>OY764073.1:0-5239836 GCA_963668035.1 Candidatus Poribacteria bacterium | reverse complement strand
AGGTTCCGTAGGTTCCGTAGGTTCTGTCGGGGGCTCTGTTGGCTCCGTAGGTTCTGTCGGCTCCGTCGGGGGTTCAGCATCGCCTTCCAGCAACGCTGCAAACTCTTTAACAGCCTCCGAATCTTGCATCAGCGTTCGAACATCTGCGTCCTTGAACATTATTTGGATTGGTTCTGTCCCGATAAGTGCTATAACTTCGTCACTTGCAGTCGGCACAACCTGTCTTATGAGAACGGGGTTACCAAGCAACAAATCTACAGCAGCGTCAAAACCCCCAAGCTGTGCAATAAGCGGGTTCTCTAAGGTCGCAGGATCACTAAGTGCTGTAAGGACATCCGGAAGGAGCGATTGGACCTGCGGATCCTCAAGCGTGGTCTTATACGTTTCAAAGACCTTTTTTGCAAGAGATGGTTCCTCTTCTTGCCCGAAAACAGCGTTCGGAATTGCGGTGTAAAAAACACACAATGTAAAAATCAAAAAACAAACGAGTGATGTTCGTTTTTTCATTAACTCATCCTCCTCGTTAAGTCTGCGCGCTCGCAAGACTAAGTACTGAGTTTCTTCTTAGATGGGCAAGCGAGAATACGACAAAGACGACCGGGGTATGATGTTTGCCCATCCAATTAATAACATCTTACCAACGAGCATTTAAATTTCCCGATACCGATATAGCCGTAGGATAGGGTCGGCATACCCTAAGGCACAAGCCAGAACATAAGGGAAGCGGGCATCTAACTTCTCCCTATTTGGCTCTGCGGGAATTTTTCTATTATTTTAGCAAAAAGTAACAAAATTAAGCAAGCATTTAATCGTTACATGTCAGAGACCTTAGGTTTACAAGCTCGAAACTTGTAAACAAAAGCGTCCTGCAGTTGTGTGATGTTTTATGCAATCGGTAAAAATTTGTTCCCGCCGCATCGGTATATCATCGATTAAATTGCCATCCGCTTATATATGATACCACAATTTTTAAAACATGTCAAACCAAAATCTGAATTTTGGATGTAGAATTCTGATGAATTTAATCAGAAAATCGACAATCTATTTGACATATTACCATAAAACATTTAAACTGTCAAGAAAAAAATTGCATTTGAGGAAAAAAATGTCTATACTAACTGAATCTGAAAAAGCAGAACTCGACCAACACGGTTTTCTACTTTTGGAAAACCTGATATCGCTGGATACAACAGCAGCGCTTCGGGAACGTGCGTTGGCACTCGCTGCAGCAGAGCAAGAAGCCGGTAAAAGCCATACATATCTCGCGGACGATAGCGCGCAACGCGTCTGGAACCTCGTTGGCAAAGGTGAGATATTTGAAGAAGCAATCCAGCAACCGAAGATGCTCGCCGCGATGGCGTATCTACTCGGTGCCGATTGCACATTGAGTTCTTTTACTGTGAATGTGCTTTACCCCGGCGCTCCGGACGCGGGCCTCCATATTGATTATCCACTGTCGGCGCTGCCGACACCGCGTCCGAGTTTTCCGCTCGTTGCGAACAGCGTTTGGTTTTTAGATGACTGGACGCTTGAAAATGGAGCCACGAGTTGTGTGCCGGGGAGCCACCGACGGCTTGAGGCGTTGCCTGAACCGGGAGTTGAATACACTGACGAGTTACAAATCTGTGGGCCACGAGGATCCGTCCTAATCGTTAATGGCGCGATATGGCACGGTTCTTCAAAAAACATAACGAATGAACCGCGTGTTGGGTTACTCGGCTTTTTCTGCCGTTCTATTTTGAAACCGCAACAGGCGCATCTCAAATTGGTATCTGACGAAGTTATCTCGCGCGCAACGCCGACACTAAAACGGCTGCTCGGTTTCGATTCGTTGCCGAATGTGAATGCATAGTATACCGCCACCAGACTTGGGGCATCGTTGAAAACAGGTTCGGTTGGAATGCAGGTCGCATTTGGGGTTTTTGCTGGGGTGTTTCTTCAAGTACGCCGCAAAACCGAACCTACCAGATTTGAGCATTGTTCATAGAACATCAAGGAACAACATGCGTTTGCTCCGCCATTAATATCCGCTCGGGTTCGGGTGTATCCGGTGTCAACTGATATATTAAACGCGCTTTGATTGTGTCGCCAGTTGCAGCGGATGCCATCTCAAAAGCGTAAGCCCTATTTTCGTTTGGAAGCAGTCGGTTCTCCTTTTCCGCAGAGATCGAGATTTGTTGTTTCTGGCGTTCCGTACCATCTGGTGCAAGAAGTGCTACTTCAAGCACAATAGTTCGCAGTATCCCGCCGGGTAAAATATGTCCCGTCTTACTCCGAAGCTGGACAGCTGCTTTTCTGTCTTTCCATTCAAGTTGAAGGGTCGCGGCGCGTTTGAGCTGTGAAACACTACGGCTACCGCGCCACGTATGCTTTCTACCTTTGATGCTTTCATGGCTCGTTGTGCTCTGTAACCGCTGCACAACAGGCATGTGACATGTGGCGCAACTTGTCCCTTCCCCGGCGAATTCACTATTTAGGAAACTGGAAACTTGGTCATGTTCAGGAACGCTTTCTTGACCGTGACAGGTGCCACAGAGTGTCGTCGGTTCAGTATAGATAGGATTGGTAACATTCGCATGAAAATAGGTTTCCGCACTCGCTGCCGGTCCGTTCATCGCACCGTGTGCATCCAGGTGACAGACGAGACAAGAAACGCCGGCTGCCCGTTGTTTGTTCCTCAGCTTCGGCATTTTCCCAATACCTGTAATGAGAATCGGTTGCGGGGCATGACACGGATCGCATTTCGTTTCTCTATCGGCGACCTGTTTCGCGGCAGCCTGATAGATTTCATCAACCCATGCCTTCGCGTGCATCGAATCTTCCCATTCCCGCCAGATAGCAGGGTGACAGCTTTTACACTTACCCTCCTGAAATCCTTGATATGCCGCTATCACGCGCTGTGTCCCATCTTCAGCGCGCAGCGTCCAGTTAACAGTTAATACAATCAATAGGCATCCGAAGAGTCCGAAACTGACGGTAAAGATTGGCAGGGTTAGGAAACCCCGCCAGCGACCAGGGTTTACTATAAAACGCATCGGCATGCCTCACAACGTATCTAAGAGTGAAATTGCTGCGGTTTCGCCACTTCGGATACAGTCCGGGATGCCTATACCGTGGTACCCATTGCCTGCGAGTGCAAGTCCGGGCAGCGCGCCCGTGAGCCGTTCTATATCATCAACTATATCTTGATGACCTACCTGATATTGCGCCATTGCCTGCGTGTGCTTGCTAACAGTAGCGAACAGCGGCGCGTCTTTAATTCCGTCGTGCTTAATTCCCACATGCTTAATTCCCTTAATTCCAAGGAGCGGTGCTAAATCTGCTTGACACAATTGAATAAGGTCGGCTTCGGTGTTTTTAGCAGTCGGTTCGGCGATGAAAGCGCGTAACAAGATATGTTTTTCTGGCGCGCGGTTCTCAAATTTGACGCTACTGAACGAGCACCCGATAAGCGATAGGTTTTCCGTAGCAGGAACAACGAATCCCATGCCATCTAACGGGTGTGTAACATCTGTACGACGGAACGCTAAGTTAACCGTTGCAGAAGAGACGTACGGAATCGCATCAAGTTTGGCAGCGAGTGGCTTTGATACACTTCGGACAAGCACGCTTGTTTGAACGGCGGGGAGCGCGATACAGAGCAGTTCCGCATGCAAGGTCTCTCCGGTAGAGAGCGAAACCTGCCACGCTTTACCATCAACATCTTGCTGGATATGTTCGACACAAGCATTTAATTTAATACTATCGGATAAAATATCGGCAAGCGTCCCAATCAATGTCTGCATGCCCGATTTGAACGACAGAAAAAGACTATAACGCGGACCGCTGGTGTCTCGGTTGGTTTCAGCTGCCTGTTTCTTCTGGGCGCGGAGTGCCTTTATAATGCTTCCGTGCGTTTTTTCCATCTCTATAAATCTTGGAAATGTTGACTGCAAGCTTAGATTTTCGGCATCCGAGGTATAGATACCGCCGATCATCGGTTGCGCGATCCGTGTAAAGGCTTCGGTGCCGAGGCGCCGTCTGACGAAATGGGCTACGGCTTCATCCGTCCCTCTTTCTCGGCGCGGGATAAAGAGGTCCATTGCCATCCGCAATTTACCACGCCAACTGAAGAGCGGGGTTCTTAGGAACGGTTTTAGGGACCCCGGGGCCATCATGTAAAAACCTTCAGGCACAGGGTGCAGGACACCTTTCCGTACAACAAAACTCCGACGGACTTTCGGGTTGGTGCCGATGAATTGGTCCGCGATTCCGAGTTCTTCACACAACGCTTTTGCCGCGGGTTTGGTAGAGATAAAAGCATCGGGACCGTGTTCAATGAGGAACCCGTCTCGGTGTTCCGTCTGGATAACGCCGCCAACGCGTCCGGTCGCTTCAAGGAGCGTGACATCAAGCGGGATATTGCGCGCTGCTGCCTCGCGCTGTAAGCGATAGCAGGCGGTTAACCCAGTGATACCACCACCAATAATAATGGCACGCTTTCTACCCATAGAGCTGTTCCTCAATCCATTACAGATCTCTCACAGACGAAGTCCGCTAACATGTTGATAAATTTAGGGTGGGCACCGACAGTTCCCGCCCTGATGAAATCAATGCCGCAGGCCTGGGCCGTTTCGGTTGCCTCTATGTCAAGATCATAGAGCACTTCAACATGATCACAAAGAAAACCGATGGGTGAGGCGACGACAGTGTCAACGCCTTCTGCTTTTCGGGCTTTAAGCCAATCGTTAATATCAGGCTGTGTCCACGGGATAGGGCTGTTCTCTACTTCGCTTTGATAGGCTAAGCCGAACCGAGTTTTTCCAATCTCTTGAGCGACTGCCTCACCGGTTTTTGCGAACTGTTGTGTATACGGTGATTTATCAGCAACTAATTGTGGGACCGCATGTGCGGTGAAAACAAGTTCTGCACGTTCTAACTTCTCACCACACGCAGTTTTGATAATCTCAGCGATGGCACTGACATAACCCGTATGCGTATACCACGGACTGAGATAATCAACCGTAGGTTTTTCGCCATCAATTGCGTCAACTCCTTTTTTAACTGCCTGTTGATACCATTCCCAACTGACTTTAGATTGGTGCGGTGCCATGATAATGCCGAGTATCTTACGGTGTCCTTTTTGTGCCATTTCAGCGATGACTTCTTTTAAATAAGGTGTCCAATGCCTAAATCCTGCATAAACGGGGAGCGGAAGGTTACGGGCGCGCAGTGTTTCTGCCAGAGCATCGGCTTGTTTGAAAGTCAACGCGTTGAACGGCGAAAACCCACCCAATTGGACGTAATGTGCGGCGATATCTTTTATACGTTCTATTTCAGATTCAGCTGTCCCGACAATGCCTTCAACAAAACAATAGGCTTCACCAGGGCAGCTCTCGTTATCGTATTTTTGACAGCATCCGGGGGTAGGTCCCCCAAATGCAACGAGTAAGACGCTGTCATATTTCATTTTTAATCTCCTCCTATGCGATATTGGCTAATTGTGCCGGCATAAATCGTGCGTCAGCAGTGATCGCCTTCGCGAAAGCTTCACGCGCCAACGTTTCATCTCCATTTGTGCGATGCGCGAGTCCGATACTAAAATAGGCTTGTGCAAGTTGTGTGCCGTGAAGTCCGCTAACCAATGCTTTATAAATGGACTGCAACCCTGATTTTGTCTCATCACCGTTGCGGTATGCGGAAAGGATATGGTTGTAGCCGCGTAAAAGATGCGCCGGTGCGTAATCGGGGTCCAATTCAAGCGCGGTATTGAGGGCATTTTTTGCCTCGGCGAAGAAATCACCCTTCTCAAGGACACTTGACACAGTGCGGGACGCTTGCGTCAGCAAATTTGCATAAGCTGTCCAGGCCTCCGGTAGATTGGCATATCTCTCGGTTGCGGACCTCAAAATAGCGATCGCTAAACCGAAATCATTGCCTTCCGCGGCCTCTTCCGCGGTTTCTCTGTAGGATTCAAAACCGGAAAGTTCGTGTATTTTTTGCTGAAGGTTTTTCGTATCCGTGGTTGGGATCGCAGAAGGTTTCAGGTGTTGCCATCCGGGTTCCGGATCGTCTATCAACCCGCGGTACACCCTTAAAATCGCGTAGCGCGGTGTTCCCCATACCTCGGCGATAGACCGGATCCAGTCTGGAAAGTTCGCTTCCATTTCAGCGAGTAGTTCGGCTAAAGACATACCTTGTTCGACGCGTTTTCGGACTTCCGTTAGGAAATAGGCCTCTATTTGGAGTAATAGATCCATTTCAGCGTCTTGTGCTAAAGGCCCGTGTCCCGGCAGGACACATTTAGGGACGTATGTCCGCAGTTCTTTAATTGCATTCATCCAATCGTGGTTCGCCATGAGTCCTTCATTCATGACAGGTTGCCCAAAGATCGGAAAACTTCCCGTCATAACGGTGTCGCCAGAGACGATACACTCTTCGGCGGGGACTCTGATAGCAGTGGCATCGTCTGTTTCTGCTTTTCCGAGGTGAAGGAGGTGTAAGGGTTGATTGCCTAAATCGAGTTCAGTTTCGTGTGTGAATGTCTGCTGGGGCAGGAAAGGTGGATCGCCGAGCATGAACCCCCGAGATCGGAGGAACGCCTCCTGTCTCGGTGCTCTATTTACCATAAAATCCTTGGTCATCTCGCGTGCAACGACGGTCGCGCCTGCCTGATGAAAAATAGTGTTTCCGTTGGTATGATCCCAATGATAGTGTGTGTTAACCGTATATAGAATCGGTTTGTCGGTAACAGTACGGATGGCGTTGTAGAGTCGGCGTGCCATCATTTGGTTGACTTGTGTATCAATTACTGCTACCCCCTTATCCCCAATGATAACAGAGGAATTGACAATATTACGAAACAGATACACGCGTTCTGTTACTTTAGTGAGTTGCCCGTATTGGCGGGGTGCGAAGGGGTTTTCCGTCACGTTTCTCATTTATATACACTCTCAGAGTGTCTTTGCGATATGGACAAAATGTTTAACGTTTTCAAAGGGTGTGTCTCTGTGGAGGCCATGACTCAAATTCAATATATGTCCCGTTTTCCCGCCCTGTTCTAAGCAGGTTTTCACAGCTGCAGTGATGTCATCAGGTGTGCCGTCTCGGAGCATATCGTTATCCACGTTTCCCTGAAAAGCGACGGTGCCATCGGTTTCGGCTTTGGCTTTGCCAAGGTCTACGCATTTCCCTACGCTCAGGACATCAGCACCACTCTGGTGCATTAAATCAAGATACGCGCACTCTTTTGCGAAAAGTATCCGCGGTGCCACTGGATTGAGTGCAGCGAAGATCTGCTGGTGATATGGCAACGCGAACGCCTCGTATATGTGTCGCGGTAACACATCTGCGATGGACTCGAAGAGCTGGACGATCTGAACACCTTCGCTAATTTGGTAGTTCAAATAATTAATGGTCATCTCTGTCAATTTATTCAGCAGACGATGCAAGCGTTCAGGAGCCTCTTCAATCATCTGGAAAACCGGGGTTGCCTTTTCCGATACACCAGCCCCGCGTTTGATAGGGCTTTCGCCTGCGATGAGAAAAAATGCAAGCGTCAAAGGGGCCCCCGCAAATCCGATGAGCGGTAGGTCTTCGTCCAGGGTCCTGCGTAGTTCGCGAATGACGTTCCCTGTGAATGCTAACTGTGAAGCAGGTTCATTGACTGGTTGGAGTGCGTCTATCTGTCTTTGCGTCCGAATCGGGGGGCTTAAAATGGGACCTGGGTCAAATCGGAAATGTGCGCCCATCGGTGCAAGCGGTGTCAGAATATCTTTATAGACGATGATAGCATCAACGCCGATGCGTTTTGGTAGCAGTGAGATTTTAACAGCCGACTCGACATCGGTGTCAGACATCGGTGCTGGACAGGTTCGAAAGAGCCGTTCTAAGGGGAGGTTCAGCTCCTGCCGAATCTGCCGATAAAGAGGGTCTGACCTGCCTGCTTGTCGCATCATCCACACGGGGACGCGTTCCACCGGCAGACATCGCGCTGCGCGAAGAAGTAAATCGTTTTTCAAGTGCAGTTCCATTCTGTTATGATGGCGAGATGTCTCTCTTCTGACGTCGTTCCAAGAACTGTCGTAGTTTCGCAAAACTTTTAACGTTTTTCATAATCCGACCGCTCTCTCGCTCCTCAAGATAGAGGAGAAACCCCATCGTATAAAGACTCACGAAAAAGAGCAGGAATCCGATGACGCATCGTCCGATTGCCCAATAATTGGGGCGCAAACTGAGATAGGGGGTGAGAGCCAGGGTGTCATCGCTGGCATCTGGTGAGTCTTGCTCAGGCCACTCAACCGAAACGAATCCCCCCCATCCAGTTATTCCGAGTGAGAGAAAAGCAATAGAAAGGACAAAAACAATAAAGAATGGGATACCCATATGAGATACCGATTAGGCAGAAACTTTTATCAATCCTTTCGTACAAGCATCTTCACGGTTACGAACCTTTGTGATCCCTTCAACAAGCGATTCAAGCGGGAATTCGTGGCTGATGATTTTGTCCATATTGACATCGCCGCTCGAAATGAGTTGAACAGCCTCTTCCCATGTATCGGGTGCAAGCCAGGAGAACCGGATAGTTTTATCCATAAGGATCGTATCGAGGATAGGCACCTCCATCACATCTGTATCGCCGGGGAGTCCGAAAATAACCACGGTCGCGTGCCGACCGGTAACTTCCAGTGCGGTGTGAATTGCATCAAGTGAGCTGGTAGCCGTAATTGCGCGGTCCGCCAATTCACCGTTATTGAGTTCCTGAATTGTAGCCCCCAGATCTTCAACGTAGTGTGGAGAGTCGGTATCGCTGACGTTGACGACGACATCAGCACCGAGTTCCTTACCGCAATCCAAGCGATAATCGCGCGTCCCGACAAGCAACACATTTTTCAAGCCGCGGCTCTTTAGCACCTGCACCATCATCAAACCGATGGGGCCCGGTCCGAAAACAACGGCGGTCTGTCCCTCTTCAGCGTTGAGATTATTGACAGCGTAGAGCCCGCAGGCAAGTGGTTCTGTTAATGCCCCTTGATCATAAGTCACATTATCGGGTAATTTGACAGTCCAACGATAATCGGAGACTGCGTACTCTGCGAATCCGCCATCAACGCCGACCCCTAAAACGCGTTTTTCAGGACACAGGTTAGACAACCCTTTCTGGCTCCAAAAGGAATCTGGATTTGATTGAACGGGATTGACGACAACGCGGTCCCCTACTTTAAAGCCGCCTGTCGTGCCAGCTGCATTGCCGACTTCGACGACTTCGCCGGTAAATTCGTGACCAAGAATAAGGGGGCCTTTGCCGTCGTCTGTTTCGAGTGAACTGTTACCGAAATAATATGCGACATCCGAACCGCAGATACCGACCGAACGTACCTGAACTAATAGATCGTTATCCCCGGCTTGCGGTACAGGTCTGTCTTCAAGGCTCATTGATTCGGGTTGATAAAAAATTTGGGATTTCATTATGATGTGCCTCCTAAAGTTTTAATGGATGCGGCTATTTTAGCATATCCAAATTTAAATCGCAACGGAATTTTTTCCGAATCATCGGGCGTTTACTTTCTCGGGCTGCATGTTATTCCGTTGGCGGTGCCTCGTAAAAAGGATCGCCATTTCTTTCTGCCGCCAATCGGCGCATGTTCCACTCCTGGATCTTTCCAGCGAGTTCAGCTTTACCTTCTTTAATACCCTCGGCTCTGGCTTTAGCAGCAGCCTCGGCAGCAGCTTTGGCAGCAGCTTCTTGAATCCGTTTTTCCGATCGATCTGACCATAACATCATCAAATCTCCTATCAGTGTTAACACACCAGCAATTAACCCACCAACAGGGATGAATACCGATGTGTCTGTTAGCACGGTTCGCAACGACTTATATCCCGTCCATCCGCTACCGATTTCTTGATAGATAGCGTAGACTAAAAAGAGACTTCCAAGCATTAGTCCTGTGGTGAGGACAAAGTTCGTTTTTCCTGTTTTCCAAAATTCTCGATGCTTTCGTAGAAATGCTTTCAAAACCCCTCCACATTTACGTTAGTGTCATCTATTATACCACACAAGACTTTTTGTAGCAATCCAAAAGCTGCTTTTTAGAATATAAATCGCATCTCTAAAAGCAGCAATCGACTGCAAAACTCGCCGAGGAGGACCGTAATAATCGCAATAAACAGGAAACCGGTTGCAGCACGCGTTGCACCCATCACATCGCGGGCAACGGATTTCGGACGCAAGCAATCCCACGTAATGAAATAGAGGAGTAACGTCCCAGCAATGCCGATAAGCAACCGCATACCGAAGATGATTTGGTAGAAGAGGTTAAATTGAACAACATCCGTGGCTTGCGCCCTGAAATAGATGTTCAAGCAGAGCAAGAGTGCCATACCTGAAAGCGTGCAGAGCAACACAGCATTAAACCGTTTGAGATAAATCACTGGCAGGTCGGGTGTCACGAGGTACCAGTGCCCAAACCACATGCCGCTGTGGACGACCCCGAGCAGCATAGCTGCCACCAAGAATTGCAGCGGGAGTAGAAACATTTCACCCGGCAGTTGCACGATTTCGGTGTAACGCTGCGCACTCAAAACGATCCACATAACCCCACAAATTACCCCGCCAAAGAAAAGTAACCGCGTAAGCAGAGGCGTTTTGAACCACCAACTCAGTGTATAGATGAGGAGGATAAGGACGAAGGAGATGACTAAAATGGATTCGGGGTTCTGCCAGAACCCGAAAAAATTGAGAAAAGTGACAGGCTGCTGATGTAGTACCAAATCGGCGCAGCGCGATAAACCACTTACGAGTAGGTAGATGCTTCCCATCAAGCGATAGAAGTTTGGACCTACTAATCCCTTTGGTACTAAGAGAAGTAGCACAAACCCACCGACTGCAAGTTGGCTGAACACGAGGTAAAAAACATCGAGAATACTGAACATTGGTGTCGCCCTATAATTTTTGATAGGGGCGAGGAGACCCCGCCCCTACGGCATGCCAACGTCGTAATTTTCGATCGACCTATTAGATAATCTCGACGACTGCGCCGAGTTCTTCGAGCTGTTCTTTCGCCTTCTCAGCATCTTCCTTAGAGACACCCTCTTGAATGACAACCGGGGCGGATTCGACTTTCTCTTTCGCTTCTTTCAAGCCGAGTCCCGTGAGCGAACGAACCTCTTTGATAACTGGAATCTTCTGGGCACCGAATTCCTTGAGTTGCACATCAAATTCGGTTTTCTCTTCCGCTGCGGCTTCTTCTTCACCCGCTGCGGCTGCAGCATCTCCAGCCGGCATCATGCCCGGCATAGCGACTGCCGGCGCGGCTGATGCACTGACTCCAAATTTATCCTCTAATGCTTTGACCAGTTCGGAAAGTTCCAGAACGGTCATATTGCTAATTTCGTCAATCATTTTTTCCATATCTACAGCCATGTTTTTATCCTTCCTATAAGTAATAGATAATTAATAACCCAGTTGCTACTAACAAGTTTTTAACCTTTTCACAAGACCTGTCAGGCACTTTCCTCACCCCGTAGGGGTGATATGTCTATAGAAATGGTGTATCTAAGAGACCGCACTCCGTAGGAGTGCTATGTCTATCAATAGGTGGCAACTTAGGTTAATTAATAGTATAAGCGTTAGGCGTTTTCCGCCTCTTTCTTCTGATCGGCAACCTGTGTCAATACAGAGGCTACCTGACGTATTGTTCCACTCAGCACATTCACTATTCCATTCGCGGGGGACCCTTGATGTAGGGTGCGTACGAGGCCAGTGAGAGGTGCGCTAATAAGTCCGACGGTTTTCGCAACGAGAACTTCTCGCGACGGCATATCCTTAAGGGCTTCAACGCCTGCTGCGTCAATTACCCGTGTGCCGAGAATGCCGCCTTTGATTTCAAAATTTTCGTGTTCTTCACCAAATGCAAGCAAGATTTTTGAAGATGCCGCTGGATCCGTGCCGGTAGCAAGCGCCGTATTTCCCTTGAGATACGGGGCCAAGCCCTCAATGCCTCTCTCTTCAGCGACGACATTTACTAAAGTGTTCTTACAGACTTTATACCGGATATCTGCTGCGCGGAGTTGATTCCGGAGCTCGTTAATCTCTGTGACGGTAAGCCCTTGAAAGTCTGTAAGCAGAACAACGTCGGCACTGTCAAAAATCTCACGAATTTGTTCTGTTTGCTGAACATTCGCCTGACTCGGCATGTGTCAGCTCCTTTCTGCGTGGGTTGTATAGAAACTTCGGTCTCCATACAAACAGGTTAATTGCGGATACGATTGCATGCAAAAAGCCCCCAGGTGCCTGGAGGCTTCACATAAATAGAGACAGCAATAGTGGGCAATAAGCGTAGCACGCCCTCTGTTGAATTCCATTCAAGCCTCGGTAGGCAATTAAGCCGATGGCACCTACATTCTACGACTTCTATTCATCTGTCAAGGTTATTTCCATACCGTATCCTGTGTGGTTTACGCGAACTGTTGTGGGTCTATCCGGATACCGACACCCATCGTTGCTGAGATAGCCACGCTCCGAATGTATCTACCTTTTACGGCAGAGGGCCGAGCGGCGATGAGCGCGCCCATGACCGCATTCAGGTTCTCTTTGATACTATTTTCCTCGAACGAGGTTTTGCCGATCGGGACGTGGACGATGCCAGATGAGCGTTCTACGCGATATTCGATTTGCCCCGCTTTGATACTTTGTATTGTCTCAGCGACATCCATTGTGACGGTCCCCGCCTTGGCGTTGGGCATCAACCCTCTTGGTCCGAGAACCCGTCCAAGTTTAGGCATAATACTACGCATCAGGTCCGGTGTTGCGATCGTTGCGTCAAAATCGAGCCACCCGTCAACAATTTTATCAACGAGCTCATCTGTCCCGACGAAATCTGCGCCAGCTTCTTCAGCTTGTCGTGCTGGGTCCCCTTCAGCGAAGACGACGACACGGACTGATTTTCCGGTGCCGTGTGGCAGTGTAACGGTGCCGCGAATATTCTGCTCAGAATGTTGTGCATCCACACCGAGACGTGATGCCAGATCAACTGTCTCATCAAACTTCGCGCCGCTCGTTTTTTTCACAAGCGAGACGGCTTCATCTATCGTATAGAGCTGAAGTCTATCCACCTGCTGTTTGATCTCGGTGTATCGCTTCCCTTTTTTCGCCATGTTGTTCTCCGATAATCAGTGGGCATCTCTCTGTAGCCCCGTTCCAAAGCGAGTTTATGTGTGTATAAATCTCGCTATCCAATCGTAAGGCCCATACTGCGTGCGGTGCCTTCTACCATCCGCATTGCAGCCTCCAAGTCTGTTGTATTTAGATCGGGTAATTTTGTCTGCGCGATCTCTCGGATTTGCTCCATTGTGACAGAGGCGACCTTGTTTCGATTCGGTTCACCTGAGCCTTTCGCGATCTTCGCTGCGGACTTGAGTAAAACTGCCGCGGGTGGCGATTTTACGCTAAACGTAAACGACCTGTCGCTATAACAGGTAATGATAGTTGTTACCACCATACCGGTTTGATGCTGCGTCTGGGCGTTAAAAGATTTGATAAACTCCTGTAGATTAATCATATAGGGCGCGAGACTCGGACCAACAGGAGGCTGTGGCGTCGCCTGTCCAGATACCAATTGGAGTTTAACTTCACCTGCTACTTTTTTTGCCATTGTTTTTCTCTCTATCGTCCTGCGATAGGTGCGGTTTGAAACCGCTCCTACCAGGGAACGCGTAAGTCCTATTTAGTTCAGTTCTTCCACTTCAAGCAAACCCAAGTCAACGGAGGTTGAACGACCAAAAAGCGAAATACTGAGACGTAGCCGTTGGTTTTCCGTGTCAATTTCTTCGATTTCACCAGGGAATCCACTAAACGGTCCGTTGATCACCTTGACTTTATCGCCTATCTCGTATTCCATTGCTGGGACTGGGGCGATTTCCTCTTCCTCGGTCGACATCTGGAGCATCGCCTCAACGTCATCAGGGCTCAAGGGCGACGGGTGTGAGGTGGGCCCCAAGAAATTCATGACACCTGGCGTCTCTTGGATGAGTGCCCAACTTCTTTGTCCAATAGTGCTTTCAACATGCGGACCGAGTTCATGGGTGGTATTAACAAGTACGTAACCCGGATAGGAGGGCCGCCGGCTAACTTTCCGCTGACTGTCTTTAACTTCTACGACTTCCGTCTGCGGGACATTAACCTGCAAGATCTCGTCTTGCAACTCTTCCCTTTCAATCATGTTGTCAAGGGTGAGTTTAACCTTTTTTTCATGTCCGGTGTATATCTGAACGACGTACCAGTACCCATCCATATTCTAATCCACCCATATACGTTATACATGCTATTGCAGCACAAAAGCACTAACCCCGAATGAAAAGCGTTCTGAGGAAAGCCATACCGAAGCCCTCAAGCGCGGTGTTCAAGCCATATTGACTTACAAGTACAGCGACTAAAGGGAGGCAAGCGACCGCCGCCGAGATTACCTTCCGGTTGCTGTCAATGACAGCCTCAGGATCTCTACTGCTGCGTGAATGATCCTCCCAACTTTTTACAATAAAAAAGACAGCGATTGGCAGTGCTGCGAGAAAAATCCAAGATAAAGGACTTTCCCATTTTGGATGGGCGGAATTGCCATCAATGATCCCGATGTAAAGCCCTAATAGTGCCGAAGCGACAATGACAGTAATGGTACTGCCCTGAACCTCTTTTATGTCCGGTTTGGTCACTTTCTGCCATTCGAGATGGATGCCCTGAAAATACTTTTTCAAACGAGTTATCATAATCAAATTTAAAAGGCAGGCCAGGAGGGATTTGAACCCCCAACATTCGGTTTTGGAGACCGACGCTCTACCGTTGGAGCTACTGGCCTGCAAGATGTTTGTAGCGTGCCACGATTAATGCACCGTTATCCGTTGCACTCACTAAAAAGTTAGCGTGTTTCTTTATGGAGTGTATGTTTTCGGCAGAACCGGCAGTACTTTTTCCGCTCATAGCGATTTTGCTGCGTTCGACGGTTCCGAGTTGTTACATAATTCCGCTGATTGCATGCGTCACATGCTAATGTTACAATGTCTCTTGGCATGATAGGTACCTATATTTTTTATTTTTTGTTATATTTTCGTATTTTGCTGGGTTTCACTGCGTTCAACCCAACCTACTGTTTGTTATATTTTCGTATGCTGTTGGGTTTCACTGCGTTCAACCCAACCTACTGCTTGTTATATTTTCGTATGCTGTTGGGTTTCACTGCGTTCAACCCAACCTACCGTTTGTTATATTTTCGTATGCTGTTGGGTTTCACTGCGTTCAACCCAACCTACAAGAATTGTTTTTTATGGTGGAGCCGACGACCGGGATTGAACCGGTGACCTCGTCCTTACCAAGGACGCGCTCTACCGACTGAGCTACGCCGGCAAAAATTAAAACACATCAACAAGCGGGAGACGGGAATCGAACCCGCGACACATGGCTTGGAAGGCCAATGCTCTACCAGCTGAGCTACTCCCGCATAACACATAACATCAGTGATGTCGATGGGGGCAGATGGATTCGAACCACCGTAGGCATAGCCAACAGATTTACAGTCTGCCCTATTTGACCGCTCTAGCATACCCCCATATATTAAAAAGCTGACGAGAGGAATCGAACCTCCAACCTAGTGATTACAAATCACTTGCTCTACCATTGAGCCACGTCAGCAACTCTTTAATAATTATACCAACTTTATCGGGGATTGTCAAGTGATTTTGATTCGTTTTTCCGATAGCAACAAATCTGTGCTACAATCCCTCTTCGCGCTCTACTCCCTCTACATCGGATTCTTGTTCCAGGAGCTCTTCATCGAATATATCACTCCCGTCGACTGGCTCCTCAACATCTGTGAAAATTGAAGGTGTCTTCGACTCGGGAACTTTTGCTTCGCCCTTTTCAAAGGAAAGTTTTCCGTCAATTAATTCTTGTGTGGCAACGGCAACCGGTTTCTTTTTTTTATCCGCCGGGTTTGCGGAAGTAAGCGGGAGGCCGTTTGCATTTATATCTCTGGCGCGTTTCGCGGCAACATTCACTGCAAGATACTTATTTTTTACTGTTTTTACCAAGTCTTCATTGTAAACAACTTCACTCATTATTTCTCCTCCAGATTTATAGTTTTGAAGGCAAATCAAGATAGGTGTATGGATCAATTCCACTCGTATCGTAATCCAGAATCTGAATCCCTGGTGGAGCGTTCCCCTTAATAATTTCGGCTTCATCTCCTTTTGAAACCCCGGGTCCTCTTTTGACTAAAACTGTCTTACCTCCGATGCCATGTTTTGTGTATCGAAGGTAGACGGTATTCGGATATGAAGGGTAAACCTTAGATGTGTCCGGATTAATTGAGGCACCAGTGAATCGAGTGTCTCCCTCATTCCACAACTTAATTAGCACACGAAACCTCAACTCATGATACTTTAAGCCATACACGTTTTGGAGTGAGGCTTCTGGCCATAACCACGTAGGTATGAATGGAAAATCACTCGGAACTTTAGGATACGGTCCGAAACCGTAGGGCGAGACCGGTACATTTGTGGTGCGTTGCACGTGCCAATAAAGTAAGCCGCCACTGACAACCACAACAAAGAAAACAAGTCCTGCAAGGATCACTTTACTCGATAATAAGTCACGTAACATACAAGATATCCTTTAGATTATGACCTTTAGGGGATACGGACAGAACACTCTTGTGTACGCGAATAACGAAGCACTCCCATTATAATTATACCAAATTTCCTTCAAAAGTCAAATTAAAATCTCATTTACCCCCAGAGACATTCAATTGTACGATTTGGATATTGGTTTTGCTTTACATAAGTGAACGTTATTAGCAAAAAATCGCGAGCGACAAGAAACCCCCAAGCAAAAACACTCGCTCCTACAGGCAAAAAAATTCACACATATAAAGTGAATAGGTACAATTGAATGGCCCTGCATTTACCCCCATTTTTTCAGATGAAAAATTAAAACGACAGAAAAGTTGACAAATAGACTTATAAATGTTACAATTGAAGTATTAACTTTACGAACCGAAGGAACCTCTACATGGATACAAACATTCAGCCTATTCTCGAAAAATCGTTTGCGGGGGAACGGTTAGACTTTGACGACTGCCTCACGCTTTTCAAGAGCCACGATCTCCTCGCTTTGGGGCACGCGGCAGATGTTATCCGACAACGGAAACATCCCGAAGGCTACGTCACTTACATCATTGACCGGAACATCAACTATACCAATTGGTGTTATGTGGATTGCGATTTCTGCGCTTTTTACCGCCACCGTCAGGACCCCGATGCTTATGTCATGGAACGCGACGAATTAGGTCAAAAGATACAGGAGACACTCGACCTCGGTGGTGAGTTGATTCTGATGCAGGGCGGCTTACATCCGAAACTCAAACTTGACTGGTATGAAGACCTGCTCCGCTGGATTAAGGCGAATTATCGCATCCATATTCACGGTTTTTCGCCACCGGAATTGGATTGGTTCGCCAAGATAAACCGTATGTCGTTGCAAGAAATGCTTATCCGCCTGCGAGACGCTGGACTCGATTCAATCCCCGGCGGCGGTGCCGAGATCCTCACCGACCATGCACGCAACGAGATTAGTCCAAAAAAATGCACCGCCGACGAATGGCTGGAAGTCATGCGCCAAGGGCATCTCGTTGGGCTGAAGTCAAGTGCAACGATGATGTATGGACATGTAGAGAGTTACGCCGAACGCGTTGAACACCTCGTGCGTCTGCGTGATTTGCAAGATGAGACAGGGGGGTTTACGGCTTTTATCTGCTGGTCTTTGCAACCTGCGAACACCCGTATGGCACATATTCCACCCGCAGGAAGTTTTGAATATCTCAAAACGCTCGCGATTTCCCGACTGTTTCTTGATAACTTCGACAACTTCCAATCCTCGTGGGTAACGCAAGGTCCGAAAATTGGGCAATTATCCCTTAAATTCGGTGCAAACGATATGGGCGGCACGATGATAGAAGAAAATGTTGTCAGCAAAGCGGGGACTGTTTATTGTATGCCGATTGCGGAGATCGAACGGACGATATCGGAACTCGGCTATATTCCCAAACGCCGTAACTTCTTCTACGAACGCCTCAACTAACGATAATCTTGATGTATCGAGAGGGTACTTGCCGCTTTACGTGCAGCAAGCCAGTTCAGAAATACTTCCCGCTTTTTCGTCTGGAGGAGCGTTTGGCGATGCCGCGCCTTTTCAGCTGGATCCGTTCGGAACGTCTCAATGTCGGGTGCCTCCCGTTCAACGAGCTGAATAATGTAAACGCCGTTGCTACCTTTGAAGGGCCCCGCGATAGCATTGACCTCCATTTCAAACGCCGCAAACATCGTTTCGGCTGAATTGCCGACCCCGGCGATGTAATCGCTCGTCGGACTGAGCGCGAACAGATTGCTCTCTTGGACAGAGAGTCGGTCTGCTGCTAACCCTTCAGGAGTCTGATACTTTTCAATCAAGGTATCCAAAGATGTGGCATCCCCGCGTTGATCGAACAAGTTTTGTGCATCCGCAAAGGCACGTTCTTTTGCCTTTTCCTTTCGCAGCCCCTCAATACCGTCAATCACCTCTGTTTTTATTTCCGTAAAGGAAGGGATAGTTGCAGGTCTCTTATCAAGAACGGTCGCGACGAAATAGGCTTCTACCTCTTGTCCATTCGGTTTCTTTGCTTCAATGACCTTGATGACGTTAACTTCCATATCGAAAAGTTCTTCCATTAACCCTTGATATCCCCATTTTCCGCCAATTTGTGGAATATTTGCAACATCACGACTGAAGAGTCCTGTCTCCAATGCAGTGAGGGAGAGTTGCTGATATTCTTCAAGCGCAAGAGCGTTATCGTAGTCCTGAATTTCTATATCAAACAAAAGGTCGCCCGCAACCTTTTTCGCCTTATCAACCCCGCTCACCTGAACAAGTTTCTGCTGAATTTCATATTGCACTTCGGGGAAAGGTTGAACTTCCGTCTTCTTGTCCTCCACTTCGATAATGTGGTATCCGTAGACGGTTTCGACCAGATCACTAACTTCTCCGGGTTTTAGCGTATCAAAAGCTGCTGCTTCAAAAGGTTGAACCATTTGGCCGCGGCCGAAATACCCTAAGTCGCCCCCTTGTGCTGCGGAGGTATCGTCGGAATGCTCTTTCGCAAGTTCGGCAAACGCCGTACCCGCAGCGAGTTCTGCATTAACAGTCTCGAGTAAAGCCTCTGCCGCAGTTTTGGTTTCAGCTTTTTGTTCGTCCGTTGCCTCTTCAGGAAACTGTTTCAGAATGTGGCTCGCCTTGACTGTCTCCTTCTCAAATTCTTTCTGATTTTCCTCGTAATATGTCGTAATTTCTTGAGCTGTAACGAGATCGGCAGGATTCACCTTGACAAACTTGACATTTACCTGTTCTTCAGTCTTATAATTCTCTCGATTTTTTTCAAAATAGACTTCGGCTTCCGCATCGTCAACCTCAACGATTGCGGTGTAGTCGTTGTGTTTAAATTCGATAAACTTGATTTTCGCTTTATCTGCTTCAAGTGCATAGGCGCGTTCTGCTTCAGTGTCGGTTACCAATTCCAGCATCTGAACACTATTTTGGAGTGCCTGGCTACTGAGTCGCCAACGGACAATTTCGGTATAGAGGTCCGCGCGCCCCTGCTGTTGGTAGAGATTGTACAGATCAACCCGACTCGCGTCACTTCGGATGTAGTTTTTGACTTCCAGGTTCCCAATAGGCACACTTCCGAGAATAGTTTCTTGAACCCAGCTATCAATTAGATCTTTTTGTATCTGTGCCTTGTCAGGCGTGCCCCCGAACTGTCGGTTCCGCCTTTGAGATTCCATCGCGTTGGCAACCCGCCTTTCAAACTCTCCGCGTTTAACTTCTATGTTATCGATTTTGAGAACGACTTCTCCTTCAGGGTCTCCATCTCCGCCGCGCGTGTTGGTGTAGAGGAAAACTGTCCCCACCAAAAACACAATGGCGATGATCCACATAAAGAGTTGCGCAATAAATTTTTCGCGTAAAAAGATAATCATGTCTTAAAGGTGTCTCCTGTTTGATTCTGCAATAGATGCTTATCGCTATCTGTCAATTACCCAAGCCTAAAGATTTGGGACTTGTTAAGAGATCATTGAACAACGACAGTTGTTCAGCAGTCTCAAGGTTTCCCGTGTCTCGTGCTTCGTTTTTGTTTCTCGTTTCATAGAGGGTGGTAACCCACCGCTCTCCACGAAAGGCAGCAGCTGCCTTAAAAAGTATGTTTCGTGCAGCTCGGTGGAATCCGTATGTGGTGCCAAAGGGCCCTGGGCGTGTCAAGTCCCCGTGGCGAGTGTGATGGTCATTCTGTGTCCCGCGCATCCCATGTTTGGACCCCTGCCGCCAGGATATAGCCATCGTATTCTGTGATAGATTTCTGCGCTGTCAACTTAATGGAATACTCCTTACCATAATCCAAAGAATCGGAGTGGACAGGATCTACAAGATTGACAAGGATTTTCTCTTCGTAGTTAAAAGAGACACCTATTTGAGACCAGTACCAGAATTCAGGGGAATCTTCGCCGAGTCTTTGTTCGAGAGAAACTTCACCACGGACGACCAAAGACGAGAAACCATTTTGCTCTTCGTCTTCGGAACCAAATGCACCATCTATGCATTTCTTGTCCATCAGATACTTGTATTGCGTTCCGTCTGCTGAAGTTTCGCGCCCTTCATAGCAATCTACCCCCGCCTTAATAATATCATCTGTGTATTCACCGCATCCAATTAAAAGCGCAATTGCGAACATCGCGGTTATTAAACTCAAAAATCTAAACATTTCCATATCTCCCTTTAATACTCTTCCGATAGTGGATGAAGCGGTGTTAATATATTATACGCGCAAATGGGATCAATGTCAAATTATAGCCAGGGCCATTCAATTGTACTTATTCACTTTATATATGTGAATTTTTTCGCCTGTAGGAGCGAGTGTTTTTGCTTGGGGGTTTCTTGTCGCTCGCGATTTTTTTCTAATAACATTCACCTAATGTAAAGCAAAACCAAGATCCAAATCGTACAATTGAATGTCTCTGAATTATAGCAGCCGTGCGGGTGTGTAAATATTTTGGCGCGGAAGTGTCCAAAATCAATTTTCTTTGGCAGCGTCCTCTCTTTAGTCCCGTAGAGTTTCTTTGCGAAATGCTTCGAAAATTGTATCGGTAACGGCTTCGGGGGCTAAAAAGACGCGTTCGGAAACCTCTGTGATCTTTGTCATAAAGGCACTTTAATTTTTTTTGTACGCAAAAAATCTGCGTTATATTTTTTTCTCCGACGGGTTAGGGGCTGTTGGTTTAGGTTCGGGGTGCGACAGAATGTCGACCTTTCGTCAACTGAATAGTCCTGCCATTTTGCGTCCGTCCTATAAAGGAGACTGTCCACGGACTCCTATTTCGAGATTTCGAGCGACGGTTTGCGGTGTAAAAGTTGGGTTCCCGTGTTGTCGCTGCGTCAGGGATCCGCCCGCACCTCTAAAGAGTATCGCACCTCGCAAAAGTCGTATTGGGCGTTGCCTTCTAAATCACGTGTTAATTATACGATAGTTTTTGGGTGTAGAGAAATAGAAAATGCGTCAAAATATTGCGATTCTATTGTTTATCTATTGTGATTCAATTTTTGTGCATTTTTTTTCGGCGGTCAGTTATCAGTAAGTTGGTTATCAGCAGAGAAAAAATATCCGGACTTAGGAGTTACTAAAGTTTGGACAATTCGTGTTGTGTGTCCGTTGAATTTTCAAGGGATTATGTATTTTCTGTGAGTTTCTTATGCGGATGGAACTCGTAGAAAAATACCGCACTCCAGCGGAGTGCTATGTCTATAGAAACCCACTGTCGAAGAACTTGCACTCCAGCGGAGTGCTATGTGTAATGCCGACATACCGCTCCGCTGGAGCGGAAGCCTCGGTTTGTCCTGCTGCTATAGACATCTTGCTCCGCTGGAGCAAAGAGGTTTTCTGTATGGTGTTGGGTCTTAGTCGTTGCCTTGAACAGATGTGATGAACCCATTTCTTATATGGAACTCACTTTTGAAAAAAATTGTCCAAACTTTAGTAGGAGTTAGGGTGTGTAAATAATTTGTCTTGTCAATTGTTGTCTGCGTTTCTATGAAAGTTATGAAATTTCACAGTATTTCACAGTAAGGATTCAAAAAAGTGTTTCGGTTACGGCTACGAAGTAAGGTGTGGCAAGGGTTTTGAAGGGACTATGAACCTTATCAATTTTTTGCGTACCTGTGAAATTATGATTTTAATGTGCGGGTTGTTTTGCGGACAACCGCAGTGGTGGTATGGGTTTACGGGCGTTTCTATTTTTGACCCTCAAAACGGGTTGCTGTGAAATGTTTGTTGATGTGTCTAAGGTTCTGGAATCGTTGTTTTGCGGCGTGTTGTTGTGTTGTTAGGATGTGGTGCACTGCACGTCGGATCGCCGCCAAAAATTTTACACACCCCAGCCGTGCAAAACAAGGGTGTGTAAAGTTTTCGGAAGCGTAGGCGCGAGGTTTTCCCGCCCCGCTGAAAAAAATTGTCCAAAGTTTAGTAGTACTAACCCAAGTTGTTACTGATAAGTTTTGATGTTTTTGCTTGGCGGTTTCTGCGTATGTCTGCGTATTTCAACAAGGTCCTTCAGGCAGTTTCTTCACATCGTAAGGGTGATATATCTATAATAGGTAGCTTGTATTAGTAATAGTAGGTAGTGTTTCAATTTCCTTCAAACGGGAAAGCGTGTACAAAGCGATTCCGTGGTGGTGATAGGGGAAAACAACGAGGTGAAGGTTTCAAGTCCCTTCAAACGGGAAAACGTGCATAAAGTATATGTTTATAAGTATACCTCAAATTTGCAGGAATGTCAAATTTCTTATTTTCTTTAGGATCATGTCATTTCTGAGAATAGATATCGTATGCGCGACTTCTCTAAAAGCAAAACAATAAAAATTTGCTAATTTATGGAATTTGCTATATACTTATAATTAATACTGAGCTTTGGGCAATTTTCGGTTACAGAGATGCAGTGCTGGTTTGATAACGGATAACTATTTAAAGCGCGCGATGCAGATTCAGAACGCAACAGATTTCAGTCTGAAATATACCTTAGAATCGGGACAATCCTTTCGATGGAGCCGAATAGATAATGCCTATTACGGTGTTATAGAAGGACGTATCCTCAAAATCTCCCAAGAAGGAACGACTTTGTGTGTTGAGAGTTCTACCGAGGAAGATGAGACCGATTTCGTGCCCTATCTCCGTCACTATCTTGACATTCGGCGCGATGTGCCGAAAATCCTCGCTGAAGTCAATACGGATGCCTATATGCATCGGGCGATTGAGACTCTTTGGGGCATGCGGATTCTGAACCAAGAACTCTGGGAAACGGTAGCCTCATTCATTTTATCGCAGAACAACAATGTCGCTCGGATTCGTGGCATTATCCGTCGGTTGTCCGAACGCTTCGGTGAACACTTGACGCTTGCTGGATATGTGGATTACAGTTTTCCGACTCCTGACGCACTTGCGACAGCAACAGACGAAGACCTGCGCGCCTGCGGCACCGGTTATCGCGCCAGTTATCTTCGCGATACCGCACAAGCAGTCGTCAATGGTGAACTGCAGCTCGGAACACTGAAACAGATGTCTTATCCCGAAGCAAAGGGTGAATTAATGCGTCGAAACGGCATCGGTGAAAAGGTCGCCGACTGTATCTGTCTGTTTTCACTCGGGCATCTCGCGGCATTGCCGATTGATGTCTGGATAAAACGGATTTTTGAGACGCTTTATCTTCGCAGACGCGCGACACATCGCGAAATACGCGAGTTCGCTCACGGTTATTTCGGAGACAGCGTCGGGTATGCACAGCAGTACCTGTTTCACTACGTTCATGAATGTTCAAACTGGGCAGATGCCGAGCATTTGTCGCTTATTGGATCAACTGAATAATTTAACGCAAGTTGCGCCCTATATATTCTCACTGCGCAGCAGAGGAAATGTCTATCTATTTTTAGGGTCCACCATAAAAATGAGTTTGGAGGAAACTACAATATGTCTGAATCATTTGAACAAAGTATCGTATCACATTTGGAAGAACATGTTGAACTTGCGATTTCGACTGTTCAGCAATTGAGAGCAGAGAAGCTGGAGCTCGAAGCTGAAATCGCGCGTCTCAATAACGACGTGTTACAACGCGACACAAAGATTCAAGAACTCGAAACGCGTAAAAGCGAACTTGAGGAGGAACTTAACTTAGAACGGTTAGGCACTTCTCAAGAACGTTCCGAAATCAAAGAGAGGCTTGAAGGCTTAATGAATGTCCTCGCTGTATCCAATGAGGCGGAGGAACCCAATACAGGCGATGAGATCACCTTTACGGCACAAGATGATGAGTCGGAGGAAGCGGCACCGTCGTCTGTAGCAGGCTCCGGACGCTCTGAATAAACCGGTATAATTAGTGCTTTGCGTGTCTTAGTCCTTTCTCACTCTTACATTATGAAGCCGTACCGGCGAAAGTTCGCGCTCATTGCGGAACGCCCGGATGTCAGCCTCCGTGTTGTCACGCCTACGCGTTGGTATGAAAGTTTCCAAGAGATCGTCTTTGAGCCGGAAGCAGACACACCGTGTGAAGAGTTCCCGTGCCCGATCCGATTTTCCGGTTATGGGAGCCGCTTTTATTATCGCGACGGCATTAAGACTCACTTCAGGGACTTTCAACCGGACATTATCCACTTAGAGGAGGAAGCCTGGAGTCTCAATGCGTTACAAACGGTTCGCTTAAAACGGAAGTATTGTCCGAAGAGTCGTTTCATCTTTCGTACGTCTCTGAGCATACCGACGAAGCAGCGGTTTGGGGTGCTACCGGTGTGGATTGAGCGTGCCGTCTTCCGAGAAACAGATCGCGCGTTTCCACTGAGTGAAAATGCTGGCAAAATCCTAACCGAACGCGGTTACACTGGAAAACAGACCCCATTTCCGAATGGCGTTGATACGCGCCATTTCTATAAGATGGATGTCACTAAACGCCGTGACTCCTTAGAACTTAGCGGCTGTTTTGTGGTCGGTTATGTCGGCAGATTGCTCCAGATGAAGGGTATAGGGACGCTTCTTGAAGCCTTCGCACACCTTGTAAACAATGGGACCCCACGCGCTTATAAACTTTTAATCGTCGGGCAAGGTGAAGATAAAAATGCGTTCATCAGAAGTGCCGAAACCCTCGGTATCTCTGAACAGATCGTGTGGATCGATGCGGTCCCACCTGAAGAAGTCGCCGCCTATATTAATTGTATGGACACAATTGTGCTGCCTTCGCGGACGACACCCGGATGGGTAGAATTCTTCGGTAGAGTGCTTATTGAGGGTATGGCGTGCGAAGTCCCTGTCATCGGTTCAGATTCTGGTGAAATCCCGCACGTCATTGATGACGCAGGGCTCGTCTTTCCCGAAGCGGATACAGCGGCTTTGGCGGACCGGATACATCAAATTGCACACGAGGCACCCCTTCGGAATGATCTGGTTGCGCGCGGACTTGAGCGTATCAAAAATTTTACATGGGAGACAATCGCAGAACAGACGTATCAAGTCTATCAAGAATTACTAGGGTAAGAATTAATGGGGCAAGAATTAATGGGGTGAAGTTACGGATATAATAAAAATGCCCCCGACTGGACTCGAACCAGCATGCCAATTAAGGCACAGGCCCTCAACCTGCTGTGTATACCAAATTCCACCACAGGGGCGTTGTGTGATTAATTATACCTTATTTGGAAAGCAATTGTCAAATTTTTTAGATTTTTTTTAGAAATTTCTGCATGATCCGTTTGGACAAAAACATGAACATTTCTACATCGGAAAATCTTGAACAACAGTTATCGGAGACACTTGCGGGTGAGGTGCGTTTTGATCGCTATTCCAAAGCACTCTACAGCACAGATGCCAGCCTCTACCAGATACAACCGATAGGTGTTGTCCTTCCGAAAGATCGTCAAGACGTTATCAAGACAGTGCAAATCGCATCCGCGCGTAATGTGCCGATCCTTCCACGCGGTGGCGGTACGAGTCTCGCCGGACAGAGCGTCGGTGCGGCTATCGTGTTAGACATGTCCAAGTACATGAATCAACTGCTTGAAGTAAACGTCGCTGAGCGTTGGGCGCGCGTGCAGCCCGGTATCGTTTTAGACGAGTTGAACCATAAACTAAAACCCCACGGTCTGATGTATGCCCCGGATGTCGCCACGAGCAGCCGGGCGAATGTCGGCGGTACTATCGGAAACAACTCTGCAGGTTCGCATTCGCTCATCTACGGCAAAACCCTTGATCACGTTATGTCGCTTGACTTGGTGCTTTCCAACGCTGACGAAATCACAGCATCCCCTATCTCACTCGCAGAATTAGAAACGAAAAAACAGGGTAACACATTAGAGGCGAACATCTATCGCGAATTGTGCCGTATCTGTGAGACCAACGCAGCAGAAATTCGGAAACGTTATCCGCGTATCTTGCGGCGTGTCGCAGGCTATAACCTTGATGAATTCGTTACAGATGCCGGATCAAAAGAGGTTACACCCTATCGTCGCGACGGCTGCGATGAAAATCATCCGTTCAGTCTGACGAAAATTCTCGTTGGTTCTGAGGGCACACTCGCAACGACTGTTGAAGCGACTGTTAACCTCGTTCCGATCCCGAAACTGACCGCGCTGTGTGTCGTCCATTTTGAATCCCTCATCGCGTCCATGGAAGCGATGCAACCCATCTTAGCATGTAACCCGACTGCCGTAGAACTCATAGACAAAACGATCCTTGATATGGCGCGCGGTTCATTGGAATTTTCACGACTGACCACCTTCATACAAGGCGAACCCGCTGGGCTGCTCGCTGTCGAATTTTACGGTGAGACCGAAGCAGAATTAGAAGCGCAGTTAGAAAACCTTGAAAAGACGTTGAAAAGTGCCGGATTCGGGTATGCGTTTGTACGTTGCTTCACCGCCGAAGAGAAATCGCGTGTTTGGGAGACCCGGAAAGCTGGACTCGGCTTGCTTATGGGTATGAAAGGCGATGCCAAACCGGTGGGTTTCGTTGAAGATGCAGCGGTCCCGATAGCGAACCTGCCAGAATATGTTCGCCGATTCGAGGAAATCGTCACAGCACACGGGACGACTGCCGCCTATTATGCACACGCAAGCGTCGGCTTGTTACACAACCGTCCTATCGTTAACCTCAAATCCGAAACGGATATCCAGAAGATGCACGACATCGCACGTGAAGTCCGAGACCTGCTCATGGAATTGGACGGTGCTATGAGTGGCGAACACGGCGACGGGCTCGTCCGGAGTGAGTGGATAGAAAGCATGTTCGGTCCAGAGATATACCAGGCACTCACTGAAGTGAAAAACGCGTTTGACCCGAACGGTATCATGAACCCCGGCAAAATTGTTAATGCACCACCGATGACCGAAAACCTCCGTTTCGGTGCAGATTACAATACCATTAAAATCGACACCTATTTCGATTTTTCAAGCCAAGATGGGTTTGGGAGAGCGATTGAGATGTGCAACGGTGTCGGGGCATGTAGAAAAACGCTCACTGGCACTATGTGTCCTTCCTTTATCGGGACGCGTGAAGAGGAGCACTCAACGCGCGGACGTGCGAACGCGCTGCGCTCTATTATTTCGGGTGCGCTGCCACACACGGAATTTACAAATGAACGGCTACAAGAGGTGCTGGATTTATGTCTCGGATGCAAAGCATGTAAAGCAGAGTGTCCTTCTAATGTAGACATGGCGAAGATTAAATACGAGGTCCTTGCCCACTACCACAAAGCAAACGGTTTGCCCTTGCATCGACGGCTTTTTGGTGAAATCGGCACACTCGCGCCGCTCGGCTCGATGTTTTCTCCGTTCTCAAATTGGGCAGCCAACAACGGGATTTCAAAATGGATCGCCGAAAAATTAATCGGCGTTGACCGACGGCGGGATATGCCTACCTTCGTGCGTCCTACTTACGAACAGTGGTTCCGAAAGCGGCGTTCCCAACAGACATCAGATAAAAAGGTCGTGCTTTTCTCCGATACCTTCATGAACTACAGCGAACCGTCTATCGGTAAAGCTGCGGTGGCACTGCTGGAAGCGTGCGGATTTGAGGTGCTCCTCCCCGATAAGCGGTGCTGTGGTCGTCCGCTTATCTCAGAAGGAATGCTTGACCGAGCAATTGAGAATGCAAGTTACAACATTGACGCACTTCACGGTTACGCTGACGCAGGCATCCCGATTATCGGATGTGAGCCGAGTTGTACGTCTGCCATCACCGATGATTACGTCGATTTGATCGGGACAGCTGCTGCAAAACGTGTCGCTGAGGCGACCTGTTCGTTTGCAGAATTTTTTGCGCAGCTGGCTGAACAAGAAGCATTGCCGTTAGAATTCTCGGCAGAACCGCGTGATATATTACTGCACGGGCATTGCCATGAGCGCGCCCTCGTCGGTATCCAACCGACTGTCGAGATGTTAAGTCTACCTGCAGCACACAATGTCACAGTGATAGATTCGAGCTGTTGCGGTATGGCTGGCGCGTTCGGATATGAAAAGGTACATTATGATCTCTCCATGAAGATTGGTGAGTTACGGCTTTTTGGTGCTGTCCGTGAAAAACCGCCGGAGAGTTTCACGCTCAGTGCCGCTGGGTTCTCTTGCAGGCATCAACTTGAACACGGGACAGGTGTGCAACCGAAACATCCGATCGAAGTATTACACGAAGCCGTCAGAAAAGATTAAAGCTCGCGCACCGGAGGAAATTATATGGCAAAATTTTATGAGCCGCTTGAGGATTTTAAGGTCGTTGAATTACCGGAAAAGCAGTTACCCTTTTGGAAAATTGCGGGCCCTGGGGCGATCTTGGTCGGTTTATCTATTGGTGCAGGTGAGAGTGTAATTTGGCCCCTCATCGCCGCAGAGTACGGCGGGAGCATGATTTGGGCAGCGGTACTCGGTGTATTCCTCCAACTCTGGATTAACTTTGAGGTCGGACGCTGGACAATAGCGACAGGCGAGACGGTGTACACAGGTTACAGCCGTATCTGGCGCGGTTTCGCACCGCTTTTCATCTTGCTGACGATAGTCGGTTGGATAGCACCCGGATGGGCACGCACATCAGGGCTTGCGCTTAAAGCACTTGTCCTCGGGCCCGGGGGTTGGGGGTCTGATACCTTTTGGACAATAGTGACATTCGCAGGGGTCGCGCTTATCCTGTTCGGACCGAAGATGATTTACAACTCCGTCGAACGGACGGTTGAAGTCCTCGTTGCCATCGTAACGATTGGGTTGATCCTTGTCGTTATCGCCATCGGTTCCATGGACACATGGAAGGACCTCGGCGCGGGGCTGATAAACGTGGGTTACAAAGACCCCGGTATGCCGGTGAAAACGTTCTTTAGTGCCTTGGTCTTCGCGGGTGCCGGCGGAACGGCGAACCTTTTCTATACCTTCTACCTCCGCGACAAAAATATCGGCATGGGCGCGCAGCTCCCGGGATTACAGAACCCACTCCGCGGCAGAACAGAGAAAGTGCCTGCAACGGGGTTTATCTTTGAAGTGACCGAGGAAAACCGAAAACGCTTCACAGCGTGGTGGCAATATGTGAAAAAAGATCAGATCCTTTTCTTTTGGGCACTCAATACCCTCACGATTCTACTCTTCATTTTCGGGGCCCTCGCGGTTTTACATCCGCAAGGGATCGTTCCCGAGCGCGGCAGACTTATCTACGATGAAGCACGGATATTGGGTGAAATCTGGGGCGCGGCGGGACAGAAGATCTTCTTATTGGTCGGCGTAGCCACGCTTTTCGGAACACAACTTGCCCTTGTTGACGGGGTATCACGCTCCATCTCCGATATTATCTATACGAACTTCCGAGGCGCGCAAAAGCGGGATCTGAGTTGGTGGTACCTGCTCATCGCAGGTATCTGGATCGTCGGTGGGTGTGTCATCACCTTCGTCATGGAGCAACTCAACGTCAGTGAATTAGGGTTTCTCTTTAACGCGGCATACATGGGCGGGTTCGCCATGGCGATCTATGTCCCGCTTACGCTTTACATGAACTACCGCTTTTTGCCTGATTTCGCCAAACCGAAACGACTTTCTACTATCATGATGCTGATCGCTTCATGTGTTTATGTCGGGTTCGCGATTTCAAGCATTATCTGGGAAGTTAAACAATTGATTGGAGGTTAGCATGGATTCGAAGGAACGCACAGATTTTTTTAACAATGAAGGTTATCTTATCGTTGAAGACCTGTTGTCGGTGGAAGAGGTTGATGCCTGTCAAGCAGAGATCCACAAATTGCATCAGTTCGCTGCGGGGCAAGAAACCGACACAGAAAAAGAACGCGCCGAGAGCGCACGCCGTCACGTCCAACGCGAGCCGTTCGCAAAAGACGAAACACAAGGCGAGAACCTACCGGTGCTACGGAAAGCAGAAAATACGCGGCAGTACTCCGAAGTCTTTCGGAACCTTGCCCAGCATCCGAAACTCATCTCAGTCGTGCAAGAACTCACCGGCTCCGATGATCTGTTGCTTTTTAGAAGTACGCTGATGTTCAAACCTGCGTTCCACGGCTCCTCACACGGATTACATCAGGACTCGGCATATTGGCCGATGGAGCCGCCGAACCTCGTTACTGTCAGTATTGCCCTCAACGAAGCTACGCCGGAGAACGGTTGTTTCAAGGTGATTCCGAAAAGTCATCTGTGGGGGATGCAATCTTGGGGACACATTGCACGGCAGCAGGGCGAGGAGCTTACGGATCGGGAAGATGTATCGGTGCAACAGATGGACGTACCATTGACTGCAGGGAGCGCGCTGTTTTTCCACAGCCTTATGGTACACGGATCAGGTCCGAACACCACGGCGAACCCGCGCAATACGGCACTGTACGCCTACTTCTCACCAGAGGTTCGATATGTACCGAAAGATGGAAAGCCAGGCGAAAAGACGTTCCCTGTCGTTGCTGGACTCGATGGTAAAACGGAACTGACACTCGCCGCCCAAGTATAGGCACTATTCACCCGGAAATGCGCCTTGACGGTGCAAGAGGAATACACAATGAACTTGAAACGTCCTCGCCGCCAGATTTTCAAAAGAAAACGCGTCCGCATGTTGATTGTGTGGTATCTGATTTTGCTGGGGGCGATCATGATTCTCGTCTGGAAAATGCCAGCAATTGTTTCACACCTGTAACCTCGACGACTGACGATCAAAAGGAGTATTAGAAAATGTCTTATTTTAAGCCGCTGGTCCTGGCAACAGTATTCTGTCTTTTAGCACTACCGGTGCTCTCATTCGCGCAAGATGAACTGATCATTATCTCTCCACATCCAGAGGGAATTGAAAAGGAGTTTGGCAAAAACTTCGAGAAATGGTACGCGGAACAGACAGGTAGAACCGTCAAAACCGATTGGCGCGATGTCGGCGGTACCTCCTCTAACTATCGGTTCATTGAATCGGAATTTAAGCGTGTGCCGGAGAGTATCGGTATAGATATTTTCTTCGGTGGCGGTACCGACAACTACCTCCGGCTTTCAGATAACAGATGGCTGCACGCTTACAAGCTCCCCGAAACACAACTTGAGCAGATGACGCAAGCGTTCCAAGGGATTCCACTTTATGATGCCGAACATCAGTGGTATGGCGCAGCGTTATCGAGTTTCGGTATCATGTACAATGACGAACTTCGCGAACTGTTGCAACTCCCCGAAGCTACGACATGGCAGGACCTGGGGAACTTAGAATTGCTCGGTCAAATCGGTGCCGCGGATCCGAGAGAGAGCGGTTCCGCGCACATGGTGTATGAGATCATCCTGCAAACCCTCGGCTGGGATGAAGGGTTTGCACTTTTGACAAAAATGGGCGGTAACGTTCGCGGTTTCTCCGCGGGTGCCAACGCTATCCCGACGGATGTCGTCGCAGGACAGGTTATCTACGGACTCGCCATTGATTTTTACGCTTACGGTCAAATTGCGGTCGTCGGTGCAGATAAGATTAAATATGTCGTCCCCGCCGATGGTGCGGTGGTCACGGCGGATCCGATAGCGATCCTTAAAGGTGCCCCGAATCTAACGGTTGCACAGAAATTTCTTGAATTCGTCCTATCGGAAAACGCGCAGAAACTCTGGATGCTCCGCGATACCGATTCGGAGGGACCTAAATGGAAAGGCGGTTTAAACCGCGCGAGCGTGCTGCCGGCACTCTACGATAAACTCGGTGACAGATGCATCGTTCCGAACCCGTTCGCTATGGAAGGCACTCCATTTCAATACAATTCAGACAAAGGCGGAACCCGATGGAATATCGTCAACGACCTTTTCGGTGTGCTGATTATCGATTCCCATAAGGATCTCGTCAATGCGTGGAAGGCGATCAGTAAGTGTAAAGATCCGGAGAAGCGCGAAGCGGCGATTGCGGAACTAACGCAGATGCCGATAACAGAAGAAGAAGCGATGCAGCTGGCAAACGAGGCTTGGAAGGACCCGACAGTCCGCAACGAAAAAATCAAAGAATGGGGGCAGTTCGCCAAAGAGAAGTTCAAAGCGGCACGAAACCTGGCAAAATAATTTCGTCTTCTACACCCAGAAAATCGGCAAGTTTCCGACACTCCTCTTGGTAACGCGCAATTTTCATTGAATTGCCTGCTTCCGTGGCCATGATTGCTGCCATGAATTCGCGTGGATAGTGCGCTTTCAGATACGCCATACGGTACGCTAACATGGAGTAAGCAACAGTATGCGACTTGTTGAACGCATAACGCCCAAAAGCTTCAAGCTGTTCAAACACCAACTCCGCCTCTGCTTTTGCAAACCCATTTTTCATCGCGCTTTCAACGAATGTCTCACGCTGTATGGCGATCAACGCCTCGTTCCGCTTCCCTATCGCGGCGCGGAGGAGATCCGCTTCGGCGAGTGTAAAAGCAGCCACATCGCAGGCGATTTGCATCACCTGTTCCTGATAGATACAGATACCGTACGTGCTTTCGAGCGCGCTTTCAAGCGCAGGATGCTTATATGTCACAGGCTGTACGCCGTTCTTCCGATCAATGTAGTTTTGCAGGTCCCCGGCTTCAATTGGACCGGGGCGGTAGAGCGCCGCGATCGCTGAGAACTCCTCAAAATTGTCGGGTTTGAGTTGGGTGACAACCTGATACATACCCGAAGAAACCTCCAACTGGAACAAGCCAGCGGTGAGTCCGTTGCCGATGAGTGAATAGGTCGTTGGATCGTCAAATGGAATCTCCTCCAATTTGACATCAATGCCGTGGTTCGCCTTAATCATCTGGCGGCAGTCATAAACCGCCGTAAGACTTCGTAAACCGAGGGAATCGAACTTAACGATACCGACATCTTCCACCATTTTCCCGTCAAACTGCGTCGCGACTTGGTCATGTCTATCCTTGAACAATGGCACGTAATTTGTTAGCGGACCGTCCGAGACGGCAATCCCAGAAGCATGACAGGAGACGTGCCTTTTCATTCCCTCAACCGCTCTGCTAATCGCCATCAACTCTCTGTTCTCAGGGAGCTCGGCGAGCGTTTGGAATTCCGGCACCTGTTCCAAGGCCTCCGCAAGCGTGATGCCGGGTATCGGTGGAATCAACGTTGTCAACTTTTCAACATTTTCGCGGGGTATCTCCAAAGCACGTCCAACATCATTAATAGCGGATTTCGCGCCCAATGTGGCAAAAGTAGCGATTTTGCCGACAGAATCTGCACCGTACTTTTTCGCCAAGTATTCAATGATCGTATCACGGGCGCGGTCGGCGAAATCAATATCAATATCTGGAGGTCCCGAGCGTTCAAGGTTTAAAAATCGCTCAAACAGACAACCGTAATCCATCGGATTGAAATTAATCACATCAAGGGCATATAACACCAGACTACTCGCCGCGGAACCGCGCGCGGAAAGCGGGTACTCCTGTTTGTGCGCGTAGTTAACATAATCTCCGACAATCAGAAAATAGTTGGCGTACCCCGACTGTTTGATAATATCCAGTTCATAATCAACGCGCTGTCGAATCGGTTCGGAGAGTTCACCATACTTTTCGCGCAACCCTCGGTAGCAGAGCACCCGCAGATAACTGTCGTGTGTATGCCCCTCGGGTACCTCGTACTTCGGCATCGCGTCCTGCTGATAGTCGAGGTCAAGGTTGCACCGGTTCGCAATTTCAAGCGTGTTGCTGATGGCTTCCAACGGATAATCCTTCAGTGCCTCGCGCATTTCGTCTACGCTTTTAAAGTAGAAGTGGTTGTCAAACCGCACCCGCTCTTGGTCGCTGACAGTCTTCTTGGTCTGGATACAGAGCAGAACATCGTGCATTTGGTGATCGGACTTGTGGAGATAGTGGCAATCGTTTGTGCCGACGAGCGGGAGATCGAATTCCTTTGCCAGTTCCACCATCACGGGATATGCCGCAAGCTCTTTGTCAATGTAGTGGTTTTGTAGCTCAACGTAGAGGTTATCTTTCCCCATTACGTCCAGCAACGTTTTGAAGCTTTGAACGGCTTCGTCCCGCCGATTCGCGCAAAGGAGTTGTGGCACTTGTGCTTGGATACACCCCGTCAGTGCGATGATCCCGGCACGGTGTTCGCGCAATATTTCCATGTCAATACGCGGTTTGCGATAGAACCCCTCTATATACCCAAGCGATACCAATTCTAAGAGGTTGTGATAGCCAGTTGCGTCCTCGGCGATCAGTGTGAGGTGATAGGGATCCGCCTGCGCTTGCTGGCGTGCCTTTCGATCCCCGGGCGCGATATAGACCTCACAACCGATGATCGGTTTCACTCCTGCATCCGCCGCCTTATTGTAGAGTTCCCATGCTCCGAACATGTTACCGTGGTCTGTCAGTGCGACAGCAGGAACGCTATTTTCAACTGCCCAATCCACCATATCTGGAATACGGCAGGCACCGTCGAGCATGCTATACTCACTATGGTTGTGGAGATGAACAAATTCAGAACCCGCTGTGCCCGCTGTAAAAGAAACGTAAGGACCCCCGCTGGGAGAGGTACCACGCTGCCGTGTGGAAGGCGCAGTTGCCGGTCCGCTCTGTGTCTCAATCCCCGTAGCGAGGACAGTAACAATCACTGTATCTTCAAGTGTAGAATCGTCATCTCCATAGACGAGTCCAAAGATAATCATTGCTTCGGACGCGACATCTTGGATGACCCTCATCGCCGCGCCCATTTCATTCATTTCGAAGTCCCTGGGCGCGTTAATATTGACGATCATGCCAGGCGCGGCTTCCATTTTTACGCCCTCTAAGAGCGGCGACGAAACAGCATTTTCCGCAGCGGTTCGCGCCCGATTCTCACCCTTTGCCTGTCCTATACCCATCAACACCGCCCCGGCATTCTGCATGAGATCAGCGACATCGGCGAAGTCAACGCTAATCTCACCGGACTCTGTAATTATGTCGGCGACAGTCTTAACGCCCCGTAACACGGTTTCATCGCTGATATGGAACGCCTCACTCGTTGAGAGGTCGGCATCTACGGTATCAAGGAGCCGCTGATTCGGGACTACGATAACGGCATCGACGTTCTCTCGCAGTTCTTGGAGTCCCTGTTCTGCTTGCTTGACACGGTGGTGCCCCTCAAAATCAAACGGGCGCGTCACAACACCGATTGTCAACGCCTCGTGTTCCCGTGCAACGGATGCGATCACAGGGGCGGCACCTGTTCCCGTTCCACCGCCCATGCCAGCTGTAACGAAGACCATGCGTGCGTCCGCTACGGCAGCACTCAGCACCTCAATATTTTCTTCGGCCGCCCTTCTGCCCACTTCCGGATTCCCGTCTGCACCAAACCCGTCCGTAATGTCAGCACCGATCTGCATCTGCGTCGCCCCATCGCACGTCCGGAGTGCCTCCAGATCGGTATTCACAGTGTAAAATTCAACACCCTTCAAATCGGACGTAAGCATCTGTTTGACAATGTTGCCCCCGGCATCACCGACACCGAAAACCTTAAGTTTGTCTTGTACCGGTTTGGCAACCTCTTTTTGATATGTCATAGTTGTTCCCCTCTTAACTTCCGCAACACCAAATTCTTGACGCAAGCGTGCCCGAATTTGGCTGAGCCTCGTTTTGACGGTACCGACCGCCAAACCGAGCTCCGTTGCAATTTCTTTGATAGTCCACATCTCTAAATAATAAAGCACGGCAACAGTGCGTACTCGCTCCGGTAAATCATGCACGGCTTCCGTTACAGCCGTGCGAAGTTCCGTCTCTCGAAAACGGGCAAGCACATCTCGATCAATCGTTTCAGCGAGCTTCTCCGCGCTCTGAAGGATTTCACCGTTGCTGTGTGCTTTCGCGGTGTAGTACCTTCTGCAAGTCGTATCCGCTATTTTGCGGAGCCAAGCACCGAAGCTGCTGATGTCTCGCAAGCCGCCAATATTTTCCCAGACAGCTATCCAGACATCTTGAAAAATCTCTTCAGCATCGCGGATTTGGCGGGATTCTAAAACAACCAGTTGCCAAATTCTGGAGCTATGGCGAGCCGCGAGCTGCGCAAATGCTGCCTCATCTCCATCTTGCACGCGTTGAATGAGTGCTTCGTCTGTTAGATCTGTATACGTTGATGAATCGTATCGCATAAACACATCCCCATTAAGACTTGCTTATAAAGAGGGGAATTTTTGGGGAAAGGGTTTAAAAAAATACAAACAGTCGTTTTTTTACGCTATCGTCGGCGCGAAGCCATGTCAAAACCGACCGCCGCAACAAGCACCACGCCTTTGATAATATCCTGCCATGAGGCATCCATATTCGCCATGCTCATGCCGTTATTGAGACTTTCCATAACGAATGCACCTAAAATTGCACCGAAAATGCTTCCGCGTCCACCCATCAAACTGGCACCACCGATAACACACGCAGCGATAGCGTCTAATTCCAATAAGCGTCCGGCCTCAGGACTGGCACTCCCGACCCGTGCTGTCATGACGACCCCTGCTATTGCCATCAACGCACCCATCGTTGCAAACACGCGCAACGTAATGCTACGTACATTGACCCCGGAGAGGTACGCCGCCTCCGAATTGCCGCCGACTGCATAGACATAACGTCCGAAACGGGTGTGGTTCGCGATGAAATGAAACACAAAAGCTAAACCGAACAGAATACACACAGGAAACGGAACCCCCTTATGTGCATTCATCACGGCAATGAAGGCGATAATCAGTACTGCCGTTCCGACTATCTTCAATAGGAGACTATGAAAAGATGTCTGTTCTGGGTTCGCGTACTTTAACTGTGCAGCGCGTTGGCGATAGAAGCGGTAACCACTGATACCGATTCCGACGACCATAAGCGTCCATCCAAGCATCGGCGAAAGATACGCGTTGCCGATCGCTTTGAGCCAATTGTCTGGAAGGAGGATAGTTTCGCCTTTGGTAAATGCAAGCATCAAGCCGCGATACGCCAAAAAACCGCCCAACGTGACGATAAACGCTGGGATACGTTGATAGGCTACGAGGTAACCCTGCATCAGTCCCATCAGGATACCGATGCAGATAACGATGAAAAGTGTGACGAGAATCGGTAACCCCCACCATACATGCACAATCGCGGCGATCGCACCGAGCAACCCGGCACCATAGCCGACCGACAGGTCAATGTTGGCAGAGACGATAACGAGCGTCATCCCGACAGCGAGGATTGCAGTGACCGCTGCTTGCCGCGAAAGGTTGGACAGATTCCGAGTGCTGAGGAAGGTGCCGCCTGTCAGCAGTGTGAAAATCACCCAAACACAGACGAGGGCAAGCACCATCGCATACATGCGGAGATTGAGGTGCTTCATGCTGATCTGAAGAGTGCTTTGAAATTCCTTGTTGTTGTCTCGCCGATAGTTTCTATAGAAGTACCACGAAGTTCCGCAATTTTTTCTGCCACCGCCCGCACGTACGCCGGTTCATTCCGTTTGCCACGCCGAAATTGCGGTGCCAACCACGGACAGTCCGTCTCAATCAGCAAACGTTCTTCAGGCACCTCCCGCGCCGCCGCCTGCACATCTGCTGCGTTTTTATAGGTTACGATTCCACCGATGCCGATGTGGAATCCGCTCGCAAGACCTCTGTGCATCAATTCCACATTACCGGTAAAACAGTGCAGGACACCCCGGATCCGTCCTTGTCTCGCTTCCAAGATGGGCAGAATATCCATATAGGCATCGCGATTGTGGATAACAATAGGCATCTGCAACGCTTCAGCGAGATCCAACTGCTTTTCAAATGCCGTTTTTTGCACCGGACGCGGTGAGAGGTTGCGGTAGTAGTCTAACCCCATCTCACCGAGCGCAATCACTTTCGGGTGCGCGGCGAGTTCGCGAAAGGTTTTGAGGGCATCCGGTGTCAAATTTTTTGCGTCGTGCGGATGCATGCCGACAGTGGCATAGATATGCGGATGTTGCTCCGCTAATTCCACCGCGCCGAGACTGGTTTCCATATCAAACCCGATAACTAAGATATTGGTAACCTCGGCTTCGCGTGCGCGTTTTAGCACCGCCTCGCGATCGCGATTGAATTGGGAGAGCTGAATATGTGCGTGCGAATCGATAAACATTACATCCCTTAACTACATCAAAGGTGTTCGAATAACGGTCTCAAGCGTATGCGCGCGCGGAGGCTGCGTTACGAGAAACAGAATCAGGTCCGCGACATCCTCTGGAAGCGTCAGATGCGCAATCACATCGTCCGGATGGTTATCGCGACGCATTTTGGTATCCACAGGACCTGGGCAAACAACCGAGGCTTTCACACCGTGCGGTCTCCCCTCATTGTTCGTGGTTTCGGTAAAACCGATAACGGCGAATTTGGAGGCACAATAGGCACCCCCGTTGACGTGTCCAAATTTACCGGAGACCGAGGAAATATTAACGATATGCCCGGACTTCTGTTCGCATAAATGGCTGAAGACGGCTTGTGTGCAGAGAAACACGCCTTTCAAGTTGACCGCCATTGTCACATCCCAATCTTCTTCCCGAATCTTCGGTATCGGATTGTGGATTGCCACGCCTGCGTTGTTAACAAGGATGTCCACCTTGCCGAAGTTGTCAAGCGTCCGGGCAACCATGGCATCGACATCGGTTTTCAACTGAACATCGGTTGTGATAGCAAGTGCGCGTCTGCCGAGTTGTGTGACTTCTTTAGCGACAGCGGTTATCTCGGTATCCGTCCGCGCGGCAAGCACGATGTCTGCACCTTCTTTGGCAAATGCAAGGGCAGTCGCGCGACCGATGCCGCGCCCGCCTCCGGTAATAATCGCAACACGGTTTTCAAGTTTCATAGGTTCTCCTCAAGTAGTAAGTTAACCCAAGTTGCTACTAACAAGTTTTTAACGTTTTCACAAGACTTGTCAGGCACTTTCCTCACCCCGTAGGGGTGATATGTCTATAGAAACGGTATATTGAACGGAACGCACTCCGTAGGAGTGCTATGTGTACAGATAGGTGGCAACTTGCGTTAGTAAGTTAAGTGTCGCGAGCACAGCTCGCTCCTACAGCAGAACCATTCATTAGAGATCGCGAGCACAGCTCGCTCCTACAGGGTATTACTGAATTTGATACGCCGCGAGCTTTTGCTTATTAAACAGAATGCCGTGTCCCAGACGCTCCGGCGGCGAAAAGTGTCCATCTCTGAGCGTTAAGGTATCGTCAAGCACCGGATCCAGTGAAGGGATGTATTCCACAAAGAGCGAATGTGGCACAGCGGCAGAGAGATGCACATGCAAGTCCATCAGGAAGTGCGGGGAGACAGAGAGCCCAAAACACTCCGCGGTGTGCGCGACCTTCATCCATTCAGAGATACCGCCGACGCGCACAGCATCAGGTTGCAGAATGTCCGCTGCGCCTTGTGCGATGTACTCTTTAAAGACGGACTTATTGTAAATCGTCTCGCCGATAGCAATCGGGATGGTGGTCTTCTCGCGCAATGTCACATGGCTCTGGACATCATCTGCTTCAATAGGTTCCTCAAACCAGAAAAGGTCTGCCGCTTCGACGCGACATGCAAGTTGAATGGCTTCGCGTGCGTTCCACTTCATGTTGGCATCAATCATAAGATACGGTTCTTGTCCAATCGCCTTCCTGACAGCAAAGATACGCGCCACGTCTTCGTGGAGGCTATCGCGCCCGACTTTGATCTTGATGCCTTTGAAACCTTGCGCCACAAATTCTACGGACTGCCGCACGAGTTCGGCTTCGGAGAGATGGAGCCAACCGCCGTCCGTGTTGTAGACAGGAACAGCGGATCGCGCGCCGCCGAGGAGTTGATAGAGCGGCAAATTAGCGCGCTTCGCCATGAGGTCCCAGAGCGCGATGTCTACCGCTGCTATGCCTAAACCGACGATACCGCCTCTGCCGACCCAGTGTGTGTCCATCCACATCCGATTCCAAATCCGGTCGATGTTAGCGGCATCCTCTTCAAGCAGGATAGGCGTGAGATAGGCATCCATAATCTGTTTGATCGCTTCGCCACCTTTACCGATGGTGTAGGAGAACCCAGTGCCAACCACACCGTCTGCATCTTCAATCTCAATGAAAGGGAACTCCATAGAGACAAAAGCTTGGATAGCATCGACGCGTTCGACTTCGGGCGGAATATCGTAAAGAGATGTGCGAACTGCTTTAATTTTCATCTAAATTTTCCATCATCGCCAGCAACTTTTCGATACAGATGCGCGAGGCTTCCTCACCGGCTTCAGAGAAGGCCTGTCCGCCCGGTCTGTTCAAAATAGCATCGTCAATTTTGAGCGAGGGTCGCCAGTGTGTTTCAAGACAGAGATGCCCTTCATACCCATCATCAATAAATGCTTGAAGCTGCCCTTGCCAATCGATAATGCCGTCGCCGACAGGCACGGACTCTATTTCACCTGTATCAGGATTCGGTGCCGCGTCTTTGAGATGCGCGTGGATCATCGTCGGTTTCATCTGATTGTAGGCATCCGGGTATGGAGTCTCGCCGCCTTGGGCATGCGCTTCATTCGCTGGATCCCAGATACCACGGATATTCGGGGAATCAATCTGTTCAATGAATTCCGCTGTAAGTTTGGCGGTACGAAGTGAAGTAGTAGACTCGTTTTCCATGCCGAGCACAATGCCTTCGCCATCTATCATCCTGCGCGGCTCATCGTAAGCAGCGATAATTTCGTCCCATCGTTCCTCGGTTTCGCCGGTGTCCCAAAAGACAAAGGTCCGGATGAGATCGGTATCAAACGCCTTTGCTGTGCGGATGCATCCCTTCAGTATATCAAGGTGTTCTTTCCGCTCCGCAGCGTTGTCCATATCGCACTTAAAAAACGGGGATGCAACGCCGATAATCTCGATGTCAGTACCATCAAGTAGACGTTTCATTTCGTCAATGTCGGTGTCGGTGAGTTCGTGCGGGAGTTTATCCCAGACAGAACGAATTTCAATAGAGTGTAGGTTGAATTCTTTGACAAAATTAACAACGGTAGCAAAATCCTGCGAGACTTCGTCGCCGATAACGCCGAGTTTAAACATAAGTACAGAATCTCCTTTGAAACTTTAGCAATATATTAGCACAGCGCGATGTTAATAGCAAGCAGGATTTAAATGATATCAGGGTCATTCAATTGTCCACTTTCCGATTAGATTTTCACCGCCAGACCCGAGAGAAAAAACTCTCCCATCACATCGTAGGTTGGGTTGAACGGATACAACCAAAAGCATACAAATCAGAGAAAACCGAAACTGTTTCAAAGACCGGCATATTCACCAGAGACCGAGTGAAACCCAACGTCTTTCGGCTTTCCTGAACGCCTTGCGTTCTGAAGTTGGGTTTCTCTGCGTTCTTGATTGTGGAGACGATATGTTGAATATGCGTGTATTGGGTGCGGCACATCTATCTTCTCAGTTGCGTTCAACCCAACCTACTCCGCTTAGAATTCGCTTCTAATTTCCTAACCTGCACCGACAATTGAATGTCTCTGAAATGATATAAAAAACAGTTGACATTTCCATGTTCTTTTTGCTATACTTGATGTATCAACTTGTAAGTAACGCGATTGTCTTTGACATCGCACCTTTTATCATTTCCCTATTTTGAAAGGATATTTCAGTTGAGAGAGTCAAACGATAATGACTATGTATCATTAATCCGGATCCCCCGGAAAAGGTTCCGTCTATTCGCTTGGATTTTTTCAAGTTTTGTAATACTGAACCTGTGTGTTGAAGTTTTCTTTGGTTGGAAAATAGAATCGTTAGGTGAAACGCTACTGACGCGAACATCTACGCTAATGGGGTTAATCGTTGGTGGCTTTTTCATCATCTCATTTGCATTGGAGGAAATCATGTTTGAATATGCGAAACGCTTTAAAGAGCAGGTTTATGCCGAGGGCAAAGCTGAAGGTAAAACGGAAACGCTTAATGCGTTTCGGGAGGCACAGCGAAGAGGTATCCCGTTAGAAAAAGTGTTGGAAACCTATGACACCGAGAACGCTAACGAAACGAACGATGCCGATACCGCCAATAGGGATTCCTGACAACGGAGACCGAGTGAAACCCAACGTTTTTACGGTATCAAGTTGGGTTTCACTGCGTTCTTGCGTATGGAAGACTTTACGGATCACTACGTTGGCAGCGGAGCACGCCGTTTTGCTTCGTGCCGATGTAAAATATATCGGCATCAACGGCAAAGGAGGTTGCCGGGTATGGCAGTTCAGGGGCAATCTGTTTCCACGCATTTGTCTGCTGATCTACCTCATAGACACCACTATCGCACACACCGTAAGCCGTTAAACCATCGACCGCAATCCGGTCCATGATGAGTCTACTCCCGTCAGCATCAGGGACGACATCCCAAGTCTCACCATCACGTGAACGCATAACGCCCATGTCCGTTGACACATAGACGGTCGCGCCTGCGAATAGTATCTCTTTGAAGTAGCCAAACGGAAATGTGAGGTTCGCGGTGATGTCGCGCCAAGTGTCTCCGCCATCTTCGGACAAGAACAGATCGCCTTCCCGTTTACCAGCATAGACAGTGTTCCCAGAAACAGCAAGCGTGAAACCTTTTCCATCGATAGATGAGATACCTTCGAGATCTTCCAAACCTGTGTCGTGCCACCTCGTTTCGCCGTGCCGCCATCTGTAAAGTTTATGCCTATATTCCATGAAGACAGTATCGTCAGTGCACGTCAACGTTCCATTCGTCTGCCATTCTTCAATGATACGGGGCTCGTTAGCCTTCCACTGCTCCTCCACTTTATTAACATCCTCACCGTTCTTTCTCGCCTCCATGCGTCTGTTCCACCATTCCTTGTACAAGGTATCTGTTTCAAAATCGGGCATACCTTCAACGGATAAAAACACATCACCTGCATCAGAAAGACGATAGAGCGTGACCCCATCGAGTTTACTGTTGCTGGTATACAGCGTCCCATTCGCCGTGGCAATCTGTGCTTGCGTTCCGTCAAAAGAAGCTTTTCCCTTAACATTCATTAAACTGATGGCTTCCCAGGACTCACCGTCATCCACAGATTTGAGCATCTGCTTAGGCGTTAGCGCGTAGAGAATATTTTCGAGTGCAACCAGACTCGGAACATCGGAATTCACCAATCCCCCCATAAAGGGGTGCCACGTAGTACCACCATCTGTGGAGCGTTCTATGCCGCTGTAATTGGTGCCGTAAAAATTATTTTTGTCCAACGCAACAGTAGAAAACGCGCTGAACGCTTGGGGTCGAGGGTGAGGATCTATCCATGTTTCGCCACCGTCATTAGAGAGTAGGACACCGGCGGTCCCTGTCAACATCAGTATATCATCGACGGGAACAACGTGAACGGCAGTTATTAGCTTGACGGGATGTTCGCGCGTATTCGGCGTAATATCTATCCAGAAATCGCCGAGGTCCGTCGAATAGAAAACTGCGGCATGTGGACCCAACGGAGGACTTGCGATTGTTCCGACGTAGAGTCTATCTCCCGCAACTGCCAACGATTTGATACCGTGTGCAGTCGGCACCGGCAATTTTTTCCAAGCATCGGTCCATCGGAAAAGCCCGTGATTTGTTCCGACAAACAGCGTGTTGTCAACGACAAGCGCATCCCATATACGGAAATTGGGGTTACCCCCTTCAGGGATATTATCGATTTTCAAGCCTTCACTTATCGGTTGCCACTGGTTACCGGCATCCTCAGAACGAAATACTTCTGTTCTAAGGACGAGGTACATCACTATATCCGTGATAACCAATGCAACCGCGCGACCTTCCGGGCGTGCACCGAGACTGTTCCACGTCTTACCTTTATCAATGGAGGCTAAGAGTTCATCAGGGGTGAGAAGATAGAGCGTATCCCCGTATTCTGCCATGACCGGATCAAACTTTCGATCCGGGCCGCTGGCACTAACGAACGCCCATGCGTCTGCTGCTTCTGTGAGCCGATAGAGTCCTGCTTTCGCGATGGCGTAGAGGGTTCGATCGGATGCCAAAAAGAGACCTGCCCTTGAAACGCCGCCGGGACCCTTCGTCTGAATCCACTGCGGTTTTGCCACTGAAGGATCAACCGCATCCAATTGTGCAGCTGCGAGGAGCAGCGATTCGGCTTGGGGGCCAGCTCCATTATCTTTACCAAACCTATCGGCACTCCCAAATCGTGTCAGTCTGTCGGGTTTGCGTTTCAAGTCAAGCACAACAGACGTGTCAACGAGTTCTATCGTCATCTCCGAAGTCGCCTCTAAGTTGTAAGGCTGCTGAAAACGAGACAACGCACGTGTACCGAACCCCATCAGCAAAATAACCAAAAACGTTGAGGCGAAAGAGAGACCCCACGGCACCCACGGCTTGCTTGCAGACGGTGTCGCGGGTTTGATGCGGGCAATTTCGCGGGTGATGTTCTCCGCGAGCGTTGGCGGCACCTGGAAAATACCCGATGCCTCGCTGAGCAGATGTTCTTGATTCTTCAGTCGCTCCCGGGCACGCCGGAGCCGACTCTTAATAGTGTTCGGCGATACCCCTAAGAATTCGCTGATCTTCTCACAAGACATTTCTGCCAAATAGTGCAGCGTTACGACGGTGCGCTCGCTCTCCGGCAATTTTTGGAGGAGACGCTTGACGAGTTCGCGTTGGTTTTCAAGATCGGATTGCTCACCACGTTCTGTCTCATATTGGACAGCACATAACGCCTCAAATTCGGATGTTGGCAGCGTGTCCAGTGATGTCGTTGGGAGCTGTTTCTTTCGGAACCATGAGAGGCATCGCCGCGTCGCAATTACGTAGAGCCAACCCGTAAAGTTATCCGAGGGTTTCAGCGTCGATAATTTTTTGTAAACTTTCAGAAAAACATCTTGCGTGATCTCCTCAGCGATGTGAAAATCGCCTATCTTCCGCCAGACAAGCGTATGCACCGACTTCTGATATCTGTTTACAAGCGCGGTAAACGCGTTCTGGTCACCTCCTAAGGTCTGTTGTATCAGTGCAAAATCACTCGCTTTCATGTTCTTGCCCTCCGAAAAATAAAATATAATGTCCTTATCAGCTATTAACGCGTGTCGGAGGCCAAAAGGTTGCATAAAATGCAATGCGTCCGATGTAAAGTATTAGACAAGTATGGAATAGGTGCGTTATAAGGGATCGCTATCTCATCATTATTTTCCCGAAAACCCTCGGGGGATCGGAGTTTACCTACCTTGTATCAAAAACAGGACTTACGCAGCCCACCTCGCTGGCGAGGTTTCCTAACCTCGCCAATGGTATCCTACATAGCGGTTCATAGAAAAGTTGCGTAAGTCCTAAGAAATTAAGAAGCTGCGTGATCTGCAGCCATAGAATAGGATGGATACCTATTTTTCCTTCAGGGCACCCCAAACCGTTGGTAACTTATCTGTACGATCAACAGCGAGGCCCGTAGTAGATTGATAATTGTGCATGATTTCTGTTTCAGTTAGAGGGCGATCGTAAATGCGGACTTCATCAATAATCCCGTTGAAAAAGCCTTCGGCTCTACCACGATTATTTCCTGCGCCAAGATACACAGGTTCAAAGAATGGCACATATTCGTTAGGTATCGGACGCATCATACCAAACTTTGTAATCCGACTTAGTGCCCCATCTATAAAGAGCGCAGTTTCTACGCACATTATACCGTTTTCATCTAAATAAGATGGCATTATGATATAGACGAGGTGATGCCATTCACCATCTGAAATCGGAAATCTATGCCCAGAGACAGAATCCCAAGCCCCACGCATTTTTGCCTTAAAAGACGACAAAAAAGTTAATATGACATTCTCGGCATAAATAAGTTGGTCATTAATGACCTCTTCTTTTAGAACCTGGTTCTTCAAATCCTCTAAATTCATAGGTAGTCGTTTTCTGGGGTCCTCCATTATTCTGTTAATATCTATCCCCCAACCCATACCTGCTTTAAAACCAAAACCATGGTCTCGGACTTTAAAAAGTGTTGTCCACGTGTCTTTGTAATCAGTTTTTATCCATGCTTCAAACGTCGAAGAACCAAGTTTAGCACCAAAATCGCCGAGAGTCGTTAAGTTCACATAATCCTTGATACCATCAAATTTAAGGGCATCTTTCAGGGGTCCGTTGACAATTCTTGGGGTTCCTACAATCATTGCATTGTTTTCGCCCCAAACATCTTGGACAGTGTTACCAATAATGTCCTCATCATCAAAGGTCCAGTAACTCACAAGTCCATCGGTTACGATATTCTCCGCGGCTGTAATGCCACACAACCCAACCATAACCACAGGAAGCATCAGCACATTCAGGAGTGTTTTCATGATAATTTACCTCCAGCAGATATAGTAAGGAGAGTTCTAATCAACTAATTAGATGAATAATACCAAAGATTGACAACCAGGGCCATTCAATTGTACCTATTCACTTTATATATGTAAATTTTTTCGCCTGTAGGAGCGAGCTGTGCTCGCGATCTTTTCCTAATAACGTTCACCTATGTAAAGCAAAACCAAGATCCAAATCGTACAATTGAATGTCTCTGGATTGACAACCTTTTCAGCTTGACACAGAAAGACAAGAATGCTATACTATCGCTAAATATTAGTTATTTTCGGCACCTTCATCAATCCAATCAATGAAAAGTTGGACCTCATCAGCATCTAATGGGGGTTGCCCAATCGGCATTTGCGGCGGTTGGGTGCCGTCAATGCGTTTGACAACAAGGCTGCCTTTCCCATTACCCGCGGCGAATGCAGCACCGCCGTTTCCGCCTTTTTTGAAGGCATCGTATTTGGTAAGGTCAAGCCCTGCAGCACCGGGTGCGGCGTGACACCCTGCAAACGTGCATCGCTCGGCGAGGATCGGCTGAATATCGTCTTGAAAAGAGACCATCGGTTCTCCGACCACTGGATCCTCTGGCAGAACCGGATCTTCTGGTGGAGGCGAGGTATCTGTTTCAGGCGGCGTGGTTGTCGTAGGTTGAACGATGTCCGTCATGCCGGTGGTGTCGCCCTCGTCGCCACACCCCGCGATGAAGATAGCCGCAAGACAGATACTAACGGCAAAAATAGGTAAGCAAAAAATGCGTTCGTGTCGGTTACGCGAACGGATAGAAGATAAATTTATCACAATCGTATGCTCCTTTTTCGAGAGTGTATTTTTGCGTAGAAATTTCGCTATTCTGTATATAGCATACCACGCCATAGAGGAGATGTCAATATGAAAATTCTGATTAACACCGATATAACTTCGGAACAGCAACAGCAGATTGAAGCGGTTTCTGACGCGCTTTCGCTTGTGAGACCACAAAATTCGGAAGAAGCACTCCGTGAAATTGTGGATACCGATATTGTGTTCGGCGGGGTCAATCGCTCGCTTTTTGAGAATGCGAAGCAACTGAAATGGGTGCAAGTGCTCTCAGCCGGCGTTGATGGTTTGCTGTTCCCGGAATTCGTCGACAGCGATGTTATCCTAACGAGCGCGAAAGGATTCGTCGGACCGCATCTGGCAGACCAGACCTGGGCACTGCTCCTCGGACTCTTGCGCGGCATCGGACGCTCAGTCCGTGAACGCACATGGGATAATCGGATGTCGATCCGCCATGCGACTTGGGAACTAAGCGAACGCACGCTCGGCATTTTCGGACTCGGGGGTACCGGAATCGACGTTGCCCGCCGAGCACAAGGATTTGATATGCATGTTATCGCTGTCGATCCCGAAACGGTTGAGGCACCGTCCTTCGTCCATGAAGTCTGGAAGATGGATCGGTTTCATGACCTCCTCTCAGCATCAGATGTCGTAGCGATCTGCGCACCGCTGACCCCAGAAACACACGGCATGTTCGACGATGCAGCGTTTGCACAGATGAAATCGCACGCCTTGCTCATCAACGTCACGCGCGGCCATATTGTAGACGGACCCGCACTGCTCCGGGCCCTTACTTCAGGAAGTATCGGTGGCGCAGGGTTGGACGTCACGCCCGAAGAACCTTTACCACTTGACAGCCCCCTATGGGATCTGCCAAATGTCATCATTACACCGCACGTCGCTGGCGGGTCACCCATTCGTTTGGATCGGACAGTCGGTCTGTTCTGTGATAACTTAGAACGTCTGCTCGTTGGCAAACCGCTGCTCAGCGTGATTGATAAAGAGAAGGGATATTAACTTTTGGCATTGTCAGAACCGGAATTTAATTTTAGACATTGTAGGTTGGGTTGAACGGACACTAACGAAACCGTCCAAATCATAGAGAAAACCCAACCTTCTCAACCGACAACACTTCAACCAGAAACCGAGAGAAACCCAACTTAACCCAACCTACTCTGCTAATTCAGCGATCTTGACGAGTTGCTTCCCGATATTACCGCCTTTGAGCATGCTAATGAACGCCGCAGGGGCGCGCGCAATGCCGCCCGCTTCGATCGTCTCACGATACTTCAGCTTGCCTTGCCGCAACCACTCTGCCATCTCAACGAGTGCTTCTGCATGTCGGTCAGCATGGTCAGAGACGAGGAAGCCTTCGATCCGCGCGCGTTTGGTAATCATATACCAGAGGAACCGGGGGCCCGTCTCCGGCTTCTTTAAATTATACTGCGAAATTTGTCCGCATATCACCACACGTCCCTTGATCCTTAAATTCAGGAAAACGGCATCCGTAATCTCGCCACCGACATTATCAAAATAGACATCAATACCATCAGGCAGAAGCTTCTGGAGTTCCGCGGAATAATCGGACACCGCTTTATAATTAAAAGCCGCATCAAAGCCGAGTTCATTGACGATATAATCCACCTTCTCATCGGTACCAGCAGAACCGACAACCCGACAGCCTTTAATTTTCGCAATCTGCCCGACCACGGAACCGACTGCCCCGGCAGCACCAGAGACAAACACCGTCTCACGTTCTTGCAGCTGTCCAACTTCAAGCAGACCGAAGTATGCTGTTAACCCCGGCATACCGAGAATCCCTGCACCTGTTGAAATCGGCGCGAGGCTCGGATCAATTTTCCGCAAGCCATCACCCGCGGCGACACCGTATTCCTGCCACCCGATATTCGCATTGACAATGTCACCCACCGCAACATTAGGATGCTCGGATTCAATCACTTGCGCAATAACACCGCCCACCATCACCTCATCAATTTCAACGTTGGCGGCATAAGATTTCGCAGGATTAATCCGTCCGCGCATATACGGGTCCACGGAGAGGTAGATCGTTTTTACCAAGACTTGCCCCTCTGCCGGCATCGGAATCGGGACTTCCACCAAATTAAAATCTGACTCTTTCGGGTACCCTACGGGCCGAGAGGCGAGGGTAATTTGACGATTCATTAAGATTGCTCCTTATCTCTCTTATTGAATTGAACGGGATCCTCACCGTGAATGACAATGAGTTCGTGTTGTGGGGCATCCCAATCGAAAACCTTAACAATGGGTAAGATGACGCGAACAGCCAAACCGATCCGCCGTTTATTAGACCGATTCGCCTCCGAGTGATGCAACGTGCGCTCGTTAAACAGCACAAATTCACCGGGCTGCATCTCTAAATTGACAACATTGCTTGTATCAATGAATCCAAGATCCCCCATCTGGTTGAACGCCATCTCCGAAGTCGCTTTGACGTGCGGGATCACTTTGCGATGTGAACCAGGGACGATCTGAAGACAGCTATTCTCCAACGTTGCTGAATCCACAGCGATCCAGGCTGAAATGATGATCGGCGGCTCAAGGGGCCAGTAATTAAAATCTTGGTGCCACGGAATCTCCTTCGCTCCCGGTTCTTTGACGAAAAAGTTTGTCCGCCAAAGGAGAAGATCCGGTCCGTAGAGCGACGCCATCCGTTTAACAATGGTAGGATGCGTGGCAAGCTCGTGAATCAACGGCGAATCGAGATGCCGATTATGCACCCTGTTTTTGTGATCAGGCGCGTCGGTTTCAAGCACCTTCTCAATCTCTGGCTGCATATTCAGCATATCTTCGGAACTACAGAGTGTGTAAGGCCCGAGGTAACCCTGTCGCCAAAACTGTTCCCGCTCTTCCGTACGCAAGATATGGTTTCCATTTTGCATTGTATCAAATCCTCATAATGTTATATCTGACAGACGTGTACCTTAATAGCACCGGAAGTTTTATCCGCAGACACGCGGAAAGCTTCGCTGATCTCCTCAAGCGCATAGGAGTGCGTCACCAATTTCGTGGCATCGACCTTACCGGAGTCTATTAATTCAATCGCCGCCGCAAAGTCCGTCTCCATGCCACTATAACCGTAGCAGTTAGAGCCTGTAATGAACGCCTCCGACCAAACAATCGTAGAGAGGTTCACCTCAAGCGGTTTATAGTACCCAGCCACGAGAACGACAGCTCCCTGTTTCCGGACGATAGTTGTTGCGGTGTCGAAATTCTCCGCGCCGCCCACCGTTTCAATAACCGCATCAAAACCGATACCGTTCGTAACATCCTTGACGTACTCACGAACATCGGTATCGCCAATCTTAACGATGTGATCCGCCCCGAGTGCTTTTGCCAATTCTGCTTGCTGTTCGTATTTAACGGTAATCAAGGTCTCCTTAATCCCTGCAGCAACCGCATCCGCCAAACAGAACTGCCCGATAGTGCCGCCCCCGATGATCGCGATTGTATCTCGCGAGTTGGCACCCGAACGCGCAACGGCACGGTGCGAAACAGCAAGCGGCTCAACGAGCGCGCCTTCTTCAAACGTCATCCGCTCCGGTAATTTAAAGAGCCCAGACTGATGCGTCGACGTGTATTCTGCGAAGCCACCGTGCATGTTCGGGGAGATCCAGGCTCTGTTGACGCAGAGATTATACTGCCCCGTCTCACAATACGTGCAAGTGCTGCAGTGCGAAAAACATTCCACGGCAACCTTATCTCCAATATCAAATTGCGTTACATCATCGCCGAGTGCCACGACGACTCCACAAGTTTCATGCCCCGCAGCGTGTTCATGCGATTGTCCCCAATGCCCGAAATAACTGTGCAGATCGCTCCCACAGATACCGGTCTGTTTGGTGTCAACGAGGACAAAGCCCGGAGGCGGTTCGTTACGTTCCACCTCACGAATCGCAATTTGTTCAATGCCTGTGTAGATAGCAGCTTTCATTCTCATCAAGATTTCTCCTCTGTTTCTGCACTTAACAGTCGTTTACGGAGGGTTTGCTTGTCGGATTTGCCAACGCTCGTTTTCGGAATTTCATCAACAAAGACAAACTTGTCAGGAATCCAAAACTTCGGGAATTCAGATGTAAGCTGTTGTCTGAGGAGAGCCGAAACATTTTCATCTGTTTCCTCTCCGAGGACGACGACAGCGAGCGGACGTTCCCCCCACTTCTCGTCGGGGATACCGACAACCGCCGCTTCACGCACATAAGGGTGCTTCAGCAGTCCAGCCTCCAATGCAACACTTGAAATAGACTCGCCCCCGCTTCGGATGAGTGCCTTCGCTCTGTCAACAATTTGCATGTAGCCGTCCGCGTCGATCGTCGCCATATCCCCCGTGCGTAACCATTTGTCGGGTGTGAAGTGTTCCGCAGTCGGCTCAATTTTATAGTAACTATTCGCTGTCCAAGGACTTCGGACCTGTAGCTCCCCAACTGTCTCGCCATCCCAAGGCAGTTCCGTGAAACCGTTAGCCGTTTCCGCTGCGAGACGGAGTTCAACGCCCGGTATCGGTCTGCCCTGCTTCGCTTTAATCCGCCATTTTTCAGGATCCGACAAACCTTGGTCGGCACCGCGCAGTTTTGAAAACGTTCCAGTCGGGGACATCTCTGTCATACCCCAAGCGTGGCAGATCTCAACGCCGAGTCCCTTTTCATAAGCTTCAATCAAGGACAGCGGCACCGCCTCGCCACCAACGATTAACCGCCGCAAAGCGCCGATCTCTTCTCTCCTTTTGTGGAGTTCGGGATACACCTGTGCCCAGACCGTGGGTACGCCTGCGGCGACAGTGACACCCGTCTCGGCAATAAGTTTGGCGAGACATACAGGTTTGGCACCCGGTAGCACGAGATCCGCGCCAGCAAACATGCTTGCGTAGGGCAGCCCCCACGCCATCGCATGGAACATCGGAACAACAGGCAAGACAACATCTGCCTCTGTCAACCCGAAAACATCGGCTTGGTTCACTGCAAGCGTATGGAGAAACGTAGAGCGGTGCGTATAGAGAACACCTCTCGGTTCACCTTGTGTGCCGCTGGTATAGCAGAGCCCCATCGCCGAGTTCTCATCTCGGATATCCCATGAAGGGACAGGTGTCGCTTCGGAGAGTAGCCGCTCATAAAGAATCGCGTCATCCGTAGCGGTTGGATCAAAGTAGATAACCTGTTGACATCCAATCTTATCCTGGAGCTCCTTAAATTGCGCCGTAAACCCATTATCAACAAAGATGAGTTTGTCCCCTGCTTGCTGCACAATTTGTGCCAATTGCACAGCCGAAAGACGAACGTTGAGCGGATGAAGCACGGCACCGCTGCACGGAATCGCATAGTAGAGCTCTAAATGTTGATACGTATTGGCAGCATAGGTTGCGACTCTGTCTCCGCGCTGAATCCCCAGTTCGGTGATAGCGTTTGCTAATCGCTTCACGCGCCCGTATAATGCAGTATAGTTATAACGATGTAGTGTTCCGTCGGGCAGCAGTGTGGTTACCTGTTTAGCGCCGTGTATACGGTGTGCATGTTCTAAAATTTGCGCGAGCGTCAATGGAAAGTTCATCATCAAACCATAATGGAAGTATTTTAAAGTAGTAGGAGAACCCGCTCCGTCGTGCCGTCCACACAGCCTGTAGGTTGGGTTGAACGGAAATCAGAAGCAAACCATCAAGAGGCCAAATCGACTTCAAACACAAAATATCAACGTAGACCCCAAGAACTTAGTGAAACCCAACTTCATACCGAAACCACCGTGGAGAACCTCAGTAGTAGGCACGCTCCGTCGTGCCGTCCACACAGCCTGTAGGTTTGGGTTGAACGGAAATCAGAAGCAAACCATCAAGAGGCCAAATCGACTTCAAACACAAAATATCAACGTAGACCCCAAGAACTTAGTGAAACCCAACTTCATACCGAAACCACCGTGGAGAACCTCAGTAGAAAAACGTTGGGTTTCACTCGGGCTCTGCTTGATGTACGGCATCTGCAGAAAGTTCTGTTTTTCTATGATTTAGACGTTCTTGGTGGCATCCGTTCAACCCAACCTACTGCTTTTGACTTTTGTCGTCTATTTTACCACAAAAACCGAGTTCGTTGTCAAAAAAGTGATTCCATCCGTTATTTGCAGCTTTAATTTGCATTTTTCAACAAAAATAAGGCATAATTAAAGCGTAAAGCACAGGAAACCAACAACCTATGTTATATTTGCAAATCGTCCAAAGCTTAGCATAATAAACACAGGCTAACAGCCTATGCTACATTGCTTAGTACAATAAAGGAGCAACACATTAAATGTTAATCTCAGAGAATAGCAGGTATTTCTGGTGCGTTGTAGCACTTTTGGTAGGCATCACATCAGCTCTATCAATGACTGCCAACGCCGAATCGCTTAAGGTAACCGTTCAAGATCAGAACGGGAACGCCATCCCAGAAGCAAAAGTACAAATCGGCAGCGAAGAACAGACAACAGATGACTCCGGAAACGCCACGTTTAGCGACGTGACAGGCGCGCAATCACTGACCGTAACAGCCATCGGATTTTCAAGTAAGCGACTTAATACGACTGCCGGACAGACCGAAGTAACAGTCGTGCTTGCCCCGATCCAAACCGTTGATGCGGTTGTGGTCGTAGGTACGCGAAGTATCGGCAGAAGAGTGCTGCAGGCACCCGTGCCGATTGAAGTCGTCAACAGAGAGCAACTGAGCCTTACCGGTCAATCTGAAACAGGGCGTGTGCTTCAGATGTTAGTCCCCTCCTTCAACTTCTCAAGTTCAACGATCAGTGACGGCACAGACGCGCTCCGTCCCGCAACGCTGCGCGGCTTAGGTCCCGACCAAACACTCGTGCTTGTTAACGGTAAACGTCGCCACAAGAGTGCCTTGCTGCACGTTAACACCTCAGTGGGGCGCGGCACCGCTGGCACGGATTTCAACGCGATCCCGTCAGCCGCGATTGAGCGGATTGAAGTCCTTCGTGACGGTGCAGCGGCACAATACGGTTCCGACGCTATCGCCGGTGTTATCAATATCGTGCTCAAAGACGATGCCGATACGGGTAATGTTGACCTCTATTGGGGACAGGCTTACGAAGGCGACGGCGACACCTGGAACGGTAACGCCAACTACGGTATGAAAGTCGGTGAATCGGGTTTCCTGAATCTCACTGCCGAATGGCGCGACAGAGCCCGCACGAACCGTGCAGGTCTCACAGGCGAGCGTCAGTATGATTGGATAGATGTTGATCAAGGGAGACCCGCAGATAATGTCCTTGAAACCGAAAATGACGACGGCACTGTCACTGAGAAACCGGTATGGTTCGATCCGCGCGAATATACATTTGAACGGCAGAACTTCCGAGTCGGCGATGCCGATTCTTCACAAAAAGTCGGCTTCTATAACTTCGGACTCCCGATCACCGAAGGCTTAGAACTCTATTCCTTCGGAGGCTATTCCACTCGCCAGAACAACAGTGCTGGGTTCTATCGTAGGGCAAATCAGGCATCGCGAACCGTCACCGAAATTCATCCGGACGGCTTCCTACCCGAAATTAATACGAATATCGGCGATACCTCTCTCGCTTTAGGGCTGGCATGGACACACGAAGCGACTGACCTGAACGTTGATGCCAGTATCAACCACGGATTGAACACATTTGACTTTATGATTTCCAACTCTCTGAACGCCTCTTACGGTCCGAGCAGCCCAACTTCCGCGGATGCCGGTGGCTTTGAACTCTCGCAAACGGCGTTCAATTTAGATGTTACCTATCCATTGGACTACCAATCCTCGCTCATTAACCTTGCAGGCGGTGTCGAATTCCGCAGGGAAGGTTATGGCATCCACGCAGGCGAACCGCTTTCATGGATCAATGCAGGGCTCGGTGCACCGGGTGCCGCAGGCGGTATCCAAGTCTTCCCCGGCTTCCGACCCGACAACAAAGTCGACGAAAGCCGAACCAATATCGCAGGCTATGCAGACTTTGAATCCTACTTGAGCGGACAACCCGGAAGTGGACTCCTTGTCGGTGCAGCGGTACGCGGTGAACAGTACAGCGACTTCGGTAGCACTGTCACAGGCAAAGCGACGGCTCGTTATGATGTAACGAAACAGGTCGCCGTCCGTGCCGCAGGTAGCACAGGCTTCCGCGCACCTTCACTGCAACAACTCTATTTTAATAATATTAGCACACAATTCAAGATAGATACTGACGATATTGATAACGACGGAAACACAACTGAAGTGCTGCCCCTGGAAGTCGGCACATTCCGAAATGACAGCGATGCCGCCCGGGCACTCGGTATCCCCGAACTCAAAGAGGAAACCGCATTCAACGTCTCCGGTGGATTTGTGTTGAAACCCGTTGAGAAGTTGTGGGTCACCGTAGATGGATTCCTTATCCAAATTGATGACCGCCTTGTGCTTAGTGGCAGCTTCAGTGCTGATAAGATTCCGAGCCTTGTAGAAGCCGGTGCCAGCAGTGCACAAGTCTTTACCAACGTCGCGCAGACACGCACGCAAGGTGTTGATGTCGCCGCAGGCTATCTATACGCTTTCGACAACGAATCCGTGCTTAATTTGCGGGCAGCAGTGACATGGGCGGATACGCAAATTATCGGTGAGGTGGATGCCCCAGAAATTCTCGTCGGACTTGAGGATACGCTTTTCCCGTCACAGGAACGCTCCATGATTGAAGAGTGGCAACCGAACACCCGGATTAATCTCAGCGCGGATTACATCATCGGCGATCTCACCATCGGAGGCGCCTTGCGTTACTTCGGCAGCTACACTGTCCAAGAAGGGAGTGGTGCTGACCCGCAACGGCAGACGTATGGCGGAAAATGGCTCACGGATATCCAAACCAATTACCAACTTAATGAAGGCTTATCGCTCACGATTGGTGCGAACAACCTGCTCGATCAGCTGCCGGATCTCAATGAGATCGGTCAGTCCCGCGCGGGCATGTTGAAGGACAGCACCGGTAAGGTCATCGTTGATTCTCCGGGTGTATTCACCTATTCCAGAAGGTCTGCCCCCTTTGGTTTCAACGGCGGGCTTTACTATGCAAAGTTATCCTATCGTTTCTAAGCAAATCCTATTGGATCGCGTCCCTACAACATGTCCCCCTTAAAAATTCTAAGGCACATGCGTAGGGACGGGGTCCCCCCGCCCATCTGCGTACAAAAAAAATTAAGGTGCCCTTCCGAGCAAACTTCTTCACCAAAGTAGGTAAAATTTTTGACAATCAATAGGAGACCCAGGGCTATTCAATTGTACCTATTCACTTTATATATGTGAATTTTTTCGTCTGTAGGAGCGAGCTGTGCTCGCGATTTTTTGCTAATAACATTCACTTGTGTAAAGCAAAACCAAGATCCAAATCGTACAATTGAATGTCTCTGATAGGAGACCCCAGATGAACGAAATAATGCAAGATATATGCTATAATACTAATTATGTGCTATAATGCTGGTTATGTATATTCAAGTATAATTTTACTATAGGAACTAAAGTTTGGACAATTCGTGTTGTGTGTCCGTTGAATTTTCAAGGGATTATGTATTTTCTGTGAGTTTCTTATGCGGATGGAACTCGTAGAAAAATACCGCACTCCAGCGGAGTGCTATGTCTATAGAAACCCAATGTCGAAGAACTTGCACTCCAGCGGAGTGCTATGTGTAATGCCGACATACCGCTCCGCTGGAGCGGAAGCCTCGGTTTGTCCTGCTGCTATAGACATCTTGCTCCGCTGGAGCAAAGAGGTTTTCTGTATGGTGTTGGGTCTTAATGTCGTTGCCTTGAACAGATGTGATGAACCCATTTCTTATATGGAACTCACTTTTGAAAAAAATTGTCCAAACTTTAGTATAGGAACGACTTGTGCTAAATAACTTATTGTAAAATGTCGTTTTACATAAGTAGAACATTTTGTTCGTGTTCCTCATTGGTTGGGATGCTCTTCAGTCCCGTAGGGACGATATGTTTATAGAAAAGCGTCTGACACCCCCTTTTTAGTCCCGTAGGGACGATATGTTTATAATACAAAACCCAATATCTGTGAAAATAATAAAAACGAATAGTTAACTAACACAGGTCGTTATAGGAGATATAATATCATGAGATACATGCTTTTCGCACGCATTTTTTTCGCTTTGCTGCTAAGCCTCGGCTTCGCCTTTTTGATCCCACAAGCGGAAGCACAAACACTTGCTGCACCGACGGGATTAAGTGCTTCTAATACAAGTAGCACCGGTTTTACCGTGAGTTGGACAGCTCCCACTACCAATCTAACCATTACTGACTATGATGTCAGATATAAGGAATCTTCTACAACTGTCGTAAATTACACGGATGCTGGCCATACAGGGACAGACACGACGATTACGTTGACAGGGTTGACCCCAAACACGTCGCATATGGTTCGAGTCCGCGCAACCGTTACACGCAGAATGCTCATCCTCAAGTAACACACAGGCTACAAACTTCGGAGGCGAGGTGTCTTTGGAAACATGCAGAAATACCGTTTTTGCCTGAGTGTTTTTTAAGCAAAAACCCCCAAGCAAAACGCCTCGCCTTTTCCTCATTTTACATTACATATTTTCATCTATTTCCGAAATAATGAAGGAGATTTATCATGAAACGTTTTCCTGCTTTTTCTTTCGTTTTGACCGCGGCTGTCCTGTTAACCTTTTATCTCACACTATGGAGTCCACAAATCTGTGCCCATACCGATTTGGGAACTTCACCTGTTTTTAAGATAACCGAAAATACAAGAGGCCCTGTGAGAATTAACTTGACAGTCCTCGGTAACCTGTATTCCATTGCCAGCACGGATTCGGATAGTCAAAAGTTTGAGATCAGTCACGAAAAGAGGGCACCAAACCAGCAACGGTGGCAAGAGTTGCAGTTCAAAAGTGGTAACACCCCGGACTACGAAAACCCCGCGGATGCCGATACCGATAACGACTATAAGATTACGTTGGCATACGGATCCGATGGAGCCACACATAATCACGATGTCACCATCCGCGTGACGGATGTCGCCGCACCAAAAAAGATGTCGGCACCAACGCTGGAAATCCTAGCGACGGACGTGAAGGTTTCCTGGACGGCGGTCTCACACGCGTATCTCACAGGTTATGAAGTACATTGGGTGAATACAAGTGATGCCTCGGATACCGATTCCGAAACCGTAGAAACCCCATCGACTTCGACTACACTTACCTCTTTAACAGGCGGGAACACTTACGATATAAAGGTGCGGGCACTCAGCGGCGAAGGAAACAGCGAATGGTCTGATACCGCAGAGATTACTGCGAACAGCGCGCCAATCTCCGTGGGGACAATCCCCGCCCAAGTGGTGGCGGTAAATGGTGGGACCAGCACTATAGACCTCGATGATTACTTCAGCGACCCTGATGGGCAGACGTTGCTCCACTCGGCGAGCACTTCGCATACCGGAATAGCACTCATAAGTCTGTCGACCTCTAATCTCACTATCACAGGGGTGAACGCCGGCACAGCAACGGTAACCGTAGCGGCAACAGATACTTTTGTTTCCGTGAGCCAGACGATAGCCGTCTCTGTAAAAAATCCACCGACGACTGTCGGGACAATTCCCAACATATCGGGAGCCGTCAATCAGGCTGGAAAGACTTTTGCCTTAAGCCCTTACTTCAGCGAGCCCAATGGACAGACGTTGACTTACTCGGCATCCTCTTCGGACACCTATTACGTGTCGGTGTATGTCAATTCTTCTAATGAGCTGGAAGTTACCCCGCGGGCCGCAGGCAACGCCACGATAACCGTCACTGCTACAAATACCGACGGGTTGAGCGCAACCCAAAGTTTCTCTGTTAACTTAACCGAGTCCGTTTTCGTTGGGGAGGCAGATGCGGTGGCGGGGCTCAGCGGACAAGAACAGTTGTTGCTCGGACAGTTGCTTAATTATGATACTCTCATCTTCAACGAACTCCACAACAGCTCTGACGATGTGAATGACTGGTTGGAACTCCGAAACGTCAGTAATATTGATATTCCGCTCGATAACTGGCAACTGAGCATCCAAACAGACAGTGGCACCGCTGTTATTCCGTTCCCCGCAAATATGGTGATCCCCGCAGGGCAGGTACTCTTACTGACAAACACGAAGATGACGACGGCAGCTGTGGTTGTAGAGTCCTTTGTGTTACCGCAAACGGATTTCGCTTTGATCCTACGAAGCCCGATAGCATTCGGTGATCTCGCCGGCAATTACTTCCAAACCGAAAAAGAACGCCCCGAGACGGCACCTGAGTTTACTGTGGACACTGTTTGGGAGCGCGTCGCAGCGACAACCTCTGGCTATCGCGCCGAGGCATGGGCAGCGAGCACACACCGAAATGGACTCGGTTCACCGGGGTATCAACCATCCGCTTTGCTAGGAGACCTGAATCACGATGGCATCGCTAACATCTTAGACCTCGTGTGGGTCGCCTCACAATTCGGGACGACAGGTCCCTCCGCAGCGGATCTCAATGGCGACAATACGGTCAACATTCAAGACCTCGTCCTGGTCGCGAATGCGTTAGGCAACGTTGCTGCCGCACCCGCTGCGAAGCAACCCACTGCAGCACTCGTCAATACGTGGATCCAGCTCGCACGTCAATACGAAACTGTAGGTCGGGTTGAACGCAGTGAAACCCGACATCTCCCAAAAGGCTTTTCATACACACGCGGGATACAGGTGCTTGAACAACTGGCTGAGGCACTAACGCCTGACACAACCGCACTGCTGGCAAACTATCCGAACCCGTTCAACCCGGAAACATGGATCCCGTATCAGTTGGCAAAGGCAACTGATGTCGCGGTAACGATCTATGCAGCAGATGGTAATGTTGTCCGGACGTTGGCATTAGGGCATCAAGACGCAGGCATCTATAAGAACCGCAGCCAAGCCGCCTATTGGAATGGCAAAAACGAACTCGGTGAATCCGTCGCAAGCGGTTTGTATTTCTACACACTCACCGCCGGCGATTTCACCGCTACACGCAAAATGCTCATCCTGAAATAGCTTGTATGTATCCGTAACCGCAAACCACCGTAGGGGGTTTTTGCGGATTTCTGCGGATTTCTTGTCGCTCGCGATTTTTTGCTAATAACATTCACCTATGTAAAGCAAAACCAAGATCCAAATTGTACATACAATTGAATGACCGTGCCCTTTCTCAGGTTTTAATTGGACAACTTATTTTTTTATGATATAATTGAGTGAATAGATTGTTGAATTTGATATTCTAAATTTTTCCGCAAATCATAAGGAGATATAATATCATGAGATACACGCTTTTCGCTCGCATTTCCTTCGCTGTGCTGCTCTGCCTCGGTTTCGCCTTTTGGATCCCACGAGCCGACGCACAAACACTTGCTGCTCCGACGGGATTAACCGCGTCGAATACAGGGAGCACCCATTTTTCCGTGAGTTGGACAGCCCCTACTTCGGCGCAACAGATCATTGGCTATGATGTCAGATATAAGGAAACTTCTACAACTGTGATCAATTACACGGATGCTGGCCATACAGGGACAAATACGACTGTTACGATCACGGGGTTGACACCAAACACGCCGTATATGGTTCAAGTCCGCGCAGAGACAGAGACGCAAGAGAGTGCTTGGTCAACGCCTGTCGTTCAGACGACACTTTTGCAGTATCCAATTGCTGCACCGACGGGTGTCACCATATCTGATGAAGGGAGCACCGGTTTTACCGTGAGTTGGACGGCACCCACAGACACGAGCGGGCTCACCCTCACTGGATATGATGTCAAATACAAGGTGTCAACTTCAGCCGATTACAGCAACGCTAGCCACACCGGCACCGGCACAAGCAATACGCTGACAGGGTTGACACCAAGCACCTCCTACGCCGTTGACATTCGCGCCCTGGCAGGCACTGAAAAGAGCGTCTGGTCAACATCTGTCTATGGGACGACACTTTCACAGTATCCGATTGATGCACCGACCGGACTCACTGTCTCTAATAAAGGTAGCACCGGTTTTACCGTGAGTTGGACAGCCCCCACAGGGACGAGTGGGTTCACTATCACTGGCTATAAGGTCAGATACCGAGCCGCAACTTCAAGTGATTACAGTGACGCTGGGCACACCGGCACCACCACAAGCACTACGATTACAGGCTTGACACCAAACACCGGGTATGTGGTTGAAGTCCGGGCATTGGCAGGCACTGAAAAAAGTGTCTGGTCAACAGCTGTCAATACGGCAACACTTTCGCAGTATCCGATTGATGCACCGACCGGACTCACCGTCTCGAATAAGAGTAGCACCGGTTTTACCGTAAGTTGGACAGCTCCCACAGGGACGAGTGGGCTCACCATCACTGGCTATGAGGTCAGATACCGAGCCACAACTTCAAGCACTGAGAGTGACGCTGGGCACACCGGCACCAGCACAAGTATTGCGATTACAGGGTTGACACAAAACACCGCCTACGCCGTTAGAATCCGCGCCCACGCAGGTGCTGAAGTGGGGGTCTGGTCGGCTTTTGCCTATACAGCGACACTCGCATCCACCGCAGATACTGTGCCAGGACTCAGCGGCGAAGAACAGCTGCTCCTCGGACGATTGCTCACATACAATACCATCATCTTCAACGAACTCCACAACGGCACTGACGATGCAAACGACTGGTTGGAACTCCGAAACGTCAGCACGATTGACATCCCGCTTGATAACTGGCAACTGAGTATCCAGACGGGCAGTGGCATCGCTGTTATTCCGTTCCCCGCTGGCACGGTGATTCCCGCAGCGGATGTCCTCTTACTCACCAACACTGAGATGGCTGGCGCGTCTATAGTTGTAGAGTCCTTTGTGTTACCCCAAACGGATTTCGCTTTGATCCTACGCAGCCCAACGGCGTTCGGAGACCTCGCAGGTAATTACTTCCAAACCGAAAAAGAACGCCCCGAGACGGCACCTGAGTTGACTGTGGACACTGTCTGGGAGCGCGTCGCAGCGACAACTTCAGGGTATCGCGCCGAGGCATGGGCAGCGAGCACGCACCGAAATGGACTCGGTTCACCGGGGTATCACCCCTCAGCTGTGGCCGGAGACCTGAATCACGACGGTCTTGTCAATATCTTAGACCTCGTGTTAGTCGCCTCACAGTTCGGGACAACCGGAATCATGGCAGCGGATCTGAATGGCGATAATACGGTAAATATTCAAGACCTCGTCCTGGTTGCGAATGCGTTAGGTAACGTTGCTGCCGCACCGTCTGCAGGACAGTCCACTGCAGCACTTGTCAATACGTGGCTCCAGCTGGCGCAGCAAAACGCAGCAAGCAACGTGCAAACAGCACTCCCTAAAGGGTTTTCTTACGAGCGCGGCATACAGGTACTTGAACAGTTGGCGCGTGCACTAACACCTGAAACGACTGCACTCTTAGCGAACTACCCCAACCCGTTCAACCCGGAAACATGGATACCGTATCAGTTGTCTAAAGCAGCAGATGTGGTGGTAACCCTCTATGCAGCAGATGGCAGCGTTGTTCGCACGTTGGCGTTAGGGCATCAGGACGCAGGCATGTACAAGAACCGCACGCAAGCGGCGTATTGGGACGGCAAAAACGAAATAGGTGAGTCTGTAGCGAGCGGTTTGTATTTCTATACACTCACTGCTGGCGACTTCACCGCTACACGCAGAATGCTCATCCTCAAATAGATCGTATGTATTCCTAACCGCAAACCACCGTAGGGGCGAGGTTGCCTCGTCCCTATAATTTACCGCGCTGAAATCCTTCCACAATTGAATTTCTCAGGCTTTAATTGGACAGTTTATCTTTTTTAAGGTATAATTGAATCAATAGATTGTTACATTTCATATTCTGAACTTTTTCCGCAACTCATAAGGAGATCATAAGATGTCACAACGATTGACAACACTAAGCATTTCTCTTAGCCTACTTTTGATAGTTTCTGTTTTCGTCCCAGGCGTTGCTGAAGCGAACGATGCGCCGACGACTGTTGGAACGGTCCCCAAGCAAACGCTAAAACTCGGCGGGGCTGCTGTCACAATAGATATGAGTAGTTACTTCAGCGATGCTGATGGCGATACCCTGACCTACACCGCTACCTCCGGTGATACCGCTAAAGTAACCGTTAGTGTGTCGGGAGCAGACGTAACCCTTACGGCTGTAGCAGGCGGGACAGTGACAGTAATCGTACAAGCGACGGATCCCGAGGGTGCGTTTGCGAAACAAGATATCACCGTCCATGTGGACACACCTGCTGCGGCACCCGTAGCCGTCGGCACGATTCCTAACTTTGATCTACTTCTCGGTGCCAGTAGCGTTACGATTGACGCGAGCCTCTACTTCAGCGATGCCAATGGTGATGAATTGACACACACCGCAACCTCCTCGGATACCGCCGTAGCAACGATAAGTCTGTTGGATCCCGCGGTGACCGTGAACCACGTGGGCGTAGGAACAACCACGATAACCATCACGGCAACAGACCCCGGCGGGTTGAGTGCGACACAGACGTTCTCCGTAACCGTAACTGCGAACAGCCCCCCGACTGTTGTTCCGATCCCAACCCAAACAGCCCCCGTCGGTGGGAGTGCTATCACGGTTAACTTGGATAATTACTTCAGCGACGTTGATGAACAGCCGTTAGTTTACACAGCAGCCTCCTCCGATACTGCCGTAGCAACGGTGAGTGTGTTAAGCGCGAATGTTTCCATCACAGGAAAAGCTCTTGGAACAGCAACGATAACTGTCACAGCGGACGATAGCTTCACGACCACTACGCAGACAATAACGGTAAATGTAAAAAATCCACCGACGACTGTCGGGACAATTCCCAACATATCGGGAGCCGTCAATCAGGCTGGAAAGACTTTTGCCTTAAGCCCTTACTTCAGCGAGCCCAATGGGCAGACGTTGACTTACTCGGCATCCTCTTCGGACACCTATTATGTGTCGGTGTATGTCAATTCTTCTAATGAGCTGGAAGTTACCCCGCGGGCCGCAGGCAACGCAACGATAACCGTCACTGCTACAAATACCGACGGGTTGAGCGCAACCCAATCCTTCACTGTTACATTAACCGAGTCCGTTTTCGTTGGAGAGGCAGATGCCATTCCGAGCCTCAGCAGCCAAGAACTCTCGCAGCTCGGTGCCTTGCTCACATACAATACCGTCATCTTCAACGAGCTTCACAACGGCTCTGATGATACCACCGACTGGTTGGAACTCCGAAACGTCAGTGCCGCAGACATCGCGCTTGACGACTGGCAACTCACCATCTGGACAGGTGAGGGGCATGTTGTCGTACCGTTCCCCGCAGAGACTGTCATCCCCGCTGGAGCAGTGCTTCTGCTCACAAACACACAGATCACGACAGTGGACGCGTCCGCTTTATCTGTGGTTGCTGAGACATTCGCGTTGCCACAAACCGATTTTGCATTGATCCTGCGCGACCCTATCGCCTTCGGCGACATCACAGGCAATTATGTTCAAGGTGAAGGCGAAAGTCCACAGACTGCTCCCGCACTCACCGTGGATACGACCTGGGAGCGGACGCAACCGGTTGTCTTCGGCTATCGCGCGGAAGCATGGACAGAAAGCACCTCTCAAGATGGCCTCGGCACACCCGGCTATAGAAACCCTGCCGCCGCCGCAGACTTGAATAACGATGGTGTTGTGAACATTCTGGATTTGGTATTCGTCGCTTCACACTTTGGGACGACAGACACAACCGCGGACCTCAATGCCGATGGCTCTGTCAACATCGACGATCTGGTATTCGTCGCGAACGCATGGGGGAGTGTCGCAGGTGCGCCCACTGCTGGCACGGTGAATGCTTGGCTCCAGCTGGCGCGTCAGAACGTATCGGATGTCATTGCTACGCCAACGCCGGAGGGGTTCTCCTATGCACGCGGGATACAGGTGCTGGAACAGTTAGCGCGTGCACTAACGCCTGAAACAACCGCACTATTAGCGAACTACCCGAACCCGTTCAACCCTGAGACGTGGATACCTTATCAGTTGTCCAAAGCAGCGGATGTGACGGTGAGTATCTATGCGTCAGATGGCAACGTTGTCCGCACGTTGGCGTTAGGGCATCAAGCGGCAGGCATGTATAAGAACCGCACACAAGCCGCCTATTGGGATGGCAAAAACGAACTCGGTGAATCTGTGGCGAGCGGTTTATATTTTTACACACTCACCGCCGGCGACTTCTCCGCCACACGCAGAATGCTCATCCTCAAGTAACAACGACCCTGTAGCATAGGAAACCGTTAGTTTCCTGTGCTACAAGTTACAGCCTGTAGGTTGGGTTGAACGGAACTGAGGAGAAAACCGTGAGAGACCAAATAGACTTACCCGCAAAAGAGCCGGACATCCTCTCAAGAACTTAGTGAAACCCAACTTCAGAACGTCAACATCGCGGGGGCCCTCAGTTACAGCCTGTAGGTTGGGTTGAACGGAACTGAGGAGAGAACCGTGGGAGGCCAAACAGACTTACCCGCAAAAGAGCCGGGCATCCTCTCAAGAACTTAGTGAAACCCAACTTCAGAACGTCAACATCGCGGGGGCCCTCAGCAGACAACTGTTGGGTTTCACTCGGTCTCTGGTTAATGTGTCGCCCCCTGAAAAAGTTAGGTTTTTCTATGATTTGGACGATTTTAGTAGAATCCGTTCAACCCAACCTACACGACTACCCCGCTTGTCCTAATAATTCGTAAATCAAAAAAATCATAGTTCCGACATTAATAATAATTTGAAATTTTATTCTTTTTCGCGTATAATATTAACCCAAGTTGCTACTAACAAGTTTCTAACGCAAGCAAGTTTCTAACGCAAGTTTCTAACGTTTTCACAAGACTTGTCAGGAACTTTCCTCACGCCGTAGGGGTGATATGTCTATAGAAACGGTATATTGAAGGGACCGCACTCCGTAGGAGTGCTATGCGTACAGATAGGTGGCAACTTGCGTTATTCTAATAGTCATAAATCAAAAAAATCAGAGTTTTGACATTAATAATTTGAAATTTTATTCTTTTTCGCGAGATCATAAGGAGATCATAAGATGTTACAACGATTGACAACTATAAGCATTTTTCTTATTTTACTCTTGGGTGCTTCGTTTTTCGTCCCAGGCGTTGCCGAAGCGAACACCGCACCAACCGCTGTGGGTTCCATGCCTGATATGATAGTGAATGTCAATAACGGTTCCGCTTATGGACTGGAGACTTATTTCAGCGATCCCGATGGCGATACCTTGACGTACACCGCCACCTCATCGGATGACAGCATCGCAACCGCCAGTGTATCAGGGGCAACCCTAACCGTTACAACCGTGGCACCAGGGAGCGCGACGATAACTGCCACTGCGGTAGACCCCGACGGGGAGGCTGCTACACAGACATTCTCCGTCACGGTGCCCAACCGCGCACCTACGACCGTCGGCACAATCTCCGACCAGGCACTGGACGTTGGCGGAACTGCCGGCACGGTTGACGTGAGCACCAACTTCAGTGAGCCCGATGGTGAGACATTGACCTATACCGCCGCTTCATCGGATGAAACCATCGCAACCGTCAGTGTGTCAGAGGCGACAGTCACCGTCACAGCAGTCGCAGCAGGCACCGCTACCATAACCGTCACGGCGACAGACGCAAGCAGTTCAACCGCTAGTCAGACCTTTTCTGTGACGGTCACACAACCCAACCGCGCACCTACCGCCGTCGGCACCATTTCCGATCAATCGGTAACTGTAGGTGGGAGTGCTGCCACGGTTGATGTGAGCAGCAACTTCAGTGATGCTGATGGCGATACGTTGACTTACACGGCTGAATCCTCTGATACCGCCAAAGCAACTGTGAGTGTGTCAGATGCCACTGTAACCATCACACCCGTAGCAGCAGGCTCCTCAACCATAACCGTCACAGCAACCGACCCCGACGGGTTGACAGTAGACCAGACATTCTCTGCCACGGTCGCACAGCCCAATCGCGCACCAACCACCGTCGGCACAATTGCTGACCAGGCACTGGACGTTGGCGGGACTGCTGGCACGGTTGACGTGAGCACCAACTTCAGCGATGCCGATAACGATACGTTGACTTACACCGCCACCTCCTCGGATGAAGCCACCGCAACCGTCAGTGTCTCAAGTGCAACTGTAACTATCACGGCGGTAGCGGCAGGCACCGCCACGATTACCGTCACGGCGACAGACCCCGATGGGGAGACCGCAGAACAGACCCTCTCGGTGACGGTCACACAACCCAACCGCGCACCGACCACCGTCGGCACAATCTCCGATAAAACGATAGAAGGTGGTGCGTGGATAATTGATGTGAGTGGCAACTTCAGTGATCCCGATGGCGATACATTGACATACACCGCTACCTCCTCCGATACAACCAAAGTCTCACTGAGTCTCTCCGGTGCATCAATAACCATCACACCCGTGGGATCGGGGACAGCCACGGTAACCGTCACGGCGACAGACCCCGACGGGTTGACCGCTACCCAGACCTTCTCCGTGAATGCGACCCCACTCAATCAGCCACCCGTGACCGTGGGTACGATGTCCGACCAAACGCTATACATGGGTGAAGCGGACACCACCATTGACGTAAGTCCATACTTCAATGATCCCGATGGGCCCGCCTTGATCTATACGGCTCGCAGCTCTGACACGGATAAAGTGTGGGTCAGTTTAACCGTTGGCAGCTCAACGCTCTCTCTGAGTCCGAGGGCAACGGGGAGTGCGCAGATACGCGTACAAGCCGCAAATCATCTCTCGACTGCAGCCCCATTCCATACCTTCACCGCAACCGTCAGACCGGCGAACCAAGCCCCCGTCGCAAACGGCACCATTCCCGACACTGCCTTAGAGATTGGTGAGAGTGGCACGGATGTGGACCTGAGTACTTACTTCACGGATGGCGAAACGTTGACCTATACGGCGACCTCTTCGGATACCGCCATCGCCACTGTCAGTGTGTCGAGTGAAACGCTAACGGTCACGCCTGTGGCAGAAGGCACCGCGACGATCACCGCCACAGCAACAGACCCCGGCGATTTGACGGCGAACCAAACCTTCTCTGCCACGGTGACACACCCCAACCGCGCACCCACCGCTGTCGGCACTCCGAACGGTTCGGTGCATGGGGTCGGCAATACCACGACCGTTAACTTGAATAGCTACTTCAGTGATCCCGATGGCGATACACTGACTTACACGGCTACCTCTTCGGATACAGGAAAAGCAACCGTGAGGGTGTCAGAGCGTAACTTACACATCACAGCGGTCGCAGGTGGGCGCTCCACGATTACCGCCACAGCAACAGACCCCGATGGACTGACCGGAGAACAGACATTCACTTCGGTTGTGACCGAAGACATTCCCGATCAAACGGCGGTAGCTGGCTCGGGTGTTCTCGGAATCTCAGCTAGCGCGGTTGTGCACTTCGGTAGGAACGCTGGCGATCTCTTTGTCTATAGTGCCAGTTCGTCGGATACCAGTGTCGTTACAATTACGACGCCTCACCTCCCCACGTTTGGTAACTCGGCATACCTGGGGATCAACCCAGTCGGCGCGGGGACCGCAACCGTAACGGCCAAACTGACATACGGCAATAGTCGGACATCCCGGAGCTTTACCGTTACGGTGTTTCAGGGCCCCTCCGCCATCGGTACAATTCCCGATAAGACACTACACTACGGTGGGCCTGACAGTCCAAGCACTCCTGTGGATCTGAGCACTTACTTTGGTGCCTATGATACGAGTACCCTGACCTATTCGGCGGTCTCCTCGGATACCAGCAAAGTCACCGTGAGCCTCTCCGGGGCAACGCTATCCCTCACGCCCGTGGCAGCAGGCGGATCCTCAACAATAACGGCCCGGGCGACGGACCCCAACTCGGCGTTTGCCACACAGACTTTCACTGCAACGGTGAAGGGACCCCCTGTCCCCAACGGTACAATTCCCGATCAAACGTTGCAAACGGGTGGGAGCGCCATTACAATAAACGTTGCCGGCTACTTTATCGAACCCGATGGGCAAGCCATGACATTCCCTACAGTCAATGACTCGTTCCTCGGCAGCGAGGAACTGGTGACACCCAGTATAAGTGGCAGTATACTCACCCTTACGCCTGGGGCGAATCCTCAGAATTTAACGAAGTCGGGGACAGTGACTGTCGTTGCTGAAGATACCGATGGGCATACTGGGACCCAGCGTTTTACCCTAACAGTGAAGGGGACGAACCGCACCCCAGTGGCGAGCGGTACAATTCCCGATATTACCAAGAAAGCCAGTGACAGTGCTACGGATGTGGACCTGAGCGGTTACTTCACGGATGCCGATGGCGACACCTTGACCTACACGGTTATCTCCTCGGATACTGCTAAAGCCACCGTGAGTCTCTCTGGTGCAACGCTAACCGTCACACCTGTGGCGGAAGGCGCCCCAACGATAACGGCAACGGCGACTGATCCGCATGGAGCGTTTGCGACACAGAGCTTCACGATGACAGTGAACCCGGCGAACCGCGCCCCAGTCGCAAGTCAAACAATTCCCAACCAAACAATACCAAGAGTGTATGCTCCTCAGGACTCTACGGTCGTTATATCTCTTGAAAATTACTTCAGTGACCCTGATGGGGATGCCTTGACATACACGGCTCCCCTGAATGATACATCCAAAGTTGTCACGTTGAACTTCTATGGAGGGCCGACCAAGTTAAACATCTTTCCGCCGCCGGCAGACGCAAACACTAGTAATTCGGGAACAGGCTCGATAACCGTAACGGCAACAGATACCGACAACGCAAGTGTGAGTCAGACGTTCTCGGTTACGACCAGCATAGCGCCCGCCACGGTGGGCACGATCTCCACGCAAGCCGTGAAGCCCGGGGCAACCAGCTTTATTCCGAATGTACCCGGTTACTTCAAGGACGCTGACGGGGATACGCTCAGCTACTCGGTGAGTAGCTCTGATGAAAGTGTAATGACCGTCGGTTTCTTAGGGGGTCAGACGGTCACTATGTCCGGAGCAGATGACGCGGATGTAACGGTAACCTTAACGGCGACAGACCCCACCGGATTTAATGCCAGCCATTCATTCAGGGCAATCGTAGCATATTCGCCAAACACTGTAGGCACAATGCCTAATCAAACGATGTTGTCCTCCAACCAAAATAGTATCACGATTGACGTAAGTTCGTACTTCAGCGACCCTAATAAGGGTGGTAATGGGTTGGCGTTGACCTACTCGGCTAGCTCTGCTGATACTAATATCGTGACAGTGAGTATGTCAGGTAAGGACCTCACTATTTCCAAACAGAGTGGAGCGGGAACAACAGGAATAACTGTCACGGCGACAAATACCGCTGGATTGAGTGCAACCCAATCTTTCACGGTTACTAAGATTCTCTTTGCAGATGCGACACCGGGGCTCAGCAGCACGGAACAGTTGCTGCTTGGACAGCTATTGACGTATGACACTCTCATTTTCAACGAACTCCACAATGCCTCCGACGACGCAAACGACTGGTTGGAACTCCGAAACGTCAGTGATGTGGACATCCCGATGGACGCGTGGCAATTCCGCCTCCTTACCAGCAACGGGAATACCGTTATTCCGTTCCCCGCTGGCACGGTGATTCCCGCAGGCGAAGTCCTCTTACTCACAAACACACAGCTAACGACATCGGCTGTGGTTGTTGAAGCCTTCGCATTGCCGCAATCCGAGTTCGCTTTGATTCTGCGGAGTCCGACAGCGTTTGGTGATCTTGCCGGCAATTACTTCCAAGACCAGCGAGAACGCCCCGAAACAGCACCTGAACTGACCGTAGATACCGTCTGGGAGCGCGTCGAAGCAACAGTTTCTGGTTATCGCGCCGAAGCCTGGGCAGCGAGCACACACCGAAACGGGCTCGGTTCACCAGGGTATCAAATATCCGCTGTGCAAGGCGACCTGAATCACGATGGGACTGTCAACATCTTAGACCTCGTGTTGGTTGCCTCACAATTCGGGACAACCGGTCCGTCCGCAGCAGATCTGAATGGCGATAACACTGTGAACATTCAAGACCTGGTTCTGGTGGCGAACGCGTTGAGCAACGGTGCTGCCGCACCGGCTGCGAAGCAACCGACTGCAGCACTCGTCAATACGTGGCTACAGCTCGCACGTCAATACGAAACTGTAGGTCGGGTTGAACGCAGTGAAACCCGACATCTCCCAAAAGGCTTTTCATACACACGTGGCATTGAGGTGCTGGAACAGTTGGCGCGTGCACTAACACCTGACACAACCGCACTCTTAGCGAACTATCCCAACCCGTTCAACCCGGAAACCTGGATACCGTATCAGCTGTCAAAAGCAACTGATGTGACGGTAACGATCTATGCATCAGATGGTAATGTTGTTCGCACGTTGGCGTTAGGGCATCAAGACGCAGGCATGTATAAGAACCGCACACAAGCCGCCTATTGGGATGGCAAAAACGAACTCGGTGAATCCGTCGCAAGCGGTTTGTATTTCTACACACTCACTGCCGGTGACTTCTCCGCCACACGCAGAATGCTCATCCTCAAGTAACAACGACACTGTAGCATAGGAAACCGTCAGCCTGTGCTACAAGTTACACCCTGTAGGTTGGGTTGAACGGAACCGAGGAGAAAACCTTGGGGGGCCAAATAGGCTTTACCCGCAAAAGAGCGGTGTATCCTCTCAAAAACTTAGTGAAACCCAACTTCATATCGTCAACTAATTTCTTAAAACTAAATGGTCCTCCTTCCTCAGGTTTTAATTGGACAACTTATTTTTTTTATGATATAATTGAGTGAATAGATTGTTGCATTTCATATTCTAAACTTTTTCCGCAACTCATAAGGAGATCATAAAATGTTACAAAGATTGATAGCCCCAAGCATTTTTCTTATGGTATTCTTAGCAGTTACCCTTTTCGCACCAAACGTTGCCGAGGCCAACAATTCACCGAACACTGTGGGACCGATCCCCGCCCAAACGGTGGCAATGGGGGCAACCCTGACGATGAACCTTAACACGTACTTCAACGACATTGATGGCGATGCGTTGACCTACACTGTTACGTCCTCTAATACAGCCGTAGCGACTGTGGGTGTGTCAAGTACGACCCTGACGGTTACACCGGTAGCAGCGGGAACAGCGACCATAACACTGACAGGCACAGACCCCGGGGGGTTGAGTGCTACCCATGACTTCTCTTTGACTGTGACTTCAGCGAACAATGCACCGACGACTGTCGGAACGATTCCCAAGCAAACGCTAACACTCGGCGGGGCTGCTGTCACAATAGACCTGAGTAGTTACTTCAGCGATGCTGATGGCGATACCCTAACCTACACCGCCACGTCCGATGATACCACTAAAGTAACCGCCAGTGTGTCGGGCGCAGACGTAACCCTTACACCTGTAGCAGCCGGGACAGTGAAAGTAACCGTACAAGCGACGGATCCCGAGGGTGCGTTTGCGAAACAAGATATCACTGTAGATGTGCAGACACCTCCTGCAGCACCTGTAGTCAAAGGCACGATTCCTAACTTTGACCTACTTCTCGGTGCCAGTAGTGTTACGATTGTCGCAAGCCTCTACTTCAGTGATCCCAATGGTGATGTATTGACGTACACCGCAACCTCCTCGGATACCGCCGTAGCAACGATAAGTCTGTCGGTTCCCTTGGTGACCGTGAACCACGTGGGCGTAGGCACAGCAACAATAACCGTCACGGCAACAGACCCCGGCGGATTGAGTGCTACGCAGACGTTCACCGTAACCGTAACTGCCAACAGCGCACCAACGCCTGTGGGCACGGTTCCAACGCAAACAGCCCCCGTCGGTGGGAGTGCTATCACGGTTAACATGGATAATTACTTCAACGACGCTGATGAGCAGTCGTTAGTTTACACAGCAACCTCCTCCGATACTGCCATCGCAACGGTGAGTGTGTCAGGCGCAAATGTTTCCATCACAGGAAAGACTCTTGGAACAGCAACGATAACTGTCACAGCGAACGATACCTTCGCGACCGCTACGCAGTCAATAACGGTAAATGTAAAAACCCCACCGACTGCTGTCGGAACAATTCCCGACATAGCGGGAGCCGTCAATCAGGCTGGACGCGATATTACCTTAAGTGGTTACTTCAGCGACCCTGATGGACAGACGTTGACTTACTCGGCGGCCTCTTCGGACACCTATATAGTGTCGGTGTATATCAATTCCTCTAATGAGCTTGAAGTGACCCCGCGGGCAGCAGGCAACGCAACGATTACCGTCACAGCGACAAATCCCGACGGTTTGAGCGCAACCCAAAGTTTCTCTGTTAACTTAACCGAGTCCGTTTTCGTTGGGGAGGCAGATGCGGTGTCCGGTCTTAGCAGCACAGAACAATTGCTGTTAGGCCAGTTGCTGACTTATGATACGATCATCTTCAACGAACTTCACAACGGTTCTAACGATGCAAACGACTGGTTGGAACTCCGAAACGTCAGTAACATTGACATCCCGCTCGCTAACTGGCAACTGAGCATCCAGACAGGCAGTGGCACCGCGGTTATTCCGTTCCCAGCAGGCACGCTGATCCCCGCAGGGGATGTCCTCTTACTCACAAACACAGAGATAACTACCTCGGGTGTGGTTGTTGAATCCTTTGCGTTGCCACAAACGGCGTTTGCGTTGATCTTGCGGAGCCCGACTGCCTTCGGAGACATCGCCGGCAATTACTTCCAAACCGAAAAAGAACAACCCGAAACAGCACCTGAACTGACCGTAGATACCGTCTGGGAGCGTGTCCAAGCGACGACCTCCGGCTATCGCGCCGAAGCCTGGACAGCCAGCACATACCGAAATGGACACGGTTCACCCGGTTATCAACCCTCTGCTTTGACAGGAGATGTCAATCACGATAGCGTTGTGAACATCTTAGACCTCGTGTTGGTTGCCTCACAGTTCGGGACAACCGGCCCATCTATAGCAGATCTGAATGGCGATAATACCGTGAACATTCAGGACCTGGTTCTGGTTGCGAATGCGTTAAGTAACGTTGCTGCCGCACCCGCTGCGAAGCAACCCACTGCAGCACTCGTCAATACGTGGATCCAGCTCGCACAGCAAAACGAAATTGTAGGTCGGGTTGAACGCAGTGAAACCCGACATCTCCCAAAAGGATTTTCATACACACGTGGCATTGAGGTACTTGAACAGTTGGCACGTGCACTAACACCTGAAACAACCGCACTGTTCGCGAACTACCCCAACCCGTTCAACCCTGAAACCTGGATACCGTATCAGCTGTCAAAAGCTGCAGATGTGTCGGTAACGATCTATGCATCAGACGGAAACGTTGTCCGGACGTTGGCGTTAGGGTATCAGGATGCCGGCATGTATAAAAGCCGTAGTCACGCCGCCTACTGGGATGGCAAAAACACGCTCGGTGAATCCGTGGCGAGCGGTTTATATTTTTACACACTCACCGCCGGCGACTTCTCCGCCACACGCAGAATGCTTATCCTCAAATAGTATCCAAATGACCATAGGATAGCTGGAGTGCTGATGTTTATTAGCTTTTCAGCCATCGCTAATGAGTGGGTTGCATTAGGTTCGCTGACATCTTCTTTGACAAGAGCGGTGAAATGTGTTAGACTCTATAATATAAGTTGGAGATATAAGTTGGATGCGTGCGTCCCAGCAGGGAGATGCGTGTCCGCAGAGGCGAACACATGTTCACAGAAAAAGACCTTCGGGAGTTGTCAAATGTTTCGAACCACCACTTCCCCGATAGGAGCGCAAAATGGTTGATCCGCCAGCGCGAACACCTCCAAGCGTTACTTGAAATGCTTGCCGGTAAGATTGCTGACGCGCTTGACTTTGATCGCGTAGAACAACTCCACCGGAGTTTCATCTCTGATGAACTACGGACGCAAGAATCGGATATGATTTTCAGTGTGCCGTTCCGGGATCCGACAGGGAGGTGTGAGGAAGTGATCATCTATATCCTCATAGAACACCAATCCACCGTGGACCCATCTATGGAGCTTCGGTTGCTCTCTTACATGACGCAGATATGGATGGAGGAACGGCGTCCCTGGATAGAGGGCAAAGTCCCCAAGGCGGAGTGGCGGTTGACACCGATCGTGCCGATCGTCTTTTACACAGGCAGCGACACTTGGAGTTCTCCGCTTTCTCTGACGGCACTCATGGACCTCCCTGACATCCTCAAACGGTTCGTCCCAACTTTCGACACGCTGTTCCTTGATGTCAAAGCCACAGCCGCTGATGAACTGACACAAACAGGGCACGCTTTAGGATGGTTGTTGACAGTCTTGCGACAGGAGAACTCCGATCCACCTGCTATGCGCCAAGCCCTCCTTGACGCTTTAGCGGGGCTCAGGGACTTGCACACAGAGGATATAGAGGCGTATACGCGCGCCATCTTGTATCTCTTCCTCCTCATCCTGCACCGCAGAGAAGCAGATGAACATCAAGACTTACTTCGTATTCTCACTCAAGAGCATACACAGAATCAGGAGATCGTAAACATGGCAGGCTCTATCATTGAAATCAGCGAACAACGCGGCATCGAACAAGGTATTCAGCAAGGCATTGAACAAGGCATCGAACAAGGCATCGAACAAGGATCGCGCCGGACGAGTATCGAAAGCACACTCGCTATCCTCAACACCCGATTCCCTAACGCTGACGCTGACACACTCACACCAGCCCTCGAAACCATTGAAGACCTCAACCGGCTCAAGCAACTCAATCTTGAGGCATCTTTAGTTGACAGTTTTCGTGCTTTTCAAGAACGCTTAGAGGCTTGAGAACGTCCCAGATATCTGGCGAAAATGAGTATAACTAACTCATAGGGTCATTTGATACAAACTATAAGTAACAACGACACTGTAGCATAGGAAACCGTCAGCCTATGCTACAAGTCACAGCCTGTAGGTTGGGTTGAGCGGAACTCAGGAGAAAACCCTGGGAGGCAAAATAGACTTTACCCACAAAAGAGCCGGGCATCCTCTCAAGAACTTAGGGAAACCCAACTTCATATCGTAAACATCCCGGGGGACTCAGTTACAACCTGTAGGTTGGGTTGAACGGAACTGAGGAGAAAACCTTGGGGGGCAAAATAGACTTTACCCGCAAAAGAGTGTATCCTCTCAAAAACCTAGTGAAACCCAACTTCAGAACGTCAACATCGCGGGGGCCCTCAGCAGACAACTGTTGGGTTTCACTCGGTCTCTGGTTAATGTGTCGCCCCCTGAAAAGTTAGGTTCTTCTATGATTTGGACGATTTTAGTAGAACCCGTTCAACCCAACCTACACGACTACCCCTCTTATCCTAATAATCCATAAATCAAAAAAATCACAGTTCTGACATTACTATAACCCAAGTTGCTACTAACAAGTTTTTAACCTTTTCACAAGACTTGTCAGGCACTTTCCTCACCCCGTAGGGGTGATATGTCTATAGAAACGGTGTATCTAAGCGACCGCACTCCGTAGGAGTGCTATGTCCATCAATAGGTGGCAACTTAGGTTACTATAGTTTGGACAGTTTCTGTTGAGATTATGACCTATTTCCACCACATTTCTCGTTTTTTCTTGGTGTTGTAGATACAAACGCAACTCACATAAAAATAAATGTAGATGCACCAATGCTAGGTCCCTGTAGGGGCGATATGTCTATAGAAATGGTATACCCCGCGAAGCTAGTAGTTTGTCAACACTAAACTGATAGGTGGTTCGTAGTGGCACAATTCATTGCGCCAGGGGATGAGGTGATAAATCACCTCACTACGAACAGGGTTTATCCATCATATCAATGTTGACAGAACACTAGGTCCCCGTAGGGGCGATATGTCTATCTTAAAAATTGTCCAAACTTTAGTGACATTAATAATTTGAAATTTCATTTTTTTTCGCGTATAATATATTAAGGCATAATGTATAGATTAGATTATTTCATACCCTCAATTTATATCTATCCTATTTTAAGGAGATCATAAGATGTTACAACGATTGACACCCCCAAGCATTCTTCTCATGCTATCCTTAGCAGTTGTTCTTTTCGCTTCAGGCATTGCCGAGGCGAACAACGCCCCTACTGCAAACGGAACAATTCCCGCCCAAACGGTAAATATCGGCGGCACTGCCACCACAGTTGACGTGAGTAGTTACTTCAGTGATCCCGATGGCGATACACTGACTTACACCGCTACCTCCTCCGATGAGGCAAAAGCAACCGTGAGTGTGTCAAGTGCCACAGTCACCATCACAGCAGTGGCAGCAGGGACAGCCACTATAACCGTCACAGCAACAGACCCCGGTGGATTGAGCGTAAATCAAACCTTCACTGCGACTGTGGTCCAACCGAACAGAGCACCCACTACAGTCGGCACAATCCCCAATCAAGTGTTAGCATTTGGCGGGAGTGCTGTCACATTTAACGCAAAACAGTACTTTAGCGACCCCGATGGCGATGCCTTGTCGTTCCATTCGATCTATCATACCAATGATGCCGCCATAAGCATTACCGGTTATGGCAACTGGGATGTCAAAATCACGCCAAAAGCGGCGGGGACCGCAACCGTAACTATAGTCGTGCGAGACCCCAGCAATTTGGAAGCTTCCCAGTCCTTCAGTGTTAAGGTGAACAAAGGCCCCGTGGCAAACGGCACCATTCCCACCGGTACGGCTGCGATCGGCGGCGATGCACACACTGTAGACTTGAGCTCTTACTTCACCGACGCGAATAACGACACATTGACCTATACGTTTGAAGCCGATTGGTCTACCCCGGATCCCATCGCAACTGTGACTTTATCAGGGTCCACGCTAACCGTTACACCCGTATCCGTAGGGACCGTCACGATGACCGTCACAGCAACAGATCCCCAAAACCAGTCCGCCACACAGACCTACACGGTGAATATATATCAACCCAACCGAGCACCGACCGCAGTGGGCACGATTTCCGACCAAAAGTTAAAACTTGGCGGGAGTGCTGCCACGATTAGCATGAGTCAATATTTCAATGATGAGGATGGCGATACGCTGACTTACGTGGCAACTGCCGCCAATCTGAGCATAGTCCTTCCTCACGCCGGTGCGCCAGGTGAAATGAATCTAAATGCAGTGGCAGTGGGCAGCACGAGCGTAACCTTCACGGCGAGTGACCCCGACGGGTTGACCGCTACCCAGACATTCAATGTTAAGGTCTACAACGGTCCCGAGACAGTCGGCACAATTTCCGACGCTACATTGGATTCCGGTGGAAATACGCATACTGTCGACCTGAGTACTTACTTTGATGCTATTGATACGAGCACGTTGACCTATACGGTCATCTCCTCCAATACCAGCTTCGCCACCGTGAGTCTCTCCGGTACAACCCTAACCGTCACATCGGTGGCGGCAGGGACGGTAACAATAACGGCAACTGCAACCGACCTCGATGGGTTGACCGCTACCCAGACTTTCACGGTAACAGTGAATCAGGCGAACCGTGCGCCTGTCACCGTGGGCACGATTCCCGATCAAACGGTATACATTAACGGAAGTTCCGCCACAGTTGACGCGAGTCAATACTTCTTTGATGCCGATGGCGATAAGCTGTATTGGACAGGCTCAATCTATGACAACGGCACGCGCGTCGTTGTCGAATTGACATCCGTAGGGATGGTCACCATTTCTGCGCCGAATCCGAACCTGCAGAAAGCGGGGAGTGCTCGGGCAGAGATATTTGCCTCGGATGGCGCAGCGAGAGCGAAACAGGACATCAACATCACAATTCTGCCGGAGGTCAAGCCGCCCGTGGCGAGCGGCACAATACCCGACGTGACCTTGGCAGTTGCAGCGACCAGCGATGTGGATGTGAGTGGTTACTTCAGCGGTGTTTCTTCGGACATATTGACATACACGGTTGTCTCTTCTGATACCAGTAAAGTCACCACCAGCCTGTCAGGGAAAACCCTAACGGTTACAGCCGTAGCACACGGGACAGCGACCATAACGGTAACGGCGACAAACCCCATCAGTGAATCTGCCACGCAGTCTTTCACCGTGACAGTAACGAATCCCAACTCTCCTGTTGCAGTCGGTACAATTCCTGACAGTACCAAGAAAGCCGGGCAGAGCGCGTATCAAGTGCAACTCAGCGGTTACTTCTCCGATCCCGATTCCACAACGTTGATCTACACGGCTACCACCTCCGATAGCTCGATAGCCAGTGTGAGTGTGACGACGACGACCTCGGGTTTGACGATAACCGGTGCCATTTTAAGCGTCACGCCGTTGGCAGAGGGGACGGCAACGATCACCGCAACGGCAACGGATCCGCAACTCCTGTCTGCCACGCAATCCTTCACCATGACAGTGCGGCAGGCGAACCGCTCCCCCGTCGGCAGCACAATGCCCAATATATCAAAGTCTTCCGATCAATATGTTGACATACCTCTTGCAGGTTATTTCAGCGATCCCGATGGGGATGCGTTGAGTTACAGCGTGACGATAACCGCCAGTCCGTCACTCCCGATATCCTGGCGGGTCGGGCCGTCTACCTTAACTATCCTGTCCTCGACAGCTACACAGGTAGCAACGATAACCGTAACGGCAACGGACACCGACAGCGCGACCGCTTCCGAGACGTTCACAGTGACGATTAGTAGACCGCCGTATACGGTTGGCAGCATCCCCAGCCAAGATGTGGTGATTAATAAAAGCATCACCTTGGAAAATATAGACAGCTACTTTGCCGACCCGGATGGAGATACACTCACTTACTCCTTACTCAATTCCTGGTCCTCAAGAATATCGGCGAGCCTATCGGGGACAACGGTTACCATTACCGGAAAAACTTTAGGAAGTGCGGAGCTGCGCGTCCGGGCGGTAGACATGGTCGGGGGGACGATTGCATTTCATGATGTCTCGGTGACGGTCTCCTCACCACAACCACCGGTCGCTGTCGGGACAATTCCCGCCATAGAGGGACCCGTCAATCAGGCTGGAACGACGATTGCCTTAAGCGGTTACTTCAGCGATCCCGCAGGGCAGACGTTGACTTACTCGGCATCTGTTTCGGATGCCTATTATGTGTCGGTGTCTATCAATAGTTCTAATGAGCTTGAAGTGAACCCGCAGGCAGCAGGCAACGCAACGATTACCGTCACTGCTACAAATCCCGACAATTTGAGCGCAACCCAAAGTATCTCTGTTAAGTTAACCGAGTCCGTTTTTCATGGGGAGGCGGATGCTATTCCGGGGCTCAGCAGCACAGAACAATTGCTGTTAGGCCAGTTGCTGACTTATGATACGATCATCTTCAACGAATTGTACAACGGTTCCGACGATGCAAACGATTGGTTGGAGCTCCGAAACGTCAGTAATGTGGACATCCCGATGGACGAGTGGCAATTCCGCATCCTTACCGGCGATGGTAATACTGTTATTCCGTTTCCCACCGGGACAGTTATTCCGGCAGGGGAAGTCCTCTTACTCACAAACACAGCGATGACGACCTCAGGTGTGGTTGTTGAATCCTTTGCATTGCCGCAAACGGCTTTTGCGTTGATTTTGCGGAGCCCAACTGCCTTCGGGGACCTCGCAGGCAATTACTTCCAAGACCAGCGAGAACAGCCCGAGACAGCACCGGAACTGACCGTGGATACCGTATGGGAGCGCGCCCAAGCGACCACCTCTGGCTATCGTGCAGAAGCCTGGGCAGCCAGCACACACCGAAATGGTCTCGGTTCACCCGGCTATCAACCGCCAGTTTTGGCAGGAGACCTCAATCACGATAGCGTTGTGAACATCTTAGACCTCGTGTGGGTCGCCTCACAATTCGGGACAACCGGCCCATCTATAGCAGATCTGAATGGCGACAATACCGTGAACATTCAGGACCTCGTTTTGGTTGCGAACGCTTTGAGTAACGTTGCTGCCGCACCATCTGCGAAGCAGCCCACTGCAGCATTGGTCAATACATGGCTCCAACTCGCACAGCAAAACGAAACTGTAGGTCGGGTTGAACGCAGTGAAACCCGACATCTCCCAAAAGACTTTTCATACACACGCGGGATACAGGTGCTGGAACAGTTAGCGCGTGCACTAACACCTGAAACAACGGCATTGCTCGCGAACTACCCCAACCCGTTCAACCCTGAAACATGGATACCGTATCAGCTCGCAAAAGCCGCGGATGTAACAGTAACCATCTATGCTTCAGATGGCAGCGTTGTCCGGACGTTAATTTTAGGACATCAAGCCGCGGGGATGTATAAGAACCGCACGCAAGCGGCGTATTGGGATGGCAAAAACGACCTCGGCGAGTCCGTCGCAAGCGGTTTGTATTTCTATACGCTCACTGCCGGTGATTTCACCGCCACACGCAGAATGCTCATCCTCAAATAACGACTTTCGATAGTAGTAGTCTGTCAACACTAAAATGATAGGTAAACCCAGTTCGTAGTGAGGCGATTCATCGCCTCTTCCAAGGCGTAATGAATTGCGCCACTACGAACCATCTATCAGTTTAGATGTGACAAAGCAGTAGTCTGTCAACATTGATATGATAGGTAAACCCGGTTCGTAGTAAGGCGATTTAGCGCCTGTCCGATGGGGTAATAAATTACCCCACTACGAACCACCCATCAGTTTAATTGTGACAAACGACTATGCTTCGCACTTTTATTTTTATACCCTCACCGCTGGCGACTTCTCCGCCACATGCAGAATACGCATTCCTGAATACCTCACGCTTTAATTGGATATTTTATATTTTTCCGGGTATAATTAAGTCAATAGATTGTTACATTTCATATTCTAAACTTTTTCCGCAAATCATAAGGAGATCATAAAATGTTACAACGGTTGATACCCTCAAGCATTTTTCTCATCCTACTTTTGACAGTTTCTGTTTTCGTCCAAGGCGTTGCTGAAGCGAACAACGCGCCGACGACTGTCGGAACGGTCCCCAAGCAAACGCTAAAACTCGGCGGGGCTGCCGTCACAATAGATATGAGTAGTTACTTCAACGATCCGGATGACGATACCCTGACTTACACCGCCACCTCCGGTGATACCGCTAAATTAACCGTTAGTGTGTCGGCAGCAGACGTAACCCTTACGTCTGTAGCAGGCGGGACAGTGACAGTAATCGTACAAGCAACGGATCCCGACGGAGCGTTTGCGAAACAAGATATTACCGTACATGTGGATACACCTGCTGCTGCACCTGTAGCCGTCGGCACCATTCCTAACTTTGACCTACTTCTCGGCGCGAGTGGCGTTACGATTGACGCAAGCCTCTACTTCAGCGATGCCAATGGTGATCAGTTGACACACACCGCGACCTCCTCGGATACTGCCGTCGCAACGATAAGTCTGTTGGATCCCGCGGTGACCGTGAACCACGTGGGCGTAGGAACAACCACGATAACCATCACGGCAACCGACCCCGGCGGTTTGAGTGCGACACAGACGTTCTCCGTAACCGTAACTGCGAACAGCGCGCCGACTGTTGTTCCGATCCCAACGCAAACAGCACCCGTCGGTGGGAGTGCTATCACGGTTAACATGGATAATTACTTCAGCGACGTTGATGAGCAGCCGTTAGTTTACACAGCAACCTCTTCCAACACTGGAATAGCAACGGTGAGTTTGTCAGGCGCGAATCTTTCCATCACCGGAAAGGATAATGGAACAGCAACGATAACTGTCACAGCGAACGATAGTTTCGTGACCGTTACGCAGACAATGACGGTAAATGTAAAAAACCCGCCGACGACTGTCGGGACAATTCCCAACACGTCAGGAGGTGTCGGTTGGGGGGTTATCACCGTTACTGTCAGTAGTTACTTCAGCGACCCTGATGGGCAAGCGTTGACCTACTCGGCGAGCTCTTCGGATACCGGGATAGCGTGGACATCTGTGTTATCTGCAGATGTCAAAATTAACCCCGTGTCAGTAGGCAGCACGACGATAACCGTCACAGCGACAAATCCCGACGGTTTGAGTGCTACCCAAAGTTTCACCGCTACGATGACCGCCAATTTTGCAGACGCTCTTCCCGGTCTGAGCAGTGAGGAGCAATCGCAGCTCGAACGGTTGCTGACATACAACACCCTCATTTTCAACGAACTTCACAACGGTTCCGACGATGCAAACGACTGGCTGGAACTCCGCAATGTGAGCCGTGTTGACATCCCGCTCGACACCTGGCAACTGACGATTCGGACGAGCAGCGGTCCTGTCGTTATTCCGTTCCCCGCAGGCACGATGATCCCCGCAGGGGATGTCCTCTTACTCACAAACACAGAGCTGGCGACAGCAGACGCGGCCGTTTTATCTGTGGTTGCTGAGACATTCGCGTTGCCACAAACCGATTTTGCGTTGATCCTGCGCGACCCTATCGCCTTCGGAGACATCGCTGGCAATTACTTAGAAGGTGAAGCGGAACGTCCAGAGACTGTCCCCGCGCTCACGGTAGACACGGTATGGGAGCGGACGCAGCCTCTTGCCTTCGGCTATCGCGCGGAAGCATGGACACAAAGCACCTATCAAGATGGACTCGGCACACCCGGATACCGACACCCCGATTCCATTGCGGACCTAAATAACGATGGCGTTGTGAACATTCTGGACTTGGTATTAGTCGCATCACAGTTCGGGACAACCGAAACAAACGCTGACCTCAACGCCGACGGCACCGTCAACATGGACGATCTGGTAATCGTCGCGAACGCCTGGGGGAGCGTCGCAGGCGCGCCCACTGCAGGCACCGTGAATGCTTGGCTCCAGCTGGCGCAGCAGAATGTATCGGATGTGGTTGACACGCCAACACCAGAGGGGTTCTCCTACACACGCGGGATACAGACGCTTGAACACCTCGCACGTGCTTTGGTACCTGAAACCACAGCACTGCTCGCGAACTATCCCAACCCGTTCAACCCTGAAACGTGGATACCTTACCAACTCTCAAAGGCAGCAGATGTGTCGGTAACTATCTATGCGTCAAATGGCAACGTTGTTCGGACGTTGGCGTTAGGGCATCAAGCGGCAGGGATGTATAAGAACCGTAGTCAAGCGGCGTATTGGGACGGTAAAAATGAACTCGGTGAGTCCGTCGCAAGCGGTTTATATTTCTATACGCTCACCGCCGGGGACTTCACCGCTACGCGCAGAATGCTCATTCTCAAGTAGCACACAGGTTAGAACCAACCTTTGCAGGCGAGGTTTTGCGGCGTACACGCCCAAAAGCGCGGAAGCACGCGATCACTATGATCGTGATCGCGTGACTTCCGAAGACGTGCATCCCGAACCTCGCCTTAACCTTAAGGGGAGTAAAGAATCATGATTAACAAAATGAGAAACTGGGCAGTCACTGTAGTGCTGTTCCTATTTCTTTCGCCCCCCGCGCCAGCCCAAATCACACCAAACATCTGGAAGCATTTCATCGGCGAACCCGTCCTCATGGTTACACCTGGCTTGGTCGACTACTCTTATGCAGGCTATAAAAACGGCGAGGCGGCGATACCCGAAACCTTTACGCAGCCAGTCTTCAATGTGAACGATTACGGTGCCACGCCGAACGACAACGCGTCGGATACTGCAGGCATCAAAGCTGCGTTGAGTGCTGCCAATGCCAGCGGTCAGGGCGGTATTGTGTTTTTCGCGGCGGGACAATATGATATCTTTCTTGACAGCGAAACGGCGGCACCCTTCACCATATCAAGGGACAATGTCATCATTCGAGGCAGCGGTGCCGAAGGTGCCGCCAACAGTGGGACCACCCTCAAAATGCACAACAACCTAAACGATTGGTTGTTCCGTACCCGCTGGCGTTCAAATGGTCAAGGTTCGTCAACCAAAGTTAAAGGCACTTTCCCGAGAGGAACGAAACACTTCGATGTGGAGAATGCAAGCGCCCTTGGAAACCGGAGATTTATCGAAATCCGAGCGAGCGGAATTCTCGGACACGACTGGAACCAACACTGTTTCCGACTGATAAGCGACATGCCTACGTCCTATACAAACATCCGAAACGGCATAAATGTGTACGAAATTCATGAAATCGACCGCATAGATGGAGACCGCGTTTATGTAAAAGCACCTGTACTCACACCTCTCAATTCAAGCTTCAGCGTCAATTGGCGAGATTTGACAGTGGGAGTCGGCTTTGAAGATCTCCACATAGATAGCAACTTCCAAGAAACCTACCAGCATCTCGTTCAAAACGGACGGAGCGGTATCCTGCTTTGGCATACTGCACATTCATGGATTCGCCGATGCCGATTCTCAAACGCCATCAATTCCTTCAACCACCACGTTTCTTACAGCAACTCGGCACTCGGAATCATAATAGATGGTAGGGCTGGGCACCACCCCGGCAGTGTGTCTGTTTCAACATACTGTTTTATCGGGCTGTTAGACGATGATACCGACAACGGTGTGTGGCATGGTGCCACTGTTTCTGCCAGTTCCGCAGGAACTGTTTTTTGGGAAATTGGCGGAGAAAAAATGAAAGGGCCGGATACGCACGGCTCGCAGCCCCGCTTTACACTATGCGATAATTACGACAGCGTCGATCATCATTCCAGCGGCGGATCCATACCGAACTTACCGCACCATCTCGATGGCTACACACGCTGGAACAACGAAGTCGACGCCAGCAGCACCTTCGACCTGTGGGCACCCGGCGGATACGGTTTTGCGGTCACGCAAGCAAACCTCATCGGATACAAAACAGCCGGAGGGTCCAGCCCACTCGATGCCTACGTCGAGGGATTTGGAAGCCGCGTCTCTCCTGATTCACTTTACGAGGCACAACTGCAGCGGCGATTAGGTACTCTGCCTTCATGGATAAGCACTGCAAAAAACAAGCATGCGACGTTAATTGGAAATATTTCAGGGCAATCGGCAAACACAGTTGATCTTACTCCGGGACTTAGCAGCGCGGAACAATCGCTGCTCGGACAATTACTCACTTATGATACGATTATCTTAAACGAACTCCACAACGGTTCTGATGACACGACCGACTGGGTAGAACTGCGGAACGTCAGCAGTGTGGACCTCCCGCTCAGCGACTGGCAACTTCGGATTCTGACAGGTGATGGCACTAACGTCGTGCCATTCCCGGCTGGCACAGTTCTACCTGCAGGTCAGGTGCTTTTACTCACCAACACGGAGAGGGAAACAGATGTGTCCGTTCTATCTGTGGTTTCTGAAACGTTTACGCTGCCACAAACCGATTTTGCGTTGATCCTACGCAGCCCGACCGCCTTCGGGGACATCGCCGGCAATTATTTCCAAACCGAAAAAGAACGCCCAGAGACGGCACCTGAACTTAGCGTAGACACCGTCTGGGAACGCGTCAAAGCGACGACCTCCGGCTATCGCACCGAAGCATGGGCAGCCAGCACGCACCGAAATGGACTCGGTTCACCCGGCTATCAACCCTTAGCTTTGGCGGGAGACCTAAATAACGACGGGACTGTGAACATCTTAGACCTCGTGTTGGCCGCATCGCAGTTCGGAACAACCGGACCATCCGCAGCAGATCTGAACGGTGATAATAAGGTAAATATCCAAGACCTCGTTTTGGTGACAAATGCTTTGGGTAATGCTGCTGCCGCACCCGCTGCGAAGCAGTAAGTAACAAAGACCCTGTAGCATAGACTGTTAGCCTGTGCTACAGCAACATCGCAGGTTTTTTACAACTTTCGCAGCATTTCACCAGTAGAATGTTAAAGCAATTGAGAGAAAGGAATCTAATATTTTGAAGTCATTTTTTTATTCAATGACCCGCATACTCGCCGTGATTTGCCTAACGGCGAATATAGCAAACGCACAAGTCTTTACCGATGGCGATATTGTTCACTTGAGGGACAACTTTGGTACACTCACCGATGTCAACCTTGTTCCTATTCCTAATATGGTTAATTCTTTAACGCTGAGTGGCGATATGCCGTTTGAACTTTTTTTTCGGGTGACCATTAAAGACGGCGTTAAAAGTGACACAGTTATTGATGTCACGAGGTTTGAACCAGAAAGTGCCGATGCTTATACGCTTAGTTTCGCCTACCAAAACGGGGCTAATTGGTCAGATTTACAGACAACCACTACAGATAAATTTGAGCGTATATCATATAACACGCTTAAAAACATTGCGACAGCGCAAAGCGCGTCCACTGTTGAAATTCGCGTGCGGTTTTCAATTGTTCCCGGGTCCAGATTTCAGTTGCAGATTGGGCGCGGCACCGCAGCAGCCCCAGGACTTAATCAACTATACTTTGATTGTCACCCCGGTTATTACCAGCCATCTGTCTTCGACGTAACAGATGATGACCTTATTAACAGTGACGATATTGCGGCTGTGTCGCAAGCGAGGACAGACAACTCCCTTACAGGGGATGTGAGTGAAGATGGTAAAATTAACTACGTTGACTTTGATCTCGTCAGCTTCGCAGTCGCGCAAGGTATGATAGCGACAAACCGGGCACCGATCGTGGTGAGCACTCTATCAGACGTATCCCTGAAAATTCCGAATCTTTTGGGCATAAACGTGGCTGGTAACTTCTACGATCCTGATGGCGATAGCATGACCTTCACCGCGACCTCCTCGGATACAACCCAAGCCACGGTGGATGTGGCAGGTGGAACACTGAACGTCACCTCCAAGTGGGTCGGCACGACAGACGTAACGGTCACCGCAAGTGATGGCAGCTTGTCCGTGAGTCAAAGTTTTACGCTCACAATTTTGCCCCGCGAGAACAACCAGGCTCCCACTGCTGGTAGCACAACCCCGGTGCTAAATGTGGAACCCGGTAACAGCGTTGACGTAGATTTGAGCACCTATTTCAGTGACCCGGATGGCGATCCCATGACATACACCACCACCTCTGATGATACCGCCAAAGCCACGGTGAGCACGGCCGGATCGACAATGACTATCACGGCAGTGGAATTGGGAAGAGCAGAGATAACGGCGACAGCCACAGATAACAGCAATGCCACCGGCACCCATACCTTTGTGATTCTTATTAAAGATGCCCAGCCGCCGTCGGGGGCAGACGCTATTCCAGGTCTCAGCAGCGAAGAACTATCGCAACTCAGCACTTTACTTACCTATGATACTGTCATCTTTAATGAACTCCACAACGGGTCTGACGACACCAACGACTGGCTGGAACTCCGGAATGTCAGCGGTACCGATCTCCTACTTGATGATTGGGAACTGACTATCCAGACAAGCAGTGGCATTGTTGTCATTCCATTCCGGACTGGCACGGTCATCCCCACAAGTGAAGTCCTCTTAATCACAAACACAGAGAAGGTTACAACAGTTTCGGCTGTTGTTTCTGAAGCCTTTACATTACCACAAACCGATTTCGCCTTGATTCTGCGCAGCCCTATAGAGTTAGGCGACATCGCAGGCAACTATTTGGAAAGTGAAGCAGAACGTCCAGAGGCTGTACCCGCGCTGACCGTAGGGACAGTGTGGGAGCGCGTCCAACCGATCAGCTTCGGCTATCGCGCAGAGGCGTGGATGGAAAGCACATCCCCAGATGGACTCGGCACACCCGGATACTACATGCATCACGCTTCAGCAATGGACCTGAATAACGACGGAACCGTAAATATTCTCGACCTGGTGCTGGTGGCTGGACAGATAGGGCAATCAGCTACCGGCAACCCCGCAGATATGAACGGCGATGGCGTTATCAATACCGCAGACCTACTTCGGGTCGCTGAAGCATTTTGAAAAAATTATTTTTTTAGTGTATAATTACAGCAGCGTTTTCAAACGAGGATCTAAGCCCCGTAGGGGCAATATGTTTATAGCATTAATTGTCGTATTTACTATAAACGCAACTTTACATATCTATCGTTTTTTAAGGAGATCATAACATGTTACAACGATTAAGAACCCTAAGCATTTTTCTTAGTTTACTCTTGGCAGCTTCTGTTTTCGTCACAGGGATAGCCGAGGCGAACAACGCCCCAACTACTGTCGGGACAATTCCGAATCAAACAATAAAACTTGGCGGGGGTACTATCCCCATTGAAGCCGATGCCTACTTCCAGGATACCGATGGAGACACCTTGGTATTCACTGCTGGGTCTAGTGATACTGCGATAGCAACGGTCAGCGTGTCAAATGTGACCGTAGTCGTTACGCCAGTCGCAGAGGGGACGGTGAAGATCACCATCGACGCTATAGACCCCGACGGATTGATGGCCAAACAGGAGGTCTCTGTAACAGTCAAACCCAAGAACCGAGCCCCTGTTTTAGACAGTACCATCCCCGACGAGACCCTGACTGTCGGCGGAAGTGTAGGCGAAGTGGACTTCAGCCTCCATTTCAGCGACCCTGATGACGATACCTTGACTTACGGTGCCGCCTCCGCTGATAATGCTATCGCAACTGTCAGTGTGTCGAGTTCACTGCTAACCATTACACCCGTAGCCGCCGGGACAGTTACAATCGCGGTAACTGCTACAGACACTGAAAATGTAAGTACTCCCTCGAATTTCTCTGTTACGGTGAACCCGCCGAACCAACCACCTACAGCGACTACGATTCCCAGCCAAAAGGTGAAACTCGGCCAGACCGCAACCGTGAAACTCGGAAGTTACTTCACCGACCCCGAGGGCGAGACCTTGACATACACAGCGACCTCTTTAAATACGAGCATCGCCACGGCCAGCCTGTCAAGTGCGACATTAACTATTTCCACTGTCGCGGAAGGGACAACCGCAATAGATGTGAAAGCGACGGATCCCGGGGGGCAGTTTGGGTTCCAGACCATCAACGTATGGGTGACTTCAAGCAACAACGCCCCTGTAGCCATTCAGATTCCTGACAAAACAGTCTACGCCAATCAAAGTTTCACCGTGGCACTTGGGAGCTACTTCACCGATGCCGACGGCGATCCGATGACATACACCGCGAGTTCAAGTACGACTTACAAAGCAACCGTCAGCCTTTCAGGCGCAACGCTAACTGTCAACGGTGTCGAGGCCGGGACAGCGAAGATCCGGGTAACAGCGACAGACTCCCGAGGCGATAGCGCGACGCAGAGCTTCTCTGTTACTGTGAGTAGCGCGCCCAGTAAGGCGGATGTGGTGCCGGGCCTCAGTACCCAAGAACAATTATTGCTCGGACGCTTGCTCACTTATGATACCCTCATCTTCAACGAACTCCATAACGGTTCTGACGATACCACCGACTGGTTGGAACTCCGAAACGTCAGCACTATTGACATCCCACTTGATAACTGGCAACTGAGCATCCAGACGGGCAGTGGCACCGCTGTTATTCGGTTCCCAGCCGGCACCGTTATTCCGATGGGTCAAGTCCTCTTACTCACAAACACGGAAATGGCTGCAGCGGATGCATCCATTTTGTCTGTGATTGCCGAGACGTTCGCACTCCCACAAGCCGATTTCGCGTTGATCCTCCGCAGTCCGACAGCATTCGGTGACCTCGCCGGCAATTACTTCCGAACCGAAGAAGAACGTCCAGAGACGGCACCTGAATTGACCGTGGACACCGTCTGGGAACGCGTCCAAGCGACAACCGCCGGTTATCGCGCAGAAGCTTGGGCAGCCAGCACACATCGAAATGGTCTCGGTTCACCCGGCTATCACCCTTCGGTTTCGGCGGCAGATCTGAATAACGATGGTGTTGTGAATATTTTAGATCTGGTTTTGGTTGCATCGCAATTCGGGACAACAGGGATCACAGCAGCAGATCTGAACGGTGACAATACGGTGAACATCCAAGACCTCGTCCTGGTTGCGAATGCGTTGAGCGACTAACAGCAGGACCATTTAATCGTTCTGGCATATACGCACTTTTATTTGATTTTATGTCTTTGTATATGCTATAATATTGATTATGTTGATTATGTATATTTCCTTACAATTTAAGGAGCGCTAATATCATGAGATATACGTTTTTCGCACGCATTTTTTTCGCTGTGCTGCTAAGCCTCGGCTTTGCCCTTTTGATCCCACAAGCCGAAGCGCAAACGCTTGGTGCGCCGACCAGCCTCACCGCATCTAATAGAGGTAGCACGGGTTTTGATGTGGGTTGGACGGCTCCCACTACCAATCTCACCATTACAGGTTATGATGTCAGATACAAAGTGGTATCTACAGCCACCTTCAGTAATGCAGGACACACTGGCACGACCGCGAGTTTCACTTTCACAGGTTTGACAGCAAACACCTCTTATGAGGTCCAAGTCCGCGCACTGGCAGGGACTGAAACGGGGACATGGTCAGCAACGCTCTATACATCAACACTTGCACTGAATCCGATTGGCGCGCCGACTTCACTCACCGCATCTAACGCCACGAGCACCGGTTTTCAAGTCAGTTGGACAGCACCCACCAGCAATCTCACCATTACAGGTTATGATGTCAGATACAGAGTAGCATCTGCTACCACCTTCAGTGATGCCGGACACAGCGGCACAACCACGAGTTTCACTTTCACAGGCTTGACGGCAAACACCGCTTATGTGATCCAAGTCCGCACCGTCGCAGGCACTGACACGAGTGTATGGTCGGCAGCACTCAATACATCGACACTTGCACTGAATCCGATTGGTGCGCCAACCTCACTCACCGCATCCAATATAGGGAGTACCGGTCTCAAAGTCAGTTGGACAGCACCTACTACGAATCTCACCATTACAGGTTATGATGTCAGATACAGAGTAGCATCTGCTACCACCTTCAGTGATGCCGGACACACTGGCACAACCACGAGTTTCACTTTCACAGGCTTGACGGCAAACACCGCTTATGTGATCCAAGTCCGCACCGTCGCAGGCACTGACACGAGTGTATGGTCGGCAGCACTTAATACATCGACACTTCCACTGAATCCGGTTGATGCACCGACTTCACTCACCGCATCTAATACCACGAGCACCGGTTTTCAAGTCAGTTGGACAGCACCTACCAGCAATCTAACTATCACGGGCTATGATGTCAGATACAAGGTAGCAGCAACAACCACCTTCAGTGATGCCGGACACACTGGCACAACCACGAGTTTCACTTTCACAGGCTTGACAGCAAGTACCGCTTATGAGATCCAAGTCCGCACCCTTGCAGGAACTGAGACGAGTGTATGGTCGGCATCACTCTATTCATCGACACTCGCCTCCACTGCAGATGCGTTACCGAGCCTCAGCAGTGCAGAAGTATCGCAGCTCGGAAACCTATTGAAACATGATACGGTCATCTTTAACGAACTTCGCAACACCGAACCCGATACAAACGATTGGTTGGAACTTCGAAACGTCAGTGAGGCAGATATTTCACTTGATGACTGGCAACTCACCATCCGGAGGGGCAGCAGTCAAGTTGTCGTTGAGTTCCCCGCTGGCACGGTCATCCCCGCAGGTGGGGTCCTCCTACTTACCAACACTGAAATAGTTACAGGGATAACCCCCGTTTCATCTGTGATTGTTGAAACGTTTGCATTGCCAGCAACCGATTTTGCTTTGATACTGCGCAGCCCGACAGTGTTCGGCGACATCGCCGGCAACTACTTGGAAGGGGAAGCAGAACGCCCAGAGACACTACCCGCATTCACCATGGGAAGAGTGTGGTATCGCACCCAACCGATTATGTCTGGGTATCGCGCAGAGGCGTGGGCACAGAGCACATCCGAAAACGGAATCGGTACACCCGGCTACCGACATCCAGCTGCTGCCGCTGACTTGAATAATGATGGCCTTGTGAACATTCTGGATTTGGTGCTGGTCGCCTCACAGTTCGGCACGACTAACACAACCGCGGACCTCAATGCTGATGGCACCGTCAACATAGACGATCTGGTATTCGTCGCGAACGCATGGGGTAGTGTCGCAGGCGCACCGACTGCTGGCACCGTAAATACGTGGCTCCAGCTGGCACGTCAAAACGTATCCGAGGTGGTTACCACGTCAGCATCGGAGGAGTTCTCCTACGCACGTGGACTTCAGACGCTTGAACAACTTGCACAGGCTTTGGTACCTGACACAACTGCACTGCTCGCGAACTATCCCAACCCGTTCAACCCAGAGACGTGGATACCGTATCAACTCGCAAAGGCAGCGGACGTTACGATTAGCATACACGCCGCAGACGGTAATGTTGTCCGGACGCTAATTTTAGGGCATCAGGACGCGGGCATGTATAAAAACCGTAGCCATGCCGCCTATTGGGATGGCAAAAACACGCTTGGTGAATCTGTAGCGAGCGGTTTGTATTTTTACACGCTCACCGCCGGCGACTTCACCGCTACACGCAAAATGCTCATCCTCAAGTAGTCTGTCTTTCCTCATAGGGGCGAGGTCGCCTCGTCCCTATGACCTACCGCTTTTCCCGCTTCCATTCTTCCACCCTTCCGCTTAGGTTTCGCTTCCAACTTTCCAACGACACCGACAATTGAATACCCTTGCGATTATATTTGACAATCCCATTTTTTTTTGTTATAATTCTGATGAAAATATCTTGAACCGTAACGTGTTAGCTTGCGATACTTCTGCAACGCACTAATACGCCACAAACCAAAAAAGACAAGTTATGCACAAAAGTTGAAGGAGACGGATGAAAATTGCCTCTATTTTCGTTGTATGTTTCGTTATTGTATATGCTATAGTCCCGCTTCCCGGCTTCACCCAAATCCAAGAAGCTATAGATAATCCGCAATGGCACCTACCTGATGGGGCAATAGCCCGCCTCGGCAAAGGCGCAGTCAACGGAATAACTTATGCACCTGATGGCACACAACTTGTCGTCGCCAGCAGTATTGGTTTATGGATTTACGATGCCCAGACATACGAGGCACTGACTCTGTTCACAGGACATACCGATATTGTCTCAAGTGCTGCGTATTCCGCTGATGGCACTACACTCGCCTCCGGTAGTTGGGATAACACCATCCGTTTGTGGAACACACACACAGGACAACCGAAAAAAACACTCTCGGGACACACTGACCGAGTCGTTTCCGTCGCGTTTTCTCCAGATGGCACTACACTCGCCTCCGGTAGTTGGGATAACACCATCCGTTTGTGGAACATACACACAGGACAGCCGGAAGCAATACTTTTCGGACATATACAACGCGTTCATACCGCTACGTTTTCTCCGGACGGCACCCTCCTGGCGAGTGGGGATCAAGATGGCATAATCTATCTATGGGATGTCGCTACGAGACAAGCGGTTGCCACCTTCACAGGACACACCAAGGAAGTGACCGCTGTTGTATTTTCCCCGGATGGAAACCTGTTGGCGAGCGCGAGTCAAGATGGCAAAATCCGTTTATGGGACGTTGCCACAAGAGAAACGCTTGACATACTCACAATGCAAACTACCGGGATGACTGCTATTGTGTTTTCTCCGGACGGCAACCGCCTGGCGAGCGGGGCTCAAAATGGCGACATCTATCTATGGGATACCACTACAAGACAAGCGGTTGTTACACTTAAAGAACATACCGCGCCGATTCACGCTATCACTTATTCGCCCGATAGCACCACACTTGTGAGTGCAAGTCAGGACGGTGCGATTCGGTTGTGGGACGTTGACACACACCAAACCGATAGGACGATCTTAGGACACGCAGCGACCGCCCAGTGGGTTACATACTCCCCAGATGGTAGCATGCTCGCAAGTGGGAGTGACGACGGCACCCTCCGCTTGTGGGACGCTGACACGCAGCAGATCAAAGCGACACTTCTGGGACATACCGACCAGATCCGCTGTGTTGCATTTTCGCCCGATGGCAGCACGCTCGCAAGCGCAGGGGGCCGCGACTACACTGCCCGTTTATGGGATGTTGCTACCGGAAAGGTTCTCGCTATATTGACAGGGCACACCGGGGGTGTCCTTTCCGTCGCGTTTTCGCCCGATGGCAACACGCTCGCCACCGCAGGCGGTTACCAGGATAACACGATCCGTTTGTGGGACGTTGACACCGGGCAAACCAAAGCCATCCTCACAGGACATACCTCCTGGGTCCGTGCGGTTGTGTTTTCGCCCGATGGCAGCACACTCGCAAGTGTGAGCGGTTTTGGGGACAACACCCTTCGTTTGTGGGATGTTGATACCGGACAAGCCAAAGCCATCCTCACAGGACATACCTCTTGGATCCAAACGGTTGCATTCTCTCCGGATGGCAGCACACTCGCAAGTGCCGGTAACGACACCGCTGTCCGTCTGTGGGATACGCTTACAGGAGAAACCAAAGCCATCCTCACAGGACATACTTATGAGGTCGTTTCGGTCGCGTTTTCGCACGACGGCAGCACCCTTGCAAGTGCAGGCCCGCGGACAGTGCGGTTGTGGAATGCTACCACAGCGCATGCTATTGTCACACTGACAGGGGATGTTTACGGCACGCGTTCAGTTGTGTTTTCGCCCGATGACAGCACGCTCGCCAGCACAGGCACAGATGGAACAGTCCTGCTATGGGATTTATCCGCCCTGCGCTCAGAAGCCGACGACCTCCAAACGGCGATTTCACAGATTCAACAACAGCAAAATAGTGCGCAGCCGCAAGTGAAAGTCGTCTACTTCTATCCAAACGACCAAGAGCCCCACGATATACAAGCACAGGCAGATAGAATCATAAAAGATGTGCAAGTCTTTTATGCCCGCGAGATGCAACGCCACGGATATGGCATAAAAACCTTCACCTATGCAGCGGACCCGACGGGAAAGGTCCTCGTCCATCGTGTACAAGGACAATTTTCGACTGCCGATTATCAGGACAACCCTTATGGAAAAATCTTGACAGAAATTGGGAAACAGTTCGACCTCTCCCAAAATATTTACCTCGTGTTTCTTGAGGTGGGTGGTGAATTCCTTGGTCGAGACGTATGCGGACTCGGAGGTACGCATGGAACTACTGGCGGGACAGCCATGTTTCCAGCAGTCGGGAATTGCTATAGTTTCCGAATTGTGGCACACGAACTTGCACACGCTTTAGGTGTCTATCACGACCACCGCGAACCTAACCTCATGTCTGGCAGCACTGGATATCTCAGCCGCCTCTCTGAATGCGCTGCACGTTTTTTAGACAAACATCCGATCTTCAACGCCCGTCACGCCAAATTCAACATACCGCCAACGATTCAGAGATTGCCCCCCATCGCCTTGCCCTCAGCAGATATCCTTATCCGTTTCGCTGTAACACACCAAGCAGAACTCCATCAAGTCCAATTGTTTACAGAGGCATTACCTTTAGATCCGCTCCCAGGCACCAAACTGCTCGCATGCCAGCCCTTAAACGGCAAAACCGCTACGTTTGAATTCCCTATCACGCAGCTCACCGCGACCCCTACCGATCCCATATCACTTCAAATTATTGATACAGACGGGAATTCATCATGGATGTGGTATCCAAACGCTATCGACGGGCTCGTGCAGCTGGATCTAAACGGCGACGGTGCTTTGAACATTTTGGACGTAGTGAGAGTCGCATCCCGCTTAGGACAAGCCGGGGCAGAAAATGAAGCAGATTTTAACGGAGACAATACTGTCAGCGTCTTAGACCTCGTGTTAATTGTGGGTTGGTTAGGCGCAACAGCGGCGGCACCCTCAGCACAGCCTCTCGCTCTCGATAGTACATTCACACATACCGAAATCCAAGCGTGGTTAACGCAGGCACGTCAGCTTGCACCTACAGATGCCGTTTCCAAAAGAGGTATTGCGCTATTAGCACACCGCCTCGCAGCATTAACCCCCAGAGAGACAATACTCCTCCCTAATTACCCAAATCCGTTTAATCCAGAGACATGGATACCGTATCAGTTGGCAGCACCAGCGGATGTAACGCTCCGCATCTATTCCGTAACTGGAACCCTCGTCCGAACACTTAAATTAGGACATCGGCACATAGGGACCTATCAAGACCGAAACCGTGCAGCATATTGGGACGGTAAAAATGACCAGGGTGAACCTGTAGCGAGTGGCATCTATTTCTATACGCTCACCGCTGGAGATTTTACGGCTACGCGAAAAATGCTTATCAGGAAGTAAGAACCGGGATAGGAACGAGCCGCGCTGGCGATCTTCCGAGCAAACGACTTAAAAAACCTAAAATTGAATGGCACTCCCTTCTCAAATAATTTCTATTGCATCTATTTACAAAGTGTGCTAAATTGAGTCCGAGATTTGAACCCATCTAAAGGAGGGCATAGAATGCAGCGAAATCTCTTAATCCCCTGTGTAGTGGTGCTTCTTATAGGTGCCATTATTACGCTGGGCATCCGCGCCGTCGAGAGTCAGAGCGATAAGGTACAGCGTGGCAAATACCTCGTAGACGCTGTCGCCGCGTGTGGTTATTGTCATACGCCGCGTACAGGTGCCGAATACAATATGAACATGTACCTCGCCGGACATCCCGCTGGACATCCTGCCCCCGGCTATAATTTCCGTATGATCCAACAGGGCATTTTTATGGTAACCGCCCCACAGTTAAGTGCCTTCTCTGGTCCATTCGGAACCAGCTTCGCCTCAAACCTGACCCCTGACAAGGAAACAGGGTTAGGCGAATGGACAGAAGATATGTTCATCGGTGCCCTGCGGACCGGACACCATCAAGGTATCGAAAGCAACCGGGAAATCTTCCCACCGATGCCGACGAAACACTACGCACAAATGAACGATGAAGATTTGAAAGCAATTTGGGCGTACCTGCGGACAATTAAGCCTGTTAAGAACGAAGTCAACCCCGCCTTGGACCATCAAGGCAGACCCCAATAAACCGCAAAAGGAGAAAGTCGGTTGCCACTTGTCAAGGTATGTTCGCGTTTTAATAGTTTCCGGTCAACACTGACAACTATTTCTGACGCAACTGATAATTGACACTGATAACTGACAACTATTATGGCATCAGCGAAAAAACCTGTCCAAATCGCCGTCGTCGGTATGGGGATCGGCAGACCCAACGGCGCAGCACTCGCCAGAAACCCGCGCGGCACTGTCGTCGCGCTCTGTGATCTACTTGAAGACCGCATGAAAGCTTTCGCCAAAGATTTACCCGGCAAAGTTAAACTTTACACAGATTACAAAGAGATGTGCAAAGCCACTGACATCGACGCAGTCTTTGTCGGCACCCCGAACCAGTGGCATGTCCCCATCGCACTTGAAGCCGTACGGAACGGCAAACACGTCATGGTAACGAAACCGCTCGCCGATTCTGAGGAAACCGCCCACCAATTGGTCCAGGAAGCCGAAGCTGCAGGTGTTGTCAATATGATGTCGCTCTCCACGCGTTTCGGGAATGACTGCCAATATCTCGGTAATCTTGCACGCGACGACTATTTCGGCGAACTCTATTACGCACGCGCCCGAAGTGTCCGTAGAAGTGGGATCCCCGCATGGAACCTCGGTTTCATCCAAAAAGGCGGCGGCGCATTTCGCGACATGGGTGTCCATGTGCTTGACGCAGCGTGGTGGATCCTCGGACTACCGAAACCCATCGCGGTGTTAGGGGCTGCCGGCGCGAAGTTCGGGCCCCGAGGACTCGGCTACTGGAACCGAACAAAACCGCCTAAAGAGACCTACGAGAAATATGACTCCGACGACTATGCAGGTGGTTTTATTACTTTTGAAGGCGGCGGCGGTTTACAAGTAGAAAGCTTCTGGGCATCACACCAACCCAACGAGTTCCAAATCGAACTGTTCGGAACAGAGGCAGGCGCGACATTGTCCCCGCTACGTCTATACCGCACCGACAAAAAAGGCGAATTTGAGGACATAGATGGCAAACCGCCAAAAAGCAAGTATGGAGAGGCATGGGACGCTATCGCCGATCACTTTATTGAATGCATTTTAGATGATGTAACTTGCAAAGCACCGCTTCGCCATGGGTTGATTGTCCAACAGATGATGGAAGGGCTGCTCAAAAGTGCTGAGACAGGGCGCGAAGTTCACATCGCAGCATCCGTAGAGGCTTAAAAAATGACGTTTGATACAACAACACTGCGCAACGATTTCGTGCAAACCGGCTTCGCTATCGCACCGAACCTCTTTACGCGAGACGAAGTCCAACGGCTTAAATCAGAATGCATCGACATCTTGGCAGCCGTTAAAGCGGAAACAGGCAACGTCGCCGGGCACGGCGTTCATGTCGGCTTAGCTGCCCGGAGTCCAGTTTTTCAAACCGCAGTCGGTGACGCGCGCTTACTTGATATTTTGGAAAGCATTCTCGCCCCCGATATCGAGTTCCTGAGCGACAAGGTCGTTTTCAAAAGCGACTCCATGACTTTCGCCAGCCCTTGGCACCAAGACTGGCACTATTGGCACGGCGCACACAAAGTCTCAATTTGGGTAGCACTTGACGATGCAACCGTTGAGAACGGTTGCCTCAAACTATTCCCGGGTTCCCACAAATCCGCCATTGTCCACGATGGCGATGCCAGTGATGGACACGGCTTCGGAAATCGGCTGCGTCCCGATGCGATCGACGAAAACCTTGCTGTCACAGCAGAGATCGAAGCCGGCGGTGCCGTCTTTTTTCACGACTTAACGCTGCACGCCAGCCACCCGAATCGTTCCGGCGAAGAACGCTGGGTCTGGATTCCCACATACCGGGACGCAAATGCCGAAGATAACGACTATCCCTGGGCTGTCGCCGCGAAAGTTTTGCGCGGTCAAAAGTTGTCTGAACCAGGATCTACCGAATAATCATAATCGTTGGAAGTCAAAAACAATAGTTCCAAGCACCAAGCTTGAAATGAAATGGAAAGCGACTCTTAACATACGCGCGTGAGGTCCCAAACCCACGTGTTTAACCGCAAGGAAACTTAAAATATGTTTAAGAATCTAAGTACGGGTGCAATCGGCATCCGGGCAGATATGAAAGAAGGCTTAACCCTCGCCAAAAACGCAGGTTTTGACGGGCTTGATCTGAACATCGACGAAGCCAATCAACTCGCACAAGAACGCTCCGTGCAACACGTCAAAGACCTCTGGTCAGAAGCAGGCATCGCCATGGGCGGCTGGGGTTTCGGAGTTAACTGGCGCGGGCCCGATGCCGACTATTACGCCGGTTTAGCACAGCTCCCAGAACGTGCAGCACTCGCCGCCGAACTCGGTTGCTATCGGACAACCACCGTCGTCGGACCCGCGTCAAACGATATGAGCTTTCAGGAGAATTGGGATTTCTCTGTCAAACGACTCCGCCCTATCGCTGAAATTCTCAAAGCACACGGACACGCCATCGGACTTGAGTTCATCGGGCCCGCAACGAGCCGTAAAGGTTCCAAATACCTCTTCGCCTATTCCATGGATGCGATGTTGGGACTCGCCGCTGCCGTCGGCACCGGAAACGTTGGACTCCTCTTTGATACATGGCACTGGTACACCTGCCGTTCCACAGTTGACGACGTACGGAAACTCTCTGAATCGGATGTCGTTTACGTCCACATCAACGATGCACCTGCAGGCATTGACCCAGATGAACAAATTGATAACATCAGATGCCTCCCCGCCGAAACCGGCGTGATCCCGCTCACCGAATTGATGCAAATCCTGACAGAGATCGGTTACGAAGGACCCGTAACCCCGGAACCTTTCAGCAAAACGGTAAACGAAATGGAACCCGCCGATGCAGCGAAAGCCACCGCGGAATCACTGGATCAGGTCTGGGAAAACGCAGGACTGTAAACCAATTTCCGCCTGATAAGGGGCAGGGGGTTGAACTGTAAACCAATTCCCCCTTGATAAGGGGGGCAGGGGGGTTGATATGCGACTTATTGATAAAGAGAGTATCCTCGCGATGACAGGTATGTGGGAAGGCGAGCGGTTTCCTGATGGGCGACCGCGCGTTCCCGATGATATTCTTCAACGAATGAAAGCTATCAGTATTGAGCAGGCGTGGGGCGTTCTCAACGGGAATAACTACAAATTCCAATTCGCTGGCGACTGGATGAACCTCCATCCCGACCGGATCCTCGTCGGTAGAGCGGTGACGTGTGCCTTTGTACCGATCCGTCCCGATTTTAACGATGCTATCTCTGCACAGGGCGAAAAAGAGGGACGCGTCGGTGGACAAAATTCGTGGGTGATTGATACACTCGTCCGCGATGATGTTATTGTCGTGGACCTCTTCGGCAAAATCAAGGACGGTACCTTTGCCGGTGATAACCTCGGCAATTCTATCTATGCGAAGACACGGACAGGTATGGTCATTGACGGTGGCATCCGGGATTTAGACGGCATCTACGAGCTGCCTGATTTTTCCACATTTGTGCGCGGCGTGGATCCGACAGGCATTGCCAACGTCACATTGACGGGCATCAACATCCCCATCCGCATTGCGGAGGCGACAGTTTTACCGGGAGACATCGTGTTAGGCAGGCGCGGCGGTGTGATTTTTATCCCGCCGCATTTCGCGCAACAGGTCGTCGAACAAGGCGAGGAAGTCGCCCTCCGAGACCGATTTGGACATCAACGCCTGCGCGAAGGCATCTACACACCGGGCGAAATAGACCGCAAATGGTCAGAAGAAATCGAGGCAGATTTCGCAAAATGGCGTGAGGATCAAGAGAAAGAAAAATAACAAGGAGGTCCCTAAATATGAAATCTGAGCAAGTGATAAACCAAGATCCTGAGATTCACGGGGGGACTCCCGTATTTACGGGAACACGGGTACCCGTAAAGGCACTCATTGATCACCTAAAAGCTGGAGAGAGTCTTGACTATTTTCTTGAAGGATTCCCTTCAGTTTCTCGAGAGCAGGCGATCGCTTTTTTAGAATTGGCCTTGACTCACACACTCCGATCACACCTGCAATAGGAAGGGATTAGGGCGCGTTGTGTTCCACCAAATTGATGAAAACTTAGACTGGCGAGTGATACGATATTTTGATGCCGATTTTCAAGTTACGACGGTTTCTCGGCAAGGGTGGAAAGGCATGAAAAATGGCGAGCTCCTCGAACAAGCCGCGGCAGCGTTTGACGCATTCGTGACAATGGACAAAGGCATTGAACATCAACAGAACCTTCGCAAATATGAGATAGGTGTCATTCTCATCTCTGCAAGAAGCAATCGGCTTGAGGACGTTCAACCCGCTATGTTGAGAGTCAATGAAGTGTTAAGAGAAGTTCAACCCGGACACATTATCCATGTACCAAACCGGTAATGTCATCCAAATCTGCCTGACAAACACCGGCAGTAAAGACGAACTTACGCCAACGGAGGCAACCGTGGAAAAAATAAAGAAGGTCGATATTCAAGACAAGGTCTTTGAGGAGACCTATACCGCCCACATCCAAAGCAATGGAACGAAATGGCTCGGCTGGATTCCGGACGTTCCAAAAGTCACGTGTGAGGCACCAACAGAAGTCATCTTGCTGAAAACCCTTGAAAAAAAACTTCATGAAGCCTTAGTCGCCGAAGAAGAAGCTTGGGAAAAACAGTTTGAAGAAGATGTGAAAGCTGGCCGTCTGGATCCCCTTGCACAAAGGGCTATTAAGAATTATCGCGATGGCAAGTGCTATAGCATAGAGGACCTTCAGAAGTTGTTATAGCATGGAACATATTTTCAATGCAGATTTTTGGGAAGCTTGTGCGAAACTTCCACCCGGTATCCGAAGACGTGTCCCTCAGAAGTTTCAGATGCTTCAGCAAAATCCCAGACATCCATCACTGCGTTTAAAAAAGGTTGGATCCGATTGGGCAGTCCGAATCAGTAAAGGTTACAGGGCTTTGGCGCGCGAAGAAGATGGGAATTTAGTCTGGTTTTGGATCTGAACCCATGACGAATATGAGAGACGCATCTGACTGAATTTGTAACAAAAATTTACACATGCTTGACATCTTTGGCGAAACATGTTATTGTGTTTTGTAATGGTTAACACCAGCTTCCATAAAGCTATCCGTAATCTTTGTTCATTGAGCATTGTAGGTTGGGTTGAACGGATACAACCAAAACCTGAAAAGCAGTAAAAAAATGAACTCTCACCCTACATACCACATCAACCAAAGATCAAGTGAAACCCAACGCTTTGGGATTTATACGATACTAACAGGCCGAAGTTGGGTTTCACTGCGTTTTTGGTTCTGGGCACCAGCATGTTGGATTTGCAGGATTTGGTGTATCAGATCTATCTTCTCAGTTCCGTTCAACCCAACCTACAGAAACTGCTGAGATCCCGCGCGATGCTGCCGGTATGAAGTTGGGTTTCACTAAGTTCTTTTGGGTATCCGCCGATATTTTTCGGTTGAAGTCGATTTGAACCCGCACGGTTCCCTTCTCAATTCCGTTCAACCCAACCTACAGGCTATGGGACTCTTTAGTCCTGCAAGGGGTTTTTGCTTGGGCGTTTCTTCGAGTATGTTTATAGAGATGCGTTGCCTAAAAAAAGTTTGGTTCCCTATAAGGGCGAAATGTGTCTGACTAACGTAATAAACATAGGGTCTCCCTTACAGGGCTAAGGCGGGTTGGTGCCATGTGTTTCTATAAACATAATTAAAAAATACCCAAGCAAATAAACCTTACAGGACTGAAGAGGGTTTTGAAGCCTTCAAGGTTTACGCGTAGGATCCGGTTCGGTTGGAATGCAGATCGCATTTGGGCGAATACGCCGCAAAACCGAACCTACCGGGCCTTCCGCGCCAAAATATTTACACACCCCTCACCCCCGTCGCCTATCTGAAAAATTTGACTTTTCGCAGTGTTTATGGTATACTTAAAAAAATGGCAATTGTCTGAAACACACAAGCAAAATCAACATGAAAATCGCCAAAAATTTGACAGACCTCATCGGAAATACACCGACGATCCGCCTGAACGGTTTGCCCGGTAAAGACGACGCGACGATCTTCGCAAAATTAGAGGCTTACAACCCCGGCGGCAGTATCAAGGACCGGATCAGTTATGCCATGGTCGTTGACGCGGAAGAACGCGGCATCCTCAGAAAAGGGGATACTATCGTTGAACCGACTGCCGGCAACACAGGGTTAGGGCTTTCTATCGTCGGCATCGCCAGAGGTTATCCTGTCGTTTTGACGATGCCAGAAAATGTGAGTCGCGAGAAATATGAACTCCTCTCTGCTTTCGGTGCCAAAATTGTGCTAACACCGGAACACGGCGGCATGGCAAGCGCGATCTGGGAAGCCGAAACGATCATCAGAAAGAACCCACGGCACTATATGCCGAACCAGTTCACGAACCCCGCAAACCCCGAAATTCACCGCCGTACGACAGCAGTAGAGATTCTTAAAGCGATTGGCACTGATATTGACTTTTTCGTTACAGGAGTCGGCACAGGCGGTACATTGACAGGTGTCGGCGAAGTGCTAAAGACAGCATGCCCGAATGTGAAAATAGTCGCAGTGGAACCCCTTGTTTCCGCAGTGCTCTCCGGCGGTAAACCCGGGCCTACTCGGATTGATGGACTCGGCGCGGGCATGATTCCTGAAGTCCTTAACGTAGATGTTATTGATGAGGTGATCGCCGTCTCCGAAAAAGAGGCTTACGAAACGATGAAGTCAATTTCAACAGCCGAGGGTTTGTTAGTCGGCATGTCGTCAGGTGCGAATGTCTATGCCGCCCTACAAGTTGCAAAGGCACAGGGACCCGATAAAACCGTTGTTACCATTCTGCCCGATACCGGAGAACGCTATTTCAGTTTGAGCCGTTACTTTGAAATCGAATCGGACATCATGGATACACTCCCGTAAGTTTTTTAACAAAGGGAACAGAATAAAAAATTGAACTACCCCGTCGATCAAACGCTCTGCCAAGAAGTTCTATTGACCGAAGAACCCCAAGAAATTCTTTTCTCCCTTTTTAAGCGGTTTAAAGAACGGGCTGCTATTGTAACAAGTGGGCAGCTATCCGGCATGGTTATGATCCATTTGGCTGCTGAAAATCAGTTACCCTTTAGGGTCTGCACACTTGACACCCTGCGCCTTTTTCCGGAAACATACAAATTTTTTGAACGGGTTGAAGCGCGCTACGGTATTCAGATTGAACAGATCCATCCTGAACCACAAGAACTCAAAGAGATGGTCGCACAGCATGGCGAATACCTGTTTTTTGACAGCAAAGCGAAGCAGGAATACTGCTGTAATATCCGAAAAGTCCGCCCGATGCAACGACTCTTGGAGACGCTTGATGTCTGGATAACCGGTATACGTCACGACCAATCCGATGCCAGAAAACAGCACCGAAAAGCAGAAATTATCTCATCAGCGACACACCCCGTGCTGAAGGTGAGTCCACTGATTCAGTGGAGCACCGAGGACGTATGGCAATTTGTACGTGAAAACGAAATTCCTGTGAATCCGTTACTTGCAGCGGATGCACAAGGTCACTATTATGAATCAATCGGATGTATCATCTGCACGACACCCATAAAACCGGGAGAACCGAATCGCGCGGGACGGTGGCGCTGGCAAAACGCAAGTGCCGCATTAGAAAACGCCAACGCAGATGAAAACGCTAAAGAGTGTGGATTACATTATTCGATTTAAAAAAGGAGAAATTTATTCTATGGCTGTAATAGTCCGTATTCCAACCCCGCTGAGACGCTTGACGCAGAACATGGCGGAAGTTGAAACAGAAGGTGCCAATATTGAAGGCATTATTGAAAATCTTGAAGCGAACTATCCGGGGATGAAAGAACGCCTCTGTGATGAAGGCGGAAATATCCGTCGGTTTGTAAACATCTATCTGAACGATGAGGACATCCGCTTCCTTGACGGCAAAGCAACTGCTGTCACAGACGGTGCCGAAATCTCTATTATTCCGGCAATCGCTGGCGGAAGCGAACTGTCTTAAGAGTTATCGGTTGTCAGTTATCGGTCGTCAGCGTTTTCTTGCTGGTTGCCGATTACTGATGGCTAATTGCTATGCAATGTTAACCTTGAAACCAGAAACCCTCAGCCAGATTTGTGACCACGCGAAATCAGAGTTCCCCGATGAATGTTGTGGCGTTATTTTAGGCACTGAAACACAAGACTTTGTCCGGGAGTGCCGGAATATACAGAACCAACTGCATCAGGAAGACCCGGACAAATACCCGCGCGATGCGCGCACGGCGTACGTCATGCACCCTGACGACTTAATCGCTGTCCACAAAGAGGCGGATACACAGCAGTGGCAGATTAAGACGTTCTACCATTCACACCCGAACCACGAAGCGTATTTCTCGGAAAAAGACAAAGCAGATGCGATGATATGGGGTGAACCTGCTTATCCAGGTGCCACCTACCTTGTGATCTCCATCTACGGCACCGAGATACGCGCAGTGAAGGCTTTCGCGTGGGATGAAACGGCAGAAGATTTTATTGAGGTCGAGGAACCACAATAATTGAGGCAAAAATTATGCAGCGCTGGCGAGACTACCTTCAGCAATTGGTACCGGACAGGCGCGTTGTCAAGGATCCCGCACTCAGACCCTACGCTGGACTTCTCACCTTTTCCGCCGCCTCCCTTGCAATCGCCTTAGGGATAACCCTCCAAAAATACATTACTTTTGAATACCACTCAAACGCCGGTGTCGTGGGTTGGCTCAGTGCTAACGCGTATCCGAAACAACAAGAATACTTTTTCTATCTGCTGGCACTCCTCGGTATCCCGATAGCGATCTGTCTATATTGGTTCGGATGGTGGCTCTATTCGCGCTGGTGTGCCAAACTAACAGCACAACCGATCGCGCGTGTGCTTAAAGCGAACGCCTTGGCATCAATACCGCTATGGTTCTGTTGGTTACACGTCTACTACATCGGGCAGCGTTCGGTAATCGGTTTACTCTTGCCGATAGTTTTGTCGGTTTTGCTGAAGTTGGTACTATTGTATAGACTGTGGACCATAGGCGAGGTTGGAAACCTCGCCAGCGAAAATAGCGGAAACCTCGCCAGTGAAAACGAAGCAAATCCCACCGACGAAGAAAGCAGTGGAAATCTCGCCAGTGAAAACGAAGCAAATCCCACCGACGAAGAAAGCAGCAAAATCCGCTTCGGTGATCGCAGACTCGTCCAGTTTGGACGCATCGGACTCGAATACGTTATCCTTCCGATTTTCGTCTACCTGCTTATCTATTCCGCGAGTATTCACGGCAACATAGATATGTTCCACGAAGGTGAACGCCTCGCACCGCTCAACGAGATGATGCACGGCGGCGTAGCGTTTCGGGATGTCTATGTCCAGCACGGGCTCTTCCAAAACGCTTATTTGGCATGGTTCGGCAGTCAACTCTTTGAACCGACCTTGTTCGGCGTACGTTCAATGGAAGATGTATTAGACCCACTCGGCTACGTCGCGCTCTATCTACTCGGTTTACAAGTCTTTCGCGGCAGATTCTTGACCGCCTTCATCTGTATGCTTATCGCTTCTGGCACAGCGTTCTGGGTGTCCCCAAGGCACAGCCTCGGTTTAATCAGTTTCGCCTTCGTCGCTAATTTCCTTACGCACCCACCAAACACATCAAAACGTAGTGCATTTTCATGGACGCTCGTTCTCGCGGGTATTTTCACAAGTTTAGCATTCTGGTATAGCACTGAAATTGGGCTTTATACGCTCGGTGCTATTGGATTGTTTCTATGTATCTATGGGTTGCAGAGCGGTATGGCATTACAGAAACGCCCGTTCCCCTTAATCAACTATAGCTGCGGGGTGTTGTTAGGCTTTCTCCCGATAGCTGCCTACTTTTTCTCCCACGGTGCTTTGGACGATGCAATTTGGAATTCTTATATCCAGTGTCGTTATCAACTTGCAACGTGGGGACTCGCTTTTCCGTCCCTATCAAAAACATTGACGCTGCTATCATCGGATGGATGGCGCGCCTTTATCTTCAGTGAAGGGTTTCGGTGGTATCTACCGATCTGTATCTTTCTGATAGTCGCGGCTTACCTGACATATCGAAAGCTCTCTGGCACTTACTCAGCCAACACGATGAAACTTCTTCTCTTACTCCTCGGCGGCGTTGCATTCTTTCGGACTGCACTTGGACGTTCAGACGGTGGCCATCTGATTTATGGGGCGACCTTCTTATGGCTGCTCTGTCTATTTCCGTTGGAGGGCGGTATTATCAGCATGTTCCGTATCGGTTTGTCGTCCCTAAGCGGTAAGAGCCCTTGGTACGTTGCCTTGAAAGCAACATGGGTGCTAATCCCGACACTAATATTCTGTTGGTACATTGGAGAGGTGCATCACCCGTTGGCAGGTTTCAGCGGGAAATGGCAACGGCTGCGTCAGAATCCTTTCAAGCAAAGCATTATGCCAGAAGAATTGGCGCGCGCAGGCGGAGTAGACATCCCAGACGACCAAGTTCAGCAGATTCAAAAAGTCGTCGCTTATATTCAGGAAAATACTGAACCCAACGAAAAGATATTTGACTTTACGAGTCAGGGTGCCTACTATTTCTTCGCGAATCGACCGAGCGTCACCCGTTTCCATCAGATTTCTTATGCATCGACACCTGCAATGCAGCAAGATGTTATTGAGGCACTTAAACGCGACAAAACGCGTTTGGTGATCTTTAAAACAGGGGGTTGGTTCGATGCCGTTGACGGTATCCGCGTTGAAGAACGGCACCCGCTTATCGCCAAATACTTGGAAGAAAACTACGCACTGGCAGTGAATATTAATGAAACGGAGATATTATTACGCCAATGATCTAAAAGTTGATAACTATTTCTGCTGCGCAATGAAGATCCGGTAAATGTCTTCAAATAGCCTGACATCCGTGAGCGTATCCTCGGCTGAAGATCGGAAGGGTTCATCGTTACGGACATTCGCGACAAAGTATTCTGCCTCTCTGCGATATGCCCACGTCCAACTCGGTTTCGGAATCGGACGTGTGATTTCTTGTTCTTCCCCAGCGCGATAGATTTCAACCTCCGCAGGTGTATTTTTCAAGAGCAATGGCGGTGCCCATGTGTGAACCCATCCGTTCTCAAAATAGATTTGGCTATGCTCGTCCCAGCGATAGTGCGAAACATGTCCAGTTTCCAATGTGACACGAATACCGTCCATATCAAAGATGACGACACCGGAATATCCGTTCGCGTCTAAATCCACGGCTTTGACGGTGACTTTATCACCCGCGTCAAGAAACCACCGCATCAGATTGATATTATGCGTATACTGCTGGAGATATCCCAAATAGGAACCTCGGTACTGTTCAGGTATCCATTCTGGGGTTTTGACAGGCGCGCTCGGTTTCGGTTCGTCAGTCCCGTCCATGTGTGTATCAAGGTTGCAGACCCAATCCCCACCAAAGCCGTGATTTCTGGCATACGTCAAACGTCCGAGTTCGTCAGTCTCTCGGAATTGTGCCACCTTTTCTTTGACGATCTCGTTGCCGGCATCGTAGCGTTTCATGTAGCCTACCATCAACTTTTTGCCAGACTGCTGCGATGCTGTCACGATCGCCTCCGCCTGTTCACTGGAAACAGCCATCGGTTTCTCCATGAAGACGTGCTTCCCTGCCAAAAGGAGGTCTTTAGCGATTTCACCCTGCAATGCAAAGTCAGCGGAGACTGCCACCGCTTCAATATCGGCGTTTTGTGCAAGTTCACCGTGGTCCCGATACAGTTGCGGGATCCCGAAACGATTTTGGACGATTTTTCCGAGTTCAGAACGCACTTCAGCAAGCCCGATGAGTTCACAGTCGGGAACGCTCATAAAATTCGGGATATGGACCTTCTGTGCCATGAATCCACAACCGATATAACCGAGTCGAATTTTTTCCATTTTTCCAACTTTCCTTGCGGTTCAAATGTGTGCTAAGAGAGGTCGAGTGCTTCTATCTGTTCAACCGCTGTTTTAGCCCCTTCCCTGACGAGCGCGGAGGCATCATCTCGGGCAAGCTGCTTGAGTTTACCGAGGCTAAGACTGGCTTCCAGTTTACCGAGCGCGACAGCGACGAAGTAACGGACATCGGCATCCTCGTCATCTAAGGCTGCCAGCAGTGCGTTTGCATCCATGAGTGTGGCGAGATGCCGATCCGCATCGCCGATATTAATCAACGCCTGTGCGGCAATCCGCCGCGAATGCACATCTCCGTGCCGAAGGGATACAAGGAGTTCGTCATGGTTTCCTTTCGGAATAACGCTCAGGTTATCCCAGTCACAATCCAAGCAGAACCATGAATTGCCCTCCAACTGTCGGAGATTCCTACTGCCACACGAGGGGCATCCCTCAAATTCCTGTTGTTGACTCATGATTTTATCCATTATCCTCGGTTACGGCACACGGCGGGTGCCTACTCCTTTAAGTTACAGCACACAGCGTGTACCTCCTGCTTTAAGTCGCAACGTCGTCGATCGCGGGATTCCCTTCCATCTCCGGTAACTCGCGCCAAATTTCAGGACCCTCTGGCTTGAAATTAATCGTAGCGATGAACTGCATACCGTGATAGAAGTTGATTTTGAACTTGCCACCCCCAAAATTCTGTCTGAGATACTTCAAGGGTGCTTCAATCAACGGACCCATTTCGTCTGCATGATAGAACGCAAGTGCTTTAAACCGCACTGTATTACCGACTGGCTCCTGCACAAGGAGCTGCGCTGAAGTCGCGGGGAAAAGCACCTGAAAGGCTTGCCAGAGATCAGCAACGGTAGGATTCGGGTTGCCGATCCGCTTTTTGAAGTCGTTCTCAAGATATTCCGAGAAGGTGTTGAAGACCCAGTCCATGGTAATTACAGTGGTGCCTTTAAGAAGTCCTTCCAATCAAAATTAGGCAGAGGGAACTCCTCTGTGGCTTTACATTGTCAAAATGTCGCGGCTTTCTCAAAAAAATCAATATCTACACGTTCGATGCCAGCCTCCCGAGCATTTTCAGCGACTCGCTGGACGACCATCTCGCGGACAAACGGGATCGGTATCCGCTTAACCCGATGCTCAACTTCTTCCGTGCAAGGCACGGTTGTATTGTCAAGGTAGGGACCGTCGTGAAGTGCGACTTCAGCAGGATGGTCACACGTCTCCGGCACGAGCTGCTGTAACCGCATTGAGACGTAACTGGTCACCCACTGCTTGAATTCTTCCGCCTTCTCGGTATCAACCTCGCCGAGACCAGGACCTCGATCTAACTTTTCGTTGATGCTGACGAGGAGGTTTTCGACACGTGTCAAGCGTTCCTCTACATCTGTAAGCCGTTGGTATTGACTGTTTTGTTCGCTCATATTTCTCCTTATTAAATCGCCCAATATTTCCAGAGATCTTCCGGAATTTCGTATTTGATCTCCTCCCGCTTTTGATGGGAGTAGCGCGCAAAGATTCCAAAACGCGGAACATCTTTCACATTCGCTGAACCGGTATGGCAGAGAAACGCATGCCACAGCACAACATCGCCCGCAGCACCTGTAAATTCACGAGGCCCCTCCGGCGATAAATCTGAAAGCACATGCCATCCCCAACCCTCAATATCGTAGAAACTCCCATCAATCTGATCAGGATATTCAAGGAAGTATTTATGTGTGGAATGGTGACTCCCAGGCCAAAAAACGAACGCACCGCCATTGGGTTCAACATCGTAGAGATAGGTTGTCGCCCCAAGCATAAAGGGGCTCCACCCTCCGGGACCATAAGCATCAATGTGTCCGCTACCCGGCATTGCCCATTTCTCTTCAGGATTAGGCCATTTGACGAGCGGTGAACCGCCGCCACCGGCAAACTGACCACCCCCCAGCTGCGCTGTAATCTCTTGCATCACAGGCAGTTGCCCGAACAGTGGCGAAAAACTGAAGTTTTGAACCACATAATCGTTGGGCCAGGTCTCCGGCGTTTCAAGGCTGGAATCGAAATGCTGCCAGACCTGCTCCCGCCACGTCTTAATTATTTCCGAATCAATAAAATTTTCAAGGATAAGATATCCGTGTTCCTGAAAAAATGTAATCTGGTCTGCTGTAAGCATTTCAGTCTCCTCTACGGTTGTTGTTACGGCACAACGGCGTGGGTTCTCCTACTACCTTGCATCAGCGTTTCGGTCTGAAGGAGGGGATGCCAGTTTCATCAAAGCGTTTTTTGACAGCTTGCATTAATTCGGGCGTAATCTCCCGATAGCCGTGTTCGCGTGCGTATTTCTCGACACTTTTGACGACCATACCGCGCGCAAATGAAGGCACGCGCTTCAACCGCTTTTCTGCTGCTGCTGTCCACTGCAATTCGTAATCGGTTTCCGTTGCAAAAGCAATCTTTTTCTCAATTTGAATAGGGGATACCTCGCGTTGATCTCCATCTACAGTCACAGATGATGACCCCGGTTGATATTCGCACGATGCGTCCTCAGCGAGATAGTTGCCGGTTGTAGCATAAGCACGTGCCCGACAACCGCCACACACCTCCTTAAATTCGCATGCCCCGCACTTCCCTTCAAGTAGGTTTCGGTTCCGTAAGTCCTGAAACGTCTTTGATTCATTCCAGAGTTTAACGAAACTTTCATCTTTAAGGTTTCCAACGCTAACAGGTAGATACGGACAAGGTGTCAATTCGCCCTCAGGCGTGATGCGACAATAATAGATACCGCACGGACATGTACCACTCGGATACCCTTGAAGGAAGGCAGAGTCGGACTGTTGTCCATAGATAACGCGCTTATAGTGCGGGGCACATTTCGCAGCGATGAGCATTTTCCCTGTATACGCTGCTTGTAACTCGAACATCGTCTCAAGCATCTGTTCATATTGCGTAGGCGTAAGGTCCATCACCGTCTTGCCTCTTCCCGTTCGGACGAGAAAATAGAGATTGAGCACCTTTGCACCGAGTTGATACGCGAACGCCACGATTTTTGGGATTTCATCGTAATTCCACTGCGTTACGGAGGTCTGAACGAGAAAATCCATTTGTGCGCGTTTGAGTGCTTCAACGCCGTTCATCGTCGCTTTCCACGCGCCCTTCATGCCGCGAAACTTATCATGGTTCGCCGGTTGGATAGAATCAAGACTCACACCCGCGCCGGTGACACCGTGCTGTTGCATCTTCTCAACCACTGCATCGTTGAGGAGGACACCGTTCGTTCCCATGACAACAAGAAACCCGGTATCGGAGGCATATTTCGATATCTCCAAGATATCCGGGCGTAATAACGGTTCGCCACCAGTGAGAATGAGCAGGATATGCGGATTGATTTCGGCGATCTCATCAATGACACGAAAACATTCCGATTGGCTCAATTCCGAGTCCCTTGAATGTCCATGTAAACCTTGAATATCAGACAGTTGAAAGTTTCTGTCGGCTAACTCATTTGTATCTACGAACCCTGCAGGGAGATAGCAGTGTGTACATTTCAAGTTACACAATCGGGTGATATTCCATGAGACTGCTTGAACTTTTGTATTTTCCATGTTTCTAATTGTATTTTCTTATGTGCCTGCCTATGCCTGGACAGATGGAGCGGTGTTCGTCTCTAATACGGCTTGCCGCATCCAAGTTTGAAGTAATGCTTCTCCAATAGATGGAACGGTATTCGTCTCTAATGCTCTGGCAACCGTCAAATCGGCTTCAGCTTTTTCCTGCTCTTTGAGACACTGCCGTGCCTCAGCCCGGCTCCGACGGGCATCGGCATGCTCAGGATCACGTTGGATCACCGCGTTGTAGTCAGCAATAGCCTTTGCATATTCGGCATTTTTCGCGTAAGCCACCCCGCGTCGGTAATAGGCTTTAGCGTATTCGGGCTTGAGTTCTATCGCCTTGTCATAGTCAGCAATAGCTTTCGCATGCTCGCCGATGTAACTATAGGCGTTACCGCGCCTAATGTATCCCTCAACCATTTTTGGATTGAGTCTCAGACTTGCTGTATAAAGCTTAATGTTTTCTTGCGCTTCTTCCATGTTCTCGATCCGGTCAAGCGGATAACCACCGTTCAGTTCTTGACACTGTCGTAGAAAGTTCATCGACCCGGCAACTCCAAGTGTTCTGGTAAGGATTCGACTGCCAATTTCATAGATTTCGAGATCCGTCATTTTCTGAATTTCGCTTTGACTGGCTTCGAATCGACGGGCACGGGCGCGTTCTTCAGCTTCTCTGGTAACCTCACGTTCTTGGATATGCTTGACGAGAGTGTCAATATCCGGTAAATTCGCTAACAATTGGTGCCGGTCAACAGAATAATTGCCTGTACCAGGTTGCCTTTGCCGGATAAACCATTGCGCTTTGGCAGTACCGAGCTTATTTATCAGGGTTTTCATTGCAAGTTCATAAATTTCATTATCAGTCATTTCCAATATATTCATTTGCCTCTCTCCTGTAACCATATATAAGGGTTTTCAACTTGGACATAAAGGTTTGAACTATTGCGCTTTGCCCTTTTGAGGATCCCATCATCTGTTGTCAGAAAAATATCTACCTTGCTGCTTTCTGCACAGGCGATATGCAGCGCATCCACTTCTGCAAAACCTAATGTTTCCAATTGTTTGCCTCTTAAGATTTCCGGTGACCTAGCAGTAACAGTCTGATGCGTCATAGTTAGCCAATCCATGATCTCAAAACGTTGTTCTGGATCTGGTACTCGTTCTACTTCCTCTACCAAAATATTGCTAGATATCCAGGCCCAGTGCCCAGCCTGAATCTGAGTGAGAATCTGTTCAATTGCTTCAGCCTCCTGATAGACCCGAAGTTGCGTTTGTAGATCAAAAAGCCTGCTCAAACAACAAGTATCTAAATAAATTGTCCAGATTTGCGAATCAGTTTGCACCCGCACCCACCTACTTTCTATCTTATAAGGACATAAAACAGGACTATAACAGCAGGGCGAGGGCGAAAACGATTAATCCTGCGATCAACGTCAAACCTCTCCAGATATTGATATAGGGACTCTGGTTGTGATGCGCTTCGCTGTCCGATGGTGTAGCCTCAAGGTGCCGCCGATAGAGCGAGCTATAGAGCCCCCAAAAGAGTGCCATGAGTCCAAACGCCGCAAATTTTGCGACGAACGTTAACATGTAAGTCTTAAAATCGCTACCGCTCTGTTGCGAAAAAAATCCGTTATTCCATGCAACGATAAAGAACACCATCGCGCCCGTTGTCAGGAGGACATGAATCATCAACCGTATCCAAGTCCGAAAACGGTTGTGAACCGCTAACAGGTCCTGTGTTGACAGGTTTTTTTGCAGGATCGGCATTGCGATGAAGGTAGAAAACAGGACACCGCCGAACCAGATAATCGCTGCTATCAGATGGATGCTTCGGATGACAAGTTCTACGCTTTCCCGCATTTTTATTGAAAATCCCGATTTTTCATAAATGATACCACATTTCGCGCCCAAAGTCAAATTTGTCTCTGCTTTATCAGAGACATTCAATTGTACGATTTGGATCTTGGTTTTGCTTTACATAGGTGAACGTTATTAGGAAAAGATCGCGAGCACAGCTCGCTCCTACAGGCGAAAAAATTTACATATATAAAGTGAATAGGTACAATTGAATGGCCCTGCTGCTTTATACTTACTGAGAATCACGGCTTTAGATTGACGAAGATTAACGCTACAATTGCAAGCAGTGCCCCGATGAGCGATGTCCGACTCAACCGTTCACGGAGGAACACCATACCGACGAACATCGTGAACAACACACCCCCCGAACTTGACATCGGAAAGGCGATTAAAGCACTCACCTGATCCAAAGCGATGAGCAGTGCCCAACTCCCGCCGACATTACACACCCCTATCAGCACGCCGTAGAAGACCTCCCACCAATTCGGCCATATTTTCTGATACAGGCAGACCCCCAAGTAAATAACCGTAGCGACACCGAAAAGCAGCGTCATATAGAACGCTTTCTCGTCAATCGGGCACATCTCGTTGAACGCTTTCATCGTGAGCCGCGAGGTCCCGGTGACAAGTAGAATCGTGATAACGACGGCGAACCCCAACCCCTGACTCACCTCCGGTTTGTCGGGCGTCCAAGTATAGGTCGGTTCCTTTTCGCGTTGACTGAGGAACGGAATCGCTACAAAGGTTAAAAGCAGTCCGATGGTTTGCCAAAGGTTCGGAATCTCTTGCCAAAACAGTATGGACACCAGAATCGGTATCACAATCGATAACCTGACGAGTGCTGCTGTTACGACGATCCCACTGAGCCGGATACCGATTGTAAACAGTTCAAACCCGACTGCGTACGTCACACCATTTGATACGCCTAACGCGAGCGTCAACTTCGAAAATTCGAAGTCTTGTTCCTGTGAAAGCACCCAGACGCTGATAAAGAACGCGCTCAAGTAGTTGACCAAACCGATAGGGTTTAGGCGTTGTTGGTTGTTTTTGGCATGCTTGAGAAAGAGCCCAAAGCCGGAAAGCAGGACGATATTGAGAACAAGGAAGAGCATCGGTTTTAAGGGTTAGAAGGTTGGAAGGGTTGGAAGATTGAACGGTTGAGACGCTCTTCCATCCTTCCGCCCTTCCAGTCGAACCTTTCCATCCAAGTCCTTCTATTCCTCCATCGGTAACGCGACCTTCGTCTTCTCTTTCGCTGATTGATAAGTCGCCAAGACGACTTCTACGGCGTGTTTGCCACCTCTGCCATCAATCATCGGGGTTCTATCCTCTCGGACACAATCCACAAAATGCGTCAATTCACCAACGACACCGTGCGGTCCCTCGCGATTCGGAACGATTTCCTCCCAGTCGCCGCCGCGTTTTTTGAGATAAGCGAGATCGGCTGACATATTCAAACGGAGGGATCCTTCGCTCCCATCAATAATCGTATCGTTGGTCCCGCGCGCGCCGAGGAAACCGCCCCACCTTAAGATACCGACCGCGCCCGAATCGTAACGGATGAGCGAGATCGTATAATCTTCCCAATCGTCGTGTCCGGAGAAACTGCCTACCTCAGCGGCGACGGTTAAAGCGGTCCCACCGAACCAGTTAATCAGATCGGATTTGTGGATACCGTTCTCCAAGAGTCCGCCGACGGTGCCGTACCAACTTTCGGGTCTACCGCGCGGGGCGTTATATGGCCCCGAATAGTCGGTTTCGATGTAGGTGATGTCGCCGATGTCGCCATTATCCACTATCTGTCGACCGAGTTCATGCACAGGATAGAAGCGTAGCACCTGCCCGACCATTAGATGTGTGCCAGCATTATCCGATGCTTCTATCATCGCATCTGCCTCGGAGAGTGTTAGTGAGAGCGGTTTTTCGCAGAAAGCATGCACCCCCGCCTTCGCCGCATCAACCACGACCTGTGTATGTGCAACAGGCGGTGTCGCGACAACGACAGCATCCACAACAGCAAATAATTCCTGATAGTCTTGGAAAGCGCGAATCTGATGTCGATCTGCAACGGCTTGCGCTGCATCTAAACGAAGATCCGCTACGCCTACAAATTCACAATTTTCAACATTAGGGAGCGCGTTGCAATGGCCGTTTCCCATGCCGCCTACTCCAACTACACCTATACGCACCATCTTGAATCCTCCATAGTTTGAACACTTGTAGGAGGGGTTTTCAACCCCCTCCCTTGTTTCAAGCGAAATCGGACTTACAAAATCTGCTTATCGGAAGGTTTGCGCGTTTTCACAAGCCATATTATAATTGATATCGAAATTAAGATACAAAAACTCCATAACATCAGTTTGATGTTTGCAGAGATTCTGTCCCCAAGATAAGAATAAACCAACGTAGCCGGCATTTGACCGATGCCAGTCGCAATCCAAAAACCGAGAAACCGCATCCGAGTCGCCCCCGCAAAATAGCTGACAACATCAAAAGAGATGAACGGAATCAAACGAGCAATAAGGATGGCGTAAGTGCCATACTTTTCAACAAAAGCGTTTGTCTTATCAACTGCCGGTTGGCTAATCAACCGCGTCATCCGTTCTATGCCGAGGTAGCGCGCAATATAGAAACAACACGCCGCACCCACCATTGAACTGCTCCAAGACAAGAGCGATCCCCACCAGAAACCGAAAAGTGTTCCGTTCGCGAAGGTAATCAGGAACGCCGGCAACGGCGCGATCACACTCTGAAAAATCATGAGAACCGCTGATATAACAGGGGCAAGCGCGCCATAACCCGCAATGTACGCACGCGCCGTTTCAATACTCTGAAAAGCAGCAGTCAGCGCAAGAAGATAGTCCCAAACTCGTTTATGGTGGACCCCCAGAACAACCAGCCCAACCAGAATCACAGGTAAAAAGACAAAAAAACGTTTTTTATTCACAGCAGAACGGAGTCTGCCCACTTCTATAGACATCTTTTGTGAACGAAAGCATACCTGTCGGTAGTGAGGTGATTTATCACCTCGTCTGCCTATTACTTTGCTTGCTGTATCAGTGCGCGATTCATCCGGTCTCGCAGTGCTTGAACTTTATCATCTGTCCAATTGTAGAAACCTTCCTTAGACTTTACACCGAGTTTACCGGATTCAACCATCTGTCGGAGGAGCGGATTGATGTCAGCCGAACTGTTGAGGTCCTTATAGAGTTCTTCAAAGGCAGCAAGCACGAGGTCCCACCCTGCAAGTTCAAAAACTTCAAAAGGTCCAGCGACGCCGAGCCTGCGTCCGAAACTATTCCGGACAACCAGATCAACGGTTTCCGCACTGGCGATACCCTGTTCTACAATAGCGAACGCTTCCCGAATTAGGGCGGCTTGCAATCTCGGCCCGACGAAACCGAGTGCCTCTTTCTCAATAATCGCAGGTGTTTTCCCGATAGCTGTCAAGAGATCAAACGCCACAGCAACCGTTTCATCAGACGTATCAGGGCTGCGAACGAGCTCCACCAACGGAATTAGATAGGGCGGATTAAAATAGTGGGTATTAAGTATCTTATCCGTCCGAGTCGCCTTCACGCCGATCTGGCTCGGCATCAATGCAGTCGTATTGCTCGCCAAAATTGTATGCAGTGGACAGAGTGCATCTAACGCCTCAAATATCTGCTGTTTTAGTGCCAAATTCTCGGTGACGGCTTCGACGACAAAATCCGCATTCTCAGCGACTGCGGACAGTTCGGTGGCAGTCTGAATACGTTGGAGCGTTGGGGCAATATTCTCACTTTGAATAACAGCATTTTCGGCAAGCACACGGAGATTGCTTTCAATCTGCGCGCGTGCGGTTTCGAGATGTTCATCGCTGACATCATGCATAAAGACATGATAGCCAGCACTCGCGAACTCCTGCGCGATGCCGTGGCCCATCAGTCCTGCCCCGATAACCGCGATCTGTCTAATTCCATCAACTGTCATTTTCCCTCCCTTTCCCAGCAATAAGCACCGTAAACTCTCCGCGCGGTTCCGTCTCTCGGAATCTCTCCAGAGCTTCACCGACACGCCCGCGGAATATCTCTTCAAAGCGTTTCGTCAACTCGCGTGTAACGACGATGTCGCGTTCACCCATCACCTCAAGCACATCTTCGAGAAAACGGCAGAGCCGATGCGGGGACTCAAAGAAAATTAACGTCCTTTCTTCGTCAACCAGCACCCCCAATTGACGCTTCCGCTTCCCCGACTTTGGAGACAGGAAACCTTCAAAGATAAAATTATGTAACGGCAATCCGGAGACAGATGCCGCTGTAATCACTGCGGATGCCCCGGGAATCGGAATAACAGGAATTGCCGCAGCGATGCACCCACGTAGGAGCGGATACCCTGGATCCGAAATGATAGGCGTGCCGGCATCTGAAACGAGCGCAATCCGCTCACCTGTTTTCATGCGCTCAATCAGTTTACCACACTTTACTCGCTGATTGCCTTCAAAATAACTCGTGAGGGGTGTCTGAATGTCGTAGTGCGTTAGTAGGCGACGCGTCTGCCGTGTATCCTCCGCAGCGATGAGGTCCACCTCTTTGAGGATACGGAGCGCACGCAAGGTAATGTCCTCTAAATTCCCGATCGGTGTGCTAACAAGGTAAAGCGTACCAGATGACGTGTTTTGCATGTGATTAGTGGCTGTCGGCTATCGGTTCTCATACGTTTCAATAAAGCGTTACAAACGTTCTCTTTACCGACAGCCATTCTGCTTGCTATCTTAGGCGTTTCGTGCTAAATTACCGACAATGAAAACGACCTACGCTATCCTCTATCTCCTATGGTTGATAACGCCAATAGCTGCACAGGCCGCGCCTGACGAAAAACCGTTTGAATCAGCGCGTCCGCTCTACGTCGGTGCGCGTGCGTTAGGCATGGGAAATGCCTTCACCGCTGTCGCTGACGATGCCACCGCCGGTTTTTGGAATCCTGCCGGGCTCATCCAATGGCAAGGCGTAAAACTTTTCGGCGTTAATAAGTTTTATAACCGCGCAGATTACCGGTTCGACCCGAAAGGTATCGGCTATAGTTACCGGGGTTACAGGCTCTTCTGGGGCAATAAAATCGCCATCGGTGTTGACAGCGGTGTTCCCGATTTCAACTACTACGGCATCGCGCGTCAACTCGGATCATACCTCGCCGCCGGATTAAGTCTTAAGTTTAAACGAAGGCATCCGTCCGATATCTACCAATTTTTCGGGTATCAGACAAACTACGATGTCGGGTTGCTTTTCAAACCGCGTCCAAATCTGAAATTTGGGTGTCTTGCACAAAATCTCAAAGGTTACGGTATTCAATGGTTGACGCTCGGTACTGCTTACCGCTACACTGCGTACCTATTTTCGGTAGATGTCGCACTCTCTACCGAAGGTAAAACGCCAGAATTGTACATCGGTGTAGAGTGGCACCCCTTCTCTGCTATCCCTATTCATGCCGGCATCTCAAACGGCACCTTGACTGTCGGCATAGGCGTTGCGTGGAAAGGCATCCATATCGACTATGCCCGAATTTTTGAGAAACCCGCCGCATCGGATTTCATTTCTGTCGAGTTGCAATTTTAACACGCGCGATATCCAATAGAATGGACTATGGTTGCCAGTGGAAAGGAGGTGCAACCCCCAACCTTCCTATCTTTTAATCTTCCAATCCTTCAGTCTTCCAATCCTTCAGTCTCTGTTTTCTCCCAGTCCAATTCCTGTTGATTCCACTCAAACTGCTGCAATGGACCGAATTTGAGGTTGACCGTTAAACTTTTCGGTGTCGGTGAACTGTCGAACAGATTGAAATCACGGACGACAACATAGGTATGCTGTCCATCCGTAATCGTTTCGCACGCCTCAATGAAGTCATCCAGATTGCGAATCTGTTTTCCATTTATATCGAGAATCACAATCTTAGAGTTCCCGTTCCGCTCTTGTACGCCGACGCGTGAAAAACTACTCCCCGCAACGGCATGCGGTAAATAGACACCATCGGCTTCAAGGAAGAGCATGCGACGGAGTTGTGGCGTAATATCGTGAAAAATCGCACCGCCGAACCTGACAAATCGCTGCACCTTCTTCGCCTCTAAATCCTCTACCGGAACATCAATACGCAGATTTTCGCCGTTCCGATAGATGTCCAAGTTAACACTTTTCCCAACGTTCAGATTCAGGACAGCATCAAACGTATAGAGGTCATCTTTGATGAGTTGGTCATTGATACGATAGATAATATCGGATGCACGCAGATCAGCTTTACCTGTTGTTCTCGGTATCATAGATTCGATTTGGATGACCTTGGGTGTTCCAGCTTTCGAGGGACCAATCTCTTTGCGGAGCTCAGCGGGAAAATTAAAGTGTTTGATGGCTTCGCCAATAGAGATGAGTTCCAGATCCACACCGATCTCGCCGCGTTGGATTGTCATTTCGTTCCGAATCAATTCAAGCGCGTCAAACAGGTAATCGATCGGCAGTTCAAAACTGGAAGTATCTGTGCCGCGTGCGTGAATCGCGATCACTTCGCCTGCCGTATTCCAGACAGGGCTCCCGCTTGAGCCGCCTGTCCGGTCAAACGTAGTATGAATGTAACTGGAGTGCCGATCACCCTTGTTAACATTCAGGTTCGTAATCCTTCCAAATTTGATCGTATATTCTTCTTTCTCGTTGTTACCGATCAGCAGGAGTTCATCACCGAGGGAAAGTGCATCCCATTCCCCGAGCTCAACGGCTTTGAGTTCAAATTCAACCTCGGCAGGATCAATTTGATAAAATCCGAAATCATGCGTCGGATCGTAGTAAAGGATACGGGCTTCCGTGAAACTCCCGTCGTGGAAGTTAATTTTGACGTAAGAAGGGCTGCTGCCCGTGACATGCCGGTTCGTCGCGATAATGCCGTGTTCCGCGTCAACAACGAAACCCGTAGCAAAACTCGTACCTTTCACTTCTGTTTCAAAGACAACCTCCGAGGAGGTCTCAATATTCACCACCATCGGTTTGTAGGCGGCAACCTGTTCTGTCCAATCGTGTTCGGCGTTGGCGTTCGCGAGCAAAGTTAAAAGCACGAAAACTGCCAAAACCACGCTATTTGTGCGTTTAAAGATCTGTTTCATAATGTTCCCTTTTAAATTTGGATTTTAATTTTTTAAGAGTGTAGCACAGAGGTTTTGGGATGTCAAATGTTTTTTGGGAAATCTATATCTTGACGAGCCCTCTCAAACGTGGTATAGTATTCACAAAACTGCCCGTAACCATCTCGAAAATAGGAGAGGAATTTTAGATATGGCGACACATCACTTTGAACCGACAGTCTACCACACAGCGATCGGCGCGCATGAACCGGTGCTACATATTGAGAGTGGCGACACCGTTTTCACAACAACCGTGGATAACGCCGGGTACGATGCAACGGACACGCAGGTAACCGAAAGAGGTAATCCACAAACGGGTCCCTTCTATATTGAATCGGCGGAACCCGGTGATACACTATCCGTCCATTTTGATCGGATCGTCCCGAATCGTGCAATCGGACGGACAGCTATGGTCGTCGCGCCGAATGTTCTCGATCCGCACTATGTCGCCTCTGAGATGCCCGAAGGCGGTGTCGCAGAGTGGCATGTAGATGTAGAAAAATGGACAGCGACGTTGATGACTCCAGAAACACAGTTGGGTCAACTCACGCTCCCGCTTGAGCCGATGGTCGGGTGTTTCGGTGTCGCGCCCCCTCGTGGGCAAGCGATTTCGACAGCGACCTCCGCGACGCACGGCGGCAATATGGACTATCGCGGGTTTAAGGAGGGGGTGACCGTTTATCTTCCTGTCTTTGTTCCGGGCGCGCTCTTTCATCTCGGCGATGGACACGCCGTGCAAGGTGATGGCGAAATCGTCGGTACTGGCATTGAAATCTCTTTTGATGTACAGTTTACAGTTGAAGTGCTGAAAGGCAAGAGCATCAACTGGCCCCGTGCGGAGAACAGCGATTATATTTTGACCGCGGGGAATGCCCGACCGTTAGATCAAGCGGTGCAACACGCCACGACGGAGCTGCTCCGCTGGTTAGATGAACTCGGCTTAGAGAAACGTGCAGCCCATATCTTATTAGGGCAAGCGGTAGAGTATGATATGGGAAACGTGTTCGATCCGGCGTATACGATGGTCTGCAAAATCAAGAAGTCAATACTGCGGGATATTGGTGTCTGGACGTAACTTGGATCTAGGAGGTTTCAAGCGTTTTTACAAATACGGTGATATGTAGTGTGTCCTGTCAGAATCAGGGTCTTCAGGATTGGCGGGTTGACAGGATTGTAGAGGTAATAATTAGGGTTAAGATCCGTCCCTACTTGCCAGTTCACTGGACATCTGTCTCAAAGAGTCTAGGGTTTGCAGTGAGGATAGGTATTTCCTGGGTATTGAAATCGCCGTCGTTTGTTATCAGTGTGAACCCATTGTTTTTACAGATTTCTGTTATGACCTGGTCATTGAAGTCGAAACCGCCGGTGGCGTAATCATTGAGTAAATCATCTATTTCCAGCGTTGAAAAGTTACTTTCTACCCGTGAGCAATGCTGCATAATCTGCTTTACAGCAGAGGCAATACCTTGAGCAATCAGTTCGAAATCTGGACTGTTACGAAAGTTTTTAAAACTGCTGAGATGTGATTCGGCAAGTTTATATTCCTGTTCGGTAAGTTCATATTCCTGTTTAGCAAGTTCCAACCCGTCTTTGGCAAGTTCATACTCTTGTCTAGCAAATCTGTTTATAAATTCTGAAACGACAAGAAGATCAATATAAATCCGACTTCTTGCATCTAAAATACGGTCAAAAACATCGGAATAGATATTCACCCAAAAAAACCGCGATCCTTGTGGGCAGTACAAATATAACCATATATTGGCATCCAGAAACAACTGATCCTTGGATGTAAAGTTGTGCTGCTCCGCTGCTATCGTTTTGTATTTCATCTTCTGCATTTTCCTACGTTCTTTCAACTACTTGAAGGTAAAGTTGTGTTGCTTCGCTGCTACCGCTTTGCATTTCATCTTCTGCATTTTCCTGCGTCCTTTCAACTATTTTATCAAATCTTTTTGGATCTCTGAAGTAGAGTTTGGCATTGTCAACGACGCGCTTCAATAATGCTAAATCATCTTGTTCAGCGTCTTCAATTGTCAACAGAGCACGAACTTGTTCCTCACTGAATTCTCCATATAACTGACCGATAGCCGCGTTAAGGAAAGCTGAAGTTAGCGTTGTGACATTGTGAAATGAGAGAGCAACATGTCGTTCCTCTTCAAGAGCAGTAGAGAGACGATCATAAACCTTCTGTCCATCGCTAGAAGCAACGCATAAAGGATTGCCTACGACTTCAAATATAGATATCCTAGTTTCCCCTGACATAGTTTTCTCCTTAAAAAATATCTTCTGGATTTAATTTTTCAGAGGTGAGTTGGTAGATACTTGTATCCGCTGTATTAATTTCCACGTTTACGACTGTACCGGGAAACGTATAACTTAGTGGTTTGGTTACGATTTCACCGTTTTCTCGCCGCCAATAACCCCCCTGCGATACAATTTGAAGACAACCGCGATTTAGGTCAATAAAATCACAAAGTATCTTCAATCCCAGCCCACCTGGTAAGTTGTCACGCCGAGTTGTGCTGTTTCCCTCAGTAGCCCAGCGAATTGCTTCTTCCCATGAAAGATCTAGTCCTATAAAATCCTTTATATTTCGACGTATACCAACGCCTAGATCCGCTACTGTAAAATCAAGCAGATTTTGCCTAGGGAAAAATTGCCCGCAACTAAAAATTCCTAACTTAGTACGCGAATGTGAGACAGCATTGCTGAATATTTCAAAAATGCTTTCTCGGAATTTTTTTAAAAGTCCAAGAGACATTTCAGGTACTTCAGAACGATGTATCAGCTCATCTTCAATATAGCGCGCGAAATAGTGGTCGTCCTCAGTATCAAACCGCTGATAAGTAATAGTTGTTCCCCACCGATCTGGAATTTTTGCGCGTCCATAGTGGCTGAGAAAACCATTTTTTGATAAAATTTCCTCAACGGATGAAGGGATATGAATTAAATCAACCTCGTTCAATCTTGTTCGCAAACTGTGGAGAATCGCACCAAACGCTGCACACATATCAGCATCAAACCATTTCGTTGCCTGCATGTCAATCTCAATATCATCAAAACTGTCCTCTTTCGTCTGTTCATAGAGAGACGCTAAGACATTAAAACCGGCAAAATTGTGGCGAATCAATGGCAGAGAAAATTTCATACTGTCACCTCGACAATCGTCGTTGCATCACTCCCGAAAAAGCGGACGACTTTGACAACAATTTTGCGGCGACCAGGTGCCCATTCGTGGTCAACGCTTTTTAATTCATAGACCGCTCCACTGAAGCGAAAGAACAGAACGAGAAAGTTCGATAGGATTTTTCTCCAAAGTCCATTGGAATCCAATCAATTTGGTATTAGAAAAAAGCTGGATTGCCTATACTGTTGATCTGTCTACTAATATTATACCACAAGAAATCCTAAAATTCAAGAAAATTAACACAAAAAACCTTATTAATCATAAGTATGGATTCTGTATCCTCTGAAACCATCAAGCAGTCGCTGGAATGTTGGCAGTCCATAGTTGAAAACGTCGTGTATTTGCTTAGGTTTTGTTCATATCCAATTCCGCCATAGACCTTAGATTCAACAATGGTGTCATCACGCCGCCGGCGGCAGGGAGAACGACACCCGTATCGTAAAGCCGCATCGCAGAAATTGTGGCGTGTGCGACATCTTCCGGAGCGCCTGCACGAACCATAAAAATATAACCTTTCTCTGCTGCCTCCTCATAATCCGGAATACGGACGCGCGAGAGGTCGGTATCAATTATACCTGCAGCAATACCGTTCACTTTAATACCGTGCGGTGCTAAACGTCCAGCATAAGCACGCATGCTCATCTCCAACCCTGCTTTCGAGATACAATAGGCAGTGCGGTTATCAGATGCCATAATGTCGGAGATTGAGAGCGTATAGATAATACATCCGCGTATTTCACTTGCGACCATGTAATTCGCGACGCGCTGCGTGAGAAAATGGGTCGCCTTCAGATTCGTGTTGACAATCAGATCGAACTGCTCCGGTGTCTCCTCAAGAATATCGGCGATACGCGTGATACCGGCGTTGTTGATGAGGATGTCGACTTTCCCGAAAGCATCTTTTGCGGTGTTAAGCAGTCTTTCGTGTGAATCGAGGTCGCTGATGTCTGCCTGAACGATAACCGCTTTCCTGCCGAGTGCGTCTATCTCTTGTTGCACGGATTCGGCGGCACCGCGATTTTGGTTGTAATTGATAAGCACGTCAGCACCTTGGCGCGCCAATTCAATAGCGATTGCACGCCCGATGCCGCGGCTGGAGCCTGTCACAATTGCGGACTTATCTGTGAACGAAACGTCTGTTGCAAAGAATCCGAAGTCTGTATCTGTTGACATGTTATTCCTCCAAATGTATTAGAAATATAGTTCACGCGGCGGGGTCCTAAACCTCTCCTACGTGGACAGAGGACCCACGGCGTGGGTTTTCCTACTACTTTTAATCTGAATAGGGATCCGCAGCATCGCGGAGGGCATCTCCTAAGAAGTTAAAAGCGATGACAACAACAAGAACCGGCACCGCTGGAAAGATGAGCCACGGGTAGTGAAGTAAAACTGTGACACGCTGTGCCTCTTCTAACAAAACGCCCCAACTCGTCATCGGGGGGCGGATACCCAACCCTAAGAAACTGAGTGCAGTTTCCCCTAAAATCATACCTGGGATAGCGAGCGTGGCGATGACGATGATATGGCTATAACAGCCCGGGAGTAGGTGCTTTGTGATGATGTGCCAATGTCCCGCGCCTGCCGCGCGCGCCGCCATAACAAAATCGCTCTCCCGATACGCCAAGACCTTTCCACGCACCTGTCGTGCCAATCCGCCCCAACGGATAATAGACAAAATAATCGTGATTCCGAAATAGACCTGAATGCTTGACCAACCCGGTGGGAGCGCGGCACCGAGTGCCATCCACAATGGAATATCGGGAAACGCCGATAGAACCTCAATAACACGTTGGATCAAATTGTCTATCCAACCGCCCCAGTATCCAGAGACAGTGCCAAGGATAGAACCGAGAACGATACTCAGAAAAACACCGACCAAGCCGAGTGTCATTGATACACGCGCCCCGTACATAATCCGTGAAAGTAGATCGCGTCCCATCCGGTCAGTGCCTAATAGGAACATAGGCCCCGCAGAGCTGAACAGATGTCGCTTGCCGTCGGCATCCTTAAAAAAGAATTCAACCGGATGCCGTTGTGTCATATCCTTGGTGAACGCCAACTCAAGGCTCTCTGGGTTGCGAACGGATTTCAAGCCGTGGACATAGAACCCATCTGAAAATGAAAAATGGAGACGTTGCGGGGGAACGTGCCGCAGACGCATGTTAATCTCGTTATAGTGATAAGGCGCGAAGAAGTCAGCACCGATGGCGAGTATGTAGAATAAAAGTAAGAGGGCACCAGCAATCACGCCCATCCTATTTTTACTGAACCGCCGCCATATCAGCTGACGATAACTCAGTTGCCCTATCTCAACCGTAGTCTCGTCAATCGGTTGATCGGGTGTGTGCTGTCTATCATTCATAGCGAATCCTCGGATCGACCCACGCCAAAGCTATATCTGCAAGCAGGTTACCGATAACTAAAAGGAGGCTTAACATCATAATCAGCGTACCAGCGAGGTAGATGTCTTCATTCAACAGGCTGCGTAAGAGAATCGGCCCGACTGTCGGCAAGCCCAACACGATAGAGACAATCGCTGACCCCGAAAGAATACCGGGCAGACTCATCCCTAAAATACTGATGAGCGGATTAATCGCAATACGCACGGCATGTTTCCCAACCACGACGGTCTCTTTAAGCCCCTTTGCGCGTGCTGTCTGAACGAACGGCTGCCCTAACACGTCCAGCAAGTTGCCCCGCATGATACGCATCAAACTTGCTGTCCCGTTAATACCGACGACAATGACAGGAATCCAGAGATGTTTTAAAAGATCACCCAGTTTGCCCCATGTCCACGGGGCGCCTTCATAATAAGCCGAGAATAACCCAAATAGCGGAACGCCGAAGATGTCAAACGCGAACACCATCAAGGAGAGCGCTAAGAGAAACGCCGGTATCGACATCCCGACGAAGCTGAGGAAGGTGAGAAAGTGATCCGCCCACTTGTATTGATGCGTAGCGGAATAGATCCCGAGTGGGATCGCAACGATGTACGTGAAGATGAGCGATCCGACAGAAATCACGAGCGTAAAGGCTATCCGGTCCCATATCAGTTCATCGACTTCGCGCTTATATTCAAACGACTCACCGAAGTTACCGCGAACAAAGCCGCTTATCCAGATGAGATAACGCTTCCACAGGGGCGCGTTCAACCCATAGCGTTCGCGTAATTCCTCGACTTGCGCCAGAGAACTGCTATCGCCGAACTCCTCCTCTAACCTTTGGATTTCGCGGTCGAGGTAATCCCCTTGCGGCAGTTGGATAATAATGAAAGAGATAATAGAAATCGCCAAAAGTGTCGGAACAGCAATCAGACATCGGCGAATGATATAGGTAATTATAGGTGTATCTCCTTTTAACTGACAACTACTCAGATATCCAACACTGTTCAGGATAATGCGTCGCGGGTGTGACGATCGCCCACGGTCCTAAAATGCCATCATTTGGCACGTTGTGAAAATGGTTCGCAACGACTAAGAGCGACGGCGAACGTGCTGCGGAACCGAGATGAAAGGGTCCCTCGTCAATGTGGATTCGGACTGCATCCCGAACATACTGGTGCCGTTGTTTCTCGTCGGGTTCGCGTTTAATCGCATCGTATAAATCGAGAAGCTTCTTCAGCGGTCCCGTGGCAGGTTCACCCTTTTCACCCCCCGTCTCATACCACTTCCCTACCTTCGGATGCCAGTACTTCGGTAGTGTCGGAAACACCCAGTCGGGATAGGTAAAAAGGTCCATCTCGGCTTCGCCGTGCATGCTAATTGTAAATTTGCCGAGCGTGCGGCGGAGACTCAATTCGGCACCGGGTGGCGTATAGAGCAAGGTTTTCAAGCCGAGCTGTTCCCACCCTTCTTGAATAATTAAGCCGATGTCGTTCTCTTGGCTATTGAGATTGGAACTCGGTACATCCATGAGGATCTCAATCCGTTTCCGGTCTGGACGCAGTCTATACCCGTCTTTATCCCGCGCTGTGAGTCCCATCTTATCTAAGAGACGATTTCCCGCAGCAATATCAAAGTCAGCATCGGCACGTTTCCACTCCTCAAAGAGCGTCTGTCCAGCTTCATCAGCGAAATGCCATCCCTCTTGACTAACCGTCGCTGCCTGCGGCTCCAACAGCCCGCGCCATGCAATTTCATTACATTTCACGCGGTCGATACCGTAAGCGAGTGCCTTGCGGAACCGCTGGTCGCGGATCAGTTTTCTTAACACCGGATCGGGCGCGGTCCAGTTGATTAGGATAGCCGGTAGCGCGCCAGCCGTGCTTTTCCATCGGCGTACCGTATAGCCCCCTTTTTCCTGTCCTTTCAGATAGAGTGCGAGGTCCCGAAGCTCCATCCCGCGGTATTGGCAGTCAATCTCGCCCGCGAGGATTTTAAGCACGCGAACCTGAGGCTCAGGCACTAAGCTCGTCTTGACTTTGTCAATATAAGGGAGTTGTCTGCCGAGTGTATCAACAACATAGTAATACGGATTTCGTTCAAGCTCAACCCGAAAGCCGCCCTTTTCATATTTCGTCACCCGCCAGGGCCACAACGTCGGACGCTCCGGGTTTTGGTGCGGTAGATTTTCCTTCTCAAATTGGATGAAATCGGTGGACGCTGGGTTGTTGTCCGGGTGGAACTGCTGCATGTAGTGTTCAGGGATATTGTATTGATTGCACCACCAAAAACCGGTCGCCAGCCAAAGCGGAACGAGCCAGTTGGGGCCTGCAAATTTCATCACGATTGTATAGGCATCAGGCGTTTCAACTTCCATCGGGATACCGTTTACCTTGCACCAGACAGGCGGTCCGTATTTGTGGCGTTCATCAAGGCAGAGTTCATACCAGAAGCGGAAGGATGCGGATGTATACGGATGTCCATCAGACCATTTGACACCTTTGCGTAGATACAGCGTCAGCATACTCCCATCTTCATTAAATTCCCACGATTCGGCAAGCCCAGGTTCCAAACCGGAGGCATCAAATTTCCAACGAATGAGCGGCGCGTAACCCGCTGTCATCTTCCACGTCCCTAAATCTGGATGCGTGTGAAACCGGTGCCATGTCCCGCCGTAGGGGCCAGGTGCCTCATAGCCATCAAAATCCGTTTTAGCAACGAGTGGATTCTCCGGAAGCCGTTCCGAAAGCGGAGGGAGTTTACCTGCCGCGACCTGTTTTGCCCACATCGGTGCCTCTTTCGCCGCAATCCCGTTCGGAAAGTCGGAGGTATCTTCTAACTGGTTTCCTGAACATCCAGCAAGGCAGATAAGCAAAATAAACAGTCCTTTGGTGAAATGCCAAACTGCAATCTGATATGTTTCCGTTGGCTTTCGCATTTCAAGCGTCCTCATCCGTCTTTTTCAGGGAGTCAGTGAACGTCTTTAGGTCTTGTGAGACATCTGCCAAGAGCGCGTCAATGGATTTTGCGTGCGGTTCGGTCATCTCATAGTTTAATTCCCTATCGTAGATGTTATTGACTTTGTGCCGGAACTCCAAAAGACCTTCTAATTGGACAGAGGTTCCTTCAGAAATCACGGGTCCGCGTTCAGGACGTTGTGTTGTCATTTGCGCGAGCAGGTCTTTATGCCATCTACTCCCCGTCGGCATAGCTGTATCAACCTCCCGGGCAATCCGTTCAAAAATCCGCTCTACGCCATTATAGACATCCGCGAGTTTGTTGGCGATCGACTCTTCTATATAGGGTCTGGCGGCAACAGGAAGCACATCAATATCTATTAACGCTTTGGCGATGTCGCTAACAGTAGCGTCTATTTTTACAAGTTCATCATTAATGCGTTGTGTGAGTCGTTTTCGGTTCATTTCGTAAATGTCTCCATCCTCGGTAGGGAAAACTTGGCGTTGAAGATGCTGATAAAGTGCTTGCCACACATTTGTCATACTATTCGGGGGACACGCCCCCTTTTCAATAGCGATCGCTTGGTGTTTTATACGCTCACGGAAAAGCCCTTCTGATGTATCAAAGTTAACACAGTCTATTTTGAATTCCGAACGGAAGTCGAAAACCATCGTCCACGCTTTATCGTAATCTTTACTGGAGAGCCCTGACACCGCGAGGTCAATATCCGATTTAGTTGTGAACCACATCGGTTCCGTGAGAGAACCGAAGGCGACGACTTGGATTGTATCGAACTGCTCATAAAGCAGCGCGGCGACTTCATAAACCGTCTGCCAGGCACGATGAAGCCGGCTTTCGTCCATCGTCCGACTTTTCCAAACCTGTTCCAACCGTTTTCTGCACGCCGAGCGTTCGGCTGCTGATATTTGGCGGTGCGTTTCTTGTTGCATTTCAAGTGTCCTCATCCGTCTTTTCCAGGGAGTCAGTGAACGTCTTTAGGTCTTGCGAGACATCTGCCAAAAGTGCATCAATGGATTTTGCATGCGGGATGGTCATTTCGTATTTCAATTCCTTGCCGTAGATGTTGGTCACCTTGTGACGGAAGTTTAAAAGCGCTTCCAATTGATGCTGTGTCCTTTCGGAAATCACAGGACGACGTTCTGGACGCTTTTCTGCCATTTGCGCGAGCAGGTTTTTATGCCATCTACTTCCCGTCGGTGTATGTGCATCAACCTCACGCGCAATTCGTTCAAAAATCCGCTCTATGCCCCTGTAAACATCGACGAGATCTGTAGCGATTGTATTTTCAATGAATTCTTTGACATCAATGGAAACCTCCTCTATCTTTTCCAACCCTTTGTGGATTCTTTCAAGCGTTCCATCTATTTTTACAAGTTCATCATTAATGCGTTGTGTGAGTCGTTTTCGGTTCATTTCGTAAATGTCTCCGTCCTCGGTAGGGAAAACTTGGCGCTGAAGATGCTGATAAAGTGCTTGCCACACATTTGTCATACTATTCGGGGGACGCGCCCCCTTTTCAATAGCGATCGCTTGGTGTTTTATACGCTCACGGAAAAGCCCTTCTGATGTATCAAAGTTAACACAGTCTATTTTGAATTCCGAACGGAAGTCGAAAACCATCGTCCACGCTTTATCGTAATCTTTACTGGAGAGCCCTGACACCGCGAGGTCAATATCCGATTTAGTTGTGAACCACATCGGTTCTGTGAGAGAACCGAAGGCGATGACTTGGATTGTATCGAACTGCTCATAAAGCAGCGCGGCGACTTCATAAGCCGTCTGCCAGGCGCGATGAAGTCGACTTTCGTCCATCGCTCGGTTTTTCCAAGCCTGTTCCAGCCGCTTTCTGCACGCCGAGCGTTCATTTGGAGACATCTTCTGCTTTGACATGACTAAACTCCCTGTAATTCCAACGTATCACTATGGTGACAAGCGACCTGAACGCCTTCTGAAACCGTTCGGAGTTCCGGGGTTTCCTGTTTGCATACATCGGTCGCATAACGGCACCGCGGGTGAAAATAGCAGCCGGTGGGCGGCTGCGAGGGATCAGGCACATCCCCTTCAAGACGGATATGCTCACGTTTCCGCTGCGCATTCGGATCCGGGAGCGGCACAGCAGAGATTAAGGCTTCCGTGTACGGATGCTTCGGCGATTGATAAAGCGTCTCTGCATCGCTAATCTCAACAATCTTACCGAGATACATAACAGCAACACGGTCGCTGATGTGTTCAACAACGCTTAAGTCGTGTGCGATAAAGATATAAGAGAGATTAAATTCTTCGCGGAGCTCTGCCAGCAGGTTGAGAATCTGCGCCTGCACTGAGACATCTAACGCCGAAACCGGTTCATCTGCGACAATAAGTTCCGGTTGAAGTGCTAAGGCGCGCGCGATACCGATCCGCTGCCGTTGCCCACCACTAAAGGCGTGTGGGTACCGACGCATATCGTGCGATTTCAAACCGACAGACTCAAGCAGCTGGACAATCCGGTCTTGAAGTGCTGCGCCTTTTTCGGTGCGATTGACGCGCATCGGTTCCCCGACAATATCGGCTACCGTCATCCGGGGGTTGAGTGACGCGTGCGGGTCTTGGAAGATCATCTGGAGGCGTTTCCGAAACGGTTGCATCTCGCGGTGCGTCAACTTCGCTAAGTCTACCTGTTCCTCACCGAAAAGGAAACTGCCACTTGTAGGCGGAATTAGCCGGAGCAAACAGCGGCCGGCAGTCGTCTTTCCACAGCCGCTTTCACCGACGAGACCGAGCGTTTCACCGCGTTTCACGTCGAAACTGATCCCATCCACTGCCTTTACATAGCCGACAGTGCGTTGAAAGATCCCCTTCTGTATAGGGAAGTATTTCCGGAGGTCGTTTACCTCAAGCAATTTTTTCATTTTTTAACTATTGGGTTTTCGCTCATTTTCCTCCGTTGTCGGAAAATGGTCTTTTGTCAACCGAGGCGCATTCTATACTTTTTAGGGTTTTGTCAGTCTGTGTGGAGCCAACACCGCACAGCGTGCTGGTCCTCACCCGTTAGATCAAGTTCGGGCATCCGTTCACATGTAGGCATCCGTTCAGGGCACCGCGGCTGAAATGAACACCCCGTCGGCAGTGCCAACGGATGCGGGACCGTTCCCGGTATAGAGGGTAACGTCTTCTCTACTGTCCGACCGAGAACGGGGATAGATTTCAGGAGTCCCTGTGTGTACGGATGCAGCGGGTTATAGAAGATGTCATCAACGCTCCCGCTTTCAACGACGCGCCCTGCGTACATAACAACGATTTCATCAGCGAGGTCAGCGATAACGCCAAGGTCGTGGGTGATAAGCATAATCGCCATTCCTATTTCGGCTTGGAGCTCCTGCATGAGACCGAGCACCTGTGCTTGGATGGTCACATCAAGCGCAGTTGTCGGTTCATCTGCGATGAGGAGTGCCGGTGAGCAACAGAGTGCCATCGCGATCATGACCCGTTGGCGCATCCCACCTGAAAGTTGGTGCGGGTATTCATCGACGCGTTGTGTCGGTGCAGGGATACCGACACGCGTGAGCATCTCAATTGCGCGTTCGCGGGCAGTTTTTTTGTCCACCTGTTCGTGTAAGGCAACCGCTTCCGCAATCTGGTCGCCGACGGTATAAACGGGATTAAGCGAAGTCATCGGCTCTTGAAAAATGATAGCGATTTCATTGCCGCGAATCTGGCGTATCAACTCACTTTTCGGCGGCACTTGCGCGATATCCAAGGGTTCACCATCGCCATTGCGATAAAAAAGAATCTCACCAGCTTCAATTCTGCCCGGCGATGGCACGAGCTGAAGGAGTGAGAGTCCGGTGATACTTTTGCCACAACCGCTTTCACCTACAACGCCCACGGTCTGTCCCCGTGCAATAGAGAAACTGACATCGTTCACGGCATGGACGATGCCATCATCTGTTGGGAAGACTGTCTTTAACCCAGAAATTTTCAGAAGTGGTTCTTGATGTGTTGAAACCATTCTCTCGCATTACTTTCCAGTATCCCAGATTTGCGGGTATTATAGACGAAGGAGAGTTGTATGTCAATTTAAATAAACAGGGCGAGGCACGAAGACCTCGCCCAAAAAATTTGTGGTTAGCGATAAACGCTTGTATGCTTACAACTCTGTTTTAATGTTGTCCCAAACTACGGTTAACTTCTCGCTCACCTTGCTTTGTAAGTAATTAGCAATGCCTGTTTCACGCGTGTGTCCGTTAGCATCCGCCGTATCCGTGTGCCATACCTGCGATGTATTTCGTGTCGAACTGAAGAAGCGATTATGCTCACCTTGGACAGCCAGCGATGTCGGACTATCTTCGGCGTGTGTATCGGTATCTTTAAGCACCGCCCACGGAGCCGTGGAGATTCTAATCTTATTAATCATTGTCTTTTTCATCGCCATCAGGCCCGCTTCTGGTTCCGGTGTGTCTGTAAAAAACGCAAATTTCGCGGCAAAACCGGAGACGATGAGAAAGCAGATGAGTGCAGCGGCGTTAACAACCCTCGGAGAAATATCTAACTTCAACCGATCAAAACACCACGCCAACGGATTCGCAAAAAATGCAAGTTGCTTCTGTTGATGGAGATCCCGTACGCGCTGCTGAATGTTCCCCACCAATTCCGGCGGTGGGACAGGTTCATCTACGCTCTCCAGTACACTGGCGGTATGCCACAACGTCTCATAAGTCCTTTGACATTCTGGGCACCTCCGAAGATGCTCCAGAACAGCACGCCGCGACGTTCCCGCAGCAACGCGAGCCGTCGCCTCCGCATTTTCCTCTACCACGAAGTGAGGCAAATTGTTAAGAGTCTGTTCGCAATTCATCAAGATACCCCTCCTTGGAGATAGTATTTGCTCAGCTTCCGCTTAAGATTTTTCAGTGCCTGGTTCAACCGAGAGGCGACTGTGCCCTCTGAACAGTTCAATATCTCTGCAATCTCCCGATACTTCAGGTGTTGCATGTAATAGAGCGTGACGACCTCGCGCTGCTTCGGCGGCAACTGACGGATCGCCTCTTGAACAATCTCATTTTGCTCAGTTTTAATCGCCTCGCGCTCAGGCGAGTCGTTCTCAGAAGCGGATCCATGGATTTCCGCCTCTCTCGAGTAAGCGGTAAGCTTCCGTTCGTTTGATTGCGATTTACGGATATACTGCTGGCATGTATTGATGCCGATCCGATATAGCCAAGTGCCGAATTGCGACTGGAACTGGAACGTTTTAACGGACTTATACGCCTCTAAAAATGTTTCTTGTGTCGCATCAGCAGCGTCTTCGGGATTGCCGAGCATCCGATAGGCAAGCCCATAAATCTTTGAATGATGCCGATTGACGAGCTCATTGAATGCCTCGGCATCCCCCTCCACCGTTTGGTGTACGTACACATCATCAGGAATCATATCAAACTCACTTTATCAGTATATTGCTCAGTTTGTTGCATCCAAATTGATTTCCCTTCACTTTTTTTACTGCAAACGCGTTTATAAACGTTACTAAGTTTGTTGCATCCAAACCGATTCTGCTTTAATTTTTTTGCTTCTGATTTTCAATATCTACTATTGTACGGTTTCACACGCCTCACAGACCAAAGCGAAACGTTTAGTGCCGTTGGTTTCAAACTCTGTTTCATAATCATAACTGACAGACACATTTGAGGCACCGCACCAATCGCAGCGTCCAGAGAAGGTGTGCGTTTTCTGTGCCAGCAGCACCTCTTTCTGCTCTGCGACTTTTCGGGTAGCAGCGATGAGATCCAGTGCGCGTTGGCGTAACTTCGGATCCGTCTCCTCCTTAGTAATTTTTTCCAAGAGCGGTTGGAGTCTCGGATCGTTCGGGTTTCCGCCATCATCAAGTGTATGCCATGCAGCCCTTCGGACCCGCAGATCGGGGTCCATCATACCTTTATAGAGTGCCACCCAGACTGCATCAATCCGTTTCCGGACGTGACACGGACAGAGATTGTCCATCGCCTCGACACGATCATCTGGGTTAGACGAGTAGGCGAGGGAGAGGTAGTAGTCAACTTCATCACCGCGCAGTCGGTCTTCCCGCCGGCGATGTGCCTTCTTCTGATGTTTGTTCATACCGAACAACTTTTTTCGCTTTGCCATCTGTCTCCTCCGATTTTGGAATAGGAACATAGTAGTAGACTGTCAACACTAAAATGATAGGTTGTTAGTCGTAGGGGTTTTTGCTTGGGTGTTTCTTCAAGGTCACCTCGTTCCTACGGACGAAAGCGGATACTATCAATTTGAATGTGACAAAGCAGTAGTTTGTCACATCTAAACTGATAGGTGGTTGGTAGTAGGGCAATTCATTGTCCGTTTCCACGTGCGATAAATCGCACTACTACCAACCCGGTTTACCTCTCATTTGAATGTTGACAAAGCAATAGGTCTTTGGATGCTCACCAGTTAATCAACTTCTGAACATTGTCTGAATCAGGATTTGCAAGATTCAAGGATTCAGAAGATAAAGTATCCGAAAAGGTAAGAGAACACTCTCACTAAAAGGTTCTACCAGAAGTATGCCTCTTTTATCCCTCCTCAAATAGGCTAAGTTGGTCTTCTGATTCTGCTTTTATGCGACCAGGGGGTTCGGGAATTTGTCCTTGTTGCTTGCCTCTCAGCACCCATGACGCCCATTGACGAAGACTATTTCCTATACGCTTTTCTGAACTGACTGACCAATTACGTTTGAATTCCTGATTGACATAATTTCCAACAACCTTACTGTCAGCAGTCGGATGTTCTTTCAGATAATCAATAACTAGTTGTATCGTTTTTTCCCGACAAGCTGCATCCCACACGATTTCTAATGAAGACTTTGATTCATGCTGAGTTAATTCAACAATCAAATATCTTCCAAGTTCATGTTTAACCACGCCGAGTCCGCGTAATACTGCTAAAGCATTACGAAACCCCCTTTCTTCCATTTCTTTATTTGAAATTAGCCGGTTATTTCTAAGGTAATCAAGTGCTTCTACGGTCTTTACTGGAGAGGTATCGCCTATAAAAATAGTAACGCCACCAGTTTTGCGACCAGCCTTGCGACTTTTATTAATTTTTTCTATATCTACTTTTCCCTGATCTTCAAACTTCCAATTACCTTTTTCATGAACAAGGTATCCGGTTAAAGACAGCCAATACACCATTCTTTCAGCATAAACCCTCCAAGTTTTTTCTTGATGCTGAGCGGTCGGATTAATTTCTTTAAGCAGATTAATTATATCTAGCATTGCAATAAATTTTCCTGGATCTCGTTTTGATAATAATATGGTCAATGCATGATTCCTGAGGACATGCCTGAGTCTCTGTAAAACTGCCTCCTGATCGGAGGCTTCCATAGATGAGGCAAGTCTGACTTCCGATTGATCTACAGTAGCTATGTCAAACATCTTGAGGTCCCGAATCACATTAATTATCGTTTTTTTAACAAGCCCGCAAAGTTCGCTAAGTTCCCCATAATTTTGATCCTTTTCCGGAGAGAGTTGCTCCACTACTTTTAACAGTGCCCGAATTGAAGGGGATGAAGGCAGGTAACTAAAAGGAATTGACGGCACCGTATTTGTCTGGACATATTCACGAAATATATCCCAATACAAGTTTAGACGATTACCGCTTCGAACGATTAATCGCTTGTCTTGAAGCCCACCCAAAACCTCTTGTCCAAAATCATTGAGAATTTCGGACCAATCAACAGGAGCACTCTCGGCAATCATTTTAAGGCAGATGTCTTCAGAAGGAGTGAGTTGTTGAAGATCTTTGTCAAATAGGGATTTTACATCCAAATCCTTATCCACAAGCTCAGACTGGCTAGTTCCAGATTTGACTGTATCATGTACATGAATACACAATTTCTTCAAGAACCATGGATAGCCTTGACTATTTTCAATAAGTTGTCTTCGTAAATCTGGTCTTAATTTTTCACCTAATTCGTTTTGGAAAATACTGATAGCATTTGAAGCTTCTGAACTCGTGAACTGACCAAGTTCCACCTCCATGCGATGATCTGCTAACCTATGCCACATGTAGTATGCAGGATGATCTTGTTGTACGGTACTGTCAGTTTTCCAAGCAAAACCAAGAACAAGATTTGACTGTGCGGCAACAGCTGAAAGTAATAAATTTTGTGTGGCCTCAAAAACAGTAAACACATCCGATTTAGAGTATAATTCCTCAAATTGGTCAAATACGAGACAGATTACTTGTTTTCTCTGTTCAAGTTGCGTCAAAAATTCTTGTATTGATGGACTCTCAAAGGGATTTGCAGAATTAGTAATCTTTAAGTCATCTGGGTTTTCAGTTCCGAATCCTGATTTCGCTGCCTTCCGCAAACAAGCAAGGACTGAACATAGGATATAATTAGCTCCAGTTGCCGCCCTGACATCAACAGCATATATAAAGAATTTTCTCCGATGATGCCGATTCTGTACCCGATCTCTTAATTTCGCAATCAATGAACTTTTGCCCATACCCGAGTCACCTTTTACTGCAAATACCCGGGTATTCGATCTTTCCCCTCTAACATCTTCAAGGTAATGAATAATCTGCTCTTGTGCTTCCTTACGACCAACAAAATCTTGAGGACGAGCGGGTCTATAGTCTGCCCAAGTTTCACCATGTTCAACTTCAACGACTTGATTCAGCCTGGATTCCACATCTGATTTAGGGAAATTCAAAAGATACTCAAAATCCAGACCGTTTTGACTTGTGTCAGTTTGGGCAAGGTTACGTAATAATGCTTGTTCGTCGACTATATTGCCAGTTTTCGCGTAATATACCAGAACGCCTACAGGAACCCCACCTTCCAAACAGGCTATTGTCCAAAATAATCCATATTCAGTTATTAGCAACATTGGATCGCCAATTCGGTCTTCATTTCCTATAATCTCAAAAGCCGAGTCGCGAGGCGGAAGCTTAACCATCTTGGCTGATATCAGAGCATCAATGACCCTGTTTGGTGTGTATATACTCAATTTTTGCGATTCTACATTTGGTTTTTTTTCCCAGTCATGTTGGAATCCCTTTGCGTCTTTTCCCAGAAATCCAGTAGATATAAGCCAGCCCTCTTGGTATTCTTTTGAGTGTACTGTGCCTAATAGTTTGGTCAAAACATCTGCACTGAGAGACTCTCGATGTGCTTTACACTCTACATAAACAGTTTTTCGGTTAACTTGATGCTCACACAAGAGGTCAAGCTCAGTAGCAGTTAATCGAAGCTGATTGGCGACTCTGTAGTTCTGTATTCTTAGGAGATCCTCTGCTAAACGCTCAAGTAAATCTCCTTTTTCTTTATTCGGGCTACCTGGAGATGTGGCAACCTCAATGCGTGCTTTATACTCCATTAGATATGCTCCGTTAATTTGTACTTGTATTAAATTTCAATAACTGTTCCAAGGTCAAGGTTTGCAGGACATCAACCCCACTAATTAGGTTTTTGGATCAGGATTGCCTATAACATAAAAACATCATGAATCAACAGTAGGCTTAACCAAACTTCAGTTTATCCGTGACCTTTTGAAGCACTTCATTTATTTTTCCCAAGACTTCATCGGATGGCGGTTCGCCCTCGGCGGTAATCGTGACGCGAAACTGAAAATCAAGCTCAGGTGCGATTTCAATCAAATCGCCGACCGCTCCAGCGAGATCTTGAATTTCAATTTCGGTGAGGTGGGATTCTGTGTTCCCTACCCATGCTGCCTGCCGGACGCGAACATGGTAAAAATCATGGGTTAACGCTCCGTCGGAAACGATTAATCCACTACCAACTGCGCCCCTGGCAGCTTCAAGAAACGTGTGGTCAGGTATAATGGTCCCTATACTGGATTCAAGTGCCTCTTTAATCAACCCGAGCGTAGGATTCCCAGATTCCCACGCGGCTTTTGCGTCACTGCCGATGAGGTCTTTTGGTGCTATTTTCACATCTGTTTTCGAGACTTTTATACCGACTTTATCGGCTTCGTCAGGAGCACAGGGCCACAGCGGATTACCCTCGGTGAATTCAAAAAATCTCTTACCACAAGCATCAATGACAGCATCAACGATTAATGGCCACGGAATTGGAGAACCTTTGCGTACCGTTAGGGCATCGACTATCTTACCGACAGAGGAGGTTTCATTTTCCCAAGCTTCAGGCAAAGTTTTATGACTGAGTTCCGAACCCCTAATAGGTGCTAACGGCGCGAGTAATTCCAGATCGTCAGTTATCTTTGCATCAGGGATGGTTTCTTTAAGGTACGCTTTATCTTGGCGACGCGCCATGCATAACCCATTTTGAACAGCAGACTGAATTGTCTCCGAAAGCACGTCGTCAGAGGCGAGTTTGGGAACGTCATCTGTATCAAAAAATTCCCGAATCGCGCCTACAGTTATCGCGGTATTACCATCTTGCCAGAGCCCCGGCAGTTGCCCCGGAACTAATAAGTCAGGATTGAGATTGTGAAGTTCCGCGTGCCCAATCGGAACGATTTCTAACTCTTTTTGCCAGAAATCTTCGTCTGTAGCCGGTGCTTCACGCCAATAGGTATGCTGGGAACCGTCTGGACGGGTGATACGCAGCACGATTTGCCCCTCCGTAACGCCGCGCCGAAGTGTGTCAACGAATACCTGTCGGTTCAATAGTCGCGGTAGGCGAGGGAGACTTGCGAACATACCGTATAAGCCTTGAACGGGTTTAGCGGTTTCGTCTTCTCCCCAGATGTCAAGGTAACTATCCGGTGCGAGCAGGTCAGGATCAAGTGAGTCTTTCAATAATCTGTCTTCGGCACTCAGCGCGGTTTTGACGCGTTCAAAAGGTCGATCTGTTCCGGATGGTAACGCACTCGCCTTAATGTCGCCCTCTTCGTCGACGGCAATCAGCACGCTATAAGCGGATATGACAGATTGTCCAATACCGGCTTCATCTTCCTGCTTCCGTTGTAATAGGAGTGCCTCTTGCGGTCCCTCTAAAAGATTCATATCTTCGCCGCTTTCAATATTCTGCCATCCGAGAATTCTACGGATGCGTTGTCGCAATCCTGCTAATAACGAGTTTTCGGGCGCAAGAACGATGACATTGTTTTGATAGGTTCTTTTGAAAAACGCAGTGAGTGATTCGGGAACGGCTTCACCTGGGACTGCTGCATATTCCGGCCCGGCAACTATAAAGCGAAGTTCGGGAGTATCGGGAACGTCGGCAGTTGACTGTGGCAATGTATGGACAGTGACCGCATCAGCGTTCTGACCGAGTTTCGCATCTCTTATCCGCTTTACTAAATCCTCTGTGATTTGATCTTCGGTGAGTCTTGCCATTGCGCGGACGTGCATGCGGGTCAGATTAGATGTTGTTCCCAAAGCCCAACTATTGTCATTCTCTTTGAGGAACCAAGAGACATCCTTCCAGTCAGAAAGTCCTTTTTCAACTGACATCGCGTCAATGCCCGCGTGCGCAAGTAGGAGGTAAAGGTCTGCCATTTCTGCTTTCTGTCCGGTGGGTTGTGAATGTAAAAAAGTGGCTAACACGGCACTTTCAACTTCTCGGGATTTGAGCAGCGGGAGGTTTTTCTGAACATTTCGGGCTCTTTCGAGTTCGCCCCTGAGGATTGGTGTCCATCGATTTCCTTCGTCACAGGCTTTAATGAGTTCTTGAACAGCCTTTGAAAGTTCGGGCCCGGTCGTCAGGAGCGCGCTCGGTCCGACAAACGCTGCAGGGTCCTCTCCGGTGGCATCTCTTAGGATAAGTGCGAAGGTGCGAAACATGCCGCGGGTGCCTTGGAAGTCACCGAGTTGCGTCCACTTTTGGTAGAAAACCTCAATCAGATCTGGGTGAAATGGATAAGACCGTAAGAGTGCGTCGAATGCTTCTTGATGCTTATCTTCCGCTCGGAGCGGCAGTTTTTGTCTGGCTGCGAGGAGGGTGCCCACAACGGCGCGGCGTGTTTCCTCGGGTGCGACATGTTCAAACAATCGTCGTCGGAGCAATTCCGAGATGTCCTCTCGTGACACGGGTTCAACGATTTCTTCTAAACGATGAAATACGCCTTCCAGCATATCTAAGACACGAACGCCGGTCGGATCCTCGCCTACAATATCGTGGGTGATGAGGCTTGCGACGATTGCAGCCGTGTTAACTTTTTCAACGGCTTGTGTCAGTGCCTGAAAGAAATCTTGAAGGATGCCGAACCGTTTGGGGTCATCATTGACAGCAGCGCGTGTATACATGAGTGCTTCGTCAAGCAAGATGAGCGTGGACAAACCTTCGCTTTGTGGAATTTTGAGAAGTTCAACGAGCGTCTGTTCGGCAGGATTGATATAATCGGCTTCATGCTCAGCAACGATTGCGAGTCCAGCATCGCCGGCGAGTTGATATGCCAACGCGCCCCAGGGCGTTTTAACCTGTCGTTTTTGACCATCAGGATTGACCACTGAAAACCCTTTTTTCACATCGAACTTGTCGAAGGGCAGGATAGCAACTCTCGCTTGGGGCAATGTCTCTAAGCCGCTGAACGCCACAAATTCCTGCACGGTGCGATGTGTTTGGGATTCGGCACCGCGCTCGGCTAAGTGCAAAAGCGCGATAAGGGCGTGGGTTTTTCCACCGCCGTAAGCGACTTGAAGCGTGATAACGGGAGTGCCGCCTTGTCCGGCTAACCGTCGGAGAACATCTCGCGCTAATGTTTTGAGATTGTGGGTCGGATAGGTGCGGTCAAAAAAGCTGTTGGGTATCCGATAGACGTTAGGTGCGTCTCCGGTTCGTACATCGTAGAGGTCTGCTGCGAATTCCGCGAGGTCAAGCGTGCCTTGTCGGACATCATCCCTTAAGATACAGTGTTCATGCCATGCGTTATTGCCCATTATGCTGTTTCCTTTTCCATATCCTCAAGAATCTGCTTTATGATGGGTTGCAGGGGCGGAATGAGTTCTGTGACGACTTCCCAGACGACAGCGTGGTTAGTGTCATAGTATCCATGGATGAGTCGGTCCCGGAGGCCTGCCATCTGCTTCCAAGGTACCTGTGGATACCCTTGCCGAATCGTTTCTGGTACATTCTTCGTAGCTTCTCCAATAATTTCGAGTTTTCGGACGACAGCAGAAACAGTTTTATCATCTGCTACAAATGCGTCAAAATCTATGCCTTCAATAAAGGTTTGCGCAGCATCCATTGCTTCAAAAATGTCTTTCAAATAAAGTCGATAGTCTCTCATAAATTTTTTATTTCGCTGAAGACGGAGGCGGGATTGGCATTCAGCGAAGTGCTCTGGGTTGGTTTCAAAATTTATCATTTCGCTGAAGACAGCGGCGCGGAGTTCCTCGCGGAGTGAACTGCGCGGTACAACATCGACCTTGCATCCGAGCCTGTCCTCCAAGAAATGTTCAAGCCCGATCATGTCAAAAAGATTAACACCCTCATCAAAATCTACCAAGAGATCTAGATCGCTGTCGGCGTGGAAGTCTCCGCGTGCGTAGGATCCGAAAACGGCTTTAATTTGTGCTTTGTATTGTTTGCGGATTTCGCTTTTCTCTTCTGCGACTATTTTTTTGAGTGCTTCAATCATTGCGTGATTCCTTGTTGATTGTCTGAACCGGGCTTTAAATGATGGAAACCCAAACTAACAGTTCATGCCATGTTGTTAGCTGGTGAATAAGGCGATGAGTGCTATAATGACTGCTGCGACAGCGGCACTGGTGGTGAAGACGGTCAATATTCTACTACTCCCCTCTTGCTTACCCTCCAGTTTTCCCTTGATCCATCCAACATCGCGTTCCAGCCCGCCCACGCGCGACTCAATAACGTCAAGCCGTTTTTCTAAACGGTCACTGTTTTCTTTGGCTTGTGACTCAATGGCATCAAGGCGTTTTTCTAAACGGTCATTATCCTCTTTCCGCTGTGCTTCCATGACATCAAGCCGTTTTTCTAAACGGTCATAGCGTTCTTTGCCCTGTTCCTTAATGTCTGTCAATGTGTCAAGCAGCATATTCCGAAATTCTTGATCTGTCATTTTTAGGTCCTCCTTGCAAAGTGTCAGGGTTAGAAATCCATTTACAAAGTGTAGTCTAACACAATTCGCACTCGATGTCAATAGAAAAAATCGGTTTCCCCAGGGTCATTCAATTTTAAGAAATTATTGGGTTTTACGTCTTTTTTTAAGGGGTTTCCGTGCGGTTAGGAATGCACGTCGCATTTGGGTGAGTACACCGCAAAACCGAACCTACCGGGCAGCTGTTCTTGCATTATTTCGTTCATCTGGGGTCTCCTATTGATTGTCAAAAATTTTACCTGCTTTGGTGAAGAAGTTTGCTCGGAAGGGCACCTTAATTTTTTTTGTACGCAAAAATCTGCGTTATATTTTTCTCCGATTTGTCTGGCTGAAGGGTTATTTTTATATTTTTGATTTCTTAATATAATTCAATTAGTATGTATAAAATAACATATATAATGTTGAAAGTCAAATTTATTTTTTATTTTTATTCGACTACTTTGACAGCATATCCTCAAATGTGAGCTGCTGTTCGTTTTCACCCGTGGACTGTCCTCGAGATGAAACGCCACTGCCCGGTTCCCCCGGTTCGTAATTGATGAGCGTTTCCAAAAGCGATCTTTCGCTGGCACCTTGCGGACTCGTCTCAATGAGTGCCTGAACGACAGCCTTGAAAAGCGGGTTCTCTTGAAGACCATGCTCGTGGAAATAGGCGTTGATGTGCGCGCTTTCACCCGCATTCCAGAGTATCATGATTCTATGGATCATGTCTATCATCGGGATTCTGCCTGACGTGTGGGTATAGCCGACTCGGTCTGAAGTGCGTTCGGTATGTCCCAAGAGTTTGAGCGCGTTCCCAGAGCGTGCCTTCTTTAAAATACCGACTTGCGCTGCCCGCAGATCGTCAAGTGGAACACCGTACCCTTGTGCCAATAGGATACACTCGCCTACGGGCGCGTCCTCTGTGCCGAAGTAGTCTTTGTGCATCAGATAGTAGCGCGTCCATTCGTCCAATGCCTCTGTGCTTGTGCCGTGCAGAATTTGTCCCAATGCGAAGTCGGTCACTACTCGCCGCACTTCTGTGAGGAATTCGGTTACAGTGAACGCTTGTCCATCCATACGTTTGACTTCTGTGTAGCTGGAGTAGCTTTCTAAAGCGGGTCCGATTGCTGCCCAGACGAAGTCGGGACCTCGGATGCCGACATCCCAGAAATAGCGGAGGCGTTCGGTAATCCGTTTTTGCATGTCGCGTTTGACTTTACCGTAATGTCCGGGTTTCGCGTTTGCCGGACGCTTTCGGCAGACCATCCAAAGCGAAGTCGCGAGTGCAGCGATTTTCACTTTAAGCCCGCCCTGCCTTTCAGTGTCAATCGGCCAAGATCCTGTAACAACAAGTCCAGAAGCAATCATTGCTTTAACAAGCGTTTCCCATGCCTCTGGATCTTTGTGGGCAAACACTACCACCATTCGTGCATCGTCCGATAGTGAAGTGCAGGCTTCTTTGAAACTGTCTGCCATGCCTTTTTCATAAAATACTTTTGCTGTTTCCTTATTACCACCAAAGCGTCCAGAATGTTGGATCAGTTCATCCACTTTTGGTGTAAGCGGGTCACTAAACACATCAGGAAACTGATCACCAATTGAGCGACGAAACCATACATAAAAAAAATCAGAAAGATCTGCGTAGGGGATTGCGTCGTAATAAGGCGGATCGGTAATAATAGCATCAGCCGCCTGATCTGTCAGGTTCCTACTCGATTGCCCGCTAATCCAAGGGGAGCAGTTGTTTCTGATTTTCAGTACGTGATTCAGAAAACGTTGGATCCAATCCAATCCGCCTAAGAAATCACCTGTGCTGTTTGAAAATGGATTAATTTCGGAGAAATCCCAAGTTATTGGCATCGCGTAACGGCCGAAAGTCTGCCCCTGACATTCACCTACTACAACCCAGATTGAAAGCATTGAACTATAACAAGCAAGTCTATTGATATTAATTGCCAAATATCTGTTAATTGCCTCCGACCATCCTATGGGATACCCAATTTTATCCATTTCAACTTGCGTCGCTCGCGTCCATTTCACAAAAGTCATCAACACCAATAACTGTCGATCCGTGAACAGATCAGACCATTTTTTGAAACCGTAGAGTGGCACTGTAAACGCTCGCCCAGCTCCTGATTTATCGCTTGGAGGTAAGGGCTCATCAGGTATCCCGTGTGGAATTTGATTGGCAACCACTTCTAATACTTTTTGCCGTATTTCCGCGGCATTAATTTCCATTTGTGCAGGAGGGCGGTACTCCTTGCCGTATTCCTCTTGATAGATAACTGTTGTCATCTGTGCCTTGAGGTTGCCTTCATGTCCACATCGCTTGATATAGTCCGTTGGCTGCTGTGAACCACAAAATGGACAGGTCGCTGTTGCGCCAGACATTGTAGGTTCGCCAACATCGTCAATATTTTCCGGTGTAATAATCTCAAAGCGTACCTGTTTTGTCTCAGGATCAGGACAGAGCTTGAGGGCGCGCTGACTGTTAATAACAACTTTCGTCTGGTTTCTTGTTTTTTTGAGTCGGAGGAAGTCACGACGGTTTCGATTTTCGGGGGTGTCTTTGAGGGTTTTCTCTGCCTTTTTACAGACCCATAATGTCTTGAGCAGCGGTACCGTCGCCTTACATTGTGGATCTTGGCACGGAATCGTTCTCGCCCAGAGATAGGCGACTGTGGGTTTGTTGTCAATGACTGGATAGTATTTTAGAAGTTCTTTGCGGGCGTTTTCCAAGACCCACTGTCCCCACAACCGGACGTGGTCGGCGAGATCACCGCTTTTTAGATCCGGTTTTTCATCAAGATTCAAATCAGGGAGCGGATGCGTCTTTCCGGCGAGCCGCTGCGGATACTCCAATGTGCATTTGAGAATAAACCAAGCAACAGGGTTATAGTCGTTTGCTATCGCTTGGCAACCGAGTCGCATCGCTTCAAGCGGAATCGCACCACCGCCTGCGAACATATCCAAAACCTTCGGGGGTTGTCCGTCATAAGCCATTAAGATGAGCTCTCTGGCGATACGGAGTTTATTGAGCCAGCGTCCTTCCCGATCTTTTTTATCCCAATCGCCATGACCGTTTTCGTCGCCCCAACGGGTTAAGGATTCAATCAGTTCGCAGAGATATGTACGCTGTTTTTCCGGCAGGGGTGAACCCGCAAGCCGTGTGTATTCTTCTTTCATTTTGTCAGGGGCATCGGCGGGATCCGGTAGCAGAGTCGCTATTGTCGCGGCGCGGCACGCGGCGAGAGGGCGCCGCGCAGGCCAGATATGGAGTGTAGAGATGTGACCGTGGCGTACATTCTTTTCGTGTTTTGAGTCTTCGGAGACTTTTTTCAGTGGAAAGGCTTCTTCAATGAGTCTACGTGGCAATTTAGTTTTCCCTTCCGTAACTTCATAGTTGTTTGAAATGCTGTGTGATAAACCTCAACAGTCCGTAGCCCTTGAGTTCATCCGCAAGGATTTTAAATCCGAGTTCATAAATTTCAATGTCAGTGAGTTCTAATATCCCCTTGCGCCACGCGGCGATCCGTTCGGCTTTGATACGTTCCTCCGCTTTCCGCGATGCCTCTCCTTGTTGGATCCGTTTTGCAAGCGTATGGATATCAGGGTCGTTAGCCATCCATTTATGTCGTTCCGCAGTCCAATCATAGTCGCGCGGTTTGCAGGACTGGAGGAATTGTGTTGCATACGCGGGGCGAAGTTGTTCTGTCAGTTCCTTGATGCCGAGTTCATAAATCTCAAGATCCGTCATCTGTAAAACGTCCATTTTCTGTAACCTTCTGCCTGCAATTCTTGATTAATTTCTCGCAGGAGCTGCTCATGTTCTTCAGTTGTCCTTATTATATCCGATTGTGCAAGATAAGTCAAGAATATATCCAGAGCGGGTGCGTAAAGTTTTCGGCGCAGAAGTGTCCAAAATCAATTTTCTTTGGCAGCGTCCGCTCTTTAGTCCCGTAGGGTTTATTTGCTTGGGTATTTTTTAATTATGTTTATAGAACTGCGGTTGAAAAACAGAGACTTAGCCCTGTAGGGGGTTTTTGCTTGGGTGTTTCTTCAATATGTATTTCCCTTCTGATCCAACGCGATAAACATATCGCCCTTACAGGGCTAAAGAATGGTTAGTCTCACGTGTTTCTATAAACATATCGCCCTTACAGGGCTAAAGAGGTTACAGTCCGACAGATTGCGTGACGGACCGCTGCCAAAAACTTTACACACCCTCCAGAGCGATTCAATTGTTAAATTGTCAGAATCAGGATTTACAAGATTAAAGGATTTTCGGGATTATACCTTCCTTGTAGCTTATGAAACCGTTGGTCTCCTATGTCTATCTAACGATGCACAACCTAACAGGTTATGCTACGTAGCATAGGCTGTTAGCCTGTGTCTATCTAACGATGCACAACCTAATCCGCTTTTGTCAGAATGTCACTGGCATTAATCCGTATGCTTCCTGTCGCTTTTGCAATGAGATTGCCGAAAGGGTCTTGACACGGGTATAACCGCGGTTCAGTGTCGCAATGATAGACAACATAGAGCCAGTAGCGGTCTCGGTGATTGGCGGCTTGCCGCCATTCATTTGCTGTCAACTCGACACTCGCAATGCCTGTCCGCCCCTTGACTTCAATGTAACGCACTTCACCATTTGGGTGTCTGGATTGCAAGTCAAACCCTTTTTTGAGACTCGGGTTGGAGACATCTTTGACTTCGGCACCGCGACTGTTTTCATACGCTATGGCAGTTTTGATCGCGATCGCTTCGGCATCTCGGAGTGTCCGCGTCGGTACTGTCTCATCAATGGGTCCTGGAGCGACAAAGGCACGAACATAGACGGTTACGGGCCCTAATTGCATGTTTTCAATTTCCGCAATGAGCCTCGCTTCCGCTGCCTTGCGTTTCGTGGGAAGGGCATTGAGTTCCCGTTCACAAGTGTTCAGTTTTGTCTGTGCTGCAGGCACGCCTTTGGCGATGGCTGTTTTGAGATTAGCGCGTTGTTTAAGAAGCTCCCCTTTCCTTATGTTAAATGAAATCTTGATTCGTTCTGTCTTATCTTCCAGTTCGGTCTGAAGCGCGTCGCGGATATGGCGGAGCTTAGGATCTCCGAAGTTTTCACAGACGAATTTTTTAACAGGATCCACCTTGTTAGCAAGGTCAAGCCATTCAGCGGACAGAGTCATAGGCATATTCTGTTGCTCTGTTCGTGGCGTTAAGGTCAACAACAGATGCGCGGGTGTTTCCTCATATCGTTCATCTGCAAAGCACTTGACTCCGACAAGCATTTCATCAAGAACGTGAGGCTTGTCATCGGTTTGTCGGATTATCGGTATTCTGGCTAAATAGAATAGGTACGGTTCATCCGCCTGCGGATCGAAATAGACTGCCCCACGCTCGCCTTCGGTATTGAATTTTTCCAAAAACAAGGCACGGACTGTGTCAAAAATCGGTTCGCCGGGGTGCAGAAAAATCGCCTCCGGTTTCTCATATCCTACCGGCAGTGCAAGTTCGCGTGAAAACGTTAGTTGATCTCGGAGATGTGGCGGGTATTCATCAATGGCATTTTGAACAGACGTAGCACAGTCGGACAGCTTAAAAGTTGCCTCAGCGTCTCCATCAATCCGATAGCCGAGCAGTGGTGCGGCATCTTCAAAGAAACTTCGGACATACGCGGGCAGCATACGAAGCGTTTCAGCGGATTCTCGCTGTTCTTGGACGGTGCCGAGTAAAAGTTTGACTTCGTTGGGGACCACCGACTTCTGCTGTCCTTCAAGCTGCTTTTGGACATTTTCGGGTGTGAACCGCGTGTTGATCCTCTGGATTGCAGCATCGGTTTGATCTTCCGTGATGGCTTTCGTGATAAGCTCCTCCAAAGCGATCTGACTGAACTGTTGTCCGATCACATCGAAGACTTTATCGTCATTTAGCTCCTCACGCATCTTCTGCATCTTTTCCAGCAGCACTTTCAACACACGCCCTTCACGCGTATCTTCAGCAACCAGATTTAGCAAAACCACCGTGCGTTTTTGTTTATACCTGTGAATCCGTCCCATCCGCTGTTCAAGCCGAGCAGGATTCCACGGAATATCGTAGTTGACCATGAGCCAACAGAATTGTAGGTTAATACCTTCCCCTGCTGCATCGGTTGCAACGAGATATTGTGCGCCGTTCGGGTCCCGAAAGAATTCGACCTGTTCTTCGCGTTCGCTGTATCTCATGCCGCCGTGGATTTGGGCAACCTGACCTGTATAACCCAACGCCTCCAAGCGTTCAGTGATAAAAAGCATTGTGTCGCGATGCTCGGTGAAAATGAGGACTTTTGTGTCCGCGTATTCGGTTAATGCGTTCCAGAGATTTTCAAACTTACTCTCAGATTTCAGGTTGTAAACTGTCTTCGCGAGTTCGGCGAGATGCTGAACGTGTTCAATTTCAGTTTCAAGTTCAACGATGGAGCCAGCGGCGGTTGCACGTTCAAGGTCTTCATCAAAACTCTCCGCTTCCTCCTTCCCATCAATAAGTTCTTCTTCATCACCTGTCTTTTCCGCTCTGACATCCACATCCGAAAGTTCTGCTTGTGCTTTTTCCAATGCTTTCGTTGATAAGCTGCCATCTTTGAGGTTACCAAGGGTGATTTGGAGTTTTTCTGCACGTCTGATCAGACTCTGGAGCAGAGCAAACGTTGAACTGGCAAGTCGTCTCTGTAACACCATCATCGCCATCTTTGCTGCGCTTCGGTTGTATTGACCTGCCAGATCGAAATATTTCTCACAATACGCAGTGACAGCATCGTACAAAGATTGCTCGCTTATATCTCCTTGCTTGAGTGGATAGCCGATAGTTCGGCTTCGCCGCGGCGGATAGATAGGTTTTCCATCGAAGGTAACCATCTCCTCCTTCATGCGCCGGAGTAGATGTTTAGACTTCTCTTTGTCAGGTAGCCGTTCAAATGCTTTTTGTGCAGCAAGGTGTTCAGGCAGGAGCAGTCGCCAGAGAAAATAGTAGGCATCATCCTTCCCCATGTGTGGCGTTGCTGTGAGCAGTAACAGATTTTTCTGTTGCGCCGCTATCTGCTCGGCGAGTTCATACCGTTTTGATTTGTGTGTTGTCCCATCCGGTTCATATCGTGCAGAAAGTTTATGTGCTTCATCAAAAACAACGAGATGATAGGTTTGGGCTTCAAGGAGATAGTTCTGCATCCGCTCTTGTCGTAATGTATCAAGGCTGATAATGGCTAAGCGATTTTCTGGAGCAGCAAACGGGTTTGTATTTGCTGCGTCCGTACTCGACAGAATGCGGAAATGGAGTCGAAAACAGACCCTTAATTCACGTTCCCAATTGCCAATCAGGCCCGCGGGTGGGACAATTAGGACGCGTTCAATTTGCCGCCGGAGTAACGCCTCTTGGATATAGAGGCCTGTCATAATCGTTTTGCCAGCACCGGCATCGTCAGCTAACAAAAACCGCAAAGGATTATGCTGCAATAGATGCTCATAGACAGCGATGAACTGATGCGGTAGTGGATCAATGAGTGAGGTTTCGGTCGCAAAGATCGGGTTAAACAGATAGGCGTGTTGAAGCCGATGCGCCTCAGCAATCAGTCTCACCAGATTCGCATCTGCATGAAAAGCATCAGGGACAAGCTCAAAACGGGATTGTAGTTCTTGGATAGAAGGGGTAACCGGATCCATGCACATACCTACGCTTTTGTTCCACGCACAAGTGCTTCTATTTCGTCAATCTCTTTCGGGACACCATCTGTTAAGACTTCGCACCCCGATTCGGTGACGAGGATGTCGTCCTCTATGCGGACACCGATACCTAAATACGCAGGCGGCACATTCTTCGTCCCCACGTCGACATAAAGGCCGGGTTCAATCGTCATCACCATGCCGGGCTGGAAGGTCTTGAAATCGCCGTTCGCTTCGTGGACACAATTGACATCGTGGACATCTAAGCCGAGCATGTGTCCGATCCGGTACATGTAAAACTGCCTGTATTTGTCTTTTTTTATCAGCTTCTCAGCTTTCCCCTTTAGCAGACCGAGACTGAGCATCCCTTCAGTTAGCAACTCAATAGATTTTTGGTGCGGTTCGTCAATGGAAACCCCCGGACGGATACCGTCAATAATCGCATGGTGTGCTTCAAGCACAAGCTGATAGATATCTCTTTGCGCCTCAGTAAAAGTGCCGTTTGCTGGAAAAGTTCGGGTGACATCGCCGCAATACCGACCGGACTCCGCACCCGCGTCAATAAGTACAAGCGTTTCATCTTCAATTTGGCAGTCATTTGTTGTGTAGTGGAGCGTCGTCGCGTTGCTACCACTTGCCACGATAGTCGGAAAAGCGGGACCCCGAGCACCGTTCATACGGAACGTGGATTCAACGAGTGCCTCTAAGTCGTATTCATACATCCCCGGTCGAACCGCCTTCATCGCTGCAACGTGACCGGCTACGGTAATTTCTGTTGCGTGCCGGATGCACTGCAGCTCCGTCTCGTTTTTGATGAGGCGCAGCTCGCTGAGAATAGGACTCGGATCAATCAACGTGTCAATGCCTTTTCCTGAACGAATGCGTGACCTGACAGACCGCGTGAACAGGCTAAGAATTTCTGTATCAACATCTTCATTGGAACCGAGGGTATAGTAAAGCTTTTTGGCACCCTGTAGGTATTTCCCGATCTTTTCACTGAACTTTTCTATCGGATAAACTTTATCTGCGCCATAGTATCTACGCGCGTCTTTAACACCGACACGCTTGCCGTTCCAGATTTCTGCCTGTTTGTCTTTCGGACGAACAAACAGGATATATTGATGCTTTGAATGTTCCGGGGCGATGACGCAAATTGACTCCGGTTCTTCAAATCCCGTAAGATAATAAAAGTTCGGATCCGGGCGATAAAGATATTCGGTGTCGTGGTTCCACCTTACAGTCGGTGCGCTGGCGAAGATAGCAACACCGCCGCGTTCCATTTCCTTAATAAAGGCTTTGCGATTCTGTTTGTGCAAGCCGTTTCCTCCTTATTGAAGCTTAGAGATACCCTATCGGCGCGCCGATTTTGCCAACGATACCGCCGCTCGCAACCATCGGATAAACAGGTTTTGCCCAGAAAACACCGTCAACCGGTGAAGTTATGGCCTCTCGGACATCGCCAAAAACATCACAAATATCAGCGACCGGCTGAGATGCTGTTAGCTGCTCATATAATTCGGCTCTATAATAGACAAAACCGCCTTCATTACTGATGAGCGGCACAAATTTTTTGACAACGATTTGCTGTTCAGGTATCTCTGGCGTTCCAGCAATAAAACCGTAGTATTGTAGCACATTGAGCACACCGCGCACGCCTTTTTTGATGCTGGTTGCATCCCATCCGTGGGTGCCGCCCAACTCTGGATCAATCGTTGGAATGCCAACCTCCGGCGCCGCTTGTGCCAGTTGCCCTTTGGGCCCCTTCTGATTGAGAATGTGTCCAATACCGAAGACGCGCGCAAGTTCAAGACACGCCTTGTGGAGTGTATGTTTTTCGCCAACCCGGACGCGTACCTCGTCTATCATCGGATGCACGCCGCCTTGGTGCAGATCCAGACAGTAGTCGGCTTGTTGTACAGCACGTTGAAAAAGATGATAAGCGATCCGTTCACTTGACGTCCCGTCGCTTCTGCCGGGAAAACAGCGGTTCATTTTGCGACTGTCCACAGGACTGAGTGCCTGTTTCGCATGAAACGCGTGGAAGTTAACCATCGGCACAATGATAAGCTTGCCGTGTAACCGCTCTGGCGCGACGGTTCGGAGAATTTTGTGAACTACAGCAATACCGTTGAGTTCATCTCCGTCGCTAATGGCTTGAATATAAAGTGTTTTGCCGGGGTACCTCCCGTTGATGAGGACAATAGGCAGTCGAACAGCCGTTCCGTCAGGCAGCGTCCCAACCTTGAGGTGTCCGTTCACCCGAGTACCGGGTTCAGCAACCAATTGTCCAACCACCAAGCTGGTATGGCGAGTATTCTTTCTCATGATAGATATTGTAGCACAACGGGCAAAAAGAATCAAATGTTTTGTGTGTTATAAAAACTTGATTTCAAGAGAATCTTCTGATAAACTTGTATGTATCATGAACACCGAAAACCAGAAAAAAGCAGCTGCAGAAAAAGCGACAGAAGTCGTCCGATCCGGTATGATCGTAGGATTAGGAACAGGTTCCACTGTCTACTATGCCCTCTTGAAACTCGGCGCGCTGGTGCGCGAGGGGCTTGATATCGTCGGTATTCCCACCTCCGAGGGAACCGAGAAAATCGCGGTGGCCCAAAAGATACCGCTCACAACACTCGCCACACACCCTACGATTGACCTAACAATTGACGGTGCCGATGAAGTAGATGCACACCTTAACCTCATCAAAGGGGGCGGTGCCGCGCTCGTCAGAGAGAAGATCATCGCTAATGCGTCTAAAGAGATATTGATTATTGTTGATGAAAGCAAGGTATCGCGCGTACTCGGCACGATATTCCCACTTCCTGTAGAAATCGTACGCTTCGGATGGGAAGCGACACAAACGGCTGTCAATCGGATATGCGGGAAATCAACGCTACGCCAGAACACCGACGCATCGCCACTCATCACCGACAACGGCAACTATATCCTTGATTGCCACTTTGACGGTATCCCCGCACCGGAAGAAGTAGAGATACAGCTAAACAATATTCCGGGGGTCGTAGAGAACGGGATTTTTGTCAACCGCGCTGATAAAATCATCATCGGCACGGCTTCCGGTATCCGCTATATGGAGTAACATCAATGCTGCGATACACCTTCTTGCTCTGCTTAATTGTTTTTCTTGTTACCCCTGTCAGGGGCGAAGTGTTGACTGGAAGCGGATTGGTAGATATGCCAACGGGTCGGGTACTGAAACACGGTATTTTTGAGGCAGGCGTTTATCTCGGTTTCCAACAACGGATGACGGACCGTTCCACGACCCACCTTGGGGATGCCGCTGCGATCCGTCTTAACTTCGGACTGTTTGACCGACTTGAAATCGGGCTGACACATCTATCGCACGAACACGGTTCAGAATCGTTTTCTAACCGGACCGCACGTCTGAAGCTACAACTCTTAAAAGAACCCGAAACGGGGGCCATTCCGAGCGTCGCAATCGGTATAGAGAAACTCGGCAACAATGTTTTCGGATCGGATTCGGAAACGCCTTCCGTTTTTCTCGCCGTTAGTAAAACCTTTAATTTACCACGGATACATCTATTTTCCTTGCACGGCGGCGTTGGCACACAGCGGTTCGCGTCTGCAGAACGTCCTGTAGGCGTGTGTGTCGGGCTGAGCAAGACGTTCCAACCGGCTTTCGCAAGAGGCGACATCACGATGCACTTAGAATTTGATGGGGTTGGTGTGAACGCCGGGATGCGGCACATCACCACAAGCGGACTTCAAGTTGCAATCGGTGCTGAAACCTTGAACAACCCAGATGAATTGCGCTACCTCGCTTCCGTTTCGTGGACCAACGCGCAGATCCTTGAACAGATTGATGAAACGAACCGATTGATCAAACAGGCGACAGCACTCGTCGTTGAAATCAAACGCGCAATTGGAAAGTAAGTGTCGTACGGACGAGGTAACCTCGCCCCTACGGAGAGGTTTTGGCTTGAATAGATGCCATCACATTTTGGAGTGATGTCAGCAATTCAGACAAAAAATCTTGTGGTGGCACGAGTATAATTTCGATCCGCCGATTTTTCGCCTTTGCCTCTGGTGTTTCGGCAGTATCTATGGGTTGATAGAAGGCGTATCCTGTCGCTGCCAACCGTTCCGCACTCACATCGGCATGCGTCTGCAAGTATTTCACCGCCGCGATGGCGCGTTCGGTTGAAAGATTCCAGTTCCGCAGTTCGTCGCCCCCGATAGGCGTATTATCCGTATGTCCCTCAACCCGAATGGCGTACGCTGAATAGTCTATGTTAAGCAACACCTCTTCCGCAATCGCGTCAAGCAGTGATTTGCCCTCCGTGCTGAGAATCGCGCTGCCCGTTTCAAACAGGATTTTCCCTTTGACATCAAGTCTCAACCGTCCTGCCTCATCTAATACGGCACCGACTGTATCTTTAAACCTCTCTTGGATTGCCGTAATTGAACGTTGCGATTGCACTCGGATCTGCTGTAATTCGGATTCTATCTCGGTGAGTTTCGCGCGAAGCCCGTCTTTTTCGCGTTCAAGCGCACGCTTGTCCTGCTGAAGTGTATGCCGTTCCTCGGCGATTTTTCGGGTGGCTGCGCTTGCATTTTGCAATATCTCTTTCGTCTGATCGAGTTCCGAACGCGTCTCCGCCAGCGTGCTTTGGGTGTCAGCTAACTGCTTTTCCAGCTCTGCTTTCGCTGTTTCAGTTTTCTGTAATGTCGTTTCGGTTTCTTGCAATGCGGTCTTCGCAGTCGTCAATTCTGCCTGCGTTTGCTTGAGTGTGTCTGCGGTTGAATGCAACACCACCGCCAGAACGATAGCAGCAACAGTCACAACGGAGATCGCCCCTATTGTGAGAACGCGTTTTTTATTCATCGTATGTCTCCTTGTAAGATCAGGATAGCCGCAAAACTGTCATTTTTCGATGTTTTGTTCTTTTTTTCTATGCCACATATCGTGCAGCGATGCGTCAGAATATAATTGCCGTGTTTTACAGTAAACCCGACCGGTTCCATCATACCTTGACAAAATGCAGCTCGGTCACCGGGGTTGATATCGACGTGTCGGCTCCAGAGGCATTCTGGACAGTGATTGGTATAGCCGTCTCCTATGACCTCAGTGCCACAATGTGTGCAGGTAAAATTTTCAATGTAGCGTTGGAATCTTTTCTTCACTGGTCAACACCCGCATTTTTCTCTTGAGCGAGCCGGTCTAATGTTCGTTATTGAAAGGATATTTGATCGCGGTTATATGTTATCCATGTTTCAAGCTTACAGTTCTGCTCCGGTCATAAAGGTTGCATAGATAGCGGAGGTCCGTACGAGATCGGGGATATGTACGCGTTCATCAATGGCGTGCCCTCCTTCGCCGCTCGGTCCGTAGCCGATGCCGGGCAAACCTTTATTCACGAAATAGTGCAAGTCCGTAAACCCTGTAGTGCCTTTAAAGTTCGGAGCCTTGTGACGGACGATCTGTACTGCATCCGCGAACGCCTGCGCTATCGGTGAGGCAGTATCTGCTAAACACGGCTCAATCCGTAAGATCGCCCGCGCCTCTGCCTCCAAATCTGGATAGTATTGGCACGCCCCAGAAATCGCTTCCCGTAATTCCAATTCAGCAAACTCAAGTTCCTCGTTCGGCGTAATCCGCCGATCAATTGAAAACGTGAGGCTCGCTGGAACAGTGTTGACTTTGTCGCCATCAGTGCCACGAAACGTGCCGCCGATGTTCAACGTCGGATAGCGATCCCTGCCATCAGGAAGTTTAAACGCGCGTTCCGGCGACTTCAAATTCCGTTTAACCCGCTGGAGTGCTGTTACGAGCTCGGCGGTTTTCTCAAATGCGTTTATCCCCCTATCAGGCCGCGACCCGTGCGCCGCTTTGCCTTTAACCTCAATTTCTAACCAGAGCACACCGTTATGTCCATTGCCGATGTTCAACACCGAACCGCCCTCGCAGCTGACGACGTAGTTCGCATTCACTAAACCCGTTTCAACAATATAGCCTGCTCCCAATTGTCCGCCAGTCTCTTCATCACAGGTGAACGAACATTCGATGTTGAAGTTCGGTTCAGTGCCAGTTGCTTGGACAGCCTCAATTGCAAACAAGAGGGCAGCGATGGCATCCTTCATGTCGTCGGCACCGCGCCCGTAGAGCCATTCATCATCGATCTCACCGCTGAACGGATCGCCGAAACGCCATTCGCCTGCCACTGGCACCACATCGTAGTGTGCATTGAAATGCACCGTTTTGTCTGCGCCGACATTCCAACGCGCAATAAGGTTTAGCCGCGGATGGCTATCGGCATTCGGGATAACTTGCTCAGCGCGCTGCTTCGGAACCCTCGCAATCCAAGTTTCCATGCCCAATGCTTCACACTTCGTCGCAAGGAGCGCAACCATTTCGGCATAATTCTCGCCTGGTGGATTGACAGTAGGTATCCTCACGAGTTCCTGCAGCAATGCACAAAGCCCTGCCTGATTGTCCTTGATATAGGTTTTTACTGACATTTCAAATCTCCTCAGCCGCCGTCACGTAACGACCGCCTGATCCGCAGCGGATAGGTGTCCGACCGTTTCACCGGTCTCCGTAAAGGTTCGCGTCACGGAGACAGAGGCGTATATCCACAAGATTTTCATCGGCGCATCGCTTTCATTCCAGAATCGGTGGGGGATGCCAGCGGGAACGAATGTTGTGTCATACGCTTTCATCGTAAAGACTTCACCATCAACCTCACAAGAGGCTTCGCCTTCAAGAATCGTGACAGATTCATCACAGTTGTGATAGTGGCGTGCAATTGCTGCGCCGGGTTCAAACATCGTCACGCCGTTGGTGAGTGAAGTGGAGTCCAGCCATTTGCCAGCTAACGGCACAGTTTTCACACCCGTGCCGCGGTCAATAGGGTCTTGTTTGCTAAAATCAATGACGTGTGCTTTCGTGCTCATTTTTTTTGATCCTTCGCTTTTTATTTGGATTTGCCCCAGTTTAGCACGGCAAGGCAAAAAAATCAAGCGATAAACTGCTAACAGGATTTCGGGAAAACCGTTGCAAAACCAGCTATCGCCTGCTGTAGCTCCGCTTCGGTATGTGTTGCCATGACAGTTACCCTTAGACGGCTCGTGTCGGGTGGTACTGCAGGGGGACGGATTGCTGGGGCGAACACCCCCTCAGCAAGTAGCGCGTCTGCAACGCTGGTTGCGCGTTGCGGATTCCCTAATATTACAGGCAGGATCTGTGTTTCACTCGGCAATAAGGTATACCCCAAATCAGCGAACGCGGCTTTGAGACGTTTGGCATGCGAAAATAGGGCGTGCCGCAGGTGCGGTGAAGAACGCATCACATCAAGTGCAGCATTCGCTGCGGCTAAGGTCGCAGGGGGCAACCCTGTCGTGAAGATAAAACCACGGGCTCTGTTCGTAAGCAATTCAATCAGCGCGCGACTCCCTGCAATATAGCCACCGAGCGCGCCAGCAGCTTTGCTCAGCGTTCCCATCTGAATAATATCTGTCCCTTCCAATCCGAAATGTGAAACCGTGCCGCTGCCATCTGCTCCTAACACACCGAACCCGTGTGCGTCATCTACCAGTAACATCGCATCGTAGTGCGTAGCGATTTCGTAGATATCGGGTAGTGGTGCGACATCGCCATCCATGCTGAAAACGCTGTCCGTTACGATAAGCCGCCGCCGAAACCCGCCTGATTCTGATAGCAGAGTCTTAAGGTGCGCGACATCACAATGCCGATAAACTTTCTTAGCAGCACGGCTGAGTCGGCATCCATCTATGATACTGGCGTGGTTGAGAGTATCGCTTAAGATAAGGTCGCCTTCACCTGCAAGGACAGGGATGATACTGGTATTGGCAGTATACCCTGAACTGAAAACGAGCGCGGCTTCGGTGTTTTTCGTTGTGGCGAGGTTAGTTTCTAACGTTGTGTAAAGTTCACTGTTCCCAGAGATAAGCCGAGAGCCACTGGCACCCGTGCCGAAAGTCTGTGTCGCCGCAATCGCAGCAGCGATCACTTTTGGATGTGTACTTAATCCCAAATAGTTGTTTGAACCGAGCAACACAACCTCGCGTCCATCAAGATTGATTGTTCCCGTGGGCGCGCTCATGACAGTGCGGAGGTGGCGGCGTAATCCGGTCTCTTCCAGCGTTGCACATTCTACGTCTAACCAATTAACGTCCATACCCACTCATCCCATAAACTGTCTTAGGAAAATATGGCTCTGCCGCAAGGCACGTTGCCGTGTCTCCAACGTCCCCTCGTACGCCCGATCCTCCACTTCAACACAGACCGCGCCCGCGTACCCCGTATCGCTCAAGACGGAGAAGAAACTTCCCCAATCAACATCACCAAGTCCGGGCAGTTTCGGCGTATGATACGCTAACGGCGTTGCAAGGATACCGACTTCATCAAGTTTTGCCTTATCTAACCGCACATCCTTCGCATGCACGTGGAAGATCCGATCCGCGAAGGTAACAAGGGGTTTCAGGTAGTCCATCTGGAGCCAGATGAAATGTGAGGGATCGAAGTTAAGTCCGAAATTCGGGGCGGGAATCTCCGCAAACATCCGTTCCCAAACCGCGGAGCAATAGGCGAGGTTTTGACCAGCGGGCCATTCGTCCTCCGTGAAAAACATCGGGCAGTTCTCAATGCCAATACGGATACCGTGATCGGCAGCGAATTGGATGAGCGGTTTCCATACCTGTTTAAAGCGGTCCCAATTCGCATCTATCGTGCGCGTCTGATCTCTGCCGATGAACGTATTCACGATGTCCACCGACAGACGTTCTGCCGCCAGAATCAGTTTCTTAAGATGTTCGCTATAGATAGCCGCTTCCGTTTCGTCAGGCGTTAGCGGATTCGGATAGTAGCCCAAGCCGCTGATCGTTATTTCCGCATCCGAGACGCATTGTAGGATTTTATCTACTTCCGCTTCGGAAAGAGCCGCGACATCAACGTGTGTAACCCCCGCGTAACGCCGTTCTGCCTTCCCTTTCGGCCAGCACATCAATTCGACGCAATCGAAGCCGGTATCCGCAGCGAATTGGACGACTTCTGCTAACGACTGTTCCGGCAAAATCGCACTCACAAATCCGAGTTTCATTGTGCAACCTCTGTTTTTGAACTTCCAGGACCATTTAGTTTTAAGAAATTATCGGGTTTCGTGTCTTTTTTCGAAAACCCGGTGCGGTTAGGAATGCAGATCGCATTTGGGCGAGTACGCCGCAAAACCGCACCTACCGGGCTTCAATTTTTTATCTAACGCGTGTTTCCAAAAAATCATAGCCCAGAAAAATATTAGACCCGATGACTCTCTCTGATATACGCCTGCAAATGTGCCAACGCCCGCCCATTTTCCATGACCGATCGCGTCCGCGCAAGCGCAACTTCAGGGTCAGGACATATCCCCAATAGATAATCTACCATCGCCGTGTTCAGCAGGATCCGATCGTAGATATGTCCTTTCTCGCCGGATAGAGCCGCTACACCTAATTCCGCAAACGCTTCTGCACTTACGACTTCCGGACGCGGACTCCGCGTATGTGCAAGTCCATAAATCGCGGGGTCTATATCCATTGAGAAATCTTGACGCGTATCATCTACACGCCGAAAGCCTTGTGAGTAATTAACCGCCATCCTATCGGGTGTAGAAGGCTTTCCGAGGCGCAGCGCATAGTGACTTGTGCCTTCCTCACCTTTGACAGCAACAGCCGCATCAAACCCGCGTTCCCACGCCAATTGCAAAAGCGGTTTTTCGTAACCGATATGGTAATAACCAAGCACCATATAATTCGACCCCCGCGCCGAAAAGAACTGCTGCGCTTTTTCTGTCGCTGCCCAAGGCGGACGTTTCTTGATATGCACCCGCAATTCACGCAAATCGTATGCGGCGCGACAATACTCGCGCTGACTAATATATCCGAACCCCACCGATTCGTCTGTAATCAGGGACGCGGTCTCTGTAAGCGAGAGTTGCGTATTAGCACCGAGTGCTTTTAAGATCGCCTCCTCTGTCACACCATTTTTCGGTGGCATTGCGTCCACACCATGCAGGAGCGATGCCTCGCCGAGCGCAGCGCGCACCGTTGCGACGAACAGCGTCGGACGAAAATAGCGCGTCGCGCCATCGTAAGGTTGCCCAAAATGTGTGAGTGCCGCAACAGCGATCGGTTGAACGGCTTCCGGCCCAAAGAATGCATCAAGATAACCTCGGACTTCCTGATATGTTTCACGGTTCATCCGTTGCCCGATAAGGGCAGCAGCTTTAAACGCAGGATTAACAGCGTCGGTGAGGATCGCTTCGCACATCTCACGCGTTTCGGTATAACTTAAATGTTTTGCCCGTAAAATCTTTTCCAACGCCTTCACAACGATCGCCTCTGTTGCGTTCACAGGGACATAACGCTGCTCAGGGGTCATGAGGTATTGAATTTCCGGGGGCAGTTGTGTTGTCAATGCCGACTGATATTTACGAAACGCTGCTGCTTCTGCTGGGCTCCACTGTGTCGATTTTGGGAAGTAGGCGCGGAGCGTCATCGCCGCGAAAAACGCACCCATCTGTGCCAATGATGCAGCATCCGATGTCGGCAGTTCACCTGTTATGGATTTTAAAATAATTTCAAAAATCGGTGCCGGTTGCGGTGAATCCGATGTGTTCACGCCTAAGGGTCGCGTCTGATGGGGTCCTGTGCAAACGCGTGCTTGTGCTTCCAGCACATCAGCATTCGGGCCCGGGTATACGGGTGTGTATGAAAGCGAATCAAAATCTGCCATTTTATTTTATCCTTTGATTTTTTTCGTGCAGAGGGTTGGATAAGGAACTTGATTCTATTATACCGCTTTTTGCGGTTTAAAACAAATTTTGCCAGAGGTATTCAATCGTTGAATCTGTCAGAACTGTGATTTATGGGATTTAGGGATTATCAGGATAAGAGGGGTATAGGAGTCGTGAATTCTTCAATAAAAATAACAAAAAACTTTAAATATCAACTCGTGTTTGCTTTAATATGTGATATTAAGTGAGGAAAAAATCGCGAGCACAGCTCGCTCCTACAGCCGAAAAAATTCACATATATAAAGTGAATAGGTACAATTGAATGGCCCTGAAGACTATTCAGAGTCATTCAATTGTCCACTTTTCGATTAGATTTTCACCGCCAGACCCGGGAGAAAAAACTCTCCCATCACATCGTAGGTTGGGTTGAACCGATACAACCAAAAGCATACAAATCAGAGAAAACCGAAACTGTTTCAAAGACCGGCATATTCACCAGAGACCGAGTGAAACCCAACGCCTTTCGGCTTTCCTGAACGCCTTGCGTTATGAAGTTGGGTTTCTCTGCGTTCTTGATTGTGGAGACGATATGTTGAATAGGCGTGTATTGGGTGTCGCACATCTATCTTCTCAGTTGCGTTCAACCCAACCTACTCCGCTTAGAATTCGCTTCCAATTTCCTAACCTGCACCGACAATTGAATGTCTCTGGAAGACTATTAGAAATAACAACTACTATGGGCTATAATTAATATCCGTATGGCGTGGGTTTGGGGACCCTTAAAGCATTTTAAGCGGTAGATTTTTGCGAAAGCGGAGGTCGCATTAAGATGGACGAAAAGCAAGAGGAATTAGACAGCAAACAGGATAGGTTAATAGAAGTATACAAACTCCAAGTACAACAGGCGAATAACATCAGCAACCGACGAACAACAACCAACCGCTTCTATCTATTGGTGATGTCCGCGCTTACCATCATTTTTTCAGCACTCTTGCGGAACCTTGATAAATTGCCCAAAGACTTGGTAGATATAGTGTCTGTTGAATGGATGATCGTCAGTCTCGGGGTCTTAGGAATAACTTTGTCTTGGATCCGGTGTTTGTCCATAAATGCCTACCTCCGGGTCAACTCAAGAAAATATAAAGCGTTAAATCAATTGGAAGATGTATTAGAATATAAATTCTTCAAAAACGAGGCAGAATTTCTCGGTAAGATAGAGAAGGGCACCACTTATTGGCAGAGATCTCTGATTGAACTCACCACCCCAGGACTGTTTTTTATCCTTTTTTTAGGCTTACTGTGGCTCGGATTGCGTAATTTACCCGAAGAGAACTTCGCGCTGTTTCTGTTTTATCCTGTGTTTTTATTGTATTTTTTCTTTTATCTTTTGAGAAAATGGTATAAAATAGGAAAAGATTCAGACAAAGGAGATAAAACAAATGGAAAAATGGATGGATAGAATGGCGAATTGGGGTTTCCTCGCGATTCCTGTGATTATCGCGTTGATCGTTATGCTCTTAAATCATTTAGGATGCAGCATAACTGGCGGATAGTCAACTACCGATTAAAAATCGGGCAGACCACACCTCATATCATTATGTAAGGCAAAACCCTCAAAGCAATTAGAAAGAAAAGAAAACGCATGGCAAATTATCAGGAACTGGCAAATCTTGTTTGGAATGTGGCAGATGATGTGCTCAGAGGACTGTTCAAACCGCACGAATACGGCGACATCACCCTCCCATTCCTCGTGCTGCGCCGACTGGACTGCCTCTTAGACGAGGACGACCGAAAAGAGAAAGCCATCGATACCTACAACCAGTTCAGTGGCAAAGTCCCCGAAGACAGGCTACCGCCGATTATTCTGAAAGCGACAAACACCCGTTTCTATAACACTTCCCAATATGATCTCTCTCGGCTGAAAGATGACCCGAACAATATCCATCTCAACTTTGAGAACTACATCGGCGGATTCAGTAAGGATGTCCGCGACATCATCGAAAACTTCAATCTCGATCGGTTTATTGAACGGCTGCACAAAAACGACCGGCTGTTCATCTTCTGCGATAAGTTTACCGAAGTTGATCTGCACCCGAATAAGGTAGACAACCACACGATGGGACAAGTCTTTGAGGAACTGCTCCGCCGATTCTCGGAGATGTCTAACGAAACCAGTGGAGAACACTACACGCCGCGGGATGTAGTGCGGTTATTGGTCTCGCTGCTGTTTGCGGAACACCGCGAAGATCTGCGTGGACAGGGTGTTATCCGTAGCATCTTCGATCCATGTTGCGGGACAGGCGGCATGTTGACAATTGGAAAGGAATACTTCCGCGAACAGATCAATCCAGATGCCGATATTCGGCTGTTAGGTCAGGAACTGAACGCGCAGACCTACGCCATCTGTAAGTCGGATATGCTCATCACCGGAGAGGACCCCGATAATATCCGACACGGATCCAGCCTCTCCGAGGACCAATTTCAAGCACAACGCTTCGATTATATGATCACAAATCCGCCTTTTGGTGTCAGTTGGAAATCTGACGAAGCGGTGGTAAAAGCAGAAGCGCGGAACCCCAACGGTCGGTTCTCAGCAGGGACGCCGCGTGCCTCCGATGGCGCGTTGCTGTTCCTACAACTTATGCTCTCCAAAATGGAGGACCGCGGGAGTCGCGTCGGAATCGTCTTTAACGGGTCGCCGCTCTTTACAGGGGATGCCGGCAGCGGTGAGAGTGAAATCCGACGCTGGATCATCGAAAACGACTGGTTGGAGTGTATTATTGCGCTGCCTGAAAAATTGTTCTTCAACACCAGCATCGCCACCTATATCTGGATTCTAACGAACCGAAAATCGGCGGCGCGACAAGGCAAGGTCCAACTCATCAACGCCGTTGACTTCCATGACAGTATGAAAAAGAATCTCGGACAAAAGAACGCTTTTATCTCCGATAGCCATATCCATCAACTGATAGAATTGTATACCGACTTTCAAGAGACTGAACACGTTAAAATCTATCCAAACGCCTTTTTCGGTTATACAAAAATAACGGTTGAGAGACCGCTCATCGACGCCGAGACAGGCGACATCGTCACAGATAAGCAGGGCAATCCGAAACCCGATACCAAACTCCGGGACCACGAGCGCGTTCCCCTCACAGAAGACATTGATAAGTACTACCAACGAGAAGTGAAACCGTATCTGCCTGATAGTTGGATAGACAGGAAGAAGGATAAGGTCGGCTACGAGATTAACTTCAATCGGTATTTTTACCAGTACACACCGCTGCGCTCCCTGAAGCAGATTGCTGATGAAATACTGTCCCTGGAGCGAAAAAGCGAAGGTTTGTTGAATGAAGTTTTGGAATTATAAGGTGTTCTTGTAAGAGAGAAGTACAGAAAAAAGCTTGAGAAAACAGGCGAGAAGTCGTATAATATAAAACAAGAAAACAAGCACATAACGCGATAAAAGTAGGTGCCACTATTTTAGATATAAAAACCCTTATCTCTACCTTAGACAAGGACAAGTCTCTTAGACATTTTCCAGACCGAAGCGCGAAGTGGTTCTTAGAAAATACTGAGAACCTTCGGGGTCTCCTGAAAATCGTTGCTGGCTATCTCGTTGATTATTTCGATTTTGATAAAGTCAAGATCGAGAATACCACATTTATCTCTGACGACCTACGTCAACAGATGTCTGATTTGGTGTATCTTTTACCCTTCCGTGAGAAGGCTAACGCTTCGGCATCGGAGGTGATGATCTATATTCTTGTGGAGCATCAATCCACGGTGGATCGGACGATGGGTTTGCGTCTGCTTTCTTATATGTGTCAGATATGGGAGCGGCAACGCCGTGCGTATATGACACAAGAAGTGCCGATGGGTGAGTGGCGATTTCAGCCGATTATCGCCATCGTCTTTTACACGGGTGAACAGAAATGGGAAACGCTGCCTTCACTGGAAACGCTTATAGATTTGCCGGAGGCACTGAGTCGTTTTTTACCGAGATTTGATGTGCTTTTGCTTGATGTCAAGCGTGCGGCGGATGAGACGCTGGTAGCATCGGATCACCCGTTTGGGTGGTTGCTAACAGTGCTGAAAGAGGCGGACTCTGAGGACATAGAACCGTTCGTTGAGGCACTACTGCGTTTCGGAGAGCATCTACAGAGTCTTCCGGAGTCGGAGCGTTCCGCGTGGCAACAAGCGATCTACTATCTTTATCTACTTATTTTTTTCCGGCGTTCGGTTGAAGAACGTGCGGTGTTAGAGCAAATCGTTTCTGAGACATCCCCATATTTGGGTATCTCTGATGAGGAGGAAAAACTTATGCAAAGCATGGCGGAACACTACTTCCAACAAGGTATTGAACGAGGCAGAGAACAAGAGGCACACCAAACGAGTATTGAAAGCACATTGAACATTCTCACTGAACGCTTCTCGAATGTAGATGCCGATGCACTCAGAACAAGGCTTGAAGCGATTACAGATATCAACCGTCTCAAGCAATTGATCGTAAACGCCGCAATAGCTGAAAGTTTCCACGCCTTCCAAGAAGCACTAAACGCAGATTAACAGGCAACCAGTTGTGTTTTTGTAGCTTATGAAACCGTTGGTCCCCCGTGCATCTGCTTTGATAGGCACAAACGCAATTCAGAAAAAATAAACGCAGATGCACCGAACCTAAGCCCTATAGGGGCGATATGTTTATAGAAATGGCATTTGCTAGGAAGCTAAACCCCATAGGGGCGGCATGTCTATTGCTCAAAAATTGTCCAAACTTTAGAATATCATCGATTAAGGCACAATTTGGGATTATCAAATATGAATCAAGGAAAAAAGGTTACATCACAAAGCATTATAGGGCAGCAAGGAGCCAACCTCATCGAGCAAATTGTCCTAAAGATGGAATATGTTTGGCGAGCTACCTCCATATTTGATGTGGGAATTGATGGCGAGATTGAAATCCGTGACCCAACAACAGGTGAAATGACTAACATGATTATAAAAGTTCAAGCCAAAGCAACCACTAGGTCATTTCAAGCCGAAACAGACAACTCATTTGAGTATCGTTGCGAAGAAAAAGATCTTGACTACTGGCTTCGAGGTAACGTACCTATTGTTCTTGTTGTATGCCGTCCTAATACCAGTGAAGCTTATTGGGTTCCTATCAGAGATTATTTCAGTGATCTCGCGGTCCAAAAGACGCGTAAAGTTCACTTTAACAAGCAACGTAATCGTTTCGATGTCTCTTGTGCTGCTGCGCTAAAAAAACTTGCATTGCCCAAGGATTCCGGCATTTACTTTGCTCCTCCGCAGAAAACAGAAACACTTTATACAAACCTGCTCAAAGTAACGTCCTTTGCCCCGAAAATATATGTCGCTGGCACCAACTACCGGAAAGAGGGAGCCGTTTGGAGAGAATTTAACTCAACGGGAGTCAAGGTTGGTTCAGAATGGATACTGACCGACAAGAAGATCTTCTCTTTTCACAAACTTGATGAACCCCCTTTTGACGCAATTTGTGATTTGAGAACGTGTAAAAGTTTTGATACGAGTGAATGGGCAGATAGTAAAGATGAAGACACAAAACGTCAATTTGTCAAGTTGCTCAACAAGTGCCTATGCGAAAGAACAAAACTTCTTGGGTTAGAGTTTAATAAGACTCACAAACACTATCACTTTCGACCGACAAAAGAACTAAGGAAACGTAAGGTATCGTATCAAAGTGTAAAGAAAAAAACCAGTAGAGAAGTTTTCAAACAATACGGTAAAAAAAACGATCCGACTCAAAAAACATACTGCCGCCACTCAGCTTTCAAAGGATATTTTCTCCGACTCAGGAACGAATGGTATTTGGAAATTTCTCCGACTTATCATTTCACCTCAGATGGTTACAGTAAGCACAAGTTTCGTGCCGAATTATTGCAAGGTATTAAACGTCTGGATCGAAACCCTGCAGTTTTAGGTCAATTGCTCATGTGGGCGGAGTACCTCAGCCAGTCAACTCAGAATTTATTTTCATCGGAATACCCTTTTTTGCGTTTCGGACAGTTAGTGACAGTGGGAAGCAACATCGGTCTTCCGGATGATGTTTGGATCAATACAGAGGAAGAAGATGAAGCTAAGATTTTAGGAGAAACAGATAATCTATTGGAGTTACTTGATTAATGAAAACAGAATTCTTTCATGAACCAGAACTAGAATTTGGAACAGATAGGCATATAGACATCAAGTTTGGGTTAATGAACTACGGCCCTTTTGATTTTGATAGTCCTCTTGCGCCGAAAAAAATCAAGCTAGGGATTGTTGGTACCCCTGAAACTATTGAAGGTATAGTGACTTGGTTCAAAAAATGTCGGGTGGGAATTCCGGCCAAATCGAGCAGCCAACCTAACCTCTTTCCACACTTTCCCGGATTCGGCGAAGGAATGCCGCTCTGTGCCGATTTTGTGTTGGATAACCAACTCCAACGCGCTATCCCACCGAACTACTTTGATAAACTGTGTCAAGGACCCAAAACGGATGAGGTTCTCCAAAAAATTGCTCAACTGTATTTAGATGAACTTGAATATTTAGCAGAGAAAACGATTGCAGATGTTCTTGTGTGTGCTTTTCCGTTCGTTTTAGTCCAATATCTTGATCAAGAAGATGAGGCAGGCGATGATACGGATGAACTCGATAGGGTCCCGGGGGTTGTGATTATTTCGTCTAAGTTCATTCTTCATGACCTCCTTAAAGCACAAGCCATGCGATTTAGGAAACCGACGCAAATTATCCGTCCATCTACCTATGATGAGAGCAAACGACCTAAATCTAAAACGAAATCTGAAAATAAAAAATCATTTCAAGATGAAGCGACCCGGGCGTGGAATCTATACACGGCCCTTTATTATAAGGCGGGCGGTACACCGTGGCGATTGGTGCATGACCGATCAGAATTATCAGCCTGCTATGTTGGTGTAAGTTTTTATAAAACTTTGGACGAAACAAGACTACTCACTAGTACGGCACAAGTATTCAATGAGCGCGGAGAAGGTCTTATTCTGCGAGGTGGTACAGCACAAATCTCGAAGGACGATAAGCAAATTCACTTATCTGCCGAGGATGCTCATAATTTGCTCAAAAGTACTTTGCAAATTTATCAGAAGGAACACAAAAATTTTCCAGCGCGGGTTGTCATTCATAAGAGTTCAAAACACAACAGTGATGAAATTACCGGTTTCGAGGAAGCCTTGCGAGATTGCTCTATTGAACCTGAGTTGGCAGATTTTGTAAGTGTAACAGACTCCAGTATACAATTGTTTCGTGGCAATCGTTACCCACCGCTACGTGGAACTTTCTTTGACCTGGAAGGAGAATCTTTTGGGCTTTACACGAGGGGGAGTGTAGATTTTTTTTCCACCTATCCGGGAATGTATGTGCCAAGGCCCTTAGGGTTTCGCTGTGATCAGATTGCTGCAACACCACCTTATCTTGCTCAAGAAATTTTGGCATTGACAAAAATGAATTGGAATAGTGCACAGTTTGACGGTAGAGAGCCAATTACGCTTCGTTGTACCCGTCAAGTCGGTCGAATACTTAAGTATATTGGGCCAAATGATCCCTATGAACCGTATTACCGCTTTTATATGTGAATCATTCTACTTCGTCCCATTACTTGAAAGGAAAAGTGAAGGCTTATTGAATGAGGTGTTGGCATTATGAAGCGTTATCCTGTATATAAAGAGAGTGGCATAGAGTGGATTGGAAAAATACCAGCGCATTGGAAAACAGAAAAAATAAAATACATCTCAACGCTTGTAAGTGAGAAATCTACTCCTGAGACAGATGCCATAAAAATTTCACCTGAAAATGTTGAATCGGAAACCGGCAAAGTGCTTGATTTTTATAGTTTCTATGATGCAGTTGGTGTTAAATTTCAAGCTGGGGATGTGTTATTTAACAAAATTCGTGTCTATCTCAATAAGGTAGTCTATGCAAAATATGATGGGTACTCTCTCGGTGAAATGATAGTCATAAGACCTACTTTACAACGTATGAGTAAATACCTTTTCTATTTGATGCTATCCAATTGCTTCATTGAATATTGCGATTCTATATCTTATGGAGCAAAAATGCCGCGGACAGCTGTTAACGATATTCTGAATGCACAAATTCCTATACCAACTTATCAAGAACAAACTCAAATCACCAACTTTCTCGACCGCAAAACCAAACAAATTGAAGAACTCATCCGCATCAAAGAACGACAGACAGAACTACTCCAAGAACAACGCACCGCACTGATAAATCAAGTTGTGACGAAGGGACTCAACCCAAATGTAGAGATGAAACCGTCGGGCGTGGAATGGATTGGGGAGATACCAGCACATTGGAAGGTTGATAAACTCAAATACGTCGCGAAGATATTACCAAGTAATGTTGATAAACACATCTATCCAGATGAGATCCAGATCAGGTTATGCAATTATACGGACGTTTATTACAACGATTATATTACAGTTGATACTGTTTTGGAAAAGGGTAGTTGTAAGGAAAGCGAGTTTGCGAAATTTGTTTTGCGGAAAGGCGATGTTATAATTACCAAAGATTCTGAGACTCCAGATGATATTGGTGTGCCAACTTATGTCAAAGACGATTTAGACGATGTTGTCTGTGGTTATCATTTAACAATGATTAAATCGTTTGCTTGTCGTGGAGAGTTCATTTTTAGATTTATTCAATCCGATAGAACAAGAAGATATTTTGAGCTGGAGTCAAACGGAATTACAAGATATGGCTTAGGAAAACCATCAATTGAAAATCTATTCTTACCGATACCTCCTGACTCCGAACAGCGGCAAATCGCTGGCTTTTTGAATAATAAGACACAACAGATTGACGAATTGATAGCCGCAGAACAGCGAAAAATTGAACGCCTCAAAGAATACCGCCAATCCCTCATCTCCGAAGCAGTGACCGGCAAAATAGATGTCCGAAACGAGGTATAGACCATGCCGAGGTATACAGAAATAGATTTTGAAGAACACATAGAACAGCAGCTGAATCAGTCGGACTACCGGTCATTACAAGCCCCCAGCTACAATAAAGAGCGCTGCTTGATACGCAGTGAAACACTACGCTTTATTCAGATGACGCAACTGGAGACGTATCAGAAATTGGAACACCAGTACGGCGAGGATACACCAGATAAACTCCTCAACCGTGTAAGCAGAGAAATTAAAAAACGCGGCGTGTTAGACGTACTCCGGAAAGGTGTCAAAGACAGGGGCTGTCACTTTAACTTAACCTACTTCCGTCCATCCAGCGGTATGAACCCAGAGCATCAACGCCTCTATGCACAAAACCGATTCTCCCTCATTCGGCAGTTGAAGTATTCACAAAAGAACGAGAAATCGCTCGATATGGTGCTGTTCCTCAACGGTTTACCCTTAGTAACAATGGAACTAAAAAACAGCCTCACCGGTCAAGTGGTCACCGATGCAGAGAAACAGTATCGGACAGACCGGGATCCGAGGGAGCCGTTATTCCAATTCAAGCGATGTCTGGTGCACTTCGCGGTCGGCAACGAAAAGGTCTCAATGACAACGCACTTGCAAAGAGACGCGACACGCTTCTTTCCGTTTAATAAAGACATCGAAAACCCTGTGAACCCAGAGGGTCACAAGACCGCCTATCTGTGGGAAGACATCTTGTATCCCGATAACCTCATGGAGCTTATCAACAACTTTATCCATGAACAGGAGATCACAGAAAAGGTTTACGACCCCAAAATTGATGCGGTCACAGATGAGAAACACGCCGTGCTTATTTTCCCACGCTACCATCAGCTTGACGTGATCCGTAAATTGAAGGCGGCGATTGTCAAGGAGGGGGTCGGGCAAAACTACCTGATCCAACACACCACAGGGAGCGGTAAATCGAACTCCATTGCCTGGTTAGCACACCTCCTGACACATCTTTATCAATCTCCGACGGATACCCATCGTCCCTTCGATTCTATCATCGTCGTGACGGATCGGCGTTTACTGGATCAGCAACTTCAAGAGACGGTTAAGCAGGTAGGACAGGTTGAAGGTGTGGTTTATGCCGTTGAGAAGGATTCAGCACAACTCAGAGGTTTCCTCGAATCGGGCAAAGCCATCATCATCTCAACAATCCAAAAGTTCAGTGTAATTGCCGAGGAGATCGGCAAACTCAAAAGTAAAACCTTCGCCGTGATTATTGACGAGGCACATTCTTCACAGAGCGGCGAGTCCGCAAGGAATCTCCGAGCCTCGCTTTCAAAAGGAATTGTGGAAGAGATAGCAGAAGATGACACCGCCGAAGTATCGGATATAGACGCTCAGATCCTTGAGCAGATGGAACAACGCAGAAGGCAGGATCATATCTCCTATTTCGGTTTCAGCGGCACCCCGAAAAACAAGACATTAGAACTCTTCGGACAGAAGGATGCGGATGGAAAATTTATCCCGTTCCACGTCTATTCAATGCGCCAGAGTATCAGCGAAGGTTTTACGCTCGACGTCCTGCAGAACTACACCACCTTTAAACGATACTTCCAGCTGGTTAAAAGTGTGTCCGAGGATAAAGCGTACGAGAAAGCACAGACCCTGCGGAAACTGACCAATTACGTTGACCTGCAACCGCATAGCATTGAGACCAAAACCCGAATTATCCTTGAACACTTTATTGAAAAGACAGCAAAAACGATAGAAGGTAAGGGACGGGCGATGTTAGTCACGTCGTCCCGACCGCACTGTGTCAAATACAAGTTAGAATTTGATAAACAGATGTGGGAGCTGAATCTACCCTACGGGTGTCTGGTCGCATTCAGCGACACCGTACACGATATCGACAGCGGACAGGACTACACGGAAAACGGCATGAACGGTTTACCACCGGGTGCTTCTATTGCAGACACCTTCAAGAGTCCGCAATATCGGATTCTGATTGTCGCCAGCAAATTCCAAACAGGTTTCGATGAACCGCTGCTGCAGACGATGTACGTCGATAAACGGCTGGACGGGCTGCAATGTGTCCAGACTTTGAGCCGTCTGAACCGCGTCGCTACAGGCAAAACCGATACGCTGGTACTTGACTTTGTGAATGAACCTGAACAGATACAAGCCGCATTCCAACAGTACTATCAGACCACAACGCTCGCCGAAGAAACCGACCCGAATCGGTTGTATGACCTACAAGACCAATTGGCCGATTTTGAACTTTATGATGCGGAGACCATAGCGGAATTTTGCAGTATCTTCTACGATTCAAATCAACCCGATGAATTGTTACAAAGCACGCTTGATAGCGTCGTCGAGAAGTGGTCAACACTTGAAACAAATGATCGCGAAGAATTCCGTTCTATCTTGCAAAGTTACATTCGGCTCTACGGATACATCTCACAGTTGATTACCTTCACCGATATAGCATTGGGAAAGTTATACATCTTCGGACGTTGTCTTAACAAGAAACTGCCGAAACGCGGTCACCCGGACCTGCACGATGTTTTGGCATCTGTGGACTTGGATTCATTTCGTGTGCAGAGAGCACATGACAGTCTACAGCTCTCCCTTGAAGCGACAGATAGCGAGCTTGAGGGGATCGGCAGCGATGGCAGCGCACTTAAGGAACAGGAGCAAGACTTCCTCTCCAATATCATTAACGCGCTCAACGATGCCTATCAGACAGACTTCACAGCAGAAGATAAAGTTGATATTGCGACCATCCACGAAAAAGTGCATCAAAACGAAGAACTTCGGCAGGTAATTGAAGGCGATAATACGGAGACGAACAAAGAATATAAGTTTAATGAGGTGATTGATAACATTTTACTGGATTTCGTGAATAACAAACTTGAACTCTACAATAAACTAACGCAGCAAGAAATCAATGCCGACCTCAAGCGTCAACTCTATCAAGCGTATCTTAAGCAACCATCCGTCCCCTGACCAGAACTCTAAAATCACAGTATTTCACAGGTACGAAAAAAATTAAGAGACTTGACAACACCTGAAAAACCCTTGCCACACCTCGCTTCGTAGCGGTTCCCGAAAAACTATTTCGGATCCTTACTGTGAAATACTGTGAAATTTCATAACGCATTAGAAAACGGAGACAACTGAAGTATAATTAATACCTGTAGATGTCAATTAATCGACAATTGAATACCTCTTGCCAATTCTACAAAAGACTTGACGAAGCACAGAAAAGAAGATATAATGTAACACATACTGCCTTAATGGATTAATTTTATATCGGTTCGTCTTTCTTGGTACATTGCTATGTTATTGACACTATCAACGACACATTCTCCCGCAACAGACCTCGGTTATCTGTTACATAAACACCCGGCACGCCTGCAATCTTTTAAGCTCGCTTTCGGGCAGGCACACGTCTTCTACCCGGAAGCAGATACCGAAAAATGCACAGCAGCCCTGCTGCTTGATGTCGATTCGGTCGCACTGGTCCGCCGCCCCCACGGGCAATCCGCAGAAAACTTCGCATTGGCCGGATACGTCAGTGATCGTCCCTACGTTGCATCGTCGTTTTTGAGCGTCGCCATCGCGCGCGTGTTTAGCAGCGCGTTGTCCGGCAAGTGCAAAGACCGCCCACAACTCGTGGAAACTGCTATCCCTTTAAAGGCACGATTATCCATCTTACCCTGTCGCGGCGGAGAAAAATTGCTGAGAAGACTCTTCGAGCCGCTGGGTTATACCCTAACGGCAGCACAACACGGATTAGACACACACTTCCCCGATTGGGGGCAAAGCCGTTATTTTACGGTAACGCTTGAAAACACCTGTCGCCTAAGCGAACTCCTCACGCACCTCTACGTCTTAATCCCTGTGCTTGACGATGAAAAGCACTACTGGGTCGGCGAAGCGGAGATCGAAAAGTTATCAAGACACGGTAACGATTGGCTTGCGGAGCATCCAGAGCAAGAATCTATCGTACGCCGCTACTTGAAACATCAGCGGCAGCTGACGCGTCAGGCACTTACGCAACTGTCTGGAGAAGATACCGAAGAAACCGACACGCCGACACAAGCACAAGAAGAAGGGCAGCTTGAAGGACCGATCCGTCTTAACGCGCTCCGTTTGGCTGCGGTGGCGGAGAGCCTCAAAGCGTCCGGTGCGAAACGCGTACTTGATTTAGGATGCGGTGAAGGCAAACTGCTCCGTAAATTGTTAGCGGAAAAGCAGTTTACGGAAATCGTCGGCATGGATGTTTCGCATCGCGCCCTGAAGATCGCACAAAATCGTCTCCGTTACGACGAATTGCCGGAACAGCAAAAAGAACGGCTGCACTTATTCCAAGGATCACTCGGATATAGGGATAAACGCTTGACCGGATACGATGCCGCCGCGGTCGTAGAAGTCATTGAACACTTAGATGCGCCACGCCTCGCGGCTTTCGAGCGAATCCTCTTTGAGTTTGCCTGTCCGCAGACGGTTGTGTTGACAACACCGAACATAGAATACAACGTCAAGTTTGAGAACCTGAAGGCTGGGAGCTTTCGGCATAAAGACCATCGTTTCGAGTGGACACGGGACGAATTTCAGTCGTGGGCAGCGGGTATCGCCGAACGCTTCGGCTACGCCGTTGCGTTTCACCCGATCGGACCGGAGGCTGAAGACGTTGGCGCGCCGACGCAGATGGCAGTTTTTAACCGATGTTAAGCCAACCTGACCGAAACCGAGAGGACATTTAAAAATATGAAAATTCCTGACCCGTCGCTTGTACTGCTCATCGGTCCTTCCGGCTCCGGCAAATCCACCTTTGCACATAAGCATTTCAAGCCGACCGAAATTCTTTCATCGGATTTCTGCCGAGGGCTCGTTTCAGACGATGAGACCGACCAAGCAGCAACGAAAGATGCCTTTGAGGTACTGCATTTCATCGTGGCAAAACGGCTCACTGCAGGGAAATTGACCGTCATTGATGCAACGAATGTCCAAGTCGAAGCACGGAAACCTCTGATTGCCCTGGCGCGCGAATACCACTATTTAACCGCTGCCATTGTGTTCAACATGCCGACAAAACTCTGTCAGGAACGAAACGATGCGCGTCCCGACCGCGACTTCAAACCGCATGTCGTCCGTCAGCAGCGGCAGCAACTCCGCCGCTCACTACGCAATCTCAAACGCGAAGGATTTCGGAACTTCCTCTATGTGATGTCCACACCGGAAGCCGTTGAAGCCGCCGAGGTGGAACGCCAACCTTTATGGACAAACCGCACCGACGAACTGGGACCCTTTGACATCATCGGTGATATTCACGGCTGTTTCGATGAGCTCGTTGAATTGCTCGAAGTACTCGGTTACGCGATTTCAACGCAGCCGGACGGTAACACTCTCGTTACGCCGCCAAACGGCAGGAAAGCCGTCTTCGTCGGGGATTTCGTTGACCGGGGCCCAAAGGTCCCCGAAGTGTTACGTTTGGTCATGCAGATGCAAAAGACAGACGCAGCGATCTGTGTGCCGGGGAATCATGACGTAAAACTGGTGCGTGCGCTGCGCGGTAGAAATGTCCAGCAGACACACGGGTTGGCGGAATCGCTCGCGCAATTGGAGCAAGAATCAACCGAATTCAAGACACAGGTCGCAGAATTCTTAAACGACTTGGTGAGCCACTACGTGCTTGATAACGGAAAGTTAGTCGTTGCGCATGCCGGCATGAAGGCGGAATTGCAAGGCAGGGCATCCGGACGCGTGCGGGAATTCGCACTCTATGGCGAAACCACCGGAGAAACCGATGAATTCGGTTTACCGATTCGCCTCAATTGGGCTGATGAATATCGCGGCACTGCAATGGTCGTTTATGGGCACACGCCAGTCGCTGAACCGCAATGGGTCAACCGCACAATCAACATTGATACGGGGTGTGTTTTCGGCGGCAAACTGACGGCTTTAAGATACCCTGAAAAAGAACTTGTATCCGTCCCCGCACACCAAACGTATTATCAACCAGCAAAGCCGTTGCTTGATGAAAGCGAAGAACGATCTACCGTCAAAACAGAGAAATATGACGATATCCTAAACATTGATGATGTCCTCGGAAAACGCGTTATCGGCACGCGGTTACATCACAATGTGACCATCCGTGAAGAGCATACGGTCACCGCACTTGAGACCATCAGCCGTTTCGCTGTAGACCCGAAATGGCTTATCTATCTTCCACCGACGATGTCGCCGACCGAAACAACAAGCATTCCCGGTTTGCTTGAACATCCGGCGGAAGCGTTCACCTATTATCGCAAACAGGGTGTCCAAAATGTCGTCTGGGAAGAAAAACACATGGGATCGCGTGCTGTCGTTATCGTTTGCAGAGATCCGGAAACCGCAAAAAAGCGATTCGGCGTTGCAGACAACACCCTCGGTATCTGTTATACGCGGACCGGTAGACGCTTCTTTGACGATGCTGCACTTGAAACCGAACTCTTGGGACAGGTAAAAGCAGCAATGGACAAAGCCGATTATTGGGAGACGTTCAAGACAGATTGGATCTGTCTCGACTGTGAACTCATGCCTTGGTCGGTTAAAGCACAAGAATTGTTACGGCAACAATACGCCCCAGTCGGCACATCGGCGCGTGTTGCTTTGGGAGAAACCATCACCGCTTTGGAAACTGCTGCCCAAAACGGCATCGATGTCGGAACCATATTGCCAGATTATCGCCAACGCGCAACGGCAGTAACCGAATATGTCAAGGCGTATCAGCAATACTGTTGGCAGGTTCAATCTATTGCAGACCTGAAATTAGCACCCTTCCACTTACTTGCAACCGAAGGCGCGGTCTACTTCGACAAAGACCATCTCTGGCATATACAAAAGCTGAGCAAACTCTGTCAAAATTCTGAGAACGACCTTTTGTTCGCGACCCGCTACGGGACGGTTGATGTAACGGACGACACAAGCCAAACCGGAGCGATCCATCAATGGGAGGAACTCACGAGCCACGGGAGTGAAGGCACAGTTATCAAACCGCTGGATTTTATCGTTCAAGGCAAACGCGGCTTAGTCCAACCCGCAGTCAAGTGCCGAGGGCGTGAATACCTGCGGATCATCTATGGACCCGAATACACATTGCCGCAAAATTTAGAACGCCTCCGTGCCCGTGGGCTCTCTCACAAGCGGTCGCTTGCACTTCGCGAATTTGCATTAGGTGTTGAGGCACTGGAGCGTTTCGTTCAGCGTGAACCGCTCTCTCACGTGCATGAATGCGTGTTCGGAATTTTAGCACTCGAAAGCGAGGCAGTTGATCCAAGACTTTGAGGCACTTTCATTCTTATCCAAATTTTTAATGAAAACCTCCGAAAATCGCAACGAACCTTGTAAAACTGGAGTCGTAACGCACGAAATATGGAAATTCGATTAATATATTGCCTGTTAATTTTGGGCATGAGTTTAGTAATAAGTGCGGGTTGCACGCAGCAAGACACTTCCAATCCTATCACACCGGAAGATACCTCCGAGGTTGTGCTGGAAAACTATCGCTTGACCGAAGATGAAACGTGGGACCCTGAGAAAACGTACATTATCCATAGCACGCTGGAAGTTCCACAAAATATAACGCTCAACATTCTACCGGGTACTACGGTTAAATTTGGGCGAAACGCCAGCGTCACCGTCCGAGGTATCCTCAAAATCGGCACCCCTTTAGCGCAAGAGGCGGTCACTCAACTCGCATATCTGACATCTGACACTATCGGACCTGCACCGGGCGATTGGAACGGCATCCTCTTTGACCATACACATGATTTGGAGAGCTTTATCAGGGGGGCTGTTATAGAATATGCTACAATTGCTCTGGATGTCAAAACAACTTCACCGACGATAGCGCAATGCACGCTTCGGTTCAATGAGACAGCTATCGCTTTGGACGGCAGTGATGCCCTCGTTCGATATAACGACATTGTTAGCAATAGTGTCGGGGTTAGCACGATCGGGCGACAAACGCTCCCCTATATTGAGAAGAACAGTATTGCTAAGAATGAGACCGGCATCTTCTGTGAAAATGTGCAGTCTACCATTCAATACAACAACCTGAATGCGAATGTCTTCGCGCTCCGTTTGAATGTAAAGTTTGACCTTGTCGTTACGAACAACTGGTGGGGGCATTCAGACCCAACCGAAATCGCGAAGGTTATTATAGATGGTGCTGATCCGGGGTTAATCATGAAGCAGATAGGCACAGTGTATTATGAACCGTTTGCGGATACCCGAATAACCGATGCAGGGTTCCCATATCCGACACTCCTCACCCAATTAAAGTAGGCACGTCTTTTGACCGGACAACCTAAACGAACCGCAAGAAGAATAAAAATTCTTAAAAATCTGGTGGCAACCCTCATCTGTTTGTCAGGCATACACATCCTTATTCGGGAATGGATTTGCCAGAACCGGGTCGCCATCCTCATGTATCACGATGCCGAGCCTGCAATCTTTGCGAAACATATCGCTTATCTTTCACGCCATTATACGATCATCTCGCTGGATGCCCTGGTCGCTGCCATCTACGAGAAGGATTTCTCACAAATTCCGGCAAAAAGCGTTGTTATTACAATCGACGATGGACACGCCGGTAATATTGACCTTCTACCGCTTTTCAAGCAGTATGGTATCCGCCCAACGCTCTTTGTCTGTACGCAAATTATCAATACACATCGGCATTTTTGGTTCAAAATAGATGGACAGTCCAAGAGAGAGAGAGAAAAATTGAAAAGGTTGCCGAATGCAGAACGATTAGCACATCTCAAACGTGTTATCGACTTTGAACCCGAAACCGTTTATCCAAACAGGCAGGCACTGAATATCCAGGAGATGAAAGCAATGATACGGGACGTTGACTTTCAACCGCATACGCAGTTCCATCCGATTCTGCCGCGTTGCACCGAAATCGAATGTCGGCAAGAGATTCTTGGAAGCAAGACAGATTTAGAAGAGCTTTTGAAGATTGAATGTTCCGATTTCAGTTATCCGAATGGGAATTATACCGAACGCGAAATTGAAATTGCGAAAGCAGCTGGATTCCGCTCGGCGCGTACGACGGTTATCGGTTGGAATACGCTGGCGACTGACCCCTATCAACTGAAAACTATTCCGATTGCCGATGATGCCGGGTTCGCCCTTTTCCGCGCCCAACTCACAACAATACCACAACGGCTTAATCAATGGGTGAATGCTTTTTTGGGAAAGCGGTGGTATGTAATTTGACAATTTCTATTGGATATGCTACAGTATTAACATCTTGAATAGAGGTTTCTGAAGGTTTATCGCGCCTGTATCACCATTTTACGGAAAACTTACAGCAGTATGCACACTATCCTGAATATCTCCCAAAACCATTATGTTCGCGGCGGCTCTGACCGATACTTTTTTACGCTTGCGGAGTTATTGAAAAAACACGGGCATCAGGTTATCCCTTTTACAGCCGCGAGCCCTAAAAACGAACCCTCAGAATGGGAGCGTTATTTTCCGCGCGGGGCGGATTTTGAGCAGCCGAGGACTGCGGACTTGCTACGTTTTTTATATTCACGTCAGGCAGTGAAATCAATTCAAGGGTTGTTGCGCGATACCAAAGTAGACATCGCACACTTCCATATCTACCATGGCAAACTAACCGCCTCAATTTTAGGGAGCCTAAAAAAGGCTGGTATACCCCTTATTCAGACGTTGCACGATTATAAATTAACTTGTCCGGTGGCTACGCATTTGTCAAATAGCGAAATTTGTGAAGCATGTGAAGGGAAACACTTTTGGCGTGCAGTTCCAAAACGGTGTAATAGAGGCTCACTTGCGCGCACAGCATTGAGTTCTACGGAGTCTTATGTCTCTCGTTTCCTCGGTTCAGTCGATAAGTTTACGCATTTTATTTCGGTCTCTCATTTTCTCCGGAAAAAGATGATACAGTACGGGATCCCTGAAAATAAGATTTCGATGGTTCATAATTTTACAGATGTTTCTGACATCGTTCCGAACTTTTCTGTCGGCGAATATGTGCTTTATTTTGGCAGAGTAGACCGCAGCAAAGGTATTTTAACGTTGATTAAGGCAGCACTCCCACTTAAACAGATACCGCTCTATATCGTTGGCGATGGCGAAGCGATGTCTGAAGCCCAGCAAATTGTAGAAGAAAATGAGTGCGACCATATTCATTTTTTGGGTTTTAAACAGGGTGATGAACTCCGGGAATTGATTCTGAACAGTATGTGTACAGTTTTGCCATCCGAATGGTATGAAAATTGCCCTATGTCCGTTTTAGAATCCTTCGCTTACGGCAAACCGGTAATAGGCGCGAATATAGGCGGGATACCCGAACTAATAGAAAATGGCGTTGACGGATTTCTTGTGCCACCCGGGGAATATGAACGCTTACGCGACCGTTTACGATGGATATATGATCATAAAACCGAAGTGATGGCGATGGGTGAAGCCGCTCGAAAAAAAATGGAAACTGAATTTAACGCTGATATTCACTACGAAAAAATTATGAATGTATACCGGAAGTTTTTGTAATGGAAACTTTGAAGGAGGTAAGTGAGGGATGGATTCTAATGTATCTTTGATAGATTGTTTTTCAGAGAAACCGCCTTCAGCTTATTTTGATGAATCTAATTCTGACAAAACAGGTGTTCGCCACGATTATGGAAACCTTTATGACTGGGTGTTCGCCTCACTTCTTTTTCAGAATGGCATGCAACCTATACGGGTCTTAGAAATAGGTGTCACTATGTTCGGTGAGGGGAGTGGACACGCTTTTACAAAGATGCCGTTTGTAGAGAAATTTGTCGGACTCGATGTCAATCCGATTCAGGAAGATTTTGGCGAGAAGGGAGTCTTTCTTAACGTTGACGCATACACGGAAGAAGGCGTACAAGCCGCAGCCCGTTACGGACCTTATCATCTGCTGATTGACGATGCCGAACATATACACGACCAACAAGTGGCATTTTTTACGATGTATACTTCGCTGTGTGCAACGCCGGGCATCATGGTCTGTGAAGATGTACCAAAACTAACGATACCGAAAAGGCTTAAAGCACTTAAAGATCCCAGCCTTCTACACGTCCGTGTCCCCGGTTCCCTCATAGCCTCAAAAGGTAAATTGGATAACAATGTGTTGTTGAAGATAATATGAACAATTCTATCTAAAGTTAAGGAGCATTGACTATGCTAAAATTTCAAATATTTCTCGTTTCTATGTTGATCAGTTGTATTGCCTTTGTGTCTTGTGAACGCGCATCACAAATGGCAGGACCAATGGTACCAGATGGAGACACAACAAAGCCCAGCGATATGACAAAGCCCGGCGACACAATGGATATGACAGGTACGGACGACTCGTCTATGACGGGACCTTCTGTCGTCATTAACGAACTGATGGCAGATAACGACGCCACCATTGCTGACCCACAGGAAGACTATGACGATTGGCTTGAGTTGTATAACCTCACCGATAGCCCGGTAATGCTTACAGGGATGTATCTTTCTGACAAAGAGGACAATCCTACTAAGTGGGAATTCCCGGAAAATACCGAGATTCCAGCAAATGGGTATTTGATTGTGTGGTTGGATGAAGATCATGATGACGAAGAGGCGACTGAAGGACTGCATGCCAACTTCAAATTGTCCAAAGGTGGTGAAATCGCCATGCTCGTGGGGCCCGATGCAGAAGGCAATCAAGTACTGGATAGCATTACTTTTGGTGATCAGGAAACGGATGTCGCTTTCGGACGTTTGCCGGATGGCACCGGCGAGTTCCAAATCGTACAGGCAACCCCTGGCACACCAAACATGGCAAATTAGAATCCAAATAACTAACTGAAACGGCTTCAGTGAAATCTAAGTTTTTGAAGCAACCAATTGGATTTCAAGTGGATACTGGGGATTGGAAGGTAGCAAATAGACCCATTTATTTACTTTCCTTTCTTTCCAGTCTCCCCTTGAGCTCACTAAGGAGTAAAATTTCTTGGAACTTTTCATATATGCTGAACCAATGCGTACACCATCCCTAAGCCAAATCTCAAGAATTGCAAACGTCTTCATTCTAACTCTCGTGACATGCACATTCCTTGTGATACCACACCGGGCAGCAACCGCGCAGACCGTTCACATTCCCGACCACTATCTCCATTCTGCCCTTAAGTCGGCGTTAGGTAAAGAGGTAGGTGAAAACATCACTCAGGCGGATATGGCAAGTTTGAAATCGTTTGACGCTTCTAAATCCCACATTCGTGATATAAGTGGACTTGAGTTTGCAATCAATCTTACTAATCTTAATTTGGAGTTCAACCGTATCTTAGATATATCTCCGCTCGAAAATTTAACAAATCTTGAAATACTGGATCTTGATTTTATCTGGAGGTTAACAGATATTTTTCCTCTTGATATTTCTCCTCTCAGAAATTTGACAAATCTGCAATGGCTTTCACTTAGGGGAAACCAAATATCGAATGTTTCTCCACTTAAAAATTTGACAAATCTGACATATCTACATCTGGGTATCAATTATGGAATATCAGATGTGTCACCGCTAAGTACTATGAAAGATTTGACGTTTCTTGACCTTGAATCAAATAAAATATCAGATTTGTCCCCACTCATTAATTTAACGAATTTGACTTACTTGGATTTTGATGACAACCAGGTACAGGATGTATCGCCCCTTAAGGATATGATTCATCTGATACGCTTGGATGGTTCCGACAATCAAGTTTCGGATATTTCTCCGCTTAAGAATATGACGAAACTGATAGAATTGGATCTTGACTCCAATGCTATATCAGATATATCCTCAGTCAAAAAAATGACAAGACTGATAACACTGGATCTCCACGACAACCAAATTTCAGATATATCCGTCATTGAAAACTTGACCAAGTTGGTAAAACTGGATCTTGATGATAATGAAATATCCGATATATCACCCTTGAAAGATATCAGGAGTTTGAGATCGTATCTTGATCTTGATGGAAACAATATAACTGATATTTCCCCACTAAAAGATATGAAATTTTTGTTAGAACTCGATCTTGATGGTAATGAGATATCAGATATATCCCCACTCAGTGCTTTGACAGACTTGACAATCTTAGATCTTCACGATAATCAAATATCCGATATATCCCCACTCAAAAATTTGGTAAATCTCACAGACTTGGACCTTGACGATAACGAAATATCGGATATATCGCTTCTCAAAAATATGACAAAATTGACAGTATTAGATCTTGATGGAAACAAAGTATCCAACGTGTTCCCTCTTAAAGGCTTAATACATTTGACAGAACTTGATCTTCATGATAATCAAATATCCGATATATCCCCACTCAAAAATTTGGTAAATCTCACAGTCCTGGACCTTAGCGATAATCAAATATCCGATTTCTCTCCGCTCGCTGGGTTGATAGGGAATCTGGTAGAATATGATAACAGCAACCAATCAATTCCGTCTTTCAAGACAGAAGATGTCAATCGAGACGGTAGTATAAATATAATAGACCTCATTTTTGTCAGTGCCTATTTCAACAATCCTGACTTTGCGGCTCTTGACATTTATCCCGATGTCAATGGCGATAGTGTGGTAGACGTGAAAGACCTCGTCGCCGTTGCAGCGGAGATAGAGGCTGATGCCGCCGCCCCCACCCTTAGAAAAAAAGCGGCGGAGATGTCCAATCTCACTGCCGAGCATCTCACACAATGGATACAACTCGCTAAACGTTTGGATACACAAGTCCTGCAGATCCAGAGGGGAATTACTGTCTTAGAACAGCTCTTGGCAATGCTCACGCTTGTAGAAACACTGCCAGAAGAAACGGCATTGCTGGCAAATTACCCGAATCCGTTTAACCCTGAGACGTGGCTGCCGTATCAGTTGGCTAAGCCGGCAGCGGTTAACATTTCTATTCATTCCGCAGCTGGAAAACTTATAAGAACATTAGCGTTAGGGCACTTGCCTGCAGGCATATATCACAACAAATCCGGTGCTGCACATTGGGATGGCAAGAATGAACTCGGTGAAGCTGTGGCAAGCGGAGTCTATTTCTATACATTCACCGCCGGCGACTTCACGGCTACCCGTAAAATGTTCATCCGCAAGTAACACCTTGGATACCAGAATACAATGTCCTGCGGTATGTTAGCAGTGATACAATATCAGGAGAAAATATGCGAATTTTAATACTCTTGTCGATTTTCTATATCATCTCCCCTGCATGGAGTCAAATTCAATTTGAAGATGTGTCGCAACAGGCAGGGATTACGCGCATTGGCGAGAGTTGGGGAAACGCCTGGGGCGATTTTAATGGCGACGGATACCTCGATTTATGGGCTACGAATCACCGACATAAACCGAGTCTCTATCGGAATAATGGCGACGGCACCTTCACAGATATTATTGACGAAGTTTGGGATGCCAATCCTTATGCGGATACACACGGCGTAGCCTGGGCAGATTTCGATAACGACGGCGATCAAGATTTGATTATGTTATCAGGCGGGGGCGGCGGATTAGGCGGTGCACGCAACAACCATTTCAACCATCTCTATGTCAATGAGAACGGGACGTTGATAGAACGCGCCACCGAACTTGGCGTAGATTATCCGCTTTTGCGGGGCAGGACACCGCTCTGGTTGGATTCAAATCGCGATGGTAGACTTGATGTCCTGCTCGTTGGTGTTACCAGAACGGATAGGACCGGCACTTTAGTCACATCCGCCTTGTTCGAGCAAACGGAAAATGGATTTGAAAATATTAACGCTGCTGCAGGATGCTGTCTGCAAGAGAGTGCCGCCTTAGTCCAATACGCCGACCTCACCGCAGACGGGAATATGGAGATTATCTTTAGTTATCACAGATACCCGCTCACAATATATGATACATCTGAAATCCCCTTTATTGACTTAAGCGGCACAGTTAATATGCCGCTAAGTTACTCTGTGCATGATGCCGCAGTTGCAGATTTTGATGGCGATCTACGGACTGACATCTTCCTTGCACAGAATATCTATCAATCTCACGTAAGACAGGTAGACCCCCAAAAATTAGAATTGAATATCCGGAACATTGCGGACGAAAAAGGCGTTAGTTTCAAAACGGAGGGTGATGTCTCTCTTCGCGTTTACTCGGAATGGGGACCGCGCGTGTCCTTGGTCAACATTGGAGCCGATGGACACCAAGTGACAGCATTTGAGGGTGGCGAGTTTCAAGGTGTAGTCCCACCCCTCCGATCCGCCATCTTTGAAGTCACGCTTTCTCGAGATGATCCGAAGACCATAGGATTAAAACCTCGCCCCGAAGGTGCCCAATATGGTGTTTATATCGGTTATCAACCAGACACAAAAAGATGGACGCTTCTTTCTCAGAAGAAACCTGTCATCATCCTCGTGGAAACGACACAACCTATTTCAGCACTCGAAACTATTAACTTTTCGCTGACAGATCTGCGCCAACAACCGCAATCTCAACTCCTGATTAACAAAGAAGATGGGTTCCAGAGGTCTAAGAGCACGGAGGCCTTTAATAATTTTAAAGACGGGCGCTGTGTTGCGGTGGGCGACTTTGATAACGATATGGATGTAGACATCTATGTTGTCCGATCGAGGACATCGACCAATGTTCCGAATCGCCTCTATACAAACCTCGGCAACGGTCTATTCCGTGAAAGTCTTGATACCGATGCAGTTTCTGCGAGTGCAGATGGTAGAGGCCAAAGTGCCACTGTTGCTGATTACGATAGGGACGGTTACTTAGACCTCTTTGTGACCAACGGGCGTGCCGAATATCCGCTTAGCGAGGGACCCGATCAACTCCTCCGAAACAGCGGCGGCGATAATAACTGGCTGCAAATTGATTTACAGGGAACGGTTTCCAATCGCGATGGCATTGGTGCCCGACTTTTCGCTACCACGCCTGATGGCAAAACACAACTCCGAGAAAATGGCGGCGGAATCCACTGGGCACAGCAAGATCAGAAACGTATCCATTTTGGACTCGCACAGAATGAAACAGTGAGCGAATTAACCATACACTGGCCAAGCGGCATCGTTCAAAAACTGACAGACGTGCCTGTAAACCAAGTGTTACGTGTCGTTGAAGAGGACGTTCAAACCTCACTTCCGGGTGATGTCAACAACGATGGACAAGTGGATATACTTGACTTCCTTACTGTCGTGGCACACTTCGGAGAAAACCCACCTACACACCCACGCGTTGATACCAATCAAGATGGACAGGTAAACATTCAGGACCTGGTTTGGATTATCAACGTTATTGAAGACAATGAGCGTGTTGCTGCAGCACCGATCCAGAAATATCAAGCTGGACAAATGCCAAATGCTATAGCCAATCGTATCACCGCGTTGCCAGATGCTGCTATCGTCTACCTCCATTCTTTTTATGAAAAAATTGAAGAAATCCCAGGCGACGCTACACAAATAGCATCAGTAAAACGCTTCTTAAAGCAACTGTTGATGCCCGTCGATGGTACCTTGGAGACTAAACTTTATCCGAACTATCCAAATCCCTTTAATCCCGAGACTTGGATCCCGTACCAACTCGCGGAGGACACTGAAATTAAGATATGCATCTATGACACAACGGGTAAGATTGTGCGCACGCTTTTCTCTGGGCATCAAGTGGCCGGTTATTACCTCAGTCGTGGTCGCGCCGCATATTGGAATGGACAAAACGAATTCGGAGAAGCAGTCGCAAGCGGAGTCTATATTTACCAACTGATGACTCCAAAAACCCAACAGACAAAACGACTCGTAATACTAAAATGAAAAGAAAAACATTAGTCACAGGCGGCGCAGGCTTTATGGGCGCGCACGTCGTTGACGAACTCCTTCGTAATGGCAATACAGATGTCGTCGCTCTTGACGATCTCAGCGGCGGCTTTCGAGAAAATCTTGACCCCGCTGTAACCTTCGTTGAAGGCAGCATCCTTGATGTTGCACTGATAAATCAACTCTGTGAACAATATCGATTCGACTATATATATCACCTCGCCGCTTATGCGGCAGAAGGACTCAGCCACTTCATCAAGCGATTTAACTATCAGAACAACCTGATCGGGAGCGTGAACCTTATCAACGCCGCTGTGAACTATAATGTCAAGCGGTTTGTGTTCACCTCATCTATCGCCGTTTACGGTGAAAACCAACTTCCGATGCACGAGGCACTCACGCCAATGCCTGAAGACTCCTACGGTATCGCCAAATACGCCGTAGAACAGGAACTCGCCGTCTCCAAACGGCTCTTCGGTTTGGATTATACGATTTTCCGTCCCCACAACGTCTATGGCGAACTTCAGAATATCAGTGACAAGTATCGAAATGTTATCGGTATCTTCATGAACAACATCATGCAGGATAAACCGCTGCGGATTTTTGGAGATGGAGAGCAGACGCGTGCCTTCACACATATCGCAGATGTGGCCCCACACATCGCGCAGGCAGTGGACATACCGGAAGCAGCGGGTCAAACCTTTAACGTCGGTTCAGATGAACACGTCTCGGTGAACGAATTAGCAGATTTGGTGATGACAGCAATGGATAAGGAAGTGTCTGTTATCAATGTACATGCCAGGGAAGAGGTCAAACACGCTTATTGTTCCCACGAGAGGTTTCAACAGGTTTTCGGAACAACATCGCAGGTTGCATTAGACGAAGGACTTCGGCGCATGGCGACATGGGCTAAATCGGTGGGGCCGCGTCCGGCGACCGAGTTCAGTGATATTGAAATCCGCAAAAATCTGCCTGACGGGTGGAAATAAGTCTAATATAGTTGTCGGTTAGCAGTTATCATGGTCAAAAGACTCCTACAGCACAAGACATTTTGGGTAATGGCCATTACCGTTGCTGGAATGGGGTTGAGTCTCCTTGTCCGTGTGCTATTAATTCCGAAACGGTTCGGTTTTACCGCCACAGCTGATGAACTTATTGCCGCATTAGCGATTGTGTTGGTCGTTGATACGATTGTCCGAGAGGGTGCCAAATTTAGTCTCGTTCCGCTCTTCATCACACGCAAAAACGAGATGACTCACACAGCTTACAGACGTTTTACAAACGGTCTTCTCTTTTTTTTGATAGGTGTCGGTATCGCCGTTTTCATTCTCCTCGCGCTGCTTGCCCCATGGATAATAGGCAGCTTATTAGGGAAGTCTACGCTCAACGTTCAAAAGGTGACGACACTGTTGCGCCTCTTTGCACCGCTGATTATATTCGGATGTGGTAGCACCGTCCTCGGTGCATTTCTGAACAGTCAGCAACATTTTAAAACCGTTGCCCTCCGAAATGCGCTACCTCCCGGTGTGGCAACTGTTGTGTTTTGGTTGCTATGGAACACACAAAATCTGGAAAACTGGGTGGCAGCGGCTTATACAGGCGGCTTCATCGCATACTTCGGGCTATTATGTATCGGGGTCTATCGGACTGGACACCGCTATGAAGTTACAGGCATCTCTTTGGATACGCTACGCGCCCTGAAAAATACGGTCACTTTGCCGACACTCGGCTTCGCTGTCCGACAAATCACGAATCGCCTGTTGATTGAAATATATTTCGTCTCGCAATTTGGAAAAGGGCTTATTACACTCTATAAATCCGCTTTCCAGATTTTTTCGGCGTTACAGACACTCATCGGCATCAGCATTGCGACAACAGGCTTACCTGATATGGCAGCCGACGACGCCGTAAACGACAAACGGGAATTGGGACAGACGCTTAACCGGAATACACGCACTGCCGTAATCATCGGGTTTTCGGCGACGCTGGTCATGTTGATATTTCATGACAAAATCAGTTCGGTGTTGTATGGACGCGGTAAACTTGACAACGCGTCTATTAAACTGATAGGACAGCTCCTCTTTTGGCTCAGCACAGGTATGATATTCTCGTGTCTGATACCTGTGCTGAACGCGGGACTCTACGCACAAAAGGCGTACCGTTCTGTTTTCGTAAACATGGTGACAATGGCTGCTCTTAATTTTCTGATCGCTTACGTCTTGATTGAAACGCTATGGATATTCGGGGTTGCAGTGTCGGTCCCAATCACTGCTCTCCTTGCGGTTGGAAACCTGACGTACCTCCTCCGGAGAACGCGGGTCGCTTGGCTTTAAATGATGAAAAATGTCGCGGATTACAACTACCTTATCGTAGGCGGTACGACAAAAGCCGCAACAACTTCGCTGTTCGCCTATCTGACCGACCATCCAGCGATTTGTGCGGCGACCTATAAAGAGACACGCTTTTTTCTTAGCAGCGATTATCCACTCGCCTCAAAATATCGGTATGCTGGCGATGCTGAAGAATATACGGCACTGTTTCCGAACTGCGAAGAAACGCAGGTACGCATGGAATCGACACCAGACTACCTATATTGTGAAAAGGCATGTCAGAGAATCGCCGAATTTTTGCCAGAGACAAAGTTAGTTTTCAGTTTGCGCGAACCGGTCTCAAGGTTAATTTCGTGGTACCGATTCGCAAAGCAGATTGGCAAATTACCAGAAACGCTGAGTTTTGATGCCTATGTGGAATTGCTCTTCACCGCCTTAGACAGCAACGTGGCGAAAGCTGAACAGCACTTGCAAACACTCCAGCAGGGGTGTTATACTACCTATTTGGAACGCTATTTTAACCGCTTCGGTCCCGCACGTATCCACATTCTCTTTTATGAGGAACTGGCGACACACCCCGCAGCCGTTATGCGAAATTTATGCGACTTCGCCGGTATAGATGCCGACTTTTATAGAGACTACACCTTTAAAGTGACGAACCGCACCGAGAAGATGCGAAACTCCGGATTGCATCGGAAATATAGGGACCTCCGATTTCGCCTGCGCCGCTGGACGCACGATAAACCGATAATTCACAACGCGTTGCGCACGATGAGACGTACAATTGAACCGCTCTATCTCCGCTTGAACACACAACCGGATGAGAACATCCAGATGTCGGCAGAGACACAACATCGCTTAACAGACTATTATCAATCTGATATAGATGCCCTCGCCGAATTAATCGAGAGACCACTACCATGGAAACTGTCAGAAAAATCCAATTAATGATTGTTGGTGCGCAAAAGTCAGGCACCTCTTCGCTGCTCCGTTACTTGGCGCAACACCCGGAGATACATACGCATGCACAACCGGAAATGCCGTTTTTCCTACAAGACCGTGAATACACGCGCGGCTATGCGTGGGGTTTCGCCAAATACTTTGCAGGAGAACACCCCGACAATCAAATTGCGGATAAACAACTTATCGCTAAAAATGTGATGGTCATGCATTCGCCAGAAGTCATGCAGCGGATTTATGAACACAATCCTGACATACACCTCGTCGTTCTCCTACGAGAACCGGTAGCACGTGCGTATTCGGCTTACTGGTGGGCGCGGCGGAGAGGGTGGGAGACTATCAAAACTTATGAAGCGGCACTCGCCGCTGAAGAAGCACGTCTCAACGAAGACTGGTTTAAATGGCGACAGTGCGCTTACCAGTACAACAGCATCTATTATCCACATGTCAAGAATCTGATAACGCAATTCGGTTCAAACCGTGTGCATTGCATTTTGACTGACGATCTGAAAGCAGATGCCGCAGCTGTCTGTCAACACCTCTTTCGTCATATTGAGGTTGCCAGCGATTTTACACCGGTCATCGGCGAAAGGCATAACCAAGCCGCCCTGCCGCGTTCCGAACGTTTCAACTTTCTGTTTACGCAATTTCTAGCATCGCACAACCCGTTGAGAAGAGCCATTCGCAAACTCATCCCCGATGCCGCCGCTTACAAGTTGAGAAAAACCGTTCTGGATTGGAACGACAGACCGCAAAAAAATAGGGAATCGGTGCCACCACCACTCAATCCAGAGACGCGCGAACGCCAAATGGCGTATTTTAAACCCTTTAACGAACAGTTAGCCGAATTATTGGGGCAAGACCTTACACATTGGCACATATCTAATCAACAGTAAAGCCTTTTACGCCTGGGATCACACTTAAAAATGTTGATAATCTATTTTCTGACCGGATATTTCGCATTTGAAGAGTTTGTACTAAAGTTTTTACCTGTCAGTGATGCACTTTACTCTTATTTAAGGTTCTTAGGTGAGATCCTTATTTATACAGCGTTTGGAAAACTTGTTATCCACAAACTTTACAAGGGTATCCCATTCGTCAAGACCCGCGTTGATTTCCCTATCATAGCTTTTTATATAGTTGTCCTGCTATCAGCATTCATAAACCGTTCGCCCCTAATGGGTAGCCTTTACAACGTTCGGCCGCTTGCCCGGTACATCGTCCTCTTCTACCTTATCGTCAATTCATCTCTCTCCGAAAAACACATTGCCACGCTTTTGCGAATAATTCTGGGCATCGGCATAGCACAAGTTGCGGTGGGTATTCTTCAAGGGTTCGGTGGTGCGACGCTATATGACTTTTTTCTTCCGCGGGAATCTACACTCAGTGTGGCAGGGTTTACCAAAGAATTTAGATTACTCGAGATCGGCAGAGAAATTGGGAGTATCTACGGGACTTTAGGCGATACCGTTATCTATGGCGTTTTTATGATTCTTGTGTTTGTCATCTACCTGTCTCGTATCCGACACTTGGAATATCTGAATCTGCTCGGTGCAGCGATCCTATTTTTCTTTATCGCACGCTCATACTCGCGGGCTGCTACGTTTTCTGCGCTCCTTGCCGGCGGTGCGTGGTTTTATTTCCATTACGGCTGGAAAAAGACGCTCCAATTAGCATGCGCAACCGTGTTGGCTTTCAGCCTTTTATTAGCAATCGTAAACCCGTTCAACCTTGAATATGTAAATCCACGCAAAGCGAAGGTTGGACTCGTCGGCAACGTAACAGGTGTATTCTCGGGCTCCTATGTCCGTATCGCGCAAAAACAGCGGCTCGGCGCGTTAATCGGAAATGTACCCACAGTCCTTCTCAACAAACCCATTTTGGGATATGGAGCAGACCAAGGCAGCGCAATTGAAGGCCTCAATAGGAGCAAGCGTTCATTTCTATTCAAAGTCCTGAGCAAAGAAGGATTCAAGGATGTGTATTGGGTCGCTATCCTCTGTTTCTATGGTGTCCTAGGCCTCACTTTTTTCGCCCTGATATTTTACAGACTTTTTCGTTATGCCTTAAACCTTTACAAGCGGTCAACTCATACTTCATTCATATTAAGCCAAACGCCTGCTGTCCTGAACGTGTCCCGGCGAGTTGCGATCATTATGCTCTGCCTCGTTGCAGTTACTGTATTCCTACTTTTCTTCAATCGCACGCTTGAATTTCGAGGCTACGGATTCTATTTCTGGCTCTGTGCAGGGCTCATGTTCGCCAGTGATAGAGCACTTCCAACGTATACACCACTAAGAATAAGAGTATGATAACTTAGGATACACAAAATATGCTGCATAAAATGGCTCTCTTTAGGACACATGCCAAGTTCCGGCGGAGCTGCTGTATAGTCGTATTCGGATTGATAACATTGCTGGGTATCGGCTGCGAAGATCAAAAGGATCTATCAGGCACGCTGCGTTTAGAAGTTAACACGCGCAACACACAACCGCTCCGTCAGGCACTCCACGGGTTCAACACAAACATGATAACTGGCGATTACGGTTACCTTGACCCCAATTTCGTTGAATTAACGAAAGCACTTGCCCCAAAGACTTTGCGATTTCCAGGAGGGACAGTCGGGAATTTCTACCACTGGGAAGTCGGAGGTTTTTTTGAAAATGAGATGACATCGACGCTTAATACAAAACTTAATCAACGAAATAAAGGAAATTACGTCAAACTTCAAAAGCGGCGGGATGGAAAGATTCTTTTCGACGACTTTATGCAGTTATGCAATACGCTGAACATAACACCCGTTGTTGTCGTGAATTTGTGGACAGGCAGTCCAGAGGAGAGTGCCGCGTGGGTCGGTTATGCCAAAGATAAGGGATATCAGATTCAACACTGGGAACTCGGCAATGAGTATTATCTTCCACATTACTTTAACAAATACCCGACTGCCGGGACCTATATTAAGGCAGCTAAGAGACATGCTGCGGCGATGAAAGCGGTTAATCCAGACATAAAGGTATCCGTTTGTGCAACGCCAATTGGATTCCATAAAGAGGGGTGGTTGGTAAAAGTCCAACAACGCAAATGGGATCAAGCTCTCGCAGCGGATGCCAGTTTTTTCGATGCCTACACCGTCCACGTCTACGCTTACAAAGCTGTCCGGAAAGTAGAAATCGATGAGATGCGACGCTATCTCATGGGATGGATTCACTTTGCAGTTCCAGAAGCACTTGAATACTATGAAAAATTATTTCCGAATAAGGAGATGTGGCTAACCGAGTGGAATATCGCTAATCCTGCTAACCGGGTCGCAAATACACAACTCCACGCGATGTACGCCGGCGATTTTTTTCTCAAGACATTAGCAATGCCTAACGTCAGACAAGCAAACTTTCATGTTATCGCCGGTGTCGGCAAAGGGTTTCCAGTATTTTCGCCAATAACGCCTATGAACCCAAAGTCGTTTTGGAAATATGGAGGCGAGCCAGATTCAGACTTCGGTAACACAATTCGGCGCGCTGCCTACCCGGTTTTTCAACTCATCGGCGAAGCGTTCGCGCAGGCAGATACACAGTTCGACATCTCCATCCAAAACCAACCGTCCCTCGCGGGTGCTCTGGAATATGAAGGCAAACGGATCCCTGGTATTCAGGCACAAGTCGTCGGCGGGAAAGATGCAAAGAGCGTTATCGTCCTCGTCAGTAATCGCACAAGCGAACAGCACGCAGCACAAATCTTCGTCAATGGCAAACACTACACAGGAGACCTCATCTATCGTTATGTTGCCAATGAAAGACTTAATGCAACGAACGGGGGCAATGCCGAAATGGAGGGATCCGGTGACATCGAAGTCCGTATCCAAGAATGGAGCGGGAAAGCGACAGAACTCGTCATTCCAAAAAACAGTTTCGGCATCCTGAAGTTAAAAAAATGATATTTGTTGTAGGAAATAGCCGCAGCGGTACAACGATGATGGGCCGTATATTAGGGAAACATCCCAGCGTTTATACCTTTGGTGAACTCCATTGCTTTGGCCAGCTATGTGCCCCGCCTTTTTCATCGAAAATCGGTAAAAAAGAGATAGAGCGCATCGCGTCACAGTTATATTGTATTCAACGCGAAGGGTATCGTACGTATGGATCCCCACAGCATTACTTAAGCGAAGCCCGCGCATTTCTTGACGGTTTAACGATATATCCCGAAACATCAGCCGCTCTCTTTGAGACTTTTCTGCTGCATGAGGCTGCCGAAAACAATAGAACTATCCCGTGTGATCAGACACCGCGTAATGTCTTTTACATCGCAGATATTCTTGAACTTTACCCCAAAGCACGGATCATTAACATGATTCGGGACCCGCGTGACGTGCTATTATCAAAGAAAAGGAAGTGGAAACGCCGATTCCTTGGGGGCAGCGATATGCCTATGAAAGAAAGCTTGCGGGATTGGATGAATTATCATCCGATAACCATCAGTCATATATGGCGAACTGCTGTGAGTGCAGCGGATCGATTTGCAACGCATGATCGGGTTATTTCCATCTATTTTGAAGAGCTGCTTACACACCCTGAAACGACAGTCAAATCCCTCTGTGCTTTCGTTGGGATTACTTACACCGACGCGCTGCTCCAGGTACCGCAAGTCGGCTCCTCCATCGCGGCGGATCAACCGCATCGACTCGGCATCAATCCGCAGCGCGCACACAGCTGGCGCAGCGACACAACTGGCGGCGAACTCAGTTCCGCCGAAATTTACCTCAACCAGACGATAACCGCAGCACTTATGAAAAAACATAACTATAGTCCTATGTCCATAAAGCCTAATATCGCAAATTTAGGACTTCATCTACTCACGTTTCCGGTGAAATTAGCTGGAGCCTTTTTCTTTAATCTGGACCGGGTGAAAAACATCCGTGAAACCCTAAAAAGACGTATTTTTAAATATTAGGTTTCTGCTCCATCATGACCGAACCGCAAGGAAATATAAAAGATGATTGCACAAATTAATCCGAATTACATCAAGACGCGCCCCCTGAAAGTCCTAACCCGCCTTATTAGCTATACATTCTTTGAAGGGCGCCCCTTAACGACCAAAGGTCGCTGGATAAATCCGCTGGTTTTTTCTCTCTTGAAAATGGTCTCGAACAATAAAATCAGATACAAACCCGTCGAGAAACCGATCTTCATTTTAGGTACCGGACGCAGCGGGACCACAATACTCGGTATCGTGCTTTCCATGCACAGAGAAATCGGCTACCTCAACGAACCGAAGGCGATATGGCACGTCATCCATCCATCCGAAGACATCATCGGGAGCTACAGCCGAGGCGATGCAAAGTATTGTCTCACTGCTGAGGACGCAACAGACGACAGGTGTCACCGCGCTGCTCAGATGTTCGGTGCTTATTTGACAGTGACCGGTTCAAAACGCCTCGTTGATAAGTACCCGGAACTCATTTTCAGGGTGGATTTCGTGCGTGCCTTATTCCCAGATGCGCGCTTTATCTTTATTGTGCGGAATGGATGGGATACCTGCCATTCAATTGCGAACTGGTCGAAGCGTCTCGGTATTGAGGTTAATGGCGAAAAACACGACTGGTGGGGTGTTGATGACCGGAAGTGGCAGCTTTTAGGCGAGCAACTCGTTAAAACAGATCCAATTTTCGCCGGGATCGCCGATGCGGTTAAGTGTTTCGAGCGACATCTGGATAGAGCCGCTGTGGAATGGATCGTCACTATGCGCGAGGGGCTCCGTTTGATGCAAAATTCAGCCGATTGTGTCCATCTCGTCCGTTTTGAGGATTTGACATCAGAACCAGACGAGACGCTCACGGCGTTGTGTGATTTCTGTGAACTTTCAACAGATAGTACTTTCCGTGAGTACGCGCGGCAGACTTTACATCCAGTACCTGCCAGACAACCCTTTGATGTTCACCCGAAAATCGCCCCTATTTTCTTTGACACTATGAGGGAATTAAGGTATAATAATTAGGTAAATTTTTTGTCAAAATGAACCAATTCTATACATTTACGATCTACGGGTAAAGGAGTCAAAATGAGATTGTTAATGCTGCTGATGGCACTAATACTTTGTGTGTCGGTATCACTTACCGGATGTGACCAAGCGGCGATGCAGCCAATTACAGAGATCGTTACACCTCCAGACACGGAGGTCGTTCCACCTACACAAAGTTCTTTAGAAAAAGCACAAGCAGTCATCGAAAGAGTTAACGAACGACGGACAGCGGCGTACCAAGCAGCCGAGGAAACAGGTGATTTTTCTATCGTGTTCACCGCCTCTGAAACTATTTTTGAAGAGGAACTCGGTTTTAGAAAGGCGTTTTGGGTTGAGTTAGTGGAGATATATCGTCAGGAAAACCTTGAAAACGCTGCGCGGTTGGAAGGACTTGAGAACCTCGAAGATGCCTTCGTTGAAAAATTGAAAGACGGCACACTTGGAATGTTTTACTTTACCTACATCAGCGCATTTGACGAACTAATTGTTGAATATCTGCGCCTCTCGTTTGAATTCCCTGAAAGCAGTGAGGAAGAACGCCTCGCGCTATTCAGAGAATCCATAACGGATAGAGAAATCGTCATCACATTTCCTTAGGAGTTATTGTCCGTTATGCAAAAGAGGTCAGTTATAGAGATAAAAGAGCAATCTTCAAAGAAGCGTCTTTTCACGCGACGCGACTTCCTTTCAACGAGTTTAAAAGCAGGAACCGCTGCCTTTACAACCGCGCTATTGCCTAAAAGCCAAGTGCATGCTACCGGACAATACAATGTGCTGTTTATTGTTGTCGATGACCTCCGCCCTCTGCTCGGATGCTATGGACATTCGGAGATTCACACGCCTAATATTGATGCGTTAGCCGAGCGAGGCACACTTTTCAATCGCGCCTATTGTCAAAATCCGCTGTGTCATCCATCGCGGACATCAATACTGACAGGACTGAGACCTGAAACAACAAATGTGCTGTCCAATGCGGCGAACTTTCGGGAAAAATTACCTGATGCTGTGACGCTCCCACAGCACTTTAAAGCATCCGGCTATCACACGCAGTCTGTCGGTAAAATCGGACACAACGTCGCAGCACACGATAATGACTATTCGTGGAGTGTCCCGGCGTGGCTGCCGCCATGGATCCCCTTCAATCCCCTATTTATTCCCGCTTGGCGGTCCGTTGATCTTGAAGATAATGACCTCTCAGATGGCAGAACTGCGGAACACGCTGCAGCCGTTTTGACTGAACTTCAACACACGCGATTCTTTCTCGCTGTCGGTTTTGAGAAACCACATTTGCCGTTCTATGCACCCAAAAAATATTACGACCTCTACGCACAAGAAGACTTCGCGCTCCCTGTGACTTCTGCACTCCCGACTGACGCACCCGCGATCGCCAATAATAGATTAGATGGCCTCAGAGAATATAAAGATATTCCTGATGAGGGGCCCCTATCAGAAGCAAAGATATTAGAGTTGATACGAGCGTATGCTGCATCAACCAGTTACATGGATGCACAAGTGGGGCGTGTCCTCCAGCAACTTGATATCCTCGGTCTTTCCCAAAATACTATTGTCGTTTTTGTAGGGGACCACGGGTTCCATCTCGGTGAGCATGGTACATGGCGCAAAAATACACTCTTTGAAGTCGCCCTCCGTTCACCGCTGATCGTCAGTGTGCCCGGACAACGGTTCAATCAAACCAGCGCACTCACAGAGCTCGTTGACATCTATCCGACGTTGTGTGACGCATGTCAGCTGCCTACACCTGCCGAGTTAGAAGGCCTCAGCCTGATGCCCGTCATTACAGAACCGCTACGTCCGTGGAAGACGGCTACCTTTAGTGAACTCAGGCGGGCAAGTAAAAAGGGATGGTCGATGCGGACAGCACAATACCGATACACTGAATGGGGCAACAAAGGAAGGTACGGAAAAGAACTTTACGATTACGATACGGATCCAGATGAAACTGTCAATATAGTGGATCTCCCCGAAAACGCGGAGCTCGTCGCGCGCCTCAGCGAGCAACTTCGCGCCGGATGGCAGAACGCTTTGCCAGACACCCAAGCACAAATCCCTACCCCACAAACCTTACCTTGGGATATAAACAGCGACGGTATCGTCAATATCCAAGACCTCATTTTAGTCGCAAATAGTTTCGGTGTAGAGACCGCAGCGAACCCGAAAGTTGACGTAAACAAGGATGGACGCGTCAACATTATAGACCTGCTTCTCGTCGCCGCACATCTCGGTGAATCAAGCGATCCGGCAGCACCTGCAACCGCGACTCCACTTCTGCCAGAACATACCGTTCTAATAGATGAATGGCTCACTACGGCGCGGTTAGCAGACGACGGCACTGATGTTCTTCGACAAGGGATCGCAACTTTAGAATACCTTATCCATCAAACAATACCAACCGAAAACGCGCTCTTACCCAACTATCCGAACCCGTTCAACCCTGAGACCTGGATACCTTACGATTTGGCGCAAGATGCGGATGTCGCTATCCACATCTATAACATCAAAGGTGAATCTATTCGGCAGTTATCCCTCGGATTCCAAACCGCTGGCACTTATCGCACACGAGCGCGGGCGGCGCATTGGGATGGAAACAATGAAACCGGCGAACAGGTCGCAAGCGGCCTCTATTTTTATACGCTGCAAGCTGGACAGTTCAAAACCACACGCCAAATGGTGATACGCAAATAATTTATCCTGTAGTATAGGAAACCGTTGGTCTCCTGTGCATCGGAGACAGAAAATGTCAAAGACAAATAGTAGAAGATATAATTTCTCACGTCCGTTTACCCGGCGGGATTTCCTTTCAAAGAGCCTTAAAACAGGTGCTGCTGCCTTCACGACAGGTTTGCTACCCCGTTTTAGCGCAAAGGCATCGGAACGCTATAATGTTTTGTTCATTGTTGTAGACGATTTGCGACCACTATTGGGCTGCTATGGTCATTCAGAGATGCGGACACCGAATATCGATAAGCTCGCCGAGCGGGGAACGCTATTCAGGCACGCCTATTGCCAATATCCGCTCTGTAACCTGTCTCGGACTTCAATGATAACGGGTTTACGTCCGGGGACAACTGGTGTGTCCGATAATACTACGAGTTTTCGGGAGGTTTCACCGAATGTTATTACGCTCCCACAGCATTTCAAAGAAAACGGCTATCATACACAATCTGTGGGTAGAGTTTTGCATATCCATGAACTCCAAAATGATACGCTCGCGTGGAGTACACGTTCCTGGGGCCCTCGCTGGATCCCATTTGATAAAGCGACCACACCTTCATGGGAAGCGATTGATGCCGCTGACCATGAACTACGGGACGGACAAACAGCCGAAAAGGCAGCAGAAGTTTTAGAAACTTTAGCACAACTTCCCAATAATCCTTTTTTGTTGGCTGTCGGTTTTTACAAACCACATCTGCCGTACAAGGCACCTCGAAAATATTACGATTTATATAATTCCGTAACTTTTAATATACACACCGATTCTCTGACTCCAGAAGGCGCACCACGCTTAGCGAGAACCAACTGGAATGAAATAGGAACCTACCAAGATCTGCTCACTGAGACGCGACCGGTCTCTGATGAAAAAATATTAGAATTAACGCGTGCTTACGCCGCGTCAGTAAGTTATACGGATGCTCTCGTAGGGCGTGTCCTCCAGCAATTAGACGCGTTAAACCTCGCTGAAAACACAGTTATCGTTCTCGTTGGAGACCATGGATACCATCTCGGTGAGCATGGGACTTGGGGCAAAAACACGCTTTTTGAGGTGAGTGCCCATTCGCCGCTAATTATGAGTGTCCCCGGGCAACAACCTAACCAAACCGACGCGCTCGTTGAACTCGTTGACATCTATCCAACGCTGTGTGACGCATGCGGACTTACAACACCCTCACAGTTGGAAGGCTTGAGTCTAATGCCAGTCATTGCAGAACCGACACGTCCGTGGAAAACAGCAGCTTTTAGCGAAATCAAGAGAGGCCATATCCATGGGCACACTATCCGCACGGAACAATATAGATATACCGAATGGGGCCAAAACGGTAGCCGCGGCGTAGAACTCTACGATTATGATGCCGATCCAGATGAAACCGTCAATATCGCGGATATCCCAGAAAACGAAGAACTTGTGGCATCTCTCAGTCAACGCCTTCACGCCGGCTGGCAAGCAGCTTTGCCAGAAACGCAAGATCAAATCCATACACCACGGACATTACCGTGGGATATAAATAACGACGGTGTCGTTAATATTCAAGACCTTGTCCTTGTCTCAAACAACTTCGGTGCGGAGTCCCCGAAACATTTAAAAGCCGATGTGAATAAGGATGGACGTGTTGACATCATTGATCTACTCATTGTTGCCGCACATTTCGGGGAACCAAGCAATTCGGCGGCACCCGCAACGTCTACGTCCCTGCTCCCTGAACAGGTTGCACTTGTTGATGAATGGCTCACCGCGGCACGACTGGCAGATGATGGCTCACATATTCTTCGACAAGGACTCGCAACTTTAGAACACCTCATCAACACAACAAAACCAACCGAAAACGCGCTCTTACCCAACTATCCGAACCCTTTCAACCCGGAGACATGGATACCCTATGATTTAGCAGAAGCCGCGGATGTCCATATTGATATTTATAACCTAAAAGGGAAGTCTGTTCGACGGTTATCGCTCGGGTTCCAAACCGCTGGCACCTATCGCACCCCATCTCGTGCTGCATATTGGGATGGTCAAAATACTGCTGGCGAGCGCGTCGCGAGTGGTATCTATTTTTACACACTTCAGGCGGGGCAGTTCAAAACCACACGCCAAATGGTAATACGCAAATAGCGAGGAATATGATGATTTCACGTAATCTCTTAATTGTTAGCACTATAATGTTGCTATTGGCTTCCGCACTAGCAGAAGCCGCTCCACTGATCAACGTTCCCCTTAACCCCGATATTTCTGATTTTAATCGTGAAACCTATCGCTTTATTCATCGTTTACTTAATAAGCGAGTGATACCCGGTGGACGACGCGGTTCGTTACCGTTCACTCGAAAACAGGTGGTGTCCTACCTGCTGGAAGCACATCGGAAACAGCAGAATGCCGAAATTACGTTGAGTGCTATTGACCAGGCGCGACTAAACAACTTGCTAAGATTTTATCGTGAAGTTCGTGAGTTTCCGAAACCTGCTGTGAAAAATGGCGGCGCAGCTACAGTCGAAAACCAACCTGTCGGGCGATTGCATGTAATGACCATGGCAGGTGACAACTATCGCTTCTCCTTTGATATGCGCGCCTCCCAGCGTGCGATCACACACCTTGTTGATAACCTGTCGGCAGAGCAACCTGTTGAAGGGAACATGTTTATTACCACTATCTATCCACATCTTTATGGGCAGGTAGGTGAAACCTTTGCCTTTACGACGGATATCGCGCATCGGTTCGTATACGGTGAAATTTTTGAAGATTTTTTTCCTGATGAGACGAAAATTCGACAATTGGAAGGCGACCTCAAAAATCGGACGGCGATTAACGGTTATATGAAGTTTGACTTACCGTGGTTTGAATTGCAGCTCGGACAGGAGACACTACAGTGGGGCCCTGGTTATCATGATAGTCTGTTAATCTCCAAAAATCCGTTAGCGATGGACATGATCAAGTTGCAAGCGACTTACGATCCTGTAACATTTACTGCCTTCACCGGGATATTAGAGGATATGGCGGAGGATATCAATGATAAATATATTTCTGGGCATAGAGTAGAGGGATATTTTTGGAATAGGTTCGGTTTTGGTATTTCTGAGGTTGTCGTCTACGGTAACCGTTTTGAGCCGGGGTACCTGAACCCTGTCAACATTTACCTTATTAACGAGCAACCTATCTCACGGGCAGATGGACGCGTCCCTGGCAGTGGGGACAACGTTCTTATGAGTGTTGATGCCAGATTGCGTCCGGTAGACAATTTTGAAATCTATGGCGAGCTGATGGTTGACGATGGAAATCCAGCAGCGAATTTTAAACATTGGGATACCAAGTTCGGTCTCTTAGGCGGCATATACCTAACAGACCCGTTTGGCATTCCAGATACGGATTTCCACGTCGAGTATGCCTTTATCAATCAATACGCGTATACGCACGTCAACCCTGTAAATGTCTACAAACACTTTACCACACCCATTGGACATCAGATCGGTTCCGATGCGGATAACTTGTGGCTACAAGTACGACAGCGATGGACAGATAAGCTTGAAACGGTTTTCGGTTATGAATTAGAGCGTCACGGAACAGGGAACATCGATAAGGAACATCCGCCGGACGCGCCGAAAGATGATGTATGGACGCCTCTATCAGGTATTACGCAAAGCGAGCATCGTCTCTCGGTTGGCGCGAATTGGGTTGTTATCGGGCGGTATTCAATCTACGCTGAGTGGGCACGCGTATGGCGACGGAACTTAGGCAATCGACTGGGTATAGACGAAAATGCCAATGAAATTGAAGCCAAATTCCTCTCCCGAATTCCGTGGTAAAAATAAAAAATGAAGATTTATAGTCTCCTTATCATCAAAAATGGCATAGGGTCGTTTTGAGGTGTTCCACCCTCAAAAGAAATTGGACTTTAGCGATTAAAACGGGTATAATATATAAAGAACCCTTTGATTTGTAACGTGTATTCGGACGAGGGAAAAAAGGATGAGAATTCGGGTATTGGGCATACGCGGGCTTCCCGCCACTTACAGTGGGTTGGAAACGATCATGGGGGAACTCGCCCCACGCTGGGTAGAAGCTGGACATGAGGTTATCGTTTACTGCCGGAAAGCCCTCTTTAAAGAGAGACCAGCAGAATGGAAAGGTATTAAGCTTGTTTACTTGCCAAGTATAGAGCACAAAGCATTCAGTACCCTCAGCCACAGTTTTCTTGCAACGTTACACGCTTCTGTTACCGAATCAGATGTTATTCTGACATGGAATGCCGGTAACGGACCGTTTGGGTGGTTCTTTCGTATCGCAGGTAAAGCCGCTGTTATCAATGTTGATGGAATGGAATGGCTCCGTCCAAAATGGAAAGGGATTGGTGGCATCTATTTTAAGTGGGCGGCAAAGATGGCGACAGCTGCATTTCCAATCGTCATTACGGATGCCTCTGAAATGAAACGGCTCTATCTTGAAGAATTGGGTGCCGAAACAACTTATATCGCTTACGGTGCGAACATTGAGCCCTCAGAACACCCGGAAGTCCTGGAGAATTATGGGCTTGAATCCCGAAATTATTACCTCATCGCCAGCCGGCTTGTGCCGGATAACAACGCTGACCTCATTTTAGAAGCGTTCGTTGCCGCGAAGAGCCAAAAACAACTCGCTATCGCGGGCGGTGCTGATTATAAAGGAAACAGACGCGAAAACGAATTTTTGGCGAAATTAAAAAGTATTGCCAACGAAAACGTCAAATTTCTCGGGCATATTGATAATTCCGAACATATTAAAGAACTTCACCATCACTGCTTTGCCTACGTCCATGGACATCAGTTTGGGGGCATTAACCCTTCTATTCTCAAGGCGTTAGGATTTTCGAATTGCATTCTTGCCCTGAATACGCCATTCAATGATGAAGTTTTAGAAGGCGGGCGTTACGGCGTACTCTTTGACAAAAACGTCGCATCGCTTACAGAGAAAATCCAGATGTTAGAACAACATCCAGATCAGGTTGAAGATTTCCGAAACCGTGCCACAGAACAGATCCGCAACCGGTTCAACTGGGAGAATATCGCTCAGCAATATCTTGATGTTTTTGAGAAACTCCGGCGGAACTAATTACGTTTATTATATATAAATGCCGTGTCCACCTATATCTAACATTCGCCTGTAAGCAGAGGAATTAACGATGCCACTCCTATCAAGAAGCATAGACCCGATAGGAAAAGATGCTGGTAAAACGCACACGCCTTGCGATGAAAGTTTAGCAGAAAGTTTGGGTTGGCAAACTTCGCCTGCGAAGTCGCATGATCACGATCATGGTGATGGTGCCATTTCACCAAAAACACCAAAAACAGGGACTCTCGTGGAACGACTCTCCTCTTTCTACGCGACGCGTGGCAAACATCTGTTTGATGCCGTCGCTGCATTTTTCCTTATCCTTATTTTTGCCCCGCTGATGGGCGTCATTGCTATTCTTATTAAACTCACCTCACGCGGTTCTGTCTTTTTTTCGCACAAACGGGTCGGGTTAAACAACAAAGTGTTTGTGATCCACAAGTTTCGGAGCCTCCATGTGGATACACCCTCCTATTCGGAGAAACCGGATTCCACGGATGATGAACGCATTACGCCGGTCGGCAAATGGCTCCGAAAAACCAGCTTAGACGAGTTACCTCAGCTTTTCAATGTGCTCAAGGGTGAAATGAGTCTCGTAGGGCCACGCCCCGAGATGCCGTTCCTCGCTCAGGATTATGAATCGTGGGAAAATCAACGCCACTGCGTACGTCCTGGAATGACAGGCCTCTGGCAACTCAGCCCCCGCCGGCGAGGCACAATCCGAGATGGCATTCCTGTCGATCTGGAATACATTGAGAATCTCTCTTTCTGGAACGATTTCAAGATACTCCTCCGCACTTTCAAAGTTTTTTGGGATAGTAACACCTACTAATTTACCTTGTGAAGATCTGCCCGCGCGTGTATGAACCCGCATCAGAGGCGAGGAAAGTGAGTACGCGCGCGACACCCGCTGGATCCCCGAGCGAATTGCGGGCATTGGCAACAGCCGCCTCCGGATCCTGACCATCACGTTTCGCGGATTCGGCAATTTGCCCTAATTTAAGAGGTGTTGCCAAGCCTCCGGGACAAATGGTGTGCATACGGATACCCATCGACCCAACTTGATTTTCTACTGTCATTACAAGTCCGTTGACTCCCCCTTTGCTGGAAGCGTAAGCAACCGAGGAACTCCCCCCGCGAACCCCCGCGCCTGACGCAATACACAGGATAACACCACCGCCACTTCTTTGCATTATCGGCACAGCGTACTTGAGCGCGAAAAAGGTGCCTTTAAGGTTAACATCAATCACTGAATCAAAAGTCGCCGCTTCAAAATCGTCAATACGGACGCTCGGTCCACGCAAAACACCCGCCGAAGTTACCAAGGTGTCAATCCCACCAAATGCTGTATCAGCAGTTTCCATCAAAGCCGACACTTCAGCTTCTACAGTGACATCGGTGCGTTGGAACTTCGCAACGCCGCCGTTTTCAGTGATTATGCTAAGCGTTTTTGCGGCATCTTCCTCATTAATATCGCCGAAGACTACCTTCGCACCCGCTTTAGCATATTCAATCGCTGTGGCTGCACCAATCCCCGTAGAGCCCCCCGTAATCACGGCTACTTTATCATTAAGTTGGACATCCATATTGTTTCCCCTTATCATGTTTATAGCAGATTTTAGAATTACTTATACACCCGTAGGGGAAACCGGGTAACCCGGTTCCCCTACACCCATCGAGTGTGCAGACAATTACGAGTTTTACTATAACAGAAAAAATTATACGTGGAATGTGAGGAAAGTGCAAGCCTTTTTGTCTCAACGATGTGTAGGATGCGGGAGAAAAGAAATGGAGACTTATTCGGATTTGAATTGGAAACGATAGGGAATACGGAGGCGTTGGCTGACAACGACTTTGCCCTGTTTCGCTGGCACGAATTGGGACGCTTTGAGTGCCGTAACTGCCGCTTCTTCACACCCTAAGCCGCTAACTTCAACGACTTTGACAACTTTAATATTTTTTGCTATGCCATCTACGCCTATTGTCGCTTCAAGCACAACGAGACCTTGTTTGTGTGAGAGACGCGCAGATTCGGGATATATCGGATCAACTTTGCGGAAGAATTTAGCGTTTTGTGTCGGTTCATTTGGAAGTGCAGGAACCGATGGGAGCGCGGCAATTTGTGTGCTTGCAATAGCAAGAGGTGTGAATGTCGACGCTGGGCGCGGCACCCGTTTCGGCGTAAAGCGTGTCGATTGTGGTTGTGAATTACTGTTCGCTTGAGAGCCTGGGAAACGGTACTGAAGCACCCTCTCATCCTCTATAGCCGTCTGATGAACAGTGGAAATCGAGAGTGTATCAACAACAAATTGCAGTTCCTTGGGTTTCCGAATATGCACAACCTCTTTAGGGAACTCAATCCGCGGCGGTTGTGCGTGCAGCATATCGGGTTGTGTGAGTTCCGGTGTTTTGAATCGGCGCGGTGCGCGCAAAGTTTTTTGCGCCTTCGGGAGCGAGATAAACTCTGCAACAATTGAATCGCCGTATCTATCCGCTGTGCCAACGATAGACAACGAGGCAATGCCTACCCCAATCAGATGAAGGCAGATAGATAAAACGATAGATTTGTTCAGAAATTGGATAGCCCTGTTCATAATTTAAACACCCATAAACTAACTTCACATCGGTCATTAGTGTCCAATACAGTGGTTACGTATACTCCCATAATTCCAATTCTGCACACGGAACGAGTATCTGCACTAATTGTAGCAAAATTCATGCCAAACAAATATTTACACACCCTTTGACACCTGCTAATCTATATGCTATAATAGAGGAAAAGGAGGGTAGAATGGATTGGAAAGATAGGCTGCTGGAAATCGTAACACACCCCGGTTCACGGGTTCGGTTCGGAGAACCGCTTGCAAAACATACCCACTTCGGGATCGGCGGTGAAGCGACGGCTTATGTTGAAGTCAGCACGGTTTCCGAACTGGCAGCATTAGCACGTCTCCACAGAGAATCGGACATCCCGATTGCGATTATTGGTCGCGGGACTAATCTACTGGTGAGCGATACCGGGTTCAAAGGGATGAGTATCCGGTTAGTCGGCGAGTTAGCGAAGCTGGAAGTAGATGGGAACGTCGTTTCGGTCGGTGCGGGTCTCTCACTGCCCCGACTCTCAAAAATGATGTCGCGTACAGGCTTGAGCGGTGTGGAATTTGCCTTCGGTATCCCCGGATCCGTTGGCGGCGCGCTGATTATGAACGCGGGTGCTTGGGGGAGCAGCTTTGGCGATGTCGTCACAAACGTGACGGCTATGGACGACACCGGCGAACTTATTACCCTAACACACACCGAAGCACATTTTGAATACCGACACAGCAGTTTGGATACCTATTTCTGTGTTACAGGTGCGACACTGACCCTTGAACCCGGAGATGTTGACACGATCACCGAGCGGATGCAAGCGTTTTACAAGCAAAAAGTCGAAACGCAGCCGTTCGCTGAAGAGAATGCCGGGTGTATGTTCAAAAATCCACCTGGTGATTCCGCTGGACGGCTGATTGACATCAGCGGATTGAAAGGCTACCGTATCGGGGGGGCAGAGGTGTCCACAGTACACGGGAACTTTATCCTCAACATAGACAATGCAACGGCAGAAGATGTACTGAAGTTAGTCGCGTATATCCAACAGCAGGTCCGTGAAAAGACCGGCATTTCCCTCCAAACAGAGGTCAAACGGCTCGGGTTCGCTTAACCTCATCCGGTGAAATAGCGATGAAAATCTTAATGCGTTGGCTATCCATCACATTATGCCTCTATGTCTGCGGTGGTCCTCTTGCTATCGCCCAAAATGCTTATGAACTCGGGGAAGCTGCACTCCGCCAAGGAAACTACGAGGCAGCTATCCGGCACTTCACCAACACAGAGAAAAATGAAAAGACGCTTGCGCATTTAGGTTATGCCTATTCTCAACTCGGTCATTACGCGGAAGCGACCCGTGCCTATCAAGCCGTGCTTCGCAAGGACAACGCGGAAACCGAAATTGCAATGTCACAAGCGTTGTTAGGGTTGGGTTACATCGCCTACCGGCAAGGTAAATTTGACGAAGCGATCAGTTTATATGCTGAAGTGGTAAAACGAAACACGGCAGGGGTTGCCGAGGCATACCATAACCTTGGCAGCATCTACGCCGGACGCGGAGAAATTGAGAAAGCAGTTACCGCACAACAGCAAGCCATCGCAGAAGACCCGAATTTTGCTGATGCTTACTACCATCTCGGCGTGCTTTATAGCCGTAAACAGGATTGGCACGCGGCGATCACTGCGTATCAGAAAACCTTTGCGTTAGTGCCGACAATGCCGAATACATATTATCAACTTGCTCGATGCTATCGGCAAACCGGAAATATACCTGCAGCTGAAAAGGCGATGCAGCGGTTTCGTGCTTTAAAAGCGGCGGATACGGAAATCCAGAAACATCTTGAGGTAGTTCTCGTCGCTGACCCCGATGAAAAAGCCGAAGCACTGCTCACACTCGCGAATATCTATCTCAAACACGAAAGATACGAAAAGGCGACGGACACCTTCGAGCGTATTGGCGAATATAGTACATCGGATCCCCATACCGCGCAAGTGTCGGCCGGACTCGCCAGAATCGCGGCGGATCAAGGAGACCCAGCACAAGCCATCACTTATTATGAACGTGCCGTTAAACTCGGTTTAGAGACAGTGAAGGTCTACCATAACCTCGGTACTGCTTATATGCAAAACCGAGACGGACAGAACGCCTTAAAACAGTTTCACCGCGCACTTGAGATTGACGCTAATTTGCCAGAGACTTTGACGATGCTCGGCACGCTCTATGCTGCAAACAGTGAATTTGAAAAGGCAGAGGGGTATTACGAACGCGCGATTGCACTTGCCCCAGAAACAGCAGCAGCGTACCACGGACTCGCCTATCTGTATGGCCAACACGATCGGAATTTGGAAAAAGCAGTTGAATTGGCACGCCACGCGACAGCATTAGCCTCCGCTTCCGCGCCTTATTACAACACCCTATCGTGGTTATGCTACAAGGTCGAGAGATACGACGCAGCAGAAACAGCGATTTTAAAGGCAATAGAACTCGCGCCGGATAATCCGCTCTATCACGAGGGGTTGACAGAAATCCGGCAGCGCGGGCAATAACGGCGTTACAAACCGATTTTTAGTTTCCCCCATACTGTTGTCAACTTACTTTCAGGCTCCACTGCTAACAAACCCGTGGCGCGTTCAAGTCCATCTTCCATGATGGTTTTAATGTCGTTCTGCTCAAGGGGGACATTGAAGAGAGCGACCTCGTCAAGTAAGCCTTCGCATTGATGTCCGCCGTTTGACCCGTCCCCGATCCGCATGCGATTAGGTTCAGCATCAAGACTCGGTTTCGCATACGCTTGCTTACCGACCTCCTCGCCGTCGGTGTAGATAACCAATCCGGCCTTCTCACCGATAACACCTGCAAGATGGTGCCACCCATCGCCTGTGATAACAGGCCCGCCAATTGGCCCGCCCCATGCACCGGGCGCGCCTTTCGTAATGCTTAGCTGGAGTTTCTGGCTATCTCTATCTACAACCAACAGATAGTTCCGCGGATTCTGACCGCGCATCATAATAGATTGCCAACGCGCGCCTTGTGAGGGTTCCAGATTCGCCCAAGCGACAATCGTTAGTTCCTCAAGGGTAATGCTCTTGTTGGACTCTACCTCTACATAGACATCATTGCCATTGAATTCCAGTGCCTGCCCGAACTTGCCGTCGCGCCACTTTTTGGGTCCGGCAATAGTCCCGTCGTTTCCAGTCTTGGAAGTATCCTTAGCAACATCGCCGGCCCCCTCTTCAAACAACCACATGCCGACGACGGTGTTCGGGTCAACTTTAGCGAGCGTGTCTGGACTTGTAATCAACACGAGCCCTACCACAGCACTCAAGACCATAACAAAAAATCTGTTACTCATCTCATCTTCCTCCGTAGATTAAGGCTTCGCAACCTCGTCCAATCAATTTACTCTGATATAATACCTGATCCTTCTCGGATTGTCAACCACTGATTGCATTGTACATCTATAACGACATCCTGCAAACCATTCTGCCATCGGACAACGATCCGATCCACTTGATCCACTGCCCCCAATCCAACCAAGAGCCGATGCGGATTTTGTGAGAGATAACTTGCCCCGCTTTTGACTTCCCGGAGGAGATGTGTATCCCCACTTTGGAGGACCACCTTCGCGCCTATGCCGTCGCGATTTGACCCTTTTCGGTGCGGCTTGCCACCCGAAAACCTGCTATTAAAGGAACCGATGAGTTTAACGCCTAACCAGTGATGCCGCGGTGGTGTATCGTTCCGCAATAGATCCGGTGTATCGGCAATGTTCGTGACAAGGATGTCCAGATCGCCGTCGTTATCGTAGTCCCCGAAAACGGCACCACGACTGGATTTCTCGATTAACAGTCCGTCGCCAGATGTGTTGGAAATATCGATGTATGTTCCATCGCCTCGGTTACGAAAAAGTTGGTTATGCTGCTTGTAGCTCCCAATCTCTTCCAATTCTTCAATATTATCGTGGAGGTGCCCATTCGCGAAAAAGATATCCAGCCAACCATCGTTATCGACATCGACGAAGCCGGTACCCCAGGCCAAGGGGAGAAGCGTGGGTTCACTCAGGTGGTTTTGCGCGGTGACATCCCAAAAGACCCCGTTCCCGTCGTTCTGGTAAAGCGTATTCGTTTCGGCTTGATAGTGGGTGAGAAGGACATCAAAATCGCCATCGTTATCGTAATCCGCGGTATCAATCCCCATACTACTTTCAACGTCGCCGTGCTCGTTGCGTGCGATGCCGTGCAATTCGCCGCGTTCTGTAAAAGTGCCATCACCGTTATTTCGGTAGAGAAAGTTTGGCTCCCGGTCGTTGGCGATGTAAAGATCAAGAGAACCGTCGTTATCAACATCCGTCCAGATCGCGCCGAGTCCTCTGCCGAGGGCGGTCAGTCCGGCATCGTGCGTTACATCGGTGAAGGTGCCATCGCCGTTGTTACGGTAGAGGCTATCTGATGCGGGCGGAAAGTCTTCTGGTCGGCAATACGCGGGTATCCCAGCTTGCGTGCAATCGGGCGCGGCCTTCAAGTCAATCAGGACATAGTTCACGACAATGAGATCCAGCCAACCGTCGTTATCGTAATCCGCAAAGGCAGCCCCGGCTGAGAAGCACGGTTCACCGACAATACCTGCATCGTTTGTAGCATCCGTAAAAGTGCCATCGCCGTTGTTGCGGTAGAGGACATTTTCCCCGAAATTGGTAACAAATAAATCCCGATTACCGTCGTTGTTGTAATCGGCGACACAACACCCGATACCGTAACCGGTGTCCCCAACGCCAGCGTGTTGTGTCACGTCGCTGAAGGTGCTATCTCCATTATTCCGATAGAGTCGATTTGTGGGTAGAAGGGTATCAGGATTAGCAACGCCTCCTATAGTGAGAGGTGCCCCGTTGACGAAATAGAGGTCTAAGTCGTCATCGTTATCATAATCAAAGAGAGCAGCGCCGCCGCCCATCGTTTCAACGAGATGCTTGTCGCCAGCCGCACCGTTAAAATGACGGAACTGGATGCCGGCTTCGTCAGTCACCCGCGTAAACTGGATTTCTGCATAAGCGAAACCTGTCAAGAGTGCGAAAGCAGTATAGGCGATGCGTTTCATGTTTTTAGTAGGTTTTAGGCGAGTAAGACTATCACTTCAGCTAAGGGCGGATAACAGTGCCGTCCATTCGCCGTACCGGTGCCCAACCGCCGTTGAGCGGATGTTCAGGGAACGGGAAGCGTGCAGCGAGTTCTTCGTTTAGGTCCATGCCGAGTCCGGGGTCATCATTTGCCCAAAAACAGCCGTCCCGAATTTCGGGGCAACCGGGGAAGACCTCTTTGGTGTTCTCACCGAAGACGTGCTGCTCCTGAATCCCGAAGTTATAGCACGCCAGATCCAGCGCGACGTTCGCAGCATGTCCGACAGGCGAAACATCGCCCGGTCCGTGCCATGCTGTGCGTACGCCGAAGAATTCACAAAACGCGGCAAGTTTACGCGCAGGACTAATCCCACCGATTTGTGAGATATGTACCCGAATAAAGTCGATGAGCCGGTCCTTGATAAGATGAACGTATTCATTCGGATTGTTGAATAATTCTCCCATCGCAATAGGGATGCTCGTCTGTTGGCGCATTAGTTGGAAATAGTCTACATCCTCCGGTGCAAACGGGTCTTCAAGGAAGAAGAGATTATAGGGTTCCAGTCCTTTCGCGAGATTAATCGCCTGTATCGGCGGGATACGTTCATGCACATCGTGGAGGAGTTCGACCTCGTCGCCTAAGTGTGTGCGGAGATGATCGAAGAGTTTGATGATGGTATTGACATAAGGGGTCGGTTCAAAGGCAGGCGAACTCCGTTTTCCACCGCCTGCGCCGTATGTGGAATACCCCGGTATTGCGACCTGTGCGCGGACATAGCGATAACCTTGTTCCATATAACGACGGATGCTCTCTTCTACTTCCTCGAAAGTTCCACCGCCTGCGTGTGCGTAAAGCGTCGCTGCTTCACGGCATTTGCCGCCGAGGAGTTGGTAGACAGGCATGTTGGCACGTTTACCCATGATGTCCCATAAGGCGATGTCTACACCGCTGAGCGCGTTGTTCAGCACGGGTCCGTTTCGCCAATAGGAACTGACAAAACTGGTCTGGAAGATGTCCTCTATGTTCGCCGGATCTTTCCCGACGAGAAAAGGTTTGAGATATTCATCAACGGCTGTTGCTACGGCGAGCGGACGTTGTGTAAACGTCGCACACCCGATGCCGTATAAGCCGGGTTCACTCGTCTCAACCTTAACAACGACGAGCCGAATGCCATCGGGTGCCGTCAGAATTGTTTTTACATCTGTAATCTTCAAGGTAGTTTGCTCCGAGGGCTCATGTAAAAAGCGTATGCAATTATTGTATTAACGCCATTCTTCGTACCTATCTTCATTAAAATCAGAGATGGCTCCGTGAATGAGATTATCAAGTTCGGAAAGTTGCTTATTGTATATGGCGAACGCTCATACCTCCTCATACCTCCCAGCCAGAAAATCGGCAATAGCTTGCTCAATAAGGGTGTCAAGTTCGCCAGCTTTAACATCCTCAGTCTGCACGTTCCATGTCTCATTATCAACCTGCGGAGGCTGGTGGTGCAGTTGTTCCTTAGTTTGCTCATCGATCTGCGAAGCTGGAATTGAAAACGATTTTGTGAAAGATCCGATTTTTTTTGACATGCTTCTTTCTCCCTATATTATAAGCAATGCGTCGTGATGTCAGTAACATAGGCTGCCTAAGATAGTTTTTCACGATTCCTTATTATTTGGAATTATACCAGCTAAAAATTGTATTGTCAAATGAAAAACAAAATTATCGTCGCCACAGAAGCAGATTCTGATACGCATCAACAACGGCGGAGAAATCTGGCGGTATTATAGTGGTTGCACTGAATTCGGTTACAATCGCGGGACCTGCGATTTGGTTGCCCGGACGCAACGCCTCGCGGCGATAGCAATTGGTTGGAAGTGCTTCACCTTCAAATACAACACAGTTTTGGACGATAAACGCTTTAGAAGGATCTGTCCCAACGAGTGGCAACGATTGAATAGGGGGCTTATCGGTTGCTCCAGTTGCCGTGAGTCGGAGGTTTACGATTTCGACCGGCGCGTCAGTTCGAGCATAACCGAATCGCTGTTGATGTGCGGCATGAAATCGCTCAACAAGCGGCTGTGTCTGCTGTGCTGAAAACGGAATATTCAGTTCATAAGACTGTCCCGCATACCGCATATCAAGGGAGCGACCCATCAGCAGCTGTTCTGGCGTAAACCCCTCTGCTTCCATTTCAATTTCCGCGCGGGTTAAAAGTTCATCAAATCCGGCGTTTAATGTTTCAGCAAGCGTCTCACTGCTGGCTTCAAATTGCAATAGTACTGTCTGTGAATAGTCTTTGACAACATCGGCAAAGAGCATCCCGTAGGCAGAAAGCAGCCCGCCATTCGGTGGAATCAGGATTGTTTTTATGCCAAGGTTTTCTGCCATAAATGCGGCGTGTAAACCGCCGGCACCTCCGAAAGAGACAAGCGTAAAATCGCGTGTATCAAATCCTCGTTCCACAGAAATAACCTTGATAGCACGTTCCATGGCTGCGTTTGCAACTTTGAGGATACCGTCGGCGGCTTGCAGTGCCGGGATGCCGAGTTCCGCAGCAAATTTCTCAATGTGTGCGCGGGTACTATCAAGGTCAAGTGACATCGCACCGCCTAAAAATTGCGTCGCGGCGATGCGTCCCAAAAAGAGATTCGCGTCGGTTACTGTGATGGCTTCGCCGTTGTTTCCATAGCAAATTGGACCTGGATCTGCGCCCGCGCTCTCCGGTCCAACGCGGAGCGCGCCCCCTGTATCCACAGTGGCGATAGAGCCGCCGCCCGCGCCAACGGTATGGATGTCAATCAACGGCACCTTGATCGGGAGCCCACTGATCGTGCTTTCCGTTGTGAGTGAGATACCGTTATTACAGAGGCTCACATCCGTCGAGGTGCCGCCCATATCAAATGTGATAATCCGGTCGTAGCCAGCAGCTTTGGCGATCTGATACGCGCCGAGGACACCACCTGCTGGACCGGAGACAACAGTACGAATGCCTGCTGACTCGAAATTCCTTACAGAAACGCTACCCCCGTTGGAAAGCATCAGGCGGAATGATTCCGGAAACTGTTCGGAATCTGTGAGTGTGGAGAGATGGCGTTCTAAAGTCGGACGGATGAACGCATTTGCAACGGTGGTACTAAAACGCGCATACTCACGGTATTCGGGTAGCACCTCGTGCGAACATGAAATCGGTATCCCAAGCTGTGAAAGGTGTTCCGCAACGATCTGTTCGTTTCGTGGGTTGACGTACGCGAAAAGGAAACAGATCGCGATGGCATCAAGTTCTAACGTAGCGAGTTCGGCGGTAAGTGCCTCCACATCGGTCGGTTCAATTTCAGTTTGGATTTCGCCTGTGTGCAGTGTCCGTTCCGATATACCGAAACGTCTGTCGGTCGGGACGAGCGGTGCTGGACGTTCTACAAAGAAATCATAGAGATTCGGGCGTGCCTGTCTGCCTATCTCCAAAATGTCTTCAAAACCTTTCGTTGTGACGAGGGCAATACGCGCCCCTCTCCGTTCAAGGAGGGCGTTCGTCGCGACTGTTGAACCGTGGACGATTTCCAACCCATCAGCATCGGTGTTATAGAGACGCAAGATTTCACCTACGCCTTGTATGACAGCGTGCGCCGGGTTTCGGGGTGTAGATAGCACTTTATGCGTAAATAGGTCGCCGTTGATACGCATTACAATGTCTGTGAACGTGCCGCCTGTATCAACACCTATACTTTTCAAAGGTTTTGATGGCATCTGTAGGGTGCTTCCTCAAGATTCTTTGGGGTTCATTTTTTTGTTGGTTTTCGGTTTCCACGCTCGGATAAGTTCGGTTTCTAATAGGACTGTTGCCTCGGTGTCTTCCGTGAATTCTACTGAAAATTGGATGATGGATCTAAACATTCGGAGCTGTGAATGGAGTGCGTCGTTCTGTGCGTTTGAATAGTGCTGCAGCAATCGTCTTCGGACACAGGTTGTGGATTCGCCGACGTAGAGGCATTCGTTCCGTCCTTCGGTGCCGGTTTTCCGCCATAACGCATAGACTCCGCTCCGTTCGGTTGGCAATTGCCGGATCTCTTCGCGGGTGAAGGGGCGGAGGTTGCGTTTGAGTTGATATTGTAGGACATAGGGGGTGACTGTGTCACGCATAAGATATTTCCGATTTGTGTGACCGCAAACGGTGTTAATTGTCAGAATCAGCAGTGTAGGTTGGGTTGAACGGATACAACCAAAACCCTATGAAACAACAGAAAAATAAACTTTTTCCATGGATATTCGGGTAAACAAAAACCGAGAGAAACCCAACGCTTTTGCGTTTTGCGGAACGGTGTTGGTCTGAAGTTGGGTTTCACTGGATTCTTTGTTGTGAACACAGTCAAGTTAGATGTGCGTCCATTTGGTGCATTCTATCTATTTTCTAAATTCCGTTCAACCCAACCTACACAATTTTCTGCTTAAAACTCTGCCTCTATTTGTTCAGGGGAGCCCATTGATTCCCAAATATATTGCCATTGGGTTACGAGGTTGTTATAGTGTACCGCGTTTTCGGCATCGCCGCGGCGTTCATAATAGGTATAGAGGACGCGGGCGAGTCGTTTCGCGGCTTCATAGTCGCGCATAGCGCGGGCAACGGCGGTGCATCCCGAAATGCCGCCGCCTTTTTCGGCACCGGATAGATGCCACACCATCCGCAGGCAGCCCTCCCACGCGGTCATGTCTTCGCTGTTTTCACGATCTGCGTATTCTTCGCCTTTCAACAGGCGAACCTTACCACGCGCCGCTATTAACACCTTATCGTGCAGTACAGCGATGTCTACGTCTTTGGCTTTTGAGAGTCCTTCGGCATCCCCGAAATTGCCTTCCATATAACCGTGCTGCTGGAGCCACGTCAAGCAGAACTGGCTCTCCGGATCCAGTTCACCAGTCTCTTTTTCGTGGTAGGTAGTGATTTCGTTGTTGATATGCATGAGGACTTCACGGATCGGGACGATCTCGCCGCTGATTCGCGTGACTTTGCTATAACGGGAGTAGACTTCCATGCCGGGGCCGATGGCGGCTTGTGCAAGGTCTACGGGTCTGATGTTTGCGATACGCGTGAGACTATCCAATGCCGGGGACATCTCTTTTTTCAATTCTTGTAGAAATTCGGTGCGGGTTATCGTAGGAGCATCTTCAGAGCGCGGTCGACAGACAAGAACGATAGATGATGCAAGCGCGTTAATTCCTATTTTAACACCTGTCGTACGTTCGGTACGCAGGGGCCAAGTACCGACTAGCTTGAAACCTGCATTGACGATTGCTGTGAGCATCGTTTCCCAGCCGGTGGATGTTTTTCCATCGCGTTCGTTCTCTTGTTGTCTATAGGCGTAGAAGACAGTGGAAGGAAATTCATCGGAGCAGTGTTGACGCATTCGGCCCAGTGCTTTGCTTAACAGACCTTCAAAGTGTTGCGTAGGATTTTCAAACCGAGGGGCAGCAACGATCTCTTCGTCTCTGGGGGTCATCATGCCAGCGAACAATTCTGGATAGATATCACGTAGCAAAGGTCTGAGCCAGACATAGAAGAAGTCGGTGAGGTCTGCGTATTGTATATTATCATAGTAGGGTGGGTCAGTAACAATAACAGGACTATCAGCGGCATGTTTTGTTGTAGTCGCATCTGCTTGATGAACTTTTCCATCGTTCGCTGAAATTGGTAAATTTTCAATAACTTTAGCGATCCATTCTATTTGTGCCATCCAATTCTGTGTTGAGGTAGAAAATGGGTTTGCTTCTGTAAAAACCCAAGTCATCTGAAGTGCTTGACGCGTAAAAGCAGGAGCGATAAAGGTAGCGGAATTCTCCCACCAACTAGATTTGCAATTTGTTTCCGCAGTCCGTCCGATAGCAAGGGATAGGTAGGTACAAACGGCATCTGCGTATGTATTTTCGCCTCGGTTCTGTATGATAGATTCTCGAGTCTCTGATAATAAGTCACTGAAAGTGGTTAGCACAGTGAGTTGCCGTTCTGTAAACATTTGATGCCAATGTGTCATACCGTAGATTAACCCACTTACCTTAGGGTTTTCTTGTATTATTTGTCTTGGTCGCCAAGTAGGTTCAGCAGACTGGGCCACTTGGATATCCGTTTCAGTGGGTGACAAGAACTGTTTTCTACGATCCCCCTCGGCGATTACTGCTGTCATTATTTCCTCCATTTTGTCTGCTCTCGCTTGCTCTCGAACATACGGTAACTTTACAGCGGTTCCGCATCCACAACAATAAGCCCCTGTTCTATTCACAGTCGGCTTTGGAACTCCTGCATCATCGGTTTGTACAACCCACGAAATTGTGTTTGATTCTCTGTCAATAACAGGTTTAATCCAATGCTCGTTGCCTTTCTTTTTTGACAATTGGAAGGTCGTCATCAAAGGCATCTGTAGACCACAAGCAGGATTAATACACGGTACCGTGTGTGCCCAGAGCCATGCGACTACGGTGGCGGAAGTGCCATCTGGCAAGTCCACTTTCGGATAGAGGTGTCCGATACATTTGTGTGCCTCCTCCCGCATCCATGCGCCGTAATAACGGATATCGTCTGCCAAGCCAGCGGTGCCTTTCCAAGGCATGCGCGTTTGTCTTTTACCTGTACCGGTGAACATTCCCATCGGATCTGCATCGGGGTTGACAGGTTTCTGGTTATGGAATTTCGGTGGCAATTCAATCATCGCTTTGTTGAGCAGCACGGGCAGCGGGTTCAGATCGGAGGCGCGGGCGCGTAAGCCTAACCTTTGTGCCTCGAGTGGGATAGAGCCGCCGCCGCAAAATGGGTCGTAGACAGCGGGACAATGGTCGCGGAGGTATGTTAGCACAGCCTTCGGATCGTCCTTAAATTTTTCACGAAAAGCAGTTAGATTTTCTCCGTTATTGCGGGCGACAGAATAAGCGATCTCATAACGTGCTTCTGCTAAGAGGTTTTCATTGTTGCTATTTTTCCAAATGACGAGGCGTTTGATGAGGGTGTGGAGTCGGTTGCGTTCGGCGTTCTGTTCGGGTTCCGTTGGGAATTCGGCTTTGCATTCGGAGGGGTCGTCCACCATGCTGGCGAAGATGATGGCGCGGCAGGCGGCAAGCGGACGACGTGCCCAATAGCGGTGTAGCGTTGAGGGGTGTCCGTGCGTGAGGGACGCGTCTTTTGCGGACTCTGTGTTGATGGCTTGGAGGGGGATATTGACTTCAATGAGTTTTTTTCGGTAGTGGGTCATACGTCTATTCAATCAGTTTTTGTGCAAAGGTTTCGATGTTCGGCACCCGAGCCGCTGCGAGGTGGAGTTCCTTAAGCCGCTCCAAATCATCAATGTTTTGGAGCATGGGTGTCAAGGCACTCACTGCCTCCGTATGAAATTGCTGTTCAAGCAGCGCGATTATGTGCTCGATAGTAGTTTCTCTCAGCAAAAGTTGGTAAAACTTAGATTCTCGCATGCGTTTCTCACTTTTCACACTGTGTGCTGCTATTCGTGTAGCATTTGCGCGAAGGCCTCAAGACTTTGCGTATCGGGTACTACGAGTAACAACTGTTTGAGGCGTTCCAGATCATTAATATTCTGAAGTGCGGGTGTTAAGGCACTCACATCCTCCGTCTGAAACCGCTTTTTAAGCAGCGCGATTATGTGCTCGATAGTAGTTTCTCTCAGCAAGAGTTGGTAAAACTTAGATTCTCGCATAAGTTCCTCCGGTATGCGTCGTTTGAAAACTTGTGGGTCATGTCCTATGCTTCCAAAAAGGGAAAGTCCGTAAAGTAAATCTGCGTGTGTTTGCTGATCCACTGGAGTTGCGCGTGTCGCATCAATACACGCTTGTACCCAATGCTCTGAGTCCATTCCTGCAGACGGTTTCGTCAACTACCCAAGCCTAAAGACTTGGGCTTGTCCGAGGTACTAAAACAACGTTAGTTGCTTGGTTTCCTCTTGCAAGCCTAAATCTCGTGCTTCGTTCTTGTTTCTCGCTTCATAGAGGGTGGTAACCCACTGCTCTCCACGAAAGGCAGCAGCTGCCTTAAAAAGTATGTTGCGTGCAGCGTTGTGGTCACGGTCTAAAGACATGCCACAAAACTGACAATTGAATGTGCGTATCGCCAGTGTTAGTTTCTTTGGCGACTTTTTACCGCAGGCAGAGCAAGTTTGCGAAGTGTTCTTAGGGGCAACTTGGTGGAAGTGCAGACCGTCTCTTTCGGCTATGTCCGCACACCACTTAAAGAAAATACTCCAAGATGCATCGGATATGCTCTTGCTGAGGTGTTTGTTCTCAACCATATTGGAGGTGTTTAGATTTTCCGCGACCAGGACATTGTTTTCTTTATGGTGGTAGAGTTTGTAAACGAGTTTACCGATAAAGTCTTTGCGCCTATTGGCAGTCCGCTCATGGTGCAAAGCGAGTTTGTGTTGTTGTTTCTTTCTACGGTTAGAACCTAACTTTTTACGCGACAGGTCTTTGGCGTGTTTTCGGAGCAGCCCTTCGGATTGGCGATACCAACGCGGATTATCTTCTTTTTCGCCTTCGGAAGTCGTTAGGTAGTGTCGGGTGCCAACGTCAACAGCGATAGCATCCGTCGGTTCAACCTTCGGCGTATCAGGGAGTTCACAAGAAATATGGGCATACCAACCACTTGCTTTTTTCACAAGCGTAACGTGTTTCGGATCACCTTGAAGCCGACGGTGCATGTCCATCTTGACTTCCCCAAGTTTCGGAACTTTCAAGCGGTCATGTTTCCATGCGGTTTCTCGGATAGGATTTTGGCGAACACGTTCACCTGTCTTCAGTGTATGTTTTCGGAGTTTCCACGTCATAGATCTAATCCGCTTTCGGTGTCTTGGGTAACCTTTGTTCGCAGCACCGCTTTGGCAGCGGCGGTAAAACGCATCAAACGCTTTGTCCGTGCGTTCCAAAATAGAGACTTGCATGTCTTGAGGCACTGCACGAAAATCAGAGTATTTCTCACGAGCCAGCGTCAATTTCTTTGCCTGCTCATTGAAAGAAACGCTTTCACCTTCGGTCTCCCAAGCGATTTTACGATCATGGCGTGCCGAGTTCTGAAGTTCGCAAAGATGGTCAGGTTCCATTCTAACAATGTTTGTTCCTGTATCTTTGTTGGATATACAGGATATTTGAAGGTTAATATCATGGTATATCGTGTATCGTGCGATTATCCCCTGAATAGTGGGAGGAAACCAGTACGTTACCAAGCGGTAACGCTATTCATATTTCACCCGAAGTCAAATCTTTTCCGAAGGTTTGGCCTCATTAACTAAGGCGGGCATTCCTCCCAAACCTAAAGGTTTGGGTCTCCTGCCCGAAACATGATGACATTGGAATACACCGGTTGCTCGTATTTGCCGACGAGGTATCCCTGATATTGGGCGTTTCGGGCCCACATCGGTTTGTTTGTACTATCACGAAGTTGCAATTCGACATGAAGGATGGCTTTGCGACCGTTGATACGAATCTGCTTTACGATGTCGGTCTCCCGCTCTACAACTTGTTGCTCGGTGTCAAGGTCTGCCAGCACTTCAACATCATCTGTTTCCAAGACGAATCGCGAAAGGTCTTCGGCGTAGTCTGCCCACAATTTTTTTCCTATGTTATCGTAATCTTGTGCCATAGAAATATTATATCTTAGGGGCTAAAAATTGTCAATGTTAAATCGGTTTTCGCGCGGATTGTCAGAATCAGGATTTGCAGGATTAGAGGATTTTCAGGATTTAGGCTACAAAATATACACAACCTAACAGGTTATGCTACAAGTTAGGCTACGAATCGCTTTTGAAGTCGGCGTTGAGGTGTTCGCTGTTTTGTTTTACGGCACGGGTGGTGTTTTCTGAGAAGCCGTCGGATTTGTCGGCGATGACAGTGATTTCGACTGTGACATTGCCGCCATCCGCTTGCAGGGTTCTGACGATTTCGTCTTGAATGGTGGCAATATCTTCGGCGATAGGGAGTTCTAACTGCAAGGTCTTGGTAACAACCATAAGGGTGGGACCCTTTGGTTGTGGCGGTTCGCCTTCAGTGCCGGTTCCGGGGCCTTCGGTTTCTGTATCTGTGTCTGGTTCCGGGGGATCCGGGGGCCCTGGTTCTTCCTGCTTAATTAGCCTTGCAAGTTCGGGATTTATCAAAACAGCGGTGCCGCCTTCAGCGATTCGGAGTCCACCGATCTGTTCTTCAAAATAGAACTGCTGATAATCACCCTCTCGATATGCGTTGGCATATCCAAAGGTTCCGGCGGCAACGCCTTCTTGGATACATGTTGTTAAAACGTTCCGGCCTTGGATGCGGGGCATGTAGACGTTTTGTGCTATGAGATCCCAAAGGCGGTCTATCTCAATATGCTCTTGGTAGGCATGGCTGCTCCAGACGTATTGCTGCAATTTTCCGGCGAAGATGTCAGGGGCTATTTTTGTGACAATCGCCTCGTCCTCAACGAATTTATCGTGGAGTCGGCGTTTAATTCTGCCATCTTCGTATTTCGTTTCAGTCACAGAGAATTCATAGACATCCTTTTGCGGGTCGGTCTGCAAAGGTGTGAGTGCCCATCGATATGCCTTAAAGAGCGCGGTTGTTACCGCATCATCGGCAGATTCGAGGTTTCCGTTTGTCTGATCCCGTCGTGCGCCCTCAAGGTTACCGAGTGCCTCATGGCGTTCATTTCCGTTTACGATGGAGTCCCATGCAAGGTAGTCTTTGACGAGATTTCTGAGCTCCCGGATATCGTCGCGTCGTGCTGCGATGAAGAGGAGTGTATTTCTGAAGGTGCGTTGTCTATCGTCGTCCGCGCTGGACGTGAGAATTTTGAGTGCCGTATCGCGTGCAATGTCCGTCTCTTTTTCGCGGCTCGGTAGAGACATCTGTGGTGGTAGAATGACGTATTGGAGGGTTTCAGCATCCCTGACAAGGCTCGGCGATGTAGGACAAACTTGGACATCCGGGTCGAGTCCGATTGCCTTTTTCAAGCGTGAAACGATCTCACCGTAGATGTCTTCGTCGGTGTATTCGGTAGCGCGGTCTATAGCGACTTTGTTGAGGTTCTCTTGCGTATGGAAATAGTATCTATCGTCAAGGTTATAGAGAAAGTAGAGGTTACCGGTCATTCTGCCGAGTGCGTCGTTGTAAACAGCGACACCCTGTCCGGGCTCAACGACACCGATGTGGATTTGACGCGTTGTAACACCCTTGACTGCACCGCCTATTGCACTACCGAGGAACACGGTGCGTGCGATGCGGCGGGCTGCACTGCCGACCTCAATGAAACCTTGAGATTTCTTATCGATCTGGTCGGTGCGGGAGCCGTGGCTGTCCACCTCTTGGACGACCGGGTCCCAATTCCCTCCGGACCGCGCGAGCAATCTCGTGAATTCATCAGCGAGTGCAGGGTCGTCTAAAGTGAGGTTCGCCGGCATTATCAAGAGCGACGGATCCTGTTCTTGGTAAAGCCGAGAGATGCAGGTCGCCATGATGCGGAGTACGCCGCGGGTGCGCTGAAATCCTTGAATGACCGCCCAATCCTGGAAGAGTCGATCGAAGATCTCCGGGTGGATCGGGTAACAGTCTTTCATGCGCTGCAGGTAGCGTTGATCGTTGACACCGTCGGGGTATTCGTTCCGCGAGTTCTGGTACATTTTTCGGAACGCTTCACAGGTCAAGTCGCGTTCCGTTTCGTCAATGAGACTATCGAACAAGCGTCTCCGCACAACTTCAAAGGCGTTATCGACTTCTAAAGGAATAGAGACAGCGTCAACTCTTTCAAGGATGGCTTCAAGCGTACCCAGAGCCGTTAATCCGCCTTCGCCCCCCGCCTGCTGTCCTTCCGGTAGCGTCGCGACGAGTGTAATATTTTTAGATCTATTTACGGACTCTGTAACCGCCTGAAAAAAGGTATAGATGCTTTCTTGTGTGACACCTTGCACGTTCCGGACATAGGCGACGAGTTCATCTATTAAGATGATTGCTGGCCCGACGTGTTCAAAAAGTTTATCCAACTGATTTCCGCCGGGGGCAGTGCCTTGGCGGGCAGCGTCCCCGATGATGTCATAGGCATCCTGTCCGCCGAGCTGGTCTGCCATCATCCCCCAGAGCGTATTGAGTGGGTCTCCCTGTTTGGTTTCGTCTGCATCGGTCGTAGACAGATAGGTACCGACTAACACGGAGCATTGAGCATTGAGCGGTGTGTCGGGATCCCAATCTGCTGCTTCTATAATTTCGTCGATTTCTTCACGCAACCGTGCATATTTATCGTCGGCGGGGAGGTCTCTCAGGATACTTGCGCCGCTGATAAGATGATAAAGCGCGATGAGACTATGCGTTTTTCCGCCGCCGAAACCGGTTTTGAGTTGGATAACCGGATTGCCGCCTTTGCCACTCAGCCGTTTCAAGGTGTTGACCAACAATTCTCGGAGGCCGGGCGTGATGTATGTCTGATTGAAGAAAATTTCGGTTTCGCCGTATTCAGCGGTCTTTGCTCTGCCTTCAAAGACTTCTTGGAGGTCCGCTGCGAATTCGGATTTTCGGAAAGTGCCTTCAATGACATCGGTATTCGGCTGTATCACCTCTCGCCATGGGGTGAGGTCGGTTGTCTTTCTGCGTGGAAGTTTCGGTTTCGTCTCTGGTGTTGGTGCTATGCTGGTTAGCACTTTATCGCGGATGGTTTCGACTGCCTGTTTTTGTTCGGGCGCGTTGATTTGTCCGAGGATATCGGCGATTTCGTGAAGCCGAGCAAGCGCGTATCCAGAAGTTAGGTCTCCTGTTCCAGGGTGTGCGAATTTATTTCGTGCCTCGGTTATGATACCGACGGCACTGCGGACATCTCGATCGGGGTCAAAGTGTTGTTCAAAGGTATCACGCCAGTATTTTCTGAAAAGGTATGGAAAATTGCCAATATCTATATCGGTTTCGTTTTGGAAGCGGTCTTCTGGTGCCAAACCTTGCACAGTTTTTAGGTTTCTGAGGATAAAGGGACGCATAGCGTCTCGGTAGATATTGAGTGCTTTATACAATACGTCTTGGTTTGGACGTTGGGGGGCGTTCATGTGTTTTGGACTCCATCTTCGTAATTTTTGGAACAGAGGAAGGCGAGGTTTTTCGACCTCGCCAGTGAGAATGGAATGGTAGCGGTTACTCTGCCAAGACAATGACACCACAACCGATGCGTGCGCCAGCATTGCCTGAGGGTTGTGAGACGAAATCGTCTGCGTCGGCATGGACGATGATGGCTTTGCCGACAACATCTATGTCAGAACCGGTATCTATTTCCCAGAGGTCGGTCGTTAATTCGATGCTGCCTGTGCCGTCCTCGCCGACAGTGATATTGCCGATGTCTCCGAGATGGAATTCACCTTCTCCCCACTTCCCGTGCGCGACATCGGTGGGATTCCAATGGCCGCCTGCGGATTTAAAGTCGGGTAAACTGCAATCGCCATTCTCGTGGATATGGACACCGTGGAGGCCGGGAGATGCGTTCTGGATCTCTATCACCACCGTGATTTGGTCGCCGTCTTGTGTAAAGACTGCCATTCCTGTCACACCGCCTTCGCTTGCCGAATCGATTGTGGCAATCGCCTGTTTCGCAGTCGGCATTGTAAGCACACCTGCTTGTTGCTGGACCCTCTCACAACCTGTCAGCGCGAGAGAGATACCGATCAGTAGCAGAAGTGAAACTTTTATACTGAATATAGACAAATTTTTTTTCATTGTTGGATTCTCCACTGTTTATAAGTTAGTCTTGTCGACCACTGCATCTGAAAATTCAAGCGTTTGGAAAAGGAAGTTATTCTATAGAACGTTAGTTTTGCGTTTTAAGTTTCCCCCAGATTGTTGTCAGGAGGAACGGCTGAGGCGAGACCGGCAAAGCAAACGCCGGATCGAACCAATCCGCGTTGGAGTTATCCCCGCGGCGTGTGAGTTGTTTTGCGACACCACCGTCCAAAGTGACTTTGAAGAGTTGTCTGAGGCCACGAACCCGCTTATTGTAAATGAGTTTATTCCCGTGCGGGGACCAGGTCGGGTTAAACACTGCCGCGCCATCTCCAGCATCAATAATTTTCCTGAGTCCGCTACCATCTCGGTTCACAACATAGATACCCATGGTATTACCTTTTAAAGCCCCTATCTCTTGCCTCCCTGTCCAATAAAAGGCTATCTGAGTACCATCGGGTGCCCAGGCAGGGTCAAATATCCAAGTCCCTCCCGGAAGCAGCGTCTCTTCTACATGAGTTTGCAGATTGATAATCTGGACTCTGACGTTCGGAGCTCCGAGATTGCCATTGTCAACCCAAACAAACTTACTTGCCATAAAGGCTATCTCAGAACGGTCGGGAGACCACGCAGGCCATAAACCATTCTCAGCAAGTTCTTCCTCATTTTTTCCGTCACTTGAGGCGGTGTAGATAGATAGTGTGTGAAATCGGTGATAAGCAAGTGCTTTTCCATCAGGCGACCAAGTTGGAAACTCTCTACCTATTAATTTTTTGAATACCTGACGCACGTTCGTTCCATCTGCCTCCATAAGGTAGAGATCCGTTATCCCACCTCGATCCGATTGGAAAAGAATCTGTTCACCCGTCGGCGACCAGACAGGTGCCAAATCTTGGGCACGGTGCTGGGTTAAGTTTGTCTGATCAGATCCATCCGGGTTCATGATATAAATCTCAAAGTTGCCATCACGCCTTGATGTAAATACGATTTTGGCAGTTTCCGGTGCTTTTGCAAGAACAGCGGAGAGAGGAGCAAAGATAAGAAGTGTACTAAGTGCATGACACAAGAGTTTCATAATGCTTCCTCCAAGGATAGAAATGCGTCTATCGTGCATCTTCCTCAATACGGATGCGTTGGTTGGGTTTGATGTTCTTGCGTGTGCTGATAGCACCGCTGGGCCATGTTACTTCAATTGTCTCAATAATGGCATCGTCGTTTATGCCGAAGATGATGGTGAGTTCGCTTTGAGAGCAATAACTGGAGCCGCTCTTGACGGTTCGCGTCTGTGTTCCCAAAGCGGAGGTGATACGGATCTGTGCGCCGATGCCGTCTCGGTTACTTTTTTGTCCGACGAGCTGTATTTTTATCCACGCGTTACGGTTGCCACCGTCGTTTCGGAAGAGATGTGCCGGTCCGTTAGAGGTCGTAACGAGTAGATCCCAGTCGCCGTCGTTGTCAATATCGCCATAAGCTGCGCCTCGTCCGACCATCGGTTTTGCTAAGTCCGTGCCGACTCTGTTGCGTACATCGGTGAATTTACCGTGTGAGTCGTTACGAAATAGGTGCGGCGGTTGCGCATAAGTGACTTGACTCTGGATGGCGTTGATGTCGGTTTCAACATGTCCATTAGCAGTGAAGATGTCAAAGTTTCCATCAAGGTCGAAGTCGAAGAAGAAACAAGCGAATGTAAGCGTCAATAGCGTCGCGTTCCCGAGCTGTGCGGCGGGTGCGTCGTCAATGAAAAACCCTCCGTCGTTATGATAGAGGTTGAGCATCTCGTTAGAGAAGTTCCCAATGACGAGGCTCTCCCTGCCGGTGCGGTCATAGTCGGCAGCATCTATACCCATTGCGCCGGTTGCGACGCCGCCTTCGTTATAGGCGATCCCGGTGAGCATGCCGTTTTCAATAAAGGTGCCGTCCCCGTTATTCTGATAGAGTTTATTCGGTTGTGTGTCGTTCGCCTCGAAGATGTCGGATAAACCGTCAGCGTTGTAATCGAAAATGCAAACGCCGAGGGATTTGCTCGTCTTATCCTCAATCCGTGCAATACGAGAGACATCGGCAAAGGTGCCGTTGCCCCGATTTCTGAAGAGTTTGCTGGACTGTCCTGTATAGGATTCAGGCGTGCAGTAGGATTTATTGACACCATCAAGGGTACAGAAGAGGTCGTTCTCTCTGCTCCATTCAACATAGTTTGCAACATAGAGATCCAGGTATCCGTCGTTATTGTAATCGAACCACGCGCAGCTGGTACCGAAGCCGGGGTTATGGATACCGGCTGTCGCTGTGATGTCAACGAAGGTACTATCACCACGGTTTTGGAAGAGCCGATCGGTTTCAAGGCAGCTGATATAGATGTCTGGATCGCCATCGTTGTCGTAATCTGCGACAGCGGCACCCATGCCGTAAAGTGGGACAGCGAGTCCCGCGGCTTCAGTAACATCAGTGAAGGTGCTGTCTCGGTTGTTGCGGTAGAGTGCCATTGTTTGCCGTTTGCCAGTCGGTTTGCCTTCCCAATCCTTTCCGTTAACAAGGAGGATGTCCTGCCATCCGTCGGTGTCGTAGTCGATGAAGGCACACCCTGAGCCCATCGTTTCAGGAAGGTATTTCTTTCCGAAGGCACCCGTATTATGGATAAAGTTGATGCCTGCTGCTTCAGTAATGTCAGTGAATTGCGGTAAATTTTCAGCAGCAGCGTTAAGACAAAAAAGCAGGCAACAGTAGCAAAGGACGTACTTCATACACATCCAACCGATACCAATAATGCCGATGCCTATTGCGTGTTTGGTCTCCATTATTATCTACTCTTCGTCAATTGCTTTTCAGATATCCCCATGTAGTTGTGAGTTTGGCACGTGGTGCGACGGGACGCGGTTTTCCGGGGCCGCCATTGGTAATATTTTCGCCTGTGATTTCAACATCATCAAAGTGGGCGCGCCCATCAGCGACAACGAGTCCGGCTTGTCCACCTTTTAAGAGGTCTTCATCAACAGCGGTGAATACCTCACTGTCAATTTTAAATTCGAGCGTGCCATCCGCGTGGATAGTAGCGGTCAGTTCGTACCACGTATCAATCTCTGCGTTAAATCGGTGCGTAACGACATGCCAATGGTCTGGGGTTGCCTTTATAATTCGGACGGTCCCAAAGACATAATCAATAAAAAAGAGGTAGCGGCTATCCTCCTCGCCTCTATCGTGGAGTGTGAGTCCGAGGGTGGGTGGTTCGCCTTTGTCCTTCACCAGCTTTGCACGGCAGGAGACGGAGTAGTGTTTCCATGTAAGTTCACCTGTTATCCAGAGACTCATGAAGCCGGGTAAAAAGATTTCGCCGACGGCTTCACCATTGCTGATCCACCATTTTTCGACCTGTCGGTCAATATTAAAGATTTCCCATTCGCGGGTGTCTTTGTCTTCAAAATCGTCGCGCCATGTGCCGGCGAAACTCGGGTGCCATTCCCCAATTGAGAAGCAAACAAGTATGATGATTGCGATTATTGGCATCAATTTTTTCATTGATCTTCTCCTTCGGTAATTATGCACTGTCCATTCGGGTCTGCGTAGGGACAAGAACAGCAATGATCGGTATTTTTATCATAAATGCCCCGCTGCAGTGCTGAAATTTTTTCCTGCCATCGTTGGGGTGTTTCCTGCAATTCTGCTACGCTGAAATGCCGTTGGATATATTGACCCTGTTCAGTAAAAAATAGGGCAATCGTTACTGTCGGTTGTTCCGGGTAGCGTCGATGTAAAAGCAGGCTGTAAAGTTCCATTTCCGGGGGATCCGCTTCTGAATCCTGAGCAGTGCTGGTTTCGTAATTAATAATCTGCCAGTGTCCAGTTTCATCTTGAAAGAGTCTATCAAAGTTGGCATGGATAATATGTCCTTCAATATCCGCGTGGACCTGCTGATTTGTCCTGGTTTCGGATGCCGAGAGCGCGGTTTCTCCGAGTTCAGAATTGAGAAAGTTATTAATATGTGTCCGAAGTGTCGGTTCTAATTCTGCGGTTATCTCAGGAAAGTTTTCGCATGCCTGTTGAATACATTCATCAAGATCTTGTAACGCTGATAATTGTCTTATTCTTCTGAGGGTGGAACGGATGGCTGCGTCCAATTCGGTTTTATCCAAATCTGTTTCTGCTTGATCCTCCGTCGGAATTTGCAGTACATTTTCTAATTGGTAGCGCAGCGGACAACGTGCATAGTTCGCGAGTTCATTGACAGAAAAGGTTGCAGGAATATCTATCGGTTCCAATGCTGATGGCAGGGATTCTGGAAATGCGACCGGTGTTATGTCCTCCAAAGTCCCATCCGTGGCGGTGCTATCTTCAAGGTGTCGAAACACGTTAAGTTTGAAAGGCAAGTTCGGTAAATCGTCCTGTTCGCCCCCGATACCGAGGTATGTGTGGAGCCATCCAAGCATTTGCTGCGCTTCGCCTTTGTCCGAGAGTGTTCCTGACAAGATGAGTCGGTCGCAGGCACGCGTTGCACCGACATAAAATATACGTTTGTTTTCAGCAGTCTCTTTCTCGCTTGACCGATTCTTTATATGAACAATGATTTCCGTTTCAGTCTTCCTGTAACCTTCATCTGGCTTAAGCGGCCTAAAACCGATGCCGAGTGTTTCATCAATAAAAGGCTCGCTATCTGTCCGTCCTCTCCGGTTAAGACAGGGAAGCATAACGATTGGAAATTCCTTCCCTTTGGCGGCGTGGATCGTCATAATTTGTACCGCGCCGCTGCTCGCTTCAACGGGTGCCTGTCCCTCGCGCGGCTCTTCTGTGATTAAGGTATCCAAAAATTCAATGAAATGCGGAAGCATCTGCCTGCTCTCATCTCCGTCAAAATTCCTTGCGAGGTCCAGGAGTTTTTGGTAGTTTGCCCACCGTTGCGTCCCCTGTTTCCCGGTTTTCAGGGTTCCAATCATTCCTGTTTGATTAACGATGGTTCCAATCAATCGGTTTACAGGTGTCCGATGTGCAATTTGAATGTGCTTTTGTAGGATGGCTATCGCGTTTCGGAGGTGCTCAGAAGGTGTTTGGTAGTTCTGCGCTTTGTCCCAGAAACCTGCGTCCTCTTGTCGTGAAATTTCGTAGAGTTCCGTATCAGAGATGCCGAAAGCAGGCCCCCGGAGGACCCCAACGAGGGATGTCTGATGTTCTGCCGGTGTGCTAAGGAAGTTGAGGTAGTTCCAGATATCGTAAATCTCTTGTCTTTGGTAGAAACCGATACCGCCTGTTGTGAGATAAGGGATGCCTGCCTCAAGGAGGGCGTGTTCAATATCAGGGAGATGCGTTCTGCTTCGGATGAGGATAGCGATGTCCCCGTACGCAATTGGACGCTCAATTTCGCCGCCATTCTCACCACGCACCCATACCGTGTCTGCGTTTCGTTTCATGTTTTGGATGTGGCGTGCGATGAGGGCGTATTCATCTACGTCTTGTCCGAGCAGAATCTCAACAGCCCCGTCTGTCTTCGTGGGGCGTGCTTTGATAAGCGATTCGTACGGCACTTCAAATTCATTTTCGTTCTCGTCCCCCATCAAGCGACTAAAAAAGTAATTGGTAAACGCAATGGGCGCGCGCAGCGAGCGGAAGTTTTCTTTGAGCGAGATAGACAGGCCGCCGTTGTCATCGATTTCTTGTCGTGTTCTATCAAACACGCGGACATCCGCGCCGCGAAACGCATAGATACTCTGTTTCGGGTCGCCGACGATAAATAGATTCGCGCTTTTCAATTCGTTTGTCAGAAGCATCACCAAATCATATTGTAATTCGTTTGTATCCTGATATTCATCTACCATAAAGAATTTATGGCGTTTGATGAGTTCCTGTCGGATATCTTCATAGTTTCGGAGGAGGTCGCGGGTTTTCAGCTGCAGGTCGTTGAAGTCGAGGGTGCTATGTGAGAGTTTGGCATTTTGGTAGTCTTTGAGGGTTCGTTTGTAGAGTATAAGTAAGTCGCGGGTTGTGCCAATGAGGAAATCGTCATCGGTCATAATCCCATCATCTTGAAGGGTGGGGACAACTTCAATACTTGTTGCAGTCGACACAAGAAAAGCGATCTCGGTCTCAATGTCTGTTGTGCGGACACGACTCCCCAGAAAGTCTCTTTTCGCGATGCTATTGCTTGCAGTCGTAATTAGGTTTGCAATTTGCCTCAGCAAGTTTGGGATTTCGGGTGAGTCTGAGGCGTGATCATGTTGTTGTTCTAATTGCTGTATTAAATTTGTAACCTCCTCCGCCCTACTGCCTCTTGCGACTTCCAAAACAGTATTTAGACATTGGATGAATTTAGCGATGTCAATTGTTGACATCAATTGCTCGCGAATCTGCCTTTCCAAATCTCTGCGTATCTGTGTGTCGTCGGGATGGCCATAAATGTCCTGCATGAGACGTTCAAGGGTATCTCGTCTCTCCACCAGATCGGAGAAGAAATCCACCAGTCTTTGTTGTCCACCGTAGCGTTGTAAGAGGCGTTCGAGTTCTGGCCGGTGTTCATCTTCCTCGTCTGTGGCGATGTCCTTGAGGGTTTTCTTCAGCGTTTCTTGTAGTGAGAGTCTCTGGTCGATGCCTTGCAAAATGCTGAAGTTGGCAGGCACATCGGCTTGGAACGGAAATTCTCTCAGGATCCGTGCGCAGAAGGCGTGAATGGTTGAGATATATGCTGCGTTCATCTCATCGCGAAAATGTTGAAGTGAATTACTTTGTCCTGCAGTCCCGTTTCCTATTTCGCCAGACATCTCTCTAATAATTCGGTCCTTCATTTCAGCGGCGGCTTTCTCCGTGAAAGTAATAGCGACAATTTCGCGCGGCGTGACGTTGCCTTCACGCAGGATTTTGAGGTAACGTTCGACCAACACGGTGGTCTTTCCAGAGCCGGCACCCGCGGTTACGCAGACGTGTTTTTCGATGTTAAGGGCTTCTTGTTGTGATCGGGTTAATTGCATTTTTTTGTTGACGGCACGACGGCGCGTGCCTACTACTCTTAATCGGGTTGACGGTACGACGGCGCGTGCCTACTACCTTTAATCTGGGAGTGGAATAATTGCCTCTGATGCTATTGCGATTTGCACGGTGTCCCCGGGCTTTTTCGTTTCGATGCCGGGGTTGTAATGCACGGCTTTAAGCGGCACATCTGCGGCGACCAATTGATATTCTTCTATCCTACCCAAGTAGTTGACTGCTGTAACTTTCGCTGCTATCGTGTTTTCGGTGTGGTGACCGTTGTTCTGGTCGTTGCTGACGATGAGAGCTTCGGGACGAATGGAGCACTGCACAGGTGTTCCTTCGCTTAAATCGTGATAAACCGCCTCGGAATAAAGGGTTCCGACGGGTGTCTCAAGTGTAGCACTGCCGTTTGATGTCTGTAAGACTTTACCGGAGATAAAATTGGTTTCCCCGACGAAGCTTGCCACAAAAGCGTTCTTTGGGAATTGATAGACCTCGCGCGGGGTGCCGACCTGAATGACAACGCCGTCCTGCATGATTGCCATCCGATCCGCCATAGAGAGCGCGTCGACTTGATCGTGTGTGACATAGAACATTGTGATGTTTGTTCGGTCATGGATCTGTTTGATTTCGTCGCGCATCTGTTGTCGGAGAGCAGCATCCAGGTTGCTAATCGGTTCGTCGAGCAGTAGGACGCTCGGTTCAATGACGAGGGCGCGTGCGAGTGCGATGCGCTGTTGTTGTCCGCCCGAAAGCGTGTTGACTGCGCGGTCGCGATAGTCTACCATCTGCACCATTTCTAAGGCACTCGTGATCTTTTCGTCGCGTTCCGATTTGCCGAGTTTGCGGAGTGTGAGTCCGTATCCAATGTTTTCGGCGACAGACATGTGGGGCCAGAGGGCGTAGTTTTGGAAGACCATCCCCGTATTGCGTTGATGCGGTGGCACGTTGTTCACGACAGTATCGTCAAATCGTAATTCGCCGGTATCGGGTTTGTAGAACCCAGCGACGATACGGAGAAAGGTCGATTTACCGCATCCGGACGGACCGAGCAGGAAGAAGAATTCGCCTCTCTCAATATGCAGGCTGACATCGTTGACTGCAAGCGTCGTATCAAATGCTTTTGTAACGTGGGTTAATTCAACTGCGACTGCCATTTTTTCACTCTTTAGCCTGTTTTTTAGGGTGTCGTTTTCTTTTTGTAATTTCGCCTCAGTGTATATCCTTTACGCAGCGGAATCCGATAGTACTGCCAGATGAAAGATGATACCATCGATCCGCGACGCGAAGATCCTCAGGACTGCCGCCCCATCCGCCGCCGCGTAGGATACGGAAATTTTCGTTATCCGGTGCGATTTCTCTACCGAAGCGCGGATTATTTTTTGGACTCACGCTGTAAAATTCGCCGTTGTATTCGTCAAAACACCATTCCCATGCATTCCCCGCCATGTCGTATAAGTTATAGCCGTTCGGCGGAAAACTGCCGACGGGTGCTGTCCACTTCCACGTATCCGCGCCCCCTATATCTCCGAAATTCGCATCTGTCCGTGTTATTATATCACCATTCGGGTATAATTTTCCAATAAGATTTCCGCGTGCGGCGTATTCCCATTCTGCTTCAGTCGGTAACCGTTTATTTGTCCATGCGGCGTAGGCGGCAGCATCGCGCCAGTTCACTCGGACGACAGGCGCGTCCGGGGCATTGAAACGCGGGTTATGCGACAGTGCGGGTTGCGGATAGCCTGTGCTTTCGACAAATTTTTGGTAGCGCGCATTCGTTACTTCATACTGATCCATGTAAAATGCGTTGAGAGTGACAGTATGCACAGGTTGTTCATCGCTATCCCCGGTCATGGACCCCATCTGAAACGTGCCTGCTGGAATGAAGACCATCGGGGCACCGTCGATCTCAGAAACGATTTGTAGGGGCGAGGGACCCTCGTCCGACGGATCTTCATCGCTCTGTGTGCAGGCGTACGTGATAACGCTAATAATGCCAATAAGAAGGATCCCCGCGGTTTTCATAACTGTTTTGCGACTTGTGTAGCACTTTCGACGATCCACGTCTGTTCTCTCTCATAGACTGTGCGGAGGTCTAACCAGAAAAGTTCCTCCTTGATTCTGCCGATAACAGGCGTTGTCGCGTTTCGGAACTGCGCGGCGAGTGTTTCAGCGGACACCTCTGACGGTTCAAGGACGAGTGCCACGCTCGGCAATGTCTCAACAGGCAGCGCGCCACTTCCGATCTGCCCGTAGGTTTCCGAGACCCGAATATTGACCTTTTCGGTGAACAGGTCTTGGAGTTGTGCTTTGAGTTTCTCTGCGACAGCGTGGAGTGTCTCTATGGAGCGGGTGTAGCGGTTGAGCATCGGGAACTGTTCTGCAGCAGCGGTGCCATCGAGGATATAACTTTGCAATGTCGCTGATAGACCAGCGATAATGAGCTTGTCCACCCTGAGTGCCCGCATCATCGGGTTTTTTCGCATCTTTTCGATCCATTCCGCTTTGCCGACGATGATCCCCGCTTGGGGGCCACCGAGCAGTTTGTCGCCGCTGAAGGTGACAATATCAACACCGCTGGCGATACGTTCACCGACGAGCGGTTCGTGCGGAAGTCCATATTGTGTCATATCAATGAGCGCGCCGCTACCGAGGTCTTCCATTGTTGGGATGCCGCGCTGTATGCCGAGTTCTGTTAATTCTTCCATCGCGGGTGTTGACGTGAAACCGAGGATTTTGTAGTTGCTCGGATGGACTTTGAGCAATAGTCCTGTGTTCTCGTTGATAGCCTCAGCGTAGTCTCGGAGATGCGTGCGATTGGTGGTGCCGACTTCGCGGAGGATCGCCCCACTTGCTGCCATGACATCTGGGATGCGGAACGCGCCCCCGATTTCGATCAGTTCTCCACGTGAGACGATAACCTCTTTATCACGCGCCATCGTCTGCAGTGCAAGTAGCACGGCGGCGGCGTTGTTATTGACGACCGTGGAAGCTTCGCACTCTGTCAACTGCTGTAGAAGCGGTTCGGTGATCCGATCGCGATGTCCCCGGCTGCCTGTTTCGATGTCGTATTCGAGATTAACGTAGTTTTGCGCGGCTTGTTGGATGGCTTCGCAGGCATCGTCGCTGAGCAAGGCTCTGCCTAAGTTGGTATGTGTAACTGTGCCTGTTGCGTTGACGACAGGACGCATGCGGGGTGCTGTTTTTGCTGCGATTTTCTGGCGTGTCCGTTCCGCGTATTCTGCATGTTCTGGCAGTTGTGTCTGGTTTCCGCTGAGGATTTCGTTTCGGATGTCAGCCACGACGGCGCGTAGTGCTTCTATAACAAGTGGGCGCGCATAGTCGGCTTGCAAGTCGAGCAGCTCTTGCGTGTTCAGGAGTTTTTCAATAGCGGGTAATTGCCGGAGAAGATTTTGATGTGTATTTGTGTGCAACCTACTGCTCCAATGATATAGAGTTATTGAAACCTCCCAAACCTAAAGGATTGGGATTCCGTTGTCTTCCTGTTTCCATGTCTTATGCCTCCTCTCGCGGAGGTCTTATTTAGACTCCGCAGGCGTTTAGACTCTCCGTGAGACCCACGGCGAGGTTTCTTAAGTTGATCGCAGCGTTAACGTCTCTGTCGACGCACTGCCCACATTCTTCGCAATGATAGGTCCGTTCTGATAACGACAGCTTTTCCTTTTTGGCTCCGCAGCTACTACATGTTTTACTACTCGCAAAAAACTGGGGTGCTTCCACGATGAGACGACCTTGTTGATCAGCTTTCGCCTTAATTTTAGTCAGTAAACCGCCCAATGCTGAATCGCTCAAGGCTTTTGCAATGTTGCGATTCTTTAGCAGGTTGGACACTTTTAACGTCTCTATGCCGATAACCTGGGCAGACCTAACGATACCAACCGCACACCGCCACTGAGCAGCCTCGCGGATACACGCGATCCGATAGTGAAGCCGCTCAACCCTACGTTTCTGCTTAAACCAGTTGTTCGAGAGGTATTGCTTGCGGCTTAACTTCCGCTGTTCGCGTGCCAGTTTTTTCTCATAGCGTTGTAACGGGCGCGGGTTATCATATTTCTCGCCCGTGCTTAACGTTGCGAGTGTGTTAATGCCTACGTCTACACCGATGACAGGGTGGGCAGGGTCCGCTACCTTAGGGGTGTCCTCTGTCTTTACCAGTATAGCCACAAACCAACGATGCGCCCTACGACTAATCGTAACACGCACAATCTCGCCTGTCCAACGTAACTTCTGATGCATCCACACCCAACCGATTTTGGGCAACCTTATACGCTTGCCATCTACTCTAAGGCTATCGTTATTTGTTGTGTCCGACTGCCGGGCGTTACGGCGCTTATGTTTCGGAAAGCGGTTCTGTCCCGATCGCCACCGATCCACCGCATCCCAAACCGCCGCTATCCCAAATAACCCCGCACGCTGATCATTCGCGCGGCACCAATCAAACTCATCCTTACGCGCATTAAAACGAGTATTTAATGTTTTCCAGCTTCGCCATTCGCCATTCGCAAGACCATCCTTAAAATCGGACAAGGCGAAGTTAAATGTGAAACGTGCATAACCGCAATTGCGAAAGAAGGCTAACACTTGCTCCGCTGTGGGAGATAATGCTATTTTATGACTCCGTAACATCTGGTAACCTCGCGCGTCGTCTGGACCCACTTATCAAGTTGAGTGTCGGGGCGGCCAAGTGTGCGATTGATTGATAAGTCCCCGACCACGATGAATATAATCCTACCACATTTACCGCCAAGTGTCAAATCTTTTTTGGTGCGGGGCACGGACGTTACGGGGTTGGACCCAAGTCTAAAGACTTGGAATTGTTAGACAACGCCCTTCAATTTCTCCTTTTTTACGCTTCTGGATTTTGGTGATTAATATAACATATTGCCGATGGTTTGTCAAACGCTATTGTCGTTTCCAAAGTTAAAAAACGCGGATAAATTTGACATCTACTATTTTTAGTGTTATACTTAAATCACTAAAGTTTGGACAATTTTTTTCAAAAGTGAGTTCCATATAAGAAATGGGTTCATCACATCTGTTCAAGGCAACGACATTAAGACCCAACACCATACAGAAAACCTCTTTGCTCCAGCGGAGCAAGATGTCTATAGCAGCAGGACAAACCGAGGCTTCCGCTCCAGCGGAGCGGTATGTCGGCATTACACATAGCACTCCGCTGGAGTGCAAGTTCTTCGACATTGGGTTTCTATAGACATAGCACTCCGCTGGAGTGCGGTATTTTTCTACGAGTTCCATCCGCATAAGAAACTCACAGAAAATACATAATCCCTTGAAAATTCAACGGACACACAACACGAATTGTCCAAACTTTAGTTAAATCAGTAAAGTGAAATCTGACTTCGTCGCTTAGATGCATTTTGCATCTCTTCCGGTCCTGGTATGCTTTCATCGGGAATCCTACGGGTCAGTAATCTGAGTTTATCAGATTTTTCATAGGATATAGTTTTGTCCTCCTTCAAAGAGAAAGGAGCATGTCATGCGCAAAGCCGAAAATGGACTTGTTTTTCCATCAGATGATTCACCTTTTGAAGAAATACAACGTATTAAACAGTGCCTTGCAGACGCAGGTTTTTCCTCCGTGGATCAGGAGTGGCTTGTCAATGTTTTTAAACGCGACGACTGCTTTGGTAATCCGACTGGGACATCTGTATTCAGAGATAAACATGGTGATTTTGACGTTGAGTTTGATGCGGATCTTGAGCGCGGGCTGGAAACCTTAAAAGAACGGGCTCAAGGCGAAAAAGACAACCAAACCCTTCTGATGCTTCTTTTTAGCTTGATGCTTAACTTTGGACCCGGTTCTGACAAGGGGCTCCAGCCGAATGATGAACGGAAGAAATTAAACGACGGATCCTGGCATATTCCTGAATGGGTTGGCGAGTTCCAAAGACAAGCGAAATTTAGAGCAGACGGTTTGAAAAAACTGAGTAAAATTAAGTATCCACAGAGCACTTCTTTAGACGTTAACAATCTATTGCTGTTTCTCTTTCCAAAAGGGGTGCCTTTAGACAAGATCGTTGATCTGGATTTATTAAACACAATCCAGCGCAGCGGCTGGTCTGGCGGTGATTTTAATAATACAAGACAGTTTGAACAACTTGAACAACTTGATCCCTGGTTAATCTGGCGATTTCGCGCAGATACAGAACGGTGCCGGATGGTCAAGTTGTACACATTACAGCAAAAGTTTTCTAAATTCTCAGATGATGTTTTGGGTGATAAGATTTTTGGACTCCTAAACGCCATTGGTTTTGCCTTGAGTATGACACTCGGCCCCGGGGCTTCTTTAAATGAGGGATGGCAACTTATTGCAGATGAGTTAATTCCGTTTTTGGGCTTGCTGGATGCTAAGAAACCCGAGTCAAATCAGGACCCCTCAACCTTGCTCAAAGCATGGTGGCACTTAGCCACACATATTTTTAGTTGGAGTATGGGGGGACTCGAACTGCCCGATGAATTACGAAAGCGACTTGTTGAGAGTGCCTCGCGGCATATAGGTATGCTACGGTCTGTGTTAAGGGATACGCCTGAGGAATTTAAGAATAAAGAGGTTCGCGATTTTTATGACAAAGCCTATTATGTGCTGCTCTGTTTCGCGGATCCGTGGAAACGTCTGAAACCGCTGTTGCTTGCTTTTACAGAGATGACTGAACAGGCTGTTGCATCCGATCTCCGCACATGGTCTGAACATGACAGTACAGAAAATCCGCCACAACCTTATGCTCGTGTGCCAAATTGGATTGAAGTCGCGATGTATCCGCAAAATCTAAAGAGTGAACTGAAGGAAGATCCATACTTGCAAGCCTTACGTGAAGAGTTTGCCAAGTTCTGTTTCGGACGGCTTAAAACAAAGGTAAAAAATAAAAAGTCAGATTATACCAATGAAGATTTTGTCGAACCGCGTCCGGCGTGGCGGCGGTGTTATGTGCAAGCACTGGCTGCGTTACGCGTTAATCCCGGTGGACGCGGGCACCGAACACTTTTCTGGTTATTGAACAACGACCCCGATGAGACGGTTAGGGAACTGGCTAAGAGGGCACATAAACGGGTTCGGCATCTGGATCGAGATAAACCCAATTTAGACGAAGGCGCGTCGCCCCGTCGTCCACTGTTCGAGGCGTTTTGGTGGTTGCGGCAGGCGCATCTCATAACACTCGGCGTAGAAATTGATCAAGCGGGTGCAATGCGAACTCACCGAAGAGAGTTGCACCGAACACGGGAGAAGGATGATCGCTTCAAGTAAAAAAATAGCAGTCATGCGGAATTTTTTACTATCCTTTTTATTGGAGCGGACTCTATATATGCAAGAAGGAGGTGATAGTGATGGCAAAATCAAGTGGCAATCGCTCAGGTGGTACCCGTGGCGGTAAAGGCGGAAACCGAGCAGGCGGTAAAGGCAAGGGCTCTGCAGGTTGGCCGAGCAAAACTGGAAAACCTTCTGGTGGCGGTAGAAACAATGCACCGGCTAAAGGGAAGGGAAAATAATGATTGATAAAGGTTGATTTGTGATATTTGTTTATTACGTAAACCTTTTCGTCAATTATTTCGTTTTATGAGTTAATCCTGAGAATTTTGAGGAGCTGAGTGCCTCATCCAATTAATTTCATAGAGGTTGGTTCACAATACCCGTTTATTGTGCTAATCTCACGACTAACATTTCGTTATAATAATTGATGCGTCGCATTTCGTGGCTCAATAGCCGCAGTCTTAACGTGCTATGGCGTGTCCTTTCATGGCAGATCACTTTTTAAGTCACAGAGAAAGGATTAAAATGCTATTAACCACCGATTTCCCCGATTTTTCGCCGAAGATTCCATCGGTGAACTTTCATCTCTGGGAACCCTGCAACATGCAATGTGGGTTCTGTTTTGCCAAATTTCAAGATGTGAAGCGAGAGATGAAACTCCCCAAAGGTCACTTACCCGAAGAAGATTGTCTCTTAGTTGTTGATCAGATTGCCGAAGTCGGCTTTGAAAAGATCAATTTTGCTGGGGGCGAACCCACGCTTTGCCCTTGGTTACCAAAACTGATTACACGGGCAAAGGAACATAGACTGGTTACCTCTATTATCACGAATGGTTCAAGAATTACTGACCAATGGTTGGACGATCTGAATGGAAACCTTGACTGGATTGGTCTAAGTATTGATACCGTTGATCCAGAAAAATTACTACGTCTGGGGCGTGCCATCGCTGGCAAAATTCCTATCACCGAAGCAGAATATTTGGACATCATCGGTAAGATAAAGCGGCATGGCATTCGCTTGAAGATCAATACTGTGGTGAATTCCGTAAATTGGGAAGAGGATCTTACGCCTTTTATCCAATTGGCAAAGCCTGAACGCTGGAAACTGCTGCAGGCTCTCCGCGTAAAAGGTCAAAATGACGAGTATATTGATGATTTCGCGATCGCAACGGAACAATTCGAGGCGTACGTTCAACGCAACCGTATCGTTGTAAACGATGGAATCAGCGTGGTTCCAGAGAGCAATGAGGCGATGACGGAAAGTTACGTTATGATTGATCCGGCGGGACGCTTTTTTGATAACACCCAAAGTTTCTATAGATACAGCAAACCAATTTTGAAGGTCGGTGTGGCGGAAGCTTTGGAGCGGACATCAATTGACCCCGAACGGTTTCACCAGAGAGGAGGAAAATATGACTGGTAAATTCATTGTCATCGAAGGTCTTGATGCAACGGGCAAGTCTACACTCGCTATTAACCTGGCCAAGCACCTTGATGCCATATTGCTTAAATGTCCACCTCGGTTGGAAGCCCCCGCACTATCAGATATGGACCTCCGTTCACACTTCGACAATCGCCCGTCTGTCCAACGACGCGCCTATTATAGAGCAACGAATCTCATCGCGAGCGAACAGGCCGAGGTCGCACTAAAAGGAGGGCATGTCGTGATGGATCGTTACTGGACCAGCACGGTCGCTTTCGCCGCGTTGGATGATGACTCAAGGCTAAATGAGGTATGGCAAGGATGTTACCCATCAGAACTCCGCAAGCCGGACATAATTATCCTGCTTACAGTGGATGAAGAGAATCGTGCAAAGCGGATGCGTGAGCGCGAAGAACTTGTCACTGATGAGGAACAAAATCTTGCCGCGGATGTTGAACGCCGCGAAGCTGTCTTACGGATTTACCGAACGTTTGACCCTATTGAGATCGACACCAGTAAGCTCAACCCAAATGCTGTACTTGACGCTGTTCTTGCTGAACTATACAAGTTTGGATTGCGTTAGTCACACATAAACAAAATACCCCGGCAAAAACTGTCGGGGCATTTTTTTGATATAAGGTCACTGCAGATATAGCACTCCGCTGGAGGACAAGGGTTAAATACGCTATTTTCTATTCTCACTGCAAAGCAATACTACCCCTACGGGATGGAAAGAGTACCCGAAAACCTTTTGAAAAAGTTCAAAATTTGTTAGTAGCAACTTGGGTTATATAACGTCTTTGGGTAATTCCCGCTCCGCTTGACGTTCTAAACGGATAGTGTAAAGCTTCGGTAAATTCAAAGTTTGCCTTCTTTTTTTAACTCGGCTTGAATCTCACGGTAGTCCCGAAAATGGGTATCACCTTTTACCGCGGCATCCATGTCTAAAATGTCCTCTAAGTCTTCAAGGTGCTGCATGAGAAGGCGATACTCCTGCATCGACAGAACGGCGGCGGTTTTTTCACCCTTATGATTGATAAGATATTGGGGGTTAATATTAAGCATAAATACTCTCCTATCCAGTTTTTTAGGCTTCTGGTTTTCCGAGATTAGTATAGCGTATCGTAGGCGCATTGTCAAATACTTTTTTGGGGTCATTAAGCGGTATTATTATTGCTTGCGCCCTTATGCTGATGTTCAAGGGTTCATAGGATGTTCATAGCTATTCGTATGTTCATGAATCGGTTGGCGTTCGCGGTTGACATTCGGATCGGCGCGGCGAGGGATGCCGGTGATTGCATCGACGGATTCGTCTGCTTTGAAACGCAGATAGAGTTTTTGCGACTTCGCGGCGAGCGAGGGGTTCTTGAGGGCGCGGTAACAACGCATCATGTTGTAGTGTGCATCTAAATCTTCGGGGTCAACGGTGAGCGTCTTTTGGAATTCAGTTAGCGCGGTTTCATAGTCGCGCTTTAAGAAGTGCATACGTCCGAGTCTATTTCGGACACGGGTGTCGCGTGGGAATTGTGCAGCGGCACGCTGGAGATGCTCAATCGCTGTGTCGTAGTTGCCGTCCGTTTCTTGAACAAGGGCGTAAAAATAGTGTACCTTCGCACGATGCGGGTTTTCACGGGGCAACGTCTTCTGGATTTCAAACGCCTTTTCAAGCATCGCTTCGGCACCCTGCATATCGCCTTCCTCAATTCTGACCCTTGCCACATTTACCCACCCATCAAGGTATCCCGGTTCTATCTCGGTTACCTTCAGGAATGCAGTTTCTGCGGCTTTCAGGTCACCTTGTAGGAGGAGCCCAATGCCGTAGTCGTTCCAGCGTTCGCGTGTGAGTGACGCCCCAGAGTCTGGATTTCCTACTACCTTTTGCGACGGAAACCCAGGGCCTGGGTTTTCTACTACCTCTAAAGTTGCTGTCGCAGCTGCCATCTCTATAATCGGTAGGTTTGGGATTGCCTTGATCTTGCCAGCGACATCCGCGGTATTACCTGTCCAAACCCACTTGCCATCGTCATAGCCTTTGTCTACTTGGAAGTCGGTATCTTCTGGGTCGCGTACGCCAGCATAAGCCCATTGTGTATGCCACCAGTTGAATTTACGATAGTTGAGTTTCGCCTCGACTGTAAGCGTATCGCCACAATCGTGTGGGATTTCGAGGCGATAGCGGACGGTATCAGCGGCACCCGGCGGGATCGTGTTTGAATAGAGGACAGTCCGGGCTGCCCAAGCGTTTCGCTTGTTAATCAGATTACCGTGGGCATCCAGCATATAACTCCGGTAAAAATGCGCGCGCGGATCGACGGGCCCATCTCCATCGGGTGCAGCGATCCTGCCGTTCCAGAAGACGATCTTTCCGTTTTCATCGGTGACTTTGACTTCTAACCAGATGTCAAACGCGTCAATCGTGCCAGCGGGGAATTGGTGTCCAACACCTCGCGTACGGACGACGACATCAATCCGGGTGTCCTCACCGCGTATGAGTTTGATTCCATTGGTCTCGCTTGCCTTTGGCTTGTGGCCGGAAACCGAACGGAGTCTGCCTACTACTTCGGGTATCGGTGTACCGTCTGCGAATAGGTCCAACGTTACCACATCGTCCTGCAAGAAATCTGTCACGACTTTGAGTTGGTCGGGATGTCGATTGACATACGGGAGTGCCGTGTTCGCGGCAGGGAAGCGGTGGCTATGAACCTTGCCGTTGATGTTCGCGGCATCTGTGGACTCGACGAGCGGCATGTGGCAATCGACACACTTTTGCGCTTTCTCAGGATAGTAGAAGGACAACGCGCCTTGGTGAGATACCCCACTTTTCTGCCACTGGTCATAATCGTTGAAGCCGCGCACCCACCGGAAGTTGTTGACAGGTTCATCAAGATGCACTTTATGGCACGTTGAACAGAATTCGGCGGTGTTTTGACGATGGAACGGTTTGAGGAAACTCTTTTTATGTGGCTCCGGGTCGAGGCGGATGAGATAGTTATGCAAATTCCGAATGATCGGGTTATCACTGGCGGCGATGTCGTGGAGTGGCGGATATTTGATTACGTACCCGCTGTTACCCATCGTGTCTTTGACGCGTTCAATAGAATGGCACGCCGTGCAAGCGAGTCCGGCTTGGGCGGCGGGTGTATGGAGATTTTCACGAATGGGTTTGTCCATCACGCCGTTGAGCAGAATCGCTGGGTCGTGGCATCCGCCACACCACTTAGAGGGTTGGATGCCGTTGACCTCCTGCATATAGGTAATGGCTTTACGATACCATTGGTTGTTGAAAGAGGAGAAGTGATGAGCGGATTCGTTCCATTGCCGATAGATATCTGGATGACACCCTTTCGCAGCACAAGTTTCTGATGTGAGAAAGAAATCGGTATGGATTAAGTCACCTGTTTCTGTTTCAACGGATGCAGGGAAAAAATGTCCCGTTGTGCCGCCGCCCTCTTCGTACATGCTCGTCGGTGGCAGTGCGGGGTTTTCGACGAGGTAGGTTTCATTTGGCAGATAGTGTTGCGTGAGTTTCACACCGATCGGGAAGAGAATAACAGCAGCCAAGACACCGACGATTATCTTGCGCACAAATGGTGTCAGAAATTCAGCGTCTCTCAATAGGTAAAGACAAAAGAGAAGGCTCCCCACGCTCACGCTGACGATGTGTGTGATGAGCAGCCAACGATAGGGCGTTATCGCGCCAACGATCATCAGATAACCACCGCTGATGATACCAACACCTATTCCGATGATCCCGATTTGTCCGAGCGTTGCGTTTTTTCGCTTTTGAACATGGGCTTGCAAGCTGCGCCGCTTTTGAATATGGGCTTGCAAGCCGCGCCCTAAATGCTTATAGACATAAATGCTGAACGGGAGTATCAGAACGATACCGAGTCCAACGTGGAGCAGGACGTTGAAAATGTAAAAGAGCGTCGGTTCGCCGAAACTGAACAGATACGCGCTGTTGAGCAGTAGAATGAGAAAGGCAGCTAAAGAGAGTTTCCGCATTTTTCGCATGGACAATCATCTATTTTTAATCAGTCTGATACCTTCCAAGTGTATTTCATCGTACCATTGGCGAAATTCTGCTTCGGATAATTTCTTATCTAACGTTTCTACCTGAATAGTGGCATCGCCAGGGATGTCAACGGTAAATACATCAGTTGGAATCTCATGATTCACGAGGAAGTTCTGTGTTTCTATGATGGCTCTACTGATAAGGTATTCCTCACCATCGGCATCGATCCAGAACGTTTCTGCGATTCCATTCGTGACAAACCAGGCGTCCTCACCGTGTAGTCCATAAGAGAGTCTAATGCGTTTGACAAGGGGTGTGCCTCTCTTGATTTGTCCATCTGCGGAATCTGCCGCACTGAAAAATCGGTTTTCATATTTCAGGTAGCGCAGCCCGAGTTCAGGCGACACCCAAATCCTTTCAAAACTCCGCTCTTGTTGATCTGGCTGTTTCGCTTCAAGGACATAGCACGGAAAACCGTTGAAAAACTCGGATTTTAGGATACGGAAGTTTTGTTCTTTCAGATAGGTCGGTAAATCGCGTCCATCAATGCTATGGACCCACCGCCTCGGATCCACCCAGTCTCTTGCAGCATCTATTTCGGTTTCTGTCTGGTTTTTTAATGGCACATTTTCCGAAACCTGCGGGGCCCCTCGAAAATAGTAATTAGGTTCTCCTGTTTTAGGATATGTTATCTCCAGAGTGCCGCTGGGCGATGAAATGAACGTTGCGCTCGGCGTTTGGGCATTGTTGGCAAAACCTTCTTCAAATTCCAGGCGCGTATGCCATGGGTCGAACGCGAGTCGTGCCTTCCAAGTGCTATAGGCATCAGGCGTTCCGGGTTGTCTAAAGACATATAGACATTCGCCCTCGCCGGAGAGCGCGGCTCCGTCATAATTCTGCATGCCGAGGAGGATCATATTGAAATCGCTCTCGGCTTCTGCGGCGTTTTGCGGTAAGACTGGCAGCGATTCTTGCTGTGCAAATGCGATTGTGAAACAGGTAAGGAAAGCAAAACTGAGAATTACAGAACAAACCGTCTTTCTGTTTAAAAGAAACATTAGTTTTCCTCCTAAGATCTAACAGTTATTTTACTAAAGAACTGCAGCAAGGTCAAGAAGTTTTCAGTTGTCGATTGTCAATTATCAATGTGCTGTCCGTAGCGTTTGAGGAATTCCTGTTTGGACAATTTCTGTTTTTGATGATTTACCGTAATCATTACATCGTCAGGAACATCAACGGTAAACGTTTCAGGTGGTATGTCGTGATTGACCTTGAAACGCTTTATCTCCAGCATCTGTCCGGAAATTATAGGATCCTCTGGTTTAAAGTCGAGCCAAGCGTATTCCGTAAAGACTGCTTTAGGGAACCAAATTTCCCCGTACTGCTGATAAGAGATTGTCGTGCGCCAGATGGTGAGTGCCTCCATCGGAATTTCACTATCCAACGCGTCTACCGGGGTAGGGTGTTGACTTTCATATTTTAGGTATTGAAACCCTCGCTCGGGAGCAACCCAAATTTTTTTAGACATCTCTCTATCTTTGGTTTCCAAGACATAACAGAGAATATTGTTGAAAATCTCGCGGCCCGTGATCTGGAAGTTGTTCATTCTCAGATAGGTCGATAAATCTTTATGTCCGAAGGTGAGCCACTGCCTCGGATCCACATGACGATAAAGATTGGTGAATCGAAAGTCTTCTGTGTTGAAGTAGTAGTCGGGTTTTCTGTTTTTGTGCGGCACTACCTCCCACATTCCGCTCGGCGTAAGGATAGTCGTTTTTCCCCGTGGATCGAAACGGGCGTTCTCCACATCAAAACGTGTTTTCTCCGTATTGAAGACGAGGGCACCGGTAACAATATCGGTGTCGGGATCATTGAATGGAGGTACCCCAAACGTCCAAACGACTTCCCCTTCACCGGATTTGAGCAGACTGTCATGGTGTTTGATAGCTGCTAAAAGTGCCTTGAGGTCAAGCTCATCTTCTGCTGCGTCTTGCGACGATGTCTCCTCGGCGAGTGCTAACGCAAAAAAGCGTTCCTCGGGTTTACGGATACTTGGGGTTTCAGCGGCAAGAGGTCTGTTTTGACGACTTTCCTGACTTACCGCCACAACCCGCCTGAGCTGGTTTCGCATAGCCGATCTTGCATCAATATCAAGGACAATAGAGGCATCAACGATTTCAACCGTAGGTTCAGCTTCTACCTCGAAACTATACAGTTTCTGAAAGTAAGCGAGGTTTTGATTGCCTACACCGAGTGCCACCATAACCAAAACAGCAGCCGCACCAGCTGCTGCCCACGGCACCAACGGTTTCCCAACCGGAGGCGATGTCGGATTCATGTTGGCAACTTGTCGTCCAATGTTCTCCATTAGGTTGACAGGTAATTGGACGTTCCCGAGTACGGCTTGAATCAAGAGTTCTTCTTTCTCCTGTAGACGCGCACGTGCCCGACGCAGCCGACTATTAATCGTGTTGACCGATACACCTAAAAATCTACTGATCTCCTTTGCCGTCATTTCACCGAGATAATGGAGTGTGACCACCGTGCGTTCACTTTCCGGTAATCTTTTTAGCAGCTTTTTGACGATTTCATGGTGACGCTCGGTAATTTCTGTTTCCTGCTGCTCGGATATGTAACGTGTGTAAGAAGATTCCTCTATCTCTGCTACAGGTGTGTTCTCCAACGATTGCATCAGCAATTTCTTCTTTTGCATTGACCTTTTGCAAAGGTTACTCGCAATGACATAAAGCCATCCCGCAAATTGATTGGGATTCTTCAGTGTTGAGAGTTTCTTGTAGACCTGCAGGAACGTGTCTTGGGTAATCTCTTCGGCAATGTGAAAATCCCCAATCTTCCGCCATGCAAGCGCGTGAACACCCTTTTGGTGTTTTCGGACTAAAGCGGTGAATGCTTCCTCGTCACCTGACAAGATTCTCTGAATCAGTTGAACATCATTTTTTTCCATATTACGCCTCCCATTTAATATATAAGATACAATCACGAGGCGGAAAACGTGCATAATATTCAGGAAAACGAAAAAATCTTGGATTTTTTGTCTAAAAGATGAAACTATTGGTTTTCTGATGTAAACGTGTAGAATTCTACGGTGTGTATCTGCCCTTCGCCGGTCCAGGTCTTTTGGATAATCCGAACGGCATTCGTATTCGCAACCGTCATAATTTCAATCGGGAAGGTCACTTTGGTTTTAATTTTTTTGACCTCCTTCCAATTGAACTCACCATCTTGTACATAGATATCAATATCTCTAACCGTCCCTTCCCCAAGGATGATAATTTTTCGGATCTCTTTTGGCTCTGGAATAGAGTAGACGAGTCCAGAGTGGATGAACTTTTCTGTGACGGGTGCATCAACGCGAAGATATGTCTGCTCTGTCAGCAGTGCTGCGCATCCGATTGAGAGAACACATATCAGTAGAATCCCATAAAGTCTATTCATTTTTGCCTCCATTCACGAAACATTTTGGTTATTATCCTGCGGTATAACCGCCATCAATCGGTAAGGCGATGCCTGTAACGAAGGCGGATTCGTCGGAGGCGAGGTATAGTGCGCCGTAGGCGATCTCTTCGGGCTGCGCGAGCCGGCGCATCGGGTGCTTATCCGCGAGGTTCCGATATTCTTCTGGCGTTTTGACGACCCCGGCAACTAACGGTGTCTCAACGAAACCCGGACAGATACAGTTAACCCGGATGTTATCTTCAGCGTAATCGAGCGCCATCCCGCGGGTGAGGTTCGTCACACCCCCTTTGGAGGCGACGTAAGCCGCCCGGACCTCCGCACCGACAATCCCATAGATAGAGGACATGTTGATAATGGAACCGCCCCCGTTTTCGCGCATGGCAGGGATCGCTGCTTTGGCACAGAGATAAACCCCGGTGAGATTAACATCCAAACAGCGTCGCCAGTCTGCTTCTGGCAGATCACCGACGGGTAGGCGCATCGCAATGCCTGCACTGCTCAATAGAATGTCCAATTTCCCGTATCTGTTGACGGTTTCCTGGACCATCCGTTCGGTATCATCTGAGACAGTCACGTCGGTGTGGACGTAGGTCGCTGTGTTACCTGCGTTGCGGATATCGGCTATGGTTTCGTTCGCGCCCTTTTCATCGATGTCCGCGACGACTACCTTCGCCCCGTGTTCGGCGAACAAGATGGCTGTGGCTTTTCCGATGCCGGATGCAGCACCTGTAATAATGGCTACCTTGTCTTTAAGTCGCATTTTTAACGCTCGTTTTTCTAAAGTCCCTTCTCTGTCCATTCCGCAGGGTTCACTTCTGGTTCACCGATTCGGTTTCTGAGCACACCGATCTTTTCAATCTCCAGTTCAACAACATCACCCGGTTGAATCCAGCGATCCAATTCCCAGCCGCACCCGTTTCCAACGGTGCCGGAGCCTAAAAACTCGCCCGGAAAGAGCGTTTCGGATTGTGAAACGAACGAGATCATCTCAGCGAATGAATAATACATATCTGATGTATTCCCATCTGCCCAGACTTCACCGTTGATTCTGGCAATCATTCGGAGGTTATACGGATCCCCGATTTCATCTGGCGTGACGAGGCAGGGTCCCATGATATTGCTGTTATCAAAATCCTTGCCTTTCGCGGGCCCGAGTGACAACGTCATGTGCCGGAACTGAATATCACGGGCACTAATGTCGTTGTAAATGGTGTAGCCTGCGATATATTCGGGTGCTTCTTCTATAGAGATGTTTTTACCGGTTTTGCCGATGTAGATACCCCATTCCAGTTCAAAATCGAGTTTCTCAGTGTAGTTGGGCCATGTAACAACAGCGTCGTGTCCAGCAATAGAGGCGGGACTGGCACTGCCACGGTAATAGTTCGGCAGTTTGAACCATTCCGGCGAAATCTCTTTACCCGTAATGCGTGAGGCGGCATCCATGTGCGTTTTGAAGACCCCGAAATCTCGAAGGCTTACCGGACGCGGAAACGGCGCGAGCAGCTGCACATCGGCAACACGGAAGATGTCGTCGGATGTATCCGTGCTGCTGGTAATGTGATCTATATGTTTTTGCGCCTCAGCAATGCAATCGTGTTCAAAGAATTGGTACATGTCCGCCGCAATCGCTGTGAGGTCAACGATTCGGTCATCCGTAATCCAGGCACCGACTTTAGTTGATGTGGTTTGAAAGGTAACGAGTTTCATAAGCGTTTTTTATCAATCATGCCTCCGTGTTAAATAGTTGTGTTGTATGGATTATACGATAGAAGCGTTTAGCAGTCAAGCATTATATTTTGCTTGCGTGTTGGACAGCGATATGGCATAATTACTGTATGCGTTTATTAAAGTTGCTGTGTGCATACCGGAACAGAGGAGCGGATAAAAATGGTTACGCGTCAAGACATTCAAGCGACATGTGATGACATCGTGCGCGAGTTTTCGCCGTTACAAGTTACGCTTTTTGGTTCTTATGCGTATGGCACGCCCACGGAGTCCTCCGATGTTGATTTGTTGGTCCTCATGCCGGTGCCGAAAGCGGAGGCCCGCCGGCAAGAGAGAGAAATCAAGGCGCGTATCCCGCGTCCCTTCCGTCTGCATGTGCTTGTGCATTCGCCTGAAGACCTAGCGTATCGTCTTTCGTACAACGACTGGTTTCTCCGAGAGATTACTGAAAAAGGCGAGGTGCTTTATGAAACCCCCAATTTTTTCTTGAAACCGCCAAAAAAGGAGCAGTGTGCTATGAATCCGTTGACAGAGGAATGGGTGCAAAAAGCCGAAGGCGATTACACTGTAGCACAGCAATCTCAGCAGGGACAGAATCCGGTAAATGATGTTATATGCTTCCTTGCTCAGCAGTGCGTTGAGAAGTATCTAAAGGCTTGGCTTCAAGAGGCAAACATTCCTTTTCCGAGGACGCACGATTTAAAAGAATTGTTGAATTTGATTGTCCCGTCTCTTCCTGTTTGGGATACTTGGCGGGATGACTTTTCAAAGTTATCGGAGCATGCGGTGGATCCGCGTTACCCTGGAAAATTCGCGACTGCAGACGAAACGGCACACGCGATGCGTATCTGTAACGAAGTGCGTCAAGCTGTACGTGAGCAGTTGAAACTACCGGCTGAACCGTCATAGCGCGGAAGACGATAAATTGTTATTTGGAAAGTATCCGCTATGCAGTCAAAGATAGGAACAGTTCTTCCAAAGACATTTCAGTCGTGTGCATTTCAAGGAGCTGCCATCCCTGTCCGACGATAATTTCTGCCACGTCTGCCCGAATATCAGCTGTGTGCGTATAGTGCAGCTTGAATGTTGTGGTATCGGTCTGTTCCATCTGAATTACGTCTGGAATATCCGTAAGCACAGCTGAGATGTCGTCCGCTGGCGCGCCGGCGACCTCAAGCGAGAGCGTTAAAGGCACTACAGGCGCGTTTTCTGGATCGCTTGAATTGCGGACAGCGCGACCGCCTTCCAACCGAATATCCCCAGTAATTTCACCCCTGTTAATGATAATCAACCGCTCACACGTGGTACTCGCTTCAGGTAAGATATGGGTGCTGAATAGGATTGTGCGCTCTTTACCGAGTGCCTTGATTAATTCTCGGATTTCGACGATTTGCCGAGGATCCAAGCCAGAAGTGGGTTCATCGAGGATTAAGACATCTGGTTCGTGGATAAGTGCCTGTGCTAAACCCACGCGTTGCCGGAAACCGCGCGACAATTGCCCTATAATTTGGTGCCTACGCTCGGTGAGTCCGCACGCCTCAATAGCATTATCCAACCGCGCTTTGATATTGTTTCGGGGTACGCTTCGGATCCTTGCCATGTACTTGAGGTATTTCGTCACCGTCATTTCAGGATAGAGTGGCACGTTTTCTGGGAGGTACCCGATGCGTTTGCGGACCTCTCTCGACTCCTTAAAAACGTCATATCCCGCAATCGTGACACGTCCACTACTCGCTGGCATAAAGCAGGTGAGGATGCGCATTGTTGTCGTTTTCCCGGCACCGTTGGGACCGAGAAAGCCGACGATTTGTCCCTTCTCTACCTGAAAGGAGATGTCTTTGAGAGCCTGAAAGGGACCGTAGTTTTTTGTGATATTTTGGACTTCGATCATTTTTGAGGATTCCGCGGGATACTGAAATTTAAGTCGCGATCTCTGCCGAGTAGGTAGAGATTGTTATCGGGTTGAACCGCCTCCGACTCAGCAAAGGCTTCGGGGAGGTCAACTGTCTTACAACGGATATCAACTCTATCGGGATAGACCCAGACTTGCCGCCACATCATCGGGTAACAGATAATGCCAGATGAGACGATACACAGCATGCTTTGTTCTCTGAAAACGCGGTTAAGATGCAGATGTCCACAAAAGAACGCCAAAATTTGTCTATCAAAAGGTGAAGTAATTTCAAGCACTTCCGCGGAGTTAGCGATTCTTGAACCGACTCCCTGAAACTCGACGCTCGGGAAAGGGAGTTGATGGCAGAAGATGAACACCTCCTCGTTGTAATCTCCCGCCCTTTTCAATTCGCGTTCTGCCCACGCCAATTGATTCGTGCTAATATACCCGTGCGTTAGGTCTTCTGGGACATCCTGTGAGTCGAGGAGAATGAACCGAATGTTTTCATGAACAAAACTGAGGGATCCCATACCGTTGATGCCGAAGCGTGCTAAATAAGCATCTTTGGAACCGGTTTCGGGATGCAGATCGTGGTTGCCGGGAATGTAATAGCAGGGTGCATTGATACGTTGACCGAGCTCATGTGCCTTATCAAGTGTGGCTTCATAGTCCGCCCCGGACATGTCAAAACTTTTGCCACCGCATACAATATCGCCACCGTGAATCACAAAGGCTGGATCAAAGGCATTGAGTTGTTCAACCAACTTTTCATAAAGCGCGAGGCTCCGTTTTTGTTGTTGGAGTCCACCGGCGAAGTTCCTCGGCGCGTTTAGATAGAGATGTGTATCCGTAATGAATGCAAATTTAAAAAGTGTCATAGCATATCCTGTTTCCTGGGCGAATTCAGTAAATGCTGCTCACATCTATCAGGATTTAGCGAGAATTGCGATATACGTCGGTGTATTCGCTGAGTCGATAGAGCGTTCAACCTGCCACGCTGTGCCATCAAGGATGTCTTCCATCTCCGCTTTTGAAACAAACAGATAATCAAACCACGGTGTCGCATGTTGTCGGTAACGAATGCGTAGGCGTATCTGACCACTCATGCGTCCCCTATCCCTGTTAAACTGGTGGTAAGCTAAGTGGTAATGATCCTCTGTTTGATAGGGGTCCATTGTTTCGGCGATGATTTTCGCGGTATCCGTTGTCATGGCAGCGAAACGTCTCAATAGCCATTTTGCTCTTTTATAATTGCCAACGAGTCCAAAATTGTGTCCCATCATGAGAATCGTGTCAAATGTTCCGATTTTGGAATTGAGTTGCGTGATGGACGTGACAAGCGCGTTTTTGAGTCCGCGACGTTGACAGGTTTGAATCGCTAAAGGCGAATTATCAGTGCCTAAAACATCGTGTCCCTGTTCCTGAAGATAGAGAGCATGCCGTCCTGCCCCACAACCGATATCCAAGGCCCGCCCCGTAGCATATCGCATTGCAAGCTTTTGGTGGTCAGCCCAGTTGTCATATTCGGCGAAATAATTGAGAGGCCCAAACTGACTTGTCGTAATAAAACCGTCTTCTCTCTCCACAATTTCGAAGTTTTCTTTGCCGTCGTGATAATCTGAAAGCAGATGTCCATAAGCATCTTGGTTATCAGTTAGCATTTCACTACTCCTTGACATAGCCGGTCGTCCCGTTCGGGTTGACCCATTCGGTTTCCCAGTGCGTTTCAATGCCTTCGCGCCACGTCTGTGCTGCTGCTGTGAGTTCGGCGGTGAGTTCTGGGTGTTCATCTTTCAGATTCTGGGTTTCACCCATGTCGGTGGCAAGGTCAGCGAGATGGACATCATCTTCTGGGGGCGCGCCTTCTACCAATTGTCCGTTGAGTACAAGTTTCCAATTGTCGCGACGGATGGCTGTCTGTTTGCCCATCTCCCAATGGATGTCGCTGTGCGGTGTCGGTTCACGGTTTGCCACCATCGGTAAGACATCGAGGCCATCAAGTTTATATTCGGAAGGGGTACCGCCTGCTGCTGCAAGGAAGGTCGGAAACACATCCATCGCGGCACCGACTTCACTGATAACTTGTCCTGCGGGGATCTGCTGGGGCCAGTGCATGATGCCGGGTGAACGGATGCCGCCTTCGTAGAGACTAAATTTATGTCCTTTCAGTTTGCCAGCAGTGCCACCGTAATACGGATCCTGCGTGCCGTCTAACCAATTTCGTGTTTCACGCGAGGGACCGTTGTCGCTTTGGAAATAGGAGAACGTGTTCTCTGCGAGTCCGAGTCTCTCTAATTCTGCGAAAATTTCGCCCACGCTGTCGTCAACCGCACTGAGCATCGCCGCCATGATTTGTCTGTCCCAAGGCAAATTCGGAAATCGGTCGACGTATTTTTGGGGTGCATGCATCGGATAATGCGGCGCGTTGTAAGGCACGTAGAGGAAAAAAGGCTTGCCGAGTTCAACAGATTTACGGATATATCTGATGGCATATTCGGTAATGAGTTCGGTGAAGTATTCGCCGTTTCGGTAGATCTCCTCACCGTTTTCCCAGAGGTCGTGTGTCTGGTCAATGCCGCGCTGCGCCATACCCCAGTAGAAGATATGCGAAAAGAAGTCGATACAGCCCGCCATAAATCCGAACCAGTCCTCGAATCCGTGGTGTTCAGGACGTGACCCCTCCGCGAGTCCTAAATGCCATTTTCCGGACATTGCGGTGTAATAACCGCGTGCCTTCAGCACCGTTGCAAGCGTTGGAACAGAAGATGGTAGCCCTGTAGCGGTGCGATGTCCTGCTAAAATGGAGCGGACACCAGCATGGCACGGGTAGCGTCCTGTCAACAACGAAGCGCGTGAAGGCGAGCAGACAGGTGAATTTGAGTACCAATCTGTAAAGCGGGCACCCTCAGTTGCCATCCTATCAAGATGTGGCGTTTTGAAATCGGTCGCGCCCATACAAGAGAGATCGCCGTATCCTTGGTCGTCGGTTAGAAAGATGATGAAATTGGGCTGCATGCTGCTACTTCTCCGTGGTGCTACTTCTGCCAGAAATTTCTGTCTAAGCTCCGATACTGTATGGCTTCAGAAACATGGACAGCTTCTATGTTTGGGTTTCGGTCGAGGTCTGCGATGGTGCGCGCGACCTTCAGAATGCGGTCATACGCGCGTGCACTCAACCCTAATTGGTTAATCGCGACCCGGAGCAAATCTTGTGCTTGCTCGTCGACTTTACAATATTCGCGTATCTGCTTCGATTCCATGCCGGCGTTGGCGTGTATTGTTGTGCCTGCAAAACGTCCGTGTTGGATTTGGCGTGCTTCTTCAACGCGTTCTTGGACCTGGGCCGAGGGTTCACCCGCTGTTTCAGCAGCGAGTTCCGCGTATTTCACCGCTGGTACCTCAACTTGGATGTCTATTCTGTCTAATAGGGGCCCAGAGATTCGGGAGATATAGTTCTGAATTTGGGTCGGTGTGCATTTACAATCGCGGTTCGGATCGCTGAAAAACCCACAAGGACAAGGGTTCATCGCTGCAACGAGCATGAAATTCGCGGGATAAGTGAGCGATGCTGCTGCACGGGAAATGGTTACTTGCCGATCCTCAAGCGGTTGCCGCATGACCTCAAGAACGTTCCGCCGAAATTCCGGGAGCTCGTCTAAAAAGAGGACACCGTTGTGTGCAAGACTCACTTCCCCCGGGCGCGGTATATTACCTCCGCCGATTAAGCCGGCATCTGAAATCGTATGATGCGGTGATCGATATGGCCGTGTTACAACCAGCGGTGTATCGCTTGGCAGGATACCGGTGATGCTCTGAATCTTCGTTGTCTCTAAGGATTCGTCCATTGAGAGTCTCGGCAGAATTGACGGAATTCGCTTCGCGATCATGGTCTTGCCTGAACCGGGGGGTCCAATCATAATTAGGTTGTGTCCGCCTGCGGCAGCGACTTCAATGGCGCGTTTGACGTGTTCTTGCCCTTTCACATCGAGGAGGTCAATGGGCATTTCCGGCGGTATCGTGTGTGTGTCGGTATCCAGTGTGTGGGGTTCCGGTGCGATTTCCTTTTCCGCATTGAGGAACGCGGCGGTCTCTGATAGACTGGCGATCGGATAGACGTTCACGCCGTCCACGATTGCGGCTTCTTTAGCGTTTTCAGCGGGCAAAATGAGGTCAGTTATGCCGTTCTCTTTTGCGGCGATCGCTATAGGGAGTGCGCCTTGTATCCCCCGAGTGCTTCCATCAAGGGCGAGTTCCCCCAAAATGATGGTGTTTTCGAGGCTTGTAGTGTCTACCTGTTTGGTAGCCGCCATAACCCCAATGGCGATCGGAAGGTCAAACGCGGAGCCTGTTTTTCGGATGTCCGCAGGTGCTAAGTTCGCTGTGATTCGGATTGGCGGGAAATAGAAACCAGAATTCTTAATAGCTGCGGTAACGCGGTCCCGGCTCTCTTTGATGGCACTGTCGGGTAAACCGACGGTGCTAAAGGACGGGAGTCCACTGGCGACATCTACTTCAACTTTTACAATATAGGCATCAATTCCGAGTAATGCACTGCTTAAGACTGTTGCAAGCATACAGATTTTTCCTTTATGAATAATAAAATAACTGCCTGGACATGGCTAACTGGCATCCCCTGTGAGTTTGTGTAATATTTGTAACTGTTTCTGATTTGCTATGACTAATAGGGCATCACCGGGTTGAATTTTCTTATCCCCTGGCGGATTATAGAGGAATGTGCCATCACAATCGCGGATTGCGACGACAACTAATCCGGTATGTTCTTGGATACTCGCGGTTTTGAGAGAGATCCCGTCCAATGTGGAATTTTGCTGGATAATGGATTCAGCGAAATGGGTGTCTTGCTGATTTTGGGTGATATTTTCCAAGAATTCTACGAGGTGTGGGTAGAGGATGCTTGACGCAAGCCGAAGACCACCGATGTGATCGGGGAGTACGACCTCATCTGCCCCCGCTGTAACGAGTTTGCCAGGCGAATTATCCTCAACAGCTTTGGAGGCAATTTGTAAATATGGATTTAGTTTTCTCGCGGAGATAACGACAAACAGGTTATCTTGGTCGCGACTGAGACATGTGACGAGCCCGCGTGCGCGTGTGATGCCTGCGCGCGTGAGGAGTTCGTCATCGGTTGCATCGCCTTGGAGGTATGGAAAATCCCGTGTGTCAGAGAGATGGATCAACCGTTCTTCCTCTACTTCAATACCGACAAAATCGACATCTGCCTTCAGCATTTCGTCGAGGACATGGACACCGGTATCACCGAGGCCGCAAATGATATAGTGGTTTGATAGTTTATCGACAGTTCGTACCATCTTTTGTTGTCGGAAAAAACTTTGGAGTTGTCCTTCAATCAGAAATGCGGTGGCGATCGTAACACTATAGGTGAATACACCAAACCCGCCGATGAGTAGAAATAGCGTGAAGATACGTCCGGCATCGCTCATTCCCATGTTGCCATAACCGACGGTTGTTATGGTGATGACAGTCATATAAACTGCGTCAAGAAGTTGCCATGCGCCTTGCGGATTATCGCCTTCGATCAGTAGGTACCCGGCAGTCCCGGTCGCGAGCAAACCCATGAGCAATATGAGAGCGATTAGGAGCTTGCGTTGATAATTCATTCTCCTCTTTCACGGCGCGCGCTTTAGGAGGCTTCTTCAGGGTTGTCAGGAGATGCCTCTGTTTCGGTTTTGTCATCTGATGTCTCTACTTCGGTTTCTTCAGCCGTGGGTTCCGCTTCGGTTTCCTCTGGTGCGGCTGTTTCCTGCCTGCTGATAGCACGGATATAACCCATTCTGAGTTCGTAGAGTGTATTTGACAGAAAGTTGGCTTCGGGTGCAGTCAGATTGCCCTTCGTCTTTTCTTCGAGCATCTCAATACTATCAATAATCCGTTTCACGAGTCCGAGATTGACGATCACCTCGTCTGTTTCAGGGTTGTGGATTCCTTCCAAGTAAAGCTGCCCGGTGGTTACAAGGTCACCGAGAAAGGTGATGAAATTCATAGGTGGAAGTTGTTGTGCTTCTTCCTGATCTACAGTTTCTTCCATATATTCGCCTCCGGATTCACCGTCTGTTGTAAGAAAGACTGTTATTCGTCGTCAAAGATAATGATTTGTGCAAGTAGACTCCCTGCTTGATTGTTGTGGCGTGGATTTTCGTTCATGGCGAGAAAGATAACACCATCGGCGGGTGCTGGATTGTCGTAGCGCGAACCGACAGCAAAAACGACGTTTCCGATCTTAGCGACGAGTGCGCCGATATTCGTACCGGGGAGCAGGTAATCGCTGGAGCCGGGGGTCTGCGGTATGCCATCAGCCCCACACCATCCTGTCCGATTTTGTAAATCTGGTGACCAAGCACCCTCGCCATCAATAACGAGGCGTTGTCCTTTTTTCACACGCACATAACTCTCTTGCCAAACCGGACTTGGGCGAGCCGTGCGGATAACGGTTAGTGCCATATATACCTCCGTGTCAGATGATGTAACGGTTACCGGTGTGCGAACCGTTACATCGGCTTTACTATTCCTTGGTTCGGATGGTGATGTTCGTAATGACGTCGTCTACAGCAATGTTGTCAACGACATCCATCCCGCTGATGACCTTGCCGAAGATGGTGTAATCGCTATCCAGAACCGTGCTATCCCGGCAGATAAAGAATTCAGATGCGTACGAAACGCTTTTACCTTCTTCTTTTGCCATAGCGACGACACCGCGTGCCATCTCTTTCGCGCCATTCTCAATGGGAAGTGTTTCACCCGCGGCAAGTTTTGAGCCTGCTTGGATAAGTAGCTCTTCTGCGCGATTAAACTTTTCACCTTTGTAATACATCACCTGCGCGTTTTTGATGAAATTCTTGGAAGTCTCAGGGGCTTCGGTTGCAAGAAATTCAAACTCAATCGTACCTTTTGCCGTCTCAATAACAGCTACGGCTGTTGCGGGATCGATCTGTGGTTTCGCTGGAGTTATCGTTGTGCCTGTGCCGGCGCGGCGTACGCGCGGTGCAGGGGCCTTCCTTTCCTCTTGTGCGCAACTCAACACGAAGGTAGCAAACAGCGTTGCTAAGACCAGAAGTGCTGCGGATGCGAACTGCCGGTGTCGCTTATTCTGCTGCGGTTTCCTTAACATATTTTGACTTCGCCTCCAATCGGATTTTTGTCATGACATCGCCTATCTCTAAGCGATCGACGACATCCATGCCTTGAATCACACCGCCGAAGGTGGTGTAATCACCATCAAGATAGGGTAGGGGTTTGAAGCATACATAGAATTGGCTCCCGGAGGAATTGGGTGCTTGTGTTCGCGCCATCGCCACTGTGCCTCTAAGGTGTGGACGTTGGTTCGGGTTCGTGTATTCGTCAGCAATATTCCAACCGGGACCGCCTGTTCCATCGCCGTTCGGACACCCGCCCTGAACGACGAATTCGTCAACTCTGCGATGAAATGTTAAGCCGTCGTAGAACTTTTGGTCGATCAATTTGATAAAATTCGCTACGGCTATGGGTGCAGCATCTTTATAGAATTCAATGACGAATATCCCTTTGTCGGTTGTGACAACGGCGACTTGCTCTTCAGGTGTTTCGGGACCTCTGGAAAGTAGCGCGCAGCCGCTGATTAGGGTTAACACTAAAATAAGAAACGCTGGACTTTTGTATAACAGATTGTGGTTTAAAAGATACCGAGTTTTTCTCATCAACGCTCCTTTGCTGTTTTGAGGCGTGCCCAGGCGGTTGCCAATTTGTCGTGTGCATCAACGTGCAGCGTGACAGGCTCCTCCATATCTTTGAGCAGTGCTTCTTTGGTTAAGGCGTAGTTATATACTTTGACTTCGTCGAGGGCACCGGTAAGGAATCGCTGGCTTCCGCCGCGGGCACCGATAAAAAGCGGATCATTATTCGGATTCAGTTCACCCTTACACGGCATCTCTGCCTCTAATTCACCATCAATATAGAGGAGGATGTCGTTACCGTCCCATGTCCCGGCGAGAAAATGCCAGTCGCCGTCCTGAATACTCGGACCGATATTGTCGTCGTTACACGGTTCTGGGAGGTCAAAGAATTGGAGAATAGTACCGCCGTTGTAAAGTGCCGCGAGGTTATATAGCCCGGAGACCCAAGCCGATCCTTTCTCAACACCGCTCTGGATCGCTTCTCCGCCTTTGACGAGTGCCCAAAACTCGACAGTGATTCCATCGACAATATCAAGGCTTGCACTATCAGCGATCTCACCGGCGGTTTTTCCGTCGAACTCCATCGCTTGTCCGAAAACACCCTCAATTAATTTTGGATTTCCATTAATTTTGGATTTCCCTTGTTAAAGGTCGCATCGTTACCAAATTCGGACATGTCCTTTACGACTTTTCCTTCTAATTCGTCGAAGGAGAGGTGCAGGACGAGGTCTTTTGCGTCACAAATCGTTATGACGCTTATTAAAGCAAGGAGGAATAGCCCGAAGGTAATACTCTTTTTCAAAATTTCGCCTCCTAAACAGATACTTTATCATAGGGCATGTCAATATTATATCCCTATTGGTAAAGAAAAGTCAACCTTTTCTTTACGGACATCAGAGACATTCAATTGTCCATTTTTCGATCAAATTTTCATTCCCAGGCCCGGTAGGTTCGGTTTCCTAACCGAACCGGATCCTTGAAAAAAGACATGAAACCCAATAATTTCTTAAAATTGAATGACCCTGTACGGACATTTTTGTTCTTGAACTCACATTTAGGACAATATAGCAAAAGTCCAAAAAAAAGTCAAAGGAAATATTTTGAAATTTTAGAGTGAGAACTGATACCGAAACACAAACTAACATTTTTCGTGACAAATTCGGTGTGGATTGGTATAATAACCGCAATAGATGTGAAGATGAAGACACAACCTACAGATAGGACAGGGAATTATGCAGAAGTTGGTATTTGAAGGCAAACAGACACATACAAATTCACTCGGTATGCAATTTGTTAGAATTGAACCGGGCAGCTTTATGATGGGTTCAGAGAACGCATCACTATCAGATGAAGTGACAGCAGGGAAAGCACATCTCCGCGACGGCGATTCGGATGAACAGCCGGTGCATCAGGTAACACTCACCACGCCGTTTTATATCGGTATTTTTCAGGTTACCAACGCACAATATGAAGCGTTCGATCCGACACATCGGGAACTGCCGAGTCTTCAGAACGTGGGTTTTTCGCGGGACGCTGACGAAGCGGTTGTGTTTGTAAATTGGCACGATGCGACGCGCTTCTGTGAGTGGCTCTCTGAAAAAGAAGAGCTTCCGTATAGGCTACCGACTGAAGCGGAATGGGAATATGTATGCCGTGCAGGAACGACAACACATTTTCATACGGGTGGGACGTTGCCCGCCGAGTTCCATAAAAATGTCGGTGAGAGTTGGTACCCGGATCCAGGACGCGGTCGTGGGACAAAAGAAATAGTGTCTTTGCATGTAGGGCAAACGCAGCCGAATGCTTGGAGTGTCTACGATATGCACGGAAATGTGGAGGAATGGTGTCAGGATTGGTATGGTCCCTATGAACCGACTCCGCAAGTGGATCCCGTTGGGAAAGCAGCGGGATTGTATCGGGTTACGCGCGGGGGTAGTCATTCGACTCTGCTCTGTTATCTGCGTTCTGCAAATCGGATGGGGGCGGTGCCTGAAGATAAACATTGGTACATCGGGTTTCGGGTCGTTTGTGGTGAAATGCCGCAGACAGCACCTACACCGGCACCGAAGGTAGCGTTATGGGGACGCGATGTCAAACAGGAACCTGTAAGCGTGCCTGCGCCCGAGGCTCCCTATTTCGCGGAACCGTTGACGTTCGTTAAGATTCCTGAGGGTTCAAACGGACCGCTTTTCTCCGCACATAACCACGTCCCGGCGATAGTAGAATGCCCGAACGGGGATATGTTGGCGGCGTGGTACTCCTGTGTTACAGAGCGCGGACGTGAGTTAACAGTCGCCGCAAGTCGGTTGCGGTTCGGCGAGACGGAATGGGAACCTGCCGAACCCTTTTGGGGGCCGCCGGATCGGAACAACCACGCGACTTCTCTTTGGCGGAATGAAAACGGAAGGATTTACCATTTCAATGGGTTATCGGCTGCTGCGACTTGGGGACCCCTGGCGTTAGTGCTGCGTCATTCTGATGATAACGGCGCGACGTGGTCGAAACCGCGCTTTATTTCGCCGGAGCATCGGCTCCGACACATGCCGATTGCCTCTGTTTTCCGGAGGCAGGATGGTTCCGTACTCCTCGCCTGCGATGCAGTGAGCGGTGGCAACGGCGGCACCGCAATATGGCTCAGCGGTGATGACGGAGAGACATGGTCGGATCCGGGGGCTGGACAACCGATCCCTGAATTTGCGGATGGCGGCCAGGGTGGTTGGATCGCCGGTATTCACGCCGCTGTTGTTGAACTCACAGATGGCAGATTGATGGCTTATGGGCGCGGTGATACAATTGATGGACGGATGCCGAAAAGCGTTTCTTCAGATGGTGGCAAGACGTGGCATTATAGTGCAAGTCAATTTCCGCCTGTTGCGGGTGGACAACGATGCGTGCTGCTACGCCTCCAAGAGGGACCGATTTTCCTTGCATCTTTTACGGGTGACCGAAAAGCACCGACTCCGATGCCGATCCTTGATGCTTCTGGAAATGAACGCCTCGTTACGGGGCTCTTCGGTGCGTTGTCATACGACGATGGCGAAACGTGGCAATATACCCGCCTGATTACAGATGATGGCGAGGATAGGGACATCGAAACGATGGACGGGAGACCCTTTACAATGGGATTGAATAGTGCTGAACCGGGTGGCTACCTCGCTGTTTGCCAAGGGCAGAACGGGATAATTCATCTAATTAGCAGCCGTCAGCATTATCGATTTAATCTGGCGTGGTTGAAAGAGACACCGCCATCAGAAGCGAGGTATTGAGATGAAACTCCCTTTTTTGCATCAAGAAGTAGAAGTCAGCACAGATTTGCGGGATAGCAATGACATCCTTGACGATCCGGATGCACTCAAAGAGCGAATAGCCGCGGACGGTTACCTCCTACTTCGTGGACTGCACGACAAAGAGACTGTCCTCGCGGCACGCCAGCAGATTCTGGAGAAACTCGCAGCGAAAGGCATGCTTGCACCCGATACGCCGCTCATGGATGGCATCTTCAACCCAGAGTATCCCGAACCGACTTCAACCGGTTCAATGGGGAATAAGGCGTTGACGCAGCTGCCGACATTCAAAGCCGTCGTTGAAGGTGCGCCGGTGATGGACTTCTTCAAACGCTTCCTCGGCGGCGCGGTCAGGACGTTTGATTTCAAATGGCTCCGCACGGCGGGGCCCGGATCGGGCTCCCCGATCCATTACGATATCGTCTTTATGGGGAGAGGCACACGGGATCTCTATTCCTGTTGGACACCCTTTGGCGACGTATCGCTGGATATGGGTCCTATCGTTTTCTGCCTCGGTTCTAACCGGTTTGAAAAGGTTCGCGCCACTTACGGACAAGCGGATGTCGATAGGGATATGATTGAAGGACATTTTAGCGATGATCCACTTGAAATCGTTGAAAAATTTGGGGGACGCTGGGCGACAACAACGTTTTCCGCAGGCGACCTTATCATTTTTAGCATGTTCCTGATGCATGCCTCTCTGGTTAATACATCCGATAAAATTCGGATAACGGCGGACACACGCTATCAACTCGCCTCGGAACCGATTGATGAGAGATGGATCGGTGAAAAACCGAAAGGACACTATGCGTGGAAGCAGCAAGATGCCGAAATTGAGGCGTTAGAGACTTCTCGGCAAAGATGGGGTGTCTAATCGCTATAATGGAGATGTAAGGTATGCGGGTGACACCCAAGCATCGTAATGCTCAGTTTATAGGGTTCTGCCTCATCTTGTTATGTGCTGTTGCAATCGGCTTCGGCATCAGATATTATAAGGGTAGATCCGGCGCAACGATCGGTGGCGCGTGGGAGGTCTACTTCAGTGAGCTCGATGCGGTTGGCAGTCCGTATTCCTTAGAAAAACGGCTTGTTGATAGACTCCATGCTGCTACAGCCCAAGTGGATGCTGCGCTCTATGATTTAGATGCTGCGCCGGTAGCGGATGCTTTAATCGAGGCACACAAACGTGGCGTACAGGTACGCGTTGTCACCGAAACAGACAATATAGTGGACTCGGAGATTGGACGGTTGCAGGAAGTCGGGATCCCCGTTTCCGAGGATAAAGATTCCGGCAGTTTTATGCATCACAAGTTTATCGTGATTGATGAGCGATACGTCTGGACAGGTTCTTATAATACGACCTATAACGGGGCTTATAGGAATAACAATAACGTCATATTCATCGATTCAGTGCTGTTGGCGTATAATTTCACGCAGGAGTTTCGCGAGCTGTTTTTTGATGCCCAGAGAGGAAAGGCTTCCGGTGCGGTTGTTGTGTATCCGAAGGTGAAGCTCAGCGATGGAACAGAGATTTGGACGTATTTCTCACCAAAGAGTGATACGATCTCGCCACTTCTGAAGGAGATCCAGTCTGCCAAAAACGCAATTCATTTTATGGCGTTTTCGTTTACGCACGATGTAATCGGCGATGCGATGCGGGACCGTTTTAAGTCCGGTATTGATGTCCGCGGTGTGTTTGAAAAGCGGCACATTGATGCACACGCCGAGTTTGAATCAATGAAGGCAGCGGGTTTACCGGTTGTTGAAGATAGAAATAGTGGGATGATGCACCACAAAGTGATCGTGATTGATGAAGATACAGTGATTACGGGTTCGTATAACTTCTCGAAAAGAGCGGAAAAACAGAATAGTGAGAATCTATTGATTATCAAAGGGAATCGTGAGATTGCGGAGGCGTACCTCGCCGAGTTTGCCAAGCTAACGCGTTAGGCAGGCTACTGTTTTTCGCCTAATATTACTGTACAATGTTGCGCGGCTCCGTTTCTACCGATCTTGAGTTGGACTCTCGTGGCGGGTCGCTCGCTTGCAACACATCTCAACAGTTCGTGATAGGAGCGTACAGGCATTTCGTTAAATTCGAGGATAATATCTCTCGGTAAGAGGCCACTTTCTTGTGCAGGACTGCCATCAACGACACCCGTAACGAAGACCCCAGACTCGCCGACATCAACCTCAACGCCGAGCCAGCCGCGTGCGACCTTTCCGTGTTCTATGATTTCCTCGGCAACGGCGCGCACGGTCTCTATCGGTGCGGCGAAGGTAATTTCCTGTGTACGGCTTTCCTGCGATGGTTCTTGAAAAAGAAATTTTACAATGTCGGGATCGAGCCCCTTCTCAAAAAGCTCATCAATCACTATGCTGGTGACCTTCGGCGGTTCTGTCAGTACAGCAAGTATCATTCCGACAACCTCTCCTGACGTGTTTACGACGGCACCGCCGCTGTTGCCGGGCGTAACGGCTGCATTGATTTTAATCAATTCCCCACACAATTGATTGGGGAGCGTATCCCAACCGCCAACGATGCCGAAAGAGACAATCGGGCTATGTCCGTAAGAATTTCCTATCGTTACGACCCAAGAACCGGTCATAATTTTAGACGAATCTCCCCACTTCACATTAAAGCGTGCGTTGTGTTGGCGCGGCGTGGAACGCTTTACATTCACAGGAGTTATGGCTTTAGACTTCGGCGGCTGTGTGGTTGTTAGGTGTGCCTCTGCGACTCGGAGGACCGCAATATCCGTGAGTGTATCGGTACCGATGAGTTCAGCTGGAGAAACGGTCCTGTTTTTAAAGATAACCTCAATCTTACTGGGCGTTTTCATCTCAAATGTCGTTGTGACGACATGTCCAGTAGCGTCAATAACGATGCCGGAACCGATGTCTTGACGGGTAAATATAAACTCTTCAGCGTTCGGTGTCCGCTGCGTCACCACAACTTTCACAATGGCAGGATGAACCTCGGTGACGACCTTCTGAAATTCCTTTTCAAGCAGCTGTAAAACGTTTTCGTTTGCAACACTCGGAGCGACTGTATAGAACAGCAGGCTGAGCACTCCGATGATTAATTGTTGGTGTGTTAATTTTATGGTGTCCATGCTTTGGTTCCCTTAAATGGTTGCCATCAATAATTAAAGCCCGCCGCTGGTGGAGGCGTTGGTATAACTCACCTGCTTTAGCATATAACGCTGCCGCGTCGGTTGTCCGGGTGTTGAGATCGTGCTGCCTTGTAGAAACTGGCTGCCGTTTCTTCTGAGAGGTGGCAATCCGATCCGAGGCTCCCCAGGCGATTTTTCTATCTGTTGCACTTGCGGCGTAAGGCTTACTGGTGTTGGGCGGAGATCTTGATAGAAATAGGTGCCGGCTGCAGCGAGAATCAATATCATAATGCCGGTGAACGCCCACTTCGGACGTAGAAGCACATCTAACACCTGTCTCCAACCTATTGCCCCACTCTCCTTAGAACTAACGGATTCGCGTTGTTCCGTAGCGAGTCGCTGCTGTAACGTTGCCATAAAGTACGGCGAGGGTGCTATCTGTGGTAATTCCTGTACCGCCTTAACAGACTCCTGAAATCGCGCATATTCGTGTCGGCATACGTCACACGCTGTGAGGTGCCCTTCAAAGCGCTGCAGTGTCTGACAATCGAGTTTGTCTTCAAGGTGGGCAGAGAAGCTTTCCTCAGCTTGTAAACAATCCATAAGTCGCTCCATTAAATAAACGGTTTTAACTTTTCTTTAAGCATCAGTCGTGCACGGTTAATGCGGGATTTTGTCGTACCGCTGCGAAGTTCCAGAACCTCACTAATTTCATCGTAGCTAAGCCCTTGTAGGTCCCGAAGTACAAGCGGGAGTCTATACTGTTCAGGTAATTCTGAGATCGCCTTTTGGATAATGTTCTGTAATTCTTTGCGTTCGAGTGCGACTTCGGGTTGGAAAGCCGGATCCGCAGGCGCGCTCCCAATTAAATCAATCTGTTCCGTCTCCCCGTCGCTATTGTTTCCGATGTTCACGACGTTATCGACCCTGTATCGGTCTCGCCGTGCTCGGTTTCGGAGTTCGTTTTTGCAGAGATTCGCGGCGATGTGATACATCCACGTCTTAAAGTGAGCACCCTCTGATTTGTAGCGGTTCGCGGCTTTAAAGATGCGGATGAACGTCTCCTGAGCCAAGTCCTCAGCGTTATCTCTATCATTGATGAACCGAGCAATGAAATTAACAAGCGGCTGCTGATGGCGGCGCACAAGCAGCGTAAACGCGTTTTCATCCCCGTTTCGGTAGCGTTCCATTAATTCATCATCTAAGTCAGGCATCGGGTCCCTCCGAAGGTGCTTATCTATCATACACACCAAGCAGGGGATTTGGTTGCAAATTTTTTTGTGTGCCTATTAAAAAAACGGAAATTAGGCATATTCGGATACGCGCCTTGACCACAAAGCGGGTTTAGTGTATGATGATTCTCATAAGAAATTTACCATATCTGTTAACGGATGTCAAGTTTGGAACAAAACAGACCGAGTTCTGATGGAGGCTTATATGTTTGATCAAGTTTTACAAGAGGTTGAGGCGCAGTGTAAAGCAGAGCGGATCCCGATGTTAGGGGAAGAAAAGGCGAAATTTCTCGCTGCCTGCGTTGAAGAAGCGAAGCCGTCTCTTATTGTTGAATGCGGTACAGCTATCGGTTATTCTGGGCTCTGGATGCTACGCGTGTTAAGAGATGCTGGCGTTGGACGTTTGATAACCCTCGAAATAGATACTGACCGGGCGACGCAGGCACGCGCGAATTTTGAACGTGCTGGCATGGCGGACCTCGTTGATTCGCGTATCGGTGATGCACAAGAGGTACTCAAAAGCATTCAAGACCCTGTCGATTTTCTGCTCCTTGATAACAACTTCAGTAACTATTTTCCATGTTTTCAGGCGATTGAATCGCGGTTGACGAATCCCGCAACTGTTCTTGCAGATAACGTCGGTATCGGTGCAGACTCGATGGCAGATTATCTCGGACACGTCCGCGAGCATTATGAATCTGAAACACATTGGTTTGACATCGATCTGCCGTGGGTGAAACAGGACGCGATTGAAGTGAGTATCTATCGGCATTAATTTTATTCAGAGAAGGAGCACACCTATATGGAATATAATTTTATGACTGTGGCACGGTTGCCTGCGGTAGATGATAATGTCGCTATCGCTACACAGCCATTGGAGGATGGTACACGGATTCGCTATAATGGACAGCAATTTCGGTTATCGCATACTATCTTGGAGGGGCACCGTTTTGCGATTGCGCCGATTTCAGTGGGAGAACCCCTTCTGTCTTGGGGCTTACCCTTCGGATTCGCTACGCGTGCCATTGCCCCCGGCGACTACGTTTGCAATCAGAAGATGATCGATTCGTTGTCTATTAGGAATCTACCCTTTACTTTACCGGAAACCCCTAACTTTGCTGATAAGATAGCACCCTATCAATTAGACGCAGCAGCGTTCCATCCGGGGGAGCCGGCACCGCTGCATGCGGACAAGCGTTACTTCTCTGGTTATCAACGTCCGGGGAATCGTGGCGTTGGCACACGCAACTATATTGTCGTTATGGGGACAACCGCGCGCACCTCCGGTTTTGCGAAAAGGCTCGCGGAAACCTGCGTAGATACGGTTTTTAACGCTGATACCTTTTCTAACATAGATGGCATAGTCGCCGTGACGCATACAGAGGGTGGCGAAAGCCAGACACCCAATAACATTGATATGTTGCTGCGAACACTTGCAGGTTTTACGGTCCATCCGAATATCGGTGCGATGCTGCTCGTTGACTACGGGACTGAGGCAGTTACGAGCGATATGCTTAAAGCGTATATGTTACGCGAAGGCTACGCTTTAGATGCTGTTACGCACCGTTTCTATCGACTGCAAGGCAGCTTTGACACGGATTTAGCTAACGGTGCGGAGATTATTAAGGGATGGTTGGATAAGATGGACAGCGTTCCACGAACTGAGCAGTCTCTGGAAAACCTAAAAATCGCCTTACAGTGCGGTGGCTCCGATGCGTTCTCTGGAATATCGGGCAACCCACTTGCTGCCTATGTAGCGAAAGAGGTCATCCGTTATGGGGGGTGCGCCAATCTTGCAGAAACCGACGAACTGATCGGTTCGGAGGCATACATCCTTCAGAATGTCCGTGACCTGACCACCGCACGCACGTTCCTGAATACAATTGAACGTTTCAAAGAACGCGTGTCATGGCACGGCCACTCCGCGGAGGGTAATCCATCTGGTGGCAATAACTTCCGGGGTCTTTACAATATCGCGATTAAATCGATCGGTGCGGCGATGAAACGGCATCCTGATGTCCGCCTTGACCATGTTATCAATTACAGTGAACTGATGGCAAACCCTGGCTATTACTTCATGGACAGCCCGGGCAACGATTTAGAGAGCATCGCGGGTCAGGTGGCATCCGGTTCCAATATGATTTTCTTTGTGACAGGCAACGGATCCATCACGAATTTCCCGTTCGTGCCGACGATTAAGATTGTCACGACGACCGGACGCTATGAAATGTTGACCAAGGATATGGACGTGAACGCCGGTGCGTATCTTGATGGCACACCGATGGAAGAACTCGGTGAATCGATGCTGGACTTGACGGTGGATGTTGCGTCCGGTGAACGTTCGGTCGGTGAGAGAGCCGGGCATTCACAAGTTTCGCTGTGGCGCGACTGGAAGCAGACGGGACCCGTTGATTTGGATCCTCTGTTGACAGAATCCGAATTGAAGACTGGCGAGCCGATTCCAATTGAAATCTTGGGTGGAGATGCGGTTCGGGATACGCCGCAAAACCGCACCCTACCAGGCCTGGGGGTTTTCCGGGCTCTCCAGACAGAAGCGGGTTACCGCACGGATCAGGTCGGGTTAATTTTGCCGACGAGCCTCTGCTCCGGACAGATTGCACAGATGATCGCACACCGCTGTAATGAACGGCGGATCGGCGAAAAGCAAGGTATATCGCGGTTTGTCGCGCTACCGCATACGGAGGGATGCGGGGTCTCCAGTGGACGCTCTGAGGAGATTTACACGCGCACGATGATTGGACACCTCACACATCCGACAGTCGCCCTCGGGCTGCTGCTTGAACACGGTTGTGAAAAGACGCACAACGACCACGTCCGACATGAGATTCAGAATCTCGGCATATCGCCAGAGCAATACGGTTGGGCAAGCGTACAGTTGGACGGGGGGATTGACGCTGTTATTGAGAAGGTGCAAGATTGGTTTTCGGAAACACTTGCGGATAAACCGTCTGTTCCTGTTGTCGATGCCGGATTAGAACACCTCTGTACCGCTGTAACATCAACAGGTGAATCGACAGAAACGGTCTCCGATTCTCTGACGCAATTGACGCAAACAATCGTTGCTGCGGGAGGCACAGTCATCGTACCAGCGAACGCGACATTCGTGCAAGGTAGTAGTCCGAACTTGGCGTATGGACAACGTGTCATAAAAGCAGGGTTCCACATCATGGAGACACCGACGGATCAGCCGACGGAGACGTTAACTGGACTCGGGGCGACGGGTGTGGATTTGGCACTCGCACACATTGTCGGTGCGCCTTTACAATCGCATGTGATGGTGCCGTTGATTCAGGTCTCTACGGATGCCGAAACGCAAGCCGCCTACGGTGCAGATTTGGATTTAGAAACCGCCGATGTTGAGAAGTTGTTAACATTGATTGTAGAGGTCGCATCGCGCGAGTATACGCCGAAGCTGCACGGTAAAGGGAACATTGATTTTCAGTTAACGCGCGGGTTGTTGGGAATTTCGATGTAGGTTACCTTAGGGGAAAATTCCGAGCTGCATGTAGGATTTCGCGATTTTATGGATCGCGTTGATAAATGCCGCCGTTCGCCAATCCACATTATCGTTTTCGCTCCTGTGGCGCATACGGGTTTCACGGAGCTCCTGGTATGCTTTTATCATCGTATCCTGAAGTCCGGAGTTCACTAAGTCTTCTTCATCGGCACCGTGTATTAACTGACGCTCGTCATTTGAAAATTGATAGCCGGTCGCTTTTTCAACAGCGTGGAGCATCGCGCGTTGTGTGCTATCTTCAAACCGTTTTCCGAGCCGCCCGAGTCGGACGTGTGAGAGATTCCGAAGCCATTCAAAATAGGAGACGGTGACACCGCCGGCATTGAGGTAGGTGTCCGGTATAATCATAATCCCGCGGTCTTGCAGGATAGCGTCAGCCCCTGCTGTCGTGGGTCCGTTCGCTGCTTCGGCGATGATGGCGGCTTTGATCCGCGGCGCGTTCTCCGCCGTGAGCTGGTTCTCAAGTGCAGCTGGCACAAGGATATCGCACGCCATCTCCAAACCGTCTTTGGGATTTTTGATCAGTTCGGCACACGGATACTCTCGGATGGATCCGGTTTCTGCACGATGCATAGCGACTTTTTCGACATCAAACCCTTTTGGATCATAGATACCGCCGCTCCGCTCAATAATCCCAACAACGCGAGCATCCGCTTCCATCAGAAACTTAGCTGCATGGTATCCAACATTCCCAAAACCTTGCATGACGACGCTTTTTCCGTGTAAGCCGGGTGTCAATCCGAGTGTCTCCATATCCTCCGGGACGCTGCACGCTTCTTGCAGACCGTAGACGACTCCACGTCCCGTAGCACCTTTTCGCCCGTGGATCCCGTTTTGTGCAATCGGTTTACCTGTGACGCATGCAAGCGCATTAAGTTTATCGGGTGCCATTGACAAATAGGTATCGAAAATCCACGCCATTTCCGTTTCGCTGGTCCCAAAATCAGGGGCAGGTACGTCTACGCCGGGGCCGATGTAATTTTTTTGGATCAGTTCATAGGTATAACGGCGGGTGATACGTTCCAATTCGCTTTCGGAATACTGTTTCCTATCCAGTTGGATACCGCCTTTTGCGCCCCCGAACGGCACATCAACCAGCGCGCATTTGTATGTCATCAACGCAGCGAGTGCCATGATTTCGTCTTCATTGACGAGCGTGCTGTACCGGATCCCGCCTTTCGTTGGGAGCTTATGGTGGCTATGCTCCGCGCGCCATCCGTGAATCGTTTGGATCGTTCCATCGTCGCGTTTTATCGGAAACGTGAAGTGGCAGGAGCTATTACAAATCTTTATCTGCTCCAAAAGCCCACGCGGATAGTCGGTAAATCGGGCGGCTTTGTCGAAATCGCTATTCACTTTCTGGAAAAACGAGAAGTTTTCTGTCATGGTGCTGCGCTCTCAATAGTATGGCGGGGGTGTGGCGGATGGGGCATGGGTACCCCACCCGCCTCGCGAGGCACAAGAACTTTACCGTTGTCGGATAAACTTTTGGAGGCGTGCATCCGCCTGAACTTCACCGACGTAAATATCGCCGTGCGAATCTAACCAGATGCCGTGTGGACAGGCGAGAAACTCGCCGGGAACTGTACTCCCGCGTTCACTACCCCATTGGGAAACAACTTCACCGTCCAGGGTCATGATAGTGATACGCTGGTCCAACTCGGCAATATAGACGAGATCATCGTCGCCGATATAGATCGTGTCTGGATGCAACAGATCGCTCCACTCCTCAATGTATTCGCCATCAAGCGTAAAGAACTGAATACGATTGTTCTCTCGGTCAGCGACCATAAGTCTGTTGCGCGGATCGACTCTGACACAATGCGGTAGGTCGAACTCGCTGGGGCCTGTGCCGGGTTGTCCCCACGATTTAATCAGTTCGCCATCGGGCGAATATTTATGGATACGTGCGTTGCCGTATCCGTCGCTGATAAACATTTCGCCATCGGGGCCGAGTGCCAAATCTGTCGGTAGATTGAAGGGTTCACCCGCTGCACCGGGTTCATCAGGTGTGCCGAGCGTCATCAGGAGTTCGCCTGCCGTGTTGAACTTACGCACGACATGCGTTTCACGTTCTGTGCAGTAGATATTATCATCGGCATCGATGAAAATCCCGTGTGCGTCTTTGAGGATGTCGTCGCCCCAAGAGTCAATAAAGTTACCATCGCGATCAAAGACGACCATCGGGTGCTCGCTTCGACTATAAACATAGACTCTGTCTTGCGAGTCGACAGCGACAGCCGGAATCCATCCGAATTCCCAACCTTCAGGAAGTGTCCACCAATTTTCTTGTACCGTATACTGATGTGTGCCTTGTCCAAAAACCATAGATTTCTCCCTACAGTAAAAAGAATTGGCATTCATTTTAGCAAGTCTATCGCGATTTTTCAAGCGAAATTACTATGCAGGACTTACGCAGTACCCGCTGGCGAGGTTAGGAAACCTCGCCAGCGAGCCCGGTAGGTTCGGTTTCCTAACCGAACCGACTCCTTAAAAAAAACCGTGAAACCCAATAATTTCTTAAAACTAAATGGTCCTACTATGGATTCAATCGACGAGAATGTCATTGAAAAGGGCACGCGTCGTCTCGGTCCATTTCCCGTAATCCTGCAAAAATGCGTCTGCGATCCCTATCTCTTCGGTTTCCGTGTATCCGAGACGGCGCGCCAACTGCGCCAATTCTGTTCGGTTTTTGGGGAGCGCGTCCAGCGGACGGTCGTGGACGATCCGCAACGCATTCTCGACGCGTCTAAGGAATAGGTACGCCTCCGCGAGTCCATCTCGCTGGACCTCTGTTAGCACGCCGAGGTCGTACAATCTGTTAATAGCGAGCGGTGTATTTTGGACGCGGATAGAAGGGACTTCACTGCCATGCACAAGTTGAAGCGTTTGTACAACGAATTCAATATCGATAAGTCCGCCGTAACCTGACTTGACGTTGGTGATCGGTATCTGTGTTCTACCGCGCCCTCGGCGGCGTGTAGATGTTCTACGCGTAGCTTGTGCTTCCTTACGTTTGCGGGTATGGACAATCTCGGCGATCTCTTCAGAGGTGAGAGCATCGCTATAGCAGAAAGCGTGGGCGATTTCCAAGAACCGGTTGCCGAGATCTTCCGTATCTCCAGCGATAGTGCGGGCACGCGTGAGTGCCTGACGTTCCCACACCTCTGCAGCGGTCTCGTAATAATTTTGATACCCTGCCAAGGGCAGCGCAATCGCACCGCCTGACCCATAAGGACGCAGCCGCAGATCAATCTCATAGATACCCATCCCCTGATTTCCGGCAAGCCGATTGACTAATTCTAAACCGACAGCTGAGAAATACTCCACATTCGGCATGCCTTGGGTCGTCTCACCATCCCCCGAATACACGTACATAACATCTAAGTCTGAGCTGAAATTCAATTCGCGTCCGCCAAACTTCCCCATCGCAACGATTGCGAATGTTGCGGGTGTTCCATCAAGCGCAATGGGTGTACCGTGTGCCTCGCGGAGTTCGGCATCAATCTTCGGATAAATCGCTTGTAAGACAGACTCGGCTAAATCGGAGAGTTCCTCGGTCGTTGTTGGGAGCGTGGCGTTGCCGAGGATGTTTCGTAAGGCGATGCGCCAAATCTCGTCGTTCTTATAGCGTCGGAGCAGCGATAACATCTTGTCCGGGGGCGATTCTGTTACGACTTTGCGTGCCTCGGTCTGCTTCTCTGCAAGCGTTTTAGAACGTTCCACTAAAGTGGGGACAGTGAGCAGATCAAAGAGTTCAGGGCTCGTAAGAAGGAGCTCGGCGAGGTAGAGGCTGGAGCCGCAGACACGGGCAAGTGCTTCAAGCGTTGACGGCTTTTCGGCGAACATCGTGTAGTAACTGCTCCGCGCCCCGACTTTATCTGTAAATGCTGAGAGGTAGCGGAGTGCCATGTCCGGGTTCGGGGAATCTCGCAAAACGTTCAGGAGCGTCGGGGCGAGGTTAAAGAAGGTACGGCGAACGCCTGGCGAGAATTGGACACCATCGCCGCCGTTCGCTAATCGATTCAACAACCGCTGTGCCTCCCGGATGTCTGAAAAACCGAACGGCTGCAAAGCAGATTCAAGTTGTTGCGGTTCATCTTCGGCGAGTAGAAGGGCAATGTCAAGCCCTTCTGGATCCCCTTCTAATTGTGTTTGAGAAACCTGAATAGAGGTTGCAGTAATTTTTTCAAAAATTTCGCGGACGTGTGCTGTGTGGGTGCTGTAATCTCTTCGGAATGCTGCCAACGCGTCGGTTTCCGTTGTATTCCGATACCCTGTGCGTCGCGCGAGTTGTACCTCTTCGCTCTCCTTTTCTGGAATGGAGTAGCGTTGCTGATCTCCTTCAATTTGTATGCGGTGTTCCACTGTGCGTAGGAAGCGATAAGCTGCGGCGAGCGCGTCAGCATCCGTGGCACTCAGTAAGTCGTTCGCCTTCAGTGCTGCGAGGGTCTCTAATGTATTTTGGGAGCACAAAGACTTGCGCTTCCCGCCATGGATCATCTGGAGGCACTGTACGGTGAATTCAATGTCCCGGATAGCACCCGGACCGAGTTTAACATGTTTCTGAAGGTTGGTGTTTTCGCTAACGAGTTGTTCCTCTATACGCCGTTTGGTCCCCCGGATGTCCGCCTTGATTTCAGTGAGCGTCACCCCATCTAAATAACGTTGATAGACGAACGGTTGGATCATACGGATGAACTCGTCTCCGAAGTCCATATCGCCTGCAACCGGGCGTGCTTTAATCAATGCTTGCCGTTCCCAGAGTTCTCCCCAGCCTTCGTAATAACTTTCATAGCTTTCCATAGAGCGGATGATGACACCGGCACTGCTTTCTGGACGCAAGCGGACATCCACGCGAAAGACATAACCTTCGGCTGTTATTTCGCTCATCGCTTTAATGATAAATTCACACAACCGAGAATAGTATTCATGATTGTCAGCACCGGTATCGGTTTTGCCTTCATCCGAATAGGCAAAAATAAGGTCGATGTCCGAGCTAAAGTTGAGTTCATAGCCTCCGAGTTTCCCCATCCCGATGATAGCGAATCGGCAAGGGCCGTTTGCATCCTCGTTCATCGGCGTTCCAAATCGCGGTGTCATTATCTCATCACGTCCGAGTTCGTAGCAGTGCTGTAACGTCGCCTCCGCCAAGTTGCTGAGTTCTAACGTTGTCGTCTCCAAATCCGCGATTTCTAATAGGTCGCGCAATCCGATACGGAAGCTCTCTTGACGTTTGTAGCGGCGGAGTTCACCGAGTTTTGTGTCCATAGTGCTAAGCTCCGCGAACACCTCTGCCAACTCGTCGTACATAATTTGCTGAGTCTTGGGGGCCCCGATGATACTCGGATTGAGAACATCAAAAAAGAATTCGGGGTTGCGAACGAGAATATCTGACAAATATGAGGACGCACCGAAACTGAGGATCATGCGCTGCATGAGAGACGGGGTCTCTGCTAACACGTCGTACAACCATTTTCGACTCAACGCCGCCTGCGCGAACCTCGCAAAGTGATTCAGTGCTGAATTGAGGTTTGGCGAGTCGAGTGCTTCTCGGACGAGTTCAGGCGCGATCTTAGCGAAGGCAACTTGGGTGTCTGCATCGTCGGTGACAAGTTCTTGTAGACTTTGCAGGATAGAGTCGCTGTCGGCCTTGGCAGCGTCTGATAAAATCCGATGAATTTCTTCTCTTTGGCGTTCTGGGAGTGGCAATTCGGCGTAATTCATCATTTTCTCCTCCATGTCTAACACTACAATTGATGTTATTTTATCATATTTTCCCTCTGTTGTAAATCGATTTTTTTTATGCCAGATTATATCAGTTGGTTTAGTAAAAGCAGCACAGTAGGTTGGGTTGAGCGGGACTGAAAAGATAGATATGCCCCGCCAAATACCCGCCAATCCAACAGGCCCATATTCACAATCAAGAACGCAGTGAAACCCAACTCCAGAACGTCAGCATAGGTGTTGGGTTTCTCTTGGTTTTTGGTTGATGTATGGTCTGGTAGAAAAACTTGGTTTTCTATGATTTGTCCGTTTTTGGTGGGAGCCGTTCAACCCAACCTACAGTGCCTTACAACTTTCGCAGCATTTCGCTAGTGCTTTGTCAACATTCAAATGAGGGATAAACCCGGTTCGTAGTAAGGCGATTTATCGCCTTGTCCATAGCGCAATGAATTGCGCCACTACAAACCACCCATCAGTTTATAGGTAGTGTTTACATTACTTAACGGATCCGATACTGCTCAACGGCATCCATATCCAGACTGATACCCAATCCAGGCGCGTCTGATAAATTGATTGCGCCGTTAGAGAGATCCATACTACCGCCAGAGAGATCGTCAACACGGATATGTGGGAGTTCGTCAATCGGCATCGTACAGTTCGGTATTGTACATGCCATGTGGGCAGCGAAGGTCGAGGCGACACACGAACCGAAGGCGAAGATCTGTACCCAAATCGGCAAATCGGCGGCTTCGGCAACGGCGGCACTCTTACGCAGTCCGGCGACGTTTCCTGCCGTATTGATGGCATCTACTGCGTCTGCGCGGATGTTCCTTAAAATCTCTTGCGGTCCCCCGATATGCCGTGCAACTGGCACCTCCACCTTTTCTCGCATCTGACGATACCACGACAAATCCTCAAATCGGATCGGGTCTTCGTAGACTTCAATGTTATAAGGCAGCAGCTCCTCTGCAAGCCGGAGTCCGGTCTCCAAGTCTCCGAATTCTGTGTTCGGATCAACGCGAATTCCGAAATCCGGGCCACACGCCGCTTCAATCAATCGCGCAGTTTCGACGATATTCGCCTTTCGCGCCTTGAGTTTATGGACACGAAAACCGAGGTTTACGGCACGTTCTGCCTCTGCTGCTGTCGCTTCCGGCGGCATCGGTGGCGACCAATAGGCGAGTTCGACACTATCGCGCTGTTTCTCGCCGATTAACTTATGTGCAGGCACGCCTAACGCCTGTCCCGCCAAATCATAAAAAGCGGACTGGAAGGTAAACGACTCGGATGAGAGGTCAATATCCCACAGATTTTTGCCGACATATCTTTCAGCGATGCTGTCAGCTTGATCCGTAATATCGCTGTGCAGAGAATTGCTTTCACCCAACCCTGTCAACCCTTCATCTGTGTGTACCCAAATCAACGTTGTCGGATAGACCATCCCCGAATGTTCTTGTATCGCCGGCAGAAAAGGAATGGAGACGGTTCGGTATTCAATACCTGTGATTTTCATACGTGTCCCTCCTTAAATTACACTTTATGCAACATTTGACCCTCTACACGCGTCTATAATACCATGAAACCCCTATTTTTTGAAAGGAGATATTATGAGCACCAATGACGCTGTCCTCATTCAACGGACTTTAGATGGTGATCAAGGCGCATTCACCACACTCGTCAACAAATACCAGAAATCCGTACACGCCCTCGTCTGGCGGAAAATTGGTGATTTCCATATTGCCGAAGAAATCACGCAAGATGTGTTTCTGAAGGTTTACAAAAGACTATCGACGCTGAAACATCGGGATCACTTTCCGGGATGGCTCTACGTGATTGCTACACGTCGCTGTATCGCGTGGCTGCGAAAAAAGCGGTTGTCAACAAAATCCTTGGATGCCATGTCCACAACAGAGTTAGAGGAACTATGCTATACACAATACGAGAGGCACCGCGGCGAGGCAGCGGCGATCGAATACCGTCACGAAATTGTCAAACGCCTTTTGCAAAAACTACCGGAGAGTGAACGGACGGTTGTAACACTATATTATCTCACAGAAATGACAGGTGAAGAAATTAGCGCGTTTTTGGGTGTATCACCGAACACCGTGAGGAGCCGGCTGCATCGCGCTCGGCAGCGCTTAGAAAAAGAAGAATCTGTAATTCAAGAGGTCCTCAGAGATTTCCAACTCTCCGCAAATCTAACGGAGAATATCATGCAGGAAATAGCACGCCTCAAACCGACCGCTCCATCCGTGAGCAGGCCGTGGGTGCCGTGGGGACTTTCTTTCGCCTCAACGTTTTTAGTTATTTTGCTCATGGGGTTCGGCACACGTGCGTTGTCCCGTTTTCAGCAGCCTTACAACTTAGACGCGACTTCAGAGATGACCGTAGAAATCGTTGACGCGCCAGTTGTGCTTGAATTGGAACGCAAACCCGACGCACTGACACGATTTGGGAATGCCGATACGTTTGGTAAAGATAATAGGGCTGGCCACCAATCCGAATTGTTACGCCTTGCAGCTGCACAAGCAGACGAGACCGATCTGCCAATCGCAAAACCACAATGGGTTCAGACGCAGGGTCCCGGCGGGGTTTCAAATGCTGGGCTCTTTTTGGCATCCGATCGAACGCTGTATGCGATCGCGAAAACAGGACTCTATCGACTCACAGAAACAGCAGATGCGTGGACACTCGTCAGTGTCAGCGGTCCGAATTGGGAATTTAATCCGGTTATGGCAGAATACGGCGATACCCTCTACCTCCTCACACCGAGCGAACTCTTAGCCTCCAGTGATGACGGTAAGACCTGGAATAGTCTCGGTGCGCGCCCTGAAGGTCAGGCGGTTGTGTTGACTATCACAGATACGGCGATGTACCTCGTCCTCAGCACAACGGTCTTTCGTTCTAAAGATGTCGGTAACGAATGGGAGTCTATAGGGGATACCTTACCAGCCCATCCAGAAGACGTTGCTCCCCAATTCTTCATTTGGGACGCGCTCGCTGTTGATAACACGCTATTTGTCGGAACAACTCAAGGACTTTTTCGATGGACCGATGCCTGGAAAAAATTGCCGGTGCCGACTTCACAAGGTATCAAATCGTTGGCAGTTGAGGGAAACAGGCTTTATGTCGGTACCGTTGTTGGGCCTTCAAGTGCACCTGGTTGGAACCCGTATGCAGCAGTTCTCTATTCAACAGACTCCGGCGATTCATGGACCGATATTACCCCAGATACTCCCCCGTATTCCAGTAAGCTCATCGCTGCAGCCGAGGTAGCTGCGGTTGGAAAAACACTTATGGTCGTTGGTGCCGTAGGGGTTTTGCTCTCTTATGATGGCGGTGAGACATGGATAGAACACCGGCGGACATCGGGTGCCTCTCCTATCGTCGCTTTGGACGAAAACAATTTTTACAAAACCGATCATAGGAAAATAACGCGATCAACCGATGGTGGTATCACGTGGCACCCCTTTACGGTTGGCATGGTGAACACCGAAGTCTCGAGCCTGGTTACCGTAGAAGATGTCCTCTACGCGCTAACACCCACAAAAATGTTCAAGTCTGCAGATGGCGGTGAGTCTTGGGAAACTGTCGGTTTGAGTACCGACGAAAATACTTCATTGGAAAGCGTGAGCGCGAAAATTTTAACAGCCGACAGGACCCTCTACGCAAGCAACAGTGAACTTGAAGGTGTCACGCTCTTCCGCCTCTCTGATGACGGCAACCTGCTTTCAGAGGTTGAAGGTGTACCAGATTTTGCGGAAGACACGTTATACGTGGAACGCTCAAAAAAAGCAACGGCGGCGATAGAGAAGGGCGTTGCAATTAATGAAGTAGCGGAGCTGCTAAAAACCGACCAGGAGCGTGTGCTTGAAGAATGGAAGACAAACGGCACCTTTACATTCACTGATAATACTGTCTTCATGGAATACAAGCGTAAACTTTTCAGATGGCGACGCGGCGAAACCGCATGGCACGATACAGGTTTGGCGGACCCTGAAGGGATCTCGCCTATCTTCACAAAGGGATTTACGCTTGCCGCTTCTGGAAACACGGTCTATGCCGGCAAACGAGAGGGTGAACTGTTCTTGTCTATAGACGGTGGAAACACTTGGCGCGAAATTACTGAGAACCTTGCCCTTCAGTATGGACACTTCAAGCAGATACACTTCGCAGGCACACACGTCTATGTCTCAACGGACAGCGGTGTGATACGTTCACGCGATGGATGGGATGTCGTCACCGATGCTGATGGGAATAGACTTATCATGGACCGGATCGCGGTTGATGGCGCGAGGGTTTACGGCGTGTGTGATAGTGGTGTCTATGAGATAGATCACACGACAAATACATGGAAACAGATTGCGCCGGAACTCCCACACATAGCGACTGCTTTTGCCGTTGACGGCAACACATTTTACATCGGCACAAAACGGAATGGCGTTCTCCGTTTTCAATATGCCAATTAGTAGGTCCTCCATTTTCTCGCCCGATGTTCTTACCCATTTTACTGGCGAGGTTTGCGACTCGTCTCTTTCGCGCAGAACTCAATCTCTACCCAGAGATTCATTACTGGCAGCATGGATGGCACGATTCTGCTATGGCATTGGGCAAGTCTCGCTCAGCAAAATAAGTAATATTTTTTTTTGACAAAAATTTGCATTTCTGCTACATTCTTTATAACAGCTTCGGCTTTACATTTTTTGCAGAAAAAACCAATCAATATAAGGAGTGATATAAAGAATGAAACGAACCTACTTTATGGCGTTGATCGCGTTGTTTTCAGTCATGCTTATTAGCCACGCGAGCGCACAGGTAATTTTCTTTGCTGACTTTGAACCCAATTCCTCTGATGCAGTGCCAGATGCAAGCGTCAACGACCCTGCGAATTGGGTGTCGGAAAACGAAGGAACCATTTGGGCGGAGGCGACCGAATTCCCAGGGGGCGAAGGTGCCTTGCATCAGACCGTTGAAGGTTGTGGTGTCTCCGGCAATACGCCGCTTCCCGGTGTGGACAACTTCTCCGACGGCATTATCCAAGGTGTCTTTTCTTGGCAAGACGATGACGGTGTCGGTTTCCAATTCCGGCGCGTCGGCGATGATAGAGGCTACCTTGTTGCCTTCGGCTACAACGAAACGCCTCAAATTATTATCGGAAGCCTTGCGGACGGCTGCTGTCCCTCCGGTCAATGCCTCGACCAGTGTTCGTGCGAAAACGGCGGTAATGAACTCGTCGGTGTCGATCACGGTTTAGGCGAAGGGCTGACGCAAGACAACTCCGTCGCCTATTTCGGACGTGTTCAAGTTACCGGAAGCCTCATCCAGGTCTGGTATATGCCTTATGCGGATGTCCCGGACCTCTTCGTAGACTCCGAAGAACTCGGTAACCCAGTCGCAGAATATGACGGCGCAGATGACCTTGGACCCGGCTCCGTCGGGCTCTGGCACGAAAGTTGGAACAACGGTAGAGTGGGTAGCATCCTCGTCACCGGTCCTGGCGGCACCACCGCGGTCGACCCGCATGCCAAGCTCTCCACAACATGGGGCGACGTTAAAAGCAGTTATTAATCTCCAGCCTGTCCAGCCTGATACTATCAACACAATTCGCATTAATGAATGGCTTCCCTACTACGAAACTAAATCACCTATTCGTGACCAAAGCAGATACTATATTGCCGAAGGAGGCTACCGTGAAAGTCACAAACATCGAACGTGTAATCGTAGATGTCCCGTTCACCCCGCGTCAACAACAGATTACGACTCAGAGCGTGTCAACCGTTTACAACTGGTCGCTTTTGGAACTGTGCAAAGTCACCACGGATACGGGACACGTCGGTTGGGGTGAGACTGTCATCCACTATACCTATTCCCGTGTCAGTGATGCGAGCGTCGAGCGTGTGATTGGGCAGAGTCCCGCCACACTGATGAACGACGATTCACTCGGTGCCGGTTTACAGATGGCACTCTTTGATGTCGTCGGCAAGATTTTGGAGGTACCTGTCTACCGACTGATCAGCAACCAGTGCCGAGACGCTGTCCCGATTTCGTGGTGGTCTATTGATTCCTCGCCTGAAAACTGGGCAGCGGAAGCCGCGGATGCCGTCGCAAATGGCTATACGAGTTTTAAGAACAAACCGCGCCCGTGGTGGGACATCGGTGCGCAGGTCGCAGCCGTCGCGGAAGTTGTGCCAGCGGACTTCAAACTCGACCTGGACCCCAACGGTTCTTGGCGCGATGCGGAAACGGCTATTCCTATCTTGCAAAAACTCGCTGCGCACCCAAATGTAGCGATGTTTGAGACCCCGATTCCGCAAGGCGATGTTGAAGGCAACAAGCAAATTCGCCAAACCGTTGGTTGTCAGATCGCCATGCATTTTGGATCGCCACCCTATACGACCTGTGTGTGTGAAGATGTATGCAGCGGATTTGTGATCGGTGGCGGCAAGTCTCAAGTGATGCGCGAAGGGCAACTCAGTGCGGCAGCGGATATGCCGTTTTGGCTCCAAATTGTTGGAAACGGTTTGACAACGACTTGGGCAGCACATCTCGGCAGTGTGCTCACACACGCGACATGGCCCGCAATTACCTGTATTAACCTTTACAGCGATCATCTACTCACAGAACCGATACAGGTCTCGGAGGGATGCCACAAGGTCCCTGATGCACCCGGATTAGGTGTTGAAGTCGACGAAGACGCAGTAGAACGGTTCCGCGTGCCTCCTGAAAAGTTAGACGCTGACGGCTACACGATTCATCCTGCGCCGCGTATCATCAAGACTGCTGTCTATCCTGATGGGAGTTGTATCCATATAGCAGGTGATGGCCTGAGTTATTTCAATGCTGGTAATGGCGAGGCACACGTTGAAGGCGCGCGTCTGGAACTCACCTTCGACGACGGCTCTGACGAATGGGCGGACCTCTTTGAAAAAGCGCGTGAAACGCCCATCCATGGACGGTGGTGATTTAACTTTGACTTCTCCCCCGCAACAACGTGCTTTGACCTGGCGCGTTTTATGTATTTTTGCTATTACGGCACCGATTAACTGCTATTTCCTCATCCAGATGGAAATAGTGCGCTATACCTTTCCGACTTGGGTGGTCCCGTTATCCAATGTGATTTTCATCCTCACAGCAGTAATGGTGATTAACGGGATCATCCGCCTCCTGCGGAGCAGCTTCGCGCTCAGGCAAGGCGAACTTTTGCTTCTCTATGTGACGCTCAGTTTCGCCACAACGCTCGCTGGATGTGATGTCCTGCAAGCGATTCTCTCTGTGCTTGGACACAGCTTCTGGTTCGCAACGGAGGAAAACGAATGGCGTACGCTATTTTGGCACCACCTCCCGCAATGGCTCACGGTTTCAGATAGAGACGCACTTCGGGGCTACTACCAAGGCGAGTCAAGCCTCTACCGTCCGCTGCATTTACGGGTTTGGGCTCCCGTGGTAGGGGCGTGGTTGTTGCTCTTTATAGTGATAGCGTTCATCTTCCTCTGTCTGAATACGATTCTACGACGGCAGTGGGCACAGCGTGAACGCCTCACTTTCCCGATTATTCAGCTCCCCTTCGCCATGACGAATCCTGCTTCCGCGTTCTTCCGAAATAAACGGATGTGGATCGGTTTTTCGATCGCTGCGGGTATCAGTCTATTCAACGGGTTAAGCCATCTCTACCCGGTCATCCCGCATATCCCCGTAACCCGCCGTTTCTTCAGATTCCACGAACCGCCGTTCAGTTATTACGGTACCATCATCACCGCCTTTTATCCGTTTGCTATCGGCATTATGTTCCTTATGCCGTTGGATGTCCTCTTTTCGACAACGCTTTTCTATTTTCTCTATCGGAACGAAGTCGCTTTCGCGCAAGTGGTCGGGTGGAATGCCATTCCACGCTTCCCTTACCTAAACGAACAGACGATCGGTGCTTTTGTAGGACTCTGTTTTTTCTTCGGTTGGACCGGCAAACGGCATTTCAAAACCGTTCTGACGAGCGTGCTGCCTGCTCGCGGACGAGAACCGCCGGTGCAACAACAGCACGATGAACCGATGCCGTATCGGGTGGCTGTATGGGGTTTTGTGCTCGGTATCCTCTTGTTCGCGTTTCTGCTCTACAAAGCGGGTATGGCTCCTTGGCTTGCACTCACTTTTGCCGTGCTATTCCTGATAACGCCACTGGTGACAACACGGATCCGAGCAGAGTCTGGTATCTTTGTCCACGCCTATCACTGGCAGGCACCGCGCTATATCTTAAACACGATTTTGGGGACACACCGTCTCGGTGCGCGGAACCTCACTGCACTTTCAGTCTGCTTTTTCAACCGGGATTACCGTCCGCAGCAGATGCCGCACCAGTTGGAAGCGTTTAAAATCGCCGAGCTCGCCAATATTAACCAGCGTCGGATGCTCCTGACCATCATCATCGCCACGCTTTTCGGGGGTCTTGTCGCCTTTTGGGTCCAACTCCACCTCTATTACCGGTTCGGTGCCGACTCCGGCTACTTCGGACCGTGGGCACTCGGCTACGGTAGAGAATACTTCGGACGACTGACGAATTGGATCACTTACCCTATCAGCACGGATTGGCTCGGCGTAATATTTATCGGGATCGGTTTCTCTGTGATGATGGTGCTGACTTATCTGCGCGTAAAATTCTTCTGGCTCCCGTTACATCCGCTCGGCTACGTCATGGCGAGCAACCAAGAGATGTCTGACCTCTGGATTCCGCTGCTTATCGCATTGACACTAAAATGGCTGATCCTCCGGCATGGGGGAATCCAGAGTTATCGGCGCGTCATTCCGTTCTTTTTAGGGTTAGTGCTTGGCGATTATTTGATGGGGAGTACGTGGAGTCTCCTGAACGTGCTTTTGAATACTACGATGTATCAGTTCTATCCGTAAGTGTGATCGTAGCATAAACTTTTAGTTTGTGCAGCATAAACGCGGCGTTTTATAGATCGAAAATTACCTGTGCGAACCAACTTCCATCCGCTTTTTGAACGACTTGCAACTGGTGATATGTGACGCTCTTAATCTCGGTATAAACCGCGTGTTTATCAAAATTTGCGGGTTCCCCATAAACCGTCGCGGCGATCTCTGTCGTGCTAAAGTGCTGGATATCGACGCGCTTAAAGAACATCTCCTTTGTCTCATGTTGAAAGATAAGTTCGTCGAGCCAGGCCACGAAAAGGTCTTCTACAGATTCAGCAGTGAGGTGGATCGCTATCGACTCTGTTTCATCGATGGTCTCTATAACTGCTATTGTCTCAAACACCCCTTGCGCGGCGTGCGTCAAGAGTTCGGACAGGTTTTCGCCATTGACCACCATCCCCATATCCGCCGTATGTTCAAGGTATTCGTAAGGTTTCATGTTATTCTCCATCGTAGCCATATCCTTTTCATCTACGACATGATACCTTGAAAACACGATCCTGTCAAATATGGAAGGGTTTACGGATCGTTACGTTGGCAGCGGAGCACGCCGTTTTGCTTCGTGCCGATGTAAAATATATCGGCATCAACCGCAAAGGAGGTCGCCGGGTATGGCAGTTCCGGGATAATCTGTTTCCACGCGTTTGTCTGGTGATCTACCTCATAGACACCACTATCGCATACGCCGTAAGCCGTTACGCCATCGACCGCAATCCGGTCCATGATGAGTCTATTCCCGTCAGCATCAGGGACGACATCCCATGTTTCACCATCACGTGAACGCATAACGCCCATGTCCGTTGACACATAGACGGTTGACCCCGCGAATAGTATCTCTTTGAAGTAGCCAAACGGAAATGTGAGGTTCGCGGTGATGTCGCGCCAAGTGTCTCCGCCATCTTCGGACAAGAACAGATCGCCTTCCCGTTTACCAGCATAGACAATGTTCCCAGAAGCAGCAAGCGTGAAACCTTTTCCTGCAATCGGTGAAATGCCTTCTATATCTTCTAAACCTGTATTGTGCCATGCCGTTTCGCCGCGCCGCCATCTGTAAAGTTTATGTCTATATTCCATGAAAACGGTACCGTCAGCGACTGTAAACGTTCCATTCGTTTTCCATTCTTCAAAGGCGCGGTGCCGGTCAGCTTCGAAATGTCCTTTCACTTCATCAACCACTTCATCAATATCAGCATTATCTCCTTTCGCTTCCATACGCTTCTCCCACCTTTCGAACCATTCGGCATCGAAGGTGCCTTCTTCAAAATCCGGGACACCTTCAACAGGGAAGAACACATGACCGGGACCATCAAGACGAAAAAGCGTAACACCGTCATGACGGTCGCTGTTGCTGGCATAAAGCACATCGTTGGCTCTTACAATCTTCGCTTGCGTTCCCCCAAGAGAAGCTTTTTCAATTACTGCGGCAACGGATTTCCACGTCTCACCACCATTTACAGATTTGAGCGTTTCATTAGGCGTTAGGGCGTAGAGAACGTTTTTGACTGTAACGAGACTCGGGACGTAAGAATTTAGCAATCCCGCCATAAAGGGGTGCCACGTGACACCACTATCCGTTGAACGCATTATCCCAGCAGGATAGGCTATATAAATCTTTCCATCCGACACGATAGTCGGAAAACCACCAAAAACCCTTTCAAAGGTCCGATCAGGACCTCCAGGGTCTATCCATGTCTCACCGCGGTCATGAGAAAGTAGGATACCGCCGGCACCAATCAACAGCAGAGTCTTGCCGACTGGAACAACGTTGACAGCGGCTATGAGCTTGACGGGATATTCGTGCGTATCGGGTGTAATATTGGTCCAAGAATCCCCAAAATCGGTCGAATAGAAAACTGCGGCATGCTGCCCATGCGGCGGATGCGCGACAGTGCCGAGGTAAAGCGTCCCTTCAGCGATTGCCAACGATTTGATGCCGTGTGCAGTCGGCACTGGCAATTTTTCCCAATCATCGGTCCAGCGAAAAAGCCCGTAACTGGTTCCGACAAATAGCGTGTTGTCAACAGCGAGTGCGCTTAATATCGAGAATTTAGGCTTATCCATTTCCGCCACATCATCGACTTGCAATGCTGCGCCTATGGGATCCCACTGGTTACCGACATCCTCAGAACGAAATACTTCTGTTCTAAGGACGAGGTACATCGCTGTATCTGTGATAATCAACGCAACCGCCTGACCTTCGGGGCGTGCACCAAGGCTGTTCCATGTCTCCCCCGCATCGACTGAGACCAAAAGTTCATTAGGTGTGAGGAGATAGAGAGCACCATCGCGTTCCGCCATAACACGATTAAACTCCCGATTTGGACCGCTGGCACTGACGAGCGTCCACGCGTCCGCTGCTTCTGTGAGCCGATAGAGTCCTGTTTTCGCGATGGCGTAGAGGGTTTGATCGGATGCCAAGAAAAGGCCTGCCCTTGAAATGCCGCCGGGTCCCTTCGTCTGAATCCACTGCGGTTTTGCCACTGAAGGGTCGACCGCATCCACTTGTGCAGCTGCGAGGAGCAGCGATTCGGCTTGGTGTCCAGCACCATTGTCTTTACCAAACCTATCAGCACTCCCAAATCGTGTCAGTCTGTCGCGTTTGCGTTCCAAGTCAAGCACAACAGACGCGTCAACGAGTTCTACGGTCATCTCCGAAGTCGCGTCTAAGTTGTAAGGCTGCTGAAAACGAGACAACGCACGTGTGCCGAACCCCATCAGCAAAATAACCAAAAACGTTGAGGCGAAAGAGATACCCCACGGTAGCCACGGCTTGCTCGCAGAAGGGGATGTCGGTTTGAGATACGGAATTTCACGCAGGATATTCTCGGTTAAGGTCGGCGGTACCCGGAAGACACCTGAGACATCGTGGAGCAGATGTTCTTGCTTCTCCAATCGCTCCCGGGCGCGGCGGAGTCGGCTCCTCACCGTGTTCGGCGATACCCCCAAAAACGCGCTAATCTCCTCACTCTTCATTTCTGCCAGATAATACAACGTTACAACGGTGCGTTCGCTCTCGGGAAGTTTTTGCAAAAGGCGTTTGACGAGTTCACGCTGCTGCTCAACAGATGCTTCCTCACCACGCGCCATTTCGTATTTCGCATAGCATAACTCCTCTAATTCGACTGCAGGCATTGCATCCAAGGAGACCGTCGGGAGCTGCTTCTTTCGGAGCCATGAAATACAGTGCCGCGTAGCAATTACATACAGCCACCCTGGAAAATGATCCGGCGGTTTCAGCGTGGGCAACTTTTTGTAAACCTTCAGGAAAATGTCCTGTGTGATTTCTTCGGCGATATGGAAATCACCTATTTTACGCCAGACAAGTGTGTGAACCCATTTCTGATATTTCTTGACAATCGCAGTAAATGCACCCTCGTCTCCCTCCAAAGTCCGTTGAATGAGCTCAACATCGTTCTCTTTCATCTGTATCCTCCAAAAATAAGAAATAAGGCTTCATTATATAATAACGCGCTTTGGAAACCGAAATGGTGCATAAAATGCAATCCCCGGCCCGGTAGGTTCGGTTTCCTAACCGAACCGGCTCCTTCAAAAAAAGACATGAACCGCAATAATTTCTTAAAATTGAATGATCCTGTGCGTGTATTCGTCTATGCGGGCGGTTCTGAAAGGATACCCTCTTTTCTGCTTTATGTCATTAAAAAACAAAAACTATCCAAACTATAGTACTAAAGTTTGGACAATTTTTTTCAAAAGTGAGTTCCATATAAGAAATGGGTTCATCACATCTGTTCAAGGCAACGACTAAGACCCAACACCATACAGAAAACCTCTTTGCTCCAGCGGAGCAAGATGTCTATAGCAGCAGGACAAACCGAGGCTTCCGCTCCAGCGGAGCGGTATGTCGGCATTACACATAGCACTCCGCTGGAGTGCAAGTTCTTCGACATTGGGTTTCTATAGACATAGCACTCTGCTGGAGTGCGGTATTTTTCTACGAGTTCCATCCGCATAAGAAACTCACAGAAAATACATAATCCCTTGAAAATTCAACGGACACACAACACGAATTGTCCAAACTTTAGTATTCTTAATATAATTCAATGAGTTTGTAACCATAGCACAAACTGGAAAGTTTGTGCTACAAGGTTATCAAGGTTATCAAGGTTATCAAGGTTATCAAGGTTATCAAGGTTATCAAGGTTATCAAGGTCGTTTTCGGGAGGAACGGCCTGTTATTGAACGGACATTATCTATTATCAAACTGGCGTTGGTTACTGTCAATTACAGGGCTAAGGCTGGTGTGGTGCTATGTGCGGCTATAAACATGTCGCCCTTACAGGGACTCAGTTTCTGTTTTAAACCGCAGCTCTATAAACATCATTAAAACAGGACTTACGCAAAACGAGCAAATATTGGGAAACCTTTGGAGACAAGCGATATTTTCCCTATCCTTAACCCCCTAAATCCCCCTTATCAGGGGGACTTTAAGAGGCAGTGCGTAAGTCCTACAATTATCAAATTGATTTCGGATGGCGAATATCTTAAAATCCGCGTCATTCGAGAAAATCCGTGATTCAGACTATCACCTCTGTCAACTGATAACTGACGACTTCTAAAATCACAAATCCGTTGACAGAGAATCGTTTTTAGGGTATAATTATAAAGGTTTAGTCGTAATTTACCATACCTGCTTAGGTTTTGGCGTAGCGTCTCACGATGTTATTTGCATTTACGCGCGCACTGCACATCAGAAAAAGCGAGGATACACATGTCAGCAGCAAATTTAAAACAACGGATTCATAACGGAGAACACGTCTACGGTGCTAACGTCTCTATGGGAATATCTGCCGACGCACTCGTCGCCAGAGTCGAAGACGGGGGTTACGATTTTGTCGCTGTGGATAGCCAACACTCTCCGTACAATGAGGACCGACTCGTCGCTTTCTGTAATATGGCGAATGAACTCGGGATTCCGGTCAACTTTCGGATTAAGCATACCCGAAACGCGTACCTCATCGGCAACTACCTCGACTTAGGTCCCACGGGGATTGAGGTGCCACAGGTTGAATTGGACGAAACCGTAAACGAGGCAGTCGCTGCCTTTTACTACCCACAGCAAGGGATTCGGAGCTGGGGCGGTGCTGCTCGCGTGAATTCGGCAGGCCAAGACCGGCTTGAATACGCTGACTGGTGGAATACCTCTGGGATCCTCTGGATGCAGATTGAGTCTATAGAGGCTGTCACACACGCTCGACACCTCGCGAAGCCAGGCGTTGATTGCCTCTCTTTCGGACCCGCGGATTTGACATTTAGCATGGAAGGACACCCTAATCATGCGCTTCAGACTGTAGATGCTTGTGTTGAATACGTTGCGAAAGCCTTAGAGGGAACGACAACCGCCGTCTGTTTTAGGAACGGCAGCCCCAGCACACGCCAGAAATACGCAGATATGGGCGTTACTGTATTTTTAGAGTAGTTGCCAGTTGTTAGTTCGCTTCGCTTTCAGTTATTAGTCAGGAGCATTTTACTCTTTAACAACTCCTTGTAACCATCATAACTGGGATAGCGTGAAAAGTTTGACAAAAAGATGTTGATCCATCAAAAACCAAACTGAAAACTGACGACTGATAACTGATAACTCATAATAAAACATGTTGAACTACGGATTGGTCAGCACAGCAATAGCGGAGGACAGCACGCAACTACTTGAGGGGATGCGACTGTTAGCGAACATCGCGCACAAACACGGTATCCCTATCACATGGGCGATAGACACGAAGTCCGCTGCAGCCGTCGCTAAGTTGCTCACAGCGTGGCATACGGATGCGGGTGACGTTCCGTTGCTAATGCTTGATATCAAGCCGATATGGGATTCAAATTGGGAGGCACAACAGGCGGCGAACCCCGGTAATAGTACAGGAGCTATGGCAGCACACATCGTCACGATGCGCGAAAAACTGCCAGAATATATCTCTAAGGAATGTGAAAGAATCAAGCGAGCCTTGCCTTGGGCAGAGCCCGGCGTGGCAGGCGCAGTATTCAAAAACGATGTGCTCCTCCGGGCACTCGAACAGACAGGGTTCCAAGGGCTCTGGGGGTACCACTGGAGCCGACAAGCTACAGACGCTACGGCACCGGACATTGATCGGGGCGGTTTTGGGTGCTTTTATCCGCTTGAGACTTCAACGTTCAACGATACGATTGTAACACGAGAGACCGCTGATGAAAGTCCTGTGCCCCAACTTACAAACATCGTCGGTATCCCATACCGGACGGCTGGTCACCTTGCGGACGGAGCCGATAATCTGCGTGCCGCGCTTTTGAACGGAACAGCGCATCAGCATTACGACATTTACGTAGAAAATACAGCATGGAATCAATGGCTCGGTTATGTGGAACATATTGATCCCCTTACGGTTGGACAGCTGGGAGCGGAGGGGTTGGAACGACTGGATGCCTACTTCGCGCACGTTGTTAGCGTTGAAGCCACAAGACCGATACCGCTTTCTCAAATGGTTGACGATTATATGTGGCATTGTGAGAAGACAGAACCGACGGCTGTGGTCGTAAAAAACATAGAAACACAGGACGCGGCTGCTCCTCCGAAATCTATGTTAAGGCTGCACTATTGTGATGCAGCATGTGAATTCGCCTTCGTTGAAGGGGCTATAGAGCCTGCCGAAATCAAAAATTATACCAGCGAACGGGTGGTGCAATCCGATGCAAGCAAACCTGTTCTAACAGGTTTTTCGCCGACTCGGCACCGTACAGAATTACGCATCGCGATCACAGTAGAATCGATAAGAGCGATGCCTTATGGGATAACTGCCTGGGGCGATCACGAGGGCTTACAATTAACTGAATCTAACGCAGATGATGTGCGGTGGATAGGGAAACACGCGCTGTTTATACGCCTCACATTGCAACCCGGCAAAAACGAATTTAATCTTAAGTTGACGATCTGAAAATAGTCGTCAGTTATCAGTCGTCAGTTATCAGTTAAGAGGGTTCTGATGCTTGACCATCTCTTGGTAACCGTCATATCCTATTTGGGTAACGACGGTTATAAAAAGACGTTCAGCAATCAAAAACCAGACTGAAAACTGGAAACTGGTGACTGAAAACTAATAAGGAATAGAACAATGGAAAAAGTATTGGGACTCAGATGCCGTGAATGTAATAACACATATCCGAAAGAACCGCTTCACGTTTGCGAATTCTGTTTTGGTCCCCTCGAAGTAGACTATAACTATGAAGCGATACAAAAATCTATCTCAAGACGTTCAATAGAAAACGGCCCCGAAAACTTATGGCGTTACGCGGATCTCCTGCCGATAGATGGTGAACCGACTGATGGGCATAACACCGGGTTCACACCGCTCATACGCGCGAAAAATCTCGGAGACGCACTCGGGATCAAGGAGCTCTATATTAAAGACGATTCTGTCTGTCATCCGACGCTTTCCTTTAAGGACCGTGTTGTCGCAGTCGCGCTGAGTAAGGCTAAGGAGTTCGACTTTGACACAGTCTCTTGCGCTTCTACGGGTAACCTCGCGAACGCCGTCGCCGCGCATGCCGCTGTCGCGAAACTGAACTGCTTTATTTTTATCCCAGCGGACCTTGAAGTCGGTAAAATCGTTGCGTCTATCGTTTATGCCCCCACAGTTGTGGGGATTACGGGTACTTACGACGAGGTGAACCGGCTTTGCAGTGAAATCGGCGGTGTCTATCCGTGGGCATTTGTTAACATAAACATCCGTCCCTTCTATGCCGAAGGCTCAAAAACGCTCTGCTTTGAACTGATTGAACAACTCGGTTGGACGGCACCCGCACATATCGTCGCACCCGCCGCTGGGGGTTCCCTCATCACAAAGATTGGCAAAGCACTTAAAGAATTCCACCTTTTGGGGCTAATAGACAAACCGAACACCAAAATCCACGTTGCACAAGCGGAGGGCTGCGGTCCGATCGTCAATACCTATAAAGAAGGCGGCGATTTTGTGAAGCCTGTCAGACCGAACACAATCGCGAAATCGCTCGCTATCGGGAACCCTGCGGACGGTATTTATGCGGTCGATACAGTCCGTAACTCTGGCGGTGTCGGCGAACACGCCAACGATATTGAAATCGTAGAAGCCATTGAACTCCTTGCATCTACAGAGGGGATCTTCACCGAAACCGCCGGGGGTGTTACGCTTGCGGCTGCGAAAAAATTAATAGAAAACGGACATATCCAACCCGATGAACCGACGGTTCTCGCTATCACTGGCAACGGGTTCAAGACCATTGAGGCACTTGAGAACAAAACCGATACAACGCACATCATTCCGCCCCAACTCAACGCTTTTCGGAAGCTGATGAATTAATCCTGACAAAAGGAGCCTCTGACTTATGACACAACAAGAAATTCACGAAGTTGAGCAGGGCATACGTTCACCGGACAGTGTCAAGATGACATTGGAGGAGTTTCTGGCGCATGATGTAGAGGGATATGAATACGTTAGTGGGGAATTAGTACCAATGGCACCACCGTCAAGAGAACATGGCGAAATTAGTGTTAATGTCATTCGCTACCTGGACGCGCATGTGTATCAGAATAAATTGGGGCGACTCTATACCGCAGAAACTACCTTCCAGGTTGGGGAACGAACAGTAAAACCGGATGTGGCGTTTGTTTCAACTGCCCGGTTGACCGGCGACAAAACAAAGGGGTTTTCTATACCGCCCGATCTGGCAATTGAGGTCGTCTCTCCATCAGATGTGCAATCTCGTATTGCCGAAAAAGCACTGGCGTATTTGGATGCCGGAACCCGCCTCGTCTGGGTGCTTGAACCCGTTTCTAAAACTGTGACAATCTATCGTTCTGAAAGAAATATTGAGGTGCTTACGCTTGACGATCTGCTCACTGGAGAGGATGTCGTACCGGGGTTTACATGTCCCGTCGCGCACCTATTTGAATAGTTCACACACTCACAAATGGAAACGCTACAAGGTATACTTGAACGCATCGTCTATGAGAACGTTGACACCGGTTATACTGTCGGGCGACTCTCCGCGCGCGACCATGTTGAGCTCCTCACCGTTGTGGGGAATTTGGCATCTGTTAATCCGGGCGAGAGTCTTCTCCTCCAAGGCGAATGGGTAGACAATGCTAAATATGGCAGACAGTTCCAAATTGAGAAGTATGAAACGATCTTACCTGCGAACGTCGTCGGACTGAGAAAATATCTTGGTTCCGGGCTCATCAAGGGTATCGGTCCGAAGATGGCGGCACTCATCGTCCGCAAATTCGGTATGGATACGATGGATATCATCGAGCACGCACCGGATAAACTGGCAGGCGTTCCGGGTATCGGGCGGAAACGCGTGGCAATCATCAAAGAAGCCTGGGAAGCACAACGCGAAATTAAAAACGTCATGATTTTCCTGCAATCCCATGATGTCAGCACGGCGCATGCTGCAAAAATTTACAAAACCTACGGAAATGACGCAATCCCGATTGTCACAGAAAACCCTTACCAACTCGCCGATGATATTTACGGCATCGGATTCGTAACGGCTGACACGATCGCACAGAAACTCGGCATAGATAAGGACGCGCCGCAACGCGTCGAAGCCGGGATCAAATACGTCCTCAGTCAAAAAGCAGATGAAGGACACGTTTTTCAACATCGCCCTGAACTCATTGAGGCGTGCCAGACCATGCTGGAGCAGGAACCGGAAGCGATTGAACAAGGCATCCATGCCCTCGTTGCAAAAGAGGAAATTATCAATCCCAATTCCGCCGATTTTCCGAGTGCCGATGAACAAGGTGACAGAGGCGAGGTGACAGAGGCATACGAGGAGCACGATCAGCAATCGGTAAATTCTGATACGCATCAAGAACCGCTTTCATCTGACAACCGACAACCGACAACTGACAACCATTCTGCTGTCTATCTCGCGCCGTTTTACTACGCCGAACTGGGGGTCGCAAACCAGTTTTTAAGAATCCTTGCTTACGGTGAAAGACAAGCCATCAGTCAGTCTGAAACCGATACGTCGACCTCTCAGATCGCGGGTTTCCTTGCGCAATTAGAGAACGAAATGCGTATCCAATTCGCCCCGCAGCAATATGAGGCGATCCGGACAGCGATGACAGCACGCGCAATGATTCTTACGGGTGGCCCCGGTACCGGCAAAACGACAGCCACGGTCGGCATGATCCGTCTGTTTGCAGCACAAGGCAAACACATCACTTTAACGGCACCCACCGGCCGCGCCGCGAAACGTCTCAGCGAAACAACTGGCGGTGAAGCCAAAACTATCCATCGTCTCCTCGAATTCTCGCCGCACATTAACACTTTTAAACGCGATCGCCAAAACCCTTTAGATACTGATGTGGTCATCGTTGATGAAACATCTATGGTAGACCTTGTGCTTATGAATCGTTTGATGCAGGCGATCCGTCCGAGTACCACGGTCATCCTTATCGGCGATACAGATCAGTTACCCTCTGTCGGTGCTGGCAATGTCCTCAAGGCACTCATCGATTCGCGAAGGATACCTGTCGTCGCGTTGACCGAAATATTTCGTCAAGCGCAGGAGAGTATGATCGTCACAAACGCGCATCGCATTAACAAAGGCGATTTTCCGGAACTCACTGGTGACGCGGATCGGAATTTTTTCTTTATAGAGGAAGAAGACCCCGAAGCGATTACTGAACTAATCTGCTCTCTTATTGCCGAACGTTTACCGCAGCATTACGATTACCATCCAATAGATGACATCCAGCTCTTGTGTCCGATGCGACGTGGCACACTGGGGACTGAAAATCTCAACAGACGACTCCAAGAAGTCTTGAACGCGGGATCTGCTGCCCCGGCGGCGCATCCGTTGGAGAAAAAGCGTTTCGGCGAGCGGTTAGGAAACCGCACATCCGGGGGGCCTGCCCAAGACGAGCCATCACGTTTCGGAGATAGGTCTGCGACTGTAGGGGGGTTCCGCGTCGGCGATAAAGTTATGCAGATCCGAAACAACTACGACTATGACGTATTTAACGGCGATATCGGGCGGGTTGTCGCTATCGAACGCCTTGACAAAAAAGTCCATATCCAGTACCCTGATAAACAGGTGGTTTACGATACGGCAGATCTCGGGGAACTCGTCTTGGCGTACGCCACGACGATCCATAAAGCACAAGGCAGCGAGTATCCCGCCGTTGTTATCCCGTTGCACACCCAACACTATCTCATGCTACAACGGAATCTGCTTTACACAGGTATCACGCGTGCGAAGGAACGGGTCGTAATCGTTGGCACCAAAAAGGCACTCGGTATCTGTATCCGCAACAATCAGGTCATGGCGCGTAACAGTTATCTCGCCAAACGGCTTCAGTAGTTGTCAGCTATCAGTTTTCAGCAGAGAAGCGACTCCTTTTCGACAACTGATAACGCAACGTCCACAAAAAAATTGGAGGGCGCAAAACATGAAACGACTTGTTCTATTCCTTATCGTCTACCTTTTACTCTTCGCACAAACTTTCGGGTATTCCGAAGTCACGCTGCCACGTATCATCGGCAGCAACATGGTATTGCAACGCGACATGCAGGTGCCTATTTGGGGGTGGGCCTCTGCAGGTGAAGCAGTCACTATAACGCTCAGTGCTGAAGCCGAGGGCACCGAACCAGCTGCAACAACCACTGTGATTGCAGATGCCGAAGGCAATTGGCAGATTAAACTCCCAGCTATGGCAGCGGGCGGTCCTTACACACTTCGAGTCGAAGGCAATAACACGCTTGAACTGACGAACGTGCTTTTCGGTGAAGTCTGGGTCTGTTCAGGGCAGTCGAACATGCAATGGTCCGTGAGTGCTTCCAAAGATAGCAAGGCAGAAATCGCTGCAGCGAATTATCCAACTATCCGGCTGTTCTATGTACCGCGGGTATCGGCAGGACTGCTTCAGAAAGATGTAGTCGCAGATTGGTCCGAAACCACGCCTGAGACGATCGCAAATTTCTCGGCTGTCGCCTATTATTTCGGACGGAAACTCTATAAGAATCTTGATGTCCCAGTTGGGTTAATTAACACTTCGTGGGGTGGCACCCGTATTGAACCGTGGACCCCGCCTGCAGGTTTTGTCAGTGTTCCTGTCCTTGCGTTCATCTCTAAAGAGATTCAGGAGGCACATGCCAACTATCGTGAGCAACTGCCCCAAAAAATGAAGGAGGTTGAGGCGTGGATAGCGGAAACCCGGAAAGCATTGGAAACCGGGGCACAACTCACGCGGATGCCTGAAAGTAGGCATCCTTTAAGGCATCACACAAGACCGACGGGAATTTATAACAGTATGGTGCATCCGCTGGTTCCCTACGCCATACGTGGTGCCATCTGGTATCAAGGCGAATCTAACCTCCGAGACGGAATGCGCTATCATAAAAAGATGAAGGCACTGATCAATGGCTGGCGTGAAGTCTGGGGACAAGGTGATTTTCCCTTCTATTTCGTACAACTTGCACCCTTCAGTTACAGTGAAAGGTTCAATTACAGGGGGCGGCAGGCAGGTCAGTTTTTCCTACCGCGGATCTGGGAAGCTCAAGCAGCGACATTGGCACTCCCGAATACCGGTATGGCGGTGACGACTGACATCGGGAACCTCACAGACATCCACCCGCGCAACAAGCAGGAGGTCGGCAGACGGTTGGCACTGTGGGCACTCGCAAAGGACTACGGCAGAGAGGATGTGACATATTCCGGGCCGCTTTACAAATCCATGGCGGTCAAAGGAAACACAATCCGACTCACTTTTAATCACATCGGTAGCGGTTTAACCTCGCGAGATGAAGAACCGCTCACATGGTTTGAAATCGCAGGTGAAGATAAGCAATTCGTTGAAGCACAAGCAACGATTGATGGTGACACAGTCGTTGTCTCCAGTGAAACCGTTGCGAACCCGGTGGCTGTCCGATTCGGGTGGCATCAAAATGCAGAACCCAATTTCATCAATAAAGAGGACTTACCTGCATCACCGTTCCGTACGGATTCATGGTAAAATAGCCGATAACCGTTATAGCAGATCCTGGAATTACTGATATACTTGAATCACTGGAAATAATGAAAAAACTCGATCGTTTTCATTATACGTCCTGCGGGGAGACGCAAAACCCCCGCACCAAAAAGGAACAAAAATATGGAACTAACGCTGTTATTTCTCATCGGTTTTCTATCACTTCTCATCGGAAGTTTCGCGTATTCCGGTGTTACACTGCCGCGTGTCATCGGTAGCAACATGGTACTGCAGCGCGACATGCAGGCACCCATCTGGGGATGGGCAGCCCCAGGCGAACAGGTTACCGTAACACTCACTGCTGAAGCCGAAGCCGTCGAATCAGTCTCAACAACTACCGCGGTTACTGATCCCGATGGCAATTGGCAAGTTACACTCCCAGCGATGGCAGCTGGTGGTCCTTACACACTCCGAATCAAAGGCAGTAACACCCTCGAACTGACAAACGTGCTTTTCGGTGAAGTCTGGGTCTGTTCAGGTCAATCGAACATGCAATGGCCCGTAAACGCCTCAAACAATAGCGAGGCGGAGATCGCCGCAGCGATATACCCGAAAATCCGACTGTTCAATATCCCGCAAGTCCCGTCAGGTTTACCTCAGCAAGATGTAGAAGCGGATTGGTACGAAACCACACCGGAGACGATCCCGAATTTCTCCGCTGTCGCTTACTATTTCGGGCGGAAACTCTATAAGAATCTTGATATTCCGATCGGGCTAATCAACACCTCCTGGGGCGGCACCCGCATCGAACCGTGGACACCCCCTATAGGTCTTGCCGGTGTACCCGCGCTTGCAGCTATAAACAAGGAAGTCGAAGACATACAGGCGAACTATCGCTCACAACTCCCAGACAAAGTAAACGCCATAGAAGCGTGGATAGCCGAAACCCACAAAGCGTTAGAAACCGATGCGCAGCTTAAACCGATGCCTGACAATACACATCCGTTAATGGATCATGGAAGACCGACATCTCTCTACAACGGTATGGTGCATCCGATCGTCCCTTACGGCATGCGCGGCGCACTCTGGTATCAAGGTGAATCGAACCATCAGGACGGTATGATCTATCACGAGAAGATGAAGGCACTCATCAACGGTTGGCGAGAGGTCTGGGGACAAGGAGATTTCCCCTTCTATTTCGTGCAACTCGCTCCCTTCAACTACAGTAATCAAGAGGAAGGTCAGTTTTTCCTACCGCAAATCTGGGAAGCACAAGCAGCAACATTGGCACTGCCAAATACAGGTATGGCGGTGACAACCGACATCGGGAATCCCAGAGACGTACATCCACGAAACAAACAGGATGTCGGCAGACGGCTGGCACTGTGGGCACTCGCAAAGGACTACGGCAGAGAAGATGTGACATATTCCGGTCCGCTTTACAAATCCATGGCGGTAGAGGGGAACACAATCCGGCTGAGCTTTGATGCGATCGGTAGCGGTTTGACCTCACGAGATGGGGAGCCGCTCACATGGTTTGAAATCGCCGGTGAAGATAAGCAATTCGTTGAAGCACTGGCAACGATTGATGGCGACACAGTTGTTGTCTCCAGCGAAACCGTTGCGAATCCAGTCGCTGTCCGATTCGGGTGGCATCAGAGCGCCGAACCTAATTTTATCAACAAGGAGGGGCTACCTGCTTCACCATTTCGCACAGGTGCCAAAATCCACGCGACTTAACCAAAAACCTGCCCGAAACGAAGTGGAGGGCAGAGCGGAGGCCCATAGTTAAAGAAATGAAAATCACCGCTATTAAAACCTTTATGGCACGATTCGGCAACCGTCCCCGCGGGCTCATCAAAGTCGAGACCGACGAAGGACTCTACGGATGGGGTGAGGCTTACTCTACTGGCCCCGACCTCTCTGTTGAACCGATTGCGGATTATATCTTTGAGATGATTCAAGGCGACGACCCGCGACGGATTGAGTATATCATGATGAAACTGCATCAGCAGTTCCGTTTCCCACCGGGGGGTGCCGGACTCGCTGTCATTTCCGCTGTCGATCACGCGCTCTGGGATATTAGTGGGAAAGCAGCCGGCTTGCCGGTCTACATGCTCCTCGGGGGACATGCCCGCGATCGTATCCGCGTCTACCGCGGTATCGGCGGCAGAGACGGTATCGAAGCCGCCGATCAGGCACACAAACTCCATGAAGATTGGGGATTCACCGCTTTCAAAACCGGTCCCTATCAACTCGATCCGGATGCAAATAGATGGGGTCGCGTCTGTGATGCAGCGGCTACCTATTTTGAACAGATCCGGGAGAACACACCGTCCGATTGGGAGTTCGCCTTCGACCCACACGCCAAAATATTTGAGCCGATCCGCGCGCTCCAGCTGGCGAACGCCCTTGCACCCTACGATCCGTACTTCTATGAGGAACCGCTCCGGCCCGAACACATCCCCGCATGGACGCGCCTCCGCTCACAGATGCAAGTGCCACTTGCGACGGGGGAATCCCTCTACACGCGTTTTGAGTTTTTGGACATTATCGCGGGACAAGGTGCCGATATTATCCAACCGGACATCTGTATCTGTGGTGGATTGTTAGAGATGCGCAAAATCGCTGCGATCGCTGAAGCGCACTACGTCAGTATCGCGCCGCATAACCCGATGGGGCCGCTTGCAACAGCGGTCAATGTGCATTTCGCCGCTGCGACCCCGAATTTCAAAATCCTCGAATATCTCTTACCGACTGAGACAGAATGGAACGCCTGGGTAGACGAGCCTTATCTCCCGAAAGACGGCTATCTGGAATTACGGGATCGTCCCGGTTTAGGTGTGGAGATAAACGAAGACGCAATCACGGATAACGAATACATTCATTGGCAGCGCACGTGTCCTACCCGTCCAGATGGTTCGACAGGTTACATTTAGAAATGACCCCCTCCCCCTGCTAAAGCATGGGGGTTTTGTAGCGGAATTTTGATAACAGGACTTACCCATTTCCTCTTGAAGTCCCCCTGATAAGGGGGATTTAGGGGGTTAAATGTCCGATAAAGCACTCCAGCGGAGTGCCAGTCTATAGGAGCAAAAATGACCCCAGAACAACGTTATCTGTTTGACGTTACAGGCTATTTACACATCAAGGGAGCCGTCACAGGGGACGCGCTCAAGGAAGCACAAGCGGCTGTAGATCGCTATATTCATACGCCACTTGATGAACGTCCCGAAGGGTTCACGACGCGTCCGCGCGACTTGGAACCCGGTAAAGGCGGCAGATACGAACACGGATTCGCTTTTGACCGGTCGCTTGAGGCGATGACGGTTCATCCCGCTATCTGGCCCCTTATCAAAGAATTTACCTTCGATAAACCAAGATTTGTCACTGGCACGCTCACGCTTGAACAGCACAATCCGGACAGGCAACCGATGGGGATAAACCCTGCAGGCTTGCACTGTGCCCGTGAGGGACGGCACTGGCTCACCCGCTACGAGGTTCAGAATAGCCAGATCTACTGCAACGATTTTGTGGCGTTCTTCTATCTGACCGACGTGCATCCCGGCGATGGTGGGCTTATCGTCATTCCGGGTTCGCATAAGAGTAAGTTTGAGAGACCCGAAGACCTTTTGACACCGGGACCCGACGGCATTGATCCAGAACCGGATGACGTTTTTACCAATCTCACGCCTAAGGCAGGCGATTTTCTCGTTATCTCTGAACTGTTGACACACGGTGTGCTACAATGGAAACCGAAAGATCGGGATAGGCGTTTCCTTATTCTGCGCTATCGTCCGCAATATGATGGCAAACAGAGTCTACCGGAAGTAATTGTCGACCGTTTAACGCCTGAAGTTCAGGAACTGGTGAAAACTGCGTCTTATGGACACACAAAAGAGATTGTGAAACAAGATGTTGTCCAATTAACCACTTAAAGGTAGTAGGCAGACACCGACCGGTTTCCGCACACAAAACGTCTATAGAAGTAGGCAGACACCGACCGGTTTCCGCACACAAAACGTCTAAAAATAGAGGTAAATCCAATGGGAACACAATATCGCGTTTGCATCGTCGGCTGTGGCAGAATGGGTGGCACAATTGATGAGGAAGTCCGTGCGACACCACACGGCGCGCTCCCCTATTCGCACGCCGCGGGATATACTGCTTTCGAGCGGACAGAACTTGTCGCCGCTGCAGATGTCGTCGAAGAGAAGGCTCAGTACGTCTGCAACAAATGGGATATTCCGAAGTACTACTTAGACTATCAGGAGATGATCGTCGAGGAGCAACCGGACATTGTCAGTATCGCCACGCGCCCTGGAAACCATGCCGACATCACGCAATTTGCCGCAGAAAATGGCGTAAAGGGTATCTATTGCGACAAACCGCTTTGTGCCTCTATGGAAGAGGCAGATGCGATGGTAGCAGTATGCGAAAAATACAATGTCAAATTCAATCTCGGCACACAGCGGCGTTTCACGCCCGGATACATCAAAATGCGTGAAATCCTTGAAAGCGGTTCGCTGGGTGAGAGACGTTCTGTCATCGCTTATAGCGGGGGTTCCGCGCTCTGGGGATACACACACGCAGCGGATATGCTCCTCTTTTTGGCAAGTGATTCGCCGATAGAATACGTGCAAGGCAACGTTGCAGTTGACGATGCCGATTTTGAGGATAACCGCACGGAATCTGATCCCGGTATCGTCATGGGATTTATCCGTTTTGAGAACGGCATTAACGGCATTAGCATTCCCGGCACGGCTTACGAATTTGAGGTGCATTGTAGCGAAGGTACAATCCGTGCGCTCAATAACGGTCTCGGTTTTCATCTCCGCAAACGGCAAGGACAGTTTAACGAGATTTTAGATGCGCAATTCCCACCTTTTGAACGGAAAAGTGGCACTGTCGGTTGCATTGAAGACATCGTCGATGCGATTGAGACCGATACCGAAACAACCGGTAATATTCACCTCGCCCACCGAAGCACTGAGATGGTTTTTGCAATCGTTGATTCGCAACGTCAGCAAGGTAAGCGGGTGCAGATGCCGATGGAAAACCGAGGACTCTATCTCGGAAGGTGGTAACCGATGTTAAGAAATCGTCAAGAAGCAGCAAACACACGCCGTTGGTTCGCGATTTTCGGAGGCGTTATAGGTACCTTGCTCCTATTGAACTACACAGTGACGGTGCCCAGTGACGAATCAACACGTCCAGCGAGTACGCGCTATGAACAACGGACACCCAGCCGAGACGGAATCGGCAAAATCTACATGGGACGCGAAATCTCACACGTGATGGGACATCTCGCTGCGGGATGGTTAGAACGTCCAGAGCGTGAACGAGAAGAGATGCCGAATCGTCTCATTGAAATGTTGAAACTCAAAGAGGGAGATGTCGTCGCGGATATCGGGGTCGGTACGGGCTACATCGCCCGCCGGATCTCACCAAAAATCGGTAAAACAGGGACCCTCTACGGCGTTGAAATTCAACAAGAGATGCTTGACATCCTTGCTGAGAAGATGGCGGAAGAAGGAATTACGAATATCAAAGGGATATTAGGCACAATTACCGATCCGAAATTGCCACCGAATTCGGTTGATTTGGTAATTATGGTAGATGTTTATCACGAATTTTCGCATCCGTATGAGATGATGCAGAATATCTGTCGTGGGCTTAAAATAGGGGGTAGAGTCGCCTTCATAGAATACCGCTTGGAAGATGACAATGTGCCAATCAAACGTCTGCATAAGATGAGTGAATTGCAGGTGATCAAAGAGGCAACACCGCATCCGTTGTCTTGGGTAGAGACACTTGACGATTTACCGTGGCAGCATGTTATTATTTTTGAAAAGGTAGCAACAGAATAGGCAAGTTTTCATACCTCGTTTGCTGCTTTGAAGACAGAATCAATCGCACCAAAGAGGGTTGGCAAATCATCCAGACTAAAACTGGTCCTGTTTTGGGTAAAGGCATCACCAATCAAGTGTCCGAATTGCCACCATCTTCCATCGCTGACAATGCCATATACGGGGTGTTCCGGGGCCTCGTTTATTTTTTGCGCAGCGACTAATTCCGCGAGACATTGCCCCCAGCCTTGCTCAAAATCGTTCTTTTTGGCTTCAACCAGCATCACCAACGGGGTACCGACAACGAGTTTACCTAATTCAGATCGTGTGGAAACAAAGTAATCTGGCGTGCCACTGAGGAGATCATCATAAGCGATCGGTTTTTTTATCCAGAGTGCGTAATGATCAGCGTACCCTTTGTAGACTTCCCGCAAAATAGGAAAGATAACGGCTTCACATCGCGCGCCCTCAGAGGTGAGCACATCAATATACTGCAGGGTAAATTCCAACTCTTGTAGAAATTGCTCCGAAGGTTCCACAGTGTGTGCAGTTTCTATAAAGTCATTTTCGATGTGTCGGATCCCAAATCCTTCCTGAACGTCAGGGATCGCTTTGAAATCGCTAAATGCCATCCTGTTACTTACCCCCGAATTTTTTGTCCGGAATGCGTTTACCACCATTGATAGAATTGTACGGTATTTTTTTTCAATTGTCAACAAAAAATATTGACAAAAACGCAACTGCATTGTAAAATATAGCAACCTTGCTAAACTTTTTGATTGACAAAACGTCACAATATGCTAAGTTCATTACAGTAAATTGCAGCGCGTTTTTTGCGTATAGGAAACTTTCAAGCTGAAAAGGGGAGACTTCCAGTGAAGATCGCTAATCATACGATTCCACTAATAGCTGTGTTGGTGTGTGTCTGCCTTGCCCTGGCAGCCGCGGAACATCACGAGACACCACAAGCCACTCTGAATTACAACCTTGACATCCGCCCGATTCTTGCGGATAACTGCTTCGCCTGCCACGGACCAGATGCCAAGACCCGACAAGCGGACCTCCGATTTGACACGAAAGCAGGCGCGTTCTCTGAACCGAGCGGATACCCCGTAATCGTCCCCGGCAAACCTGAAGAGAGCGAACTGCATCTCCGCATCGCATCCGATGACGACACCTACCGTATGCCACCCGCGGGCTTCAATAAAACACTCACACAAGAACAGATTGAAGCCGTTACGCAGTGGATCCGCGAAGGTGCAAAGTGGGAAGAACATTGGGCATTCACGACACCTGTCCATCCAACAGCACCTGCTGTCAAAAATAAAGACTGGGTGCGAAATCCGATTGACGCGTTCATCCTTTCACGACTTGAAAAAGAGGGACTCACCCCTGCAAATGAAGCGGATAAACGGACGCTCATCCGACGTTTAAGTTTCGATCTTACCGGTCTACCGCCAACGCGCGAAGAGATTCATCAATTCCTCGCAGATGATTCACCAGATGCTTACGAAAAACTGATTGATAGCTTTATGGCGAAACCGGAATACGGTGAGCATCTCGGTCGATTTTGGTTAGATGTCGCACGGTACGGCGATACACACGGACTTCATTTAGATAACTACCGCGAAATGTGGCCCTACCGTGATTGGGTGATCAATGCGTTCAACAAAAATATGCCGTTTGATCAGTTCACGATTGAGCAGTTAGCAGGGGATCTCTTACCAGAACCCACGCGGGATCAACGCGTTGCCACCGGTTTTAACCGATGCCACGTCACGACAAGTGAGGGCGGTTCGATTGATGCGGAATACTACGTCCGATACGCTATTGACAGAGCCAATACGACCTCAACTGTCTGGATGGGATTAACCGTCGGGTGCGCGCAGTGCCACGACCATAAATATGATCCGATTACACAGAAGGAATTCTATCAACTCTACGCCTATTTTAACAATATCACCGAAAACGCGATGGACGGCAATCGTAAGGATTCTCCGCCTGTTGTGAAGTTGCCGACACCAGAGCAGGAAGCGGAACTCGCCGCTTATGATGAACAGATTACCGAGTTAAATGCCAAGACCAAAGCACCTATCCCTGAACTCGATGCGACCCAAATCGCGTGGGAAAATCGGATGCCGCGCTGGACAACGCTCAAACCGACATCGCTTTACTCAAAAGGTGGGGCGACCCTCGAAGTTTTAGACGATAACTCCATATTAGCCAGCGGCACCAATCCCGAGCAGGAGACTTACGAGATTATCGCAGAACTACCCCCCGGCAAATGGAGTGCAGTGCGATTAGAAGGCATCAAAGACGCGTCCTTGCCGAAGGGTGGCATCGGCAGAAGTAGTAACGGTAATGTCGTCCTGACCGATTTTGCAGCCTTTATCGCGCCACCTGCAGCAGCGAGCGATGAAGAAGCTCCTGTAGCGGAAAGTAGCGATACTGAGACGCAAACGGAAGGCGAAACCGCCGAAGCAGAAGCGGGCAGCACCCCAGAAAACGCACCTGCTGAAGTAGAAACGGAAAACACGCCTCCTGACGATGCCGACGCAGAAGCGGAAAACGCGCCCGCTGATGCCGATGCACAAGCAGAAAGCATTTCTACAGATGATGCCGACACCGAGACACAAACGGAAAATGAAACTGAAGAAGACACCGAAGTAACTGATCCGTGGACACCTGTCCAAATCGTGCAAGCGTGGGCGGACCACGAACAGGTTATGGGTGAAGACAGTCTCGGTGGGGTTATCGCAAACGCGATCGACGATAAACCGGAAACAGGATGGGCCCTCGACAGAAGAAACCAAAATCGACAAGCCGTATTTCTTGTCGCAGCACCGTTTGGCATGGAAGGCGGTAGATTGAAAATTCGGCTTAAGCATGAGTTCGATCTGCGGCAGAAGCAGTTAGGGCGATTCCGACTCGCACTCACAGACGCAGCAACCGTTTACCCGCTCGGTACCAAAATAGGATTAGGCAACTGGCACGCTGCGGGTCCGTTTACTGCAGAACACGGGAACCTCGCCTTCTATCAGGTGTATGAACCGGAAACGAAGGGTGTCAATACAGGCCACAAATTTGAACACAACGGCAAAACCATCAAATGGGAACAGCAGAGCCATTGGGTTGACGAACAGGTGCATAACGACATCGTCGGCGAAAACAGTGCCACCTACCTCTTCCGAAACATCTCCTCCGTTACGCAACAGAAAGCACTGCTGCATATCGGGAGCAACGATGCACTGAAGGTTTGGATGAACGGCACCGAACTCCTCGCCAAAAACATCCAGCGAGATGCCGCTGCTGATCAGGAACAGGTACAGGTGCAACTCAAACCCGGTAACAACACGTTACTCCTGAAAATCGTCAACTATTCAGGTCCCTCCGGTTTCTACTTCCGTATTGAAAGCGCGCCACCGATGCTGCCCGCTAACATTGTAGATATTGCAGGCACGCCTCGCGGTGAACGTGAGACCGCGCAGAAGGATCAAATCCGGGATTACTACCGGGCGAACATTACACTCGACAAGAGCATAAACGAAAATGCACACCGCGCCTTCGCGGATTTGAAAACCGTTTTCGCGGATTTAGGTAAAGTCAGGCAGAAACGGAATTCACTGGATGGTTCACTAACGACGACGCTTGTGATGCAGGAGCGAACAGAACCGAGAGGTGCTTACATTTTGGCACGTGGCGAATACCAGCACCCTGGCGAACAGGTTTATCCGCAAACCCCGGCAGTACTGTCTCCGATACCAGCAGACGCGCCGCCGAATCGTCTCGGTCTCGCCAAATGGTTGTTATCACCGGAACACCCGCTCACCGCCCGTGTTGCGATCAACCGTTTCTGGCAAGACATCTTCGGTGCCGGAATCGTAGTGACGGCGGAGGATTTTGGCACACAAGGCACGCCGCCGGTGCATCCGGAACTCCTCGATTGGTTGGCAACCGAATTTATCGCCTCCGGTTGGGATGTACAGCAGATGCTGAAATTGATACTTACGTCAGCAACATATCGGCAGCGCGCAGAGATCACACCTGAAAAATTGGAACGCGATGCGGATAACGCCCTGCTTTCTCGCGGGACAAGGTACCGGCTTGATGCCGAAACCGTACGCGATAACGCGCTCGCGCTTAGCGGGCTGTTGTATACCAAAGTTGGCGGTCCGAGCGTGAAACCGCCGCAACCCGATGGTCTCTGGAAAGCCGTTGGGTTTACCGGCTCTAATACCGACACGTTTGTTAAAGATGCGGGGGCCGATAAGGTCCATCGTCGGAGTCTCTATACATTCTGGAAACGGACTGCGCCACCGCCACAGATGAATATCTTGGACGCGCCCTCCCGTGAGGCTTGCACCATCCGCCGTGAACGTACGAACACGCCGATGCAGGCGTTAATGCTGATGAACGATCCGCAGTTCTTTGAAGCGGCGCGCGCCTTCGCAGAGCGTACAGTTAAAGAGGGCGGCGAGACAACAGAAGAACGGATCGCTTACCTCTTTGAGACCGCGACTGCCCGACTCCCGAAACCGAAAGAGGCAGCACTGTTGTTGGAGACGTTCCAAGCACATTACGAGGAGCTAAAGGCTGACCCGGAAGCGGCGAAAGCGTTGATCGTTGTCGGCGAATCGAAACCCGATGAAACCTTAGATGCGGTTGAAGTCGCTGCATGGACGATGATCGCAAACCTGATTCTCAATCTGGACGAAGTCCTAAATAAGGGATAATCAAACCCAGTGGGCGCGATCTTTGGGTCGCGCCTATTTGATTTCAGGATATGGAACTACTCCAAAAACCCTCGAAACGTGCCGAGGGACAATTTTCTGAAAATCACTAAGGAGAAATTCATGGATCCAATTAAGGAATATCTGAAACTTGAGACGCGCCGCCAATTTTTTGGCAAATGTGCGTCCGGACTCGGCGGTGCAGCACTCGCAACACTGCTGCCGAGTGCCGTTGTGAACGCGCTTGAAAGTCAAGCCCAAGCCGCACCGAAATTTGGAGGGTTACCCGAACTGCCGCACTTCGCGCCGAAGGCGAAACGCGCTGTCTACCTTTTCATGTCGGGCGCGCCTTCGCAATTGGACCTCTACGACTATAAACCACAGATGGGGGAGTGGTTTGATACCGATCTCCCAGAATCTGTGCGTATGGGGCAACGGCTTACGACGATGACTTCGGGACAAGATAAGTTCCCCATCGCCCCGTCTATATTTGAATTTAAGAAGTATGATAACGGCGGTGATGGCGCATGGATTAGTGAGTTGCTGCCACATACCGCTTCAATGGTGAAAGACATCGCAATTATCAAGTCGGTACATACCGACGCGATTAATCACGATCCGGCGATCACCTTCTTCTGCACAGGCGATGAAAGTCCGGGCAAACCGAGTCTCGGTGCGTGGTTGAGTTACGGTCTCGGTAGCGAAAACAGAAACCTACCGGCTTTTATTGTCATGAATGCTACATGGAGCGGTCCGAAGGGGGCGCAGGCACTCTACAACCGGCTCTGGGGCTCAGGTTTCCTCCCATCGGAACATCAAGGTGTGCTACTCCGCAGTCAAGGCGATCCGGTGTTATTCCTCTCAAACCCAGAAGGCGTTAACGAGAAAACGCGGAAACGGATGTTAGACACCCTCGTGGAACTCAACAAAGAACTTTACGAGGAAGTCGGCGATCCCGAAACGCATGCGCGCATCTCTCAATACGAGATGGCGTTCCGTATGCAGACAAGTGTCCCGGAACTTGCGGATCTGTCGAAGGAGCCCGAGCATGTCTTAGAAATGTATGGGCCTGAAGTGAAGACTCCCGGTACATTTGCGAACTGTTGTATCCTTGCCCGTCGGATGATGGAACGCGATGTCCGCCTCGTCCAAATTTTCCACCGTGGGTGGGACCAACACGGGGAGCTCCCTAAGAACATTCGCAATCAGGCGCGCGACATTGACCAACCTTCAACTGCGCTCGTTCAAGACTTGAAACAGCGCGGTATGTTGGACGAAACCTTAGTCGTCTGGGGCGGTGAATTCGGACGCACCGTTTATTGCCAAGGCAAACTCACGCAGGATAACTATGGCCGCGACCACCATCCGAAATGCTTTACCCGTTGGATGGCTGGCGGCGGTATCAAGGGCGGTGTCGTTTACGGCGAAACGGATGACTTCAGTTACAATATTGTTAAAGACCCTGTCTCTGTTGGCGACATAAATGCGACGATTCTCCATCAACTCGGCATTGATCACGAGCGGTTGACCTATAAGTTCCAAGGGCTTGATCATCGGTTAACAGGGGTTGAGGAGAAATCGCGGGTTGTCAGTGAGGTATTGGCGTAAGCTGAAACACCTAATGTGCGGCGCGTTTTTTCAAGCGCGCCCACCGAGCAAGCAAAAGATGGACGCAAATTCCCGGTTAATGGAAATTTCATGCCTAAACTGGTTGTCAAAAACTTTATAAATATCCGAGAAGCAGAAATCGACATGGACAAAACCTTAGTCGTTTTCATTGGCGCGACAGCTAGCGGCAAAAGCGTCCTCGCGAAGCTGCTCTATTTCTTTCACGAATTAATCCGCGATTTTCGGCAATACATCAAGCAAACGAATGCTTACCCGCCGGAACATCCGAAACCTGTTTTACCGGACCTGTCAACGGTATTTCGCGCGCAAATCTCGTATAAATTTCGGGAGTTTTTCGGCGAGGCAAGCGAGCTGACGCTAATCACAGATGATGCCGAGGCAAGAAAGCCGTTTGAAATTACCTATCACTATACACGGGACAGTAGAATCACATTGACATTAGACACTGAAAAAACGCTTGAGATCGAGCTGCCCAAGGTTATGGAGGAAGTTGAAACCCTCTGTTACGCTTTACAAGAAAAGTTGCGGCAGTTCGATGCGCAACACCTCAGCGCGGATTCAGACACCAAAGCAGATGCAGCTTCAACAGAAACAGAAGAAACAGACAAGGAACAAGAATCTAAAACGAGCGAGCGGTTCTTTTTTATTTTAAAGATGGCAATCCGGATAAGCGACATCACGGAGAAGTTAGCGGGTACATACCGAGACAGTCTTTTCATTCCGGCTGATCGGAATATCGCTGTCAACTACCCTGATGCGCTTAAACGGATTTTCTATGGCGGTATAAAGAGTGATCTCCAAACACGCGCTGCCACGCAACCGCGTGTGAACTTACATCTTATCGCACGCTTTTTGGAAAAGAACGAGGAATTTCTTGACACCTTCAGTACACAGAACTTTCACAATATTTTTGATGAAAAAGCTGAAGCGGAATCAGACAGTATGGACAAACCGATGATAGAATTCTTACTTAAAAAGATCGCTTGCATCTTAAAGAGCGAATACGAAACTATAGGTAAGATTTCCGAATCGCGACTTTTTTCGCATCCGACCGGCGAGAACGCGACTTTTTTAGAGAAGGCATCCACCGGACAGCAAAATACCATACGGATTCTACAAGATATGTTCATGAACGTGCTTTACAATGAAGTTATCTTCCGAGTGATTGAGGAACCGGAGGCACACTTACATCCGATAGCACAAAAACATCTGATGCATATCATCGCGCTGATGCGAAATCATATTGACAGCCAGATCGTTCTAACAACGCATAGCCCGTATCTTTTGGCGGTTCTTAGAACCCTACTCGCCGCTGGACAACTGTCCGAGAAAAAACCGGAGGCTGCTGTAGCACGGGAAGCACTCACGCCCAAGTTCTGTTGGTTAAACCCTGACGATGTTGAGGTTTACCATCTTAAAGACGGTATGAGCCACGCCATCGTGCAGCCGGAGGGGGAGCCTGTTCTGGAAAACCCGCTTGCCGATCTCCTCACAGAATTTTAAACTGTTTTTTTAACTATGGGGTTTCTGCTCGATTTTCTCCGTTGTCGAAAATCGGTTTCTGATGAAATTGAGGCTTGTGGAACGAATCATATCTTTTCTGTTTTTTCATTAATCAGATCGATCTTACAGAGGCGAAAAGCAAGGGCAAAGGCAGAGATGTACGAAAAGCACAACGAAATCATTAAAGCGCGAGTTTTCCTTGAAGCACTCCAAAGCGACGCAACATCCGTTATATTCACGAATTGTACGATCAAAGGGATCGTTGATATTTTTTCTGTTGAATTGGAACGCGACGAAAATGACCGGATTCTTCTCAACAAGAACCTCTCTTGCATCGGGTGTACGTTTGAAAACATCGTCAATTTCCGAACGGTCATCTTCCAAAAAGATGTGAACTTTCGGCGCACGCTTTTTGAGGCAGACCTCGATTTCGATGAAGCCATCTTCCATGGTCCCTGTGCATTCCGGGAAGCTATCTTCCAGCGGCGCGCCGATTTTCACAACGCGATCTTCCACAAGAGCGTCAGTTTTTGGCGAGCGAGATTCAACAATGTCGCCGATTTTCATAGGGTTGAATTTCGTACAAATGTCATATTCCATGAGGCTTATTTTTACAATGTCGTTAACTTCCGTCGCGCCCGGTTCCAAGGTATCCTTGATTGTACAGGGACATGGTTCTCTGAGACGACAACGTTCAATAACGCCACATTCCAAGGGCATACGAACTTTACCTCCGCCCAGTTTATGGGTGTCGCAGCGTTTCGCGATGTTCAGTACATCCCGAACACCCTTTTTCCCTTAATCAAGGCGAAATTTACGAAAAAAGGGGATCGTGCGACCGAATTTTATCTCGACAGTCAACATGTAGATGAGGTCGAGAACCCTTTTTTCAAACGCTACGTCGCTGACCAACAGTACATTCGGGCTTTCAACCAAGCGAACCCTGTCCTGGCGCGCTTATGGCGATGGAGCTCCGATTATGGACGGAGCCTAGCACTCTGGACATTATGGTCCATCCTTTTCGCTTGTCTGTTCGCGCTTGCTTACAGATTCCCGATTCCATCATGGGCACCGACATGGTTACAAGACTTCGCTCCCCAATTCCATCAAACCACAGGGACGTATGATGGGAAACCTTTAACCTTATGGAACTGTTTCTATTTTAGTATTGTCACCTTTACGACCCTCGGTTTCGGGGATGTAGTGGCGGACAATGCGACTGCGCGTTTTCTCGTAACGCTGGAGGTTATCTTTGGGTACGTGATGTTAGGCGGGTTAATCAGTATTTTCTCAAACAAACTTGCGAGTCGGAGTTAGTTTAGCGAGGTTAGGAATGTACGCCGCTTATGGGCGAGGACGCCGCAAAACCTCGCCAGCAAGGATAAGGAAATCTCTCGATGCAAATTAGAACACAATACACTTCCTGGTATAGGTTGCACTCAAAACTTGTTAGCAATGCCAAAATTTACGCCAAAAGCATCTTGAACCTTACGTTAATCAGTCTGCCCCTCATACTACTTAGCACCGGAACGTTTCAAAGTGCGATAGCAGAAGAATCGGATCATCGTGTTTATACCGATTATTTTGACCACATCACGCTTTTTTCGCAAGGCAGAATCACCCGATTCACGCAGATGCCGATCCGCGTCTATATCTCGCCTATCCTAAAAGAGAGCCCATATCTACCTGAAATCCGATATGCTATGCAAACATGGGAGACCGCCAGCGACAGCACTATCCGTTTTGAAGAAACGGAGACACCGAAGAACGCAGACATCCGCGTCAGTTGGGGACATAGCGGTCTCCACACCGACTTTCAGGATACGCGGCTCGGTAGTGCGGAATTGATACGCCTCAAGGACACAAAACAGACAGTTGTGCAAGATCCAGTGAATACCGCATCGCCGTTTACCGTTGAGGTTATCCTGATGTTGGAAGGCGACGGCACTATCGGTGCCTTATCGCAGGAAGAGATGCGGACAGTTTGCCTCCACGAGTTTGGACACGCCATCGGATTATGGGGACACAGTCCGCATCCCGGTGATATTATCTATCCGACAGCAACGGGGCAACAGCCATCAACACGCGACATAACCACGTTGCGTAAACTCTACAGGACACCGCTTCATACACCCCAACACGATATGGCTATCAGGGTGCTGAAATCCGAAGTTGCAGCGAAACCCTACGCGGAACAGAAAAAACGGCTCCGGTCTCATTATCTACTTGGAACCGTCTACTTTGATAAAGGTGATACAGCCTCCGCAATCGCAAGTTTTCTGACGTGTAGACAGTTGGACCCGAAGTTTCAACCTGCAATTGAGAAACTGATTCAAGCTTACCACGAAACAGGAAAAACGCATGAAGCGATCGCACTCCTTGAGAAACGGATAACGCAAAAACCGTTGGCAGCGGATTACAATACGCTTGGTATCTTCTACCACGAGAAAAAAGAGGCGGAAAAGGCGATACAAGCCTTTGAAAAAGCCCTCCACATTGCCCCCTATCATAAAGCTGCACGGCGCAACCTGCATCAGCTCTTGCGAGCGAAGGGATTCAAAGCGTTGGCGGCAAAAGACTTTGAGACCGCCGCCACCACGTTTGAAAGAGTGCTTCGGATGGATCCGCTCGACGCGCCTACCTATCAACTGATGGGTAACGGATACGCGCAAGTTGGACAATTTGAGGTAGCGATCGGCTATTATCAGAAGGCGATTGATATTAACCCCGTTGATACGCTCACGAAACAACAGCTTGCGAAATGCTATAATAACTACGGGGTCGCCCTGCGAAACCGTGGCGAATGGGATGCGGCGATTGACGCGTATCGGAACGCGCTGTTGCTAATGCCGACGCTTAATGTCGCCCGCGTCAATTTAGGCGACGCTTTCACCCGAAAAGCGAATACGCATAAGGAAGCCGGTGAATTAGACGCAGCCGTGAACGCGTACCTCGAACTACAGAAATTGCATCCGAACGATATGCAGGTCCGCAACCTACTCGGCGAGTTATACCTGAAAAAAGGCGAGTATGCTGAAGCACTATCCGCATTCCAACACGTCTACAATGCGGATCCGAACGCCGAGCACGCGCTACATAATCTGATCGCAGCTTATCACCACTATGCGCGAAGCCTCAGCGATACGGAGGCGTACACCGCAGCGATCCAGCTGCTTCAGAAGGCACTCCAGCTCGCGCCGACCGACCCGAACTTACGGTTGAGCCTCGCGAACGCTTATCAAGGCGCAGGTGACTACGAGCGTGCCGCTGTAGAAGTGTCGCGCGTCTTGGCACAAGAACCGGAGAATCTGCAAGCAAAGGAAGAACAGCTTAATCTCCGGATCCGGCGCGGAAATGCACTCATGGGGCAACGGCAGCACGCTGCGGCTATCGCTGAATTCGAGGCGATCCCTGAAGCCAAGCGAAACATCGAGATCTACAACACCCTCGGTTATCTCTATCTCGTACAGGGTGAACACCAGAAAGCACTCGCAGGTTTTGAAACCGTCTTCCAGAAAGATGCGATTAATATGCCCGCGTTCAGGAATCTATTGTCGTTAGAATCACAACTGATTCGGCAGCGTTTTGATAAAACAAAAAACGATATTCTCACGAAAGTCCGATGCACGCTGTCCGTTACTTTAATTAGACGCAAACAGACGCATGCGGCGATCGAAAAGTATCAACTTGCGTTGAAATCTAAATCTGAGGCGATGGACACCGTTCTCATTGAAACGGGTAAACAACTCGCTCACTGGCTTCAGCAATATGGTAACACCGAGAAGCGCGAGATGGTTCTGCGTTGGATTGAAGAACGGAGCAAAAAATAAAAAAGGGTCAGGCAAATATGCCCAACCCCGGATGTAGATGAAATTTACGGATGCTTTCGCGTAACGGCTATCTACTGCCGCCGCCACCACCGCCACCGCCGCCACGCCGACCGCGTTCACCACTAAAGCGATTCATGGCTCGCTGCCTTTCTGTCTGACGTTTCTTCGTTAATTCATTGAGTTTCTTCATCTGTTCTTCAGTCAACACCTCTTTGAGGCTCGCTTGGAATTCGGGTCCAACAGTCGCGAGAATTTTCGGGACTTCGGATCGCATCGTTTGGAAATCACCGGCGACCTCTTTCATCTTCGCTGCAATTTTGTCACGAGTCGCTTGATAGATAGGACGTGCTTTTACGAGTCTCTCATCCTCGACTTTCACAGCAAATGTCAGGTCGAGCCAAGAGTTGTCAACAATAGATATGGGGTTCATCATCCCAGGCATGCCGCCCCTATTGCCACGTTCACCCCCCTGACGATTTCCACGTTGACCCTGATCGTTCCGATCGGGACGTTGACGTTGTGCTGATGTTGTATGTTCAAAAATAAATACACCGACGATTGCGAGGACTGCGATTGCACCGATTGCAAAAAATTTCTGCTTCATTTCAATTTCTCCTATAAGAATTTCGGTTGTGTGAAGACCTCAGACGCTTTTTTCAAAGGCGTTCACATTTTAGTTTCGCTTCTTTAGTCAGATGTGTTCAGAAAAAGTTCGTTTTTATTAAAGTTTATTGCCAAATTCGTGTGCTTATGTTACAATACAGCGAAATAAGTAGGTCAAGTTACTTCTGATGGGAGCAGGATATGAAAATTGATAAAATTGAGTCGTTCTTTATCGGTACCGGTTATGTGATTCGGATTTGGACAGATACGGGTATCAGCGGTGTGGGGCAGACTGCGTGCTGGGGCTACCCAGGAGCCGTTGATCAAATCGTGAAGACGTTTGAGAAATACCTCATCGGGCAGAACCCGTTGCGGATTGAGCATCACTGGCAGCATCTCTATCGCATGGGTCCGTTTCGTGGGACTGCGTTGAGTGGTGCTATCAGTGCGGTAGACATCGCGTTGTGGGACATCAAAGGAAAACATTTCGGTGTCCCGATTTGGGAACTACTGGGTGGCAATTGCCGCGATAAAATCCGATTGCATCTCCTCGGCGGCGGAGGTACCCCAGAAACGATGTTTGCAGCCGCGAAAGCAGCTGTCGAAGAAGGCTTCACTGCACTCAAGTTTGATCCGTTAGTCGGGAATTTCCAAGACATGGGCGTTGACCGGCTCGTTAAGACTGCGCGCGACCTCGTCGCGGCAGCACGAGAAGGCGGAGGACCGGATCTCGATCTGATTGTTGAAGTACATCGGAAACTGACACCGATGAACAGTATTGTGTTAGAAGCCGCTTTAGCACCCTTTAATCTCTATTTCATTGAGGACCCAATTCAGATAGATACGATTACAACGCAAGCGGAATTAGCGAAACGGATGACAACGCCCCTCGCCATCGGCGAACGCAATGTGAGTATCTGGGAGTTCCGTGAGATCCTGGAGGCAGGGGGTCCGCAATATGTGCGTCCGGATGTCGGTTTAGCAGGCGGTATCACACACTGCAAGAAAATCGCGGCACTTGCCGAAGCGTATCACAGCGCGGTTGTCACGCATAACTTCCTCGGCCCGCTTATTACTGCTGCATCACTTCATTTAGATACGAGCATCCCGAACTTCATCACACAAGAATACACGAAGGCGGATGAATCTGAAACTTTTGCTGTCTATAAGGTTTCGTATCAACGGGAGGGGGGCTATATTCCGATTCCCGAAGCTCCGGGCTTAGGGATTGAACTTGACGATACTTTAATCGAGCAGCACCCTTATCAACCGATGAACACTGGCACAACACCGCTGCGTGAAGACGGCTCTGTCGCTTATGCAGTATAATACCTTTCAATGGGCATGTAGCATAAACTTTTAGTTTGTGTTAGGCTTCCACGTAGCATAAACTTTTAGTTTGTGCCACCGCCCAACAATCGGGGTTACAAACCCACAAGGTGGAGAAACCAAACATGAATGCTGAGGAAAAATATCTATTCGATCTGAACGGTTATCTCGTTATCAAGAATGTCCTCACACCCGAAGAGGTGGCCCTCGCGAACGAAGCCATTGACAAACACAGTGACCAAGCCCGCATCCGTCCACGCGATCAAGCACTTGATGGCGGTTCGCCGGAACTGAAAGGCGAACAGGGCAGAGGCGAACTTGGCGGTATGCTCGGCTGGGAGGAACCGTGGTGTAATCCGTTCCGGCACATGCTCGCGCATCCGACACTTGTCCCATATCTCAACGAGATATTAGGGAGGGGTTTCCGTATGGACCATCAGATGTTCCTACTTTCGATGGACAAAGGCGCGGAAGGTTTTATTTTTCACGGATCTTCTGGTCCTGGCTTCGATCCGAATCAGTATTACATCTTCCGTGACGGACGCATGCATAACGGTTTGACTGTTGTCACGTTTCAGTTGACCGATGTGCCGCCGGGTGCAGGTGGGTTAATCGTCATTCCGGGGAGCCATAAGAGCAACTATCCGTGTCCACAGGAGATGCGGCTCTATCAGAAACACCAAGAACACATCCGGCAGCTCGTTTGCGATGCGGGTGATGTCATCATCTTCACGGAGGCAGTAACGCACGGCACGCTGCCGTGGACAGCTGACCATCCGCGCCGCTCAATTTTGACACGTTATACCGCAGGCAATATGGCGTACGTTCCCGCTTATGAAATCCCGGAGTGGGCAAATGAACGCCAGCGTGCTGTGATGGAGCCGCCGTATCATTCCCGCTTAAATCGTCCCGTATTGGAGACATAGGAAGGAAGAGGCGACATGTCTACCTCAACGAGCGCAATTCTCGGCTTAATCTTCTTAGGCCTCGCGAATGCCTCTGTCTTCTTGATGTTTAAGTTATGGGGCTATCCGTTTAACAAAGAGACTCGGACGAGTGAAGCACCGCCCGCCTTGATGCTGCTGCATCGGGTTATCGGCTATGCGTATGCGATCCTCTACCTCTTTATGATGTGGCACATGGTACCGCGCCTGTGGAACTATCAAGTAGAACTCCCGCCCCGGACAGTCGCCCATCTGATGCTCGGTATCACCATCGGTGTGTTGATCCTCGTCAAGATCGCTATCCTTCGGTTTTTCCGGCATTTTGAAGAATCAATGCCGTATATCGGCACCACACTGCTGATTTGCACCTATCTATTGATTGGGCTGTCGGTACCATTCACATTCCGCGAAGCCGCATTGCGCACACAAACAAGTGCCTTTAGCGATGAGGGTATCGCGCGTACCCGAAGGTTACTTGAAAATGCCGGATTGCCAGCAGAAGCACCGCTCGATCAGTTGGCATCAAAGCGAAAACTGCGGGAGGGACAGCACGTCTTACAACGCAAGTGTGTTGTCTGCCACGACTTACGCACCATTCTCGTTAAACCCCGCACCCCGCCCGACTGGGTCCGCCTCGTCAATCGGATGGCGATAAAACCGATGATCGGAGAACCGATCTACACCGAAGAAGAGTGGTCGGTCTCGGCATACCTCATAGCGATTACACCCGATATCCAGACTTCCGCCCGCCAACAGCGACAAGAACGGATGCGATCAGGTAAAGCCAAAGAGGCTGCACAAAGCGCAACAGTCGCTATGGAAGCGGAAGCTGCAACGGACACAGCTCCCGTAACTTACAATGAATCGGAAGTGAAAGCACTCTTTGAGGACAAATGCTCACAATGTCATCCGCTCACGGACGTAGAAGACTATCCGCCACGTTCTGAAGAGGAAACAACCGAACTTATAACACGGATGATCGAAATAGGGCTTTACCTTGAAGAAGAAGAGATTGAACTGATTGCACGCTATATCAACGAAAACTATCTGGAGGAGTAAACTGCTACAAACGAATCTGCTTGAAAGCCTCAATCTGTGCCGTAATCGCGCGTTCTGTCGGAAGACGCTCAGCACTTGATGCGCCGTAGAACCCGACAACGCCTTCGGTATTTTCCAGAACGTAAGTCGCATCCTCTGGCTCCGCGATCGGCCCGCCGTGGCAGATAACGAGGATATCTGAGTTGACCCCTTTCGCGGCATCGTGAATCGCTTGCACGCGTTTGGCAGCGTCTTCCAATGTGAACGCGGTCTTTGCGCCGATAGAGCCTTTCGTGGTGAGTCCCATGTGAGCGACGAGAATATCCGCACCTGCATCTGCCATCTGCTCCGCCTCGATTTCGTTGAAGGCGTAGGGTGTGGTGAGCATCCCCATCTCATGCGCTGTCCGGATCATCCCCACTTCGGGACCGTAACCCATATCGGTCTCCTCAAGCAGCTGACGGAACGTGCCATCAATTAGCCCTACTGTCGGAAAGTTCTGTACCCCTGAGAACCCGATGTCATCTATCTGCTTTAGGAAAACATCCATCAAGCGGAACGGATCCGTGCCGCAGACCCCTGCAAGAACAGGTGTGTCCGGGACAACAGGAAGCACCTCACTTGCCATCTCAACGACGATTTGGTTCGCGTCGCCGTAGGGCATCATACCGGCGAGTGAACCCCTGCCCGCCATTCTGAATCTGCCGGAGTTGTAGATAATAATCAGGTCAATACCGCCAGCTGCCTCGCATTTCGCGGAGATACCTGTGCCGGCCCCTGCCCCGATAATTGGTTTGCCTGCGTCAATATTGCTGCGCAATTGTGCTAAAATTTCTTCGCGTCTGAATTTCATGGCTTGCGTCCTTGTTAAAAAGATATATAGCTGTTAATGTTAGTGCTTGGACGCATTATACCAAAATTTCGGGTTTCGTGTCATCTAAATTTTTCGGTTTTTATAGCGCAGCATCGGAAATATAGGTATAGATTCTCCGACAAGGGTGTGATATAATAAAAGGGTTGATGATATTGACGACGAGGAGAAAAAATGAGAAGTTTTGGCACCCAAGGCACCGTGTCCCCTGAGACTAATTATATTGTGCCTCGCACGGCGAAGATCGCGGATTTCATTAAACGCGTCAAAACTGGCAAGTACATTGTCCTGTTCGCGCCACGCCAGACCGGTAAGACTACTTTTTTCCGGTTTGCCCTTGACGCACTCACAGCAGAAGAGCCGACCTATTTCCCGATCCAGCTGGATTTCCAAACGACGCGGAATGCCACACCTGCGGCTTTTTACGAGCATCTCTATTACATGATTCAGAGGCAAATTGAGAACGCTTTTCATAAACGCGGGGGCGCGCCTTCAGAGGCATTGAGCCAATTCCTTGCGAACACAACCCTAACTGATCATTTTTCGATGATAAGGTTCTTTCAAGACTTTGGGAGTTTGCTGAACGAAGGTGTCCCGCCTTTTAAGAAGGTTGTGCTCCTCATTGACGAATTTGATGGTATCCCGCAAACTGTCGTGAGTGATTTTTTATACACACTCCGCCAGATTTATCTCTCCGATGAGATGCATTGTCCACACAGCGTCGGCATCGTCGGTGTCAAGAGCATCGCGCAGCTCGACTATGACTCATCTGTCTCGCCATTCAATATCCAAGATGAATTTAAATTGCCGAGCTTCACACTTGAACAGATACAAGAACTGCTTGGGCAGTATACGGCAGAAGTTGGCCAAGCATTCGCGCCGGAGGTCATTGAATCCATTCATAAACAGACAGCAGGACAACCGTTCCTCGTCAATCGATTCGCGCAAATACTCACCGAAGAACTAAACATCTCGAAAACTGAGACGATTACCCAAGGGCATTTTTCAAAGGCACACGAACTGCTACTTGAGGAAGACAACGCTAATCTCAGACATCTGGTGACCAATGTCCGTAAGAACCGCCGCTTTGAAACCGTTCTGATGCGAATTATGGCACGCGATGAAGGGGTATACTTCAACTTACGTGATGACATCATCAGCGAACTCGCTACCTATGGGGTCATTGCAAAGGGGGTTGACGGTATGTGTGAAATTGTTAATCCGATTTATCTGTATTGTATCTTACAGACATTCAAGCCAGCCGTGAATGGACTGGAAGATGAATACTTCCCAGAAGATACGCAGGCAGGTTTTCTGGATTACCTCACGTCCACAGGAGAAATTGAACTAACGGCTCTGCTGGATAACTTCCGAGATTTCATCGCACGCGCAGGCTTCGGGATCCTGCAGGTGCCGGATACGCCGCGAGAGTCGGTAGGCAGGCTGCTCCTGCTCGCCTATCTCGAGCAGTTTGTTAGACTTGTCGGCGGCGTTATGCACATTGAGGCGCAAACGGGACGGGGTAGGATGGACCTCCTCATTACGCATAACCAACGAAAATACATTGTCAAAACCAAGATATGGAGAGGCATAGTCCACTATCAGGCAGGCAAGCAGCAGCTCGCTGCATATCTTAAGCTGGAAGGGGCTATGGAAGGGTATTATGTCGTCTTTGATCATCGCAGACAGCCAGAGCCCAGGGTAGAGACGGAAACCATTGCGGGTGTGAAGATTCGGAGTTACGTGATTCCTGTGGTCCAGGAACAGCCCTCCACCGTTTAGGTTACCGCTTATCTGCTTTTCGGATTTTCAATTTGCCCCAGGTTGTTACAAGAGAATCAGCGGGTTCAACAGGGTAGGCTTTATTAGCCCAATCCATTGAAAGCACAGTATGCTTCATTGTTAGCAAAATGGGTTCAGGTTCACCGTAGCGCAAAAGGAAACTTTCCCATGAAAAATATACTGTTTTTCATTCAGGACTTACGCAAAACCATGGAATTCTGCTACGGACCACACGCTCGGTGCGGTTAGGAAACCGCACCTACCGGGGAATTGCGTAAGTCCTATCATTTTAACGATTGGATTGGCGATATGTATTGGTCCCCGAAACAGCGGCGCGCAAGGGACACAAGATTGGCATTTGTGGGGATTACCCGAGGGCGTGAAAGCGCGGTTCGGTAAAGGCAACATAACTGGCGGTATCGCGAGCACCAGTGATGGCAAACGCTTAGCAGTAGGCTGTAGTATCGGTGTTTGGGTGTATGACACAGCGACCGACAAACCCCTTAACCTGATAATAGGACATACAGAGGTGGTTATGAGCGTTGCGTTCAGCCCGGATGGAAAGATGTTGGCAAGTGGAAGCTACTCTATGATCCATCTATGGGAGGTGCAGACGGGAACATACCTACGATTGTTGGGCGATAGGCTTGGTAGCGATAGCCTTGTATTTAGTTCAGATGGTAAGACGCTGATAAGCGAGAATGGCAACGCCGTACATCTACTGGATGTGGAAACCGGTATAGAACATCGGATGGTAAGACCTTGGCAAGTGGCACGAGAAAATCTAGGTGAAGACGCGCAGCACGTGGCGATCACTTCCTATCACAACATTGACGTGCTACTCACATGGAATTTAGCACATATTGCCAATCCTAATAAACTTAATTTTATCACTCGGATTAATCAAGGACTAGGACTATCAACTCCAGAATTAACAACTCCTCTGAATTACTTAGGAGGCACCACCTAAAATGGAAAATACCCATCTTATTAACGATGAAGAGATTTGTGAAGGCGTTAAGGAAGTTCGCGAAATGCGTGCGAAACTTTCAGCAGAATTTGGGCATGATCTTGACCGATTGTATGCCTACTACCGGGAAGTTGAAGAAGAGTTGCGAAAGTCAGGGAAGTATAAGTTCGCTGATCCGCCTGAGGAGAAACCGGAGTCCACAGAATTAACCAATAGTGAAGCGGCAGATTAAAGCAGCTAACAAGGGTGCTTATCGCTGCGCATGCTGCGATTCTGCAGGCGCGCGGTATTCAACCTTGAGATGTGGGGTCTCTAATCTGATATGTCCCTGAAGGCGCGAAGTTAGACAACTCTCTAAGGCTCCACTTACCAGTAACGTCCGCTCCGCTGGATACGGTGCGATCCCTGTTTCAAACAACTCCTCTATCTTGGCGATAAGACACGCGGAATAGGTAACATTCGGTGTCGGCGTTAAGAAAAATTGCGTTGACACCGGCACCGACGCGTCCTTTAACTTCGCGGCGAAACAGTAATCCCGCACTGCACCGTTGAGCATGAGAAGGGTTGCCCTCAATCCATCGTTGTATTCAATGAAATAGGCGGACGGGTTTTCGACGAGCCGGTAGAGTTCACCGTTCCGGATCATATCTTGCGTTCTACCGTCTTCATCCGTTAAACCGCACGGCGTATCGCTTCTCGAAAGTGCCGCTTCTAACAATTCCAGAGACCAACGTCCGTCCTCGCCTGCCTTCCAGACTTCCGCACCATCTATGAGTTGGACAGCGGCAACACCCGTCTCGCCACCTTTTCGGCGTTCTATCATGCACTGCATCGCCTCCAAAGCGTGATAATCCATCGGATCAGACCCACCAACGCCTACCATAAGTGCTTCTTCTATCTCACGCTCCAACGGCACATCGACATCGGGTAATCGCCATGTGACTGGTAGAGACGACCCTGCAAGCACGCCAAAACCGAGACGGTGTCCATCGTCTACCATCTCCTTTGCCTTCTCAAAACTGTAAGAGAGGTGCTTGTCGTTGAAGATAGGCACGGCACGTCCATCTGCCTCAAAAACCTTGACGCATTCCTTGAAGAATTCATAACGTGGATATAGCACCTGACTTTTTTCATTCTGCGGATATTCGCCGTGTTCACCGATCAAGAGAACGGCATCCACAGCGATCTTATCGCCACCGCACCGGAGGGCTTCGGCGATAGTAGAATAGACTGAAAATCCGAATTCTCTGGCGCGGTCAGTGCTTTGATCGCCTTCCGGTTTCTGGTCAACATAGAGAGAAACGACTTTCATATCCGGACGGTGCCATCTGCCCGCTTTTGGATAGCCGACAAGAAAACGATCCGCAAAATGTTGGGCATGCGATAGATAACGATAGATAGTGGTAACAACAGCAATACGTTTCATAGCTTATGTCCTCCAGAAAGTCGATGCCTTAGTAGGTTGATAGGCAATGTCCAGATGCGGTGTTTCTTGTCGTGTGCTATCCATAAAGAGACTATCAACGCCTGCTGCAACGAGGCCAGTCGTTAACAATGTCCGTTCAACGGGATAGGTTGCTTCGCCTGTTAAAAACATCTGCTCAATATTGTTAACCAGCGGCGAGAAGAAATTCGCCAGCGTGGTTCGTGCGGGGGGCATCGGGAGATACATCTGCGTTGAAAGAATCTCGTCGCCCGATCCGATGTAAGCGGCGAAGTTGAAATCTTGGACCAACCCATTCATCAGAATCATGGTAGATTTTAACCCATCGTTGTGTTTGTATTGATAGGCGATCGGGTCTTTCACGATCTCCTTTAGTTCGTCTAATGTCGGGAACGGATTGTTAAAACCGGGGCGCGACGGTGTGAGGGTATGACTCCGACAGAGTGCTGCTTCAAAGAGTTTTCGCGACCAGAGTTCTTTATGATGTGCTTCCCAGAACGCGTCGCCGCGGTATGCTTGCAGCCATTTTACGCCGCTCTCGCCGCCTGCGCGCCGTTCTACCATACACTGTAAGGTTTCTAAAGCGTGGAAATCGTAACTATCCACACCGCCGTAGCCGACACATACTGCTTCTGAAACGGCTACACCGAGGGGCATATCAATTGACGGCGTGCGCCACGTAACGGGTAGCGAGGAACCCGCCATAAACGCGAAATCCATAGATTGCGAGATGTCGTACATCTCGCGTGCCCACTCCCAGTTCCATGAGAGATGTTTATCATTGAATGCTGGCACACCGCGTCCGCTCCGTTCAAACACCTCAATCATCTGTTTAAAATGTTCATAGCGCGGATAGAGGCGTTGTCCCTTCTCGTTGGTCGGATATTCGCCGTGTTCACCGATGAGCAAGACACCATCAACAGCCAATTCTTCACCGCCGAGTGTGAGGGCTTCCGCGATTGTAGGGTACCCTTTCACTTGCGGGAAACGTTCCAGTCGGTCACGGCTGATGTCGTTGTCTTTAACCTGTTCAACATAGAGCGAGACGAGATCCATCGGTGGGTAGTGATGTCGGCTGTTCCAGCCATAACCCTCCAGGAATCGATCGACGATGTGCTGCGTGTGTGCGTATTTATGATAAATTGTCGCAATCGCAGCGATTTTGGGTCGTTTTGCCATGCTTCCTCCTTTAGACATTAGCTATTCTCCGCTTTGGCATCTTTATGTTTAATATTATACTTACATCATATATAATAACATATATAATGCGATAAGTCAACTATAAAATTGATGCCTACGGGGATAGTATTGCGGAATCAACATTTAGCGGTTTCTCAATTAGGACAACCGGTGCTTGACAGCAGTCGCAATTTCCGGGGGCAACGGTGCGGATATAGCACGTATCGCAATAATAGTAAAGATCGTGAAGGACACCATTGCGGATAGACAAAAAACGGCTTACCTCCAGCAATTGCGTTTTGGGGAACACACGCCCTTTGATGACCAAGTCTTTCGCATGCAATCGCTTGTCAACAAAGAGAGCCTCCGCTAACGATGTCCGCAGGAGCGTGTAGTATTCGCCATTCTCGGTTTTGACACCGTATAGATGTTCATGATTACCAAAGAGCTCGGCATTATAGCTTGTGTTCATCTCTTCTGCTAAACAGACGACTTTGCCATGCAGTTCTACCTGCTTCGGTTGAGGGGCTTCGGTTGGCGGTTTCGCACCACTCATGAACAGGACAAGTAGGATAAGTAGGGGTGTTATGTTTTCAAGGTTAGGCATCGTTGGTATCCTTTTTTGCCCATCGATTCGGACCGGGGCCGGGTTCGTGTTCATCGCGAATGCGCTTGAATTCTTCGGGTGTGGTAACAACATCTTCAGGGTGCAGTCGGCTCCGTGCGAGAAAACCTGCTTCCGGTTGATAGCCGGTCGGTTTCGCTGCGTCCTGATAGCGTGAATCAACGCTCCACCTAACTTGGTTGCTGACATTTGGGATAGAGCGATGCGGTGTTAGATTGGTAAGGAGCAACACACTGCCGAATTTGACAGGAACGACTACCGGTTCAACTTCGGGCAATTCGTCCGGTGGTATCTCAAGATAGAAGCGTTCAGAGGAACGATGGAGGAAAACACCATCCCGATGTGCATGCGGGATGACTTCCATGCAGCCGTTCTCAACAGTGGCATCAATCAACGGAATCCAGATTGTGAGTTGTAAGACGGAGTCGCACCGTGGCTCCATATAGCCGGCATCCTGATGCCACGGAACGAGGGTCCGGTCGTGTTCAGGAAGTTTCGGACGGACTCGGTATGCCGGATGACACATAATTTCCGGTCCGACGAGCGACTCGGCGATGTCAAGGAGCTTCGGATTGATGAGCAGGTCGAAGAGTGCTGGACCCGTGTGTGCGCCGCTGAACAACTTCTGAAATACGACAGGCGATTGCGCCGTAATTTTCGCCAGACGGGTGTCAAACCCTTCTGTTTTGAATTCGGAGTCTATCTCCTCTTCTGCATAAAGCTGCGACGCGCCCGTGTTAACTATATCTTCGAATTCAGCGATAAGTGGGTTTAGGTCATCCGAAGAGAGCGCGTCCTCAAGTAAGAGATAACCGCTTTCGTTAAAATCGTGGATTTGGGAATCAGTTAATGCCTTCATAATGCCTCTCATATCTGGACGAGTTCAATCAAAATGCCATCGGGATCCGGTGCGCACACAACGCCAGCGGCATCCGGCGCGCTGATCGGCTCTGATAGAAATTCGACACCGTTCTGTTTTAAGTCTTTGACAGTTTGTTGAATATCTGCCACAAAGAAAGTGAGCCAACGGACACCCGCTGAAAACTCCTCTGCCGGTGTTGGCGGTGGCGATTCGATGTCCATCAACTTGATGAGTGTGTTGCTTGCTTTGAGACGGACCTGCCGAAAACCGGTCGGTGCAAGCCCTATGTCGCGGGCGAGGTCGTCTGGAATGTTCAGATCCAACACAATCTCAAAACCTAATTTATTGTGATAGAAATCCAATGATGCTTCGAAATTGCTGCAGGTAATAGCGATGTCAACAGTCGGATGTGATAAGTTTAGCATGGATTTTTAACTCCTACAGTATAATGGATTTTCGGAGCACACAGCCTAACAGGCTATGCTACAAAATGCCTCACATGGCACAGCCTAACAGGCTATGCTACAAATTGAGAACAAAGATTGCTTCTCGGAATTGTCCGAGTGGACAGGTGTTATAAGTGAGGTTTATGGGAACGACAATTCTTTCAGACTCTTCGGACTGACGGCACGACGGAGCGTGCCTACTACTATGCAGGGGAATTGGGATGGAAAAATCTATGAATCCATCTGCTCTCGGTGGAATTGTTGTTTCTGCGGGATCAATTTCCAGCCCCCACGATGCTGGCAGAATGGGTTGCGCCGTTGCTGTGCGCGGCTGATGCGAATGGTTCGTTATGTCTATGCGTAACTGTGCGGTTTCCCCTGGTGCGACTTTCTGCTCATAAGGATAACAACGCACCCAATGTTCGTCCATGCCGTAGTTAGCGTGGTCCCAAGGAAAGAGGGCGGTGTAACATTTTTCACGTTCAGCGAGTGTGTCCAACATGCACGCAATCTCAGCGTCGGTAAAATCGAAAGCTGGATCGACATGGCAGTTAAAGATATGCGTCGGCTTGAGTTGCTGGATCAGGCGTAAACACTTTTCGTAGCCGACATCTTCACCGAGCAGGTTCCGATTGCCGGAACAGTAGTCGTCAATGCCCGCCATCGTGAAGGAGTCACCCGAAAAGAACATCCGTACGCCGCGTCCTTCAACGAGCAGCCCACCGTGATAATAGGTTTGACCCGGAAAATGATAGGCGGTCATTGTGAACTCGTTCCACTGCCAAGAATCGCCGTCCTGTGTGATACGATCTACCCGCGTAACCGCAGGCGAGATACAGGGAAGTCGGAAACCGATCGGATTTGTGATAACCTTTGCGACAACGGCATCGGTTATCGTTTCACAAGGGAACGTCTCTTGAAATTCGGGGATAGCGTTAACATGGTCATCGTGGTAGTGTGTTACCCAGAACTGGGTAACATCGGAAATTTCGTTGTCTGCTTGTAACTGTTGAACCTGTTTGATCACATTCGGTGAACCGCAATCCATGACGAATGCTTCTCCTGTTTCGGAGAGGATAACCCATGTTGTCCCGAAGTGGCGTAAGAATTCAGGCGGGGGTTTGCCTTCTCGGATCGGCATGTGTCCGGGATGTCCCTCAAATTCGGCAAAGAGTTTCGGAAAATAGTGGCGGAGCGCAGAGATTGACACATATTTATCGTAGCAGTCATCTAACTGCTCAACAAGCATGTCAATTGCCCTATCTGGGTCGTTCATAACAACACCGTGCGTAGGGATGAGTGCCGTTGGTGATGCGTGACGCACCTTTTCAAGACTGTCCCTTAATTCATCTCGCGCGCCGAGGAACCCGTGATAGTCGCTCGTCTGCTGCCCTTTCTGTAAACTATAGAGTTCCCACAACATGCCTTCATCGTAGATGAGATCACCAGAGAAGGCGAAGCGTTTATCGTCAACATCAACGAGATAGGTAACACTGCCATCAGTATGCCCCGGTGTTTCGAGGACCGTCAACGATGCTGGTCCCCATGAAAACCGTGCACCTTCGGTGTATGTATCCGTTACTGGGATAGAATCAGCAAGCATGAGATTATGCGGGTGGTAGTTGTAGAGGTGCCACCGGTACTGCGAGTCGTTCCAGAAAGTTTCAACCTCGGCAAACCACGATACCTCTTTTGCAGGCACGCCGACACGGACATTATCAGCTATCGGGAAGCCTGCCGTATGATCGCGATGATGGTGCGTCCAGAGAATCTGATCAACGCTCATGATGCCGAGTGCTGTGAGTGTCGTCTGGAGCGTAGTCCCACTCGGATCGATGAGGAGGGCGCGATCATCATCACGGAGGATGCCAGTATTGACATGCCCGTGATGGACATATACGTGTTCGCTGAGTTGAGAAAAGTGGGTTTCCATTGAAACTCCTTTACAACCTTGTAACATAGGAAACCGTTGGTCTCCTATGCTATCCTTTAGACCTACACAACCTAACAAGTTGTGATACATATCATTCCTCATCCGGCAGAGACAAACCGTGGACTTTGGATCGCATACCGTCTTTCTCAAGGATCGCCATGAATGCTCTGCCGCGGTGACCGGCACCTTCTAAACTGGACGGATACCATTTTCCTATTTCTTCGTCCCAGCGAGAGGACATGATGACGTAATTCTCTTCCTCACCCATCACTTCGCGTCGGACATCGTCTTCATCAATAAAAGGTTTAAGAAGAGCTGGAGGCTCGTAAAGGTCTATACCCTCATCCTTCTTTCCCCAGTTGGTGTATGTGACAGGTTCGCCGGTCTCCCATATCCACTCTCCCTCTTTTAGGACATCGGTCAAACCGATCCAATAGGGACCCCGTCCAAAGATGGCTTCAAGCCATATCTGCTCTGTTTCACTCGTAATTGTAACCAGATGTGCTTCATCATCAGCGGCTTTGGTTTGCGCGTCCTCCCAGTCCTCACACACAATCCATTTGTAGGCGTGCCCATTTGCAGGATTTACGATCCATACACCGGGAACATCTGGCACACCATATCGCTGTTTTTTCGGTTTTTCAGTCGGGGATGCGGAAAGGTCTGTAGGATTGCCATTCAGTGTTAAAACGACCTTTTCATGAGGTTTGCCTGCTTCAACGTTAAAAGGTACTGACATCGCAGAAAGTCCACGATAGCTAACGGATAGCACGTAGGTCCCGCCGGGCGAGAATCTATCGGGCACGAAGTTGCCATCTGCATCCGTCTGTAAGGAACGACTGAACGCAGAACCTCCCCAATCCAAACTAAAATGACCGATGTTCATTTCAACAAGCGTATCTGCCAGCGGTTCACCGTTCTTGAAGACGAGTCTCCCTTGAATTTTCGATTTCGGTTGGGTTTCAATGACGACTTCCACGTCCTTGATGTCCGAACCGGGCTTGATTGTATAAGTAACCGCGCCTATCAGCGGAAAGAAAGAGAAGTCATGCGGCTGGAATTTGACTTGCCCGAATCTAATGAATTGAATCTCAGGTGCAGGTTTAAGATTTTGAGGGACCGGTGCTGCCTGCTCGTCCTCTTTCGGTAGGACCATTAATTGCGCCATCTCTGTGGCGATGTCCGTGAAAGTGAACCGCCCCTCTGCATCCGTTTCGGATTTTAGGAAAGGTGGGGGCATCTCCCTCTCGGCTTCATCAGTGTCCGGGGGTAAATGACGACGATGGGCTGGCTCCTGTCGGAGAAAAGGATAGCGTGACCGATCATCCAAGGTATCTATCGCGCCATTTTCACCGACTTTAACATACAACAGAACGATAGCTGCCTCGGCAATCGGCTCGCCTTTTGTGTTGATAACGCGTCCAGATAACGTTGCGGACTGTGATGCTGCAGCAGCGAACCCGAACGCGATAACCACCGTTAGCAGCGTAAAGATCTGTTTGGTGAAAGGGAAACGGGAACCAGTCATAACAAATATCTCCTTTGGAAATGTAGGTATTATTTTTACTGTGTCGCTTCGGGTACAGCCTCTTTTTCGAGAATTGCGGACTTAACCGCAGGCAAGAAGGGACTCTCGGCACCAATTGCGATCCATCTCTTTGAAAAGAATTCCATAGCGATGGGAAGTTCGTCTTTACCTGTAAGTTTTTGCGTAGCTATCCAATTCGTATAAGTAACAGGTGTTCCGTTATTCCACTGCCACGCGTCCCCTTTTTCTGGAACACGCAGCCCGATCCAAAAGAACGTCTTTTCAGGGTAAAGTGCTTCCAACCATTTCTGTTCCGCTGCGTCGTTAATTGCAACGAGATACGCGTTTTCGGCTTTCGCTTTGACTTTCGCGTCTTCCCAACTGTCGCACTGAATTCTCTTATAAGCGTGATCGTTTTCAGGATTTATCGCCCACACTGCTTGTCGCGCTTTCCCCCTTTCGCTTCGCTGGGTGCGGTGCTTCTCTAAGTCTTTGAGGACCAAAACGAGTTTATCGTTCCGCTCCCCCTCTTTAAGACGAAACCATCCTGACTTCGCGGACGCCCCATCACACTCCACTATCACCGAGTATTCCGAAGCCTCATCTGGATAGTATGACACGAAATAACCTTCCGCATCGGTCGTAACGTTTCCTCCGGAGGAGCCAGCACTGCCGCCACTCGGCAAAATCAAAAGCGTAGTCGTCCGCTTTCGCCGCCGGACGGTAAGACTCACCTCTGTATTGGCGAGCGGTGTTCCGTCCTTTAGAAGGATACGTCCCCGAATCCGCATCCGAGGCGGTTTCACATTGACCACAACGTTCTCAAGATGCTCCCCGGGTTCAATCGTAAAGGTGAGTTTACCGAACGATATCGGAAAATTTCGAAGAAACGCTGTGGAATAGAAGGTTAAATCCCCGATTTGAAGCGATATAATCTCATAATCCGAAGCACTTTCAGGAAACATCACAAATTGTGACGAGACAGCATCTATATTCGGGAACGAGAAGCGTCCTTGCTTATCGGTTACCACTCGTAACCAGGACGCGAAGGGCGTGCGCGGCACCAGGCCCCTCGGTTCCTCAATTTTAACAGGTTTAATAGCGAGTTCAAGTCCTGCCACAGGTTTTCCTTTTGTATCTACAACGCGACCGGAAAGACTTGCTTTCCGCTCTTGCGCGATACTATTCCCAGAGAACACAAGCGTAAGCAGAACACCACTTAAGAGAATCGCAAGTCGGAGTCTTTTGGGCTGTAAATGCGTCATAATTTAATGTTCCTCCTTCTCAAGGATCGCCATGCGCGCTGCTTTTGGAAGCTCGGCAGGCTGCCATTTTCCGATCACTCTATCCCACCGCCAATCAGACATAATGACGTAGTCTCTCCCCTCTTCTACTCGGAGCCGATCCTCACCTTTGACACCTAAGAACTTGAGAACGGCAGGCGGTTCATCTATAAACCCAAACCGATCATGTTCGTCTTCCGGTTTCCAATTGGTGAAGAAAAAAGGCTCCCCGGTTTCCCACCGCCACTCGCCCTCTTTCACAGCATCACTCAAACCGATCCAATACGGACCGGATCTAAAAACGGCTTCAAGCCATATCTGCTCTGCGCCGCCCGTTATCGTAACGAGATGCGCGCCTTCAATAGCGGCTTGTGCTTGTGCATCTTCTCGGTCCTCACACGCAATCCATTTGTAGGCGTGTCCATTTGCAGGATTTATTATCCACATCCCTGGCACGTCTGAAATATACGATGGGTGATACCGCTCCTGTTCTTTGGAGACCTCCGGTGGTGCAGAAAGGTCGGTAGCATTACCATCAAGCGTCAAAACTACGCCGTCGTATGGTTTGCCCGCTTCTACGACGAAAGGTTCCGATGCTGCGGAAAGCCCACGATAATCAACGGACAACATGTAGATTCCGGGAATGCCCGTAGCGGATGCAAAGTTCCCCTCCGCATCTGTCTGAAAGGAACGGGTGAGGCCATAACCGGCTATGCCATCCAACGCTAACCGATCAATTTTAATTTTCAAGTTCGTTTCGGTAAGCGGTTCACCGTTTTTGAAAACTATCTTGCCTTGAAGAAGCATCTGGTATTCCATAATAACTTCCACATTCTCAATATTTGCTCCGGCCGTGATAGCAAAGATAAAGCCCCTGGACGGGTCATGGAGGTGCTGCGGGTAAAAGGTTAGGTTTCCGACCTTAATGGTTCGGATCCTCGTGTGACTTGGCTGTGATGGATCGCTCTTAGTCATCGGATTACGGATTATACTTAACCTGGTTTGGCTTTCGGTTACTTTGGTGAAAATGAAGTGTCCTTCTGAATCCGTTTGCACTGTTGACAGTCCGAGCATTATAGACGCACCAGGGATAGGTTCGCCTTCTGCACTGAGAACACGTCCGGATACTGTTGTCTGTTTTTCGTCAGCGGCGATACCGGGTATGCAGGCAAAACTCAGCACAATGAGCACTGTTAGGACAGTAAAGGTGTGTCTGGAACAAGGCATATTCATGATTAGTAATGCTCCTTTTCGAGAATTGCGTACCTAACAGCCGGTAGTAGCGGACTATCTGCAGCAATTGCCATCCATTTCTTTGAGGCGAAAATTAGGGCGATAGGTACTTCTGCTTCAGTGGTGGATATGCTATCAGGGCTGCCCGCGGTTCCCCAATTGGTATAGGTAAGCGGTTCATCGCTCTGCCACTGCCATGCATTTCCTTTCTCCGGAACACGCAGCCCGATCCAAAAGAACGCTTTCTCTGGGTAGAGTGCCTCCAGCCATTTTTGTTCCGCTGCGTCGTTGATCGCAACAAGATAAGCACCTTCGGCTGCTGCTTTCGCTTTCGCGTCTTCCCAACTGTTGCACACAATTCTTTTGTAAGCGTGGTCATTTTGTGGGTTCACCATCCAGGCCGCCAGCCGCGCCTGTTCTCTTTTGCTTCGTTTCTCACGGTGTTCTTCCAAGTCGTTGAGCCTCAAAACGAATTTATCGTACCGTTCTCCCTCTTCAAGGCGAACCCATCTTGACTTCGCGGATGCACCCTCATATTTTACCGACACCGAGTATTCTGCAGCGCCATCCAACTGATATGTTACGAAGTAGCCTTGGGCATCTGTCTGCGTAGAAAACCCTGTATGTCCGCCGCTTGCACGTGTGCTGCGCGGAAAAAGGAAGAAACCCTCATGACTCCGTTGCCGGTTTCGGATAGTGAGTTTAATACTCGCATTGGCAAGTGGTGTTCTATCCCTTAGCAGCACGCGTCCGCGAATTCGCATATCTGGAGGTCGGACTTTGACTACCACATTTTCAAGAGACTTGCCCGGTTCAATCGCAAAAGTCAGTTGCCCTAACCACATCGGAAAACCTATACCATCTACCTTCCTGTACTTGAAGGTCAGGTCCCCGATTTGAACGGATACCATCTCAAAGCGCGCGCCGTGTTCTGGAAACATCACCAATCTTGATGAAACCGGATCGATGTTAGAAATAGAGAAACGGCCCTCTACATCCGTTACGCTGCGGGGCCAAGATTCAAGCGGTGCAAGCGGTCCTATCTCCTTTCCCCTGTTGATTTCGACGGGTTTAACGGCGAGATGCAGCCTGTCAACGGGATTGCCCTCCATATCCACAACACGACCGGAAAGGCTCGCTTTACCGTTCTGTGCAACGCCAACCCAAGGGGCTACAAAGCATAACATAGAAACGCCAACGAGAACCGCAATATAGAATTTCTTGAAACGTGAGTGTGTCATAAGAGATTATGCCTCAGCGAATTGGGGTCTGCCGAGAGCATCCGTTCTGCCTTGGCGTTTATAGTGCGGCAGATGTCCACCTGCATCGGCTAAAATCCGTTCTTGTGCCAGCGCGATCCGATCTGCGCCTTGATTGGCGATGTTGTGCTGGCAATCAATATCCGATTCAAGGTCAAATAACCGGATACCGTCGTTAAAATCGACGCTGGAGAAATACCAACTCTTCGCGTCTTTATACCAGACAGAGTTGACATACCGACACGTCAAGTATTCACGCGACTCAAAACCGCTTTTGCCTTCAACGAGTGGAAGCAGACTCTGCCCTTGAATCTCACCGGTGGGTTCCACTTGGCTCGCTGCCATGACAGTTGCGGGGACATCTAATGTATAGACAAACTCATCGCAGGTCGTGCCGCCGTTAACACCGGACGGATGGCTGACCATCATCGGAATGTCCATTGTGCCGGGATACATGAAGTTGGCAGGTTTCCCAGTGGCTTTGTCCGGATTCTCTGCAAAATTTGTGCCGTGGTCTGCGAGGAAAATGATAAGCGTATTCTCACGCAGTCCGAGATGATCAATCGTATCTACTAACCTTCCGAACCATGTATCCACGAGGGTTACCAAGCCTGCGTAGTTGGCTTTCACACTCGGCAGTCGTGCTTCAAGCTCCTCATCTTTGAGTGAACCGTAGGGCAGATTCAGACAGATAGGCTCTCTATCCTCTCGGCTCCCGTAGAGGTCATAGTAGTGGATGGGTGCTTCCCATGTTTCGTGCGGTGTGAATCCGTCGACATAGAGATAAAATGGTGTATTTTGATGGTTGTGTTCAACGAATTCAATGGCGGAGCGGAACAAGCGTGCAGTGGGCCACGTTTCCTCTGGACGTTCCGGTTGGACGTTCACGATGTGGGCGCGGATACGCTCAGGATTCCCACGGTAGCGGGAGACCAGCGCAGGGTCAGCGTGTGCGCCGCCGCGGTATCGGTCTTCGGCTTGACCGCGGACGAACTGCCACTGTCGGAACCCGCGCGTGAAGTTCATCCCCGGCACGAAATAGTGTGGCACATCGGCGAAGAAACCGGTGTGATACCCATTGCGGACGAGTGACTCGGCGATTGCGGGTTCATCGGAAGACATCGGTTGCCACCCGGGTGTATAGACGTTGTCCCACGGTACGGGGGTATACGTGCTAAACGGATAGGCGCGTCTACCGGTGTGTAGGGTGCGGCGTGTCGGTATTGTCGGCAAGCATTCTGGGTGCGCGTTCGTGAATCTGACGCTCTGCTCGGCAAACCGTGCTAAGTTCGGTGTATGGACCCAATCATTGCCGTAAGGACTGAGATATGCGGTGCGTAGGGTATCTGAAACAACGACGACTATGTTCCAAGGCATTAATTTGACCTCCAATTTAAGCAGAATAATCAAAAACAAGCACATCCTCAACGAGTGGGCGGATGTGTTCACCTGCTACCTGACGATGAAAAGGATGCGGCAGATACGCATCCCGTGCCGCTTCATCTGTGAAACGGACAATGAAACCGTAAGCATATCCCTGACTTTTACCTTCGGGACTGTTATTTGTGCCGGCAGTTATGGATTCAATGCCGGGAATTTCGTCAGCCATTCCGAGCAGGGCATCTGACAGGGTTTCCAGCTGCGCCGTGCTCACTTCCGCCTTCAACTTGAGTAGGACGATGTGTTCAACCATTGTGACTCCTTCTTTCAGAGCAAAATCTGTTTTGTTTGGTCAATTGAAAAAGATTGTTGTGTCAAGGCACCCACAACCTAAAGGTAGGGGCTTGTGCTTCGTAGACAGTCGCAGTTTCCGAGGAAACCGACTTACACCGTCTCCACAGATGATGCGGGACCCAAGCAGCCCGCAAGGATATTCTTCGCAGCATTGACATCTCGGTCGTGGTGAGAACCGCAGTTTGAGCAGGTCCACTCCCGATCTGATAGGGTGAGGTCTTTATTATGGTAGCCGCAATCCGAACACGGTTTCGTTGTCGCTGTCCACCGCCCGACTTGGCGAAAATCCTTTTCGTGCTTCTCGCACTTGAATGCAAGGATAGAAACGAACTGCGAGAAAGACAGATCAGAAACCTTTCGCCCCCAGAGACGCTTCATGCCAGCAATGTTCAGCGTCTCGGTGGCTATCAAGTCAAATCTTTCGCAAAAGTCATGAGCCAGCTTCCAATGCCAATCTTTTCGCTGCCGGGCAATCTTACGATACAAGCGTGCAAGGCACCTGACAACTCTATGCCAGTTACCAGAACCTTTGACTTTGCGACTCAGCGACTTGTTGAGGTGGCGGAGTTTGGTCAAGGATTGTTTCAAAAACTGCGGCGATGCGATTTTCTCACCGTTACTCAGGGTCAGATACGACTCATCTTTGATCCCGAAATCAACCCCAACTTTCTCACCTGTCGGTTGCATCGGTTCGGTCTCAGTGAAATCGGTCGTCAAAACCAACCAGTAGGCACCACAGTTATCGCGCTTGATCGTGACCTGTCTGATAGTCCCTTTCCATGGACGATGTTTGTGAAAGGTATACCAAACATAGTCCAAACGCCATTTGCGTCTCTTTTCGTCAAAATAGCGGAATGTGATCCTGATACGATTAGGATTTCCTTCAGGGATATACCACCCAGCAATTCCAGGATACGTGAACGATTTAAACTTGTCTTTGCGCTTAATATGAGGACGACCGCCTTTCTTTTTGAAAAGTCTATCGTATGCCTCATCGATCCGTTGAAGTTCCGCTTGCATTCAAATCATCAAGCGATGATCCTGTATATTGTCGGTTTCCCACTTGATGCTTTAATTATACAACATTTTTGTGTGTTTGTCAGATCTATTTTAACTCACACATCTAACGCCGTCTACATCCCCTACCTAAAGGTCTTACTGTTACCCACAAGTTTTTTTGTGGTGTATGTCGCTGGTGGTGCTAAGAGATGGACTTCTCTTCAAGTTCGTCAAAAAGTGCGAAAGTGTTGGAAATATCCGTTAACCGTTGCCACCCCCGCCATAAGACGGTCACTCCGGGGGGACCATCAGACGGACGCCCCAAGAATCCACCGAGTTTGGCGATCCAAAGGACGACTTGGGAAACGGTGGGTGTTTTCTTGGGGAAAGTGCGGGTCTTGTGGGTCAGAGCATAAAGTGCCCTCCACTCATTTTCCGTCACCATTTGTGTGCAATCTGCCTCTGCGGAGTGCGGGTTGAGCAGCGTCATCCAATAGGGTTCCGCCACGCAATAACACTCAGTAAAGCGATATAGCGCAGGAGGCGGTCTTTGGTTTGCAACCGAACTTGCTCCACCTTGGTGCCGGATTTCAGGACTTTGAAATGGACCTCAATGGGTTTCCACCGCTAGGTATACCAGTCTATGCGCTGGAGTGCCTCAGAGAAGTTGGAAACCTCCACGTTCGTCGCCGGATGATCGGTATAATCCAGATAGGTTGTATCTTGGATCGCAAAGACACGCTTATGACACCACATGCGCTCAACCGTCTGTTTGAAAGTGCGGATCGAGAACTTTCTCCGCCGAAACCTTCTCATTGTCAAAGAAACGGTAGGCGGCTTTGACCGCTGACCAATCGCCACAAGCTCTGCTAATCGGCGACATCGGCTGCGCAGCGAACGCATCCGCAATATGGACGAGCCTGTCATTGAGACGGGTATCTCCCAAATCAAGACTCGCAAACTCCTGACGACTCCAAGACGGAGCGGACGCTTGTGGATGTGAAGACATTCTTAGCTCCTCCGTAAGATATAGATACTTTCGACGACCTCACTCAAAAGACCTTTTAAATATAACACAGGCCGACCACCCTATACAAGAAAAACTCAACCGACCTTACCTCATTGATAGGCGGAACGAAAAAAGATAGACGTTCCATACCCCCTATACTTATGGGTAACAGTAAGACCTAAAGGCAGGGGTCTTGACGGGGGAGTGATAATCATTAGTATGACACAAACGGTGTTTTTTTTCAAGTTATTAGGAAAAAATCGCGAGCACAGCTCGCTCCTACAGGCGAAAAAAATTACATATATAAAGTGAAGAGGTACAATTGAATGGCCCTGAGAACTTACGCAAAATAGTTGACACAGCCTGTTTTTTACTCTCCTTTTTAAGAGGAGATGTCTCTATACACTATAAGGACAGGACGCGGGATTCTGTTTTATCGGAGGAAATGCGTAAGTCTTAATACTGCAAAACCGAAGGAGCTTGAAAGATGAAACGCCTATTTTTTGTTGCCATTTTGTTAAATGCTGTCCTTCCTCTAACCAGTTTCGCACAAGACAACACGAAGGTCGGATTACCCGAAGCCGCGATCGGACGCCTCGGAAAAGGCGGTATCAATTTGATGCGGTTTTCGCCGGACGGCACCCGTCTTGTCGTGGGAACGGATGTCGGTGTGTGGCTATACGATGTGCCAGATGGAAAAGAAACTGCACTGTTCACAGGACACACCGGGCAAGTCAACGCACTCGCTTTTTCAACAGATGGAAAAATCCTCGCAAGCAGCGGATTGAATAGCCCTATCATTCAGTTGTGGGATTCGGAAACCGGTAACACACTCTCAACGCTCCCATTACCCAAGGAGGGAAGGGATCATATAATAACAGCATTGGCATTTGCTAAAGATAATACACGGTTGATCAGTCTGGATGATGTTTGTAAAATTACGCATTGGGATGTCAACACCAGCAGCGCGAAACATAGAAGTAAAAGGGTGGAGTTTTACGAAGCTGTGGCAGTCTCCCAAGATAGTAATACCTTTGCCACCGGGGATAACGATGGCAAAATCCGCTTACGGAATACAACCACAAACAGACAGTTGATGTCTTTCGGAGGAGACGATTGGCTTTGGGGATCTCTAAAATCCTTATTAGGTTGGACTGAAGGGTCGTCCCAAGACAAGGAAGTTCGGGCGTTAGCGTTCTCAGCAGATGGAAAAATGCTTGCAAGCGGGAGCGAAGATAAGATGGTCCGGTTGTGGGATATCCAGAAACGTTCTGAGCACGCCACGCTCAAAGGACATAAAGAATGGGTTACGGCTGTCGCGTTCTCCGCTGATGGCAAAACCGTTGCCAGTGGCGACGCGGGTAAAGTTATCAAACTCTGGGATGTCGGCACCGGGCGCGAACGTGCGACGCTTATAGGACATAAAAACACAATCAATGCGCTCACCTTTGCACCCGAAGCAACACCCGTTTATAGTGGGTGCCTTGCCAGCGGGAGCGCGGATGGCACAATCCGATTCTGGGATCCAGACACCGGACAAGAGCTCGCTACCTTTACTGCTGGACATACCGAGTGGATCAAAGCGATAGCGTTCTCTGAAAATGGAGCTGCGCTTTCAACTGCAGCGTTTAACGGCACGGTCAAGATATGGAGCCTAAAAACAGCGCAGGAATTGACGACCTTCACTCATGCAGAGAGCGATCTGACTGCAGCGGTTGCGTTTTCGTCCGATGCAACATACTTTGCGAGTCGGGGTGGTCGTGGTGCCATCGCGTTCGATCCACTTAGTTTTGGATACAGCGCGAAGGGTCCCGGTGCCGGTAACACGCAATTATGGGAAATTACGACCGGTCAAGAAATTCCTGGGCCTTGGAATACAAAAGGCGGTAAGAATGCACTCACATTCTCGCCAGACAACAAGATATTCGTCGCTGGCAGGCCGCGGCAAGGTATTCGCGGTTGGGACATAAACACCCAGCTTGAACTGTTCCATTTTGACGCTGCAGAGCCATTCGGTAGACAGTTGGCGTTCTCACCCAATGGAAATTTGCTGGTTACGAATGGGACTCACGTTCAAACACGGGTATGGGATGTTGTCACGCAAGCCGAAATCACACCACCCGATATTGAAAAAGTGAGTGCAGCGGCTTTCTCACCTGGCGGTATTATCCTTGCACACGCACATCACCGGGACGGTATCGTTTTCTGGCATGTAACACCAATAGACATGAAAGAACACGGCAGAATCCCCGAAGCTCAAGGAGACTTTAACGATGTGCTAACATTCTCACCCAATGGAAAAATCCTTCTCAAACCTGAATCAGTAGGTTGGCAAAACCACATTCAATTGTGGGATGTAGATACCGGCAGCGACCTGGGAACGCTCTCTGGGCATACGGAAAACATAGAAACGTTGGTATTTTCACACGATGGGAAAACGCTTGCCAGCGGTAGTCGAGATGGCACGGTACTCCTATGGGATTGGGACGAAATTATCGCAAAGAGGGTAGCGGAACAATAGAGGATGAACAGAGACATTCAATTGTCCAATAATCTCAATCTGATACTTGAGAACTTTTCGCTGTAGGAGCGAGCTGTGCTCGCGATGCCTTTGTGAAAATGTTCAAAAAACCGAAAATTGAATGGCTCTGAGAGGATGAATAGTTTCGGTTGAAATATACCGCGGCGTACGTTATATTTTAGGTTAGGAGGTGAGATTTATGGCATTTAGTGATTTCAAGACTATTCCTGAAGTCCTGGAGCAATTCAGAATTAGATATACGGTCAAAGATTTCGTCCAAATTGAGGAGCTCCCGGACACCCCTTCCGAACAATTTCTGCAAGACTTTGAGTTCTGCATGCAACACATTGACGTTTTTGCCTCCGAGGCGGCACGGTGTGAAGCGATTATCTTTCCGATTTTAAAGGAGATATACAAAGGTTATGCAGACGACTATGCCCTCTGGATAAAGAAACCCATCACCTACGATGAAACGCTCAACGGAACGCCAGATTATCTGATCGCAACACGATCCGAATTGGGTATTCCGGTTGTCGGAACACCTTTAATAATAATCCTCGTCGAAGCCAAGAAGAACGATTTTGGTGAAGGGTGGGGACAATGCCTCTCCGAGTTGGTCGCTGTGCAAAAAATAAATAAGGATACCGATTTTCCGGTCTATGGCATCGTGAGTGACGGGACGTTGTGGGAGTTTGGACAGCTTGTCGGTGATGCGTTCACGCGAAATAGAACGAGTGTGACGATGGATAATCTATCCATCCTTTTCGGTGCAATTGATACTATTTTCAAAGCAAGCACGGAAGCAGAGTTAGCAGCCAGTACAAAGGAGCAGACCTCATGAAAACCGGTCCCCTCTTTTTCATCACTCTTTTTTTCACTGCCGCGATGCTCTCAACCAGTTTCGCGCAAGACAACACGAAAATCGGATTACCCGAAGGCGCGATCGCACGCCTCGGGAAAGGCGGCATTAACCTGATGCGGTTTTCGCCGGACGGCACCCGCCTTGCAGTGGGAACCGATGTTGCCGTGTGGGTCTACGATGTGCCAAGTGGGAAAGAAACGGCTCTGTTCACAGGACACACTGGACAAGTCAACGCACTCGCTTTTTCAACAGATGGAAAAATCCTCGCAAGCAGCGGATTTCAGAGCCCTATTATCCAGTTGTGGGACTTGGAAACTGGCAGTAAACTCTCAACCGTGAGATTCACGGAGAAGGTAGTAGCAGGAAAGGCCCTAAGGGCATTGACATTCTCAGCAGACAATACAAAACTTATCAGTCTGGATAATCTTAGTAACATTACCGATTGGGATGTCAGCACCGGCAGCAGCGTGGCAAATAGAAGTGGCAATGTGGGGTATTACGACGCTGTGGCAGTTTCTAAGGATGGTAATACCTTTGCTACTGGACATCGAGATGGCAGAATCTACTTATCGGATTCAACGACAGGTAAACTGTTGGCATCTTTCAGAGGACATCAGAGGGTTTCTGAATCTGTGAAGGCCATTTTAGGCAGGGCTGATAAACAGCCGCAAGATCAGGAGGTCCTGGCGTTAGCGTTCTCACCAGATGGGAAAATGATCGCAAGCGGAAATGAGGTCAAGACAGTCCAGTTGTGGGATACTCAGACACGATCCAAACATGCCACGCTCAAAGGACATAAAGAATGGGTTACGGCTGTCGCGTTCTCCGCTGATGGCAAAACCGTTGCCAGTGGCGATGGCGTTAAAGTCATCAAACTCTGGGATGTCGGCACCGGGCGCGAACGTGCGACGCTTATAGGACATAAAAACAACATCAATGCACTTACCTTCGCACCTGAAGGGACACCCGTTTATAGTGGGTGTCTTGCCAGTGGGAGCACTGATGGCACAATCCGATTCTGGGATCCAGACACCGGACAGGAGCTCACCACCTTTACTGCTGGACATACCGAGTGGATCAAAGCAGTTGCGTTTGCTGAAGATGGCACAACGCTTTCAACTGCAGCGTTCAACGGCACCGTTGAGATATGGAGCCTAAAAACAGCACAGGTATTGACAACCTTTACGAAAGCAGCGGGCGATTTGGCTGGGGCAGTCGCGTTTTCACAGGATGCGACATATTTTGCGAGTCGAGGGAGTACGGGTTTTTGGGCGTTCAGTCCACTTGGTTTGGAATACCGTGGCCACATCGGGGCTCACACTAAAATTCAATTATGGGACATTACGACGGGTAAGGAAATCCCTGGGCCTTGGCAAGATACCAAAGACAGGGCTAATGCGTTGGCATTCTCGTTAGACAAGAAGATACTTGTTGCCGGCAGAGGGCGTCAGGGCATTCATGCTTGGGACCTAAATACCGAGCTTGAATTGTTCCGTTTTAACGCAACAGAGCCGTTTGGAAGGCGGTTAGTGTTCTCACCCAATAGAAACCTGCTTGCTACCTATGGCACGCATGTCCAAACCCGAATATGGGATGTCGCCACGCATGCCGAAATCACACTCCCGAACATGCAAAAAGCGAGTGCAGGGGCTTTCTCACCTGACGGTACTATTTTTGCCTATCAAAATTATCAGGACGGTATTGTTTTCTGGCATATAACACCGACAGGTATGAAAGAACACAGCAGAATTCCTAGTAGTCTTCACGGATTTCACGAAGTATTAATATTTTCTCCTAACGGTAAAATCCTCCTGGACCCTCAATTCAAACGTTCAGGAGAGTTTATCCAGTTATGGGATGTAGATACCGGCAGCGACCTGGGAATGCTCTCCGGGCACACGGAGCAGATAGAAACGTTGGCATTCTCACACGATGGGAAGACACTTGCCAGCGGCAGCAAGGATGGCACAGTACTCCTATGGGATTGGGAGAAAATTATCGACAATAGATGATGAACAGGCCCATTTATAGTAAAGTTTAGAATTAACCTAAGTTGCCACCTATTGATAGACATAGCACTCCTACGGAGTGCGGTCGCTTAGATACACCGTTTCTATAGACATATCACCCCTACGGGGTGAGGAAAGTGCCTGACAAGTCTTGTGAAAAGGTTAAAAACTTGTTAGTAGCAACTTGGGTTAGAATTAATAGGACACCTTGTGCGGGTTCGGTTGGAATGCACGTCGCATTTGGGCGAGTACGCCGCAAAACCGAACCTACCGGGGGATGAAAGTGTCTCTTTATTTTTACGGTTCACTATAGTTTTACACTTTCACATCTGCCCCATTTTGTGCTATTGCGTACAGAATTTGCCCCATTTCGTGCAGTGCTTATTCGCCATTTCGTTCAGAATCCCACCAATACTTGTCCAGGACGATTTAGTTTTAAGAAATTATTGGGGGTTTTCACCTTTTCTGGGCGGCGCTGGCGAGGTTAGGAAACCTCGCCAGCGGGTTTGGTAGGCCAAAAGGGGTTAAACATATTCACGAATATAAACCAAATATATAAACTAAATGGTCCTGATACTTGTCTTATTTAGATTGGCACAGAATTTGCTCTCTTGGATTATATCGAACGCACGTTAGGCAAGACACAGCGTCTGAATATTACCGATACAAAGGAGCAAACCTCATGAAAACCGGTCCCCTCTTTTTCTTCACTCTTTTTTTCACTGCCGCGATGCTCTCAACCAGTTTCGCGCAAGACAACACGAAGGTCGGATTACCCGAAGGCGCGATCGCACGCCTCGGAAAAGGCGGCATTAACCTCATGCGGTTTTCACCCGATGGCACCCGCCTTGCAGTGGGAACCGATGTTGCCGTGTGGGTCTACGATGTGCCAAGTGGGAAAGAAACGGCTCTGTTCACAGGACACACTGGACAAGTCAACGCACTCGCTTTTTCAACAGATGGAAAAATCCTCGCAAGCAGCGGATTTCAGAGCCCTATTATTCAGTTGTGGGACTTGGAAACTGGGACCAAACTTTCAACGCTCACATTAACTGAAAAACACAATGCGATAGCAGCGTTGGCGTTCACCGAAGATAACACAATACTTATCAGTCTGGACCAATCCCGTGAGCTTGTACGTTGGGAGGTCAACACGGGTCAAAAATTACCGGATGCACTCAGCGTTGATTTATTTAAGGCAGCAGCATTTTCTCAAGATAGTGGTGCTCTCGCTACGGGCGACAAAGATGGCATCGTCCGATTATGGGATGTAACGACAAACCGCCGCTGGGCAACCTTTTCAGAACCGTTCAATGCTGCAGAAAGACTGGACATTCGGGCGTTAGCATTCTCTCCGGATAGAAAAATTCTTGCAAGCGCGGGTGAGGACAAGATGGTCCGCTTGTGGGATACTGAAAATCGCACCAAATTTGGTACACTTAAAGGGCATGAAACTTGGGTTACTGCCATCGCCTTCTCCGCTGATGGAAAAACGCTTGCCAGTGGAGACGTAAACAAGATAATCAAATTGTGGGATGCCAGTACCGGTGATGAACGCGCTACACTCAGCGGTCACATAAGTACTATCAATGCTTTAACTTTCGCGCCTGAAGGAACGCCGCTTTATGGTGGATGTCTTGTGAGTGGTAGTGCCGACGGCACAATCCGATTCTGGAATCCTAACACCGGGGAAGAACGCCTTACCTTTACGAACGGACATACGGAGTGGGTGAGCGCCACCGCCTTTGCTGAAGATGGCACTACACTTACAAGTGCTGCATTTAACAGCATCATTGACGTATGGAACCTAACAACGCTGCAAGCAGTGAACACCTTCACTATAGGACAGAGTGGTATGACTGAGGTCATCGGGTTCTCGCCCGATCTCAAGCATGTTGTTGGTCAAAGTGGAGACAATCTAATGATTGCATTCAATCCATATAGCTTCGAGTACATTGGCCGTTCCCAAGGTCGCTCCAGAGCGCATGTATGGGCGTTAGCCACCACTGAAGAAATTCACGGACCTTGGCGAGACGATGTAAACAGTCCAAAAATGGTTGCACTCTCACCCCACAATATACTCGTAGTAAGTGGTTTAGAAGATATTCAAGGGTGGCATATTAAAACTGGAGCCGAACTGTTTCGCCTCAAGACAGAAAAATGGATCCCCAGCGGGAAAATGGCTTTCTCATCCGATGGAACTAAACTTGCACTGATCAGTCCTTTCCATACCCCAAAGGTGTGGGATGTTACCACACAACGAGAAATCATGTCACCCGACATTAAGGATGTCAACGCATTGGCATTCTCGCCAGACAGTGCAACGCTTGCTTTAGGGGGTCGGGAGAGTATCTATCTATTCGCGTTAGAAACAACAGCAGAACAGAAGCCCAAGGTAATCCGTAGCAATTTCCGTGTCTTTAATGACACCTTGACATTTTCACCCGACGGGACTACGCTCATCGGCTCTGGAAGGGGAGATTGGGGTTTCCTAATCAAATTATGGGATGTCGAAACGGGTAACCTATTGGCAACCCTCACTGGACACACGGAACCTATAACAACATTAGTACTCTCACCGGATGGGCAGACACTTGCCAGCGGCAGTCAGGACGGCACGGTGCTGCTCTGGGATTGGAAGAAAATTACCGACAAAAAGGCTGGGGAACAATAGATAAGGAGCACCCTTCATGAAAACCAAACGTCTCTTTTTCATCACTCTTTTTTTCACTGCCGCGATGGTCTCCATCAGTTTCGCACAAGATAATACGAAAGTCGGATTACCCGAAGGCGCGATCGCACGCCTCGGAAAAGGTGGTATCAACCTCATGCGGTTTTCGCCCGATGGCACCCGTCTTGCAGTGGGAACCGATGTTGCCGTGTGGCTATACGATGTGCCTGATGGAAAAGAGACAGCACTGTTCACAGGACATACCGGACAAGTGAATGCGCTCGCTTTCTCACAAGATGGGAAAACCTTTGCAAGCAGCGGGTTTAATAATCCTATTATCCAAGTTTGGGACTTAGAGACGAAAAGCAAACGCTCAACTCTTAGGCTAACTCGGGAACCTTATTTTTTAGGCGCATTGACATTTCATGGTGAGATACTTGTCGGTATAAATACACGTGAAATTACCTATTGGGATGCCGCCACTGGTAAAAAAATATCGGAATCGGGTATGGATAATCCATACGATAGCGTTGCATTCTCTCAAGATGGCAGCACCCTTGCTATCGCAGACCGAAATGGCATGATCTACTTATGGGATACAGTGACAAGTAGGCAAAAGGGGGCTCTTGATGGGCATGAGGGCGGCAGAGGCAGAGACTCACAGATTTGGGCATTAGCGTTTTCGCCGGATGGGAAAATCCTCGCAAGTGGGAGTCAGGACAAAACGGTGCGGTTATGGGATACACAGAACCGGAAAGAACTGGGGACACTGAGGGGGCACAACGGTTGGGTCACCGCCATCGCATTCTCCGAAGATGGGAACACTATTGCAAGTGGAGACGCAAATAAGGTCATCAAACTCTGGGATTTAAAGACACAACAAGCACGAGCGACCATCTGGGATCATGAAAGTACCATCAATGCTTTAGCCTTCGCGCCTGTAGGCACGCCACTTTACGGGATGTGCCTTGCCAGCGGAAGCGCGGACGGCACCATTCGGTTCTGGAATCCGCTCACCGGAGAACAACTGATTAACTTTACAAGCGGACATATAGAATCTATAAAAGCGGTTGCATTCTCTAAAGAGAACCCGACCCTGACGACTGCAGCCTTTAACGGCGTTGTAGACGTATGGAGTCTGCAGACAAGGCGTGAACTGATTACCTTCAGCGAGGGGCAATGTGATGTTGCCGGTATGCTGGCACTCTCACCGGATGCAACCTACTTTGTGAGAGAGGGGAGCAGCGGTTTAGTTGCGTTCAAGCCAGATGGTTTCGGTCACAGTGGCAGTTTTCAGGGTGGGACGCTCCTTCAATTATGGGAGATCGCCACGGAAAATGAAATTCCGGGACCGTGGCAAGATGTTAGGAGTAGCGCGTCACAATTGATATTTTCTCCTGTTCACGATATATTTGCAGTCGCCAGTCATAGAGAAATTCAAGCATGGCATATTAACACAGGGACTCAACTGTTCCGTTTTGATGCGCAATGGTCACCATGGATAGATCCAGTCTTTTCACCCGACGGAAAATGGATTGCTACATTAGAACCTACCGGTAAAGTTCAAGTGTCGAATGTAGAAGCCCTCAACGCGCCTCCCATCATTTCAACCCAAGAAGCCGAGCAAATGGCATTCTCACCCGACAGGATTACCCTTGCAATACTAAGTCGAGGGATCGTTTATTTGTGGCAATTTGGTACAGGCGTAGAAGCTGAACCGTCCTCAATCCCCGCAAATTTCGGAGACGTATTGACCTTCTCACCTGATGGCACTGTGCTCATAGGATCGGGTATGGAAGTTTGGAGCCCCGAGATTAAGTTATGGGATGTAGAAACAGGTAAAAATTTAGGAACGCTCTCCGGGCATACGGAACCTGTAGAAACGCTTGTGTTCTCGCACGACGGGAAAACACTTGCCAGTGGCAGCGACGATGGCACGGTCCTTCTCTGGGATTGGAATGAAATCATCAATAGATGATACACGCGCCACCTGCGCAGACACTGCCAGCCTTCTGCGTCACATCCCCGGAGACATTTTCTGCCTCACCTGCCTCAAATTCGGCAACGATTGACATCGCCTCATTTGTCGACTCTGATAAGCTGAGTTGAAGTACCTCATTTTGCGTGAAGGACACGGTGCATCCTGAAAACGTGACAGCTATGCAGAAAAAACCCAGCAGCATCAAAAGAAAAAAGTGTTTGTATGACACAATTAAACCTCAACTTTCCGAAGCTCCGCTTGATCCAGCGTATTCGTGCCTAAACCGAGCTTACTCGCGGTGTTGATATGGTTGGCGAGTTTAGACACAGAGTCTAATTCCATCTCCTCGCGTTTCTGGTTGACAGTCTGAAGCACCAGCACATCAAGGATAACCGGGTCGGCACTGATAAAGAGACTACCGTATTGCCACGCGCTTTCGGCGTGATATGTCGGTCCCCTGTCGAACGAGGCGAGTAGTCCATCAACGATATTGAGAACAAGTTTCTCCTTCAGGACCTTATGCTCAAGAATCTCAGCGATAGCGGGGTTACAATAGATCGGTTTTCCGTGGAACCGGCGCGTGTTATCCACACTCCCGAACGCGAGATTCTTTAGACATCCGCTCACGCCCGCCATCGCATGGTGCTTCAAGACAGGGACGTTGATGAGGACATCAACCTGTTGTGTGACAATTTGGGAATACCGGGAACGTGTGCTTTCGTTCTCTCGACGCGCCATACTATCCTTCTCGCTCTCATAAAACACTTCATCGTCATATCCGATGCCTTCGGTGTCAGAGGCAAAGGTTCGCACATCGGTTTCATCTTGCTTGATTGGATAACCGGCGTTCAAGAGATCCTCTTCAAACCGGTCCCAGATGATAATCTGTTTCCGAAGCACCCCTGCCCCGTATAACCCCTCAACGATTTTATCGACGATGATAGAATGTGTGCTGAGTTTCGGGCCGGCAAGCGGATTGATTTTTATGCCGACGATATCGTCGGGTAGCACAATATCGCGCCACGCCTCTTTCGCGGAGGAACGTCCGGTCAGTTTCATCATCGCCTGATCCATCAGTTCACTCACGGCATCCTCATTGAGCTGATCGTTTTCCCAAACCTGTTTACCGATAGCCTCAACGACAGGCGTAAGGGATACTGCTTGTGTAGCAGTGTCCGGTTGCAATTGTCCGCTGCTCTGTTGTGCAAACGCTGGAAGTGTGCCAAGCGCGCCTCCGATACCGCCGACCTGTGCAGCGAGCCGCGTTAAGAACTGCCGACGGTTGAGCGTGTCTCGACTGTCGGCGATAATATTGGCTGTAGCCGAATCATAAGTTTTCATTAAAGTTTACCCAATTCTCCAAGAATTTCCGCCGTTGGCACACGCACAGCGATGCCATCAAGAGATTTCCAAGCGACCGTTCCATCCTTCTTAACGATATAGGCGGCGGGACGCGCTATCCGCTTATTGCCTTGATCAACGACGTTGTAAGCAGTAATCGCGGCTTTGTCTTTATCCGCCAATACAGGGAATTCGAGTCCACTATTTTGAACGGTCTGTTTGGTAGCAGCTTCAGCATCGGCACTGATCGCGATCAGTTCACCACCCGCGGCTTGAATTTTCGCATAGTTTTCTTGCAACTCACCGAGTTGCCCTCTGCAAAAGGGTCACCAGCCGCCACGGTAAAATATAAGCACAACGTTTTTATTCGCGGTGTAATCGGCGAGTGCATGCAACTTGCCGTTGCCATCTGGTAATTCAAACGCTGGTGCCTGGCTGCCAATACTCAGCCCTTGACCTGGTGGTAACGGTTCTGGTTCCGGCGGGGGTGTCGGGTCAACCACTGGTTCTTGCGGAGCGGGGGTTTCTGACGCGATAAGCGTCACTTTGTCAAGCGAAACAACCTCTCCGGCGATGACTGTGACCTCCATCTCTTTTGTTTTATACCCTTCCGCTGCTATTTGGAGTGTATAGTTCCCAGCTTCCACCGCGTTAATTTCGTAGCTTTCCTGCGCTTCTATCTGTGCCACGAGCTGCTCGCCTTTTCGTAAGCGGACCTGGATCAATACGCCTTCAATCGGTTGCACCTCGCCGCGTAATGTGCCTGTCGTATTGGCCTCACCGGAAGAGGTGTCTATGATTTCCTCGACCGGACCTGTTGTGTCACAGTTGAAGTTAAATCCCACTAATAACAGGAGTGGGATCACGAGAAGTCGTTGTATCTGTTTCATTTTTTCCTCTATTGCTTCGTTAATTCTTCCGGTAGGCGCGATTTCAAGCCGCGCCTACAAGGTAAAGGGGCAGTACAATTTTAGCCACACAATCGTGAAAGATCGTCGTTGTATAGTATACCACCGACAATGCATTCCTGTCAAACAGAATCAAGAGCGTCCTATTTTGCCGATTTAAGTTTACCCCAAGTAGTCGTGATTTTTCCCGCAGCATCAACCGCCAAAACACCTTCAATGCCACCGCCGAGTGACTTCACTTCATCCGCAGTGAGCGGTTCATTAAAAATGACGATTTCATCAATGATTCCGCTCCAATGACACCGTCCTTTACCAGCATTACACCCCGCATCTGCGCCGATGTAGACGGCTTCAAAAGAGTCCCAAGGTTGTCCGACTGCGTCTGCACTGTTCTGTAGTTCACCATCAACGTAGATATAGATTTTCGCTCCATCCCATACACCAACGAGGTGGACCCATTCCTTTTCGGGAAGTGGATTTCCGAGTGCTTCAAATCTCTCGGGCGCGCTCTTGATACGATAATGAAACGAGGCTTGGTTAATTCTGCCGCCGACATTTTCATGGGCACCGGTGCCAAGTAGATACTGCGACCAGCTTGAACAGCCATGCCCTTTCCATATAACGCATTTGCCATTCGGTGGTTCGGCTGCATATACCCAGGCATGGATCGAGAAACCTTCAGAGTCTTTAAAATTCAAGGCTGCCAAACTATCGGCATCTCTTGTCTTTCCGATACGCACATGGTTTTGTGCCGCAACGCCACTGAATTCTATACCACCGCCGAATTTGGCTTTCACCCATTTGATGTCGCCGACAAATACGCCATCGCTGCCGTTTCCAGAAAGATCTTTAACGGTTTCACCTGCGCCTTCTTCAAATGTCCACATACCTTGAATCATATCTTGATCAATTTTCGCATCACTTGTCATTATCACCGCGAAATTAAGCGCGATAATAGTGCTGATAGTGATGATGTAATTCAGGTGCTGTTTTGCCAAAAACATGATTCCTCCTCTTGTTACTAAAGTTTGGACAATTTTTTTCAAAAGTGAGTTCCATATAAGAAATGGGTTCATCACATCTGTTCAAGGCAACGACTAAGACCCAACACCATACAGAAAACCTCTTTGCTCCAGCGGAGCAAGATGTCTATAGCAGCAGGACAAACCGAGGCTTCCGCTCCAGCGGAGCGGTATGTCGGCATTACACATAGCACTCCGCTGGAGTGCAAGTTCTTCGACATTGGGTTTCTATAGACATAGCACTCCGCTGGAGTGCGGTATTTTTCTACGAGTTCCATCCGCATAAGAAACTCACAGAAAATACATAATCCCTTGAAAATTCAACGGACACACAACACGAATTGTCCAAACTTTAGCTCTTGTTAGACTCGTCAGTTATTTTAGTCAGAGACATTCAATTGTACGATTTGGATCTTGGTTTTGCTTTACATAGGTGAGCGTTCTTGGGAAAAGATCGCGAGCACAGCTCGCTCCTACAATCGAAAAAATTCACATACGTAAAGTGAATAGGGACAATTGAATAGCCCTGTATTTTAGTTGAATGTTGTGGTTATTTTGTTTATGATAACATATATCTGGAAAGTTTTCCAGAGAATTAAACGGCTATGCGATTTTCACCAGCGGGTGTTGACAATTCGTCTGACTGTTGATAAAATGGACTTCAATATCAAAAATCCAGAGTCCCTTGAAAAAATTGGAATATATCCTCGTCAGTCGGGTTAAATATACCATAGGCAATTGGAAAGCGACAGGAAATCCCTCGTAACAGAAAGTATTCATAACTAACTATAGGAATGAACTGATGGCACAAAAGAGAAAACAACGTCAGAAAAAAATGCGAATAGAGGAATGCTCATCGGAAATGCAGGAGCATGTTCGGCAACTCGGTATGGCTTCGGTTGAGGCGTATAAAGAATGGTGCCGCGCCCATAATTTTAATCAAGGTTTGGAAAAAAGTTCACGCCAACGCCGAGACGAACAGGATGCTATGATCCGCATGCGCGCCGACAAAGTGATGGCGAAAGATAAGAAAGACCGGAACTTGAGAGAGATTCTTCCGAAAATATACAATCAAGAGCTACGGCCAGAAGAATTACAGAATGCGGTTCTCAGAGCGATTTCGGCAGCTTTTGAGGCGAGCATCGCCCCGAAAGCCCTTTTGAAACTCCTTTTACACCTTGAAAACCATTCAGACCTGCTAAAGGACGTCGCCTATATTCAAGGCATCGCAGCACTCGCCAACCATCATGAAAGTTGGGTACGCTCTGTTGAGACATGGAAAGTCAAAAAGCATAACCGCGACCGGCAATTTTCCGAACTCGCTCGACACCTCCTCGCTGCTTATGCGGTGCCGCTCTTCATGGATAGTGTCTGGTTTAGTGGCAACCGCCTGCATCAGGATTGGTTTAAACACATCGGCACCGGTCAAAATATCCGAACCGCTCACGATCTGCCTATATCGCTCACGAAAAAGATGGCGCACCATTTTCTTAAGGCACCGAAGGATTACACCATTTCGGAAGCACTCCGATGGGGACAAGTCCACGCCCTCGGTGGGGATCGGTATCTGGTGGACGCGCTCCGGCAAACACGCCTGACTCGAGGCTTTAGCAACGACGACTTTTGGGTGAACGTGATTCGCTTCTTTATTGCAAATCCGATGTTGGATGTTAGTCATGTGAATCCGATTGTTGATTACATTTGGCATCAGCGATACGAGAACCAGCGGGTGTTCATTGAGAGAGGCGTTGCACGGGAAATTGGACCCGCGCAACCGAACTTCAGCATGCGCGGCCGGACCCCTGAGACGCTGCTGCGTCAAGTTGAAGCGTGGCACGGCGAACTCGGTCGACAAGTGAAAAGTGGAGAACTTGAGTGGCCACGCTCAGGGATCGGTGAATTCCACACTTTGGAAGGGAGTGAAGCGGCGCGCAATATGAGATTCTGGTCTATCCGGGAATTGCTCAGCAGTGACGAACTTATTGACGAAGGTCGGGCGATGCAGCATTGCGTCTCAACTTATGCGGGATCCTGTCACGCTGGACGCTCCTCTATCTGGACGATGGAGATTGAAGATGAAAACGGATGTCGCAAGATTTTGACGATTGAGGTTGCCCCGCGTGCGAAAGTCATCCGTCAGGTTCGGGGCAAAGGGAATCGTTCACCGACCCCTAAAGAGAAAAATCTTTTAGGAAAATGGGCGGATCAGGAGGGGCTGCGCCTTGGTGAATACATCTAAAAACACTATGCTAACATCTGAATCAAATCCGACAATGGAAGTGCTGAACACCCTTCGCGAAAAACTTCGCGAGATGTTTCATTTTTCACACAATTTCAGCGGCGGTTACGCTTTGATTTTGGTGAACAGGTCTACCGAGTTGTCCGAAGCGGTACGCGAGTTGTGATATTCCGTAACGTGACAGAGGGTGCGGACGATACACCACAGTTATTAGAAATTCTTGGAGATGAACGATTAGCGGGTGTCACGCGCTTAGATGTTAACTACGATGCAAATTGGAGTGATCTGCTTGATAATGGGGGGCTGCGTCAAGGGCATCTTATCACGACATCGGATTTTGATTCAGGCTCGGTGTGGGATACTGTTAAGTCGTAAGCGTCCGGCATAAATGATCGCCGAATGGCTACCTTCTAATGGCTACCTTCTATTCAAAATCTCTGAAGACCTGGTGAAATTATATATTTTTTTTGACAATTAGTGCAATTTTATGTTATAATTAAAAATGTGTTGACATTCAACTCAACTTTATGTTATAATGTATGAGTGGAGAGGTACCATGAAAACCAAAACGTTCGGACAAACTCTCAAGGAAATAAGGCGGAGCAAAGGTGTAACCCAACGTCAACTGGCAGCTGCAGTGGGTGTAGACTTTTCCTATATCAGTAAGGTTGAGAATGACCGGATGCCGTCCCCTGCTGCGGATACTATTGTCAAAATCTGTGAAGCACTCGGTGTCCCTCCAGATAATTTACTTGCAATGACTGGAAAGATGCCGACACCGATAAAGGAAGCCATCAGTGAGAACCCGGCGGCACAACAATTTCTGAGGGAAGCGCAGACTATGACGCTCACAGATGACGAATGGGGAACTCTTACACAGCAACTCAAGAAGCTGCGATAGTAAGGAGAGGTGATATATGGTTAATGAAGTTATTCTACACGAAAAAATTGTGAAACTCTTCAAGGAGGCGGCAGAACGGCTCGATTTTCAAATGCCTCGTTCTCTTCTGATCCTACGTGATGGCCGCGAATGTGGCCGCGAATTAGATGGTATCAACAATGCAAAAAAGGAGTTAATTAAAAAGAAACTCCTGTCAGAAGCAGCAGAGGTAGATGTAGTAGATTTCCACAAGAGCATTAAGAAAGGAATCCGCCTTTGGGAAAGAATAAGGATAGACAGAATTGAGCAGATATTTGAGGGCACTGCGATTTTCTTGGACAATGGCACCGTGGTTCTTAACACCACCGGATATCCAACATTGCGGCAGGGAACAGCCTCACCTGTTATGCTCGTGGGGCGGAGCGACGACATTAATATGGTTCGCGTAACTGAGGCAGTGTATGCTTCTACCCATCTTAATTTTTCTAATCCCAATGTAGCTCAGAAGCTTCCACTTGAGTTAAAACGCACAGACGACGCACTTAAAAGCCGTGATTCTCAGGAAATTCCACGGAGAATCTCCATTTGAACTTAAGCAGACTGATGACACAAAAGTTGTGCTTCACAGGCAATCCTCAGGTATTCAGTAAGCGGAATTTCGCAAAAGTACTTGAAAGATAAACATAGGAGTGAAAACCATGAAACCACAAGAGTTAGCCGTTCAAAGTTTTCACGAAAATCAAAAACTTCTCTTTGCTATCAATACCTTGTCGATTCACACTAAATTGGAAATGGCAGGACATTCCGATGTGAATAGGGCAAAGGAGATACCCGAGGCGAAAGAAGTGCTTCGTTCGTTTTTGACAGAACTTGAGCCTCAGGTGCAACGCGCTGAAGAAGCAGAGACAAAGCCTTTATTGGGAATCGATGCCCGCAGGCGGCAGTTTGTTAAGAACTTTACTGCTGCAAGACGTAACCGAATTCGTTCGTCTTTTCTTCGCGGGAAACTGTCAGATGCTGCACAACTTCTCTATTCTGACAAGACAGCAGACAAGGAAGATATTCTGCTCGTTTTAGAAGAACTCCGAATGCTCCTTGAAGAACATCTCGCGGGCGATACAGAAGTCCTATTGGGAGGAATTTATAGTGAATCGTAAAAATAAAGAGACACTTCATCCTCCGGTAGGTTCGGTTTCCTAACCGAACCGGCACAAGGTGTCCTATTAATTCTAAACTTTACTATAGATGTGATATATCTTGAGCGTTCGCTGTAAATGTCTCGATTAGCGGACCAAAAAGCGTTGATTTTCCCATACGACCTATGATAAAATCTTTTCAAGAGATCGGGACGGACAAAAACACCAGCCCCCAATCAAAAAGGAGGCAACATAATGGAAAACCCAACGACTATCCAAAAGATTGTACAGCGATTAGAAAATCTTTCGCCCGGACAACAGCAAGAGATTCTGGATTTCACGATGGAACTTTCGGGTGAGCTGCCAGAAGGGACATCTATTAAGGAATTTCTTAAATTTGCCGGAACGATTCCCTTAGAAGATCTTGAAGAAATGAAACAAGCAATTGAGGAAGATTGTGAGCAAGTCCATGCCTCAGAGTGGTAAATACTTGTTGGATACCAATATTGTTATTGCAATGTTTGCAGATGAAGCGGCGATCCAAGCAAGAAGGCGAAATGCTGGTCAAGTATTCTTACCTTCACCTGTAGTAGGTGAACTTTGCTATGGGGCGAGGAAATCGGGCAGACCTATAGAAAACCTTACGCGAGTCAACCGCCTCCTTCAAGATTTTCGGGTTATTCCTTGTGATTTAGAGACAGCTCGGTGGTAAGGCATCATCAAGGATAACCTGCGACGGCGGGGTCGCCTCATTCCAGACAACGATATCTGGATTGCAGCAATTGCTCTGCAACGCGGGTTGATTCTTGTCACGCGAGACACACATTTTGATGCAGTCGAATCTCTACAGACGGAATATTGGTAGGCACTACACCAATAACAGATACGGGTCTTGAATATAGCCGGAAACCGTTTGTAAAAACTGCGCTGCAGGCGCACCATCTACGACACGATGATCAAATGTTAAGCTCAGCGTCAGCATACTCCGGATAACGATTTCATCTTCGTGGACGACTGGCTTCTTCAGAATCCGTCCCACTCCCAGAATAGCACTCTCCGGCGGATTGATGATAGGTGTGAATGCATCAATCCCGAAGTTTCCGAGATTTGTAATCGTAAAGGTCCCCCCTTGAAGTTCGCCCGGTGTGAGTTGATTGCTACGGGCGCGTTCGGCGAAATTTCTTACCTGCTCAGAGATCTCCGATAACCGCTCCTTATCCGCGTCTCGGACGACCGGCACCACTAAACCATCTTCTAAAGCAACGGCTACCCCGATATTGATTTCCTGCAATAAGTGAATCCCTTCGTCTGTGAGCGTTGCATTGAGGCGCGGATGTTCGCGCAAAGCATTCGCTACAACTTTTATCAACAGATCGGTGTAGGTGATACTGACTTCTCTTGCCTGTAGTTTCTCGTTGAGCATGGCGCGGAGTTCAACAAGTGCCGTCGCATCAACTTCGGTATGGAGCGTGACGCTGGCGTTCGTCTGGACACTCAGCGTCATCCGTTCCGCGATAATTCCACGGATGCCGTCCATAGCGATGACTTCCGCTGCCTGCTGAACTGCGGGGGTCTCCACTGCTGTGCTTGCGGAAACTTGTAATACGTCATCTCGGACGATTCTACCATCGGGACCGGAACCTGCGATTGCAGTGAGATCAACACCCTGCTCTTTTGCCAATCGCCGTGCAAGCGGAGATGCCTTAAGGCGCGCGGCTTCGGTCGGTGCGGGTTCCCGCAAGTCGATATACCGCTGGACATCGCTTTCAAGGATACGTCCGCCGGGGCCAGAGGGTTTGACCTGTGTCAGGTCGATGGCGAGTTTCTCGGCGAGTTGGCGTGCTGCTGGCGAGGCTTTCGGCTCGGCACCTGTTGTAGGAGGTTCGGGTTTAGAAATCTCTTCTATGTCAGGGTCGGCAACCGTTTCTACCGCGCTTGTCGCTTCAACGCGTGCGACCGTCTCGCCCGGGGCCCCGATAATTGCTAAGAGCGCGTTGACAGGGACATTGGCACCTTCTTCAGCAAGCAACTGCGCAATAACACCGTCAGTGGGGGATTCCTGTTCATGGACGACTTTATCGGTTTCAATCTCGAGCAAGGGTTGTCCCTCTGTAACGGTATCGCCTTCTTTGACAAGCCATTTCCCGATTTTCCCTTTGGTCATCGTCTGATCCATCTGAAGCATTCTTAATTCTACTGCCATATTTTTACTTTTCCTTTACGCCTGCGTCTCAATCAATTCAATCAGGAGCTCAACATTCGCGTCTTTTTCTATGATGAGCGCGAATTTGTGGTATTCTTCGCCTTTGAAAATCGCTTGAACAAACGGACTAAATGCAATCAAAAATTGACTGCCCAAAAAGTTCAGCGGTTTGCAGGTCTCTAAAGCGATAATTGCCGGCGCGGTCAACCTGCGCCGTACAATCCATGCCGCTGCCTTCTCAAGTAGTGCGCGTTGTTCCGGTTCCGGAATGTCCTCAAGGACGGTTGGTATTTCGGGGTTTGGACTGAGCATAGTCACACGTACCCTTCGCGAGTGCGAACTCGTAAATGTTAAAGGTCTAAATCACTGAGGTAATCCGCAATCTGCTTCGGTTGTCCATCAACGCTCGTCTCCATTGCGGCGATGACAAGCACGAAACTTTTGATGTTGTCCTCAATCCGGGTATCAGACGGTTCGCCGCCGTCAAGCCAATTGAGGAATTCATCGAACAGATGCTGATGTGCATAATAAGGGATAGGTGGTGCCTCGTAGATCTCCGTTTCACCGCCGACTCGGTGGATAGTCATCTGGTTTCCGCCTGCGATTTCGACGGCACCCTGCTCAAATTCCGCCCGGTAGTGTTCAGAATTCCAACAATTAATGATCCCTGCGGCGGAGCTGTTCCCCTCATAAGAGGTGTGTACCCCGTTGTCCATTCGCATCATATAGAAGCCGCTGGAGTAGTGTTGGAAACTCGACCATTCGGGGTTCCATCCAAACCCGATTAGCGTTTCACAGTCGCCGCCGGAGAGGAACCGCAGCATATCCAGATGGTGTACGGAGCCTTCAAAAAGTAGCGCGAAATCCATATCGTGCCGCCAATCTCTTCCCCAAGAGAGGTAGCGTCTATAGTCGCAGGCGTATCTGCCTACAATATGCTGGAGTCTGCCTAATCTGCCTTCGTCACGGATACGGATCAATTCCTGTTTATTGTTCGCGTAGCGATAGTTTTGGATAATCGCGCAGGGTAAACCCGTATTTTGGGCGGTGCGTACCATCGCTTTTGCTGCATCTAAGGTGTCCGCGATCGGTTTTTCACAGATAACGGGCATTCCGTTCTCCATCGCGGCGATCGCTGCGGGACTGTGGAATTGGGGTGGGGTCGCCACGCCGCAAAAATCTGCCTTGACTTCTGCACATGCCTCGTTAAAGTCCGTGAAGCGTTGTGAGGTACTGAGTCCTAACGCTTCACCCTGTGCGTCGAGAACGTCGGTATTCACGTCTGCTAATCCGATGATTTCAATCCGATCACTGAAGTTATTGGTGAAGTTGTGGATCCAGCCGCCTGCCATACCACTGCCACCAATCATCAAACATGTTCGTTTCATAGTAGTTGCCAGTTATCAGTTATCAGTTATCAGTATAGTTTTCGGTAACTGCCAAACCAACTGATAAACCTCAACCGCCTCCTCATTTTAAGATTCTATGTTGTCGCTATCAGAGCCCTCTTTTAACTGACGACTGATAACTGACAACCATTAAAGCATAAGTTTGCCACGTAAGACGTAATCATCTTTGCCCCGTCGGGCGCGTTCCAGTTCGGCTTTTGTAACGTCACGCAGCACTTTTGCGGGTACCCCGACTGCCAGGCTGCCTGGTGGGATTTCCTGTCCCTCACGAATAAGTGCACCCGCGGCGACAATTGCACGCTCTCCAATGACTGAACCTGTTAAAAGGATCGCGCCCATGCCGATGAGTGCTTCGTTCGCGATCGTGCAGCCGTGAAGAATAGCACCGTGTCCGATGGTAATATCATCGCCGATAAGGCACGGGAACGCTTTGTCTGTATGGAGCACGGAGCCGTCCTGCACGTTGGTGCGACACCCGACGCGGATCGGTTCTAAATCGCCGCGAAGCACACTATTAAACCAGATGCTCGCTTCTTCACCGATTGTTACATCGCCAATAAGCATCGCCCCCGGAGCGACGAAGACAGACGGATCCACATTGGGTGTGATACCCTCATATTCTATCAACATTTTATAATCCACCATAAATCCTTGTTCAGAGCTGTGCAACTAACAATTTGCGAAGGTTGCCTATCCCCCACTTATACGACACTACGAAAACACCCGCGAGGATAACTGTCAATCCTACAAGCAGGACAGTGCTTTCGGTATGCCACGCGATCACTGGTGCGACCACAAGTCCTATATCAACAACGAAGGTGACGGCGAAGGTAACAACCCGCGAAACCGGTTTCGGTTGCTGCGTGAGTTCTGCCATCCAGGGCAGCGTTCCGACTGCTGTGTTCAAGGCAGATCCGGCGGGCAGTACCATGATAGGTATCAGCAGCACCGACATCCAATTGTCTCTTGGTATTGGCAGCAGATAAACCGCTACCAACGCCCAAAACTCAGCATAAATCAACGCGCAAACAAGTGATGTCAGAAATTTACTTGTAAATACCAATCGCGGTGTGACAGGCGCAGATTTCAGCACCCACCACGTTTTCGCTTCATCCCGAACCCCGTTGCAACTGATACCGAAAGTAATAAAGATGCTGTAAAGCACGATCTGCACGGTAAGCCCCTCACCCGTGCTCATACTGCCGCCTTGTATAAACAAAAACCCGATATGAACGGCTAAAAAAAGCGTAAGCATTAGAATCGCAATGAGCCGTCCACTATGCCTGACAAAGATCAGAAAATCTTTGAGCATCATGGCTTTTATCTTTCCGCGTCCGAGTGCCACGACAATGCCTTTTAGCGGTGCTGCTTTAGAATCGCCGTTGCGCCGTACGGGTTTACGCTTGGAAGCCTTCAATAGGCGGATATTTTCCCAACCGCGTTGATACATCAGGTGCGCGGCGAGTATTGCCACCCCTACAGAGGCGAGACATCCGCCGATGCCGCCCAATATCCATTTCAATCGGACCCCTATTGTAGATTCAGTCGTCCAGAGCAATAGAAGTTGTCCGATCCATTTAGGACTCGCGCCTTCTGTTTCCGGGGCCATCCAATCGAGCAAAAACTGCTTCACCGGTATCGAATCAAACGTTGTAAATAGCGTCAACGGTAAAAGAAAACCGACCGTCACGCTGACGGCTATGCCGAGTACCTTGAGTGTTGCAAGGAGGCCTCCGGACGAAAAGAAGCGCGTAATCAACATGACGCTGATGGTAATATAACTTGCAATAATTATGAGCAGGCACACGCACGTCGGTAACAGTGCTACATAAAAATGCCACGGCAGTTCAAAGATCAACCCGAACATGATCCACGGGGGTCCCAAAAAACAGAGGATGCTCAGCACGCGCGTGAGCGTCAGGTGGACGAACTTATATCCGAAAATCGTTATGGGTCGGATCGGTGTAGCGTGTAAAATGGCGGTGTCCGGTGCCTCATACAGAATTCTCAGTGAACCCTCCATCAACTCTTTGGCTACGACAATAAGCCCGAATGCCATAAAACCGTTAATGACCCCCAATAGCAGCGCGGGCTCTGCGTCAGTGAGACGTAAATGGCTGAAAAGCGAGTTGCCTAATATAGACAATGCGACGATGAGAATGAGATAAGAGATGCCTTTGAAAACGCCTTTCCGCCACGTCTCTCCGCTGTGTTTAAAGTTATTCACCCATCCCTGATAATCGGCTTTTAGTAGAACCTTGATATTTTTTAGCATGTCAATTTTTAGGCATCTGCGGTTAGATCGAGAAAAATATCCTCCAGCGTTTCTGTCTGCTGGTGTGCATGGTGCTCACGCTTTCTCTGCTGTAGTTCCGCGAGTGTTCCGACAGCGATAAGTCGTCCTTTACTGATAATACCGACGCGGTCGCAGATCCGTTCGGCGATTTCGAGGATGTGTGTTGTCATGAAGACGGTACAGCCGTGCTCACAGCGTTCACGCAAGATTTCCCGGACAGTGCGCGCGCTCCTCGGATCCAGCCCGCTGGTAGGTTCATCAAGGAACAGGATTTTCGGGTGATGCACGAGAAGCGAGATCAGCAAAACCTTTTTCTGCATGCCGTAGGAGTACCCTTTAATTTGATCGTCAGCAGCATCAACGAGTTCAAGTTGCTCAAGCAGGCTACCCATCTCATTTTCGGACTGTTTCGGTGGCACCTCATACAGATCGGCGATCATACGGACGAACTGCCTACCGGTGAGTGCTTCATAGAGCTGCGGTGTATCGGGCATCAGTCCGAGGATCGCTTTTGCCTGTAGACTCTGCTGCTGAATGTCGTAGCCGCCAAGCGTTGCGGTGCCGGATGTCGGGCGGAGTAGGCCGGTGAGCATATTGATTGTCGTGGTTTTCCCCGCGCCGTTGGGTCCGAGAAACCCGAAAATCTCACCTGCCTCTACCTGCAATGTCAGCGCATCAACGGCGCACAACTTACCGAAATATTTGGTCAACTCCAAGAGGTTAATCATTTTTGACCACTGCTCAAGACATCAGCTTTAAGGTCTGCAAGTGCTTGGTCCAGATTAGAGGTGTCTCCCGCTTTTTCTGGTTCGGTTGTCGTGGAACGACTCTTACGTTCCCACATTTCTGCTTTGGTTTCCGTCGTTTTTAACCGCTGTGCCGCCTGTTTGAAGACTTTAGAGACATCGTTCCCGATTTCATCGGACAGCAATTTATAGAGTTTTGCACGCGTATCCGCCTGTTTCTGACTTTGACAAAGGGTTTCGGCGCGTTCCGCTGCGTCTCGGAACTGATGATAAAATTCGTGAAGTGCAGCCTTGAGATGGGCAACGACTGCCTCTTGCGCGTCCATCTGGCGTTTATAGTCGTCTGCGCGGCGTAGCTGCTGTTGTTTACGTTGCTGCGCTTCTCTTACGCTGACGTGGTCGCCCTTCTCCAAAGCGTTGTCTACCCGTTTATGCCACATTTCAGCGGTATCCTTAGCGTCTTGATAGGCGCGTTTGAGTCTCTGCCCTTCTGCAATCGCTCCAGCGATGAGATCCTTTGCCTCGGCAAGCCGCTTTTTCATATCAAGAATAGTTTTATCAACAACGGATTGGCTACCCTCTGCTGCTTCTATAAACTCGGTTATTCCGTCTCGAATCTGTTCTGAAATTTCCTTAATTCCTTTCATTATGTATACCTCCCTACATCTATCATTACATAGCAAGCAAACCTCTTATCTGTTACAGTTATCAATTTAGAAACATCTATTTTGAAAAAGATAGCCAAAAAGCGTTTTTTTTCGCGTCAATATGGCATGCACAACCCAATCTATTCCCCCAATCTATTCCCCCAATCTATTCCCCCAATCTATTCCACTGTGTGCGTGCCGAGTGTCTGGTAATCAGCATTAGTGAGTTCAATACCGTAAGCCTCTAATCTATCCATGATACACCTGATTGCGGGGATATTGTTATCAACCAGAATAGCGGAACGGTTTTGGCTTGCTGCTGCTTCTCCAAGCGTACCGCTACCGGCAAAAAAATCTAAAAGCGTGTCGCCTGGTGCTGAATGCACCTTGACGATACGATTAAGTATCCCAAGCGGTTTTTGCGTTGGATACCCGGTTTTTTCTTTTCCATTGGTGTTGACGATGGTATGCCACCAAACATCCGTTGGCGTTTTGCCGCGTGCTGCCTTCTCTTTACCGACCAAACCGGGTGCCATATACGGAATCCTATCCATCTCTTCAAAATTGAAGGTATAGTGCTTCGGATTTTTAGCGTACCACAAGATATTGTCGTGTTTAGGGGACCACCATGACTTGGCACGCCCTCCGTAATCATAAGCCCAGATAATCTCGTTCATGAACGATTCTAAGCCGAAAATCTCGTCAAGCCTAACCTTACAATAATGCACCGCCCGGTAATCGATATGAAGAAAAAAGCTACCGTGCGGGTGTAGCACTCGGTACGCCTCTTCAAAACGGGGACGTAAAAATTGCAAGTATTCATCTAAACTCTCGAACTTATCGGAATAGTGTATCGTTTCGCCTTTTGTTATCCGGTATGTCTTGCCTTGGAAGCCGACACGGTCCCCTTGGGCATCCGCTTCAACTTGAATTTGTGTGCGCTGTTGAAGCCTGCCGGTGTTAAACGGCGGATCGATGTAAATCAGGTTGACACTCTCATCAGAAATATATTCCTGAAGAATCGAGAGATTATCGCCATAATAGAGGCGATGATTGGAAATTGGGTTATCGTCTTCAAATTTGATAGCCAATTGCACCGCTTGCCATCCTTTCTTGGTTTTATTATTCTGAAATTATAGCACAGATTACGACAATTTATCAAGTTTCTATCGAAATTTTTGTCTATGTGAGATTTTCCTTGACTACACACAACTTTTCGTGTAAAATTTTTAAAATGGAATCATAAAATTCATAAAGAGACGAAACTTCATGCGCATTCTGAATTTGAACCGTAAACTTAAAAGCGCGAAGCGCTTGCCTGAGATTGTGAGTGTTTTCGCAAGACACGGCTTTGGACACATTATCTCCCAAATTCTTGAGCGGGGTCGTACGACCCGTTTTAGGTTCAAAAAGGTGTTGTTACCGAGGGTGAGAGGGACCGCGCCTTCCGAGAAACCTTCGAAATGGTGGCATTTCGGAAGCAAGAAAAGCGGTTCAGATCAAAGTGTTTCAGCGGCAGTGTTATCTGTTCCAGAACGGTTAAGGCTTGCGTTTGAAGAGTTGGGACCGACATTTGTTAAATTAGGACAGGTGCTTAGTACACGGGTAGACATCCTCTCTGAACTCGTTGGGCAAGAGGAGGCTTTGGCATGGATTACCGAGTTTCAGAAGCTGCAGCGGCAAGCTCAACCGTTTGATTTTTCAGAGGTTCGCGCTACGATTGAGACTGAATTTAACCGACCCCTTGAGGAGGTTTTCCCAACCTACGAACAACATCCGTTTGCAGCGGCTTCAATTGCACAGGTGCATGCGGCAACATTAAAAACAGGCGAGCCGGTAGTCGTTAAAGTTCAACGTCCGCGCGTCGCGGCGATTATTCAGACCGACCTGAATCTTTTGATGGAATTAGCAGAACAGCTTGAGAATCGGGACCCGGAGATGCATCTTTTCAAACCGACTGAACTTGTCCGTGAATTCTCGCGTTCTGTCCGGAAAGAGATCGATTTTACGATTGAAGCGGCAAATACAGATGCCTTTCATCAAAGGTTTTCGGAATCGCCGCAAGTGAAGATTCCGAAAGTTTATTGGGAATTCACGAATCGGCGTGTCTTGACTTTGGAACGCATTGACGGTGTGCCGATTGACGCGACTGCCAGATTGGACGAGATGGGATTCAACCGGGGGGCACTCGCTGAAACGCTCGTGGAACTCTTTTATTCACAAGTGCTGAACGATGGATTTTTCCACGCGGATCCGCATCCGGGGAACGTTTTCGTTTTAGCGGACAGCAAGATCGGTTTAGTAGACTTTGGCATGGTCGGTAGGATCAGCGACGATATGTTGCGACATATCTGCAATTGGCTCAGTGCCGTGCTGACCAAAGATGTAGATGCCGTCGTTAGGAGTTACATTCGGATGGGGATCCTTGGCGATGAGACGGATATAGCGGCGTTGAAATCGGAAATGAACGACTTTTTAGAACGCTACTTCAATATGCCGCCGAGTCGGTTGCGTCTCGGCGAACTGATTCACGAAGTTTTTAACGCCTCCCTACGGCATCAAATTCATACACCGCCGGCATTCTTAATGCTCGGCAAAACGGTAGCGACGGTGGAATCGGTTGTGATGAAACTAAACCCTGATTTTGATATTTTGAAATTCAGCCAACCGTATATCACACAATTCGTCGTCCAAAATGTTGGCACCAAACGCTGGGAACGTCAGCTCGTGGATTCTGTGGAAGATCTCACGGAACTGGCATCCGATATGCCCCTCCAATTACGGCGTATCCTACAAAAATTGCAGCGTGGTTCTCTTAAATTTGAGTTGGAGCATCTGAGCCTTGAAGCGGTTATCAAAGGGTTTGACCGTGTTATCAATCGCGTTGCCTTTAGCGTGATTATCGCCTCACTGATTATCGGTTCGTCGATTATCCTACAAGGTGTAGCACTCTGGGAATGGAAGTTCTTTCTCGGTATTATGGGTTACTTAACTGCGACGTTCTTCGGATTTGGATTGGTAGTGTCTATCTTACGTTCAGGTCGCTTCTGATTCAGTATAGATAGGCGATAAACAGGGGAGCTGTTATGTCAGTTTTACTCGGATTAGACATCGGTGATATACGTATCGGGGTTGCTCTCAGCGATGAACTCGGTGTTGCAGCACATCCGCTTTGCACGCTGACTCGGAAAAATCGGAAGGTCGATCTGATTGCTATCGCAGACCTGATTTCTATCCACAAGGTGGAACGTGTGATTATGGGGTTACCTATCTCACTTGACGGTTCTATCGGTCCACAAGCGGAGAAAGTTCAGAAGTTTGCGCAACGTTTAGAGGGGGTCATTAACATCCCGATTGAATTTCAGGACGAACGCTTTACGACTGCCGAGGCTGAAGCGATCTTGCAAGAGCTTAACAAAGACGCAAAAGAACAGAAAGAAATGGTTGACGAGGTCGCGGCGGTGATCATTCTCACAGACTATTTGAATCAGAATCGGGAGGGTGCATCTACAGCAGCCACGACTAATGATCCCTAATTTTCGGTTAGGACGTAGAGGCGTGCCTTCAACAATATGGAGTCAACAGAAAAAAAGCGAATAATTAAGATAAGCCTATTGACATTCTGCGGTCTCGGCACGTTCTGCCTTATCGGTGTATCTATCGGCGTATTCCTAATGTTACCGCCTACCGCTTCGGAGGAGATTGTTAATTTTGAGGTGCCGATTGGCAGTAGTTCGCGCATAATTGCGAAGCGACTCGCTGAACAAAAGTTAATTCGGAGCGAATACGCGTTTCATATCATGGTCCGACATAGGGGAACGGGTAGACGTTTACGGGCAGGTGTTTATGCGTTGCGGCGGAATATGGCGTTGTGGGAGATCGCTGATGAATTTGAAAAAGGACAGGTTACGCTGGTTAGTTTGACAGTTCCTGAGGGTTTGACAACAGAGGCGGTCGCTCAACTTTGGGAGACGACAGGGTTCGGCACGGCTGCAGCATTTCGGGAAGCTTGTGAATCGCCTTCTCTGTTAAAACAGTACGCGCTTGAAGGGAAGACCGTAGAGGGTTACCTTTTCCCGAATACGTATAAGTTCGCGAAAGGGACAACGGCTGAAAAGGCAGTTGAGATGATGCTTGACGAATTTAAACAGCGGTGGTCTGAAACTTATGATGAAGAGGCGCGAGCATTAGGCCTCACACGGCACGAAGTTGTAACGCTTGCTTCGGTGATCGAAAAGGAGGCGCAAGTTAAATCGGAGCGGCCTCGGATCGCGAGCGTTTTTCATAATAGGCTTAAACGAAAGTGGCGGCTTCAGGCGGACCCAACGGTGCTATACGCTTTAGGAAACCCGAAACGTCTCCTAACGCGGACAGATTTGCGTGTTGACTCGCCTTATAATACATACAAACATAAGGGGTTACCACCGGGACCTATTGCCAATCCGGGGATTGATTCAATCATAGCGACCCTGCGCCCCGAAGAAACAGCGTATCTCTATTTTGTGGCGATAGGTGAAGGAAAACATCACTTTTCGAAAACGCTTTCAGAGCATAATAGAATGATACGAAAAATTCGGCGTGCCTCTCGTAACCGTTAGGTATGCTTTACAATATAGGATGGATGCACTTCCGTAGTAGGTAAAAAATGGAAAAAGCAGATTCACAGCAAACAATTCAAAACGAGATAACAATTACAGGAAAGGGGTTAATGTTAGGGGAACCTGTGACATTAACCTTGAAACCGGCACCGGTGGATTCCGGTATCGTCTTTCGGCGTGTGGATATAGCAGACGCTCCGGAAGTGAAGGTATGTCCGGAAAACTGGTCAGACGTTTTGCCACGCTGCACCAGCTTACGCAGTAATGGGACAACGGTGAGTAGCGTGGAACATGTTCTTTCTGCTTTAGGGGGACTCGGTGTTGACAATGCGATCGTAGCGTTGGATGCTCAGGAGCCGCCGGGTCTCGACGGGAGTGCGATGCCTTACGTGGAAAATATTCAAGCGGTAGGACTTATCTCACAAGATGCACCTCGGAATTTTATTGAGGTGGCAGAGCCATTTTCACTCTCGTCAGGGGACAGACAACTCGTTTTATTGCCCGCTGATGCGTTAGAAGTGACATTCGTTTACGCCCACCCACAAACGACTCCGCAAATAGCGACATTTGAAATAACGCCAGAATTGTATGCCCGTGACATAGCACCCGCGCGGAGCTTCTGTTTTGAAAATGAGATCGAAGCCCTCCAAGCACTCGGCATCGGAAAAGGTGCCAGTTATGATAACGTTCTGGTTATCAACGCAGCAGGTGAACCGAGCACGCCGCTCCGCTTTGACGATGAGTTTGTCCGCCATAAAGTTTTAGACCTGATTGGCGATCTTTATTTGGCTGGGCATCTCCCGAAGGCGCACGTTATGGCGATGCGGACAGGTCATACCTTCCATGCTGAATTTGTGCAAGCCCTCGCTGAGGCGGGGTATCTTCAACAGCCCCCGGTTCAAGAACCTATTGAGGTAACAGAGATCTACGAAGTGTTACCGCACCGGCATCCGATGTGTATGGTAGATAGAGTCATCGAATATGAAAGTAAAAAACGGGCGGTTGGTATCAAGAACGTGACGTACAACGAACCGATCTTTGAAGGACACTTCCCGACGCAGCCTGTGATGCCGGGGGTGCTACAGATTGAAGCTTTGGCGCAACTCGCTGCATGGCTTGTGCTTCGGGATATCGGTAAAGAGGGTGAACTCGGTTACTTCCGTTCAATAAGTAAAGCAACGTTCCGACGCGCTGTTATTCCTGGCGATCAACTGCGATTGGAAATAGAAGTTGCCCAATTGCGCAGCAGGCTTGCGCGAATTGAAGGACGGGTTTATGTAGGAGACGAACTTGCGACTGAGGCTGAACTATCCATCGTCCTGGCATCTGTCTGAATTAGAGAGGACTATCTATGTTAGAAACTAATATTCATCCGACGGCTATTATCTCTCCAAAAGCAACCCTGGAAGAGGGCGTCAAAGTTGGCCCCTATAGCCTTATCGGTGAAGACGTTCATATCGGGCGTGGCACCGTAATAGGTCCGCATGTTCAGATCGAGAAATGGACAACGATTGGTGAAGAATGTGAGATTTTCTTCGGGGCTACTATTGGGAATCAATCTAAAGACTTGAAGTACGATGGTTGGCGGAGTTATGTGAAGATCGGTGATCGCAATATTTTGCGCGAATACGTTTCTATCTCCAGATCAACATTTGAGGAGGGATCAACTATCGTTGGCGACAACAATCTGCTGATGAATTGGGTTAATCTTGCACATGACACTATCGTCGGCAATAGGACGATCATGGCAAATTTTGTGTCGCTTGCGGGGCATGTTGTGATTGAAGATGATGTTCGGTTGGGAGCGCATGCCGCGCTCCACCAATATGTGCGTGTCGGCAAAATGGCGATGGCGGGCGGGTTCTCAAAGATTGTCCAAGATATTCCACCCTTTATGCTGTCTGCAGGACAACCCGCACGTGTACGGAGTCTCAACCGTATCGGCATCCGAACATCGCGGATTAATCCGTTGTCTCAGCTGACTCCTGAAACGCTTGCAGCGTTGAAAAAGGCGTTCCGCATCTTGTTCCGTTCCGGTATACCTCTGAAACATGCGGTTGCGAGAGTCAAGGAAGAACTCGAACCGACTCCAGAAGTTGAATACCTTCTTGAATTTATTGAGACCTCCAAACGTGGCATCGGATTTAGCCAGCCCAATCGCACCCTAATGGGTTAACGGACTTTTTAAATATTGGGTTTCTGGTCAATAACCCCAAGCTAAAGCATGGGGCTTGTGCGAAGCGTATGCCAAACGTTCACTCCACAAGTTAAACTATTTTCTACAGTAAAATATCGCAGTATCTTGGGCGTGGCAGCCTCAACTATGTTTCGGATACTCCCCTCGTCTGATCCCACTTTGATACTGCGATCTGGAAGGGGCAATATATAACCCGAAAGGGAGATTACAAAGTATGTTTGTTCCTGTAACGAGTCAAGACGGTAAACGCTTAATGCCAACTCATCCGAACAAAGCCGGTATGCTAATCAAAAAAAGATTGGCAACACCCTATTGGTCTAATGGTATATTCTGTATTAGACTCAACTACGATACGACGGAATGGACACAAGAGATATGTGTAGGTGTAGACCCCGGTAGTAAGAAAGAAGGCTGGACTGTCAAATCAGAGTCACATACCTATTTGAATGTGCAAGCGGATGCTCACAACAAGGTAGGAAAGAAAGTAGAAAAGCGTCGTGAGTTGCGTAGAGGCAGACGTTCCCGAAAGTGTCCGAACCGTCCAAACAGAACGAACCGCCTTGCGAACAAAGAACGTATGCCCGCGGGGACACGTGCAAGGTGGGATTGGAAGTTGCGTATTCTTGACTGGCTTTCCAAACTCTATCCTATCACACACGTCTGTGTAGAAGACATTAAAGCACGGACAATTAAACGTGCGAATAAATGGAATCAATCTTTCAGTCCTTTGGAAGTCGGTAAGCAATGGTTCTATACCGAGATAGAAAAGCGTTGGAAACTACTGACACTACAAGGATACGAAACCAAAGAGATACGCGATCGTCTCGGTCTCAAGAAGTCGTCAAAGAAACTATCAGAAATATTTGACGCACATTGTGTGGATAGTTGGTGTCTGGCATATCACACTGTAGGTGGAACAGAGATACCTGATAATACTGATATTTTTTGTATATCCCCTATACCTATCAAACGCAGAACGTTGCACAGAGAACAAGAATCAAAAGGACGAAAACGTTCAAGATATGGTGGAACTGTATTAGGTCAAGGTTTAATCAAAAACACTTTGGTTAAACATATCAAATATGGTTTGACACGCCTATCTGGCGTCAATGCGAAAGGCTTGTTTGCACTTTATAGTTTAGAAACTGGCAAACGCTTAACAACAGGTGCGAAACGATCTGATTTTAAAACACTCACACGCATTAACTTTAACTATAGGAGCGGACATTCCTCCCCAAGCTAAAGCATGGGGGCTCCTGTCCGAAGATTGATGAAAACATCAGAATAAAATTATGGAAAAGTTAGGGATTATTGCGGGGGCAGGTGAGTTGCCGGTGCTATTGGCGCGTGCCGCTGTCGCCCAGGATCGGAAGCCTGTTATCGTCCAAATTACAAAATCTGATGCACAACGCTTTGCCGGAATTACCGCCGAAATTCATACTTATGGGGTCGGACAGATTCAAAAGATCGCTCGAACACTTCTCGATGCCGGTGTCCGAGAGGTCGTGATTATCGGTAAGGTTGAAAAAAACATCCTGCTGCGTCCGTTCCAAATAGATACGACTACGATTAAAATTTTAGTTCAGAACCGCCGTGAAAAACCCGCCGCAATTGTCAATGCAGTACTCAACTATCTTGAATCCAAGGGACTCACTATCCTTCCGCAAGACCGTTACCTCCAGGATCTTCTTCCACAACCGGGCGTTTTAACAGCGCGCCCACCGACTTCAAGCCAACAAGCAGATATAGAGCTCGGTATCACAACTGCACGCCAGATCGCAAATATGGATATTGGGCAGACTGTTGTCGTTAAGAATCAGATCGTCCTTGCGATTGAAGCGATTGAAGGGACAGATGCTACTATTAAAAGAGGCGGGAACTTGGGAAAGAAGGGTGTGGTTGTTGCGAAAGCATCCGCCGAGGATCACGATTTCCGTATTGATGTACCGACGGTCGGCATGCAAACATTAGCAATGTTGCATGAAGTTAAAGCGGGTGTGTTGGCAGTAGAAGCGCGGCGAACTTTTGTTATGGATGCCAACGCACTCATTCAGCAAGCAGACCGATGGAAAATCGCAATCGTTGCTGTCGAATGAGTAAAAAAGAGAGGCGGAGGCACTACAATAAAAGCCGCCGCCCTTCCAAAGATGCGATTCAAACTATACCGCGTCTATCGCAGTTGTTACCTGCTCCGTTGTTGGAAACTGTCCGGTTTCTAACTTCGAGTAGAGCAGGGTGCCGTTTAGCGAGACTTCAAAAGCCCCACCACTACCTGGAATCAGATCAACTGTCTTAACGTCTGCACCGTACTTTTCTTTTAAGGCATCTGCCAAACTGGCTGCCCGGGGTTTGTAGTTTCAAGCGGTGCAGTATTCAATTCTCACTTCCATGGGGTATTATTCCTCCTCGTTAAAATATTCGCAATCCGACCATTTTATCTTAAAATTTTACCATTAATATTCGAAAATTGCAAGTTTTTTCGCGCCTTGCCAAAAAACAGTTTTGATTGACATATTTCTGACTTTGATGTATAATATGTTTGCATTTTCGTAAATTGGAGGAAAAATTGATGACTGAAAAAGTGTTCCAAGTCGGAGGCGTTGAACTCCACGTTGATGACCGTAATTTCGGAGCAGATGGCGGCCCCTCTGTGCGTGTTTACGGCGAAACGGACGGTGAAAATATCCAACTCCTCCGTTTCGACTGCTTTCGTAAGAATCCACACTACCACTACGATCCCTCTGGGAAGAACGATCAGCGATCTCTCGATAAAGCGAGCGTGCCAGATTCAGTGGCATGGACAATTGAACAACTCGGACAAAACCTCGTAGAGATGATTCACACAGCAGGTTACAGCAGCGTGGCTGACAATGTTGATCAGGCAGCAGTTGCACAAGTCCTGCCCGAAGTGGAATCCCTTATGCGAGGCGACAATTAAAGCGATGAAGGAGCAATTTAACGTGACAAAATCTATTATTATAAGTGCCGTGCTGCTTGCCCTGCTTGTAGGTTTGAGTGCCTTTGCAGGCACACCACAGGACTGGGGCAAGTGGAAAGAAGGAGAACTCCTTCTGGAAAACCACAGTTTTGAAGAGGATTTAGCTGCCTGGGATTTAGAGGACGGTGCATGTTGCGATCGTGGTGGTCTCTACACAATGGAGATCGACAAGAGAAACCCACAACACGGGAAACAGTCGCTGAAAGTCGTCGGGCATAAGGCAACTGGGACGGCTTGGCATGCAAAGGTGAAGCAAAGGGATGCCTCAATGAAAGCCGGTGAGACGTATACCGTGATTTTTTGGGCGCGTTCCGAGAAACCGCGTGAAGTGACACTTAGCGTCCAGATGCAACACGATCCTTGGACTTTCTATCAAGGCGGTGCGATCAATTTATTAGGACCGGAGTGGATGGAATATCATATCACCTTCAACGCCACTGCGGATGTTGAAAGAGATATGTGGGTCGGATTGTCGATCGCCCAATCGGATGTCGATTTTTGGCTCGATAATTTCCGATATTTTGAGGGTGAACCGGAAGACGATCTGAATCGTGATACTCCCTTCCCTGTTGATGCGAAAGAAAAATTGGCGACCAAATGGGGCGAGGTTAAGACCGAACGGTTCTAAAAAGGTTCATTCGATTTTATCAGGCGCGGTCGCCTGACCGCGCTATCTTTTATTTTACAATGTTTTCTCCTTATATGTCGTTATGCCAATAGTATAGCAGCCGATGCGGCTTTTGTCAAAATAATTTGCTTCTATTCTGGCATAGCTTCCAATTCACCGCGGTATACGATTAGGATCGCAAGGGCGATGCATGTGCCGACAACACCGATCGGCCAGAAACTACCGACCGAATCCACCAACCACCCGAGCAACGGTGCGAGAATAATTGTCGCCAACGATTTCGATTGCGCCTCAATAGAGAGGATGGTCGCACTCATCTCCGGTGTGGACTGCGCGTTGAAACGACTAATTAACCCGGGTCGCCAGAAGTTCTGAAGGATCGCCAATCCGACAAAAAGCAGGATCATCGCAGGATACCAATTCAACCATAACGCTGGAACCAACAGTGCGAAAAGTGCCAAATCTACCCACCACATAAATCGGGCAGCGCCCTCGTCGCCACCCCGCCAATCTGAGATCCGATGCGAATTGCGTGACGCAAACGACGATAAGAAATAGAGCACAAAGTAAACCCCCGCCACGAGTAACGCAGACCGCTTCGATTCATCTAATGCCAAAAATAGCGGGAGTGCGATCGCTGCCTGTTTAAGTATCGGTTGGAGATAGTCCTTACTGGCTTTATACATCCCCTCAAAACCCATGCCTTCAAAAACTAAGCGGCGGAGCGGCGGGAATTGCACTGCCTGTTTGGACGCGGTTCCGAGCAGACGTGCAACCGCTTTGAGTGAAAATTCGCTCTGCTTATCACCATCTAATTGCTTAGGGTAACCGAAGAAGTTAACGATATTCATCGTATAAGGGATAACAGAGAACCAGAAGATGTCCGTAAAATTGCCACGGTAGAAAACTAAGCCGCCTGCGATGAGACCGGAAATAGCGGACCCCATCTGCGACCAAGAGCGCGTGAAACCGTACGTCTTCGTCTTCTCATCCGAGCGTCCTTGAATGCGCAGCCAATCGAAGATCATCGCTTTGTGGGTACCGCTGCGGAATGCATCGCCTAAACCGTAGAAAAACATGGCAGCGAACAACGGAAACAGCGATTCGCTTGTCGCGAAGATAACGAAAGAGGCGATATAGGCACAGAATGAAAAGATCATGGCGCGTCGCCTGCCATAGAGATCTGCGACCGCGCCGGAGGGAATTTCAAATAAGTTCGTGCAAACCTCCCGGAAACCGATCAAGATGCCGATTATAAAATAAGACAACCCTTTTTCAAGAAATGCCAGATATAGAAAAGGCTCATAGTAACGTTGATTCTTCAGGAATCCGTAGAGCGAAAAGCGAAATAGCATCGGTGTGTTCCTGTGTTAAAAGGTTAAGGATAGCAATGCGTATTATGATAGCACACTTTGGATAAAAGGCAAGGAAAAACGTAAAGGGGTATTAATTAGGCGTGCAAGTCCGCAACTAATTCTTCTGGATATGCAAAGAGAGCAGGGGTACCGCCTGTATGGAGGAAGATAACAGTGTCGTCGCGTCCAAGTTTACCTTGTTGGATATGGTCAATGAGGCAAGCCATGGCTTTGGCAGTATAGACGGGATCGAGGAAGATTCCCTCTGTTTTGGCAACGCGTTTGAGCGCGTCAATACATTCGGGGGTGAGGTACCCGTAAGCCTGCCCGATATAGTCATCTGTATTCTGAATATCTGCATCGGTGATACGCGTATCCAATTCCAAAAGTTCGGCGGCACTGTTTGCAGCGGTGCGCAGCCGTTCGAGTTTACCTTCCCAAACAATAGGCGCGATGCCGAAGGGTTTCATCTTCATGCCAAGCGTCTTAGTGCCGAGGATAAGTCCCGCTTGTGTCCCACCGACGGAAGCGGTATAAATCCAATCTGCGTCGATACCCAACTGCTTTTGTTGTTGTGCGATTTCAGCGATACACCCTGTAAAAGCCACGGCGGCAAGGGCGGTCGATCGCGGCGATGCGACGACATAAGGTTTCATGCCGTCCGCCTTCAGTTTTTCGGCGAGTTCGTACTTCACAGCATCTAATTCGGGCCCGAAGGGGACATCGACAATCTCCACATCCGCGCCAGCCAAATTATCTAACAACAGATTCCCTTGGAGGATACTTTTATGGTCTCGAGCGAGACGCAAATAGCAGTTGAGTCCGAGTTTACCGCAGGCAGCAGCGGCTTGTCGGCAGTGATTGGATTGTGAAGCTGCACCGTGTACAATAGTATCAGCACCTTGCGCGACAGCGTCGCCGATGGTGAAGGTGAGCTGCCGTACTTTGTTGCCGCCAAAAGCCAGTCCTGAGCAATCTTCGCGTTTCATAAAGATGCGCGGGCCGCCGAGTACTTCGGAAAGTCGCGGGCATTCCTCCAGCGGTGTCGGAAAATGCCCGAGGGACACTTGCGGTATCTGTGCGATCTTTTGAATTAAGCGTTGGCTCGTCTCCATCGGTTTTACTCCGATCCAAATATAGTACGTCTAACAGACTATGCTGCGGGTTTTACTCGGTTTCAATGACAACAGCCATCTGACTGACGCGTTTGCCATCTTTGGACTGCAATCCGGCTGTGACAACTTCAACGATTGTCCCTGTTGCCAACTCAGAAGCCCGCACGCCTTTGACCTTATGATACTTCGGTGAAACCTTCGTTTCTCCGACTTCAATCGGGATGACTTCAGAATCAACGAGGTCGAGGAACCAATGGAGGCGTTCGGGTAACTCGCTCCCGCGTGTGCTCTCTGCTACCTCAACGAAGAGAAAATCCCGGATAAATTGGATGAGGAATCTTTTAAAGATAAGCACATCAATTTTCTCTGCGTGTCTTTTCTCTTGTTGGATCAGTTTACCCGTGAAGCGTTGCAGATAAGCATCGCATTCATTCTGAATTTTCTCCAAATCGCGTGCGCTTTCGGCGGCGAGGTCTGGAAACAATGTCGGCGAGGGTGCGGAGACACCGCGCGTCTGCTTGAGTGTCCTTCTGAGGCGTTCATCTACTTCATCGAGGGTTTGGACAAGCTGCTCTGTTTCAGGTGTGGCGCGTCCGGTCTCCTTGCGCCAAGCGATGACTTCGCTCACCATGAGGTTCATGAGCAAAATTGCGATCTCCGCCTCGGTGAGCGTGTCCATATCCCAATCAAGGAGATTGAGTCCATATCCCTCGTTGTAATCCCGCTCCAACTTAGCGAGTTGGTCTTGAAATACATTCTGAATAGCTTCGCCTTTTTGCTGATAGTAAACTTTGCCGCGTCTACCACCGCCCGGGAGGCGCAACGCTCGTGCCAGTTGTCCAAAAACGCCTTCGCGTTTTAGAGATGTCGACCTGGTTTTAGGCGCTGCAGCATCAAGCTGTGCAGAGGCTTGTGCTTTTTGTTGTGCCGCGCGTGCGCTTGGTGGCAGGGCCCGGACTGCGATCTTAAATTCTAAATTAGAGTCCATAATAGACGACACAGACACGGCATCCTGCGTTGGCGGTAGTTTCAATGCCATAGGTGCCGTAGCAGGTTGGCTTTCCGGTGCCTGTTCGTTCTCGTCAATACTTGTTCTTATCGGTTCTGGGATCTCTGGCTTCGGCTCTTTTAGCTGTTGTGTTGAAACGGAACTTTCATTTTCACGATTCTGGGGTTCTAAAGGGGCCGGAGGCACTGCGGTCGCAATATCTGCTGGACTCCCTAAGGTAGGTTTGTGAACGTCGTCCTGAATTTCTGTTGGCGATTCAGATGTAGGCGGTGCCACTTCAGGGAGGGGGTCCGAAGCATTCTCCTCAGGTTGTTCAGGTTTGAGGGCTTCCAATTCAGCTAATATTTTTTCAATGCGGGCAGAAACGGGGTCAGCATCATCAACAAAAAAGGTTAAGCGATATGCGTCAAGAATTTCTGCAGGGAGGCGACGCGAGACGGGCGTGTCGGTTAACTGAAACTGCATCCAATTGGCGAGTCCACTCATCAAAAGTTTCTGATACATTACACGGACTTGTCGTTCTTGGTTAACCAAATTTCGGACACTCATAATAGTAGCGTCACCATCAACACTAAAGAGTATCTCAATATCCCGGAAACGCCCTGTTACGCTGTTCCTAGCCATGTTATCATTCTCCTTGAAAATCTCTCTAATTGGGATTGGAAGGGATTATCTTTTTATTAAACGTCTTTTGCGGATTGGCGTTACAAAATTTTTGTTATTTGCCCCGAATTTAGAAATATTTGGCTAAGGTTGGAAAGTTTATCGCCGGATGAGCATTTTTCGGGTCGAGTGGAAATCGCCTGCTTGAATGGCATAGAAATAGACTCCACTCGCGACTGTTTCACCTGCAGCATTGCGTCCATCCCAATGTGCGGTGTGCGAACCCGCTTTGCGATAGCCAAGCCCTTTAGAATAGATACGCCGCCCTTGCGCATCGTAAATATAGAGGGACACATTCACATCTGAAGCGAGCTGATACGGAATCCATGTTTCTGGATTAAAGGGGTTCGGGAAATTTTGGCTTAAACGGTTGGTAGGGGTAGATTTAACGCTATCGGGTATCCAATCAGATGGCATCGTTTCCTCAACGGCAAGTGAGTAGCCGTCTGGATGCACGCGAAAAATGCGGAGTTGATTTAGATCTGCGATATAGAGGGCGGTGTCCGTTAATTTTAGTTCAGATGGAAACTGGAGTTCACGAAACCGTGAGGTAACCGTCAGCGTGCGCGTATCAATCAGCTGAACGTTTTCGCTATCCAATAGATAAAGATAGTTTCCGCCGACCTGTGCATCAATCGGAAGTGCCTCATTTTCATAGACATCATGCAATCTCGGTTCGCGCGGATCAGACACATCAAGCACAGCAACGCCGATGCCGCTATCTAATAGATACGCGCGCCTCGGTGCAAGCGTAACTCCTGTTGCATTTCCGCGTGTGGCGTAATTTCCAACGGGACGCGGGACTGAAGGGTCTGTAATGTCAAAAATATGCAACCCACCTTCAAGTGCAGCGACATAAGCGTAGGAAGGCGAAGCTGCGTCAACACCAATGCGATAAGCACTTCCATCTATATCACGTCTGAAGGCGATTTTGCTCTGTTGAGGAACCCGACTATCGACGACAATTAGGGATTCAGCGCAAAGATAGGCGTAGCCTTCGTGCAACGCAATATCTGAAACAGGTGCAGCTGTCGGTATAAACGTCACAATTGTATTTTGCGCGAGATCAACAACGAACATACCTGTCTCGGCAGCAACAAAACCGTATCCGTCGTGTACGCGAATTTTAGTACAGCGCGTCGCTCCGAAGTGTTTATTAGAAGTGAGCGTCCCCGCAGGCAACGATAGATTTCGGGTCAAAGTGCCGTGGTAAGGGCTCGTAAATTCAAGTGTCCGCAATCCCCCGACGCCGTTTGCGACATAGATCGTCCGTTCATCTGCCGTTGTCTCGACAACATCAAGTCCGTAAACAGTGCCACCAAATGCGTAGCGATGCACCCACTTCGGTGATGCCGGGGTCCTGACATCGATTGTCTGAATACCGCCTTTTCGGTCAGCGATATAAGCCAAATCCTCCCGGATGACGACATCGGTTGCATTGCCGAACGTAGGTTGTGCGGCAATTCGCTGTGGCTGCTGCGGGTTATGGACGTTAATCATAAGCAGTCCTGCTTGTTGATCCGCGAGATAAACTGTATTGTTACGGAGTTGAATGCCGGTTGCGAATCCTGGCGTATTTAAGCGGAAATCTGTTTCAGGGTTTTGACTATCTGTCATATCCACCAAGGTGAGGTTCCCCGAAGCGACATAAGCATACGTAGCATCTGCTGTCTCCTGAATCTCATAGGCGGCGGCGAGAATAGGCACAACACTGCGGAAGTCGAAATTGCCGAATGGACTCGGTTCGAGGACGTACACGCCCTGTCTATCATCACTCAAGTAGACAGTCTCCTTATGGATAACAATATTGATTGGCGTACCGCCGGTGCGGAAGAAACTTCGCGGTCGCGGTGTTTGGATGTTGTGGACATCGTTTTGATTGTAAACCATCATCCCGCGTTCCCTGCCAAGCACATATAGCTTTTCATCGGCGATTTGGACTTTGCGTGCGTCTGTGAATCCTCCAAGTGTCTTGACAAGGCTTGGGACGGTCGGTACGGCAATATCAATAACGTGTACTCCTGCATCTCCATCGGCAATATAAGCGGTATCACCATCGACGACCACAGATTGTGCCTGCCCCGGTGTAGCGATCTCACCGATACGCACAGGTTTCGTGGGGTCAGCCAGCGAAAATATTTCGAGTCCCCAATTGCTCACTGCATAAAGGGACGGAACATCTGCGTCCCTAATAATAACATCGGTATAGTCGCTTGCGAGATGGATTTGCGTCATCGGTTCCAGCTGCGTTCCCGGCTTGAGATCTATGGGAAACAGACTCGGTTGGGCACGATTGCCGAGGGCGTGCGTCACAACATCAGGCAGCGTATCCGAGCTCCATTCCCGGGGGGCGCCCATCTCAAAATCAGTCCGCATACCCACAGCGACATAATTGAACGTCTGCGTTGCATCTGCTGTCACCATCAGTAGGATCTCACCGTCTCGTTGAAGTCTTTCGGATCGAACGTGCCCCCTATTTTGGGTGTCAAATGGGATCGGTGTAATAACTGCGCGTCTATTAGAAGGGAGGTAAAGGGTTGTTGCATAGAGGTTGCCTGACCCCGTCCCGGCGACTGTTATCTCGAGGGTCTCAGGCAGATTTTCAAAGCGGATATAGTGGGGACTCCACTGGTCGATACGGATATTATTCGCCGCGCTCGGATAATTTAAGACGCGTGGGACTGCAGCTGTCACGTTCCGATTACGCAAGGCAGCATAACCGAGTTTTCTGTTTTCTGCTTGTGCGTTCACCCAATTCGCGAGTCCCCAGTTCAGAAAGACTTCGGGAAAGCGTTCACTGCGACCACTACCCGCTAAGGCAGCGTCAATCCCTTGTGTCCCGAGGGTGTCTGTGCTTATGATTCCCCGGATGAGTTCGGAACCGCCGTACTGCTCATAGAGATAAAGCATGAGCATGAAAGCCCCCCCGTAATAGACATCCCTGGTGTTTGCATAAGCGAGCGAGACTCTGGGTTCGGTGAGATAACCGTCAACAAAAATAGTATGTACTGTGCCGTAAACTGCCCATTCCACGAAAGAGGCTGTGCCTTCCTCTAACCACCGCTGATCGGTTGTGCCACCGTTTTGAAACCAATTGATGAGATGTGCGAATTCATGCGCGAGGCTGCTATAAAAGGTATGTCGGGAGCGTTCTCTGAATTGGAAAACGTCCATATACAGCATTTCACGCCGGTTGCTGTTCGGTGCTGTAGGCAGCTGATCCACGGGTGCGAAATAACCGCCGTATTCAAGTCCTGAGCCGTTCATACCGACATCATGCATCAATAGCGTTATGTGATTGTCTCTGTCGATGCCGGGCTTCCATTCTGTTCCCATCCATTTTCGGACGTTTGGATAAATGCGTGTGTCAAATTCGTTTGCAATTGCGACAGCCTCGGCATCAGTGATCATGTCACGTACCGAATTATCAACATACACGTAGAGATGTTTGCTCTTAGCGATACAGGTGGCGGTTACCTCTGTCTCTGGAATATGAATAAAAAACCGTTCTGTGTGTCCGATTTGAACGGGGGCGGCAGGGGCAGCGGCAACCACTGCTTCAGGCGGGTGTTGCGCGAGGTGATCTTGATGGAGGAGCGGTGTGCCGCACAACCACGAATCCGCGAATACGAAACCGCTAACAATAGAAAAGATAAGAGTGATTGATACTAAAAGTCGCATAGGATATAGTTATTTTCCAAACACAACAAATTGATAACCGCTCAGAGTATCCGAACCGTCCATGCACCGTCATGATTAGGATTGTGGATGAGCCCTTTTTTGATGTCAAGACAAAGATCAAGTGCTTCCAATATCATGTGGCCGAGGAGGACCGGCGCATATTCAGGAAGATCTGTCACCCGGATGGAATAGGTGCGTCCCAATACAGTATATTCCACCTCTGAATAGATAGTGCGCTCTACGATGCCGTTGGCGGTTTCCGCCGTAGATGTCCCTACCGGTGTGAGTCCGAGCTCCTCTATGAGCGATTTAGGTAAACAGAGTCCTGTCGCTCCAGTATCAACGAGCGCGTCTTCGACGGTAAGCCGCCGCACCTTTTTGGGATCGATAACCCCCGCTTTTGCTAAGATCAGATCCGCTAAATTTGCAAGTTCGACACAGGTTGTATGTTCCATTTTTAACAACTCCTATTTTCTGTAGCTGCTTGCTTGGTTGCCCGTTCGGACAATTTTGAGAATTCGCGTGATAGGTTAGGTTCGAGTCTAATCTGGAAAAACTTTTTGATACGCCGCTGGCAAAGGTTTGTCCGCAACGAGGGCGGATTTCAAGGGACGGACGTGTCGGCAACTGCCACGGTGCGTGAAGCCCGGACAATCGCACGTTATATCTGTACCGACAACCTCCAATGTATAGAACTTACCTTTCTGTGATGAACTCTCGGCATGATAGACACTCCGCTCGGGCCCCGCGAGCACTTGTGCTAAGGTGCGGATGGCTTCTTCGGAATACGGACGCAGCTGCGCACGTGTTGCTTCACGGAGCTGTGACGCGTTTTCTTCAAGATACGCCTCGCTCGCTTTTTGGAGCATATCCAGCAGCTGCGGCTCTTCAACTTCATCAACATGTACGGAGAGCGCATTCATCATCCGCTTGAGTTCACTGAGCACATCCGGTTGCAACGCGCCATCTTCACCAGGTATCAGAAGTTTACCTTCAACGAGCGCATCCATCAGCGCAGCTTTTGTCTCTAATACGGTCTTCACAAATTCGTCCACCGTGCCACGCGCGATCATATAGGTGACGTTGACCGTTCCTGTCTGGCCGATCCGATAGGCGCGATCCTCTGCCTGCCAGTGGTTCGCAGGCACCCAATCTAAATCGTTAAAAACAACCTGCCGACCAGCCGTCAAGTTGATGCCTACACCCGCGACGTGCATGTTCGCAATGAAAAGCCTCACGGTTTCATCGTTCTGAAACCGATCGACACGGTTTTGCCGCTCTTCCGCCGGAACCTCTCCAAAGACATAAACGGCGCGGTCGCCGAAGTGTTTGTGAAAACGCTCCAGCGTATTGAGGAAAGTCGTAAAAAGAATCACCTTTTCACCCTGTTCCAAGGCGTTTTCCACAAATTTGATTGTGTGTCGGCATTTGGCAAATGCCAGTTTTCGACGCGCTGTCGTTAACCGACCAACTGCTTGTCGCCGCTCCATGTTTTCTGGCTGATTCCCTATTGTATCTATGGGTTCAGGCGCGTCAAACTTCGTTAGGAATTCTCGGACGGCGTTGTTGAAATGTTGAATCGCGTAAGGGTGAAGTTCAATGTCCAACCATGTTCGCACCTTAGGTGGGAGATCTAATACCTCGTTTTTGGTGCGCCGTAACATCACCCCATGGAGCTGCACGGTTAATTCCTCAATATTGCTTGCACCATCTGCCACCAAGCCAAAATCCCCTTGATACGCATCACAATAGCGTTTCGCAAAGCTGAGGAAACTCTTACCGAGTGGGTGGTTCATCAACTGTAATAGTGGGAAAAGGTCGCGGGGACGGTTTGTCATCGGTGTTCCAGTTAACGCGTGGACTACGGGTTCATGCTGGATCGCTTTTACCAGTTTAGCGGCGTTCCGGCTCCGTTGACTCCGGTGATTTTTCAGGTAATGCGCCTCGTCAAAAACAACGCCTTTCCATTGATATGTCAGCAGGTCCTCCAGATGCTTACCAAGGATCTCATAGTTGATGATAACCCAGCCCCGGAAATCCGTTGCTGGGAGCGGGGCGGGCCCAACGATAACAGGTTCGGCTGCCGGGAAAACAATCTGGATTTCGCGAGACCAGTTCCGTTTGACAGAAGCAGGACAGATCACAAGATAGAGACCCTCTGCTTCCGCCTCAACCATCGCAATTACCGATTGACGCGTTTTGCCGAGTCCCATATCATCAGCGAGGAGCGCGCGCCGACGACCGAGCAGAAAAGCGATCCCTTCTATTTGGTGTGGATACAACCCTTTGGCAATGTTTTCAGCACGGGTGAGACTGGATTCATGCATGTTAGCCCTACCTATCAACGAGCCAGAGATCGCCTTCACTCACCGTCGCCAACTGCTTCAACATAACTGCCCCGGGAAAATTGGGAGACATCCCGATCCCCATAGCAAAAATGCGTCCGTTGCCTGTGGCATATTGACCGACGAGCGTCAGATCCGGACCCTCAATAGTGGTAGGAATTCCATCGCTAAAAAGAACGACAAGGGTGGGATCCGTCTTCGCGGTTTCTGTCAGTGTCGTTAGCATATCGTGATCGGTGCCTTTTGTATGGATGTGGGATTGGATGTCTGCAAGATAATCTGACGATGCGGATACAGCCTCCGCCGTCACAGGTATAAAGCCTGTCTGATAGACAATCAGTTCCGTACTAAATGCAACAATATTGAAATTATCGTGTGGCTCAAGGAAAGTGAGCGAATCCCGCATGAGGTCTATAATCTTCTTGAGTTTGTGCGGCGGTAGGTTCTGCATACTCGTTGACAAATCCACACAATAAACGATCCTTTGGGGTCCCTCTTGTGCTTCAATGAACTTCACTAATCTACTTTTGTGGCGGGTTTCGACTTTCTCTGGTTTTACAAAAGGACGTTCAATCACTTTTTGGACACGGGGCACATTGTCAAATTCGACAGATGTTGCAGTGGGACCAATCGGTTCGCTCAGATCGTTGCTATCGAACTGCTGAAAGGGTGCAGGCTCGGCTGCGGAAACCACGCCGCGACTGCTGACAGGCGCGTTACTCGTAAGGATTTTGAGACGTTGCTGACTCACAGTGTTTGTCCTTTTTTGCACAATTTGCGCACGTTTCGGGGGCGTTACACGTCTAACTTTCGGCTTTTCTTCCCGAACAAAGAGCGCGTCGATACGCTCAGATTCTTTCATCGGAGCCGTACCAAACCAATAGAAAAACCCAAGCACCCCAACACCGAGATGCAACAGGACTGAAATAAGTAATGCTTTGCTGGATTTTGATTTCATGTATTAAAAACTTCCTATGTCAGATAAGTTCTTGCTGCAATAGATGCCATGAGTGCCTCCATGTTACCGCATTGACATCTTCTCCTGCGTCTCCAACTTCCGACGGAGCACGACACCCCACTGTCCAACGACCCACAACGCTTTACCGTCTTTAGAACGCGTGATAACATACAAGTTATTATCTATATCCGTATGCTCCTGTTCCCACGTTTCACCGCTGTCGGTTGAGCGGACAATCGTTCCTTCGTCACCAACCGCATAGACCTCCTGCTCGGAGATCGCAACGATGCCGTGAAGGTCTTTGGGAACACCCGTCAATATAGGTTGCCATGCAAAACCACCATCGGTCGTTTTGAGCACGATGCCAGCCTCACCCGCTGCCCAGCCTTTCCGCTTGGTGATAAATGAGACCGCGTTGAGATCGTAGGTCGTCTTGGTTTCATGCATCCGCCAATATTGACCCCCGTTAATGGTTCGCTGGGTGACACCGCCTTGCCCGACTGCCCAACCGAGGGGCGCGAATTTCATATCTGTGCTTCTGAGCGTGTCATTCGCAGTCGTCCGCTGCAGCGTCCACGTCGGACCCCCGTCTTTGTTGTGGATGATGTCTCCGAATCGACCGACCGCCCAGCCTTCAGAAAATTTACCGAAAGCAACGTCGTTTAGTGAGAAATTGCCCGGCGGATCGCCTTCCATAAACGGTGGACGTTCAGGCGTGTCTCCCGCTGTCCAGATGTTGCCATCCGTGGTATACAACACAGTCCCATCCTGTTGCATTGCCCAACCCCATTTCGGTTCCAAACTTGCAAAGTGGATGCCGATGAGGCGTTGGCGCGTTTGACTTGGAAGTTTGTTCCAGGTCGCTCCACCGTCTTGGGTTTCCAATAGCATGCCGCCGCTGCCCGCTATCCAACCATTCTTATCATCGTAGAAAAGCACCTCGCGGAAGTCGTTGCGCTCCTGTTCACCGAGTTGACGTTCCCAGGTTTTACCGCCATTTTCGGAGTAATAGATACTGCCCGCGCTACCAACTGCCCAAGCGTGTTCCGCATCAAGGAAATATACACTGGCGACTCGCTGTCCGCCGCGTCTAAACCGTCTCCGAGGTTCAGGGGGCGGTGGCGGCTGTTGTTGCCGTGCTGGTGGCGGATTCGCGCGTTCGGTATTCGGTGGAAGTGTGCCTTCTGGGGCGAGATTGCCCGGACGCTGCCGCTCTGCGCGCCGCCGATTTTGTATTTCCTCCGGGGTCTCGTCATACTGTAACGTGGGGCCCTCTACACCCTCTGTCTCCGATTTATCTGCTTCTGGTGCAGGGGCTTCGGTTTCTTTCATAGCGAGCAGCTCCGCTGTTGTGGCAACAGAGACTGGCTTCCAATTTACCCCTTGGTCCTCAGTGATATACGCACCGTCACCCCCGAGTCCCCACGCCTTGGTATGAGAACGGAAAGTAACACGTCGCAAACCACGCGTGCTTTGTGACGTGATTTGCAATTTCCACGTTTCGCCGCCATCTTCAGTCAATAAGGAGTTCCCGTTACCGAGAATCACCCAGCCATGCGTTTCATCGGCAAAGTGGACGGCGACACCGGGCTGGTTGGTTTTTGCCTGAATTTTCCAGTAGGCACCCCCGTCAACAGTGTGGAGAATAAATCCCCCGTCTCGACGTTGAGGGGTCACAGCCCATCCAACTTGACTGTTAATAAAATGGATGTCGGTAATGTTTGCCATTGTCGTCCCGGTTTTCTGAATTTCCCACGTCTTACCGCCATCAGTCGTGTGCAGTATCTGCCCTATTGTCGCCCCGAGCCATCCCTCTTGGGCATTCAGGAAGTGCATGCTGCTCACACGCGGAAGGTTTTGCTTGGTGGCTTGAAGAATCGGCTGCCACGTTTCACCACCGTTTTCTGTCTGGAGTAAAGTGCCAGCACCGAGGACTCTTCCGTGTTTCGCATCAACGAATTCCACTTCGCGTAAATTTTCACTGACACCGCTATGTTGCGGGAGCCATGTCTTTCCACCGTCTGTGGTATGCGCGATGACACCCCCCGAACCGACTGCCCAACCGTTTTGGGTATCTACAAAATGCGTATCTGCAAAGTCGGTTCTCCAAGCCGCCTGACGGATAATATCCCAATGGTAAGCAACGGGTTCAACCGGAGCCTCTTCTTCGGCAGCGACGATTTCGGGTTCTTCGGCGACAGGCGGTAATTTGGCGGGCAATTCTGCCTCGTCTACCGAATACCGCATCGCAATCCCGCCTTTACCGACAGCGACAACGCCATCAGGCGAGAGTGCTAACCCGTAAAGGTCATTGTCGGTTCCACTTTCCTGCATTTCCCACTTTTTGCCGCCGTTAATGGTCGTAAGCATCACGCCGTTGTCCCCAACGATTAAACCGTGCTGTGTATCCGCAAAATAGAGTTTATTCAGATTCTCTTGCGTGCCGCTACGTTGGAAATTCCATTTTTTACCGCCGTTTTTCGTATATAAAATCTCGCCAAATTGCCCGACAATCCAACCGGTATTCTGATTTGCGAAGTAGACAGCGTAGAGTTCATTAAAGGTGCCGGTCGTCTGTTGGTTCCACGTCAAACCGCCATCTTCTGTCGCAAGACAAACACCGGGCCACCCGATAGCCCAACCCCGCTTTTCATCGAGAAAAAATACGCCCTTGAGCATCACAGAGAGAAAATCGCCTATGGCGGTCTGTGGCAGCCACGTGTTGCCGCCATCCATCGTGTGTATAATCGTCCCGAGATCCCCAACGATCCAGCCGACCTTAGGACTCACGAAATGCACAGAACGCAGCGGAAAGGCGGAAGGCCCGCGCTGACGCTCCCAGGTTGCACCGCCATCGTCGGTATGAACGATAAGTCCACGCTCACCGACTGCCCACCCGTGTTTGTCGGTTGCGAAATAGATGTTCCAAATACCGTCCCAGATATCCGTTTCAATCTCGTTCCACGTTTGCCCGCCATCGTTGCTCATCGCCATCGTACCGCGTCTGCCAACAGCGATCGCGCGGTTGGCATCGGTAAATTGGACATTCTGAAGGTCATTCGCTGTCGTACCGCTCGTCATCTCCCATGTCGCGCCCGCATCCGTCGTGTGTAAAATAGTCCCGTACCATCCGACTGCCCAGGCCTCTGTAGGCGTTGTGAACTGGATTCCGGTTAAATTGTTTTCCGTACCACTCTCCATCAATTGCCAATTGTCGCCCCCATCTTCGGTGCGTGTGATAAAACCGACATCCGCTACGGCGATACCGTAGTTTTCATCTGTGAAATGGATGCTATTGATGGTATCTCGGACGTGTCCATTAATCAGCGGGATCCGACTATCTTGACGTTCCCAGTTCGCACCCGCGGTCGTCGTGTGAAAGATAGAGCCGTCACTCCCGACAATCCACCCTTCATTATCGCTGACGAAAAAGACCTGCTTGTTATCATTGATCATCCGGTCGCGTTCGCCTTCAAAACGGTTGCTCTGTTCTCGCCACGCTTTGCCACCCGTTTGCGTGTGGAAAATTCTATCGTGTGTACCCACAACCCATCCGTTTGACTTATCAACGAACCAAACCCCATTAAGCATAAATTCGCTAACATACTCGTAGCGTTGCCATGCTTTTCCGCCGTTTTTGGTATAGAGGACATCCGAGTCTTCGCCAACAATCCAACCCTCTTTTGAGTTCACAAAAAAGACATCCAAGAGCATAGCGGAGGAACCGCTCTTTTGCAATGTCCAATGCCTACCACCATCGTCCGTTGTTGCGACTAACCCTTCATCGCCGACCGCCCAACCGTAGTTCACGTTTGTAAAATAAACCGCTTTGAAGTCCAATGAAGCATCAGGCATACGAAAGCCTGGACTTGTTGTATCGACCTCTTGTTGTTTCCATGTCTTTCCGCCATCTGCCGTATGAATTATCAGGCCACCCTCCCCGACAATCCACCCCTGTTTGTGGTTGACGAAGTGGACATCCGTGAAATGTGTTTCCCAATCCGCTTTCCGCGTCGCCTCCATCTTAACGCAGCCGTTAATAAGCAACACGATACCAAGCAGACCTACGATGGCAAGTTTTTGGACAGCAAGTTTCGGCTTGCAAGTTATACCAAAATTTATATGACCTATCAAATTCATTTTTTTCCTCCGGTCGTTGTTCTCTCCATAAATAATATAACCCCAATATTTAGACAAACGCTTCCAGTTTTATGTTCGCACTTTAGTAGCCAGTGCTTTCACCAAAGAGGCCGGAACGCGCAACGGCAATACTGATTGCGATAACGACAGGCAAAGCTATGGCTGCTATCTGGACAATCGTAGAACGCCGCGCGCCGAGTCGTTGAACCGCCGCTATCCGTCCGATAGGTGCTAAGAATAACGAGAGAAATAACAGGATAGCACTCGCCGCAGGGACCTCTTCGTAAAAATATCCGTTCATCCAGATGCCAGCAAGTAAAAGTGCCACAACCGGGGATGCACCGATCGGAAGGACGCGCCATCTGTTATCAGCGTGCTGTCCAATAAGCGTAATACTCCAACTCACAGCGAAAATTGCGACTAAAACGCCGCCGTGTTGTGCCAACCGCAAACTGCCAGAGACCGCAAGGATTAGCGCGGTGCCGCCGAAGAGACCGAAATAGACGAACGGACTCGAACCACCCGCGGGCAAAATCGTAAAACTCTGTTGAACGATATTGAAAAAAATAAAAAGGGCAGCGGCGAGGCACACCCACCAGATAATGCCTTCAACGGGTCCCCACGTCCACTTAAAGGTTGAATGCAAAAGGAGCCGTGGTATCAGAATCGACAGTGCTACCTGTACAACCAAACGTCCCCACAGCGCGAAGTGCCTAAAAGTGCCTAAAATAAGCCCGATGAGCGCGAGATAGCAGAGCCAATGTACACCTTCCCGTGGTGGAAACGGCGGCAATCCTTCTAAACCGATATACCCAACGATATACCCAGCACTCAATGCGACAGCAACGAGCCAGCCCAAAGGCAGACCTTCTCCCGCTTCGGTCCGTTTGTCCTTTTTTTTCGAAGCACGCGATTTTGCATATATCAGGATTCCACCGCTAACGATAGCCGGTAGGAGTAAACCCAAAACAAGTTGTTTGAATATTAACATCGTTAGACTGGCTTATTCATGTTTCGCTTCAACACTGACAGTGATTTGGATGTCATCGCTGACGGGGCCAATGCCGTAAGTCATGCCGAATTCGCTCCGCTTAATCGTAAAGGTGGTCTCAAAGCCGATAAGGGATTCACCCTGCTTCCCTTTCGCTCTGCCCGTGATTTCTACATCTATCGTGATCGATTTTTTAACACCGTGTAACTCAAGGTCGCCTGTGACCCCCAGCACGTCCTCTTCGCCTCCCTTCGTGCTGACTTCCGTGCTTTTGAAGGTAATTACAGGAAACTGTTTCGCACTGAAGAAGTCAGAACTTCTGAGATGCTGATCGCGTTTTTCGTTGCCGGTATCAACACTTGCTGCCTTGACCTCAAATTCCACCATGCTCTCAGAATGAGGCCTCACATCTGAGCCTATCGTGATACTACCGGTGAATTCGTTGAATCTGCCGTAATTGTAGCTAACGTTATTATGTTTTGCGCGAAAAATTATCATTGAATGCGTAGTATCAATTTCATACAACGCCATACCCATAGGTTGCGTAATTCCAACAAAGCCAATGACGAATAAAAGCACAAGACTTGCAATATAGAAGGGACGTAAATTCCATCCTAAATTCGTTTTCATTGAAAAATCTCCTTTTTTATTGTGAAGTTTAAGTAAAGATATACGTCTATCAGACAAAAAAAGTATACCTTATTTTTCAAAACGTGTCAACCAAAAACAGAATGTGTGCCGAAGCCATTCAATTGTCCATTTTTCGATCGAATTTTCCCCAGTAAATCCTGATTCAGATTAATTTTCTTGAATTTCGTCATGAAATTGTGATATAATTATTGCTAAAGTATACTAACAACGACACTTTTGGCGAGTTTGCTATTGTAGGAGGGCTTTGTAAGCCCGATAACCTTTTTGTAGAGGGTCTTAACAACATGAAAATATCGCAATCAAAGTTTACGATCCATTTAGCAGTGTCCTTACTCGGTTTCCTTATCGTATGGGTCCCGCTTGTTGTAACGGCAGACAATCACGGCGCAGCGGCACCCGTCAGCTACCATTCACAGATCGTCCCAATTCTCAAACGGAGTTGTCAAGGCTGCCACCACCCCGGTGAACCGAGCGGTGACCTGATTGTCACGAATTACGCGGATCTCAAGCGCGGCGGAATGGCAGGGGATGCGATCCTTCCAGGGAAACCCGATGAAAGCCTCCTCATTGAACTCATCTCCGGGGACGAACCCGCGATGCCACAAAATCAAGAACCTCTCTCTCCAGAAGAGGTCGAACTCTTTCGGCGTTGGATCCTTGAAGGCGCGAACGACGACACACCCGCCGAAGTCGACGATATAGGAGACGGAAACTATCCTACTTACATCGTCCCGCCGCTGGTTACTGCCCTGGCATACTCACCCGATGGCAGCACGCTTGCAGTGTCAGGTGTCCGCGAAGTTTTATTGTATGACACAGTCCATTTTGAACCCAAAGCGCGATTGGTTGGGAAAGCGCGTCGCATCGAATCACTAATCTATACGGCAGATGGAAAAATATTAGGCGTAGCAGGCGGATCCGCCGCACAATTTGGTGAAGTCCAACTCTGGGATACCGCAACGAATACCCTCATCAAAGCGATGCGTTCCAGCTATGATACGATTTACGGACTCTCCTTCTCACCCGATGCCAGTCGTGTCGCTTTCGGATGCTCCGATCAAACAGTCCGGGTCCTATCCGTTGAAGATGAAAAAGAACTTATTAAATTCGATAATCACAGCGATTGGGTTTTCGGGACAATCTTTTCTGTTGATGGCTCACATTTCGTGAGTGCTGGCCGTGATACTGCCCTCAAATTGGTCGAAGTAGACACAGGCTCTTTTGTTGATGACATCAACTCCAGCAACAAAGGCTACGGCGAAATCAATACCATCGCACGACACCCGACTGCAGACCAGGTTTTAAGTGCAGGTGAAGACCGGATACCGCGGCTCTACAAAATCTTCCGTGAAATACGGAGAGATGTCGGCAATACAGATTTTAATCTCATCCGCGCCTATGAAGCGCAATCCGGTTCAATTGAAGGTGTTGCGTTTTCGGCGGATGGCAGTCAATTGGCTACCGGCTGCGCGGGCGGCGAAGCGCGTATCTACAACGTAGCAAATGGGACGCGGATCGCCTCAATGCAAGGCGATGCAGTCGGGGTTTTCGCAGTCGCGTTCCACCCGGATGGCAAACAGCTCGCCACAGGCGGGTTTGACGGAAAGGTTCGGATATTTGATACCGCTTCCGGTAAACTCTTGAACGCCTTTATGTCTGTGCCGATTGAACCCGCAGGAAGCGAAGAGGTGGCTCTGGTCGTCTCAGGCATGACGTGAGGGGCGTGTGTCGCAAAAGTGCAGGATGCACTTACACATCACCAGAGCGTTATCAGTGTTGAAGTTTCTCTCCCCGATCAAGCCGTCATTAAGGTCCGAAAAAACACCGCTACCGTGAACGATCTCGCGAACATCGTTAAAGAGACTGGGTTTAGTGCAACAGCGAAATAGTGCGTTCATCAAGAGTTTTTTTCTGTAATCCGCAGAAACACAGAGGCTGATGTATGGCTGCTAACGCCCCCAATATACTCTGGATTTGCACGGACCAACAACGTTACGACACAATCGGCGCGTTGGGCAATCCGTTCGTGTCAACGCCAAACATTGATAGTCTCGTAGAGGATGGGGTTGCGTTCACGCATGCCTATTGTCAAAGCCCTATTTGCACACCGAGTCGGGCGAGTTTTCTCACAGGTATGTATCCGAGCGCGACACACGCAAATCGCAACGGAAACGATTTCTTTCCGAACGCGTATCCACTTGTGACGCGTACCCTCGCAGACATCGGCTATGATTGCGGATTGATTGGCAAACTCCATCTTGCGAGTGCTTACCGCCGGATAGAACCCCGGACAGATGACGGATACCGCTATTGGCAATACAGCCACGCACCCAGAGACGACTGGGAACACGGACACGACTACGCAGATTGGGTACGCGCAAAAGGTTATATTTTAGGTGAATTGAATCGAAATCCAGAAGGTGTACCAGCAGAATTGCATCAGACGACGTGGTGTGCAGAAAAGACAATAGAGTTCATTCGCGAAGAACGCGATGGCCCGTGGCTTGCAAGCGTCAATATCTACGATCCGCATCCGCCGTTTAATCCGCCACAGACGCACCGAGAACGGTTTGCTCCTTCGGAAATGCCAGAGCCGCTCTTCCGAAACAGCGATCTTGAACAGCAGACCCGACTAAAAGCAGTCGATTTTCAGTCTAAAGTCCGCACGCCAGATGAACTGGATATCCGTAGTCCAATTCTACCGCAGACCCCGCGTAAAGAGACGGAGGCAGTTGGGTCAACGGATGCCAGGACGCTCAAAGCCGCCTATTACGCAATGATTCAACTTATTGATGAGCAGCTCGGCAGAATTCTCGAAACGCTTGAGGAAACAGGACAACGCGAAAATACTGTTATCATTTTTACCTCTGACCACGGAGAAACGCTCGGCGACCACGGACTGATCCAGAAAGGGTGCCGATTTTATGAAGGCTTGGTCAGGGTGCCGTTGATTTTTGCATGGAAACCAGGGCAGTTTGTGAAGGGTCTAAAAAGCAACGCACTCGTTGAGCTCGTTGACAAAGCACCGACACTTTTGGCGTTAGCGGGATTAACGCCACCCGAAGGCATGCACGGACGATCGCTGCTACCTATCCTTCGCGGTGAAGCGGATGCCAACCATCATCGGGACTTCGTCCGATGTGAGTACTACGATGCTGTCGATCTCCGAGACCACTCTTTCGCAACGATGTATAGAAATCAACGTTATAAATTGGTAGTCTATCACGGACACGAGGAGGGCGAACTCTACGACTTAATTGCGGATCCGGACGAGTTTGACAATCTCTGGCATGTACCCGATAAGCAAGACATCAAGATGGAGCTGCTAAAACAGAGTTTTGACGCGTCTATGTTCGCTATGGACATAGGCCCGCGGCGGGTGGGACCGATGTAAATAACGAAATTATGCTTGAACACAACAATATCTATTGTGGCGATACGTTTACGCTATTGGATGAAGTCCAAGATACATCGGTAGATCTAATTGTGTGTGATGGCCCGTATGGCGTAACAGATGAACCGTGGGACCAGATACCCTCAATTCAGGAATTTAATCTTGCACTCATCGAAAAGTTCACACCCAAATTGAAAGACGGCGGTGCACTTTATCTGTTCGGCAAACCCGATTGTATCGACTTTATTGATTATCGTCCATTTTTAAACCTCCGTTCAAAGATTGTATGGTATCAACCGAGTCGGCTGGCACAAGGACGCATCAATTACACGAACAACTACGATATTATCTGTTATTTCATCAAAGGTAAAAAGCCACAATGCTATAACTTGGATGCTATCAGAGTCTCGCAACTTGTTGAGTTGGAACATCGACTTCGGTGTGAAAACGTGCCATCCGTAACGAACGGCAAATTCGGAAAAACCAAGTTTAACGCAAAAGGAAAGAACCCCGGTAATGTCTGGGGAGATATAAAACAGTTGACATATAAGTCAAAAGAGTTAGTCTGTAGAGAGGCTCTGAACACAATTCAGAAACCGGAGCGGTTAATTGAACGGATTGTATTAGCGAGTTCCTTACCGGGGGACCTTGTTTTGGATCCTTTTGCCGGTGTAGGTACCTGTCCTGTGGTATGTCAGCGACATCAGCGGGATTTCATCGGATTTGAAATCGAACCGAATTTCGTGAAAATCGGAAATCAACGACTCCACGAGTGCCAAAACAATACAGATTTACCGTTATAGGCGAACGGATATAAATTTTCTGCTAAAAACTTTGACAAAAACGGTATTGCATGGTATTATTGAAATGGACCATCAATATGCAAACGTCCACACGTTACCTCGCGTAAACATATAAGGAGCAAAAATGCAACGGAAAATTGTATTTTATTTGACATTTCTTCTCTGCTTTGGTATAACTATTGGCAATGCCGCGGTAGAAGTCGGATTTATCTACCTCGGCGATAAGGGTCCTTTTACGACACCCGCATTGGAATTCGCTGAAAAGACGTTCAAGACCAAACGACTCGCAAAAGCGGACTTGAAAAGCGATACATTCAAACAGTTCGGGGTTGTCTGGTGGCATGATGGCGATACCGACCCGGGCGGATTATCCGGGGCAGAAATTAATGCGTTCTTAGACTACGCTGAAAGCGGCGGTGCAGTGCTGCTGACAGGCGCGGCTATCCGATACGCGACACCATTGGGATTAGAGGACGCAGAACCACGAAAATTTGGACCCATTGCAGACGATGGAAGTAATGTCGGTATTATCGTCCTCAAAGAGACACTGGAACTCGGATTGACAGACGGACTCAAGAATGTTGATGGGAAGACACCGAAAGTCGAGGATTGGGTTCAGGTCAACTCATCTGGATATCCAGTAAGTGGCGACTATTTCGATACGATTTGGAAGAATTTTACAACCCTCGCGCACGCTTTCGAACAAGGCACTAACTACGCGGATAGGATTGCCGCTTTCGGGTATTGGGAAGCCGGGGACGGTAAAGTCTTCAACATGAACTGGCGACTCCCGAACTTTCATAAGAACAACAAGGATATTGAACAGATACAGAAACTTACAGAAAATGTTATTAACTGGTTAGCAAGTGAATCGGAATATGCAGATGTTTCCGCCGGTGGTAAGCTGCCGATAGTGTGGGGACACCTGAAAAATCAGAAGTAGTGCAATAACACTTTAACTTTCATACACTGTCAAAGGGGTACCGCAATCAAGCGAAAAAGATATGCAATCGAATCTACCTGAAGGAGTCAAAGCTCGACTCGATCAAGGGAATCTAACTGGAGATATAGCCTTCTCACCAGACGGTACACAGCTTGCAGTCGCTTGCGACATCGGCGTTTGGGTCTACGACGTGGAGAGTGCAACAGGACTCAATCTCCTCGTAGAGCATAAGGAATACGTCAGATGTGTCGCTTACGCGCCCGATGGCAGCGTCATCGCAAGTGGGAGTATTGACAACACGGTTATTCTGTGGGACGCAACCAGCGGGGCTCCGACAGCAACGCTCACCGGACATACAGACGCTGTTAGAAGTGTTGCGTTTTCGCCTGACGGTACCACCATCGCCAGTGGAAGTCCGGATGGCACGGTGCGCCTGTGGGACGCAAGCACAGCGGAGAGCAAGAACACGCTCACTGTGGATCAGTTCTCTATTAGATCCGTTACGTATTCGCCTGATGGAAAGACAATCGCAGCTGGCAGTGGAGATGATACCGTCCTACTTTGGGATGCCGCCACTGGACAGCACAAAGCAGCCCTCACGGGGCATAAACATATTGTCAATTCCGCTGTCTACACGCCGAATGGCGAAACGCTTGCCAGTGGAAGCACTGACCGTACGGTGCGCCTGTGGGACGCAGTAACTGGCGAAGCGGAAAACACACTCACGGGACATAGAGGCTATGTCTGGAGTGTCGCATTTTCACCTGATGGCACAACGCTTGCAAGTGCGAGTAGTGACGGCACAGTGCGGTTGTGGGATGTCAAGAGAGGCAGACTGAAGGACACACTCATAGGACATACGGGGAGTGTCAGGAACGTCGCTTACGTACCTGATGGTAGTTTACTCGCGAGCGCGAGTGAAGATAACTCTGTCTTACTTTGGGGTATCTCGTAACTATTGACACAGAATCAACGCAGACGATAGATTAAGGTTCAACGATCAAATACGCATTATATTCAGTGGTAAAAGAGGCAACCGAAAGGGAATCTGCATGCCAGATTTCCGTACCGATAACCATTAAAAAGGAGGACGGCGTCTCTTCCGTCGATTACAGTCGGAGGGTTCCACGCCGAATTTTTGATGAAACCCAGGTTTAACTTTGTAACTACACTCCTTGTTGCATGCGCCTTATGCTTCGCGTGGCAGTTAGCGGCGCAAAGTGAAATGGCGCGACCAACAAGTGCCGAAGTGCCGACAGCGGAAGAGTGGCTCGCAAGTGTCGCTTTGAAGGCGTTGAGGGTTCATCCGGAGTCGCTAACATTAGAACATGCGCGGGACGGTAGACGCGTACTCGTGTCAGGAAAGACAAAAGAAGGGAAATGGGTAGATGTAACGCCGTGGGCAGTACTCACACCCGCTAACGCCGGGGTAAAGGTGCATGAAGATAGTTATATCTTTCCGATGGCAGTTGGCACAACGAAAATCGAGGTTACCGTCAGCGGCGTACGTGCGGAATTACCCGTAGAGGTCAAGAGCATCGAGGCACCCCCTGTCAGTTTCGTCCGGGATGTCATGCCGCTCCTGAGCCATGCCGGCTGTAACAACGGCACATGCCACGGGGCAGCAAAAGGTAAAAATGGATTCAAACTTTCACTCCGTGGTTACGATCCCGATTTTGATTATGAACTCTTGATTGAGGATATATCCGGCAGACGCTTCAATAGGGCTTTTCCCGAGCAGAGCCTGATGTTACTTAAACCGACATCCGAAGTGCCACACAAAGGTGGACAGGTGATCGTACCGGGCTCGCGGGATTATGAGATCATCCACCAATGGATAGCGGAAGGAGCGAACTCTGATGTTAAAACCACGCAGCGCGTCGAAAGGTTAGAGGTCCTACCCGATGCCGCTGAACTCGCTATGCCCGGTATGCAGCAGCAGCTTTTGGTGATCGCCCACTATCCGGATGGCACAACGCGGGATGTCACCCGTGAGGCGAAATTCACGAGCAGTGTCAATGAAGTCGCAAAGATCACTGACGACGGTGTGGTAACGGCAGAGCGCCGCGGCGAAACGGCTATCCTCACGCGATATGAGGGTGCTTATAGTACAAACGGCATCATCGTCATGGGCGATAGAAGCGGGTACCAGTGGGTGGAAACACCTGAATATAATTATATTGATACGCATGTGCATAATAAATTGAAGCGGATGAAAATCCTACCTTCTCAGCTCTGCACAGATGAAGAGTTTGTACGCCGCATCTATTTCGATCTGACAGGCCTCCCACCGACCCCTGAACAGGCGCGGAACTTCCTCGCGGATACCGCCGCCTCTAAAACTAAACGCGAAAAACTGATTGACACCCTCGTCGAAACCCCCGAATTCGTTGACCATTGGACGCATAAGTGGGGAGACCTGCTGCAGTCCAACCGTAAATTCCTCGGTGAACGCGGTGTCTGGCTTTTCCAACAATGGATCCATCAAGCCATCGCACAAAATCGTCCGTACGACCAGTTTGTGCGAGACTTGATTACGGCGACCGGAAGCACCTACGCGAATCCTGCAGCGAGTTATTTCCGTGTTTCCCGTGAATATACGGCTGCAGTAGAAAACACGACGCAGCTGTTCTTAGGGGTCCGTTTTTCATGCAACAAATGCCACGACCACCCGTTCGAGAAATGGACGCAAAACCAGTACTATCAACTGGGCGCGTTCTTCGCGGATGTCAAAGTGAAGCCAGGCCAGCTCCCAGGCGATGAGGTCGTCTATGCCAACTTTACTACAGATCCTGTGAAACACCCCCGAACCTTAGCAGTCGTTGAACCGGCTGTGCCATTCGGGGAAGTTGCAGCAGAAACCGACGATAAACAAAAGATGCTTGCAAAGTGGCTTACTTCCAAGGAAAATCCGATGTTCGCACGCGCAGGCGTGAACCGTATCTGGAGCTACTTCATGGGACGCGGGATCATCGAACCTGTGGACGACATCCGGACGAGTAATCCACCAAGCAACCCTGAGCTGCTTGAAGCATTGACAAAGGATTTCGTGGACAGTGGATTTGACATAAGACTTATGATGAAAACGATCACGCGTTCGCGAACCTACCAACAGAGTATCAAGACGAACAAGTGGAACAAGTCCGATACAATTAACTTCTCACACGCCGTCGCAAGACGCTTGACGGCTGAACAGTTGTTAGATGCTATCGGAGTCGCAACAGGGAGTCGACCGCGGTTCCAAGAGGTACCCAAGAACTTCCGCGCAGTTCAATTGCCAGACAGCAAGGTCAAAGATGATGGATTTTTGAAACTGTTTGGTAGACCCGAACGCGAAACTTCGTGCGAATGTGAACGTACAACCGAAGTCAGTCTCGCCCATGCAATGAACCTCATCAATGGACCCACAGTCGCAGAGGCACTCATTGACCCAAAAGGGCGAATTGCACAACTTATCAAAACGAATCAGGATGACCGAGTGCTCGTTGAGGACCTATATCTTGCAACGTTTTCTCGGTTACCAGAGAAGAACGAATATGCAGTAGCGGTTGAACATATCGCGAACGCTGAATCCAGAGAAGAAGGCGCGCAAGATTTGTTGTGGGCATTAATTAACAGTCCCGCTTTCTTATTCAATCGCTAAATGGTTATCGGTTATCGGTTATCAGTTTTCAGTCTGGTTTTTGATTCACCAATATCTCTTTCTCACGCTTGTTACGCTTATGGATAACAACGGTTACCAAGAGATGGTCAAGCATCAGAAACCTCTTAACTGAAAACTGACGACTGACAACTGACAACTCCAAAACAATGGAGGACGCAATAGATGTTATCGTTACCACAACTACCCGGGCGCTTGTGTGACGGGTTCTCACGTCGTGAATTTCTACGTGTCGGTGGTGCGGCGATGCTCGGCATTAGTCTGCCACAAGTATTGTCACTCCAAGCCAACGCGAATACGGCAGTTGACCCTGCGAAGCCGCTCACCGGATGGGGCAAAGCCAACTCGGTCATCCTGCTCTTCTTGCAAGGCGGGCCTAGCCACCTTGACATCTGGGATCCGAAACCGGATGCACCCTCGAATATTCGCGGCGAATTTAAACCGATACCTACCAATGTGGATGGAATTCAGTTATCTGAGACGATGCCGCTTTTGGCGCAGCAGATGGACAAAGCCTGCCTTATTCGTTCGGTCAGCTACACACCGGCAGGACTTTTCAACCACACCGCCGCCATGTATCAGATGGTTACAGGCGAAACCCCGGACAAGGTCGCCCCTTCAGGGCAGCTGGATCCGCCTTCACCTGCTGACCACCCGAATGCCGCAGCGCATATCTCGAACTATCGTCCACCCGATGAGCCGATGCTCGCAGCAGTGCAACTCCCACGTCCGATGCAAGAGAGTAATATCATCGGCAAAGGTGGAAACGCAGGATTCCTTGGCAGAGCTTATGATCCATACTTCCTCTTCCAAGACCCGAATCAGGATATTAACCTGGACGACTTAAGCTTGCGTCCAGAAGTACCCCCGGTGCGCTTGAAACGCCGGAAAAATCTTCTTGAGACGATTAACGCCAGTATGCCCGAAATTGATAAAGTGGCGGACTCCTACGCCTTGAACGAGTATTACGAGAAGGCGTACAACCTTATCCTGTCACAGCGGGCACGCAACGCTTTCGATCTGTCCCAAGAGCCCGATGAAGTGCGCGATCGCTACGGTAGACACACCTTCGGACAGAGCACACTCCTTGCTCGACGATTGGTCGAAGCCGGCACCCGATTCGTTCAGGTGAACTGGCCCTCTGTCGCAAACGGCAATCCGAACACAACCGCATGGGATACGCATGCAACCAACTTCGGTCCACTGAAAAATCTTCACTGCCCGAAGTTAGATAGTGCCGTCTCCACGCTGTTGGAAGATTTGGATCAACGCGGAATGTTAGAGGATACACTCGTCTTGGCGATCGGTGAATTCGGACGCTCACCACGGATGGGCATTAGTACCTCCGGGAATAGCAACGCACCTGATGGACGCGACCACTGGCCCTATTGCTACACAGGGTTAATCGCAGGTGCAGGTGTCCGAGGTGGACAGGTTTACGGGAAGTCGGATGCAACAGGCTCAACACCGCTTGAGAACCCGGTGCATCCACGCGACATCCTCGCGACAGTCTACCATACCCTCGGTATTGACCCGCATACGATCGTCTACAACCATTTAGATCAACCCCGCGAATTGGTCAAAGGCGAACCGATCCTTGGGATCTTCTAAACGATCTGACATGCAATGAAACTATCAGCAACAGCGGTTTGGTACATCTAAACCCTTTTGCTGATAGCTCCGATTGCTCTTTAATAATAACCCAAGTTGCTACCAACAAGTTTTTAACGTTTTCACAAGACTTGTCAGGCACTTTCCTCACCCCGTAGGGGTGATATGTCTATAGAAACGGTGTATCTAAGCGACCGCACTCCGTAGGAGTGCTATGTCTATCAATAGGTGGCAACTTAGGTTAATAATAGGACTTCAGCACAGAGGCGATAATGCACGTCGCTTATGGGCGGTTACGCCGCAGAATCGCCTCACTATCAACCGAGGTTCCCCTGATGAAGCACCCCGCAACCCTTTAGATTTGGGGACTACGGCTTCGGAAATTGAGGAGGCGAGTTAGTTTGTATTCTCTCCATCTTCCAACCAAACAGTCCTTTCTCTCCCTGTTAATCTTTCTTGTGTCAATTGGGCTCGCACACGCGCAAGTTGTGCCAGCACTATCCACTATCTCTCCGCAAGGTGCGCAACAGGGACAGAATGTAGAGGTTACCCTTAAAGGCAAGAATCTTGACACGGCGACAGCCGTGTGGTTCAGTGGCACCGGTATTACCGCGGAAATTAGGCAGCAAACGCAGCACGCAGCTGTCCTCTTCAATGGTGCTGGAATCTCTGGGCGTATTCCTACCGATATGCAGTTGATCGCCTCTCTAACGATTGACCCGAATGCTCCGTTAGGTATCCAGCAGATGCGTATTGTTACCCCTTATGGTGTTTCCAACGCACAAAACTTCGTTGTCGGTAACCTACCGGAAATAAATGAAAATGAAGCGGCCGAAGAGACTGAAATGTCAAATTGGCTGGAGCTGCCAATTACCGTAAATGGTGAAATCACATCTATTGATGATCAAGACAGTTTCAGTTTTAACCTTAAAAAAGACGCGAAACTTATCTGTGAAGTGATGGCGCAACGGATTGGATCGCCTCTGGATTCGTACCTCGTCCTCCAAGACGCTAATGGGGCTGAAGTCGCAAAGAGCGGGCAGGGCAACGGATTGGATTCGCTCCTCAATTATACAGCACCTGAAGCGGGGAAATACACACTCCATATCCGCGATATCCGCTACAAAGGTGGAAACGGGTTTCGCTATCGGTTAAGTGTCGGTGAATTACCCTACCTTGAGACAATTTTTCCGCTCGGTGGGCGACGTGGCACGGATAATACGATTGCCGTAACCGGCGCGAACCTTGAAACTGTGAACGCTATACAGGTCTCAATAGATGCCGAAACGCCGCCGGGTCAACAGACGCTCAGGGTAAAGACACCTTCTGGGCTGACAAGCAATCCACACGCCTTCTCCATCGGAAGTTTGGCTGAAATGGGAGAAACGGAACCTAACGATGTGATCGGAAAAGCCAACGCTGTGAACACACCTGTAACAATCAACGGTAAAATTGACAAAGCAGGTGATGTCGATCGGTTCTCGTTTGAGATAAAAGCACCGCAGCTTCTCGTTTTTGAGGTGGAAGCTCTTCGGTTATCCTCGCAGCTGGATGCGCTCCTTACGCTCTATGGCGCACAGAAACAAGAGATGCCAAAAGACGATGCCGCGAAAGAACAGGTGTTGATGGTCAACGACGATGCCAGGGGTACTGATGCCCGCATTGACTGGAATTTCACCGAAGCAGGAAAGTATTCTGTCGCCATTCGGGATCTGAACGACCAAGGCGGGGGTGCGTATGCCTACCGTTTAAACATCCGTCCGTTGGCACCAGACTTCACGTTGAGTGCAGTCGTGTTGGACAGCCAGAACCGTCCGTCCGGGTTGGATAGCCCGCGCGTCAGTCGGGGTGGCACTTTCACAATGCAGGTTAACGTTAACCGTCTGGATAGACTCAGCGGACCCATCCGCTTACACTGCCCGACCCTACCGAAAACATTTCAGGTAAGTCCTGCTGTTGTTGAGACTGGCCAAAACAAGGCTTTACTCACAGTAACTGCCCCGTGGGACGCGCCCGTCGGTCTGATGCCGTTCTCCATCGCCGGTGTGAGTGCGGTTGGTAGTCGTCAGGTCCAGCGCACCGCTACACCAATGCTATTGACTGTAATGGACGCACCGGCATACACGCTGACACTCGCCGAAATTAGCACAAGCGTCACACATAATAAAACAACCACCCTCCATGTGACAGCGAATCGGCGCGACGACTTCACCGGTCCCATCGCACTCTCGGTGGTGGGTTTACCGCCTCGAGTAAGCGCACAACCTGTTACGATTGCCGCAGGTAAAGACGCGGCGGTTCTCTCGGTGAGAGCCGGAAGTTTTGAACGCAGAGAGCAATTCTCTGTTGTGCCCGTGCCGGGTATCAACTATATATCGGTTATCGGCACAGCGACGATCGATAGGACAGGTTTTAGTCAGTCAACCGCTGCTATTCCGTTGACGATTCTGGAAGCCCCCTTCATTGTGACGGTAGAACCTTTGCGCTTTAGCATCGTCTTTCCCGCAACAGTCGCTGCGGCGGCAGACGCAACTGCAGTTCCACAAGGGGAGACAGTAGCGATTGCAGCAAACCCGACCACAGATACCGAGTCTTCTCTTGAGGCGGAAACCGAAACGCCAGTGACAAAAGAGGCGATCCTCACGCTAACAATAGTCCGACAAGGCGGCTTTACGGATACGGTCACGCTGACACCCCTTGATTTACCTGACGGGTTCACCACGGAAACTGTCACTATTCCAGTAAATGAAACTGAGGTCAAGGTGCCACTGAAAGTTCTGGGCTCTTTAGAAGACAAGACCTATCAGTTCAAATTCCGGGGGGCAGCAACCATCAACGGTAAACCGTTTGTACAGGATAGTCCTGTTCTCAACGCGAAGATCATCCATTGAGGAATAGTTTTCAGTCGTCAGTTGTCAGTTATCAGTTAAGAGGGTTCTGATAGTCTATCATCTCTTGATAACCGTCGTTACACACTATGGGTAACAAACGTGACAAAAAGATATTGATTTATCAAAAACCAGACTGATAACTGATAACCGATAACTGATAACTCTTAAGACCTATAACCAATACATGCCAGAGTCCCCCTATACACTTATTCATCAAGATAAAGCCACTGCCGCGCGGGTTGGCGAGCTCCAAACCGCGCACGGTGTGGTGAATACACCGATTTTTATGCCTGTCGGGACGCGTGGAACGGTGAAAGCTTGCACGCCGCAAATGCTATCTGATCAGATTTATGCAGAAATCATTCTTGCAAACACCTATCACCTCTATCTACGTCCCGGACATGAGATTGTCCAAACAGCAGGCGGATTGCATCGGTTTATGGGATGGCAACATCCTATCTTGACCGATAGCGGCGGGTTTCAGGTGTTCAGCCTCGGACCGCTACGCACAATCACAGAGGAAGGTGTGGCGTTCCGTTCTACGATAGACGGCACCGAACACTTTATCTCTCCCGAACGTTCCATCGAAATCCAGAATGCCCTCGGTGCAGACATTATCATGGCGTTCGACGAGTGTCCCGCATTACCAAACGACTATGCGTATCTAAAGAATTCAATGGAGATGACCTTGCGGTGGGCAGCACGCAGTAAAGCAGCACATCAGAATCCCGATCAGCTCCTCTTTGGGATTGTGCAAGGCGGGATGGAACGCGATCTGCGTCAGGCGAGTGTAGATGGCACAGTCTCCATCGGTTTTCCGGGGTATGCCATCGGCGGCTTAAGCGTCGGTGAAGAAAAGCGTTTGATGTATGAAATACTTGCAGACACCGCGCCGCTGCTGCCAGCCGAAAAACCGCGCTACTTAATGGGAGTCGGTACGCCTGAAGATTTGGTCTACGGTGTACGCTGCGGGATTGATATGTTCGATTGCGTCATGCCGACCCGGAACGCCCGCAACGGTTCTCTATTTACAACGACCGGTATCGTCCGTATCCGAAACTCGAAATACAGACGCGATTTCAGTCCGTTAGACCCAGAATGTAACTGTTATACCTGTCAAAACTTTACACGGACCTATCTGCGCCACCTACATATTGAAAATGAAATCCTCGGGTCACAACTCCATACATTGCACAACTTACATTTTTATCTGAGCTTAATGCGTGGGATTCGACGCGCCATCTGTGACGGAAGTTTCGCAGCACTTGCAGATGAACCGGATATCGGGGCATTGGTGAAGTTAGGGCAGTCCATTGGTGATGAGATTTAGGCAGGCCACAGGGACCTGCCTTACGAAGCAAATTACTTTCGGATTAACATTTTTCGCGTCGCCGTAAAATCCCCCGCGGTTAACGTGTAGAAGTAGACACCGCTGGCGACAGGTTCACCGAGTTCATTTTTTCCATCCCAATACGCCGCGCTGTTCCGAGATTCATAGATACCCACAGGTTGATACCCTAACACCAACATCCGAATAAGTTTTCCATCGGCGGCATAGATGGATATGCTGACATTCGCAGGTTTTGCCAACTGATACGGTATCCACGTCTCCGGGTTGAATGGGTTTGGATAATTCGGCAACAGTACCGTCTCTGTCGGCACTAACGCTATCAATAACTGTTCAAGGAAATGGATACCACTTTGTGCGGTTATATCCATCCGGTTTAGGTGCCGGGCTTGTGTAAGCCAGTGTTGCACATCTTTTGCGTTAAGCATCGCAATAGATGGCGCGGCTGCCGCGTTACCGAGTGCTGCCGCGACTTCGATAAGGTCTGCGATATCAACAACACCATCGCCGTTTACATCCGCAGCGTTTGGACCCGTCTGTCCGAAGTTTTCGGCAACAAGCACCAAATCATGCACATCTTCAATGCCGTCACCGTTCACATCTGCCTGCAACGGCGGCGGTGCCACTGTGGGACCGAGACTCCATAGGAGTATTATCCCACCATCACTGGCAATAGCGAGTGTGCTGCCATCGGGACTGAACGCCAGACTCATTATTGCCCCAGCATACACTGTGTGGGTCGCTTTCAGTTCCCCACGTATAGGGTCCCATAAACGCACTGTTCTGTCATCCCAACCACCACCACTTGCAAGCGTCTTACCATCCGGACTGAAAGCGACACTATTGATTCTGTCGGTATGTCCTGTAAGGGCGATTTTGTGCGCGCCGGTAGCAACATCCCACAAGTGCACATCCCGATCCCTGCCACCGCTGGCAAGGGTCTTTCCGTCCGGACTAAACGCAAGTGTCAAGACCGCGTTCGTATGGTTGGGGTTGGGTAACCCAACCCCTATTACTTTCTGCTGTCCATTGGTAACATCCCATAAACGTATTTCTGAGCCACCACCGCTTGCAAGGGTTTTGCCATCCGGGCTAAACGCGACACTATATATATCCTCTTTATGACCTACCAAGGTTGCTAAGTGGTCGCCTGTAACAGTATCCCACAGAGACACCATTTTGTCGTCACGTCCGCCGCAGCTGGCAAGGATGCGACCATCTGGACTAAACGCTGTATCATTGATACGGTATTTATGGCCGATAAGTGTCATTTTATGTCTGCCGGTAACAGCGTCCCATAACCTTACCGTATAATCATCTACGAACCAGCTGTTGATGACACTGAAGCCACCGCTACTGGCAACGGTTCTACCATCCGAACTGAAAGCAACCGATTCTACCGGACTTGTGTGACCAATAAATGTCGTTCTATTATGACCAGTAGTGGTATCCCATAGTCGGACGGTGCGATCCCAACTGCCGCTCACAAGCGTTTGACTGTCTGGACCGAACGCGATACCTCGGAAACCTGTCGGGTGATCAGCGATGGTCGCGCGATGCGCGAAACTTCCAGTATCCCACAGCTGCACCGTACCATCCCAACTGCCACTTGCAAGGGTTTTGCCATCAGGACTGAACGCCACAGCGCGAACACGCTCCCGATGTCCTAAAAGCGTGGTCTTATACGCGGCACTGGCAACGTCCCATAAACACACCGTGCCGTCCCAACTGCCGCTCGCAAGGGTTTTGCCATCAGGACTGAACGCCACACTACGGACCCCGTCTACATGTCCGATGAGGGTCGTTCTCCGTTCACCACTGCTAACATCCCATAGCCACACCTTCTCATCTCCCCAACCGCCACAACTGGCAAGTGTTTTGCCATCTGGACTAAACGCGATACTTTCAACCTCGCTGCTGTGCCCGATGAGTGTCGCTTTGAGCGTGCCGGTAGCAACATCCCAAAGCCGGATCGTCTTGTCCCGCGAATCTCCACCGCTCGCGATCGTTTTTCCATCGGGACTGAACGCCACACTTAAAATACCATCCGTATGTCCTGTGAGTGTCGCTTTGAGCGTGCCGGTAGCAACGTCCCAGAGCCGGAGCAAACCTTCCTTTTCCTCTCCGGCAGTTGCGATTGTTTTTCCATCAGGACTGAAGGCTACGCTTGAGATGTCGGCATCGTGTCCTGTGAGCGTAACTTTGTGTGTACCGCTCGCGACATCCCACAGATAAAATTCCGCAGAACTGCTACTTACGATCGTCTTTCCATCCGGACTGAACGCCACACTTGAAACGTCTCCAGTATGCCTTGTCAACAGGTTGCGTTCTTTGCCAGTGTACCCATCGTACAGCCAAATCCCTATGGATGTCGAAACAGCAAGTAGGGTACTGTCAGGTGAAAAGGTTATATTACCGTACAGCGAACCTTTTCCGAGTCTCCTTGTAGCACCCTCAGGTAAACCCCACTCTGTGTAATCCTCAGCAGGCGCATTCAGTGGGACAAAGATAGAAACCAGAAGTAGCATTAACATCGAAAATTGCATCGTTTTCATCGGTTCGGTCTCCTGTTCAACGGTTCTTATTCTTCTTATTTCCGTATGACCATCCGCCGTGTCGCTGTGAACTTACCTGCCGACAATGTGCAGAAATAGATACCACTTGCGACAGGTTCACCAAGCGCATTTTTACCATCCCAATATGCGGAACGGCTACGACTTTGATAAAGCCCTGCGGGTCGGTTCCCTAATGCCAATGTCCGAACTAATTCTCCGCCTGCAGCATAGATGCGAATTGTCACGTCTGCTGTTTCTGCTAACTGATACGGTATCCATGTCTCTGGATTGAACGGGTTTGGGTAGTTGGGCAGTAGCACCGTCTTTTTCGGGGTCAGCAGAGCTACGAGAGTTTCAAGAACGGCAATGCCTCTCTGGAAGACCGGTGTTATGTTATCAATCTGATGTGTATGTGCTAACCACTGCTCTACTTCATCAGCCGTAAGCGATACCAGCGATCTCGAATACGCAGATGGCGCGCCGTTGCCGACCTCAAGGGCACTGGCAACCAGCAGAAGGTCTGCTATGTCAACAACACCGTCTCTATTAATATCCGCAGCGTTCTCTGTTCCAGCCTGTCCGAATTGCCCGGCGACGAAAACCAAATCTTGGAGGTCTACAGTACCGTCACGGTTCGCATCCTCAACAAGATGTGTGGGTTGGGGCTCAACAGCTGTTTCTGGTGCCAAATCCCACAAGAGTATTGTGCCGTCCCAACTGCTGCTTGCAAGCGTTTGACCGTCCGGACTGAAGGCAATATCACTGGCACCGTAAGGATGGGCGAAGAAGGTAGCTTTCGGTTCGCCGGTGGCAACATCCCAAAGTTGGACTGGATTATTGTCCCGATCTCCACAACTCGCGAGCGTTTGACCATCCGGACTAAACGCGATTTCATTGACACCGTAAGTCGTCTGTGCAACAAGTGTGGTTTTCGGTTCGCCGGTGGCAACATCCCATAGAATTATCATGCTGTCTTGACTACTGCTCGCAAGGAGACTCATATCAGGACTAAATGCAACATTCAAGACGGTATCCGTATGTCCAATGAAAGTTGCTTTATTGGCATCAGTCGCAACATCCCATAAAATGATTGTTTTATCCTCACTGCCACTTGCAAGTGTTCGACTATCGGGACTGAAGGCTACTGAAGTGACCCTACCTTTATGTCCAGTAAGTCCCGTTTTATAGGTGCGTCCTGCATACCACAGATGCACTGACCTACTGCCGGTCTCACTACTGGCAAGGAATTTGCCATCCGGACTGAAGGCGATTGAAGCGTATCTGATATAACCACCGCTGCCCCCGCCATATTTTTTGATAGTTGCGTTGTGTGCACGGTTTCTAACGTCCCACAGATGAATCAGTCCACTCGCCTCACTGGCAAGTGTCCTACCATCCGGACTGAAAGTCAAACTTGCGTTACTTGCCCAGTCCCCGACAAACAGCATCGCCTCCTGTTTAGCCGTGTGGGTATCCCATAGAAGGATTTTTTCGTACCCCCCGCTTGCAAGCGTCCTACCATCCGGACTGAACGCAATTGTGAAAACGCTCTCTGTGTGCCCGGTAATGGCTAATTTGCGCACCCCAGTGGCAATGTCCCATAGATAGAAATCGCTATCACCCTCACTTGCGAGGGTTTTACCGTCTGGACTGAATGTAACGGAACCAATACGTGACAGATGTCCCACAAGTGCCATCCTACGTTTTCCCGTCGCGACATCCCATAGAAGCAATTCGCCGCCGTGCCAACTTCCAGTCGCAAGGGTGCTGCTGTCCGGACTGACAGCGAAACAGTTGATATCGATATTAAAAGCTGCTTTTTGTTGCCAAGTGACGGCATCCCATAGGATCACTTTATCCTCGTTGGAACTGGAACTCACAAAGGTATTGCCATCCGGACTGAACGCAACCCTAGAGACGGCTTTGGTATGTTCAGTGAGCGTAGCTTGATGTGTATGAGTGGTAACATCCCATAAGCGGATTGTCTTGTCCCAACTGCCACTTGCCAGTGTCCTACCATCCGGACTAAAGGCAATTGAACTTATGCCGTGTGTATGGCCGAGAAGCGTTGCCTTGCGGGCACCAGTGTCGACGTTCCATAGCATTACCTCGTCGTTCCAAGTCCCCCCGGCAACTGTCTGACCATCCGGACTAAAGGCGATCCTGTCAACCTTTGATGTATCCCCTTTAAGGGACACTCTATTTTTACTGTCGGAAGTGTGCCATAGGATTACCTGCTCGTCCTGACCCCAACCGGCAGCGATGCTACCATCCGGACTCAAAGCGATACTGTCTGATACATCTCCTGTGATTAAATCCAGTTCTGCCCCGCTGTGTGCATCATAGACCCAAATCCCAACAGTATTCTCTACCATCAGGCGATTTCCATCGGTGGAAAACTGTAAGCTACCTGCGTATCCTTTACCGAGGCGCGCCTTAGCCCCTTCCGGTAAACCCCATTGCGCGTAATTTTGGGCGAAAGCATCCGGTAAAAATAGGGGTGAAACTACAAACACCGTTAAAAGCGTTACAATAAGCAGATGTGTGCGGCGTGAAGTAAAACTTCTTGCCGGCGTGTGTTGAAATTGCGTCTTTTTCATCGGTTTGACCTCCCATCTGATTTTCCAGTTGCTGAGGATAGTAGCAAATATGATGCCAATTGTAAACTTTGCCATATATCAGATGACTGACCTTTATAGACGGACTAACCTGCACAAAAATGGGCAATTTTTGCTTTGTGTTGCACAATATGGGGCATCCGGAAGGAAAAATTTTGTGGATAGTGTGAATAGGGCGGTTTGGCAGTTAGCAGCCGCTTCCGTGAGAGGCGGCAGCTATCCAACCAAGTATTTAAACACAGAGGAGAGATTGTCGTCGGGAGAGTAGAGTTGGGAAACATTCAATTCGTTTTCGATGAGGAGTTCAGGGAGCCGCGCATAGAAAGCATCAGGCTTGGCAGTTTCGATAATAATATCACCCGCTGCGTCTGTCGCTGCTTCGTTCACAGTGTCACCGTTATTGACAAAAGTTACGCTGAGGATGTCTGGAAACGGCAGACAGACTTGTGCCAAACGGCGCGGCTCATCGGTGCTTAAGTAGACTTTATGCGGATGTTCATCAATCAGCTCTCGGATGTCGGAGATAGTTCCCTCTGCAAGGATACGTCCTTGATGGATAAGCAGAATCGTCTCTGTAAGTGCTTCAATCTCGTAGAGGATATGACTTGAAACAACGATGCTAATACCTTTGTCAGCAAGGTCCTTCAGCAACGCAATCACATGCCGTCTGCCGTTCGGGTCTAAACCCGTGAGCGGTTCGTCAAGAAAGAGGAGTTCTGGATCATGGACTAACGCCTGCGCGAGTTTGATACGCTGCCGCATCCCTTTGCTATAAGAACCGATAGGTCGGTCCTTGGCAGATAGCATGTCCACCGTCTCCAAGACGTGTAGGCTCCGGGCTTCCACCTCTGGTGCATCGTATCCACTCAACGTGGCGAAAAAGGTGATAAACTCAAGTCCACTCATGAATTGATATGCCAATTCTATGTCCGGACAATAGCCTACCCGCCGAGTCAACCCAGGGTTATTCCATACCGGTTGGTTTAGCACGCGGATATTCCCTTGGTTCGGTTTCAGTTGCCCTGTCATAAGTTTGATTAAACTTGTTTTGCCCGCGCCGTTTGGACCCAGGAGGCCGATGATGCCGGGATGGAGTGTGAGCGTTACGTCGTTCACCCCCATAACTTCACCATACCATTTGGATAGGTTTTCTGTTTGAACAATTGGTGTGTCATTCATAGTTTTATAGTTCTCTGTTTTACTTTTGTAGCATATATGGTAGGGGCTGGGTAACCCAGCCCCTACTGACTAATTTTCAAAGTCTCTTCAAGATTCTGGATGCCTGCAGTCGTGCCGATAGCCGTGACACATGCTGCACCCGTCGCGGATGCCAATTCCGCGGTCGCTTGCAAGTCCCAACCCATAATCGTTCCGGCGAGGAATCCAGCAGCATAAGCGTCCCCTGCACCCGTTGCATCAACGACATTGACCGAATAGGCAGGCACAAAAAGTTCTGTTTCTGGTGTGGAAACGTAACTGCCATTTTCGCCCATTTTAATGGCGATGGTTTGGATATTGTAGTTGTTCCGCAAAAATTGTGCGATTTCACGGCATTCAGACCTACCGGTGAGATGTTGTGCTTCAACGATGCTTGGCATAAAGATATCTACATGGTGCAAACACGGCTCTAACGTCTCCATCCACTTTCCGGTCGCATCATACGCTGTATCGAGGGCGGTGGTTATTCCCAATTGTTTTGCTTCTCGGAGGACGTTTGCCATCGGGGTACCGTCAAAGCGTGGCATGACGAGCGCGCCGGCGATGTGCAAAATTTTGGTGGTTTTAATGAGGTCCCAATTAAGGTCCGCTTCACAGAGTTCACCGTTCGCCCCAATGTAGTGATAGAAAGTCCGTTCGCCATCGGAGGCAATCGCGACAAATGTAAATGAGGTGCGAGCCTCGGCATCTTGTCGCATGCCGGTTATATCAACGCCGTTGTCTGTAAGTGTTTGCAGAATCAGATCACCGAAAGCATCAGTGCCGATTTTACCCATCGCACCCGCAGAGATACCCAAACGCGCGAGCGCAAGTGCTGTGTTGTTCGCACAGCCTCCCGTATGGATTTCGAGCTCCTCAAAAAGTGCTAATTTGCCCTTCTCAGGAAATTGGTCTATCGTCCGTCCAAGCACATCAACGACATAAATACCGAGCGATAGCACATCCATGTTTCACCTCTGTCTAAAACGAAAAATCACTAAAGTTTCGTTATTTATGCTAACATTTCCAGATACTGCCATGTCCGTAAAACCTTCGGAAGTCCAGCCGATCAGATAAGATGATAGGTGTACAGGTGTCTCCGGAGCTAAGTATCGTAACACCTGTTCCTGCCGTAGAATTTGTGCAAACCACTTTCGCGTGCCACGGAGGTCTTTAGCAGGTGGCATTGCAGGTGTTACGCGCCGCCGGAGGCCTGCTGTTGAAAATTCAGGTGCTAATTCAGTATCAAGTGTGACATTCCCTAAGTAAGTCATCTCTTCACCTGTAACGTGCCATGCGTTTTCAAGGATACGCGGAAATTCTTGGACATCCAAAAATGTTTCTTGCATATAAGTGGTAGGATGCCACGGTGCCACCGGAAGTTCTCGTAGTTGAATACGTGAATCCTGAATCAATGTCCCAATCTTTTGAGGATTCTCCGTTTCTTGATGGCGAATGAAACTCCCTTTTATTAGGTCAATAGATATTTCTGCACGCGCCGTAGCCCTGAGAGCGACATAGCTTTGCAGGTGCGCACGCTTCCGATCCGGATAGATTGACAAAATTGACAAACGGTTCGCCGTAACGCTGTTCGGTAATACGTTTCTTGCGCCTGCAATTGTACTCAACGAGAGTAAAACGAGGAGCAGTCCACCTATCCAATAGGTGCGTGCCTTTCGCTTCGACTTCCCAAAGTAAAGTAAGAAACCACCAAAACTCAACAAGTATATAGGTAAAGCTATAACCAGCAGTTTAATAAATGGCACTTGAGTCGGTTCACCTTTGACAGAAGTTGATGAAAACTGCTGGTAAATTCTCTCCTCATGTTGGAGCGCGAGTGCATGCCGGTCCGCAAGATGCCGCGGAGATTTACCGTGTCTACTCAGCAACCCGATCCAGAATGTTTCACCGCCCTGTTGTTCCGACTTTTCTATAAAGGGCGGGGCATTGTAATCAAATGCAAGACAAACGATCTGACCGTCTCCAAAGTTCCGCTTCGCTGCATAGATCTGCTCCGTTGTACCGATTAACGTTTCACATCCCGGTTTCGGAGAAAACGGGATAAGTTCAAACCTGACCTTGTTTCTGCCTAATGACTCGAAACCGAGTTGTTTGTGTAAAGCAGCCGGGATTGTTTCTGTTTGCACCGGTGCCTTCAATTTAACCGGAAGAAAGGGTTCTATAAAACTGCCGCGCAGATATTTATAATTACCACCGCCAGAGACAATAAGGGTGCCGCCACGCTGTACCCAATCCAGCATCGCTGTCTGTTGTGCTTTAGAGATACGCCTCTCTGTCAAGACCTTCTCGCGAATAATGAGAACATCCGCTGCACTATAACCTATCCAGTCACGGGGCAATGCCGTTGGGTACGCCATAAGGACCCGCGCGTCATCACGAGCCGCTAACTGCTTTTTGTCAATAAGCCGTTTGAGTTTATCACCGCTCGGTGCAAACACCAATACAAGGAAGTCTTTGCGGGCAAGGGGTGTCGGTAAAGCGATCTCCTGCATCACGCGTCGCATTTTGGCTTGAGATACTGTGTTCCCCGACTGTGGGGCAGGTCCCAGTTCAATGACAAGTTCCGTGGCATTTTTCGGGCAATAGATATAGAAATTTTTCCGTTGTGATCCAGCCAATGAAGTGACATACCGCTGGATAGGTGTATTTGAGGAAAAACTTCTAACGTCCACTGCCAATATCCGCTGGTCGGGAACACTAAACGTCTCTTGACCTTGAACAGTGATAGTCAGAGGTGCCCATGTGCCTGTCTTGTAACCTTCGTTGAATCCAAACGCCACATGCTCAATCTCAACCGCACCGAAGGCAACAGATACCATAAAAAGTGATAAAAAAAGCCCTATTTTCATTCTATCGCTCCGCTCAGCGGCTCTTTTGTCTTACAAAATTAAGCGTGCTGGATTGTGAACAAGTCTCGTTTCCACTGCATCTTCAAAAGAATGTGTGCTAAATACACCGTTCCCTAACATTATCATTGACGCAACGCCGCCTTCTGCCTCAATAGCCGTAATCGTCTCTATCACCCGTGAATCACACAGCAAACCGCTCGCTACCGAAAACTGTTTTGAGACCGCGAAGCAGGCACTAAAGAGATCTGCATTCGGCTTAGCACTGGTAAGCGTTTGCAATGTACGCAACGCAACATCTGCTGCACGATTGATACGGAGCGTCTGTTCTCTGTTTCCAAGCACCTCGCTTGTCCGAATCGGTCCGAAGTAGCGATAGTAGATCGGCTGCTCTGCAATCGGTAGTCTATCCGCAACTAAAGGAGCCCCTTCCTTCAATTTGACAAGGCAACCGCCGTGATATTGCGAACAGACATCACCCAATCCTGTCCGGTTCTCAACCTCTGCGATGTGTGCTATCATCGCGAGCGCCTCGCTACCTTTGCGTAAAGACAGGCGTTCGTTGAGCGCGTAAGCAGTTGCAAGTGCTGCGGCACCGCTGAGCCCAAAACCACAACCGAGGGGCAGTGGCGACGTAATGACGACCTTTATGCCTACAGCAATACTGCTTTGAATAAGTCTATTAACAACAGCAACGACCGTCGGGAAATTGATGCGCTCGTTATTGAATAGCACTTCCGTCTCGTTTTGCTCAGAGACGCTGACTTCTACACCTTCTTTAACAGTGAAACCCATGCCGAGCGAGTGCATACGCGCCGGGTCGGCGTGCGGAATAACCTTGAAAACACACGAAATATTGCCGGGGGCATAAGCTCTCGCCATTACGTTCCTTTCTTTAGTCTTTAGGGTTATCGGTTATCAGTTTTCAGTGCGACCCTTGTAGCACAAACTGGAAAGTTTTGCGGCGTACCCGCCCAGATGCGACGTGCATCGCGCTACAATATGCTTTTATCAAACTCACGTTAACCAAAAACTATGTGTCCGATGCTTATGTAAATTTGACGCGTCTATAGATGTGACTCAAGGGCAGTTGACAGCGAATTGAATCCAGCGGCAGTATATCGGCAAGTTCGTGAAATTTGATCGCCCGCCACTGCGTCCCTAAGCGAAAATGGCGTTCAACGTTTACCCGTTCTTGTGAAACAAGGATGTATTCTTGCAAGGACGCGATCTGCTTATACGACTCAAATTTTTCACCTTTGTCATAAACCGCAGTTGAGCGAGAAAGCACCTCCACAACGACAGTTGGATTCAGGAGCGTGTCAAACACATCATCTTCAAAACGGGGTTCATCACAGACAACGGCGACATCCGGATAAAAGTAAGAGGTCATAGGATTCGCCTTCACGCGCATTTCACCGCTAAAGGTGAGGCACTCCCGTTCTGTCAATTGGTTGTAAAGTCCATTAAATATATTGCCTGTGATCAGATTATGCGCGAGACTTGCACCGGACATCGCGAGTATCTGTCCACTGAGATATTCATTTTTGAACGGTGCTTTGCGTTCCCACGCGAGGTATTCCTCAGGTGTCAGATGGGTTTGCACGGCAATCGCTGTCATAATATTCTCCCCAACATGCAGAAAATCTGCGTAAGTCTTATACCTAAACATTCCATCGGGGCGGTGCATACCGCGGATGGAAAGCACCTTCACCGCACTGGCCTTTCTCAATTTTTGCGGCTTGTCCACCACCCGTAACTGAGCATCTTGCACCATCTAATTCCGGTAGCACATACCGCTCAAACCATGCACCCATCTGTTGACGCATGTCACCGATACACGCATGCTGAGATTTATCATCTATCAGATTTTTCCGTTCACCCGGGTCGTTTACCAAATCGTATAATTCATGCGGACCGTAAGGATACCTATGCACATATTTCCATTCCTGTGTCCGGATCATACGGACGGGCCCGTACTCATCGTAAATGACGATCTCATCTTTCGCGTCGTTCGTCTCACCAGAAAGTGCTGGGACAAAACTTCTGCCGGGCGACATATCGTCGTTCGGGTCGGGTAAACCGAGATAGTCAAGGAGTGTCGGCATAAAATCGTATTGGCTCACCATCGCTTCACTGACGCGCCCCTCAGGAATACTACCCGGATGGCTGACAATAAACGGGACTTTCACAGAGTTTTCATACATATTCAGTGGGAACGTGCCGTTACCTTTATGCCAAAATCCGTGATGTCCACAGGAGTACCCGTTATCGCTGCTAAACACAACGAGCGTATTTTCACGGATACCTAACGCCACAAGCCGATCCAGAATCCGCCCAACGTTTAAATCGAGTGCTGTTATCGCTGCGAAATAGCCTTTCAACGATTCACGGTTACCCATGTGGGCCGCTGCACCTTGCACCGCCCACGGATGCAATGCCTCTTGCGGACATGTTTTGAACGGACAATCATCATAAGAGTCAACGATGTCTTGCGGGTGACCTGTAAACGGCGTATGTGGTGCGTTATAATTGACGCTGAGATAGAACGGTCCCTCTTTGTTCGCAGAGATAAAGTCTAACGCATCATCGGTAATCACGTCGGTGAGGTAGCCGGGTTGCATCTCTACCTGTCCATCTCGAATCATATCCGCATCGTTGTACTTACTTCCTCCTGTAAGCAGAGCGAACCAGTGACTGAACCCGTGTTGTGGTGTTAAGCTATCGCCGAGGTGCCATTTGCCACTCAATCCCACCGTGTAGTCGTTTTCTGCAAGAACGTCTGTATAGCAAGTGAGACCGTCTAAATATCGGGCAGGATCTGGCGGCATATTTCCGTCGCGGATCCAGTCGTGTACCCCGTGTGCAGACGGGATCCGTCCGGTCATCAGACTCGCGCGTGCCGGCGAGCAGACAGGACTTGTGCAGAAGAAATTCGGGAAACGGGTGCCTTCAGAAGCCAATTGATCGAGATAAGGTGTGCGTACCTCATCGTTGCCGCAGCACCCCGCAGCCCATGGGCCTTGGTCGTCCGTTAGAACAAAGATGACATTTGGTCTGTTTTCCATATTGAGTCCTCCATTTTACACATTTTCACTGGTTGCTTCATCTGTTTTTCGCAATTCATCAAGCAGACGAACGATGTCTCGGTAGCATTTATCAAATGAATCCGATTGACGCGCCTGTTCTATATCAAACAGTGCTGTGAGCGCGGGCTGATCTTGTGTCTCACTATACGTTCTGCTGCCCTTCATTCAATGGCTCAACCATTCTTTTGCTCCGCGGATCGCCTCTGGATCGGCCGGCGGGTGAATATCATCGCCCAGACCTCTTTGTCCAAGAAGGGACTCGGCTGCTGCAAGGAACCACGCCTCAAACTCGTTTTTAGCAATCACAACGGCAATCGGCAAATCGCTACGGGCTTGTGATGCCCGGTGAAGTAGAGTCGGTCCCAATTCTGCTGGGCAGTCCTTGTCGCTATCAAGGATGATAAATATAGCACCTTGCCCACCAATCTGCCGCGCCACGAATTCAACTGCTCTTTCAAGTTCATCCTCTTTAACAACCTTATTCCGGGGACGACAAAGAGGTGGTGGCACAACAATCGGCAATTCTGGATAAAGATCCGCAGCGATGCGGCGAATCAGAAGGGGGACAGTTGCCACCTCGCTTTCCCCTTCGACAATGCAACCGATTTTGACTGTCATTCGTGTTTTCCTTTATTCCTTGCTTTAGTAGATTTCGGCTTATCAAAATCAGACAGAGATAGTTGTTTCTCCTTTGCAGCAGGAAGAGCTGCTGGGTCCGGTTGCAATTGATTACTGCGTAAAAGTTCCCCGACCGTAAACAGTCGATCTTGCACCACAGATCTGCTTGCCTCATCCACTGGAGCGATCACTGTATTACCATCATCTGCTTCAGCTGCAAGAATTGACTCCACATCCAGATGCTTGTTATCAAGCAGCTCTGGACTGTGAGTAGTGACGATAACCTGCGTCCTGTGGGCAGCATCCCGAAGGCCGTCAAGGAGGACTGCTACCGCTCCTGGATGAAGTGCTGTCTCGGGTTCTTCAATTCCGACGAGTGTTACGCGCTCTTCTGCCTTCTGATTTCCCTGAAATAGTACTACCAAAATTCCCAGCGCACGAAGTGTGCCATCAGACATATTGTTTGCAAGAAATCGCCAAGGATGTTTAGCACCCGCTACATTCTGCCTGAACGCTAATGTTTCCTTGCCCCCAAACTTTTCAATTTCTACGCCACGAACACCCGGGACAATTATTGCAAGATATTCCTCAATGTCTCGCTTCACAGTCGGTGACAGTTGGGCAAAGACACTCGTAAGGTTACCGCCATCACGAAGAAGCATATCTCTAGGGTCTGGGTCTTGGAGGGATCGAATTTTATCGGGGTTGAGATTGTAAAATCCCATCCGAGAAAGTGCCTCGTAGACAGGCCGAAATTCAGGCAGCCCAGATGCATTGACCAAATAGAGCCGATCTGTCGCAGCTGCCGGTGCGACTTCCACGCTTGTGTCGGTTACAGTCCCACTCTCAACACGGAAGTATGCTTCTGACGTGAGGCACGCCTCGTTTCGAATGCTACACACTTCTGTCTGAACTTCATATTCCCCAGGTGAACAAGTCCTAATCCGAAACGCGTAGTGTCCTGTAGAACCCTCGGATAGAGTAAATTCAAGACGAATGCTAAAGTGATTTGGGTGTCCGTGTGAACGGCGGCGAACATCGTTGATGCCCCCTCGGTCGCGTATGGCGTGCTCCAGCGTTGAATTCAAAGCGTCGGCCACAAATCGCAACGCATCCAGAAAATTGCTCTTGCCAGAACCGTTACGTCCTACAAGGAATGTCAACGGTTGCAATTGCACATCACACGCGGCGATACTCTTATAGTTTTTTAGAACAACTCTTCTAATAAACGTTGAATCTTTCATTTTTTACCCAACCTCGTTACGCCACCGGAAATCCATCCCCAACAAGCGGCTCCCCATCCGCAACCTCAATTGTCGGCACGAGAATATGCCCCGGTGCTTGTGCATTATTATAGCACACATCCTTTGCCATGAAAATCATTACGAACGCGCGACGCTGCTGAGCCGTAACATTCGGCGGGGTACCGTGCCAGTTGAGACAGTGATGGAACATACATTCGCCGGCTTTCAACTCTACTGGAACACCGTGACTGATGTCCAAATCCCGTCTGTCTGTCCATGGGTTCGGCGGCGGTTCGCGTCCTTCCTCCTGGGCTTTTGCGGATTCTGCATTTAATGCTGCTCTCGCTGCAACCGAGAACCGTTTATCTTTATGGCTTTTCGGCATAACGTGCATGCAGCCGCTGTCCACCGTTGCATCGTCCAAAGCGAGCCAGCAGCTGACAATATTCGGCGGGCTGAGAGGCCAAAAGAAAAAATCGTGATGGAATCCGAAATGTCCGTTATCGTGTGGTGGCTTGGAAATAACTTGGTCGTGCCAGAGACGCACTTCGGGTGTGTCCAGCAATGCGCGTGCTGTCCCAGCGATGAGCGGGTGATGAATAGCGGCATCGTAATACGGATCCCGTTTCCACATGTTCACGTATTGATGAATCGCACGCGGGTGACCACCGCCCCGATTGAGACGATCCTGTTTTCTATCATGTCCATACTTAAACTCCGGTGAGGAGTCGTCCCCTTCAGTGAGTTCCAGTTCAATAACAGCATCTAATCCATCGCGCATCGCTTCCACGCCATCGCTGTCCAAAACTTTTCCAAACTTGAGGTACCCATTTTCCTGAAAAAAATCAATCTGTTCTTGTGTTGCCATTGTCTTCTCCTTAATTGTATGAAATTTTCCCAAAGTCGGTCTGAATGTTCAGAGAAAATAGTCGCTCGTGGAGATAGGCTGCAAGGTGTGACTCTCTATAGTAATGATGATAGAATGAGCACGCGGGAAGGTCTAAGTCAACTTGTATCCACACCAGCATCATGATATATTATATCACATTTCGCGATTTCGCGTAAACGCAAAAATTTGAAGCGGAAGAACATTTTGGCAGGATGAGAAGAAAATCTGGGCAGCCCTTGCCTTGTGGGAAAGCCAACTGCTATAGGAGTGGATTTTTCTCGGGACATCGGAATTTGTTTTCTTGGGGAGAGCGGACTGAATCCCAAAATTTAGAAAATTCCTTGAACCTCAGCGGCAATTTCTTTTTCAAAAAGACCATCTGGAAACTGCGAATCGCTGAGTCTAATAACGAGGGTATCTCTAACCACGGTACTACGGAAAAATCTAAACTGCCTTCTAACTTTTAAAAGCAACTCAAGGGATTCACCCGATGTGAGGAGCTGATGTGGACTCAGATGCGGTGTGCAATAAAATTTGCCAGCCTTAAATTGCACCTCGAAAATTTTCATCTCCGTTTCACCAACATTGGTGATCGTCAATGGAATCCCATCCGATTGACCTGAAAGTTGTTGGGGACTTTCGATGTGAATCTCTGCGCGACTTTGAATAATATCTGTGCCGAACCGAACTGGAACTGTCATACCAGATTTTTCGTCTTTCAGATGTATGATACCCGCAATGCGTTTAGCAGTAGTAACAGATCGTGGATCCAGAACAAACGTACAGGGTAAAGTTTCACTTTCGCTTGTTCTATCCTTAACCTGTAGCAGTCCATTCTGTGCCAAGTTTTCAGGTATGTCGACGGTACATGCAACAGGGTCGCCATCACTGCGTCTGACCGTTATAGCAGTCTGTTGCGGTGCATCAAATAGAAAAACTTTAGGAAAGTATAAAACGGGCGGATCGGCAATCAGATGGATCATATCGTATTTGGCAGTGAAAGAAAGGACACGGCGGTTCGCGAGATAGCAGTCTGTGACGAACCATGCATCGCACTGTTTACGGTACGCGTTTGATTGTCTATCACCCAAAACCTGCACAATTGGAGCAACCTGCATCGGATCAGATGCGGAGGCGTTCTGAACGCGTAAGCTGCCTTCTGCAAAACGGAGGACTGTGGAGGGCTGGATTTCTCCACGCAATTCTCCTTTTCCCAAAATCCTAAGTCCGAAAGAAGCCGTTGTGGTTTTTCCTTGTTCAAATTTGGGAAACTCAATTTCGGGATTTTGGAGCGCAGGCACAGCACCATTCGTTACACCCATCACGAAAATAGGGACGCGGAGTGCCCTGGCGGGTTCTTCGGTACTTTCCAGCGCAAGCCATCCCAAGTTAAGACCGGGTTGGAGTGCCGCAGGCGACAGAACCGCGGGGATGTTCCGTTGCCCATTGGAGGGAAAGTGAACTGTATCACTATCAACTTGCATCCATTCCATCGGGGTATGAACGCGCAGCTCTAATTTCTGTTTTGATTTATTTCGTAGCGTAATCTGCTGTTCATTTCTCTCAATTTGGATTTTGGATGCTAAACCGTGTGAACAACAGACGATCTCATGTAAACGCTCGGGGTCAAGTCGCATTTCGCCATCGATTTCAGCACGAAAAAGGTAGGTGCCATCCGGAATACTCAACGTCAGCCCTAAACTTTTAGAAAATCTTTCATTAGAACGTTTTTCAAGCAAAAGCGCATGCGGTGTCCACTGATTAAAGTCCCCCATCAGATAACCGAACTGATCCTCGCCTGCCAATGGAAATTCAAAATCCACGTCCTCAAAAATCATGACAGATTGGTGGGGTAGCTGCGCTTGTGCAACCGCAATCGGCAGCGTTTTTCCTTGCTTCGGAAATTCTATAACCTGATGCAGATCTGATCGCTCCAGATTTACTGTCAATTCAGTTTCCCCGGAAATCTTATACCACGCCCATATCGGAATTGTCTGATCAGATACAATAAGTTCTCCAAAATTGCGTCCCGGCTTGAGCTTTTCGACTTTCACCGAGACAGGAAATTCGGTTGTGCTGTATAGTTCAACAGTGATTTCGCGGGGCGCAACCAGCCAATCCGTATCTGATGTGACCTGTCCTGAAAAGTTATGTTGATTAGCATTACCGATTGAAACCGTTTCTCGGAAAGCTTTTAGTTTAAGCCCATCCTTTTTCCGATGCGGCATTATGACTCCCGGGCTCCGCACATCTAATGTGTAATGCAGCTTCCCCCCCCGGAAAAGAAAAATCGCCTCAAAACAGAATTCATCTTTTTGTGTAATCTCAAGGTGTTTTGGCGGATTGTGACAGAAATCCCCAACTAATGAAAAATCAACTGTCTGTGCGGTTTCATCTTCTTGATGGCTCGTAATGGATATGTTCCACACGGTGATCTCACCAAAGCTGATATACTCTGGCACGCTTAGATTCGGGGATGAGTCTTCAGAGGGATGCACCTCTAACAGCACCTTGCTAAACGTTTTCCGCTTAGAATTGGAAATTAGGTTGAGTTCCGCTGAATTCACAGTTGAAGGGTTCGGGAGGCCCTTTAGGGCGAGGTTGAGCTCAATTTCCAAAGGCTCGGATGTCGCGGTGAGCGTGGTAGGCGTTGATTTGCTACCCCTTTTCACCCAGGCACTGGAGGCGCGTGGGATCCGAATCCGTTCTACCTCTAATTTGCCACCGCCGACATTTGATACAACAACCTTTACAGATTGATTCGGGTTATCAAATGTATCTACGGTGAGGTTCGGATCGGTATAAAGGTAAGGTTCCGCAATGGGCATAACCTTGAACGGAGCATCTGTTGAATCCTGCATTCTGGGCAGGTACAATTTGCGATGAATTGCTTTGAGATGGTTAATCATAAAAATTCCTCATTATGTGAAGAGGTAAAATTAGGAGAGATACCGAGCGATGGCAACTATAACTTGGCATATCCCAATCATATTCTCCCCTAATACAACAATATTTTGTATGACAATCCAGAGTTCAGCACTGAGAAGGACCAATTTAATAATCTTTGGAGGATCAGGACTGTCTGGTACAAATTGATGATAAATTAATACTATACACGATATAATAGGAATGAATGTAAGCATTAGAGTCCAATTAGCCCAAGATGTAGATGCCCAAAGCCCCGCGGCTGCGCAATTGTGACAGACTACTAGGGTTTACAAGTATAGGGTACCACCCGAAGATGAATCTTCATCGTCATATTCGGCATCTGCATCGGGCCAGTCATCTTCGGAGTCTGAGAGGACAAAGCGGTATACGATGTACACAATTAGGATACCTAATCCTATGAGAATAAAGAGTGCAGCAAATACTTTACCCGCGGCACTGTTTGTCCCTGAAGCGTCTTGATTCTCAGGTTCCGGTTTTTCAGGACTCGGTTTTATAGGGGGTGTTGATGTTGGAGGCGGGTCTATGCGCTCGGGTCTTGGCGGAGACCTTACTGAATCTGGGGTCTTTACTTTCTGTGGCTCTGGGGTAGATCCAAGTTTAAAGGGTGTTAAGGGCACGACTGCCTCAACTGTCTGGCTAACAGCCGTAGGCAGTACACCGACAGTCCAGCCGGTGCCAGTTGTTTCGCAGTAGTAATATTTCGTGCCGTTATAGGTGAGTGAAGTGCCGGTGAAGTCGCCACTGACACCCAGAGCGATGTGTCCCGGCATGAAAATCAGTGCCGTCGATTCTTCCAAACCGCGTAGGATAGCAGCAACAAGGATAGTGGTGTCTTCACAGTCACCACCGCCTTCAATCAGGGTTTCAATAGCGTAGCGTCGGAATTCATCGTAACCAGTCGTCACATCATCAAGTGTATAGGGTAAAGATTGAACAAAACTCAATACAAAATCAACGCGCGCTTGCTTTGACCACTCCTGATGCTGTTTGAAGATTCGCAGAAATTCACGTGTCAGATTGCCAATTGTTGTGCTACCTTCTTCGACCAATTCGGGAATATCGGAGCGTTCCTTGGCCGCATAGGAATTATAACGTTCTAAATCGATTGTCATCAGAACTGTATAGCTTTTCCGCTGAAAATTCCACACATACCGCCGTCCAATTGTCTGGCGGGTATTGAGGGGGCGCTGCTGCGTGATTCCTTCCACAATTTGGACGGACCTCAGGGCATCTTCTGCAAAACTATTGGCATTTAGAAGACAGCTCGTCAGAAACAGAGTGGTAAGAAGTCTAATGTACATAGTGCCTGTCTCTATTCAGGTTCGCCACGTATGACAACCGGTTTCCTAATAATTTTTTGATCTGAACACCTCCGTAGCCCTTGCTGAACAATATCAACCACGACTCCCAGATTAAAAGGACCGGCTTGCGTGCCTTGAATGTCGTGTATGCGTGCATCTGCCTGTGTCTGCCCTATTTCGATGGGCACAAATTCTAAGTCGGCTGCTTGTAGAATGTTCGGCAAATGATTCTGGTAAAACTTGCTGAACATATCAGCATCTACTGTCTTTCGGAGGCGGTACGGCGAAAATCCATCTACTAACAAAATCACAGTTTGGTACAGAATAGATTGAATTTCCCCAGTGGTATGCGGAATTGTCAAGGCATCTGGTAGTTCAAACTGCATAAGTTCTTTGGCTTTGGCAAGATGTCCCTGCACTGGCGATAAAATATGAACCGCTTGTCCATCGCATTGTTCTGTGAATCTGCCTAATTCTACTTCAATTATCCGGCAAAGTTGGTTTGGATCCGGAAGTATTTCTTCTGTCACTTTTTCGTGCAAAACACAATTGGCAGCTTTACGAAAGACCTGTTCTGGGTTGCTTGGCATTGCATCTGTTCGTCTATCAAGCTGCACCTTGAGCGCGTTGTTTTCTTGGACGAGTTCTGCATTTCGTTTCTCTAAACGATCAATCACCTGCTGATGTTCAGCGACTGTCCGTTTCAATCCGGTAATTTTGTCTTTGAGTTTAGAGACAATACTTTTTTGGCGACTTTGCGTTTCCTGTTCTAATTGCCTCGGTAGCTCGCTACGCCGCTGTTCTGGCTCGGCACGCAATTGTTCATTTGCATCTTGTGAAATTTCATCCCCTGCCCGTCTTTTCCTTTTAAGCGCAGCTAACGTTTCTTGTAAAGATGCAAAGCGATCCGATTGCTGTTCTTCTATAACTTCGGAACCAGATAAGCGCACATGTTTTTCAGCCATCGGTGGACGGTCTCTTTTTGATGTTTCTTGTTTCATCCGATTATTCTCCTCGAATCACAACTGGTTTTTGAACGATCCCACCATCGGGCTGTCGCCTGAGACCGGGTGAAACTATTTCGACAATAGTACCCGGTTCGCTATCGGTCTGCCGAGAAACCTGAATCTCATGTTCGCGCGCATCCGCTATAGTTTCACCTAACGTTATGGGAACCACCTCCAAGTCCGCATATTGTAAAAACTTATTGACTTGTTCAGGCAGTTGTTTAGACTGAAAATAACGGGTCAGGCTGTTGAAAAGTCTATCTTTAATAAAGTGAAAAATGAATTGATTGTATGCTTCCACATCAATCTCACGTTCTGTTTCATAATCAGAAAGGGTCTTTTCAAACTGATTTACGTAGGCATCGCACTGCTGCCGAATACGATCCAAAGCAGTTTCTGTGCTTATATCCGTTTCTAAATCAAGTGGAGGCGGAGGAGGCGGGTTCCCTCTATCTCCTTTTAGTTTCTCTTTGAGAAAAGTTTCTGCAGAGACCAGAACCTGAGCGAGATTCGCATCCGGTTGGCTAAATTTTTCTAATTCGGTCCGCCATTGGTGTATATCGCTTGTTATCACATTCAACTTCTGGACAGCAGATAAATTTTCAAGCGCAGTGAAATCAATCGGTCCGCCTTCTCTATAGTCCTCCGCAAGTTTCTCGACGCGTTTTTGTGTGTCTTTCAGAACCCTAGCTGCTTCTCGTTGACAAAAAGTAACGTCTTCTTTCCAATTCTCAAAGGTTTCCAACCGATTTTCAAGTTCCTCAAACTTGGCTTGGAGGTCTTGCTGCTGCGTCAGAATCGAAGATTGTATAGGCTTCAATTCCTGTTCTATGTTAAGCGCGATTTCATCGGCTTGGCTAGAATCCAATGGCTGCGTCAATCCTTGCATACTTCCATTCAACTTCTCCAGTTCATTTGTGATTCGATTCAATTGATTGAAATCCAATTTTCGCGTCAATTCTTGGATGCTCTTATTCAAAGGGTTCTTCCAAAATCCCCAAAAAACCACGCCAACCAAAATCACAGATACGATAAGAATACCGACCAAAACCCTTAAAAACGCTGAAGGATCTGACGCTGCGTCTGATGGATTAGGAGTATCTTGTGAATACCCAAGCGAAACGAATCCCAAAAGTGCGAACGCGAGAAGTAATACTGCATATTTAAATCGGCGCATAGTTATTTCCTTCTCCTGAATCTGGAGTGCTTTATGTCCTGAAGCTGCTCACATCTCTTATAACGAATAGTTTTAAACGGAAAGTTGAATAAAGATTCGTACGTTATGTAACGTGAAAAATGACAATAGAATTTCATTTTTCTCAAATTCTCAGTCCATGAGCACCGGCACGTTAAACTCGACCGACTCCGGCGCATGCTGATCAGGCAAATTGAGGGCAAAAGTGCCATAGGTTGGATCAGACAGATCAACCGAAAGTATAAAATCCAGTGTACTACTGCCTTCCGGCGGGTGAATTTCAAGTGTCGAGAGATAATGGACATCACTGTTGTCTGTTAAGGATAAGCCACAGAAAAGATGAATGTCAAATGCTTTAAGAGCACCCGAGATGCGAAAGGCTTTTTTGCGGTGGCACGGCGGGGGACACGCTTTCGGGATCAGCTCAACCCACTGACCATCAGGTAAAAGCACCCCAAAGCAAAATTGGTAACTAAAGTGGATCGGTTTAATAAGGTGCTCCGTCTCAAATTGCTGAGCTAACGCTGCACCCCCTAAAAGTGCCGCAGTCTCTTGCGGTTCAAGGAACTCCACGTGGCAACGCGCATGCAACGATTCAATGACTGATCTGGCAGCATTATTAATCGCACCAGAAAAACCGACAGCAATCGGCGAAGTTTCGCCAGTCGTTTTCAGGACACGACGTACATTTGAAACATGGCTCTCCACATCCATAAAAAAATCAGGATATCGCAGAATATCGCACAATTCTACTTTCAGAACATCCGCCGATTGTTCACAATTCAACTGATAAAGTATTAAGTCATGCCGTTCAAAATCCACCAGAAACAGATGCAATTCGCTTGCGTCAGCGAGTAGATTTTCCCAAGCTTCTTGATAATAGACCACGAGACATAAAACTTGATTGAACATGCCGCGCAGCGTCACATTTAGCGGATGCGATGCGAGAACGGGAGGATTGCTTTTGATCTCTTTGAAGACCTTCCGAAGTTGTTGGCGATGCACAAATTTCCACTGATAGGGTGTAATGACATACACTGTCTCTATTGGATGTTCAATATCCGGCAGCCATCGACGAAAAATTTCTTCAAAAAACGTGTGGAATAGGTATGCTAAGGTCTCCGGATCCTCGATCTCCTTGAGATACACATCTAATTCAGTAAACAGGACTTCTTGAGGTCGGTTTGAATCAAGTTGATCTAATGCATCGTCAAAACATGCAATCAAGGTGCCATCAATTTCCTGTCGAAATCCTACCGCCCATGGCAGGTGAAGATCGACAACTTCAAATTGATCACCAGTCAAAATCCGTGCCCGGATCTCGGGTGCAGAAAGATCTATGATACATACGGATTTCTGCATGAATAATCCACAAGATGGAGGGTTTTGTGAGTCCCGTTAAAATCAGAGGAAAAGGGAAACCCTCCATATCTGCCTCTCCTGAACGTTCTAAGGGACGGTGGCTTCAGTTCTATGGATTTCATCTACAAATTCAGGTTCCTGTTTTTTAACAGTGGACGTATATTCATCATTGCCGACAAGTGCTGTTAGCTCAATCTCACCGTTAATATTGACAGCCATTTTCAGGCGCGCTTTCCGCAATGCCTGATCCGGTACCTCTTTCGGCAGGTTAAGAATGTAACTCGCAATTCGCGAAGCTTTTTCAAGATCGTTATCCACACCGAAGTGTTCATGAACATCCACATAAGGGTTTCGGGAATTAAGTGAGAAATTTGTGATGTTGACACTTTCATCTGGTATCAATTTATCTTTCGGAATAATCTCACCGAACACCGGTTTTATGCCGTGCCTTCGCACGATGCCGAGACGCGAGTGTGTTTTATTTGACAAATTAATCACTTGGACCTGACGATCATCTTCACTCGGCAACGAACGGGTCAGGCTGTAGTGTGCCGCCCCCATAACGACGCAGGCTTTGGGCTGTTGATTAAGTTCGATCTCAACCGCTTTCCCATATTTTTCCTGGAAATGGGTTGCCATCATATCTTTAACTAATTGCATTCTGGATGACTGACCGGCAAGGACTACGGTATCGGGTAAAAGCTCGTCATTTTCAGCAAGCATTGCATCAATATTTGCGAAAGTTTCCTTGAGTTCAGGTTCAATAAACGCTCGAAATTGTTCCGCTGAAAGTTTCACACCTGAAACGTCTTGGGTGAGTTCATTAGAGCTACGTACCTCATTTTCGATGCTAACCTCCAAAGGAAAAAAGAATTCTGTCTCCGTTTGTGTATTCAGTTCTTTTTTCATCTCCTCCGCGCGTCGGAACAAGCTAGCGACGTTACTGTATGTCGCTCTATCAATCTCCTCATTTCCAGTGATTTTCACAATCTGCTTGGGTTTAAAATATGGGATGTCGAAATTGAGGTCTGGATGTGCCTTTTGGATTCGCGCCTTGAATTCCTGGAGGATAAAGTCAACGATTGCGTGTGTTACGTCGTCGCCGCCGTATCTGCGACTTCCGCCGCGGGCGATCGGTTCAATGGTGATATCGTTGTCATCAATTGTTACCTGAGAGAGAACGATATCAATGGTGCCACCTCCGAAATCATAGACCAACAGTCTGTAGTTATTTTGTAAGGTTTCCTGTTTTTTAAAGATGATCTCCATGGAGGCTGCTGAAGCTTCATCAATAAGGATGAGTTCGGAGATACCGATATTCTTAAAAGCTTCTTTCAAGTCGTCCTGCTGCTGTCGGGTAAACATCGTCGGGTATGTAACGACACATCTCTGAACCTTCGAAGGGAGGTGTTGTTGCTCCAGATAATCTGCTGCCGTGTTGATGATGTGTTTGAGGATATCCGAGACCACATCGCGCGGTTGCAACGCCATGTTGTTCGGAAATTGCCGATGCCATCCATACCCTAACCACCTTTTCACAGAAGAGACATAATACGGACTATCAGCACCCGTCCGTTGCGTCTCAGCGTCGTATCCAACCTGGTATGTCTTTTCGTTTTCAGGGTGGTCGTGGTAAATAATGGATGAAGGCATAATATCCGGTGGATCCGCTTCGCTATCGAGTGGGAGAAGTATTATTTTATAATCTGTATCGATGTAGGCACAACAGGAATTTGTTGTCCCAAAATCAATCGCGAGATGATGTGGATACACTTCTTGGGGTTTGACTGTTACATGCAGCACATCTTGATACTGCTGTGCGCGCTCACAATTGGAGGTAACAACGAAGTCGATAGGGTACGTTTGCGGTTGAATGTCCGCCGGAGATACCATCAAGTCCAGCTGCAGCTCTTTCCCTCCCTCAATATGTATGGGAAGGTCGACATCCGCCAATTGGACGAGGTACGGAGAATCGCTGAAACTAATGTTTGAAATGTCCAACCGCAGCTCCCCTTCATTCTTAAGCGTCAAAGGGTAACTTTTTTTCCTGTTCTGATGGACTTCAAGATGTGATGTCGGCAGCTGGACAGATAGTGCCGGGGGGTCAGGTTGCACCTCCGCATTGAAGCGAATTTCCTGTTGTATGGGCTCAGGAATCCCGCGCAGCTGAACAACTAACATCGCTTTATTGAGTCCGTCTTTGAGAGCGTTGCAATCAATCTCCAGGCGGATGCTTTTCGGTGTCTGTTTTTCGCCAAGACGCTCTTGCGGCGTAAAGTCAACAAACGCAATGTCTTTGATCCATGCCTGCGCGGATTCAATCTTGTAGATATAAAATTCGCTGCGCGCGACCTCAAGCCGCAGGTCCACTGTCTTCGTTTTCGTGTTTTTGTGATAACGAATCGGGAGAAAACTGGGTGTCAGCTTAAAGTCGGGATGCCGTAACGCCCGAAATGTCAATCGCGCCTCTTTAAGTTCGGCGGACGTTTTTTGTGGCCGCACTGTCAGCATCTGAAGCGGCTCGCTCGTCAACTTTCCGGAATTAATAGAAAGTGCAAGCGCGCGGGCTTGGTTAGCCGCGACTTTAAATTTTTTATTCTCGCCTAACACCTGAACCGCTTCTCCCGGGGGCATCTGAAGCGGTTCAAACGTAATCGGGGCAACACCCGTATTTTTTACGAGAAGTGTCAGTGACTGTTCGCCTCCACTTTGACTTTCATAAAAGAGCGGTTCTTTCTTGCCATCCCATTCCACCGAAAAATCAAAAACTTTATGACCGCAATAACCGCAATATTGATCCTGCGCGAGAATTTCCCAATCGACATTGCATTTCGGACATATCGTGTTTGCCATAATCAATTATCTCTTTTATGACTACGCCAAAGTGCCGTGAGACTCAGTGCCTTCAGTGCCCTCTGAGTCATATCCATCTGAAGGTTCGGTGCTTGCAGAATTTTGTTTAAAACGCTGCATTAACGCCTGATCCTCTGGTGTCCATTCTCCCATCGGTTTTTGGAAAACGGCTTGGAGCCGCAGCACATCTTCAAAAGTAAAGTTCCGCATCAACGCTTGTTCTTCCGTTGTCCAATCTCCCATCGGCTTTTGGACAACCGTTTGGAGATAGAGTATGTCTTCAAATTTAAAAGCACTGTCCTCAGTTTCGGAAGCTGCCGGGGCCTCGGATTCAACGTTAGCATGTGCATCGTCTTGTGAACCTGCATTATCATGTGTCTCGAATCCAGCATCTGGATAGACATCCTTCAAAAACTCAGCGTAGAAAACGGACAACGTATTCCGTTCCTCAATATTTTCAACTTTGGTCAGTAGTCTTTCATTGACGACCTTTTCAATTCGTTCACGCCCCAGTCGTTTCAATGCTGCCTCTACTGATTCAAAAAACCTGTCATAAGTGCTCTCGTTTTCTGCCTGGCAGAGTTCCCTAATCCCTTCTTCATTGAACAAAGAAAGTGCTCTATTTACGCCATCAATCTGGTATTCAAACAAGATATCGTCGCTCGGTGTCTGCGTAAATACGCCTACGAACGCCTCCGGATCAGATGCCGAGATTAAAGGAACAAGAGCCGTGAGTGCCTGACACCAACGCTCTAACCGTTTGCTTCGGTGCGGAATTTCCAAATCGTAAAAGTTCACATCTTGATGCGTAGAATGGCCGTATTTCCCTGGGCAAGCCTCAAATTGAGATCTAAGGGCTGCGTATGCATCCAAGTCATCTAAGGCAAAACCGGCTTCCTCCTCGTAGAAAAAGAGAAGGTGGTCAATAGGAGAACTGCCGATACGGTCAAACTGCAGACGTTCTCTGAGGTGTGCTAAATGTTCACCTGTTGAGTCATGTCCAAAGATAATCTTCGGCTCTACTGCCAATTTAAAGGGTTGGTAGGTGTCAGCAAACTTTTGGTAAGGATTGGATCGGACAGCCAACGCTTCAATCTGGTTACCCTCGGCATCTAAAAGTTCCCGTGCCTTTGCAACAACTTGTGCTCTTCCTGCGCCTCCCCGATCGAGTTCGCGCAACGCCGAACGACGATAGGTTTCACTCAGGTGATATGTGATGTCCTCATGCCCTTTCTTCAAGAAAGAGGCCGTCCCATCTCGATCGAACAATCCCGCGTTCGCTCGATTTCCGTTAACGGTTTTGCTCAGGTCCTCGGTATCCTTGCTAATTTCGTTTTCAGGATTGAGCGTCACAATTCGGACACATTCAGAGCTTGGCGGTTGCACACTATCTTGGTACGTCTCCTCAAATGTCTGAACGCAATTATTGAGCGTTCTCTGAAGTTCATCCAATTCCTGTTGGATTGTGGATTCAGATGAATCATCGGTGTGAACCTGAAAACCGAGTTTAGCGAGCACGGCATCCAAAGCTTGGCGCAGAAAGTAACCGCGGAGTTTTCGGAAGATTCCCCGGTCTCCGGTAATCAACTGCCTATAGCTCTGCATTAAATTTTCCCGGTGTTCGTTCACGGCATCCTCTTGATTACCGGTAATTTTCGTCCAAAAATTCTTTTCAGCACCCCGCATCGGTCCAAAATCAAGTTGGCTGAACTCTAAAGTAGGCGGCTCCGCAGGATATTGGTCCCTCGTTCTGGTGATAGCATCTGCTAATTCCCTAAAGAAGACCCGCACATCGCCTAAACCGTATGTCCCCTCTAAATCAATCCTTGCTAACTGGTTGTTGAAAGACTCATCAATTTCATTAAGCAATGCGGCTTTGCACGCAGCGAGATTTTCTTGCATCGCTTTGAAATAGGTTCCGCCTTCGGCAAATCTGGCTCTGAAAGCACCCCCTTCACCCTTTGGAAACGCACGCACCTCGGATTCCAATGTATTGGAGGGTGCCTGACTAAACCGTGTACGCACCTCGTTAAGCAGATTTTCGATTTCTGAATCCAGTGAGGGTCTTCCGGCTACTGCCGGACGCGCGAGGATACCCAGATTCCCGCGGATGATCGTATCTTGTGCCTTTTCAACATCTGCAGCAATATCAGCCTTAGATGTATGTTGGTCCAACCAACTCTCACATAAGCTTTTGCTAACTAAGCAGGCAGCAGCATTGGCAATCCTATATTTCGGATACCATACTGCGGTTAACCCAAAACTCGCCATATCTCTTATCATGACAGGAATTTCACCCATTGCACCAGATTTTAATTCGCCATAACCGGCGAAACCTGCCCAATCTGTACGGATAGCCCCCTTGGTCTCAACCGTATCTCCGGCGGTTTCGGCAAAGAGATTCAGAGCGACCATCAGGTTCAAACCTTCCTCATCAAAAGAGATACCAGGTCTCGTGAATTTGATGTTAGGATTTTTCCCAGTACGAGAGACCAGCATTGTGTAATTGAAAGGCCGCTGCGCCGCCTCGGCAAGCCGTTCTCCATTCGGCGTGGTAACGCTGTAAGTCGTATCGATATGACTGTAGTAATTGAGTTCCCAAAGACTGGCATAGCAATTGGCTGCACGCACCGCAGCATCTTTCCCCGGTTCCATCACTAGATCCTTGTCGAACATAGTGAACATACCGTAAATTTGGGTAGTTTTAGGGTCACCCAAAAGATTTCTGAGGAAGTATGCGACCTCAATGAGCATACCACTGCAAGAACCACCGCAAAGCGAACCGACGACATAAGCATTAATATTTCCCAGATCTACCAGTTGTGCAGGACACTCCAAACCTTTGGTGTTATAGTATTGGGTCAAAATCCGCTCAGTTTCACGGCGTGATTCGTCTGCTACCATATCCGTATAGGCACGATGGATCGTATCACGCATGTCGTTCCAGTTTTCCCACAAACACAACCTACCGGCCATGCGAATGTTGCGCGCCCCCTCTCGAAAGCTTGTAATTTCAGTTAGAAGGGAGGCCTCAAGCCAGTCTTCCAAATCAGGGTTGTAATAAGATGTCTCATCACGATTCAGTTTGAGGCCAATGGGGTTAGTGCTTCCAATCGTAGCGTGAACCACGTCAATTTGCTCGTAAGCTTCGCCCTGTTGTGAGTCTGTATTTCTTTCGTCAGTCTCGATCGCAACATAGCGAAACACCGGCAAACCGCCCGTCGCATATTCCTCAAACATGAACTGACGGAGCGTTTTAAGAATATTCAATCCGGTTGTTCCGAGGCCAATAAACAACGTTGGTTGCACCATAATATACTCCTCCTAAATTCATTGTTTTTTCTTTTGCTTTTTCGGACCCTGGGACGCCAATGATATTAACAAGCATACATCCAAAACGAGAAACGGTAGAAATGGAACCAGATGCCAGAGGGTATCTGTCCATTCCTCAACCCGCGGGAGTGCACGAAAGCAGAGATAACCGACAAAAATTGCCGACGCGATCAGATGCAGAATAATCATCATGCGCCATGCTTGAATTGTCCCGCGTTCAGTGCCGCCGCGTTCACTACCGATTCGCTTTGCAAGTATACCGGCAAAGAAACGCGCGCCAACCCACGCGAGAATGTAAGTAACGAGGCCGAAGTAAACCGGCCAAACCAGCGAATTGGCAAGAAAGTCAAAATTCTGCACTTGATCTCCTTAAATTTGGCAAAGTTGGCGATATTTGCACAAGCTAAATCGTTTACCAAAAGCAAATGTTTATTGGAACGCTCACACTTGGACACTGCATACTCCATCGCTTTATGCGTAGCAGTAGTCCTTCCAATCGCAAGCACTGTATGAATAGTATCACATTGTCAATAGTTTGTCAATGTGTTCGCAGCGCGTAAGGGGAGCAGACTTCTCCGTACAGTCTGAACCCCTATCACATCGGTACTAATAAGGGAGTGGGTCATCCTCTTCAGTCTCTTCGGTGATGTCATCCTCAAAGGTTTCTTGCGGTTCGTCATCCACAATTTCAAAACTGATGGAAATCTGTTCGTCGTCGCTGTCGCGCCGCACTGTGAGTGTTTGACTGGTGCTTAATACTTCTCCTTCCTCGGCAAGGGCGTTTTCATAAAGCGAAATTCTTCCGTGGCGGCAGCGTAAGAGGGCAGAACTGCCGACATCAAAACGCAATGTCTCGTCGTCACCGGGACCAAATTCAAGATGTGCCTTGTGTGTGAGGTTAAAACTCCGCTCAATACCATCTCCACCAACTTCAGCTAACCTAATCTCCACGGGATCCGGTGTTATCAAACTTTGCACCCCACGGATCACAAAAAACAGTAGAAGAATTACCACGACACATAGCAGAATAATCAGCAGCCATGTCGGAAAACCGCTGTTTGACCGGAGTTTAAAGGGGATCAAAACATCTACAGTTTTGGGTTTCTCGTCATATTGGTATTTAATTTCCAAAGTCAAACTGTTTCCAAACCAATCCAAACGTTCGCGTTTCGGAACCGCAATTTGAAACCGCTCCCCTAAACTCTCTGGAGAATTTGAAACACTTGCATCGCAAAGTTTTTGACCGGCTTTATCTTGAACATAACACAGAATTTCTTTGATCTGAAAAGCCGCTTTGTTCCGGCTTTCGCTCTGAACAACAAGCTCTCCGAGGTAAGTGTCGTCCAGAAGCCATAGTTCCAATTCTCCGCCTCGCCATCCGCGTTCTCCGAAAGGTATGGATGCGTCTTCCGGAGATAGGACGCGGAGTGTTCCCGCTGACAAATAGATGTTATCAATCACCGCAGTATAACTGACCGGCAGTACCTGATGCACGCTGTCAACCCCGTTATAACTATAGAAGACCTCAAGGCTCAATAAATTCTCAGGTGCTGTAAATTCGGAGTATGCTGGGAGTGAGATGCGGAACATAGCCGGTGGTGATTTTCCTTGGAGTGAGATAGGCGCAATCTGTAGAGGCTTTGTGCTATTATCCTCGCCAACAATTTGAAGCGGGCTACCGTTTTTATCGGTAACTTTAACGGTGACACTGCCCAATGTGAATGCCGTTTTTTCGGAGCTTTCCGTGTTAATAATCAAGGTTTCGCTGGTAAACTGTCCAATATCATCCAATTGTCCCGTATCATCCCTTCCAAATTGGATGTCTTGAATCTCTGTCTTCGCGTGTGTCTGATTGGCAACGAAGATTGTGTCAATAACTACGCGCCTCTGGATTCGTCTCACTTCGATTTTGACACGATCATTGAAAAGGATACTGCAAATCAGCGGAGAATGGAATCCCTCTTCAATTTGCGCATGCCGCTGTAAAACTTGGCGGATTTCAGAATCACTTTCTTCACTACGATCAATGTCGCCGTCCGTCACAAAGATCCAATACGTTTCGTCATCCGCCTCTTTGAACAATTCATCGTATACCTCGACTTCGGCGCGCAATAAGTAAGATACCATCCCATAAAAGGACCGCCTTAAATTCGTCGGATCAGGCAGCTGTTCCTGAAATTCGTTAGCGTTCACCGGTGATCTGCTTATTTTCTCGCGTCGATCCTCGGCATACTCAGCGTAGGTGAGGACATCACCCGCCTGATAGAGGCTTCTGCCAGCGTACGCGGAATCGCATTCCTTGATGAATTTGTCCTTACTGTTATCCAGCAAAGGGTGCGACATATCTGTGAAAATCAGTTTTGTCAAGTATGTATTGAGCCTGCTGATATCCTCGGATCTCATATACGTTTTGTTATGATGACGCAACATACTGCCAGACACATCGTAAGTCACGATGATGTGTTTGGCATTCACAGCAGGCACGAAAAAAATAAAAGCAAGTAAAACCGCTATCATAAATGGATTTCTTGAAAGCTTCATCACTTCAATTTCTCCGGGTATTCAGACAAACTAATTGCTCCTTACAGAGGATGAATAACTTGTCTCCATAACGAATCGGTGGAGCGACAGGCGACGGGTTGCGCGGGCTCCCCACCGCTAACGATTGATATGAATGCGTGTAGTCTCTATTGACATCAATAACAGTCAACCCCGCTGAATGTGCGGAATAAATTTGATTGCCCACTACAACCGATCGGTGCGGGATAAATAAAGGTTGACGGTTATCCTTACGCAGCGGTCTCTTTTCATCGTACCGATGCTCGCTATGATAGGTATAGACCGTCTCTGCGAATCTATCGGCTAAAAACAATCGCTTTCCATCTGTGAGCGGCGGGTGGATAAAAAGCGACCTGCGTTGGTCTAAAGCGTTTGGTGGTTCGCAATCTAAATCATAGATTTTCGATAATTCATTGTTCTGGGGTCCATAACACGCGAGGCTGCGGGCACCGCTGTTATCCAGGACTTCAAAGTAGACCGAACCGTTAAGCGAAACGGGGGCTGAAAACGACAAACTCGTCCAGGTTTTGGACCACGACTTAAGAGTCTCCGTGTTGAGAGAAAAAATACCGCCTTCGTGAGATGTGAAAATTGCGTACTTGCCACAGATCGTCGGCGACATCGGTCTGTTCTCCGATGCAAAGAATTTATCCTTAATGTAAAGTTTTTTATAGTCCGTGAGGTCAAACAATAATACCCCATGTTGTTTCATGGGTGCAAGCATAAAATATTTATCATCTATCTCAAATTTTAAAGGAGCGGCTTCGGGCGCGGGTTCGATCTCTGCAGCATCCACGCCTGCTAACGGGACAGGTTCCGCCTCTCCGCCCAGAATTGACTTTTTCTGAATGCTGCCGGATATAACGTAAAAGAGATGGAGGTCATGATAGATAGGTGTTGAACCGTATGTCCCTGGTGCATTAAGCTCGATGCTCCATTCCGGACGTATCCGCCGCTGTGCAGATGATTTAGCAATCGGGTAAACATCAAGCCTACCTGCACCCGGATTTGGTACAACAACGATTCCATCAATTGCCAACAAAGCCGGCAAATTCTCGCGAGTTTCCACCCTCGGTATGTCCAGCGACCAAGAAGTGAAACCGAAATCACTGGACAGTGAATCCACCAACCCTTCCGATGTAACTGTGGCTGTGCGCTGTGAATTCGCGGAAGCCATCTCCCATACTCGCGGTTTTTCAAGCTTTTCGCCACATTGTGTGCAAAAACGGGCAAAGGTACGGTTCCAATGGCCATCAGAACACCGAAAGGCGACCGCGGAACATTGTTGGCAATAAGCCGCTTTCGGCATCTGTCCAATGTCCCGTTTGAGCTCGGTTGATAGCAAATCACAGGCAGTATTTTCGTGCGTAAACGGACAAGTATCCATTGTGTTCCCCGTTTCTGAATTCATTCGGTCTCACCGGTTTCGGAGTAAACGAGTATAATCTCAATTCGGCGGTTTTTCGCACGTCCTGCCACAGACGCATTTGAAGCGACAGGGTGGTACTTGCCATACCCTGTCGCAAGCAAAGTGAGCGGATCCATTTGTAAGTCATCAACGAAAAGGCGTAAGACAGCGATGGCACGCGCGGATGACAGTTCCCAGTTTGATGGGAATTGCAAGGTCTCAATCGGTACATTGTCTGTATGTCCGTTGATTTGGACGCTTTGATACAAGATTTCGCCGCCTTCGGCTGCTGTAGCACGTTGCCATTGCCCTTTGTCGCCTTCGGTGTAGCGTTGCAACAATAATCTCCCGACATCGGTGAGGGTCGCACGTCCGAGAGGCTGTAATTCTGCCTTCGCTGTTTCAAAGAGGATCCGGTCGCTAAAGCTGAAACTTTGTAAGTTACCATCGACGTTAATACCGATGATACCACGTTCTATCTCATCTGCAAACCGTTTCTCAAATTCACGTTGCATGACTTCCTGTTTTTTTTCCCGTCGCATCTGTTGGATGGGTTTGATGTCAGAAAGGAACTGAATGAACAGGAAAAATAGCAGGATAAGGAGCATCGTGATAGCGACATCAGTAAAAGCGGGCCAGACGTTCAAAACGGATGTCTTCCGCATCCGCAGATCCATTACGATACCTCCGATGACTTAGGTAGAATTAAGGAGAACCCCCGAACCAGCGGCGGATTTCCGAAAACCAACGATAAAGGCCGGGCTGCCGCGTCGTGTTGTTAAGTATATCAAATTTTTGATTCAATGTCTCAAGTTTAAGAGATATCTGGCTGAGCAACTGTGGCGATATTTGCTGTGATGCATCTCTCCCTGCGGTCGAATTTATCTCCACCGCGGGGACTTCCGCCAATTGCTGAATTTTTGTGATGAGCGTTTGCATGAGCTGTCTCTGTTCAGAATCCAATTCTCTACGCCCAATCAAATGGTTTTCAATACGTTCAAAAACTTGATTTTGTGCCTCAAGCGTAGAGCGAATCTGGAGCTCACCTGTTAAGTGCGTAAGAGCTTCAACAGTCTCCCGTCGATTTTCTATCAATTGGGCCTGTATATCCATAAACACCTCATTTTGTGCCGCAAATGCCGAGCGAAGACTGCTTTGGAATGTACCTTCTAATTGTTTAAAAGTATGGATCGCTTCTTCTTGATTTTCTGCTAACTGGATTTCGATCCGCTCGAAAATTTGGTTCTGTGTCTCAAGGATCGGAAGAATCTGGAGTTGCTTTGCCAATTCGGTAAGCACATGAACCATGTGCTGCTGATTTTCTGTGATAGATTGTAGCTGCCGTTGTAAAGTATCCGAAAGTTCGTCAATAAATCGGGATTGTGACTGCTGATACGCGCTAATTGCTTCCTTTAACGCCTCACTCTCTTCTTGCAGTTTTGGCACCGAATCCTCCAACCCTTGACGCAGTGTTACTTGATACGCCTTAATCTGAGACATTGACTCTGTGGTCAAATCCTGAAATTGCGCAACGGCGGTTTTGATGAGAACCTGATATTCATTGATCCCTGTCAAACTCTTAAGGAGGCTCTCAGCAGTGGTGCCAAATTGATTTGCCAATATGTACTGCTGCTCCAGCCGTCCGCCCCATGACGTATCCGTTAATTGCTGAATCGCCTGTTGTATAACCCTTACATTTTCTTTCGTTGCAAATTCCAGCATATTGGCAGCCGCGGAAAGATGCTCAACAGCGGACTCAATGGACGTATCTGCCCTCTGTGTAAATTCGGGTATGAGCACCGTTGAGATATAAGTTTCAAAACGCGTCAGAAACGTGGATTGGAAACGATTAAAACCCCAACCGAAAAAACCCAAAAGGAGCGATGTTCCTAATCCTGTTAGTGTTGTCGCAAATGCCGTGCTCATACTGGCAACAGTCGCCTTAAGGGTTTCGGAAATTTCGGGGAGCTGCTCAAAATCTTGGATACCTGTTAGCAGCGGTTGCACTTTAATAAGCGCGGTAATTAATCCCCATAACGTTCCTATCAAACCGAGAATAATTAGGATGCCCAAAGTATGGTTCGCCAGACTCGCTTTTCTACTTTCTCTACCCGTGAGGATGTCAGCCAGAGCATCGTTATCTATGTGGCCCCCACTCTGTTTAATGCGAACGAAATCTGCGATTCGCTGGTAAATGACGCTACGGACCCGGATCCCCGCGTCGCGGAGATTCTGAAGTAAATCCGATATATCACCTATTCCTGATTTTTTTTCAATATAGGTTTTGGCTTGGTGGAGATTCCACCATTCCCACGGCAACCTCACTGCGATGTGCCAAAGATAGTTTAAAACTCCGGCCATAAAGCAGACAAGAATAATCCGTACGATGTTCCTTCCCACTGGATCGTCAAGGTTAAAAATAAATTGAAACAATTCACCCACTGATCAAAACCCCGCTGTTTCAACAACACACAAGTGAACACTTAAGTCTAAACATTCGCCCAACGCTATCTTATATAGACTCCTTTTTTGAGTCCATTTCGTGCATAAAATGAAAAAAACGTCATAAATTGCCAAAAAATCAACAATTGTTGAGAAAACTCCGGGCAAACTTATACCGAAAACGCAACATCTGTAAAATTTGGGAGAGCACCTTCAAAAGGGTCTCCTAATTTGCCTGCCTCCGAAAAAAATTATTCGACTTCTACTTGACATCTATACTATTTTATAGTATAATATAATTGTCAGGGACGAAATGCGGCTCCATGCCGCGTGATTGGGAGGCTACGGCCCAGAACAATCCTATATCCCTGGCATTTTTATTTTCTCCCCTTTAATGCTTCTAATGTGAGCGGCTTGTTTTGTGTATAATAAACACCATAATCTGTCTCGCGTGTGTCATCAATATCGTGTACAAGCCCGAAAGCCTTCCATAGATAGGCTAAATATCGATCTTCATCTCGTTCATAAAACCTCTGTAATGCCCAGATAAAATAATCAACGGCTTGCAAACCAGCATATTCTTTTGGCGTTGCTGCAGATATATTCAGAGACACATCGGTTAGTATATGGTTTTGTAAATTGTCCTGATTTTGTAGTAGGTTCGGTGCCGCTTCAATTGCTTGACGCAAGGAATGGATGCGCCCAGATTTGCTGCGTTTTGAGAAGATAATATCATATCTACAATGCTGACGTAATCTTCTTTTGAACAAACATCCTGTCAAATAGTCGTAAAGTTCGTTAGGGTGATAACGGTAATCGGGTTCTCGTTTGTTGCGTTGGCGCACGTATTCAAGCACGTTCATTTTATCCGCAACGACAGCGAAAAAGCGTAACCCCTCAGTGTCGTGCAAAAGCCTGAAAACATCTCTCCGTACTTCAGGTAGGTCATCTTTGGCATGAAAGGCAAGGGCAGTTTTTCTATTGGACGGTTGCATAGAGGGTACACTCTTGAAATAGGAATCACCCATGAGTTGTGCCCGCAATCGATCAAAACGCTCTTTTAGTGCTATTGGATCCAATACGTCCAGTAAACCGAGAACAAAAAACCGGGAACATCCCTCTGTACCCACAATCGCCTTTCCTTTACGGGAAAAGAGGGTGCTATCACCGCCCTCATCTACAAAATAGTAACGGGTTGAAGTTGAGGTTTGTTTATTCTCCATGAAATTTCCTATTCAACGCCTTATCTGCTTCACTGACCGCAAACGTCTCATCCGCTATTGACATAGAGTCATGTCCTTTCTATACTGATATGAGAGAATTTAGGCTGTGTGGGTATTTGGCTCTGCGGTTTCAGGTAAATTAGCTTGCATTAAATGCCCAATCGCTCCAAATACCTTCCGCAACTCGCCGATAGCGAGAGGAGACGTGTTTCGCGTAAATAGGTCCCCAGCTAATTTGCCGAATTGCCACATCTCACCATCTGTTACAATACCAGAAACAGGCTGCAAAGCGTCATCATTGATCCGTTGAATCGCAACGAGTTCCGCTAAACACTGCCCCCAGCCTACTATAAAGTCATTTCGTTTCGCCTCAACAACAACAATGATGGGGGTGCCAAGCACCGTTTTTCCCAACGCTGATTTTGTTGAAATGAGGTAGTCCGGGGTACCACTGAGTTGCGCGTCGTAAGCAATAGATTTATGGCTCCACAGCGAAAAACGGTCAGCATATTTTTTGTAAACATCTCTGAGAATCGGATAGATAACATTCTCACAACGGGACGTTTCTGAAGCCAACACGTCAATATATTGCTGGCTAAACGTGAACTCTTCCAAAAACGCCGAGGAAGGTTCAATATCAACATCGTATCGGATGTATTCTTCTTCAACATATTTGATGTCAAAGGTTTCCTGCACCTGTGCAATAGATGTGAAATCCGTAAATGCCATCTGTTTTCCTCCTTTCCTACGAACCGTTAGATTGGAAACTGGTGATTGCCTGCAGTCAATCCACCATCAATGACGAAAACTGCACCCGTCGCAAAACTGGCTTCATCGGAGGCGAGGAAGAGCGCAGCGTTCGCGATGTCAACGGGTTGTCCGATCCGCCCGAGCGGATACCACGGCGTGATTTCGTCCAAGATCTGCGGGTTACGTTCAAGCATCGGCTCCCAGACTTCGGTCTGAATTGTCCCCGGACAGATGCAGTTGATACGGATATTGTCTTTGCCATGCGCGACTGCCATAGATCGCGTCAACGCGATAACGCCACCTTTTGCAGCAGAATAGGCGTGAATCGCTTGCAATCCGATGAGTCCGTTGACCGAGGCAATATTAACGATACTGCCCCCGCCCCCCTGTTGCATCACAGGAATAACCGCATCTGAACAGTTACCGGTGCCGCGCAGAGCGACTGCTAAGTTCGCTTCCCAATTATTGTTCAACACATCGGCTGTGGCACAGATAGCGTTGTTTACCAAAATATCAACTGTGCCGTAAGCGTCAAGGGTCTCCGTGATTAGTCTCTCGGCATCGTCGGTGTTGGAGACATCGGCGTTAACAAATATTGCTTCGCCGCCTGCATCGGTGATCGCAGCAACGGTCCCGGTTCCAATAGCCTCGTTTACGTCATCAACGACGACTTTAGCACCTTCCTCGGCAAACCGAAGAGCTACTGCTCTACCGATACCGCGTCCACCTCCTGTAACAATGGCTGTTTTGTTATTCAACCGCATTTTTGGTCCTACATCTTGAAAAATCATAGTTTGCTTTCATCATACACGCCCTCAATCTCCGAAACGATACCGATTACGCTTTTGCAAGCGGCAGCCGCACAACGGATCTGATCTACAGAAGATACGCAATTTTATCATAATCTTCTAATGCTGCAGCGTTTGTGAGATGAAAAGTTTTGTGCGTTCGTGCTGCGGATTATCAAAGAAATCTGCAGGCGGTGCCTCCTCTACAATCATTCCCTCATCGAAGAAAAGGACCCGATTAGCAACTTCACGTGCAAACCCCATTTCATGTGTAACAACGAGCATTGTCATACCGGAGTGTGCAAGCTCCCGCATCACATCTAACACTTCCGAAATCATTTCCGGATCGAGAGCACTTGTCGGTTCATCAAAGAGCATAATCTTAGGTTCCATTGCCAATGCCCTTGCGATCGCAACGCGCTGCTGCTGTCCACCCGAAATTTCTGCGGGATACTTGTACGCCTGATCCGCAATATCCACCCGCTCTAAAAGCGATAAAGCGACCTCTTCCGCTTCAGTTTTCGTCATCTTCCTAACGCGGATAGGTCCTAAGGTGATATTCTGTAGGTTCGTCAGATGCGGGAATAGGTTGAACTGTTGGAACACCATACCGACTTCTTGACGAATAAGATTAATATTGCGGAGATCATCGGTGAGTTCTACGCCATCAATGATAATTGTGCCGCGTTGATGTTCTTCCAGACGGTTCAGGGTCCGAATGAATGTGGATTTGCCTGATCCGGAAGGGCCGCATATTACTGCCCTTTCGCCTTTTTGGAACGAGGTTGTAATTCCTTTGAGGACATGGAAATCGTCAAACCATTTATGTACATCCTCGCACATAATAATCGGATCGTTCAACGCGTTTGCTTGTGCTGCCATTTTTTTTATTCCTTGTTAGATACTCTTGTAGGGGCGAGGTCACCTCGCCCGTACTCTACAAACTTTAGTGCTTTCCAACGCCCAAGTCTGTCTCAATGTCTTGGCTGGCATAGGACATCGCATAACAGAAAACAAAATAGATAACTGCGGCGAACAGATAGACTTCCGCTTGCAGTCCGAGCCAGTCCGGATTAGCGATGACGCTTTTAGCGACCCCCAAGAGATCAATGAGTCCGATGATAGAGACGAGAGAGGTGTCCTTAAACAATGCGATGAATTGTCCAACAATCGCTGGAATGACGGATCGGAGTGCTTGCGGTAAGACGATAAATAGCGTCGTCTGCACATAGTTAAGTCCTACGGCTTGTGCAGCTTCATGTTGTCCCCTTGGAATCCCTTGAAGTCCGCCACGCACATTCTCCGCCATGTAGGCGGCGGAAAAGAAGGTTATGCCGATCATCATCCGTAAAACTTGGTTAATATCAAGACCCGGCATGAATATCGGTATGAGGACGTTGCCCATGAATAAGATTGTTATCAACGGGACCCCGCGAACCGTCTCAATGTAAGTCGTTGAAACCCATCGGATAGCGGGGAGATTGCTCTGGCGACAGAGTGCTAAAAATACGCCAAGCGGGAAAGAGACGACGATACCTACGACCGCTAAGATCAACGTGAGAAGCAGTCCGCCCCAATTGCTTGTCAGAACGCCATTCTCCCCGAACCCACGTAACACCACCATGATTACTGGGAAAGAGAGTATCCACCCTCCCAAAATCCAAGGTCGTAAACCTGTTCTGCCGCGTCCAAGGAAGAACGAAACCACTATCATAGCGATCGCGCCTAAACACCATCCCCGTGTTGAGAGTTCAAAGGGGAGAAGGGCGCTGATAAACCAAACACCACTGAGAGCAACAGCAAATCGGAAGACCAAACCGCCCCAGAGCCCAGCACTCAAACCTATGAGCACACTTAAGATATAAATCGAGTTCCATACACGCCACACCTGTTCTTGTGGATAAGATCCGACCATAAAGAGCCGAAAATTCGCTGGAATCACATCCCATTCCGCTTCGGTGAACGCCCAAGTCAGAAACCCTTTAAAAGCAAAGAATAGGAACACAAGTGCCAAACAGGTCAAAAGCGTATTGTACCAAGTGTTAAATAGGTTGTCCTTGAGCCATCGCACTGCCCCTTTTGTGTTGGCGGGGGGTTTAATTTCTATTTCTTGTGTGAGCTCTTGATCTTCCACTGTGTGATGTCCCTTTCTTATTATTAACCCAAGTTGCTACTAACAAGTTTTTAACGTTTTCACAAGACTTGTCAGGCACTTTCCTCACCCCGTAGGGGTGATATGTCTATAGAAACGGTGTATCTAAGCGACCGCACTCCGTAGGAGTGCTATGTCTATCAATAGGTGGCAACTTAGGTTATTATTAGTTTCCAGTTGTCCGTTAAAGAGACTCCTTGTGGCAGGCAGATATGTTGTAACTGCCACAAGATATTAACTGAAAACCGATGGTTTCCGATAGCCATTCCTCTGTCATCGTCCGATTCGGGTAATCCAACGGTTATACCAATTCATGGCTGCTGATGTCGTTAAACTCATCACCAGATAGCTGACCATAATCATCGCAAAAACCGGAATTGATTGTCCCGTCTGATTCATCATAGTATCTCCTACGTGAAATAGATCGGGGAAAGCAACTGCAGTAGCCAGACTTGAATTTTTCGCGAGGTTCAAATACTGACTTGTGAGCGGCGGCACGATGATAGGAATCGCCTGAGGGAGAACAACTAAGCGTAAGGTCTGCCCCTCCTTCAAACCGACGGCTCTCGCGGCTTCCCGTTGTCCCTTGACCACCGATTGTATACCGCTTCGCACGACTTCGGCAATAAACGCGCTTGTATATATGAAGAGTCCAATTAAAAGGGCAGAAAACTCTGGTGAAAAGCGCATCCCGCCTTGGTAGTTGAAGCCTTGCCATGCTGGTAAATCCAGCGTAAAAGGTCTACCGGGTGTTAAAAACCATCCACAGAGCGCAACGATAAGGAACGCAGGTAGGGCCCACTTCGCACGAAAACCGGGACGATCCAATCGTTGCAGCTGTCGCCACCGCAGCACATAGAGGAACACAGCAAGGAGTAAACCGGCACAGAGAAACCATAGCCAAATTTTCAGACTTGAAGTCGGTTCAGGCGAAGGGAGGTATATCCCCCGGTTGTTAATGAACACGCCTTCAAAAAGCGAAATGCTCTCCCGGACCTGTGGAAGTTGTGCGACTACAGCAGTATACCAAAATATAATCTGGAGTAGAAGGGGAATGTTGCGGAAACATTCCACATAAGCAGCGGCTATCGTCCGGATTAACCAGTTAGTTGACAATCGCGCGATACCGAAAAGGAGACCGATAAATGTCGCACAGACGATCCCTATGATACTAACTTTGAGGGTGTTCAGGATTCCAACCCAGAATGCTTTGAGATAAGTATCCGAAGGTTCATAAGGGATCCCCTCTGAAATGTCAAACCCGGCTTCATTTTGGAGGAAATTGAGATTCAACGTCAGTCCAAGCCCACGAAGTCCCTCTAACATGTTCCTATAAAGAATAGCCAACAGCAGAATCACACCGAACAGGAAGACAACCTGAAACAGCACTCGCAAAACTCGGACATCTCGCCAGAAGGGGATTTTTCCCGATCCTGTTGTAAGTGAATTATTTTCCATATTTTACTCACGCACAAAGACTATCTAACGGAATGGTATTGCGTAGAGTAAACCGCCCTGCGTCCACGGTTTGTTGACCCCACGCGGTAGACCTAACGGTGCCAGGTTGCGTTCAAAAATCTCGCCATAGTTGCCGACAGCAGCAATAACTTGACGCGCCCAATCTTTCGGTAAACCGAGCTTCGCTCCTATATCTCCAGACTCTCCCAAGAAACGCTTGATTTCCGGGTTCTCTGTTTCAAAGGTGTTGACGTTGGCTTGCGTAATACCGTGCTCTTCGGCAAAGAACGTGGCGTATACAACCCAACTCACCACATCATTCCACTTGTTATCCCCGTGGACAGTGACAGGCCCCAAAGGTTCCTTTGAAACCGTTATGTCAAGAATAACATGGTCGTCCGGATTTTTTAAGGATTGGCGGCGGGAGACCAATTGCGACTTATCGCTTGTCACCGCGTCGCAACGTCCCTGATCGTAACTCTGGTAAAGCGTCTCCGTTTCTGCAAAAACAATAGGTTCAACTTCGATCCCTAAGGCGCGGGTGGTATCGGCGAGATTTAACTCCGTCGTACTGCCAGCAGTAACGCCGATAGTTGCACCAGCCAACTCCTTGAGTGATGTTATCCCTAGGGCCTTGGGGAGCATGAAACCTTGCCCGTCGTAGAAGGTGGGCGGACAGAAGTCAGCACCTAAGTCGGTATCACGAGTCAGCGTCCAAGTGGTGTTGCGGATTAAAACATCTATTTCACCTGTTTGAAGAGCAGGAAAACGATCTGGTGCCTTTAAGGGGCGGAACTCGACTTTGTTCGGATCGCCCAAAACAGCGGCAGCAATCGCCCGACCATAATCTACGTCAAAGCCTTTCCATGTACCATCCTGACTGAGGTAACCGAAACCGGGCAATTCTTTATTCGCACCACAGATCAATCTTCCTCTATTTTTAACTTTGTCCAATATACTCTCTTGACTGTTCGCGACAAACGGTGTTACCAATAAGATCGCTAAAACTAACGAGGCTGTTTGAAACAAGTATTTACGCACGAAAAACCCTCTCTTTATGATGTGACCTCTATTAAAAAGGTCGTTGCAACAAGGCAACATGATTCAATTTAGTTATCGTTGTTAACATAACATATCAATATTGTATTTATGCCCCTCTGGCAATCAGAGAAGTCCATATTGTCTTTTATACATTATAACAGTCTGTCCTTATATTGTCAAGATATTAATTAAACCCAAGTTGCTACTAACAAGTTTTTAACGTTTTCACAAAACTTGTCAGGCACTTTCCTCACCCCGTCGGGGTGATATGTCTATAGAAACGGTGTATCTAAGCGACCGCACTCCGTAGGAGTGCTATGTCTATCAATAGGTGGCAACTTAGGTTAATTAAAGTGTGAACGCGCCATAGCACTAACGATGTGTTAATTCCGCACTATTGGGGGCAACTGATAAGGAAATCTGCCCGATTTTGTGCAGGACCCTTAGGCGTCCTTTGCAGAAAACCCATCGGAACCCCATCGGAACTTAATACTTCAAATTGGCACAAAACTTGCTACTTGCTGATATGAATGTCTCCGGCAAACAAACCAGAGACATTCAATTGTCCATTTTTCGATCAAATTTTCACCCCCGGGCCCGGTAGGTGCGGTTTCCTAACCGCACGGAAACCCCTTGCATTGAATGGCTCTGCAAACAAACCTATTGTACTTGACATATTTTAGAAGTCTTGTTAGTATACTTACGAATAAATACTTGGCAAGGAGAAGAACAATGAAAAAGTTCATAATCGCAGAAATCTGCGTTCTGCTCGCGCTCGCTGGTGGGTTTTGGGTGGGGCGTCTCACGGCGAACAACACCAGCTTCGCACACTACTACGACAACGCAGACAAGGCGTGGACAGCCGTAAAACAACTCGACTCACCCCCCGTAGAAATTGATAGTCCCGATAAAAGCCTGTTGCGCAAAGTCCGAGCCGCATACCGTGAAGTTTTCGAGAACTATCCAGACAGCCTCTGGGCAGATGATGCGATCTATCAGCTCGCCTTACGCTCGCGCACCGATGAAGAAGCGTTCGCGCTCTTCCGTCGACTCATTAACAACTATCCCGACAGTGAGTGGGCTGACGATTCCATGTACGCTATCGCTTTCGCCTCCTATAAGATTGCTGAGGAGTTGAAGAAGACTGGCACACTTGAATCCATTGATGCTTACTATGACCGGGCCCTCGCGCTTTTCCATCAATTAATCACAACCTATCCTGGCAGTGATCTGTCCGAACAATCACAGTTTAATACGGCAATGTGCTACTATGGAAAAGGTGAATTGAACAACGCCCTCGCGCATTTTGACACACTCCGAGTCCCTTTCAGCGATAGTCCGCTGCTCTATCAGATTCTATATGTAACCGGCGAAATATATCTCAAGAAGCATGAATACGAAAATGCGCGCGTGGAATTCACGAACGTCGTGGACTCCGGGGACCCAGCCCTCGCGCCCCTCGCAAGTTTCGGGATCCCGCAAGCCTATCTCGCAGAGGGAAAATATCAGGAGGCACTTGACGGTTACCAAAAGGTCATTGACCTCTATCCAGACACCAAAGCCGGGGAAGATGCCTACTTTTATATGGGATGGGCTTATGAACGGCTTGAGAAGTACGACGAAGCCATTGCCCAACTTGAACAGGGAATTGAACTATTTCCACGTAACGAAAATGCTGCCAACGCGCAGGTTTACATCGCACAAATCGCCCTTGCAAACAAGGATATAACGACTGCTGTTGATGCGTTTCAAAAAGTGGCGGATAATGCGACCTACCATTATGACACGCGACGGATGGCACAATATTCAGTCGGAAAAATTCATGAGGACAATGGTGAAACGGATTTAGCAGTCGCGGCATACCAGAAACTGCTCACAGAATTCCCGGAACCGCATAGCGACGCAACCCATCAGTCAAATAATATCAATGAGAATCATATCCAAACGCTAAGGAGCACAGGGCTCTAACGCCTGTTCAAGGTCAGCAAGAATATCTTCAACGTCCTCCAGACCGACGGAGATTCTGACCAAACCGTCTGTAACGCCGATCCGCTGACGGATTTCTGCCGGCACGTGCGAATGTGTTGTTGATGCCGGATGACAGATGAGGGTGCGCACATCTCCGAGACTGACCGCAAGCGCGCAGCGTTGGAGGCGGTTGACGAGGTGTTCGCCCGCGGCACGTCCGCCTTTCAGTTCCAGTGTGATCATACCCCCGAACGCTTCCATTTGATGTTTAGCGAGTTCATGTTGCGGATGGCTCGGCAGACCCGGATAACGGACCCACGCTACCCCCGGGTGTGTCTCCAGAAACGCTGCAACGTGCATCGCGTTTTCGCAGTGTCGCGCAAATCGCAAAGGCAGCGTTGTAATCCCGTGTAGTGTTAACCACGCGTTGAATGGACTGATAACTGCCCCGAAGTTGCGTAGTGCCCCTGTTTTAGCGTCCGTAATGAATTCTTTCTGCCCGACAATCGCGCCGGCAATCACTGCCCCCGTACCACTCAAATATTTCGTCATGCTGTGGACGACGACATCAATACCGAGGGCGATCGGTTGCTGCCCGCACGGTGTCGCGAACGTATTATCAATAATTGAGGTTAAGCCGTGTGTTTTCGCAATCTCGGCGGCTGTCCGTAAGTCAATCAGTTTTAGGAGTGGGTTTGTTGGGCTTTCAAGGTAGAGAACCTTCGTATCCGCTCTGATGGCGTGCACAATTTGTGAGGGATCGGTGGCATCAACGAATGTCGTCTCAATGCCGAAGCGGCGGAGGTCTTCATTAAGTATCTGGAACGTCGCGGAATAGAGGTTTTCCATGGCGACAACGTGTCCACCCTCGGATAGGGCAGTCAACAGTGCCGTGCTTACCGCTCCCATCCCTGACCCTGTCGCGAGTGCCGCTTCACCTGCCTCAAGGACGGCAAGTTTCTGTTCTAATACTGTTTGTGTCGGGTTACCCCAACGCGTATACACATAACCACTCTCCTCGTCTCCGAACGCCTCCGCACATTCAGCGGCTGTCGTGAAACGGAAAGTACTGTTTTGATAGATAGGCGGTAGGAGGGGTATGCCACTTTTTTCAGTGGCAGATGTCGGTCTCTCCCCCGCATGGATGGCTTGCGTTGCTTTCCCTAATTTCTTTTCAGATGCCATTAAGAGCTTCCTCTTTCTGTAGGCGTGAGTCTTACTCGCGACCTGCGCTACTTAAATTTTTCGGTATCGTGTCCTTCAAGTGCTAACAATTGACGTTTCCGGTCTAATCCGCCGCCGTACCCACCTAATGTACCATTACTCCTAATCACACGATGGCACGGTCTAAGAATAGAGAAGGGGTTCGCACCAACGGCATTGCCAACGCCACGGACTGACTTCGGTTTTCCCATCTGTTCTGCAATCCACAGATAACTTCGCACCTCTCCATAAGGAATCTGATCGATGATGTGCCAGACGTGCTCTTGGAAGTCTGTTTTGTGTGTTAATTGCATCGGAATATCGGAAAAATTAACCGGTGCCGCAGCAAAATAGCGATCAAGGCGTTCAATCACTTCAACGACTACGGGAGCAGCCGGCGGAGATAGCGAATCAAAAAGCGGCCCTTCGCTGAAAGTAGTCCGCAAAAGATCGTTCCCCTCGGCGATAATGTCTATCCATCCTATAGGGGACTCATAACAGAAATTAGAGATGCCAATACCATCTGGTAATTCTCTCAAACGCTGATCGTGCATTTGTTCAGAAGGATTTGATTTTTTCATTTTTTTATCAAAAAAGTTACTTGACTTCATAAGTATGATTACGGTATGCTATACCGTAAACTATGGCTATATTTGAAACATCTGAACAACTCTATAGTTATATGCGTGAGCTGTTTGCAGAAATCGCAACGCTACCGGAAACACAAGAGGCGCTCAAATCCTTGACACTTAGTGTTCAGTTTAACTACACTGTGCCTGATTGTACGATGACACTCACAGCGGCAAATGGCGGATATAGCATCACCTATGGTGCGTGTGATAACCTAACGCCGGATGTTGAGCTCACGATGACCGGTGATGTTGCCTACAAATTTTGGACAGGCGAACTCAACGTCATGGCTGCCATCACTATGCGCGAAATTGGTGTCATCGGCTCCCTTGGTAAGGTGATGCGACTTGCCCCGCTCATTAAGACCGCAGTTCGCTATAATCGTGACCGAGAAACCAGTTGCAAGCCTTAACATGCTAAGGAGACCTTAATGGCAGACAATTTTGGCACAGCTTGCAAGCCAGAACTTGCTACACAAAAGTTAGAAACAGTTGAACCTTATGTTACGCAGTTGCGGGAAGAAGGCTGGTGCGTCTTGGAGAATGCTATTCCCGCCGAGGTCGTTGATGCAGTGCGTGAAGAGGTCGAAACCTCGGAAGCGGACTATAACGCATTCAGCAAAGAACACGGCAGATGGGAACGCAATGTTATTAGCTTCATGCCGAAGTTTGCTGAGCATCTCGCCAACGAGCGACTCCTCGCTACCATCTGTCAACTGTTAGGACCGCAGGTGCGTATCTCACAGACTGAATATAAGATTCGGCCCCCGCATTATGAATTAGTGCGTGCGTATCACTCCGATTTCCCTTATGACCTGAACCAGAAGTGGCACATCCCGCAACCGTTCCCGACTGCTGTCATCGGTATCACAACCCTCTGGATGCTCTCTGAGTTTACGACGGAAAACGGTGGGACTTGGATCGTGCCTAAAACGCATGTAGACCTTCGCAACCCCAGAGGCAAAGCGGACGGTATCGGCGACCGGAACCCGATTGAGGGTGAAATGCAAGCCATCGGAAGTGCCGGGAGCGTCCTTATCATGGACAGCCGAATTTGGCATTCCAACGCAGAAAACCCGAGTGCCGGTAAACGCACAGCCGTCGTTGTCAGATACGCACCGTGGTGGCTGAACTTGGAACTCTTCGGTGTCAACACTGCCACGATTCCCGGTGAAACGTTTGATAATTTCCCGGACGATGTCAAGTTACTCTACGAGCATCGTGCAGAAAACCGAGAACCGACTGTTTGGATCTAAAAGCACGCGCCGTGTGCCGTAACAACATAGTAGGCACGCGCCGTGTGCCGTAACCGTAACAACGTAACAAAAGGAAATCTCTTATGTCAACAACACTTGTACACATCGGTGTCCGCACGACCGATCTGGAGGAGAGCATCCGTTTCTGGCGCGACGCACTCGGATTGCGCGTCTTCTCGACGATGAACGGCTGCTATGACCTCACCGATGGTTATCACAATTTCCGTGTATTTCAACACCGCGGTCCCGAACGGCCGGAGCATGTCGGCGGAATGTTAGACTACCTCCACATCGGTGTTCGGGTTCCGAACTTGCGAGAAGCCGCACAACGGTGTGAAAACCTCGGCTTCGAAATCGTTTGGGAAGGCTTAGACGGCAGCAAACCTTACGACCCGAATTCAGACGAACTGCCTTCAGAAGCCTTCAAAGTGGAAGACCCAGACGGCATCGTCGTGGACATTACCGAGCAAGATGATCAGTGGCCCGGGGTTGATATCGAAAGCAAGGCTTAAGCCTTTGTAGGGGCTGGGTTACCCCGTTTCCCTTACGGGCACCCGTTGGGGGTCCAAACGGACCCCCAACGGGTGCCCAAATCATTATTCGTCCCCGCCTAACACACCCATCCGTATCAGGTAATACGCCAATGTGAGGATACTTGTCACTGCCGCCGCGAGATACGTCAGAAACGCAGCGTTGAGTACCTTACTCGCGTGTTTATTCTCTTCAGGGGTGAGCATTCCTGCTTCGTCCATCGCGATTTTCGCACGCCTGCTTGCATCCCACTCAACAGGCAGCGTTATCAACGAAAAAACGACACCCACCGCAAATAGGCATACACCTACGAAAATCAGATTTGCCACCTGGAGAATGAATCCTGCTATCATTGCAATATACCCGAAAGTTGAACCGAAGTTCGTTGCAGGCACAAGTGCAGTCCGTAGACTTAACATCGCATAGCCGTGTGCATCCTGCATCGCGTGTCCAGCCTCGTGGCAGGCGACTCCTATCGCAGAGAGCGATTGACTGGAATAGACATCGTCAGACAACCTGAGTGCCTTCTGGCTCGGATCGTAGTGGTCGCTTAACCAGCCGCTTGAACGTTCGATCCGAACATCGGTAACGCCGTGTCTTTTTAGCATGTGGGCAGCTGCTTGCGCACCTGTCATCCCACTCAGCGAACCAACTTGTGAATATTTTGAAAATGTCGATTTTGTGCGAAACGTCGCGTAGAGAGACAATGCCAGACCGGGCGCGAGAATAATAATATAGAGCGGGTCAATTAAAGCCCAAAACATGATAAACACCTCCAAACTCTGTTTTTATTCTTGTTCTTGAATATCTATTGGCTTAAGGAAATTATACGAGATATTTCTGTGAAATTCAAATCATTTTTAGCGTCGGCTAACTATATTTGACATCTATGCTATCCCGTGCTATACTCTGCCGTAAGAACGTGCCTAACCTGCAGAAAATGAGGAAAGATAGATGCTTAAAATAATTGATACACACCAACACCTCTGGGATACCACTAATTTGGAATACCCTTGGTTAGACGGATTTGACCTACTGAGGAAGCAGTATACAGCGCAAGACTATCGCGAAGCAATTGGCGACCTTAACGTCGTCAAGTCTGTCCACGTTGAAGGTGACCCCGCTGAAACAGAGGTCGTCAAAGAGGTCGCGTGGTTAACGCAGATCGCCGAGACAGATGGCATGATTGGCGCGATCGCGGCAGCAGCACCGTTGGAAAAACCGAACGCCGAGACGATCCTTGCGCAGCTCGTCGGATTCGGACTCGTCGTGGGCGTACGCCGGATGGCGTGGCATCATCCCGATCCGCAGTTCTACGCGAGTCCTGAACTGATTAAGGGTGTGAAATTGCTGACGAAGTTTGATCTCTCATTTGAATTGTGTGCAAACCAAGCGCAGCTGCCCGCGGCGATCGCACTCGTCAAAGCGACACCGGATGTACGGCACGCACTCAATCACTGCGGGGGACCCGATATAAAAGGCAGGCAATTTGAGCCGTGGGCGACCCATATCCGTGAACTCGCCGCTTTTGAGAACGTCCACTGCAAGGTATCGGGAATCGTAACGACTGCAAGCGAGAATTGGACGCGCGAGGAGCTCAAACCGTACATCCGACACCTCGTGGAATCATTCGGTTATGAGCGACTGATGTTTGGGAGTGATTGGCCCGTCTGCACGCTGGCGGCTACATATCAGGAGTGGGTAGACGCACTCTCATGGGCTATTGAAGAGGTATCGGATGCGGAGAAAAACAGGCTCTTTTACGAAAACGCCTCGGCATTCTATTCGGTATAGAAACTTTCGGCCCGGCAGGTGTGGTTTTGCGGCCGACTTGCCAAGGTACAATCTGTATGCCTAACCGTCCCTGGTTTCAGGCAGAAATCTTTCGATTCTTTTTTAGTCCCGTAGGGACGGTATGTTTATAGCAACGTCTGTGAGCAAAGAATCAAGCCCTGTAGGGGCGACATGCAGAGCCATTCAATTGTACCTATTCACTTTATATATGTGAATTTTTTCGCCTGTAGGAGCGAGCTGTGCTCGCGATTTTTTCCCAAGAACGTTCACTTATGTAAAGCAAAACCAAGATCCAAATTGTACAATTGAATGTCTCTGGGGCGACATGTTTATATTTATAGTTGCTAAATTGACGCTATGATGCTGTTTTGCCTAAATGCGATCTGTATTCCTAGCCGCACCTGATCCACGCACCATTAAAAGCAATTCTAAGGAACATTATGCCGAGTCAACACGAAACCACAATTACAAATCACTTGGTGAATATCCTACGAAACATGCGCCACGACTGGGAAGTCGAAACGGCTATCCATGCCTTCATCAAAGGCAACAGCGAACTTGACGCGCTTGTGATCGAGCGAGGTAGAGAACCCATCGGGATTGAGGCTAAATTCGCTACTGCTACCAATGCCAAAAAACTCATCGAACAAGCAGAATCAAGACTTGTTTACGAATTGGAAGCGGAGTACTTTACCGCCGCGAAAACCCTCGACAATGTTATGGCGATTCTATATCCTGACCGTTTTAAAACACTGCGCGGAAAAGATATTACACCACAACTAAACACCGCAGATGACCTACAATATAAACTCATTAGTACCTTCGGAGACATCATCGGACACTTTCCAAAAAATGGATGGGCAACTGGCACGGTAGAAGACATCGCCAATCCACTCTACGTCGGCGCAATGCCAAACGCGCAATTGGAACAGGCAGCAGAAGAGATGGAAAAAAGTGTCAACAAGGCAGCCTACTTACTTGAAAACGCTATCACTGAACACCGTGCCGTTGGTACGAAAATTGAGACAATTCTGCAGCAAGAGGTTTTCTCTAAAAAAGATGGCGATACAGCAGAAAAACTGAACATCCAAACCCTCCGCATGGCAGCCCTAATTATCACCGATGCCTTTGTATTTCAGAGTTCTCTCGCCGGTAAAGTGGAGATGGGATCGGTCCGTTCACTCCGCCAACTCCTACCTACAATTGATTACGCGGATGTTATCGCGGACTGGAATACGATTCTCAAGGTCAACTATCGTCCGATCTTTGGAGATGCTCTTAATCTCGTTGAAGCACTGGCTACCGACGATAGACTGGTTAAGCCTATCTTAATGCTCCTGTGTGAAGCTGCAAAAGACCTCGTTGACACCGGCATCGCGCAAATCCATGAACTCGCGGGCATAGTCTTTCAAAAATTGATCACCGATAGGAAATACCTCAAGGCGAACTATACGCTACCAGAGAGCGCGGTGTTGTTATCAACCCTCGTGATGCCTGAACTGCCGAAAGGCAAGCTTCCGAAAGTGGCGGATTTTGCTTGTGGAACAGGCGCGCTTCTCAATGGTGTATATCAACGTATTTTAACCCTATACGAACAGCGAGGCGGAAACGGTAGGGATATCCATCAAAAGATGCTTGAGGAAAACATCGCTGGTGCAGATGTTATGCCGAATGCCACACACCTAACGGCTGCTGCCCTAGCAAGTAGGTATGCCGATATGAAATTGGGAGGAACACGTATTCTCACCGCACCTTATGGTAAATTAGACAACGGTGATTACGCAGTTGGTTCACTTGAATTGCTTGATGATATAAAGTTATTTGATACGGATGCTGAACAGATCGGCGGCGAAGAAAACAGGATAGTTGACCTTCAACGCGCTTTTCCGTACGGAAAATTTGATGTCGTTATTCAAAATCCTCCTTTTACGAAACCAGGCGCATACCCTGCTGGTATAGATGGCGCGAAATCCCCCTTTCAAGGCAGCGACCGACCTCAAGAATATACAAAAATCATGCAAACAATACTCAGGAAGAAAAAAACACAGGTTGCCGATGGACAAGCAGGTCTGAGCGCATACTTTATAGAATTAGCGGATAGGATGCTTAAACGAAACGGAACGATGGGTTTTATATTACCTGCTACGGTACTCGCCTCACCGACTTCGCAAAAGGTCCGTGATCTATGGGCAACAGAATATCACGATGTAGTTGTCATAACTATCGCTGAAGCAAAAGGTACTGACTGTGCTTTTTCTGCCGATACGGACATGGCGGAGTGTATCATTGTAGCAACAAAGGGGAAAGGCGATAGCACAGGGCGTGGCAAATTTGTCTGTCTAAATCAACGTCCACAGAGTCTACTTGAGGCTTTTGAGATTACAAACCGAATCATCCGAAGTAATGGGGCGTACCGGTTAGAAGATACTCCCAGCGGCGGCGATGCGATGAAGATCGGCGAGGAGACCCTCGGACATACACTCGATTGCCCATTACCGGCAGATGAAGGCTGGGTTGCAACGCGCGTCAAGTCAATGGCACTCCTCCAATCTGCACAACGCCTGAAAAGGGGTAGATTAGAATTACCGATGCAAAAACGACAAGAAACGATTATTAAAATTCCTATCTGTCGTGTGGGAGATATTGCGACTTTGGGCCTCGCTGAGGTGAGAGGTGTCTTTCGTAAAGAGAACGGATATAAACCTGACAGCGACGGGTATCCTTGTATCTGGAATGCAAACAGTGAAGTCCAACGCTCAATGCTCGTCCTCCCAGATTCACGCGCGATTCCCCTTCCCAAAGCCGAAATCGCGGTGCAAAAGCGAATGGATCGAAATAGCAAAGCACATTACAACATGGTGCCGCGATTCACCGCTTGTTCAATAATGGCTCTTTTCACTGAGAAACCTGCTATCGGTCCAACCCTAATAACGAACGTGGCTTTTGAAAATCCACGGCATGAAATTCCATGGACCCTGTGGTGCAATTCAACCTTAGGACTCTTCTGCCACTGGTTGCACAGCGGCAAACAGACTGCTGGACGCGGGAAATTGAGGTTAAAAACCTTAAGTAGTCTGCCGACACTGGATGTGCGTGAACTTTCGGATGCAGCGTTAGCAAACGCTGAGGCACTCTTTGAACGCTTAAAATATAAGCGGATGTTGCCTCTTAACGAATGTAACCACGACCCTGTACGCAAAGAATTGGATCGCGGTCTGTTAACTAAGGTGTTAGGAATTACGAGTGCTAACGTTTTGGAGTCAATGCAAACGCTACGCGAGATGCTCTGTGCTGAACCAAGTATCCACGGCGGGAAGAAGTCTAAGTGTGATCTTGACGCGGAGTTGGCGAAGCTTAAACTGAAGGGTACCCCTTTTCCGAGTTGGTATGTTGATTAAGTCAGTGGGAGTAATTTGTGACTATCTACTAGTGTAGTGGAATATGATCACAACAATGACATTTGGTTAGGGTCCGGTGGGGGTGTCAAATGAAATAATACATAAACCCTATCACCATCTGCCAAAGCTTCACAATAGCAAGGCATTTTCTTACCGCTTCGAAAGGGGACGTAACTCTCCCCTCCAACCGATTGGCTTTGCGAAAATGCTTGATTGATCAGATGGTCCCCAGGAATCTCTGTGTATTTTGCTAACAAATATTTAGTTGAGGGGGCCGAGGCAGAATAGGTTACATGCAATTTTTGCTTGGTGGAGTTATCCTTTGCGCCAGAAAGACGAGTTTGCGACGATTCTGCATCACTATCTATTAATTCACAAACAGCAGTAATGCACGAATTTGGGGCAACTTGAGCAAGTTGTATAGTTGTCGCTGTTGTCGAACTCCCAAAGTAACGCGCAGCATATGGTATCAGTTCAATATTAAACTCCCTTTCTTTATAGAGTCCCGCGAATATTTTCCTAGGCATCAAAAACTCAGCCGCACCAATATTGCAAAACTGTTCTAATTGCCTTTCGTATCCATCATCCTGGTTCCAAGTAGTATCGTGAAGATCAGAGATTATATCTCCATCCTTCTCAATCAAATAATGTGTGACTTCATGAAATTGGGTAAATCGCTTACGCTCTTCATTCTGAATCTGGGAATTAATAAAAATTATTCTTCCTCTATGCATCCCGTCTATCCCGTCTGGTAACGAGACTTCTTGTACATCTAACCCCAAGCCAGTGCATATTTCGCCAAAATTAGGCAACTGAGTTGAACTATATTCTTTCACAGTATCCTGAACCAATTTGATAACATGCTTTTTCGGATCGTTCACCTTTTCCTCCTTGGGTGAAAGAATTCGTCTGAGAGAAAGATATAATTCAAGCCATTCCGTTTGAGAGGACGGCCGCCTGCCGCGAAAGTTGATTTTTAGCAGTAATTCTTTCCAGTCATCACTAATAATCTCATAACTAGACTCGAAGTCCCTTAGAAAGGATTCAAATCCTGTAGGATACGTAGTATGTGTCGATTCCCCTAATTCTTCCACACCACTAAAAAGGTCTTGGACTGTCATATTATAAGCTTTGGCAACTTTGTGTAGGGTTTCTACAGAAGGGTTAACAACACCACGCTCCATACCTGAAAGATAAGGCACGGATAGATCCGCGAGTTCACCCAAATCTTTCAGGGTCAACTTTTTCTCTTTACGAATGAGACGAAGACGCTCTCCTAATTTCATGACAGTTACTTCCTCCCAAATGATAATATACATGCAAATATAATATATCAGAAAACACACTTTTAAGTAAAGACAAAAAACACATCGGTTTTTTTTAGGGAATTCACCTAATTTTTTGACATATTTTTTAATATATATTATAATTGTTTAAATAAAAATTAAAATATATATTAAAATTAAAATATAATACAAAAATATAAGAGTAATAATTTTCCAATTAAAAAGTGTCAAATTTTAAATTTTCCTTGACACATGAATTTATTAATGGTATTATATACACATATATCTTACCCTACAAATAGGAGGATTTGCAATGAGGAGGCAAAGTAGAAACCAATCCACCCATGATAATAGAGTTCGGACTCTTGCAAAAGAGCTTAAAGAAAAAGGGTGGAAAGTTCAGGCTGATCTACCGAATTTCGATCAGCCGGATCCAATCGGTAACAATGGAAGAATTCCTGACATTCTGGCAACACGAAGGAATCGAACCAAGATTGTTGAGGTTGAAACTCCCAGTACTGTTGATGCTCATCAAGAGCAGCATTCCACGTTCAGACGTAGTGCCGCTCAACGAGAGAATAGAGAATTTGAATTGGTTGTCACAAAACCAAGGAAACCTTAACAATCAGAGCCAGTTGGTTTTCGTCGTTGGAAGAGCGGGACCATATCCGGCTCTTGTGACACTTGACTAAAGATTCCAAAAATTAATGAAATCGCAAGAAAATCAATTAGTTTTTTCCAAATGACCTCTCTGTAAATGGAGGTAAACTGATGAAACGGATTCTAACAATTGACGGTGGTGGAATTAAGGGCGTGTGTCCCGCATCTTTTCTCGCTACTGTTGAAGATACTATTGGGGACAATGTAGCGAATTATTTCGACCTAATCGTTGGCACCTCAACAGGTGGAATTATTGCCCTTGGTCTAGGTCTAGGGTTGTCTGCAAAGGAATTATTAAATTTTTACGAGGAGTTTGGCCCTGTCATCTTTGGTGGAAACCGTGGGATCCGTCAATTCAGGTGGCCTGGGACTACTAAGTATAGTAGTGCTCCGCTTAAGGAAGCATTAGAAACCTGTTTCGGTGATAAGAAACTGGGCGATAGTAGGAATCGGCTCGTTGTTCCGTCGTTAAATCTTGAGAACGGCAAAGTTCGCATATACAAAACTGCCCATCATCCACGATTAGAAACAGACTACAAGGAAAAAGTAGTTGATGTAGCTCTAGCAGCCACTGCCGCTCCAACTTACTTTCCCACTCATCGTTCTCCTGTTGGAACTCCTTTGATAGATGGCGGTGTATGGGCAAATAACCCTGTTGGAATGTCTGTTGTTGAGGCAATTACGGTGCTTGACTGGCCGAGGGATTCTCTAAAGGTCTTAAGTTTAGGTTGTACCACTGAGCCATTGAACGTTAACAGAGGACGAAAAAGTCCGCTCGGTAAATCATATTGGGCATTTAAGCTTCTTGATGTATTTATGCATGCACAATCTAGTGCGTCTCTCGGAACAGCACAACTTCTTGCAGGACACGATAACATCATCAGAATTGACGAAGATGTGTCCAAAGGGAAATTTAGTTTGGACGGAATAGAAGAAATTGACTCCTTGAAAGGTCTTGGGACGTTTCAAGCTCGGCACGCGTTGCCTAAACTCCGCGAGGTTTTTTTGCGTAATCCCACTGAACCCTTCAATGCTTTCCATAAATAAGAAGGAATTTTGAAATATGCACATTTATTCAGAACAGTTCAGTCCACTGCTTGAAGCTATATCTGATGCATTGGATATCCCTACAAGTTATTACGAACGTGCCGTAGAACGCTATAAATCTATCGGTGATTGGCTTGAACGGGATAAATCTGGAGTTGTTCAGGACAATCCCGAAGTTTATCCCCAAGGTTCGTTCCTACTTGGTACGGTCACTAAACCTATTTCCGATGCCGAGGAGTATGACATAGACCTTGTCAGCGAGTTGAGTCTTCAGAAAAACACAATTAGCCAAGCATATCTAAAGAATTTAGTTGGTGAGGAAATCAAGCTTTATGCTAACGCGCGCAACATGAATTCGCCAGCAGAAGAAGGGCGACGTTGTTGGACGCTTCATTACGCTGATGATGTCCAATTCCACATGGATATTTTGCCCGCGATTCCAGACTCAGAGTCATTCAGACAACTTCTTGAATCAAAAGGTTATCCAAAGTCTAACTGGTCAGATTTCGCGATTGCCATCACCGATAGGACTTATCCTAATTACATGCGAATCCATCCAGACTGGCCTTGTAGTAATCCAAAGGGATATGCAGAATGGTTCAAAAATTGTATGGAAATTCAATTCAACGCGATCCGAAAGTCTCTTGCTGAATCGATTCAACTGCGAGTTGAGGATGTTCCGGAGTATAAAATCAAAACGCCACTTCAGCGAACAATTCAGATATTAAAACGACACCGTGACATCTGGTTTGAAGAAAACAAATCTCATTACGATGAAAAGGCTAAACCGATTTCTATCATCATTACGACACTCGCCGCTCTTGCTTACAACAACGAAGCCGACCTTCAAGAAGCCCTGTTAAATGTCGTAAGTAACATGCATAAGCATATTAAACGTGATGATAATGGCATGACTCTCATACGCAATCCAGTAAATCCACTTGAGAACTTTGCCGATAAATGGCAGGAACATCCTATCCGAAAGGAGTGTTTCATGGATTGGATTAAACAGGCACAGTTAGATCTAACCTACGCGTTAGAAATCAGTGATATCCAGAGCGTTAGGAAATCACTAAAACCGCACTTGGGAGAACAAATTGTCGACAAAGCAATGCGAAATCTCTCTGAAGGAAAGATCCACTATGGTTCTACGCTTGCCGCAAGCCTCTCTTGGGAATTGACTCGTTTTAATGTGTCTCATCGGCAGAAACCAAAATGGCCCGTGATTCCAAATGGGCAAGTAACAATTACAGGGACAGTTTCTCGAAAAGGATTCCGGCCATGGCAAATCAAAAGTGATTCAACACCATTACCGAAGTCCTGTTCATTACGGTTTGAGGCAAAAACGAATGTCCCGAGACCTTACAAAGTTCATTGGCAAGTTGTAAATACTGGACCCGAGGCATATAAAGAAAATGGGCTTCGTGGAGGCTTCTACCAAGGCACTATTGAAACAGAGGGTGCGATACGGAAAGAAAGTACCCGATACAAAGGTGTCCATTGGATTGAATGCTTTATTGTCAAAGACAGTATATGCTGTGCACGGAGTGGAGAATTCGTTGTAAATATCGAGTAGTTTAGGGACGCTTTGTAGACTATCGCTTTGATAATTAACGGATCTGCTGCAACACATAACTTTTGGTTTTCCATGGCCATTTTTTTGAAGAGTAGTATTTTTTGAATTGCCTTTCATTCAAAAGGATTATCAGTAGGTATTAAACAACCAAATTCTGAACCTATCACAACAGAAAAAAGGAGATTGAACATATGGCTAAGGATAAGAAACCAGAACCCAAAATTACGCGCAAAAACGTTCCGCTGCATACTAAGTTGAAATTATTCGGCAGGTCGGCAGGACGTTGTGAATTTAGCGGCTGTAACAAACTCGTTTGGCGTAATGACCTGACGTTAACCGATGGAAATTTTGGGGAGGTAACGCACATTATCGCAGCGAGTCAAGATGGCCCAAGAGGGAACAAAGAGTCTACGAATCTACAAATTGAATTCTCTAATCTCATGCTGCTGTGCCGACGATGCCATAAGGAAATTGATGATAATCCCGATAAATACCCACCAGAGTTGTTGAGCGAGTGGAAATGGAAGCATGAGGACAGAATTGAAATTCAAACCAGACATCCAGAGGATATTCATAAATCTACTGTCCTATTATTCTCCGTGAATATAGGCGATAGAATTGTTCCGATTAACTCCGAGACATATCGTAATGCAATGTTTCCCAAATACCCAACTGATGAAAAAGGAATTAACATCATTAATAACAATTTTGACGGTCATAGAGACTCAGAGTACTGGCAGATTTTTGCAAGCGAGATTCAGCAAAAAATCAAGTGGCACTTTGAGGAAGGAGTAGATGAAGGAAAGATTAAACATCTTTCTGTGTTCGCCATCGGTCCCATGCCACTATTAATGTCCTTGGGAAAGTGCATTGGTGATACTCTTCCAGCGGATTTGTACCAGTCACACAGAAATATTGATGACACAAACCATACCTGGTCCTGGCCCGAGGAAGAAAAAGGTACAGAAACATGTTATATTGTGAACCCTCTCCATATTAACAAGAGTGGTGGGAACGTTGCAATCGTATTGTCTCTAAGCGGCAAAATTGATAGCACCCGATACGAAGGGTTGATTTCGGAGAATTTCAGCATTTATGAAATAACCATTGACGAACCTTCTGTATATTTTTTGAAATCTCGTAAGCAGTTGGAAGGATTCAGTCGAGAATATAGGAAATTGCTGAACGAAATTCAGACTGTCCATGGAGACTCCTGCAAGATCTCCATTATCCCAGCAGTTCCAGCACCGATTGCAGTTGAATGTGGGCGAGTTCTTCTGCCAAAATCAGACCCCGAGATTTTCGCATGTGAATATGATGACCGGAATGGATTAAGAACAGTGCTCAAAATCAAGTAAGGGTGTAAATATTTCGGCAGTGTCTCGTTATAGAGGGGTTTCCATCGATCGATCCTTCGTCAACACATAGCGCTCCGCTGGAGTGCAGCTACGAATGATATTGATTTCTATAGACATATCACGCCTCTGGCGTGAAGAAGTCGTTATCTGTAAAGAGGTCTCTTTGCTCCAGCGGAGCAATATGTCTATAGAAAAGACAGGTACCCTCCTTGCACTCTAGCGGAGTGCTATGTGAGGAGCCTTAGAAAACAAACGCCGTGCCGAATTTAGTGTCAAAGGCTTTACGCCCCCTCCCAAAAGTGGCAAATTGGCACACAGCATTGATCTTTTTTGAGTTTTCAATTAATAGATAAGGAGAATCAAATCAATGAAGCATATAAAGTATTTCCAAGACTTCCTTTCCCAAGAGGTAAACCTCAATGAGAGTAGGCTTCAAAGATTGAATAATAGTTCCTCGGCTGTGAATACGTTCCTCAGTGGAAATTTAGATTTGTACGAAAAAACGGAGCGACAGGGATCTTACGGTTTGAAAACAATTATCAAACCAGTCGGGACGCGCGAATATGACGCGGATCTGCTCTTGTACATGACGTACGATGAGGACAAAGAACCTAGGGATTACATTAATGATGTCTATAATTGTTTGAAAGGAAACGACAATTATAAGGATAAGGTACATAGAAGAACGAGATGTGTCTATATCGATTATGCTGGTGACTTCCACTTAGATATTGTCCCATGCATTACCCAACAAGATTGGCTCACGCAAGAGGAAAAGTACTTCATCTGTAATAACAAGGAAAATGAATTTGAACTCACTGATGGCACTGGCTATAGAGATTGGTTCAATGAAAAAACAAGAATGACTAATGGAAACCTAAAGCGGGTTACGCGGTTGTTAAAATTTCTCCGTGACCACAAAGGTAACTTTTCTGTAAAATCAATCCTTCTAACCACCCTGATTGGTAACAGTGTTTATGCTAGCGATGAAGGTAGCGAAGGTTTTAAGGATATTCCAATGTCCCTAAAAACGGTTTCAAACAGGATAAACAGTTTTTTGCAGTCTAATGTCTTTATGCCGGAAATTTGCAATCCAGTCTTATCCACAGAAAGTTTTACAAGACACTGGGACCAAGACAAATATCGTCACTTTCGAGAAATGTTCGACCTTTACAACGCTAAGATAAACGAAGCGTTTGATGCCAAGGAACATAATGCAAGTGTCAAAAAGTGGAGAGAGTTGTTCGGTGACAATTTTGGAGAACTTAAAGATAATAACGGAAATAAAGGGGTTGCTCCTGTTATCGTAAGTCCTCCAAAACTCTACGCAAGGTAATGTGCCATGAAGATAAGTACCGATGAAATCAAATGGTTAAATAGACATTTTCCCAACCTGCAATATGACGAAAAATGCCGGAAAATCATAGGTGAACTTGACTTCTGTGCTGTGTACGATGACAAGGCGAGAAAAGTGATAATTGGCAATTTTGCTGATGAAATAGGTTTCTTGATTCGCGATGTTTTTGAGGTTGAAATATGCTTAGAAGATTTGGACATGAATGGGTGGCCAAAAGTATATGAAGTCGGTAAAAGGCACCGTGAAATCGCCCAAAAATGCAACGTTAATATCATTGATTTGCATATCAATCCAGAGGATAATACTTGTTGTCTAGGCATAAAACGTCCTGAGAACCAAACTCTTAGAATTAAATCTTTTATGCACGAACGCGTAATTCCATTTTTCTATCGTCTTTCTTACGTGGAAAAATTCGGTACTGATGTGAGTAACAATGATCGTTGGGAAGAATACTCACATGGTGACGAAGGGATCAGAGAGTACCTCGCTGAAATGATCAATTACGCGCGGTACGACCTTGGTAGAAACGACTTGTGTCCTTGTGATAGTGGCAAGAAATACAAAAAATGTCACTTTAACGACGTTGAACCTATAAAGTCCTGCCTAAATAGTTCGTGTCTGTGCAGAAGCGGCAAGAAGTACAAAGAATGTTGCTTCAACCTGGATGAATTTCTAAAACGCTATCTAAAGACAGAAACACTTTAAACCTAACTTATGGGAGGGGCGTAATGGCTAAGAAACGTAACACTGCGGGTGTGTAAAGTTTTTGGCAGCGATCCGACGTGCAGTGCACCACATCCTAACAACATAACAACGCGCCGCAAAACAACGATCCCAGAACCTTAGACACATCAACAAACATTTCACAGCAACTCGTTTTAAGTGTCAAAAATAGAAACGCCCGTAAACCCGTCCCGCCACTGCGTTTGTCAGCAAAACAACCCGCACATTAAAATCATAATTTCACAGGTACGCAAAAAATTGATAAGGTTCATAGTCCCTTCAAAACCCTTGCCACACCTTACTTCGTAGCCGTAACCGAAACACTTTTTTGAATCCTTACTGTGAAATACTGTGAAATTTCATAACTTTCACAGAAACGCAGACAACAATATATTTTTTCTCTGCTGATAGCCAACTTACTGATAACTGACCGCCGAAAAAAATGCACAAAAATTGAATCATACATAGATAAACAATAGAATCACAATATTTTGACGCATTTTCTATTTCCCTACACCCAAAAAATATCGTATAATTAACACGTGATTGAGAATGCAACGCCCAATACGACTTTTGCGAGGTGCGATACTCTTTAGAGGTGCGGGCGGCTCCCTGACGCAGCGACAACACGGGAACCCAACTTTTACACCGCAAACCGTCGCTCGAAATCTCGAAATAAGAGTCCGTGGGCAGTCTCCTTGGAACGCGCGACACCAAATGGAGACGGAAAAATACCAACATGGAGGAACGTCGCGTAAATACCTACACGGTCGTGGGAGTGGGAGTTGCTGGTCGACATCAACACAACCACCGATAGATACTATCCCATAAGAACATGTCGTCTAAAATCTCACAGAGTACAGAAGGTCGAACTGACACTGATGGCATCAGCGAACACCTACGTTACAGGAAAATGGAAAGCAGGGGTTCTTTCAGTGAGCAGTGTTCACATATCTGCCTGCACTGGAACGAAGTTCTCATACCGTTTTAATCAATACATATCAACATGCACCCTGCATCAACGAACAGTTTTTGCATCGTGTACCCCGTCTGAAAAAGCGGTGTATGATATCTATTCTTAAAATAAAAAAGGTATCCCTCTCGTCAACCTGTTGATTTTCCTGTAGTCTGTAAAAGGTTCCATCAAAATCTCAAAGAGTCGTGGGCAGGTTGTTTGGTGCTAACAGTCTTACAGCAACCTGACGGATTTGATGCCCACGTAAAAAGACTGTTTAAAATCTCACTGAGTCGTGGAGGGTTCCGAGACACGGCAGGATCTCGGGATCGTATAGTGGCAGAGGGATTTTTCAACCCGAACGTGCTTCACGAAGTCTGCATTCCCAGTTCGTAAAACGGGAATTCGTAAGGTCGTTATTGTGCCTTGCATTCCACACTGTTCAGTGCCTCTCCATACGGATGCACTGAACCCCCACATCCACTGGTGCCTTTGCGCACCGGTTCAGGGAGACTTTACGTCGTCTGTAGGATAGACGCCTCCAACGCGATGGAAAACAATTATAGGACGGACGCAAAATAGCAGGGCTATTCAATTGACGAAAGGTCGACATTCTGTCGCACCCCGAACCTAAACCAACAGACCCTAACCCGTCGGAGAAAATGAAAATGGTATTATTGCACCGTAATCAACACCGGATCAATTCCTTGTGTCTCTTGGATATGTTGCTTGAGCTCCGCCGCTTCTGCACGCGCTTTGAACTCCCCAATCGTTACCCGATGCAGTGTTCTTGCATCAACGTCAACTGTATATATCTCGACCTTCTCGTCCGGAATTAAAAGCCGCAAATTTTCAGCCATCATTTCGGCATTGTGGGGTTCTGCAAAAGAACCGACCATCAACGTCAATGTTTTTGTCGGTGTTGTCGGTGCTGATGCCGGTTGACTCTCTGTACCGAGTTGTAGCTCCGCCTGTTGTGTGCTCTGATTGCCAGCGATGTCTTGAACGTGCAGCTTACAGGTGTAAGTCGCCACTGGCTGTGTTTTCACTTTACTTAAAACGATTTCATCAGGTGGGGAGCCTTCTCCGTCTAACTGTTCAATAAGTGTATTCGCCGTGTCAAAGATTTCAAGTTTCCAATGGGCAAGCGGACTCATATCCCACGTTTTCACGCCGACGGTTGTCGGTGTTTTCCGAGAGAGTTCTAATGTCGTAGGCATGAGGTCTACCACAAGTTTCTCGCTATCTTTTAACTGCGGTTTCCCTTGCGCGTCAAGCACGTGTAGTTCCACCTCATAGTTACCATCAGGCACCAAGCTGCCTGTGTTCGCGATGCCATCCCAGACGATACCCGCTGTAGGGACGCCTATCCCAGATTTCTCCCAGATACTTTCGGTATATTCATCACGGATATTCAACTGCCATTTTAAAACCTGTTGCGAATTGTCACCGAAGCGAAGGGTCGTGTTATCGGCAATACCGTCGTTATTGGGTGAAATTGTGTGTGCTGAAAGTTGTAATTCTACCACACTCGTCTCAGGTGTTACAGTCGGTGTAAGGGTCGCCGGCATTAGGATCGGAGCCGCTGGCGTTTCATCGGTTTTAACGACTTCTGGCGGCGTGGCTGTCGATACAGGTTTCGCGGCACTTCCGCCCCAACGTAAAGTCGCAGAGAGCCAGTGGATATTTTGCTCTAATTCACTGCCGGTCACATAAGCATAATCGAGTTGTCCTATGGAATTTCGGAAGCTGAATCCGCGTGCCAATTCGCCATTCCAGAATGTATCATAAGCGGTTAAAGTGGTATAACCGAGGCGTAACCCGAAGTGTCCATTGATAAGCCAGCGTTCCGCACCGACATGGAACCGGAGGCGTTCGCCCCAGTTTATGTTGTTCTCACCTCGAACAGCGAAATCAGCAGAAAAAAGGGTGTGCTTGCCTAATTCGTACGTCGTGCCGAAGCGTGCAGCTAAGGGGATACTCTCAAGGAGTACGCCGTCTTCCCGAATACCGTTACTCAATTCGGAGAAGTTGAGACCGACGCGCACCGTATCGCCCCATTTTTCCAATGGATAGGCGAACTGCATCCCTAAATCTACGCTCCATAGAAAATTCGTTCTGATGGGTGTGTTGTTCTGATAGTAGCGTAGGTTCGCGCCTGCCGAGGCGTTTTGTCCGAACGCAAAGCCATATCCTAAAAGCACGATCTGTGTGGATTCAGTTATGTTGCTACCCCAACCGTCAAGCCATGTCGCGAAGGAGAGGTTCCCAAAATTTCTGTCCGTTATACCGAGAGCATTCGGGTTCGCGGCGACAGAGAACGCCTGCTCACTACTTGATGTCCTTCGCGCAAACGGCATCCCTCCCATGTTCACTTCCGCACCCTCCATAAATCCTAATGAAGATGGGTTCCAGAGGAAACCGTTGTTTGCGGAGGGACCCGCCGTAAAAGCACTCCCCATGCCGACTGCACGTGCACTCGCGCCGACAAAAATATCACGGTGCACTATGCTCGAAGCACCGACATTAAGAGGGACGACTGCTAAAATTACGCCAACTAAAACGAGCTTTCGTATAATTTGCAGCAGCAAGTTTCTTCTGCTGCGTCTAAGAAAAGTGAATTGCATCGGATTACACCCCATTGCTGTTTTCAACCTTAATGATATGTCTGTTTGTCCTATTTCAACCTTGATGGTATATTTACCTACTTGATTAACGTTGAATTGACAGAAATGGGTACAGATAGGATTATGGGTGGCGGAATTTGATTGGCTGTCTCTACTCTGCAGGGTGGATGGCATATCTGAGTACCCCATCTGCATCCGTGAACCGCAAATAGAGTCCCCATGACCATCCGAGATCAACTTTTTGGCATAAAACCGTATTCCATCCTGCTTTCAGCTGACACGGAACTGCGTCTGCATCTGCCCTCGCGCCAGCATTGATACGCTTTCGGTGAATTTCAGTGCCGTTTAACCAAACAGCGATCTCATCATCGCTGCCGAGCAACATCACAGAATCGGTCGCTTTTGGGGCGTGGACATATACCACCGTATATCCGAGGGTCATTGGGCTAGGGCTGAGGTCTCTACGTAAATCGAGAAAACCGTCGGCTCTGGCAGTCGCTTCTTGCCAGTGGACGGCTTTGCCATCAATACCCGTGTACGCTTTTTTCAAATCCAGTTGACCTTCAAGGCGCAGCAGCTCAGCAATCGTGTCAACATCTGTATTTGGGAACGGACCTAAAATCATGTAACGTTTGACGAATGGAGAGGCATGTAACACCTGATAGGCATCGACACCGATTTTAGAGCCTGTAGCTTCCGGGGCCTTCCCGAGGGTGCTGAGCGTTATCTGATTTTCACCGGCAGTCAAGGCGGCAGTCCCAAACGAAACCAGTGTCCCAGCGATCGGCTCAGGAGCATAGCAATCGTACGGTGGACCAACGGCGGTCCCGTTGATAGACAATTGAACGCGTCCATACACCGGGCCCTGTGTTAAAACGGCGCGAATTTCATAAATATCTCTGTAAGGAGCCGCAATTGGTACGGTTAAGGATCCCGTCTCTCCAACAGTCTGCGGTGTGAAAACCACATAACTGCCCCCTATATCAATACCCTCGTCCCGGTAGCTTTCTACCTGAACCGTTACGCCGTGTGCGACTGTCTTAGGTAATAGGTCAGCTGCCGATTGGGCGTTCTTTGGCGGTAGTGTCCACTCCTTCTCATACCAAAACTGCGGTACCGCATAGAGGTCCCGCGCCTCGTTTGTCAAGACGAGGGTGTAGCCATCAAAGCAGACAGCTTCCCCCGCGAAATTGTGAGGTAAATGCCACGGCGTGCCTTGAATCATTTTCGCTAAATTATCCGCTGTGCCGTGATACACCCAGAGGGCATCGTAGGTACAAACCGCAAGCCGCGCACCGTCTTCTGACACGCCCGCGCCTGTGATAAATTTTGCACTGTTGAATTCGCCAACACTTTCTAAGACCTGTTTTTTATCGGCTTGCAGAGTCGGGAACCGATAAAGCACCGCCCGTTCTCTCTCTTTAGAGACGATATAAGGGATACCTCTAACAATAAAGAGCCCTTCCGCATCCACATTTTCGTTCGGGTACCGATACGGATAACTCGCAGTGACTTCCGCTTCAGTTTCAGTAAAAGGGTTCGGTTCTTTGACGACAACCACTTTCAGATCGAAGCGCAGTCTGCTATTGTTGCCGATTTCGCCGATCCAGAGCTGATTTTTGTCGTCAATGCCGAGTGCCTCCCAATCAAAGTTTCCGGAACCTTTTACGGCGATTTCTTGGATCAATTCGCCGTTCAGTTTTGTGGCGTAAAGTGTCGCGGGATTACCGGAGTCGTTGAGTGTCCAATAGACTCCTTCAAACTGCCGACTCGCAACGATACCGGAGCTCTCTCGGATATCGGGGTGTGTGTATTTTCCTATGGGTTGCCACGGGGGTATGTTGGCCGCTGTAACCGTGTAAAGTCCGATGCCGATCGCGAAAACGAGTAGAAATGAGAACAGTTTCATAGAGAAGTCTCCTTTGTCGTATATTCTACCGCGTTTTCGGGGAGAAATCAAATAGAAAGCACTTTTTCTTGCAATGCGTTTTAGGCGGGTGTTATAATTTAGATTGAGCGGATGAGTCCTAAACCGGTAAAGTCTATCTCAACACTCGCCGGACAATGTCTAAAAAAATCCAATTTTTTTTCGCAAAATACATGTTTTCCACTCCAAAATTGTGTCTTTAATAAACAGAAGAAATATGTTCCGTGTTTTTGTGAACGATTCCCTTCTGTCTTACGGATTCCCGTAGGGTTATTTAACCCAAAACTCTCGCTCTGAAAGGGGTATAAGCACATGAAAGTAAGAAGAACGTTTTTGTTGACCTTAACGCTCCTGATAGTTTCGAGCGTCAGTATTTTTCCGGGGTTCGCACAATCTGTGGCATATACCCAATTCAGTTTACCCGAGGGTGCCAAAGCACGTCTCGGTAAAGGCAGTATAGGAGAAATAACGTATTCTCCGGACGGTGCGTTGCTCGCGGTAGGGAGTAATATCGGTATATGGCTGTATGATACGAAAACATCCGAAGAACAGGCATTTCTTGCGGGCGGTATGGATTGGGTCTATAGTTTGGCGTTTAGTCCGGATGGTAAGACACTTGCCAGCGGCGGTGCGGATATGGACTGTATGGTGCGTTTGTGGGACGTTACGACGGGTAATATGAAAGGTACATTCATCGGACATACGAGTCGGATCGGGAGTTTATCGTTCAGTCCGGATAGTGCTACACTTGCGAGCGGAAGTTATGACAGTACGGTGCGTTTGTGGGACGTTGCGACGGGTTCGTTGAAAGCGAAATTCACCGAGCCTGAGAACGCGGTTGGTAGTGTCTGGTTTAGCATGGATGGCAAGACGCTTGTGAGTGGTGGTTGGAGTTATGACAGTACGGTTCATTTGTGGGACGTTGTGACGGGCACCCTGAAAGCGAAATTCATGGGAGAGGATTTCGCGATTCGGAATTTATCGTTCAGTCCAGATGGCAAAACGCTTGCAGGTAGTTATGACAAAACAATTCGTTTGTGGGACGTTGCAACCGGTGAGGTACAAGTGACCCTCACTCAACCTGGGGATTGGGTCAATAGTTTATCATTCAGCCCAGATGGTAAAACGCTCGCAAGTGCCGACAATAATAAGTGGGACCGAGAGTATGGGATGCGTTTGTGGGACATTGGGACCGGTACGGTAAAAGCAACCTTCATTGGACATACAGATGTGGTCAGTAGTATCGTGTTCAGTCCAGATGGCAAAACACTCGCAAGTGGGAGTGCAGACAAAACAGTGCGTTTGTGGGACGTTACGACGGGTGCTGTGAAAGCGGTTCTCACCGGACATACGGATGCGGTTAAGCGTGTGTTGTTCAGTCCAGATGGCAAAACGCTTGTGAGTAAGAGCGGAGACCAGGACGATATAGTGCGTTTGTGGGATGTTACGACAGGGACTGTGAAAGCGGTTCTCACCGGACATACGGATGCGGTTAAGCGTGTGTTGTTCAGTCCAGATGGTAACACACTTGCCTATTGGAGTCAAAGTCAGAGGGGAGCTAAAGATAAAGTGCGTTTGTGGGACGTTGAGACAGGGACTGTGAAAGCGACTCTCACCGAACACATGGGTGAAGTTAGGAGTGTGTCGTTCAGTCCGGATGGGGCTACGCTTGCCAGTGCAAGTTGGGACGGTAAGGTGCGTTTGTGGGACGTTGTGACGGGCACCCTCAAAACGAAACTCACCGGTCGTACAGGGGAGGTCTATAGTGTATCGTTTAGTCCGGATGGCAAGACACTTGCCTGTATGAGTCGAATTCATGGGGAGGGTTATAAATATACGGTACTTTTGTGGGATGTTGCGACAGGTAAGGTCAAAAGGACACCGCATACGGATGTCGTCTGGAATGTATCGTTTAGTCCGGATGGCAAGACGCTCGCAAGTGCGGTTCGGGACAGTAAGGTTCTTCATTTGTGGGACGTTACGACGGGCACCCTGAAAGCGAAACTCACCAGCCGGACGGGCAGTGTCTACAACGTATTGTTTAGTCCGGATGGTAAGACACTCGCAAGTGCAAGTCGAAGTGAGATAGACAATACACATAAGGTGCTTTTGTGGGATGTTACGACCAGTGAGGTCACAAGGACACTCGCGCATAAGGGTGAAATCAGGCAAGTATTGTTTAGTCCGGATGGCACGACACTTGTCAGTGCAAGTCGGGATGCCGGGGACCAGGCGGTGCTTTTGTGGGACGTTGAGACGGGTAGTCTCAAGGCAAAACTTGCTGGTCATACGGGTAGCGTCTATAGTGTATCGTTTAGTCCGGATGGCAAGACACTCGCAAGTGGAGATGCGTGGCCAGATTATACGGTGCTTTTGTGGGACGTTGAGACGGGTAGTCTCAAGGCAAAACTTGCTGGTCATACGGGTAGCGTCTATAGTGTATCGTTTAGTCCGGATGGCAAGACACTCGCAAGTGGCGGACGGGACCGTACAGTGCTGCTGTGGGACTGAGCACATCTCACATTGGGAATGGATTCAAGCGGAGCCCCGAACCGGAGGATTGATCAATGTATAGGAAAACAAAAATTGTAGCGAAACACATTCAGAGCATCCTTTTAGGACTTGCTATTTTGCTGATACTGAGTTGTTTGGCGGTGAATGCTAATCCACTAACCCCCGAAACTTCTGATGTCAAGTATAAAGCGTATCCTGATTTGCCGATTGATCCTGAAGGGCGAAAGTATCACCGGTTTCTGCATTTCCCTGCACCGCAAGGGGTTTCTTACAATACCCGGCAGAAAGCCGTAGCCAATATTGATAATACGCAGGAAAAAGAGACGATTGTGCTGATGGTAGCTGAAGCAGGCGAAGAATGGCGCGAATGGTGCCAAGCGTTTCTCCTCATCACCGAAGCTGAGACCGAGGGGGGGCTTCCGCAGCAAAAAGACCTTTTCAAACTTTTTGATGCGGGGACCTATGATTTGGATGTGCCAGGGAAAACCGTTGTACTTCGTAACCTACCCTTCGTTTTCCGGGAATTGTGGAGCGGTGAGTCTTGGGGGTTCAAGTGGATTTCGTTTGACCTCGTTGATTTGACAGGCGATGGCATTTTAGACATCTGGATTGATCATGCTTATGGTGTCGCTGTTATTTCTTTTCAGGATGGTGAATTCAAGGAAGTTTTTAGCTGCTACGTGTATTACAGGGAGCAGGCTCCTGAGTATATTGACTTGGATAATGATGGCAGCTACGAAATAAAGCTTCAAAGCAGCATATTTATGATTGATATTCCTGGGGTGCGCTATCTGGAATGGACGAACCTCTACGAGTGGGATGGCACCACATACATCTTGAATAACGAAAGGTTCTATGCCAAGAATGACGAGTTCCTCATTGGGTTATTGCAGCAGTATAATAGTGCACTGATTTGGTATGGAAAATACGAACCATACAGTTTCTACGTAGGGTTGGTATATTACTATCGAGGCGACACCTCAATGGCACGAAGGCACCTACAGCGGGTCGTTGAACATGCCGAGCAGCAAGTTTACATCCAAGCCGCTGAATCACTCCTGAAAAAACTCCCATCCTATTGAAGAACAGACCAACTGTGTATGACATCTAACAAACCCGGAACTTACGCGAAAAGCGGACGAGGAGACCTCACCCCTACGATTTATCACGGGGATGTATGAATACGAGGCATAAGTTCTAAGACCGAATCGGAGAAAAAACATGAATCAACATATTCGTGGCGCACTTTTAGCACTTGCTATTTTGCTGATACTCACCTCTTTTCCAGCGAATGCGGATACCGCTAAAACGATAACACCTGATGTCGAGTATCAACGGTATTATTCAAATAAGGGACAAAAGTATCACAGGTTTTTACCTGATCCGGCACCCGAAGGCCTCTTTTACCTGACCCGGATGACAGCCACCGCAAATATTGACGACACCCTCGAAAAAGAGATCGTTGTTCTAATGCTGGTGGATGATATTATGGAAAAGCATACATACCCAGACACCGGGAACTGGATCCAAGCGTTTCTCTTCATTGCTAAGAACGAAGCGGGGGCACTGCAGAAAAAAGACGCTTTCAAACTTTTTGATACAGGCACTCGTGATTTGCAGGTGCCAGCGAAAACCGTTGAACTTCAGAGTCCACCCTTCGTCTTCACACAACCCCCGAAAAGCGCGCTTAAGTCTCGCGATGCAGGTGTTAGACTACTTGATTTGACAGGCGATGGCATTTTAGATATATGGTTCGAATCTACCTACGGTGTGGCTGTGATCGCCTTTCAAAACGGCGAGTTCAAGACAGTCTTTAGCTGCTATACGGTTCCCGGATTTCTATCTGATGCCGAGTACGTTGACTTGGATAACGATGGCACCTACGAAATTAAAATTCCATACAGCATACATATTGAAGATGTCCCGGGCGCACCGCATCTGGAATGGATGACCCTCTACGAGTGGGATGGAAACGCTTACGTCTTGAATAACGAAAGATTCTATGCCGGCAATAACAAGTTCCTTATTCAGCTATTGGGTGCGTATAATTATCAGATGGTTCGGCACGGGGACATTATCTACCAATGTGAGACATACAGATTCTACTTAGGGTTGGTATACCACTACCGGGGTAGCGTGTCACCGGAGAGTTTACAATGGATCATCAAACATGGGAAGAACGAAAATTACATTCAGGCCGCTGAAGAGATCCTGTTCCGATCAGGGTTGGTATACGCTCAGCGTGACGAGTTCCTACGGGCGCAACTTTATCTACAGTACATCGCTACAGAATCCGAGAATCAAGCGTATCGTAAAGACGCAGACGCTATCTTGATGGAACTCTGGAAGAAGACAGATGATCCCGAAACTTTTGAAAGAGAATACAAAAGCCACCTCACCGCACAATATGGACCTTTCCCTGAAGTTTTTACCGTCATTGCGGGCAAGAAAAAATTGATGGCTGGCAGCTTTAGATTTCCAGAGGATGAAGATGAATTCCTCCGGTTTTACGAAGCAAAGTATGAGCTTTGGCCGAATGAAACTGTTCGGCGCGAACTTGAAAAAGTCCGAAAAGCGAAAGCAGAAGGCACCCCCTTCCACCGCATAAATTGGGACGACGATTGAGGAGGAAATATGGATGGAATATGAAAAAATATGGACAAACCCGATATTTTGTGGTATCATTAAGTACACACGTTACACGTTGTAAAGATATTCAATACCTTGATTTCAAAAGGAGTAAGCATTTTGCATCGACAATCAGCAAAGAAACATGCACGTGCGGACAAAGCGAAACAGATACGCAACCGTCACCGAAAATCAACACTGCGGACAGTCATGAAACAAACAGAAACTGCGCTCGCTGAAGGCAATGTTGAAACCGCACAAGAATTGTGTAAAACAATGGCGAGTCTCTTAGATAGAGCTGCCAGTAAAGGCGTTATTAAAAAAGGCACAGCGAATCGCCAAAAATCCCGCCTCACCCACAAATTGAATGCGATCACTACGGCAGCAGATGCCTCTTAGGCGAGTGCTGTTGTTAGACGTTTCGTGTTATTGGACACCTTGCGAAACTTAAAAATTTATGAACGCACGCGAAGTCGCCTTAGAGTGTTTGCTAACGCTCTCCTCCAGCAGCACATCAATCACATCTGTCGTTGATAGTGCATTCGCGAAATACAGCGTCGACGGTCGCGATCGCCGCTTGATCAACGGACTCGTCTATGGTGTTATCCGATGGCAGAAACAGCTGGATTGGGTGTTAGATCAGTTTATCAATCCGAGATTTCAAGTAGACGCGCGCCACCGTAATATCTTACGACTCGGCGCGTTTCAGCTGCTACATCTTGATGGCATACCCGCACACGCCGCTATTTTTGAAACCGTCCAACTCGCGGCTTCCCACCCGCGCCGCAACAGGGGACGGAAAACTACAGGGTTTATCAATGCCGTTCTCCGATCCGTGCAACGCGAAGGCGCGATCCTTACCTATCCCTCACTCGATACGAACCCAATTGACCATATCTCGTTTTCGTTGTCCTATCCAAAGTGGCTGGTAAAGCGGTGGCTTGAGATGCGTGGTGTTTCGTGGACATTAGCGTTCTGTCGCGCAAGTAACCAGATCGCACCGCTCGCGCTCCGCGTGAGTCCCCAAGAAGTCCACAAACCGTTAGAGAGAATCGGCATCGCCGCGAGTCCATCTAAAATAGCACCCGAGGGGTTGGTGCTTGAAAGGGGTGCTATCACCGCTTTTGATGATGCGGATGAAGGGACGTTAAAGGATATTCTCAATCGCGAGGACATCTATGTGCAAGATGAGAGTGCAATGTTAGTAGCACACCTGCTCTCACCGCAGAACGCAACATTCATCGTGGATTTGTGCGCTGCACCGGGTGGCAAGACAACACATCTCGCGCATCTCATGGGGAATGCTGGAAAAATTATCGCCGTGGATATCTCAGCCGAAAAGGTCGCCCTGTTAGAAGAAAACTGCCGGCGTGTCGGGGCATGTAACGTTGAAACACAGGTGCTGGACGCGACAAAAGCGGACCTCAATTTCATGAAAACTGCAGATGCCGTGTTGGTTGACGCACCGTGTTCAGGGTTCGGGACACTTCGTCGGCATCCGGACATCCGATGGAATAAAACCTTTGAACAGATACGCGCCCTCAGCGAGATGCAATATAGTTTATTAAAAAACGCAGCGCAGCATATCAAACCCGGCGGCATCCTCGTTTACAGTACCTGTAGTATCGAACCGATAGAAAACGAGGCGGTCATCCAGCGATTTTTGGCAGATTTCCCGATGTGGACGATAGAAAATGCCAAAGATTTTCTACCCAATGTGCTACCAAATATGATAACACCGCAAGGTTTCGTTCAGACCTTTCCACACGAGCACGAGGTTGATGGCGCGTTTGCGGCACGTCTTCGACACAGGGCAGCAAAATAGATGATCGACTTTAAGTTGTATGCTATTACGGATAGACACCGATGTGCCCCTACCCCGTTAGCCGATGTCGTCTCTGAGCTGTTAGATGCCGGTGTCAGGGCTATCCAATTGCGTGAGAAGGATTTAGACGATAACGCGTTGATTGAATTGGCACAACCGATCGCCGAGTTATGTCGAAATTATGGGGCGAAACTTTTCATCAACACATCTGATCGTAAGGACGAGGTGACCTCGCCCCTACAGCGGGGTGCTGCAGGCGTTCATCTGCCAGCGAATGCGACAGTAAAAGCACGGGCAAAGGACACCCTTTATGTCGGATGCTCGGTGCATTCACTTGCTGCAGCACAAAAACGGGAGGCAGAAGGCGCAGATTTCGTAACCTATAGTCCTATCTATCCGACAGCAAGCAAGCCCGGATACGGGCCAGCAGTCGGTGTCGCGTGCCTCGCCGAGGTATCAGAAACCCTTAAAATACCCGTCTTCGCGTTAGCGGGAATTACACCGGCACGGGTTGCTGAATGCTTGGCTGCCGGTGCTTTCGGTGTCGCTGTAATGTCCGGGGTTATGACTCCCAAAAACGCAGGAGAACAGGCGAGACGCTATCTTGATGCGTTAGACTAACGGCAAACGAACTATGAAACAGATTTTAACGATTGCGGGTTCGGATTCAGGCGGCGGTGCCGGTATACAGGCGGATACCAAGGCGATCTCGGCAAATGGCGGCTACGCGATGTCCGTGATTACCTCGGTTACAGCGCAGAATACGGTAGCAGTAACCGACGCGTTTGATCTGCCGATTTCACTGATTGAAGCACAGTTAGACGCAGTTTTCACGGATTTTGAGGTAGCCAGTGTCAAAACAGGCATGCTCTCCTCGTCAGGGATCGTTGAGGCGGTTGCAGGAAAGTTGAAAGAATATTCGCCGCCAGCTATCGTCGTTGATCCTGTGATGATCTCCACAAGTCAATACCCGCTCTTAAAAGTGGAGGCAATTGATAGTCTGAAAACAACGTTAATTCCGCTTGCCACGGTGATCACACCTAACGTCCACGAGGCGGAATTGCTTACACAACAGGATATCCGAAACATAGATGACGCAAAAAATGCTGCGAAAGCGATCGCGGAACTCGGTTGCCGCGCTGTTCTCGTCAAAGGTGGACATCTTATCGGAGCTGACGCAACCGATGTGCTTTATTGCAACGGCGAGTGGACCTGTTTTCAGTCGGAACGCGTCGAAACAGAAAATACGCACGGCACAGGCTGCACCTACTCGGCGGCGATCGCGACACAACTGGGGCACGGCAAAGCTCTAATTGACGCTGTTAGGACAGCGAAGACGTATATTACGGGTGCTATTCAGCACGCCTTGGATATCGGACACGGCCCCGGTCCAACAAACCCTTTTTTCCAGACGTAGGGACTGGGTTACCTGTCCCCTACAACGGTTGTCGTCCCTCAAACCCGTCCTCGATTTCATGCCAATAGCGGATCCGCTTTTCATCGATTCGCCAGCAGAGATAGACCTCTCTACCCTCGCGGAGATGTGGGAAATCGACCAATCCGGGGTCAAGTCCTTTCAGGTGACAACCACGCGCCGCAATCCGTTCCAAAACTGCCTCGAAGCGGGCAGTCGCTCTGAGGAGCGCGGCGGTGTGCTTACTACCCCCGTTAGCGGAGACCACCTCTAAGAGTGGTGTAATTTCTGCATGATAGACTGCGAGTTCATTTCTGATGGCTCTTAACAGTGAAATCTCGTCAACTAATTCAGGGATACATGCGTTGGCTTCTTCGACCGTAAAATATCGTTTTTCTTGCATCTTTGGTTTCCTTTCTGTTATAGTTTCTCTAAGTTTACACGAATATGCATAAAATGTCAAATCAAATGGAATCTGTAGAGCAACAAAATCAAAACGTCACGCGTGCAGCCGGCATTGTCAGCCTCGCTGTGATGGTATCTCGGATATTGGGTCTCGCCCGCGAAACAGCGATAAGTTACTACTTCCCTTCAAAAGTCAGTGCGGATGCGTTTTACCTCGCCTTCCGCATACCGAACTTTCTGCGGGATATGTTCGGCGAAGGCATTTTGAGCAAGGCGTTTATTACGACATTCCTCGCGACGGAAGCCGAAGACGGCGAAACAGCAGCATGGAATCTTGCGAACCGCATCTTTAATCTGACGCTCCTCATCTTAATCGGTATCACCGTACTCGGTATCGCTTTCGCACCTCTTGTTGTTAATGTATTGGCACGCGATAATTTTGATAATCATTTAGACGCTGCTGAACATTTCGGATTTGACAGCAAAATCGAGTTGGCAATCTATCTCACACAGTTGATGTTCCCGTATCTGCTGTTCGTATCGTTTGCAGCAATTGCGATGGGACTGTTGAACAGCAAAGACAAATTCGGCATCCCTGCGTGTGCATCTGCCTTCTTTAACGTGAGTTCTCTCGCTATCGGGATCGGCGGGTACTACTTATGTCCGCTGATAGAGATTCATCCTGTAACAGGTATGGCACTCGGCGTAATTATAGGGGGTATCCTGCAATTCCTAATTCAGGCACCGTCTATGTCCCGTGTCGGCTTTCGTTATCGTCCGCTGCTCAGCCTGCGGGATCCGAGAGTGCTTCAAGTCATCCATCTCATGGGGCCTGCTGTGTTAGGGGTCGCAGCGGTGCAAGTAAACCTACTGACAAATACCTTTTTTATCACCTCGGATTCCGGATGGTTGACATGGATTAGTAGAGCATACCGCGTCATGCATCTCCCTATCGGGATATTCGGTGTCGCGATTTCAACGGTGGCACTCCCACAACTTGCCCGGCTTGCGACAGCCGGAGAAACGGAGAACTTTCGCAATGCCCTCTCTTACGCACTTCGTTTAATGTTGATTCTAACAGTCCCTGCTGCGATTGGGTTAATGGTATTGTCGGAACCGATCTGCCGGCTGCTTTACGAATGGGGTGTAACCGTGGCAGAGGACACACTCGGAACAGCTGGACTTCTGTTCGTCTATGCATTCGGTCTATGCGGGTTCTCAACACTAAAAATCGTCACAGATGGATTTTACGCTTACAGAGATATTCGCGCCCCTGTTATCGTTAGTATCTGTGCTGTCGCGCTCAATATCTGCCTTAACTATCTGTTTATCCTTCGCGGATTCTTCTGGGATCCGCGTGCCGTGGTATTCTCAACAGTTTTGACGGTAACGCTCAATTGTGCTATCCTATTGTTGCTGCTCCGCCGAAAAGTCGGGGGATTGGGGTTACGATCGGTCGTTCCACTGACGCTTAAAATCTTAATCGCTTCAGCGGTAATGGGATTCATCTGTTGGCTGACAAACGGGGTCATTGAAAGCGATTGGCTCGGCACGGAAGGCATCATCGCACGTACCGTCGGGGTCTTTGCACCTATAGGGCTGGGATTGCTGATACTCGCGGCGATGTATAGACTTCTGAAGGTCTCGGAATTTGACGACATTTTAAATATATTTAAACGACGATTCGGAAATTAGTCAGTTTCCCATAGGAGGACATTTTGCTAACAAAGCGGATTATTCCATGCTTAGATGTACGTGCCGGGAAGGTCACGAAAGGCATCGCTTTTCAGGGCAATGTGGATGTCGGTGATCCGGTTGAGATGGCGCGCTTTTACTATGAAGGCGGTGCCGATGAACTCGTCTTTTACGACATCACGGCGAGCAATGAACGCCGCGATATAATGATTGATGTGGTCTCCGCTGTCGCCGCTGAAATCTTTATCCCGTTTTCTGTCGGTGGGGGGCTGCGGACGCTTGAAGATATGCGACGCGTCCTGCTCGCCGGTGCAGAAAAGGTGAGTATAGACTCCGGTGCAGTACGGAATCCTGAACTCATCGCGGAGGGGGCGCGAGCGTTCGGTAGCCAATGCGTCGTGTTGAGCATGCAAGTCAAACGCGTCCCGAAAAGTGAGCAGATCCCAAGCGGATATGAAATCTACATAGATGGCGGCAGGAAACCTGTCGGTTGGGATGCCCTGGAATGGTCGGCACGTGGGGTTGAACTTGGCGCGGGTGAAATTGTCGTCAATAGCATCGATGCAGATGGCACGAAAGCCGGCTATGAACTGGAATTGACGGGAGCTATTGCGGAGCTGGTGCCGGTGCCGGTGATCGCCTCTGGCGGCGCGGGAAACCCACAGCACCTACGTGATGTCTTTGTTGAGAGCAGTGCCGATGCCGCGATCGTGGCCTCTATCACACACTACGGCGAATTCACGATTGAGAACATCAAAACTTATCTAACGGATGAAGGTGTGAGCGTCCGAGATACATGGTAGAATGGAGGAGATATGGCACCTAAATTACCTGATGTAAGGAATGAAAACATTTTAATTCACGTCAACGGTGAGCTATTGCCGCGTGAAGATGCAAAAATTTCTGTATTTGATAGCCTCGTGCAAGGTGGAGACGGCGTATGGGAAGGTTTGCGCGTCTACAACGGAAAAATCTTTGCGTTGGATGAACACCTTGACAGACTCATGGATTCCGCACACGCCATGGCGTTCGCGAATATCCCGACGCGTGCGGAAGTCAAAAAAGCGATTTTTGAGACGCTTGAAGCCAACGGCATGCGCGACGGTGTTCATATCCGCCTGACGCTCAGCCGTGGGAAAAAGGTTACCTCCAGCATGGACGCGCGCGTCAATCAGTACGGCACGAGTCTGATTGTGCTTGCGGAGTGGAAGCCGCCCATCTATTCAAAAAGCGGTGTCCGTTTAATCACCTCCGCGATCCGACGGAATCCGCCGCAGTGTATTGACTCTAAAATCCACCATAACAACCTGATTAACAACATTCTCGCCAAAATTGAGGCGAACGTCGCTGGTGTGGACGATGCGATTATGCTCGACATCCACGGATATGTTTCAGAGACAAATGCGACGAACATCTTTGTAATAAAACGTGAACATGTCCTGACACCACACGCCGATAGCTGCCTCCCCGGAATTACGCGCGGTATGGCCATCCGCATTGCGCGCGAAGCAGGGATCCCAGTGACGGAACGGAATATTTCATTAACCGAAGTCTACACCGCAGATGAAGTCTTCACGACCGGCACTGTCGGTGAGCTGAGTCCAGTACTTGAAGTTGACGGCAGAAAGATTGGAAACGAAAGCATCGGTCCCGTAACGACTCGGCTGCAGGCACTTTATGCCGAGCGGACTGCCAACGAAGGCGAACCGCTGCCGTGACAGACTCCGAATGAATTCGGCGGAGGTTTAGTAGAAAGTTTTGATAAAAAATGGCAGAAATCGCGTTTGGATTTGTTGCGACGGAGTCATTCGCTTCCATGAAAACGAGGTCGTAAAAGTCTGCCTCACTCAGCGTAAGGGTTTTGTAGTCTGCCCTATCTATCTGCTGTCGGGTTGCTTCGTATTCAGATCGGGAGTCGGACAGCCTATTCGCATCTGCCAACAGTAATTCTTTCACATTCGCCTCCGAGTGCGGTATTCTTTTTTCTGATTTTTTTGAAAAGTAAAGAAAAACTCTCAATTTTAATCGTTTGCGAGGTAATTTTCTGCATCAAGCGAGATGTGAAACATTCCGCGCCGTTCGGTCGCAACGTAAAGTCTATTGCGATCCACAACGAAAGAAAGCACTTTACCCGGAACACCCGGCGAAAGCTGTTCCCAGTCGCCGTCAATATCTAAACGATAGACACCGGTATCACCAACACCATAAATCGTGGCACCGTCTACCGCAAACCTGTCTATAACGACTTTATCGTTGATCACGCGCCAATACACCCCGGTTTCGGAGGCTAAGACCCCGGCATCCGTCGCAATGTAAACCGTAGAACCCGCAAAGACAATCTCATTGAAATAGGTAAACCGAAGCGGAAGGGTTAGCGTAATGTCTCTCCAACTGTTTCCGCTATCAATCGACTGGAACAGATCGCCACTCCGTTTCCCGACGTAGACAGTTTCTCCTGAAACCGCTAACTTGAACCCAAATTTTGAATCATGGTCGGACTGTTCACTGGTATCTGTCAATCCGAGGTCTTTCCACTTTAAATCGCCAGGCTGCCATCTGAACAGTTTCCGCTTATATTCGACGTAAAACGTCTCACCACTAACAACAAATGCACCAACTCTCTCATGTTCTCTACGGAACGCTACATATAAATCATCCCCTTTTTCACGCCTCTCAGATAAGGGAACCTGTTTCGCTCCTTTGTCATTTGTAGATGGGACAGCCACTTCAAAAGCGGGGGACCCTTGTACCGGAACGATCACATTGTCATCAGCTGACAAACGGAAAATACGCAGATCGCCCTTTACAGAAGCCCAAATCCCATAAAGAACATTGCTGTCGACCACTAATTTTGAATGAAGAGGAAAATTACCGCGAGACGTTCTGGCTATTCCCGAGCCAGGTTTTTGCTCACCGAAATCAATCCGAACACCTTTCCACGATTCCCCACCATCTGTCGATTGGACGATGCCTTCCTTGGTATACGTATAGAGGTTGTTATTCATCGCGACCAAATCCTGTATTCCGGTTCCCACCATTCCATCCATGAACAGCTGCCACGATTCACCGCCATCGGTTGTGCGATGAATACCAGACGGACCTACTTTGTAAAATGTCCACTCGTCTGTGGCTACAGATGGAAAAGGATCCAATATAGACGAAGTCATGCCAAATCTAAGGTCAATCCAGGTCTTACCACCATCTCTTGATTGAAACTGGCTGAACGCTTGTGCTAAGATCGTCTCCCCCGCCACCAACAGGTTTATACCCGCCGGTGCTATTATAGGGCGAGATCCATCTGTAGGCGTTATCTCAGTCCAAAACGCTCCTAAGTTGGCGGAGTGGAAAACTTTGCTCACGCTTGAATTTTCGCCATACCTTACCTGCTCTGCCTTCGCCGGTTTTGATCCAATTTGTTGCAGTGTAACGAAATCAGGACCTGTTCCAACATACAGATTGCCTTCAGAGACCGCTAAGGAATAGATAGATCCGGGCACATCCGCCAGTAACCGTACCCAAACACCCGAATCAAGGCGGTAGAGCCCTTTGTCTGTCCCAGCAAATACTGTATCCCCAATCGCGGCTATAGCGGAAATAGACCTGTCCACCAATCTGTCGTTAAGAAGCCGCCACTGCCCACCAGCATCTGTCGTTTGGAATACACCTTTCTCTTGGAGGGCAAGATACATCGTAGGCCCCGTTTGCTGTCTCGTGATAACAATTCCAACAGCACTTCCCTCGGGTCGGTCGCAAAATGTGTTCCACGTCCCACCGGCATCGGTTGAGGCAAATATCGCATCGTTAGAGACAAGATAGAGCGTCCCCTCATGCTCTGCCATAGGTACCCGCGACGCTCCGATAGGCATATCAATCTCAACTGGCACCCACCGCGTCGCGTTCGCCGCTAATCTATAGGTCCCTGTTGACGAAAAAGCATAGAGCGTTCCCGCAGCCGTAGCAAATATATCATGGACAGAACCGCCTCGCGGGCCTGATGTCTGTGCCCACGGCGACGCGGAAAATCTGACCAACTCATTTTGTGCATTAGCATCTAAAACCGACTCAGAAACCTGCACGTCATCACCGCTGCTTTTGCTGGGTACAACAGCGCGGCCCGCCTGACTTCGCACCGCCGGTTTCACGTTGGCATCAAGCACAACAGGCGCGTCAATAATTGCAACTGTCGGTTCAGATTGTGCCTCAAAACTATACGGTTTCTGGAAACGGAGGAGGTATTGACTGCTTGCGCTTAACAGCAGCACCAAAACCGATGCAATGCCAAAAGCGATCCATGGTAGGAAGGGTTTCCAATTCACAGGCGGTGCCAACTTCACATCAGCCACTTTCCGGGCGATGTTCTCCGTGAGACTATCGGACAATTGAACTCCGCCGAGCGTCTCCTGAACAAGCATCTCCTCGTCTTTTTGTAGACGCTTCCGCGCTCGCTGGAGCCGACTCGTAATCGTGTTTACCGACACCCCTAAAAATTTGCTAATCTCCTTCGCTGTCATTTCGCCGAGATAGTAGAGCGTCATCACGGTGCGTTCGCTTTCCGGCAGTTTTCCCAGAAGTTTGTTGACAAGTTCCTGACGAAACGCGTGAGCCTCCTGTTCTTTTTCCTCCGATACATAACGTTCGTAAGACGTTCGCTGCATTTCTACCATGGGAACATCCTCCACGGATTTTATTAATGATTTGTTCTTTTTCAGCCAATCCTTACAAAGCCGGTCTGTAATGACATACAGCCACCCAAAAAACTGACTCGGATCCTTGAGCGTTGGGAGTTGCTTGTATACCCGGAGAAACGCGTCCTGTGTAATCTCTTCAGCGAAATGAAAATCACCAACCCTTCGCCAAACAAGCGCGTGGACACTTTTCTGGTGTTTTCGGACCAACGCAGTAAACGCTTCATCGTCGCCCGATAAAACCCTATAGATCAGCTGAACATCATTGTCTTCCATTAGCATTCTCCATCATTAATGAACAGAATTGTCAGTCTCCTATGAAATCTTATTTCTTGCCTGCCTCAGATGCTTTCAAGATTGCCGAAATGGCGGTTCCCCATCAAAGACAACGAACCGCCGATGGATTATCTCCTTAGATAACCTGATCAAGGATCAAGTGGTTCACAGTGACTATGCCATGTGCCCATACAGGTTCCTAAATTCCATGTTCCCTCACACCAAACCACACAAAACTCACCTTCCGCACAGTCATCAGCCCAAGGATAACACAGCATGTGTGCCTGAGTAGATGGCGTAACCATTGCCTGAGCTAACAACAAGCTCGCGCTTGCTACACCCAACGTTAACGGCGATTTAGCACCGACGCGTCCATCTTCGGATTTGAGGAATTCACTGATTTTACTACGGATGTTATTTTTCATGTATAGGTTTTCTCCTTTCTGCTGGTGCTCCACGCCAGCGAGATGGGTTTCCAAATCGTTGTTAGGAAAACTACTTCCGGCACGAATTGTATCGCAAATGGGCATGGAGCTATCCCGCCGAAAATGTCTAAAAACTGATCCACTTAGCGCATTGCTATTGGCACGGCGTTCCACTCGCCCGTAACAACTGATTCGCTCTAAATTTATGTTCATCCACCAAGATCGTAGGAGAGGCTCTAACCCCGAGTTCTGCGGCGCGCTTGATGTTTGCCCGGAAAAGTTGTTCCGCTTCGGGTGCATCAAACAACTTTTGAATCCTCTCTACATCCATACCGAGTTTCTCGGCACACTTCTCCCAGCTTTTATCCAACTTCTTGCCGCGGCACAAGATATAGTCGAGATACCGTTTTGGGTATTCCCGTGCTATGAGCAGCTGCCGGATATTTTCTGCCACTTCCGGGTAACCGTGAAGACTCGTAAAGGGTGTTATATCCTGCGCGGAAGGTGCCTCCTTCTCTTGTGCAATAAACTGCAGCTTGAAATCAATTTGGTCACCGAACTTCTTCACGATTGGAACAAGCTTCTCTTCCGCTTTAACGGCGAACCGGCAATAACTCATTACAAAGAGTTCTACGGTTGGTTTTCCCATCCGTGCGATGCGCGACGCTAAGAGTTCTTCCAAATTCATCGGTGCGCGGCTGTGATCAACATCTTTGCTATGCAGTGCGACCACTTCCGCGAAGCCGGGCGAATGTTTCGGGTCGTGACATTGCAAACAGAGCGATGTGTCTGCACCTTTACGGATATTGCTCTTTTTCGGGTTGCCGACATGCTGCTTGCCGGGCCCGTGGCATGTTTCACACTGCACGCCTTTAAGCGTTGAATCGGGGTCGACGATCTGAAAACCTGTCGGATAACCAAATCCAGTCGTATGACACGCGACACACGCTGCGTCAAAGTAGCGTTCCTTTTTCAGAAGTGTTTCGTAAGCGAAGGCGTGGCGCGTCGCAGACCACTGAAGATATTCCTGCTCATGGCATCGCTGACACGCCGTCGCCGAAACATACCCGTTTCCGTGCTGCTGTTCTAAAAACTGATTCGCAAAGAGCGGTGGATCCTGTGACGGACTTTCAGCGGCAACATCTCGGTAAAAATCTGTTAGCAGCTGACGCACCGATTCAGATTCACCGACCTCGCCTGTCAACGCTAATTCTGTTGTATAATGGCGTGTTAGTTTTCCATTTGCATCTATCCAGAGTGCCAACACGCCTAACGTTTTGCCTTCAGGTTTACAACCGACATAAAGCACGCCAGCTTCAGACACCGGCACCGCTATCTCATCAGGACAGATGACGACATCAATATGTTCGGGATCCGCAGGCTCCCCTAAAGCGACAACAATATGTGCTTGTGATACTGCTTTTCCAGATGCTGCGCCTGCGACAAAGGCAATGGTGTGTCGTCCAGCTTGCTCAATCACAAACGGTTCTGTGAAATCGGCGTTCTCTACAGGCGGTGCTAAGAATGGAAATGTTGCAACAGCACGCTGCCGATGCAGATAAGCGTCATCATAACCGAGATCCGACTCGCTGAGTGCTACTGCTGAATACCCTATCGCTGCCAACGTCTTCATATTCGTTTCACAGCGGCGTGCATCTATTTCCGCTGTCCCATCAAAGATGTTCCCGGCATCCACCAAAAGCGTCGGGTACCCATGCTTCCGAAACTGCTCTACAACATAGGCACGTCTCGGCAATCCGCCGGACTCTTCTTGATAACACCCACACGGTTCCAAGTGGCTCTGCGTCCCACCCGTATATAAAATCACTACGGAAGGTGGCACACCGCTTTCGAGTGCTGATAGCACCGTCTCCCACCGATCCCCGACAATCGGGCGCGCCTGTTGTTTCACGGCTTGTATCTGTTTAAGCCTTTGGGATTCTGCCCACTGTGAATAAATTGGTGGTAATGTCACACCCACCGTTAAAAGTATTAGGACTAAAATTGCACGTTTCATAAGACAAATCAAATCAAAACAGCTGCATCAACTTTAGATAAAACGGTCCCTGGCAAAGAACCGTGAGCAGGGCACCGACAGCGATCACCGGCGCGAAACGGATAGAAGGTTGAATCCGTATCTGGTTCTCAAATTCCGCAAGCGCGCCTGCCGCCGCGAGATGCTGCAACTGCGCGATCTCCTCTGCATCAAGTCCCGCTGGATCCGGCGAAACAATGATGTTATCAGCTTGACCACTGGAAAAACCGACCTGTTTTTTCTCATAACGGACACTACCATCTGGCTGTGTCACCTGAATAATCTGCTCCGCTGGAATCATACCGACCTGGAGACCGTTCACATCAACGACATTATCTAACGCTATACTCGCTAAACCGAGAACCAACTGCTTCGCAAGAAGAAAAACGACGAGGTATAACCCTAAGAAAAAAGCGAAACCGGAAAGAAATGCTGGCACTGAAGGTGCTGACCGCACTGAGAACCATACACACGCAAATCCGACAACTGTATAATATACCGGCGTTTTCGGAATCGGCGATAGCAACTTCTGTATTAGCGCGAACGCTGCTAAGACCAAAACGAGACTTAGAAACCGGTCGGGTTGCCATCCGATCAGTTCCAGCAGGGAGGTCAGTGCCGTCGCGATACCGATGAAGATAAGCAGATTGAACAGTTTTTCAAAAAGTGCCGCACCCTGAAAGTTTGACATCAGAAAACCGCGAAGGAGTGCCAGTTTATTTGGCATCGACGCAAATTTGAAAAGCAGATACCCAAGCACACCGATTGAATACGGAATGATGATATTCAGCGTAAGGATCAAGGGCGGAAAACTCAGGCTACCGCTCAGGTCCCTGAAAAGCGATAGTGGGAAAATCAGACACAACCCCCAAAAGAGCTTAGAATCTCCCGGTGAGAAGATGCCGAACCAGTAGAAGGCAAAAGCGATGAGTCCGCTCCCGAAGAAAAGGACTAAAATATAGAGCGGCGTTGTCGTGCCGAGATACCATGCCATCAGTTGGCTCAAGGTTCCTAGATAGAGGAGCCCCAACGAACAGACGTTGCGTATCTTCTGCGTTTTCAGATCGGTCCAACTTGCATAACCGCAAAAAATAAATGCTAAAGATATAAGAAAGTATTCATAGACTGACATTGGACAATAAAAACCTTTCGTTCACGGATTGATACTCAACGCGAACGTATCTACAAAGGAATTCGCTGCTTGAAGTTGAAACTCCTTTGTCTCAAAGTCAATGACCTCAAGTCCAACTTCTTCGTAGAGTGCTAAAACCTCATCAGGCGTATCAAAATCGTAGAGGTGCATTAACAGCGGCAATTGCACCGGGAGTGCTGTAATCGCGTATCCGCCCGGTTTCAGCACGCGCATCGCTTCCGCTAAACCCACTTCAGGGTCGGGGATATGCTCAAGTACTTCAACGGCAACAACCACGTCAAAAGTATCGTCAGGATACGGGAGGTTGCGCACATCCGCAACCGACAGCTCGCTCCTTCCTAAAACCGCTTTTCTCTCCAAAAGTCGCTGTGCATGACGCAGGCAATCCTTGCTAATATCAACCCCCGCTGCGCGCCATGAAGCGTCCCGTTGTAAAATAAATGCAGTTAGCACCCCAGGGCCGAAACCGAGATCACAGAAATATGAATCCTCTCTGAAACGGTTGAAATGCTTGCCAATAAACGCCTTCCGTTCCAGAGCAGGCGGAAACGAAGTATAGTTCAGGTGTTCACCAATAGGATAATACTGCGTTTCGTAGAGTTTCGTCTTCACCGCCTCAAAATCTCTATCCACTGTCAATTCGTTCGGAACTTTGAGTGTCAAGAGCTGCTGGACATCTACATCCGTGCAGTGGAGAATATCGCTGATAACTTCTTCTGTCCGTGCCCAATCCTCATCAGATTGTTGAACCAGTGTATCTGTCTGTTCCAAGATAGAGTGTAACAGATACTGAATCGTTTGCACAAATCGACCGCGATGATATTCCACCGCGTTCACATAGGAGTCGGCGCGTGTCTGTAAACGCGCTTCAAACACCCGTTCAAAATCAGCATATAACATTCAAATATCTTCCTTTATTCAGCGGCGATATGATTTTTTTCCTGAAAATGTTTGAAAACTGCCTCCACCTCAGCAGACGTATGCGCTTCTGTCAGTACCTCCGCTAAAGCCGTTTCAAGATTATCATACCTGTTCGTCCCCAAACGATACACACAAGACGCGATCCGCCCCGTCTCCGGCTCATACCGACGACAAAAAATTGGCGGGAACAGCGCTTGTTCTGAGCCAAAATCGTCCGGCTTCCGTTCAAGGCTCTCCGCAAACACGTGGCAAAGTGCCTGTGCAGCGTTTTGCCAAGTATATCGTTGAGCGATCTGCTCCGTAAAATTCCTACACACGCTACGCATCCCGTCAGGCTTTAACCATTCATTCACCGTTCTTGATAACACTGGCATCGGCACCCGAAAATTGCCGAAGGGGTCCCAATCCGCTTTCACGGCAACCCCAGCCCCCGCGACTTCTTCGGGCATCCCATACTTCGTCATCGCAACACACGGTGCCCCGTAAGCCATCGCCTCCAAGACAATTGAAAGGGGAGTCCCTGGCATCGCAGGGAAACACACGAGATCCAACGCCTGAAAGAACACAGGTAAAACCGCGCGAGTCTCATCATCGTCCGCACTGAAAATGACGACATTCTCTGGCGGATGTCGGTAGTGTTTGTCTAATATTGTGTCATAGACAAAAATAGCGAGATGTGGATTGGCGCGCGCGAATTCAGAAATCCACTTCGCGCCACGCCGGGGTTCAAACCCAGAGATCAAACCGACAACGGGTTGCTCAACGAACATCGGTTTCTCAAAGATAGCAGCCGTGTGCTGCTTCGCTAACGCCTTATCGCCGATCGGTGCAACAACATCTATCCCATCAGGAATTACCTGCACGTTTTCTACGGACACGCCCCATTCAGCGAACCACGCCTTCATCCACGAGACTTTGACGACAATCGTATCTTTCGGACGCTGGAACCCAGCAAGTGTTAGGAGACGTTTGAGTGCAATCTGCTGTAACGGCTGGACACCGTCTATGCAGTGAACTATCGGAACATCCGGTACCCGGTAGTATAGCAAATCCTCTGTCAAGAATTGTGAAAGCAGTAAGATACCGTCATACCCATCCAGCGCATACCACGGTGATGCCAAGGCACTGTTTTTCGGGACATCTATGTTCCGAACGCGAACCTCATCGAAATCGGGAACCTCCTTTTCTGCTTCCGCATCAGCGAAAGCCAACGTCTCCAATTCAGCGAACGCCGAGAGGTGCCGCAAAAACTGATAGCGGCTCAGTCCCGTGAGGTAACTTAACGCAGACTTCTCCGTCGTAAAATGGAACGGTACCAACAACTTCGGAGGTTGATCTGTTGGCTGTCCATTCGCGCGCATCGACTTAATGGGTTCAACAATCGGGCTTAAAAGGGACCCCTGCTGTCCGAGCGATTCCAAACGTTCAAATCCCTCGAAGATAGCCGTTAATTTGTATTTTGCTTTCAACCGCCTTACGATCTGATACAGCGTCTGCCCCTCATAACGCGACAGAATCTCCCATTCCACATCGTTTATCTGGATAATGTCGCCCGTTTCAAGGTCCGCCACATACTTGCGCTCATCTTGTTCAAATTTGTGATGCCGTTTTAATCGGTAACGCATAATTTTGTTCCTATCTTGTTCTGGGGTTTCTAACCCTTATGCTGTCCCATCAATTAAACCGCGAACGCGTTTAAGAATCGCTCTTGCTTCTGTCTCATCCGCCACCAACTCGGCAAGCACCGCTTCCGCCTCTCTGGTCGTATGATCCCTCAAAATGCTCAGTGCCAGCCCATCCTCGACACGCAGCGGATACATCGCCTCCCGCATCAGACACTGTTCGTAATGTGCATTCATACTCAGCACAACCGACTTATATTTCGGGCACTGCGGTTCTTCGCCTTCTATAGGGGGTGCGGGTGCAAACACGTTCAAAAGCCTGTTTGGATTGATAAGTTTCCTTTTCCGATAAAGTCTATCAAATAATTGTATAATCCGGCCTGCTGTCTTCTCCCAAGTGAACGAAAGTGCCCGTTCCCTCGCCTTCTTGGAAAATGTCTCCAACATTTCTGGGTTGTTCAACAGCAGATTGATTTTTTCCGAAAAACTCGTCGGACACGGATAACTGACAAGCGTGGCGACATCTTGATCGAAATTTTCAGCATCCGCAACCAAGCCGGCATCCCCGACCACTGAAGGGACACCGTCGAAATTCGGAACGACTGGTGGAACGCCACACGCCATCGCCTCAAGCACTGTCAACCCGAACGTCTCTTCACCCGACATGGATGGGAAACAGTAGACATCGAACGCATTGTAGATAAGCGGTAACTTCTCACGCGGATGGAATCCGACATATACGAGATTATCCGGCAGCTGCTGTGAAGCATACCGCCCCAGATGTGGACCCGCAATCAGAAAGAGCAGATGCGGATTCAATTTTGCCAACTTCAAGTAGACAGATGTCCCTTTTTCCGACTGCACCCGCGAGAGATACCCAACGGTCGGTCCGACATCAATACGATCATCGCCAACCGCTTCTGCAATTTCTCGTTTCGCTGCTGCTTTATCCATCGGTTTGAATAGCTCTGAATCCACGCCGTTCGGCAACGTATTGAAGAAACTTGGATCCCAAACATAATTCGCATAAAAATCCCGGACGTAATCCGAGGGTGCGGTAAAACCATCACAATCACGCATCGCGGCATAATGGCGCAGCATCGAATTAATCGCCTGTCCACCATGTCCGCGCGGCGCATGATTCTGAACCAGGATCGGTGGAAACTCCGGGTATCGGTAAAGCGGCAGCAGCCACCGCTCGTGGTCCTGATGCAAGGTCAGTATACCGTGATACGTTTCACCGATCTTTGACCGAAGCCGGATCAAGTCATCAATACCGATATCGACCTCATACACCCCGTCCGTGATCTTCCTGTTCCGAGAACTTGCAAAGTGGAGATCCGCGTGTTTGGTGAGATGTCGAATCATATAAGAAAGTGCCATGTTCGTGCCGGCAGATAATGTTTCAATATCGAAAAACGAATCGACATCAACACCGGGAATCACCACAAGCAACTTTCGCCATCTGCTTTCTGTCGCGAAGCTGTTCGTCAAATCTTCACCGCGATTGAACAGTAACCCCTGTTTCTCGAGTTCAGCGAGTTGCTCAAACGCCTCAGAAATCTCGTCCCCTGTATAAGAAGTTTCCAGCGTTTCGACAATCGCAACATCTGTCTGCGTCTCGGCAAGTTTCAGGATATCAACCATTACAGCCGAGAGTTCAACGACACGCGCTTTCTCCAGATCTGCGGCATAAGAGACACCCTCTTCCTCAAAGAGATGCAGCTGGTGCAACATTTTTGGTAAACCGAGCAATTTTTGTTACCTTTCCGTTTTTAGGACTGTAAAAATAGAGTCTTGCGATTTGTGCATATTAAAGACTCCATTTTTGAGTCGTTTTCGTGCATAAAATGCATAAAATGTCATATTTTTTTTCATTTTTTTCTTTACGGAAACGGATAATTGCGGCACGTCCATCCAGAAAACCTTGATACCACAAGGGTTTACGACCCCTTCTGGATAGAAATAAAAAAAATAATTTTTTTTCATCCACAACACAAATTTTGCACTTTTTTACATTATGCGCGAATTCGGGTGAAAAAAGGAGTCTTTAAAGAAGGACAAGTATCAGATTCAAATTCCTTGCCAGTTACATATTCAATAAAATGGAGATGTGAATTGCGGATGGGGAGTTTTTTGGGGGAATCATCAAATCTCAAGTCGGACAAAGGCGAGGTACGTACCTGACGCAACGACTACAAGAAACAGCACCAATAGCAGTAAATCTGCCGCTGCGGTGTTGAAATCACGGTTGAGGCTGAGTGTATCTTTAAATTTGGGAATCGCCTCAGGGTTGACAGGCTTCTGCGACATACCCTCCTGAATCCCAACGACGTGAAGACTCTCTGGATCTGCTCTGTCGGTGTCAATAACGAATTCTCGGTACTGGCGGGCGTAACGCTGTGCATTCTCAATAAATTGTAGATGCCTTTCAAATCCTGTTCCCGCAAAAGATTCAAAGAGACGTTGAACAATCGCCGTCGGTGAGATACGGGTTATTGCGCGTGCCTGTTTCCCTTGCGCAATCTGCTCGTTCAAGTATGCCTCGTTGTAACGCTCATATTCTTCTGCTTCTGAGCTAACATACTCCCCGAGCACATGCACTGGTGGCGGAGTCTGTGAATCGCCGTATCTATCTTGATAGGCCGCGCGCGCCTCGTCCGCGATCTGGATGCGCTGGATCCAAAACTTCATGTACGCGATCGGCACCGATGTCCGACTGCCGATAGATGCCAATGTGTTCGGCATAAACACGACAAAGCTCACCCAAATTAACAGCAGCACCACGAGACTTACGCCACTCTCTCGCACTGCAGCGGAGATCAGAAGTCCCAAGGCAATGAAAAGACAGGTATAGAGGATAACGATACCGTACAAGATACCTAAACGTCCCCATGCCCCGGCATCGAGTTGCACCGCATCTGAGGTAGAGATGAGGAGTAGGTTCATCAATACGGCAATTGCAAACGGAATGTTAATACTAAGGAACGCGCCCAAAAACTTCCCGACCAAGACAATGTGCCGCGGGATAGGATTTGCTAATGTCAATCGCAATGTGCCGCGTTCCAGTTCGCCAGAGATTGCGTCGAAGGTGAATAGGATCGCGATAAAGCTCAGTACATAACCGACGATGAACGCCCAATCCAGTGTGGTGAAATCGGGACGGATATTGCGGAGATTTGGGGTCTTTTGTGGGTACCCCATCCGCCAGATGGGTGTCCTATCAGCGATCTTGCGACCGAAGTTTGCACCGCTGGCGTGCGTCGGTAAAAACGCTTCATCGCCTTCCGCACAGAAACGGAGGGGTGACGGTGCTTTGTGAAGGTCCCCAGGGCCTTCTGTCGCGAGGCGATATAAACTGGTGCTGCGCGATTCTAATGCCTTTACAGCACCAGCAGCGGCATTGTGATACGCCTGTGTCCGCTTCGGGTGTTCGCGCAGATACAGGACCGCATTGGTCAGCATCAATGCCAACAGCAGCACTGTTGCTAATGCGAAACGCAGGCTATTGAGGTTGTCGTAGAGTTCACGCCAAATTATATTAAAGAGTGCCATATATCACATTATCCTACACTTCGCTTTTGATAAAGATAAGAACGATCCCCATAAACAAGACGAGATTACATATCAGCAGTAGAAACATATCGGGTAACGCCCGTTTTGCATTCGTTCCGACATCACTTCTCTGAAAAGTAAACGCTGGGAGTGTGCTCCAGTCTACGGAACCCTTGTCGGCGACGAACCATTCCCGTGCCGCGAATGCTTCCTTGGCGTAAAGATAATCAATGATGACTTTTCGGTAACGTTGCGCTGCCTCGAAAAAATCTCTGAGTCCTAATAAGTCTGTGCCTGCCCACGCCTGCGTCGCAGTATCATAGATGCCTACGGGTGAGAGTTTCAACAACATCCTATCCGTTGCGGCTTGTCGAACGTAAATTTCATCAAGTGCCTGCTTGCGGATGCGCCACGCTTTTTCTATTGTTCGGGTAACCAACGGTTCAACGAAACTGTAATACCGCTTAGCGACAGGGACGTACTTCTCAAATTCGGGCTGGATCTCTGAAAGGACACTGATACTTTCGATATAAGACGTCAGGGTTACTGGATCCACATCCGCTTGGTGATAAAACCCTAATGCTTTGCTGAATTCCGCCATTTCTCCAGCGATTCCCTCGTTTTCAAGGAACTTTTGACGTTCTCTTTTGTATTCATCTAAAATCTGTTGAATCTGATTGTGAGCAGTTTTCACACGCGTTTGGATATCGCCGCCTGGATTAACAGTTGCCCGAATCAAATTCGGATACACGAGTATCAGAAACCCCCATACAAACATCGCGAGCATGAGTGCTGTGCCGGTTCTACGCGTGGCTACGGAGATCAGCAACCCAATGAGGTAGAACAGGGATAGGTACGCGAACGATGTAAGAACAATCCCGGCGATGCGGAGAAAATCGGCAGGTGATAATGGAATTGAACGCGTTAGCAACAGTAACGCGAACAGTAGACTCAGTATCAGCGGAACCAACAGACACGCCATCGCACTGATATATTTCGCGAGTAAAATTTGCCCGCGTCCGATCGGCTGCGCGAGCACGAGACGTAAGGTGCCGCGTTCACGTTCCCCCGCAATTGCATCGTAAGCGAATATCAACCCCATCAAGCTTAAGATTACTTCAAAAACAAAGACAATATCAATTGAGGAGAAGAACGCTATAAACGGATTGTCAGTACCGTGCATTTGGGCATCCCAGAGCGTCGGCATAAATCCGTGATAGATACCGATAAGGTTGCCTAACCGTTTATCTAACCCGACATTAAAGATACTCAACGGATTCGGTGCCCGGTCAGCGAACAGATACGCGGTAGAGTAGGTTTTAGAATTGTCCAAATCTGTCTTATGAAATTTGACAGCATCGTTGTAACTCTCCAAACGTTGTTCATAATCTTGGACAAGCACAACCGTATTTACGACTACCAGCAGCAGTGTGATGAGTGCTACCGCTGCGAAGCGAAACGTCATTAGGTTGTCAAGGAGTTCTCTACGAATAAGTGCTTTAAGCATTTTGTATCACACCTCAACGCGTACAAACGCGAGATATGCCCCCGATAGAAGCACTAAGACAAATAACGTTAGCAGTAACAATTCCATTGCTGCCGTATTGAAATCCTTACTCAGATTAAGTGTATCTTCAAATCTCGGAACGGATTTTGAGCTGATAGGCTTCTTGGACATACCCTCACGAACCCCCAAAATATGAAGACTTTCCGGGTCAGCTCTATCGGTATCAGCAACGAATTCACGAAGTTGACGGACATAACGTTGTGTGTTTTCCACAAATTGTAAATGCCGCTCAAATCCGGTTCCAGCAAACCCTTCAATGAGGTGCTGCAGAAGCGTGGCAGGTGAGATACCGGTGATGGCACGCGCGCGGTGCACCTGAGAAGCCCGGTACTTTAATCGTTCTTCATGCCAGCGTTCCTCTTTTTCAGCCTTTTCGGTGAAAAACTCGCTTTTCGCCCTTAACGTCTTATCGTCCAATTTACTGGACCAGAGCCATTCGCCGTATTTATCCCACAAGTCCTCTTCAATTGGGTTCCGCTGCTTCCAAAATTCGTCGAAGGATATCGCAGGTGAGAAGCTGCTTGCAATTGAAGCGAGCGTACTCGGCATGAAAACGACAAGGGTTACCCACGTCAACAGCAGTATCATCAGACTCACCGCGCTCTGTTGCACACGCGCCGAGACTAACAGCCCTAACGCCACAAACAGACTCGTGTACAAAAGCGCGAGAGCGAAAATGATACCTAAGCGTCCCCATGCCTCTGTGGTCAGGTGAATGGTATTTGCAGTAGAAATTAATAAAAGGTTCACCAACACAGCAAGTGCAAACGGGATGCTAATACTGAGCAATGCCCCTAAGAATTTGCCGATAAGGACAGTGTGTCGCGGAATTGAATTGGCTAACATCAATCGGAGTGTGCCGTGTTCGCGTTCACCGGAGAAGGCATCAAAGGTGAACCAGAGGGCTATCAAACTCAAGATATAACCGATGATGAATGCCCAATCCACTTGTGAAACATTCGGTCCAACGTTCTTATTCTGGAGGTTGGCATCTGGATAGGATAGGCTCCAGATCCCTACGAGTCTCCAGTTACCTTCTGCATCGGTGGCGAACACAGGTGGATCGCCCACTTTGATAGTATCTGGTAAAACGAGCTCGCCTCCGTTTGCACAGAAGTGAAGGGGAGACGGCTTTTTGTAGAAGTTTCCCGGTCCGTATTGTGCCAGTTTAAAGAGGCTGCCATCGGCGTGAGCAGTTAAGCGATCCGAAGATTCCGTAACAGCGTCCTGATACCTCTGTACCCGTTTTGGCTGCTCTCGGAGATGTTTAACGGCATTGGTTACCATCAGTGCCAGCAATAAAAAGGTTGTTAGGGCGAATCGGAGGCTATTGAGATTATCGTAGATTTCACGTTTTGTAATATGCCACATAAGTAACCAGTAACCAGTTAACAGTTAACAGTTTTCAGCCTCCGCAGTAAAGAGGTTAGCATCTTCCGCACCTCAATTATGGTGTCCATTAACCCGGCAAACATATCTGTATCAAGGTACTTGAGGTCGCGAGCAAGGAGAATGAGATATTCTGTTTCATTCGCTGAACCCATTGCTATGCGAAGAAAACGCGCAAAGTCAGCAGAGCTGCCCCTGCCACAGCCTTCAGCGATATTTGTTGGAATCGATGCACACGCACGACGGATTTGGTTTGTCAACCCATACATCTCTTCGCGAGGAAATCGAGATGTCAACTCATACACCCTCAAAGTTAAATCATGAGATTTTTGCCAAACTTGCAACTTCTTAAAATCCTGCATCTCTTCTCCTATGGTAGGTCTTAGAATCATCTATACATTAATCAGTCAAAAGAGGCGTATTAACTGAAAACTGAAAACTGGAAACTACTTCACACTTCGCTTTTGATAAAAATCAGCAATATCACTGTAAAGAGAATAACATTCATTGTAAGCAACAGCAGCATGTCCGGGAGTGCTCGTTTTGCATTGATACCGGTATCGCTTCTCTGAAAGGAAAACTGAGGGAGTGCATCCCAGTCGGCTGTGCCTTTGTCGGCAGCGAACCATTGTCGCGATTCAAATATTTTTTTGTCATAGAAATAGTCAACGACTGCGCGCCGGTAAAGTTGAACTGTGCTGAAAAAGTCTTGAATACCCTCCAAGTCGGTGCCCGCCCACGCTTCCGTTGCCGCATCATACAACCCGACAGGCGAAAACCTTAACAGCATTCGACCGAGATGTGCGGGTTGGACATAGATCGCCTCGAGTGCCGGTTTCCGGACAAGCCATGTTCGTCGGACGGTATTGATAGTTTCTCTATTGTAGAAGCCGTAATAATTCTGTACGCGTGGCACCTGCGGCTCAGATTCCGCTTTAATTTTTCCGGCGTACAACCCGGTTTGGTGGAAATAGAGCAATATCGATGGTTTGTCCTTATCGTTCCAGAAGGTGTATTCAACACCTTCCAAGCCAAATCCCGCAGCCATATCTTCACCGCCCCGCGATGGGGGGCTTAAGACGGCATCATTGCGGATAAACTGTTTATCTTCTTTATCTAATTTTTCCCACATCTGTTTGATTTGATTGTAGACAGAGGTTTGCGTTTCCGGTTGCGGGACGATGTCAACTGCGGTAAGAATCAGATTTGGATACACAAGCACTAAGACTCCCCAGACGAACATACAAAGCATGAGCGCAGTACTGGTGCGACGCGTCATCGCAGAGATGCATAAGCCGATGAGGTAGAACAACGACACGTAAAGAAACGAGGTCAGAACAATCCCGCCGATGCAAAGAAAATCATCCGCGCTCAAGGCAATCGTGGCGGATGTCGTCAGCAAGATGATGGACAGGAGAAGACTTATCAACAACGGCACAAGTAGACAGAGCATCGCGCTGATATACTTGGCAAACAGGATGTGTCCGCGTTGGATTGGGTGCGTTAGTACGAGGCGTAACGTACCTCGTTCACGTTCGCCAGCGAGTGCATCGTAAGCGAAAATCAGCGCGAGCAGGCTGAGTACGCCCTGAAAAACAAGCACAATATCAATTGAAGTGAAGAGGCTGAGAAACGGATTATCCATCCCGTGCTTCTCCGCATCCCAAATTGTTGGGACAAACGCGTGGTATACCTCAATTTCGTTCCCCACCTGCTTATCTAATCCCAGATTGAAAATGCTCAACGGGTTCGGAGGACGATGGACAACTAATGCTCCACCGTAACCGGAATAGGTTTTTTTCTCCCGTAATTCTTGGTGACTTCCGTTGACAGCCGTGTTGTAAGCCGTTAGTCGCTGCTCATAGTCTTTGAGAAGCACAATAGTATTGGCGACCACAAGCAGCAATGTAATGAAGACTGCTGCCGCAAATCGGAATGTCATGAGGTTGTCGAGGAGTTCCCGACGGATGAGTGTAAACAGCATTTTCAATCACACCTCAACGCGCACAAACGCGAGGTACGCGCCAGACAGAAGCACTAAGACGAATAACGTTAGCAGTAACAATTCTATTGCTGCGGTATTGAAGTCCTTACTCAGATTAAGTGTGTCTTCAAATTTCGGAACCGCGTCTGGGTTGACAGGTTTCTCTGACATTCCCGCACGCACACCGAAGATATGAAGACTTTCGGGATCTGCTTGATCTGTGTCAACAATGAATGTTCGAAATTCTCGGACGTAAGTTTGGACGTTTTCTAAAAATTGGAGATGCCGCTCAAACCCGGTGCCAGCGAAAGATTCAAGCAGGTTCTGTACAATTGTAACAGGAGAAATCCGAGTGATGGCACGCGCCTGGTGTACCTCAGCAAGCCGCTGGTTTAAGCGTTCTTTGTGCAACTGTTCTTGCCCTTCTGCATCTTCGGTGACAAGCGCACCATCGAGCACTATCCGCTTGGTTGAACCCTCCGACTCTTTGTATCGATCGGAGTGGGTATCCCATAGGTCATCATGAAGTTTTGATGAATGTTCCCAGAAGTCATGCGTAGGTCCTGCGGATGTTGATTTACCGGCAATTGAAGCCAGGGTACTCGGCATAAATACCACAAGGACAACCCAAATCAATAGCAGTAGGACGAGACTCACCGCGCTCCGTTGTACGCGCGCCGATACGAGCATCCCCAATGCAAGGAAAAGGCAGGTGTAAAGCACAGCGACAGAAAAAATAATGCCTAAACGTCCCCACGCCTCCGTATCAAGGTGAACATCCGGTGACGTGGAAATGACCAACAGGTTCACTAAGATGGCGAGGATAAACGGGATGCTAACACTGATAAACGCTCCTAAAAACTTGCCGATGAGTACAGTATGCCGCGGAATTGCGTTCGCCAGCGTTAGTCGGAGTGTGCCGTGTTCACGTTCACCGGAAATAGAATCAAAGGTAAACAGGAGTGCAACCAGACTTAAAACGTAGCCGATGATGAACCCCCAATCCACTCTGGTAACGGCTGGACGCACATTATCCCGATTAGGCGTTGCAGATGGATATGTGAGGACCCAAAAACTTTTGAGTGTGCCGCTACTCCAACGGTTGTGTCCCGCATCTGCCTGATCTGACATAAATGCTTCGCCGCCCTCTGCACAAAAGCGGAGATCGGACGGTTTTTTGTAAAGATCGCCAGGTCCCTCTTGTGCAAGGTCGTATAGACTGTTTGCGGCATGGCCTGCAAGGCGATTTTGGTATCTGGAGACCCGCTCCCGATACCGCTTTACCCGCTCTGGATGTTCCCGGAGATGGACAACGGCGTTCGTCAGCATCAACCCAAGCAACAGGACCAGGGCAAGCGCGAATCGGAGGCTATTGAGGTTGTTAGACAATTCACGTTTTGCGATATGCCACATAAGTAATCAGTAACCAGTAACCAGTAACCAGTTAACAGTTTTCAGCCTCCGCAGTAAAGAGGTTAGCATCTTCCTCACCTCAATTATGGTGTCCATTAACGAGGTCAACTCATCCATCCTCAAAGTTAAATCATGAGATTTTTGCCAAACTTGTAACTTCTTAAAATCCTGCATCGCTTCTCCTATGGTAGGTTTTAGAATCATCTATACATTAATCAGTCAAAAGAGACGTATTAACTGAAAACTGGAAACTGGAAACTATTTTACACTTCACTTTTGACAAAAATCAGAAATATTATGATAAACAGAACGACATTAATCAGTAGCAGTAGGGACACATCCGGTATCGCTCGTTTTGCGTTTGTGTTGATGTCGTCTCTTTGAAAGGAGAACTGCGGCAGCCCGCTCCAATCTGCCGCCCCTTTGTCTCCAGAGAACCATTGCCTCGATTCAAACACCTTACTATCGTAGAAATAGTTAATGACGCTCTGTCTATAGTTTCTCGCAGCGTCAAAGAAATCTCTGACTCCGAGTACATCCGTTCCTGCCCACGCTTGCGTTGCGGCATCGTATAATCCTACGGGTGAAAGTTTCAACAAAATGCGCTCCATATTTGCAGGTTGAATAAAAATTTCTTCAAGTGCAGGCTTTCGGATGAGCCATGTTCGATTCGCTGCAGCAATCGTCTGTCCGCCGAGGAAGCCGAAATGTTTCCGCGCGTGTGGCATCTTCGGTTCATCTTTCTCACCAAATCCTTCAAAGTTCATGACGCTCCTATAGGTGTACAGCAGTATCCGAGAATTATCCCAAAAGCCTTCACTGCGCCAACCCCACCCCCTTAGTTCATACCCCCAATCTTCTCCGGGGAAATCGTCGGTCGCGAGGTAGTTTTTGCGTTCTCTGTCGAATGTGTCCCAGATGTTTTCAATTTGATTGAAAGCGGATGTCCTAAGGGCCTTTGGTGCCTCCGGACGTGGAACCACAGTCAGAATCACGTTAGGATAGACTAAGACCAAAAAACCCCATACAAACATTGATAACATCAGTGCAGTGCTTGTTCGCCGCGTCGCGGCTGAAATCAGTAACCCGATCAGATAGAATACGGAGAGATACGCAACGGATGTCAAGATGATCCCACCAATGCGAAGAAAATCATCGCTGTTCAGGGATATGGCGGTGGAGGTCGTCAGCAAGATTATTGCAAGGAGCAGACTCATCAACAACGGGATGAGTAAGCAGAGCATCGCACTGATGTATTTGGCAAACAGGATATGGCCGCGACCCACTGAATGCGTCAGGACTAAACGCAGGGTGCCGCTTTCGTATTCGCCCGCGAATGCATTATACGCGAAGATGAGTGCCAACAGACTCAGGATAACCTCAAAGATAAACACAAGATCCATTGAAGCGAACATATCCATAAACGGATTATCCGATCCGTGCATGCCAGCATCCCACAGCGACGGAACCAAGCCGTGAGATACCCGGACCTCGTTGCCGAGACGCTTATCAAACCCGACATTGAAGATACTCAGCGGATTAGGGGGTCGATCCACACGCACTGTACCAGCGGAATAGGTAATCGTCTCCTGCAGTTGACGTTGATGCATTTTGACAGCATCGTTATGACTCACCAATCGTCTTTCATAATCTATAATCAGCACATAGGTATTGGCGACGACAAGCAGCAGCATGATGAAGGTAGCTGCAGCAAATCGGAATGTCATGAGGTTGTCAAGGAGTTCTCGACGGATGAGTGTTGTTAGCATGAAATTTACTCCGCTATCCGTTTATCAGTTTCGTCGTTTTTCGGCAAAGGCATTTAATGATAGCTGCATTAGATTATAACTACATCTATCCGTTTTACTTCATTAAAAATACTAAAGTTTGGAAATTTTTAAGATAGACCTGGGGTTTCGCCTATGGGACTTGGCATTGGGAGGAAATTTTTTTGGAAAAAAGAGATGGAAGATATGGGCTTACCTGGAATCGAACCAGGGACCTCACGCTTATCAGGCGTGCGCTCTAACCGTCTGAGCTATAAGCCCACGAGAAGTGTCTCGGAAAGGAAAATGTTCGAGAAAATACAGATGTCCTTTCTTCGTCAAAAAGCACTATTAATTATACACTTCAAAAGGGGATTTGTCAAATTAATTTGTTAAAATCTGGTTTTGATTGCGCCCCAAGTCGCTGCTAACTTAAGACGCGGGGAAACAGGACGCACCTTATCAATATCGGCGATACTTTCGACAACAACCATATTATCAAAATAACTGACACCGCCGGTAATTCCCATCATGCCGACGGGTCCTGTTTTGAAAGTGTCGTTGTTGACTTCTACAATTGGCTTCTCGTTGAGATGCCAATCTGCGGGCGGTAATTCTTTCTCCCGTTTCCTCAGATACATCTGGTGTTGTCCGCCTTTCATAACCAATCGATGGGTATACCATACGTTGTTCTCATTAGGGAACTGTCCGGTTCCAAGTAGCGCCCAAGCACCAGCCTTGCGCGTATAAATCTGGATATTTGTTCCACCCGTGCGACGAGTGCCGTGAAAATGAGATTCGGCCCCTTTAAGCCCGCCCTCTACCCGGTAGATCGTGCCGACAAAACTATCATTTTCCCAGAGCCAATCAAAGTCCCAAATGTAATCCCGCCATTTTTCCCTACCGTCAACTATCGGTAGGTAGAGTCCGATGCCTGTTGTTTTGGCTGTCTTATTTTGCGGATCGATTGGGTCTTTTTCAACGATAATTTTTGAGTTGCCCGAGTTAAAGTCGAGATGTTCCCATTTCGCTGGTTCTTTACCGAGGTCATCCTGTTCAAAATCATCAACAAAAAGAATCTTCGCGTTTGCTGTGCTAAACGCCGTTAAAAAGGTGAGCGTTACGAGAAATACTACAGTTCGCATTTTACCTTCTCCGTTGGTTGTGTTAAATGAAGATTGGAACACAGCGGAAATCGGACTTAAAGGACGCTTTTTATAACAACAATTTAAGAAAATAAGGGGGATCCGGTTGGTCAATAGAACAATAGGGGTAGCGAAATGTTCAAGAAAGTTAAATAGTGTGGGTGCGTGTCTTGTAAGGTTCAGAGCGTGAACATAAGGATTGTGTGAGAATACTTATGTTAGTGCTCCTTAGAAAGGAGGTGATCCAGCCGCAGGTTCCCCTACGGCTACCTTGTTACGACTTCGCCCCGGTCATCGGTTTCACTTTAGAGAGCTCCCTCCCGAAGGTTGGGTCACCCGCTTCGAATGCTACCAACTCCCATGGCGTGACGGGCGGTGTGTACAAGGGCCGGGAACGTATTCACCGCGGCATGCTGATCCGCGATTACTAGCGATTCCAGCTTCATGCAGTCGAGTTGCAGACTGCAATCCGAAGTGGGGCCGGCTTTTTGGGATTTGCTCCACCTCACGGTTTGGCTTCCCTCTGTACCGACCATTGTAGCACGTGTGCAGCCCAGGGCGTAAGGGCCATGCGGACTTGACGTCATCCCCACCTTCCTCTGGCTCGTCACCAGCGGTCTCTTTAGAGTCCCCAGCATTACCTGTTGGCAACTAAAGACAGGGGTTGCGCTCGTTGCGGGACTTAACCCAACATCTCACGACACGAGCTGACGACAGCCATGCAGCACCTGTCATAGTGTCCCGAAGGAAAACCATATTTCTATGGCGGTCACTAAGATGTCAAGCCCTGGTTAAGGTTCTTCGCGTTGCGTCGAATTGAGCGACATGCTCCACCGCTTGTGCGGCCCCCCGTCAATTACCTTGAGTTTTAACCTTGCGGCCGTACTCCCCAGGCGGGGTACTTAATGCGTTAGCTACAGCACAGAGGGAATCAACACCCCCTACACTTAGTACCCATCGTTTACAGTAAGGACTAGCGGGGTATCTAATCCCGGTTGCTCCCCAAACTTTCGCGCATGAGCGTCAGTCTTAGACCAGAAAGCCGCCTTCGCCACGGGTGTTCTATATGATATCTAAGCATTCCACCGCTACACCATACATTCCACTTTCCTCTTCTAGACTCAAGTGATGCAGTATCAAACGCAATGGCTCGGTTGAGCCGAACCCTTTCACGTCTGACTTACTCCACCGCCTACGCGCGCTTTACGCCCAGTGATTCCGGACAACGCTTGCCCCCTACGTCTTACCGCAGCTGCTGGCACGTAGTTAGCCGGGGCTTTCTACTACGGTAACGTCAAAAACGTTGCTTTATCGGCAACGTCCAATTCATCCCATAACACAGAGGTTTACAACCCGAAGGCCTTCATCCCCCACGCGGCGTCGCATCGTCAGGGTTTCCCCCATTGCGAAATATTCTCGACTGCAGCCTCCCGTAGGAGTTTGGGCAGTGTCTCAGTCCCAATGTGGCTGACCATCCTCTCAGACCAGCTACCCATCGTTGCCTTGGTGAGCCGTTACCTCACCAACAAGCTAATAGGACGCGGGCTTATCTCCGAGCGGCAGCCGAAGCCACCTTTCATTCGGCCGACCGAAGTCAACCGAATCGTATTTGGTATTAGCAACCCTTTCGGGTTGTTATCCCCATCTCAGAGGCAAATTACCCACGCGTTACTCACCCTTTCGCCACTTTCCATCAGACCGAAGTCTGATTTCTCGTTCGGCTTGCATGCCTAATCCACGCCGCCAGCGTTCGTCCTGAGCCGGTATCATACTCTCCACAAAAGTATTGAAGTACACCTTCAAAAAATTGAAGGGCACTCACAAGCTATTTAATAGGCACGTCACGTATTACTATTTAACTTTCAAAGAACATAAGCACCTTTCTTGTTGAAAGGTGATATTAATTATACACGTTTAAGATTGCTTTGTCAAATAAAATTGTCAAAAAAATGCATAATTTTAGTAAAAAAAGGGGTAATTGTCGGAATTCTATAACTTTTTTTCGGGCGCAACTCTTTTTCATGGGATTTGGATGTTTCATTGCCTAATTTTTACGCGATTTCGCGCGCCTTTTACGGAAAATATGTTATACTTTTCCCAACCGTCTCTGATGGGTCAACGTATTTCGCCAGATCGCGCAACGCAATAACGGTACAATTACTGTCACGGAGATAATCCATGTAGGTTTTAAACTGATCAGGCGGGACATTGACCCATGGATGTTCAAGGGCAGGCACTCCGTGAAATGTCAGGACAGCGATTTTCCCATCTTTCGCCTGTTCAACCGCCCAGACTAAATCCTCAAATTCGTAGTTTGGACCGGGGATACCTGTTGACGGAACCACCAACGGGTGATGAACATTTGGATCATAAGCCGGTCCACGTCCGCCCTCTGGATGATAGGGAAACTCCGGTGCAATGCCACGCCGCGCGAAACGATACCCTTTTTCTGCCAACACTTCCACCGATTCCGGTCCGCGACAATCCGCAGGATAGCCAAAGGTCTCAGGGACAGGGATACCATACGCCTCACACCGTTTATCAATGTGTATCAAATCCGCCATCAACTCTTCTTTCGATTGCGTGTTGGCGTGTTTATGGTGACGGGTGTGGTTCCCTATCTCAAAACCTTCCTCGTGCAATTGACGGATCTCCTCCCATGTGACATAGTGTGCTTTGTTGTTGAGAAAGTTTAGACCTTCCATGATAAAAAAAGTCGCCCCGAAACCGTAACGCTTCAATAGCGGTCCAACGTAAGTATAATCCGACTTATTTCCATCATCAAAAGTGAGGACAACCAACCCGTCGGGAATCGGTTGTAAGGTTTCAGATAATCCTTGATTCTCTTTTTTCATTTTTACATCTCATGAATTTATAATAACATCTCCTCAATCGCCTGAAGTATCGCCGTCGATAACCTGTACTACCGCATAACCACCGAGGGCTTTCACTTGCTCGAGTTGTGCAAGCACATTCATCAATTGACGACGGTTCTCTTGATCGTCCGGGGGTAAAACTTGGATCCATGCTTCAAAGAGTCCCGTTAGTTCATCAAGTTCAACCGGACCTCCGGATAACGCTTTCAGTCTATCGATTATCGCCATGACTTCAGCAGATTGACCGTATTCTTCAACAAGATACGCTTCCGCTTCTTCAAAATCTTCTGCGTCGGCACCTTCTTCAAAGAGCGTAGTTACTTCTTCAGGTAACCCAAACGCGGAAAGTAACGGGGCAGCATCAAATCCAGCTGCCGGTTCAGATGTTTCTGTCTCCTCGCCCTGCTCCTCCGCGTCCATCTGTTCTGAAACTTCTGAAGGTTCTGACTCGGTGGCACTCTCATCTTTGCTAATGTCTTGATCTACAAATTCTGGGCGTTCGACACGTGAAGTCTCCGCAATAGGGGACGCTGCATCGTTTTCCGTTTTCTCAGCGGATTCGGGAACAGCAGCGGCTTGCGGCAGGATTCCGAGTTCGGACGCAAAACGCTTGTTGCTCCATTGCGCATAAAAATGGATCCCCGCGCAGAGAAGCACAATAACCACGAACGCGCTACCGAGCAATTTCATGTTGAATCTTTCTAACATTTGCGTCTCCTTTTTAAAAGTGTTCCGAAGATGTCAAAGCGGTGCTGTCGTGCCGCCGCCGATGGCAGGCAGGAAATGAATCTCTGCGTCTGCGTCAACGCTTTCGCGGATACTGCCACGTGTGAGCAGACCGTTAACGTAGACCGAGAGTCCGGGCTTAATACGGTCATTTTCACACAACCGCGCTTTCAGACCCGGGTAACGGGTCTCTAAATTGTCTATGACCTCGCGGATAGTGGCACCCGGAACGGTAATACTTTCTTCACCGTTTGTTAGGTTACGTAAGAGAGAGGGGATCGCTACGGTTGGCATTTTTTATATAGTTCTCAGTCGTCAGTTGTCGGTTGTCAGTTATAACGGGGGTGGTGTGTTCAGGGGTAGGTGCAAGACCTACCCCTACGGAAGTTGCAATGATTAGATTTTGCCCATCGCTTTCAGGAGGCGATCAGGCGACATCGGGAGTTCTGTCATCCGAACACCGATTGCGTCGTAGATTGCATTGGCGATAGCAGCCATGGGTGGCACAATCGGCACTTCACCGACCCCTCGCACACCATACGGGTGCCCCGGATTCGGCACTTCAACGATGACAGCATCAATCATAGGTAAATCTAAGCAGGTTGGCATCCGGTAATCGAGGAAACTGGCGTTCGTCATCTCGCCTTCGGCATTGTAGATGTATTCTTCATTCAATGCCCAACCGATCCCTTGGACGGCTCCGCCTTGGATTTGTCCTTCGACGTAACTTGGATGGATGGCTCTTCCGGCATCCTGAACTGCGGTATAGCGGAGGATATCGACCTTGCCGGTCTCTTCGTCCACCTCTACATCTACCACGTGCGTAGCAAAGGCACCACCAGCACCGCCCGGATTCACAGTTCCACTACCGACAACCGGACCGCCGGTTTCACCGAGTCGTCCGCATAGGTCGCGGAAACTGATCTGCTCCTCTTTACCGTTGATGCATGAGAATTCGCCATCCGCGAACTGTACATTAGCTTCATCGACTTCCCAGAGTTTCGCGGCGCGTTCAATCATCTGCTGCTTAACGTTTTGTGCGGCTTCATAGGCGGCATACCCGGTGGCGTACGTTGTCCGACTCCCACCCGTCACAGCGGTATACCCCACAGAGTCGGTATCAACGACACTCGGGTTGACCGATTCAGCAGGAATGCCGAGCACTTCTGCCGCTTGCATAGCGATAGAAGCACGCGTGCCACCGATGTCCGTAGAACCTTCAATGAGGTTAATCGTGCCGTCGGCGTTGACATTAATCGTCACGCTGGACTCCAAACCGATATTGAACCAGTAGCCGGAAGCGACCCCGCGACCGTGGTGCTTTTTCCCGTTCGGTGCGGAATAGTGTGGGTGCGATTTCGCCGCTTCAACTGTCTCAATAAAACCGATGGGCGGGTGAACGGGACCGTCTGCACGTCGGTCTCCCTCTTTCGCCCCGTTGAGCAACCGGATTTCAAGCGGATCAATGCCGAGGTGTTCTGCGATCTCGTCAAGAACCGTTTCTGAAGCGAAAGCTGCGTTTGGTGCTCCGGGAGCGCGGTAGGGTGCTGTTTTCGGTTTATTCACAACAACATCATAGCCATCAATGAGCACATTTTGGATGCTATACGGTGCGAAGATACACATCGCCCCGGGTCCGACGGGGGAGCCCGGATATGCACCCGCTTCGAAAGCGAGATACGCCTGTGCGGCGGTTAATTTACCGTCTTTGGTAGCACCCATTTTGACACGGATGAAAGAGGCAGGTGTCGGTCCTGTGCCTTCAAACACGTCTGCACGGTTCATCAAGACCTTGACCGGTTTACCGGTTTTCTTGGCGAGTAACGCCGCGACGGGTTTAATGTAGACGCTAATCTTACCACCGAAACCGCCGCCGATTTCCATCGGAACGACCTTAATTTTGGAGATCGGGTATTGAAGAATTTCGGCGACTTGCTCGCGGACAGTAAAGGCACCCTGTGTGCTGCACCAGATCGTTAGTTGTCCGTCCTGATTGTAGTGTGCTGTAGCGTTATGCGGTTCGATATAACCTTGGTGGACGGTGCCGGTGACGAACTCGCGTTCGATAATGACATCCGCTTCAGCGAACCCTTTCTCAGGGTCACCGAGTTTATGTTGGATATGGCTGGCAACATTGCTCGGTTCGTCCGCTGTTTCACCCAATGAAGTGGTTCTGATGTGTTCGTGGAGGAGCGGCGCGTCGGCTTCCATCGCTTGCCGGACCTCTAAAACGGGTGGTAGTACCTCGTATTCAACATCAATAAGTGTGCAAGCTTCTTCGGCGATGTGTGGATTTGTCGCAGCGACAGCCGCGACGGCGTGCCCTTTATATAGGACTTTATCACTCGCCAAGATGTTATCACAGAGGTATTTAAGATTGACGGCACCTTCTCCAAGATCGGCGATTTTGTCCCCTGGGTCGGGTAAATCTTTCGCAGTGGCAACGCCTTTTACGCCGGGAAGTGCTTCGGCACGGCTGGTATCGATTGAGAGGATGCGTGCGTGTGCGTGCGGACTCCGCAGCACCCTGCCGTGGAGGAGTCCCGCGGCCTGAAAATCTGCCCCGTAAAGCGCGCGTCCGGTGACTTTATCGACACCGTCGTGGCGGATGGGGCGAGTTCCGATAACTTTGTATTCTTTGTTTTCAAGCATTCCTATTTTCGTCAATTCGCCATGTCGGACATAGAAAATGTGCTAACGACTGCCACAATTGCTATTATCCGTTTCATGCGAAGGACGCTCCTTTCACTCAGCTGCGGCTGCATCAAGTACAGCACGGACGATTTTATCATAACCGGTACAGCGGCACAAATTGCCAGCCAGCCAGTATCGGACTTCGGGTTCGGTCGGGTTCGGGTTTTGCTCAAGGAGTGCTTTTGCACTCATGATGAAACCGGGGGTGCAAATACCGCATTGGAGCGCGGCGTTTTCGAGGAAAGCATCTTGGATAGGATGCAGTTTGTCGGGCTCAGCGAGTCCTTCGATAGTTTCGACAGATTTGCCTTCGGTTTCTACACCGAGGACGAGGCATGAATTGACGAGTCTACCGTCAAGGATAACACTGCATGCGCCACAATTGCCGTTATTGCAGCCCTCTTTTGCACCTGTCAGGTGGAGTTCATCCCTGAGGACTTCCAGCAGACTTTGCCGGGGTTCACAGAGAAATTCCACTGTTTCGCTATTGATAGTGGTTTGAACGTGCGATCTTCTTGCCATAGTATGACTTCCTTTGGTTCCTTTAACGATTCGGCCTTTAACAATTCGGACTTTAACGATTCGGTTTGGCCACTCATGCGTAATGTGCTAAGCGTCTCGGACTCTCTGGATAGCACCGTTGAGGGCGCGGCGCGTCAATACGCCGACGAGGTGTGTTCGTTGTTCGGCAGTGCCACGCATATCGCTAATCGGGCGTGCGATCGCTTGCGCGGCTTGTGCAGCTGCGTCAATCGCTTCATCAGAGACCTCTCGACCTGCGAGAAGCGCGCTTGCCTCCTCTGCGAAAAGCGGTGTGGGTGCGACGGCAGCGAGTGCGATACGCGCAGAGACAATCGTCTGTTTCGTGTCGTCAAGCGTCACGGCTGCACCGGCACCGACAACAGCGATGTCCATTTCATTGCGCGGGATGAACCGGAGGTAGTAGGAGCTGGCATTGCTTTCGGGTGCCGGTACCTTCAGAGAGACGAGCATCTCGCACTTTTCCAGCGCAGTTTGTCCTGGGGCTGTACAAAAGTGTTCTACTGGAAGTTCGCGTTCACCGTTGGGGCCAGCAATGACACAAGAAGCGTTTAGGACAATCAGTGGCGGTATGCCGTCTGCGGCGGGTGAAGCGTTACATAAGTTACCGCCGACAGCGGCGCGCCCTTGAATCGCTGTACCACCGATAATTTTAGTCGCATCGATTAAACCGGGATAAGCATCGCAGATAGCATCATCGGCATAAATCTTATAGCACTCGACGGCTGCACCGAGGGTCAAGCCGGTATTGGCATTGTAATCTAAAGCGTTGACCTCGGGGATGGATTTGATGTCGATCATCCAATCAACGTCTCGGCGTGCTTCTCGTACCTGAACGATGAGATCGGTGCCGCCGGCTAAAATACGTGCGTTTGCTTTTTCGTCAAGCAGTGCAACGGCTTCTGGTATCGTTGTCGCGGCAACATACGAAAAATCTCGCATAACCGGAATCTCCTTTCATCAAGATTGGGGTTTATAGCGGACGGAGGCAAAGATGCCTCGCCACGGAAATTAATATCTATGAGATAGGTTGTAGGAATATCTATTTTAACCGTATTATAGCAAAAATTCGGTTTTTAGGCAAGTTTTTTATTTTGCGCGCGCGCATATTTCGGCAATTAGCGTCTCCAAATTCACAAATTTAACTTCAATGCCGTTGTAATTGGTTGTGAAGGGTCGGTCTACATCGCTTGCTACGACGAGATTCTTGCACAAAAGCATTCAGTTGTCAGTAAGCTTGGTATGAGGATTAGATGTATAGATAGCGTTAGATGTTAATTGTCTGAAACAGGATTTATAGGATTAGAGGATTTGCAGGACTGTGGGCTTTTTTAGTTATTTTACCTATAGTGGCTGCTACTATATGTCAACGCGGTTAGCATATAGTGCTACTATGTGTCAATCTGTTTGCATATAGTAGCACAGGGTCATTCAATTGTACGATTTGGATATTGGTTTTGCTTTACATCAGTGAACGTTCTTAGGAAAGATCGCGAGCAAAGCTCGCTCTTACAATAAAAAATCGCGAGCGACAAGAAATCCGCAGAAATACCCAAGCAAAAACACTCGCTCCTACAGGCGAAAAATATTCACATACGTAAAGTGAGTAGGTACAATTAAATAGCCCTGCATAGTAGCATTTTTCCCTGTTATGCAGCATAAACGCGTCTCAATCGTGGTTAGTAGGGTTTATTTTTCATATTAGGTCTTTAGCTCTTTTGCCTTTGCGAAGTCTGCTTTTGCTTCTTCGTGTTGGCCGAGTGCTTTTTTTGCGCGTCCACGGTTGCTGTAAGCCGATCGATATTTGGGGTTGATTTTGATGGCTTCGGTGTAATCCTCAACGGCCTCTTGATAGTGTTTACGAGCAACAGCATTATCCCCGTTATCGGCTTTAGACCTTCCAAGTCGGTACTTCGCATACCCACGATTGTGGTAAGAATTAGCACACTTAGGCTTTAGCTTAATAGCTTCCGTATAATCGTCTATTGCCTCCTGATAAAGGACTATCCTTTCCGAAGGCGTTTTAGATTCTCCAAGCTGGCGTTTCGCAAACGCACGCGTAAAATAGCCACCATGATACTCAGCATTTAGCTGCAGGGCTTGATCACAGTCAGCGATCGCACCTTCATAATCGCCCATAAGACGTTTCACATATCCACGGTTGGCATAGGTTTCGTAGTCTTCCGGATTGCCTTCTATAACTTTATCGTGGTCTTCGATGGCACCTTTATAGTCTTTAAGGCGGCATTTTACATCTGCGCGTTTGCTGTAAATATTCAAAGAATCGGTGAATTCAGGACTGATGCTGATGATTTTATCAAGATCTTCAATGGCTTCAGCATAGTCTTTGAGTACAAGTTTCAGATGTGCGCGAGCGAAATAGATTTGCACCGCGTCGGGATTGATTTTAAGAGCTAGATCGTAATCGGCGAGTGCCTCTTTGGGTCGGCCTAAACTGACTTTAGCGGTTGCTCTGACGCCATAAACCTGAAAAAAATTGGGATTAAATTCCAGCGCAGCATTACAGTCAGCAATTGCCGCCTCGTTTTGATCTGTCAATAAGTTCGCGGAGGCGCGGGAGGCATAAACCTGAAAAAGATCGGGATTAAGTTTGAGGGCGGAATCATAGTCAGCGATTGCCTCTTCTGCTCTCCCGACTAACATTTTTAAACTTGCACGATTGACGTATATTACCACTAAATCGGGATTGAGTTCCAATGCAGCATCAAAGTGTGCGATTGCTGCCTCGTGTTCCTGCTGCATCATTTGTCTTTGTCCTTGTATACCTTCGGCATAGCCGCGGATCCGTGGTTGTTTTTGCCATTCCTCCAGCGGTTGCGCTTCGCCTACGTCCGCGAGCATCATAGCTAAAATCCTTGCGGGAATTGCGAAGCTAAGAGATGGGTGTGCTCTCCCGGTAGCAAACGATATTTCCATGTAAGTAACGACGGCAACACCTATGACTTCACCTGTGCTATTTAGCAGGGGACTGCCACTCTGTCCGGGATCGAACGTCTCTTTAATTTCGAAATGTTTGTCGCTCTTTCGAATGCCGTGAATAGGGACTTGTGTGGCTACGCCTTTTTCGCCGCGTGGGTGCCCGACTGTGCAAACAGTATCGCCGATCTGAACAGTATTACTGTCGCCAAGGGATAATGGAACCCCTTCACCTTTAACTTTTAAGATGGCGAGGTCGTTTGCGATGTCGGATGCTACGACCCCTTCAATCAGGAATTCGGTTTCCGAACTGACGCGTTCTGCGACAAGGGCGGGTACCCCTACGACACAATGAAGATTTGTCACAATCAGGTTTGTGTCTATAAAGAACCCGGTCCCCTTCATGGCAACAAATTCGTCAGCGTTTTCTCCAGGGAGTTGCCATACCAAACGGACGACAGAATCGGTTAAGGCTTTTTCTGCGATTTGCTGTAATTTTTCATCCATAGTAATTTTCCGTTGCTCCTGCGCAGCATGCGTGTCTAAAGCGCGTTTAATCTCCGTTTGCCTCTAAAGCCTGTCGGAAGTCCTCTACGTTCTCTGCTAAGATTGCAGCGCGATGCAATTGCTTGAGACGTTGTACATCATCGATTGCATCCAATGCGGGTTTGAAGGTCTGCGCGGCATCGGGTTGCAATCGCAGTTCTAACACCTCAAAAATGTTTTCAAGTGTACTTTTTCGAGCACTTTGCTGACGTGCTTCAGCTGTAGCTTTCTCTGTCCAATATTCAATAATAGAAGGTTGATTCATGGTTTCCTCCAAAATAAGGATCCCCTTGCCAGAGCCATTCAATTGTCCACTTTTCGATTAGATTTTCACCGCCAGGCCCGGGAGAAAAAACTCTCCCATCACATCGTAGGTTGGGTTGAACGGACACAACCAAAAGCATACAAATCAGAGAAAACCGAAACTGTTTCAAAGACCGGCATATTCACCAGAGACCGAGTGAAACCCAACGCCTTTCGGCTTTCCTGAACGCCTTGCGTTATAAAGTTGGGTTTCTCTGCGTTCTTGATTGTGGAGACGATATGTTGAATATGCGTGTATTGGGTGTGGCACATCTATCTTCTCAGTTGCGTTCAACCCAACCTACTCCGCTTAGAATTCGCTTCCAATTTCCTAACCTGCACCGACAATTGAATGTCTCTGTTATCGCGGCAGGGTCATTCAATTGTCCATTTTTTGATCGAACTTTGATCCCCAGGCCCGGTAGGTTCGGTTAGGAAACCGAACCTACCGGGGGATGTAAGGAAAAAATCGCGAGCGACAAAAAACACCCAAGCAAAAACACTCGCTCCTACAAGCGAAAAAATTCACATACGTAAAGTGAATAGGTACAATTGAATAGTCCTGGTTCATCTGGGTCTCCTATTGATTGTCAAAAATTTTACCTGCTTTGGTGAAGAAGTTTGCTCCGAAGGGCACCTTAATTTTTTTTGTACGCAAAAATCTGCGTTATATTTTTTCTCCGACAGGTTTGCGTCCATCCTTAAAATGTTACACCATCGAAAAATGGAGAATTGAATGCCTCTGTTATCGCAGGCAGAGGCATTTCGTTTAATCCTGCTCAACACTCAAGGTCGCCGATTCATCGTTCAGTTTTTGTGCGACAGTGAACGCTTTTTCACCGGGCGCGTCTACGACTACGGTTGTCAGCGTCTCGCGGAGGATATACGCCTGATGTGTATCAAAGGCTTCATCCACAAGCGGCGATGCATCGGTCAGGCTGAGCTTGATCCGGTCGGAAACGTTAAAATCGGCTTCCTTCCGCATGTTTTGGATCTTGTTGACAAGCTCGCGTGCCAAACCTTCAAGGACCAACGCGTGCGTCAGTTCCGTTGACAGTGCCACGAATTTCCGAGCGTCTACCTCTACGAAGAATCCTTCTCGGTTCTGCGTCTGCACGTCGATATCCGACGCTTCGAGCGTGTAGGTCTCGCCTGAGGCTTCGATCTGTAAACTGCCTGTAGCTTCTAATTCCGCTTTCGTTTGCATTGCGTCAGCGGTAGCGAGTGCCTTCGCGATTGCCTGAACGCCTTTACCGTATTTCGGTCCCAATACCCTGAAGTTCGGTTTGAGTGTGACCTGCGCGAACGCGTCCATGTCTTCTGTGAAGACGATTGCTTTGACGTTGAGTTCATCGTGGACGAGTTCCGCCAAACGGTTAACGGTCGATTTTTCTGCATCGGAGAGTCCGCCGAGGGTGATCTCAGCAAGCGGTTGGCGGGTCTTGATACCCGAACGGTTGCGCGCAGCGTGCCCCATACGGATCACTTCGCGTGTGAAAGCCATATCGGTCTCTAGCTGTGCATCTTTCAGTGCGGCATCTGTGACCGGGTATTCTGAAAGGTGAACACTCGGCGGTGCTTCAGCATCAACGGAGCCGACTAAGTTCCGATAGAGTTCGTCTGCTAAAAATGGGACGAACGGCGCGGCGAGTTTCGCGACGGTTACAAGCACTTCATAAAGCGTAGCATAAGCGGCTCGTTTGTCGGGTCCGGCTTCTGCGCCCCAAAAACGGTCACGGGAGCGACGGACATACCAGTTGCTGAGATCGTCCACAAACGCCTCGATCGCACGCGGTGCGTTCGTGAGATGGTAATTTTCCATCTCATCACGTACATCCTCGATGAGCGTGTGAAGCTGCGACAGGATCCATCGGTCTACAACGGCGCGTTCTTCAACGGGGGGTGCCTCTTGCCAAGGCACGCCAGATTCGGAAACCTCGCCAGTAATTTCTAAGTTGGCATACATGACGAAGAAGCTATAGACGTTGTGGAGTGTTCCCATGAATTTTTTCAATGCCTCGTCGACACCGTCGATGTTGAAAGCGCGCTGTGCCCACGGTGCTGATGCTGTGAACATATACCACCGGATCGCATCTGCACCCTGTTCGTCCAGGATTGTCCAGGGGTCTATCGTATTCCCTCGACTTTTACTCATTTTTTGCCCATCGGGTCCCATGATGAGTTCAAGACAGAGGCAGTTTTTGTAGGCAGGTTTGTCGTAGAGGAGTGTGCCAGTCGCTAAGAGACTATAGAACCAGCCGCGCGTCTGATCGATCGCTTCGGAGATGAAATCCACAGGATATGCCTGCTCCAGCATCTCCTTATTTTCAAATGGATAGTGCCACTGTGCTGTGTGTGCGCAACCGGAGTCGAACCAACAATCAATCACATCTTGGACACGGTGCATCGTGCCGTTGCATGCTTCACAGCTGAGTGCAACGTCATCCACATAAGGGCGGTGTAGTTCAATAGCGTCGGTTACGTCTGTACCGCGTTCTTTTAGCTCCGCGATGCTACCGATACAGTGTTGATGTCCGCAGTCGTCGCACACCCACATCGGCAGTGGTGTGCCCCAATAGCGTTCACGGCTCAACCCCCAATCTATGTTGTTTTCCAGCCAGTTCCCGAAGCGTCCCTCTTTGATATGTTCTGGATACCAATTGATCTCCTGATTGTGCTGGAGCATCTGGTCTCGGAGAGCGGTTGTGCGAATAAACCATGAGACGCGTGCGTAGTAGAGCAGTGGGGTATCGCATCGCCAGCAGAACGGATACTGGTGCGTATATTCAGTCGCTTTGAATAACAGGCACCGGTCGTCCAAGTTCTGAATGATTTGCGGATCTGCGTCTTTGACGTATTCGCCTGCCCACGGTTCTTTAACTTCTGGGACGAATTTACCGTCAGCACCGACTAATTGGACAAATGGGAGATTGTATTGCTGTCCGATGTCGTAGTCGTCTTGTCCGAAAGCGGGCGCGATGTGGACCAAACCGCTGCCTTCAGTCGTCGTTACGAAATCTCCGGTGACGATATAGTGCGATTTTTCTGGATGTTCGCCACTGTCAAAAAGCGGTTCATATTCCCACCCTTGGAGGTCGCTGCCTTTATAGGTTTCGGCGATCTGCGGCGTTTCATCGCCAAACAGGCTCGGCAGACATTCTTTCGCGAGGATGAGGCGTTGTCCGTTACCTTCTTCAACGCAAACGTAGTCGTAATCCTTGCCGACAGCCACGGCGACGTTAGAGGGCAGCGTCCAGGGTGTCGTCGTCCAGACAAGTAGATAGGTATTCTCCTCGTTTTTTAGCCGAAATCGGACAAAGATAGATGGATCGGCGACCTCTTGGTAACCGAGGGCGACTTCGTGACTTGCTAAGGTTGTGCCACATCGATAGCAGTACGGCTGCACTTTGTGTCCCTGATAGAGCAAGCCTTTATCCCACGCCTGTCGCAGCACCCACCAGACGCTCTCGATGTAATCGTTGGACAAGGTGATATAGGCATCGTCAAGATCGACCCAGTATCCGATACGCTCTGTCATCTCTCGCCAAGCCTGCTCGTACTGGAACACGTTCTCCTTACACTTTTCGATAAAATTCTGAACCCCGTAAGCCTCCAATTCTGCCTTATTTGCGATATTTTCCTGCTTTTCAACCTGATATTCAACCGGGAGTCCGTGCGTGTCCCAACCGGCTTTACGGTGGACATAATGTCCTGTCATTGTCTTGTAGCGGCAGACGGCATCTTTCATGATACGGGCGAGGACGTGATGCACACCGGGTGGCGCGTTTGCAAAGGGCGGTCCCTCAAGAAAAACGAAAGGCGAATCACCTTTGTGTATGTCCATACTCTTCTGAAAGATGTCGTTTTCACGCCAGAATTCTAAGGTCTGTTTCTCTTTCTCGGCAAACGTAAATTGGGGTGATACCTCTTTAAACATGGAAAATTCCTCGTTATAATGGTTTTCAGTAAAAAAAAAAACACCCTCACCGAAATTGTTCGTTTCAGTGATGGGCGTTGAAATAAAAAACGACTTATCTGTGCGCGATTAGCCCACCACAGCACGACGAATGGCAATTATAATGGCTATGGCGCGCGAACCCACGACAGCCCGAAGGAGGCTCTCTTGATGTAGGGTATTGGAGCGCATAGGTCCCCTATATTGCGATGTCGATGTGATAAGCTGTTGATAAAACATCCGATGATCCTGCTTTGCGAAAACTTAGGTGAAGATGTGTGTCTATTAGTACTAAAGTTTGGACAATTCGTGTTGTGTGTCCGTTGAATTTTCAAGGGATTATGTATTTTCTGTGAGTTTCTTATGCGGATGGAACTCGTAGAAAAATACCGCACTCCAGCGGAGTGCTATGTCTATAGAAACCCAATGTCGAAGAACTTGCACTCCAGCGGAGTGCTATGTGTAATGCCGACATACCGCTCCGCTGGAGCGGAAGCCTCGGTTTGTCCTGCTGCTATAGACATCTTGCTCCGCTGGAGCAAAGAGGTTTTCTGTATGGTGTTGGGTCTTAATGTCGTTGCCTTGAACAGATGTGATGAACCCATTTCTTATATGGAACTCACTTTTGAAAAAAATTGTCCAAACTTTAGTGTCTATTAGTATGATACCATATTCTATAGCATGATGTCAAATCTTTTTCACGGTTATTCAATTGTACGATTTGGATATTGGTTTTGCTTTACATAGGTGAACGTTATTAGCAAAAAATCGCGAGCGACAAGAAATCCGCAGAAACACCCTATCAAAGACCCCAAGCAAAAACACTCGCTCCTACAATAGAAAAAATTCACATATATAACGTGAATAGGGACAATTGAATGGCCCTGAATCTTTTTTGCTATAAATCCTGATTTTAGTGTATAATGAATATAGATGCTATGCAAGATATTATGGCGGACAAGGAGACTTCGGTTTAATGGCAGATGTGAAGAATAGTGAATCCGAACAGCTTGCTGAAGAAATCAGAGGCACCACAGTTTACTTGGAGCATGTCGTAGACGAAACGCCATCAACAGTTGAAGTTAGCAGCGGCAGTGGTTTCTTTGTAGAACGTGACAAAATCGTGACGAACTTTCACGTTGTATCAGGCGGCACGGAAATCACAGCGAAACATATTGACACGGAAGCTGTTTACACAATTGAAGGCGTTGCAGCGTATGATATGGAAAACGACATCGCCATCCTAAAGATCGCAGAGGAAGGGACACCTTTTGCGGTTGCGGACAGCGAAATTACGCGTAAAGGGGACCCAATTTGTGTCGTAGGTTACCTTGGCGATAAGCACCGCAGTGTGGTAGGCACTGTACGCGGCATCCCGAATAACGACCGTTGGCTGAAAATAAAAGCACCGGTTGAACCAGGGTGGAGTGGTTGTCCTGTGCTAAACAGTAGAGGTGAGGTCATCGCTGTCCATTCAAGAGGTAATAAGTCAGGTGACATCGGTTATACTGTCCCTTCCAACACACTTAAAGCATTGCTCGCGGAGGCAGAGAGTGCCAAAATTGAACCTTTATCCCTATGGCAAAAACGACGCGATGTGCTTATGGTTGATGTATATAAATTGTATGCGTGTCCGAGATGGTATCGGTTCCCAATTATTATGCTCCGGTTTGCTTGGCAGGTTGTTAAAGGTATCTGCTACAGTATACGTGTAGGCATCAAAGTAAGCGCGAAGGACTATGCCGCGGCTATAACAATCTGTGACAAAATTATTGCCAGCAAACTTATCCCCTTTTTGGAGACAGCCTACGCCTCTCGTGGAGCTGCTAAAAGTAAATTGGGGAACTACCAAGATGCAATAGCAGATACTAACGAAGCTATCCTCGTTGCTCCAAAGTCGTACGACGGATACTTCAGCCGCGGTTTTGTGAACAGAGTGCAAGGTGAATCTAAAGCGGAGCGGGGAGATATAACAGAAGCCCAAACGCTATATCAAACGGCAATAAACGACTTCACTGAGGCTATCAACCTAAAACCGGAAAAAGCGAAGATTTACAATAGCCGCGGCTGGACCAAATACCTATTAGGACAATGTGAAACCGAGCAAGGAAACCGGGCATCAGCACAAAGTCTATATCAAGAAGCAGTAGCGGATGCGGATGAGGCACTCCGGTTAGGGTTAAAAAATGCCAAATTTCGGTCGGCTGCCTATCACACTTGCGGTGCTGCAAAAGCCGGTCTCGGTGACCATAATGGAGCGATTGAAGATTTTGATGAAGCCATCCGACTCAATCCAAAGAGTCCACTGTTCTATCAGGATCGCGGTAGGGCAAAAGAGGCACTTGGCCAGCATGCAGCAGCGAAATTTGACTTTATAAAGGCAACGGAATTGGATCCAAATTTTGTAAACTGAGGCGAGGTTAGGAATGTACGTCGCATTTGGGGTATTTGCTGGGGGTATTTGCTGGGGGTATTTGATAGGGTATTTCTGCGGATTTCTTCAAATACGCCGCAAAACCTCGCCAGCGGCGGATTGAAATGCCTATTTTTCTATGGTTTACCATAAACAAAACACCCTAATGGAACAAAATAGAGATAAAACACTCCAACAAATCGCTGAAAGTGCTATGGCTGACTCTGTCGTGCGTTTGGATGTGGAAAGAGAGGTCCCGCTCGAAGCGTTACGCCCTGAGTTTCCTATATCCGAAATTCAGACGAGTTGCGCAAGTGGATTTTTCGTTGAGAAACACTTAATTGTGACGAACTTTCACGTCGTCGCAGGGGCAGTGTCTGTAACCGCGCAACTTGCAGGAACGGAAGACACATTCGAGATAGAAGGTGTTACGGCGTTCGACATTCAAAATGATTTGGCTCTTTTGAAGGTTACATATCAAGGCGGCAGCCCACTAACGTTGGGAAATAGCAACAAGGTCGGAAAAGAGAATCATGTTTGTGCGGTGGGGTATCCGCGGGGCGTAAAGAAAATTGCACATGGGACTGTTCGGGGCATTCGGCGGCGCGATAATCGGATACAGGTGAAAATAGACATATCTACTGGGCACAGCGGTTCTCCCATCCTGAACAGTGACGGAGAAGTTGTAGGTGTCCAGGCCTCTTCGGACGATTCTCACAGTTATTCTATTCCGTCAAAGACCTTGAAATTGCTAATTAAAGGAGCCGGAGAGATAGAGGCGTTTGAAGTGTGGCGAAAGCGTCCGTATGTACTCGCCCATACCCAAGCTATGCAAGGAGATAAAAAACAGGAACAAGGTGCGTATAAAGCAGCAATCGCTCACTATGATGCTGCGCTGAAACTCAACCCTGATATGGCTGATGTCTACTTAGCTCGCGCAGCAGCGAAGCTGGAACTGGATGATTTCGGCGACTTTGCGGATGTAATAGGCGACTTTTATCTTAGTTTTCGGCACCGTCCGCTACAATTTAAGCTTTCTCACCTATCAACATTTTTTTCCGCGTCTTTCTCTAAAATACTGATTCAATTCCTGAAGAACGCTTTTGGTAGAAGCGGTTGGTTGATGGCGCAAGGACGTGTGGCCGTACACGAGGCTGAATCTGCAATAGATAAAGGCAATAAGGCGCGAGCCAAAAACTTATATCAAGCGGCGATTAATAATTTTACGGATGCTATCAAACTCAATCCGAAAAAGGCGAATGTGTATAATAACCGCGGTTGGGCGAAATATCTGTTAGGACAACTTGAAGCTGAAGAAGGGAACGCGGGAGAGGCACAAGAACGCTATCAAGAAGCGATATCTGACGTTGATGCGGCACTGCAACTAAAACCGAAGAGTAAGAGATGGCAAGGCGCATGCTTTCATACTCGTGGTGCTGCAAAAGCCGGTCTCGGTGACCATAATGGAGCGATTGAAGATTTTGATGAAGCCATACGCCTAAGCCCGAAAAAGGCACTCTACTATCACGACCGCGGGCTATCGAAAGCGGCACTTGACCAGCATGAAGTATTATAAACATATCGTCCCTACGGGACTAAAGAGGGGGGTCCAACGTTTTTCTATAAACATATCGTCCCTACGGGACTGAAAAGCGTTCCAACCCATAAGGAACCCGGACAAAACGTTCTGCTTATGTGAAACGATATTGGACAAAAAGTTATTTAGCACAGGTCGTTCCTATAGATATTGGAAAGGAGAGAGACTATGCGAAAGAAAAGACATACGAAAAACAACAGAAATCAGTCACTCCAGCGGATTGCATCAAAAGCACTGTATGCCTCTGTTGTGCTTACGGAGATAGAACAGACCGGTCCCCTGAAGAATGGGTTTATGAAGGGTAAGAAGGTCGCAGCGGGGAGCGGTTTCTACGTCGCGCCTGACCTGATTGTGACGAATATCCACTGTGTTGTCGGTACAACATGGGTTTTCCCAGAACCGATCAGTCTGCCTAACCCATCTCCGATTGAGGGCGTGGTCGCTTATGACGACCAAATGGACCTCGTCATCTTGCGGCTTGCAGATGAAGGGATACCCCTTTCGCTCGCCGACAGCGATGCTGCTAAGGTCGGTGAACGGGTTTACGCGATACGTTGCACCGGGGGCGGTATAGAGGAGCGGGGCGCGCGGGGTGCCGTCACGGAAGGCACTGTCCACAGTGTACGGCAAAGCGACGCACATTTGTGCTTGAGAACTATTCTTTCCCACGGTAATAGCGGTGGCCCCGTCATAAACAAAACAGGCGAAGTTATCGGGGTCGCCGTCGCTGGCGGTTCCTCTCTTGACAGTGCCGGCGGAATCAATAAAAATGACTTCGCTTACGCGATCCCTTCAAATGTAGTTAAACACTTACTCGCGACAGCGGAAGCGGAGGAACCTTTTGACGCGTGGCGAGAAAAGCCCCGGATACATGCTTATGCCGAAGCCTCTCACGCATATCTGAAGCAGAGAAATGGGCAATTCAAGGCAGCAATAAAGCACTATACGGCTGCCCTGGAACTCAATCCGGATTTAGTGTCCCTTTATCACAATCGAGGGGCTTTGCGGAACGCCACCGGACAGCATAAAGCGGCTATCGCTGATTGGGATGCAGCACTGGAACGGAATCCGGACCTCGTGGAGGTGTACTTCAATCGCGGGGGTGCAAAGACTGCTATGGGCGACTTTGAAGGCGCGATCGCTGACTGTACCACTGCGATCCAGCTCCAGCCCGATACTATGCCTGCGTATTACAATCGTGCACAAGCGAGAATGGAACTCAATCAATATGTGGAGGGGATCGAAGACTACGATAAAGTCCTCCAATTCCCGCTCAGCAAGGAAGAGGCCTATGGTGCGTATTATAATCGCGCGCTGGCGAAATATCTTTTGGGGTTAGACAAGACAGCAGAAGGAGAGGCGGCTGCAGCCATTCCGCTGTATCGGTCAGCGATTCGTGATTATACGGAAGCCATCAAGGTTGCCGCGACCCCTGCGCTCATCAGCAGAAATTACAATAACCGGGGCTATGCGAAATATCTGATCGCAAAATATGAAGCTGCTAAGGGGAACATCGGCAAAGCGCAAAGTCTCTATGAAGCAGCACGGGTCGATAGCGAGGCAGCGATCAAAGAGGATCGGAAAAACGCCTACGCCTACTGTACGCGCGCTGTTGCTAAGGCTGCCTTTGAGGAGTATGCAGCAGCGATAGACGACTTTACGCAAGCTATCAAACTCAAGTCGGACTTTGCACACGCCTATTACCAACGTGGGCTTTCGAAGCAGCAGCTCGGACAGCAGAAACAAGCAGAGAGCGACTTTCGGAAGGCGAAACAATTAGATCCGGATGTTGAAACACAGGCATAAACGATGAAATATAACAGAAAATGTCTATTCAGTCTTCTCGCTTTAGTGTTTCTCCTCTCATGTGCGGGAGCCTCGCAGCAGAACGTTTCCGAAGAACGCCCGGCACTGACAGCAGACCTCGCAGCCGAAAAAGGCAAAGCCTCTGTCGTCCGTCTTACCGGGGGTAACCTGACGAAAATAGGGGCAGGCAGTGGTTTCTTTGTGCAGCCCGATAAGATTGTGACGAATCTTCACGTCGTCGCACGTCCCGGACCTATTTTCGTCAAGCTCAGCGATGATGAGACCATCTGGATGGTTGAAGGTGTCGCTGCGTATGATATGGAAAACGATCTCATCGTCCTAAAAATCGCGGGTGAAGGCGTGCCGCTCTCTGTCGGTAACAGTGATGCTGTCAGAAATGGTGAACCTGTTTATGCCATAGGTTACCCGGGGGGTGGCGCGTACAAACTCACAGCGGGTACGATACACAGCAGGCAGTATAAAAATAAGTGGTTACAGACAACAGCCGAGATTTCTCAGGGAAACAGTGGGGGACCTATGCTAAACGGCAAAGGTGAAGTCATCGGCATCAATACCGCTGTAGATGATACCTATAGTTATGCTGTCCCGTCTAATACGCTCAAAGCACTGCTCTCGGTATCTACGCAGGTTGAACCTTTATTGGCATGGTATAAACAGAAACGGATCCGGGCATATCACTATCGCGAGATAGCCGAAGGTAGATACAATGATAACTATTATAGGGCGGCAATAGCCGATCTTGATAAATCTATTGAGCTAGACCCTGAATATCCGCCCGCCTATCTGATGCGCGGGCATATAGCGAGCCACTACGCTGAGTCTATCGTAAAATACGGGAATCGCGCGAATGCCCAGGTCCACTATGATACAGCGATAAACGACTATACCGAGGCTATCAAATTGGACCCTGAAGATGCTGAGGGTTATAATGGTCGGGGGCATACGCGGTGCCACTACGGTGAATACGAAGCCAAGCGAGGCAACGCGGCAGAAGCCTTAAAACATTATCAAATGGCACGCAAGGACTACAACAAAGCGATCAAGTTGGAACCCGATGATGGTGAACATTATAATGGTCGTGGATGGGCGAGGTCTCTCTTGGGACAGTTAAACAGTGAACAAGAAGAATTCCGCAGTGCCGAAAAACAATATCAGGCAGCGATAAAGGCTTATACCAAAGCCATCAAGTTAGAACCGGAGGTTGGTGAGCATTATTGCCGACGGAGGCGGAATGGGAAAAGGCAGCACGCGGTGGCATTGCGGATAAACGCTATGTGTGGGGCAATTCCCGCGAACCCGGCAGAGCGAACTACGGGTATTACGGAAAACGCACCCGGCGTGTCGGTAGTTATCTACCGAACGGGTACGGTCTGCACGACATGGGCGGGAATGTATGGGAATTGTGTCTGGATGCGTATGATGAGAACTTTTATAGACATTCTCCGAAAGAAAATCCGAGTGCCGGGGTCTCCAATATTGAGGCGTTGATGGAAGATTTTAGAGGCGTTCAAACGAGACGCGTATCCCGGGGCGGTTCTTGGAACACCCCTGGACCCGCCTGGGTAGCGAGCCGTGGGAGCGATAAACCGACGAACACGAACAGCTGGCTCGGTTTCCGTTGCGCAAGAAGCGCGCCATCCGAGCAAGATAGCGAAGCAGCTTCCGCATCTGACCCTTCTGAGTGAAATAGAGACGTTTCAAATTTAACGTTTTTATGGCAAGATCGCGAGCACAGCTCGCTCCTACAGGGGGAAAAATTCACATATATAAAGTGAATAGGGACAATTGAATGGCCCTGGAGACGCACAAATTTCCCTTGACTTTCTCAAGCTTCTATGCTATAGTAACCTTATGCAAGAAGCACTGCTTAGCGTACAAAACCTCAAAACCTATTTTCGCACGCCAGAAGGGCTTGCCCGTGCGGTTGACGGCATCTCTTTCGACATCGCGCCGAACGAGATTTTCGCGCTCGTCGGTGAGTCGGGTTGTGGTAAGAGTGTTACCGCGTTGTCTGTTATCCAACTTGTGGCGCAGCCCGCGGGTTTTATCGCGGGCGGTGCCATCTACTATAAAGGACAGGACATCACACGCTTGCCAGAGGTCGAGAAACGGAGGATTCAAGGCAACGACATCGCTATGGTTTTCCAAGAGCCGATGACCAGCCTCAATCCCGTTTTCACGATCGGTTACCAGATTTCGGAGGCGATCCGCCAACATCAAGACCTTCACGGCACGGCTGCGAAGAACGCTGCAATTGAGATGCTTGACCTTGTCGGTATCCCGGAACCCGCCGCCCGTTACGATGAATATCCGCATCAGATGTCTGGCGGTATGAAACAACGCGTTATGATTGCGATGGCACTCTCCTGCCGTCCGGGACTGCTCATCGCCGATGAACCCACAACTGCGCTGGATGTCACTATACAGGCGCAGATCCTTGAACTCATCCAACGCCTCCAGCAAGAACTACAAATGGCGGTGCTTTTGATTACACACGATTTGGGGGTTGTTGCGAACATAGCCGACCGCGTTGGTGTTATGTACGCCGGGAAGATCGCCGAGATAGGCACTTGGGAGCAGCTCTACAAGACACCGCAGCATCCGTATACGGTGAAACTTCTGGAATCCACGCCCGCCCGCGATAAACGGGGAACGCAATTACACACAATTACCGGTAGAGTTCCAAAAGCCACCGACTATAATGATGGCTGCCGATTCGCCGATCGCTGTCCTAAGGTCATGGACGGCTGCGAATCTATTCCGCCTACATTGCATGCCGTTAACGGCAGCGAGCATAACGTCGCCTGCCACCTCTACAATCCCGAGCCGCCTTTTTCGGTGCAGCTTGCAAACCGAAAACTTGATACACAAAAGGCGGGGCAGCTTGCAAACCGAAAACTTGATACACAAAAGGCGGGGCAGCTTGCAAACCGAAAACCTGATACACAAAAGACAGTGCAGCTTGCAAACCCAGAACTTGATACACAAGAGGATGCTACGACAACGGGTGTCGCCGGATTAGCACTTGAAGCGGATACGGAGAAAACAATACAGACAGCGGCCACACAACCGCAACTTCAGGTGAAGAATCTCTGTGTCCACTATCCGATTCAAAAGGGAATTTTCAAACGGACGGTCGGGTATGTCTATGCTGTTGATGATGTCACGCTCGATATTCCGCGCGGGAAGACGCTTGCTCTGGTCGGCGAATCTGGGTCTGGCAAGACCTCTTTCGGCAAAGCTATCCTCCGATTAGGCGTGCCAGTTGAAGGTGACCTTATCTATGACGGTGCTAACATCGGGACTGCCACACGTCAAAGTATGCACCCGTATCGGAAACGGATGCAGATTATCTTCCAGGACCCTTACGCCTCTCTGAATCCACGGATGACGATAGGGGCGATTATTCAGGAGGGGATGCAGGCACACGGTATGGATGCGTCCACGGAGGCACGCCAAAATCGGGTCGCAGAGCTGATGCAGCGCGTCGGTTTATCGCCGGACATGGTGACACGTTACCCGCATGAATTCTCTGGTGGTCAAAGACAGCGCATCGGTATCGCCCGTTGTCTCGCGGTGGATCCAGAGTTCATCGTCTGCGATGAGGCGACCAGTGCCTTAGATGTGTCCGTGCAAGCGCAGATATTGAATCTCCTAAAATCGCTACAGACCGATTTCAATCTGACTTATCTCTTCATCACGCATAACCTCTCTGTCGTTGAGTACTTTGCGGATGAAGTAGCGGTAATGTATCTCGGTAGAATTGTGGAGCGTGGAACAACAGAGGAAATTTTCGATTCACCGAAGCACCCCTATACGCGCGCCCTGCTTTCGGCTGTTCCGAAAATGGACCCGCAGACGGGTGTTGAAAAGATTCGGTTAGCGGGTGACGTGCCGTCCCCGATCAATCGTCCGGCTGGGTGTTATTTTCATCCGCGGTGTCCAGAAGTGATGTCTATCTGTCAGGACACATATCCGGGTGAAAGCAATTTCACACAGACGCATTCATGCAACTGTTATTTATATCAAAACGCTGAGTAGATATGGAGTAGGGTTAAAGCCTCAAAATCGGAGCGAAAACCCAATATTTAAAAACATGGGAAAAATTAAGATACTCTCTGCAGATGTTGCCAATAAAATTGCCGCAGGTGAAGTCGTTGAACGCCCTGCTTCAGTCGTCAAAGAGCTGGTCGAGAACTCCGTGGACGCGGAAAGCACTTCCATCCGCGTTGAAATCCGTGCTGGCGGAAAACGGCTTATCCATGTCTCCGATAACGGTATCGGCATGGCACGCGAGGACGCGCTGCTCGCTTTAGAACGCCATGCGACGAGCAAGGTGAACCGCATTGAAGACCTTGCGCGTATTCAAACGTTTGGGTTCCGGGGCGAAGCGTTAGCAAGTATCGCCTCGGTCTCACAATTTGAACTCCTCACCCGGACCGCGGACGCGCTTGAAGGGACGAAGGTTAACGTTGAGGGTGGAGTCTTCCGTTCCGTGCAAGAGAGTGGATGCTCTCCCGGCACTCATACGTCGATTAACAACCTCTTTTACAATGTCCCTGCACGCCTGAAATTCCTCAAAACCGATACGACTGAGATAAACCACATCACGAATCAGGTGAATTGGGCGGCACTTGCGCATCCGAACATCCATTTTTCACTGACGCATAACGGCAGATCAACACTTGATGTTCGCGCCTGCGATTCACATCTGGAGCGGGTCCGTCTGCTCTACGGTAAAGAGTTCGCCGAAAACCTCATCGAATTCACGGAGGATCTCCCTGACCTAAAAGTATACGGATTACTCGGAAAACCGGAGTTTACGAAACCGAATCGTGACTATCAACTCTTTTTTCTCAATCAGCGACCTATCCGCAGTCGAGTCATCGGGGCTGCACTTGCAGAGGCACTTGATGCGATGATAGCCAAGGGGCGGCATCCGGTTGCGCTGCTTTTCCTAACATTGGACCCGAAGGCAGTCGATGTCAATGTGCATCCCGCCAAAATTGAGGTACGGTTTCGCAACGAGCGGACGATTTACAGCGGCATCGTCCGGATTCTCCGTAACGCCGTTCATAAAACGAAGTACATCCCGAAAATTGAGACACCTGTTGAATCAGATAGCACTGAAAGTCGCGATACCGTTACGACACCACGCCATATCCCGCAACGAACAACGCCTGTAGCACGAACGCAGCGAACGGAAACACCGCCTGTCCAGCAGCAGCAGACAGAAGATACCGACGTTGACACTTCGGAAGCACAAACGCTGCCCACGCCTCCTGAAGTCGTCGTGCAACCCCCGCAGCAGGAGATTCCTGAGGGTGTGAACCTCAGTCTACTCGACTTTGAGAATGTCCAACTCAAGACGAACCTCTTTAAAACGTATATCGTTGCTGAGGCGGGCGATAAAATCTTTTTCATTGACCAACACGTTGCTGCTGAGCGTGTGCTTTATGAACGCTTCGTCAATCAGATGCAAGCCGACGGGATTCCGGTGCAAGGGTTGCTATTGCCGGTGACACTTGAAGCTACATCGCAGCAGCTCGGTGCTTTAAAAACCCACGGTGACATCTTTGAAAAACTCGGTTTTGATCTGGAGGAATTTGGTGGGAACACGATCCTAATTCGGGCGATCCCTGCCCCGCTCCCCACGCGCGTCGCCGCGCAGACTGTCACCGATTTACTTGACAAACTCCCTGAAGAGCCGCATACCGATGTGCAGCTCCCTGAAGCGATCGACGATGCCTTGATAACGCTGGCATGCAAATCCGCTGTCAAAGCTGGGGATACGTTGGATATGAAAGAGATGACGAACCTCATCAAGGAATTATCGCAGGCGAAGTTGCCCTTTAATTGCCCGCATTCGCGTCCGATCATCGTGGAGATGGGGCGCGATGAATTGGAACGCCGTTTCCACCGTTAAATATAAAAAATGATTAAACCTATTATCGCGGTCTGCTCCTTTTTTGCAGTTTACGCTATATTGACAAGCTATCGCGGCGTGCCGATTGACCACGATCACGCGCTTGTGTTCATCATCGCGCACGATGAGAGTGTTAACGATGCCAACAATTATGCTGGTATCACGCAGAAAAAATGGGAGATATGGCGGAGCAAACAGGGCGACATCCGCCACCTACCGAGGTATGTCCGGGAACTTGCAGGTGATCCGAAACTCAATCCGCTAAAGGATCCGAAAGTCGATATTACCATCATCAAACGTTACTATTATGACACGCTCCGCAGATGGTACGCCTGGGACATCCACCCTGCGCTCCAATTGATTTACGCCGATTTCGTTACACTGGTGGGCAGAGAAGCCGTAAAGGAAGTCCAGAAACTTGTAGGTGTTAAAGCGGACGGTCAATGGGGGATGGGTACGGCGGATGCTGTCAGAGCATTCAATGCCGATTTTGAAGCAAAACGGACTCAGGATTCGGACTACACGTGGAAAGTATTCCTCCAATTTGATGCCCAAAAGCGCGATGTTTTCCAATCGCTCGCAAAAGAGAATCCAGAGAAATATGCGAATCATCTCCAAAAGTGGCTTAAACGCTCGGATGCCTTGAAAGCTTACATGCAACCGGTTTTGACAGGTAAAAAATAGTGGAAAAACGCATGCTACCTGAAAACGCAACCAAACTGTCCAAACTTTAAAAGAAGAAAATAAATGGAACATACAACCCGAATTGAACTTGAAAATCTGAAAGATCTGTATGCCGTAGAATTAGGTGTTCTCAACGCTGAAGAGGTTCGCAGACTCACTGTTGAGGATGCCCTCGTCGATACTGGCGCGACAGGACTCTGTCTACCCAAATCGCTCATTGAACAGCTCGGACTCACTCCGATCCGAAATATCCACGTGCAAACTGCGAACGGTCCTGCAGAGCGGACCTTTTATTCAGAGGTGAGATATACTGTTTTGGAACGAAGCTACTCTATCCAAGTAACGGATCTTCCTGAGGAGGCACCTGTCCTCGTTGGTCACATGATCTTGGAGGCTCTTGACCTCTGTGTTGATATACGAAAAGGATTGGTTTATAACCCCGCACACGATGGGGAGTGGACGGTAAAAATGCTTTGAGGTTTGAAGGTGGTTATAAGGAGGATTCACCGACATGTCGGGTTAAGTATTCCAGGACTTCCGCTTGCATTTTTTCTATCTCTGCCCGATACCCACTTGAAACGAGGGTAAATTCTTCGGGGGTAGCTTTAACCCGCAATTGCAAGAGTAGGTCTTGAAAATAGGCTATACGTTGTTGACTCGTTTTGAGTTCTTTATCGCTGTGAATCATGTTTCTACTTCTATTTCGTTCTTGGCGATTGGTATCAACAATTTCTTGATCTCACCTAATGCTCTTACTGTCGCTTTGTTGTATAATAGTGGTGTGGTTCTGTTGATTCTTTTGGACAGTTATATGTAAAATTTGAGTTGCGGTTTACGATGAGAAACGGTAGGATTTGAAATCAGGATTTCTCCTACAGCATCAGAAAGGCTTATAGTAACAGGCTGAGATTCCCCAAGATGACAAGCATTATAGTTTAATTTTGTTAAACCAAAAATATCTTGTGCAACTCTTTCTATAGGCGCATCCCCGTGTTGAACGTCAATGCGTAATGGAACAGGTGTTTCCCAGCCATCATAGGTAGCAATTCGAGGTTTGAATCCACTTCCCCATAATAATCCTGCCTTATTGTTAGCTTTCCAGCATGTGCCTCTAAGAACTGGCATATCGCCTGTTCGAAATAATATCGGCGTGTGTTTACGATCCACACGGACCCTTATACCAACAAGTTTAACCCCCTTTGGGCACGCTTCCTGATAACCAGAAAACTCCTGCTTACTAATATCAGATCGCGAATGCAAGAAAATCTCTTTAAGTTGCTTACCTTCACGTTCCTCGTAAGTTTCTAAAACGCCACGTAGGAGGTTGGATGCATCAGATTTCTTTAAATGAAGTTGTCTTGCTTCCGATGAGTACCATGGTCCATATTCACCAAGGAAGACTATACCATCTCCGGTATCAAGAAACATTTGGGCGGCACAACAAGCAGTATTTTCTTTTTCTTGAGTTCGACGAAAGGCAATACCGATGTAACAAACCCCCTCGCGAGCAGTCATAAGTCTCCAAGGCTTTCCACCACATTTATAATAGAGTGTAGTGCTAATGTTCCACATACGATCTGATAGTGGAGTGAGTTGCCGTTCTCCAAATACATTATGGTCTGTCAACCGCAGTGTCGATTCACGCAAAATCTGCAAAGGAATATCATATTGCATTGAACGCGCTTTAAGTTGTCGACGAAAATCAGTTGATAACTGATATTGTTCTGGATTGTAGTTAGCAAACATCTCAAGTTGGCCTAACTTCCTCGACCTTTTTCTTTTAGAAGAAACCTCTTGACCGGTAGGATTCGTAACTTGGGACTCTGGACGACAATTCTTCCAAATTTCATCCGGCACTACACAGATAGCCACGTCAATATTTTCATCAAGTTTATCTGCCTTTTGAAAATTTTTAAGGTAACAATTGACAACTTCAAATGTACGCTCGTACTCATCTTGACGACGAGAGACTTCAGTAAGTCGATCCCTATCAATTTCATAAGACTTAACTGGTTGGCTGGACCATTGCGAACAAAATGCGGATTCAAATCCGGGAAATGGAGGCCAAAGTCTCTGATTTCCCTTTGGGGCAAAAGTGGCGGGACGATTCATCGCATCCGCCCATTTTTTAAAAGCAGTGATTCCTTTGTCCGTTCCAATAAGAATGTAAGATAACTGTCCAGGTCTGGATGGCAAATCGGCATCATAAGGTCCGAAAAGCGCAAGACCGTCACGCGGATCAGCCGTACGTTGTCCATATCGAAATTCTAACTCTGGTTCATCAAATACTATGATTGAATCAGTTATCCTGGATTTCTTCATCGCCAATATCTCCATCTGAAAATTCATCGTAGTTTCTGATCAATTCTGATCGTTCTCGACTAAGTTCATCAAGTGCTTTTTCGTTAATGCCAACTGGCACATTCATACAAAACGGAGTGGCATCAATAATAATTTGTGCTTCCTCTGATTCCCCGATCATTATTTTATTTTCATCTGCAAGGAACTGACTGACAGCCAAAGTTCGATTAAACCACTCCTTATTCCACCAGCCTTTACATAGGTGCTTTCGTCGTGAAACGATCATACGATGACCTTTTAACGGTTCTCCTTGTGTGTTTGAAAGACGAACATGAATACGAATGAGGACTGTGAAATCATCAAAAAGATCTCTACGGACAAAAAAGTCGGGAGCAAGCGAATATAAGTATTCACCTCCTGATGGGTGTTTCCTTTTTCCATTAGCGACCACATAGGTTTCTGAATCATTATCAGGACGGATAAAGTAGAGGGGATTTTTCTTGACAGGATCCGGAGGGAAATGGAGCCGTTTTGTTTCAGGACAGTATCGCAACCCTTTCTGATAACATTTCACAATCAACGCTTTCCGGATAAGTTCCGAAACCAAGTTAGATGATCTAATTCCATCTATTCTCTCAACTTCTGGCCATAGACCTCCTCCCTTTTCGGTTATTCTGTATTCTTTGGTAATTAAAGTGGGAGGTTTATGAAAGCTAAGAAAGGTATGTGGATCAAGTCTTCGGTAACTCCACTCGAACCTGAGTTCATCAAGTTTTTCTTTTGGGATTTCCTTTTGTGTCTTGAACCGATAAATAACCGTCGGTATTTGTTGAACCTGCAAACAGTTTGAAAACAGGGTTTCTTTTTCGTCTGATTGGACATCATTTTCCAAGAAGGATGCTGCTGCAACGCGCTTTCCGTTAGGTAATGATCGCGGGTAGTCAATAGATTCTAGCTTTTCCAATAATTGCTTTAGTCCCTCGGCCCAATTGTACTGAAATGGGATAAACTTTAAGGTTTTCGTAACACTATCCAACTGTGTCTGATCTACACCATCCACATTTAAAGGTATAAGGAAATCTTGATCCCGCTCACTCCGGACGTTTAATGCAAGTGATCTTTGACGCATTACCTCTTGATGTGTAAGTGATGCTTGTGAATACAGACCTAAAAATCTAAAAGTCCGATTTTTAATTGCATCGTCAATATCATCGGGGTAAGTCTCGCCACCAAGCAATTGGAAACGTTCAGACCAAACAGGATATCCCTCTGCTGTCAATTTTCTAGTCAACCAATCTGCAAATACTCCATCCTTGTCAATAGAGCTAATAAAAAGATGATTTCGCTTTGTTGAGTCATCAATCCGATCTTGAAGTTCAAGAAATTCTGGGGGAAAAATAGCCGAGTGCTGTTTCTTAATCCGAGGATGACTCACCTCAAGAAGGATTCGCAGGCGTTCAACATCGAAGAGCTCTAGGTGCCAACCGAATTCCTTCTTAATAGATTCAACCGCCTCATCTCGTTGAGGTGCTGTAACTTTAGCGGTTGTGATAAAAACAAACTCGTGACACACGTGACCGTGTTTATCAACTTTCTTTGCATCTTCGGCAAGTTTCGCTCTCCAATCTTCACGGACACTATAGGCAAATATAGTAGTCACATTAGATTTGTTGACGTGAATGGCATCCCGGCCCTTATCACCGGAACCACCAAGGGGTTCAATGGAATTATATCCTTCCAGCGACATCAAGTCATGGCAAAGTCGCTCAAATTCAAAATAATCTGTAACTTCTCCAAGACAATAGATCGTAAGATTTGCTGCCATTTTTTAACTATCCTGATTTCTTTATTTGTCACGAAACTGAGTTACTTAATATGATAACTTAATCCTTACCAGTTTTTCAAGCTGATTTAGTCCTATACCCAGGACCATTTAGTTTTCGGTTTTGAGTTTGGTTTTCGTTTATAGATGTTAACGTTTTTCCGTAAGATCGCGAGCACAGCTCGCTCCTACAGAGGAAGACATATCCATAGATACAAGGTGAATATGTAAAACTAAATACCCCTGGTCCTATACCAGAGGCATTCAATTTTAAGAAATTATTGGGTTTTACGTCTTTTTTTAAGGATCCGGTTCGGTTAGGAAACCGAACCTACCGGGCCTGGGGATGAAAAATTTGATCGAAAAATGGATAATTGAATGACCCTGGTCCTATACTTCCGCTAACAGAATCTGCTCGGCTCTCTCTTTCGCTTTCTCTACAATGGCATCAGCTTCATGTTGTAGTTGTTTAGCTCGATTGCGGCTTTTGGTAATGTAATCGGCAATTTCAGTCTGTTTTTCAATTGGTGGCTTTGGAATGATTAAATCCTTAAAGAATTCACTTGAAACCCTTTGCTGTCCAGCAGAACCTGTGAAATGCAACGCAGCATGTTCTCGTAAAGACCTCAGGCGTAACAAAGCATGAATATAATGGATGTTTATCCCCTCTAACGCACGGAAAACATGAAACTCTGTTGAACCACATCCAATACCTGCTTTCAAATTATCAACAACAGCAGATTTGCCGTTTTCCATACACGGTGTGATTTTTGCCCAAATCAGATCGTCGTCTCTAAATCTTGTATATCCCTTTGCCTCTGCGACCACTTTGCATAGGGATAGGTCAGTCTCTCCGTATTTGGCTGAAACTTTTTCCATTGGGATAAAGGTCACACTCGTGTCCAATTCATATCCATGGAAAGAGGTCGTCGGATTAATGAAAACACAATTTTGAAGTCTTTCCATCGGGTAAGATTTCGTATGTAGTGAATAGACTCGATAATATATCTCCGGATCAAATCGTTGTCCAGATACTGCACCGGACATCGTAGTAAAAATACGGTTTTGAATGTTGTTATCTTTCTGGTGTGGTATCTCAATTCCCAATTCTGTCAGCACATAATCATCAATTGAATCCAAAAGCGCGTCTGCCTGTTGTTCCTTCTGCTTTTTCTGTGCATAGGCGGATCGCATAAAACTGGCAATATGGTTTTGAATGTTGGACGGTGGAACCAGAATCGGCAATCTTTGAACATCTTTGGGTTGTAGCCTTGGTAAAGTATTGCCGGTCATTAAGCACGTGGTTTGATCAACCACCAACTCTGAACTCAAAAAGGTAGACAAATACAAATTATTCAGATCTTTAACTTTTAGTACGTGGAATTCAGTCGAACAAACGCCCTTAAATTGGGCTAAATGCACTTTATTCAAGTATGGTCTTAACTTTGGGAATAGAATATCACCAACTTCAAATTTGAGAGCACTATTAAACGATTCTTTTTCTCCGGTTGAGGGGACATAAAAACCTGTATTAGATTGAATGTTTTCTAACCCTACATAAGGCAATTCGGAAGAATCAATGACAATCTCTTTTCTAAATTCCACAACATCTTTCAAATCTATAGACTGATATTTGGATGATTTAATGGCATTGATACTATTTGTTCTCAGTGACCGATAAGCACTCGGATCGAACCTTCCCAAAATATCGCCCCGATAGGTGAGAAAAATTTGATTTTCCCTATCAGGGCTTACCCGAAAAAAATCTGGGTTCTCAGTGAATTTTCGGTATTCTTCACAGATTGTGTTGAGGTCGTTAATCTCGTCTTTGCGTCCTGTTGCGTCGTAACCGATACGCTCGGCAATCGCCATGAAGATGGGATGATCGGCGTTTTCCTTCACCCACTCACGAATGTCTTCAGCGTTCTTATCTGCCCATTCCTCCTTAACAGCGTCAATCTGTTCCTTGGACTCCGCTTTGATTTGATTTTCCCACGCCGGATCGGCTGCTGCTTTGAATGCCGCTCTGTATTCTTTCTCCAGCGCGTTCAGTTTATCTGTCTGTGTCTTGAGTTCCACGCGTGCGGTTTGTGCGTTGAACAATTCAAATTCCGTAGTAGGTGTGGCATCAATGTCTGGGAAGAAAAAGGCACTGAGGGTTTGCACTTTTTTCGTTGGGGTTTTGTCAAGTTTCTGATTTAAGGTATCAATATTTTCCAAAATAGTGATGAATTGCTGTCTATAAGTTTCTGTTACATCAACCTGTGCTGGAGAGCCTTTCGCAATAAGCGATTTTCGTTCATCTTCAAGTGCCGTGATTTTAGGTATATAGATCGCTTCATTTTTATGAGTAATTTGATTGATAGCAGCTTGATAGCGGTCATATTCCTGCTCCGAGAATTTTCGGAGGAATAAAATAGAGGTCTTCACACCGGCACCGTAGTGCGAAAAAGCGATCTGTGGCAGTGAGACAACCGCGAGGATTTGGAAATGCCGTTCAATGTAATCCCGGACGTATTGCAGTGAGGAATTGGTCAAAATACCGTCCGGTAGGATAATCGCGAGCTTTCCTGTCCCCCACTTGAGGAAATCAAAACAGCGTTCAAGAAACAGAATCTCGGTCTTTTGAGAGGCGTTCCCCCTGCCGAGTTCATAGTTTTCAAGATACGGTAATTCGGATTGTTTGATAACTGCGCCAAAAGGCGGATTGGTAAGGATTACATCAAATCTCTCTTTTTCAAAACCTTTGTGTTGGTCTAGAGGGTATCGAAATTGACAAGGGCATCATTGCTGATGACGTTGCTATGCCCATCGTCGTGGATAATCATGTTCATCTTTGCAACGCGGGCAATGGAGTCGTTGACTTCAATTCCGAAGAGTCGCTTTTCGGCAAAATCGTGCCAATGGGTATAGTGTTGGGGAGTGCCTTCAGTGTAGAAGTCAGATGCCTGTTTTCGGATGTAATCCATGGCATGCAGCAAAAAACCACCCGAACCGCAGGCGGGATCGAGGATTAGGTTTTCGTGGTGCGGTGTAACCATATCCACCATAAACTCAACGACTTCACGGGGTGTGAAAAATTGACCGATTTCACCCTTGAAAAAGTTACCCAAGAACCGCTCAAACGCAATACCTTTTACATCTAAGTCGGTTTGGTTAAGACTAATCCCTTGCAAATGACTGACAACAGAAAACAGTCTATTGTCATCAATCTCAATATTTTCTGTAAAGACTTCCGGGTCTTGTGCTTTTGCTTCCTGATAGAGCGCGTTAATTCGCTTTGCAACGGATTCTGGGGTCTCATGCGTCTTAATCTGAAAATCGTAAGGTTCACCTTTTTGTCTAAGTTTCTTTTCATCTCGGATTTTGATGAATAGAATTTTGGCAAGTTCATCAAAGGCTTGTGTAGGTGCCAATTTGCCGCCTTGCCAAAGCGTGTCGTGGCATTTCTCAAGGACGCGAATGAGGTCACCTCTTTCAATGACAGAAGGTTCTGAACGCGGGATCCTTTTTAGATATCGCCATTCTTGCACTTCGCCGTATCCGATTGGTGGGTCAGCAATAATATTTTCGGTACGCTCACCCGGCTTGTAATTTTTCACATCATGAGAAATACGCGTATTCCCGGCAACCACAACCGTGTAATGTCCGCCCAAAGAGTTACAGTTACCGAAAGCCTGTTCAATTGCTTGCTTGAATTCTGCCTCAGAAATCGCGTCCTTTTTGCACTCAACTACGATAAACGGACTTTTCTTATCATCATCAAGGAAAACAACAATGTCGGCGCGATCGGAAGGGGTCCTGCGTGGAACAGTTCCCTCTAAATCTATTCGGTTTTGATCGTATTGAAAATAGTCGATTAATTCGACGTAAAACCTTGCGCGGACCTGTTCTTCGGGGTCGGTGAATTTACGTTTTTTGTCGGGCGCGATATAGTGAATTGTTGTCGCTTCATTGAGAAGTTCAATATAACCTTTCTGTTCTCCGATGTGGAGAAAGTCGGTTTGGTCGTTTTTCACTTGTGTCTACCTGCTACTTGAATGGAAAGAAAAGACTACAAAACCCACACCGCCATCTTACCTGCGCCGCGGTTACACCACGCATAATACGGAATCGCGGTAATATCTATCTGCTTCGGATTCGGTCCCGTATGATAGAGATTGTCGCCCCACTCAGCGGCATCTAACACGCTGCCTTTCCCGCGGACAACCGTCACACCGCCCAATAAGTCGCTATCGAATGTTGTCTCCATTGTGCTATTATTGGTGAGAGACAGCGTCTGAAACGCGCCATCGGGATTGTCAGCCTCTTCAAAGCAGTAGACGATCGGACCACGCTGTAACGCAGAGCGTCCGAGATTTTCTCTCACAAGTGGATGCGCGTGGACGCGTGTAACAGGCATGGCGAGGTGAAGTTCCACACGATCCCCGGCATGCCATTCTCGCGTGATGGAGAGATAGCCGTCCGAGTTCACTGCTGCATTGTAAACTTCACCGTTAATACGTGCCGTAAACTGCTCACACCATCCCGGAATCCGTAGGTTCAAACTGAAGAATGCGGGTGCTTGTGGCGTGATCGTCAGTGCGATGTCGCCTGTCCACGGGTAATCGGTCTCCTGTGTCAATCTCACTGGGACATTTCCTGCGACAATCGCATCGGCAGTGCCGCCGACGTATAGGTTCACCCATAGACCTTCGTCCGATTCGGCATAGATATATTGTCCGACAGAGGCGAGAAGTCGGGCGATATTCGGTGGGCAGCATGCACATCCGAACCACGCATGCCGGTGCCGATCACCGTGGCTTGCCAACGGGTTCTGATAGAAGAAACCGGTGCCATTGAGCGAGATGCCGGAGAGTGCCCCGTTGTAGAGAGCCGTCTCCAACGCATCAATAAAATGGGACTCGCCACGCAACAAGAACATCCGATGTGCCCAAAATATCAGTCCGATAGAGGCGCAGGTTTCGGCATAAGCGGAGAAATTCGGCAGTTCATAATCTTTCGTGAAACCTTCGTTGTGTCCGGAGGGACCCACGCCGCCGGTGATATATAACCGTTTTCCGACGTTCTGCCAAAGCGCCTCAAGGGCGTTTGTGATAGCCGTATCGCCGGTCTCATAAGCGATCTCGGCGGCACCACTGTAAAGATACATCGCACGCACGGCGTGACCGACACACTCTGTCTGTTCCTGTATGGGGAGGTGTGCTTGCGCGTAATGCCCCTCAAATTTTCCGTCGCGCGTGAAGTGATGTTGATAAGCACCGAGTCCGCCGGGAAGGTCGGGGTTCTCTAATTCTTTCTCAAAAATTGATGGCGAATGCCCGCGCCGTGTGACGAAGTATTCTGCAAGCGACATGTAGCGTACTTCGCCTGTCACACGCGCGAGTTTCACGAGCGCGAGTTCGATTCCTTCATGTCCGGGAAGTCCGTCTCGTTTACCGGGACCAAAGGTGTTATCTATCAGATCAGCGAACCGACATGCGACATCTAACAGCGTCTGTTTTCCCGTGGCTTGATAATGTGCGACCCCTGCTTCAAAGAGGTGTCCGGCACAATACAATTCGTGCATCATGCCGAGATTCTGCCAGCGTTTTTCCGGCTCAACTAAAGTGAAATAGGAGTTCAGGTAACCGTCGGGTTGTTGGCTCGCTGCGATCTTTGTGATGACCGCGTCCAGGTCGGCTTCCCATTCTGGATTCGGATGCGTCCAGAGTGTATACGATGCCGCTTCCACCCATTTATGGACATCGGAATCGTTAAAGAAGATCCCTTCAAAATTCCCGGATGCCAAGCCAGCGGCTTTCGCGAAATTATCAATCCTACCGGTCGTCTGGCACTGCGTGAGTTCATGCGGGATCGTTGCCTCGGAATTCGTTTGTTGCCGAGGTGCCCAAAATTGGTCTTTAATCGTGACAGCTGTAAACGGAAGAGCTTTCAAAATTTTTTCCTCAATATAATATCAGCGGCTTTGGACGCTGATCTGTTGGAACGTGTCTGTCGCTAAGTATTTCCCTAACACTTTCTTGATGTCCGTTTCTGTGAGTCGTCGCGGTGTGATGAGAACACATTTGTTACGTGAGATCCTGCTCCAAGACTGCTCAAAATCTTTGTAGGTCAACCTGCGTTTGTTCAAGTTGGTAGGATTCTCAAAGATGACTTCGCCTAATTGCTCGTTGTAGTGTGATAGCGGTAAGATTTCCGGGGTGCGTCCGTGAAATTCGATCATCACAACAGGTGCCCACCCTTGGGCAATAAATGCCTTTAAAACATCAAACGAACAGTTGGCGACTACTGCACTATGCTGTATTTGTGCACGGGACGAGGCGTGAAAATCATCGAGGCCACCTCTGCTACTGACGCGCACGCGTTTTTTGAAGGCGTTTCTGATGTAAGGCATCTTTTCGAGTTGAACAGTAGCAGATTGTGGTAGGTTCGCGCTGCTTTTCTGCACGGATTGCGGGTTCGTTGTCTTTTCGGCAGCAGCGATCGCCGATTCGGGGACGTGGTATTGTCCTTGCGGCGGTGGACCACAGCTGATTAATAGCAGCACGAAGAGCAGCGATGCAACGCAAGCGTACACAGTTGAATGTGAAGCACCTGAAAGTAGGGACTGACGCATTTCAGTTAAAAAAGACAGATGGCGTTTCATGATTTGTTCCTCCTTGCACATAGAAACGACTTGTCTGAAAAACGGTTTACATCTTGTCAATCAATCTTAACCGCAACTTCTCGTTTTTCCTTCCATGATTCCACAATCGCTTCAGTGATTCGGAGTGCTTGCAAACCGTCTCTCCCTGTCGGTGCGGGTGTCTGATCGGTGAGTAAATCATCAACAAGTGCCGCCATCCGTAGGGCGAATGTGCCGTTAAAGGCGAGTTGTTCGTCTCTAAAGATGGAGGGTCGGTATTCTTCAACGACCTGATTATCGCGTTTCATGAGCGTTGCGCGTGTCAGTACGTTATCAACGACGATTTCACCCTCGGAGCCGCAGATTTCGAGGTGTTCAATTGGGTGAATAAAATCGCTATCCCAACTCGCTAAGAGTGTTGCCACGACTTCGCTTTCATAGCGGAACGAGATAGCCATAGTGGTATAACAGGCATCCTCGCCTTCGCGCGCTTCATGTTTTCTCGGTTTCGCCATCTGTGCACAAACGGCAACAATTTCGCCACCGAACCATCGGAGCAGGTCGATAGCGTGTGTCTCTAATTCGTAAAGTAGGTAATATTCGCCCTTCCATGTTGAAGCGGGGCCACCTTGGGATAGTTTCATGTCTAAATAATACGTCTGCCCAATTTCGCCCGCGTCGAACCATTTCCGTGCTTGGACGTATCCGGGTGCGAATCGGCGATTGTAATCGATAGCGAGATGAACGCCCTTCTCTTCTGCCTTTGCCACCATCTGTTCGGCTTCGTCGATGTAAAGCGATAGCGGTTTTTCGGAGATAACATGTTTACCTGCTTCCAGACACTCCATCACGGGTTCAAAGTGCAGATGATCGGCGGTTACGACATCTACCAAGTCGCATTCTTCGTGTGCAAGCATCTCCTTGATGGAGGGATACCACTTGGCGATATTGAGTTCTTCGGCACGTGCTTGCGCTTTAGCGGTATCTATGTCACATACTGCCACCAATTCCGCCCCCGGATGTTGCAGATAGCCGAGTTGATGCAAACGTCCTATGCCGCCGCACCCAACTGCTGCAACTTTCAGTTTCCCTGCCATAATTGTGTTCTCCTTTACGCGCTGGGCGCGCCGCGAGCACAGTGTGCTCTTACTAAAATTCTAATCGTACCTACGATCTTGATCTATAAAATCTGTCTTCGGCGGGTGTATTTCCGCCTATAACATATCGTATATCATCTTAAAAAAAATAGCAAGCGAAATTATTCTGTAAAAGTATTGCGTCGCTAACCCTTTTGTGCTATAATCTCTTACATCAAATTTTGAAAGAGGGGGTGCGCCGTAATGAATTGTCCGCGTTGTAAACGGAGTGGTGCTGTTAAAAATGGGAAGGCGAGAGGCAGCCAACGCTACAAATGTAAAGCTTGCGGTTTTCAGTTTACACGTCAGACGATGCGCGGGAGACCTCCATGGCAGCGCGCTTTGGCGGTTTTTTTATACTGTCGTGGGGTGTCTATCAGCGATATAGCACGGATGTTCGCCGTGGAACCGAGTACCATCTTCAAATGGATCCGAAAATTTGGATCCGAACGGACACCGCTGCCTGAAGTTGCAGAGGGCGCGATTCTCCTTGATGCGAATCAAATAACGGCGTATCTCAAAGAACAGGGCGAAAATTCTGAATCTGGAAAAATTTTTGTCGTGATACCGGCAGATGTGTCATCTGAGAATGTAGTTGTCGGAATTAAGGGGGATTAACGAACACCAAAAACGATTTGCCTTGACAATCTCACACATCTGTTTTAAAATTGAGAATAGGAGGTAAAATAAACTTATGAAAATCCGACTTTTATCAACAAGTTTTGGTTTGCAAAATGCATCAAAACTTGAAAAAATTATGAAGTATAGTGTCGTTTTGTGTTTACTGACGCTCGTTTTCGGGAACGTTGCGGGTGCAGCGGAGTCGTTCGGCGATCCATTTGAGAAGGGAAAATTACAGAACCCGAATTGGAAATGGCAGAACGAACCCCCGAAATGGGATGTCGGTGAAACCCGTAAAGATTATTTGTATATTGACAGTGAACCGAACCGGAACCTCTGGGCAAACGATATGTCGCATCTGTTGTATCAGGAAACCGACACCGATATGTTTGATGTCGAAACCCACTTCTTCGCCACATGGGATACCAGTTCCGGTGTCAATGGGCTTGTTGTGAAAAGTCCAGCGGATGATAATTGGGTAACCATTAAATTCTGGTCGCGAGATGCAGGACCGAAAGGACAAATCCAATATCAGACGAAACAGAATGAAGGTGGTGGCGGTCTCACTGGAAACGCAGGGTTCACACCGAAGTTCGGCGATACCGAGCTCTTTCTCCGACTCGCTAAGGATGGTGATGAATATAGTTCTTGGTATAAGACGAAGGAAAACGAGGATTGGATTGAGATCGGTGTGACCGAATTTAAACTCACACCCCCGTTATGGCTCGGAATTTATGCCGGTGTTGCCGCGGGCGCAGGCAACCTTGAAGTCGAATACGAATACTTTAGAGACAATCTGAACCCTTTCCCCGTTGAACCCGGGGGCAAAGCGACAACAACTTGGGGAGCAGTAAAGGCTCAATATTAAGGATGGACTCAAATTATGCGGTATTATCTGATTCTTTTTTTGCTATCCTTCGGTGTTTCCGCACTCGCGGCACCGACCTTCACGGATCTCAGTCGAACCGCAAATGTCTATCAACGCGAAACACCCGTCGATACGGAATCCGGGGCTTGGTTAGGCCCCGGTACCGCCGCTGTTGATTTCGATAATGACGGGTGTTGGCTTGACATTTTCGTTGTTGGTGATGGCGGTTTACCGAACGCACTTTACCGGAATAATGGCGACGGGACATTCACGGACGTGGCAGCGGAGGCAGGCATTGCAAACACGCCGAACGGACGCGGGTGCGTCTGGTTTGATTATAACAACGACGGTTGGCGCGACCTCTATGTGACTTGCGCTGGACCCAACTTTCTCTTTGAGAACAACGGAGATAGCACCTTCACAGATGTGAGCGAGCATGCAGGCGTTGCTGACGAAAAACACGGTACCGGTCCCGTTGTCGCTGATTATGACCACGATGGCTGGTTGGACATCTATATCGCTAATTGGGGACGCGCACCGTCCCTCTTAAACCCAAATCCCGCCCCGAAAACTAACGTCCTCTACCGCAACCGTGGGGACGGGACTTTTGAACAAACGACAGGAATCGCCGGCGTTGATGATGATGGCATCGCTTGGGGCGCGATCTTCTTCGACTACGATGGCGATACTTGGCAGGACCTATTCGTTGCAAACGATCACGGACCGGACAAACTCTATCGTAACCGAGGCGATGGCACCTTTGCAGATGTTTCGGAACAGTCCGGTATCGTAACCGAAGTCAATGGAAAACCGACAGGTGCGATGGGACTCTGCGTCGGTGACTATGATAACGACACAGATCTGGACTTTTTCATCACCAACTATGATGCCGATCTCCTTTGGCGAAATAACGGTGATGGTACGTTCACAAATGTCGCTGAAGCTGTTGGGGTCGCAAACGAAGGGGTCGGTTGGTACGCCAGTTTCGTTGATTTTGATAACGACAGCTACCGCGATCTTTACGTCGTCAACGGCGATGTTGATGGCTCACAGAAAACCAATCGCAACCGTCTCTATCACAATCAAAACGGGCAATTTGTTGACCGTGCCGATGCGCTCAATGTCGCTGTTGATGCCGTCGCACGGGGCGCGACTGCAGGCGATTTTGATAACGATGGCGATGTGGATTTCTATGTCGTTAGTAACACGGGCAATACGCTTCTTCAAAACAATCTGGATCCTGTCCGTCATTCTGACCATCCACCCGAATTTGAGGAGCTACAGCTACGCGATAGTAGACCTAAAAACCGACGCATCAAAATTCGGTTGATCGGTACAGAAAGTAACCGCGACGGTATCGGCACACGGGTGACAGTGAAAGCCGGTAATCAGGTTCAGACGCAAGAGTTAATCTGTGGCACAGGTTTTTTGGGCAGTGACAGTTTAGAACTCGAATTTGGTATGGGTGGACATGAAGGGGGTTCTATTACCTTGGCGTGGCCCTCCGGGATTGTTGAAACGTATTCGTTCTCTTATGGCGGGGATGTGTACATTTTTACGGAAGCGGGTGATGTAGAGACTGCGGTTGAAGCGACTGGAAAACTGAGCACAACATGGGGCAAGGTTAAAGCTGCCGAGGTCTTTCAAAACTATCCGAATCCGTTTAATCCGGAGACTTGGATTCCGTACCGGCTCTCCGAGTCTACTGATGTCCAGATCGCAATCTATTCGCAAACAGGTGAACTGATTCGCAATTTTAACCTGGGGCATCAGGTGCGTGGCGAAAAAGCGCTTTACTGGGATGGCAAAAACCGAGAGGGTGAAACCGTCGCCAGTGGCATCTATTTTTACCAATTCAAGGCAGGCACTACCGACAGTGTTCGGAAAATGTGGTTAATGAAGTGAGCACGATTTTCCAATGAACAATATATTTCTCAGATGGTGGGGATGCGGGGCATTTGACGTTCGCTTCGGCGACATTAATATCGCATTCGATCCATACCTTTTCAATCAGAACTTAGCAGATGCCGAACCGATATACGACTATATCTTTATCTCCCACGAACATTTCGACCATTGTCACCCCTTAACCTTACGGAAGTTATGTCGGGGCGCGCGTTTCAAGAAACTCTTCGTCAATCCGGGATGCATGACACCCGCACAACCCATCGCAGAAAAATATGGCGATGCCGCGTTTGAACGCGACTTACCGATTACTAAACATGTACCTGCTGATAAAGTGCAGATTCTTTACCCGAAACATCTCAACGAGCAGCAGGGGATATCGCGCGCGTTTCAAGGTTCAGACACGCTCCTCCTCGGTGATCTTCACATAGAGACGATTGAAAGTGGCGAGAACCAGACTCCGGATCTACCGACGAACGGTTATCTTATTACACACAAAAAAAAGAATGTCTCGATTTTACACACCGGCGATTTACACGAACCGTATCCGGCGTTGGTAAATCTCCGAGGTCAGGTGGATTTCTTGATTCACATGAAACTCGGTCTCGGTGCCGGACTCGCCCCTCGGCTCATCGAGCTGATAGACCTGATCCAACCGCGTTACATGATACCGACACATTATCGGACCGACCGGAAATCGGACCCTATTCCAGAGGGACACTGGCCCCCGAACGTCACCGATGAAATGGCGTTCATTGAATCGATGCGTGCCATCGTTGGCGATAGGACGCACCTCCTGCCGTTCACTGCGGGTATAGAATACGAAGTGGAGATGCCAGAGAAACAGATTATTTGGAAATGGGAATGGTTTAATACCTGGGATGTTCCGCCGTGGCGGGAATAAATGTCCATAGAAACGTCTGCATCCGCTATTCTAAAAATATGTTAAGAGCGAGGAGGCACACGCATGCGCCCAAAATGTTCGCTGATTTTAACGATACTTTTTGTTTCAACACTGTTTTATCTCAACGTCTCTGCCCAAGATTATACCGAGTGGAATTTACCCGAGGGTGCCAAAGCACGTCTCGGAAAAGGCACGCTAACCGGAAATATCCAGTATTCTCCAGATGGCAAATTGCTGGCAGTTGCCAGTGCTATCGGGGTTTGGCTTTACGATGTTGAGACGCATGAAGAAATTGACTTGCTCGTGGGGCACCCAGAGCCGGTTTTGGTCGTCGCGTTTTCCACAGATGGTGAGATACTTGCCAGCGGAAGTAGGGACGGAACGATCCGACTGTGGAACCCACGTACGGGTGAACTGAAAGCATCCCCCGAAGGGCACAAACACGGTGTTACTTCGCTCGCGTTTTCGCCAAAAACCGATATCCTTGTGAGTGGCAGTGCGGACAGAACCATTCGATTGTGGGATGTGAATACAGACACCTACATAACAACCCTCAGCAACCATACAGGACCGGTCATTTCAGTTGCCTTCAGCCCAGACGGACGAATGCTTGCCAGTGGTAGTGGAAGGGCAGACTATACAATTCGTTTATGGAATGTAGAGGAGCAGCGTCACCTCACTGCCCTTACGGGGCACAGGTTCGGGATCACATCTATTGCTTTCAGTCCAGATGGTGAGACGCTTGTCAGTGGTAGTTGGGACAGCACCGTTCGGTTCTGGGATTTAGATACCGGTGAAAACGAGGCAACCTTGACCGGGTATGCGGGCGGTGTCTTCTCCGATGCCGGGCACACGAGAGGTGTCACTTCTGTCGCGTTTTCGCCAGATGGCGGAACGCTTGCGACTGCCAGTGAAGATGAAACTATTCGGTTATGGGATCCTTTCATGAAGCACACCAAGGCGACCTTGACTGGACATTCAGGGTCAGTTACGTCCATTGCATTCAGTTCAGATGGGCGGATGCTTGTGAGTGCAGGTGCTGACCAAAACATTCAATTTTGGGATTATGGCACCTTCCAACATAAGTCTACTATCACTGGCCATACTTTCCCTATTAATGAGATTACCTGTTCTCCGGACGGTCGGATCTTCGCGAGTGTAGGCGAGGATAAGGTGATTCGTTTGTGGGATCCAGATACCGGGCATCTCCAAGGTATACTCTCTGAACATGGTGGCAGAGTTCTGTCTGTTGCGTTCAGTCCAGATAACGGGACACTCGCGAGCGGGGGCAGTCGTCCGGATACCGCGATACGGTTGTGGGATGTCCGCACTCGGTTACCGAAAGCACTTATCACGAGCCATAAGTTTGGTGTAGAATCTATTATGTTTAGTCCGGACGGTAGTACACTTGCAAGCGGGAGTTGGGACAGCACAGTTCGATTGTGGGATGCGAATACAAATGAACACAAAGCGACCCTCAAAAGTGCCAGAGTCTATTCTGTTGCGTTCAGTCCAGATAGTCGGACACTTGCCAGTGGTGGGCAAGACAACGCAATTCACTTGTGGGATGTAGAGAGCGGAGAGCATCAAGTATCGTTGGAAGAACATACGCGTCCCGTTGATACTGTCGCGTTTAGTCCTGATGGGGGTACGCTTGCCAGTGGCGGTCAGGATAAAACAATTCGGTTGTGGGATACACAGGCAGAGCGATCCCCTACGATCCTTACGGGACATACAAATCGAGTCAAATCCATTGTATTCTTCCCGGATGGCGGCACACTTGCCAGCGGAAGTTGGGATAAAACAATTCGGTTGTGGGATATCCAAACAGGCCAACTCCGCGATACACTCGTGGGTCATACGGCTTTTATTAACACGCTTGCCCTCTCGCCGGATGGCGGTACACTTGCAAGCGGAAGCGCGGATGGCACGATTCTTTTGTGGGAGTTCCCACCTTTTGTTCCTGAAATAACGGGGGATGTCAACGGTGATGGTGTGGTGAATATCCAAGACTTGGTATTGGTCGCCTCGAATTTCGGACAGACTGCCGCAGGTCCTGCAGATGTCAACGGTGATGGTGTGGTGAATATTCAGGACTTAGTGCTGGTCGCATCCAATTTCAACGACAGTTAGGGAAACAGATAAACGCCGAAAGACCAAAAATTGGAGAACAGTTAACGTGTCAATAAACCAACGCCTCCGGGTCGCTATCTACGGGTGTGGCAATTTCGCCAAACGGACGCGCATTCCGAACCTGCTACAGACAGGCGCAGTGGATATAGTCGCTGCATGTGATAGCAATTCACAAGCAGCACAAGAAATTGCTGGCGAGTTCAAGATTCCGAGTGTCTATCATAGCGGGAATGGCGGTGCGTATAAAATGCTTGATGCTGAAGCCATTGATGTGTTATACTCTATCGTGCCAGCGTACGTCCGGACCGATGTTGAAGCGACCGCGGTGGAAAAGGGTATCCACCTCTTCAGTGAGAAACCACAAGCCATCACGATGCAAGTCGCCCGTCGAATAGATGACGCTATTCAGCGAGCAGGCGTTATCAGTACCGTTGGATTTCGTGAAAGGTACCGTCCGCTCTTTCAAGAGGCGCGTCGATTCTTGGCGGATAAACAGATTGTGCATGTCCGTTTCCAGAGTTTCGGCGGGTTGCCGCCTTTAAAAGATGGCGGTGCTAAAAGCTGGTGGGCGGAGATGGATAAATCCGGGGGACGTGCCCTCGATTGGGGCGTTCATGCAACCGATTATAGCCGATTTATGACGGGGTTAAATGTCGTACGGGCGCAAGCCTTCTATTGTGAACGTCCCGCTTACGCAACAGCTTTGTCATCAAGCTTCAATTACTGTTTTGACAACGGGGCTACGATGACGCTCTGTTTCGTCTCATCGGGTCCCAGTCCGAGAGGCGAACCGTGGTTTACGGTCTTCTATGAAGGCGGATGCCTTGAAATTTACCAATACGATAGAATTGAGGTCAATGGCGAAATCCTTTATCAGGCGGACGAATTCGACCCCTGGTTAGAACAGGATAAAACCTTTATCCGCGCTATATTGACCGATGATGCAAGCATTTTACAGAGCGATTACCACGACGGCTTGTTCTCTTTAGCACCTGTTTTGGCTGGCTGGGAATCCGCCCATCGTAACGGAGAATGCATTGCGCTCGCGTCGTTCATGTCTAATTAAAGTCCGATAGGTGCGGTTTCTAACCGTTTTGCTCCAGCGGAGCAATATATCTATAGAAAGGAAAAATTATGGATGCAAAATTGAAAAAGATTCAGATTACGCCGATGAAATTCGATAAAGACGGGGCGATGCAGCGTGAAGAATTCGCTACACTTACCATCGAAGTACCGATGGATAGCGCGGCGCAACGCACAGCAATTATAGAGCTCTGTGAGCTCCTCGACCAAGAATGGGTTATGGTTAACGTTGAAGGCAAAACGGTTATAGCGGTCAATACCGCCTAAAGTGTAAATTGTAGAGCACTTGTTGGGTTTCTCTACGTTCAACCCAACCTACAAACGCACTACAAACGCTCTTGTTGGGTTTCTCTGCGTTCAACCCAACCTACAAACGCTCTTGTTGGGTTCCTCTGCGTTCAACCCAACCTACAAACGCTCTTGTTGGGTTCCTCTGCGTTCAACCCAACCTACAAACGCTATAAAAATATGAAAAAGAAGTGGCTTTTTACACCCGGACCCACGCCGATTCCGCCCGAAGCATTATTGGCGATGGCAGAACCGATTGATTACCATCGCAGCGAAGAGACTGTTGCATTAATTAAAGACGTTCTCGCAAAACTCAAACACGTTTTCCAAACCGAGAACGATGTCCTCTTTTTAACATCATCCGGGACCGGTGGTATGGAAGGCGCGGTTGCGAACCTACTGTCTCGTGGAGACAAGGTGATTGTGATCCGGAGTGGTAAATTCGGAGAACGTTGGGGCGACATCTGTACCGCCTTCGGCGTTGACATTATACCGGTTGACGTAACGTCCGGAAATGTTGTTGACCCCCAGGCGGTGGAGACACTCCTAACGCAATATCCCGATGCCAAAGCGGTTTACGCAACACTTTGTGAGACCTCTACGGGTGTGCTACATGACATTGAGGCGTTGGCGCGTCTGACGCGAGTCCGTCCAACGCTCTTGATTGTTGATGCGATCAGTGGGCTCGGTGCTGACGATTTACAGATGGACAATTGGGGTGTGGATGTCGTTGTTTCCTGTACACAAAAAGGGTTGATGACCCCACCGGGGCTATCGGTCATAGCACTCAATCAGCGTGCGTGGGACGCAGTTGAACGTTCTGACCTGCCGAAATATTACTTTGACTTCCGTAAAGCATATCAGAGTGGATTAGCGGGGTCTGTCCCCTACACGCCTGCGGTGACGCTGCTGACAGGACTTCAGTGCGCGCTAAATCGTATCTGTGAAGAGGGTACCCGCAATACCATTGCGCGTCACAGTCGCTTGGCGGCTGCGACCCGAAGTGCGGTTAAAGCGTTAGGGCTTTCGCTTTTCGCAGCATCGCCAGCAAATACCGTAACCTCAATCCGGTTACCGGAATCAATTGATGGGAAAGCGTTCATCAATCTGATGCGCGACGAACACGGTATCACTTATGCGGGGGGTCAGAGCGAGTTAAGTGGAAAAATTCTCCGAATTGCCCACCTCGGTTGGATGAATGAAAATGACGTTATTGTCGCTATTTCTGCTTTGGAACGGGGTTTAGTGGAAATCGGTTACGATATTCCGCTCGGTGCTGGGGTTGCCGCTGCACAGGAAGTTTTCTGCAAGGAAAGTTAAAAACATGTCTGAGACGACACTTTTTGATGCCTCGTATGAACAACGAAAAAAGCTGCTGCTCACCCAAACGTTAGAACGGCTGCGTCCGATCTATAGTCAGTCGGAGTTGGACGTTTTACGTATTGACAGTATGAGCCGTGAAGGGTTAGCACAGCGTTCCGGGCGTGGGTTCGTCAATCGGGATATCCTTGAAACCGTGCTCGGCAATTTGCTGGAATGTGTTGCCCCCGGGTCCCACAATGCGCCGCATCTCGAGCACCAGCAACGCGAACTCTCGGCAGCCATCGAAGAGGTGGTGGATCAACTCTATGCCATGGTCGCACAATCCTTTTTGGCTGTTACGGATGAAATGCATCTTGATGTTGCGCTTGAAACGGTATTTTCACTCCTCTGGGAGTTGCCACGGTTCAAAAGTCGGGCGCTCTGGAATCGCTTCGCCTCTCTCAAAGACCCAGCTGTCTGGGATGCCTACCTGCTCCACACGGGTATCTCACGCGAAAAACTCGCAGCCATTGATTTCCGCTCCCAAATTGACACCGCAATTCAGGAACGCACCTTTGAACCGTATCAAGACTTTCTCGGCACGCTGAATCTCGCCTCCGTTTTGGATTATCAGCTCCAGTTGGTCGGAAGCACCTACCCCGGGTGGCGTGTGCTCTTTTACCACGATGTCGCTCATGCATTGACACGCACTGAACCGCCCGAAGAGAGTCCGGACATCCAGAGAGTCCCTGTCCCGTTGTTGCCGCGTGCGATCTCGGAACTCGCTGGACGCTACTATCAAGCCGATTTACACCCAGAAACGCAGATCGGGGACGCTAATTTCCTTGAACATCCGCATCGCGGCGTAACCACCGGGCAGACAGGCATTATCGGTTCGGGGTGCGTTATCTATCCGAGCACATTTGGCGGCTTGAGCGTCAAAGTCAAGCAACGGCACCCCGTCATCGGCGATTTTGTTGAGGTCGGCACCGATACCAGTCTTCTCGGACCCGTCCAAATTGACGACTATTGTACGATAGGCACTAACACCGAAATCTACGGGTTCGTTGAAATTGCGCAGCGCTGCCGTATCGGTTCATCGGTTGTTATTGGGACTATCCGTGGGGCATCGGATCACCCTGGGCGCATTTATATCGGGGATGAGGTGCGCATTGGTGACGGGACTGTCATTGAGAATACATCGGAAATGGACCTGATTATACCGAACCGCGCGCAGATCCCGGCGCGAAGTCACGTCGCAAACGATGGGTTTGGATTCCCGCGATACGTTGTCTAAAGGAGAAAAAATGAAAAGAATAGAACGCGCGCTCATCAGCGTCTATGACAAAACTGACCTCTTAGCGATAGCCAACTCGCTGACACAACGTGGTGTAGAAATCCTTTCTACAGGCGGGACCGCCCGACATCTCCGAGATGCAGGAATTGACATCCTTGATGTCTCTGACTATACCGGCTTTCCTGAAATGATGGATGGCCGGGTCAAAACCCTTCATCCGAAAATTCATGGCGGTCTCCTTGCTGACTGGGATAACGCCGAACACACCGCACAATCGGAAACACACGGCATCGGTTCCATTGACATGGTGATATGCAATCTATACCCGTTTGAGGCGACCGTCGCCAAGCCAGATGTAACGCGCTCCGAAGCGATTGAGAACATCGACATCGGGGGGCCAACGATGATTCGTGCCGCTGCGAAAAACTATCGACACGTCGCCGCCCTCACCGATCCGAGCCAATACGCACAAATTATCGCTGACTTGGATGCCAATGAGGGCTGCCTCTCGGAAGAACGACGTTTTGAATTGGCGAAAGCAGCATTTGCGCATACGGCTCACTATGACACTGCAATCGCTGCTTATCTTACGCATTTGGATTCTATTGATAGTAAGGGCGAGGCAACCGACGAATTTGACGAGGCACTCACACTCCATTTCAAGAAGGAACGTACGCTCCGCTACGGCGAAAATCCACATCAGCGCGCCGCTTTCTACAGAACCGAAACTACGCCAGGCCCCTCCGCAGCGTGGGCAAACCAGTTAAGCGGACAACCGCTCTCCTTCAATAATCTCCTTGATTTAGAAGCCGCTTTGGAGATCGTCAAGGACTTTAAGAGTCCCGCGTGTGCCATCATCAAACACAATAACCCGTGCGGACTTGCCACTGCTGACAACCTACAAGATGCCTTTGTGAACGCGTTGGAATGTGACAGGACTTCTGCCTTCGGTTCCATTATCGGACTAAATCGCAAAGTGACAATCCAAACGGCGAACACGATTCGGGAAGCCGCAAACGCTGGTGTCAAAATTGACGCGATTATTGCACCGAGTTATACCGATAAAGCGTTGCGTGCGTTGTCGCGTGTCAAACGCCGTCCTATCCTTGAAGTCGGGTCGCTTGCTACGGAAACCCAGCGGAGTGTGCCTGCTACTATGCAGATTCGCAATATTACCGGCGGCGTGCTCGTCCAAGATCCTGATGTTCATGAGATGGAAGCAGACGCGCTACAGGTTGCTACCAAACGTCCGCCGACAGACGATGAGATAAAATCGTTGCTATTTGCGTGGAAGGCGTGCAAACACGTCAAATCCAACTGCATTTTACTGGCGCAAGGCACACAGAGCGTCGGTATTGGTGCGGGGCAGATGAGTCGGGTGGATGCAGCGATCATCGCTATACGGAAGGCAGGCGAAAAGGCGAAGGGTGCCGTGTTGGCTTCGGATGCCTACTTCCCGTTCCCAGACGGTGTGGACATTGCCGGTGAAGCAGGTATTCGCGCGATTATCCAACCGGGGGGTTCTGTGAATGACGCGCCTGTAACTGAAACTGCGGATACCTACGGCATGGCAATGGTGCTGACGGGTGTCCGTCATTTCCGGCATTAGTTTAGATTTGTAGTAGGGCGATTTATCGCCCGCCCGAACATTCACGAAAACAGGAGACCTCACAATAAAAATGAGAATAACGTTATTTTCCGTATTGACAATCCTACTTGTGACAATCGTGTGTTTGCCGCCTAGTTTTGCGCAAAACACTGAACCCAAGAATATGATCCGGCTGATTTACTTTCTGCCGAACGATCGCACATCGCAACCAGATATAGACACAAAGTTGGACAAAGAAATAAAAGATGCCCAGTTGCTTTTTGCGGATCTGCTGGAAAAGTACGGATTCGGGAGAAAAACCTTTCAGTTTGAAACCGATGTCAGCGGAAATGCTGTGGTGCATCATCTGAACGGACAGTTTGCTGCAGTTCATTACCATGATTCACCCTGGAGCGTTTGGGATGAATTACCAGAACAGTTTGATCTATCCAAAAATATCTATCTCGTCTCGATAGATACAGGTATTCTCGACCCCGTTCCGGACCCCGAAGGTGTCTTTTTCGTCTGTTTTAGGGATGGAATATGTGGTCAGGGAGGTTGGGGTAATGACGGGGCAAGCGGACGAGCAATTGTCCCGACCAATGACAATCCTGCTGTTGCCCATGAACTTGCACACGCTTTTGGCTTGCAACATGATTATCGAGACCCTGGTTTTATCGGTGGTGACCCTATGCTCGAGTCTTTCTGTGCGGCTGAATGGCTGGATGCCAATCGCTATTTCAACGAAACTTCAATTTCATCCAACACCCCAACCACAATTCAGATGCTGCCCCCACTTGCAGCACCGTCTTATGCTATCCGTCTCCGATTTGAGATAAAAGATCCGGATGGGCTTCACCAAGCACAGCTGCAGGCGGATATAACTGATCAAATTCTAGGTGGACGGCAAATAATTGATTGTGAGTCTTTAAGCGGAGAGAACAATACCGTTGAATTTGTTACGAGTAAATTATCAGGGGGTACCACAACTGCTGTTACCAAAGTATGGCTGCAGGTCACTGATATACATGGAAACTTCACAGAGCAGGAGTTCTCGATCGATATTGCTTCCGTGCTGCCTCCCCCCGAAGTTGTGTCAATACCAGACACAAATTTAGCAGCAGCAGTCCGAGAAACACTCGACTTCGCTCCCGGAGATGCCGTTACACAATTGGATATGCTGACTTTAAGAAGGAGACTTGAGGGGAACTGGTCCGAGATAGTAGATCTGACTGGGCTTGAGCATGCAGTCAATCTAAGGGATTTAAGTCTATTTGGCAATCGAATTAGCGATCTTAGACCGCTTGCAGGATTAACGCAGCTAACGGCATTAGGTCTTAGCCACAATCAAATTCGCGACGTTTCCCCGCTCACAGGATTAACGCAGCTAACGGCATTAGGTCTTAGCCACAATCAAATTCGCGATGTCACGCCACTTGCTGGATTGACACAATTAGAGGAATTAGGTCTTGAATACAATCAAATTCGCGATGTAAGCTCCCTTACAAAGTTGGTGAATCTTAAGACCCTTTCTGTGGGTGGCAATTCGCTTACCACTATCCCTGATATAGCGCTTGTGGAATTTGTGCTGGCTTCAGATGAAGCTTTCGTAATCGAGAGTGGTAATTTTGTCGTTTATAGTAGAGAAACGCATGATCCCGCCACCGGAACAGTGGGAGGCATTCGTCTGAACCCCACAACTCCTACTAAGGTGAAAAGTCTCAATTTTGATACACTGCCACACAGCGACAATCTCACAGGATTTTTTGAGCGAGGGGGTACGATAGAACTCGTTACACTGACAAATGCCAACTTCGGCGATGTGGTTATCAGCGAAATCATGTGGGGTCTTAATGGGGATTCCACTGCTGACCAGTGGATTGAACTTTACAACACCACGCCAAACGCTATCACACTTGACCCTGGGTCATGGGGGGCTGGTTGGGCTTTTCGGTTCAGTTACGACAATAGCGGTGAAAGGGAAAATGTTCAGGGGTTTTGGAAAGTTATCGATCGGGTGAGCAATCGAGACTGGAAAGTGCCGGGGCAGAACGGAAATACTGCCCAAAACCAACCGCTAATCTCCATGTATCGGACGATTAATTACGAAACACGGGACGTTCCAGATGGCACCCTTGTGAGCAGTTGGCGGGCATCAACGGGGCGGGTAAACCTTCTTCCACCCAGTTATGGCACACCCGGAACAGAACACGTAGTTGTGGATCCTGGCACACCTGTATCCCAAACGCCTACGGATGTCAACGGCGATGGTGTCGTTAACGTCATTGATTTGGTTGCGGTTGCTAATGGATTTGGCAGAGATGCACCGGACGTGAATGGCGATGGCGTTGTCAATATTGTAGATCTTGTCCTTGTTGCTGGCGCGTTGGGTAATGCTGCAGCTGCACCCTCTGCACATTCACAAGCGATTGAAATGCTCACCATAGTCGACGTGCAGCAATGGCTCAGACAGGCACAGCGATTAGATATTGCTAACATAACTTCGCAACGTGGCATTCTCTTCCTAAAACACCTTTTGGCAGTATTAACACCCCAAGAAACGTCCCTTTTGCCAAATTACCCAAATCCATTCAATCCAGAAACATGGATACCGTATCAGTTAGCGGAGCTTGCGGAGGTCAACATATTTATCTACGCTGCAGATGGGAAACTCGTTCGGACGCTAAAATTCGGGCAACAACCAGCAGGCGTTTATGAGACCCGCAACCGCGCGGGATATTGGGATGGCAAAAATCAACTCGGTGAACTTGTCGCGAGTGGTGTTTATTTTTACACCTTAACAGCAGGAAACTTCACCGCAACACGGAAGATGTTGATACGGAAATAGTATCCAAATGACCATTTCAGGTCAGCGATGTGCCTTTAATCGCTTTAACAATCTAATATGGCTATTGATTTACTTGGTTGAACAGAAAACTACGACAGGGAATTGAAAATTGGCTACGACATTAACACTCCCATCCACAATAATTACCGGGGCAGGTGCGTCCGAGAAAGTCGGTGAACAAGCGAAACGGCTCGGTGCAACGAACGCGCTCATCGTGACCGATCCGGGTATCGCCAAGATCGGATATGCAGACAAGATCGCCCAAAATTTACACGCTGCTGGAATCAGTAGCACTTGCTTCGCTGATGTGATACCCGATCCGACTTTACAAAACGTGCAAGATGGACTCAAACAATACCTTGACGAAACCTGTGATCTGATCGTAAGCATCGGCGGCGGCAGCGCGATCGACTGCGGAAAAGGCATCGCCATGATACTGACAAACAGTGGTCCTTCTGGCGCGGCTTGCAAGCCGGAACGTGTTATAGGAAAGTTCGCCGATTATATGGGTGTGGATAAGATCCCGAATCCCGGTGCACCCCTTATCGCGATACCGACGACAGGCGGCACCGGCAGCGAAGTCTCCAAAGTTACCGTTATTACAGATACCGATCAGAATGTTAAGATGATGCTCAGTAGTGCCTGTTTACTCGCATCTGTCGCGCTTGTGGATCCGTTGTTATCCGTGACAACACCACCACACCTGACCGCAGCAGTCGGTGTGGATGCGTTGACGCACGCAATTGAGGCGTACATCTCTAAACGCGCACAGCCGATAACTGATGCGCTCGCGTTGAAGGCGATTGAAATGATTTCAGGGTCGCTACGGCAGGCGTGGGCGGATGGCGAAAACATTCCCGCACGCACGGATATGATGATCGGTGCGTCTATCGCAGGGATGGCGTTCAGCAATTCGTCTGTTGCTCTCGTCCACGGTATGTCGCGTCCGATCGGTGCGTATTTCCACGTTCATCACGGACTCTCAAATTCGGTGTTGCTGCGCGATGTGATGGCGTTTAGTGTTGTCGGTGCCCCGGCCCGCTTTGCAGATATTGCGCGTGCGATGGGTGAACCGATTGACGGATTATCGCCGATGCAGCAGGCAGACGCAGCCGTTGCTGCCGTAGAGAGGCTCGTCACCGATACCCAGATGCCGCGACTCGGCGAAATTGGGATTGACAAAGAAGCATTTGAAGATGTGATTGAACAGATGGCAGCGGATGCTATCGCAAGCGGAAGTCCTGCGAACAATCCGCGACAGGCGACTGCTGAGGAGATAGTCGCATTATACCGGAGCTGCTATGAAACAAAAAACTGTCCCTAATGCCTCGCGAACAGTAAATAAATTGAAGATTGTTGTGCCTGGGGATTCACCGCCGCAAATCCAAGGCTCGCCGCATCTCGAACGCCTGAAACCTTACGGCGATGTTGTGCTCTACATTGACCGACCCGAGACGGACGCGGAGCAACTCCGCCGCGCCGAAGATGCAGATATCCTCATCAATTCGCGTGGACTCGTCAAGTGGCCCGCAGAGCTCCTACGTCAACTCCCTAAACTTAAGTTAATTTCGCTCTGCTCCATCGGAACGGATATGATTGGACTTGCGGAGGCGAAAGCGCGGGGGATTACTGTTTGCAATCAACCCGGACGCACCGCGCCGGTTGTCGCGGAACACGGGTTCGGGCTGATGTTCGCGCTCGCGAAACGGGCAGCGTTCCTGACAGCGGCTATGAAAGCGGGCGTCTGGCCCCGTATGGACAACGTCTATCTGCAAGGGAAAACTTTAGGGATTGTCGGTACCGGGCATATTGGGACAGAGATGGCACGCCTCGGACGCGCAGTCGGGATGACCGTTATTGCGTGGACGTATCACCCTTCAGCAACACGCGCAGCGGAACTTGGGGTTCGGTTTGTTGCTCTTGATGAACTTCTCCAAACTGCCGATGTTGTCAGTCTACATGTTAGGTTGACAGCGGAGAGCCATCATCTCATTGGTGAGCGTGAATTCGACTTGATGAAACCGGGCGCGCTCTTAATCAACGTTGCCCGTGGCGGGGTGATTGACACCGATGCCCTAATCCGTGCATTAAACAGTGGACACCTCGGTGGTGCTGCGATTGATGTTTACGACCAAGAGCCGCTGCCTGCGAACCACCCACTCTTGGCGTGTGAACAGGTTATTCTAACACCGCATTGTGCGGATATGACCCCTGAAGGTGTTGCGCTTCTGAACGAGGGCGCGGTGGATAATATCATCGCCTTTCTTGAAGGCTCGCCCCAAAATGTAGTTGTATGATGTTGTAGAAAATCTTGATGAAGCACAGGCAACAAAAAACTTGACAGCAAATCCCAAACAAGTTAATATTATCACATTATTGTCAGAAGCAGCACAGAGGCATTCAATTGTTGAAAATGTCAGAACTGTGATTTTTGGGATTTAGGAATTAGTAGGATAAGAGGCGTTATGAAAACTTATCGCATCGCCATATTAGGGTGTCGAAGTCGCGGCACCTCGGCAGCAAAGGCGTATCACGCGCACCCCCGTACTGAAATCGTGGCACTCTGCGACCTCGTCCAAGAACGGTTAGACACCCTCGGCAAAATCGTGAACGTCTCAGCACACTTCACCGATTTAGACGAGATGATCCAGCAGACGGCACCAGATATTGTTGCTATCCCGACAGCAACGGAGATGCACTATCCGCTCTGTATGCGTGTGCTTGAACACGGCGTAAATATCGAAGTAGAGAAACCGCTTTGCATCGATCTCGTTGAAGCCGATGAAGTGCTGGCGAAAGCGAAAGCCAAAAACGCGCGCGTCGCCGTACATCATCAACGGCGCACCAGTCCCTCGATGCAGGCAATCGCGCAGGCCTTAGCCGAAGGAAAAATCGGGGACCTCCGCTACATCTACGCCAGCGGGAAGGGGTACTACGCTGGTTACGGGTTAATGAACATCGGAACGCATGTGGTTAACAACATGCTCCGTTTCGGTGGGAAGTGCCGGAGCGTCGTAGCACAGGTGACAACAGGCGGACGTCCCCTTGGACACGCTGATGTACTCCCTTCACCAGCAGGTATGGGCACAGTCGCTGGCGAATATGCTACCGCAACGCTCCAATTCGATGGAAACGTTACCGGCACCCTTATCCAGCACCGATTTCCGAAAGTTGATACCGATGCGTACGTCATGGAACTCTACGGCACTGAAGGGAGGCTCCTCTGGTCGGAACTCAAAGGATCGTGGTGGTTACCCACACCGCATTTCGTCCCCGATGGCACGCACGACCAGTGGCAAGCACTTGCGTCTATCTATCCAGCGCATTTTGATCCAGATAAGGGCGCGGACGCTGATGATTACTGCTTCGTTGACGAATATGTGAATGCACTCGACGAAGACCGCGAACACGAGTCGAACGGCGAAGAGGGTCGCCACGTTATTGAGATTTTGATGGCAATCTTCGAGTCTGCTGTTTACGGCACCCGTGTTGATTTGCCCCAGAAAAACCGGGAGCATCCGTTATTAAAATGGCGTGCCGAAGCCGGCTTAGGCGACATAAAAGACATGCCGCGCGACTACGGTACCTGGCTATCCTTAGAAGATGAACGCTTGTATGAATAGGAGGAAAAACCATGCCGAACCCTACGACAAACGCAGACAATCTACCACCGACTCCACTTACGGAAGAGCAACGGTATCTCTTTGATACACGCGGGTGGCTCCTATTTCCGGGCATCCTCAGCGAAACAGAAGTTAAAGAGATGCGCGAGTTCTGTTACCAACTCAGCCGAGACCCCGCGTCGATCCCTGAACACCATCGATCTTCTATCGGGGGTCCCTTGGAATCGCTAACGGATCATCCCGTTGTGCTTGGATTTATGAACGAATTTCTGACCTCCGGGTATGCCAATGAGAATTGCTACGGATTCCGGCTGGAAGGCACATTCCTAACTATCCGCGCGAACGGACACGATAATTTCCGTCCACACGGGGGACGCGGGATGCTCAACTTTCCTGGCAATTCGCATACGTATCACCTGCACCACGATAGCGCACATAGCGGATTGACACGGGTCGTCTGGGAACTCAACCCCGTCCAAGCACGCGGCGGTGGCACGATGTTCCTCACAGGAAGCCATAAAGGCGCGTTCCCTGCACCGAAATCAACAGAAGACCGTAATTCTCCGTTGTGGGAGGATTATAGCTGTCCTGCCGGCTCCATGCTCGTTTTCACAGAGGCGATCACACATACCGGCGCGAAGTGGACAGACGAAGCAGTCGATCGGGTCGCAATTTTCCACTGCTATAACACCGTTGGAAACAAGTGGCACAAATGGGAACCGCATCCGAAGCACGTCGAAGAGATGCCGTTCAAACGCCAGACGCTCTTCCGCCCGGTCTATTGTCAGGACAATACGCCAACGTTAGATACCGTGTAGCGTTGCATGATGCACGTCGCATCTGGGGTATTTGCTGGGGGTATTTGCTGGGGGTATTTGATAGGGGTATTTGATAGGGGATTTCTGCGGATTTCTGCGGATTTCTTCAAGGACACCGCAAACCTGTTAGGTTGAGGGTAAAATATGAAGATTACCAATGTTAAATCGTTTGTATCAGCGGATGGTCACTTTTTCGTGAAGGTCGAAACCGATGCCGGCATCTATGGTGTCGGCGAAGGCGGACTCCGCCGCCGTTCACTCGCCTTAGCCGAAGTCATCCGATCGTTTGAGCCGTTTCTTATCGGTGCAGACCCGTTCCGAATTGAGCATCTGTGGCAAGTTATGTTCCGCGGGGGTTTTTTCCCCGGCGGTGTTGTCCAATCCGCAGCCGTGAGTGCCGTAGACATCGCGCTCTGGGACATCAAAGGCAAAGCACTGAACGTCCCTGTCTACGAACTTTTAGGTGGACGCACCAGAGATAAGGTCGTCTGCTACCCGCACAACGGTGGTGGCTCAATAGACGCGATTGTTGAAAACTGTCGCCAAACCTACGAAGCCGGCTGGAAGTTCGTCCGATGGAGCGTGGTTGATAACGCTGGCAGCGGGACGTTTGAACCCAAACGCGCCATCCAAAACTGCGTTAGTCAGGTGGCAGCTGTCCGCAGCGCATTCGGCGATGATTTAGAAATATTGATTGACGTGCATACCCGTCTCGATCCAGCGGATAGCCTCGATTTTTGTAACAAGGTCGCACAGTACAATCCGTTTTTCATTGAGGATCCGCTTCGGGCAGAAAACCCCGCCAGTCTCAGACGGCTTCGGCAGCAGACCTCCGTACCGCTTGCTGTCGGCGAACAATTTGATAGCAAGTGGACATTCCGAGAGGTTATCGAAGAAGACCTCATGGACTATTGCCGTGTGGATGTCTGTATCGCCGGTGGTTTAACCGAGGCACGCAAAATTGCAGGTTGGTGTGAAACGCATTACATCTATATCGCGCCACACAATCCATTGGGCCCCGTATCCGCAGCGGCGTGTCTGCATCTCTGTCTGTCATCATCGCTTGTAGGCGTACAAGAACTCCCACGCGCACCGATGTCTTCACTGACCGATGTGTTTCCGGTGCAAGTGCCATTTGAATCGGGGTATCTCTTACCGCCTGAACGTCCGGGACTCGGCATTGAATTCAACGAAGACGCGCTCACAAACGTCTCAACGCAAGCATACGGAGCACCGCACGGCTACCAACGCGACGATGGCGCCTATACGAATTGGTAAAAGGTAGGCACCGCCATGCCGTAACAAACGGGGAAAGACAATGTAGTAGGCACGCACCGCCGTGCCGTAACAAACAAGGAGAAATATTGAATGACAACCGCTGAAATTAAAGCGATGGCAACGGAATATATCATTAATACTTATGGCGACAGAAGTCTTGCATTCGTTAAAGGCGAGGGCCCCTACCTCTGGGATGCCGATGGGAAAAAATACCTCGATTTCCTCGGCGGACTTGCAGTTAACGGTTTAGGACACTGTCACCCGAAAGTCGTCGAAGCCATCCGTGAGCAGGCAGGCAAACTGCTGCACACATCCAACCTCTACTATATTCAACCACAGGCAGAACTCGCGAAACTGCTCATTGACAACTCCGACATGGATCAGTGCTTCTTCTGTAACAGTGGTGCCGAAGCCAACGAAGCAGCGATCAAGCTGGCGCGGAAATACACCAAAGACAGCGGTAGAACGGATGCATACGAAATCATCACGATGGAGAACTCGTTCCACGGACGAACAATGGCAACCATCACCGCCACCGCACAGACGAAATACCACGTCGGATTTGAACCGATGCTTGAAGGTTTCACATACGTGCCGTTTGACGACTTGGAAGCAACCGAAGCCGCGATCAGCGAAAAGACGTGTGCTATTTTAGTCGAGCCGATTCAGTCCGAAGGCGGCGTGAATATGCCAAGCGACGGCTACCTCCACGGATTACGAGAACTTTGTGATGCACACAACCTGTTACTGATCTTCGATGAGGTGCAAACCGCGATGGCAAGATTAGGCACATTTTTCGGATACCAGAGTTATGGCGTTGTGCCAGACGTGATTACCATGGCAAAGGCACTCGGTAGCGGGGTCCCCATCGGCGCGATGTTAGCGAAACGACAGGTAGCAGAGAGTTTTGTCCCGGGCACCCATGCGGCGACATTCGGCGGCAACCCGTTAGTCACTGCCGCGGCAGCCACGACTGTTAGAACTATCTTGGAAGAGAATCTCGCCGTGAACGCTGTCAAAATGGGGAATTACCTTGCAGGCGGATTGCGGGAACTCAAGGACAAGTATCCGGTTAAAGATGTGCGTGGGAAAGGCTTACTCCGTGGATTAGTCATGGAGGTTGATGCCAAGCCGCTCGCCGCGAAATGCATTGAGAACGGGTTAGTGACGATATGCACCAACGATTACGTGCTACGCTTCTTACCGCCGCTCAACATTAACGCCGGTCACGTTGAAGAAGCCGTCAATATCGTTGAAAAATCGATGTCAGAAGTGCTTTCATAAGTTGGCTTCACTTGAAAAAAGTGTGAAGATTGCTGGACATAGGATCGCAATTGTGATAAACTTTTGGTAGTCTGTCCGCTTTCAAATGAGGCTTAAACCCGGTTGGTAGTAAGGCGATTTATCGCCTTCCCCATGGCGCAATAAATTGCGCCACTACGAACCGCCTATCAGTTTAGATGTGACAAACTAATAGAGTAAATGGACTAAAGTTTGGACAATTTGTGTTACGTGCAAGTTGAATTTTCAAGAGTCTATGTCCTTTTTTCTGAGTTTTGCACACTCATGAAACTCTGAGAGAATACTGCACTCCAGCGGAGTGCCATGTCTATAGAAAGAGGGATTCCCAATTCGTGCACTCCAGCGGAGTGCTATGTGTTATCAAGTCACATTATATCACCCCGAGCATAGAATAAGGATCTGCTTATGAGCCAACTTTTCTTAAATTATCCGTATCTCTCGCAAGAAGATTCTATTAAGCTGCTCAACTTAACCAATCGCTCTGTCAATGCGCTGACACGCTCTGGTATTCGGACAGTTGGAGAAGTGGCACGCCTTGTCGAATCAGGTAGAATTTCGACTATTCAAGGCCTTGGACGCACAAGTATTCTGGAAATAAAAGATAGGCTGGCTCATGTGGACATTAACGATGCACCAGAAGTTAAAGCAAACACGGATGCGGGTATAGAGATTGAGCAACTAAACTTAACCAATCCCGAAAAAGTTCCAGAGCAGGTCATCAAATGGCAATCACAATTAATAGCCAAGCAACTGTCAGCGGAATTGCTGCACGAAGACGCAAAGATTGCCGATAGATCTGTGAAAAATTGGCTTGTAAAAAGTGAAACACTTGAAACTAATAAGGTATACAAAATATTATCGACCATTTTGGGATCATCACTTAACATTTGTGAGGAAATAGAATTTCTCCTTAACAATATCTCTGAACAGCGCTGTTTGCCTATTTTGTTATCTAGGTATGGTTTTGATCGGAAAACCCTATTGCAAATTGGGCAAGAGATAGGTGTTTCGCGAGAAAGAGTCAGACAAATGGACAGTGAACTTAAAAACCAGATGAATGACAACCTTCGGACCATATTTGAAACTAAATCTATCAGTGACCTCAAAGGCAGCCCTACTTTGCTCAGAATGCAGTCAGCTCTCCTTATTGCTAGAGACGCAGATCTTAATATTACCTATGAACAATGGGCAAAACGCATTCGTTCATCAGGACTCGTTGGTAATTGGAGATCACAAAGTCTTATCAGTAAGGATGCGGTTGAGGTTATGATTGCAATCTGCAGTATGCTAGACGATTGTAATGTTCCTTGGATACAAATGTCTCAAAACTTGCAATATGCTGTCCAGCTTGCTGCCGATGGCAGTCCAAATGTTGAAGCTAGGATTTTATATGCTCGTGAGACTTTGCCTGATGAAGTTAAAAGACTTATCAATAGACACACCCAGCATTCCGGAGGCGTATATGCTAGATGGCTAGCCCAAGAAATAGGAAGGGAGTTAGAAGAAATAAAAGACATATTGCAGGGACTAGGGTACAGAATACTCTCTAAAGATTGGTTTATCCCGAAAGTGCTGAAAGATCCGCGCAAAATCTCGAAACACGACGTTTTCCACCAGGGAATCCGTAAGATATTTCGCTATTGTGGGCCAGTGTCTATTGATGATGTATGTTCCGGACTTCGACATGTGTTGTCAAGACTACAATTCCCTGTTCCCCCTCCTGATGTGATGGATGAAATAGTCAAAATTCATGATTACAAATGTGAAAACGGATTATATTATTGGGATGGCAAATCTGAGGAAAATCTAAACGCAGGCGAAACCATCATAATGGATTGTTTGGAGCAAATCGGCCCCGTGATACATCATTCAGAACTAGTTCACGCTTTCATAGAAAGCGATTTGTCTTTTCCCACCTTACATGCAACTTTGAAGTATTCTCCCTTGTTTGAGAAGATAGAGACTGCTTTATACAAAATCCGGGGAAGGTCAATAAGTTATCAGGACATAGAACGTGCCAAAGCGAGTGGAGAACAGCAATCGCTTGATCCGGAAGTTGATTACGGTATAGACGGAAGTGTCATAATAAGTTTCACTGTTAGTGCTATGGTCATAGGACAAGGTACTATTTTTTCTGAACAGTTTCCAAATCTAAGCGGCATTTGGAGTTGCCATGTCTCGGGTGAAGAAGCGGGCAAACTGAATGTGACTGAGAATAAATTTCGACATCTGAAAAAACCTTTTGAATTGCTAAATTGTCAGCCAGGGAATCGCCTGAAATTTATATTCAATACATGGGAAAGGACTGTTGCAATAGAAAAGGTGAAAACAGATGCAAAACAATGAATTCTCAAAACCACAGCTCATTACAATAGCCGTAGCACTCTTAAACGGAGACACAACGTATGTTGATCGTGAGGAAGTTGCTATCACAGTAAATGATATTGCCCCCGGGCGTTTTAATTGGCGAAAATACCCTGAACGAATTGATTTGGACGCTGTTAGTGTCGCCCTACGGAGTGCAAAAAAAACTCAAAACGGCGGATTAATCGTCGGAAACAATACCAAAGGATGGATGTTAAGTCCTACAGGTTTGAAGTGGATAAAAACCATAGACCTTGATGCTATTCATGAGAAAATTTCAATTAAAGTTAGATCAACTTCTATCCTTGCAAATCAAGAAGTAGAACGTAAACGTTTGCGCAACACAAGGGCTTACGAACTATTCATTAGTGGCAAGTCTAAAGCAATAGCGTTGCAAGATTTTTACGAGTTTGCACGAGTGAATGAATATTTCCAGACGAAAGCTAGACAGAGGCGGTACGCGATTATAGCAAACACAGTAATTGATGATAATATCCTATCAAGATTATGGGATCTGCTTCAAACAAAATTTCCAATGGAGATACAGTAATGTCAACACAACAATCTATTGAAGTAACTTCACATGTAGCTAGGGATTTTCTCCAGAACGCTGCATACTTTAATACTATGCCCAAGGTGATTTGGGAGTATGTTGCTAACTCTTTGGATGCTGCTAAAGACGGTATTATAGTAGTCATCGCGATCGAGATAACAAGTCACGAAGTTAGAATATCTGACAATAGTTGTGGGATGTCCAGAACAGAGTTAGGCCAGTTCTTCCAAATGCACGGAGAGAATATCCTCAGAAAACAAGGGAAGAAAGTCCGAGGGCGGTTTGGTACAGGCAAATGTGCCGCCTTTGGCTTGGCAAATTCTCTCCGAATTGACACAATCCAGGCAGGTTCGAGGAATGTCGTTGAATTGCGCAGAGAAGACATTGAACGTGCACAGAATGGTGAACCCTTTTCTGTTCGAGATATCGAAGTGAATCAATCAACTCATGAAGATGATGGAACAATCGTAATCATACACGAGTTAAATATAAAACGTCCAAACATTGACAAAGTCATCTCATACCTTGAAAGGCATTTAAGCCGTTACCGTGCCCGTGCCCGTGTCACTATAAATGGACATGTTTGTAAATTTAAGGAGCCTCCATTCATAAAGCAATTTAAGCGTCTTCCACCAGCAGAAGTTGCCAAACACATTGGCGATGTTTCATTGAATGTGAAGGTGTCCCCTGTAACATTAGATGATGATACCCGAGGAATTGATATTCTATCATACGGCATTTGGCATGAAACAACTCTTGCAGGAATTGAAAGGAAAGAGAGTGCGAATCATATTTTCGGACAGATAGATGTGCCTATCCTGGAGGATGGTGAATGGCCAATTCCGGCCTTTGATAACACAAGAAATAATACACTAAACAGGCAAAATCCTGTTGTTGTGGTCCTGCTAGGTTGGCTTTCAAAGGAACTTGAAGAAATAAGATCGGATTTCGTGAGACAAGCTCGCGAAGAACGCCAATCAGAAATACAAGCAAAGTTAGTGAAAGAAGCTGAAAAGATATCAGACATTCTCAACCAAGACTTTGCCCAACAAGAAATAGAACTTGAATTAGCTCAAAGAGTTTCAAAACGCTCTGGAAATAGAAGTGTGAACGAAATTCTTAATGGCGAAGGTGAACTTTTGCCAGATAGTGATGATGTGCAAACCCCCAGGGAATCGGATGAACATACTGCTCGAGGAAACGTTTCAAGTTCAGGATCAACTGTACAACGTAGAAATAAACAGATGAAAAAAAAGAGGACAGTTAGAGGCGGTGAAAAACGGCAAAAAGCCGTTTTTTCCATTGAATTCGAGCACTTCACTGCTGAGCAAAATCGATCAAGGTACGATGGAAACACAAAAACAATTTTCATAAATTTAGATCATCCTCAGATCGCTAATGCCTTTGAAACCGGCGGCAATACTACAAGCTCGCGACAATTTCGAGAGATTTGCTATGAAGTTGCAGCGGTCGAATATGCTATTGCTTTACCGTATGAAAAACTTGAGAAGGATCAGTTATATCACGCAGAAGACGCACTATTTGATGTGAGAGATACCATTGATCGAGTGACAAAAAGTTTCGTACAGGTTCTTGTAAATTAGCCATTTATTTTTTAGATTCAGTTGAATTCACTAAAGTTTGGACAATTTTGGGCCAGACATATCGCCCCTACGGGGCTTAGCTTCGCGGTGTATGCCGTTTCTATAGACATATCGCCCCTACGGGGCTATGCACCGATGCATTTGCGTTTATTTTTCCATGAGTTTCGCTTATAGAAGGAACTTTGAAAAAAATATAGCAACTTGTCGGAAAGCACAGGAGACCAACGGTTTCTTATGCTACATTTGCAAATTGTCCAAAGCTTAGTGAGTTTACTAAACTTTCAATAATTCGCAAATGTATCAGATGAATAAATATAAAGTTAAATCTCCATATAAACTCACAATTAAAACGCTTGATCTTGCGGGGCGCGTGCCAGTTACGGATTCGGTCGATCTGCTGCGCATAGAACTCCGCTATCGCAATGGATATGGACCGCTTTTTCTCGCTTTAGTCAAATATGCCCGCGACAGTGTTGAACAAGAAGGTGGCTTTCCTATTGATCTTGACAAAGGGGCATTTATTGCCAATATCCCGATGCAAAAAGCAGGATTAGAGGAAGTGCTACAGAAGGTTGGCCCCAAAATTGCTCAGATCGTACGCCAAGATCTGGCTAAAAGTAAGCACGCACTTGCCTGAGAAATTAGAGATGAAAATTACAAACGGCACCTCTAAAAGGATTCTTTTTGCTTTCCTGTTAGCAGTTGTTATTGGATGTGCAAGTAAAACTTCGCACGTTGCGTATTTTTTAACACCCCTGACTCGGACGGAATTCAACGCTATCCTGAACACACTGCAAGCCCGGTACGATCTGACCGGCTCCTTAAAGATTACCGAGATGATGGTAACGATTGAGGAAGGCGATCGGCGCGAAGAAGTCCGAGAATCACTATGGTATAAAAAGTCGGAAAACGGGGGCGAACTGCTCCTGATCCAAGCATTGGGCCCCATCAATGAACCCCGTGGAGTTGCAATTGCTAATCAAGACAAAAATCAATTCGTCCTTTGTCTGCTGAACGAAGAAAGAACCTTCCACGGTCCGTTATCCGATGGGGCTTTACGAGAGATTTTCGGCGTAGACCTGCGTGTGTCAGATGTATTGAGTGCTATTTTCGCCAATCCGTTCCTTGATGGCCGCGACGAATTCAGAGCGGTTGAAGGTTCAGGTGGGAAATATACGATCACCCGTCCGGGGATCAAAGACGGACATGTAGAAACTATCACCCTCTTTGTCCGCGACGAGGAACCGCGGGTGACAGATTGGCATATCCACGACGAAAATGGCGTGCTTCAGCAACGCGCCACTTTCTCCGACTATCGTGAAGTCAGTGGTATCCTCCGCCCCCATAAAGTTGACATCGAACGTCCGCTTGAACAGACACGGGTCACCGTGAAAATCGCTAAAGTTGAGTTGAACGTCGAGATTAAGGATAGTAAGTTTGACGCGGCACGCTTTCTATCAGAAGATTTTGAAGTCATCCCGTTGTCAGAATTATCTAATTAGCATTATACATGTAGCATAACCTGTTAGGTTGTGCCACCCTCTAAAATGCGTACCCTTCATCCCAACGTCCGAGTTCGCGCACACGCCAAAATCAACCTCTATCTGGATGTCGTAGGCAAACGCGAGGACGGCTACCACAACCTTGAAACGATTTTTCACTCAATCGGATTGCACGACGATGTCATCATCCGCAAACAGGAAACGAAAGGCATAGCTGTCCATTGCGAACACCCAGCTGTCCCGTCTGACTCCCGCAATCTGGCACATCGTGCGGCACAATGCCTCAGCGATGCCGTAGGCGGTATCAGCGGCATCGCGATTGACATCCACAAACGGATTCCCGTTGCAGCGGGACTCGCAGGTGGGAGCGCGAACGCTGCCGCTGTCCTTCACGGGGTCAACGAACTGTTTGGGCTCGGATTCACACGAGAAGCCCTAATGCGCTTCGGTGCCCAGTTAGGCGCAGATGTTCCGTTTTGCCTGCACGGCGGTGCCGCATTCGGACTCGGCATCGGCGACCAACTCACGCCTCTTCCCGCCCTCCCTGACCTGCCGCTCCTCCTTCTGAACCCCGGTATTGAAATCTCAACAGCAGCTATTTTTAAAAAGTTAAACTTTCCCTTGACAAAGCGCGAAAAAAACAGTATAATTATAAGGAGTTACATAGAGAAGCGTGATGTTCTCGGCATCGGAAAAAACCTTTACAACCTGCTTGAGGTGCCAGTTTTTTTCGAACATCCCGAAATCGCCGCCCTAAAAACCGAGCTATCTATGCGGGATGGGTGTTATGGCGCGTTGATGTCCGGGAGCGGTGCTACGCTGTTCGCGATGATGCAGGATAGTGAAGCAGTGCGTCAGAGCGAATCACACTTCAAAAACAGAGTCAGTTTTTGCAAGGCGACGGTAACCAGTCCTGTCGGTGTAAATGTATATTGACAATTGAAGGGCGGTGGCCAAGTGGTAAGGCACAGGTCTTTGGAACCTGCACGCGTAGGTTCGAATCCTACCCGCCCTGTCTCCTTTTGGATACATAGAGAAAAAGGCAGTATTTTAAAATGCAACAAGCGAAATTAGAGGTTCAACAACGCGACGCTTTCGGGAAGCAGAGCGCACGTGATCTACGCAGTAAAGGCGGCGTTCCCGCCGTACTGTACGGTAGAGCGCAAGACACCGTGCCGATCCAAATAGACGCACGTACCTTCCGACAGCTCCTACGCACGTATGGCGAAAACGTTATCATTAATATGCAGATCGGTGAGGGCGATACAGAAACCGTTATTATCAAAGAAATCCAACGCCACCCCGTGAAAAAGCAGATGTTGGTTCATGCGGATTTCATCAGAATCTCGCTGGATGAACCTGTGACATCAGCGGTGCCGGTGGTCATGGAAGGCAGCCCCGTCGGTGTCCAGGAGGGCGGTGTCCTCGAATTACCGCTCCGTCAAATAACGGTTCACTGTCTACCTATGCGCATCCCGACCGACATCACGATTGACGTGAGTGAATTGGCAATCGGTGATTCTATTTACGTCAGGGATTTAAGCCTCGATGAGGACATTGAAATCTTAGACGAACTCGAACGGATTATAGCGACGGTCAGCCAGCCGCGCGTCCAACTTGAAGAAGTAACAGAGGTTGAAGAAGGTGAAGGTGAAGAAGGTGAAGGCGAAGAGGGTGAAGGTGAAGAAGCCGCTGAACAGCCTTCGGAACCAGAGGTTATCTCTCGTAGACGTAGGGATGACGACGAGGACGAATAACGCTGTTCGGACCAAGGAAGCACAAGGAAAGTACGTTGCATATCTTAAAACGAGCGTGCTTTTCTTAGGCATTCTTATTTTTGCTGCCACAGCACAGCAATCCGCTGTCCGTTTCATTGACGTAGATGGGAAAACGATTGCGGAAGTGCCTGCACAACACCGAGTCGCGCACGTCTACCTCCCCGTTGACGCGCTGAAACAGGTCATCGATCCCGCGATGACCCATCAGTATAATCACCCGCGAAAACGACTCACCCTGAAAACCAAAGGTAAGCAAATCCGCTTACAAATGGGTAAACCTACAGTTAGCATTGATCCCGGTGGACAGACCCTTACGCTTCCCACACCGCCTATAATCATCGCGCAGCGCCCGATGCTGCCGATCGCTTTTTTTCAGCAACTCTTGCCTATTCTCAACGATGTCGATGTCATCTACAACTCTAACCTCAATAGACTGCAGATAAGACCGAAAAGTACGGGAACCCCGGTGGAGACAGAGAACCCCCGGACTTTGGCGGTTATTGTCGATCCCGGACACGGGGGAGACGACCCAGGATGTGAAGGCAGCACGGGAATCCTTGAGAAAAATATCGTCTTGGCATTCGCGAAACAACTTCAATGGACGAGTCAACAGCAAGGTATACAGGTCTATCTCACCCGTGAAACAGATACGAAAAGAACACAGCCTGAGCGGATTCAGGTCGCTAAGCAGCATCAAGGCAAACTCTTCCTGGGTTTACACTGCAACGCTTCTTTCTCACCGCATGAAAAAGGCATTAGGATCTACCTCAATAACCCTAAAGGACACATCCGTTTTCCAAGCACCACCAAGTCAGCACTTGCAGGGCAACGGTTAAAAGTCCTCGCCCAAGCCAACTTTCTAAAGCAGAGCCATGACTTCGCACGAGCCCTACAAACGGAACTGAATTTTCTAACAGAAACTCCAGTTGAGATTATTGACCTACCGCTCATTGCGTTATCTGAAGCCTATATGCCGGCTGTCGTTTTAGAACTCGGCTACCTTTCCAACGTTGAGGACTTAGCGAAACTCTCCAACGCTGAGTATACCGCAAGCGTTGTACAAGCGATCACCCGCGCGTTCCAACGATATATATCTTCTGTCAATCAGCAGGTTTCCGAAACAGCAATAGAACAGTAGTACATCAAAGTGAAGAAGAACAAAATGGCGAAACATTATAATAGTGCCGGCTTTTCGAGACTCTTGATCATCTGGGGAATAACGCTCATTGCGGTCCTCATCGGTCTCGGTGTGACGCTTCTGCTTATTGAAAGATCCAAGCAGGTAGTGATCCCCGTTGCACCGCCGCTGCTACCGACTGCTGCCAACCCTTCAGATGCCCCCCCGGAACCCCAAGATGTCAATCTATTTCTGCTTGATGCTAACACCTTTACACTCGTCCCCATTAAAATCGAGCGGCGACTCCACAGAGAACTTACACCCCGCTTGAGCCAGGTTATCAAAGCACTCCTTGAAGAAACACCGCCTAACTTCAGAAACACGATCCCCCGTGGAACAGAACTCAACGAAGTCTATATCGACAGTCAACAGACCGCATATTTGGATTTCTCAAGTCACCTCAGTGATGGACATATTGGTGGCACAACAGCAGAATTTCTGACGGTCACGGCAATTCTTAAAACCGTTTTCGACGCATTTCCTGATGACATTAAACAGGTTCAGATTTTAATTGATGGCGAGGAGGTGAAAACAATCGCAGGGCACCTCAACCTCTCGCAACCTTTACATCTCCCGCATTGACATAATGGACGAACCGAACTAAGTATGGACAAAAAAGTAAAACTCATCGTCGGACTCGGCAATCCAGGGGCGCGCTATGAGCAGACAAAACATAATGTCGGCTTTCGCGTCATTGACGCACTTTACGAGAAACTCTGTCAACGAGATACTCAGCCACGTCCCACGCACACATCAATATGCAATTCGCTCGTTGCAGAGACGACATGGCACAATGCGTCTATTATCTTCGCTAAACCGATGACCTATATGAATAACAGTGGTGCTGCCGTCGCCGCGCTCGTCAGACGATTTGAGGTTCCACTGCCGGAACTTTGCATCGTTTACGATGATGTTCACTTAGACATCGGTGTCCTTCGGATACGGCAGAAAGGCAGCGATGGCGGACAAAAGGGGATGAAGTCTATTATTCACCATTTAGGGACCACAACATTTCCACGCTTACGCATCGGCATCGGCGAACCGATCGGTGCCTTAGTCGATTATGTCCTCACCGAATTTTCGGAAGATGAAGAAATAGAGATAGCAGGGACGATCCATCGCGCCGTTGATGCCCTCGAAACCCTCGTCACCGATGACATCCTGACAGCAATGAATAAATTTAATAGCCGCTAAGCACAAGAAAGGAAAATACGTTTGAACGCTCCTAAAGCAAGTCTCGAAAGTTTGAACAATCGGGGTTCCAAACCCCTTCGACAACAGCTCGCCATTGATGCCGTGCTAAAAGCGATAAAACTCTGCGAACAGGTACAAGCCGAGATGGTGTCAACAGATGCAATTCAAAAGACAGATCGGAGTCCTGTAACCGTCGCAGACTTCGGGTCGCAGGCATTGATATGTCGGGCACTTGGCGATGCTTTTCCCGACGAGGCTATCGTCGCGGAGGAAGACGCACAGGCACTCAAAGAGAACGCGCCGCTCTTAGAACGCGTTACGGAATACGTGAACCGCTTTTGCCAAGACCCATCGCCGTCATCAGAAACCGTTTGTGAATGGATCAATAGGGGGAGCGGTGAGGTCGGCGCAAACTTCTGGACGCTTGACCCGATTGACGGCACGAAGGGCTTTCTGCGCCGCGATCAGTACGCGATTGCCTTAGCGCATATCGTTGAGGGTGTCGTTCAACTCGGTGTGTTGGGATGTCCGAATCTGCCCTACCGGCTGGATGCTGCAGCATCTGAACGCGGGTGCCTCTTTGTCGCCATCCGTGGCGAAGGCACGTCCCTCTACACCAAAACGGGTGAACTGTTAGAGCAAGTCCACGTATCAAAGACGGTACATCGCTTCGCAGAGAGTTTCGAGTCCACACACGGCGACAGTGACGCACACGCTAACATTGCCAGCGCACTCGGCATCACAGAATCGCCTGTCCAGATAGACAGCCAAGCGAAGTATGGCATTGTTTCGCGTGGCGAAGCGTCGCTTTATATCCGTCTTCCGAATCCTGCTTATCCAGATTACCGAGAATGTATCTGGGACCACGCTGCCGGTATGATTGTCGTTGAGGAAGCCGGCGGCAGGGTCACGGACGCGAACGGTGCGCCTCTTAACTTCTTGACAGGAAAACGGATGCATGAGAATCGTGGTATTGTCGCAACCAATGGAAAACTCCACCAACACGTTTTGAAGGCGATATCCAATCTCTAAGGAGTCAACGAAAAAAATGAAAATTGGGCAAATTGTTGCACCCCGTCAGATCGAAATTATTGATATAGAGCAACCGAATCTCGCTGATCATCCGGATGGCACAGTCATGATAAAAACCGTCCACAGTGCTATCTGCGGCACGGATATGCCGTCGTTCGTGCTTGAACACCCTGCAGAAAGTTATCCACTTGGACCGGGACTTTCAATCCATGAAGCGATTGGCGTTGTCACGGACAGTAAATCCGATAAATTCAAGGTAGGAGACGAGGTACTCGCACTGCCGCGTCACATCGGTGGACTTTCGGAGTACTTCCTATCGCATGAAAGCGTCACGTTACCGTTGACCGATTATCCGCGAAAGGACTGTATCCTGATGTCCCAACCGCTTGGTACCGTGGTCTGGGCGTGTCGAAAATTACCGAATCTGCTCAATCTTGATACAGTCGTTATCGGACAGGGACCGATGGGGTTGCTCTTTACGCATACGCTGAGCAACCTCGGCGCAAAAACGGTGATTACGACCGATCTGGTGGATTTTCGACTCGATGTTGCCAAAAAGATGCGTGCGACCCACACGATTAACGCTGCGAAGGAAGACGCTGTTGCCGTTGTCAACGAGATAACGGAAGGCAGGATGGCAGATTTAGTCGTTGAAGTCGTCGGTCATCAAACAGAAACGATCAACGATTGCCTCCCGCTCCTAAAGCGTGGTGGAACGCTCCTCGCCTTCGGCGTACCGGACGATGAGGTCTACGATTTTCATTTTTCGGATTTCTTCCGAAAAAATATCAACTTCATCGGTTCTGTCGGACCGGATGCACCGAACGATTTCCCGTTAGCGATGGATATGATCGCCCAAGGACGCATTGATGTGTCGCCGATTATTACGCATCATCTGCCTTTTACGGAGGCACAACTCGGATTCGAAATGGCACTGAATAAGAAAGATGAGGCAGTTAAAATAGTTTTTGACTATTAAAGCGGCAATTCAACGATGCGTCCTTCACGGCTGGACTGGTAGATCGCGAGGATAATCTCAACGGCTTTGCGTCCTTCGCGGCCATCAACGAGATGTGACGCATCGCTTTCAAGTCCGTTAATGAGGTTTTCCATCTGCCGTCGGTGATTCGCATGGTTAATAGCGCGTGGATCGGATGCACCGCCACCTGTGTCTGTTTTTTGGGCGAATTTCTCTCGGATTTCGGCATCTTCGGGAAGTTCAGGGTCGAATTCCCACGTTACGATGTCCTCTTCTGCCAAGACGACAGTCCCGTGTGTGCCGGAAATTTCGGTCTTTTTAAGCATGCCAGGATAAGCGGCAGTTGTGCCCTCAATGACACCGAGCGCGCCGTTTTCAAAACGAAGCGCGGCGACTGCGGCATCTTCTACCTCTATCCGTTCATGCGCTAAGGTATCGGTAAACGCTTGCACGGCTTTGACAGGGCCCATAAAATACTGGAGTAGATCAATGGCATGGATAGATTGGTTCATGAGCGCGCCGCCGCCATCAAGATCCCATGTACCACGCCAGCCACCGCTGTCGTAATACTCTTGGGAACGGTACCATTTGATATAGGCATCGCCTAAGGTCAACTTACCGAACCGACCGCTCTCAATCGTGGATTTAACAAGCTGCGTGCTTTCAGTGAAACGGGAGTTGAAGATCGCACAGAGACGCACACCCGCTGCATCGCACGCTTCAATAATCGCATCGCAGCGTTGTAAGGTGATCTCTAACGGTTTCTCAACGATAACGTGTTTACCGGCTTCCGCAGCGGCGACAGCAGGTTCTAAATGCGCACCGCTCGGCGTACAAACGCAAACAATATCTAAGTCGTCCCGCTTGAGCATCTCCGTATAATCGGTGTAGCTGTCAACGGCGTATCGATCGGTGAGTCGTTTGGCGTTTTCAGCGTCTCGCGAACTGACTGCGACGAGTTGACCGTGTTCTAATTCAGAAATTGCGGCGGAATGGAAATCGGAAATCATTCCGCACCCAATAATACCAAATCCGTAAGTCTTCATATTTTATTCCTTTAGTGAATATTTACGATAGCGAGTTTACAAAAAGTTATGACTTCCAATGAAACCCAAGTCCCAGAGAATCCGCCTACAGCGGAAGAGACACCAGACTCTGAGCAGACTCCTACGAATAAAACCTTTAGAATCGTCTGTATGACGTTTTGCCTTGCGGTAACGGTGCTTTTTATATGGGTTTGGCATCACCAAACGCAGTTCAACGACCACTATCGGAAGGCAACTTTCCTGATGCGCAACGGCGACACAAAGCAAGCGATTGCAGCGTATCAGAAAGCGATAAAAAATAAGAAGCGTACAATTTTCTTTGCGAAAGAGGCTTCGGTTTACAACAATCTCGGACAAGCGTATCTGTATGCCGAAGAATACGCGTCTGCCGTTGAGAACTTCAAAAAAGTGATTGAGATGGTGCCGAATGTCGCGGAGGGTTATGTGAATTTAACAACCGCCTACCTCCGGCAGAATTTAGCAGCTAAAGCGCGCGAGGCTTGTCTGCGTGCCTTACAAACATTTCCAAAAACTGCTCCGCTTCATTACAACCTTGCGTGTGCTTATGCATTGGAAGGTGCCTCACAAAAAGCGGTAGACTCGCTTACGCAAGCGGTGAACCTCAACCCGGAACTCAAAACGCTTGCACAGGAAGAAGGTGCGCTTAAAGGGGTTGTCTCTGAACTACCGTAACAGAAAAAATGGGCGAGAATATGATCCCGCCCATCTCGGTTAAAACAGAGAATAACCGCTACCGCTTCAAATTGCCCCACACCGTTGCTAACTTACCACGCGCAGAAACAGCGAGCGTATCGTTAACAATCTTCTGGAGTTCGGCTGCAGTCAACGCATAGTTCGCTAACATCAGTTCGTCAATCCGTCCTTGAAAGAAACGCGGACAACATCCGTTATTCTCACCGCCGAATCGCAATGCTCTATCCGGCATACTTCGTCCAGGTCCCTTTTGCGCGATAGCCGTGCCATCGGACTCGCCATTGATATAGAAACCGGCTTCCTTACCATCCCACACAACGGCGACATGACTCCACTCTTTCGCTTTTACCTTGCCATTAGAAATGTGGTAGCCAGGGCTACTGGTGTCATAGAAATAATAAGCGAGCTTCCCTTCGCCGGGTTCAACTTGCAAATAATAGGTGTTCTTGTAGAAAATCGTGAATTTGTTTTCCTGACCGCCCGCTGGCAGTTCGTCAGGGTAAATCCACGCCATCATTGTAATCGCTTCGTCTATATCAATCTCATTGGAGTGCTCGACCTCTATGAAATCACCTTTGCCGGCCTCGCCAGCCATTTGTACGGCTTTGCCGAGGATACCCTCAGCCCATTTCACGTCCCCGTTGAATTCGCCGACCAGCCCGGCAGTCGCCTCTTCACTCTTTTTCCCATTACCTTCGTCGAAATGCCAGACATACAGCTGTTTACCGAGTTGTTTCACATTCCCCTTCCCACCTGCAGCGTAACCTGCGAAGCAGAGGGATACACTTAGAAAAACGCATAGTATCGTAAGAACTTGGGCTCTCATCAGTGATTCCTCCTCGTAGAATGCATAGAAAGACGGATATGAGAACCCGCCCTTCCGGTAGAACTGGAACAGGCAGGCGTTATGGCACTGCCGGTATAACAAAAATATTTACCTACATTTTCAACTTACCCCACGTTGTGGCAAGTTTGTCCTTGGGAGACACAGCAAAGAAGACACCGTTCTCCATATCTTGATTGATTTCGTCAACGGTGAGGGCGCGGTTGTAGATGGCGACTTCATCAACCAAGCCAACCATGCCGGCCAACCCGGTTTGCGCCTTACCGATCCGGAAAACGACTTCAATGCTGTTAATCTTACCCGCCGGCGGTTTGAATTCAACATCTAATTTGCCATCAATATATTGGCGGATCATATCGCCATCATAAGTAGAGGAGACATGGTGCCACTTCTCTAAATCGGGCTTAATGGTCTGTTTATTCCGCGAACCTTGCCATCCGCCGATGTTAATCCACGTCTCAATTTGTGGGGCACCTGTAAACTGCGCGCTCCACTGGAGACAATAGCCTCCGACGTTCGCAGAACTTCTACGTCCCATCAGGTTAGAATCGCCTTGGGACTCTTCAGGGAAGAACCAGGCCTGCATCGTCAGTTCATCGGTGATGTCAAGTTCAGGGACTGCGTCAACTTCTACAAACTGCCCGGAATCTTCAAGATGCACAGCACCCCCAAATTTGCCATCTTTCGACCAGACCGCCCCTTCAAAGATGCCTTCAATGTCGTTTCCGCTTACATCTACAACTTTGCCGCCGTCGTCTTTATCAAAAGTGAAGTACAACATGAGCGCGTCGTCATCGTTGATCGCCCATGCGCTAACACTAAAACTCAAGGCAATAACACAAAAAACAGTGATAATCGGTTTCATAACAGCTAGCTCCTTTTTCCATTAACTGACAACTACTTAGAATGTCGAAATCTGAATTTCTTTCGCCGTGATAAATTCAAGGAGGGCAGGCACGCCTTCCTGCGTTTTCTGGATGCCGCGCTGGATAGCCGGAATAATCTGCTCCGGCGTTTCAACGCGTTCCCCATAGCCACCGAACGCCTTCGCCATGTCCGCGTAGTTGCCGGAGATGTCTGTAGACCTGAATTTTTCGGTAGAAACCGGCATAATCGGAATCTCGATCGCCATAGAGAAATTGTTGAAAAGGACAGAGAGGATCGGGATTCTTTCCCGTACCGCAGTCTCAAAATCCATACCAGTAAAACCGATCGCGGCATCACCCCAGACGTTGACACAGAGATGATCCGGTCTTGCAAGTTTCGCACCCATAGCGAGACCGAGCCCGTAACCGAGCTGCGTCGTTTTGCCCCAACCGATATAGGTCAGCGGTGCTACAGACTGCCAGAAGGGTGACATCTGGTCGCGTGGACTCCCTGCATCGTGTGTAATAATCGTGTTTTCAACATCAACGGTGTGCAGCATGTCCCAGATGACGCGATAGGGAGTCATTGGCACCTCATCAGAAGTAAGTTTAGCATTCCATGTCTCAAGCCATTCCGCTTTGACAGCACGAATCTCTTCTTTGACAGCAGCGGTGCGCTTTTCGGATGCGTCGTTGGAACGGTCGCGGACGGCTGCCACCAATCCATCTAAAATTAAACCTGCATCGCCAACAAGCGCGGTTTCAACGGGCACATCTTTGTTAATATCGGCTGGGTCCAAAGTGGCGTGCATGACACGGGTGTCTTCTGGAATCTTGACACCGAAACTCGTTCGGGTGAAGCTGCAGCCGATACCGAACAGGAGATCCGTTTTTTGGAGGAAATGATGCACCGTTTTCGGAATGGAACGCCCCCCAGAACCCAGCGACAGTGAGTGATCTTCTGGAAAAGCACTTTTGCCCCCTAAACTCGTTGTCACAGGTGCGCCGAGGAGTTCCGCTAATGCTTTCAGAGAATCCCACGCTTTTGCATAATGGACACCCTGTCCTGCGTAGATCACCGGACACTCCGCGTCAAGCAGTGCTTCTGCAGCAGCTTCAATCGCCGCGCTGTCAGGTCCGTAGCGGACGGTGGGAACCGGTGTCGGTTCAAATGGTTCAGGGATTTCTTCACCCAACAGATCCGATGGGAATTCAACGAGTGCAGGCCGCGGTCTGCCGTTGCGTGCCTGTGTAAAGGCGCGCCGCAACGCTTCCGGTACGGCACCCGGCAACGTAACTTGCTCACATAACTTCGTCACATGCCGATAGTTCAAGGCGGAATTAAAATTCGGCTGGATCTGCGTCAATGTTCTCGCGTATCCCATAGGTAAAACAACGATTGGTGCAGAATCGCCGTACGCTTGGGCGACACCGCCAAACGCGTTCTCGGAGCCGGGACCGCTCTGCATACAGAACACACCGATCTTTTCGCCAGAAGTCATCCGGCTCATCGCGTCTGCCATGTGGAGACCGATACGTTCCTGTCTGACGATAATCGGGCGGATGTCTAACTTCGCTGCCGCCTCAATTATCGGATTAACGGGATACGCAAATAGGTACTCCACGCCTTCTGCTCTAAGCACTTTCGCTACTGCATCAACAACTTTCATAATTTTAATTTTCCTTGCGGTTCGGTCAGGAACGTTTGGATTTTAGTGCGCCTTTCCGTTAAGCCAGCCCAAACGTTGTTTGGCAAAGATTGTAGCAGGCAGCACTGTTGATTACGGATATAAAAAAGGTTATACATTCAGACGCGTGGGTTTCCCTGCATCCATCACGAGTGGAAAATGGTCGCCAGCTAATTTCTCGCCGTCATTGACAGTCACAAAAGGCTTCATGACGTGAGTGCCGCTTTCATCGTAGAGGGTCTCACCGGTCATGTAATGTACCGCAATCGCACGTCGCGGTCCCTCACTCATGTTATCATGTGACCCGTGCCACGTCAAGGAATGATGATAATGGACGTACCCTTTCGGCACAGGGCAGAACGCTATCTCTAATTCGTTATCTTCAAAGCGGTCCGGCATAGAATGGATGTCCTTGATGGAATGTAGGAACGGAATCTGATTGCCCCAGTGGTGAGAACCTGGGACCATACGCATACACCCGTTGCTTTCATCAACATCATCCAACGCAACCCAAGCACTGACTTGACTCGTTTTCGGGGTAAGGATCGGCCAATAGGGAGAATCCTGATGCCACATGTTGACACCACCGACCTGCGGGGGTTTGTATTGGATCTGGTCGTGCCACACCCGTAGTTCTGTCGTTGACATCAGTTGCCCGATTTCTTCCACGATGATTGGATTGTAAACGAGTCGGTGGTAGGCGGAACTCGCCTCCCAAATATTAACGACCTGCCAGACGGGACTCTCCTCTCTGCCACCGAGATTGACAATGTGTACCGGCTGCGGGACATCGGTTTTTTCGTAGTCATCAATCACGCGCGCCAATTCCGCACGCAATTCGTCAACCTGTTCATCACTTAAAACACGGCTTCCGAGCAGAAAGCCTTTTTCACGAAATGTGTCAACCTGCGTTTGGCTGAGCATATTTGTCTCCTATAGATACAACATATTTATACACTTGGATTTGTAGGCACCCCCGCGTCCATCACAAGTGGGAAACGGTCGCCTGCCAATTTATCACCATCATTGACGGTCACAAAAGGCTTCATGAGGTGGTTACCACTTTCATCATAGATCGTTTCACTTGTCATGTAATGCACGGCAATCGCACGCCGCGGACCATCACTCATATTGTTATGGGACCCGTGCCACGTTAAAGCGTGGTGATAATGGACATGTCCTTTCGGTACAGGACAGAGTTCAACTTCCAACCTATTATCTTCAAAACGGTCCGGCATCTTATGGATGTCTCCGACTTCGCGCAAAAAGGGCATCTGGCTCCCCCAATGATAGGAACCGCGAACCATACGCATACATCCGTTGCTCTCATCAACATCGTCTAATGCAACCCAAGCACTGACCTGACTCGTTTTCGGCATGAGGATCCCCCATAACGGCGAATCCTGATGCCAACCGTTGACACCGCCGACCTGTGGGGGTTTGTATTGGATCTGGTCGTGCCACACGCGTAGTTCCGTCGCTGACATCAGTTGCCCAATTTCTTCCACAATGACAGGATTGTAAACGAGTCGGTGGTAGGCAGGACTCGCCTCCCAGATATTAACGATTTGCCAGACGGGACTCTCCTCTCTGCCGCCGAGATTGGCAATACGCACCGGTTGTTGGACATCGGTCTTTTCGTAGTTGTCAATCACGCGCGCCAATTCGGAACGCAATTCATCTACCTGTTCATCGTTTAGCACACGGTTTCCGAGCAGAAAACCTTTTTCACGAAATGTATCAACCTGTGCTTGGCTGAGCATATCTATCGCCTCCTATTACGTTGCTATCCCTTACTTTCGGAATTGGTTATCCTATTTTTCAGTTCAACCCATTCATCATCAGAGAGTTTTGGGGGCCATGCGGTCCGCTTGCCGATAAGCGCGGAGCGATACGCTGCCATAATCAGATCAAAGCCGAGCAGCGCAAATTCTAATCTATTCCGATGCGGCTGGTTCTCGTCATCGAGCCAGGTCGCGATCGCTTCGGTAAAGGCGCGTTGTCCGAACTTGTCGTCTTCTCCAAAGTGGGTCGGTTCAACGAAATGCTGTGCCATACCGTCAAACTGATAACCCCAGGACCCGTTTTCTCGCCACCACATCCGCCCTTTCGTCCCCCAAAAATCGAGGTTGCACCGCGGATTGCTTCCCGGGAAATCGAGCGTGCCGAACGCTGTCCGTGCGGATTCAAAAAAGACGCGTGCCCCGTTCTCAAACGTATAGATCGCCATCAAATCTTCGGGACATTGCCGGTGCGGAACGTCATAAATCTCTGCACCTTCAACGGTGCCCCATACGTGCGTAATCGGGATGTCCTTAAGCGCGAAAAGTACGACATCCATCAAATGCGTGTCCATATCGGTAATGTCGCCTTCGGTGCAGGCGCGAATGAAGTGTATATCTCCGAGACTATCGTTAGCGAAAAACGTCAGCAGCTTCTCAGCAAACGGCAAGTACCGGCGTTGATGATTAACGATAATCTTCAGTCCTGTTTTCTCGTGTGCGGCGGCGAGTGCTTCCGCTTCGCTCGGTCTGAGGGCGATTGGTTTCTCTATGACCAATGCTTTAACCCCCGCTTCGGCGGCAGGTTCTACCCAGATATGCCGCGGCACCGTGGGTTCTGTTACAGCGTGGACGATATCAGGTTTTTCACTTTTCAACATCTCAACATAGTCTGTATATCCCGGGATATTTAGTTCTGCCACTGCTGTTTCTAAGCGTTCATTGTCAATCTCACAGATGGCAATCACCTTCATATTCTCAATGCCAGCATAACATCGGGCATGGTGGACACCGCGTCTCCCGCCGACAATTGCGGTTCGATACATCGTCATAATGTGCCTCCTCGTTGAAGCGTGCAGCAACTTGCCCTTATATTAGCATGCTCACAAATTTGTGTCAACCTACTGAACAGACCTGAACACGGTCATTCAATAGTACGATTTGGATCTTGGTTTGCTTTACATAGGTGAACGTTATTAGGAAAAAATCGCGAGCACAGCTCGCTCCTACAGGCGAAAAAATTCACATATATAAAGTGAATAGGGACAATTGAATGGTCCTGCAGACCTGAAGGAAGCACTTAATAATTTTTGATAAACAACTCCCTCCCTTTCGCGGCACTCGTTTTCCGATAATTATTCATCCCGTACTGTAACGTCCATTCCTGAATATCAGCGAAATCAAAAAGTTCCCTGATAATAGGTGAATCGTCGTAGGTAATCAGCCATTTGTGTGGACATTTCTTTATATTTTCGGCGAATTGCTCGTGGTCAAATGCTGTGTGTAGCGTGCCCCTCACTCCATATAATTTTGATTCAGTTGCTTTCCAATAGGGTGGATCGAGAAAAATAAATACATCGTTGCCGTCTTGGAAAAGTGCCTCGGTATAATCCTCATTTGTGATTTTGACACCAGAAAGATGGGGTGAGATGTTTTTGACGCGTTCAATAGACGATTCTGTAAAACGTTTTTCATAAGCAGATTGCGAATAGCCTCCGGAATCGACAACACCGGAGAAGGTAATACGATTGAGGACGAAGAAACGCACAGCACGTTCAAACTCGGAGAGCATATCTCGGTCGTGATTCAGTTTATCTTTTGCTCGTGTTAATTCCGCAAACAAGGCGCGGCCATCTGTAGTGGTCGTGTGCGTATTTGTGAGTGCTTCAACCAAATCTGAGCCATTATCTCTTGTCTGCCTCCAGAAGCAGTAGAGATCGTAGTTGAGGTCATTAATCCAGTAGGATTTGATACGGTCTTGAAAGAGGTTTCGGATTGCAAAAAAGACAGAGCCTCCGCCGACGAACGGTTCACGGAATTCGGATATATTCACCGGAACAAGCGGCAGAATCTGCTTGAGTGCTCTTGATTTACCGCCTGGGTACCGCAATGGACTTTTTGCTAATTGACGCATGACGACCTGTTATCCATATCTGTAGTTTTTTATTTTCGCTTGCCTCTTGATTGAGGCGGATGAGTCTCTTTTGATGCGTTTGTGTTAAGCGATTTTCTGCAGAGAAATTAAATATGTTGGTTGTGGCACAAGGTAAAGATAAGCTGCCAATGAGATCACCCGTTAGTTTTAACCGGGTGATAAACTGCACGTTTTCTCTATCATCAATTGACACTTCTTCCATATTCGCAAAAAGAATCAGTTTAAACAAGCCGTCCTTGATGTCATCTTCAGCCGGTAGTTTTCCTTTGCTGCTATTCTTTGCTTCTTGTATGATTAATTGATCCTTCTCCCAATAAACTTCATCAGCAGTCAAGTAATACTGGCCACCGAGATAGTTTGAAATGCGGAAAATTCCCTTAGCATTCTCTTCAAGAGATTCCAAGAGGTGTGTTGTTACGGATTCTCTATGGGCAGCCTCGTACGAGCGCGGGAGAGTTGCTTCCTTGAAGCATGTTAGATTGAAATGACCCTCCACCTTAAATTTTTCAAGAGTCTGCAAGTGGTTTTTTGGACTGTGAACAGCGACGTTTTTGTTTTGAGATATTTTTTTGTAGCCAGCAACCGCGTTCAGATAAGTCGACTCAAAATCCTCCTCAAAGTGTGTTGTGTTCCAGTGTAACGCAGTCATCTGATATCGACTTACCTCAAGCAATTTTTCACGCACACTTTCAACATTCAGAATTTGATCGGTGATTCGGTCAGTCGTCCCTGGTTTTCTTTCTGCATCTTCGTACCATGCCAAGATGATATAAATGTTTAGGAGATTCATCCATGAAAATGTGATGCAGTTAATCCTGTCATTGTTCTGCGTTCCTGCTCCTTCGTCTTTGATGATCGGAATAATTGTGACTTTTTTTGTGTTGAAATGGAACGTGTTGTAAATCCGTGCAAAAGGGTAAGAGCGCGTCCGCTTCGGTGAAACCCATTTTGAAAAAGCAAGACTATTTCCTTGTGTTCCCAAATCGATTAATCCGTACGCTTGTGCTTGGTTTACATCAAATTGCGCTATATCGTACGCTTTTAGTGTATCAGGACTGAGACAGGGAGTATATCTTACATCTCTAACGAAACCTTTCAAAGAGAGTGTTGTCATGAATGCCTCCATGGAGAAAATTATAGATAACCCCTTTAAAGATAACATACTTTGCTTTAGTTTTCAACCTGAATTGTACGATTTGGATCTTGGTTTGCTTTACATAGGTAAACGTTATTAGGTAAAAATCGCGAGCGACAAGAAATCCGCAGAAATCCGCAGAAACACCCCATTAAATACCCGCAGCAAAAACCCTACCGGGTCTGGGGATGAAAACTTGATCGAAAAATGGACAATTGAATGCCCCTGACCTGATCACAGAAATTTTTGTTATTTAAGCCAGAGTGATTCAATTGTAGAAGATGTCAGAACTGTGATTTTTTTGATGGACAGATTAGCAGGATAAGAGGCGTATCGGAATCGTGAATTATTCAAAGAAACGACAAAAAACCAACAATTGAATGTCTCTGTTTACGCGAATTTTCTGCTTGACATCTTCCTGAAAATCCTCTAAAATGAGAACAGCCAAATATGAACAGAAATGGATATTGCAACATCACGCCTTTTAAGCATTCCAGCGGAGTGCTATATCTATAGAGGAAAATAGAGATATGCCACAAGATTCAAATCAACCGAATGTCATCGTCTTTTTTACTGACCAGCAGCGGTGGGATACGTCCGGTCTACACGGCAATCCGCTCGATTTGACACCGAACTTCGACCGGATGGCACAGCGCGGGACGCATGTGCATCGCTCGTTTACGTGTCAACCTGTCTGTGGTCCCGCACGCTCCTGTCTCCAAACTGGATTATATGCGACGCGCACGGGCTGTTTCCGAAACGGTATCCCACTATCCCCTAATCTCAAGACGCTTGCACACCACTTCGGCGAAGCAGGCTATGCCACCGGATATATCGGCAAGTGGCACCTCTATAGCGGCGGTACTGGGCCGGGTCCTGTGCCAGCGGAGCATCGGGGCGGCTATGATTACTGGTTAGCATCCAATGTGCTTGAGTTCACCTCCGATGCGTATCAGACAACGCTTTATGATAACACCAATAAACCTGTTGATCTCCCCGGTTATCGTGTAGACGCACTCACGGATGCAGTGATTCGCTACGTCGACCAACACCAAAACGAACCTTTTTATCTTTTTACATCATATCTTGAGCCGCACCACCAAAACCACTTGGACGATTATCCGCCGCCGGACGGGTATCGAGCGCGGTATGCAGGGAAATGGATACCCCCGGATCTCGCCGCGCTGGGTGGCTCGACGCACCAGCATTTAGGCGGTTATTACGGTATGGTGAAAAGGTTGGACGAAGCACTCGGCAGACTTTTAGACGCGCTTAAGAGCCTCCATTTACTTGAGAATACGATCATCATCTTTACTTCTGACCACGGGTGTCATTTCAAAACCCGTAATGGCGAATATAAACGCTCCTGCCACGAGAGTTCTATCCGTGTGCCGACTGCGTTTCATGGGGGTGAATTCATCGGTGGTGGACAGATTCAAGAATTGGTTAGTCTCGTTGATCTCCCGCCGACGCTTCTGGATGCTGCAGGTTTGGAAGTACCCGTTGAGATGCAAGGCAGATCCATTATGCCCCTGGTACGCGGGGAAACAGACGATTGGCCAGAAGAGGTTTTCGTCCAAATTAGCGAGGCACAGGTCGGACGTGCTGTCCGGACGCAACGTTGGAAATACGGTGTTGATGCCCCGAATAAGAGCGCGGGCAAAGATGCTGGATCAGACCGGTATGTGGAAGAATACCTTTATGATCTGCAGGCGGATCCTTATGAGTTACGGAACCTCATTGGGTTGCAATCGCATGAACCGGTTACAGCGGTGATGCGGGAACGCCTTATTCGGCGGATGCTGGAGGCAGGTGAAGAGGCACCAACGATTGAACCGGCACCGACACAACGGAGTGGACAGCGCAGCGTCTCTGAAGCAGAGGCGAGAAGCTAATATCACCGAAAAATAGAAAAGGAAGCGTGGAAGGTTGGAAGAGTGGGGGAGATGCTCCACCCAACCTCCCACCCAACATGGAGAAGAAATGAAGATTACGGATGTCAAAACTTTAGTCATGGGAACGAGTTGGCGGAATTTAACCTTCGTCAAAGTTGAGACCGATGAAGGGCTGACCGGTGTTAGCGAAGTGCGGATGAACAACCGTACGGACGCACTGGTCGCCTATATTGATGGCGCAAAGAAGCGGCATGTTATCGGCAGCGATCCGTTTAATACGGAAGACCTCTACCAACGTCTATTTCGTGACGATTATGGTCGCGCCGGTGAAATCGTCGCGACGGGTATCAGTGTTATTGAAATTGCATGTTGGGATATTATCGGTAAAGCGTTGAACCAACCTGTCTACCGTTTGCTTGGGGGTGCCTGTCGCGATAAGATTAAGGCGTATGCGAACGGTTGGTATCGCGTTGAACGCGCCCCGGAAGAATTTCATGCAGCGGCGAAAAGGGTGCTTGAAAAAGGGTATCGCGCGCTGAAGTTCGATCCGTTCGGTGCCGGTTATTATGAACTCTCTTATGAGGAAAAACTGAAGTCTGTCGGTCTCGTTGAAGCGGTCCGGGACGCTGTTGGGCCGGATGTTGAGATTCTCGTTGAGATGCACGGTAGGTTTAGTCCGTATACGGCGATTGAGATTGCGGCGGAATTAGAAAAATTCCAACCGAGCTGGGTTGAAGAACCCGTGCCGCCTGATAATATCGCCGCGCTTGCGAAAGCTGCTGATAAGATTAACCTCCCTGTCGCTACGGGTGAGCGGCTCCATAACAAATACGAGTATCGGGAGCTGATTAACTTACAAGCCGCAGACATCCTGCAACCCGATATTACACAGACGGGTGGCTTCTTGGAAACGAAGAAAATCGCAGCGATGGGCGATATGTGTTATATGACTGTTGCGCCACATAATGTCGGGGGTCCTGTCTCTACGGCGACGGCTTTGCATTTTGCTGCTTGTACCACGAACTTCAAGATTCAGGAGCATTTCAACGATTTTTCTGAGGCGTGGGTGAAAGAGGCAGCAACGGGGTGTCCAGAAGTCATTGATGGCTATTTTAGTCTGCCGAATGGGCCCGGGCTCGGTATGGAACTGAATGAGGCACTCATCGCTGAACACCCGTATCGGGAAGGTTCCTTCAACCTCTGGGAAGACGATTGGCATAAGCGGGAGTATTAGATAGTTATCAGTGATCAGTCATTAGTTAAGAGAAGGATATGTTAAATGAACCTCTTCTTTAACTGACAACTGATCACCATTCCTAAGGAGAAGAAAGTGAAACATACAACAAAAATTGAACTCACAAATCTGGAAGACATGGCTTTGGCAAATAGAGGCATTATCACTCCGGAAGAGGTCCGCCGTGTCACTGTTGAAGATGCCCTCGTTGATACGGGGGCAACGCGGTTATGCTTACCGCAACCGATCATTGAACAACTCGGTTTGAGACCCTTCGACAATGCAAAGGCGAGAACCGCGACTGGCATCGTAGACCGGATCATTTATTCAACAGTTGAATTCACAGTATTAGAACGGAAGGGAGCGCTCCCAGTAACCAACCTGCCAGCAGATGCGCCTGTACTTGTTGGACACATGGTCTTAGAACAATTGGACCTCTGCTTAGATATTAGGAAAGGGCTTATCTATAATCCTGATCACGATGGCGACTGGATTGAAGATATATTAATAATATTATGAGTTTTCATTATCACTATAAAGATGGGTACCTCTATTGCGAAAAGTTGCGCGTTAAAGATATTCAGGAACAGGTACCCTACAGTCCATTTTATCTCTATAGCCTCGCGCAGTTGGAGGCGAATTACGCCGCATATCAGGAAGCACTGGCGGGGATCGACTCCATTATCGGCTATGCGATTAAGGCGAATAACAATCTCCACCTTCTGAAACGACTTAGCACGCTCGGTAGTGGTGCCGTGCTTGTCAGCGGCAATGAGTTGAAGATGTCGCTGGCGGCGGGATTCGATCTGAAACGGACAATCCTAAACGGTAATGGTAAAACGCTTGAAGAACTGAGTCTTGCGGTCGAACACGGGGTGCTTATTAACATAGACAGCGAATTCGACTTTGCACACATTCAGCAGACGGCGAAAGCACTGGACACACCTGCCAATGTGCTTATCCGCATCAATCCGGATGTGGATCCGGAGGTGCATCCGTACGTCTCTACGGGTATGAAAAACTCTAAGTTTGGCATTCGGAATGAACGGCTGGATTGGTTTTTAGGCGAAATTCGCAAAGATGATTTACTCAATTTAGTGGGTGTTCACTGCCATCTGGGGTCAACGATCAAGAAGGTGCGTATCTTCCGAGATGCCACGGAGATTATGATCGGTTTCATGCATGCTATAGAAAGGGAAGGTTTCTCTTTGCGGTATCTGAACATCGGCGGCGGTTTAGGTATTGATTATGAACGCACGGGTGAGGAGATCCCGACACCCTCTGACCTGATCGATTCTGTTCGCGATCTACTGTCTGAGGATATTACGCTCATTATTGAACCTGGCCGCTCGCTTGTCGGCAATACCTCTGTTTTTGTGAATCGCATCACGGGTGTGAAGACGAATGGTAACAAGCATTTTATCGTTACAGATGGGAGCATGTCAGAGTTGATTCGTCCGAGTCTCTATGATGCGTATCAGCATATCCAGTTTATTGAACCGGTTGATGGGGCGGTTGAGACTTATGATATCGTGGGGCCTGTTTGTGAATCTGCTGATTTTTTGGGTAAGGCGCGGTCGCTGCCTACGCCGCATGAAGGTGCGGGACTTGTCGTTTGCGATGCGGGTGCGTATTGCCATGCGATGAGTTCCAACTATAATCTGAAGATGCGGCCGCCGGAGTATCTGGTTGATGGTGATAGTTTGATCTGTATCCGGCGCGTTGAGACGTTGGACGATTATTTGCGGTTGTTTGATGTGTAAATCCTAACGTCTGAACAATGCTAACATAGACAGCTAAAGCAAAGCAAAAAGAAACCTCGCCGCGGCGGACAGTGGAAAGGAAAAGTAAAAATCGTCCCAGATTTTGACGAACTCCCTGAATCGTTTATGGATGCCTTTCGTGGTGAAAAGGACAGTAGGTTGGGTTGAACGGAACTTAGAAGATTGATGTGTTTGCCAAACACACGCCTCTCCAACATGTCCATATTCACAATCAAGAACGCAGTGATACCCAACTTCAGAACGTCAGGGGTCCGCAAACCGCAAAGTGTTGGGTTTCTCTCGGTTTTTGGTTGATGTATCGTCTTTTAAAAAAGTTGCGCTTTCTATGATTTGTGCGTTTTTTGGTGGTATCCGTTCAACCCAACCTACAGTACTACAACCGCTTCTCTAAGAAGGCAATCCCTGCCTCCAGATCGATTTCATGTTCACCCTGAAAATGATCCAGCACTAATTGATCGCGGTGTTCTGATGCTGCATAGATTTTCTCTAATTGTGAGAAGGCTGCTAAGGCATCTGACTCGATGAAACACATATCGTCGGAGCCGATCTGCACCATACATGCCCGCGGTGCGATTAATCCTGCGACATCGGCGATGTCGCCTGCTTTCCGCAACCCGAACATAAATTGTGAGCCACACGTATTGCCACGTCCGCGGTCATTCAGTGCATCCGTTAGTGTGCTGAGATAACAGACGATAACTGCCGCCTTCACTCGCTCGTCCAAGGCAGAAATATAGGTCGTCATTGTGCCGCCGAAGGAACAGCCCATGCATCCCAAGCGTTCAGCATCAACCTCAGGACGCGATTGGAGATAGTCCAAACACCGCTGTCCGTCGGAGATGTTGAGTTGGAGGAGTTGGTAGCCGAAGTATCCGAAAGCGAAATAGGCGATGTTGCATCCGTCGCGCCCGGGTCGGCGTGCCCATTCATCACGGTCCTTCCGTTCACCGAAGCATCGCCAATCGGGTGCAAGCGTTACAAATCCGCGTTGTGCTAATTCTACGGCGTACTGTTTCTGATAGTCGTCCACGATACCGACTGCGCCATCTTTTCCGACTCCGTGTCCGTGTGCACAGAGCACTGCGGGTGCGGGATTATCCGCGCTTACACCCTCTGGGATTAGGACATAAGCGGCGATGGAAGAAAATGGATCTGGGTTAAAGATAATTTTTTCGCGCGTGTAGCCATCCAGTTGTACCTGTTCTAAGATTTCAACTTCCAACGGCAACGCCTTCGGTGCAGGTCCCAAGTCCTTAACGAGGTTGTCTCGGAACCTCCGGCGCCATTCTTTCCAATCCTGGTCGTTTGTACCGCCAAAGTGATGGGGTGGTGTCGCTTTCAGAAGTTGTTCAACGCCTTGCTCTACTGTCAAAAAACGCTGTGCTAGCATAATTGTGTCTCCTCTTGTTAGAACATAATCGCCTTATTCGTGTATCGCTTACTTTTTTGTTTTAATATGTATAGCACAAATTAAACAAAAAGTCAAGATCTGAGTTCTGGCGACTCACACAAAACGCTTTACATTCGTCTTGTTTTTTGGTATAATAAGATGAAAATAGCAGGGGAAGGATCCCCTCGCGTGAACGGAGAAGATATTATAATGGAACTTTACGAAGCTGTTAGTCCACTGGATTTTAGATATTACGGTGGTGATCCGGATTTTATGAAACGGTTGCTGCCTTATGTCTCTGAAGCGGGATACGTCACGTATCAGGCGAAGGTGGAGGCGGCGTTGGTACGGACTTTAGCAAATTATGGAGTCTGTTCGTCAAAAATTGCCGATGAGGTGGAACAGGCAGTAGACTTGGTAACGGCGGAAGAGGTTTACGAGGAACAGTCGCGCATTCGGCATAATATACGTTCACTGGTTAATGTGATCCGGCGAAAGATTAGCCCGGAAGCGCGTCCTTATGTGCATCTGTTCGCCACTTCTGCAGACATCTTGGATACTGCGACTGCGTTGCGGTTCAAAGCACTCACCGAAGATGTGATTATTCCTGATCTCATTGCATTGGTGGAACAACTGATTGGATTGGCGCGCGAGCACGCAGAAACGGTACAAATCGGTAGGACCCATGGCCAGCACGCGGAACCGACAACGTTTGGCTATGCGCTGGCACTTTACGTGAGTCGTCTTGGCACGCGAATTGAGAAAATCCATGAGGCAGGACAAAATCTACGTGGTCAATTTTCAGGGGCAGTCGGTGCGTTTAATGGACTCACGCTGATATATGAAACCCCTGAGCAGATTGAAGCGGATTTCCTGGCATTGCTCGGTTTGAAGCCATCCGATACACATACGTCAACACAGTGTGTGGAGCCGGAGTTTATCTCGGATTTGGCATATCAGATTACGGCGGCGTATACGGTGCTTGCGAACTTCGCGGACGATATGCGGCACCTCTATCGTACCGAAATCGCCGAGGTGGGTAGAAAATATAACCCGCAGCTGGTGGGTTCATCAACGATGCCACATAAGGTGAACCCAGAGGCGTACGAGAATATCAAAAGTTTGTGGAAGGCGTTTGTGCCGCGCATGCAGACGGTTTTTATGGATAGCATTTTAGAGCATCAACGCGACCTGACGAATTCAGCATCCAGTCGTTTCTTGACAGAACTTTTTACAGCGTTCGATTATTCTATCTATCGGCTTCGACGCGCATTGGACGAAATGGATGTCAAGGCAGATAACATGCGGCGCAACCTTGCGCTGAGCGCAGAGGATACGATAGCGGAACCGATTTACCTGTTGATGGCGTATTACGGGTTTCCTGATGCGTACGATCATACCCGGAAATTGATTGGACAGGTGCATCAGACCGGAAAAAGTCTGACGACTCTGTTGTGGGAAGATGAGGCTTTTCGACCTTTCTTGGAAAAATTGACGGAACCGCAGCGTGAGGCATTGCGCGATCCAACGAATTATATCGGTGCCTCGGTACGGCGAACCCACGCGACATGTGATGAATGGGAGAGCCGGATTTCAAATCTATGGATTCCATATTAATCGCCTTATCAAGCTTTCGCCGATAGTCCATCCTGTGAGGTCATCGAAAATGTTTGATATTACCTACTTAGGACGGCGATGTTTTCGTCTTCTTAAACGCTACCCACGCATATCAATAACCGTGAGTCTGCTGGCAGTTTTCTGCGTCGGCATTTGGGCGGGACGGACAATTCGGTTTAGCAAGATAACGGGCTATTTCCGTTCCTATACCGATCCGGAGACGAGCGATGTGACGAAATCTATTGCTCAGGGAATTACGCATCGGCAGATATTAAATGACGGCGTGCTGACGAACATCCTTGCCATATCACCAGATGCAGCGGATATTCGCCCCTATCGTGCATTGAGTGCGGGTATCGGTACGGAGTCGTTGATGTCCCTTGCACGGCGGCACAAGGCACTCGCTGCGATAAATGGCGGTTTCTTTGAAATGGTGGGGACGTTCCGTGGGGAGTCTGTCGGTGCGCTGAAAATAGATGGTGAATGGGTGAGCGAACCGGAGCAAGGCAGAGCTGTCATCGGATTCCGAAGTGTTGATGGAAAAATAGAGACATATATTGATAGGATCGTCTTACGGCAGGCACTCGTCTTACGGAATAGAAAGACGTTACCGATAGATGGTATGAATCGGGGGCGTGGCGGAAATGAATTGGTGATTTACCGTCCACACTTCCACGCCGTAACGTTGACAACGCCCAATGGTGTGGAGGTTGTCGTCCGCAACGGTGAAGTCACTGGTATCTACGATCAACAAGGGAGTTCGCGCATTCCGGCAGATGGTTATATCCTTTCCGCAAGTGGCAGAAAACAGAGAGATTTATTGGCATTTATCAAGGAAGGGGATACTGTTGAGATTCGTGAGACGGTAATTCCTGAACGGGTCGGGGACAGTAATTTATGGGCAAACTGTGTCCATATCATCGGTGGCGGTCCTCTGTTGTTACGAGATAAAGTTGCCCCTACCACACAAGCATACGAACGTGAGGGGTTTGATCAAGCGTTTCACAGTTTTTGGCATCCGCGCACAGCGATCGGTAGAAAGGCAGATGGTACGCTGCTTTTTGTAACAATAACAGCAGCAGCGGCGGGTGTTCGACGCGGTGTCATGTTACCGCGACTCTCCGAACTTTTCTTGGAATGGGGTGCAACAGATGCCCTTAATCTTGATGGCGGCAATTCGTCAATGCTGATCATTCGAGATGAGATTGTAAGTGTCAAACAGAAAGTTCAAGATGAGATTGTAAGTGTCAAGCAGAAAGATTCTGAGAAAGCTTCTACGAAACCTGAATCTAAAGATAGAGTGAAATCCACTTCTCGCGACAAACCACCCGAGAAAAAGGCTATAACCGAGAAGGGTAAGCAGCCCGCGCGTGGTAATCGCCGAATTCGTCCGATGCCGCGGCAACAGGGCCGCGCAATTGCAGATGCAATCTTGATTTTTTCGAAACTATAGGTTATAATAAAGTACCATAAAGCAAATTTAGGATACCATTGGCGAGGTTAGGAATGTACCCTTAGAAGAAATCCGCAGAAACACCCAAGCAAAGACCCCCAGCAAAAACACCCCCCTTATCAAGGGGGAAGGCGAGTACGCCGCAAAACCTCGTCAGCAAGGGGGGCTGCGTAAGTCCCGGAAGAAATATGAAACCGCGCCTTCGTAGGCGGAACACGTCTAACTGGGAAAACAGACCGGAATAGGAGGAGAAAAAGCCGTGCTAAACAACAAAACTGCCAAATCTATTGAAAAGAATTCTATATCTGGCGTGGCACCGAAGTCAGATTTATTGTCGCGACGCGCCTTTTTGAAGGGCTCCGTTGGACTTGCTGCGTCCGCTGTCGCTGCGGGTGGGTTAATCCTGCCTGCTGATGCGCAATTCGGGTTCCAAGAATATATCCCTTACGACGCAGCACGGGATATTCATTACGGCACGCGATATGGCGTGATTGAACACCATTATCCAGAGATGAACCCGACAGGCGAGAAGTTCATATTCGTCCGCCTCAAGTATCCGGGTGGCGATTGGTATACAAATATTGTCAACTATTACCGCTGGCAATCGGATTTGAAGTTTACACAGGTGCTCGCCGCAAATACGACGATAGATGTTGAGGTCGGCGAAAACCCGCAATATGTCGACATCGACGACGAGGGTCTATTTGCGTATCCGTTCCTCTTTATGACGGGCCATCGCGGGATTCGGCTTTCGACCCAACAGGTGCGTAAACTGAGAGATTATTTTGATCGCGGCGGTTTCCTGCACGTTGAAGATTGTGATGCCCGCCTCAATGGGGGCCGCGGCGGTTTGCGTCCGTATGTCTATGACATGCTGCGGAAAGTCTTTCCAGAAAAGAAGTTGGAACGTTTAGAGATGAGTCATCCGATTTATCATACGCTCTATCCGCACGATGAATATCTCGGCGGCGATAAGCGTATTCCCGGTATCTCCGATCACGATGAAGCGATCCTGGATAACGACCGTGTGATGGTCTATTTCTGTCCGAGTGATCTGAATTGTGCCTGGGAAGGTAGAACGTGCAGTCCGGATGACAAAGCGCAGCGGAAATGGGCATTTGAACAGGGGATGAACGTCGTGGCTTATGCGCTGACCCGGTAAACTTAACAGTTTTTAGAGGCACAGGAAATCAACGGTTTCCTATGCTACACTGATAACTGAAATGAACGAGAGGAAAATCATGAAAAGGAATTTTAGGTCGTTTTGCAAGCAAACTTCAAAATGGACGCTGTTTTGTCTCCTGAGTCTGTTCATCTTTCTCACCCTGGATGCCAACGCGCAAGAACGGTTTTCAGATGCCGTGGGTCCTGTTACCATTCAGGAAGTAACAGCAATAACCCCGTTGGTAGTGCCGTATATCACATGGGGTGGAGAATCAGCACTATTTCATGCCAACGGCGGGTTGACGACGCGTCAGGGTACGATAATGGCGGAACTCGGTATGAATCTGAAATTGGTGCCGGGTGACAACTTTCAGCAGCAGGTACGCGACTATCTTTCAGGCAAATCGCCCTTTCTACGTGGTACGTTTAGAATGATAGCACAAGCGAGCGAAGCAGTGGGCAAAGATGCCCGGACAAAACCGGTCGTTTTTGGGCAGCTGACCTGGTCGGCGGGTGACCATTTCGTTGGACGTTCCACAATTCGGAAAATCTCCGACCTCAGCGGCAAAAAGATCGCTATTCAAAAGGGTGGCCCGCATGTCGGGATGCTCTACGATATGTTGAAGACCGCCCGGCTTTCAAAATCGCAGGTGCAAATCGTTTGGGTAGACGAATTAACAGGTGCCAAGGGACCCGCCGAACGCTTCCGAAACGACACAACTATCGCAGGCTGCTTTGTGATCACGCCTGATATGATCGGATTGACAGGGGGGCCTGAGAACACTGGTACCGGTGCCGAAGGCACGGTCAAAGGGGCGCGGGTTGTCGTTAGCACTGCGACGCTTTCGCGTTCTATTGCAGATGTTTACGCTTGTCGCAAGGATTTCTACGATGCTTACAAACCGCTTGTTGAACGCTTCTTTGCGGGTTATTTGAAGGGTGCCGAAGAGGTTATAGCACTCAAAAAAGCCTACGAAACGAGCGGATCCCAAAAATATACGCAGCTGCTAACGATGATGCAAAACATTTACGGTAAAGAGGTTTTACCGACGCTTGAAGAGGATGCACACGGCTTAATCGCGGATTGCACGTTCGTTGGACAACCCGGAAATATTGCGTTCTTTAACGATCCGAGTAATACGATTACTGGGTTTGAAGGTTTCAACAAAGCAGGCTTGGATATGGCTGTGAACTGGGGGTTCGCCAAACAGCGATATGCGCTGATACCCTCCGATTTAGATTTTAACTCGTCAACCTTTAAGAATTTGCTCACGACAACCGTGACAGCTCCTGCGCAATTGAAACAGACACGCTTCAAAAAAGAGACAGTGCGCGCTGAAATTGAGTCGTTTAATGAAGACGCAGTGCTCGACGAAAAGACGCTCATCTCGTTTACAATCCAATTTGATGCGAACCAAGATACGTTTAGCGATGCGAAGTATCAGGAAGAATTTGATAGAGTTGTTGAATTGGCTTCAAAATACGGGAACGCTGCGATAGCAATAAAAGGACACAGCGACCCCTCTCGGACGCTGAGCGTATTGGTTAAAACTGGACTCAGTGCAGGTATTTTGAAACGGACAGGGACGCGCGGTAATTACAAATATTTTATGGAGGGCAAGCCCTTTAGCTTGGAAGACACTGCCAATCTGATTCGGCTGATCCAGCAGAAGAAGTTTGATGATGGCAGCAATGTTGAAAGTCCATATCAAGTGATGCGGGCTGCGTTGAAACTCTCCGAGCAGCGCGGGCAAGCCGTCAAAGCGTCGATTATCAGTTATGCGCGTCGGAAAAACGCACGTATCGATCCGGACCAGATTGTGCCAGTAGGTGTAGGTATCAAAGAGCCTGTTATTGCCAAACCGACCAGCCCTACAGAGGCAGCAGAAAATCGGCGCGTTGAATTCGCCCTGATTAAAGTTTCAGCGGAAGCTGTTGCCGTCTCCGATTTTGATTTTTGATAGGATTCTCTCATGAAATACATTACGACCCCCAGCTCCGGTGTTCGACTGATTCTGCTACTGAGCTTGCTTGTCTTTTGTCTCCAGATTTGTAGTGCTGACGACGACATTCATAAAGATAACATCGTTGTGATATTGGATGCCTCCGGTTCGATGCAGGATAAGTTTAGTGGTGACCGGACCAAATCGAAGATGGAAGCAGCGAAGGCGGCCTTACAAGAGGTCCTGTCTAAAGTACCTGAGGACACACACATCGGATTGCTGGTGTTTAGCGGCGCCAATATCCGGAACGAATGGGTGTATCCATTGGGACCAAAGGACACACAAAAGCTGATAGCAGCCATCGATTTACCGATACCGAGCGGTAACACACCCTTGGGGAAGTATATCCGAATCGGGGCAAACCGTCTCCTTGAGCAACGCGAAAAACAGTACAACTATGGGAACTATCGGTTGTTAGTTGTCACAGATGGCGAGGCTTCGGATGCCGACAAAGTCAAGCACTATACGCCAGAAATTCTCAACCGTCAGATTCGTATTGATGTTATCGGTGTTGATATGAAAACCGATCACATGTTGGCAAATGTGGTGGATAGCTACCGTAAGGCAGATAATCCGGGGGAGTTAGTAGCGGCGGTGTCACAGATTCTTGCGGAAACCGGTGGTACGGGTACAGATGTCAGTGGTGAAGATGCCTTTGAATACATTGCGCCGCTATCACCGGAAATCGCTGCCGATTTGATTCAGCGGCTTACAACCGCACCGAGCAATACAGCAATCACGCTAAAGCGGGCAGCGGCAACACCGACGCGACCAACACCACCGAGAACGGCTCCGACACCCCAGCGGCAGGATACCGAAACGCAAGGGACGCTCTGGTTTGTTGTCGTTTTGGTTGTCCTTGCGGTTGTCGGTTTCTTGGTTTTCAGAAATAGGAAATAGAAGTTATGGACGCAGGCAAGAAAAAACGCATTATTATCATGGTAGCGAGCTGGCTCGTTATTATCGGGGTTATCGGGTTAATCTATAAGTTCGTGGTTGAACCGTGGACCCGAGGGGATCTCGTTAAAGAGACGAGTACGCAACGTTATGCACATACGATTAAGATAGCACACGACTCGTTTCCGGGATACGCGATCCTTCGTTCTCCGGCGGTTAAGAATCTTCTGGACCGCCAAGGGATTAAACTTACGTTCGTTGACGATAAAGCGGATTACGTGGGACGGATACGCGCGCTGAAAAGTGGTAAGGTTCAGATGGCGGTTTTCACGATTGATGCCTACCTGAAGGCGGGTAGCGTTATCGGTGAATTTCCGGGTTCAATCGTCCTCGTGATTGATGAATCTAAGGGTGCCGATGCGATTGTTGCCCATAAGCGGGGTGTTCCGCAAATACCGAATTTAAGTAATCCGCGGGCGCGTATCGTGCTGACCCCGGATTCACCAAGTGAAACGCTCGCCCGAATTATGATCAATAAAATGAGTCTACCGAGTCTACCGTCGGCGTGGGCAGTTGAGACAAACGGTGCTGAAGATGCCTATAAAAAACTCAAGTCCGCTGATCCAGATGAGCCTTATGCTTATGTGATTTGGGAACCTTACGTGACGAAGGCACTCGCTATTGAAGGGGTGCATCTGTTGTTAGATAGTTCAAAACTTAAGGGTTATATCGTTGATGTGTTAGTGGTTCAGCGCGAATTTTTGGATTCACAACGTGAACTCGTTACGCACGTTGTGCAAGCGTATCTCCGTGCAAACTACGATTACAATAATCAATCGGATGGGTTAGCCGCTTTGATTCAATCGGATGCCAAGCAGTATGGGGATTCACTGAACCGAAATGAGACCGATAAGTTAGTCAAAGGGATTGAATGGCGGAACACGGTTGAGAATTATGCGCATTTCGGGGTAATTCCATCAACGGAGGCAAAAGGTGCCGAGCGCCTCGAAGCGATGATCGCTAAAATTGTACAGGTCCTGGTGCAGACGCATTCGATCACTACCGACCCGCTATCAGGTAATTACGAACAGTTATTTTTTGAGGGTATTTTGCGGTCTCTGCACCACGATAAGTTCCACCCCGGTATGCTGAACGCGAGCGGCAATGACGGGTTGGACGGTATTTTCGTCGGTTCAACACCGATGGAAGAGGTTCGCGAAGAGGCATCATTGAAACCGCTTTCGGATACGAACTGGACTTCGCTCGCGCCTGTGGCGGCGATGAAAGTAGAACCGATCCAATTTGGGCGCGGGAATGCTCGGATTCTTCCAGGGAGTAAACGCGCGCTGCAAGAACTTGCTGCGAATCTAAAATCGTTTCCACAGTACTATCTTAGAGTGGTAGGGCACACGCGGCAAGAGGGGGATCCGGCGGCGAATCGGGTGCTTGCCTTACAACGTGCTGAAGCCGCAGCAGAATCCTTGAGAAATTTTGGTATCGCCAACCATCGTATCCGCGCCATAGCAAGCAAACAGACCTCCACACAGATGCGGGGTGCAGCAGCACAAAGCGTTACATTCGAACTTCTCGGAAAACCGTATTGAGGAAGAAATTGATTGATCGGAAATTGTTTCGGAAGAAATTCCTACTCCATCTTTTTGGCAATCCTTACGTTATCCTTCCTTTTGCCGCAGGCGGCTCCCTCGCTTTGGTATCTTGGGTATTCAATCTGGAACCGAAGATTCTCTATCTATTCGGGAGCGCGATTCTCAGCGTTTTAGTGCCTATCGGTACTCTGATTAGTAAGTGGGCAACCGGGACGGACGATATAGCGAAACAGGTTCACAGCGAGATTCTTCAGGAAGTGCAACATAAGCAAGAGGAAGACCTTAACATCTTGCATGAACAACTTGAAGCGGATGGTGATGCGCGAACAGAGACGATGCTTGGCGAACTCCGCGCCTTGCACACCTCCTTTCAGGAGGAGGCTGGCAGCGATGGTTGGATGGGGACGCTGCCGATTACGGTCAGAGCTGATATTACCGATAAAGTTTCTGAGCTCTTCACACAAGCGGTACAGTGTTTGAAAGACACGCTTAAAATGCACCAAAAATCAACGGAGACGCAATTGGGAACTACGGTCAAAAGCGTGCTTCAACAGCACCGCGAACAACAGATTAAAGACGTTCAGCAGACGATTGTTCAACTCTCACACCTCTACGCTCGGGTCCTAACACTCAATCCTGAAAGCGATGAGACAGAACTTACACGTCTCCGCGCTGAGCTCGACGAAAGTCTCAGTTTTGCGAAACAGGTGGATGCGAAGATACGTGAATTAACACCGTCAGAAGATTATGCGGAACATCAAACAGAAGACGAAGAGTATCAGGAAAAATAAAATTATGACCCATTATACATGGAAGCCTTACAACAACATTCCAAGCAGTTGGGAACCTGTTTTAGAACGTTTAAAGAAATTTGAAAATCTTACGCAGCAAATCAATAAAACGAAAAAGGAACAGGGAACCCCTTCAAACGAGACGCTTAAAACATTCTATAGACAACACGACGCATTGATGTCGGAGACGCGAGCCCGCTCACAGCATGCGCCTATACATTGTGATGAGACGACTTTAGACAGTGCTTTTATTGAGGCTGTCTGGCTGTCCCTTGAACACTATCCGGCTTTAGTGCATCATCCAGAAATTGAAAATTTAGATACCGCGGGTTCCAAAATCTTCAGACGTTTTACGCCAGATGCCCCGACGACCCCTGATAAACGAGAAACCTTAAAAACGCAATTCCAACGGATATTTAATCTGGATTCGGGGACAGTGGATAGGCTGACCGAGCAACTGTCTATACGGACAAGTCCGCTCCGGCATCGGCACCAAATTATGAAGCGTTTAGAGACGCGCTTTAATCTGGTGTCCGATAATCCGAAACTGGATGCGGATATCTTACAACTCTTCCGGGCTTTATATCCGGACGCGCCTTTTCAAGTCGGCGAAGTGAAGCTGGTAAAAACTTCTTCAGTGTTGTACTTTTGTCTCCCTACGGAACCGGGGGCAAACGCACCGCTTCCGTCTACAGATGAAGTGTCTGAAAAAAGCGAGGATTTACAATGTCCGCAAGCGCGTTACGAAGCATTTCTGCGAAAAATTTGGGAGGTAGAACTCTTTGCAAATTTCCCTGTGTTCGGCACTTTTGATGCAGAAGATTTAGACCTAACCTTCCGCCAAGAAATTTCCGCTGACACTGACTTGTCTTTGGAATTAGTTACGTCAACGTTGACGCGTATGGTCGGTGTGCTGCCTTTAGCGGAGCTTGACAAATATCTAATCCACGATACTTGGGGACATCAGTGGCAGGAAAGTCTACTTGATTTCGAGGAGCCGTACACGGAATTGAGTCTGTTTAAACGTCCATTATCCTTAACGGAAACGGCTTCGGTTTTGGGAGAACAGACCTCGTTTGCGGATACATTTGTCAAAACTGAAACAGGGACAATAGTGCTTGATCCAACGAAGTTACAGGAATTCATTGATGCGGAATTGTATGAACGGGCGATCATCGCTTTTACACCTATTCTTGCAGAACTGCTGGCGGATGCGGTAGAATACAAGTTCTTGGAGTTATACCCTGATGAGGCACATCTACTACCAAGTTCTTCTTTACTTAAAGCGTTTCCGAGCAAATTAGATTTGACGCTTGCAGACTTGCGGACGTTCTTTGTTCATGCCGCTGAAGTCTTCCAAAACTGGGTCGCCTCGGCATCGACGCAACAACGGTTACATAAAGAGATATGCAATAAATTTGATATAGCGGACGATGTGACAAGCCATAAGGAGATCTCGGAAGTCCTCAGCAGGGCGGTTGAACTTTGTAAAGCGCAGCTGCATTCTTTTTATGAAGTGGAATGGGCTTGGGAGAGAACCGAGGATGGTGAATTGAAATTGAACGCGTTTAGTTTTGCTGCGCTGAATTTTCTCCGAATCCACACGGCACTCGTTCAGACCTACAAAGACCTGTCGGAGATTGAGACCCCTTACGGTTTCAAGGATATTCTCGTGTTAGCGATGGGGACGTTCTTCGAAAGAGATCCGCAGCAGAATATTTGGCAACTGGATAGTTTTTTGAAAGATGCGTTTCTTCCGCGCTGGAAAAAATTGGCTACGGCGAGACAGCGTCGTTAGTCCGCTTCATACCCATCTTTAATCCATGCCTTTAGCATATTTTCGTGGGTAAAGTTGCTAAGGATAAAACCTGTGAGGCTTGGTTCCTGAATAGCGAGCCATAGTATGCCAGTGTCTGCACCATACCTATTAAAAAAACCGCGGACTTTTTTCTGATGGATCCGGTTGGTGTCCTCAGCATATCTTTTGTACCTTTCCACAAGTGTATCCGCCCAATGCACATTCAATTCATCTCCAATGAGATTCAAAGGACTTTGTCGCGTTGCGAAATAGATAGCGTTTCTTATATGTTCTCTGTCGGGTGGTTCCGGGATAAATCGAAGTGGGTACCGAGGTCCACAATCATTGGCGAGGTCTAGACCGAAAAAGGTATCTAAAGAACTACACTGCCATGAGAGGATTTGGGAATGGACGAAGGCAATCTGTTTTTCGTTGGGATTCTCAAGCAGTCCTTCAAACAGCGGGAGAATCTCTTGGGTAGGGGGCGGCTGAGTTTTCCAAAAACTATCGAGTGTCTGATATGGGGCATTTTTCGGAGACACATCTGAGAGAAAGGCAAGGTAATTTTGAGAATCTGTCAAGAGCCGCAGGAGTCGAAAGTTATCCGCAAAAAGACTTGATTGAAAATGCTGCCTGAGTTCAGATATCTCTGTGAATGCAGCTATGTGTATCGGTTCAGGATTCGGCGGTGGAATACTTTCGTTCTTATCATAACGAAAGTCCTCATCATCAAAGATAAGTATGCTGCACTCAGGAGAGGGGCGGGAGAAAGTTACAACGTTTTCAGGCCTGCTGATTGTTGCTGCTGCCTCGGTGAATGCCCCTGCTTGATTCTCTGGATCATCAGCCGCGCTCGTGAGGTCTGTCTCTGTTTCCGAGCAACTGATGAATAACGAGAGGCTTAGAAATAGGTAGACAGTGGATAACATCAAATGGGGAAAATACTTCATTTTGGATACTCCTTAGTGATTCTAAAAACGATCACACTCTTTATCAATGCGGCGTGTAAGTTTATATGCTTTTACCTTGTTTTGTAGGATGTGCTCGGCTTTTTCTTCAACCTGTTATGTTTGTGCGGGTGCATCTTCTCGCCATAAATGATGTATCACGTCTATAGCTGCGTGAGGAGTTTTTTGCGGAGGCGTTCATACGCGAGGTTCGCGCCGGCGATGTTACCAGCAGCGGGACCGATCTGAAGTTGGGCGATGGTGCCGGACCCATAGAGATTCTCGACTGGATGCAGTTGTAAATCGGGATCAAGAAGTGGTAAACCTTGGACGAGTGGGATTCGGTGTTGTGTGATCAATTCCTTTAGAAATCCGTAGCGACTTAGATCAAATTGATACCCCGTGGCTAAGATGACGTGAGATACTCCCGTAATGAGACCGCGCGTGGTTTCAACTCGCAGTGTTTGATCCGATGCACATTCTTTTGCCGCGACGATGTTACGGATACAGGTTTCAGGGTAGAGGTCAATGTTTGCGGCATTCATCAACGCCTCCATCACATCGGGCGTAATACTCCCTTCCCCCCTATTTTGCTGAATTATTTCAAAACGTTGCTGAAAATCGGTTTCACTTGCAAATTCGGCGAGTGCCTTGGGACCTAACCACACCGGCGGAAAGTCGAACTGTTCTGTTTTCAGCGGCTTTCGTGCGATTAATGCTACGCTATGTCCGCGTTCGCTGAGGCTTTTTGCCAGCGTTCCCGCTGTCAGTCCACTGCCAACAATGGCGATTTTTGCGGGTGGTATCTCAATCTCAAATTGGGATGCATGTCCAATCCTATCAGGGTATTGGCGTTGCCATTGCGTGAACTCGGGCGGCACGTAGGCGCAATCGTCGGCACCGATGGCGAGGATGACACATCGACTCCGAAAACCTTGATTGTCGGTTGAGATGAGTCGGAACGGAAATTTGCTTGCACCTTTGTCCCACCGTAATTTTGCCACGTCAAATTGATAGTAGATGTTATGCCCCGGCGGGGACGGAGAGCCTGCCCCTACGGACGAGGGAGAACCACTCGGCGGGCTGGGAGACCCTGCCCCTACGGAGGAGAGTACATCGGTGCAGAAGTCCCAAAAGAGTTGGGTTGAGGGTTGGGCGTAAGGCGGTGCTAACTCGTCCGTTCGGTTGTGGCGTTCTGCATATTCAACAATACCGAGTGGATCGAGGGAAATATGGTGAACGGCAGGGGAACGGAGGAACGTCATGCCTTGGCGTTCTGTTTTGTATCGCCATTGGGTGAGCGGTTGCGGATGCCGATCGAGGATCGCGAGATGTTTTGCTGCAGTAGGTGCGTCGCGGAGCAGTCGCAACGCGATAGACACGCCGTGTATTCCGCCGCCGATAATGGTAATTGGGATATTGCGGTGTGCTAAAACCATCGATGTTAAATGTCCATTGAAAGAGGTACGGTGGCACAAACTAAAAGTTTATGCTACATGTTGCACACTGAACGATGGCACAAACTAAAAGTTTATGCTACATGTTGCTCCTTTTAGACGTAGTCCCTAATCGGTATTGGGTCCGGGTAGATGGGCACTTTTAAGGGCGAAAGTCTGTGCGGATAGCGCGTCGGTCGCTCGGTAACGACTGTATCTGTATCGGACGACTCCGATTGATGGGGCGACCCAGTAAATTGCGGGTGGACTGATCAGGAAACTTGACGGTTCCGGACTATCCCCGTAAACTGCTTCTTCGTGAACGACATAAGTGGTGTAAGTGCCAGCAGGCACGGTGACCTGTACATCTTTCTCCGCGACATAACGTATGACTTCTACGGGTATACCGGCAGTTTTCTTAAAAACGACCCACTCTTTTCCAAGTTCCAGTGGAAAATCCCACAGACGGCGGGGTGGGAAGTGTTTTGCATGTTCTACGGTAACGCCAGTGACCGAATCGGGTAGGAAAACGTCAAACGCGGATTCTACTAAAGCTTGCGGGGTTTTGGCAAAGTAAGTCGCAAAAATTGGAAACGGGAAAACGTCAAAAAAATCGGTGTCTATCCTTAAGTAGAAGGCATTTGCGACCAAGTGGTCAATAGCCTGCCAGTTGAATTGGTCAGGGTTGCTGGGACTGATTTCACTGACAGTCATTTGCCGATGTGTGGTGCCCCCGATATCGCGTGTTCCTTCGACCCGGAGTGTGAATTCCTCATCGGTATCCACGTTGATGTATGTCCATGCGGACCCCGTATCCGTTGGGAAGTCGATAGCGTGTAGCCGTCCGGTTGTGTTCGGTGGTGGCAATGCGGTTTCGCCGTGCGGGTCAATTAACCCCTCGTCTCCACAACTACAGAGGCATAGCAAAAGAAACAGAAGGGTTTTCGGTTTTATCATTTTACCACACAGAACTTTCCGGTACTTTGGAAGCCGTTGCCGTCGGTTGCTCGGAAGAAGTAGAGTCCGGTGCAGACCATTTCGCCGCGTGCGTTCGTGCAATCCCATTGGGAGGCATTGTCAAGTACCTTAATTAAGTTTCCTAAAGCGTCGTAGATTTCAACGGTTAATCCGTTGGGATAGAACGCTAAATGTTTCCCTTGCCCCGCATAAAGTGGGTTCGGTGCGACTGTGACGTTGCGATGCGCGCTGTTTGCGATATAGTTGAAGGTCTGTCCCTGCCAGATTCGGGTGCCTGTTACGCCGGCTGAGGTCTGTCCGCGAATTTTATAGAGATAAACCCCTGACGGTGGAAACCCGTTGGTGCGGAGTATTCCGATCCATCTTGTTTCGGTTTCCCGCGTTAGAGAGATGGTATAACTCTCCTTATTAGGACTTTCTACGGTTAGGTGCGGCGCGCTTTGTAGGGGTTGTGTGCTTTGTACTTCAACCTGCCACGCTCCTGTGCCGTGCGGTTGTGTCCGCACAAAGAAAGCAGGCGCACCGCCCGGCGTATCAAACCTTGGTACAATGTCGTTTGGCGCGATGCTGGGTGTGCCCATAATCCCCATCGCGTTCGTAGGCACAACAGCATAATAATAGTGGGTGTTTTCTGGATCAAAGAAGATGCTACTAACAACATCTTGAAAGACAGAAGTGTCTTCAAACCGAGTTTGCGTGATGTTCACACGTCCGACGATCTCTATATCGTCTTCAGGGATACCGTTGTTATCTCGGTCAGCGGCAGCGAGGACTTCATCGGGGTTCTGGAAAGGTTGCAGCACATCCGTCTCACTTTGGCGGACATAGCGTTTTCTCACGATTGCGACCTCGTGTATCCCTATCGGGTTATCAACATTCCACGTCACGATGGGTCCATTACCGCCTTGGGCGACCTGTGCGTTGGAAAGCGTTCCGGTCGGTGGCGCGCCTGCCGTATAACTGACAGCACCGCCGAAAGTCCCGCCGGGAACGATAACCTGTTCAACATCAGGATGCATATTGATAAGGATAAGGGTGATCTCTTGAATATCTCCGCCGAAATCCTTGAATGTCATCTGTGCCTCTTGAGAACGTTGATAGGTGAACGCCTCTTTGATTTCAGTGGTGCCGTTTGCTTTTCTGACGACAAACTTGGCAGCCCATCCACGCAACCCGGTCCGTGCGTGTCGGATCAGTTCTGTCTGAATTCTGTCTTGATCGGTATTTGTCAAACCCCGCATATCTATCGGTGCGAGGTCCGCCCCATCGATTTTGATCGCAAACTCTGGCAGAACACCCGTGGGTCGGAAGACAATATACCTTGACGCGAAATGCTCAGGCATGGATTCTGAATTAAAATCGGTGCGAATTGGATAACTGGTGTGGACATCGTTTGGATGAATAGCGACTGGTGGAAAACGATATGCGTATTTGTAGCCCGGCATATCGGTTGCGGTATTGGCGCGGTTGTGTGTAAAATAATTCCAGACTGTGAAGGTCTTGAACGCCTCGGCGAGGGTGGTGCCGTTATCGGTAAAAACATCGTAGAAGTTTCCCATTTCGCGATAGCTGCCATCGGTAGAATTGACGAAAAACTGGCGAACAATATCGTAACCGAACCGTTCTGCCATATACAATGCCCAGATAACGGAACCGTATTCATGGTCTCCGATGCGACTATCCAATGCGATATCCGGGATAAGGAACCAGCGGCGGAGCTGATTGATATAATAGTTATAGGAATCGGTTTCGTTAGGTTCATCTGGGTCGGGGAGCGTATCGCCGTCGTCAATGCGTCCGCCGTCGTAAGTCATGACTTCTATCCAGGTTGCGGAGGCTTCCATGAACCATGTCGGCATATAGGCGTTGTAGCCGAACTGTACGCCATGCAGGAATTCATGTGTGCAGGTCGTTTCAAGATAGCGGATTCCCTCGGCTTTACCGACATAATCGTAGATACGGGAGTTGATCATGAAATAGGGAGCGACCGTCAACGCAGTGGCTAAGACGCGTCCTTCAAACCAATCCGCGGTCGTGATGCCGAGTGCGGGGAAGGTAAAAAGATAGACATCGTATTTATGATCGCCGCCGTTCTGCGCTGCCCAAAAATCGATATAGGGGACTTTGAATTTCATCAGGTCGATTTGCACGTGATAGGCGCGTTCCATCGCATCGGCACAGAGATCTATATAATCAGGCACCCCGTTACGTGGGTGAAAATCTTCAAGGGGTGGTGCGTGCGGACCGACACGCGTGTAATGGAGTTTGAAGTGTGGCGTGCTAAATTTTTCTGGCAGTTCTATCTCGCCGAAGAAACTGCCGGGGAGTCCGGGTCGTAAGAAAATCGGCTTGAACTCTTGTCGATACACGGCGGGTAAGTTGTGCCAATTTTTGGCGAGAGTGACAAAGCTGTCGGTTGCGCATTCTGTGATCTCTTTGTGGGTGTACCGGGATTTAAGATTGGTGAACTTCCGAGCGGTTTGGATTGCGCTTTGGAGCTCAGGATCCGGTGGGAGCGCGTGTGCAACGGAAGAGAGCATCATAAAGAGTGCGATAATAAAGGTAAGCGATAATTTCATATCTTTTAATAGTTATCAGTCTTCAGTTGTCAGTTTTCGGTTACCAAGAGAGGCCTGACGTGTAACTGCTCAAGCGAAGTGGGTTGGTTTTCCATCAAGGCTGACGCGGTTAGTTTCCTTCCAATATGCCGCTACGCCTTCTTCGCCTTTCTTGGTTGCCCATGCGTTGAGCTGCTCTCTTTCACCGACGTAGTCGTAAAGCGGGACAGCCATACCACACGAAGTTTGCACAAGGTCAACGGTGAGGTCAAAAATTTGTCTTGCCCCCGGTAGCGGCGTGAATAGCGGGAAGAGCAGCTGCCATTCGGGATCGTCTGTGTGGATAGCTCTTGCGGTACCGTAGACTCGGAGGATCAAGGGGTTATCTTCAAATGCTGTAAACATAAGCGTCATACGCGGATGTTCCTGAACGTGTGCGGCGGTTTCATTCCCGCTTCCCGTCACGTTTAACCAAGCAACGCGGTTTGGATCGAGGACGCGCAAGGAGTCCATGCCCTTCGGAGATAGATTGATTTTACTATCAGCAGTTGCGGTTGCGACAAAGAAGATTTTTTGGTCTTCAATAAATTGCTGTAGCTTGGGTGAGATTTGCTCGTATAATTTTGCCATCCTATTGATTACCTCTAAAACGCCTTGAGTGTTGCCCAAGTCGTTGCTAATTTTCCTGACGGATCAACGGCTTGTGGTTCGGCACCTTCAATGTCGCTTACAAATTCGCCTTCATAGAGGCGGATATGGTCGAGCCAGACATCGACTTTTTCTGCCCCCATGATAATACCCGCACGCGTGCTGACATCATCCGCTGTCATTTTGAAGGTGATGAAAAATTCCTTCCAGTCTTCGGTCAGGTTAATTGATTTTCGGGCGTATTCATTCCATGGAGCCCCTTGATGAAGAATACGCATTACGACGCTTCTCGGCTTTTCGCTCTTTGCCCATAAACCGTAAGTATAGGTAGTGCCTTTCTCCAGTGTGAACGGTTGCTGATAGAATTGGATGTGCCATAGCTCGCCTGCCTTGCTGATTTTGACATAGGCGACATTTTTCCCGGCGATGGGTTCAGCCTTTCTGCCTTCGGTTTGGAAGAGGGCGGCGGCATCGGCATGTGTCCAATGGTGCCATCCATCAAGTTTGAGGTCGAAATCGCCGTTTTTGAGGATGTTTTCGGGCGGTTTCGCGCCATAAGTAAGCGTGGCAATCCCGAAGAGCCCTATTAGGACAAGTGGATAGATGTAAGTGGAAATTGCCTTAGAGGTATCAGTTGGTTCTTCAGCTTGTAATTCTTCCCAACGCTTTTGGGCGAGTGCTGAAATTTCCTCAAACTTGCCCTTCCCTTTGAGATAATCATCAAATTTGCTTCCGTGATGCTTATTCATGTTGTACGCTCCTACTTCTTGATTGTAACACAACTTGAGGGAACGAGTCAAGGAAAAAGGGCAGGTTATTCACCTGCCCTATGAGAGGTCTCCCGGCAGCGACCTACTTTCCCGCGGGGTCGCCCCCGAAGTATCATCAGCGCTGAAGGGCTTAACTACCGTGTTCGGGATGGGTACGGGTGGGTCCCCTTCGCTATAGCCACCGGAAAGTCTTTTTGTCCGACTCAGTGCTGGCACGTAGGTGGTCGCCTGAGAGCCTTTTGATGTGAGCTGAGCCATTCAATAATATTTGACAATTGTATAGGTGTTCGGGTGTCGGTAGAAAAAATAAAAGAAGTTATCAAGCCCTCGGCTTATTAGTACCAGTTAGCTGAACCGCTCACACGGTGTACACATCTGGCCTATCTACCTTCTTATCTCGAAGGAGCCTTACCAACTTAACGTTGTGGGATATCTTATCTTGAGGGAGGTTTCACGCTTAGATGCTTTCAGCGTTTCTCCTCTCCGTACATAGCTACCCAGCGGTGCCACTGGCGTGACAACTGGTGCACTAGAGGTACGTCCACCCCGGTCTTCTCATACTAGGGGCAGCATCTCTCAAATATCCTACGCCCGTACCAGATAGGGACCGAACTGTCTTACGACGTTCTAAACCCAGCTCGCGTGCCACTTTAATCGGCGGACAGCCGAACCCTTGGGACCTGCTGCAGCCCCAGGATGTGACGAGCCGACATCGAGGTGCCGAACCGCACCGTCGCTGTGAGCGCTCGGGTGCGACTAGCCTGTTATCCCCGGAGTACCTTTTATCCATTGAGTTACGGCCTTTCCACACAGCACCGTAAGATCACTAAGCCCTGCTTTCGCATCTGCTCGACGTGTCCGTCTCGCAGTTAAGCTCCCTTCTGCCTTTGCACTCTACGCGCGGTTTCCAATCGCGCTGAGGGAACCTTAGGATGCCTCCGTTACATTTTGGGAGGCGACCGTCCCAGTCAAACTACCCACCTGACACTGTCCTCGGTGCGGATTCACGTACCGGAGTTAGAATTCCAATGCAACAAGAGTGGTATTTCAAGGGCGACTCCACTGAAGCTGGCGCCCCAGTTTCGTAGTCTCCCACCTATCCTACACATGCAGCATTAAAACCCAATATCAAGCTATAGTAAAGGTTCACGGGGTCTTTCCGTCTTGGTACGGGTAACCGGCATCTTCACCGGTATTACAATTTCGCCGAGTCTCTTGCCGAGACAGTGCCCATGTCGTTACGCCATTCGTGCAGGTCAGAACTTACCCGACAAGGAATTTCGCTACCTTAGGACCGTTATAGTTACGGCCGCCGTTTACCAGAGCTTCAGTTCGGAGCTTCCGGTTGCCCTTCACTCCTCACCTTAACTTTTTGGCACCGGGCAGGCGTCAGTCCCTATACATCATCTTACGATTTAGCAGAGACCTGTGTTTTTAGTAAACAGTCGCACGGGCCATTTCACTGCGGCTTTTTTCGGTATTCCTACTCAAAGCACCCCTTCTCCCGAAGTTACGGGGTCATTTTGCCGAGTTCCTTAGCAAGAGTTCTCTCGAGCGCCTTAGGATTCTCTCCTCGCCTACCTGTGTCGGTTTACGGTACGGTCACCATGAGTTGTCCACTCGAGGTTCTTTTCTCGGCAGACAGTCGGGACAGTTTGCATCCTTACGGAATCCTGTTCACCGTCGGGAGTTTGATGCACCGGATTTGCCTGGTGCGCTCCGTTGGGCTTAACCCAGCACTTCCATCCGCTGGTAGTCCTTAATGTCTGCGTCTCCCCTAGTTTCATTCGTGTCATGGTGGTGCAGGAATATTACGCCTGCTTCCCATCGCCTACGCCCTTCGGCCTCGGCTTAGGTTCCGACTAACCCTGAGAGGATTTACCTTCCTCAGGAATCCTTAGGCTTTCGGCGAACAAGCTTCTCACTTGTTTTATCGCTACTCATGCCGGCATAATCACTTCTAATTCGTCCAGAGCGCCTTACGGTTCTCCTTCAGTCCTACTATAGAACGCTCCCCTACCACGCCCCTTACGGGACATCCATAGCTTCGGTAACACGCTTAGCCCCGGAAATCTTCGGTGCAAAGTCGCTCAACCAGTGAGTTATTACACACTCTTTAAATGATTGCCACTTCTACGCCAACATCCTGGCTGTCTCAGCAACAAAACATCCTTTACCACTTAGCGCGTATTTAGGGACCTTAGCTGATGGTCTGGGCTGTTTCCCTTTCGTCAATGGAGCTTATCCCCCACTGACTGACTCCCATGCTTGGGACAATGGCATTTGCAGTTTAACTGGAGTTGCTAACCTGGTAGGGCCGCGAGTCCAATTAGAGCTCTACCGCCACTGCCGAACACATGAGGCTAGCCCTAAAGCTATTTCGGGGAGAACCAGCTATCACCAGGTTTGATTAGCCTTTCACTCCGATCCACGGGTCATCCCCCAAGTTTTCAGCCTTGGTGGGTTCAGGCCTCCACATATTTTTACATATGCTTCACCTTGCCTATGGATAGATCACCTGGTTTCGGGTCTACTCCATGCAACTGTACGCCCTATTCAGACTCGCTTTCGCTACGGCTCCGCATCAGAGATGCTTAACCTTGCTACACAGAGTAAGTCACCGGCTCATTATGCAAAAGGCACGCGGTCATGCGTGTCACTTTCGTGACTTAGCACTTCCACAGCTTGTAAGCTATACGGTTTCAGGGACTTTTCACTTCCCTAACAGGGGAGCTTTTCACCACTTCCTTCACAGTACTTCGTTCACTATCGGTCGCCAGGGAGTATTTAGCCTTAGGAGGTGGTCCTCCTGGATTCCTACAGGTTTGCCTATCCGCGTAGTACTTGGGGTACCCCTCAAGAAGTGCGCCACCGCTTTCGCTCACGGGACTTTTACCCGCTCCGGTTGCTCTTTCCAGAGGCATTAAGCTAGCAGCACGTTCACTTCCGGTGCGTCTGAACCCGCACCCGACGGACCCCGCAACCCCCGGCATACAACGCGTTCAGGCTTGAACATATACCGGGTTTGGGCTATTCCCTTTTCGCTCGCCGCTACTCGGGGAATCGAGGGTTTCTTTCTTTTCCTCAGGGTACTGAGATGTTTCACTTCTCCTGGTTATCCCTTGTGTTAGACACAAGTAGCAGGGATTAACCTGCTCGGTTGCCCGATTCGGGAATCTCCGGATCAAAGCCTATTAAGCGGCTCCCCGAAGCTTATCGCAGCCTGTCACGCCCTTCATCGTCTCCTGGCACCAAGGCATCCACCGTAAGCTCTTAGTAGCTTGATAAGGTGATATTGTTTCTACCGATTTACCCTTTCTATACAATTGTCAAAGAACAACGCCTATATTGCGTTATAGGCGATGGAGATGAGCGGAGTTGAACCGCTGACCTTCTGGTTGCAAACCAGATGCTCTCCCAACTGAGCTACACCCCCTATGGCATCTCTTTAAGTATACCACAATCGTGCTATGAATGTCAAATTTATTTTCAAAATCGACCAGCGAGGCGTTGCACCTCGTCTCCGGTTTCTAAAACCGACGCTCCTATCTGAGCAATTGGCACGCAAGGTAATCTTAAGTATACCACAAAAATTCGTGAATGTCAAATTATTTTTGCGAAATTTTCGCGAAAACGTGAATTTTTGCGGAATTACCGTTGACAGCACTATTAAGTATAGCATTAAGCCGCTTGCATGTCAAATTTATTTTTATCGCCTTTCTTAATTTCCCCCGAGGGGTTCCTCTGGATTCATACCAGGCCGGCTGCCGAGCCAAAGCTTGATGGCGGGGCTGCTGGCTACGATCCGTTGACCGACGGATGCGTTGACAACAATAGTGTATGGACGCGTCTGCTGGGTCCCGATGAAAGGATTCCGTCTTAACTCATTACTACCAGCCGTAATAATATTCGGCAAAAGCGTCAAGGTTGCTTCTGTCTGATTTCCCCGGAGCAAAGTATTTTGACGTTGGAGCCGGACCCCGAAGGGTAAACCTACAGCGGTAAGGTTCAGATTCTGCTGATTGCCGCTTCGCCGATCAACTGTAACGGTGATGTCGATCGGTGCCTCCGGGGTTACGACTATCTCCTCCAATTCGGTGAATAACACAAGCGGTGCTGTCTCCGTGACACTGACGACAACGCTTTTCCGTTGGACGGTCTGATCGTTGTTCTGAATTTGGTAGACTTCAACGGGTGTTGCGGAGCGACGGTATTCATTACCGGCAGCGGTGGTAACGGAACCGACAACCTGAACAACCCGCGGTTCAAGTTCAGCATCGGGGGTGGCGGTGAGTGTAATGTATCCCTGCGTTACGCCAGTGCCCGAAATAATTGCGCTCTCACTGGCGGTGACACCCGGTGGTAAGTTCTCCACGGAGAGCAGTATAGGTTCTGTAAATCCGACACGGCGTTGCAGCGTCACATCCAACAAAACAGTGCCGCCACGTCCGATATTCGGATTATCCGGGGTTACGGAGATGGCAAAATCCGGTGTTGTTGGACGGATATCTAAGTGGTAGACATAGCCCGCGCCGCCGTTTCCAGCAATGTCTTCAACCCGAACAGCATAGTCACCGGGTTGATTGAAACTGTAATCGATAATAGCGTTCCGTCTGCCGCCAATGCCAGCGTTATTTGCTAACACCTGTCCACTTGCATCCAGTAAAGTGAGCGATGGACTCAGTGGCGAGTTGAGACGTTCTGCGGAGACAGTGAGCGAATACCCACCGAGGTCTGCGAAAAAACCCCACGGTCCATAGCCGTTCGTGACCTTCACAAGAATTTTGTTCCTGCCCTTAGAGACAGGCAGCTGAATGACATCGTCGGCACGGCGGAGTGGACGGTGGACGTATTTACTGAAGACAAGTTTGTCGTTCACCCATATCTTGATGGTATCGTCAGAGCCGAGCGATAAGAGATAGTTTTGATCCCGTTCAGATTCCAAGTAGGTTAAGGCATAACCAGTGACATCGTCTTCGGGAACGTTCGAGAAGACGTTCTCTCCCCTGCGATTTGTTTTGTACCACCCGATTTTCCGACCCTCTTTGCCGATGTACTCTTTTTCGAGATCAATTTCGGTTTCGGGGGGATAGACGGTATCAAACCCTTTTTCATCGACGTTATCAAACGGGAAAATTACCCACCATGGGCCGAGGCGTGTGCCTTCCGAAATGGTAAACCGGTAGTAATCTACTTCACCGGGTTCGGAGATACGTCCGCTGATTGCCCCAGGGATTGTGGTGTGTTGTGCGTGTTCCAACTGGCGTGCGATGAGTTCGCCTAAACGTTGCGCTTCTTGGGCGACGAAAGCGATGATACGGTCGCGCTGAGTCGGTGTAATGTCTGCATTCTCTTTATTCGCCATGCGGGTAATAGTGCTTGTCCATTCTTCTGCAGAGAGCGCGCGGTTGCTCGGTGAACGGAGTTCATGGCACGCGCCACACTTTGTTTCAAAAAGGATTTCGGCTTCGGTGAATTGCGTTGTGGTCCCCTGTGTATCGGGTTCGTCGGCAGTGGTCTGGCGTTCAATATTCTCCTCAAGCACTTCAGGGTGCGCGTTGATAATGAACGGAAAGATACCGTACGGTGTCCGAATCTGTTTGATGCCGGGTTGATCTTCTGGAGTCAACTTGATCTGCCATTCCGTTTCGGGTAGATTTTCACCGCCAATAACACACTGAATAACGTTGGTTTTCGGAGGAGAAGGGGGTCCGTAAGAAGGCTGCGGTGTCACGTGCTCTGTTTTGTCATCAGGCACGGTTCCCCCAGCGGGGAAAAGATAGGTATTGTAAGGCAGCACACCGCCAGTTAATCGGTAAACGGAGTCTGGATTGCCGCGATGTAATAGATCCCGAATCCGTAAGAGATAGGGCCCGTCGTTAGGCAGCGTTATATCGATGAGCGGATCCAGGCTGTAGAACCCGTTACTGCGTGCGAGTTCGACACCTTTCGCATCAAAAACAGAGATGGTTGGATTGAAGAATTGCTGGCTGATATTGTTAAGGCGGTACGCCCTGACACTAAACACGCAGCGTTCTCCTTTGAGCCCTTCAAAGATGTAATAATCTTCGTCGCCGCCTGGATTGACAACCCCGTTGATAAGGCTTGGGAGTTCAATAGTGGTTGCGGATTCTGGGTCGTTATTTGATTCGGTCTCAATGACATCGGGGGTGTGGCTCACTTCAAAGGGCCAGGCGGTAGAGGTACCGTGCTTGCCGACGATGCGAATTTCTCGGAGCCCGATGGGTGCATCTGATGCAATAGCTAATTCGGCGGTTAACCCAGCATTGGCTCTTGCAGCCGATGAAAGATAGGCGACGATTTGTGTCTGTGCCTCCGCGCTGATCTCTGCGCCTTTCTCGGTAATCATCCGTTGAACGGTGGCTTTCCACTGTGCTGGTGTCATTGATCGGTTACTGGGGGAGCGGAGTTCGTGGCACTGTCCACAATTCGCTTCAAAGACAGGCTTATGCGTTTCATCAACTTCACCGCCTGCGGGATGCAGGTGCGCGGTAATCCCGGCTTCACCTTCAACAATGACTCGGTGTGCGCCCTCTAAATCGGAACCCTGGATAGCGACCTCAACAGTCGTTCCGGGTTGTCCTCCCGCCGGAAACAGGGAATTGAGTCGCGGGGTACCTTGCGCGAAGACGGGAAGCGTGATAAAAATAAAGAGCAGCGTGAAAAGCGTCCTGATTATGTTTGCGAGGTTATATTGCTTAGTTAAGGCGTTAGTAAGCATCGTGAAAACCCTCCCAAATTATAGAATCGGTGCGGTTAGGAAACCGCACCTACCGGGGGAGAAAAGTGTCCATTTATTTTTAGGATCCACTATAGTTGTCAGTTATCAGTTAACCGACTGCCATATTATTAGAACTCGTGGGTTAAGGTGCGTCTACGGAGATTCCAGAGTCGTACTTTGCCATCTCGACCGCCTGCGGCGACGCGCTCGCCATTCGGACTGAACTTTACTGCATAAACCGCATCGGTGGATTCCTCGAAAGTGCTATAACGGTTGCCTGATCGGAGGTTCCATATAATCACGGAAGTGTCTGCACTCCCGGAGGCGATCATTGCTGTCTGATTGTTTGCGCGCCTTGGTACGACGAGTGCAGCATCAACGCTATAAACGGCACCTTGATGTCCGTTATATTGACGGACGAGAGCCCCTGTCATCTCCAATGCCTGTTGCCCGACTGCAATCTCCTCGTCATTACCTGCTGGTGTAACACGCCATGTGCGGACAGTCCTATCGGCGGATCCGGAGACTATCACGCCTTCATCAGTGGAATAGGCAAGACTATACACAGCGTCATCATTACCATCAAAGTTCACCATAACGTTGAAAGTTTTAGGGTTCCATACTTTTATGGTTTTATCTTCACTACCGGTGACAAAATAGGTGCCTTGGGGGTGGTATAAGGTGCAAAGGACTCTCCCGACGTGTTGGGTAAGCCACTTCGCTTCTTGGTCTATTGACTCTTGAATATCCTCAAGGCGCTTTAGATCAAGGACAGCACTGTATTCATCCATGCTGGCAGTGAGCAGCGTTGTATTATTTGGGCTGAGGGCGATAGATTCAATGGTATCGCCGTGCATCTCAAAGCTTTTTATGAGTTCTTCAGAGGCGACATCCCAAATTCGTATCTCGCCATTTTGGGCGGGAATGCCTCCACCTGCATAGAGGTGTAATGACGACGTTTCTTGATTATTCGTAGCCGCGAATTTGAGACTTCGCACTTCACCTGCATGCGGTTCATAAGTGTGAACAATCGTTTGTGTTTCCAGATCCCAGAGTTCAACCCACTGATATTTCCCGACGGCAAGCGTTTTTCCATCGGGACCAAATTCAAGGGACCAGATAGGGGACAGTGGTTGGTCTGCAAAACTGCAAAGTGCAACTATCAAAAAGAAAATAAAGATAATAGGACTTACGCAATTTTTCCATGTTAGCGAGGTTAGGAAACCTCGCCAGCGGACACGCGTTAGCGAGGTTAGAAAACCTCGCCAGCGAGGGAGGCTGCGTAAATCCTGGGTAAAAATGAAATGGTACGGCTTCGTGCGCATAAGGCTAAATATGTGGAAGATTGGAAGAGTGGAAGCGAATATCTTCCATTCTTCCGTTCTTCCATACTCCCCTTTTTTGCGCTTACAGCACAAAAGATTTAAGCCAAGACTCCCCGGATGGGTCTACCGCCGCGCGAGAGGACGATACGGACACCATCAGGTGACTCAAGGTGCTCATTATAATCAATACCAAGGGATTGGTAGAGTGTCGCTGACAGATCTTCCGGGCGTACCGGGGTTTCAGCGGGTTCCATTCCGAGCGGATCGGAGGCACCGATGACCTGTCCGCCTTGGACACCGCCGCCGGCGAGCATGATCGAGAAGACGCGGGAATGATGGTCCCGTCCGGCGTTTCTGTTGATGACCGGTGTTCTGCCGAACTCACCCATGGCGATGACGAGCGTGGTTTCCAATAACCCGCGATCGCTGAGGTCTGTGATTAAGGTAGCCATCGTCTGATCGAAAGCGTTGAGTTTCCCTGGCAAAGATGAGAAGATATTGTTGTGGTTATCCCATCCACCGTTGCTGACTGTGACGAAGTTAACACCTGCTTCGACGAGCCGTCTTGCGAGGAGGCAGCTTTGTCCGAAGGTGTCGCGTCGATAGGCGTTGCGCGTTTCACCGGGTTCAGCATTGAGATCAAATGCAGCGCGTGCATCGGTGGAGCTCATCAGGTTATAAGCCGAGGTATAGAAGTCATCTACTGCTTCTGCGGCGGGGTTGCCTGCCTCGTATTTTCTGAAGGCAGCATCAACGGCTTCGCGTAAAGAGCGTCGGCGTTCGACACGTTCAAAAGAGACGCCTTTGGGGGGTTCGAGGTCGCGTACTTTGAAGTTATTGCTTGCCGGATTTCCGCCGGGCGAGAAAGGTGCGAGCGATGCGCCCAAAAATCCGCCGCCGCCGTAAGCAACAGGTGCGGGGACAGAAATATAAGGGGGCAAAGCACTCCGCTGTTCTTTGAGTTTAGAAACAACGGCACCGTAGCCTGGGACAGCGAAACCGGGTAAGGGTTGATAGCCTGTCATCATATAGTGTGTTCCGCGCTCGTGTGCTGCTTCTGGAGAGGTCATCGAACGGATGATGCAGAGCTTATCGGTCTGTTGTGCGAGTCTGGGGAGGTGTTCACTAATTTGGATGCCGTTGACATTCGTCGCGATCGGCTTGAAAAGTCCGCGAATTTCTTCGGGTGCATCCGGTTTGAGGTCCCACATATCGAGGTGGCTTGGTCCACCGCCTAACCAGACAAGGATAACGGATGTCGCAGCACCTTTAGAAGTCCTCGGCGCGCTCATACTCGCTTCCGCGGTTGCGGCGTGTGCTTTGAGTCGGAAAAAGTCAGTGAGACTCAAGCCGAACAATCCGAGGGCCCCTGCTTTTAGAAAATCTCGACGGTAAAATCCTTCGCAATCGGTGTGTATGCTTCTGTTTTCAGCCATGATTTTCTCCTTAATTGCGCAAAGGTCGCTTACGTAGCCTTTTTATCCATCGTTGCGCCTTTGCGATGTTGGTATCAAACGGTTCTTTCATCTCAAAATATTCTGTATGTCCAGCGTAGATCTGATGCCAATCGACGATACAAGGCATCGCTTCTGAGCTAAAGGTTCTCATCAGGAAGGACCGAACTTTTGCTCGGGTATCCTGTGGTGCGTTTTCAATAGCGTGCTCGATGTGTTCATCGGTGATAACGCGCTCTACTTGTCCGTGTGCTTGGAGCGCGTAGTAGAGTCCGCTTTCGGTATGAATGTTATGATATTCTAAGTCTTGACTTTTGATCCAAGGATCATCCCAATCGAGTTTTTCGTCGGCAATGAAAGTTTCGAGTAACCATTTTTTGGCGGCCCAATCGACTCGGGGAATAACGCGTTCCCAATCTGTTTCCAGATCGTCAAGTATAGTTTCCCATGCCGAAAGGATCCATTGAGTTTCTTCGTCGCGTTCGGTGATGAAAGACTGAACGAAGTTGAGATATTCCCGCTGTAAATCGACAGCGGAGATTGTTTTTCCGGTTTTAAGTTCAACCCGCCACTTGAGCGTGTTATCCCGGGAGATGTGTCGGATTGCGTATACCGGGTCAGCGAGTTCAAAACCGGGCAGCGGTAATTTTTCACCGTGTGTTTCATAGAACGTCTCAATCGCGGAGAGTAAAAGCGAAGTGGTGCCGATTTTGAGTGCGGTAGCGTACTCCGACATATTAGAATCCCCGACGAGGAGATGCAGTCTTCGGTATTTTGTGTAATCGCTGAGCGGTTCGTCTCTTGTATTAATTATAGCACGACTGAACTGAATCCATTCATAAATTTCAGTGACGATATGATCCGCGCGCTGCGAGATTTGATAATGTTGGTCAGTGAGTGCCTGTTGCCCTTCCAATACATCTTGGGTTCCGAACTCAATCATTTCATCATAGACTCCGACTCTACCGGCTCCGGCGTAAATTTGTCGGGTAACGAAGAACGGCATGAGTGTCGGGATGACGACTCGGTAAAATGGGACTTCTCGACTGACTTGGAAGTTTTCATGGCATCCGAAGGTGGCTCCCGTGAAATGATCGATATTATTTTTGAAGAAGGCAGTCGGCAATCCTGTATCATCAAGGATGTTATTAATGATTTTTTCGATGGCTTTATCGTAAGCGATAATATCAAAAAGTGTCGCGCATTCGGGGGTTGCATATTCAAGATGCCCCATATCGATGTAAAGCCGGCCGCCGTTGAATAGGAATCCGCCGTTTCCTGGGGGTTCTCCCCAGTCTCGGTAATGGATGTCGCGCAGTCCGAGTTCGAGGACATCAAAGACGTAGTCGCGAACGCGCGCGGCGACACCTTCCGAGGTGCCGCGTATCCGCTCGGTATCTGTCATACATCCGAATTCAGTTTCGATTCCAAAAATCCGCTTCTTCATATTTTTAAATATTGGGTTTTCGCTCCGTTTTGTCCGTTGTCCAAAACGGGTTTTTTGTCAGATTGAAACTGCTTCGCGAGAAAATACGGTAAAACAATTATGGGAGCGCGGTTTCAATGTCCTGAGTGCTTAGGAGCCGGAACTTGCTTGCCCCGTGTTGTGCTGTTTCTAAAACGCCCACTTCAATTTCGCCTTCTTCACGGGCAGTATCAATAATCTCGTATAGCTGCGTCGTATCTAACTGGTTATCCTCGGAGTCGGTTTCTTCTGGCTCTCGTGAACTTAAGTCTTTACCGATTGCCCAAGTTTCTACCGCTAACCGAAATGCGGTGGTTAAATCTCTGGCTGCGTCAGTGTTTGCAGCGGTGAGATATTTTTGCATGCCTGTCTCAATTGTTTCTGTCCCACCGATAACAGCCAAAGACGGGTCGGTTCGGACGATACCATCAAAGTTAATCCCGATGAATTGGTTTTTTCCTGAAGCACTGCCGAGTTCAGCGAGTAACATTTTGATGATATAAGCTTCACCGGCGATGGCCTCAAACGCCTGCTTAAAAGCGGGTGCCAAGGTATAGTTGGTTAGCCGATGTAGATTTATATCTTCAGTGGCATTTTGAAAGCCTTGGACACTGGCGGTGTCTGTAACGAGCATCCGTAGGCGTTCAATATCAGCCGGGTGTCCGATTGCGGAGAGTGCGATCCGGTCATGGACTTCAAATATTTTACGTTGTCCCTTGCTGATAGTTAAGAGCAGCATGCCTTCGTCATAGGTAACCCCTACGACGGGGCTGCCTAATCGGAGTTCGTCTTCAATATAATCTCGTCGGTCTTGAAGCGCTTCTATCCAGCGATATGGTTCATCTCTCATTTTATAGTTATTAGTTGTCAGTTAGGAAGTCTCTCTACAAATAAATGAGTCTGTCTACTCGGGTTGTGCTTCAGCGTACCATGTTGCCAAATCATCGTCAGAAATGGTATCAACACCGGCGGGTGTTACGATCTTGACAGTCGGAAAAACTTTGACTTTCGCGTTGTATCCGCTCGTTGCGGCATCGTATTCACTGGCGATGTCCAAGAGTCTTAGGATCGTAATCGCTGCCTGCCGTTGGTCCATTTCGTGCAAGGCTGTGTCGCCGAATCGTGACAGATAGCGTAACACGCCACGGATCCAGATAGATCCGGAGCCGGTTGTTGCAAAGTCGACATTCTCAAAGTGTGCCCCGAGTGCGTCATAGAAAAAAATCTTTCCGCCGTTTTCGTCAGCGTTGGCATTTAGATCATAGAGTGCGAAGATCGGTATAACGCCGCCGAGGCCTTGGAGTGCCATTGCCAAATTCTCTCGGATGAGTCTTGATAACATCCGAAGTTTACCTTCAAGGCTGAGCTCTTGGAGCTGGCTGCGCCGGAAATATTGGAACGAGTGCTCCAATATTCTGGCGATTTCATAAGCGATTGCGGGTGACCCTGAAATAGCAAGTACAGAATGCCTATCAATTTGTAAGACTTTCTCGGCGCGATCGTAGATGACAGCGGTGCCTGCAGTGGCGCGTCTGTCGCCCGCGATCATGACACCCTCTCGGTAAAGCACAGCAACGACAGTAGTGCTATGCGCGATTTCAACATCTGCGCCGTGTTGTGTCGTTTCCGGTGGCACCTCTACCTTCAAGGGATAGTTTACGTGTCTCAAGAGGTCGAGGAAGTCGCCTTTGTGATCTATCGCTCCTTGGCGTGCTGCGCCGCTGAGATTCAGGAAATCACCGTTATAGTTCATCACTCCCCCGTTCTTTGGCGGTAACGCCGGGACTGATCTTTGTCAACACGTCGCATGCGTTTGAGCAATTCTTGTGTATCCGGACGACTGACCTGCTGACGCTTGGGTCCGTCGTTATCTCCATCGCTATCACTGGGTCCGATGGGTTTTGTATCTCTCTGCTTGCGCTCAAGCTGAGCAATGATATTGGCTGCCATTTTTCTCTCCTTTTTATAGGTATTAATTGTCAGAACCATGATTTACAGGATTCAAGGGTTCCTTCGGAAGTTTTTCCGTAAGATCGCGAGCACAGCTCGCTCCTACAGAGGAGGACATATCCATAGATATAAAGTGAATATGTAAAACTAAATACCCCTGCGGAAGTCACGCAAATCCTATCTACTATAAACGCAATTTTTTGATCAACGTTTCTACGGTTGACGATTCGTCAAGTGCTTGATTATATTGCCGTGCGATGTCTGCTTCGGCGAGTGCGTTGAGGTTAACCTCTTGGGTACGCCCGTTCACAATGAAGGTGATGCTATCCCATTGGATAGCTTTTATAGCCTCACCAAATCGATCTACGGCGCGTCCGCGGAAGTAGGCACGTGTGTCAGCAGGTGGCTGATGAATGGCGGCTTCAACCTGTTCGTCTGTGACGATACGCCGCATAGGGATTCCGTAGTAGAGTCCTTCCTCCAGATCAATATTATGATATTCTAAATCCAAGCTCTGGAGCCATGGGTCGTCCCATGCAACGTCTTCTTCTTCGGCGAAGGTTTCAAGTAACCACTTTTTTGCGACCCAATCGAGCCGATCAATGAGCGACATTGGATCCTTCTCAAGTGTATTGAGCGTATCCTCCCATTCTGTGAGTACCCAGTCGGTTTCAAATCCTTCAAGATCGCTGAGATGTTTTTGTGCAAGTGCAAGGTACTCGCGCTGATGGTCGATTGCAGACATTGTTTTTCCGTCCTGTGTCATCACCATCCAACGATAGGTCTGGTCATGCGATACGGTTTTGATAGTATCAATCGGATTAGCGAGTGCCAGCTTTTCTGGAATTCTTCGTTGTTCAATCAATGCAATAACAAGTACGGTTGTGCCGACTTTGAGTGCTGTTGCGTATTCAGACATATTTGCATCGCCTGCGATACCGTGGAGCCTGCGATATTTAGATGCATCGGCATGCGGCTCGTCGCGCGTATTGACGATAGGGCGGTTGTGCATAGTATCAACGCTTGCCTCAACGTGAAAGAAATCGGCACGCTGTGATAATTGGTAGTGCCCTGGCGTTGCGAGCCCAGCTTCAGTCTCAATGCCGAGTTTCCCGGCGCCTGCGAAGATTTGCCGTGTTATAAAGAACGGCATGATTCCGTGTTTGAGCGTTTCAAAAGGCACTTCGCGTGCCATCAAGTAATTATCGTGGCATCCGTAGCTATGTCCGTGAAAATCGGTATTATTCTTATAGAGCAGTACGCGTTTTCCGAGTTTCTGGCTGCGTGTTTCCCCACAGCGGTGGAGGATTCGTTCTCCGGCTTTATCGTGTGCGACCAGATCAAAGAGTTTACTGCATTCCGGTGTAGAATATTCCGGGTGTGCGTGGTCGTTGTAGAGGCGTGCGCCGTTAGTGAGAATGTGATCGCTCTTAATTTCGGCAAAAGAGAGTCGATCTTTTTTATTGCGTTCCCGATCGCGCGCCTCCTCTTCCTTCTCATCCGGATGATTGGAGAGTGCGTCTGCTCGGAAGCCGCGTTCATCTCGAAACGGGTCTTCGCCGCGGTAGTCCCACACGGGTCGAAAATCTTCTTGGCGGTAGCTTTTTATCAACTCAATAGACTGCTTGACAGCATCAATGTGCGCCTCGTTTTCGAGTGTGATTCCGTATTCAGTTTCAATTCCAAAAAGTCTTTCCATTTATTAAGTTACCAGTTATCAGTTATCAGCCCTCTTGTAGAAACTTGCAGATATGTTGTTCCTGTCCCAGGATAGTAACCGACAACCGACAACCCCATTAACTCTTCTCCTAAATGACGCGCGAGGCGGACGTTTTACGCCGTTCCCGCTTTTCAGTTTTGATAGGTGTAACTTTGACGACGTTTTCTGGGTCGTAATCAAGGAGTTTGAGCCAGTCTTCGGTTGCCTCGGTCGGCGGGAAGATTTCACTTTCCCGGTATTCTGCGGCGAGTGCGTCGAAAAGGTCTGCTCGCGAGATTCCGCCTTCTTTTTCTGGGTTCTGAATTGCGCGTTTGAGTGCGGATTCCTTGGCGCGCTGTACAATTGACTCAATAATGGCACCGCTACAGAGATGCCCGCGATAGAGAATATCGCGTCTGCCGCTCCTGAGAGAGACTTCAAGGAATCTGTTGTCCTCGTCCTCACGGAACATTTCATCAACAACTTGTGCGATCAGGTCTTCGACTGCCTTTTCAGGCGGTATAACTTCAGGTTCAGCTTCTGGGTCGAGGGTTAGCTCTGAAGCGATCGGCAGCTCGGGTGTGAAATAGATACGGAAGATATCCTTTGCAGCGTCTGCATCTGGACGGGTCACTTTAATTTTCCTATCAATGCGTCCGGGTCGTAGAATGGCAGGGTCGATGAGGTCTGGGCGGTTTGTGGCGAGAATAATAACGACATCTTGTAGCGACTCGATACCGTCCATTTCTGCACAGAACATTGGCACGAGCGTATTTGAGATGCTATGCGATCTCAGTGCGCGTCGCGTGCCTAATATAGACTCTGCTTCATCTATAAACACAAAAGCTAACTTGCCATCTTCCTTTTTTTCACGGGCGATCTGAAATATTTCGCGTACTTTGCGTTCAGATTCGCCGAGCCACATGTTAAGGATTTCGGGGCCCTTGATGTGGAGGAAACACCCTTCAACATCTTCGCCGCTCTCTCTTTGGAGCTGCTGTGTCAAGTTATAGGCGGTCGCTTTACCGATGAGTGTTTTTCCGCATCCTGGGGGTCCGTGGAGGAGGAACCCTTTGGGTGCACTGTATTGGAATCGCGAAAAGAGTTCGGGGTGCAAGATTGGGAGCTCAATCGTATCTTTAATACGTTGGATTGTTTCGTCAAGTCCGCCCACCTTAGACCACGGAATGTTTGGTACTGCTTCAAGTGCGTAGACATCCGTCTCTTTTGTAGCGATATGTTCAAGTGCGACTCGGTAGTTGGTATCCACTCGGACTTCATCGCCCGGTTTGAGTTTGACATCCGTGAGGTCTGCGGAGCGTTCAAGGATAACGGTTTGGGCGTTAGGTTCTTGCCCGATACGGAGTCTTCCATCGGGTATGACTTCGGCTATTTTTGCGATGGGGCCGGCATCGTTGTATCCGAGTTCACCGACGACGACAAAGGCATCGTTCAAAAGGACACTAAACCCCTTTTTGAGGGTTGCGGGATCGAGTTGGGTATCAAGGTTAGCGTAGTATTCGGAGCCGCCGACGATGACGCGTGCGATGTCCTCTTTCGGCAATCCGAGCAAGGTGCCGATGCGATTGGCGGGTGAAGTGAGTTTTTCGATCTGCGCTTCCATTTCGGCATGGATACGGAGCGCCTCTTGTTGGATGGCGTGAATTCTCTCACGAAACTCGCCTTCATCGCTCAGAATAGAGCGGCGCAGCTCGAGGAGCCATCGGCGGCGGCGGTCTTCTGGCGGTGTCTCGGCGATCAGATGGTGAATTAGCTGTAACGAATAGCCGGAATTGATCTCCTCTTCTTCAGATTCAGAGGTGAACTCCTCTTCAACTTCTTCGTCATCGTCAGTAAAGAGTTTGTACGTGTCGGGGTTTGTGTCAGCACGTTTCGGATTTTTCTTATCGTACATTTGAACGTCTCCTCAGGCAGAAGCGGATGACTTTACGATAGAGTTTATCACATTTTCCACAATTTTGCGAAGATATTTTTTCGCGGCACCCGTAAAAGCTGCTTAAATTGAGGTTTAGCGTGACAATTTGTAATAGTGTAGCATAATTTGCAACATAAATGCAAGAAAAAAACAACATTAACGGGGAATTTAGGTGTAAAGCAGGGAATTTAGTTATAATCTACGCGTCTAAATGATTAATTTGACTTGTGTTACGCCGTATGTTAGGATAATCAGAAAAATAAGAGGAGGGCAACATAATGACACTCATATCTATGTTTGAAGATTCAATTCAGCATTACGGCGATAAACCAGCACTTGCACATAAATCGGAGGACGGCACCTATTTGGACATCTCTTACACTGAACTCGGCGAATCGGTGGATGGGTTTAGTAAAGGGCTTAAGGCACTTGGGGTGCAAAAGAATGACCGCGTTGCGATTCTTTCGGAGAATCGTCCGGAATGGGCAATTACGGATTTTGGTAGCCTCAAAGCGGGTGCAGTAACTGTTCCGATGTTTTCAACGCTGACAGCAGCACAAGTTGGTTATATCTTGAAAGACTCGGGAGCCAAGATTATCTGTGTATCTACCGAAAAACAGTTGGAGAAAGTTATTACTATCCGCGATGAGGTAGAGACACTTGAACGGATTATTATCTTCGATTTACTCCATAGTAAACCTCCAAGAGATGTTATTGAATTTGAAGGGGTGTGTCGTCGAGCGAAAGAAATAGATACGCTTGATGAAAATGGAGTGAGTGAAGATGACATCGCAACGATTATCTATACATCAGGCACAACGGGTAACCCGAAGGGCGTTATGCTGACGCATGCGAATTTCATTTCAAATGTGGAGGCGTGTAAATCGCTTATTGATGTAAGTGAAGCAGATGTATTGCTGTCGTTTTTGCCGTTATCGCATGTGTTTGAACGGCTCGGTGGCCATTACGTGCCGCTGTTTTCTGGTGCAAAGATCGCGTATGCGGAGAGCACCTTCACGGTGGCGCAGAACATGAAGGAGGTCGCTCCGACGGTGATGCTCAGTGTGCCGAGGCTCTACGAAACGATGCACGAGCGGATTCTGCGTGCGGTGCAAGAGGGTTCAGGGCTTAAACAGAAGATTTTCCATTGGGGTGTTTCTGTAGGTTCAAAAGTGAGTTCGGCAATTCAACAAGGCAAAAAACCGTCTGCGCTTTTACAGCTGCAGCAGAATATTGCGGACAAGCTGGTGTTTGCGAAGTTGAAGGAGGCGACAGGGGGACGCTTACGCTTTTTCGTTTCGGGTGGTGCGGCGTTACCGCAATCTATTGCTGAATTCTTTCATGCAGCGGGGATTCTGATTTTGGAGGGCTACGGATTAACGGAGACCTCGCCTGTTATTAGTCTGAACCATCCGGGAAAATGGAAGTTCGGAACCGTGGGGCCAAAGGTTGAGGGTATAGAGGTCCAGATCGCTGAAGATGGCGAGATTTTAACGCGCGGGCCACACGTGATGAAGGGTTATTTCAATAACGAGGCGGCGACGGCAGAAGTCATTGATGCAGACGGCTGGTTTCACACGGGCGACATCGGCATTGTTGACGAAGATGGGTTTATTAAGATTACGGATCGGAAAAAGAATATCATCGTGCTTTCTAACGGCAAGAATGTCGCTCCGCAACCGATCGAGAGTGCGTTGGTGCAAAGTCCGTTTATCAGTCAGGTTATGGTAGTCGGTAGCGAACGGAAAAATCTTGGGGCGCTGATTGTGCCGAATTTTGATGCACTTAAGGCGTGGGCATCTGAGAACAGCATTGACACAACAGACCTGCCAGCGATGCTCCAGATGCGTGAGGTGCAACAGCACATTCAAAGCGAGATTCGGAGTCGTCTGACCGATTTTGCGGACTTTGAACAGGTGCGACGGTTCACATTGCTCGAAAAGGAGTTTTCACAGGAAGATGATGAGATGACCCCGACGCTGAAGTTGAAGCGGAATGTTATTATGGAAAAGTATGGCGATGCGATAGCGGGGATGTATCCTGAGGATTCTTAAGGGGACATCACAGTTAATCCGTGTTTGATGATCTCAATTGTGGCGGGTGTTTCGCACATCGGTTCGCCATCGGCGTATAGGAGCATCGGTGTGTCGGTCTCAATTTTTAAGGTTCGGGTTTGGTGCAGGGAGACAGCGGGATGCCCGACATGACCGCCCCAGAAAAGTGTTACCAAGAGTCGGAGGACGGTTAGTGCGGAGACCGGACGGATGATGCAGACATCGAAAAGTCCATCGTCGATGCGTGCGTCTGGGACAATCTGAAACCCGCCGCCGTAGCGGCTTGTGATGCCGGTAGCGGCGAGGAGGATCGGTCCTTCGTGGATACCGAAGTCGCCTTCAAGATGCACGAATGGTGGTTCGTAGTAGAACAAGGTCTCTACGGCTGCATAGGCATAGGAGGCAGTGCCAGCGAATAGGGGGGTGCCTTTGGCGGCGCGGCGACTCACCTCTGTATCGTAACCGCAAGTGGCGATGGTGGTGAAATAGTGTTGGGTTCGGGATTCGGAGATCCCTTCTACAGTGTTGTTCTGATAGCAACGTCCTAAGTCTACATGGATAGGGTTACCCGCTAAGAGTGTTGCGATGGCTGCTTCAGGGTTCAGTGGAATGCCTATAGCGGCGGCGAAGTCGTTGCCGCGCCCGCACGGCAGCACACCGAGGATTACATCTGGTGTGGTCGCGATGCCGTTGACGACTTCGTGGAGTGTGCCATCGCCACCGCAAGCGATTACGTATTGCGTGCCATCGGCGACGGCTTCTTGTGCGAAACGTTTTGCATCGCCAGATGCTGCAGTTAGGACCAGCTGCCCCTGTTTCCCAGATTCGGTCAGTGCGGCATCCGCTTGTTCGGCAACGCTTTTTGCTTTGCCTTTACCGGAAATTGGGTTTGCGATGAGAATAAAATCGTTCATTTAATCACTGCGATTTTGCCGATCTTTTTTTCGGTATCCAATTCGAGGACGTAGATATAGATACCGGTGGATACATCGGCGGTGTTATTACTTGTAAGCCACCACTTTTTTTGGTTGTGATCCTGCTCGGTTACGTTTAATGTTTCCAATAATTCGCCTTTTGCGGTAAAGAGTTGGATGCGTGTGCCAATAGGTATCCTGTCAAAAGTAATTATCCCCTTATCAGCGACGTTGGGTCGCACCGGATTCGGATAGACGCGTACTTGCGTCAAATCCGCTATGGGTGTTTCGTTCATCCCGCTCGGTATTTCAAGGGGTCGCGTAGCACCGCGAATAACATTTTCGTCAATATCAGCCACGTTGGAGACAGCAATTTCATAGTGGTCTGCTGTAGCGGTAATGGGCTGCCCGAAGTATTCAAGGAGCCGCTCTGCATCGAATGCTAAAAGTGCGCGTGTTCCCATGCGGTCCCGGATAGCAGCGACTGGATTCACACCGTCAATCCGTTTGGCTCTCCGCAATATATATCGACTCTCGTCGGCAATACCGAGGTTCATCCGTCGGTCATACGTAACGACCACCCAGATGCTTTTTTCTTCGGACGATACAGGGACAGGGTTTTCTACGACTTTGTGGAGTTGGCGATAGGCGGCACGAATTAATTGCGGTGGTTCCCTGGGTGTGGCAGCAACAGGTTCAGTGCGCGGGGTTTCGGTTCCGTTGGTATCCTTTACAGTGATAGCATACCAATAGGTGTTGTCCTTCGTTACATGTCTATCCAAGAATCTTGTAACGGTTAGGTTTTCTGCGATTTTCTCAAACGCCTTCTCGGCAGGTGCTTTTTCCTTTTCGCCTTTTGCCCGGTAGACAGTAAAAGACTGGAAAGTTGTTTCGTTGTCCTGCTGAGCGTTCCACGTAACCTGTACTGCCTTCTGTGTCAAGGGTCTCGCTTCAACATTCCAAGGGGTGAGCCTCTCAACGCCGTCTGGGTCGGTTGCGAACACAGACTCAAAACGGTAAATTCCATCCTCAAGATTAACATAAAATTCGTCAAATCCATTTTGATTGTGTTCAGCAGTGAAGAGCATCGGTGTTTTTTCTATCTTCCGGTGCCACAATGCCCGCAAAGCAGTGCCATCCCATTGCATTACATAGAGGTTCGGATATGCAGCAACGATAAGATTATTGGAGCCATCACGGTCTACATCTGCGATCGCGAGACTGTTGGCCTTGCGTCTGTGCGGTGCAATTGCAAGCGTTGCCTCACGTCCATCTTCTGATAGGAGCGCGTAGCCGAAGGGTGTATGCGTAAAGACGAAAAACTTCCAGAGCAGGGGTCCTGAAGGATTATCGGGGAGTGAGAGTACACCACCGACGACAAACTCCGGGCTGCCGTCTCCGGTGAGATCGCCTGAAGCGAGTTGGGTGATATTTTTCAGTGGGAGTTGCGTTTGCCACTCCAGCTGGAAGGTATCGGTGGCAGCAGCTTCATAAATGAAAAGTTCGCCTTCGCTGTCGCCTGCTACGAATTCTGTGCGTCCATCAGCATCAAAATCGTCAATAGCGAAATGTTGTGCGAATACATTGGAGCCAGGCGTCTCGTTTATCAAAACGGCTCTTTCGACGTGGGTGTTCGTGGCATTGTCGTACTCAAAAATAAGCAGTCGATCGTTGTTATTATCCGCGCCGAGGATCTCCTTGTGTCCGTCGCGATCCAGGTCAGCGATGGTGCCGCCAGAGAGAAACGGTGTCTCCCAGATAATTTGGTGTGGGTACCCGCGAGGTGTGCTACTTTCAATGAGAAAAGTCCGCTCGTCATCTGTAGCCAATATTTCGAGTAGGCCGTCACGGTCAGTATCATCTACCGTCCATGTTTTGAACCCTTCCAGGTTAGAGAGGTTTTCGAGGCTCTCCAGGGTATGTGCCAATTCATATCTACCGTTTGGAAGTCGTTCATAGATGGCAAGGATAGCGGCCTGGAGCTCGGTGTCAAGGGTATCAGATGCCAACAGGTTTCCGACGATTTCAAGTTGCCCATCCTTGTCAAAGTCAGCCGTTACACTTGCAATATGCAGGGGCGGAATATCAAGAGATTTTTCAGTGAACCCGCTCGGGGAAATATGTCCGCCGAGGACATCAATCGTATAAAACGCACCGCCGTTGTCTGCCCTTGTCTTAAGTTGCGTTGTATTCTCCGATTCAACAAAAAATTGATAAACCCCGGTATCGAAACCTAAGGAGAGGGAGTGCTCTACTGCGAGATCGGTGGTGGTAATAGGTGCGAATGGTGCAAGGCTCCCTTTACGTCGGTAATAGAGCGTATTTCGGGTGACATCATCGGTTGCCCAAGTGAAAATAGTAATGCTCCGCTCCCCGTAAAGCGTTTCTGTTGCAGTAAGTGAGATAACTTTTGGAGGTGTTCGGTCTACGCTCAAGACAACCTGATCGTGTGTTTGGTGTCCGTCTGTGGCGGTTACAGTTAATCGGACAGTGTAGATCCCCTCTGGCACGGTTGTCGTATCCCAAACAGCCAGGGTTTCACCGATTTTTTGTGTGGTTGCTGGTTGGGTGAAGGGTGTGAATTCAACAGGAACTGTAGATTCACCGTAGCTGAGCTGCCAGGAGCGGAACTTATAGCCGCCTGTGTCGCCGGTAAAGGTAATTGCATCTGCGCCGCCGCTATTGGTTTCCGGTGCGCGGATGCGTGCTTGTAATGCGCCGCTTGCGAAGAGTGCGCGTTCAGCGTTGACAGTGCCTGCGCCCACGAATTTTTCGTCTAATTCATCGCTGTCTTCTCGGTGGACCGGGTCGGCGGTGCTAATCAGTATGTGCCGAACTTCTTCATGGGTGAGTGCGGGCCGTTTTGCGAGTAGCAACGCGGCGACCCCCGCGACGTGTGGGGATGCCATAGAGGTGCCGGTGAGAAGCCGATACTGGTTATCAATCTGTGTGCTGAGGATTACGTTGCCGGGGGCACCGATATCTATAGAGGCACCAAAATTGGATTGATAAAACCGTTGTTGATTCTGCTCGGTAGATGCGACAGCGATAACTTTGCGGTAGGCGGCGGGAAAGATAGCAGCGGGTTTCTGAGAGTTGCCGGCGGCGGCAACTAAAACGGCACCGTATGCATAAGCGTATGCAATTGCATCCTGAATAACGAAAGAGCGGTGCTGGCTGCCCCAACTCATGTTAATGACGTTTGCGCCGTTATCAGCGGCGTAGACGATAGCGGATGCGGAGTCATCGTCCTGCATGCGCGAACTTCCGCCAAGCGAGAGTCCGGCACGGATTGCCATGAGCGGACATTTCCAGGCGACCCCGGCGATTCCGATCCCGTTATTTGGCATGGCTCCTGCGATACCTGCGACATGTGTGCCGTGCCCGCTCTCATCAATCGGTTCGTTATCCCCTTCAAGATAATCGCCTTCTGCTTGTAGATTGGGTGCGTCGGTAAAATCCCAACCGTAGACGTCGTCCACATAACCATTGCCGTCGTCGTCGAGTCCATTTTCTGGGATTTCGCGCGGGTTTATCCATGCTTTCGGTGCCAAATCGTTGTGTCTGTAATCAATGCCGGAATCGATGATAGCAATGACGACACGTCGGTTGCCTTTTTCGATTGCCCACGCCTGCGGTAATTTCATCAGTGGTAGATTCCACTGTTCAGGATATTTCGGATCGTTCGGGATGACTGTGTCTGCGAGTGTTGGGCGGAGATAGTTATATTCGGCTGCCTCGACGAGAGGACTCTGTTCATAACCAGCTTTGAGTGCTTTGAGGGGTGCGTCAGGTGAAAACCGCAATAGGTAGATACGTTTTAGATTTGGATTGAGCGATGGGCGGGCGAGATATGGAAATAGGGGGTGCAGCGATTGGACATTGTGCTTTGCGTGTAGAACGGAGATCGGTGCATCTGCGTGCAGCTGGTCTACATCCGCTGCGGCTTCCGGTGTTAAACGGATGAGCAGTTCGCCGGGCGTTATTTGCGCGAGCGGTCTATTCTCAGCGCGAATCGGAGAAAACTCGGCAGGCAGTGCGATTAAGAGTAGGATGCCTATTGGCAAAAGGCTGATATGTTTCATAAGACAGCGTGATAAAAGTAAGAGCCTTGCCATCAGTGAATGGTTGGTGACAAGGCTCTGGTTCTGTTGCTCCGATGCTGGAATTATTCGAAAGTCTGAAGTTGCCCATCCTTGACGGTGAGGACAACCGGGGTATACATCGCCTCTCCGTTAGGATCAAAAGAGAAATTGCCTAAAATCGTGGGAAAATCCATCGTCTGCGCGAGTGCGTCTCGGATTCCGAGGGAATCTATCGATTGTGCGTTTTTAATGGCGTTGGCGAGAATATAGAGCGTTGCATAGGACTGCGCTGCCCAAGGTTCGGGTTCTATGCCGTATTTCGTCTGATATTTCTCGACGAAGGCTTGGTTTCCGGGCGTGTTAGATAAATTAGACCACGGTAAAAAAGTGATCGCGCCCTCGGCAGCCGCGCCTGCTTCTTGGATTTCCTTGCTGGTTAATTCGGAGAGAATAAAATGAACAGTATTAGGGATACCGATCTCGCGCGCTTGCGCCATAATCTGCGGCATCTCCAGTGCAAGTGCAGAGATAAAGAGTGCGTCAGGTTCCATTGCCATTATATTCGTTAATTGCGTGGAAAAATCGGTATCGCCTGTTGCAAAGGTTTCCGTGGTCAGAATTTCGACTTCGTTTGCCGCGAGTGCTTTTTCTATTTGATCGTTGCTACTTGTGGAGTAGACATCCTCGGCATCATATATCGCTGCTACTTTTTTGTAGCCGAGTTTCGCCTGAGTTGCCATTACACCATTGGGAATCAGTGTATCTGTGGGGATAGCGGCACGGAAGATATAATCTCCAATACTGCTCAAACCCGCGGCGGAGGAGATAGAGCTAAAAGCGACCACGCCGTTCTCTTGTGCAATCGGAAAAGCCTCTTTGAGATGCGTTGAGATACCGATTCCGACGATGGCAGGTACGCCTTGATCTACTAATTGTTGGACAGCTGCAACCCCACCCTCTACGGTGCTCTGAGCGTCCACGGTGACAAACGTGATATTCATACCGAGTGCGTTAATCTCTGCTCGTGCCAATTCAAAACCGCGTTGCATTGGAAGTCCATACGGTTCGGCGTATTCCCCTGTGAGTGCTACGGCAACACCGATGGGTATCCCTATATCAGTCATCTCAGGCATTTCGTCATCAGAGACTATCGAAGCGATCCGCTCACAACTGGAAAGCCCGACAACTAAACCAACAATCGTCAATACATACGCGAATGTTATGATTCCTTTTAGTTTCATGTTGGATCTCCCTTGTTTTTGATTAGGTTTTCTGTTGAGGTGTCACCCGTTTTCAAATTGATTGATAGTATCTGCATTGGTCCGTAGGGGCGAGGCGACCTCGCCCCTACGTTGACGGTCTATTGGTTGTCTTCTGCGGCTGGTGGTGCGTCTGTATCAGCAGCATTTTCACCAGAGGTTTCGCCATCTGCATCAGGCGCGTCTGTAGCTGGAGGGGCTTCGACATCATCTGTTCCGCCAGCGGTTCCGCCATCTGCATCAGGCATACTTGTAGGTGGAGGACCTTCCATTTCACTTACAAGCGTGATTTTGCCATCTTTAATGGTGTTGATCACGAGGTCTTTGATCGCAATTTTGTTCTCAAAGTGAGAAATATCAGTAGCCCCGCTGTAGTTCGTTATTGCTGCGAGGGCATCGCGAATCATAACAGGGTCTGTCGATTGCGCGCTCTCTATAGCCTGTGCTAAGAGGTACACGGCATCATAACCGACTGCAGTAATGCCGCCTGGGTCTCTACCTTGTGCGGCTCTATATGCTTCTACAAAGGCTTGTGCCTCTTCACCGGGGGTTTCTGCAGAGAAATTAGCGGTGTAAAAACCGCCTTCCAACGGAGCATTGTCATCCAATGTTGTGAGGAGGGTCTCTTCGTCCCATCCGTCACCACCGATGAACGTTGCCGTAATCCCCATCTCTCTCGCCTGTTTCATTGCCTTTGGTACGGCTGGTGGCCAACTGGCGAAGAAAACGACATTTGGGTTCGCTTCTTTAATGGCGGTGAGTTGTGTTGTGAAGTCTTCATCGCCGGAAGCGTAGGTTTCAGCGGCGACGGTTTCACCACCGAGGCCCATAAAGGCTTCTTGGAATGCAGCGGTGATAATCGTGGAGTAGGCATCCGTACCTAAACCGATGGTGGCAGCGGTTTTCGCGCCGCGTGCAGCTGCTGCTTGTGCTATTGTCTTTGCTTGCAGGTCGTTCGCTGCGCCGGCAATAAAGATGAAATCGTTTTCTTCGGTTATCGCGCGGCTATTCGCTGCGGGCAACAACGGGACTGTTACAATTGACCGAAGCGGTAACGTATTCGATGAGAAAATGGGACCCAAGATTGCGGAGACCCCCATTCCTTGCAATTCTTCTACGATGGCGGTTGTTGTATCCGCATTGGCGTTGTCGCGCTCCAGAAACGCAATCTGTTTGCCCATTACACCGCCAGCGGCGTTGATTTGGGCTTGCGCGAGTTTAGCACCTTTTGCGAAACTCTCATAAGATCCTGTGGGTTGAATCAAACCAATGTTGATAGTATCTGTAGGTTCAGGCATCATCGGATCGGTTTCTATCATGTCAGCCGCCCTCTGGCAGCCTAACGTCCCGAGTAACCCAATAGCCATTAGCACCAAAGTGAGCAACGTGAAAGCTCTGATATTCATTGATAATTCTCCTTTTTTGGATAAAACAGTTCTAATAATTCCCCAGGATATCTGGGGTCATACAATTATTCGCAAAAAAAAATTGCGTAAATCCTATTCACGATGTTCTTCATTTTATTATTATTTCATAGTTGGCAATAATTGTCAAGGAAAAACAGAGACATCCAATTGTTAAGGATGTCAGAACTGTAATTTTTGTGATTTACGGATTATCAGGATAAGAGGTATATGCGCAAGTCCTTAACCATCAACTCGTGTTCCTTTTTTGACATAGCCTAAAATACGTCTAACACTTCTGTAGTTTTTTCATCAATAATTGCGGTCACGATATTCCCATGGCTGTGATTGGAGAAGGTGACGATCCACGCGAATCCTTGAAAAACTGGGGAGGCGTGAATGCTGCTCTGACTAACTAAAGCCGCTTGGATACGCGCCTCGGATTTCGCGATGTCCACTATTGCGTCCGCTTTCCATTGGGAGGGAACGGTTTGGCTTTCAAGTGTCTCTATTATCTGTTTGCCGCTTTCTACGGCTGCAGGCAACAGTCTCGGATTTCGCTGTGCAAGGCTCCTGAGCAGTGATGCGTGTTGGCGATAGACATCCCTATGTTTTTGATAACCTTCGAGACCAGAGGCGATCGGAATCTTTTCATATTGCGTGGCGCACATCTCTGCAGCATCGGCTTCAAGTTGGAGTGCTTTTATATAATCGCCTCCGTGCACTGCTATTCCGCGTTGTTTCCTGAAAAATGTGGGATAGATACCGAAGGCGTAAAACCGATTCGGATAGCGGGGTAGCCATAGGGCAATAAATTGTGCGATGTTTTGACGTTCAGTATTTAGAACGGGTTCCGGGGTCTCCGATTTCTGCCAAGCAACTTTGGCAGACTTACGGTGGTATTCATATCGCGTCTGAATTTCTTGTGCCTCTTTTTCGGCGCGGGCTACCCATTTTTTGTATCCGTGTCGCGTATAGTAGGCGTGCGCGATTTCGTTCATTGGGATGGAGATGCGTGTGAGGCATTCTGCAGCGGTTTCGTGCCAGAGTGCAAGTTTTCCAAAATCGCCGGACTGTGCGTAGCGTTTGATAAAGATGTCGGCGGTGGCTGTGCCTTCTCGGATTGCTATAGCGGGCTGCGGGGTTAGCAGGAGAATTGGTAAAAGTAATAAGGCGCGGATCATAGGGTGTTCTCCTTGCGCTTTAACAGAGACATTCACTTCTCTCGAAAGGTCAGAACTGTGATTTTTCTGATTGACAGATTATCAGGATAAGAGTGTATCGGCATCGCGAATTCTTCAACAAAAACGATGTAGGATGCCGCTGGCGAGGTTAGGAATGCACTTCGCAACCCCCCTTAGAAGAAATCCGCAGAAATACGCAGAAACACCCTATCAAAGACCCCAAGCAAAGACCCCCAGCAAAAACGCCCCCCTTATCAAGGGGGTAGGCGAATACGCCGCAAAACCTCGCCAGCGAGGGCACTGCGTAAGTCATGACTATAAGAACGGCACACGGAGTGTGCCTACTACTGTAGCATAAAGCGGACGGTTCCTGAAAAGGTTTCATCGGGTGCAAGGACAATTACACCTGCGGGTATTCCGCGCGCCTCAAGGTTGATAGCATCTGTCGGACAGGTGTAAGGTTCAAAACAGATGGCATCTCTATCGGGGGGTGTGTAGATGACGAGTTCCCTGAACTGTGCATCCGATTCCATTACCATACTGTATCCGGTATCCTTGTTCTCAATAAGGCATCTACTGACACCATCAACGAATTGAACGTCCGTAAAGACATGGTCAAGTTTTAGTTTTGCGAACGGTTGTCCACTTCGGAGATCCAGCGTCCCGGTGACATCGTGCTGCTTACCGGTTGGTACGAGGACATCATCAAGTTCCCAATACTTGGCAGCGGGGACGGTAATTATCGCTTGTGAGGCATCGGCTTCGGTGCCGAGGTCTACGCTGAAATAGGGATGAATACCGAATCCCATGGGCATATTCCGATCTCCCGTATTTTTGATGGCAACTTCCATCGTCAACACAGTTTCTTTGAGGGTATAGATCATCTCAATTTTAAAAGGGAACGGATACTGGCGCGTAATCTCGGGAAAATCTTGAGAATTGAGCGAGGAGACGAGTGTTGCCCCGTTTTCATCAGCGGTATGCCTCTCGACCTGATAGGGTTGATTTAGCAATAAGCCGTGGATTGTGGTTGGGGATTCGGGTGCTTTGTCAAATTGATAGGTTTCGCCCTCAAACTGCCATGTACCGTTCCGGATTCGGTTAGGGAACGGGAACAGGATGGGATTGCCGTAAGCGGTCGGGCGTTCTTCTAATGTGTTGAGATCCGGCGGTGCGTCTATCAGCTTCAACCAAGTGTCCCCATCCGCCACCTTGAATGCGTAACAGTTATTGCCGAGTGCAGGTACAACTTCGGCGACGGCTTTTCTGTCTTGCTGGAGATAGTAAACTTGGAAGCTGTCAACCGTTTTCACTGCTACCGAATATGTTGCCTGTGCCATCGTTGCCCCCCTATCTGTTTTTACAAGTAGAACAAAAAATAAGAAAAAAACACACCCTATTCCAATGCGGCGCGCGTGGTTGCAAGTGCTTTTGGATTGACGATGAGAAAAAATGGGGTGTTTCATTTTTATGTTTTCGCGCACCAGTGAATGCCGCGGTAGAGTACCTCTCGGAAGTTCGGATTAGAAAAAGTGACATCGTCGTGTCCACTCTGGAGGCAGAAGATACGGGATTTTTCGTATTCACGCGCCCAACCGAGGACCTTCATGCTATTTGGATGCTCGACTGTTAGCAGAATGGAACTATCATCGCCAGCAGATTCCATAGTATAGGTTTCGTCACCCATTTCCCAATCGGTAAGCCCCTCGGTGATCGGATGGTTTGCATCAGCGATTTGCACGTTTAGCGTTTGCCGTGGATAGTATCCGAATTCGCCGCGATCGTCAATCCCGCACATTTCAGAATAGGTGTCCCATTCTGGAAAGGCGAGGATAGCGTGATGCAGAATTACTATCCCCTGTCCACGTTCTGCTAAACCGAGAATGGCTTGCGCTTGCGCATCCGTCGGATAGGGACGGTGAAAGTTGTAAAAGACGACGGTGTCGTAGTGCTTCTGGTTAGGGTCTTCTACAAAAACGTCCAAATCTTCCCGGACGCATTGGATGCGTTCCATACTTTCAAATACTGCGTCGAACTGTTTTTCCTGAAATCCGTGTTCACCAGTTACAACCGCGATTTTCATAGTTTTTGTCTCCTTAGACTTGGGTTTCGGATACGGAGTATACCTACTACTTTGCAGATTTAATCGGTAATTGCCTGATATGTGAGGACTCGGAATTGGGCATGGAACGGGGAGTCCCCGATTAATTGTGTCATCAGAATGCCGATTAGGTCCTCGACAGGATCAATCCAGAACGTCGTACTTGCGAGTCCACCCCAGCTGTAAGTGCCTTCAGAGCCAAGGCTATGGGTATCAGCGACGTTGGTGACAACGGCAAACCCGAGTCCGAAGCCGCATCCGGTTCTCTCAAGGGGTTGCCAATCGTCAGAGATATGATTCATTCGGATGAGTTCAACGGTTTTTCTTCCGAGGAGTCGCACGCCATCGAGTTCGCCATCGTTGAGCAACATCTGACAGAAACGGAGATAATCCGCGGTGGTCGATAGCAGTCCTGCGCCACCGGAGTGGAAGAAACTCAGCGGTCCGCTTGAAACAGGCGCGTTCTCAAGTACCTGAATACCCCCATCTTCTGTGGGTTCATATAACGTGGCATATCTATCAGCCTTGTCATCCGGCACCGAGAAAGCGGTGTCGTTCATACTTAACGGATTAAGGATACGCGTTTTCAAAAATTCCTCAAAGGGCATACCCGATACGACCTCTACAAGATAACCGAGGACGTCGGTAGACATGCCATAGTTCCATCCATCACCAGGGTGGTGAAGAAGCGGGATATTTCCGAGTTCTTCCGCCATGTGTGCAAGGTCTCCGCCGTAGAAATTCGCTGCTCTATACCGGTCATTAATCGGATGCTCCCAGTCCCCGCCGTAGATAAGTCCAGAGGTATGCGTGAGCAGATGCTTTATCGTCATCTCTCGCTCTGCATCGACAATAGCCTCGCCCCCTTCAGTGTAGACTTGCATGTCCTTGAAAGCGGGAATCAATTCAGAGACGGGTGTGCCGAGTTGAAAATGTCCTTCTTCATAGAGCATCATGACAGCAATACTGGTAATCGGTTTCGTCATGGAGTAGATGCGGAAGATCGTATCGAATCCAACCGGTTTCGCAGTCGCAACGTCCTGCATGCCATATTTTTCAAAATGGACGAGTCTGCCTTCACGCGCGATCATCGTCAATACACAGGGAATTTTCCCATCGTCAACCCAGCGTTGCATGACCGGAGCGATGCGCGCCAACCGTTCGGTTGACATGCCCATATCCTCGGGCACCGCGCGAGGCAGTCCATCATATATCGCCATAAAACTTCTCCTTTATTGGAAGAATAGTTATTGGTTTGCGTCAATCTAATTCGTAATCGCTTGATAGGTGAGAACCTTGAACTGGTCAAAGAACTCCCAGAACGGAAACACAGACGGATCCACCTCAAGGACCCACAACTGCGTCATGAGAATACCGATTAAGTCCTCCACAGGATCAATCCAAAACTTGGTGCATGCGGCACCGGCCCAATCGTAAGTGCCTAAAGAACCGAGGGCTGGAGTATCAGCGACATCTGTGACAACCTGGAACCCAAGTCCGAAACCACATCCTGGCGCCAAGAAGGGAGGGATTTCGTAGTCATCAGAGAGATGATTCGTCCTGATACATTCGACAGTTTTTCGTCCGAGCAGGCGTACGCCATCAAGTTCGCCACCGTTGAGCAACATCTGACAGAAGCGGAGATAATCCGCAGCCGTCGATTGTAGTCCAATCCCATTGTGGTAGAAACTCAGCGGTCCGTTTGCCCCAAATACTTCTTGAACCGCCTGAATCCCGCCATCTTCTGTGGGTTCATATAACGTGGCATAGCGATCCGCATGTTCCTCCGGCACGGAGAAATCGGTGTCGTGCATCCCTAACGGGTTAAATATTCGTGTCTTCAAAAATTCGGCAAGCGGCATACCGGATACCGCCTCGATAAGGCCGCAGACCACTTCGGATGACATCCCGTAGTACCATCTGGTACCGGGTTGAAAAAAGAGCGGTATCTTTCCGAGCTCTTCCATTGCTTTCGCGAGGTCTACCTCTTTCACGCGGTCGTAGACGTTGAAGAAATCCTCATGTCGCTGCGCAATGGGATGGTCACTTTCAGAGCCATAGGTGAACCCAGCGGTGTGCGTGAGCACATGTTTTATTGTTATCTCGCGTTCCGCAGCAACAGTCTCTTCGCCGTTCTCCGTGTAGACTTGCATATCCTTGAAAGCCGGAATGAATTCAGAGAGGGGTGTGCTGAGCTGGAAATGTCCTTCCTCGTAGAGCATCATGACCGCGATGCTGGTAATCGGTTTCGTCATGGAGTAGATGCGGAAGATGGTATCAAATCCAACCGGTTTCGCAGTCGCAATGTCCTGCATCCCATATTTTTCAAAATGGACGAGTTTACCACCCCGCGCGATCATCGTCAATGCACAGGGGATTTTTCCGGCATCAACATAACCTTGCATGACCGGAGCGATGCGCGCTAACCGAGAGGTTGACATGCCAGCATCTTCAGGCACAGCCCGCGGTAATCCTCCATACACTGTCATGAGAAACTCCTATGAGATAGTTGTCAGTTATCACTCAGTGAGTGCTTGATAGGTTAGGACTTTAAATTGTTGTTGGAACGGAAAGCGGTTATTGAGGAGTTGCGTCATAAGCAAGCCGATCAATTCTTCCTGTGGATCAACCCAGAAAGTGGTAGCGGCGGCACCGCCCCAACCGAAGTTGCCTACAGACTCCAGCGTATTCGGTGGATTTTTATGTGTAACGACCGAAAAACCGAGGCCGAACCAGTCATCATGATGCGGGTAACGCATCAGTTCCACGGTTTTTTTACCTAATATACGGACCCCATCAAGTTCACCGCCGTTGAGCAACATCTGCGCAAACCGCATGTAATCCGCAGCAGTTGAGACAAGTCCCCCACCGCCCGATGGAAAGAAACTGAGTTCATCGTTTGCGAGTGGAGCGTCTCCGCCTACGCGTTTCATCTGATTCTCTCTTCTGTTATGCCGATAGAGTGCGGCAAACCTGTCTCTTTTTTCTGGTGGCACTGAAAATGCGATGTCTACCATACCCAACGGTTTAAAGAGACGGGTTTGGAGGAACTCTTCAAACGGCATTCCGGAAACGACCTCTACGAAATAACCGAGAACATCGGTAGAGACACCATAGGTCCATCTTTCACCCGGTTCGTGGACGAGCGGGATATCGCCGAGTTTTTTCGCCATATCCGCTAAAGTCGTGCCGCGTTCAAAAATTTTCAGTTCACTATAACGTTTATCAACGGGTTTATTGCCCCAACCGTAAGTTAACCCAGCAGTATGCATAAGGAGATGTTTGACGGTTACCTGCTTCTTCGCATCTAAAATTTCGGTTTGGTCTGCGTTGTAGACCTTCATGTTTTTAAATTCAGGGATAAATTTAGAAACTGGCGTACCGAGTTGAAAATGTCCTTCCTCATAGAGCATCATCACGGCGACGCTGGTAATCGGTTTAGACATGGAATAGATACGGAATATTGTATCGGGTTCAACGGGTTTTTTGTTCTCAACGTCTTGCATGCCGATGGTCTCAAAATGGACAATCTTTCCGTGCCGTGCGACGACTGTCAGGAATCCGGGGAGGTGGCCATCATCGACGTAACCTTGCATGACAGGACGGATACGTTCAAGACGTTCGGCAGAGACCCCAACCGCCTCGGGTATTGCTGTGGGAAGCCCTTGCGCGAAGGCAAGTGTAGTGAGACAGAAAAGTAGTAAGACTGTATAGGTTAATAATTTCCGCAATGGATTCTCCTTTACTCCGTGAGTGCCTGATAGGTCAGGCTTTTAAATTGGTCGTGAGAAGAGGACGTGTCACTGATCTGCGTCATGAGCAGCCCGATCAATTCCTTTTCGGGATCAATCCAGAAGATGGTCCCGGCGGCACCGCCCCAACTGTAACTCCCTATGGACTCCGGCGTGTCTGAAGGGTCCTTATCAGCGGTCGCCTTACCATCAGTGACAATAGCGAAACCGAGTCCGAACCAATTATCGTGATGCGGGTAACGCATGAGCTCAACGGTTTCCTGCTTTAATATGCGGATACCCTCAAGTTCGCCGCCGTTGAGTAACATCTGACAAAATCGCATATAATCTGGCGCGGTTGAGATAAGTGCGCCACCGCCGCCTGGAAAGAAACGGATCTCACCGTTCTGGAGGGGTGGATCTTTATCAACACGTTCCAGCTTCATTTTTCTGCTCGCCTTTTCTTTGGCTTTAGCATCGTCCATCTTTTTTTGTTTCTCTTTAGCACCTTTCGTCCCGCCTTCTATGTTCAGTTCATAGAGTGCGGCAAATCTGTCGACTTTCTCTAAAGGCACTGAAAAAGCGGTGTCTACCATACCGAGCGGTGCAAAGAGACGGGTTTGGAGGAACTCTTCAAACGGCATCCCCGAAACAACCTCCACGAGGTAGCCGAGGACATCGGTAGATACGCCATAAGTCCAATCTTCCCCCGGTTCGTGGACGAGCGGAACAGTGCTTAGTTTTCTTGCCATATCCGCCAGCGTCGCGCCGGATGCAAAAATGTCCGCCTCCTGAAAACGTTTATCGGCAGGGTCACCACCCCAGCCATAGATTATCCCTGCGGTATGCGTGAGCAGGTGTTTGACTGTTATCGCGTTCTTCGCGTCCGAGATTTCTGTCTGATCCTCGTTGTAGACTTTCATGTTTTTAAATTCAGGGATAAACTTGGAGATGGGTGTGTTGAGTTGAAAATGTCCCTCCTCATAGAGCATCATCACGGCGACGCTGGTAATCGGTTTCGTCATGGAGTGGATACGAAACATTGTGTCCGCTGCCATGGGTCTGTTATTTTCAATATCTTGCATGCCGACGGTTTCAAAATGCACGATTTTGCCGCGGCGCGCCACGACGGTCAGTAACCCCGCCATAGTGCCGTCATCAACATAGCCTTGCATGACAGGACGGATGTGTTCAAGGCGTTCAGCGGAGACACCGACATCTTCTGGTATTGCTATCGGCAGCCCTTGCGCGAATGCAAATGCAGCGATGCCAGAAAGTAGTACGCACACACACGTAAATTCTCTCAATCTGTTCTCCTTCTTTATGCTACAATACACAACTTAAAAGGTTATACTACAAGGTGTTTTATTTTACGATCTTGAGGTACCCCCAGCGGGTTGCAAGTTTTCCACTGGGTTCAACGTTGAGAATTTGGGCTAAGCCGACATCCATCGCTTCGTTAATCTCCTTCTCGGTTCGTGCGACGTTGGAGATGCGTATCTCTTCAATGATCCCCTTCAATCCGTTTGCGTTATCAAGATTCGGTACGCCGATCGTAATAGGGTCACCGCTCTGAAATGTCTGTGCATTGGCAGACTCGGTCTCCAATTCACCATCAACGTAAACGCGTCCCATTTTGCCATCGTAGGTAAAGGCGAGATGATGCCATTTGTTATCGGTAATGTCGGTTGTGCCATCTATACTGAAGGCGCATCCACCATTTGCACCAATCTGCGCGTGCAGAACACTTTTATCTACATGTACCCAGATGCCGTAGTTTCGATTGGTGCAACCTGCTTGCTGCTTGCAGATCATACCCTGCCATTTACCAGTGCTCTCTTTTACCTTAACCCATGCTTCAATACTGAGTGTTTCCAATTCCAGTTTTTTCGTAGAATCCACGACGATGTAGCCGCCGGCATCGCCGGGGAACTCCAACCCTGTTCCGAATTTGGCTTTTACCCACTTGGGGCTGCCAGCAAATTTGCCGTCGTGTCCATTTCCGGAAGCGTCTTTGACGGTTTTTCCGGCACCTTCCTCAAAGAGCCAGACAGCGACAGTGTGTTTATCTACTGCTGCATCGGCAAATCCGCTACAGAGCACTCCCAAACTCACTACTGCAAGACAGAAAAACTTTCGATCCATTCTATGCATGGTCATTTCCTCCTTTTTTGTAAATTTTATCAGAAAAGGATTTTCATGTCAAGGGTTTTGAAGTTAGCAGCCAGGACTATTCAATTGTACCTATTCACTTTACGTATGTGAATTTTTTCACCTGTAGGAGCGAGCTGTGCTCGCGATTTTTTGCTAATAACATTCATCTATGTAAAGCAAAACCAAGATCCAAATCGTACTGTCTCTGAGTTAGCAGCGGAGGTATTCAATTGTTGAAAATGTCAGAACTATGATTTTTCTGGCTTAGGGATTAGCAGGATAAGAGAGCAAAGGGACGCACAATTACGCAGACAGGCGATGAATCGCCTTACTACGAACAAACCACCCTAAAACTAATCAAATAAGAAAAATGTTGACAGGGAATTTTGTATCACATATAATTTCGCGTGTTTTATTAGGCGCGTTGGACGCGCGAATCGTGATTTGGAGAGACCTATAAGGAGGCTTACATGGGAAACGAAAGAATTAAGATGGGATTGGTAGGTTGCGGCGGTATGTCGGGTGCACACATGGGCGGTTATCGCCAACTCTGGTCTAAAGGACTTAAGGATTTTGAGATTGTGGCAGCATGCGACATCGCGGAGGAACGTGCCGCGGAACGCGCGAATCAGGCGCATGAATTTCAAGGCGGTACGAAACCAGCTGTCTACACAGAACTTGACGAGATGTTGGCAAAACATCCCGATTTGGAATGTGTTGACATCTGCGCGCTTCACAGTGCACATCATACGCTCGCGGTACCTGCCTTGGATGCGGGGAAACACGTTATTATTGAAAAACCGTTCGGCATTACAATGCGGGCGTGCAAAGTGATGATGGAAGCAGCGGAACGGAACGATAAAATTATCTCCGTGGCTGAAAACTATCGTCTGGCGCGTATTCAACGCACACGGAGCTGGGCAATCGCACAGGGACGTATCGGTGAACCGCGGATGTTCTTCTGGATTGAAGTCGGCGAAGGTTTGGGGAAATGGGGTTGGCGCAACTTCAAGATGGATGCCGGGGGTGGCTGGGCATTAGACGGCGGTGTACACTTTACCGATCTGATGCGCTATATTCTCGGTATGGAGGCAGAGGAAGTGTACGCGATCAACAAGGCTTATGAACCTTACCGTTACGACAACCCAGGTGAACGTGAAGGTGGCTATTCGGTCGATGTCGAAGATGCGATGATTGCGACCATCAAGTTTGAACAAGGCGTTACCGCGCAGTGGACATGGGTTGGTTCGGCACCTGGACACGGGTTCGGTCAACACACTGTTTATGGCAGTGAGGGTGCACTTGACTGGGGTAGAGGTTTAGTGCCCCGCGGGGGTGAACCGATTTCTAACGAAGATTTGATGAAAGAATTTACGGATAGCCTTAGCGATTCGGAACGGGAATATTACTTCCCCAGCGGGATTGAAGATACCGTCGCGATTGAGCTGAAATATTTCGCCGATGCGATTCGGAGTGGCGGTACGCCTGAAGTGGACGCTGTTGAAGGGATGCGGTCTGAAGCGATCTGCATGGCAGTCTACGAATCCGGTTGGTTTGGTCGTCCTGTGACGATCGCAGAGATTGAAAACTGCGAACTTGAAGGCTATCAGAAAGAGATTAACGATAAGCTAGGGATTGGCGCGTAGGTATAACCGCTGCGATTGGATATTCATTTCAGGGAGGGATTGGAAGGTTGGAAGACCTTCCACCCTCGGAATTGGTTGAAACTATGGAACGATTGAAGGGGAAGGTTGCGATTGTTACGGGAGCGGGTAAAAAGGGTGAAGTTGATGGGACAGGCTACGCGACCGCCATGCTTTTTGCGCGGGAAGGCGCGAAAGTACTGTTAGCAGACATCTCGCCTGAGAACGCGAATGCTACCCTCGCAGCAATTGAGGCAGAAGGTGGCGAAGCTTCGGTATTTATTGGTGACTTATCGGAAGAGGCAGCCTGCGCCGCGATGGTAGCCGCTGCTGTCGAACAGTTTGGCAAAGTGAATGTGCTCTTTAATAACGTTGGACTCGGCGGTTCCGGGATGGTTACAGAGGTAGATGAAGCGAAATGGGACCGAGTGATGGATGTCAACCTCAAGAGTATGATTATGGCGTGCAAGCATGCGGTGCCTCGGATGGCTGAGGCGGGCGGTGGCTCAATTATCAACGTTTCGTCTATTGACGCTCTGCGGGCGGGGTGGGTTCGAAATGTGCCTTATGCGGCGGCAAAAGGAGGCATGATTTCTACGACGAAGGTAATGGCAGTCCATCACGGGCGTGACAATATCCGCGTGAATTGTATTGCGCCTGGGCATCTTTACGCTTCGTTTCCTGCGCCGTATTTGAGTGAAGCGGAACGGGAACGCCGAAGACTCATCGGCCCGCTTGGCACAGAGGGCACAGCATGGGACGTGGCGTGGGCGACCGTTTTTCTTGCCAGCGATGAGTCGAAATGGATCTCCGGAGTCGTTCTTCCGATTGATGCGGGTCTACTGGCGGCGACACCGCTTGCTGTTGTACATCAACTTGACGCGTGATGTACAACAAGGCACATATAGTTCAATAGGTAGAGAGGAAAAAATCGCGGGGTAGAGAGGAAAAAATCGCGGGGTAGAGAGGAAAAAATCGCGAGCACAGCTCGCTCCTACAGGCGAAAAAATTCACATATATAAAGGGAATAGGGACAATTGAATGGCCCTGAGTAGCGTTAGGGTGAGTTCCACAAGTAGTTTATGTTGAATCTTACTGTATCCTCATCGTCAACGACCCCTTCCATTCGCACCTTTAGATCTAAAAGTTCGGCGGACTCAGTGGCATAGAAAAACTGAATGCCTTTTTCGCCATTGGGTCCAATGAATCGTGCAAAACCTGTTATATCTGCATCTGTTAGCTGCTTTCCATTGAGTATAACTGTTACGCCGCTCTCGCTAAGTGTTGGTGCGTCTGTGAAAATTGTTCCTTCCGGGTAGTATATCCAGATAATCCATCCGTGTCCATCATCGCCATTATCGTTATTGTTATCCCCGCCGTTCGGTGTTGATGGATCGCCCCCATTAGGAGGAACTGATGGATCGCCCACGGGTGGGTTTCCTGTCGGATTCGTCCCAGGATTGTTGTTATTGTTATCGCCACCGTTCGGCGTGGATGGATCGCCCCCATTAGGGGTTGCCGGATTGCCCGTAGGCGGGTTTCCTGTCGGATTCGTCCCAGGATTGTTGTTATTGTTATCGCCACCGTTCGGTGTTGATGGATCGCCCCCGGGCGGGTTTCCTGTCGGATTCGTCCCAGGATTGTTGTTATTGTTATCGCCACCGTTCGGCGTGGATGGATTGCCGTCGTTCGGCGTGGATGGATCGCCCGTGGGATTTGTGGTCTGTGGGGTCGGGCTTCTCTCGGCGCGGAAAATAGGGTTTCCTTCATGATAGAACAGATAAACCCGTTTCTCGGGATAGATGTGGACAGCAGGTCCGTCGGTGGCAGCCCCGCCGTTCGCTGTTTGTTGCCCAAGTGTTATGCAGGTTGAGTCGAGATCATCCTGAAAGCAGACAGCACTTCCATCCGTTGAGACAAGATAGCGGTCTACCTCATGATCAGGTAGCATTGCCCCTGTATACGGCATGTCGGAACAACCGGTAATGCTGAAAAGTAGAATTAGGATTCCTACAATTATTTTTCCCATGACGTTACTCCTGCTTAGAGACTACTGTAGTGGGCGTAACTGGAGGATATTCGTGTCACTGTCAGATGAGACGTTGTCTGCATTGATGTGGAATGTCGCTGTATTGTTTTGCACTAACCCATCGACTTGAACTGTTATCTCCGATGCCTCAGTTTCGACAGAAAATTGCACCCCGCGTCTGCCATCATATTTGTCAACTTGCGTAAAGTCGAGGAGTGCCATGTCTCTTCGCCTATTCGTCCGAATTGTTTTTCCTTCGACGACCCTGATGTCGAGTCCGCTGGTTTTAGGTGTTCGTCCACGCTTTGCTTCGGGAAATGTGTTTGGATAATATATCTCGACAATCCAGCCCTCGGGAACAGAGTTGCCGTTAGCATTGTTCGGATTATTGACATTTGACGGCAGTTGCGCTCTGCCTGTCGCCACCAATTCCTGTACAATTTGGGTGGTATCCATTAGTCTCTTCGCTTCCAAAATAGGCTGCCCTTGATAATCAAACACATAGGCGATGTTTGTTGGATGAACGTGAACAGTCGGTGTATAGCTTATATTTGTCGGGTCGATTTCTGTTTTATCCAATAATAGTTTGACACAGACTGTATCAAATCCATCCTGAAGACAGACTGTATCTTGTTCAATTGTGTTAAGGTACTGGTCTACATGACCGGCAGTCAGCATTGGTCCTGAATAAGGGACATCGGAGCAGCCGATTATGCTGATAAGGATTACCAGAATACCGCCGATTAAACTTATTGGTAAATATCCACCTTTTTTGCGTATTTCGAAACCGTCTCTCATCATGTTGCTCCTTAATCAGAGTGAACTTTAAATACTTTGACCTACTCCCGCGAATGCCTTCGGGGTTTTAGAATCGGGAACTCTGATAAATAAACGATGGGGACTGATGTTGGGTTTCACTTAAATAATCGGCAAGATTTTTTGCAAGGAATCTTGCGGCATAAAATTATGTTTTTCAGGGGGGTAGAACTGGTGGGTACGTCTGATAAATTTTACGATAATTTCTTACTCACCTCGCCTCGTAATAAAAAACGAAAATTCACCGAATTTATCTGTTTCTGGTACTGGGGCAATAAGTCCTTCGCGTTCTAACCATGCCCATGCTTCAGCGAGAGCACGTTTAATGTCCGTTTGCTCTTTAAGTGGATAACCTTCCTTTGCGGAGTTAGAAATGGAATTGAACAAGTAATTGCGGTTTCGCGACACATCTGGAAGAGAATGAAGATACTCCAAAACCACTCCCGCTAATTCTTCCGGTTCAAGGCTCAGTAGAAATTCATGATCCGGCATTAACTCATAGATAGACGACATAATACCATTTCCAAAAGAGGACACACATTGTATAAGTTCTACTGCCAATCATAACCTATTCACAACAGAAAGTCAAGGAATCTCGTACTGACGCTATGGCTGAAATAATAACCGAAAGACCTTTATCAGATTGAATAAGTCAAACGCATTAGAACTGTGCGGGGAAATTGCCGCGGGCGGCATCCATGACTTCGGCTGTGATTTCGTTGTGTCCGTTGTCTTTGGCGAAACTTTCAATGCCCATCTTCGCCATCGGACGGACAAAAGCGGGGATCCGCTCTAAACGTTCAAGTGCCTCGGCTGTCCAGACAGGACTATCGGATTCGGCGGGTTCTGGTGCCTCCTGAAACGCGTCAGAAATGACAGAAGTAAACGGACATTTGCCGCCTTCAGCGGTCTCGGTAGCACCCGTGGTCGCGTAAACCTCATTCGGCATCGATTCGCCCTTTGCCGTCTCTAATTGTGAGCGCACGAGCTGCATCGGTTGTGCTGCCGCGTTAGTGCCACCGAGCTGGAGGTCCAAGGATTTGAGCATCTGCGTTTCCGACGGATTGAGGAACATGGCGATCTCTGTAAAGCAGTCAGGACATTCAAATAGTGCTGTCACGGAGCCTTGCTCAGGACGGGTCACGTCTTTAAATTTCATGGCTGTGTCGCAGTCTGTACATAGAAATTTCATTTTTTTCGTCTCCTTGGGGTCTAAATTGTGCTACACACTAAAAAAGTTTTGTATTTTTTGGGCTACCTGCATGAGTGCCTTACTTGCGGGTGCATCGGGATATTCGTTAATATAAGGGGTTCCGTTGTCATTGGCAGCTGCGAGTCGCGGATCAAACGGAATGCTGCCGAGAACGGTCTGTTGGAACGCCTTATCAGGAGTCTCATCTGCGGAAAAGAGGGGTTCTTCTTCGCCACAGTGTTGACAGATATAGAAAGCCATATTTTCCACAACACCGATGATCGGTACATTGAGAATGCTCCGCGCCATAGTGACGGATTTTTTGACAATCAATTGCGAAACTTCAGAGGGGATTGTCACAACGACGACCCCGCCGAGGTTCGGGATGAGTTCTGCCACATTTGGGAGCCGATCGGTTCCAGGTGGCAGATCCAGTAGCAGGTAATCTAAGTCGCCCCATTCGGTATCGGCAATAAATTCTCGGAGCGCGCCGACTTCCATCGTGCTACGCCATGTGAAAGCGTCTCTCTGCGAATGTGCATTCCATAGCACCGGGGCATCGTCTTCAGCCAAAAGTAGGTCCATGGAGATAAGTTTGGTACCGAGTGCGGTCATCGCAGGCTTGACACCTGCAGACGTATATTCCAGTGTAGCGTTGCGTACGCCCATCATCTTCGCGAGGGTGGGTCCATTGATGTCAGCGTCAACGACTCCGACAGTGTTGCCTTCTCGCGTGAGGGCGGTGGCGAGGTTCGCAGTGAGCGCGCTTTTGCCGACCCCGCCTTTCCCGCTCATAACGGCTACGGTATGTTTGACTGAAGTGAGTCGCTGTTGGAGTCGGTTTGCCTGCGCTGTGACTTGTCCGATAATGTTGGAACCGGCATCACTCGGCAGTTCTTTGTAACTTTTCATTTAGTCTACTTTATGAGGATAGTCGATAAATAAAAGAGATTCAGGGCATCTTAATATAAGCGTTTAATTTTTCTATAGACATATTGCTCCGCTGGAGCAAAGCACCTCGTTGACAGGGAAGGTGTTCCTCACGCCAGCGGCGTGATATGTCTATAGTCGTGCGTGGTTGCCGTGGTTGCACTCCAGCGGAGTGCTATAGTTTAGAAGGGGCTTTATAGAGGAAAGCTGTCAAAATATTTACACACCTATATCATTCCCAATTATGATGAATTACAAAAACAAGTAGATATTTCAGGAACCCGTGGGAGGCATTTCTAACCCCGATTTTCTTAACAACTTCACTGTCTCGGCTGGCGAAGTTTCCTAACCTCGCCTACTAAACAGTAAATTGCTGCCATTTAAGTATTCTTCTCTTTGTCTTTGAGTTCAAACGCCTTGAGAATAAAATTTTTGGCATCACTGATATTTGCGGTTGGATGCCGACCTATAAATAGCGCATATAACTGCCTTGTGGCAACACTTGCTTTGACCCATACATATTTTATACCTTCATAAAGGGGAGCATCATCAGAACATCCTGAAAGAAATTCTTCATCCCTTTCATCCCAAAATGGATGCAAGGTCTCTCTATTGGCAAAGAATGTTGGGTAAATAATATTCGTCAATCCTCCTGCCAAAGCACATTGGCCGCAAAGGTAGCCATGATTAGGAATACCCCCATAGTGAACGGCACCATAGTCTATATAATCTTCACCAACATTTATAAGAATATCTTTCTCATATTCTTGAAACTGACCGTTACAGCCACTACAATAGTAGTAGGGATCTTTATAATAGCGAGGTGCTTTGCGTTCAGGAGGTGGAGGCGGAGGGTCTTCACCATCGTAATCTTCAATAGAATTTACTCTTTCAAGCACTTCAGGTACCGGGTGGTACCATCCCTCATAGTTACTCACACTATGGGGTTCAAACTCAGCTTTAATAGATTTTTCCAGATGGAAAGTCCCTAAAATTGTTTTTATCACTTCGCTTGGAAGTTTCAAAGATTTCATGACTTCCTCAGGTGTCCGTGACGATTTTCTGACTGTAATGTAATCTAGAGCCGCTAACTTAATAAAAATGATATTCCATATTTTATATGACATAGAAATATCTCCGGTTTCGTAGTGTTTAAGTAAATCTATACTAAAGTTTGGACAATTTTTGAGCAATAGACATATCGCCCCTACGGGGCTAGTGCTTTGTCACATCTAAACTGATAGGTTAGGCTAATGATCAGAATACCATGAAACATTTGTAGGAGCGACCTCCTGGTCGCGACTTATACCTATCATATCAATGTTGACAGACTACTAGGCACCGATGCATTTACGTTTATTTTTCAGTGAGTTTCACTTATACAAGGAACTTTGGGAAAATACAGCAACTTATCGGAAAGCACAAGAGACCAACAATTTCCTATACTACATTTGCAAATTGTCCAAAGCTTAGTATCAATTATAACATATAACGTTAAAAAAGCAACAGAAAAAATTTGTTTTTTAGAGTTACTAAAGTTTGGACAAATTTTGTCCGTTCCCTGTCGTGTTTTCAAGGATCTTCTGATTTTTCTACGAGTTTGCACCGAGACAGCACTTAAAGAAAAATACAACAAATCGCCACATCCGAGGACCCCTGCTGCTATAAACATATCGTCCCTACGGGACTAAGAGAAGGGGCCCCTGCTGCTATAAACATATCGTCCCTACGGGACTAAAGAGATCGCTTTGCATAACCTGAGCCCTTAATAGTCTCAATGTCCTTTGGATTTCTATCCCAAAGCAATCAAATAAAACTTTAAAAATGGTCCAAAGTTTAGTAATTTAAAAATCTATCACAAACAATCACTTTCCGCTACTGATGGCGTAGAGTGCCTGATAGCTGCGGAGATAGAGCGTGCCGTTTGAAAGCACAGGCGAAGCAGCGATGGTTTCGTCAATGTCGTTACTGGCGATAATTTCAAATTCACGTCCTGCCTTGACGACGGTGACAACGCCATCGCGAGCGGTGAGATAGAGCAACCCGTTTGCATAGATAGGTGAGGCGCGATGTCGGTGCCGATGCGTCCGTTCGCGATAGAGTTGCTCCCCCGTTTGGGCATCGAGGCATATCAGGTCCCCGTTTTCTCGGCAGAGATAGACCAAACCGTCATGGATAAGGGGTGAAGGTACATCCGGCGTGCCGCGTGTGAGTTTCCAGGTTTGCCATTGACTGTCGGTTATATCGCCTGTGCCTGTGGGGTCTATGCCGAGGACGGGTCCGTTTTTGGCGGAGGGTACGACGATGAGTCCTTGTGTGGCGACGGGCGAAGCGACGAGTCGGAGGGAATAGTTATAATTCTGTGGTGGATTTAAGCCGCCGCATCGCCAGATTTCGCTGCCATCTTGCAAGTTATGTGCGGTGACGTAATCTGCGCCGTGTACGACGAGGAATTCGCGTTCGGTATCCCGATAAAGGATTGGGGAGGTATAAGCGTGCTCACATTCAGCGGTTGCGTCACTTTTCCGGTCATGTTTCCATACCTCTTTCCCGGTCATTTTGTCGAGGGATAGGACGAGCCATGCGTTGCTGTGTATGAGTTGAATGTAAAGTCGGTTTTTATCCAGCACCGGTGTCATTGACATAATGAAGCCGATTCTGAATTTGCCGTAGCGTTCTTCGAGGTTTGTCTCCCAGATCGGATTCCCTTTAAAGTCATAACAGGCGAGGAGTCCGGTGCCGAAGAATGCCCAGACGTGTTCACCGTCGGTTGTCGGGGAGGGTGCTGCGGCGTTGACTTCATCGCCGCGTGCAGCACGGTTGCCGTATCCGAGTGTGCGTTTCCAATGTTCTTCGCCGTCGGTGCCGATACACATCAAGACGAGCGCGTTGCCTTCAGCGGAGGTCAAGAAGATTTTGTCTTCCCAGACGATAGGTGTGGAAGCGGCTTCGCCGGGGAGCGGTAAACGCCACTTGACGTTTTCGGTTTGACTCCACTGGATGGGTGCCTCGGTTTCGTTGCTGATTCCGCTGTTGTAGTTCCCGCGCCACTGTTGCCAATTGTCGGCAAAACTGTTAGCGGTTAGGATAGATGCCACAAGTAAGAATGCCAATGTCGTTCTCAAAATCTGCTTTTGCATAACGCGCCTCCGCTTCGTAGGGGACGGGTCCTCCGTCCCTATCAAATTTTTTGCAGGTCACGCGGTGATGGCGTGCCTCCGTTAGCGGCTTTCGTCTGTCCATAAGCCGCGATCGTGTCCGTTCCACTGGTAAGGCACTATTTTTGATAGGTTGCCTATACTGTATTCCAGAAATTCGTGTCCTGCCTCTATGACATAGCCTTCGTTTGTAAGGATAGGGAACTCCAATTTCGCGAGTGCCTCGAAAGGTTCGATTTCCAGTGATATGTCAAGATCACCTGCCACTGTTTTGTAGATTAGATCTGCGGAATGACTTTCATGTTTGAGGATCATGATGGTGCCGGACTGTCTAACTTCTCCGTTCGATGAAAGCACCTTTAAACTCACGACGAGATCTTCGGGTGGCGGGGGATCGGATTTGACTTTAAACCATAAACTTTGGGTTGAGCTCTCCGCTGCGCCTTCATTTGGACCGAGTATTTGGAATGTAACTGTCGGGATTTCGCTCATTATTTACTCCTATTTTAAACAATAGTTGCCTCTATATATCAATACCAAAGATAAGAACGGGGATATCAATGTTTGCAACACCCCGCTTTTCTAAATCCCACACAAATTGCTCAAAATATGAAACCCCGGTAGACATATCATCAGCAAAAGACTTTACAGGGACAATCTCAATTCCGGCATCAATGTGGCCTAAGTTCCGAAAAATGGTCATTTTTGCACACACATTATAGACCATGAATGCATACTTCCCAAACTGTACCTCTATCCCAAGACGCTCTTTCAGAAAGTCTATTTCTCGATATGCCGGACGCATTCGTTTCGGTAAATATCCAGGGCGGTAGTAGTCTGTCGAATAGTGGCATGTTACGCGTTTCTTCCGCCATCCTTTAGATCCAAAACCTTGTGCGAAAGCGCGGTTAAGGTTAGCCGGACTATATAACATTTTGCCCGGCATTGTGATTTCCTGACTCTCTTTAATTTTATGGTGTGCGGCATCAACGGAAGCAATAATATCCTCAATCTCCTGTAACAGGTAAGGGTGCGTCCGTCGAATAGAATGTCCATCATTGAATGAATATTCAGCAGCAATAATCATGATCACTCTACTTCCGCCCTCTATTTCCATTCTAAAGGTATCTGGGCAACACGTTCTTTTCCTGTTGGTTTGTGAATAGGTTTTCCTAAAGGACGAAGTGGTAATGTTCCCTGCGCGAATTTCTGTATCCGCTCACGGGTAATCGCTATATAGGTTGAATCCTGTTCAGCGGCGATTGCTTTTCGATTATGCTGTAAAGCACCAATGATAGTAGAACCAACGCCGCAATACGGGTCTAAAACGATCCCTTCAGGCTGTGTGAGTGCTAAGACACATCGCTGGACTAATTCGACAGGAAATTGACACGGATGTTCAGTTTTCTCTGGGTGATTTGCTTTTACGTTTGGAATATCCCAAACTTCGTCTTCCCAGTCCTGTTTGACGACATCCCAAATGTCAGAGGGATTTTTACCAAGCGGGTTTCCTGAAAGTTGCCCCTTCTTCGGACCTTTGAAATGCCGTTTACCTGGATATTTTGCTGGAACTCGCACCGGGTCAAGATTGAAAACATAATCATCGCCTTTGGTAAACCATAAAATCGTTTCATATCTGCCTGAAAATCGCTTTGTGCAGTGTAGACCGTGATTGAACCGCCAGATGATCCGATTCCGTAATTTTAAGCCGAAGCGTTTGAAAATTTCATAAAAGTAGATATCAAGTGGAAACACCTCGCCCTTTTGGACATAATTTCCGACCTGCCAACAGAGATTTCCAGTAGTGGCAAGCACCCGATCCAACTCTGCAATTACAGGTTCCATGTCCTTTAGATAGGAGTGTAAGGTGGTTTTTTTCTCGTATTTTTTTCCGATGTTGTATGGTGGAGATGTAATGACCAAATCCACTGAACTTGACAGAATGTTCTTTAGGAGCTCGCTACAATCCCCATTAAAGAGAACAACGTCCATATCAGCACGATATGTATCTGAGACCGTAACCTGACGCGGTTGATTGAAAATATCTGTGATAGATTCAACTGTCTCAATGTGAGAATCTTGGGCTGCCATATAGATCTCCTGAAGATATATCAAACGTCAGCTTGATAAAAACAAGATGTTGGGATTGTCGTAGGGGCGAGGTCTTCTCGCCCGTAGGGATTAGGCAACCTAACCCCTACGAAAAGGTTCATTTGCGTCTATAATTTGCTATATATCAAACTCACGTTATATCAATATAGATTAACAAGTGATTTGGAAGACATTCAATCCTGATCTGGTTGTTGATAATACTGCCCAAGGACTTCATTGGCGAGACTTCTGCCATCTTCAATGACGCGTGCTGCGAAATCGAGGGTAACCTGTTCAATGTTGTTTTCTTGTGCGCGTTGTTCAATGCGGGTCTGTGTGATATTTCGCATAAATCCAGCCGGAACTAAGTTTAAACGTTCGATGGCTTCCTCGGTCCATTGCACCGGACTTTCAAAACCTTGAACGACTTCAGCGTTCTGAGAATCGGCGGTCTGCGCTTGTAAGGTTCTGAGTTCCGGTGCATCCTCACGGACTGCTGCGGCTTCGCCCATGCTGTCGTTGATAATCTCGGTTGCGAAGGCGTTGGTGATCGTGCCAATTTTTTGGGAGCGTGCGGATTTCTCTATGCGCGCTTTAACATTGCGCCGCATATAGCCGCGCGGCACTGTGCGCAATGCTTTTTTCGCCTGTTCCGACCATTGGAGTCGCACGCCGTCAAATGTCTCTTCTTCGGCAGCGCCGCCTTCGTCTACGGCAATGTTCTGCAGAGAATTTTTATCAACCATCTGGAAACGCTCTGGCGCTGCGCTACAGACGGGACATTGGACAGGCTGCTGATTGTGTGCGGCGTAGCCACACTCGCCACAGATATAGGTCTGGACTGCCTCTGATTCCAAGACTTTCTGTTCGGCGATCTCTTTTGCGACGCGGGTGAGCTTTTCGGAGGCGCGTTGGGGCATAATCGCTTCCATCGCCATGTCAATGACGCTCTCAGTAATGACAGAATGTCCACGCTCTATGGCGAACCGATGGACGGCTGTTTTGGCGATGCCGCGCACTAAGGGCGGTGCCTTCTCCATTCTATCTAATGCTTCTTGCGTCCAGACGAGGATCTCTTCGGCTTTGACATCTATCTGTGGGAAATAACGTTGACTGGATAGGAGGACATTGCAAGGAGCAAGCCGCAATAGATTCTCGGCAGTGCTGCCGATGTCCATATCTTGTTCACTGTGGACACCGATTCTGCCTAAGACGAGGAGCCACGGGTTCGTTTTTCGGGTGTATTGTAAGATTTTTTCGTAGGCTTTGCCATCAAGTAGCGTAATTTTTAGGGTGTAGTCGTGTTCGTCTTTTGCAATGGCGCGCGCGACTTCCAAATGTGACTGATAAATTTTTGCAAGTCCGGTATCAATCACTTCCTCGTGGAGTTGCTCTTGCTCTTTAAATCTGAAAGTTCTGGCGGCGCGCTCCGTTAGCACATTCACGACGGAATTGAAGACGATGTAGTGTAGATACGGATCATAGACACCGACGGCTTCGACCTGTTTGTTCAACTTTTGTCCGAGCTGTATTGCGGTTTTCAAACCTGAGAAAGATTCAGGACTCCCATCAATGCCGACGAGGATATTTCCATCGTGTTCTTCAATGGGTTCGAGGTCCCGGACGACAAGCGTATCGGTATTAATACGGCGGACGACGCGTTCAGTGACTCCACCAATGAGGCTATCCTTGACTGCACCCATGCCGAGCGCGCCCATAATCACAAGGTCGTAATCGCTTTCCTGAATGTCTTCAACGAGTTTTATGTAGTGTTTGCCCTCCGGCATTTTGGGTTCAAACGGGATGTCAAATTCGGTGCATTTCTGTTTCATCACCTCAAGATAGGAATCGGAGATGAGCTGCAATCCCATCGTGATGAGTGTGTCGTGGATGCGGCGTTGCTTTTCCAGCTCCACCTCGTCCTGATACTCCTCAGGTAGGGTGTATTCCATCTGCTTGAAGCGGACATCGTGCATCTTTGCGGCGTAAACGTGTGAACCGACCAATTGAGACCCGAACTTCTTCGCGAATTCGACCGCCAGAGCGATACTTGCATCGGAGTAGTCGGAATTATCAACGGGTACATAAATTTTTTTGATCATTTCTCTTCCCCACTTGTTTTGTAGCGAGCCCCGATCAATCCGCCGAGTATATGAGCGATGAGTGTCGCGGGCCATAGGTAAACCATCGCGGTTTGCCAGTCCCAATGAAGGATGAAACGGCGGACAACGATGTTTATTACAATCGGTATGTAGAGGCATCTGCTCCACGGGCGGCTGAATTTCTTAAATCGTACACGGAAAAATCCGAATGCGAAGTGCATTAGAAAAGCCGCGAGAGAGATGAGGAGATTCCAGTCTCTCATTTTGCAAGGAGCGTTTTAATATCTCGGCGTAAGCGTAGCATTGCGGGTTTGTCCTGACTATCGTAGGTGTCGTGGATGTTTCCCTCGGGTTTAATGAGAGCAAACCGCGAACTATGGAGTATCTCGGTGCCGTTGTGGCCTGCTGCTAAACTGAATCCTTTTTCGGCTAATTGGTAGATTTTCGCTTTGTCGCCAGTGAGAAAATGCCAACGTCTGTCGTCTGCGCCATAAGCTGCTGCGTAGCGCGCGAGGACCTCTGACGTATCGCGCTCAGGATCTACAGAGAACGAGACGAAATGGACGGGATCCGCAACGAATTCGGATTGTAGGCGTGCCATCTCCTGTGTCATCGCCGGACAAATCGTTGGGCAATTGGTGAAGATGAAGTCGGCGACCCAGATTTTGCCCTTCATGTCGGACAACCCTAATGGCTGTCCCTTCTGATTCGTTAGGCGAAAGTCCGGGAGCATCCCCGGTTTCGCGCGAAATGTGGACCATAAGTTGATCCCAGCGATGGCGATGATGATAACACCGAGCGCGACCCAGACGAGGGTGCTTTTGTCAAGTCTCCGTGCTATTGTGTTCGCGTTCTCGGTTTGTGTTTCCATACGCAGCACCTAACCCAATACTGTCATTCAAATCGCGAGCACAGCTCGCTCCTACAGGCGAAAAAATTCACATATATAACGTGAATAGGTACAATTACCCAATAGCTAATGCGCGGATGTATCAACGACTTCCGCCGGCTTCTCTACGCCTTCGTGGCGTGCATCTGATGTGAGGTCAGGCATCAGCATGATGACGAGAAAAACGCAGATAAGGAACGGTGTTATGACGATAGCGGCTAACGTTTTTCGCTCAAATTTCAGATGCATGAAATAGATAGCGACGAGCGCGGCTTTGCCACATGCCAACCCGATGAGTAGTATCGCTTTTAGGACAAGCGCGTACTCAGGGATTGCGACAGCCACTTCAACGATAGTGAGTCCAAGCAGCCACCAAAAAATATTGATGTATTTCGGGTGTTCTTTGTGTCCGTCTTGTGCCATTACTATGTCCTCCTACAATAGATAGATGAAGGTGAAGACCATAATCCAGATAAGGTCAACGAAGTGCCAATAGAGTCCGACGATTTCGACTTCATGGTTAAACTCGGCGGTATACCTGCCTGACCATCCATTTCTCAATATAACGATGAGATAAATTACGCCGCCGGTTACGTGTAAACCGTGAAAACCTGTGATAGCGTAAAAAGCGGGACCAAAAAGCGTTGAGCCGCTAATCGCCTCGCCTGACAACCCATGATCCGGAATACCGGTAAGTGTCAACCCATGGTGAATGAGATGATACCATTCATAAGCCTGTAGCCCGAGGAATATCACTCCTCCTAAAATCGTTAACCCGAGAAAGTCGCACATTCTCGCGACCTTACCGTCCTGGATAGATTCCAGTGCTTTCACCATAGTAACACTACTGCATATCAGCAGGAATGTCATGAAAGCGGTTAGGTTAATGCCGAGGATCTCGTCTGGGGGTACCCAACCGACTATGCCTGCGCCTGCTCGAAGAGCCGCATAAGCTGCCAGTAACGCGCCAAAAGACATAGTATCCCCAACGAGGAAAATCCACATGCCGAGTTTGCCGAGGCTATCCGGTGTCAGCGAAGGTTCATATACATCTTCCGTGTGATCTAAAGTGGTAGCGTGTTCCACTATATTTAAACTCCTTTATTAGTTATCAGTTTGTCAGTTCCAAACTATCTATTTTCACGCCGATAATGTAGAAAAATCGTGCCGCCGATGAGCGTGAAAACCGTAAAAGGCATCGCCATCAGGAAAAGGATACTCCAATTAAAAGCTTTACCGATTGGGTCATCAAGATTTTTACATCCGGGACATGCCTCAACGGACATGGGTACTATAAGCATGATGCATATCAAGATGGATGCCCATAAAAAAAATCTATACATCTTAACCGTCCTTTCGCGATGCCTACGAGAGATATACCAAAACATAGAGGATTGGCCAGAGCGCGACAACAAATATCCAATAGATTGCACAGGTATCAACGCCGCTGTAACGTTCGGCGGAGAAACGTCCTGCCATTGCCAGACCGAAAACAATAAACACCCATATAACAGCACTCAGTACGTGAACAGCGTGGCATCCGATGAGCACATAGAAGATGCCACCATATATACCAGACTGAAGCGTGAGTCCGTTGCGAATGAGTTGCACCCATTCACTTCCCTGTACACCGAGGAAGAGGAGCCCAAGCACCCCTGTGAGCAACAACCAATTTCGGAGCTGCTTTACTTTGTCATTCCGAATGGCGCGCCATGCTTGAAACATTGTGTAACCGCTCAATAAGAGGAGTGCGGTATTGATGCCGGTTACCACACGTGGTAGCTCAATCCCGATATGTGATGGTGGGGGCCAGGTGACATTTCCGATCCGAAATACGAGAAATGTTCCGATGAGCCCTGAGAACAGCATCGTCTCCGCACCGAGCAGGACTAATACTCCCAATCGTGCGTTGCTCAAGGGTCGGCGTTCGCGGATTTCAACGTTATTATATGCCATTTCGTAACCTTTTTCTTATAATCGGAACAATAATTTCAGCAACAGCTGCAATAACCAATAGCACCAAGATGCCCCGTAAAATATTAAGATGAACAATGGGTCCGAGGATCACCAATCCTATCAACAGCAGTGCTAAAATTACGGCGAGGCGGCGATTTTGAATAATTTCACCTACTGCCGCGGAAATCAATAGCAACCCGATGATACCGAGAACAGGAACAATCAGACTATTCACAGTACCCTCAACAGCTTGTGGTGCTTTGATACCTGTAACAATCGCAGCTGTTACAATGGCAAACAGCCCTACAAACAGTAGCCCTAAGATAAGTCCGAGTCGACGATTTTGCTTACGATGCTCTGGTGCGTTCATGATCTGTAGACTCCTGATTAGATTTTGTCTAACGCCATCGTGATAAACACCACTGGTAGATAGAGCAATGACGCGTATAACACATAGCGAGCGGCTTTTACCGAATGTGCGCGTGCTAAATAGATACCGAATGCCAAAAATGCGATACCTGATAACAGTGCGGTGAAGAAATAGATGCTACCGGCGATGTTGTATAACGCTGGCAACAGACCGATTCCGAGGAGCGCGACGCAATTAATCACAATTTGGCGGCACGTGCTTGCACCGTCCGGATGAATGACTGGCAAAAGGCGGAATCCGGCTTTTGCGTAGTCTTCGCGATAGATATAGGCGATTGCAAGCGAATGCGGGATTTGCCATAAAAAGAGTATCGTAAATAGCACCCACGCTTCGCCTGTCAGTGAACCGCGCGCGGCCACCCATCCTACGACAGGCGGGAGTGCCCCCGGCACTGCCCCAACAAGCGTACAGAGAGATGTTTTTCGCTTGAGTGGCGTATAGAGGAACAGATAACTCACGACTATTAGCGAAAGGACGAACCCACTTAGCGTATTGACGATGAACGTCAGGTAAAGCATTCCGCTGCCTGTGAGGGCAGCACCAACTATCAACGCTTCCAACGGGTTCATCCTTCCATCAGGGAGAGGTCTATCTTGGGTACGTTTCATCTGTGCGTCTACATCGCGTTCAAGGTATTGGTTGAGGCCTAATACACCGGCTGCGGCCAACCCGGCACCGATAAGCGTATGTAAACAGCGTATCCACTCTATCGTCTGCTGCGCGCCGAGATAGAAACCAGCAGCGGTCGTAATGAGTATCATCACTACCAAGCGCGGTTTGATGAGCTGGATATAGTCCGCGGCGCGCCGGGTAAAAACCGATTGTTTCGCAGGCAGATTTGCTGTATCTGTGTTATCTGGTAAAGTTACCGTTGTTGAACGCATGTTTTTTCTGGTTTTCAGTTTTCGACGACGGGCGATAAATCGCCCTACTACGAACGAAAATACCTAAAATATAAGGATTATTGTTATGCAAAATCGCTTTACTGACTGCCGACTGCTAACTCCGGACTATCACTCGTCGGTACATTAGCAGGGGTTGAGGCATCGGTGAATCTGTAAATTTTCAAGGTAAGCACACAACTGCTTACTAACATCAACGCGCCGACTGCTACGTGCGCGGTGGTAATCGTTACCGTGAGTGCTGCTGCGAATGTTTCGCCGAAAGCGGTGAGTTTCGCAAAGAATGCCCATGTGCCGAGCACTAACTGGACAGCAAGCAGACCGAGCAATAGCAATGGCATTGATTGTCCAATGCGCTTTGCTTCACTATTCATTGTCAAAATACGTCTCGCCAGCAAGAAGATATGTAGCGTGACGAGGAAAGCAAAGAGCAGATGCGCGTCGAGTCTGCTGCCGGTATGCCGTAAAATCGCTCCAAAGATGAGCTGCACATAAATGAGACATGTCGTTATCAGACTTAACCGGCGCAACTTGCGTGCTGTCTCGCCTGTAATTGTGCGTGCCTCTTGCCACCAGTCCCGCGAGGTGAACCAAGCGATTCCACAGAGCAGTGCGAAAAAGGCTTGCGCAAGACACGCGTGTACGATCGCGAAGTTGCGATTAATCTGTGTGACTCGAAGCCCACCGAGTACGCCTTGTACACTAACAGCGATAAGGGCGGCGAGCCCGAGCCATTTTAGCCACTTGCGCGAATCTCTCGCCAATGTCAAAACCAATAGCGCGATTGTTAAGATGCCAACGAGCGACCCCATGAGTCGATGGCTGTGTTCATACAAGATGCCGCCTACCATCTCTGATAATGGATAGAGAAACATATTGTACCCGAAGGTTGTTGGCCAATCGGGGACAGCCAATCCGGAATCTGTGCTTGTAACAATGCCGCCGATGACAATCAATAAGAACGTTGCGCCTGCGGTGAGGCGTGCGGTTCTGTGTAGCCATGGGCTATAACTCGCGTGTTGCTTCATGCGAAATTTCCGAGAAAATTAGTCTATTAGTCGCCGCCTGTTGCGGGTGCGTGTTCGGGTTGTGCCTGCGGGATCCAATCGGATTCTTCATCGGGGACGCTGTATTCATAGGGCCCGCGGTGGACAGTCGGAATTTGCCCGAAGTTGCCGTGGGGTACGGGTGTGGGTGCTTCCCACTCCAGCGTGTTTGCCTGCCACGGGTTCTGTTCGGCGACTTTCCCTTTGTACATGCTCCAGAAGAAGTTAAAGACGAGTATCAATTGGGCGAAGCCGAGTGTGAACGCACTCATCGTGATAAAGATGTTCATACCTTCAAACCCTTGTAGGAACTCGTACGCTGTCGGGTGGGAGATTCGCCGCATGTGTCCGCCCACACCGAGAATATGCATCGGGAAGAACGTGCAGTTGAATGCAATAAACGTCAACCAGAAGTGAATCTTAGACAGTACATCGTTCATGTAGCGTCCGTACATCTTTGGGAACCAGAAGATGATGCCACCGAAGATAGCGAACAGACTACCGCCGAACACAACGTAGTGGATGTGCGCCACAATGTAGTAAGTATCGTGGATGTAGATGTCCACTGGCGTGTTTGCCATGTAGATGCCGCTGAGTCCACCGATTACAAACATAGAAACAAAGGCGATACCGTGAAGCATCGGGGTTGTAAATCGGATGGAGCCGCGGAACATCGTTCCCAGCCAGTTAAATGTCTTAATCGCTGAAGGCACTGCAATGAGCATCGTAGTTGTCATGAAAAAGTTTCCTAATCCGGAGCGCATACCACTTTGGAACATGTGGTGTCCCCAGACAATCCATCCTAAAAACGCGATGGCGATCATTGCGTAGACCATAGAGCGATACCCGAAAACGGGCTTCCGTGAGAAGACAGGGATTAGCTCGGAGGCGATACCCATGCCGGGCAAGATGAGGATATAGACTTCAGGGTGTCCGAAGAACCAGAAGAGGTGTTGCCAGAGGAGCGGGTCGCCGCCGCCTTCTGCTGTCGCACTGAAGAACGTTGTTCCGGCAAGTCTATCAAAGATGAGCAATGCGAGTGCCGAGGAAAGTACCGGGAATGCAAGTAGCAAGAGAATCGCGACGATGAAAAGCGACCAGATGACTAACGGCATCCGGAAGAAGGTCATCCCGGGGGCGCGCATATTGATAATCGTTGTGATGTAGTTAATAGACCCTACCAAAGAGGAGAAGCCCTGAATGAGCAGACTAATCGCCCAGAGGTTTTGCCCCCAATCCACGCCTGTCCACTGCGGATCGGCAGAGAGCGGTGCGTAGCCTGTCCATCCGGCTGCAGCGTGTCCGCCGGGAACAAAGAACCCGACTGTCATGACAACTGCGGCGAGAACTGCAAGCCAAAAGGAGAGCATATTGAGGATCGGAAACGCCATATCGCGTGTGCCGATCATCAAAGGAATGAGGAAGTTTCCGAAAGCCCCGACCAAGATAGGCACGACGACGAAGAACACCATAATGGTGGCATGCATCGTAAAGAGCATGTTGTAAAAATTGGATGTAATGATCCCACTGGGCATGTGTTCCTCAAGCCATTCTACGTCGTCTGACTCATAAATGCGTTCCCACATTCTGTCAGCTCCTGTAACGACCTCGTCATCCTCAATGTATTGTTGTGAGGCACCGATGATAGGCAGCGGTCGATCGGGGTAGGCGAGTTGCCATCTAAAGAGCAGTGCAAGTCCGCCGCCGACAAAGAACATGATCAGCCCGTAGATAAGGAACTGTTTACCAATCGTCTTGTGGTCGAGCGAAAAGATATATTTACTAATAAAACTTTCTTCGTGATGTGACGTATGTTCGTTATCTTGCATCGTTATTGTCCTCCTTCAGTCTCCTGAGGCCATCTTTCTTGTACCCAGGCATCGTAGTCGGCTTGCTCATGCACATTAAGGTAGCCGATCATTGTGGAATGTCCGAATCCACAGAGTTCGGCGCACGGAATCTCGTAGCGTCCTGCCTTTATTGCCTCAAACCAGACGTCGATAAATCGGTTGGGCAATGCGTCCTGTTTCAGCCGTAATTGTGGCACAAAAAAACTATGGATGACATCTATAGAGGTTAATCGGATATGCACGACCGCGTTGACGGGGACATGCAATTCGTTTTCCAATTCAAGGTCATCGTCTGTTCCGAATTCGTTATCGGGTCCGGGATAGATCATATCCCAGTTGAACTGTTTTCCGCTGACCTGGACAACAACATCTGGGTTCTCTGGAAATTGTGTAGGTGATTTAATATTGTTCCACTGTGGATAACTGAACATAGCGAGTACAAAGACAATTACCGTTGTAACGGCTGTCCAAATAATTTCCAGCGTTGTGCTGCCCTCAATGTAAGCGGCTTTCTTGCCTTCCTGATGGCGATATTTAATCAGGAAAACGACAAGGGTCCCCATCACAAGGATAAACACAACGAGGGTCAGATAATAGATAGCGTTAAAGAGGTTATCAACGCCTTGCCCGAACGTTGATACGTTCTCTGGGAGCCATTGAAGCATCAAATCCTCCTTATTTAAGGTTTTCAGTGATTATTTAATTCGTTTGTGTAGACGCGGTAAATGTCGCGCCGATGTACGTCAAAACACAAAACAGTCCGGTAATCAGCAGAGAGAGTGTCCAAGGTGGCACTTCTCCGAATGCCTTTACAGTTGTATCAAAGTAGAGGCTGTGCCGAAAAGCTGCGAGCCCATACGTGAGTGGATTACATTTCATTGTCCATGCCAACCACCCGGGTACGCCAGTACTCGGGAAAAACGCGCCGGAAAGGAGCCAAATCGGTATCAACAAGAGATTCATAATTGCGTGGAATCCTTGCGTTGAGTCCATCCGCCACGCGATCAGTAGACCGAGGTTTGTCAAGCCAAACGCTAAAAGTGTCATGACACCGATAGAGAGCAGAAGCGATGCCGCGCCGAACCGAATGCCTGCCATCGGTGCAAGTAGCAGAAGCAATAGCCCTTGTCCGAGTGCTAAAGTTGTCCCACCTAATGCTTGTGCTATGACGACCCGCCACCTTGGGACAGGGGCGACGAGTATACCTTGTAAGAAACCTTCGCGTCGATCATTCACGACAGAAATTGTAGCGAAAATAGACGTAAAAAGCAAGACTAAAACGACGATGCCCGGATAAAAATACGCGATATAATCCGGTCCGTCTGCTGCACCCGCGGGTTGAAAAGAGGCACGCAAGCCGCTGCCGATGAGGAGCCAAAAGACTATGGGTTGCGCGATAGCACTGAAAAGTCGGCTCCGTTGGCGGTAAAACCTAACAATTTCGCGCCACCAAATCGTTGCGATGGGTAGCAGAACGCTCTGCACAAGATTTCCTTCAGACAAACGGGTTTCCTGTTAACTTTATGAACACGTCCGCCAAAGTCGGTTTCCCGTATCGAACGGATTGAATTTCATCAGGAAACGCTGCGACGACATCGCGTACGAATTCATGGCCGTGCGCACATTCAACACGCAGTTGGTCCTCCGTTAGCACGGTTGAAACCCCGAATTTTTCGTCAATTGCGGTACCGAGGGTTTCGCTATCTGTGCTCTGTATAATGATAACATCGCCACCGACGTCGGTTTTGAGTTCCTCAGGCGCGCCGAGAGCGACCAACCTACCGTGATCTAAAATACCGACCCGACTACAGACCTCAGCATCGTCTAAGAGATGCGTTGTGAGCAGTACGAGGATATTTTCTGTCTGTGCAAGCATTGCAAGGTAGTCGTTGAGTTGTCGGCGTACGCTTACATCCAACCCGCTGGTCGGCTCATCAAGGAGTAAGACGCGGGGGGCGTGGAGCAGTGCTTTCGCAATTTCAACTCGTCTTTGTAAACCGCCGGACAAAACTTCGACACGCTCGGTTGCCCTATCGGAGACTCCAAAACGTTCAAGGAGCTCCGAAATTCGGGAACGCAGGGATTTACCTGCGAGTCCATAGAGATGTCCGTGGTGCCGTAAATTCTCAGCGACAGTTAATTTGACATCTAACCCTGGGTGTTGAAAAACGACCCCTAAAAGGTTCCGAATTGCTTTCACCTCGGTGGCTAAGTCGTGTCCGAGGATGCGAACAGTGCCAGCGGTTACTGGCATCAGTGTAGATAGGATCCTAAAAAGGGTCGTTTTGCCACTTCCGTTGGGTCCGAGGAGTCCGAAAATCTCGCCGCAGGAGACATTAAAACTTATATTGTCAAGTGCCTGCCGTTGCTGATAAGCGTATGAGAGATTTTCTACCTCAATTCTGTTTTTCATAGTAGTTGTCAGTTATCAGTTGTCAGTTGTCAGTTATAAGGTTTGTCCCCGCTAACCGAAAACCGAGAACCGAAGACCGCCAACTGATAGCTATTTAAGTTTCAGCGTAAAATTTTGTGTGACAGTGCCGCCAGCTTCTACCGTAACGGAGGTTGGCTCTTTGCTGTTCGTGCCACAAGCCTCATGCCAATAGCCGAGTTTATATGTGCCTGCGGGAACATCTTCGAGCGTGAATTCCCCCTTTTCGTTGGTCACGGCAAAATAGGGGTGCGGTACGTAGGATATCCAAGCGGACATCCACCCGTGAACATCACATTTGACTTGCACCGGACCTTCGGCTTTTTTGACACTCTTCACCGTCAATCTCCGCACATGTTTTGGTTGTGATTTGTTAATGGCTTTGTTGATGTTGCTGAAGATATGCACATTGTGCATAATCTTATCACTATTGAGCATTGTTAGCCGTTTGCCGACCGGGACGATCTGGACATGTGGTGTAAATTTGCAACCCTTCTGGTCTATTTCGATTTTGGCATCGCCAAAATCTTTACCTTGCGAGATGTCAATTAGGTAGACAATTGTATTTTTTAGGGCGTTGCCTTCACCGACGACCAGTGACTCATCGAATTTTTCGTCAGCACCACAAACCTTTTCGTCTTTGGTGATTTCGAGTGCTTTCTTTTCAGGCACGTCTCCTTCAAACGTCACTATGCCACTAATCGTGCCGCCGTCGCTCACTTTTTTCATAGCTTTATAGGCTTCGGGAAATACTAACGCTTCCGTTTCGCCTGCATCAGAGTCAGCTGCGAAGACGTTACCGACATAACAGCACGCGAGAAGGATCGCGAGGCCTGCAAACAAATAGGTTTTCATTTTTTTCTCCTTTTAGGGTTATTAGTTATTAGTTATCGGTTATCAGTTTTCAGTTGGGTTTCACTGTGTTCAACCCAACCTACAAGCTTTAAGTTATCTGTTGGGTTTCACTGTGTTCAACCCAACCTACAGACTTTTAGGTTTCTAAATTTCTGCGCTGTACGAACGCGCGTAAGCCGAAGAGGAAGCCGACAGCAAGCAGTGCGATTAAGGGCGGATAAATGAATCGCTTTGATGATGGCACAGGTTCCAGCACAAAGGTATACCAGCTGGTCATGGTTCGTTTTGTGTCAACATCACCGTTCGCGCCGTCCCATGCTGAGAAGGCGATCGGAACAAAAACACCCGGTTCAAGTTGTAAGTCCTTTTTGTCATCGGTTGTTAGGGCGCGTTTGACCCACAACTTGTATTGCCCATTTGTGTAGTCACTCTGTACTTGGAGGTCGGCTTGTGCTTCCTGCACTTCGGCGTTGTTGATACCTTTGGCGGTCAGTTCGGTCACCTGTTCCGGTGCAGAGGCTTTCCAGTGCCATAGATAGACTGGAAGTCTCCCGCCCCACAAGAAATAGGGTTTCGGTGCGGTCGGTCCTTGCGGCACCTTCACAGGAAACTGGATTGCCAAAGCGTCTTCAAGCGTTTGGCCGGTCTCTTCATCGGTTTCGTCAGTTGTGTGTGTGCGGTCGTCCCATATAAAGAGGAACGCGACTTCTGTGTCATTGTAAAACGATTTGACGTTCACGGCATCAATCGTTGGATTAAACTGGCGAGGTTCAATGACGACCTGTCCGACGAGCGGGAAATACCTCGCTTCAAGCGTCTCCCATGCGGCATCGTCCATTGGTGGCAATTCGCCTTGAACGTATTGTGACCGTAGCACGTTATTTCCGATCGCGGGTTCCGGACGTTTTTCGGGAGCTAGCGATTTAACATAGTTTGCCAAGTGCCAACTGCTTTCATAGACGAGCTTCATTGCGTTATCATAAATTTGCTTTTCTTCGGCGGTAATTTCTGTGCCTTCTGCAAGATTGAGTGCGATGTCAACAGCAGCATAGCTTTTTTCATCCAGCTGCGTGAATTCCTCTTCTTCAGCTGCGGTCATTTCATCTTTGTTCACTAATTCTATATAGCGTTTAGATTCTTCGGCTGTGAGTCCGAAACCCGGAAAGCTATCGCCTGAAAATGCGGGCATGGGTGAACCTGCGAGTCCACCGATGAATCGCTTGAAAACATCTTCGGTGTCAGCACCGCCTCGGAAATTCCAACTCTGCGTCAGATTTGCGGGCCAGGTCTGGAATCCCCACTCATCGGTCAGCGTTGGCGCGGAAGTGCCATCGCCTCTCCCGATGTTTCCGTGGCATTCGACACAACCGAGATCGCTATAAAGTGCCTTTCCGGCTTCTACACTCTGTTCGGAGTAAGAGATTTTCCCAGAGAGGTTAATCTGCTTTGGCGGTGCTTCTGCTGCCTTAAAACCTTCGTAGAAGGTTTTGATGTATGCGACGACTTCCCAACGGTCATTCGCACTTAGGGCAGTTTCCCAGCCTGGCATAGAGGAACCGGGCATCCCTTCGGTGATGATGTCAAACAGGTCTTGATCGGTTGGGAGTTCTCCGGCTTCTGTAGATCGGATTTTATAGAGGCCGCGCGTGAAATCCCGCGGTTTTGGGAGCAGGTTCTCAGCGGCGGAGCCGTCGCCTCTGCCTTCAATGCCGTGGCAATGTGCGCAGCTATTTTCATAGACCTGTTTGCCTTTTTCGGAGGCTTCGGGTGCCTTCTGTGCGTATGTTACGGCATAGCGGAGTGTGCCTACTACTATTGCGAAAATTAGCACGAAGAGGGCAGCATGTTTGGTTCTCATCTTTAGTGTGCCTCCCCAAAGGTTCGCGGTTGATAACCGGTGTAATCCGATAGAAACAGAATAACATCCCAAATTTCGTCTTTTGTCAAGACATCCTCCCAGATAGGCATCGCTGAATCCCAGGGTGTGCCGGCTGCGGGTAACCCCGGACCCCCCTTGGCAATCCGCCAGAAGAAGAAGGATTCTTGGAAGTTCGGAATAATGCCAGGGTCCTGGAAATTAGCGGGTAGCGGTTGGAGGTATGGCGCGAAATGCCCCTGTCCATCTAAGTGATCGCCGTGGCAGACGAAACAATTCTGATGATAGACGCGTCTCCCATTTTCAACGTGCGCTTTGAACGCTTCCGGATCATCTTTTTCGTAGTGCCGGAAGGGGTTGACGACATCTTGCATCGTGCCGATGACCTCGTCTTTGTAGGTCAATTCAAGCGGCGGGGATGGGTGTGCATCCCGCGGACTTCCGGGCGGATTCGCGCGTTGTGCGATAATCGAGTAGGAATAACCGAGCAGCAGGAGCGGGATTAACACGACAAGCACCCTACGGTGGGTACGGCGTTTATTATCTACCAGCGTTTCGAGGATCGGGCGGCGAAATTCGCGAAAAAGCGAGTCCTCGACGGAGATATGCACCAAGATAGCGATCACTATCAATCCCATATACATCGCAATCACGCTACCTGGTATTGGTACTGAGATCAGTCCGCCAATGACGAATTTTAGGAAGACCCAAGACCCGACCAGAATTATGAGACATATTGTGAAAAGCGACATCTTTTTCATTTTCGGCGTTTTATCCTCCACTCGTTTTTTGTAGTTGCGGTGTGCCCAGGGCGTATTATCTGTTATTCTGTGGGCGTGGCCTCTGCGGTCTCCGGGGCTGCTTCGGCTGTCGCGCCTGTCAGTGTGCTTAAGAAAGAGAGTAGATTGCTCAGGTCTGCTACCGATAAGATGATGGAGAAGTTTTCGGGCATCGGAGAAGTAACAAAGAGTCTCTTACCAAAAGCACGCGTCAGGGTTGTCTCGTCAAAATAAAACGGATCAAATACTTCTTCACTGCCGTCAACGATTAAGACCATTTCGGGATCGTCTATGGTTCCTGAAACGTGTTCACCGACAATTTCATCGCCATCAAAAGTGATAACGGTCATCAAGCTTTTGACATCTGTTTTAGAAAAGGTCCGATTTTCTTCACCGACCTTAAGCGTCACGGTTTCGTCGGTTTCCGAAACGAGCTCACCACTGACGGGTGCCTCAGCATCCGTAGGCGTTAGTGTCAACGTTAAATAACCTTTTGCTTGCAAATTTGCGAGGTTTTCAATAGGTTCTTCATCAAGTTCGCTCAATAGGATTGTGTGTTCTTGTTCTGCGCCGTCTGCTGTTTTGGTTCGGACGACTATTTTTTCTTCGTCTTGTGAGACGAGCGTGCCTTGGTAGGTCGCTCCATTCGCACGGACGGTAACGGCACCGTATCCACTGACGATTTGGGCACTGGGTACGAGAATAGATTCTTCAAGATACCGCATATCATTAAAGGCAGCGATCTCGGAGAGGTCGGGTGCGGTGACCACTTCAAAGTCTTCATTGGTTTCAGCGGCTGCGGGGCTCTCTATGCCTGTAACGGCATGGCAGGAGATACAGGCGACATCCACAAAAACCTTTTTGCCGAGTTCCGGATCCCCGGTCAGCAAGGGTGGCAGTGCTGCAGCGGCTGTCGCGATATCTGCCCTGTCTATCGGTTCATCAAACGGTGTCGGATCAATCTCACCGCCTTGGCTCTGGAGGTAGGCGATAACGGCTTCAATCTCTAATTTGGAGAGAGCGATAGGTGCCTTCCATACCTCTGGCATAATTTTGCCGTAGCCGGGAACAAGGTAGTTCGCGGGCTGATACATGGACTCGATCAGATACGCTTTTGCATCCATACCGGGTACACGGGTTGCGGCGTTAACCCCGATGTCTGTCAAGTCAGGACATCTGCCTTTCGGCGCGGAGGTATCTACGGTATGGCACGCGCTGCATTGTCCTTTCCCATTAAACACCAAGGCACCCTGTTCAGCGACTGCGTCTGGATCGCTCCAATCCAGTTCCGTTAAATTCACGGCAGTGGAGCTTTCCGGGACAAGCCCTGCGACGAAGGCGTAAAACCATATCACGGCAAGTGAGAACGTTAGGAGTCTCATGACGCTGGTCCATAAGACGATGTTTACGATGACGGAGACCAGGAACCAGACTGACCACGGGAGTAGATTCTCCGAGGCGATCGGGAATGCAGATGCACCAGCAATATAGGCGATGAAACTCACCACCATTAAGATCAGACTTGCGATTTTTATAAGCGTATTTCTCGACATTTTTTTTGCTATAAACATATCGTCCCTACGGGACTAAATAGAAAGTTCAGGCTAATCATCAGCTTGTGTGGCGACCTCTGCCTCTACAGGGGCGGCTGCGGCTTGCTTTTTCTTTTCACCCCACAGACCGAGCCAGAAGATAAACCCGACGAGTGCGAAGAAAATTACCATGATGATTGCCACCATGTTTACTGCACTGCTAAGCATTGGCGTATACGCATCAACAGACGTATCCTGCATCACTCCGAAGATGTGCCAGCCTTCCCGAAGTCCTGAACGGGCATAGCCCATGAGCCCCATAAGCGATGTAAATGTAATGGCGATGAGGATTAAGACGTACTGTGAGCGATCCGTCATCTCGCCCCATTTAATAGTGTCAGACGTTGTTGCCTTGCGGTACATGAAAATATCGACGATCGTGACAACCGCCATCACCGCGAGCGCGATCAGTACCTGATACGGTGTTAAAACGTTGACACGGATATCCGTTGGCACAGTAAATCCGACGATGCCGATAACCACAATTGAGACAGTTGAGAAAAAGAAGATAGAGGAGATCGCTATGTTCCCGACTTTCCGCCAACTTGCTGTAGGTGTTTTCCCGGAACGTCGATAGAACAAAAAACTCAAGAAAGTGGTGAGGATGATGATGTTAACAGCGGTATTTTTGGCAGTCATCAAGCCGAACAGTCCGAGGTGTGGATGGTTTGCACCGCCCATCGCGCTCAATTCACTGGCAGTTGAGATTTTAGAGAGCGTGCGCGGTGTCATCCAGATGGCGACACAGATAATGATAATGGTAATCATGTAGGGACGGTAACGGGCATAGATTTCCGCGCCCTTAATGCGTCCCATGCCTGACCAGAGGTAATAGTTCGCGCCAATGAACAGGACACCGATCATGACTGCTTGAATAATAAACAGCCACGAAAAGAGACTCCCCATCATGTTGATGCCCATCGTGTTATTGAACATGTAGATCTCTCTACCGAGCCAATAACCGAGGAAAGGCAAAGGTATCAGTCCGCAGAGTGCGATGAAGTTGCCGGTATAGCCCATCCAATCGTAGTGTGCTTTGTCCTCTTTCGTTTTGGCGACGAGGAATCGGAAGGCGGCGTAGGCTGCCACAATTGAGCCGCCGAAAGCGATGTTTCCGACGAGGCGGTGGATATTTACAGGCATCCACGTAAAGTTATTGACTGCATCCCAAAGGGTTCCCATAAACTCGCCTGTTGTCTCGTTGTGGAGTGGTACCATTGTGTGGCTTGTGACGCCCTCCATAGCGGTTTCAGGTGTTAGTGCCGGGTCTGCAGCCAATTTTTCTTCAATCCAAGACTTTCGCCTGCCTTCAGAGACGATTCCGTATTGGGTTGCAGGACTCGTCTGGTAGCTCAGCCATGTGTTAGAGACGAACATAATCGCTGTGCCGAATATATTCAGCAGGACCCCGAGAAAGAGGTGCCAGCCTTTATGTCGTCCCTGCATCTTATCCCACCCGTAGGAATAGAGATAGAGCGTAAAGGTCTCGCCGAAAAATAGGAAGACGTAAAAAATCATCGTCGGTCCGAATATTCCGCTGAGTTTGCTCATCACTTTCGGATAGCACCAAACGAGAATAAAGACGAGCACACCGCCGAGCAGGGCAGTTGTCGAAAACGCGCCCATGCAGAGTTTAATAAACTCCTGCGCCATCCGGTCGTATCGTTCATCCTTGGTCTTCCAACCGATGAATTCGATGATAACAGCGAACATCGGGACACCGAGGATGAAGGAGCCGAATAACAGATGCAGTTGCGCAGCGATCCATGCCGCGTTTCGGCTGCCGATTTTAGGGAAGGGGCGATACTCAGCGTCGCTCATGTCCTGTGCAAAGACAGGCGCGACTGCCAAAAATGCATAACAGACGAGGACACAACCGAGTATGAGATAGAGTCTCTTTTTAGACATAATTTTGGGGTTATCAGTTGTCAGTTATTTTCGGGTTTTCAGTTATAACCAACAACTTATAACTATTTTTTTTCTTTTTTCGTAAAATCAGCACTGGTGAAACTCACTTCAATATCACCACTTGCTGGGACTTCGACCATTTTGTTTGCTGAACCGAGTTCTTCATGCCATGCGATGACGCGCGCTCTACCGGCTGGCACATTCTCGAGTGTATATTTTCCGGTGTCTGCTGATTTTTCATAGGCATCCGAACTGAGCCATTTATCTTCAGCGTCTTTGTACCCGGTGACAGTATAAAAGTTGCTGGGAACAGCGACGATGTAGCCTGTCATCCAAGCGTGAATATCACAAGTGAACTTAATTGGTTCAGCCTTCGTGATTTTATAGGGGACGACTATACCCTTCTTCGGAATCTGGAAGTTTGAGTTTGGTGCCTCGTTTTTCTGTGCGTGTGCGTGAACATTGTGTGCGACTGGATCGTTGGAAGTAAAATCCACCGTAGCACCGACGGGGACTACAAGTACGTGCGGTAGATACGCACACGATTTCTGATCCATAACCGGATTATTTTCAGGCACAGTTACTTTTGTCCTGGGGACGCGCGCATAAATAACAACGTTCTTGATGCCTTTGCCTTTTGAGACAACGAGTGCTTCGGATTTTGTGCCTTGGACAGCGTCGATACAATGCTGGTCTTTGGTAGCCGTTAGTGCGGGACGCTCCGGTGCGTCGCCTTCATAGGTTACGGTGCCGGTGATATTGGCTGCGAATGCAACGCTTGCGAGCATGCCAAAAACAAGCAAGGTCGTTAGGGTTTTCATGGTTGTTTCTCCTTTAAATTTAGCCTGCAATATAGTAGCATTACAGGATTTGGAAATGCAAATTAAAAGACCTAAAATTCACAATTACGGACGAAACGTCTCCTTAATATAGGTGAGAATTTCGCGTTGTTCTTCATCGTTAAGATAGTAGTAGAACGCTGGCATATCGTCTTTGCCGGCGTTGATGCTATCCAGCAATTGTTCGTCGTCGTGCATCTCCCATAAGCTGTTATCCGTTAGATCCGCTGGGTTCAATTTTTTGAAACGACCGATACGTCCGTTGCCCTGTCCGTTGTTTCCGTGGCACCCTGCACAGTAGCGTGCGTATTTATATTCAACCGCCGATGCATACTTCGTACTCGGATCGACCTGTCTGCCTAACCAGATTAACCCGTTGAGCCATACGATAATCATGACGATGACGACGGCAAGGTGTTTCATAATATTTAACGTCCCAACGAGATGAGATAATCTCGGACGAGTTGAATCTGCTTTTCAGCATCGTTGCCCGCATATCCATCGACCGCCATGTGTTGTCCCCCGACGAGGGGCCATGCCTGTGGCATCGCCGTTCCGCGTTGGAACGATTGCGGGTCTTTCATCCAATCAATGAGCCAATCCGGTTTGAGCCGTCCTTTCGCCAATGAGAGATCGGGGCGTCCCGCTTTGTCACTGCCTTCAGGAATCCTCTCACCTTTCGCTGGGTGGCAGGAGATACACTGCAATTCGTCAAAGATCTGTTTACCGACGCGCAATTCAGCACTTGTCGGGGTCGGTACTTCGAGCGTCTCGTAAGGGAACGGTTCATCGTCAAGTTCGGAGAAGTATTTGACAAGTGTGGTCGCCTCGTCATCAGAGAGCTCGAATGTCGGCATCCGTACTTTGAGTCCATAACGGATTTCAGAAGGCTCTTTAAGGAACTCGAACAACCAATCCGGATAGACTCTCGCGCCTTGTGCTTGTAAGGGTGGCGGTGCGAATTGTTTGGCAGTCGTTTCATTTAATCCTTCGTGTGCGATGATAACGTCGCGATAATCGCCCCCCGCGCCTTCAATTTCGTGGCAACCGGTGCAGTTATATTTCTTGACAAGTCGCCGCCCTGCATCAATGTTGTCCAATTTCTCGGATCGTTTATGTATATAGCTGAGCGGGTACTTCTCCGGTTGGAAACTCTTCAAAAGCACCGCGAGTGCCCTTGCCTCTTCTTCGTCAATTTGGAAAACAGGCATCCGTGAGGCGATCCGTCGGGTTTGGTAACGTCGCGGGTCGGTCACTTTACCGATTGTCCATCCTGTCCAGCTGTGTTCAATATCCACTGTATCGCCGAAGTCGAGTTCATCAGGCAGTTTCGCGCCGAATTCGCCGAGGTCGGCACCGACTTTCGATTCATTTTCAAAGCCGGGGATTTCGTGGCAACCGAAGCATCCGTAAGTTCTGACGAGTGCTTCGCCTTCTTTTACGTCCGGTTCGCCGATAGATTCGGTAATTACGTCAGGAGTCGGCTGCTGTAAACTCATCAAGTAAGCGACGACGTTATCGACTTCGCGGGTGCTTAACCGTAAACTCGGCATACTCGTATCTGGATCGTAAGCTTTCGGGTCGCTGATCCACTGGCGGAGATAATCCGGCGTAACCTTTGTGCCAACACTATCCAGTGCCGGGGCGAAATCGCTGCCTAAGCCGTCAACGGCGTGACAGGTGAGGCAGCCAACGGTTTTAACCGTCTCCTCTCCTGCCTTAATAACGTTTTCAGATTGAGAATAGTTTACGGAGACTTCATCAAGACTGGCATCCCTCATCCCTGCAAGATACGCTGCAATAGATTTCACTTCATCAACGATACGGAGTACATAAGTGTCTGGATAGGGATAGACAGTACCGTCATCGACTTTAATTTCAATACCGTTTTCGGTTTTGGTGACAACGCCGGTGCGCTTTCCGCCATTTTTGAGGTAGACAACTTGACTCATGCCATCAGTGGGGAAGAAGTTCGGCATCTTAGTATCTGGTAGATGTGCCTCAGGTTTCTTAATCCAACTTTCGAGCCAAGCGGTGTCTTTGATCTTACTGCCGACTTTCGCAAGTGAGGGTCCGACTTTTTGGATGTCTTCGATCGCACTATAGCCTTCTACGGCGTGGCAGCCGTGGCAGCCGAGGTCTTCAAAGAGTGCTAATCCTTTTGTGAGATTCGGTGCATAGTCTACAGGCGCCTCTGTTTCCGAGTCCACGCCGTAATCCAACATCATCACACCATCGTGACACCGGCGGCAGTTAGATTCCATATACCCTTTCGTTTCTTCGGATTTCCTGCCGGTATGTTCATCTAATCCGAGTACGGGGCTGAGCCAGTATTCAGCGTGTGTCAAGGCATGGGCGGATTTTGCAGTGAGTGCCTGTCCTTGTCCACCATGGCAGGGTGTACACCCAAATCTTTCAACCGGGTGTTTTCCGAGGAGTACATCGCGCTCCGGATGCGTCTGAAGGACGGGCCGGTAGCCGGTCTTATAAGCGATCTCAACTTCACCGAAAGCATCTGGATTGAGCGTAAGTGTCCCGTTCTCTTCTAATGTATATTCGTCTGCTTCCGCATCAAAATCATCGATGATAACGCTTTCACTACCAACCTTAACGTTCGCGTGTTTGAGGCGATGTACGACAGGATTTTCGCCATCACCAATGACTTCAAACGTCTCTTGTGCGGATTGTTCGTAGCCGCTTCTATCGGCAGAAAAATGGCATGTTGCACATCTATCTGCGGTGTAATCGAAATCTTCAAGATAGTATTGCGTGATCGTCCGGGTTTCACGGAAAGGGTTCTCTAAAAGGCTGCCGAGGAAGGTGCGTTTGATACCGCCGACGGAATCCAATTTTTCCTGTAGGCGTGCGACTTCATCGTACTTTTCTTTGTCGGCTTGTAGTACCTGAAGGGCTGCTTGCGCTGCGGCAATACCGTCAGTGATCTCCGCGTCCATCGCGTTATATTTGCGTGCGATGAGGTAGGTGCTGAGTGCGCGCTGCGGGTCATCATTGGTTTGATAGAACTGTGCCAAGGCTTTGTTGGCATCGGCGAAGGTTGCTTCTGCTGTTAAGACGGCTTCGGTGAGTTCTCCCTCAATTCGGGATTCAAATTCATCTAATTTCTTCTTCCATTTGTCAACAGTTGCGTTGTGCTTCCCCTTTGCGACGTGGAGGCTATGCTGATATTTATAGTTGATCGCGTCGGATTCGCTCTGCCGGAACTTACGTTCCTGCAATGCTTCGTCGAGTGCAACTTGCGCGGTCCTGACAGCTTTCGTTAGTTGACCTAACGCTTTGGCATCAGGTTCTTGAGGTGTAGAAAGTTCAGGCAAGGCGAGTTTTGCATTTGCCAGTTCTGCGGATGTCTTTTCATACTCATACTGATAAAATTGCTGCTGGATCTGCTTCCAGGGGCGGCGTGTGATCATTTCGCTCCAGAATCCCCATAAGGTTACAAGCCCTAACAATCCGGAGAGAATAAAGAACAAAGCAGAGTACGATTTATTTTCAGCAGGGATTTCTTTTTTGTTCCTCACGAACTTTTCTACCTCCATGTCAATTATGGTAAATTTTAGAATTACCTTTACAGTGGCGAGGTGTTTTGTTTAGGTATTTCTGCGGATTTCCGCGTAGGAATGCACGTCGCAACCCCCTTATCAAGGGGGAACCGGCGAATACGCCGCAAAATCTCGCCAGCGGCGCAATTTTAGATGTTGAACCAGGGTGATACCCAGATGTATTTCACATCTAAGGCGATGCGCAAGATCATTTTTATGGGTAGTGCAAGCATCGTTAAAAACAGAAATGAGACGACGATATATCGGACGAGCCCCAGTTCCTGTAAGAAACGGCTACGGTTACGTCTCCATAGATAGAAGATGGGGCCGAGCGCGAAATAGCCTGCGACCACGACAAACCCGAAAAAGTTGGCAGTCGCCTCGTCCCGAATACCGAACAGATACGATAGATTCACGTTTGTGAGTGACACGACGAGGTGCGGGTCCCATTTATCCCAGGGTGCGAAGAAGTTCCACCCGGGGCCTCTGAGGAATGTCCCGACGACCATCAAGACGATCCATAAAATGATAAATCCGAAGCAGAAGACAGAGAGCGCGAAGGGACGTTCTTTGATGGTATAATATCCTTTGCCTTTCGGGTTCGTGTCAATGTAAGGGATGGCAATCAAGCCCGCGATAATTAGCCCGGGCAGTACGACACCAGCGATCCAAGGATCGAAGTAGACGAGCATCTCTTGGAGTGCAAGGAAATACCAGGGTGCTTTAGAGGGATTCGGTGTTTTCGTCGGGTCGCTCGGTTCTTCAAGAGGTGCGTCAATCATAATGGACCAGACGCCGAGCACCAGCATCACGATAATCGCGCAGATAAACTCGTTTCGGCAGAGGTAGGGCCACACATAGACTTTATCGTTGAGTGCAGCATCCGAAGGCACCCCTGTCTTGTCTGTGAGGCGTGCTTGCCGATAAGAGAGCCAGATGAAATAAGGTATCAAAAAGAGAATAGCAACAATAGGGACATTATCTGGCTTCGTTATGAGTAGTATAAAATTCTCCATGCGATTCTGCTCCTTACTTTTCTATGACCTTTCGGTTCGGAGAGGATGCTTATAGCGGTCCAGAGATGCCGCCATCTTTCCGTACACGCCAGAAATGGAGTGCCATCAAGACGCTTGCCAAAAGTGGTACAGCGACACAGTGTAAAATATAGAACCTCAAGAGCGTTGAGGGGCCTACAATTGTACCTGCAAGTAGTGCGAATCGGACATCGTTGGATTGCGTGATGTGTTCGGGTTTGAAGGGTCCTTCGTGTCCTAACAAGGGTGTTGCGCGTGCCATGTTTGTGCCGACGGTCACCGCCCAATAAGCCAATTGGTCCCAGGGTAATAGGTAGCCCGTGAAACTGAGGAAAAAGGTCACAAGTAATAAGATGACCCCGACTGCCCAGTTGAATTCGCGTGGTTTCTTGTAGGAACCGGTCAAAAAGACTCTGAACATGTGTAACATCACCGAGATGACCATTCCGTGTGCCGCCCAGCGGTGCATGTTGCGTAACAGCATACCGAAGGGGATGTCGAATTCAAGGTATTGTATGTCGTGGTATGCGTATTCAGCGACTGGTCGGTAATAGAACATCAGGAGCACGCCTGTGACAGCTGTCACGAGGAACATGAGGAAGGTAATACCGCCCATGCACCATGTAAAACGGAATTTGAGTGCATGGCGAGAAACCCGAGGGGGATGGAGATGCAACCAGACGTTTTGGAGGATTTGTAAGGTGTACCGACGCCCTGTGTCTTCATATCCGTGGCGGAACATGGAGCGCCAAATATCGGAATTCGTAATCTTCTCTTTGAGCCCTTTGCGTTCTTGGTTCATATTTTTTTTAGCAAGTTCGGATGTGTACGTTGGTAGCTGCAACCTACAACACCGAAACGCCTTTTCTACCTAACCGGAGCCAGGCACAATGCTCTCCTTTCTTCAGACCTTTAAAAAGGAGCCTGGGTCGGTCCACTGCCCCTTCTCACCTAAAAATTTCACAGACTTATCGATTTCGATCTGACCATCTTCTGCCAATGTAATTTTAACGCGTTCGAGAGGTCGGGGTGCGGGCCCTTCGTAGTTAATGCCTTCTCGATCGAAACCGCTCCCGTGGCAGGGGCATTTGAATTTACTTTCAGAGCCGAGCCAGCGCGGCGTGCATCCGAGGTGCGTGCAAATAGTTAAGAGTGCATAGAATTCGCCGTCCTGTTTCCGGACAATCCAAACCCCGTAGGGTTCCTTTTTATACTTTTCGCTAACGCTGCCCGGGGGATATTCTGCCGGGAATCCTGCTTTAAAAACAGAGGAGGGCTCAAACAGGACACGCGGATACAGATACCGAACTAATCCTGGACCTAAGGTTATGCCCAGTGCTGCGGTGAAATTTCCCCAACCGAGGAATTTGAAAAATTTACGTCGAGATAGCACTTCCGCCCCCGATTTAGTAGATGGACGCTCACGCGTCAGATGGGTTCAATTTGTCTAAAAAATTCAGTGAAAATGATTTTACCTCTTGAACGTTAAATATTATAACATGTCATTAGAGATTTGTCAACCATTTTTTTAATTTTTTCCAGAGACATTCAATTGTTGAAAAAGTCAGAACTGTGATTTTTCTGTGGACAGATTAGCAGGATAAGTCTGCTGAAACCGCGCGCTTTGCGTAAGTTCTGAGTTTATGATATAATTTATCTTAGCGTTTTCCGTAGTTTTTAGACTGACAACCGAATACACAAAGGAGTATAAAATGGGACGCCTTACGATCATCAGTTTAAGTATGGTAGTTTTGATGTTTGCAGAGTTTAGCAGTGCTGAAATAGATCCGAAATCTATTGTCGGTGCGTGGTTGTTCGATGAAGCGAGTGGAAAGGTCGCTAAAGATTCATCGGGCAATGATTATGATGGTAACCTTGTCGGCGGTGCGAAGTGGGCGAAAGGTAAGTTTGGCAACGCTATCGAACTCAATGGAACGGACGCTTGGGTTACTGTTCCGGAGATTGAAGCCCTTGAGAATTTTACGCTTGTCAAATGGTTCAATTCAACTGGAAGGGTCGGGCAGTGGCGCTGTTTCTTTAATCGGGACGGTTGGTCTGCCGGGTTCGTCCATTATCAATTCCGGCCGGATAATAAGATGGAGATGGCGATTCACTCCAATAATCCTGTTCGACACCCGGGTTGGCAGGATTCGGATTTTACGGCGGATAAAGGTATCTTGAATAAATGGTATCATCTCGCGGTCGCCTATAGCAGTGAAGATGAGTCTGTTCGTGTCTATTTTGATGGCGAGCTGGATGCGGAGGGTAAATGGGGCCCGCTGGCGGGTGAATTTGGACCTGGACGTATCGGCTCCTGGGATGGCAGCGGCAGAGAGTGGGAGGGTCTTTTTGATGAGATGATACTCTTTGATGTCGCGCTGGAGGAGGCGGATATTCAGATGCTGATGGATAACGGTTTAGATGCGACTTTGGCGGTTGAGCCGACAGATAAAGTTGCGACTCTTTGGGGTGATATTAAGGTAGGACTTAGGCAAACAAAATAGGTAAGTAACGCAAGATTTTCTTAAATAGGACTTACGCAACTTTTCTATGAAACACTACATAGGATACCCGCTGGCGAGGTTAGGAAACCTCGCCAGCGGGGGGCTGCGTAAGTCCTGTTAAAACTAAATGACCCCTGGCCTCAGAGAAATAAAGTTTGACAGCAGCGAGATTCTGTGTTAGAATTTATATGCCAAAAATTGATTCATTTCAGTATTTAGGGCAATTCTGAAATGATGTAAGATTCTGTAAACGCTTAATGAAAATATTTTATGCAAAAGTTTTTTCTCCCTGAGCAGGCTGTCATACCTATTGATAAATTGACAGGTTATTGTCTAAACCCCGAGCATCACCCTGGTAAACACAAGGCAAGAGTCTTTAAATCCGCTCTGAATTTAGGCATAAAGGATGCTGAAGTTTTGAAATCTGCTCTGTTAGACGCAGTTCAAAGGAACGTAGCTGTTCCAACGAAGCGTAATGCCTACGGGCAAAAATACGTTGTTGACTTTGAGATGAGCCATTCAGGGCGAACGGCCAAAGTTAGAAGCATCTGGATTGTAAGGAACGACGAAAATTTTCCGAGATTCGTAACCTGTTATATCTCTACCTAAGAGAGGGCATAATGCAACTACTTGATACTGTCGCGCTTTTGGAAGATATGCCAATGCTCAACTTATACCGCGGACAGGTTGGCACCATTGTTGAAGAATATGAACAGGACGTATTTGAGATTGAGTTTGTCGATGTCAAAGGACGAACGTATGCTTTAGAAACATTAGAAGCATCGCAACTTATGCTTCTGCAGTATCAATGCCTTAGCGAAAGAAAAACCGCCTAACCTCTTTTGCACCGCTGGTACTAAATACGTCCTGATAATTATTGAAAATCAAGCGCGGCATCAATTTCTGTCATAATCCGCAGTGTCTCTGCAATAGCAACCAAGATTGCACAATACTGACGCACCTCCGCATGACTCAACGGCGCGTTTTTTCTATCCTGCAACCATTTTTTGCATACCTGATACGCGCCAATTTCATATTCCCACACTTCTGGTGCGACATCTGTGAAATGTTGGTCGGCGTTAATCCATATGTGCCCATCCGCATAGCGAACCGTTGAAATAACGGCTTCCCCTTCGCCTTCAAAACGATGCTGCGCCGGTCTGCCGATTTCCAACTGTCGCGGTTCGTGCGTAATAGTGATAGCGTCCCCTAAAAGTTCAGCGGTCTGTTCCAAAAAGTTTTTGAGATGGATATGTAAGGAAAGTTCAGCGGTTGCATCGTCTTGTTCTCGGGTCTGTTGGATGTTTTGTCTGTAGGTGCTACAAATCTGTTGAAATGACATTAGAAATACTATGTTCCTTGATTGAGTTCTTCAACAACCTTCTTAATTCCTCTTGCGATATTTGTGAAAGCCTCATCCTGATTTTTCCATAGAGTTACAGGTTTAGCGTTTCTAGGCAACGTCTGAAGTTTGCTAATAGCTTCTTCTTCCCAATCAACGGGACGAAGTATTATAGGAATTACACAGGCTTCTCCAGCATTGTGCCGCTCCACTGCCCGGTTCATTTCAATATTATAACAGTAATCGGAGGTAAGAAAATCGGAACTAATAAGCAACAATATTATGTCGGAAGTATTCAGATGTTGATGAATCTCTTTTTCCCATTCTCCACCAGCACCTATTTTCCGATCATGCCAAACCGAAATGACTCCTCGCCGTTTCAGACTACTGAGATGGTTCTCAAGGTGGTCCCGTAATGCTTCATCTTGGTGTGAGTAAGCACAAAAGACTTTAATACCATTAGTTTTCGGCTTTGAGTCAGTTGCTATGCCATCATGCCCTTCTTGGATTGGTTCGTCTAAATACTCTCTTTCAGCAATCATTTGGAGGAAAGTATTTTCTGGCAATGGAAGAAATGGATTATCATGTATCACCTGCATTCTACGGATGGCATATCCTACTTGTTTACCGTGACGATAACAGAGTTTCCAAATCTTTTTGACTTTCTCTTGTTCGCTCGCTCCAGGAATATAATCAATGAAATCAGCCAACTCACCCAACATTTTAAGATAAAAAGCGTCCACACTTAATGAAGCAAAGTCTTTTGCCTGACAAACATAGTCAAGCAACGTACTCCTAACCTCACTATTTTCAATTCCATGTCGAATAAAATCCAACGTATAAATGCCAACATCGTCCACATCATTTAATTCTGAACTATAGGAGGCGAACCTCCTGTCAATACACTGCGAGCAACCTCCGCAGTGAGTCGCTGACCCGCGATTATGAGACGTATGACTACAAGACACCGTACTTGAGATTAAATCTTTTCGCCCAACTCTACTTAGGATATCAAAGATGTCCGTTTTGGTTTTCCACAAGAAAGGAGTAGCAATCTTGATTTTCGGTTGATTGATTTCCGCAAGCAAGTGAAATAGGTTTTCGAGAAGAACTATCGTTCTTGGATGAGTTGTGCGACTAGCTCTTGCATTCATTTGACTCTGTTGAGTAGGAAAGTTTATTGAAGTTACTCCATTTTCATAAACAAAAATTTTTCGCTGGGAAAGCGCGTGTGCCAAAGCATAAGCGATAGATGTATATAAAAAAGCACGAGTTCGCTGCGTTTCCTCTTTGCGTCCAATTCCGCGTAAACTGCAATAAAATTGATAGTGTTTGATTCGATTTGGATAGTCCTCGTCAAGTGCTTTAATTATTTGGTCCTGCGTTTTTGCTGTGGCGGGCTGACCAGAGCGATGAGTAATGAGACAGAGTTGATCGTTAGAATTTTCAAGATCGTTAACAATTCCAGCCAATGAATCAAGGCCTCCTGAAAAAAGAATAACTTTCATATTTCGCTGCGGTTCAATTTGAAATGCTTCACTATCAAACAATCCCGCTGGTGAGGTTGAATGCCCGGGCTGAAAGGTAAAGTGATAAGCTTGATCCCCTGACATGAATACAAGAGCATCTTTAAGTTTTTCTTTTACTTCAATAGTGTTCCAGAAATCCCAATCTCGAACCTTAATGAAAAAGTGAAATAATCGCGACCAACTATGATACTCCACATTAGTTTTATTTCCACGTAAAATTAGACGATCCGCACAAAAGATATAGGCAGCAATCTCCAATAAATCAAGGATACGATCAGGAAGATGAAGTACACTATAAACAAAGTTGGGCAGGTCAAGTTTGATATTTGGAATGCTATTAGCTATATCTCGATATTCAAGCACCAAAGGGTCACGCTGTGCCTTTTGCTGTGGAAAATCCGCACCATTACACAAGATAATTTGAGGAGAAATGTCTCTCATTCCTTATTGTCCTCCCGCTGTAATGCGTCACGTATTTTCCCAAAAGCAACTGATAGAAATCCTTGAATCTCTTTTTCGCTAGGTCCATTTCCTTTTGCGCGCTTATTAAACCAACCTGCTGCAAAAGATTGTGTAATTTTCGCTGTTTCAAAAGCATGTAAAGAAATATCATCAACATGTTCTTTAAGCTGTCGATCAAATTGGATCCGCTCATCAATACCTTCCAAAGCCGTCGAGGCTATTCTTCCCAGAAAATATTCTAAATACCGTTGTGTGAACTTTGCAAAAAACAGGCGCGATAACTCACAGAATCCTGCACCATTTCCAGCTTTACGCCATACTTCAAAAGGATCTTCTAACGATTCAAAAAGACTTATTGTTGTCGGTTGATTTCGATCATACCAAATAGAAATGGCATCGCTAGCAGCTTTTTGGGCAATTCCACTGTACTCGGGAGAACCACTCTTTGATTCAACATAAGCACTGATGGACTTCGCGAACGAAAGTGGTGTAGGATTATCAGGAAGTTCAATCCCTATATTTAATAACCAAATTTGCGGATTTTCTTCACGCGAAGCAATAGCAAGATTGACAAGGAATTGAAACGTTCCCAAAACTCCCTCATCTTCTTCAATATAACGAAATCGAGATTTAACATTATGGATGGTCTTTTGGGCAATATCCGCTACTTCAGCATCAGATATATCCTTCCCAGCAATCTGCCGAGCAATATCCTGCCATTTTTGACTTGTAGGAAGAAGACCTATTCGTTTATGTCCCATCTTTTGATCCTTGTTCTATAATGTTCTAGCGTATCTTCGTTCTTCATCAGAGTGCAAGAGTCATATTCTCTATGCCTGCAACTCGCTTCAGTAGGTGAATTTTTGTGTAAATAGCACAGATTCAAACTGCACCCTACAATATCATCTAGTAGTGCTTCAAGATTGAGTTTTCAGGTATAGTCTTTTTAGTTTGATGCGTGCGTCCTCTGTGGTAAAGCGCCAATCCACCTTGTTCGCCGTCTGATTGCGATACTTCTGCCAAGCGTCTGCTTCTGACCGAAGTGTCTCTATATCCGGGATCCGACGGTTCAGACATTGTCTTGAGAAAACACTCAACTCAATCTCTGCGATGTTCAACCAACTTCCATGTTTTGGCGTGTGCACCAATTCTAATCGTGAAGACAACCGAAGTGCCTCCTCGGCATCAAACGCATTGGACAAAGACCCGATTTTATGCGTATTGAGATTATCACAAACTAACGTCACTCGCACAGCATCCGGGTAAACTTCATCTAAAAGGTGCTTGACCTCTTCTGCCCAATCTACAGCGGTGCGGCGTTCACGGATCGACACTCGCCGCCACCCCTGAAACGGGGCCGTAAATATGAAAGCACAAACCGATCCCGGACGCTTATATTCGTCCTCGATGCGCATTGGACGCCCGGGTTTGCCGGGGATAGGCGGCCGCAAGTCCTTGATCAACTGCACGGGACGTTCGTCCATAGCGACAACCGGAAACCGTGGGTCTTCAGGACGCTGGTAAACCTCTAAAACCGCTTCCATCGCCGCAACGAAGGCCTCATCTTCATCCGGAGGGATCACCCAATAGCACGATTTCCGATGCGGGCGCAAGGCGTTTTTTTTAGCGTCTGGCGGATCGTTTCAATAGAGATACTTTCAATGATCTGAAGATCAATAAGTTCATCAGCAAGGAGTTGTAACGTCCAGCGGGCAAAACCTTCGGGGGGATCGCTACACGCTAACGCTATCAAACGTGCCTCGCCTTGACCATCAAGTTTCCGCACGCGAGACAGGCGACTTTGGGGGTTGCGTTCCAAGGCGGCGAGACGTCCACGCGTCGCAAAGCGTTTGCGAACATTGTAGACAGTTTTCTCATGGCACCCGAACGCCTCAGCGATTTTCGCATCCGACCAGCAGGGACCATTGCTATCTGCCTTCAGCAAGATATGGGCACGCGTGAGTTTCAAAGCACTGTGTGCCCCCTTGCGAACTATTGTTTCTAACGTCTGACGCTCTTCAGCCGTCAGCTCAACTTTATGTTTTTTCATCGCAGACCTCTTTGAGATAAGATACAAAGTCCATCAACAATATATCACAGAACATCCAAAAAAGTCAACAAACTTTATCGCAAACTCAATCTTGAAGCACTACTAGTAGTCTATCCACTTTTAGTTTGTGGGTATAGTCTTTTTAGTTTGATGCGTGCGTCCTCCGTAGTGAAGTGCCAATCGACCTTGTTAGCAGTCTGATTGCGATGGGTCTGCCAGGCTTCTGCTTCTGCCCGGAGCGTCTCTATATCCGGGATCCGACGGTTCAGACATTGTCTTGAGAAGACGCTCAACTCAATCTCAGCGATGTTCAACCAACTCCCATGCTTCGGCGTGTAGACGATCTCTAATCGTGAAGACAACCGGTCTGCCTCCTCCGCAGGAAACGCTTTGGACAAAGACTTGAGACTATGCGTATTGAGATTATCACAGACCAACGTCACTCGCTGAGCGTCGGGATAAACTTCGTCTAAAAGATGCTTGACCTCCTCCGCCCAATCTATAGCGGTGCGGCGTTCGCGGATCGACACCCGCCGCCACCCCTGAAACGGCGCAGTAAACAGGAAAGCAGGCACCGACCCCGGACGCCTATATTCATAATCTATCCGTGCGATGCGACCCGGTTTCGCCGGGAGAGGGGGCCGCAGATGCTCAAGCAACTGCACGGGACGCTCGTCCATAGCAACAAGGGGAAATCTCGCGTCCTCAGGACGCTGGTAAACATCTAAAACCGCTTCCATCGCCGTAACAAATGCTGCATCTTCATCCGGCGGGATCACCCAATAGGCGGACTGATGTGGACGTCCTGCGTTTTTTTTTAACGTTTGCCGGACCGTCTCAGGACAGATGCTCTCAACGATTTGAAGGTCAACGAGTTTATCAGCAAGCAGGCGTAACGTCCAGCGGGCAAACCCATCAGGCGGATCGCCGCAAGCTAACGCTATCAAACGTGCCTCGCCGGCCCCATCAAGTTTCGGAGACCGAGACGGTTGACTTTGCACTTTGCGTTTCACCGCCGGCAGCCCCCGACACTCCGTCCAACGCTTCCGCACATTCGAGACCGTGTTCTTATGGCAGCCGAAAGCCGTGGCAATCTGAGCATCGCTCCAAGCAGGCCCTTTGACATCTGCCTTCAGCAAGATATGCGCACGGCGGATTTCAAGGGCGTTGTGTCTCCCGCAACGGACTAAGGTTTCAAACGTCTGACGCTCTTCGGAAGTCAGTTCGACTTCATGTTTTTTATTTTTTTTCATGCGTGTCCCTCTCATATCAGATAGAGATAGGACTTAGAGTCTACCATAAAACCCGCAAAAAATCAAAAAACTTTGTCACAAACTCAAAGCGGATAGACTACTAGTTCTGAAGTTTGGACAATTTGTAAGAGATCGACATGTAGCCTCTACGGTGTTTTGCATCCGCGCATCTGCTGCAAGTTGCGTTTGCGTCTATAACGCCCAGAAAAAACGAAAAATGCCGTGGAAACAGATCGTGATCTCAACAAAAACTGTCCAAAGTTTAGCAATGATAACAACTTTGACAAAGATTGTCAATGAAAAAATCAGAGGTCACTTGCCCCCATTTTTTTCTGAAGGTTTGTGGTGAATAAAGACTTGCTTCGGATTTGGATACGGTCATTCAATTGTACGATTTGGATCTTGGTTTTGCTTTACATAGGTGAACGTTATTCGGAAAAGATCGCGAGCACAGCTCGCTCCTACAGGTGAAAAAATTCACATATATAAAGTGAATAGGTACAATTGAATGGCCCTGCGGATTTGGAAAACTCGTCTTGAAAAAACCGACACAAGCACGCGTGGATGTCTTATGGTTGTGTGCCTGCCTCGCTTATGGATTACTCTTTATCAGTTATGAGAAAGCTGCGACACATTGGGAGAAAGCATATAACGGTAATAACAGAAAAACTTTTTCTGTTATTACCGTTATAAAACGTGTTCTCACTGACTTATGGAACCAATCCTTTCTTATCGCGTTTTTCACACACAACCGACGCAGAGGAGACCCACTTTGGCTTACCATTGAAAACTGACTGCTTTTCTCACACACAGACCTGACTATATCAACTACAACCTACCCTCGAAAAAAATGGGGGTAAGTGACAAAAATCAGAGTGATTTTTTCATTGACTTATCTGGCTAAAACCTGTATCCCATTGAGAACAAACTCACTGCTACCGGAGGAGATAATGTGTAGGTTATAAGGGTTTCCCCATAGCGTCAATTTAGGATTTTTGACAACGTTTTGTAGCCAAAATATAAAAATACCGCCCTTACAGGGCTTGACTCTGTTTTGGAACGTTCTTCTATAAATATACCATCCTTACGGGACTAAAGAGGCGTTTTGGCGTGGACAAGGTTTGTGTTTAAAATCCGGTGTGGTTGGAAATGCAGATCGTATTTGGGCGAGTCCGCCGCGAAACCACACTTACCGGACCCGGAAGAACCGCTAAATTGACACCTATGAGGTCATAGGAATTACCCGTATCGATTTTATCTACCAGAATTTCGGTGTAGTTCACGTAAATAGTATGAGTATACCTTTAACCTTGCTTATTGAGAGGAACTACCTTAATAGCAGATAAACCTCTATTCGTATGACGGATGTCAAATTTCACTTTCTGACCTTGTTGAAGCGAACCGCTTTGTTCACCCAAGATTTGCGATTCATGCACAAATATATCTTGATCATGTTCTTCACATGCTATGAAACCGTAACCTTTGATTACATCAAACCATTTTACTTCTCCTTGGGTCCGTATTAGAAGTGGAAAGATTTCTTCTTCAATTATTTTGATGGCTTCCGAAAATGGAATCTGGAAAAATTCTCTATCCATTCGTATTCGATAGTCACTCAGTAATCTGAAAACGAGGTTTTCGGCTTCTTTAGCATCTGCCACTTCAAAAACTGCTCTTGCAGAATATGGTTTTAATACACCTGTTGCCGAGTTTATTTCCTTAACCCTGTTTTCTACAGAACGAGTAGTCATTCCTATTTTTAAAATATCAGGTTCATCTTTTCTTGATAAAATATATAACCAACCGTGTTTTCCTTGTGAGACACGAATTTTTTTGTGATTTTTCCATTGACTAAGATAAGTCGGAAGAGTCCCCTTAATCATAGCCTCACGTATCAAAAGTGCCTGTTCAAAGTCACGTTCTTTTAGACTTTCTCGGAGTTTGACTAATAGGGAAACAATGGAATTCATCTCGCTTCTGGGTGGGCACCCGAGTCTATCATAGACAGTAAACCAATTCCATTGGTCCTTCCGTAATGACCTGTTAAACATGCCCTTCAACTCGGAAATAGCCTCCAAGTCCACATCGTCTGGAGAAATTCCATCACTCAGGAAAAGAGATACAATATTTACAGCATTGTCAAAACGTTTCCTCATAGTTACCGATAAATCTGACATTCCAAATCCATACTTATGTATAGTCATTATTGTTTTCCTCACAGAATTTGCAAAAAATTTATGGAATGCTTTCTGTTTTTCTGAAAATTTTCATTATACAAACATTCAAAAAAGGGTTAGTCTGGGAACTTCGACTGCTTCCTGCAGCTTCTGTACCGCCTCGGCGATGTCGTCAATGAGGACTTGTCGCATTGCTGTGAAATTCTCGCCCTCCTGCCGTAAGATGTAAGCCGGGTTGAACGTCGCCATGGCAAAGGGCGCATAGGGGGTGTCCGTAAACCAAAGCCCGCGTTCTTCGGTAATGCGGAAACTGCGATGTATCAACACTTTCGCGGCGGGCGCGCCCATGCAGAGGATTACCGAGGGTTGGATTAAGGTGAGCTCGCCATCAAGCCATTTTGCGCACGCTTTGATCTCTGATGCTTTCGGGGGACGGTTTTTTAGCACACTGCCTTTAAGGCTCGCCGCTCGGCACTTAATGATGTTGGTGAGCCAGATGTCGCTGCGCGTTAAATCATTGATTGTTAGCACTTCATCAAGTAAATTTCCTGTAGGTCCTGAAAACGGCAGCGTTGTGTGGTTATCTGCAGCGGAGGGTCCCTCTGCAATAAGTACTAATTTCGCGGTGGGGTCTCCGCTACCGAAAACGACGTTTGCACGGGTTTTTGCTAAGTCACAAGCGGTACAAACGCTCGCTTGTGTTTTGAGGGTTTGCATTTGTGTGTGAACGGTGCTCATTATACGGGACCACGGTGGCACAGTCAACAGACTATGCTACGAAAGAAACACAGCCTAACAACATAAGCTACAAGTTATGCGGTGCTTCCTGAAGTTTTTGCGAAGTGAATGCTGGCATGGACTAATTGATCCGGTTGCGTCTCGGTAAATGTGAGTTGATAAATCGGTTTGTCCCAATTATATTTGTAGTCGCTGCCGTAAGTGGCGACACTGATGGGTAGATAATCGTCCGGGACATGAATAAAACAGGTGCCCTCAGACTGCCTCAGCGGTTTGCAAACGAGTAGGTAGCTTTGGCTGTTACTGTCCCAACCGGCAGATAGGATCTCGGCACTGCCCTGTGTATAGTGGATATCGGTTGCAAGCAATTGCGGAACGTCTTGCTCTTCACGGAAACAGAGCAGCTTCGCGGAACGCGGCGGGATATTCAACAGGTTTACGCTTTGTGAAATCTTGCCGAGGTATTGCCGTCTCCAGAAGTCGTGGACAAGGTAGCCGTCAGATTCAGGGACACCGAGAGCATCAAGCTGGAAATAAACGTCGTCTTCGTGATCTTCCCAATTGAAGACTCCGGCGAGATACCATGTTTCGCGCGATGTTGAAACAGGAAGGCTCCAAATTTTTGGGAAAGGTTCGTCATAAATGTCTAGAGGCGTAGCGGCTTCATTGAGACTGGGGAAGATTTTCGCTAAGTATGCTGCTCGCAATGGTGTAAGCGTTGCGATCGGGTCAGCACAAAGCACGGCACCACCACTGAGTGCGGCGGCTGTCATCTCCGCGACCGCCTCGTTGATGGGTCGGGGTTCATCAACGGACAGTTCACCAAAAAGATGGTTCCAGAGGACCTTATGCTCGCGTAGGGATGCCGCGTATCTGCTCAAGCGATGCTTTGTGCCACGCTGATGATGCCACTGATCGCTTGCGCGGTTGGAGGTTTTACCGGTGGAGAAGGAGGCGTTGAGGAGCGGTGCGTTGATAGCAATCCTACCGATGGCCACGTCTGAAATAGCGTTGTACCCTGCCAGCAGAACGTCCGCTTTTGTTGGGGCGTTTTCTAAGCGAAATTCATTAATGAGTTCCACAGCGAGCCGATAGAGCTGCACGGCTGTTAGGCTGTCATCATGCCACTTCAGGTTGTGTGAGGCGTTGGTAAGTCCTATTGTATAGGCGGTAAAGTCTACGTTAATCAGTGAACAGGCACAATCGCTGACGATATGTTTAATCTGTTGACGAATCCGTGCTTGGACTTCCGGATGTGAAACATCCAAGAGTGCGACCTTTTTGGCGGTGTCTGGTAGATGGATTGTTGCGGGTTTGGCTCTGTTATGCGCGGTGCGTTTACGAGATTGTCTTTTGCTGCCGCGAGTTTCAGTCTGCTCCTGTATGCAATAGTCGGGATGTTTCTGTACAAGTTCTGCATCAAGTGGGAGACAGAAGGGATTAATCCGGGCACCTGTTTTAAAACCTTTTGCTTGAATCTGATTGACAGTCTCCGGGTTTTGTAATCCTGAGGTTGCGTCCAGTTGAATATAACGGATACCGCCCGGGGCGTTGGGTTGAAACAGCGGATGTTCAGCGAGGACATCTGCTTGGGTTAATATAGTATCCGGGTCAAGTTGTTCTAATGCCCACGCAGCAAATGAATCGTTGTGGGCTGTCGTTGTGTGAACATCCTTTTTTTCTGCCTTGCGTGCTGTATAGTGCTGATATGCAGCCTTAGCACCGCCTGTAAAGTTGATATAAGCGGTTTCGGAGAGGATCTCCTCGCCAGTGTCACAGGACTGCGGACACTGATGATAGAGTGCCCAAGGGTTAACGCCGGATGCCGATGTTTTTTTCGCATTCGCTTGACAACCGACCTGGATCCGGGGCCACCACTTCTCAGTCGTTAGGAAACCGAAGACGAGTGCCTTACCGCGCTTTGTATCGTGAAGTACGCCATCATAGCTGGGATGCATGGCATCGGTCTCGCTGAGAAGGAATCCATCATAGAGTCTTTTGCTAACCCCGGGAGAGACGGGCGGCATATTGATAAAGAGATGGCACTCGGCTGGTGTTACGCCATGCAAGACAGCCCCTCGGCTTGATGAAACGCCGAGTACTGTTACGCTGTCAAGCTGCAACGGTTCAGGTTTTAGGTTTTCAATGCCAACTTTGAGGTGTATGGCGGGATGTGCGGGATAACAATTGAGGTAAGTATTTATCCGAATACCCTTACCCTTGGCTTCATGAGAGAAGCGGAGCTGCTGATAATCCCCGAAAACATCGGTTTGGGGCAGTTCGGTCATAAATTCGCGGGTTCCAGTGTCATCGGTTTTGATGACAGTTCCGTCGTTAAGGGTTACCTGTGTGGACCCGTTTCGGATAATTGTGTCCCCGCTTTCATCGATATAATCCCATGTTCCTTTTGAAAGGTTGAATTTAACCTCAAATTGCGTGTGGTTTATTACGGCGAGGTTTCCCCGCCGTGAGACTGTTATATCATCTGATTTCATCCATTATTCCTTTTTTCTCAATAGGACAACGGGCGATAATGCCCGTCGCACTTGGGCGAGATGACCTCGCCGCTACGGCATACATTGGGACTCCAACACGTCGGGCGAGATGACCTCGCCCCTACGGCATAGATTATGTGGCGGCGGCGACTGCGGCACAAGATATGATTGCTGTCTGTTCATTTCCGGCGTGTACAAGTGTAAAGGAGTCGCCAGGGGAGAGGAAGAGGACATCATATCTTTCGAGTGTGTGCGTCTCTCCGGTGTCATCTGTTACTTCAGCACATCCATCCTTTAGCACATAAATTGATTCGCTGTGTATCGGTTCGTGCGTAAAGCGTTGCCCGTTGTCAAGACAGATGTAGTCTATGGTGAGATGTACAGAGCCTTTTTGCGGTGAGACGACGCTTCGCCAATCGGCGGCTTTTCCGAACACGGGTCCACAGCGCGCCATATTGAGCACTTGAACGTTACTGCGATGCCCATCTTTTGGTGTTGGGGCTGCATCGGGTGTATCGCGTTCGCCGCGGTAGAGTGCCATATCCGGTGGTGCTTGGAAACTAATCAAGCGTGCCTCGTTGGGTGTGGTATTGACGGTTCCGTGGACTTCGCCTGCGGGTACAAAAATAACATCGCCTGCGGCGATGGGTGTATAGATACTGCCTTGTCGGATAGCACCGCCGCCTTCTAAGACGACAATAGCGTCTTCCGATGCGTCGTGATAGTGCTGCGTAAATTCTTGGCCGGGGGCGTGGAGTCCGTGGTTGAGCGTCAACTGTGTCGATCCCATATCAGGATGTACGACGCGCCAATTTTTGCCTTTGCCCATTTGAAAGGGTGTTCCGGATTGGAGGTTCAAAATTTTCATAGTGTTTCTAAAGATCTACAGTCTTTTTGCGATAAAATGATACAATCGTATCTCCATAACTTGCTTGACGGTTGCGTTTTAAGCTGCCGAGCGTTTCTGGCATAAGAGATCGCTTTGCATGCTCAACGAGCAGTGTGCCGTCGGGACGCAGCAGCGAATTTTCGGCAAGCAGTGCCAAACAGGCGGTGTATAGTTTAGGGGCACTTTCTAAACCTGTGCCGTAAGGCGGATCGAAATAGATAATCTCAAACAGGGCAGCCTGTTTCTGGAGATATGTAATCCCTTTGACAGCGTCGCGACGGAGGAGCGTTATTGCACGCGCTGCGCCGGGTTCAATAGTCAGTCCACATGTCCGAAGGTTTTGTTCGATAATCTTGATGCACCGGGGGTCGCGTTCCAAAAAGGTGACATGTTTCGCGCCCCGGCTCAACGCTTCGATTCCGATATTCCCGGTACCGGCACAAAGGTCGAGAAAATTTGCGTCAATCACGCGTTCGCGCAAAATACTGAAGATAGATTCTTTAACGCGATCGGCAGTCGGGCGGACAACACGATTGCCCTTGGGTGCGACCAAGCGTCTCCCTCTGAAGGCACCAGCGATAACTCTCATCGTTTACTGGCAGCTATATCGCCTTAAACAATTCTTCTACGACCGATCCGTCGTTGACGACGCGAATGGGGCGTCCGGAACGGGAGTAATTTTCTTCGTCGCCATTGATGCCGAGTGCGAAGCAGAGCGATGCGAAAAGGTCGGGTACACCGACGGCACCACTGACAACTTGGCTGCCATCTTCATTGGTGCTGCCGACGATTTGTCCACCGCGGGTGCCACCGCCTGCCACGACAGCGGACCAACCGTTCGTATGATGATCGCGTCCATCGTTTTCGTTGATTCTGGGTGTCCGTCCGAATTCACCGAGCCAGAGGACAAGCGTTTCGTCAAGCAGATCGCGCTCGGACAAGTCTTTTAGGAGCATCGCGAAGGCGGGATCCACCATATCCAGCAGGTCTTTTGTGCGGTCAAAGTTGTTTTCGTGCGTATCCCATCCATCCAGTGAAACTTCTACAAACTTGACTCCCGCTTCTACGAGTCGCCGTGCCATAAGACAGCCTTGCCCGAATCTGTTCATACCGTAAGCCTCTCGGACAGCAATGGGTTCTTCGTCGAGTCGAAAAGCGTCTATTTTGGGGGAATTGATGAGTTCGTCTGCTTTCTTGTAAATCGCTTCGTGTGCTTCGGTGCTGCGTCCCGTCCGTTTGGCGATAAAATCTTTCTCAATTGTCCTGAGCATTTTAAGCCGTTCACGAAAACGGTGCGTGTCCATCTGTGCCGGATAGGTGATGTCCTCCACAGGTTCCATCGGGTTTTTGACGACAAACGGGTCGTGTGTTGCACCGAGGAAGCCGCCGGAGTACGTTGGCGAATTAATGTTAACACAACTCGGCAGGTCCAAAAGCGGGTCTTCAATATAGTAAGAGGTGATTGAGCCGAGGGTAGGATGCCTGACGGCTCCACCGGGAGCATATCCCGTATGGAGTAGGTAGCGTGCGCGTTCATGGTTACCTTCACGCGAAACCATTGAACGGATAATAGAGAGATGGTGCGCCTGCTCGGCGACATTCGGTAGATGCTCGGAGACCTGTATGCCGTTAGCACTTGTCGGAATTGCTGCGAAGGGGCCTCCGTTTTGGGTGCCGGGTTTGGGGTCAAATGTATCTAATTGGCTGGCACCGCCGCTCATAAAAAGAACGATACAGTGCTTGGCGCGCGGCACGACATCTTCGAGCTGCGCGAGGCTGTCGGCACCGAAATGCTGCATTGCAATAAGCCCCAGAAAACTGCTGATACCTGTCTTAACAAAACTGCGGCGCGAGATTTCTGTGTGCCACAATTCGGGTGTGTCGTATTCTGGAATCCATAATTTTGTATTCATGTTTACGCTCCTTAATTATTTCTTTTGCTTTATTTTAACACGATCAGCTTTTATAAACAAGGAAAAAATTAAAGCCTTAGAGGTATTCAATTAAAATGTCAGAACTGTGATTTTTGTGAGTGAGGGATTAGCAGGATAAGAGGGGTATCAAAAGGGATTAGCAGGATAAGAGGGGTATCAAAAGGGATTAGCAGGATAAGAGGGGTATCGAAATGGTAAATTTTTCAACAAGGACAGCAAAAAAACTTTAACCATCAACTCGTGTTTCCTTTAGTATGTGATATTGAGGCGAGTTGATGGTTAAATCAGAATCAGGATTATCAGGATTACGGGGGCTTCGTGCTTCAATTTCCGTCTTGCTGTTTGATTTTGCCCCAGAGTGTGGTCAGCTTGTTGGTCGGTTCAACGGCATACGGTTTACTTGTCCAATCAAAGTCTCGGATGCCGAATTCGGATACGCTTCCTAAAATCTGTTCATGGGGTCCGTTAGTGATTGGCACGGCGGTATTGTAATAGAAAAAGTCTGAGAGAAGGTTTTCTCGTTTTTGTGTTGTGTAAATCAGGTACTGTCCATCTGGGGACCAGGTCAACCCTTGCCACCCGCCGGGGGTATTCGGTGCATCTTTTACCCCTATGTCCTTTAGCGGTTCCTGATCTCGCAGCCGGTAAATATCTATTTGATTGACAAGTCGCGGCCAAATGCGAATAAGAGCGATTTGATCACCAGTGGGTGAAAACGCGGGGAATCTCGTGTTCCTGCCAATCAGCCAATTCTCGCCTGTTACGCGATTCAAGAGGAACATAGCATCGTCGGTTGTGTAGGCGATGTCCCTTCCGTTCGGTGACCACTCAACGCTAAAGGCAGATGCTTGTTTTAAGCGTGTTACTCTCGGTGTTCGGCGATTCAATTCACGGTTCGGAATGAGATAGAGTCCACGCGCCTCGGGTGGCTCTACAAGACCAGTTGTGAAGACGACATCACCGTTTATTGAAATCGCTGCGTCAAAAACGCCATCAAAACGTCCTTTTGTTAGATTGATCTCTTTTGGACGCGCCAGATTTCTATCAAGAAGGAAGACATCCTCTTGGAACGGTGCTCCATTAGAAACGAAGACGAGGAGGGAGCCTCCTTTTTGTACGGAGAGTTTCTCGATGACCGGATCCTGCCCATCTCTGCTAAAAATTAAGCGTGCGTTGCGTGTATCCTCAATATCGGTTATCCACAATTCTCCGAGGGCCTCGGAATGTACAAAAATTATTTCTCCGGTGAGCTCGGCGGACGTTGTCAGTGGAATGACGCAGACAAGACACCAACAGAGGAAATTCAAACGGAAACTGGATAAAACATGTCTCATGATGACTCCTATTTTATGTGGACGGAGAACCCGACAGAGCGGGTTCTCCTACTACTTTGCAACGATTGGCTGGTTCAAATATTTGAATGCGACTGGCAGCCATCAACATTCACACAGGCACCTGTTACAAGGCTCGCACGTTCGGATGCGAGAAAGACGACGACGTTTGCAATTTCTTCGGGTTTCCCGAATCTGCCGAGGGGCATATCGCTTTTGACGAAGGCTTCCATCTTCTCTGGATCTGCTGTGATACGCCGCGCCCAACCGCCGCCAGGGAAAAGGATTGAGCCGGGGGCGACACTATTCACGCGGATATTGTCGGGTGCAAGTTCTTTTGCTAAAGATTTTGTCATGCTGATCTCGGCGGCTTTCGCGGCGTTGTAGGTAATATGTCCGCCGCCTTCTCTGCCGTAGATAGAGGTTATCATCAGGATGACACCGCCGTCCTGCTTTTTCATTTCGGGGATCGCGAGTCGGTTCACGCGTGCAGCGGAAACGAGGTTCAGATCGAGGATTTCGTGCCACTCGGTATCCGAAATCTCTTCGAGCGGGGTCCATCGGCTGCCGCCGACATTGTTGACGACGACATCGATGCTGCCGTAGGTCCCGACTGTTTCGGCGATAAATGTTTCAACTTGTGCCGTATCTGTAACATCTGTCGGTTTAGCGAAAACCGCTGCGCCTTTTGTGGTGAGTTCGTCTGTTACGGTTTGGAGTGTGTCTTCGGTTCTGCCGCAGATGCTGAGGCGCGCGCCTTCTTCAGCGAATCCGTGTGCGATGGCGCGTCCGATGCCGCGGCTTGCCCCTGTTACGACGACTACCTTGTCCTTAAGTCCTAAATCCATTGGCGTTTATATCCTTATTGTGGTTATGGGTTTGGAAGCCCCTAATATTTCTATGTTGGTATTATAGCCGATACGGTTGAAAATGTCAAGAGGATAGTTTTTTCGTGCTGAAAAATAGACTTGACAATATATCACCGTTGTGGTAAAATATATGTGTTAAGGATAATCTAAAGATTTTGTCCGACTTAAAAGGAAAAGGACCTATGGCATACTATATCACTGAAGAATGTATTGGGTGTATGGCGTGTTTGACGAATTGTCCGGTTGATGCGATTACTGGGGATAGGAACCTGCTGCATGTTATCGATCCAGACGTATGCATCGATTGCACTGCGTGCGGGATGGTCTGCCCTGTGGAGGCGATTCGGGATCAGTTTGGTGAGGTGTGTAAGTTCATCCGCCGCCCAACACACCGTCCTATCGCTGTTATCTATGAAGAGCTCTGCTCCGGCTGCGATTTCTGTGTCCATATCTGTCCTTGGGAGTGCCTTGAACTCAAGGATCCGGACACGGGTGAACATGCAGAAAGTTTCTTCGGCATCTGTGAACTTGTTAAACCGAAGGAATGTGTCGGTTGCAAGTTGTGCGAAGAGGTCTGCATCAAAGACGCTATCCGCGTTGAATCGCCTGTGCTTTTGGAACTTGCGGAAGCCGCAGAAGCCGCAGATTAACGTTGTGGGAGCAATGCTTCCAATGGCGAATACCCCTCTTTATAAACCGGATCTTGTTATCGTTATCTCTGGGCCTTCGGGTTCTGGGAAAAGCACGGTCATTAGCGCGCTCTGCAAAGCGGATGAAACTTTGCGGTTCTCCATCTCTGCAACGACGCGTCCGCCGCGTCCGCGTGAAGTAGATGGGGTTGATTATCATTTTCTATCAAAAGCAGAATTTGAAGACCATATTCGGCGAGGGAGTTTCTTAGAATGGGCGGAATATGGTGGTAATTTCTACGGCACGCTCAAATCTGAAATAGCCGCAGCACACGCATCTGGAAAAGACACTATTTTAGAGATTGAGGTAAAAGGTTCTCTACAGATCCGCGATCAAGAGCAAGAACTCCTACCGGCAAGAAGTCTCCTCATCTTTATTATCCCTCCATCTTTGGCGACTTTAGAGGAACGCCTCCGTCGCAGAAAAACAGAATCGGAGACAACACTGCGGCAACGATTGGAGATAGCGAAATCCGAAGTTCTCCAGCTTAAACATTACGATTATTGGGTCAGCAATCCAGAAAACGCGATCCAAGCGGCAGTTCAACAGATTCAGACGATCATCGCCGCAGAACGTTCCCGTATTGATACACAATTGATAGAGACCCTTAACCCTTTGCTGGGCGTTAAGAGTGTTGATTGAATTGAGATTACGCGGTTTTTTGAAAGGTGGCACAGTCTAACAGACTATGCTACGGAAGAAGCACAAACTAAAAGTTTATGCTACAAAAGACACTTATGATACGGAAGAAAAAATGGAATTCAGGGATCGGACGATTATTTTAGGTGTTACGGGCGGGATCGCTATTCATAAATCGCTTGATTTAGCGAGTCAACTCGTCAAAAGTGGTGCCTCTGTCCATGTGGTGATGACAGAGAGTGCTACGCGCCTTGTGCAACCGCTGCAATTCCAAGTCATGTCACGGAACCCTGTGCTGCTGGACCTGTTTGCGGCAGGTACAGATTGGAAACCACCGCATATCGATCTCGCTGACCGTGCGGAGCTGCTGGCGATTGTGCCTGCGACGGCGAATATTATCGGTAAACTCGCAAACGGTATCGCTGACGACGCGCTTTCTACCGTCGGTGTTTCCGTTCACTGCCCGATACTCCTCGCGCCTGCGATGAACGGACAGATGTATCAAAACGCTTTCGTCCAACGGAACATTGATCTCCTGAAAAAGCACGGTGTTCACTTCATTGCACCCGCGAGCGGTGATTTGGCATGCGGTTATGAAGGCGTAGGCCGGTTGAATACCGTAGAAATGATCCTGCAAGGTATCGGTGATATTCTGAAGGGCGGCGCTTCTACCGAAAGCACAAGCGATTTGCAAGGGGTGCGTGTCCTCGTCACGGCAGGTGCGACGCGCGAACACATCGACCCTGTGCGCTTTATTACGAACCGTTCGAGCGGTAAGATGGGATATGCTATCGCTGAAGCAGCAGCAGCACGCGGGGCAATAGTGAATCTCGTTAGTGGTCCTGCGACTGTTTCTCCGCCTGTCGGTATTAAAACACAGCACGTGGAAACGACGCTTGAGATGTACGATGCACTTCTGGCGGTATTCACTGAAACGGATATCGTGATTATGGCGGGCGCGCCTGCAGATTATCGTCCCAGTACATACACACCACATAAAATCAAAAAGGGCTCGGATACACTGACGCTGCCACTTGAAAGAAACCCAGACATCGCGCAGACACTCGGCGCGCAGAAGACACACCAAACGCTCGTCTGTTTTGCCGCCGAGACGGACGATATTCTCGAAAATGCTCAAAAGAAGTTGGTCCGCAAGAACTGTGATCTGATCGTCGCCAACGACATTCTTGAAAAAGGCGCGGGCTTCCAATCGGATACGAATATTGTCACGCTGCTGGACCAGGACGGTACCTGTGAACAACTGCCCCGTTCCTCAAAACGGGACATCGCGGATGCTATTCTGACAAAAGTTGTTTCTATACGAAATGGACAGAGATGAACGCTCAACACATTCGTGCCTTTTTCGCTTTAAATGAAACCCGTCCTAAAAAGCAATTAGGTCAAAATTTCCTTGTTAACCCAGAGGCTCTCAATATTATCCTTGAAGCCGGAGAACTCACAGATCGAGATACCGTTATAGAGATCGGGGCTGGGTTAGGGTGTCTTACGGATACTTTGGCGAAATATGCGAAACGGGTCATTGCTATCGAAGTGGACTCGCTTTTATATGAAGCGTTAGTTTCGCAATTTTCGGAAAATTCGCGTGTCGAACTGCTTAATGCGGATGTTCTGAAATTGGATATTAATTCGTTGTTGGAAAATGTGGACGGCACACGGAGTGTGCCTACTACCTTTAAGGTTCTTGCGAATTTGCCTTACAATATTACAACGCCTATCTTGTGGAAACTTCTTGGACACCACAAACACATTCATAGCTGTGTGCTGATGATGCAGAAAGAGGTGGCGGAGAGAATTGTTGCGGGTCCCGGCGGAAAAACCTACGGGGCGTTGACAATTGGTGTCGCCTATTATGCTGAGGCAACACTTATTGCGACGCTGTCGCCAGAAAATTTTTATCCTACGCCGAAGGTAGATTCCGCGCTGCTCAAACTGGAAATGCGTAAAACGCCGAAGGTTGCAGTAGAAAATGAGGCACTCTTCTTTAAAGTTGTGCGTACAGCATTTCGGATGCGACGGAAGATGCTAAAAAATGCTTTGGTTAGTGGTAGGTTTGCTTCTGGAGAAGTACTGGCAGCCGCATTTGAGACTCTCGGCATCGCGCCCGAGCGGCGCGCCGAAACTTTGGACATCACTGAATTTGCGGCACTTGCGGATTTTTTGTCTCGATGTTGAATATTTAGGAAAAAATCGCGAGCACAGCTCGCTCCTACAGGCGAAAAAATTCACATATGAATGGCCCTGAGTGGCACAACCTAAAAGGTTTGCGGCGTACTTGAAGAAATCCGCAGAAATCCGCAGAAATCCGCAGAAACACCCTATCAAAAACCCCAAGCAAATGCCCCTATCAAAAACCCCAAGCAAATACCCCAAGCAAATACCCCAGATGCGACGTGCATCATGCTACAAATGTGTAAAGTTACAAGCGGATGTCCAATTCAATGAGCTGCCAATATATGATCTTCCAATCGGATTCTTCACGACGGAATTCGAATTTACAGTGTGCTTTGAGTTCCCTCGGATCCCGTAACTCGCCCTTTTCGGCATTGACATCAAGTCGAAGTGTTACTGCCATTTTCCGTGCGTGTGTCACATCTATCTCTATATCCTTGAAGATGAATTCAAGGAAGACATATTCCTCAAAGAGTTGCGTCATCGCCGGAATGACATCTTCATAATTTTCGGGAATAATGCCGGATGCGACGCCGAAGAGTGTCGCAGGATCGTCTGCGGCGACGTAGGTCTCCGAAAAGAGGGTCTGGATGGCTTCAATGTTCTCCATATCCAGCGATTCCAAGAGGTCAGAAAAATCGTCAAAGAATTCTTGTATCTCTACGGCTGGATCCTTTAGGGGTGTCAATGCGACATCCAGCACCAAACGTGCTTGATTGAGGGCGAAGGGTTGGCTATAGGGTTTGTAATCCGGATCTTCAACAATGAGCGTGTGTGCGTCGCCGTAAACAACACCTTGAAAAGTGTAGTCACCCTCCACGCCAGTTTCAACAGACGACCCTAACACTTGGACAGTCGCCCTTGGAATAGGGTTTCCTGTGCCGGCATCGGTAACGGTGCCGGAGAGTGTGCCGAATTCAAGCACGACGGGTTTTTCAGGTTCGGGTTCAATAGGGTCTTCGGTTTCCCCACACGCGAAGATACATGCCATCAGTAAGAACAGTAAGATAGTTTTCTTTGAAGTCATAGCAACCTTCCATTTTATAGCAAAGTTTACAATTATGTTCACATTGGCGAGGTTAGGAAACCTCGCCAGCAAGGGGCATTTTAATTTTCAGATTTTACTGCAAAAAACTTCTCAAGTGTTTGTGAAGTTGGTGGTTTTGTGAGTAGCGAGACGATTATCAAGGCAACAGATGAAACGGCGATCAGTATCGCAACAGGCATAATTCCTGTTCCACCGACAGTGTAGCCCGGTGTCTGCCAGTTGCGGAGAAAGAAATAGAGCCATAACAGAATAACACTGACAATCGCGGCGAAGACACCGCTTTTCGTGCTACGTCGCCAGAACAACGCTGCGACCACGATTGGAAAAAGTCCTGCAAATCCGGTGAACGACCAGATCGCCAGTCTAAAGATGCTCGGCGTGGCGATGAGCGAGATTAGATAGGTGATACAAAGCACACCGCTTACAAATAACCGTCCGACCCATACGCGCTGTTTTTCGGAGAACGCGTCTCGCCGATAATGCCCAATAATATCGTGTGTGAACATACTGCCGATAGCGAGTGATTGTGAGTCAAGCGATGACATAATCGCTGCGAAGACACCCGCGCCTAAAAACCCGGCTAATACACCGGGGGCATGCATACCGATCATCTGGATCAGTACATTGTTTGCTTGGGATCCCTTTAAATCAGGGACATCTACATTTCCCAATATTCCGAGCAGGACGCTCGGAATCCAGACAATTGCGATACACAACGGATAGAGGATAATTGCATAACGGAACGTTCCGACATCTTTTGCGGTTAGAAAATGTGAGAAGATATGTGGGAACATACCGACACAGAGCGGGATACAGAGATAGGTCAGTAGTTCTAACGGCTTAATATGTTCGGCTTGCATGAGTAAACTCGGATCGACTTTAGCGATCGCGTTTGAGAAGCCGCCCATCCGATTGGTGATAACAAAGAAGGTGATACCGCCAAGTATCATGAAAACGAGGGTTTGGAAGGTGTTTACCCAAGCGGTGCCGCGCATGCCGCTGTAGGTCACGTAACAGAGAACGACAGCACATATCAGTAAACCGCCTACCCAGTGAGGAATTGTGCCATCGGTAAGTGTCGCCAATGTTCCGCCACCGCCCATCACCCCGATCAGTAGATAGGGTATAAGCAGCAAGACGAATATCACGAAGAGCAGTAATCCCAAGGAGTCGGATTCCCAGCGGTCGCGGAAGTATTGTACCTGCGTTACATACCCGAACCGCTTTCCGAGTCGCCAGAGGCGGGTGCCGACAAAGAGGAACACACAGGGTACAACTATCGCGGAGGAAGAAGCCATCAGCGCGAAGACTCCGATCCCTCTGTGGTACGCCTCGCCGGAGGCACCGAGGATAGAGAACGCTGTCATGTTCGTGCCGAAAAGCGTCATCAAGAGGATAAACCAATTAATCGTCCGGCTGGCGACGAAGTAGTCCTCACCGGTGTTTCGGAAGAGTTTATGGCTCAAAGCACCGAGGACCAGGACCATTAGCAGATAGATAAAAATAACAGCAAGACTCATCGCTCCCCCCAATCGCCTCGCGCTTTGACGAAGGCAGCCATTAGCAACGTTGCTGCAAGGCAGAACGCGATGTGATAGAGCAACCCGATAGGTAACCCTAAAACGAGTTTCGGTGTTTCCCAGAACCAGAAGTCGTTATGAAGCAGAAATAGCAGCACGAGTAGCGCGTATAATATCCATCTAATTAGGGTTTTCATAGTGTGTCTCCTTTTTTCGCCAATTATAATAGCATATCGCAGCACTGGCAAGGATGACAATGCCATGCACCCAGACGAACTGTACGAAAAAGAGAATGAGTGCAGCGGCAAATAGGGTGCAGCGTGCGGGTATGGATAACCTGCTAAAGATATAACCCGCGATCGCGGCGGCAAAAATAACAGTACCAACCAGCGTGAGTGCGAAACTCCCGAAAACTGTCCATAATTCTGGTGTACCGCCATCACTGTTCAGCCAGAGTAAGGCGGGTCGTAACACAAAGGCGTAAGGCAGCGCGAAACCGACGAGCGCGAACCTGAACGCGGCGAACGCTGTCGCCATGATGCCGGAGCCAGCGATAGCAGCTGCAGCATACGCCGCCAATGCAACAGGCGGGGTCACCATTGACATCATCCCGAAATAGAAGATGAAAAAGTGCGCTGCGAGCGGCACAACGCCCAAATCCAACAGCACGGGTCCCACCAAGATCGCCATCAACAGATAACAGACCGATGACGGCAAACCCATCCCCAAAACAATTGTGGAGATCATCAGAAAGAAGAGTGCCAATACGAGATTCGTGGCGGCCAGCGGTAAAAGTGTTGAGGGTAATTTGCTACCGATCCCTGTCAATGTCACGACCCCGAGAATGATACCGACGCATGCGGCGGCGGCAATTAGCGAAACACCGCTCTGTGCCGCGCGTTCACAAGGCAGTCTAAAAAAATCTACGCCTTTTCGTAAAAATCGGGTCTCTGTTGGCGTGGGCTGCTTACGGATTCTTTGCCAGAGAAAGTTCACGAGGCTTATCACGACAATAACCAACAGACTCCAACTGACTGCCCGGAACGCTGTGGCACCGAGCAGTAGGAATACGATGAGCGTAACAAATGCTGCGAGAAAGATGCCGCCTGGCACACTCAGCAGTTTTTCTGATTTTTCTTCTTGTTCTTGGGTGTTGTGAACGGAAACCCCCGGCGTGTGCTTACTACTTTGTTGAGATTCGTGAACGGCACGCGGAGCGTGCCTACTACTTTGTGTACTGCGTTTCGCTATAAAATGGACCATGCATAGTAGTCCCGTGTAGTAGAGGATCGCTGGTAACAACGCTGCCCTGATGATCTCCAGATAAGTGACGGCAGGCTCTACGATCTCCAACATCATATATGCAGCTGCCCCCATGATAGGGGGTACTAATGCGCCGCCGGAGCTGGCTGCGGCTTCAATCCCGCCGGCTATCGCTGGTTGAAACCCGGAGCGTTGCATCAAAGGGATCGTAAACGTGCCGGTCGTCGCAGTGTTGGCTACGGCGGACCCTGACAAGGATCCCATCATGCCGCTGCTCAGTACGGCGACTTTCGCGGGTGCGCCTGCACTTGCACCGAAGGCGCGCCTCGCTAAATTTAGGACGTAACTGGTCGCGCCTGTGCGTTCCAACAATGTGCCAAATAGGACAAAAAGAAAAACATAAGTGAACATCACCCGAAGTGCGACCCCAAAGGTGCCTTGACTGTGTAGGAACGTCTGACTGACAATCCGTTGCATGGAATATCCACGATGTGGGAACAACCCATCCGGCATAAACTGCCCAAAGCCGGCATAGAGTAGAAACGCGAGCGAAAGTAGGGGGAGTGTCACGCCAATAGAACGGCGCGTCGCCTCTAAGACTAAGACGAGTCCGACCCCACCGACGATGTAGTCCGGGAGAAGTTCTGCGCCCGCGCGGTCACCGAGAGACTTACCGTCTAACCAGAAGCCTTGAAAAACTGGTTCTGTCTGTATTACAACGTAGCCGAAACAGACAATTACACTGCCGATAAGCGCAACATCAAGCCCTTGAAAAACAGGGTTTTCCGCGAAACGTGAATGAATAGGGTATTTCAAAAAGACGACTATTAACCCTAACAGCGCGAAGAGTGCTAACTCGGATTGCGGTGCCAGCCGCGGGTAGTTGACCTCGGCTAAAATGAAGAAACACAGCAGGACGGAAACGATAGAGAAGCTGTTATTTTTTAAGTTTTTTACCAAAATTGTCAGAATCAGGATTTACGAGATTAAAGGATTTGCAGGACTGATATGCAAAACCTATAGTGTCGGGTTATGATTTTATTTACCAGTTTTTTTAGTTTAGCAGGAAATTAAGGGGGAGTCAAGAGAAAAGGTTTTCGGTTTTTTCGGTGGATTTCGGGGTGCGGTTAGAAACCACGCTTGCCGGAACTGGTAGACGCGCCTTTAAATACGGCGTAAAGATACCAGAAGGCAGGGATCAATAGCACACCGCCTATACCGAGGATAATGAGTATCGGACGCAGCACTGCATCTGGCGCGGCTGTGTTTGCAAAGGTTAAGTCCGGCGTGACAAGGAACGGATACTGTGCCAACCCCCAACCGAAAACGATGAGTGTGACCTGTATTGGGACAAGGAGACGCGCAAGCCGAAATTGACGGTTCCAAATCGTCCAGATTGCCGACAGTGCGACTACGCCTGTTAAGATGTGAAACGGAATAGACCACGTTGTGCTACCGAGTCCGCGTCGGATTGTGGGCGCGCCTTCAGCAGATAGGAGAAAACTCAGTCCCGCCATCGCTCCGACACTCACTGCGGCAATGAGAGCACGTTGTCTAAAATCCTCTTGCAACGCGGTGTCATCCGTCTCCAGTGTGAGATACACCGCCGCCAACAATGCACAGAGCGTTAAGGTGAAAAGACCGATCGCGATCGGGAACGGCGCAAGCCATGCTGAAATGAAATCGGTATCTACCTGTCCACTTTCCATATCAACGTGAATCGTGCCGGATGCAACCGCGCCCAAGGTAATCCCTAACATGACAGGTGTAATGGCACTAGCGATGGCGAAGACACGACTCCACCGACGGTGTCTTGTCTCGGATTGGACATCGTAGGTACGGAACACGAAAGCGGAGCCGCGCAGCACAATCCCGATGAGCATGAGCGTCAGTGGAATGTGTAAAGCCGTGCTGATGGCTGCGAATGCAAGCGGAAACGCCACGAAAAGCAGTACGACAATCACAATCAACCAGACGTGATTTGCCTCCCAGATGGGGGCGATGGCTTGAGTGATGAGAGCGCGTTGGGATTTTGCGCGCGATCCGGCGGCGAAGAGGTCCCAGATACCGCCGCCAAAATCGGCACCGCCTGTCAGCATATAGATGATGAGAGAGATAAGCATTACGCCAGCGACACAGAATTCAAGGGTTAACATAAGATCGCTCTGTCTATGTATCAGAGGAAAACTATTTCAGGTTCAGTAGAGATGCAGCCCCAACGGGGCAACAAGTGTTCCAAGCATAACACAAGACGGGGAAAAAAGCCAACGGAATTTTAAGCCTCCGTTGCACATAATTAGGTTATCTTCACGCGAGATCACAAACATCTTGTCCTTATAGGACTGCAGAAACCGGAAATAACGCGGTTCTCTAAATATGCTATCCCTGCAGGACTAAAGACGACGAAGAATTTTCTTTGGATTTAGACAAGAATTATGGTAGAATGCAGGTAAGATATTGGTTTTTATGAACGAATAAGTTAAAAATAAGACAGTTTCGGTAGGTTGTATAATCGTCATGCTTAGATTTAAATGTGCCATCGAAAAAGTTTCCGATTGGCATCCGCGTCTGTTTCTTGAAGCACATATCGTTGCCTGCGTAGCAGTAATGCGTTTGCATTCGACTTCACCTGCAATGTTTGAGGTTACATGTGAGAACATTGTTTCCGACTGGCTGGGTGAAGAAACGGAGTTTATACTTGAAGTCTCATGGTCGGAGGAAACTGAGAGGAAATCGGATCGTTTACGAGCAACTATACAGACGAAACCGATAGTAGAGATGGCGGCATCAGCTCTGGCGTTTATTCTTACGCGTAATATTGTTAATCTTGGACAATTAGACGTAGCGAATTATGGCGACCGTGCCGACTACCGCTCATTGGACATGCAATGCGTTCTTGAAATCAGCGGCACAGAAACAGTCTCCGAACTTGCACGACGACATAGAGAAAAAATTACACAAGCATTAGCGAATCCACTCGGGTTAGACGCTTATGTTATCGTCTGCGCCTTTTCTACATTTGGACATCTTATACGGTTTTCTTACCACCGTTGGGAGGAGTGAATATATGTCTGCCCCTAAAAGACCATACACAAAGACACTTAAAGAGATAATGAGTCAAAAATCAGAGGTACTCTCCAAAGCACAGGCATTGTGGGAAGTTGGCATGACAGAAACGGCACAACCGCTTTGGTTGTCTGCTGCTACTTATGAGGAACATATTGCCCCGATGCTTGATGTCTTAGGACGGGAGTTAGAAGGAGCAGTCCATCGGATTAGCGCGGCATCGTGTTATGAAAAGGCGGGGGACCCGAGTCGAGCCGTGAATCTTTATCGTGCGGCACTTTCGGGCCCGTTGCACGAGGATACGCGGCGAGAGGTTGAAAATATGCTAAGTGCTTGTCTTGTTGCATTGAACCACCAATCAAGCAAAATGCGACTCTAAATACGCCATCCGTACCGAATTAAAGAAGAAGGGCTTATGCGTTCCTACACACATTAAAACAAAACCTGATATAGACAAGATCAGAAAGAACTGAAAAAGATATGTCGGCGTAAGAGGACGAAAACGATAATTGAGAGAAAGATATAAAGCACCGTAAAACTCATAAAGGGGACGACAAGGTTCGGCATCGGGGTCACGGCATCTGCTGTACGCATAATGTTATAGATAACCCACGGTTGCCGCCCGACTTCTGTGACTGTCCATCCGGCTTCAATGGCGATAAAGCCGAGCGGCGTGCAGAAGGTAACGAACCGAAGATACCAGCGTTGGCTGGGGAGACTCTTGTGTTTCCATGCAAGCCAACCACCGAGGAGAGCAGCGATCATCAGGATTATGCCGCATGCGACCATAATCTGAAATGCGAAATGCACGATTGCGACAGGTGGACGATTTTCGGGTGGAACATCCTTGAGTCCCATAATCTCGGCGTTAAAATCGGAGTGCGCGAGGAAGCTGAGTGCTTTCGGGATTTCCAGTGCATACCGGGTTTCTTCGGCAGCTTCGTCCGGAATACCACCGATGCGTAAAGGCGCGCCGCGTTCTGTTTCCCACTGTGCTTCCATAGCTGCGAGTTTGATAGGTTGGTGTTTCGCAAGCCGTTTTGCACTGATGTCGCCGGAAATGGGTTGGAGGAGCGCGAACACGGCACCGACACTCAAGGCAATAGCAAACGCGCGCCGATGGAAGAGGTTATCCGGGTCGCGTCTAAGAAAATAGGCGTGGATGCCGGCGATGGCAAATCCGACTGCAAGAAAGGCAGCGATTGTCATGTGAAGTGCCTGGCTGAATGAAGAAGGGTTCAACATTGCCGCAATCGGATCAACGTTTGTCACCTCACCATTGACGATTGAGAACCCGGTAGGCGTGTTCATCCATGCGTTGGCAGTCACAACGAAGATGCCGGAGAATGTGCCGCCGAGCAGCACCATCATACCGGCGAACCAGTGTGCATATTTCGGGATGCGGTCCCAGCCGTAGAGGTAAAGCCCTAAGAAGATCGCTTCCAAGAAGAAGGCGAACCCTTCCAGCGAAAACGGCATGCCGATGATCGGTCCGGCGTAAGCCATGAAATTGGGCCACAACAAGCCGAGTTCAAAAGATAAAACGGTGCCTGAGACTGCGCCGACAGCGAACATGATCGCTGTGCCTTTTGCCCACTGCTTCGCCAGCGTCAAGTAAACTTCTTCCCGCGTTTTGAGCCAGAGCCCTTCGGCAATCACCATCAATAACGGCATCGCTATGCCGATTGCCGCGAAAATGATGTGAAATGCAAGGGACATCGCCATCTGTGCGCGTGCTGCGAATAGATCTGTCATGTCTGATCTCCTTTAGGCACCAGCTGCACACCGGCGAGCGGGTTGAAGCACCCACGTTTTTTGTTAACGATAGAGCGGCATTACGTAACCCACGGTTCAAGACCGAGGAGTTTCTCGCCTAAAGGTGTCAACTCGGCTGTTTTACCGTGGTGATGCTCTTTCTCCTTCGCCTCTTTTCCGAGTCCTGTTAATCGTTCGCGCCATCCTTTAACACGACCTTCGCTTGTCGCTTTGCCGTCATCGGGTGCCGGTGACATGGTGATGTACTGCGCCATCCGTGGCCGCTCGGCAGAGTTTGGGCTGCTGCCGTGGGGTAGTGCGCTATGCCAGATGACGAGATCACCGGCTTTCCCAGCGATAGGGACAGCCTCGGTTTGGTATTCTCGTACGACTTCGCGGGGGTTGGCATCCTCAGGCAGGTCGTTTAACCATGCTTCCAACTTCCGATGGAAACCCGGAATACAGGTAAACGCGCCTTGATTGCCCGGTGTATCTGCCAGATAGAGCACACCTTGCACCCTTAAACGGACCGGCATATCGTCTAAGGACATATCCCAATGTAGGTAAGGTCCGGTGAATTTCCAATCGGGACGTTCCGGCGGGTTCATGCTGGCACGATCAAAACTGACCCAGAGTTTATCGTTGCTCCAAATTTCTGAGAACGCCTGATGAACGCGCGGATATTGGCGGTTGTCCCACAACGCTTGGTGCTGATAAATTTCCACCATGATGCTTCGGCGGGGTGGGTCAGGATACCAACTCTCCGGATTATCGCCATCCATCTCAAGAAAATCCCAGACGGCTTGTTCTGCGGCGTGGCAATTTTCGAGGGGTACCGCTTCTGGTACAACGACGTAACCGTTCTCTTCCCAAAATTCTAAGGCTTCTGCATCAAAAACTGGCATAAATTCCTCCGATGAATTAAACCTGTAGATTTCCGAACATATCTCTTGAAAACCAATGTGGTTTTAAGAATACCACAAACAGTTAAGAGAATTCAAGTCTTTTGACAGAATAAATTTGAAAGGGATATGCAAATATTTGGGCAGGGAAGGGTAAACCCTAAAATTTCCTTGCAATTGACTTAATTTTTTGCTAAAGTAGGGGTACACAATTTACGGAATACAAACAAGGGGAAAATCGCAATGCTTAAAGCAGGATTTATTGGTGCAGGAGGTCGGAGTCAAGGGGCGCATTACCCGAGCGTTAACCGCCTGGAAGATGCTGTTGAAATGCTCGGGGCGTGTGAATTAGATGAGGGGAAACTCGCGCAAGTCGCGCAGAAATACGAGTTTCCGCATACCTTCACAGACCACCGGAAAATGTTGGATACATTAGATTTAGATGTCGTCTATTGCGTGATGAACGAGAAGTGGATTTTACAACCTGCTTTGGATTGTCTCAATGCTGGCAAGCACCTGTTCATAGAGAAACCGCCCGGTGCGAACAGCGATGAAACGCAGCAATTATTGGACGCAGCGGTTGCGAACGATGTCTATTGTATGGTCGGGTTTCAGCGGAGATATGCTGCTGTGACACGCGAAGCGATCCGGCGAGTCGCAGAAAAGGGGCCTGTTACTCTAGCTGTCACCACTTTTAATAAACAGATGTTGGGCGGAAACCGAGAGTTTACGACAACGCTTTGGAACGATGTTTGTCACGTTGTGGATCTGCTCCGGTATATGGCAGGCGGTGAACCGGTGGAAGTCACGGCGCATCGCGATACATTCGGGGCGGAACAACGCAACTTCTACACCGCCTTCGTCCGTTTCGATAACAACGTTACAGGGGTGCTTTTTGGGAGTCGTGCATCGGGCGGACGTGTGCTACGTTCCGAATTGCACGGTGTCGGTGTCGGTTGTTACATGAAGATTCCTGAAGAGATCGAAATTTATGAAGATAACAACAGGAATGTTATGGGCGGCTGGGAGGTCGATGGGGTCGATCAGCGCGATCAACCGAGCTATGAAGGTGTGCTAACGATGCATCGACACTTCGTTGAGAGTGTCCGCAATCGGACAGTGCCGCTTACAGACCTCCGTGATGTGATTCATTCTATTCACCTTGTGGATCAGATAGAGGGGCCTTTACCCGATTAATTTGATGTACCCAATTCTCGAGAAAGAGACACAGGCTAACAGCCTATGCTACGAGAAAGAGGCACAGGAAACTAACGGTTTCCTATGCTACGATGCAGCATTGCCGCAATTGGAGATCGAATTTATGCTTGATGAACGGCATCTACAACATCAGATTACTGACGAACAACGCAACAGTCTAAATGCGGATGGGTATTTCAGTGTTGAAAACGCGCTGCCGTTAGACCTCGTTGAACGGCTTGAAGCACGGGTGGATAGCATCTATCAGAGCCATCTTGATGCAGGGTACGATCCGTACACCAAAAACCAGATGACTGAGCACAGCAACTTTTTCTACCCGAACTTCCTCGGCAGAGATCAGATTTTCGTCAATATTTTGGATTGGTACAAAACGTTCCCGAAAGTATGGGGCATTTTGGGGTGGAATATCTACTCCTATCACAGCCATTTCATTGTTACGCCGCCGCGTCCGGAGACGGTTCGCGGCAAGCCTGCTCCCCTCGGTTGGCATCAAGACAGTGGACGCGTTAACATTGAGATCGAAAGCTCACCGCGCCCGCGGCTCTCTATCAAGGTTGTCTATTGGCTCTCCGATTGTTCCGAAACAGGACGTGGGAATTTTTATGTTATTCCGGGAAGTCATCTGTGGGATAAACTTGAACGTCCCGAAGATGGATCGTTGCCGGAGGGTGCAACGCCTGTCTGTTGCAAGCCAGGGGATGCGGTTTTCTTTGATCGTCGGATATGGCACGCCCGCAGCGAAAATGACTCCGACATTACGCGTAAGGGACTCTTTTACGGATACGGCTACCGTTGGTTACGGAGCAAGGACGATATGACGATTCCAGAGGAGTTGTTTGCGCGGAACGACCCGATCCGACAGCAGCTGCTCGGTGGTGGCACGAATGCAAATGGACATTTTTCACCGAAGGATGCCGATGTGCCATTGAAAATCTGGCTCGAAGAACAGGGCGTTATCTCAAAGTGAAATACTTGACACACATAAGAAAATAGCGTATAATTTCATTAACTAACATATTAACGGAGGCATAACGCGATGTTTCAAACGCGGCTTAATGGAAGCGTGTTGGCTGTTATCCTCACGACAGTGATTTTAATTGCAGCAGCTTCAGGGGAGAAGGCAGTGACAACTCCAGACACACTAAAAGTAGGGATGATCGCCCCAGACTTTACATTGAAAGATGAAGAAGGCGTTGAGCGGAGTCTTAGCGACTATCTCGGTAAAAAGAATATCGTTCTTGCATTTTATCCAAAAGATTTTACCGGCGGCTGAACAGCAGAACTTTGCTCGCTCCGGGATCATTTGAGCGAGATAGAAGCGACTGAGAGTGTCCTTTTCGGTATCAGTGTCGATACTGTGGACTCGCATAAGCGGTTTAGGGCAGCAGAGAAATTCGGTTTCTCACTCTTAGCGGATACTGAATTTGTGGTGAGCAATCAGTATAGCGGTATTATTGAAAGGTTCAACGCTTCAAAACGGACGACTTTTATCATTGATAAGGCGGGATATATCCGCGCGATTGATAGAGAAGTGAACGTCAAAACACACGGTAAAGATGTGGTTGCACTGCTTAAGAAGGTGCTCCCGAAGATAGAAGTTGGACAACCTGCACCAGACTTCGTTGCTGCTGATAGCACGGGTAAAATTCATCAGCTGAGCGCGTTGATTGAGAAAAAGCATGTTGTGTTATCGTTCTACCCGCGCGACTTCGGGCGTGGCTGAACGGCGCAAGTTTGCTCGCTCCGTGATGAGTCGAGTAGTTTTGCGAAACATGATGCACAAATTTTCGGGATCACGCATAATGACGCAGCTTCGCGTCAGAAATTTTCGGAAGAAAATCAGTTGAACTTCCCGCTGTTGGTAGACACCAATCGTCATCTCTCGCTTTTGTATGGTGCAACAGACGCGCCTGATGGTAAAATCCAGCGCATGGCAATTATCATTGATAAAGCGGGGAAAATTGTGTCAATTGATAAAGCGGTCAACGCCAGGACCCACGGGACAGATTTAGTTAATTTCTTCAAAACTTTGGAAACGTCAAATTAATAGATGGTGCGTCGCAATTTATCAACAATTCCGGCAGGTCTGGCGTGGGGAACATCTGTCTTATTTAGTCCATTTTTGGTGACGATCGCCACGGCTGCCGGCGTTGTCCAAAAACATGCGGACCCGCAAAACGCGCTCCGCTGGTTAGGGATTGTCGTGCTATTTGTTACGGTGCTGCCGGTGCTATCCATAGTCCTGATGGTCCGGTTTTCCAAAGTGAGCGATTTACATCTACAGAACAGAGAGGAACGCCTCTTACCTTTATGCTGTACCCTTGTAAGTATGATTATCGGTACGGTGCTGCTCTATCGGCTCGGTGCTGCCCGTGAAATTGTTTGGGCGGGAGTCGCCTATATCGCGAATAGCCTGATTTTTTCGGCAATTACCCCGATTTGGAAAATCAGTTTCCACAGTAGCGTTGCCACGGGCTGCGTTACGGTTCTCGTTATGCTGGTTAGTCCACAATTTGGCTGGCTATTTCTGTTGGTGCCGTTGATTTCATGGGCGCGGGTTTATCGGAAACGTCACACGCTCCTCCAAACGGTTGTCGGCGCGGTACTCGCTGTGGGTAATACGGCAATTGTGCTGCATATTGTGCAAAGTGGCTTTCGGTAAGTTATCGTGCCTGTCTGAGCGGCGGTAGATTATCCCAATCGCACTCTAAGCAGAACTCGGCTCCTTTACCGAGTCTGCGGACACTGCCGCCACATTCAGGACACTTTTTAATGCGCGAGGCGTTTGTATCTTCGGTACTCGGTGGAAACATGAGTAACTGTTCTATCGGTAAAGGTTGTTCGCTTTCACCAGTCAGCTGGAGTCGCAAGCTCTCCATTATATCGCGGGTATCCAGTTTAAATGGTGGTGGTGAATTCCGGGCGAGGTTAATAAAATCGCTTCTGTAGATGCGGTCAGCACTATTTTCTCGGACCTTTCGTATAAAGAGCGTATATTTATCGGGTGCGACCAGATAGGCTACGGTATCTAAGACGTGTCTGCGGGGTCTGATCGTTATCTCATAGCCGCCATAGTTCAGTACAGAGGCATTTGTCCCTGTCTGCCTTTGGCAGATCTCAAAGAGTTCATGAGAACAGGAGACGGAAAGGATCAACAGATATTGATGGCAGGGATGTTGGGCAAGCCGTTCAAAGGGCAGAAAGACCTCCGGTTCAGCAGTATCCTGAAGAAATTGAACGAAAGTCGCGTAAATCAGCTCGTTCAACTGCCGGGATTGCGATGTGCCATCTTCAGCAACACGGTTAGCCTCGCGTGAATAAAGTTCAGTTTGCACATTTACATCAAGCGGTTCATTTTCAGCATTGATACGCTGTAGTCGTTCTACGGGACGGTCAGCAATTTTAAGAACAAAAGGTTTCATAGCGAACTCCGTTAAACGCCTGAAAAATAAGGAATGTAATAAGTGTAGCATAAGATGCTGATCTTTGTCCAGTCTAATTTTATAGTAAAGTTTAGAATTAATGTGAACTGGCGAGGTTAGGAAACCTCGCCAGCGGCGGCGAGATTGCCCGCCTAAGTGTGAAAGTATCTTTAGATTTTACCATAATTCTTCAGAAAGGAAGGGGTTATGTCAGGTCACTCTAAATGGTCAACAATCAAACATAAAAAAGCGGCGAACGATTCCAGGCGCGGCAAACTTTTCTCCAAGTTGGTGAAAGAAATTACAGCGGCTGCGCGGATCGGTGGTGGGGATGTAGATACGAATCCACGTCTGAGAACCGCCATTGCGGCTGCAAAATCGAGCAATGTGCCTAACGATAACATAGAAAAAGCGGTGCTTCGTGGTACCGGCGAACTTGCAGGTGAAACTTACGAAGAAATCCTTTACGAAGGCTACGGCCCCGGCGGGGTCGCCGTGATGATAGAAGTGCTGACCGACAACCGCAATCGTGCTATTGCAGCGATTCGGCACGCCTTTAGCAAACACGAAGGCAGAATCGGGGAACGCGGGTGTGTCGCTTGGGGATTCAATAAATGCGGATTGATCGTCGTTGCGCCTGAGAGTATCGATGAAGAAGAACTGTTCATGGCAGCGGTTGAAGCGGGTGCTGAAGATGTAACCGCCTCCGACACAAGTATGGAAATCGTTACGCCGTTTGAGATGTTCGATAGCGTGCTAATAGCGATTCAGGAGACAGCTGCTGAAGTGCAACTCGCTGAAATCAGTATGATTCCACAAAATACGGTGAAACTTGAAGGGAAAGAAGCGGAACGGATGTTACGACTTATGGATTCGCTGGATGAACTCGATGACGTTCAAAAGGTTTATGCGAATTTCGATATCCCTGATAACCTTTTAGAAGCTGCGGCTTAACCACGGCACATAAAAGGAAAGACAAGATGATCTCTTATATTAAAGGCACTATCGTCCATAAAGAGACAAAGCAGGTTATCGTAGAGGTCAACGGTATCGGGTATACGCTTGATGTGCCGCCGAGGGTCGTAACGGGTTTACCGCCTATAGGGGACACCGTTACCTTCTATACGTATTATTACCAAAACCGTGAAAACAAGATTACGCTCTACGGGTTTCCTTCAAGGGATGCCCAGAAAATTTTTGAATTAGCATTGACTGTGAATGGTGTAGGTCCGGCACTCGCGCAAAACATCGTCGCGCGGTTGTCGCCTTTACAATTCCAACGCGCTGTGAACCGCGGAGAAGTTACGACGCTGATGCGGGTGCCACGTGTAACCAGAGACCTTGCACAGGTTATCATTACGAAACTGAAAAAGCATATCGTTAAAATGAAATTTGAAGGGGACGTTGACGGTTCAAAATCTATGGCACCGGATGCGGAGGTGATTGCGATGCTTGTGAATCTGGGTGCCTCGGAACTTGAAGCGGAACAAGCTGTCGAAAAAGCGCGAAAAGTTCTCGGAGACTCTGCACAACGCGAGAATTTAATTAAACAGGCACTGCGTTATATCCGAAATTAGTCTTTATGTTCAAGGACAAACGAAATGGATAACGATAAAATATTAGATTTATCTGAAGATGATGCGTTTGGATATAGTCTCCGTCCGAAAACCCTGAACGAATTTATCGGGCAGGAAAAAGCGAAAGCACAGCTCCGTATCCACATTGAAGCCGCCAAAAAGCGGAGTGAAGCTTTGGAGCATGTGCTACTTGTGAGTCCGCCGGGGCTTGGGAAGACGACGCTTGCGAGGATCATCGCCAATGAAATTCAGAGCAATTTTAAACAGGCGATCGGTCCCGTTATGGAAAAATTAGACTTAGCCGCAATGCTGACGAATCTTGAACGGGGTGATATTTTCTTTATTGACGAAATCCACCGGGTGAAAGGGTACGTCCAAGAATCGCTCTATCCGGCGATGGAAGATTATCAACTCGATTTAATGATCGGTCAAGGGCCTGGGTCGGATGTTATGCAAGTGCCGCTTGACCCGTTCACGTTGGTGGGTGCGACAACACGTGAAGGCTCACTTGCGGGTCCTTTTCGGGATCGGTTCGGCATCCGTATCCACCTCGATTACTATGCAGCAGAAGACATCCAACAGGCGATCCGTATCAACAGTGCTAAACTTAATATTCATATTGATGCAGACGCAGAATATACCTTAGCACGCCGTGCGCGCGGCACGATGCGCATTGCGAATAAACTCCTCGCCAACGTTAGAGATTACGCTGAAGTCAAAGGCGACGGTAGACTTTCGCTTGAAACCGTGGAGGCGGCCCTCGACTTCTTTGATATAGATGAACGCGGATTGAACAAACAGGATTATGCCTACTTTCAGGCACTGATTGAAAATTTCAGCGGACGTGCCGGGCTTAAAGCACTCGCTGTCGCGCTCAGTGAGGATGAGCGTACGATTTCAGAGGTTTATGAACCTTACTATATTAAAGAGGGTTTTTTGGCACTGACACCGGGCGGGCGCGTCGCGACCGATGCGGCTTATGAATATTTCGATTATCCGATAAACTCACAAACGTCGTTGTTCTATTAGTTGTGACCGCTACCGCAAATTATGAAACTCACAGATTTCGATTACCACCTCCCGCCTGATCGGATCGCGCAAAACCCGCTGCAACAGCGCGATGCGTCCCGACTTTTGGTAGTTGACCGTGACACCTGCGCTTTTCAGCATACCCAGTTTTCGCAGATCGGGGAATACCTGCCGAGCAAGGCGCTGTTAGTTCTCAACGATACGAAGGTGATCCCGGCACGCTTAATCGGTAATAAGCTTGGCACTGGGGGTAAGATAGAACTGCTCTTGATCCGAGAAAAAGCACCCGATACTTGGGAGGTGCTCGCGAAACCGCGACGGAACCTCCGAATCGGGACACACGTGGCGTTCGGTAACGCTAAACTGATAGCGGAGGTACTGGCGAAACCTGATGATGGGCACTGTATCGTTCGGTTTGACTATGATCCGAACGCGGGGTTTTCAACCATTCTTGCCGAGGTTGGCATTATGCCTTTACCGCCTTATATTCGTCGCCCACCGAATGCTGAAGATAAGGTGCGGTATCAGTCTGTTTACGCGGCGCATGAAGGGGCGATTGCTGCCCCGACAGCCGGGTTGCATTTCACACAAGCGTTGCTGGAAACTTTGAAAGAGAGGGGGATAGAGATCGTAACGCTAACCCTACACGTTGGTCCGGGGACATTCCAACCGGTGAACGTTGAAAATATTGAGAAGCACAAGATGCACGCCGAATATATCCAGCTCGGTGAAACGGAAGCGCGGCGGATCCGTGCGGCACAAGATGCAGGTGCGAAAATTGTTGCGATCGGGACGACAGTGGTGCGTTCACTGGAAACTGCCGGTGCGACCGGAAGTGTCTGCCCTTATAGCGGTTATAGCGAACTTTTTATCTATCCCGGATACCAATTTAATGTGGTAGATGCCTTGGTTACGAACTTCCATCTACCGAAATCAACTTTACTTATGCTTGTGAGTGCTTTCGCTGGACAGGATTTGATTCAGCAAGCGTATCAAGCGGCACTCCAACAGAACTACCGTTTTTACAGTTATGGCGATGCCATGCTGATTCTTTAGGAGGGATTCCATGGGAATGGAAGGTTTGTTAAGTCCACTTTTTTTATTTGTTGCAATGGGTGCAATATTTTATTTTTTGTTACTCCGCCCGGAACAAGCGAAACGCAAAAAACACCAGAATATGCTGGAGAATCTGTCTAAAGGCGATGAAATCGTAACTAACGGCGGACTTCACGGCAAAATCCTTGGGCTCAGTAACGATAAAAACACGATGCTCATTGTCATTGGAGAATTGAATAACCAAGAGGTAAAGGTTCAAATTTCGAGGAGTGCTGTCGCTTTTCTCAAAAAAGGCGGCGAACTCATCGAAGGCGAGTAGCAATGGTGCGGTTAGGAATGTCCCCCTTTAGCCCCGCAGCCGAAAAGTCGCATCTACCGGGTCAGCAATTTGGCTGAATCCATAACTGATAACCAACGCCTCCAGACTTCAGCAACACAACGCTATCTTGCTCCGGAACAGCGAACACATCGTTGTGATACAACCGTACGCGCGCTGTTCCGGTGGTGCGCGTGATGTCGAAAACAGCGACACCATCGGCATTTTGGAACCGCTGGAGGCAGATGGCTTCTGCTCCGGTAGGCATTGTCCTTGAAAAGACCTGCTCGCGAATGCTAAGGTGCGTTTCATTTGGATTGACAGTTTCACCCGCGGCTAAGATAACGGCTGCGGATTCCGAGTGAGATGCCACTTTGCACACCGCAATTTCGACGCCCGTCGCGTTTGCGAGGACCTCATAAGTTGTGTGATGTGGGATATAAGCGATGCACGCCTCTCCGTGGAAAACATCCGGACGCTCCCCCAAAATCCCGTACGCCTTATTGCCATTATGCCCGACCAATAAGGTACAGTCTCCGCCTAATGCGATCAGTGCAACTTCCGTATCGTCAGAATGATCAAAGAAGGTTGCTTCAGGCGCGAGACATAGGATCCCGAAATGGAGTTTTGTGATCCCCATATCGCCGGGCTTCACGATTTCGGTGTATCCGTTGGTGGGTGTGTAATTTTTAGCTGCGGACATTGGATGGAAAATTCGAGAGATGTTCTACTAAACTTGCTAATGGCAGCCCGACGACATTAAAATAGCACCCTTCAATCCGCCGAACAAAAGCGGCACCCCGGCCTTGAATTCCGTAAGCACCAGCTTTGTCCGATGCCTCTCCGCTTTCAATATAGGCGGCGATCTCGGCAGCATGTAACCGCCGAAAATAGACCTGTGTCGTCTCTGCCCAGGCACTATGGTGTCCTGCTGCTGCGTCAATTAGTGCCACACCTGTCACGACTTCGTGGTGTGTGCCGCTCAGGCGCGACAACATCACCGACGCGTCTGCAGCGTCAGTGGGTTTACCGAGCAGTTCTCCATCTAAGGAGACCAACGTATCTGCGCCGATAATTAGTCCGTGACTGTAATGCCGTGTGACATCTGCAGCCTTTAGCGTAGCAAGTTCTTTTGTGACTTCAGTTGCAGGCTCGTTTGCGTAGACGTTATGCGGCGGTTCGTCAATATCACTCGGATGTATTTGAAATGTTAACCCAATCTGTGATAGCAACGCTGAGCGGCGCGGCGATGCGGACGCTAAAATCAGGGGCGGAATTTCTACAAGATATTCGCGCGTTTGCATGCTATTTCAGACAATACCATTTTGTATTTTGTCCCTCGCGGATTTGCAAAAGATTCACCTGTACCAGCTCTTGCAGACCGTTTTCAATATCTGTCTTAGAAAAACCGATCTTTTGCAGCAGCGGGTCGCGGCGTGGCATGCGAAACCACTCGGGGTTGTCGGAAGAACGATATCTTTTTTTAAAGACCTCCAAAGCATTGTACAAACGTAGCGTCCTCGGAGGTAATCCAACAAGTGGGTTAATCTCAGCAAAGGATTGGAGCGATTCGTTCGGCATTGCTTCAGTCCATAGATAAGCAGAGTTATTCATACTATAAGTAACGTATGTAACTGAAGACTGGTTACAAAAATTAATAAATGCGCTTCGGTATTTTCTCAGCATATCAATATCGCAGCGTCTCGTGATGTACCCATCCCGTTGTTTTTGACCCGTTGTTTTTGACAACTTTCTGAAGTTGTGGTAAACTCTACTAAATTTCATACAGGACGGTGTGCTATATTGCCTTCCTCAAACGAAAATCGCCTATCTGTGCGTTCCCTCCTGCTCGGTATCTGCTTCGTTATCCTGATATGTTGCATCGTCTCCTATGCAGAACTCGTCATTACCTACATCCAAATCGGGTTTTTACAGCTGCCGCCGGCAGTGATCGGGTTGTTCTTTTTCCTTGTATTAGGGAATCGGCTGCTTGCCAGACTCAACGATCGGTTTGCCCTATCCCCGCGCGAGTTGATGTGTATCTACTGCATGATGCTCGTTGCCTCAATGATTTCATCGCGCGGTGTCATGGAAAAACTCATCCCTGCGCTTATTGCCGTCAACTATTTTACCAACGAGACTAACAGTTGGGATACCCTCTTCTTCCCGCATATCAAGCCGTGGTTGATCCCATTTTCACCTGAACAGAAGGGACAAACCGCTATCGCCATCAGTTTCTATGAAGGCAGCCAAACAGGCGATGCTATTCCGTGGCACGCATGGTTAGAACCGTTGTGTGCTTGGGGTGTGCTTGTCTTTTTAGTGTTCACTGCATTTCTCTGTTTAGCAGCAATTTTGCGCAAACAGTGGGTTGAAAACGAGAAACTCTCGTTTCCATTAGTTTCGCTTCCGCTTGAGTTCGTCCACGAGGGCCGAGGTTTTCTTCGGAACCGACTCATGTGGTTAGGGTTTGCGCTGCCTGCCTTCATCTTTACGTTAAACGGACTTCATGAAATCTGGCCCCAAATTCCGAATCTCTCGCTACGGTACCTACTCAATCAATATTTCACGGAGCAACCTTTTAATGCTATCGCTTACACACCTATTTTTCTTTCCTTCGCGGCGGTAGGGTTTTTCTATCTATTACCGACCCAACTCCTTTTCAGTCTATGGTTCTTTTTCCTACTCACGCGGCTTCAAGATGTTGTTGCAGCAATGTTGGGGTTACGGGTAAGTGGAATGCCGCTCTATCCAACTCGGCTCTATATCGGTTACCAAGTCGCGGGTGCTTATATTGTACTCGTAGTTTCTTTTATTTACATGGGACTTCCGCATTTCCGGCGTGTGTTTCGCCGCGCATTCACTGCAACGCAAGCGGATGATCGGGAGGAACTTTTACCGTATCGCACGGCGGTTTGGGGACTCATTATCAGTTTGATCCTCGCGATAGGGTGGTGTTACACAGCAGGACTGAATTTAGGGTTTGCGGCATTTGAGATACTGGTTTATATCTGTATTGTTGCGGTTGTGATGGCGCGCAGTACAGCGGAAGGCGGCTTGCTAATGACAGAAACATCGTTTCGCCCGTTAGATTTATATCAACTCGTCGCGAGCAAAGCCTCATTAGGTGCGCAAAGTCTCACGGTGTTATCGTTCCTCGATGCGATTTTCACTCGCGATCAGCGCGGGTTAATCCTAACAGGCTTCCTTGACGGCTTAAAAATCCGGGATCGGGTCGGCATGTCTTATCGGTCATTGGTAGGGGTGTTCGTGTTAGGTTGTACGTTGGCGTTCATAACCGCAGCGGCGATCCATCTATGGCTTCCCTATACCCACGGTGCCAACTATATGTATAGCTACACCTATCGCGGGAACCCACTTTGGGCATTTCAAGACAATGTCGCGGCGATGGAAGGGTTAGGCACGGATATCCGCACAACAGGCGGACTCTTTTTCGGCATCGGCGCGCTCGTGACAACTGGGTTAGTAGTCCTGAGAATGCTATATTGGTGGTGGCCCCTACATCCACTTGGGTATGCATTATCGGCTTCGTGGACACTCATTGTGTTCTGGTTTCCTGTGCTAATTGCGTGGGGTATCAAAACGCCGATTTTACGTTACAGTGGGATTCGGCAGTATCAGCGACTACGCCCATTCTTCTTAGGCATGGTTTTCGGGGAATTCAGCATGGCGGTTGTGTGGTCGCTCATCAGTTGGGCAGCAAATGTCCCCGCACCGTTCTTTCCGTGGCCATGAAAAACATTCCGTTGTGAATTAGTTTTGCAGATGGTATAATTGCCTTAACTTCAGTCCTTCCTATAATGAATTTGATTTTCATTTAGTACTCCGATTGCGCGCAGTGACTTTCCATGTATTTCGACAATATCCATCGGTATCTATGACATAGTAAAATGGGTGCAGCGCGACACATGGACAGATATGGGTTGGACAGACGTAAATCTCTTGCCCGATGTGCATCGGTGTGCTGTCAGGGACGTTAATCGCCCAATGCTCCTCATGCTGTTTGTCTACCTCCGCACTCTCAACATTTAAAACGACACCACGCACGCCCTCAGGATCTGCGGCGATGGCTTTATGTCCCAAATCAAGCGTAATCCGATGCGGCGTAGGAATGCTAATTACACGGCTCAGGAGTAACGCTGCAGGCGTAAAGCCGAGGTCAGGAAAATGCGTTGTATAGCCGTAGTCGTGGAAAACGAATGTCCCCGGGGATGCTTCTACCCCCGGTGTCTCTGCATAGATCGGGAATGTCGGTGTGCCGCCCATCACAATTAAAGGCACGTCCAGCCCTTTAGCAGTCAGTCTATTTTGCATCTCTGCGACCTGTGCGAGGCTTTTGCTGCAGGACACCCTCCGCTCAACAATATCTTCATCGTGGATATGTCCATCGTAGACGTGCAATCCGGACGGTTGCAAACCGTCTGCCGCTTCAATCTGCGTGTAGAGGTTCACGGCAGTATCGCCGACAGGGATGCCTGTGCGATGCATTCCGACATCCAGGTCCAGCATGACTTTGATTGTTAAGCCAAACTTGGTCACTTCTGCCGAGAGTGCGGTTACTGCTGCTGTGTGATCGACAATAACCTTGAAATCCGCATCGGGATATTGCTGCTGCAGCGCGACAAAACGGTTGACATTCGGGCCCACCATCTGATAGGCAATCAGAATATCGGTTATTCCGTTCTGCGCTAACATCTCTGCTTCGCGGAGGGTGGCACACTTGTGCTTAAGGATGCCTGCCTCGCGCTCCATAGCGATGATCTCTGCAGTTTTATGCGTTTTCGCATGCGGTCTGAGCTTTGAGACATCTCCCTTAACGGTAGCAATCGCATGTTCAATGTTTTGCTGCACCTGCGCGAGATAGACAACAAGGGATGGACTCGGTATCATCTCAACGTTTTGAATACGGTATTTTTTATCCACGGTGTTATCTCCTTATTCTATGCCAATGTCGCAGTGCGGAGAATGATCCGATCCTCGGTCCAATTATCGCGATACCATGTACACGCCTCAAAGGTGTCGTTGAGTGCATCCATGCGCTGCTGCAACATCGCTCGGAAGTGCTTTCGGAGTTCGGTTGATTCAGGGACATCAATTAAGTTACGGGTCTGGAAGGGATCAGTGATATTATCGAAAAGTTTCTCACTGCGATCAGGACGGTGGACAGCATACGTATGTTGCTTTGTACGGAGGGCGCGCCACTCATAACCGTCTTCCCACTTCGCGGTGCATCCCATGCCCTGCATGAACGCTGCTTCGGGTTCACTGGTCGGTTGGTTGAAAGCGGCTTTGCTTAAATCGGTGCCTTCTACCTCTTCAGGAACCGGTAGATTCAGCGTTGATAGCAGTGTTGGCATGATGTCGGGTGTGTTCAGGCATGCATCCGAGATATGTCCGTCTGGAATTTGACCCTGCCACCGGACGAGAAACGGGACACGTACCGCCTCTTCATAAAAGATATTTTTTGCCCGGCGACCTTGGGCACCAAACATTTCACCGTGATCAGAGGTAAAGACGAAAATTGTATCGTTGCGTCGTCCGAGGTCGTCAATGGCGCGGATCAACCGCCCGATATTCCGATCCAGATTGGTCGTCATTGCGTAGTAGACGCGCATCCATTCAGGGAGTTTGGCGCGATCTGCGGGAGACATCATCGCCCATGTATCGCCATAAGGGTCATTTTCATCACGATAGTTCGGGGGCAGCGGGAAGTCGATGTCTCGGAACATTTCATAATCGGCGGCAGGAACGTTCTCTGGTGTCCACGGATCGTGCGGTGTTCCGATTGAGAGGAAAAGCGCGAAAGGATCGCTCCGTGTTGATGCCCTTTGCAGGTAATCAATCGCTAAATCGGTTTGTCCGTCTGGCTCATATCCGGGAAGCACAATCTTTTCAGGCGAGTCCTTGTGATAATAGGTGTCGAAATAGAGATGATGAAAATTGTATGCCGCCCACTCTCCATCGAAACCGAGTCGCTGCGGTCCGGGCGGAATGTAAGAATTTTTCGGGTCATTGTGCCTTCCCAATTGATTTGCCCATAGATGCCATTTCCCGATATAACTGGTCTGATAGCCGTTGCGATGCAAAACATGTCCGAGGCAGTCATGATTCGGGTTCATCCGAAGTTCATTAATCGCCATGCCGGTGCTGCTGGCGTATTTGCCGGTGAAAAGTGAGGCGCGATATGGGGCACACATCGGGCTACCAGAGACGGCGTTGCAGAAATTTGCGCCCTCCGTAGCCAGTCGATCAATATTAGGTGTCCGTGCGCGGGTATCCCCAGCGTAGCCGCACGATTGGTAGCGGAGTTGATCCGCGAAAACATAGACGAGATTGGGTCGTTTTTCGCTTGAACGAGACATTAACACACTCCGAGGCAAGAATTGTTTCGATTTTTGGTGCTTTCAGCATAACATACTTCAGTAGATCCTTCAAGGCAAAAACGAGGTCACGCCCAAATTATCCATTGCACACAAAAGTCAAAAAAGCGGAAGTTTAATGATTGCTTCTCGGAGAGCTCCAAGTCAGAGGAGATTATTACAAATGACTCTTAACCGATAGCTGGCAACCCCTACTCTGGAGGTTTCCTCCATTGTCCTTGAGTGACCTGATTTATCAGAATGCGGGCTTTTTGACTTGCGCGGACCTGTTTTTCGATTTCAACGGGATTCCATTCTATCAATAGTTGCGCTTCAAGTTCTTGGCAAATCGTTTGATAAGTCTTATCACTGGCGAGATTCCGAAATTCACCTGGATCCTCGGCGATGTCGTAAAGTTCTGGTGGATCGCCGAGGCTATAGTTGAATTTATATTGCCCTTTTCGCAGCATCGCCATCGGACGTTGGACACCGTGTGCAAGGTATTCGGAGAAAGCGAAATCTTTCCAATCGCCTGCGTTACGTTGCATCAAAGGCAACAGACTATCCCCATCAAGTTGATGGATGGATTGCGCGCCTGCAATATCGATAAGCGTTGCCGTTAAATCCACAAGCGAAACGACTTCATCAATCTGTCTACCGGCGGCTATCTCGTCAGGGAACATAATCTGTAGCGGGACGCGAGCGGATGCCTCATAGAAATTAGATTTCCGCCACATACCGTGCTCACCGTTCATTTCACCGTGGTCACTGGTATAGATGACAACGGTACTCTCCAACTGCCCAGTCTCTTCAAGTGTTTTGAGCAGGTTGCCAATTTTTTCGTCAAGATAGGTAATCAAGCCATAATAACCGGCTCTCCCGCGACGGACGAGTTCTTCGGGAAAATCAACACAACCGAACATACGTCGCATTCGTTGGTAGACGGGGTGCTGGTTTTCGAGGTGTCCCTCTGGAATATCCGGGAGATCGATTTCGTCAAGCGGATAGAGATCCCAAAACCGTTGGGGTACGATGAGCGGGAAATGGGGTGCGATAAATGAGACGTTGAGTGCCCACGGTTGTTCCTGTCGTATTGGGTCTCGGAGATACGCAAGTGCCTCTGCTTCCGCGAGGTCATCGACTTCGATTTCCTCAGTTGTTCCCGGACGCGCTTGTGCTAACCCTTGCCATGGACGGGGTGCTGGCGGTGTGCCGTTCTCCCAGTCGGTAAGTCCGTGTTGTCGTTCTGCATGCAGATCGCGGGCGAGTTGTGCTTGGAATCCGTGGAGTTGGTCCATCCCACCGAAGTGTTGTTTCCCAGAGAGTACAACATCATAACCTACTGCGCGCAGGCTGTGTGCCCATGTAACAGCATCTGGACGCAGGGGTGCAGCGTTGTCCCATGCACCGATTTTGTGGATATACCGCCCTGTCATAAACGACATCCGAGACGGCATACAGAGCGGTGAGTTGCAGTAAGCGTTAGTGAAGGTGGCACCCTCTTCAGCGAGTCTATCCATGTGGGGTGTTTGGACGAGCGGGTGTCCATAGGGACCGCTGTACATTGGTGCATGTTCATCGGACATGATGATGAGGAGATTGGGGTGTTGTTTTTCGGGCATGGTGTTCATAAACTTGAACGAAAAGGGCAACCCAAACAGATCTTGGAAGCCATTAACAAATCATACGATGTGACAACAGAAGATGCGGAAGCTTTACTACACTCAATTAAAGAAGGAGAGATTCCAATGCGTTTTGACTCCGACTTTGATGAGTCAGTAAGTCAATAGTTGACGAACTATCTCCCAGATACATCAATGTGCCGCCTTTTGATGGCACACACTCCTAGCGATTAAACTGCAATTGAAATGCACTCTGTTTGCCTTCTTCGACCCTAGAATTGGTTCATCCACATCGGCGAAGTTGGAGATACCCCTTCCTGCTGCACTAGCATTGCAGCATGGTCTTCAAATGGTTGATTTTTCACCTTGGGCGGAGTTTGCGTTTGACTATCTTGTTGGATTAACATTCTAGCTATGTCCTTAGGCAATTCAGCACCAATTGTCTTTTCAAAGTTCACCACGCTTTGCGGATCGTTACGAAATAAATTTATCCCGCTATTCTGAGCGGCGACGAGATCTGCTCTAGCTCTATCCCATTCTTGCCTTTGTAACCAAGCGAGAGCACGATTGTAATAGGCTGGTCCATAGTGAGGTTCCAATTCTAATACTTTCGTATAGTCTTCAAGAACATGATCAAAATCGCCTTTGAGGACATAAGCGTTACCACGCTCGTAATACGCTTCAGCGCAGTCCAAATCTAATTCTATCGCCTTGCTATAGTCTGCAATAGCTTTGTCAACGTTCCCTTTGGCTTTGTAGGCTTTAGCACGGAGGGCATAGACATTAACAGTATCAGGCTGCAATTCTATCGCTTTGGTAAAATCCATAATGGCACAATCAAACTCGCTTTTGTTACCGTAGATGTTACCACGAATAAGATAAGCATTGACAGCATCAGGGTTGAGTTGTATCGCCTTGTCACAGTCTTTTATAGCGCGGTCAAACTCGTATTTACCGCTGTAAGCGTTGCCTCGACAATAATAGGCCTCAGCATAGTCCGGTGCGTATTGGATCGCCTTAGTAAAGTCATCAATAGCTTTATCAACCTCATCTTTCATGCCGTAAGCGATACCGCGGTTGTAATATGCCTCAGCGGGATATCCGGTGAGTCTCATCGCTTGGTTATAATCCGCAATTGCAAGGTCAAATTTGCCGATGTCGCGGTGAAAATTGCCACGGCGGACATAAGCAGCAACAAACCCCGGTCTCAGGTCAATGGCTCTATTAAGATGTTTGATGGCATGCTCATAACGCGCGAGTTCCTTTTCGGTTGCCATTCCGTAAATCTCCTTGTTGTTCAGTTAGGACATATAAAACTCTACATAGGATTCCATATAGTCTTTCTGATACATAATAAAACCGTGGATATCGTTATAGATGGTTTCAATAGATATATCACGAATCTCCTTCAGGTACTCTAACATGGGCAGTTTAATCTCTGAAGGAATATTGATTACATCATTAGCATCAGGTCTGATAAAGCCTTCAGGCGGTCGAACAAACACACTGCTTTGAGCAACGACACGGCTTATTGGCTTTGGCGGTTCCTTGATGATTGGATTTAGGAGTTTCCTTTTTTGACAAATAATCCTGCCATTTTCACTAGCAAATTGTTCAGATGCAAAGAAAAGCGCGACGAAATGATCTGTCGTGAAATCGATGAGGTTGGTTTTCCCGCCATAGTGTTGAATTTCGACGAGAAGGTCACAATCCGTGCCCGTTCTGCGGAGATATTTTTTTGCATCCTCCAGCATCCGTTTTTGGACCACCTCTATATCAAATTGTTCTGCCTCAACATCAAAGTCTTTGTGTTCAAGGAAAACACGATAGAGGTTGGAAGAAACTGTCTCAAAGTGTTTTGATTCACCACGGAAGAGGTACTCCCCGGTGTCCGCTTTTTTTTCTATTTCTCGGAGTATTTCATTAAGTGTATTTGGTTCGTTTTGGTGTTCTCTGTCCATTCACTGTCCTTTACAATCGCAATGCTGTCTAAAAGGATAACATGTTTCGCAAAGGGTGTCAAGTGGATTTCATTAATCCAGAACAGAGTGATTCAATTGTCGAAACCGTGATTTTTCTGATGGACAGATTAGCAGGATAAGAGGCGTATCGGAATCTCGAATCCTTCAGCAATAACGACAAAAAACCTTAATCATTAACTCGTGTTTCCTTTAATATGTGATATTGAGGCAAGTTGATGGTTAAAATTGAATGTCTCTGCCATAAAACCCAGAGCCATTCAATTGTCCACTTTTCGATTAGATTTTCACCGCCAGACCCGGGAGAAAAAACTCTCCCATCACATCGTAGGTTGGGTTGAACGGATACAACCAAAAGCATACAAATCAGAGAAAACCGAAACTGTTTCAAAGACCGGCATATTCACCAGAGACCGAGTGAAACCCAACGCCTTTCGGCTTTCCTGAACGCCTTGCGTTATGAAGTTGGGTTTCTCTGCGTTCTTGATTGTGGAGACGATATGTTGAATAGGCGTGTATTGGGTGTCGCACATCTATTTTCTCAGTTGCGTTCAACCCAACCTACTCCGCTTAGAATTCGCTTCCAATTTCCTAACCTGCACCGACAATTGAATGTCTCTGCATAAAACCCGAAAAACATTGACACGGACTGCAAACCCTGATAAAATGTACCGCAAGTTCGTGAAAATTGCTGTGTGACCAGTTTTTAGTAAGCTCCGGGGCATCGTGAAGTAGGAGGAAAACCGTGTCAGTTGCAAGAAAAAAATGGGTACTTGATACTGTCGAGAAATTATCTGTCTCTGAAATTGAAGAATTAAAGCGGTATTTGGAATACCTCGTCTGGAAATCGCAAACGCCAACAGGAAGTTTAGAAAACCTTCAAGATTTGCCAAAACTTGAACGAAAAGGGCAACCCAAACAGATCTTGGAAGCCATTAACAAATCACACGATGTGACAACAGAAGATGCGGAAGCTTTACTACACTCAATTAAAGAAGGAGAGATTCCAATGCGTTTTGACTCCGACTTTGATGAGTCAAAAGTGAAGAGTTAACAACATGGAACACCGTTGTCAGAGAATGACCTTTGGATAGCAGCGACTGCTATGGCACTTAATGCGATTCTCGTCACTGCCGATTCAGACTTTCAAAGAATTGCCGGATTTGGATTACAATTAGAAGATTGGACAAGGCGTATCCGTAGGGACCCCTGAATTTTGGTGTGTGTTCATCGGACATGATGATGAGGAGATTGGATCGTTGTTTTTCGGGCATAGTGTCCGTTCTTTAGTTTGCAAATAAGCTAGACGGTGTTTGGTTTGGAGGTTGAAGCAAGTTACTTGGTATGGATGGAGTTTCAGGTTCTTCCACATGTTGTAGAGGCATTGCTGCGAAGTCTTTAAATGAATACAGCTCGATTTCGCTTTGAAATTCAAACGGGTTTTCCTCCACGGGTGAAGTGGAAATCTGTTCCTTTTTCTCTCTTAACATTGCAACAATATCTCTTGGCAATTTAATATTAGTTTTCTTCTCAAAGCCTTCTACGCCTTGATAGTATTTATCAAAAACGGCGGTAATATCTATGCCTTTGTCCGCGGCATCTGTTAAGCTTGCTTTCGCTTTATCCCATCTTCGTTCGTGCAACCAAGCCATTGCGCGATTGTAATAGGCTGGTGCATAATCGGGATCTATTTTTAGTACCTTCGTATAGTCTTCACGTGCTCGACTAAATTCGTTATTACTGAAGTATGCAAGACCGCGATTATGGTAAAATATTAGTTCATCTGAACTCCGTTTTATCGCCTTACCATAATTTTCAATAGCCAAGTTAAAATTACCCTCGTTACTGTAAACGTTACCAAGGTTGTTATAAGCTGCAGCATTATCTCGTTCCAATTCCACTGCCTTGTTTAAGTCATTAATTGCTAGACTCACCTTGCCTGCATCACCGTAGGTAACGCCGCGATTGACATAGGCTTTGATATGACCGGGATTACGTTCTATCGCCTTAGTGTAGTCACTGATAGCCAATTCAAGTTTTCCCATGCTATTGTAACCAATAGCACGATTGAAATAGATATCTGCATGATTAAGACCAAGTCCTATCGCCTTCGTGCAGTCCGTGATAGCTTTGTCAACCTCGCCTATAATACCGTAAATTGCCCCCCGACTGGCATAGGTCCTTGCATCATTAGGATTGAGCCGTATGGAGATGGTATAATCTGTAATAGCTGAGTCAAAGTCGCCCTTGAGTAAGTAAACATTACCACGATTATGATAAGGCACAGCAAACTTTGGATCAGTTTGTATCGCTATCGTATAGTCTGTGATAGCTTTGTCAAAATCACCTTTGTTACTATAAGCGATACCGCGATTGGCATAGGCAGGAATATAGTCAGGTTGGAATCGAAGAACTACAGTATAGTCTGTGACAGCTCTATCAAAATTACCTTTTCTGCTGTAAGCGATACCACGATTAAAATAGCATTCAACACTGTGATGTGGATTTAGTTCTATCACCTTTGTATAGTCCACTATAGCATTGTCAAATTCGCCTTTGCTGCTATAAGCATTTCCTCGCTCATAATATGCGTCAAGGTAATTGGATTGCAAATTGATCGCTTCTGTATAGTTTGCAATAGCCGAGTCGAAATTGTTTTTGTTGCTGAAAGCCATGCCGAGAATGAGATATGCATCTGCTACATTTGGATTACGCTCTATTGCACTTTCACAGTCTGCAATAGCAGCGTCAAAGTCGTTTTTTAGACTGTAAACAGTCGCACGAGTGATATAAGGATCGGCTGCATTAGGCCTGAGTTTCATTACTTTTTGGCAGTCTGCGATAGCGGCATCAAAGTCCCTCTTAAGCAAGTGAATGTGGCCGCGCATAACATAGACTGGCGGGTAATTCGGTTTCAATTCTATCGCCCTGCTATAGTCTGCAATAGCTTTATCGCCTTCACCTTTGCTGCTGTGAGCATTGCCACGAATAGCGTAAACCTCAGCAAAATCCGGCTTGAGTCGTATCGCCTTACTATATTCCATAATAGCGAGGTCAAATTCGCCTTTGTCCCTATAAGCATTGCCTCGAATGAGATAGATCTCAGCAGCATCAGGGTTAATCCGTATGGCCTTATCACAATCTTCAAGGGCACGATCAAACTCTGCCTTGCTAACATAAGCATGAGCGCGATGGTAATACGCTTCGGCGTAATCCGGTTCATATTGGATTGCCTTGGTGAAATCCGCAATCGCCTTGTCAACGTCACCTTTAGCACCATACGCCATACCGCGACCGTGATAAGCTCTGGCAGGTTGTCGGGTCCAGGAAATCGCTTCGGTATAATCCTTAATCGCAAGATCAAACTTACCCAACTTATGGTAAACCTCACCGCGGTAGATATAGGAAATAGCAAAACCGGGTCTCATACGAATGGCTTCGCTAAAATGTTTGACAGCTTCTTCATAGTGTGTCATTTTTGCTTTGTTAGTCATGTTCTGAATCCCCTTGTTGCCTTTGGACTAAGCCTCTGTAAATCATCCTATAGACTTCTGGATTAAGCCTTTGATGTCTGATGAATCCATGAATATCATTGTAGATGGTTTCGACAGATATACCGTGTGATCTTTCAAGATGCTCTTGCATCGGCTTTTTGAGAGCTGCCGGAAAATTGATGACATCATCCTCGTTAGGTTGAATAAAGCCATTTGGATGTCGCACAAACACACTTTTCTGCGCGATGACACGATTTACTGGCTCGTAAGGGTTTTTAATATAAGTATCTATCAGTTCCTTTTTTTGCATGATAATCCTACCATCTTTGTCGAGAGAGTCAAGCGGGCCGTCACACGCCATGAAGAGCGCGATAAGATAATCTTCCGTAAAATCAATAAGATTGGTTTTACCTCCGTAGTGTTGAATTTCGGCGAGGCGTTCAAGTTCACTAACCGTTTTCCGTGCAAAAAGTTTAGCTATCTCCAATATTTCTGTTTGGATTATCTCTATATCGAAGTGCTCCGCTTCAACATCAAACTCGTCGTCTTCAAGGAAAGCGCGATAGAGGTTGGAAGAGACTTTCCCATAATAAGGATGTCCCTGATAGTGTTCAGGTTCACCACGGTAGAGGTATTCCCCGGTGTCCGCTTTTTCTTCTATTTTTCGGAGTATGCCATCAACTGTGTTTGGCTCGTCTGGGTTTTCTTTATCCATTCACTTTCCTTTACAATCGCAATACTGTCTAAAAGGATAACATGTTTCGCAGAGGGTGTCAAGCGAATTTAATTAATCCGCAGGGCCATTCAATTGTACCTATTTACTTTATATATGTGAATTTTTTCACCTGTAGGAGCGAGTGTTTTTGATAGGGTGTTTCTTGTCGCTCGCGATTTTTTCCCAAGAACGTTCACTTATGTAAAGCAAAACCAAGATCCAAATCGTACAATTGAATGTCTCTGATTAATCCGGAAAGCAAACGGTTGAATTATTCTTTGTAAAGTGCTATGCTGGTTTCATCAACAAATACCATACAAAGGAAACAGCATGACAACTGAAAACAGACCGAATATCTTACTTATCACCAGCGACCAGCAGCATTGGAATACCTTGGGCTGCCTCAATCCCGAAATTCAAACTCCGCACTTGGATGACTTGGCACAGCAAGGGACACTTTTCAATAGAGCCTATTGCCCGAATCCGACTTGCACGCCGACACGCGCCTCTATTATCACGGGGAAGTATCCGAGCCAACACGGTGCCTGGTCCCTCGGTACAAAACTTTCCGAAGATGAGCATACTGTCGGTGAAGATTTTACGGACGCTGGTTATCGTACAGCACTCGTCGGAAAAGCACACTTCCAACCCTTACACGGGACTGACGAATTTCCGTCTCTGGAGTCGTATCCGATCCTGCAAGATTTGGACTTTTGGCGGAACTTTAATGAACCGTTTTATGGGTTTGAACACGTTGAACTGGCACGTAACCATGCCGATGAAGCACACGTCGGGCAGCACTACGCTATCTGGATGGAAGAGAACGGTTGCACGAACTGGCGCGACTATTTCGCGCCACCGACAGGAAATGCGCGCGGTCAATATCGGAAATGGCCCATCCCAGAGGCATATCATTACGATACATGGATTGCGGAACGCACGAACGCACTCATGGAACGGTATCAACAAAACGGTGAGAACTTTTTCCTGTGGGCGAGTTTCTTCGATCCGCACCCGAAATATCTCGTTCCTGAACCGTGGGATACGATGTATGACCCAGCAGAATTGACCGTGCCATCCGTAACAGAAGGCGAACACGACAATAATCCCCCACACTTTCAACTGACGCAACAGCAAAAGCCGGATTTCTCGGATTGGCGTGAAAGCGGAAAGGGGGTCCACGGATTCAGGTCGCATTTACGGGATCGGGATGAGCTCGCTAAAGATATTGCTGTCTACTACGGTATGGTGAGTCTGATGGATAAGTATATCGGGAAAATCTTGGCGAAACTCGACGTGCTGGGAATTGCAGAGAATACGTTGGTTGTGTTCACTTCTGATCATGGGCATTTTTACGGACAGCACGGCCTCATCGCAAAAGGTGCGTTTCATTATGAGGATGTTATCCGAGTGCCGTTCATCGTGCGGTATCCGGGCGTTGTACCTGCGGGGAAACAGTCGGAGGCGTTACAGACGTTGGTAGATTTAGCACCCTCGTTTCTCAGTGCCACGGATATTGATATTCCACGTCCCATGACGGGTGTAGATCAGATGCCGGTCTGGTCGGGACAAGCGGAACAGGCACGTGACCATATCATCGTCGAAAACCACCACGAGCCGACAACGGTACACGTGAAAACTTATGTCGATGAACGCTATAAACTCACTGTCTATTACAACCGCGCGTATGGCGAGCTGTTTGACATGAAAGCAGATCCTGGTGAGGTCAATAACCTATGGGATTCGGCTGAGCATGCCGGATTGAAGGCGGAGTTGGTTATGAAGTTGCTGTTCGCGGAGATGGGGAAAGAGCCACTGTGGATGCCGCGGACTTCGGGAGCATAAGACGTTAATACCGGCGTTTCCAGTGCCAACTGTCGCTCCCTGAGATGAGCGGCCGGATGTCCTCTGGCAACGTCTCAATAAATTCAGGACTCACCTCGTTGCCGGGCCATTCGCGCACCATCGGCGGTGTGTAGCCGGCGATGAGGATGACACGCTCCCTGTCGCTACGGATGGCAGTGGTACTGTGAATCAACGCTTCAGCAAAAAGCAGCACGGAACCTGCGGACGCTTCGACCTGGTAGATGAGTTTATCATCGGACAATGCGGCTTCTATCATCTCGTTTTGATTCCACGTTAAGCGGTGGCTTCCGGGTATGACACACGTCCCGCCATCGTCGGGTCCGACATCGGTGAGATATGCGAGTGTTTTTACAAAGATGCAGTGGAACTTGTGCTGTTCGATATAGGTGCCCCACCCGTGTTGTGTGCCGCGATGGAAACCTGTCGGATTGTAGCGGCGTTTATGGAGTTCGTCAAGGGGTGTGTCCGGATTGCGGCTGTTGATGATCGCTTCGGTTTCTTCAAGACGTACACCGCCTCCGACCACTTCTTCGACGAGTGGCACAAGTTGTGGATGTGCTGCATATTCTAATAACGCGGGATCGTATTCGACAAGATTGCCGAAAAGGATATGGTGTTCTCCGCCGGGACGGGCATAGACGCGCTTGGTATCTCGATTTTCGTCGGCTTTTATTTTGTAAAGTGCGTCTTTCATCCGCTCAATTTCGTCTGCGTTTAGGACGTTCTCTAATAACACAAAACCGTAGATGTCGAAGTGTAGCCGCTGTGCCGGTGTTAGACGAATCGCTTCACTGTTTTTCATTTTTAATTTCTCCCCAGAAGGTGGTGAGTTTGCCGTTTGGGTCAACGGCGAGGTCGAGTGCGTCTGCGTCTTCATAGACGAGTAAATCATCAACATAACCCGGGACAGTTAATCCCCACGTATAGAAAGCGACCCACTTGGCGACGGGCCCGAGGGCAGCATTCCGAAAGGGAAGTCCCTTTTCTGGCTTGGCACGTAAGGCATCGTCTCGGTTATCGCCTACATAAAAATCAAATTCGCTTTTGCCGACATCCGCGATAATGCGGACGTACTTCCATGTATCCGTTTCAAAATCGCCAATGGGTTGCCATGCGCCACCGTCGTAAAGTCGGACAATACCGGCATCCCAATTGATGTAGGTGCAACCATTGTTTTCGCCAATACCATCAGCGGAGGCGACTTTGAGATTGAAACACCTGCCCCCGCCTTCAATATAGACCCAGAATTCGACCGAAATAATAGGATTTTCGGTTTCTATCGAGATACCGAGTCCGTCTCCATCGGCACCGCCTAAGATAGCGAGTGCTTTTTTATCGGTTTTGACGGTGTCTCCAGAAATTTCAAAGTCGCCGCCAATGACCTCCCAATCTTTGGGTAAATTACCGACGGTGAACTCCTCAAATCCGGTCTGGACGAAGACCTCTTGTGCGTCTGTGGGTTTTGCTAAAGCAAAGGTTAAAACGACCGCGAGTGTTAAAAGCGCATATTGGTAAAAATCAATCTGTTTATTTTCAGACATCTTTCATGCCTCCATTTTTAGTTTTTACGGCATCCAGATATTCCATTCCCCTTTTTTTTCCCATTTACGGCATGCAAGGCACAAACACAGATACCTAATTGCGAAACGTGGAGCAGTCCCGACGTTCATCGTCCCAGAATGCGGTAAAAGATGATGAAAAAAGAGGACATCGCCCTGTTTTGCGACGACTTCCATCGGTTCGCCTAAATCCATTTCAGGAAAGAGGGCGCGTACATCGCGGACATGGTTTGAGAATTCAGGGTTTTTTCTGCGGAATTCGCGGATCCGTTGCGGTCCTTCGGGCCAGATGACTGTTGTTCCGCCGTGTGAATTTGCATCAGTGAGATAGGTTAGGCTGGTCGCTCGAAACGTCCCCGGGTCCAACCGAAAATCTCGGAAATCGCCATCTAAGTGTGGCGACGGTCTTTTCCATTTGCCTGAAACGGGGAATTGGTTGAGTGCCCAGATACCATCAGGACGTTGATCTTCACAATGTGGAATTTCTGGATATCGAGATGTGAGTTGTTTGAGAACAGTAAGATAATCAGGGGTGCAACATGCTAATACATCTAGATGGGTAACACCGAACAGCTCAATACGGTTCCCATTTGACATCTGTTCCATGTAAAATCCAGCAAGCCCCGGACGCTTGAAATGTCCCCATGAATCGGGGTTATCCGCCTCCATACCCATCTCGTGCCACATTGCTTCTTCGGCTTTTGTGACAGTCTCTTGCGGAATCAACCCGGAAAGGAGTAGGTAGCCTTCCTCTTCAAATTGTGCCAATTGCTGTTCTGAAAGCATATTTTTATCTATTGGGTTTTCGCTCGATTTTGTCCGTTGTCCAAAATCGGTTTTTGATTAATCCGGTACTTCTTTTTACAGTACCAACATGTTCAATCCTCAATCGTAAGTTGGGTAACGTCAATAGCAGGTGCGGGATACTTCATGTCCAATTTTTTGAGCGTCTCTACGACACACTCTGTGATGACGAGGTTCCGATACCACTTCTTATCCGCAGGGATTATATGCCAAGGTGCCCAGTCGGTGCTACACTTTTGGAGCATGACTTCATACGCCTGCATATAATCATCCCAATAGGCGCGTTCACGAATATCGGATGCTTGGACTTTCCAATGCTTTGTGGGGTCGTTAATCCGATCTTCAAGCCGCGCTTTTTGCTCATCTTTCGAGATGTGCAGGTAAAATTTCAGGATGACCGTTCCATTTTCGACGAGCATCTTTTCAAAATCATTGATCTGCTGATAACGCTGCGTCCAGACCTGCTCTGGCACCAAATTATGCACGCGAACGACGAGGACATCCTCATAGTGTGAACGGTTAAAGATGCCGATTTTTCCTTTTGATGGCACGGCTTTGTGGGCACGCCATAAGAAATCACGGGAAATTTCATCGGCAGAAGGCGCCTTGAAGCTAAAGACATCACACCCTTGGACGTTGATACCCGACATTACCTTTCGGATAGTGCCATCTTTGCCGCATGTATCCATGCCTTGCAGGATAATAAGGAGGGCGTGCTGGTTTTCAGCGTACAGCAATTCCTGCAATTTCAGGAGTTCCTTCTGCAGCTTTTTGAGGGGTGCTTTCGTTTGACCTTTTTTTTCGTAAGCACCCGTATATTCCGGTGGATAATCGCTCAGATTGACGCGTTTACCGGGTGTGATGATATGTTCCATTATTGCGATAAAGCCTCGTAGTAGTTATCAACGAGCCGTCGATACTCAGGCGGGACATCCTCTTTGGCGACCTGAGAGAGTTGTTTTTGCTCCTGCAGGGTGTTGAGTCGCGCTTCAAGTGCGGCTTCCAACTTTGTCAGGTCCCGAATAACGAATTCATAGTTCGGAAACGGGTTTGTGCGATTTCCAGGGCGATAGTCCATCGTATCAAGGAAGTCGAGCCAGAGCTCGTTAATTTCACGTCCGGATTCCCTACCCCCCGTGCGTGCTTCTTGATTATCGCCTTCCGCTTGCGCATCCTGGCCGGGCTGTTGTCCGTCCTGCCCGGGTTGTTGACCCTCCTGCTGGTTTTGCATGGCTTGTTGTGCCTGTTGCATCCGCTCTTGAATCTGCTGTTGCTGTTCAGCGAGTTGTTGTTGACGGCGTTGTTGTTCTTCTGTCTGCTCTTCTCCCTGCATGGCTTGGAGTTCGCGTTGGATGTCCTCCATCTGCTCCCTCGATTGTTGAAGTTGTTCGAGGGCGGCTTCGAGCTGCTCTTCTTCGGTACTTGCCATATCGGCGCGCGCCTGTTGCAGATCGCCTTGTACCTGTCTTAGCGTCTCGACGGCTTCTTCTTGATTGAGCTCAGCGGCGCGGAAACTCCGCCATTGCAGGGCGCGTTGTGCGGTTGACATATCACCAGCAGTCTGCTCCTCCGTGAGCCGTCTTGTGGCGTTCGCCACATTTTGGGCGGCTTCTGGATTCTCTTCGCCGAGCTGCGATTGCAGATTTTCCAATGCATCCTCAAGCGTTCCGAGATCCTGCTGAAGTTCACGCTGTTGGTTCGCCAGCTCAGTTGCCTTTCGGAAATCCTCGGGACGCATCTCTGATTGTTCGGAACGGTTCCTCAGTTCTTGCGTCTCCTGCTGGACCCCCGATTGTTCTTCTATCATCTGCTGCACCTGTTCCGCAGCATTGGCGAGCGCGGCATCCGAGAATTCCGATGCGACTTTCTCCAACTGTTCAATGGCTTCTTCCAGTCGCTCCTCTGCTTTTTCGCCTTTGGCAGCACTGAGTTGCGGTTCCTGTTGTTGCATGCCTTGTGAGGCTTGCTGCATCTGTTCACCCGCCTGTTGCATCGCTTGACCAGCCTGATCTAAACGTTGCCCTTGGAAACCTTGCGCCCCTTGTTGCATGGTGCCGAGTTGCTGTGCCATCTGCTGTGCTTGCTGCGACAACTGTCCCTGCTGCTGACTGTTCTGTTGCATATCGCTTGGAGAGGGTTGGTCTTCACGTCCTAACTGCTGGCTCTGTTGACTGAGCTGCTGTTGGTCGGCCAACATCTGACGCGCTTGATCTAACATCTCCTGCGTCTCTTCCTGCATCTCCATATCAAGTTCGTTCTGCTGACTTTCAAGTTCGCTTTGCAACTCCTCCATTTCGAGTTCAAGGTTCTCAGCAAGTTCGGGATTGCTGTTCCGCATTTGCATTAGGACCTGAGGCAGCTCAAGACTAACTTTTATGAGCAGTTCAAGTGCCTCTTGTTCCGGGGGTATGGCTGCAACGGGTTGGGCGGCGTTTAGGCTATCGGTTGCCTCACGCATTCTTTCTACTGCATCCTCTAAATTCATGAGAATCTCAGGCGTGACTGGCGATTCCCCTTGCATCGCCATGCTAAACTCATCTACGAGACTCTGTGTCTTATCCTTTAATTTGGCTTGCTTGTCTCCGGTTTTTCTAACAGCACTCCGATACTGGTCTGTAATTGTGGGTGGTTGGGTGCTAATGTGCTTCGAAGTTTCTCGGATAATCTGCTTTTGGGAGGTAATTATCTCCAAAAGCGGATTCGGCATCGGTGGTGCCGGTTCTCCTTCCCCCTCTTGGAAGTTTTCATTAAAGGGACGGATTTCAATGAAATAGATGTCGCTGCTGGCTTCGCCGGGCCCCGTGTGCGTGTTATTATCGACAGCGTGTGCGTAGTAGGAGATAATATCGCCGGGTTCTACGTCAAATTCCTCAAGGTAGAATGTATAACGCCCCTCCGCGACGCGACGTTGCATCGTATCGGTAGCCCCTGATTCTATAAGATCATCAGGCGTGGAAGTTTCTAAAGTGAGCTCCTGTAGTTCATCAGCACCGACGCGATACATCAGTTTGAGTTCTGCGACCCCATAGTCGTCCGTCGCCTCAGCCATGATCTCCACTTCACCTAACTTTGTCGTCTTGATATCACGTCCAGGTTCCTTGATTACAACTTTCGGGGCAGCGTCCGGGATAGCTTTTATGGTGTATTCAATGGGTATCTCGTTATTGAAACCGTCAATACCGAGAAGTTGAACGGTATACATTCCATCTGTCATAACATCTACAGTTGTTGTCAGGATATTCCCATCGGAGATAACCATGGGGGTTGAAGTAGGTTTCGCTGTCTCGTCCCCATCCATCTTCAGGGTGAATGTTGCGGCTTGGATGGCTTTATTGGTCGTAAGTTTTATCTCTGCCTGTGTCCCGACGACCGCTTGAATATCACCTGTCCCTGTTTGTACCACGGGTTTAAGACCGGTGTAGTCTGGATACGTGTAAGCGACAGAAATTTCGGTTACTTTCGGCATCTCAAAGACTTCAACCGTATAGCGTTCTGAAGTGGTCTCATTCGCTGAGACGTAGTATTCGATATCTGCGTCAATGTTAAAAATTTCATAAGCAAATCCGCGTTTATCGTCTGGGTTTTGCAGCATATTAATCTGTTGCTGGGTTGTTTCAGTCTCGGCGGGCGCGGATTCTTGCCCCTCTTGCGCGGTCAGGCGTGCTTCGCTAAGATTTTGGTATGTCAGAACAACTTTGTCGGTAGATTTCCCGGTGACAGTAACGTGAATAGGCAGACTTTTGCCGCGAAGGATGCGTGCATCTCCGGGTTCAACAGCGAGCTTTGTCGTCAAAACCGGTGCAGTCCTCTCCCAGGGGACCAGCACGCGGAGCAGACTGGTATGGAGTTCTGTTGGAAATAGGAGGGCGAGTACACAGCAGCCAATAACAACTAAAGCGGCAATGCCGACATGCTTACGGGTACGGCTGTGATCAACGGTTGCTTTGAAATCAATACCTTCTACGCGCTGCGTGGTATCTTGAAGGAGGCGTTGGAGCATGTGCGCTTCAATTGCATCCGTCGCCTCGCGATTTCCGAATTCAATCGCGCTCACCAATCTATCTTCAAGGTCAGGGTGGTTTTGCTCAACGTTGAGTGCGATATCTCGGAGTGTGAGTGCTGCGCGGAGCGGTTGAACGAGATACTTATAGAGCAGGTATCCTGTCACACCGATACCAATTGTTAGCATCGCGATTCGCAGAACACTTGGCAGCGGCATGAGCCAATCAACGATAGCCTCACCCACGAACACGGCAATTATGCCGGTGAGGACGATAGCGAATCCTGCCCAAAAAATACTACGTTTCCAAACGCGCCTGGCATCTAAAATTTTTGCTTGTAATTCTGCGTAACCTTCTCTTGTATTCATTATTGCCCTCCTCCTATATTATCCAGTGATTGGTCCTATTATTCACGTTTCTCACTTTCGAGTTGTACCTTCTGCCATCCGTAATCAACATTTCCATCATAGAATTTGTCAGGGTGCTCAACCGCCCAAATTTGCTTATGGATAATCCAGTTTTTCGGATCCAAAGCGAGAGCCTTTCGCCACTCTGCTATCGCTTCCCTCTTTTTCCCGTCTTCCAGCAAGACAAGACCGAGCTGAAAACGGGCGGCAGCTTCGGGATTCGCTTTTGCAGTTGGTGCGTCTGACGGTTTCATCTCACGGAGCAGAGTTGCATTATAGTCGGGATCCGACACCCACTTTTCGAGCATCGCGAGGGTTTCTTGATTCTTGACATTAACGTCGAAAGGGGCTTTTACCAATCGTCCAGCCTCGTCAATCATGACCCCGTAAGGGATCGCCTTGAGGTTATAGCGAGTGCCGACTATATTTTCTGAGTCAACGAGCGTAACGAAACTGGCATCGGCAGCATTATGCCAAGGCCGTACGACAGCTGCGCCTTGGACATCAAGTGCGATTGAGATAAAATTTAATGCCCCGTTGTGTTTCGCGTAAAATTTCTGCCAGCCCGGCAGTTGTCCACGGCAGCCTCACCACGACCCCCAAATATAGAGAAACGTCTTTTTGCCTCGGAAATCCCGCAAGTGTCTGGGGGTATCCTGTAGGTCAGGCAGTGTGAATTCTGGAGCGAGGTGTGCCGGATGACTGATCTCTAATCGTTGCTTTGCCACTTGATGAACTTCATAGCCGAAGGTTTTAGCTATATGGGTCGGGTGGACATAAACGACACCCTCAATGTCCAGCGCGCCCTGCTTACCCTCTTGGAATTGGAGCGGCACACAGAGTTCCGCCTCTATACCGCCGCATAAAACCACCATCTCCGCTCCTTCTGGATATTCTACCTTCACTTCGAGTTGCTTAGCAAAGGGTTCTAAAGGCACTAACCATAAGCCATTTTTGAAAATAGGTGGCGTGGTAAATGGAACAGGTTGTCCATCTACAGAAACCTGAAAATCCTCTTTTTTCATACCATCCTCATCGGCAAATCCTATGTGAACGCCTATGACAGCAAAGAAAAGCGTTAGCATTACGATAAAACGAAGCCTGCAAATCAACGCGAGTGTAGTCATCATTTCTTCTTCCCCCTATGCTGGGCATCGTAAATTAGGAATTCAATTATCTTTTCAGCCGTTTTCGGTGTGAGCCCTGAACCAGGCTTCCGCATCATTTTATAGACATACTTTCGCCACTCTTCTGGTGTGAAAGTGGAGTTAATGGGACGCGCAACCGTATGGCATCGACTACACTTGTTGGTAAAGAGTTCGTAAGCCTCCTGCATTTTCACAGGATAGGCAGTAACATCAATAAAATTGGGTCCCTTATCTGCCGGATAGGTTTTTGGAACCGCGCGCGGTGCACGCAAGGCGTAGATCATTCCGATTGCCACAAGAATGATTACACCGAAGACGGTCCCCCAGACAATTGTCTTTTGCATATTTATATCAAGTTTGCGCGATAATATCCTTCACCTTTTGGCCAATAGCCGCTGCACCAATACCGTGATGTTCCACAAGTTCTTCAGGTTTTCCAGAACGCGGCACGCCTGTAACCGCGAGTTTGTGGACGTAAACATTTTCAGTTGCGACAGCATCCAGTACAGCATCGCCTAAACCGCCTTCAGAATAGTGGTCTTCAACGGTGATTAGCGTGTTGTTTGTCTCGGCTGCTGCGGCTTTTAGGGTCTCCGTGTCAACAGGTTTGATGGAATAGAGGTCAATGACGCGGATAGCGATACCTTCCGCTTTAAGTGCTTCATAAGCCTTTAACGCTTCATGAAGTGTAACCCCTGCGGCAACGACTGTTACTTTATCGGTACCACTTTGCCGAATAACCTTAGATCCGCCGATGCGGAAACTGTCATCGGCATCATAGAGAATAGGGGTTTTCGGGCGCGAGGTTCGGAGATAAACGATCCCTTCGTGTGCGGCAGCCTCGGCGACAAGTCGTTCAGCACTAACAGCGTCGCTTGGATATAGCACGACTGCTTCTGGAATTGCGCGGAACATCGCGATGTCTTCTAAGCCCATCTGTGAGGGGCCATCTTCACCGATAGAAACGCCGCAATGTGAACCGGCGTACTTAATATTGGCTTGTGAGATGGCGGACATCCGAATTTGATCGTAGGCGCGCGATAAAAACGCAGCGAAGGTAGAGACAAACGGAATTTTCCCACGCTTTGCCAATCCGATCCCTGCGCCTACCAAGTTCTGCTCTGCAATGAACATCTCAAAGTAGCGGTTCGGATGAAGTTCCATAAACTGCTCGGCATAGGTAGAGTTTTTGGTGTCTCCATCTAAGGCGACAACATTCGGGTTTGCGCTTCCGAGCTTCGCGAGGCCAACGCCGTATCCGCCACGCGTAGCGACATCTTCATCGGATGGATAGTCGGGTGGATCACACTCAGTAGCGGCATCGAGACCGGTGTCCGTATTGACAGCATTAGGTGCTTCAATCTGAACAGGGACATCTACATGGAGCGGTCCGAGTTCAGCCAATGCCTTGTCGAGCTCCTCACCCTCAGCAACTGCTTTCCCGTGCCAGTTGTCTGCGTCCTCAAGGAATGAAACGCCCTTGCCTTTAAACGTCTTAGCGACAATCATCGTGGGTTTATCGGTTGAAGCTTTGGCTTGTGCAAGGGCGGGCAAAATTTCATCAAAGTTATGACCATCAATCCCGATGGTTTGCCAGCCGAAGGCTTCAAAACGTCGGCAATAGGTATCAATATCGAAGGCGTACATCGTGCGCTGGCTCTGCCCGAGCGCATTGACATCCACAATGCCTATCAGGTTATTGAGTTGATAGTGTGATGCCAAAGCGGCGGCTTCCCAGACCCCACCCTCAGCTGTCTCGCCATCGCCGAGAAGGACATAGACGCGATAATCGGATTTGTCTAAGTATTTGCCGTTGAGTGCCATACCGAGGCCGAGCGATAGACCTTGTCCGAGTGACCCGGTGGCGACTTCTGTCCATTCAAAGCGAGGCGTCGGATGTCCTTCGAAGATACTGTCGATTTGGCGGAGTGTCCGGAGTTTCTCGGTCGGGATGATTCCCGCCTCGGCATACGCAGCATAGAGTAGCGGTGCGGCATGTCCCTTAGATAAGATGAACCTATCGTTGTTAGGATGCTGTGCGTTGCTACAGTCATAACGCATGACGTGAAAAAAGAGAGCGGAGACGATATCCGCAGCCGAGAGACAGGTGGTTGGATGTCCAGACCCGGCCTCCGAAGTGGAGATAATGGAATGAATCCGTAAGTTCGTTGCCTTCTGTTTGAGAATGTTTTTCAAAGTTTCCACAAATCTGCTAATCCTTTTGTGATAGTTATCAGTTGTCAGTTGTCAGTTATCAGTTAAAGAGGTTTCTTGTAGCAGGCAGCTATGTTGTAACTGCTACAAGAGTGCCTCGGGGTTGTAAATATAGATTTGCCTTTGTAATAGTTATCAGACGTGCGAGTGTCCGATGTTTAAACGTTTTTTGCGTTCAATTCATCCGCTCTTCGCTGTGCGGCTAATGATAGATAATGTGTTTGGCAAGTTTCGACGAGATCCTCAAAAGTCCCAATCGCTTGGGGGAGGTCTTGTAATTTGACGTACGCCTCTGCTTGCCAGTATTTCGATTTTGCGACGATTTCGTTGGCATCGGTGAGGCTGTCGTCGGTGCTTTGCATTTCGTATTCAATAGCCTCGTTAAATTTTTCGATGGCGCGTGGATAATCGTTTTCTTCATAGTAGGCTGTCACCGCGTCTGCATAGGCAAAGTTCCCCTGTTCTTCGGGTCGGAAATGTTCAACTTCCTGTTCCGTCGGAGCCAGCTCAAGCGGGGACGATTCTACTTCTTCTAAATCATCTTCATCTTCCTCTTCGTCAGGCAGGACTTCTACCGATTCTACTAAATCATCTGCGTCTTCATCAGGCAGAGCTTCTACCGGTTCTTCTAAATCATCTGCGTCTTCGTCAGGCAGTGCCTCTATCGCTTCTATAAGCGGTTGTTCGGCAGCCTTCGTATTATCCGCGGCATCTTCTTTTTCAATAGCGGTTTCCTCAGTGTCGTCTTCGTCTTCATCCGCCTCGTCTTCGTCCTCCAATGCGCCTGCTTGTCGAAGAGCCTGAGATAGCGCGGTATTAGGCTCGGCATCATCGTCGTCTTCCGCGAGAAACATATCTTCTGGTGTCTCATTAAAGTCACCGGTTTCATCAAAATCATCGGTTTCGTCAAAGTCACCGGTTTCGTCAAAGTTATCCGCTTCGTCATAACTAAATGTCATCTGTTCCTCCATTTCAGTTTTTTAGCGGGTTAGGTTTAAATTGCACAAAACACATATATACATAATCTTATCAGATTTCAGAAATATATGTCAAGAAGAAAATGCAAAAAGCCAGAACCGTGATTTTTGGGATTTAGGGATTAGCAGGATAAGAAAAACAAAAGCGTTGACATCAAAGAAATTTTCGTCTACAATATTTTCATACATTTTAACACAGAATGCGGGGAAATATGAAGGATATAGGATTCATTTTTTTAGTTTTGAGTTTTGGTGTGCTATCCGCGTTTGGGCAGTCTCCAAATATAAACGACGAGCAGGCTGCTGAACCTGCAGACACAACACCGACTTTGGAAGAGGTGTCTAACACGCCGATCCAGCAATATGAGAACGGCGAAACCGCTGACGAGACTGCGGTCCAGTGGGAAAAAACGCGGCGGATATTCAAAGTTGTCAACGACTATGAATTAGCAGCCGATGAGGAACTAACAAGCCTGGTTATGATTGCAGGAAACGTGAGGTTAGCGGGAAACGTCACCGAGAACGTGTTGGTAGTCGGGGGAAACGTTGAACTTGCACCAAGTGCCCAGGTGAACGGCATACTTCATCTTATTGGCGGAGAAGTTACAGGGAACATAGAGAAAGTAGAGAATCTTGAGGTAAGTCATCACTGGCAGATGATCCCCGCGGCAGTGGAGCTTGTGATGCATCCGTGGACCCTCTGGGGAATCAGTCAGGAGACAGACCTCCGATTGATGCTCGTTAAGTTCGTTATTTTCCTGGTGATGTATCTGTCGGTGGTCGCAATATTTCCGAGACCGATAAACGCGGTCAGTGAACTGTTGACACATCAACCTGTCAGGAGTATACTCTTTAGTATCGTGATGTTCGTTGTAGTCCCACTGATTTTTGTGCTGCTGACGGTTTCAATTATCGGTGTTCCGTTCATGCTGTTGGCAATATCGGTGCTACTGCCGTTAGCGATCTGTGGTAAAGCAGCGATCTTCTTTACGCTTGGGGGCACTCTCTTTTCAGGCCGATTGAAACCGCTTGCGGTAATTTTCGGTTATATCCTCTACTTTATGGCGACAGCACTGCCCTATATTGATTGGGGGACGTTTCTCGTTGTTAACACGATTGGCATCGGGATCTGCCTACGGAGTGGTATCAATATGATGAGATCACAAGCCCAGCGAAGAAACACATCTATGTTCCCCGGTAATGTGTGGCGTCCGCCATCAGAAAGAGGATAACGTATGGAATTCACATCTCCCCTTTTTCTAATCTTGCTTATCGTCATCCCACTGCTGTTTATTGCTTCGCGATGGCTGCAGAAACGGACAATCCTCCCAGTCGTGCGTTTCTCCGATTTTAATCACGGCTTTGCAGCCGGCGTTCAGCAGATGCGACAGACCCTCTCGGTTCGTGTGCTACCTGTCCTGAGAGTGCTGAGGTTCATCGTCCTCGCGCTCCTTATCGTTACGCTCGCCCGTCCGCACCTCTCTCAAAGTCACGAGCGTAGATTGGCGAAAGGGATTGATATTCTCTTAGTCCTTGACATCTCGGAGAGTATGCGGGCAGAAGATTTTGAGGGTGCAAATCGCATCCAAACAGCGAAATCGGTCATCAACGCCCTGCTTGAAAAAAGATTGGTAGATCGCGAAAACGATCGCATCGGTTTAGTTGTTTTTGCTGGCGAAAGCTTCACGCTCTGTCCGCTCACGTTAGATTATCCGGTGCTGGCAGAACTGCTCAGCGATGTCCAACTGGGGCAGCTGGAGGACGGCACAGCGATCGGTGACGCGCTTGCGACCGCTACACATCGGTTACGCGTCTCACAATTGAAAACGAAGATCGTTATTCTCCTGACAGATGGTGAGAATAACGCGGGCAGCATCGCGCCCGAAACGGCAGCAGCATTGGCAAAATCGTTCGGGATTAAGGTTTATACGATTGGCATGGGAAAAGAAGGCGGGGCGCGTATTCCGTATGCCGATACGACGTTCGGGAAACGGTACCGAGAGGTTCTAACGTATCTTGACGAGGGGACGCTCAAACGGATTGCCAGTACAACAGGAGGCAGTTATTTCCGCGCGACAGACAGAGAATCGCTGAAACGGATCTATACAGAAATCGACAGGTTTGAAAAGACGAAATTTGAGGTAGCCAAAACTACGGTTCGCAAAGAGTTAGCGGGTTATTTCTTGATACCCGCACTTTTACTGTTGGGAATTGAGATTTTGTTAAGTAATACAGTGTTACGAAAAATTCCATAGGAGAAGATAATGGAAAATATTATTGCCTGTAACTTAGGCAGTTATAGACAGTTTGGTGCGGGTGCGTATACGCACTTGGCAGAGATCGGTTTGACGAATGTGGAAATCGGTGTGCCTTCGATGGAAGCTGTGGCTAGCGTGCAGTCGGAATTGAAAGCACACGGGCTCACTGCTACCAGTCTGCTCGGTAGTTGCAACGTTCAGTCTGAAACGGTTGTCTCGGACTTCCAACCGACGTTGGAGATTGCGGATAAAATGGGTGTGAAGGTGATCTTTGTGAGCGTGCATGCTGGTGACACCGACAGGAACGCCGTGTATGACCGACTCCGCGCCATTGGAGAGAATGCTGCGCCGGCGGGGATTAAGGTGTGCCTGGAAACACATCCGGATTTGATACATAACGGCGACATCGCACTTGAAACGATGCAAGCGGTTGACCATCCGAATATCTGTGTCAATTTCGATACAGGCAACGTCTATTATTACAATCATAATGTGACGGCTGTCTCGGAGGTCCAGAAGGTTGTTGGACACGTGGGTGCGGTTCACCTTAAGGACACAAACGGCGGTTATCGGACGTGGCATTTTCCGACGCTCGGTGAGGGTGTGGTGGATTTCAAAGCGGTATTCCAGACGTTGAACGACACCGGTTTTTACGGACCCTTCACTATGGAATTAGAGGGTGTGGAAGGCGAAAATCTTGACGAGGCGGGTGTCCAAGCGCGGGTGGCAGGTTCGCTGCAACACCTGAAAGACATTGGAGTTATTTGATGCATACGAATCTTTGTGTTATCCGACTCGGTGAGGGGGAACGCGTTGATGAGGCACTCGGACAGGTCTTGGATACGCCGGATATGACGACGATTGGTGCTTTCGCTGTTTCCAAAGAAAATCCTACCGAACTCCACTATCACGATTTCGATGAGTATTGGTATTTTACCGAAGGCACGACAACCGTGACATTGCGTACGGCGGAGGGTCAATCCGAATCCTATCGTATCGGGCCCGGGGATTTGGTCGTTACGCCGAAAGGCGTGGAGCATGGACATATCCCAGACGATATCGTCAAAGGGGTGCAGTGGGTAAGTGTGATTCATCCTGAAGCGCGGCGTGGCCATTTGCACCGAGAATTCACATCAGCATAAAGTTGATAGCATAAGAAAGGTGAAAATATGTCAACACAAACACATCCGTTGCCACTGCGTCGCTTGGGACGCACAGAATTAGAGGTCACGTGCCTCGGTATGGGCGGTGCAGGCCTCGGCAGGGGCGATGTTACTGACGACGAAGCGGTCGAGGCAGTGCACCGAGCGATTGACTTGGGAATCAATTATCTGGACACCGCCCCCCTCTATGGCGAAAGCGAGAGACGGGTGGGGCTCGCACTCGCTGATGGATGGCGAGAGAAGATTTATCTCGCGACGAAAACAGGAACGCACCCCGAATGGCGCGGCGATTTTAGTGCCGCAGGCACGCGCCGTAGCGTTGAAAATAGTCTGCGATTGTTGGGTACGGACTATCTTGATGTCTGCTTAGTGCATGACCCGGATAGCATGGATCCTGTTGTGGCGAAAGGCGGTGCGTTGGACGAACTCCAGCGGATGCGTGAGGAAGGCTTGATTAAGTTCATCGGCCTCGGGGTGCGGCAGCACGAATTCCATAAAATCGCCATAGAGACCGGTGTCGTTGATGTGATCCTAACGTATTTAGATTATACGCTCCTGAGTCAAACTGCAAACGAATGGTTGATACCGTTCGCCGCCGAAAACGATATTGGTATTATCAACGGGAGTCCGATTGCGATGGGACTGCTCTCTGGGATTGAACCGGATGTGTCAACCAGCAGTGCACACTTAGGCACTTATGACGCTGAAAAAGCACATCGGCTCTGGCAGTGGGCAGCTGAAAACAACCTGAACGTCCTGAACCTCGCCCTTCAATTTTGTCTCCGACAACCGAGGATTGCGATGAGCCTGACGGGTTCTAAGAATGCAACAGAGGTAGAACAGAACTTCACCGCCGCAACAACCGCGGTTGCAGAGGATGTATGGGAACAGTTAAAGGCGTTTTTGTAGCAGACAATTGTCTGAATCAGGATTTGCAGGGTTCGCGGATGGCCAAAAGGACCATAGTTAAAACAGATTTATGAAACTAAATACAGATGCCCGAAAGTGTCTGATCCACGGACTTCTCCTCTTACTGCTCAACTGTTCTCTGGTGTTCTATGCTGAGGCAGAGGATGTGTACAGTTTATTCGGTAAATTGTTCCTCTCTGGTCGCGTCGAATACGACTTCACAAATAGGCGAAACTTCCTCGCAGATACAGAGGAAGAGCGAGTCAGGCAAGATAACTTTGATTTTGACAGACTGTTTCGGCGGGGTTTCCACAGTGTTATGGTCATTGAGGAGACCGCAGGCAGCGTCAAAAATATCCTCAGTCTCGGTGAAGTCCCGACAACTTTTACGAAGTTCACCTTCGATCAGATTGACTTGAGCGGTGTCCGTTGGGAAGTCCGCTCCAACCGTACCGATTGGACGATCCTTATGGTGCCGGGGCTGCTTAACCGTCTGAACGGTCAAGAGGAGCAGACAGAGGGTTCCGGTATCGGTCTGCGCGAGGTCACAAAGTTCGGCAAATCACAGTTAGGACTCTCTTGGTATTTCCGAGAGGTACCCGTATGGGCAGTGGACTTGGAAACCAATTTTACGAACTACGGGGTGAAAGCCGAGATCGCAGTCACCCCCAAAAACGCGTTACAAAAGGACTTAGGTTCACGTTTTGAGGCAACGACTACAGTTTTTAAAGCCTTCCAAACGGTTGGGGACACGATTTTTCAGGCAGAAGCCTTCCGTATCGGGCCTCGGTTCGATGCCTCCCGCTCTGTCGGGGACAATGATGACCAAGACAGGTACTCCGATAACACATTTCTCGATCCGCCTTCCCTGATTATTCCGGGCGACTTGGATAAAAACAACAACGGCATTTTTGACTATGAGGACGACATTCTGCTTTTTGATGTGGATGAGGATTTCCTTGACGAAAGCGATCGGAACAACAACGGCATTCGCGACGAAGAGGAAAACGACCTTGACCCGAACTACGAATTTGATGTCGGGCTCCAGGGCGTACGGTTGTTTATGAATCGGAAGGTGAGTCGTCAGGCGAGTGTCGTAGACATGGATCTTGGACTGCAAATCGAAAAAAATCTCAGGCTCAGGAATATCCCGTCTTCGACGAAAGCATTCGCTAATCTCGTTTACCGGAAAGAACTTGCCCGGGCTTCTTCGCTCATTGTCGAGAACGAACTCAAACTGGTGAAGGATCGGATCCCCGATGAAACGTGGTATTATGCCGGATTTTTGGGGAGACAAGATGAACGCCTCTATCGATCACAGCCGGAAATCCAGAAAATGGTGAGAGAGGGAGATTTGCAATTCTTTTATGTTGATGGCGGTGTCGAGGTCGAAAAACGACGCAGGGATCCGCTGCTGATGCAGAATGACTTGATCAACACCGCGAAAATCACGTATGAATATCTCGGCATTGATCGGATGGTTACGACGGCGCGCGCGAAAATTCAGTATGACATCGATTTTGACAGAGACAACGAACATTACGAAGTCGGTATCTTTAAGACGCTCTATCGGCTGCGGCCGTCCAAATCGCTGGAAATCAGTCCAATGTTCAAGTATACTATCCGCAACGGTTTCCGGATGGCAGAGGACCGCATCGAATACCTTCCCTTAACCGGGGAAATCGACGGTGCAGAAATATCGCGCGGGCTGCGCCTGCGCCAAATTGATCGTAGACATGTCCGTGATATGACACCCGCGCTTATCCTCAAGGTCGTCTATCAGTTTACGAAGACTATCAAACTCACCGGTGGCGGTCAAATTCTTTTGTTCAATGATATGCGCGATGATGATAACGACTTTGTCCGTCAGGCACTATTGGCTGAGATGGAAAAGAGTTTTACGGCTTATCGGAAGCAGATGTTTCTGCATATCGGGGCAAGATACATAGATCAGCGCGCCATCGGCGATGTTAACGATCAGAATTACATGGAAATTTTTGTGCGTGTCTTCGGAAAATTTTAAAAAATAAGTGCGAACCTTCGCGATAAAATCCTGTCTTATGATTGATTCGTAGAAGCCATTTGCTGAAACGCCTTTTTGACAACGCAACCGAAAAACTGGTCAACACACTGCTTAAAGTTCGACACACCTGTGCAAATCCAACACAACCGCTTACAAAAACTGATTAACAATTATCAAACTCAAGGAGAAAAAACCGATGACTAAGCAAATTCACCTTTCATTACGCACCCGCTCGGGGCAGTGTCGTTTGACCCGGCTTATTACAAACCGTTTCCGCCGCACCGACAGCAGATCCCATCTGCTTTGGATAGCGATCTTACTCCTAACCTGTCTCCCCTTATTGGCAACAGCGCAGTTAGTGCCGCTGAAAACCCTCCATATTTCACTGTTCGCTCAGACACCTGAGAAATCGGAAAAGGTGGTCGATAAGACTCAGGAAAAGCAGCGCATGCAAAAAGCGAAAGCGGAGAAAATGGGTAAGAAAGAATACAAAGACAAGTCATACATCAAAGTGAAAGACCCGACCTTGTTTGAGAGGTCCGAAGAAAACACAATATTCTCTGGACCGCAGCCTGGCGAAAAACTTCCGCCATTGAACATTATCGGTGTCAGAGGCAAAACTGAGGGTGAAACGTTTGACATTACCGCCACAGCGGATGGAGAACCGCTCGTCGTATTCTTGCAAGACACCAATGGGGTCGGCATAAAAGGGCTTGTGAGTGTGTCCAAGTTGCTTCTTAAAATTAATGCTCTCCAAAAAAGGCATAGCAAGGCAACAGAGCAAGGACTTCAGATAGGTGTTGTGTTCCTTGCAGATAATCTTGATACCTTACCTGAATGGGCGCATAAGATGTTAAACACAGAGATTCCAAACGAGGTCTTAGCAGGCATATCTCCGGATGGACGTGAGGGTCCGGGAAGTTATGGACTGAACCGCAATGTGGCACAGACAATTCTTATCGCTAAAGATGGGAAAGTGCTACACAATTTCGCGTTCACGCAACCGATGCTCTATACCGATCCGCACTTCCTCGGTGCCATCGCACAGGCACTTGAAATGGAACCGAGGCAGCTGGAGCAGTGGTTGAACGAAACGGCTGCGAAAGATAAACAACCGCAAATGGAGCCTATGAGCGCTCGCTTGAAAGAAATGACCGAACAGGTCAACACGCTCCGTGAAAGATTGCAGCGCGCAGATGAAAAAGTCGCCGCAGCAAGACGTGAGAACGAGCGGCGATACCGCAGGGATAACGTCACGGTTAAAGATCCCGCCGAATTCAAGAAGGCTCAGGAAACGGAGATCTTCTCCGGACCACAACCCGGCGAAAAACTGCCACCCCTGCAGGCTACGGGTATCAACGGTGAAGTTAAGGACAAGACAGTTGATTTCATCGCCAAAGCAGATGGACAACCGCTTGTTCTTTTCTTACAGGACGAAACGCCACTCGGCTTACGCGGATTAGTTGCTATGTCACGTTTACTCGATCAAATTGCCGACACATCTGAACAGCAATTCCACATACAGGTCGTGTTTTTCAGTGATTCACCAGATACTTTAGCGAAACAGGCAAACAGACTTGTGCCACATATTCCAAGCCGTGTTTTGCTCGGTATTTCTCAGGACGGTCGTGAAGGTCCCGGAAATTATGGGTTGAACCGCAATGTCGCACAGACAATTCTCACTGTAAAAGATGGAAAAGTGCTTCATAACTTTGCCTTAACGCAGCCGATGCTCTCTCCGGATCCGCATGTCCTCGGTGCCGTTGGCGAATTAATCGGCGAAGAACCAGCCACGCTTGAAAAATGGTTGAATCCAAGAAAACGTACAATCGAGATAGAAAACCCCTCCGAGGGTGAAGAGATTGGTAAAATGCGCTTCAACGGAACCGCTGTCCAATTTGACGAACTGCTTTCCCTCTTCCGTAACATGCCTGAGGCAGAAAAATCTATGCTGATTATCCAATCAGGACGAGATGTACTACACGAGCAAGTCATCAAGGTAATAGATATCGCAAAAGAGGCGGGTATCCAAACAATTGCATTTGCACTTAATTCGGCGGAAGATAAAAGTATGGAGCAGGACAAAGCACAAGAAGAACGTGATGATAGGAGGCAAAAATGAACGTCGTAAAACGATGTGATGGAATCAGTCGCCGGGATTTTTTGCGCGTGGGTGGATTGACAGCACTCGGATTAGGGTTAGGCGATTTTTTCCACTTACAACGGGCCTTCGCCAACAATAACACACTCACAGCGAAAGCAAAGTCTTGTATTCTGATATGGCTTGATGGTGGTCCGAGCCATTTGGAAACCTTCGATCCGAAGCCAGATGCCCCCCAAGAGGTACGGGGACCGCTGAAAACCATCCCAACAAATGTAGCGGGTGTCCACATCAGTGAATGCTTGGAACAGATAGCAGGCATCATGGATAAAATTGCGATCATCCGTTCGATGACTTCACCGCTCGGTGAACACAATCTCGGCACGCAGTACCTGATGACAGGCTATAAACCTACGCCCGCCCTTGTATATCCAACCTTTGGCGCGACAGTCGCCCATGTCAGGTCCCAAAATCGTCAGAACCTTTCAGGAGATGCGCTCACTGCTCTCCCGCCGAACATTGCGGTTCCGAATTTCACAGGTCAAGTGTCCGGAAACGGATATTTACCGAGTGCCACACGCCCATTTTCTGTTGCGGGTAATTCTAATAAAGGCGACTTTAAGGAGAGGAATGGGGGTTTTAAGGTCCGCGATCTTGATTTTTACAAAGGTATTGATATGGAACGTCTCTCGCGACGCAGGCAATTTGTCAACGCTCTCAACGCATTCAGTAGTGCTAAAGATGCTGGGGTGCCAACAGCTTCGGACCCGGAGTTGGAACGCGCCTACAACCTTATCACATCGCCCGAAGCCAAGGGAGCCTTTAGTTTTTCCGATGAATCCGAAGATGTGCTTAATCGGTATGGCACAGGCGGCGTAAACGGCATTGGACAGAGTTGTTTGCTGGCACGGCGGTTGGTCGAACGCGGTGTTCCCTTTGTAACAGTTAATCATACCGGTTGGGACACACATAACAATATATTTCAGTTGAAGGAGCGATATCCGACAGATCGCAACGCGCATCTGCCGTCCCTTGATAGGGCATTGCGTGCGCTGATTCAGGACCTTTCCGAGCGGAGTCTATTGGATGAGACACTCGTCGTGGTCATGGGTGAGTTTGGTCGCACCCCGAAAATTAATTCACAGGGTGGCCGCGATCACTGGCCCAACGTGTTTAGCGTGGCTTTGGCTGGCGGCGGCGTACAAGGTGGACAGATCGTCGGCAGTAGTGATGCACTCGGCGAATTTCCGAAGGAACGTCCCGTAACGCCCTCGGATCTGGCGGCGACACTCTACACACTCCTCGGTATCGATCCAAGCTTTGAACTGCATACAAGTGACGGTCGGCCAGTCCGGGTTGCACCTGATGGTGCTAATGTCATATCGGAATTGATTGCTTAGGAAAAAAAATGAAAACAATCCAACTCACGCTTGTAGCGTTGACATTATTAACCGCGTCAATTTTATGGGGTCCCGTCCACGAAAATACCTCTGCAGCAAACCCGGCGACATCGGATGGAAGCATCTCTAAAGCGTCCGACCCTATAGATTTTGAAAATGATCTCGTCCCCATCTTCACCAAGTTTGGCTGCAACGCGGGCGCGTGCCACGGTGCAGCGGCGGGTAGAGGTGAATTCAAATTGTCGCTCTTCGGTGGTAATCCCCAAGCGGACTACAAGGCGATTGTTCGGCAGTTCGCTGGACGGCGTGTTAACCTGATGCATCCCGAAGAAAGCCTGATTATTCTAAAACCGACAGCACAAATCGACCATGGCGGTGGATACGTCCTCGACGAAGCTGGAGAAGGTGTGCACTTAATCCGTACCTGGATACTGCAAGGGGCGCGCTATGAAACGCTCCGTCACTTGGCGCATGTTGAAGTATCCCCGAAAAAACAGGTCATCGCGAACCTTGAGCATCCCATCCAGCTACGTGCCACTGCCCACTTTTCAGATGGCACCACAGAAGATGTCACACGCTGGACTGTCTTCACACCAGAGGACACCTCAGCGGTTGGCATCAACACAGTGACTGCCGTCGCCAGGGTGCATCGCCCCGGGCGGCATATTATTCTTGCGCGCTATCTCACGGAGGTCGTCCCGATCGAGTTCATTGTCCCTTTGAACGAAGTTTTGCCCCAAAAAACCGAACCTGAAACGAACCGGAAGGCGTTGATACCTAAATCCCCCTCACTTAACCACCCGAAGGATCTAAAAATTGATGGTGAAATCCTTAAATTGCTTTCAACGCTGCGATTACCTGTGTCCGCAGCCGCCGATGATGCGACCTTCTTGCGGCGGGTGACACTTGATCTGACCGGACGGGTCCCTATGCCAGATGCGGCGATCGCCTTTCTTGCAGATTCGGATCCAAATAAACGGGAAACATTGGTAGATGCCTTGCTGCAGTCAGATGAATTTAACGCGTACTGGACGCTGCAGCTGGCGAAGTTGCTGCGCATTCATTCAGAAGGCGGAAACACACAAGGCGCGTTTGTCTATCACCAATGGCTCTCCGAACAGATTCGAGCGGGTGTCGGTTATGATCAGATAGCACGCTCGGTTATCCTTGCAACAGGAGATTCCCACGAAATCGGTCCGGCGAATTTTTACCGGACCGTTGATGGCGCGGGTGAACAAGCCGAATTTATGAGTGAACTCTTTATGGGCACTCGGCTCCGATGCGCCAATTGCCATAACCATCCGCTCGACAAATGGACGCAAGACGACTATCACGGGTTAGCAGCAATCTTTGCGAAAATAGAGAGTGGGCAGATCGTTAAGATAAAACCTTCTGGTGAGGTTATCCATCCCGCAACCCGCGAAAAAGCGGTACCGCGTATTCCCGGCGATCGGTTTTTATCGAATGATGTCGCTGACGGTCGCGTCGAATTGGTGGATTGGCTAACAGGTTCAGACAACCCATATTTCGCGAAAGCGATTGTTAACCGTCTATGGAAAGCAATGATGGGTCGCGGGTTGGTCGAACCTGTTGACGACTTTCGCGCCACTAATCCTGCCACGCACCCTGAATTGCTAACAGCACTGGCAGACGATTTTGTGGCGCACGGTTACGACCTCCGATGGACACTCAGACGCATTGCGTTGAGTGCGGCTTACGCGCGGAGTGCGGATACGCTCCTCGAAAACGCGACGGATGATCGTTTCTATTCTCATGCACTCCAAAAACCGCTTGCGCCGGAGGTGTTGGCTGACGCAATCTCAGATGTCCTCGGTGTGCCTGATGTTTATGGGGATGAACCCGAAGGCACCCGCGCCATCTCTCTGTTTGACCCGAAAACCGAATCCGAGGCACTTGATATCCTCGGGCGATGTGCGCGTGAAGCCTCCTGCGAGACCTCCGCTGAAATCACCGGTGGACTTCAGCGGAAACTACATCTGTTCAACGGTGAACTTCTCAATGCACGCATCGGTGTTCCGGACAGTCGGCTCGATACGCTGGTATCGGAAGGGAAATCGCCGATGGAGATTGTGAATGAATTTTATCTCGCTGCGTTGAGTCGGCCTCCAACAGACACTGAGCAAGAATTTTGGAAACAACATATTAATACTACGGCATCCGCGAACTCACAAAAAGCCGTTCTTGAAGATATGGTGTGGAGTTTGCTAACCTGTAATGAATTTGTGGTAACCCAATGAAACGTGCAAAGTCCTTCAATCCAGCATTACCTATCTTTAGTTTTATAGTTCTCCTAATGTCTGCTACGCCTGCGATCACTGGGGTTGACTTTGAAACGCAGACGCAGCAAGGTACTAATCCGCACCAACCCACCCTCATGCCCCCGATCACTTCTCTCGTGTTTTCTCACGATGGAAAGGCTGTTGTTGCCTGTTCGCAAGCGGGATTACACGTTTACGATTTTCCGACACTGAAGCTACAGCGGATGATTGCGGTCGCAGCGCGTAACGTTCACGCGCTGGCGTTCTCGCCTGACGGGGATCAATTGGCTGTTGGCGGTGGGAATCCAGCAACTGAAGGCACTATAGAGATTTTTTCGTGGCCCGAAGGAAAATCGCTCCGTGTTCTGAAGGGGCATCGCGATTCAGTCACGGCTGTGGCGTGGCGGCACGCGGCATCACTTGCCTCGGCAAGTTTAGACCGTGATATTCTCCTGTGGGACCTAAGCACCGGAACCCCAACGCAACGTCTGCAAGGACATTCGCGGGGTGTATCTTCTCTCTGTTTCCTTAACGATAAAGCGACGCTTGTGAGCACAGGCGTGGATCAGAATGTGCGTGTCTGGAACTTGACATCCGGTGAACTCATCCGAAGCCTAAACAATCATACACTACCTGTAAACGACTTGGCACTGCGTCCTGATGCGTCGGGGCTCCCGATGGTTATCTCCGCAGGCGATGACCGGACAATTCGACTTTGGCAGCCGACCATCGGACGCATGGTTAAGTTTGCACGCCTCAAGGCAGCACCGCTGAATGTGGCATGGTTAGACAACGGCTCAAGGATTGTTGCCGCTTGTGCGGATGGTGCTATCCGTTTCGTTGATCCGGACTCAGTGGAAGTTACGGGTGAAGTTCAGGTTCTAAGCGGTTGGGCTTATTCGCTTGCTGTGCATCCAACAGATGGCAGTATTGTCGTCGGTGGCCCGAACGCACAGGTCCGACGGATTATTACGGATTAACCGAAACCGTCCTGTTTATGCCATTTCGATAAGGGGCCTAACGTTTTCGCCGCTGCAAGTTCGGAAAATTCCAAAAAATGATGTGTTGGAGATGCTTAGAAAGGACGAGATCACCACTGAAGAAGCCCGCAAACGATTAGAGAAAGTCTTGCCGCGTAAGCCTGAGGATCGTTGATTGACATTCACTTGTAGGGGCGGGTTCAGACACCCGCCTCCGCATAGCACAGGCTAACAATCTATGTTACGATTTACGCCATTTCGACGAGCCTGCCCAACGCTTCGGCTTCCGCCGCTGCCAGGACAGCTACCGCTGCGACTGCGTCTTGCACCGCTACGCCTACCGATTTGAAAAATGTGATTTCCGCGTCCGACCCGCGTCCCTGTTTGTCGCCGTTGATGATCTCCCCGATTTCGGCATCAATTTCAGCGTTCGGAATAATCAGGTCTCCTGCCTCTTCTAAACAGGCTTCCCGGGAATCGACCACTATTCGGTGTGCGCGTCTGATGGTTGTTGTATCTACTTCGCGTTTTTCTGGCACAAACGTGCCAACTGCCGTGATATGTGTGCCGGGCTGTAAAACGTTCCCATCAAAAAGCGGCGTTCCTGATGTCGTTGCACATAGCACAATATCAGCGTCCTGCACGACCTGCTGTGGGTCAGAGACGAGATTGACTTCCGGTGCATCTGTCCATTCCGAAATCTCAGCGGCGAGTCGTTGTGCAGAGACTTGTGTCCGACTGATGAGGTTGACACGCTCGATGTCTCTAACCGCCATCACCGCCTGCAGCTGTGATCTCGCCTGCACCCCCGCGCCGAAGAGTCCAACCGTTTTTGCGTCCTGACGCGCAAGCACATCTGCCGCCACGCCGCCACCAGCACCTGTTCGGATGGCAGTGAGACTGGCACCGTCCATAAATGCTTTCGGGGCTCCTGTCGTTGGGTCAAGTACTAAGACCGTTGCGGTAATACGGGGGAGATCAAGATTTGGATTATCGTCATAGACCGAGACAACTTTGATACCGAACTCACTGCGTTCAGGGAGATAGGCAGGCATGACGAGCGTAACGCCTTTGTCGGTGGAGATGTGCTGTCGTGGGGGCGCGGTTACCTTGCCTGCCGAAAGTTGACCGTAGGCGTGCCGCATGGCATCAATTGCTTGGGGCATCGGTAAAGCTGCTCGGACATCGGCAGCTGAGAGGATCCTGATTTTCTTTACGTTCATGTCAAATCATTCCACACGAACTAACGCTTCGCCTAATACAGCCATATCCGGCGTAATTCCCAAACCCGGCTGCGTTGAAGCTGCCATTCTACCGTTGACCCGCTGCGGGGCACCTTCTGCCGTGCTGACGGTAACATAGCTATTGAAATCGGTTGCCGTGAAAAGAAATTTTGTCGGCGTGCTGTGCGCGAGATGCGCAATCGCGGCGGTCGTAATATCACCGCCCCAACTGTCTTCAATTGTCATCGCGACACCGAGTTCAACGCAGAGGTCTCTTGCAAGTTTCGCTTTCGTTAACCCACCGAATTTGCTTATCTTAATGTTGACGACATCCATCGCACGATCAGCATGCCCGCGTAACAACGCCTCGATGCTGTCAATCGTCTCGTCAAGAACAAAAGGGTGATCCGTCCGCTGACGGATAGCGAGGCACTCCTGATAGGAAAGACAGGGTTGCTCAATATAGACATCCACATCTTGCACGCCTCGGACAACGCGGGCAGCTTGGTGCATCAACCACCCCGTATTCGCGTCTGCAATCAGCACATCGCTGGGTTCCATCAATTCAGCAACCGCACGGATACGTTCAATATCGGTGTTCGGTTCACCGCCCACTTTTAACTGGAACTTGCGGTATCCTTCTGCACGATAGGCAGCGACCTTCGCTGCCATCTCATCCGGAGATTGTTGGGAGATCGCACGATAGAGCATGAAATCCGTGCCATACCTTCCACCGAGCAGTGTGCAGACCGATTGGTTTGAAACTTTGCCGAGGATATCCCAACACGCGATGTCTATCGCCGATTTCACGTAAGGATGTCCCTTGAGGGCGATATCCATGCGTTGATTGAGCGGCAGCAGTTGCGTCGGGTCTTCACCGATGAGGTACGGTGCAAGTTCAGCGATACCCGTCCGGGTACCCGTCGCATACGCGGGAAGGTAGAACGGTCCCAACGGGCAAACCTCACCATAACCAGTAACACCTTCATCGGTTTCAACCGAGACAATGGTGCTGTCAAAAACGGATACAGATTTGCCGCCTGACCAGTTATAGCTGCCTTCATAGAGCGGGAGGTCAACTTGATAAGCGTTGATACTGCGAATTTTCACGAGACTCCCAAAAAATGTTAGTTACTTGACGATGGCACTTGTGCGATGATACGGTCTGCAAGCCGTGAAAAGGGTAGACTCTGAAGATAAACAATCCCGGTTCCGCGCAGGGTTGCAAGGAAAAGCCCCTCACCGCTGAAGAACATTGACTTTAAACCTTTGGTCATTTCAATCTCATAGTCGACACTGGACGAGAAACCGACAAGACAACCCGTGTCAACACGGAGCGTCTCGTTGTTGAGTTCCTTTTTGATGACGGATCCACCTGCATGCACAAACGCCATGCCATCGCCACGTAGGTGCTGAAGGATAAAACCTTCACCCCCGAAAAAGCCTGCCCCTAATTTCCGTGTGAAGGCAATACTCAATTCGGTACCCAGCGCAGCGCAGAGGAAAGCGTCCTTCTGACAGAGCAATTCTCCGTCCATTTGCCCCAGATCTATCGGGATAATATGCCCCGGGTAGGGCGCAGCGAAAGCCACACGTCTCTTACTGTTACTCGTGTTGGTGAAGTGCGTCAAAAACAGCGACTCCCCGCTGAGTGCACGTTTACCGGCACTCAGGAGCTTGCCCATCAAACCTTCGTCACTTTTGGAGCCATCGCCCATCTTTGCTTCATAGACAATGTCATCCTCCATCCAGTTCATAGCACCCGCTTCCGCGATGATCGTTTCGCCTCTATCAAGTTCAACTTCAACGACCTGCATATCGTTGCCAAAAATTTCGTAATCTACTTCATGACTCCGCATTTCAGCCTCCAAATAACGCTGCAGCAGCTAAAAAAAGTTGTATTGTAATCAATCAGGAAGATAATAACACGTTTCGCAGAAATAGTCAAGAAAAATCAATTTCTCAGCTGTGCTTCCTTTTTGCTTTTGCTTCGTGGGGCCGCAAGCCTTCAAGTTCCGTACGAAAAGTCGGCAGGCCCTCGATTCTCACCGCCCCGATGGAACTAATGGCAGAACTGTAAGCAACCGCGCCGGCGCCCCCGACAAACAGTGCAACATGTTCTTGGAGTCCGCGCCGAAGTTTTCGTAATTCATTTGCCAGACGCGGATCATCTGTCGGGTAAATGATACTCAACCCAATCGCCTGTGCTGAATTTTGCGCCGCACACCCCACAATCTCTTCAGCTGGCAGATTGGAACCGAGGTAGGTAACTCGCCAACCTTGTGCGGCTGCGGCCATCCCGGCAATTAGCGCGCCGATTTCGTGGTGTTGCCCGCGTGGTGTCGCCATCACTAAATTTGGCATTGCGTCAGATATATCAAACGCTTGACAGATATTGCCTAATAACGTCCGGATAACTGCTGTCGCAAGATGTTCGTGTGCAATCCGCAGCGTGCCTGCCTGCCACTGGTCACCGATCTCCCGCATGAGGGGTGCTATCAACTTCTCAAGGAAAACAGGTTGGCTAAAAGCGGCAGATGCAGCGAAGAGTGTCGATTCCAGAGCTTGTACCTGAAACTGCTTAATCGCTGCGAGGCACGAAGCGATGTAAAAACGGACAGATGTTTCTTGTGAGATAACCTCTTTCGCGATTGCAGCGGGCTCCGCAAGGGTCGCCTCCGTTCCAATGAGTCCCAGTAGTGCTTCGGTCGGTAAGTTTGCTATGCGTCCAATGCTATGTCCTGCCTCAGTCACCAGACGTAGCAACGTGAGTCGTGATATATCCGCATCGGAATAGAGCCGCCGATTCGTTTCGGTTCGCAGTGGTGTAACCACATCGTATCGCTTTTCCCACGCCCGAATGGTAAATTGTGTTAAGCCTGTCTGGATAGCAACAACTTTAATACCGTGTTTGTGTTCATCCATTATCAATCTTTCCCTTTTTTGATTTGCTTTGTTATTTTACAAGTTAATATAATATTATGTCTATTATTTGTCAAGGAATTATATGAATTAATGTAAATAGTATAAATTATTTCTTGACATAATATAGACAATATGCAATAATATTAGACATAATGATTTGTACCCAAAAAATCACACCGTTCGCGGTTAGACAGCAGATCGGTTGATGAAAACACAATCGCTGCGAAGGAAGTAATTATAAATCATGGAAGAACATGTCATACTCGTTGACCCCAACGACAGGGAAATCGGTACCGAAGAAAAGATCCAAGCGCATCGAGAAGGTAAACTGCACCGCGCCTTTTCAATCTTCGTCTTCAATACTTTAGATGAAGTGTTGCTGCAGAAACGGACAGAGACAAAATATCATTCGGGCGGATTGTGGACAAATACCTGCTGCAGCCATCCACGGCCGGGTGAAAATCATCATCACGCGGCGAAGCGGCGGCTTCATGAGGAGATGGGTTTCAATTGTGAACTGAAGGAGCTTTTCAGTTTTATCTATCACGTCAAACTCAACGATGACCTATTTGAGCACGAATTAGACCGCGTCTTTGTCGGTCGTTATGACGGTCAACCCTCACCCAATCCGGACGAAGTTGACGATTGGAAATGGATGAACATAACCGTGCTGAAACAAGATATTCGAGAAAATCCGCAAAATTACACGTACTGGTTCAAACTGGTACTGGATCGCGTCATCAAACAGTATCACAATGAAGTTTAGTCAATTTATCTATGTCAATTTAATGATCGTCCTATGTTTGTCGTTGTGTGCCAATAGTATTGCTGCTAACAAGTCGGTAGAAGAGACGTTAGCGAAAGCACGGCAGCAATTTTATGTTGCGCTTAAAAATAAAAAGCAGATTGCGCCGACGATCAAGATATTTGAGCGAATTGCGCAGTTAGAGCCGAAGTACGCTGGCCGGACGCAGGTCTACATCGGCGCGCTCGTCGCGCTCAGGGGCAAGCATGCTTTTTTTCCGCATACCAAGCTCAAGTGGGCAAAGCGCGGTTTGGCAATTATGGATGGCGGCTTGGCGAAAAAGCCAGACGATATTGAAGCACTCTTCATCCACGGGACAACCTGTTATTATTTGCCGTTCTTCTTCAGACGTGGTGATGATGCACAGCGCAACTTCAGAAAAATTATCAAACTGATGCCACATCAGATGCACGTCTACGCTCCGAAGTTAATCACACACGTCGTGGCATTCTTGCTTGAACACGCGAAACTGACAGATGTGGAAAAAACGGACCTCCAAACACTGAAAAACAGATTGGAACGCCAGCGGAAAATCGCGCAGCAATGAAATTTGAATATCTCTTGTTTAATCTCATTGTCCTTGTTGGGCCGACAGTAGCCCACTTCAATCCGGAAATTAATCAGATTTCGCAGGGGCGATTGAAATTACGTACAAACGGAATCGTCATGATTCCATACATTATATGGGATGTGCTCGTCACGGGTTCACATTGGCAGTTCAACGAAGCGTATACCCTCGATTTTCGGTTGTTCGGTTTACCGATCGAAGAGTGGCTCTTTTTTATCACAGTTCCATTCGGATGTTTGTTGGTATGGGAAACCCTGCCGCGATTAGGACAGTTGAAATCGCTTCGGCACGTTAGAACGGCTTTATACGCTACACTACCCGGCGGTATCTGGGTCTTTAGCACAGGCAGGCAATACACCGGATTGGTACTCTGCTGTTTTGGATTCGTCGCGGTAGCGGATATTCTGTTAAGAACGGATCTGTTTCTACAACCGAAAACATATCTCTATCTCGCAATCGTTTCAATTTTGATTTTGGTATTCAATGGCTATTTGACGGCGCGACCGGTTGTTCTGTATGGTGAGACATATCAGAGTGGCTACCGGATCCTGACAATTCCGGTTGAGGATTTCGGATACGGGTTCACCCTGATGCTCTCTAACGCCATAATTTATGAAATATTGAAGGCAGCTCGGCATGGAAAATAGACGCGTGGCAATCATTGGTGGGGGACTTGGGGCATTAAGCGGGGCGATTCGGCTCGCGCAGCTGGGATTCTCTGTACAATTATTTGAGAAAAACCCGAAAATCGGTGGGAAGGTCAACGAAGTCATTTTGGAAGGTTACCGCTTTGATACAGGTGCATCTCTATTGACGATGCCTTTTGTCATTGATGAACTGTTTGATTTCGCAGGTTTCAAGCGGTCAGATTATCTCGATTTTGTGCCGATGGATCCGATCTGCCGCTATTTCTTCGCCGACGGTTCGGTGATGGATGCAAGTGCGGATCAGGCGAAGATGGAAACTGCTATTGCGCAGCTATCGCCGAACGATGTGAAGGCATACCAGCGGTTTTTGAAATACGCGGAACGGATCCACGATCTCACCGCTGAAATTTTTATGTTTACGCCGATCCATGAATTCAGGAAACTCATGCGCCCTCGGTATTTTCGGACGCTCTTTAGACTCTATCAAATTGATCCATTTCGGACGGTTCACGAGAGTGTATCCCGCTTTTTTTCGGACCCGCGGCTCGTTCAACTTTTTGACCGCTACGCGACTTATAACGGTTCAGACCCGTTCCAAGCACCCGCAACCCTTAACATCATTCCGTATATTGAATACGGATTGGGGGCGTATTATATCAGAGGTGGCATATACCGTTTGGTCGATGCCCTGGAAACGATAGCGCGTAAGCGAGGTGTCCAGATTCGGACATCCGCAAAGGTTGAACGGATCTGTTACGTTGGCAAACGGGTCAACGGCGTACAAGTCAATGGAGAGAGGGTCGAGGCGGATTATGTGCTGTGCGGCGCGGATGCTGTAGTCGCGTATCATGAATTGATTGACAGACATCAGCACCGACGCGAAGGCTTGAATCAATTGGAGCCCTCGCTATCGGGGATGGTATTCCTTTGGGGCGTTAGGCATAAGCATCCAAGGTTAGCACACCATAACATCATCTTTTCCAGTGACTACGCTGCAGAATTTAGTCAGATTTTTAAACACCAGCAGGTGCCAGATGCCCCAACGATCTATATCGCTATTACAAGTAAAGCGGATGCCGGACATGCCCCGGCGGATGGCGAAAATTGGTTTGTCCTATTGAACATGCCGTACTTGGCACCGGGACAGCTGTGGGAGCAGGAGAAAACTCGGATGCGGACAGTTGTGCTGGCAACCCTAAAGCAGCTCGGTCTCGACATCGCGGATCGTATTGCGGTGGAGCAAGTTTACACACCGGAGGATTTCTCCACGCTTTACGCCAGTAATCGGGGAAGTATATACGGTGTATCCTCGAATAGCAAAACCACTGCGTTCAAGCGTCTACCAAATCGGAGCCGCGTGCTTGATGGACTTTACTTCGCAGGCGGTTCGGTGCATCCCGGCGGCGGGATCCCGTTGGTGATGTTATCTGGAAAAATGGCAGCGACATTAATCGCTGAAGACCACGAAAATCGGGGAAAACAGATATGAAACGGAAAATTGTCGTCATCGGTTCAGGATTTGGGGGACTCGCAGCAGCGATTCGATTGCAAGCGAAAGGTCTGCACGTGACGCTTCTGGAGAAAAACGCACAAGTTGGTGGCCACGCCTATCAGCTCGTTAAGGAGGGTTACACTTTCGATATGGGACCCTCAATTATCACAGCACCCGACTTGATTCAAAGTGTATTTGAATGTGCCGGCGCACGGCTGGAAGATGCCCTCGATCTCGTAAAACTGGATCCGTTCTATCGTATCTATTTCCATGACGGTTCATCGCTCGACTATACAGATGATGGTGAACAGATGAAACGACAGATGGCGCGGTTCAGCACAGTGGACGTTGATAATTATGACAGTTTTATGGCACACACGCGTCACCTCTACGACGCTGTGATTACGGACGGGTTAGGCGCGACTGCGTTTGATTTACCGACGATGCTCGGTTTTCTGCCGCGTGCCTTACGACTTCGGGCATTGATGCCTGCTTACGACTTCGTTAAGCGGTATTTTGAGGATCCACGCCACCGTTTCACTTTCTCGTTTCATCCACTCTTTATAGGGGGCAATCCGTTCCGGGCACCAGCCGTTTACTTAATGATTCCATATCTTGAAAAAACGGGCGGTGTTTGGTTCTGTAAAGGTGGCATGTACAGTCTCGTGCGTGCGTTAGAAAACCTATTCAAGCGGATCGGTGGTGTCGTCGAAACCGAGGCGGAAGTTGAACAGATCGTTGTTGAAAATCGGCTTCGGAAGTCACGCGATCACGATCATCGTGATGGCGTGCTTCCGCGCGCAAGTGGTGTTATCGCGAACAAACAATTTTACGCAGCAGATGCTGTTATCTCCAATGCAGACTTGGCGCATACGTACGGCGAACTGATTAAGCCCGAACATCGTAGAAAATGGTCTGATAAAAAACTCAGAAAGACGCAGTATTCGATGAGTGCTTTCCTTCTCTACCTCGGTGTTCGTAAAAAATATCCGCAACTGAAGCATCATACGCTTATTCTTTCCGAGAGATACAAAGGGTTAATAGACGATATCTTTGACAATAAGGTACTGCCAGACGATTTTTCAATGTATTTGCACATTCCATCGCAGACCGATCCGACGATGGCACCGGAAGGCTGTGAGAGCATGTACGTCCTAATTCCAGTGCCCAATTTAGAGAGTGGTGTCAATTGGGAAAAAACAAAGAAAATTTATACAGACAAAGTGCTAACTTTTTTGGAAGACGATTTCGGACTGATAGATCTCAAACGCTCCCTTGAAGTGCTTGAGACGTTTACACCTTTAGATTTCAAGCGGCAACGGAATAACCATCTCGGCAGTGCCTGGGGCGTCGAACCGAAACTCACGCAGACGGCATATTTTCGTCCGCACAACCGCAGTGAAGACGTACAAAAGCTTTACTTCGTTGGCGCGAGTACGCATCCTGGTGCCGGTGTACCCGGTGTGCTGCTGACAGCCGAAACCACGGTGAAGTTAGTTGTCAAAGATTTCATTGAGGAGGCGAAATCATGAAATTGTGGAAAATAGAGGAGAATCGCGCTGCTTTTGAGTATGCGCGCCGGATAACCGCCTACTATTCAAAAAGTTTCTACTTTTCAGCGCGGATGCTGCCCGAGGCGCAACGGTGGGCGACTTATGCGTTGTACGGTTTCTGTCGGCACTGCGACAATCTGATTGATACCCCGCGTCAGCGGACAGAAACAGAAATGTTTAACGAGATTCAACGCTTGACAGAAGAGCTAGAGATTGCTTACAATACAGGTGAGTCGCAACACCCGGTCATACGTCCGTTCATTCTCGTTGCGAAACCCTACGATATTCCTATTGAATATCCGCTGGATTTGCTCAAGGGCGTTGCGATGGATATTCAGCAGACGCGGTATAAGACCTTCGACGAACTCTCGCTTTTTTGCTATCGGGTCGCTGCGGTTGTCGGAATCATGATGACTTATGTGCTCGGCTATAAGAACGAACGCGTTTTTGATCACGCGAAGCAACTCGGTATCGCTATGCAGCTCACCAATATCCTAAGGGATGTCAAAGAGGATAAAGAGATGGGTCGGCTCTATATACCACAAACGGATTTAGCACGCTTCGGTGTAACGGAGCAAGACATCTTCAACGAGCGAATGACACCGCAATTCAAAGCGTTGATGCAGTTCCAGGTTGAACGCGCAGATTTTTTCTATGCTGAGGCGATCCCTGGTATCTCTCTGCTCAAAACAGAATCGCAATACGCAATTTATTCGGCGGCTAAAATTTACCGTGGTATTCTTAGAAAAATCGAGGCGCGCGATTACAATCCGTTCTTAAGCCGGGTCTTTGTACCATCAACGCAAAAAATCAAGATTTTGCTACACGAGCGGCTTCGGACAAAAGTCATGTCGGCGCAGGAGAAACTTTTTCCAGTACACTCCGCAATAAACAAATGATTCGTGCGCAGCACCGCCTTTGGGCGGACATCATCTTCCAGCCGTATTTGACTCGGTTGTTGAAACGGAATTTCCACAAAATTCAGGTATTAGGAACACCGCCAGAAATACCTGACGATCTGCCGCTGCTGCTATTGCCGAACCACAGTACATGGTGGGATGGATTTTTTGTTTACTTACTGAACAAACGCATCTTTCATCGCACAGTCTATCTGATGATGCTGGAGGCGCAGCTATCGAAATACCAATTCTTTAGGAAAATAGGAGCCTATTCAATTGAACCGGAGAATCCACGTGGTGTCATAGAATCGCTTGAATACAGCGTGGAATTGCTGAAGCGAGACGGATCGCTCGTTACTATTTTTCCGCAGGGACAGCTCGACCCGTGGCATACGCGACCCCTCGGTTACAAACGCGGAGTTGAATGGATACTACAGAAATACGGGAAACCCGTCACTGTGCTGCCGTTGGCAATTCGCACCGAGTTTCTCGGTGAAAAACGTCCTACAGCGTTTTTCCTGTTCGGGGATACCAGCCTGTATGACGCACGAACATTTCGCGGGATAGATTGGCTCGAAGAGACGGAAACTGCACTGTTGGACGCTCTCGCTTCGCGGATTCTGCGGCAAGAAGAGGGACAAGATCTGTTGCGTTGAAAGGGTGGTGCCGCCTTGTTTACACTGATGTTTATTTCGATAGTCCTGTCGGCGGTTGTTTTGGCAGTCGCGTTGTTTAACGCTGCAACTGCACCGATGCTAAAAAAATCCATTAGTCTCCAGAACCGTCTATTCGTCTCAGTGCTGATACCCGCGCGTAACGAGGAAGCTAACATCGGTGCCTGTATTGAAGGATTCCTGTCTCAAAAGTACGCCAATTTTGAGATTCTCGTCCTTGATGACCAGTCCACCGATCGGACAGGCGCGATTATTGAAAATCTCGGTGAACAGCACCCTGAAGTTCAGACGATCCGCGGGAAACCATTGCCTCCCGGATGGTTAGGAAAAAATTGGGCATGCCATCAACTCAGCCAGCACGCGAAGGGTGAGATACTGATTTTCACGGATGCAGATAACCGTCCCGCGCCGAACGCGATTGCGAATACTGTTGCCTATATGCAGAAATTGGAACTTGGGTTGCTCTCGGCGTTTCCTGAGAAGGTGACAGGAACTTTGGCAGAAAAACTCGTTGTGCCAGTAGTGGACATGTTCGTTTACGCAGGACTTCCGTTATGGCTGACATATTTCAGTCGTTTTCCGTCGCTTGCCGCTGCAAGCGGTCTCTGGATCGCCTTTACGCGCGAAGCCTATCAAAAGGTTGGCGGACATCAGGCGGTCTCCAATCAGATTGTTGAGGACGTTGAGCTCAGCCGATTGGCAAAACGGCGCGGTATCAGAATTTTGACATCGGCAGGCACAGGTGTGGTGTCTTGCAGGATGTATCGTTCGTTCAGTGAGGTATGGAACGGATTTTCCAAAAACCTTTTCGGGTTGGTCCGCTATAAGATGATACCGTTTTTTATTTTAACGCTCGGTCTGTGGATAGTGTGTGTTCTGCCCTATATCGCTGTCTGGTTCGTACCGCTTAGAACACTGGCGATTATTGCTATTTTCATGAACATCATCATGCGGACGGTCCTTTCACTTAAGTATAGACATCCGTTCTTTACGAGCGTGATTTTACATCCGTTTGGCGTTCTGTTGACCGGACTGATCGGTATCAATTCGTTCTTCCAAATCAAACGGGGTCGTCTGCAGTGGAAGGGACGCCAGATTGATATGCAGATGAATCGTATGGGAAACCGGGTAAACCGGTTTCCCATACTGAAAATAGGCGCGCTTTATCTAATTTTAGGCGCAGGTGGTTTGTGGCATGTCCTCGGCGTATTCCAAGAAGTCATGCGTATGCTTGCCTCACCGATTATGTTCGGTTTAGGCGTATGGCTGTTCTGGGAATGCTGGCGGTTATATCCGCAACCGGAACGCCTGAAATTTGCTGTCGTAAGCATAGCGGTTATCGTTGTTAGTTTCGGAATTGAATGGCTCGGTGTTCGGACAGGTGTGGTTTTCGGGGAATATACGTACGGACAGACGTTACGTCCATCGATTGGCGGTGTTCCTATCAGTATTGCGTTTGCATGGTTTGTGATGCTTATCGCAGCAACCGCAGTCTCTCAGAAAATCGCACCGAAATCCTTAGCCGAAGGTTTCCTTTTCAAACTGGCGTTTTTGGTGGCGTTGCTAATGGTCTGTTTCGACCTGCTAATGGAACCGGCAGCAGTGAAGCTGGATTATTGGACGTGGCAGGACAACAAAGTTCCTCTGCAAAACTACTTAGTGTGGTTCGGATTGAGTTTTAGCTTTGCGACAATCGGTTTACAAACTGGCGTGCTTCGCCAAAAGTTGCCGCCGATTGCGGTTCACTTCTATTTTGCACAACTGGCTTATTTTGGGCTCGTGGCTCTGAAAAGTTAGCAGTATGCGTACAACAAACAGAGGTCTATTCATTGCAATAACGATAATCGGGCTGTGGGGCGTGAGTCTTTTTCTTTTGCTCACGCTTGATGTTGCTGCGCTGATACCTATCGGTGTGCTTTGTCAGACGTTCCTCTACACAGGATTGTTTATCACGGCACACGATGCGATGCACGGCTCGGTGTGTCCGGCGCATCCGCGAATCAATAATAGCGTTGGCACAATTGCTGTCAGATTATACGCCCTATTTTCATATCGTAAATTGTTAGAGAAGCATTGGGCACATCACAGAACCCCCGCGAGCGACACGGATCCAGATTTTCATGATGGCGAACACAGCGGTTTTTGGGCGTGGTATCTCCGTTTCATGAGAGAATACCTCAGCGGATGGCAGATACTCGGCATGGCGATTGTGTTTCAGATTATGGAATATGTCTTGATGGTCCCGACTATCAATCTAATTCTGTTTTGGGTTACACCAGCATTGCTGAGCACGCTGCAACTGTTTTATTTCGGGACATATCTGCCGCATCGTCTACCGACGGGTGGTTATTATGACAACCCGCACCGCGCACAGAGCAACGCGTATGCAACGTTCTGGTCGTTTATTACCTGTTATCACTTCGGCTACCACTGGGAACACCATGAGTATCCGTACGTCCCTTGGTGGGAGCTTCCAACGTTACGCAAGACGAAAGGTTCCGCGCAATGAGTCCGACAATCACGATTGCCATAGGTTTCGCGGCAGCGGCACTCTTATGGTTTTTCTTTAGACCGCCTTTTGGAAAGAACATAGTTCGCCTGAACACAGATGATCGGGTCGTCGCGCTCACCTACGACGATGGACCGAATCCGCCCTATACGGATCAATTACTCGATGTTCTCGCCAAGCACGATGTCAAAGCCACCTTCTTCTTGATCGGAAATCGGATTGAAAGGCATCCTGAAACAGTTCATCGGATGATTGCTGAGGGACATCAGGTCGGCAATCATTCCTATAGCCACCCTTTGTTGGGTTTCTTGCCGCCAAGTTACGTCAAACGGCAAATTGAACGCACAGATGTGCTGCTTCGGGAACTGGGTATCACTGGAGAAATTGTGTTTCGGGCACCGATGCTCACAAGGTTTCTACCGGTGGCACGGTTTCAAGCGAAAGCGGATCGTGTGCATATTAGCTGCAATGTGTGGAGTTGGGATTGGACGACACAGAATCCCGATAAGATCGCCCAAACGGTGTTGAAACAGACGAAGCAGGGATCAATTATTGTTTTCCACGATGGAAAAGCGGAAAATAAAAACGCGAACCGTTCCGGGACAGTCGAAGCGACAGACCGAATCATTACGGCACTGAAACGGGATGGATACCAGTTTGTTCGGTTAAGTGATCAGGACAGTACTACAGAAACCTTTGCGTGAAAGGCGTTTATGTCTCCTATGCCACCCCACTGGTCCCCAGTCGCACACAATTTAAAGCGTTGACCGCGATTGAACGGATACGTAATTTGTCCAGTTTGATCGGGAAATATACCCCAGACTCTGGTCAGCGCGCCAAGTGCTTTTTTATACTCATCGCTCTCTTGACTGTTCCACGCTTCGGGATCAATACCATCAGGCACTTTTTCTGTCGGCAGTTTTTTGTCTCCGTCGAGTAGATGGAAGATCCCTATTCCGTTGTCTCTACCGACTTGGATGTCAATGGTGAGCGTGCCGCCCGCTTCAAACGCAGTAGCATCAATATGGACAACGGTATAGTCTTGATGCGCCGTTATCGGGGCGCGAAAGGTGTCTACCACTTCCTGTGAAGGCTGCTCAGGTGTGAGGATAAGTGTGCTCAATCCGGGACGTTTTCCTTCCACGGATGCTGTGAGAAAAAATTGATACGCCTCTACCCAGTCATCAAACTCGCCCAGGCATTTGGGAAATTCATTGTAGTCTATGCCGCCCAGCACTTCAAACTCATAAGAGATCACTAAACAATCAACGGGTGACCCTCTTTTCCAGCCTTTCATAATCGCTTGTGCTAAGGCGTGGCTTGTGTCAAACGTTTTACCTTCACGCGCCCGTCGCCTTGCGATCGGTTCTCGTAAACTCGGCGTGCGTCCTAATTCTGCATTGGGTACCCATGTATTGATGAAGTTTTCGTTCAAAAATTCTATGATACGATCGTTGGAGAGCTCACCTGCTCTCAGGCTTTTGCCACTCCCTCAGCACGACTCGTCGAAGATCGGTCCATCTATTGAGATGACATGGATCGGTTTCTGTTCTGCGGGTGCCATCTCCAATGCTTCCGCCAGCGATACCCAATTGATCTGCTGAAACTTGTAGAAACGCGATATCAGTTCGCGTTCAGCTTCTGCTTGCGTGATTGCCGCAGTGAATTCGGTATCCTGTGGTTGTGTCCCGGCACAGAGTTCCATCCGCGGACAATAACCGATTTCCGCATAAGTGTCCCCACTTTCCTGTGTCCAACCCGCATCAAAGTTCAGAGTCGTTGGCGGTACGTACATCTTGAAGGAGACGACCTTTTCCTGGAGACGGTCAATAACCAGATGTCCAGTAAATTGGGACGGCGTAAACTTACCACTTTTCATAATGAATTCCGCATGGATACGGAACACAATTTCAGCAAGTTCGTCATTGTAAGCGCGGAGACACCCCCACAATCCAGGCGAATCGCCCGAATCAATGACGAATTTTTTCAGTTTAGGACGCGGATAAAGTTGCTTCAGTAAGGTTCGCGCGCCGGCTTCTTGAATCTCCCAACATTCACCCACGGAAACCGATTCTGATGGCAAGAATGCTTGAAAAACGGATGCGGGATACCGCTTTTCCGGTTCAGCGACCTGAAAGTTCGCCAACTCGTCCCAGTCCACATGGAAGTTGTATTGCGTGTATTCAATGGGTGCGATGAAGCCTTCGACATTGACTTCTTCAGCACTATCAAGCTTAAGCGTGATTTTATTGTTGAACATTTTCATTTTCGTTCTCCTCCACAGAAATTTTTGCGCGAAAAGCGTTGATACACACTTTTTCTCTCGCCCAATGCCCGGTAGCACCCAACTTAAAAAATTGACCTCGTTCAAAACGGTGCGTGAGTTGACGCGTATCACCGGGTTCACCCCATGTCCAATCAAGTTTGTCTTTAGGTACGCCTTTATCCGCGGAGAGCTCGGCATCGCCATCAAGCAGATAGAACCCCGCTTCGCCCACTTCCCTGCCGATTTCAAGGTCAATAATGAGCGTGCCGCCGTCTTCAAACGCGGTGGCATCAATTGTGACAACCGTCCAGTCGTGATGGTCAATCGTTGGTGTCCGAAAAATGTCTAACACCGACTGCAAAGACTGCTCGCGCGTAAGAACGATGTTCCCCAATCCGGGCTGTTTTCCTGCTAAGGCTCCTTTGAGAAATGTGAGGTAATATTCAGAGACTGACAGCTCTTTCTTCTCACGGTCTTCGCGAAGGTCATTAACCAATTGTCTACCCATCAGCTCAAATTCGGAGGATATAACCAAGCAATCTACCGGTGAGCCTTTTTTCGCGCCGGTTTCCCACCCCTTGATAATCGCTTGTGCTAAGAGGTGCGTTGTGTCAAAGTTCTTACCCTCGCGTTCACGCCTTTTGGCAATCGGTTCCCGTAAACTCTGGATACGTCCTAATTCACAGTTGGGGACCCATGTATTGACAAAATTTTCGTTCAAAAATTCAATAACTTTGTCTCTGGAGAGCACACGTGCCCTCAGGCCTTTGCCACTCCCTCAGCAAGACTCGTCTAAGAGCGGTCCGTCTATGGAGATGGCGTGGATCGGTTTCTGCGCCGCGGGTGCCATCTCTAAGGCTTCCTCCAACGATACCCAGTTAATGCGCTGCGCTTTGTAGAAACAGAGTGCCAATTGGTGCTCTACTTCTTCTTGTGCAATGGATTCTGTGAATTCGATATTTCGCAAAACGTCTTCCATCCCGGCACAGAGTTCAATTTGCGGGCAGAAGCCGGCATCGGTGATATGACCCTCCGTGTCTGGGTACTTTTTCCACCAAGTGTCAAAGTTTATGGTGCCGTTAGGCACGTACATCTCAAAGGAGGCAACTGATCTTTTAGCTCTATCAATAACAAGATGTCCCATAAAATGTGAGGGCGTGAACCACCCATCTTTTAGTTCAAATTGTGCATGGATACGGAACACAATGTCCGCGAATTGATCGTCGTAAGCACGGAGGCATGCCCATAGTCCTTGAGATTCGCTTTTATGGTCGTCTATATCCCAAAGCATACCGAGAGATGGATTGCGATGAAGTTGCTTCAGCAATTCCAGTACACCGGCGGGCTCAATCTCCCAAGGCGTTCCGACAGAGACGGCTTCTTTAGGAAGAAAGTCACAGAAAATTGAAGCGGAATACTGCTTCTCTAGCTCGGCGACCCGAAAGTTCGCCAATGTATCCCACTCTACATGAAAGTTGCTTCCAGAATACTCAATCGGGGCGATAAAACCTTTGACAGACACTTCCGTGTCCTTGTCAAGATTAAGCGTGATTTTGTTTCCTAAGGTTTCCATGTCAGTTCTCCTCTACAGAAATTTTTGCGCGAAAAGCGTTGACACAAGGTTCATCTCTCGCCCAATGTCCGGTAGCACCCAACTTAAAAAATTGACCTCGGTCGAAAGCGTGCGTGATTTGACGGGTGTCACCGGGTTCACCCCACACCCAAGTAATCTTGTCTTTCGGTGATTCGTCTTCTGTGGAGAGTTCGGTATCGCCATCAAACAGATAGAATGCTGCTTCACCCTCTTCCCTACCGATTTCAAAGTCAATGCTGAGTGTGCCGCCGTTTTCAAACGCGGTGGCATCAATCACAACTACGGTATAATCCTGATAGCCTACCGTTGGTGTCCGGAAAAGATCCAACACCGACTGCGAAGTCTGCTCAGGAGTGAGAACAATGTTCCCCAATCCGGGCTGTTTTCCTGCCAAGGCTTCCTTGAAAAATGTTAGGTAATACTCAGCCCGTCGGAGTCTACTATACTTAATATCTTCGCTGAGTTCATTAGCGGGTTGTCTGCCCATGAGTTCAAACGTCGGCGATATAACCAAGCAATCCACCGGTGAGCCTTTTTTGGATCCGGTTTTCCACCCCTCGATAATTGTTTGTGCTAAGCGGTGTGTTGTGTCATAAGTCTTACCCTCGCGTTCGCGCCTTTTGGCAATCGGTTCCCGTAAACTATGGATACGTCCTAATTCACAATTGGGGACCCATGTGTTAATGAAATTGTCGTTCAAGAATTCGATGATTTGCTCATTAGAGAGGACACCTGCCCTCAAGTATTTCCCGCTCCCTCAGCAGGATTCGTCCAAGAGCGGACCATCTATTGAGATGGCATGGATCGGTTTCTGTTGCGCCGGTGCCATCTCCAACGCTTCTTCCAGCGATACCCAGTTAATGTGCTGCGATTTATAGAAGCAGAGACTCAATCTGTGCTCCACTTCTGCTTGTGTAATAGATTTAATGAATTCAGTGTTTCGCCCAACATTTTCTATGCCAGCACGGAGTTCCATTTGCGGGCAGAAGCCGCTATCCGTAATATGCCCCTCCTCGTCTGGATCAATCTTCCATTTAGCACCAAAATTTATGGTGCCTTTAGGCACGTACATCTCAAAGAAGGCAACCGATCTTTTAACCCTATCGATAACAAGATGTCCCGTAAACTGCGAAGGCGTGAACCACCCATCCTTTAGGTCAAATTGCGCGTGGATGCGGAACACAATGTCGGCGAATTCAGTGTCATAGGCGCGGAGGCACGCCCACAGTCCTTGAGATTCGGTTTTATGGGGCGGCAGCTCCGCACGCATACCCAGAGATGGCTTCGGATGAAGCTGCTTCAGCAACTCCAGAGCACCGGCGTGCTCAATTTCCCAAGGCGTACCGACGGAGACAGCTTCCTTCGGAAGAAAGTCACAGAAAATTGAGGCAGGATACTGTTTTTCTGGTTCAGCGACGCGCAGATTTGCCAGCGTGTCCCACTCTACATGAAAGTTGCTCCCAGAATACTCAATCGGGACGATGAAACCTTTAACTAACACCTCTGCCTTATCGTCAAGATTAAGTGCAATTTTGTTGTTGAAAGTTTGCATTTTCGGTATGAACTTCCTTTTTCGTATAAGATACCATTGCCATTAGAAGACGACAATGATTCGCTTATACACAACTTCGGATGCACTTATCAAAGTATAGTAGGTTGGGTTGAACGGATTCCCCCAAAACCTTCTAAATTATAGAAAAACTAAACCTGCAAACGGACATTGCATCAACCAAAAACTGAGTGAAACCCAACGCTTTCGCTTTGAAATTTCCAGGATCCTAACGGTGTGAAGTTGGGTTTCACTATGTTCTTGAATACACAGCAGGAAACCATCTGTCTTCAGGCCTACCTGGCAATTGACACCCGACTTATCAACACCGTTCAACCCAACCTACAAAACTGCTGACTCTACAGAAATTCTTGCCAGAAATGCGTTGGTACACATTTCCCCTTCGTCCCAATATCCAGAAGCCCCTAACCTGAAAACTTGACCGCTGTCAAAACGGTGTGTAATCTGCAGTGTATCACCGGGTTCACCCCAGGTAGAGGCAAGAGCATCTTTCGGTTCTTCTTCATCTATGGAAAGTTCGCCATCCCTATCAAATAGATAAAACTCACCGTCACCACTTTCCCTACCGATTTTAATATCAATGGTGAGTGTCCCGCCGTTTTCAAAAGATGTGACATCAATCACCACAACGGTGTAATCTAAATATCCTACAGTCGGTGTCCGAACAACGTCCAGCACCTCCTCTGAAGGGTGATCACGCGTGAGAACAATGTTCCCCAATCCAGGCTCTTTTCCCGCCAATGCATCTTTAAGAAATATTTGGTAGTATGCCATTGGTGAGAGGACTCCAGGTCCCGCGTTGACCTCGAGCTCACGCACCTGTTTTTTACCCATCAGTTCAAAATCGGGCGATATGATGTAGCTATCTACTGGCGAACCTTTTTTGGATCCGGCCTTCTGTGCTTTAATAACGGTTTGTGCTAAAGGATGGGTCGTATCAAACGGATCGCCTTCGCGTTCGCGTCTTTTGGCAATCGGTTCCCGCAACCGACGGACACGTCCCAATTCAGAGTTGGGTACCCAAGTGTTAATGAAATGTTCGTTCAAGAATTCGATAATTGCGTCTTTAGAGAGGACACCTGCCCTCAAGCCTTTGCCGCTCGCTCAGCAGGATTCGTCGAAGAGCGGTCCATCTAATGTGACCGCGTGAATCGGTTTCTGCTGTGCAGGTGCCATCGCCAACGCTTCTGCCAGCGAAACCCAATTAATTCGCTGGAACTTGTAGAAACACGCTATTAGTGCGCGTTCAGCTTCTGCTTGTGTGATGGACGCGGTGAATTCGACATCATGAGGGGGTGTGCCTGTGCAGAGTTCCATTTGCGGACAATAGCCGATTTCGGATCCGATTGTGTTCCGATAAGCATCGAAGTTCAGCGTACCATTAGGGACGTACATCTGAAAGAACGTGATTTCTTCTTTGATTCGGTCAATAACGAGATGTCCAGCAAACTGGGAAGGTGTGAACCTACCACCCTCCATGACAAATTCCGCATGAATGCGAAACATGATGTCAGCGATTTTATCGTTGTAAGCACGCAGACATGCCCACAAGCCAAGAGAATCGCCATTATTGATGTCCAAATCCAATCTCGGATTCGGGTGAAGTTGCCTTAGTAATTCCAGAACACCTTCTTGAATCTGCCAGCAGTCACCCACTGGGACCGGTTCCGAGGGGAGAAATGCTTGAAAAACGGATACAGGATACTGCTTTTCAGATTCAGCAACCTGTAGATTTGCCAACTCGTCCCATTCTACGTGGAAGTTGTATTGTGTGTATTCAATCGGCGCGATGAAACCTTTAACGTTGACTTCTCCAGCACTATCAAGATTAAGTGTGATTTTGTTTTCTAAGGTTTCCATTTTGAGATTCTCCATTGAGGTCAATAGTAGTGCACAATTCCGAGATTTCATCAATAGCGATGCCTTGCCAGTTTTCTACTTCCGGTCGATGTGGATCGTAGACATCGGTTAGATCCGCGCGCTTCAGGATTGGTAGCATGCCGACTGCTGCCGCTGCTGTCAACTCTTCACCACTTCCATCACCGACGTAGAGGCATTCCTGCGGTTGGACCTTCAACCGTTCACACGCTATCTCATAGATACGACGTTCAGGTTTCTTAATGCGTTCCTCACAAGAGAAAACGGGGACATCAATATATTGGGCTAATGGAGATTCTGGAAAAAGTAGCGGGACATTGGCGTTGCAGTTGGTGATGAGTCCTAAACGAAAACCGTTGCGTTTTAGCAGCCCCAATGCTTTCAACACCTCCGGTTCAGGGACAATAGAATGCTTAGTGAATTCGTAATTCAGGGTGACAGTCTGCTCGATTTGTGCTTTATCCACCTTAGCGTTTAAACGCCGACACACTTCAACGATATTATCTTCAAATGAACGGTTGATACCTAATGACCTGTCTCTGAAGGTTTCGCCCATGGTTTGCCAGAAATTCGGATACGGCACGCCGAGGATTTTAGCCATCTGTTCCTGGACGTGGTCATATCCTCGGCGACTGTAATTTCCGACTAAAGTTCCGTATAGATCGAATATGATGACTCTGTAAGACATCTTTTCCCCGCATGCTAAAGTTTAAACCATTTTAATTAAGATGAAACCAAGCACTATTATGGTTAACCTACCAATGCCTGGTTTCTTCAGTTTAAAACGAATTATAAACGCGTATGGTTCTCGTAAGCGGCAATATCCGCTTCATACTGCAAGGTCCAGCCGATTTCATCGAGTCCGTTCAGTAGACAATACTTCTCAAAATCGCCGATCTCAAAAGTGTGTGCAGTACCATCAGGACAGATGACAGATTGCTCCTCCAAGTCTACCATCAACTGGTAGCCCTCAGTGTCTTGCGCTGCTTGGCTGAGCGAGGCGATAATATCTGCTGATAAGGCTATCGGGAGGATGCCGTTCTTATAACAGTTGTTGCGGAAGATGTCGGCAAACGAGGGTGCAAGGATCGCCTTAAAGCCGTATTGCTGAAGTGCCCACGGCGCATGCTCACGCGAGCTGCCACAACCGAAATTCGCGCCAGCGATGAGAAGACTCGCGCCCGCATAGCGCGGGAGGTTCAAAACGAATTCTGGGTTCGGATCGCCATCCTCAAGGTAACGCCAATCGTAAAAGAGAAATTCACCGAAGCCGGTGCGTTCAATCCGTTTCAAGAATTGCTTCGGGATAATCTGGTCGGTATCAACATTAATTCGATCGAGGGGGACGACACGTCCCACATGTTCTTTGAATGCTTCCATAATTTTTTAAATATTAGCCTCCGCGCAGATTGATCTTAATGAGGTTAAATAAATAAATTGGGTAATGTGGCGAGGTTAGGAAACCTCGCCAGCGGTAGCACACACGCATCTCGTGCGGATAAAGGATTACCGAATTATTTTTTGAAACTTCATACAGGTCAATCTGGTTAAAGTTCCACCTTTTAACCTACTGAAACGTTCGAATGTCTACGAAATGACCCGTTACCGCTGTTGCCGCTGCCATCTGTGGGCTGACGAGATGCGTGCGTCCGCCTTTGCCTTGTCTGCCCTCAAAATTTCGATTAGATGTGCTGGCACACCGTTGACCCGGTGTCAGAATATCCGGGTTCATACCGAGACACATACTACATCCAGCCTCGCGCCATTCAAAACCTGCTTCACGAAAAACTTTGTCAAGACCCTCCGCCTCCGCCTGACGTTTGACCGCTTGTGACCCCGGAACGACCATCGCGGAAATACTCTCTGCGACTCTCCTGCCCTTCGCTACCTCTGCCGCAGCCCGTAAATCGCTGATTCTGGAGTTCGTGCAACTACCGATAAAAACTCTATCAACAGGAATATCTGTCATCGGGGTACCGGGTTTAAGATCCATGTACGCCAATGCATGTTCGGCAGCAGTCTTCTCGTCGGTCGTTTCCATGTCCTCAGGATCCGGCACACGTCCCGTCACATCGGTTACCATACCGGGATTTGTGCCCCATGTTACCTGTGGCGCGATGTCTGCTGCGTCAAGGACGAGTGTTCGATCATAAGGCGCGCCTTCGTCAGTCGGGAGCTGTTTCCAACGTTCCACTGCGGCATCAAAATCTTCACCTTTGGGTGCAAAACGTTTGCCAGCGATGTATTCGTACGTGGTATCGTCAGGTGCGATCATACCGGCGCGCGCACCAGCCTCAATAGACATATTGCAAACCGTCATCCGTTCTTCAATACTGAGAGCGCGGATCGCTGAACCTGTATACTCAACCACGGCACCGTTGCCGCCGTCAATACCGATATGCCCGATGATAGAGAGGATGATGTCTTTCGCAGTAACGCCGTAAGGCAGCGTGCCATCAATCCGAATCTCAAAGGTCTCTGATTTTTGTTGCAAGAGACACTGCGTGGCGAGGACATGCTCAATCTCGCTCGTACCGATGCCGAATGCCAAGGCACCGAGTGCGCCGTGCGTTGAAGTGTGGCTATCACCGCAGACGATGGTCTTGCCGGGTAACGTGATACCGAGCTCCGGTCCGATGACATGCACGATCCCTTGTTCAGGGCTATCAATATCGTAAAGCTGGATGTCAAATTCTTCACAGTTTTGCGCAAGCGTTTCCATCTGCTTCGCTGCAATCAGATCCGTAACAGGTAGCGACCGATCCGTCGTAGGCACATTGTGATCCATAGTCGCGAACGTCAGATCGGGGCGACGTACCTTTCGATTGTTGAGCCTTAATCCCTCAAATGCTTGTGGGGATGTAACTTCATGGACGAGGTGCGTGTCAATATAGAGAATCGGCACCGCGTCTGCGGAAGCACGCACGAGATGCGTCTCCCATATCTTTTCGTACATTGTTTTTTTCATTTTTTTTCTCTCTACTCAAAGGGTTGTAGTGCGCCATCTTGGACGATCAGTGCTTTCGGTTCATAAACAGCATCCCCGTCGGCATTAAAAGAGAACTTGCCCAAAACGGTGTCAAAATCTCTGATATTCGTCAGTGCGTCGCGAATCGAGATGGCATCGGTGGATTCGGCATTTTTCATTGCCTCTACCAAAATATAGAGTGTGGCATACGCCGACGCAGCGAAAGCGTTTGGCTCCATGCCGAAAGTCGTGTTGAAATTCTGAACAAAGGCTTGATTACCTGGGGTGTCATCAGTCGGAAGCCAAGTGGTAAAAGTTATTGCGCCCTCAGCGGCAGCACCTGCGGCTTGGACTTCAACGCTGGTCAATGAACTGATAATAATGGGTGCGGATATACCGAGTTCGTGTGCTTGCATGAGTATCCCCGGTTTGTCGGGGGGCAACGCGGAGACAAAGATGGCATCAGGTTCCAACGCCTTTATGCGAGTGAGCTGCGCGGAGAAATCAGCATCGTCACTCTTGTAAACTTCTGTGGTGAGTACCTCAATACCGTTCACAGTGAACGCTTCCTGCAATGCCGCCTCCCGATCTGTAGAAAAGAGATCGGTTTCGTCATACATCGTAGCCACCCGTTGATAGCCGAGTTTTGCTTGCGTTACCGCAACCCCTTTCGGAATCACAACATCTGTCGTGAGCGGGATGCGAAAGACGAAATCACCGATTGCGCTGAGGCCGCGGGCCCCCGAGGTCGGGCTAATTGCGACAACCTGATTGTCTTGTGCGATCGGGAAAGCTGCTTTTGTCGCACTTGAGGAGGAAGGACCGAGGATAACAGACACGCCATCCTGATCAATCAGTTTATTGAAAGCAGCAACCGCGTCCTCTGGGGTCCCGGCACCATCTTCAATAATGAGGTTGAGGCGTGTAGGTATGGCGGATGCCTCGTTGATTTCATCCTGTGCGAGTTCAAAACCGTGTTTGATGAATTGCCCTGAAACAGCCAAGCTGCCTGTCACGGGTAAAACGACGCCAATGGAAATCTCGCTTGTCTGATCTTCTGCAGGTTGGGTGATTTGCGACACTCGATCACAAGCAGAGAACCCTATTATCAAAGTGGCAATCGCCACAATAAATGTAAATGATTTCAAAATTTGTTCCTTTCTTAGTGGCTATCAGTTATCTGTTTTTTGTCCTACACGTGCATAACGACAGTGAAGACGAGCGGTGTGCGTTGCAGCCGTTTGGAGAAGAATCGGCGGAGCGCGTCTCGGACTTCACTTTGAATAGTCTCTGTTTCCTGATTGTCACCAGCGATGAGGTTTTCAATCACGCGCCACGTAACCCTCTTCGCCTCTTCCATGAGCTCTTCCGATTCGTCCATATAAACAAATCCACGGGATATAATTTCGATTTGTCCAATATCGTGTGCTATGTTAGAGCCGTTATCGGAAACCGTCGGAGCCTGTTCATTGTCAGCTAAAGAGATGTCCTCAGTATCAAAAACATCTTCTGGCCGAGGGCCAACAGCTACCCCTGGGTCGCTGTACAGGATGATAACCGGGACGACGATACCGTCTTCTGAAAGTTGGATACGGTCGCGTAGGACAACATCTTCAAGCCCAAGTTCCGGTTTGCCATCGACAAGCACGCGTCCGGAGCGTCCTTCGCGTCCAAAAACTTCGCACGTCTCAGCGGTCAGATGGATCAGTTCTCCATCTTCAGCGACTGTGATATTCTCATTTGGAATGCCGACAGATTCAGCGAGTTCTGCGTGTCGGATGAGATGTTGGTATTCGCCGTGTATCGGCATAAAAAACTTCGGCTGCAGCAGATTAATCATCAATTTGAGGTCTTCGCTTGCCCCGTGTCCTGAAACGTGGACATCAGCATTACGTTCATGGTAGACGCGCGCGCCACGTCTGAGCAGATGATTGACTACATTTCCGATCGCCTTTTCGTTGCCGGGGATAATTCGGGCGGAGATGATGACGGTATCCCCCGGCTCCACTTTTAGAAAAGGGTGGTCGTCGATCGCCATCAAAGATAAAGCCGAGCGCGGTTCGCCTTGACTGCCAGTGCATAAAACTACGACCTCGTGTGGTTGGAACATCTGCGCGTCGCGTGCATCAATGAAATGGTCTCGGTTGATGTTAAGGTAGCCGAGTTCGGAGGCAATACGCACATTGTTGATGAGTGAACGTCCACTTACGGCGACGAGCCTGCGGTGTATATTCGCTAAATCAATGAATTGCTGAACACGGTGCAGGCTTGAGGAAAAAGTACAGAAAAACAACCGCTGCTCTGTTTTCTGAAAGATATTGTCCAGTGTGTCATAGAGACTCCGTTCGGAGGGTGTCTGCCCCGGGCGTTGAGCGTTTGTGCTATCTGAGGCAAGCATCAGCACACCTTCGGCACCTAAGCCCACGAGCGTCTGGATATCACTGAGTTTGCCATCGACAGGTGTCATGTCAAACTTAAAATCGCCGGTATGGACGATAATACCGATCGGCGTGCGGAGCGCGATGGCTACGGAATCCGGGAGACTGTGCGTAACATGGATGAATTCAGCAGAAAAACTCCCCAATTCAACTGTATCACCGGGTGAAATCGTATTGAGTTGTGCCTTACCGAGTACGCCGTATTCACGCAACCGACCGCTTGCAATCGCGAGCGTCAGCTGTGTCCCGTAAACGGGTACATCCAGCTGTCGTAAGATGTAGGCTAAGGCACCGATATGATCTTCGTGTCCGTGGGTTAGGAGGATTCCGCGAATCTTCTCTTTTCGCTCAATGAGATAGTGGATGTCTGGAAATATTAGATCAACCCCGGGCATCTCTGAATTCGGCAGCATGAAACCGGTATCAATGACGATAAGGTCATCTTCGGTTTCGTATACCATGATGTTCAGCCCAAATTCACCTAAGCCTCCCAATGGAATGATCGAGACACCTCCGTTGACGGTCTCTTCATTATTAATAAGTGTGGAATTTGCCATAGAATAGTTACTCAGTTAATCCAAGTTGTTCCTTATAGTTAGTTAGTGAGTCAAAGCTCTGTTTCATCGCCAATGTAGATCAAAATAGTCGTAGGTCGTTGAGGTGAGCTGCTGCATTTTGCCGGTTCCAACATCTAAGATGAAGATTTCGCTGGTGCGGCGTCCATCCGAATCTGCCCCGATAAATGCGATGTGGTTTCCGTCAGGACTCCATGTTGCGTCGCGTCCTGGGTAAAGACTCAGGTTCAGATAATTCTTAAATCGTCCCTGTTCTACAGTGGCAACGCAGATCTCGCCTGATGTATAAAACAGCAGCTGCTTGCCATCTGGCGACCACTCTTCAATACTGCCACACGGCGGTTCGTCGCGTTGTAGAAACCATTGTCTACTCATACTGACGATTTCCGGTGCTGCAAGCGCGAGGAGCCCATCGGTCTTAAATGCGATCCATTCACGGTCTGGCGACCATTCGGGCCAGCTTGTGCCCTTCGGCAAAACCTCAAGCACTCGCCTTTTCGGTTCTTTAACTTTTTCGCCTTTCGCGTCCCAATGGAGCCATCCTTTTGCCCACTGCTGTGTCCGCCACCGTTTTGTTTTTCCATCGACCCTTATCTCCCAATTTTCCAGTCGATCTTTCGGACGGTCAATTTCGACGACGACCAGCAGGGCGTGACTTAACGGAGACCACCAGAAATCGCGAATGTCATACGCCTTCTTGATGAGTCGCTTGTTCTCGGTACCATCTGCTGAGATCACATAGAGCGATTTTGCGCCGTCTACCCCGGAGATGTAAGCAATACGTTCCCTATCCGGTGACCATCGCGGGCGACGCGAAAGCGCGTCATCCGTGAGTCTGCGGAAATCTGTGCCGTCCGGGTTCATCGTACAGATGTTATACTGATGGAATTCCCACCATTTTTCTGTATCTCTGCCTCTCTCCAGCGTCCGTGTTGTAATTCGGAAACCGTCTTCATTCAGGAACGGTTCACGGATCGCAAAGACCAATTGACCGGTAGGCCCCTCCGCGAACGCAACCCCACTGACCGTGACAATTAATATGAAAATGCCTATTATCTGTTTGATGTGCATAATGATGTTTCTGTCTTTCTACACCTCGGCACTAAACAACGATATTGATGAGTCGATTCGGGACGACGATGACCTTCCGAATCGGTTTTCCTTCAACGAATCGCTGAACCCGTTCATCTGCAAGCGCAGCTTCCTCAATCTCTTTATCGGTCGCATCGGCAGGCAGCTGGAGCCGGTTGCGGAGTTTGCCATTGACTTGGGCAACGATGGTTACAGTGGCACTCGTTAGGACTGTTTCGTCATAAGTCGGCCACTGTTCGTGCGCGATGAAACCTGTTTCGCCGAGACGATGCCACAATTCCTGCGCGATGTGCGGGGCATAAGGCGAAAGTAGGTGCAGGAAGACTTTCAAGGTCTCCTTCGGTAATGTTTTCGCCTGTGTAGCCGTATTAACGAAGATCATCATCTGGCTAATCGCCGTGTTCATCTTATCAATGGACTCGGTGTCCTCCGTTACCTGCTTGACGGTTTTATGGAGTTCGCGCCAGAGTTCAGACTCCGTTGTGCCAGCGGTATCGGTCAATTTCTCGCCGAGTTCGCCGCTGTCTTCATCAATAACAAGTCGCCAGATGCGCTGGAGGAACCGATAGACTCCCTCCACACCGGCGTCTTGCCACGGTGTACTCGCTGTGACGGGACCGATAAACAATAGATAGAGGCGAAGTGCGTCCGCACCGTAATTGTCAATAACATCGTTGGGATTGACCACGTTAAAGCGCGATTTAGACATCTTCTCCATTTGTGTGTGGAGCGGCACGCCAGAGGGTTTCGCAACAACTTTTCCATCGCTCTGCTCAACTTCGTGCGGATAGTAGTATTTGCCCGCAGCGTCTTGATAAGATTCAGCGAGAATTGTGCCTTGGTTGAGCAGTCCTTGAAACGGTTCTTGCGTGGAGACCAACCCGGAATCGTAAAGCACTTTATGCCAGAAACGCGCATAGAGCAGATGCAAGACGGCATGCTCGGCACCCCCCATATAGAAGTCTACTGGCATCCAGTACTGTTCAAGTGCGGTATCAAAAGGTGCTTCGGTATTATGTGCGTCAAGAAAACGGAGGTAATACCAGCAGGAGCCTGCCCACTGTGGCATAATGTTCGTCTCACGCGTTGCAACGCTGCCATCAGGGAGTGTTACCTTCAACCACGCCTCATCGGCGCGGGCGAGTGGCGGTTTACCGTCTTCTGTCGGCTTATAGGCATCAATCGGCGGTAGCTCTACGGGCAGTGCCTCGTCTGGTAGCTGAACAATCGTGCCATCTTCAAGGTGTGCCAGCGGGAACGGTTCACCCCAATACCGTTGTCGCGAGAAAAGCCAGTCCCGCAAGCGGTATTGCACTTGGCGTGCGCCTTTTCGCTCACTTTCAAGCCAAGCGATCATCTTCTCTTTCGCAGCAGCGACTTGCAAGCCGTTGAGGAAACCGGAGTTGACACAGACCCCATTGCCTTCAAAGGGTGCTTCTTCAATCGGCTTCTCGCCGCCCTTGATAACTTCAACGATAGGGATACCGAAAGTTGAGGCGAATTCGTGGTCGCGTTCATCATGCCCCGGCACAGCCATGATAGCCCCCGTCCCATACGTCATGAGCACATAATCCGCCACCCAGATCGGGATCGGCGTATCGTTACACGGGTTAATTGCATAAGCCCCTGTGAAGACCCCTGTCTTCTCTGTGGCGAGATCCGTACGCTGAAGATCGGATTTATTGACGGCTTCTTTGACGTAAGCATCAACGGCAGCTGCGGCATCAGGGTGTGTTATCTCAGAAACGAGCGGATGTTCAGGTGCTAACACGCAGTAGGTCGCGCCGAAGAGCGTATCGGGGCGCGTTGTGAAAACAGTGAAGGTGTCGTCGCTATCTTTGATGCTGAAGGTAATATCCGCACCTTCTGACTTACCGATCCAATGGCGTTGCATCTCTTTGAGACCTTCGGGCCAATCCAATAGCTCTAAGTCATCCAACAGTCGTTCTGCATAAGCCGTAATTTTGAGCATCCACTGGTGCATGAGGCGGCGTTCAACTGGATCTCCGGTTTCGACGTATTTGCCATCCTTTACCTCTTCGTTTGAAAGGACGGTTCCCAATGCTGGACACCAGTTGACCGGGACATCGGCGAGATAGGCTAAGCCTTTCTCGTAGAGTCGGAGGAAAATCCATTGCGTCCATCTGTAGTATTCTGGGAGCGAGGTGTCAATTTTGCGGGACCAATCGTAAGAGAGCCCGATGCGTTGGATCTGCTGTTGAAAGAATTCCGTGTTCCGCTTCGTAACATTTGCGGGATGTTCATTTTCGCGTACGGCGTACCGCTCTGTGGGCAGCCCGAAGGCATCCCAGCCCATTGGATGCATCACGTGATAGCCCTGCATCCGCCGGAAATTTGCGAGCACATCGGTCGGCACGTAGTTCTTGGCGTGACCCATGTGAAGTCCGGCACCTGAGGTATACGGAAACATGCCGAGCACATAGAATTTCGGCTTCGTTTTCAGTATTTCGATATCGTTTGGCACTTTAAATGCTTCTTTTTTTCGCCACTCGGCTTGCCAATAAGGTTCTATTTCTGCCGGGGCGTAAGGATGGTTCTCCATGTCGTGTTCGTCTCCTTTTCTATCCTTGTGTTGTAATAAATTTTAACATAACTCTGCTGTATTGTCAAGATGACTTTCTGTCAGGCCAGGGCGATTTAGTTTTTGGTTTTGACTATAGTTTTCGTTTATAGGTGTTAACGTTTTTTCGCAAGATCGCGAGCACAGCTCGCTCCTACAGAGGAGGACATATCCATAGATAGAAAGTAAATAGGTACAATTGAATGGCCCTGCTGTCAGGCTTTTGTAATAAACTTTTGAAATTATTTCAAAAGTATTGTAAAATATTAAGATTATACTATGTGTAAGGAATGCATCCCGTTTACAATACACAGATCTTGGTGACCGCTTTAATGTTCGCTTGGTGAGGGAGTATATGAAATACAAAATATCTCGTCGGCAGTTTCTCCGTTCTGGCGCGCTCGCGACCGCCTCTACAGCGGTTAGCCTCGGATTTTTAGGGTGTAGCCGGACCCTGATTCAAAAAGTACCGGGCTTCAAACCCGAACCGCCCTTCCAATTCATCCCGAGTCCAAACCGTCTCCTTGACCTTCCAGAAGGGTTTACTGCACACGCCTTTTCGCGGACAGGTGAACTGATGGACGATGGGCTCTGGGTACCGGGTAAACACGACGGCATGGCGGCTTTCCCGGGTCCCAACGGTAAGACTATCCTTGTTCGCAACCACGAATTGAACGCTGCCGATAAAACGGTCGGTCCTTTCGGCTGGAACAACGAGAAACTTGAATCCGCTGTTATGGATAAATTTTATGACGCTGGGTCGGGCCAACTTCCGTGCCTCGGTGGCACAACGACGCTCGTCTATGATACACGCACAAAGACGCTGGAGAAACATTTCTTGAGTCTGACAGGAACGCTCCGGAATTGTGCTGGTGGCGTAACCCCTTGGAATACGTGGGTAACCTGTGAAGAGACTGTGCAAAAGGTAGAAACAGATAAAACCTATGAAGCAGACCACGGTTATAATTTTGAGGTGCCTGTTTCTGCAGAGATAGGATTGGCTTCCGCCGTTCCGTTGAAAGCGATGGGTCGTTTCAATCACGAGGCGATCGCCGTTGATCCGAAGAGCGGTATCGTCTATCAGACAGAAGATAGAGGTGACAGTCTCATCTATCGGTTTATTCCTGAAAAGCCGGGGGAACTCGCTGCAGGTGGCAAACTACAAGCACTGAAAATCCGAGACCGCAAGGGCGCGGATACTCGAAACTGGCGGCGAGACCGGAGCCAAAAGGTTTTCTGGTGGACGTATCATCGGGTGCCGGTGGGAGAAACGCTTGCCGTTGAGTGGGTGGATATGGAAAATGTGGAATCGCCTGACGATGACCTTCGTAAACAGGGTGCTGAAGGTAAAGACGCAGCTAAATTCGCACGCGGTGAAGGGATTTGGTATGGTGATAATCAAGGGAAGGGAGAGTTCTATATCGCTTGCACGAATGGCGGTATTGAACAAAAAGGGCAAATCTGGCGATACATCCCGAGTCCCTATGAAGGCACCAGTCGTGAGGAGCAAGAGCCGGGAACTATAGAACTCTTTATTGAACCCAACGATATCAATCTTATGGAAAACGCTGATAACTTAACAGTCACGCCTTGGGGAGATCTCATCATCTGCGAAGACGGGCCAAATGAGGAGTTCCTCGTTGGCGTAACCCCGGAAGGGAATCTCTACCGATTTGCTAAAAATGCAGGTAATTTGTCTGAATTTGCGGGTGCTACATTCTCACCTGATGGCACCACACTTTTTGTAAACATCCAGAGTCCTGGGATTACATTGGCGATTACGGGTCCTTGGCACGAGATTCGGCAGCGTTCTGAGCGGCTGTGGAGTAAAGATCATGGACCGGCCTTGGCGGATAATAATCGAGCCCACCTTTTTTAAACCTGCCAATGCTTTTCAGTAGGTTAGTCCAATTTTCAACAAGTGACCGCTATTCTGGGAGCAATCGCAGATAACTTTTGCTTGATTTTTTCTGGGTAAGTGTGATACTATCTTATTACTCATGGTAGTGTAGTTGAGGGGTTTTTCTGCGAACAGCGATAGTATTTTCGGCAAAGTCCTCCATTTGTATTGCAAGACGTGATATTTACAATCCAAAGGTTAATCATTCGATGACAGCAATAAAAACAGACTTTTATCTGGGTGATTGTTTAGCGGTCCTCGCTGATTTCGACACCGATTCATTTGACCTCATCATGACATCTCCGCCGTATGCAGACCGGCGATCCAAAACTTATGGTGGTATCAAACCTGATGAATATGTCGATTGGTTTATGCCGCGTGCTGAAGAATTTTTGAGGGTCCTCAAGCCTACTGGAACATTCATTCTAAATATCAAAGAGCAGGCTGTTAATGGGGAACGGCATACTTATGTTATTGAACTAATACTTGCGATGAAAAAGCAGGGCTGGCTGTGGACAGAGGAGTTTGCTTGGCACAAGAAGAATTGTTATCCGGGCAAGTGGCCGAACCGATTCAGGGATGCCTGGGAGAGATGTTTGCAGTTCAATAAAAGTCGGAAGTTCAACATGTATCAAGAAGCTGTCATGGTACCGATGGGTGATTGGGCGGAGAAAAGATTGAAGAACCTCAGCAAGACAGATCAGAGTCGAGATACCTCGAAAGTGGGGAGCGGGTTCGGTAAGAATGTCTCAAATTGGGTAGACCGAAAGATGGCGTATCCGACGAATGTTTTGCACTTAGCAACGGAAACTGGAAATCGAAAGCACAGTGCTGTTTTTCCGAAGTCGTTGCCAGAATGGTTTATCAAGTTGTTCACGAAAGAAAACGATTGGGTGCTTGATCCATTTGCAGGTTCGGGTACGACGTGTCAGGTGGCGCAAACGTTGTCAAGAAATTCCGTCGGTATTGAAATTTTGCCGGAGTACTACCAATTAGCAAAAAAGAATATCAACCCGGAACAATGTTTATTATTTGAAGAGACGCAAGATGAAATCCATTACACAACAAGAAATCACTAATTACATTGAGACGAACATTCAAGACTTTCACCAGAAAAGATTGGATAAACTCCAAAAACTGAGGCTAACGGAGGTCGTCAAGCGAAAAAATCCTTATCTATTTAAGACGAAAAACGTTAGCACAGTGCCAGAATTTGTAAAGAATATCTTGGATGCTCATCTATCTTCGCAAGAAGAAACGATCTTTGGTAGATTCCTGGAGGATCTTGCCATTTTTGTCTGTTCACAGGTTTATGGGGGGCGCAAATCTGCAGCAGAAGGGATTGATTTGGAATTTGAGACGGATAGTACAAAATACATTGTTTCAATTAAATCCGGACCCAATTGGGGAAATAGTAGCCAAGTTAAAAAGCTGCGGGACAACTTCAAGAGAGCTAAAAGAATCCTCGGGACAAAGGTAACATGCTTTGGGAAGAAATTGTCAAATTTAACTCAGCAGATGCCACATCTTGAACATAAAATCTTACAACATCAACGCGCCCGTTTTTTAGCAGCTAATAATCGGGTCATTGATGCTTCTGTGGACTGGACAGATGCCGCGTCCTCTGTAACAGGTTGGGTTGAAGGTGCAGTGTTCACTGGTGCTTCTACGGGAGTATCCGACTTTCCGAGTAATCTTCCAAGAAATTCTGCAATACGCCGGTTTGCGATGCTGTAACGCCGGAGAATCATCTCCAATACGAAGAAAAGCGCGGCAGCAATTAGCAACGCTTGCGCAAGCGACACCTGCTTCTCAATAGGTGTGCCTGCAGGCGATGCTATCTGCGTCGGTGTGGGTTCATAGACCCCAGCAGTCTCCGCTGCAAGCGTTTTTAGCAGGTCGGTATTAACCTTAAATTCAGCGTATTCCGATGGATAAGGTAGCACCAAGGCTTCGGTGCGTTTGGAGCCATCACCTTCACGTTGTGCCGTGACGATGTAAGATCCGCTGTCATCTATCTGAAATGTGCCGTTGTGACGCGTTAATGTCATCTGTTGCATTTCAATGGGTTCGCTCGTACCATTTGGACCCGCCACGCGGACCTCGTAACCCGCTTGTGAAGGAGCTCGCGTATCAATGTTGATTTCCGCAGTTCCGTGGCGAAACGATACAGTGAGATCAAAATCTGCAGTTGTATCTGCTGTAGGGAGCGTCCAATTGACGACCTGTCCCCAAAATTTTCCGAAATTCTGCCACGGAATCCACTCTTTTGACCACGCAGGTTTAACGTCCGATGTCCACGCGACTGCTTTCCCTAACCCGATATGCCACCCTGCAAGCACGGGTTCATCTTTATACGAACGGATGAAAACCTGCGCTGTCCCCTTCTCCGCAGTCGCAATATAACCGTGAAGTATTGGCGGCGTGCCGATACCCTCAACAATCGGCTCACTCGGAAGAGTGATAACAGGTAGAAACGGTTCTTGAACGATGTAACGCTGCGTTTCCCGTACGGCTTCTGTCAAAATCTTCGGTAGCTCTTGAACATTTTTAACAGGAACTACACGCTCTGCCAGCTGCGTGAGGAGTTCCACATTTGCATCGCCGATCGCAATCGCTGTGATACGGATACGCGCTTCAGCAATTTGTTCTGCTAACGCCAGAAAATCAGATTTTGGGTCATCGGATTTACCGTCCGATAAAAGAACGATATGCTTCCGTTTCGCATCGTTTGCTTTGAGCATCTCATAAGCTTTGCTAACCGCCTCCATCATCAGCGTTGTGCCGCCTGTCGGTTTAAGTTTCCCAACCGCTTGAAGCAACACAGAACGATCAGATATGAGCTCGGAGACGACATAAGCATCGTTGCCTGCGCTGAAACTGATGACCCCTGCAAGATCATCTTTTTCAAGATTGTTAACGCCAGCACTGATCCCCGCAATAGCGAGATCGATTTTACGCCGTTGCCCTCCGACGTAATTTGCCATGCTCCCCGACGTATCCAACACAAAGAGAATTGCGACAGTGTCCTTCTGTTCGCGCGGTGTCATTTCTACAGGCAACACGCGTTCCAAGGCAGTATCGGTATAGCCGCCGGGTCCATACGCGTGTTCGCCACCAATAACGACTAACCCGCGTCCGAGGTCGCGAACATAATTGTCAATGCTTTGGCGCTGCTCCTGTGAGAGGACATCTGCGGAAACGTTACTCAGAATTAGGACATCGCTGCGCTGGAGTTCAATGAGATCCGTCGGCATCTCCGTAGGTGCCCTAACTTCCACATCAAACCCGTTCTCCTGAAGCACGGTTTTTAGGGGCATCGCTTGTGTCCGGTCCTCTTCTACATATAGGACGTGCGGTTGGTTTCCGTGAACTTTCACAACACCATAACCTTGATTATTCTCAAGCACTTCATCGGTTACGTCCAGTTTCAATTCATACCTATGGCTTCTCTCTTCCGAAACCGGTGGCACCGGTAAAGCAAGCGAATGTGTCCCACTCGGCAGAGTCCATTGATATGTCCGAATCAACGCGCCTTCGTGATAGAGAGTAGCGGACACTTGTGGAATACTTCCATCGGTTTCAATTATCGCGTTCATCTCAAAACGTTGTCCTTTGCGAACCTGCGGGGGTGCCTGCAGTTGCACGACCCGAATTGCGTCTTTAAGTGTGTCAATCGGGACTGTTAGGACCTCAACACTGCTCGCCGAGAGTAAAGGCAGATAATCTTCCAAGCGTGTACCACCAGCATTATGAATGCCGTCGCTCAACAACACGATCCGCCGATGTGCATCGTTTGGTAGTGATGCGATCGCACGCTTAAGCGCGGTGAGAATATCGGTCCCATCTCGTCTAATCATCTGCGCCGTGAGTGCTGTAGACATGCTTTCCAAAGGTTGCTCCTGTTTCTGTCGAATGCCTATGAAGGTGGCGGTTTCCCGTGCAAAACCGATGATGCCGAACAGATCGGTCGGTCTCAATTTTGCGACAGCGGCGTTGATCTGTTTGACGGCTGCTTCGCGCTGGCCAGGCTGAACGCTTTCGGAGACATCAATCAGAAATACGACAGCGAGGCGTTGTTCTTTTTGGGTCTGGTGAAGGTTCGCTAAGGCGAGGATTGCACATAGCAGCGCGGCACCCCTGAGAAAAAAAGTTACACCTTTTCGCCACCTTGTCGTACCGAGGGATGCGTATCGTTGCACAAGGATTAGCGCAGGAATCGCAGCGAATAGGAGTAAAAAGAGCGGCGTTCGGAAATCAAACATTTTTAGCAGTTTCCAGTTTTCAGTTTTCAGTTTTCAGTTAAGAGGGATTTGGATTCACCACCATCATCTTCAGAAAACCGAATTACGTGTTCACAGTACCCTGTTCCACAGCCTCTGCGTCTGCTTGATATTTCTGTTCGCTAAATAGGAAAATGAAAACTATCGCTGCAAGTACTGTTATCACAATGGGGACTATAAATATTTTTGCCCATGCATGCCCCCCTTCGGGATAAGCGAAGTAATCGTGTACGCGTCCACTAACGATATGTCCGACCAGCATGCCGAACCCATTCGTGACAAAGAGCAGTAGTGCCTGCGCACTTGCACGAATGTCGTGTGGGCTCAAGCGTTCTACAGCAATCATACCCCCGACGAAAAAGAACGAATAGCAAATGCCGTGCAGTGTTTGCGCGCCGACAACTAACCATACCGGTTGACCGATGGCAAAGATGGCATACCGGACGGGCCATGCAAGAATGCCTAAAAAGATAGTGAACCGCATGCCGAACCGGCGGAGACACGGAAATAGGAGGAGCATCAGCAAGACCTCAGCGACCTGTCCGAGACTCATCGCTAAGTTGGCACTGCTCCCGGCAAGTCCAACGCCGTGTTCTGCCTCGGTCAGAAAGAGGTAGGTCAAGTTGTAATAGAAAGGGAGCTCAATAGCCACGACAAAGGAGATAATCAGCAGCACGGCGAAATTTCGATTTGAGACGAGTGAGAACGCTTCAAGAAAAGCGTAGGGATTTTTCGCTTCCTTGCTCGGCGGCGTATTCGGGAGTGTCAAGCAATAAAGCCCCATCACGAAGGAAAGCACGGCACCGAAGAGGAGACAGTCGCCGACGTGTGGCAGTGTTGTCTCTTGTCCTTCCCAGAACCGAAGGTAGAGGCTCAGGATCCAGTTAATCGCGATCCAACCGAGCGTTCCGAAGACCCGGATATTCCCGAATTTATCTGACTGTCCCATGTGGTGAAAAGCAATCGCGTTGGTCAGTGCGATTGTTGGCATATAGAGAACGGCGTGCAGGAAAATCATACCCCACATCATCGGAAAGGAGGTCTGCTTCCATGCAATGAGGAGACAGACCCCACCGAGTATATGTGAGATCGCCGCAAACACCTGTGCCGGCATTAAACGATCCGCAACCCAGCCTGCGATGATCGGCGAAATTATTGAACCGATAGCAGTCGTCCCAAAGACGTAGCTAATCTGCTTGCCACTGAATCCGAGGTTTTGCATGTGTCCTGCGATAAGGACCGCCCATGCACCCCATATCGCGAACTGCAAAAACATCATTCCGGATAGCCGCGCGAAGGTGCCTAATTCTGTTCGTGTCTCTTCCATAACGTGTCTCCTCTTATAGCAAGGTTTCAAGTAATTATAATTCTGTGTTTATCGCCAATGTGTCATCGGTTCTGTTGACTGTACGATGTGCATGCCGGCATCCGAAAATTCGGCAAACGCAGCATCTGCTGGCTCTGTATAATCCACTATCTCTGGCACAACCACCGGTGAAGTCAGATCGTCTACCAAATAAATTTTCTTTGCCAATTCTGTATCGCGCTGTTGAATCTCTGCAAGTAGGTCGCTGACAGTCCACGCCACACAATGGCTCTTCGCCTGACCGGCGATAATCACGCGATCATACGAAAGCAGCATTTGGAGGAACGGACTATTTTTTTCTGCAATCGGTTTACCCGCCGCGTCGTTAAGGACTTCCGGACGTAAGACAGAATAGTTTTCAGTTAGCGGATTTTGCCCTTTAATTTCATAATGCGTTTGCGTTTTACGGGCGATGGTATGGAAGAAGCAGGCTTCATCAACAGCAGAGACGACAGCATGTCCAATCCCGCCGAGCATCGCATGATAGGGCCATATTGCGAGCGGATATTTCCCATCCGCAGTCAGCGTTTTGACGTAGTGTTCGCCGTACGCCTTGAGCCATGCCTCCTGATTGGACTCTGGCACCTGGTGCGGTAGATTGAGACTGCCAACAACAGCCGGATTGACGCGCCATTTACCCGCTTCAATATCCGCCTGTGTCATCAGTGTTTGCAGAGGCACCGGATGTTCGCCAGCGTCGTTAATCCAGAAGACTTCATGGAATATCTGCATCGCCGTATGCGTATCCAGTGTACAAGCAATGTTGCTAATATGTGGCAAGTTGCGATAGATGAACTGACACAACCGAATATTGTCCTCCACTGCGCCATTCCCCGACCGACCACCGACGAACAGTTCATAACCCGGAATACAGAATGTATTTTGGACATCTACAAGGAGCAGACAGGTCCGAAAATCGTCTTCAGATGCGGGGCGGACTGCGTGTTGTGCTGCCCATCTGCGTGCGTCTTGCTGGCGTTCTTGATAGGGGATCCGCCAAACCTTGTCTACCTGATTGGCATCAAAATGTTGTGGGAGTGGAAGTTGTGATGCAGACATTGTTTTATCCTTTTTTGAGTTATCAGTTTTTAGAGTCATCAATATTATTGGAAATTTTATAGGATTTCTTGGTTTTTAGCAACAAAAATCGGTTGACATAGGTCACAGATATGCGGTAACATAGTGTAACATTCTTCAGTTAGGAGGAAAACAGTGAACAAGTTTTTTAAACCGCTCCCAGATTTAGACGAGAGATTGGATCAGGTCAACGAGCGGATGCGACGAGCCCGCAGAATTTTGGATTGGCGAACAAGAGAGGCACGTATTCCGCTCAATATTCAAGAGAACATCGGCATCTCTGAATTACAAGGTGATATCATGCTCATTTCATGGGATGGCAATGTAAAGGATAAGGTTAGTAACCTCATTCGATCCGAAGGATATGGCTGCGATATGGTCGGGAGCAGTTCGGAAGCCATCGGGCTGTTGAAGCTGGACAAATATCAGATGGTCATCGCCGACTACACCCGCCGCTCGCGCGGACGCCTCTTTGAATACATCCGGCGGTATCAGTCGCACATCAAAATCGTCGCTATTGTCCGTAATGATGATGAGGGACGACGCGTCATGAGAGCCGGCGGCTATAGCTATCTGTTAGGTCGCGGTTTTGATGAAGAGCAGTTACGCACCTGTCTGACAAGTGCCGTTAAATTAAAGCATCGCACCTGCTGGCTATTAGCACACGGTGAACGTTGCAACCGATCCTGTGTCGACGATTTCCAATCGGATGAAGATTTTGCGGACCTTGATTAGAAACACAGCCTTGTAGCTTATGAAACCGTTATTCGTATCTTGTGCAGGCGCATTAAAAACATGGCAACAAATTTAGAATTCAAGGCAAAGTGTCAGTCACGTGCTGCGCTCTATCCGAAGTTAGCTGACCTAAACGCGGTACACCACGACACCCTACACCAAGTTGATACCTACTTTCAATCACCAACAGGCAGGCTGAAACTCCGGGAAGTTGACGATACGGTTGAAGGTTGGCTCATCTATTATGAACGTCCGAATCATCACGATTCGCGTTACAGTCAGTATCAGCTCTGTGAGATTGCGGACCCGGGAAGTCTCAAAAATTTACTAACCGCTGCACTCGGAGTCAAAACGATTGTCCGAAAAGAGCGGGAAGTCTGGATGTTCAAAAACACGCGTATCCATCTGGATACAGTTGCCGATTTAGGGGAGTTTATTGAATTGGAAACGGTGTTTCAGGGACAAATGGAAGCCGAAGCGATAGACGAACATCAGCACGTTAAAAACACCCTCTATTTAGATACTGCCGAATCGGTCGCCGTCTCCTATAGCGACCTTGTTACACGTTAATTGCCTTAACCAGCAGCGTAGGTTGGGATCGATTTATTTTTTTTCACCCCAGCAACCCAAATTTTTGCAGAATTATGCACCCGTTTCCTACCTAAACAGCGTCACCAGATTTGAAAACGGAATTATGCAACCCCACTCTTTTTTGGAGGCGACTTCCTTATGAAAGACAACGATGCTCAACTTATCCAACGCGTCCTTGAAGGCGATGATAACGCCTTCTCTGTACTCGTGCGAAAATACCAGAAGCAGGTGCATGCACTCGCGTGGCGGAAAATTGGAGATTTCCACATCGCGGAGGAGATTACACAGGACACGTTCCTCAAAGCATACAAACGACTCGCAACGCTCAAGGAACCGCAGCGTTTCGTGAGTTGGCTCTATGTTATCGCCGCGAATCGCTGCAGTTCATGGCTCCGAAAAAAACGGTTGTGGACGCAGCCGATAGAGGAACTTGAAGAGACAGACAACGAGCAGTACCAAACAAGCACGTATTCTGGGTACATCGCGGCAGAAAACGAACGCACGACCACAGAAGCACAACGCGATGTCGTCAAAAAGTTGCTTGCGAAGCTACAAGAGAGCGAACGTACGATTATCACGCTCCACTACTTCGGTGAGATGTCGTGCACAGAGATCGCCACGTTTTTAGGCGTATCCGCAAACACCATCAAGAGTCGACTTCGCCGCGCACGGCAGCGTTTGAAACGCGAAGAACCGATGATCAGAGCAGCTTTAGAAAACTTCAAAATTGCGCCGAATCTCGTAGAGAACGTCATGCAAGAGATTTCGCGTATCAAACCCGCTGCACCCTCTGGTGGTAAGCCTTTCATGCCGTGGGCAGTCGCCGCTTCTACCGCGATTATCGTCCTGCTCATGTTGGGCATCGGAAACCAACAGTCCGCCATCCGTTTCCAGCAGCCCTATAGTCTTGAGGCAACATCCGAAATGACAGTTGAGCTTATTGAGGCACCCTTTGTGCTGAACCTCGCAGCAAAACCGGATCCCCGGACGCAAATCGGAAAACCCAACGTACAGAGCAGAAGCAACAAATCCGAACACTCCGCGGATACCCCACCAGCAGTCGTTGCGGAAACGCACACAGATGAACTTGTTGACCATTATTCAAAATGGGCACTCCCGAAAAAAGCGAAAGCGCGACTCGGAAAAGGTAGAATTAACGCGATGCAGTTTTCACCCGATAGCACCCAATTCGCTGTCGGCAGTAATATCGGGGTCTGGCTCTATGACCTCCGAACAGGAAGAGAGATTTCTATGTTCCCCGGGATGTGTCAGTCCATCGCATTTTCACCGGATGGACGATACATTGTAAGTAGCGATAGCAAGTTTGGTAAAGAGGGACTCAAGTTATGGGAGATCGCGACTGGTCAAGAAGTAGCACTCATTGATGATTTACCGTCTGCCTCAGCACTACATTTCTCCGAAGATGGCACAACGCTACTCGGTGTAGGGAACTCGGGGGAATTAATCAGCCAGTTAAATGTTGAAACGAGAGCAGTGAATGTGAAAAATATTGAAGACCGCTCTCGGGAAAAGGTCCGGAGGCGAAGTGGCCCGGAACCTTACGCACTCACGCACGATAAATTTGCCGTGGGGGGTCAGAACGGAAAGATTCAGTTGTGGCACACAGCAGGCGTAAAACTGTCAACGCTTATCGGACATGGGAGCCCTGCGTTTCCGGCGATAATTGATAAGTTTCTGACTTCTTCAGTGGACGATAACCATGTTTTGGCACTGGAATTTTCGCCGGATGGCACGCGTCTTGCAAGTGGAAGTAAAGATAAGACAGTCCGATTATGGGATACCGATACCGGCGACGAATTAGCTATCCTCCGAAAACACACGGAGTGGACGAACGTGTTAGCATTCTCACCGGATGGAAAAATGCTCGCAACCGGCAGTGCCGATAAGACAGTGAATTTGTGGGATACCGACACCGGTAAACTGCTTACGCCGCTCATCGGACATCTAAACAGTATTGCTGCCCTCGCGTTTTCACCGGATGGCAACACACTTGCAAGTGGAAGTACAGATGGCACAGTTCGGTTCTGGAACACACAAACAGGAGATTTGCTACCGCTTGACATTACAGAACATACGCAATGGGTGGCAGCAGCATCCTTTTTTAAAGATAACGCCACACTTGTGAGCGTCGCCTTTAATGGGGTAATTACATTTTGGGATCTACAGACATCAGAAAAAACCGCAGTCCAAAGGACAGCACATCAGGATTTCCTACCGGCTTTAGCACTTTCCCCCGATGGCACAAAACTTGCCAGTGTCGGTGCAAAAGCGAATATATTCTTTGAGGCAGGGATAGCGGTACCGCTCTTCTCAACGTGGCAGTCGGAGGGGCTGGTTCAGCTGATAGATGTGACGACAGGACATGCATTAGCAACATTTCCACAGATACACGCTGGGACTGGTCTGTATTCAAGCATGACTTTTTCGCCCGATGGAAAAACAGTGGCTTTCCCGAGTTCAGGTAAAATTCATTTACGGAATACTGACACCGACACCAGCCTTGATATATCCGTCTTGGATGAACGCAATGCTAATGTAAATGAAGACTTGGACCCTCCACCCGCCGCAATGCTGATGCTCCATCAAATCAGTGCTATAGTATTCTCACCCGATGGGAAAAAACTCGTCAGTGGAACCTTGGGAGGCAGGGTCCAGATGTGGGACACCGAAACTGGGCTTGAATTATCTCGTTTTCTCGCTGGACAAGATGTGGATGAGACAGCAAAGTCAGTTAGCTATCAGGATTCTATTAAAACACTTGCATTCTCTTCAGATGGCACGCTGCTCGCCGTTGGAAGCGACCATAAAACCCGTCTGTTCGGCAGTCATAAACAGAACCAGCTAAAAGAAATATCGCACGGCACTGCATCTTTAGCGTTTTCGCCAGATAATAGCGTGCTTATTACTGGACTTAGAAGCGGCACAATTGAATTATGGGAGTTGGCAACCGGTGAAAAACTTTCAACACTCGATGGACATATCGCACCCGTAGGAACGTTGGTATTTTCACCCGATGGGAAAACGCTCGTCAGCACAGGGCAGGACGGCACAATCCTTTTGTGGGATTGGGAGGAAGCTCTTGAGAATTCACCTATAACCGATTAAAACCTGATTCTCAAGGACATGCGATGGCTGCCGCCTAATGCAGGGTGGTTCGCAAACGCATAGTCTAACCCCGCACCCGCACCCGTGACAAATCGGAGATTCAACCCGACCCCTGCTGTCAAACGCCGGATGCGTTCAACACCTTTCCGTTCATCAAAACCGACACGTAATGAAAGCAGGTCAAAGAGCGTCCATTCCGTACCACCGTGCAACTCAACGCCATCTTTGATATAGGTATCCAGAGCGAAAATAAGCGTACTACGGAAAATCGCAAGTGTATGCGCCGTTGCGATGCCGATCTTGAGATGCGGCGGTATCGTCTCGGTATGGGAAGTCACGTCTGCTGAGGGTGGCGGCGTGTTCCAATAGATTTTTGTCCGAAAAACATCACTCGCCTGTAGTCCGAGCGTCAGGCGATGCGGTTTTTCCGATGGTGTCATCGCAACGAAACCGATGTCTGCACCGCCACCGATAGCGTTTGTTGTCTTATAGCCGCTCATATAAAGCAGCTTGAGCGTGCTACCGAGACGGAGATCTATACCGTGAAAAGAAGGGAGTATCCATCCCGACGCGAGGTGGAACGCGTTATCCATGCTATTGAAAGTCCCGACCACTTTCGGACGGTTCGTGGGTCCGACAGGACGGGTGACTGTCGGTAGGCTGGTGATAGGAATATCGTTAACGCCGACGCGCAACCAACTGACACTGAGCGCGCCTCGGTTTTTAAGCGGATGCACGTAACCGACATAATCGTAAGCGTCCTCTCCGTTGAGCGTGGAGTGCATGAAACTGATTTCATATCGCGTGAGGTATCCCAACCCCGCCGGATTCCAATAAGACGCGTAGGCATTATCACTCAGCGCGGTCCCTGCACCGCCCATCGCAAGGGCGCGTGCACCGACACCGAGTGTTAAGAAATCCGCGGTGTATTTCGCATCCACAGATTGGATACCGATACACAGCATAATTATAGGCACAATGAAACGCATGATATATTTCATTATCTCAACTTCATCATTTTAAGTATCTCAGTAATATCTTTTTCACCTTCACGTTTGATTTTGAGTTTGGCGTAGTAAACCCCGTTTGCGACTTCAACGCCATCAGCATCCTTGCCGTCCCATTCCACCATCAAGAATCCGGGAGTCGCCGGCATAGAGAGTTCCCGAATCAAGCGTCCACTCACCGTATAGATTTTCACATCAAGCGAGTCCGCAGGAGCGGTTAGCTCACACGTGATCGTGGTTTTACGCGGAAATGGATTAGGATAGTTCAAAAACGATAGGAGCTGCAAGTCGTCATGAACCCGAAATGTGATACTTTTCGTATCCGTATTTCCGTGTACATCGCTTGCAGTCAAGCGAAGTTCGTACGTGCGCGGTTCAAGCTCCGGAGACGGATATGTCAAAACGAGTTGATTCGAACCCGGGTGGGATGTCAATTGATATGTCTCCGGTGCGATAGGTTCGGAATCCCCCGATACGCTCCCCAATTCTAACGACAAGGGTCGTGTGAGGTAATCCAGTCCACTTGCGTCGGTGAGCGTCGCGCCGATAAGCGGTTCGGGGTCTGTCGCATCGCCCGATACGAAGTGCTGTTGGTTGCCAATAGTGAGTTGGATATCCGGTGGCACGGTGTCGTCGCTGTAGAGGAGCGTGACGGGTCCGAGTCTGTCGGTTGTCGCCCGAATAACACCGATAGGGCGGGTTTCAAAACGGAATCTATCCCCTGGAGTGAAAGGGTATTCGCCTTGTGTCAGTTGAAAACGTAAACCGTAAGGTTCGTAGAAAAACGGCTGCCCGACTGTCCCCCGGAGGGGAACCCCATCGCTTTGAGAGCGTAAGAGCCCCGTCTTCTCACCTTCAACCTGAAACTCGGTATCCGTGAGAAAAAAGACAACCCATCGGTCTTCAGGCATAACCGTATCCGTCGGCAGTTCAATGTAACTGATGGTACCGCTGCCGTGATTGGTATCTCTGTAGCTAGAGTCATACCACTGTAATTCTTGTCCCTCTGTTACCCCTTCCAACGGTTGATTGATCGTAGTAATATTGAACGCCCAAACATCGCCAAACCGAAAAGGTTGTTCGAAGTCTTGTTCCATATTAAGGATGATACCGTGCCGCCAGTTTTCATGGTCTATACCGAAGCTGACGAGCTGTTCTGCTGGCGAAAGCACTTCCAATGCCCCAGGATCCCGGGAGTCCTCTGCGAAAGGTGCAAGTAAGAGTCGATAGGTCCGAGGTCCCGTAAAAAAGATGACGTATTTGCCCGGTCGCGTGCCTTCCGGTTGGATACGGACATCGTTGAGTCGCGCCGCGCCGACATTTTCCGCACTCACATTTGTCATAGATATCCGCTGCTTTAGCGCACCTGTCGCATCGGTCAGCTGTTGAGACGGGAGTTTCACCCAGTTTCCGAGTGTTGCATTAAACATATAGACCGCCATTTCACGTGTGCGCGCGATAAGAGCGGTCTCAATTGTGGCTGCTACCCCCAATTCATCGGTGACCTCCTCCGAACTGCCTAACAACTCTTCGGCGAGCTGCGCACGGAGCGTCCCGAAATCAAAACTCAAGTCAATCGCTACTGGCGAAGAAAACAGTAACTGTTCGGATTCGGGGTCAGAAACCAATTCGTAACCATAGGCGACCTTCCCTGGTAGCGGCGCACGCTCAGACACATCAGCCGTTAGACGTGTAGATGTCCCCGATGAACTCGCGCCTATAGCAGCGAAGCTCTGTTTATCCAAAGCACGGATTGAAAGCACAGTCTCTGTATCCTGAAGCGCGCCAGGCGGTGCGATGACAACACAGTTTCTGTCCAAACTGACAATTTGCCCCGCAGCAGTACCGATCACCCCGTTCTGCACAGGGATCCGTCGGTAGGCGATATTATCCTCCTCGTCGTTTTCAAGGACTTCACCCTCACCTGCATCAACATAGACAAATATATCGTGGGTGCCGGGCGACAACGGGTCTGTCAGATTTAACGTTGCGGTGGCAATCGGCAAAGTATTCAATGGATCGCGTTCGTAGACATCCACGCCGTTCGAGTTTGCTAACGGTGTGCGTTGGACCCAGTCTTCAGGTTTAATCCGAGCCGTTCCGATCGGGCTGGCATCGTCATCAACAAGCGTATCTTTGTCAACATCCGGATTACCCGTAAAGAAAACAACCTCTATAGGGGTTTGTACCTCTGGTCCCTCTACCTGCACATCCGTCGACAGATACCACTGTTTCGTTTCCGTATTGTAGCCGTATCCGATGACATCCGTTCGATCCACCTGTACAACGGAGAGATTCGGATAGACGTAAGGATAGTACTCAAGTCTGTCGCTGAGCGTTATATTGCCATCTGAATCCGTGATTGTAATTTCATATCGGACAGCAGAGCCGTCTGTAGGGGCGTTTAGGGGTTCAGGCGTTGTCCACCACCCCTCCTTGTTCGTCGCCTCAAGTTGTACTTTCTCCCATTGGCGAGCCGCCAAATTACGCCACTCCAAGATCACCAAAAGCGATTCTTCCTCCTCATCAGAGACCTGAACAGAGATACGAAACTTGTCATCGCCGACCAATTCGGGACGGATATCCAGAATCTTCGGGACGTTGACTGTAAAACCGTCGCCACCGACCGCAACAGTTGTGGCACTTTGCGCATAATACTCAACATGTGCATCGCCACTGGCGATGTTGTGTGGCACAGTGAAAGTTACAGCAGGATAAGCACCACCACTCACCGTAACCGTTTCTGTCAAAGGCACATCACCCGTGTAGTATTCAACGGGACCGGCGACACCTTGAGAGATGGCTGTCTTCCCTGGAAAGAGTGCCTTGACAGTAAGCGTTCCGCTAAAATTGGTGTCCCTAACAAATTGCTTCGTTCGCGTCGATGGATCGTAAGTGGCGGTCTGAATGTACCCCGGTGCTATCCGGAGCGTCTCGCCCGGGGCAACAGTTTTGGTTTCAATAGCAGGACGGATCTCACCATTCGCAATGGCGATTTGCAACGCAGGATCCCCGAAAAGCGTGTACTCCATCATCACATCAATTTGTCCCGTGCCTTCGGTCATCAAAAGTTCGACTTTTGAGTCAAAACTCAACGGGCCGAGTTGTCGCACACCCCGTTTAAAGATCATATCGAAGATGATACGATTCAGTACATCGTTGCCTCTGCCGTACGTAAGGCGCGTCGCACTCAGCATGCCGATGATCCCACCGCGTTCTTTGCGTAACAACTTCTCTGCCATGCTCGGTTCGCCCGGTTGATCGAAATAACCGTTGTAACAACTCAGTACCAACATAAAAGGAATCTTGTCAGTTTCTTCAACCTGATCAATATGTAGATTATCAAAGATGATTTCGTGTGCCCAGACGGTTCTACCGCCATGTCCGGCGTATTGTGCGATGACAGCACCCTCCCCGAGTGCCTCTATTATCCTATCTTTGGCGACGCGCTGCGGGAAAACATCTGGGTAATCCTCAGGTTTTGCCTCAACTTCGTCCGTAATATCTTCAAGGAAGATCTCAACGGTTTCGTAACCTAAGCGGGTATGGTCTTTCGCTATCTCATCAAGACTTTTCTTGAAGATAAAATCTCCGGAATTGCTAACTTCGTCGTCAGCGACAGAAATAATCTTCCGCCGCCAGTCGCCGTTCGGGGGAGCCTGCTCATACGCCAAAATTTTACTAACAATAGCATCGGCTTCGCTAACGGTTTCGGCACTGAGTCTGCCGATATACATATCGGTGAATTCATCGTAACCGGAGACGGTAACATACCAGTGATCCGACGCGGTGCGTCCGAAGGAATCGGTGCGGATGTAGTGGGTCGGAATGTAACCATCGAGTTCTGGGGGTTCCGCGTGCACTTTTGTATCAACACCCCGAAAATCATAAGTCCCGTCGCCGAAGAGAACAACGTAGGTGGGTGCCGGGGGAGTCCAAGATTGATACGCGTGTCTCAGAAAATCTTTGATCGCTTTCGGGTTGACACCACCATCACCGTAGGTGTTATAGATATCGTCAGTTGTTACAACTTTGGTGCGGTAGCCGCTACCGCCAGCTGTTTCACGCCAGCCGGCTAACCGCTCCGCCGCAGCAAGAAATTTACGATGCGTTACAATCACATAATCTGCCCCGTGTGTTCCAGTCGCTAAGTCCGTAGGTTCGACGATTTCAATGCGTTCAGGCTGCCGCAATGCTGTATCAGAGACCGCGATAAATTGTGTACGCCGGGTATCAGGCACCTGAAAAATTGCGTTATATATGCCTGTACCTGTTATATCTGTCTCTATCGCAAAGCCGCGCAACCGAGCGGTGAGGTACATACCATCCGTTTCAAAGATATGGATACCCGGATCTCGGAAGGCTTCAATTGTGTACTGGCGTTTCCGGCCGCCTGGGAGTCGCTTGTCTGAATCATCATCTTCGGTGGGTGACCTGAACCACAGCTCATCTGCAACGGCGCGGAAAAGGCGTGTATACTCAACAGAAAAACGATTGAGATAGACATGATACGGGTACCGGGTGGTATCTTCGTCAACATTATCATCAATACGCGCAAAAGATAAGACGTTCAACTCACCGTTCGTGTGATTCTTGAGTGTATCCGGCCGCAAGAACCTTTCAACGGTGAGCGTGTCTTGTTGTTCCCACTCAGCGACTTCAATGCGGACCCCGTTAACGGAGACTAAAATCTGATGTGGAACGGGTGTCCCCCCCCGCAAGTCGACAGAGACATGCGACGGATCAAAACTCTTTGCGACATCATACAACGGAAATTCAAGACGCATCTCGGCGGCATCGCCACCATTTTTAATACCGTCCCAGTACCAGAAATCATTTTCCCCGAACCACTTGTGTTTATCATCGCTATAGACAAATTCCAAGTTATTTGTTAGGTGATCCTCTTCAAAGTTGACCTGAGAACGAAACGTGGGAATTTGCGTCGCCGTTGGATCGGTTGGACTGGCAGTCAGCTGTGGCACCCGCGGTGGAATACGCGGATCGTCCCCATCACGATTATCGTGGCGGCTCAACCAATAGATATTCCAACGACTATAGGGATTTATAGGCTTATGTCCGAGAAAAAAGATAGCGTCCCCCAGGTCAAACCTTCCATCTTCCGCACCGCTAATGTAGATAGGGATGTCTCTGTTTCCTTGCGTTATGCGAAACTTTGCTGGGTTTGTACCGATCAGTTCCACACCCCAGTCACGCGAGAGAGATTCTGCTGTCACGGCATAGATGCCTGTCTCCCTGACAAACAGCTTATAACGTGGATTTCCGTTACCGTTGTCAGAAACAAGTGTCGGTGCCGCAGGCACTCGAAAGCGCGCAGCTTGCTCAGCATTGAGAAGTTGATGTGAGAGGGCGCGTTCAAAAGCCTCCGATTCAACTATCGGGGTATGGAAATCGTTGTGCATCATTTCACTACCACTTCCGCCCGCTGATGGCTGGCTGCCATAAGAAAAACGGATATTTACCGTGAAACGGGAATACAGACGCAACTGTCGGGTTTTTGGGAAATACTGAACGGGGTATAACGCCACTGCGATGACACGTTGGCTGCGGATATAACCGTCTCGTATCACCCGCGCAAGGGGTTGTCCAGGATATGAAGGGTTACCGGTATTTGAACGATATGCGCTTCCACTCTCCGCCCAACGTTGCGATGCAGCGTGCTGTGAATTGCGGGTATGCACATCGAAAACTGAGACAGGCACAAGCCGCACACCAGGGCGAGTCTCGGCAGGCGCAGCTGAGACATCGACCGCCGCAATTGTAGCTGTCGCAGGTATCCCCAGCATTAATCGTGTGACCGGTACTTTGGGATTGCCGGGTTCAGCGGTGAAGCGACAGTCGGCGTAATGTGCCGCATGGTAGCGGACATTGTCGCGGACGACTTCAGAAATAGTGAGTTCAGGTAACGTAAACTGCAGCGTGATGCCTTCGGTTGATGTGGATTGGGTAACACGCGCAGACGCTCCAAAAACGAATATAAAAATAAGGACGATGGAAACGCTGAGTAGGAGACTAACCCGCCATTTTTGTTGTGAGACTAACGCCATTTTTATTTCTTCCAATAATTTCGGTGTTCGCTCATGGATGTTTTTTGACTGAAAACCATTCCTTTAATTTTATGTGTTTTGCAGCAGATAGATTCTTCATTTTTTATTTCACCTTCAAAAGGATTTTACCGAAATTGCGATTCGCCTCCATATATTCGTGTGCTTGTCGCGCTTCTGCTAACGGAAAAACGGTGTCAATAACGGGCTGAAGTATACCACGTTCTAATTCTGGGAGCCATCGTTCAACAAAACGTTGTGTGATAGCGATTTTTTCGTCAATAGATTGGGGGCGCATGACCGAACCGATAATCTTGAGCCGATTGCGCATCACTGTGCTGAGATTAATTTCTGTAGTCGCGCCGCCGATCAATCCGACTTGCAATAGTCTCCCTTTCGTTTTAAGTATAGAAAGATTCCGTTCAAGATAGGGAGCTCCAATAAAATCTAAGACGACATCCACACCTTGTCCATCAGTCAAACGTTCAATTTCAGTAACGAAGTCGGTTGTTTTGTAGTTGATTCCGTCTATTGCACCGAGTGCCTTGCATTTCTCAATCTTTTCCGGGGTTCCAGCAGTGACGAAGACGTTGGCACCCGCATGATGAGATATTTGGACACCTGCGCTGCCGACACCACTGCCGCCTGCATGAATGAGAATCGTCTCACCAGCCGATAATTTGCCCAAGGTGAAGATGTTTTCGCTTGCCGTAAAAAACACTTCAGGGACAGCGGCGGCTTGCTCAAAACTCCATGCGTCGGGTATCGGCATTGCCATGCGGTAGTCGATGACGGCTTGTTCAGCGTATCCGCCGCCCCCAACGAGCCCAAAAACGCGGTCGCCTTTGGCTATTCCGGATACAGCACTCCCCATCGCTGCCACGGTGCCGGCGATTTCTAAGCCGAGTATCTCGGATTCACCCGGCGGTGGTGGGTATCCGCCACGCCGCTGGATCATATCGGCTCGGTTTAGAGCAGTCGCATGAACATCTACGACAAGCTGTGTTTCAGTTGGGTGCGGTGAGGATACTTCGCCTAATTGCAGCACCTCCGGTCCCCCATCGCCTGTTCTAATAATCGCTTTCACCGTTTTACCTCACTTTTACCATTAAATTTCCCGCGCATATCTTCTTAATTGTAGCACATTTAGGAAAGTTATACCAAGTTTAAAGAAAAAGGGGGTGTAAATATTTTGTCAATTGTTATCTGCGTTTCTATCAGGGTCATTCAATTGTACGATTTGGATCTTGGTTTTGCTTTACATAGGTGAACGTTATTAGGGAAAAAATCGCGAGCACAGCTCGCTCCTACAGGCGAAAAAATTCACATATATAAAGTGAATAGGCACAATTGAATGGCCCTGAAGCACGGGGTGTGTAAATATTTTATCAATTGTTGTCTGCGTTTCTACAGGACCATTTAGTTTTAACTAAAGTTTGGACAATTTTAAGAATTATAGTGCGGGAAAACAGAAAAAGAGGTATCCTTTCATAAACATACCATTTTTTTTGAAAGGAAGATAAAAAATGGACCTCTTTTTCTGCTTACGAGATATTCTATCAGATTTTCGTCATTTATTCAACGGACAAAACTTCGTTCTTTTTCAGGCGTTTATCTTTGGGTTTATCACCAATAGAGGGAATGGAACGCTGACAGAACTTTATCAATCGAGTGGTTCGGAAACGAAGTATTGGTCTTTTCCAAAGTTCCTTTCCCGGGGGAAATGGAATGCCGATGCTGTCGCGGGTGTCCTCATCAGATGCCTCCAAGGTCGCTTCAAGGAGTGGGCTTATGTTTATGATGAAACCAAAGCACTAAAGACGGGACCAATCGCAATGGGGTCTGCATTTTTTCCGCAACTTCAGTTATCAAAGGAAACATCGTGTGAATCAATCGAAGTTTCATTACGGACACGAGTTGGGCGCGTTAGGGGGACTTTGTCAGAGACCCACGGACTGGCTGCTTTTTCCGGTCTGGGTGAAACTCGTGGCACCCCAGACGATCCGCGATAAAACCGATGCGGTGTTGAAACAGATCTGTTCAAAGATACCCCGGGGACTCATCATCTTTGATCGGGGGTTCGCCCGGCGGAAAGTCTGGACAACGGTCCTGAGTTTCGGACATCATATTTTGTGTCGGGCGAAATCGAATGCGGTCTTTTATCATCGCTATTAGTAGTTTTGGGATTGAAAAAAGTTTGAAAAAAATCGCTCTAAACCCTTGATTTTATTGACTTTTCGCTTGATTCATTACACTGAAAAATGGTATAATATAGGTAGTTAATAGGGAGGCTGCAACCTCTGAAGTGCCATCGTTTATTTAGACCACAATTTAGAAAATTTAATCCAAGTTTGGTCCGTTCAAATTCCATAGGTGTCAAATACCCTAACGCCGAATGTGGGCGTTTCTGGTGATACACCTGAGTGATAAAATGTCCAATGCGATCTCTCACTTCGTGAATGTCCGCATAGTCATTGAGGTAAACTTCTTCTTTCTTGAGCGTGTAGATGAGGCTTTCAGCATATCCGTTCTCCTAAGGACACCCGCTCCGGTGCCTCACTGGAGTGTTTATCCGTAGTGGTAAGCAGAGATACTGCATTTTCAACCAACTGGTACTTCCACTGTGAGAGTTGGTCTTCGCTGAGGTTGTGGGGTTCTCCGACACAACTCCGCTTGTGAACTTTCATCGCCGAGGGCCTCCAGAACGACCTCCGCTTTAAAATCGGAGGTAAATCTTCTGCGTTTTCGTCTCGCCATCAGAGATTCCTTTCAGTTAGATAGTCTTGGTTATGAGAGTGGTCTAAATTTCCGGTGGCAGTACAGAGGTTTAGCATCTCCCCGCAGGACGTAGGTTGTGTAGATTATTCGTTTCGGGCAGGTGTTGGTTCAGTTTCAGTCAAGTTCTTCCGTGTGGTACTTTGCACAAGAAAAATGTTATAGATTCATTATAGGTTAACAAGCCAATTAGCCAATGATGCTACCTGATCAAGATTTGTCAAATTTGCTGCATTCTTCAGCGTTCCTTCCTCAAGCTGGTTCCAGATTTCCTGTGACATACTATCAGCGATAACAGCACCGATAAAAAAGATGTGTGGCGATAAGCTGTGTCTGGCAAAAGATGTTCTGATCCGCATTAAAGCAGTCTGTGCAGTTTTCCAATGTTCATCTGCTCCCGCTGGGTCAATTCCACCTTTCAAAATGGCGGAGATATGGCATTATCGTTTTCTCCAGACATATACACATTTTCGAAGTGGCAAGCGTCCATACATCCCCATTTGTTGACTGCTATTTCCTTTTTTTCCCGGGGCAATCCAGATTCTTTCGACCTCAAAGCCGAGAGATCGCGCAATGTCGGACAAAATTAGGTCTACAGAGATGCTCACGCCTGCATATTGGACATTGTCGTTTACCATAAAGAGACGGGCGTTTGGCTTTAAAACGCGAGCACACTCACCAATGACACACGCCATCTCCAAAAAATACCCGCGAACCATTCGCGGAATACCGTTGTTATTCAATGTACCAGAACCTTTTTCATGTTGAAGATAGGTATTTATTGTGTATAGCAGCTTCTGCTCATTAGCTGCTGCGATGAAGGGTGCCCACTGCGGACAAATTTTCAATAGATCCTTTTCTCGATTTTCTACGGTGCAGCTAAGCATCGCCTGCCGTAAATTAGAAACTTCCGTTTGTGTTAACGCTAACATAGCGAGTTCAAGCGCGTAAGTCCGAGTATAGTCGTATCGGTTGCAGTAAGGCGGTGAAGTCATAACTGCACCGTACACAGCTGTTTCCAACGTCGGTAGTATGTCAAGGCATGAACCTTTGAATAACTGAATGTCCTCGGTGCTCGACTTAACAGGAAAAAGTCTAGTGGGTATTTTAGCATCGTGGACATCAGATAAAATGGTTTTGAGCTTAGCAGTTATAGCAGCGTCGAAGTCATGAATCTCGCCTTTGTTAAAAGCTCTTGTTCCCGGTCGTCGCTTACCGGAGCGCGCATCCCATCGTAGACATTGTCCATCTTTTCGGGTGTAACTAATGTCCTCTAAAATACATAGGAGTGCAAGCCTCAAAATTGCCTGAATTCTTTCGTTTTCCTGTTGAAGTGCCCCTCTGTACCGTTCAATCGCTTCCACTGTTTCTGGTGGATAAGCGTTCTCCGTAATCCGAATTGTGCTGAACGGAACCCTTTCAGGAAATTCCTTCCACGGTACAGACGTTATCCAACGTTCAAGCGTAGTGATGTCACTTGATGTGAGCTCTTTTTCTGCTAATCGGCGTGTTTGAATGATCTCCTGACCTATCGGCAATAATTCTATGCCATCAGCAGGAATGCCTTGTGCACTCGCCGCGAATAAAGTTGTCCCTATCCCGGCAAATGGATCAAGCACTTTTCCTGATATTTTGCCCGCATAACTGCCAAGAAAATATTCAACAAGTCCTACTGAAAAGGCCTCTTTGTATTTGTACCAGCTATAGACAGGTTGACCTTTGTTCCCTTGAAAACTGACAATTTTCCGGGACAGAAATGGGGCTACCGAGGCGTGTGCTTTAAATTCCTTGGAGAGTGTGGTGTCAAGTGCCACGATTTCCTTACGCAGCGCATCAGTTTCAGGTTGAATATTATTTTTTTCAGGTATCATAAACATCTTTGGCTCACGTCACGAGTAAGTGCTTTTGACGAGTTTTAAAATAAAATCGACAGAGACAGTTTTCAGAAGTTCTTAGGCATTGTCCACGCGATACTATCGGATACAAACCCTTTGGTCTATATGACATTGTTATTATAGCACACTCTTGGTTTAGAGAGTGGTCCAAATCTTCGATGGCAGTACAGTGTGAGAAAGTCAATAGGTTGCTAAGCACGGGGCAGGGTCATTCAATTGTACGATTTGGATCTTGGTTTTGCTTTACATGGGTGAACGTTATTAGGAAAAAAATCGCGAGCGACAAGAAATACGCAGAAACACCCTATCAAAGACCCCAAGCAAAAACACTCGCTCCTACAAGCGAAGAAATTCACATACGTAAAGTGAATAGGTACAATTGAATGGCCCTGAAGCACGGGGTGTGTAAATATTTTGTCAATTGTTGTCTGCGTTTCTACAGGACCATTTAGTTTCAAGAAATTATTGGGTTTTACGTCTTTTTTCCAGGAGCCGTGCGGTTAGGAAACCGCACCTACCGGGCCTGGGGACTGAAAATTTGGTTAAAAAATGGAAAACTAAATAGCCCTGGCGTTTCTATGAAAGTTATGAAATTTCACAGTATTTCACAGTAAGGATTCAAAAAAGTGTTTCGGGGACCGCTACGAAGTAAGGGGTGGCAAGGGTTTTGAAGGGACTATGAACCTTATCAATTTTTTGCGTACCTGTGAAATTATGATTTTAATGTGCTGGTTGTTTTGCGGACAAACGCAGTGATGGTATGGGTTTACGGGCGTTTCTATTTTTGCCACTTAAAACAAGTTGCTGTGAAATTTTTGTTGATGTGTCTAAGGTTCTGGGATCGTTGTTTTGCGGCGTGTTGTTGCGTTGTTAAGATGTGGTGCACTGCACGTCGGATCGCTGTCAAAAACTTTACACACCCAGAGAAAACTGAAGGGTTATTTTTATGTTTTTGATTTCTTAATATCATTCAATTAGTATGTATAGGATAACATATATAATGTTAAAAGTCAAATTTATTTTTTATTTATAGTAAAGTCTACAATTAAGTGGCACTTTGGAAAAGGCAAAGGCGTTGGGTTTCTCTCGGTTTTTTGTTTCAGGTCCGATCTATGGAGAGAGTCGAGGCGTGCGTTCCTTTTCAGAGTTTTGAGGGTATCCGTTCAACCCAACCTACAGGACTTCGGTCAGAGATGTTCAATTGTTTGACTTGGGGACAGGGGGGCTGATTATCGTGCGGACTTCTCTCTGTTACATCTTCTACAAAAAACGCTTATGAACACTGGCGCAAACGCGATTTTTTACTAAAAACGGACCCGAAGCAAGATACCGTCTGGGTTCTTGGGCAATTTCCGCCGCGCTCACCGCTGATCAACGAGCTGTATATAAGTATACACGACATTCGCAAAAATGTCAAATTTCTCTCGCCGGTGAGGTCAGAACTACTCAATCGTTGTGGCACCGACACAGCTCGGAGACCCCGGAACTTTCACCGCGGAGGACCGCAAGAACGATCCGCTGGCAGGACCTGCTGCTGTGAATGATTGAAAAATCGGGGATTCCACTAAAATTTTTCAGCGAATTTCAGAAAAAAGGCGGGATTTATGACATTTTATGCATTTTATGCACGAAATAGGGCTAAAAAACGAGTCTATATAGTCATAAGTCTGCGGTTCTTAATTTTACGAAAGGTCTGAATAGAAGTCCCATTTGTTTCAACCATCAAAGCTTTCTTTTATGAAACCAAAACTACCTGTATTCGCACTTATTTTTTTGCTGTTGATACCGATCACAGGCTGCTCGGTCGCGCGGTTCACCGAGACTCGGCTCGGGTATGGTGTCAAAACAGCCAACAAAACCGATTTAGATTTGGATTTCCAACTCGGGTTTAATGCGATAGATCGCAGTTTTCGTGTGACCCTCGCACACCAGCCTTACAGCATCCATAAACCCCGGATAACACGGATCGATCTCGGTGTCGGTGTCGCCGCTTTGGGACTTTTGGGAAAGGTTCTCTACGATAATTGGGACCACGAGGATACGTTTACTTTCGGTGATGATACGTTTGACTGGTATGGTTCAGAACCTTGGGAAAAGGCGGTGATGATAGGCGTGCCAGTAGACCTGCTGCTGTACTGGGGTTTTGCGTATCCATTCGACCGGCGAGCTGTCAGACTCGAAAGACAACCGCTCGTCGATCATCCCTATCGGATTCAACTTCCCGATCACGGGAACATTGGCATAGATTACCGCACAACAACCGGTGATGAGAAGATTTACGTCCAGACATTTATCAATGCCCTTAGAAACCCAACATACCTACAACAATTGGAATCTCTGCGGTTTGAAGTTGCGACGCGGACCAGTGGCAGTCAACACAGTAGATACCACACCCTTAAGGGGTTCATTGTTTCAGAGTCACAGCCGTCTCCTTCACACCCCAACGGATTGGCACACCCCAACGGATCGACACAACCCGTTGAAGTAGATGCAGAATGGCGCAAACGCCGTTTACCCGCAGGCGAAAAGGCGACCTTAAAAGTGGTTGTGAAAAATACCAGCACAACTGTTCTCAGCGGGGTCACCGCAACGACGGACAGTGCTGCCCCTGATTTCGGCGAGTGGACATTAACGTTCGGTGATATTGCCCCCGGTGCATCAAAAACAAGGGTCTTACGGTGCAGTACGGAGTCAGCATCGAAAACCGTGTTTGTCACGCTCCGTTTTGCGGCAGCGACAGGGGACGTTCTTGCAGAAATTCAGACACAATTGGAATTGATAGAATGAACCACAAATTTTTTATGTTTTCTACCCTCCTTGTGCTATGTCTCGCGAGCGTATCGGTTTTAGAAGGACAGGTGTCCACGCGAGATCTACCGGCTGGCGCCATAAAGCGGTTTACACAGGGTGTTTCTGTGTATACGGTCGCCTTTTCACCCGATGGGCAGCGGCTTGCCAGCGGGGGCAATAATAACGAAGCGATCTTATGGAATGTTGCCAACAGAAACGAACCCACAGATTTCAGAGGACACACCAAATCGGTGATGTCAGTTGTATTTTCACCCGATGGAAAGTACCTTGCCACCGCCAGCCATGACGGTTTTGTCAGACTCTGGAACGTTTCGTCGAAACGCAGATACACCACCTTTACGCATACACACACCGGCTGGGCGAAGTCTGTTGCGTTTTCACCCGATGGCAAACGGCTCGCCAGCGGAGGCGGCAATCAAACAGGGTCTGTGATGTTGTGGGATGTCTCAAGGGATCAGCGCGTCACCGCGATGGCTGGGCACACGGGAATTGTTGAATCCGTTGCGTTTTCACCCGATGGACGACTGCTTGCCTCGGCGAGTCGTGATAAGACCGTCAAACTCTGGGATGTCGAAAATCAGCGGGTACGCCAAACCCTCACCAAGCATGAGAACGTCGTGTACGCTGTTGCGTTTTCACCCGATGGCAGGACCCTTGCGACGAGCAGTCGCGACTACACCATCAAACTCTGGGATGTCGCGTCTGGCGAGAACTTTGCAACCTTTGAAATTGACAAGGCTCACTACATTTACGCCGAAGCCTTAGCCTTTTCACCCGATGGGCGGTACCTCGCCTCTGCCTGCGTTGATTATACTATCCGACTCTGGGACGTTGACACCCGTAGCGCAGCGGACACGCTCAGAGGCCATGACGGCGCGGTAACCGCTGTTGCGTTTTCTGCCGATGGCAAACTGCTGGCGAGCGGGAGTCGCGATCGCACCGTTTTACTCTGGCAGCTGTCGCATTTCAATATCGTGTCACCTGCAGCCGCATCTGACGCGAGCGTCGTCGCGAAACCGCAACCGACGTCTATCGTCACAGATACAACGCCCCCGCACATTGTCATCCTCTCACCAAAGATACATCAGGTGCCGGCAACGCTCGAACACTTGATGATTCAAGGCGAAGTCCGCGACGATAACAACATTCGTGATGTCAGCGTCGCGGGTCAAGCCGTGTCGGTCTCAGCGGAAGGCAGATTTACAGCGACCGTCGCATTGGATCAGCATGAAAACGTGATCCATATTACCGCCACAGATGTCCACGGCAATATGGACACAAAACGATTGACGATCCACCGTCAGATGCCCACGGACCTGGAGCCCCCGATTCTCTCTTATGCGGTGCCCGCTGAAACGACGGATGCGGAATTGCGTGTGGAAGGCAGTGTGGCGGATGAGAGTGGCGTGGCGGCAGTAACAATCAACAATCGGGCGGTCGTTGTTTCTGAGGATGGGAGCTTCACGGAGACACTCCCGCTCGCTGTAGGTGAAAACGAGGTGCGTCTGACAGCAACGGACATCCATGGAAATATGGAGACAAGCCGCGCGCTGATTTCTCGGACGCTGCCACCTGTTGACGATCAGGGCCCGGATATTCGCATTCACGCCCCGACAACAGACCCCACGCGCGGGATCCGATCGCTCATTACGATAGAAAAACCGTCTGCCACAGTTTCTGGCACCGCGACCGACCGCAGCGGTGTGTCTGAAGTCACAGTGAATGGAGAAGCCGTATCGCTGATCGAAACAGCCTTCCGTACGACAGTCTCCCTACAGTTCGGTGATAACCGTATTCTCGTCCGTGCAACAGACACACACGGCAACACAGCGGAGAAAAACATTCTGATTTTCCGTCCACATCCCGATCTGATTGACAGGCAGGGCAAAGATTTCGCACTGTTGTTCGCTGTCGAAGACTATCACCATTGGGAGGAACTGCGGAAACCCATTCACGATGCTGTCTCTATACAGCAAGATTTAGAAAAACTATACGGCTTTCAAACCCGGTTCATCCAGAACCCAACACAAGCAGAGATATTTAAAGCACTCCGGGCGTACGCGGAAAGGGATTATACCGATGCCGACCAGCTCCTCATCTTCTTTGCTGGACACGGGTACTTTGATGATACGTTTGACGTCGGCTATCTGGTCGCACAAGACACACGAAAACCCGAAGATGACAAAGAGTTGCTGACCTACATTTCACATTCCGTGATTCGTGATATTGTCGATAGGTTTAATTGTAAACACATTTTTCTTGTGTTAGATACCTGCTACAGCGGGACCTTCGATCGGGTCATCGCGCTGCGCGGTCACGCTGAAGACCGAGCGAAACCGTTGACACCCGACGATATTCAACGCAAACTCGAATACACCACCCGGCGATACTTGACATCCGGCGGCAAGGAGCAAGTGCCTGATGATTCCAAGTTCGTTCGCGCCTTCCTTGAAGCCCTCCGGAGTAAAGGCGGTGTGGACAATATCCTCACGCTGGATGACGTTTCACGTTACATGGAGACACTCGACAACCCCAAACCGCGTGCCAGCGGATTTGGGAGCGATGAACCCGGCAGCGATTTCTTATTCTTTGCCAAATGAGAGAATCCACTTTCAACTTTTAAAAAAGGAGACCTTCCTATGCGAAAACTGTTTTTGGTGCTGTTGACCGTAGTGACAACGTGTTTCACATCCGCCGCCAGCGGTGGCTTACCGGATTGGATTTTACCCGAACTCAAGAAGTATCCCACTGAAACGTTCCTCTTTAATGTCGGCAGGAGCCAAGGGACGGGGCAAGATGCCTTCGAAGTCGCTGCCGCGGAAGCACAAAGAAAGGTGGCGAAACATATTCTCGAAAAGGTGGATCTCATCATTCGGGTCCATGCAGATGAAGTGACGCACGATATGGTCCGCGAGCATTATAGCACAGTCCTCGAAGATTACTGCTCCTGGCGGCAGGCGGATCCCGCACTCAAACTTGAAGGGTTTAGCGTCCGAAACCTTTCGGTTGAACTCGCCCGCGCGGATGAGGTGACCTACGCGCTCGTCTATATTTCGCGCGACGCACTGAAAAAGATCTATGCCGCCCATGCCTTAAAGCTCCACAACGCCATTCAACAGCAGCTGCAAACCGCCAAAGCTTTCGAGGAGACACTGGACATAAAGGGTGCCATCAGAACCTATCTGCGCACCTATCCGCTTTATGAGTCGCTCAAAGAAGCAGAAATTATTCAGATCGGCGCAGCATACCGCCCGAATTACGGTGAAGCCTTCCGGCGGTTGGCAGCCGCAGCAACCGATACGGATGAGAAGTTATGGGCACATCGGCAGGTCATCAAACGGGTAGAAGAGCTTGACGGAGCGGCTATCAGGACCGAGAACGATATTTCACAGGCAGTCCGGTTTCAACTTTCACAGCAAAAACACATACCGCGGCGCACCGTCTCGGTGCATCCGGTGATTTATGAAGATTCCGAGATGAACTGTCCCTTTACGCAGACGTTCACCGACACGCTCGCCAAGGAATTCGGATGGGAACCGGTCAAGCCGGCGCGCGACTTCAAGCAGACATCGCCGGACATTGAGAAAATCAACCGAGATTTACCGCCGCGGCTTAGCTCCTCCTGTTGGCAAGACGGCGATGAAATTACCATCCGAACAATACTGCGAGATGTCAATACCGGTGGATTCCTCGCGAGTGCGGTTGTCCGATTCTTGAAATCCGAACAACGCGAGCCGCTGAACTATCAACCCCGCGGGTATCCCGCAATGCAAATTGAGAAGAACGCTTTCGAGCCCGGATACTTTACGACCCAACGTTCCCGTAACGATACGGGTACGGCGACACCCGAAGTCCTGACGGCATACCCATTTTCGCCAATCGGTGGGTTAGAGATTGATGTATGGACAGGCGAAGGACGGGGGCCCTTATCTTATACCGCGGGCGAGAAGGTGAAAATCTTCGCACGCGTGAATCAACCCGCGTATCTCCGACTGCTTTACACGCTTGCGGATCAAAGACGGACACTTCTTGTTGACAACCATTATATCGGTTCATTAGAAGTTGGGAACACTGTGGAGATCGGCGAATTTCTCTGCGATGCCCCGTTCGGCACAGAACTTTTGATTGCCGCAGCACGCACAGAAAAATTTCCGGCGATTGAGACGCGTGAAGTTGAGGGGTATCACGTGCTTGTCGATCCAGACGCAGTATCGGCTGCCAAGCGTTTTCGAGGGCTGAAGCAAATACCGCAGCAAGGGGTGCGTGAACAACTCGGACCTCAGCTGAGTCCTGAAGAACCGAGTTTCCAGCAGAGCGAGGCACGACTCGTGTTGACGGTTAGCGAGAAGTAAAATTGGGGGCTGATAATCCCTATCTAATTCACAGAATGGGATTGATATGAACGAAAAACAGATCAAGATAGCAGTCCGAATTGTACTGCCATTCGCCGTCGGAGTCGGTGAAGAAGTTGCTTATATTAATAGTGATATAGTTTCCGCCGGCTTCCACCGCTTGCGCGGAGATTGTCCCGTTAGCGGTCAGGGCATTGTTTGCATCCGCAACACATAGGACAAGAACGGAAACGGCTAAAAGCAGGATTAGAAATAGGTTTAAGTTCGATAAGCGTCTTAACATCTTAAGGATCTCCTTAAAATCAAGTGTATGATAAACTGTAGAATTAACGCAAGTTGCCACCTATTTGTACACATAGCACTCCTACGGAGTGCGGTCGCTTAAATACACCCTTTCTATAGACATATTACCCCTACGGGGTAAAGAAAGGAAGTGAAAACGCTTTAGAAATACGCAGAAATATCCAGCAAAACACCAAAAGTTATTAGTAGCAACTTGGGTTAGAATTAACTGAACATACCCAATATTGTAGCACGCTACGAGATATAAATCAAACAAACTCGATTGGAACCAGAGGCATTCAATTGTACGATTTGGATCTTGGTTTTGCTTTACATAAGTGAACGTTCTTGGGAAAAAATCGCGAGCACAGCTCGCTCCTACAATCAAAAAAATTCACATATATGAAGTGAATAGGTACAATTGAATGGCCCTGTCCTACAGATGGATCCGTGGTGACAGGGATTTTGAGTTCCTGAATAGAGGCATCCTCGCTGGTGCTGCCTGTACGGTTATCGGAGCAGATACCGAAGCGAGACTTCAGAGAACTGTTCTTTGTAGTCGGGGTCTTCAGTGAAATATTTCAGCATCAGTCGCTCGAAAAGCTCATTTTTGATGTTCAGATTGGGCGTGCTCGCGGATGTAATCGAGGACGCTTTGAAAGCTGAGATTGGTTTGTGTGTGCGTGCTATCGAGTCCTAAATGGCCTTGTGTTGTTTCTAACATATCTGTTTCCTGATTTCAAAAAAGATGAGCGTATCAATGTATAGTATCAAAAATCATAGAGATCTGCTTGGAATCCATCAGTGCTCCGCAGATACGCACACGGATAAAACTTCTGAAACTGGCACCACTGCCATGATCTGGCTCAAACTTCGGCCCCTTATCAATGAGTGTTAGGGCCGCGACTTTTCGGTTTTTTCGACCATTTTCACAGAGGTATCGCGCTTCTAACTGCGTTACTCCGCTTGCTTGATACGCCCCCACAGTCCTGTGAGCTTCCCCTTTGGCGAAACATAGAGACTGCCAGGTCTCCAGTCGGTTACATAGTAGGTGTAGCGCGGGTCGGTCAGCGGTATGAGTTCCCGAGTCCGCAGACGATACCGGTAGATCCCATTCACTCGACTCACATTCCTATCGGAAGCGGAGAAAAGCACATCCCGCCCATCAGACATCCAATTCGCACATACGACGAGAAACCCTTTCGGGAGCTCATGGACCTCTCGAGTGCCTGCCAGCACGTTCTGAATGATGAGCCGCATGCTAGCAAGATCAAATTTGCCCGGGAGCTGCTTATATATTGCCTCTGGATACAAGATATAGATGCCATCCGGGGACCAGCGCGGGCTGTATCTGAAAAACAAGATATCGTCACGCGGCGGGCTGCGGCGTTTCTTGTGTTTGCCATCGGCATTCATCATCCAGATGTTGCGTCCAAATGCGTCGCTATGTTCAAAAACGATCCGTCTACCATTGGGAGACCAGTCAGGACTTGTCGAGAGACCCCCTTCCAAGTTATTCGTCAGTCGTTTCACTTCCCCTGTTTTCAGGTCCATCATAGCTATATCCGTTGTCTCTTTTTCCCAGATCGAAAACGCGATGCGGTTTCCATCAGGGTGCCAGGCGGGTTTTCTGTAATCTGCGGGGGTATCGGTGAGTAGACGTTCATTGCGACCATCCGCATCCATAATAAAAATCTTCCGATTTTCATGTATGAAGGCACGCTCAAAAACAATCTTTTTGCCATCGGGCGACCAGCGCGGATTCCTATCTGCCATGGGATTATCTGTTAATCTCTGAATATTGCTACCATCGTCGTTCATCATGTAAATCTCATGGTTCCCTGTGCGAGAGGAATAAAACAAGATCTTTGCGGATACAAACGTCGCAACAAGCAGCGTGCAGCTGCAGATAATAGATGCGATCAGTAAGAAATGTTTAGAAATCATGAGCCTCCCCCTTATTTGGGCAATAAGCGTTCGGCAGATGCCCGCTGTGGTGTCAAACTCGTCAGGTGTTTGTCAAATATAGAGCCATCGTTCCCAAAAAAGAAACGGATTACAACTTTTTCGGTGTATTAACGTCTAAATAAATAAATAAGAGATCGTACAAACCAGGACTATTTAGTTTTCGGTTTTGAGTTTGGTTTTCGTTTATAGATGTTAACGCTTTTCCGTAAGATCGCGAGCACAGCTCGCTCCTACAGAGGAAGACATATCCATAGATATAAAGTGAATATGTAAAACTAAATACCCCTGCGTACAAACGGATGAAATTTAACCGAGAAAGGAACATAAAATGAGAAAAAGTAGGACAAGCACACCGGAAAAGTTAGCATCGCGCCGATTTAACCCCGTGAAAAGGAAATTGGAATTCATAAACGAATGCTTTGAGCAATTACAGAATGGGCTGCCCGCAACGCAAGAAGCATACATTGACGCGGATAAAATCACACATACCTTCGTTAAAAGCAGTTTTCTGATGATTATCCAACGCGCTTTGGATATCAACAATGTTATCATTGAATTTAATAAGCAACCTACTGCCTCCAAAAAGCGTCAGAGTTTTCTGACGATACATCAGAACGCCGCGATCGATAAAAAGACCCTGGATTTTTTCATAAAAGCGATAAGTTACTATGAAAACATCATCGATCCCTATGAGGAGATCGCGCCCGCTGAGCTGTACGATGTCTCTCAAGACCTGCTGAAGTATGGTAAAGCCTACACTGATCAAATCGAAAATTACTTCGCGAATTCTGGCTATCCATAAAATAGGCGCGGTTCGAACCGCGCCTAATTTTCTAAATCACTGTTTCGGTTACAAACCGCTTCTGTCTGGCCTAATTAAATTCGACGATACCGCCTGTCCCTTTTAGGACAACCTCCGGCTTCAACAAAATCTGCTCCTCTTCTTCCAACTTTAATCCGGTTGGATGGAGGACATAAGCGATCCTGAGCGGGAGATATTTACCCAGATCGGCGAGTCTCTCTTCATCACTCTTAAAGATTTGCTGTTCGCTCATCTGGGTCTGATAGGCGTACCAGTATTTCAAGTACGACCCGATGCGGTTGTTATAAGTAAGCTCCGAAGTTTTTGTATCAATAACCTTGACGCGGGTTTTACCAATGGCGGTAAGACGTGTCCGAATATAGGTGGATGTCCCTGAAATTCCGCCTTGTCTGCCTTGCTTCATCAGATGTTGGTTATAGTCGCTCCGGGTGAGATTCGGTTTTTCAACCATCCCGACGATAACCATATCTGCCTCAAGTGCCTGTCCGAGTTTCGCCGCCAAAGCCGGGTCTTCATAAACCTGTGTTAACGTTAACCCCAATTCTGTGAGTTTATCGTCAACGGGTTTAACTTTTTTTGAAAGGTCGTAAATCCACTCCGCCTCCTTGAATATGAGTTCAAAACGGGTTGCAAGGTTCACGCTGATTCTTCCGCCTAATTTGCTGACCTCTTCCGCCGCATTTTCTTCAGCGTGGAATGACGTAATTACAATGCGCTTCGCTTCGTTGATCGGCGGTGGGGTAGTGATATTAACCTCGGAACTAAAACACCCTGCCATTGCGATGCAGAGAAGTGGTATAAATAGAATTGTCAAAAAACGTGTCACTGAACTACTGCGCCTCCTATAATTAATTTTTGATGTAACTTGAACGCCAAATTTTCTTGGATTGCTGTGAACAGCATACCACAAATTGGAAAAATAAGTCAAGTTATTGGAAAAAATCGCGAGCACAGCTCGCTCCTACAATCAAAAAAATTCACATACGTAAAGTGAATAGGTACAATTGAATAGCCCTGTCTTATCCGATAGCCAATGCGCGAACTTCCCCAAATTCGTGTGAGAGTTTCGTCCATGAACCGCCGGTGTCCGTGCTACGGTAGAGCTGCCCGCTCACACTACAAGCGATGAGGAGGTCATTAACTTTCGGGTTATGTGCGAATGTCCAGATAGTGCTGTTCGCTGTTCTGCCGATATCCGCGCGCTCCCATGTTTCGCCTGCATCGCGGGTTGAGAAGATACCGCCTTCGTCGCCTGGGGGACCATTGCCGGCACCGATGAACACTCTGCCTGCCTCACCGTTGAGGAAGAACGCTGCGCGGCAGTAGGGCCATGGGTAATGTGCTTTGACATTTAAAGGGGTCCACTGTTTGCCCATGTCCGTCGTGACACAAACATCGTTGTTCGTCGCTGCGATAATGGTCTTAGGTGAACCGGGGACGACACAGAGCCCGTGAATGTCCAAACTACTGAGCCCTTCGCTGCGCTCTGTCCATGTTTCACCGCCATCGGTGCTGAGCCGCATCCCGTCAATTTCGATTCCGGCATAGAGTGTTTGTGAATCTTCGGGATCAATCACAAAGGTCGTAACGCGCGGGATAATCGGAATTCCCTCACATTCTTCTGCCAAGTCAGCGTTGAGTTGCTTCCAATTATCGCCGCCATCGGTAGATTTGAAAAACGCGGAGGGACACGTTCCAGCATAAAGCGTCTCTGGTGTCTCTGGATCAATCGCTATTGACCAGACTTCGCTGCTATCCATGGGGCTTGGCAGGTGCTGCCACGATTCAGCAGCGTTGTTTGTTCGGAAGATACCGTTCTCGGTACCTGCATAGAGTATGTCTGAATCACTCGGATTGACAGCGATCGCGCGTACATCGGCCTCCGGGAAGAGCCCGTTACTCACTCTGCGCCATGTGTCACCGTTGTCGGTACTGTGCCAGACACTTTGTCCAATCGTTCCTGCATAGAGTGTAGCTTGCATTTTTTTCCTCTTCTCAAGTTTTTAAATATTGAGTTTTCGCACCGTTTCTGCCTTCGTGCATTTCTATAAACATATCACCCCTACGGGGTGAGGAAAACCTTGAAAAACATTGTTGAAATACGCAAAACACCAAAATTTGTTAGTAGCAACTTAGGTTATCTTACTCGTTTAACGATCCTGTGTCAACAATTCGCGAATCCAATGAGATCTGATATATAACAGATTCCGGTGCTATCTCCGGTTCAAGAAGGAATGAGAGCCGGTATAGGCGACTCCCTTGTGCATCCTGCATTATTTCGTACATAGTCTGCGCTTCCTGATAGAGACGCTCAACGTTATTCTCAAACCGCATCAACGTCACAGTAGGGATCAACCCGACGAGAGATTCACTCGGCTGAGCGATGATGTCCCAGTACCGAGGATGCACAGGATTCGGAAGCGCAGCCGTGATAAAAGTGATATGCGCCCCACGCGCTGCACTGTATTGATAGTTAGCATGCTGTGTGTTCGCGTCGATCGTCTCTCGTTGTAAACTCGGCACTAAGATGACCTCTTCAACAGCGTTCGGGATCACAACGGACCCAGAGTTCGCCGCGGATAACTCTATTTTTTCGACACGGACATCCCCCGTGTTGTGAAATTCGATTGCATGTGCGGTACTATTCGCTCCAGAATTACTCGAGAAACCGAGTGTCAATCCACCGGCATCCGCAAATCCGATGTAGTCTGCCGAAAAGTTATTGAGTTTCCCCACCTGTGTGCCACTTGGGTAAGAATCGTGCCAGCGACGCGGTGCAAGAGAAAGTCTAACAGCCTGATAGTCAGATAGGTAGTTCGCCAACTTCCATTCAATAAAGATATCAGAAACTTTCCGCGTGCTGCCCCTTGCCGTGAGCGCGTCCGCAACACCTGTAAGCGATGTGCCACGATTCTGGACAATTTCCGTCAATGTTTCTACGCCCCCGTACTGTTCATGGAGGTAGAGCATGAATATGAAAGTGGCACCGTAGTGTGGCATCGCCTCTGCATCCGTTTCAGGCCAGGCGATAAGCGAAACGGAAGGCGTTTTTTCAAACGCATCTACATGCGCCGCCACGGAATAACCACACAGAAAGGAGGCATAGCCTGCACAGCCTTCATCCACCCAAGTCGCCTCGTGTGGATCGTGCCGCCAATGGATAAGATGTAACAACTCGTGTGCGATGACATTATGCGCGAGTTCACTATTTGGGTTAAGCGGTTGTGTATCAATATACAACATGTCGGCTTCATTACTGCGAATCGGAAACCCCCGAAACCCTGGTGTCCTGAGAACACCCCGACTTTGATCCGCCGGATTGAAAAAGCCTGCCGTATACTGATGCGTCCGATTCGCATCTTGAATATTGAGGAGTAGCAAAATAACCTTGCCGTTTCCATCAATATCCGGCGGGAGTCCGAAGAACCTTGTCAATGTAGGATAGATGCCCTGCTTCGGATTCGCCGGTGTGGCGACATCAAACGCATGCACTATAGAGGCTACTGTTTCCGAAGTAACCCGTGTGTTCCACTCAGCCCCCGCAACAAAGACATAACAGAAACTACCGATACCGCGTAGAGTTGCAGAGACTGTATATTGTTGCATACTCCTGAAGTCAGGCACAAAGAAGGTGCGTTCTGTGCCAATCGGGAGTGCTGGCGCAGCTGGCAGCGCAGGTCCAGTCATGTTGTCCGTCAGATCCGCACCGGTTGCTGGAGATGGACGAAAGTCCGTTTTTGTGCCCGACAATTGCGGCGTACCACAGAGATATGCCGAACTTTGGGACGGAATCCCTCCTAAGAACAGGAGCATGACGATGAAAAGTGCTCTTACATTTTTTTGCATTATTTACCCGATTTGAGGGTGTCAAGTTTCTGACGAAGTTCGACGTTGTCCGGTTCAATCCGCACGGCATGCTCCAAAGTCTGTAACGCCTTCTCTTTCAAGCCTTTTTCAAAGTATGCATCCGCGAGATGTGAGAGAATCTCAGGCGTGTCGGGTAGGTAGCGGTTCGCCTGTTCCAAATTTTCTATGGCGGCATCCAATTTTCCCTGTTTAAAGTAAATAAGCCCTAAACTATCAAGATATGCCCCGGAGGTTGGCGCGCTTTTGAGGGCGCGAAGTACAAGTGCCGCGGCTTCATCTAATTTAGTGCCTTGTTCTGCATAGAGATAACCTAATGCGTTGTAGGCATCAGGCAACTCGCCCTGAGAGGGCAGTTCTATCGCCTTCCGCAAGTAGTTTTCCGCGCGCGTCACGTCGTCCAACATCTGATACGCTATTCCGATACCGGTGAGGGCGGGGATGTCTTTGGCATCAGCCTCCAAAATTTTTGCGAAAGCTTCTACAGCTTTTTGCGGGGCGTTGAATCTAAGATGAATCTGTGCAAGCGTGTAACGGGCATCTCTGAGACGCATAGCCAAGTCAATACGTTCCGTCCTTCTCGCGCTGTTCGTACGATTCCTGTTTCGCATTGAAAGCGCGCGTGCTTCTAATAAGGCAATCGCGCGTGTGGTGTGATGTTCAGCTTTTTCAGAATTGCCTTGTGCCTGATAGGCAAGACCGATACCACTGTGTGCATCGATTTCTAGCCAACTGCTGTTAAGAGCGGGGCGGGGTACAGCCCCGCTTTCAACCGATTCCAAAACGTTCAGAAAGGCGCGCAGTGCTGCTGAATCGTCACCGGTTTGCAGGTGGAGTTGACCGAGACGATTCCATACATGTATTTGTTCCGGCTGGATGGTTACGACCCGCTCATAGCACTGCAAAGCTTCCTCAAGCCGATTTTGTCTTTCGTAGAGGTTACCGAGATCCCCATGGTATTCGGCTTTAAACGGCAGAATGCGGGTCAGTGCTTTGTAAGACGTGATTGCCAATTCAATCTTACCGAGATAGCGCGCAATGCTACCGATATAGTCGTGTGCTTTACCGTGGTCAGGGTCTAATTCCACAATTTGTTGCCCGACTGAAAGCATCTCCGTTTCTAATGCCTTTGCCTTTGGGCTTTCACGGCCGCTTTGATCTATCAAAGTAAGGTACCGCTCTCTTAGTATTTTGGCAAGGATCCATTTCGCCTCTACACTTTCAGGGTTAAGTTCAACCGCTTTCCTTGCATCTTCTTCAGCGCCCTTAATATCTTGTAACCTCCGAAGAAAGCGAAGCGCAGCCCGCTCCATATAGATGAAACTGACACCGGCCGAAGATAAAATTTCGTCTTCAGTGGCTTCCAATTCTGCAATTAATTCATCGTAGGCGACTTTGCTTTTGCGAAGGTTGCGTTCCCCGGTTCTGCAATAGGCTGCCCACATCAGTTTCGCATAAATATTTGCTGCACGTGCCATGTCAGGGCTCAACGCAGTGTCAGCGTCGGTGATCGGTACCAACTCAGGTGTTTCTGTAGGAGTGAGGGACTTTCGCCCTTCATTTTGGCGCCCTTCATTTTGGCGCCCTTCATTTTGGCGCCCTTCATTTTGGGCGTGCAAACCGCGTCCTAAAGCCAAACTGACCATGATGAAACCAAAAACCGCGAGCCTACCAAGATATTTCATTTTCCTCTCCATCTGATTAATTGTAAGGTGCTTATTGCTGCCAGTCTTGGCGGAAACCTGATTTTGACAACGGAAAAATCAGAGCAAAAACCCAATATTTAAATATCTAATTCGATTTTAGCGGCATCAACGAGTTTCTCGTCCGCCTGAAGTGCCATGATGCGCACCCCTTGGGTATTACGCCCGATGCGCCGAATATCACCAACAGCTGTTCGGGTAATGTATCCGTTTGAACTAATGAGGACGAGTTCATCAATATCCGCGACGCGTTTTGCTGCGACAACGGCACCGTTTCGGGCAGACTTTCCGATGGCGATGATGCCTTTCCCGCCGCGCTTTTGGGAGCGATAAGCAGAGACAGCCGTGCGCTTGCCATACCCGTTTTCCGTGACAATCAACAAGGTATCATCTTCCTTAGCAATCTCTTGTCCAGTTTCCTGACCTTCAAGCACCTCGCTGTTCACAATAACCATTTGTGCCACAAAATCGTCATCACTGAGTTGTATACCACGCACCCCGCGCGTGTTACGTCCAAGCGATCTGACATCTTGCTCATTGAACCGAATCGCAGTCCCTTTGTGCGTAACAAGGATGACATCGGAGTTCCCTTCTGTTACTTGCGCGCCGATGAGTTTGTCGCCTTCATCAAGGTTGACAGCAATGATCCCGTTTGAGAGTGTGTTTTCAAAGCTGGCAAGTTCTGTCTTTTTGACAATGCCTTGCTGTGTCGACATGAAGACGAATTTATTCGCTGCAATTTCACCAGCATCAGCCCCTGCAGTGCCCTGACTGCCCGCGCCCGCTTTCAGAGACACCGTAACATAAGCCGTAATGTTCTCGTTTTGTGCCAATCGGAGTAGATTCACAACCGCGCGCCCGGCGGATTGGCGTCGCGTTTCCGGGATATGGTGCACTTTCAATGTATAGCATTTCCCTAAATCTGTGAAAAACAGAATGCTTTGATGGGCAGTAGCAACGAAGATGTGCTCCAAAAAATCGCCATCCTTTGTCGTAGCACCCTTAACGCCAACGCCCCCGCGGTGCTGTTTCCGATAGGTATCCATTGGTAACCGTTTGATGTAACCCGCATGCGATAGCGTGACGACCATCTCTTCATCAGCAATAAGATCTTCCACTTCAAATTCTTTGACTTCGCTGGTAATTTCGGTCCGCCGTTCATCGCCGTATTTTTCCCTGAGCGTCCCGAGTTCTGTCCGAATGATATCCGTTATCAGCGTCTCACTTGCAAGGATAGCGCGAAATTCAGCGATACGATCCAATATTTCCGTGTATTCATCGTGGATACGTTGGCGCTCAAGTCCTGTCAATTGCCGAAGCGTCATCGTGAGAATTTCTCTCGCTTGCTGCTCACTGAGCTGGTAGGTATCGCAAAGCTCTTGTTCCGCTGTTTGCGGGGACTCAGCCGTTTGGACAAGTTCTATAATCGCCTCAAGGTTCTGTAGGGCTAAAAGGTACCCCTCAAGGATGTGATTTCTGCGTTCAGCGCGGGCAAGTTCAAATTGTGTCCGTCTGCGGACGACATCCCGGCGATGCGCAAGATAATAGTGTAGAATCTCCTCGAGTGTTAGAATCTTCGGAAGCCCTTCTACCAGACAGAGCAGGCTCGCGCTGAAGTTCATCTGCATCTGTGTGTGTTTATACAACTGGTTTAGGACAACTTGTGCAATTTCGCCGCGCTTTAAGGGAATGACGATGCGGATATCTTTGTCGGACTCGTCCCGGATATCGGAAATTCCGGTGATCGTTTTGTTAAAGACCAAGTCCTGCATCCGCTGTAATAACTGATTTTTCTTTACCTGATACGGAATTTCGGTGATGATGATCTGTTCTCGCTCGCTTTCCCTTTTACCAGCCATAGTAATCCGCTCAATGATGGCTCTGGCACGGATAGTGATGCTGCCTTTACCGGTGGTGTACATATTCTTGATACCTTCAGTACCAACGATAGTACCGGCAGTCGGAAAGTCAGGCCCGAGGATGTGCTCCATCAGCGTTTCCGCGTCTGCATCCGGGTCTGAGAGTTTGCAGAGCAAGGCATCAATAACTTCACTAAGATTGTGCGGGGGTATACGGGTAAGATAACCGACACCGATCCCTGTCGTGCCGTTGACGAGCAGATTTGGGAGAAGACCCGGAAGCACTGTCGGTTCTTCGAGAGAATCCTTATAGTTCGGTTGAAAATCAACGACCTGTTTATCAATGTCAGTCAGCATCTCTTCGGCAATGGTGTCGAGTCGGCATTCCGTGTATCGCATTGCTCCAGGCGGATCGTCGTCAATGCTCCCGAAGTTCCCTTGCCCGTCGATGAGCGGATAACGCATATTGAACGGTTGTGCTAAACCTACAAGCGTACCGTAAATAGGACCATCACCGTGCGGATGATAGTTCTTCATCACCTCCCCAACGACCGCAGCGCATTTGTCATAAGGCCGGTTCGCTGTAAGATTTATCTCCCCCATAGCATAGATAATCCGACGCGTACTCGGTTTGAGACCGTCACGTACATCGGGTATCGCACGATTGGTATTAACACTCATCGCGTAGGTGAGATACGAGGTTTTCAGTTCATTTTCTATGTTGCGTTCTTGAATATTTTCCATATTAGTTTTAAGCACCATACAGATCCAAATTTACTTGGGTGCCGTAGCGTTCTATAAACTCGCGTCGAGGTTCCACAGTATCCCCCATGAGCAGTGTAAAGATGCGGTCGGCTTCAACGGCATCGTCAAGCGTTACTCTGAGTAGCATCCGTTCATCCGGGCGCATCGTGGTGTCGCGCAACTGTTCAGCGTTCATTTCGGCTAAACCTTTGTATCGGGTAATCGTAAGTCCTCGGTGTTCCATCTCAAAAAGATACTGCACAAGCGAAATAACATCATCTGTCCGATGGATGTCCCCATTTTCGGACTGGATACTAAACAAATTTTGGCTTTCCGAATCGCCCTTTGTGGAAGGTGTAGCAGATAAGAAATCTATGTCTTGGATATGAAACTCAGCGAGTTTCTCAAGTTCCTGCCGCAATTCGTGGCGCCAAGTGCGAGGTGCCGGATCGACTGAGCTGTCAGGTTCTGACATCGGGGGAGTGTTTTCAAAAAGCTGTACCTGCGTAGGCGAGCTGTCGGATACGTCTTCCGAGGCCTCTTGCGTCTCGCTATGAGCAGGTGATATATCAAGCCCCGCGAGGAGTTTGTCTATGCTATCAGGTATCCCGGTTCCATTCGCCTCGTCTGCAGGTTGATCAGTGCTGGAAAGCTGTGTGGGGTTTATACCACTGCGCTTGATTTGGTCGAGGAGCATTTGAACCTTGCGGACAGCATTAGAAATACTTCTATACTCGGCTGCTGTGTAAGGCGTACCGCGTCGCGCGTTTGTTATCTGTACCGTGTCAAGTGCCAGCGTCAGGAGATAGTCTTCCATCTGCTCATCGTCTTGCAAATATTGTGCATTTCTGCCCCTTCTCACTTGGTAAAGTGGCGGTTGGGCTATGTAGAGGTGACCGGAGGCGATAAGGTCCGGCATCTGGCGGAAGAAAAAAGTTAAAAGCAGCGTCCGTATATGCGCGCCATCTACATCGGCATCCGCCATGATGATGATTTTCGCGTATCGGAGTTTTTCAAGGTTGAATTCTTCAGCACCGATCCCTGTTCCCAATGCGGTTATGATGTCAATGACTTGTGCGTTTTTAAGGATTTTGTCAAGCCTTGACTTGTCTACATTGATGCCTTTACCTTTCAACGGTAGAACGGCTTGATTCCGCCGATCGCGCCCCTGTTTAGCGGTGCCACCGGCGGAATCACCCTCCACGAGGAAAAGTTCAGTGCGGGAAGGGTCGCGTTCGGAACAGTCGGCAAGCTTTCCAGGCATTGAAGCCGAGTCAAGCACACTTTTACGGCGGATCACCTCGCGTGCACTGCGCGCAGCTTCACGGGCGCGCGCAGCATCAATAGATTTTTGGATAATCCGTTTAGAGACACCCGGATTCTCTTCCAACAGTGCTTTCAGGCGCGAACCGACAAAAGTTTGGACGAGCCCCTCAACCTCTGTATTCCCGAGTTTTGACTTCGTTTGTCCCTCAAATTGCGGATCGGGGACTTTCACACTGATAACAGCGGTCATTCCTTCGCGAATGTCCTCGCCAGTCAGGTCTAATTTGACATTCTTTAGGAGATCATTAGCATTGGCGTAATTTTTAAAAGCACGAGTCAGCGCGCTTTTGAAACCGCTCTCGTGAAAGCCGCCTTCCGCGGTACGAATGTTATTCGCGTAGGAACTTATGTTCTCCGAGTAAGCCGTGTTAAATTGGAAGGCGATTTCTACGGCAACATCTGATTGGACACCGTCTATGTAGATAGGTTTCGGATGGAGGACATCTTTGTTTTGATTGTAATAAGTAACGAAGGAAGCGAGGCCGCCATCGTACTGAAAAGTAACCGGTTCAGAATTATTTTCATCGCGCGTATCGTGGAATTGAATACAGACACCTTTGTTCAGGAACGCGAGCTCTCTGAGCCGGTCGCGAAGCGTGTCGTGTGAGAAATCGAGCGTATCAAATATTTCTGCATCCGGCATAAATGTGGTACGGGTACCGGTTTTATTGCTATTCCCAGTTTTTTCGACAGCTGTTTGCGGAATACCGCGCGCGTAGCGTTGCTCGTAGATCGTCCCGTTCTGCCGAACTTGGACGTGCAGCCACTCCGAAAGCGCGTTGACGCAAGAAGCACCGACACCGTGTAAACCACCCGCGGTTTGGTACCCGACTTGCTCGCGACCATCGAATTTACCGCCAGCGTGCAACGTCGTCATGACAACCTCAAGTGCCGAGACACCTGCTGTTGCATGCATATCAACGGGTATACCACGGCCATCGTCGGAGACACTCACACTACCATCCGCGTGAAGCTGCACGTTGATTTGTGTGCCGTAGCCCGCACCGATCTCATCTATGCAGTTGTCAACCAACTCCGTGACAAGGTGATGTAAGCCAGCTGGACCTGTACTGCCGATGTACATGCTCGGACGTTTTCTAACAGCCTCAAGCCCTTCAAGGATTTGTATGTCGCTTGCAGTGTATGTTCGTTCCTCTTTTGACATTTCTATATTTTGATACCTCGCTTTAAATGAATTCCCGCATATCATGCGCGAACTACCTAATGATCTAAAAGCGTAATCCACCTTATTGTTATTGTGCGTATCTACTTAAAATAGTATACTTTATTTTTAAAATTTTGTCAAGGTTTTTCTTTGATTTGTGTGATAAATAATTGCCGCAAAGAAGTTTTTAAATCAGCATCCGTCACATTAGCTATCACCTGCTCAACTTCTTCTAATTCCTTGGGCGTTGGTGGTTGAACATTGCTTTTTGACATCTCCGTGGCAGCCGAAGCGCGCCCTGTATGATGCGGTGTTGCTTTACGCGCTTGGCGTACCTCTATCCGAAGATCTTTGAGAACAGGTTGTCCTAATTCCGCGTTCAGGTCAGCTATAATCCGTTCTTTAAGCAACGATAGGTGTGTTACGTACGGCGGATATTCCGTGTAGACTTTTAAAACGCCGTTCGAAAGCGATACTGGCACTGTTTGCGTGCTAAATGGTGTTCCGAGATATTCGCCCCTTCCGAAATATTCGCCCCAAAGCACAAAAATTTTCTGCTCAAGCATCTTGTACTCAAAGTCGCCGGAACGCGCGAGTTCGGTGAGGAGATAGCGTAAGTTTTGGGTTTTGCGCATTTTTTTACAAATAGCGGTGTGCTAAGCAGACTCGCTGGTTTCGGTGTTATAACTTATCTCGGCATTTTCCACTGTTAAAACGTTCGGTTGATCAAGATGATGCACAAGCGGTTCAGCGTATGTCGCTGTAATGAAGATTTGGGCACTTAAATTTTGGAGGACCTCTAATAGATACCCTATCCGCTTATAATCCAACTCCGAGGTAACATCATCCAATAAAACTATCGGGTCTCTACCTGTTAGATGTCGAATCAGCTCTAATTCTGCCAACTTGAGTGCCAAGGCGATAGTGCGCTGTTGTCCTTGTGATCCATAAGATCGCGCCACCTCTCGAAACGCTCCTGTTTCAGAATCTGGGTTTTGCATATCATTTTCACTATTGCAGTAAGTCGGAAGTGCCTCAGGGCCATTCTCCAATTCAATAAGAAAATCGTCCCGGTGCGGACCGACTAAGGTTGTACCCCTCTGTACATCTGCCTCGCGGGAGGCATTTAAGGATATACCAAAATGTTCGGCTATCATCTCTTCATCTTCACCGGTAGTCGAAGGCTCCGCTAATGTGTCTGAAGCACTGCATCCGATATTTTCCATTGACATATCGTTTGACACTGATGCCGAACGATATGTCAATGCAAGATTTTCTAAACCGCCGGTGAGTCTTTGGTGATTTTGGATGGCGTACATTCTCAATTGATGAAAGATTTCCATCCGCTTCACGATAACTGCGGTACCGTGCGCGAGCAGCAATTTGTCCCAAGCATCCAATTGCGTTACATTTGCAAATGTTGCACGAATCTGCTTTAGCAACTCATTGCGCTGCTTGAGAACGAGATTATACTTTTGCAAATTCTTAAGATATCCATTGTCAACCTGTGAGATGAGCATATCTAAGAACCGTCGCCGCTCTGAAGGTCCCCCCTTTACTAATGTCAACGACTCCGGCGAAAAAAATACGGCGTTGAATTGACCGATCCATTCGGAACGTTTCGTCTGGAGAGCCCCGTCTTTCTTCAAGCTAAATTGCCCGCGTGTCCGTTTCATCGCCTCAAGAGATGTTACGTCATCACTACCGTTCCGCAGTGTCCCTTTTAGATAGAATCCCGACTCATGATGCCGAATCAGTTCGGCATCATGAGTCGCACGATGAGACTCCGCGGTGCAAAGAAAATAAATTGCTTCAAGCAAACTGGTTTTTCCTTGGGCATTCCCACCGACGATTAAATTAACAGGTTTAGAGAAGTGGACTTCGCAATTAATATAATTACGGAAGTTTCGTAGAACGATATGATTTAATAACATCTTATCTTGTGTGTGAATATTTCAGTTCAGTTCGTTGCAAAATTGAACAACTTTTTAGACTTCTTTGCTTGTTAAATTTTTTAATTGGATCGATTACAAAGTTCTAAAATTCTTGGAGTTATCCACAGACTCTAATATTAGTACTATAATTCTATATAAATATATAGTACCCTAGTAGTAGTAGTAGGGGCTGTGGATATGTGGATAACTCACCTAAACCCTTATCACCATTGACAAGTACCCTGTTGATAACATGTTGATAAGTTACCGAGTTATCAACATGTTATCAACAAAATTGGAAAAACGCGTATAACGGCTAAGTTATGCACAATTTATGCACAAGTTATCAACACTGCATTAACATAGTTATCCACAGGTTATCCACAGGTTTTAGGCATAACATTTCGGTAAAAAAAACTTAAAAAACGCGAGATAAACGCCAAATTTGACTATCGGAATTGATCTATCAAAAACATAATTGTTTCGCGTTCTTCCTCACTATTTTCGATTGCATTTTCTATCTGTTTGCAGGCGTGAATAACAGTTGTATGATTCCCTCTATTAAACGCTTGGGCGATATTTGAATATGACATTTGTGTCAATTCTCTGCACATGTACATGGCGATTTGGCGCGGTTGTACTAACCCTTTTGTGCGTTTCGGAGAAATAAGGTCTTCTACCTCGATATCGAAATAGTCAGCGACGACTCCCTGTATCGCTTTTGACGTTGCGGTTTTACGATCTTGCATCGGTGATGGGGCCCCTACATCACTCAGTGCTTGTCGGGCGAAATCCAAACTCAAATTTTCCTTGAGGATTGTGGCCCGTGTAACCAAGCTTACAAGTGTGCCTTCCAATTCTCGTATATTCGTTTCTACGACTTCGGCGATGTAGCTGAGGACATCATCTGGAAGATTCTCAAATCCTTGATCTTTACACTTTTGTCGGAGGATGGCGATCCGCATTTCATATTGTGGCATACCGATCTCAGCTACCATGCCGGATTGGAATCGGGATCGCAGGCGGACTTCAAGGTTTTCAAGGTCGTTGGGGGTTCGGTCGCTGGTCAGTACTATCTGGTTCGAGTTGATATGAAGTTCATTAAAGGTGTTAAAAAATTCCTCTTGTGTTCCTTCTTTGCGTTCTAAAAACTGTATGTCATCGATCAAAAGCATGTCTGCTGTTCGGTATTTTGTGCGGAATCCTTGGCCGGATCCGCGATTGACGATAGACTCGATGTATTCATTCATGAAAGTTTCTGAGGTAACATACAGAACTTTCTTGTAAGGTTGGTTCGCTGAGAGTCTGTTACCGATTGCATGCAAGAGGTGCGTTTTCCCCAATCCGACACCCCCATAAATAAAGAGCGGGTTATAGTCGCTCCCGGGGTTTTCTGAGACAGCCAAAGCCGTTGCATGACAGATCCGGTTCGGTGTATCAACGACGAAGGTATCGAACCGATACCTCGGGTTCAGCCCTGTCTGATTTTGCGGTAGGGAGATCGAGGTCCCCCCGACGGGGACTTCACTTTGACTGAGCGTTTGATCAGCAGTATTTTCGTTTTCTATGGTGTTCGAGACGTTGCTGCTGTGCGCCACGGATTCGTCTATAGTGAGTGTAAGGACACATTGTGCGCCGATCAGTGTGGCTAACACACGTTGAATGTCCGTTAGGAAACGCTCTTCAATGCGTGCGCGTGTGTACGCCGAAGGCACAGCTATCTTCAAAGCGTCTGCTGTGAGTGAGAGCGGAACGGCTTGATGAAGATAAACATCTTGTTGTGCTGTGTCGCTGAGGGTTTCCAGTATTTCCAACCAGATTTCGTTGGGCGTGTACCGCATGAACGTTTGTCCTAACCTAAAGACATCTGAATTTCCAGCTTTAATATCAGTCTTAAAGCTTAGCGATTATGATTCTATACAATAGTATCATTTTTTTAGAAAAAAGTCAACACTATTTATTCAAAAATATTCAATGTTCTGAAATCTGTTACAAATTCGCAAAAAAGAATTGTGGACTAAAACCGAAATTTTATCAAGTAATTTTTTTCATCAAAACGGACAAAGCCAAAAAATTTGACAAAACTAAAAAAATAGCGTATCATTTTAAAGCGGAACATAATACTACTCTGGTGAACCGGAGCGGACGAACTCACAAAAGGAGAAAGTACATTCATGAAACGCACATATCAACCGCATCGACGGAAACGAAAAAATAAACTCGGTTTCCGCAAACGGATGTCTACACGCCACGGAAGAAAAACGATTTCTCGCCGCCGTGCGAAAGGGCGGAAAGTCCTGAGTGCCTAAAAAATTTCGCCTAAAAAATTTAGATGATGAGGGCGCGAATGCCTCGAACTTTTAACTTGCCTCACTTCTATCATAGTCCTATTATCTCTGTCGTTAAACAGGCACGTCGCGACACCGATGCCCGGAAGCGCGATCTTGCCCCGACATTATTGGACTTCGGACCCGTCCGATTCAAAATCGCGCGCCACTTCGGCTTCTGCTATGGGGTCGAAAACGCTATTGAAATCGCCTATCAGGCACTTGCAGAAAACCCAGACAAACGCATCTTCCTATTGTCTGAAATTATTCATAATCCACACGTCAATGAAAACCTAAGGCAACGCGGTGTCCAGTTTTTAATGGATACCGCCGGCATGCCACTTCTCCCTTTTGACATTTTGATGCCAGACGATGTCGTTATCGTACCAGCTTTCGGTACCACGCTTGAGGTCGAGCAGACGCTCAAGGCGCGTGGCGTTACGCTGACTGCCTATAATACGACGTGTCCGTTCGTGGAAAAAGTTTGGCGACGCAGTGAAGAGATTGGCAAACAGGATTACACCGTTGTTATCCACGGAAAGCGTTACCATGAAGAAACGCGGGCGACATTTTCGCATGCACAGGCAAGTGCCCCGGTTGTTGTCGTCCGGGATCTCGGAGAAGCACGGGATTTAGCGAGGGTTATCTCCGGCGAAGCAGACACAGCATTCTTCTTTAAAAAGTTTGCAGATCGATTTTCTCCGGGTTTCGATCCTGCTGTCCATCTGAAGCGCATCGGAGTCGTCAATCAGACCACAATGCTTGCAACCGAAACAGAGGCAATTGCCAACTTATTACAAGATACTATCAGAGAAAGATATGGCGAAGCGGATATGTCTTCACACTTTGCCGATACAAAAGACACCCTCTGTTATGCGACTAAAGAGAATCAGGATGCCACACTCGCGCTCATTGCCGATGGTGGCGATATCGCCGTTGTTGTCGGTGGTTATAATTCTTCTAATACGAGTCACCTTGTAGAACTCTGTCAACAACACCTGCCCACCTATTTCATTCGGGATGCAGAGGAGCTCCTCAGTCCAAAACGCATTCGCCATCTCGAATTAGAGACAAAACAGGTGCAGACGACAGAAAATTGGCTATTTCCAGCAACCGAAACAGCACAGAAAACGCCTACCGATATCGTGCTGACGGCTGGCGCGTCTTGTCCGGATGTGCTACTGGATGAAGTATTGCAAAAAATTGTCGGTTGGTTTCCGAATACTCGCTCTGCTGAAGAGGTGTTGGAGCCTTTTTTATAGCCTCGCCCTCTTTATAACCTTGATAGTGCCTTTAAGAGCACGGCTGTTTGAGCGGGGGTGCCAACGCTGATCCGGACATGGTTGCGTAGACGCGGCGTATCAAAATATCGGATGAGAATCCCTTGTTCAGCTAATGTTGCTTTCAGTGCCGCTGCATCTTTTCCGATCACGCGCGACAGAATGAAATTCGCCTCGCTCGGATACGGTTCTAAAAAGTCAAACCTCTGCAATTCTGTATAAAGTCTTCCACGCTCCGCCACAATTTTCCGAACATTCTCTTGCAATTGAGACACATCTGACAACGAAGCCAGGGCAGCTGCCGCTCCAGCAACGTTTACGTTATACGGCTGCTTAATCTTCAGAAGATGTGAGAGTATCCAATGCGGAAAGATACCGTAGCCTACCCTTAAGCCTGCCAATCCTGCCCACTTGCTGAACGTCCGTAGCACAATCAAATTCTCGTGTTCCAAGACCCAATTCGCGCGGCCTATAGGGTGCGGTTGGGAAACCGCACCTACAAGGTGGGAAAATTCAATATAAGCTTCATCCAATACGACAATTAACGGCAGCTGAAGCAGCTGTTGAAGGCATGCATCGTCGAGTGGACCGCCATCAGGATTGTTTGGACTTGTAATAAAGATGAGTTTGATATTATCGTTAGTGGCGCGATCAACGACCGATTCGGTATCTAACGAAAAATCCGCTTTTCGTTCAATGTCAATGATGCTTCCGCCGTTGAGCTCTGTGTCGAAACGGTACATCCCGAACGTCGGGGGGCAGTTAATGACGGAATCGCCAGGAGCCACGAACACTCTAATGACGAGATCTATCAATTCATCTGCGCCGTGACCAGCAACGATATGGGTCGCATCAACACCTATGTATTGACTCAGTGCTTCACGTAGTGATGCACTGTCAGGGTCTGGATAGATGTGGTAATAGGTTTCGTTTGCCAACGCCTCATGGACGCGCGGTGAGGGCCCGTAGGGGTTCTCATTCGCATCAAGTTTAACGATGGCCTCGGCAGGGATACCGAGGCGTTGACTCAGCACGTCAAACGGCACGATGGGCGTATAAGGTGCCATGTCCGCGATGTCCGGACGGATAAGGTTTTTATAGCGAGTTTTAGATGACATGGTTTTGACAACTATTACCTATTGCCCTGGATTCGGTGAGGTTCGGACCTCAACTGCCTTTGGGGTCAATGCGCCGAGCGGTGCTTCGCCCTTCAGCACCCGCACAAAGTCATCTACAGTCATATCCGCCACCCGTAGGTTAGAATCTTCTGTTCTACCGGCGATATGCGGTGTGTGGACGACGTTATCCCGATTCCGCAATTCATCATCGATGGGAACCGGTTCAATATCGTAAACATCAAATGCCCCGGCGAGTTCATCTTTAACGATCCGTTCCCGCAATGCTTCCATATCAACAGCGTGCGCGCGCGTGATCACGACGACCAAGCTCCCTTTGCGGAGGTGATAGATCCGTTCTCGATTCAATAGATGGCGCGCGGAAGGTGTCGGTGGGACTGCCACGAACACAATATCGGAACTATCCGCGAGCGTGTCCATATCGGCGCGTTGGACATCCCACTCTTGCAGTAATTCGTCCGGGACATAAGGATCAAAACCGAGGACTGTCGCCCCAAAAACGCGAGACCATTTTGCGATCTTTCCGCCGATCTGCCCGAGACCGATGACACCCACGTTTTTCGTGCCGAGGTCGCCGTTGACGAAATCCGGATCATCGCAGAATTGGTGTGCGACAGGGAGTTTGTCGCTGCCCCATATCGGGTTCTCCCAATCCCATAGTTTTTCGCGGTTCGCCATTTTCAGGTGCCATTGTGCTGTCCGCCGCAGCGAGGACAACGCGAGACCGAAGGCGCACTCCGCTACAGATTGCGACCAGGCGCGCGTCGATTCAATGACAGGGATCCCACGTTCTTGAAGGGTCTGATACGGAATACCGTGCCCAGAATTATCTGTCATTGCGCCGAATACTTTGAGTTTCGGGGCTGCTGCGATGCAGGCTTCGGTGATGTTGCCACCGAAGCGCGATATGCCGATAGTTTCGCTTAAATCGACCTGTTCGTGAATAGGGTCTCGGCTGCTGGTGTTGAGAACAAGCGTTACGCCGAGTTCTTCTAATCGGCTGACCATCTGTTCATGGACATAGGGCCAAGATACTTCCAAATTCGGATGCCGTGTAAATACAAATTCAGGACTTGCCATAATAGTTATCAGTTGTCAGTTATCGGTTGTTCGGTTACGTCACCTGTGACGCGAGTATCTTCCGATAGACTTCCAACTTTTTCTTCCTTTCTCAGTGTTACGTTTGAACGAGCAGATGCGGGTCGGTCGGGTATCTACCCATACGCGCACCGTAGAGGGCAAACCCGCCTTTCGCCTCAGCATCCGCTTTCACTTCATAACGGATTGTTAATGTCCCTGTCTGGTTACCATTTAGGACAAGTGATGGGTCTATCTTAATATTGTGAAGGTAGCCGTAAATGCCGGGTTGTCCGTGGATATAAGAAAGCACGCCACGCGCATCCGCAGGACAATCTGCGAGGCGAAGGGTCTCAATTTCGGCACCGTTGACTGAGAGGGTTACATCGGAGGGATACTTCTCCGGCTCCGTTTGACGGGCACCGCCATAACAACTGGAGGCTTCAAAGATGAGTGCTATCTCTGCAACATCTGCTGTGTCCAGTCCTTCTGGCAACGAGACTTCATATTCCACATAACCGCTCCCGACTGCAGAGAAAAGCTGTTCGCTTATCGTCGGTTCGTTCCAAGCAGATTCGGAGGCGTTACCGGGTGTATAGTTGAGGCACACCGCTCCTGAATCGGTTCGGGATTCTACGGGAGCTTCCGAGAAATGCTCGAAATTGATGAAATTCCGCGCAACGACGCTTCCGGTGTGATCTGTCACCCAAACGTGAAGCGTGCCGACCGCGGGCTGAACATCGGGGATGCGTAGTTCAAGTTGATGCACGTGTTCCACCTGATACTGCGGAAAAGGAATCTCAACACTGCCTGAGACGTTTCCACGCGTGACGTGTCCGGTCGCTGACATCGTATCCAATTGCCAGTGCAGCGTTGTGCCAGTGATGGTTTTGTGTGAGAAGTGGCTCGCGTAGATATCGGCTTTTATCTCATCACCCGGGGCAACCGTCGTTCCGGGCGGATAGTCAATGGCGATAAAGTCAAGCGTATTGATGTCCAAATAGTCGTATCCGAACGCCTTTACCGACCTGTCGTAATTCATAAAGCCGTTGTGTTCCCACTCAATATCCTGTAACTCGGTGTAGATATAGCCACAGATTTTGGGATGGAGTCGGAGTTCATTGGTCAGGTATTTGAAACACCAAGACACATCCTTATCCCCCGCGCCTGCGGAGATACCGCCGTATTCGCTATTAATCAGCGGCGCATCGCTTTGGACGTTGTCACCCGCATAATTGAACGCCGAACCCGGATAGGTCTCTGCCACAACGTTGGCGATATGTCCCTTCGCGTGCTCATAATCATTAATGTAAAAATGCCATGAATTGATGTCCGTTTCCACGTGGTCGTAAAGACACGGTGAGTTATCCTCAATCAGGCGGGTCGGGTCTAACGACTTCGCGAGGTGATACATCTCGCGCACCCATTCCTGTCGATCCTTCAGCTCCTTGAATTCGTTACCGCCGAGTCCCCAAGTTTCGTTGAAGTTGCACCAAGAAATAATTGAGGGATGATTGTAATCACGCGCGATGTTTCCGCGGAGCGTCTGTTCAAATCGCGCCTGTGCTTTCTCCGTGTAGCTGCCGAAGTTCGGGATGTCGCACATGAAGAGCAGCCCTAACTTGTCAGCCCAATAGTAGAGTCTCGGTTCATCGACTTTGATGTGGAGACGGAGGAAATTGAAGCCGAATTCCTTTGCGCGTTCCACATCCGTGCGGATCGCCTCGTCCGTTAGGAACGTGTATACCCCTTCCGGGTTAAACGACTGATTGAGCGCGCCGAGCAGATAGATAGGACGGTTGTTAAGGTAGATATACTGGTAGTCTCCGCCCGGAGCTTTCGCAATAGAGACCTTCCGCATCCCGAAGTAGGTGGAAATCCTGTCAATAACGGCTTCTTCTGCTACCAATTCCAGCGTGACATCGTAGAGGTTCGGGGTGTCTACATCCCACAAACGGAGGTATTCAGACGGGATGCTAACAGTGAATTGGGTATCATTACCGGAAATTTGGACGGAGCCGTTGAGTTCATCGCACTGCCAGCGTAAGGTTAATGCACTCTTTTCTATGTCGCCATCTATTTTAACGGCGAACGTCGCAACTGCGTTATCAATATCAGGCGTGATGTGACACTGTGCGATGTGCGTTGCACTTCTCGGTTCGAGGTAAACGGTTTGCCAGATACCGCTGGTACGGACATACCAACCGATCTGTTTGCCAGCGAGTTGTTCGCCGTGATCTTGTGCATCATACGCGCGAACGACGATCAGTGCGGGTTCTCCCGGCGTGAGTGCGTCTGTAATGTCACATTCAAAGGGGAGGTATCCGTTTTCGTGCGTGCCTATCTGTTCGCCATTTACCCAGACGGTTGCTTCCCAATCAACGGCACCAAAGTTCAAAATAACGCGCTTATCGCCCCAATTGTCAGGGATTGAGACGACTTTGCGATACCAGCCGATGGTGTGGCGCGGTTCACCCCGGTAGTTGCCTTCACGGTCTAAACCACCACACGTAACCGTTTCCGGATTGAGATAGGCGTTTTTGCTCAAGTAGTTTGCATTATCTGCCTGTTCTTCCTCTCCCCATGCTGCGAGACTTTCCCACGGATAAGGAACCTGTATTTGCAGCGTCCACGGAGAATCATCGGTCGGCTCTGGTGAATACCATCGGTTTTGTTCGCCACTATCGTCTGGATCGAATGCGAATTCCCATGTACCGTTGAGGCAGAGCCAGTCGATACCTTCTGATGTCCCGCGTTGAAAATCTGGGCGCGGGTATTCTGGGCGCGGTGTGTCTGTATTGTTACGTTTCATGTTTTTCCTTTTTATTTTGGGCTGTCGGTTGTCGGAGTTCTTCTTAACTGAAAACTGATAACCGATGACTGACAATCAGTCTATCATAAATTGCTTTTCTATTCAATTTTTTTCTATGCTATGGGCAGGGTCATTCAATTGTCCACTTTTCGATTAGATTTTCACCGCCAGGCCCGAGAGAAAAAACTCTCCCATCACATCGTAGGTTGGGTTGAACGGATACCACCAAAAGCATACAAATCAGAGAAAACCGAAACTGTTTCAAAGACCGGCATATTCACCAGAGACCGAGTGAAACCCAACGCCTTTCGGCTTTCCTGAACGCCTTGCGTTCTGAAGTTGGGTTTCTCTGCGTTCTTGATTGTGGAGACGATATGTTGAATAGGCGTGTATTGGGTGTGGCACATCTATCTTCTCAGTTGCGTTCAACCCAACCTACTCCGCTTAGCATTCGCTTCCAATTTCCTAACCTGCACCGACAATTGAATGTCTCTGATGCTATACCGGTTTTCTCCCCCGGCCCGGTAGGTTCGGTTTTGCGGTGTACTCGAAGAAACACCCCAGCAAAAACCCCAAATGCGATCTGCATTCCTAACCGAACCGGGTTTTCGAAAAAGACGCGAAACCCGATAATTTCTTAAAACTAAATGGTCCTGATGCTATGCAGAGACATTCAATTCTCTGGAAATGTCAGAACTGTGATTTTACGCAAGGCAATCGTGTTATCCGTGGCGTGCAAGGATGGCAGGAATAAAAATAACTTCAGGTTCTTGATGCCACCGCTGTTGATTTTTTGGTAAAATTTGGCATTTTTCTATTTTTTGCGGTGATTTATGACATTTTTTTCATTTTATGCACGAAAAGTGGTTAAAAAAGGAGTCTTTATAAGATACCGTTGGTGAATGTTTAAATTTAAGCGTTCATCATCTCTCGCTCTGAAGTTGAGAGGCGCGTAAAACGTGTGATTGCAAAGTGGAAGAAAACCGCTGAGCAAAATTCAACGGATCCCGTCTCCACAAGGATTGATAACGAGAGATAGCTTTTCAACCAATTTCTTTTGACAATAGGCTCGAAACGTTGTATCGTATTTACGTTCTCCACTTATTGTCATAAATCGGATGCGTTATGATAATTTCGCAGAAGTTTCAAAGTTTCAAAGCGTGGATACCGTTTGTGTTTCTGATCGTTACTGGTATTGTTGTGTGTCTGCTCCGCTCAGCGACCTCTGACTGCAGAGAGCCCTCGCGCCCGATTGAGTGTCCATATCATATCCTCGAACCCTGTCCGTATCAAGTGGACAAATAACCGGATGTCCGAATAGAAAGGAGAAATCAAATGTTGAAATCCCTTTTCAGCAACCGCCTTTTCATAGGTGCGTTAGTGTTCTTTGTGCTGATGGTTGTCAGTGGCACACTTTATCTGCAGCACGTTGAGCGCGAAACCGACCGTGAGTTGGCAGAGATGCAAGAACGACTCAAGCAACGGGAGGCAAGACAAAATCATACAGCGCAAGTGCCTGTTGGCGATACTTCACAAGGTGGACACTGGCACGGCGATGAATGGCATGCTGAGCCACATGCACCGGTGAAGCCTCAAGCTATCGCAGATGTCAGTGAAGCCACTACCCCTGTCAAGACGCAAAACGCATCCGAAGTGCGACAGGTTTCCACGCAGCGAATGCTCCCTGAAGATATTCTCAGCCCAGAATACATCGCTATGGTCAAAGCGGCTGTTCAGACTTCCATCGCTTTGTCCGGTAAGCGAGATGAGAACGGTTTAGCCTTGCCGGAGTATGTTAACGCTCGGAATCTGGTCAATGAATCACATTGGGATGCGCGTGAGCTTCGAAAAATGTATTATGATACAGGGGACCTCAGCTATCTGGACAAATGTTACCAGATCGAAGCATTAGATAAACCGTATATGGATTTTGTAAGGACCCAGAACCCGAAGCCGAAGTTGAACAGTGAACAGTTGTTGCAACTCCGTAAAGCCGCGGATGAGTTTGATTCACTCATGCCGAAGAAACCTCCGGGTGGAGAGCAGTTGCCGAATCCGTACAGAAAACGGCTACAAGAGGAAGAGAACCGATGAAATACATTTCGACGATAGGTCTTTTACTTTCCGTTGTATGCTGTTTTGTTGTCTACGATGTCTCCGCCGATGCTCCCGACGCGCATGCACAAACAGACATAGATAATGCGAAGTCAGAACAAGATCGGTTGCAGGGGATTATTGATGATTATATACGCAAGCGGAATCGGTATATTGCGCTCGCCAATACGATGAAAGGGATGGGCAGCGGTTCATTAGGTTCACTGAAAACGACCATGATTTCTGCTTTGTCGACAGTGCAGAAGACGACACTTGCCGATACATTGGCGTTGACTGTCCGTGCGTTTCTCTCTATTTATGGAAGTTCGAGTCTTGCAAGTGCTATAGACAGTGCTGTCAGCGATGCGAGTAGTTATCACGGTTCAGCGCAGTATTTGTATAATAACCCGACGCGCCTCAATGGTTATGATGCAGCGAATTCAGCGATAGAAGCGTGGGCAGATGGTTCCGCGGCGACGGATCACTATAATACGTACCATTCCTCGCAATCGAAAAATCCACCAAATCCGCCGATCGGACCTGGCAATATAATTTTCCCAATGTTTGAGTGTCCTGGGCCGTGTACGCGGGAGTATACGACGGTCTCGGAAGCACTCAACACGCACTATGAGGCGTGCGGGACAGCAAACTCTGTGTCGGTCGCTCTTGATTATACGTCACGACAGGCGATCCTTGCTGCTCGTAGTGTTTCGCAAGGTTGTGGTGTTAAATGGTATAGTTGTGATTCAGATCATTTGATAGAGCAGGATATGCATCGGGTTCGGACGTGTGCGAAAGGTGTTTGGGGTACGCGGTATATCAACTACACAAACGGTAGGGAACGTTATCGTGTATATACATGTGGTGATTCTTTCCGCAAGTGCCTGGGTCATAAGGACCATCACAAGTCGTCGATCTTTAAAGACGGACATAGTGAAACGGATGACACAGTTACTGCCTCGTATCATCCGTGTGGTATTCATTTGGCATCGGAGAGTGGTTCTCATTCGTGGGTATCGTCTTGTACGTCATCAAATACTAACGGGACGTGTCAGAACAGCTCGGGTTATTATGCGTGTTCACCACATAACCATAATTATCCGATGCCAACACCCTCGTATCATCCGTGTGGTGTTCATTTGAGTTCGGCGAGTGGCGATCATTTGCTCCAAGCGAGTTGTTCATCTACCAATAGTTCGGGGCAGAGTTGCACGGTGACGAGTTTCTATGCGTGTAATGGCCATAGTCATTTGTATCCGGCACCACCACCGCCGACAACGGTCTCTTGTGCGCGCAAGGCGTGTGGCGGACAGGTCAGCTATCGATTACAACACCGCGTTAATAACTGTACGAATTGCAACGGTGTTTATTGGACGTGTTATCCGGGGGCGATTGGGGATCACGTGACCTCCTTTACGTGTCGGCGTCCGGGATGCGGAGCGACTTTCACGCGTTGTTCCAACGGTAGTTGCACCAGCGATTGGGGAACACATCCGTATCATTGGGCTCAGTAATTGATGGAACCGAGAATCCTTTTCACCCCACGTGCCTGTGTGGTTTTCCTCACGGGCACGTTGCTGTTACTGGGTGCGGTCATCGTCGCTCTGAATCTATCGGCCCCGCCCCCCGAAGAAGTGATTATCTCCGAGACACCCGCTCCACTGCCGCGCGTCCGCCTCAACAGCCCCGACTTTTGATGCGGAGTCCTACTACCGCCCGATCATAGACGATAACTTGTTTCGTCCGTTAGGGTGGACACCGCTGCGCCCTGTTGAACAGTATCGTTTAATCGGCACACTCCTGCCGAGAAATGCTCAGATATCCCAAAAGTCATTATCCAAGCGATCAGTGGAAACAAAACAGACACCGTTAGCATTGGCGATAAATTTGATATGGACACCATCGTCACTGCTATACCCCCGCCATGTTGTTGTGCTGAAAATGCAACAGAAAGGTTTTCACAACGTTTTTCTTTGACAATAGGCTCGGAATGTTGTATCGTACTTACGTTCTCCTCTTATTTTCATAAATCGCGTTATGATAATTTCGCAGAAGTCTCAAAGTTTCAAAGCGTGTATACCGCTTATGTTTCTGATAGTTGCTGGTATTGTTGTGTGTCTGCTCCGCTCATCGACCTCTGACTGCAGAGGGACCTCGCGCTCGATTGGATATCCATATCAAACCGAAACCCGCTGTCCGTATCAAGTGGACAGATAAAAAGGGGAAAGCGAATGTTCAAAAGCCTTTTCAGCAACCGCCTTTTCATAGGTGCGTTAGCGTTCTTTGTGCTGATGGTTGTCAGTGGCACACTTTATCTGCAGCACGTTGAACGCGAAACTGAGCAAGTGCCTGTTGGTGATACTTCACAAGGCGGACCCTGGCACGGCGATGAATGGCATGCTGAGCCACATGCACCGGTGAAGCCTCAAGCTATCGCAGATGTCAGTGAAGCCACTGCCCCTGTCAAGACGCAAAACGCATCCGAAGTGCGACAGGTTTCCACGCAGCGAATGCTCCCTGAAGATATTCTCAGCCCAGAATACATCGCCATGGTCAAAGCGGCTGTTCAGACTTCCATCGCCTTGTACGGTAAGCGAGATGAGAAAGGCTTATCCTTGCCGGAATATGTTAACGCTCGGAATCTGGTCAATGAGGCCGATGCTGATGCCCACAAGTTTCTGCAGATATATATTGATGATACGCTAAACAACGAAGTATACCTAGAGAAATATGAGCAGATCAAAGCATTAGATAAGCCGTATATGGATTTTGTAAGGACCCAGAACCCGAAGCCGAAGTTGAACAGTGAACAGTTGTCGCAGCTCCGTAAAGCCGCGGATGAGTTTGATAAAATCATCAGTCAGATTACTGTGGGAGAGCGTCCACGGAATCCGTACAGAGAGCAGCTCCAAGAGGAGGAGAACCGATGAAATACATTTAACCGGATGTCCGAATAGAAAGGAGAAAGCATCTGAATCGACCGACACACATCGCAAAATGCGACTTTCGGAATGGCAGACACCATACCTATTGGAGACGCACGCCTGAAGGTGCTGTTTGTATGACAGGAATGATATAACTCCGAATACGCACGCCGGCCACTGTTTCCATTTCTACACGCGGTTCTGGTTTTTGGCGGTGATCGAACACAACATAATAGCCTTCCGCCACGCCTTCCAATTTAAGATATGCCGCCAGTTGCTGTTTACCTGTCTGATAGCGGACCTCTCCGCGCCAAATCTTTGTTTCAACAATATATTTCCGCCGGTTGTGCGTGATACGGAGATCCATTTTACCCGCCCCTGTTGGCACTTCAAAGGACATAACCCCGCCGACTGCCTTAACATAAGAATCCAGATAGGTGAGAAGGAGATGCCTTCCGACATACTCGCGCGGCGTTTCCGGCACCTGGAGGATCTTGAAACCTACGCGTGTGATGAAATCCTTGAAGTTATCCAGAAGCCGCGCCATCTCAAGATACCCTTGCGGTGTGAGGTAATTTTGAAATTCGCCAGTTGTGTCCTCTGCAAAATAGTCGCGCTCCAACCCATTCACTGTAGGTGTGAACGCCTGCATAATGTGATACAGATAGATCGGGTTAACGATCTGACATGTGCCATCGGCACCGTTCTGAATCACTCCGTAAGTTGTGAGTTCACTGATAATATCGTCATGCAAATTGAAGCGGACACCTTCTTCGTAAGTCATGATTTCCATCAGGAGACTTTCAAACTGCCGATTTTTGCGGACATTGGTTGTCAGATGCGCAATATTCGTGTTCGTTTCAAGGAGGAGTTTCTGATGTGCTGCTGTAAAGTGGTGCATCGTAATCGTCTCAGTTTTCGGAACGTCCAGTTCTTCGGTAAGGATTTGTGCTGCGCGGTTAACAAGGAAAGGTTGCCCGGCAGTCTGTTTATGCAGCATCTCAATAACCTCTGGTGTGAAGGGCTGTCCGACTTCATCGGTATACTGTGTGAGCAGTTCACTAACTTGTTCCAGCGTGAAATTTGGCACAACGAACTCGTCTTGGATATTGAAGGGTGAAATAGAGGTATCATAGTTGAGCTGCCGGATATTCTTAACGCCGACGATCCCGACGCTATGTGGGCTGCGCGGTTTACCGGCGACATAAATGTGGCGCAGCGAGTGCAGAAACCCTTTCAGCACATCGCGCGGAATACCATCAAACTCATCGATGAGCAGCACGACCCGTTGCGTGACCGACGGCGTTTGTTGCGACAGCAGTTTTGCGAACTGCCGAAAGAATCTGCGCATGGAACGATGATCTGTGATACCGTTGTTATTTTCCAAAAAGTCTGCTAACGCAGTAGGTGGCGACTCGCGACGTTGCTCAAAAACATTCTCTATCTGTTCAAGAATATCTTCATAGAGACCGCTGTAAAAATCAGGTGCGGTGTCATCTTCGGCTTCTTCAAAATTGAGTTGGATAGGAAAATAGTGTTGTTCTTGGGTTGTAAGGGTATCCAAGGCGCGTTGAAAAAAAGTCGTTTTTCCAGTCTGTCGGGGTGCGAAGATGACGATGTATTTGCCGTTTTTGATGCGTTCGATGAAATCAGCAGTTTCCTTAGAACGGGCGACGATGTAGTTATCGTGAGGATTAACAGGCCCCTGCGTGCCGAAAGTTCTCACGCTTTTCCCCTCCCTGTGAAAGTGTTCGTCTCTTTAGTATACCATAAGGTGTTGGAGGTGTCAAAATTTACTCTATTTGGCCGCGGATGGTGAGCGCGCTGGCGATTGACAAGAAATCTCTGCCTTCTTCGACTCTGTCGTTGTGGTAGCTGATACCGAGGTGGAGGTTCGCTGTAATATGCGTACTGATTTTGTACCCGACCCGCAAAGTCGTCTCGTAACGTTCAGAACGTTCCTCACGGTTCGCACCGAAATTTTCCCTGCGAATCGCCCAAGAGAGCGTGTTCGTTAGTTCCAAGTCGTGTTTGAGCGGAATTCTACCGAAAAACGGAAAACGGATGCCGTTTTCTGTCCGATAACGATAATCAATACTGAAGTTCGGGGTGATGATCAGTGCTTTACTCACTATGCCGCTCCGTTCTTGGTCTCGGAGTGTTGTGCGTATACCCAATCCTGTCCGCGTCTCTTTACCCCACTTGTGTAACCAACTCAGCGATGGCGTATGTGCTGTGCTATCGCTGAGCGTCGTCTCCAGGGTCGCATTATTCCGTTTTGTGAAACTATAACGCAGTTGAAAACGGGAGTCTTCCTGCGCCTTCAGTTCTATGTTCGCTTCATACGAATCCGCGTGCGACGTGTATGTACTCCCTAAACTTTTCCGAAAACTTTCGGACGTACTAAAATTTGTCCCAAGCGATGCCCACCGCCACGGTTCCACCGAGCCACGGACCGTATAACGACTACTCCGCCGAGAATTCGTCCGTTCCTTCGCATCCTCCGCAAGCGACCAGATTTCTAAAGCAGACAACCCGGATGCCAGCTGCCGATACGATTCAGTAGCCGTAAAGTTCGCATTCGTACTCACTGTGAAACTTTTGAGAATTCTCTGCAAGATACCATCTTGTGCTGTTTGCGCGATAGTTCCTTGCATTGTTGGCCCTTGCATTGTTGAATTATCTACGTCACGCTTATCGCGTTCAATCCAATCCCCGCGATTTTCCTGTAACTCTTGGAGCTGCGTTTCTTCGATACCGTTTTCTCGTAACTGTTCAATTGTTCCCGTGCCTTCACCATTGGCGTTATTTGGCAGAGATTCTGTCGGTGTACCCTCTAAAGTGGGAGGGGTGCCATCTGTCAGAGGCTCAGGTGTCGGCGTTTTTTTGGGATTCAAAAACCAGCCGAACCACCTTTGAACGCGGAGGTTCACACCGAGACTCACATTACCGTTCAGCGATGCGTTTTTTTGTTCTCTAAACCAGTTCTCACGGAAACTCATACGGCTTGTCACCGTCGGACGCAAGCCGAGTAAATCCCGATTCAATCGCGGGGTCAAGGAGAGGCGATGCTCCCGTTCAGCGATTGAGAAATCTTGTGGAGTCGTTTCTTCGGGTGTTTCCGGTTCCGTGGTTACGCCGCTCGTAAAGGACGTACTATAGGTCTGATCTTCACGCCTCTCAAGCGTCCGCCGCACATCGTAACTTGGGTTCAAACTGAAGATGCTTGTCGGATTGATGTTGAATGCGATTGTACCGCTGTCGGTTTTTTCGTCTCTGTTTCTGCCATAACCGTAGCTGTAGTAAGATGCTGAAGTTGAGGCGGTATCGGTTGCCGTTTCCGGTTTGGCAAGCACATCTTCGTGGCGATACTGCACGTTAACACCGAGTTTCGATCCGAGTTCATATCGGAGGCTGCCGGTGTAGAGGTGACTGATTTGTGTGCCTTGACGTTCGTTCCAAAAATCCTGATAGTTATAGGCGAAGCCGAGGTTCGGGTACGGATTTCGGTTAAATCGGACAGAAAAATCTCGGGTACGGCTCTCGCTTTTCCCGCTGCTCTGGAAGCTGCTGTAACTCCCGCGCAAACTTTCGGTCTCCGTCTCTCGCTGCCCGATACCGTACTGGACCGGCAGCCACGGAAAAATGGTGACATCCGCATCAATGTTATAGTCGTTATTTGTCGTGCTATACCCGCGTGAAGAGAGACGTTGTCTGCCAATTTGACCCGCACCGCTTTCAAAGTCTTTGTCTTGGCTTGCATAACCGCCCCGCAATTTTACGATATTGCCGAGCGACATTGACATATTGCCGCGCCGCGCCCACCCCGCACGTACCAGCGGATCGCCGAGGTGAATCTCGTTCACCCAGATGTCACCACTGATTTCACGACCCGTGTCGTTGCGGATGCCGAGCAGAATGCCCCCAATATTTTTGATAGAGAGCCGCGTACTGTTGCTGCCTCTGATCGTGAAACCGTCGGGATGACCATCTGGCTTATCGCTGTCAATATCTGATAGTGGTTGTGGATCGCTTTCGGTTCCTACAAGCGGCTCTTGACCCGCTGTCAAAGTTGGAAATTCAGGGTTAGAAACGCCTTCTACTATATCCGGATAGACATTTCTATGTTGGTCACGAAGATCAATTTCAATTAACTTCCACCCTTCAAAGTCAACGAGCACTGTGTATTCATAATAGTCTGTCAGGTTCTCAAAAACATTAATATTTTCTTCCGTTGGCTGATTAACAAACGGATCCGAGCTATAAAACGAGCTGCGATAGCCGGTCCGGACGGTCGGTGCAAGCTGCAAAACGAAGGTTGTATCACTGTTATCGCCATAGAGCCAAAAGCGGAGTGTGTCGTGCTTGCTAAAGTCTTGACCATCACTTTGTGTTACGCCTTTCAGCTGTTTGGAAGTAACGCCGTAAGAACCGGGAAACAGGTAATATTCAAGGCTGAGCGTCTGTTCGCGTTGCTGTTGGGTTTGGAAACCGAGCGAGGTCGCCGTAAATGGATGCAACTTTTTAAAGAGTTCATTATCTTCTATATCAAGATACGCGCTCTGATATGCGTCATAACTGAAGTTATCCTTTGTGCCGACGATAAATCTTTCGATTGTATCTTCCACGATGGTGCTCGTTGAGAGTGTTTCGCCGGTAAGTCCAACCTCCGGCGTTGATCGCGTGATAATACCTTGTTGCCATTTATTGCCGACAATTTCGATGGATGCCCACTGCAGCGTGCCTTTCGCGCTGCCCGGAACGTTTTTGCTCAACCAAAGTCGGAGGTGTTGCACAAAAACGAGGCTCGGCACACGAGAACCTACCGGTCTGAACTTCGTCAGCGGGATACTGAGGAACATCCAGCCGTTCGTATTTTTGCTTTTGATCCATTCATTCGGAATCTCGTTCAACGGGATTGAAATTTCAAAATAGGCATTTATCGTGTCAAGCACGCCGTCGCCGTTCAGGTCTTCGCTATCCAAAATCTGGTTGTCGCTACCGACGGTTGTTTTTTCGAGGTGACCATCGTAATCCCAGCCTATGTCTTCGCCTTTATCGAGGGCACCATTCCCGCGGAACCGGTCGGCATCTGATAGATTGTCCAGGTCCAAATCCAAGGCATCTATGCGACCATCGCCGTTGGTGTCGATGAGTGTGTTTGGCAGGTCTTCGCTATCCAGGCGTTGGTCGGCATCTGTATCCTCATTTATTACGCCAAGGTCCAAGTGTAGCGTCACGTTATCGTCGCCTTGAACGCGCATCCAGACCTCAACGAAACTCCGTTCGGAATAGTCAACGCCGGAAGCGGAGACTCCGTTTGAGAAACCGCCCCATTCCGCCACTATATCTGTGAAATCGTAGCCGAGCTCCATGATGAGACGTTCTTCGGTAGACAGCGAAAGGGGTTGGATTGAAGAGGCGGGGACATCCCGGTTCCGCATATAGTTGCCGACCGCCTCCGACTCGTTTTTATCTTTAAGGGCGACTTTAAAAATGACTCTATTCTCAAGCGTCGGTAAGATAGTGTCTATATTAGGGGTTTCCTCCGAGATATACGGAACGCTGCTCTGCTTCCAGTTGTATTTCAGCGTTGGCATTGTGGTCGATTCCTTGGCACCTTCCATGCTATCAATCAGTGCGACACCGATGCTATTCGGGTTGTTGTGTGAGTAAGCCGCCTCGCCACTGAAATCAAGCGAAAGCGGGAGGTTTCTCATACTAACAAACGGCAGCAGATTGAAGATCCCTGCGACATTGAATGCTCTGCCGAAACTTGTATTGATATTGAACGCTTGCAAACGGTTCGGCACGCCGTTGACATCTGGTATTTCTGCCGGTTTTTGCCCGGTATTCAGGATATAGCCAGTTGAAACCATAAACCCTTTTTGGAAGAGCGGGTTAAAATAATTCATCCCACCGCCGTAGCCGCCATAGTAACCTGCCCCTCTCCGTGACCGCCCGCCCAGGCTCCCGAAACTGCCATAACCGCCGCCGAAGCCGCTACCGAAACCACCGCCAAAGCTGCTCCCTCCGAAACCGCCAAAACCGCTTCTCCGCCCCGACAAGGATCCCCCGAAGGTGTTCGTTGTACCATCACCGAGCGGACTTGCACCCATGGATTGCAGACCCCCGAGCCGGTCAAATCTGTCTTCAAGGCTCTGTTCTTTCTCCGATTTAGGTTTCGGCTTATGTGTATATTCTAACCAGATACCGGCTACCGCTTGTTGTGACGAACCGCCAAAAGGTGTCTTTTCGAATTCCACAACAATTTCATCAAATTCATCGAGTTGCCTGAAAAATCGGATGCTACCGACCTCATAGATCATCATGTAGTCAGTATCGCGGGTCAGGAGCTGCCCATTCAACCGGACGGTCTCACTGTCTGGAATCACGAACAACCCAACGTTATAGGTTTCCGATTGGTATGTGTAATCGGCTATGATTGTGTAGATTTGGGCATCCGTGCGGACACCTTCGCGGTAGATCGTAGGGTTGCTAAGCGCGTCTCGGTAGGCATAGTAGGGGTGGTCCGAATCTGTAATTTGAAAAGGGTTCGTCCACGGAAAACGCAGCAGACCCCTGTCGTAGTCTATGAATTGTGCATCGACGTTGCCGTCGCCGTTCTGGTCCAAACCGAAGATTTCAATATAAGGAATAAGTCCGTCATCCGTCTGGAAAGTTTCGTTTTGTCCTTGTCGGCGGATCGTCAGTTGGAAATCGCGTGGGTTGATATTTCGGCTGCCGCCGAGTTGGTAAACGTGCGTCGCCTCCGTGCCGCGGAACCCTTTGTCCTTCAGCACTATATAACCGATTTCTTCGCCTTCTTCGTCGATTGTACCGTCGCCATTGTCATCAACAAAGACACTGCCCGGGTTGCCAATCGTACCGCCGCCGCTGCCGCTATATTCATAAGCCACGACGATCGTGTAGTTAGCGGAGATCGGTGAAAGAAATTCTATTTCCCCGGTATCGTAGTCGATATTGTAGTCCTGTCCAGCGAATTGCGGGTTAAAGTAACCTTGGCTCGTCCGTTTACCACCCTGATTGTTGCCCACAACGCCATCGTCGATGTAAATTTCTTCACTGCCCTGTTTTATGGGGAGGTACCCTTCGTGGAGTAAGTCGTCTGCCCCTTTATGGATGTAGTAATACCGATTTTTGACGTAGTTCGTATCCGGAATTTGGATCCCTGGCGGTCCGAAGCCGTATCCGCTACCAGCCCGCCGCGATTGCCCACGGAAGGTACGCACCTCACGGATCCCTTTACTGCGCGAACCGAAAGCCGTCAGGCGCGTATTTTTCCATTCAAACACGCCTTCAAGACCGAACAAATTTCGATTGATGTTCAAAAAGCGGGTGTTCGGCAAATTGAGCGTAATGTCACCGAACGAGATAGTCTTTATGATGTCCTCCGGTTTACCCTCGTACCAGATTTTAATTTTCTGTTCCTTTGTGCCACCGATGCCGTAGCCACCGCCGTATCCGCCGCCATAGCCACTGCTCCCGAGGCCGCTGCCGCCAGCACTATAATCCACAGCGATATGTGTGCGTTGCCCGACGCGACCGTGTAGTCCCAATTGTTGTATCTGACGCAGATTAAAGCCCGTTGCGCGCGGGATTCCGCGGCTACCGTAGCTGCTGTAGCCCCCGTAACTGCTGCCATAGCTGCTCCCATAACTGCTGTAGCCACCCCCGTAGCCAGAACCGTAACCGCTGCCCCCCAAACCGCTGCTATAGCCGAAATCTTCGTAACCGTAAGACGAAGTGAGTCCGAGATCAAGTCCCGATGAATAGCTACCGTATCCGCCGCCATACCCGTACCCACCGTACCGGTTCAGGTCGCCTTCCCCGAAATAGTGCGTCTTATTCGCCTCTACCGTCACGGATTGTAAAAGGGTTATCCGAAGGTTGGAATCCATGGGCAGCGCGATCCCTTTTTCGGCCCGCTTCGGTTTCGGTTTCCAATCATAGAGTTTACTCAGGTCTATCAATTCGGGTGGATGTCGCCATCTGCGGAGGCTATCCAGATAGGGTTGGATGTACCTGTTTGCCTCATCTTCTTTCTCGGGTGCTTCCTTTTCCGCTTGCCAGATGAAGCGTTTCGGTTCAGGGTTACGGTTGAACACCCCGAACTCGCTACTGTTTCCGGCTGCCGGTGGTGTTTCATCTGCGTCGGAATCAGGAGCTGTAACACTATCGCTCGACGTTGTCGTTTCTGCTTGCGTCTCCTCGTTTTCTTCAGCGATACGACTGACAACAACGGTAGGCGTTGCGGAGAGGACAATAATAAGGATAAGCCCAATTTTTAAAAGCAGGTTGTGGTAACCTGCAAGTTTCGATAAAAGATTTTTCTGCACGTGTATTCTCGATTGCTTTCGTATTTATTAGGTTTCTGATGGAGTTTCAAAAATAATTCGGTAATTTCCTCCGAGACAATCGTCAATCATAGTGGGTTTTAGTCCTGGAAATCCTTTAATCCTGATTCTGACAATGGGCAGGGCGCATTACCGATTTATAGCAGAAACGAGAAAGTGAGACTTTACGTTTACAAAGATTTTGTAATGCGCCTATTTTTCGGTTATTTACCGCTCTCTTTAAGGTAGCCCCATGTTACCGCTAACTTCTCTGAAGCGTCCACCGCTTGAAATTGCTTTGAGAGACCCTCCATCACTTCGGCGATCTCATCTTCGTCTAACGCGGTATTGTAAACAGAAACTTCATCGATGGTACCTCTCAACGGTCCGTTTTTCCCATCGGGCCCCTGGGCACCGATAATCAAGGGGGCGTTGCTTGTCGCAGGTTTACCCGCGGCACCGCGTGGATTAAATTGTTCGCCATCAACATAAGGGATCAGATTCTTCTCGTCATACACACCTGCGACGAAGTGCCACTCCCCATCAGTGACCTCTTTGCTACCGACCTGTAAATCTTGTGCACCCCCGGGGAGCGTAAACCCAAAAGTCATCACACCGGGACGAATCCACATCGTGTAATTTCGATCGGGCCACGACTCTTTGCCAAGGATAACTTGGTATGGATCGACAACCTTCGGCACTTTTATCCACGCTGTCATCGTCCACTGCCTGAGGTTCATGACATCTTCATGCGGCACGAGGACGTGTCCGCCATCAAATTTGAGCGCGTTGTCAAATTTGCCGTCGGTCCACGCCACCTCACCAACGATTTCGCCGTGATGTCCGTTCCCTGATACATCTTTAACGATTTTGCCGTTGCCTTCATCGAACAGCCATACACCTATAGCGTCAGCACTGGCACTGACAATCCCGAAATAATAAAAAATGCTCAAAAGGAGCATTGAGACAGTTAGCCTTTTCATTATGTCTATTCCTCCTTGTGGAATTGTTTACCTCTTTTTATTTTATCAGATTTTCTCCGAAGCTGCACGCTTTTTTCTGTTGACTTTTCCTATCCTTTGCGGTGAGATAGCACAAACTGTAGATATGGAGGCAGTGAATCTTCCGGCGCGATCTCTCGTCAACCGATCGACATCCCTTTTGACCCGCCAGATGACCTTGACACCCAACTTCGCGAGGCTTTGTCGCGTTGAGGAAAATAGAAGTCGAAGGTCAAGTTGGATACGGCTTAGACTCTATACTTTTCCTTGCAATTGATTGCAGAGATAAGTATAATTAATTTAAACCTGCCACCGCGAGGAAAAACAAGTGAACGTCTACCTTAACGTCCAAAACTTCGGTCCGATAGAAAAGGCGGAGATAGATCTGCGTCCGCTGACTGTCTTCGTCGGTGAGAGCAACACCGGCAAAACCTATCTCGCCGCCCTCATTTACGCATTACACAAAAATTTTGGGGTGTTCTCACGATTGCCTGGGTCATACGATGTTCACCTTAATCTTTATCACGGTTTACAACACCGTTATTCACAGGTTCCACAAGAGCTGTCGGATCAACAAGAAAAGTTGAAAGTCCTTGAAAAGTTAAACACGCCTGGGCGACCGTTCAAATTTTCCGATTTACCTCAGCAGATGCGCGCCAAATCGTTGGATATACTCACGGATCCGGCGGGTTTCACAAACGAGCTCAAGCGGTGTTTCGACCTTGAGTCTGTTTCTAAATTAATTCGGTTCGCCGGCAGTAAAGACAACGAAATGAAAGTTTCATTGCAGGTTTGTGAGGGTGATCAAACGTGTTGGAATTTTAGGGCGCGGGACGCTGGATCTGGGTTTACTGTAGGAGGACATATCAATTCAGACATGGTTCTCCTCAATTTAAAGGATGAAACACTTGATTTTGACAATCTATTTAAAAATTTATATATCCATGGGTGCCTTGCAAGAGAGTCGTACTACTTCCCTGCTGCTCGGAGCGGTATCATGCAAAGCCACGGCGCGATCGCGAGCTCCCTCATTAAACGGAGCACTCGCACTGGGTTGGGTAATGAGACCTCTCCGTTTTCGGGAATGGTAGCGGATTTCTTGGAGCAGATTGTCCGATATAGTGAGTACAATGGATCTCCAGAGGAGATAGAGCCCATCGCTAAGAAATTGGAGAACGAGCTGTTGGGCGGTGAAATAGGCGTTAACCGGCCCACGCCAGAGGCATCCCGGGAGTTTCTGTACCATCCAGATCAGGCGGAAGCGGGACTGCGGATGAGCCACTCTTCAGCGATGGTATCCGAACTGGCACCCTTAGTCCTTTTCCTAAGGGGTATCGTTTGGCCAGGTGATCTGCTCATTATTGAAGAGCCTGAAGCACACTTGCATCCGGGGGCCCAAACCAAAATCGCCCAAACCCTCGCTCGCCTGGTCCGAGCTGGTGTTCGCGTTATCATTACAACCCATAGCGGCTGGCTCCTCCAACAGATTGGAAACCTGATTCGCGAGGGTGAATTGCGGAAACAGGGAGAAGCCACAGCGGGATCGGATGATTGGCTGAAAAAGGAAGAAGTCGGCGCGTGGTCGTTCCATAAGGACAAACCCGTCACAGAACTCCCGTTTGACTTGGTTGAAGGCATAGAACCTGAGGATTACTTGGACATAGCTGAAGATCTCTATAACCGTTCGGCAGGCCTCCAAAATAGAATTGAGGAAGCGAAAGGGGGCGATGCGGTTGAATCTGAATAGCGGATTTACTCATATCCGAGGCAGGTTATCTCTAATCTCAATTCAATCCTCCCTACTCCTAATTTACAATTAAACGTCTTATTTTCCCAATTCAAAAATTTGACAAACCCTGCATTTTATGCTATACTATTAACGGTTTTATTTTACAATAAGCACAGAAATTTTGATGCTACGGGAGTGCTATTTTGTCTGATCTCAATTCGGGTATCCATATCGCGCCGTCCGTGATGTGCGCGGATTTATGCAACTTGGAAACAGACATCCGGGAATTAGAAGCTGCTGGCGTTAATATGCTCCATTTCGACTTGATGGACGCGCACTTCGTCCCGAATATGCCGATTGGGCTCGCGCTTATTGAGCAATTGCGTCCAAAAACGGACTGTGCTTTTGATATTCACCTCATGGTGGAAAACAACGATTTCTTTGTGGACGCAGTCGCAGAGATCGGCGTTCAGCAGATAGCCGTTCATGTTGAATCGGCAACGCATCTGGATAGAACCTTATCGCTTATTCAAGCGCACAACATCAAGGCAGGGGCAGCACTCAATCCAGCGACCCCACTCTCTGCGTTAAGTTATGTTCTGGACCGACTCGATTTCGTGCTGATTATGACGGTGAATCCCGGATTTGCAGGGCAGAAAGTTGTCCCCGCAACGCTCCGAAAAATTGCGGAATGTCGCACTTTTTTGGACGAACACGGCGTTGGTTTACCCATTGAAGTTGATGGCAACGTGAGTTTTGAAAATATTCCGAAGATGGTGTCCGCAGGCGCGGATATCTTGGTCGGCGGCACGAGTAGCGTTTTCCAAAAATCCGGTTCGCGCGCTGAGAACGTGCAGCGGACCCGACAGGCTATTACACTCGGACTTACAGAAAAACCTATTGGCAATTTGTGAAATATGTTGTACGCGGCGCAATTTGCTTGAGTCTTATCTAATATTGTACCGCGAACAGGGAGTGTAATGTGAAAAAGAAGCGGGCTGCCCTCTTCAGTTTCACCCAAGATATTGGATTAGGGAACGCCATTTTATTTATCGTAGCGGTAGTCGGTTACCTATTTACGGCACCGGCTGTTGAAGTCGGAAGTTTTTCTGAACACATTCGGTTAATAGTCGCCGATATTCGAGAAGCCATCCCTGCCGCGTTCTTTCTAACATTTAGTGTAGACGTAGGAGGTTCATTACTTGTGTTATTTTGGAACTTGATGAAACGCCAAATAGAAAAGTATGATGCCGTAATTGCAGCAGAAGCCAAAGCGGAGGGCTTGGCGGAGGGCAAAGCCGAGGTCTATCAAGAGGTAGCCGCTTGGAATACCCGCCGGTTGGAGGCGGAGGCAAAAGGCGTACCCTTTGACGAGGCCCCGCCGTCACAAAACGGAATGCCAGAGGCCTCATAGCGAACAACGTACAGGAATATACAGCTTTCTATGGAAGCACTTGTTCTTTATGGAATTGGAGATTTACGATTAGAGCAGATTCCGGTACCCGCGCTCGCTGAAGGCAAGGTCCGTGTCCGAATTGGGTTCTGTGGGGTCTGCGGTTCCGATATTCCGAGGATTTTCGTCAAAGGCACTTATCGTTTTCCAACGGTTTGTGGACACGAATTCGCGGGGATCGTTGATGCGTGCGGTCCGGGTGTTGACGATTTTGCCCCAGGGCATCCCGTTGTTGTGTTCCCGTTGCTCTGGTGTGGCACTTGTGCGGCGTGTGAACAGGGGAAGTATGTCCAATGCCACGACTACGATTATCTCGGTTCACGCAGCGATGGCGCATTTGCTGAGTATGTCGTCACACCGAAAGAAAATTTAATCGCTGTTCCACCGGGTGTGACTTTAGAAGAAGCAGCGATGACAGAACCCGCTGCAGTCGCGCTACACGCGGTTCGCCGTGTGCAGACCTCGCTTGCAGGAAAAACAGTCGCTATCTTCGGCGCGGGACCCATCGGGTTAATGACAGCACAGTGGTCAAAAATCATGGGCGCGACAAATGTGTTTCTCTTTGATATTGTTGTCGAGAAACTTGAGCTCGCGGAACAACTCGGTTTTGATAAAGTTTTTAACACGACGACAGCGGCACCCGTTGAAGTTGTGAAAGCACAGACTCGTGGAAAGGGCGCGCACGTCTGTATTGAAGCTGCAGGCGTTCCGGCTACCTATCGCGATGCCCTTGGGAGTGTCGGACGCGGCGGTAGCGTCGTTTTACTCGGTAACCCTGCTGCGGATGTAACGCTACCTGCGGTGCTTATCTCACAATTAATGCGGCGTGAGGTGAGCATTTTCGGAACATGGAATTCCGATTATAGTGCCGCGGGCAACGACGACGATTGGCGTACCGTACTGCAAGCGATGGCTTCCGGTATGTTAACACTCACGCCCCTAATAACACATAAAGTTCCGTTAGGAGAGAGTTCTGATATATTGTCCAAGATGCGAGACAAGAGTGAGTTTTACGCGAAAGTCTTGATTCATCCATAAACAGCCCCCGGAGGCTGATATTTTAAAGAGGCTAATATTTAAAAATATGAAAGCGGCTATACTTGAAAGTCTTGACAATCTGAGTGTGAAAGAGGTACCCGAACCCGAAATCGATAATGATGCCGCTTTAATGCGGGTCGAAGCTGTCAGTATATGTGGTTCTGATGTCCGCATTCTCCATCACGGTAACCCAAGAGTTAAACCCCCCACGATTATTGGACATGAAAATTCCGGTGTCATCGTTAAGACCGGCAAGAACGTAACGCGCGTCAAAGAAGGCGATCGCGTCTCAATTGGTGCCGATGTGCCGTGCGGACAGTGTCGCTGGTGTCGAGATGGTCTCGGCAACAACTGCCACATCAACTACGCCATCGGTTACCAGATCCCCGGTGCCTTTGCACAATATATGAAACTCCCCCGCCTCGTTTTGGAGGAGGGACCGGTTACGCCCTTCGCCGCGACCCTCAGTTTCGATGAGGCTGCACTCGCTGAACCGCTCGCTTGTGCTATTAATGGGCTTGAGCTCGTCAATATGTCGCTCGGCAAAAGCGTCGTTATCATCGGTCTCGGGCCGATCGGATGTATGATGATAGACCTCGCACGGGTGATGGGTGCCACGAAAGTTATCGGGGTCCAACGCAGCAAACTCCGAATGGAGATCGCGAAGTTCTACGAGGCGGATGCCTATATCGCTTCTGAAGAGGAAGATGTAATTGAACGGTGTAAGGAAGAGACAGGCGGTGAGGGACCTGATGTTGTGGTCACGACGTGCGGTTCTGTGGAGGCACACGAACAGGCTATTGAAATGGTAGCACACCGCGGATATGTCAATCTATTTGGCGGATTGCCAAAGACCATGCGTCCTATGAGCGTTCTCTCAAATGTTATCCACTATAAGGAATGTTTCGTCACAGGTTCACACGGGTGTGTACCACGTCACCATGAATTGGCTGTCCGTCTCCTTGAAAATGGGGTAGTCCGTGTCAAACCGCTCATTACACACCACTTTCCGCTCGTTGAGATTGACAAGGCGTTTGAGGCAATGGAATCCCGAAAAGGCATGAAGATTATGATACACCCCCATCAGGAGGAGAAAAGCGCGTAATGCAGGACTTTTCGCAGTTTATTCGAGATATACCCGATTTTCCGAAAGAGGGTATCCCATTTAAAGACATCACCCCGCTTTTAGGAAATTCAGAGGCGTTTTATGCAGCCATTGACGCACTCGCCGCGCCTTATGAAGCCGAGGCTAATATTGATGCGGTCGTCGGTATTGATGCACGCGGTTTCATTTTTGCCGCCGCACTCGCTTATCGTCTCAATGCTGCCTTTGTCCCGATCCGCAAAAGTGGGAAGTTACCTTATGATACCCACGAAGCCACATACCAACTTGAATATGGCACTGATACGCTTGCTGTACATCAGGATGCCTTTCCGAAACAGAGTCGGGTACTGATATGTGATGATGTCTTAGCAACGGGTGGGACACTTGCTGCATCCGTTGAACTTATTGAAAAATTGGAAGGAAACATCGTTGGGATTGCACTTTTAATTGAGTTGAGTTTCCTCAATGGCAGAGAAAAGATTCCGAACCGTGATATTTTTGCGCTCATTGAATATTAGGCTTACCACGGGCGCCTGTAGCTCAGGGGATAGAGCAGTGGTTTCCTAAACCACGTGTCGGGGGTTCGATTCCTCCCAGGCGCGTCTAAATAAGAGTTATCGGTTATCAGTTTTCAGTTAAGAGGGTTCTGATCGTCTATCATTTCTTGATAACCGTCGTTACACACTATGGGTAACAAGCGTGACAAGAGGATATTGATTTATCAAAAACCAGACTGATAACTGATAACTGACGACTGACAACTGATAGCTATTCTAATATCTTAGGAGTAACTTGGATGTACAGATTCAATATCTGGAAAATAGTTTTAATCATCGGGGTGTTGCTGCTCGCTGCATTATATCTCATCCCGACCCCGGATAGCTTCTACAATCCGCTATACGGCAATTTACCGCTTTGGATGCAGCAAAAACTTCCGTCTTTTGAAGTCACTGAAGATGGTGATCTAAAAGTGAACCTTGCAGAGGTCGATTACCCCGAAGGAATCAGTTTCCAAGATGCGACCAGTGAGCTAAAGGATGTCTTCAAAGTTCATTTAGGGAAACAAGAGCTTGACGAGACCGCCGATTATGAATTTGATACCACTGAAGCACACGAATTTTATGTGCGGCTCATCTCGGAGAAGGCGAGTCAAAACCCACGCGCAACGCTTGACAATTTACACCTATATGGGAGTCTGCCTGGCATTGTCCGACAACTCATACCCGATAATCGATTGAAGTTGGGGTTAGACCTTAAAGGCGGTGTCCATCTTGTCCTTGAAGTCGATTTAGAGACCTCTAAAGCTGAACTTTTCCGCCAATACGCGCTCTCTATCCCTGAGCAACTTCGCACAGAAGAAGTTTTGTGCCGTGAAGTTAAACAGGTAGATGGACAAGACGCACTCAATGTATTTGTCGGTATCCCCTCCCGACTCCGCTCGGATGCGAATGAAAAAACACAATATTTGGAAAAAGCGCAGCGACTGCTTAACGATGTCGAATTTTTTGAAGATGCACAACAGATTGATGCCGAAACAGAAACACAATCCGTATATCAGTTGAGACTCAGTCAAGGCGGGATGGAAAAATATAGTGAACAGGCGATTGAACAGGTGCTTATCGTTCTACGCAATCGTGTGGATGCCTTTGGCGTTTCTGAACCCTCTATCCGGCGAGAAGCGAATCACCCAAGGATCATCGTCGAGCTCCCAGGTGCCGAAGACTCTTCAAAACCGTTACAGATCGTTAGAGAGATGGGCAGACTTGAATTTAAACTCGTCAAAAAATCACCTGCTGGTGGCAATTTCTGGAGCGGTAGTGCCGATACACCCCCACCGGATAGTATTCCAGAGGATAGCGAGATTCGCTATCATCGCGAGACCGGCAACTGGTATGTTTTGGAAAGTCCTGTCCTCCTCACTGGGGACCGGATTACCGACGCATTTCCTACCACAGGCACAACCTCTTTTGACATCGTCGTTTCTTTGAGCTTTGATGGTGCCGGTAGACGTAAGTTCGCACAAATCACGGGCGACCATATCGGCGAGCATCTGGCGATCCTCCTTGATAACAAGGTTCAATCCGCACCTGTTATCCAAGACCAGATCGTCGGAAGTGCTGTTATTCAAGGCAGTTTCACTTATGAAGAGGCGAGCTATCTTTCCAATATCTTGAAGGCAGGCGCGTTTCCGGTCGGTGTCCAAATCGCAGAAGAACGTACCGTCGGTCCCACACTCGGTAAAGAATCTATTGATAACGGTATTCGCGCCGCTGTTATCGGCTTGGGAATAGTCCTGATTTTCATGGTCATCTACTATCGTCTCTCTGGGTTAATTGCTGTTGTCGCGCTCGTCTTTAATATGCTGATTATTCTCGGTGCTTTAGCAGGCTTCGGCGCGGCGTTAACGCTCCCCGGCATTGCTGGACTTGTCCTCACAATCGGTATGGCTGTTGATGCGAACGTTCTCATCTTTGAGCGGATTCGCGAGGAATTACGCACCAACAAAGCCGTCTGGGCAGCCATCACAAGCGGCTATCAGCGCGCATTTATAACCATTTTAGATGCCAACCTTACTACCTTCTTTACCGCGTTTGTGCTCTATCATTTTGGTACAGGTCCCATTAAAGGATTTGCGGTAACCCTCGGTATCGGTATCCTCGCGAGTATGTTCACAGCCATCGTTGTGACACGCGAGATTTATGGCTTAACAATCGGAAACCGAGATGTCCAAAAACTCAGTATTTAACAATAGGAACCCGTAAAGGACAGAAAATTGGAACTACTTAGAAATACAAACTTCGATTTTATCAGCAAACACCGCACCGGCTTTATTTTTTCAGCGATCATCATCGTTATCGGCTTGGTTTTCCTCGGCATCCATCAGGGTCCCAACTTTGGTATCGACTTTCGCGGCGGTGTCAAAATTCAAGCCAAATTCAACAGGGTTGTCACAGAGGCTGAGTTGCAAACCAAACTGACTGAAATCGGTTACGAGCGTGCCAAGATCCAAATAGAGGCAGGCGAAAACGAGGCTTCTATCGCCTTGGGACATCGCCCCGAATTTCAGCAACAGCTTATCAATATCCCGATTATGGCGGATCCGGGAGATGCAACCGCTACAAGTCTTCAAGTAAGTAAGACTGCCGAAAAAGCGCATCTACTCGGAGACGGCGATACTGTCCAACTCATTGAGGGTACGTCCCAACAGCGCAATGAGATTATCGCACGCGATGATACCGCCGAGGGCGACGCAATTAACTTGACCTTCGCGAACCCTATCGGTATTGACTTGACCGAGAATGCCACTGTCCAAATCCAAGCGAGTGTCGGTCGAATCCTTACAGACGCGCTCCTTGAAGGCGGGGACGGTTGGCAGGCACTCGTGGGTGGAGTCAACGTCTCCGAAGTCGGACCGAGTGTCGGACGCGACCTGAAATGGTCTGCGCTCTGGTCTGTGCTCTGGTCGATCGTCATTTTGTTGGGTTATATCTCTTGGCGATTTGAATTCCGTTTCGCCATCGGCGCGATTGCCGCCCTCGTTCATGACGTGCTGATTACCTTAGGCATCTTCGCTGTTTTATCAAAAGAGATTAACCTCCCGACTGTCGCGGCGTTCCTCACGATTATCGGGTATTCGCTCAACGACACAATCGTTGTATTTGACCGGATCAGGGAAAACTCACAATCCCTGCGTGGAACGGATTACACTACTGTCTTAAATCGCAGCATCAATCAATCGTTGAGTCGGACGGTCATCACATCCTTGACGACCCTTTTTGTTGTGTTAGTTATCTTTGTGCTCTCCAGTTCCGGTGAAGAAATTAACACGTTTGCTTTGGCACTTATCGTTGGTGTATTGGTAGGGACGTACTCCTCAGTCTTCATCGCGAGTCCGATTGTATATCTCTGGAATCGCGGGCAGCAAACCGCGGGAGCGTAGTTCAATGAAAATATTGATCTTAAGTTCTTACACAACCGGGCAAAAGCAAAAACCCGACAATCCTCTCCGAGGTGAAGATTGTACGCCTGCTGAACGTCTTGCGGCGCGAATAAAGGAATTGTGCGGGTACAATGAGGAGGGTTGGTATGGTGAAAGTAGGGACTATAGTGCACCCGCTGGAGAGATGTTTTCTGGTCCCTTGAACACACAACTGCGGCAAGGCTTAAAGCAAATTCGGGAACACGACCAGTACGGTGAAACGACGCTTGATCTCTATTTTCCGTGGTATTTTTGTCGTGTTGATGGGAAAATGGCTCCGGTTAACGAGAAAGATATTATCGTCCCTTTTGATACCGCCCCGCTTCACGAACTTGAGGTCTTAGAATACGGTGATAGCGGTGTACCGGAACGGACAGCAGATTTGATCGATAATTACGACCTTGTTTTTTCGTTGTTGCGGAAAGAGGATATTCTATCACTACAACGCGTTTTTGAGGTGGAACGGGTGACAACGCTAATTTTCTTGCTCGCGAAAAGTCATAAGCATATCGTTAATGAGGCACTACCGAATCTCCATGTTGTTGAAACTGGAAGCGATTTGCAGAAGAGCCTTCGGACCACCAATTGGGCACTGAAAGGAGTCGTTCTGAGACGACTGTGTGAAGCTGCATGTCGTGATGGCTTTCATGTCTTTGAACAAGTCAAGCAAGACCCCCAACAGCTCATCGAAATCGCGCGCAGACCCGAATCTGAACAAAAAATGTAGGTTGGGTTGAACGGGACTCAGAAGATAGATATGCTCCGCCAAATACTCACAAATCCAACATGTCGGTGTCCGCAATCAAGAACGCAGTGAAACCCAACTTCAGACCGGCGGCGTTCCGAAAGTCTCAAAAGTGTTGGGTTTCACTCGGTCTCTGGTTGATGTGCCGTCTTTTGAGAAGGTTTCGTTTCTCTATAATTTGGACAGTTTTGGTGGTATCCGTTCAACCCAACCTACAAGGACAAGAAAAGATGAGTCTCCCAACACCCGTTATCAGCGATAGTTCCCGACCGATCATCGGTGAATCCGCACCGATGCAGGCAGTTTTACGCCAAGTCGCACAAGTCGCACCGACAAAGGCGACTGTCCTCATCACCGGTGAAACAGGTGTCGGCAAAGATGTCATCGCGCAGGCGATCCACGAAAGCAGCCCGCGTAAAATCCGACCCTTCAAAGCTGTCAACTGCGGTGCATTCTACCAAGACCTCCTACAAAGCGAACTCTTCGGACATGAAAAAGGTGCCTTCACAGGGGCAACAAACCAAAGACGCGGTGTGTTTGAACAGGCAGATGGCGGGACACTCTTCCTTGACGAAGTCGGCGAGATGTCGCCCGAAGTGCAAGTCAAATTTCTACGCGTCTTAGAGACACAAGAATTCACACGGCTCGGCGGCGAAAAAAATATTAAAGTAGATGTCCGAATTATAGCAGCTACAAACGTTGATCTCGCCACCTCGGTAAAACAGAAAAAGTTTAGACAAGACCTCTATTACCGTCTCAATCTCTTTCGTATCCAGATGCCGCCCCTCCGCGACCGCCGCGAAGATATCCCACTTTTCGTCTCCGAATTCATCTCCGAATTAAGCGAGACACACAATAAACCTATTACCAGCATAACCCCGGATGCCCTCAATTATCTCCAGAACGCAGACTGGCACGGCAACGTCCGTGAGCTCAGGAATGCCATAGAGACCGCGATTATTTTAGCCACTACCGAGGAGCTGCAGCTCAAAGATTTCCCAATAGAACCAGAGTCGCAACAGGTCTCCTTAGTGCCTGTGCAAACGCCTGGCACGCAGCTCGCCCTCAACGCAACCCGCGTTGATGAGCCGGGCGGTGCTTTACAGGTTGTTGATCCTTCTGGTGGTTCAATTGCATCAGAGAATATCGCCATTTACAAGACGATTTTGGGGCTTATCCTCTCCGCGATCCGTCTCCTGGAGCCCGCTGCGACAGCCAATAGGGAAATGCCGTTCCTCATTCCAGATGAAGATACCAGTTGGATGCAAATTAACGATACAGATGACGCTGCGGATGTCCTCAAAAAAGCGTTAGAGGTCCTTTCAGCGATAGCCAAAACGCTTGAGCATCGCGCGCAAGAAGGCGTTTTACCAATCGCTGCCCCAGTAGAACAATCGGACGGTTATCTACCTGTGCTTGATGAAGAAGGCGTTATCGGCAGAGTCGGTATGACGATGGCAGAAATTGAACGCGCAGCGATTCAGAAGACACTCGTGGAGGCAGGCGGTAATAAAACGGAGGCGGCAAAAATCCTTGACATCGGCGTGCGGACGCTACATCGCAAGTTAGACGCTTACAAACAGGAAACTAATAGCAGCTCGGATTAACTTCAGGTTTTAGTCCGTTTTGTTGTATAGTAATACGTGAGTGAAGTCTCTATGATATACTACTTTGCGACAACCGTTAGAAGTGAACACCTATATTATTGATTTTTTTCCCGAAGCTCCTCTAACGTTGGCAGTTCAGCGGGCCATTCAAACGTTGGCGACTGATCTGGATCGAATCCTTGCAGATGCGATAGATTTAAGCGCGTTACCGCCTGCGTATATCGCCACTCTCTATCGCCATAAATTTCAGTGAGAAACCCTGCAAGTGCCGGATCGTATTCTTTTAGTTTATCGCGGGTATCCACATGATTGTGTTGATCATCATTTGATCGGTTCGTATCAAACCAAGATTGTGTGCCTTCAGCCCAGTATTCCGCCTTGTTCGTAATAGCGTAAGTCCCTTTCCACAACTCTTTTTCGACCGCAGCATCATATAATGTTTCAAGATGGGCATCAAAGTCTTGGTCCACCGTATTTAATCCCATCTGATGGATCGCATGCGCGAACTCGTGAACAAGGATATTTTCAGTCGCATAAGGATCGCCTGCATAATTAAGCAGATTTTCCTCACCACAACTCACCGCCGGTCTTATCGGTGTGGGTCCCAGACCACGCGCTCTGCGGTCCCAATAGGCACTCGGATCAAGATCGCTATGTTCAGGGATCTGTGTTGTCAGTTCGTCATAAGCCATCACAGCAAAACGGACGTTGTTTTGTGCGAGTGCCTGCAACACATCCTGACGATGCCCGATCATCTGCCGAACAAGCCACGCTGCCTCCTTGATGGCATAAGGGTTCACCTTCGCCGATGCGACAACAGGCAACCCTTCTACATCGAGCCACTGTGCATAGAATGGGTCTAAGTTAAACCTTTCGCGAACAGTATCTGGCGGCGACATAGGCTTAGAAATGTGAATATTTTCTGACATGATGATCTCCTTAAAAATATTTTCTGTTTAGGTGCGATTTTCACACCGTTTCGGTGAGTTGCGGCATGGGTTGCTTTGTTCCTTATTATGCAAGTGCAGTTATCTGATTTCAGGTGAAGTTTCAATATGCTCAAGAACCCACGTCCGGACCAGATTCACAGGAGATGTGTCACGCGACTTAGCGAGTGTGTTAAGAGCTTTCAATTCTTCAGGTGCTAAAGGAATAGCAAGCTCCGTTAGCGATTCAAAGATGGGTTCTTGCACTTCCTCAAGTTCGTCCTCAAAATCAGTTAGATCATGTGTGTCCCAGAAATGTGCAAGCTCTTGAATTGAGTCGGTTTGTGGCATTTTTGTACGGTTCATTGGTTTCTCCATTGTCTATAGCGTCTTTTTTCTTTATCGGTCATTGGTCTTGAAGTGACAGGATATCCCCTACCATCTGGAAATTGGATGACTACACAAAAGAGATAGCGTCCCGCGTTTGTTTGTCCTAAAACATAATAGACTGGATTTTCACCTTCAGATTTCGCGCGCTGAACAAACGGTTTCCCTTGGCAAACTTCCCAGACTTCATCGGGTGTAACGTTATGTTTTGCAATATGCTCGATTCTTTCTGGGGGCCAGAGTAGTTCGTATATTCTCATCTCCAAGCCTATTTTCGATTATCTTCAAAGAGCAAGAAACGGTATTTATCGGGCAACGGTTTGCCTGCCTCAATGAAGCGGATGATTTCTTGTTGTTCCTATTTGGTGAGTTGTGGCATAGATTTATCTCTTGTCTCAATTGAGAAGGGAAGTTCCTCAAACAGATAAAGTTGATTATCACTTGGAATTTGGTCGGCGAGGTAACTGGATATTTCCTCATCAACTTCGCTGATAGGATGTAACCACGGACGATCCGGTAAGATAGGATCCAACATTCTGTTAAAACTATCTTTGTTAACAAGATGGACAGTCATGCCATGTTTTTTTGCTTTAGCCGCAGTCTGTTCTGCATTTCGTGAAAATCTGTCAACTGTTGAAACGACAATGCTTGTGCGTACTCCCTCCACAACCATGGCACCCAATATATCTCGAATTGTGCTAACTCCTTCAGAATACTTTTTAGATCCACGGCGTTTAACTTGTATAAGCCATTGCTTGCTTTCGGTTTCTGTTAGTAGGACGTCAATTCCGCCATCGCCGGGTTTTCCAACGTGCAACACTTCAGCATGCGTGTAATTGGCTCGAAAAACGTCCGCGACGAACTTCTCTAAGCGTTTAGGGTTAAAAGAGTGCAACAAATCTGGGTTTGATCTTATATGCAAAGCTAATTCTGCACTGCACCCCTCAGGTAAGTTTGTATCAAATTCACGCAGCTTTGAGATATAAACCCAATTATCGGGTGGTGGCATACAAGCACGAAAGGCAGAGTAAATACGTGCTTGCCAGAACCGGCAATAGTGACAATACCATAAGCAATAGTCGCGATGCATCTCTTTTTCAAGAGTATTGTTTTCAATCTTTATCAATTGGGTTGAGCAGTAAGCGCATTCCTCAAGATCCCGCAGTGGGTTTTCACAAATGGTTTCCTCTTCTTCACCATTGTGATAGGCATCATCATGTAGGATATACTCCTCATCACTTATGATTTGAAACTTATCATAAGCAGTCATTTGTTTTGGTTTGTTTGTAGCGTCTGTCATAATAAATTCCTTATTGTATTCACCAAATTGATTTCGTGAAGTACATACCGCTCCGCTGGAGCGGAGGACTTCAACCTCACCTATGCTATAGACATATCGCTCCGCTGGAGCGAAAGCGTAGAAGTAAGAGGTATTTTAGGTATGGTATTTTCAGAGAACCTTTAAAGACAATTTACAAATTCGGTGAGTGCTTTACGATATCGTTCTAAAGGCTCGCGATCCAGTTGGAATTGCTTACCACGACTCTTATTTATCCCGGGTTGAAGTTTGTACAAGGGTGTTCCCGTTGTCGTCATCATCACACAGGCACTGTGATAGTCAGGTATCTCTATGAATCTTTCGCTCGGTAACTCTTTTGGAATTGCATAACTTTGGCGATGTTTTTTGTGAAGTGTGTTTAGCGTTTTCTGAATAGCGGCACACACTCGCTCGAACGTCTTATTGGCTTTACCTTCACGGCGCGTTACGCGGTTACCAATAAAGGTATGAAGTTTCGGAATAGCAATCCCTTCTCCTCTCGCGCTTTTGGCAAAATTGATTCTGGCGTATGCCTCTATGTTTGGATCACCTATACCGTTGCCATAAAGCAGTGCGATGACATTCTCCATAGCCCTGCGCGAACTATCATCCGGTGTAAAAGGGATAATAAGATTCTCGGCTGCAGCGAGTGCCAATTGCGTATAGATGGCGAAACTCGGATTACAATCAAGAATGAAGATAGTATCTCGGTTCCCGCTCTGCTTACGTAACATAGCTGTTAGATCTTTAATCCAATTGAGCACCTGTTTCCATGCGTTTTCTGGAAAAGAGAGCTCGGCGGTCTGGCGAATCGCTCCTGACAAAATTTCTAACAAATTATCGCCACACACCAAAAGTAAATTGACCGGAAGCTTTGCATTGAAGTCCCGAGGCCGGCACACATACGGGTTCGCATTTTTGAGGGGACGGAACGGAGAATTCAGCCGGGCTTCCAGATAACCAGCGACTGTTGCACGGGGTTTTTGTCCTATCAGTTTATGAATCACATCGGGGTTGACAAGTAGCATCTCAGATACATTCGCCTGGGGGCAAAGGTCTATCACATAGACATCGGTATCTGGGTAAGTACGCGCATACTCCGTTGCTGCGACAAAGCTTAAGAAACTTTTGCCAACGCCGCCTTTGTTGTTCCAAAATGCGTAAGCTGTCATAGTGACACCCCTCTCAAAAGAGCAAGACTTGTGAAAATTACCTTTAAATTCTAACACGAATTGGTATGGTATGTCAAACGGATTTCGCTTTTTGGGCAGGACTATTTAGTTTTCGGTTTGAGTTTGGTTTTCATTTATAGATGTTAACGTTTTTCCGTAAGATCGCGAGCACAGCTCGCTCCTACAGAGGAAGACATATCCATAGGTATAAAGTGAATATGTAAAACTAAATGGCCCTGGCGTTTTGGGTGTGTAAAATTTTTGACAGTGTTTCCAGTCCCGTAGGGTTTATTCGTTTGCGTATTTTTTAATTATGTTTATAGAAACGGCATTCCACGCGGGGACAGGTTTCCCTGTAGGGGCGATATGTTATAGAGCTGCGGTTAAAACAAATTCTATAAACATACCGCCCTTACAGGCCTAAGGAGGGTTCGGGCCACGTGTTTCTATAAACATACTAGAAGAAACGTCCAAGCAAAAACCCCTTACGGGACTAAAGAACTGTAGGTTGGGTTGAACGGTGTTAAAAAGTCAGACGTTGATATACCAGATACATCTGAAAACAAACCATAGCCCACCCGTATGTTCAAAAACATAGTGAAACCCAACTTCAGACTGTCCATATTGTATAACGTCAAGAGCGTTGGGTTTCACTCGGTCTCTGTTTGCTGGGACATGCAGGGTGAGACCTCATTTTTCTATTGCTTTTCAGGTTTTGGTTGTATCCGTTCAACCCAACCTACAATGCTAACTAAAAACACAAACTAAAAGTTTGTGGTACAACGCAATCACAGATGTCCTTCAGGTTTTGTATTCCGTGAAACCGTCAAGGAGTTGCTGGAAGGTTTCGGGTCTGTATAAGTTGAAACTCTCTTGATCTACATAGACAAAATCATAAGCAACATCTGACATAGCAGTGTTGGCATCCGCGCACCATTGCGATAAACGTTGCATTTTGCGCGGGACATCTAAATCTTCCCAGCCTTTTGTTTCGGCAACAATGATACGTCCATCTGTCAACTTGACGAGGAAATCCGGGTAGTAGTTGCTGATGTCTCCGTCGGCGTTAATATAGTCGAGTTTGAAATGGATCGCAATGTAATTTTTGACGTAGGAGACGACATCAAAGCATTCTTCTAAAAATCTGGCAAACTCCAATTCAAAATGGCTGTCGCCGGCGATTCTGTTGAATACAGATTTTTTGGGAATCAGGTATTCCTGCTCTTTGATCATAAACGGGCGTGCGTCTTGGGCCCGCGTTGTCTCGTCCAATTGGGCATATCCTCTGTCTTGGACCGTGAGGTCGTTGATAGCGGATTTGAAGGTTTCCACGACGGTTTTTGTGGCACGGAGTTCCGATAGATTTTGTAGGGTCAAGGATTACATAAGGAGATTCAGGGAAATCAGGGTGTAAAGCCATGGTTTTCGGTTCTTTGTTAGTGTAGCAATGCTACGAACGCTTCAACATCCGTTGTGGGAGCTTGGCAGACGTAGTTTTCGCAGACGTAAGCCGTTACGGTGTCATCGACTTGGGATTTGCCAGCGAGCAGCGGTAACGTCTGTCCATCAGCGGACTCGCTTAAGGCGACGATTTTGTGCGGTTGGTAGATACCGTGCAACGCTGCTAACATTGCGTCTGTTTTTTCATCGCCTTTTGGACCGACGATGGCAATCTCTTTCGGAGTCGATAGCAAGAACGCTAACTCACATAGCAGCTGTCCGGAACCTGTAGGCATCCCGTCCATCTGATAGAAGTAGAGCTTCAACGTCTCAACGGCTTTGTCGTGGAATTCGGGGGTGTCAAGGTGTTTGGCAAGCCGCAACAGACTGTGAATCGCCATGGAGGCACCGGAAGGGGTGGCACCGTCATAAGCAGATTTGGATTGGACAATAAGCGTTTCATGTGCTTTGCCGGTGAAGAAAAATCCGTCACCTGCCTCATCGCTGAACTGATCAATCATGATGTGTGCAAGTCGCTCGGCTTCGGTGAGCCATCGCGGTTCAAAACTGGCTTCGTAGAGCGCGATTAACCCGGCGATGAAATAGGCGTAGTCCTCAAGGTAAGCGTTGAGATGACTCTTGCCTGCACGATGGGTGCGTAAGAGGAGACCGTTGTCTTGGGAGAGCGTTGTTAAGACGAATTCGGCGGACTTTTCGCAGGCTTCAAGGTATTCAGGTTTACCGGTGAGTTGGTAGCCGATCGCCATGCCGCGGATCATGATGCCGTTCCAACTGGTGAGGATTTTATCGTCGAGTCCGGGTTTAATCCGTTTTTCTCGCGCTTCAAAGAGTTTCTGCTTTCCATCCGCGAGCAGTGCTTCGAGTTCTCCGACATCCATCCGCAGTTTTCGGGCGAAGATGTCTGTGGGGACCTGGACGTGGAGGATGTTTTCGCCTTCAAAGTTACCGTGTGGCGTGATGTCGTAATACTCACAGAAGATTTCGGCGTTCTCTTCGCCGATGATGTCTTCTACGTCGTTGGGTTCCCAGACGAAGAATTTGCCTTCTACGCCTTCACTATCAGCGTCTTGTGTGGAATAGAATCCGCCGTTCTCTGCGTCGTACATCTCGCGAAGGACGTAATCGAGCGTCTCGGTGGCGATGTCGCGATAGAAGGGTTTTTGTGTGGCTTGGTACGCCTCGAAATAGGCGACGACGAGTTGGGCGTTGTCATAGAGCATCTTTTCAAAGTGTGGAACGAGCCAATGTGCATCGGTGGAGTATCGGTGGAAACCGCCGCCGAGTTGGTCGTAGATGCCGCCGCGTGCCATCTTCTCTAAGGTGCGTTCTACCATCTCTAAGGCGTTAGTATTGCCGCTGTGGTGCCAATAGCGTAGTAGAAAAGGCAGTCCCATGCTGGGCGGAAATTTGGGGGCGTTCCCGAATCCGCCGTGTTGTGTATCGAATCGCGAACGGTATTGTTGAAATGCGTGGGTCATCAACTCTTCGGTGAGTTCATGCTCGTGCGGAGCGACGACATTGCTGATCCGATTCAGCTGCGCTGTAAGTTGATCTGCCTGTTGTAGGACTTGTGCATTTTGGTCGTTAAAGGCTTCTGCTACGGCTTCCATCACCTTCGGGAATCCGGGTCTGTCGTATCGATCGGTGGGTGGGTAGTAGGTACCGCCGTAGAAGGGTTTGAGGTCGGGTGTGAGAAAGACGGTCATAGGCCAGCCGCCGTGTTGGGTCATAACTTGGACGGCGTTCATGTAGATTTCATCTAAATCGGGACGCTCTTCTCTATCGACTTTAATATTGATGAAAAGTTGGTTCATGATCGCGGCGATTTCCTCGTTCTCAAAGGATTCGCGTTCCATGACGTGGCACCAATGGCAAGCGGAGTAGCCGATGCTGAGGAGGATAGGTTTCTGCTCCTGTTTGGCGCGTGCTAACGCTTCTTCGCCCCAGGGGTACCAGTCGACGGGGTTGTGTGCGTGCTGGAGTAGATAAGGACTTGTTTCATGGATGAGGCGGTTGGTATGTTTCGGAGTATCGTGCATCGGTTTTTTCTCCAATATATAGGGTTTAGAGCCGTTAAAACAATAGGCGGGACAACAAGTACCCCGCCTATACTGGTGAGAAAATACCGCTACGGGGATTCGAACCCCGGTTTGATGGCTGAGAACCATCTGTCCTAACCCCTAGACGATAGCGGCATATTGATATAAGAATCACAACCTAACAGGTTATGCTACGAAGGTGCAGAATAAAAAGGACTGCCCGGGAAGGACTCGAACCTTCACTACATGGTCCAGAGCCATGCGTCCTACCATTAGACGACCGGGCATTAATAGCCGCGCCCTGTTTTCACGCGCTTTGGTTTACCATACCGGAGAGGATACCGAGAATTCTATCGCTCTGCCGGATCGGATAGATGTCGATATCGATCTGCAGATTGTTTGCTGTCAATTTGAGGAACTGCCAATCGATTCCTGTTGTCGTGGCACCATATACACACGGGATGTCGTTCCCTCTTTCCTGATTAAACCGTTGTGCGGCGATCATTTCGGCAACACACTGTCCGAGTCCAAGCTTCATATCCGTATTTTTTGCTTCAACAAGGACGATGACGGGTTCTTCCAAAAAAAGTTGCCCCGGTGACAGACTGATTAAAAAATCACAAACGCCTGTTAAATCGTTTTCAAAATCAACATTAAAGTCGATTCCCGAAAAAAAACTGATCCGATAATCGAACTTTTCACAGAGTTCGACAAGGACATCGGCAACAATGAGTTCAGAGCGTGCCTTCTCGGTCCCGATTGCGGCCGCCAAGGGCACCTTTTTCGCTAACCCTGTTGTGAGATAATCACTCGGGGTGATCGGTTCTATTTCAGAAAAGATGCCTATGGATTCAGTCTTCTCCAATTCAAACTTTGTTACCACTGCTTCCAAGGTGAAGTTACTATAACTCATTATGGCAAAACCTTCATTTTAATCTACAATACATTATACACTAAAGATAGAACCTTGTGCAAGACAAAACGTTGTTGTAGAAATTTACTGCATCGGTATGACCGAAACCGAGATGTTGGAGAAGGTATAAAAAATATTCAGGAACCCGATGAAAATCGTCGGAATAACAAATATACTTAGCAGTGCGAAGGTGCCAGTAGAGAAGGAGACGCTTCCGATGTCCTCGCCAGCGTCTTCAAAGAACATTGCTTTGACAATACGTGCATAATAGTAGAGGGAAACTACGCTGTTGAGCAGACCGACAAACGCGAGCCAGTAATAGCCCTGCTCAATAACAGCGGTGAAGAGGAGCCATTTCCCAAAGAACCCTGCGAACGGTGGAATCCCCGCCAGAGAGACGAGGAAGATGACCATTGCCCAAGCAACTAAGGGCGCACGAGAGGAGAGCCCGCGGTAACCTTCAACCATTTCACTGCCAACCTCGTTGGCGATGAGAACGACCACATAAAACGCGCCTAAGTTCATAAAGAGGTAAACAATAAGGTAGAAAAGGATCGCACCGATACCTTCAGCACTCAGCAACACACCGCCCATCAAGAGGTAGCCGCCGTGTGCGATGCTTGAATATGCCAATAGGCGTTTCACGTTTTGTTGGGGCAGTGCTGCGAGATTTCCTACGGTCATCGTCAAAGCCGAGACTATCGCTAACATGAGGGGCCAGTCAACCGCTTGCATCAATTCGGTGTTGCCAAATCCGGAGTAGAAAAACCGGATGAATAAGGCAAACCCTGCGGATTTTGAAGCGACGGACAAAAAGGCGGTTATCGGAATAGGCGCGCCTTCGTAAACGTCAGGAGACCACATGTGAAACGGCACGGACGCTATCTTGTAGCCAACGCCAGCGAGGACAAAAGTTATCGCAAGCAAAACAGCCAGCGGTGTTATATCTCCCGCTGCGAGAAGTTCCGTGAGCCGCACACTAATTTGACCGAGGTCACCGGTGCCGGTCATCCCGAACAGGAGCGAGAGCCCGAAAAGCATCGTTCCGGATGCAACTGCGCCGTAGGTGATGTATTTAAACGCCGCTTCACTTGAACGGGGACTATGTGTCAAGAACCCCGCAAGAATGTAGGAGGTCAGGCTTACCGTCTCTAATGAGATGAATATCATCAGCAGGTTCGTTGAGGATGCCATGAGGAACATGCCGAGAGTGATAGCTAACAAGAGTGCGTAGTATTCACCCTTCAATCGCGCGTCGAGTTCTTCGGAACGGAGTGAAAAGAGAATCGTAGCGGCGGTTGCGAGCAGGAGCAGAATCTTGAAAAAGCTGGAAAACACATCCAGTCGGACCATTCCCATAAAGAGAGAGACGGGACCTTCATCCCCGAACGAAAAATGGGTGAAAAGGACCGCAGCAAACGTGCAAACACACCCGACAAGGGATAGGTATGCGACCGCGATACTCTCTCTATCCTTGACAATGAGATCGAGGAGGATAACGGCAGCGGCGAAAATTACGATCAGGATTTCCGGACTGAAATAGAGGAGGCTTTCAATGTTGCTTAAAGGTTGCATGCTTTCTTTCCTTGAACCTCCTATATTGCTGCATTCAGGACATCTATGAGGTTGGTAACCGATTCTCTGAACATGTCAATAGCAAAGTTGGGCCAGATACCGAGGACGATCGTTAGGATACCGAGGGGTACGAGTGTCAGAATTTCTCGTCCGTTGATTTCAGGAAGTTCTTCGTATTTCGGGTTAAGCGTTCCTAAGAAGACCCTTTGAAGCGTCCAGAGGAAGTATGCAGCCCCGACAACGATACCTATGGTTGATAAGATGGTCAGAAGCTTAAATTCGGCGTAAGCACCGAGTAGGGAGAGCGCTTCTCCGACGAATCCGCTCAAGCCGGGGAGCCCCAAGGAAGCCATGAACGCGAGCGTCGTGATACCGGTATAGATTGGCATTCTGTTTCCGAGGCCGCCGAAGCCGTTGATCTCACGGTGGTGTGCCCTGTCGTAAAGCACTCCGACGAGTAGGAACAGCATTGCACTGATGACACCGTGGTTAAACATCTGGAGGATCGCGCCTGTGATACCGCTATCATTTCGGGCTGCGAGCCCTAAGATGACGAAACCCATGTGTCCGATACTGGAATAGGCGACGAGTTTCTTAAAGTCGGTTTGTGCTAAGGCACAGAAGGAGCCGTAGACGATATTAATAAATCCAAGAAGCGCGAGACTATTGCCCCAGAAACCTATCCCGTTGGTGAAGTGATCCAGACCTTGCGGGAACATTGCCATGTTTACGCGGACTAATCCATAAGTTCCCATCTTTAGAAGGATGCCGGCAAGGATAACGCTAATAGCAGTTGGTGCCTCAACGTGTGCATCGGGGAGCCATGTATGGAACGGGAAGATCGGCACTTTAACGGCGAACCCGATAAAGAAACCGACGAATACCCACATCTGGAAACTCGGATCGGCGAGGGCATGTCCTTGGGTGGCGGCTAAAGTAATGAGCGTTGGAATATCAAAGGTCCGCGCGCCTTCAGCCACGCCGTTAACTATATTGCTGTTGAGATACACAGCTATCATCGCAACCAGCATCAGCACACTGCCGAAGAGGGTGTAGAGAAAGAACTTAATCGCAGCGTATTCACGACGCGGTCCGCCCCAGATACCGATCAGGAAATACATCGGTAATAGCGTGAGTTCAAAGAAGACGTAGAAGAGGAAGAGGTCTAACGCGGCGAAAAAGCCGAGCATCCCTGTCTCCAGCAACAAGAAGAGTGCCATATACGCCTTGATACCCTTCTCTATGTTCCGCCAGGAGGCGATAACACAGATGGGACCTAAAAGTGCTGTGAGGAGCAGCAGCGTCACGCTGAGCCCATCAACGCCGATGTGGTATTGGATATTGAATGCATCAATCCAGGGAGTGGGTCCATGGACATACTGCGTTCCTGCAGCTGATCGGTCGTAGGTGATGAATAGGTACACTGCAAGTGCGAGTGGAATGAGCGTAAACAGGAGCGTAACGCGTTTGATGAGTTCCTCTGACTCGCGTGGCAGCAGTAAAACAGCAATCATCCCAAGTAACGGGATAAAAATCATTAGCGACAGTAACATCTCGTGGGAATCCTCCTTATCCCATTATTGGAAAATCAGGTGACCGAAAAATAAAAGTATTGCGAGCACGAATGGAGCGAGTACAAGAAAAATTTCTCCTCTTTTACGCCGCGTTTCGGGATTCCGATGGCGCAAAATAAGCCAAACGATACTACCACTAAGCAAGGGTACAAAAAACGGGAACAGTTTAAAAAACAGTGTCATGACAAATCCATTCCTAAAAAGCTCGGAAAATCAAGATTAACAACACAATCCCTGCCAGCACGACGAAAAGGTATGTCTGAATCGCACCCGTCTGAATACGACGGATTCTGCCGCCGACTGCCCAGGTGACCTGAGCGACGCGGTTGACAATGCCATCAACGACGCGATTATCGAAAAATCCGGTAAAGGCGGCGAGGATGTCTCGCGTTACGAAGCCAACACCGTTGACGATGCCGTCGACGACACTTGCATCAAATTGCGCGAAAAGCCGTGCCTTCCACACTGTCAGTGTCACCAGCACACCGTCGTAAAATTCGTCGAAGTAATATTTATGCCAGAACAGGTTATAGACGGGTCGAAAAGTGGTCGCGACCGATTCGGCAGACAAGGTTCGCCTCTGATAGAACAGCCATGAAAGAAATATACCTAACCCTGCGACACAGATAGATAGAATCATCGCGATGGTGTGTGCGGGACCGTGATGTCCGTGATGTCCGGCATCTGCGTGTGTGTCGTGTGCATCATCTTCTTCAGCTGCGACTGCCTCAGAAACGCCAAAGAGCGATAATGCGAAACCTGTTCCCCCTGTTTTGCTATCCGGTGAGATGGACGCGTGTTGTGGTGCGTGCAGATGCGGCTGCGCGGGCGGTTTAATATAATCAGCGTTGAACCAGAGTATATTAATGACCGGCAAACTCAGGGCAGCTAAAATAACGAGCGGCACGGTCATTGACTTCGGGGATTCGTGTGCCATGTCGTGCATCTCTTGATTGCGCGGTTCACCGAAAAAGGTCATAAAGATCAGACGGAACATATAGAACGCCGTAATCCCTGCTGCAGAGAGTGCCATAATGAACAGGATATAGTGATGGACAGAGCTCCATTCCATCGCCCGTCCCAACACGCCGCCTAAAATAGCGTCTTTGCTCCAGAACCCGGAGAAGATGAACGGTACACCGGAGATAGACAGCGTCGCGATGAGCATTGTGACAAAAGTGATCGGCATTTTGTGGCGGAGGCCGCCCATGTTTCGCATATCTTGGTCAGGCGGAATCTCGGAACCGGGGACGTGTCCTGAATCGGAGTCTTCACTGTGTTCATAGGCATCGTGGTCGTGTGCGTCGTGGTCACCGTGTGCATGTGCGTGGTCGTGTGCATCATCGTGTGCGTGTGCGTGCATGGCGTGGAAGGCGTGGATAACGCTTCCTGAACCCAGAAAGAGCAGTGCTTTGAAAAAGGCGTGCGTTGTCAGATGAAAGAGCCCTGCGACGTAACTACCGGCACCAATCGCGAGCATCATATATCCAAGTTGGCTGATTGTGGAGTATGCAAGTACGCGTTTGATGTCAAATCGGACGATAGCAATGGTTGCAGCAACGAGCGCAGTAATACCCCCGACATAGGCGATGACGAGAGATGAGGTTTCTGTCAAAATCGGGAACATTCGCGCCGTAAGATAGACTCCAGCAGCGACCATCGTTGCGGCGTGGATCAGCGCGCTAACGGGTGTGGGACCTTCCATTGCATCGGGGAGCCATGTATGGAGCGGCATCTGCGCGGATTTACCGATAGCACCGCAAAAGATAAGGACACCCGCGATAGAGAGCCAAACCATATCGCCTGTGGTTAGGTTCGCGGCGAGCTCGAAAATGCCGTCTTCTCCATAGAGCGAGAGTGTTTTAAACTTGGTGAAAAGCATCATCATGCCGATGAACATACCGACATCGCCGACGCGCGTTGTCAAGAACGCCTTTTTACATGCATTCGCAGCGGAGTCCTTTTCAAACCAGAAGCCGATGAGCAGATAGGAGCAGAGTCCGACGAGTTCCCAACCGATATAGATGCCGAGCAGGTTGTCTGAGACAACCAGAAAGAGCATTGAGAAGGAAAACAGCGATAGGTAGGCAAAGAACCGCGGATACCTCGGATCCCCGTGCATGTAACCCATAGAGAAGATATGGACGAGGCTACTGACGAGCGTCACAACAATCAGCATGATGACGGTGACACTGTCTAAGTAGAAACCCATTGAGAAGGTGACACGACCGAGTGAGAGCCAATTAACCGTATGCGCTTCAGGTTTGGGTACCACTTCTCGCAAGAGCAGGAACGCGCAGGCGAGTGCGATAAGCATTGCTGCGGTCGATAGATAGTCCTGTCGTGGGAACCGCTTGTTCGCCAAACCCAGGAGCCCGAATACTGCGAATGCGGCGAGCGGGCAAAGTAAAATGAGACTTATTAAGGGTACAACCATTTCAACCTTTCAGAGTATCTACGTCGTCGGGACGTATGCTACCGAATTCGCGGTAGATAGCGAGGATAATCGCTAAGAAGACAGCGGCTTCGGCTGCGGCGAGCACGATCCCAAAGATGGCGATAATTTGTCCGCTGATGTCATCCTGCGGGGTCATAAAACGCGAGAACGCGGCGAAGTTCAGATTACACGAATTAAGTATAAGTTCAATGCCCATTAAAATACTGATGGCGTTCCGCCGTGTCAAGATGGCGAAAATGCCGAGTGTGAACAGAATCGCACTGATGACGAGATAGTGTTGTAAGGTCATGTTTTACTCTCTGACCTCCTTTCGTGAAATCAGTGCGGCACCGATGAGCGCAACTAACAGCAACACGGAGACGACTTCAAACGGCAAGAGGAACGGTCCGTTAAGGATTAGTTCGCCGATTTTTTGGGTTGTCGGTGGCAGTTCTGTGCCGTCATCGGTGAGATTTTTCCATACGGGTGTATTGGCAATAACAGTCAGGAGCAGCATCAGGAGTGCCAGGGCGACAACGCCGCCGAGTAGCAGTTGCCCGCGCTCAATGTGGATGCGCATCTCTAAGCGTCCGCTTGTCATCATGACACCGAATAAGATGAGGACGAGGATCCCGCCGACATAGACAATCACTTGTGTTGCGGCGAGGAAATCTGCCTGTAAAAAGACATAGAGGCCTGCTACACCGAAGAGCGTCACCATGAGTGAAAACGCTGCGTGGACGATATTGCGCACTGTGACGACAAGGAGTGCCGAGCCGACCGTCGTAAGCGCGAATCCGTAAAAAATGAGGTTTGTAAGCGTCAGTTCCATATTTTAATAGTTATCAGTTATCAAAGTCGGATTTTTGATGAATTTCAAAGTGTAAAGCACTGTATCGTGAGGTTACTAATCCGCGGCTTCTGCTTCTTCGGTATTGGCGCTGCCGTACATCTCCTGCTTGTCAAAGTTGAAGATGAGGTCTGACCGATCAAATTTGGAGTACTCGATGCCTTCAAGCGTGTCCTTCATGGTAAGACACTCTGTCGGGCAGACTTCGGTGCAGAGTCCGCAATACATACAGAGCGACATGTCGATATCAAACTTGTCAAGGTAAAAAACGACAGGGTTTCGCGTAACAACCCGCGATATTTCGTCGCTCGAAAAGATCTCGGTTCGGGTCTCATCTGCCGATGGTTCAAGGCGGTCTACGACTTCCTGTGGCCCTTGGCGGGATGTGATATTCGTGACGGTTATTGAATCTGCCGATTTTGCCTTTTTGTCGTCGCCTTCAATGATACCGATAACTTCTCGTCCGTCTTTGAGATGCACGACGTTCATGCTATCCCAGAGTTGCTCGCCTTTCGGGAGTTTAGTAGCATCAATAGTGATACAATCGACGGGACAGATCATTTCGCACTTTTTGCATCCGATACAATCTTCAGTACGATTATAGAGCTGTCCACGGTACCCTTTCGGAATTTCCCGGACGTTCCGCTTCTTTTCATAGTCGTGTTCATACGGGTATTGATGTGTGACGTTCGGTTCAAAAAACTGCTTGATTGTCACCCGCATACCAACAAGAACGGTGTAAACACCTCTGTAGATATTTCGTAGGTATTTGTCCATATCGTCTTACCTCCGTTTTATACTAAACCGAGCTCGGTTGGGGTTCCGGCTTTTGCGCGAGCGTCCGTCCGGCGATCATATACGCAGTGATGAGTCCGATATAGATGATCGCACAACTAATAGTGATGCTTATCAGCGTGTCCTCTGGGAAAATCAGTCCCCAAATGCCGGTACCTAAGATGTTGAAAAAGGCGATCGGGATAAAATACTTCCAGCAGAGATTCATCAATTGATCTACGCGTAGCCGGGGCAATGTCCATCTTATCCACATCATCAAGAAGACGAGTGCAAGCGTTTTAATGACGAAACCGGGGAGACCTCCGAGAATATCGTAACCCGGTAGCACGCCTTCCCAACCGCCAAGAAAGAGCGTTACGGCGATCGCGCTTACGGCGAACATATTCGCGTATTCAGCGATAAAAAAGAGGGCAAATCGCATGCCGCTATACTCGGTATGGAAACCTGCAACGATTTCGGATTCCGCTTCCGGTAAATCAAACGGGGTCCGGTTCACCTCGGCAATGGAGGATATGAAAAAGATAAAGAATGCGATAAAGGTGAAAGGTGTCCGAAAAATGAGCCAGCTAAAAACACCGTTAGATTGGCTCGCCACGATGTCCTGCATGTTCAAACTTTCCACGAGCATGACAATTGTCAGGATAGAGAGACCGAGCGGAATTTCATAACTGACAATCTGCGCAGCGGAGCGTAAAGACCCCAACAGCGACCATTTGCTGTTTGAGGACCAGCCTGCCATAATCACACCCATCACAATCACGGAAGAGATCGCCATGATATAGAAGATGCCGATATTGAAAGGGCTCACCAATATGTTTTGACCGAACGGAATGGCGGCGAAGACAGCGAAAGAGCAGGCAAAGATAACATAAGGAGCGAGGAGGAAAAGCATTTTATCGCCTTGCGGTGGGATATAGTCCTCTTTGAAGATGAGTTTTATGCCGTCGGCTAAGGTTTGGAGTGTACCCCACGGTCCGACACGCATGGGACCCGTCCGATTTTGGAAACGGGCGGCGACTTTTCGTTCTGCAAGCACCAAAAATAACGGAAGTAATGGGACAACAGCAACAAAGATGCCCGCGCATGTGAACATGACAAGCACTGTGCCTAGCTCTACAGGAAAGTGTGCAGCGACGGCTTCTGGCAATCGTGGAATTAAAACATTCTGTATAAATTCCTCTGCCCAATTAAGTTTATCTTGTAGGTTTATATTGGGCAAGAACCCTAAATCTGGGAAACCTGCCAACGTTGCCCTAAAATCCGACATCTAATCTCCTTGGTAGAAAATTTACCGGTCAACTTCTCCCATCACGATATCAATGCTGCCGATGATGGCGATAATATCTGCGACCATCAAGCCTCGGCTGAGTTCTTGTAGCGCGCTCAATGCGCTGAAGCAGGGGGATCGTCCTTTGAGGCGCACCGGTTTCGGTGTGCCGTCGCTAACAATATAGAATCCGAGTTCGCCGCGCGGTGCTTCGCTACGGAAATAGATTTCGCCTTTCGGGGGCCGGACAGCTTTTAGGTCTGCCATCACGGGACCATCAGGGAGCCCTTCCGCCAGAATTTGTCTCACGATCCGGACAGACTGTTTCATCTCGTCCATACGGACTTTATACCGGCTCCAGCAGTCGCCGACGACCGCGCCCATCTCTGGGATGTCTACAGCGACAGGCACATCAAAGTCGAATCTGTCGTAGATGGAGTAGGGTTCATCGCGCCGGAGGTCCCAATCTACACCCGAACCGCGAAGGTTAGGACCGGTCGCGCCGTAACTCAACGCCATCTCAGCGGACATAACGGCGACTCCCATCGTGCGTTCCGAAAAGATGCTGTTTTTTGTCAGGAGTTCGTTGTATTCGTCAATCAGCGGTTCAAAATAGTCTAAGAACTGTTCTATTTCGTCTAAAAAATTCTGTTCATCAATAGAACCCGGCTCCATTGGAATAATTTCGGAGACACCGCCAATGCGGACATAGTTATAGGTGAGGCGTGCCCCGCAGACCTTCTCGAAGAGGAGCAGCAGTCGTTCACGGTCGCGAAAAGCATAGAGAAACGGTGTGAATGCGCCGATGTCCATGCCATAGGTGCCAAAGGAGAGCAGATGGCTTGCAATACGGTTTAGCTCACAGATAAGCACGCGCAGATATTCTGCTCGTTCCGGGACCTCAAATGGCTTGCTTTCATCGGCTGCTAAGAGTTTCTCGACGGCAAGACAAAATCCCCAATTCTGGTTCATCGCTGCTACGTAATCCATGCGGTCAGTAAACGGAATGATCTGGGGATAAGAGAGGTTCTCCGAATGTTTCTCAAAACAGCGGTGCAGGTAACCGATATGGGGGATCGCTTCGCGGACGATCTCACCGTCCAGTTTCAATTCCAGACGTAACACGCCGTGTGTACTGGGATGCTGGGGCCCCATGTTCACGACCATTTCATCGGCGAACGGTTTTAGTTCTATGATTTTGCTTTCGGTCTGTTGTGTGCTTTCCATGCTTTCCATAATGGGGGGTTCTGCAACGCTTAATGCGAATCGAATTTATTATTTTTGCCTATCTATTTTTTGTTATATATGATACCACTTTTGCGGTTAAATGTCAAATATTAACCTAATACGGTACACGCATGCCGCGATAGAATTCAGGCTCCTTATAATCTTTACGGAGGGGGTATCCTTCCCAGTCATCGGGCAGCAGGATACGGCGGAGGTCGGTGTGTCCATCAAAGCGGATTCCGTAGAGGTCATAAGTTTCACGCTCGTGCCAATCCGCGGTTTTCCAGATATGCGAGACGCTTGGGAGATGCGAGTCGGTTTTCGGGACTGTCGTTTTTAGAACCACACTGTGCCGGTGTTGCATGGCATAGAGGTGGTAGACGATAGCGAATGCTTCATCTGTGGCACTTAAATCTACCCCGCTGAGGCACATCAGTGAATCAAACGCCAACGTGTCGGTTTCGGCGAGATATTGGCAGACATCGGCGATTGCTGTAGCGGCGATTTGGATGCTTGGATCACCAGCGAGCTCGGTATCAAGACCGAGGATGGCTTCACCAAACTGTGCAGTGAGTGCTTTGTGGATTTCTTCGGGTGTCACGTAATATCTACTCCAGATAATTTGTTATGGTGAAGTCCATAATTATTTGCGGATCCGTGCGGGTTGGGTAACCTAACCCCTACGAATTTTCGCTTTCTTCTGTATGTGCAGCGTCTGCTTCAGCTGCGGCTTCAGTGGCTTCAAGTTCGTACCATTCTGTTTTGGTAAAGAGGCGTTTCAAGAACGGGACATGTTCGCGTCTAGCGACGGTTTGGGTTTTAATTTTCTCTTGTAGTTTGAGGAGCCCTTCGATGAGTGCCTCTGGACGTGGGGGACATCCCGGTACATAAACGTCAACGGGGATAATCCTGTCAACGCCTTTGAGGACATGGTATCCGTGTTGCCAGTAGGGACCGCCGCTGGTGGCGCAACTTCCCATAGAGATGACGTATTTCGGTTCCGGCATCTGCTCATAAAGCCGTCTGATGCGTGTTGCCATCTTGAGTGTAACAGTGCCGGAGATGACCATGAGGTCGGATTGGCGGGGTGTTGCGCGTGGCACGCCTGCCCCGAATCTGTCAAGGTCGTAATTAGAGGCGGCAGTCGCCATAAATTCGATAGCGCAACAAGCGAGCCCGAATGTCATGGGCCAGAGTGCTGAAGAGCGTGCCCAGTTAGCGACAGCGTCAACCGATGTAACAATAACGTTTTTATCGAGTTTTTCATCAATTATCATAACGTTCCTCCCTCTGTATGGAGGGGACTTCCAGCTGCGTGGAGCGTATCCATTCCAGGTCGCCTTTTGCCCAGACGTAGGCAAGCCCGACTAACAGAATAGCGATGAAGACGAGCATCTCCAAAAACGCGAAGAGTCCGAAATCTCGGAAAACAACTGCCCACGGGATGAGGAAAACAGTTTCCACGTCAAAAATTAGGAAGATGAGGGCGATGACGTAAAAACGGGTGTTAAATTTAATCCGTGTATCGCCGATCGGGTCTTCGCCGCATTCATAAGGGATATACTTTTCGCCTGAGAACAGCTTGGTATGCAGGAGACGAGAGATCGTAAGGTTAAGAACGACAAAGAAACAACCAACAATCAAGAAGATGAGTACATTTGCGAAGTTAAAAAGCATTCTGGGTTATCCTTGGGAACGACGGTATCTCAAAACTTTCGGGCATCCCCGATTTCGTTGTTAAAATTATATATCATTTTGAGATGATTTGCAAGTGAAATTTTTAGCGGATACAGAGCCATTCAATGCTATTCTTCTATTGTTACCGTAATTTCATTGGACACAAGCGCTGCCTTTCCACGCAGCGATTTGACGGGTAGGTAAATGGCCTGCACTGCATCTTTGTGTCTCTCTTGGATAAACTTGATCTGTTCTTGGTAGTAGTTGACAGCATCCTGCTTTGCGGCACCTTGAAGGCTCGGGTCTTTCTGAATGCGCGCCATATCTTTTTTGAGCTCGCGAATTTCAGGGTGTTCTTCGGTTATAGATTCTTTGTAAACTCCGAGATCAATTGAAAGCGTGAGCGTGTAAGTCCCTGGCTGTAACAGGTAGTATCTCTGAATATCTTTCAATTTTAATTCTTGATTCGCGGATGCTTTGAATTCAAACCCTTGAATACAGCGAACCGTTTTCCCATCGCTTCCGGCAACATATTTTTGCGGATCATCTTGCATAATCGGCTGTTTCGGTTTAACAATCTGTCCGTTCACGTCTTTGACAGTTATTTGCGTGAACGCGCCTTTCGTGGCGAGGCTGAAGAAGGGCACAAGGAGGTCAAATTTCCCGTTCTGGATGTTGAGTTCCAACGGAATGGCTTCCTTCACAGCATAATTCGTTTTAGGCGTAGAAATTTGGAGTTCCGCAAGGGCGCGTGGTGCTTCCATTTCCGCAGTGGATGCGGTTTCATCGGTTTCTGCTTCGGTTGTCGTTGTCTGCATGCTTCCGATACATCCGACAAGTGTGGCAACACTGAGAAAAAGAGAAAATAGAAGGAATTTTGGTGTTATTTTTAGGGAGGCAATATTATTGAATATCATTTTGTTTCTCCTGAATGGTTATGAGTTTTCAGTTGAGTTTCTCTGCATTCAACCCAACCTACAGTGAGATGCCTAATCCTGCTCGGTTAGGGACTTCAATGGACCCGTTGCTGATTTTTTCAGGTGGTTCAGTGAGCTCGGCACGCCATTCGACTTCTCCCCATGCGTATTCAAGGATTGCGAAATTGGTTACACTTGCCATGCATTGCACGCTCGCGGCAGTTGCGACGGGCCCGCTCGGATTGTGGGGTGTTACCATAACGTTTCGCGCAGCAGCGAGCGTCGCGATCTTCTTCAACCCCGATATGCCGCCGACATGTTTGACATCCGGTAAGATATAATCAACGTGTGTTTCGGTGAGCAGCCGCTCAAAATCTGTGAGGGTCCGTAAACGTTCACCCGTTGCGATGGGGATGCCGATGGAGCGACTGATATGTGCGAATGCATCTAAATTGTCCAGCGAAACGGCATCCTCAATCCAAAAGAGATGTAAATCCTCTAATTCTTTTGCGACCTGAATGATGATACCCGGATTAAAGCGACTATGGCAATCTACCATCAGATCGATGTCGCCCCCGATAGCGGCGCGAATGGTGCGGATACGATCGATACCGAGACAGATGGCGGGTGTTAGGCTCCCGCGCGAGATATTTGCAACGGAGACATCGTCGAAGGGCGCACATTTTATGGCGGTAAATCCTTCGGCGACGGCGCGTTCGGCGTTATTCGCGAACCCGAACGGGCTGCGATCCCCAGTTGCGCGGTTGATATTCGCATAGAGACGGATTTTTTCGCGACATTTGCCACCGAACAGTTGGTAACTGGGGACATCTAACGCCTTGCCTGCCAGATCACACATCGCCTGCTCAATTCCGCTGAGTGCTGTGTGATATGTGTGGCTTTCGGTGTCCCGATAGAACCGTTGACGGAATGTTTCGAGTTGAAACGGATTCCATCCGACGAGTGCGGGTTTGAGAGTGTCGATGATGTGTTGAACACCATTGTCATCCCTACCGTGTGATGCTTCACCGACACCGATTGTGCCGTTATCGGCATGTAGCTTGACGAAGAGCCAATTGCCGCGGTGGTTTACTTGGACGACCTCAGTCTCTATTGCTGTGATTTTTAGGTGCTGCATGTCTCTACGATAATGTGGTGTGGCGAGGCAGTTATGCCTCGCTCCAGAAATCTTACGCTGCCGCTGCCCATTTCACGCCTTGCGTGAGGAATTTCTGCATGCCAGCACGCTCAAAGGTGCCGGGTCCGTGCCCTAATGTTGTGTAGAAGACGCGTCCGGAGCCGTAAGACTTTACCCATGCCATCGGGTGTGCTTTGCCGAACCATTCGGCGGATGCCAAGACATGGATATGCGGATCGTGTGCAGAGATATAGATTTCATCTTCTACATCAAAATCTTCAATGCCTTGGGTTGTGGGATGCTCGCTATCCTCAATGTGGACGGTAAAAGTTGAACCGGGGGGATGCCAATTCGCAGCGCCACCGATGAGGTCCATGGCGCGACCGCCGATCCACCACGCGGTGCCGTGGATACCGACTAACCCCTTGCCTTCGCTTACAAATCCGAATAAACCCTCCTCTTGGTCTTGCGTTAAATCGGATACACGTGCGACGGAACCGTCTTCTTGGCGTTCTGTGCGCGTGAAACCGGTACCGAAGACACACGCATCATAGGTGTCTAACTCGGATGCTGCTAAAATCCCTTTATCGTCGGTTAGCGTTGCTGAAATGTGGGCGTCTTGAGAAAGAAAATCGTGGATGATGCTCGCACTTGCATTAAAACGGTGGTTTTCACCTGATAGTACAAGGACTTTTGCCATGAGAATCTCCTTTGGAAGTGGCATTGAAGCTGCCGCCTCTGATGAAAGATTGAACGTCCGATGTTTTGTGGTAATAGTTTAATTGAAAATTAAAATTGTGTCAAACGAATTCTCTGGCGAAAAAGTTTTTTGACATTTGTGTTGCATAATGATATAATAGAAAAACAATTTGGCACGCGATTTAGACTTGAATCAAAAAACGGCATGGTATATAATAATGAATAAGGACTGGACGAGTGGACAGCAATCCGAGTTTGTTGTAACAAACAAGCGGACGAATCTAAAGATAATTCCCTATATTGGCTGTAAAGCAGGTTTCAAAGATATTTTTGATAAAATAATACCTGATAACCTGGCAGGTCGTATTTATGATATATTTGGAGGCGGAGGGGCATTCTCTCTTTATGCGTGCGATAGGTTTGGATCTCATCGCGTTACCTATAACGACAATAACCCTATTGTTGTAAACTTGATACGGCAAGTTCAAACATCTCCAGTTAGGTTATGGGAACTGTATAACGAACATTACAATAATTCTTCTACCGAGTATTATTACCAAGTTAGGAATCTATGTTTAGAGAACGGGGTGGAGGGGGCGGCGAACTTCCTTTATCTTGCGAAGAACGCGTTTTCGGGGAAAATCAGATTCAATTCAAGTAACAAATTCAATTCGCCTATCAGAAAGGGGAGCTCATGTCCCAAAATAGATCCTGATTCATTGTTGAATTTAAGCAAAACTATTCAAGACTTAACAATAATGAATGCGGATTATAAAGCGTTTGCTTGTGTGGATAACGCTTTTTTATATCTTGATCCTCCCTATTTCAATAATACCAATGGTCATTATAATGGCGTTCTCGATTTAGGTGAGTTCAATCAGTTTTTAAGAACTATTGAAATAAAAAATAGAGTAGTCTTATCCGAACAAAATCACCCAAATATATTTGATCTTCCTGAATCCTATACAGTTCGATTGATTATTTTGATGAGGTCATTGCAGTATTTTACGCAAAATAAAAGCGAGGAAATGATTGCTTTTAATTATTAGCTGATGCAATTAGCCTTTGATTTCAACAGACCCAACGATTACACAGTTCGCCTGCCTACGCATGTAGATAAATTTTGGACAGCGAAACAGCGGGCGGGACATTCTATTCATGAGGTTTCATATCGTGCATGTTACAAACCGCAGGTACCGGCATATTTTATTCAGAAGTTCTGCAATTCGGAATCTGTGGTTTACGATCCGTTTATGGGGCGCGGGACAACACTGATAGAGGCACAGCTGCATGGACACCGTGTCATCGGCAATGATATAAATCCGTTGTCTAAAGTCCTTACATACCCTCGTCTCAATCCACCGGCGTTAGCGGCGGTTGAAGAACGCTTACAAGCAGTTCACCTGCCTACGCCTGAAGTAATTGAAATTGACGAGGAACTTCTCGTGTTTTTTCACGAGGAGACACTGCAAGAGATTTACGGTTGGCGGACTTATTTCCAACAAGAAGAGCTGGATACTGTTGATGCTTGGTTGCAAATGGTGGCGTGTGGGCGTCTAACGGGACATTCTCCGGGGTTTTTCTCCGTTTTCACGCTACCGCCGAATCTGGCAGCTTCGGTTGCTTCCCAACGGCGGATTAACAAAAAACGAAATCAGAAACCGGAATATCGGGATACGAAGGCGTTGATCTATCGCAAATCTAAACAATTATTGCGGCACAGCTTACCCGCCTGTTTTTGGCGAGATGATGCACTGCTGCTCACCGAATCTGCCGATAGAACGCCGCAAATTGCGGATGACTCGGTTGACCTTGTTGTTACGTCTCCGCCTTTTCTTGATACGATTGACTACATCCGAGACAATTGGTTACGGATGTGGTTCTGTGGTATAGAGATGGAGCAGGGCAAAATTTGGCAATCAGGATCGTTGGAGGATTGGGTGGCTCGGATGACAGATGTCTTTGTGGAGCTTCGACGCGTGCTAAAGCATGGCGGTCGCGTTGCCTTTGAAGTGGGTGAAGTTAGAAAAGGCACTGTGTTTTTAGAAGACGCGGTCGCTAAAGCGTCTTTAGATGCTGGACTTATACCTGAGGGACTCATAGTTAACATGCAGGATTTCACGAAAACAGCGAATTGCTGGGGCGTTTCTAACAACAAACGGGGCACTAATAGCAATCGGATCGTTATTTTGAAAAAAGAGGATTAGCGTATATGGGAAAAAATAGTTTTATATTGACGCTTGGGCAGCTTGCTACCGGGGCTATCATCGGACTGATAGGTGGTTGGGTTTGCCTGTTTGTGTTTGAGGATTTTATTTGGGGGCTGCTGCTTGGGGATCGGGTCAATCACGGTTTCTGGGTCGGTCTGTTTCTGCTCCTTTCGTTAGTTGTCACGTATGGTGTCGTGGTTATGGGCGCGGGTATAGGGATGCGGTTTGTGAGTCGGCGGTTCGGCATTGATATACCGTTGAAACCGCTCTGTTCTGGGGCGTTTTTGGGGCCGCCTGCCGTTGTCGGTTTGCTTGCGCTGCTTAACGTGCCGTGGGAGATATTTGGGACACCGAATCTGATTTTGGCGTTGCTGCTCCCTGTGCTTAAAACGCTCGCGTATGTTGTTTCGTTACCGATGCGGGGGTGGGTGTCTCTCGGTTTACCGATCGAAATTTGGTATATCCTCGCTGTTCCTATCGGTGCGATATTGGGATATAGGTTAGCAGGTGTGGAAGATACTGAGGCGAGTGCAGAACAAGCATAGCTGTGCAATATAAGACTTGTGCACTTTCTAACGAGAACATGTCCGCGCAAGTCGCTGGCGAGGTTAGGAAACCTCGCCAGCGGGGTGGGCGTTTTCCGGATTCTAAAAATGTCTGCTTATTTTTGCACTTTACTATAAAAGCGTATGCTGGAGGTTTTACCCATCAAAATGCAGTATGATGATAAACCAAAGGACGAATGTGGTGTTTTCGGTGTCTTCGGGCATCCAAGAGCGGTAGAGTTAACCTATTTAGGGTTACGTGCCCTTCAGCATCGCGGGCAAGAGAGCAGTGGGATTATCGCATCAGATGGTGAGAAATTTACGTATCACCACGGTATGGGTCTCGTTCACTCTGTGTTTAGTGCTGAGACTTTAGGGAAGCTGAAAGGTCATATCGCTATTGGGCACAACCGTTATTCAACGGCGGGAGCAAGCACGCTTGAGAATGCGCAACCTTTGGTCCGAAATTATAAACAGGGCCCGCTTGCACTTGGTCATAACGGTAATCTTGTCAATGCTGTGCAGCTTCGGAACCATTTGGAGGATGCGGGTTCCATCTTCAGCACGAGTTTGGATACGGAGGTTATTTTCCACTTGATAGCACATTCGCGGAAACAGGCGTTAGAGTATAGGATCATTGACGCGCTGCGGCGCGTTGCAGGTGCGTATTCGTTTGTATGTATGGATAAAACGACGCTGATAGGTGCCCGCGATGCCTACGGGTTCCGTCCGTTATGGCTCGGCAAGCTCGATGATGCGTATGTCTTAGCCTCTGAGACGTGTGCGTTTGATGTCGTTGAAGCGGAGCCGATACGTGAGGTGGAGCCGGGGGAATTGGTATTTACGCGCTCTGCGCAGCGCGGTTTGGAGACATTGCGGTTTCATCAGAGACAGTCGGCGTTATCGCAGTGTATCTTTGAATATATCTATCTGGCGCGGCCGGATAGCACGATGTTCGGGCATAGTGTCAACAACACGCGTCGAGAGTTCGGCAGGCAGTTGGCGCGCGAGCACCCTGTCAAAGCAGACGTCGTAATCCCGGTGCCCGATTCGGCGACTATTGCTGCGCTCGGATACGCTGAAGAGGCTGGTATTCCTTTTGATTTAGGTTTGTCTCGGAACCCTTTTGTTGGTCGCTCTTTTATGAATCCTACGCAGGATATCCGAGAGCTCATGGTGAAGGTGAAGTTGAACCCGGTGCGCGATGTGTTGCGCGGCAAACGGGTTGTGATCGTAGATGATTCCATTATGCGTGGGACCAATAGCAGAAAACTTATTAAAATCGTTCGGCAGGGCGGCGCGACAGCTGTACATCTCCGAATCGCATCGCCGCCGAATAAGTTCCCATGCTTCTATGGGGTGGATACACCGACGCGTAAGGAGTTGATCGCGAGTTCACACACGATTGAGGAGATACGCAAGTATATCCGCGCCGATAGCCTCGGGTACCTGAGCATTGAAGGCTTGCTAAAGTCAGTGAAGGCACCCCAAGATTTTTGCACCACCTGTTTCGATGGCGAGTATCCGATTCCGCTTGTGAAGGAATCTTCAGAACAACTGCCGTTGATTATGTAGGTTAGAGGGAAATTTTTATGCTCATTTTCACGGGTCCGAATAAAAAAGATAGTAAACGAAGAAAACCGAATCCGATAGGCACAGCCCAAGGACGCAGTACGCTTGTCTCTCTGCTTATTTGCGCGATCCTTGGCATGGTCTTGAGTCGGGTTCTGCCGTTACTCATTGAGAAGCTACAGCCGAACATGAAACCGGATGCCGCGCAGGAGATCGGTGTGCTCGCTGCTTTAGGGATTAGCGGTATTGTGTTAGTCGTTAGTCTGTTAAGACCAAGACAAAACGTCTCTCCACTTCGCAGACAATTGTTGAAGGAACAAGAGAAATCAGATGGAAAGCAATAAAAAGCAGTTGACGTACGCCGATGCGGGTGTCTCCTTTGAAGCGGAATCTGAGGCGATAGCACGGCTTAAAACGCTCGTCCAAACCACCTACCGTCCGGAAGTGCTCAGCGATGTTGGGGGGTTCGGCGGGCTTTTTGCTCTTAAATCGTATCAAGAACCCGTGCTTGTTTCCAGTACAGATAGTGTCGGCACAAAACTAAAGGTCGCGTTTAGAGTAGGGCGGCACGACACTGTCGGCTTTGATATTGTTGCGCATTGTGGTAACGATATTGTTGTGCAGGGTGCGGAGCCGCTTTTCTTTTTAGACTACATCGGCATCAGCAAAGTGGAGCCGGCGGTGATTGAAGGGATCGTGGCGGGTCTTGCGGCGGGATGCCGGGAGATCGGTTGTGCCTTAATCGGTGGTGAGATCGCGGAACTTTCAGATATCTATACGCCGGGTGAGTACGATTTGGTAGGCACTATTGTCGGTGCAGTTGAGAAGGCGGACGTGATTACGGGTGAAAAAATTGTCCCCGGCGATCAGCTGATCGGCTTAGGTTCAACAGGTTTGCATACCAACGGCTTTTCACTTGTCCGCCGCATTGTATTTGACAGGTGTGGCTACGATGTTGATACGTACTTGCCGGAACTCTCTACAACAGTGGGGGAAGCGTTGCTAGCGTGCCACAAAAGTTACGTGAAATCTGTTTTAGAACTTCGTAAGGTCTGTGAGATTAAAGGGCTGGCACATATCACTGGGGGCGGTTTGCCTGCGAATGTGCTGCGGATTCTGCCAGAGAGGTGCGTCGCTGACATTCGGAAAGGGACATGGGAGATCCCGCCGATTTTTCGGTTTTTACAAGAAAAAGGAGATGTTGAAGAGAGAGAGATGTACCGGGTCTTCAATATGGGAATAGGGATGGTGGTTGCGATCGCGCCTGATGCTATTGATCCCGCTTTAAAGTCCCTCAATGCTTCAGGAGAATCTACCTACCACATCGGTGAAGTGGGGGCAGGCGAAAGGGGGGTGCAAGGTGTCGGATCCTAATACAGCTGCACAGGCGAATCCGCCATTTTTAGATGAAGCTGCGCTACAAGCGTTGACGGTTTTGCTGGACGAAACACATCCACAGGTCGTTTTAGGGGCGTTCCAAGATGTAGATGATAACGACGCTGCGCTGTTTTTTGCGCTGTGTGCACAGTTTAAAAATGAAGACACTGAAAACGCGCTCGCGGCGCATGCTGGAAAAATTTTCGCGATGTTACCCTTTGATAAGCAGGCGCGTATCGCTGAGAAGGTGACGACAATAGAGATCGTTGATGCCGAACGCGCGACACAAATTTGGGAAGAACAGGTTGCGAGGATTAAGGAGGCACTCCAAAAGACGACGTTCTTGGGTGAGGGGGCGGCAAACCTTGCTAAACTGCTATCCTATATGGACATAGCAGATCAGAATCTGTTGTTAGAAAGGTTAGCGGAGCGGCAACCGGAGGTGGTCGCGCGCGTCTCCGAAAAACTGTTTACCTTTGAAGACTTAAGCGATTTAGAGGATGAAGCGATCAAAACGATCCTGCAAGTATTAGAAAACCCGACTTTAGCGCTTGCGCTCCATAATGCGCCATCAGCAATACACAATCGGTTCCTTGAAAATATGTCAGCATCGCAAGCAGAAGTCGTTGAAGCAGAAATTGCGCAATTGACATTCGAACAGACGCAGATTGCCGATACGGCTCGACAATCTGTTGTTAGTCTGGTACGAAATTTCGCGGCGAAAGGTTTACTAAAAATTGGGTAAACTTCGGATTTTTCTTGTTTTCAAACAACCTATTTCTTAGTTGTCTTCGAGTTTAAATTCGTAGGGTATTTGAACCTGTTCAAGGCTGATAGGTTTACCGGCCTTGGTGGCTGGGCGAAAGGTCGTTTTTTTCAGAGCTTCTATCGCTGCTTGCTCAAACCCAAATCCGAGGTTTGTCAATGCGACAATGTCTTTTGGGATGCCGTTTTCATCGATGGTTGCTTGCAAAATAACGGTGCCTTCCTTCTCTGCCTTTTTAGCGCTGTCCGGATATTTCGGTTTCACCCTAAATTTATACGTAGGCTTAGTAATGCCCGGTTCAGTGGTAAACTCTATGTTTCCGACCCCGAGTTCTGCGTCGGGTTCAGGCGTATCAAGTTTATCAATCAGTGTTGGTACGTCCCGTTCTATCTCAAAGCTGGGTGCCTTCGTTTCGGGTTGGATCGTGGTTGCCGGTTTTACAAAATTCCGGTTGAAATCTATGGTTGCAGGACCTTCATCAATTCCGGAGGATGTAAGGTCCAGTGCGGTTTCCGGGCCTTGCGGAATTGTGAGCCCATCTTTTGCTGGTAATTGGGCGGTGTTCGTCCTTACGGGTTGATTGAGGACAAGTTTCTGCTGTGCCGGGGTCGCCTTGTTGAACTTCGGTCTTTCCCTACCTATGAATCGGCGTTTCGCTTTTAATTCTTCTGTGACGATACTGATATTAAACGTTTCATCCATAACTTCAATCTGATCGACGATAACGTAGGTCGCAATGAATATAGCGATGAGGGCGTGAAACAACATAGCGACTGTAAACGCGGTGGAACTCTGTTTAATATGTTTTTGCGTGACGGGGTGTTTCGGCAGATTTGCCTGTGCGTTGGAGATGTGCTCCTGCTGACTGGCATCCAAGGCAACCTTTTTCAATGCGACAAAACGCTTCGGTTTCTTACGCTCAGCGCGCCGCGCTTGCATTTGACTGAGCATGCCGGCAGTTCTGCTATTCATTGATTTCCTCCTATGAACAGAAGAGGGGTTTCGGTCTCAAAATGTTATCTCCCAAAATGTTATCACTATGTGGAGCTAACCGAAACCGGCGTTGCAAAAATATTTAAAGACCATTCGCAAGTACTTATTTTAACGTTAAGTACTACCAAAATGTTTACAAAATTTAGTAAAATTCCGCAAGCTTAGTGTAAACATGTTTCAATTATACCATATTTTTACCGTTGTGTCAATTTTTTTAAGGATTCCACCAATAAGTCATCTTTGCGACAACGGTTGAATCGAGGAGGCGGGATTTAGTAGTACCGTTGGTATCATAGGTCTGATTGAAAACAAAATAGAAATCGCTGCCTGGGCGATAGATGTAGTTGATAAGGAAGTTCGTAGACACGACGTTCGTATCAGCATTCCATTGGGCAAAGAGTTTAGCGAAAAGCCCTGTAGAAAAGGAGTAGTCCAGTCTGCCTCTGAAAAGATTGACATAAACCGGACGGGGCTGTCCATCGGTAAAATACGCGTCTGGTAGGTTCACGACCTGATTAAATTGGTATTGCGCGCTCAGGCTTATGTGTCCATTCGGCTTAAGCGTGGTTTGGAGGTATGCTCTCCGGACTGTGCCGTTGTAGAAATCCTCAATGCCACCGCCGAGGGTGGCACCAATTGGACGGCTATCATTACTGGAGATACGGACATTATACGCGTTGCCTTGGTAATCGCCTATCGGAATTTCTATGTCATCTCGGAAATCGAAAACCTCGTTCAATCGCTCAAAATTGCGCCTACCGCTGACAAAGATGTAGTCTCCTGTGTCAAATTCAAGCCAATTGATGTAAGAGATGTTCCATTCTTCTAATTCGTTGTTGGGGTTGAGGATATAGTTCACCTCTGGTCCTGTCCAGAGCTGTCGGATTCCCAGTTTTTGGGGTTTTGGGAGCCAACGTGCCTCGCCTCGGAGGTTCCTGATGCCGGTACGGCGCACGTATCCGACAGCGGGATTGAAATCGTCATCAATATCTGTATAAGACCCCGCCAGCCGGAAACGATTATCCTGCCATCGGGAACCGAGGTACCAAGCGTTATTCTCGCCGGACATACCGGGTTCAAAAGTCCGGGCCCACATACCGCGTACATTTAAACGATCGCTCGGTCGATATTCAAAGTCGAAACCGCCTGCGCGATTGTAGTCCGCGAATTCATCTTTATTGACCACCATCATGCCGATACGCGAACCGGCAGCAATATCTTTGGTAATCCGCATCACAGAAAAGTTCGTGCGCGGGATGTCAATTGGATCATCTGCGTCTGTGCCAGCCTCGTAGAACTTATCTGTGAGGACGTTGAGAAACCCTACGCCGTAAGACCCGACCTTGCCACTCGCTTTTCCGCCAAAGATAATCGGGATCGCGTTCCCTTCTGCAAGACCGATCCGCCGGCTATAGAAAAGGAGCATCGGTGGCGGTCGCCGGGAACTCGTCCGTGGCACGCCGAAATCGAAGAGCCCTGCACCTTCCAAAAAGAACGGACGTTTCTCAGGAAAGAAGAGACTGAATCGGGTAAGATTTACCTGTTCCTCATCGGCTTCAACTTGTGCGAAGTCGGTGTTATAAGTGATGTCAGCCGTGAGGTTTGAGGTGATGCCGTATTTTGCATCAAATCCGAGTTTGAATTCGCTTGTGGTTTGGAGCGTGCCGTTGTCGTCATTGACCTGTGTGATTCCGGGCAGAAAGTAGGGAAGGAATTCAAGGTTTCGAGAGGGCGCGATGCCTTCTAATCCGACGAGGCTTCCGACATGCGCTGTTCGGTATTTTGCCCTACCGCCGTAGGAGGAGGGAACGGGCATCCATATCCCTTCTTCTCGATGCCGAGCGATGCCGCGTCCAGCATTGATGCCCCATGTCATCGGGTCGTTCTTTTCAAAGCGGAGTTGACTAAACGGGATACGGAGTTCTGCTGTCCAATAAGTATCGTTAATTTTTGACTTACATGCGACAACGGCATCCCAATCCGTATTCATGGAATCGCCACTATTCGTGATGGCTCTGTCTTGTATTGCACCGAGGGGGTTCATCCGAAAGAAGAAGCCGCTCCGTTTATCGTTATATGTATCCAATAGCACAAAAACGTTGTCGTTTTCGTGTAGATCGCGGGCATCCCTTCGCATTTCGTTGGCGATGAGTTTGGACATGTCTGAATCGAAACAGGTGAAACCGAAGTAGATGTTCTCATCATCGTAGAGGATCCGAAGATGCATGGGTTCAGTCATGTTCTCACCTACGGACGGTTCGACCTGCACGAACTGGTCCATCGGTTCCGCGTGCTGCCAATCCGCTTCTGTGAGGTCGCCGTCAATTTCGACGCTCTCGTGTGTGCGATATGCTTTAATCTGGTTGTTATGCGTCTCAGCGTATGTGTTGGCGATGGCAGCATGCAACAGCGCGATAACAAAGAAAGAAATCGCGATCTTTTGAAATTTGGGTGAAAAAGATAGATACTTGCCCAAAAGCGTTGCCTCCTTTTTAAATTATTGCGTAAGTCCTAAAACATACTAAAGCGGGGTGGCACCATGGTTTCCAACACCACCGTTTAAAGTGGGTTGCTTAACAACTCATTCCAGTGATGTAAATGAACTTCCTTGATATCTGTATTCTGATTGAAATCTCCCTGAAGATTCTTCGAGTAACAATTTAAAAAGAGTTTAGGATTACGCAGCAATCGTAGATAGTATTTTAGTGAAGGAAGGATGCCGTTAACAATCACTTCGCAACCGTGTTGTCTGTGGATTTTCTGAACCCATTGGTCTACCTTGCTTGGATCATCAACGTTCGGTTCGGATGTAGTGAGTAAGTAGTAACGACAAACGGAAGTATCAGCAAACTTTTGATATGCACCTTGAACGAGATCTGGTGAAATTGGAATGTTGTGTTTAATTTCAACTGCCTCAAAAAAATTCGCATTTTCGTCAAGTACCTCAATGTCCCCAATTCCGCCAGATTTAGTATCCGATGTGGTATGACTCTTGAGCGGCGAAAGTGTTTTGCCTTCATATCGTTCAATTGACATAAGCATTTCATAGGCAGAAAAGACCGCCAGCACCGGAAGCCGTGAAGCACCGGAAGTGCTATAGTCGTAGGAGAAGTGATATTTCAAGAGATTCACTATATTCTCAATTGTTATTGTATCCGATTGTGAGTGCCGGGTAGAGCTTTCATTGGTTTCTTCAAGTAGACTCAGATTAACTTGCGATCTTTCCATTAAGTTAATCAAAACGGTGAATAGTGCTTGGAGATATTGTTTCGGATCAGATTGATGTTCCTCAATATCATGGAGAATCCGAAGGAAAGCCTCCTTTACTGCTTTATCAAGAATCCTGCCAGGGTATTCTAAAGTATAAGGGTGAGCTTGTTCAAGTGAGCGGGTTAACCATCCACTACCACCCTGCATTGCAAATCTTTGAAACTTCTCTCGGATAAAAGGTGTTATGTGCTGGGTATCGAAAACTCTTCCTGAATAGCCGTTTGAGAGCCCTTTTTTATGATAGCAAACATCTTGGGTTGGGGTTTCAATCTTTTTCGTGAGAGAGGTAGTCAGAACTGCAAGAACCCCTTTTTGAGATTCGGCTTTTTCGCCGATAATCTTAATCCAATTTTCTTGGGTTGCTGAGAGGGCAGAATATGTATTGTTGCTTGACTCTGCAAGCTGATACGCCTCTTCCAAAATTGACCGCACTTTGTTGTTCATTGTTTACCCTCGAATAGGTGCAGTGCTGCATTCGGCATTTCTGAAACACGCTGACGCGCATCTTCACAATATTCAGCATTAATGTCGTACCCGATATAATACCTCCCCAGTTTTTTGCAAGCGACCGCGGTTGACCCAGAACCCATGAACGGATCAAGAACCAAGGCACCGGCGGGCGTGAGGAGGTGTACAAATTCTTCTACAACTTCCACGGGATAGATTGCAGGATGTTTGTTTCCTTTGACAGCAGCGACAGACGTTTCAATCACATCGCGCTTGAGTTTATTGCCGTGCATCCGAATGATTGTGAACCCTTTATTTTTCAATTGCAACGTGCGCCCCCCTATTTGACCACCGAACGGCTCGGCATGAATGCCCCGAATTTTCATCCGAAAATCGTATATTTGCCCTTGAAGGACTTCCTGAATAACTTCCGTAAGTTCACGCTTGGCAACAGTTTTTTCCGCTTCAGACAGTTCAGATTCCGCAATGAGTTCAAAATACCGCTGCCCAAGCTTCGTGCTGCCTTTCCTGTTTCGCTGTTTTTGTGTATTCTCCCGTGCTAAGAAGGCTTTGATATCATAGAAATAGTCGTCTGATTTGGCAAAATGGAAGAACGGTTCGGTACTACTAACGAGACGACGACGAAACTGCCGCGGGGTTGGGTTCCGTTTAACCCATGTGACTTCGTTGACGAGTTTAACCAATCCTGTTTCCGTCGCGGCAAGCGCGAAACGATATGGAACGAGAAGTAGATTGCTATCTTTGTATTTGTCGCCTATATTGAAAACGATACTACCGTCGTTTTTAACAACACGGACGCATTCATGAAAGAGGCATAATAACTTATCAATATATTCATTGACTTCTGTTTCATTGCCCATGCCACCGCCATAGTCGCGCTGCTGAAAATAGGGCGGAGACGTAATTACCAAGTGAATGCTGGAATCTGGTAAATCCTTGATAAGCTCAAGGTTATCGCCGCACAGGATTTGGTCGATTGGGAGGGATTTATCGGCATTAATTTTACTCATAAAGTTCAGAGTATTCCTTAACTAAAAGGTTTTGAAAAATCCTGTTTTTTTTTATACTTATACTTGGGCATTTCAGTTCTAAATCCATATATTATAAAGACGAAAAAGGAGACAAAATAGAGTAAATAAATTTCAATTGGATAGATTTCTCAAAATTCCAACGTCACCGCCAGGAATGGAACTATAGGCAATTGGGCAATGGGTACCTGTTTTGTATAATTCTTGTTGTAGCGCACTTGAAGGGAATTGGTCCGATTATAAGCGTTCCACAGTTCTGCGGTAAATCCCCACTTCCATCTGCCAATATTCACGACTGACCGGTGGAACCGTAGGTCTAAGCGGTGATATGCTGCCGTGCGCTCAGGGTCCCCATAAATCGGTAGCCACGTTTTGTTTTTCGTAAAGGGATTGGTGTAGGGTTCTCTATCTAACAAGGGGGAATAGAGGACACCGCTTTTGTATTGCCAATTTGCGCTGAATTCCCATGTATCTGTCTGATAATTCATGCCGATCGTGGCGACATGCGGTGTGTTATACATATAAAAACGCTCGTCCTCCCTTGGGGAATCTTGGCGTTTAGAGAGGGTATAGGCATAAGAGACCCAACTCCGAAATGCGTCGCCTATTTTATGATCTAATGAAATTTCAACGCCTTTCACGTGTCCGGTCCGCTGGTTTTTATAACGTCTTTCGGATTCGTTATAGGTAATCATATCGCGAAGGTCTTTGTAATAGCCAGCGATTTCGAGGGTTGTGCGTGTCGGTAAGCGTTTCTTCTTTTGAGGTGCGTTTGTCTCTGTTTCCTTCGGTTCAGATTCTAAAACTTTTTCCAATGCGATAACATAGTGCCTTGCGAGGCTTGGGGCAATGTCTGGGTTTTCCTTGCCGAGCACAACTTGATACAGCTGCGGGTTTTGAACATAACTGCCGTACATAAGCCGGATGTCTACCGGAAAAAGGTGCAGTTGATCAGTATTCGCAAAATTAGGTCCGAGCGTCACACCGAGGAGACCACGGGGCTGGAGTGAAAAGTTGTCTATGAGACTGAAATAGCTTGCGCGCATTCCGACAGTTGCATAAAGGTCGACGTAAGCGGGGGAAGGGAAGTCCTGTGTTGCTTGTCCGTAGCCTTCAAGCCGGTGCAGGCTTTCGGATATGTTGGTTCGGATTTTCGCTCCATCTTGTTTAAGCCGAAAGTCGTAGTCTGGATCGCCTTCTTCAAATGGTCGTGCCCCGATACTCATGAGCGAGGTCGGGAGATTTGAAAAAACGAAACCGGATTCCAGCAGTGTCTTCGGATGGTTGACCCAGTACTTAAGGTCGCCTTGCAGGGCATAAACGCTGCGTGCGTTCCGATAGAAGTAGTCGTCCCCGAAATCAAGTTCCGTGCGCGAAAAGGAACGCGTGAGTGATAGGATTGACTCGAAGACATCTTGTTTCTCAGAATGGAGATGGATCCCTTGTGAATCGAAGGGGTTATCGGAGCTGAGGGGGCCTCGCAGATCGCTGTCAGAGACTTCATCCGCTGTGAAGTTCAATTCGCCGGAATCGTCTGCTGCGATTGCATTAATAACGAACCTGTGCGTGTTATTTAATTGGTAAACACCCTTTGCCTGATAGCTCCAGAAACTTGGGACTTCGGTCACCAAATTATTCTCAATCGCTAACAAATTCGGTAGCAGTTCAAAAAGGGGACCCATATAGCTGCGGCGTCCGAAGGCGTACCAATATCCGCGTTGTCCTATATTCCCTTCAAGGAAAGTTTGGAAATAGATGGGATTAGCGTTGATCGCGCCACCGAGTTGTGTATCGGTTATCGTGCGTGAGTTGATGTTGATTACAGCTTGTGAATCGGCACCGAATTCTGCCCCGTATCCGCCGGGGTACACCTCAATATTTTCTATCACGTCAGCGTTGACAGTTGAGACGATTCCGTGGAGATGGTAGGGATATCCTAACGGCAGCCGATCGAAATAGTAGAGATTATCCTCGGGGCCGCCGCCGCGTACCGAGAGAACGCCGACGAAATCGTTCAGGACTCCGATACTGGGGAGGTGATTTAAAACGCGTAGGGGGTCGCCTGCGCTGCCTGTGGCGCGCTTGATAAAGTTGTCGTCCAGGGTATGTCTCGGTTTTTTTTCTATCTTCTCCGCTTCAACCGTTATTGGGTCGAACACAACGGGGGCCTGTGATGTTTCATCCGCTTCGGGTTCGGTTTGTGCGAAGGCAGTGAATGGGACTATGCACATTAAAAGGATAAATAGGTGTTTCAACGCTTTGTCTCCTGATGTCCGTTAAAATTCGGCTGTGATTCCGAAATAAGGAAAGAGAGGCAGCTGGTTGATGTCTCTTCGCTCTTTGAAATCGTCGCTGTAGTTGTAATTGAGCAAATTCTTTCGGTTGTAAGTATTCAGGAGTTCTAAGAAACAGCCGAGTTTCCATCCGCTAAATTGGAAGGTTTTACTGACGCGCAGGTCCAATCTGTGGTAAGCCGGTAATCGGGCGGAGTTCGTTTCAGCATAGATAGGGATATAGATAGGCATTCCATTCCTTGGATCGATTTGGATTCTTGCGTCTTCAACGGGTGTGTCTGGGTTACCCGTGCGATATTGCCATTTCGCGCCGAATTCCCATGTCGGGGTGAGATTGTAGCTGGCGGCGAATGTTGCGACGTGCGTCTGATCAAAGGAATAAGGGCGGTAGGGTTCGCCGGTACGGTCACGGCGTTTAGAGAGGGCGTAGGCGTAGGAAATCCAGCCAAAAAACCGGTCTCCACGCTGATGTCGCAGGAATATCTCGGTACCTTGTGCGTAACCGACCCCTTGATTGAGATAAGCGGCTTCTTCGTCAACTGTCGCTAAGCCTGAAAAGTCTTTGTAATAGGCTGCCATTTTGATTTCTGTCCGTTGTGAGAGTTGTCGTTTGAGTTCAAGGATGTAATGGCTGGCGCGACTTGGTTTTAAGGCAGGGTTCCCGATCGTAGGTGAGAGGAGTGCTGGTATTGGGTTCTGATTGTAGACTCCGTAAGCGAATTGGAGTTCAGAACTGTTAGGGAGTTCTACGAGCAGGCTGCCTCGCGGCTGGATAGAGAGTTCGTCCGTACGGTTAAAATAATCGAAACGGAGTCCAAGCACTACCGATAGAAAAGGTAGCAAGGTGTACCTATCTTGCAGGTAGCCTTCAAGACGTTGTCCGCGGACATATTCATCTATAGGGATCTTTTCCTCGAAGCGGATGTCATAATCTACTTCGCCTTCGTCAGGTATCCGCGTGAAAGTGCCGGTGACCTGCCCCGGTTCAAGGCCAAGGATTAACCCTGATTCTAAACGGTGTCTCGGATTTATCTCATAAGTGAGGTCTTCGCGGAGGGTGTAACTGGGGGCATCTATGTTAAGGGAGAGATCTGGACCGAGGTTGATATCGAATAGAAAGTCGGATCGGGTGAGTGATAGAAAAGAGGTAAGTCGTTGTGTGAGGAAAGAGCGGAGGTGGATACCTGCGCCCTCAAAACCACTTTGAAAGCTGGTATCGCCTCTGAAATCTTGGTCTACACCTTCGCCATCCAACTTCAGGGCGAATCGGTCTCCGGAGGCGAAAAGGTTGAAGAAAAATTGATGTTTTTCGCTGAGATCGTAGCCTGCTTTGAGTTGATAATCCCAGAAACGGGGCACTGCGGTGATCGTTCCTGTAGCGAATGGGAGGGATCCGACGAATAAGTCTATGTAACTTCTGCGTCCGGCTGCGTACCAGAACCCATTTTCGCCGATTTTACCTTGGAGGAGCCCCTCTGAGTAGAGAAGATTGAGGTTAAACTTCCCACGCAAATCCGCTGGGCTATCGTTCTTTGAATAGATGTCAATCACGGCTTGCGAATCGACACCGTACTCGGCACCGTAGCCGCCGGCATAAACAACAATGCGGTCGATAATTTCGGAGCTCAAAGAGGAGACGAGACCCCCGAAGTGGTAAGGATAACCGACAGGGACCCTATCGAAGTAGTAGAGGTTATCCTCATCGGAGCCGCCGCGGATATAGAGTGCACCGCTAAAATCGTTGGCGACACCGATGCCGGGGATGGCGGGTAAGGCGCGGAGCACGTCGCCTGCAGTGCCGGGTAAACGCGTGATTTCTGCTGCTTCGAGGCTTTTCTTGGTGACAGTCTTCGGAACGCGTTCCTCGGTTACCTCCACACCTTCAAGCCGATATTGTTCTGGGTCGATATAGATGTCGATTTTTTGCGTTTCGCTCGCTGCGACGACCACCGAGGTGCGTTGTATCAGTTCAGTCTCGGGCACTGTGGTAACCAATGTATAAGTGCCTTCAGGAACGGTGCTGAACACGAATTTTCCATTTTCATCGGTTTTTTGAAGTTCATCGGTTTGAAGGATCCGTACCTCTGCGCCTGCCAACGGTTCTTTCGTGTTGTTGTTATAGACGGTGCCTTCAATTGTTCCTGTTTGTGAAAAGGCGATTGCGGGAACGATAAGGACCATCAGCAGGCAAAGCAAAGTTTTCATAGGGTTTGGTGCCTCCTATCTCTGTTAGTGTGCGACTGCTTCGGCACCGATGTTTTCCTGGATCCATGTTCGGAGTGGCACATCTTTTTCGCCCGGGGAGGTGTATCCCATACCGCCTGTGCTTTTACCGAGGATCTGTTGGCGGATCGGGTCGGAGCGTTCCATGACGTGTTCCACTGTCATGTTGTCGCGCGGTTGGAGCCAGCGGTAACTATAGCCGTAAAATAGCACCTTACGCATCGTGTCGGAGGTATTGCGTCCTGCTGCGTGCCAGAGTCTCCGATCGAAAAAGACGGCGGTGCCTGGTTTCGCGAACACAGCTATAGCGTTTTCAGGGTCGGCGGTATTGTCCTCTGGCATTTCTACCTTGTTTAGGTGATGGCTGCCCGGTAGGACGGAGAAATTACCGCGTCCTGGTACGGATGTATCTGTGAGGAAGTAGGCGACCTTCAGCGACACGCGTGGGCGCGGATCGCCTTCGAGTTCAATGTTAAGTCGTCCACTGTCTTGGTGCCATCCGAGTCTTCTCTGTTTATCGCGTTCTTCGGCTGGCAGCGGTGGCAGCACGATGAGATGTGAATGATAGAGTTTAATGTTCCATCCTAAAATCCCCCACACTTTCGGGAACGTTGTGTGCCAATCGAGTAGCTCGATAAAACTTTCGTCTCTACCGACGAAGTCGAGGAGGTTGAAACTGGCATCGGGTGGGATTGCGTCTTTTCCGAGGTGCTCTGCGCCGACGCGATCGACGGCAGCAATTAGCTTCTCGACCATCTCTTGTGGGATGGCATCTTCAACAACCAAAAAGCCGTTCTCTTCAAAATGCTGTTTTTCTGTTTCGGTCAAACAGTGTTCTAAACATAGCGGGTTCATTGTTTTCCCCCATAAAAGATGCGTTCGTTTGCGAAAAGTTTATACTGATTTCGGAATTTCGTCAATATAAAAAATATCAGATTCTACCTGTTTTGCTCGCTGGACGGCGCGCCATCTCCGCCAAAAATTTACGCTTGCAGTAAAAAGAAACCCTGCACCAATCATGCCGACGATCGTACCACCTAACGCCAATTCAGGTTCTACGACAACGCTGTAAACTGCACCACTGATGAGAGCGCAAGCAATTAGTGCGTCTTTAAAACTGTTCCTTTGCGCCCGCTTTTGAATGAGGTGTAGATTGGCGAGTTTCTTTTGTTTGATATAGTCAATCAGTGGCTCTACGGGAACATGTACCGACTCGGTTTGCCCAAGGGGTACCTCTTGAACACAGCGAAATCCGATGTTTCCAGCACTATAGGCTGGTGGTGCATGTAAGCGGTTGGCGCATCGAAAATAGCGTTCTGCTGTGTTATCGCGCACTTCCAGCCAGGAGCCGCCGCGTAAGGCTTTCTGTTTTTCATCGGTTGTGTGTTTAGCGTCCGGACGGTTCGGATTAGGATAGGATTGATACCAATCCGCGGTCCACTCCCATACATTCCCTACGGCTTCGCCGACACTGTAAGGACTCGCTGTAGCAGGACGGCTGCCTACGGGTGTCAGGGACGCTGTCAAAATCTGTAAAGTTGCTGGCGGGGTTTCTGTGGATTCGGATGTATCGGGAACGAAGCTATTGCCCCATGGATAAATCCTGCCGTCGGGCCCCCGACACGCTTTTTCCCATTCGGCTTCTGTCGGGAGCCGCTTGCCTGCCCAGCGCGCATACGCGTTGCTATCGTGCCAACTGACGTAGACAACGGGGAGGTTCGCGTCCTCAGGTGCGAAGTTACCGTTTTTCCAATGTGGCGGCGGCGGATGATTCGTCGCCGCTACGAAAGCGGCGTATTCGGCATTCGTCACGGGATATTGCTCAATAAGAAATGCCTCCAGGAAGCGGACGTGCATCGGTGCTTCATCAAGTTTCGCATGCGCCGAGTTGACTAATGCGGTTCCGTAGAAGGGTTCAATATCGGTGCCCATGATAAATGCCCCTTGGGGGATCAGAACTGCGTTGGTAAGTTTTTGGTCTTGATTCATCCGCTTTTTAATAGCAAGTTTTCGGTTGGCGAGCTACGAAAAATTCCACACTGCTGTGGCATACTTAGTCTCAACCAAGATTTCTGCCTGTGCATGCTCTATCGGTGAGAGTTTTCCTGATTTAAACGCAATACCGAGGTTAAATGTTTCAGATATTGCTTGGATGAGCGTGCTTCGAGTTATTGAACGTCCATCTGTATTGATAGCTGTCGATTTTTCACGGAGTATTTCTTGGACTTCAGGGTCTCTTGAGACGCGTGTGAGGATAGCGGGGGACGGCAGATCCAAGGAGATGTAGCCTTGAAACATGATCCCGTTTTGATTACGCCTAACAGAAACGCCTGCTAATTTTTTGTTATTTGACATCACATCGTGTTCAGCGGGGTTTGTGAGGCAAATATTTTGTTCGGATGGGGCGGTATCGGTGCATGCAGCGTAGCACTGCGCGGGGATGCCGAGTTTCTGAAACGCTTTGACGAGGGAGTGTCCGATGCGTTGATAAGCCTCGGACACGCTTAATTCTCCTGTGCCTCGTGGAAGGATCAGTGTATAGGTCAATTCCCATCCATGCACAACGGTGCCGCCGCCGGTCATCCGTTTTATCAGTTCAATACCGTCTGCCTGGCACGCCGCCACGTCAACTTCTGCGGCAATATTTTGGAAGTAACCGAAACTGAATGCGGGTTGCGTCCAACCGTAAAATCGGAGCGTTGGATTTGGCTGTACTTTCTGTGCGGCGAGGATTGCTTCGTCTATTGCCATGTTCATCGCCGCACTATTTTTGCACATGTTCAGAAGTCTGCCGATGGTTTCCATTAGGGTAACTCGACGCGGCACACGGCTGTGGTGTGTGCGTCGCAATACCAGAAGTATCCGTCCCAATAGGTCATTCCGTGCGGTTCTGGGTACGGTTCTGGTATCTCAATTTTGTCGATATGGCTGCCATCTTCTGGATTGAGATGAAAGATTGCACGGTGGTTCGTCTCAACACACCAAAGCTCGTTACCGACCCATGCGATCCCGTGGGGTCGGTCGCCGGGGGCAGGAATCGTGTGGATCACCTTGAAACCGTCTTTAACGTCTACCTGATAGATAGTGGCAGACGGGGGTACGGCTATCCAGAGTTTATTGGCGCGCCATTCTAAACCGTGTGCCCCGGTTTGTCCTGCGCCGGGTGTCTCGAAAGAGGCGAGCGTCTCACCTGTTTCTGGATCTGCTGATAGGATTTCGCAGCTATAGGTAGATGCCAGCCAGAGTGTCTGACCTGCGTGTGTAATACCGCTGCCTCTGTCGGAGCCGGTGGCGAGTATTTTTTCGATGGTGCCGTCGTAACCGATGAGATGCACTTCGTTGGTCTGTTGGTCGAGGATCCATAAACCTTCTGCCGTGGCTTGCATTCCATTGGGTTGCGGGCCTGGGGATTCAAAAACTTTGTCTATTATCGGCATAAGAAAACCTCCGTATATCCATCCGTATCAAGAGCTTCGTAGGGTTGCAACACGTTGCTACTTCCTGAAATATGTTTTGTTTAGGAAATCATTGTATATGGTATCGGAGATAATGTCAAGATTTTTTTATTCTAAGCCAGGGGCATTCAATTTTAAGAAGTTATTGGGGTTCACGTCTTTTTTCAAGGATCCGGATTTCATAGTAACCTTCAACAAACGTGCTGCTAAAACCGCTAAAAACCCAATCGTAGCTTGAGTTCACAGCACTTCATAAAATTCGATACTTCCCGAATTAACTATGAAAACTATGAAATTTGGACACACCTTGCTACTAACTGCCTGTCAGTTTAGATGTGACAGACTACCACTGCTTTGTCCGCTTCAAATGAGAGGTAAACTCGGTTCGTAGTAAGGCGATAAATCGCCTTACTACAAACCAGTTACATCTGAAGATATACTACAAGGCGATGAATCGCCTTACTATGAACCTGAATCTTTCCAATCCCAGCCCTTGCCATAATCTCGGACAGGATGTGATCGCCAGAGATCTCGCAGCCATTCAATCCCGAAGTGCTTTTCATACCAATGTAGACTTGAACATGTCCAATCTTTTGGTTTTTGGACGTAGTTGTGTTTTGTCGGATTGTAATGGATGTAGTTCAGTGTCGTATAATAATGTCTTTCGCTGCGCATCTGTCGATCGCTGAAATGATACCAAACGCGTCGTCCAGATAGCTCTTCACGACGGTTTAACTCACGGGCTGTGCGGGCATGGACGCGCCGCAAAGGTTCACTGATAACCGAAAGTGGTTGACTTTTAACCAATAGATGATAGTGATTCGGTAATATAACCCAGCCACTAATAGGGATGTCGGCGGCTTGAAGTTCTTTTCGTAACTCGCTCAATTAATAAATTAATCTTCATAATTGCCTTATTACGAACGAGCTAACGCTCTCGTCGTGCATAGCCCGGCCGGAAGTCGTTGATAAACCTTGTTAACCCCTCGCCTTCTTTGGCTAATTCTTTCATCTCTTCAATGTCATCCTCGCCTGCACTGTCATAAGTGTACAGATAGATGCTGCCGCTCGTGAACCGGATCCTGATGAAGTCTTTACCGACTTCATAGGCAGCGATTCCCGAATTTCCGTGACGATTTCCATAACGTTTCATGTTGTTCCTCCTATGTGAATTTTTGTTGAAAATTATAGCATGGTTGGGAATGTGTGTCAAATTTTTATAGACTTGCAAGCGGTGCGGAAAATTGGTATAATTCTATCATAACTCAACAGAATACTTTGGAGATCAGCTTTGGATATTTATACATTAAAAGGGAAAACAATTGGTGCCGCTGTTTCAGGTGGTTTGGATAGCTGCACAATTACGAAGTGGTTGGTGGATAACGGGGTCAAAGTCGTCTGCTTTACGGCGGACCTCGGTCAACCCGACGAACGAGACGTTTCCGAAATTAAAGAACGGATGTTGGCATGTGGTGCCGAAGAGGCTATTATTGTAGATGCAAAAGATGCGCTTGCCGAAGACGGTATCCGCCTGATACAGTGTCAAGCGATGTATGAAGGCGGGTACTGGAATACGACAGGGATCGCTCGGCATGTCACGGTCAAAGCACTGCTTCCAGAGATGGAGAAACGCGGTATCTCTATCTTAACACACGGCGCGACGGGTAGAGGAAACGACCAGGTGCGATTCCAACTCGCTACGAATATGCTCAATCCGCATTTTACTGTCTATGCCCCGTGGCGCGATCCTGAATTCCTAAAGAAGTTCGGCGGTAGGAAAGAGATGATAGATTTCTGTCAAGCACATCACTTACCGATTACTGCGACACACGAGAAACCCTATTCCACAGACGCAAACCTCCTCGGATTGACACACGAAGCTGGACGACTTGAATCGCTGAAGACACCGGCAGGGTTTATCAATCCCGGTATGGGGGTCCATCCGAAAGACGCACCTGATGATATAGAGCATTTTACTGTTACTTTTGCACGTGGGACACCTGTTGAAATCAACGGAAGTCCTGTTACGGCACTTCAGAGCCTGATAGAAGCAAATCGGATTGGTGGACGCAACGGTATCGGTATCGGTATTCACACCGTTGAAAATCGGTTTGTCGGGATTAAGAGCCGCGGCGTTTATGAATCGCCAGGGATGGAATTGCTTGGGAAGTGTTACGAGTATCTGCTCCAACTGATTTTAGACAGGCGTGCGCGCCGACATTTTGATGGCGTGGCACCAACAATCGCTGAACAGATTTATCAGGGGTACTGGTTTGATGCTGCGACACAGGCATTACTGTCTTCGATTCAACCGTTAACGGACTTGGCAAGTGGGACTATTACGGTAGCACTCTACAAGGGAAATGTTGCGTTTTACGCTGCGGGGGGTGCGCCGCATTCGCTCTATTCCGAGGAGACCGCGTCTATGGAGGCGATCGGCGACTTTGATCATGCGGATTCGGAAGGATTTTTGGCGGTACTCGGTGTGGGTGCACGGGCATCGGCTGTTGCTGGACAGACGCAAGAGTAGGTGTTAAGGCACCTCAAGTTTGGCGAACACTTCCGCGATAATGCTTTCAACGTCACGTCCGTCCGCTTCCGCCTCATAACTGATGATGACGCGGTGTCTGAGCACATCCATGCCGACGGCGTGAATGTCTTCAGGGGTGACGTAGCCACGCTGGGAGAGAAAGGCCCTCGCCCTTGCAGCGAAGGCGAGGAAGATGGTCGCGCGTGGGGATGCTCCGTATTCAATGAGCGTGCTGAGGTCGTCTAACTGATACGCTTCCGGTGCGCGCGTGGCACACACTAAATCGACGATGTAATTCTCCAATTGCTCTGCCATATAGATGTTTCGGACGACTTCTCGGAAGCGCGTAATATCTTCGGGAGAGATCACGGATTGGATTGTGGAGATCTCTTCGGTTGTCATCCGGCGGAGGATTTGTAATTCCTCTGAATGTGAGGGGTAATTAACCTTAATCTTTAGCATAAACCTGTCCACTTGTGCTTCCGGCAGCGGATAGGTGCCTTCATGCTCAATTGGGTTTTGGGTTGCCAAAACGAGAAACGGGTCATCAAGCGGGTATGTCGTGCCGCCGAGGGTTATCTGCCGTTCTTGCATCGCTTCAAGGAGCGCGCTTTGGACTTTGGCAGGCGCGCGGTTAATCTCATCCGCGAGGATAAGGTTGGCGAATATTGGTCCCTTTTTTGTGTAAAAGTCGCCCTTTTGTTGATCGTAGATAAGCGTGCCGATGAGGTCTGCTGGGAGTAGGTCGGGTGTGAACTGCAAGCGGTTGAAAGACGCGGCAATCGTCTGAGCGAGTGCGCTGACAGCGGTTGTTTTTGCGAGTCCGGGGACCCCTTCAAGGAGAATGTGACCGTTGCAGAGCAATCCGATGATCAGCCCTTCCAGTAACGCGGTCTGCCCGACGATCACTTTTCCTGTCTCTGTGAGTATCTGCTGAACGAGCCCGCTATCCGCTTGGATTCGGGCGTTCATGGCTTCTAAATCGTAGTTTTGCATCTGTCTGAATCAGGATTATAGGATTATTAGATTTACACAAAAAATGGCTGTGTTTCGCCTTCTTGGAAGGACTGCTCAAGCCACGGATCCTTGGTTTTCTGGCGGAACTCGATAACTTTGCGACGCATCTCGTTGGCGATGTCTTGCAACTCTGGCGCGTTGATGAGGTTTTTTGACTCCGCTGGGTCGTCCTGGATGTCAAACAGTGCCTCACGGCTCTGCTGAAGAAAATCGGTGCGTTGCCGTTCTCCGAGTTGCTCAACATTATCGTCACGGACGGCTGTCCATGAAATTGAGCGGAATAGATCGCTTGGGAGCGGTGTCTCCAATTGGTATGCTAAGTTGCGGACGTATTTATATCGTCTGCCGCGTAACACGCGATACGGATAGTAGTTCGTCACCTCGTGGAAACAGTGTGAAAAGTAGGTTTCTTCCCATTCGCCGTTACCTGGGTGTGCGCTGTCATCTTCAAGGATAGTGAGGATTGAACTGCCTGGAAGTGCGTCGTCTCCATCGGGGTGTGCAACACCGCACCAGTCTAACATTGTCGGGCAGAAATCTACCCAGTTGACGAGTGCCTGGTTGTGGAAACCGCGTTTCTGTTGCGTAGGGCTGGCGATCAGGAGTGGACAGTGGTGTCCGCTATCAAAGCTGGATGCCTTCGCACCGGGGAATGGCATTGCATGGTCGGTTGTGACAAAAACGAGGGTTTCATCTGCGCGTCCGGAGGTGTCAAGTGCATCTAATACTGCGCCGACGACGGTATCCCAGCGTGAGACGCTCTCGTAATAGTCGGCAAGGTCTTCGCGGACGGCAGGGACATCCGGCAGGAAATTTGGAACAATGATTTCATCGGGGTTATAGGGAGAGGCTTCAATCCCTGGGTGTGTCCGGTCGTTTCCGAATCCTTTTCCGGCGCGATGCGGATAGCTGCTGCCGATGTGGAGATAAAAAGGTGTGTCTGTGTTCTCGTTGAGGAATTGTGTCACCTTCGCAGCCATGTCCACGGGGCTGCGAGGATTGACTTTCGGTTCAAAATCGAAGGGATAGACGCTCTGGGGTTCGACGTGTTTTTTTCCGATACACGCCGTAGCGAATCCGTGTGCCTTTAGTATCTTTGGGACAGATTGTGTATGTTCGTGGGTGCGGAATCCGTGGATGCCGTGGCAGTGTCCGTATTGTCCATGTGTGTGGCTATGCTGACCAGTGAGGATACATGCACGACTCACAGCGCACGAGGGGCTTGTACAGAATGCGTGGTCAAAGACGACACCGCGTTCTGCAAAGGCATCAACGTTTGGGGTTCGGATGACATTGTTTCCGTAACATTTCGCGATACGGCTCCAATCGTCCGCGATGACGAACATCACGCTTTTGTATACATTGTTCATAATTCTCCCATTCGGAATAAATATTTATAGTTGATCCTCAATCCATTCACCATCGTGGGTTGGATTGTAGACGAGCCCTTCTTTGATGTCAACGCAGAGGTCTAGGTCTTCCAAAACCGTGTGCCCCACAAGCACAGGAACATTGTCTGGCAGTTCCGTTACCAACATCGTCCCCATTCGTTCCAAGACCGTAAATGCGACTGTTGAATAAACGGTTCGGATTACGGTTCCATTTGTGGTGCGGGCGCGCTTACTTCCGACAGGCGTTAAGCCGAGTTTTTCAATAAGCAGCTTGGGTAAAGCTAACCGGGTCGCGCCGGTGTCAACAATCGCGTCTTCGACAACTACTCGCCGAACCTCTTCGGATTTAATAATGCCTGCCTCTGCTAAATTCAAATCTTTTAGATTCACGAGTTCAATTTTGGTTGTGTGTTGCATTTTTTCGCTCCATAAGGTTAAGCATGTTACTCGTCTTCACTCTCAAGCGTTTCGTCTTCCCAATCATGTACAGCCTCCTTTTAGACCAAGCCTCCACGTTTTCTTAAGAACCATTCAAATCCGAGCAGTGCGATCAAGGCTCCGAAAATGAGCGGAATATTCCAAATATCAACATCCGTAATTTTTGAGGTCGCGCTTTCGACGAGCGGGATCTGATTCACGAGTTGATCGGCTTCTTCCATAGTGTAGTACTTCCCGCCACTACCCTCAGCCAGCGTCCTGAGCAGCGGTGCATTGAGTTCAGCATCGCTGAATTCGGCATAAGAGGCTTTTACCTCAAAAAGGGTCTGTTGATCGCCGAGGTTTTCGCCGGCAAGGGTACCAGTAGCCGTGACAGTGTATTCGCCGTATTGGTTGGGAATGAAACGCGCTGTGTAAAGACCATCTTTACCGAGGACCTGATCCAGTTTTAAGTCTTTGCGTTTTCCTGTTTCGTCGACGACGATGGCTCGGATTTTTGCGTTATTCGTCAATTGGAACTGTTCATCTGTAGCGGTGACTTCAATTACGACAGGCTCTTTCAATGTGTAAGCTGTTTTGGCGATGTCAAGTTTAATGTGTTCTTTCGGTGCGGTTGTCAACCATCTGGCAGTCTGTCGCCAGAATCTTTCGTGGCTATCATCTTCAGGCGAGTCTTTGAGCATTTGCCATCGCCATGACGTATGTGGCGTAAAAACCATGACGCGTCCGGCGTTGTAATTATGGGTGGCGATGAGAATTCGGTTTCCGAATTCGTTTCGATCGATGGGATGTTCCGCCAAAACGAGGGCACCTGCCTTGGCACGTTTGACTTTGCTATAACCGACGAGCGGTTTGAGATTCGCCCAACGTTTTGTGTTTTCAGTGGGGACGTCTGCCAATGCCATCAAATTTTCGACTTTTCCATCTGATGTCAGCTGCAGCTTATATCCCTTGCTTTCAGCAGGGAACCGCGGACCTGTGGTTGATCGAGTCCGGCGTCTCGGTGTCGGTGCTGGCGGTGAGCCGAGTTCTATTTCTACAGGGAGGCACTGTGCAAGAGGGGTATTGATATAGGAGCCGACGAGTTCCGGGTTTCCTAAAGAGCTTGAACCGCCTAACATGAGCAACCCACCGCCGCGGGTACGGACAAACTCAAGTGTGTTCTCAAGCTGTGCGGGTGTAAATTGCGATGCGTCCACGTTTCCGAAGATGATAGCGTCAAAATCGAAAAGCGTCTCTTTATCATCTGGGTAAAAGTCGAAGGCGTGCGATGTTGCGGTACGCGTGCCGAGATAGTGCCTACCCTCATCGGAGAAGCTGGTCAAGATCCGATCCGTTAGTTGGATATTGGGATCCTTTTTCAGTGTCCGTTTTATGAAGCTAAATTCAGGACGCGGTTTGCCGTCAACGAACAGAATTTTCACGCGTTTGGTCGGGGCGACCTTCAGGAGGAACGTCTTAGTGTTGTTCTGCGGTACGGCTTCCGTTTCTTCCAAGTCGGCATGGACCTCAAATTTTTGAGTACCGGCTTGACGCGGCGTAAACTTAAGCAGGACGCGTTTTGTTTTTACGTCGGAAGTTGTGTCTGTTCCACCGATTTGGGGTATCCAAGAGGAGCCTTCATCCATGTCAACAGTCTCTGTTTTCAGCACCCGTCCGTTGCTTGTTAATTGAAGATTAACTTTTTTGCCACTAAATCCCTTCCGTTTTAGGGTTGCCGATATTTCGACGGGAAAATCCTCTTCTGCGGTGCGGGGGACATCCAATTTGACGATCTCAAGGTCAGGGTTACCCTTTTCTGAACCGACACCGACGGTATGGATAGGCAGTTTTCGCTCTCGAATTTGCATCGCAAACTTGGTGATGTCGGTGCCGCTTCGGTCTACGCCATCGGTTAAAAGGACAGCACCAGAGAGTGGGATCCCTTGTAAATCATCAAGGGCTTCGTTGAGTGCCTGCGGAATGTCTGTATTTTCGCCTGCCGCGTCGGTTAATGCCTTGTCAGGAATCCGTTTTGCTGTGGTGTCAAATGCAAAGAGGCGCACCTTGAATTTGGCGTTCAGTTTTTCGAGGAGTCCTTCGTTCTCGACAAAAAGTAGATCGTTGACCCGCTGCAAGCGTGGTGCAGAGTCGATGGAGTCGGTAATTTGCATGCTTTTGGAACGATCAACCATTACCAATAAGTAGGAATCGTCAGGATTTGACTGATAAATTGTTAAGAGCGGTTTGAGAAGGCAAAAGGCGATCAGACAAAGCACAATCGCGCGAAGAAAGATAAGAAACCCGCGAAAGCCGCGTCTGATACGTCCTTGTGTGCTCCGATATGCCCAAATAGTAGCGGCAACAAGTGCGATAAGTAGAACGGCAATTAGGAGCCCAGGCAGTGCTACCCCAAATGAGAAATCTCCCTCTCGAAAAACGTCAATGGGGTATTTCATTATTTTTTCAAACATATTTTAAGGATGTCCATCTGAATTTTCTACAAAATTGTGGGTTAGGTTTCGCAACCATACGCATCGCCTCTATAATTGGAGTGTAACATATTTTGTGAAGGTTATCAAGTCTATTATCAGGGTCATTCAATTGTACGATTTGGATCTTGGTTTTGCTTTACATAGGTAAACGTTATTAGCAAAAAATCGCGAGCACAGCTCGCTCTTACAGGCGAAAAAATTCACAAATTCACATATGTAAAGTGAATAGGTACAATTGAATAGCTCTGGTCTATTATTCTTTTTCTGGAAGACTGAACCGCTGCCCTGTCCGTGCGGATTCGTGCAATGCATCAATAACTTGCATATTTCCGAGCGCGTCCGATATGGGTAAACGTGTGGGACTTCCAGTCTCTACGGCTTGACAGAGGTCCACAATTTCAGCTGCGTAGGGATTCACGCCGCTAACACTGAAGGTTTCGCCGTTTACGGTGAAGTGTGCTTCACCTTCCGAGTTGCCCCACGCGCTCTGAACAAAAAGCGTTCCATCTGTGCCTGCGACTTCGTAAGATTCACGCCAGGTCCAACCGAAACTGCAATCTAATTGCCCGGTAACACCGTCACCAAAATCTAAGGTTCCGATCAAGGTTTCCCAGACGTTGTTAATCGGCTCAAATTTGCCTGTTGCCCAGACGGACTGCGGTTCTCGCCCGACGAGATAACGGATGATGTTGATGCAGTAACAGCCTAAATCCATGATGGCACCGCCACCGAGGTCGCCTCTCAATCGCCAATTGCTACGGTCTGTGAGTCCTGTTGAGAAAGTAGAACGTGCATAGCGCACTTCTCCGATTGCACCTTCTTCAATCTTCTGCTTTACGGCGAGTGTTAGCGGATGATGCCGATACATGAACGCTTCCATCAACAAGATATTGGCGTTCTCTGTAACTTGGATCATCTGTTCCAACTGCGTCCTGTTAACCGCGATTGGTTTTTCGACAAGGATGCCTTTGACACCACACCGCACCGCCTCCAACACATTTTTGAGATGACTTGAGGGCCACGTGGCGACTACCAGCACGTCTGGTTGCTGTTTCTCCAGCATCTGTCGGAGGTCGTTATAGGTGTTCTGAACGTTATATTCGGTAGCAAAACGGGCGAGCGATTCGTATTTCTCATCGCATGCACCAACGATTTCAATTGCCGGCAGATTACGCCAGGCGTTGCCGTGTGCGTGCGATATACCGCCGCACCCGACAATCGCGACTCGATGTTTTTTCGCCATAAATTTTTATTGGCTATCGGTTAACGGCTTTCAATCTTTCCTTCTGAGTGCCCCGACAGCCTTTCCTCCGCGAACTGATAACGCCTACAGTGAAGAAATCTCTACCAACCGCTTTTCTTGCGCGGAGAGATTTGCCGCGAGTGATATTTCAAGTGTTTTGACAGCATCGCTGTACGGACTTAAAATCTGAGATGAATCGCCGCTACGGACCGCATTCACAAAGACTTCATCAATTGTCGGTCCTGGCTCTGTTTTATCGACCCATTCGCCCGCTTCATGGACTGTGACTTTTGATGGATTCCAATTCAATAAGTCTTGTTCGTATAGGATATCCAATACATTGGCATTTGACCAGTCGCGTGCGTACGCCCAAGCGGCTGTGAGTGAACCGACGGCACCGTTGCTGAATTGGAGTGAAACGCTGTTACTGTCTGGACAATCGATCTCTTTTAGCACACGATTTGCCTGCATGGCGTAGACGGAGTCTACTTCACCGGCGAGATTGCGCATCATATCGATTGTATGGGTTGCTTGCTCTACCAACTGGCCCCCGGATTTGTTCATTTGTCGGAGCCAACCATCTGGACTACCGATACCGGTGCCACACCAATACTTGCCGACTACCATGTTAATGGTCTTGTCCTTGAGGATGTCTTGTGTGATCCGCGTTGAACCGAGGTAACGCAGTTGATAACCGACGCAAGTTATCAATCCTGCTTTTGTCACCGCTGCTTCAATTTCACGCGCAATATCGATGCTGATGGCGACGGGTTTTTCAACGAGGAACGGTAAGCCGCGTGCGATAACGTCGAGTTCCGGTTGCCCATGGACGAAAACTGGGAGACTGAGATAGATTGCATCCAAGTCGTCGCGTTCAAGCATCTCTTGGTGGACGATGTAGGGTTTGGCATTGTGCCGTTCGGCTGCGCTTTGTGCGCGTTCGGCTTGAACGTCGCACACGGCGACAATTCTCGCGCCTTCGATGCCGGAGAGTTGGTTCATGTGTCCATTGGCGTTACCACCACATCCGATAAATCCGATTTTAACTTCTTCCATTTTTTACCTCAACTAACGTGCTTTGAAATTAACGTGTAGTGCCTTTTCGATGTCTTCGCGTGGGTGGACACCGAATTGCGTTTCAAAATCGCGATCGAACGCCGCCTCTTCTGTCGGATCAGGTTCAAGCGGCAGCTCGATGGGTTGCCGATTCATCTGGATGGATCGGCGCGCAGCGATCACCATTTCCTGATCGGCTCTACCCATTTCACCTGTCCAAAGGGGTTGCGTGTCGTCGCGGACCGCGCGTGCGATACCATCAAGCATGGTTGCCAACGAGATGCCTGTCTCTGAAATCCCTGTCCGTTGATAAGGATTCACCCATTCAACAGTACCACCCAACGATTCGGGCAGTTCCACAAAGATACGATTCAGGGTCTTGTCCGCGTTATATTCTCTCTGAAATTCGTAGGTTTGCGCTCTTCCTGCGTTTCGGGTGAGGTCTTCGTCTGTGCAAACATTAACAGTTTCGCCGCCGGTGGCACCCTGATTCCCGTTTGTGATAATCGTGCCGCGCTCGCCACAGGTCTCGAAACCGACGAGTTTGTTACGTCCGAGACATCCGTTTTTGTTACCTACCATGGCGATGCCGAGTCCTCCGTTCTCAAAATCAACGGCGTAGAATTCGAGGCCCTCCGAAGTGTAATCCCGCTTTGCCCTGTCAAGGTAAGGGACAACGGGCATGGCGTGTCCAATGCTGCTGACTGCTTTCGGGGCAGCATCCATCCGACACCGTATCGCCGCAAGACCGTGGTACCCGGTCGTGGAAAAGAGTCGGTAACATTTGTGGATGTTTCCAATCACGCCTTCCTTAATGAGTTTGCAAACGAACTGTTCTACAGGCACAAACGGAAAGTTCTCCGAGGTCTGGAGTTTCACCCCGTTTTCCGCGGCATCGGTGATCATCATATCCATCAAACCGAGTGTCGGTGCGAGTCCTGTCTCCACGTTGTGCGGGATGCCGCAGTGAGAGAGGTAACAGGAGACGATATGATGCAGTTGGACAGGCACAACGACATCACAGACATCCGGTGAGGTTTCGTCGACCATTTTTCGGACATCCGTATAGGCTTGAGTGCCGTATTTTGATGCACCTGCTTCTGCGGATTCCGTGTGCGCGTCGCATACAGCAACGATGTCAAAGGTATCCTTTAGTGTCGCGGCTGTTGACAAATGCGCAGCACCGCGTCTACCGTGACCAATTAAGGCATATTTTAGACGTGACATTTCGTTCCTCCAACGCTATCGGGATGGATACAAGGCGCGTGAATTGCGCGACTACGAACAGAGCCATTCAATTTTCGGTTTTTTGATCATTTTCGCGAGCGTGCTTCTACTTAGTGAACACACTGATATCCAACCGCCTCAAGTTCGCCCCGAATTTTGTCTATTTCAGCAGTAGACAATTGGCGAAGCGGACGGCGCATCGTCATTGATGGGAATCTGCCCATCAACCATCTGGCGCATTTCATCCGTTGATGTGCATCGCTGCTGGGTTCACCGAAGTTGTAGACAATTCGTGCAAGCGTATCTACCTGACTCCGTGCCTTGCGTGCCCCAATAAGATCGTCATTCAAGGCAGCATGGACGACATCCACCATCAATTCTGGAACAAAGCCTGCAAACCCGATGAGCGCGCCGTCACTGCCTTCAAGCAGCGACGCAAGCAAGTATTCATCATGGCAAGTTAAAATGGGTACATCTGGTGCGGCTGCTTTGAGCTGTTCGTAGTCCCATCGCCAGCGCGCCATGTCGCGGGTGCCCATTTTGATGCAGACGACTTGCGGGATTTTCACCATCTCCAACATCTCTTCAAGGCTGTATCCTGCCTTAGTCCACGCAGGGTATTGGTGAACGATAATCGGTATATCCGCGCCTTCTGCGACATCTTGAAAGTAACCGACCGCGGTTTCAGGTGTTCTCCCGAAACGTAACCAGTGATGTGCAGGCATCAATAGGATAGCATCTGCACCGGCTTCTTTTGCGGCGAGGGCATCGTCAATTGCCGGCAGACTTCCTTCCGCGCTAACGCCTGAGACGACTTTAACTTGGTCACCGACAGCTTCGGCGGTAATCCGCGTAACTTGTTGCCTCTCATGCAAGCGGAGAGACATGATTTCACCGGTGTGTCCGTTACAGACAACACCTTTTATCCCCGGAACGCTCGCGAGTTCCTGCATATACTGCTGCAATCCGGCTTCGTCTATGGATTCATCTTCGTGAAACGGGCAGAGCGTTGCCGGAAATACACCCGCCCATGGATGGTGCTGCCAATTTAATTTCATTTTTTCCTCTTTAACCGCTTTTTTGTACAAAATTCTACACGTACTTCTGACTTTGTTTTATTTTAACTTGATTTTACGTCTAAAATCAAGTATTATTTTAATTGAAGCATTCATCAAAGGAATTATGTCTACTGAATTCGTATTTACGGAGGTGTGGGAGTGAAAAAACAGGGCAGACTTAAAATCATGGCCGCGAGTGCGATTTTACTGAGCGGTATGGCATTTTTGGTGGTGGCTATGACGAAAAGCACGAGTATGCGGCATTTCACACCTGCTGCGCTTTTGGCAGCGGGAGATGCCGCGCATGATCAACGCGTTCAGGTTGATGGTCTCATTGCGGAAGGCAGTTCTCAGTGGGACGTCGCCGATTTTAAACTCACCTTCGCTATCCAGGACCGCGAGACCGAGGCAACAGTCAACGTGATTTACGAAGAGGGGATTAAACCCGATAACTTTAAGGATGGCGGTAGTGTTTTCGTTGAAGGTAGATACGATGCAGCGCAGCACGTCGTTGTTGCCACTAAGGTTATGACGAAATGCGCCTCAAAATACGAAGGTGCAGAAAGTGCCGGGTCTACAGATGAAACTTCCTATGTTTCAGAATAAACAGAACCTTCCCTTCCGATTGAGCACTCCAGCGGAGTGCTATGTTTATAAAACTATGTTGAATAATACATTTTTGAGGAGGCACAGAAACGCATGACCGCGGAAATCGGACAAGCCGCTATATACCTCTCTGTGCTTTCATGCTTGTGGTCGATCGGTTTCCTCAGCTTGGGGCTATGGGGACGAAATGGCCGAGCTATCCAGAGCGGCAGAAATGCCGTTATTGCCACCTTCGTCCTTATCAGTCTTGCGACGGGGGCATTAATCTATGGCTTTGTGACCGATGACTTCTCAATGCGCTATGTCGTTGAGGTTTCAAGCGCAGCACAACCGCTGTTCTATAAAATCACAGCCCTCTGGGGGGCGATGTCTGGCTCTCTTTTACTCTGGTTATGGCTGCTGACGGTCGGCGGAGCGGTTGTCGTCTGGCAGAACTATCAGCGCAGCAAACAGACTCCCGATACCTTAGCGGATCATGCCTTAATTCCGATCGCTATCGTTCAGCTCTTTTTCATTGTTCTCGTCACCGGTTTAATTCCCGGAGTCTACAACCCACTTGCGCAATTCGCCGGTGGCTATGTAGCCCCCGATGGTGACGGCATGAATCCACTGCTTCAGACTCCGCTGATGGCACTTCACCCGCCAACGCTGTACATCGGTTGGATTAGTCTGACGGTGCCGTTCGCTTTTGCGGTTGGCGCACTTGCCTCGGGGAGGATCGGAAACGATTGGGTGCTGCGTTCGCGTAGATGGACGCTGTTTTCATGGATTATCCTCACTATCGGTATCACGCTTGGGGGCAATTGGGCGTATCAAGAACTCGGTTGGGGCGGATATTGGGCATGGGACCCGGTCGAGAATGTCTCTTTTTTGCCGTGGCTCCTCGCCACCGCTTATCTGCACTCTGTGATGATCCAAGAGAAGCGGAATATGCTCAAACTTTGGAACATCCTACTGATTACGCTTGCCTTTGAATTTACGCTATTGGGAACCTTTATCACTCGCAGTGGGATTATCACATCCGTGCATGCCTTCGCGCAATCCGATATTGGTCCTTATTTCCTTACTTTCATTTTAGTGTCGGCGGCCGGAGTTATCGGACTCATCATCTATCGTTGGCACCGGCTTAAGAGTGCCAATCGTTTAGAATCCCTTCTCTCGCGTGAAAGTGCCTTTGTTCTGAATAACTGGCTTCTTGTCGGCTTAACCCTAATTATCCTCTGGGGTACATTGTGGCCGATTGTTTCTGAGGCGATTAACGGTGAGAAATCCTCTGTTCCTGAAGCCTTTTTCAATAAAGTTGTTATCATCCCTGGAATATTATTGCTGTTCTTGACGGGTGCTGGTCCGATTATCTCATGGAAGAAGATTACGCCTAATAACTTCCGACGCATGTTCTTATTGCCACTTGTTATCGGTTTGGTTGGCGGTGCTTTGGCATGGGGATTCCTCGCCTTAATAGGATATGTTTTTCCGTTGTACTCCGTGCTCTGTAGTTTTGCCGCTGTTTTTGTGCTTGCTGCAATTTTTGCAGAATTTTATCGCGGTGCGAAACTCCGCGCGAAACGACAGGAGACCTCCTTCGTCAACGGCTTGAATCTCCTTATCCAGCGGAATAAGCGACGGTATGGCGGTTACATCATCCATATCGGCATCGTTATTCTCTATATCGGCATTATGGGCTCAAAAGGCTATTTTCTCCGCGAATTTAAGAGTTTGCCTATGGGAGCATCAATGGAGGTTGGTCAGTATAAACTCACAATGATAGACTCGTTTGAGAAAGAATACTCGAACTATCTTCGGAGCGGCGTTGTTTTTGATGTAGAAAAGAACGGAAAACAGATAGGGACATTGGAGCCAGCAATTCACGCTTACTACCAATCGAAACCGGATGAGGAGCCTACAAAAGAATCGGCGATCCAGCATCTCGGTATGAACGACCTCTATGTCGCCTTGGCGAATATCCCACCAGATGTCGAGACAGGGGGCCTTGTGGGTGTTCAGGTATATTACAACCCGCTGATCGGTCTCGTCTGGATTGGCGTTGCTGTGATGGTGTTAGGCGGAATCGTCGCGATAGCGGAGAAATCGGAACGCAGCGAGGCGTAAGACGATGAAAACTGGAAGATTTGCGCGCAGTAAAACTTTAATCCTTAATTCTGTTGCTATTGTTGTGCTGCTCATCGTATATAGTTTTATTGTCACAGGGTGCGCGCAAGACGTAAAAGAGAAAGAGGCTACAGTCGAATTCGATTTAGCCGAGCTGCTCAATACAGTCTACTGTTACTGTGGGTGTACGAGAGAGACAATTGAAGTCTGTACGTGCGGCACGGCAGCGAGTATTGAGGACGGTTTTCGCAATCGGCTGCTTGCTGGCGAAACGGTTGAACAGATTCGCACCGATTATCTGGACACATACGGACCGCAATATTATGCAGTTATGCCTGTAGAAGGTATTAACCTAATTGCCTATACCATGCCAGTTATCATACTTGCCCTTATTGGAGTGATCGTCTTCGTTGTACTCCTAAGATCAACAAAATCAAGGCAGCGGACTGTACCAGCAGACGCGAACGGAGAATCCGACCCTCAAGTTTCTGATGAAACCGTGAAGCAGGTTGAGGTTGAATTGGAAAAGTATAAGCAGGAGAGTTAAACGGTGTCATTTAACCGCAAGGAAATTTAAGAGGTACGCAACCCTCTCGCTGGCGAGGTTTCCTAACCTCGCCAATAGTATCGGACGTAGCGTTTTATACAACCCTCTCGCTGGCGAGGTTTCCTAACCTCGCCAATAGTATCGGACGTAACGTTTTATAGAAAAAATTGCGTAAATTCTTTTAAAAACAAGTGTGTTTTTGCGCTCGTCCAGCATACCAAGCCCGAAACGTAGTGGAGGGCGACTCTTAAGCGAAAACCGTCGAGATACAAACGGCGTCATTTAACCGCAAGGAAATATAAAAGTATGGTTTTGTGGATGGTTATTTTTGGAATCCTGCTACTCGTTTATGTGGGATTTCCGATTTTCTCAAAAACCGGTGGGCAACATGTTGTCGCGTCCGAAGATAGTATTGAAGAACGGCGGCGTACTCTCTTTCAGGAACGTGAAAACAGCTATGCGGCGTTGGCAGATCTCGATGAAGACTACGAGACCGGAAAACTCTCAGAAGCGGATTATCAGGCACTACGCGAAGAGCTTTTACAGGAGACTGCGCGTATCATCATGCAGCTCGAAAACGAGTCTTTGTCGGATGTAGAAGCAGAAATTGAACGATTTAAACAGCAACAACGCGGAACGTAACATGCATACAAACAAATTTGATGTGCGGTTGGAAACCGCACCTACCCAGAAGGGCAATTGGTTGGAAACCGCACCTATCCAAAGCGGCATCTCACAATTTGGCTCTATCACGCTGTTAGCGATTGCCCTAATTTTTTTCTCCTTATCCTCTCTGCCACAGGCACAAACAGCGGAATCGGGCGATATTCGAGGCGCAGTTATTGACAAAAAACACGAGAAACCGCTCACTTCGCATCCTGTTATTCTCACTATTCATAAGGCCGACACCGTTGAGACCCAAGAAACGACTACAGATGAAAACGGGAACTATCGCTTTGGGGAATTGCCGTTTGATCCGAGCGTCTACTACACGGTTTCAACCGTCCATGATGGGACTGACTACATTGAGAAGGATTTGGTGTTGTCAACTTGGGTTCCGAGTATTGAGATTAACTTTGATATTGGGGCGTTTACAGATGACAGGGCGCAAGTTCGGATCAAAACGCATAGTTTCATCATTGGGCCCCCACCTGCGGATCACGCCCCGGATGGTGCTGTCACGATTTTTGAGGCGATCGGACTTGAAAACCTGAGCGATCTCCCTTTTCGGACGACGCACGGTGCACAAAAAGTCGGGATGCATTTAAGGCTTCCAAACGGTGTTGAGGGGTTTCAATCGATTTCCTCCGCGGATCTCATAGTAGATACTGCAACCAATCAAGCGACGCTGAAAACACCGTTAGCACCAGGGGAATCGCATTTAGGGTACAACTATATTTTTCATGTTCAAAAGAACGGATTGGATTTATCCCGACGCCTAAATTTTAACACACAAGGATTTATATTTTATATCCCTGAAGGTGTCGGTTTTGTACCGCGTGCCAAGTTTTTCGATGCCCCAATGCGCGAACAGATCCATAATAATGTTTATCTAAAATATCAGAGCAATAGGGCGAAGACATTCGCGGCAGGCGAAAAGGTTGATTTGCTGCTTAATATAAATATGGGGGCCGTTGGCGGCGGTTTGCCCGAGCAGCAGTCATCTAATTTGGGACAACTTATTCTTATTGCTGTCGCAGCGGCATTAACAGGCGGATTCTTCGTGGCAGCACTTTTCAAACTCCGTGCAGCCAGCAATACGACGCACCCTGAGACGGAGGAGGCATCAGCACCATCGGACGCAGGGTGGCTTCTTAAACTGAGCCCTGACGATCGCGAACATGTGCGCGTCGCAAGGCTTGAATTTATAACGCATCTTGATGATAAGTACGAGAGGCAAGAGATCTCGGAGCGCGTCTATAAACGCCTGCGCCGAGAGCAAACGGAACGCCTCACCACACTCTTAGAACAACACAAAAGGGGAAACAATGCATAGCAAACACCACATTGCTGATTTGATAGTCATGTTGGGTCATGTCGACGAAACCGTTCGGGACACCGCGAAGGCAGAATTGATTGCTATAGGGAAACCGGCTATTCCGCAGCTCATCGATGTCCTTACGCAGGAGTGCTGGCATATATCTGGATATGGTGCCGAGTTCTACACGCATATCGAGGAGTCTGCTATTCCGGTTTATATGGAGCAGATGGCGAATAACGCTTCGGAAGTTTTAGCAGAGATCGGGGAGTCCACTGTTCCTGCATTGACAGCGGAACTCACGAGAGCCGAGCGCGAGTTTTCGGAATGGTTTTATAAATACTTACGACCCGAACAGACCGACCGTCTTATCACTATGTTGGCGTATGTTAAGAAGGGTAAGTAGAATGGATAACGAACAGATCGTAGCCGACTTGATCGAAGATTTGTCAGATCTGGAGGACGATGTCCGGGACGCTGCGAAAGCGGAGTTAGTGGCTATCGGTGAACCGGCTATCCCGCAATTGGTCGAGGCACTCGCTGACAACCTTGGGGATGTGGTCGATCAAGCCGCGGATATCCTGAGTGTTATTGGTGAACCGGCAATACCTATGCTCATTGAGGAGATGGCGATCGCTGATAGACACCATGGACTTGCGCTCAGTGATACGCTTAGTCTTATAGGTGAACTTGCAATACCGGCTTTGGTTGAAGCATTGTCTAATGAACTCAATGAAGAGCTCCGTGAGTATGCGGCGCGCGCGCTCAGCCGAATGGGAGGCACGGCAAGGCTTGCCATACCTGCCCTTATTCAGGCTTTGACCGATCCTGCTGATGAGGTTCGATCTTATGCTGCCTATACACTTTCCAAGATGGAGGGGGCAGCGGCGGATGCAGTGCCTGCACTGATCAAGGCACTTGCGGATGAGTCTGAACGCGTTCGCAATCATGCAGCTTTTGCATTAGAAAAGATTGGCACCTCGGATGCAAAACAGGCACTGATAGAATTCAGCCAAGTGTAAGTGAAAACTCCCAATAAATTCTTAAAACTAAAGGGGCCTGGCTGAAGGTTAAAAAAGTTGAAAAAATGCGTAAAATGTAGTATAATTAAAAAAAGTAGAATATTTCACGCGTTTATACATAATCAAAAAGCAGGCGAAAATGTTGCAATGTAGCTAACAGACGAATCAATTCGCTTATTTATCTATCACTCTGGTGTCGTCGGGTTTATCGAGGCGTTGTGCATCATCGGTGAATTATGCTACATGAGAATGAAATACCAGAAATTAGAAGGGAGCCAAGATGGCAAAGTACGATTTTGTAGTCGCCGTGGGCGGGGCACCAGGTCAAGGGATAGAAACGCTTGGAAAAAGCCTTGGCCAAATCTGTGCCCGATATGGATTGAATGTTTTTACCTATAGTGCCTATCAATCCCTCATCCGCGGCGGTCACACTTTCCTTACTATCCGTATTAGTTCTGAACCGGTTGCGAACCATGGTGACAAAATTGACATGATCATTGCGCTTGATCGAAACAGTATCGAAAAGCATGTGGACAACGTCAGACCTGGCGGTGCGTTCATTTATAACAGTGATGATGTTAAACAGGCACCAGAACGAGAAGATATTCAACTGTGTCCCATTTCTTACAAAGAACTCTCCAGCGAAATTGATGATAGAAAGAAAGAATATCTGAATACATGTATGCTTGGTGTTGCTTTGAGACTCGTGGGTGCGGACTTAAAGACGCTTGAGGAGATAATCATCGGCGCGCTTCTCAAACGCAAAGGACAGGCAGTCGTGGATGCTAACATCCTTGTGGCGACTGGTGCTTACGAGCATGCAACTGAACACTTCACACAATTTGATGCTAAGTTTGAGAAGCAGGAGCCTGCGCTTGCTTTCGTTGATGGCAATTCAGCAATGGCGATGGGTGGTGCAGCAGCAGGAGTCAAGTTTTACGCTGCTTACCCGATGAGTCCTTCTACGGGTGTTCTTCATTGGATGGCAGCGAATGCGCGAAATCTCAATATTATGGTGCGCCAATGTGAAGACGAAATTAGTGTTGTCAATATGGTAATTGGTGCAGCACACGCTGGGTGCCGCGCGATGTGTGCGACATCAGGCGGTGGCTTCGCGCTTATGTCGGAAGCCATCGGCAGTGCCGGCATGATGGAGATTCCGATCGTTGTTATTAACGTTCAACGCGGGGGGCCCTCTACAGGTTTACCCACGAAAACGGAGCAGGGCGATCTCTGGCAACTCCTCGGTGCGAGTCAAGGCGATTTTCCAAAGATTATCGTTTCACCTACCAGTATTATGGACGGGTTTGATACGATTCCTGAAATCTTTAACCTTGTTGATAAATTCCAATGTCCAGGCATGGTTTTGTCCGACCTCACACTCTCTATGGGGTTTACCACATTTGTTCCTGATTCTATCAATTGGCAGCCGGAAATTGACCGGGGTGATTTAATCAAAGCATCTGAAGCAGTGGATGAAGAATACCTGCGGTACCAAATTACCGACAGTGGTATCTCGCCGCGTGCCATTCCTGGAACGCCACAACACATGCACGTTGTTGCGACTGATGACCATGATGAGGATGGCGGTCTGATTAGTGATGAGTTTACGAACCCTCATAAGCGGCGCGACATTATGGAAAAACGGCAGCGGAAGATGGACGGTATCGTTGAACTTCTCCCGCCTCCGACTCTTGAGGGCCCCGAAGATGCGAAAGTAACGCTCGTTGGATGGGGGTCTACACATAGTGTCATTAGTGAAGCGGCGCAGCTGCTAACGGAATCGGGTATTGTCACGAACCATATTCATTTCAAATGGCTCTATCCGATGGACGAGGATGCAGTCAACGCAGTGCTTGACAAATCAGCACACTCTATTATCGTTGAGTGTAACTATACAGGTCAATTTGCGCGTTTCCTGCGCGGTGAAACTGGCTTTAAGGCAGATGGTCACATCCGCAAATATGACGGCGAACCTTTCATGCCGCACCACATTGTTGACGGGGCCGATATGCTTTCACGTGGTGGTGGACCGGATGTCTACGTACCCCATCAAGAAATTGTTGTTTAATAAAGGAGGATAAATTAGATGGCGAAACGAGAGAGACCTGTTAAAGGCGCGCCTACCGCGCGAGATTTTAAAGGTGATGTTAATCCTGACTGGTGTCCCGGTTGTGGCGATTTTTCGGTGCTTAGCGCGCTGCAAGGTGCTTATGCCAAACTTGGACGCGGCAATCATGATCATCTAACGGTAAGCGGGATCGGTTGTTCCTCTAACCTCCCTGGCTATATAAAGACTTATGGGATGCACACCCTGCACGGACGTTCTTTGGCAGTCGCGACAGGTGCTAAACTCGCTAATCACGATTTGAATGTCGTCGTTACCGGGGGTGATGGCGACGGTTACGGCATCGGCGGCAATCATTTTATTCATACGATGCGAAAGAATATTGATCTGCTCTATATCGTCATGAATAACGAGACGTATGGGTTGACTATCGGGCAAGCCTCACCGACCACTATGATAGGCGAACGGACGAAAAGCACACCGTTCGGCAATATAGAGGCACCGCTCAACCCTGTTGCGATGGCAATTGTTGCGGGGGCTACTTATGTCGCGAGGGCGTTTAGTTCTCAACGCGCACAACTCATGGAATTGATGCATGACGGAATGCGACACAAGGGATTTGCGTTCATTGATGTTATCAGCCCTTGTGTGACTTGGAAGGAGCAGAAAATGGAAATTTTCGATTATTGGAAAGAACGCGTTCAATTTCTTGAAAATCACGACACAAGCGACAGAGCTGCTGCACTTGAGCAAGCGGTCAAGACGGGACATCAGACACAGCTGGGGTTGTTTTACCATGATACAAGCCGTCCTGCTTTGGATGAAAGTGAACCGGTTCTTGAAGAGGGGGCCCTTGTCCATCAAGCATCTGGTGTTACACCCGAACAGGGTGCCGCAATTATTCAGCGCATGATGTAAAATGAAACGATAAGGGTAGGTGTTCTGCCTGCCCTTTTCTTTTTTAATAAACGACAGGTTTTCATAAATATCTTCTCACACCATGCGCCTTCGTGCCTCCCAACTCACCAAGGACTTCGGACATCGCTCAGTCGTCAAAAACGCTACACTTTCGGTTAACCCGGGAGAAGTGGTTACAATTTTCGGTCCCAACGGTGCCGGTAAGACAACGCTCATCAAAATTCTCGCAACCCTCCTGAAACCGACAGCCGGTGAACTTGAGATTGAAGGCACGGATGCTATAGACGCTTATGCAGATGTGCGGCGTACGTTGGGTGTGGTTATCCATGAAATGCTCGCTTATCCGGCTTTCAGTGCTTATGAGAATCTTAAGTTTTTTGGAGAAATGTACGGTGTTGAGCCGTTAGAACACCGCTGTATGACGCTCCTGACCGAGGTTGGCTTGCAACTCTTCGCACACGAACCCCTTCATATCTTCTCACGTGGCATGACACAACGTTTTATGATTGCCAGAACCCTTCTCCACGACCCTTCAGTGCTACTTCTCGACGAGCCGTTTTCTGGATTAGATGCTGCTGCGAAGCAGTTTGTTTTGGCGCGTATTGCACAGGAAAAGCAAAACGGTAAAGGTATTGTGGTCACGACACATAATATAGAGTTGGGGTCCCTCGTGGGAACACGGTTCTTCTTTATGCTAAATGGAGAATTAGAGGAGGTCGCACAGGCAAGCGAAATTACGGCAGAGACATTACTGCGGATGTACGAGGAAAAGTTGGTTTTTAATTAAAAAATTGGGACAAAATGAAGGCATTTCGTCAAATTGGCGCGTTGATTCGCAAGGACCTTGAACTTCAATTCCGTTCAAAAGAGACGCTGGTATTAATCTTTGTTTTCAGTGTGCTCGTTGTCCTCATTTTTGCGTTCGCTTTTGGACCGATTTTTCCTGAAAAAGAAGAACGTGGTAAGTTAACCGCAAGTGTGCTCTGGACAGCGTTCGTTTTTGCAGGTATCATTACCTTGAATCGTTCGTTTGCGGTGGAACGTTCTCACGGTGCTTTGCACGGCATTCGGCTTACGGGGGTTGATGTAAGTAATCTATACCTTTCCAAAGTTATTAGCAACGTCGTTTTTCTATTGTTATTGGAGCTTGTTATTACCCCCATCGCGCTGCAATTCTTAGATTTGCTTAATGTGGTGACGCTGGATATATTATTGAAGTTGTTTGGCGTGCTAAGTATCGGTACGCTTGGGTTTTGTGCCGTTGGTGTGCTGTTAGCTGGCATGTCCACAAGTACGAACGGCGGCGAAAGTCTACTCTCTGTCATTCTACTTCCGCTTGTCGTCCCAATCATTATGGGTGGTGCGAAATGTACCGTTTCACTTTTGGTTACCGGCGGGTTAGATGAAGGGTTTTGGTTGAATTTGCTTATCGGGTGTAGTTTGGTTTTTTTAGCGGCCGCGTACCTACTTGCGGATGCGGTTATTGAGGAATAGTATATCTTTAGAAGGAGAAATAACTTGTCAGAAATTATCCATATCCATGCACGCGAGATATTAGACTCGCGTGGTAACCCAACGGTTGAGGTTGACGTTAATTTAGCATCAGGGGCATTCGGACGTGCCGCTGTCCCTTCTGGTGCGTCTACAGGCGAGCACGAAGCAGTTGAGCTGCGCGATAAAGATACTAACCGTTATTTGGGAAAGGGCGTTCAGCAAGCCGTTGAAAACGTTAACACTGTAATCGCTGATGCGCTTGCGGGGGAAGATGTCTTTGCACAGAACGAGATTGACGCCGCTATGTGTGAACTTGACGGTACAGAGAACAAAAGCCGTCTCGGTGCGAACGCGATTTTAGGGGTCTCTTTGGCTGTCGCGAAAGCCGCTGCAGATGAAGTGGCACTCCCGCTTTATCGCTACATTGGCGGCGCGAATGCTAAGGAATTGCCTTTGCCGATGATGAATATCCTGAACGGGGGTTCTCACGCCGACAACAACGTTGACATCCAAGAGTTTATGATAATGCCGACGGGTGCCGAGAGTTTTGCCGAGGCACTCCGTATGGGTGCCGAAGTTTTTCACAGTCTCAAGGCGGTTTTACAGGCACGGCATTGCAACACCGCTGTCGGCGACGAAGGCGGATTTGCACCGGATTTGGGATCTAATGAGGAAGCCATCGCGGTAATTATTGAAGCCATTGAGCGTGCGGGTTATGGCCCCGGTAACGATGTGCTTCTGGCGTTGGATGCTGCCTCAAGTGAATTTTACAATCGAGAGGTTGGCACTTATGAATTAAAGGCAGAGGCACAGCCGACGAAATCGCCTGAAGAGATGGTTGCCTTTTACGCGGAACTCTGTGAAAAATACCCGATCATTTCCATTGAAGACGGTATGGATGAAAACGATTGGGAAGGTTGGAAGCAGTTGACAGAGGCGATCGGCGATAAGGTTCAACTCGTCGGTGATGACCTGTTCGTCACGAATACGACTCGCTTGGCGCGAGGCATTGAAGAACAGATCGGCAATTCTATCCTGATCAAAGTTAATCAGATCGGTACCTTGACAGAGACGCTTGATGCGATTGAACTGGCACGGCGTTTCAACTATACGGCGGTTATTTCACACCGGTCAGGTGAAACGGAGGATACGACTATTTCTGATCTGGTTGTTGCGACGAATTCAGGACAGATAAAGACAGGATCGCTCTCGCGTACGGATCGGGTCTGTAAATATAACCAACTTCTCCGCATTGAGGAAGAACTTGGCGATAGTGCAAGTTTTGCTGGGAAAGAAGTTTTCTATAATATTGATTGTTAGCCAATTGAGGACATCTTATGCGTATTTTTCGTCCTATCCTATTTCTGATTTCACTCGCTTTACTTGCGGTCAGCGTACAGCAATTCATGAATGGCTATAACGACTGGCAAGAAGCGCAGATCAATGAGGCGGCTTATCGCGCCGAAATACGGAAATTGGAGGATAAGCGGGATCGACTGAAGCAACGTGTTGAGATGCTGAAAAATAATGAACTAACAAAGGAACGACTCGCCAGAAAACGGCTCGGCTATATCCGGCCGGGTGAACGCAAGTTTAAGATTGTCAAACCTGACCCGGTTAAATAATTTGCGCCCTCCCTTAAATTTTCCTTGCTTTTTTTCTGTACGCTGCTATAATAGCGTAGAATTTCGCATGGCAGGCAACGGTGCCTGTTATGTTGATAGTCCCGACCTATTACTTAACGTTCAAAGTAAGGGAGGAAAACAGAATGTTCGGAAGAAGGAAGACAAAAATGATACCGACGATTAGTTCCGGGGTCGTAGGACCGCTTGGCGTGTTGCATCTCCCCCGCTTCTGGTCGAAAGTGCTGATGGATGCTAAGGGTGTACTCCATGACGATTATCCGGCATGCGGTGCAGGCTTCGATCAGATGGTATTGGATGGACTCGGCCTGGATAAGGACGCTACGCTGGCATATATTAGCGAGAATTCGCCCACCTACCCACAGTTTGAAGCGTGGGTCTTGGAGCAGAGCGGCGGGAGCCTTGACCAGGCGGCGGTTGATGAACTGAACGCCGCAATTACGGGCTACAATCACGATGACGATACCCGCGGCAGCATTCTCGGTGCAAGCCGTATTGACGACGATGGCTCTATCTTAGACGCTGTTAACCTCAACAACCTTGATGACTGGTATGAATTTCACGCCAATTTAGGTTAGCGGTTTAAACATTTTCATGTAGGCGCGCTTTCTAAGCTTGCCTACATGAATATATCTATATTCCTTCCTAACTACCTATCTGCTTCTGTCGTCAATTCGATCGCTTTACCTGTTGCAGAGGATTCGAGGCCCGCGAGCAAAATCTCAGTAACATGCCGCGCCGTATACACATTTGAGAGTGGCGGTTGTGTACCTGCACGGATATGTTCTGCAAAGTGCGCGTGCATCCCGCTCGGGGCAGTATCTGAACAGTCGATCGCTTTGACATCAACGGGGGCATGTTCGCGCGTATAAGAGGTCGGTGTCCATTGGCTAAGCGTCGCACCGTCTTTACCGGGCATTGTGAACTTACCCGCTGTGCCGTGTACACTCGCTTCGCCCGTGCGTGCGGGATCGCACCAACTCGTCTCCGCGGTAACAATCCCGCCGGATTGCATCTCAAGCACGAGCGTAGCGACATCCTCTAATTCGGTCGGTTTGTCAAAAGTGGAGACGAAGCCGGTTACGCGTTTGAAAGTGCCGAGCATCGCCACAAGACCGGAAACCGCATAGACACCCATATCGAAAAGTGCGCCGACGCTTGCCTGTTTTGCGTCGAAAAACCACAAATCGTCGCCTGTTTCCCCGAAGATATCGCGAATCTCTGCGTAATAAATCTCAGGTCCCCCGTGGCTGCTCCGCATTCTCGCACCGGACACGCGTCCGATGGTGTTCTCTGCGATTAAGTGGCGGATTTTGTAGATGGCGGCATTGAAATGTGGAAGACACATCACCGTTTTGCCGCTGGCTTCGGCGGCTTCAACAAATTGATTCGCTTCATCCATCTCGCCGCAGAGCGGTTTCTGCATGAGGACATGTTTACCTGCCTCCAATGCTTTGACACCCCACGAGACGTGCAACGGGTGCGGTGTTCCGACAAGAATAGCATCAAGTGTCCCATCGGCGATGATTGCGTCGTAATCCTGTGTCCAGCGCGGTATGTCGAATTCTTGACATTGATGTTTGAGACGGTGTTCGCGTCTACCACCGATAACGCTCACTTCAAAATCGGTGCCTTGTGTAAGGTCAGGAAGATGCATCCGACAGACGATACCCCCTGCACCGATAATACCCAGTTTTAGTTTTTCCATAATAGTTCCTTATTTTTTAAATCATCTAAATGGGTTTCAGGACAACGTTGCGATAGGCAACCGGTCCGTGATCGCCTTGCAAAAGCAGGGGCCCGGTTGCGGCTTCCTCTTCTATCATGGCACCACGCGTGCAACCTACGACTTCAACGTCTTCATGGACGATTTGTCCATTCCAGACGACTTTGACGAAGGTGGCATTGGCAGTCTTGTTGCCATCGGCATCGAATTTCGGGGCGCGGAAGGTGATGTCGTACGTTTGCCACTCCCCTGGCGGTTTACTTGCATTCACACGTGGCGGGACGCCGTCTACCGGCTGATTGTCGATCCAACGGCAATATACGCCGCCACAACTGCCGTAGCCAAGTTCTGTCTCACCCCAGCTGTCCAGTATTTGGATCTCGTATCTACCCATGAGGTAAACGCCGGAGTTAGAGCCTTGTGGCACCATAAATTCGACGTGGAGTTCACAATCGCCATGCTCTGCTTCCGTATAAATGTCGGCGGTGCGTCCTGTGGCACCGTTGAAAAAGATTCCTTCACCGGTTGTCGTTGTCAGCAGTTTGGCATCGTTTGGGTTGAGAGCAACGCTGCCGGCGGCATCCCATTCATGCTGCGGCGCGCCACCGCGTGCAAGCCAACCATCCATATTTTTGCCATTAAAAAGGTTAATTCCGTTTTCGGATTGAGGCATCAAGACTCCTCCAATTTTTTAGAAAGTTTTGCCAAATGTTATCGGTTTCACACACTAAAAAGATTTGACATATTTTGACGAATCAGGTATTATATTTAACATTACGAGTTATTCAATAAACGACTTAAAAGAGAAAATGTACGAAGGAAATATAACGCATGAAACAGGTTTTCTTATTTTTAGGGTTATCCCTACTGATGGGAACGGTTGTGCTTTTCGCGCTCTGTGGCTACGATAAAAGTTCGACACTCCACGCGGCACCTGCAGCACCTGCAGAGAAGGCTACACCCAATACAAAAACACCATTTGCTGAAGGCTGCGATAAATGCCACGGCAACGAGCCGGCTTATCAAGAATGGCAACATGCAGGACACTCACACGCGCTTGTGAACCTGATTGAGGGGCCTTATGAATTACAGACTTCCTGTCTGAGTTGCCACTCCTCTGGCTACGAAGTCTTCAGTGATCGGGTCTATCCGGGGCATACCTATAATATAGAGACAGCCGTAAACGCGGTTGCCTGTTCTTCTTGCCATTCCCACACGAGTCAATTAGAACACTTATTGGTGCGACCCGCGAAAAAATTATGTGTCAGCTGCCATAAAATGGACTGCGGTTGCGCAGGTGCTGGTATTGTGCACCAATCGCAATCGGAGATGTTCCTTGGCCGCGAAGGTGCCGGCGTGAAACGGATGCCGTCGCCGCATGTACGCGCCATGAAAAAGCGGTGTGTCCACTGTCACATGGCGAAAGAGGACCCCGAAGCGGTTGCGAAACACGGCGGACATACCTTCATCGCTGATATGTCGGTATGCAGTACTGCGGGGTGTCACGATAGCGTGGATAACAGTATGGAGACGAAGTTACCGCAGTATCGTGCTGAGATAGAAGCGAAGATGCAAGCCGTTAAAACGATGCTTGACGCTGCGCCTGACAAAACTTCACAAGACTATCTGGACGCGAAGTTGAACTACGACATGGTTAAAGGCGATAGCGGGTATGGACTTCACAATATACCTTATGCCAATGCACTTCTGGATTATAGCCTTTCGCTCAAGAGCAAACTTGAATAGGGACCGTGGCACATCTAACGGTTGTTACGCCTCCGAATTGAGTTTGGCGCGCAGCGGGACATCTTGATCCTTCGGCAGATAGTAGCTGAGCGGATCGCTGACAACCCCGATGAGTTGCTTCTGGATCGGGTTGCATTTGGCGACCAGTTCGTCGGGCATCGTGATATAATCCATCGGTTTGACCCAGCGATAGGCGTATCCCATGAAGATGGTTTTGCGGGGCATACCGGACCAGTTGTGTCCGATGCCGTGCCATGTGCGTTGTTCAAAGAGAAAAGCGTCGCCGGCGTTGACGTTCATAGAGATAGCACCACGTGCCCAACCCGTATCGGGATCGATTGCGGGTCTGCCTTCCAATCGGTTACTTCCGGGTACGAGGACTGTCGCGCCAGAAGCGGGATCGGATTGGTCGCTGATGGCATAAGCGATTTTAAGCATGATACGCGGGTGCGGTTCCTGCATTTCTTGATAGGAGGTACCACCGTCTCGGTGTAAACCGATCCGGTTCTTTACCTCGTCAGACGGTTCTTCTTTTGGAGGCAGGACAATCAGATGCGATGTAATCATCTGGACGTTCCAATTGAGCACGCCGTAGGCGAGCGGCACCGTCTTCTGCCAATCGAGAAGTTGGAGGAACGCTTCGTGGTGCGTGATGCAGTTACGGAGGTTCAACTTACCGCCTGCTTCAAGATTGCCCGCGGCTTCTTGTTTGGCGTAAACCTCATCAACGGCAGCATCAATTTCCGCGACGACATCGGGGGGCAAGGCGTTCTTAATCAACAGGTACCCGTTGTTTTCGACAAATTCTTTGTGCTGTGGTGTGAAGATTGCTGCTTCGGCAGCATCTGTTATAGTATCCATAAGATTTATCCTTTTTTGAAAAGGGTTCCGTTTGCACAACCTAACAGGTTATGCTACAAGTAGAAATGATATAATCTTGCTATCCATTATATAGGATGTCCCGAAAAAAAATCAACGAAATTTTATCAAATATGCGCGGACAAGCGTGTGAGAAAGAAAAAGTATAACGCGATTTGAGAAGCGAATTGAGTTCAGAACCTTACAGATTTAGAGAATCTCCCGAACAAAAGCGTCAGAACATTAAGTTCGGTGCATCATGGCGCGCGATTCTACTCGGCACGCTCCTGATTATCCCGAACATGTACTGGATTCTGGACTCCGCCGGGCAAGGGTATCCGACGACGATTTCGCTCTATTTTAACGTCATTTTCTGCGTTTTTGTTATCACAGGTGCTAATCTCGTTTTAATACGGATAGCACCCGGGCTCGCGATGCAACAGGGTGAATTGCTGACGGTTTACGTCATGTTGGCGATCGCTTCCTCGCTGGCGGGGCACGATGTCCTTCGCGTCCTGATTCCGATGATCCCTTATGCGTTCTGGTACGCAACGCCAGAAAATGATTGGGCAGACCTGTTTCATCGGTATATCCCCGATTGGATGGCTGTTAAGGAGAGACTCTTTTTAACGGAGTATTATCGCGGGGAGACAACGCTTTACGAATGGGAAACCGTACAAGGTTGGTTGACGACAACAGTCGCTTGGGGCGGATTCCTATGCGTGATGGTGTTCCTGATGGTCTGTATCAACAGCCTCGTCCGGAAGCAGTGGACGGAGCACGAAAAACTAAGCTATCCAATTATTCAGTTGCCGCTTGAGTTAACAAGTGGTAGTAGAGCAAACCTGTTGACAAATAAGATGATGTGGCTTGGGTTCGGGATCGCTGGTGCGATTGACATCCTCAACGGGCTCCACTATCTTTATCCGACTGTGCCGAGTTTAGGTGGAAGGCTCTACGATTTGCGTCCGTTCTTTACACAGAAACCGTGGAGTGCGGTGGGCTGGACCCCTATCGCTGTGTTTCCGTTTGCAGTAGGGATCGCTTTCTTTATTCCGCTTGATTTGTCGTTTTCATGCTGGTTTTTCTATCTGTTTTGGAAGGTAGAGCGTATCTTTGGCGATGCTTTGGGTGTGCGCGGTATGCCGAACTTCCCTTTCACAGATGAGCAGTCTTTCGGTGCGTACCTCGGCTTGTTTGTCATCGCAATTGTAGCGACGCGAAAACACCTTGCACAAGTCGGACGTAAGTTCTTTAGAAATGACCCGCGCGTTGACGATTCAGATGAACCGATGTCCTATCGGGTGACGGTGTTAGGACTTGTCGCAAGTCTTATCTTTATCGTCGGGTTCTGTAAAACTGCGGGTATGTCTATCTGGGTGATCTTGGTGTTTTTTGGCATCTATTATGCGATTTCTACTGCGGTAACCCGCATGCGGGCAGAGCTCGGTTCGCCTGTCCACGATCTACATTTCATTGGGCCCGATGAAATGATGCCGCGTATCTTTGGGACGCGACTGCTCGGGCCGCATAACCTAACAATAATGGCGTATCTGTTCTTTTTCAATCGTGCGTATCGTGGACATCCGATGCCACACATCTTGGAAGGATTCAAATTAGCGGAACGGACGGGAATTTCTAATCGGCGGTTGTTGATCGCGATGTGCATTGCGATTGTTATCGGCACATTCGCTTCGTTTTGGGCGTTTTATCATATCTCTTATATTGAAGGTGCACGCGATTGGTTCGCGGGGCGACCGTTCAACCGTCTCCAAAGTTGGTTGACTTCGCCGAGGGCACCGGACGTGCCAGCAATTATCGCAATGTGTATCGGTTTCCTGATCACCGGTTTCTTGATGGTGATGCGGATGCGACTCTTTTGGTGGCCCTTTCACCCTGCGGGGTTCGCGATTTCCAGCAGCTGGTCGATGAACGTGTTCTGGTTCTCGATTTTGGTGAGTTCGGTTATCAAGTGGATTATTCTTCGGCACGGAGGTGTAAGCGCGCACCGGAAACTTATCCCGTTCTTTCTCGGTCTGATCTTAGGCGAATTTATCGTTGGCAGTATATGGAGTCTCATAGGTATTACGACAAATCAACCGATGTATCGGTTTCTGTTTTAGATTTTCGATAGCTTTCTACTTTTCATAGTGGCGGAACGTTATCCGCCCGCGGCGGCAGTATTTCCAAACGCAGCAGCAACGAGTGTCAAATCTAAAATATTGACGATATTATCTCCGTTGACATCCGCAGCATGTTTACCCTGTTTGCCGAAGTTTGCCGCGACGAAAGTTAAATCTAAAATGTTGACGATATTATCCTTATTGACATCTTCGCGCAGTGGCGGCGGTAGAATACGATACACAGCGTCTTTTTCAAACCCGAAGAAGCCGCTCCATGCACCCGCTCCATCTTCAACAGCAACCAGTAATACATTCTTTCCTTTTTTCAGTGTAACTTGAAAAGATTCTTGGTAGTCGTGAGCCCAATGCCAATTGAGTTGCTCATGAACTAACTTTCCATTGAGCCAGACCTTGTGGTTATCGTCACTGCCAGCATACATCCACGTGTTTTGTTCTTGAGGTGAATCCAAGAAAATCAACCCATAGGCGACATGGTAGTCTATGTAACCTTTTCCCAAACCGATGGCATTCATCACTTCATTGATGTTATCTCCGCTGATCGGTGGGAGTTTGCCCAGAGTCCATACCTTATTTCCAACCCTGTCTCCTTCGGTTGCACCGTTGATAGCAATCTGCGCCTCTGTCACAGAGTCATTGCTGGCGGCTGCCAAAAAATCCTCTCTTAAAGCGGTTTTGGCATCTGTTTTTTGACCCGTCGGCACAAGCATCCAAAGCCAGGGACCCTCTATTTTCGGACCCGCTGCGGTAAGATCGGGGTTAGTATCAGTCGCAGGCGTTTTATCAATATCAATATCCAGTTCCAGATCCGGGTTTCGTTTCAGCAAGGTCCAGAGCGGAGACATATCCTGAATCGGATTCCCTGAAAGCCATAAAGACTTTAATTCCGTTAACCCTGTAAGGACGCTAATATCCCGAATCTGATTGCCCCAGAGATGTAGGTGTTCTAACTGTGTTAACCCTGCAAGCGGTGTTATGTCGGTAATCTGATTCGCTTGGAGATGTAGGTGTTGTAATTGTGTCAATTTGGCAAGGGGTGCTACATCCTTGATTTGATTGTTCCAGAGCGATAACTCGACTAAACCGGTTGCGTATTCCAACCCCGTAAGGTTTTTTATTTTCTGATCACCGGCACCGAGTCCCGTTAACGCTTCGAGTGCCTCTTGTGTGATAGGCGTACTTGAGGTTAGTCTCAACTCCTTCCGCACAGCCGCAGCTAAATTCAGGTCGGGTATATTCACCTTTGGTCCCTTATATTCTTTGGTCACTAAGATGCGTCCTGTTTCTGCCTCGGCACGATATACACCAAGAATCTCGTCATTTTCGTCTTTGACCATCCAAAGTTCCCCGACGTAAGTCTCGTAGGGTTTCATATCATGGCGTAAGCGGCCCCGAGGATGCTCCGTACCATCAGGACCTACCCAATACACGTGTACAAAGTCGTCAGTTCCATAGTTCCCGAACAGAATTAGTGTAGGGGCACCTTTGCGTCTCGATGCTTGTAGCCGTGGCAGCTCACTCGATGGATAGGGTGCCAAATTGATCCACCGCCCATCGCCTGTGCTATCCGGATCATTGGTCAATTCCTCATACAACGCCACTGCGTCCGGTGGGTACTGAAACGTTGGCGTATTCTGCGGATCAAACCCTTGAAGATGCGAATGGTGTGTTCGCGTTGCGACCGGTGTAAGTCGCCAGTCGCCATCGCCATAGATTTCGGTCAGCAATGCAGCGAGCCTCGGATCATACCTTTTCAATGCGTCTCGCGGATCTTCAACCTGCGTAGGGGCATCAGGAGGCATTGGATATTTCGGATTCAACCAAGCTTCCGAACCCTCTGCCCAATATTCCTGCCTGTTCACTTGCGCATAAGTCCCATCCCATAATCCATTTTCCATCGCTGCCTGATATGTTATGTTCAGCCGTTTATCAAACCCTGGATCCACCAGCCGCAATCCTCTTTCGTGTATGGCATGGGCGAACTCATGCATCAATATACTGCCAGTTGGGAAAACAGTCCCTGGATAACGCAGTAGATTTTCCTCTGGACAACTCGTGGTGAAATTGGGTTCCGCAGATCCTAACCCTCGTCCACGGATGTCGTGATAATAATGAGGTTGGAGGTAATTGTATTCAGGAATCTGCGTTAACAGCTCGTTATGGGCTATAATGGAGAAACGCTCCTTATTTTCCCCCATTGCCCGAAGCATATCCGGACGGTGCCCGATCATTTTATAAATAAGATATGCGGCTTCTTTTACGGCGTACGGACTAACATTCGCCGATGCTAACACGGGCAAGCCGCTCACATCGATCCACTGCCTGTAAAATGTGGTATCCAGTTCAAGAGCCGCGCTCACCGCCGCCGGGGGTGGTGTCGGTTCGGGAATATGAAACGCTTGTGCCGTTGCGGTCTGTTGAAATAAGCAAAATAACAAACAGATGGTAAAAATGAGATTTAATGGTTGCCTAACCGAGGTGCGTCTTTGCATCGCTGTAACAGGTCTAAAAAGTTGCGTGAGAATTGCACAGTGTTTGTGAAATGGTTTCATAGATTTCTTTCTCCGGTAGAAATAACTGCTGATTCTAAAAAACTCTTGGCGGGTTGTCAACATATTTACACATCCCGTTTGACATTAGCGGGTACTTAAGGTAAAATATATTACCATTTTTTGAAGAAAAATCAAGTATTTTCGCGAAAAAGACTTGAAATATCAAATTAGTAGGACTTACGCACTGCCTCTTAAAGTCCCCCTGATAAGGGGGATTTAGGGGGTTAAAGATAGGGAAAATATCGCTCGTCTCCAAAGGTTTCCCAATATTTGCTCGTTTTGCGTAAGTCCTGATTAGAAATAGCACACATCCTTGGGAGGACCATTGCGTGATTCGTGAAGCGATTCAGAAGGTTATGGCAGGAAATGACCTAACCGAAACAGAAATGATTGACACCATGAACGAGATCATGGAGGGTAAGACAACAGACGCACAGATCGCCTGTTTTCTGACGGCACTGCGACTTAAAAGGGAGACAATCGAAGAGATTACAGGTGCGGCGCGCGTCATGCGTGACAAAGCGACGCCTGTTCCGACAAAACATGCGTTGGTTGTTGACACATGTAGTACGGGTGGTACAGGTTTAAGCCTTTTCAACATCTCAACGACTGCTGCTTTCGTCGTTGCTGGAGCAGGTGTACCAGTTGCGAAACACGGAAACCGCGGCGTAACACGGAAAAGTGGGAGCTCGGATGTCCTCATGGCATTAGGTGTGAATATTGAGATTGGACCTGAACACGTTGGACGTTGCATCGATGAAGTTGGCATTGGGTTTCTGTTTGCCTCAGTGCTGCACGGTGCTATGAAGTATGCCATCGGCCCACGTCGAGAAATCGGGATCCGCACGATTTTCAACGCGCTCGGTCCACTAACCAATCCCGCCGGTGCACAAGCACAAGCACTTGGCGTTTACGCCCCGGAGCTCACCGAGATTCACGCCAATGTGTTGAACAATCTTGGATGTGAGCGTGCTTTTGTCGTATATGGTGATGATGGCGTAGATGCGTTTACAACCACGACAACCACGCGCGTCTCGGAACTGCGGAACGGCACCGTCGACACTTACACTTTTGATGCAGCAACGCTCGGAATACCAAAATCGGAACCTGCTGACCTGTTAGCTGGGACCCCTGAAGAGAACGCTGAAATCGTAACCGGTATCCTCACAGGTGAACAGGGCCCTAAACGCGATATTGTTGTGCTAAATGCTGGTGCAGCGATTGCCGCAAGTGGGAAAACGGAGACGCTGGAGGCAGGCGTTGCACTCGCAAATGAAGCCATTGACTCAGGCGCGGCACTCACGAAGTTAGAAGGGCTGAAATCAGTGTCGAACAATTAGGTTTTTACAGAAAGAAGGATAAACGGATTGATATTAGACACAATCATCGCACATAAACAGAAAGAGTTGGAAGCCGAACAGGCACAGGTGCCACTTGCGGATCTGGAAGCGGCGGTTGAAAATCTTCCACCGACGCGGAATTTTGGCGCAGCTTGCAGGTTTCCAAAACTTGCTGTTAAAGGTCGTAGTGCTGTTACAGGTAATGAGACTGTCAAACTTATTGCAGAGGTGAAGAAAAAGTCGCCCAGTAAAGGTATTATCCGCGAGGACTTCCATCCGGTGTCAATTGCAGAAACTTACGTCGAAAACGGGGCAGCTGCGATTTCCGTACTCACGGATAAGCATTTCTTTGCAGGTGAACTCGGCTATCTACGCGCAATTCGAGACGCTGTTGACGTGCCGCTCTTAAGGAAAGATTTCACGATTGATCCGTATCATATCTATCAAGCGCGTGTCGCCGGGGCGGATGCGATCTTACTGATTGTGGCAGCACTGACGGCAGCACAACTGCAGACGTTCATGGATGTCGCAGAATCGCTATCGCTGGCGTGTCTTGTGGAGGTGCATACACGTGAGGAACTGGCGGTTGCATTGGACGTGGATGCACAGATTATCGGTATTAACAATCGTGATTTGCGTACGTTTCACACGGATATTGCGACAACATTCGAGTTACGGGAAACGATCCCGGCGGATAGAATTGTAGTGAGCGAAAGTGGTATCTATTCACGTGAAGACGTTGTGAAATTGCAGGCGGCGGGTGTTGATGCAATGCTGGTCGGCGAATCGTTGATGCGAAGCCCTGATATTGGTGAACAGGTTCGGCGTTTAATCGGGTAAATTAGAGAAGGATGATGACAAACACAGATGCCACGAACACAAGTTGTCTTCTATCGCGAACAAAGTGGGCGCGTTCCTATTCAAACATGGCTTGATGGCTTGCCGGAAAGACATAGGGACAAATGTCAGCAAGCGATCATCCAGTTGCAAAGGGAAGGTAGTAAGCTTAGACACCCACACGTCCACCGTCTCACAAAGGATATTTTTGAACTGAGGGTAAGATTTGGTAGGAACAGATACCGGATCTTTTACTTTTGGCATGGTAGCACTTTGGCAGTCCTTTCACGCGGCATCGTTAAAAAGACTTCCGCTGTTCCACAAAGGGATCTGCAACGCGCACTCAACCGAAAACGACAGTTTGAGCAAAACCCTACGATTCACACACAGGAGATGGATTAATGTCTAATAGAGCACCTACTACAGATGCGGTTGAAATTATGAACCGCCTTTATGTTAAAGAGGATCCAGAGAAAATAAAACGTTTAGAGGAATTGGACATCGAATTCGAGATTGCTCAACATATATATGATTTACGGACCGCCGGGTCACAAACTCAAGAAGAGTTTGGAGAAATGGTCGGTCTCGATCCGCGAATCGTTGAGGACCTTGAAGCCGCCGATTATGAAGGTGACTCATTCGCAATGCTTGCGCACATTGAAAAAGCTTTGTGGCCTGATAGTCCTGCTTTCAATTTTCGGGTAGAAGGGATTTATCCGAATGCCTTGCTTGGTGCAACCGTAACCGGCTTCAGGCGGACCTTGTTCCGATACCATCCCGGGCGGAAAAGCACTACTTATCCAACAGCTGCCTTTACTGCAATCAGATTTAATGTGCAAACGCTGCACAGCAGACAGGATACACTGAATGAACTCATGCCGTGGTTGCAGGCATTTGCGTTTAACCGAAGGGAGCTAAGCATGTTCGCTCGGGCGGGGTTGGACAAATGGTTGCATATCAAAGATGTGTTGCGGCTTAATTGCTCAGGAAATCCCAACGAGTACATCCGCGCCGTGGATACGCATACGCAGCTTATAAAGGCGGTCATGCAGTCCCTTGAAACCGGCGAACACATTGGATTCAAGCAGTGGCGGCAAGATAGTGGACCCCAGGGAGCAGCACGATACGCCGCTGAACTGGAGAACGCGTTAGACGAAAAAGTCTTTGAAGAACTTCCTGATACGGAATGGCTAACGCAGACACTCCTTGGGTTCGTGAAAATGTCTTCGGAAAATCCGGATATTATGACGGAATTACCGTAATGCCGTGGCGTTTCAGGAGGGCAGTCGTTACGCCATCGCCAGCCGTGAGCATGCCTGAAAAGGTGCCGTCGTAGATGTCTCCACACCCACAAGATGGACTTCTCGCTTTGAGGATCACCTGCGTTGCTCCGTGGGATTCTGCAACTTGTAAGGCGTGATGCGCGCCTTTCAAGTATGCCTCGGTCACGTCTGTCCCGTCGACAGTCATAACCTTTGCCTTGCCATCAAGGACATCATTACCATCACCACCGACAATCTCTGCGGGCGGACGTGGCGTTGATAAACCGCCTGCCTCTTCCGGACAGACAGGAATCAGCTCGTCTGGCTGCTTTTGCTTTATCACTAATTCATTTCGGCTGTCGCCCCCGTCGTATCGGCAGCGAATACCTAAAAGACAGGCACTAATAACGACTTTCATCTTCCCGCAACGCCTCAAATTGGTTCGTGATTAAATCTATTTCACCTGCTTTGAGGTGTAAATAGGTGTCCTCTAACTGATAGAGTATCGCGTGTAGCAGCATGGCACGACAGACTTCAGTGTGTCCGCATGCAATACGCACAGAGGTTGCTGTCTCACGCAGTTCGGACGGAAAATCATCTAAAGCGACATTGACATTCACACCGAAACCTAAGACGAAAAAAGACTGACCTTCCTCGTCATAGGCGAGTTCTGTTAGGACTCCTGCTATCTTTTTCTTTCCGATACGGACATCGTTAGGTGGTTTAATCCGTGCGTCGAGTCCGTGTGTTGTCTGAAGGGCGCGTGCGATCGCGATTGCCCCGACGAGGTTAGGGAATGCGACTTGGTCATGCAGGAGCCGGTGTCTCAGGGCAACTGACACGAGGAGACACTTGCCGGGGGGTGCTTCCCATTTCCTACCATATCTGCCACGTCCGGCAGTTTGATGTTCCGCAATGACGAGCGTGCCCTCTGCCGCGCCTGCTTTCCCACGCTCAATGGCAATATCGTTGGTGGAGGCGACTTGCTGATGATGTTCAATCTTGCATCCCATCAGCGTAGTCTGAAGTGTCGCGCCAAAATCCTTAATATCCATAGGCACTATTGCCCTAAGTGTTTTTCTGCCTCGATTTTCCACTGCTCTGGTGGGTTGAGGGCGAGGAAGCGTTTCCATTGCGCTTTTGCCTGCTCCGACTTTTCTGTGTATTCATACATCAAGGCGAGATTATAGTTCGCAGTCAAGTTGCCCGGCTCCAGTTGTATCACACGCTCAAACTGTTCCGCCGCTGCCCCGAGTAGGTCCATGCTAAAGAAGTTGTTCGCGTAACTCAGGAGCGTCGGGACATGCGTATCGTCTAAAGCGAGTGCCTTCTCTAAGATCTCTTTCGCGGCATTGTAATCCAAAATGTGCGCGTGGTAGAGGTCTCCGAGGCGTTGATAGGTCTTCGCGGCAATGGCGTCGCCTTTTTCAGCGGGTTGTTGAATAAGTGCCGCTTCCGCTTCGTAGTGTTTGATCGCCTCTTTCCATAACTGCTCCCACTCTGCGATTTTTCCGAGATGTAGGTGGATTCCCCTATGTTTCGGCGCGTAAGAGAGCATGCGTTTAAATGCGTCTTTTGCGAGCTGGTGTCGATCAATTTCGAGATAAATAACACCGATGTTATAGTTTGCCTCGCGGTTTTTGGGTTGAAATTCAGCTACCTGTTTGAAATCCTCTAAAATTTGGCTGTAGCGATAAAGCGTTTTGCCGATCTGCCGATAACGGAGCGTGAGCATTCCGCGGTAGAAGTAGGCATCCACGTATTCTGGTTTCAGTGCAATCGTTGCGGTGTATTCCGTAACAGCCATCTCAGCGTGTTTATGATAGTCCTCTCCGAGTGTTTCGGCGTGTCGGTCAAGCAGGCGCGCATAACTGTAGTGCCAATCGAAGTTATCCGGATTGTAGTGGTTCGCCAATCCGTAGTAGCGAATGGCGTTCTCGCGTTCGTCCCGTTTATTTTCTATCTCGGCTTGCAAGCTGCGCCTTTCATTTCCTATCTCGGCTTGCAAGCTGCGCCTTTCATTTCCTATCTCAGCTTGCAAGCTGCGCCTTTCAAAGATAACGGCGAGAAGATGATGAAGTTCCGGATGTTCGGGGTCAATTTCTAATGCGGGTTGATAGACGCGAAGAATGTTATCTTCATCGTTGCGTTGGCGATAGATCGCACCGAGACGGAAAAAGGGTTCCGCTTCTGTCGCCTTAACGCCTGCCATGGGGGTTTGTAGGTTACGCCCGATGTCGCTTTCAATCAAGGTCGTATCAAGTGCAATTGTTTTCTCGTAATGCACGATGGCGTTATCTATTTCACCCTTCTGTTCAAACAGGATTGCGGCGTGGTAATGGGCAGTGACATCGTCGGGAGTCAACCGAATAGTTTCAAGGAATGCCGGTAACGCGTCGTTCGGCTGCTTTAGTGAGAGATAGGAGAGCGCGAGTAGGTAGTGTGCTTCAGGGGTTTCAGGGGCGATCGCAATAAGTCTTTTTAGCGTATCAACTGCTGGCTGATGCGCCTCGCGACCCCGGTAGATGTCAACCATTTTGAAAAGCACATCCGGGCGTTGTGGGTCTAACGTCAAAGTACGTTCATAAAAGGTGATAGCACTGTCTGCGTCGTCGGTTGCCTCGTAGCTTTGTCCGAGGAGATAGGTAGCACTCACATCTTCGGGAAATAGCAGCAGGTGCATATTGAGCGGTTCAATGGCATCTTGATAGTTTTCTGCATCGAAGGCGCGTTGTCCTTGCGAGATGAACCTGTCCGCCAACTCTGGATTCAATTCCAATGCGCGTTTGAAGTAACCGACCGCCGTATCTACATCGCCTTGCTGATGGTGAAGTTCACCGAGTTTGAAGTAAACTTCATTGAAATTCCCCAAAGGGAGTTCAATGTGCAGATGGCTTGGATCCGCTTCAATTATTTCAATTGTTTTCTCATAATGCTGGATGGCTTTTTCGGTGTTACCTGCGTCGGTTTCAACGATGCCTGCGTAAAAGTAGGCGCGCGGATCGTCGGGGAGGACGAACAGTGCTTTCTCTAAAAGCGGCATCGCTTGATCCGGTGTCATCAATCCTGCGAAGTAGGGTTCCAACGGTTCATAGAAGGTGTCCTTAAGGCTCGGCATGGCGGATAGTGCTTGTTGATAGTGATGTCGTGCTGCCTCGGTGTTGCCGCTGGTATAGAAGGTTTCTCCGAGCGCGAAATGCGATTGCGCATGGGTCGACTCAGCTGCAATTGTGCGTTGATAGAGCTGAATCGCGCCATCTGTCCTGCCTTTTTCACTAAAGATAACCGCCAGTTCGTAGAGGTCTTGTCCTGAATGGGTTTGATGCTGCGCGGCTTTGGCGTATTCTGCTAATGCGTCGTCGAAAAATCCTTGTGTGGCGAGGACTTGTCCGAGTTTGATGTAAGCGGGCGCGAACTTTTTCTTTTGATGTGTAATATTTTCAAACGTTTCGCGGGCGCGGTCCATCTCACCTTGTGCAAGGTAGACCAACCCGATGCCGTATTGCGGATATTCCCATTTCCGGTTGAGTTTTCGCGCCGTCTCAAAAGCAAAGAGTGCTTCCGTGTAATTTCCCTGTTTCAGGTGAATATCGCCGATACGATAGTGAACGGGGTAGTAGTTCGGGTTTAAACGGACGCAAATCTCAAATTCCGCAAGTGCCTTCTGAAAATAGGTTTGTGGGTTTTGCTCTATATCACCTTCGCCTTGTTGTTGATAGATACCCCCAAGGTTGAAGTGTGCCCAAAATAGATCTGGCTCAATTTCAAGGGCGCGTTGTAGATAGGTGATCGCCGGGTCATAAGTCTCCCCGGTTTTTGTGGCTTCAAGGGCGTGGGCGTAGCCTAAACCGTAGTAAAACGCGGCGTTCATCACAGGCGAGGCAGGCTGCTGCCCCTGAGCATTCTCTTTTTCTGTTTCATAAAGCGTTAGGAGTGTGGCGAGTCGTCCCTGTTTCTGCCACTTGAGGATAAGTTCGCGATGTTTTTCTGCGGGTCTCTTTTTCTCTCGTAGGACCTTCGCGAAGTCTTTTCTGATATCCGCTTCCCACTTTTCCGCAGCGATGGAAACCTGTGAGAGAGACGAACTGAATATTAAATTGATAATTAGTACGATAAATATGGGGTTTAGCAGTGCTTTTTTCATTGTATTTTTCCTTTAGATAGATGTTCAATTTTCGCGCGTGTCGGCATAGAAGGTGTCGCGCCGATGACAGTGGTTGCTGCTGCGCCTGCGGCATTTGCGAACGCAACTGCAGACTGTAAGGTTTCGCCGCTCGCTATGGCGGTTGCAAGGGCACCACAAAACGCATCGCCTGCGCCTGTGGTATCTACAGGTTCAACAGACAACGCAGGGATAGGGTCGGATGTCGTTTTTGTCAACATCAATGCGCCTTGTTCGCCGAGGGTTAGCACGACGGCGGTGTTTTCGGTGTCTACCATGCGGGCGCGTAACACTTCCGCTGCACGCTGTGCTGCTTCTTGACTGTTAACCTTCATTCCCGATAGCAATTCCGTTTCGGATTGGTTCGGGGTGAGAATATCTATATATCTCAAAAGACTATCCGGCAACGGTTGTGCTGGTGCTGGATTTAGGACCACCGTTGTGCCGTGTCTCTTAGCGATGGCTGCGGCGTGTTCGGATGCTGCAATCGGAGTCTCCAGTTGTAGAAGGAGGACATCCGCGTCTGCGATGGAGTCGGCGGCAGCATCTATCTCTGCTGTTGTGAGTGCCATATTTGCGCGCGGTACGACGATAATGCTGTTATCGCCATCGGGTTCAATAACGATAGTTGCGATACCTGTGCCGATGTCGGTACATTTTGTGACAAGCCTGTTGTTAATCTGTTCATTTTCTGTCGCGGTGAGCAGCATCTCGCCGAAAGGGTCGGTGCCGACACTGCCGATAAGCGTGACTTCGGCACCTAACCGTGCGGCAGCGGTTGCCTGATTAAAGCCTTTCCCACCCGTAAATATATCGAAGGCATCGCCGATGATCGTTTCACCTTTATCGGGTCGGTGTGTTGCATGACACACAAGATCAATGTTCAAGCTGCCGACGACGGTGACTTTCGGTGTTGTGCTGTTCATTGCGACTTGCTCCTGATCTTTTTAACGTTTTTGGACAATTATAGTTGACATGTAGTGCCGTTGTCAAGGGCAACTTTTCTCTATGGCAGGGCCATTCAATTGTACCTATTCACTTTACATATGTGAATTTTTTCGCTTGTAGGAGCGAGCTGTGCTCGCGATTTTTTTCCCAAGAACGTTCACTTATGTAAAGCAAAACCAATATCCAAATTGTACAATTGAATGTCTCTGTTCTCTATGGCAGGACCATTTGGTTTTCGTTTTTTCTTAGGGATTATGTGGGGCTGTGTTGTCTTGTGGCGGGAACGTTATCTGCTGTGTGTGTTGTCAGCTTTCAGCGCGCCCCAGAGCGTGGTGAGTTTTTGTGTGGGTTCCACGGCGTATGCTGCGCGCGTCCAGTCAAAACGCTTAACACCCCCATTGGGAAAAATCAGAATTTCTTCACGCGGAGAACCGTCCAGAGGCACAACGTAGGTGCGCCGGGGCGCCCCAAACACTGTATAAACAAGCGATTCCCCATCGGGTGTCCAATCAAGGTTGCTTATGTATTCTTCCGCTTCTTCCACATCCAGTGCGATTGTTTTCAAGAGTCGTTTGCGGGGGTGTATTGAAATCACGGATATTGCGACTGTTCGTCCTAAAACTTTAAGAAAAAAAGCGAGGCGATTTCCATCGGGAGAGAACACAGGATCCCATCCGATATCTATACCGCTGGTAACGCCGGTTTTGACATCGTGGATATAAACTTCGTTCCAGGATCCAAAGGTAATATAGTTTCCATCGGGTGACCATCTGACGTGAAATGACTCTCTTTCGACGAGCAGTTCGGCTTTCGGTGTGCCTTTTTTTAATTCCTGACTGCGAATGAGGTAGACACCATACTTCATGTCCGGATGTAGCCCCGTGTCATAATTTGTAAAAGCGATATCCCCATTGTGTGAGATGTCTATATCCCAAATCGTATCAAAACGGAGTTTTGTCAAGTTTCGTGCCGCTTCCCGAATGTGACGTCTATCTATTAAGTATGCGTCAGCAGCGAAAAAGTCTACCGGGGGGTCCGAAACAAAAACGACATAGTCCCCATCTGGTTGTACCGCCAGCTCATAGATGTATTGTGGATGTGTATAGATTTTCCGTGCGTGACGTGTGTTCCGCACATCGGTGATCCATAGTTCATCATGGCCTTTGTCGAGATGTGGAAGGAAGATCACCTCCTCGTGGTGTCCTGCCTGTGTTATTGTCAATGAGAGGAGGATCCCGAGGCAGAGCAGTAGGCACCTGATAAGATATTTCATGAAGGCTCCGATGATAATGTAATAGTCATTCGGTTTTACGCTCATTATATCACACTTAAGGATGAATTGTCAAAAAACGTTTTTTGACAACCCAAACTGGGTGTGTAACAGGGCCATTTAGTTTTACATATTCACTTTATTGAGAGAATTAACAAATTTATCTTCCCTCGGTTCTGATACTGCAATTTGTCAATACCTTTTTTTCAGATTAGAATACAGTTTCTATCCAAACAGTAATGTTTGGCTGAACTCGCACCAATTGCGAAGTTCCTTAATCGGTTGCCGACACCAACTGAATATAAATCAGCCTGTGTCGCCATTTGGTTGAAAAGTTATCTCTCCTGCTTAGCCATTGCAGAGATGGGATCCGTGGAATTTTGCGTTGCGGCTTTTTTCCACTGTGCAATCACACGTTTCACACGCGCCTCAACGTCAGAACGGGAGATGCCGAATGCTTGCGTAATTTCCAAGAGAGACTGTCCATCCAAGTGTCGTTCCATAACATTTCTGTCGTTCTCTTTGGGGAGGCAGTCTATCAATGCCTCTAAGTGCTGCATAACAGGTGCCGCCCATTTGATGAGGCGTTCCTGTCTTTTCTGAACCGCCTCGGTTGTAGAACCTATCCTTTCGGCTATCCGTGCGGGGTTTAGCCGCTCATCACGGGCAAGCACTACGACTTCTCGGTCCTTATCTTTATATGCAAGGAGGCGGATGAGTCCTGCTTCCATGTCGCGATGTGCCTCGGTTTGTTCCGCATCGGTTTCCGGGAGCATTAATACGTAGTGTGCCTCTCTTTCGCTGACAGAGAGTCCATCAAGTGATGTGGCTGGCAAGCGTCGCGTTTCGGTGCTCGATTTTCTTATCTTGTCAATCATCAGGTTTTTCGCGACCATTAACAACCACTCCAGCAACTTCTCTGGCTCTTGGATTTCTTTCCGCTTGTTGAAGGCTATGATGAACGTTTCGCTAGTGATGTGATCGGGGTCTACGACGGTATTTGGATGATTCCATCCTCTTCTATCAACTTCGTCGAAGACGATTTCATAATACGCGTTGAAGAGTAGCCCACATGCCTCTTCTTCATCGTCGGTTTTTATAAATCGCAGATTTAAACGAACATCGTTTGCGTTTTCGATTGCTTATTTCATCCTTTCGAAGCGATCCTAAGATTGCCTTTATATACAACCACGAAAATTTAGGATGAATTCCGACACAATCTGTATTTTTTTTTTGCGGTTTGCGGAACCCTGACTGTCTGAAGTTGGGTTTCACTGCGTTCTTGATTGTGATCATGGACCTGTCGGTTGTGCGTGTATTTGGCACATCGCCTCTATCTTCCAAGTTCCGTTCAACCCAACCTACTGCTTTGTCAACTTTCAAATGAGGGTTAAACCCAGTTTGTAGTAGTGCGATTTATCGCACGTGGAAATGATGGGCAATGAATTGCCCTACTACGAACCATCCATCAGTTTAGATGTGACAGACTACTACTATGCTATCCCCAAGCAATCAGGCAAAAATTTTAGAAATTGGCCAAAGTTTAGTAGCCATTAAAGACTCGTTTTTTAAGCCCATTTCGTGCATAAAATGAAAAAAATGTCATAAATTAGGTCTCCCAAACCCAAACTTTTCGCTTGCAAGCTGCGACGAAAGTTGGTATGATGCACATAAGCGAGAATAGGTACGTTTAAGAACCGAGGACGCTGATGAATGCTAAATTGAAATATGGGATCGGATTTTTAGTCTTTTTCGGACTCTGCTGGGTTTTCCAGTGGCGCGCGGGGCAGATGAACGACGCTGAAACGCTTGTGTGGTACAGTATCGTTCCACCACTGCTTGCTGTCACATTGGCGATCGTGACAGGCAGATTGTTTCCGAGCCTCTGTATAGCAGTGGGGACCGGGATTTTACTCTCGTGGTATCAAAACGGGGCTGCACCGAGCGATTTCTTGACGGAGGTCGTTTGGTTCGCCCGTGCCGTGAGTGTCGGCAATGATGGGATAGACCTCTTCAATCTCTGGGTGGTGCTGTTTGTTTTTCTTATTATGGCAACGATCTCCGTAGTGGTCGCCTCCGGTGGTATCAGCGGTGTGGTCGTTTGGCTCTCTCGGTTTGCGAAGGGACCGCGCTCGGCACAATTTATCACAGGTGTGATGGGGATCGTCATCTTTATTGGGGATTATTCCAATGCGATGCTCGTGGGACCGACGATGCGTCCGCTTACGGATCACCATCGCGTCAGTCGTGAAAAGTTGGCGTTCCTTGTGGACTCTACAAGTGCACCGATCGCGGGGCTCGCTTTTGTGAGTACCTGGATCGGTTACGAAGTTGGGCTCTTTGAGGATATATCGGGGACGCTTGGACTTGGACACGACGGGTATTCTATGTTCTTCGATGCGCTGAGCTTTCGGTTTTACTGTGTGCTCACCATCATCTTTGTTATCGTCAATGCGATCAGCGGGAGGGATTACGGGGCGATGCACCAAGCGGAGCGGCGTGCGCGGCAGACAGGAGACGTTGCTGCCCCGGATGCACAGGCACTCGGACACGCTGCATCCTTTAGCAGTCTACCGAATGCTGTTGTGCAACCTTTGTCGGCGGTTTTGCCACTTTTAGCACTCTTTGGCTTGCTCTTAGGCGGTTTTTGGATAGATGGCAACGGCACAGGGTCTATTTTCTCGCTAACATCCTGGCGGAACGCGCTTTCGGAGGCGAATAATGTTATGGTGCTTGCGTGTGCGGCAGCGAGCGCGTTTGTCGTCGCGATTATCTGCGCGCGTTGGCTCTCACAGTTAAGCTTTTCGGACATCGCGCCGGTGGTTTGGAACGGTATAAAGGGGAGCCTCACGCCGTTGGGTATCCTGTTGCTGGCGTGGGGACTCAAGGCGAGTTGCGATAGACTGCTGACAGGCGATTTTCTGTCCATGATGCTCCGCGATGTTGTGTCGCCGTTCTGGTTTCCGATCCTCGTATTTATCTGTGGTGCCGTGACCTCTTTCGCAACGGGTACGAGCTGGGGGACGATGGCGATCCTGATTCCGACTGCTATTCCGGTGGCGTTTTCGCTTGACGGTGATAGTTACGGGCTCACGACAATGATTTGTCTCGGTGCAGTACTGGATGGTGCGATCTTCGGAGACCACTGCTCCCCGCTTTCGGATACGACGATTCTGAGTTCTATCGCCAGTAACTGCGACCCGTTGCATCATGTGCAAACGCAATTGCCGTATAGTCTCACGGTTGCGAGTATCGCGCTGTTTTGCGGGTATCTTCCTGCTGCACTTGAAGTCCGTTCAGCGTTCGGGATTGCGGCTGGAACCGCCGTGATTGTTTTGCTGTTATTTGGCATCGCGCGTAGGCCCCAAAAACTTGATACATAAACGGACAGTATTGTTGTCTCCCAGAACGTTCGGAGAAAGGAAAATGAGATATGCAGGTTGCACTTGAAGGACAGGTGGCAGTTGTTACAGGGGGCGCGCAAGGTATTGGTCGTGCTATTGTAGACGCGCTGATTGATAACGGTGCTTCCGTGGCAATTGTCGATATTGATGTGCAGGCAGGCACTGAAACGGCTGAAGAAGTTACGCAAAGCGGTGGCACGTGTCTATTTATAGAAGGCGATGTGTCGGACGCGACACAGATGGAGACGGTTGCGGATCGGATTGCGGGACACTTCGGCAGAATTGAGATTCTGGTAAACAATGCTGGGATTAACACCAAGAGCGATCGGGTCCCGATTCATCAGTATACTTTAGAAGATTGGCACCGTATTTTGGCGATAGACCTCACGGGCGTTTTCACAGCGAGTCGTGCCGTTATCCCTTATATCCTTAAAACGCATAGCAGGTCGGGTTCCGAGCATGCGACTGGACGGATTGTTAACATCAGCTCTATTGCGGGGTTGGTGCCGTTGCGTTTGCAGAGTGCGTATGTCGCCGCAAAGGCAGGCGTTGCGAATCTGACGCGTTCCATGGCGTTGGAACTCGGGCCGGAGGGGATTCTGGTAAACGCTGTTGCTCCGGGTTCGACGTTGACGCGCGGCACGGAAGCACTCTTTTATGGTGAAGACGGCGCGTATACAGAGAACGCCGCGAGTCTGCTCTCCCATATTCCGCTTGGGAGACCCGGAGAAACGACAGAAATCGCGGCGGCGGTGCTCTTCCTCGTCTCACCGGATGCAAGTTATATTAACGGTAGTGTTCTCGCTGTAGACGGTGGCTGGACTGCCGGTTATACGCGGGATTGGTAAATATGATTTTACGAAGGAGATAGAAATGGCAAAGATTACGACGTTTAAAGGGTATCAGGGTGAGCCGCCTATTCCGAAACCTGCACATCAGGTGCAAGCGAATGTTGTTACGGTTCAAGACGGAGTGCCTGTGCGGTATTCGGGGTGTGATGGCATCGGTGTGCGTGTTGTGCATCCGGCGAACCCAAACGCGCCTGCAGAGAACTTGGGGCTGGTTATGTTTTTTGTGCCGCCACACGTTGTGCTTGAACCGGGCAGTCATCACACCGAAGAGTGTTACGTTATCCTAAAAGGTAAAGGCGTGATGACGCTTGCGGGTGAAAAGGTGCCTGTTGAAGCGGGGACGTTTATCCATCTCCCGCCGTGGTGTGAACATGGCATTGAAAACACGGGTGATGAGTCGATGGAGGTCTTAATCTGCACCTCTCCGCCGAATCCGTAAGCGGTATTTGTGAAGGACTATCAAGCGAATCCGTTCCTATTACAGCATTTTGTGTTTTTAATTCAACTTTTTCCCCACATTTTCGTTAAATAAAATATCCTAAATGTTTAGAAGCCACACTTTAACTTGTGGGGATGGATTTATGCACGATTCGATGTCAGGTTCAGGTCGCGGTCGCGGATCCCGAAGCGGAATGCGATATTCTGGCGGTAAACCGAAATTTCGGAAACGGGATCATGACGCATTATCAACGATGGAGGAGGTGCCTGAACTCCTCAAGGAGCAGGCGGCAGCACACCTTGAAACAGGAGAAGAAATCAAAGTCGCTGTTTCAACGGATTTGCGCTTTGATGGCACTTACGGCAAGGATTGGCTGTTAATTACAGATAAACGACTCCTCGCGTTCAATCAGAATGGGACTTTCGGGCACCGTGTTCGGGAGGTACCGCTCACGTCCGTTGAAGATGTCGAAATCCTTGAGATGTACGGGAATAATATTCTCAAGGTGAGTACCGCGGATAACGCCTTTGAAGTATCGCGTTACTCGAAGCGGTTAACCCCGAAGTTCAACCTTGCTGTTTCAGAATTGGAGGTATTAATTCCCCAGAAGGAAAGAGATTCAGACGGTAGGCCTGGACGGGGTCCTGGTAGGCCTGGACGGGGTCCTGGCGGTAGGCGGCGTGGCAGACGTGGCGGTCCCGGTGGGATGCCTTCCGGTAAGGATAAGGGTCGATGTGAAAAGTGCGATCAGCCTATTCCGAGCTGGTCCGGGGTCTGTGTCAATTGCGTTCAAAATGGGAAACTCATCTTTCGGCTCATTAAGTATTCAGTGCCGCTTCTATACGTCGTTGTGCCAGCGTTTCTCATAATGATGGTTATCCGGTTTGTTGATCTCTACCCGGCGATACTCAATAAAGATATTATTGACATGATTCTGAAGCCGGTCGACTATGCTGTCAATGCAGGATTGCCTGTCCCGGAGACGAATTGGGGACACTTGCAAGGCACGGTTAATTTCCTAAGCGAATCGTTCGGCAGTATGCCGGTCGGTGGCAGTTTCGGGCATCTGATAGCACTTATTTTGCTGATGGCGGGTGTTAACGTGTTCAAGATGGCGGCCTCAGCGATACGCGGTTATATGATGGCGTGGGTCGGACAGAATATTACCCGACGGCTTCAAAATGAGACGTATGAACATTTGAACGCCCTCTCCATTGATTTTTTTCATGAACGCGATACCGGGAACCTGATGTCGCGGATCACGCACGATGTGTCCCGGCTGCGTGACTTCATTGCGAATGGGTTGCAAGATATCGTCGGCGATACGCTGACGATTGTCTATATTTGCATCATCATGTTCTCCTTTAATTGGAAGCTTGCGCTCTGGACGCTGATCCCTATTCCGTGTCTTATCTTCTTCACAATCTTTTTCGGCAAGAAGATGAGCAAGGTGTACCATGTCTTGTGGAAACGGTATGCGAACATTAGCACAATTCTCGCAAGCACGATTCCGGGGGTGCGTGTCGTCAAAGCATTCGCCCGCGAACGCTACGAGATAAGCAGGTTCAACGAGCTAACGTATCAGGTATTTAACGGTGAGATGAACGCCGCGAAACTTGGCACCTTCTACCGTCCGATTATGGAGTTTATCACCTTTTCCGGCTCTATCCTGATCTGGCTTGTGGGGGGGTGGCAAATCTTTCAAGGCGATGTAACGCTCGGGACCTTGGTCATGTTTCAATCGTTTATGATGCGATTTTTTAGGCCGGTGTATACGCTCTGTCAGATGAATGAAAGATTTATCCGAGCAGGCACTTCTGCCGAGCGTGTGTTTGAAATTATGGATACTCCCCCGAGCGTCGCTGATAAAGCGGACGCAGTAGCCCTGGCGAATATCCGGGGTGCGGTCGAATTTAGGGATGTCTATTTCTCTTACGATAACGAGAAAAACGCGCTCAACGGGGTCAGTTTTGAAGTGGAACCCGGTGAAATGATCGGGTTGGTTGGGCACAGCGGTGCAGGGAAAAGCACGCTCATCAACCTAATCACCCGCTTCTACGACCCGAATGAAGGCAGGATAATGATTGACGGGCACGACAGTCGTGACATTCGCGTGAAGGCGTTACGACAACAGGTGGGGGTCGTCTTACAAGACCCGTTCCTGTTCCAAGGCACAATCGCGGAGAATATCGGTTACTCAAAACCGGGGGCATCTCGGAAGGAGATTATTGCGGCTGCCCGGGCGGCGAATGCACACGATTTTATTATCAAGTTCCCCGACGGTTATGATACAATGGTAGGCGAAAGAGGGGCAAGGGTCTCCGGGGGTGAACGGCAGCGTATCTCTATCGCGCGGGCAATTCTGAAGAATCCACGCATCCTGATTTTAGATGAAGCGACCTCTTCTGTTGATACTGAGACGGAATCCAAGATCCAAGAGGCGTTGGAACGGCTCGTTCGCGGCAGAACTGTGTTTGCTATTGCGCATAGACTGTCAACCCTTAAATACGCGGATCGTCTTGTTGTGCTGAGAGAGGGAGAGGTAGACGAAATCGGGACGCATGAAGAACTGATTGCCAGAGACGGCACTTATGCGGGGTTGTGTGCGAAACAGACAGAGTTGTCGAAAATTCGCGCATGGTAATTGCACCCTGATGGAAGGAGACTGGTTGATGCATGAAGCGATTAAGGTAACTGATGAATTAACGTTTCTTGATGCAAAGCATGTTAGAATCGAGCGGAACGCATTTGAAGAACTTGTCGTCCAACTTCCGGACGGGACAACGCATACGAAAGTTAAGCCGATCTGTGCGTTTCCTGTAAGCGAAACGAGCCGATATATTTCGCTCGTAGATGAAGAATCTAATGAAATCGGCATTATTGAGGATGTCAAGCATCTTCCACCGGCATCGCGCGAAGTGCTTGTTGACGAGTTACAGAAACACTACTTTATGCCGAAGATTACCAAAATCCACGAGTTAGATGGGCAATTCGGGGTCACAAAATGGATAGTTGAAACCTCACAAGGAGATGTGGAGTTCGGTTTGCGTACCCGATACGATATTGTTACGCTTGAGAACGGACGCGTGCTGATTAAGGATGCCGATGGCAACCGGTATGAAATTGAGAATTACCATAAGTTGGACCCGAAAAGCCTCGCGCTCCTTGAGACGCAGATGTAATTTTTAAATATTGGGTTTCTGCACAGCAAGGAAAGATAAAAAATGGAGAATGTAAAGATTGAACGTATTGAATGGGCACGCTTGACAGGCGAGCGTCCGCGCAAAGCGGGTTGCAATTCGCGGCTCGGTGAACACGGGCTGCATGTGCGTCCGCCTATCGCCCGTCTAACGACGGCAGATGGGATCAGCGGATTTGGGTTTTCATCGATCTCGCGTGAAAAAGCGGAGGCTATTGTCGGTTTTCAGCTGAGCGAGGCGTTTGACGCGGAGACGGGTGTCACCGAAGCGTTCAGAATGTTGGAGTACCCGCTCTGGGATTTAGTGGGACAGCTGACAGGAAAACCTGTGTATGCGCTGCTTTCCGGAGAGAACGGTGCGTTCCGCGCGCCGTGTTACGACACTTCGCTCTATATTGATGACTTGCACCTTGAGGACAACGCTGAAGCTGCGGCACTTATCGCTTCCGAGGCGTTGGAGGGAAAGGCACGTGGACATAACGCCTATAAGATCAAAGTCGGTCGTGGTGCGATGCACATGCCGCTGGATAAAGGCACGCAGCGGGATATTGCTGTGATCCGCGCTGTACGCGAGGCAGTTGGTCCCGATGCTACGATTTTGATAGATGCGAACAACGGTTATAACCTCAACCTGACCAAGCAGGTGTTAGGTGGGGCTGCGGATGCGAATGTCTATTGGATGGAGGAGGCGTTCCACGAGGATGCCCGCGTCTACAGTTTGTTGAAAGAATGGTTAAATGCCGAGGGCATCGAAACGCGTATTGCCGATGGTGAAGGCGGCGCATCGCCGCATCTTGTGAATTGGGCGAAAGACGGACTGATTGACATCGTTCAATACGACATTTTTCACCCTGGTTTCTCGCGCTGGCTTGAGTTGGGACCTGAATTGGATGCCGCCGGCGTTGGCACGGCACCGCATCACTACGGTGGTTACTACGGCAATTTCGTCACCGGTCATCTCGCAGCCAAGGTGGAGCGATTTGAGTTCGTAGAATGGGATCATGCCACGACTCCTGGTATAGATGATTCTGGTTACACCGTCTCCAACGGCTATGTCAATGTGCCCGAAAGTCCTGGTTTCGGATTGAATATAGAGGAGACACCTTACCAAAAGGCACGTGAAGAGAACGGATTTGAGGTTCGTGCATAGTGTTTTATTCACCCTAAAGTTTTGCGAGGACAATAAATTATGGCGTATTTAACAGAAGCAGACAAAACGTTCTTTAAAGAAAACGGTTATCTGGTTGTGCGCGGCGCGCTGGAACAGGAAGCGATTGACGCTGCACTTGATAGGCTCTGGGAAGCACTTGACGAAGATAGGAACGACCCGGAATCTTGGGTTCGTAAAGGGTATCGGACGGTGCCTATCGGTGGTGAAGATGTTATCGCTGGTACGACGTACAATAACCGCGTTTTCGCGATGGCAGAGGAACTCGTCGGCAAGGATAAGTTGAATCAAGGTGGCGGGGCAGGACCGCATATCAATTTTCCGGATCCGGACAGAGAATGGCGGGAGCCTTCGGGACATCTTGACGGTTACCATACGCCTACAAATGGTGTGCCGAAAGGTGTTGTGGGTGCGTTCACACTCGGCGCGACTGTTTATGTGGACACGGTTGAAAAGCAGGGCGGCGGATTTACTGTCTGGCCGGGGAGTCATCGAGTTTGGGCGGAGTATTTCAGACACCACGATTTGGATAGCCTTCCTGGCGGTGTCGCCCCGTTCGATTTAGGACCGAGTTATGAGTTCACAGGCGAGGGCGGCGATGTCTGCTTCTGGCATCACCAGATGAGCCATACCGCTGGTATGAACTGTAGTCGCAAGGTCAGGATGGCGCTCATCACGCGGTACCGACGAAAGGATCTGGACCAGATTAAGTTTGAAACCCCCGATGATATGTGGAAATATTGGGATGGGATTTCGTAAGCTGGATTAGGAAAATTTGGGCATGGACCTCTATATGAACGCTTCCGAAATCTCAGAGATAATAGGCGTGGAAGCAGCGATTATCACGCGAACACTTGAACGGAGAGATATGGACATTGAACCGTATGTGCGCGTGGTTTCTGCACCATCGGAGGCACCTGGTGCCTCCACAAAGCCGAAAATTCAGTTACGGGTCGATGGACTCGCCCCGCTGATAAAGAAACTCACTTATAATATTCCAACAGATGACATTATTGAAAATCTTAGCTGCCAAATTATTGATATTACCTACCTGCGAGAAACTGGGGAGCGATTGAAAGCCGAGAATGACGCACTTGCTGCCGAAAAGACGCAACTTCAAGAGCGGGTTGAATCTTTACAGGCAGAGAACACGGATTTGAACGCGGAAGTTGACGATTTAAGAAATCAATTGAGGGCGGAACGGGCTAAAAGTTGGGTGGATCGCCTGTTCAAACGGAAAGATTGAGACATTTTGCAGGTAAGGTAACACGTCATGAAAGAGAAACGGAATCAACGGATCGCCATCGGTTTTCTTATCGTTGGCATTATTTTCCTCTACATAGACGGTATCTCGCTGCTGCCCCAGGTTATCACGCAGCATGCCCAGGTTATCACGCAGCATGCTGTTTTGCTGAAAGGCATCGCGCTGGTGTTGTTGAGTATTGCTGCCATTCTCGGTGGAACTGCCTTTGAAAACAAAAAACGGATCGCCATTATATCGGGTGTCGGTTTGGTGATTGGCGTTGGGTTTCTCTATCTACCGCTTCCGCCAGTCCTACGCGGTTCGGCATTTCATATCCTATTCGCTTGTGCTATCGCCTTCGGTATGACGACGACTGCGAAGCAGCTCGCAGCGATGGGTTCAGCACTTTTGGCATGTATTGGGCTCACCTTCCTTTACCAACCCTTTTCTCCATCGCTTGGGGGTACCGCCCTACACCTCCTTCTACCGGGTGTCATTGTTTTTTCAATTGTCTTTTCGCAGAAAACTTTGTGTGAACGCCTTTCTATCGGTTTAATCACGCTGGGTTTAATCGCGCTCTGTCAACCATTTTTCATGCTGTTCTATCAAACAGGTTTTCAGTTATTGCTTGCTGGCTTGACAGGATTTATTATCGTATCACACCGTTAATAGTTTTCAGTCGTCAGTCGTCAGTTTTCAGTTAAGAGGTTTCTGATGCTTGACCATCTCTTGGTAACCGTTGTTACCCATAAGCGTAACAAGCGTGAGAAAAAGATATTGGTGAATCAAAAACCAAACTGACAACTGATAACTGATAACCGATAACTACTATGTCAAGTTCCAAAATAAAAAAAATTGTGATAGTGGGTGCGGGTATCATCGGTGCCACGCTCGGTTATTTTATGTCTCGGCGGAAGGGAACGACTGTGACGCTTCTGGAGCGTGATGTTCCCGGGGCAGGGGCATCCGGTCATTCTTTCGCGTGGGCAAATGCTTTCGGGAAAGAGCCGCGCGCATATCACACCCTCAATCGGCGTTCATTGGATATGTGGTATCGGTTGGCACATCAATTGGGTACAGATATCGGTATCCACTACGGTGGTGAGATGCGGTGGGAGAACGATCCAGACCGTGCAACGCAGCTCCGGGAACGTATCCAACAAATTCAGGCGTGGGGGTATCCGTGTCGCCTTATCACTTCAGACGAGATGTTGGCACTCGAACCCCATCTACAGCCTGGACCTGTCTTAGCTGCGTCCTTCTCCGAAGCAGATATCCACATTGAAACAGAGACATTTATTGACGTTTGTCTTCAGCGTGCGTGCGAAGCAGAGGCGGTTGTGCATGCACAAACCAGCGTTACGGGTTTTGTCCTCCGTAACGGCACAATCGCTGCTGTGGAAACCACTAACGGTGCCTTTCCGTGTGATGTCGTTGTCTTAGCAAGCGGTATCCAAACGACCGACCTGGCTTCTCAAGTAGGAGTCTATGTGCCGCAACAACGGAGTCCGGGTATTGTTATTAAGACGACCCCGTGCGGTGAGGTCTTACACAATGTGGCGATCCTTCACGCGCCCTCAACAGATATGCAGCAGCAACATCTCCATCTTCGGCAACTCACCGATGGCAGCCTCCGAATCGGGCAGGGGACACAGGAAGGGATCAATCGTGATGATTCGCAACAGCACGCTGACGCGCTGCTTGCGCGTGCCAAAGCCTATTTGCCAGCGATCGCGGACGCGAAAGCGATTCCGACCCCCATCGGTTATCGTCCGATGCCCCTGGATGGGTTTCCAGTCCTCGGATTTACAGAATCTGTTCCAAATCTATATATTACGCTCATGCACAGCGGTGTGACGCTGGCACCTTTGGTGGGTGAAATAGCGACGTTGGAGATCGTGGAGGGTGTTCAGGTGGATTGGTTCGCGCCTTATCGTCCGGAACGGTTTCGTGTGGGTTCCAGCAGCTAACAGCGGAAGCGAGGTGCCCTTGCCGGGTTTATCACCCTGAGCATATTCAACTATTTCTCCAAGTAAAATATCAAAGTAAAAACGCCTGAAAACTCAGTAAATATAAGGGTTTATGAAACTTTTTAATCACTCCCAATTTTAAACGAAAACCTGTTTAGTCAGAGACATTCGATTGTCCATTTTTCGATCGAATTTTCCTCCCCCGGCCCGGTAGGTTCGGTTTCCTAACCGAACCGGAAACCCCTTGAAAAAAAGACGTGAACCCCAATAATTTCTTAAAATTGAATGCCCCTGCCTGTTTAGTCTATTATCCTTGCTTTTTTCTGAAACCTATTGTATACTTAGAGTTATATCTTGATACTGTCGTTAGATTTATTTTAAGAATATTATTGAAGGAATATAGGAAATTGAAATTATTAGGCTCACATTTAGATAATTGTCCTCCAGAAGATGCTGAACCCGCATCTGGAAAAGTATATTATCTCGTTCGAAACAATCCACCTCAAAAAGAAGATTTTATCCCTGGAATAGAAAAACATCCACATATTTATGAAAATAAACCAGCAGAGGAGAAATGCCAATCGCATGGATTTTCAGTATATAAGGACCTCGAAGACGCTTTGAAAACTAAAAGAAGACGTAGAGGTCTTAAAGACACAGAACCTGCCGTAGGCAAATTAACTCCAGAATGTGGAGTGATCAAGAGTACTCCTTCTCGATCTTGCTATTCACATCACACATGGTGGCCTCCTAGTGATATGGAAATATGGTCTCTATTTCAAATAGTAATATACTAAAGAAAGTATTATGTCTAATATACTTAACATCCCAGAATTAGGCGAACTTGAGATTTTGGAGGTATATGACTACTTCAATGTGCCTATCCTTTTCTCATGTCGGAATTCTGTATCTCATCTATACATAGTTATCTTTGCAGATCACTCACCTGAATATGAGACGTGGCTCTATGTAGAAGTATCGCTCATGCGCCTTAATCTTATACGATCCGGTAAAGTTAATCTTCATGATGCTTTTTCCAAGCCAGAAATGGGACGCTTACTTAAAGCGATGATCCCACACGGTAATTCTGCGGAATTTAATTCTGAGTATGTTACTCCAGATCAACTTCATAGTGATGTATTTCCGCCTGTTAATGAATACCTTAATCTCGGAGATACCCCTCTTTTTTCCGAAACAAATTTAGTTGAAATAGCAAAATCATCAGGTAGGGAAATAGTAGGTCTTAAGTTTAGCTCTATTGAAGAATATAGTTCGGAAGCTCCAATCCTGCCATTAGGCAAGATTCTTACCCGTCTTCAAAATGTCATTAACACAATTAGAATGGTTAGATCAAAATCAAAACAGATAAATAAAGAAATTAGGAATAGTATGCAGTTGTCGATATTGGCAATTCAACCTGGATCATTTGATATTAAACTTGCTTTTAAAAAGGAGAATATGTCCCCAATCAAAGATATTCCTTCTATACAGAGAGATACAATATCGGAATTCCTTAATCTTCTTAGATCAAAAGATAGCGAGTCTGACCTAAAAGATATATTAAAAAGATTGCAGTCAAGAGTGGCAGAAGAATATAAAAGACTTCTTACATCACTTAGTGAGTCAGGTGCAGATACAACATTCTCATGGGCATCACCAAAGTCAGATGAACAAGAGACAGTATCTTTATCAAAAAATGAAATACCTGAACTCATAGGAATTCTTCGGACATTTCAAGAAGAACAAGAAACGCCTTTAACAGTTACTGGAGAATTAATTGGTATATCTCTTAGCAGTAAAAAATTTGAGATAAAGACAGAAAATAAAACTTACAAAGGATTTATTTTAAAAGACGCTGATAACAGTATAAAAAAGGCAACTGTGAGTCGTAGATATAAAGGACAAATTAAAAAAATATTAAACAAAAGCGAGGCAACAGATGAAGTTGTCAAAACGGAATATTTACTACTAAAACTTGAGGAGATAGATTATCAGTAAAAAAGAGGCCGCTCGAGCTTCGGTTCAAGGCAAGAAGCGTGTTGACGAAATGTCACCAACGCGCTTTTGCGATTCCTGCTTTTGTATAAAATGGTCAAGTGGATTTTACGCAGCTGTTACTCGAAGGGTACCAGTTCACCCTCCTTGACGATCAAGACTCTCGCATCATAAACAGCATCTCCGTTAGCATCGAAGGAGAACTTGCCGAAAATTGTGTCAAGGTCTTTGATGTTCGCCAGTGCGTCTCGAATCGCGGTGGGCTCGATGGATTGTATCTCTGCCATTGCTGCCGCGAGCACATGGAATGTGGCGTAAGCACGTGCTGCGTAGTTGTTCGGTTCGCTTCCGTACTTCGTCGTGTAATTCTGGACGAAGTTTTGGTTTGCCTGTGTATCAATTGCGGCCGTCCATCCTACAAAGGTCATCGCACCTTCGGCGGCACCATTTGCGGCTTCAACCGTGTCTATCGTTAACGTCCGCAGCACAAAGGGCGCAGTTATACCGAGTTCCCGCGCTTGGATCAGCACGCCATGTTTTTCGGGTGGTAAAGACGAGAAAAAGACGATATCGGGGTTCAGTGCCTTTATTCGGGTGAGTTGCTCGGAGAAGTCCGTATCGCCGCCTTGGAAGGTTTCTGTCGCTACAACCGCAATACCTTTCGCAGCGAGTGCTTCGCGGACTGCCTCGTCTGCATCGGTAGAGAAAAGGTCTGCTGCGTCGTATAGGGTCGCGGCACTTTGGTATGCGAGTTTCGCGTGTGTCACTTCAATGCCGTTAGGGACAAGCACATCTGTGGTCAGCGAGATGCGAAAAAGGAAGTCGCCGAGCGCGCTAAGTCCACCTGCAGCGGATGTCGGGCTTATCGCTACTTTCTGATTTTCTTGTGCGATCGGAAAAGCCCCGCTCGTCTGACTGGAAGTGGACGGTCCGAGGATAACAGGGATGTCAGCGGCTTGGCTGAGTTTAGTGAAGGCTGCTTTCGCGCCTTCTCCGGTACTCTGATCGTCCTCAATGATGAACTTGAATTTCTGACCCTCGAGTTGGGCGTTATTAATCTCTTCAAGCGCGAGTTCTAAGCCTTGTGAAATCGGTGTGCCAAACGAAGATGTGTAGGGTCCTGTTAGCGGTAAAACGACACCGATCGAAATCTCGCCGCTCGGCTCTGTCATTGCAGGCGTGTCAGGTTGGACAACTTTAGAAACCCGATCACAGGCAAAAAACCCTGCCATTAGCATTGTAGCAACGCATAGTAGTGTGAAAGTTGTGATTTTTTTAATATTCATAAAACTCCTTATCATAGCACAATGTGTGTACCTACTGTTTAGTTTTCAAGAGAATATTGCACGGGACGTGCATATAATTATACCATTATTGCCGAAAAAATCAAGTTAAAAGTCAGAGATTCTCCCCTTAATTAATCCTGTGAGTGGTATTCTTCAGGGCTGGTTGCAGTGCCGTAATTCATACCAAAACCTATTAGAACCTATAACAACCTACTAAATCCTAAAGTGATGTCGTTTTTAATTTGACAAACCCTTGTGAAATAGCGTATAATTAATAGTATGAATAATAGGTTTGTAAAGATTGGCGAAGCTGCTAGACTACTTGGTGTATCTGTCCAGGCACTTAGAAATTGGGAGGCGGAAGGTAAAATTATGCCCTCCCACAGAACTCCCGGCGGACAAAGAATGTATGATTTAGCAGAACTGCTTGGTGTCAATGATTTAACGTATCCGACGATTGCTTATGCCAGGGTCTCAAGTAACGATCAAAAGGAGGATTTAGAGCGTCAGCATGCCATCCTTGAGGCATTTTGTAATAAAAATGGATGGAAACCGACTGAAATCATAAAAGACCTCGGCAGCGGTATGAACTCTAACAAAAAAGGTTTACAACGCCTACTAGAACTGATTGTGCAGGGTCAGATGTCCCGATTAGTTCTGACTCACAAAGACCGACTCCTGCGTTTTGGAGCAGACTTGATCTTTCGTATCTGCGAACTCAAAGGCATTGAGGTCGTGATTATCAATAAAGGCGAACAGCCGTCTTTTGAGGAAGAACTCACTTGCGACGTCCTGGAAATCATGACAGTATTTTGTGCGAAACTTTATGGACGACGTTCTCAGAAGTCTCGGAAAATGGCAGAGGCAATTGAGAACATTATATCCGAAGAAAAACGGAGTGGAGAGTAAGAGGCATCTACGCAACCTATAGGTTGCGAAAATCCCCAACTCTCCACCACAATTGGAGTTAGCGTTTGGAAGTTCGAAGTCAACAGATAGAACTGAACCCGAATAATAAGCAAGCAACGCTTATGTCAAAGCACGCGGGGTATGCCCGTGTTGCGTATAACTTTGCTGTGTCGTCATTCAAAGAAGGTTTGGATAACGACGAGTGGCGCAGCTATATTGACATCAAGCGTGAGTTCAATGCTGTTAAGTATGACGCATTTGACTGGTGTGCCGAACTTTCTCAAAACGCTGCGAAGAATGCTATACACCACTTCGGAGACGCAACGACACGCTGGAAAAAAGGACAAAACAAGTTCCCTGTCTATAAGAAACGATCTGATAAAATATCCTATCAAGCGGACAATGGCGAAGGAACTGTTGACGTCTACAAAAAGCGTATCCACTTACCTAAAATTGGTTGGGTGCGTATGCGTGAAGAACTGCGGTTTTCCGGGGAAATCACCAGAGTCGTCATTTCCAAACGCAATAATCGCTGGTATGCCTCTATCACGGTGAGGCGATTAGATAGTAGCAATTATACGCACCAGGCATCTCTATTTGATGATACCAAAGAACCTATAGGTATCGATGTAGGCATAAATACGCTTGCGACATGCTCTAATGGTGATACCTACGACAATCCTCGCCCCCTAAAGCGATATGAGCGTAAACTCGCCCGTGCGAACCGCTCTCTCGCTCGTAAGGTATATCAGTCAAAGAACTGGCATAAAGCGAAAGCCAGGACCTGTAACGTGCATCGCCGTATCCGCAATATGCGTGAAGATGCACATCATCAAGCAAGCACAAAAATTGTTCGTAAAGCTTCTGCGATCGGTATTGAGACGTTGAATATCAGCGGATTGCTAAAGAACCGCAAAATCGCGAAAGCCCTCTCTGATGCAGCACTCTCTGGTTTTCGGACGATGTTGAAATACAAAGCGGATCGGCGAGGTATACCGGTGAAAGAGGCGGATAGGTTCTTTGCATCCAGTAAAACGTGTAGTGGTTGTGGACACAAGAAGTCTGATTTGACGCTCTCTGATAGGCGCTATCACTGTTCCGAATGCGGACTCGATATTGATAGAGACCTCAACGCTGCGATCAACTTGTGTCCCGTTTAACTTTTAACCGTCGCCACGAGTTGCGAGGAGACGGGGGGAATGTGGCTGCACATAGCAGTGTGCTGCCACATTCCCCGATAAACGCCTGTGGAGTTTCTGTAAGACCTCAAATGAGAGGCGCGAAACGTTGAATCAGGAATTATGGCACATAACTCAAAAGGTCCGGTAGATTTTATTAGGTTTTGATAGATTCTAACAGGTTTTTGAGGTTTTGTTAAGTCCTAAACAACGGTTCAGGTAGACGGTTACCATACCCACGAAGTTCAGAAAATAGAAAACAGCATCGTTTTTGGGTTCAATAAGATCACCCTCTATCCGTTTCACTAATGCGCCATCTACTAATAGCTCCACAGTTGATTCCATCTCACTTTCAGAGATGCCACAGCTGTTCGCCAAATCCGCGACCGATTGCTTGCCGGCCACTAACTGTCTTAAAACGGCGACGACAGTCGGGTTTGTGAAGAATTTCGCCAGCTTCACGATTTCAGCATCCGGTGCCTTTGATAAGAAGCTATCCGTTCTAGTCGTCCAGATTGAACCGCGACTTGAGTGCTGCCCAGAAGCGGCACGGTAGGCACCCGCGTAGCACCAAGTAATCGAATCTTTTGAGGCATGAGGGAGTTGAAGTAATGCATTAAGGGCTGCACTTTTATCCGCGCGAATAGAATCATCCAAGTTCGCTGTGATACCCTCGATCTGCTTTTGTAGATCGGTTATCTGACGTTGCATCTTTTCCAAATTTGTATCAACCTCAGATCTGTTTTTCACCTCTTTCGCCATGCTAATCTCTCCTTCCGACGGATGTCGGGAATGGTGTTCCGTTTCGATGGTAATATCTAACGCCTCTTCGATCATGAACGCAAACCTCTTTAGTTGTTGCCGCGCACGATGGAGCCGACTCTTAACGGTGTTTTCAGATATACCTAAGAACGTCCCTATCTCTGAAGCGGTCATCTCTTCAAAGTAGTGGAGCGTGATAACCTCGCGATCGCTCTCCTTCAACTTCGTAAGCAGCTTTTTGACGAGGTCGCGTTGTGCTTCAGCAGTCGTTTTGACGTGTTCTGTAGCGACATACCGAGAATACGCCTCTGTCTCTATCTCGGAGATATGCGTTTCTTCCAACGATTGGACCTGTAAACGATTTTTGCGGAACCATGCGATACAGAGGTTATTCACAATCGCATGCAGCCAATTTCTGAACTGTGTCAGATCCTTCAAGGTCTCCAAATTCTGATAGACTTGCAGGAAGGTCTCCTGTGTAATATCCTCAGCGATATGGAAATCCCCTATTTTCCGCAGGGCATGCGCGTGAACCTGCTTCTGATATTTTCTGATTAGACTTTCAAAAGCATTCTCATCGCCTGCCAGGATACGTTGGATCAATGCGACATCTTCGTTTTTCACCAAAAGACTCCAGAAAGCGTATTTTTGTTCACTTATATAAAGACGCGAGTTATGGAAAAAGAGGTGCATATTTTTGGAAGGCGGGATAACAGAATCAATTGAGATCGGAAACATATCAGGGTGGTTTTGTATTGTGCTACTCACAAAGCATAGAACTGTAGGTTGGGTTGAACGGTGTTAAAAAGTCAGACGTTGATAGACCAGACCCACCTGAAAACAGACCATAACCCCCACTATCTTCAAAAGCATAGTGAAACCCAACTTCAATAACACCAAAAGCGTTGGGTTTCACTCGGTCTCTGTTTGCTGTGGCATGTAACGGCACCCCAATGCCGTTTCTGCCACCCTCCTACCGTAGCAATGGGATAAAAGAGCTGGGAACTGGGATAACCCAATGAATTTAAAAATGGGTTTGACACGCACCACAAGAATCGCGTATAATATCCTAACGGTTTTCATTAGGACCTTTTAATCGAACCAGTGAGGTTATATCAATAATACAAGGAGAGAGCATGTTAGGCGCAATCATAGGCGACATCGTCGGTTCTGTGTACGAATGGAATCCGATCAAAACTAAGGATTTTCCGTTCTTCGACGATGATTGCTTTTTCACAGATGATTCTGTCTGCACAGTTGCAGTCGCGGATATACTACTGCACGATCTCCCACCAGCGGAGACGATGCAGAAGTGGTGCCAACGTTACCCAGGCCGCGGCTACGGTGGACACTTTAGCCTTTGGATCCATGCCGACCCGCCTGAACCCTACCACAGTTATGGCAACGGTGCAGCGATGCGTGTCTCTGCCGCTGCATTTCTAAACCGAAATGATCTTGCTGCCGCGCTCGCCGCTGCCGATAAGGTGACCGAGATTACACATAACCATCCTGAAGGCATGAAAGGCGCGCGTGCAACAACACACGCCATCTGGCTCGCTTTTCACGGTGAAAGCCCAACGGACATCCGGCAAGTGATCACATCGGAATACGGCTATGACCTAACGAAAACCGTAGACGAAATCCGTCCCGATTATTTTTTTGATGTAACGTGTCAAGACACAGTGCCGCAAGCGATCACCTGTGCCTTGGAATCCGTAAGTTATGAGGATGCTGTGCGGAATGCGATCTCTCTCGGCGGCGATGCAGATACGTTGGCGGCGATCGCGGGTGCCATCGCTGAAGCGATGCACGGCATCCCGGATGCACTCAAAAGACAAGCAGAAGATCGCTACCTCACCGACGCGTCGGATATGCTTGACGTTATACAAGAGGTGTATTAGTTTATTTTTTCGAGGTCCTCAAGGATAATCTCTTTAGCACCATCGCCGATAGCAACCATTGCGAGCACTGCTGCAATACCGATTATAATGCCGAGCATCGTCAGTAAGGAACGAAGTTTGTTTATAAGCAGTGCTCTGATTGCCACGGCGATGGATTCGATAAAAATCATTTCTTCCGATTAGGAATCCATTCTCATTGCACAGAGGACGCAGATATGTCCTTCCTCGCCAATCGGTTTAACAACGAGGGGTTTTATCGCATTCGTGAACGCCAGCGATACAGACTCCGTTTCAATATGCGAGAGGGTCTCTATCAGCATCTGCGCATCCAGACCAATACGGATACTCCCAGTGCCAGATTCCGCTGCTAAGGTCTCATGTATTTCGTCGTCTGTCTCAGGCGACTTCGCCGAGATTTGAATCTGTTGCGGATTGATTTCTAAACAGACCAGTGCGTGTTTCGGATTTGCACGCGAAAAAATATCACGCGTTGTGTCCATAATAGATGCTTTCGGCACGACAACATGCCCCTCAAAAGATTCTGGAATGATGCTATCATATTCTGGATATTCAGCATCTATCAGTTGCGTCGTCAACGTGGTGTGCTCGTCTGCAAAGAGAATTTGGTTTTCAAGGCGTGAGATTCTTATCTCTGGCGCGTTGGCAAAGGTTCGCTCAATTTCTTTGATCGCTTTGAGCGGTACGATGAACCCATCTCTATCCTCAGAGAGTTTAAGCGGTTCGCAACGTGTGAGCGCAAGCTGGATGCAATCGGTCGCAACGACTTCGGTTCTATCTTCAAGCAAGTTAAAATAGAGCCCGTCTAGATATGGCCAACGGCCTGCCTTTGTGGGTGCAGCAAACCGAGTTTTATGGAAGACAGACCGCAGCATCTCTCCATCAATGGCGAATGCTGCCGCGTCAACGGAAGGCAGTTGTGGAAACGCTTTATCGGGAAACCCAACGATTTTACGAGTGCTATCACCACAGGTAATTTCAACGCGGTCGTCTGTTATCGTTGCGAAATCTATCGGTCTCTCAGCGGGCCACGTCTTAACGATATCCACCAGTTCTTCGGCGGGGACAAGGATTGTGCCTTCTTCTTCAACTGTGCCGTCAACTTTCATTCTGATGCCCATTTCGGTGTCGGTTGCCATACACTCAATCGTGCTACCTTCCGCCCGGATAAGCACATTTGAGGTATCCTGCTCACTTACGACACGCTGCAGCACCTGTAGGGACGACAAAAGATCGTCTCTTTCAAAAGTTAATTTCATACCAAAACCTCCGTGCAAATGTGTATAGACGCGATCCTGTCCGCCTAATGCCTCTTGAATCATCGGTTTGTGCTTTTCTAAGCGTTCCCGCGCACGACGGACCCGAATCCGAACTGTATCCGCGGACACACCTAACAATTCACCGATCTTCGCATAAGTCATCTCACTCAAGTAGTGGAGCTTGAGCATGTTGCGATCCTGCGCCTTCAACTTTGTCAATAAGTTATTCACCAATTCGCGTTTTGCTTCCGCAGCACTTTCCGCTTGCGCCGCAGCGACGTATTTGGAATAAGAGGTTCTCTCTATAGTCGCTATATCCATCTCCTCCAAGGGGTCGGTTTGGAGCCGTTTCTTGCGGAGCCACGCGATGCATCGGCGGTTCGCGATCGCATAAAGCCATCCCGGAAATTGACTCGGATTTTTCAGCGTCGCCAATTTCCGATAAACCTGTAGGAATATCTCCTGCGTAATGTCTTCGGCGATATGGAAATCGCCTATTCTTCGCCATACATACGCGTGAACCTGCTTCTGGTAATTTCTCACCAAATGCGTGAAAGCGGCGTCGTCGCCTTCAAGGATGCGTTGAATCAGTTCAGTTGTCCCGTTTCTCATAGAACGCCTCAAAAAGAAAGTGCTGGATTTGATATATAGTGACGCGATGTGGCGGTAAAAGCGTACACAATTCTGCAAAAATGGAGATTTCGATTACTTGACGACTTTTCCATCAATGTTCTGTCCCGCGACATTATGACCACAGAGACTTAACACCGTCGGAAAGACATCAACGGAACGGATACACTGCTCCGCAATCGGATAATTCGTGGCGAGCGGGATGTGCAAGTGTTCCGCAATTAAAGCACCGTGAGTGGCGTAATGTTTGGGTATCTCATACCGGGCGCGTAGATCGTAACCGCTCTCGGCACTAAGCACAAGATCACCGGTGCGATCGCCATTGAAAATCTGCCACAATTGGACAATGCCATCCGGATGCGGACTGTCATAAGTCTCACGGAGTGTCTCCTGTGAGGACAGATTTTTGTAGTGGACACCGTATCCGAGCGGATCTGTCCCGATAAACTGGTAAGAGAAACGCAGCGCGTCCGCACATTTAAAAGCGGTCGGAGGCTTTAAATTTCCGTGATCTGTATCCAGTGGATGGCAAGATATTTTTCCCTGTCCGTTTCGGCTCTGAACGATGATGTCACCAGTTTCGCTCTGTCCGACAACCAGTCCTAACCCTTCCAATTCAATTAGGGAGCCAACGACTCCCATGTGGTGGAGCTGCTCAAAAGAGGCGCGCTTCCCCCACCCTTTTCCGCCTCCACTGTCTTTAAAATAGAGATGTGTCATCCCGTTTCCAGACACCATGCTGGCGGATACGGCACCTTGCCGCCAAATCTTTGGATAATGTAGACATCGCCAACCGTTGTCGTCTAAGTGTTGCGGTATATCAATATGTGTATGTGTATCGCTCATGCCGTGGTCGCTGGTCATCAGAATGAGTGTCTCTTCAAGTGTATGCGCCTGATGTAAAATGTCAACAAGTTTGCCGATGGCGGTATCTATTTCCCGATAGGTCTGAAGCACCTGTGGCGATTGCGTTTGTGTAAGATGCGAAAAGGTATCAACTGCCGGAAAGAGGCACGTGATAAACTGATCGCCTGCTTCAGCGGCTTTGTGTAGCTGACGCATCGCAATCTGATTGACAAATCGCCAGCGATGCGAAAAATGGGCGTAAGTATAGACGAACGGTTTAATCTTGCGGGTCAGATTCTTGGCAGGTGGACACCCACGGGCAAGTAAGTTGTAGATATTACTCACAGGTGAAAAAAAGTCGAACAAGGTAGGGCAATTCGGTGGCAAATCGGCTTCAAAACGCAACCCATCGATTCCCATATAACTGCAAATGCCGGGCCGTTTGAAACGGTGCGGCGCGTGAAATTTTGATTTGGACAACCACCGAATCCCCGGAATATTCGCTGTACCGGGATATAACCCCATGAAAAAAGGGATGAAGGCGGGACCCGTTGTTGATGGAAAGACCGAAACGGCTTTGTTCAAACTCCCGCGATCGACCACATATCTCTTGATATTCGGTAGGTCGCCGTTTTCGAGCAATCCTTTAAAGATTTCGTAGGGTGCCCCATCAATGATAATAAAAACGAAACGTTTGAAGTGCGGTTCGGTTGATTCCATTACTCCCCCTACGAATTCTCTCGTTTAGTATAAGCTTCCCATAACCGCTGTGGGTTCTCAACGGAGAGACCAACGCTCCCACAATCGCCGCAAACAGTTGCTCTCAACGCCTCTCTGCACGCCTGTTTAAAAATCAAGGCCTCCGGGCTCTTCTGGACCTCGACTTCCAAGTCTTGTCCCATTCCCATATCGTAGCGGTCCCGAACCCGCAAATTAGGCATAACCTTCTCAGAACCGCACCTGCCACATTTTATCGAAGTCATCTGAATAAGTCTCCTCATTTTCAATATACTGCTTTCACGGGTTTACTTGCTGATTATTATACTCTAAATTTCAGCCGATGTCAATCTACTGCGCAGGGTCATTCAATTGTCCATCTTTCAATCAAATTTTCATCCCCAGGCCCGGTAGGTTCGGTTTCCTAACCGAACCGGCTCCTTGCAAATACCGCTGGCGATCGCCATATCTAAAATTTAATTTGACAACCCACTATGTAATGTTGTATAATAATTACATGTAATTAAATTAACTGTATTTTAGAAAAAAGGAGATTTACAATGTCAGAATTAAATCCAAGACAACAAGGCAGAAGGCCCCGCGGTAGACGCGGGCCGCGGCGCCCAAGAGGTCCGAGAAGAAGGAATAATGTCGTTATGGTTAGGGTTGATGAAGAAAATCTTAGCCGGATTGACGAACTTGTGGAATCGGGGCAATTTAACAGTCGCTCTGAAGCAACAGCGTTTCTGATCGGTGAGGGTATCAGTGCCAAGCAGGAGATGTTTGATAAGATCGCCGAAAAAGTTTCTCAAATCCAAAACTTGCGAAATGAACTTGGAACGATGCTTGCCGAAGACACAAAATCACCCGAACCCGCTGAACAGAACGTAGATGCTCCCCAATAACGGATTGGTTCAAAGATCCGAAGGTGCCAGAATTGACGAAAGCATTCCTCGAAAAACATTTGAAACCGACTCACCCGCAGTAGATCCGCTGCTCAGCAAGTTAGCGTTTCACCGCGACCGAAACGCCGTCCCGGAGCGGAATAATCGTTGTGAATACGTCCGGTGAATTATAAAGAAGCCGCGTCAATTCTCTCACCCCGATTGTGGCAGCATGGAACCACTGCTCCCGTTCATCAAGACCTTCCGGGCCGCTACCGGGTTCCTGCGTGACGACGCGTCCACCCCAGATCATGTTGTCCGTGATAAACAGTCCACCGCTTCTGATCCTCGGAATCGCTTTCTGAAACGCTTCTGGATACCCGTCTTTGTCGATGTCGTTGTAGATAATATCAAATTCGCCTTCCGTTTCGTCGATGATTTCAAGGGCGTTGCCGACCCGATAATCAATACGATCCGCGATACCCCCGCGTGTGAGATACCCCGCCGCGCGGTCGGCATTTTCTTCGGATCCATCGGTACAGATAATAGAGGCTTCGGGTTTCTGCAATGCCTTCGCCATCCAATATGCCGAGTAACCAAAGCCTGATCCCATCTCGAAAATCCGAGTCGGGTTGGTGATCAACACGAGTTGATGCAGAACGCGCCCGACGAGCGGTCCCACAATCGGAAAGCGGTTTGCGCGGGCGTGTGCTTCCATCTCCGTAAGCACTTCATCGCGTTCTGGAATGATGTCGAGGAGGTAGTCGTCTATTGACGGGTGAAGAATATTCAAACGTTGCATAGTTCACTCCTATTGTGTTTGCGGGTGAATCGGCGCGCTTGCAAAATGCTTCTACCGAATTAGGGGGCGCGTTTCTCTCTTTGCCACCGTTCGAGCGGGTGTTCGCGGGGTGTGAGCGGCATATAGACGCGTGCCTTCTGCCGATGTGATTCCCAGGTGGTATGAATCATCTCAAGGCAATCCCGACCATCTCTACCACTTGCAAACGGATCACGGTCTTCCGCAATTGCCTCAATAAGATCGCGTAACATCAGACGTTGCAACAGCAACCGTATGGACCCTTTATCTCTCGGATTTCCGTGTTCATCTAAATCTTCGGCGGGTAAATGCACCGGTTCCCACGCTTCCGCAGGTGTCTTGTGTTGTCCTTTGTGGATAAACATTGTCGTGCCGACACTCTCCCGGATGGCGATTCTGCCCTCGGTGCCAATAATATCAATACCGTAAGCGTTATCGTTGGTCTGTGGTTGTGCAAGGAACTGCACATCGGCATGGATGCCGTTTTTGAAGCGGAAAGCAGCATGTCCGCGTTCACCTAAGACAAGTCCAGCGTCTCGGTCATGTGGGTGGACCTCTTGGGTATGTTTGATGTCATCGACGGTTGACTCGCGTCCATCCAGCTGTACGAGGTGCGCGTGTGTCCACTCCACATCGCCCGCGAAAAGACGTAACCAATCGTAGAGATGCGTGCCCATCTCCATCAGCGAGTTTCCGACCTTGCGTCCGCCTTTGTCGGTTGCTTTCAATAGTACGACATCGCCGATCTCGCCTTTTTCAATCAGTGAAAGTACATGACGGTTGTATGGACTGGCGCGTTTGATGTGATTAATGGCAAACTTGACATCATGCTGGTCACACGTTTCAACCATTTCGTCGGCTTCAATCAGGTTGAGTGCAGTCGGTTTTTCACAGAAAACGTGGATGCCGCGTTGTGCCGCCGCGATAGTTGGTGGGTGGTGCATCGGTGCTTGCGTGGGGATGATAACGATGTCGGGTTGTTCTGCGTCAAGCATCTTTTCGTAGTCGTCATAGATCGCTTTGACACCGAATCGTTCGCCCCAGGCTTTCGCGCGTTCCGGGTTAATTTCTGCACCGGCGACGAGTTCACAGTTCTCTTCCAACTGTACTGCCTCGGCATGTGCTCTCCCCATGCCACCCAAACCGATAATTGCAATACGATAGTTATTCATGTCCATCTCCGAAGTTTACCGCTTTGTTTGGACTTATCATAGCAACATTAGAGTCAAAATGCAAGAAAAAAAGAGAGGTTTTGCAGGGCCATTCAATTGTCCCTATTCCCTTTATATATGTGAATTTTTTCGCTTGTAGGAGCGAGCTGTGCTCGCGATCTTGCCACAAAAACGTTAACATCTATAACCGAAAACTAAATCGCCCTGGGGCGGGCACTGTACGCCTATCGGATTAAAAGTCAGAGTGGGGCAAAAAAGTTGAAGAAAACGCTGCAAATATCATTAAATAGAAGAAAGGATCGGGTATAATGGTATTTGTAGCAAAATCCAACTCTGGAGCACATCTAATGACAAAAGAACGCATTCGGATTTTAGTGGATACTTCACGCGATACCGGCTGGTCAGACGGATTGGTCCGAATTGAGCCGGACAATATCTATCACACCACTAACAACCGGGACTATCTCAGTAGGGACGAGGGCACCTTGAAGAAACACCCAAGCAAAAACCCTCTACAAAATTACGATGTCCTGACGATTTGCAGCAATACACAACTACAGTACACCGATGTAGAGCTGCAACTTATTCGCGCATTCGTAGAAAATGGCGGTGGACTGCTTTTGGCTACCAGCACAAGTCGTTTCGAACGAGATGTCCGTGAACGACCCTCGGAATTGGGCGTTAATCACGTTGCATCGCTTTTCGGGGCGCGGTTTCTGCCGTTACCTGAAGGGCAAGGCGAAATGGAGATCGATGCGAACCCGTTGCGCGGTTGGACAAAGAAACATCTCTGCCTCACTGACCACGAAATTGCCGATGGGCTCGGAATAGATGCCCTCGGTCTCACATATTGCGGTCTCCTCGATATCCCCGCCGATAGTAGCGTTTTCCTTGAACACAATGAGACGGGAGAACCCGTTGGCGCATGCCTCCATTTCGGAGCAGGACGCGTCCTATTGATCAACGCGCAGCTCTTTCAAAACGAGAATCACCCTGTAGCTGGACGATTCATGGACTGGTTGGGAAGCAACCGCGCCTCTTTGCCAGCGGATACCGAGACAATTCCTGATGAAATTCCGATCGACGAACAGATCAAAACGGATAAAAAAATCAAGATTTTCTGGACACACTTCGTTGAGGACCGTGTAGATACCTGTCTGGCGTTTGCTAAAAAACTCGCAGCGGAGATGCTCTCGAAATTCCCGAAAAGCGAGGCGTTGATAGAGGGCGGGTGGAAAATTGATCTGGTTCCGTCGTGTATTCATGAATACGGCTCCGATTCGGTAATGAAAATCGGAGGGTGTGTCAGTCTGCCGAGACTCGCCTATTCGCTCGGCGTTAAGGCAAGTGAGGTGCTCGCCCATAAAACGGGGTTTGCGAAGGCGACAGAGGTGCTTTTTGACGGATACCAGTTCTTTTTTGGGATTTGGGCAATGAAATTACTCGGATTTGAATCGGAGGCGGCGGAGATGGTCGCTGAAGCCGAGCGGCAATTTCATGAAAATGCCGAAACCGAGGTGCCGATTGACATCACAAAGATTTATACCCAACCCTGTCGCAAACATATCTGGATACTGAAGACGCTACTTGAGAAATATGGCGACGACCTGTTCGTCCGGCTTACAGAGGTGTTGTCGGAGACGGAAAGCGACACGGAAAAGAATATGCCGCAGACTACCTTCTCATGGATAGATTCTCTGATCTATTACTTCAGCAGAACCGTAGGTGAAGACCTGTTTCCGTGGTTTGCAGAGATCGGCACGACTGTGCATCCGCTCCCGTTGGGGTTTCCGAATGACAGCGACGAATTTGTGGCACACGTCCGTGGCTACCTCAACAGCATAATCCGTGACACAACCGCAGACACCAGCGACAGAAGCGGCGCAATTGATAGTCTTCTTGAGATGGCTGACGAATCTGGGTGCTGTACGGGCGAGGCGACCTCGCCCCTACGCGCGGCGGACAGATATGAACGCCTGATTGCAGCGGCGAAATTCATCAAGGCACGCGATGACCGAGCAGTGAAAGCACTTGAAGCACTGACCTCCGAAACGGAGGATGATGGACTTGTGGCGATGGCGGTGCTGATGTTGGTGCGTAACGGGCACGTCGGAGAACTTGTGGATCGGCTCGCGGCGATCGCGCCGCACCAAGATTACAGATACAAACTCGAAACCGGATACCTGCTTGAGAAAATTGGGCACCCAACCGCTGAAAGATTTTCATACCAAGCACTTACGGACGAAAAGGGTACCCCTGTGCTAACGATGGATGTTACACACGATAGGGAGTTATCTCTCTATCCGCTTATGGCAGGCTATCGCGTTACCGTTTGCAATTCGATTCTCCATACACATCATTTCCCTCACAATACGCATGCGCCGGGTCTTTATGTAAAATGGGTGCATACCATCCCCAAATATCGCCGGCGAGGATTATCAGGGTGGGCATTCGGTGCGTCACTGTCGCATGAACTCGTCCGCCAGTACTCTTGTATCTCTCTCCACACCGGCACGTACAACCCTGCCCACGCCATGTACAGGCGTTTCGGATTTGTTGATGGACTATCGGGGCGGCAATTCACCAAAACGTTGCAGCAGGAACAGGCAAAAGTGGTCGAGGGTTTGGTCGTCCGTCCCTATACGCCCGGCGATGAAGTCGCGATGGCACGCGTCCTCAACGCATTTTATGCCAACCAGATGGAACGCAGACCGAGACGCGCAGAAAGGCACAGAACGTCGGAAACCCTACGGATTTATCTGGCAGAAAAGGAGGGCGAGCTGCTCGGATATGTGAAGGTGCAATACCTTGAGGATGACAAGCACGTTTGGATCCAGGAATTCTGTCTTAAACCGCCGTCTCATGAAGGTGACACATACCCAGAAGGTGAGGAGGTCGGGGCAGCACTGCTCTGTACGCTCCACAACGAACTGGTGAAACATGAATATAAACAGATAAACTGGAGCCCGGAAGGAGAGACGGAAAAGGGTTACGTCAGAAAGTTGTTCCACAATTTTGGGTACACATCGACGGGCGCAAGTTGGGTCTGGATGTTCAAGATCATTAATCTGCCGATGCTACTCGGCGAACTTTCGCCACTACTCACCAAACGACTCAACGAGGACGACGCTTATAAAGACTGGCAAGGCACAATCGGCATCACAGGTTCGGAACATCGGGCAAGCCTCATCATCAAAGATGGGGAGGTTAGCGTATCGGCAGAAGTCTCAGAAGGGATTGGAATCCATCTGTCTACAGACGATGACACAATCACCCGATTCATTTTGGGGGTCATCACACCCTACGAAGCGTATCTACAAAACCAATTACATATCGCACCGACAGCCAACCGTTCCATAACGGGGCTATTAGAGACGCTTTTCCCTTCACGCTAAAAACCCATCATCGCTCGAACGAAGGTTGTATTACTCACTGTATGATTGAACAGATGCGTGGTTCTACGGTGACCCGCAAGAATGATCATATAGAAACCGAGCCATGAGCCTCTGTTGATGGCTTGAATTTCAAGAATACGCGTCCGCAGGTCAGGACGATAGAGACCTGGTACGTCAGTGTCAGCAGGAAAAGTTCGCAAGTAGTTCTTGAAGTTCTTATCCCGATTCGTAAATTTCCGATATTGGAATCCGCCAATGATATTTAATCGTTGTGTAAACGGATAATCAAGCCGGACACCGAGAATGTCCTCGCGGCTGCGCCGATTAAATCGGAGATATTCAAGCGTTTGATCGTCGGTTGGAAGAAACAGGTCTGGGTTGAGTGTTTCTGGAATTTCTTCGGCACTCCGGTCAAAAGCGCGGTCCCAAACGTATTTAACCATAGGCGTTAGGGTTAGATCGTTAATAACTTTACTAACGTACGGGAGCTCCCCAACCGGAATCTCGTATCGCGCCTTCAGAATAGTAAGTTGATTGCGGATGTTCCGTTCAGGGTAACGGCGTTTTTTCCAGTTTTCAGCGTCATAGATTAATCCGGTGTCAGTCGGGTCAAGGGCATTCGTGCCGTGATCAGGATAGAACGGATAGGCACGTCCTTCTGCGTCCGTCCGAACTTGTGCAATCGGCACCATAAAGTCAACGCGTTCATCGGGCTCGAAATTCTCTGATACCGGGTCGTATGTGACATCTGTGAAAAGTGCTTTTTCTTGATCCTGTTCAAACTGTTTTTGCATGACAACGAGGGATTTCGCTTCAAGGGTCAAGTTTGAGACTGCGGTATAGCGGCATTGGATCGTTGTTGTATTCAAGCGTGCGTTGTAAAAATCGAGTTCGTCATTAATGTGAAGCGGCTCCAATTCGCCAACCGGCAAGGTAATCGTATAATCCGGAATATCATCCCGCGCTCGGACAAACCGGTTTTGGAGGTTAAAGCTGCCGAAATCGGGGATGTCGCGTTTATAGGTGATATGTATGTATTGGGTGTTATTTCGGTGTCTGCTTGAAATTTCGCGTTCGTTTACCCAACCCGCTTGAAACGTGAGATTATCAAGTAGGCGATATTCTGCTTTGAGGTGATACCCTTGACGGTCTATCCCGTATTCATATTCGGGTTCAAAGTCATCTTCAACGGAATCAAAGGTGCCGTTATTGTTCAGATCGGTAGTGTTGGTAAACACAGGCGGATCCGCGTCAAAAATCAGGAAATCTTCTTGGAAGTCTAATACCCCGTTCTGGTCTCGATCGTCGGCGCGTGGAATGACCCCATCAAAGTCAGAGTCATCGGGCCAGCCATCCCCGTCATCGTCATCTTCAATGAGGACATAACGGTTAATGTCCCATGGCGTTTCTTCTACTGGAGTTGCATCTGCGTCAAGTCTCCGAGGTCGGTTGCGGTCCAACATGTAAACTTCGCCCCGGTTCGGCTGTGCCCCGAAATTTAGGTAGTTGGTTGTGTAGCCTGGGTCAATATGATACAAGACACCCTCTAAGTGGAGTTTTTTGAAGCGAGACTTCAATTGGATGAACCATGCTGTCTCTCTACCGAGCTTCCCGTTACCGCCTTCATCTGTGCCGTCACCACCTAAAAAAGCTTCAAAACGTTCACCTTCGGTTTCCGAATAGGTGGGGATGCCATTTTTGTCTACTGGCAGCCCGCTCCAGAAATCAATAGAGACACCTGACGGCTCCTCACCCGCTAAACCCTGAACAGTCGTTTGGGTGCGACTGAACCCGACTTTATCTTTCGGGATAGTCGGGTACTGTTTGTATTTACCATTAATAGAGTAGTGCGCCCTGATGAAAACATTGCCGATAGTCCCTTCAAGGTCAAGTCCGTAGAGGGCTGCAGCGCGTGCCGCCCCATAACGGTATCGGACTTTCCGAGGCCGCCCTTCACCTTTCCATTCACTCGGATTGTCTATCAGTTTTTTCCTGTTTCGGATGTAATCTGAAGATTGCCCGTAATTCCCGGGTGCTTGAAGGATGTCGCGATACGGCATCTGAATGCGACCATCTTCCGTTTTAATCCACTCCTGCAGCTCGGGGCTTTCTTCTGATTTATTTGCCTCACTAAAACCGATAACTGCTATATTATAATCGCCTGCAACGATCATCTCAAACACAACGGATCTGACGGTTCGCGGGTCAATGTCAATTTTTGGATCCGTCAGCATAAGATCGTATTTCATTTTGTTGAAACCGTTGACAATTTTCCACTTCCCGTCAACGGAATCCCGTATTTCGGACGGACCGCCAGCATGATCCAGCGGCACCAGTTCGTTAGCATAGACTTCAAATCGGTGGGTCTGTTCACGGAGCGGCTCAGGTTCAATACCTTCTTCTATCGCTTGATGGCTTAATTTTTCAAGTTCCTGTGTAACAATCGTAATCTTCATGCTTTTGAAAGCGGCACCGACACCTGCTTGGATATTATCGCTGTGTGAGTCAGGGGCATAAGCCTGAAAATCTGTGAATGCACGCGTGTGATTATCTTCAGGCGAGTCATCCCGGAAAACGATGGAGATTTTTTCAGGCGGTGTATTCGCGACCGTGCCCATTAATGAACTTATCCGGCGTTCGGGATGTTCTTTATGCAAGTTGACATAAGTAAATCCGACGCGGAACATTCCGCCTAAGATGCCTTGTCCACGAAACCCGACGAGTCGTGCGTTTTCAATGTTCCGAACACCTGACAATGCGTTCCACCCGTTTCGGCGTCCAAGTTCCAGTCCGAGTCTTCCTTCGTCCGATTCGTTTAGTCTAATAGGATTAGAAATACGGGAGTGGATGAGGCTAAACAGATGGTGCTCTTGGGCAAAAGAGATGTCCCAACGAAGCCCATCGAACTCAGTTTTGTATATGATATATCGGTTCGGAAACAGGGAGGCGGGTTTGAGTCGGAGGTGATCGCCAATAATGAACTCGGTGTGTCTGCCGAGAAAGGTCTCTTCAACCAAGATCGTCCGGTCCAATTGCGCTGTGAAGCGAATACTATCCAGTTGGCCGCCCCACCCGACAGCTAACTTACCGTTCGGATCAAATTCTTTCCGATCCGTGTAATTATGGAGTTCGCTGCCTTCTAAAATTCCTTTACCATAAAGGTCATAGAAAACTTGCGGTTCTTCTTCCAATTGGAATCTACCTGAAAACTTAGCTTCACTCTCAACCATAGGTAAGAGCGGTTGATGTGGTCCGAGACTATCCGCACCACAACTATAAAATATAGATGGACTAAGGACACAGATCGCTACCAGCAGAAAATTGATCGTTCGTGTTAAATTATTCATGCGTTCACGTGCCTCCTTAGGGACGAATTAACTGCGGGACTAAAAAAATCACGTCGGTTTCGGACCGCGAACTTTCAATGTGCCGCCTCTATTTCGTGATAAGCATTTTGCGTGTAGCAGAAAAGTTCCCAGCATCAATAGTGTAGAGGTAAACACCACTACTGACTCGCTCTCCTTTGTCATTGCGTCCATCCCAGTGAATTGCTTGGGATTGTGAGGTATAGTCACCGGCGGACAAGGTCCCCGGTGATAAGCGACGCACGCGCTGACCTGTTGCGTTGTAAATTTGAATCGTGACAGGGTTCTCGTCGGCAAGTCGGAACGGAATCCATGTTTCTGGGTTGAACGGGTTCGGAAAGTTTTGTAGGAGTTGGTTGTGCTTCACTTCACCTAATACCGCAAGCTGTTTCCCGTGAGGGACAACAGGATAATACCTCGAAGGTAAAAACGTCTTCCCGTCCCAGATCTGGATTTGCCCTATATACGTCTGCGAAAGTAACACGGATCCATCGCGGCTGAGGGCAAGATACGCTGGAATAGATGGATAATCCATAGGGGTATTTTCTCTCCAATCCCAGATTTGGAGTTTGTCGTTCCGATTAGCGAAGAGATAGCGAGTGTCTGCGCTAAAATACAGTGGCGCGGTGCCCGCCAGTGTTTTCAAAAGTTGTGGACGATTTGGTGAGAGTTTCCAAATTTGGATGGTGCCTTGAGCGGCTGCCGCTAAGACGGTATTCGTTCCGAAGGCAAGCGTTCCATGCCAACTGTAATCAAATTCCGGCACTTGCCACTTATATTGAAAGGCGAAGGCACCCTTTTCGCGTTTCCACACCGAAATCCAGTAGAAACCATCTATCGCGCGCCCGAAAGCTGCTAAGTATTCATCGTTTTTACTGAAAACGAATTGATAGTAAATGTTGATTTTTTCCTGTCTCAGTTTCTGAAGTTCCTTTGGGTTTTTGATGTCCAAAATGAAGATGTCGCTCCAGTCGTCCTCCAGTGCAATCCATCTGCCTGAGGTACTGAAAGCGATTTTTTGTGAAGTTCCGACGCGATGTGGGAATTGTGTTTTGATTTTACCGGTCCGGAGATCGCGTACCTGAACCCATGGGTCTTGAACAACAGCGAGATTTTGGCTGTCAGGAGAGATGGCAAATGTCCAGAACTTTTCACCTTCAGGCGCAAAAATGATGTGTTGCAGCTGCTGTGAGGCGACATCCCATGTTTTAATAATACCTGAAGCAAAAGATGAACCCATGGAGACCATTTTTTGTCCATCAGGGCTCAACTGAATATCGGAGAACCATGTCAGAAAATCAGTCCATACGCGCAGGGATTGTCTCTTTTCTAAATCCCATAGCACGACAGCATCCGCATAGTGCAGGAGCGCGATTTTTTCATTGGGTGATAATGTTACCGCTTCTAACTCACGGAACTCACTACCAAATACATCAATCTGTTGTCCTGAGTTGACATCCCAGATACGTACGTGATCGTCCCAACCTACCCACGGCTCGTCACCTGTCTTGCGCAGCCGGGATGTCTGGTTCGCAACGTAGAGACGTTGACTGTCAGGACTAAAGACTATACTTGAAATCCTGCCATTACCCCTCGTTTTTTGCCACAACAGACGTTGTGCACCTACATCCCACATATAAACCGTAGTTGACTCTCTGTCAACCGTTGCAATGCGTGCTCCATCTGGACTGATGACAACATCCCTAATCTTCTCAGGAATGCTGCCATCAAAGTGTCCCTTGAAGCGCAGCGTTGCCACATTCCACAATTCAATAGCTGGACGTTCTGGAACTACGATGAGATGGTGACCGTCCGCGCTAAAAACGACACCATGCAGCGGTGGAAAATCGGTCCGCGCCATCGTCGCAATGTGTTCGCCAGTTTGCCAGTTCCACAGATAAATATCTCCTTTAAAATACGTTGCCAACACCGGTGCTGTTGGACTAAAGGCTGCGAACCTAACACGACTTTCAAATTGCCGTTCCATTCGCTGTTCACGGGTTTTGACATCCCAGATACTTATGGTTGTCTTCCATGGTTTAGTAGAAGAATAATTCAGGAGTGCTAAATGTGTAACCCTCGGACTAAATACAATATCGCTATATTCCGTTCGCTCCCCGAATTCATGGATAACTGCATTGGTATACGCGTCAACAACCTGAATGTGTGTCGGAACAGTACGCAAGAAGGTTTCGTCGGAAAGAAAGGCGTGGTCCCCTGGTGGCGGCTTCCCTATCGTCCCCATAGGTTCAACGCCAAACACAAGGCAAGGGAAGCAGAAAATACCGATCAGTGCCATGTAGAAAATCCGTTTCATGAAAATCTCCAATTTCTTGCGTATGACATACGGACGATGGCGTACCGAGTAATAGGTCAGGTTATTTCTTGAGCTGTCCCCATGTCGTGGCGATCTTTCCGGCAGGTTTCACAGCGAGTGGGATGCCTGTTTTCGCGCCATTTTTACCTACCAGATGATAGGCATTCCCCGATGAATCTGAGAACTTTCGCATGCCACCCGATTCATCGAAGTGCCACAACGCAACCGTCTTACCGTCATTCTTGAACTTTTTATTCGGCATAAAGGAATTTTTGCTAATATCATAACGGGCAACGGTCGAGATACGAACCTCATCGATATACCCAGTAAAAGATCCCCAAAAGAAATTACCGACATTCGGTATCTCAATTTTCTCCCCAAAACCCCCGAGCGTAAAATCCTTCGGTCGCCAGAATTTTGAGAGATCGTGTCCAAGCGTTGTGCCTTGTGCTAACGTTCTGGTAAGATCGTTGACGATGGTTATGGTCTCTTTTCTTTTCGCCTGAAAAGCGATATGATGCCATTGATTCAAGGCAAGTGTTATCGGGAAATAGGGGGTCACAGCACCACCACCCCATCCAGCAACATGTGCATCGGTTACCAAGAGCAGATCCCCTTTCCGCCAATCAATACTCTTTTTTATTCGCTGATAGCCGGCGTGCTTATCGCTCACGACGCGTATACGTACCTGTTGGCTGAGGATTGTTGCTGTTATATTTTTCGCGGGGGGCGTGGTCGGGTACACCCACGCTTCAACAGTGAATTCCTCTGTACCTTCAGGTAGAAGGATACCGAAGCTTTTAAAGTCTAAAACAGCATAGTCGTCGATGCCATCAACAACCAAATAGTTGCCGCCTGCCGGTGAAGACGGTGGAAACGCTTTAGCAGTCAACGGCACTAATGTAATCAAAAAAACAAAGGTGAGGATGTGTCTGTATATCATTTGATAGACGGAGCGATGTTGTAATTGAGGTACGGGAAAGCCGTTACATCGCTCCGTATGCCTCCAACCAAGAAGGAAGGCTTTCCCAGGTTTACTCAGCGTTTTATGTATAGCAAGTTTCATGCCAATGCCAAATCTGTAAAATATGCGCTACAATTGTTAAATTTTGCACAAAAAAGGGCAAAACCGTCTAAAACATGCACAAAGCGGTGCAACTTTCGCAGTCCAAATCCGCTTAGTCACCTCTATCCACAATTGTGTAAAATTGAACTGTCTGAATGCGACCGGCGCCAGTCATAGCATGTTTGATAATTTTGACACCGTCTGTCTCGGCTCTAAGTGGAATTTCAAACGGGAATTCGATGCCTCCCGGAACTTTCTTAACAGGTTCCCATTGATTCCGCTTATCACGCACATGAATTTCAATGTTTCGGATTTTTCCAGAGCCGAGCAGCACAATTTTTCGAATGTCTGCCCGTTCCGGAAGTGAATAAATTTCCCCGTTAAAAGTCACCGAGTCACTCACTGGCTGATCGATTAAAACATATTCCTGTTCTGTGAAGAGTGCCGCGCAGCCAATTTGTGATAAACAAGCAAATATAAAAAGTAAGCACTTCCACCTATTCATGATTCTTCTCCTTTACAGATAGCAGAGATAAATGGAGCAATACAGCAATTGAGATATAAGGAAAGCCTGTTGTATCGCTCCATATTACCCAAGGAGGAAGGCTTTCCTGGTTGATCGCAGTGTTAGTGTATGAGGTATGAGCAATTTTCATGCCAAAGCCAATTTAGGCGAGAAACCGCGTTTTAGCGCAAATTTCTTACAATTTTACCGAACGCAGGGCTTTTAGATGTTCAAATTCTGGACAGTTTTGTTTAAATTGCGATCCATAGATCCCCTTGACATGCGTTAATCTTTCAGGTATACTTATACCGCTTTCCAAGTCTGCCTTGGGAAAACACGTTACAGCGGAAGAGATGGTGCAACACTTCTGGGCAGGCACTGTCTCCGGGTGCTACGTCGGACACGGAGAGACATACGAACATCCCGAAGACCTGCTCTGGTGGGCAAAAGGCGGTGTGCTGCGCGGCGAGAGTCCCCCGCGGATCGCGTTCCTCAAAGACTTCATGGCTGATGCCCCACCCTTCGATACGCTTGAACCGATCGGTGATGACAAGGGACAGTATATCCTCGCGAAACATGGAGAATACTACCTGACCTACACAACCACACCGCAGACGATAACACTGGATTTGCACGGAGAACAACCGTATAAAGTTGATCGTGTGGATACTTGGAACATGAAAATCGTTCCAGTTGGTACGGCACACCCTGGCGAATATACTTATGCTGCACCGCATAGCGGTTCTGCCTATCGCTTTACGCCGTACGCACCGGGCGAGAAACTCCGTCCGGAGGCAAAGGCATCCGCCGATGTGCTACAAGGCAGTGCTCCGCTCACAGTGAATAGCCATTAATTGTGTAAATCCTAAATATGTTCCACAATCTTCTTTGCTCCATTAGCAGCGTCCAAAGGATAACCCCCTAACGCAATCAAATCGGCGTTGCCTTTAGGGGGCTCGTCAAGGCAGTTGGGATTAAGCACGAAAAGCGGTAGATTCATATCCAGCGCGATTTTTGCGGTAATGAACGTGCCGCTCGTTTTGCCTTCTGCATCTTGTTCGGGTCCCGATTCAATGACGACAACAGCCTTAGAGAGTCCACAGACGAGCTGATTCCGCTCCAGCGCATACCATGCGTGCGGTTTGATATCTGGGTCGAACTGTGAAACCGCAAGCACGTCGCGTTCCCAATTGAATTTCTTAAAAGCGCTTTTTTGACGCAGCTGCTTGATACCGCCGGATAGCACGAGTGTGGTTGTTCCGCCTGCTGCTAACGCCCCTAAATGTGCTTCCGAATCAACACCACCGGCATATCCAGAGACGATATTTATGCCTGCACCTACAAGCTCACCGGCGAGTTTTCTTGTGATAAGGATCCCTTTATCCGATACTTGCCGCGCGCCGACAATCGTTATACTATCTGACCGGAGCCGTTTTTGCTCTCCTTTCGTAAACAGCACTGGGGCGATTTCAAGGAGCTGTGGCGGAAGATCGGGATGGCCCGGATAGATAATATGGATCCCATCTCTTTTGAGGGCATCGCACTGCTCAGACACTTCGCTCTCTTCTGCAAGAATTTTATCCTTAAGGATTTTCGCTAATGCCGGGGATTGTGCCGAGAGATCGCTTCGGCTGCGCGGCAACATTTCAGGGGTTAGGTTTTCGGCGTCCAATATTTTGGCGACGGCAGCCAGTTTTTTGGGACCTATGCCTCGCGTTTTGAAGAGTCGAAACCAAAAATAGTCTTTGTTGATTTTCATCATTCTGACAATTAACTCTCTCCCCGCAACAGTGCTGCAATGCCTTCTGGGACTTTCACTTCATTTTTCGCCTCAAAGTCTTCAACGCTTTCATAGTCGTTACGGAATAAAGCGACGATATTAGCCCCCTTGTTCTTGGCAGTCATTAGGTCTATCTTGGCGCGCTCCCATTCTTTTAGGGGCAACCACACTACACCGCGCTTGTAATAGGCATTGGCATAATTGGGTTTCAGTTTTACTGCAGCGGTATAGTCGCCGATGGCTCTGGTGTACTTACCGATGTAACTGTATGCGGTGCCGCGCTGGATATAGTCCTCGACGATTCTCGGATTGAGTCTCAAGCTTGCGGTGTAAAATTTAATGGCGCGTTCAGCGTCCTCGGCATTCTTAATTACCCCGCGAGGCGGGCCGCCATTTCGATCTTGACAGATAAGGATAAAACCCCACACCCCATCAATTCCGAGTTGATCGACAAGGACTCTATTCCCAATTTCATAAATCTCAATATCCGTCATTTTTCGGATTTCGCTTTGAGGGGCGGCGAACCTTTTGGCGCGTGCGCGTTCTTCTGCTTCTCTGGCCGGACGACTCTCTTGAATCTGTTTTACAATGGTGTCAATATCGGGTTCATTCGCCAACAATTTATGGCGATCGACGGAGTAATCACCTTTACCGGGTTTACACTGCCGAATAAATCGTGGCACCTCAGAGGCACCGAGTTTATCGGTCAGGATTTTAATCCCCATTTCATAAAGTTCATCGTCTGTCATTTCAAGTGTGTTCATTTTATAGCTCCTTGGGCAACCATGCATCAGGGTTTTCGACTTCGACGCGAAGTTCGGAGTTCTCACGTTTCGCAATTCTGAGTATCCCATCATCTGTTGTTAGGAAGATGTCCACAGCCGCACTCTCAGCACAAGCAAGATGCAAAGCGTCAGAAGTTTTAAACCCTAAGGCTTCTAGCTGTTTCATTCTTGATATTTCATCTGTTCCAGCGGTAACAGTTTGATGCGTATAAGTTAACCAATATTTAACTCGGGAACGTTGTTCCACATCCGGGGCTTGCTCTGTTTCTCTTATTAAGACATCGCTGGAAATCCAATGCCAGTGTCCTATCCGAACCTGAGTGAGGATCCGGCGGATCGCTTGAGTTTCCCGAAAAATCCGGGTTTGTGTTTGATCATCAAAAAGTCGGCTCAAACAACACGTATCAAGATAAATTCTCAAAGGTTGCAGGTAAGTTTGCACGCGTGTCTCAAAGCTCCATGGGACTGTAGCAAAGTCGGGGACACGAATCAGTACCCTATTTTGAATTATGATAATACAACATTGTGAGGATGTCAAGGTAAAACGCCAGAGACATTCAATTGTCGGTGCGGGTTAGGAAATTGGAAGCGAATGCTAAGCGGAGTAGGTTGGGTTGAACGCAACTGAGAAGATAGATGTGCGACACCCAATACACGCCTATTCAACATATCGTCTCCACAATCAAGAACGCAGAGAAACCCAACTTCAGAACGCGAGGCGTTCAGGAAAGCCGAAAGGCGTTGGGTTTCACTCGGTCTCTGGTGAATATGCCGGTCTTTGAAACAGTTTCGGTTTTCTCTGATTTGGGTGCTTTTGGTTGTATCCGTTCAACCCAACCTACGATGTGATGGGACAGTTTTTTCTCTCGGGTCTGGCGGTGAAAATCTAATCGAAAAGTGGACAATTGAATGGCCCTGACCGAAAACTAAATAGTCCTGACATCAAACGCGTTTTATGGTATACTAAACTTTAAGATGTCAAGGCATAAGGAGACCATTATGCCAAACATTACAAAGATGAACGCTACCGAATTCCGAGAATTGATCCATACGCTCGGATGGGGCTTTACCTCAACAGTGATCCGAGACCGGAGAAGAAAATCGTAGACTTGCCGTTAGAAGAATACCGTGCGCTGCTGCGGTTTCTTGTCACCCAAGAGATTTTCCCGGTGCGTGAAAGGTTTGTTGCGTTGCTCGATAAAAATCCGTCCGATGAAGTGTTGGATGTGGCGGTTCGGGAACTTTACGTCGCCTTTGAGGATTATCACTATGATCCGGATGAAGGGTTGGAACTTCGTCCAGAGTTCGCCGAAGAATTGGATCGGCGGATAGCAGATTATGAAGATGGAACAGCAGAAACGTTTACGCTTGAGGAGGTTGCTAAAGAGTTCGGGGTGAAGTTGAAACACTTCAATTAATTGAGGTCAAAAGAATGGAGGTCGAGATGAGAATACAACCAGATGTAAGCGATCCGCCGATTGCACTTGAAAACCCAAGGTACAAGCACTTGTACGCTGCCCGCCTTGCCTGTACCCTACTACTACTCCCTTTCCTTATAATTACGGGTTGCGGCCCATTGATGACGACCGACCCGCAGTCCAATGCCCCACTTGCGGATACACGTGAAGATTCGCGGCCTGAAAAAGTATGGCCCGTGAAACGCACACTCGTCAGCAACGAAGTTAACTGTATCGCTGCCGATTCTGAAAACGTATGGATTGCGACAGCGCGGGGCGTTTCACGCTGGGAACGTCAGCAGGATAACTGGCTACACTATACGATGGAAAGTGGATTGGCGAACGATATGGTAAATGCCGTCGCTATTGATGGACAATGGGTCTGGTTCGCTACCGATGAAGGGGTCAGTCGCTACGATATGCAGACAAACACGTTTGCGACCTTCCGAACGATTGATGGATTGGCGAGCGATCAGGTCTCCTCTATCGCAGTGGATGGAAACTATGTCTGGTTCGGCACATCTGATGGGTTAAACCGTTACGATAAAACGATTGATAGCTGGGCGGTACGGACCCGAAAAGACGGCTTGGTCAGTAGAATCATTACAACGATCGCAGTCGAGCCAGAATACGTCTGGGTCGGCACCGATAGAGAAATCAACCCCGATCCGCATGGGTGGGATGAGGATCCGAGATTCAGTAGAGGCGGTGTGAGCCGCTACCATCGGGATACCGATTCTTGGAACAATTACACGAAATCAGATGGCTTGATAGACAGTGAGATCGCTACAATCGCTGTGGACGACGACAGCGTTTGGTTCGGCACTCAAAAGGAGGGGGTCAGTCAATACAATCAGGTTGACCAGACCTTCATCAAGACGTATACCAAAACCGATCTGCTGAAAAGTAATATGATCACTTGTATCCGTTCAGATGGATTCCAAGTCTGGTTCGGCACTGCGAATGCGGGTGTACATCGGTTCATCAAACCCGTCAATACATGGGTGCATTATACCAGAACAGATGGGTTGTCAAGCAATCATGTGAGTTGGATCGCTACACAGGGCAATGATGTCTGGTTCGCGAGCAAAGAGGATGGCGTAAGCCGTTTCGATAAAGTAACCGGTGAATGGACGATTTACAAGCAAGCCGATTTTCTCGCCGATAACGATGTCCGAGATATAACACGAGATGCCGAGGGCAACCTCTGGATGGCAACAGTTGCAGGTATTTCGGTTTACGCGCCGCACACGCGGCGTTGGGAAATCATCTCCAAAGAAGATGGGCTGCCGACACCGTATGTCACTTCGGTCCATATTGCGCCCCAATTGAGCGCGTTAAGCGAAATCTCAAATAGTGAAAAACCCGCGGCACAGACAAATGACGGACAGATTTGGATTGGGACCGATCGCGGACTCGGCACGCGGACGTATCAAGGCAGCGAATGGGCATTTTATACCCCGCCTCAAAATGAAGCCTTTGTGACAGCATTTGATACCGAACAACATTTAACGGCTGGCGACAGACAAAAAATTTGGCAAAAAATTTGGCTCGGGACGAGTTCAGGACCCGCTATGTACGATCCAACAACCCAAAAATGGACACAGCTTGCACTGGCGGACGCGCCCAAAAATCCGCTTATATTATCCGTCCTTGTGCATGATGAAAGTGTCTGGTTTGGCGGTGTGGAAGGTATTTGGCGGTATTCGATCCCCGATAAGCAGATGCATCGCGTGACCGATGGACTTCCGAATCCGCATGTGAGCGTCCTCTTATTGACAGGCGAAAAAGACACAGAACAGACACTTTGGGCAGGAACACACAAAGGGCTTGCGCGGTATGATAACACCCAACACCGTTGGGTGCCGTTGTCCTTTAATGCGCAATTGCCTTCTCCGAATGTCACCGCGCTCGCTTATCGGGAGGGGGTCCTCTGGATCGGCACACCGCGCGGGCTGGGAAGCTGGACGCCCGCTTCCGATGCTTGGAATTCTCTCTCAAACGTGCCGTATAACATCCGCGACATCTTGTGTGAGGAAACCGACGAAACACTTTGGCTGGCGACAGACATCGGTCTCGTTGAATATAACACGCAAGAGGGCAGCACTGTCCTCCACCAGTCGCGTCCGATGCGGGAGCCGTTCCTTGAAACGAGAGTCTCACACATCAAATTTGATGGCGATTATATCTGGTTCAATAACTGGCGTGCCTCGCCGAACGGTAGTATTGTGCGGTTTCACCGTCCGACAGAAACCTGGCGGCGTTTCACGCGTTTAGATATTTTGCAGTCTACCCAAAAAAGATCCATGACGTTTATACGTTGGACTTATGTGGATACGGATGCTGTCTGGTTCACGACGGACTACGGTATTCTGCGTTACGATAAGATGGCAGATACGTGGCAGCATTTCACCGCAGAGGATGGGCTCTCCACAGACGATGTGAATAGGATCGCTGCCAGTGAGCAGAGCGTCTGGGTCATCCCGATGATAGGGCTGGAATTAAACCATTATAATAAAGCGACTGGAAAATGGAAAGTCGTTGAACAGGGCGATCATCGTGAGATTGAAACTATCAAATCAATTGGCGTTGATGGACCGAATGTCTGGTTTGCGTCCGGACGTGGACTGACGCGTTACAATGAAATCACAGATGAATGGAAGGATTTCGGACCCAGAGACGGCCTGGCAGGGAGAGGCGCGGAATGGATTACTGTAGATAAAGATTTCATCTGGGTTGCACGTTCCGAATGGGATAGAGGCAGCAACCGTCCCTTATCGCGATACGATAAGAAAACCGAAAAGTGGACGACGTTTTCAACAAATGATGTGCTGGCCTCGAAGACGATTAGACGCATTATCGCAACCGAAAACGATGTTTGGATACTCTATAGACCTTGGGATAATGCAGGGGTTACGCGATACGATAGACGGAACAAGGAGTGGACGACAATCCGATCCGGACGCGGAACACTCGAACTGGCAGCCGATGATGACTATCTGTGGTTAGCTGCACCTAACGAAGGGCTACGAAGGTTTCATTTCGCCTCCGGTACCTGGACAGCGTTTAAAGACCTCAAAGGGCTACTCCACAATCATGTCGGCGAGTATGGACTCGCAGTCGACGAAGACTATGTATGGGTGGGGACCTTGCGGGGGCTTTCCCGTTATGACAAGCAGAAAGAATCCTGGACCCCTTTGACACGGTTGCCAACCCTGCTCGGACGCACCGTCCGGACAATAGATACCGACGAACGTTTCGTCTGGGTCGGTACCGATGAAGGGATGTCGCGCTACGACAAGGTTTTAGGGACCTGGAGAAATTATCGACAGGAGGGCGGTTCTGAAAATATAGAGACGCACGGCGGCCATTGGCACCGGCACGGACGAAAAAAGAGAGATTGTCTCTCCGATAACGTTGTAAGCTCTATTGTAACCGATGAACAATATGTCTGGGTCGGCACACGCGACGGCGCAAATCGCTTTGATAAGATCGCGTTAGAGTGGGATCAATACAAAACTGAACACGGGCTACCCGCCAATAATGTGACTTCTGTTAGCAGCGATGGTGATAGCATCTGGGTCGGAACTAATTCCGGGATCGGGAAGTATCCACGTACAGCGGATGACCTCAACGCCTGGATTACTTACACATCTGGTACTGAAATCCAGCCATCCGCTGTCTCTAAGGAGTTCGCTGAATCCTTGGTTACCGATCAAATTTGGTGTATCACGGCGAGCAAGAGACATGTCTGGGTCGGCACACGCCGCGGGGTCAGCAAATACGACATCGGTAGAGACATCTGGAAGACAATTACAATGGAAGATGGTCTCGCCAGCGATGAAGTCAGTTGTATCGCTATTGATGGCGATCGCGTCTGGTTCGGCAGCGATCGCGGTGTAACGTTCTATAATGAAAAAACAGAGGTTTGGGCTGCCTATACGACGGAAGATGGCCTCGCCAGCAACAAGGTTACGACTATCGGAGTTGACGGCACAGAGGTCTGGATCGGGACTTACAACGCCGGTGTCAGCCGGTTCAATCAGTTGACGGATACCTGGACGACTTACACACGGGATGACGGTTTGGCACATAACGGTATCCTTTCCATGGTTATCGGTAGTAACTATGTCTGGCTTGGCACATATCGCGGATTAAGCCGTTTCGATAAACGCACAGGCACTTGGACAACCTTCACAGAGGCTTATGGCCCAGAGGATATTTTGAGATAAAATGAAATTTCAAGGAAAAGTTGCATTGGTAACCGGCGGAAGCCGTGGCATCGGAAAGGCGACAGCACTCAAACTTGCAAGTGAAGGTGCGACCGTTGCTGTCCACTATTCGCGAGCAGCGACGAAAGCGAAAGCCGTTTGTGAACACATTCAGGGTTTGGGACAAAAAGCGATACCTGTGCAAGCCGATATCGCCGATAGGGATACCGTGAACAAGATGGTCGCAACGGTGACAGCGGAACTCGGCACGATTGAACTGCTCGTGAACAACGCTGGAGCTGTCGGGGATATGACGTTTGAAGAACTCACACCTGAACATTGGGATCGGATCCTTGCGGTTAACCTAACAGGTCCCTTCAATGTGCTGTGGGCGGTCAAACAGGGAATGATTGAGAAGCAGTTTGGACGTATCGTTAATGTGTCGTCCATTGCGGCGTTGGCCGTCCGTCCGAATCAATTACCTTACGCGGCGGCGAAAGCCGGGGTTATCTCTTTAACGAAATCGTGCTGTGGACCCCTTGCCGCACACAATATTCGTATCAATTCGGTGGCACCGGGTGCGATTGCGACAGATATGCTCGGTGAAGTTTCGCCCGAAATGGTGGAGCAGCTGCGATCAACGACCCCGCTTGGTCGACTCGGTGACCCCGCAGAGATGGCGGATGTGATAGCGTTCCTGTTGAGTGAAGAATCGAGTTATATGACGGGTGCGACGGTAATTGCGAGTGGCGGTAGGATTCTGATACCGTAGGCGTGTGAAGCGAACGCATAAAGCAGAATAGCTCGTATGAGACTTACGCAGCCCCCGCTGGCGAGGTTTCCTAACCTCGCCAAGTGTGTCATAGAAAAGTTGCGTAAGTCCTATCGTAGTTCATTATAGAATCAGGTCAAGCATTGTGTTTCCGTTCTCCAAATCAAACGCTATGAAAGTCCGCTTACCTTCAACAAGAAACGTATCCCGCTGAAAATCGCGTCGAGAATAGACTTGGCGGAGGTCCCACTCGTTGACCTGAGCATGGCGTATTGGCGCATCAATAGCCAACGTGAAGTTGGCTGTCGGGAATTGCGTAGAGAGGTTAATCTGCTGGGTGTGATTAGAAACCGCACTTACCGGAGGCACAGTAATGTCGGTGAGTTGGCGTGCCATCCAGTAGTGTCCGATTTTGGAGGTTTTCATCCAGACCGTTTTTGTGCCATCAGGATCATAAGCGTCAAGTCGCGCTTTGACAGTTTTCAATATATCAAACCCACATTTTTCGCCGTTAAAATAGAACCCGGGCCAATGCCCGACAAGGACACATGGGAGTTCCTTTTCAAGAATCGGCGGCAAGCGACCGCCCTGCAAATCTTCTGTGATGAATCGATCGGCATCCCCGAGATCGTAGCCTGTCCACCCACCGAACCAGTCGCCAGCGCATGCGACAATACTGGCAATTGCAATGCCGTTCTCCTTTTCAGCATACCAGATAGGCACATCGGGAAGTTCATCGTGTTTTAACCAAAGGAAATAGAAAGGACGCGGGTTGTTATTGACCTGCTGAGAGGCAGTGAGCACGGCTTTCGCGTACGCGGCTTCTTGGCGTTTTCCGAAGGCACCCGGGCTGGTAACGCCTTCACACGGGATACCGATGTTATCAAGGATTTCCATCGCTGTGATGATATAGTCCGTCAATCTATTATCAACCGGCGGATCCACCCATTCGACCTGTTCCCATGCCTCGGTGAGTGTGAACGTTTCTAAATCAACGACAGCGGTATGGGTGAGCATCTCCGGTGTCAAATCGAAACTGGGCCAGATAAGTTCTCTATAAACTCGCAGCCACGCCTGATACTCCAGTGTCGAACTTTTCCCTCCAATTTGGGCCGGAAACCCTTCGTCAACACGTCCAATTCCAGCGGGATAAGGAATCAGGCTGAATTTACCTTTCACGCCGTTTTCCCAACACCATTCTGCCCATTCCACTGCGAAATCCGCGGGAATCGTTGGGGGTATCTTTTTCAGTTGCTTGGCGTTCCCTTCCCAGCGATCCGGCAGAACACCGGGCTGATGCCGTGCTTTCCATGCGTGTCGTTGCTGTATCCAGTAATAAGTGAGGTTGATGACCGGACAGGAATCGTCAACGATAAGGGAGAGAGGGGTTCTTAGCAATGGGTTGCAAATAGTGACGTTCATAATTACGTGTATTAAATTTCCCGGAGACAGTTTCTGATGTAAGGCACATCATCGACCCATAATCCTTCAACGCCGTTTTTGATTGCCCAAGCGACATCCCGTGCTGTCCGGATAAAACCGGCTTCTACAAGAAGTCCGTTTGTGCGGAGTTTCTTAACCTTACGCGTAACAGCGTGCGTAAAAGCGTTATAAAGTCCGAAGTGATTAATCTTGCTCCACCCTAAGATGATGCGGTTCGCATCGATAGCAGCGGCGGCTTTGAGAAAATTGGCAAACGGGTTGATGAGAATCGCGCTTGTCTGTAGTCTCGGTTCTAAACGTTTGGCATCAACGAGTAGATGCTTCCGAATGTAAAAAGTGAGAATGCTACTGAGATGGACGACTTCAAAGTGCTGCACCCGTTGGACGATGATAGGGAGCAGTTCCGGTACGTCTGTCTTCGGTTCAATGAAGCACGGCATCTGATTTTCGCGTGCAAATCGGAGGGCATCATCAAGGTGTGCCACGGGTTCATCGGAGGTTTCCATCGTCAGCTGCTGCACATCTCTCCAAGTGAGTTGACTCAGCGGTATAGCACATCCGGTCGCTTTCCGAATATCGTCTTGGTTGAAGTCAACATGAATCAACACAGGTTGCTTGTCTTGGGTGAGACAGACATCAAACTCGTATCCGTCGGCACCGTCTGCTAACGCCTGCTTGAAGGAGGCGACGGTGTTTTCGGGTGCGCGTCCCATGCCGCCGCGATGTGCAAGAAGTTGGATGTTCATAATGCTTAGCTTGTCAATCAATGTTTGGTAGATGCTTGCCCGAACCCCGCAATGCTTTCCTCAGATTTAAAAGTTCTTTGGCACGATCCCGTACATGGCGACGCATAGATGGAGAAACACGTTCAGATGACATCGTTTCCTGCCCTTAATCCGTATTCCGAGATAATATCTTCAGCGGGTTTTTCCCAACGATGCGCCAAAACTGCGATTCCTGCCAGACGCTTGGTGTTCAAAATTGTTAATCGTCTTACAAGTTCTTGATACTCAGGTAGCTCTGCATCACTCAAGGTTTCGTCATCAGCCTTGTGTCGTAACTGCCAATAACGCTGATTTTGTTTTTCAGGCAGCAGTAAATTTGCCCGTATAGATGCCAATACCTCGGCATCCGATGCATTAGTATCCATATCTTCACCTACGACGACTTGTTGTTGCCATTCTGCCAACTTACTGTGAATTCATCTAATTCCGCGGGTGACAACTCCTTTACACTTTTTAGCAAATGTTCAACCTTTAGCTGCGTTGCATTTTCAATGTTTGCCATCCTTACGTCTCCTTGGGAGATTTGAGCGGTTACGGCACACGGCGTGTGCCTACTACTTAATCCTTTTTATGCCACATCTGTTCAAAGTTATCCTGCGGCGTAAAACCTAAAATCCGCTTCGTTTTGATATTAGAGAACTGCTGGTGTGGTAAATCTGCGAAGATGTTAAACACTTCACAACGCGAAGGGAGTTCTGCCAAATCAATCTCCAACCCCAGTCGGAACGCTTCCCCTGCGTCACGCCAACTGACAGAAAACGGGTTGAGATCGGTGCCTTCTGCGGTGTCCTCGTGTTCTCGGAAACTCAGGAATAGGTAGCAAAGCACATAGATGTCGTAATGCTCGGTGAAAACTTTACAGATTTCTTGTCCTAATCCTTTCGTCAACGGATAGAGTCCGGTGCTTGTGTGGGGTGGCACATCCGGGTTAATTTCATAATCGTAGGTGGTATAATCATCACCTTGAACGGTGAAATGCGGGCCGGTGTTGATGATTCGGCGGATCCCGTGTTCCACTGCAGCGTGCATCATGTTATAACACCCACGCGTGCTAACATCGAAAGCCAATTGTCGGTCGTGCCGAAGCACGGAGCAGTTGAGAATCGCGTCCATACCTTCAGCAGCTTGCATGACCTGATCTAATGAACCGACATCAATGTGCATCGATTCGTGTTTCGTTTCAATGGCGTTGATGTCTGTAACACGCAGCGTATAGTAAGGTTCGAGGGCTTTGACAACATGCGGTCCAAGATAACCGTTACCGCCTAAAATAAGAACTTTCATATTTTTAAATAGGGTCCCCTTATCAAAGTGATGGCACAAATTGCGGTTCAAATTTCAGATGTCCCTTGGCTTTCCCGATCGAGAAACGGGAACCAGGAAACTCTGATTGGACATGAAAAATTCGCCACGGTGCCGCAGACTCAAGCGCGCTTTGGAAAGCGGCGACTGCATCATTCATCTCAAGCCACATTGAATCGTATTCGGTGGTCGCTGCGGCATCAGCTGTAATGAGATTGCCGAGGCGGAGACATGTCACGTTGATTTTACCTTCACGACCAAATTCTCGGCACGTGAACTCACCGAGATGTTTTGAAAGCACAAAACTATCGACAGAAGGACGCGGTCGCCAGCTCTCTGTGACTGTCCAGTCTTCACCGTGTTGCTCGAAAAGGCGGAGTGTACTTGCGTAAATCGCATGTTTCACGCCTTCCGCCGCCGCTGCCATCAGCAGGTTATAGGTGCAGCGTGTCTGGTAGTCGATCGCGTAATTGTCCGGCTGCTCGGCTTCAGCGAGTAGGTCAGGCGGTGTTTCCGCGATGTGGATAATAACATCCATGCCGCGTACCAGTTCGTTCGTCGACGCGTCGTGTCCGAGTTGACTTTGCACGAACGTTCCTTCAACATTTTCAACGGCGTACAACTCTGTTAAGCGGAGTGTATGTTCTTCTGCTAATGTTGCTGCTATGTTGCGCGCCAGTTCAGAACCGGCAGAGGTAATCAAGACATTCATTTCTTATAACGCCTCCTGAATTTTTGTCGCGATGTCACCAATTTCTTCCGGATCCCCTTCGCGCGGTCGCCACGGTGAGCCAATCGAATCGCCTTTCCAGCGCGGGATCAGATGGAGATGAAAGTGGAAAACAGTCTGAAAGCCTGCGGCTTCGTTCGCCTGAAAGAGGTTAAAGCCATCGGGTTTCAATGCTGTCCGGATCGCGGTCGCAAGTGGAACCGCGGCTTGCATAATTTGGCTGCCGACCTCTGGGGGCATATCAAAGATATTTCGATAGTGCTGCTTCGGTATCACGAGAGTATGCCCGGGATTTGCAGGAGCAATATCCATAAATGCGAAGACGTGCTCATCTTCGTACACTTTGGCTGCTGGAATCTCGCCAGCAATAATCGCACAAAAGATACAATCCATTTTTTATTTTCCTTATAGTGGAACTTACGCGGCCTCCCTCGCTGGCGAGGTTTCCTAGGGGAAACACCCCAGCAAAAACACCTCACCAATGGTGCCCTACGTAGGGTTTCATGGAAAAATTGCGTAAGTCCTGTATAGGCTATGTAACCTGAATCAAGCGAAAAATAAAAGCGTGCCTAAAGAACCGAGCTTTTTCATAATTTTAGCAAGTTTGGCAGAGAAAATCAATAGAAAATGGTTGAAACTTCTCGATAAACCTGTTATATTGCCTCTTGTTTAATACCACGCGGCTTTATTGACGACGTTTTTCAAGGGTTCATCTTCAGCGAACCGACGCGCGTTTTCTAAGAACAACGCAAGCCGTCGTGCTTCAATATTCTCTGCATCTTTGACAGCGATGTGCGGCGTTATCAACACATTCGGCAGATGCCACAACGGATTTTCAGCTGGCAACGGCTCAATTTCAAACACGTCCAAACCGCACCCTGCAATGAGACCCTGTTCAAGTGCCGAAACGAGATCAGCAAGTCTGGTCGTCTTACCGCGACCGATATTGATGAAATAAGCTGTCCGTTGCATTAGTGAGAAACGGTCTTTGTGCCACATCCCTTCGGTTTCAGGTGTATGCGGGGTTGTTGTTATCACAAAGTCGGCAAGCGGAAGGAGTGCGTCCAGTTCAGCAGGTTCGTGTTTCTCCACAAAAGGCACCTCATATTCCCAACGTGCGTCAACGCCGATGACTTTCATCCCAAATGCGTTACAGAGGCGCGCGGTCTCGTGTCCGATACCGCCAACGCCGACAATCAACGCTGTCGCCTGTGCGAGGTCAATATATCCACTTTTGCGGGCATCTTTGTTCCAGACACCTTCACTTTGCGCGTCCATATAATAGGGTAACCCCCGCGAAAGCGCGAGTACGAACATCATGATATGTTGTGCGATATGGTCGTTATAGATACCGCGCGGGTTACAGACGATGACCGGGTGTTCAATCAGGGCGGGATAATAGTAGCCGGGAAAGGGACCTGCAGCAGGATTTTGTAGCCATCGGAGGTTTTTCGCTAAGGGTAATTGCTCCGGGGATACCCAACCGTAGACGGCATCCGCATCGGGGAGGTGTGCTGTAGCTGCGTCTTCTGTCTCTGGCAAGACGATAGTGTATACAGAAAGTTCATTTTGGAGACGTGCCGCCCATTCGTGAGATTCAGTGTTCTGTGGGGGCATCATTATTAATTTTGGCACGGTTTGTTCCTCGCTTTATACGAATATTTGCTGAACTCGACATTGGAATCCTTCAATAACATCACCAGCTTCCAGGACATCATCCCCACTCAACTCGGATCCCATGTTCAAAGCCAGCAGGCGGCATCTTTCGCAATTCTCCTTTCACGAGTTCATATCGATAACCATCATCCGGCTGTTTCCACAGGTCTTCAGCCGTTAGCAATGTCTGTTGTGCTGATGGCAATTGAGGCCCTTTTATCGGGGTGTGTTGTGTTTCTGCCATTCTGTTTCCCTCCTCATTTCTATGGACGCTCTATTCGTTGACAGTATACCCTTTTTTGTATCCGATTGCAACCTTTATTTTTCTTAAATAAATCAAACGTTTTCAACCCAAAGTAAAAAGCCTTTGATTCTCACACACCGATTTGATATAATAGGGGAAGTATCAAGACAAGCGTTAATGCTCACGCTATTGAGAGCAAAAAGCAATCGACCAGGGCAGAGGTGAAAGCGATGAAAACTTTCGGCACCCGGGGTCCCGTGAATCCTGAGAAAAACTACGTTGTGCAACGCAGCGATGAAATTGCGGACTTCATCAACAGGGTCAAAGAGGGACGTTACATAGTTATTTTCGCACCGCGCCAAACAGGCAAAACCACCTTCTTCCAGCAGGCAATCGACGTTCTCGTGGCTGAAGAGGAAATTTACTTTCCAATTCAACTCGATTTTGAAGAATATAAAAACCGCTCACCCGCCGACTTTTACAACTACTTCTACGAGGATATTCGTGAAGAAATTGAGAACGTTTTCCAACAGCGCGGACATATCGCTTCTGAGGCACTCACTGACTTTCTGGAAAGCACACAGATAAGTGACCATGTTTTGATGCGAAGATTCTTTAGAGACCTCGCACGACTGCTAAACGGCCAACGGATCGTCCTCATTATAGACGAATTTGATGGCATCCCACAGACGGTTGTCAGTGATTTTCTGTATTCGCTCCGCCGCATCTATATCTCTCGTACTACGCCGCAATCCCCTTATAGTCTCAGTATCATTGGTGTCAAGAATATCACGCAGCTGGACTACGATCGTTCTATCTCGCCATTCAATATCCAAGATGAGTTTGCCTTATCCAACTTCACAGTTGAACAGGTGCAAGCGTTGTTTGACCAATACACCGATGAAGCCAACCAAATTTTTGAACCTGAAGTCATCACGACCCTCCATAGACAAACAGGCGGACAGCCCTTCCTTGTCAACCGATTTGCACAGATTCTCACCGAGGAACTTGAGATCCCGAAGATCGAAACTATTCGGATAGAACACTTTTTAGCGGCACATTCGCAGATGCTTCAAGAACAGAATACGAACATCACACATCTGCTTACCAATATCCACAGAGACCCGCGTTTTAAAAATCTCCTCATGCAAATTGTCTCTTATGAACGCGGCGTGCGCTTTAATCTTGACAATGAAGTCATTAGGGAACTTACCACTTACGGGGTCATCGCAAAGGGCACTGATGGCATGTGTGAGATTCTCAATCCCATTTACCATCATCGTATCTTACAAGCCTTCAAGCCCTTGGTCAACGGAATTGAAGGCGAGTACTTCCCCGAAGATACTGATTTTGAAGACTACCTCACATCCACAGGACATATTGACTTGGAGCGGCTCCTTGATAACTTCATAGATTTTATCGCTCGCGTCGGTTTTCGGATACTCCAAGTGCCAGCTACCCCCCAAGAGTTTGTGGGACAAGACCTCCTTTACGCCTACCTAGACCAGTTCGTCAGCCTCGTACAGGGAGTGATGTATCTTGAAGTGCCAACAGGACGCGGTAGGATCGATCTCCTCCTCATCCACAATGCTCGAAAATACATCGTCGAAACAAAGATCTGGGAAGGTGTCAGACGCTATGAAGCCGGAAAGAGGCAACTGGCGGCGTACGTTGAACTTGAGGGGGCGGAGGTCGGTTACTATGTCGTTTTCGATCACCGGCAGCAGCCAGAAGCGCGAATAGAAACAGAAACAGTAGACAGTGTGACGCTTCGGAGTTACGTCATTCCTGTGATGCAAAAACCACCTTCTGCTGTTACGTAACTTTCCAAAATTCAATCTGTATTAGCATCATACCCGTGAGGCGAAAGGCGCGATCTATGGAAACTCCACTAAAACTCAACTTTGACAAAGGCACACTCATCCTACAAAACGTCCCAGAGGGACTTGAATCGCAGCTGCCAGATATACTTTGGGATGAACGCACCCTTACCTTCCGAGCTCCCGCCTATCGCTATCGGAAGATTGTCTCACAATTGCGCGCACACGACATCGCCTATCAGGACACAGCACGACAATTCACAGTTGAACCCTTTACGCTCCAAAAAACGATGCCGCCCTACCCTTACCAGACAGAAGCGATTGACGCTTGGCACGCGAACGGCAAACGCGGTGTGGTGATCCTCCCGACAGGTGCAGGTAAAACCTTTATCGCAATTCTGCTCATCGCCGAGACGCAACGCCCGACACTTGTGCATGTGCCGACGATTGATCTCATGCACCAGTGGCATACGGTATTGACGGAACACTTCGGACAAGAGATAGGACTTTATGGCGGCGGGCAGCACGAATTGCGAGATATTACCGTAACGACCTATCAGTCAGCTGTGATGCACGCCCCGCATTATGGCAACCGGTTCGGGTTCGCCATTTTCGACGAATGCCACCACCTGCCGGGAGAACAGTATCAATATACCGCAATCAGTAGTATCGCCCCTTTTCGGTTAGGATTGACAGCGACACCTGAACGCGTTGATGGCAAAGAGAGCCGACTCTATGCCCTCGTCGGTGAACGTTGTTATGAGGCGAAAGTACAGGAACTCTCCGGCAAAACGCTCTCCGAGTACCGCGTTGTGACGATCGCTGTTGAGATGGAAGATACAGAACGGGTCCGGTATGAAGCAGCGCGCCAAACTTACTTAAATTTCCTTAGACAGTCGAAAATCAATATGGGGACACCGAGCGGCTGGCGGACATTTCTCTGGAAAGCTTCACAATCCGAGGAAGGGCGCGCCGCTTTCAAAGCGTATCTCACACAGAAACAGATCAGCTTCGCCTCGTCTACAAAACAGGAGTGGGTGTGGAGACTGCTCCAGAGACACCGCGGCGATCGGGTTCTCATTTTTACACAAGATAACGACACTGCGTATCAACTCGGCACGCGTTTTTTTCTGCCGGTGTTGACACATCAGACGAAACTTAAGGAACGGAACGCGTTTTTGGATAGTTTTCGCGACGGTACCTATTCTATTCTCGTCACTTCAAAAGTGCTAAACGAAGGCGTAGATGTGCCGGAGGCGAATGTCGCGATCATCGTCTCAGGGAGCGGGAGCGTACGGGAACATGTGCAGCGACTCGGACGTATCCTCCGCAAACGCGCCGGCAAACAGGCGGTGCTTTACGAACTCATCTCCAAACAGACCGGCGAACACTTTGTCAACAAACGCCGCAGGCAACACAACGCCTATCAAACGTAGGAGGGGTTTCCAACCCCGATGGCGTGCTTTCTCCCTGTGCCGTCCACAGCCTTATGCTTACTAAAGATCTACTACGATATAAAACCCAGAAGGGGCAAATCCACCCACAATTTGTAGAACCTACGAATAGTGAGTTGTTAGCAATTGCCGAGCAGTTGATCGCGGTTTTTGAAGAAGCTCCAAACACGCCACGCGCAACGCTCTTAGAGGCCAGCAAGCAAATTATCGATAGCACGCCTGGGGTACCTATCATCAAGCGCGGACTTGAAAAACTTCTCTTAGATAGAACGGAGTTTGATACCGCACCCAACGAAGAATTGATTGCGTTTCGGGAGAAACTCTTTACAAAAACGAGCCGTCTGCTCTCAGAGGAACAGTTTGAGAACTACGCAGACTATCAACGCAAAGTGTCAGGAATAATGGCAGACGAGTCACCTATAGCAGAGATGGAATTGGGGGCAAAACTCTATGCGGATCTACCGAGCAGCCAACCCGTCTTGACATTCAGGACGCTTTCCGCCGAACGCTTACTTCATCGCTATAACGCCGCGCAAGTACAGGGATTGCTGCTACATTGCAACATATTTACACTAAAACTCGCCGATTCTATGACGGCTGAACTGCGTCAACTGTTCAAGTACCTCAGATTCAACCAACTTCTCTCCACAATTCGGAAAGAAGGTGAACGCTACGAGATTAAAGTGGACGGACCGCTCAATCTCTTTTACAAAACGAAGCGATACGGTATGAATCTGGCGAACTTTTTTATCGCTGTGTTACATCAACCGAAATGGGAACTGACAGCAGAGATTCAGTTTCGGAATAAACGGCGTTATCTGCTATCGCTCAGTGAATCGTGCGGGATCCAGCCGATTTCACAACAGTTCCTCGCCTACATTCCGGAAGACATACAACTTTTTCAGAGGATGCTTGAAAATAAAACCGAGGACTGGCAGATCCGTCCCGGCAGTCAATTCCTGCCGCTGGCAGGCGACTTCTATTGTTTTCCAGACTATCAGCTCGTTCATAAAAGCGGTATAGAGACGGCTATAGAGTTGTTCCATCCGTGGCACCAAGGCCATCTGATTGCGAGGCTCAGCACACTCGCTGAACAGAAAGAGGTGTCGCTTATCCTCGGTGTCTCAAAGGAGTTAGAAAAAAAGCCGCTGATTGCCGAAGCACTTGAGACATCTGAATATTTCTCACAGTTCGGTTTCACGTTTCGGGATGTCCCGACAATGCGATCTCTGCTCCCAATTTTGAATTCGCTTGTGTGAAGGTTCCGTAGGGGCGAGGTTCCCTCGCCCGTGCGAAAGCGATATTATTCAGATATAGGCGTGACCTCTGCCTCTACCTCTGCCTCTGCCTCTGCCTCAGAAACCGGATTTCGGTTTAATCCGTTCGCATAATCTTGGATAGTCTGCCCTATCTTTGCGGTGTCAATACCACTGAAGGTGACCAATTCCTTGAGGAGCGGCATTGCTGCACCGGCATTGACAATAGACCCTAAGATACGGTTCATGCCACCGGAGCCTCCGTTGCCACCATTGCCCCCTAAGTCGAGTACCCGAATGCTTTCGATACGTTCCGCGGGTTTCATTAATTCACCCGTAACCTGTGGTAGGGATTCCACGAGAGCGAGGACTGCATCGCTGACCAAGACTTGCGGTTCCGCCTGATTTTTGGCGGTAATTAGTGCCTCTTCACCATCGGCTTTGGCTTGCGCTTCAACGAGGAGTGCTTCCGCGAGAATTCGTGTCGCTTCGGACTTGACCTTCGCTGCCTCAAGTTCCGCTTTTGCAGCTTCAACGACAGCATAAGCTTCCGCATCAGCGTTGCGTTCCTTGGCGATTCTTTCTTCGTCTGCCTCCTGTTCGGCACGAATAAGCGCGATTTTGCTTTCACGCTCGGCTTGTTCGACAGCTTCAGCGGTTTCGACGCGGGCTTCCGCGCCGGCTTTTTCAGCGGATATTTCTAAGAGTTCTATGAGGGCCTGTTCGCGTTCTTTTTCTTTCATAGAAACAAGAATAGCGTTTTCTGCCTCCGCCTCTTTTTCTTGGCGTTCTTTGTCTAACAACACAATTCTGCGTTCGATGTCAGTCTCTTTGACTGTCGCCTCTTGATCGATCTTCGCTTTTTCGATACTGAGGTTTCGCTGAATTTCGGCTTCTTCAACCGTCTGTAGTTGCTGAACGCGTGCGATTTCAACAGCCTGCTTTTGTGAGATCTCGGTTTCTTCAACCTGCCGTTCTTGTTCAATCCGCTCCATCTCAATTTTTTGCGTCTGCACAATTTCAGCGGATTTCACGGCTTGTTCCTGTTTAATGCGCGCTTCTTCAATCGCTTGCTGCTGTTCAAACTTGTGTGCCTCAACTTCACGTTCCTGTTCCGCTTTATTGGTAGCAATGGCTCTGCGCTGGTCTTCCTGTGCAAACTCAAGTCGTTGCTCGACCTCTAAACCTTGGGTCTCTGTCTCCTCTTCCTTCTGTTTGATTTCGAGCTCCGCTTTGAGTCGGTCTTCTTCACGTCTGACCTTGTTTTCATGCTCAATCTTAGCGGTTTCCGTCTGCTTCTCTTCTACTTCCTTCTTGATCGTCTGGATAGCCACGACATCAAATCTATTGTTTTCATCAAGTGCCTCAAGCGGCGTTTGATCAAGGTTCGTAACAGCGACAGTTTCGAGTTTAAAACCGTTCTGCTCCAGATCTTCAAGGCACGCTTCCTGAACCTGATCGGAAAATTCTTGCCGTTTTTCGTGGAGTTCTTGCAGCTCCATGGTCGCAGCGACACTGCGTAACACACCAACGAGTTTACCCTCCAACAGTGTGTTTACGGCCTCCGGTGTTAAAGTTTTTTCACCGAGACTGGCGATCGCTTTAAGCACGTCTTGTTCATTGGGTTCAATTTTGACATAGAACTCCGCTTGTATGTCAACGCGCAAACTGTCCTTCGTAATCAGCGCAGCTTGCCCCTCGCGTTCAACCGGAAGTTGTAATGTATTTAAAGAAATGAGCTGCGTGGTATTGGTAATCGGGTTTACAAGGGTACCACCGAACACGACGCGTTTTTTGCTGCCGCCTGATATGACTAACGCCGAATCCGCTGGTGCTTTCTTGTAGAAAGATTTGTACATCAATACAAAGATCACAAACAACGCAACAATACCTACCACAATCAACACAAACAAGTTAGGCATTTTGGATCTCCTTATTCTGAAATTGTTATCACAATTACGGGTTAAACCCCAGAATTCATTCGGGGATTGTCACTTAATCGTACGATTCGGATAGTTTCACATCAAATATCCGCCCTTCGGGATCATAATTGACCAAAATAACGGTATCACCCTTTACAACAGGAGTCGGTTCATCTTGCTTGACACGGCACTTGACGGTTAATGTATGTCCATCCGGCACTTCGACTCTGGCGGTGCCGAAAGTGGAGGTGACTTGCCCGCTGATGACTCGTCCGTGTAAGCCGAGCAGGTGTAGATCCTTCGGCGCGGGATCACTTTCAGGGAAAATCTTGGCAAGCGTCATCGAAAGGTATCGCGTCCCGAATATACTACAGATGAATGCAGCGGCACAAGATACCCAAAAGAATAAGCTGGGTGCTACGCTGACTCCGAGGATTTCATTGACGATTAAGCCGGTGAATCCCCAAGTCGTAAAAAGCGTCATAACGACAATCATAAAAGGCACTCTACCGACATTCAGGAATCCGAACACATCGGCAAAAACACTGCCGCCGCCCCCGGTATCCGCCTCCATATCGGCATCTGCGTCAACGTCAGCATCAACATCCATATCCGCGTCAACATCAAGGTCAACATCTGCATCTACGTCAACGTCCAGATCAACATCCGCGTCAACATCAAGGTCAATATCCGCGTCAACATCTGCGTCTACGTCCGCATCCGCATCGCCGAAGTCCAAGCCTCCGAGCACAAGCCGAAAAATTGCAAACAGAAATACGACAGCAAGCGGTGCGGTAAACCACACATTGTATGTAACTGTAAGATATTGCCAAAAAGCAGCCATATTTTTTTACCTCATAGAGTCTTTTCGGTGATGCGTTGCTGGGAACGCCACGCCCCGCGAAAACTCCCATCGCGTCTTCCGATTGACAGCAATTGTGGAATTCCACGGGATTTTTTGTTGTTTTTTACACTACGTTTTAATTCTACTAAAGTTTGGACAATTTTTTTCAAAAGTGAGTTCCATATAAGAAATGGGTTCATCACATCTGTTCAAGGCAACGACTAAGACCCAACACCATACAGAAAACCTCTTTGCTCCAGCGGAGCAAGATGTCTATAGCAGCAGGACAAACCGAGGCTTCCGCTCCAGCGGAGCGGTATGTCGGCATTACACATAGCACTCCGCTGGAGTGCAAGTTCTTCGACATTGGGTTTCTATAGACATAGCACTCCGCTGGAGTGCGGTATTTTTCTACGAGTTCCATCCGCATAAGAAACTCACAGAAAATACATAATCCCTTGAAAATTCAACGGACACACAACACGAATTGTCCAAACTTTAGTAATTCTAACATGGATGCTATAAAATATGCAAGCAAATTGTACCTTAAACTTAACACGCCCCTTGATTTCAATCTCACCTTCTGCTAAAATGTAACAGATGGAGGAGAAACTTATGGCTATTTTATCTAAATCGGGCGCGGTGTTGTTAATCACAGGTTTCGCTCTCTACTTCACGGCGTGTGGCCCGAAAGCGATACCGTATTCCGAGAACACCGATGCACCTGAACCGAACGAAGTCGCTGTTGCACACTACAATTGGGCGATGGCATCTGTCAAGAACGGCAATTTTGACCAAGCGATCATGGAACTCCATTTAGCAATCCAGAGCGAACCGGGATGGGTCATGCCGTTTTTTACGTTAGGTGTTGTCTACGGCAATCAGGGTGAACTCGATAAAGCGATTCAAGTGTGGGAACGCGCTACGCAGTTAGATGGCGATTTCGCAAAGGCGCATTACAACCTCGCCGTTGCGTATTCACACAAGGAAGAAAAAGCGCGATCCATTGCATCCCTACGTGAAGCGGTTCGGATAGACCAGACGGCACTATCCTCCGCGAAAACGGATCCCGCCTTTGACAATATTCGTAACACCCCCGAATATCAAGAACTGGAACAGAGTACTGCCACTAAGCAGTGAAATCTCACACACCCAATTCGCTGCAGAAAAGGAACATATTAATATGGCATATATTGATATTGGAGGAATTGTGATATGGAATGGATCGCAGTGTTTGCCCTAGTAACTGGTCTTGTAGGTCTTGGTATCGTTGTTCGAGATGCTATCAAAAATGCTAATAAAGGCTAATATTGAGTTTGCAAGCTGTTCCCTAAACTACCGAACCCGTATCAAGGCAGGTTCCCTAAGGAGTAACAAGATGGCGCGCTACACCACCTTTTCAGCGACAGAACTCGCGCACATCGTCGCACAATATCCCATCGGCACAGCACTGAAACTTGAGGAGATTCCGGGCGGGTTCGGGAACAGCAATTTTAAACTGACAACGACTACAGGCGCGTTTCTGCTGAAAATTTGCGATGAGAAAGACACAGCAGAACTCAATATGCAAATCTCGCTTTTGGCGCAGCTCCGTCAGCACGCATACCCGACCGTATACCCGATTCTAACGAAGGACCAGAAGTCTCTTATTCATGAAACGTTTGGGAGCGTCATGCTCTATCCGTTCTTGCATGGTACACAACCGCAACCGTCTCCGAAAGTCCTGGCACAACTCGGCACGGCGTTAGCGAGACTGCATTGCATCCCACGCATCGCAGGACTACCCCGTTTTGCGATGGGAATAGCGCAGATGCGACCTTTTTTCCAAGAGGTGCAAGGGACACAATTTGCAAGGCATCCGTTTGTTGAATCGCTAAAGTCGGAATTGGAATCAATGGAGTCGCAGCTCAATACACCGCTCCCGATGGGGCTGCTCCATGGCGACCTTTTTTTGGACAACACGCTCTTCAACGATGAACAGATGGTTGCCATCCTTGATTTTGAGGAGGGTTGTTATGATACACTGCTCATTGATGTCGGCATGACGATCATCGGGTGTTGTTATACACCCCAACACCAACTGGTTTTAAGGGCTGCGCGTCGATTTCTGGAGACTTACAACGCAGGGCGTCCTTTGACAGAAAGCGAGTGGCAGCATTTGGATGGCTTCGTTCACTATGCAGCACTTTCCATAGCATTTTGGCGATTTAGACAATTTAACATCCGCCGGCCAGATGTAAAGCGCGCGGATACGTATCAGGAGATGCTAACGCGCAGCGAGCAGTGGGCAATGAGGCGATGAATCGCCTCACTACGAACTGGTGGAACGAACAAAAACTGACAACTGGTAACTGACAACTGGTAACTATTTAGAATATGTCTTTAATACGATTAGAAAATGTTACGAAACGCTACGATCCAGACCTGATTCTGGACGATATTTCGATCTCAATTGCGCACGGAGACAGAATTGGATTAATTGGCCGTAACGGAACCGGAAAAACAACGTTAATTAAAATTATTAACGGTATGCTCGCCAGTTTTAAAGGCAAAGTTGTGGCGGCGAAGGGGTTACGGATAGGGTATCTCAGTCAGGAACCCGATCTCGCTCGCGACTGTACGTTAAGACAGGAGATGCTCAAGGTTTTTGAAAAAAGACGCGCCCTTGAAGATAAGATGCTCCTGTTAGCAGAGGAGATGGAGACGCAGGAGACACCCCACCTCTTAGCAGACTATGCCCGGGTTCAAGAACAACATGAACGGCTCGGCGGTTACGATTATGAACATCAGATCAACCGAATCCTCAGCGGTTTAGGCTTCAACGAACTGGATTTCAATCTCCCTATTGGTGTGCTGAGTGGTGGTCAAAAAAGTAGGGCAACGCTCGCCAAGCTGCTGCTCGAAGCACCGGACTTGCTGCTTTTTGACGAACCCACGAATCACTTGGATATTAAAGGGATTGAGTGGCTCGAGAATTATCTCAATATCGAATACAACGGTGCAGTGCTTGTTGTCTCACACGACCGGTATTTTTTGGATAAGGTTGTCCGAAAGGTCTGGGAACTCGAAGCATATCAGATAAAGATATATCGTGGGAACTACTCCAAGTACGTTGAAACCAAAAAAGTTGAAGAATTAGTCGGCGAGCGAGCGTTCAAAAAACAACAGGCATTTATTGAGCACGAAGAAGATTTCATCCGCCGTAACATCGCCGGACAGCGCACCCGAGAAGCACAAGGGAGACGGAAAAAGTTAGCGCGATTGGAAAGAGTCGAAAAACCGAAGCCGGACGCGCCAACCATTAGACTCAACTTTACACCGGAAACCCGCGGTGGTAACGACATCCTTCGATGCAAAAATCTCGGCAAAGCGTTCGGTGAGAAGGCGATATTCAAGGATCTGAACTTTGAAGTGTACCGTCGCGATGTCGTCGGAATTGTCGGAGCAAACGGCACCGGAAAAACGACCTTCTTCCGTATGATTTTGGGCGAAGAATCCCCGACAACAGGCGAAATGTGGGTGGGGCCCACACTGAAGTTTGGATACTATGCGCAAGAACTGGAGGGACTCAACCCCGATAATGCGATCATTGACGAAATCTGGGAACTGCGTCCACAGCAGACACAAGGCGAGATACGGAGTTTCTTAGGTAAGTTCCTATTTTCCGGTGATGATGTTTTCAAACGGGTCGGGAACCTGAGCGGGGGTGAGCAGAGCCGTGTCCTCCTCGCCAAGCTGCTATTAGCGAACGCCAACGTGCTTTTACTCGATGAACCGACGAACCATCTGGATATACCAGCACGTGAGGCTTTAGAGGCAGCACTCGCGGAATATCCCGCAACGCTTTTTATTATTTCTCACGATCGTTACCTTTTGAATAACCTTGCGACGAAATTGCTGATTTTTGATGACACCCCTGGTGGAACAGCGGAGCTTTTTGAAGGCAACTATGCCGAGTACACAGCACAGCAGCAAGTACACGAAGAAAGTCAGGAGCCGAGTGAAGACATTCAAGAACCACAAACGCCTCCGCAGAAAAGCAGGTCGAAATCGAAGCGAAAGCGGAAGAAGATGAAAGCGCAGCGGCTCGTCGGCAGTAATTAGACAGACCTCATGCAAACGTCTCCTCCTTCTTAGGATTCGCAGAGAAACCGCTAATTTTCTGAAAAATGCGTCTAATTCCATCGAAGAACAAGATTTTGGCTAAAAAATACGCCAAAATTGAATATTTAACGCATTTTAATTTGACATTTAGGCATAGCGGGTGTATAATTATTATATCGTATACGATGGAAAATATATCCTATATCGGATATATTATTTTTTATCGCGAGTTTTTTCGACCTGCTCGCTTCAACATAGGTTTAATAGTTAGAATTCAGCCTTAACTATTTATGAATCCACATTTTAACAGGACCGAAAATGTCCAAAGCCCAAGAATTCCATAATGAGATTGATGTCGTCATGCGTGTGATGCGTCACGCGCAAGCGGCTGTTAGATCTCGGTTTATTCAAGAAGTTGTCCCCAATCGCCTGACGATTGTCCAGTTTAACGCCCTCCAACACCTTCATTGGTATGGCCGCGATACCGGCATGTCCGTGAGTGAACTGGGTGAGCACTTGGGTCTCGCCCATAACACAACATCTGGGTTAGTGAGTCGTCTGGAACGTCACGGTTGGGTCGTCCGTCGTAAATGTGAGAAGGATCGGAGACGCGCAAGAATTCAACTCACGCCGCAGTCTGATCAACTTTTCCGAAAAGGTGTAGAACACGCCGAGAACTTTTGGCATAGCACTTTTGGGCAACTCTCCACACAAGAGCGTGAAAACCTGATTGACAGCCTGAAACGGTTGAAGCAGGTGATGGCGAAGCCCGTGTGGCCGAGTTATGCCCAGTTACACCCCCGCGATGCGGATCATCTCCAAAAACGGTTTAAAACCGATTTGGACGAACTTGCACAGGCAAAACTGAAACTTGTCGGGATGCGATTGATCCTTGCACAAATCGCAGAAAAGCAGAACGAGCATGAACTCGCAGCGTATTTGAACCAAGCCGCTTCCGAGGAAATTCGTCACACGAATCAACTGTTGGGTCTACTCGGACACGGCGAAAACCTCAAAGTGCTACTTTCAGCTCTCACCCGCGAAGACAACGTCGTCTATGAGGAATTGATCGCTTTACTTGAGACAGCGCCCTACTCCGAAGAAGACGAAGAAGCCATCCTTCTACAACAGATGGTTCAAGATAGCCAAAGATTTAAACGTTGGTTTTGCAGTGTTTATAAACAAACGAATCAGTGACTACAACTTCGTCAATGGCCACCTGAGTTTCTGGTGTTTCGTTTCCCAAAACATCAGAGCTTATCCTCCGGCTGATGACGCTTAAGAGGAGAACATGCAGTCCCAAAGCCCCGAAAGCCTTCCTCCAGAGTGTTATGATGATACCGAACTGATTGAGCGATTTCAACGAGGCGACACCGCCGCGTTTGATACGCTCTTTACCCGCTACCAGAAACGCACCTATCGCTTGGTGCAACGTTACATCTCAAATCGCGAAGATGCCTTGGACCTCACGCAAGACGCGTTCATCCGCGCCTATCAAGGCTTAAGCGACTTTAAGAGCCAGTGTCAGTTTTATAGCTGGCTGTACCGGATCACGGTTAATCTCTGTATCGATTTTTTAAGGAAAAAGGCGCGATCGGAGGTACTCTTATACGACTCCGATGAATCGGGAGAGTTGCCGATGGCAAACATACCCGACCCCCGTTCAGAATCACCGGCAAAAGCGGCAGAGAATAAGGAATTGCGAGCCCACATCCGGAAAGCTGTGCGCCGACTCCCGCCGAAACAACGCCAGATCTTCATTCTACGACATTGGGATGGACTCTCGCTTAAAGATATTGCGGCTACCGTCGGTCGGTCTGATGGCACCGTTAAGGCACATCTGCTCCACGCGCACCGGAACCTCCGCAAACATCTGCGTCCCTACCTCCAAGAAGAAGATTCTTAAGAGTTTCTGTATGCGCGCTTTTCCAGCGCGCATACTCGCGGACAGAGATGGAAGAACACGGCTACGGATTATGTATCCGTAGGTTCTTCTGCTGCGAAGAGTGCATCAACGAAATCTGCACCCGCGAAATCTCGCAAGTCGTCAAGTTTTTCACCGATCCCGATGAGTTTGACCGGCGCACCGATCTCCGCCTTCACTGCGATCACGATCCCGCCTTTCGCTGTCCCATCGAGCTTTGTAACAGCGACACCGGTAATCGGTACAGCCTCGTTGAAAATCTTCGCCTGTATCAAAGCGTTTTGACCGACTGTTCCATCAACGACGAGAAGCACTTCATGCGGCGCGCCCGCTTGGACCTGTCCCATCACACGTCCGATTTTCGCTAACTCATCCATCAGCGGCTTTTTGGTATGGAGTCTGCCAGCGGTATCCACAATTAGCACGTCTGCATCGCGATGCTGCGCTGCATGCATCGCATCATAGACGACAGCAGCAGGTTCAGCATTTTCGCCACCCCGGACCAGATCGGCACCCGCACGCTCACACCAGATCGCGAGTTGATCTTCTGCTGCTGCGCGAAACGTATCGCCTGCAGCGACAAGCACGCTTTGCCCGTCCCTGATAAAACGACTCGCCAGTTTACCGATCGTCGTTGTTTTTCCCGCGCCATTCACGCCAAGCACTAAAATTGTCCACGGTTTTTCAGCTTTAATGTGCAGCGGCATATCCTCGTCAAGCAGATTCAGAATTTCCGATTTTATAACCGATTCTAATTCCGAAGAATCACTTAAACCTTCCGCTTTAACTCTCTCTCTAACGTTATCCATCAACGTCAATGTGGTATCAACCCCTACATCTGCTTGGATCAAAATCTCTTCGATTTCCTCCATGAGGTCTTCGTCAATCTTTCTACCCATCCGAAGCAGCCCTGATAACTGCGACATCAGCTGGTTGCGGGTTTTCGCTAACCCAGATTTGAGTCGGTTAAACCAGTTTTCCTGTTTACCTTCAGCCTCGGGTTCATCACGGCTCTTATCACTACCTTTAAATAAATTTCTGAGCATTATTTCCCCTTTTCTTATTTGCAGCAGCAATCGCTGAGTTTTCTATATCCTTATGATACTGTAACAACAGGCAGAAAGGCAAACAAAAAGGGTATGTAAATATTTTGGCAGCTGCTAATCAGAAACAGAGCGGACGCAATTTTTCTTGCAATTTCTGCCATTTTGCCTTATGCTATGGTAAAGTTTATAATTCAGTTAGAAAAAATCGAGGGTGTTATAATGAAACTGCACACACGAAACCTGTTCTCTTGCTTCGCAATAATACTGATAACCTGCTTATTCTTCACTGCCTGCGCAGAAAAACGGTTGGAGGAACTTATTGAACAACCCGATGCAGAAGAAGCGGAACCTTCTCAACCTGAAGACCCTGTAATGGTTGCTCTGCCCGGCTTGCCGGAAGATGTGGCAGGTTATACACAGTGGCTCAAGCTAAACGCTGAACCTATACCGCCCGTACCCGGCGGCGATCCGCATAACGGCACAAAAAATGTTTACGTTAATAAAACACGCGCCGACATCGCACCGAACGGCGAACAGGTGTTCCCATACCCGGACGGCAGTATCGTCGTAAAAGACGCAATCCGTCCCGGCAAGGATTATATCGGGCTCATCGCGATTATGCGGAAGAAAGCAGGCGTGAACCCTAATCACAACGATTGGGAATTCATTGAATACGTCCGAAACGCACCGGATGCTGAGTTCAGCGTCATCGCCAAAGATGGTGTATGTTGGGGCTGCCACGCCCGTGTTGAAGATATTGATTATGTTTTCACAGAACTTGATTAGGCCCCTTACTGGCAAGATAAAACTTCATGAACTGGAAAAGGAGCGTATTTTGAAAAAGAATTATAACGGACGCCTTGCATTCACAGTGTGTCTCGCGCTCAGCCTTTTTTTACCGATTGCTGCGGAGGCACGCCCTGAGTTCGCAACTGAACTTGATAAAGAATGCAGCTTTTGCCATCTCGACCCGGCGGGCGGGGGTCCCCGAAATCGGATCGGCGAAATTTTTGAAGAGAACTATTTTGAATTCCCTGAAGACTTTGATCTGGATGCTGTAACGGAGGATGCCAAAGAAGTTCTCAAGCGACTCACTACATCGCTCGACTTTCAAACGGCATTCATCAAAACAACAGCCGTTGACGAAGAACAGAATGCGATAGCCAGCTGTAATTCCTGCCACTCCTCAATTGACAGTTTTCTACTGATGCAAGCAGAAGTAACGTTCAATGCACAAGCCTCAGAACACCTCAGCCTTACGCTTTCTAATAACGCCGGCACAACGATGAACGCGTTTGCAACGGTAGATGCGATCCCGAAACACCTCTATGTCAAAGTTGGGCAATTCCGGCTCCCGTTCGGCATTAAACAGAAAGATCACAACTTGCTCGTCCGGGAAGGTTACGGACTGGGTTCCAACAAACGGGATGTCGGGGTTGAACTCGGCGGCAGCGCAGGTCAAGTTTTTTACAACGCAGCCTTTTTTAACACCGATACCGCTGCGGCGAAAGGCGGTCTCGGGACCCTTGGTGCACAGCTCGGGCCCGTCAGAGCAGGTATCTCCGGCATATTTGAAAAACCCGGCGAAGACTGGGAACGTCTCATCGGTGCATTTCTTACTGCTTCTTATGCGGGTTTGAGCATAGAGGGAGAATTCAATTTTGGAAATAGGGGCGAGATAACCTCTTTGGCACCGGATGACACCGATTCAAAGGGATATTACGTCGGTGCAAAATATCGGGTCCTGCCCCAACTCACTATCGCGGGGCGATACGGTTTGTTCGACCCAGATAGGACAGTTAAGGGGGACGCAAGTCAGCGGGTGACACTCAGTGCCCAATACAATTTTATGGAAAACGGTGCGATCTCGCTGTTTTACTGGTCGAATCTCGCGAATGCCGACCGCGCCGCAGATGATACCCTCCGAGACAAAGGCACATTACGTCAACTCCAAGGCACAGACCAGATTATTTTGATGTCACGATTTTGGTTCTGAAGGAGGGGCGGATGCCATATCCGTCCATGAGTGTGTTAATATTTACACATAATGCTACTTAAAGACACCTTTTTATCTTAAGATTTACGCAATTTCCGCTGCTAACGGCTTTAAAAAGATTGGCATAAAAATTGCTTAACCTAATTACCGAAATGGTTTAATGTGTTCCTTTTCTATTCGTTATAGGATTTACACAACATTGTGGTATGTACGGTTTTAATGCAGATCGCTTATGGGCGCGTACGCAGCAAAACTGCACATACCCCTTTGGCAATAGGAGGCACTTTCCATCGTGTTTTCCAAACTTTTCAAAAATCTTTCAGCGGAGTCTGGGAGCCGAAATTTGTTACTCAAAACTTTAATCGGGGTCATCGGATTGATGACGCTCCTCCTCGGTGCATGCCTTTTCTACATCGTGCGCGGCAACGTAGGCACTAAGACGCGATACAGCGTTAACACCTTCGCGCCACAAGGAGAAGTCCCGCAATGGACTGATTTTTCGATTACTTTTTCGGAGGGAATCGTTGATAAATCGCGGGTCGGGACAGAAGTTCCAGCGGAAGCCTTTCGGTTCACACCAGCCGTTCAGGGTACCGCTCGCTGGTTAGCCCCCGATAGAATAGGTCTCTTTTTAGAAGCAGCTTTAGCACCCTCCGCACAGTATACCGTCGAACTCACACCAGAGCTCAACCCCTCTGAGACATCCCAACTTACCGGACAAAAAGAGTTTAAATTCGCTACCGAACCTTTCGCGGTTCAGCAAACACGTATGGAGTTCAGTACAGACGACGCACGTGAATACGCGACGGGCTCCGGTACAATCGCCTTCAATTACCCCGTAACAACTGCAGATTTAAAGGCGCATCTCTCTATTGAACTTGATGACGGCACAAAAGTCCCGTATCAGATTGAAACCGACACAGCGAGAGCACGGACAGTAACATTCGAGACGAGACGGATAAAACGTGGCAACGCAGACCGAGAGATAAAAATTAAGATTGAGAAAGGTTTCAAATGCACAGGCGGACAAATCGGGCTGGAAAAAGCGAACGTTACACCCGTAATACTGCGGGGTAAAGGGACACTCGGTGTAACCTATTCAGATGTCCGGGAAAGCGATGGGATGCCGTATATTTCAGTCAGTTTTAGCGCACCTGTGCTCAGCGATGGTATAGAATCTTATCTGGAACTGACCCCAGCCGTAGATTATCAAGTGGTATCGGACTACCGGAACATCGAAATCCACGCCGATTTTAAGCGACGGACCACCTATACACTAAAAATTCAGCGCGGTTTGACAGCACGAAACGATGCAGTCTTAAAACGGGATTATATGGCAAGACTGAGAATCCCGGACCTCAGCCCGCGACTTCGGTTCCTCGGCGACGGTTTCTTCCTTGCAAGGAAAGGACACCTCAATCTCGGGCTCGCGACGATTAACGTCAAACGTGTGAAACTGGATATTGAAAAAGTTTTTGCGAATAATCTCATCTATGTTTCCAAATTAGACAGATGGAGCCGCTGGAGCAGCAACTTAGGGAAATCTATCCACTCGGAAGTGTTGGATATACCGCAGCAATTGAACGAAGAGGTAACGACACCGATCTCGTTAGAAGCCTACCTCTCAGACGAACATGTCGGAGTCTTCAAGGTAGTTGCAAAAAATGCGGATGGCGGATGGAACAGCGCGCATCAGTGGTTGACCATTACGGATTTGGGGGTCAGTGCTAAACGTGCTGGCGATAGTTTATACGTTTGGGTGAAATCGCTTGCGACCGGCGCGCCTATACCCGCCGCGCGCGTCCAACTCATCAGCGACAATAACCAAACGCTGCTCAACGGTACGACCAACTGGGCAGGATTTGTGGAGTTCGCTGAAGTCACAGAGAAAATAAAAGATTTTACGCCATTTATGATGACGGTCGCAAAACAGGACGATCTCGCCTTTATTCAATTGGATAAGCATGAAATTGCAACAGCAGATTTTGACATCGCAGGTCCTGCCTACTTGCAAAAAGGTTATGAAGCGTTTCTGTGGACAAGCAGGGGCGTTTATCGTCCGGGTGAGACGGTTCAACTCGCCGGAATCGTCCGGGGACCGAGGCAAGTGACACCACAATCACTCCCGACCCGCATTGAAATCCTCGCCCCAGACGGTAGAATCATACGAGAATTAAGGCAGCAGACGAATAAAAGTGGGGGTTGTGCGGTGAACATTCCGATCCCGGATTACGCGCTAACAGGTAACTATATCGCTAAGATGCAAATTGCGGATCGCGTGGTTGGCAGCGCGCAATTTCAGGTCGAGGAATTCATGCCAGACCGGATGAAAGTCGCCATAACTGTTGATAAACCGGCTTATAAACTCGGAGATGAAATCAGTGTTGAAGTAGACGCTATGAATCTGTTCGGACCGCCAGCCGTAGGCAGGAAAGTTCAGGTTTCCTGTCGACTGGCAGCCATCCCGCTTACCCTTTCTGACGACACTTTACCGCCAGGTACTGATGCAACAAAGTGGCGTTCCTTCGTCTTCGGAACGCATGCCAAGCAATTTGAAAACCAACGGATTGAATTGGGTGAAACTAAAACCGATGCCGAGGGTAAAGCGCGTTACCAATTCACTGTTCCTGCAACATTAAAAGCACCTTCTTTACTCAACGGCATTCTCACTGCAACTGTCAGTGAGGTCGGGGGGCGAGCTGTCACTGCTTCACACCGAGTTGTTATCCATCCGTATTCACATTATGTAGGGGTTCGGCGCGCGACGACTGGCACGGTCAAAATTAACCAACCGCTTCGTTTCGATTACGTAGCCGTTGACGATACAATGGCAGTTATACCGGGTAGGGCTTTAAAACTCAGCCTCCATAAAATTCATTGGAATACGATACTTCGGCAGAACGCCGCAGGCCGTTACGCGTACGTCTCTGAACCGCAGATAACAGAGGTAAAAACACAGACCCTCACTTCAGCCGAAACAGTTCAAGCAGCGACAGTCACGCCTACAGACTATGGTGAATACCGTGTCCGTTTGGAGGACATCGAATCAACGGCAATAGCGGAAATAGACTTCTACGTGAGTGGATGGCGGAACACACCAGTCTCTATGGAACATCCGACCCGATTAGACTTGACGCTCGACAAGCCTGCCTATCGTCCGGGACAGACAGCAAAACTGAATATCAAGGCACCATTCCCGGGAACGCTGCTGCTCACGGTCGAACGCGCGCGCGTACTCAGCCACCGGACAATCGTTATGAAGGAAAATACCGCAACCTTGTCAATTCCGGTGCGGGACGTTTATAAACCGAACGTGTACCTCTCAGCAACGCTGATGCGATCCAGCCTGACAGGGACGGTCCCACAACCGGAGAACAAGTCGCTTCTCCCGGCTCGCGCGTTTGGCGTAATTCCTTTAAAAATAGATGCAACGCGGAGACGACTCGCAATTGAAATGTCCCTCAAGACTGATAGCGACCTGCAATCAATACCGCTTACGAACAACCGAGGTTTGAGCGTTTCCGACGGTTTCCAAGATGAGGCGGTTGTTCCGCCGAACAGCGAGATAGACATCGCGTTTGAGGTTCACGGCAGACGCTCCTGGCAGAAATATGATGTGTGTATCGCCGCTGTCGATGAAGGGATCCTCGCGCTAACCGACTTTCAGACCCCTAACCCGCACGACTTTTTCTATCAACAGCGCGGGTTGAAAACGCGTTCCTTCGATCTCTATAGCGGGATTCTACCGGAAATAGCAGATGTCACTGACAACTCCAGTACAGGGGGCGATGCGGCATACGCAAGTTTAAGAAGGAAACGGTTGAATACAAGCGGTATCAGACGTGTAAAACCTATTTCACTTTGGTCAGGATTCGTGCAAACCGATGGAAATGGACGTGGCACTGTCCAATTCAAAATCCCACAATTCAATGGAAAATTGCGGTTGATGGCAGTCGCTTTCGCCGGCGCAGATTACGGTGCCACGGAAGCACACTTGACAGTTCGTGAACCTATTGTCTTAACCCCGACTTTCCCACGATTCCTTGCAGGCGGTGACAAGGTTCGGGTGCCAGTTACGCTTTTCAACGGCACAGGTGCCGATGGAGAATTTACTGTCCAATTGCAAGCATCGGGGGACGTGCAGCTCCTGTCAGCCAGCACACGCAATACTTCTGAGGCAATGCCTGAGGAGTCACCCGAAGAACCATCAAAAACGGAACCGCTCCTGCACGAAGGTCGGGACGAGATCACCGCGCCTGTCATTACGGTTGCAGCAGGGACAGAAGCACAAGTCTTTTTCGACATTCGCGCTCAGGATGCGATCGGAGCCGTCAATTTCAACCTATCTGCGCAAGGTAATGCGGAAACAACGCAAGTAGATGTGGAGCTGCCGCTGCGCTCTGTTGCACCGCCTGTCACAAAAACAGGACACGGTGTGGTAAGCGCGGGTGAACCTGTGGATTTTATTCTCCCCGCGAACCTCATAGCAGATTCGTCGGAGTTTAGTTTGACGCTCTCACCGTTTCCAAATATTGCGTTTTCGGATAGTCTCCGTTATCTTGTCAGTTATCCACACGGATGCCTGGAGCAGACGACAAGTAAGGTTTTCCCGTTACTCTATTTCAGTGACTTGGCGCGAAGCATTGAGCCGCTACTGGCAGCAGAAGATTCGGTGGATTACTATATTACCTCGGGTATCACGAAACTTGAAAGTATGTTGATGTGGAACAATCATTTTTCATACTGGCCAGGCGGCACTTATGCCAATCCGTGGAGCAGTATCTATGCGTCGCATTTTCTCGTTGAAGCCCGAAAAGCGGGTTATGAGGTAGCGGACCGCGTTTACGATGCAATGCTGACAGGTTTGAGAACACAGGCAAAATTTTCACCTGACACAGAAGGCGAAAATGACGCTAAAAAAGTCCGAACAAATATCGCGCTTGCGACTTATGCATCTTACGTTTTGGCGGCTGCTGGACAACCGGATCGCGGGGCGATGCACTATCTGAAAAACAGGGGCGCGAGCGGTCTCAGCGATTACAGCCACTTTCAACTCGCTGGGGCTTTTGCCCTCAGCGGCGAACTGGAAACCGCTCTTTCAATGCTACCGGTATCGGTATCCCCAAGTTTTAATGGCAAGGAGAACCCAGAATGGGAAACCGGTGGAACCTTTGATTCACCTATCCGCGCCCAAGCGATTATGCTGGACGTGCTTGCCGAAGTTAACGAAAACCACCCATCCATTCCGATGCTCGTCAAGAACCTGAGCGAGGCAGCCGCCGACGGCAACCGATGGCGGACGACACAAGATAACGCCTTCGCGTTTCTGGCACTCGGCAAAATTATGAAGAAACAGGCAAATCGGGATTACAGCGGCACGCTCAAACGCAACGGTGAACACTTCGCTGACTTTGACGCGACTGAAACGCGTTATGCTGATGCTGAATGGGACGGCGCACGCATGGAACTCACCGTTCAAGGCGAAGGGAGCTGCTACTATTATTGGAGTGCGTTCGGCATCCAACGCGATTCGTTTATTGAAGAATATGAACGTGAATTGGAGGTACGCCGTCGGTATTTCAACAAAGAGGGTGAAGAACTCACAGGCACGTTTGGACACGGGGACCTAATCGTCGCGGAGATAACGGTCAAAGCGTTGACAGCCAATCTGGAAAATGTGGTCGTCGTGGATATGTTACCAACAGGCTTTGAGATTGAGAACCCGCGGCTGGAGTCGCGAGCAGGCATTCCATGGTTGAAAGCGCAAGGCTTCAAACCCGACTATATTGACATTCGCGACGATCGCCTCATCTTCTTCGGCACGTTCCCGCGCCAACGCGAACGGAAGTTCTATTACGCGCTCAGGGCAGTTACGCAAGGTGAATTTACCTTGCCCCCCATCGTGGCGGAAGCGATGTACGATCCGACAAAAGCTGCTGTAACAGGGAGTATGAGTATCCAAGTGGTTGCGGAGTAAAAAGCGGTGAAAAAAAAGACTCTAAGGGCGGAAGGAGGGAAGGGGGTCAGTCTTCCTGCCCTCCAACCGCTCTACCACATCCTCTCAGCTTTAACATCAAAAAAATTGCTGCTTTTCGGCGGCACCCTCTTGCCCGTTCTGCTGTTTGTACTCGCGAACTGGTGTTTCCCGTTGCCTAAAAACCGTCTCCATCCACCAATATCTCGGATTGTGTTAGACCGAAACGGAGAATGGCTCCGCGCATTCTTGGCTGACGACGGCATGTGGCGCATTATAGCCAGCAAAGAGGCGTTTACTGACAACCGACAACTGACAGGTGTCGCCCCGTTTTTACACGAAGCGATGCTAACTGCAGAGGACAGATGGTTCTACTACCACTTCGGGATCAATCCGGTGGCTATAGCCACAGCACTCTATGACAATTTCAAAGCAGGCGAGGTCGTGCGTGGGGGGTCAACTATTACCATGCAGCTTGCGCGACTGATGGAACCGAAAGCCCGGACTGTTCCAAACAAACTCATTGAAATGTTCCGTGCTATCCAACTTGAATTGGCATATTCTAAATCCGAGATCCTAAACTTCTACTTTAATATGCTGCCTTATGGCGGGAATATCGTCGGGACAGGCGCAGCAGCTCGGCTTTATTTTAACAAACCGCAGCACGCGATCAGTCTCAGTGAGGCGGCGCTGCTTGCTGCTATTCCGAACGCGCCGGAGCGTTTGCGCCCAGACAGATTCCCAGAAAATGCGCGGCAGGCGCGCGCAAAAGTGCTCAATCGGCTCCACAAACGCGGGCAGATCTCCGAACAGCAATGGCGAGAAGCATCGCGAGAACCGATACCGACAAAACTTCACGCACTCCCATTCAAAGCACCGCATCTCTCACGGACGTTGGCTAAGGGGCACCGATGGCACACAGAAATTACAGCAGATGGTAGGATATACACGACAATAGACGCGAAAATCCAAGAAACGGCAGTGCGCATCCTTCGCGAATATCTGAATGCATCCACCGCTGCCGGCAACTTGCGATCCCATACCGCCAGTACGGGTGCCATCGTGGTTATGGATACCCAAAGTCGCGAGGTCTTAGCGATGGTAGGGTCACACGACTTTTTTGATGGGCGCGCGTCCGGACAAGTAAACGGAACACTGGCACCGCGTTCCCCGGGTTCCGCCCTCAAACCTTTCGTCTACGCGCTTGCGATCGAGCAAGGTCTGATTACACCGGAAACGCTGCTTTTTGATGTACCTGTTACATACAGCGGATATGAGCCGGTGAATTATGATGATACTTATAACGGCTATGTTACCGCGCATCAGGCACTTGCCCACTCCCTGAATGTGCCTGCTGTGAACCTTCACGCCCGCCTGAAAAATAGGACGCTGTACACTTTTCTGAAACAGGCAGGTATTTCCACACTTGCACCCGCCCAAAAGTATGGACTCTCTATGGTGCTTGGGGGCTGCGAAGTGAATCTGCTGGAGTTGACAACGCTTTACGCAGGGCTCGCAAATATGGGGGAATTCGCTCCTTACCAATTAATGCCTGCCGCGCACGGTAAGCCTTCACGCCGTTTACTCCGAGAAGAGACGAGTTTCCTTATTACAGAGATGCTAACGACCTCACAACTCCCGACCAATACGGTCAAAAACCCAGAGGCTTTTGAGATGACCCTGAATCTACCGAAGATTGCATGGAAAACGGGTACCTCTTACGGACATCGAGATGCATGGTGTATCGGGTATTCACCGAAACTAACGATTGGCGTATGGCTGGGTAATTTTGATGGAAAAGGGGCTCCGATGTTGAGCGGTGCAGACGCGGCAACGCCTGTTCTCTTCGCGCTCTTCACTGCGCTCACAGGACAAGACACGCACCGTTGGTTTACGACACCTGAACAACTGAAGACGCGCGAGGTCTGCGCGCTCACAGGGGCGCTCCCCGCACCGCATTGTCCTACCCACAAAAGCGATGTCTATATTCCGGGTATTTCATCTGTCAAAACCTGTACGATTCACAAACGCATCTATGTTGATGAAGTCACCGGTTACAGTCTCTGCTCGCATTGTTGGAATCTTCCGGCGGCAGGCGAAAATTATCCTGTTGAAGCGCGCGAAATGAAAGTATTTGAAGAGTGGCCTGCGGAGGCTGCGACCTGGTTGGCAAAGAACGGATTCGCTGTATCTGTGCTGCCGGTGCATAACCCACTGTGTACAGGGACAATTGCAGGAACGGCACCCGTCATCCTATCTCCGACCGAAGACACTGTATACTACATACGCGATGGGATTCCATTAGCACAGCAAAAAATACAACTCTCTGCCTCAACTTCTAATCGGACACAGCAGCTTTTCTGGTTCTTGGACGGTGAGTTGATATTCAAAGGAAACGCGGAGCAACCGTACTGGCTCACACCTGTCAAAGGGGAATATATGCTAACCTGTGTAGATGCGGAGGGACGCTCAACGAGCCGCCCACTCCACATTTCAGCAATCCAATAAAAAAGCGATTGCCCTCCAGAGTCATTTGTAGGAGCGAGCTGTGCTCGCGATCTTGCCACTGAGATCTTCCTCTGTAGGAGCGAGCTGTGCTCGCGATCTTGCCACTGAGATCTTCCTTTGTAGGAGCGAGCTGTGCTCGCGATCTTGCCACTCTTTACCAAAGACTCCGAGAATCGGCTTTGAGTTTACCCCAAGTCGTGGTCAATTTCCCATCTGCCGCCACAGCAAGGGTTCTTTCCATACTGGCTTTGACATCTTCGGCAGTGAACGCGACGCTCCAAATCCTGAATTCATCAACGGCACCATTGAAGAAATTGCCGTTACCCTGATTCGCTGCGATGGACATACCTTGTTCACCGAAATCCATACGCGCATCGCCACCGGAATCAGCTTTATCATCAAGTTCGCCGTTAATATATACCCAAGCACTCTTTTTGTTCTGCGTTCCAACGAAATAGTGCCATTCCGGCTCAAAACCGATATAGTTGCTGCGGACCTCTAACTCTGCGCCTTGCGTTGCAAAGTAGTAGCCAAACAACACGCCGCCACGGTTGAACGTAATATGCGGTCGACCCCCGCCGTTCAAACGATAAAGCAGATCAATCCGACCGCCACCCTCAATTTTCTCGGCGGGTTTGAACCAAAACTCAATCGTCATCTCCTCCGGTTGATCAATTTTGAGTGGGTTGAAGTTGACACTTCCGTTTTTGAACTGGAGTGCCTGACCGACAACGCCTTCTACCCATTCCGCGTTTTTGATGTCGCCTGTGAAACCGTTAGGTCCGGTATCGCCGGCTTTATTGCCTTTGCCTTCATCAAAAGGTAAGTACATGAGCAGATCTTTCTCTGGATCCGCCGCGTGCCCGAGAGCACAACTCATCAAGAACACTACAGCTGCAAAAAAATAGATAAATTGTTTCATTTTCATCAAAACCTCCAATTTTGTGATTAATATAGGGATTTTAGTTCTCCCCAAGTCGTGGTTAATTTACCGGTCGGTTCAACGGCTGTCGGTGGAATCCCCTCACCATTAATTTCCATATATTCATAGAGGACAGTTGAATCCCTACCGCCTAAACCAGGACGCCCCTTATCGTAGGTTTTATCCTGGGTTTCAACCATCAGTTCCCCATCAATGTAGGTTCTGAGGGTCTCGCCTTCCGTTTCAAAGACAATAGTATATGCGTCGCCCCCTTTAGTGTCCTTCGAGTCGGGGCGTTTCGGGCGGGGCCCGCCGGTAATTTCATTTGCAGCCCCACCGCTAAACATGAACACAGAAGTGGTATGTGAGTTATAACTGATCTCCATGAAATAGAAATCTACGGCGGGTTCCTGCGTCCGTGCGAACAAATGGAAATAGGGGCCGACGACTTTTCGAGCTTTGACTTCCATCCGGTAATCGGTCCAGTTATCTTCGCCGAAATAGATACCCGAATTCTGTCCACCGGCAACGGTGAGTTCAAGCATACCATCTTTGACTTCCGCTGTTGCCTGCGGTCCGAGTTCCCAATCGGCGATCTCTTTGTCGCTATCAAACTCGTAACGAATAGCGAATGCTGGATGTATCGCTAATATGAACGCGAAACAGGCACATATACAGAGGGATTGAATGTCTAATTTCTTCATAAATTTTCTCCTTATAGGTCTTTTGAATACGGGAATTTTTCGCCCGGTTTTCTATATCGCCTTATCGGAATTTGCACAGCAAGTTTTGGGAACCTATCAATGTCCCCAAGCGTACGATTATTTTACACAAAAACGCGTCATCTGTCAATCATTTCTCATCCGCCTCTGATCGCTGCGATAGTCAGGCAGCCCCAACCGACAATAAAAGCCAACCCACCGATAGGTGTAATCGCACCGAGCCACCGAACACCCGTAAGACTCAGCACATAGAGACTCCCAGAAAAAATTAAGATGCCAGCGAAAAAACACCATCCCGATACAGCTGTCAGCTGGTTCTGCCATTGTGATACCGCCCACGCTGCAGCGATCAATCCGAGACTGTGGTAGATCTGATACCGCACCGCGACCTCAAATGTTTCAAGCATCTCCGGCGAGAGTTTCGATTTAAGGATATGTGCCCCAAACGCGCCGAACACGACCCCGAGTAGGCTTAAACCTGAACCGAGTGCAAAGAAAAGATTTTGCATAAATGCCTCCTTAGATACGAAATTATACCTTAAATCCGACAGTCGATGTCAGATGTTTTTGTAAAAGAATGGCTAAAAATAAATATTTTCTTGACATTTTTATGATATTGTGCTAAGATGTAATTTCAACGGCATAGCTCGCTCTATTCCGTAGTGAAAGTAAAAGGAGAGATTTTTGGAAGTATGAAACAATACAGGACCGATGAGATCCGGAACATTGCAATTATTGCGCATTCAGGCGCAGGCAAGACATCACTCGTTGAAGCGATGCTTTACAACGGTGGTGCGATTGAACGTATGGGGGCTGTCGATAGCGGAACTTCTACAGCTGACTATGCCACTGACGAGATAGAACGCAAAACGACCCTCAATTGTTCAGTCTGTATCGCAGAATGGGAAGAACATAAACTAAATCTGATTGATACCCCCGGCGCAGAAGATTTTTACGGGGACCTCCATAGCGTCCTCCGAATTGTCGACGCGGTCGTCCTGGTCGTCGATGCAACGACTGGTGTTGAAGGCGGCACCGAAAAGGTATGGGAGGTAGCGGACAAATATGGACTCCCACGTCTGATCTTTATCAATAAGATGGATAAAGAGAACGCCAGCTTTGAAAACGCACTTGCAAGCATTGAAGAAATTTTAGAGGCCCGGGCTGTCCCCGTTCAACTCCCGATCGGGAAAGAGGATAATTTCGCCGGTGTCGTTGATGTCATACAGATGGCGGCGTATCTACAACCCGAGGACAACAAACGCGCAGCAAAAGCGGGAATCCCGGCAGAATTGGAAGCACAGGCTGAAGAGACGCGTGAGGCACTCGTTGAAGTCGCAGCGGAAAGCGATGACGAACTTATCGAGAAGTTTTTTGAGGGTGAACTCACTGACGAAGAAATTCAGAACGGTTTACAACTCGGTATCTCCGAGAATCAGTTCGCACCTGTCCTCTGCGGTGCAGCATTGAACAACGTCGGCGTGCAACAATTGATGGACACACTCATAAATGGATTTCCGTCTCCCGTAGATGTTGGCGCAGTAACAAGTGCCGAGAATGAAGACGAAACCCGCGAACCGTCAGCAGATGCACCGATGTCCGCTATCGTTTTCAAAACGATTGCCGACCCGTTTGCTGGACAATTGAGCTTCTTCCGCGTCTATTCCGGGACGCTACAAGCCGATACGCAAGTTAGCAATTCCACGCGCGGACAGATTGAACGCCTCGGCAAAACGACATTCATGAACGGTAAGGACGCGATTAGCACGCCACACGTCGCAGCAGGCGATATCGGCGCACTCACCAAACTTGCGGCAACGCAAACCGGGGACACGCTCTGCGATAGAGATGCGCCGATCCAACTTGCAGGTATCGACTTCCCAAACTCGGTACTCTCTTACGCGATCCATCCGACGCGTGAAGGCGATGACGAAAAATTGATGACATCCCTCACACGTATGTCTGAAGAGGACCCAGTCTTTAGGATTGAACGCAACGACGTCACCAAACAATTGCTCGTCTCCGGACTCGGTGATCTGCACATTACCGTCAATAGGGAACGGATGGCGGATAAATTCGGCGTAGAGACAGCCGTTGAGCCGCCGAAAGTACCGTATCGGGAAACAATTCGCCGAAGTGTACAGGACATCAACGGCAGACACAAACGCCAATCGGGCGGTAGAGGTCAGTTCGGTGATGTCACGATTAATGTCGCGCCGTTGCAACGCGGTGAAGGATTTGAGTTCATTAACAACATTGTCGGTGGGGCGATCCCGCGTAACTATATCCCGGCAGTCGAGAAAGGCATCCGGGAGCGAATGGATAGAGGTTTACTTGCGGGGTTCCCTGTCGTTGACATCCAGATAGACCTCTATGACGGTAAATATCATCCTGTCGATTCTTCGGATATGGCGTTCCAGATTGCAGGCTCTATCGCTTTTGCTGCCGCCGCCGAACAAGCCGATGCATGTCTCCTCGAACCGGTGATGAACGTCACAATCACGGTGCCAGAGCAGTTTATGGGGAACATCATCGGTGACCTCAACGGACGGCGTGGGCAGGTGATGGGTGTCGAGCAAATCGGGAAAAAGCAGGTGATTCAGGCAAACATTCCGCTTTCGGAGATGCTCCGGTATTCGATCGATCTCAAGTCGATGACGAGTGCGCGTGGCAACTTCACGATGGAATTCTCGCACTACGACATCGCACCTGACGATGTCGCCCAGAAGGTCATCGCCGCTTCACAAACGGAAGAGGAAGAGTAGGGGTTTTTGCTTGGGGTATGTGATAGGGTATTTCTGCGGATTTCTTCTAACATGTTTATATAGATGATCTATAAAACGCCATCAAAAATCACTAAATTGACACCTATCGGGCTGGTTTACCCAGTCCCTACGGCACCGAACACAGTAGGCACGGTTCTAAACCGTGCCCGTCAGCGAGGCGGCGGCGCATCGGGTCAAGCGATAGGATTGTCAAATCAATGCCGATCCAAAGTCGATTTAGGGTATGTGCTTGCCGCACCCCGCAAATGGGTCCATCACGAGGATGCATCTCCGCGAGGCGCGATCCCATAAAGGCAATATAGGCACGCATTGCACCTTTGTTCCCTGACACAGCATTTTGCAGCACAAGGTCATATCCTTTCAGACAGGTATCCAATGCTTTGTAGGTATCACTTGCACGTGCGTGCCTTTCTATATCAGCGCGAGTATCCTGTGTGGGATCGTCCCATGTCCATGTATCCGTAAACACTTTGGATTGTGCCAGTGAGTCGGTAAGAAACGCGTTATAGTCGCGTCCGGAGTTGAAGGGCGGATCGGTGCAGATAAGGTCGACCTGTTGGTCGTCCATTTCTCGCATTACTTCAAGGTTATCGCCGAAGTAGAGCTTGTTCATAGGTTTATGTCCAATTCGTCTGCAAATTTTCGTCAGTTCTACATATTGCTAAGCTTTGGACAATTTGCAAATGTAGCATAGGAAAGCGTTAGCTTGTGCTTTCCGAAAAGTTGCTCTATTTTTCCCAAGATTCCCTCTATAAACGAAACTCACAAAAAATAAACGCAGATGCATCGGCGCATAGCCCCGTAGGGGCGTTATGTTTATAGAAACGACATCCCCACGAAACTAAGCCCCATAGGGGCGATATGTCTATCGCTTAAAAATTGTCCAAACTTTATGAGTTCCGATCAAACTTTTTTAAAAGAAAACTAATATCATCAGAAGATAAATCTGGAAATACACCCTTTAATTGTTCTTTGGTTATTTTTGAAAATGAAGGCTGTTGGCTTCGTAATTTGCGGACGAAGTATCTATCCGTGTCAAGGAGGGGCCTTACTGCATTTAAAACGTCCCTGTAACTTGACATAGATGGGAGAAATTCCGCGTTCAACCTCTCTTTCATCCATAACTCCGCAAAGTAGCAAGAAACGCCCTCTTCAAAATTGTTAGCATGAGGTCCTCCAGTTGGTGCAAGCAAGTGAACTACCTCTTGAGCCATTTCATAACATGCTACAAACAGGTCTGTAGCAGCCTCCAAACTAAGTTGAATAATAATGTGCTTACGGTCCCCCGGATACCAAACTCTGGGCCCGTCATACACCAATTCTACTCCGAGAATAGTGTAGGAGTAGTCACGTTCTCCAAATAATTTCTCAGCCTCACAAAGCATATCACCCAATAATGAGGCTAAGGTCCATTTGTAACCACCATTAGGTACAGGGGCTGTAAACAATCTGTCACAATACGAGATATTAATTTGTTCCATGATTTGTTCCTTCTCGGGCAATAAAAGTCCGTAGGTTAGGTTGAGTGAAACGAAAGATCGCTAGGAAAAACGGATCGGCCAAGAAAATTCCAACAAGGGACGGACCCGCATCCGCAGAGATGAAGAGGCGAACCGAAAAAGGATCCGCGAAACTGGAACTACAGAACGCAGAAAGATCCGCTCAACATAGAACCCGTTAGCCTCCCAGAAGGAAAATCAAATTTGACTTTCCTTCTGCTTTATATTTTATTCAACTGCCAGAATTTTATCCATTAGTTCGTCAGCAGAACCTATAAAACAAGCCGTACCTGGTGCTACTTTTTCTGGAGTTTTATGGCAATGTACGTGCAGTTCTTCTCCGTTTTCGAAAGTGATCGTCAAAAGATCAGAACTGTGTTTTTTCGCTGTGGTGATGTGAGTCGGTTCTACAACCACGTCCCCTAATTTTAACTTCACGATATACCTCCTAAACTGTTTGTTTGTGGAAACAAGATTTTGTTAAAAAATAACCAGAATCAGGATTTGCAGGATTATAGGATTTTCAAGAGGGAAACCGAACGACAAGACAGAACTGTAGGTTGGGTTGAACGGTGTTAGAAAGGCTGACCTTGATATACCAGACACACCTGAAAACAAACCATAACCCACCCCTATGTTCAAAAACATAGTGAAACCCAACTTCACATTGTCACTATCGTCCAACGCCGAAAGCGTTGGGTTTCACTCGGTCTGTGTTTGATGTGGCATGTAGGGTGAGACTTCATTTTTCTATTGTTTTTTAGGTTTTGAAGGGATAATTTGACGATGGGACTCGGGCAGTGTGTTGCAGAGATGGTAGCCGCTCAACGCTTTAATGCCGAAAGGGGGAATGACATCGCTTGCGTCTATGGTGCCCTCACGTCAGACATAAATTGGGTATTCCTTAAGCTGGAGGGAAAGAAACTTCAACTCGACATGGCAGCCTACCAGATCGCACAGTGCGACAAAATCCTCGGTATCCTCGCCGGCATGGTGGCACAAAAGGCGTGAGACGGGCGGATATTCAGATCCGCCCGTTTTTAAAACCTACTAACCATCCAAATGGAAGATCGCCATCTTCAGTTCGGTCATCTCTTCTATAGCGTATTTCGGGCCCTCTTTGCCCATACCGCTCTCTTTGACACCACCATAAGGCATCAAATCCGCACGCCACTGTGTGCCCCAGTTGACCATCAAGTTACCAGATTCAACCTCACGGACGAACTTCATCGCCCAATCGACGTTCTGTGTGAAGATTGCGGCACTTAACCCGTAGTTCGTATCGTTGGCGAGTGCAATCGCCTCGTCAATGTCGTTAACACGCGTCACACCGACCGCCGGTCCAAAGACTTCATCACACGAAATCTTCATCTCTGGTTTGACATTGGCAAGGATAGCGGGTGAAACAAACTGGTCGTGTTTCTCGCCACCCGTGAGAAGTTCCGCGCCATCGGCGACTGCCTCTTGGATCCATTCGGAGACCCGAGTGGCATCGCCTTCTCGAATCATCGGCCCCATGCGGGTGCCCTCTGCAAGCGGGTCCCCGGTACTGATTTGAGCGACCTCCGCTTGGAACGCATCTAAGAAATCTCCGTAGATCTTTTCGTGTGCGATGACGCGCTGCGTCGAAATACAGACCTGCCCAGCATTAGAATACCCAGACGCTGCTGCAGCACGGGCAACCTTTTCAGGATCGGCATCCGGCATGACGATGAGCGGAGAATTTGAGCCGAGTTCCATCGTGACACGCTTCAATCCTGCGACCCGACAGATATGTTCGCCGACATCACGGCTGCCAGTAAAAGTAATTTTTCGGACGCGCCGGTCCGCACAGAGCGTATCCCCGATTTCGCCACCAGGGCCCGTCACACACTGAATCGCTTCAGGGGGCGTACCTGCTTCTAAAAAGAGTTCGACGAGTTTCAACGCCGAGAGCGGTGTGTCCGTCGCGGGTTTGATGATGATCGCGTTGCCGCCGGCGATTGCAGGGCCGGCTTTGTGGCAGACAAGGTGCAACGGAAAATTGAAAGGACTAATTCCAGCGACGATGCCACACGGCATACGTACCGTAAACCCGAGTTTGTCTTTGACACCGGGCGCGCCTTCAAGCGGAATCGTTTCACCGGTTAACCGTTTGGATTCCTCTGCAGAGAGCGCGATGATTTCGGACGCGCGTGTGGCTTCAACCGTTGCCTCCCCTAAAATTTTGCCTTCTTCGCGGGTGATCACCTCGGCGAGTTCATCTGAACGTTCCACCATCAAATCCGCCACTTTCCGCAAGATTTCATAGCGTTCATAGCCGGTCATGCCTGCCATAATCTTTGCACCGCGTTCTGCGGTTTGGATAGCAGTCTCAACGTCGTTTGCATCGCCTCTCGGCACAGTATCAACAACCGAACCGTCAAAGGGGCTCAGCACATCAATCTTATCGGATTTGTCAATCCATTCTCCACCTACGTGCATTTGCATAATGCATTTTCTCCATTTCTTTCTATAGACATATCGCCCTTACAGGGCTAAAAAAGTTATCTCTGCCACAACTTCAGGATAGACTTTACCAAAATCAGGTTCTGGTCGGTGCTCACAAACCTATAATTGTGATGGCACACGGCGTGTGCCTGCTACTTTTGGGTTTTTAGAAGTGCCCAAGTTATTGTCGCCTTTCCTGCTGCATCAACGGCAGCATAACCGGCTAACCCGTTATCCATGACATCGTTGAGTTCATCTTTAGAGAGTGCCTCCGTGAAGAACCCGACTTCGTCAAAAAGTCCAGTTGCGGCAACATTGCCAGGGCGCGCCCCTATCCAGATAGGCGATTCACTCGTATCCAGTGTCCCGCCGCTCGATTTCTCGCCGTCCAATTTCCCATCGACGTACATCTGAACGTTTTTACCGTCATAGATTTTAGCGATGTGATGCCATTTACCATCCGCAATGATAGTTTTACCATCAATACGCCCGACGTTTCCATTGACGTGCCACATAAAGACCGGATAATCGTCCGTGTGAATCCATATATCCAGATGACGTACATTTTCGGGTTCGGGCCAGACATCTCCATTTCGCCAGACAACATATTGCCAAGAGGCGTTTTCCAACTTCACCCACGCCACAAACGAGTAAGGATCCGCATTGAAAAGGTCATCGTGGTCGACACGGATGTAACTATCGCCCTTGCCGGGGAATTTCAAGGCACCGCCGAACTTGCCGTTTTTTACCCATTCAAGGGTGCCCTTGATTTCCCCGTCGTGTCCACTGACGACATCTTTGACGACCTTTCCACCGTTATCCTCAAAGAGCCAAGCACTCGCCAAACCGAGCTTCGCCGCGTGTGCAGTAACACCAGCCCCTATCAAGAGGATTAGCAAACTCAAACCGATTGTGAAAGCCTGCGTTTGGCAAACAGAAATTACTTTTTTCATTTTTCTCTCCTCAGACGCGACAATTGTCGAGCGCGTCTTCATTCAATTCAACACCTAATCCGGGTTTATCTGGAACAGTTGCGTAGCCATCAACAACTGGGATCGTTGATGGCGTGACAAGATCATAAGCACGCAAGGCGTTAAGCGTCATCGCGGGCATGGTCGCATTCGGCATTACTGCTGCGAGATGCATGACGTAAGCCGTTGTGATACCCAGCCCGACAATCTGTATCCAGACAGGCAGATGCGCAGCGTTAGAGATAGTCGCCTCTCTAATAGCGTTAGCGGCGCGCGAGTCCGGATAAGCGATAATAAATGAGTCGTTCATGTTTGCCCGAATCGCCTCAACTGGATCCGGGTTTCCGAAATGGATCGTTATCGGCATATCTGTGTGCTGCTTGATCTCTTGATAGCCTGCGATATCCGCCTGTGGGATCGGCGTTTCAAACGATTCAATATTGTAATCTTGAAGATGGCGTGCGACTTCAAGCGTGCGCGCCGGTGTTTCAAACGAGTCATTGGCATCAACGCGGAGTTGATAATCCTCTGGGACAACCGAGGCAATTGCCTCAACCTGCTCAAGCACTTCAAACCACGGACGCGCCTTAATTTTGTGGAGTCGGTAGCCGAGAGCGTAAGCGTGTTTCGCTTCAGCTGCCCACTCCTCAGGAGTCATGTCAATAGACCAATAACCGAACGCCGTTTTGTCATGAACCTTCTCGCCCAGGAGCTGATGCACCGGCACCCCGAGTGCTTTGCCCATGATGTCGTAAAAAGCTTGTTGAAGCGGTGTCGGTGCCCAACCGTTCATAAACTCGAACGGATTCCGACCAATATAGCGTTGAACGACTTCATCTGACTGGTGTGAGCCATCGCCGATCCCGACGAGGCCGACATCGGTATGGACTTTATAGACGTAGTCAATCTGATAAAGATTGCGACGCGTCATCAACTCATATATACCTTCATGATACGGCACTCTCACTTTGATAACGTCAATATGGGTAATTTTCATAGGTCCCCCGCATCTGATTGTCGCGTTTTTTATTCGGATTATTCATCGCGCCGGATCCAACTGACGACATCCTCGGCTTCGCCTGTGCCGCCTTCAACGCCATCACTGCCGAACGAGATGAGATCATACCCGTATCGGTCATGTATGCCGGGACGGATATAGATATAAGGGTTGCCCCACGGATCCTCTGTAATCGGGATCTGGATGTAGGGTACCAGCCAATTGATAGGAATCGGTGGTGCCTCAGGTTTCTCCCAGAGTGCTTTCAAGCCTTGTTCGGTCGACGGATAATCACCGTTATCTTTGGCATATCTATCCAGCGCGATGCCGAGCGTTTCAATGTCTGCATCCGCTTGTGCTTGTAAGGCACGTCCGGCTTGCCCGAGCAACCGAGGCGCGAAAATCACAGCGGCGATAACCCCAACGACGCCAACGACAACTAAAATTTGGACTGATGTTAATCCTGCTTGTTTAAAATCAATTGCGTTCACACACTTCCTCCGCGATCTTTGGGAAATCGGGGTTAGAAACCCCTTCCACAGGGGTATTTAGTTTTACGTATTCACTTTATATCTATGGATATGTCTTCCTCTGTAGGAGCGAGCTGTGCTCGCGATCTTACGGAAAAACGTTAACATCTATAAACGAAAACCAAACTCAAAACCGAAAACTAAATAGTCCTGCCCCTTTCACGACTGACATAGCAAAGACGTAATGATTTTCAGTTTTCAGTTAGAAGTAGCGAAAAGACACTAACTGATAACCTTCTTTAGTATATCATATCCACAGAATTGTGTCAAATTTTTCATTCAGTTATCAAAATTCTTTTGACAATCATTACTATCTGTCCTATAATAACGCAAGTTGCCACTTATCTGTACACATAGCACTCCTACGGAGTGCGTTCCGTTCAATATACCGTTTCTATAGACATATCACCCCTACGGGGTGAGGAAAGTGCCTGACAAGTCTTGTGAAAAGGTTAAAAACTTGTTAGTAGCAACTTGGGTTATAATAATCTATTATAGTAAAACTCATAATTACCTGTACACCCGATGGACGTAGGGGCAGGGTAACCCAGCCCCTATGGGTGTGTAAGTAATTCCAAAGTCTACTATGATCAGCATAAGACCTAAATCTCTAAAACAGCGGAGGAATTCGGGGATGGCGAAAACGGTAGGCATTGTCGGAACCATGGATACGAAAGGCATAGAATTCGCATTCATCAAAGCACATATAGAATCGGCTGGGGTCTCAACGTGTGTTATCAATACAGGGATATTGGGAGAACCACAATTAGCACCGGACATCTCTGCGGATGAAGTTGCACAAGCCGGCGGTTCATCTTTACAGGCATTGCGTGATGAAGGGGACCGAGGGAATAGCGTAACGATCATGGCGCAGGGCGCTGCAGCACTTGTTGCTGAGAAACATGCCGCAGGCGAAATTGATGGCATAATTTCTCTGGGCGGCTCCGCAGGCACGACCATCGGAACAACGGCGATGCAAGCGGTACCAGTCGGTGTCCCGAAACTTATGGTGTCCACACTGGCATCGGGGGATACGAGTCCTTATGTGCAATCGAAAGACATAAGCATGATGTATTCCGTTGTGGACATTGCGGGGATCAACCGTTTATCACGGCAGATTCTCGCTAACGCTGCGGGCGCGATCGTCGGAATGGTGAACGCGGAAGCTCCCGCAGACGCGACAGCGGACAAGCCTTTAATCGCGGCGACGATGTTCGGTGTAACAACCCCGTGCGTTACAAAAGCGAGAGAAATTCTTGAAGCCGCTGGTTATGAAGTACTCGTGTTTCACGCAACGGGTACCGGGGGTCAAGCGATGGAAGATTTGGTCAAAGGTGGGTTCCTTGCAGGCGTGTTGGATGTCACAACAACTGAACTCGCGGACGAGTTGGTCGGCGGCATTCTGAGTGCCGGGCCCGACAGGTTGGAAGCCGCAGGGGAATCGGGACTGCCACAAGTTGTCGCGCCCGGGGCATTGGATATGGTGAACTTCGGGCCCCGGGATACGGTGCCAGAAAACTTCAGCGACCGATTGTTCTATCAGCACAACCCGACAGTGACGTTGATGCGGACAACTGCTGAAGAGACCGCTGAACTCGGACGCATCATGGCGCGTAAACTCAGCGCAGCACAGGGACCTACAACGGTTATTATTCCGACACAAGGCGTATCAGCGATTGACAAAACAGGACAACCCTTCGATTCGCCTGAAGCACGAACCGCATGGATTGAGAATCTGAAGGCACATATTGGCGACAACGTTACAATCATTGAGATGGACGCTCACATCAATGACGACGCGTTTGCAACAAAGTTAGCAGAAACATTGCTGGCAAGCATAACCTAATGAGGAAACAGATGGCGAAAACTTATAAAACATTGACTGAATCAGATGTTAACCATTTCATTGAGAAGGGACATGTTATCCTACGGGACTGTTTTCCACGTGAATTGGCGGAAGAGTGGCGAGCGTTTGCTTTTAAACGGCTCGGTTATGATCCAGAGGACCCAGAGACGTGGGAGCAACCCCGCATCCATCTGCCTTCAATGAACCGCGTGCCGATTCAGGAAATCGCGCCGAGAGCTTATGAGGCTATCTGCGATCTTGTCGGCGGCGAAGATAGGGTTATCAATCTTCGGAATAACACAAAACCGACATGGGGCGACGGCTTTATTATCAACTTTGCGTTAGGGGCGGACACACCGTGGCAACCGCCTTCTCCAGAGGTGAGCGGCTGGCATAAGGATGGCGATTTCTTCCGTCATTTTCTGGATAGCCCGGAACAGGGATTGCTGACGATCGTCGTCTGGTCGGATATTTACCCAAAAAGCGGCGGGACGTTTGTAGCGTGCGACTCTGTACAGCATGTGGCGCAGTGGCTATATGAGCATCCAGAGGGGTTGTTACCCAGCAGCGGTTTTGGGAAGCTGATCGGTAAATGTAAGGATTTTGTAGAAATTACAGGCAATGCTGGAGATGTTGTGTTGCTGCACCCGTTCATCTTGCATGCCGCATCGCAGAACCCATCTGGCCGTGCGCGTTTCATTACGAATCCACCTGTCGGTCTTGCGGAACCGATGAATTTCAATCGTGAAAACCCGGATGACTTCTCACCGGTGGAATTGGCTGTCTTAGACGGATTACGGAAAGACCGCTTGGCTTTCAAGCCGACAGCACCGCGGGAACGTTTAGTGCCAGAACGTGTCCAGCGTCAGAAGCAGATGCTGGATGAGCAGAAAAAACGGCTTGAGTCGGGATAGGGCCAGTAAGACCTATCACAAGTTACTTCACCTTAATGACAACAAGCGTTATATCATCTGCTTGCGGTTCTCCGTCCGCCCATGATGTGCTTGCTTTGAAGAGATGGTTGAGAATCGCTTTCGGGGATCGATCCGCGACCTCTTCAAAGAGCTCTTTCGTTTTCGGATAGTCCAACATCTCGTTTTCAGGGTTCAGCATCTCCGGGAGTCCATCGCTCATAAGCAAGATCGTATCACCGCTCTGGAGTTCAGCAGACATCTCTTGTCGCTCGGTGCCGATGAACCCGCCCAACGGCATCCCTTCAAGGAGTACCTCCGCAACACTGTTTTCGGCCGAGCGATAGATAAGCGCAGGCGGCATGCCAGCAGCTGCAAGTGTGAGTTTGTTACCTTTAAATGTGGCGAGCGTCATCGCCATATACAACCGCTTCAAGTTCATACTTCTAACGCCCTGTGAGATTCGTTCAAGCGTTTCTAAGTTCCCTGCTGCTGGTCCTGATGTCTTGAAAAGGCTCTTGACAGCAGAAACGACCAGCCCGGCGTTTGTACCGTGCCCTGTTGCGTCCCCAACTGCGATGGTGAGCTGCCCGTCGTCAGTGAGATTGTAATCATAATAGTCGCCCCCGACCTCTGTTGCAGGGCGCATCTCAAAAGCGACATCAAGATTAGGCAACTGCGGCGCGTCTTGCGGCAGCATCGACATTTGGAGATCACGCGCGGCTTCCAGCTCCTCTGTTTTGCGGGTATTTTCAACTTCTAAGAGTCTGCGCTCAAGCACCTCCGTTTCAAGTTTCCGATGTGTTCGTGAGAAATTACGGGCAAGGTAAACCGACATCGAAAAAAGCGGGGCGAGGACGGTAGTGAGTACGCCAATTTGCCAGTTAATTGTCCATCCTGTTTGTGAGACGATATACGAGAGTCCGTACGCTGAGATAAAAGGCGAGAGAGTGCCGAGCCCAAAAATCCACGCACCATCTTTTTTCTTAAAGATTGCCACAATAATCACGCGCGCCAGCTCTAAAAACGTGAGCAGTGTAAAGAGAATTGAAAGTAGAAAACCAGTGTCTGTCATCTCAAAGGCAATTTTCGCCTGATCAGGCAGTACCACGCTCCCGGGGATACTTCCCGTTGTATGAAAATCAAACAGGGTTACATAAACGGTCAGCATCCATCCAACAAGAAAGAACCAAAACAGCTTTGGCAACTTCGGATAAAAGAGCGTATATAGAAATAACATCCCTGATAAAAACATCAAGACATAAACACAGAAAAGCAGGCGAAACAGATTCAGAATTTGTGCCGGACTTGTTGCTAACAGAAAAAATTGGAAGTTCAGAAACACAAAAGCACCGATGCTTCCCATTGAAAGGGCGAAATAAAGGTTTTCCTTTGCACGCGGATAAAAGATAAACAGCAACAGGTGCTGCAGCATCAGGAAAACCGAAATCGCTGTACACACCATTTGGAGGGTGGTGCCCTCGCGGATGATGGTGACCCGCCTTTTAATGTTCGGATTTATAGGGGAAAGTTTAAGCCCGAATCCGAACATCAATATCGACTGATCAAAAGAGAAGTTAGAATATCGAACTGCGATGACGTGGTCGGTTTTGCCCGAAAACGAAATTACCTGTGGATCGCGTTCCCAATAAGGCTTCTCTTCTCCTTTCTGTGTCGCTACAGTCCCAAATTTATAAATCAATTCGCCATCAAGATAGATTTCAGAGGCACCCGCTTGATACGTCACCTGAAGTGCCAACGGCTTATGCCAAAGTTGTTCATCGGGAACGGACAGATGTAGCCGGAACCAACCGATACCCTCCCATTTATTCTCGGGTAATTCGTCTTGTATGAGCAATGTATCCGTGGATTCCCAGGTGGTATCGTCAAAAGCTGGGTCTGCCCATTCGGGTTATCGCCTGGGTGATATTTCCAATTTCCGAGCAAAGTGCCATCTTTCTTTATATCCTCTAACGTCAGAACGCGTATACCTGTGACCGGCACAAAGTCGCTCTCCTGCGCGGTGGCTTCCAAGATGAATCCGAACACTCCTAAAATGAGATGAAATATTATTAAAACTAATTTGTATTTCATCAATACGTTCGGTGTGGAAACCCGCTACTTTAGTGGCGGGAGGAAACACCGCTCCTATAGTTAAAGTTGATTTTGGTTAATACTGTGAAATCAGAGCGTTTAGCACCAGTTGTTAGGCGTTTACTTCCATCAAGGGTGTATAGTGCAAACAAACCTTTCGTATTAACACCTGACAATCGTGTGAGACCATACTTGATATGTTTAACCAGAGTGTTTTTGATTAAACCTTGACCTAATACAGTTCCACCATACCTGTTTCGTTTCCGTCCCTTTGACTCCTGTTCTCTATGCAAGCAGCGGCGTTTGATAGATAGGGGACAGACAAAAAACATCTCTGTATTGTCAGGTGCACGCGAACCACCCACCGTATGATATGCAAGACACCAACTATCAACACAATGTGCGTCAAATGTTTCTGATAGTTTCTTTGATGACTTCTTGATCCCGAGTCGATCGCGGATATCTTTGGTCTCGTAGCCTTGTAGCGTCAGTAGTTTCCAACGCTTTTCTATCTCGGTGTAGAACCACTGCTTGCCAACTTCCAAAGGACTAAAAGACTGATTCCACTGCCTACCACGTTTGATTGTCCGTGCTTTAATATCCTCTACACAGATATGTGTGATAGGATAGAGTTTAGACAACCAGTCAAGAATACGCAACTTCCAATCCCACCTTGCACGTGTCCCCGCTGGAATACGCTCTTTGTTCGCGAGGCGGTTCATTCTGTTCTTGCGGTTCGGACACTTGCGGGAACGTCTACCTCTGCGAAGTTCTCGTCTCTTTTCAACCTTCTTACCGACTTTGTTGTGGGCATCTGCCTGAACGTTGAGATAGGTGTGAGCTTGCGACTTCACAGTAAAACCCTCTTTCTTACTACCGGGATCTACACCTATGGCTATCTCTTGCGTATAGTCGGTTTCCGGTTCATAGTTCAGCCTAATACAGAATATGCCATTAGACCAATAAGGCGTTGCCAATCCTTTCTTAATCAGCATACCTGCCTTGTTCGGTTTTGTAGGCATCAACTTCTTGCCTGACTTACTTTTTACTGGAACAAACATAGTTTGTAATCTCCCTTACGGGTTGTGTATTGCCCCATCCAGATCGCAGTATTCAAGGGGAATCAGACTTGGGGAGCATCCGAAACATAGTTTAGGCTACCACGCCAAAATACTGCGATATTGGACTGTAGAAAATAGTTTAACTTGTGGAGTGAACGTTTGGTATACGCTTCGCACAAGCCCCCATGCTTTAGCAGGGGGTTATTGACTTTACTTTTTGTAGCATAGGCTGTTAGCCTGTGCCGAGTGATAAAAAAGATGAAAAAAATGAACCTCCGTTTCTGCTTAGAAGATATTTTATCAGATTTTCTGAGTTTATTCAATGAACAAAACTTTGAAAAAAATTCTTGACAGATAATTGCAAATATTGTAAGATAACAAACAAATCCAAAGCGCAGGAACTCGCGAAGGAACAAAAATGCGCCAACGTCAATTAGGAAATACAGGATTAACCGTCTCCGAAATCGGCATGGGAACATGGGAACTCGGTGGACGGGAATGGGGAGACATCGGCGAAACAGAGGCTGTCGACCTCCTCCGATACGCCTTTGAAAACGGGGTCACCTACTACGATACGGCAGACCAATACGGCGGTGGACGCGCAGAACGCTTACTCGGCGAGGCTTTTTCAGCTCTCGGCAATAGAGTCGTCATCGCTACGAAACTCGGTTATGAATTAGATTCTGATGGCTGGATCAGCCACGGATGGGAACACCTGTCATTCAATGTCTCACCCGACTATATCCGGTCAGCGGTTGAAGGCAGCCTCACGCGGTTGAAACGGGATGTTATAGACATCTACCAATTCCACTCGCCACCGTCAGCATCCGACTGGGATGACGCTTTCGGAACAATGGAGGCACTCAAAACCGAAGGCAAAATCCGATTTTATGGGTTAGCACTCGGCAGCGAAGCGGACGCACTGAAAGCAATCGCAGAGACCGGTATCTCTTTGCTGATGCTCACTTACAATATCCTTACGCAAGGAATGGCAACACCGGTAATGGAGACCGCCGCCGAAAAAGGCATCGCCGTCGTCGTTAGACAACCGCTGTCGTCAGGGCTACTCTCTGGACAACTCGGACCGGATACCGTGTTCGCCGAAAACGATTATCGGAAAACCTGGGCCCGTGAGAAATACCTCGCCGATTTAGAACGCGTGGAACAGGTGAAGTCTATTGTCGGAAATAAGGCGAGAAGTCTCCCGCAAGCCGCCCTTAAATTCATCTTGGCACACCCCGCTGTCTCCAGTGTTGTGCCGGGCATGATGACACCCGCACAAGTTGACGACGGCGTAGCAACTTCAGGCGCAGCACCGCTTCCCGCCGCCGTTCTGGACGAATTACGAGACAATTGAGGAGAAGTATGTAAATGTACAGAAAACTTTTCGTGATAGGTTTGGCATGTTTGATAATCGGTACAATTATGGCAGGCACCAGTCATGCACAGGAACGCATTGCAGGCCCGTGGCTCTGGATGATCGCCCTCACCGAAATCAATCAAGGCGGTCAGAATTCTACCGATATTGACTCGCTCAAGGAAGCCAGCAAGGGCAGAACCTCCGAAGCACAGATCGCAGAAAACGGCGCGAACGAAGATGATGAAGTCAGCGGTTACAGATGGACACCCGGCGAACTCCCGGCAAACGGAGACATCAACGCTATGCTCGTTAACATAGGCATGACAAATATCGCCGATTTCAACGATGTTACGTCCTATGCACTTATCATACTCGAATCCGACGCAGCACAACCGGATGTGCTGATGGGGGTCAGCAGCGATGACTCTGTCAAAGTCTGGCTTAACGGTAAAGTCGTTCATAAGAACGGTGTCAACCGTGGGCGCGGCGGCCCCGATGAATTCCAAGATGAGTTCCGCGTTAACCTCAAGAAAGGCGCGAATCTGTTGATGGTGAAAGTTAGTGAGCGTGGCGGCGGTTGGGGTATGAATGTCGGAATAGACGCAGATGTCGACCACAACCTCAATTTTGAAGATTACGACCACGCCGACGTTGATCCTGAAGGTGAACCTATCCCGAGAGTAGCGGCTGAATGGGGCAGAAATAAGCGAATTACCGGACCGTGGCTCTGGATGATCGCCGCTACTGATGCCAACCAAGGCGGACAGCATTCTACCGATGTCGATTCGCTTGACGAAGCCAGCAGAGGCAAAGTTACCGAAGAAAAAGTCGCAAAAAATGGCGCGATAGCAGGCAGTAAGGTCGGCGATTATGAGTGGACACTCGGGGAACTTCCGGCAAACGGGGACATCAACGCAGCAGTCGTATCCATCGGTATGACAAAGGTTGCCGACTTGAACGATTATACCTCTTACGCGCTGATCACCCTTAAAACGATCAAAGCACAGCAGGACGTTACGATGGGGGTCAATAGCGATGACTCTATCAAGGTTTGGCTCAACGGTGAAGTCGTTCATACCAACGCTGTCAACCGCGGGCGCGGCAACGCAAACACCTTCCAAGATACATTCGAGGTTGACCTCAAAAGCGGCAGTAATCTGTTGATGGTGAAAGTCAGTGAACGTGGCGGCGGATGGGGTATGTACGTCGGCATCGATGCCGAATTTGCCCTCAGTAGCACGCCGGGTATTTTGTCCGTTGAACCCGCAGGAAAATTAGTGACACAATGGGCTAAAATGAAGCAGGATCACTAACCTCTTTTGATTTAAATTTTTCCTTGACTTAATTGTGTCTTATATGTTATCATTTTTATAATAAGTTTTCAACCCAATCAAAGGAGCTTCTATTAAATGTTTCCAAAATTATTTATCATAGGCTTGGCATGCCTGATGTGTTTGTCAATGATGACACCCATCGCTGATGCCGAAACCCCGATCGCGGGGCCGTGGCTCTGGATGATCGCCGAGACCGATGCCGGTCAAGGCGGACAGCATTCTACCGATATCGATTCGCTTGATGAAGCCAGCAAAGGCAAAGTCACCGAAGAAAAAGTCGCAAAAAACGGTGCTAAAGAGGGCGATAAATGCGGTGATTATGAGTGGACCCCAGGAAAGCTGCCTGCCAACGGCGATATCAACGTCTGTATGATAGAAATAAAGATGACGAAAGTCGCGGATTTCAACGATGTTACCTCTTACGGACTTCTCATACTTGAATCCAAGAAAAAACAGGCCGGCGTAACCATCGGTGTTAGCAGCGATGATTCTGTCAAGGTTTGGCTTAACGGTGAAGAGGTTCATAAGAACGCCACGAACCGCGGCCGCGGTGGCACACCCGCCAATATAAATGGCTACCAAGATAGGTTCGAAACCGACCTGAAAAAAGGTAATAATCTGTTGATGGTGAAGGTGAGTGAGCGCGGCGGTGGCTGGGGACAGTACGTCGGTGTTGATGCTGATGTCGAACACCACATAGATTTTGACAAGTTTCAACCCGTTGAACCCGCTGGGAAATTAGCAACGCAATGGGCACAAATCAAGCACGCCCACTAATACTGCTTCTTTTCAACCCAGGCAATTTGGTTTTCAATTTTCGGTTTTCTCACGAGAAAAGTCTCCCATAACCGAATAGCGAAAATTAAGGAGGCCTAAATACCACTTTTTAATCTTGGCACTTTTTAATCTTGATTTAATTGTGGTTGTTTGTTAAAATGGTATAAATTGTTGTTCAGCCTTAAAAAAAGCGTAAAAAAATAACGCATGAAGGTAAAACAACGTTAAAGGTTACAGTTAAAATAATTCTCTATTTTTTGACAAAATTAGATGGAGGTTTTCATGTACAAGAAACTCTTTGTAGGTTTAACGTGCCTCATGGCGATTTTCTTCATGACGCACATTGCTGATGCCGAGACACCTATTGCAGGCCCATGGCTCTGGATGATCGCACCCACCGAAGCCAACCAAGGCGGTCAAAATTCTACCGATATTGATTCGCTCGAAGTTGCCAGTGGCGGCGATGTCACTGAAGATATGGTCGCAACAAATGGCGCGAGTGAGGGTGATCAAGTCGGAGACTACGCATGGACAATCGGTACGCTGCCCGAAAACGGCGACACTAACGTTATGCTCGTCGACATAGGCATGACAGAAGTTGCCGATTTCAACGATGTCACCTCTTACGGGCTTATCTATCTTATATCCGAGACAGATCAGTCCGGCGTAACGCTGGGTGTCAGCAGTGATGACTCAATCAAAGTCTGGCTCAACGGCGAAGTCGTTCATACCAACGCCACGAACCGTGGACGCGGCGGCGCACCTGCCGATATAGGTGGCTACCAAGATAAGGTCGAAGTCAACCTTGTCACAGGTGCTAATCTGTTGCTCGTGAAGGTCAGCGAACGGGGCGGCGGATGGGGACAATACGTCGGTATCGCTGCCGATGTCACTACCTCACCTACACCGCCTATCTTCCATATCCAAGGCGAGTGGCTCTGGATGATCGCACCCACCGAAGCCAACCAAGGCGGTCAGAATTCTACCGATATAGACTCTCTCGCTGTCGCCAGTAACGACGATGTTACCGAAGAAATGGTCGCAAAAGATGGCGCGGCTGAAGGCGCCGAAGTCGGTGATTACGCTTGGACGCTCGGTGAACTCCCCGCAAACGGAGACATCAACGCTATGCTCGTCGAACTCGGCGTGACAGAAAACGCGGATTTCAACGATGTCACCTCTTACGCACTTATCACACTCGTCGCTGATGACGATATGTCCGGCGTGATGATCGGTGTCAGCAGTGATGACTCTGTCAAAGTCTGGCTCAACGGCGAAGTCGTTCACACAAATGCTGTGAACCGTGGCCGCGGCGGCGCAGATTCTTTCCAAGATTCGTTCGCAGTTGACTTGGTTAAAGGCGACAACCTGCTAATGATCAAAGTCAGTGAACGCGGCGGCGGATGGGGCATGTACGCTGGTATCAGTGCCGACGTAGAGGCTATGTACAAAGCACCCGCTGAAACAGGCACAGCTGTCGAAGCCGCTGGTAAACTCCGGACAACTTGGGGTAGCTTGAAAGTCAAGTAAATCTCAGGTGCTATGCGAGGATTTTTACCTCATAAAAAAAGGACGCAGCTGAAGTATATCGGCTGCGTCCTTCTTTTTTCTGTCTATCTATTATCGTCCCATCAATTCCATAAAGACCGGTAGGGATTCCCTAAATCCGTCCTCACGCGTGCCACCCACCGGCGTATAGACGCTCTCCAAAGAGATTGTGCCTTCGTAGCCATCCCGTTTCAACGCGTCCACAATGTCGTTGTAGTACGGATCCATCTGTCCCTGACGCATCGCACAGAAATCAAAGGTCGCCGCTGGCAGGTTAACAACGCCGTCCTTAAGATGAACATGTGCAATGTGCTCACGAATGGCTGCATACCCATCGGGATATGGAACCTCTGTACAATAGAGCGAACTGCACGGATCCCAGAGCACTTTCAGATGCGGCGCGCCCAATTCATCAATTAACTTTCTTGCAAGCAGAGCGGATGTCACGTTCCCAGAAATCGCAGTCTCCATCACAAGCGTGATACCCGCCGCGTCTGCGATGTCCAACGGTTCTTCCAAGCGGTTCATGAGTGTCGCCCACGCCCCTTCGGAGATGATCGGTTCCGCACCGAAAAGCACCATCTCTTTCCGAAAACTGAAAATCCGGACGAGTTTCGTACCGAGAGCTTGCGCAACATCAATGCACCGTTCTAACGTTGTAATATGCTCACGATAGGCAGGCGCAACCACCGCAGTATCCAGCGGGAGCGCCGACAAATTGTGGTGTGAGATACACGATACCTTTAAATTCCGAGCAGTTATTAAACCCCTAACGCGTTCAATATCCGCATCTGTCAAATCGCCGACCTGTTTCTCCCAAAGATATTGGAGTTCAACGTATTCCAGGCCAGTCTCTACCATCGTGTCCAGCGCATATTCAAAATTCCGACTGATCCCATCTGTGATAATTCCCAATTTGAACATTCAATACCCTCTCAATTTTATTCCGTCTTTTTAATTTCAACACCAGCGATATTTTCCAAAATTTTGATAATCGTCCAGTTATCCTCATCAGGATTCACTGCTTTCCCCGCTTGAAACAATTCAAAAGCGGCACTCGCTGCGAAGAGCGGCACGCCGCAATCGTTTGCCATACTTTTCGCCAAGCTGAGGTCTTTATACATGGTCCCGATATTGCTCTGTCCCTTGAAGTTCCGCGATAAAATGTTCTCTGTCGTATCTCTGAAAAGGAAGTTCCCGACGACACTTGTGCTGACAACGTCGCGAAGCGTCTCCGGGGCGACCCCCGCTTTCACCGCAAGCGTCAATGCCTCAAAGATACCCGCGTATGTCGTCCCTATCAGCACTGCAAGGGCGGATTTGACGGTTTGTCCCATACCGATCTCTTCGCCAACGTGATAGATATCCTTGCCGACGGCTGCAAGCACCGGTTTCGAGGCTGCAAATGTCTCACTTTCTGCCGCTACCATCATCGTAAGCGTCCCTGCGGCTGCCCCCGGCGCGCCGCCACTCACAGGCGCGTCAACGATGTTGATCCCTTTTGCCGTTACGAGTTCCGCAACCTCTATCACTTGTGAACGTCCAATCGTCGCTGTGCAGATGATTGTAGCACCCGGATTAAGCCCCGCCAGCAGTCCATCTTCGCCTAACAGTGCTGCCTTCACCTGTTCGACATTCAGCACCATGATAAAAACCGTATCCGCAGCGGCACCGAGTTCCCGCGGCGATGCGGCAGCGGCTGCGCCTTTCTGTACCAACGTTTCCATCGCATCAGGACGGACATCATACACCGTCAATTCGTGTCCGGCTTTCAAAATATTTCTTGACATGCCGGTGCCCATATTCCCAACCCCGATGAGTCCAACTTTTGCCATAAATTACCTCAAGCAGTTTCCAAAACGAATTATTACTATTTTTATAAAACATGCCTCAGAAGTGAGACGCGCCCGATCCAACTTCACGCATAACACACGCGTAGAATTTAGCACAAATTTTTAGAAAAGTCAATTGATTTTCCCTACATAAAACCGATAACCGAATTTCTACACAATTTTTTCGCTTTTGTGCTATAATAACGTATTCATACACGAAAAGAAAGAAGGAGCCAAGATAAATGGCAGATACCATCAAAGGTGCCGTCCTCGGATATGGCGCAGCATTTAATATGGGCAGAGCCCACGCAAATATGATGCAGAACACCGACGGAATTGAGTGCGTCGCTGTCTGCGACATAGACCCCGAACGCACAGATGCCGCAAAAGAAGATTTCCCCGGCATTCGTACCTACAACTCAGTCGAAGAACTCAACGCCGACGACGGGGTCGAGCTCGTCGCGAACGTGCTACCACATAGCTTGCACTGCGACCCAACCGTGGCAAGCCTCAAAGCCGGCAAGCACGTCATCGTAGAAAAACCGATGTGCGTCACAATCGCAGAAGCCACAGAAATGATTACGACCGCCAAAGAGAACGACGTTATGTTGTCCGTTCACCACAATCGCCGGTGGGATGCCGACTTCTGGACGCTCCGCGAACTCGTCCAATCCGGTATCATCGGCAAAGTCTTCAGTGTTGAGATGTGGGGCGGCGGGTACGGAAGACCGAACCCGAATTGGTGGCGCAGCGTCAAAGCCATCTCCGGCGGACAATTCTACGATTGGGGTGCCCACTACCTCGATTGGCTACTCAATGTACTTGAAGCACCGATGATCAACGTCACCGGTTTCTATCAACCCAACCTCGTCTGGGACGATATTACCAACGAAGACCACGTGCAAGCAATTATCCGTTTCGCAGGCGCGGCGTTCGTCGCCGATGGCGCGTCCGCAAACATCCAGATGTCCAATATCGCCAAAATCGGTAGCGAGCGGTGGAAACTGCTCGGCTCGCACGGCGCGATCACTTCCCAAGGCGGCGGGTTTAAAGTCCTCTCCGAAGTCGAAGGACACCCGAAAGAGCAGGAAGTCGGACATCACGGCAGACCCGGACCGAGTTACTATCAGAACATCGTCGCTCATTTAAATGACGGCACACCGTTACTCGTGACACCAGAATCTGCACGCCGTGTCATCGCCATCATGGATTTAGCAGAGAAGTCCGCGAAGACACATCAGGCTGAAACCGTGCCTTATGAATAAGGAATAGTCTTCAGTCGTCAGTTTTCAGTTTTCAGTCTGGTTTTTGAGTATCCAACGTCTCTTTGTAACCGTCGTTACCCAAATCGGTAACGACCATAAGAAAAAAATGTCAGTGAATCAAATGCTTAACTGATAACTGACAACCAATAACCCATGAAAGCCATCGTTTTTGAGAAAGTTCAGCAATTAAGCGTCCAAGAGAAGCCTATTCCCGCGCTCACTGATGGCGATGTCCTTATCCAGACAGAACTCTGCGGTATCTGCGCTTCGGACCTCGCCGCGCTGCGGGGCGATGTATCAGATTACGCACCCCCCGTCGTGATGGGACACGAACTTGCAGGTGTGATCGTGGACAGTAAACATCCCGATGTTGCAGTCGGTGAGCGGGTCACGGTTAACCCCATGCTCTCTTGCGGCGCATGTGCCGAATGCCAAAACGACTTGGATAAATACTGCAACGCCATTGAAGGGATCGGACACGATATTGATGGCGGTTATGCCGAATATATGCGAATGCCAAAGCACGGTGTAGACACAGGTAAACTTATCCGGGTCCCGGACAGTATCCCACACGAAGAGTTGCTATTTCTGGAACCTTTGGGCTGCTGCTTGAATGCGATGCAAGAGACGCTTTTTAAGGATTCTGTCGCTATCCTCGGTGCCGGTCCTATCGGATTGCTGCTCACACAATTGACGAGACGCGCAGGTTTAGCCACCTACGTCGTGGAACCGCTGCCGCACCGCAGAACTGTCGCAGAAACACTCGGTGCCGACCGCACGTTTGGCACGTCCCCTGAGTCGATAGCACATCTCCGAGACATCACTAACGGCGGCGTTGATACTGTCATCTCCGCCACAACGAACAACGCTTCCGCTATCGCATTCGCTTTTGAGATTGTCCGCAAAGGCGGATGCGTCAACTTCTTCGGACTCGCACCGGAAGGCGAAGAACTCCGTATCAATCTTGAGGAATTTCACTATGCAGGTCACAAACTAATGGCTTCTTGGGCATTTTCCCGTGCCAGCCTTGAAGCGTCTAAACAACTCCTCATAGAGAAGGCACTCAATTTTGAACCGATGCTAACGGATCGCTTCCCGATCGCACAAGGTTTAGCAGCATTTGATAACGCCGCTGCGCAGCGCGGTGTCAAGACCGTCGTGCAGCCCGAATAACCACAACACAAGGAGACCCTAATTTCGGTGTCCTCAGGACGCACGTACCCCCTCTCGCTGGCGAGGTTTCCTAACCTCGCATGGTAATAGAAAGTTGCGTAAGTCCTGGTAACTTCAAAGCCGAAACTTGTTAAAAAAATATGATTCTCGGTGCACACGTATCCACCGCAGGCGGCATACACAACGCCATCAAAAATGGTACCGATCTCCAGTGCGATACAATACAAATTTTCTTGCGAAATCCAAACCAATGGAGACCCGGCAAACCGCCGACCGAAGCGGTAGTTGAACAATTTACCACAGCATGGTCAGCAGCCGACATTGGTGAAGTCATCGTTCACGACATCCACTTGAGCAATCTCGCTTCTCCGAAACCGGAGGTGCTGGAAAAATCGCGGCAAGCGTTCTGTGAGCAGATGGAACTCGCGCAGCAACTCGGTATCCGTTACATCGTCACACATCTCGGCGCACACCTCGGCGAAGGCGAAGCGTTCGGTTTAAAGCAACTCACCGACAGTTTCGACGTCCTATTTGAAAATGCCGAGGCACCCGATGTCATGCCGCTCCTCGAAACGACTGCCGGGCAAGGCACAAATCTCGGCTACATTTTTGAACACCTACGCGATGTAATCGGTACGTCAAAATATCCAGATCGGTTCGGGGTCTGTTTGGATACGTGCCACGTCTTCGCTGCCGGCTACGACATGCGAACCGAAGCGGATTGCGAAGCGACTTTTAACGAATTTGATAACATTATCGGGCTAACACGCTTAAAAGCTTTTCACCTCAACGACGCGAAATCGGAATATCAGAGTCGCGTTGACAGACACGAACACATTGGAGAGGGCAACATCGGCGCAACCGCATTTAGATATATCCTAAACGACGATCGCTTTGCCGAGACCCCGCTCATTATTGAAACGCCACAGATGAAAACGATGCACGAGGCAAACCTCACCACCTTGCGAAGTCTGAAAATGCACACGTAGCATAACCTTTTAGGTTGTGCTACTGTCAACCAGTTCAGATAACACGGAGATTAAAACGTGCTTATCGGCTTTTGGGAAGTTACCTTTGTCATTCTTCTTTTTTTCGGCATCATCATCGTATCTCGCCTCGTAGAACGATCTCGGGTAAAGCGCGTTTGTCCAGAATGCGGCTTAGCAATTCGCACAAAAATACCAAACTGTCCCTCGTGCGGACGTAATTTTAATTAAAGGACAACACCATGCAAAAAACAAAACTAAAAATCGGCGGTATGTCGTGTCAACACTGCGTCAAAACGGTGACCGACGCACTGACCGCCCTTGAAGGCGTTAAGCGTGCAAAGGTCAACCTCCGCAAAGGCGAGGCAGTCGTCCATTTCAACGAACAGGACATCACCCTTATCGTTCTTAGAGATGCGATAACAGAAGCAGGATTTGAGGCGTTGTAGCTTCCCTGCACACACAATTCAGGCAAACGACAAAAACATGGACACCGCAAGAATACACGTCAAAGCAGGGAACGGGGGCAACGGATGTATCAGTTTCCGTCGAGAGAAATTTGTCCCGCGCGGGGGCCCCGATGGCGGGGACGGCGGGAACGGAGGAAACGTTATCCTCACTGCCACTTTAGGAATGAGTACCCTCATTGACCTACATCATAACCCGCGCCAAGTCGCTGAAAACGGCGGACACGGCACCGGGAAGCAGCGCGCTGGTGCCGATGGTACAGACCGTGTTATTAAAGTACCCGCTGGCACGATTGTCAGAGACTTTGAGACAGCGCAACAGCTTGCGGACTTAACAGACCCCGACCAGACCGTTGTCATCGCACGCGGCGGTATTGGCGGGAAAGGCAATGCCCGCTTTAAAAGCAGCACCTTTCAAGCACCCCGCGTCGCGGAGAAGGGTGAACCCGGAGAAGAACGGGAGATCACGCTTGAAATCAAACTTATCGCCGATGTCGGACTGGTCGGCTATCCAAATGCCGGTAAATCAACGTTACTGGCGCGAACCTCTGCCGCTACACCGAAAATCGCCGCATATCCGTTCACAACACTCCGCCCGAACCTCGGCGTTGTCCGCATCAATCGAGAACAGAACTTCGTCCTGGCTGACATCCCCGGACTCATAGAGGGCGCGCATAAAGGCGCGGGATTAGGACACCAATTCTTGCGACACATCGAACGCACTAAAATGCTTATCCATGTCATCGACCTCAGTGCCACAGATGGCCGCGACCCGATTAAAGACTACGAACAACTCAACACCGAATTGGGGCATTATAACGAACTGCTGACGAAACTGCCACAAATTATCGCACTCAACAAGATAGATATGCCCGAAGCCGAGGCGGATCTGCCACGCGTGCAGGAATATTTCAGCAAACGGAAAGTCTTCCCTATCTCCGCGATTACCGGCGATGGCGTGAACGCGCTCATGCAGCAGGCTTACCGTTCCTTGCAATACTTGGAAACACGCGCCCGAGAGGAAGCAGAAACAACGATTGTCTTAGAACAAGAACTGCCACCCGAGCCATCAGCACGCTTTGAACTTGTCGAAACCGAGCAAGGGTTCCTTGTCATCGGTGCAGAACCACGCCGCGCCGTGCTCATGACCGATATGGAAAACGAACAGGCTCTGATTCTATTGTACCGGAAATTGAAAAATATGGGTGTGATCAACGCACTGGAACGATCAGGGGCCATAGAGGGAGACACCATTCAGATCGATGAATTCGAGTTCACCTATAGTCCAAAAGCAATGCAGGCTGGCTGAAGCTGAACAGCGCGCCTGCTTATCGGACGTGAAACGCCTTGTCGTGAAAGTCGGCAGCAGCACCATCTCAGAGGGCGCGCACCTCAACGAAGCCGCCCTTGATGGGTTAGTCCACGATTTAGCACTTGTGAAACAGGACGGCGTTGAGGTCATCCTTGTCACATCAGGTGCAATCGCTGCAGGGTGGCCCCAACTCGGGCTGAAGCAGCGTCCGAATACGCTGCCCCATCTACAAGCCGCTGCCGCCGTAGGGCACATACGACTGATGGCAGCTTACGAGGATCGGTTCTCAAACTATGGACAACGCGCCGCGAGCATGCTGCTCACACGCGACGACTTCTCCAATCGGAAACGTTACACCCGCATGAACGATACGATGCGGGCACTCCTCCATTTCGGCGCGATCCCCATCATCAACGAAAATGACACCGTCGCCGTCGACGAAATCAAGGTCGGCGATAACGATACCCTCTCCGCCTACGTGACAAACCTCGCGCAAGCACAGCTCCTCATTATCCTCTCCGATCAGGCAGGATTCTACACCGCAGACCCAAGGCACAACCCGAACTCAGAACTGATTCACACGGTTACCACTATTTCCGAGGACATCTGGCAAGCCGCCGGCGAAGCAGGCACAACCAGCGGCACCGGCGGGATGGTAACAAAGTTGCGCGCAGCAGAAATCGTTACCAATTCTGGGGAGATGATGATCCTGGCACACGGACGAGAACCGCTCGCTGTCACGAGACTCTTGAAAGGCGAATTGCTCGGAACGCTTTTCCTACCGCAATCGCGTATCTCTGGACGAAAGCGGTGGATCGCCTATTCCCGTCCACCGAAAGGCAGTCTCACTGTAGATAATGGCGCACGCAACGCGCTTGTGCAGGGTGGTAAAAGTCTACTCCCCGCCGGTATCCAACGTGTAGAAGGCAACTTCGACTACAGCGACACCGTCTCGTGTCTCACAGAAGGCGGCATAGAATTCGCACGTGGTTTAGTGAACTATAACGCCGCAGACACTGCCAAACTCGCAGGAAAACACACCAAAGACATTGAAAACATCCTCGGCTACCGCGATTACGACGAAATCATACATCGCGATAATCTGGTACTACTCGACTGATTCCTTAAAACGCTACGTAGAAAAGTTGCGTATTTTGGACGAGCCCTTAACCAACAGACCCTAACCCGTCGGAGAAAAAATATAACGCACATTTTTTGCGTACAAAAAAAATTAAAGTGTCTTTATGACAAAAATCACAGTTCTGACACCTTTCCAAAATATTGACGCATCCCCGACGGATTAAATCCACTTGAAATTTGCCAAACGATACGCTATAATAATAACACTATTTCCACCAACGATTCACCTAAGGAACACTATGAGCGAAAACATCCAAAAACGCATTCAATCACAAGCAAAAAAAGCGAAATCGGCGATGCGGGTTTTATCACGCAGTTCCGTCGATGTCCGAAATCACACGCTTTTAGCAATGGCGGAGAGCCTACAGCATTCCAAAGATAAAATTCAGGCAGCAAATCGTATCGATCTTGAAAACGGCGAAAAAACCGGACTCGAAGCACCGATGATGCAACGCCTCCTGCTGGACGACAAAAAAATTGAGCGGATGGTTGACAACCTCCGCCAAGTCGCAGCACTCCCCGACCCGATCGGTGCCATCATCAGTATGGGAGAACGTCCCAACGGACTCAAAATCGGTACAGTCCGCGTACCTATCGGTGTCGTCGCTGTCGTCTATGAATCCCGACCCGACGTGACCGTTGAAGTCTCGGCACTCTGTATCAAATCCGGGAACGGCGTTATCCTGCGCGGCGGCTCCGAAGCCATCCATTCCAACACAACACTTGCCCGCATCCTCAGCGATACCGCCGCAGCAGAAGGGGTCCCCGATGCCATCCAATTCGTTGATACCACGGATCGGCAAGCCGTCTACGAACTCATCTGCCTGCCTGACTACATTGACCTCGTTATTCCACGCGGTAGCAACGAATTCGTCCAGAAGTTGATGAGAGAATCCGATGTCCCGGTCCTCGGACACGCCGACGGTATCTGCCATATCTATGTTGACGAAGCCGCCGACCTCGGAATGGCAAATAAGATATGTATGAATGCGAAGGTTGGCTACAAAGTCGGGGTCTGCAACGCCTTGGAAACGCTGCTTGTCCATGCCGATACTGCCGAGAAATTCCTTCCCACTTTCTGTGAGACCTTACAAGGCTCGGATGTCGAAATCCGCGGCTGTGAACGGACACAGCAGCTCTACCCCGCCGCCAAACCTGCGACTGAAGAAGATTGGCGTACAGAATATTTGGATTACATCTTATCCATCCGCGTCGTGAACGACATAGACACTGCGATTGATCACATAGAAACCTACGGTTCGCACCATTCCGATGCGATTATCACCGAAAGTTACAGCGCGTCCCAACGCTTCCTCAAAGAGGTGGATTCCGCAGCCGTCTACGTCAACGCCAGCACAGTCTTCACTGACGGCTACGAATTCGGTTTAGGTGCCGAAGTCGGTATCAGCACACAGAAACTCCACTCCCGCGGCCCGATGGGGCTCGAAGGATTAACGACTTATAAATATATCGTCTACGGAAACGGTCAAGTACGTGAATAGGAGCACACTATTAGTAGTCGTTCGATGTTGAGTTTATAGGTGATCCGTTCGTAGTAGGGCAATTCTGCGGCGTACTCGCCCAAATGCGACGTGCATTATTGCCCGTTTCGGAGGAAAATCATGGCAGCCCGTGCAGCACAAACCCATCTCACACCTGAGAAATATATTGCTTTAGAACGCAAAGCCATACCTGATGCTGACACTGTCAGAAGTGAATACATCAGAGGAGAAATAATCGGGATGTCTGGAGCGAGCCGAGCACACAATCTTATTACTGGTAACATCTCTGCTGAACTTCGCGCGCAGTTAAGAGGTAGCGAATGCGAAGTTTATATGAACGACATGCGCGTGAGCTCGCCACTCACTTTGTCCTATTTCTATCCTGATGTCGTTGTCGTTTGTGAAGAACCGCGCTTTGAAGACGATGTTTTTGATATACTCCTCAACCCCATTATCCTCATAGAAGTCCTTTCACCTTCAACCGAGGCTTACGATCGCGGCGAAAAATTCTGGCACTACCGACACCTTACCTCGTTGCAGGAATACGTCCTCGTTTCCCAAGACAAGGTACTTGTTGAACGTTACCGCCGCCCCCCAAAAGTTAATGCGACAGACTGGATTTTCACCGCTTTCCAAGCACCTGCGGACATGTTGCCACTCACCGCCATCCAATGCGAGCTCCCCTTACAAGAAATCTACGAACGCGTCACATTTCCTGATTAGAGCTACTATATATAAGGCGTTGAATAGGGCGTTTTATGAAGAATAAAAAGCCAGGGATATAGGATTGTTCTGGGCCGTAGCCTTCCAATCACACGGATGAACCCGAATTTTGTCTATTGGCAATTGTATACCCTCGGTTGATTTTTCACTTGACTTTTGTGCCCAACAAGAGGTAAACTTAATCAGTATCTACATCGGGAAAAAGGATAAAAAAGGGACTTATGGCAATATTTTATCGCGGGGCAGGTATTAACACTTATTGGTATCTTAACGATCCGATGGAACAAGGTTTTATTGCCAGGTCCCCCGGAATGACTCCTACTATAACTCGACAGATGCTTCATATTGCCAGAAGCACTGTGAACAGTCCTTTTATTTCTATTACGCGTTCTTACGCGGTAGCTTGGCATTATGCAATGGTAAGCAGCGGGAGGGTCCCTACTCCAGAGGATCCTGCCTACGTTCATGAAATTGAGATTCAGGAGCCCTTGCCACCCGGATTACACCTCCTAGATCCGGTCAAGGAAGTTGCACAGATGTTACCGTCTCCGACGAACCCAGGACCACCGGACCAGCACGATGGGTTGCCTGAGTTCTTATTAGGGGTTGTTGAACCGGGACGTATGGGGAACTTTCTAACACAATACGCGAAGCAACCACCTTCAAGTGAAGGCACCCCACGCCCGCCGAACCTAACAATTGAATTAGAGACACTTGTGCGCGCACTACGGGATGCCGAAATTCTTGCACACGGAAATATCCCTATAACTTGTGTAAAAAATCGTTTTGAGGTTTATTCAGAACTATCACTTTCAACGTAAAGGGAGATACTCTCATGAAACACATCGTTGATCACCTTAATAAGATGCCGCTTAGGATTAAAACACTTGACCTGGCAGGACGGGTGCCAGGACCCGATTCTATTGAACTCCTGCGGGTAGAACTCTATTATTATGATGACTATGGACCGCTCTCCGGGGCACGAGTTCGGTACGCCTGCGACGGTGTTGAACAGGTAGAAGGTTTTCCAATCGACCTACACAAAGGGGCATTCGTTGCCACTGTCCCTATCCAGGAAGCAGGATTGGAAGAAGAACTCCAAAAGATTGGCCCCGAAATCTCACGGATTGTATACGAAGATTTGAGGGAGGGGCGCGCGTTGACCGATCAAGGATCATTGGGAACTGTCTGATGCTTGAGCAATTCCTTCATGAACAACTTGAAATCGCGTTCAACTATGGGGTCCCCAAACCCGAAATGCCGAGTAGCATTACACAAAACCTGAATCCCGTATTTGAATTGCGTCCCTACCAAGAAGACGCTTATGCAAGTTTCATCCACTACTTTAACAACGATCTACCAGGTAAGGAAAAACCCGTCCATCTGCTATTCAACATGGCAACCGGCAGCGGCAAAACCCTCATCATGGCAGGTCTGATCCTCTACCTCTATGAAAAAGGGTACCGCAACTTCCTTTTTTTCGTCAACGCTACCAATATCATAGAAAAGACAAAAGACAACTTCCTCAACCCGCGCGCAGCAAAATACCTTTTCAGTCAAGACATCCGTTTTGAAGGTAAGCCGGTGGTAACAGTAACGCAAGTAGAGAATTTTGAAGGAGTCAACGAAAACGACATCAATATCTGTTTCACCACAATCCAGCAGCTGCACACCGATATGACGACACAAAAGGAGAACGCCTTAACCTACGATAATTTCGTAGATCAGCAAATTGTGCTATTAGCAAAGGAACAAAACACTTTCGACCGAAACAGATACATGATATTTTCAAAGATAAACTTCTGAAATTCGATCCCCGAAACCCACGGGCCACTATTGATCGGCAGTTTGAAGATCAAGACTGGTTTCCTTTCAACACACTTTACGGCACAAGCGAAGAAAAAGCCTTCGTAGAAAGGATAAACTCCTGACCTTTGAAAACACAAAATACCGGTTGATTGGTTTGCCGTTCTATGCAGATGAAAATCCATTCTCGGATGCCCTCGATGCTGCATTAGCGGAATCAAACCCGTAGGGACGACATGTTTATAAATATGCCACATCTCCTCACATCACAGAAAAACGCTTACAAACCCATGCAGTGACTGGGTTCTCAACCATATTTTAAGAGATACCAAAAAGCTAAAAAAGATACCATTTGGTATCTTTTTCACAACATCGGTCCCTTTTTCCGGCGTTCATAATCCTATATTGCAAACCACGGCAGGAGCCTTTACAACTTTCGCGGCATTTCACCATATAGAAAGTCCGCCAAAACCGACAATTCAATATTTTTGGATTCATTTAGTTTGACTTTTTACATAGCATGCGGTAAACTTAAAATGGATCGGGAGAGTGCAACAAAAACATGCGATGAAGTTTAGAACGAGGAGGACTACCCCAACGGAATGCTCACGGAAAGACAACAAACGGTTTTTGACTGGATAAACGACGATCTTGAGTTACCAGTGTTTGCCGAAGCATACAAAGGTGCATTGGATCTCCTAAACAAGAAGTCAGCAGGCTACATCACCTTCATATCACATGCCGGTCGGGATTTGATGAATTTGCTTGCCTCAGCAGTGAAAGGTACCAAAGGGGGCCGTGTTCAGTATGAACAGCTTGTGGATAAGTTCAAAGACGATTGGAAAGATGAATGGGGAGAAGAAGAGTATAGGACACGGAAGATAACGATGAAAACGGACATCTGATCCCGAATGAAATCTGTAAAAAGATAAAAACATTGGTTGCTCAACACAAGAAAGGGCGGCTTAGGGCTGAAGATATAGATAGTTCTTTTTTTACTACTTTTTTGGATTATCCAGATAAAGAGAATATCCCTCAAAACTTATCTCAGGAATGGCGACGCGCCAGAAGATGGTTTATCGGACATGCGCATTTACGTAAGAATGAGTTTTCTATACAGACTTATGACGAAGTGGAAAGGCATTTTCAAAACCTTGATAACTTTTTATACGCTGCTGCAGCCAGCGAAATTGAGCAGCTAAGGAGTATTCATGAAATCTTGGACGAAGCCAACCGATAAAATGGTAGATAATGCACTCGCTTCAGTCAAAAAAGTAACCGCTCGCAAGTATTTTTTTTCTCGCTTGGAAAATCCATTGTGGCTTAAACCTCTTGTGGAACGTGGTTGTTTTAAATATCCCCCAAAAGCTCAGCGATTTGATGACGGCACCATTCTATTCCCTTACTGGCCGGAGATACAATACCTTAGGAACGTGTGTACCGACTTACCAAATGAAGTTATCCATTTAGTAGTGAATCTGCCGGAAGTTGATAACTCAGTAGTCTATGACGGTATTTTAGATATCGCATTGCAGCTTCTGGGAAAACAGTCTGTGAAACTTAAAGACAAAATACTTGAGTATGCTGGTATGGAACATCAACTCCAAACACACAAATTCGCGAAAATATTGGCACAATGGGCAGAGGAGAATCAGACATCTGCAGCATTGAAACTCGCCAAAATACTGGTTAAGTTTGCACCCGACCCGCAGTCAGAGAATAAACAGAAACGCCGTATAGAAGATCCTATGGACAGTAATACTTTGCTTGAACCTACACCCCGCATGTTACCTGGGGAATACCGTGATCTAATGTTAAAAGGTATCCTACCTCTCACGGAAAGTGATCCCTATAAAGTTGCCTGTATTTTGATCGATACCACAGCAAATATGATCAGTTTACGAAGACATAAACAAGACCTTGACAAACAAGACGATATTTCCGAATCATGGTGTCCTCATCTCCAGGGAACTATTGAGAACTCCGAAACCCCTGAGGAATCCCTCGTTCATACATTGACCTTTGCATGTGAGAAGGTTTTTGAAAAAAAACATAAGAAAATTGAGAGTTTAGATAACATTTTGCGGAAACAGCAATGGAAAATCTTCAAACGCTTACGTCACCACCTATATGCCCAAAACCCGAATCAACAGACTGAATCATGGATTCTGAAACTGATCTTAAATCCTGAATACTATAACCGATGGAAATATTCTTACGAATTTCGGCTAATGATACAGCACGCTTGTGAACACTTCGGCGATACATTTCTCACGAAAGAGGAACGCACACGGATTTTTGAAACCATTCTCGCTGGTCCATCAAAAGCAAGCTATCAGGCATGGTTAATGAAGTGGTTAGGTCAGGAATATACTGAAGAAACTGAAGAAGGTTTTCTCAAATACAAACGTTTGCGTCATCGGATACAATTAGCACCATTTGCACCTGTGCTCTTTGGTAAATATAAAACACGCCTCCAAAAGTTGGAAACCGAGGTCACACATTGGATTTTTGATAAGGATTATATCCCATCCAAAGCAGAGGTTCGAGAGGTTTCTGTATCTAAACGTAGTCCGTACTCACACCAAGACCTTGCAAGGTTAACAGATGATGATCTTCTCAACTTCATAAATGCTTGGGATAATGAAGATAAATTCTACGAAAATGAAGATTGTGTAGAAATTAATATTGAAGCACTTGCCAATGCATTTCAGACTGTTTTTAGAAAGTCAATAATTCCCGATCCTATCAGATTAAAATTTTGGATGGCAAACCGTGATCAGATTGAGCGACCCATTTATGTACGTGTGATGATTTATGCAATGCAAGCGCATGTAAAGGAAAAGAACTTTGACCAACTCAACGAGTGGTTGAGATTCAGTGAATGGGTGCTTTCGCATCCAGACCGAGAACACAAAGGGGACTATAAACAAGCGGATGAATCCCGCGAGAATCAGAACTGGACCAATGCAAGACGAGCTGTCGGCGACTTTATCGGTGTATGTCTTGAAGAGGACCCAAATGTCCCCATTACTGTTCGTGAACAACTCGCGACGCTTCTGGAAACGCTTTGTACACAATATGATTGGAACTTGGATGAAAACAATCCAAACAGATTATATCGAAAGGATCCACTCATCCAAGGCCTCAATAACACACGGAGCCGAGCATTGGAGGACCTTGTCAAATTCGGTTTCTGGTTACGCAGATATAAACCTGAATGTGAAGTCCCTGAAGTAACAACACTCCTTGCAAAACGTTTCTCCGCCGAAAGCAATTATCCGCTGACACCGCCTGAATATGCCATTTTGGGCAAGAATTATCTTTCGATTTACAACTTCAATAAGAAATGGGCAATTGCACATAAATCAGATTTTTTCCCACAGGCACAAAGTAAACGTCAAGAGTGGTACGCGGCATTCAGTAGTTTTCTGCTCTGCAATGGGGCAGTTAAGCAAATCTTTGAAACTCTTAAAGATGATTTCAATTTTGCCTTACAACATTTATCTGATTTCAAAAAGCACGATCTCATCACACAACAACCCATCGATGTCTTCGGTGAACGCCTTTTTAACTATTATCTGTGGGAAATGTTCCCACTTAACGGTCAAGAGAGTCTACTTGAACAATTTTACCAGCAAACTGATGAAAAACCAGAAATTTGGGCAAATTTATTCAACAATATAGGACGCCGCTTATCGAACACCGGAAAAGGCTTAGACCTTGGTATGAAAGACAACGTAAAGAAATTCTTTAAATGGCGACTTAAACAAGAAGAACCGACAGAACTCCGACATTTTACTTTTTGGTTGCAAGCCGAGGGTTTAGAGGCTAAATGGCGATTGAAAGCATATTCCAAAGTCATAGATGTATGCAAAGCAGAAGATTGCGAGGTAGAAAATTGGGAAATCTATTTAAACGAGTTATGTCAAATGCTTCCAAAACATACCGCAAAGGTAATTGAGTGCTTTGCAAAACTAACCGACGGTATTCATAATAACATCTACATTCAGACAGAGGAAGCGAAAACCATTCTAAAAGCAGGGCTTAACAGCTCAAACACCATTGTACATGAGAATGCAGAACGCGCCCTTAATAATCTACTCCGCGCTGATAAAACGGAATATATGGACCTTATTTTAAAATAAATTTGACACTTTTTTTACATGTGATATAATACCGTTTCTGAAAGGTCATAGCGCCTGAAAATTTTTCTGAACACGATCACAAGGGCACAAACTAACAATTTATGCAACATGCACACTAAATTTGTCAACTTTAGGAGGAAAACCGTGAAAAAACGGCATCTCTCAACCATAACTTTCGGATTCGCAGCGAGCCTGCTTTTAATCTTCACATTGACGATCCAAACTCCGGCAGGGAACCGGGGGTCTGAGCTGGAAGGCGGCTTGCAGATCTGGATCGACGTAGGCACAGAACCCAGTAATCGTGAAGGCGAAGACACCTTCAAACTCGGTAAAGACGATTCGTTAGCACAAGACTTTCTGGCTGGTAAGGCAAAAGCAGAACGCGACGGTTCAGATATTGGCGGACCTGCAATAGGCGACGATGTCGCCATCGCGCTCGCCGGGAGCGTCGGTAATGCGTTCATCGAATATAATTTCGATAGTCCTGTCGCCGGAGACGTGTTTGTCTACTGCCGTGTCGGAGATACCAGAGGCGGCGGGCAGTCCATGTTCGTTGTGCTCAACAGTGAAGACCATGAAGCCGATGGACTGATTATTGATACCCCCGGCAATTGGGCATGGGCTACCGGTAGAGATAATACAACCAAATCCCCAACACCATCCGTGGTCGGTGAAAACACCATCCGCGTCGTCCCACGTGAAGCTGAAGCCACGAAAGAAACCTTGATGGATATTATCTTTCTCTCTACAGTAGATTTCGAACCGAACGATGATATGTTCAAAAACGCTTCACCCTTAGGGGGCGATCCAACGCCTGTGCAGCCAGCGGGTAAGTTGGCGACAACATGGGGAGCTATCAAGCACAGCTTCTAAATTAATCCACAGACTTACGCAATGCTAAGCGAAATTCTGTGATTTTGCGTCCATCCTGTACAATCATGAGTAGACATGAAGGAGGAAAACCGTGAGACAAGCAAATCTATCAACACAGCTTTTTATAGGTGTCGTTAGCCTCTGCTTGATCGTGTTGTTCATACAACCTGTCTTCGCTGTGAAGCAATGGCGCGAATCGAACCTTGAAAGGGGTTGGCAAATCTGGGTCTCAGCGGTAGACTTTGAAAAAAATGAAGGGCTCAAACCCGGCAAGGAAGAAAAGAAACTGGCGGGTGCAGCAGAGGAACCTTGGTTAGCCGGAGATATCCTGATCGCTAAAGCGACCGGCGGATTTGCAGACTATGCGTTTGAAAGTCCTGTCGCAGGACAGGCATACATCTGGGGACGAGTCGCAGATTTCCGGGGCGGCGGACAGTCCTGGTTCATCGCCCTTAATAGCGATAATATCGCCGATGCTGGCGACAGCTTGATCATTGATACACACGGACCAAAATGGGTATGGAGCGGCGGTAGAGATAAACCCGAATCAAAATCCCCAACGGATTTAAAGAAGGGCACAAATACTGTCCGTATTCAACCCCGTGAAGCTGAAGCCGGTAAAGAGGCTCTGTTTGATGTCTTTATGATTTCAACCAAGCCGTTTCAACCGACAGATGATGACTACGAGCAAGCGAGAGATGCACTACCGGTTGCTCCAGTGGATAAACTCGCAACCACATGGGGTGCCATCAAAAGTCGGTTATAGCATTGTAGTGAAACCCAACGCTTTTGTCTAAAGTTGGGTTTCACTATCAACGCCGTTCAACCCAACCTACGCGATTATAATGACGATATGTTTATAGCAGCTTCATGTCGAACAATGCGTCCGAACCGCAAGCCTCCCTTCTCAAGAACGTCCTTATCGTTACACCGCTTAGCCTGATCGGACGAGCCGGCACATTTCTTATCTACGTCGCACTCGCCAACTGGTTCGGCGACCCAGCCGAGATGGATTTCATCTACTATTATTGGGGAATCGCGCTATTCCTTATGGCGCTGCTCAGTGCTGCCTCCGCCTATTCTGTTCTCGTTCCCCTATTAGCTGAGGCACGCGCAAAAGGCGAAACTGAAGCACAACGCTGTGTACAATCAATCTTTTCCCGCTACATCACAATCATGCCGTGGCTCTGCTGTCTCCTTGTTGCCATTTCGTTTGTAATCTCCCAACACTTTTTACCAAATACCGAACTCTCGTCCATCGCCACAATCGGTATCGTATCCGGGTTTCTCTGCTTCACGATTATCGCAGCATTTCGATGGATGCTCAAAGCAGTATTGGATACCTATCAAGCGTTTCGACTTCCCGTTATCGTCCAAGGACTCCGCGCTGTCATCGTCATCGCCACTATCTACCTATGCAAGCCATCGCTAACCTGGTTCAGTATACCGATCGCACTGATCCTCGGTGAACTCTTCCAAGTCGCTGTCCTGTTTCCGAGATGCTGTGCCATCTTAAACCTGAAGGTGCGGCACCTGAAACCCGATTTACAGGAAACACTCTACACGAAACGATTCCTCAACCAATGTTTAGTCATGATGGGTGCAGCGATTGCAGATGGAATAAACCCTGTCGTCGATAGAGGCATGGGAAGCACATTAGGCGAAAGTTCTGTCTCGAAACTTGATTATGCACTCCGCTTGTGTGCAATCCCTGAGACGCTCACAGGTGTAACGCTGCCGGTCCTCCTATCGCATTGGGCAAAAATATCGTCATCCGAGACACAATCAGAAAACAACGCGCAATTGCGGCGCAGTGTCTGGCAGGGCGTTGTTGCACTTTTAGTCCTAATGGTGCCGTTCTTGGTAGGTTTTTATCTTTTTCGGGAAAATATCGTATCGGTTTTATATGGACACGGAGAATTGTCCGAAACCGGTCAGATGCATATCGCTGCATTGATCGGTATCTATCTATTAGGCATGCTGCCGCGTTTAATTAGCAGATTACTTGTCCGAGCACATTTGGTGCGGCAGGCACATAAAACTGTTTTCACAGCGACCCTCATCAGGCTTATCCTAAATCCGGTTCTTAATGCGGTGTTCATGCGGTATTGGGGATTAGAAGGCATCGCTTGGTCAACAACCTTGTTGTCTTATCCGATTCTTGCATATATCGCGATCGCATTCTGGCGGAGCCAAAGTCGGCAAACTAAACCATAGCGAAGCGTTCCGGGTAATTGGATGTAATACCCTGCACACCGAAGGTCTGCAGCTCGCCCATGCGAGCAACGTCATCTACCGTCCAACACCACAATGCGATACCACGCCTGCGAATTTCATAAGCGAATTCCGCCGTGATCAATTCATGATTGACATTTAAGAGATTACTGCCGAGCACACCTAATTGCTGACACAAAGCAACAGCAGACACGGGCCCATCCTGACTCCCGATGAGCCAGCCTGTAGCAATACGAGGCTCTAATGCCCGGACAGTTTGTAGCACCGCGGTATGAAAGGAGATAACAACCGCGAAATCCAGCATATCTGTTTCATGAATTTTCGCAACAACGGCCTCGGCTATCAGCGGGTCTTTGATCTCCAAAACAGCAATCGCCTCTTTTCCGATGCATGCTAACGCCTCTGTAAGCGTCGGCACCGATTCACCCGCAAATTCCGCATCAAACCATCCACCAGCATCAGCACTTTGAATCGTTTCTAAAGGGGTTTCGTTGATATGCCCATGGAGGTCCGTCGTCCGGTCCAAGGTAGAATCGTGTATCACAACAATCTCACCATCAGCGGCACCGTGCAGATCAAGTTCAACGGCATCCACACCGATTTCGAGTGCCTTCTTGAACGCAGCAAGTGTATTTTCCGGCGCGCGTCCCGATGCTCCACGGTGCGCAATCCGAATCCACGATCCCATGATGTCTCATCTCCTATCCTGCCTATTCAACATCCGGACGACTACTCTGCTTAATTTTCTTCAAAAGTGTAGTTCGACTCATACCCAGCAATTCGGCTGTTTTGCTATGATTGCCCGAAAATTCATCTAATACCAACTCAATCAGTGCCTTATCTAACTGCGCGACGATCTCCTCATAAAGTCCCTGTTTGCCTTCGGCGACAGCCGTTTTTGTGGTATCTTGTAAAACAGACTTTAGAGAGGTAAGCAGCTGCGATGCATCGTCAGTATCCACAAGAGACCCTATACGGATTTCTGAGGGGAGGTCGTCCGGAAGAATCACATCCGCCCGACAGAGCGCCGCCGCGCTTCTGAGGCAATTCTCTAATTCGCGAACGTTGCCAGGCCAGCTGTAATCTTGTAACAGTTTCATGCCGTCTTCGGAGATACCGCGGATGGATTTGCCAAGTTCCGCTTGGATGAGTTGTAGGAAATGTGTAACAAGTAACGGAATATCCTCTCGGCGTTCCCGCAAAGGCGGCAGGTGCAGCGCGATGCGTCTGAAACGGTAATAGAGGTCCTCGCGGAACTGCCCCCGTTTTACCATTTCGCCCAGCTCCTGATTTGTAGCGGCGATAACGCGGACATCCACCTTAAGAGTACGCGTGCCACCGAGTCGCTCAATCTCTTGTGTTTGTAGTGCGCGGAGTAATTTCACCTGGAGTGCCGAAGTCATATTACCGACTTCATCGAGGAATAGCGTACCACTATCTGCCAATTCAAACCGTCCGGGCTTCCCCTCGGTTTTAGCACCTGTGAACGCGCCAGCTTCATACCCGAACAGTTCGCTCTCCAAAAGTTCATCCGGGAGCGCGCCACAATCAACCGGAATAAACGGCTGCAATTTCCGTTCACTTCCTGCGTGGATGGCACGCGCAACAAGATCTTTGCCTGTCCCTGTCTCACCCTCAATCAAGACTGTTACAGTATTGCTCGCCATCATTCCGATGAGTTTGTAAATCTCACGCATCTGACTGCTTTTCCCGACCAGGCGGTGCCCACCAATCTCGGTTTCCGGCGGCGACTCAGTGGCTGTCTCTGCAGGTAAGGTACTGCGAACGGATTGTGTTCGGAAGGCACGCGCCAGCACACCCTTGACAATATCCAGATCAATCGGTTTCGGAACAAAATCGAACGCTTGTAAGCGCATCGCCTCTATTGTCGTTTCTACATCGTCGTAGGCCGTGATGATAACCACAATCACCCACGGGTGATTCGCCTTGATCTCACCCAACGCCTCCAGACCGCTCATACCCGGTAGGTTCACATCCAGTAATACGACATCTGGCGTGTCGGCAGCGATGCGGCGCAAGCCTTCCTCGGCACTGTTCGCAATACTGGCGGCGTAACCTTCACCCTCCAAAAATTGCTCAAATGCCCAACAGATTTTCTCATCGTCATCAATTACCAATACGTTTTTCATTTTCAGCCCTTTTCGGTCCGTTTTCCGCCTTCTATAGACAACAGAAGTTCTTTGCCATCCTCCCGTATCTCATCTGCTTTCCCTTCTAACTTCCGCTTAAGGACCGGGTAGGAATCCACAGTTGGAATCTCACTCAGGCGAGTCAAAATAGGTTTCCGCTCTTCAGCCTTTTTAACGGCTTCGGTAAGTCGTTTATCTTTTTTCTCAACCTGTGCTGCGTCCCGCGCCTTAAAAGCTGGAAGGACACATTCTGCAAACAGTTCCAGCGATTCCATGATGTCTTCATGGCGGTTCGCACCCGCCTGCTGAATGAAAACAACCTGGTCTACGCCAGCAGCCTCCATCACCTCAAGGTGTTCACGCACTTGATCCGGTGTCCCGATGCCAGCCCTCCCTTCAGTAGATGACTGCGTTGTCTGTCTATATAACTGCCAAATATCTGTTTGTCCCGGTACCTGTGAACCATTATGATAGTAATGGGCAAGCGCGAAGCGGAAGAAGCGTAACCCATCTAACCCGCGAGCGATAGCCGTCTCCTCGTTACGATGGCATGAAAATCCCGATACCATAGCAATGTTAGGGTTCACTCGCTGTGTTAGCGGTTCGCACTCCTTCTCAAAAATCTCGTAGTATTCTTCCACCCAAAATTTGGCTTCGTTTGCATCAACAAAAGCAAAAGTTAACGCACCGAGCCCATATCTGGCTGCGTAACGCAAGCTATCGCGACTGGAGCAAGCCATCCACGGTGGTGGATGGGGGGTCTGCAGCGGTTTTGGAACGACATTACGCGCCGGCATGGAAAAATACTGTCCCTCATATCCGGCATAAGGCGATTGCGTCATCATTTTCGCCGCCTCGCGTGTGCATTCTGTCCACATCTCACGTTTATGTCTCGGATCCACGTTGAACCCACCGAGCTCTATATGCGAAGCCGACTCCCCCGTCCCCCATTCTACACGTCCGTTTGAGACTAAATCAAGGGTCGAAATCCGTTCAGCGACGCGCGCAGGGTGGTTATATGCCGGCGGCATCAGCACAATCCCATGTCCTAACCGAATTTGGGTCGTCCGTTGACTACACGCAGCAAGGAACACCTCCGGGGCAGAAGAGTGCGAATACTCCTCAAGAAAATGGTGTTCTACCTCCCAGATATAGTCAAATCCCAGTGTGTCAGCGAGTTCCACTTGTGACAACGCATCTTGAAAAAGCTTATGCTCCGCACCCTCATGCCACGGACGCGGAATCTGATGCTCATAAAACAGTCCAAATTTCACGAGATTCTATCGCTCCCTAATCACAATGTCTACATGCCAATAGTGTCAAGCGTCTGCATCTCTTCGTCAGTTAACTGCCATTCAAAGACATCCAGATTCTCTTGTAAATGGGGTACCGAACCCGACTTCGGAATTGTGATGATCTCCTGCTGTATTAACCACCTTAAAGCAACCTGCGCTGCAGTCTTGCCATGCTTCTCACCGATCTCGCCCAATACCGCGTCACCGGCAAGGTTACCAACAGCGAGCGGCCGATGCGCTGTCATCACGATACCGCGGGCGTGACAATAGTCCCGCAATTCCGAGCGGTTGTTTCGGACATGATACTCCACCTGATTCGTGCAAATCGGCAATTCCGAAACCGCACACGCCTCTTCAACCTGAGCGATACTAAAATTGCTGATACCGATGCTTTTGACCTGACCCGCCTCGTAAAGCTTTTGGAATGCCTCAAAAGTTTCAGCAACCGGAACAGAGTTGCTCGGATGGTGAATCAATAACAGATCAACATAATCCATTTGTAAGTCGCTGAGGCACTCTTCAAACTGAGCGAGGACCTCAGCATGCTTGAGATGGGTGTGCCAAATTTTAGTGGTCAGAAAAATAGCCTCGCGGTCGATATGAATCTCGCGAAGGGCATCCCCAATCTCGCGCTGGTTTTGGTACATCCACGCTGTATCAATATGCGTATAGCCTAAATCAATCGCTTCTTTGACGATCTGCCGGCACTGTCTACCTTTGAGTTGCCAGGTTCCTAAACCCAGTATCGGCATTTCGTGTCCTGATGCAAGTTTAATGTCTTTCATAATATCCTTATTATATACGATTAAGAAAAAAAAGTCAAGCACTAAGAAAAATCCTCGGAAACTTTGATAAAATAAAAAAAAGTCCCATCACATCGTAGGTTGGGTTGAACGGATACAACCAAAAGCATACAAATCAGAGAAAACCGAAACTGTTTCAGAGACCGGCATATTCACCAGAGACCGAGTGAAACCCAACGCCTTTCGGCTTTCCTGAACGCCTTGCGTTATGAAGTTGGGTTTCTCTGCGTTCTTGATTGTGGAGACGATATGTTGAATAGGCGTGTATTGGGTGTGGCACATCTATCCTCTCAGTTGCGTTCAACCCAACCTACTCCGCTTAGAATTCGCTTCCAATTTCCTAACCTGCACCGACAATTGAATGTCTCTGGAAAAAATCCTCGGAAACTTTGATAAAATAAAAAAAAGTTGACAAACACTTGTAGATAGTGTATACTATTAACACGATTTGTGGTCGAGTGGTGGAATCGGTAGACACAACGGACTTAAAATCCGTCGCCCGTAAAAAGGTGTGAGGGTTCAAGTCCCTCCTCGACCATGGTTAAAATAAAAAAGTGTCCCGAACCTAAGCGAAAATCGGTTTTGACAAGGGAGAAACTGCGCAGAAGCACCCGAACTAAAAACTTGCCGCAGGGTAGAGCAGCCTGGTAGCTCGTCGGGCTCATAACCCGGAGGACGGGGGTTCAAATCCCCCCCCTGCAATCCTCTTTTACTTTTAGCATCTGTGTCCCTAAAAACACTGAAGTGGGATTCGCAACTCTCATCAGACCTATGCCGGTGTAGCTCAGGGGTTTAGAGCACACGACTCATAATCGTGCTGTCCGGAGTTCGAATCTCCGCACCGGCATCGCCGCTTTAGCGCACTTTGCATGCAATTGGCATCCCTCATGGCAACCGACTTTGTGCAACAGATGCACCGCCTCATTGTACAACACGAAATGATTGAAGCGGGTGAGACTGTCCTCGTTGCCGTCTCAGGGGGCGCGGATTCGCTCGCACTGCTATACGGGTTACATGCTTTAAGGGCAGAACTTAGCTGTAACCTTCACGTTGTGCATCTAAATCACTGCCTCCGTTCAGAGGCAGAGGCAGACGCAACATTTGTTCAACGGCACGCAGCACGCTTGGAACTGCCTTGCACCCTTCAACGCGCCGATGTACCGCGTTTGGTAAAACAGTGGAAGCTCTCTGTAGAGGCAGCAGGTCGAAAAGCGCGCTATCAATGCTACGAAACCGTTTGCAGGGAAACGCGTGCCACTAAAGTCGCTTTAGGACACCATCAGGACGATATCGCCGAGACGGTTTTGATGCACCTCATCCGCGGGAGCGGTGCCACCGGTTTGAAAGGCATCTCACCTGTCAGAGACAGGAAATTTATCAGACCCCTCGTGCAGTTTACACGTCAGGACATTGAAGCGTTTCTTGCGTCTATTGACATTGTACCGCGACAGGATGCAACGAACACGGATACAAACTATCTGCGTAACCGCATCCGCGGCGAACTCGTACCGCAGCTTGCACGGGATTATAATCCGAATATCAAAACCGGACTCACTCGAACCGCCGACGTGTTGGGTGCTGAATCGGAATATCTTGATAGAGTCGCGCGGGCAGCTTATGAGACGTGTCGCATCCAAGGACCGCAGAAGAATATTGTACTCAATAGGACGAAATTCCGTCAATATCACATCGCATTGCAGCGGCGAATACTCCGGCAGAGCGTCGCTGAAATGTTAGGTGATATGAACGATCTCTATTTCGCACATGCTGAAGCGATGCTAAACCTTGTTGAAGGCGATGCCCCGAATACGGTCTTAGCACTTCCGAACGATTTACAATTTCGACGCGCCTATCAGGAGCTCATCTTTGAAAGAAAACCTGTTGAAATAGAAAGTTTCACTTATTCGGTCGCTCCTGTTGGTAAAACGGCTATAGAAATTTTAAGGACAGAAATTAACGCTGAATTGGGTGACGCTGAGTCACTTAAGACGCTCACATTACCCGATGGCAAATATGAAGCAATATTTGACTATGAAAAATTAAGGAAGGTGTTTGCAAAACCATCTTCAAAAACAATTCCGCTCACAGTGCGTAATCGTCAACAAGGCGACCAGTTTCAACCTTATGGGATGCGCGGAAGAAAAAAGATTAAGGATTTTTTGATAGATGCCAAGGTGCCTCGCCCCGAACGCGATAGCATTCCCTTGCTTATTTGTGGCGACGAGATTTTGTGGGTCATCGGTTACACGACCAGTGAAGCTTTCAAGATCACACCTAACACGCGGCAATATCTTTACCTACGTTATGTCAGCGACGAAACCTCCTCTTGACTCCGTTCTCATCTCTGAATCTCGTCTTCAAAACCGCATCGGTGAACTTGGGACACAAATCGCCACGGATTACGAAAATCAAGAGTTAGTCCTCCTTGGTGTCCTCAGAGGTAGCGTGCTATTTTTTGCGGATCTCGCGCGCGCCATCTTTCGCGCGCAGCTTGAAGTCCGAGTCCGCTTTGAATTCGTGCAACTGACGAGCTACCATAACAACACAAAGCAACCGAGCGTCCAACTTATTCTCGGGGGCAGCGATTATCTTCAACATCGACACGTCCTTATCGTTGAGGATATTGTTGATACTGGGCACACTCTGACGTTTCTCCGTGAACATCTCCAAACACTGAACCCGAAAACTGTTAAAGTCTGCACACTACTTGACAAAGCCTCTCAACGTCAAGCACCTGTCGCTATCAACTATATCGGTTTTGAGATCCCAGATATGTTTGTATTCGGGTATGGACTGGATGATAAACAGCAGTATCGGAATCTGCCCTACATCGCTCTCTTGGAAGAGCCTTAAGGCTATAAACACTTTTTTACAGGGTATTTAGTTTTACATATTCACTTTATATCTATGGATATGTCTTCCTCTGTAGGAGCGAGTGTTTTTGCTTGGGGTATTTGCTTGGGGTCTTTGATAGGGGTATTTGATAGGGTGTTTCTGCGTATTTCTGCGGATTTCTTGTCGCTCGCGATCTTACTTTCTTATTTTTTTATTGACAATAATTGGCATTATTTGGTATAATATTTGGGTAACACATCATTAAAAGGAGATTATGATGCGTAAATTCGTTGTTTTTGCCCTATGTGGTGTTTTGATCACGGCATTCATCTTTTTCACACAAGCACAAATGTCGGACAAAGCGCAACTGGGGCGCGAACTTTTTCACGATCCAACATTTAAAGGCACAATTGAGCCTTCGAAGGCAACCGGGCTTACCTGTACGAATTGTCACGCGGATTTTGATGAAACGGAAAACCCTGATGGTGTTATTCGTGCCGGGCATAGTGTTGTGGGAGTCCCACACCGTGGAGAGGCAAAAAGCTGGATGATCAAAGGCGCGGACTTCGCGCGGGCAGCAGGCGGTGGCGGCTTCTGTTATGAGCATTTCTTACAACGGGTACCAAAAGATAAGGTTAATCCGACCGCAATTCCAGCAGAGCATGCCGAAGCTCTCATGGCGTATTTTGAAGCTATTTCTGGGGACAACAAAGGTCCTGAATTTGAATTTGCCGTGCTGGATACCGATGCCCAAAAACAAGCGGGTGAGAAAATCGCCGCTATGAGCGGTGATACAAGCAAAGGTTGGCAACTTTTCGGGCGCGCATGCGTTGTTTGTCACCCAACGCCTAAAAAAGCTGGCATCGGGCCACAACTGATACGCCCCAGACCACCACGCAATATTGACGCAACAATGGCGCGCTGGGCAGGCAAAATCCGAGGCGGCGGCTCGCTGATGCCGTTTTACGCACCAGATATTCTCAGCGACCAAGACATCGCCGATATCATCGCCTTCTTGCAGGATCAGTTTTCTCAGTGACCAAAACATCGCCTTCTTGCGCGATCCTATAAAAAATAGGGGGACACACAGGGCCATTCAATTGTACCTATTCACTTTATATATGTGAATTTTTTCGCCTGTAGGAGCGAGTGTTTTTGCTTGGGGTGTTTTTGCTTGGGTGTTTCTGCGTATTGCTTGGGTATTTCTGCGGATTTTTTGTCGCTCGCGATCTTTTCCTAATAACATTCACCTATGTAAAGCAAAACCAAGATCCAAATCGTACAATTGAATGTCTCTGGGGGGACACATTTTTTATCTTGACAAAAATTGTTAAAAATGTTATACTACCCGCAAAACGCGAAACCCGAGTACTATGCTTGATTTTGTAACCAACTCTCTTTATTATCCGTTATTTATCAAGAAATCGTGGATATGAAGAGAGGATGGTATTATGCAAGTATCTCGAATTGACATGTTTTTCTACATGTCCTTAGTGGGTATTTATATTCTCGTAATAGGTCTTGTGCTAAGTTTAGCGGGCTGCGGCGGTAGCAATCTAAAAAATCCTGTCTCAGCAGAGGAGACAGCCGCAGAAGATCGGGAAACTACAGACGATGTTGTTGAACTTACACAAACTTTAAACGTAGCGGAGCCAAAGCAAGTCTCCGATTTGGGCGTAAAAATCACTGTTACGAAAAAAGCAGTGCAACCCGGTGAATCGGTAGAACTGACAGCCTCAGTAAAAGAGATTAGAGGGAGCAGTGTCACGCTCAATTGGTTGAACATCACCCAATTTGGAGAACTTTCCGCCTCAAGCGAAAATCCTGTCACTTGGACTGCACCGCAAACGTTGAACGGCGAGAACGTTCAAGTTGAAGTTATTCAACTTATTGTGACCGTGATCAGTGAAGTTGTTTCGGTCGGATCCTCTGGTATTGAAACCGATACACAAATTTTTACAGACACGAAAAATGTCTTGCTGACGGTTAGAAATTAGTTAGTAGTCGCGAATCTTGTCTAAGCGAAAAATATCGGCACTTCTCACCCTTCGACAAGGTTTGCCTCTGTTTTGTTTTTTTAGGGTACCAAATGAAGAGAAGGTTAATTCACAGTCTTATAGCTGTTTTGTTTGTAATAACAGTTTTCGGAATAGCGCACGCTGCCAGTGTTCAGCAACACTTGGTTCAGAAAGGCGAAACATTGTCGGAAATCGCGCAGATGTACAAAGTCCCGCTGAATTCGATTATGCAAGCAAACAGTATTAAGTCAAAACACCGCATACGAACCGGGAGGACACTGCGGATCCCTAAAGAAAGTCTCACATTTGAAGATGTTTGGTATAAGGTTCAACCCGGGGATACCCTGTTTAGCATCGGTCGCCGCCATAACGTTGAATGGCGCGATCTTCAAAGAATTAACGGTATCTCCTCGCCACGCAGCCTTCAGATCGGCACAATGATACGGATTAGTGATCGTGGCCCAGGTTTCGGAAAACCGCTCAGAATACCTTTAGTCGTTACATCTAAGCACGGCTACCGACGCCACCCCGTAACGGGACGCTACCAACACCATGCCGGCATTGACTTTCGCGCCGCCACAGGCACACGCGTTTACGCCTCTAAACCAGGGAGAGTCATCTTTGCCGGGTGGAAAAACGGATACGGGAAATTCGTAGGTATAGAACACGAGGGCAATTTTACCACTTGGTATGGGCATCTCTCACGCATCAGAGTGAAAGTCGGGCAAACTGTAAACCAAGGCAGAGTCATCGGTTTGTCTGGAAACACCGGTATATCTACCGGACCCCATTTACATTTTGAAATTAGGTACAAAGGCAGAAGTGAAAAACCAACTAAGTACATTACCATACCGTAAACGGGGTCTGTTCCTCATAGCGACGCTCTTTCTGTTATTTGCGTATTTTCTTGGTCAAAAAAACACGGCATCAGATCCACTCAACCTGAGACCCGAAGTTGGAACGCGCGGCATCGGATTGGGAGGCGCATTGATCAGTGGTGCAGATGACGCAACAAGCCCCCTCTGGAATCCCGCGGGGCTTGCGACGCTGCAGCGTGGAAACCTTACCTACGACCTATCTCAGGGTGCCGTCTCCCTGGCTTATCCTATCAAATCTATCGGCACGTTCGGTGTCAATTTCCTCGACTTAAATCGAGGCGATCGGTTTCTAATAAAGCATGCCGCAAACCCAATCGGCAGTTTTGAACTCGGTAACAACCAGGCACTCTTCTCTTATGCAAGGAAATTCGGGTCCCTGCAACTTGGGGCCAGCATAGGGTATAGTCGCGCACCTTATTATGGCAGCCGCTGGGCACAAAATTATGATGTCGGTGTCTTGACAGCACTGAACGATCACTTTGCTGTCGGAATGCGGTTACGCGATGTTTCCGGCGTTACCATCCGGCACAGAGATGGACAGGTCCTACAAACCTTCGACCAGCAGCTTGCCCTCGGTGCCGTGCTTAAACCCCACCCAATTATCCGATGGCACAACCGGTTGGATATTAAACCGCCATGCCTCGGTACAAGCTTAGAAATCGGGAGCGAAACACTTGCTGCACGCGTCGGCTCAACATTTATGTTCAACGACGAGGCACCCTTTCAATCGTGGAGTCTCGGATTTTCACTTAACCAACTCGGAAAGCAGCTCCATTACACCTACCTCAATCAAGAAAATCTTGCACACAGACATCTCGTTTCAATAGGCATGTCTTTTGGCGGAATACAACCTATCCGACAGAAATTAGATGCAGCCCCTTTAAGTGTACCGAAAACACCTATATCAAGCACACCGAAAGCATCTATAACCGAAGCAACACCTGAAACACAACAGCAAACACAACAGCCTAAATCCACGGACAAGGCGATTCAAATAGCAAAGCAATACGATATTAATGTAGACCTCATGCTCGCCATTATTTACGCTGAATCCAACTTTAATCCGATCGCTGTCTCCAAGAATGGCGCCGGCGGATTGATGCAGATGATGCCTGAAACCGCACGCGGACTTGGGCTTACAGTACCGAAGTATCAGAACAAACGGAAACCGAAACTCGATCCAAACATAGACGAACGCTTTGATCCACACAAAAATTTGCATGCCGGTTTAGTTTATTTTAAGACGCTTTTAGAGAAGTACAGAGGTGATTTGACTTTAGCACTCGGTGCTTATAACGTCGGACCCGGTAAGGTGAAAATCGACGGCCCCCTTATCAGCAGAGGTCAAATATATGCCGATAAAGTCTTGAACCGTGCCCAACACTACCGCGACAATGTAGCGTATAAGAAAGCTGCTCTCAAGCGGTTAGAAGCAGTCCTGAACTAAGACAGGACTTACGCATGTTACTCTTTTGTAGCATAGGAAACCGTTAGCCTGTGTTTCCACAGTCCTATAAGAAATGCACACATCACTACTGCAAGAGGATAGAGAATATGGATAAAATTAGACTGGCAATCGTTGGCTGTGGCGGGATGGGACACCGGCACATGTATGGGTTAGCAGAACTCCATCGCACCGGATGGACACGCTTTAGCCTTGTCGGGGCATGCGATCCAGTGCTTGCGAATGCCGAATCGCTTGCAACACAAGCAGCGGAACGTTTTGGTGAAAAACCAGCTGTTGTTGGAAGTCTGGAAGAACTTGCTGAAGTCGGTATTGATGCCGTGGATGTAACAACTACACCACCGTATCACCACACCGTCGCCGTTGAAACCCTCGAACGCGGTTGGCATACCATGGTCGAAAAACCGATGGGGTTAACCGTCCGCGCCTGTAATCTCATTCGGCGCGCCGCTGACACATCTGATGCCATCCTCAGCGTCGCGGAGAACTATCGCCGAGATCCGATTAACCGGCTCGCCAAAGCACTGCTTGATGCAGAAGTTATCGGCACACCCCGCCTCCTTATCCACCACGCAATCGGTGGTGGAAACCGTATGCTTATCTCCGTCTGGCGACATCAGAAAGACCAGAGCGGTGTGCTGCTTGATGTCGGCGTTCACTATGCTGACATGATGGAATATCTACTCGGCGACATTGATACTGTCTATGCGCAAACCCGGCTGCATGAACCCATCCGACATAATTCTGCCGCTGTAACGGGTGAATCTGGGTCTAACCCCGCCGGAGTCTATACCAAATGGCAACGCGAGATGCCTGCCGAATTTGAGGCAACAGCGGAAGATGCCGCTTATGCAACCTTGACTTTCAAAAACGGGGCTGTCGGGCAATATATTGAGGATCACGGCGCATGGGGACAAGGCAACTGGCTCCGCAAAATTCATGGATCCCAAGGCTCTATGACACTTCCCGGCGACCGAAGTGGCGGGACTATTACCCTCAGTATTGATGGACAGGAAACAATTAACGACCAACGGATTTTGGACCTCGTCCCAGACTTTCACTTAGATGCTGTCACGGCAGACCTTTTCGGCGGCGACCGATTGTGGAATTACAAGTTCACACAAGGCGACGCGAAAAATATTGCCATTGAATATGGGGAGTTTGCTGAAGTTATTGCCGGCAACCGTGAAGTTGAAGTCGATGCCTATCAAGGCACACGTTCCGTCGCTGTCTCTTATGCCATGCTTGAGTCCGGTGCAACCGGACAAATCGTCCAGCTGGATCAGATGTTAGACGAATCCATTAGTACCTATCAACGCGAAATCGACGAAGGATTAGGCATCTAATACCAAAGGCATGTAGCATGAATCGTTTACCAATCCCCTCGCCGATCATTCCAGAGGTGCGCCTTGACGACCTCTTCATTAAGTTCAGTCCCCCACCCTGGGCGCGTCGGGATTTTCATATAACCGTCCACAATTTCGGGGACGTGCGTTGTCAAGTCGTCTTTCCACGGCACATCGTCAATATCAATCTCCATGATTCGCACATTCGGCAGAACAGCACAGAGACTCGCACTCATATAGGTAGCAAGGTGACTATAGTAGTTATGCGGCGCAACGTTCAACTGGAACACATTCGCCAAGTCCCCGATCTTCTTTGACGGCGCAAACCCATTCCACGGCACATCTATCATAAACACATCGGCAGCACGACACTCAAAATAGGGTAGATACTCGCGCATGTAATAGAGATTTTCACCCGTGCATATCTTTGTGGTCGTGGAATCCTTGATTTGACGGAGTGCCTCATGGTCATACATATCAATCTCCAACCATAGCATGTCAAACGGCTCAAGCACTTTGGCGATACGCATGCACGCCTCCGGCTTGAAATTGAAGTTCAGATCGAGATTGATACCGACATCGGGCCCAACTGCCTCCCTAAAGGTGCCGATTAACGTCTCAATGTGTCGCAGGAGTTGCGGTGTTACGTTGCCGTCCGTGGTACCGGGTCCACTGCTGAACCCCGGAAAGTAAACAGAAGCAGGATCCCCGGGAATAACAATGTTAGTTTTGAGAGCAGTGAATCCCTTCTCAACAACTTCACGACCCAATGCGGCAATGTCCTCCATCGTTCTTAAAGGCGGCACCCCAATGAGTTCATAGTTGCGTGCGCGAGAGGAACCGCAGTGCGACCAATAGACACGCACGTCGTCGCGTGTCGGCCCACCGAACAGCTCTACAACGGAAATACCCAACGCTTTCGCCTTAATATCGACCAATGCGCACTCAATACCAGCGATACCCTTCGCAGCGATGCCGCCAGGGCTTTGTAGAGAACCGCGAATCATGTCCCAAAACCGCATCTCATAAGGGCGCGGATCGCGTCCGATGAGCAACGGGGTGAGGTCTTTGATCGTCCCCGCTATGCCGTTAGGATTCCTGCCATCGCTGCATTCGCCGTAACCCGTAACACCCTCATCCGTTTCCACTTTCACAAAAATCCAAGGTCGCCAGCCCGCGTCCACAATAAACGTCTCAATATTCGTTATTTTCATCGCAATTCTCCTTACAACGCGACGACTTCTTTTCGCCGATCCGATTCAAGCAGCGCGTCACAGACGCGCATTGTATTGACAGCAACATCAACCCATTCCGCCTCAAGATTCCCAGTTTGCACAATCCGAGAGAAACGTTCTATCATCGCAACCTCTTGGATACACCCTTCAACGGTATTTTGTTCATTACCCTCCGGACCGTGAACCCAAAACCGGGCAGTCTCTTCGGATGTCGGGACAGTGAAATCATCACACACAATTGAGGCGCGCGTGCCTGCGACTTCAAACCATTTGCGGAGTCCTGTGTCAAATCCACAATCCAAAGTGGCGATGCGTTCATCGTCAAACCAGAGGATACCCGCGAGATTGAAATCGACACCTACCTTATAACGTGCCGTCGCGAAAACTTGTGTCGGCATCCCCTGAAATGCCCAGAGAATCGCACGGACGCAATAATAGCCTAAATCACCGAGACTGCCACCCGCAAATTCCTTCATCGCACGGATATTTCCAACAGGGATTGTGTCCCAATTGAAAGTAAACGCCGCTGTCACCCGACGAAGTTTTCCGAGCGTACCCTTTGTGATTTTCTGATGCATCGCTGGCGTGCGATCGTGATGCACCCACATGACACCGTCCATCAGCTGCACACTGTTTCGGCGACACGCATCCGCCATAGCGATCGCTTCATCAGCATTCGCAGCAAGCGGTTTTTCACAAAGCACATGCTTCCCCTGTTCCGCTGCCTTGATCGTCCACTCAGCGTGGAGTGAAGGCGGTAAAGGGATATAGATCGCATCCAGTGAATCGTCGGCGAGGAGTTCATCGTAAGTGCCGTAAGCTATCGGCACCTTGTGGTCTGCTGCCCATGTTACAGCGCGTTCTTCTGTCCGACTCGCGACTGCAACTAGATCCGCGTTCTCAGCGAAATAGATCGCGCCAGCAACTTTCGTGGCAATGTTCGCAGTGCTGAGAATCCCCCATCGAACAGGTCGTTTTACTTCAGTTGTCATATTCCTCCATCTGCTAACACTTGGGTTTGTTCTAATATACCCGCTGATAGAAAATTAGTCAAGCCTCTAAAGCCAACTTTCAGAGCCATTCAATTGTACCTATTCACTTTATATATTTGAATTTTTCGCCTGTAGGAGCGAGCTGTGCTCGCGATTTTTTGCTTTTGACTTGATTAACGAACAGTTTTTAGGTTAAATTAAAGTTAATTTCACCATTATTTTTTAGGGATTAAAGGAAAAGCAAATGCCAATATTAACACAAGCACATCGCGACCATTTCGATGAATACGGCTACATGGTCATCGAAAACGCTGTTCCTACTGAACTTTGCAACGCCGTCGTTGATGCAATCTTCGCATTCTTAGAGATGGATCCTTCCGACCCGAATGACTGGTACCGCGAGCCGCACAAACCCGGTGCGGGTATGGTAGAGATGTACCAACACCAAGCCATGTGGAACGTCTATCAGCATCCGCCGATCCATCAAATCTATACCGAGGTGTATGGAACGCATCGGATTTGGGTGCATCCGGACCGCGTCAATATGAAACCACCGAAACATCCCGACCATCCTGAGTGGGATCATAAGGGGATGTATCATTGGGATGCGGATACCTCGAAACTGCCGGTTCGGTTCAGCACACAAGGGGTGTTGTTTCTAACAGATACGGCTGATAATCAGGGGTCTTTCGTCTGTTGGCCCGGTGCCCATAAGTCATTGATTGATAAGGAAAACCCGTGGGTACCGGAAATCTCACCGGAAAAATTCGTGCAGGTGCCCGGGAAGGCAGGTTCGTTGCTGATTTGGCATGTAGCACTTCCGCACGGCAACGGTCGCAACCCCTCGAACAAACCGCGTTTGGCGCAATACATGAACTTCTATCCCGCACCCGATCCGATGAATGAGGAGCGACGGCAGGAACGCATTACGCTCTGGCGCGAGCGGCGAGCGTTGGGTAGAGGTCCGTATCCGGGTGACCCACGCGGCTGGGAAGCGAAAAATTATGGACCGGCGGAACTTACACCCTTAGGACGAAAGCTGCTCGGTCTTGATTTGTGGGATTAATCAGCATGTTAATATTGTAAATCATCTTAAAATTTAAGGCAACTTTTTATTTTCCCAAAATATTCTCATTTACTTGACATTTTTTCCTAAATCTGTTATGTTTTTTAACGAAAACAATTGAATATTTAACAGTCAGTAGATAATTCGCTGGCTTTCACTTTAAAAATAATGGAGGCATAGTTTAAAAGATGAAGACTACAGTTGCAAGGTTAAAACTATTATGCGTTAGTTTAATGGTTGTGAGCCTGATGTTTATAGGTTCCAGTTTCGCTGAGATTGATTTTGGAACTTGCGTCGGGATGTGGCTCTTTGATGAGGGAAGTGGCGACGTAGCTGAAGATTCCTCTGGGAAGGGCAATAGTGGCGCGATTGCAGGTGGCGCAGAATGGGTTGATGGCAAATTTGGCAAGGCTTTAAGTCTTGACGGCTCAGATGATTATGTGGAAATCGCACACGATGATTCTTTAATGATTGGTGGCGGCCACACGCTCTCACTTTGGTTTAAATTAGATGAAGTTCCCACGGGTGGTATGACTGTTATGACCAAAGATGACTGGGCACCCGGATTTTGGTGGGATGGCAATATCATCCGACATCACACGCATGATCCAGGTGGCAAGCTTCACTTTATAGATGCCGATTGGAAGGCAGATACGGAGTGGCATCATATTGCTATTACCTGGAATGGTGAGGCGTTTGGCGTATATATGGACGGCGACGAAATCGGTTCTGGTATCACTACGGGAGATTTGGGAAGGAACGCGTTAACCGACAAACCCTTTTTAATAGGCACCTATTTAGCGACCGGACAACACGGTCCCTGGGGTAAGTTTTTCCTTGGAATAGTTGACGACGTTGCCATTTTCAATACGGCACTGGCAGGTGGTGATATTGAAACGCTCATGACTGATGGATTAAAAGCAGCAGCCGGTATTGAAGAAGGAACAACTGCTGTTGAACCTTCTGGTAAACTGGCAACCACTTGGGCTGACATTAAAGCCTATTGACCTGCTCCGGAACCTAAACATTGCATTGGTAGGCAATGTGGCGCGATTGTGATTTTATTGCTGTTTTGCGTCATTTTAGCCTACCGCTACTACCTTGATTTATTATGTCAATAGGCTCCTTTCGTTTCCGATCCGTTTGATCAAAATCCTTGTCAAAACTGATGATCTGCAGATCGTATTTCTCAGCAACTGCATATTGATAGACATCATCAAAATCGAGATTGAATTTTTGAGTGAATTGGTTTAACGTCTTCAGAGCTTCGGGAGTTAGTGAAAGTATACTGATACCATCAACAATCATGTCCTCCACGAACCGAGTGAAAAGTGTAAAATTCTTCAAGCGAAACAAGGCAATACCAATGGAATAAACAGAAAAATCTGTCATGAAGACTGTGTCTAAATCAATAAACTGAAAAAATAATTCAACTTCGGCTGCCCTCTCTTGACGCAATAATGCTTCAAGAAAGATATTAGTATCTATAAGATACACTAATCTCTCCATTCCAGTGTTTTCTTTTGAAGTTCAAGTGCTGTATATCGGTCCCGGTATTCTTCCAAACCGCCAATCCAATCTAATTTCGGTTTCTTTTTTCGATGTACAACCTTTTTAGTTAGAAGAGAATCAATAAACTCAATGACTTCCTTATGATCTTCAGGTGGAAGTTGTTTTAGTTTCTCAATAATGATAGATTCCATTTCTATACCTCCTTTTTACCTTTTCCGTTTCATAGTTCTTAGTGCGAGTGCCAGTTTTTGGGGTGTTCATCCACGTTAATATTATAAATCATCTTGAAATTTAAAGCAACTTTTTATTCAGGGCCATTCAATTGTACCTATTCACTTTATATATGTGAATTTTTTCCCCTGTAGGAGCGAGCTGTGCTCGCGATTTTTTCCTAATAACATTCACCTATGTAAAGCAAAACCAAGATCCAAATCGTACAATTGAATGACCCTGCTTTTTATTTGACAAACAGAAAATTATGTGTTATACTTAACAGTGTTAAGTTAGATAACTTTGTAAATTAAGGGTGAAGCGATGGGTGTTAAAGAACGGAGAGCAAGAGAAAAAGAGCAGTTACGACAACAAATTCTTTCCGCTGCGCGGGAGCTATTCGTCAATGAAGGTTATGAGAACGTCTCTATGCGAAAGATTGCCAGCAAAATCGAATACTCACCGACAACGATCTATCTGTATTTCAAAGATAAGGCGGATCTTTTAGATTCTGTTTGCAAGGAGACACTCCTGAACCTATTGGATACGCTTGAACGGCTAAAAAGTGATATAAGCGATCCTGTTGAGACGCTGAGAAAAAGTGGGCGCGCGTACATCGAATTCGGTCTCAAATATCCGCAAGATTACAAACTCACGTTTGTTGTCCGGCCGCAGTTCCAGAAGGGGTTGGGTCTGCAGGAAGGCTCGGTTGGCGAAAAGGTGTTTAATTATTTGCATGAAATGGTCTCTGAATGCGTTCGGCAGCAGGTATTCCGCCACGTGGATGTCGAAACCACCGGTCAGGTGATGTGGTCAGCGGTTCACGGTGTCACACTGCTTCTGATTGATTTTCCCGATTTTCCTTGGACAGAGAAGGATAAACTGATTGACACGGTTATTCAGACGACGATTGACGGGTTAAAAGCATAGATTTGAGACTATTCGGTGAAGGTCGGTCATATTTTTTGTCTATAGGTTAACACTGTTCATTTATTTATCTGCGTTAAGGAGAATAAAATGAAAAAGCAAGAACTAAGGAGAATGTCCGGCGACGAGATTTCCCAACCTCGCCAGCAAAGTAGGCCGCGTAAGTCCTGCTTTATACTGGTTTTCGGCATCCTCTTATTGAGTTGTTCAGGTCGTTCCAACGAAGTAGTCACCCCGCTGCCGCCTGCCCCACCTGAATTCGCTTTTGAGCGGTACGAAGTCGAAACCGGGGCTGCGAAACGCCAGACGGTTTTGACCGGGTTTCTGCTGGGTCGTGATTGTGCGGAACTGGTTGTAGTGAAGGTTGACAAAAATAAAAAGCGGCACTTGCACCTTTACGCGTTCAGTGAAGGCGCTTGGACACAGCAGCTTGAGGTCCCGCTGCGCCCTGAAGTGTTGTTTGTTGACATCGTAAACATCGGCGGACGCGATCGTTTAATCACGTACGAGCAGGGTCGCTTGAATTGGTTTGATCCCGACTCGGCAGAGGAGCGCGCATTAGTTGCCGTCACTATGAACTACAAGGCGACAAAGGACGGTGGAATTCCACATCTTGACATCAGTCGAGACGTGAACCGCGACGGGTTTGACGACCTTGTTGTCCCGGACATCGACGGTTTCTGGATCGCCACGCAATTGCGCGACGGATCGTTCACCGCCCCGATAAAGCTCGGACCGCCCGACCCGTTCCTCAACAAAATTGCCTTGGACCATAAGCACAGTTACCGCGAAATAGGGATAACGCCTCTAACTGTCCACTGGTATATGAGCCGTCTCCACCAGATGGACTATAACCAAGATGGACGCAACGATCTGGTGTTCTGGGATGCGGATCATTTCGATGTTTATCGTCAAGAGACTAACGGTGTGTTTTCCGCAGTGGCAGAGACTTTCACTGTGGATATCCCATTCGACACCGATGGTGCGTACTCCATCGCTTTCGATTTCAGCGGCGAGAATATGTTTTCGCTCATCTTCGGCTTCAGAGAGAACACGAAGCGGCGGGTGCTGCACACGTTCCAAGACCTAAACGGCGACGGTGTTGCCGATCTGGTCATCCATTCGCTGGAAGGACGGAGTCTCGGGAACCAACGCAGCCGATATGAGGTGCATTTCGGCGCGCCGACACCCAACGGCACCGTGTTCACGCCGGATGTTAGTATGCTCATCCAACCGCGAGGGACTGCTGGCGGATTGTTGCCTTGGGGCTATGCGTCACAGCGGTTGGAAGATTTTGATGGAGATGGTCAAATTGACATTCTGTTCCAAAACGTCCAGACAGGACTTGTTGGCATGAGCCGCGCCATGGTCGGTAAGTCTATAGCGATAGATCTGGAGTTTTATCGTATGAAGGACGGTATTTCTCCCGATAAACCGACTACCAGGCGTCCAGTCAGGCCGGCCATAGACATTTTCGAGAAAGAGAGGGTCCTTTTTCCAGTGGTACTGCTTGGCGATGTGAACGGGGACGGACGCTCGGACCTGTTGGTCGGAAAGAATTGGAAAGAGATGCACGTCTTTCTCGGCATTCCGGGCCCCGACCTGTTCGCGCGGAAACCGCAAAAGGTGGCAGTCGCTATGCCTAACGACGAGCGAAACGCGCGGTTGGTAGACCTCAACAAGGACAACAAAAAGGACCTCCTCGTATATTATCCGTCTACGACTAATCCGAATCGGGTGGTGCTGCTCATCGCCCGATGAACAAAAAGGAGAAAACAATGAAACGTTTAATTTTTTACTTCGCCGGCATCTTTTTGGGAATAACCTTAAGTTTCTCGGCGCACGCTCAAAGAACTGATCTTATGAAAGATTTTGGTATCGGACTCCAAGGAGCGACACCTGCCTTCGGTGGGGTTAGTTTTCGCTATACTGGATTAGCACCTGTATATCTTCAAACCGTTGGACGTTTTATTCTCAACGATGAGACCAATGACCACATGCTGGGAGCAGGCATCTCGTATGCCATTTTCGAGCACCAGAGCAGGTGGAACCTATCCCGACTCTACTTTACTTTAGAAGGCGCGTGGCAGTACGAGAAAGGCACCGACTACACCACCAACGGGTACGGAACTGATACGCCAATTGAAAAAGAGATAGAATATACTAAGACGAAGTTTGGAGTCGGTGTCGCTTTTGGCGGTGAACTCGTATTTTCACTCGGCGGGATTCCACTCGGTTTGAATATGGAAGTCGGTCAAGGTTTCGGTAGAGAAAATTCGGACTCGCAATCTCAGGGGCTTGCTGGAGTTTATGTCGGTATGGGCATACACGCCTATTTTTAACTGGCTGGAACGCTCGGTTTTTGTGGGCGGCGAGGTTCCCTCGCCCTTATACCAAAACGCTCCGTTTTTCGTAGGGGCGAGGTTCCCTCGCCCTTATACCAACTGTTGTGCAGCAACCCTTGCCTTCCACTCCTCCCAAGTCGGTTTGTGTCCTTCAGTCAGTACGACGAGAGGCACTCTACCCCCTGTTAGTGCTTTGGCTTTCACGAATTCAGCGGCTTCACGCTGCTCGTCAGTCAAGTCGGCGCGATCGGGTGTAGGAAAATAGCGAAAGTCGATACTCCAACGAGATTTCCGTGTTGTGTTCACTTTGCTGGTATGTACGCAGAGATTCGACATGAACAGGGCACCACCGGGTTTAAGCGGAATAGGCACCGGCGTGCCACGCGTCTCGACATCTTCCTCCATTCGGACATTTGAATCTGCACCTCGCGCACCGTCCAACAAACCCCAACGATGACTACCCGGAATGACCCAGCAACACCCGTTTTCGACTGTCGCTTCGACCAGCGGCACCCACACCGTAACCATGTGGAGACCGCCTGTGTGTTGCTCCTTTTTACCGATGGTCGATTGGTCGAGATATTGGCTGTCTTGGTGCCACGGGAACGAGGTAATTACGCTTCCAGGGAGCTTCGTCCGTAACGCTGGTGTCCCGATATTTGAGACTTCAGGACCTAACAGCAAACGAAGCACGCCAAGTACACCCGGAAGATTATAGAGATCATAAAACTCGCGCCCGAACATGCCAAAACTCCAGTTGCGAGGTAGGATGTCCAACGCTTCGCAGATCGCAGCGTAGCGTCGCTCAAAAGATTCGTTTTCATAGCGCGACGATAGCTTGCCTGCCGTATACAATTCGGTGCTATAGGTGTCAACCTTTGCTTTGATGAAGTCGCGGATCGGATCCAAATCTCGGTTATTGATAATGTTTCTGAGCACGACATAACCGTCTCGTTCATAAGAAGTCTTGATTTCTTGCTCTGTCATAGTTACTCTCCTTCCTTCGCTTTTGCACAATCTTAAACAATATGCTATCATAAATGCTGAACGGAGGCAATATTCATATTTTTTTCCAATTGTGACAACTCTGCAACATATCCGCCGTAAAATCGCGTCACTATAATTGAGAGTGGGTTATTTTGGGTTTCGGAACATTTTAGGGGAGGACTCTGATGAAAAAAGATGACGTTAAACTGATTCAACGTATATTGTCGGGAGATGAGACGGCTTTCAGCGTCATCGTTAAGAAATACCAAAAAAGCGTTCATGCCCTTGCATGGCGGAAAGTCGGAGATTTCCATATCGCTGAAGAAATTACGCAAGACACTTTCCTGCAAGCATACAACAAACTCGCTTCGTTGAAAAATCCGAATCAGTTTGCAGGGTGGCTCTATGTGATCGCGGATCGGCTTTGCAGAGCATGGTTTCGCAAGCGGCAACTGCAGACGCAATCATTGGAAAATACTGATGAAGAGATACTTGAAGAGACCGATTACGCGAACTATATCTACGAGCAACGTGAAGAGACAGCAGTTATGCATCGCCGTCACATTGTGCAAAGGCTTATGGAAAAGCTGCCGGAAAGTGAACGGACGGTGATGGTGCTTTACTATCTCGGAGAAATGAATTGTAAAGAAATTAGCAAGTTTTTAGGCGTGTCCTCGAACACAGTTAGAAGTCGGCTGCGTCGTGCGCGAGAACGATTAAAGAACGAAGAACACATCATTCAGGAGACCCTTGGCGGCATCCCATTAAGTCCAAATCTCATTGAGAACATCATGCGGAACGTTGGGACTATCAAACAGCCATCGCCTTCAGGCGGTAAACCGTTTCTACCCTTGGCGGCTTTAGGAGCCTCTGCTATTTTGGTCGTTTTGTTGATGGGCGCGAGCAATCAATTTATCGCGCGTTCGCAACCGCCCTATAGTTTCGATGCACAATCGGAAAGTACTATTGAAATCGTTGACGCGCCGGTTATCCGTAATATCGTAGCAAAACCTGATGTGAAAAACCGGGTTGGTGGCGATACGACTCCCGGTAGAAACAGAAACAAGGGACTACCGACAGGAACGCAATCTATGAAAAACAGTATAGCACAAGAATCTGTGCAATGGCATCTACCAGAAAATGCGAAAGCACGCCTTGGTAAAGGTAAGATAAACGAAATACAGTATTCTTCCGATGGGGCAATGCTCGTTGTTGCGACGGGTATCGGCATTTGGCTCTACGACACGACAACACATCAAGAGATCGGACTGCTTACAGCACATACGAGTGCAGTCAGGGACCTTGCGTTCAGTCCGGATGGAAACATCCTTGCGAGTGCAGACGACGCGGGTACCATTCTATTGTGGCATAGAAGCACGGGCGCACAAAAAGTACTTACCAGGTGGACGAGATGGAGATCAAATTTGGTTTTCAGTCCTGATGGTAAAACCTTAGCGAGTGGAAGGCGCGACAGGATTCGCTTTTGGGATACCGTCACTGGAGAACAGAAGACGACGTTCACAGGGCTCCCGGCAAATATCGGTGGTATATCCTTTCGTCCGGATGGCAAAACAATTGTGAGTGTAACGGGGAGCGGTGAAATCTGTATAGCGGATAGGATCACCGGTAAACCTCAGAAAACATTCGCTGTGCCTACAACAGATCCTGTATTTAGCATAGCCTTCAGTCCAGATGGAAAAATGGTGGCTTTTGGCAGTAATGGCAATATCTATCTCTCAGATTTAAACACGGGAGAACTCAAGTGGACGCTCCCTGCGCATCAGGAGGAGGTTGAAAGGATAGTGTTTAGTCCTGATGGGAGAACCCTTGCAAGTTCATCATACATAGACGAAACAGTTCGTATCTGGGATGTCCACACTGGTGAACACAAGCGAACACTTACTGGACACACGGGGGATATTGCGGGTTTAGCGTTTAGTCCAGATAGTAAAACCCTCGCGAGTAGTGGAAGTGGTGATGGCACTATCCGCTTCTGGGATGTTAGTACAGGTGATGAAACGGGTACAGTCGCTGGACATACAGATTATGTCTATAGTGTTGCGTTCAATCCCGATGGAAAGTTTTTTGCAAGTGCGTACGCCGATGGTAGTATTCGCTTCTGGGATGCGGAAACCGGACGACACTTGAAAACATTCAAAAAAGGGTACGAGGCATCATGTCTGGTATTCAGCCTTGATGGGAAAACGCTTGCTTATGCAGAGGGTTTAGACATCCGTCTCCAGGATGCAGGGACCGGGGAAGAAAAAATGCTACTAACCGGGCATAAGTGGGGTATGCAGAGCATGGCACTCAGTCCGGATGGAGATATACTCGCGAGTGGGAGTGAGGATATGACGATCCGCCTGTGGGATATGCACACGGGTGAGCATAAAAGAACGCTTAGCGGACATCAGCACAGAGTCTATAGCGTTGCGTTTAGTCCGGATGGCAAGACGCTTGCAAGTGGCAGTGATGACAATACGATCCGTTTATGGGACGTTGACACTGGCGAAACCCAGCGGATACTTACTGGACATGCTGGTGAATTTGAAGTTGATAACGGTCCATTCAGTGTTGAAGGTGTCAAGAGCGTTGCGTTTAGTCCTGATGGTAAAACCCTCGCAAGTGGCGGTGGTGATAATGTTATTCATCTATGGGATATAGGGACAGGAAAAAGAGAGATGACACTCGTTGGACATACAAATGGGGTGTTTAGTCTGGCGTTTAGTCCCGATGGTAAAACCCTCGTGAGTGGCAGTGTAGACAGCGACATCCGCCTATGGGATCCTTATACAGGTGAGCATAAGAAAACACTGGCGGGTCATACAGATTGGGTCAGGAGTATCGCGTTCAGTTCTGATGGTAAAACCCTCGTGAGTGGCAGTGATGACGGCTCTGTGCTTATTTGGGAGATGGATCTGTAATACAGGGCGAGAATCATCCCGGTAAGGCACCTTGATAATTAACACCGGTAAACATTCCGATCACCATCCATAATCCCACGATGCCGAACTCGCCAATGATAAAGCCCATAAACAGGGGTCGGAACCGCCGATAGTATCCGATGCCGCCGGATTTTAGTGCCAAATACTTCAAAAACCAGCCGACACACATACAAGACCAGAGGAAATAAGAGGAATAGACCGCGCCCATCACATAGCCAATCGGGTGAAGTTGCCACCACATAAATTGACGCTGCATAATCAGTAGAAACCCGGTGATACCTGCACCTAAGAGCATGCTGTACGCCTCGCCTAATTTCATGTCTTTCGGATACTGAATCAGGGAGACAATATGGTTGAAATATCTCGGGGCACCGACGAAGGGTCCCCTTTGCAGATTTAAACCGCCTTTTTCATAAATCAGAGGCAACGATGCAGCGTAGGAGACACCGATAGCGACAACAATCGCCAGTGCCATTGCACCGAGGACGCTTCTTCGGTTTAGGCGGACGGGATCGGCTGCTTTTAACCCGTGTAAAACGCTCGGCATTAAAATCCCGCCCCAGTCGCGCATCATAACCCGCTGAAACCCTAAGAGTGCTAAACTGTTTGCGTTGATAATTCTTGAGCCGGTCGTAATCTCGAAGTATTCTATAGGATACATCGGTGCCTGGATCAGTAGCATGCCGCCGTTGACGACCATCCACGATAGCGCAGTGGAAGCGATCAAAAAAAGCGCGATAATGCTACAAGCGACCCACAGCGACATCCCTGCATAGACACAGAGCCCCGCAAGTAATAGAAAACTGAAGATTGTTCCGAGCACTGCCCAGCGATACGGCAACGCTTCATTGGAGTCGTCAACCGTTGTGGTGCTAAATGTTCGTTTCAAGAGGTCTGTTATATGGGCGCGACTGTTAAGCAGGAAGGCAAGCACCATAACGACATAGGCAGCCATCGTCTGACCTCTGACAGAGATCCACGGACTGATAGGGATCGCAAAGGCGTTGATGATGATGTATTGTAACTTGAAAAATAGGAAGAAGAACCAGCAGCTAAACGACACCTCCATAGCGAGAAAATAGGTGATGCCGATAACGGAGAAATAGAGGAAGAACCGCAGTTGGGGCCACCAGCGCATCACGATCCATGGGCGTTCCGTGAACGGGGTGTACAGATCATACCGATTCGGAAGGGTCGGTAAAGCGGGAACATACTCATGCAATCCGTTGAGCAGGTGAAATGCGGCGGCGATCCCAAACCCGACCCATACGAGTTTACTCGTGAAAAGACCACCGAGCGAACGATGCGTTGAAGCCTGTTGAACCATCTCTACAGGTACAGTAACGAGCGGAAATATGAATCGCTCGCGTTCGATCCACTGTTTTCGTATCACAATTGAGACACAGATAATCAGGCAATAGAGTAGGAGAATGAAAGTTGTCCAGACGATGAGCGGCTTTAGCCAGAGTGCCCAAGGCACAGACGACTCGCCTTCATAGAAATCGGTAACGGCGTGTGTGTCCCAGACAATTAGCCATTCGCGGAAATGCGGGTGAAGTGTTTCTGCCCATTCGTTTTCAGGAGTCGCAAAATAGACGGGTGCCGCCAAGTAGGGAAGTAGGTATCCGATCATCCCTTTCGATGGAATCGCCGAGGCTACACCCATCATCACCCAGATGACCATCAACTCCGCCGGACTGAGTACCGCTCGCGGCAATACCTGCTTTAGTATCGGATTGGCGACTAAGGTGAGAAAAATCAGTGTAAAGACTGCCCCTAAAGGAAAATGATTTCCTGAAATATCTGTCCCTTGCAGGTAGTAGTCGTTATAAGGGGTAATTGCCGTTTGAACGATAACGAGTGCTAACCCGATAAGAATGGTTCTCACGCGCATCTGTTTCTCACCTTTATCAGCGTTTCCTAATGCGAAGCGACGCGCGGGATCATCTGTGGATGTGCGTAGACAGCTGCATCGAAACTCTTTTGCATCAGGTCCCACTTGACAGCTTGATAATCGGCATGTTCGGAAAGGTCGTTGTGTTCCCACGGGTCGTTGTCAAGGTCGTAGAGTTCGCAGACCCCTTTTTGATGATAGACGACGAGTTTCCATCGCCGGTCTCGGTACATGGTGGCGTGTGTCTGGTCGGGCATTGCGATTGCGTCGAAAAATTCGCAACGGACTGCCTCTCGGTGTTCGTCAGCAGGGACATCGCCGCGTAAAAGCGGCGCGAGCGATTGACCCTGTACGTAGTAAGGGATCTCTACACCCAACGCGTCGTACACTGTCGGGACAATATCAAGGAGTTCTACGAGGGCGTCGCTTTGGACATCCTGCAGGAATTGGTTCTGCCATGAAATGATAAGCGGCACACGTACCGATCCTTCGTAAAAACGACACCCTTTGTATACCAATCCGTGGTCCCCGAGTGCTTCTCCGTGGTCGGATGTGAAGATAATAATGGTATCGTCCCGAAGTCCTTCGGCATCAAGGTAATCAAGTATGCGTCCAAACTCGTGATCGAGTTGTTCGACCATCGCGTAATAAGACGCTTGCATCCGTTTGTCGTCCCATTCTGAAGGTGGTTTCGCTTGAGATTGAAAATCAATGCCTGCCTCTGTTAATTTCGACTGAAAAGCGATGTCGCTTTCTTGGAAGTGCGGACCGGGGAGTGTTTCCGGGTCGTAGCGTCTGTAATACTCCCAAGGCGCGTCAAAAGGCGGGTGTGGGTCAAACGGATTGATACTGAGCATCCACGGCTGATTTTTCCGCCGATTCTTGTCGATAAATTCAGTCGTCTTTTCGGTACACCAATAGGTCTGATGGAGTGCAGGCGGGACGTTATCAAGGTCTGGAGTCGGTGGGTTTACGCGTCCGGCACTGTTCGGATACCTTTGTGAGATCGCCTTTCCAGCTATCAACTTTTGCGGATCAACCCCTTGGGCGCGTTGCCATTCGGCGTACTCGTGTCCGAAAGCGTTCGGTTTACCGTGATCGTGGCTGTATTGAAAATAGCGGTAACCGTCATTGACGCGGTGTTCTTGTGCATCAAAAGCACTCGCGAGATGGAGTTTACCAATCAAGCCGCAGTCGTAGCCATCTTGCGCAAGGGCGTGCGTAATGAGCCTGTCTTCGTAGTATTCGGGGAAAACGGGGTTGCCGTTGCCGGTGACGCTCACGGCTGATGGATACATACCGGTCATGAAACTTGCGCGGGAAGGGGTGCAGATGGGGGATTGGCAGTAGGCGTGCGTAAATGTGACCGACTGCTGCATAAATTCGTCGAGTCTCGGTGTATGAATATGCGGGTTTCCTAACGCTCCGATGGTGTCGAAACGTTGTTGGTCTGTACAGTACCATAGGATATTTGGACGTTTTTCCATATTTACTCCTTGTCCGTGGGTGTTTTCGCTGGACGGACGATCCATTTTTCAAAGGCAGCCTTGAACGATTTTGCTTCCGCTCCAAAGTACAGATATTCAACGCTACTGACTGGAACTGATACCTCTCCGTAGACTGGCGACTGTCCGATGAGTTTACCCGCTTGAACTTCGAGCAGTTGGAAAATCAGCGTTGAACCGTCGGTTAGTGTGACGCGAACCTCGGGAGTCGTCAGCGAACGCGGTTTTTCATGCTGACGCCGACTGCTACGTTTGACATCAACGACCCGCGCCACGCGCGCAATAGGGATAGAAAATCTCCGCAATTTTGAATCAAACTGAAGTGTCTGTCCGTTGAAACCTAAGAATTGACCGCGCATCATATCAGCAGTATTCGCCACAAGAATATGATTCGGTGGATTATCGCGATTGAGACGCGGCACGGTTAGTGCCCGCTCCACTTCCGCGTCCAACTTGTTCTTGTTAATTTTGGATTTTTGTGGTGCCTCGAGGAGTTCTGTCCTCTCGTGGCCGACTATCCAGCCCTGGTTTACTTCTTGTCTAAGGGCATCGGCAGGAATTATAATGCGTGTCTTGCCATCTGCGTTAACTATCTTGCCATCTGCGTTAAAATCCTTGATTACTGTCTTTTTACCATCTTTTACGAGTTCAATTTCATTTATTACGATGTTGCGATCTGGAACCTCTATTACGATGTTGCGATTCAGAACTCCATTTTCCGCTAAACGCAATCCAACGGAATGGATAGGGCGTGTAGGGTACGTTTTCGCAGGCCTTGACACCAATGTTCTGTCGGAGAACTCAAGTGCTTTTATTGTCGCGGCATCTATGCGCCGCGTGTTGACGACAGGCGATCGGAAACTAAGGTGCTTTCCATCATAACCTGTGATGTGACACGCGAAGGTCTCACCGGTTTGCAGATGTAAAGCATGCGGGAACTGTGCAGTGTCAAAATGTCCGGAGGTTTTCGATGGCGGTTGTAAGAACCGTCTTATGTGCGCTGAGCGATTGTTTGCTAAGCGCACAGGTTTTAACGCGCCCTCGGGCTCCCATCGTATCTGGGCACCTTTTTGGGTGCCATCGAATAAAACGAGTCCGCGTAGTGTTCCCTTGGTATGAAACAACCTATCTTTGCTTTCAACCGTATTTTGAAGCGTTCGGGGGGTTTTAGGTTTCGTATTGAAATGAAGCAGTGTGGCATCCGCGAGCGAACAGTGGATTGGTGCCTCGGCGAAAGCTGTCTGGAGCATCACACGTTCTGCATTCGCTGCCGTAATTCTGCCGTGCAAAATGACTTCATCAGGATATTTTATGTAGGGGCTGGGTAACCCAGCCCCTACGGGTCCTCCAGCCTCTACGGGTCCCCCAGCCTCTACGGGTCCCCCAGCCTCTACGGGTCCCCCAGCCTCTACGTCCGATGCCGTTGATGGGGGGCCCGGCTGGATAACGCGGATGACCTTTTGTAGATCAATAGCGTGCCGCGTGCCGTCTGTGTCAAGCGCATAGGCGTTGTCTTTCTGGACAAATAATTTGCCTGGAACGACTTGCCTGTTCATCTTATGGATGTGTGGTTTGGAAAAGTCTACTCGCTGCGCTGTCGGCTTGGGAATTGGATGATCATAAACCTTTAGCTCTCGGACCTTTAGTCCTTGGTTCCCTTTATTCCGAATATAGAGACCTGATTCTTGGACCGTTGGCTTGACTCCACCTAATTCCAGCAGCAAATTACCAGCGACATCAAACATCCTTAGCATACCAGCACTTTCGTCGTAAGTGAGGCGCAGGCGGAGGTTGTGTTGTTCTGGTTGAATCGTTAGCACAGTTTTAAAGAGTTTGCCTTGAACAGCCACGAGATGGGAAATGTTCGCCTTGTTGCTCCAAACCTCTAATCGGAACGCTTGATATAGATTCTTGCCGAGTGCGAAAACAAAATTCGGCGGATGTTCCGTAAATTCCAATGCTAAGTCAATCTCAAAGTACTTGGGCCACTTGAGCGTTTGAAAGAGGTCTGCGCTTTTTCGATTTGTTTGTGGACGACCCTCATCATCTTGATGCCAATCATAATAGCCTGGCTCATGGAAAATTAGAAGTGCAAGATCGTCTATATTTTTTGCCGATTTGGCGGATCGCCAATTCGTCAGTTGGGAACCGTCAAAAAGATAGTTTAAGTGGCCTTGGCGTTCAAGCTTAAAAACCGCCGAACGTTTCACGCGAAACTGACCGTGCCGTTTGCTCGAAAAGAGAAAGGTGTTGTCATCTGCACCGATAAGGTCGGCTATCCAGACATCGCCGGATACACTGCTGACGCGAAAAGCTTCGGTCGCCGGATTAGATTCTTTTGGGAACACAACTGAATCTAACACATTAATATCAAGCACCAAATCGTCTAAGAAGTATGGTGATGCCCATCGGATCGTACCTGAATTGCTCTCCTGTAGCTCACCGGGGAGGGTATCGCCATTTTGCCAGCGTAACCGTGTTTCAGTTTCTTCAGCGTGCGTCAGCGGCAGCCACAATATTGTCAGTGCTGCGATTGCGACGATACACAGAGCTCTCCGCTCTGATAAAGCACGCCAGCGGCGTGTCATGTCTGTAGTCTTTTTTAGGTGCCACGGCATAATCTTTCTCCTAATGATCGTCGCCATAGGCGGATTCCTTCGCTGAACGGACGACCCATTCTTCATAGACAGACTTGAATGATTTCGCCTTTTCACCGAAATGGAGGTATTGGATATTATCTATAGGCACGGATACTTCTTGGTAGATTGACGAGCGACCCAACAGTTTACCTTCTTTGAATTCAAGCGGTTCAAAAATTAAAATTGGGCTGTCTATCAACGTAATGCGGATTTCGGGGGAATAGTTTTCAGTTGATGAACTGACACCCTCTTCTAACTGATGACTGATACCTGACGACTGCGGACTATTCTCGCTGACATCCACAACCCGTGCTATACGGTCTATCGGAAGGACGAACTTCCTTAGCTTTGAATCGAACTGAATTGTCTGTCCGTTGATGCCTAAGAGTGTCCCACGCTTCACATCCCCGTTGTTTGCGACAAGAATATGGTTGGGCGGATTCTCACGACTGAAGCGTGGAACCGTTAGGGCGCGTTCCAATTTCACATCAAGTTTTCTACTTCTTGTCTCGAGAGGATCAAAGATGAGTTCAACGCCACGTTTAAGGGCTGCGGCATCGTTTACAGCAAACTCGCCTTCAACCTTAACCAACTTCGGTTGCTCCTCTTTTTTGTCGGAAAGGATGATGATTTCGACTTTACCATCTTTCGCTCTACGCGTTATGGCATTCAAAATTCGACCGTCTTCAAGGATAACGCGATGTTTACCTTTCCCGCCTGTGATGGTAATAGGGTTCCGATTTTCTGTGCGCGCGCGTGTTTTTCTGCCCGCGAACTCAATACCCTTCACATGAACGGAATCTATGGATTGTGTCATGATAAACGGCGATTGGAAACCGATGCGCGTTTCATCGTAAGACAAAATTTGACAAGGAATGACTTCTCCGTTCTTTAGGTGTAACAGATGCGGAAACTGCTCTGTATCAAAAGGTTTCTGTTTTGATACCCGTTCCAAAGCCCGTTCTACACGCGTGCCGCGAATGTTCGCTAACCGCACGGCTTTAGAGGCACCCACAGGCTGCCATCGCAGGCTTGCCATATCTTTACTGTCAAATAAAATATACCCGCGGAGACTCCCGGACTCATAAAACAGTTTGTCGTAATCTTCAACGGGTGTTTCCGTTTCAGGCGTTGACTCGAATTTAAGCAGTGAAGCCCCTGCCAGCGTGGATGTTATCGGCTTGTCCGCGAATGCAGTTTGTAGCTGGACACTATCGGCATTCAATTGTGTAGTCTGCCCGCGCAGGATAGTGCCGTCAACATAACTCAACGCCGTAGGTTGCTCGGTCGGTTCCAACGTAATACCGGGTTGAACGACGCGATCAATCTGTTCCAAATCAATATCGCGTCGCGTGCCATCTGTATCCAGAACGTAGTTTCCATTTTTCTCAACGAAGAGTTTACCCGGAACGATCTCTCCACGCATTGTATGGACGCGCGTTTTGGTATCATCAATTTGGCGGTTTGTAACCTCGGTGGCTTGCCGATAGATCCTTAACCGCTGTACGGTGAGGTCCTGCCCCCGGTTATAAATGTAGAGTCCGGCTGCTTCGACGGTCGGTTTGACACCCTCTAATTTTAGCAGGACATTGCCATTCAAATCAAGGACCTTCAGGACTCCACTGTTTTCATCTCCGGCGTTTTGATCATAGGCGATCCGCAGCCGGAAGTTTCTGCGCTCTGGCTCAATTGTCAATACAGGCTCAAAGAGTGTGCCTTGGACGACCACGAGTTCGTTGACCCAAGTCTCTAACCGCACTGTCTCGTACAGGTTTTTGCCGAGTGCGAAAACAAAACTCGGCGGTCGCGCGGTAGATGCCAACTCCAAGTCAATCTCAAAACGCTCGGGCCACTCAAAGGCGTAGAAGATATTTGCCTTAGCGGTATTTGTCTGCGGGCGGCCCCCGCGATCCGCATGCCAACTCGGTTGTACCTCCTGAGAGAACAGAAGCTCGCCACCGTCTGCCTTATCTTCCTCCGGTAATTTCCAAGCTGTGAGTTGAGAACCGTCGAAAAGTAGGTTGGAATGCTCTCGGCTCTCCAGTGTATAAATCAACTCGCGTTTCACGCGAAACTCGCCGTGCCGCTCGCTGGAAAAGCGGAGTGTGGTGTCATCGGAACCGATAAGGGCAGCCATCCAGATATCGCCGTATATTGTGCCGACGCGAAAAGTTTCTGTTACTGGCACCGATTGTTTCGGAAAAACGACTGAGTCCAAGACATTAGCATCAACAACCAGAACATCGGAAAAGTGTGGTGATGACCAGTGGATTTTCCCTTCGGATTCCGTGAGTTTGCTTTCTAACAGTTGACCGGGAAGGCTATCCCCATTTTTCCAATGCAGGATGGCTTCATTTTCTTCAGCATGTGTCAGCGGCAGCCAGAATATTGCCAGTGCTGCGATTGCGACAATAGATAGATGTCTCCACTCCGATAAAGCACGCCAGCGGCGTGCTATGTCTATAGTCTTTTTTGGATTCCACTGCATCTCTTCTCTCCTTTGGGTATATTATATCCGAATGTGTTGGGTTTCTCTGCGTTCAACCCAACCTACAAGCCTTGGGTATATTATATCCGAATGTGTTGGGTTTCTCTGCGTTCAACCCAACCTACAAGCCTTGGGTATATTATATCCGAATGTGTTGGGTTTCTCTGCGTTCAACCCAACCTACAAGCCTTGTGTAATGTGTTGGGTTTCTCTGCGTTCAACCCAACCTACAAGCTACCTTTCATAAATAGGCAGTAGGCGGTAGTTCAGTGCCAAAGTGAGCACAGCCATTCCGGTGGCGTAAGCACTGCCGTAGCTGCTCGTGAAGCTGCCGTCTTCTCCCTGCATGCCTTGGAGCCGCTCGATGATCCTTCGGTTCCAGGCTTGCCACGCCTCAAAGTCGCTTTGGAAGAGTGCCTGCGCCATATAGTAGAGATTGTAGAAAGCGTAACTGCTGCGTCCACTTTGATCCATTCTGCGCTTAATGAACTCGGAGACGGATTTGTATTCTGGGGTGTCTTTCCGCTTCCCGATTGCGTAAACGAGTGTTGCGATTGCTGTCCGGGTGACTCCATCGCCGTGGCTGCTCATCGGTTGGTAAGAGACTCCGCCGCCGCGCGTCGTGCAAGTTTGAAAAAAAGTGAGTGCCTTATCAATGGCTTCGTTGGGTACTTCAATCCCTGCGTTTTTTGCACCGAGTACGCCCATCAACACGGTTCCAGCCACGGTTGTGTCGGCATCTTGGGAGTTTGGGGAGTACCGCCAAGCACCCCACGGATTTTTCTCTTGTGCGGTCAATGCACACCGGACTGCAAGCTCCAGTGCCTCGCCGATGGTGCGCCGCCGATTGGCGGGAGTTCCGCTCCCTTTCCAGAGGAGTTCTTCATTTACGGCACCGTAAGCCTCAGAGAGTGCTAATGTCGCAAAACCGTGATGGTACATGGATCCGTGTCCGTATCCTGTCATATACCCGGTTTCGGGATTCTGGTTTTGGATCATATTGCGCAAGGCTTTACGGATATGTGTGGCATAGGGACCGTAATCTGGGTCCTCGCCACTCGCCATAAATGCCATGACGCAAATGCCTGTGATTCCTGCGCCGTTCTGTCCGCCTGGCCAGCTGCCGTCTTCGAGCTGTTCGTTCGCGAGATACCGCAAACTCCTGTCGTTGATACTTCTAACGGCTGGCGGGACACCTGTGCCGTAGCGGAGCGTGGGATCTTGGGCGTAAGTCGATGGGGTGGAAAATGTAACCAGTGCCATCAAAAAGCAAGAAAACCCAATAATGGGTGTGCGTTTATTCATCAGTAACCTCCAACCTCCTTTGGATTTCTTCATCAATCTTCGGACAGGAGATCGCATGCTTTAGCTTGGGGAGGAATGCCCGCTCCTATAGTTAAAGTTAATGCGTGTGAGTGTTTTAAAATCAGAACGTTTCGCACCTGTTGTTAAGCGTTTGCCAGTTTCTAAACTATAGAGTGCAAACAAGCCTTTCGCATTGACGCCAGATAGGCGTGTCAAACCATATTTGATATGTTTAACCAAAGTGTTTTTGATTAAACCTTGACCTAATACAGTTCCACCATATCTTGAACGTTTTCGTCCTTTTGATTCTTGTTCTCTGTGCAACGTTCTGCGTTTGATAGGTATAGGGGATATACAAAAAATATCAGTATTATCAGGTATCTCTGTTCCACCTACAGTGTGATATGCCAGACACCAACTATCCACACAATGTGCGTCAAATATTTCTGATAGTTTCTTTGACGACTTCTTGAGACCGAGACGATCGCGTATCTCTTTGGTTTCGTATCCTTGTAGTGTCAGTAGTTTCCAACGCTTTTCTATCTCGGTATAGAACCATTGCTTACCGACTTCCAAAGGACTAAATGATTGATTCCATTTCTTAGCACGTTGAATTGTCCGTGCCTTAATATCTTCCACACATACATGTGTAATAGGATAGAGTTTGGAAAACCAGTCAAGGATACGCAACTTCCAATCCCACCTTGCACGTGTTCCAGCAGGGATACGTTCTTTGTTCGCAAGGCGGTTTGTTCTGTTTTTGCGGTTCGGGCATTTACGAGAACGTCTGCCTCTACGCAACTCACGACGCTTTTCTACTTTCTTTCCTACCTTGTTGTGAGCATCCGCTTGCACATTCAAATAGGTATGTGACTCTGATTTGACAGTCCAGCCTTCTTTCTTACTACCGGGGTCTACACCTACACATATCTCTTGTGTCCATTCCGTCGTATCGTAGTTGAGTCTAATACAGAATATACCATTAGACCAATAGGGTGTTGCCAATCTTTTTTTGATTAGCATACCGGCTTTGTTCGGATAAGTTGGCATTAAGCGTTTACCGTCTTGACTCGTTACAGGAACAAACATAATTTGTAATCTCCCTTTCGGGTTATATATTGCCCCTTCCAGATCGCAGTATCAAAGTGGGATCAGACGAGGGGAGTATCCGAAACATAGTTGAGGCTGCCACGCCCAAGATACTGCGATATTTTACTGTAGAAAATAGTTTAACTTGTGGAGTGAACGTTTGGCATACGCTTCGCACAAGCCCCATGCTTTAGCTTGGGGTTATTGACTTTGAGGCGAACGAGATGGTCACCGCCATTAGCAACTGTGACAGGTCTTCCAAGTCGTGTGTTGTAGCCTCTTTTATAGGTACTAATCAAGTAACGTCCTGCTGGAAGTCCCGAACGTTTATACTCCCCGTTGGCATCTGTTTTTACTGTAATTTCTTTGTTGTTGACATCAACAATCTTGACTTCAACGCCTGCAAGCGGGTTCTGTGCAGGGGTTAGGTCGGTAATTGTGCCTCGGATGGTTCCGCCATTTGCAGGATCGTCTTGCGCGAAGGTAATATGTGCGGACGTACCGATACAAGTGATTATAATTAGCATGCAAAAAGTGTAATTGGCTATTGTTTTGGGTTTCATCATGTTTCGGCTCGCTGTGTTGGGTTTCTCTGCGTTCAACCCAACCTATTGGGCTATTGTAGCCAGGCCTGTCTGCCATTCTTGTCCCTTTTTACCTGCATAGAGCATGGCGTAAGTGTCACCAATTTCGAGGATTTGACCTGTCAATACACCGTCGCAATCAAAGGCATCGGGGTCGTCCGAGGGTTCAAATACAGGGTTGTCCGGATTCGGTTCGAATGTAGAAAAATCGCGAGTCCGTACATGTCCGATCCGCCAGACTTCGCCATCGAATCCGCCATAAAGAATATGGAAGTACTGGGGTCCTTTAAACAGTTCGGTTTCCCGCACGGCTCGGCTGTCCCAAGTTTCCCCGCTCCCTGTGAAAACAGGATTTTCAGGATTTTTAGTGACGGACGTGGGGTTGCTTGTAGGTGCTGTCGCGTGACACATCGTGAGTCCCTCTCCGAAAGATCGGGTTGCCTTCCCAGTATAAACGATATGGATTGTGTCGCCTTCTATCGCTACAGATGGGTGTGTCGACCCGTGCCGTTCATGTTCGGTATCTGCAGGAATGACAGGTGTGTGCTGCACGCGCCGCCACTCGCCTAAATCTCCATCGCTCACCAGTAACCCTGTCTGTTCGGGTGTCGTTTCGCCTTTGCCCCGATAGTACATATAGAACTTACCATCAGCAGGGTTTAGGAACGGAAACGGGTATTCAACGGCTGCATTATCAAAGCCGTCCACTGAGGGTTCAAGGATAGGATTCCGCGCGTCCTGCGTGATGTTTGTCAGGTCGTTGACAGGAGCCGTAGCGTGCATAATCAACCAGCGCACACCAAGGTCCCGTTTACACCAGATATAGTGGACCGTCTCATCAACGATGATCGCGTGCGTTGCCGCTGCCCAGAGGGGTGGCGGCAACGCAATGATCGGATTGCCTGTCTCTATTCGCTTGAAACTGGCGAATAGTTCAAACGGGATAGCCTCTTTTGTTTTATGACGCATTGTGTATCTACTGCCTGCCCTCTAAAACGTTGAAATAAGCGTCCAATCCCTGACGGAATTCCTCTGGTAACACGCGCCCTGCTTTACCTGTTGCTTGTCGGGTTGAACGATTCTCAAGAAAGGCAGTGCTGGTGTCGTCGCCGATTCCCATGAGCATCAACGCTGCAGCTGTCGCTGGCGGTGCGGTTGTGACCATAGGCGTATTTGGGAGCCGGCAGGTTTGGAGTAGGATTTCGATCACTTCCGTTATCGCGGCAATCGCCTTGGGACCGGTATCCGGTTCCGCGAGAATGTCCTCCACTTCATCCATCACCACTGCTGCGCTCGTTACCTTCGCGAGTTGCTGTTGGATGAGCTGTTCCTGAGCGTTAGGCAATAGACTGATTTGCGCTGCGACTTCACGCGTATCCTCGGCGATCGTAATCTGCGTATCGTATAAAGCGATACTGCGTTCTTTGTATACGTCGGTGGTGATGGCTTCCTTTGCCTGCTCAAGTTCGCGCGTCTCCTCGCGTAACTGGATCTCGCGGTCAATGATACGCAACACTTCTAAGACGATTTCCGGGGGTAGATTCGGTAATTCCATCATGCCCCCCTCTGGCGGTGGTCTATCAGGGAGGGGGTCTACCAGTTGTTCTGCCCATCGGTCCAGAGTATCCGCCCAGAATTCCGCCTCAATGGTGGATTGTCCGACGAAATTCTTGTTAATCGTTTTTGCGATGTCTTGCATCTGATTTGAGACGAGCGCGTCCTGCATTTCCGAAAGCACCCGCAAATAGTTCGGGGAGGGGCGGCGATCGGAATAAGCCACCATGTCTTGTATGATAGTGGATACGGCATCAGATTCGTCGATCTCGCGTTCGGCCAAACGTTTCCGAGCGGCTTCACTTTTTTGGGCACTATTGCGTGCGAGACCAAAACTGTCAAGATTGTTCAAGTCTACTGCGATATCAATCTGTTTTCGCGAGGCGGCTTTCAAGCGTTTCACAAATGTGCTGTTCTCAAAACTGACGAGCAGCCTGCTCATCTCGTCTGCGAGTTTGGCAAAAGCATCCAGCAATTCCTGCTGCTCTTCGACGGCTTCGAGGACGAGGTCTGCTGCTTGCGGTGCTGTAGCCGCTTCGTCTTCTGACTTTTCATTGTCTCTTCCGCTGCCCTTGAGCATAGTTGTCGGGATACGGAGACCACCGACGACCTGCGGTGCCTGTCCCTCCGCACTCTCGCTCTTGTTAAATCCGGATTCAACATCAGAGAGGGTCGGCGTTGGATTGGCAGGCGCAAAGGCGGGCTTACTGTCTTTACCATCGGCTGGTTTACTGCGATTCACACTCACACCCTCGCCGGGGGTGTTCGGGTCCTCTGGAATATCGTCCAATTCTTCAGGGGGCACTATATTGTCAGGTCCGTATTTCTCCACCTGCTCCGAGTCATTCGGTTCACCGCGAGAAGATGCCGATTGTCTTTGGGGTGACGGTTCTCCCTGTTTTCCGTCACTGTTTGCCGTAGATTCAGCATTGGAAGTATTTTCAGCACGACTTCCCGGTGCCTCAGCGGCACGTGCAAGGAGGTCCGCAACAGAGGGCATTCTCTGGTCAGCGATCTCTTCTAACTGCTCGATGATATCTGACCACGATTCGAGTTGTCCGGCATCAAATTCTTCGTTCTTCGCTGCTTCTTTGACCAACTCTGAGCCGGTATCGATCAAGCTGTCAAGCCTTGCTGCGTTGGCGCGTTCTGCAGCGGCTTGTTCTTGGATTCTCTTACGCTGCGCCGGATCGTCAAGTGTTTCGGCTGGCAAATCGCGGAGTTCACGGTTGATCTGGTGCAGTTGTAGCTCCTTGTCGTGGACATCTTTTGCGGCGCCTGTCCAGAGCTGCATCTGTCCGACTAACCACTTGAAGTGTTCTGCTGGCGTGAGGACGTGAAGAACGAGGGGCGACGAATAGACGCGTTCGCGTTCCGGTAGATAGTCCTCTGTGTATGCGCGGAGTCGGAGACTCTGGGGTTTCACGTTTTCACGCTTCGGGGAGAATGTAGCAGCGACGGTTAGGGTGTCCGCTGTCGGTGTCCCTGCGGACACTATTTTCTCGCCGCTGGTGGGTTCCGGATTGTGAACAGGATTAGCGATACCGTTCCATTCTAAGCCGATCCGTTTGACACCAAAGTCGTCAGATGCCTGAATCTCAAAAGCGAGGACTTCGTTAGAGATGACGACCTGATTGTTCTTTAGCTTGTTGAAAGCGACTGTCGGTGCTTCGTCGTTGAGTGCTTCGAACCGTAGCACTTGTGGTTCACGGGCGGTGAGACCGAATTGATCCCGCCATGTCAGTTGCATTTCGGTCGTGGTTTCTACGGCTATCGGTTCGGTCGTCACACGTGCGCCGTCTACCTTTTGCGGACGGTCATTCAAAGTTGCTTCTGCGAGTTCACGCGTGGTAGTGGCTTCTAAGGTGGCGGTGCTGCCCTTGACTAAGTTGACGATTCCGCCGCGCACGTCATCTATACGGGGTTCTTGGCGTTGTAGATAGTCGGGCAATTGGACTGTAGCCGTGAGGTCTTTAAGTGCGGGACGCAGCTTCGGTTCAACAGGAATAGAACGCCGTGCGTCGCCGACTCGAAGTGCGACATTGCCGTCTTTAGTTTGCGGCGGTAATGGGAATTTGTAGGTGGACCCGTCGCGTTCGGCAACGATGGGGGTCTGATCTGCGTAGCGCGCCTCGCCGGATTCAGGTTTCCATGGCGAATCCGCTTTAAGTTCGGCTTCTACATCAAAAGGCTCTGCGTAGGCGACGACCTGCCGGTCTGTGTTACCTTCCAATTGTGCGAAGGTATACCGTTCCACGTTTCGCCAGGGGGTCAGCCATCGGGCGAGCGTATTCCGACTCGTTGCTGGGATCACAAAGATCCCAATGATAACCAGTATTATGGGGATACCTGCCATCCACGCCCAGCGGCGGTGTCGCGGGTTCGGAACAGCATCTGCAAGGTTATGTTTTGCGACCTCGGCATCCACCTGACGCATGGCTGCTTCAACTAAAGCAGGACTTGCGGATCGATCTGTCCGACTGGAGGCGAGCTCTACAATGCCGAGTACGTGATCGCCGAACCGTGGAAATTTATGCTGCAACAGCCGAGCGATGCCCTCCAGGCTCCGATGCCGCCATACCCAATTATAGTACTTTAGGGGCAAAAAGAGCACCATGCCGACCATACCGGTGAGTAGGATAAGTACCCGCAAAAGTGTGGGTGTATCAAACAGGCGGTCTAAGCCAAACACGACGAGATACGAAATCAGGATGCCGAAGATCGCCGCGAGCGACCCTTCAGCGAGTTTGATGATCCATACCCGTTTCTGGTACTGTTCAAGTGCCGCCTTCATCTGTGGCGGTAAGTTGATTTCTGTTTGCTGATCGGTCCTATTACGTGATTTCTCTTCTGTTTGATTCATCGAAAATTACCTCGTGATTAGTTATCAGTTATCAGTCGTCAGTTACCAGTAAGAGGCATCTGATTAAGTCAGACACTTCTGTGCTGATTTCTAAAGGTTTCTGACAGCGACTATGCTGATAGTCATTCAGCCCTAAATACTATACCCACCCGTCGTCAATCATCAATGTCAATGGCGACTCCATCTCTTCAAGCGGTAGATGGATCCGTTGTCGTTTCCGAGACGATTCATAAATCGCCATGAGGAGCTCCAAGGAGGCGTATCCTTGATACCCGCTGGAACAGTGTTCGCGATCCTCTTCAATGGCTGCAATGAGGTCTTGTACGGGGTCAATTTCCGGGGGCAATTCTGGCGTTACCCATGCGCCACCGGAGTCCTCGTTGCGGATACGGAGTCCGGGTCCCCCGGGTGCAGCCAGTTCAATTTCGCCTTCTGTCCCGTAGCAGTAGATATGATGATAACCGGGGGCGGTGTCGTTCCCGGATTCGATGATGCCCCGGACGTTGTTTTCAAATTTGAAGTACCCGATCGCGAAATCCTCGGAGTGTAGATCGTATTTTGTCGGTGTGCCGATCCGCTCAATTTGCCCTATCACCCAGGAGATGGGGCGATCGCCGTGGATAAATCGCATCAGATCGACGGTATGTGTGGCGTTGTCCTTCAGGTCACCGCCGCCACATACGCCATGAATTCGGAAGAGTTCACCGATCTGACCCTCGGCGATCATCTCTTTCGCGGCAGCATAAGGCGCGCTGAACCGTACTTGATGGTCAATCGCTAATTTCACGCCGTGCTGCGAACAGCTCTCAAGCATCTCGCGTGCCTGTCCGAGATTTTCTGCCATCGGTTTTTCGGAGAGGATCGCTTTCACGCCGTGTTTTGCGACTTCAATGACAAGGGGTGCATGTAATTTCGGGCGTGTGCAGACGGAAACGATGTCAATCTCTTCTGTTTCGAGCATCTCAATATAATCGGTATACTGCTTTTCGATCCCGTATTGTTCGCCGTAGGCTTTCACACGTGTTTCGTCCACGTCGGCGATCGCGGTTAGCGTTGCTCTCGGCTCTTTCAGGTACCAGCCGGTGTGCATGTGAGAAATTCCACCGCAACCGACTATTGCTATTTTGTAATTATTATGCATTATAAGTTCCCTCTACAAACCAAAGTCCTCTTTGCTCCAGCGGAGCAATATGTCTATAGACAAGCAACAAACCGAAAAATTGTCCAAAGTTTAGTATAAATTATAATACCATGTTTCGCCGAATATGTCTATCTAATTTCGATGCGTTCGAAAGGGCAACCGACTATACCGCGCCTGTCATTTTTCTGGCAACCCAGAATACGCCGAGTAGAAAGACTAAAATGCCTGCCCAGAGTGGGTGCGCCCAGATTCTTGTCCTATGGACAGTCGGTGCTGGTTCTGGCAAGGCTGCGAGATGCTCCAATAGACTTGGCACTTCAGAAACCGCTACTAACTTGCCCTCCGTAATCTTAGCGATTTCGTCTAGGACATCGAAACGCGCCAAACGTCCTTGTTGCTCCCGATTTAAACCTTGCACGGACAAGTCCGTCTGAACAGTGGCCCCGGTTTCACTGCTACTTGCAATGAGGCGATAGTTACCTGGCTCTTTCGGGACAAATGAACCGACGAACAAACCTGTTAGATCTTCCGTTCCCGGTTGCAGTCGGATCGTTTGCGTTTTGCCTGAAGGTGAAATCGCTTGCACAACGACTGAACCTCTGTCTAAGGGACCCCCTACGTTGTCAATGGCGTTGGCGTTTAAGGTCAGGACATCATCAACGTTTGGGCGGTCAGGTGCATAAAACAGACGTATCGCTTCGCTTTGCGCCATCTGCCGTCGGTATGCCATCCACCGCGCGACTTGACTCCAGAAGCGGTAGTGGTACCTATCCTCAACGCCGTGCCGCCAACGCCACGCGCTGTCTGTCCCCATAAATAGGACTTTGCCGGTGCCGTAGGTCTTGGTCACGATTAATGGCACGCGTCCTGAAGCAGTTGCGACTTGATCGTGGACTGCGAGTGTCTCGGTGCCGGCTTTGGCACGCCTGACTCCGGTATACCAGAAGAATCCTGGCAACTTTCGCCATACTTCACTGTTGTCTTCGTCAGTATCTCCGAGACGTGTTAGCAGGCTGCGTTGTCCGGACGCGGTGAGTGCGAAATATCCTTGGACATTCGAACCGACACCTTGCGGTGTAGCTGGGTCTAAGGCAACGGGATAGAGGTCGGCAAGTGGTCCGGAAATCAACGACTCGTGGGCCCCTGAGCGTCCCGGCATAAAGACGATCCCTGAAGCTTGGGCACTGACCAATTTCCGTAATTCGCGGGTCTGTTCGGTGGTAAGTTGGTCCTCTTTTATACCGACATCGCCGAGAAACACGACATCAAAACGGCTCAGTTCCCGTTCGTCAGGAAAACGTTTAATATAAGTGCGACCGCCACCGACTTGTGGCAATTCGGGATGAAAAAGCAGACATGTTACGTCAACGCCCGGATCCCGTTCTAAAGCGTTCCGTAGGTATCGGTATTCCCAGCGTGGATACGATTCGATGACAAGGACTTTCAATTGTTCTTCACGTATGGAGATCGGTGCGGATATTTCATTATTTTCGGGAATCAATTCCTCTGCATCGCGTGTGATACGGAGGTTGAGTGTATAATTTTCTGGTGTTGGGGGTGTCCAAACGATATTCTCCTGCGCTTGGCTCATAGCAGGCACCCGGACAACCTTGGTAACCGTCGCCTCGTCATTGACGCTGAGCGTAACACTCACGTCCCGGTCCTGTCCCAAAGTGCTACGGACGACAAACGGAATGCGCAGCTGCTTTTTTGTCACCCCGAAAGTCGGGGCATCCATTCTGACTAACTCAAGATCGGGTAGCGGGACTTTACTGCCGACTCCTACTGTGAAGACGGGGATGCCTTTCATCCGAAACCGTGTGGCTGCTTCTACGGGTGAGTTGCCGACATTCCAATCGCCATCCGACAGTAGCACGACACCGCGAAGGTTTGTGTGGGTGTCGAGGACGTGTGTCAGTCCGGCATTCAGATCTGTGGCTTCCTCTGGCGGGTCTAACGCCGAAGAGAACGGCTCGAACACTACATTGAGGTCGTTCATTTCTGACGGTTTCCAGATCTCCTCGGACAACAGCGGTTGAATTGTTTCAGCGCGGCTTTTGCGTTCGCCTTCGAGGTTTTGGTCGTTAAAGACATCCCGCGTCTCCATACTTTTAGATTGGTCCCAGAGCACTGCAAGCGTTGAGCGTCGATCCGGGGGTTGTGTCTTCAACCATTCGGGTTGATTGAGCGTGGTGACGACTAAACAGACGAGTACAAAACGCAGCAATTCGAGCCACCCGGTTTGCATGCGATAACCGCTGCGGTGCCATGCCAACCAGCAGAGGACACCGGTCACAGCCACGATAAACAGCCCTAAGCCCATGATGGTGCTGCTTGAGAGAAATTCGAGGCTTCCTTGTTGTTCTTGCATTTTACGTCTCCGAATGTGCTAAAACATTCTTTCTTCACGGATCTTTGCGTCCTCAATTTGCTCTTCCAAAAAGAGGATATATTCGTTAATCCAACGATTGACTCTTTCGTCATTATCGCTGTTCTGGATGTCAAGTAGTTTCTGTAGTTTCTCTTGATAGTGGAAACTGGCAGGTCCCCAAAATCCTTCTGTTGAATAATTTGATATCAACGTATTTCTAACATCTTCCCGATCTCCATATTTAACAAGGAGATTTCGTGCCAGGGAATCGTGCCATTCTTCTATCGAAAGGGTTTTAGGGATAAATTGACTGGCAAGATACCGCGCGCGATTTTCCACGTCTCTATCAACCCATTCCCAAATTTTTTCGCGCGGAATTAAGGTCAATGTACCCTTTTCTTTTTCCGTTTCTGAAAGATCAGCTTCTTTAAGCCATCTTCCTATGGACATAGTTCTTGAAAAATTATCTCGACTGTCCAAGTATTCACTAACGTACTCCCAAACCTCCGCCGGGTAGCGTTTTGTCGCTTCTGTGAGAAAGGAGCAGCTCTGTGAGAAAGCATCAAAGATTGTTCCATCGTTACCGAAGGAAACCAGCATGCGTTGTACTAACTTCAAAGCCTTCCGCGGATGGCGGTTTAGAAATGCTTTTGCAGTTTCTGTCCAATAGAAATCTGTCATTGTATCATACCGATAATTGTCGACTTCTATAAACAACTCTGGATGTGAAAGGAGTCGGAATGTAAGTTCATCGGGTAAAGTGCGTTCTGATTTTCGAGGAATATAGTAATTGTAGAACAATTTCAATGTAATGGCTACAGCGGACCTGTCCGTTGCACTTAACAAAAATTCTATCCAAGCATTAAAGACCTCAGCGGATAGGTTGGTAATTGCATTTTGATATATGAATAATCCAAAATCGTTGATATTAATGGTCCCACTTTTTGCAAGTTTAAGAACGCGAAGCCCGGCTTGATCAGTCAATCCTGAATAGCATGTGAGTGATGGTACTATTGCGTTGAGTGTAGTATCCTCAGAGAGTGTGTCGAGTTGTTGTTCCCATAGTGCCAAGTCCCTATCGAAGACTGCATGAAAATAACCACTCAAAAAATAAGTACTTGCATTGTCCCCAGCGTTTCGTTGCGTATCCAGCAGCATTGGTAAAAGCGAGAGATTTTTATCTATTTTTCCGAGTTCATATCCAAATTTGTTTCCATTCTCTGCCTCGGCAGTCACAAGCCATGATAGTTCGGATTCCAAGAGGGCAGGAGTATCTATAGCCTGCTTAGCGAGGTTTTCAAGGTGAGGTTGAACCGGATTAACCCCGTCTTTGTGTTCCAAAAGTTCATCTTCAGGTAGATCCATCGCAACATAGCGTTGCATTAGCGAATGAAAGTCGGAACCAATCAATTCATCTTGGAATCGCTCAAAACGTTGTCTGATTTCCACCGGTAACCCTTTGTTTTCCGCATAAGAATCATCATGAAACAAAATTTGGTTAATTGTCTTAATAATCTGCTTTTCGCTTACGTATCTGTTTTCAATAATTGTTTTAACTGTGTTCACAACCATATCGCCTAAGTCGGGGATTCTACCAAGTGAACCTGCGTATCCAAGCAGAATTTCTGCAGCTTTTTTACATTCATCTTCGGGCAGATACTCTAATTGTTCAAATAGGAGTTGCCATAAGGAACGATAGGCTTCCCACCACTCAGAATATGTTTTCGGTTGCCAAAGGTCTGGTTCCTTTCGCAAACCCTGATATTCTGCTCCAGATGTCCGTGAGAAATGGTTGGATATTAAACCTTTACGGCAAGCGTTAAAGGCAAGCGTTCGCTGTTCTTTTGAACCAGACTCGAATGCTTTCTTTAAAACGGGCAAGCGTTCTACCGGAGGTGCTTCGGTTGGTGCCACTTTACCAGTGCCCAGGGCGAAAAGGTCTGCAAACACACCACTTGCGCTATTTGCGATTTTTTCATTTTCCGCTTCACCGAGTATGAGGAGCAATCTTGCTGCGTCAGGGAACAAATTTCGCCACATAGCAATTTTTTCGAGTGCCCATACCACCGACCTTCGGCCATCTGTGAATTTTAAAAGGGTTTCTTTATCCCAAGTCGCTATCGTCCGCATCAGACATTTCAAAGCAGACTCTGGATCTGCTTCAGTCAAAGCGAGAAAAAAACGGCTACCCAACCTTGTCTTCAGATATTCATTATCACGGAAAGGTCCATTGGGTCCAAGGAGCTCCTTGACAACTCTTGATGTCACTTCCGATTCTGCTGCGTAGACAAACATTTCATAGAAATACTCGATTAATTCTTGTTTTTGTTCCAGATCTTGAGTGAAGTCCTCAAGGTTGAAGGTCGAACGGCGAATTTCCCACCACTGCGTCCATAGTTTAATGTGAAGTGCTTTTGGCGTAATATAGAGCGTAGATTCACCTTGAAGGATTTTTCGTTGCCTAAGCTGATGAATTATTGATTGGAACTTGTCCCAAGTGATTCTCGGATCAGCAGTCTTAATTTTTTCAGCGATTGCTTCACTCTCTGAAGCAACAGATCGTTCATATCCGAACCGTTTAAAAAGGGCAAGGTGCTGAAGGACCAATCTCCGTTGTTCCACCCGTTCGCTGTTTGGATCATCTCCAGCAACGATGTAACGTTCCCAGATATCAACCGTTCCGGGAGGTTTGAGCAAATCCTCTGGATGTTTTAATAAGTTTTCACCGATAACATGTGCGACTCTTGGGGAACCGCTACAGAGTTCAGCCCATCTATTTGCTTCAGCATCGGGTCTATCTATATAACGCTGAATAATCCTGCAAGTCTGTTCATTATCAAGGGGCGGAGCTTCGTAGTAATCGATACCCCCGGATTTTTCCTCATAGTCGTGGTGTATGGTGATCAATTTAATTCTTGATCCGCGATGTCTCAGTTTATTCCAGATATCTGATCTGCTCTCCTGATTACACTCATCAATTATTAAAATAGCGGAAAAACTGTTATCGTCTCTGATAATTTCGTTCATCAGACTGCTGACACGAAATTGAGAGGCCGTGCAGTAGATAACAAGAGGTTCCAAATCTTCTTCGCTTGTAGTTTCCAAAACAAGTTTCGTCTTTCCAATGCCGGGTTCACCTAATACCCGCACGTGAACAGTGTCGTTGTTTTGCCTTAATTTTTCTCGGATCTCTGAGATTTGCTCGTCCTGTGATTTTCCTGGAATGAATGAAGGCTGCATAGTTGCATCTTCAGACCAACTTTTATGTGTCTGAAAAGTAGCTCTATCGTTTCCGTTTATTGCCAACGCTAACGATGGAAACGCCCCAAGGAAACCTCTTAAGTTATTCTGTGTAAACACTTCTACTTTAGGATGTGGATAATCACACTGTTTTAAATATTCCGCAATGTTAGAGAGAATTTGCTGTCGTTGCGGTTCGACTGGATCAATTCCGGTACAAACCAAAACATAAGTGCCATCAGCGTCAAGGCAGGCTCGAATACTTTCACCAAGGTTCTGCCTATCAGGGTTTCCTTTGAAAAGTTCATTCTTGATTTCTGCTGGTTGCCAAGGTTTAAACGTTGCCCCGGATTTAATCTGATAACAGGTCTGACCCTGTTTAATTATCCCGTATCCGTTTGCAATTTCAGCACGGTCAACAGTGGCATCAACGCCACCGTCTGCGACATTAACCCAACTGGATACGTGAATCTTGCTTAGTTCTATTCCGAGTCTGCGTGCTTCTGCCCAAAGTAACCTCCGAAAGAAATCAACCGCAGTATTTGGATCAAGTTGATTCAGATGTTCATTTTTTACGGTAAAAATAGTTTCCATATTCATTTTATGTCCTCAAATGATTTACGCTATAAACATCGCGCAGGTGTTGCGGTATGTAGAAAATTCGTTTATAGAAATACATCACCTTGAAGCCCACCCCCCAACCATTATTCCGTCGTTCCATCTGCGGTCGCGAGATCAATTAAAGGGGTGGTTTCCGTTTTCCTGCTTGGTAAACTCAGCACTGCCTCTACAATGAGTGCTAACGCCATTGCGATGAGGAAGATACGCCAGAGTTCGCTCGCTAAGGCAGATGTGTCGCCGACATCAACGTCAATTCTTCGGTACGATAATCCATCAAATAGCGCGTCCACTGTCTCAACAGGCGATGGTTTGGCACTGTCTTCGGCTTGGCTGCGGTTCAGGGCAACCCAATATTCGCCTTCACGATAGACACCGGCATGCAATTCACGCTGTGAGAGGGAGGCGGGATTCTCTGTGGGAGCGACTAACTCCCATTCCGCGCGATCTGTAAGCGCGCCAAGCCCGGCATCGCGTTGCGCTGCGGCAGCTAAGGCGAGACACCCCTCAGTCAATGCCCGCTGGAGCATGACATAAAACACGATACCGTCGCGTTCAAGCGAAGAGAATTGCGCTGTGGGCAGCGTGCTACAGAAATAGATGCCACCGTGATCTGTCGGTGCCCGTGTGAGTAGCGCGGCATCATTGTCAAACCGTGCTAAGGGGGTGCCGGTGCCTTCAAGGGTTCGGTAACGATAGGTGCGGAGCCCGTTCAAGGGCAGCGCGTCGCCGCTCTCCACATGTGCGAACAGATCGGCATCGCCACGCCACCATCCGACTTTGGTAACCTCCGTCCCGTCAGTGGATTGCCAATCGCCCCATCGTAGCGGGTGTTTTTGCTTGGGTGTTTCTTCTAGCGTTTCCCAACCCTGCTCGCCAACGTTCTGTACTGGCGGAAAGAAGATAACCACACGTCCGCTGTTGATGAAATGCTCAATCTGTTCGGCGATCAACCCGCTCGGTAGTGCCGCTTGCCAAATCAGTAATCCGGTGCTTTCCCAGTCGATTCCGGGGACTCGGTCTACGGAAATCACCTCTGCGTGGTGTTGTAGGCGCGCATCCATCGGGATAGCGAGTGCCCGACGAAAGGCCTCCCCGATCCTTTTATCATCACTGACGATGACTGCATTTCGGACTGGCGGTTCTGAAAAGACAAAGAAAAATCGATTGTCCAAAGGGTTCGCGTCACCCGGTAGACTTACGGAGCCCCACCCTGAGCTGAGTTTGGTATCAATAGGGATGCGGTGTCCTTGTAAAGAGGCACCCAGTGCGTCAAGTTCCATTTCAACCACAGACTGGACGTTGTTAACTGCAAACTCGATTGGCACGCGCCGTGTTTCGCTGCTCCCGTTGGTACGCACCATAACGTCAAGAATGAGTTCTGCATCGTTGCCGCGTTTCCAGCGTTGGACGTTTTCCACTCTCACCGATAAGTTATTCGAAGGCGGATCGGTGTACGCCAGTAAGAAATGATGCACGCCCTCTAATTGCGTGAACGCCTCACGTATGGCGTTCCAGCGGCCGCTGTGAACATCCCAATCGTTTTCGTTCAGATCGGAACAGATCCATATTTCGGCGCGGCCGGACTCGTTTGCCTCGAGATAAGCCAATGCTGTTTCAAGCATACTTGGGATATTTGCGCTGGTGGCACTTGCGCCGGTCGTGGGTAGATTCAGGAGTGCCCTCGGTGAATCGACTTCCTGCATCTGACCGCTGGCACTATCAATCAGGAGGAGGTGTGTTCCGTAATCCCCCTGTTCCAGCAGTTGTGCGAGTCTTTTCAGTGCCGTAGATCTTTTTGACTCGCCTGCCTGTAGGTCTTGCATCTCCATGCTGGCGGAGCGATCGAGAAGGATTAGGGTCGCATCGGGTTTACTCAATCCGACGCTTCCTAACCATCCGCCGGAGAGGGGTCGGCTGATGGCGAAAATCAGAGCCCCGATGGCGAGGGTACGCATCAGTAGAATAAGGATGTGCCGAAGGCGTGCCATGCCTCTGCTCATCCGTTTCGCACGCATCAGGAACATCATGGCTGCCCAAGGGAGGGTCCGGTGCCGCTGCTGATTGATGAGATGGATGAGGATCGGCAGTGCCATTAAAGGCAGCGCGATTAATACTAAGGGTTGTAGAAAGCTCATATCTTTATTAGTTTTCAGTCGTCAGTTGTCAGTTATCAGTTAAGAGGGTTCTGATGCTTGACCATCCCTTGGTAACGGTTGTTACCCATAAGCGTAACAGGTGTGAGAAAAAGATATTGGTGAATCAAAAACCAAACTGACAACTGATAACTGATAACCGATAACTATTCCTCATTTATGTCTCTTGGGTGTTCGTCCTAATAAGAAGCGTGCCAAAACATCTCCGTAGTCTTCATGGATGCAGATACGATGATAGTCGACTTCGGTGTCCCGAACCACTTCGTCCATATTTTCGAGGTACATTTCCATTGCGCGCCGGTACTGAGTGCCGATAACGGTTGGGTCTGCGAGTATAGGTTCGCCGCCTTCCATGTCAACGAATCGGATCGGACGATCAAACTCAAAATCGAGCTCGCTCTGCTCCATAAGATGAAAGACGGCGACATCGTGTTTGCGGAACCGCAGATGCTCGAAACAACTCCGGACTGTTCCGGGTTCAATGAATAGGTCTGAAATGACGATAATGAGTGCGCGCTGTGGGATGCGTTCAGCGGTTTCGTGGAGGATGTCAGTTAACCCGGTTTCGCCGGAGGCTTCCATTGTGCCTAATTCATCAAGGACAACACTGAGATGGGTAGCACTCCGCTTTGGGGGGATTTCTATGTGAAATGCCTCGCCTGCACAGTAGAGCCCGACGGCATCGCCTTGTAGGGCGGCTATATAGGCTAATGTGCCTGCGACCCGACGCGCGTAGTCGAGTTTACTCAAAGCGGTTTCTGCCGAACCGTTATATGCGAAATCCATTGAACCGCTGGTATCCACGACTAAACACAGCCGTAGGTTCGTATCGGCTTCAAATTCCTTGATGTAATAGCGATCGTTGCGCGCATAAGCACGCCAATCGAGTCTGCGTGTGTCATCGCCTGGGACGTACTTGCGGTACTCGGCAAATTCGAGACTGGACCCACGGATAGGGCTCCGATGTTTACCGGATACGTTCCCTATCATCGGGAGTCGGGCGTGCAACTGGAGCGTAGAGAGCCGTTCCAGGACCTTCTGATTGAGGTAATCTCGTTTGAGTTGTAACATAGTTTACCTCTGTTCCGACAACTCTTCAACGAGACGGTTGACGATGTTTTGGCTGGTGATGTTCTCGGATTCTGCTGCGAAGGATGTAATGACGCGGTGCGCGAGCACGGGGTCGGCGACTGCCACGACATCCTCAAGTCTTGCCATGTAGCTACCGCTGAGTGCTGCACGTGCCTTCGCCCCTAAGATCAAGTATTGAACTGCGCGTGGACCGGCACCCCAAGCGACAAGCGGTTTTAGCCAATCCGGTGATGCCTCGCTTTTTGGACGGGTGCTACGGACTAAATCAACGGCGAATTCGTAGATATGCTCTGCTACCGGCACACGGCGCACGAGGTCTTGAAAAGCAAGCACGCGTTCACCTGTCAGCACGTGTTCAAGCGTTGGCAGTGCGACACCTGTGGTGGTACGCGCGATCTCTATCTCCTCGGCGCGTTCTGGATAGTCTACCTCGATCCTGAACATAAAACGGTCGAGTTGCGCCTCTGGCAACGGATACGTGCCTTCCTGCTCTATCGGGTTTTGGGTTGCCAACACGAAGAACGGGGGAGTCAGTTGGTATGTTCTGCCGATGACGGTGATTTTATATTCCTGCATCGCCTCAAGCATAGCGGCTTGCGTTTTTGAGGGGGCGCGGTTGATCTCGTCGGCGAGAATCAGGTTGGCAAATAGGGGACCTTTGACGAACTCGAACTCGCGTCTACCGCCTGGCACTTCTTGAAGGATGTCGGTGCCGGTGATATCCATCGGCATCAGATCGGGTGTGAACTGGATTCGGCTGAACTGTAACGCCATCGTCTCGGCAAATCGGCTCACTAATAGCGTCTTTGCCAAGCCGGGAACACCCATCAAGAGGGCGTGTCCTTGCGAAAACAGACAGATCGCCAAGTGTTCAATCACCTGCTCTTGACCGACGATGATCTTTGCAAGCGTCTGTTTCAATTGGTCGTAAACGTTACGGAGTTCGTCAATTGCAGCGACATCGTCGGCATGCATTGTGTCAGTGTTTGGGGTTGTTGTCATTCGTTTTCCTCTCGTGTTGTTGAATTATCAAAATCAGGATTTTCAGGATTCAAGGATTTTTAGGATTATAACCCAAGTTGCTACTAACAACTTTTGGTGTTTTTGCTTGGGTATTTCTGTGTATTTCTATAGTGTTTTTCACTTCCGTTCTTTACCCCGTAGGGGTAATAGGTCTATAGAAAGGGTGTATTTAAGTGACCGCACTCCGTAGGAGTGCTATGTGTACAAATAGGTGGCAACTTGCGTGATTATAGAAAAAGTTACCAAGGAAAGTCTAACATTTGGCTAAGTGGACAGCACGACGGAGCAGGTTCTCCTACTACTTTACTTTTTTAGCCCTATTTATATTTAACCACACTTCATCACGATAAAGCAAAGACAAATTTTGCCTTAATACCATTTAGCAAATTTAGTGCCAGTCTGAATACTGCTGTACCATGAGAATTTCAGAAATAGCTGCACGAAATGGGGCAAATTTATGTCTCATGGCACGAAATGGGGCAAAATTTAGGCTCCAATAGTTTGTGAATGGATTGTAAGCTTTCAATTATTAGTGACGCAATTTGTAGGTGAAAAAGGTGCATAATTTTGAAAAATGGCAAATGGCTGTCGGTTAGGCGTTTTATCGTTAATATGATACTGCTCAGCAGCAAAAGAGTGACTTTTTTGCTAAGGGACATTAATATTCTACAACCTCGTCAGGGAAAGATGTTAACGTTGTCTATGAGTACAGGGTCGCAATCTGTGGCGAGAATCGCGTCATCGCCGCCGTTATTGATATTCAGGTTCCGGATTTCAACATTTTTGCAGCCGTGCAGTGTAATAACGGTGCTGCCTATCCCATCAAGGGTGCCGGGACCGTATATTTTCACATTTTCAAGATTTTCGCCGAGCAGCTCAGGCACAGCTTTGAATGTAGCGCCCGCATCAAGCGCGAGGGTGACGTTGCTTTTTAAGTAGATAGTGCCGGTTGCATAGACCCCAGAGGGCACAAAGACGGTGCCGCCCCCGGCGGCGTTGCAGGCATCAATTGCCCGGTTGATTACGTCCGCATCGTTGGATGTGCCATCGGCGACGGCACCGAAATGCCGGACGTTGTAAGTGCCGACCTTCGCGAGTGCCTCAGGCGTTAATTCTGCAAGTGTGTCCAACCGCGTTCTGCCGGTATGTGCCTCAAAGTTCGTTATCCACTTTTTGAGCGTGAGACTGCGGACAGAGGCGGCATAGTCTACCAAGGTTTTTAGGGTGTATTCATATCTGTGCGAGTCTATTTTTCCTTTAAGCGTTTTCCAGAGTTCAGCTGCCTGCGCCGCCATTTCGACCCCTTCCTCCATATTAGCGTAGATGTCTTGTATCAGGGTTCTCCCGATAGAGAGCCGTTGGTCGTGTGCTGTGAAATGGAAGGTCGCGAGGAACGCCTCGCCGCGTAACGGATCGCCGTATATCTCGCGGAGTCCTGGGGCGTACTGCGCCAGTACACGTTCTTGCAACGCTGGTGTTATAACGCCTACACCTTCTTCATTTACGATATACGGGGTTTTGACTTGTGCCATACCGGGGTCGCTGGAATCGAGCCATATACCGCGGTAACCACGATAGTTGTAGCACTTACGTGTGATTTCTTCCAGCATCATCAAGATCGTCTTAGTCGTGTTAAGTACCGTTGGATCATCGCCGAATGTCTGTTGGATCCATTCCGTGTAGATAGCGTCCACTGTCAGGTCTGGATTCCAAGTGAGGCGACCGAGTCCGTAATAATTGACAGCGTTCAATGGACATTTTGTCCATGCGGGTGAGGGTTCAATCATAGACACACCCATGATGCAATCTACGCTGAATTTATTGAGACTTCCTGGTCCGTTTCGATGGGTATCTTGCTGAAACCACCACCTCCATTTCTTGACCCAAGAGACGGGCCAACTTTTGTCTATAACCAGTTCACTTCCGGATAGATTTTTCTGGATCGCGCCGTCAAGCGCGGGAAGCGGTGCCGCTAAGTCCCAATCCATCGGGCTGCCTTTGGGAACGATAATGACATTATCCCGGAAGTTGCCATCTTCGGGTGCGAACAGATCATAGGGGATCAAATTTCGGTAAGGTTCCGGTGTGTATCGGAGGTTACCGTAGACGAATGCGCGTACAAGTACCTTTCCGCCGTACGGCTTTAGCGTATCGGCGATACGGTTCGCCATCGGGGGGCGCGGGTCACCGTTCTGTTTCTCTGAGCCGAGTTTCATGAGGTATCCGCCGAAGTCGGGGACGCGTGCGTAGAGTGCCTCTGCGGTTTTAGGATCGAGGGCGAGGAGGTAGTTCGGGCTCCAATAGAGTTTGATCCCGTAATCTCGGCAGATGTCGGCGAGCTTTTCGACCTCGTCGAGATGTTCTAAGAAATTGTTTCGGTAGTGCCAATTGATCTCACTGGGGCAGAGGGCGTTCCAACCACACGATGCAAGCATCCGCACCCAATCGCGGATGAGCTGGGTATCGCCGGTGCGTAATTCTTCCCAACTGAAAATTGAAGCGTCTCTACCGCCCCCGCGCCACTTATCGCCCAGGAATCCGCGGAAGTAGGACCAGTGTGCCACCATGCGGATAGGCACCTGTGGATTTTCAACCACATCAAGCGTCCGCATATCCTGTCCGAGTTGGATACGGCGGATAAGGTCAAAGACCCCGAAAACAACGCCTGCTGGCACCTTTCCGGCGATGACAATGGCAACGTCTGTGCCTTCTTTCAACGTCTTGATGGCGAATCCATCGGCTTTGATCCGGTCAAGTTTGAGGGCTTCGGCGAAGTTGCGTACCCATTTTGAGGTCTCAATTGTGCCGAGGATAATCCGCGTTGTGCCAGAGGTGGGATGCGTTTCTGAAACAGAGGGTTTGAAGCGGAACATCGATTCTATGGCTCGCGCCAATTCGGATCCCGCTGTCTGTACGGTTGAATTTTCGCCTTCAACAACAATGTTTCTGAACAGATCCTGATTGGACTGTTTGGCGGGGGGGTTGAACTGCAACCACGCCTTGTAAAGCGTCTCGTCTATCTCTTGGTATCTGTAGATGTTTTGTTCTTTATCGGTAGGATTGGTGTCCAGTCTATCTGCGTAGATGTGTTTAGTGGCGTTGTAAATTTGGCGGACTTCTGTGTCGTTCAGCGGCTTGTTGTAGATACGTAGATCGTCCAGATAACCGACGAACCCTTCCCCGGTACGAATCTCCGTTAATCCTTCGCGGCGCAGCGGTTCCATGTTTACCTTGGATAGGTCAATTGTTGCGATTTGCTCGCCATCGCGCCAACCCACGATCTGCTTCGCTTTGTCGTCGTAAGTGACCGAGAACAGATGCCACTCGGAGTCGCCGACGGAGGCTTTCAGGTGTGGATAGAACGCCCATTCACGCATGTCGTATTGTGGCCAGTCGTAGTCGAGGATCCCGTCCCAATAACGGAACTCGTTTTCACCTTGGAACCGTACTTGAAAACAGCCGCGGTAGTTGTTAAGTTCCACAGCATCGTTGTTATATTTTAGGATGTTCGGTTTGCCCCATGCCGTGTTTAGCCAGAAGCAGATTGTGCCGCGCGACATTGCAAGCGGTGAGTTCTGGGGTACGGGAATCCGCATCGGCTCTGTATCCGGCATCATTTCAAGGCAGGCGCGTCCTTCGCCGAGGGCGTAGATCCGCGTTCCGCCGAGCACTGCATGGTTCCCGTTACCGGATAGGTCGGTACCTGTGCCGTCGTCGAAATCCCAACGCCCGATAAGGCCTTCGGGTTCAGCTAAAATAGTTTTCATTGGATCGGGCTCCGCTTTTGTTCCTATGCCTTTTGGTCAACCATGCTTGAGAGGATGCCGAGGATCTCGCTGCACTGTTTAATCGGGTAAACTTCCATATCAACGTAGAGCTTTTGGCCTTCCAATTTGAGGAATAGCCACTCGGTGCCGGTAGTCGTGGCTCCATAAATGCACGGAATCTCGTTTCCTTTTTCTGCGTTAAAGCGTTGAGCAGCAAGCATCTCCGCAACGCACTGCCCTAATCCAGTTACGGGATCAGCGTTCTTCGCTTCAACAAGAATGATGGCGGGTGCTTCGAGATAAAATTGGTCTGGCGATAGACTCACCAAAAAATCGCACACCCCCGTTAATCCGTTTTCAGGGTCAATGCTGAACTCAATGCCCGAAAAGAAACTAATGCGGTGTTCAAAATGCTCTCGGAGCTCAACGAGAATGTTAGCGACAATCAATTCCGACCGGGCTTTCTCTGTTCTTATGGCAATTGCTAACGGTACTTTTTTTGCCAGTTCCTTCGTGAGTTCTTCGCTTGGCTCCACTGGTTCAATATGAGAAAAGATGGCTGTAGATTCAAATTTTTCAAGTTGAAACGTTTTCTGCACGGTTTCTAAGGTGAAGTTACTATAAGCCATTGCTAAAAACTCCGTTCATGCGCTGTATATGAATGTTTATATTATACGGAAGGGAGTCTCAAATGTCAAGGAAGAAGTCGCAATTCCCAGCGGTGCGGGATGTGGGCAATAATCGACTATGCTTCGGTTTCTGCTTCTATTTCATTATCGTGCATGATTTCTTGCAAACCGGTGGCGATGCGGAAGGCGACGAAACAGATACCGATTGAGATGGCAAACAGCCACCGGTAACCGATAATCGGTGCGAGCGCGCCACCTAATACCGGTGCGAAACTCACAGGCATGAGTAACGTGTTCATAAAGCCGATGTAAGTTGGGCGGTTTCGGGGTGGCGCGATGTTTAGCATGTATGCCATAAAGCCGACCATCATGCCGTTCCCTAAAATACCGCCAACTATGAAAATCAGGAGGAAGGCGGGCATCTGTAATGAAATCGGTAATATGCCTGAGGCGAACGCGAGTGCAGGCGGGATACCCATCATGCCTGCCGTGATAATCAGTACCCATCGTACGCCATATTTTTCGCCGACGTAGCCCCACATTGTATTTGAAATCACACCGCTCAGCGCTGCACTGACGATGAAAAAACCGATCGTTGCCTCTGAAAATTTGAGTGTATCCAGGGCATAAGGGATGTAGAAGGGAGATGCCATGCCGGAGATGTGCGCGAAAACACGGAAGAGAATGAACCTTCGGTAATTCGCATCTGTCCGGAGGAAGTTTGGTCCCTGCTTTAAATGCTGCGAGATAGGTTGCCGTGTCGCTTGAACCGGATGGATCGGTTCGCGGACACCTAAGAAACTGATAAAGGAGAGGAACGCTGCGGTCACCGAACAGATAAAAAGGAAGCCGTAGTTATAAGGGAAGCTGAGGTCTGTGTCAAGATTACAGATGGAGCTGATGAAATACATGGTGAACGTTTTGAAGATTTGCGTGATACTTCCGAGTATACCGGTGAACTCCTTTTCCTTTCCGAGTACGGCGCGTACGAGGAATCCGACCCAGATGGCGAAAAAACCGCCGTAGAGTTGCCGCAGACTGAAGAAGCGGGCGCGCCGCTGTGGTTCTATGGATTTGGAGACGATGTCCATGTAGGGGAGCGTGGAAACGCCCATAGCAGAGGAGGATAAAAAATAGAGTCCGAGAAAACAGCCGGCGAGCAACATCGGGTTTTGTTCACCGATTGTGATGGTGCAGAAAAAGATGGCGAGCCATGCCAGAACGCGAATACTCATGCCGAGCGCGTAGAACGACATTTTACGCGGTCGGTGTTCCAGTAGGTTGGACATCAGCAGTTGGGGCCACATCCACCCTGCTGTCATCATTGAGCCCGTTAGACCTACGAGCAGGTCGGAACCACTTAACTTATGGATAAAAGCAGGCAGCACCGTCGATGAATCTGCAAACGCGAGGTTGATACGCATGAAGGTGCCTTGGAGCAGCGCAAATCGGAAGTTTCGCCGTTGGTTCCCTACTTGTTTAGGCATTCTTTTTTTTGTCCCATCCAAATTCTGTGTGTTTTAACTGCAGCATTCAGAAATTCTGTGCTCTATCTTTTGACACGATTTTTGGAATTAGGTTGAAGTCAAATTTTTAGGCAACGTAATTTTCTTTACAAGAACTTCGGATTGTGCTAAATTACATACAAATTTTTCTAACAACTGACAACTCCTAAAGGAAACAGATATGGACCCTCTTCGGATTGGATTTCTCGGTGCCGGTGGTTTCGCACGGCACACTATCTATCCCGCTTTGCATCTCGCGCCAGTCGCCTTGCAAGCGGTTTGCGATGCTGACGAAAATCGTGCTAAGGCTGCCGCTGGTAAATTCGGCACCGGTAGATATTATACCGACCGGCACGAAATGTTTGAAAAAGAAGATTTGGAAGCTGTGATTATCTCCATGGGCCCGGACCCACGGCAACCGCTTGTACTTGAGACGCTTGCGGCGGGGTATCATGTATTTACACCGAAACCGCCTGCACCCTCGCTTGAAGAAACGCTCGCTTTGGCAGAAACCGCAGAGAAACACGGTAAGACGCTGATGGTGAACTTCCAGCGGCGGTTTAGTCTCGGGGTGCGTGAGGCGAGACGGATTATGCAGACCGAGTCTTTCGGGCAACTCACGCAACTTTTCTGCTCGTTCTGTAGTGGTGCTTATGGATCGGTCAAACACTATCTATTGGATTTCGCCATCCACCACTTCGATTTGGCGCGGCATATTGCGGGTGCTGAAGTTAAAGAACTCTGCGTATTCCACAACGAAGTCGATGGTCAAGGTTCATTCGCTGTCGCCGTAGAATACACGAACGGCGCGGTTGGCACTTTACAACTCAGTAGTCAGCGGCTGTGGAGTCGCAATTATGACTATATTGAAATTACAGGGCAGCACGAATACATCGTTTTAGACGGGTTGTGGGGTGTGCAACATTTCACTGAATCTGGAAACAGTTTCACCTCAAACTTTTCTGATCAGCGCAACGGCGAATTGACAGGGGACGGTATCAGTCTTACTGAATTTGCCAATGCGATTCGTGAGGGTCGGGAACCGGTATCGAGTATCCAAGACTGCGTTGGCACAATGCGGTTCTACGATGCCGTGCTGCAACGCAAAAAAGGTGTTATCTCTTTAGTGGATTAGGGAGCTCACGTTCTTTTCGCCACCCTTACTTCTTGTAGGCGCAATTTGATGAAGATTCTTGATCTTGTAAGGATTGGGGCACCCAACTGTAGGAGCGAGCTGTGCTCGCGATTTTTTCCTATATGTGAATTTTTTCGCCTGTAGGAGCGAGCTGTGCTCGCGATTTTTTCCTAATAACCTGCAGCGGTAATTGTTAAAGATGTCAGAACTGTGATTTTTCTGATTTACAGATTAGCAGGATAAAATGGGACAGAGAGTGACGACTCTTTGTCCCTTATTTTTTTAATAACCTTCAAAAGTGCATCCAAAATTGTGTATAGATAGCCAGAGAAAAATGGAGGAATAGTGTATGAGAAGATCGCGATTATTTTGTGGGACGCTTACTCTTTTTTTTGCCTCTGTTCTTGGTTTTGCGCAGGATTACACCGGCTGGCAGCTCCCTGATTACACCCGTTGGCATCTGCCTGAAGGGGCTATCGTGCGCCTTGGGAGAAGTTGGCTCGGCAATTTCGCATTTCTGCCGGATGGCGAGCGGTTTGCTGTTTCGAGCGGAATCGGTCTCTGGATATGTGATGCTCGAACAGGTGAGGAACTGGAACTATTCACAGACGTAGGAACGAAACAGCGGTGGAATCGTATGGTTCTCAGTTCTGATGGTAGCACGCTCGCTGCTGCAACCGATCATGAAGTCGTATTATGGGATTTACAGACGAACAAATTAGATAAAGTGCTTGTGGGACACGAGGACAGGATCTATTCGCTGGCGTTTAGTCCGAATGGCGAAATCCTTGCAGGTGGCAGCCGGGATACAACAATCCGATTGTGGACTGTTCGGACAGGTGAACTGTTAAAAAGTTTTGTAGGACACACGGATAGGATCCGCTTCGTCGCGTATGCGAATGACGGAAAGACCTTGGCGTGTGTGAGTTGGCGGGACAATACAATTCTTATTTGGGATGTCGAGACTGAAGAACTCGTGAAAGCCATTACGGGACACCCCGGGCGTATCGATGGGATCGTCTATGCGCCGGATAGTCGGACACTTGCGAGTATAGGGCAGGATTCCAAGATACATATTTGGGATGTCGGCACCGGAAAACGCCTTAAAACTTTGATTGGACATACAGATCGTATCAGTATCGGCACTCTGATCTATTCGCGGGATGGCGCGACACTCTTCAGCGGCAGCTGGGATGGGACAATCCGTGTTTGGGATGTCCACACCGGTGAACTCATTAAAACCATCACTGCTCATACGAAAGGTGCACATTCCATCGCCTATACGCCGGATGGTAAGTCGCTTGTGAGCGGGAGTTGGGATGATGAAATCCGTTTGTGGTATGTTGACACTGGACATCTGCTGCAAATGTTCACAGGGAATATAACGGACCCCGATTCACGCAGCGGAGTCAACGCTATTGCACTCCATCCTGATGGACGGACGCTTGCGGTGGCAACTGACGAAAAAGTGGTTGGGTTGTGGGATCTGCCCACAGGTAAAATCAAAGCAACTCTTGCAGCGCATAGAGTTCAGGCCCTCGTGTTTTCTCCGGATGGCAATATGCTTGCAAGTAGTGGTGAAGGCGACCTCTGTTTGTGGGATGTGCGTACTGCGAAACTGCTCCATAATATCGTAAAGGCAAGGGGTTCTGTTTATGCTATCGCCTTTAGCCCGGATGGACAAATACTTGCAAGTGCAAGTTGGAAGACGATCGAATTATGGAATACCGGCACTGGCGAGTATATAGGGACTTTCACGGGATATCCGGGGTGGATTAGGGCTGTAGCGTTCAGTCCGGATGGCAAAATGCTTGCCAGCGGTAATAACGGCACAGTAATTCTGTGGGACATGAACCGGATTCCAGTTCTTGATAAATAGCGTCTTGAATAATTTGTTTAGCTTTCATTTTCCCTCCCAACCTAAAAAAAATAATTTTTTTCGTTTTTTCTCACGAGAACGTACAAAAGTATATCCGAAAATGTGTTTATGCGATCTGTCTTAAGTTATACTAAAATAGGAGGGTTTTCGGCTACGTAAGCTCTCGCTTTTTCACCCGACGGCACCCTCTTAGCGAGTGGCAGTTTTGACGGCACCATCCTCCTCTGGGACCTGAAAGTAAAGAAAAAATAAATTTGACTTTCAACATTATATATGTTATCTTATGAATACTAATTGAATTATATGAAATCAAATAGGTTCGGTTAAAACGAAACCCCTTTTCCTAACGACTCATAGGTGCCGCTCATGCAAATGTTACACTTTGCGTCTTTTTTTAAAATACGAACCCATAACACAATCGCCTCTAAACCCTTACAACCACTAAGTTTAGACCAATAACCCAGCCATACCGAATGTTACATTGGTGTAACATTTTAAGGATGGACGCAAACCCGGCGAAGAAAAAAATATAACGCAGATTTTTGCGGACAAAAAAAATTAAAGTGCCTTTGTCGATTTTTCGATCAAATTTTCATCCCCATGCCCGGTAGGGTTTTTGCTGGGGTGTTTCTTCAACACGTCTATTCCGTAAAAAAATTGTCCAAACTTCAGGAAGCTTAAAAAAATTGCATTAAGGAGAAATACGTATGAGAAGGATCATATTCACTCTGCTTTTGGCGGTGATATTAAGCATATCGCAGATAACACACAGCGCATGGGCAGACAAGTTTGTTTTTGCATGTTTTCCTGATGGGCAAACGCATTCGGACGTTTGTATGACAAGTGGCGAGTCGGCGCGTAGCTCTTCTAAGCCTTCCGCTTCTATTTTCCGGAGATACCCGCCAATACCGCAAGACACGTCTCTCCGTTAACCAACCGATGATAATAGTGGGCAACCCGTTCCATAAAGTCTTGATTCCCATCCAACCCGGTCACGGGTGACCACAATGCTGCATTCGAAAAAATGGTCTTAATCCGTTCTGCTACGTCTATTCGGCTCGTGCCAAACGCACCCCTCAGCACCTCTTGTATCGTCCGATCCGGGTCTCGGATTTCGTATTCCGTCCCGATATCGGTGATACCTTTGTAATCATCAAAAGACGAAATTGCGTGTGGAGTCAAGAATCGGAGCACCGTTGCGAAGGAATAGGCGAAGTCGGATTTGAAAAGTTCTGTGCTGGCATCATAGTTCGGTGAGCGGATGATATCGGCGGCGCGTTCGCGAAGCTTCACGGTTTCAATGATGTTAATCCGGGCGTTGTCGTCTTTGACTTTACGGATGCGATCCACAAACTCCAGCGTGTATGCCTGCGCGCTTTTGCCCGGAATCGGGATGTCTGCCTCCACGATCTCGGCATATCCACGCATCAGGCGTTCGAGGTGCGGTGCAAATGTCGGGTGTGACGCTGCTTCGTTGACATATTCGATGCCGGAGAGCGTGCCTTTGTGTGTAATGCCCGGTACATGCACAGCGTTCACCAAGAGCAGTTTCCAGTCGTGATACGGTTCTATGCTCTCTTGACTGACAATAACGCCGTAGTCCTGAAGTTCACTGAACGGGACGCGGAGCCTGTCGTTTAAATCTTCCAGAATAAGCGGCGTTGCGGGGAGTGCCTCTGCATAAGTTATTAATGCGTCTGGACCCTCAATCTGTGCGCGTGCGGATGCCTGAATTTCATCGGGAACAGCATAGACTTGTGGTACGAGTCGGTCGCCCATTTCGTTCAGGAAACCGACATTTGCCGCTAACCACGTCGCGTAAGTGTCGCTCCGTTTTGGATATTCGTTGCAGAGAATATTTCGGATCACATCGCCGTTATTTCGGAGGTTATCGGTGTTGATGACGCACAGCGTCGCATCTGCGCCATGATGGTGGAAATAACGGTGGAGGGTCTCGTCCAACACATCCATTGCAAGTTCACCTTTGGCGATACCTGCTTCGGTTACGCCGATCAGGATAAGGTCAAGCGGGTTTTCGGTTTGTGCGTAGAACTTTTCACGACCAGGTTCTGTGGCGAGTGTAGTTGCGCCGACAACGCTTGAGACTTGTTGGATGTCATGGATGCCGTTTAGGTCATAAGTAGCGACATGGTACACCCCGTTCTGTTGGTTAAAGGCATCGGCTTTCTCGGTGCCGCGCGGTTGTCCGACGAAGATACCGCCGTTATAAAGATTTCGTTGGTTGAGGATATGGACGCATTCGTGGGTTAAGGCGCGTTGTAAACCGCCTGCACCGATAGCGAGTATTTTGACTGGTAACATTTTTGTTCTCCTTTGGTTGGGCCCTACGGGTGACAGCTAAGGGAGCGAGGTGACCTCGCCCCTACGGGTTATTTTTTGCTAAAATGTCAGCATAGAGGCTTAAATAGGCATCTGCGATGTTTTTCCAATCGTAGGGTTTAACGCGTTCAACGCTGGCTTTGCCCATCTTAATACGGTCAGTGCCAGCGTTAATCAATGTGATAAGGCTCTGCGCCAGCCCGTCGGCATCCCCTGGGTCAAAAAGTGCGCCGTTAGTGCCTTCTACGACGAGTTCATCAATGCCTTGCACACGGCTGGCGACAATCGGAAGCCCTGTCCCCATTGCCTCTAAAACGACAAGAGGCATGCCTTCTGCAAGTGAGGGTAAGATGAAAATATCGGCATCGCGATATTTTTGTGGCAATTCCGAGTACGGCACAGAACCGGAAAAATGGATATGTGAAGTTACGCCGAGATTTTCTGCTAATTTCAGGAGCTCTGCTTGATACGGTCCATCGCCAACGATTTCGATGTGAAAGTTATGTGCGGCGCCTTCAATGACGTGCGGGAGCGCGCGGATTAGGAATTGGAATCCTTTGCGCGGAATGAGTCTCCCAATGGTAAGGATTCGGACTTTTTCTGGAGATGCCTCGCGTTCAACGGGTTCAAAACGTCCTAAATCCAGCCCGTCGGGGATCACATCTATTCGGACATCGGGGTCGGTTTCACGCGCAAGTTGCCGTAAGCCATCGCTACAGGCGACAACGCCAGCAGCACTGCCCCAAATGGCTCGGATAATCGGTTTCAGGAGTAGGTATAACCATCGATAATAGGGTGGGTCTGGATCGCGGCGCGGTACGTCGCGGCCGCCTAAAAATACGCAGTATGGCACGTTGCGGCGTTTTCGCAGTAGATACGCACCACCGCCCGCGGGAATCCCAAAAAAGACTTGAACAATATCGGGCTGAAACTGCTTAGCAAACCGTAATCCGTAGAGACTTGAGCTTATGGCGTAAGTCAGCATTTCGTGTACGGCACAGACATCCGGGTTCTTCCGAAGCGCGCGGACGCGATGCACATGAAAGCCTTCTACTGCCTCGTCTTTCGGACAATCACGGAATTGTGAGGTAATCAGATGCACATCGTGTCCTGCTGCGGCGAAGTGTTTGCCTAAGAAATAGCTGACCCAACCGCCACCGCCGCCGATCGGTGGAAATTCGTGATTGAACATCAAGATTTTTTGGGGGGGTATCATAGTTATTATGTCCGCTCTTGTGCAAATGCTACTGCAAATTTGATAATTGCATCCGCGATATTGATTTCTGTGACTGATTCCAACGCCTCAAAACCCGGGGACGGATTGACTTCCAGAACAACGGGTCCCTCGTTTGTCTGGAGTAGATCAACGCCTGCTATCTCTAATTCAAGTGCTGCTGTCGCTTGAACGGCGAGGCGGTTGTAGGCAGCTGGCAGCGAGATAGGTTCTCCTAACGCGCCTTGATGGATATTCGCACGGAACTCACCCGGTGGCGCGCTCCTTTTCATCGCAGCGATCACTTTACCGCCTACGACGAGAATACGGATGTCAACGCCACCCGCCTCCGTAATGAACGGCTGAATGACATGGTCCTGATGAAAATCACACAATGCATTTACGGCTGAAGTGAGCGATGTCGGTGTATCTAACAACATGATACCTCTGCCGTGTGTGCCGTAAAACGGTTTTAAAATAAACGGATAATCTCCCATTTCGGCTACGGTATCCGCTAAAAATTCGGCGGAACCGACGGTGAGCGTCGGGAGAATAGGTAAGTCGTGCTGTGCGAGGATACGGAGCGAGTGGAATTTGTGTCGTGCCGCAGCGATCGGTTTTGCACGATTGATGACAGGGGTGCCGAGCCATTCAAAGTGTGCCACGACCTCTCCGCCATATTGCGCGGTTGTGCGGCTGAGCCGTGGTACAACGACATCAAAATCCGCTACCGATTTCCCATGATATGTAATACGGTTCCCGGTGCCGCCGACCTGGAGGTAAAAACCGAAAGGGTCTAAAACCGCAGCGATATGTCCGGCGTTGAAAGCGGCTTCGATGAGCCTGCGCGTAGAATGGTTTTGAGGTCCCCGAGAGATGATGGCGATTTTCATGGTCAAGATTATGTCCTACACCTCAAAATTTGTCAAGTCGAATTGTCAGAACAGGGCCATTCAATTATACCTATTCACTTTATATATGTGAATTTTTTTCGCTTGTAGGAGCGAGCTGTGCTCGCGATTTTTTCCTAATAACTATGATTTTTTTGTTTCTGATTTTCTGATCTTTTCATTTGGCTTTTTTTGATAAATATGGTAATATTTGAGCAAAACCCACTACTGGTTTTCTATCAACAATAAGGAGATTGATTATGTTAAAATTTCAGATAGTCTTGCTTGCGATACTCATCGCTTGCGTTACCTTTACATCTTGTGAGCGCGTACAAAAAGTCGTAATGCCGCCAGAGGCAACTGACGACGATATGATGCCCGATCCTATCTTGCACGAGGTGTTAACATCGTATCAGTCGTGGAGATATGCGCAACCATTACCTGCACCGTCTGAGACATTTACAGAGGCAAAAGACAGCGGGAGCGCGCACGGCTTGGGCAACCGCTCTGTCTATATTGATGGTCTTGACCATCAGTTCTTTTATAGTGTTCCAGCGGCGATAGATGCCGGAACGCCTGTTATCTATCCTGCAGGGCTCACGCTTGCGAAAGAAATTATGGACGACACGAATACATTCGTCTGGCGAGTCGCAATCATGCAGAAAACTGATGACCCGATGTACGCTGACCATAACGGATGGATGTACGTCCAATATCAGCGTGATTCCGAAATGGACGCGTTTGTGGCGAAAGCCGGCGACGGTACCGAAAAAGGGAGTATGGGGTGTCACGGTTGTCACGCGAAAGCTGCACACGACAGTGTTTTCGTAACAGAGCTGCTCTTGGAATTAGGCAGGTCACGTTTGGAAGCTTTGCAATCCGGACAAGCTGGTACGTCTGACGAGGATGCGACTGATGAGGTTGAAGCACCTATCGAGGAAGCGACAGGAGATGAGGTTGAGGTGCCTGTCAATTAAGATATGATGAAAATTGCAGAGGTCCCAATATGAGCCTAACGGTACGCCTAAAAAACATCGGAATTTTGAAACAAGCAGAATTTTCGCTGGGTGATTTGACGCTTATCTGCGGCGAAAATAACACCGGTAAAACTTACGCCACCTATGCCTTGTACAGTTTCTTGTATTCTTGGCGTAAATTGATCAATATTCCGATCGATCATGACCATATCCGCAATTTGCTTACAGACGGTGCCGTTAAGATTGATCTGACAAGATATGTTGAACAGGCAGATCAGATGCTTGCAGAGGCAGGTCAGAGGTACCCTGAGCGATTAGATAAAATTTTTGCAGCCCCTGAAGGCACATTTCATAACAGTGAATTTTACATTGAGCCAAGCACAATTCACTTGCAAGATAAAGAATTTAAAGGGAAAATCGGGGTTAATCAAGAACCGTTTATTATCTCTTCAAAGGAAAGAGGCAGCAAGGAGGTACTATTTACTCTGGCAGTAGAAAGAAAGAAGGGGAGAACAATTAATTCTACTGTTTCTAATGTTGCAGAGGAGGTCATTCGTTTTACAATCAGCGATGTTGTTTTTTCCAATTCCTTTCCTCGGCCTTTTATCGCATCAGCCGAGCGTACTGGTGTCGCGACTTTTCGCAAGGAGCTCAATTTTGCTCGGACCCGACTCGTTGAAGAAATGGGACAAGCGGATCAAAAGGCAGATCTACAAGAATTGCTATTTAAAGCATACCGAAGTTATTCTAAGCCAGTAGAAGATAATGTTGACTTTACACGTCAACTTGAAGATATTGGAAAAAGAAAAAGTTTCATCGCTAAAGAACACCCTGAAGTCTTAGATGACTTTACAGACATTGTTGGTGGCTCGTATACCATTACACCAAACGACCAACTTTACTATATCCCTAAAGGCACGCGGCGCAAATTAACGATGGTTGAAAGCTCAAGTGCTGCACGCGCCCTCTTAGACCTCAGTTTTTATCTCAATTGTATTGCCGAAAAAGGCGATCTGCTCATGATAGATGAACCCGAATTAAGTCTCCATCCCGAAAACCAACGCCGCATCGCCAGACTTTTTGCACGCCTCGCGAACATAGGCGTTAAAGTGTTCATCACCACCCACAGCGATTACATCGTTAAGGAACTTAACACGCTCATTATGCTCAACCACGCTAAACCGCACCTCAAAAAAGTTGCCGAGGAAAACGGTTATCAGGAGAGTGAGCTGATTAAAGCCGATCAGGTTAAAGTATACATAGCAGAAAAAGCATTGATGCCGTTAGAAGAGGGTCAAAAGAGACGCAAAAGCGGGCACACACTTATACCTGCTGATATTGATCCCGAGTTCGGCATTGAAGTTGGTAGTTTCGACGCGACAATTGATGATATGAATAGGATTCAGCGTGACATCGTGTGGGGAGCAAAGTAAAAATAGTGAACGATATTACCATATTGCAAGAAATGCTTAGTGCTGGTGCTCAAGTTCCGTTAAAACAAACGGCAACGGAGTGTTCTGTTACACTAAGAGACAAGCAAGCAAAGACAACTGTAGAAATCACAAATCTTCCTCCTGACTCTATTGTTATAACGATTGTCTTTATCGTCCTAACCCTGCCTCTGAACGGGTAGATATGCAATTAGGCAAAAATTTTACGTCAATGTAACAACATCCTGCTTAACAATCTCTTTCGTATGCGTGTGGTCCGCACGAGAAATAAGTTCCAGCGTCTCCGGCGACAACCGTTCCCGAACCTCCTCAGACACACGACTCTCACCCCGGTGTTGCGGTCTGTAGCGTAAAGTTAGGATACAGCGATACCGATCCTTTGGTCGCCAAGGCAACGCACCGTGCGTCAGCAGTTCAGAGATAATCACCACATCCCCCGCCTTTGGTGTGACGTTAACCACACCGGGTGGAATATCATCAACATCTTCAATCTTTCCGTCGTTGAAAAGATGTGTCGGCCGATCAAAAACAGTTTTGTGCGTCCCCGGAACAACCAACAACCCGCCATCTCCAGGATAAACGTCATACAGATACGGAAAAACCACAAAATCATCACAAAAGATGCGACCGTTTCGGACCTCATAGCGATTACAGTGCCAGCCGAAATCTTCGCGTGCACAATGCAAACGGAGCCCCTCCGCCGACTCCGACATTCCCGCCCGATCCGCAATCATCGTCCCGCGAAACAGTTGCGGTCTATCATTCGTCAACTCCTTGATGATGGGCCAGGTAGATCGATGCAACGTGAGTGCCTCTAACGGTTTCGCAAAAGCAAAACCATTCGGGAGATGTTTACCGCTGGAATCGAACCCGGGTGGCAGTTCTTCAGGAGGCGTATTGATATATTCATTCGCCGCGTCTTGCGCCGCCTTCAGTTCTTCTGCACTCAGCACATTCTTCAGATGAAGGTATCCCGTAACATCAAACAGATACCGCTGTTTAGGGGTCATCATAACATTTCACTCCTCAGGTTCGTAGTAGGGCGATTCATCGCTCATTCCAAACCTTAGGTTCGTAGTAGGGCGATTCATCGCTCATTCCAATTGCTAATTTTTAAGATTCCGGAGCCTCCCACACCGGCCAATCACTCGCCTGTAGCCGCTTGAATAACCTATCAAACGCTTCGCTACCGTCGTCTTCCCACTCCTCCAGCTGCACACCGGGGGCATAAGAGTCGTCCACACCCTGTTTCATGAGCCGTTCTGCCTGTTGTAAGTTTCGATAGTAATGCTTTATATCACCCGGTAAAGTGACAACAGAGATGTGTCTATCCCATTGCGGCTCAGCGGTTTGAGAATACCGTTTCACAGCATCCGCATCTAACACCACCCCTAAACCTGCACCCTCTGGCACTTGCATAAACCCGCGCTGAACTTTGTGTGGCGTAATAATTAAGTCATCTTCATAAGCGTGACTGGCAGTAACACCCGGCAAGATAGCAGTCGGCATCACGGCTCCGAGATGACATGCAAACGCAGCCGTAATGCCAGTGCCGACATATTGTAGCAGAATCGGCGTGTTCGCAGCAGCAAAAGCCCATCCGGATGCCAAAGCACTTTTGACACTCTCATGGCTACACAGCGCACCGTCAAAATCGCCTGCCCGCAGACCGATCCAAGGCCCGGAAGGTTGACGCGACGCACCTTCTCGGATAACACCGACACCGTGCAGATAAAACGGAATCCGAATCTCTTGATGTAACCGCCGCCACCCCTCCATATCATACGCAAAAATCGGTTCTTCAAGCCCTTTAACAACAGGGATCTTCTCCAACTCCCGCAAAATAGGGAGTGCCTTCTCAACGTTGATCAACGAACCGTTGAAGTCAAACTCCACACGGAAATCGGGAGGCGCGACCGCCTGAATCGCCTCTGCTTGCGCAACGACATCGTAAAAAGCGCGTGCCTTGCACTTGAGCCCGCGGTATCCCCGTTCAGCGGCAACCTCAACCTCAGCAGCGGTATCTTCCGGAGACATACACGGCATCCACCACCCCATCGCAACCCATTGCCGCACCTGCTGTCCCATGAGCTTCCACGCTGGCAAGCCGAGGTGTTTACCCATCAAGTCGTAGCACGCCATATCAAGGTTAAAACGCCCTTCACCCATCAGATGATCGAACGGATTCGTGCCGAGATAGGTGTCCAACACCGATTGCTCAAAAGGGGGTCCCGGGTTCTCTCCGAGACCGACAAGACCGGTATCGGTATAGAATTTATAGACCGTGACCAACTCTGTCATTGCAAAGTGGTAGTATTTTTTGCGAATCCGTTCCTCATAAGGCACCCGCAATGGAATCGCTTCAATCTCCGTAATTTTCATAAAAAAATTAAGCAAGACACCGCAGGGATTGCCTACCGTCTTGTCTCCTCGGTCATCGTTTTTCGCCTTAGGTTATTCTTACTGTTTTTTGTATTTCCGAGTATTCTACCAGAATTAGCCAAAGCAGTCAAATCTAAAATACTGAGATACCGCTTTTTTGTTGAATTTAATTAAAAAATAACCTACAATTGACGCGTGAATGCCAACAGTTCACACCGACAAATCACGAATTGTATTACACTTATAACTTTCGCGGAGCAAATATTGAAAAATCGCTCAAGATTCCTCCAATTCCTATTATGCAGCATCATAATCAGCGGGTTCGGCGGGTGTGATTCGCCTAATACCGCGAAACAACCTTATGAAACGCTCGCTTTTAAGGTTGATAAAACCCGACTGGAGCCATCAGTAACAGATGCAACGCTCAGAATCAAAATAGCACCACCCAAGAATTGGAAAAAAATTGACGATTCAATGCTCGCGCAAGTCATCAACAAATTGGAACCCCAGCGCACGCCACAGGACTTACAGATAGTACCACGCTGGATATTCCTGAATGAAGATTCGCTGGCAATGTGTATCGTGTCAAAACTAAAGGGTGTGGAGACCGCACCAGACGAAACCTTGCTAAAAACGCTCAAAACTGCCTACCAGAACCAATTTCCGAACGCAACGGTTCAGCAGGCAATTTTCATGAAAGATGCATTTCGCATCCATCAATTGATGGTCATCGATGCCGATTTTGTACGCATTAAACTGATATGCGACGCACCCGAAACCCTCGTCTTTGAGGTCAATTACCGAATCCCCAGAGATGTGTACCCAACCGAACTGCGAGCCATTGAGTCATCAATTGGATCCATTAACCTAATAACCGATTAAATCAGACGCGTGCAAACGCGTACTCCAGGGAGAAACTTATGTTCAAAAAATGTTCCGCTGTCTTAATCATTGCAGCCATGCTGTTCGTCATCGGCTGTTCAACCCATGTACATCAAATCGGTAAGGGCGCGCAAGGCACCGATATGATTGAGTCACGACAATGGTATGTGCTGTGGGGTTTGATACCGATCAACGAAGTTGATACAGCAGCCATGGCTGGTGGGGCAACCGATTATGAAATTATGACCCAGGCTAACCTGATTGATGTCATTATCAATACTGTCCTCTCCGAAGTCTCAATCCATTGTCGAACAGTGACAGTTCGTAAATAATCTGTTACCGCGTTAAACAGACTATCGGCAAAGTCGATGTCACTTCCATTTTCCGACTGCGACTTTGCCATCTCAATTAATAATTCTCGTTGAGGCAAAGAAAAACGATTTTGAGCAGGGCTGGGGGCAATGCCTCGCAGAACTCGTAGCCGCACAAAAAATCAATGACGCACCAGATGTCCCTGTCTACGGCATTGTCAGCGACGGTGAACGATGGCAATTTGGGAAACTTGTTAATGACCGTTTTACCCAAAACAGAACAAGCTTCAGTATAGATAACTTACCAACGCTTTTCGGGGCGATTAATGCTGTCTTCACAGCGGCAACTGAGTCAGCTGTTCTCGCTGGAAAACGCAACGAACACACATAAACCTCATGGCACCAGTTGCACCTTAATAGAATCCGAACCTTCCTGAACCATCCCAAACTTCGTGACACATAATCGCACGCATCGTTTTCTGCATCTAAAATCCTTTCTCTCTGTACCATACCCCAATATTACTGCTGGTGCAAGATATGATAGGCAGCAACACCCAACGAAACATGAACATTCAACGATGCACCCGTCCCATACATCGGCAGAAAAATAACCATATCGCAAGCAGCAAGCGTCCGCTTCGTGACCCCATGATCCTCATGTCCCACGATGAGACAGATTTTGTCGGGATAGTCCACCGCATCGTAGCGGATGGACTCCGCCGTAACCTCCAGCGCACAACTTGTGTAGCCGTCCGCTTTGAGCGACACAATCGCGTCAGCCGCTTGCTCTATATACCGCCATTTCACCCGGCGATGTTTCCCGCGCCCAACTTTACGCACAAGTGGATGCGGCGGTTGCGCACTGATACCTGTCAGGATAACTTCTTTCACACGGCACGCATCCGCTATCCGAAACGCAGACCCCACATTCACCGGGTCCTGCACATCTTGCAGGATAAAAACCAGTTCTCTCTCTGGCAGTTGCGTCTGTTTCAAAAAATCCTTAAGCGGTTTGCCGCGTAATTGTTTCATATCCGACAAAAGACAAGTTATGCTGCTTTGCGCTGTATCAAACGCCTTCTTGCACTCGCCCGTGCAAGCCCGACATCTAACGTAATATGCTGGTATTCACTAATACCGAGATTGATCGCATGCGCCGTTTCCAGATTGAAACCCCACTCAATCCACTCTGGCATCTCTGCCTCCGGAATATCACCCGCTACAATCACCTTCATAATACTGATACCCTTGCCGAGGTAATAGGCGCGCTGGAGGTATTCCAAATGCTTATCAAAGGGACCCCCCTCTAACATCCTACCCTCTTTATTCGCTGTCGCCAGGATAACCTCAAGTTCCGGATGATCAATCACCGCATCCATCACAGCACCTGTATAAATATGTGTAGAACAACCGATAACTCGGATTTTGCCAGCTGTCTTCGCTTCTCGGAACGCCTCCAACGCCCCCTCCCGTGACACCAAATCTTCAGGGCTTGAAACACCGTGCAACAGCAGAACATCTAAATAGTCCGTTTGCATCTCCTTGAGAGAACGCGCAATGCTCGCCTTAGCACCCTCGTAATCTTTCGCCCCGGTCTTCGTCTGAATCACCACTTCATCTCTACTAATCTGGCGGACCGCTTCTCCGAGGTGGGGTTGACTCCCGTACCCTTCAGCCGTATCCCAAAAGGTAATCCCTTCGTCAAGTGCCTTCAACATCAATTGACCACCCGCTGCATAACTATCGCAGGTTTTATTGAGATGTCCTGCACCGAAGCAGAGTCGTGAGATTTCTAAACCCGTTTTTCCGTAAGCTAAATATTCCATTGTATCCTCCACATCCATTTTTACTATACCTTAACCGAATTCCACTGAAAAAGCAATACTTTTTTCTTGTAGAATTTTAATTTGCCAGAACGCGTGAGATGTGTTAAACTTAAAACCAAACATGAAATTCAGCGGACACACCCTCTTTCATAACACTCCTACCGAAATCGTTCTCACAGACAATCGTGTGCAGTCCATTCGAGAAGTAACCGCCGCAGATAGCAAGATATGGATCGCACCAGTACTGATAGACCTTCAAGTGAACGGTTTCGCAGGATTCGACCTCAACGTTGCCACCGTTACACCAGAAGACGTGTGTGCGATGGTACGCGCCCTCTGGCGGGTCGGCACCGGTTTCCTGTGTCCAACAGTCGTGACCGCCTCTTTCGACGCTATTAGCAATTCCCTGCGCGCCATCGTAGAAGCGTGTAAAGCCGATGCTTTAGTTGACCACGCTGTCCTCGGAGTTCATCTTGAAGGCCCCTACATCTCCGTTGAAGACGGACCGCGCGGCGCACACCCGTTGCAACACGTCAGAGAACCCGACTGGGACGAATTTCGGCAGTGGCAGGACATCGCCGAAGGTCAAATCGCCATCGTAACCCTTGCGCCTGAGAAAAAAAACGCCATCCCGTTTATTGAAAAGCTGGTAGCCGATGGGACTGTCGTCGCTTTGGGGCATACGAACGCTGCATCGGACGAGATTCAAGCCGCGATTAATGCTGGCGCGAAACTCTCCACACACCTCGGCAACGGCGCACACGCGCACATCCGACGACACCCCAACTATATCTGGGAGCAGCTCGGAGCCGATGAACTCTGGGCAAGTCTCATCGTTGATGGACATCATCTACCGCCTTCCGTTGCCAAGTCAATGCTGCGTGCCAAGACGCTTGACCGCTGTATCCTCGTCAGCGATGCTGTCGCCCTTGCAGGCAGGCAACCGGGTATCTATCAGTTTGCAGGAAAATCGGTCGAGCTGACCGCAGAAAGATGTGTCCGTTTAGTCGGCACGGAATATCTCGCCGGTTCCGCCATTGAATTGGCGCGCGGCATCGAAAACAGCGTCCGATTCGCAGGCATTTCGCTTAAAGAAGCAGTATCCCTCGCCACACTACAACCGATGCGTCTGCTCAACGCAGCAGCGCATGTAGCGGCAGAAACCAACCTGATTCTCTTTGAATGGGATGCAGCGCATTATGAAATTAATCTGATAGCGACAATTATGGGCGGCGAGTTAGTCTACCACGCGGCGCAATAGGACTGATCACCGGACTGATGGTAATCGCCTTGGTCATCGGAAACATAAATCGTGAGGAAACCTAAATGCTAACCTCTACAGAAATTAACGCGTTTGTTGAATATGGGTAACAATCAAGAAGCAATCTATCTTTACCGCTTATGACAAATCATCGCTGTGATCCAGCAGAGCCGTTTCAGGAAGGGAAAGCATTTAAGGAGAAATATATCAATTGCCTTGAGCAGACGGAGGGACCCTCTATAAAGGGTTGGGATAGAAAGGCACTTCTGCCAGAACAGCGCACTCACCGCCGAGAGATGAAATTCACGGTGTTCCAACCTCTCAAATTCAGCACCCACGGTCTCAATATCGCGGCGTGAGAAATAGCGCAACTTACCAGAATACTTCAAAAACACTTTGCGATACAGCCACACCAGCGGGTGATACCGCATATTTTCAATGAAAATCGCCTGACCCCCGGGTTTCAGAACGCGGTAACACTCTTTGGCAGTTTCCGAGTGTTCTGTAAACACCAACACAGATTTGGAGATTATGAAATCGAAGGTATTATCTGGAAAGGCAAGGTGCATCGCATCCATCAACGCGAAGTCAACAGACTCGCCGACGTTGTGCTCCGATGCTCGGGTTTGTGCTTCAGTGAGGCGAAAAGGGAGTAGATCAATGCCAACAACAGATGCCCCGCGTTTCGCCAACAGCGTCGCTGTGCCACCTGTCCCAGTACCTAATTCCAGCACTTTTTTTTCTTCCAAAGTCCCCATCTTCGGGAGCACATACTCGAAAACAGGAACATAGAAGTCTTCCCACCAGAGCAAAAGGTCTGATTCAATAGTGTCAACGCGCCCCTCGGATGCAAGCAAACCTAAATTTTCCCCATCTTTCGTAGCGCGTCAATACACCGTTCAGCACACTCAAGCGGTGGGTACGGATAACTCTCCTGCTCGACGATGTACCACTCGGTGCCCCCGACGGTTTCGCACGCCGCAAACACATCGTCCCAAGGGATCTCACCCTCACCGATGAGTGCCTCGCCATTTGTGCTGGCGTATTCTTTGATGTGTACCAGTTTCGACCTCCCCGGATAGCGTTCAATAAACGACACAGGGTCAGAACCGGCGCGAAGTGTGTGACCAATATCAATTTGCATCACGACATCATCGCGGGTGTTACTGCCGAACGTGTCCCACGGAACTTTACCCTCCAATGTCTCAAATTCGACAGTATGGTTGTGATAACCGCAAAACATCCCTTGGTCAGCAATTTTTTCGGCGATGTCGTTGAAAATCTTCGCTGTGTTGAGCCACGCCTGCTGCGAATTACGATATGCCTCGGCTAACCCCGGCACAATCAAATAGGGATTGCCAAGTGTCTGATTAAACGCAACTGTTTCGGCAAGTTCATCACCGAGAAGCGTGTTCAATCCGGTATGCGTTCCGGCAACTTTCAATCCAAGGTCATCACACATCCCACGCAATTCCTCGGCGGTCCGGTCATAGTAACCAGCAAACTCAACACCTTCATAGCCCATCTGTGCGACGGCTTGAAGCGTCAAAGATAGGTCGCCAGCGCAATCGTCTCTAACGGAATACAGTTGTAAGGCAATCGGGATTCTATCGCTCATAGATTCTCCTTAGTCTGCTGCGCGCGCGGTTTGAAACGCGCCGCTGTTCATTTACGAAATCGGTAAGTTGACGACCTGCCCACTATCTGCTGATACCAAGCCTGCTTCGAGGATTTCTTGTGCATCCCGACTCACTTTGGGACTGCACAAACCTTCAATAGGCGCGCCCGTTTCCAAGCAGTGAATAAAGTATTCCGCCGCATTGCGCTGTCCTTCCGGCAACGGCTCAGGCGTTACCACTTCGGCATCGCTGCCCGCCGGATGCAGATGAACTTCGTTGCCAGTTACCATCAACGCACCTTCAGTGCCATAAACCACCGGATTCGGCGTAACATAACCGACCTTTTGTGTCCAAGAGGCTTCTGTAATGCCGAAAGCGTTCCCATATTTCATGACGATCACGGCGTTATCATCTGGCACAGGATAGTCTTTGACGAAAGTACCCCGAAAAGCAGTGACCTGTTCCGGAAGACCGAGCAGGTAAGCACACATATCCGCACAATAACAGCAGTAGTCCATCAATGCCCCAGCACCGTTTTTCTCTTCATCGTAGAGCCATTCGTAAAAATGGCGAGAGCATCCGATTTCCTTCGGTCCGTTATGTGCAGAACGCCATTTGAAGTAGAAAACATCACCGATCGCGCCGTCCTTGATGAGAGTCATCGCTGTATTGATTGCAGGACTCCACGCCGTAGGCCAGTTCACCATCAGTAAAGTTCCGGCATCTTCCGCGGCAGCGACCATCCGGTCCGCCTGCGAAAGCCGCGCCGCCATCGGTTTTTCCGAAACGACATGGATGCCCTTCGCCGCTGCGGCCGCAACGATGTCCGCACCAGCGTTATTCTCTGCCGATGCTTGAACAATATCCAAGTCCGCTTCTGCTATCATCTCTTCCCAAGAATTATAGATGTTCTCAATACCCGTTTCGTTATGAAATTGTGTACGTAACTCCGCATTGACATCGCCTGCCGCGACGATTTCAATTTTCGGATGCGCCTGCCAATGCCGCAGTTCACCCCAAATGTGATCATGTACAAGCGACGCAAAACCAATGCGATATGTTTTTGACATCAATAATTACCTCCTATTTCTTCTCTCTGATTTTTAGTGGACAGGTCAGTTTGCGAAACCCGCTGGTGAGGTTTTGCGGTGTCTTTGAAGAAATCCACAGAAATCCGCAGAAATACCCTATCAAATACCCCTATCAAATACCCCCAGCAAAAACCCCATAAGCGACGTGCCCGCCTAAGGGGAATCCGCAGAAAACTGACCCGTTACAACCATTTTCCTCAAACGTACTTTCGCTTCTTACGCGAGATAAGCACAATCGCTATAACAGCGACGATGATAATTAACCACCAGAACGCTTTCACTATGCCCCACAAAAGCGTAAATCCGATCCAAAGTAGGATCTCTATCCCGACGATAGCAGCAGTTTTACTCCACGGAAAGTCCGCCCGGTACTGCTTTTTCAAACGATGGGCATAGAACCACGAAACACCTATCGTCCCAATAATCGCCACTAAGAACAGCAAATTAACGAGATTTTGGATGCCGCTCAAGAAGGTTACCATAATAATTTCGCTCCCTTTAAGAAGTTTTATTTGTTATTATAGAGACGCTGAATCCGAAAAAGATAGCAAAAACTTGTCTACACACCTATTTTCGTTCTCTCACACTTCATGGCAAATGCGCCCCGGACAGCTATAGACCGCCATCCGCTGCCCCCGCATGAAACCGATTAACGTCAAGTTTCCTTCCGCGGCAAGATCAACCGCGAGTGTAGACGCAGCCGAAACAGCAACCACAACCGGAATACGCGCAAAAAGTGCCTTTTGCACAATTTCAAAACTCGCGCGACCGCTCACCATCAAAATATGCCGTTCAAGCGGCACCAAATCAGATAGTAACGCCTGACCGATCACCTTATCTACAGCGTTGTGTCTGCCGATGTCCTCCCGAACAATCAGGAGCTTACCTGTTTCATCAAATAAACCCGCAGCGTGAAGACCGCCCGTCTTTTCAAAAACCGATTGTGCCTGTCTTAGTCGGTCATTGAGCTGATACAGCACCGCTTGATTCATACAAAACCCGGAATCCAGCGGCGACACCTGTTGCCGAACAGATTCAATCGTCATTTTACCACAGAGTCCGCAGCTTGCATTCGCATGGAAGTTGCGTTGCCAACCCGATTGTGCCTCAAGCCCGCGTTCTCCTGTGAGCTGAACGTTGACAATGTTCCGTAGCAACGATAAACCGCCATCCCGCGTTTCAGCAACCGCTTCATCGCAATACGCAATGATTTCAATGTCATCGCAAGAACTGATCAGACTTTCCGTATAAAGAAAACCCGCTGCGAGTTCAAAATCGTGTCCCGGAGTCCGCATCACAACGATTAAACTCTGCTGCCCAACCCGGATCTCAAGCGGTTCTTCAACAACCAATTCATCTTTGACCTGTATGGCTTCGGCAGCTGCCCAGCGCGTAACAAGTTTTGTGGCAGTCGGTTCCATATTTTTAATCCGAGATATGTCCGCGACCTCGGTTCATTCAACCTTCATTGTCGCCAAACCGTTATTCGTTGCTATCCACACCCGATTGTTCGCGACAACGAGCGCATTTATTATGAAGTCACCCGAGTCGATTTGTGGGGTCATCGTATCTTTCCATTCACCAGAACGCGTGTGATGTGTGTAAAAAGAACCGTTCGTCGCTATCCACAGCACCAAAGGAACAGCAGGTGCCGACGGCTCAACTTCTAATGCTTCTGTTTCAGGAGAAGGCTCGGATTCCAGCGGCTCCGGCGTTTCTACGGGGAGCGGTTCATTCTCTGCCGGAATGACCGGTGAATTGTCCACAGCGCCTCTGATGTAAATATTCCTTAAGTCGTTCTCATTTTCTATACCTGTGTCAATGGATGTCAATTTTCCATTCGCGCCATCCATATCTGCCCGAAAATAACCGTTAGACTTGTCAGCGGCATTGAACCACGTAAAAAGTAGTTGATCCTTCGCAGCATCAAATCCGATAACCGTCGTGCCCTCCGGGATTTCAGTAGAACGATATAGGATATCCCACTCCCCATCTTCCCTATCAAATCTCACGATGTCGCCATCTGCTGAAGCCCCCCAAAGGGTTGTAGGGGTCAACAACAACGCCTCAATATTATCCGCAGGGATGAAACTTTGCCGTCTATTGTAAATCAGCGAAGTATTGACCTCGCCTCGAATCTTACGGACAACCCCGCCATTGGTAGCGAACCAAATCTCAGTCTCATCCATTTTTATGTCTTTGACCCACGCTGGAAATTCGGCGGTAAGCGGATATGTCTGAATTTCGCGCGTCAACTTGTTATAATGGATCGCCCCCTGTGTGCGGGTGCCAATCCATACCTCACTGTTATTCGCGACAATGGATCGCACATCCGGCACCTGCTCCACCGAATCGTTAATCAACTGTGACACCTCCGCATTTGCCATCCATTTATCAAAAGTCGTCTCAAATAGCATCACCCCGTTCGGCGTACCTACCCATAACTGTGTCCCCTCAGCGGCAATAGCTTGCACATGGTCGTCCGGAAGGCCATCTGCCGCCGTGTAGAGGGTCCATCGCGCCCGATCCAGAATCTGTTTTGCACGCTCACTGATCGCTTCATCTGTCGTCATCTTTTGAACTTTTCTCACTTCGTTTTCGGCTTCCGCCGCCCTACCCAACTTCAAGTTGACATCAGCCCGAGTGAGAAGTGCATCATAAACCCATTCACTTACCGGATAACGCATTACAAATCCGTGTAAAGTGTGAAGCGCGTTTTCCAACTGACCGGTTCGCGCCTGCAGTTTTCCAACTAAGAACAACGCCTTTTCATGTGACAACAGGTTCGGGTACGCTTTAATCGCCGATTCAAGGAGAGACAACGCTTCGCTGTCCGCTTCTAATTCCTCAGCGAGTAGGAATCCGGTGATATAGCTCAATTCTGGGACAGATTCATGTTCCGGATAATACGTCAGGATCAGTTGATAGTTATCCACGGCTTCCGCGTAAGCCTCATTGACGAGGGCAGTGTTGCCAAACTCCTGAAAATGCGGCACCAAGTCAAAATTCGCCGCATCAAGAATTGCCACTGAACGGAATCTTTCCAGCGCATTGGCAGTGTCGCCCATCGCTTTGTAAAGTAAACCGAGTTGATAATGGGCAGCCGGATACCTCGGAAACTCTTCAATCGCAGCCGTAAACCGCCCTTGCGCCGAATCAGGAAGCCCTAACTCCAGCAATGCCAGCCCATTACGATAATACTTCGCAGCCGTTCCATCGGGCACATTCGCGAGCTCCGATATGAAACGAATAGTGGCACCTGTCACCGGTAACCGTAAAATCTGTCCGTTATATTCAATTTCAAAATGTGTGTCGGTAGACCCGCGCCAAATACCCGTAAATCTGTCTCCATTTTCTCTGTCAACGGTGACGTGTTGCTGGCCATAAGCAAAGTGTTGATAGAAAAACAACCCAGCAAAGGCTATTAAGGCAAACAGGCAGTAAGTCTTTTGTATTTTTTTATATGTCTGTTTTATGAACTTTTGGTACAACATAACCTACCTTCAAAATGTGTCTTGATAAATATTAGGATTATAATATCAGAAACATCTTGAAATGTCAAGAACGTTTGGCAACTGTTCCAGGGGTATTTATTCAGATTCGATCCGTTTGAAAGTACATCGCAAACCCCCAGTACGCATCCAACCCCTTGGTGTTAATTGCATCTCCCCATAGAGCACCAAAGAGAGTGTATCATCTGTGACCGTAATGCTTGCCATTGAAGCGATTGTGTAGGAAGCTTTTCTCGCAGCAGCTTTCCGTGCCCCTTGTATACCCATTTTCCGACTCTGCATCATCTTAGCACGCTTCTGTTTTTCCTTCGCGGCTATCTGTTTTACCGCCTCAGAACCGAAAAGAAATTCAAGCAACTCCGGTCCCGTCCGCCGATTAAAACGGATAAACGCGAGCGGATCGTCTCCGTGACGCTTCGTGGTAACATAACACTGTCCTGTCGCATTCGTGCCGCGATTACTACCATTGTAATAGTAAGAACTACGATCCTCTGAAAATTCAAGGATCAGATTTTTGCGTGTAGACGCAACGAGTGCAGCTTTTGCCCCCAATATCCGCTGATTTGATTTCTCATCTGTAACCTCAACCGGTGGCAGCCGCGTTGCCTCCCGCTGCGGGTTTTGTTGGTTTGCTGCTGGGTTCTGGCCATCTTTTGGGGATGCCACCTGTTCAGGTGCCGATGCTTTCTTACCGGTAAGACTCTTCGGCAGCTTCGCTACAACCGTATTCAGTGGATCCACCAGCTGCTGTGTCATCGGTTTTTTCCGCTGCGCATTAACGCTTCCCTCCTCGACTTCTAATCCTACATACTGCCATTTGCCGACAAGAAGGTCCTTGACCGCCTGCCTAATTCTGTCTGGATTATGTCGCTCCCGCGCAGCGTCCTGCATCGCAAGCAACCGCCTGCGTTCCTCTTGTGCCTCTTGCGGTGCCAACACTGCACAACCCGTGAACACTATTGCCATAATGCTGAACATTGTTAATATTTTCACTGTTACGCGCCTCCTATTTAATACGTTTGAAAGAATACCTGATGCCGTCGCTGTGTACCCAGCCGTCAGGTGTCGGTGTCGGCGATACCCCTGCGCCTGATGTCAGATAGAGCCGATCATCCGCCACCTCAACCAAGACATTGGGCGCGCCAAGACCGGCGTTCAATGCCCCTGGACTATCCAATAAAAACTCTCCGGGGGTCACGCCTGTCCCTTGATTCATCGCAAGCTTCGGATACAAAACCTCAGCGATACGCTCAACTTTGATCTGAAACTCACCTGTAACCTTGATATCCCCGTTTTCACCCGCGTAAAAACGGATCTCGTTCTCTTTAAAAAAGCGAATACTCAGGTTTTTACGTTTGGACTTGATAAGCGCAATTCTTACCGACGCAATCTCATTGCTCAGATCGCTTTCCAAAACTTCTATGTCAAGAAACTGCCATGTTCCCAGGATGTCCTGCTCAAGCTTATTCTTAACAGGCCGTCTGTCGTTTTTTATCCGGGCTTCCTCATACACCGCGCGGAGTCGTTCCCGTTCGTTCCGCATCTGCTGATATTCCGTCGACGTGCAGCCCGCAAAAACCAGCAGCCCGTAGCACACAAAGGTCAGGCTAAAAACCGTTAATATTTTCATTCGTTAACCCTCTCAAAATAACAGCGCACACCACCACTTTGGACCCAACCCACTGGACCCGATTGCATCTGACCGTGCATCGTGAGATACAACCTATCAGGCGTAACCGAGATACTAATATCCCGCGCCGTATCCAGTCCCGGCGCGCTCGACAATCCGAGTGCCCTGCCATCCGCAGTCGCCGCAAACAGCAATTGCTCCAGCTCCGGACCGGCGCGTTTGATAAACCGGACAAACGGAAACGGCTCATCGCCATATCGGATAGTGATGACAGTCCATTGACCGGAAACCTCCGTACCACCCTTCTTGCCTCGGTAATGGTAGATGTCTTTCTCTTCAAAGAATTCGAGCGTAAGATTCTTCAACTCAAGCGCGTAAAGCGCAGCTTTCGCTTCCGCAACTTCCTGTGTGACACCGCTCTCCGCCATCTCAAGGTTCAGGAACCGCCACTTCCCGAGAAGCATATCGGTGATTCCATCTTTCAGTTTCAGCTCACTGTTCTCCTCGCGGAGGTCCTCATAATTCTTCAGCAGCTGATCCCGTTCCGCCTGCATCTTCTGGTACTCCACACTCGTACAACCCGCGAGCACCAGCATACAGACACCAAACACAATCCCAATTTTCATTGTTTTCTCCTGCTACAGTGGCATTATACCAGAACCGCATTTTAATCGCAAATCTCTACCCTCAAAATTCAACTGTCAACCCAAAATAGGGGATCCGAGGAAACTGAGGCGCGTCAAAAACTTCACGATCAACCTGAACCGCCTCCCCTTGAACCTCAAGCGTTACCTCTTCAAAAACGAATTTTACCGTATTTTTGCGATTGTATACATTCAGCACCTCAATGAAACCGCCTATCTTCGTGCTGCCGACGTTCCATTTATAACTCAACCGGATATCCAATTTATGATAAGGCGCAAGTTCCACACTTAATTGCTCGTCCGCACTCGCTAAAAGCGGGTTCAACCCACGCGTCACCGGATCCTGAACCAGAGCAACAGCACTCACAGGCACCTCCGAGGTACCGCTTAAATACTGCCACTTCGCCCCGATCTCAAAATTAGGATTGAAGGTCCAGTTCGCAACGAGGCTAAGGATATGCGTATTATCAAAAAGATAAGGTCTATAGACAGCATTCGGATTCTCACGCCGCTCGGCATGCGTATAGGCATAAGAAATCCAACCGAAGAACTTATCCGGAATCCGATGGCGTAGAAATGCCTCCGCGCCCCCGACGTACGCCACACCCTGATTGAGATAGTTCGACACTTCATCGGCTGTGATCAATCCCTGCGCGTCTTTGTAATACGTGGCGAACTTCAGCTCCGTTCGCGACGAAAGCGGATGTTCAAGTTCCATAATATAGTGTCGCGTCAGACTCGACTCCAACCCACGATTACTGTCTTCTGCTAACACCTGAGCCGGTTGCGGGCTCTGTTCATACTGACCATAAGCAAAACGGAGATTAGAACCCCCCGGCAGCTGGTAACTCACACTTCCCCGCGGCTGAATAGAGAGCTCCTCCGTCACATTCAAATAATCCAACCGAACGCCAAGCGCAACCGATAAAGACTCAAGCGGATCGTAGCGGCCCTGTAGGTAACCCTCAGCACGATAAAAATCGTGTCCGAATTCATCATGTATCTCTTCTATATTGATTATCCCGGACTCTTGTTCAATAACTTCTCCGACAACCTCACCACTCTCAGTGATCTCTACAACAACTTCTCTTTCACGGGTCGTTCCGTATTCCGGAAATCTGCCGTCTTCAAAACTGTTTGCAGGACTAAACGATAAGAGGAAACCGGGCTCAACCTGAAAGGTAGGCGTAAGTTCATAGGATATATCCTCCCGCAACGTGTAGACCGGCACTTTCACATTCACGTCGTAGTGGGCGTAGTCTACCTCATCTAACACCCATTCCCCTTCGGGGCCCCGCGTATACGACTCGTAGACTACGCCTCTAAAATCGAGCGTGAGGAAATTGAAGGAACGGGTGAGCGATAAATGTGACGTGAGATTTTCAGTGAAGTCTGAACGCAGATGGATGCCTTGCCCATTAAAACCGTTTTTGAATACGGCAGAAGAGGGTGCCGACTCCCGCACTTGAACGACATTTGACTGTGTGTCTTCCACAATTTTAAAATGGTCGGTCGCAGCGAAGGTGTTGACCGTAAGATGATGTTTTTCACCGAAAGCGTAAGCAAACTTGAGTTGATAATCCGAGAAATAAGGCAGCTGCTGCTCCTGTCCCGTCTGCGATTCAATGATCGGACCAGCGATCAGGTCTAAGTAACTCCGCCGTCCAGAAGCGGAGACATACCCTTTATCGCCTATCCTACCTTCAAGCAACCCTTCAGAGTAGAGGATATTCAGGTTAAATTTTCCGATTAACCGTTCCGCAAGACTCTCGCGCGCGTGGATGTCAAGCACGGCTTGCGAATCTAATCCGAATTCGGCACCGTAACCCCCCGGATAGATGTCAATATCCTCAATCGTTTCTGAACTGATCGTCGAAAGCAAACCGCCCCAGTGAAACGGATACCCGAGCGGCGTTCTATCTAAATAGTAAAGATTGGAACCCGGCTCGCTGCCCCGAATATAGAGGACCCCGAAATAATCGTTTGGAATCCCGATACTCGGAAGTGTGGTCAACCCTTTGAGTGCATCGGTCGCAGTCCCCGGAATCCGTAGCAGTTCACTGCCGCGAACCTCCGTACGACTAATCGTCGGCGGGAGTCGTTTCCCTTCCACAATGACCGTCTCTAATTGAACCGCTTCGCCTAAGTATATTTTAATTTCAGTTGTATCCCCGCTGCTAATCTCAGCCGAGATTTGTGTTGGTGTCGTTTCACTCGGATGCGTAACAACGAAAGTATACTTACCTTCAGGCAGTTCCGTGAATTGGAAGACACCATTTTTATCAGTTTTTTGAGTCTGTTCTGTTTCGATAATGCGGACATCCGCCCCTTCAACGGGTCGCCCGCTGCTGCGCTGATAGACAGTCCCCTGAATATCGCCAGTTTGTGCGAAAACAGGCACGGACATCGCCATCAACGCAGCCATAATCGTAATAAATTTTAGTTTCACGTGTTTAGTGGTCCCTCCATTTTGTGTGTTTTTGCTTTTATCTCATTCCATCATTCCAATTCACGAAGCGTTTCCGCAATGTCGGTTTCAAGGAATTTATCGTTTTCCTGCACCGCAAGTTTTAAAGCAGTTTGAAGATCCGCCTTCGCTTCCGAGGTGTTGCCTATACTAATTTTTGCGCGCCCGCGTTTATAATACGCTTCCGCATAATTCGGATCAATCCGAATTGCCGCATCACAGTCCGCGATCACTCCCGCATCGTCCCCGAGATTCGACTTCGCCTCAGCCCGACTGACGTAACCAATAACACGCAGCGCATCTATCGGGACAAGTCGAATTCCTTGATCGTAATCTTTGAGGGCAGCTTCGGTCTTACCCAATGCTACCTTCACATCGGCGCGTTTGAAGTGGGTTAGACCTAAAACGATAACATTTGCCGGTTTTAGTTGAATGGCTTGATCGTAATCTTCGAGGGCGGTTTCATTCTCCCCTAAGGCTGCCTTCGCATCCGCGCGTTTCAAATGTGCGGTAGCCAATATGTCACCTTTCGGTTTTAGACGAATAACTTCGTCATAATCTTCAATGGCAGCACTATTTTCAGCTAATGCTGATTTCGCCTCGGCGCGTCTGAAATGAGCAAGAGCCAAAGTATCACCTTTCGGTTTTAGATAAATGACAGCATCACAATCTTCAATGGCAGCACTATTTTCACCTAATGCTGATTTCACATCCGCGCGTTTCAAATGGGCAGCAGCAAGCGCATCGTTTGTCAGATGCGGTTTCAGACGAATCGCCGCATCATAATCTTCAACGGCGCCCTTAAGGTCTTCTAATCCCTTTTTCGCATTGCCGCGATAGACATAAGCCTGGGCATAATCCGCCTCTAACCCAATAGCGATATTACAATCCTCTATGGCACCCTGATAATTGCCTAACGCATTTTTCGCAGCACCGCGATGGGCAAAAACATCGGGGTAATCCATACCTAACCGAATCGCAGCGTTCCAGTCTGCAATCGCAGACTTATGTCTTCCTAACACCGACTTCAAAAGTGCCCGTTTGGTATAGGCACCCGCAAAATCTGGGCTTAGACGGACAGCTGTCCCATAGGCTTTGGCGGCCCCTATATAATCGTTGTCACGTTCTTTGGCATTGCCGAGCTTGATATAGGCATAAGCGCGTATCAGAGGATCCTTTTCCCATTCGTCCAAAGGTGTTTCCGCTGCAGACATATCATTAAGCAAGGCTTTAAGGTGATTTGAAGGAACAGCAATGCCTGAACTTCTCTCGGTACCCCCTTGTGCAGAAATCCCTATCACTTCCGCGCTGCTATTTAGCACCGGACCCCCACTGTGTCCGGGCAGGAGTTTAGTTTTTATGCTCAAAAAATCGGGTGTTGTACGGGTGATCGCGCCCTTCGCGGTTTTGCTTTCGACGCTCCCGCCTTTTTGACGTAAGGCACCCACGGCGATAACCTCCTCACGCAGTGCCAACGCATCACTATCACCAATAGCGAGGGTTCCTGCCCCTTCACCTTCAACCTTTAAGATAACCAAATCGCGAATCGGATCGCTCGCCATAACCCCTTTGATCGTATATGCTGCCGACTCCTTAAGCGATTTTACCCGCCGACTATACGACTTCCCGTGAACACCAGAAACAACGTGAACATTCGTAACAACGAGATCGGGTCGAATCAAGAAACCGCTACCCGTAAAACCGGTACCATCTTTTGCCTTACTGATTAAGAGGACTGTCCCAGCTTCACCCATTGCTGAAACCTGTTGCACAAGGTTCGGCTGTGCAAAGGATTTTTCGATATGTATATTTTGTTGCTTGACATTCGTGCCACAAGCCAAGAGAACCCCTAACGCAAAGCATCCCGCCAACGCCAAGGCTTTTTTCCTAAATTTCATCTGAATATACTCCTTAGTAATCCTTTAACATTTGCTGCCTTTGCGATTATTACCATTTTTCAGTCTTGCGCCGGTAATCTGCCTTATATATAATACCGACACTATTCACATAGACATAGATATGGTAGTAATCGTCGTGTCCTGTAGTTGTTTCTCCGAATGTTGCTAATAGATTGACAACAATCTCAGCTTGTGACTCAATGTCATAAACAAAAGTATGCCTATGGTTACCTTGACCTATAGGCGTTGACTGTTTCGGATCGGGGTTTTCCTCCAGAAATTCTTCAAAGGGCTGATTCAACCAAGGACTATAGAAAGCTTCAACATTTTGATCATGTTCGATAGTGTGGGTCGCACATCCGATTACTGTGAATGTAAAGACACAGAAGATAAACAGTGTCATATATTCATGTCTGCAATTCATGGGTTCCTCCTTGCGAGTGATGTCGGAAACTTCTTGAGTAGTTGTGTAAACATAAAGGTACTTTATCAATTCCACTATATTTCAGATAGTACAGAAAACCGTAAAAACATAACATTCAACGTTCAATTGAATATTTCGGTTTACTTTCACAGTACATAAAAAAGCCGAGTGCGTAATATATCCACACTTGGCTCTGTAATTAAAGGTAGTAGGAAACCCACGCCGTGGGTTTCCGTTCACGCCTAAAGCTTAAATCCTATTCCTGATGCAACGTAACTGACCGACGCGGCGGACTAAACTCCTGCTCCGTCAACGGCACCGCTTGCTTCTGATAAACCTGTACCCGATAGGCCCCAAAATCCGGCACAAACATCAGCCCATCATCACTGACTGCCACAGATTTTGGTTGACGCAAATATTTCTGCGGCTCCAAATCCGCCATATCCCGCATCCGATTCGGACTCGCATTCGTCATCATGTAAGCTTGCGACACTTTTGACAGCGTCGCATCGCCGAGGAATTTCTGCACATACCGCCCCTCCGCGTTGAAGAGTTGGATCCGGTCATTACCTCGGTCAGCAACATAGATATCCCCGTGCAGATCAACATCAATCCCCGCAGGACGATTAAATTCACCGTTCCCACTCCCAGATTTACCGAACGCAAACAGAAATTCACCATCCGCGGTGAACTTCTGCACCCTGTCGTTCCGCCAATCCGCAACATAGACATCCCCCAGTTCATCTACAGCGATACCCCACGGCATATTGAAATCACCTTCACCCTCGCCATAACTGCCCCATTCCAAGAGGAAGTTGCCATCTTTTGTGAACTTCTGCACCCGGTGGCTCAGGCTGTCAACAACATAGAGATTCTCGTCTGGATCAAAGGCGATCCCCGCAGGACCGTTAAGTTGCCCCGGATCTGTGCCGTGTTCACCCCATGTACCGATATGTTCACCTGCACTGCTAAACGCAACAATCCGATGCAGGTATTCATCCGACACATAGAGGTTTTCCTCGCTATCCGGCACAATCGTCACCGGCCATGTGAATTGTCCGTCACCTCGTCCGTAGCCGCCCATCGTCCCGAGGTCTTCATCATCAACCGTATATTTCCGAATCATCGCAGTGCCGTCGCTCCGACACATAATATACAAACGTCCCTCTTTACCAATCGCGATGTCAATCGGAAAATTCGTCGTCCGCCGCATGCTCAAGCATTTCAGATACGGAAACCCAGCACGCAGTAACCCATAAGGTCTGCCCATAATAGCCTCCTACCGATCAGATAAACCTGGTTCGTAGTAGTGCGATTTATCGCACATCCGTCCGTAGTGATAATGTTCCTTTCAGATAAACCTGGTTCGTAGTAGTGCGATTTATCGCACGTCCCGTAGTAATAAGATTCATTGCACGTCCCATTGTCCTACGAAAACGGCTGAATCTGTTCAAAATTCCCACCAACAATATGCGTCGGATCAACACCCATCCACTGCTCCAAAAGCGTACCGTTACGATTTTCGTTATTATCAAGCCAAAAGAGCATCGCCGGGTCTTTAGAGAGTTCCAGCAGAATATCCCGCATTTTTCCCATACCGACCCGCCGAAACATATCGATCTGATTTGTGGATGCAAGGATATGCTGATTCTTACCTAATCCCGTTGCGAAGACGTGATGCCAGAAGAGTGCCATCTTCTCCTGAAGCGGGCAGCGACTGTTCAGCATCCGATAAATCCAGATGCCGACATATCCGCCCTCGCCGCCGAAGTAGCGTTCTAAAATATCTTCATCAATGGGGGTCCCGCGTTCAGGATGGACGAGGTCATCAACGACCTTCTCGTAGCCTTTGTCGACGTAGGTTTCCAATTCGGTGCGGGTCGTTCCAAACCCTGCGCGGCGCATGAGGTGCGCCACTAACGCAACATCGTTCCCAGCCATATTCACCTCCGATACGTTCACCGCTGCGCAATAAATCGCGCGATTACGAACCGTGCTTATTTTGAGAAACACCAATATTTGCAAAAGACTGTGCGGTTATCGCCTCTCTGTATCCGTTTCATTATACGCAAAGTCAAAAAAAAGTCAAATATTTTGTATTTGAGGTTAGGACTATTCGGTTTTCCGTTTACAGTCCAAAATTTTTCTGCTATACTTTATGGCATAAAGACACTAAAAAAGGAGCGATCCCAATGTATCGTGTCGGTATTATCGGGTTAGGTAGTATTGCCGCCCGTTATTCAACGCCTGATGACGCTTATCCGTATTGCCATACAGGCGGCATCCGTTTTTGTGAGACAACCGAATTGGTAGCAGTCGCAGACATGTCTCCAGAACGTCAAGCAGAATTCCAGCAGACCTGGGGACCCGGCTTCCCAGATAATTCTATCAATTACTACGAAACAGATGTCCAGATGCTTGAAAGCGAGGATTTAGATATTGTTGCGGTTTGTGTCCGGGGTCCGCATCATTTTCAAGTGATGCAAAACGTTCTGAAGGCGGACATCAAAGCGATCTTCCTCGAAAAACCAGCGGGATGTTCCCTTGAAGAGGTCGACACAATGACCACGGGTGCCGACCTGAAAGGGATTCCTATCGTTGTGGACTATACACGACACTGGGGACCGCATCTCATCCGCCTGCAGTCGCTCATCAAAGACGGTCTCATCGGTGAGGTGCAAACCGTTATCGGTTATTGTGGCGGTGGTGTGTTATCTTTTGCGATACACACAACAGACATGATCTGCCAGTTCGCTGGCTACGACCCGATTGCCGTGAGCGGTTTCGTCTCAGGAGGCGGGGATGTACCGGAGCCTTACGAACCTGAACCCGCTATCGTCGGTGCAACCGTCCAATTTGAAAGTGGTGTCATCGGCTTCCATGTCGGCAACCACGGGACACGTGGTGGTTTCTCCGTTGATGTTCTCGGCAGCGAAGGCAGCGTTCAGACAGGATTTTATAGCGGCGCAACGGTTCATAAATCTGGGAAGTTGATTGATAACGCTACCCTTGACCTCCCTGAAAACGCCAGTCCTTTTAAAGTCGCTTATCAACAGATTACCGATTATCTTGATGGCGGCCCGCTACCACATTGTGCCCGTGACGATTATACTGCTGTCAACGAAATCGGTTTCGCTACGATTGAGAGCAGCATCACCGGCCAGACGATTCAGCTGCCATGTCAGAATAGGAAACGCCTCATCTTCGCAAACGGCTAATACTAAGGTGTGTATGGCATCTATCTTCAAACTGGACAATTTATATCGGTTCTTTATGCGGGCATATCCTATCAAGTCTTATGGGGGTAGGCCTCCGAATGCTCCGCTGCACAAAGAATTGAATCAGTGCCGTGTCGCGCTCATTACAACTGCTGGCTTACATCTCCAAGAACAGAAGCCTTACGATGATAGGATTATCGGTGGTGATTGCTCATACCGAGAGATACCGAATACAATAGAGACACAAACCCTCGCGCTTGGACATAGGAGTAAGGCTTTCGACGCAAGCGGCACGGAAAATGATATAAACCTTGTCTTTCCACTCGATCGATTTCGAGAATTAGAAAATGCGGGTAAAATCGGTGCACGCAACGATAGACACTTCAGTTTCATGGGATCTATTACAAAACCGAAACCGCTCATTGAAAAAACCGCCCCTGAAGTCGGCGAGATGCTTAAAGCTGATGGCGTTGACGTTGCATTCTTAACGCCTGTGTGACCGATGTGCAATCAGTCTGTAGGATTGATACAACGTGCTGTTGAAGAGATGGGCATATCCACGGTTTCCATAACGCTTGATGAAAGCATAACGAGAAGGGTGAAACCGTCACGGGCGTTATCTGTCCCTTATAGATTCGGGTATCCGCTCGGTGAACCGAACAATCCAGAATTACAACACGCGATCATCGCGGCGGCACTCACACTCCTAACGGACAAAACGCCACCGCCTATCCTAAAAACAATTTCTGTATGATACATGTCAATGGAGGTTTCTTGAAGGAGAAGAATCTTATGGATAAAATTAGAGTCGGCATTATCGGATGTGGCGGTATCTTCCGCGGTCTCCACGCTCCGTATTATCAAGAACCGACGCGCCGGGCAGACATCGTCGCGATCGCCGATATTAACGAGATATCCGCAAACGAACAAGCAGATCGGTTCGGGGCAGACGCTTATACGGATTATCGCGCACTCCTTGACAGACAAGATATAGACGCTGTTGATGTGTGCGTCCATCCGCGTCCACACCTCGAAATCACGCGCGCCGCCGCCGCCGCTGCTGGCAAGCACATCTTGATGGAAAAACCGATGTGTTGCAACGTCGCCGAAGGTGATGCAATGGTCGCCGCTGCTGAAAATGCGGGGGTCCTCCTGATGGTCGCCTATATGATGCGGTTCGATCCGGGCTACATGAAACTGAAATCGCTATTAGACGACGGCACACTCGGTACGCTACAGATGGCGTATTCTAATCAGGTCGGTTGGTTTTCACCCGAACGGCACCCGTGGCTCTTTGTGAAGGCAGAATCCGGCGGTATGTTGGTAGAGCAAGCCATCCATAACCTTGATATCTGGTTGTGGTTATACGGTCCCGCCGCCACTGTCTACGGGTTCACGAGCCATGTTCCACTCGGCGGCACCTATCCGCCAGCGGATCAAGCCGTTGAGAACAACGCCGTGCTGACCGTTCATTTTAAAAATGGCGGTGTCGGCATGATGATTAAAAGTTGGGCGGCAGAAATCGGGAATAGTGGGAACGGTCTCGTCACAAGCAAAGGCTCTGCGACCCTGATTCGGCACGGGCTCCGTTGGAAAACGCACGATATGGCATCCCCGGAAGAATTCACTGCCTCGGCACCGGACGATGATACTTATCGAAACGTGCCAGATGCACAGCGCGAACAGCGGTATTGGGGCATGGCAGCGAAAGGTGCCAGTATTGACCATTGGCTTCAGTGCATCGCGGGTGAGGCGGAACCGACGACTCACGGACGCATCGGTAGAGACGGTATCGAGTTAGCAGAGGCGACCTATCGTTCCTCTCAAATCGGCGCGCCGATTTCGTTACCGCTGTAGCCGTTATGTTGAGTTTCATATTCAATCCAACATAAACCAATACCCTCGAAGGAGAAAAAATGATCGCTTTAAGCGTCAATGTCAACAAAGTCGCAACGTTGCGAAACTCACGGGGCGGTGATATTCCAGATATGCTCACCGCTGTGGATACATGTGTCGCTGCGGGTGCGCAAGGTATCACCGTGCATCCGCGTGAAGATGAACGCCATATCAGACCCGCAGATGTCAGAGACATCGCCGAACGATTAACAGAAATCAATACGCAAAAAAGTCCCACCATTGAATATAATATTGAAGGGGATCCGAGGCCAGACCTTATTGATATGGTCCTCCGGACGAAACCGACACAATGCACGCTCGTTCCCGTTGTGGTGGGTGAGATAACGAGTCACACCGTTTGGGATATTCGTAAAGACGGTGAGACGTTGAAACCGATTATCGCAGCGTTGAAAGCTGCGGATGTTCGGGTCAGTCTATTTAGTGGAACGGATGTCGAACAGATAGCGAGAACACGCGACATCGGTGCCGATAGAATCGAACTCTACACTGCGCCTTATGCGATGGCAGAAACGGCAGCGGAAATTGAACGTGAATTCGCGTTGCTGGAAACCGCAGCGGCGAAGGCAGTAGATTTAGGGCTTGGTGTCAACGCCGGACATGATCTGAATTTGGACAATCTACCGTTGATGCAGAAACTATCGGGGCTCCTTGAAGTCTCTATCGGTCATCATCTCATGGCAGACGCGCTCTATATCGGTATGGAAGCTGCTGTCAAAGCGTACCGCCGCGCATTGGGGCAGCAAATAACATGACAACATCTAAAACATGCGCCATCTTTGATTTAGATGGTACGATTATCCGCGTCTCCTCAGAGCAAGTTTTTCTGTCATATCTGCTGAGCCACGGTGAGATCCCAATACCGAATCTACTTGCCTGGGTATCGAATTTTTTAAAAGTGAAGTCGCTGCCAGTGGCGAAGTCCAATAAAATCTATCTTCGCGGTTTGGTGCAGGAACGTCTCCATGAAATTGCGCGCCGCTGCTTTGTCGATACATTGCGTCCGAGCATCGCACCTCATATCTCCGAATTGATAGAGGCGCACCGCGCCGACGGACGCACGGTTATTCTGATGTCGGGTTCGCTGTCATTCCTCGTTCAACCGTTCCATGAACACTTCCAGACTGATTTGATGGTCGCACACGAATTGGAGGTGGTTGATGGGAAATTTACGGGCAGACGCGTCGGGTTGCATCCGTTTGCGGAAAACAAAGCGAAACTTGCTCAGCACCTCGCGACCGAACACGGATTCGATCTCAGTAACTCTTACGCGTATGGCAATCACCACACAGACGCGTACAAGTTGGAGTTGTTTGGACATCCGGTTGCCGTTAACGCTGACCGACAGTTGCACCGTATAGCGACGGAGAAGGGTTGGCAGATAGAAAGGTGAGAGAATCCGTGAACAACACAGTGCGACTTGAAAAGTATATTGCGAACTCAGGGATCGCCTCTCGGCGATCGGTGAAAAAGCGTATCCAAGCAGGGTTAGTCACCGTGAACGGTGAACCTGTTTTCGTTCCCGGACATCGGATTAACGTAGAGACCGATACGGTTGAACTTGAAGGCAAACGCGTTGAACCGCTAACGGAACGCATCTATCTGATGCTGAACAAACCCGCGGGTTACGTGACAACGCGGCGCGATGAACGCGGTCGGCCTACTGTCATGAACCTCGTTGCAGACCTACCTGATAGTATCTATCCGGTTGGACGTTTAGATTTAGAGACCGAGGGGCTACTCCTGTTCACGAACGATGGCGATTTTGCCTATCGTTTGCTCCATCCGAGCCATGAGATAGAGAAAACGTATCTCGTATGGGTGAACGGGGTACCGCCCGATGCCGCTGTTCAACGGTTACGTGAAGGTGTCACAATTCCGAGCGGGACAACCGCACCGGCGAAAGTTGAACGGTTAAAGATAAGTAGAGATGGCGTGTCAACGCAGTTTGCGGTGGTAATTCACGAGGGAAAGAACAGGCAGGTGCGTCTGATGTTTAAAGCTGTAGGGTATTCGGTCATCCGTTTGCAGCGGGTTCGGATCGGTAATTTAGAGTTGGGTAACCTCCCACAGGGGCAGTATCGCTTTCTGACCCCGGGGGAGATTACGGCATTAATAGAATTGTAGGCGCGGTTGAAAACGACACCTATTAGCATTTGTTAGTTGGAAGTTGCCAAATCTTTGACGTTTTCCAACATTGTCTCAGCGTTCTGTTTAATATTCGCATCAGTGGTATGATGGATTAACTTTTCGAGCACCGCGATTGCGTCATCAAACTCGCCTTTGATAGCGTACGTCACACCGAGATAATATTGGGCGGACCCATTGACATCGCTCTTCGGGTACTTGTCTATCACAATTCTGAAGTGATCGACTGCCTTTTGAAAGTACATCTCGGCTTTTTCAGGGTCTTCCGCCATCGCCGCTTCAACCTTTGTGGCATAAGCGACTGCCAGTTGGTTGTGCAAGTTTGGTATAAGACCTGTCCGATTTTTCGGGTCGCGTTTAAACGCCTTCTTACTAAACGGGAGCGATTTTTCAAGTTGCGTCCGTTCCAGATAGGTGATTGCAACTTGGGCGTTAAGTTTCGTATCGTCCGGCGTTTTTTCAAGCTTTGCAAGTTGTTCGGCGAAAGCTTGCTCTTTTTTCAAAGCGGTTTCTATCACCGGTGCGAAGTCGTTCGGGTAGACGAACCCTACCTGTTTCGAAATCATACCGCCCTCTGAACTGGCGAAAACGATTGTCGGGAATCCGGTAATCTGATACCGTCTCATGGCTTCCATATTCTCAGGGTGTTCTTTGTCTTCTGGGTTTACCTTGATAGGAATGAATCCTTTGGACAACTCAATAATACGTGCATCCGTGAATGTTTCAGCATCCAGCTGACTGCACGCGCCTCACCAGTCGGTGTAAAAGTCGAGCATAACGGGTTTCCCGGTTTTCTCGGCTTCTTTCATACCGTCCTCAAGCGATTTTCCCCAACCGATCTCTGCGCTCGCGACGCTTGCTGGCATTATGCCTACGATGAGGAGTAAGACACCGAGTACTACAAAATATGGAGCCATCCGGTGTAAAACGGGATTAAACATCTGAATTTCTCCTTTTTTCTCTTATTAGCGGGTTACAATAGATCTCTGTTGCTTCAGCGTTTCGATTTCTTCTCTAAGTTCCTGAATCATCCTTTGCTGTTCGCGATCCTTTCCACTCCGCCACACCATGATAATTTGCGGAATGGCTATAGCTGCGACGATGAGGGCTATTAACCCATAAGTGAGATTCGTTACGTGTGTGATTTGGTGACGAATACCTTCAAATCTGCCACGCATCCATGCAACGTCAATTTTTAGGGATACTATATCGGTTTGCATGGTCTCTATATCAACTTTCATGGTTTCTATATCAGCTTTCATGGTTTCTATATCAGCCTTTAGCGGCTTGATTTTATCTTCGACAATCAAGCCGATATTCTCCAAGTCTGCCTGGGTGAGTGCCGCACTTGCTGGCTGCGTGATCACACAGAACAGTACCAAAAAAAACAAAAACTTTTTCATGATGTGTCTCCTTGTTTTGTACATGCGCAGGTCCATTCAATTGTCCCTATTCACTTTATATGTGTGAATTTTTTCGCCTGTAGGAGCGAGCTGTGCTCGCGATCTTTCCTATGAATGACCGTGGGTACATAGTAAATCATATCTTGTTCGGCGTGTCAACAAAAAATAATCACTTGCCTACACAGAATTGTGAGAAAATTCTATCAAGAATATCCTCAGTCGTTGTTTTACCGACGATGTCACCGAGGCCATCAAGACTAATCCGTAAATCAACAGCGATGAGGTCAGGGGGCATGCTGTTTTCGAGGCTCTCTATCGCATAATTGAGTCCTTCATTTGCGCGACGGAGTGCTTCTTGGTGGCGGGCGTTTGTTACAATCGGCGATTCACCGATGTCAAATTCACCGCCGAGCAACGCCTCAGAGATAGTGGTTTTTAGTTTATCAAGCCCTTTACCTTCAGGGATCACTGTTTCGACGACCTGTTTTTTCGGACAGTGTGCAAGCAGTGCTGTTGGCAACGTTACAACCGGTAGGTCAATCTTATTGAGAATAAGGATTGCCTTGGCGGATTGTGCTGTTTTCAAGAGTTCGCGATCGGCATCATTCAGGGGTTGCGATGCATCGAACATGAGCAGCAGTAACTCTGCCGTATCCTGCGCGGCTTTGCTCCGTTCAACGCCTTGTTGTTCTACAACGTCATCTGTGTGACGGATCCCGGCGGTATCAATCAGTTTTAAGGGGATCCCGTCGATGTTAATCAGTGCCTCAATCGTATCGCGCGTTGTGCCGGGTATATCGGTAACAATTGCACGGTTCGTTCCGAGCAGTGCGTTGAGCAGACTCGATTTCCCGACGTTTGGTTTACCGAGTATAGCGACGTTAGCGCCTTCCGTGATAAGTCTGCCTTGCGTAGCGGTTTCAAGCAGTGTGATCAGTTCGGTCTGAACAGCGTGTGCGGTTTCGAGTTGCGTCTCTACCTTCATAAAATCCAAGTCTTCCTCAGGGAAGTCGATGGAAGCCTCGATTTCTGCAAGGAGCGCTGCGATCCGGTCGTTCAATCCGTTGATGGTATCCGAGAGTTTGCCGCTGAGTGCTTCTACGGCGATTTTTCGGCTCAGGTCTGTTTTTGAGGCGATAAGTTCCGCGACGGCTTCGGCTTGTGCGAGGTCAAGTCTCCCGTTTAGGAAGGCGCGTTTTGTAAATTCGCCCGGCTCTGCGATGCGTGCGCCGCTCTTGACAACTAAGTCCAACACTGCTGTGAGCGTTACGATTCCGCCGTGGCAGTTAAATTCTACGATGTCTTCGCCGGTATAAGTCCGCGGTGCACGCATGACCCCGAGTAGAACTTCATCAATAATCTCATCGGTTTCATCCACGATATGCCCATAAGTCAACGTATGTGTTGGCAGTTCTGCCGGAGCCACATCGCGCGGGGATCGAAAAACTTCAGCAGCGATAGTGAATGCAAGCGTCCCGCTGACTCGGACGATACCGATACCGGCTTCACCCCGTGCTGTTGCGATGGCTGCAATCGTATCGTGGAATTTCATTTTTAAGGCTGTTGTGTGGTGACGACGACGCGTCGCATTTCGCCTTCGCCTTGGCTGTAGGTAGAGACGACATCGTCTCCTTTTAAAGTGACATGAATGATCCGTCGGTCGCGTGCGGACATCGGCGCGAGGACGACATCGCGGTCCGTATATCTGACTTTTTCTGCGACTTGATGCGCCATTTCGACGAGTCGTTCTTCTCGACGTTCTCGGTAACGCTCGGTATCAACAAAAACGCGCCTTTTGACGAGCGAGGTTTTGTTGATAATACAATTAAGTAAGCGTTCAATAGCGTCAAGGGTCTGCCCGTGTTTTCCGATCAGTAAGGCGGGGCTGTCTGTGAGGATATTCAGATGCGTGCTTCCATCAATGAAGTCCGATTCAACGTCCGCGTCAATGCCCATTCGGTTGAGAATTTCGCTGAGGATCACGTCTGGTGCAGTGGAGACATCTTGTTTGAGGGTTGCACGGACTTTTGCGGGTTTCGCGCCGAAGTTCAAAATTCCCTTCGTCGGCTCAGTAACAATGTCTATTGTAACCTGTTCCCGGGTTGCCTCAAGTTCATTGAGTGCGAGTTCAATTGCTTCCTCGACTGTGTCGCCTTCGGTTTCAATATAGTGTTGCACAGGTTCGTGTCCTCCTGTTTAAGAGTTATCGGTTGTAAGTTACTGAAGTTTGGACAATTTTTTTACGGAATAGACCTGTTGAAGAAACACTCCAGCAAAAACCGCCGCGCGAAAAAGACGCGTTCGGAAACCTCTGTGATTTTTGTCATAAAGGCACTTTAATTTTTTTTGTACGCAAAAATCTGTGTTATATTTTTTCTCCGCTTAGACGATATTTTATCAGAGTTTAGTCCATTGTTCAAGCCTAATAATTTCAACAACTTTGAGACTATCGTCATTTGACGTTGTTGCGTTTTCTGGTATTTGCCGTTGCGGTTTGTTCTTCGTCATCGGTCGAGGTTCGGTTCTGTATATATTGTTGCGCGATCGTAAATACATTGTTGCAGAGCCAATATAACACGAACCCTGATGCCCAGTTGTAAAAGATAAAGATAAAGATGAGGGGCATAAACTGCATCAATTTCATTTGCATGTTATCGGTTGTTGGTGTCATATTACCGACGAATTTCTGTTGGAGCCAAGTTGTCAACCCATTTATGATAGGCAGTAGCCGTATCGCATCTATCTGCGTAACGATCAATGGGATCGTGAAAGGGAGTTCGACTAAAGTATCGGGTGCGGAGAGGTCAGTGATCCATAGGAAGAAAGGCGCGCCCCGGAGTTCCACTGCACTGCCGAGGAGTGCGAAGAGTGCCCAGAAGATAGGGATTTGCGGGAGCCACGGGATACAACCGCCCAATGGATTGACACCGTTTTCCTTATAGAGTCGCATCGTTGCGCGATTGAGTTTCTGTGGATCGTCCCTATATTTCTCCTTCAATTCGAGCAGTTCCGGTTGCAGCTTCTGCATCTTCTTCATGGAATTATGCGCTTTGCGCGTGAACGGATAAGAGATTAATTTGACTAACGCTGTGAGGAGGATAATCGAGATGCCGTAGTTCCCGAAGACACCGTGTAACCCTTTGAATATCCAGAGCATGCCCCATGCGATGGGCGAAAAGAACCCGAAATCGATAATTTTGGACAGGCGGACAGGATTTTCCAGATCTTCCGGTGCGTTCGGTGCTTCAATGCTCTTTAAAATTGTATCGTCCTTCGGCCCGACATAGAGTCGGAAAGTTTCGGTTGTTTCCTGCGCTTGTTCCAGATAAGGTTTTGGTACGACGAGTTCGGCTATTTCGTTTGCAGCGGTGATAGTAATATCGGTTGCGGTGTTTGCCTGAGAACCATCCAAATTGTATGTAGCATTGAGTGCAGGATCTGGAATTATGAGTGCGCTAAAGTACTGGCTATCCATACCTGCCCAGAGAACAGTGGCTAAGGCTTGTTCAGGTTTGAGTTGGCGTTCAGGTTTCCCCTCACCGATGTAGGCTTTCGCGCCTTCCGTGCCACGGCGGCCGCGTTTACCGCTCCTTTTTTCGTGCGGTAGCAGATCGGCATTGATACCGGGCCCCCAGCGAAGTTTGTATCCATTTATAGGTAACTGTTCATCGGACTGATTACGGCAGGTTACCTGCAGGTCAACGAAATAGGTATCGGGGATGAAGGTGAACTGCTTGGTTACATGTAGTTTTTCTCCGATGGTTGTCGTAAACGTGAGCGTTTCAGCGGCTTGTCCATTTGTAATGTCGACTTCGGATTTATCTGCCTGCCATGTCGCTAAGCGGTGGTTAAGGTCATTCTGCAACAACTGATTTCCCAAGCGTAGTTCAAGACAGTTCGGCGCGTTCTCCGGAATCAGATTTAAAGGGCCATTAGCGGCACCTGATCGATCTGGAAAATGGTTGAGCCGCCACTGCTTGGCGATTGCGAGTTTTTCGTTAAAGACGATACGATAGTTATCGGTTTGGACATTGATCATTGCATCGTCCGGGTTTTCCTCAATTTGTGTCCAGAGTTCCGGAGCGTTGGGTGCATCGGCTGCGTCAGATGTTGCTTGTGTTGCTGGATCGACTGGCGTTTCGCCTGTGTCTGATGTTACAGGTGTTTTCTCAGTAGGTGGAATTTGCTCTGGTTTCGGTGCGAGAAACAGGCTCCATAAGACCATGACGGCGATCATTAGAACCAATGCGAGAATGTAACGTGCGCCCATTGAGATTAGGTGCTCCTCATTTTATGTGTATTTTAGAAATTAATTTTTGAAGCGCGCCCCCGCTATTTCAGCGGATCAAAGCCGCCCGGATGATAGGGATGGCATTTTGAGAGTCGTTTTAGTATTAACCAGCTGCCTTTGAACATGCCGTAGCGTTCTAAAGCCTCAAGTGCGTATTGCGAGCATGTCGGGTAGAAACGGCACGCGGGCGGCAAGAGCGGAGAAATAAAGCGTCTATAAAAACGGATCGGGGCTGTGAGGATCATCCGCCTTTCAGCCTGTTCCACGTCTTTTGGATGTTGTTTACAATGTGCCACGTCTATCTTCCTCTATTCCAATTTTTGTTGCTGCGTGAACCGTTGAAGATCTCCGCCTTCTGGAACAGATGCGCCAACGCATTTTGTGTTTCTTGACATGTCAGTCGACATGCGGGCGTTCTGCCAACGACAACAATATCGTATCCTACCTTTAACCGGGTTCGTAATTGTCGAAATGATTCACGAATTAATCGCTTGACCCGATTCCTTTGTACGCTTTTCCCGACTTTCTTGCTGACGGTTATCCCGAGTCGGAGATGATCGCAGCGGTTATGGAACACGTATACCACGAAATAGCGGTTCCAATACTTACGGCCTTTCTGATAAGCGCGCTGGAACTCCCAAGTCTTTTTGAGTTTTTCGGGGTCTTGCATGATTTAGTTGATATACAGATATTTTCTCCACGACGGGTGGCACCCGCGAAAGTGACGGTTGAGCTGTAAATATGTCAAGATTGATGGCGTTTTGGGTTGGCGCGCGAGTTTTAGGCGTGTCTCGAAGAGCATTTTACTCCCTTTTTTGTTATTACATTTTTTACAGGCTGTCACGACGTTTTCCCACGTCGTCTCGCCGCCGCGAGAAATCGGGACCACATGGTCAAGTGTCAACTGCACAGTCGGGAACTCCTTGTAGCAGTATTGACATGTATACTGGTCGCGGACGAGGACGTTCCTTCGTGAAAATTTGACAACACTCCGCGGTACGTGAACGTATCTCACCAAACGGATGACATGTGGTGCTTTTATTGCAGCACTTGGCGACTTAATCTCAATATCTGAGACCTCTTCCGTCTGTGCGGTGCCTTTGAAAACCATTTTCATAGCACGCCGGAGGTTGCAAACGTTGATCGCTTCGTAACTTGCGTTGAGTACTAAGACAGACATTTCCACTTGCAGTCCCTCTCACTTGAACGATTATCTCGTACGACATCATCTTTTATGTATTTTAACATATTTTTCGGGGAATTGCAACTAAATTATTAGTTGCTTTGATGAAAATGGATGCGTATCGTCATAATCTCGCTGGGGTGTAGACTTCTCGGTCTCCCCCGTGTTTCAACCGTTTCGGTTGCCTCGGGGAGGTGGTATTCCGCTTGATATTTCATAGCTGCAAGAAAAAAGTCGTCAATCTCACGGAAAAGTGTTATAATAGACATGTAGGAACTCCTTTTGTGAAAGGTTAAGTTTACCCTATTATACGAAGTTTACCTTATTATACGAAAGAAGTTCTCTTTAAACCACAACTTTTGTTATTTTTCGAACTCACGTTACTGATAATAAGGAGAAACCAATGAACAACAATTATGAATACAAAGATCGAGAACTGAATTATGTTATCGTTGAAGAACTCATTGTTCAGTTATTTGAAGGAAAAGGGTTCCAGAAGATGGAAGTATTCCGCGAAGAAGTGGAACGGTACCATTTGTCCAACGGTGGAAAGAGAGGCGTTGATTTGACGTATGCTGTTCCAAAAAAACTTGCCAAACTTGTAGAAGATGGACTTGCAGAAAAACATCCCAAGTTTCGAGGTGAGTATCAAATCCTTGGAAACAGTGAAGCTGTTGGAAATCAAGAACAGGTGGAAGAACAGGTGGAAGAACAGGGGACATCTGAAGCCCTCAAAGCACTGGAGGCACGCATTGATAGATTGGAAGCACTCAAAGCATTGGAGGCACGCATTGATAGATTGGAAAAAGTTGTGCTGTTGGTGCTGAGTTCAACCATCGGGAATTATGCGAGCGGGTCTGCTCGAGACTACCTCCGTATTTTTCAGAGTTTCCCAGTGCGCAAGGTGAAACTGCTACAAGCGGAATATGGTACCTCGGAGAAATCCATCGAAAATTTTCTGAATATCATTGAAGAAGAGTTCGGTTCTCGATAGGAGATTATTTCAGCATGTCATGCATCAACCTGCCTACGCACGAGAGGAGACCGTCATGAAATTCCAGTGAAGTGCATACGCTTATTTAGACCACAATTTCGCAAAATTAAGACAAGTTTTGTCTTTGAAATTCTATAGGGGTCAAATAGTCTAACGCCAAGTGTAGGCGTTTCTGGCTATACATCTGCGTGGTAAAATGCTCGATGTGTGAGTTGTTCCTCACCTGTTATTGTGTCACAATCTTGGTTTAGACAGTGGTCTAAATTTCGATGGCATTACAGTTCTCGACCACGTCATCATTGGCGACGGGATCTTTTGTTCCTTGAAGGAAGAGGGTCACATGTAGGAATTCCGGCCCCGCAAAGGGGCCCCATCCACTACAGGAGACACATAGTGCTAAAATCAACGCTTATCAAACTGCACGCTGCGGCAACGATCTTCAGCCAGCGTGGGGGTTGCAGTGCAAAGGAGATCGCAGAAACCCTTGATATACCGCTGAACTCCGTGTATCATTTCGCGAAACAGAGCGAATGGGAGCAGACGCTGAATACGCTGCACTATAGTGGCGATCGTGCGTTTAAGTCAGAAAAGCGTCGCGACGCTTTACGCGATTCCGGTGATTTGGTCGCGCGTGCCCGCGGGCTTTACCTTGAACAGCGATGCGACGGCCGCACGCATAAGCAAGCTGTATCTGTTGTTTGCGACACCCTTGACCTCAAACGCCGCCGTGTTAATGTGTGGGCATCCAAATTTGACTGGGAGACAGAGGTATAAAACTGTTATCAGCGGAATTGCTCTCAGGAGGTATCACAGCAGTGAAAGGGAAAAAGAAGGTTAAAATAATCCTTGGTATGCTTGGGGTTCTTGCTGTCGGATTACCAGTCTCCAGTTCCCAGACTTTCAATCTCCTTTCTTGTTTGAAGGGAATTGAAACAACTCTATCCAGCATTGCCTGATGTCCGGCTGCGTTATCAAGGGTCAGTCGTTAGTTATCAAGCAAAATTAAGGTACAATCGGTTTGCAATTTTGTGTATAATATAGGCGTATCAACACAGGCAGGCACGCGGAGAGGAATCCGAATGCAGCATCAGCTACGAAATGTTATTGTAATTGTGAGTTGGGCACTTATATTCAACAGTTATGCATCCGACATCCGATTCGTGGATGTCACTGAAGCAGCCGGTATCCATTTTGTGCATGCTGGCGGTATTGATCTGCGCGTGCTACCGGCACTTGTCGGTTCAGGTGCGGCGTGGCGGGATTACGATAATGATGGCATGTTGGATCTTTATATTGTCAATGGGGCGTTAGTGCGCCCTGCGTCGGACGCTGTGCTACCGAAAAATACCTTGTATCGGAACAATGGGGACGGCACTTTCACGGATGTGACCGATACCGCTGGCGTGGGGGATACCGGTTGGGGTATGGGGTGCGCCTTCGCAGACTACGATAACGATGCCGATGCTGACCTGTATGTCACGAACTATAAAGCGAATCTGTTCTATCGGAACAATGGAGACGGGACTTTCAAACGCTTTTCATCTGGTGCGGGTGGGATCGGCGACAACGGTTTCGGTGCCGGCATTGCATGGGGTGATTATGATGCGGATGGCTATTTAGACCTCTATATCGGCAATTATGTTGAATATAGGAAAATTCCACAAGGCGATGAAGTCTTCTTTCCGTACGATTTTTTCGGACAGGCGAACATCCTCTATCTGAATAAAGGAGATGGCGGTTTCATCAATATTACAGATGCTGCGAAGGTGAACGGCGGTTTTCACCTGACGCTCGGAGTCGCCGCCGCGGATTACGATGCGGACGGCGATCTGGACCTCTATCTCGCGAACGATACTGACCAGAATATCCTCTATCGGAACGATGGTGAGTTAGTTTTCACGAATACGAATCAGCCCGATGCGAGGAGTCGGACCGGCGACATCCGAAGCGGTATGGGGGTCACTTGGGGCGATTATGACACCGATGGCGACCTGGACCTTTTCGTTACGAATTGGCTTGATGAGAACAACGTCCTTTATAGAAATGAGGGGGATGGGACCTTTCGTGATGTCTCTGCCCGGAGTGGTATTTTTGAGTCCGGGCTGGGTAAAACGTGTTGGGGGACCGCGTTTTTTGATGCTGATAACGACGGTGATCTGGACATATTTTTTTCGGCGGGTCACATCAATCCTGCTGCGTGGGAAGCGCACGGACAAGCGGATGTCTTTCTCCAGAACAATGGGGACGGTACTTTCACGGATATTTCCGAAGCCGTGGGGCTCCGGGAGTCCGATGTTTATGGTGTCGGCAGAGGCGTAGCCGTCGCGGATTACGATGCCGATGGCGATTTGGATCTGTTCATTGTCAACAGCGGTGCGAAACCGACGTTGCTCCAAAACGACGGCGGTAATAGCCGACATTGGCTCCAGATTCGCACGGTCGGTACAGTCAGCAATCGGGATGGTGTCGGGGCGCGCGTCAAAGTGAGTGCGGGGGATCTGCATCAGGTCCAGCAGGTGTCGGCAGGGGACAGTTACCTCTCACAGAGCAGCCTTGATGTGGAATTCGGGCTTGCACATCACAAAGTCGTGGATCGGATCGTTATTCAGTGGCCGAGCGGTATTGTGCAGACGTTGACAGATGTGCAGGCGAATCAGCGAATTGTTGTGGTTGAAAACTGAAAACTATAAAAAAAAGATTTGAAATTGTGAAATAAATGTGTTATTTTTAAGGTTAAGTGTATTTTTGTACACGATTAAACAAGGAGGCAACATGCGTTTTAGCTTATTTTTGATCGTTTTGCTTACCATATCTGTTGCGGTAACGCTCGTCTACGACGCGCGTTCTGCCGAAGAGATTCGGGTATGGGGCGGCAAAGTGGAAGATTTTAAAGATTCCGATGGCCGCGTCTGGCACGGTGGACAGAACGAGAAAGAAGCCTGGGGCGGCTGGGTTGAAAAACTGCCGCGCACAGCGGAAGTTCGAGAACTTACGAAAGATGCCGAGAAGTTGGCGAAAAAAGAGGGTTACGATAATGAGCTCTTCTATGCGGTGAGTTGGGCGGCGTTTCCTGATGTCGTCAAGATGGAACTGAACACCGGTAAAGGGACGTTCAATGTTACCTATCTCGTCGGTGAACACTGGTCCCCAAATAACCGGGGTTACGATATTATCATTGAAGATGAGATTGTTGAAAAGGAATATGTGACACCCGGTAGGCACGAGATAGATATTAAGCGATATGAGGGCATTGAGGTTAAAGACAAGGTGATGAACCTTGAATTTGCTGGCAATCCAGATACCGGTAAAGGTGACCTTAACGCCATGTTCAGTGGGATAGAGGTGATTCCCGCATTAGCTGTTGATCCGAAGCAGAAAGTCACCACGACGTGGGGTGCACTGAAATCGGAACGACAAAATCCATAAGAGATGGAGGCAATTTTGATGAGACTTTTTAGTGTTTTAGCGATAGTGTTTTTACTGGCTGTCTTCGCACTGCCGACGCTGCTACCGGCGGAAGAATTCCGTGTGTGGGGCGGTAAGGCAGATGACTTCACCGACTCAAAAGGACGCGTCTGGAAAGGCGCGCAGCAGGCAGACCAGTCTTGGGGCGGTTGGATTGAAAAAGAGCCGCGGACGGCTGAGGTCAAAGAGCTGACAGCAGATGCGCAAGCACAAGCGGAAGAGGCCGGCTACGATGTGGATCTCTTTTATGCGGTGAGTTGGGCAGCGTTCCCGGACACCGTTAAGTATCAGTTCAAGACGGGTAACGGGACCTTTGACGTGACTTATCTCGTCGGTGAACACTGGTCGCCCGAGAATCGTGGTTTCGATATTTTCATTGAAGAAGAAAACGTTGAGCCGCTCTACGTTACACCGGGTAGACACGAGATCGACATCAAGACCTATTCAGGGATTGAGGTGAGCGATGGTGCGCTCGATTTGAACTTCGCTGGCAACGCGGACACGGGGGCAGGCGATCTGAATGCGATGTTTAGTGCTTTGGAGGTCGTCCCTGCGGTCAGTACTGCTGTTGACCCGCAGCAGAAGCTCACGACGACGTGGGGTGCGCTGAAAGCTGATCGTCGCTAAGTTTTAAGTGTTGAATATAGGAAAGCCCGCGGGACTTTTAGTACCGCGGGCTTTTTGTTTACGCCTTTGGCGTTGTTAAATCACCGCTCAGGATTGTAGGGCACCAGAACTTTTCAATGTATTCAATGATTAACTGTGTACCTGCTTCGTGGCTGACGTACGGGGGCTTAAATGGGTTGTACATTGCATCGGTGAGGTCGCGTGCGAGTACGGCGTTGAAGCCCCAACGTACCATCTGTTTAATCGCAAAAGAGCGTCCGAGTACACACATATTGGTGTGAACGCCCATGAAGATGAGATTTTTGATGCCTTTGTGATGAAGTAGGTTGTAAACCTCCTGCCCGTTGTCGCTGATGGCATCTGTATCGTGGATTTCAATGACTGGATGCTGCCGGTGCCAGGCTTTGTAGCTTTCGGCTTCGCCGGTATCTGAACCGCCGTCGGAGGCATCGACAGGTTGTGGCGGGTCGGGCATCTCACGTTCAGGGGGCGGATCGGCGTGTGGGAATTCCAGTACCGAGCGGCGCGCCGGATGTGCTTCGTAGAAATCCATAGTGTCGGAGGGTGCGTGGATAATCTGCACGCCGTTTTGTCTTGCCCGTTCAAGCACGATGTTCATCCGGGGTGCCATGACGTTAACGCGTTCTGTCGCGCCCCAGGACCAGTGTTCGTTCCACATATCGACGACGATGATCGCGGTTTCAGCGGGGCTCCACTGTACCTCTTCTTCAATAACGCGCCAACCGTTTCTGCCGACGGTTCGTGCTTCCTGTCGGCGGGTTGAGAGCGATAGTGTTGGGGTCGCTGAAATCATACAACTTAAGACGTTAAGTAGCATCGGTATCTTCTCCTTTGCGAAAGACGTAAGCGTCTTTATAGCGTCCGTAGTAGTTTTTTCGGATGCCACAGATGCGGAACCCGAATTGACGGTAAAGATATTGGGCGGGTAGATTGTTGACGGCGACTTCCAAGAACACCTCGCGTTCGTCATCTGCGAGTATCATCTCTAAGGCTGAAGCGAGTAGGTATTTGCCGATGCCTTGCCGCCGATTGGCAGGTGGTACGGCGATGTTCAGGATATGTGCCTCTTCATGATGGATGTTAAACACGATGTAACCGACGACGGTACCCGCGCGGCGTGCGACGTACAAGCGTTCAAATGACCGGGGTCGTTTCACGGACATTGTGAAATAGGTCTTGCTCCACGGATGCTCAAAGCATTGGTTTTCGATTTCTAAGACCTGTTGCAGATCGTTGAGATGCATCGGTTCAAATGCAAGATTTCGGTGTACCATTCAGTCAATGCGTGTAAAAAATCGAAGTGCAGGGTTTCACCTTATACATTTCTATTGATTGGGTTCACGCTTCTTCTGCCGAGTTCTGTTCTTGTGCTGCGCGTTTCTCAGCGGGTGAGGGTTCGTTGAAGGGTTCACCCGCAGCTTCAGCGGCAGCGCGTCGGGTATCCCAATCGACCCACTCTTGCCGTTCAATCTGCATGCCGCGTGCTTCACCGCGTGCTTCACCGCGTGCTTCACCGCGTGCTTCACCGCGTGCTTCTGCCTCAGCAAGACGTTTTTTATCGCGTGCTTCAAAATGGTTTTTCACGATCCTATAGAAAATCATAATCCAGTCAACTCCCACAAATAAAATAATTAGTATGGCTATGTCAACGGGGATGAAGTTCGCCATATCGGAGGCAATCGTACGCGCCGTTTCATAACCTTTCCATCCCTTCGCTAAGTAATACCGGATTGCGAAAAAGGAATATACCACCATAGACAGCGAAAATAGATAGAGTGCAATGCCTACCCATTTCCGCCGAACACCTAAGAAGGGGACCAAGTCTCCCGTGTTGTCCTGGCGAGTGGATTCATTGTCTTTGTCATTCACAAATTATTTTCCATCCTCTTATGTGCACATCTAAGAAAAATATAACACAATGTGCTGATTGTTGTCAAGGTAATTTTGCAGTATTCCCAGGGTCGTTCAATTTTAATAAATTATTGGGTTTCACGTCTTTTTTCAAGGAGCCGGTTCGGTTGGAATGCAGATCGCATTTGGGTGAGTACACCGCAAAACCGAACCTACCGGGCTTGGGGATGAAAATTTAATCGAAAGATGGACAATTGAATGATCTTGACAGTATTCCAAAGAAATCAATTGACAGCATCTCGCATGCACGGTAAAATATAACAACTTTCGGCTAACGCGCAACTTGCCGGAAAATCAAAAAGGAGCGATTATGAAATTTGCACGATATGAATTAAATGACACAATCGGTTACGGCATCGTCTCAGGAGAAAATCTGAACGTGCTATCGGGATGTCCGTTCGGTGAATATAGCGAGACAGGCGATACTGTCGCATTAGCGGATGTCCAACTCCTCGCACCGACCACACCCACAAAGGTATTAGCTGTCGGCTTGAATTACCGGAGTCATTTAGGCGGGGCCCCAGAGCCGCAAAATCCCGAAATCTTCATCAAAACGCCTTCCTGCATTAACGACCCGGACGGTAACATTGAACTCCCAGACGGCGATGACGAAGTCCACGCCGAAGGCGAACTCGTTGTCATTATGAAGGAACGGACTCGCAAAGCGACACCCGAAGAAGCAGCAGCCAACATTTTGGGCGTGACGTGCGGCAACGATGTCAGCGCACGTACATGGCAGAGCAATGACTTGCAGTGGTGGCGTGCGAAAGCATCGGATACTTTCGGACCCATCGGGCCCGTTATCGCGACTGATGTTGACTATACGGACGCGCAATTGGAGACGCGCATCAACGGCGAAGTCGTTCAGAAACAGACGACCGCAGACCTTATCTTCCCAGTAACCACGATTGTCAGTTTCATCTCACAGGCAATAACCCTTGAACCCGGCGATGCAATTTTCACCGGCACCCCCGGCACAACAACTGCCTTGAAAGCCGGTGATGTCGTTGAAATTGAAATTGAAGGCATCGGCGTTCTGAAAAACAGTGTCGTCGCACAATAAACCCGTCGTAGATACGTCTGTTGGCGAGGTGCTAACCTCGCCCTATTCTCATAAGGAGACGAAGATGCGTTTTAGATATTCATCTCTTTTTCGATACACCCAAGGTTTTCAAAAGACAAAACTGGTTCTTAAGATTGCTGTGTTCGTGCTGTGCCTCGGTATAACGACGCAAGCGTCAGCAGTCTTACTGTTTCACGACGACTTTGAGAAAGATAAGATCGGTGCAGAACCCAGTAAATGGGAGGTCGGACACGACGGCAGCACGACCGCGGAAGTCGTCGCAGACCCGAAGGACGCAAGCAATAAGGTGCTTAAGACTTCGGACAAAGCATCCAACGCTTCAAGACACGATGTCGGTGGCTCTATCTATATTGCTGGCGATGCAGGTTGGGACGATTATGTCGCGGAATGGGATATGATGTTTCCTGATGACTTCTATATGGGTGTCGTCTTCCGTTTTCAAGACGGCGAAAAGTTTTATCTCAGTGACCGTCGACAGGGCGGTAGAGACTATCACTTTTACAAACGCCAAGGCGGTTGGGCACAAGTTCAAGCGGGGATGGTAGAAAACGAGCCCGAAGTCTGGTATCGCGCCCAGCTGATCCTCAAGGGTGATCAATTCACCTTCAAACTGAAAGAACGCAAAGATAAGAGGTCGTTTGAGAAAATCGACCCAGCGACGGAAGGGCAAGATGGGAACTTCAAAACCGGGCAGTTCGGTCACTATGGACTCGTTTATATTGACAACCTCTTTGTCGGCGATGCTGTCGAAGACCTCGTGCTACCCGTCGAACCCCAAGATAAATTAAGCACAACTTGGGGCATCATCAAGACCTCATATTAAGACAAAGTAGTAGGCACGCGCCGCGTGCCGTAAACGGCTTAAAAAACAATTATGGCAACCTACATCGCCCACGGTGGCAAAGACACCGTCATCACGTCTGAAGAAAAACGCATCTTACTGCATGAGGCACTCCGCAAATTAGGCGGTATCCCGAAAAAAATTTTGGTGATTCCACCCGATATAACACGTCTCCACTCCAACGCTGGCGAACTCACCCGAATCCTCTACGAGTTATGGGACACCGCAAACGGCACAACTTTTGACATACTACCTGCTATCGGGACACACGCGCCGATGACTGAGCCACAGATTGCCGAGATGTACGGCGATCTCCCTAAGGCGACATACCATGTCCACAACTGGCGGACAGGATTATATCATTTCGGAGAAGTGCCATCCGAGTTTGTGCGGGAAGTATCGGGCGGCAAACTCGATTATAGCATTCCTGTCGCTGTAAATCGCCGCCTTGTGGAGGTTCCCTACGAACTTATCATCTCCGTTGGCCAAGTGATTCCACACGAAGTCATCGGTATCGCCAACGGATTTAAAAACATCCTCGTCGGTGCAGGGGGTGTTGAGATGATCAACAAATCGCACTTCCTCGGTGCCGTAGACGGCATGGAACGGTTGATGGGCCGAACCGATACCTCTGTCCGGAGGGTCCTCAATTACGCGCATGCAAACTACCTAAAACAGCTCGGCATTCTTTACGTCATGAGCGTCATGGATGCAGATGTCTCTGGTGAACGCGTCATGCGTGGACTTTACGTCGGCGATGACGCACGCCCCTTTGAAACTGCTGCCGAATTGAGCAGAGCCGTTAACATGACCTTCTTAGACGCGCCGTTATCGAAAGTAGTCGTCTATTTGGATCCGAGGGAGTTCAAAAGCACATGGCTCGGTAACAAGGCGATCTATCGCACGCGGATGGCGATGGCAGACGATGGCGAATTGATTATCATCGCACCCGGGCTCCGTGAATTCGGAGAGGATGCAGAAATCGACCGACTTATCCGAAAGTATGGGTATCGTGGCACACCTACAACGCTCAACGCTGTCTCCGAAAACCCGGAGTTACAAGAGAACCTCTCCGCCGCTGCACACCTCATTCACGGCAGTACCGAGGGACGTTTTAAGGTCACTTATGCGACTGAACACCTCACCCAGACCGAAATTGAGTCAGTCGGTTACCAGTGGGCACCTGTCAACGAAGTAATTGCCAAGTACAACCCAGAAACCCTTACCGATGGATTTAACGAGGGCGGTTTCTTTTACATCAGCGAACCGGGACAGGGGTTATGGGCACTCCGTTCGCGTTTTAGTAAGTAGATTTGCAAAAACTTCTATTTTATGGTATATTATACAACAGAAAAACCGAAAGTTTACGTTGAAACCACCGTGGTCAGCATGAACTAATTGAGGAGATACAGATGAAAGAGCACCTTGACCCACAGACAGATCCTATCCTTGAAGAATGCTATCGAATAAAAGCAGAATTTTCTGCCCAATTCAATTCTATAGAGGAACTCTACGATTATTTGAAGGCAAGAGAGAAAGAACGCGAAGCTCAAGGTAAGATATATATAGATCCACCTCCGCCTCCTGCGGAACGGAATCTGCAGGAATGAGACATTTTATGCTATGTCTGGAGGCAGGATGCAATCCTTCAAAATTATCGTCGAAGAACATACTGATGGCTATGTCGTCTATCCGATAGGATTGAAAGGTGCTGTCATAGGACAAGGCGATACCTACGATGAAAGTATTGCGGACGTAACCTCTGCCATGAGGAGCACTTGGCGTTGAAACGGCGTTTTGGGCCTGATTACGAAGACCATATAGAATCTATGGAGCAAATGGCCAAGGATCGCGACTCGGGACTGTAAAATCAAGATTTTAAGTTTTCAAGGTGTGCATCAATTTTGGTGTTGTCCTCAAAACCCTCGTCACGTGCTGCTTCAAAACACTCCCGAGCCTTGATTTTATTGGGCAAAAATAGAAATGATACTCCCTCATAGTAGGCGGCCGCAGCCAAGTTGCCAGACTTATAGTAATCATCAGATACGCTTTTCAATAGTTCTCGAGCCTCATGCACCGCACCCTCTCCCCCTAATCTGAATTTATCATCAACGAAATCAGTCGCGTAATTAGGGTAGAGCCGTACAGCGTTATCGTAATCCTTGATAGCTAGATCATAATCATCTAATTTCTGGTATAGATAGCCCCTATTAACGTAGGTGCCAGCACGTTTAGGTTCAATTTCAATAGCTTTGTCGTAATCTGCGATAGCCTTGTCATACTCACCTTTTTCCTTGTAGGCGTTGCCTCTATTATAGTATGCTGCGGCATCTTCGGGGTTAAGTTCAATAATTTTACTATAGTCTATGATGGCTCTGTCATACTCGCCTTTTTCCCTGTAGGCGTTGCCTCTATTATAGTATGCTGTGGTATATTTGGGTTCAATTTCAATAGCTTTGTCATAGTCTATGATGGCTCTGTCATACTCACCTTTTTTGTAGCAGGTGTATCCTCTATTGTTGTATGCTTTGACATGATTAGGTTCAATTTCAATAGCTTTGTCATAGTCTATGATGGCTCTATCATACTCGCCTTTTTTATCGTAGGCGATGCCCCTATTGATGTATGCTGCGGCATGATTAGGTTCAATTTCAATAGCTTTGTCATAGTCTATGATGGCTCTATCATACTCACCTTTTTCCCTGTAGGCGTTGCCTCTATTATAGTATGCTGTGGCATCTTCGGGGTCAATTTCAATAACTTTGCTAAAGTCTATGACGGCTCTATCATACTCACCTTTACCTTGGTAGGCGTTGCCTCTATTGTAGTATGCTGAGTATGCTGTGGCATATTTGGGTTCAATTTCAATAGCTTTGTCATAGTCTATGATGGCTCTATCATACTCGCCTTTTTCGTAGTAGGCGATGCCCCTATTGATGTAGTTTGTAGCATCTTCAGGATTAAGTTTAATAGCTTCATCTAATTCTTGGATAGTTTGATCGTTCATGTAATAACCTCCACTATATTGGACGATTTAATCTTAAATTTCACTGTAACACATTTTACAAAAAGGTCAAATTATTTTCAATGTTTCTGTCCCTTAAGCAATTCAGGCAATTCAGCAAGACTCTGAAGCGTCTCATTCCATCTGCCTGCTTGCGTGCTGTCTCGGTCAAGTAATATCGGACGAATCCCTACACCTTGTGCCCCGACGATGTCCGCCCCGTAAGTATCCCCGACATGAACGGCTTCTTCCGCCGAAACGCCAACCGCTGTAAGGGCATAATTGAAAATATGCGGATCCGGCTTTTCGGACCGGACGCGCATATCATGTGAGGCGACAATCGCATCAAAATAGTCGGCAATGCCGAGTCTCTCCGTAAGCGGATCCAAGGGCGTATCCCAATTGGAAACGATCGCTAACTTGAAACCTGCATCTCGGAAATACTGAAGTGTTGGGATAGCATCATCGTAGAGCGTAATACTGTTCGCAGCGAAGAGGTAGTGTCCAGATTGCAACAGCTCCCACGCTATCTGCTCCACATGCTCCTGAATACCAACTTCTCTTATAAATTCACATTCCCGCCGCATCACAGTTATTGAGAATTCCAGCAAAGAATAGTCGGAAGTAGGATCAGGTGCGGATGTGCCGACAAAGAGATTCGCCTGCGCTGTTTCAAAGCGTTCCCAATTGACCGCAACGCCATACCGTTCAGCGATTCTTTCAAGGTTTTCTTCAAGTGAATGCCTATGAAAACACAATGTTTTGTAAAAGTCAAAGAAAACGGCTTTTACCATAATTTCCTTGTGAACATCCGCGCTTTCAGATGCCTCTATTCAAAGAGTGCTTCCGTGAAATCTTCAAGGTTTTCCACGTTAACAGCGATGAGCAGCAGCTGTTCAAGCCGTTGCAAATCGGCTATATTCTCAAGTGCTGGCGTTAAGGCACGCACCGCCTCTGCATGGAATTTTGCATTGAGTACTGTCATGAGACTCTTGACGGTAGCACCTTTGGCCCCTTGTGTAATACCTTGCTCTATAAATTTTTCGCGTTGGCGTTGGAAAACAGCAGATTCTTGCATAAGTCCCTCCGGTATGTGTTGAAATAAACTATGATCATGAACGAGACTCCCGAAGAGGGAGAGCCCGTAAAGCAATGTACCTTTCATCGGTGGGTCAACAGGTGTGGCTATCGTTGCATCAATACACTGCTGCACCCATTGATCAATAGGCATCTCATCGGGCGGTTTCATCAGCGGTGTAAACGGCAATAGACCCGGCATCTGTGATTCTAAAATCGGCTGCCCTTTTACCTCAGCCAACCGTATCACTTTATAGGTGAGTCGATAATCGTACCCATTCCAGCTATACGTATAAAATCCTGGATCGTTTTTGCCTGCGTTTGGATGAAAGTAGATAACGTTGGAATAGACAGGCATTTGGTATTCACCGACGAGATAGCCGTGATAGTGTGCGTTCCTTGCCCACATGGGTTTTTCCGTGCTGTCACGGAGTTGCAGTTCAATGTGCAGGACAGCTTTGTGGGTGTTCAAACGGATGCATTTTGTAATATCCGTGCGAAATGCGCGGACCAGTTGTTGCTCAGTGTCAAGGTCTGAAAGCACTTTCACAACGGGCACACCCAAGACAAACTGGGCGATTTCGTTGATTTGTTCGTTCAGGATATCCTTTCCTGTCGTATCGTATTCTTGCGCCATAAAAATAAGTATAGAATAGGTTGTCAACTGATGTCAAGGATAAAAACAGAGACATTCAATTGTACGATTTGGATCTTGGTTTTGCTTTACATAGGTGAACGTTCTTGGGAAAAGATCGCGAGCACAGCTCGCTCCTACAGGCGAAAAAATTCACACATATAAAGTGAATAGGTACAATTGAATGGCCCTGAGGATAAAAACAGAGCCATTCAGCTTCGGTTTCGATCGATTAATGGGGCAATGCACAACCTAACAGGTTATGCTACAAAATTTATCATCATTTGAGGTGCAGCTCCATGCTAAGCAATTCCGGCAATTCTGTGAAGCTCCGAATCGTCTCATTCCATCTGCCGGTTTGCGTGCCATCCCGGTCAATCAAGATCGGACGGATGCCCGCGTTTTTTGCTCCAACGATATCCGTTTCGTAGGTATCCCCAATATGAACGGCTTCTTCTGCTGAAACGCCAACCACGGCGAGTGTATGGTTGAAGATATACGGATCCGGCTTTGACGATCTGATCAGCGAATCATGTGAAACAACAATCACATCAAAATAGTGGGCAATGCCGAGGCGCTCCGTAAGTGGGTCTAACGGCGTATCCCAGTTTGAAATGATCGCTAACTTGAAACCTTCGTCTCGTAGATATTCAAGAGTCGGTACAACGTCGTCGTAGATCGTAGCATTGGTGGCATAAAAAAGGGAATGTTCAGATTGCAACAGTTCCCAAGTCATCTGCTCTGCATGCTCTTGCGCACCGAGTGCCTTTATAAATTCATAATAACTGTCAACAATATCCCGCATTACTTGTAGTATATTGTAGGGACTCGGATCGGCAGCGGAGGCTTCGGGATAGAGATTCGCGCGCGCCGTCGGATAACGTTCCCAATCAAGTTCAACTTGATGACGGGCGGCTACTTTTTGGAGTCTCACCTTAAGCGGCTGTCCCCAAACACACAAAGTATTGTAAAAATCAAAAAAGACTGCTTTTATCATGTTTATATACACCTTATTCGGTTGTCAAATTGCATGCGTACCTTCCTCCAGAATATCTTTTTCTATTGTCCCGCCTTCTGATGCCGTAGAGATATTATAGGATAATTCGTTGACAAATATCAATGAAGAAATTATCGGACATCAAAGCGCGTCTCTAAGAGGATTGTTATGCCTCCCGCATTTAGCGATAGCGCGTGGGATCCGGAACTTTCGCATCTTTAAAGCCTCTCTTCCGGAGTAAGCAACTATCACACCCCCCGCACGCGCTGGCTTCAGCATCTGGATCGTAGCAACTTAAGGTAAGACTATAATCAACACCGAGTGCCGCGCCAATTTGGATAATCTCCGCTTTGGTTTTATCAATAAGCGGGGTGCGGATTGTCAATTCCGTTTTACCTTCAACGGTAACTTGTGTCGCAAGGTTCGCCATCGTTTGATACGCCGCTATGTATTCGGGACGACAATCTGGATAGCCACTATAATCAATAGCATTGACCCCGATAAAAATAGTATCCGAGCCGAGCACCTCAGCCCACGCAAGCGCGTAAGAGAGAAAAATCGTATTGCGGGCAGGGACATAAGTTATCGGGATGCCAGCTTCCATCTCTGCATCGGATCTGTCCTTTGGGACTTCAATATCTGCTGTCAATGCCGATGCCCCGAAGGTCCGCAGGTCGATGTCAATTATCGTGTGCTGTTTCACGCCTAATGCGTTCGCGACTTTCTTCGCACACTGTAGTTCTACCGTATGGCGTTGACCGTACCGAAAACTCATCGCGTAGGTTTCGTAACCCTCATCGCGCGCGATGGCGAGTGTTGTTGTTGAATCTAAACCGCCACTCAGTAAGACAACCGCTTTTTTAGACACCAATTTCCTTTCAAAAAGAAAAGAGTGGAAGAAAAAGATTGCGGGATAGGAAAGATGGAAGATTGGGCGGATTTCCATCCGCCCTTCTACCCTTCCAGCCCCATCTTTCTATTCCTGTTCAAACTCTAACTTTGCGAAACGGAGGAAAATACCGCCACCCGGCCTGGCAAGTGGACCGTTGATAGACAAGCATGCGATAACGTGTTTCGCTCCAGGTTCCGCGCTTTCGGTGACAACGACGCGTTGTGGCGTATTGAAGCCGGAGGCGGCACCGCGGCCCGATTCCCCGAATGCCAAATCAATTTCGCCATCAACCCAAACTTCGCCGTAGTCATCAATACACGTGTGAAACCAGACCTTTGAACCCGCAACCGAAACGCCATCAACTTCTTCTGGCAGTGTCACGGTAATCCGATACCAACCGAAGCAGAGCCCCGATAAGATAATTTCTTGGATATTCTCACAAACCGGCCACTCTGAATCGTCATAATCGGCGAGACGAGCAGGCGTTTCTGCCAATCGGTCGACCAAGCCACCGTTCGGTTCACCAGGGACAAGTCCCTCGCCGAAACGCCACTGTGAATTGGTAAGTTCAAGATGTTCTGCATTTTCTAAATCAAGTTCTGCAATAACCATTATGCTTTCCTTCCTTAGTTTTTTTAGAGTACCACAAACTGTTAGTTAGCTGTCCACCTTAAAAGTGTAGGTAAATAGGTTCGTAGTGAGGCGATTCATCGCCTCGGTCGATAATGCGCGTCGCATTTGGACGAGTACGCCGCAAAATCGCACTACTATGAACTGGTCTTACCTATCATTTGAAAGTGGATAAATCATTAGTCTGCGATCCCAATATTTGTATACCACAGTTTATAGGCAATACCCGTCGAAAAGACCAGAGAAATGCCTGCAACAATAAACGGAACATGAACAGAGATACTAATCAGAAAACCACTTGCGACGTAACCGAGCAGGAACCCGGTGCTCCATGCCAAATGCGTGAGTCCGACACCGTGTCCTTTCTCATCAGGTTCAGTAAATTCATTGATAAACCGCGGAATGGTCGTCGAAAGTCCCCACGCCGCGCCTGCACCCAGTATCCCAAAAACCTCCAGCGCGATCAATGAATCGTGAAAGAACGCCACACCAAACGCGAGCAGCGTAACAATGGCATTCGTCACAAGGGCAGGCACACGGTGCCCAACGACATCACATATTCTCCCGACAGCCAGTTGACATCCGAAAGCGAACAGTAGACTCATTGCCCCGTAATAACCTGTCGCTTTCACACCTGCGATACGCTCAATCAAGATCGGCATCAGGAGGTTCACGGATCCCCAATAGTAGGTCGGAAAAACGCGTAAACCGATCAGCATCCGCATCTCCCGCCGCCGACTTAAACGGAGATATGATGGCACATTAAGTACCGATTTTCGTATCCGACCGCGCGCCGGTTGAGAGTCAGAAGCTCTTTGCTGTACCAATCGCGGTAGAAAGAAGCATGCCCCTACAAACAAGACACCGGCAAGGATAACGGCACCGGTTCCGAAAATGCTATACCCCCTACGGGCAATGACTTCGCCTGCGACAGCACTGCCGACAGCACTCCCTATAGTGCTACTGATGAAGTAGAGTCCTGTCGCCCACCCCAACCGATTCGATGGCACGACACTGATGAGATAACTCTGTCCGCCCGCAGTTTTGAACCCGGAGGCGATACCTTCATAACAGAGGATACCCCAAAGGAATAAAGGCGTTTGTGTTGTAAACAGGGCACCGACTACCACCGCGCCCGTCATCCCGATTAGCACGGTCGGTTTCCGTCCGAATCGATCGCTAAGCGTGCCGCCGATCAGTGCCGAAACACCGCCGAGCCCGATGGGTAACGCGCGTAACAATGCTGCAAACAACACGCTCTCTTCTAAAATCGTCTCCGCATAGACCGGAAACAACATCTGTATCGGTCCGGTTACCAAACCGACGACGAACACAATCGCGCAAAGAAGAGTAAACCCCAAATTCCACATTTTTTAAAGTAGTCATCAACCTCACAAGCAAAGCGACCCGATGGCTTCCAATAGCTACTAACAAAAATACCGCATCAGACTGTCCGTAATATTTGGCGCGGCGGTACCGAGTCCACACGCGCTTGTCGCCTTCATGACTGCCCCAATCTCCGAAATAAGCGTCTCCGAACTTGGGTCCAACGGCGCGGCTAAAAGTTCTGTCAGTCGCTGTGTGCCGATACGACAAGGAAAACACTTGCCACAAGATTCTTCAGCAAAAAATTCCATCGCGTTGCGTGCAACGTCAAGCATATCTCGCGTATCGTCGAAAACCATGATTCCTGCAGCACCGAGCATCGCCCCCACCTTTTGGAAACTCGGTTCATCAATCGTAATATCCAGATCATCGCCCGCGATAAACCCCCCGGATAGTCCGGCTGTCGTAATCGCTTGGATCTCGCGGCCTTCGGGTGCGCCGCCTGCCCATTCGTAGAGCAGCGTTTGCAACGGAAGCCCGAACGGCACCTCGTAATTCCCCGGTCTCTGGATGTCACCGGAGAGACTAATAATCTTTGTGCCTGCTAAGTTTTCGTCGTGACTGAGGTTTCGATACCACGCCGCCCCGTGGCGCAAAATCTGGACAGCGGCGGCGAGTGTCTCCACATTGTTCACAGCGGTGGGTAAGTTCTCAAACCCGTGTGTCACAGGATAAGGTGGACGATTCCTCGGAAACGGATGTTTCCCCTCCAAACTGTTTAATAACGACCCTTCCTCACCGCAGACATAAGCCCCCGCCCCGCGTCGGATATAGATGTGAAAATTAAAGGTTTTGCCCTCATGCTTATGTCCCCCATGCTTATGTCCCCCATGCTTATGTCCAAAGATAGCATCGCCAAGCAATCCTGCTGCTTCTGCCTCCGCAAGTGCCTGTTCGACTATTTTTAAGGTCTCAGGATACTCATATCGGAGATAGATAAAGCCGCGCGTCGCCCCCGTGGCGTAGGCGGCGAGCGTCATTCCTTCAATGACGGCGTGTGGCGCGTAATCCAAGATAACCCGATCTTTGAAGCAGCCCGGTTCGCCTTCATCTGCGTTGCAGACGATCGTTTTCGGTTCGCCGGGAGCATTCAAAACCGATTCCCATTTCATGCCGGTTGGAAACCCTGCACCACCCCTACCTGCAAGTTGGCTCTCCTTAAGCGTCTCAATCACATCTGCTGGTGTGAGCGTTGTTACCGCCCGCGTTAACGCTTCATAGCCACCGGTACGTCGGTAGCCTGATAGTGTATTGCGTTCGGGTTCGCGAATCTCAGCGAAAATACATTCTTCACCATCGCCCGGATAGGGTGGCGGTAAAGGGGAAGGTTGGACAGAGAGCGTGTCTACTTGCTTCCCAACGAATACTTGATGTCCTTTCAAGACAGGGATGCAGTCGTCACATCTTCCGGCACAAGGCATCGGAGTCGCGGCTTCGTTTTTAAGTGCCTCAAGAATTTCCAGGCCCCCTTGCAACCGGCAAACGGGTCCCGTACAGACGCGCGGTGCCTGATGTCCTGGCGTTTCACGCGCAAAATGATGGTAAAAGGTTACAGTGCCAAAAAGCTCGGCGAGCGGAATCCGAAGACCGACCGCGATGTCGCGAAGTACTGCTTCCGAAATAAACCCATCTCGGTCGTGGAATGCGTGCAGCACTGCCAGTAACGGCGCAGGTTCATCACGCCACTGTGCAATGAGTTCTCGATTTGTCGGGACTGCCATCTATCTCTCCAATCCTGTCCACAAAACATAATTTCTGTGTGTATCTTATCAATTTTCCGACTTCGCGTCAATGTTTTTTACTGGGTTGTATTTACATTGTGGCTTGCGTAAGTTCTGTTACACCTCAACACGCACAAATGCGAGATACGCTCCCGAGAAAAGAACCACGAAAAATAGTGTCAACAACAATAAATCTATCGCTGCTGTATTGAAATCTTTACTCAGACTGATCGAATCCTCAAAAATCGGGATGGATTCTGGACTCACAGGTTTTTGAGACATGGCTTTCGGAACACCTATGAGATGGAGGCTTTCCGGGTCCCCTCTATCGGTGTCAACGATAAATTTGCGGTATTCGTTGCCGTAGCGCTGCGCGTTCTCTAAAAATTGTAGATGTCGCTCAAAACCGGTGCCGGCAAAGGATTCCAGAAGATGTTGAAGAACTGCAGTCGGTGAGATGCGAGTTATAGAACGGGCATGTTGAACCTGTGCAATTTGCTCGTCCAACCGTTTTTCAACCAAGCGTTCCTGTTCTACTGCTTCATGTGTGACATACTTGCTCCCTGCATGCAAAGTTTCTGAGCTAGATCTGCCCAACACGCGCCGGTATTCCTCAAGGTGTTTGTCATTAATTTGTTTTCGCATCACCCGTAATTCATCCTCTGATATGGACGAAGAGAAGCCGCTGGCAATTAGCGCGAGAACGCTGGGCATAAAAACCACAAGTGTAACCCACGTCAGCAGAAGCATCACAAGACTTACTGTGCTGCGCTGCACACGCGTAGACACAAGCAAACCCAACGCCAGAAATAGACATGTGTATAGAAGACCAACCAAGAAGATGATACCTAAGCGTCCCCAGGCATCAGTGCCGAGGGAGATTGTACTTGATGTGGATAATACCAAAAGATTTATCAATACAGCCAGTGCGAAGGGGATACTCATGCTCATCAATGCCCCTAAAAACTTACCACCCAAGACAGTGTGCCGCGGCACTGAATTGGCTAACATCAATCGAAGTGTACCGCGTTCACGTTCACCAGCAACGGCATCGAACGTAAACAGAAGTGCTATCAGACTCAACACATAACCAATCACAAATGCCCAATCTATTTTCGTAACGTCCGGGCGAATATTTGTCAGATTTAGGGTTGCAGCTGGATACCGCATCTGCCAAAAACTTTTTAGATCTCCGTTTTCCCAAAAATAGTGATGTGACTCAACGGCACCTGCCAGAAAAGGATCGCCGCCTTCTGCACAGAAATGGAGAGTGGACGGTTTTTTGTAAAGCTTTCCGGGGCCTTTTCGTGCAAGTTCATATAAACTATCCGCCCGCGCCTCTAAACCATTACGGGCATCCGTGACAGCGGCGAGATACTTCTGTACTCTGAGGGGTTGTTCTCGGAGATGCACAACAGCATTTGTTAGCATTAATCCCAACAGCAATACGGTTGTCAGGGCAAATCGGAGGCTATTTAAGTTATCGTAAAGTTCTCGTTTTGCGATATGCCAAATCATTTTGGGTTCTCGGTTACCAGTTATCAGTTTCCAGTTAAGAAACCATCAGAGAAGTCATCATTTAGTTTTCAGTTATCAGTCATCGGTTATCCGTTAAAAGACGATCTTGACTTAAGCAAAATATCTCTTTACTGACAACTGATAACTGACGACTATTCTACACTTCACTTCTCATAAAAAGCAGAAATATTATTACAAACAAGATTAGGTTGATCGTCAGCAGTAGCAATGAATCTGGCAATGCGCGCTTGGCATTTACACCTATATCATTTCTTTGAAAGGAAAACTGAGGCAGCGTGTCCCAGTCCACTTTACCCTTGTCCGCAGCCAACCACTGTCGAGAGCCGAATGCCTTCGTATCATATAAATAGGCGACTACTGCCTGTCGGTATTGTCGAACTGCGTTAAAAAAATCTTGAATACCTTTCAAATCGGTGCCCGCCCATGCCTGTGTTGCAGTATCGTATATCCCAACCGGCGAAAGCCTCAACAATATTCTATCAACGAGCGCTGGACGGACAAAAACGTCCTCAAGTATCTGTTTGCGGATAAGCCATGCTCGGTCTGCCGTATTGATAATCCGAGGTCCAAGGAAACCGTAGTAATTTTGGGCGTGTGGGACTTTAGAAAGGTGTCTGTCATAGAAGTCGTTATAGGATATAACGCTCCAATAATAATATAACAGGGTCAATTGATTCTCTATAAATCCATCGCCGCTCGTCCATCCACTAGGCCCCTCCATGTTAAACATTGGGTCATCTCCTGGAACTGGGTCGTTAGCCAGGAATTCTTTTCGCTCTCTCTCAAGTTCTTCATATACCTGCTTTATTTGATTGAAAGCAGATGCCCGGCTTGTGCCAGAGGGGTCTTGCGGAACATTCATGGCAAGAACCATATTCGGATAAACCAACACCAAGAATCCCCAGATAAATATTGACAGCATCAGCGCGGTGTTGGTGCGACGTGTTACGGATGAAATCAGTAACCCTATGAGGTAAAACACCGAAAGATACAAAAACGATGATAGAACGATTCCACCAAGGCGGAGAAAATCTTCAGTGCTCAAGGCAATTGAAGTCGATGTCGTTAGCAAAATCACCGCGAGGAGCAGGCTCATCAGCAACGGAACAAGCAAGCAGAGTATTGCACTGGTGTATTTCGCAATCAGGATATGCCCGCGACGGACGGGATGCGTCAGAACAAGACGTAAGGTGCCGCGTTCGCGTTCTCCCGCCAGGGCATCGTAGGCGAATATGAGAGCAAGTAGACTGAGAACCACCTCAAAGATAAAGACAATATCAATGAAAGAAAAGATATTGAGAAACGAATTATCCGAACCGTCCATTTCGGCATCCCATAGGGACGGAACAAAAGAATGGGACACCTGAATTTTGTTCCCTAACCGTTTATCCAACCCAGCATTGAACAGGCTCAAAGGGTTCGGTGGTCGATCAGCGTACAATCTTCCCATCCCGGGCGAATAGGTGTGCCACCTATGCAATCTCTGCCGGTGTGTCTCAATGGAGGTGTTGTAACTCTCCAATCGACGCTCGTAATCTTGGATGAGTACAGCGGTGGCGGCAACCACAAGCAACAGTGTAATGAAAACTGCTGCTGCAAATCGGAACGTCATCAGATTGTCAAGAAGTTCTCGACGGATAAGCGTTATCAGCATCCTGTCTTCCTCTGTCCAAATTTACTGCTGGCAAAGTTTGAAACCTTGTCAACAAGCCATACAAAGTATTGGGTAACAGTAAGACCTTTAGGTAGTGGGTGCCTTGACAACCTAATCTACCTGCTTGTTTCCACAAACTTTACGCAGCGGCTCGGAGGCAGTTTTTAAAAGACCTTCATTCAGGAACATCCACTTTAAAGCGATCTATGCGTTCATTTAGCGCCTTCCGCTGCCCGTGGTCGCGGCTCTCAAGCTCATGAAGTGCTGCTGGAATTTCGTCTTTATGTGCATCAAACGGCATCCACAAAGACGAGTCGACGTGATGAAACTGCTTTGCATAGAGCCAGCGTAAGAACACCGTCATCCGCGGATAAGCTTCATAGTTCCATCGTCGCCCCGCGTGTCGCGTATTTGGTAAAAAAACGATAAAGTCGCCGGCGTTTACGGGGACATTGTGAACCATCGGGGGTGGGTCGTCCATCGTGATGTCCTCTGGATATTGGAAGTTGGATTTATGGCTTCCCGGAATACAAGCAAATCCGTTGCCGGGTGGGACATCCACTAACGAAACGGAGAGATTGAAGAAACTCGCGAAGATCTCATCGTTAGCGACTTGGTATTGGTGGTGCGGACTCCGAAACCACCCTGTATGACCACCGTGAAGTTCCAAGCCATCTGCATCTGGATAGCATATATTCGCTACGACATCGAAAATTCGCGGATAGTTCCAAGTCAACGCGGTGGCGACGCGCAGGATTTCTGGGTTCAAGATGAGTCGTTGGAACGCTTCATGCCCGTAATGCATGTTGTAGACCCACCACGGTTTTCCCTCTGGCGTGTTGATCCGCATGGGGGGCTTAAAATCTGCTTCATCCCATTCGTACCACTCGAACATCTGCGCTTTCATCAGTTCGACATCCGCTTTCGGCACGGCATTTCGTACCACAAAATAGCCGAGCAGATCCAGGTACCATTTCTCCTCTTGTGTTAGCATAACGCCTCTCCTTTTAGCGTAGCTTGCAATCCAAAACTTGCTATATAAAGCCCATCTTTTTAAGGATTCGCTTGGCAAACCCTTTTTCGCTCCGCTGGACCGATTCCAATTCGTATTGATCGTCAGAGATGCAGTGGCGGTGCGCTTCCATGGGTAGGTTATAGTTTTCGTTGAAGTAGAAACTGAACTGGTAGCGATTGAAGACGACCCGGCGTGGATAATCAACCTTCCAAAATTTTGCGCCGTGCATCAGGCGTGATGAAAAAATGAGGCAATCTCCCGCCTTCAGTTCAAAGGTAATTGCCGGTGCCCACTCGTTATCAATATCAAGCGTCGGAGGCAGTTTGATCTGTGATTTATGCGTGCCGGGAATGCACATAAAACCGTTGTCTATCGGTACATCGACGAGTGTTATGGCCGTATTGACATAATTACTATAGATCTGCCCGTTTCCAGCTTGGTAATCGTTATGCGGGTTACGGAATCCATCTGGAAATTCAAAACCGCTCGTGTCGCGGTGGAGCCTCTCCTTTTCACCTGTAGAGATCGGACGTTGCTTCTGCAAAACGAGGGCACAATTGAACAATCTCGGACGGTTCCACATCAATCCCATCACAATCCGCATCACCTTTTCATTGAGCGATAACCGCTCAAAAATTCGATCACCGTACTGAACGTTGTTTAGCACACCGCTATATTCGTCTTGGGTGACATTCACCGGTTCAGGCACGACTTCAGGGTGCGCAAACCATCTATTTGCAATCTCAAGCATCCGTTCAACCTCTATTGGTGACACCACCTGCCGAAGGATTAAGTAGCCAAACAGATCATAGTGCCATTTCTCCGCCTCCGTTAGCGTAGAAGGGAGATCAATAGCATTGTCTTCACCGCGGATTAGCATAGTTTCTCCTAAAAATTCTTTACATTACTTGACTCCGAATAAATTGCCTAAGTGCTGTCTTCACTTCATCGGGCTTTTCTATCCAAGGATAGTGTCCTGATTTAGGAATTGACACAAACGTGCTATGAGGTAGTTTAGTGGCAAGTGTCTCTATAAAGTGACAAAGACGAGAGTCGCAGGCACCATGAAGAAAAAGAATAGGCATCGATAGATCGTAAACGGATGGGTCGTATCGGATAACTTGACACAAGTCAGAGATCATGTCGGCGATGGGCTGAAGATAATCGTAACCCCCTGGTCCGCCATGACAAAGCACTATCGGTTGCCATCTCCCTTGAGTAGTTGTCCAAAGCTGGACACCGTTAATCAGATGTATCTGTTCTTGGGACATTCTCCATGCTTCCTAATATTTAATCGTAGCGAAGTTGGTTTATACAGTTTAATATCTCGCCAAGTTTTGAATGCGTCTCCTACATTCGAGGGTCACTGACAATTCCATCGGATAAAGACAAGTTGAACTCAGTGTAACTATACTACTTGGCAGCATTCTTGTCAACTGAAATTGCCAGAGACATTCAATTGTCCACTTTTCGATTAGATTTTCACCGCCAGACCCGGGAGAAAAAACTCTCCCATCACATCGTAGGTTGGGTTGAACGGATACTACCAAAAGCATACAAATCAGAGAAAACCGAAACTGTTTCAAAGACCGGCATATTCACCAGAGACCGAGTGAAACCCAACGCCTTTCGGCTTTCCTGAACGCCTTGCGTTCTGAAGTTGGGTTTCTCTGCGTTCTTGATTGTGGAGACGATATGTTGAATATGCGTGTATTGGATGTCGCACATCTATCTTCTCAGTTGCGTTCAACCCAACCTACTCCGCTTAGAATTCGCTTCCAATTTCCTAACCTGCACCGACAATTGAATGTCTCTGCTGAAATTGCTGACAGGAGCAGGGTCATTCAGTTTTAAGAAATTATTGGGTTTCACGGCTTTTTTAAGGATCCAGTTCGGTTAGGAAACCGAACCTACCGGGCCTGGGAGCTCCAGTTCGGTTGGGAAACCGAACCTACCGGGCCTGGGGCTGAAAAATTGATCGAAAAATAGACAATTGAATGCCCCTGCTGACAGGAGTATGGACTTTTAGTCGTAATCGGGTGTGTAAAGTTTTTGGCAGCGATCCGACGTGCAGTGCACCACATCCTAACAACACAACAACACGCCGCAAAACAACGATTCCAGAACCTTAGACACATCAACAAAAATTTCACAGCAACCCGTTTTAAGTGTCAAAAATAGAAACGCCCGTAAACCCATACCACCACTGCGGTTGTCAGCAAAACAACCCGCACATTAAAATCATAATTTCACAGGTGTGAAAAAAATTGATAAGGTTCACAGTCCCTTCAAAACCCTTGCCACACCTTACTTCGTAGCGGTCCCCGAAACACTTTTTTGAATCCTTACTGTGAAATACTGTGAAATTTCATAACTTTCACAGAAACGCAGACAACAATTGACAATAGGACGGACGCAATTTTCCCATAACTGACCGCCGAAAAAAAATGCACAAAAATTGAATCACAATAGATAAACAATAGAATCGCAATATTTTGACGCATTTTCTATTTCCCTACAGCCAAAAACTATCGTATAATTAGAATGCAACGCCCAATACGACTTTTGCGAGGTGCGATACTCTTTTGACGAAGGGTCGACATTCTGTCGCACCCCGAACCTAAACCAACAGCCCCTAACCCGTCGGAGAAAAAAATGTAACGCAGATTTTTTGCGTACAAAAAAAATTAAAGTGCCTTTATGACAAAAATCACAGAAACCGAACGCGTCTTTTTCGCGCGCCGAAGCCGTTACCGATACACTTTTCGCAGCATTTCGCAAAGAAACTCTACAGGACTAAAGAGAGGACGCTGCCAAAGAAAATTGACTTTGGACACTTCCGCTCCAGAATATTTACACACCCGTCGTAGCAGGGCTATTCAATTGTCCCTATTCACTTTACGTATGTGAATTTTTTCGCCTGTAGGAGCGAGTGTTTTTGCTTGGGGTATTTGCTTGGGGTATTTGCTTGGGTGTTTCTGTGGATTTCTGCGGATTTCTTGTCGCTCGCGATTTTTTGCTAATAACATTCACCTATGTAAAGCAAAACCGATATCCAAATCGTACAATTGAATGACCCTGCCCGTCGTAGTCTTATCGCTTGACACGAAAACGAAATTGACAGATAATCTAAGCAGTAATAGTGGAAGATTCTAATTATCAATAACCGGGCAATAACCGGGCAATAACCGGGCAATAACCGGGCAATAACCGGGTAAACCTAAAGTTAACGGTTCGCCTAACTGAACAGGAGTTAATCATTGACACAAAATCGAATTGTAATCATCAAAATTGAGGCAGGTTCTGTCAAGCGACACAATGACCTCGTCCGCTTGCGTTTTAAGCCGAAACGTTATTTTCCCGATTGGCAAGAAGGAATTTCCGGGCTTGTGATGTCCATAACTGATGCAGAGGGTCATATCTCTGGCGAGGATGTCCCCTGTCAATTTGAACCGACGCTCCGTGAGCTTGCCTGGCAGACAGGCGAACTTTCAGCAGGGGCCTCGGCATATTACGCGATCCGAGAGAGTAACGGGTCGCCTCCAGAAGCCCGTTATCACATCGAACAGAAACCCGCGCATCTGCTTATTTCTGCGGATGACGCGTTATTCGCACGATACAACTTTCTCGGTGTCTGGAAACCTTACTTTTGGCCGCTCAACGGGAATCATGGGACTGTGGTCCGCGGGGCTGGCGGCGACGATCATCCGCATCACACAGGGCTTTACCTCGCCTACGGGGGGCACGGTGAAGGTGGGTCTGCGAACATCTGGTCTGATTGGGATGAACCGCCTTATGGTCCCTGCGGGAAGATGTTGCACCAACGCTTTACCCGAATCACTGAAGGGAACGTCTACGCTGAATTTGTCGAAGACCTGATCCATGTCACAGGAGATGGGGACGTTATCATGACAGAAACGCGGAGCGCCCGGGTATGGTATGCGGACGATACACGGCGGTTTCTGGAAATTACGCACGAAACGACACCGCCCCTGGACATCGGTGCTCGGCAATTCCTCTTTGTGGCACGTTTGAATCCATCAATGGGTATTCCAGAAAAAGGGCACGTTGAAAATTCTGAAGGGCAGATTGGCAGGACAACAGTGCATCATCAACGCGCGCGCTGGTGCGATTTAGGCGGCACGGTGGGAGATGGAATGGCCGGTATCGCGCTGTTTGATCACCCAGAAAACGCTGAACATCCAGGCTTTTTCGGGGAAATCGCTGTACCAGAACAGATGAGCATCCTCCACCATCCGCCTGATGAACTGGAAAACGACCGTTTCCGTCTGCGATTTGGGGTCTATGTTCACGAAGGTGTTACGCCGGAGGCAGATGTTGAACAGTATTATCAATGTTATGTAAATCCAGTACAGGCGACGGTCTTAAGGGACGCAGAGTCTTAGGCGATAACAGTACCGAGCAAACCGTTGTCAATTCACTCCGGTCGCTTGCGGTGCTTGACATCCAGTTCGCGCAGGAGTGCCAAAGTGTCCTCAAACGAGAGTTCACCCGTTGAAGCTGTCCGTTCGAGGTAATCGCGCGTCTTATTATTAAGCACACCATAAAAGGCACGCACTTCAGGGTCGGGATGGTCTCGCCAAAGTTCAACAGGTATCAACGAATCCTCGCTTAAGTACTGACGATTCGGATGCCCATAATAGACTTGCACCGTCTTGCGTTCTCGCTGAGTGGGCCGGGTTGTAGCGGTGTGTAAGACACCGATGTTGAAGAGTATAGCTGTCCCAGCGGGACCGTATAGATCCACAATTCCGCCACGCGCCAGCTGCGCGTCTGTTTCGAGAATCTCATCTTCCACTGATTCCGGTGACAAGGAGAAACAGTGCGTCGTTTCATCAACATCGGTCAGATACAGCATCAACTGCAGGAACCCGATGTGCAACGGATGTTCAAGCCAGTGCCTTGGACCATCTCGATGCCAGCCGCGATTCAGTTCACCATCATAAGGTGCCATGTGCCGGATGCAGATTTCCGAAAAGCAAGGGGCATTGCCCATCAGTGTGTGTAGGCAATCCATGACGATTGGATGCCGAATTACATTGTCGAATTCAGGTGAAGTCAGAAGGGCATCGCAATTCACGGTCTGGTAATGTCCAATACGATACCAGTGCTCTTCAACTTCGGTGCGGTCCCGGTCAAAGGTATGAACAAAATGCGCAACCTCGGCATCGCTCAGGATCTTACCGAGTGAGACATAGCCATTCTCTTTAAAAAACGCATAATCTGCTGGCTTCATATAATTTTCCTTGCCTTGGTTTTCTCTGCGGTCGCGGTCAGAAGACTGCTCCTACAGTGGTCTGTGGGTTCCCTGTTTAGGGAATTTGTAGCGCATCCTTGGCTTCCATTAACGCGCCTGCATACGCCGTATTCGGGCGGGCGTGTCGTCGCCTTGGATCTCTGAAGAGAGGATTCGGAGGCTCCTGTCTTCAATCGGCAGTGCAACTTTTACGCCGCCCCGACGGTGCGATTCTCGAAGCGCGATCGCGACCTCTAAGGCTTCGCGTCCATCTTCGCCCGAACACTTCGGAGCAGTTCCGTTTTCAATGGCACTAATGAGATCCGCAACAATCGTCAACCCCATACCTTGCATCCGTACGGGCCACGGAAACGGGCACTGTGCAGGCACGCCGCGTCCCCGCCGGCCACCCGGAACCATGCGGATCAATTCAAACGTTTCGGCGTTATTGACAGAACGGATCCGTCCCGTTGTGCCGATAACATCGACCTCCCACGGTGCTGCGCCGCACGCTGTGCTTCGGAGATACGCACGCACACCGTTATCAAAGACGAGATAACCGTTCCCCATCAAATCGCTTTCACCTGCGGCGGCTGCATCGGACTGCATCTCACCGAAAACCCATTCCACATTTCCACCCGCCATATATCGTAGAATATCAATAGCGTGGCTACCGTTATGTGAGAGGCCGCACTGTGCATAGACGGTTACCTGCAGCACATCGCCGATTTCGCCTTCGTCAATGAGTTTCCGCGCTTCGCTAAAGAACGGATTCCAGCGGCGCGCACAGTTTATTGCCAGTGCGACACCTTCTGTTCGGCAGGTCTCCACCATTTCGTCTGCTTCGGCGAGACTCAGCGAAATCGGTTTCTCCGCCCAAATCGCCTTGACTGTCTTTGCGCGTGCTACATCTTGCACAATGGTTGAGCGCACCCGTGCCGTCGTGCAGACGCTGACGATATTCAGATTCTCCTTCTCCAGCATCTCGCGATAATCGCTGTAGATATGTTCCGACCCTAAGCCCCACCGTTCACCGAAGATCGCACCCTGTTCGGCATGCAGGTCAGCCCCTGCAACCAGTTCCACATTCGGTGCGGCGTGATAGGTCGGACCGTGGCAATACGGTAGAAAAAGCGATCCACCTTGCGTGATTTCATCATCAAAGGTGCTTCCCATACGTCCTAAACCGATTACACCTGCGCGATAAGTTGTCATCTTATTTCCTCCAAGAGCATTGTGCTAAGTAGTGCCATGTTTATGGAACGGTATCAGCGTTTAACTCAGAATCCGGGCCACGGATACCATTTTGCGCTAATATCTTAAGATACCTACCTTTTTTCACGCTTGATGCAGTTTTTCCGGTAGAAATCCAGTGATACGTACTCTGACTTTCCAAATCCTCAAGACTCTTTGCAGAACGTCTACGCCACTGCTTTAACCACTCTAATTTCGCGACAATCCTTTTCACTTCGCCAGTGCTTCCCGCCGGATGGATTTCCATGTAATAGATCCGATCTTTATAGCCAAATACATAATCCCATCGAGGTTCAGTCGGATGCCGCTCTCTGAGACAGGTGTCTATATCAACACTACCTTTTAGGTCGCGCGGTGCGTTGTATCTTATTTGATTTCTGTCTTGTCGCTTTAATGCCTGTAACCCATTTTTCAGACATTCGGCAATTTCGGGCGTACGCCCAACAGCATCTGCAAAATTCACAGCTCACTCTCCCACACAGCTTCCGTGACAACATCAGCAGACTTCGTACTAAACAGTGTAAGTCCCCCCCAATCCGATACGGCTGCATCTGGATCTTCAGCATCTAAGGTTGAAATGTCTTTGACGCTCACAACACTATCCTGACGAGAGAAATAATAGGTTTTGAAAGTTTTTTCATTCAAGATTGTCTCCGTGAGGTTATTAGAATAGGCACTTGCTTTCAAATCCAGTAACTGTCTTAAACGTGCAGGAGCGGTTTTTGATTTAGCAATAAGTCGAATTGCCCAGACGAGTTCTAAAATTTGTGCTGAATGGGTAGAAATGATGACTTTGTAGCCCCGCCTGAGCAACTCCAAAAAAATAAGGAGGAGTGCTGAGATCGCTTGCGGATGTAACCCCATTTCCGGTTCTTCAATAATAACCCAATTGATGTTATCTTTCTTCTGTACTTTTCCAGAAGGCATTAACCAATACAGACCGAGTAGGAGAGGTGTGAATTCCCTCTGACCCGTAGACCAAACCATAAACGGCAGTTGGCTTCCTGCCACGTCTAAGATAATGCGTTTACGTAATCCGGTCCTATCCAATCTAATTGCAGCGTCTCCAAAAATGCTTTTTCCGATTGCGTCTCGGAGTGTTTTATTCATACGTCCTTTCTGCGGAAATATAGCCCGTTCACCTGAACCTAACCCCTTTTCCATTAATAATCGCAATTCCTCACTGAATTGCTTAACTACATAAGGATCACTTGTTGCATAGTCTGTAAAAGCACGAGGCCAGCCATCTTTCAGCGTCACAACCCGGTGTGCTGGCATCAGAAAAAGGGTTTCCTTCGTTTTCCGTCGCGATAACGCTTTTCGAAGTGTAAAATCTACTTTATCAACGGTGACCTTCGTCTCATCCGGGTTCCAAATTGTTTGCATCCCTTCACCAAAATAAAGGGACAAAAAATTCTCGGCTTTTTTCTGCCAATCAAAACCGTGTTTTTTCAGGGTTTGTGTAATATCGCCTGCGTCTAAAATCAACTTCACGAGTTGAAGCAAAATACTCTTGCCACTCGCCTGTTCACCGACAAACACTGTTAAATCGCCAAAGGAAATATCGGCTTCCGAGATCTGTCCCAACGAAGTGAGTTCAACACGTTCCATAATTATTCACCCCTTTTATGCAAATATATCCCGGACGGGACATTGGAATCCTTCAATGACATCACCGCCATCAAGAATCTCATCTTTGCGCAAAACGGTAATATCTTCAGGAGAGCGGTACACCTCTATGGTTTCTCTACGTGGATTCACAACCCATACCATCGCACATCCGGCAGTTAACCATTCATCCACCTTTTCCGCGACCTCGGTGTAGGTATCGCCTGGAGAGATGACTTCAACCGCAAGATCGGGAGCCCCGTCCCAATATCCCTTTGAAATACCTTGTTCATCAATGGATGCCTGACAAACGAAAGCGGCATCTGGTGCACGCACAGTGTCTGGATCTTGTGAAATCTTAAATCCTGTTTCGGCACCACAAACATACCCTAATTTATGTTTTTCAACGTACGCGTTGAGGCGCGCCCCAATTTTAGCGGATCGGATACCGTGTTCAAATCCAGCGGGCGGCATTCTACGGATGACTCCTTTCACCAATTCATACCGATAGCCATCATCAACTTGCTTCCAGAGATCCTCAGCTGTTAAGAGCATGGGTTGGGTAGAGGGCAATTTTGATTGTGATGGGTTCTGTTGTATTTCTGCCATTTTGTTTTCCGTGTATTGCTGTTAATCTACTTTATCAATTTTTGGGGTCGTAGCTGTGCCACACAAAACTTAATTTTAATCCATTTCCTCTTTTTTAGCAAGGGAAATAGACTTGTGCTCCAGAGCCATTCAATTGTCCACTTTTCGATTAGATTTTCACCGCCAGGCCCGAGGGAAAAAACTCTCCCATCACATCGTAGGTTGGGTTGAACGGATACTACCAAAAGCATACAAATCAGAGAAAACCGAAACTGTTTCAAAGACCGGCATATTCACCAGAGACCGAGTGAAACCCAACGCCTTTCGGCTTTCCTGAACGCCTTGCGTTCTGAAGTTGGGTTTCTCTGCGTTCTTGATTGTGGAGACGATATGTTGAATATGCGTGTATTGGGTGTTGCACATCTATCTTCTCAGTTGCGTTCAACCCAACCTACTCCGCTTAGAATTCGCTTCCAATTTCCTAACCTGCACCGACAATTGAATGTCTCTGGACTCACCAACAGAGACATTCAATTGTACGATTTGGATCTTGATTTTGCTTTACATAGGTGAACATTATAGGAAAAAATCGCGAGCACAGCTCGCTCCTACAGGCGAAAAAATTCACATATATAAAGTTAATAGGTACAATTGAATGGCCCTGACTCACCAAAATCTACCCTTGACTTTTTTTAAATTTTGTGGTATTGTTATGTATGTAAAGTGTAACTTGTATGCAGAGGTACGCTACTACAAAAATTAGGAGGAAATCAGATCATAATGAAGAAGATTTTAATCATTCCCCTCGTTGTTCTGTTGCTCGCGAGTGTTGGATGTGAAACGAAACAGAGGGGACCGAGCAACTTAAGCGTAGGTAAGAGTAAATTGATTGACAACGGGAACGCCTTGGAGGCTGTTGTACATCTCGAAAAAGCAGAACAGGAAGAAGGCAATAAAATCGAACCGCGCGCCCTACTCCTTATCGCTTATTCTTATGGACTTTCCACTGGGGATGCCAATAGGGGTGGCGATGAAGCCAAGTTCAAAAATCAACGGGCTCAGCGGATCCAAGAACTTACAGACGCTGAGATGAAACACATCTTGCAAGTACTCAGTGAACCTTCAGCAGGACAGGTACGAAAAGCAGGTTTACAAGCACTTGTCGAAAAGGGTCAGGACGCGGCGGTCTTAATTCTTGAGGGGCTTGCCAAAGGTAGGTACCCCTCGCTTCATGCCAATTTTACGCAGATGTTGGTTGATATGGGCCCCGATGCGTTGGACATCATTTTAGCCAGCCTTACCGATGAAACGGCATCCTCCGCTCTCAAAGGTAAATTGGTTCAGGTATTGGCTGAAATCGGCGACGCGAAAGCCGTTGCGGCATTAAAATCCGTTCAGGCTGGAACGACTGTAACGCCCGGGCTCGCGATGCAAATTAACACGACACTTTATCAGCTGGGCGAAGAATCGTATAAGAAAGACATCATCGCTGGCATCAGTCATAGTGATGTTGCGGTCCGCCGTGCCGCTGCGAAAGCGATGGTAAATATCAAGGGGGTAGCACCGAAAACGCTCATCGCAGGGTTAAAAGACGAGGACTCCGAAGTTGTCACATCACTTGTAGAGGCACTTGAAGTCCATAAGGATGCAGCGGCTACCGACCCACTCATGGATATCCTCACCGGCGAATTGAGCAAAGACCCGAAGCAAGCGGCGATTAATACGCTTGACGTTTATGGACAGAACAAACTCGCCAGAGGCCTGGCAAAACGCACCACTATGCTCCTTATTGGCGGAACCGTTAGCGATCCAGAAAACCGCTATTATCTCGTGCAATTGCTACGGAGAGAGCCATTTAAAAAACAGATTAAAGCATTAAAGACGATTGAAGATCTTGCGTCCAAACTTCATAGATACCACGACGAAACGGAGCAAGAGGACCTCGTCAAAGTTCCACTTGCTCAACTCCTTAATGAAGTTCAGTAGTGGATTGTCGGTTCTAAAGTGAGAATTTGTTCGTAGTGAGGCGATTCACGCATTTTAAGAGAGGAAACCTAAATCCTACGAACTATGTTTCCTAAAATTGATTCTTGACATAAAAATGTGTTTAATTTAGAATATTTTTTACATCAGTACTTATCCGGTTCTGTAACCATTATTCGGTAGATGTGTAAATATAGACGCGATACGGGGAACCTGCAAGCGACGATCTAAAATTCATATCCTCGGGTCAAACAAAACGGTATTAGATTGGCTCTTTTTTATCAGCTTGTAGGTTGGGCGGTTGAATGATATGCGATCTTCATTATCTTCGTGCCGTATAAACGCGATACGCATCACGGACGGATGAGTCTAATTGAGATTTCAGGAGGAAAAAATAAACGGAACATGAAAAAAAATTTGGTGATATTACTGCTTATAGCGGTTGTGAGCTTCGGTTGTCAGCAGGAACAGGTCATCACCCAACTTGAAGTCGGTAGAGGTAAGTTATACGCGGGGCTCACGCTGGAAGCCGTTGGACACCTTGAACGCGCCGAACAAGAAGAGGTAAACAAGGTGGAGCCGCGTGCTCTTCTCATTATTGCTTATACCAATGCCCTTTCAACTGGTGCTGCGAAAGTCCACAAAGTAGATGTCAGGTACAAAGGTGAGCGGGACCGGCGCGTTGGCGAATTGGGTGAATTTGAGATGAAGAAAATCCTGCAGATCCTCGGCGAACGCCATAGGGTACAGAAGGATGCCATGCAAGTGCTTGTTGATAAAGGCGCGCCCGCGGTGCCGTTTCTTTTGGAGGACCTCGTTAAGAACCGGTATCGCATGGTCCATGACGACTTCGTTCAAATCTTGAAAGGCATCGGGAGTGCAGGCATTAGCGAAATCCTTGCGACAGCTGGCGACAGCAAAACACCGCCCGCTGTGAAAATTCAGCTCGTCCGTATCATTGGCGATATAGGGGACACGTCCGCCGCCGCCGGATTAGAAACGCTCCAGAATTCAACCACCGATGCGGGGTTGAAGATGGAAATTAACACCGCACTCTATCTGCTTGGCAACGAAGGTTCTGAAGAAAAGATCATTGAGGGGTTGACGGATAGTAACGCGATCGTCCGCCGCGCCGCCGCGAAGGCTATGGTATTCCTCAAAAAACACCCGACAGCTAAGATGATCGCTGCACTTAAGGATTCTGATGACACCGTCCGTAGAGACATCGCTATAGCGTTGCGGAAATACCCTGATGCAGGGGCTGTCGATAATCTCGTCGCAATTCTGACCGATGACTCTGAGCCTGAGACGAAGCAAGCCGCTCTTGATGCCTTGAACCACTATGCAAAAAATGGACTCGCGGATGGATTGGCTGCGCGTTTGATCGAACTATTGGTAGACCCTAAAGTCGTCAACCACGAGGATAGACTCCGAATCGTACAACTTCTCAAGAAATCTGACTTCATTAAGCAGATTGAAGAAGCAGACCAGTACGACAATCTACCGCATAAGATTTATCTTTTCTACGATGAAAAAGAAAAGAACGATATGGTCAGAGACGAACTCAATCAACTACTTCTGTTGATTAAGTAGCTAACCGTATCCTAAAATTGACGAGTTCCGAAGACACCAACTCCGAAAACTTCGTGCCCACACAGCGGAAGGAGGCGAACTGCTATGCAGAACTATCCAGCTGACATCAAAATTATCAAAATTGAGCAGGTTACAATCGATATTGATCAACCCGCAATCGGTTGCAACTCTGGCGCGAAAGAGATAAAACAGCCCGACCCTCATGCAAAGTGGAAGGAGCGCGTTATCCGCATCCATACCAACGATGGAACACTCGGATGGGGAGTGGGCAGCTGGGCAGCGACCTCCGCTGAGGATGCTGAAGCCGTCCTCAATCGCAATCCATTTGATCTATTGACCCCTGAAGTCGGGGTTGTTGACGAATTTCGCGGACTTGAAAATGCACTTTGGGATACGCTCGGCAAAATCCTCGACAAACCTGCCTATCAACTCATGGGAAACGCTGTTTTTTCAAACGGGTTGCCGGCTTACGATAGCACGATCTACTTCAACGATCTCCTCTATCCGACCAAAACGGAAGGGCTCAAACGGATTGAGGACGATGTTAAAAGCAGTCTCGCCAATGGGTTTACCGCATGTAAGATGAAGATGGGGCGTGGGAACCATCTCATGGAACGTTCAGCGGGGTTACAACGCGATATAGAGGTTGTCCAGCTTGCACGTAGCACAGCCGGTGAAGGCTTTAATATCCTCGTCGATGCAAACAACGCCTATACCTACGACGAGGTCATCACTTTTCTCAATGAAACCAGCAATTGTGATGTCTTTTGGATAGAGGAGATGTTTGAAGAAGACGTTGAATTGTATCGTAACCTGAAGGCTTACATCCAAGACAAAGGTTTAAAAACGCTCATTGCTGATGGCGAAACCCGTACCCGCGATCCGCTTGAATTCTACGACCCTTTCTTTGAAGCGGGTGTGATTGATGTCATCCAGCACGATATGAAAGGCTTAGGCGTTACCGGCTGGCGACGGCTTGCGGATATGGCAGCTGCCCACGATGTCCAATGTGCTCCGCATAACTGGGGTTCGCTGCTCGGTTTCTTCCTCAGCCTCCAATTCGCAAAGACGATACCGCATTTCCTCTATGGCGAAGTCGCAACCCTTACGAGTGATGTCGTTGATACCTCTGGCTACGGTTTTACTGATGGCACGTTCACAGTACCAGATACGCCTGGGCTCGGTTTGGAGCTCAATCAGGATGTTTACGATGCCCGTTACGCCGGAAACGAGGATTGGCAAATCGCCTGATGCTTATACGCATAACGCGTGTATTTTACTTTCATAACCGCTGTAGATGCGGTTTCATGAGGTTTTAATAGGAGTGAAAAAATGAAAGCTATAACTGTTACCTTTGCTTTACTTTTGTTCGTTGGACTTGCTGTCCAACCGGTACTCTCCCAAAATATTACAGATGGAATAGTGGCGTATTGGGCGTTCAATGAAAAAGGTGGCGATACTGCAACGGACGCAAGTGGCAACGGACATGATGGGACGTTGATGGGGAACCCAAAATGGACGGATGATGGATACTTCGGCGGCGCACTCGAATTTGATCAGGTCGAAGACGAAGTGAACGTTCCTTATCATGCGGATCTTAATCAAGAGATTTTCACTATATGTGCGTGGGCGAACGTAGAACCGGGAAGTGCAAACCATCGTGCGGTTGTCTCTTCTCGTGCTGATTTTCCGCAACGCGGGTATATCTTCTATGCTGAACCCGGCAATACGTGGGAGTTTTGGATCGGTGCCGGCGCGAATCATTGGAAACCCGTTCGAGGCCCGGCTATAAATCTCGGTGAATGGGATCACCTTGCTGGTACCTATGCCGATGGTAATCATAAGTTCTATGTAAATGGTGAATTTGTAGGAGAACAGAACTTTGATATTGATGTTAATCCGAATGAGGAATTCCTCATAGGCGCGGGTGGGAATGAACGTCCTCAGCATACTTACCTTTTCAAGGGCAAGATTGATGAGGTCCGGCTTTATGACCGTGTGCTGGACGAAGATGAAATTGCAGCGGTAATGGAAAGTGAGGGATTGGCTGTTGAAGCGGTGGGTAAGCTTGCAATAACTTGGGGCAAACTCAAAGCCAAATAGCCTTATGAAGAAGATTCTTGTCGCAATGAGTCCCGGTAGGTGCGGTTTCCTAACCGCACCGGATAGGTGAAAGGGTGCACAAAACTTACGAATTTCTTAAAACTAAATGACCCTACAATTGATAGTGAAATGTCGTATCATATTACAGAATATAAAAAAGGAAAAGTGTCCCATGTATATCAAAAGATTTGTGTGTTTAATTTTGCCTTGTTTTATCTTGGCATCTGTTTATCTTCCCAAAGTTTTGGCACAGGATATAATCATTGAGGATATCGAAGTCATTGATCTCAAATCGAGGAGTGTTGTCGGCGAGTACGTTGTGGGCGAGGACGGTCTTGAGATAGGTAGTGTCTATCTCATTGATAGGGATTATTTCGTCAAGGATATGTCAAAAGAGTTCGAAGGCGCAACGTTCATCATGACGGCAATGGACGATGAAGGTTCTAAGGGTGCTGATTTCATCACATTTACAGTTAAAGTTCCTGTAGTCGTTTGGCTGGCTACTGATAAAAGATGGGGGAATCCGCCAAAATGGGCCTCAGACGCTGAAGGCTGGGAAGAACAGCCTGATTATTTGGTCCAAACCAATGAGGAGGATACGGATATTTTCGTCCTTCGGAGCAAGGAGTTCCCTGCAGGTGAAATATCTCTCTCTGGGAACAACGATGCCCCTTCGAACTTGGCTCCCATGTACTGGGTATTCCTAACACGTGGCTCCGGAGCAGCTGCTGTGGAAGCAACCGGCAAACTCACGACGACATGGGGTCAATTAAAGAGCAATCCCTAAAGAAAATGAAAAAAATTCTTGTCGCAATGAGCGGTGGCGTAGATAGTTCCGTCACTGCTGCCATGATGGTTGACGCGGGCTATGATGTCACTGGCATCACGATGCGCCTCGGCGCGCCTGATACGATTGAAGTGGACCCTGAGCGTCCCAATTGCTGTTCGCTTGAAGGCATTGAGGACGCGCGCCGCGTCGCCACGCAACTCGGCATCCCTTTCTACGGCGTGAATTACGAAGACGCTTTCCGCGAACAGATTATCGACTATTTTGTGAAAGAATACCTCGTCGGCAGAACCCCGAGTCCGTGTATGGTATGTAACCGAGAACTCAAGTTCGGTAGACTCCTCGACCTCGCGAAAACTTTGGAATGCGATGTCATCGCTACTGGACACTATGCGCGCGTTGAACAAGACCCAGAAACCGGACGCTATCTCTTACGCAAAGCACTCGATGTGAGCAAAGATCAGTCGTATTTCCTCGCCGCGCTGACACAGGAGCAATTGCAATCTGCGATGATGCCGCTCGGTGAATACACGAAAGCTGAGGTCCGTGACCTTGCTCGGAAATATCAGTTACGCACCGCCGAAAAGGTTGAGAGTCAAGAGCTCTGCTTCGTTGCCGACACTAACTATAGACGTTTCCTCCAAGACAGAGTGCCTGAGAAAATTGAGGGCGGCGATATTGTAGACGAAAAAGGCAACGTCCTCGGTAAGCATGACGGTGTCCCGTTTTATACCGTCGGGCAGCGGCGCGGGTTAGGCATCGCAGTCGGCAAACCGCTCTATGTAACGCAGCTCAATGCAGCAGAGAGGACCGTCGTTGTCGGCGAATCCGATGCCCTTTTTGAGGACACAATGCACGTTGAGCGTATCAACCTCATCGCTATTGAGAAACTAACGGAACCGATCCGGGCGCACGTCAAAATCCGATCCCGTGATGATGGCGGGCCCGCAACGATCACGCCTGTCAGCGAGACTGACGCAGTCGTGAAGTTTGACGAACCACGCCGTGCAATTACGCCCGGGCAAGCCACGGTCTTTTATGATGGCGAATATGTCCTCGGTGGTGGGTGGATTGTAGATGCCCGCGGTGCCAAACTTGAAAAATGAAATCCAGACTCCTTTGTCTCCTCGGTCCCACAGCAGTCGGCAAAACGGAGATAGCAATTCAACTTGCACAACGGCTCAACGCCGAAATTGTTTCTGTAGATTCCCGACAAATTTATCGTCAGATGGACATCGGCACCGCTAAACCGACTCTCGAAGAACAGCAAGCAGCACGCCATCATCTCATAGATTGCGTAGACATTTCCCAACCCTTCTCCGTTGCTGACTATCAGGCTCTTGCAGACGCAGCGATCGCCGACATCCAAAGCAGAGGCAGGCGAGTGCTACTTGTCGGCGGTGCTGGTCTCTACTTTCGCGCAATTATCGACGGCTTGTTTGAGGGACCCGGTGCTGATATGGCACTCCGAAAGCAACTTGAACAGGAAGCGTCACAACACGGAGTTGATGTCCTCCACGAACGGCTCCGCGCTTGCGATCCAGAATCTGCGGAACGGATTCATCCGAACAACGTCGTCCGTGTCATCCGTGCCTTGGAAGTCTATGCGCTAACAGGGACTCCTATGTCCGAACATCAACAGCAGTGGCATCAAGAAAACCAGCGGTATCCGTTTATCGCCTTTTGCCTGACGATGCCGCGTGCGCTGCTCTACCGTCGTATTGAACAGCGCGTGGATATTATGCTTGCAAACGGGTTGTTAGCAGAAGTAGAATCGTTGTTAGCAGCGGGTTATGCCCGTGATACCGCTGCACTCCGAAGTTTCGGTTATAAAGAGTTGATCGCCTATCTTGATGGGCATTGTACATATCTGGAAGCGGTTGTGCAGTTGAAGCAGAACACCCGTCGTTTTGCCAAACGGCAGCTCACATGGTTCCGCAAAGACACACGCATTGAATGGATAGATCGAAACGCAACACCGGATATTCTGGCACATCTATTAGGTAGCATAGGCTGTTAGTTTGTGTTTTCTTTGTAGCATAGACTGTTAGCCTGTGCCGCCTTCGCGGAAAGGAATAGAAAATGAGACGTTTTTGGACACAAGGGCCCGTCAACGCCCAAGAGCACTATGTTGTTTCGCGTTCCAACGAGATTGCCGATTTCATCAAACGCGTCGAAGAGGGACGCTATGTTGTGCTCTTCGCGCCCCGCCAAACGGGAAAAACCACTTTCTTTCGAGATGCCTTAGCAGCACTAACTAAACAGGCAATGGACTATTTCCCAATTCAACTGAACTTTGATGTCTACAAGAACCTTGACCTGACTACTTTCTATGGACATCTCTATGAACAGATGCTCGAGGAAATAGAGGCAGTTTTTCAGAGACGTGGGGATGTTCCGTCGAAGGCTTTACATCAATTTCTACAGGACACGACGTTGACAAATCACCTCTCAATGATGTCGTTCTTTAAACGGTTCGCGAGGTTTTTGGACGCTGAACATGATGGTCAGCAGGTCGTTATCGTCATTGATGAGTTTGATGGCATCCCGCCGGCTGCCTTAAGCGATTTTCTGCATACGCTCCGCCATATCTATATCTCCGGTAAGCCGCGATGTCCGCACAGCGTCGGCATCATTGGGGTTAAGAGTATTGCACAGCTCAACTATGACCGCTCTATCTCTCCCTTCAATATCCAAGACGAGTTCCATCTGCCCAACTTTACGCGTGAACAGGTGCAGGAGCTCCTTGAACAATATACAGGCGAAGTCGGACAACCTTTCGCATCAGAAGTTATCGCAGCGATTCAGGGGCAGACAGCCGGGCAACCCGTGCTTGTTAACCGATTCGCGCAGATCCTCACCGAAGAATTAGACATTCCGAAAACAGAAACGATTACGATGCTACACTTTTCAAAAGCACACGCGCAACTGCTTGAGGAAGATAACGTTAACTTTACACATCTCACAACCAATATCCGTAGGGACCCGCGCTTTGAGAGTGTTCTTATGCGAATTATGGCGCGTGATGAAGGCATAGATTTCAATATGGACGATGACATCATCAGTGAACTTGCCACTTATGGTGTCATCAAAAAATCCGCTGATGGGATGTGTGAGATTCTAAATCCGATTTATCTCTATCGTATCGTGAGAACCTTTAAACCGATAGTGAACGGTTTAGAGGATCAGTACCTTCCCAGAGATGGCGATGAGGAATTTCCCAATTATATTTTGCCTACTGGATATATTCAGATGGCAGCTTTACTTGATAATTTCCGAGATTTCATTGCACGCGCGGGGTTCAGGATTCTACAAGTTCCAGACACACCACAAGAGTCGGTTGGCAGGCATCTGCTGTTTGCTTATCTTGACCAGTTTGTAAAATCCATCGGTGGTTTTATGCATGTTGAGGTACAAACCGGCAGAGGCAGGATGGACATCATCATCACGCACAATCAGCGAAAGTATATCGTAGAAACAAAGGTGTGGCGTGGGGAAAGTCGTTATCAGGCGGGTAAGAAGCAGCTCGCAGTGTATCTCAGGACTGAAGACGTAACGGAGGGGTACTACATTGTCTTTGATCATCGAGAAGAACCAGAGCCAAAAGTAGAAATGGAGATGATAGACGGTTTGACAATTCGGAGTTATATTATCCCTGTGATGCAAGAGATGCCTTCACAGGTTCCAAATGCTCCTGAGACACAATAAAACAGGCATTTCAATCAATTCCATGTTCTTCACAATACGCACGGATAATCGGCAAGAAATCATCGGCATATTTTTCAACTTTTGCTGGTCCAACACCATGAATCTGCCTAAATGCTTCTTCGGTTTGTGGGAAATAAGTTGCCATTTCTCGTAATGTTTTGTCGTGGAGGACAACAAATGCCGGTATATCTTCTCTATCTGCTACGCTTTTGCGCTTGTCTCGAAGTTGTTCAAAGAGGGCTTGGGTGTATCCATCTGTTTCTTCGGATCTGGTATCGCAGGTATTCAGTGCTTCGGATGCGGTATCCGCTACCGATTCTATTGGAAATCCGCGGAACGGATCACCGTTCTTGAGGACTCCCCATCCTTTTGGTGTGACGCGGAGACTGCCGTGTCGGGCATCTCGTTTAAGGAGTGCGTGTTGAAGAAATTGAAAGGATAAATATCGCCACTGTGCCTTGCTGTATTCGATACCGATACCGTATGTGGAGAGTTTATCGTGTCGATTATCCAAAATTTTCTTCTGTTGTGACCCGCGCAATATGTCAATGATATAGGCTTCCCCGAATAGTTCGGCTGTGCGGACGACACAAGAGAGAAATTTTTGTGCGGGTATTGTCAAGTCAACTCGTTCTATTTCTGCGTTACGGCAGTTATCACACATCCCGCAATTTTCTTGTTCGTATTGCTCTCCAAAGTAAGTCAACAACACTTTTCGACGACACGCTATTGACGTTGCCCACGAAATTAGGGTGTGTGCTCGCTCTTGCCGTCCCTGTTTTTCGGATTCTGCTCCTTGATCAATGAAATGATTGATAGTATCAACGTCGCCATAACTGAATAACAAGAGACATTCCGCGGGTTGTCCATCGCGGCCACTCCGCCCGATTTCCTGATAGTAAGATTCAGGTTCCTTTGGCAACCCAGCGTGTAGCACGAAACGCACATCCGGTTTGTCAATCCCCATGCCGAAGGCGATTGTAGCGACTATCACTTGGATGTCACCATTAATGAAAGCCTCCTGATTCTCTTTCCGAGTTGCGTTATCAAGGTCTGCGTGATAAGGACGGACTGAGATGCGTCCGGCGGTTAAATGCCGACAGAGCGATTCAACCTGTTTCTTGGTTTGACAATAGATAATGCCGGATTCACCGCGATGCTTATTAAGAAACGCCAGCGTCTGTTCGAGCAGTTCAACTTTCGGTTCAACAGCGATGAATAAATTTTCTCGGTCGAAACTGCCTATGAACGCATTTCCTTCGTCAAATTTGAGTAATTTTTTGATGTCATTTTGAACCCGCGGGGTCGCAGTCGCTGTGAGTGCGACACAAACGGCGGTTTGGAATCGCTCGCGAATAGAAACCAGCTGGCGATATTCCTGCCGAAAGTCGTGTCCCCATTCTGAAATGCAATGTGCTTCATCAATCGCGAGGCAGGCAACATCTGAATCATCAAGCATCACAAGTATTTCAGGGCGCACGAGGGTTTCAGGTGCAAGATAAAGCAGCTTGATTTCACCCCGCCTGACCTGTTGCATCGTGGCGACGTATTCTGTATTCCCAACAGTATGGTTGAGAAACGCTGCAGGGATACCACGATTTTGTAGTTGCATCACCTGATCCTGCATGAGTGAAATTAGGGGTGAAACAACGACGGTCACACCGTCAAACATGAGCGCGGGCAATTGATAACAGAGCGACTTTCCACCACCTGTCGGTAGCACAATCAGGGCATCTGACCGTTCTAAGATGTGGTTGACGATAGTTTCTTGAAATGGGCGAAATTGTTCATGTCCGAAGACGTTTTTGAGAATATCTGAAGCGGTTTGCTGCGTTGGGAGTAAAGGGTGTTCTTGTGTTCTGGGGCGTTCCGATTGCGCGGGTTCTAATGCTTCAAAAAACCAACCGGATATCTGCGCGTAGTGCCGCTCTTCAGCATCCGGCTGGTCTGCTGGTCGCCACCGATGTGCCAGCGACACGCGCAAGAGCATACCTGCTGGAATTGTCTCAAGCGGCTCTTGGAAACCGACGAAAGTGAGCGTGCAGCCTCCATTTTCGGTAGGATACCGATAGCGTATCCGCCTGTTTTCTACGTCGCGGGTAAGCGGTTGATCCGGTCTCCAAAACAGCGTGCTGTAAGCGGGTATATCACCTGCAACGGGGACGTAAAGTGAACCATTCCTTGTCGTTTTCAATAAACCTTCATAGAGTTTTTTCGGGTCTCCAATTTTCGGCGGCATCAGTAGTTCAATTGCACACACTAAATCTTTTGTGTCTTTTGTGGTATGAACGCGCGATTTTTTATAAACGACAATATTTTCGTTATGCGGCGGGAGGCGTGAAGTTTCAGGTTCAGCGGAAATCTCCCAAATATCACCGACCTCATATTCTTTGTTCGCACCCGCATAGGGGTCAGCATTAAACGGAATAAGCCGGACACTTTTTCCTGTCTCTGTAATCGCACCGATGCACGCGCCACTTCCCATGTGGGTTTTCGCAACAATTAAGACTCTCACGGCACAATATCCTCAACTTTCAGATCAAATGTTTCCACCAGTTTAGCCGCGACCAAAGAACGATGGCACGCCTCCGGGGCGGTTTCCACACAAAAGAGAGCAACGACTTGTGTGTCCGGTTCCAGTTCGTCAAGCAGGGTTTGCGGATCAAACGTATCAAGACATTCGGTGTGATAGGCTTCAATAAACGCTTTCCCAAGTTCAGTCCGCTTACGTTTAGCAGTTTTTGTGGCTTTATCCGCTGCTGCCTGTTTGTCTCGGACAACTTTGGTCGGTCCCAGGTCTTTACGATGAATATATCGGATACCGAGTTCTGCAAGACGTGCTTGCAACCGCTTGCTATTCGCAAATGCATAGGTTGCTCCACGTACACCGCGCCGACTTCGGATATCGCAAAAGGTATCAACCCCTGCTTTGCACAAAGCATCAAAAAAACCGGTTTCGTCAAAACCGTATACACCGATGGTGACAATTTTAATGTTCTTCATAGTGGATTTAGGTTAGGTGTATGTTTTCCGGGAGTGGAATGTCTCCTCGCCAAACAGTGATAATTGGCCGCCTGTTAAGCGTTCAATAACTTGCTCCTGCGTCAATTGCTCACCGTTTTCGTCTATATGAATAATGGGGATGTCCTGCGTTGTCAATGTTGCTCCGATAAGTTTGCATCGGTGACATTCTTCCGGCTTTCCCTCACTGCACATCAACACAACGCTTTGTTGTTGTAAGAAGGCGGTGTGCAAACGTTCAATTCCGCTTTGGTAGAAAGCTGTTGCTTTGACTTTTTCGTAATCAACTTTCCCGTTAGTGTAACACGCTGCGTCGTCGGGTCTACCACCGAGCGTATCTCCCATGAACACATAGCGAATATTGTGCTGTTCCAGTGCGTTCGCGAGCGATGCTTTGGAGAATTCCGGCTTATAGCGTGAATAAGGCGCGGAGCGAACATCAATCAGGTAGGCGATCTCCTGCTGATGTAGCACTTCAATGAGTTCTGCTATCGATCGGCTGCCGTAGCCTATTGTATAGATCGGTATGGGGGCATTTGTTTTTTCCATAATAGATAATCATACCATACGACCCCGTAAAAAAGCAATTGAATAATGTCTCTGGTCAAAAATATCCTTGCTATTTCTATGTAGGATTGCTATATTAACATAAACGAGAGATAGATTTTCAAAATGTAATTTTCTATACACATATACCCGCTGTTGAGTATTAAAGGCACTTAAAATGAAATTATTAGTTACGGGTGGTGCTGGATTTATCGGCACGAATTTCATCCGATACTGGCTGCAGCACCATGCGGACGATGCCATTGTTAATCTGGATCGACTGACGTATGCTGGGGATCTCTCCAATCTGGCGGATGTGGCGGCGCGGTACCCGAGGCGTTACACATTTGCACACGGCGACATTCTGGATTCGGTGTTTGTGGAAAGCGTCTTGAAAAACGAGGCTCCGGATGTGATTGTGAATTTCGCTGCGGAGTCGCACAATAGTCGTGCGATTCTACACCCGCGCCGTTTCTTTGAGACGAACGTGATGGGGACGCAGGTATTGTTAGATGCGGCGCGGAAGTTCGGCGTGCAGCGGTTTCATCATATCTCTACGTGTGAGGTTTACGGAGAACTCGCGCTGGATTCACCCGATAGATTCAGTGAAAATGCCCCGTATCGTCCGCAGACTCCCTATAACGCCTCTAAAGCAGCCGCGGATCATCTCGTAAACGCTTATTTTCATAGTTTCGGTATGCCGATAACAATTTCCAATTGTGCGAACAACTACGGTCCTTACCAGCATCCAGAGAAACTTATTCCGCTTTTTACAACGAATGCAATCCAAAATTTACCCTTAACGCTCTACCGAAGCAGCCATAACCGCCGCGAATGGTTGCACGTTGAAGACCATTGCAGCGCAGTGGCAGCAGTGATCAAGCACGGCAAAATCGGTGAGACCTACAACGTCGGGAGCGGTGTTGAGAAAAGCATTGAGGAGATTAGCGATTTCATTTTAGATGTTCTCGGCAAACCGCAGGCGTTGAAAACTTATGTGCCAGACCGCCCTGGACACGATTGTCGGTATCTGTTAGATTCACGGAAGATCGCTCGTGATGTTGGATGGGAACCGATGATTGAATTTGAAGAGGGTATGCGCGAGACGATCCAGTGGTACGTTGACAATAGAGAATGGTGGCAGACGATTCAGCAGAAAGTGGATAGTAAAGTCGTTCAAGAGGATAAATGGGAAACGTTCACACGGAGGTAAACTGATGCAACTGACGACGCAACAATTGGCGACATGGAAACGGGATGGCATCATTGTGGTGCCCAACGTGTTTTCACCGGAAATGATTGCACCTGCCTTGGAGGCAATTGAACGAAACGCCTACGACGGATTGACTTATGCGGAGTATCGCGCAAAATGGGATTCGCAGCCGGAAGCCCTGAAAAGTCTCTATGAGAAACACAGCGATTTGCAACGGTTGGCGGGTCCGTTTGGTAAAGCAGTGCATTTTCCGACAGGGTTAGAACCTGTGGATAAACTGATTGAAAATGAGGCGTATCTGGCGATTGCGAAGCAGCTGTTAGGCACGGAAGAAATTCGGCTCGGTTATGGGCAAATTTTCTTTCGAGAAGGTCTCACCGATAGTCGTCATAGTGAGCATCCGTGGCAAGGATATCATATTGATAATGCGACGAACTCACCTTTGCCACCGCACCCAGATTGGCAAAGGTACGGCTATATTTTGACCGCTATTTTCCCACACGACATCGAATTGGACGGTGCGCCGATGCTTGTCTGCCCAGGTTCACAGAACCAGTTGGATAAAATATGGGCGAAGTATCCGGGCAGAGCGGGTGGCATGGGGATTCCCGATTTGCGGGAATTTAAAGGAGAACTCGCGGATCCGGTACCCCTTACGGCGAAAGCGGGAAGTGTGTCGTTCCGCTCAAGTTACTTGGTTCACGCTGCACAACCGTTTAAGAACAAGCGTAGACAGCGCGGCTGGATGGGGTATCACTTCCATCGTGCCGACAATGACGATTGGTGCAAAACGACGCGCCCGGTGCCGGGGTGGAATAGTCCGCACTACGTGGAGTTTGTCACGCACACGACCCCTGCTGTGCGCCGCGTTTTGGGGTGGCCTGCGCCTGGGGATGCTTATTATACACCCGAAGCCTTGGAGCGTCTTGCACAAGCGTATCCAGGGATTGACTTGGAGCCTTATCGAGCCTAAAATCAGAGAGGGCTGGTTGCAGTGCCGTAATTCATACCAAAACCTATTAGAACCTATAACAACCCACTAAATCCTAAAGTGATGTAGTTTTTAATTTGACAAACCCTTGTGAAATAGTGTATAATTAATAGTATGAATAATAGGTTTGTAAAGATTGGCGAAGCTGCTAGACTACTTGGTGTATCTGTCCAGGCACTTAGAAATTGGGAGGCGGAAGGTAAAATTATGCCCTCCCACAGAACTCCCGGCGGACAAAGAATGTATGATTTAGCAGAACTGCTTGGTGTCAATGATTTAACGTATCCTACGATTGCTTATGCCAGGGTCTCAAGTAATGATCAAAAGGAGGACTTAGAGCGTCAGCATGCTGTCCTTGAGGCGTTCTGTAATAAAAATGGATGGAAACCGACTGAAATCATAAAAGACCTCGGCAGCGGTATGAACTCTAACAAAAAAGGTTTACAACGCCTTTTAGAACTGATTGTGCAGGGTCAGATGTCCCGATTAGTTCTGACTCACAAAGACCGACTCCTGCGTTTTGGAGCAGACTTGATCTTTCGTATCTGCGAACTCAAAGGCATTGAGGTCGTGATTATCAATAAAGGCGAACAGCCGTCTTTTGAGGAAGAACTCACTTGCGACGTCCTGGAAATCATGACAGTATTTTGTGCGAAACTTTATGGACGCCGTTCTCAGAAGTCTCGGAAAATGGCAGAGGCAATTGAGAACATTGTATCCGAAGAGAAACAGAGTGGAGAATAAGAGGCATCTACGCAATCTATAGGTTGCGAAAATCCCGAACTCTCCACCACAACTGGAGTTAGCGTTTGGAAGTTCGAAGTCAACAGATAGAACTGAACCCGAATAATAAGCAAGCCACGCTTATGTCAAAGCACGCGGGGTATGCCCGTGTTGCGTATAACTTTGCTGTGTCGTCATTCAAAGAAGGTTTGGATAACGACGAGTGGCGCAGCTATATTGACATCAAGCGTGAGTTCAATGCTGTTAAGTATGACGCATTTCACTGGTGTGCCGAACTTTCTCAAAACGCTGCGAAGAATGCTATACACCACTTCGGAGACGCAACGACACGCTGGAAAAAAGGACAAAACAAGTTCCCCGTCTATAAGAAACGATCTGATAAAATATCCTATCAAGCGGACAATGGCGAAGGAACTGTTGACGTCTACAAAAAGCGTATCCACTTACCTAAAATTGGTTGGATACGCATGCGTGAAGAACTGCGTTTTTCCGGTGAAATCACCAGAGTCGTCATTTCCAAACGCAATAATCGCTGGTATGCCTCTATCACGGTGAGGCGATTAGATAGTAGCAATTATACGCACCAGGCATCTCTATTTGATGATACCAAAGAACCTATAGGTATCGATGTAGGCATAAATACGCTTGCGACATGCTCTAATGGTGATACCTACGACAATCCACGCCCCCTAAAGCGATATGAGCGTAAACTCGCCCGTGCGAACCGCTCTCTCGCTCGTAAGGTATATCAGTCAAAGAACTGGCATAAAGCGAAAGCAAGGACTTGTAACGTGCATCGCCGTATCCGCAATATGCGTGAAGATGCACATCATCAAGCAAGCACAAAAATTGTTCGTAAAGCTTCTGCGATCGGTATTGAGACGTTGAATATCAGCGGATTGCTAAAGAACCGCAAAATTGCGAAAGCTCTCTCTGATGCAGCACTCTCTGGCTTTCGGACGATGTTGAAATACAAAGCGGAGCGGCGAGGTATACCCGTGAAAGAGGCGGATAGGTTTTTCGCATCCAGTAAAACGTGTAGTGGTTGTGGACACAAGAAGTCTGATTTGACGCTCTCTGATAGGCGCTATCACTGTTCCGAATGCGGACTCGATATTGATAGAGACCTCAACGCTGCGATCAACTTGTGTCCCGTTTAACTTTTAACCGTCGCCACGAGTTGCGAGGAGACGGGGGGAATGTGGCTGCACATAGCACTGTGCTGCCACATTCCCCGATAAACGCCTGTGGAGTTTCTGTAAGACCTCAAATGAGGGGCGCGAAACGTTGAATCAGGAATTATGGCACATAACTCAAAAGGTCCGGTAGATTTTATTAGGTTTTGATAGATTCTAACAGGTTTTTGAGGTTTTGTTAAGTCCTAAACAACGGCAGTTTATGAGCAAAATGAGAAAAGTTGTGATGATGAATGAAGCCGGGCGTATCTGGACAGCCGAGCAAGAGACACCTGCACCGAAACCGGGGCAACTCTTGATCGAAGTCCATGCCTCCATGGTGAGTCCCGGTACGGAACTTGGGGGTGTCAAACGTCGCCGCGAAAACCCAGGTGCTGAATCGCGGCAGCGTCCATTTGGCTATACAAACGCTGGCGTTGTTATCGGTACAGAAGGCGATTGCGACGAATTTGAGATCGGGGATCGTGTGGCAGGTATGGGCGGCGGCTACGCCCTCCATGCCACTTATGCGTGTGTGCCACACAATTTATGCGCGAAGATTCCGGATGCTGTTACCAGTGAATCAGCCGCGTCTATTCATCTTGCGGCAACCGCACTGCACGCCGTGCAACGTGGACGTATCCGTATCGGTGAGAATGTTGTCGTTGCCGGTTTAGGCATCGTTGGGCAATTTGCGTGTCAAATCGCCAAAGCCGCGGGTGCTTATGTTATCGGTTTAGACAGGTTACCATTACGGATAGGCATCGCCGACTTTTGTCTAAACGGTGGGGCCGGTGTACATCAGGCGATAAACGTATCGGAAACGGATCCGATTCCAATCGCAAGCGAATTCACTAACGGTTACGGCATGGATTGTGGGATTATCGCCTTCGGCGGCGATGCGACAAGTGCGTTTCAGCAGATCCGTGCAATGCTGAAGACGGCACCGGATACCCACAAAATGGGACGGATTGTTATCGTCGGTGGCGCGAGCATTACGCACGGGTTTGCAGCAGGGCTTGGCAATGTTGATGTTATCAGTGCGGCGCGTACGGGGCCGGGCTATCACGATGAAGACTATGAACACGGTGCGGATTACCCACCGGTATTCGTTCCGTGGCCGACACAACGCAACTTGGAGCTATCGCTACGACTGATGTCCGAAGGCAAAATTCAGGTGAATCCGCTGATTACAGATATTATTCCGATTGATCAGGCATCTGAAGGATGCGAAAAGTTGATCCAAACGCCGAATGAAGCGTTAGGGGTTGTTTTTTCGATGCAGTAGGACAAAACGTTGGGTTTCACTCGGTCTCTGGCTGATGTGTTGTCTCTTGAGAGAGTTTCGGTTCTCTATGATTTTTTAGGTTTTTGGGGCAGCTGTTCAACCCAACCTACAATGCTGGCGAGGTTTTGGGGTTTGTCGGAAACCCGATTTGGACAACGGACAAATCGGAGCGAAAACCCAATATTTAAAAACATGGAAATTAGAGCAGCTCGTGAATCAGAATTAGAACAGGTCGTTGAACTGAACTGTATAGCGTTTAACCCTGATGGACATGAACGCTATTGGCAATACGTCCACGGCGATAGCAGTTATCGTCTTTCACAAACCCGGGTTGTTGTGGTGAACGACAAAGTTGTATCAACTTTGCGCGTTTGGGAGCGGCGGATACGAATCGGTACATCTCTCGTGACGATGGGCGGTATCGGCGGTGTCTGTACGCATCCGAATTACCGTGGGGTCGGGTATGCGTCCGCGCTTATGCGAGATACGATTGACTATCTACGAGAAATAGGCTGCGACATCGGCGCGCTGTTTACAATTATTCCCGGGGCGTTTTATGAAAAGTTAGGATGGACTTCCATGCCGTTGCACGGTTTCCGTGTAACGTGTAGCTCGGTAGCAGATGCGGTATGTCCATCGGGGTGGCAGGTAATCGATTTTAACGCGGAGACGGATTTAGATGCTGTGGCGGGTCTCTACGACATTACGAATGCACAGCAGAGCGGGGCCCTCACTCGGACGCGCGCCTATTGGGATATGGCTCCCTCCCGGATCCGAGGTGTTTTGCCGACCGTTGTCGCACGCCAAAATGGGGACATCGGCGGGTATCTTAATTATGAGATAGACGAGAAACACGCAGAAGTGCGCGAGATAGGATATATCCCTAATAATCCAGAAGCCTTAGAGGCACTCGTATCGCACCTTTGGCAAGCGTGTGGCGTGCAAGCCGTTGAAGAGATAGCAGGTATATTCTCGCCGCAACATCCTTATGTGAAGCGACTGATTGCAGACAGCAATAATACGTTAGTTTCAACAACAGATGCCGCCATGATGCTCTATGCTGTAGATCCATTCGTGTTTTTGCGTCGGTTTGTCGTCGGATGGGAATTGTTAATTGCGGATACTGCGGAGACATTTCCAGCGTTTGCTGTCAAGTTGCCTGCACTCAATAATCAGCAGGCAGCACTGCGACACAATGCCGATGGCACGCTGCAAATCGTCTCTGAAGATGTGAACGCAGTTGACTTAGGCGTTGTGCTAACCGAAGCGGAGTTCTGGCAGCTTCTGTTCGGTGAAATAGGGTGGGAGCAGCTAAGTTCCGAAACTTCAGTATCGCCGGAAATCTCGGCATTTTTAGGGGTGCTCTTCCCGAAACGCGATGTCATCTTTTGGTCTTCAGATCGATATTAAAAAATAGATAGGCGCGGGGAAAGGTAAGGTATGGGACATAATCGTAAAAACGATCAAGGCACCCGGACCAGCGCGTTCGGTACCGCTGGCAGAATCAATCACGATGCCAGTGAATTTTATGGGAGTAGACTCTATGCCGATCAGGAGCTCCCTGAGCCTGATACATGGATAGAGAACCCTATTCCGATTGAAAACCTCGATCGCCTCTATTGTGCTTCCAGCACAGAGATGTCCGCAATTCCCGATGCCAGTGTCCATCTGATGGTCACGTCCCCGCCGTATAACGCGAAAAAGGAATACGACGAGGATCTATCGCTTGCCGAGTATAGAGAGCTTCTCTATGGTGTCTTTGCTGAGACGTATAAAAAATTGGTTACCGGTGGCAGGGCGTGTATCAATATCGCCAATTTAGGCCGGAAACCGTATATTCCCTTGCATAGTTACATCATAGAAGACATGTTAACGATCGGTTATCAGATGCGGGGTGAAATTATTTGGGATAAAGCCTCAAGTGCGGGGAGTTCTACGGCGTGGGGCAGTTGGTTGTCAGCGGCGAATCCGGTGCTGAGGGACGTTCATGAATACATCCTCGTTTTCTCCAAAGGCTCCTTCTCTCGGCAACGCAACGGAAAAGAGAGTTCTATCCGCAAAGAAGATTTCTTAGAATGGACGAAAAGCGTCTGGAGTTTTCCTGCTGTCTCAGCGAAACGTATCGGTCACCCGGCGCCCTTTCCTGAAGAGCTGCCGCATCGGTTAATCCAATTGTATACCTTCGTCGGCGATGTCGTCTTAGATCCGTTCTGTGGCAGCGGCACGACCTGTTTGCGTGCACTAAAATCAGGTCGGCACTATATCGGGTACGATATTGAGGAGAAGTATATCCAGCTGGCAGCTGAACGGATTAAACAGTATAGCGATCAACCGCGTTTATCCATATAGACAGACTCACGTCAGGATATATGTTTTCCCCGCCTCCGTTCCGAAGGTTATCACTGAATCCGATTGTGCTGTCTCAATCGCTTGTCCGTCAGATGTCACTGTAACCGCTGTTGTTCGGACAGTGCACTCTTGACCGAGTGTAGCATGAAGGCGTGCCTCGGTGAGTTTTCCATTTTCCCATGCCATATCTACTTCAAATCCGCCGCGGGCGCGTAAACCTTTGACGTGTCCTGTGTCCCATGCTTTCGGCAGCGCGGGCAGTAGGTGAATCTCGCCGGCGTGGCTCTGTAACAACATTTCCGCGATGCCGGAGGTGCCCCCAAAATTGCCGTCAATTTGGAAAGGCGGATGTGTATCAAAGAGGTTCGTCAAGGTGCATTTCGCGAGGAGTGCTTGGAGATTGGTGTATGCTTCTTCGGCGTCTTCGAGTCTCGCCCAGAAGTTAACGAGCCATGCGCGGCTCCACCCCGTATGTCCGCCGCCGTGTGCTAACCGATATTCCAACGATTTCTTTGCTGCTTCCGCCAACTCTGGTGTGCCGCGCAGTGTGATCTGACAACTCGGATGCAGTCCGTACATGTGGGACATGTGTCGGTGTCCGGGTTCCGGTTCGTCATAGTCGAACACCCATTCTTGTAAACGTCCTGTTTTCTCGCTGATCTGGAGCGGTGCGAGCCGTTCAAGGGCAGAAGCCAGCTCGGCGCGAAATTCGGTATCCTCTCCGAGTACATCAATGCAAGCGATGCAGTTGGTGAAGAGTTCATGGATAATCTCCAGGTCCATCGTTGCCGCGTAAGTGAAAAGCGAACGTGTGCCATCAGGTTTCAGGAAGCTATTTTCGGGTGAATGCGATGGATTCGTAACCAGTTTGCCAGCGAAGGGTGTGCCTTCGGGTGCCTCAACAAGGAAATCGAGTATGAAACGGGCTGCGCCTTTTAGGAGTGGATAGCCCTGCTCTATAAGAAAGTCTGTGTTGCCGCTGAAAAGATAGTGTTCCCAGACGTGTCCACATAACCAGGCGGCACCTACGGGCCAGATGCCCCAAATACCGTCAGCAGGCGTTGTGAACCCCCAAACATCAGAGAGGTGATGAACGACCCAACCGTCAGCCCCATAATGAATTTTCGCTGTCCGGTTTCCGGGTTCAACGAGCGTATCCATGTAGTCAAATAGCGGTGTGTGGCATTCGGGGAGGTTACAGATTTCGGGGACCCAATAGTTCATCTGTAGATTGATATTGGTATGGAAATCGCTGTTCCAGGGTGCGTTCATGTGTTCGTTCCAGATACCTTGCAGGTTCGCCGGGAGGCACCCGGGTCGCGAACTTCCCATGAGTAGATAGCGTCCGTACTGGAAGTAAAGTGCGACGAGTCCTGGGTCTGATGTCCCTGTCTTGACTGCATTTAATCGTTCGTCGGTAGGCAGATTTTCTGCGTCTGTGGAGCCGAGGGCTAAGGCGACGCGTTGGAAGAGGGATTGGTGTTCGGCGATGTGGTCGGCGCGAATAGCTGCATAAGATTTTGTATCGATACCGGCGAGATAATCTTCACAAAGCGCGTTCGGGGTTTCACTTGTATCCGACTGACTGACGTAGCTCGTCGCGGCGGAGAGAAAAAGCGTGACAGCGTCCGCGCCACTGACAGACAAACTCTTTCCTGTTGAGGCGACTGCTCCGTTTTCAGCGTCCACTTGTAGATAAGCCGAGAACCGCACGCCGTCGTCGCCACACTGTCCATCAAGCCGCAGGATATTGGCTGCAATCGCTTCAACGGTGGCATCTTGCTCACGTGTCATCGTCATATCAAAAGCGATTTGTCCGATCGCATCAGATTCAATTCTGATGACGATGAGATCATCTACGGCTGTTGCAAAGACCTCTCTCGTGAAATTAGTGTCGCCGCAGCGATATGTTATTTTTGTGATGCCGGTGTTTAAATCGAGTTCTCGGCGGTAATGCGTTGCGTGCTGATGTGAAAATTCCAGGAACAGGTCTCCCAAGGACTGGTAAGATTTGATGCGTTCTGGTATTCCGAGCATCGTTTCGCCAGCAAGTTTGGTGGCTTCTTCGTTTTTATCTTCGAAGAGGAGTTTTTGTACCTTTGGGAGTGCTTCCAAAGCCTTTGGATTATTGGTATCTCGGGGCCCGCCATCCCAAAGGGTTTCTTCGTTGAGTTGAAGGCGTTCCCTTTCAATACCACCGAACACCATTGCCCCGAGTCTCCCATTTCCGATGGGTAGGGCGTCTGTCCATGCTTCGGCGGGTTTCTGATACCATAAAACAAGATTATTTGTGTTTGTCATTGATTTCATCTCTGTGTTGTTACTATGATCGACTCTTCTGTTCCTGATACTCATAGAGTACCTTGAGAGTCTCTTGTGCATCTATATCTACTGCGAGTTGAAAAGGTGTCTGACCTTTGTTATTTTTTGCATTCATCTCTGCACCGCTTCCGAGGAGGAGGAGTGCTGTCTCATAAGCATTGTGTGCTGCTGCGATGTGCAACGGTGTATCACCGTTTTTGTCCTTTCTGTGGACCTTGGCACGGTTTTGTAACAAAACGGCTACAACTTCGGAAGTATCGTCTTCTGCTGCGATGTGCAACGGTGTGGCGCCGTTGTCATTCGTTGCATTGGTATTTGCTCCGTTTTCGATCAGTACCAGAGCAGTTTTATAAGCATTGCGCCATGCTGCCCAGTGCAGAAGGGTATATCCGGATTTGTCTCTCGGGTTAATATTTGCGTGGCTTTCGAGCGATGCCCCCTCTGCTTCATAAGCGTTGCGCCATGCTGCCCAGTGAAGCGGTGTATCGCCATCTTCGTTCCTTGCGTTGACATCCGCCCTGTTTTTCAACAAAACTGCGGCTGTTTCATGGGCGTTGTTCCATGCTGCCCAGTGTAAAGGCGTGAAGTTTCTATCGTTCCTTGCGTTGACATCCGCCCCATTCTCTGCCAATGCTGCCGCTGCGTCATAAGCGTTATGCCATGCTGCCCAATGGAGCGGTGGATAACCGTATTTGTCTTTTGCGTTGATGTCCGCCCCATTTTCTACCAACGCTGTGACTGCATCATAGGCGTTGTCTCGCGCTGCGTCATGGAGCGTAGCATAGCTATATTTGGGCACTGGTTTAATGCTATTGTCGTTATCTTCGCTCTGTGGGCGCGTGGAGGCACCAAAAGTGTCTTTGGATTCTGAGCAGTCGGACCCTTTTTGTTGTTTCAAAATAGTACCCTCCTGATTCAATATTGAATATTGTGATCAAGACTTGCGTAAAATAATGCAAATTCAACGAAAAAATAGTGTATTAGGAAAAAGATTACCTATAGCCTGATTTATGGATTATGTATGTTTTGCATGATATAATAGCATCATCCCCAAAATTAATCAATAGGATTGAGCAAACGGATTAATTGCGTTTAGTGTTGCCAAGGTACACGCCCTGCTTTCTGTGTTTCTGCTTGAAATAATTGGCTCATTTCTCTGAAGCGTGCAGTCTCTGTTTGCGCGTTGTCGGTTGTTTCGAGGGGGTCGCTTGATAGATTGTAGAGCTCCAAAGGTTCAAATGGACTGTTGTGTAACAATTTGATGTCTCCACGCCGGACTGCATGTTGGCACTGTCCGAGAAACCGTTGTCCGCCTTCTCTGCGTATCCAATAGAGGACACGCTCCGAGAAGTCCTGCTGTTCGCCTTGGAACGTCTGCCAAATTGAGCGTCCCTCGATGCCTTCGGGGGTTGACGCGCCTGTGACTTCACATATTGTCGGGAAGAGGTCCATGAGTAACGCGACTTGGTCTGTAACAGCGTTGGCTTGGATGTACCCTGGCCACATCGCACAGGTAGGTACCCTGATGCCGCCTTCGTACATCTCGCCTTTTTGCCCGCGTAATGGACCGTTGTGTGCCCCGACGTTCATGGCACCGCCGTTGTCAGATGTGTAGATAATGAGCGTATTCGTCAATTGATCGGTGTCCTCAAGCGTATCCAAGACGCGTCCGATACCAGCATCCATGTGCTCAACGAGCGCTATATACTTTGCGCGTTGGGGTGAGATGTCAGGTTCGCGTTCCTGTACCCGCGCGATCCATTCATCAGGCGGTTGGATCGGCGTATGCGGTGCGTTATAGGCGAGATAGAGAAAAAAAGGGTCAGACGACTGTGCTTGGGCACGAATGAAGTCTATGCTCCATTGTGTAAAGAGGTCTGTTGCGTGTCCGCTCGGATCAATACTGTCAAAGCCGTGTCGCATGTAATTAATATTGTGTCGGCGGTGTGTGTAGTAGTCGTCCATCATATCGCCGAGGAAACCGTGAAAATGATCGAAGCCGCGTTTACAAGGGTGGTTTTCTGGTTCGAGTCCGAGGTGCCACTTACCGATAAGCGCGGTTTGGTAATCTTTCTGCTTCAAGGCTGCAGGGAGTGTGACGGCATCCTGTCGGAGGTACCCCCAACTATTTTCTGGATGCGTGCGAATTACGCCCGGCACCCCGACTCTATCCGGATAGCGTCCGGTCATGAGAGCTGCGCGGCTCGGCGAACAGACAGAGGAGTTCGCGTAAAATCTCGTAAATCGTGTGCCTTGTTCAGCGATTCGGTCAATATTTGGTGTCTGGATTGCGGGTCCGTTGTGTGCTGAAATATCGCCGTAGCCGTGATCGTCAGCCAGAATGAGGAGAATGTTAGGCAATTTTGTCATAATTATCGCTTTTTTGTGATGTCCAGTTCAGGACTTGCGCGAGTTCAATATAGCAAACATCAGCAAAACCGATGCAGCCAGTTATTGGGCAGATCGGCTGCGCTCGGTTTGCTTAATCTGTCATTGAGATTTGAGGCTTGCCCATGTGACCGCTATTTTTCCAGCAGGTTCAACAGGCATGAGTCTCACTAACCCCTTCTCCATTAGATCGTTTATATCATCTAATTCCAGGACGGAATCGAAAAGAGCGACTTCATAGAGCATACCATCAAGGGTCTCTGAGGTATTGTTGGTCCAACCGCCGATGTTGACCTCGGTGTCATTTTTGGGACCTGGTTTACCCATACCGCCAACAGAACCGATTTCAACGCCGTTCTCATAGATCTTAATGGTATCTTTAGCGTCATAAGTTGCGGTCATATACAACCATTCACCTTTTTTGACGTTTCCTTGATTCCAAGCACCTTTCCAACCATCTCGTGCAAAGTATGCTTCCCAGCCTTGACCGTTGCCGCTTGTCCTAAATGCGTAGTTAGCCACGGTTCCAGCTGCGGGTCTTTTGCCGAGGATATGTCCGAAACCTGTCTCGGATTTGTTGACATACACCCAGGAGGTGATTGACCATGCCTTTTCCAGATACAAACTCTTGGAATCTGGGATAATAACGCGATCGTTTACGCCATCTAAACTGAGGGCGGGACCATCGGGACCTTTGATCCATTCTCCGCCTTGAAGTTCACCGTGATTTTCGTTTCCGGAAATATCTTCAATTTTATCGCCTTTCCCTTCATCGAGGAGCCAGATACCTCTCGCGGTTTTGAAGTCGACCTCCGCATAAGTATGGGCTGCGAAGCTCAGGCTGATGGTGATAATCGCTAAGCAAGTTATAACGGATTTCATTTTTTCTCCTTAAAGATTTGCAAGATAGGTGCAGCGAGTTGTTAGAGAACACACTGACTGCACCCAATTTGCTGAATCTATTACCGAGATTTGATGTTTGCCCAAGTCGTTGCAAGTTTACCGGAAGGTTCAACAGGTGCTAAGGACGATAACCCTTCGTTCATGAGGGTGTTTATGTCTGCTTCCGTCAGCGCGACTTCAAACAGCGCGACTTCAGCGAGCATGCCGTCAAGGGTCTCTGAGGTGTTGTCAGTCCAACCGCCGATGTTGACCTCGGTGTCATTCTGGGAAGCCGGTCCCCCCATGCCACCGACAGAACCGATTTCAACGCCGTTCTCATAGATCTTAATGGTATCTGTTCCGTCGTAAGTTGCGGTCATATACAACCATTCACCTTTTTTTACAGAGCCTTGATTCCAAGCACCTTTCCAACCATCTCGTGCATAATATGCTTCCCAGCCTTGGCCATTGCCGCTTGTCCTGAATGCATAATTCGCCACGGTTCCAGATGCGGGTCTTTTACCGAGGATATGTCCAAAACCGTTTTCGGTTGTATTTACAAAGGTCCAGGCAGTGATCGTCCATGCCTCTTCAAGATAGAGACTATCGGAGTCTGGAATGATAACGCGGTCGTTTTGCCCGTTTAAACTCAGGGCAGGGCTATTATTGGGACCGTCGACCCATTCTCCGCCTTGAAGTTCACCGTGATTTTCGTTTCCGGACATATCGTTGATAACGTTGCCGTCACCTTCATCGAGGAGCCAAATGCCTCTTGCGGTTTCAAGGTCGACCTCCGCATAAGTTTGTACGGTGAGTGCCAGACTGATAATAATTGTTAAGCCAACTATAATGGATTTCATTTTTACCTCCTAAAGGTTGAATCTACTTACCATTAAGATATGTTTTGACTAATTGTTATGAGGGTCGCGAGGCGCGTGAATCGCGCTTCTACGCACCAGCGTTTACCGCCTGAATTAAGGCGATGATGTATCCGAACTGGAATGCCCACGCTTGCCGAACTCTGCCAGAAACCCCCGGCGGTGGTACATCGTCAGGGTGTGAGGGTGCGTGATCCGGCATCAGCATGTAGGGATATTCCACATCTCGGAGGATCTGCGCGACTCTGTGCATGTCGAGGTGTCCCTCGTCGGGCCAGACCTCTTGGAAGTTATGCAGTCCGCCGCGAATGTTACGGAAATGGATGTTGAAAATTTTCTTCCGCTCGCCGAAATATTGGATAATCTCATAAAATTCGGTGCCGGGGTCGTCTAAACCTTCTGACACTGTGCCGCAGCAGAAGTTGAAACCGTGATACGGGCTATCCATAATTTCCACGAAGCGTTTCAAACCGTCAAAGATCGGGTAATTCCACCGCTCAACGCCTCTAAGGATAGGCGCGGGTGGATCGTTCGGGTGACACGCCATCTGGACCTTATTTTCTTCAGCGACCGGGATGACGCTCTCTATGAAATAAGCGATACGGTCGAACGCCTCTTCGCGGCTCACTTCACCCGCTTCTGAGAGCGTTTCGTTATCGTATTTTGAAAAGTCGAAGGTGCTGTAGCTGGAACCGCCGCGCCCTATTGTGCTCTCGGTTCGCTGATGGTTCAGAATGCAGAAATTATAATTCAGACCGCGCAGCCCTGCCGCAGCGGCATTCTCAATCATTTTACACACTGCATCGATATCTTTGTCGCGCTGCGGGTCCTGGGCAAGTGTGATGCTCCTTGGCAGTCCGATATGAATCATCTCAAGGCTAACGCCGGCTTCCGCTGCCGCTTCCCTATCTCGAATCAACGTTTCGGTTTCAGTGTCTTTAACGGAAGCATCCATGTGTGTTACGCCGTGGCGAACGAGGAATGCCAACTCTTTGGCGGATGTTCCGATCCCTTGAACACCGACGTGCATTTCCGCTTTTTTTTGTGATCGTTTCTCGACTGTATCCATCATTTTGTGTGCCTCCAACGGTTGAATCTCCTATGTCAACTTTCGGATTACTACGCATTATAGCATATTACAAAAGTCGTGTCAACAGAAAATTTTCTGGACAGGCGATGATTTCTATGCTATGCTAAATCCACAGAATTTTGTAAAGACTATCTAACAGAGGAGAAACGATGGCTACAGAAGATTATACCTCGCGCGTGCCGCACTACACCTTCGCGGAGACGCTGGAAGAACAAGAAGCACAGTTGGAAACGAATCCACTGATGCAACGGCTTAACGCTTATCGGAAAACATATCAAGGTGATCCGCACCGTCCGATTTATCACTATATCAACCCTGAAGCGATGCTCAATGATCCGAACGGTCTCTGTTTCTGGCAGGGGCGATGGCATCTCTTTTATCAGGCGTATCCGCCAGAAGATACACGCCAGCATTGGGGACACGCGATTAGTGATGATCTCATCCATTGGCGGGACCTGCCCTACGCGATTTATCCGAACCCGGAGAGATGCTGTTTTTCCGGATCGACGCTTGTAGAAGAGGACCGCGTGATCGCGATGTATCACGGCACGGTTGTCGGCAATATGGTCGCAGTGTCGAGCGATCCGTTGCTCCTGAATTGGGAGAAAGTGTCCGGCAAAGCGGTCATTCCTGCGAAACATGCGGATGGCACAACGCCGGTCTACCGCGTCTTTGATCCGTGCATCTGGAAGAAGGACGATATGTATTATTCGCTTTCGGGTGGTACACTGCCCCACGGCCCCGGTGGTAAACCGATCCGTGCGAACTTCCTGCTCCGTTCAGCAGACTTGGCGAACTGGGTCTATCTACATCCTTTTGTCGAAGACGATATGTTCACATTGGTCGGCGATGATGGTGCTTGTCCGTATTTTTGGCCCATCGGAGATCGCCACATGCTGCTCTTCTTCAGCCATACGAGTGGTGGGCAGTATCTGCTCGGCGATTACGATACCGAACGCGACAAGTTCGTTGTGACGGCGGGTGCGAAGAACAATTTCGGGGCGGCATCTCCTGCGGGTGTCCATGCGCCCTCTGCAACGCCGGATGGCAACGGTGGCCTTATTGTTATCTATAACATGAACCCAGCGAAGCCGACCAAAGGCTGGAATCAGATCATGACGCTGCCGCGGCGATTGACACTCCGTTCCAGAGACGAAATCGGCGTTGAACCTGCGGGTGATATTGAGTCCTTGCGGTATGAACATCGGCATGTCGGTGCGATGACACTCCCGGCAAACGAGGAAGTCGTGTTGGAAGGTATCAATGGCAATGCGATGGAGCTTGAACTTGAAATTGACACAAAATCGGCACCGATGGTTGAACTGAATGTACTTCGTTCACCGCAAAAAGAGGAGTTCACGCGGATCGCGTTCTTTAGAGAGCGTGGCATGCGTAACCTCAATTCCGATACGAATGTGCGTGATAGTCTGCTAACGATCGATTCATCATATTCGTCAGTTGCTCCGGATGTGCTTTCGCGTGCCCCTGAAACCGGCGCGATCTCCATTGAACAGGGGGAGACGCTCAAATTGCGGGTATTCGTTGACAAAAGCGTCGTGGAGGTATTCGCGAACGGGAAGCAGTGTGTCGCGATGCGCATTTATCCTGACAAGGCAGAGAGTGTTGGTGTGTCGTTGCGTTCACAAGGGCAGGCGTGTGAGCTCAAGGCGTTGGATGCTTGGCAGATGCAGGATATTTATGCATAGCAGATCCTGGTTGTCAGTTTTCAGTTTTTGTAGGTTGGGTTGAACGGATACCACCAAAAACCTGAAAAATCACAGAAGAATACACTCTTTACATAGGTGTTACATCAAACAAAAACCGAGTGAAACCCAACGTCTTTGCGGTTTCTGGAACCCTGACAGTGTGAAGTTGGGTTTCACTGTGTTTTTGATTATGGAAAGCGACACGTTGGATTGAGGGTATTTGGGTAGGCACATCTGTCTTCTCAGTTCCGTTCAACCCAACCTACTGGTCGTTCAATGTTGAGTTTACAGGTGATCCGTTCGTAGTAGGGAAACCATTCATTGCCCGTTCTTGAAGTGCGATAATGCACGTCGCATTTGGGCGAGTACGCCGAAAAATCGCACGACTACGAACCTGCCTCAAACTCAAAGTTGACAGTCTACTACGATGCCCCAAGTTGCTACTAACAACTTTTGGTGTTTTTGCTTGGTGTTTTTGCTTGGTGTTTTTGATAGGGTGTTTCTGTGGATTTCTGCGTATTTCTGCGTATTTTAACAACGTTTTTCAAGTATTTCTTCACCCCGTAGGGGTGGTATGTCTATAGAGATAATGTATTTAAGCGACCGCACTCCGTAGGAGTGCTATGTGCGAGAATAAGTGGCAACTTGCGTTACGATGCTAAATTGACACCTATGGGGGAGTAGGAAACAAATTATGGCAACAGACTATAAAAATATAAAAAGTCGTATAAATTTGCGTAGTATCCGTGAACAACGCGGCGACAAGACACATTTTATTTATGAACTCATTCAGAATGCTGATGATAGTAAAAGTAAGCGGCTTGAGTTGCATCTGTGTGAAAAAGAGTTACTTGTTTGGAACGATGGATGCAAGTTCCGCGAAGAAGACGTACATAGGATTAGTTCAATAGGTTTTAGTGATAAAGGTCTGACGCAAATTGGCAATTTCGGTACTGGTTTTAAAGCGGTTTACAACTACACTGATCGCCCGGAAGTCTATTCTGGTGATGAACGTTTTTGCTTACCGGATCCTACGAGTATTTCTAAGACTTTAGCGGATTTAGCTTCCTTATCTTTGGTAGAAGGTATTGATGAGGTCCCTCCAAAGATTGCAAAGTTAGTAGAAGAAGGTAAAACGGTTTTTCGTCTACCTTTCAAGGAAAATCTGCGTCCGGAAGACCTGACGCTCTTGAAAAGCCAACTTCGTGAGTTATTGAAAAAACGACCTTTGCTCTTCCTACCTCATCTTGAAACGATTCAATGGCATGATATATGTGACGGACAGACAGGAACCTATTGCCGATATTTATATGATGAAAAGATACAGAGTGCTAATCAGGTTGAGTTAAGAGCATCAATGGATGGCGAATACCAAGAATCTGAGAAATTCCTGGTTTTCTCCAAGAAAATTCAACCCCGACGAGATATAATTGAGGAGCTCTTGCAAGTAGAATATGATGAGGAGCGACGGAAGTGCATTCAAGAAACTGCAGAGAAACGCCAACCTATTGAAGTTGCCTTCAAACTACAAGATGGTAGAATCACAGCAGTGAATAATTGTGTGTTATTTGCTTACCTTCCGACTGAAAAGGAAACTCATCTCCGATTTTTCATCCAGGCGCGCTATCAGACGAATCCTGCTCGTAACGATATAGAAAAAACGGATCAGAATCCATGGAATAGATGGTTGGTTCAAGAAACGGCGAATTTTCTTCCTGAAGTCTTGGAACAGTTGAAATCGGGAGGATGGCTTAAACCTGCGTTCTTTAACGTACTACCTCTAAGGGAGGATAGTATACCGGCTGAGTTTGCTCCGATCACTGAGGGACTGCAAAAGGCGATGCAGAAGGGAGCGTTTGTGCCGACGCAAAGCGGAGGATATTCAAAAGCGGAGAATGTATTTTACCCTGACACCACACGCTTGCGAAAATTGGTTAAAAGTAGTGGTATGCATTCGGATAGCAGTTTGCTGCATCCTTATATACGAAAAGACGCTAAAGAATCTGAGCGATGCTTTGACGTAATGGCTAAAGCAGGGGTGAAAGAAGTCAAGGCCAACGATCTGTTGCGTTGGCTTGAGAAGCAATCGCTTGATTGGTTCAAGAACAGAACAGATAAATGGCTGCGTTTTTTGTATGTTTATTTTAACAGAAAATGGAGTGAGTTTGAATGGAAGCGAATAAAGAAGCTGCCGTTGGTTCGACTTGAAAATGGACAGCATACATGTATGCTTGAAAATGGACAGCATACATGTATGAATGATGGATTGGTGTTCTTTCCGCCAGATACCGACGAAGATCGCGAAGAAATCAAGCCGTTCCTCAAGGATCTGCCTATTCTTAAGGCAACCCTTCTTGAAGGAGATGAACACAACAATATAGAAGCCTTTTTAAAAAGTGTAGAGGTTAGAGTGCTGCATCCTGAAGACATGATCCGCGAGTGGGTTATTCCTCAGTATTCTCAAACCGACAAACCTTCAAAAAAAGAAAACCTCTTGCATGTGCACTACCTTTTCAAAGTTTGGGACAAGCTTTCAGGATATGAACATAAGAATTTAAGGGAAGAAATCGGCAAAACCCCAATCCTGCGGGCTTATAACGGCGTTCAACCTGAAACCTATGATTTTGTAGCACCTTGCGATGCCTACTTACCAAAAGCCTATACGGGCGATGATAATTTGGAAACCTATTTTTCCGTTTATGATGGTGAAGTTTGGTTTGTAGATGATGCCTATCTGGAAGCCGATTCTAATCGGAAAGAATGGCTGCAGTTCTTGAAAGGGCTTGAGGTTAAGGATACACCGCAAGTTATTGAAGTCGAAGTAGTTGGTAGTTACGAGGAATGCGAAAAGCGAGGAATTACGCGTCAACGTAGCACCAGACCTTTTGAGGACGGTGCCTTTAAAGATGTTCATTATAGCGGACATTTCGATGGGGCAATTGCAGACTTTGAATTTGCCGGATTGTCGGAGGTTTTTTGCTCAAATTAGCAATCACAACAAAGTAAATCTTTCGATCTCCATCTGGAGTCTGTTGATTAAAATGATTGAACCCCTTTCGTCAGAAAAACCAAGATGGGGGTCAAAGGAATCAACGCGAGATGCTTTTTTTCAATGTACTTATCAGCGATTCTATAACAAACGTCTCCGAGAATTCTTTGATGCTAGGTTCTATCTTCAACTCAAGGAAACAGAATGGCTTCCTGACGAACAGGGAAACCTTCATCAACCTTCTGAGCTTTTTGCACCAACCGATGATAACCGTAAAGTCCTAGGAAATAGTGTTGCTTATCTGGACTCCAATTTCAATATTAGTCAAGAAAACGAAACCTCACGATGGTTGGCTGAGAAATTGGGAATCCATCTGAACGCAAATACAGAAAGCGTACTCAACTATCTTGAAACCCTGAGTGGAACAGAAACGAGTGTGGAAAAGGTTGAACCACTTTATCGTTTTCTTGCGCGACAAGATGCACGCCCCCGCGAAGAATTCGAGCAAAAACCACTTATTTTCACTACCAATCCAGAACCACGTTGGTGGAAAGCAGATGAAGTGTTTTGGAAGGATGAGAGCCCAGTCTTCGGTAACCATCGCGGCTACCTCGAAAGAAATTACGCCGCTTATGAGGGTACCCTAAAACCATTTTTCACTGCTTCGGGGGTTTCGGAAAGTGCCGCGCCCTCGGACTACGCCCGAGTTATTCGAGAGGTTACATCTTCCGAAAAAGCGGGAAACACGGAAGTTCGTAACCGTGTTGAGACTCTTTATCGTCGTATAATGCCATACCTACGAGAGGAAGGCAACTCATTGGAGAACGAAGTATGGCAGAGAGAATGGAAGCGTACACGCGAAGGTAGGTGTTGGCTTGGTAAAAAAGGAAATGAATGGGGGTTTTTCTTCTTGCATGAGTTAGTTTGGAAAGACGATGATTATAGATATCAGCTTTTTAAAGATAAAATTCCATTTTGGGCGTTTAGCAACGATTTGTTGGAACTTGCTAAGAATTTGGAGGTAAAAGGTTGCTTTGAGACCTCGGATGTTGAATTTGACTATTCCGGAGATCAGGGAGGGTACCAAAATTGGTCAGAGAAGGTACGAAACTTGCGTCCATACATTCATGATTTTCTCAATTCACCGCGCCTATGTGAAAAACACGAAGACCACAAATCTCTTGAGGTTTTGGATCGACTGTCAGCGCGCCGAGCCCAAGGATTAAAAGTGATGTACAGATTAAATGGAGTTCCCGTTACCGATCCGGATCCACGCCAGAGTTTTTTGGACACGACCAAGTCAGATCAATCGGGAATGCTTTGGTTAGGAATAGAAGAAGACGAAGGGGCGTATCCGGATCTCGTTGGTGATGCCTTACAGGACCATTTTGGTATTAATCAACTACGTGAGTTTGTTAAAGATCTGCTGCTAATAACAGACCTGCACAAGACTACTTTATTTTGGGAGAAACGGGGTTTCGTCTCTAATCTTTGTAAATTGCCACCAGATATAGATTCTAAAGAGGATGGTGATAAAACAGCACCGAAATTAGTTGACGAGAAACTTCCAAATGAGGCAAGCGTCGAAGACGATTCGGAAATAAATAACTCTGAAATTGAAACGCCAACGGTTCACGAGGAACCAGAAACTGAAAACGGAAACAATAATTCAACGGAGAATCAACCTGAAACCTCCACGTATCAATCGAGTCCGAGTAAAAGTAGAAAGCGTCCGCGCAGTGGCACGGATAGCACACCTGATGGAAACAGGCGCCCTGGTTATAGTCCTGGTGGAGGCGGAGAAGGTGAAGCACATCGGACTTTAAAGGAACATTTGGCAGCTAATCCCTCACTATTTGGTGAAGGATTAAAATTGGTTGACACTGAGTACAGATTCAGGTCAGGCGACGAGGCAGATGTCTTGTTTGAGGATAGTTCTGGAAACCCCGTAACCGTGGAGGTGAAACCACTGATTTTATCAGGTAGCGATCAAGAGGCCTGGCAAGCCGTGAAGTATAAACATCTTGCAGCCGTGGAATATGGACTGCCGTGTGAGCAAGTACGCAGCATCCTTGCAGCACCGAAAATCCCTGATGATGTTAGGGCGAAATGTAAAGAATTGGGAATTGAACCTATTGAAGTGTCTTAAAAGGACAGGACTTACACTATCAAGATAGATTTTATGGGTTTTCATTCGGGATAAATCCAGATTTTGCAAGCTTTCTCCGCAAGTTCTTCTGATCTTGATCGAATAGCAGTCTCATTCCATTTTTTAGCTTGAACCAGACTATTATTCAAACGCAGTCGACTATCACGAAATCCACCGGGTTCGTGCTCTTTCTTTTCATTAAAGGATCGATCCTTTAACTCTGAATTATATCCAGTAAGGGTAAGATTACCAATCGTGTGGAGATACTTTTCTTGTATGTCTTGCCAATTTTCACCTAACTCTTCTTTCCATTCGTCAGACAGGTTGGGGTTTTGTGGCATCACATGCTCAATCGTGTAATCATCTGGATTGATTGACTCTTTGTGTTCATACTCCTCCAATTTGCGCAGCAGATAATTGCACCGACTGAAGTTATAGACATCTTTAATAAAAAATGCTTCCCTGAATTCGCTGTTTAAAGGATAGCGTCTAGTAGATGTTAGTTTCTGGAAAGCAGCTTGCAGACTTTTGAGATAATTACTTTTGTCAACAGTCGTCATCAGTGAAGCAAATACTTTGTTCAAGGTGTTCGTTGGAATACCACATATAGCACGACGGAAGACATAACTTTCTACCAACCGAAGGATTTCGATTAGTTCTAATTTTTGGATGCATTTTCGCTTCTTATGGTCTTCATAAACTTCAAGCAAGAATGGATAGGCAACTGTAACTTCGAGTGTATTAATATCGGCAAAGCAATCTTGAAGTTCTGGATCTTCTTCCTTATCTAATGCGATGCAAACATAGTGCTTTGAATAGCGAGCAATTTCTTCGACAATAGTCTCTATAGTTTCCGATTTTTCTGAATTTGTTTTCTCTTGAACATACGCTTTAAAACTATCATAAACGTTCCTAATGTTAGGAATTTGCTGAGTCTTTAACGTAAGATAATCCCTCACGAACCTGTCAAACGACTCAGTGTATGCATCTCCAAAACGTTGCTCCATAGGGAACCAGTAAGAATTATAAAGTCGGTTTTGAAAACTGGGTTCTTGTCCCATAAGCACATAATTGCGGATGAGATCTGCCTGAGAAAGTTCAAGTCCTGTAGAATTAAGGCTTTCAAAAATCAATTGAGGATTATCGTCAGGACGATCCAAAACGATATCTACGATTCGTAACCTTTGAATTCCAACATACACCGTCTTAAGGTCCACGTTTTTAAGTTCGACTTCAAAAAAGCGATAGTTCTCCACCAGCCGCCGGGCGGCGTTAGTGGGGAGTTCTTTATTTTCCAACAATTGAATTGAGTCACTCTCCTCATCTTTTCGGAACCATTCTTTATTATTTCCATCTAACAATTGAATTAGAGTATCTTTATCATGCTGAGTAAGCAGCTGTTTGTAACGGAGTTCATCATTTCTACGGACATTGAGATAGTAGTCTGAAAGTTCCTCAGGGGTTATCCCAATATCAACGTCTTGTTCTTTGATCGCCCTGCTGAGTGCAGCTAACAGAAGGATTAAAGTTGTTAACCTCTGTTGACCATCAATAACTTGCAATTCACGAACTTTGGAAGCATTGTTAACTTTGGGGTCTATATAGACAATTGAACCGAGAAAATGATGTCGATTGATGCTACCTTGTCCAAGACTTAGCACATCCTCCCATAGTTTTTCGCAATGTTTCTTTTCCCAACTGTACCTGCGTTGAAAGATTGGGACGGCAAATTGTTTATTACCATCTAACAAATCTAAAAAATCCGTATCATGTGCTTCCATAAATTTACATCTCCATATTAGTCAAGATAAATAGGCCAATTCGGACACAGGCCCAACAATTAGGTGGTGTAACCAGAATCTGTCAAAAAGAATTCTGGGAAGTTTTAAGGCAATGAACTCTCCTCCATTTTATACTAAAATTTGGACAATTTTAAGGGCCAGACATGTCGCCCCTACGGGACTTAGTTTCACGGGGGATGTCACTTCTATAAACATACTGAAGAAACACCCAAGCAAAAACCCCCTACGGGGCTATGCACCGATGCATCTGCGTTTATTTTTCTGTGAGTTTCACCTATAGAGGGAATCTTGGGAAAAACACAGCAACTTGTCGGAAAGCATAGGAGGCTAACGGTTTCCTATACTAACGCAAGTTGCCACCTATCTGTACACATAGCACTCCTACGGAGTGCGTTCCGTTCAATATACCGTTTCTATAGACATATCACCCCTACGGGGTGAGGAAAGTTTCTATAGACATATCACCCCTACGGGGTGAGGAAAGTGCCTGACAAGTCTTGTGAAAACGTTAAGAACTTGTTAGTAGCAACTTGGGTTATACTATATTTGCAAATTGTCCAAAGCTTAGATTTTATAAGCTTCGTGCAAAAAGTCCGCTAACTCCTCAAAGGTGTCAAAAATCCTGTCGCATAAATTCTCGAAGAAGATGCTTCGCGCACCGGTGTAAACCGCATACACAGGCTTGTTATGACGGGTGGCGTAGTTCATTTCACTGAGCACACCGGGCGATAACTTGTCTGTCGGATAGATGACAACTACAAAATCGCTCTGGTGGACAAACTGGTAATCCCGCGAGATTGTTCGCGTTTTGATCTGTTCAATCACGCCATCATCCATCTCACCCATAGTCGTTGTGGGGACGCTGCCATCGCCGCCGGCGGTCACCAGTGCCATATCTTTAATCGTGAGTGGATCAAAGAGAATGAATGACCGACTTAGTTTGTCGCCGATCTCGCGGATTTTTTCAATCTCCTTCGGGGTGTCTCTGAGCAGCGTGATTGGATAACTGAGGTAAAATTTCGGTTTCGGCGAAAAGAGAAGCTCATAAAAATTCTCAAGGTCGTGTTGCCTTGCAACAGTATAGTGTGGCTTCTCTGTAAAATGTGCGATCTGACGCGTCAAAAACTCCTCCTCGTCTAACCAGACGTTGAGGGTTGCATTATCCATACCTGACCACTGCGCGCTCTCCTTCATCCGTCCCGATATATCTGTGATATTATCGACAACGTTAATGAGGAGGTCCGGCAGGAGGATCTCAATATCTTTGAAGGAGAACCCCTCGATGAGACTTCCACGCCACCGAAAACAGGTGTGCAGTCCGATGATGGCATGTTCGTAACTTTCGGCGCGTCGTGCGATTTCGTAGAAAGCGGTGCGCCGTGCTAAGGATAAAACCGCTGGATCCGAATCGAGTACCTTCTCTGTGAAATGGACACGGGATTCGGCAGCGGCCCGGTGCATCACATCGCCAACGTTGAAGAATCCGATGTTCAGCTTCCGTTTCATACAGAGTATCTTAAAGTTCGCCATCAACTCTTTACGACCCGAGCAGCTGATGCCGGTACAGATAATTTTCATACTTTTAAAGTTCCTTGCGGTTGGGTGCGGCTAACGATTCCAGTTTCGCAAGTGCTTCTTGCTCTTCCTTCTGCCACGGACGGTCTGCTGGTGTATCCAATTTTTGCGGGGGTCCGCTGAAGACGAGAATATACGCTCTCCGCGCTGCTGCGGTGCTGTTGGGTGCAGAATAGTGTAAAGTCCGGCAGTGGTGGAACGTTGCACCACCTGCAGGGATCGGACAGGCGACTGCCTCTGATACATCAACGTCATCTGTTACTAACCCGTGGACGAGTGGGTCGTTGTTGATGTGCCGATGCCAACGCACTTCTCCTTTATGGGATTTCGGGATAAATTGGAGACACCCACTCTCAAGCGTCGCTTTATCAAGTGGCAGCCAGACGCTCAGGCTATGCGGTAGCACTTCAGGGTTCCAATAGGCTTCATCTTGATGCCACGGGGTTTCATTGCCGTAGTGTGCAGGTTTCAAAATCATGTGTCCGCCACCGTTAACGTTTTCAGCTGCGACATCAAGTAGCTTCGCCGCGAGGCGATGGGCGTTCTGAAAATAGATAGTCTCGCGGAGTTCTGGGAATTGTGCTTCTGGTCCCAAAACTTGCGGCAACGTCTCCTGCCCGTCGTGTGCACGCGGACCGGCGAGATCGAAATAACGTCCTTGCGCTTCTCCGGTGCGTTCCGTGAAGAGTTCGTCATAAATGCCTTTGAGCCATTCGATCTCTTCATCGGTTGTGATGCGTGGGATGCTTAGGTATCCATTATCTTGAAAAAAAGCGACCTGTTCGTCAGTTACGTCCGTGTGACTTTTTGCAAGCTGCGCCGAAAATTCGTTTTTAGATTTCATAGGATCACCGAATTAAAATATCGTAAGGTAAGATTGTTAAGATTTGTGTGCCATCTTCAAAACCGAATAGGCTTAACCACGTGATCATAAGCTGTGAAGGGTTGCCCAACATGGATAGCACCGGATGACGTGCTGTCAATTGTCGCGGCAGCTGGATGGAACCCGCAGTGTCTTCGATCATCTGCTCTAACAGTTTTTCAAAAAGCGGTTGCTGCTTTGGTAGGACGATGAGGTTAACTTTGTCCTCGTCAGCGAACCCTGCCTGTTTCTTGGCGATGGCGAGTGCGTCCTCTAAGCCGCCGAGTTCGTCGACAAGTCCGATCTCCTTCGCTTGTCTACCTGTCCAAACCCGCCCTTGTGCGATTTCGTCGATTTCATCAAAGGATCTGTCTCTACCATCTGCTGCTTTGCTAACAAAATTTTCATAGACGGTTTTCATCATCTTTTCGACGCGTTCCCGCTCGGTGGGCGTAAAGCCGCCGTAGTCTGAATAAAGCGTGGCGTTCTGACCGTGTGCGATGATCTCCTTCGTCACACCGACTTTGTTATACAGCCCTTTCAGATTCAGTTTACCGCCGAAGACACCGATGGAACCTGTGATCGTGCTCGGATGTGCGACGATTGTTCCCGCTGCCATCGCTATGTAGTAGCCACCGGACGCAGCGACATTCCCCATAGAGACGACGACCGGTTTCTCGCGTTGCGTACGCATGACCTCTCGCCATATTAAGTCAGAAGCGAGGGCAGAACCGCCAGGGCTGTCTATCCGTAGGACGACGGCACGAATGGCATCGTCTGTACGTGCTTTCTCGAACGCCTGCTGTAGTTCTTTCGGCGTAATCGCCGACATTGAGACGAAAATTGAATCAATATCGGGTAAAATGGGGCCACTGGCATAGATAAGTGCCATCTGATTCTTGCCGGCAGCGCGTGCCCGCTGAGGCGGGTTTAATATGCTGAACAGCTGCATCAGTCCTGCGAAGCTGTTCATATCCGGTACTTTTCGCTTGCGTTCAAATCCGGGTTTGACAACTTGAACGTCTTCATCTGCAGCAGCTTTTAGTGTCGCTACCAATTCGTCGTAGTATTGCAAAGCATCCACTAATTTTTTCTGCTTCGCCTCTTCTGCTGTGAACGGACCGCTGTCGATCACATCCGAAACGTTTGCCTCGGTGATACCGTCTCGACTTTCAGCGATGTGGTTCAGCAATTGGGCGTACAGATCGTCAAGCAGTGCTGTTATGGACTCACGAAATTCCGCCGACATGCTGTCACGCGTGTACGGTTCGACGCCGGATTTGTATTTCCCCATCGCCAACAGGTCTGCCGCAATATCGAGTTTGTCCAGCAACCCTTTGTAGAAAAGCACTTCGGCGCGCAAACCTGTTAGATTGAGGTTTCCGGTAGGCGTTAGGACGATGCGATCCAACGTAGCGGCGAGGAGATATTCGGCATTCCCACCGCTTTCCAAGTAGCCGATCGTCTCTTTTCCTGTCTCGTGGAATTCGAGCAATTTGGTACGGATTTCTTGGAGCGTTGCCCACCCGACACTGACGCTATCTATTTTGAAGATGATACCAGCGAGGTCATCGTCTGTTTTGAGCACATCTAATTTCTTAAAAAGTCCCCGAAGTGTCTTTGTTGTGGATGTGCCAAAAGTGCTGAACGTTTTGGTATCGGTGTATGCGCCGCTCAGTGTGAACTCTGTATATTTTTTCACAGGCGGTGGTGTCTCTTCCGCCGCGTGTTCCTCAGCAAACACTGATGAAACACAGACAAGTAACGTCAGCAGAACCGTGCCTGTTCGTAATAATTTCATGGATATGCCTCTTTTTGGGTATATGATTTGATAGTGCTATTTTAACACAAAATGTGAATTGTGTCAAGTGGCAAATTATTTGGGGCAGAGACATTCAATTGTACAATTTGGATATTGGTTTTGCTTTACATAAGTGAACGTTCTTGGGAAAAAAATCGCGAGCACAGCTCGCTCCTACAAGCGAAAAAATTCACATATGTAAAGTTTCTATTCTCCGATGTGCTGGGCGATGAGCACTAAATCCAAAACGTTAACGACACCGTCACCGTTGAGGTCCGGCGAATCTGCCCCGAAACGTGAGGCAACAAAGGTCATATCCAATATATTCACGATCCCGTCGCTATTAACATCCCATGGTCTTTGCTGATGTGTAAGAGACCACAACTGGATTGTTCCGTCAAGGTTTGCGCTTGCGAGTGTGTTCCTATAGGTGCCGTGACTATCTGGTAGGAATGCTAAAGCAAGGACTGGAAGGGTATCGCCTTTGAAAGTTCTGTGTAATTGTCCTGTTTGTGGATACCACAGATGGATTGTGTTTTCCCAACCTGCGCTGGCGAGTGTCCTACTATCCGGTGAGAATGCTAAGGCGAAAACTGGATCGGTATGGGCTTCAACAGTTGTTAGAAGCTGTCCTGTGTGTATATTCCATAACTGAATTGTGCTTTCTGCGTCTCGGCTCCAATATCCGCCGCTTGCCAATGTTTCACTTGCAGGCGAGAAGGCGAGTGCTGTGATTGCATCTGTATGTGCGGGGAGCTTGTGTCGGAGCTGACCGGTTTGGACATCCCATAACAAGATTGTGCCATGAAAACTTGTACTGGCGAGCGTTTTGCTATCGGGTGAGAATGCCAATGTGGTGACCATATCTTGGTGCCCGTGAAAGACTGAGACACGGATAGGCGGCTCTGTCGTTAAATGCCAAATATAGATTTCTTTGAGACTTCCGCTGGCGAGCATCTTACCATCTGGTGAGAAAGCTAACGCGACGACGGGATGGGTATGTGCTATGAAATTTGTGCTATGTTCACCGGTGTGTGCGTGCCAGAGGCGGATAATAGCACTTCCGCTTGCACTTGCGACTGTCCGGTTATCCGGCGAGAACGCTAACGCTGTCACGGTATCCAGCGGCACAGAGAGCTGCGCGAGCTCTTTCCCTGTGTAGGTATCGTACAACGTAATACCGTTTGCGGTAGCGATAGCGAGTTGTGCGCCATCAGGCGAGAATGTTATGGCATTTATTGCTGTTGTGTTCGCGGCTGCCTCGCTACTTTCTGGCGCGTACCATTGTGTTCCATCTTGGGCAGAACCGTTGGACAGGAACGCGGCATAAATGAATAGAATGGCAAAAGTTAGCAACTGCCGCACGGTTGTTTTCCTCTTAAAGGATATACCGGCTCAAATCCTGGTCTTTGACGATTTCAGCCAATTCTGATTGGACATAGTCGGCATCAATGGTGAGCTCTTTTTTGTCAAGATCGGGTGCGTCGAAGAAGAGATTTTCAAAAAGTTTCTCCATGATGGTGTGCAAGCGGCGTGCCCCGATGTCTTCAACAGATTCATTGACTTGGAAGGCGAGCGCGGCGATTTCGGCAATCGCATCATCGGTGATAGTCGCTTCGATCCCTTCAGTTTTCAGGAGTGCGGTGTACTGTTTGACTAACGCGTTTTTCGGTTCTGTCAGAATAGATTTGAAGTCCTCTTTATTCAGGCTTTTCAGTTCCACGCGGATCGGAAATCTACCTTGTAGTTCTGGGATGAGGTCAGATGGACTTGACACATGAAATGCACCGGCGGCGATAAACAGGATGTGGTGTGTGCGCACCGCGCCGTATTTAGATGTCACCGTGCTACCTTCAATGATAGGCAGAATGTCGCGTTGTACGCCTTCCCGGGAGATGTCGGGGCCGTGCCGAGATTCTCTACCTGCGATCTTGTCAATTTCGTCCAAAAAGACGATACCGGAGTTTTCAACGCGCAGGATGGCTTCGCTGATGACAGCATCCATATCAATGAGTTTTTCAGCTTCTTCTTGCATCAAGATGGTGCGTGCCTCGGAGACCAAAACGCGACGCTTCTTCGTCTGATTCGGCAGGATGTTACTGAACATATCCTTGAAATTGATATCCATCTCCTCAATACCGCCGGGTGAGAAAATTTCGACGAACGGCATACTCTGATTCTTGACATTGATTTCCACAGGTTTATCCTCGAGTTTGCCGTCGCGTAGCCATTCTCTAAATTTTTCGCGGGTTTTGAAGTGGCGTTCTCGTTCTTGCTCTCGATCGACTTCGGCTTGCGCCTCCGCGTCGAGTCCGAGGTCGAAAGGCAGCTGAAGCACTGTGTCATCATCATCATCATCTTCGGGTTCGTCGATCATATCCTTTTCTAAGCGTGGACGCTCCTGCAAAGAGCGTGGAATAGGAAAGATACAATCGAGGAGTCGTTCTTCAGTGGATTGGCGCGCTTTTTCCTCAACAGCCTCAGTCTGTTCAGCTTTGACGCGGCTAATAGCTGTCTCTGTGAGGTCACGAATCATGGATTCAACGTCTCGACCGACGTAACCAATTTCGGTATATTTTGATGCTTCTACCTTGATGAAGGGCGCGTCGACGAGTCGCGCGAGTCTGCGCGCAATTTCAGTTTTACCGACACCTGTTGACCCTATCATGATGATGTTCTTAGGGGATACTTCGTCTTGCATATCTTCACCTAACATCTGGCGTCGGGCGCGATTGCGGAGCGCGATCGCGACACACCGTTTGGCATCAAACTGACCGATGATATACTTATCGAGTTCCTCAACAATCTGCCGCGGGGTCAGTGCCTCTGCTAAAGTGTTCTTCTCATGCATTGTGTTTAATTTCTCCAAGGTTAAACCTCCTGAATTCGCTGGCTTGCGTTAAATCTGTTCTTGACAATGGTAAAGAACGGAGCGGAGATCCAATCGTTAAAAATACTACATCTCTATTGTCTCGATTTCAATTCGTGCGTTGGTATAGATACAAATTTCACTTGTGAGTTGGAGTGCCTCCGAAACAATCTCTTTTGCCCCCAAGTCTGCATATTTGAGCATCGCTTTTGCGGCTGCGAGGGCAATAGATGCACCGGAACCGATGGCGAGGACATTGTCGTCTGGTGCGATCACATCGCCGTTTCCGGAAATAAGGTAACTGTCGTTGGCATCTGCGGCGATCATGAGCGCGTCTACTTGCCTCAGTACCCTATCATTGCGCCATTCTCGTGCAAGTTCTACCGCTGATTTCTGAAGATTTCCACGATACTGTTCAAGTTTCTTCTCCAAATTTTCATAGAGTGTGATGGCATCGGATGCCGAACCTGCGAAACCGATCAGCACTTTGTCGTTATGGATTTTGCGAATTTTGCGTGCGCCGTGTTTGATCGCTGTATCGCCTAAAGTAACTTGACCGTCGCCCGCAATAGCGACTTGCGCATCGCGCCGAACGGCTAAAATTGTTGTTGAACGAATTCGCATGTTTCTGATTTCCCTTTTTCTACCTTTTTGGCACGCCTATTTCTGCACGTAAAATACCAGAAAACTGAGAAACTGTAGTGCCCCCATAAAGATACCACACCGGACACCAGCCACACCTGCGTGTTGTTCCCGCAGAAAACTATTTATAACTCCGAAGAAGTACGGACACAACAGAAAGGTGATTAGAAAAGCGAGCGGCATAAAAACTGGTACAGCTGCGATCTGTGGGATCCGATCTATCTCCGTTGCGTTCCATACCCATAGATGTGATGCCCCAAGGGCGTAAATTATGGTACTCCCAATCGCAGCACAGATACCTGTGGCACCTGCTGCCAACATTGCGATGCCTATTGAACCGCCCTTCGCATTTTTCGGAGGCACGTCAACAGGATCCGATGCAAAACGGGTTTGGCACATCGCTGTGAGCCGCTGATAGCAGTAAGCTGCAAGGGTTGCGAACACTACCCAGTTTAAGAGTATCGCGATCGGTGTCGTTAGATTCACCAAAAAATCTGAATCCAGATAGAAGATGAGGCGCGCCTTGCGCGAAAATAACCAATCCATCGGTGCGTACGTTAGCACGGTTGTGACCCCAAAAACAGCACTCCGCGAAAGCATCGAGGTATCTTCATCGGTCTGCCAGATACAGTAAAACAATAAAGATACCGCAAGCAACACATTCGGATAGAGGATCCAAATAGTGCCAATGCGGCTTGCTATTAAGAACGTTAAAAGCGTTGTAGCTGTTACAATAAAAACCGCTTTGTCGGTTTTGGTTCCCATACACTTTTCAGGGGATCTTTCTTGATTCCTGATTGTCTCCTTCAAACTTAATCACCAGTTGGTCGTCTATTAGCTTCGCACCTGTTGTTTTTTTATTCGAAAGCGTTCGTGGTAATGCGACGTGTTGCTTGAAGCTACCGATTGTTACAATCAATTCGTCGCCATGTTTGGTCAATCCAATTTCCGCTTTACTGAGAAAAGGTAATCGCATAGATAATTGATAGGTATCTGCTGTTTTTTGGAATTGATACGGTTTTTCTTTAGCAAACTGCTCTGCTGGATTGATCTCTGGATAGAGTGCTTCTGCTAATCGGTGCAGTCCGTCTTCTCCGACAATTTCTTCTGCGAAGAGGTTCACCTTCCAGATCGGCACGTCCGAGAAGTAGTCTGTCGCCTCTTCAATATAGTGCTGCTGTGTCTGTTTCCAGGCTTCAAAGTATGCTGCATCAACGCCATCGGGGAAGATGCGATTAATAATCACAGCGTCAATGCAGAGGCCATAAAGGCAGAAGTACATAAACGCGCGTTGTGTCTCTTTGATAACAATTTTTTCTGGGTTCGTCACCAAGCGGACTGTCGTGATCTTCGGATCCGTTAGGACGGTGTCGATCCCTTCCAATTTATCGAAAAGGTCTTGAATATTTTGGAAATAGTTATCCCGGGGAAGCGGGACTGAACTCACCTTTTCGATGACGGGCCTAGCGACCTTTGCTAAGCTGCGTTCTAACTTGAAAATGTGTTTCATGTACCATTCCAGCGTCGTCGGGATACTCACGAACCTGAGCGATTCCCCCGTGGGTGCGCAATCCAGGATAATAACATCGTAGCTCTGTTCGCGCACATATTGGTTGATGTAGAGCAGGGCGCAAATCTCCTCCATTCCCGGGAACACGGCTATCTCCTCTGCTACGAGACTGTCGAGTCCAGAGCGATTCAATAGTGAACGGATGTAGTTGTAGACATCGTCCCAATATTCGATAATTGCTTCTTGAACGTTAATTTCTTGTATCCAGAGGTTTTCTCTGATCTGAATTTGTTTTTCTTTGCGCTGGTGAACGAGTTTTTCATGGTTATCAAAAGCGTCCCGGAGTGAATGGGCGGCATCCAGCGAGATGACAATCGTCTTATAGCCGAGCTCAGAGAGTTTGATGCCTGTCGCAGCGGCGATCGTGGTTTTTCCTACTCCACCTTTACCGGTATAAAGGATAATTCGCATGATTGAGTTCCTGTGTATTGCAGTTTGTATGAGACTTTTTATATTATAACACAAAAAAAACTAATATGCAAAGAAGTGTTGTGTATATACCGAAAAATGACACTTGCGTTGAAAGCGTGGAATAGGTATAATAATATATGAAGTCAATCGGAAGCAAAAATAATGGAAACCAACACAAAGATTCTTATCATCGGCGGCGGCGTGATTGGGCTCGGTATTGGATGGCAGCTTGCGAAAGCGGGTGCCGACGTTCAGATCTATGAGCGTGCGGAAGTCGGGCGTGCTGCCTCTTGGGCGGCTGCCGGTATGCTCGCGCCCCTCGCTGAAGCACATAATGAAGAGCCGGAACTCCTTAAACTTGGCTGCCAAAGCTTAGAACGCTATCCGCAATGGTGCCGTGAATTAGAGAGAGATGCACAGATGTCCATCGGGTACCGGGTGGAAGGCACCCTTATTGTCGGATTAGAGCCTGATGATACGCATCAACTCCGCCATCTTTATGAGGCGCAACAACACTTGCAGCTTGATGTGCGTTGGCTGACAGGACGCGAGGCCCGTGACATTGAATCTGCGCTTTCATCCCGCGTAACCGCAGCGATTCACTGTGCAAGCGACTACCAGGTGGATAATCGACTCATGGTAACAGCATTGCAACGTGCCTACCAAGCGTACGGTGGCGTGTTGCACGAAAATAGTGCCATTGAAAGGGTCGTTATCAAAGACGGGATTGCGACCGGTGTTCAGGTTAACGGTAGTCTCCAAAGTGCGGACATCGTTATCCTCTCGGCGGGCTGTTGGTCGGCACAGATTGAAGGCATTCCGGAGGCGATTATACCCCCTGTACGTCCTGTGAAGGGGCAGATGTTAGCACTGCAGATGGAAGCCGGTATTCGCATCAATTCAGTTATCCGCACGGTCAGAGCGCGGTATCCGATGTCGGTATATCTGGTGCCGCGAGCAGATGGCAGACTGATCGTTGGGGCGACGAGCGAGGAGATGGGGTTTGACACGCGTTTAACTGTTGGCGGTGTGTTTGAACTGCTTCGTGGGGCGTGGGAAGCGGTGCCGGGTGTCTATGAACTGCCGATTCTTGAAACGTGGGCGGGTTTACGTCCGGGGAGTAGAGACAACGCGCCTATCCTCGGCAAAACACCTGTTGAAAGTATGATATACGCGACGGGGCACTATCGCAACGGCATCTTACTCACACCGATTACGGCTTATGAGATTGCCAAACTGATCTTGACAGGTGAAACTTCAGAGATCATCGCGCCCTTCCAGTTAGACCGGTTTTTAAAGTAGTATGTCCATGCTGCGTGGAGGAATCAATGAAGATACGCGTGAATGGTGAAAAAACAGAGGTTCGCAGCAATTTAAGTGTTTACGACTTGTTGGTCGTTTTAAAACTGGATCCGAAGCAGTCAGGCATCGCAGTTGCTGTGGACAAAGAGGTTATCCCGAAAACAGCGTGGCACGGAACAGAACTTCGTGAAAATAGTGATGTAGAGATTATACGCGCTGTCCAAGGTGGTTAGAAATATGCAAGAATTCAAAATCGCAGACCAAACTTATACATCAAGGCTGCTTATCGGAACAGCAAGTTACCCGAATTTCCACATAATGACGGAAGCTATCGCCGCGAGCGGTGCCGAAATCGCTACGGTGTCGATGCGGCGTGTGAAATTTGCGGAGACATCTGGCGAAAATCTGTTCGGTCTCCTTCGTGAACGCGGTATGACGATTCTCCCGAATACTGCGGGTTGTTTCACTGCACAGGATGCAATCCTGACGGCGAACCTTGCGCGCGAGGCACTTGAGACATCGCTTATCAAATTGGAAGTCATCGGAGATGAGCAGACGTTGTTCCCTGATGTGGAGCAGCTGCTCCGCGCGGCGGAAACGCTCGTCAAAGACGGTTTTAGTGTGCTGCCGTATTGTAACGACGATCCGATTACGTGTCAAAAATTGGAGGACATCGGTTGTGCGGCGGTGATGCCGTTGGGGGCACCGATCGGTTCCGGGATGGGGATCCGTAACCCGTATAACATTCAGATTATCCGCGATCTTGTGCAGGTGCCGTTGATCGTGGATGCGGGTGTCGGGACGGCATCGGATGCAGCGATCGCGATGGAGTTAGGTTGCGACGGTGTTCTGCTCAATACGGCAGTTGCGAAGGCGCATCGTCCGGTGCTGATGGCAGAGGCGATGAAAAAAGCGATTGAAGCGGGGAGGGCGGCATTTTTAGCGGGGCGTATCCCGCGAAAATTGTACGCGACCGCATCAAGTCCACAAGATGGAATGATAGCGTGAAATCCTTTGAAAATTTACCTTGATACATGTTGTTTGAATCGTCCGTTTAATGATCAGACCCAAGATCGGATTCGTCGGGAAACAGAAGCTATCCAGACGCTTCTCAAGTACCGTTTTACGGAACAATATCTCTGGGTTACAAGTGATGTCTTGATTCTTGAAATCGACAACACTCCGGATCGAAACCAACGCAATTACATGAGAACTCAGTTGAATCGTGCGTATCAAAATGTTGCGGTAGGTACAATTGAGGATATAAGAGGCCAAGAACTTGAAGCCTTGGGGTTTAAGTGGTTTGATGCATTGCACCTTGCCTGTGCAGAAAGCAGCAGGGCTGATGTTTTCCTTACAACAGATGACAGGTTGCTTAGGAGGGCTAACCGCGTCAGGGCGCTACTTCAAGTTCGTGTTGAAAACCCTTATACTTGGTTACAGGAGGTTACAAATGAAAGTACTGCAGATGACGAATGTTGAGTTTTTCGAACTTGGTATTGAAACGCTTTTGGAGAAACTCGGTCCCACTGGTGTGTCTCGGTTCCTCAGACAGTGTGAACCCGGTACGGGCGATTATGCGGTTGAGCGGCATAAATGGCTTGATAAAATTGATAGGGAAACGGGCCTCAAGGAAATCAAGAAGATTCAAAAGGCACGTGAGGCAGGTCAGTCAGATCGCAAATACACGTCCCTCGCGAAGGCAGTTCTTGCCGGAGAGCGAAAATTGCGTCCAAAAAAGGTTCAAAAACTAACAGATATAGAACTTTATGAACTTGCAGTAGAAATCCTGACAGAGAAACTTACCCCTGCTGGATTAATCGGTTTCTTTTTGCAGTGTAACCCGGTAACAGACGACTGCTCTGTCAATCGGTACACATGGTTGGATAAACTTGAGAAGAGAACAGTTCTTTAACGGAAAAACACAACGAGATTAGATAAAAAACTGTGAGAAAAAAACGCTTCACTTTGGTCCTCTGTGTCCTCATCTTTATACAAGTGAGTGTGAGCAGCACGCACGCCCAATTTCAACCCGAACTCGGACGGAGTCTCCTTGAAAGGCGACCCGAAAAACCCGAAACCGAGTCCGCGGAATTGACGGTCAACGCTTATCTCTCCAATACATTTAACAATCATATTGAACTCGGTTTGAGTGTGGATCCGTACACGAGCAGCCTTGCTGGACAAGAGGATCCGCAACTTGCAGGGATGATTAATCGCTTTAGTGCTACCTTAGGCGGCGATTTACCGATAGCCGATAAACTGCGACTCAAGTTGCAATGGACACCGCAAGTTGAAAACTACACGGGTGCTGAAGGGAAACTCGACGAATTCGACGCGTTCAGCGATATATTCTTAACTGAATTGCGTTTCGAACCGGTTGCAAGTTTACCGCCGCTCGTTGCTTCGCATCAGCTGCAACGCTTCGTGCGAACTTCAAACGTCTATAACAACATAGAACGGCGATTCGGTCTCCGTTTTGGGCGTGTGTTGGAATATGGCTTTCGCTTACATCGGTTTGATGACGTAGACACGCTTAGAGAGGATTTTCTGCTCGTCGGTTCCGATAGCCATAAAATGACTGCGCGTTTGCAATTTGGTATCCTTAAACAGCTGCTCGGCAAACTGGAATACGGGATGGAACACGGCAGCTACCAGACGAATTTGAATAACCTGATCTTAGGTGTGGCAGGGCTTGAAGATGACCAACGCCGAAAGGATTGGCGACATATCAGTTCCGCAAAATTGATACAGGTAGCAGCTGACCGACTCGTGTTTCAGGAAGAGGTTAACGTGTTTCTGAATCGTTCCAATGTAGATTTCTTTAGCTTCGTTAGCACAGAAGTGGCAGCGAGTTCCTTTTACAGACTTGAGACGGGACGATGGCTTCGGTTTCGAGTCTCCAGATTGTGGGTGGCATTTGAAGGCAGGCAGATTCTGGCTGGATCGGGAACGGTAAATCGTCAGGATACACAGATCGGAGCGAATGTCCAGTTGAATTGGCAATTTAGCGAATACTTAACGCTGAACGCGGATTATCAGATTACGCAAAATCGCACGAATGAAAAGGATCCGTTTCTCGATTTTCTCAACTATACACATACCATCGCAACCGTCACGCTTAAAGGGCAATATTAACCTATCCTGTGTTTGGGGTATCCCGCTATTCCCGCTGCCCTTTGTAGAGTTTCAACTTCCCTTCCGAGGCAATCAGTGTATAACACGCCGCAATCGCTTCGGCGACGATAGGTTCATCTGGCGTGCCCCATAGCAATAGATAATCCACATTGTCAGCATAATCGCAGAGGTCAATTTCTTCCGGTTGCCAGTGGACAATTTGCACCCATTCTTTCTCCGCTAATGGCGTTTCAAAGTCGGCATTGAAACGGATCGGAAAGTAGTCGAACTGGATCTCATAGTTGCCGAGGTTAATGCAGCCGTTGTCAAGACAATAGTAATTGGCGGCGTTGACAAAGATGCCGACGCGCTCGGAACTACCGCTCGGATCGAAGTGAAGCGGGAGGATAACGCTGTTCTTCTCGACGCGTTGGACGAAAGCGTTAAACTCGCGGATTTCGGCGTTGAGGTTTTTGAACAGAACACCCACATAAATGAGATTAATAAGCGCGAGCAGCGTGATGACCGCTGTCCATGCGCGTTTCCATTGGTGGTTCTCAAATCCACGAAACCACGCAAATATAGCGAGGGTGGCTAAAATAGCGAGTCTGTCGTTGACCCAACCGCCGGGCCCGATAGAATTGGGTAGGATAAAATAGAGTCCGAGCAGCACACCAGTGAGACAGAGGAACGCTTTTTGTCCGGTATGTTCTGCTGTGGGACCTTTCCTATTTTTCCAGAGCGTTGCACCCACGAGAAAGATCACAAAAGTAGAAACAGCAACAGAAATCCAACTTGGGGGTTCGGTGTAGGAGACGAGTACGTGCATGCCGATCAGGTTAGCGAACAGTTCTCCGACCCGTTCGAGTCCAAATTCAGGCGGTTCTCCCGCCAGCAGGTCAGAAGTCGGGAGATAGACGAGCAGCAACACGGCTGCGGGTAAGAGGTAGCATCCAGTCATGAGGATTCGCTTGAAGTTTCGCTTGAAATGTAAAAGTGCCAGCAAACCGATAGAGAACAAAATGAAGGCGTAAGAGATGAGATGTGCAAAATAGGTGATAACGATGAGTAGGTTGAGGAGAATGATGCGATTCCTGTTCATCGCGTCCTTGTGTTTCCACCAATAGCCGAGTGCGAGGAAAAAGAGCGGGACACTGACAGCGAAATTGTAGAACCCCATGAGAAAGAGGTAATTGTAAACAAAGGTGAAGCTCAGGACGACAAGTGCCTGTCGTCCGCGTTGGACAGCGTTAAGAAAATAAGCGATCGCAAGCGGAAATAAGATAACATAGAGGCTCAAAAAGATTTTCTCGGCGATGAGCGACGGGAAGATGAACATCAACACTGCCAATGAGAAGTGTGAGAGCCAGTTAGGAAAAGGGTACCAGTTGATTTCGTAATAGTCGCGGAACGGATATTCGGGGTTGTTGTATTCTGTCAATATCTGTGAGTTATAGACGTGACTCACGCCATCTTGTGTCGGAAAATAGGTAAACAACCATATCGGCAATAGATAGGCGATGATTAGCGCACCAATGAGTAGCGACTCTTTTTTATCGAAACGGGAGAAGAATTCCATTGTTTTCCTTTCGCCTCAAACTTTAGGCATTGAAATTTTTAGAACTTCAGTTATAATGTTATCATGTTTTGGTATTTTATGAATAGCATTTATCAAATTATTGGGGAATGATTTCATGACCATAGAACAGGTTAGACGTTTCGTGGAAGAGAAGGGTATCGAGTTTTTCCTCTGCTCTTTCGTAGAGATGAGCGGTGCACCGAAGGCGAAGGTGATTCCATCTACGCACCTTGAGGATATGGCAGAAGCGGGAGCAGGCTTCGGTGGCTTTGCTGCAGGCGAGATAGGGCAATACCCACACGATCCAGAGATGGCGAGTATTCCTGATTTTAATTCGTTGACAGTTGTGCCGTGGCGAAAAAATGTAGCGTGGGTGGCAGGCGATATGTTCGTTGAAGGTGAAGCGTGGCATTACTGTCCGAGAACGATTCTGCGGCGGCAATTAGAAAAAGCGAAAGCGAAAGGTTATATCTTCAACGTCGGGATTGAGGCGGAATTTATGCTACTGAAACAAGATGAATCCGGTGCGTACGCCCCATGGGATAAACTCGACACTTTGGATAAACCGTGCTACGATCTTAGGGCATTGCATCGCAATCTTGATATGATGACGACACTGATTAAGTACATGCAAGAATTAGCGTGGGAGCCTTATGCCAACGATCACGAAGACGGAACGTGTCAGTTTGAGGCAAATTGGACGTATTCGGACGCGCTCACGACGGCAGACCGGCACACCTTCTTCAAATGGATGGTCAAAACACTTGCCGAAGAACGCGGGCTATTAGCGACGTTTATGCCGAAGCCGTTCACGAATCTGACAGGGAACGGCGCGCATTTCCATAAAAGTCTTTGGGACATAGAGAATCAGACGAATCTGTTTTTTGATGCGGACGATAAAAACGGTTTATCTCAACTCGCTTACTGGTTCACAGGCGGGATTCTCAAGCACGCGAGTGCGGTCACAGCGGTCACAAATCCGCTTGTGAATAGCTACAAACGCTTAGTACGCAGACCCCCGCGTTCCGGTTCATCGTGGGCACCCGTTTATGTCACCTACGGTGCGAACAATCGGACACAGATGATTCGGATTCCCGCACCGGGACGCATTGAAAACCGATTGAGCGACGGGGCGGCGAATCCGTATCTGGCAGCCGCGGTGATGCTCGCCGCTGGATTAGACGGTATCGAAAATCAGATGGATCCCGGTGTGCAAAACGAGGATAACCTCTATGAGGTCCCGGAAGATGAACTGGAAAGGCGTGGCATCGGTACTTTACCGGCGACACTCAGTGAAGCCGCAGACGCGCTTGCAAAAGATGAAGTGATTAAGGACGCACTCGGAAGCGTTTACGCGGATTATTATATTCAGGTCAAACGCGAAGAGTGGCGCGACTATCACTTGAGTGTTAGTCAGTGGGAGACCGACAAATACGTGGAAGTTTATTGATATTGAGTTTCGCGAGCACAGCTCGCTCCTATATGTGGAAGTTTATTGATATTGAGTTTCGCGAGCACAGCTTCGCGAGCACAGCTCGCTCCTACAGAGATGAAGGAAGTGATTGATGAAAATTTTGTTTAGACTGTTCGGTTTGGCATTTATATGTTTTTTTGCTGTTTATATGGTCAGTTGTGGACAACGCGATGAAGACGAGGCGGTTAGTCCTGCGGAATTGGTAGGTACAGAGCCGAGCACTGATGATAACACATTGGTCCCTGACCCGGTAGCGGAGCCTGCCCCAGAACCCGCGCCTGAACCGATTATCCCTGAAGGCATGGTGCTGATTCCGGAAGGTGAGTTTCAGATGGGCAGCAACGCCGGTAATGCTGATAACGATGAGCAGCCGGTGCATACGGTTCATCTTGATGCGTTTTATATTGACGTAAACGAGGTAACTAACGGCGAATTTAAGGATTTTACCCTTGCCAATCCTGAATGGCAAAAAGATGTTATTGCTGCGAAATTCCACGATGGCAATTACTTGCAGGACTGGAACGGAAATAACTTTCCGCTTGGAGAACGCGATCATCCTGTGCGTTATGTGAGCTGGTACGCGGCGATGGCTTACGCTGTTTGGGTAGAGAAGCGTTTACCGACGGAAGCGGAATGGGAGAAGGCTGCGCGGGGCGGATTAGCGAAAAAACAGTATCCGTGGGGCAACGGTATTAATTTCAATAGGGCAAACTACGGTAAAAAGCTGGGGCAAACGACTCCTGTGGGTGAATATCCGGCAAATGATTATGGGGTGCATGACATCGCGGGAAACGTCTGGGAGTGGTGCCTTGATGGATACGAGGTTGATTTTTATGCCAACTCTCCGCGCCGAAACCCGACTGCGGGTGCCAAAAATGTTGCTGAGATCGTTGACGACTTTGAGAATATTGTAGATTTGCGCGTCATACGCGGTGGCGGATGGAACAGTGAGCCCGAGTGGTTGCGCGCTTCAAACCGGCACGGGACGAGTCCGGCGTATGCGGGTATCGGTGCCCTTGGGTTCCGTTGTGCAAAAAGTGTGTCACCCTAAACGGACATTTTCTGCCTTGAAACAAAAACGAAAATCTGCTAAAATGCGATTTAGGTTGGGAGGAATATCCATTCTTCTCGCCTATTTGTACTGCAATGAACGCTATATTGTTTTATTTGAAACAGCATAAGGAGATAACATGAAAGTTTTTTCGATAATCACACTTTGTTTGCTCATTTGTGTAGCATTTTCGCATGCCGACCTAATGGAAGGGCTTGTCTTATACATGCCGCTTGATGAAGGTTCCGGTTCAGCGACGCAAGACTTCTCTTCAAACGGTTTTGAAGGTGAAGTTAAGGGTAATGCCAAATGGGTTGATGGACAGTTCGGGAAGGCACTGCAATTCGCAGCTGCTGCAGATCACGTCCTCATTGAAGATGATGCTGCTTTTCACATTGAAGGCGCAATTACGCAAGCGGCATGGGTGCAACTTGATAAACTGCCAAGTGCACACGCCATCATTTGTGGCACGCGTCAGAGCGGCGCGACTCGACATATTGGGTTCGGGTTCGGGATGAATCCCTCAAATGGCATCAAAATCTGGACGAACGGCGCAAACGGTGGATTCAAAGACATCAATGATAACGAAACGAAACTCGAAACGGGGAAGTGGTACTATCTCGCCTATACGCATACCGACGATAATAATGGCTTGGTGGAAATCTATGTAGATGGTGAAGTAACGCTCTCGTCGGAGTCGGGCAATCCAGTCGCGCCTGCACAAAACACAAGTGCAGTGACGATCGGCACTTGGGGCGGTGAAGCGTGGACAGGCAGCGTTGACGAGGTTCGCCTTTGGAACCGTGCGCTCTCGGCGGACGAGATTAAAGCGAGCATGGATCAAGATGCCACCTCATTCCTGACACCCGTGGAACCACAAGGCAAACTTGCCACCTCTTGGGGAAATATCAAGACTGTGTATTAGCCAAAAGAAGGTAGGATCCGTAGGGGCTGGGTTCCCCAGTCCGCACGATTCTTTGATGCAAACAGAAGTTCAATTAGAAACCCATCTATCTGAGCCGTCAGCTGAAGTAATATCGGATATTGCTGCCTTGGAGGGCGATATCCTTATTCTCGGTGTTGGCGGGAAGATGGGACCAACACTTGCCAAACAGGCGAAACGCGCGATTGATAGTGCGGGTATCGCTAAAAAGGTGATAGGTGTTTCCCGTTTTTCGACACCGGGGGTACGTGAAGATTTGCACGAAGCTGGTGTTGAAACAATCACCGCAGATCTGCTCTCGGAAAACAGTCTGCAAGACCTACCTGACATCCCAAATGTGATTTTGATGGCGGGTAGGAAGTTCGGTTCAACCGGCAATGAGGGTCTGACGTGGGCGATGAACGCTTATATGCCCGGACGCGTGGCAGAAAAGTTTCGTACTGCTCGGTTGGTTGTGTTTTCAACGGGGAACGTCTATCCGCTAACTCCGGTTTCCCACGGTGGCGCGACTGAAAATTCACCTGTTGCGCCGATTGGCGAATATGCGCAATCCTGTCTAAGCCGTGAACGGATATGCTCCTATTTTTCAGCGCAGTTCGGCACCCCGATGGCGATCCTACGACTCAACTACGCGATAGACCTCCGCTACGGGATACTGTTGGACATCGCTGAAAAAGTGGACGCCGAAGAACCGATTTCACTTCAGATGGGAAATGTGAATGTGATATGGCAAGGCGATGCAAACGCTATTGCATTGCGTGCTTTCTTGCACTGCCAAAGTCCACCCTTCGTTCTCAATGTAACAGGACCGGAAACCGTTTCTATCCGATACCTTGCGGCGTGTTTCGGTGCGATTTTCAACAAATCGGTATGCTTTGCGGGTAAAGAAGCCGAAACAGCACTATTGAGCAATGCCTCTCGGTGTCATCAGTTGTTTGGATATCCGCGTGTCTCTTTAGGACAGATGATCGAATGGGTAGCAGAATGGGTACGGATGGGTGGGGCAACGCTCCGTAAACCGACCCATTTCGAGGTACGGGATGGGAAATTTTAAAAATAGTTTTCAGTCGTCAGTTTCCAGTTTTCAGTCTGGTTTTTGAGTGTCCAACATTTCTATGTAACCGTCGTTACCTAAATCGGTAATGACCGTGACAAAAAGATGTTGGTGAATCAAACGCTTAACTGATAACTGATAACCGATAACTGATAACTATAAAAAATATAGACAAAAAATGCGAGTTCTGTTAGTATATCAATGTAGTATTTTTGTGATGTTTTTCCTTATGATTGATAGCACTTTTTGCCAGCCGCATCCGCCTGTGCCGATTGCATTTGCCTCGGATGTGAGTGGTAACTGGGAAATCTATCTGACAAATACTATAGGAAAGCGACCGATAAATATTACACGTAATCCCGCGGCAGATTACTATCCGACGTGGTCGCCGGATGGCAGTCAGATCGCCTTTTTCTCTCGACGGGACGGTAATCACGAGATTTATGTGATGCAGGCTGACGGTGCGCATCAGCGGCGTCTAACGCATCACCCCGCGACAGATAAAGCACCGGCTTGGTCCCCCGATGGGACGCGCCTCGCCTTTACGTCAAATAGAGGTGGACATTTCAATATCTATCTGTTCCATCTCAATAATGGTGTGGTGGAGCCCGTCACGGACAATCTGTTTGCGGACGAGGCACCGGCTTGGTCGCCGGATGGAAACACCCTTGTTTTCCATTCAAAGCGGGAACTCAACTGGGACATATACATTGTTGATGTCGATAGCGGTGTTGAACAGCGGTTAACACATCAACCGCTGATGGACACCTATCCGGCTTGGTCGCCGGATGGGAGTCGGATCGTGTATGCTGCAATGCATGCCGAGGTGGAGTTTGCTGATTTCGATCTGTATATCATGGATGCGGTAGATGGCGGTAACAAAGCAGCCCTCACCGATACCCCTACAGATGAGGCGGTTCCTGCTTATGCAGCTGATGGCAGTGCAATCGCTTTTCAATTTGAGAAGGATGGCAGATGGGTTATTCACCTGATGCGTGCTGATGGCAGCGAACGCCGCGAATTGATTAACAATGGTGCCTGGGCGGCACAACCGAAATGGTCCAGTAACCCCCAAGACGTGCTTCCGATAATATCGTCTGCTCTACAGATTCAGCAGTGGGGCAGAATTCGGGCACGGTAGAATAGGATAGACACAAGGTGCTATGAATTGCGCGCGGGACGGGAAACCCGTCCCCTACGATGAACTACAGGCGCGATAAATTGCGCGGGACGGGAAACCCGTCCCCTACGATGAACTACAAGGTTAAAACCTTATACACAACAAGGAGGCATTTTTATGCGTTTTAAGACATTAGTATTAGGGACACTTCTCAGTTTTGGTTTAATGTTCACAATCGGTATAAGTTATGGTTATGAACGGGCCATTGAAGCAGAGGCGGCAGACACAATTGAAGCACCGATGGTCATCGCTGATGATGATGCGGCTTCTGACGGACGATTCATCTGGATGGAGGGCCCTCCAACGACCGGTGGCGGTGGCGAAGGTTGGGCGGAATACAAAATCCATATTCCAGAACCTGGTACCTATGCCTTGTGGGGTAAAGTCATTGCTTGGGATGGGAATAGCGATTCATTCTGGGTAACATGGCAACCCGCCGATCCCGATGAAAATGCGCAAGAGACCCAGAATACAGAATTTCGCTGGAGCGTTGGACATGGTGCCGATTGGCACTGGGATCGTATCAACCATTGGTTAGATGGCGGGACATTTGAACGCGAATGGGTGATGGAAGCAGCTGGAGAAACCACTCTCCGTATCGCGGTCCGAGAAGATGCCTGTATGTTGGATGTGATCTACATCACCGACAACCTCTCTGAGGACGAAGCGGAAGTGAACCCGCGCGACCCGATCCCGGAAGATTCTCTTACGCCTGTTGAACCGCAAGATAAACTCGCCACAACGTGGGGCAAACTGAAAGCGGGAAGATAGTTAGTAGGATAGGCGCAAAATTGCAGAAAGGAGGTATTTAGTGAAATACAGAATACTATTGACGTTGATTATATTCACACTCCCCTTATGTGGAATTGTAGGGCTTCGTGCTGAGGTAGAAATTGCGCTTGAAGCCGAATTGGCAAACGAGATGGTAGAGCCGATGATCATCGCAGATGATAAGAATGCCTCTGATGGAAAATTCATTTGGATGGAAGGAGCCGCTGCTACAGGGGGCGGAGGTAAGGGCTACGCTGAATTTATTATCAATATTCCACAATCGGATACCTACGCGCTATGGGGGCATGTGATTGCTTGGGATGGCAATAGTGATTCTTTTTGGGTGACTTGGCAACCCGCTGATCCGGACGAAGACGCACAAGCAACGCAGAATACCGAGTTCCGCTGGAGCGTTGGACACGGTGCCGCTTGGCATTGGGACCGTATCAATCACTGGTTGGATGGTGGAACGTTTGACCGGGAATGGAAGTTCAAGGAAGCAGGTGAGACGGTGCTTCGTATCGGTGTCCGTGAAGATGCCACCATGTTAGATGCAATCTTCGTGACGACGAATGTGAAAGCCACAATAGCCGACCAAGCGAACGTTCGGCTTCCAACCGATAAAGATCGGAAGATACAAATTGAGGGGCTTCTAGTGGAGGCAAAAGGGAAAGCTGCGACCACTTGGGGTTCCCTGAAACGGGCATATCAATAAGAAAAGGCGGTATCAACTTGCGGTGAACCCCTGTTTGATATGGATGCCGCAGGGTGGTGCAAGGGACAATTTTGACAAACCGGTTGTTCCGAAATATGTAGCACTGCTGTCTATAATAGTTGATACGCCACAAGTCAAATCCGCGTTCAAACTGAATAACACGCTCAGGCGGGCCGAGGCGAAATTCCAATTGCGCCACGGCTCGCCTGTCGCGTTTAACGAGCGTATGTGTCAGGTATGCGACCCCTGAAAGAATTCCGACTAAGGCAATTTTCCCTCTCAACTTAACCGAAATACTCTCCGCGGTCGGTGTCCATCCGCAAATTAAGCATAAAATAAGTGCAGCAGCACAGATTTTTTTCTTTTTCCACAGAAAATTTGGCATAAATCTCACATTTGTATGGCATTTTGATATATTAGGACTTGACAAAACAAATATTTTCAGTGTATCCTAATAGGAATAAATCAAAAGAACCGCTAATAGCGTCTGCAGTTATAAACATGTCGCCCTTATAGGACTTAGATCCTTGTTTGAAAACGCTGCTATAAACATACCGTCCTTATAGGACTAAAGAAGGTTTTCGAGGATGTCCCGCGGTATAATAGGCAGAATTCTGTGATTTTGCGTAAGTCCTGATTTCGGCAGACCTTTTATTAGCGATCCGCTTGGAGCGTGATTAGTATGCATTCTAAGGGAGAAACTCCCCACGCAATAGATGCACCTATCAGTATTGAAGACGTTAAGCAAGAGTTGTACAACCGTCATCATCCGAGTTTAACGTTTCTTGATATAGAAGCGCATGCAAAAACTGTCCACAGAATAAGGACCCTGAAGCAGAAACATAACATTGTGATGTTGGGTCATAACTATATGGAGCCGCTCGTCTTTGGCTTATCTGAGAAAGAGGAGCAGGGCGATTCGCTCGGCTTGAGCATGTACGCCGCGAAAACAGAGGCACCGTATCTAATTTTTAACGGTGTGCCGTTTATGGCGGAGACAGCGAAAATTTTGAATCCGAGCAAAACAGTGTTAGTTGCCGATAAAACTGCAGGCTGTTCGCTCGCCGATAACTTCGGTGCTGAAGATGTTAGGCAGTTGAAAGCCCTCTATCCGGGGGCACCGGTGATGATCTATATTAATAGTTATGCGGACGCGAAGGCAGAATCGGATATCTGCTGTACGTCAGCGAATGCGGCACACATCGCGAAATCGATGCCAGGGGATACACTGATCTTTGTGCCCGATATCTTCTTTGCACAGAATTTGGAGGAAGAACTAAAAGGCGAGAAAAATGTGGTCTATCCCGGCAAAGACAACACGGCACGCGGTGCGGTTTGTGAGGTTCACGAAAAATTCACACTTGCTGATCTTCTCGGCATCCGTGAATCGTTTGAAATCCCGAAAGGACACGACCGCCGTAAGTTATATGCGCACTGGGAATGCCGTCCAGATGTCTTAAAGGAAGCCGATTTTTACGGCAGTACCAGTCAGATTATGAAAGACATCGCCGAGCGTGTCGCAGCAAACGACTTGGAGCGTGCCTTTGTTGCCTCCGAATGTGAACTAACTTCTAACCTGGCTCAGGAATTTCCAGAAGTTCAATTCTGGACAGCATGCTCGGTCCGATGTTCACACATGGCGCAGGTCAATTTGGGTAAAATAGCGAACATCTTAGAAGCCATTGATCGGGACGAGGCACTTGATGAATATGAGATTACACTGAGTCCTGAGACGATTGACAAAGCGCGCGCGCCTATTGAGCGCATGCTTGAAGCGAGTGTGTAGTGGTTATCAGTTGTTAGTTATAAGTTATAAGTCTGGTTTCTGGTGTTTGGTCATCACAACGCTAAAAGCGTGTGATGAAAGAGACGCGGTGTGCGTTGCCGACGTAAGCATCTGGTACGAAAGCGTAATCAAATTGGAAGTCGATATTTGCTAACATGTCTTCACCACTGCGTCGGACACCGATACCGAGTGCTAATCCGTCGCCTGGGTTCTCGTTCAGACCAATTTGGTAGCCGAGGCGTGCGGCGATACTGCCGTAAAACCATCGCTCTAACCCGATATGGAAGCTCGGGTTGGCGTCGAGGAGTGGGAGGTGTGCGTCTGCGACCAGTGCCCATACTTCCTGTGCGGGTATCGCTGCGGTTGTTTCTGTTTCTGCAATAGCTTCCTTCCATGTTCTATAAGCGAGTCCTGCGCGAAGTGCCATAGGCAAATTTTCACCGCCGTCTAAGACCCCTGCGTTTTGGACAGCGATCCCAATACCGAGACGGTTTTCGAGCAAGCGCAAGACGAGGCCTGCATCCGCTGCGGCACCGAAGACGTTTTGAATATCCAGCTGCTCTGAAATTAGCTTTGCTGTAGCACCGACGGATATTGCCTCACTGATCGGATAGGCGAGCGATAAACCGGTGGCGAAGCCCCCGATTGTCGCGGTGCTATCAGGGTCTTCCGTGGGTCCCTGTCGGCGTTCAATTTCTGTGAAACTTCCGAGGAAACTGGCACCCCAGACGAGCCGTTCTATACGCTGTGCGTATCCGATGGTTTGGTTGTTAATTTCAGCGAACGAGAAGTGTTGCATGGCAGTCAGTTCCCGGTCGTTGACAGCGGTTAACCCTGCTGGATTCCAAAAGATGGTATTGATGTCGTTAGCAAGTCCAGCGAAGGCACCGCCTAATCCGGCAGGTCGACTGCCGCCTTCAATTTTCAGGAAAGCGGCACCAGTAGTTCCTGCACCATCATGGATATCAACCGCGTGTACGCTTGCGGCAGCTACAGTTATTATGAGAAGTGCCATTACGATTTGAACGGAAACCCGTTTCAGCATCATCAAATTCTCCTTATCCTTACTTTTTAGTTATCGATTGGCGAGATTTCCCCACCTCGTCGGCGGTCAGGGTTTAGTCAACGACAAGCACCTTACCGACAGTGTTGGCGCGATTTCCTGCGCCATTAACGGCTTCTAAACGGAAGATGTAGAGTCCTCTTGCGACAGGTGTGCCTGCTTGGTTCTCCAAATTCCATTTAACTAATTGATCGTTCCGTTGTCCAGAAACGACATTCGGATACGTTTGTGATAGCACCATATCGCCACTCCAATCGTAGATGCTCAAAGTAAGTTCGATAGTCTCCCCAAGCGGTACATTGACATCAAAGGAGAAAAAGGCGACATCTCGTTGTGAGAGACGGAGCGGATTTGGCCATCCGAAGGTTGAGCCGCGGAAGGTCAGGGATACAGACATTGTATACTTTCCGATGTCATAAACGGCGTAATTTCCTGCATTATCTGTGACCCGGACATCTAAGTCATATTCACCGGAACGTGTTGGCAAAAAGTCAATGGACCAGCGGCTCCAGGGGTCTTCTTGGGCGTTGCTGTCATCAACCGCTGGGACCGGATCAATCGGTTGATCGTCGGGCCCGGTGCCTACAATTTCGACGAGCCAGACGCCGGATGCGGGGACAGGAATTTCACCTTCACCGATTCGCTGTGTGCCTGTGGAGTCGACGGCTGTGCCTTCTAAGGGCAAAGGTTCATCCGTGAGTTCAGTCGCACCGCCATCACTGGTTAAAGTGGCTGTAGGTTCACGTGTTTCATAGAGAAATTCCGTTGTCAGGGAATCGGAGGGAGCGAATCCGAGGAGTTCGGAGTCGTTTCCGATACTCGTAACCTCGACTTGATACTTCCCTTGAAGTGCCAAGCCATCGGATTTGAAAAGGATAGTGTCTACGCCATTTTGCTGTATATTGCCAGGAATTTCTGCGCCGTCTGGACGTCTCACCGTAATCTTTGATTGTGCAAGGTTGACCCCCAAACCGGTGTCAAAAATATTTGCTTGTATGACAACCCCGCCGGTTGTGGAGACTGCGGTTGGATAATTGTCGGCATTGATGTCAACAATCAGCGGTGTATCGTTAATAAGCAGTGTGCCAGTATCAATCATTGGTGGACTGGTATCATAGATGAACACCCGTTGATAGGGATCATCATCGTTGCCTGCGCGGTCCTTAGGATTAACAGTAATCCGATATTCACCATCTGCCGAACCGTTGTCTGCGAGGGGTACCGCGAGACGGAACGTGAGGTTACCTTCACCATCGTCGTCAACGCGTCCTGAAATCTTAGCTGCATTCGGCGATAATCGCTCAAAAGTTAGCCAGTCCTCCTCGAGATTTTCCCAATCAATACCAGATATGTCATCGGTGAGGGTGACGCGGATTTCTGTCAGCGAATTACTAACCCCAGGTTGTGCAACGACAAGATTAATCTGATCATCGCTCTCAATTTCTGGTGCTTGCGTGTCGTAGGTGAAAGTCAATCGTTGAACTTCACCACTTCGTCCAGAACCACTGATCGGCGTAAACTCAATCGTATAGAGACCATCTTCGGACCCGTCTGTCGCCAGAGGGCGAACCAGATCGTAGATTAACCTGCCACTTGTCCGCCGTTGCTGCCCGGCGATCATCTGATTCGCTGGGTTTAAGAGGCGAAGCGTTGAGAGATGATTTTCATCATCTGTTTCAAGGTTCACTTCGATCCGCTCAATTTCTTCATTGGTAAACGCCTCATCCTCTGGTGCGGTAACGGGTTCTGTGGAAACGATTGCGGGCAAGCGTCTTGACAGCAAGAAACTCCGTTCAAAAACAGTGGCACCGCCATTACCAGCACGGTCAGCGGCTTGCACGCGGATGATGTATAGCCCATCCTCAACGAGTTGATTCGTGTTCAGTGTTAGTGCCGTTGCGCCATCACTGATAAGTTCACCTGAGATTTGCTGTCCACTCGGGTTCACCAATGTCACTGTCGTTGCTGCCCAATTGATACCGCTACCGCCCTCATCGTTGAGTTGGACCTGTACTTGCGTAATATCCTCAGTGATCAGTGAACGATCAGCAGGCACTGTACTAACAAGCGTCGGGGCTTGTGTATCATAGACGATGCGGTGTTCGACAGTGTAAGCGTTACTGGCTTTGTCTACTAACGCGATTGCGAGCGTATATTCGCCATCCATACTTCCATCAAGCGGTAGAAGTTGGTCAAGCGTGAGAAAGAGCTGATTTTGGGTATTATCCGTGAGTTGTGCTGGAACCAAATTGCCGCTTGCCTCTCGGAGACTAACTTTCTGATCTGCTAACATGAGGTCTGCCGGACCGACATCTGCGACAGTGAATTGGAACTGGTTTAAACTCTGGCTGATGTAGGAGACCGGTTGACTGAGGTCTATCGGTGCCGCAGCTGTTATCTCTGGCTCTTGCGTATCATAAATAAACTCACGATAAGCCGTATTGCCCTGACGCCCGGCTTTATCAACGGGGTAGACGTATACGCTGTATCGTCCATCTGTGGTGCCATCAGGCGTGAGCGTTATAGGTTGCCAGACGAGTAGATTTACACCATTGGAACTTACTCTACCGGGAACGACAGTTCCATCGGGCGTTGCCACCGTAATAGTCGACCCTTCACTACCGAAGGATAATCCTGTCTCTGTTGGATCCAGGAATTCTGCGCCGATGGTCATATTACTTGCATTGGCGTAAGCGACATCGCCGCCAGCTATTGTTTCGGTGTCGCCGATAATAATAGTACTAACGCTCGGCAGCGGTATATCCAGGATGAAGGTGTAATTAGTAGCACCCGTTGCGATATTCCCCGCTATATCTTGCGGTGTGACAGAGAGCGTATAAGTGCCTATCTGGTTCAACTCTAGGAAACTCACCGTCATTCGAGAAGTACCGTCATCTTTCAATGTCAGCGGAATAGCCACGGGCGTAGATTCCGCGGCGGTCGTAGTGGTATCAGAACTCACGAGCGTAATCACCGTATTCTCGAAATCAATTCTTGTGGCTTCGTCAAATTGGAGTGTAATACTGCTGATGGGTTCCGAAATCTCGGTAACCCCTTGCGGGACAAGTTCTACCGGTGACTCGGTATTTACCGTGACCGAGGCGAGTTGTGGCACTTGGGAATCATAAATCAAGAGATGCTCCAAATCCAAGGCATTCCCGGCTCTGTCAATCAGAGAGAACTTGACTGTATAGGCACCATCGCTGCTGCCATCTCGCGGAAGTGGGGCGGAGAGGGTCAAAAAGAGTTGATGTGTGAGTTCGTCGGATGTCAGCGTTGCAGGAACGGCATTTCCAGCACTGTCTACCAAGGCAATTGTTTGCGCTTCCAAGAGCAGATCCGCGGGTCCCACATCTTCAACTGTAAACGATAACTGGTTCAAGCCGCTGCGGATGTAAGACACGGGTTGGCTCAGGACTATCGGAGAAGCTGCGGTTATGCGTGGGTTTTCTGTATCGTAAATGAACTGGCGATAAACAACATCGCCTTGCCTACCCGCTTTATCAACAGGTGTAACTGCCACAGTATATCGACCATCAGCACTGCCATCGGTAGGGAGCGATACAGCTTCCCATATCAACTGGTTTGTGCCATCTGCGCGGGTCTGTCCCGGGACAACAGCACCGGAGGGGTTCGTCACAACGATGCTGGAGCCGCCCTCGCCTAAATCCAGCCCGGTGCCAATCGTATCCATTAAAGTCGCAACTATTGTAGAATCGCTACCGTTGAGGAATACAAAATCTCCGGTTTGTCCGCCTAATTCAATGCTACTCACACTCGGCAAAAGGAACACAAGTCGAAATGGGTATCGCACGGCACCTTGGGCAACATTGCCAGCTATATCTTGCGGCGTAACAGATAATGTGTACACGCCGGCTTGTGTGAGTTCAACAAAACGTGCGGTAACTTGCGTAAGCCCGTCAGCCGAAATATTGAGCGAAATCGCCTGTCCATCCGGACCGACTAAATTGACCATTGTATTCGTAAAATCGACTCTTGTGGCTTCCTCAAATTGCAGCGTAATACGACTGATAGATTCCGAAATCTCGGTGATCCCTTGTGGTGCAAGTGTTACTGGCACCGCAGTATTTACCGTGACCGAGGCGAGTTGTGGCACTTGAGAATCATAAACGAAGGTGTGCTCCGACTCCGAAATATTTCCTGCTTTGTCAACGAGATGAACCTTTACCAGGTATTCGCGATCGGCACTGCCATCTTGCGCAAGCGGTGTATCAAGCGTGAGATACAGCTGACTGTTTATTTCATCAAATGTGAGGGTGGTGTTGATGCCTATACCTGGTCCTGCATCAAAAAGTGATATGGTTTGGTCTGCTAATTCTAAACCGGCGGGGCCTACATCTTCAACGGTAAACTGAAGCGGGGGGAGTGTGCCACCGATATAGGTAGTCGGTTGATTTAATGCCACCGGATTAGAAGCGGTAACTCGGGGTTGCTGTGTATCGTAAATGAACTGGCGATAGACGACGTCGCCTTGTCTTCCCGCTCGGTCTTTGGGTGTGACGGTTACAGTATATCGACCATCAGCACTGCCATCAGTGGGAAGAACTGTGGGGGTCCACGTTAACTGATTTGTCTCGTTGGAAGTCGTAGTACCGGGTGCAGGAATACCACTTGGGTTCGTCACAGTAATCGTTGAACCGTCCAAGTCTAATCCAACACCAGTCGGGTCCTCGAAATTAGCAACGATGTCAGTGGAGGCACCATTCACGTAAACGATAGTCCCGAGTTTATCTGCAATCAGCACTGAAGTCACCGTGGGCAGCAAAACATCAATGCGCATCCGATAGACAAACGGGGCTGCACTTTTGTTACCCGCGAGGTCTTGCGGTGTAATTGAAAGGCTATATTCGCCGGGTTGCGTCAGTGCCTGAAAATTGAGCGTCAAGTTCGTGGCACCATCATTCAAGCGGTTAATAGGGATATTTTCGCCTGTTGGACCGGTAAGCGTAACATCTGTATTCGCAAAATCAACATCACTGAGAGTAGTTTGTAAACCTTGTTCCAGCGTTTCCTGAAAAGTCACGTTAATTTGGGAGAAACCTTGGGCAATAGTTGTGGTGCTATCCGTAAAAAGCTCTGGTTGCGACTCGGTTTCGAGTCGGACGCTCTCAATTGCTGGAAATTGTGTATCTAAAAAGATAGAGAAGTCGCGTGTAAAACGTTTTCCTGTAAAATCGACGAAGGTTGCGGTTAGGCTGTATTCTCCATCTGCGGTGCCGTCGCGTGGAATAATTGTACCGGGCTGCCAAGTAAGAACGTTGGTGGTTCCGGCATCGGGCTCAACTTGTTGCTGCGGAACGGTCGCGCCTTGAGCGTTTCTGACGGTAAGTTCTGATTCGTCAAAATTGATACCGGGACCGATATAACCGATCAGCTCTGTAACAATCGTTGCCAAACTGTTGACTGTTGTGATTTCGGGAACTGTCAGTCGGATCTCCGGTTGACTTTGACTGATAAGATAGAATTCGCGCCGAGCCGTCGCGCCAACGTTGCCGGCGCGGTCGGTCGGTGTAACTTCTATCGTATAAGTACCATCGTCTGAACCATCCAGGGCAATGGGTTCCAACACGGTGAGAATAGCGGTATCTGTCCCGTTATTTGTAATGTTAACAGGAACTTCCATTGCGGTTCCGCCGACGTTGCGAGTCAGTCGGAAGTTGCTCAGACTGAAATCGATCCCGCTCGTGATTTCATTGAGCACAACGCGGACTTGTGATAAGTTGTCAACAGTCTGATTCGCTTCAGGGAAAGTAGAAACCAGCGTCGGAAGTTGGGTATCATAGAGAAATTGGAAGGTATCCGTATTTCTATTACCGAGTAAATCTGCGACGCTTACTTCAAGTCTATAACTGCCATCTTGACTAATAAGCGGTTGCTCCAAGACGTAAGAGACTCGCCCGTTATTTTTATCAACAAAGGTGCGTCCTGTGAGTCTATTGGTTTGCCCGCCCGCAGCAATAGCACTAAAGAGAATCTCGGTGTCTTTCTCAAAATTGACACCGATCCCGGATGCGGTATCGTCAAAGGTAGCGACAATCTGCGTGAGCGGTTGATTGTGGTAAATTGTATCGCCGAGGATGTCAAAGGGGGCTCCGCTTTCTGCTGCTCCCAAAGAGACGAGCTGCGGGGCGAGGTTATCATAGATAAAAGGTACCCGGATCGTCTCAGTTTGGTTACCTGCCTGATCCCGTCCGACAACTTCAATCGTATATGCGCCATCACGGAGACCGGCTTCAGGCGATAAAGGCGACAGGAGCTGCCATCTGATCTTATTTTTTGATGGAAATGTCTGTCTACCTAAAATCTCACCTGCCGGTCCTGTGAGCCGAACGGTGGAATCCGAAAGGCTGACCGCGTTTTCGAGATTGTCAACGAGACTGGCTTCAACAAAATCTAATTGCCCGCTAACACCGGCTCCCGATAGAATCGGGCCCCTGCTTGTAGCCGTGCCTACCAAATTAGGTGCGACATTATCAAAAATAAATTCTGTTGTGCTTTGAAGCGTGTTGCCAGCTTTATCGGCTAAAGTGATATTCAGGGTATATTTCCCATTTTGGGACAGGTCTTTTAACGAGCTCCCCAAACGAAAAGCGAGTTGTGTGTCGTAATTAAGGTGCCCCGTGACTGCACTCCCTTTTGCATCTTTTAAGAGGACAACCGTTTGTTCCCCACCGAAATCGATAGAGCTTCCCTGATCGACCTCCGGGATTATCGTAATACTGCGAAGAGCCGTATTGACGAAACTCCCGTTGATCAGCAAGAGATTTGGATCTCCATTCGCAAATACACTTGAGATGCGCGGGGCGGTGGCATCTAAAGTCGTTTCTGCGAATCTTTCTATTTCACCAGCGTCACCAGCGGCTTTGTTGAGAGCAACGTGAATAGTGTAATTCCCATCGGGTAACTGCTGCCCGTTAATACTGCCATCCCAGCTGACGCGAACCGTTTGGTCATTTAGCACGGTCCCGCGTTCAATGAGATTTTGATTTACTGTAACGGTATACGTGATGCCCTCTGCGTCTATATTATCATCATCATCATCATCAACATCGACAGTAAAAATAATCTCTAGGTCATCCTGGCCCCCTCTGAAAATCGAATCACCGTCTGCGTCAACGGACAGGCTCGTGAGCCCTGCCCAAACATAAGTATGCCCGGTCAAGAACGCGAGACAGAAAAGAATAAGACAAATTCGGCTTGAGGTACGGGGACCTCGCGCGACATTCAAAAATCTGCCCGCTACGGAGTTGTGTTTAATTCGTGGCACTCGTTTCTCCCTGCTTGTGTCGAGTTCAAAGCTACCGAAACTTTGATGACTCGCTTTAATTCTCGGACTTACGCAATTGCCTAGTTCGGTTCGGTTAGGCAACCGTACCTATCGCGTCGGAATAGGCGTAATCCTGTCATTTTGGGTAAGTCCTGAATTCGTAAGACTGCTACCGATTATTTGGTTTAATATTTGTGTTGGTGGGGACAGCGGCATACGAAAATCCACCACGCGACAATCCCCTTTATTTTCATTAGACGCAAAAATTTCGATTAGGTTGATAAAAATTAGAGAAAAACTATGGAAGAGTGGGTTTAAAAGGATGGAAAGAAAGGGGTTCCATCCTTTCAAAATGCCGCGCTTCCAATCCAAAAGACTTAACCGATGTCGCCATTTGCTACCATCGTCAGCAAGGCAGAATCGTCTACTGTGAGCGGTAAATTAATCTTCGCACGCCGCCGACTGGACTCATAAGTCGCAAAGATGAGCTCTGCGCCCTGAAGTGCTTTGCGACCACTGAGTTCCGGCTCACGTCCCGTTTTTACACTATCAATGAGATCAAGCATGGAGAGGGTGGTATCATCTCCTTTGGGCGTAACATCGCTGAGATCGGGTTGTTCCCACTCGTTAGTGCCTGAACGGAGCACGCGAACGGGTGCGCCGCCCCCGACATCAATAATACCTTCAGTGCCGATGAGCCGATTGGCGAACCCATTTAAGGAGACACCGCCGGTTGTCAATAAACCTTCGACACCGTTTTTCCAACGGACCCAAGATAGACCGCTCGTCTCAACCTGCGTTCCGAAGACGAGTTTCTCCTCTGCTACATCTATTTGACCAATTACCCAGTCAACGGGTTCGTCATTATTGTAAAAAAGGAACATATCGAACCAATGTGTTCCCCAATCCAGCAGATTTGGACAGGAACCTTCAAGGCGGCGGAGTTCACCGATCGTTCCGTCGTTTGCGAGTTGTTTCGCCTTGACGAATTGCGCACCGAAACGGCGTTGATGACAGAAGGTTATGACGACATCGTTATCCACACATGCCTGATAGAGTGCTTTGGCATCGCCCCAAGTGGGTGCCATCGGTTTCTCAGAATGGATGGCTTTAATGCCGCTGTTAGCAGCAGCGATGACCATATCCCTATGCAGCGCGATCCACGTGCAGACGCTGACAAAATCGAGCGATTCTTTTGCCAACATCTCTTCGTAACTTTCGTAGGTGTTAGGAACTTCAAACTGCTCGGCGAAGTTATTTCGTGCGTTTTCAACCGGGTCTGAGCACGCCACGATTTCGACATCTGGAGACGCTTGATAGCCGCGCGCATGGGCGCGCCCACGCCCCCCACAACCGATAACGCCTGCTTTAAAAGTGTTTTCCATCGTAAATCTCCCCTTCGACGCGACTCGGAGATCGCGTCCATAGTTTGTTTATTGACTCCTGTTTTTGATGCTGCTATACTTTAACGCGAATCTGCTTAGAATTCAAGTCACTTTTTTACGCGTTCCTGAACCATTCGGTTTTCGGTTGGACAACTATCTGGGGCATGATATGCTATAAGATATGATAACCTAAGTTGCCACCTATTGATAGACATAGCACTCCTACGGAGTGCGGTCCCTTCAATATACCGTTTCTATAGACATATCACCCCTACGGGGTGAGGAAAGCAAAAAATCGCGAGCGACAAAAAATCCGCAGAAATACCCAAGCAAAGACCCCAAGCAAAAACACTTGCTCCTACAGGCGAAAAAATTCACATATATAAAGTGAATAGGTACAACAATTGAATGGCCCTGGGTATGCTATAAGATATGCCTGGGTATGCTATAAGATATGATAGACAAGAATTCTTTTCTGGTTAATAAGGAGGATAAAATGAAATTAATCCTGATGACTACCGCAGCGTTTTTGATTTTCGTTGTGCCTGTGTTCAGTGAACTCACTGTGGAGGATCTCGATTTGAGTTTCTATAGACATATCATCCCTACGGGATAAGGAAAATACCTGAAAAACACTATTGAAACGTTCAAAACCGGCTTGTAGCAACTTAGGTTCTTTTAACGAACCGTGCAGAAATACCCAAGGAGGTAACAGATGGCGAATCGAAAACACGACCTGGTTGAATATCCGATTCAAGACAATGTTCGGTTAGAATCATACTGGCGTGATGATGCAGGTGGACGCGGTCCGGCGGCTTCACTGTATGTTTACGACGATGAGATTATGCGTTTTGACTGCTTTGGTGGTGATAACGGACATTGCCACTTTAACTTACGACAAACACGCGGCAGACGCTGGATGTACCCAGAAGGGTCCTTCCAAGACCACATCCAGCAGAGTCTGTTTGATCTCCGCACAAATCTAAACTTCTGCCTCCAGACGCATCAAGATGAGCGGGTTCAGGAGGTTCAGATAGAACGCGAGTGCTTAGAACAAGCCGCCCAACAGATGGAGGCGCACTTGTTAGGGCTCGCCGAGAAACTGCAGGTTGGCACGGCATAAAAAAAGCCAGCAGCAAGCCGACAGCAGTTAAAACAATTCCGTTGTTTCCGGCTTGGCGCAAAGGTAAAAACATGAAAGTTGTGACGGCGGCGGAAATGCGCCAGGTTGATCAGGACACCATTGAAGGCATCGGCATTCCCGGCATCGTTCTTATGGAGACCGCTGGGAGTGCCATTGTCCGCGCGATTGAACAACATTATCCGACATGTCAACGGATCGGCATCTTCGTTGGCAAAGGCAATAATGGCGGCGACGGATTGGTTATCGCACGCCAGCTCGCCCACGCGGGGCGCGACGTGCATATTTTCCTTGTTTCTCCGCCAGATAGCTTCACAGGTGAGGCAGACACAAATCTACAAATTGCGAAAAATCTGGGGTTGCGAATTGCGGAAATTCTGACAGCAGATGCTACACTCACGGAACGAAACACCTCTTGTGGACTCCTCGTAGATGCGATTTTCGGGACAGGATTACGCGGTCCAGTTCGCGAGCCGATCGCTACTGTTATTCGCACGATCAATAGCCTTGCCATTCCTATCCTCTCTGTTGATCTTCCGTCTGGGTTGGATGCGGACACGGGTCAGCCGTTGGGTACTTGTGTAAAAGCAGATAGAACGGTTACAATCGGTTTGCCTAAAAGGGGATTGTTGGTCCACCCGGGTGCTGAGTTGGCTGGAAAAGTGGAAGTCGTTGACATCGGTTTCCCGGAACAGGTTGTCCATGCACAAGATATCAAGGTCAATTGGATGACAGCAACCCAAGCGTCGCGATGGGTGCCGCCGCGTCCGCTTGCGTCTCACAAAGGTACTTACGGGCGCGTCCTCGTTGTTGCTGGCTCGACAGGCATGACAGGCGCGGCTGCGCTTGCGAGTGAAGCGGCTCTGCGCGCCGGTACGGGGTTGGTAACCCTTGCAATTCCGAAACATCTCAACCCAATTTTAGAGGGTCTTTTGCCTGAGGTGATGACACTTCCGCTGCCAGAGACGGATGCGGGTAGTCTATCTGTAGCTGCTACTTCAGCGATCCTTGAATTTGCTGTAGAGACGAAATCTGTGCTTGCGATAGGTCCCGGTCTTTCGCAACATCCGGGGACAGTTGCACTTGTTCATCAATTAGTCCGTGAAAATCGGGAACAGGGGCTGGGGTTACGGTTGGTTGTCGATGCAGATGGACTGAATGCGCTTTCGCAAGTTCCTGAAATTATCTCGTTATTAGATACGGAGGCGGTGCTAACACCACACCCCGGCGAGATGGCTCGATTAACACGCACCGTAACCGCCAATTTAGAAGCAGACAGGATCAGCACAGTACAGCAGTTTGCAATTGAACACAACTTAACGCTCGTCTTTAAAGGTGCCCCTACCGTCACTGGATTGCCGAATGGAGACGTATGGATTAATTCTACTGGTAACCCTGGCATGGCGACAGGCGGTATGGGAGATGTGCTCACAGGCGTAATTGCCGGATTGATGGCGCAGGGGCTATCCGGTGAAAAGGCGGCTGCATTTGGGGTTTATATACACGGTTTAGCGGGAGACATCGTCGCGGAGGCGTTAGGCATGCACGGCCTCATCGCGAGTGATGTATTGAAGGCGGTGCCGCAGGCGATTGCCTCACTGAGAATGGAATAAAAAATAGAAGGAGCAATTATGGAACTCGGATTGACTGGTAAGGTTGCTGTTATCACTGGTGGCAGCGAGGGTATCGGCAAAGGGATTGCCCTCTGTCTGTGTGAGGAGGGTGTGAAAGTTGCGATCTGTGGCAGGCGTGAAGCGGTCTTAGCGGATGCCGCCCAAGAGATCCGCACCCAAACCGGTGGTGAAGTCCTCGCGATTCCGGCGGATGTGACGGTGCCAGAAACGTTAGCGAATTTCATTGCACAAACCGCGAGCCACTTCGGAAATATTGATATTTTGGTCAACAACGCCGGCAGATCCGCAGCGGGGGCATTTGAAACAACCAGTGACGAGATGTGGTACGAGGACCTGGATCTCAAGTTGATGGGCGCGGTTCGCTGCGCGCGGTTGGTGATACCGCACATGAAAAGCAACGGCGGTGGTAGGATTATCAATATTACGCATCCCGGCGGTAAACAACCCGGTGCAAGTTCGTGTCCGACCTCTGTGAGTCGCGCCGCTGGCATTGCCTTGACGAAGGCACTCTCTAAGGAGCTCTTACCTCACAAAATCTTGGTTAATACGGTCTGCCTTACCTCTATTAAGAGTGCGCAAGGCGAACGCGCCTGGAAGGCAGCAGGTTCACCGGGAACGCTTGCAGAATACTGGGAAACCCGTGGAGCGGAGCATCCGCTCGGACGTTTGGGTGAACCGAGCGAAGTCGGTCATCTCGTTGCCTTTCTTGTCTCGGACTGTGCCTCGTTTATTACCGGAACGGCTATCAATATAGATGGCGGACTCTCGGCAGTGGTTTAGTCCTCTAAACGAACCGAAAGGAACTTTAAAAAAATGGAAATCTACAAAATTTATCCTGTTGCGGCGGCAGATGCTTCAACGGCGTTCCAAGTAGAACTGGATCCGCGGGCGATCGCTGCTGCTGAAGAACTCGAAAATAGCGGTGCCCAAGGCACCGAAAGAGAAGAAATTCTACAGAAACACCTCGGTGCCGATTATGCGAAAGGTTATCGCGGCACTGCATGGGGGTTACACGGTATCTCCGAAGGTTTGACCCCTGCGCACTTAGCGGTCTTATTGGAAGCGCACGGCGAATACTTTGATCCGTGTGCTGAACGCGAAACGTTTGACCATAGCTTGATGGTTAATGTTGAAGAGGAATTGGCATCGCAGTTGGAAGATATTCCTGAATCTGTGCTGGAAGCAATTGTTGAGGCATATAAGGCTGAACTGTTAGGTGTGTAGGCACGGTTTTTGTTTATAGTAAAGTCAATAATTATTTGGACACCCGGCGGAGCCGTAGGGGGAACCGGGTTACCCAGCCCCTACAGCATGTGGTGTAGGTTGCTATCATGGAGTGCCCACATATTTTCCTGCTTTACTTAACTATGAAACCATCTCCTTTTGCAACTTTTCTTGGCAAACAGTGTGTAAAGCAGTAACACAATGTTGAGAAAAACTGTAGTACCTCATTGGACTTGCCCAAATTTTGCAAAAGGAGATTTTGGATATGCCAAAAACAGTCTTACAATTGAACGCTGGCGACCGCACATTTAAAATCACAACGTTCCTGCTCGCGACGCTATTGATAGCCTTAAGCTTACAACTTGCTCCCCAGGCTGACACAGATCAATTCCTTATCCGTGAAACTGATCTCAAAGACTTAGGCAGCTTAGCGGTGAAACTCCAAGATACGCGCGCTACCCTCTCCGAATACATTGTTCCACAACTCTCTGCTGAGACACAGCAACTGTTAAGTAAATATGACGGTATAAGCAGCCCGTCACCAAAACTTCAGAAAGTCCTGATTGCGGATCTGAATAGGCTGCTCCAAGCGGGTCCGTTCTACGATGCCGACAATTTTGCTAAGATCACACGCAGTGAACAGACAGACGCGTTGCTCACAGAAAATCCGCAAAGTGGCGAAGCGTTGGTTCAGCTGAACCGTCTGCTTTTATCAGATGCTTACCCGCACGAGCTCGCCGCACCCTCCGAAGAACAGCCTCCTGAAAACGCCGAAACGCTTGAAAAATGTAGAGAGAATTTAAGGCGGATACAACAGGCACTCGAAAAATATGGCGATCCACAGTGGCTCTCTGAACTTTCGCCAGAATACCTTGATGAAAAGGAGCTGCTTTGTCCGGCGGATGCGACGGACGGCAAACCTGGGGTTTTAACAGAGGGTGCTGAGGATCCGACACTGCCGTGTAGTTATCTCTATGAATTTCGCCCTTCTGAAAGATCGGCCCAAGAGATAATATTGGCAAACGAAGGGGATATGCTGCCTATCGTTCGCTGCGAACACCATCTGCTTAATCTGAGTGTCGGTGGGAAACTTTATCGGAACGGCCCGCAAAGGGGGATTTATAATAGAGGTCAGCAGCGGAGGTTAGCGGTGACACTCGACGGGTCGGCTGACTTGTACACACAACTCAAAGCACAACTTGGCGAAGATTTTCTCAAGTCGCCAGAAGGGCAAGACCTGCTTAAACGGATCCACATATCGCTACCGCCTGCAACGTCAATGGTTCAGCAGCACCAAATAAACCTGATAGGCAAACCGATGCCCAATATTCCTTTGACCGATCTATCCGGGAAGCCTGTCAAATTAGGGACATTTCAGAGCGAATTCATTCTCCTAAACATCTTTTCAATCAAAGATGATAGCTATGGCCTGAAGTTGCAACGTTTTGAGAAACTGCTAAAAGACTATGATAATTCCCAATTACAAATCATGGGGCTTAGTACCGATGATTCTGCTAAGGCGATTGAGGCGTTCAAGGAAAAACATGGGCTTTCGATGCCGATCTGGATGGGTAAAGGCATGCAGATCGGGGTTGCCGTAGATGGCGGCGTGAAACTGATGACGCTGCTTTTAAATCGGGATTTGGTTGTGGAAGATATGCTGATAGACTCTGAACCAGAGGTTCTATCGCAAAAGATTAAGCAAGCAATTGCGTCTAAAGATCGGTAATTGCAAAGGACAATACAAAAACATGTTGTTAACACTCATTCAGAAAGAGATAATGCATCATATTTTGAGCGTCCGTTTCGTGGCGCTCCTTGTGATGTGTCTTCTACTTATTCCACTCACCCTCTTTATCAATTATCGGAGTTATCGCCAGAACCTTGTTGACTATCAAGAAGCCGTTAAACTCGCGAACATTGAAGAGAAGACGGTGAATTCGAAGATGCCGTTGGAGCCGGAGATTGAGGTCTCTAAGCTTATCCTGAAGCCGACACCCTTGCGTGTATTCGCAAACGGATTAGAAGACGCGCTGCCGAGTTATCTCGGCATGACGCGTAATGGCATCACACAGGGGGCACCCTCTGTGTTTACTTCTCCGCTCTCCTACCTTTTGGGACACCTTGACTTTCTGTTTGTGATAGGTACGGTCTTCAGTCTGCTGGCACTGTTGTTCACATCTGATGCGGTTGCTGGGGAACGAGAGACCGGCACGTTACGCATTACCTTATCCAACGCGCTGCCGCGCGATCTTTTTCTGTGGAGTAAACTGATTGGTGGATACCTTGTGTTCGTGGTACCGTTCTTGGTAGCATTGCTATTCGGTTTACTCATGCTTGTTTGGCAAGGGTTCCCGCTCGGCGAACCCGAAATTTTTCCGCGTGTCCTCAGCTTAACGGCTATCTCCCTGCTCTACATCGCTGTCTTCTTTGCGATTGGAACCGTAATTTCGACCTACTTAGACAGCGCGAAGACAGCACTGATTGTCGCCTTTACTGTATGGGTGTTTGCCGTGTTGATTACGCCACGCGTAGGTTTTCTCGCTGCTAAACTCCTTGCGCCAACTCGCACGTCCCAGAGCGTCTATATGGAAAAGACAGCGATGCGAAATGATTTTGATGCGGCACTCCAAGAGGAAAAAATGAAAATTATCATGGCGATGCCCGCCGATGCGCACGGTACCAGAGTAGTAGCTGGGAAGGTTTTAAATGAAGTTGATGAACAGATGAAACCTTTGGAAGCGGAATATCGACAGAAATTCCAGGACCAAGCGAATAAACTTGATCGGGATTACAAACGTGAAGCGGAACGGCAAGAACAGGTCGGTGAGATGCTTTCCCGAATCACGCCGACATCTTCACTGATTTATCTCACCACGAACTTGACCCAGACAGGGAAGCGAAAAATGAAAAATTACTTTGAAGCGGGTGAGCGTTACTATGATGATCTTGATGCGGATTTGTTCAGTAAAATTGTAGATCATGCGAGCGCGAGAATGTACAACCCGGCGACCGATATTGTCAAAATCACGCAACCGCCGCCTTTGGCGACAACAACCTTAGGAGAGGCATTCCGCCAATCGGCTATCGACGTACTACTGCTCTGTTTCTTTGCGGTGGTGTTGACAACCGTGGCATTTCTGAAATTCTTTAGGTTGGATATCTGAAATTATGCACCCTTTTCGGCTACAGATTAGATCATTAATTATAGAGGCTCCATTTCAAGGAAAAATAAGTTTACACGAACACTAACGAAGGAGGAGAATACAATGGGAATTGAAAACGTTGTTAAAATGCTCACATTTTTGGCAGCTTTGGGGACTATAGTTTTTTGGGGGAACCCAGTGAACGCGCAAACAGTCAATACCTTCATAGAATCGATAGAGGGTAGGTCACCAAAACCGCGCATGATTCCTGAGGGATATGACGGACCGCAAACTGTGAAGGCATTGATGAACGCTTTTGATGCCGCGTACAACCAAAGCTATTCAAAGGCGAAGGTGATAGCACTCTGTAAAGATGGTAAGGATGAGGTTGTTTATAGTAGCGAGCTTGCAATTAGCGGTGAAATAGATGCAAGGTATTCACGCGTGGAGTGGCTCCAGATGCTTTTGCAGAGAGGCATCACTATAGAGGATTTCGACGATTATAGAATCTACCTATCAAAGCGACATACTTTGGCATTTTTGGAGGATAATCCGGATCTACAGAAAATCGGGTTTCTCGGCCTGCCTTTAGTAGATGATCGGGAGGCTTATAAAGTCGCTTATATTGATAAGCTGGTAACTAAACGAATTGAGGACTACAAGAAACAGGTTGAGCGTGCCAAGAAACAGATTGCGCGCGCTAAGGAACGGATTGAACGCGTCAAGAAACAGTCCAATCCGCAACAGGTCGAACACGTCAGAAAACAGATTGGGCATGCGACACAACAAATCGAGCATGCGCAAAAGGCTTTAGAACGTCTCCAGCCCCCTCAGAAAACGAAGTGGAATAGGATCAAGAAATCACGCTATCCTGCTTTATAACGTGTTTTTCTGAATTTCTCATGGAAATGGGAGTTAACCCAATCAGGTGGCTCCGAAAGTAGGTTTACCACAGAAATTCGATGTCATTTAAAAATAGTGCAACCTTTTGACCCTTAAAACGCGTCTTTATAACATTAAGGGCGTATTGCCGGATGGTTAGCGTTGCTTGCAGGTCGTTTTGATTTTTGGTATGATACACATAGCGCAAATTAACAAATCAACAATAGGAGAACCCCAATGTTAGAAACGCGTGAACTCACGAAGGTCTATAACGAAAGCGTTTTAGCTGTCAACGAATTGAACATGAAAGTAGAGGATGGCGAAATCTATGTCGTTCTCGGTGCCAACGGTGCCGGTAAAAGCACGACGATCTCTATGCTGCTGAACTTCATTGAGCCGACGAGCGGTACTGCACTGGTAGATGACATTGAGATTCCGAAGTTCCCGCTGGAGGCGAAGAAGCATCTCGCTTATGTCTCGGAGAACGTTGAGCTCTATCGGAACTTCACAGCACGACAGAACCTCTCCTTTTTCGCGAAGCTCGGTGGCCGCAAGAAGGTATCCAATGCGGAGCTCGATGCGACCCTCGGCCGCGTCGGTCTCCCTGAGGAAGCCTTTACGCGGCGTGTGAAGACCTTTTCCAAAGGGATGCGGCAACGTTTAGGTATCGCGATTGCGATTATGAAGAACGCAAAAGCGGTTTTATTGGACGAGCCAACTTCAGGCTTGGATCCGAAGGGTGGTGCCGATTTCCTGAATCTGCTTCGTGAACTCAAAGAGGAAGGCAAAGCGATCTTCATGTCTACACACGACATCTTCCGTGCGAAAGAGATCGCGGATAGGATCGGGATTTTAGTGCAAGGCAATCTTGAGCGGGAACTGACGCGCGAGGAGATTCAAGAAGAGGACCTTGAGGCGTTATATCTGCATTACGTTGCCGGCTATGAACCTGAGGAAGACGCGACCGAATAGCGTTCCCACGTCTTAATACCAACCCATTAGCCAAATTGCATTTTGGTTTTAATGTACCCCGATTTTGAAATGGAAAAATCGGTACGAAGGTCCAATCGAATTAAAAATGCGAATTTATATGCTTATGCTGATCTTCATTATCGCAACAGGGCTGCTGCTGCCAATCGCGCCGCTGGGTGTTGGGTTGGCGGCGGAATCGGAAGACCCCGCGTCGACGAATGGAAACAGCACAAAAACCAGAGATGAACAGGACCGTCATATCAAGATAGAGATCGAGCGGCAGAAGATGGAGTCGGCTGAAAGGTTGATGACAAAGAAGAAGATTGAGCTCGAAAACCTGAAAGCGATGATGATGGAGGAAAACAACATCGTCACGGTCGCCGAAGTGAATACTGCAGAGGAGGACTACGAAAAGGCTGTCTCGGAGTATGAACAGGCGAAACTGACGCTGCAACAGGTGGAGCTGCAGTCGCTACAAGATGAATGGCATATTACCGTTGGGGAGACGAGCCTCTATGAATCTCCCGATGGCAGAGAGCTGTTCTCCATTACGCTGCGGAATAGCTCATCTCCTGTCAAGCTCGTCGAAAGTTCCAAAGTGGTCGGTCAAGATATTATCATCAGCGCGCAGATTGACGATATTTTCGTCACCATTAAAGAGCAGGAAAGTTATGGGTCAAGTGGGGCGGTTATCACCGAACCTTACGAACGCCGCATTGAGACGCTCAAAGAGGATGAATCTGTCACTTTGGAGTTTGAATTGATCAAAGAGAACATAAGGGATGTCGTCGTAGAGTTAAAATACTCGGGGCGTGAAGAAAAGAAAAATATTCACCTCAAGCAGGCGGATCCCTATATCACGGTCATGTCGGCGCGACGGTATAAGGAAGGTGATCGGCGGCGGTTGGAAGTCGTGCTTAAGTACGGTGCATTAAATGACGAAGCAGAGGAAGCGAACACCAACACCGCACAAGAGATCAATAATGTCTATGTCTCTATCAGAGACGACACGGCTGCTATCATCGGTTATCCTTACGAGCATCGTATCCCGACGCTGAAAGATGGACAGGAGGAGACGCTCGACTTTGAATTGCGGCGGAATGTGGACAGCGTCACTATTAATCTGAAATACCTTGAGGAGGAGATACCGTATAAAATCCACCTTGAGGAGGACACCCGCCATATCTCTATCCTCAGTGCGAAGAAGTTTCGCGTAGCGAGTAACACGGGTGGGCAGATGATGGTAACGATCCAGTTAAAGAACACATCTACCACTGAAGCGATGTCGATCAATGCGACCCCTGAAGAGATTGCTGCGGCGAATGAGATACGTGGTATTTATGTCTCCTTACTTGACGTTACCGATGACACGAACATCGTCAAGCCTTACGAGGAAAAGATCCCTGTGCTCGGTTACAATGAGACTGTGGAGTTAACGTTCCAACTTCAGAAGGATGTAGAAAGCCTCAAAGTATCCCTCAATTATCCCGAACTTGCTATGCCGGAGACGCGGTTGATTTACCTACAAAAAGAGTCTGCTCTGGATGTGGTAAACGTCAGTTCGCTTCGGTTTTCGCAGGAGGGGAATTTGGGGAGCAGCGTTACCTACGATTTGACGCTGGATCGGTTAGCGGAAACGGAGAATACATTCCAGCTGCGCGTCATTAACCTACTCAATCGCCTCTCTTTTGAGTTCCAAGACCCCGATACGAAATCTCGGCAGTCTCAGGTAAAATTTACGCAGGAACAGTCGAAGCGGAATCTGTCGCTGATTGTCTATCTGCCGGAGGAATTAGATGCCTCTTACCTTGATAGTACGCTTGAGTTCTATGTTGCTGTGCTTGATGAAGCTGAAGCGAACGAACTTGGCGGTGTTAACAATCGGTTAGAGCTGTCCGCTGAACAGGTTGCCAGTATACGGGGCGGTGTTGAGCGGTTTGAGCTCATTCCGAAGGGTGTGCCTGAGATTGAAGTGTTCGTTCAGAATGCGTACCAGATTATCAAAATAGGTGAACAGGTTAATATGACAGCGACGCTAAAGAATATCGGTACACGTGATCTTGTTGACATCCGTATGCTGGTCGATGTTAACACGGATTGGAAATATACGGTTGTACCTGAAGTCATCGGTTCACTGAGTCGGAATGAAGAAAAAGAGATCCAACTGACGTTGAGTCCACCTGCGGACATAGGGGTCGGCGAATATCAGGCGAAGTTGAATGCGGAGGTCACGGTTGATAACCGCAAGTTTGAGGCGCGCGATCGCTCCATCACGGTGCAAGTTGAATCGAAGACGCAGATGTCGGTAACGACGTTGTTATTTGGTGCATTGATACTCCTAATGATTGCGATCGTTGTCGTCACAATCCGCATTAGCCGCCGCTAAAATAGTAGGAAACCCACGGCGTGTGTGCCGTAACGAAAAATGGAGACCCTAATGAACAAAAGGTTGATGGCGCTTGCAATCTGTCTGTTTCTAAGTATTGCGGGTGCCGTCTCAGCACAACGGCTCGTCTCGCTGCAACCTGCGCGTGCGATAGAACTCGCCTTACAGAACAATGAGAAGGTCAAAAAAGCGGAGAAGGTCGTAGAACGCGCCAAGGCGAACCTCCGCGTATCCAAAGCCGTGTACCTCCCGCAGGTAGGGGTCACGAGCGAATATCAACGTCAAAAAAATGGTGATATTGACGAGAGAGATTATCTTACCCGTGCGCAGATGAGTGTGCTTTTCGCGCAATTCGGTGAAATTCCCGCAAGTCTCGATGCCGCGCAGGAAGCAGTACGCAAGGCAGAAATTGAATATGAACGCGCGAAAAAGGCGAGTGTCCACGCGGTTCGGAATCTCTGGCACAATATTATCCTTACACAAGAAGAGATTAAACAACGCCGTGCAATTGAGGTAGAACTTCAAAAAAAATTGAAAGGCACACAACTCAAGCACGCCAAAAAACGGATCAGTTTTCTCAGCCGTCTCAATACGGAGCTGGAATTGTCGGAGCAGCAGCTTGCGCTCAACGAACTCCAACGCCGGCTTGATATAGATACCGCCGAGCTTATCAGACTCACCGGGCTCGACCCGCTTGCACAGGTCGTTCTTTCAAAACCGCTTCCTGATGACGATGTGACGTTGGCTGCAGCGGTTGAACTTGCCCTCACAAACAGTCTTGATTTACGCGACTTACGGGGTGATATACTCCGGCAAGAACGCTTCGTTGCAGAAACAATATGGAACCGGTTTCCCGAACTCTCTGCTGAAGCGCGCTATAAGGATCTCCACGTCCTTTTGGAACGACACCAGCAGAACCAGACCTGGGATGCGAAGGCACTCTACGATCCGGTGATATTTGACCGGGAACGCGATGCGTCGAGCATTTTTCAGACAACCCCGCGTACCCAAGATGGCTGGGAGGTGCGTTTTAACCTCAATATTCCGTTATACGACGGGAAAAAGACTGAGAATCTCCGCGCTGTGGAGCTTGCAGAATTGGAACGGCTTCAGCTGGGATACACCGAAGAGACGAATTTGATCCGAGTCGCGGTGAGACGCGATTATCTTGCTGTAGCGAATGCGAAAGAACGGATGGAGATTGAGCAGAAGCGGTTGAAAATCCGTGAACAGTATTTACGGACAATAGAGCGTGTGCTTGACGAAGTCACGTTTGATATACCGGGGTATCGAGGGCTGACCTTTAACGACGCGTTTCAGGCGCAAGCACAATTCACAGAGACGCAACGTGTCTTTTATCAGGCGCGCCGGGACTACGCAAAGGCAAAAGAGGGACTCCGAGAAACCATGCAATGGATTGAATAACAGGCTTAATGCTTTCACGCAAAAACAATCCTTGACATTTTATATCCCATTCGGTTATAATGCGTTATGAATTATGAAAGAAGGAATTTAAAAGAGACTGTCTGGGTTGGAGATTCAAAGGCAAAACTACTCGAATTTCCGAAAGCTGTTCAAAAAGATATAGGTGACGCTTTGTTCTTTGCCCAAGCAGGAAGTCTATCTCCGGCGGCGAAACCATTCAAGGGCGTTGGACCGGGAGTTTTTGAGATACGGGCAGATCATAGAACAAATACTTATCGTGCTGTGTACGCGGTGAAAATTGGAGAGAGGATTTATGTCCTGCACTGTTTTCAGAAAAAATCGCGGCGCGGCATAAAAACACCAAAGAAAGAGGTGGACCTTATTAAGGGACGACTGAAAATGGCGCAAGAATTGGAGGTAAATTATGAGTAAGGAAATTCAATTTGAAGAGGGGTCAGGAAATGTGTTTCAAGATCTCAATTTGCCAGATGCGGATGCGTTATATCTTAAGGCAACACTCGGTTTCGAAGTTTTTCAGATCATAGAAAAACGGGAACTCACTCAGACCGAAGCAGCAAAAATTTTAGGTGTGGAGTCTGTCGAAATATCTCCGCTGAAAAATGGACAATTCAACAATTACAGCGTTGAGCGGTTGATAACCTTCCTTACACGCTTGAATAGAGATATTGAGATCCGCATTATCCCATCGGAAAATGCGGTGGGTGAACAACGGATAGTTGCTGTAATGTAACGCAAGTGCCATTTATTTAATCTCGCTTGCCAAAAAAGAGACCTGCGCCATAATAAAGAATAGCAGATTGAACAGCACCAACAGACCGATTTGTGATAACACACTCCGATAAGAGATTTGCTCCTCAAAGACAGGCACAGCGTCCGGATCCACAGGTTTCTGAGACAATCCCTCTTTCACCGGATAGATATGTAGGCTTTCTGGATCGTTCTGATCCTCCGCTTTGATGAAGTCTATGAACGTCTGCCGATACCGGCGCGCCTGTTTGACAAAATTCATATAGCTGACGATACCTGTATTCGCAAGTCCTTCCATCGCATATTGGAAAGTCGCTATCGGTGAGATTTGGGTGAGATCGCGGGCGAGCTGCACCTGCTTAAACTGACTGTCAATCTGTCCATCAGCAAATCGGTTTTTCGTTTCTATCTGTCTGGTGAAGTAGGTTGCCCAGAGGTGCGTCGCCTCCGGATTTTGAACGGATGGTGCCTTGTTTAGCTTAGATGCCGTTTCACCTGAACCGTTATACGGACTTGCGCTACCCTGCGGACGAAATTCATCTCTCAACTGTCCCAATTGTGCCTCTTTCCGCATTGAGACTTCGTCAACTGACAAGATCGGATTAAGATTACCGACAAAAGTCCCCAACAGGCTTGGAAATACAAACGCCAAGCAAACCCAGGTTAATAACAACCAGACTAAACTTGTAATAGGATTCGAGACGCGACTGGAAAAAAACAGCCCGAGAAAGATAAAAATAGAGAGATGTAGTGCGAACACTGCCACCATCCCTAAAATCCTCAGCCAATCTTCTGACGCAAACGGAATATTTCCGGAGAGAAGAATAAACAATAGATTCATCAGGATGGCGATGAAAAGCGGTACCATGAGCGTAAAAAACGCTCCGAGGTATTTTCCTAATAATACCTGTCCGCGCGAGATAGTGTTGGACATTATTAGACTTAGGGTGCCGCGCGCCCGTTCTCCGGCGATGGCATCAAAGGTGAACAAGATCGCAAAAAAGCTCATCAGAATACCGATGAAGACCCAATCAATTTTAATCCGCTGCATCGCGCTCCGCGCCTTGCTCTGCAAAGGATACTCTAATGTCCACGGTGGTATCCATTCGTAATCTTCCGTCTCATGTTGGCCGGTTCGACTCCATGAACCGCCGCTCACCATCTTGACAGAACGCGGTATCTGAGCATGCGCGCCATCGGCACAGAAAGTCAACCGACTTGGAGATTTTGAAATCTCCCCAGGGCCGACCAGTGCTAACTCCGCCAAACTTTTATTGGCGGCATCTTCGATATGTTTTGTCTGCTGGGTCCCCTGTTGGTTATAGGTATTGACTTGCGCCATGTAGCCATCGCCACCGAGGCTGTACATCAGGGCGTTTGCCACAAATAGGACAGGCAGCAGAATTATCATCAAGGCGAACCGCAGCGTCGTGAGATTGTGATGAATCTCTTTCTTCGCAATCTGTCCAATCATCTGTTTCTCCTTTTCTAACTTATCTCATATCTCAGAAAAGACACATAAGCCCCCATAAACAGCACAATATTCCATGCAAATAATATCAAAATATCTACAGCGGCGCGAGAGAAGCTCTCGGATAGTGAGAGCCGTTTATGTTCAAAAACAGGTAAATCTGTCAACTCCGCTGGCCCTTGGTCATTGGAAAACCACGCCCGAGAAGAAAACGCCTTCTTATCTTTCAAATATTCTACAACCTCGCGCTTATAGGCTCTGGCGTTTTGAATAAAATCGTTATAATGCTGCCGATCGGTTCCCGCAATCGTCCCGACAGCGAAGTGATATACATCTGCGAAGGAGACACGAGAGAGGGCATCTGCAAACTTCACATTTCGTTCTCGTTCTTCCGCAGGTTTATTGAGAAACACCTCTGCTTTATCGGCATATTCAGTCCGCAGTTGTTCTTGATAACCTAAAATTTCTTGGAAGACAGAGGTGTCCGCTCTACTGACACTGTCGACGCTATAATTCTCTATTAAAAAATATCCGCCAGACCAAGAGCTGCTCCGAGTCCCTGTTGGCATTGTCTCAGGTTCCCATGTAATTGACTTTGTTATATTTTCGTAGCCTCTTTGTGTGACGTGGGCATCTCGATCTTTTCTGAATTGATTCCAGACCTCAGAGGCGGATTGGAGAAACATAGCTTCAGGTTTCGATGGATACGGTGGAAATTTTTCTACCGCAAACGCGACGACATTTGAATGAACACTTGTCAGGAGTACCCAAATAAACATCGAAAGGATCAATGTCGTGGCAGCAGTTTTCGTCCAAACTGACAGGAGCAACCCTAAAAGGTACCATGTTGATGCGTACAAGAGCGAGACACCGAATATCAGGACGATGTGGGCAATATCGTTTCCATCAAAGGCAGTAACTGGGGAAGAGACAGCGATTAGCAGTGCTACGATTAAACTCACCAAAACGATTGGGAACAGGGACAACATCCCGCCGAGGTATTTCCCCAACACTATCGTATCTCTCGGTATTGAATTGGATAACACAAGCTTCAGCGTGCCGTCTTCACTCTCTCCCGAAATTGTATTGTAAGCAAACAGGATTGCTAAGGCACTCAGCACGATTTTGAAGATGAAAACCACATCAACAGTTAGAAACATCGCAAGGAAGGGGTTATCTGAACCTCGCTTCTGCGTCGGTGCCCCCCATATTGGGAAAGAGAGTTCAAAGATGGGCTTTGCCAATTCAACAGTGACCGTATTTGCTCCATCATTCTCCATTCCTACGTTAAAGATACTCAGCGGATTCGGTTTCCGGTGGGCTTTCGGCTTGATTTTAGCATAGAGTTCCCATTCGTGTGCTTCTGTCTCTGCCTCTCGGACAGCGGTGTTATACCCTGCCAAACGCTTCTCGTAATCGTCCACCTGAACGAAAACAGCGACAGCAGTTGAAAGTACGCATACGATAAACCCGATCATGAATCGGGAGGTTAATACATTCGAGACGAATTCTCGTTGGATAACAAGCCAAAGCATAGCCATAAACTTACCTCGTATATTCTTCTAATAGAATTCCTTTTCCTAACTCCCTTGAAAAGTGGATTGTCTCATAATATTATGTCGCGTTTTAAGGGGGAAAGGTTGCATGAATTGCATCTTTAGGCAATCACTGCAGAACGGCGCAATGTCTCCGCTAACGCTGGCTCTGTCAGCATTGGCGGAGGGGCGATTTTTCCTCATTTAATTTCATACCTCTTTAGTTCAAGTTTTAATTCAGGGGTCCTGACCGGAGATGGAGACTCAATGCCAGGAGGCAGACGGAAAGCTGTCAGAAAAATATCCTCAGCTTTTTGATGAAACTTGATAATCCCGATGGTGGGTGCCACCCACAGCGTTGTAACGGATTCGCCGGGCGGTTCCGATCCGAATCCCAATTCCGGTGAGGATACTTCTACCTCTGTTTCTGTTCGGTATTCAATCTTCAAACAGTCTTTGAAAGTGCCAGCAGGTGTCTCAACGTTTTCCGTGCCCACGATAGTCCCTGTTTCGACAATAGTGAATTCAAGCGTGGCTTCTGGCGGATCTTGCGGCGGGACAGGTTGCATCGTGATTTTGGCTTTTATCTGCGTTGCCTCCCACTTTTCGTTGAAGGTGACAGGTATTGGCAGCACATAAAACGGGTCTTGTGCCTCTATCTCAACCTTATAGAGCATCGTAAACGGTGCCCCGATGTTCTCCAATATTTTCAGAAAACCCTTCATCTCTTTAGTAAGTTGTGCTTTGACGGCTTTCTCTATATCATCACCGACCCAGAACGTGACCTTCTCATCACCGATCCGGTAGAAATTCGGATGGATGTGATAGTCATAACCTACCCAATCTTTGAACGCAGGTTCATAACTGAAGGCGTGATACATCTCCCCGGCAATCTCTTTACCTGCAACGACACGCCGCGTTAATTCGTTTCCATCTTGGTCTTCGTAAACCCAATAACTTCCGAGTGTCTCTGGAAAATATTGGGTGGTTTCTGATACGTCACCCATCAATACTGTACTGAGCCCAAAGGCGAGTAAAAGTGTAAAAAAGGTGCGAAATTTTTTCAACATGAGTAGTTCCTCCAATTTTTAATATTATAAGTGTGCTCAAATCTTTCGTGTATGTTTACACCTCTGAACGGACGAAGACAAGGAGTGCCCCTGAAATAAATATGCCGAGTAGTAAAACGAGTAACAGCAGATCCACGGTTGCGGTGTTGAACGTATTGCTAAAAGTGATCTTATCCTCAAATTTCGGGATTGCCTCACTTGCAACCGGTTTCTGAGACATGCCCTTGGGGATACCGATGAGGTGAAGACTTTGGATGTCTGCCCTATCGGTTTCGACGATGAATTGTCGGAATTGTTTTGTGTGCTGATGCAGATGTTCCAAGTATTGCAAGTGCCGATTAAATCCGGTACCTGCCATTGATTCAAGTGCGTATTGGACGATGGCTGCCGGTGAAAGCCGAGTTACCGTCCTTGCGCGCTGCACCTGCGCGACTTGTGCATCCAAACGCTCGCGATTGAGGCGTTCTCGGATTTCTATATCTCCCTTAATGAGTTCAGCCTTGAGTGCCAATTCTTCATCACCTTCCGTTTCCCAGACCCCTCTTAACTTTTCTGCTTCGGCCCTGGCAGCTTCAGGTGACGTTTCATAAAGTTTCTGAAGTTCGCTTAGACTTGGAAGATTCGGACTCTTTTTTTCTTTTATCGCCCTCATTCGGGCTCCATAGTCGTCATTAATCTGCTTAAGGGCTGCTTTTCTTGCATCACGAAATTGATCCATTGTTTGGACGGGGGGCATCCACTTTGTAGAGAGGGTGCCAAGGGTAGATGGCATAAAAATCACAGTGGCTACCCAAATCAACAAGAGCACAACAAGGCTCACCCGAGGCTCTCGCGTGCCAGCAGAAACCATCAATCCCAATCCAATAAAGATACTTGTGTAGCTTGCAGCAATCAGCAGGATTACCCCTAAACGTCCCCAGTCGGCTGTACTTAGTTGGGTCCAACTGTCGACGGAAATCAGTGCTAAATTCAGCAGCACCGCAAAAACGAAAGGAATGAGGACGGTTATTAAGGTCCCCAAGAATTTACCGATTAACAGGATCGGGCGCGAAATCGGATTCGCGAGACACAAGCGCAACGTCCCTTGTTCTCGCTCGCCGGAGAGTGCATCAAACGTGAAGATGAGCGGAATGAACGAGAGCAAGTAGGTGATAATAAATACCCAATCTATTTTTGTTGCATAGGGACGAAGATCTGTGGCATCCGGGTTCACGGTGCCGTAATTCAACCACCAATTGCTTTTGACCTCACCCCCCTGCCCACTTGTGGACCAGGACTCCCCGTTCGATATGTTTTTGGGCAAATAGGCATCGCCGCCGTCTGCGATGAAGGAGAGCGAAGAGGGACGTTTGTAAAGGTTACCAGGCCCCCTTCGCGCCAGCGTATACAACGCCGTTCGGGATTTCAGCTCGCTAATGGCGTTGGTTACGTTCTCGGAATAGGTACGGACCCGCCTTGGGTGCGTCCGAAGATGCACTACGGCGTTGGTAACCATTAAAGCCGAAAGTATCACAACCGTCAGGATGAAGCGCAGGCTATTGATATGGTCAAAGAGTTCGCGTTTGATAATATGCCAGATCATTGGGATTCTCCTTTGGAAGTTACCTGTTCCGTTAAACTTCAATTTTGATAAAAAACAGAAATGTTACGGTGAACAGAGCCAGGTTGATAAGAAGCAGCAAAAGCAATCCGGGCAGTGCTCGCGTTACGTTTTCCCAAACATCTGTCTGCTTAAAACGGAACTGTGGCAAATCCCACCAGTCTACTGCGCCTTTATCAGAGGCGAACCATTGCCGACTGCCGAACGCATCTTTATCGTGGAAATAGTCAATGACGGTACGCCGATAACTTTGGACGGCTTGAACAAAATCAAACATGCCCTCCAGATCGGTACCAGCCCAAGCAGCGGTTGCAAATGTATAGAGGCTTGCAGGACTGAGTTTCATGAGACGTTCATGCCTTATGGCTTCTCGGAGAGAGGTGCTATCCAAAGTCTGTTTCCGGACTAAAGCGCTCTGTTCCGCTGCGCGGATGTACAGCGCGCCCATAGTGGCATGATACTTTTGAACATGCGGCACTAACGGTTCTGAGTTCTTTCCCAACAATTTCATATTTATTCCATACCGTTTGATGAAGTGCCTCCCTGACGAGAAACTATTGCTTGACGAAACATCCAGATTAAATTTTGGAGGTTCGCCTTCAAGCGGACTATTCGCTAAGAACACGCGTTCTTCTCTGTCAACCTCTTTCCAAATCTGTTCAGCCTGTTGATAGGCTGATGCCGATACCGCACGCGTATTCCCGATGGGGGTAAGGGTAAACCGGCTCCAGTTCGGATAGACGAGCACCAGAACTACCCATAGAAACATACAGAGCATGAGTGATGTGGCGGTGCGGCGCGTTGTTGCGGAGATCAGCAGTCCTATCAGGTAAAATACAGATAGGTAGATGCTTGTGGTTAAAACTATTCCCCCGATCCGAACGAAATCTTCTCCATGTAGTTGAATGGAGCTCGTAGCGGATAACAGAATCAGGACCATCAATAGGCTCATCAGCACTGGGATCAGCAGGCAGACCATTGCCGCGATATATTTAGCAAATAGGATGCTACCGCGGCGCACGGGATGAGAGATAACCATGCGTAAAGTACCACTTTCCCAGTCTCCCGCAATCGCGTCATAAGCGAAGAGCAGTGCCATCAAGCTCAGAACGACTTGAAAAATGAGAACGAGGTCAATCTTTGAAAACAGATTGAGAAACGCGTTATCGAGGCTTCGCGCCGAGGCATCCGAAATCATCGGGACAGAGCCGTAATAAATTTCAAAGGTGGTTCCAAGCCGCTTATCCAATCCTGCACTAAAGAGGCTTAGCGGGTTCGGGGGGCGTTCAACGAACAGTTTTAGCATTGAGTAGGTTTTTGCCTCCTGTGCCTTCTCACGATGCGCGTTTTCTTGCTGGCTGTATTTCATCAAGCGACGCTCATAATCTTCAAGAAGTACAACGGCATTGGCTACAATGAGTAGAAGCGTAATCACAACAGCGGCAAAAAACCGCGCGCTCATTAGATGGCTTAGAAGTTCTTGGCGGATAAGTGTTCGTAACATAACATTCCCCTAAAAGTTTGGCGTTCGTCTATTAGACAGGACTTGCGCGATTTTCCCATGACACGCTATTGGTACACGCATTGGCGAGGTGTTTTTGCTGGGGTGTTTCCCCAGGAAACCTCGCCAGCGAGGGGACTGCGTAAGTCCTATTAGAGACCCTTAAGTCCTATTAGAGACCCTTTAGAGTAAAAAGATAGGGACTTACATTCCATTGCCTAACATGCCCGACCAGATGGCGCGTTGTGAGTCCGTGCTATCTGGTCTTTTTTTGATATTGACATCAATAACACCTGCCTCTAAGGGCGGTTTTTCAGATGTTTCACCTGCTAATGTGATCGGTAAGACAATTTCTGTACCGTCTCTTTCAAGCGTTAGCTCCACCACATCACCGGACTTCCAATCCTTGGCGACCTTCCTGATGTCGTCAAATGTTTTCACGGGTGTACCGTTGATGCCGATCAGCTCATCGTCATCCTGATACTGCGGTGAATGGTGGATGAACAGGCCGCCGGCTTTTGGACCCCCAAGTGAATGGATCTGAAGCATCTTAAAGAGAATATATCCAAAGCTCGGCAGTCTCTCGCCAAATGCTATCTCAACATCCAAACCCACCTCTTTAAAGTATTTTTCTAACGGGAGTCGCTCTGTACCGATCACATATTCATTGAAGAAGGGATTAAAATCTTCACCCGTAATTTGGTTGACGATCTTAATCACATCCGCCATCGTGAATTCGTCGGCGGTGGGATCGGACGCTGAATACATCTGCTGCATCACATCGTCCAAGCTGTGCTGGTTCTGTGTAAGCGAGCGGATCTGTAAATCTAAAGCGGCGGCGATTAAACTGCCGCCATCATAGACGAGTTCGCGGTTGGCGAATTTATCTTCGCCTCCTTCGTGGATAGAGAGCTCGCCTTGTCGAGACAGGTACGACTTCCATGTACGCTCAAAATCTCGGAGTAGATCGCTTTCAGAGACGAGTCCAAGGCGGGTAGGGACGATTTTTGAATAATACTTCGTGAAACCCGCGGTAAACCAATATGCCTGTTCCTTAAAGCTGATACCCGCGCGTCCGATCCAAACGTAACCGACCACGTGTGAAACCGTCGGCAGCCAAAAACGTCTGCTTGTTTCATCTAATTCGCCACCTATGTGGACGGTGATACTGTGTCCAGATACACCGCCGCCGAGATGTCCTTTTTCGCCATAAGGGTTCGCGACAAACAGGAGCTGTCTCTTAGGAGTCCCGCCGAATATGTTTGTATAACCTTTCAGGAGTGACTCAATAGTCTTCTGGACTTCCGGCATAGCCGCTTTAAAGCGTCCACCCAGGGCGAGTACAACCTCCATATCTCCCACTTTCGCCAGTCGTTTAGCGTATTCGCCAAGCACGAGATACGTATATATCAGGTCATCTTGATCCTTGCAAACGAAATAGTGTGCGTTCGGGGCAATTTGTTCCCAAGGCGTTGAAACGTGCCAATTGTCGGGTACGTCAACCTTTAGTTCAATGTCGTCTACTTCACCGGTGACAAACAGTGCATACCCGGGCCAGAATACGCAATCCTCTTGGGCGTATGGTGCCTCATTCCTGCCGAAGGGCCAGTCGCGTTCATCATGATTGAGCAGCACTTTGTAGTTCAACGTCACAGGTGATTCGTCTTGGACTTCAACTATCCATTGTGTCTTGCCAATCTCATCTATCTGTAGCGTTTTTCCGTTGGCATCACTGACCGTCAAATCTTGAAGATACCGGGCATATCCATCGTACAGCCATTCTGTTCCAAAGCGACTCATGGATAACAGCAATAGTTTTCTATCCGCTTTGGTCCCACTGTCTACTTTCGGTGTTAGGGTGCATTTGACATGCGCGACGCGCGGTGCATCGGCATCTATTTTGACCGCATATCTTGCCGAGGCGAGTTCCAATAGGTTATCAAGATTCTTGGGATGGCTGAAATTTCTGATGACGCGCCACTTTTCAATAATCGGGGTGTCGCGATAGGTGTTGTGCCACCTGTATGTCCACTGTGTGCCAACGTGGACAGGGAGGTATTCTTGCGTTTCGGTTGGCATCTTGTATTCAAGCAATTCTGCTTCGGTTACGATACCGTTGGCGTGTTCATAGCGCATCTTCACGAGTCCGATGCCTTCAGCGAACCACAAATAACGCGTGCCATTTAGGTATGCATTTTTAAGATCAGCGTCGGTGTCGTCAACGTCAGCGTCTGTGAAGACCGTCTTATGTTTAAGGCACGCTGGAAAAGTCCCTGCGGAGATTTTGATGCTTTCAGTGTCTCCTTCCAAGGTTGTTACTGCTTTTGATTTGTAAGGCCCCTCCTGCTCCCAGCGGTTCCCGACAACCAAAGGAAATCTAAAGAGGTCAATCTCACCACCGTGGCTAACATAACGTAGCAGCATGTACATCGGTAGCGGATAGTTGCCCCTGAGTCCTGTCGTTCGAGAACCGATAGCTGCGAAAACTTTATCGGTTTGGGTAAGGTCGACACCGCCTTCTGCGATATGTTCTCCGGTTTCCGTTACGGCGGTCGCTTGAATGCCGATGTATTGCGGTTCGTTTTTTAATAAATTCAGACCCTGTTTTCCTCGAAGCATTGATTCCTCCTGTTCCAGCCGTTTCCGTGCCCGATATAGCCGACTTTTCACCGTGTTCAGGGATACGTCCAAACGTGCGCTCACCTCTTCACAGGTCAACCCGCTGAAATAGTGCAATACCATCACAGCACGTTCAGCGGCTGGCAGCTTTTGAAGGAGGCGTTCCACAACATCACGTAGCCCATCTGTTGATGCTTGCGCTTGGTCTTCCTCAAGATATTGCGCATAGAACGCTCTTTCCAACTCGGTTTTCGGCATTGCCTCCAGTGATTGCATCGCAATCGGCTTCCGCCGCAGCCACTCAACGCATTGCCGCTTCGCTATCACATGCAACCACGCCAAGAAACGATTGGGGTCTCTCAAGGTCGGCAGCGATTTAAATGCCTGAATGAAGGTGTCCTGCGTAATTTCTTGTGCCGCGTGGAAGTCACCGATTTCACGCCATGCGAGTGAATGAATCCATTCCCGATGCCTATTTACCAGCACAGTGAACGCCCCATCATCGCCCGACAAGATGCGTTGAATCAGCTCAATATCTTCGCCTTGATGGATAAAAGTCATACCGTCCTCCGAAATAATAAATCATCTCGTGGCGTTAAGTCGTATTTTAAGGGAGGAAAGGTTGCATAAAATGCATTTTTATGCGATTTTTTTTTGTTGTTGGGAAAATAGGGGATATTTGGAGGCAGCGTTGGCACTGAAAAAAATCAGTACTGCCAGTTTTCGTATGCCAGTGGGGCGCGGTTGAGTTTGTCTCTATAACCGCGCCATTGCGGTAGGAAGCTGTCCATCAATTCACGGAACCGATCGTTATGGTCACGCTCCAGGAGATGTACCATTTCATGCACGAGGACATATACCAAACACGGTTCCGACTTCTTTGCGAGTTCGAGGTTCAGCCAGATGCGTTTTGCATGGATATTGCAAGACCCCCAGCGCGTTTTCATCAACACCTTCGACTTTCATTGACAGTAGGATTAAATCTGAAATTGGGTTGAAACGGATTGATGTCATTATAGTAAGTAACCTATCCCTTCTGGTAGTTTACCAGACCAACGTATGGCTGCTCCGCCTTTATATTTTGATGAAAACTCATTAATTACATCACGGGATGGACTGTGAACGGCAACAACACCTGATATTAATTGTGTGGTTTCGTCATGCTCACAATCTACTATAAACAGCCATTGATCAGGATATTTGGTAAACATTTCTTCCATAGATAATCTATTCTTTTCCATTTCAAGGCTCCCTTTTGAAAATCGGTTAGAACAACCATTAATTTACCTATACAAGTGAAATGCAACTATTTTTTCTTCAGTAGAATTGTATATATTATACGATATTCAAATAAAAAAGTCAATAAATCTGAATCATTTTCCAGAGGTATTCAATTGTTGAAAATGTCAGAACTGTGATTTTTGGGATTTAGGGATTATCAGGATAAGAGGTGTATGGGAATCGTGAATTCTTCAGCCTGGCTGCATCTTATACTGCATCTTATACTGCATCTTATACTGCATCTTCTGATTTTAGATTCGCGAGTTCGTTCCTGCCTTTGTCTGTCAATTGGTACTTCTGCCGCGGACTTCTGGGTTTCTCTGGCAGCGTGTATTCGTTTGTACGCTGCTGATGAAAATACGAATGGGGGTTATTGTTCACCTTATCACCTTCGGATGTTTTCGCCCAGATAATCTACAATTTCTTGCCGGTTTACTTCGAGACAGGGGAACTGCATCTCACACACATCGTCGAAACGAGCAACCACTTGACGACCAGCAGCTTCCCGATTCTGGAAAATCCCCAGAGGACGAAACGGAATGTCCCATTGCATCGCTTTCTGTAATTTGATTGTAGCATCTCGGATTCTATCATTATTGGCAAGGGCATATACGAAAAGCGGCTCAGGCATTCCATTGATACGACAATCTACTGTGTATTTTTTCGCCTCATCACGTTCTGGATCGTACCAGTCGAAAGTCCTATCTGCTTCTGGAACAACTTCACGGAACAGTGCTTCAAAATCTGTCCTGAATGTGGATTGTGTCTGTTCTTTTGACAAGCACAACACGTCCCCCATTTTCACAAGTGCTTGGACAAAAGCGTATAACGCATCACCAAAACGCGCGTCTTTGACTTCAAGAATTAATTCTCCAAAACGGTCTTCAACTTTAAACGTAGACAGCGCATTTGAAATAATTTGGTGGCGGGTCCCGCTCAATAACTGCTTTTCACTTATATCGTAGGTGAGGTGCATGTAGGTATGCCCTCCGTCTGAGAGTAACCAACGTCCCTGTTCTTTTTTTAGAAGAATGGCTATGTGATCACCGTCGTCAAACCGGAAAGGGGTAAACACACGAAAACGGTCTCTGCCATCGGGTAAAATCCGAATCTTTGCCGAGACTTTATTAATAAAGTCTTGCTCTATAGATTTTATCGACATTGCTTAGCCCTCCTCAAATAAGGTGTCCTGTAACGCATTAGGGTCTTCAAAATTTGCATCCGCAAAAAGACATTTCAAAGCACCGGTGACATCAGTATAACGTTCTGTTGGTTCGGCGTAATCTTCTTCTCTTACACTATTTATTTGATATCGCTCCGTCGCGGTGTGAATGTGAAAACCCGTCACCACTTCATTTTCAATTGGGTTGATGTGTTCATGGTTACTGCCATTGTAGCGTCTAAGTCGAAAAAATTTCTTCGGTGGTGGCACTTTAACACCTAAGACAACTGAAAAGTTCAATTCGTCGGAAATGCTCATTCTAACAATAACTCTAAATTTGTTCCCGTCTTCTCCGGTTATATTCAGGAGATATTCATTGTTTCCGCGATTCATTCTTTTTCTAAATTTGCTACCCCAATTGTCTGGTAATACTTTGCGTTCTTTTATTAACGCTGTGATTTCCTGATCAGTAAATGCCATAAATTATTCCGATTTCACCAGCCGCAACTTTCTATGAACAGCCGTGCCGTTTCCTCTTTGATGGTCAAGGTTCTACATTACAAACTTTCCATGTGTTTTCGTATAACCTCGTTTATTGGCTATTGGTTCGGAGACTTTTTATTCTCTTTCGGTGTTGAAGTTATTACCTTTTTTATTCAGAGCGGGCCTATGAAAGTACCTAAACGCTGATAGGAAGTTTACCGCATTCTTCAAAGAAAATCAAGGGAAAAATCAAATTCCAATAATCCTATTTCGTCTTCAATTCAGTCTTCTCTATCGGCAGCATTTTTTGTCTGTATCTGCTCGCCGACATAGCGGGTCAAATAGTCAAGGATTAGTGAAACCCAACTTCAAACCGACACCGTTCCGCAAATCCCCAAAGCGTTGGGTTTCTCTCTGTCTCCGGTTGATGTGTCGTCTCCTGAAAAAGTTCCGTTTTTCTATGATTTGTCCGTTTTTGGGTGTATCCGTTCAACCCAACCTACAAGTTTTACATACCCGACATTATAATGGAAGCAGCCGATACACTTCTTATCCTGATAATCCCTAAATCCCAAAAATCACAGTTCTGACAAAAGACGCGACAAACACCAAGTTTCCCTAATCCGCATCATCTGATAAATCCGTGCTAATCCGCGATTCAGACAACCGCACGCGTCCGGTGAGGAGCTGCTGCATCATGCCTTGTTTGATGGCGCGGGTTTTGTCTCTACGCTGCTCCAACGCGTCAATCTCGGCATCCATGTCGGAGAGGACGGCGGCAATAGCGCGTTGTTCATCATAATTAGGAGCAAATAGTTCGAGATTTTGATACTCGGGTATGTAATACCGTTTGTGGTTGCCCAATGGAAAATGAATTAACTGCATCCGATCAAATACATATTTAAGACTAACACGTTCATGCTTAGGATAAAAGAGCTTAATTGCTGCAGACTTCACTTTAAAAGGAAACGTTGCATATTTACTGTCTGTAGTGAAATTATCAATGATTTTGTTAATTTTGTCGCCGCTGCTAAAAAAATTCATCTTTTTTCAAAATTATGCAAGTTTTCCACCAAAAATTGTGTCTTTAATGATTGAAGGCTATAATACACGGCATTAACGATAGATTTAATCCCTGAATGCGATATGCTATAATGGCGTGCATCACAATAAGGAGAAGAAAATATGAACAACATGCCTTACTGGAAACTCCTCAGCACCGCAACCCTCTTGATGATCGCTCTGTGTGTCGGGGTTTACTTTTATGCAAAATGGGATGTCCAACGTTTCGCAGAATCGCTCGGTGAGCCTTATACACCGGCTCCACAAAAAGTTGAGTCGACACCGAATTTCGCCAAACAGGCACTCCCTGAAACGACAAACACACCTGAAAACGAGGCGGGATACACGTTTGAAAGTCAACAGGAAACCGAGCCCCAAATAACCGATACAGCAGCAGAAGATGCATCGTTTGACGAGTTTTTAGAGTTCTTCAACGAACTTGAAGACGAGGAACTCGCTGCTGATACAACAGATACTGAAAGCGAGATTTTTGCAGATTTTCTGCAGGATCACATCACTGATTTTTCGGAAGTTATGGATTCCAGTGTTATAACGATTGATGAGTTGGATTGGGATTCTACACAGACAGGGGAGTGGATAGAATTAGATGTTGACCTAAAAGATGTTGACCTAAAAGATGTTGACTCAGGCGGTTACACCGTTATCATAAAGTGAGGATACCGAAATGTTAATAACCTTAATCCGAAAAGAGATGATGCATCATATCTTGAGCGTTCGCTTCGTCGCGCTCCTACTGATGTGTGTCCTCCTCATCCCGCTCAACTTGCATATCAACTACCATCACTATCTCAAACGCCAAACCGACTATCAAGAGCAAGAAGTGCTCAAAAGCGAAAACACGCTCGAAGACGAAGACAACAAGGAACCGGGAGGTATGCGTATAAGCTTTAAATTTAACAATACTATAGATCCGCATTTTGAAGTTTCCAAACTAATCCTTAAACCCACACCTTTAAGTGTATTCGCGACCGGTTTAGAAGCCGCCCTGCCGACTTATCTCGGTATGACACGTAACGGCATAACGCGCGGTGAAGCTGCACTCTCTACCGCCCCGATCGCCTTTCTCTTAGGACACCTCGACTTCGTATTTGTCGTCAGTACTGTCTTCAGTCTACTTGCATTACTGTTTACCTTTGATGCCGTCGCAGGTGAAAGGGAAGCAGGTACAATTCGGATAACCCTCGCCAATGCCTTACCACGCGACCTCTTTTTATGGAGCAAACTCATCGGCGGATACATCGTCTTCATCATGCCGTTCTTAGTCGCCTTAATCACCGGTTTACTCGTCCTCGTCTGGCAAGGCTTCCCACTTGCGGAACCCGACATCTTCCCGCGTGTCCTCTGCCTTATCGGGGTCTCGCTCCTCTACATTGCTATCTTTTTTGCGATAGGCGCAGTCATCTCAATTCATTTCAACACTGCCAAGACAGCACTCATCGTCGCGTTTACCGTTTGGGTGTTCGTTGTCCTGATCTTACCGCGTGTCGGATTCCTTGCCGCGCAAATCATCGCCCCTACTTCAACAGCGGAAAGCGTCTATAGGGAAAAGACCGCGCGGCGATCAGAATTGCGGGCAGGCCTCGAAACAGCAAGAGGTAAATTGATGGGTGAAGCGATATCTGCAATGATGCGGGAATCTAACACTATACCGAAAGATGGCAGCACGGTTGCATTCGGCCCGGAACACATGAAAAGAGTAGATGAGAAGATGGCACCGCTTGAAGAGGAGGCTCGATTAAAATACCGAGACCTCGCAGCGCAACTCGATAGACGTTATCAGCGAGAAAGAAAATATCAAGATACCATCGGTGTGAACTTTTCCCGAATCACCCCTACAACTTCCTTCATATTCTTTGCAACGGATGCCACGCAAACCGGTCAAGCGAAAAAGAATATTTACTTCCAAACGGGTACACGCTACTATGAGACACTCGATAGCGAAATGTTCAGCAAAATGTCAGAAGATGCCCTCTCTTCTCTTAACCACAGAGAAAAAATCCCGGATCTGCCTGAACCACCGCCGCTCGTGGAGTTGAGCTTAGCAGAGACGCTCCAGCACGCAGCCTTGGATCTACTGCTGCTCTGTTTCTTCGCAGTCGTGCTAACAATTGTAGCGTTTCTAAAATTCTTCCGTATCGACATTTAAGGAGAACAACTTGTAGCATAACCTTTTAGGTTGTGCATCGTAAATCACGGAGAATCCTAATGCAAAAAGATGATGTCCAACTGATCCGCAGCATCCTATCTGGCGATGATGCAGCCTTCAGCACCTTAGTCGAAAAATACAAAAAGGGTGTCCACGCCCTTATATGGCGGAAGATCGGCGATTTTCACTATGCAGAAGAAATTACGCAAGACACCTTCCTCCAGGTCTACAAAAAGCTCTCAACCCTCAAGAACCCCAACCAGTTTGCAGGCTGGCTCTACGTCATCGCAAATCGGCGCTGCCTGAATTGGATGCGCAAGAAAAAACCCGCAATGCAATCTTTGGAGAGCATATCTGAAGAAGAGACAGATAGATTTTTCTATGACCATTATGTATCGGAACAGCGCGAGGCAGAAGCCACCGAACATCGCTCTGAAATCGTCCGAAAACTGCTGAAGAGACTGCCAGAGAGCGAACGCACAGTCGTAACCCTCTACTATCTCGGCGACATGACAGCAAAAGAAATTGGCAAATTCTTAGGGGTCTCTGTCAAGACGGTTCACAGTCGACTCCATCGCGCGCGAAAACGGTTGCAAGCGAAAGAAGAACTCCTCGTTCACGAGGTACTCGGCGGTATCCAATTACCCACCACCCTCACTGAGAACATTATGCGGCAAGTCGCTGACATAGAACCGACACCGCCCCCGGTTACGAAACCCTTGCTCCCTTGGGCAGCTTTCGGCGCAGCGACTGTCCTCATGGTCCTATTGCTGGGCGCAAGCCATCAATACCTCGCTCGGTTTCAGGAGCCGTACAGTTTCGAGGCACAATCTGAACCCACAATTGAAATCATTGATGCGCTCGTCACCGTTGATATAGATGCCAAACCAACCGTGCGGAATCAGGTTGGACGTGCCGTTACCCCCGGCAGAAGCAGCAGTACCGGTCTCCAAAACACCGACACAACTTTAACCGCGAATACACAAGACGATTCCGCTAATTTCGCTGCTTCACAGTGGACTCGCACAAATGGACCCTATGGAGGCAGTGTCCACAACATCTTCGCGACAGCTGACAGGACCCTCTACGCTGCCGCACAATCCGGTATCTATAGACTGCCAGCCGGTGAAACCACATGGACACGCATCAACACGGATATACCGACCGGTGGGTTCCGGATGCCGATGGCAGCACATAACGATATCCTCTACATCGTTTCCAGTAATAAAATATTCGCTTCAACCGATCAGGGCGAGACATGGCATGTCCGCTGCGCCCGACCTGAAGGACACGCCGTTGGATTCATCATCATGGATGAAGTACACACACGTCCTGTCTTCTATCTCGCCCTTCAAGATATAGGCGTTTTCCGATCCACAGATGCTGGCACGCAGTGGGACCTTTTGAATGATGGGTTTGTAGATAAAAGTGTTTATACAGTCGCTGCAATTGGAAGTACACTGTTTGCAGGCACAAGCAGCGGAGTCTACCGCCTTGATTCAGATATTTGGCAACAATTGCCGACCAGTCCACCGGAACCCATCTACTGGCTGACCGGTTTTGAAAACAGCCTTTACGCTGGAACGGGACCTGACCTTTCCTATTGGGGATGGATTGAACTAAACCGAAAGTTTACAGCAGATACAGCAGTTGATAGTCGTACAAAATTTACAGCAAGTATGGCAGTTGATAGTCGTACAAGAAAATCGGGCAGCGTTTTCCACTCCACGGACTTAGGTGCATCGTGGACGGAGATAACGGACAGAAAAGAATCCTACCTTATGCAGCCGGCAATTGGTATAACGGTTCTGTCGAATACCGGCAAAGTTCAGCTACCCCAGGGACCCATAGCGATCGATAAAGATACTTTTTATAGAGCTAGTTCAACCGGCATTCATCGCACAACCGACGCGCGGAAATCATGGCACACATTTATGAACGGAATCAGGGAAACAAGAGTCCAGAATCTCCTGGCAGTCAACAATAGACTCTACACACATACCAATAGACATCTCCTCCAATCCGTTGATGGGGGCGAGACGTGGGAAACTGTCCCGATGGACTCCGATACGCAAATAGTTGAAACGATGGACTCCGATACGCAAATAGTTGAAATGGAAGTGATAAAAAATAGACTTTCTTACCTTCACTTCGCTTCTCAACTAACCACTGTTAATGATGTTGTCTATGGGATTGTGCCTGCCTACAAAATTGCTACTGAAAAAGTCCCTGTGATTACAGAAACCTACCTGCGCCTTTTCCAGCGAACCGTGGCGGACGATGCCTTCGTTCCAATTCAGGGCGCACCCACTTTTAAAGGAGAATCTTCGGCCGTTGAGTTGTCGACAGCGGATCATCTGCCGAATAATCCCGAAAAACACGAAGAGCACGATAACGCCCTAAGTACAACGCACCTTATTGCAAACGGTATTGTGTCGTACCTTATTACGAAGGGTGCTGGGGCGTTTTCAGGTAGTGGACAGACATTCTATCTTGAATGGAATCGACGACTTTTCAAGTGGAAACACGGAGACGCAGAATGGACAGATACCGGTCTAATAGACAACGGCGAACCGCTTAACCGATTTGATAGCGGTTTCAAGTTAGCAGTTTCAGGAGGGACCGTTTACGTAGGCAAGCGAGACGGGAAGCTCTTTCAATCACTTGATGGGGGCAGCAGTTGGAAAAACATTACACCAACCCTCCCGATCCACTTCACCTATTTCAAAGAAATAATCTTTGCCGGATCAACCGTTTACGTCGCCACTGACCAAGGCGTTTTATGTTCCCAAACCGGCGCGCATTGGCGCGTCTTAACCGACAGCATGGGTCAACGGATTACAATAGACAGATTCGCCGTTAAGCATACCAGCGTTTATGGTGCCAACGACACAGCCATCTACAGCTTAGATGACCGTGGACAGTGGAAACAGATATCCCGGAATGTACCAGATAAAATCATTGCCATCACCGCAAGCAGCGATAGACTCTACATTGCCACCCAGAACAGCGGACTCTTTCATATCGCCCTTCAAAAAAACGCGAATGCACTGATAGGCGGTTGGTAGTAGGGTAATTTATCTCTCCGCTTAACTTCCGAACCCCATCTTTTCTTATTTTTTTTCCAAATTAGACACAATTTTTCTCCAAAAATTGTGTCTTTAATTATAAAAGCTCTGTCGACATTCATCAAACTCACTTTAACGTCCGAAAAAGGGGGCTCCCATGTTTGTTTGCTATAAATATCTCCTCAGTGCGTTTCTATTGCTCGGTTTAGCCATACCTGTCTTTTCTTTTCAGCCTTCCGGTGGTGTCTTATCGCTGGATGGCGAAGATGACTATGCGATCCTCCGATTCCCAGAACACGGCTATATTTTCCCCAGAAATACGAATGCGTTTACGGCTGAGGTATGGTTCTATCCGAAATCTGAAGCGGAGGATCCAGGAAAGTTAAATATTGTTTTGAGTCAACAAGTTCGCTTCGGATTAAAGGCAGGTAAGTGTAGGGCTCCGCTCGGTGGGAAGGATCAAGTTTGTGCCTTTGGCGCGGCATATCTTGAAGGCGGCGAAGCGCACGGTATCAAAGGCCTTGATGTTTCCATCAAAAAGGATCAATGGAACTATATGGCAATCATTTTCACGGATTTCACGTTTTATGTGGCATACAATGATCAAATTTTTCGAGGAAAGCGGGGGTTTATGAACTTCGTGCAGGGGGATCTGCGTCTCCCTGAAGGGTTTAAAAATTTCTGTGTGGGCGGATATGCTGAAGATCTATTAATCCCAAAGGATTACTTTCATGGCGAAATTGATGCGATAAGATTTTCAAATATCGCTCGATATGACTTACCCAAAGAGCCGGGGACCTCGCCGTTTGATCCACCGCACCGTTTCGTCAAGGATGCCCACGCCTTAGCTCTCTGGGATTTCAATGACAAGGAAGGCACAGATCGCTTTAAAGACACCTCCGGCAATGGAAGAACCTTAACCGGCATGAATGGTGCCACTGTGATTGGCGGAAAAGGACTTGAAATCCGTCCCCAAAACGCCCTAACAACAACATGGGGCCAACTCAAATCAGACTTGTAGCATAGGAAATTTTACTATCAATTTTTTCCGAGATAACTTATAATTGATAGCAATAATATGTCCGCCCACCATCGGAGACCCTAATGCCCGAAAACGATACCCAACTTATCCATAGAATTTTATCAGGCGACGATGCAGCCTTTGACCCTTTAGTCCAAAAATACGAAAAAGCAATTCACGCCCTTGCCTGGCGAAAAATCGGCGATTTTCATTATGCCGAAGAAATCACACAAGACACCTTCCTCCGAGCCTATGAGAAACTCTCAACCCTCAAAAACCCGAACCAATTCGCCGGGTGGCTCTATGTTATTGCAAATCGACTTTGCCTCAATTGGCTCCAAAGACACAAACCCGCGATGCAATCCTTAGAGAATACGCCTGCAGAAGAAATAGAGAAGTCCTCCTATATCCATTATACCTCCGAACAGCGCAAAACGGAGGACATCGAGCATCGCCATGAAATCGCTGAAAAACTCCTCTCCAAACTGCCGGAGAGCGAACGCACTGTCATGACGCTCCACTATCTCGGTGAAATGACAGCAAAGGAGATCAGCCAATTCTTAGGTGTCTCGGTAAACACCATTACAAACCGACTCTGGCGGGCGCGAAAACGTTTACGAGAAGACGAAGAACTCTTGATTCGAGAAGCTTTCCGTGGTGTCCAGCTACCCATCCATCTCACTGAGAACATCATGCGGGAAGTCGCCAACATGAAACCGATATCGCCGCCGGTCCCAAAGTCACTGCTACCATGGAGTGCTTTCGGTACTGCTACCCTCTTAGTTGCCTTGCTATTAGGCGTAACCGGGCAGTCTTTTGTCCGCTTTCAGAAACCCTACAGTTTCGACGCAGCAGCCGAACCCACAGTCCAAATGCTTGATACCCTTATCGTCCTCGATACCGATTCAAAACCTGATGTCCGCAATCAGTTCGGACGTGCAACCTCTGCGGATAAAAATAGCGGGGCAGGACTACAGGCCGCTGAGACCCCTCTGACAACCGATGCAAACGGAAACGCTCGCATATTTTCCACATCGCAGTGGACACGAAAAGCAGACATGCTAATCGCTCGACACCTCTTTGAGACCTGTGTCGTCGATGGAAAAGTATTCGCAATCGGCGGGGGACTTGAGAAGTTTGGAGACACAGAGATCGCGACGGTAGAGATGTACGACCCGAAAACCGATACATGGGAACGCAAAGTAGATATGCCGACAGCGCGCGCCGGCTTGACGACGGCGGTTGTAGATGGGAAAATCTACGCCATCGGCGGTGCAAAAATACATAAATTTAGGATGGGTCAGGGGTGGCGATACAAGATTAAAGACCTCCGGGTTGTCGAGATGTATGATCCTGCTACCGACAGATGGACAAAGAAAGCAGACATGCCCGTGCCGAGGGGGGGCAGCCCCTGTGTCGTGGATGGAAAAATCTATGTCATCGGCGGCTCAGCAGCCGACAGAGAAGAGGGGTGTTTGAATATCGTAGACGTATACGATCCCGCAACGGATACATGGACAACAGCGAAAGGTATGAACTACGCACGTTCCTGCGCAGCCTTCGGCGTTGTAGATGGAAAAATTTACGCCATCGGCGGCACCGGATGGCCCCAGATACCCAATCATCCAGGTCCCTTCCTTTCCAGCGTTGAAGTCTTTGATCCGAAGAGAAACCGATGGACAGAGGTCGCAGACATGCCTACCCCGAAAGCGACTCACACAGCAAGCGTGATCAATGGAAAAATCTATGTCATCGGCGGCGGCTTTAGAGGCGATGGGCTGCACAAGTCCCTCTCAACGATTGAAATCTATCATCCTGCAACCGACCATTGGACCCAGGAACCCGGCATGCTGATCGGCAGATACGGACATGAGACTGAGGTCATAGATGGGCAAATCTATATATTCGGCGGAAAAAGTTACGCTGGTGAAGGTCCCCTTAAGAACGTGCAAGCTTACACCCCAAGCGCAGCATCGCAGCATACCCATTCAATGGCAAATAGTACTTACGCAACCGCTTGGTAGATGTGGTTCAAAGACAGCATACCGCTATCCTGCTAATTCCTAAATCCCAAAAATTACAGCTCTGACAGCACCTCGCCACACCTATAAAATCCATTTTTTTTCACATTATGCACCTTTTCCGCCCCAAAATTGTGTCTTTAAGAAGTAACAGAAATTTAGAGCATAATGTTTATAGCAAAATCCATAACCCCCTCCCCCCGCTAAAGCACGCGGGTTTTGTAGCGGAATTTTGATAAAACTGAACATAATAGGAGATAAACATGAAATACCGACAACGCCTCATCTGTTTCTTTTTATCTATATTGGTTGCGCTAAGTACCAAAGCATTACCAAACCCGTCCCCAGCCGGTGGAAGAATGTTACGCTTAGATGCAACCCACGATTTTTTTGGAACCGGCCAAGCATGGTTCGCCGACGAACAGTTTAAACAACTCACCGTTGAAGCCTGGATATATTTTGAAGAACCGCCTGAGCGCGGCACCTTCTGGTCAATCATCGGTCAAGGAGGGCGATTCAATTTCGTTATTCACGGCAATAGTGGCGGAAGTGAGGGGGTATGGATACGCCAGGAGAACGCGAAAGGGGCTTCACTAAGTACGTCCATACACCCCTTACCTACCCGAAAATGGTTACATATTGTTCTATTGTACAACGGCGTAAGAGTATCAATGAGCATTAATGGCGACCATGGGCTTCCGTGCTGCGGCAATGGACATCTCGTTAAATCAGGTCAAGGCACCCAAAGCTAAAGCATTGGGCTTGTGCTTCATAGACAGTCGCAGTTTCCGAGAAAACCGACTTAAACCGTCTCCACAGATGATGCGGGAGCCAAGCAGCCCGCAAGGATGTTCTTCGCCGCATTGACATCTCGGTCGTGGTGAGAATGACAGTCAGGACACGTCCACTCCCGATCCGATAGGGTAAGGTCTTTATTATGGTAGCCGCAATCCGAACACGGTTTCGTTGTCGCCGTCCACCGCCCGACTTGGCGAAAGTCCTTTGCGTGCTTCTTGCACTTGAACTCAAGGATAGAAACGAACTGCGAGAAAGAAAGATCAGAAACCTTTCGCCCCCAGAGCCGTTTCATGCCAGCAATGTTCAGGGTCTCGGTGGCTATCAAGTCAAATCTTTCGCAAAGGTCATGTGCCAGTTTCCAATGCCAATCTTTTCGCTGACGGGCAATCTTACGATACAAACGGACAAGGGACCTGACCGCTCTATGCCAGTTACCAGACCCCTTGACTTTGCGACTCAGCGACTTGTTGAGTTGGCGGAGTTTGTTCAAGGATTGTTTCAAAAACTGCGGCGATGCGATCTTCTCGCCGTTGCTCAACGTCAAATACGACGCGTCTTTGATACCAAAGTCCGCCCCGACTTTCTCACCTGTCGCTGGCATCGGTTCAGTATCATTGAAGTTCGTCGTCAGTATCAACCAATAATCACCACATCGATCGCGTTTGATGGTGACTTTTCTGATGTTACCTTCCCACTCGCGGTGCTCGTGGAAGGTATACCAAACATAGTCCATTTTCCATTTACGCGTCTTGGAACACCATTTACGAAAGGTCAAACGAATACGATTATCCTCTATGTGCCAACCAGCTGTTCCAGGATAGGTCAGCGATTTGAACCTGTCCTTGCGTTTCGCGCGCGGTTTGCCACCGAGTTTATTAAAGAAACGCTGGTACGCTTCATCAATGCGTCTCAACTCTTCTTGCATCGCTTGACTCGGCAACGCGTTCCAATGCGGATGCGTTGTCCGTTTCAGTTCCGTCAAGTGGGCAGCCATCACATGATAGTTCGCATAGGGCAATCCCTCTTTATAGCGTTCGTCCTGCCACTTGTGGAAGTAGTCGTGAACTTGCCACATATCGTCAAGCATGTTACCGATACGGATGGTATTAGACTGATTACGGATTTGATATTTGAAGTTTCTCATTTGTAGATACTCACGTCTCACGCTTCTAATCGCTTGCCGGAGTTGGTCGGCGAGGAGATTACCCTTGCAGGTAACTGACAAGTCCCCGCCCCATGATTATGTTAAAGTATACCACATTTATCCTGCACCGTCAAAATCGTTTTGTTCTCTCACGGCTTGGTCTCATTCACGAGGGCGGACTTTCATCCCAAACCTAAAGGATTGGGTCTTCAGTCCGAGAACATGATAATCTCCCGATCGCGACACATAAATCCAAATCCCGTAAATCCTATAATCCTGCAAATCCTGATTCTGACAAATACCCAATCTTTAAATGGTCCTGACCCAATCTCTTTTTTCCTGCAAAAAATATAGCAATTATGGTAAAATAAAAACAAGGAGGTGGGCTTCCCTCACTAAACATAAACACTTAGACAGGACTTACGCAGCCCCCTCAAGACTATGTAGCGTTTCATGGAAAAATTGCGTAAGCCCTATTAGATCTCAGGTATCCCGAAAATGTCAATGAGCAAGATACTAATTGCATCTCTCATATTCTTATCTATCCTCGGCGTGATCTTCCTCTATCACTTCCGCGTTGAAGTCGATGCGCGCACCTTGGAATCCAGAGAAATATCCTCTTTTTCGCACGACCTATTCGATCAAGTCTTACAGGAACACGTCGATAAAAAAGGACGCGTTAACTACGCAAAACTCAAAGCGAACCCGCAAAAATTAGAGAGATACCTGGATCTATTGGCTGTTGCGAACCCTACAGAATTTTCCTACAATGCACAATTAGCTTTCTGGGTCAACGCCTACAACGCCCTTGTCATCAAAGGCGTTATCGACCACTACCCCACAACGAGCGTCCGGAAAGTCAAATGGTTCGGCGGGTTTTTCTATCGACTCAAGTTCCAAGTCGCCGGTAAAACCTACACACTCAATCAGATTGAACACGACATCATCCGCACAGAGTTTGTAGATCCGCGTATCCATTTCGTTCTTGTATGTGCTTCCGCCAGTTGCCCGCCGTTGGAAAACAGCACATTTTCTGCTGAAACAATTGAGGAACGCCTTGAGACTGCAACCTTCAACTTCGTTCAAAACCCGCAACAAGTTAGGATTGACCGCGCGGAACGTCGCGTCTACCTCTCAAAAATTTTCAAGTGGTACGATGCTGATTTTAGGGAAGGCTACGACGGTGTAGCAGATTTTCTCGCCGATTATCTGCCACCTGAAGACGCTGATTTCGTATCCGCAGCCGACATCAAATTCCACTATTTAGATTACGACTGGACACTAAACGATCAACGCTAAAAGAAGGAGTTGGTTGCCGTTTATCCGTTGATTCGGAGGTTCCCAAAACACCAAACCGAAACCTGATAACCGACAACCGAAAATCAATCATGATAAACACTGCCGTTATCGGTTACGGATATGCCGGACGCGCCTTTCATTCCTATCTCGTTGGACTCGCCGATGGATTGAACCTTTACGCCATCGCCACGCGAGACGCTGAACGCCGCGAAGCCGCGCGCCGAGCATACCCAAACGCGCAAATCTATCAGACAATCGACGACGTCATCGCCGATGACACTATCAACCTCATCGTCCTCGCCACACCGCACGACACACACGCAGAACTCGCCATCAAAGCGATGGATGCCGGCAAACACCTCGTCACGGATAAAATCATGGCGATGAACACCGCCGAAGCAGACGCGATGATCGCCGCCAGCAAACGCAACGATGTGCTGCTCAGTGTCTTCCATAACCGGAGATGGGATTGGGACTATAACACCGTCCGAAAAATCATTGACGACGGCTTGCTCGGAACACCTTATCTCTATCAGGTCGCGATTATGCGTTACGGGGCGCCCGGTGGTTGGCGCGGTGTCAAAAGTCAGAGCGGCGGTATCCTTTACGACTGGCCCGCACATTTCGTCGATCAAGCACTACAACTCGTAACCGCACCCGTTGAATCTGTCTTCTGTGATATTCACTACAACACGAGGTGGGACACAGACATCGGTAACTACGGCAACCTCATCATCAAGTTCACCAACGATGTCCGGTATCAAATTGAGATCAGTAACCTCTCCAAAGCAGAGAAACCGCGCTGGTATATCGTCGGCGATTTAGGCGGCTTAATCAAGGACGGACTCGACCCCCAAGAGGGACCGATGCGCGAAGGCAACATTGATGCCGCCGAGCAAGACCCCGAAAACTACGCCAAAGTCTGGACAGAGGCAGATGGTGGTCCCCGCGAACTTATCATTGAAAGCGTCCAGACGACTTGGAAATCCTACTATCAGAACATCGCAGATGTGCTAAACGAGGGCGCGGAATTAGTTGTCAAACCTGAAGAGATCCGCAAAGTCATGCAAGTCTACGACGCAGCCATGCAATCCGCCGAAACAGGCGAAACCGTGCGTTTTTCGTAGCATAAGCAGAAACCCTATATTTAAAATTCGTTCAAATTATGGACAGCAGTGTTCAATTATTGACAGCATTATTCCTTAAAGATCGTGAAATTAGCAGAATAACACGCCTATCAAACTGGCATTATACTTGCTAAATATGACACAAACAATTCGTCAAAACGGAGCGAAAAAATGAAAATCAGAACGCAGCCCGGATTCATACTTGTGTTTCTCCTCCTGTTTGTTGTTGTACAGATCGGCATCACCGCAGGACATGAAACAGACACATCGGAATATCAAGAACTCAACGAACAGGTCATCAAAAGCATCGACCGCGGCTTAGAATGGCTAAAAGGACAACAAGCCGAAGACGGTTTATTCGCCAATCATCCCGGAATAACCGCACTTGCACTCACGGCTTTTCTGCGCCACCCAGAGAACAAATACGCAGAAGCAGATCACCCCTTTATACAAAAGGGACTTCAGCAGCTCGTCGAGATGCAACAACCCAACGGTGCCATCTACAATGCTGAGATGCAACCTGCACTGCCGAATTACAACACCTCCATCGCGGTGATGGCACTTTCCTCAACCGGCAATCCGAAATATGACGAAGTTATCAAAAAGGCGCAAGACTTCCTGAAGAACTTGCAAGTCACAGATGAAGAGAGCGTCTATTACGGCGGCATCGGTTACGGCAGCCGCCAAGATGTCAAAGACTTGTCCAATCTGAACATCGCTATTCAGGCACTAAAAGAGAGCGGTGCCGACGACCAAGATGTCTGGGACAAAGCCATTAAATATTTGGAGAACACCCAGAATCGGAGCGAAAGCAACGATCAGGAGTGGGCAGGCAACGACGGCGGGTTCATCTATTCGCCGGATGGTGAAAGCAAAGCCGGCACAGATGCCGCAGGGAGTCCACGCTCCTATGCCAGCATGACTTATGCAGGTCTTTTGAGTTTCATCTATGCAAATGTTGATAAAGAAGACGAACGCGTCCAAGCCGCTTTCAAGTGGATACAAGAGCATTTCACATTGGAAGAAAACTACGGCATGGGGGCGCAAGGACTTTACTATCACTACCATACAATGGCGAAAGCGTTACGACTTTACGGGCAATCAACCTTTGTAGATGCCAAAGGCATCACACACGATTGGTACCGAGAATTCGCAGGGAAAATGATGGAATTACAAAAACCGGACGGATTCTGGGTGAATGAGAGCAGCCGCTGGATGGAAAGAGATCCGACCCTCGTAACCGCTTACGTCGTTCTCGCCCTTGACACTGCTTATGCAAAATAACAGGCAATTCATCACGCTATCTATGGGATCTTATATCCCATAGATAGATAACGCCATCAAAACCTACACTTGCAAGCAGGCTGCTATCAGGAGAAAACGCAACAGATCGAATACCACGTTTATGTCCGGTAAAAGTCGCAATCGGTTTCCGCATCGCGATATCCCATATCTGAACCGTCGGTTCTTTCCCGCTCATCCCGACAGCGATACGGGTACCATCAGTCGAAAACGTCAGGCACGTCACATTTACCGTACTGAGCGTCCCAATATCCGCCCACGTTTTTGTAGACCGGATAGCAGTCTTGCCAGCACTCGTAGCGAGAAGCGTACCATCAGTCGAAAACGCCATCGCCCTAACCTGCCCCAGATGTTTAAAAGTAGCAATATTTTCACCCGTGGCAACATTCCACACCTTAGCCGTTTTGTCCTCAACACTATCACGCGGAGAATGGATATAAGTGATACCATCTTGCCCCTCTTGTTCCTCCCAATTGTGGGTACCACTACTCACCAAAAGCGTACCATCAGGAGAGAAAGCAAGCCAGCGGATAGGACCTACATGTCCGGACAATGTCTGATAAAGTTCTCCAGTTTCCACACGCCAGAGTCTCACTTTTTTGTCCTTCCCTCCGGTCGCTAACACGCTTGCATCGTCCGATATTTCAGCAGCCATAACACGCGTCCCATGCGGAAAGCGGGCGATAGTTTCCGCACCCCAAACTTCAACTGTATCGTCCGGCATAGTGCTAATTCCAAGGGAATCCCCTTCAGGCGAGAGTACCATCGTTTCCGTGTAACCCCCAGCACCTGGGAGCGTTTTCACATTCACGCCAGTCTCAATATCCCACATCCTGATTGCATTGTCCGTCCCAAGACTAATCAGATATTCTCCATCCCGTGAAAATTCGATAGGTCCCCGCGCCGACGTATGGTGTGCAGGCGGTTTCCTCGCATTTCTGCGAATCCAGGCGTGCTTATCAGACTTAAGGTCAATAGATTTCCCGTTCTCGACTCGTAACACACGAACAACGTCGTCGGAGAAGGACGCCGCCACAAGCGTGCCATCGGGTGAAAACGCAACAGATTTAGCCGATTCTTCCTGTGTAACAGACCAACGTTGTTTACCGAGCGCGATGTCCCACAATTTAATATCCCGATCCTGAAAGAGTCCCCCCGTCGCCAAAAACTTGCCATCGGGTGAAAACGCGGCGCAACGAATACCACCATTATTGTAGGGCATAGTGTACCCGGAAGGAAATGTAACAGATGTATGGTGATCCGAATGTGCAAAAGATCGGAACTGCTGCCCAGTTTCAACGTCCCACAACTTCGCAGTCGCGTCCAAGCTGCCTGTAGCCAAGTGTTTACCCTCTGGCGAAAACAGCACGACTCTTACAGTACCTTCATGTTTAAACGTAAAGCGAATTGCCTTATCAGCAACGTTCCAGACTGTGGCACTCTTATCCGAACTGCCTACGGCTAAAAGGGCACCATCCGGCGAAAATGCAACCGAAGTCACAGAACCCCCATGAACAAAAAAGGGAAGTTCTGCCTCAACATTCTCAATAAAAACGTGCCACAACATTACGCTGCCGTCCCTATACCCAACGGCAACTTGGGTGCCATCGGGTGAAAAGGCGACCTTTGATGGCATACGTCCATGTTCAGACGAAAGTAACGATAAAAATTCATCGGTGTGAGCGGAATAGAGCCACACCCCAACATTAGATGCCACAGCAACGAGACTTCCATCCGGCGACACTGCGACATCGGTGCTACCGCCTCTCCCAAAACGCGCAACCGCATCCGGCGGCAAATTAATCATGGTTTCTTGCGGATAGCTATTTGTAAAAACTTCGGGGTCAGTCTGCGCTTTCTCATCAGCGAAAACCGTTATGAAAGGGCAAAAAGACACGGAATAGGCAAAGAGCACTGCAAGAATTGATAGGATATATTTAGACATCTGTGTATTCCTTTCAATGCACCTGTAGCATAACCTTGAATCACATAAATCACAGTTCTGACAATCAACATCAGTCCTGTAGTTAAAGAGGCAGATTTCCAACAAAAAGGTTTAAAAAAAGCGAAAAATTCAGAGACGTTCCCATTCAGCATGCACATCCAGCATAACAGATACAACGCGAAAAGTCAAAAATTTCCATAAACCTATGCCCGACAATTACGTCAAATACTAAAGTTTTAACGGCAACAGATTTTCTAAAAACTTTAGCCAAAAGCTTTAGGAGAAGCAATGCGTTTAATTGAAGGGCTATCTATTGGACTCTCGGCAATCCGCGCAAACAAGATGCGCTCCTTGCTGACCATGCTCGGCATTATCATCGGTGTCGCAGCCGTACTCGCAATGATCGCCATTGGCGACGGTGCCAAAGAAATCGTGCTGAAAGACGCACAGAAATTGGGCGGTGCTAACCAGTTCACAATGTACCGCACCTGGTACAAGCAGGTACGCGGACGATGGACCCGCGTCCGTAGCAACGAATACATGAGATACGGCGATGTACTCGCCATTGAAGCCGAATGTCCATCTGTCAGTGCCGTCTCACCGAGAATCCCGGATTGGAAAGGGTTGCTCATCCAAGCCGCCGACGGAAGCGAAACCCGGGCAGGCTACAACGGCGTAGATGCTACCTATCAGACCACAATGGATTGGGACACCCAAGAAGGACGGTTCATCACAGAAGAAGATGTCCAAAAAGCAACAAAAATCTGCGTACTCGGCGATGAAGTCGCCACCACACTATTCGGCAACAAATCGCCCTTGGGACAAGAAATTAAAATCGCAAGAGGGAGTGGTCGCTATGACCGATGGGGACGCAGAGACAGTAAACGCTCCACAGAACGATTCACCGTCGTCGGCACACTGATGCCGAGAGGCAGAAGCCTCCGATTCGGATGGAGCTACGATAACCTCGTCTTTATCCCTATCTCTACAGTACAAGAACGCTTCACCGGCAACGACCAAATCCAGGACATCGTCGTCTATGCACATACTGTTGAGGATGTCCCGAAAGCCATTGAAGAGGTCAAAGCCGTTATCCGAAAACGGCATAAGGGCCAAGATGACTTCGTCAGAATCTTTGAGATGCGATCAGGCATGGCACAATTAGAAAAAATCAGTAAAATGATCAAAATCGCGCTCGGCAGCATCGCAGGCTTTTCACTCCTCGTTGGCGGTATCGGCATTATGAACATGATGCTCGTCGCCGTCAGTGAACGCACCCGCGAGATCGGGCTCCGCAAAGCACTCGGCGCAAAGCGGTTCGATATCATGGCGCAGTTCCTTATGGAGGCAGTTATTATGTGTGGAGTCGGCGGTGCCATCGGTGTCGGGCTCGGCATGTTCGCCGGCGAAGGCATGGCAATTCTCGCTGTCAAAATCGCTAAAATTGTACCAGAATGGCCCGCAGTCATCTCAACGCAATGGGTCTTGATCTCCGTGTCATTCTCCGCTATAATCGGTATCTTGTTCGGGTTATATCCCGCAATAAAAGCATCATCGCTCTCACCGATTGAAGCACTCCGCACGGAATAATAACGTCAGAAAACACTAAACTATTTATGCACAATTGCGTCTAATAAAATATGTTGAGCCACCGAAAAAAACGAACTTCATCTACCATTTCCCTGTCTAAAAATTAAGCGTAGAAACATACTTAATTCGGAGGCGTGAAATGCGTATACTTGAAGGATTATTCGTTGGAGTCTCTGCGATTCGCAGTAACAAGCTCCGTTCCTTGCTAACCATGCTCGGCATTATCATTGGTGTCGCCTCAGTGCTCGCCATGATTGCCATCGGCGATGGTGCAAAGGCAATCGTGCTCCAAGATGCACAGAAATTAGGCGGTGTCAATCAGTTCACGATGTACCGCAGCTCTTACAAACGCGTCGGAAGCCGTTGGATGCCGAACCGTAGCAACGAATACTTTAAATACGAAGATGTCCTGGCAATTGAAGCCGAATGTCCATCTGTAAAGGTAGTTGTACCGAGGATCCCTGAATGGCGTGGCGTACTCGTCCAAGCCGCCGACGGATCCGAAGCACGCACAGGTTATAACGGTGTAAACGCCTCGTTTTCGGAAGCCATGGATTGGGGCATTCAGCAAGGTCGGTTCATCTCTGAAGAGGATATTGAAAACGAAGCGAAGATCTGTGTTCTCGGTACACAAGTCGCCACGAGCCTGTTCGGCACAGCGTCACCCATCGGACAAGAAATTAAGATCGGCAGAGGTGGCGACCGGTTCGACAGGTGGGGCAGAAAAGATCGGACCCGCTCCACAGAACGATTCACCGTTGTTGGAACGATGATGCCACGCGGCAGAAGCCTCCGATTCGGATGGGATTTAGACGACATGGTCTTCATGCCACTCACGACAACACAGGAACGCTTCACCGGAAATGATCATATCGTCATGCTTTCCGTTCATGCCAACACCGTTGAAGAAGTACCACAAGCCATCGAAGAGGTCAAAGCCGTCATCCGCAAACGCCATAAAAATCAAGATGACTTCTTCATGGTCAGAGACATGCGAGAAGGGATGGCGCAATTGGAGAAAATCGGTAAGGTCATAAAAATCGCGCTCGGCAGTATTGCAGGCTTTTCGCTCCTCGTCGGTGGTATCGGCATTATGAACATGATGCTCGTCGCCGTAACGGAGCGCACCCGTGAAATCGGGCTCCGAAAGGCACTCGGTGCAAAGCGACTGGACATTCTCGTCCAATTCTTAATAGAAGCCGTCGCCATGTGCAGTATCGGCGGTGCCCTCGGCATCGGGCTCGGCATGTTCGCCGGCGAAGGCATGGCAATGCTCGCTGTCAATATCGTCAAAATTGTGCCCGAATGGCCCGCAGTGATTTCAAAACAGTGGATTTTGATCTCTGTATCATTTTCGGCACTCATCGGTATTTCCTTCGGGTTGTATCCTGCGCTAAAAGCGTCTGCACTCTCGCCCATTGAGGCACTCCGTACCGATTAGGAGGCACTATGAATCTTATTGAATGCATTATTTTAGGCATTTCCAGCCTGCGGCGAAATCCGCTCCGCTCCGCGCTAACAATCTTAGGCATTATCGTCGGGGTCGGCTCCGTCGTCAGTATGGTATCCGTCGGTGACGGCTCCAGTGCCATGGTCCTGCGCGAGATCGAGCGTACAGGCGGCACCAAAATCGTCGAAATCTATAAAGACGATTGGGATAAACAATCCGGGACACTCAGCCGTGCAGCCGGCGAAGCTGTCCGCGGCAGGGGCCGATGGAGAAGGAACCGCGCCGAAGACCTTGAAACCGAAGACGCTTTCGAAATCCTCAAGCACGCGCGCGGAGTCGTCGATGTCGTCGCTGAGGACGATATGGGTGGATGGAACGTCAATTACAAGGGACGATCAAAAGAATCTCGGATCGTGGCATCAACCGCCGGATATGACCGATCCCATAACTGGTACACCTCGAGCGGCAGATTCTTCAGTGCTGAAGAAGTCGAAACCGCCAGCAGCGTCGCCGTTATCGGCTCAAAAATCGCAGAGGAGGTCTTCTTGGGGGAAAATCCCGTAGGCAAAGAAATTAAAGCCTCGCGGCCCTCTTATTGGCGCGGCAGGCGCGGGCTTTACGAAGTCCGACTCAAAGTCATCGGCGTGATGGAAGAGAAAGGCGACGCAATGGACACCTCCGGCTGGGACGATCGATTCATCATTCCGATAACCACGCTCCAACAGCGTTTCAAGGGACGGCAAGATGTCGAGCGTATCCGCGTCGAAGCCGTTGATGTGGATACCATCCCGATTGCCATAGCTGACGCAAAACAGGTACTCGGAAGACAACACAACAACACAGGTGAAGAATATAACTATTGGACAGCTACAGAGGAACTTGCAACCGCCAATAAGGTCGGTTTAGTTATGAAAGCCTTGATGGGTGGTATTGCTGGTATCGCGCTCATGGTCGCAGGCATCGGCGTAATGAATATCATGCTCGTCTCCGTCACCGACCGGACCCGCGAAATCGGGCTCCGCAAAGCACTTGGTGCCACGCGCAACGATATTTTAACCCAATTTTTGATTGAGGCAGCCGTTTTAACGCTCACCGGCGGTATCCTCGGCGCAATCTTAGGGATCTTTATGGGACGCGGCACCGCCGCACTCATCTCTAAATTCGTTTGGGAAGGCAGCAACTGGCCCTCAGTCATCTCATTCGGGACAATGGTCATCGCCTTACTCGTCTCTGTCGCCATCGGAGTCTTCTTCGGGTTATATCCTGCAAACAAAGCAGCAAAGCTCACACCCGTCGACGCACTCCGCTCCGATTAGTTATGAGACCGTCAAAACCGAACACCCTATAGGAGGAATTAGTCTTGAGAAATCTAATTATTACCGCTGCCGTCGTTTTAATCCTTGCTGTCACAATCAGTTGGGTTGTACTCGGACGCAGCAAAAACGGACCCGATCCAGCACTCTCAAAAAAAGTTGAGGTCGTCGAACGCGGCGATTTTCAGATGAGTATCCGCGCCACAGGCAACCTCGAACCGCTTATCGACGTAGAGGTCAAGTCTAACGTCGAAGGTGAGATCGTCAACCTCTATGTTGAAAATGGCGACCCTGTGGAAGAAGGTCAGGTGCTCATAGAGCTCGATCCCAAACTCTATGAAGAAGAGAGAAAACAGGCAGAAATGGATGTCCGCGCCGCGAAGGCGCAGGTCAAGCAAGCCGAAATCAATATTTTACTCAAAAAAGAGCGGCTGCAAAGCCAACTCGTTCAGGCTGAATCTGACTATAAAATCGCTCAGGCGAATTATGAGACCACCAAAGCCACAACTATAACGCAAATCAACCAATCGGAAACAGACATTCAGACTGCGAAAAACTCGCTTGACCAAGATAACATCGCCTTGGAGCAAGCCCGAATTGCGCTTGCACAGGCGAACATTACACTCTCTGAACATGAGACATCGCTCAGCTCATCCAAAATCTCTTTGGATAACGCGAAATCCGAACTTGACCGAAACACTGAGCTCCATGGAAAGGGATTGGTCTCCAAAAAAGTTTTGGAGGACACACAAGCTCAGCATGTCAACGCTCAAGTCCAATATAAAAACGCCCAAAAACGCGTAGAATCACAGGAACAGACAATCAACTCACAGCAAAGAACTATTAAAGTCCGGGAAACCTCCATCGCCTCACGCGAACTCACATTGGAAAACCAGAAGCAGAACCTCGAAGACCTCCGAAAGATGCGGAAGAACGCAGAAGAAGAGGCACGACTTCGCGTCGAAAATTCTAAAACCCGGTTAAACGAGTTGCAACTCAACCACGAAAACGAGCAATTGTTGACCGAGCAATCCAGAGTGAGTGCCGATGCCAATCAACTCCGCCGCGAGAGCACCCTAAAGAACCAGAACGAACGCCTGGAGTGGACGACCATCAAAGCACCTATGACAGGCATCGTCACACTTCTCGAACTTGAAGAGGGCGAAATTGTAACCTCCGGACGCTCAGCCTTCTCGCAAAGTCCACCGCTCATGACAATCGTCGACCCCACCAAAATGGTCGTCAAGACCTTCATCAATGAAGTCGATATGGAACGGTTAAACGAAGAGCAGGCGGCAAAGATAAAAGTCGATGCCTACCAAACCAAGGTATATGAAGGCAGAGTCTATGAAATCTCGCCGAGTGGGCAGCAACAGGACAATATCATCTCTTTCGAGGTTATGATAGAAGTCCTCGGATCCCCAGAAGAGCTCAAACCCGGCATGAGCACAGATGTCGACATCATCACCTACGAAGAAAAGAATGTCCTGATGGCACCTATTGATGCCATCATCAACGAAAAGGGTGTAACCGTCAAAGCACAGGTAGCGGATACCGGACCCTTCAAACCGAAGCAACAGATTGAGATGCAGACGATCAGCGAAAAAACTTTCAAGGGGACAGTTGAAAGTGTCGGGAGCGGCACCGTGACCATCAGCTTGGATAGCAGTCAGCGCGGGATCATGCCAGGGCCCTCGACCGTATCACTCCTCGTCAAAGGCAAAAAGGAAGCTGATGGCGTGCGTGCACAAATCGAAGTTTCAAAAGGCAAGTTCGTCATGTTGGACGACGGAAGTCCTAAAGGCAAGAGAACACCCGTTGAAACAGGCATGCAGAACGAGACCAAAGTTATCATCAAAAGCGGCGTAACCGAAGGCGAGCGCGTTATTCTACAACAACGTAAACCACCCCAAGGCGGCGGTTGGGGTAAGTAGCTTACACTTCAATAACCTGACCATCATAAGCGAGATACGCGTTATCCGGAAGCTCAATATCCATCTCTGCACACTGCTCCGGGAAATAGCGATGATCAAGCCGATGCATGATGTGTGTGAAATACGTCTGCTTCGGCTTCACCGCATCGCTAATCTCCAACGCCTCGCCAACCGAAAGGTGTGTCGGATGCCGCGGATTGAAACTCAGCGCGTCAATCACCAGCACCTCAATCCCGTTGAGCAGGTCCTGTGATGCTTTCGGCAGTCGTTTCACATCCGGTATATACCCAAAATCATCGATCCGGTAGCCGTAAGTCTCAACATTTCCATGCTCAACCGGGATCGGCGTAATATCAAAACCGAGCAACGTAAACCGCTCATCCCGCGCAACCACATTCGGAAGCAGATGACCAACACCGCCACCTTGGAACGTCTCCTTTGTGAACATATAATCGAAGTTCCGTTGTAAGATACGCATTGTCTGCTCGGGACCGTAGATAGGCATATCCATCTGCTGTTTCCGACACGGCATCACAATATCGTTTGTGCCACTAACGTGGTCAGCATGTGAGTGCGTGAAGATAACAGCATCTATCCACTCAATCCGATTCCGGACAATCTGATCCATAAAATTAGGTCCCAGATCAAATTGGAGGTGTTTCCCCTCTTTCTCTATATGGATTGATGAACGAGTCCGGTAGTTTTTTGAATTAACATCCCGTGCATCTTTACATGTCTCGCACTCACATTTATACTCAGGAACACCTGTTGAAGTGCCTGAACCCAAAATCGTAATCTTCATGTTTTAAACCATCATTAACTCGGTCGTTCGTAGTAGGGAAACCATTTATTGCCCGTTTTTAACCTGCAATGAATCACTGAAAACTGAAAACTGATAACCGCCAACTATTAAAATGCCTAAACTCACGTCCCAAGAATGCCTTCTTCTCGCGGATGTCCTCGGTGATACGCCGATGACAGTCATCCCCGCCGCCCGCCTAAAAAACGGGAGGTGCCACGCTTACATCGCCGGTACGCTGCCGGAGGTCACCGCCGCACTTATTTTTGATACTTATTGTCCTGAAGAACCCTGTGGTTTCGGTACCGATGCCGATGCGTTGTGGCAACTCTTGAAAGCCACGCACGGATGGACTTGTATCAACGTGAACACGATCTGCGCCGAACCCCTCGGTAGACTTATCGAAGCAGACACCCATACCCCTATCCGCTATTACGGCGATGTCTATCACGCGCTCTTAAAACCCGTTCACCGCTATCCGAACGCCGCAGTTCGTCGTTTGACACCGGAAGATGTCCCGCTGTTGGCAACGGTGCCTGCGGAAGTCCAAGGAAACGGTTACGAAACACACCAAGCGATGGTAATGGATGGCATTGCCGCCGGTGCTATTGTAAACAACCACATCGTCGCCATCGCGCACACCTACGCAGAAACCGACCTACATACCGATATCGGTGTCTCCACACTTGAGCAGTGGCGGAAAAAAGGCTTCGCCACCGCCGCGGCATCCCTGGTCGCTCAAGAAATCCAAGCCGCTGGCAAAGTGCCGGTCTGGAGCTGCGGTGAAGACAATTTCGCGTCACTTCGGGTAGCAGAAAAATTAGGTTTCACCGAAATCGCCCGGCGTACCTACGTCATCCCCAGTAGGTTGGGTTGAACGCAGTGAAACCCAACACTTTTGGGTACTACCATTATCCCTTGTAGGTTGGGTTGAACGCAGTGAAACCCAACACTTTTGGATGCTACCCCAGCGCATCGTCTACCTTATTAATCGCAGCCGCCATCAAACGCGCATGCTCTTCTTGCATATTCACATTAAACCCAAACCGTAGCGCGCGCCCTAAAATTGACAACGTCTGCGGACACATATCCGGTGAATATTCAACATCCCCTTTATAGCGTGGATCCTTCCACGGATACCCTGACGCGTCCGGTGAATGTTTGAACAGAATAGAGTCCCAATAGGTATAGATATGCCGATCCGGGAAACCTTCGTTATAAGCAGTGCCAGCGTTGAGTCCTTCTGCCCGGAGCGCATCGGCGTACTGCTTCGCAAGTTCCACATCGCGCACAATAATCGCAGCACTGATACCACACTCCCCGGTCGGGTCATCCACATGTTGACGGATATAACCCTTCGGTTCTTCAGCGAGTTCCGCCGTGAACGCCTTTTTCAGACGGCGTGTATGTCCAAGGATATCCCCCAACTTTGAGAGTTGCACCCGCGCAATCGCCCCTAAAATCTCACTCGTCCGGTAGCACTGCCGCGAGAAGGGTTTATTCTGCCATTCAGAATCGCTCATCCACATCGGCAGCCCGGGTTCCGCCGCGAACGCCGCGCGCTCATAAACATCATAATCATCGGTAAAAACGAGTCCACCTTCCCCACAAGAAATCACCTTGTAGTAATTCAGACTCCATGCCCCTGCATCTCCCCAAGTACCAGCATACTTCCCCTTATACTGCCCGCCGACACACTGACAGCAATCCTCAACGACAAGAAGGTTGTGTCGTTGTGCAAGTTCAACAATCGCCTCAAGCCGGCACGGCACCCCTTGCATGTGTACCGGTAAAATAGCCTTCGTATGCGGTGTAATTTTCCGTTCAACATCGGCGACATCTAAGCCGAGTGAATCGTCAATCTCCGCGATGACAGGGATCGCACCCACACCAACGATAGCAGCAGCCGTCGCAATGAAGGTATAGCCCGGTAAAATCACTTCATCCCCCGGTCCGATGCCGATACCCGTGAGCGCGCAGACCAGTGCCGAAGTACCTGAATTCACCATCAAGGCGTGTTTTGCACCGAGGTATGCAGCCGCTTCCTTCTCAAAACTCGCTACCTTTGAATCCTCAACGAACCGGAAAAGTTTACCACTGCGCAAGACCTCGGTCACAGCATCAATCTCACGTTCATCTATCACACTCGGCCCGTGCATTCCCCCCGGTATAGGTTCCGGGATAACCGGCGTTCCGCCATCTATTGCCAAACGTGCTGCCATCTCTCTCCTCCACAAATTTTAGGACGTAGTTAGGAAGTCTCTTAAAAACACCAAATATGGTAACACTTTACCAGATGCTCGGCTTTTTGTCAATTGCGTTTCTCTCATCTACGCCACCACGCTTTCTTATCTTGGTACAATGCAAGGAGCTTTGAAACCTCTTTTGCCTTCTTATCCAATTGCAACACCGCTTCACATGCTTCAATCACTTTCTGTTTCGCCGCCGCGTCTTGCGTCTTCTGATAAACACGGTCATAGCTCTGCGCCACAGCGGTGTGATATGCGATAGGGTCTACACCTTCTGGTACTGCTTCGGCCGGAAGCTCCTGAATAAGCGCAACTGCTGTATCCCAAGCCTCCGCCCCCGTGTGACAGATAACGAGTTGATAACGCAAATGCGCTTGTTCCGAATCCAACCAATATGCTTGCTCATAACACATCACCGCCTCTGCCCACGCAGCGTTGGCAACGTGCAACTGTGCAAGTTCAACATAAAAGTTATATAACCCTTTCTCCGTTATTGTATAAAGCAACGCCCCGGTATTCCTAAGCCAATCCCGCTCCAGCAAGAAATTGATCGCTGAATTCCGCTCATCTTCCGTAATCTGAATATCGGTCAGGAGGTGCTTCGCCATCGCAGCGTTCGGAAAAATCTTAGTTCGGCTTCTGAGTAAGGGGTAGGCTTGTACCGGTTTATCCATCGTCAGCAGCTTAATCCCCGTAGCGATACGGAAGAGCGACACGATCTGGTCGCTATTTTTACGCGACATCTCATCCGCAACCGCCTCCCGATTTTCCAAAAAATGCTGATTGAGAGACTCTATTGCGTCCCGGATGTCCGTATTGCTCGGATCAAGCTGATGCGCTTTAGCAAAAAACCGTTGCGCCGTGAACAGTTCTCGCCATCCGTGATAGATAACACCGAGCCGAAAATGAACAAGCGCGAGCGTTGCGGTATCCTCTATTGTGTTGAGAATAGCATCGTAGACCTGAATAGCCTCGGCCAGTCTACCTTCTGCTTCCAACGCCTGCGCATCAGTGATTAAATTTGACATAAGGGGTGTGCTTCCGTTGAGAGTTTCTGATTATTGATTAGTCATAAACGCTGCCTGCCATTTTAACCCAAAAGAATTTCTTTGTCAAGCAGTCTGTAAAGTTCCTTCAGAGCCATTCAATTGTTGAAACTGTCAGAACTGTGATTTATGGGATTTAGAGATTATCAGGATAGGAGGTGTATGGGAATGGTGAATTCTTCAACAAAAACAAAAAATGTCTCTGGATACGTAACAATTAACACTTGCGTATTTCCGAAAAATCGTGTAAACTCAACAGATATAACTCTAAAGGAAACGAACGATGCCTGAAACTGTGTTGTCCATCTGCCGGTCTTATCTTGGTAATCCTATAATCCCATAAATCACAGTTCAGACGATATTATACATACCGCTCCGCTGGTGCAAAAGAGAAACGATGATGATTCAGAGCAATCAAGAACTTGAAGCAACACTGGAACGCATTAGACACTTTGAAAAAATAGTTGAAAGACTCAAAGCGTTTGAAACCAATCCACGGAATTATGAGTTATCCGCGGGTGGTTTTCTTGCCGAAATCAATCGGATGAATCTGGAAGTGAGAGAATACCTATCCATTCATCCGAGTGAATTAGGAGAGCAGGTCGCTGAAGCCGCCAGATGAAAACAGAACAGAGATCGCATTCGGAAGTCGCGCTTATACTCGGAATAAACTATCTGAATGCACGTCGCATTTGGGCGAGTACGCCGCAAATCGCGGATTGACGCGGATTGTGCAGGTTTCACGGATTTCTGAATCTGTGTCATCTGACATTACCGATGGGGGTAGGATAATCCGCGTCATCCGTGTCATCTGTGAAATTCGCGATTCAAATTTTGGTTGACCTTCGTCCGTTTGATATGGTATCATTACCCTCAAACAATCCGCATTCATTGTAGAGGAGAAAAAGTGATGCTACAACCCAATATAGATTTCCTAACTCTCCGCCCCGCTTATCGGCACATAGGCACATATAGCGAGGTTACTGAAGGTTCTACCAAGATAGCAACTGTCACTCGTAATAAAGTGCGGATGTACACTAGCCGTGGCATTGCTTATTGTGAAAACGGCGAGTATGACAAGGGAATCGCAGCCTTTAATAAGGCGATTGCAACTTCACCAAAATTCGCTGGAGCCTATTACTGCCGCGGGAACGCTTACGCAGACAAAGGTAAGTTAAAAAATGCTATCAAAGACTACACCAAAGCTATAGAACTCAAACCTGATCACGCCCATGCGTATAACAATCGTGGTACGGTTTACCTCGAAGTGTGTCAATATGACCAAGCCTTTGAAGACTATAACACAGCAATAGAGCTTGATCCAAGAATTGCCGAAGTCTATGTGAACCGCGGCAACATTTATAGTATCAAAGGCGAATATGACCAAGCCCTTGAAGACTATAACACTGCTATAAACTTGAATCCAAAGTTTGCTGCGGCATATTTCCAACGCGGAATTACTACTTGTGCCAATAAAGGCGAGAGTGAAAAGGTAATTGAAGACTATAACACTGCTATAAAACTCAAACCCGACTTTCCCTATACGTATAATCATCGCGCGCTATATTACTGTTCAAAGGGTGAGTACAATCGGGCAATTGATGATTTTAGCAAGACAATAGAACTGACTAGAGACTTCAAGGTGAAACCAGAATTTATTGTCATTGTCTATATTGGACGTGGTGATGCTTATTTAGAAAAAGGCAGGTTTTACCGGGCAATCACTGATTTTAGCAAAGCCATAAGCCTCACACCTGACGACCCACTTGCCTATTATGGCCGCGGGATGGCTTACCGAAACCTGCTGGTTTTTGAGAAAGCCATCCAGGACTTTAGTGCAGCGATACGTCTCAAACTTGAGACGATTTCTGATGCCTACACTCAGCGCGGTATAACCTACCATTGCAAAGGGGATGTAGACCTTGCTATTGAAGACTATAACAAAGCAATAGCACTGGATCCAAGGTTTGCAGGAGCGTATACGGAACGAGGTAAAGCTTATCGTGATAAAGGCGTGGTAGACAAGGCGATTGAAGATTATAACAAAGCCATAGCACTCAACCCAGAACTTGCGGAGCCCTATACCTGCCGCGGTCTCATTTATAACGAACAAGGCGAGTTGGACAAGGCAATCGCAGATCACAGTAAAGCCATCGCGTGCAACCCAGAATTTGTCGAAGCATACCTCAATCGTGGACAGGTTTACTACGACAAAAGCGAATTGGACAAGGCGATCGCAGATTATGACAAAGCGATACAACTCAATCCAAAACTGGTGGAGGCATACACGCGTCGGGGGAACGCCTATCGCGAAAAAGCCGAGATTGACGGGGCAATTGCGGATTATAGTGAAGTCATAAAACGGAAGCCAAAGGTTGCCGAATCCTACTGGATAAGGGGTGAAGCGTGGTTGCTTTCTAAAAGGTGGGAAGAAGCAAAGACCGACCTAACAGCTGCGATCCTTCAGGGTGTGGATGTCGCCGCTGCATTTCACAATATCTACGAAAGCATTGCTGCTTTTGAACGCAAAATAGGGGTTCATCTACCGGAAGAGATTGCCGAACTATTGACCCCGCGGAGCGAACCGTTTAAAATTGATAAAGAAGCGCGGATAGCATTGGCAATGAAGTACTACGCAAACGACGAACTCAGCAGTGGTCTCGCCTCGCGCCTTGCAGGCGTGCCACGCGAAGAGTTCTGGTATTTGATGGCGGATTACGGACTCTCTCTGTTTGGTGTCGATGAGGAAGAGCTCGTCAATAATGAATTGTAAGAATGCCAATAAAGTCAGTGATTATTGATGCCTTTTTACACTTCGCTGTCCCAATCCTCCGTCGCCGCTGCGAATTCCTCCGACAACGCATCAGAAACCGTCTGCGCCAACAGCTCAATCAGATCCGTACGGAATTTCAACCAATCGTCACCCCGACGCGTAAACCGATACCTGTCCCCAATTTCAACAAACATCGTATCGCTCGGTTCCGACATAGACTCAAAATAACGCCTAACATGCATAATTTATTCTCCTTTATAACCACTCATGCATCTCCCAACCAGAAGCAAGTGCCTCCTCGCGGAGTGCTTTTCCCGGATTGACGACAACCGGATTCCCAACACATTCTAACATCGGCACATCCGATTCACTGTCACCGTAAGCATAACTGCCTTCCAACGAAATCTCGTTTTGCGCAGCGAACTCGCGCACTGCCCTCGCCTTCTCCGTCCCGATAAGCGGTGCCGTCGTGAGCTCACCTGTAAACAACCCATCCTGCTCGCGGAGTTTCGGTGCCAATACGACATCAACCGCAAGGTAATCCGCAATCGGTTCAACAATAAAATCGAGCGACCCAGTCACAAAAACAATGACTCTTTCCTCTTGCTTGTGTTCCTGAATTTCTGACACCGCTTCCGAGAATATCTTCGGACGTAGATAACGCGCAAACATCTCTGTCGACAACGTTTTCATCTCCGCAGCATTCATCCCGCGATAGTTACGATAAAACACCGCATTGAAACGTGGACGACTTATACTGTCCAAAATCAGATAATAAACGATTTTGGGAAGAAACGCAATCAACCACAACTGTTTTAGGGGGAATGGTGCCTTGCCAGAACGCATCCAGATGTAGTAATGCACAATCGTAGACTTCAACAAGGTACCATCTACATCAAAGAACGCAGCTGTCTTTTTCGGGTGCACATCCGACATAATAAAACTTCCTAAGCTCCTTCCTGTCGTCTCAGTATTTCCCCAAGATCAGCAACGCGATCTTGTGCCAATTCCAAAAACTCTTGGTATCGCGCCGGATCAATTGGTGTCCCGTCTTGGATCCCCCAGCTTTCCAGCGGAAAGGTGAGCGGCTCCCCAAAAGCAATACGCACCGGATGCTTCTTCGGCAAGTTTTGACCCTTCGGCAACGCATGATACGTCCCTTCAATATAAGCCGGTATCACCGGAACGCTCGGACCGTAGATGAGCAGACTCAGCACCCCCGGTTGAAAAGGTTGAAGATCGCCATTAAGTGAACGTGTGCCCTCAGGGAAGATAAGTAAACCGTTATTTTGCACCATCACTTCATTCGCCGCCCGCAAATCCCGTAGAAATTCCGTAAAATTGCCTTCCCGCTCTATCGGCAGCGCGTTGAGGCACGTCCGGGCGAACCATCCTTGGAGCCGCGTGGCAAACCAATAATCACGCGCGGCGAGCGTCCAGAGCCGATATGCCTTCACGCCAAGTGCCGTAATCACCGTCAACGTATCAAGGTGGCTCGTGTGATTCGGCATGATAATATACGGTTTCCCTTGCGGAATATGCTCAAGTCCTTGGCATTCAAGCGAGAAGTAGCGTTTGTAGATCCCAGTAATCACCGCACGCAAAGCCCGCGCGTACCACCGCGGCACCTCCCTGAACGCTAATTTTTCGCCTGCACGGGGACCCTCTGTCGCCTTCATAGTGTCAACTGCAAACGTCTCAGCTAACTCAACAACATTACCCACTGTCTCCAAATTGGCAAGCAGCGCATCCGGTACTGTCGCCCCAAGTCTATTTTCAAGCACTAACAACAGATCCAACCGTGTGAGAGAGTCAAGTCCCAAATCCGTATCCAAACGGCTTTCTCGGTGAATCTGGTGGACAGGCATACGTGCCAATCTCGCCAGCGTAGAGAGAATTTCTTCCGATATAGCCGTTTCCGGCGCATCAGGTGCTTCGCTTTCTACCTCCGCTGCGGCAGCTTCCTGCAAACTAAGCCGCGCCGCCAAACGACACCTTAAACGCTGCCGATCTATACTGCCATCCGCAGCCTTCGGTAACGCGTCTGTCACTATGTGAAACTTGTGAAATTGCTGATAACTCGGTAGCGCTTTCGCACGCGCTTGAAGATGTTGCTGAATCTCCGTTTGCGTCGGCTCGTCAGATACTGATGGCACAATCACAGCGTGAATAGCAGTATCCGAGCCATCGGGGTATGGGATACCCACAACGCCTATCTCAGCGATGGCAGGATTGTCTCGATAGAGTGCCTCCAACTCAATCGGATAGACGTTCTTCCCCGAAGCAGGGACGATGATGTCTTTGCAGTGACCTGTAAGATAGAGATAACCATCTTCGTCAATATGACCGAGATCACCCGTATAGAGCCATCCATCGCGGATAGCCTTTTCTGTTGCTTCCGGGTTCCGATAATACCCCTTCATCGTACTCGGTCCCTTCGCGATGATTTCTCCGATACCGTCCTCGTCTGGATTTTCAATCCGAAATGTTACGCCTTCCACTGCCGGACCGACCGACCCACGCCTGCTCTTGAGATACGGATTAACGCTCAGCACAGGTGCCGTCTCTGTCATACCGTAGCCTTGGTAAAGCGTCATGTCAAACCTTTGGAATGCATCATAAACCGAATCAGGCAGTGAGGCACCGCCACTGACGAGGACGCGAATCTCACCCCCCATCACCGCCTGCGCCTTCTCTGCCAATGTCTCACCTGGTGTATCCGCCCGCGCAGCCTGCCTTTCAATCGTACCTTGAAGCATCTGAAAAAGGCGTGGAACACCAATAAAAGCCGTCGTTTTCGCCGTACGCATCGTCCGCAGAAGCGTTGTCGGACGCAGCGCATTGATATAGGTTGCCGTAGTACCGCTGTAGAGTGCCATCAATAAACTGCACGAAAAACTCAAGGCGTGATACAACGGAAGTGCCGACAATATGCGTTCTGTATCCGTTGGTGGAAGTGCTTTCGCGACCGCCTGCACGTTAGAGATAAAACCGCCATGCGTAAGCATCGCCCCTTTCGCCTCCACCGTCGTACCCATCGTAAAGATAATAGACGCAACCGTATCTGGCGTGACTTCCACATCAGGAAAATCGGATGGAATCTCAGCATCCGCAGTCGTAGCACCCCCCACAATCTCACAGTTGTTATTGATATTGTGTAGACACCGCTCGGTTTCTGCGGATAGCGTCGCACCCGACTCCGCTAACACACTTTCAGAGGCTAAAATTGATTTCGCCTCGGTGAACTCGGCGATCGCTAATATCTCGCGGGTAGGCGTTTGCGCATCAAGTGGCACGACAGCAGCACCGATCTGGACAGCAGCAAGATAGGCGATACACCATTCAGGCTGATTTTCAGAGACGAGAACAACGCGGTCATCCTTGCGTAAACCGCTTTGCCACAACTGCCACGCAACCTCGCGTGACAGCGCATAGGCCTCCGCGTAGGTATACTGTTGCCATTCACCCTCACTTGCCATCTGCAGTGCAACCTTATCAGGAATTCGCGATGCCTGGGTCTTAATCAGATCTACAATCGTTTCGGGGGAAATCCATTCAGATCGCATAGCCTACTTACGCCTCCGATTCATCATAGCCATCTTCAAGTTTCAACACATGCCGCTTGATACCGGGGATATGTATCTCTTGAAAATACTGCTTCCAATGGATTTGTGAGACATCAAAGTTAAACCGTTGCTGTTCCGTCGGAGAGAGTCCCTCGTAAAGGGCTTGCATCTTTTGCGTCTCAAACTCAAAATTCGTCCGCGTATAGGGCGCGTAAATCCTAATATAATGCAGGAGTGCTTTAATACCGCTCTGCTTAAGCACAAGCTGACGACGCTTCCGCTTCGCAGCACGCATCGGGAGCTTAGTGAGCGTCCAAACCGCAGCGTCCGCCAGACGCATGCGACTATCCAATTTCCGTTGAAATTCCTCCAAACTTGGGTACTGCCATATCGGCACCGCGATCGGTTTCCCGTCTTCTAACATCGGATATTTGACGAAATACTCGTAAGTCGCCTCAAAGATACCCCGAAAGTAGAGCGGGTTCTGTGTGCCAGTCGCGACGTGATACACCTCAATACCGCCGCGGCTCGCCGTCGCCTCAGCCGCTGCCAAAATAGCGTTCACAACAAAATCAACAGGAATAATATCCAGAATTATATCCGGATCAGCAGGAAAATCGGGCAGTCGTCCCTTTCCGAAACCGACAATCAACGGTTCGGACATCCGAAATTTACCGAGCCATCCCGGCTCAGGTTCAGCAAAGCTACTCTCAATAATTGAGGGGCGCACGATAGCAGTGGCGAGTTCCCCGCGCAATTCCATAATGTTATGTTCAGCGAGGAATTTCATGTAGGTATAAGTGTCGTTCCAGCCGCGCGAGCGCGCGTGTTCCAGTCCCGCTTCAACCAAGCGGTTTTCAAGCCATTCTGCCTTCAGCTCTTCAACTTGTGCCTCAACTCCCTTGCGGGTGCCTTTTTTCTGTTGTTCCGCTTCGCGCTGAAAGCGTGCAAGATTTTCAGGTGAATCCACTTCTGCACGAATAGTAGCACTCAAAGACAACAACGCTTCAATTTCTTCGGAGAGCGTCTCCGGAATATCTATGCCAGTCTTTTCCCGATGTGCTGCTGAGTATGCTTGGTAGGGAGGCGGCAATTCTTCAGGCACGTGTCCGGGCTTGTCGCCACAGACATAAGCCGTTGAGACATGCAAGAACACGGCATCTCGACACCCCTTCGCAAAGTTGACAACGTGTTTCGCAGCGAGCGCATTGCCCCATAAAGAGGCATCAAAAGGCGGATCGAAATCCACAAGTCCTGCAACGTTAATAAAAATCTGGACTTCGTTTTGGAGTTTTTGGTAATCGTCATCGTTGAATCCGAGGTGTTCGTCGGTGAGATCACCTTCAACGGCTGCCAGCTTCTGTAGTGCCCAGGCATCAAAATTCTCACCATGCAGGCGACGGAGGGACGCAAAAACATCCGAGGTGAGAAGTTCATTTTCTAACCGTTCTTGGGCAGAGGTCCGTTTTCCAGTTGCATCCGTGCGGCTGCGGATCAGCAGATAAATCTTTTTGACATCAGGCAGCGCGGTCAAAATCTTTGCAACTAACGGTTGACCCAAAAACGCAGTACCACCCGTAATCAGCAGAACTTTCCCTCGAAAAAAATCAGTTATTGACATAATTCCCTTTTCTATGGCAAAATAGTTTTAAGAGTCGTCGGTTGTCGATTATCAGTTATCAGTCTGGTTTTTGATTCACCAATATTTTCTTGTCACGCTTATGGGTAACAACGGTTACCGAGAGATAGTCAAACATCAGAAACCTCTTAACTGCCAACTGAAAACTGACGACTGACAACTATTAAAAATAACACATTTCCTACAAAAAGTCAAAGGCTGAATTGATAATGCTTACAGCAGCGGATAAATTACAGTTTTTACAGAAGACAGAACTCTTTTCGGAACTCCCAGAAACCGAATTGAAATCGATCTGTCAGATCGCCAGCGAAGTCGCTTACCCTGCCGATGCAACGCTATTTGAAGAAGGAGACGAAGGCGATTCGCTCTACCTGATGGTCGAGGGTGAAGTCAGCATCATCAAGGCAGGCACTGAGGTCTTATTCTTTAAGGAAAAAGGTTACTGCCTCGGTGAAATCGCGCTCATTGACAACAAACCGCGAAGTGCTACCGTCAAAACGATGAAACCCACACAATTCTTGCGGATTACGAGACACGATTTTTACAACGCTATGGCGCGCGAGCCCCGAATCGGCAGCGGCATGTTTCGGGTCCTAAACGATAAAATCCGACGCGACCTTGAGATCCAAATGAGTGCCATCCGAAAAGAGATCGCACAAGAAGAATCTATGCGACTCGCCGCTGAAGTTCAAAAATCGCTGCTCCCGAATCAAGAAATCTCCGAGGCGTATCTCTCTTCCGCCGGATATTGCCGACCCGCGAACAGTGTCGGCGGCGATTATTACGACTATCTGAGTCTCCGCGATAACAGCACGGCTATCTTCCTCGGCGATGTGATGGGGCACGGTTACCACTCAGCGATCGTAGCCGCAATGACCAAAAGCTGTTTACAAACACAAATCCGTTTTGATGCCACCGTGCCTGAAGTCATGAAAGCCATCAGTCGCGTCGTTGAAGGTTCGCAAACCTTCATCTACATGACCTGCTGTTATCTTATTATTCATCCCGACAACCGATTCGAGTTCGTCAATGCCGGGCATCCGGAGATGCTCCTCTATCAAGGAGACAACAGCGACCCACTTGAACTAAAATCCGCGTTTATGCCCGTCGGTTTCCCAAATTTCAGTGAAGCTCCACAAAATTACGACAGCACCGAAGCCGAGTGGCACCCCGGTGATCTGCTCGTGCTTTATTCAGATGGCATCACCGAAGCGTTGAATCCGGACGCTGAAATGTATGGATTGGAGCGTTTCAAAGCACTTATCTCAGAAAAACGGCATCTGCCTCCGACAGAAATTAAGGCAGAGATTTTGTCCGACCTCCAAGCATACCAACAGGACGAAAGTACCAATGATGACATCACCTTAGTTGTGGCAAAGTTTAACTAACTACTTCAATTGACTAACAGCATAATGCAGGATATTCTCCATAAATGCTTTATTCACTGAAACTGTATATTGACCATCGTTGCGAAGGCTCGTGATAATGTATAAACCTTTACCGGAGCGTCTCGCTCCTACAACCAGTTCCTTGTTTTTCTTCGTAGTCGCGAAGACCGCGTCGCCCCGATCCCATTTCACCCAGGCATCATCAACAAAAATTTTACCCGACGTGATGGTGTTCGGAACAGAAAACAGCGAACGTCCTTCTTTTGTAACGACAAACTCCTGGGTTGGCGGACTTTCAACACCCTTCAACTTACCCCCTTGGAGCCATCCGATACCACACGGTTTTTCAGCACTACTATCCTGCCCCGCAACCACAACGATACCACCGTTCTTTACGAATGCCTTAATCTTTTCTTCCGTTTCAGCGGAAAGGAGGTAGCGTCCATAACTCGAAATTTCTTCATATCCGATCCACAGAATATCCGCTTGCGCTAAATGCGGGAGCGTCCGTTCTGTCGTGAGTTCATAGCCGATTGCACGCTGGTTGCCACTCTTTTTAACCGACCGCAGTGCCTGATATTCATACGTCGCAACGTTAGCACTCACAGGCGTTTGACTCCATGTCGAATGCGTACTATTTCCTGTCAGGACTAACACTTTTACAGCGTCTTTCGGCGCAGCGACCCACATTTTACCCGCTAACATGTCGGTCACAATCTTTTGGAACGCTTTCGTCTTGCCATCAAACGTCCGCGACATCATCGGGTCAATGTGTGTGAATGACCACCACGAACCGCTACCGTATCGGGAGCGATACGCACGCATCTGAAACCATGTCTTATCAACAAAGCACATGCTATCAATACCATAATGCTCACGATAGAAAACGATGATCGGCATCCCAGGCTTCAGCAACCGCACCAACTTTTGTGGCGAACTGCCGCGCTTGTAATGCCCGGTCGAGAAATTCATCTTGATTTCCTTAAAACCACTTTTACCTTTGACATCTTCTTCAACAGTGACAACACCGCGCAAACGACCCCGATCCACACTTTTCACTGTCCCGAAGACAATGTTCGTGCAAGCATTAAGGACCTCACGAATCGTATATTCCCGCTCAATAAAAGCAGACGCGGGCGGCGTGAACAGCAAACCGATAAGACAAAACACTAAAAGTGAAGCGACGAAACTGCATCTAAAACGCATAATGAAATCCTTTTTAGACATAAGGGATTGACTAATTTAACAGATATTTTATAACATTCTCCTTATATTTGCAAGCACTATCTATTTTTTGTCTTATGTCAAAATTAAAACACATCTCTCCTTCACGCCTCACCTCTCATGCAACCTACCTCGGATTGCTAACCTTTGTTCTCGCCTTGCCGTTCGGCTATTCGACAGCATTCCTCAACATCGGGCTTTCACTCGTACTCATCGGATGGGTAGGCAGAATGGTTTCAGAACGGACACTCGGATGGCAGCGCACACCGCTTGACATCCCTATCGCCCTATTTTTGGGATTGGCTTTAATCGCCTGCCTCTTCGCACCACACCCCGCGACAAGCAGCCTCGGCTATTTCTGGAAACTGCTCCGGGCGATCCTGCTCTTTTACGCCATCATTCATAGCCGCTTAGGGCACCGTTGGAGACATATCGTCATCGCCTTCATCGCAGCGGCAGGTATATCCTCCGCACTCGGACTCTGGTACTACGCAAATGACACACGTTTAGCAATTGACTTTATGGGACAGGTCGGGTTACAATTTAAAGCGGAACTCGAGGGCAGTGAAAACGCAAATTTACAAATATCGGACGAATTTCGCGCCGAATTACGGGCGTGCAACGTCCCGCTCTCCGAAAATATCGCAATTTCACCCGCAAAACACCTCGATGAATGGCGAATTAATGATCCCGCGCGGCAGAGACGGTATATAATTCGTCCAAACGAAACGCATCTGATGGTATATATGATCGAACAACGGCTCACCGGCACCTTTAAAATGCCAAACGACCTTGGGGCGTATCTCGCCCTCAGCCTCCCTTATGTGTTAGGCTACTTTGTCGCAAGTTGGCGAAGCCGCAGAAAAATATGGATAACCTTACTCCTCGGTGCCGTTGTAACCCTGATGAGTGCTAACCTCGCCCTAACCCTAACACGTGCCGCTTGGGTGAGCGTTAGCATTGCCATAGCTTCCCTCGCTGTCTACTTCATTGTAATCGCACTGGGCAGACTTGAAACCGTGCGTGGATTATGGAAACGCGTCCTGTTGGGAGCTACGCTGAGCATCGCACTCCTGAGTCTATCGTTCTTTCTCGTGCCGCAACATATTAAGACCCGCTTCCAAACGATGCTTGAACACCCCGCTGGATTCATGGGTGAACGTCCGCAGTGGTGGCAAACCTCGCTGGAACTGATCCAGAAATACCCACTCACCGGCATCGGGTTAGGTAGATTTCGCTATGAATATCAGACCAGTGGACCGCCTGAACAATACAATGTCCCCTACCACGCCCATAACATCTATCTGCACATCGCTGTTGAACACGGCATCCCCTCACTTCTGCTGTTTCTGTGGATGGTGGTGATTATCTGGCAGCAGGTTTTCGCTGCACGGCAGGCGAGTGCCCTTTTCGATGCAGCTTGCAAACCGAAAATTTTCTATACAAAAGTCTGGGGCAGCGACACTTTCATCGGCGCGAGCGGCTTCTTAATCTCTGCCCTTATTTACGGACTCGCGGATAACATTCTACACCAACGCACAGTGCTACTTTTCTGGTTTATTATCGGTCTAATTTTTTATCAGGAGAAAAAATGAAAACACCACGGAAACCGGTCGACATGTCTTCCGTAACGACCTATCCACTTCAGGAGCGTATCAACAAAGTCTCCGTTCACGACTTCGCAACGTTATCAGAATCAGAGACTGACCTATCCCCATTTTTAGCAAGTCTACCGAAAATCCTCAAAGCACCGGATTTTCTGTCGCTCGTTGACGACATCGTCGCTGCCTATCGGAACAAAAAACCGGTCATCGTGATGATGGGCGGACACGTCATCAAATGCGGATTAAGTCTACTCCTCATCGACTTAGCGAAACGCGGTGTGATTACCAGCTTCGCCTTCAACGGCGCGAGCAGCATCCACGACTTTGAGATCGCCCTTATCGGCGAGACCTCCGAGGATGTCTCCGCTTACCTCGAGACAGGCAAGTTCGGCATGTGGGAAGAGACAGGACAATTGATGAACACCGCAATCCAGCGCGCCGCAGCTACAAACATTGGGATGGGGGAAGCGTTAGGTAAGCAACTGATTGAAATGGACGCGCCCTATAACACCTATAGCCTCCTTGCCGCCGGCGTTCAGAACGATGTGCCGATCACCGTGCATGTCGCCATCGGTACCGATATTATCCATCAACATCCGAGTGCGAGCGGTGCCGCCATCGGTGCAGCAAGCTTCACCGACTTCCAATTGTTGACAGCCTTAATGAAGGATTTGGAGGGCGGAGGTGTCGTCTTGAATTTGGGGTCTGCCGTGATTCTACCGGAGGTGTTCCTGAAAGCGTTGACCATCGCACGGAATTTAGGGCATACCGTATCTTGTTTCACCGCCGCCAATTTCGACATGCACCAGCAATACCGTCCTGTAGAAAACGTCGTCAAACGCCCGACGGAGATGGGGGGCAAAGGCTACACCTTCACAGGACACCATGAACTAATGATCCCACTCCTGGTACAAGCAATTAACGCACGCCTATAAACGCGCATCCAATCTATTTTTCTTTTTGCAACAACACAGGAGACGTAAGATCCCACAAACGAACCGTGCTATCTTCACTGCCGCTCGCCAGCGTTACGCCGTCCGGACTAAAAGCAACACTCTTAACACGTGCCGTATGACCCGTAAGCGTTACCATTTCCGTACCTGTAGCGACATTCCAGAGTCGGATCGTCTTATCCTCGCTACCACTTGCAAGCAGCAACCCATCCGGACTGAACGCAACGCTCCAAACCACAGACGTATGTCCAGTGAGCGTTTTCAGGTGCTGTCCCGTGGTCGCATCCCAGAGTCGGATCGTCTCGTCCCAACTACTACTCGCGATCGTCCGACCCTCCGGATTAAAAGCGACGCCGAAGACCCAGTTCGTATGCCCGGTCAGCGTTCTCAATTTCTCTCCTGTTTCAATATCCCATAGGCGGACGCTGTTATCAGCATTTCCACTCGCCAACGTTTTTCCGTCGCTACTGAAGGCAACGCTAAAGATATTCTCCGTGTCTTCCGTAAGTGCTTTCAACTTCCGACCCGTCGCCACATCCCACAAATAAAGGTTACCGTCCTCACTCCCACTTGCGAGTATCTTGCTATCAACACTAAAAGCAACCGTATTGACCCAATGCAAAGCATTCGGTGCCTTTTCCCGCATTAATCTGAGCCGCTCCCCCGTAGCAGCGTCCCAAATACAAACAAGCTCACTTTCATTGATCCCACCTGCGATCATCCGACCATCCGGACTAAAGGCAACACTGTTGATATACCCGTCTCCCCGAAAAGCCGCCCAGGGATCTTTCTTCATTCGTATTTCCCGTCCTGTGCCAGCATCCCAGAGGCGGACTCTATCGTGCGTGGCACTGGCGAGTATTGCACCATCTGGACTAAACGCGACGCTATAGACTCCTTTTTCATTACCGACATCAATAGCGATATGAGACACATCTGGCGTAGCCGTTGTTTGCATCGTGTCGTTCTCCTTTTGGGTCGCATCTTCAGATTTACCGGCACCTACCATCAAAAGCACTATAGTTACCGTAGCAACAACGGTTATCCACAGCACGGGTGGTCGGTTTCCATTAGTAAAATAAGGCATCTTAATTTTTTTTGTACGCAAAAATCTGCGTTATATTTTTTCTCCGATTTGGGATTTGGCGTTTTTATGTCTAATATTATATTCTATTTACATCATATATAATAACACATATAATGCAATAAATCAAATTAATGTTGGACGCAATTCAATCGTGTTACAGGTTTTTGTAGAAGCATTTTTAGAGGCGATAGGCACCTACGGGTTTTCTATGCGATACTGCCACAGTCTAACAGACTATGCTACAATTTTTGGCGAGGGTGTTGGTACTGAATTGTCTCTTGAAAATATTTAACGCATAGGTTTTAATATGATTAGTGTCCCCTTGCGCAAAAAAAATAAAAAAGTCTGCTTTTTTCACCTTAAATGCACCCTTTTCACAATAAAGTGTGTCTTTAATTAAAAGGGATGCGTAATGCCCTTAAGTTTAATACACGTACACCCATGCCATCACGTGTCGGGGATGTTTCAATTGGGTTCATGCGTTTGCGTACACGACGGAAGCACATCACCGTAGCGCAAACCACAACGGGGAGATTCTGATGGTAGATGATAACGTTCAACTGATTCGCAGAATTTTGTCAGGCGATGACGAGGCTTTCAGTCTATTAATGCGGAAACACCAAAAAGGTGTTCACGCTCTTATATGGCGGAAAATTGGGGATTTTCACATTGCAGAGGAAATTATGCAGGACACCTTTATCCAAGTCTACAAAAAACTTTGGACCTTAGAGGATCCAAACAGATTTGAAGGGTGGCTTTATGTCATCGCAAATCGACGCTGCATTAATTGGATAAAGCGGGATAAAGCTAAAATGGACAAGTTGAACATGCAATCCTTAGAAGATACATGTCCAGAAGAGGTTGAAGAAGCCTTCTACGCACATCATATAGCGCAGCAACGTGACATTGAAGACACACAGCGGCGACAAAATCTTGTCAAAAGACTCCTACAGCAGCTACCGGAGAGCGAACGCACCGTCGTAACGCTCCACTATCTCGGTAAAATGACGGCAAAGGAGATCGGAAAGTTCTTAGGCGTATCCGTGAATACAATTAAGAGCCGACTTCGCCGCGCCCGCCAGCGTTTACAAGAAAACGAAAACTTGATCCGCGAAACGCTTAACGGTGTGCAATTGTCCGACACACCCCTTGAGAACGTCATGCGACACATTGCCGATCTGAACCCGACACCGGTACCGCCCGCTAAGAAACCGTTACTTCCTTGGGCAGCTGTCGGGGCTGCAGTCGTCTTGGTGATACTTTTGGGCATGGGCAGTCAATACTTGCTCCGGTTCCAGCAACCCTATAGTTTTGACGCACAATCCGAACCCACCATTGAGCTCGTTGATGAACCGATCCTTATTGAGATTGTCGCGAAACCCGCTGTGCGAAATCAGATCGGCAGAACGATCATCCCCGGTAAAAACAGTAGGGCTGGCATGCAAACCTCACAGATCAACCCTACAACAAACGCATTGGACGATGCCGCCAAACTTGCCGCTACACAATGGACCCAGGCCATCGGACCGCAAGGCGGCCTTGTCTATGAAATTTTTAAAGCCGCTGATGGAACGGTCTACGCTGCTGCCCAAACAGGCCTCTATAGATTGACACCCGACGCAACATGGGTGCTTATAAACGCCGACATCCCTACCAGCCAGTACCGCATACCTATAACAGAACACCAAGGCACCCTCTATACCGTTTCCACTGATGAAGTGTTCGCTTCAGAAAATGGTGGGGAGCTATGGACCCCCCTGGGACCGCGCCCCAAAGGCATCGCCAGTGGACTTATCGTCAAACGCGATCCACAAGCAGCCATAACGCTCTATCTTGCGCTCAGAGAAAAAGGGATTTTTCGATCCACCGATGCCGGTAAACATTGGGCACCTCTAAACAATGGATTGGCAGGGAAACGGATCTATACAGTCGCCGCAATGGGGGACACCCTATTCGCTGGCACAAACCGAGGACTCTATCGCCTCGGTTCGAGCAGCTGGCACCAATTGCTCACCGATACAACCGATGCCGTTTACGCCTTGACCGTTGACGAAAGCAACCTCTATGTCGGAATGGGACCTGATATTGTCCCCCCGGAAACCACTCAGCCAAACCCAGGGATACCTATTCCTACCTCCATAAGAAAAAGAATCTTTCACTCTTCGGACTTTGGCGCATCATGGATTGAGATAACACCTACAGATGACTCTCAAATCATGAACTTGTATTCTGCCATGCAGGTTTTGGCTGCAGGTAAAACGCTCTTGGTCCTCGGCATAACCGAATTTCGATCCAGCGATGGCGGGAAAACGTGGACCCCTCTCAGAGCCAACATGAGTTCATATATGAGACCCAGATTCCCAGGGATCGCTATTGATGAAAGGACCTTTTACAAAACCCATGCCTTCGGTGTCAGCCGCACAACTGATGCCGGTGCGTCTTGGCATCCCCTTGTCAATGGGATGACAGGTCCCGAAACCCGCGACTTGATTGCCCTAAATAATAGACTCTATATGCATATCGGGGGAAACCTTGTCCAGTCAATGGATGCGGGTGAGACTTGGGGAAGTGCTCGTTTCAATACGCAGGCGCACACCCCCGAATTAGATACCGATTTTTATGCGAAGATAAAGTTAACGACTGCCGGTAATGTCCTTTATGCTATTTCGATTCGGGAGAACAGACCGAGTATTTTTCACACCGCCGCCGCGGGCGATGAACTCATCCCCGTTCACGGTGTCCCAGTTTTTGAACCCGAAGCACTGGAGACTTCCCCATCACATACGTCGGATCTACGATCATATATGTGGCATCTAGAGTGGAAAAAATATACGCATATCGGAGTCTTCGCTGTCGGTGGTGGGACCTTTTACGCTGAATATCGGCGGCGACTTTTCAAATGGAGACCCGGCAATCCCGAATGGATAGACACAGGCTTGGTCGGTATCGGTCACAGATCTGTCTTGGCTGTTTCAGGTAAAACTGTCTATATCGGTAAACCGAATGGCAAATTGTTTCAATCCCTTGATAGTGGAGAGAGTTGGAAAGACATCACATCAACGCTGCCGATCCCCGTTGTGCATTTCAAGGCAATGACCTTCGCCGGTGCAACAATTTGTTTGGCTACTGACAAAGGAGTCTTGATCTCACAAACAGGAGAACACTGGCGGGTCATCACCGATAAAACTGGAATGCACACCGTTATAGACAGATTTGCTACAGACGGCACTACACTCTACGGTGCGGGTGATGGCGGTGCCTACCGTCTGGATGCTCACGGCAAATGGGAACTACTTTCCACGGAGGTTCCCGACAGAGTCCGATCCCTCGTTCTCAGTAATGATCGACTTTACGTCGGAACAGATCACGGCATGTTTCACATCTCGCTTGCGGAACAAACGCATATCGCCAATTCATTCTAACTTTCCGGTCGCGATTAAAGGACGGGATAAAAAACATGGATCATGACTATAGATATAAAGGCGCACACCTTAAGCCCAAAATCGCCAAGGCAATTATCTTAGAACAATTCGCAGGAAAAACAGCAAGCAGGCGAGAAATTGATGAGGCAGTTATCCACTATCATCAATCTCATGGTGGGCTGCCCTCAACAGCTAAAACAAACCCTATTAAAGCTGCCCTAAAATATCTTAAAGATAAGGGTTTTGCCGAAAATATCTCCAAGGGTTCGGGTAGCACTTGGCGAATTTTTGAAACCCCCAAACCTGTTTCTAAAACGTTGGATGCCCAAGAGCTCGCCGCGATCGTTAGCGCAGAGATTCAATATCTTACGACGCAGATAGAAACGTTTGAGCATCGAATCTCCGAACTTGAAGCCTCCCTTCTCAAAAACAATCAATAGTCCTTTAGCAGTGTTTTGAAGTGCTTGGCAACATCTGGATCCGTTTCTGTCAACTGCTGAAGCCCCTTCTGAACACCATATTTGTTTAGCGTTTCCAAAGCACGGTGGAGCCGTTCGTTTGAGAAATCCTCTGGCGCAAATTGCGCGCGAAATGCTTTTTCAAAACTCGCTTCGGTTGGTAGTTCTGGAGTGAACTGCTTTTCAAATTCCGCCGCAAATCCCTCTTCGGTGAAGAGTTTCTCAAACCGTTCAAGTTCTGCCTGAAAATCGGTAGCCCTTGGTGGATTCGGTTTATCACCTTTTGGTTGTGATGGTGGGGGGACCGGTTCAGGCACGTCTGGTATCACAGAAGGTATCTCTGGTCCTGGAACCCCCCAATCGCCTTCTGCATCGGGGCGCATTAGCGCATCCCATTCGGTGGGGATTTCACCCTCCCGGACAAAATAACCTTTCCACCCTCGCTGACGTAGCGTCTCCTCAAGAAGCGGATGCACCTTTTGAGATGCCGGCACTTCGACCGGACCGTCTGCGGGCAGCGGCATCGTTTGCCAATATCTCTGCCACCCCTGCAGTACATCTTCGCGGGTGATAGGCGGTGGTGCTTCCTTAAGGGTATTATAATCTTCATCGAGATAGACAATTTCATATCCCTCGGGATGGACGCGTTTGTAGGTGATGTCAAACTTTTGTTCGTCAGTGAGTGTTGCATCATCGCCAAAAGTCGTTTCGTAAATTCCCCCGTAGGCATCTTTCTGTCTCTGGACATAGACGCGACCGGGTCCGAGGACAATGACGTTTTTGCCACCGGGACCAGAAAAATTAACGCCCGTATTGTTTGGGAACTTTTCATCTGCTTCCCAGATCTGTTCAGTTGTCCAAATCTGCCTGTCGACAAAAGCGAGTTTATACGTTTCCCAATCGTCAGTCGCGGGGATGCCTACGTAGTGTCCGTTTTTCCACATATCTGGATGTTTTTCACTATAGATCAGAAGGGAACGTACGTTCAGATAGCCGGTATATTGCCCATAATCTTGGATAATGCCGCCCCTATTCATTACCAGTTGTAACCATTCGGCGGGCGGATATTTTTCATCCATCCAACTGTCGCCATACTCCGCATGAAACGATTCCATCAGGGCGGCGACAGTCTGTGGTCCGTGATGTTGCCGCCACTTTGGTTTGGCTACCTGATCGGCAGCAACTTGCCGGCTGGGTGAATTGGATGTCTCTTCCGAGGCTTTCTCTGTTGCTACCCCCTGATCCCCGATTCCGCTTTCGGGTGTGATAATGACTGAAGGGTAAGGGCTAAGAGGCTTTCTGCTCTCTGTTTTCCGCTTTGTTTGCTGGATAAGAAAGAGACCTCCGCCCAAAATCGTGAGAACAAAAATCGCGAAAATCACGTATTTACGGCTCATCAGCGTTTCTCCTTTGATGCGTATGCCTGGGCAGAAACGTGTGTTTGTGGATCGCACGGATAAACCCTGTCATCCACGCCCCACATTTCTGCCGAGGGTATTCAAGTAGAAATGGTATAGCGTTACTTGGCTGGGACTCCGGAACCAACCGCCGCCCCTTACGCAGCTCTCGGATGAATGTGCTGCGTAAGGGGCACCACAAAAGCCAGAACTCTCACCGTTTCCTGAATTCTCGATTCCCGGTCCGCTTGCGACGACAAGCGGCAGGATTGCTAATCCGAATAACCCTGCAATGAACAGAATTACTGCGGTGTTCACCATGCGATTGAACATTAGATGTTCTCCTTTATTTATCAGGGACCTGTGAAGACATTTCCCACAGTCCATTTTAGGTTATTAAATCAAAAAAGTGAATCCCTTCTGTTTCACACCTTTAAAAACAACTATGGCAGTATCGCGCCAATCAGTGCTTGCGTCACCGCCGGCGCACCTATAAAAAATAGGAAACTACCATTTCTTAAGTGTTGGGAGCTTTTTGAAAATCCTCATGTGATAGGGTAGATTGGGTCGGAATACCTTACGGTATTTCTCTAACCTTTTTCTCCTTGTCGTTCTATTGAGGAAATCGTGTCTGCGTTTTCGACGTTTCACACACATTAAGAAAACCTCTCAAACGCCTCAAGAATGTCATCATCCGCATAAACATTTTCCAGTGTTCGATGGATTTCTGGATCGCTCTGTGTCTCTGCAAATTTTAACATCTCCGCCATCACAACCGACAGCTCAACAACGCGTGCTTTCTCAAGGTCCGCTGCATAAAACACTTCATCTTCTTCAAAGATATGTAGGGGATGTAAGGTTTTTGGAAAAAAATCTTTCATAGTTATCCTTCACGCTTTCGCCGCGTTGAGTTGATAAAATTTTCTACATGCTAACTTTCCATGCTTCATAATTTAAAGACACATCTATTGGCGAAAAAGGTGCATATTGTTAAAACAGTCGTAAAGGTTGAGACTGTCTGGTAAGGGATTCTATGGGCGTTTATCAGATTTCTTTTATTTTTCTTGCCTATGCACCCTTTGCATTGAAAACGGTGTCTTTAATTATAAAAGGCGTTTCTTTTCGCATCAGAACGATGGACAACTCTGTCCTTATCAGGGCAGATAACCTACGACATCTAACACAACGGATGTCCGGATAGAAAGGAGAAAGCAAATGTTGAAAGACCTCTTCAGCAGTCGCCTTTTTATAGGCGCGCTGGCGTTCTTTGTGCTGATTGTTGGCGGTAGTCTACTGTATCAGCAGCACGTTGAACGCGAAGTCGCCCGTGAGTTCGCAGAGATGCCGGAACGCGTCAAAGTACTCACTGAGCGACAGCACTCACAACCCACAACCGAAGCACCTGTTGCGGAGGAAACCCCACAGGGTGGAAATGTCCACGAGAAGGTCTCCCCAATTCGCACAATCGTCTCCGTAGAGAAGTCATCACACAGCGACCCCGTCGCAGACAAGATGGGTCTGATATCGGTGGAAGAAATAGACGCACAAGAAAAAGCCAAGCGCGATTTTTATGCGTCCCACGGACTTGAACCGCCGCCGCTTGGCTATCGTTATGCGAAACTTGGAGATGGTCCCCCGCAACTCGTAAAAGACAAGGACCCCATCATCAATGTTGCATGGGGTGAAGGATACGGCAACTATCACCAACTCACCGACACCGAACTTGCAATCTATAGTTGTTTACGCGCAATAGAGCATCCATCTGTCATCAAACGTTATGGGCTTTCACAGGAAGAAGTTGAGTTCGGTTTGGACTGGGAGCAGGAACTCTACGAAAAGACGAAGGGTCCCAGACCGACGATAACCGCTCACTTGAGTTATCCGTCAAGCGATCCGTTAACCGATGAAGAAAAAGAGGCATTGTTCCAGCGGATGCGTGACCGTGAAGACGAGTTAGTTCCACGCCCCCCTGAGAGGTTCGATATAGATTATGATGTTTTTGACACAATCATCGCGGATATCCGCGAAACATTATCAAGGAGATAATCCAATGAGATATAGAAGTTTTCTGTTTCTGTTAGTTTTATTTTTTGCACTTGTTGCCGCCATGGCAACGGAAGCTGATATACGAATGACGGGGCCCGAGGTTTCTGCATCAGCGACTGCCAATCCCGGAAAGGCTAATGTCGTTGAGGTCTTGGATCAATTGGGCAATGTCATATCAACACAAGATGCAAGTTATGATCTGAGAGTAGAAGCGGAAACTGAGGCGTATGGACACGGTTGGGTCGGTGTCCGAGCAGAAGGTACGCTGAATACAGGATTCCAACTCAACCCCGGTATCAGTATTGAAAAGGTGAGTTTCTTGTTATTTTTTCCAGAGATGGAAATAACGACAGCATTAGCCCGCGGAAATTTTGTAACAGGTTCTCCCGGTCAATATACGCTGACAGGCAGAGGCCATGCGGCTGTTTCTGCTGGCGGCAATTCCATATCGTTCTCTGGTGGTAGTTTTGGTATTGGTACAGGTTCGGGACGAATAAATCTCGGTGGAACAACAATAACTGATACAACCACTTTTACGATTGTACGAAACACCATTACGGGTAGTGGTAGTGGGTGAGACGGTGGTTGTTTCGATTGAAGCGAAGTCGATAACGCTTGAAACAGCAGGTAAGTCTCGGACGCTCTCTCTTGAGACAAGTATCTTTCTGAATGCGAAGTGTTCATCGGTTGGTGTTGTCAGACAGAAACCTTCGGAGCCTCGCTCCGGTGTGTTTTCGAGAGGTGTTGGACAGAAGCTGGCTGGTGTATCCGTTTCTCGCGGTGTTCTTGTTCGTTCTCGTGCGAAGGCAGAAGATAGCAAGCGTCCGTATTCAGGGTGGGAGACGGTTGAAGGCGAACGTATTCGCGTTGGCGATGCTCGTTTGAAGAATCCGGTAAAGTGGGGTTTGCGTCGGAAACCTTAAGGTTCATGACTATTAAATCATGGACAAACGAACTTACCCAGAACTTTCCGGACAGATGCACCTGTCGCTGAAGGCAGATTCCCAGCATTTCCGTGGAGCGTCTCATTCGCCAGAATCGCGAACGCAATCGCCTCCTTCGCATCCGCCGAGATACCAGAGGTATCCACAGATTCAACCGCTGTATCCGATAATAGTTCACCAAGCCGCCGCATAATCGTCTGATTGTGGACACCCCCGCCGCTCACATAAAGCATATCTATCGGATTTTGTCCCCTCACAAACCGTTCAATGTAACCGACAATCGTCTGGACAGTCAACGCCGTCAATGTCGCAATACAGTCATTATCTGAAAGTTCATGTGCACGGCAGGCCGTCAGACATGCCATCGCATAAGTATATCCGAACATCTCGCGGCCGGTGGTCTTCGGCGGAGACAACTGGAAAAACGGGTGTTTCAACCATTCGTCAATGAGCGGTTGGTGAACGTTTCCCTGCGCGGCGCGTCTGCCGTCCTTATCATACCGTTCCGCACCCTCCGTCATCTCCGATATAACAGCATCAATACACATATTCCCTGGACCCGTATCCGCAGCACAGACAGAATCGAACGTCCCGTCTGCAGGCAGCACCGTGAGGTTCGCAATCCCCCCAATGTTCAAGAGCCCCACCGTTTGAGCACTATCTCTGAACAATAGGTAGTCCGGGTATGATACCAACGGCGCGCCTTGTCCACCCGCTGCCATATCCGCCACCCGAAAATCCGCTATCGTCGGAATCCCTGTTTCGTGCGCGATGACCGCAGGTTCACCAATCTGCAGTGTAGACGATTTTTGGGTGCCGTGCGGCAGATGGTGAATCGTCTGACCGTGTGAACCGATAAGATCAATATCGTTGGCGCGCATACCACTCTTTTTCAAAATGTGTTTCACAGCCTCCGCGAAGAGGTGTCCGATATAGAAATTCATCTCACAGATGTCATCAACCCGACCTGTATCCGGTTGACAGAGCGCGAGAATACGTTGCGGCACCCCGGGCGGAAACGGAAAAGTCTCAAAAGCGATCAACGCCACATCTGTTGCCAAGCCGTGTCCGGTGATCTCAACGATGGCAGCATCAATGCCATCAACAGAGGTGCCAGACATCAGACCGACGATATATTTTTTCTCTTTTTTCAGAAGTTCAACAAATTCTTTCATCTTTATTTTTCCGCGTAGGCGTGATACTGTTTCACTTTATCTTGCCACCGCCGAAGCCCTTGTCCCCATCGCGCCCGCAGTGAATCCACTGTTTCTCCTTTCGATAAAGCATCTCGGAGCCAAGTATTCCCTACTAATTTATCGAAACGGGCAGATAAAAATTCAAAATCGTTCCTATATTCTGCAGTTAGTACAGCTAACATCTGGAGAGCCGTCTCTATCGGACAGAAAAGCTCCCTGTCGGTAATGTGGATTGCAACGCCACCACAGGTCTGCTTCGCATATTTCGTAGTTTCAGCGACTGGCGCAGGCGTAAAAACGACAGCACGGAACCGAACCCCCGGCAGCTGACAGCTATTTAGTTGTTCCGCCCAGCTTTCACCATCGCACCAAGGCGCACCTATATATTCAAACGGTTTCGTCGTTCCGCGTCCTTCACTCATGTTTGTCCCTTCAAACAGACATAAACCCGGATAGACTGTCGCCGTTGAGAGTGTTGGCATATTCGGCGAGGGTGGCACCCAAGTCAAGCCAGTCTCATCGTACCACATTCCGCGTCTGTAGCTACGCATCCACGCCACCTTAAGTTGACAGGACGGCACGCGTTCCGCTTTCAACAACATCGCCAATTCACCGATTGTCAACCCATAACGAATCGGGATTCTATGGATACCTACGAACGATTCAGTGCCACTTTCCAACACCGGTCCCGCTATAGCAGCGCACGTAATCGGATTCGGACGGTCAGCGACGATAAGCGCAATTCCGCAGTCGCTGGCGGCTTCCATCGCATGCAGCAACGTCGAAATATAGGTATAGGACCGCGCCCCGACATCCTGCATATCGTAGACAAGCATATCTATGCCTTCAAGTTGATTCGCTGTCGGACGCATCGACTGTCCGTATAGACTGAAAACCGGCACGCCTAATGAATCTTCATCAGTGATGGCGATACCGTCTTGCACCGCGCCCCAGAGCCCATGCTCCGGCGTAAAGATCGCAGCGAGGTGACACCCGGAGGCTTCCGCAAAAAGCCGATAGTTGCTCCGCAGCGTTCCATCGACCCCTGTATGGTTTGTAACAAGCCCGATCGATTTCCCGCGAATCCAATCGCTTTTCTCGCTGAGCAAAACGCTCAATCCTAATTCAATTTGGCCTAATTCAATTTGGGTGGATTTTACTATGGAAGACATAAGAGAGTTGCTAATTGTATAGGACTTACGCAATTTTTCCATGAAACGCTATATATATAGTACACGCATTGGCGAGGTTAGGAAACCTCGCCAGCGAGGGGGGCTGCGTGAGTCATATTGTATATCAAACGATGGAACATTCTCCGAAATTCGATAATACCGCGGCGATCGGCATCAGGATGTACCCGATTCGTCAGCAAAATAGCCGCGAGTTTTCTCTTTAAACATATCCGTATTGAAGTGCCAGTAAATCCTGTATGATAAAGACTGCCATCATCCGTTACCGCCCAACCGATACAGCGGCGTTCCCCTTCCGCTGCGGCGACTTCACACATTGTCCTGAGACTTTCCGGACGTAATAAGTCACCGCTGTCAGCCACTAACGCCCTGCAAAACTTGCCGAGGTCCGTTGACGTAGCGAAGAGCCCAGCATTCCCCGAAACACCGCCCAGAAAATGCGCGTTTTCATCGTGGACCTGCCCGATAATCACCCCTTCGCGCCAGTCGTAGCGTTCATAATTGACCATCCGGCGTTCAAAACTGTTAGAATCCTCAGTCGCGGCGCAGTTTTCATGCCACGCTTGGGGCGGATTGAACCGCGTCCTCGCCATGCCGAGTGGCGCAAATATCCGATCTCGCGCCAATTGATCAAGCCGTTGTTTCGTTATCTTTTCAAGCAGCGCACCCAGCACAATATATCCTAAACAACTGTACACCGCCTTCGTTCCCGGTTGAGATTCCAATGCCACCGCACCCAGATAAGAAATTACATGCTCACGCGATCCTGCCCGTAGATAGAGCGGAATCCATGCAGGAAGTCCTGAAGTATGCGTCAGCAGATGCGTAAGCGTTACGCCTTTCTGTCTGAACGCAGGCAAGTATGCCTCAGCAGGCGTACCAAGCGAGAGCTCGCCTTCCGCAACAAGCTGCATACAGAGCGTCCCGATAACAATCGGCTTTGTCAGCGATGCCAGGTCGAACAGTGTCGTCCGAAGCATCGGCAACCGTTTCGGCTTTATCGAGCGCAAACCGAACGCCTCATGATAAAGCACCTCTTCATCGGTGAGCACATAGGCAACAGTCCCCGGAGACACCTTTTCCGCAATACTATTCTCAATGAGCGTTGAAATTGAATTGTTTAGCATAGTTATGAGTTAAATGACTCCTTACTTTTTCATTGACGAACGGACTATCTATATGATACACTATCTACTATCCTTTTGTAAGCATTTTTTTATCGTATGCACTGCAGCTCGGAGGACAAACCATGCAATTATCCCCGCAAGCACTTCAAGACATAACAACAGTTGAGAAACCTTGGGGTAGCTTCATACAATATGTCCTTAATCAACCTGTCACCGTCAAGATATTAGAAATTCGGGCAGGCGAGCAGGTCAGTTACCAGTATCATCACCATCGGAGTGAATTATGGATCCCGCTGGATGAAGGTGCCTGCCTGAAACTTGATGGCACCATTCAACGTCCTAAACCCATGGAGCCTGTCCTTATTCCACAGGGTGCGAAGCATCAACTCATCGGTGAATCCAAAGACTACCGGATACTCGAAATCTCATTCGGGCACTTTGATGAAGAAGACATCGTCCGCCTCTCGGACAAATACGGAAGAATTTAGCGGGTTTTGAAACTCTTTTTCGGATTAAGCACTCCGTAGGAGTGCCATGTCTATAGAATTTAGTATATTTTGAAGTTCTTTTCGGATTAAGCACTCCGTAGGAGTGCCATGTCTATAGGAGATTCCGTTGGATAAAAAACTCTGTTTCTCGATAGATGACAAGACAGCCGTTGGCGAAGCGAAGACAGCACAACAAAGGATTGACACCGCTTTGCAGAAAACTCACGCGCGCTTTCAGGAAGAAACATCCGCCTCCCTCGCCGAATTGGAACGTGGACTTCGCGCGTGGACCCGCAGTCATCTCCAAGAAGTCGATATTGATAAGGTCACGAGGTTAGCCACGCGTGCCCGCGAAGATTTTTCGGTACTGGTCGTTATCGGTATAGGCGGCTCTGATCTCAGTGCCCGCGTCTTTCACGACTCCTTCAATCATCCGTATCATAACTTGCTATCGGCTGAGGAACGTGGCGGTGCTCCAGAGGTCTATTTCACTGGTGACACCTTCGATCCGCGCAAACTCATCGGCTTAATAGACATGCTCAAAACGCGAAACTGCCTTCAGAAAACGCTCTTCAATGTTATCAGTAAATCCGGCACAACAACCGAGACGATGGCTACACTTATGCTAATCCAAGAAGCACTCGGTCCTAAAAACTGGCGACAACAGGTTATAGCGACGACCGGACTTACTGCTGACAGCGTGTTATTCCGAATGCATGAAGAATCACCCTTCTACGGCGACACGCTGCTGCCTGTCCCTGACGGTGTCGGCGGCCGATTCTCAGCCTTCTCACCTGTCGGGCTGTTCTTCCTCGCCACAACAGCAGGCAAAGCCGAAACCCCAGAGGATCGCATTCGTAACGCCTTGGAAGGTATAAAACAGGCACATAACGATTTTTTCCTGCCTTGTGATCATCAAGACAACACCGCCTATCAACTCGCTCGATGGCTCCATCTTGCCGAAGAGGTTGAGCGCAAAGGCACGATTGTTTTCTATAACTATGCCGATAACACCTGCCTCGGCGAATGGTTCGTTCAACTTTGTACCGAATCCGTTCAAGAACGAGGGACAGGGCCTAACGTTATAAACGCCAAGGGTCCTACGAGTAATCACTCAATCCTCAACGGCATCATCGCCGGTCCGAGAGATAAAGTCGTCCTATTTATCCATTGGGATGATCTCGGACCCGATTTAGTCCTCCCGAAAGGGACGCAAATGGATGACAAACTAACCGACTTTGAAGGCTTATCTATGACGCACATGCAGACCGCCTCCTATCGCGGCACCGCCTTAGATTTTAGCGAAAAGGGTGTCTCCAATGCAACCCTAACCCTGCCAAAACGGGATATCCAATCCGTTTGTCAATTGATGCGTGTTTTAATGGATACCATCGCCGTAAAAGGCAGACTCCAACATTTACACCTTGACACTGATAGCGGAAATGAGTTAACATATCTTCAAGATGCTGTTGAAGGCTATAAACAGAATTTCCGACAACTGACAACTGATAAGCAAAAAGATGAAAAATAGACTCTCCGCTTTACGGTTTCATAATAAAATATTTATTGCTTATGGCTTCATTTTCTTTGTCATGTTCCTCGTTGTTTTTGGGATCACCAGTTTCCTGATTCGACGCTCTTTTAAAAAGGAAATTGATAACCATGCTGAGACACTTCGCGCCCAAATTTCAAATAATTACCAAGGTTTCCTCAACGAAGTCGAGAAGGATGTTCACGCCACAGCCGCCGATGAGCGGTTATACCGCGTCATAGAAAGAGAGGCTTCCGATCCTTATCTACCCACACCGGACTTTGACCTCTTTGAGTACGGCACCGCAGACGGTAAATTGTTATACCCGAACCTAAAGACTGGAAGAAATCCGCACACATATCATTCGCTCGACAACGAAGGCGGACACATCCAACTGAGATACATTCCGCAACAGCAGGACCTCGGATTACAGCTTGTGGTTCAAGTTACCGAGATAGGGGAATGGGGATTCGTTACAGGCGGCTACCGCTTGCAAACATGGCTGGAGACGAAACAACCGATTATTCAGTCAGACGAGCATCCGATATTTCTTGTCGGGAAACCGCAAACATCTGAGCCGGCAGGCTTTGATACTGAAGCATCGGAGAATTGGCTCCCATTGAACAACGCCGCCCGACACGTCCCACTTGACAATCGATCCCAATTACTGTCCGGTTCGCAACTCCGACACAAAGTTATTTTAGAGGAATCAGAAGAGACCGAGGGGCGCACTTATACCGCTTCTCGTATAACTCCGTTCAATTCAGCCTTCGCTCTGTCACGTGAGACACCGCCTGTCGACCTCATCATCGCGTATTCGCATGCACGCCAAATGAAATGGCAGCAGCGGTTGACACTCACGCTCCTGCTAAGTGGAGTCGTCGGACTCGTCCTGGTTTATCTTATTAGCTACATCATCAGTCGTCGCATCACCCGTCCGATTGCAACCTTACAGGAAGGTGTTAGCCACATCGCCGCTGGCAATCTCGATCATCGGGTCATCATCCAATCACACAATGAGATTGGGCAGCTTGCGGAAGGATTCAACCAGATGGCGCACGACCTGAAACTGAGCTTGGTGGAACGTATGGCAGCAGAACGCGCGGCAACATGGCGAGATGTCGCACGCCAAGTGGCACACGAAATCAAAAATCCGCTCTTCCCGATCCGACTCTCTGTCGAAAACCTACAACAGGCGAAATCTAAACCTGAGGTTTTCGAGCAGATATTTAACGAGTGTACAGACACCGTCATTGAGGAAGTGGATCGCATAGGAAAGTTGATAGATGAGTTCCATCAATTCGCGCGGATGCCGAAACCACAGAAAAAACCCAGCCAACTCAACGATATTGTGAAATCTATTCTGACCTTATACACAGGTGGACAGGTACCCGTCCTCGATCACGAAAATGATAGTACAGAGATGATTTCAGAACACGACGACTTGACACACGCGAATCCTATCGGTGAATTTTGGCTTGAAAATATTGCTAAGATTCAGGTCGAAACCGAGTTAGGCACACTCCCACAACTGTTGCTTGACCCAGAACAGATCACACAAGTGCTCGGTAACCTCCTGAAAAACGCCATTGAAGCGATGCCTGATGGCGGGACACTTAAAGTAAAAACTTATTTCACGCGAAGTTCACCACAGGACAACGAAAACAGCGGAGACGATAGTAACACCCACGGCACGGTTTCACTGGAAATCCAAGATACAGGGCATGGGATGTCCGATGAAACCATGGCGAACCTCTTTGTTCCGTATTATACAACCAAGTTAGAGACAGATGGAAGGGGGCTTGGTATACCAATTGTCAGACGAATTGTCGCCGAACACGGTGCCGAGATTGATTTTCAAAGCACCGAGGGTGTAGGTACAACTGTCCGTATCCAGTTCCCAGACAAACAGACTGAGCCCTCCGAAGAATTAACGCCAGAACCAGAAGAATTGACACCACTCACACGTTTGCGACCTAAACTGGAGACAGTAAAACAGTCGACAGACACGTAGGCGTTGGATTACCCAACCCTTACAAGCAATGCGTTAGGACAAAAGCTAATGGAAACTTTTTTGATTGTAGACGACGAGAAAAACATACTTAAGATGTTATCCCAGGGCCTCCAAATGCGCGGCTATCAAACACTCACAGCTGCGAGTGGTGAGGAAGCATTGCAACAGGCGATGAAAACCGATGTTGACCTCGTCCTGTTGGATATCCGCATGGAAAACGGTATGGATGGCATCCAGACGCTCGTGAAACTCCGTGAACGCTATCCTGAATTAAACGTCGTGATGATGTCCGCGCAGCAGGATATCGAAACCGCTGTTAAAACGATGGAACTCGGCGCAAAAAAGTACATCACCAAACCGGTCGGCATCGATGAAATTCTCTCCAATGTCCAGCCATTTCTCGAAATATCGCGTCTATCCCAAGAAAATGAGACCCTCAAATCTCAAATTATCCCTATCGATGAGATGGTCGGTGAGAGCGACGCTATTTCATACCTTCGCTCACAAATCGATCGAGTCGCAGGCAGCAAACTCGGTGTCCTAATCTCTGGTGAGAATGGCACTGGGAAGCAGCTCGTCGCCAACGCCATCCATCAACAAAGCAAACGTGCAGCGAAAACCTTGATACCCCTCAACTGCGCCGCTTTACCCGATGAACTTATTGAGAGCGAACTCTTCGGACACGAGCGCGGCGCATTCACCGGTGCAGACTCACGAAGACAGGGGCGTTTTGAACTTGCAGATGGCGGCACCCTTTTTCTTGATGAAATCGGAGATATGAGCTTAAAGGCGCAAGCAAAGGTACTCCGAGTCATTGAAACCGGCGAAGTTGAACGCCTCGGCGGCAATCAGATCCGGACAGTAGATGTACGCATTATCGCTGCAACGAACAAAGACCTCCCCGAAGAAATTGAGAACGGACGCTTCCGACGCGACCTTTTCTATCGACTCAACGTTGTGCCTATTAAAGTCCCACCGCTCCGGGAACGTCTAGGGGATATTCCTTCGTTAGTCCAGTACTTCGCCGAACGCCTCCAACTCAGTATGGGGTCTACACCTAAAGCCATTGATCCCGGTGCCTATACCGTATTTCAAAGTTACAACTGGCCCGGGAACATCCGCGAACTCAAGAACATCGTCGAACGCCTCCTTATTATGGTAAACAGAGATGTCGTCATGGCACCCGATGTTGCAGAGGCGTTATCCCTAATACCACAATCATCCGCGTCCTTTCAACCTGCAGATAACGCCTTGGCCCCTGGTGCCTTACAATCGCTACCAAGTGTAGCACTCTACAAACCGGGAACCGCCTTAAGTCAGATGATGGATACCGCTGAGGAACAGTGCATCTTGGCAGCTTTGGAAGAATTTAACTGGAACATCCGGCGCACCGCAGAAGCGTTAGAGGTTGAACGCAGCAACTTGTACAAAAAGATGAGCAAGTATGGCATCTCCCGCCCAGATTAACGAACCGCAAGGAAAATCAAAAATACGATGCTACGGAGAAATATCATCAAAAACGCAGGCATGACTCGCCTTCAACTACTTATTCTCATTGTCATAACCGCTGTGATTGGCGCACTCGCCTTTCCACCGTGGTTAGAACAGCGCAAGGTGAGTACGGCGGATATAGATGTTGAAATCCTTGCCGTTGCTATCAAGAAATACCATAGGCACACCGGGAGTTACCCGACAAGTTTGGACGCATTAGTGACCGACCAGGGTCTTGAAGGATGGCGCGGAAATTATCTCGAATCCGTTCCCAAAACACCTTGGGGCGGACGTTATGTCCTCCTTCAAGCCAGTTATAAAGTCGGAATAGCCAAAAATCACCCACGTGCCCCGGAAAAATACCGAATCGGTGGGGTCGCAGAGATCAGCAGAGTCTATCATGCAGACGCGCGCCTCGGCGAGAAATATTGGTGGTAAAGCAGTAGGCACCTGCCGTCGTGCCGTCATTCTTTGGTGGTAACCCGTGTTTGAAATCTGGATACCTATATTCATCTTCCTCTTCGGTTTAGCAATCGGCAGCTTCCTCAACGTCTGTATCTACCGTATCCCTCGTCCAGATATGTCGATCCATTCGCCGCGCCGCTCTTTTTGTCCGGAATGTAAAAAACCGATAAGTCCTTATGACAACATCCCTGTCTTGAGTTATCTATTTTTGCGTGGAAAGTGTCGGCACTGCCGAGCGACAATCTCCGTGCTGTATCCGTTAGTTGAGCTTGCCACCGCAGGAATATTTCTCTTTCTATATTACCATTTCGGGTTAACCCTTGAACTTCTACTCGCGCTCGTTTTCATCTCCGTGCTACTTCCGATCTCCATAATTGATGCGCAGCACTATATCATCCCGAATGTCCTCGTCCTAACAGGATCGATCCTCGGTTTTATAATCGTTTGCGCCATTGCATCCGAACGCGCCGATATTTGGTATCTCCTGGTCCGCTTGATTGGTGCCGTTGCCGGTGGTATGACCTTGTGGTTAGTCGCCATGATTGGCAGCGCAATCTTACGAAAAAAAGCGATGGGCGGTGGAGACATCAAGCTCATGGCACTCAACGGACTATTCCTCGGCGCGTGGCCCGAACTCGCCATGGTCATAGCCTTTTCCGCCTTCAGCGGTGCCCTTGTCGGAACGATCCTCATCATCTCTGGCATAAAGGATCGGCAGAGCCCTATTCCTTATGGACCCTTTCTCGCTGGTGCCGCCGTCCTCGTCCTCTTATGGGGGGAAAACCTTTGGCACATCTACTTGCAATCTGTTGGGTGGGGTTGAGCATAGTAGCAGGCACACGCCGTGTGCCGTAGCCGTGTAGCATAAACTTTTAGTTTGTGCGCATCTTTCGTAGCATAGCCTGTTAGGCTGTGTTGTCTTTCGTAGCATAACCTGTTAGATAATCTGCCCCGTAGCATAAACTTTTAGTTTGTGCAAAGGAAAAATATGAAAAGTGTTTTTAATTTGCACAAGTCTTGGGAAACAATGATGGGATCTATATGATTCACACATTTTCCCGAAAATTTTTCGTCAAAAAGGTCATTCGCGCGTTTTTCACCTGCCGGATGTAGATACACGAAACGCTTCACAAACCGCTCTCGCGAAATCACAGGAGGGGTTTGTATTATCTTTTCTAACAGTCTAGCGAGTGAAGTACTACTCCTGTGATGCTTGACTTGCCGGCGAATTGCACTTACAGCGTAATCAAAATAAGTCTGCCCTAAAAATATATTAAACCAGTTAGGCTTGTAATTCTTAAGATTCGGATTGTTTTTGATTATCGCTTGGGTTTCCCAGAAGATGTGTCTATTAAGGAAAACTTCCGCAAAATCTTTATAGATACCTTTTTCAAGCCATTTCTCCCATTTTTCAAACTGCTGATCCATATCAATTCCTTCCTTTCAAGTTGTTCACATTTCGGATACCTGGGTTTGACTTTGGTATCCGTTCAATTCGCTCTACACGTTTAAATAATATCATCCTGCCATTGAATCATCACGGGATTCAAAATCCATCTTTTAAGAACACTAAACGACTCTGCCGTTGATTGTATGAGGGATTGTAAAGTTTTCGGCACTATGCGTAGGGGCGGGGTTTCCCCGCCCGATTGTGCTGCCAAATCCGGACAGAGACAAGGGTACCTTGAAGAAAAACCCAAGCAAAAACCCGCTACGAAGTCCCAAGCCTGTAGGTTGGGTTGAACGGAACTGAGGAGGAAATCCTAGAGGTTCCAAATCAACTTCAATCGCAAAATATCGGCGTACCCCCTCAAAAACTTAGTGAAACCCAACTTCATACCGTCAGCATCGCGGGGGACCTCAGCAGATAACCGTTGGGTTTCACTCGGTCTCTGGTTGATGTGGGGTGTATGGAGCAAGTTCTGTTTTTCTATGATTTAGACGTTTTTGGTGGCATCCGTTCAACCCAACCTACAATGCTGTCAAAAACTGCCGCGCAGGGTCATTCAATTTTAAGAAAATATTGGGTTTCACGTCTTTTTTCAAGGGGTTTCCGGTTCGGTTGGAATGCACGTCGCATTTGGGCGAGTACGCCGCAAAACCGCGAAGAAATCCGCAGAAATCCACAGAAACACCCTATCAAAGACCCCTATCAAAGACCCCTATCAAAAACCCAAGCAAAAACCCTACCGGGCCTGGGGATGGAAATTTGATCGAAAAATGGACAATTGAATGACCTTGCCCAATTTGGTTGACATCCTGGCACAGGTTGTGTTATTATTTTGACACTAAAAGAAAGTCGTATTTTGGAGAAAAGCAATGATCACGGGATCAGATCTGCAGGATCACATTTTCTATAACAATCGCGGTATTGATTATGGCGAAAAGGGTGAATCCGATCTTGCCATCAAAGATTTTACCAAAGCGATCGCACTTAAATCAGACTATGCGATCGCCTATAACAATCGTGGTGCTGTCTATCGATCCAAAGGTGATTACGATCAAGCTATTAAAGACTATAACATAGCGATAAAACTGAACCCCGGTTTTGTTGAGGCATATTATGATCGCGGTCTCGCTTACCACAAAAGTTGAAAACAAAAGCATCCGAAATTCTTCAAAAATTTGGGTACAACGTTGCACTTGACTTAGATTTTCAAGGAATAACATATAACTAAGAAAATAAAACACTGGATAACCAAGAAATTCTTTTAACGGTTGAGTTCTTTGACAGAAATATCCCCGCGCATCATCGTTTTCTAAACGAGGCAAAATTGTCAGCGATTGCGATTGCGATCTATTTTTCGTCTATTCTGCTTCAACCCAAAAGTGAATTAAAGATTCTCGCGTTGGATGATGTGCTTATCGGTTTGGATATGTCAAACCGCATTGAAACGGTAGAACGTCTTAAAGCTGCTCTGCAATAGAATGGAATAGGCGTGTAAAACTCTCCCAATTATAAAAATCTATAAATTCCGCAAATCCTGATTCTGACAATAAACGCGCTTGCAATTAACCATCCAATACGCTATAATTCAATTCCAAAAGGAGGATTTTTTTATGGATGTAAAAGACGCTATTCTTAAACGACGCACCATTTTCAAGTTCAAACCCGAACCCGTGCCGAACGACGTTGTTGAACAAGTTTTCAGTTACGGAATATGGGCACCTAACCACCATGTCACCGAGCCGTGGCGGTTTACCGTGATCGGAAAACAGACGAAACTAACCCTCGCAGATCGATACCGCGAAATCAAAATAGAGGACACACCCGACCACGTCGATGCCGAAAATCTCGCTAAAATCGGTGAACTCGCTTACGAGAAGTTCATGTCCAAACCGACGATTATCGCCGTGTCATGTATCCAAGAAGGCGACGAACAACGCCGACGGGAAGACTACGCCGCTGCTTGTTGCGCTATGCAGAACGTCCAACTCGCAGCATGGGATGCTGGAGTCGGCATGCAATGGAGCACCGGTAGAATCACGCTTGAAGAGCAGACCTATCAGTTGCTCGGCATCGATTCGGCACAGGAGTACATTATCGGCTTCTTCTATACCGGCTACCCCGAAGAAATCAAAGAACCGAAACGACAACCGGCTGGTGAGTTTATTCGCTGGGTAGCATGAGGCGGCGCAGGTGACTTATAGGGTCAACCGATACGCCGCTTCGGCATTCTGCCAGAAGAACTTCGCCTTGACAGCATCGCCTTTCGCACTGAAATAGTCGTCCACAATCTGTTGCACGACTTTATACGGCGCGAAACGTTCCGACACGGGCCAGTTGCTCCCGTAGATGAGCCTATCTTCACCAAACGCATCCCATAAGACATCTATCGTCGGGGTGTAGTAGGCGACATCCGTCGGTGCAGGCGTTTGCCCTGTGTGTTCTGCCAATCCCGATACCTTGCAATAGATGTTCGGGTAACGTGCAACTTCATTGATAGCAGAAACCCACGCCGGATCAGGTGGCTCCTCTGATATGCGCACACCCGCGACATGGTTGATGACAATCCGCATCTCTGGCGTATGTTCGATCAGCGTCGGCAATCTTGATAGCATCTCAGGGTTAATCAGCAGATCCAAGGTGAGTGCTTTCGCTGCTAACTTCTCAATATTCGCCATGAAGCGCGTGTCCCCGATTGCCTGTAGATGGCCACCGCCGAGACGGATCCCGCGAAAAAGTGGATTGGCAGAAAATCGGTTCAGATTATCTTCAAAACCCGCTGCGTCAGGTTCTAAGTGTCCGACGAACCCGACAATAAAAGGCTCGTCTGCGGCGAGATCGAGGATCCACTGGTTATCCTCAAGCCATTTGCTCGCCTCAACGACCACAGTACCCGTCGCGCCTTCAGGCACAGCAAGAGTCTTGAAATCTTCTGGCATGACCCGCCGGTAAAGGACTTCGTCATTCGGATTAGGCCACGGCACACCCTCAGGTCGCGTTGGATCGTAGAAATGTGTATGCGTATCAATAATCATAAATATCTCTCCATATTACTCATTGGTCTTTTTTTGACGTGCTGCAATCCTTCTGATGAAGCACAGCAGAAGCGGGAACTTCAACGGGATGCCTTAAAATTGGAAATGGGGCAGGCGCTCAACCCGACAGATGCGGAAGGGCACCTTGAACTCGGAAAAATCTATCGTGAATTGGGTGAGTCCGAGAAGGCGATAGAAGCGTTTCAAAATGCCATCGCGCTTGATGATGAACACGAGCATGCCTATAACAATCTCGGTCTGGTTTATACCGACCTCCGTCTCTTTGTACTGGCGATTGAGATGTTCCAAGCCGCGCTGGAGTTATCACCGGAGAACCCTGCCTTCTATAACAATCTCGGCTATGCTTACAATATGACAGAACAGTTCGACCACGCACTCACCGCTTATAGTAGCGCAATAGAGGCGGATCCCACCTTCGTTGATGCCTATTACAACCTCGCCGATGCCTATCTCAACCGCGATATGTATCAAGAGGCTATTCAGTATTATGAAGCTGCACTCGCCACGGAAGAAGGCGATGCCGATGTCTATTTTAACCTCGGCCTCGCTTATGAGGAGACCGAACAGTTCCTCCCTGCTATCCAATCCTACGAAAAAGGAATCTCTCTCGATGACAGCGACGTGGAGGCTTATTATCGTCTCGCGCAGGTATACAAAAAAAATGGCGATCCGCTCATGATGCGTCGCTATCTGGAGACGTTTTTAGAACGCGCAAAGGATGTGCCGTACCTTGAAGAAGAAGTCCGGACAGCTAAGATGCTATTTGACAGGTAGTACGCTTCCTTAGAATCAGCAAAAATTCTGACTTCATCCCGTCCGGGTTCTTATTCTTCCGCGCACCGAACAACTTTCGAGTCTTAATCCTATCCTCGTAGACCTTTTCAAACGTCCATCCACGTTCCGTAAAATACTCCGCCAGTATCCGCCATATTTCCACCGTTATACCGTCAATCCGCGGATTGCCAACAAAAATACAGGCTGCGGCGTTCAGTTTCAATGGATTCATTGAATTTTCAAGAGCATTAACTGTATGACAGAAATAGGAATCGAGCCGTTTTCGGAGATCGTCCCGCGTGAGCATTGCCTGGACTTTATCCAACGTCTCTGTCCGGATCACCCGGTCTGCCTTCCGATACGGAATTTCAAGCCGTGATAACGCCTGCACCTCTTCCTCAGTATGTCCTAACCAGAACAGTTCCATCTTTGTAGAGCGGATGTATTCCTGCGCCTGCAGATACGGCGGTGATGTTATCAGCGCATCACATGCTCGCGAAACAGCTACATTTGACGAATCAACACCCCCTTGGAATTCTATCTGCCCCGAATCTCCAGCGTGATGCTGCCGTGTGTACATCACAAAATCGTTGAGATCCGCTAACGTTTTCAAGGAAAGCTTATGAAGCATCTCATCTAACTGTTCTCTCCAATCTTCTTTAAGCAGCTCCGTTATAGCGTTCAACTTACGCTTGGATCTGGCAAGTTTCGGGGTCCTATCTTCTGTATAGGAGAAGCGTTTGCTCGCCTTCAATAACGCCGCTTTAATAATAGCAGCATAGATCCCGTCCCCTGCCGTATTGACGAAACCCCAGTATTGCGATAGCACGTCTAAAATTTCAGGCGCGTACCAGTAGGCAACATTTGACCAAGCAGGCGTGAACCGCTCGTTACACGCTCGCATATCCGCTAAAAGTTTATACAGACTCGCTTCTTGCAATATCTCTTTACCGCGATAGACCTTCAGGGGCATAATGTGATTCAAAAGCAGGTTCAGATCGAGTAAAACGGCGTTCCGTTTGCACAAATACGCCTCAACACCGACTGTTCCGGAACCCGCGAACGGATCGACAATCCAATCTCCTCTCTTTGTATAGGTGTTAATCGCATAGCGGACAATCTGCGGAATAAATTTCGCGGGATAGGCATAAATCGCGTGTGTCAAGTAGCCGGTATCCCTGATTTCAGGGACCAACTCGCGGAAGGAAACCAACACTACACCCTCAGCAGTCGTTTCCTGCTTTGGGGCTTCAAATGCGTTATCGGTAGGAAAAAGGGTAAATTGTGTTTCCAAATTTCGGTTTTCCATATTGATGTGCAAACGCATTAAGAAGGTTATTGCGGTTCTTCCGCTTCTCTTGCGCCTTCAATCTCTTCCTCTGTGAGTTGGAAATCAAAGACCTCTTCTCCTGCTGTCGCGCCTTCAATCTCTTCTTCAGTTAGCTGGAAGTCAAAGACCTCTTCCGCTTCCGAAACCGCTTCCGTCTCTGTATCGGGTGTGGCAGCCCCTTGGGTTTGCTCCGTTACGGCGGCATCTGTCGTTTCAAGCTTCTTTGAAGCCCCACCGAGGACCGTCAACACCGCAATCCCGATAACGACGACACTCGTGACTGTGAGCGCAATAGGACGTTTCCAGAGGACAACGCGCTCATTTCTGTCTAAAAACGGAAGGAACAGCAGCAGCAGCATACCGACCGTCGGAATCACAAACGTCCCAAGGACTTCAAAAGGACCTTGGAAGTATTTGAGGAGTTGGAACAGAAACAGGAAATACCACTCCGGGCGCGGATCGTAATCCGCATTCGTCGGATCCGCGACATCTTCAAGCGGAACGGGCATGAACAGCGCAGCAGCTGCGAGTATTGCAAACAGGATTAACATACCGACAGCGTCTTCAAATACCTGATGCGGATAGAACGGTTTGCCAGCTGTCATCTCCTCCGGCGTGTTCTTGGGTGTTCCCGAAGAACCGTAATACCGGACGAGAAAAAGATGCACACCGACCAAACCGAACACCAACCACGGCAGCCAGATTGTATGCAGCGCGTAAAACCGCGACAGCGTCACCGCGCCTATCTCTGTGCCGCCGCGCAGCACCTTCGCCACAAAACCGCCTAATCCCGGCGCAGTACTGGCGATTTCCACACCTACAACCGTTGCCCAATACGCCTTTTCGTCCCACGGCAGCAGATACCCCGTGAACCCGAAACCGAGCACAATTAAGAGAAGTAGCACGCCGAATATCCAAGTCAGTTCGCGCGGGGCTTTGTATGAACTGTAAAGCACAACGCGGAGCAGATGCAGTACAACGATGATAACCATCGCGCTGGCACCCCAGTGGTGTAAACCGCGCACAAACGCACCGAACGGGACCTCTTGGCTGATATAGGTTACAGCGTTATGCGCGTGCTCGGGTGAAGGCGAATAGTAGAACGCCAGAAACGCACCCGTCGCCGCTTGCAGCAGCAGCAGAAACATCGCCAAACTGCCGAACGAAAAAAGCAGATTGATATGTTTCGGCAGCGGTTTACGCAGATGTGCAGAAAATTCTGCTAACGGCAGACGTTCGCTCAGAAATTGCTTTATCATCATGCCTTGATCCCTTGAAGGTTTCAGGGTTGCCAACATTTGTCAGAAATTCGATTTGGACAGGGGTCCCCACCCGGCACTGGGAAGGGGGACAAATCGGAGCAAAAACCCAATGTTTAAGTTTCCTTCACATATAGGATACCCGCTTCAACTTTGGTTTCGAGTTTCTGCAACGGTTTCGGCGGAGGACCGGCAACAACAGCACCTGTCTTATCAAATATCGCGCCGTGACACGGACAGAGAAACGATTCTTGACGCTCATCCCAGCGGACGAGACAACCGAGATGTGAACACGTCCGTGAAAAGACGCGCCACTCCCCGTCGCCGACATCGGTCACATAGACAGAACGTTTTTTCGTCGCTTTGACCCAACCATCTTTTGCCGTGAAGGTATAGTCCACCTTTTTAAACCGACTGTTTTTAAGTCGGTCAGCCAACCCCAAATCCACCCATTTCGATTCTCCTTTTTTAAAAGCAGGCGAGATCGCGAAGCCGATAAGCGGAATACCGGCAGCGAGGCTTAGCACACCGCCGATAAATGCTGTCGCAATTTCTAAAAATGAGCGTCGACTTTTTTTTTCCATTGGTATGCTCCAGGCACAACCGAACAGGTTATGCTACACAGATTATCGCTTCCGAGTTTGCCCTTCAAACGGGGCACGGAGGTCATAACGTCCTTCTTCCAGGACCGGCAGCGTACCATCGTTAACCATAAGTTCGAGGGGCAATTCTTTCGTCTCCATCGGCATATTGACGACGTTCTTGATACGCAGAGATTCATAAATCGCCAGCATGATTTCAAGCGTATAGCGTGCTTGCACACCACTGCCGCGATGATCAGAGATGTCCCCTTCGATCCACTCAACGAGTTCATCGTACTGGTTCTTCGGCTCTGGCGGCGGTGTAATCGTCTGCCACCCCTTCGCGTCTCCATTTTGGAGCAGAAGTGTCCCATCAGGTCCGTTGCGAATTTGCCCCTCCGTACCAGCAATTTTCGGCATGGAGACAGGCGGATCCGGCAAGTCGCCTTCATAGATACCGCGTGCACCGCCTTCAAAGCAGACCAATCCCATGCAGAGGTCCTCACAGATCGTACGGCGTTCCCACCGGTCAGTTATACGCGATGTCTGTCCGATCACCCATAAGGTCTCAGGGTCGGACAACGTGAATCGCCAACCGTCGATGGCGTGTGTCCCCGTATTAAGCAAGCCAGCGTGCTGTTTTGCTCGGTGATGAAGCGTTGTCGGTTCACCAATCGCACCTGCAGCGACGAGCCGCCGTGCCTCTATATTTGCCGCGGCATACCTACCTTGGTGGCCGATAACCAGTTTAACATCGTTTTCTTGGCATGCCTCAAGCATAGCATCCGCCTGCCCGAGCGAAGCAGCCATCGGTTTCTCACCGATAATCCCTTTGACGCCTGCCTTCGCCGCCGCAACAGTCGCTTCCGCCCGCGGTCCCTGCCATGTTGTGATACTGACGATATCCAAATCCTCTTTTGCCAATATCTCTTCAACATCGGTGTAAATCGCAGGGACATCGTATTCGTCCGAGACGCGCTGCGCGGCTGCTTCGTAGATGTCCATCGCTGCAACGACTTCTGCCTTCGGATGCTTGCCCCATGCTCTCGAATGGGACCTACCCATCCCCCCACAACCGATAATTCCGACCCGATATGTCTGATTTGCCATCTCTTTAGTCTCCTTATCTTGACATACAAGCAAATTCCTAAAACCGTGTTGACCATTCTATCACTTCCCCCAGTTTTTTGTCAAATTTTTCTTCCTTGACAAACCGCAAGAAATGTTGCAAACTATACACAGCCATATAGACCAAAAGGGAGGACATTAGCAAATGGCAGACTATGAAGACAAAGGTTCACAGATTCGCGTGACAAACCTTGAAGCTTATCCAATGGGCGTGAAAGCCTACGTCAAAATTGAAACGAACATGGATGTCACAGGCTGGGGCGAGATCAATAACATGGAGACAACCGTCACCTGTGCCTTAGCGCGTTCTTTATCCGAAATGATTATCGGCGAAAACCCGACACGGATTGAGCATCATTGGCAGCGACTCTTTCGCGCACATCGCAATATCCGAGGCGGCGGATTGATGGTCCATACCATTTCCGCTATTGATATGGCACTCTGGGATATTACCGGAAAGCTCTGGGGCGTGCCAGTTTATCGTTTACTTGGCGGTCCCTGCCGTGATAAAATTTGGAAGTATCCGAGTCCGAAGGCACTAAAAACGGGACCGGGAGGTTCCAAGCCGTTTGCGGGCACCCCTGACGCAATTGCTGACATGGTTAAACGGGTGCATGATGCACGGGAAAAGGTCGGTTCTGATGGCGCGGTGATGTTTGACGCGCATAGCTGCTTACCGCCGCCTATCCTGAAGCAGTTCGCAGGTTATCTGAAACCTGATGATCTACTTTTCCTTGAGGAAGCATGGGTGCCGGGCAACATTGAAGTGATGCGGAAAATCCGGGAATCCGTCCCTGTGCCACTTGCAACTGGCGAACGCGACCGCACAATATGGGAGGTCCGCGAAATCCTTGAAGCACAAGTGATTGACATCCTTCAACCCGATGTTGGACACGGCGGCGGCATCACACAAGTTAAAAAGGTCGCAGCACTTGCAGAAGCGCATCACGTACCGATTGCACCGCACTGCACGATGTCCTATCTCGGTCTCACCGCGAGTTTCCACTTATCCGCTGCTGTCCCGTTTTTCCTGATCCATGAAGGTTATGAGAACGTTCTTCCCGCAGGCGTTGCACATAAAGCATGGGAGATGGACGAAGAGGGTTACGTTTCGCTGCCCGAAGGCCCCGGTTTAGGCGTTGTCGTAGATGAGGCAAAGGTTATTGAAGTTGGACAAGATCAGGGCAGACGCTTCACGTGGCCCAACAGTCGATTAGCAGATGGCTCCATCGCCGATTATTAGAGGATCAGAAATAGCAAATAACCGGGGTCATTAAATGGACAATTGAATGACCCTGTGCTCCTATGTTCTATAATTTGCGCGACGCACCAAAAGTGTGTTATAATGGATTAATGTATATAGGAGGCTTCTCGTTATGACAGCGAATCTTGCAATCGCACAATTAATGCTCAGCGCGTTCCTCGTGAGCGTTACCTTCATCGTGGGTATCTTTCGCTACCGCCGCGGCGACTACCACCGCCGGGACCGGTACAGCCGGTTACAAGCCTACCTGCTCTGGGGCTTGAGCGGACTTATCACAATCAGCACTTTTTACCCGTTGGCGTTCTTATATATAGAGCATCTCTGGTACGAACACCTCGGTTACACAGATGTATTCTGGGGACTTCATAAGATTCGCTGGGGGTTCTTCGCGCTCTGCTTCATCGTTGCAGCAGGCTTTATGAATATAAACGCCGCGATTGCGAATATGTTGTGTCCGGAATCGCGAGAGTTCCGACGCTGGACGCATACGCGGACATTCTCTTTCCATCGAACCGTTATATGCATCACCATCGTGCTGGGATTGCTGATGGCGACACCGATGCTGTTCCTCGACGACATTGTGCTACGGTATCTGCATCAACCCGATACGGCAGCTGCGGCTGTCGCTGATGCGCCCGATGGCGCAGCACCCGACGGCGAAGCGGGGACCGCAACAGTGTCTGCCGAAGATGCATTTCACTACGGAAAAGACCGAAATTTCTATCTGTTCAGTTTCCCGATGCACAAATGGATAAGCCTCTGGATACAAATATTGCTATGGGTGACCTGTATTGTTATCGGGTTGCTGTATAATTTCTATTACCGTCGCGATGCGCACACGATGGCGCGTGTCAAACGGCATATTATCTTCCATGGAACCGTGATGTGGTTGTTGTTGCTGCTTGTCAATGGGTGGGGCAGTTATGTCAGTCTATGGGATAAGGTCTATAAAACGCCTTTGACCGAGCAGATCTCGTCGTTGCACGGTTTGTTCTATGTTGACTTCCACCGTGCGGCGGCAACGAAAATCTATTGCGGCGTGCTGATAGGCATCGCGATCGTTATTGTGTTTAACGTCTTCTGGCGGCGGCGGCTCTTGTGGTACGTGACTGTCGGGATATGGGGGCTCAGTTACGCGCTCCTGCTCCACGTCTATCCTCTCGGCATCTATCTATGGGATGCACGCAATGATATCATCGATAAAGAGGAACCGTATCTCACGCAACACATCAAAGACACAAAGCGCGCCTTTGAACTCGATACAATTCAGACCGTGACACACGAACTGTCCAAGGAGCCTGTAACGCTCGAAACGATAACCGAAAATGAGGACATCAAAAAGAATATCCAAATCTGGGATCGGCGTGTGCTTCGTGAGGTGCTTCGCGAAAAACAGATTATCCCGCATTACAACTTCCACCAGTTTACAGACGTTGATAGGTACACAATCAATGACGAGTATCGACAGGTGCTGATCGCAGTCCGTGAAGTTGATCCTGATGAAGATGATATTACAGGGTGGGAGCAGCTGAAACTCGAATATACGCACGGGTATGGGGTCTGCATGTCGCCGGTGAACGTTTTCGTTGACGGTGGCTACCCGGACTTCTGGATCGGCGGGGTGCCGATAAATAACCAATTCGGGCCCCCTGTGGAACAGCCGCAGGTTTACTACGGCGAAATGACGCATAGCTATGCGATTGTCAAGGCGGAGCGGCGGGCAAAGGCGGATAAAAACGGGGAGGCAGCAGCACCCGCGCCTGATAGTACGGATGTCAACGCGCAAAAAGTTGCGGCAGCATTGGAACATACCTACGAAGGTCAGGGCGGGATTCCGTTAGGGGGCTGGTTCCGGCGGTTCTGTTTCGCGCTCCGGTTCGATTTTTTCCGAGTCCTTCGGTCAAGGCGGATTACATCGGAAAGTCGGATTATGTTCCGTCGGAAAATCGGGACCCGTCACGAGGAGCGGCTCATACGCGACCGTGTCTCCTACATCGCGCCTTTCCTTAACTACGACCCTGACCCCTATATCGTGATTAACAACGGGGAGTTATATTGGATCATCGACTTCTATGTGACGAGCCAGTATTATCCGAACTCACAAATGTATACCGATGATACCGCACAATTGACAGCCGCCGGTAGCGAATCCTACGAAGAACCCGAGTTCGATAAATTCAACTACATCCGAAATTCGGGAGTCGCCGTCGTCAATGCTTACACGGGTGCCGTGAATTTCTATGCTGTTAAGAAAGAAGCTGAAGAGGTCATGCAGACGTATCAGAAAGCGTTTCCCGATCTCTTTAAAACGATAGACGAGATGCCTGACGGTCTGGCAGCGCATCTGCGATACCCGGACTACCTGACCCGGATTCAAGCGAAAATGTACGGCGATTATCACCAGAACGCTGCAGATTTCTATAAGCGCCAGAACCGCTGGGCGATCCCGAAAGAGACATACTACTCGATACAAGCCGATCAGGAGATGATGCCTTACTATGCTATGATCAAGCTTCCCAATTCGGATACCCTCGAATTCGTGAATATGATCCCACTGACACCGCCGAAGCGCGAGAAAGAGCTTAAGGCATGGATGGTCGCCCGCTGCGATCCACCCAACTATGGGCAGCGTATTATCTATATCCTACCAACTAATGTCGACGGCCCCACACAAGTCGAGGCAAACATCACCGCAGAGATCGGGAAATACCTGGTCGGTTGGCAGACATCCAACGAAGTTATTCGCGGCAATCTAATAGTTGTTCCGGTCCAGGACACGCTGCTTTATGTCGAACCGATCTATCTCCAAGAGAAACCAGCGGAAGATGACGAAAATCAACCGCGGCGAACGGAATTGGAGATGGTTATCGTCAAGGCGGGGACCAGTGAACTCGGAACAGCGAAGACGTTTGATGAGGCGTTAGACGTGCTCTTCTTGAATGGAACCGTGAACGGTGAGAAACCTACAGATGGCGAGAAAGTGATGACAGTGCGGGAGTTGTTCAAGCAGTTAGACGAAATAGACGCGGCAAGCGCAGCAGAGAAAAAGATGCTCCGGGAACAGATTGCCGAGTTATTGGAGGCACAAGGAAATCGGTAGAACAGAGGTGCCAATTCACTTTACGGCACAATCGCATCCCGGCGAAGTGCTTCATAGTGCGGAGAACACGCCTTCAACACATCTTCCAATTCTGCAGGAAACGGCTCCGATTTCGGACGATAAGGCGCGAACCCCGTACTCCGATGCACGTTGCTATACCAATACGGGGCCCAGACCCCGTCCGCAGGATTACCCCCGGCTTCCCACGCTAACATAGACGCTTCAAAACCTAAACCGAGTCGTTCACAGAGTTGGCACAGCACACTAGGCGGATTCGCCAACAACAATCGCGCATCAAGGATCGGCGGCGATTGTCCCGCAGCGCGCAGCGAGACGAGCAGATCGTGCTGCGTCTTCAGACCGGTATCCGCGAGTGTCGGGATACCGATGATCTTCGCAAGCGACGGGAGCATCTCCTTCGGGTCACGGATTAGAAAGATGTTCACGGTCTGTTCGAGGAAACCGAGATCCATCGCGATGAGATGGTGCGCCATCTGTTTCATGAACAGCACGGGTCGCTCACAGGGACCGAGGATCACATCGCGAACCACTTCCGTCGAGTCCGTTGCCATTGATGTGAGGACTTCAGCCGTACCCGGATGTGTGCTTTCACCGACCTGTCCGCCGTATTTTGTGTGGAGGTAGTGTGCGTAGAGCGGTTCGTCAATGACCTGTGTATCGCTACGTTGTGCGAAGGCGTACATGAGTGCAGTGGAGACGTTCCGGGGTCCCGACCAAAGGCAGATCCGTTTTGTTTGCACGTTTTCTTTAGAGCTCCTATATGTTAATGTATATAATGGCTATCAGCAAAGAAAGCAGACATCATGAAACAAACCTGCTGGCGAGGTTAGGAAACCTCGCCAGCGGCGATCCTGATGGCTGAAACTGCTGCCTGCCGAAGCGATCCCGATGGGTAAAACTGCTGCCTGCCGATAGCCAATTACCGTTTTCTACGCCGTTTGCGTTCTGGCGATGCCTGCTTTGGGGGTTCCGCTTCCACGGTTGCTGCCTCCGCCGCAACGGGCGGACGAGAACGCGCCCAGAAGATTAAAACAGTGCCAATGATAAATGCGACAATACTGAAAAGCTGCGCCCCTGTCATCCATCCCCATACGCGCGGCGTGATCCGCCAGAACTCCATGAAAAACCGCTCCACACCTAACAAAATTAGACTTGCACCGAGCACTACGCCGGAGATGTGCTCTAATTTGCGGCGCTGCGACCAGAGGATACCGAAAAATGTGAAAGATACGAGGGTCTCATAGATAGGTGTCGGGTGTACAGGAACATCGGTCGGAATAACGCCGTTTGGAAACGCCATCGCCCACGGGAGGTCGGAGGGGGGTCCATAGTCGCCATCGCCAGCCAAGAAACACCCGATGCGACCGATCCCGTAGCCGAGGATCACGGTCGGACCGATAATATCAAAGGTAGCCAGTGGCGGGTTCGGTGAACGCACGACGACGATGATGACACCGAGACAGCCCCCGATAAGACCGCCGTACCAGACCAACCCGGTCGTTGAGAACAGGTCCTTGAGTGTGATCCTACCGTCTAACAGGGCTGCATAAATCTTCGCGCCGACAACCCCGCCGATAGCCGCCGCCACGACGATCGTCGCTGCGATATCCGAAACGAAACCGCGTCGTTTCAGCTCGTATTGGATCACAAAGACAGCCGTAATAAAGGCAGTTGCTAACATCAATCCATAGCTATGGATGCCCACGGGACCGAAATCGACAATCGTTGGATACATGGTTATCTATTCTCCGAGGTAAGCTTGTCGCACGCGTTCATCGGCCAACAAGTCGGCAGAAGTGCCTTCTATCGTGATTTCGCCGGTCTCCATGACGTAGCCTCTATCGGTCACTTGTAAAGCGATCTGTGCGTTTTGCTCGACGAGGAGAATTGTCGTGCCGTCGGCATTGATCTGCTGGATGATCTCAAAAATCTGCTTAACAATGAGGGGGGCGAGCCCTAAGGAGGGTTCATCGAGCAGGAGCATCCGTGGATTCGACATGAGCGCGCGACCGATTGCTAACATCTGTTGCTCACCGCCGCTCAGGCTACCGCCCCGCTGTTTTTGACGTTCTTGCAGGACAGGAAAGAATTGGAAAATTTTATCGATATCCGCTCTGATACCTTGCTTATCGTTTCGCGAGTAAGCACCGAGTTCAATATTTTCAAGCACCGTCATCTCCGGAAAGATAAGTCGCCCCTCCGGCACTTGGGAGATGCCGAGTACAACACGCTCCTCCGCGGAAGTATTTGTGATCTCTCTATCCTCGAAATGGATACTGCCTTCAACAGGTCTATGGATACCGGAAGTTGTCATGAGGGTCGTCGACTTTCCGGCACCGTTTGCGCCGATGAGGCAGACCATCTCGCCCTGATTGACAGTGATAGAGATGCCGCGGACAGCTCGGATATTGCCGTAGTAGGTATGAATGTCTCTAAGTTCAAGCATGGTTTTCTTCCGCTACTCCTAAATACGCCTCAATGACGCGTTCATCGTTTTGCACATCTGTCGGTTCCCCTTCACTGATTTTTTCGCCGTGATCGAGGACTGTGACCCAATCGGAAATTTGCATCACCAATTTCACATCGTGTTCAATGAGCAGCACAGTGATGCCTCGCTCGCGTATGGCATAGATAAGATCAATCAGTTCTTGTGTCTCTTGTGGGTTCATTCCCGCAGCGGGTTCGTCAAGCAGTAGCAGTTTCGGTTCCGTGGCTAAGGCTCTGGCGATTTCGACGCGTCGCTGATCCCCGTAGGAGAGGTTGCCGGCGGTCTGGTCGCTAATATCATCTAAGCCAACGAATTCCAGCATCTCGTGGGCGCGTGCGGCGATGGATTCTTCTTCGCTTCTCTGTATTTTGGTATGGAAGACCGCACCGATCAATGTGCTTTTCGTGCGCGGGTGGCGACCGATCTTAACGTTATCAAGCACAGTCAGTTCGGCGAAGAGCCGTATATTCTGGAAAGTTCTACCGATACCGAGTGCTGTGACCTCGTCGGGCCGGAAACCAGTGATAGATTTACCCAAGAATTCGACGTTCCCGAACGTCGGTTTATCCAAGCCAGTGACGCAGTTAAAGAGCGTCGTTTTCCCGGCACCGTTAGGGCCGATTAGGCTAAAAATTTGTCCGGGGTGCACCGCCATAGTCACCCCTGATAATGCGATGACCCCGCCATAGTGCCGACTGAGTTCGTTTGTTGAAAGTAAACGGATCGCAGTGTTTGCCATTTTTTTCTCCTAATACGCGTATGCTATCCTTAAAGTATACCTTAATTGAAGGAACAAGTCAATTGTGTTTTTTTGGAATAGTTCTGACAAATTTGACATCTATCCGCATTTGTGCTATACTTTATTGAAGATTAACTACATGTAATCACGGCATATATACCTATATAATAGATATATGACAAAATTAGAAAAGCGGACACCTCTTGAATACTGGTTAGCCCTCGCCTCTGTTGAAGGGCTCGGCAGCGTACGGATTAGACGGTTGATAGCACGTTTCGGCAGCGCGCAGGCGATCTTTGAAGCAGAACTCCCAGAGATCGCGCGGTTGCCCTCCTTCAACCCCGTACTCGCCTCACGGATACTCACCGTATCCGGTAATTTCCCGACCTTGCGCAAAAGAATCGCTGCACTCAAAGCGCAGGAAGTGCGGGTCATGTGTCCTGAAGATGCCAGCTACCCCTCCCAACTCAAACACCTCCCCGATGCGCCGGGCATCTTGTGCAGCGTCGGCACATTAACCGACCTCGACGAGCGATGCGTCGCGATTGTAGGGAGCCAGGAGCCGACTATAGAAGGGATTCAGCTGACGCTCTCCCTGGCGACGCAGCTCGGACTTGCAGGGTTTACGGTTGTTAGTGGACTCGCCACCGGTATTGATACCTACGCACATTCCGGCGCGCTTGCAGCGATGGGAAAAACAGTCGCCGTCATCGGTACAGATTTATCCGCGATATATCCGGCGCAGAACAATTCGCTCGCCATGAAGATCTATGAACACGGTTGTCTGTTTTCGGAACACCCGTTTCGGACAACACCCTCCCCGGGCAATCTGATTCAACGCAACCGTATTATTAGTGGGCTTTCCGTGGCGACAATCGTCGTTGAGGCAGCAAAAACCGGCGGCACAATGCATACGGCACGGTATGCACAGCGGCAGGACAGAGCTGTACTCGCGTGTCGGTGGGAGACACAGCATCCACTGAGTGAGGGACCCCGAGAACTCATCAGGGCTGGCGCGTTCCCGTTCGCACCGACTGAAGTGGATAAGGTCGTTGAGGTACTCACACACCCAGAACGGCTTAAGACTTACACAAGCAGCACCGCAAGCGAACAGATGGATTTATTTGGAGCGTAAAAAATATTGTTGCTTTTTTTTAAGATTTGTGGTATACTTAATATATGCCCTTGAGCTTGATTGTCATAGGCGTGTATCTTTTTTTTCTTGACAACGTTTAGATTTAAGGTAAAATTTGCGTAATAATGAAGTTTTCTCTTGACAAAAGAGACTAATTTTTGTATAATTTCGGAAAATCCGTATTTTACCTTTACAAAGTTTGCAATTTTTGCTAAACTTTAAGGTACTCGTTTGGATATTGACTTTCGGGCGAGGCATTTAAGATTCCGATAGAATCTTTTTACAGTTAACTGTTCTCGCAGAATTCTGTTCTCAACGTGTCGGTTTGTTCTTGACGCACTGCGGCGAGAGCAATAAACGAAATAGCCCTACGTTACTCGACTTAACGAGAATATGATCGTGGGTTCCATACAGCGTTGAATTGTACAATCAACACTGCGAACGGAACCAGGAATTTCCCAAAGACCCACTCTCGTAAGTGTTTATGGGAAAGGACCGAAAGTTTTAGGACACCCTATCCGAAGGGTGATTTTGATAAACTTATAATTTAAGGAGTTAACTCTAATGGCAAAATTGTTTAGAACATTCGCTTTGGTATTGGCAGCCCTGTTTGCCCTCTCGCTCATAGTCGGTTGCGGTGGTGATGATGAAGACGACGACGCAGCCGCAGCAGCTGAATTCTCATCGGCGAACCCAGCAGGCGGCTCGGAGATCGCCGCGAATGCCACTATCACACTAACCTTTAGCAGCGACCCCGGCGACGTAACAGTCGCAGGCGCGACAGTTACTGGAAGCGGTAAAACGCGGCAAGTCGCGGGTCCCTTTGCAGAAGGCGCACTCACACTTAATGTCAGCTGGACCAATGGCGACGGTAGCGAAACGTTGACCTACACTGTTAAGGCTGCAGATAACACGAAGCCCGAAGTCCTTGACGGAACCGTCAAAGACGGTGAAGAGGATGTTGATCCCGAACCTATCAATACTGATGGCATCGAAATTACCTTCAGTGAAGATGTCTCTGGTAACATCGCTCTGCAGACTGAAGGCGGCGAAAGTGTCGGTTGGATCGGCAAAGTTGAAGGTAACAAAGGCACGCTCACACCCGTCGCAGGCAAAGAGATTGGTAACGAGACTACCTATGTTATCGCAGGTAAAGTCTCCGACGCTGCCGGCAACGAAACTGAAGTTAGTATAACCTTTACAACTAAGGGTAAAGAGTAAAATCGAGGCTATTTCGATAACAAGGGCGGCGTATTTCTAATGCGCTGCCCTTTTTTTGTGGAATAGTTGTCAGTTCTATTGAGGAACATCAAAGTTACAAGTTGAAAACTGAAAACCATTTTTTTTACACAATTTTTGCATTAATGCTATAATGCAGTCAAAAGATACTGAAAACTAAAAAATTTGAACGCTTTTTCAAAAAGTGTTGTCTAATCTAATGAATCGGTTAAAATGTTGAGGAGAAAGTTCGGTGGATAGGACAGAAGCTTTGCTCATTGCCGATCTGTGTGAAGGCGACGAGACAGCATTCGCAGCATTGGTCGAAAGATATAAACGGATGGTCTACCGCCTCGCCGTACAGATTACCAAAAACCATGCTGATGCTGACGATGTCATGCAGGAGACCTTTATTAAGGTTTACCGCTCAATTCACACGTTCCGAGGGGACGCCGCTTTTGAGACGTGGCTCTACCGGATAGCCGTCAACGAAGCACTTAACTTTGTTAGGCGTAGAGAACGGTACCGCGAATCCACAATTGAGACAACCCCAGAAGCGGTGTATGAGATGTCCACACGCTACCGTGCGCAGCTCACAAATGACCCCCACGTACAAGCAGAGAAGGCGGAACTCCGACAATACGTTACAGAGGCGGTTAACAGCTTGCCACTTAAGCATCGGACAGTCGTAATCCTTCATGAATTTGAGGGACTCACGCACGCCGAGATCGCTTCAATCCTTAATTGCTCTGAGGGGACAGTCCGCTCGCGGTTGCACTATGCACGCAAGAAGCTCCGAACACTACTCAAACCCTACATGGAAGCCAGCGCGATTTAGCATACCCGGACATTTAGCATACCCGGACATTTAGCATACCCGGGCCGGGAAAACATTGTCGTGGAGAATATTAATGAAAACGAAGTGTCACAAAATAGAACGCCTTGGCTCTGACTATATAGATGAAACGTTATCAGAACGGCAGATGGCTGCTGTTACAGCGCACCTCCGTTCCTGTCAAGCGTGTCAGCGAGAGGTTACTGAACTGAAAAAGACGCGGCACCTCCTGAAAAACTTCTACGTTGAACCGGAGGCATCCGATGCCTATTATGCTCAGTTTACAACACAGCTTCAGCAACGTATTGAACGGAGTACGCCGACTGCGCTCCATCAGCGGTTCGCCGCAGCCGCGACGCGCCTCGGATGGCAGCTGCTGACACAGATGTACCGATATACAGATCACCTCTGGCCAAGCAGGCTTCTCTCCATAAGACGACACGTTTTACCGTACTACGTTCTCGCGTTCGCGACGACGCTGCTCATTGCAGCACCGTTTCTCTTAACACAACTTACACTGCACAATAACGGCGCGGATGTACGCTTGCCAACTATCACCGGACAGCCCGCCGTAACGTTTGCTATCCAGCAGGATCAGACAACGGTACACCAGATCGGCATCCGCCGAAATATGAATAGTGAACGGACAACGGAGACACCATCTGTAGACTCTGGTTCCGAAGTCTGGAAATTCACTGATGAACCGGTGGTAGATGGATATATCTTCGCTAAACTCCGTAAGGATAGTTCGGGTACCGTCCCGAGCGTCGCCTTGGACATCGATTCGGAATCGCTCGCGTATGCTGAATTCCCTACACAAAGTGCGATCTCGGCGCGGCTGACGAGTCGAGATGTCCTCACCGACGGCAGATACGCCCTATTGTTGTTGCAAGGTATCAACACGGGGCAGCACGTACTACAACAGTATGAACGCAAACGGAGTGAAGCCAAAGGTTTTTCGCAAATTTCACAAAAATTGTTAGATGTACCGCTACAGATGTTATCTGTCGCAGCGGTTTACGACCCCATCGAACTATAAACTATTCCGCGCGCGTTTTTTGCGCACGATGTAAACAAGGAGAATATGAATGAACCCAAGGATTTTGGGCATTATTGGAGGGCTCGCTTTAGTGGTTGCACTTCTTTCACCCTTCATGATGGGCAGCTCCAAGAAGGTAGAGCAGCTCTACAACTCCGCTGAAGACCTCTACGGACAAGCGGATTATGAGGGCGCAATCGCTAAGTATACCGAGGCACTCGAAGAATCAACGAAACGTGGTGTAAAAACCGAAGTTATTGATAAAGATTTTGCCACACTTGCCAATTATAAGATCGGTGTCTGTTATGCACGCCTCGCCGAACAGTCCGGCGATGTCAATCACTACGATACGGCGATCGAATACATTGAAAAGGTGGCACCGACAGCAACTATCCCGAAACACCAAGAGGGACTAACGTATCTCTGGGGACACATCCTCTATCGGACGGAGCAGTTTGAACTCGCTGAGCCGAAATTCATGCAGCTCATTGAAAACTTCCCGAACAGCCTCTTCGTTGAGAATGCTTGGTATACCATCGGGCAGTTGAACTATAAACTCCAGAACTACGAAGACTCACGACAGGCATTCAAAGCCGTACTTGATGGCTTTCCGAATTCCGATTTTAAGGACGATGCACAATACTTCATCGCGCAGTCGTTCCTTAACGAGTCGAACTACGAGCAATCCTATCAGGAGTTCGACAAGATCGGTACAGAAGAATTCAAGAATTATCCTGAACTTCAAGCCGAAGCGATGTATAAAGCCGCTTTCAGTTTGAACCAACTCGGGCGCGATGATGAGGCGATCGGTCGCTATACAAACTTCATCACGCAGTTCCCCGACAGCCAATACGTGACAGCGGCGTATTTTGACCAAGGCGCAATTTACTCGCGTCAAAAGGACTATGACAACGCACGCGTCAACTACGAATTAGCACTCCAAAACACCGCAGATCGCGAACTCCAAGCAGAAATTCAGTCTGCAATCGGGCGGACTTACTTCGATCAGGGCGACTTTGAAAACGCGATCGTCTCCTACAACACACTCCTCGAACAATATCCGGAGAGTGAATTCATCGTCGATGCGAAACTCGGTATCGCCGATAGCCACTTCGAATTGGATAACTGGAACGAGGCGACTGTCGCCTACGAACGCGTTATCAACGAACACCCGGACTCTGGCGATTTCATCCCGTGGTGCTCGTACCAAATCGGGGAGGCGTACTACAAACTCGGCAGCAATCAACGCAATGCTGGAGAAACCGAAACCGGCATGGCGACTCTTGAGCTTGCACTGCAATGGTACCAGAAAACAATCGACAACTATCCGCAGGACCCCGTCGCACCCCACGCACTCTATGGCGCAATTTGGGCACTCAACGACTTGGGTCGGCAGGAAGAACTCGAAGCCGTCGCCCGTGAATTCATCGAAAAGAACAAAAACGATAACGAGTTCGACATCCTCGCAGCGGAAGTACAACTCCGATTCGCTGATATAAAACGGACCGAATTCAAGCGTTACATTGAAGCCGCCGAAGAATATGCCAAATTATGGGAATATCGCGATCTACCGAAATTCCATCTCCTCAAGTTGATGGGTAAATTCTTTGAAGGACGTTCCTATTACGAAGCCGCGAAACCTGAAGGCTATCAGGAAGGCGATGCCGGCGAAGGTTTCAATCAGGAGTATCTCCAGAAGTCTGTCGCAGCCTATCAAACGGCGGTTGATACGTTTAAAGATGAGGCTTTCCTCCCAGGAGTCGCTGAAGAACGTTATGACGACTTCGGTGAACGCGGTGCACAGGTAGAAGCCTGCCTCATGAACGAGGCGCTCTCACACGAGATGCTCGGCGACTGGCTGCAAGCGCGCGAACGGTACGCATCTATCCCTGAAACCAGTGAATACTACGAACGCGCACTCCTCCTCATCGCCAACAGCCATGTTAGGGAAGGCGATAAAGACGGTGCCATTGACTACTACAACACCATTTTAGACCAACTCGCTGATGCGGATAACCGCTCATTGGCAGAAATCAAACTTGCGGACCTCCTCCGTGCAGAGGAACGGTTTGAAGAAGCCGCTGTCCAGTATCAGGCAGTCGTTGACGGCAACCCTACCGGTGAATATGCCGACGACGCACTCTATCTCGTCGGGCTCTGCTACTACAAAGTGGCCTCCGAAAAACCGGAATTCTTGGCATCCTCCGAAACCGCTTTCAAACGCGTCATTGACGACTATTCCAATAGCCCCAACGCCGTTGAGGCTTATTACGGCTTAGCACTCGCCTATCGCGATGCCGAAAAATGGCCACTCGTCCTCTCCCTGGTTGACGAAGCAGACGAAAAATTTGGAACCAGCGACGACGAAGTCGTCCTTAAGGCTCTCGGCCAAATTGAATTGATTAAAGCGACTGCCATTGAAAACACGGGCGGAGACGTTGCTATGCTCGTGCCTTCTCTGAAGCGTGTCGTCGAAAATACAGGCGCGCCAGAAGAGGTGCGGAGCCGATCACAATTGAAGATCGGGCATACCTACTACGGTGAAAAACGCTACGAAGAAGCACTCGCCGAGTATCTCTTCTTCGTGCAAACCTTTCCGAATAGTGAACTTGCACCCAACGCACAATATCAGGCAGCCGTGTGCTACTATCAAATCGCACAAGCCGCCACAGATGCGGGGAGCAAGCAACTCAGCCTACAGAACGCCGTTACTGCTGCTGAAAAAGTATCAACCCTCACCAACGATGCCGACAACCTCATCAGTGCTAATTATACTGCAGGTTTGGCTCTCTTAGGTTTAGAGGACTCCAAAGGCGCAGCCGATGCGTTCCGCCGCGTTACCGCCCAGGAAGGTAAAACCGAGGATGAAGCACGGAAAACACTCGTTTTCCAAGCACACTCACGGCTTGCTGAACTCAACGGTATCCTCGGCGACCACGCCGCTGCTGTCCAAGAGTATCAATACATTATTGAAAACTCTGAAGATGCTGACCTGAAAGGGCGTTCCTACTTCGCAATGGCTTTCGCGCAAGAGGAAAAACTTCAGGCAAATCAGGATGCCTTGATGAGTTACCAAAACGCTATCGGATTGGTCAAAGACCCGCTCACAAAAGCGCAATCCTACTACCGGATGGGGCTAATTTATCAGGACAAAGCGAAACAGCCCAATAAAGCCTTGGAAACCTTCCAAACCCTCATCGGCGAATACAGCGGCTCAACGGATACGAATATTGCCTCAATGGTCGCTGATGCAGGAATCCGTCGCTCCACGCTTTATGTCGAATTGGGACGTTTAGATGAAGCCATCACTGAAGCCGTGGAAACTCTGGCTCGGACGAAGGCGAACCCGCAGGCAACTGTCGCAGAAAAAGCCGCTGCGCAATATAACCTCGGTTTCCTCTATTCCGACAAGGCGCGCTCCCTCTATTCCGACGCGGTCGGCACCGATCTCCAACCCTATATTGATACCAGCCGACAAGCTACCAATGCCTTCTTTGAAGTCAATACAATCGCAGCACCGGTTGAAAAAGCCGATAAGAAGACAGTGATCCCCTATGTGCAGAACTCGCTGTTCCAAGCCGGGCAGATTTCTTATTCTGTCGGCATCGGGCTCAAACGCCCCGAACCTTTGCAGCGTGCCCTGCCACCGCTAACAACGTTTGTCAGCTACGTCGATAAAGGCTTGTTCCCGCAATCGGATACACTCCGCAAAAACACAGAGACCTCTCTGAACTACCTCGCCGCCGCAAACTTTGAGTTGGGACGGATGCAGGTAGGCATGGATGGCGAAATGTCTGAGAAAGCAGTTGGTTACTTCGTCTCCGCTGCGGATGTCTTCCGTGATATGGTCCGCCGCTATCCGAACGCCAAAGATGCGGCCTATTGGCAATATCACGTCGGTGAATCCTACTTCGCCTCACAGCAATTTGAGAAAGCCATTACAGAATACGACAAGGTACGCCAAGTGAACAAAAACCACGCAAGCGCGCCGGAATCGTTATATGCAATCTCAACGTGTGCGCAGCTCCTCAGTGAAGCTGCTGAAGAAGCAGGCGATCCCGAGGCACAGAATCGGTGGTATGATCGACTCTTCGCCGCTAACGAAACACTCGCTGCGGAGTATCCGAATAGCAAGTACACCGCCGATGCCCTTATCAATATCGGCAACAAGTACTTCAACGCCGGTTCTGAAGAAGGTATCGAGCAAGCTTCACGGATCAGCTACTATCAACAGGCAATTGATCACTACCAGAGAGCGATCAACACACCAGGCATCGGTACCGAATCGAAATCCACAGCGCAAGGGTATCTCAACGATACCGCTAACGCGCTCGCCTACTACGAATACGATGTCGCAAATCAGATGCTGACCGAAGCCAAACTTGCAAAGGGTGAGGAGCAGAAAACGCTGATTGAATCCACTATTGAGGCGTTCAAGAAAATCCTTGAAGCGTATCCGACCAGCAAATATGCCGACCTCGGCCTCGTACAGATCGGTGAAGCTTACATGGTGTTGGCGGACGGAGACGATTCGTACTTCAATGACGCTTTGGAATACTTCGACCGTCTGTGGACAAAATACGAGGTGAATAAGCCCGCTGATTCAAAAGTCAACAATGCGCTCTCCTATGCTCAGAGCCAGGTCCAGGTAATTCTGAGCTACATGCGCGCAAACAATCTGGAAATTCGCGCAGGTGCTAACCGCTCCGGTGGAGGCGAATAACCGCGAGGATTCCTGGTACCTTGCAGCCCACTTTCCTGAACACGGCTGCGCCAAACACTAAAGGAGGATGCTGTCAGGTATCCTCCTTTTTTATCGCTCCCCGTGCTTTAGCTTGGGGCAGAACTCCGCTTAACCCTAAATTCGAGATTTAAACCATGTCAGAGGAACCTGCTAAACGATGTATGATGAATTAATAGTACCACCGCGCGTGCTACTCGGGCCCGGACCCAGTGAAGCCAACGCGCGGGTACTTAAAGCCATGACAACCCCCATGTTGGGCTACTTAGATACCGAATTCGTCAAGGTAATGGACGACACTGTGATGCTCCTCCGCCAAGTCTTTGGCACCGAAAACAGATTGACTTTGCCTGTCTCCGGGACCGGCACCGCAGGTATGGAAGCAGCACTCGCCAACGTTGTTGAACCCGGCGACGCTGTCGTTGTCGGTATTAACGGCTACTTCGGCGAGCGGATCGCCGACATCGCTACACGATGCGGTGGGGTCGTTACAACCGTAGAAGCAGAATGGGGCAAACACATCTCTGCCGAAAACATTGCCGAAGCCGTCGCTAAAATTTCTGAACCGAAACTGATTGCGTTGGTGCATGCAGAAACCTCTACCGGTATCCTTCAACCCTTGACAGACGCAATTGAGATCGCACACAACAGCGGCGCACTTTTTCTCGCTGACTGTGTAACATCGCTCGGTGGGCAGCCTGTCGACATGGATGCGCGCGGCATTGATATTACCTATAGCTGCACACAAAAATGCCTCGGCGGGCCACCCGGACTCTCACCTATCAGTTTCAGTGAACGCGCCGTCGATGTGATCCGGAACCGAAAAACACCTATACAGAGTTTCTATCTCGATATGACACTCCTCGAAAACTATTGGCACGGTCAGAAACGCGGTTATCATCACACCGTCTCGATGTCTATGATCTACGCATTACGCGAGGCACTGCGTGTCGTCTTAGAAGAAGGATTGGTGACTCGTTATGAACGGCACGAACTGAATGCCCGCGCCCTACTTGCAGGGGCAAAAGCCATCGGATTGCAGCCTGCAGCCGAAGAGGGGTATCGCGCACCTATGCTAACAACGCTGCGGATCCCTGACGGTATTGATGACGCAACCGTCCGGCAACGTTTAATTGCAGATTACGGAATAGAGATCGGAGCAGGTTTAGGGATATTTGCTGGAAAGGCGTGGCGGATCGGACTTATGGGAGAATCTGCTAACCAACGGAATGTCATGCTTGTTCTCAATGCACTAGAGAAACTCCTCATTACATTTGGCAAAAGCATCGCGCCCGGTACAGCTGTTCAGGCAGCATCACACGTGTATGCATCTTAGCCTATTATTGTAAACAAATCAACAATGGGAGGTCCACATGAAACTGCACCTAATAACACTATTATTGATACTCGCGCTGCCGCTTACACTTTACGCAGCACCCGACTACACTGTCACAAATAAACACCGCGTTATCCAAGAGGCATCGCTAACCGAGAACGCTGTCCCCATCGGCACGAAACTCTCGCGTCTCAACTTTACAACGCTCAACGGCAACACCTATACCATAGATACGCTCACTCGGAAGGGACCCATCGTCGCTGTATTCCTTGCAACCCAATGCCCCGTCGCCCAACGCTATGCGATGCGCCTAAAACGACTGCACACCGAATTCACGACAGAGAAACAGACCATCTTCCTCGGTATCTACGCCAACGCAGAAGATTCCGCTGAAGATGTCAAAGCCTACATTGCGAAGGCAGCGTACCCATTCCCGATCGTCAAAGACACAGACGGTCGTCTTGCCCGGACACTCGGCGCGACGATGACCCCGCAAGCCATCATCATTGATACAACTGGCACGCTCCGCTACCGCGGGCCCATCGACGATAACCGTTATGAACCACGCGTCAAACACCACTATCTACACGACGCGCTCCTCGCAACGCACACCGGTAAACCTCTTGGAGTAGAAGAAGCACCAGCGTTCGGCTGCACGATCCATCTCCCGGACTCCGCATTACCCGCAGAAATTACCTATAGTCAACACATCGCACCGATACTCCAAAAGAATTGCCAGACATGTCACCGCCACGGCGAAGTCGCCCCCTTCACACTCACCGACTACAGCGATGCCAAGGCCTGGGCAACAGAAATTGCTGAATACACGCAAGCACGCCTCATGCCACCCTGGAAACCCGCGCCCGGTTACGGACATTTCAAGAACGAACGCCTGCTCACAGATACCGAAATCGAGATGATCGCACGCTGGGTAGAAGCGGGTGCCCCATCCGGCGACCTCAATGCTGTCCCACCTGTTCCCGAATTCCCTGACGGTTGGGCACTCGGTGAACCCGATTGGATCGGTGAGATGCCTGTCGAATATGAGATCGGACCCGAAGGCGAAGACGAATATCGACAATTCATCATACCCACCAACTTTGAGACCGATATGTACGTTCAAGCTGTTGATGTACAACCCGGCAATCGGAAAACCGTCCACCACGTCATTCCCTACCTCGATGTCAACGGCGAAGCGCGCGCCCTCGACGCACTTGACCCGAAGCCCGGATACGTCACTGAAGGCACGGGACCCGGATTTGATGCGATAGGATCCGTCGGGGCTTGGGCACCCGGTGTTACGCCCATCGTCTTACCGGAAGGAGTCGGTTATCTCTTACCGAAGGGCGCAGACATCGTCATGCAGGTGCATTACTACCGCACCGGGCATGTCGAGTACGACCGTTCGCGGTTAGGACTCTATTTCTCGAAGACCCCGAACACTGCAAAGCTCCACATCGGGCAAGCCATCAACACCGACTTCGTCATCCCACCCGGTGACGCACGGCATGAGGTGTTAGCCTCTCGGAATCTCAAGAAAGATATCTATCTCTTAGGCACAATGCCACACATGCATCTCCTCGGACGTGATATGCGGCTCATTGCGACGACCCCCACAGGTGAGACGCACGATCTCATCTGGATACAGGATTGGGATTTCAATTGGCAGGATCTCTATCACTACCGGGAACCGTTATTTTTACCAGCGGGGACACGTGTGAACCTCGTCGCGCATTTCGACAATTCGGTGAAGAACCCTGCTAACCCGCATGACCCACCCGTTCCAGTCGGTTGGGGCGAAAAAACGACAGATGAAATGTGTATCGGGTTCTTGTATTATGTAAAAGCCAACCAGTTCTCACCAGCCGCGTCTGAATAAAATAGGCGCGGTTGTAACCGCGCCTATCGTCCTTACTATTGATAAGTGGCACTTTGGAATATATTATAATAACGACGCAACCGTAATATCCGCTAAACATGACCGCTGTGACTCTGCAAGCGCACCCAACACACGCGCACCCGCCTCAGACGATACGCCCTCCAAAAAATGCTCCGTCATCTCACCCTCAACCGCCGTAACAAGTTCAGCCAACTTAATCTCCGACAGCGCACGCGCAGGGAGATATCCCTCCGTATCCCCTTGAATCTCATAGATTAACCCAGCTGCCTTGAACTGCCTAAAACTTGTATGCACCACCTCCTCCGAAACTCCTGCGCGCATCCTCACCTGCTCCATGGTACAGGCACCCTCACCCTTCGCGAACCGATCGGCTACAATTAAAAACAGACTGATAACACCTACACTGTTCAGATAGCCGGCGCTGTCCTGTCGGAGCTTCCCACGTGCCTCTAAGTGCTGAAACGCATAAGAGATTTCCGCACCGAGCAAGATAATTACCCACGTCGTGTACGTCCAGATAGCGAGGATAACAAGCAGCGCCAATGCGCCGTAGATGTTGCTGTAATTCTTCCACACCAGTTCAAAATAACGTCCGAACGCGATCCGCGCCATCTGGAAGAGTGTCCCTGCCATAACCGTTCCGATCAGTGCAGTCCGCCACTTCACAGTCGTATTCGGCATCGCGATGTACATCAGGAAAAAAAGGCAATAGATCAGCATCCATGGAAACACGTGGGCAAACACCCAGTTTTGTGCAGTTGAAAAGAAGAGGAAAATTAGCAGGGGTCCCACCGTTAGCAATGTATAGAAGACGGCGTACTTCTGAAACGCCCGCACGACTGGCAACCGCCGCCGCGCACCCCAGATGTCATTGAGATGCTGCTCCACAGACATAAACAGCGTCGTTGAGACGAGGAGAAACAGCAGAAACCCGCCGACACCGAGTCCCCCAAGATTTCTATTGGCAAATCCAGAGAGTTTTGATACAATCTCTTCAGCCCCGTAACGCGGCAAGAAATTATCCAGCGCAGCGATCAACGGCGAATTACTGTCTTCAACGGCACCAAACGTCTTCAATAGGAACAGTGCCACAGCCGACAACGGCACAAGACACAATAGCGTATTAAACGCCAACGCCGACGCTTGTTGCAGACAGTTGTGTTCCCGGAATTGATGCCAGACGTTGGTACTCAACCGCGCCGCTAACATCCATATTTCAGAGAGGTTGCTCATAACGAATAACTTTTCCTATGACAGATCAAATTTCACGCATAAAACGGAAGCTCAAGCAAAACCGGTTCCTATCTTACCTCGTCGGGTGCCCGTATCCCGCCCCGCGCTGGAACCGATGTGTTAGCCGTCTCCTTCATCAACTCCATCCTGAGGCCAACGTCTTAGACCTCGGTGCCGGTAACAGGCGCCGGGCACCGAATATCATCAACCTCGAAATCGAAGCCACCCGGGAAGTTGATGTCATCGCCGACGGACATCTTTTGCCCTTCAAGGACAACACCTTTGATGCTGTCATCTCTGAAGCCGTACTGGAGCATGTCCATTCGCCGAGCCTGGTCGCCTCGGAAATCTATCGGGTCCTGAAACCCGACGGCTATATCTGCATCGCCGTTCCATTCTTACAAGGCTATCACGCCTCCCCACACGATTACCAGCGCTGGACAGCCTCCGGGATCCGGCAACTTTGTGATGCATTCACCGAGATCGAGAGCGGCATGTGTGCAGGCCCCACAGCCGCGCTTCACTGGATCTTCCGAGAATACGTCGGACTTATCTGTTCTTTTGGAAACCTTCTCGTCGCTAAGGCGGTCTCCCTGCTTATCGGATGGTTAACATTTCCGTTTCTACTCTTTGATGTCCTCTTATCCCGACACAAGGAGGCCCATATCTTGGCATCAGCTGTCTATTTTTTTGGAAAAAAAAAGGGCGAGGTTACAAACCCCGCCGACAACTCTGCTTCTGACAACTGACAACGATATTACTGAAATGTAATCTTATCCTTCTCTGCCGTCTTAAGCAGACTTCGGACAATCTGTAACGTCAGTTTAGAGAGTTTTTCGGAAAACTCAGTATCCGTAATCATTCGATAGCGCGAAGGTTGTGAGGTCGTAAGCCGTTCATTTGCAATTGTCAATGCCCTTGACACGAGCGGCGTAGGTACTTGGATATGCGTGGCAGGCGCGCCATTTTCTTCAGGCACAGGGACAGGTTGTGTTTCCGTCTTATCATCACCCGCCAAAAAACTCTCGCGCCGCGAATTGATCTTCGCCAATATTTGCTGCGAGGCGATTTGGTGTGCAAACTTTTTTGAGCCAGGGACAGGTTCTGGGGTCTCATAGACATCGTCGCCATAAGACACAGTCACCTGCCAGAGGGGGGCATCCGACGGACCTTGCTGTGTTTCTGTATATTGCGGTTGCTTGAGTCCCTGTTGTTGGCAATATTGAATCAAAAGTCCTTTATAATTTTCTGAAACAGCGTCAGGTGCCAAATCTGCCATGCATTCCTCCTTGTATCGTCTTAGCGGGTTCCGCCCCCGCCGCCACTGCCGCCGCTGCCGCCGCTGCCGCCACTGTTATAAAACTGCGGACGATCACTGCGTCTGTGCGGTTTGACTTTCCGCTGCCGTTTCATCTCAATCCTACGCCGTTTCTCGCTCGGTTTCTCATAGAAACTTCGCTTTTTAATCTCTGTAACGATACCCGCCTTACCACACAACTTCTTAAAACGTGCCAGGGCGCGATCGAACGCTTCACCTGAGTCTACACTTACTTCTACTTGAACCATTGCTTTAAGCCTCCGTTAAAACAGAACTTGCGCAGTTCCCTCACTGGCGAGGTTTTGCGGCGTATTCGCCCAAATGCGACGTGCATTCCTAACCTCGCCAGCGGCATCCTATGTAAAGTTGCGTAAGTCCTAAAAATTTGAAATCTCGAAAACACCTTAATAAATTGTATCACATTTCAGCGAAGATGTCAAATAATTCTCAACACCAACGGCAGAGACATTCAATTGTTGAAACTGTCAGAACTGTGATTTTTCTGATTTAGGGATTAGCAGGATAAGAGGGGGTGTGTAAAGTTTTTGGCATGCAAAGGTAAAAGTCAATTTTCTTTGGAAACCATGTCCCTCTTTAGTCCCGTAGGGACGTTATGTTTATAGAGCTGCGGTTTAAAAACAGAAACTTGGTTCCTTGTAGGGGCGATATGTATCTGGCTTATGATCCAACGCGATAAACATATCGCCCTTATAGGGAACTAAAGAGGGGTTGGTCTCGCGTGTTTTTCTATAAACATTTTGAAGAAACACCCAAGCAAAAACCCTACCGGGAAGGATCTGGTTCGGTTAGGAAACCGAACCTACCGGGCCTGGGGATGAAAATTTGATCGGAAAATGGACAATTGAATGGCCCTGAACACCAACAGACCGTTGACAATTTATCACGTTCTCGGACTGAAGACCCAATCCTTTAGGTTTGGGATGAAAGTCCGCCCTCGTGAATGAGACCAAACCGTGAGAGAACAAAAGGATTTTGACAGTGCACGGTAAATGTGGTATACTTTAACATAATCATAGGGCGGGGACTTGTCAGTTACCTGCAAGAGTAATCTCCTCGCCGCCCAACTCCAGCAAGCGGTTAGAAGCGTGAGACGTGAGTATCCACAAATGAGAAACTTCAAGTATCAAATCCGTAATCAGTCTAATATCATCCGTATCGGCAACATGCTTGACGATATGTGGCAGGTGCACGAGTATTTTCACAAATGGCAGCGCCAGCGCTACAAAGATGGTGAACCGTATGCGAAGGACACTGCGATGGCTGCGCATCTGACAGAACTGAAACGGGCAACGCACCCGCATTGGAACGCGTTACCGAGTCAGGCGATCCAAGAAGAGTTGAAACGGATTGATGAAGGCTATCAACGCCTTTTTAAAGGGTTGGGCGGGCGCCCTCATATCAAACGCAAAGACAAGTTTAAATCTTTGACCTATCCCGGTCAAGCGGGTTGGCAGCTTGATGGAAACCATCGTATCAGAATCTCCTTTCGCTATTGGTGCCCTAAAAAGCAGAAGTGGCGTATGGACTATGTTTGGTATACTTTTCATAAACATCGCGAGATCCAGGGAAACATTCGAAAAGTAACAGTCAAGCGAGATAACTGCGGTGACTACTGGTTAATCTTGATGACGAACTCTAATGAGACCGAACCTATGCCAACGACAGGTGAGAGCGTCGGGGCAGATTTTGGCATCAAAGACGCGTCGTACCTGACCCTCAGCACTGGCGAAAAGATAGCATCCCCTCAGTTTCTCAAGCGGTCCCTGGATAAACTTCGCCAACTGACCAAATCGTTGAGTCGTAAAGTAAAAGGTTCTAACAACTGGTATCGTGCTGTTCTTGAACTCGCTCGGCTCCATCGTAAGATTGCCCGCCAGCGAAAAGATTGGCACTGGAAACTGGCGACCGATCTGTGCCGAAGATTCGACCTCATAGCCACCGAGACTCTGAACATTGCTGGGATGAAGCGTCTCTGGGGGCGAAAAGTCTCTGATCTGTCTTTCTCGCAGTTCGTTTCTATCCTTGCCTTCAAGTGCGAGAAGCATGAAAAGGATTTCCGCCGAGTCGGACGGTGGACAGCAACAACGAAACCGTGTTCGGCGTGTGGTTATCATAATGAAAACCTAAAGCTATCAGATCGGGAGTGGACTTGTCCAGCTTGCAAATCTCACCACGACCGCGATGTGAATGCTGCGATAAATATCTTGCGGGCTGCTTGTGATCCCGCGCCAACTGTGGAGACGGTGTAAGTCGGCTTCCTCGGAAACCGTTACTGTCTACGAAGCACAAGCCCCAACCTTTAGGTTGTGGGTGCCTTGACCTCACTAAAAAGGAGGCATCCCCATCACAGAAATCGTTATCCTCTGCTTCGGCGCATGGCTCACCGGTGTCAGCAAAGCAGGTTTCGGCGGTGGCATCGGCATGATCGTCGTTCCGATGTTCACGCACTTCCGCAACGCACGAAACGTCATCGGGCTCATGCTCCTGCTGCTCTTCTCAACAGATGTTTTCTCGCTCCGCCACTACTGGAAACGGTGGCATCGGCAAAGCGTCACGCGATTGATCGGCGGTTCTATCCTCGGCATCGTCCTTGCAAGTTTAATTTTAAAGGACATCTCCGACGTTCATCTCAAGAAGGCGATCGGGGGCATCGCATGTCTCTTTGCTGTCTTAGAATTCCTGCGTCCGTACTGGCAACCCTTGCTCAGCAACTCGGAACACAACGCCGCCCATGCTATCCAATTCAAAATGTGGCAGGGGCTGCTTGCCGGACTGCTTGCCGGAGCCTTTTCGACACTCGCACACATGGGCGGGCTTGTCGTCGTCATGTACCTCCTCCCGCAACGCTTAAGTAACACCGCCTTCGTTGCCACCACAACGGCTACTTATTTCTTACTCAACTTCATCAAAATCCCCTTCTATTACCAGCTCGAGCTTTTCTCTTTCGAGATCATAGTTGAAGCCATCGCACTCCTACCCTTTATCGGACTCGGCGTGCTGACAGGTATTGCGTTGAACAACCGCGTCCCAGAGCGTCTCTTTTCAAGAATCGTCTTGTGCTTCCTGTTCGCCACAGGTCTGCATCTGCTTTTAGGGTAATTGTTGACATATTTTCAAAAATCCTATATAATACAAGCATCAGGAGTTACGCAATACAGCAGTATATGTAAGTCCTAATCATAACAAAACAGATGAGGTAAAAAAATGAGCTTAAAATGGGGCGTACTCGGCGCAGGAAGCGTCGCCCAACGGCGGGCAATGCCAGCCATCAAAAAAGCGGACGGCGCAGAACTCCATGCCCTCCTCTCACGCGATGCCGCACGCGCAGAACGACTCGCACGCGAACACGGCGCAACCAACGCCTATACGACTGTTGACGCACTTCTCTCAGACGACGCACTCGATGCAATCTACGTCTCAACCCCTGTCCACTTACATTGTGAACAGGTCATCGCCGCAGCCGAACGCGGTCTACATGTGCTTTGCGATAAACCGATGGCACTCACCCCACAAGAATGCCAAGACATGATCGCCGCCTGCGATGTCAACAGCGTCCATCTCCAGCTCTGTTTCCTCTTCCGATTCCACACCTGTTTTCAACATATCCGAACTTGGGTAGACGAAGGACGTTTCGGGCGGCTCGTCCACGGACGCATGCCATTCCTGAAACAGTACCAACTTGCACCCGACGAATGGCGTGCACACCCTGAACAGGGTGGCGGCGGCTGTTTTATGGACCTCGGACCCCACAGCGTAGACCTGCTGCGTTATCTCATCGGCGAAGTGGACGCTGTCAGTGCATTCTATAACAGCGCAGCCCAAGGCACTCGAGTTGAAGACACCGGCGGTATCTTCTTATCTTTTGACAACGGCGCACAAGCCTTTACAGACCTCAGCTTCTCAGTCTCGCAGTGCGACATTGTTTTAGAACTCTATGGAACAGAAGGTACCGTCTGGGTTTACAACGACGATGGTTGGAAAATAAAAACCTATTTTGGAGACGAAAAGCATCTCCTTCCCTCACAATACGAGGATTTGTATCAGTGCCAGTTTGAACATTTCGCGGACTGTGTGCAACACGGTGCATCGCCGATCACGACGGGATTTGATGGATTGAGGACAAGCGAAATTCTCGCCGCTGCCTATCGGGCGGGCGAAACCGGGCGAGCGGAACCGTGTCCCGCTCCGGGATCCGGGGAACGCGGGGTCTAACAGCGGCCGCTTTCGTTCATCTATCCATGCCAAAATGGCACAGTATAACCGCCCTAATTTTTAATTGTGTCAATTTGTCGCAGCCAAAAATCTGCCAAAATGTCACAGCTTCCCCGGTAATACCGACACTTTGGTAGTTTTAGAGATTGGCACGAAAATTGCTACAATATTGCTATATAAAGTAGTAGGCACGCTCCGTCGTGCCGTCCACAAAGTAGAAGGTTATAATTTTTACGCCAAATTCAAGGAGGAATTCAACGACATGGCACTTGTACCCCTTGGCGATAGAATTCTCGTCAAACGTTCAGACAATGATGAACAGATGACCAGCGGTGGGATTATCATCCCCGACACCGCGAAAGAAAAACCGCAGGAAGGCGAAGTCGTCGCCGTCGGTAGCGGAAGGCTCCTCGACAGTGGGGAGCGGCAACCCGTCGATGTTCAAGTCGGCGACTTGGTCCTTTTCGCCAAATATGGTGGAACCGAAGTTACGTATGACAATATCGAATATCTCATCTTGCGCGAAGATGATATCTTAGCCAAGGTTAACTAGGAAAGGAGTTAAACAGATGGCAGCAAAACAACTAGCGTTTGATGAAGAAGCAAGGAGCGCTATTAAACAGGGCGTTGACAAACTCGCCGACGCTGTTAAGGTCACGTTAGGCCCAAAAGGACGGAACGTCGTGCTCGATAAAAAATTCGGCGCACCCACCATCACCAAAGATGGCGTTACCGTCGCCAAAGAGGTCGAACTCGAAGATGCCTACGAAAATATGGGCGCACAGATGGTCAAAGAGGTCTCATCTAAAACCAGCGACGATGCTGGAGATGGTACGACTACGGCGACTATCTTGGCGCAATCCATCTATCGTGAAGGTTTGAAAAACGTCGCCGCAGGCCACAATCCTATGGCACTCAAACGCGGCATTGAAAAAGCCGTTGACACTGTCGTCGGCGCAATCTCTGGCTTGAGCAAAGAGGTCTCTGAGAAAACCGAAATCGCACAAGTCGCCGCGATCTCCGCAAACAACGACAACGATATCGGCTCACTCATCGCTGATGCCATGGAAAAAGTCGGAAAAGATGGCGTTATTACCGTCGAAGAAGCCAAAAGTCTTGAAACGACACTTGATGTCGTCGAAGGTATGCAGTTCGACCGCGGCTACCTCTCCCCTTATTTCGTCACCGATGCCGATAGAATGGAAGCTGTCTTAGAAGATGCCGCTATCCTCATCCACGAAAAGAAAATTAGCAACCTTAACGATCTTAGACCTGTGCTCGAAAATATCGCGCAACAGGCGAAACCGTTATTGATTATTGCTGAAGATGTTGAAGGCGAAGCACTCGCTACCGTCGTGGTCAACAAAATTCGCGGAACAATCCGTTGTGCCGCTGTCAAAGCACCCGGCTACGGCGACCGCCGTAAAGCCATGCTTGAAGACATCGCTGTACTCACAAACGGGCGCGTCATCTCCGAGGACCTCGGTATTAACCTCGAAAACATCACTGTAAGCGACCTCGGTACCGCCAAACGCATCGTTATCGACAAAGACAATACAACGATTGTCGAAGGCGAAGGCACCACCGAAGCCGTTCAGGGTCGCATTGACCAGATCCGCAGACAGATAGAAGACACTACATCTGACTACGACCGCGAGAAATTGCAAGAACGCCTTGCAAAACTTGCCGGTGGTGTTGCTGTTATCAACGTAGGGGCCGCTACAGAAGTTGAGATGAAAGAGAAGAAAGCACGCGTTGAAGACGCAATGCACGCTACACGCGCGGCCGTCGAAGAAGGCGTCGTCGTTGGCGGTGGTGTTGCACTCGTCAGAGCCCAAGAAACGCTTGATTCGCTCGAACTCGACGATCCTACAGAAACCGTCGGTGCCTCTATTGTCCGCAGAGCCCTTGAAGACCCGCTCCGTCAAATCGCCACGAACGCCGGACAAGAAGACTCTGTCATCATCGCAAAGGTCAAAGATGAAGGCGGAAACGTCGGCTACGACGCTTATGAAGACCGGTTCATTGACATGTTTGAAGCGGGTATCCCTGATCCGGCAAAGGTCGTCCGCGTCGCCTTGCAAAACGCAGCCAGCATTGCAGGCTTGATGATCACCACTGAGACGCTCATTGCGGAACTCCCTGAAGCAGAAGCACCCGCACCGCCGATGCCTCCAGGTGGTGATATGTACTAAACCCGTTACGTGCAGCTTCAAACTGCACCTTTTTCAAAAGCAGATAGGCGAGGTTAGGGAACCTCGCCTATTTCTATTTGTAGGTTGGGTTGAACGCGAACCAAAAACCGATCACACGCCTGAAGCACTGCGGCAACCTCAATCGTATGCATACACGGCGAAGTCCCATCAGATAACGCCTGACACCCATATTCAAACCCTAAATTCAGGCACGGACTACACGGCAGTGCTGCACCGACAATACCCACATTACGGCTCCAAGGTCCCCACTGCGCAGCGTTCGTCGGACCGTGTAACCCGATCACCGGTGTACCAGTCGCAGCCGCGAGGTGCATCGGTCCACAGTTACCGCTCACCACTAACGCCGCCTCCGCAAAAAGCGCAGCAAGCTGATTAACGTCTGTCCGCCCTGCAAGGACGACTGCCTGATGCTTCGTCCGCGCAGCAATCTCTTCGGACACGTGTACTTCATTCGGCGCGCCTGTCAAGACAATCTGGACTCCGTAGTCTGCAACGAGCGCGTCTGCTAACGCGATGTAGCGTTCTTGGGGCCACCGCCGCCGCGGTTCACCCCGTCTCCCCGCTTCCGGGTGTAGCACCACAAACGGTACGTCCGGCGCAACCTGTTCTTCACCGAAAACCCCGCGCACCCACGTCCGCGCCGCCGCGCCGCACCACGTCTCGAGCGTAAAATCCTGTGCTGGACACCCTAAGCGTGTCGCAAGTTCCAAGAAATTCCGCACCTCGTGCCGCCCGCTAACGTGTTGCACCGTCTCTGTGAAAACGGAGTGACGATACTGCCCTTTCGTCCGAAACCCGATACGTACTGGTGCCCCGCTAAAGTAAGCAAGCAGCGCGCTCAGCCGGGGCCAATGCTCCAGATCGATCGCCCAATCAAACGCTTCGCGACGCAGCAACGCAAGCAATCGGGACATCGGCATCCGAAAAGAGATACGTTTATCAATGTACGGACAGTTTGCCAAATAGGTGAGATTCGTCGGGGACGCTAACATTGTGAACTCGGCATCGGGGAAAGTGTGCCGTATTGCACGGATCGTCGGAACAGCCAAAATCGTATCCCCCAATGCGGAGAGTTGGATGAACAGCACTTTTTGCGGGGTCTCAGGCCCCCGAGCACCCTTACAAAATAGACTGAGCATACCACAAAGCGGTATGCCCAGGTAACGGTCTAAATACTGTTGAAAACGATTAGATTGCATAATAGCTATTGATCTTTAGAGGGGCACCGCCCTCGATGTATCGCCGATGCGCCGCATCGTAATATCTTGCGTAACCGTTGGGTCGGGCAGCCCTGTTTCAGCGAGTCTGCGTTCCAAAAAAGCCGCCATCTCCGCTTTCAAACGCGCAACGATATCGTCCGCCTCCTCCGCGAGATTGTAGACCTCATCAGGGTCCTCTTCAAGATCGTAGAGCTCCAAATCTGGTGTGTTGTAAACAGCAGGCGTGCCACCCGTTTCAACAATCAATTTCCATTTCTCTGTCTGCCACCCACGCTTCTTCATCCAGCCACACTCGGTAAGATAGACTCCCGCTGTCGTCCCATCGTGTCCACCGCTTTCCAGGAGCACCCGTAGACTTGTCCCTTCCATCTTTTCGCGCCCCGGCACCGCAGACAACCCCGCATAATCAAGGATCGTCGGCGCAATATCGGTGAGACGCACGAGTCCGCCAAGTCGCTGCCCCGCTGGAACAAGCGCGGGACAGTGAACGATCAACGGCACGTGGCAGTTCGTCTCATAAAGTCCGTGATGATCATACCAAAGTTCGTGCTCATCAAGCTCTTCACCGTGATCCGCCGTAATAACCAGCAGTGTCTCTTCCAGCTGCCCAGAATCTTGGAGATACCGAAACAGCTGCGCAAGGCAGGCATCCATATAGGCGATGGAAGCATCGTATTGCGCGTTCACATACCGCCTATCTCGCCAGAGGCGTTTCTTCGCAATGTTCTCCGGATCAGCAGGATCCGGCGTACACATCCACTGCCGGAAATAGTCCGTGAACGGATCGCAGGCATAAACCGCATCCATACTCCGGTTGTTCGGATCGCATTCGTCCCCACTATAGAACATCCGTTCAAACGGCAACGGCGGGTGATACGGCGTATGCGGATCCCAATAGTGAAGAAAAGCGAACCACGGCTTATCTTGAGACTGTGCCATGTCTAAAACTGCCATCGCTGTCTCATTAACCGCTTCCGCTTTTCGCGCCTTCCGGTAACCGCTCTCCCATTGATAACCGCAATACTGACCTTCAGGAAAACCGCGCTGAAACCAGCGACCCAAATTGTCCGCAGCGACTGTGAAGTAACCCGCTTCGCTTAGAAGCTCCGGCACCGTCTTAATATCTTCCGATAAGTTGAGCCGCCCGCCTTGTGTGATGATTTGGTGAGACAAAACATCTTTACCGGTGAACATCGTGGTATGTGCCGGATGCGTCGGAATATGCGGACTAATACACTTTTCAAAAAGCGTCGATTTTTCTACCAACGCATCGAGGTGTGGGGTTGTTAGATTATAATGTCCGTAACAACTCATACTTGCTGCTCGAAGCGTATCCAATGAGATGAGGATAATATTACGCAAACCTTATACTCCTTATAAAAACTAATCTCCTGCCGCAACATCCGCCGCCGAACCCTGTGCCGCACGAATCGCATCACACAGATACGTGATCCCTTCAGGGATATCATCAACATGGCAGTACGCATAAGCCAAACGGATCGCCTTCACCGGGGCATTCGCATAGTGAAACGCGCTCCCGTTGCTATAACCGACCCCTTTTTCAGATGCCAGCCGTTGGAGTGTCTCCATATTCGTTGTTTCCGGCAGGTCTATCCAGAGGAATAATCCGCCCCGTGGACGCGTCCACGTACACAGATCCTCCACATGCGTCTCAAGTGTCTCTATCACCGCGCGACATTTCGCACCTACAGCAGCGTTCGTCTTCACAAGGTGTGCTTCAAGATGCTCCGTAAAGAATTCAGCAACGATCGCACTCGCCAACGCGCTCGTCCCGCCGTCCCATCGATTCTGGTGGATTTGCCCGTAATACGGTTGTCTCGCCACAAAATACCCTTGCCGAACCCCTGCCCCTAAAATCTTAGAGAAAGTCGCAATAAAGATGACCCGATTCGCAGTATCTAACTTAAAAAGCGAGTCCGGTGTCGGCGTTGATGTAAAGTCTATGTCGCCGTAGCAATCATCTTCAACAATCAGTGTATCATATTCTTCCGCGAGTGCCAGCATCCGTTTTCGGCGTTCAAGCGACAGAATCGCACCCGTCGGATTCTGATGGTTTGATGTCGTATAAATCAGCGAGGGGCGGATATTTTTCTGTTTGAGTGCCTTCAGTTTTGATGCCAGTGCGTCCATATCCATACCGTCGGTATAATCCATTGACACACCTTCAATATTCGCCTTAAAATGCCGCATGATCCCCAGCGTACCGCTGTAAGTATATTCCTCTGTTAGCACCGTATCTCCCGGGTTGATAAATGTACCAAGCACTAATTCCAGTGCCTGCATAGAGCCGGAAGTAATTGAGATGTTATCTATCGGCAGTGGGATCCCTTCGCGCCGTTCGAACCGCATAGATGCCAGTTCACGCAAGCCGCTATAGCCAGATTCGCCCGGATAGTTGACTAAATCGCCCCCTAATTTTCGGAGTGCCTTCTCACTCGCCGCAATGAGTCCCTCCGTTGGGAACGTATACGGATCCGGACGGCCGCCTGTAAAAGCAAAGTCTTTCATAATGTCCTCCTCCTCGTAGACAGATATTCTTAGTATAACAAACTTTGGAAAAAAAATCAAAATGTCTTTGGCAGCAATACAGAGACATTCAATTGTCGGTGCAGGTTAGGAAATTGGAAGCGAATTCTAAGCGGAGTAGGTTGGGTTGAACGCAACTGAGAAGATAGATGTGCCACACCCAATACACGCATATTCAACATATCGTCTCCACAATCAAGAACGCAGAGAAACCCAACTTCAGAACGCAAGGCGTTCAGGAAAGCCGAAAGGCGTTGGGTTTCACTCGGTCTCTGGTGAATATGCCGGTCTTTGAAACAGTCTCGGTTTTCTCTGATTTGTATGCTTTTGGTTGTATCCGTTCAACCCAACCTACGATGTGATGGGAGAGTTTTTTCTCTCGGGTCTGGCGGTGAAAATCTAATCGAAAAGTGGACAATTGAATGGCTCTGGGCAGCAATACAGAGACATTCAATTGTACAATTTGGATCTTAGTTTTGCTTTACATAAGTAAACGTTCTTGGGAAAAAATCGCGAGCGACAAGAAATCCGCAGAAATACCCAAGCAATACGCAGAAACACCCAAGCAAAAACACCCCAAGCAAAAACACTCGCTCCTACAATCGAAAAAATTTACATATATAAAGTGAATAGGTACAATTGAATGGCCCTGGGCAGCAATAACATTAATATTGATTTCTACACAACCATCTGATACAATAGCTTGAGGCTTAGCATCAACTGGCGCGAACGCTACCCTAAATGGAGCAGATAAAATGAGACGTTTTGGAACCGAAGGTCGCTTATACCCTGAAGATCACTATATTGTTCCGCGTACAGAGGAGACAGTTGATTTCGTCAATCGCGTCAAACAGGGTAAATATATTGTTCTATTCGCGCCCCGCCAGACCGGTAAAACGACATTTTTCCAATTGGCACTCGATGCGCTGATCGCGGAGGATCCGAGCTACTTCCCAATCCCGCTCAATTTTGAGATTTATGAAGGTTGTACACCCTCCGATTTTTACGAAGGCTTCTGTGAAGATATTCGTAGGGAAGTAGAAACTGTTTTTCACGGACGTGGCGAGGTACTACCCACAACGGTGATGCAATTTTTGGAGAGCGCACAAATCACCAGTCACCTCTCGGTGAGAAGATTTTTTACGCAATTTGCGCGGTTGCTTGAATCGTACTATGGCATTAAGCAGAACGTTGTGTTGCTCATCGACGAGTTTGATGCTATCCCCCCGGATGCTGTCATGGGTTTTCTGCGGTCGCTCCGTCATATCTATCTTTCAGGGAAAACGCGTTGTCCACACAGCGTCGGCATTGTCGGAGTCAAGAACATTATTCAACTCAACTACGACAGGTCTATCTCGCCGTTCAATATTCAGGACGAGTTCCATTTGCCTAACTTTACGCTTCAACAGGTGCATGAACTGCTCGGACAGTATACCGAAGAAGTGGGGCAAGCCTTTATGCCAGAGGTGATAGAAAGTCTTCATAAACAGACGGCTGGTCAACCCGTACTGGTCAATCGGTTGGCACAGATTCTCACTGCGGAGATGGACATCCCGGAAACTGAGACGATTACGATGGAACATTGGACGGCGGCACATAGACGTCTCCTCCGCAGTCGGAACACTAATATTAGTCATCTGACAACGAATATCCGAAAAGACGCACGCTTTGAGAAAGTTCTCATGAGAATTACCGCACAAGATGACGGCGTGCCTTTCAATCTGCACGACGAGATCATAGATAGACTTGCGACTTATGGCGTTATCTCGGAAGGCGCGGACGGGCTCTGTGACATCGCTAACCCAATTTATCTGTATGCTATCCTGCAAGCGTTCAAACCGACAGTCAACGGATTAGAGGACGAGTATTTTCCCGAAGACGACCTCATAGGTTTCCGCGCGTATCTCACAGAGACAGGAGAGCTTGCCATGGAGCGGTTACTTGATAATTTTCGGGACTTCATCGCGCGGGCGGGTTTTCGTATTTTACAAGTGCCGCAAACGCCACAAGAGTCTGTCGGTCGTCACCTCCTACTGACCTATCTCGATCAGTTTGTCCAGACAATTGGCGGTAGTCTGTACCTTGAAGTTCAAACCGGGCGCGGTAGGATCGATATTCTCATCACATATAATAGACAGAAATATATCGTTGAAACAAAGATTTGGAGGGGTATGGCACGCTATGAAGCAGGCAAGCAGCAGCTCGCTGCCTATCTCACATCGGAAGGCACAACGGAAGGATATTATGTTGTCTTCGATCATCGTGAACGGGCAGAAGTTCGCATAGAGACAGAGACGTTAGCAGGAAACGTGAAGATTCGGAGCTATGTCATACCTGTGGTGCAAGAATGCCCTTCAGCCGTTCATCGGACTTCCGAAACGCACCACGTAGACAGTTGAAAGGTTCCGTTTATTCGCTTGGATTTTTTCAAGTCTTGTAATACTGAACCTGTGTGTTGAAGTTTTCTTTGGTTGGAAAATAGAATCGTTAGGTGAAACGCTACTGACGCGAACGTCTACGCTAATGGGGTTAATCGTTGGTGGCTTTTTCATCATCTCATTTGCATTGGAGGAAATCATGTTTGAATATGCGAAACGCTTTAAAGAGCAGGTTTATGCTGAGGGCAGAGCCGAAGGCAAAGTCGCAGGAAGAAAAGAAGTATTTGATGCACTGCGGGAAGCACAGCGAAAAGGGGTGCCGTTGGAAACGGTGTTAGAAGCCTATACCGCCGAAAACGACGACAATACCAACGGCAATGATACCGCTAATTCGGAAAAATAGGATTTACGCACTTGAAAGTTTCGGTGCAAAGTAGTAGGAGAACCCGCTCCATCCGAAAAAGCTAATTCTGAGAAAAAAGTTGACCTTTTTTGTAACCTTTTATATAATAAAGGTGTTAAATAAACTACGGAGATATGCATACCGACGCACCGATACCAAAAATCGGCAACAGCCGGATGCAGAATTCCGATAATGTAAAAAGTTTTTTCAAAAAAAAATTTGACAAAAAACGCAACTAAGGGTATAATTAACTCAAGTTCAATTGTAGAAACGTGAAATTAGATCGCTTTCGCGACTGGACACACGAATTTTACAACCTGTCTACGAATTTTTTTGAAGAAAAACTTGACATCATATCACTGATGTGGTATAATATAATACATAAGAGCAATTAACGCTCGTAAAGCGCGAAACCTCTTACAAGAAATTTCATGAAAGCGCGGTGCAGTAAAGACGATCTCCCTATCGCAACCGCACCCGTAAAAAAATAGTTGACACGTTTTCGTAACTATTTTACAATTGACAACGTTTATAGAAGTGGTTTGGTTATTTTCCCTGCACCCTACAGCGCGAAGATAACACACAAACCCCATATTTCCTAAAAGGTTAGTTCGGAATAGATTTCTTCCCTGAATCTGTTCTTGATTTTGATGGGAACTCCGTAAAAGGGTGTTCCTGCTGATGTAGAGTGGGAACATCCACTACGGCGTTCCCAAGTGAAAAAATTAATTGTTTTTGTTTTCTAAGGAGGAGAATAAATAAATGCAATTGTCAAGATTGACATTTTCCTTAGCAAGTTTAATTGTACTACTCACCTTTTTTGCCCTCCCCGTGATGGCGCACGATGACGGGGCTACGCAGACTACCACGAGTCATAATCCTAGCAATGGTCCCGGGACTGATCACATCTTGTTGGAATCCTTTGAAGTAAGTGGTAATTACCTCAACTCGGCAGAATCGCTTATTACCGCGACTGTCACATTTGCTGCTCATGTTGCTGCAGTTGATGAAGCTGGTGATAATGCTACGGATTTACACGCAACATCGCTGGTAGTTTCTCTAACAGCCGCTACTGATTTCACAATTGAAAAATGGAATCCGACTACAAAGACTTACGGTTCTTCAGGGGAATTAGAGCTGGTTCTGCTTACCGCGGGCGGTGTTTATGATGAAAACACCACAACTGCGACTACTTTCACGTTCCGTATACGGGTCAATCCGAATGCCTCCCCTGCAGCAACGGATGGTCATTTCAGGATTAGTGTTGGCAATGCCAATGACCAGATTGGATCTACTCCTGTTTATCCAGCTGGTAATGGAACGACTGATAATCCTTTTGATCCTGGTGCTGAGGCACTTCAACCTGTCATTTATTATGACAAAACGCCACCAACGATAACAGTTCAGGACACAGGAAGCAGATCTCAAGCTGATCTGACCGCAAATCAATGGCGAGGTCCATTTTCGCTTCAGATCTCGGTTACTGATGAAGCATATGATTTTACGACTGGTGCGTCAACGGTAAAAGTTGTAGAAACAGACGAGTCGGGGACTGCTCTTGAAACTACGGCGCAAAACGTAAGCATTGGTTCACTCCAACAGAGTGGAGATAAGTATACTGTTCGGATTGTACCGACCCTGGCTACAACTGCAAAGACACCCATCCATTTCAAAGTCACTGCTATGGATAAGGCTGGCAACTCGGGGACTGGTATGCTGACAACCAATTTGGCATCAGGTCTTTCACCAATAAGTATCCAACCGACGTTTAAGACACCGGCAAAAAAACCGCTTATCGGAATATGCTTCGGTGAAGCGTTGCCAGAGACAGTAGCTACAGGTGCAGCGGCATTGCCGCTCGCTGATCATGATGAAAGTATTTCAGTCTCATACAGTTTTGATGAGGATCTGCCTGCGGGCTTAAGCCTCAGTACCATTGATAGAGAGACACGGTTCATCGTGGGGACACCCACAGAGGCGACCCTTGATGCGGGGACTACGCTTACATGGCGGGCTACGGATGATGGCGACTCCGCTAATTCAGCGACCACTAAGGTCACAATCATTGTCAAGGCACTTCAGCTGCCGAAGAAACCAACGGGTCTCACGGCTACGAAATTAGACTCTGCAGACCTGAGTGCAAACACTAAGAATCGAGTCCGATTGACGTGGATGCAACCAGAGGACAAGAGTGATTATCCGGATTGTATCCCGCTTCCCAAAGAGTATATGGTGTATGTAACAAAGCGGAGTGAACTGACGGGGCAATTCCCGGAAAATCCTACGGAGACATACGATTCTTCAACAACTGCCGATAGGGGCCACTTTACTCGAGATACTAACGGTGTGGCGACGCATTTTACGAAACAGTTCGGGCATGGTACCTACAAGTTCCAGATTGCGGCGCACAACACATCGGAACTCAACACAAACAAGACTGGTATGGGCAACAGTCCAAAAAGTGATGATGCCACATGGACAGTCAAAGATTCCACAGCCACTGATGTTACGCTCGATTACGTAGTCGTTGCGGCTCCGCCGGGCACGCCGACGGATTTAGATGGCGCGGTTGACCAAGACGGCGATCAGGTAACGTTGGATTGGTTAGCACCGGCCGTTGATGGCGGTGCAGCTATCGCTGAAGTCCACAAAGGCGCAATGTTCGGTGGATACGCTGTGTATCAAACCCGTGACGAGGACGATACGGTCGTCCGATACCCGACAGCAGGTTACCTGACAAAGACAGCTACAAAGGACTACATCAAAGATCGGACCTTCCAGACTCCGAGTTTGGCTTCCGGTGAGTATGTCTACCGTGTCGCAGCAGCGAACATCGCCGGTGAAAGCGGAGAAAGTATCTCTAAGAAGCGTTTCACGATTGTCGCGCCAGGTACGACACCGCCTCCGCCTACTGGTGGATTGCCTGATCCCTTGAGTGCAAGCTATGATGCAGCCACAAGCACAACAAGTCTGACAGCGGCAGGCAGTCTTGCTGCAAACGGATTTGGTGTGATCGATGCTGACGCACTGCCGGATATTCAACGTCTCTACGCTGAAGGCGGCACAATTTCTGTGTTGAATACAAGCGGAACGAGCAAGGATATTGTCATCAGCGAAATTATGTGGGGTTTGAACCTCGCGAAACCTATCGGTGCTGGACGGGATGCGGAGCAGTTTATCGAGTTGTATAACACGACTGGTGCTGCGATTAATCTCTCAACAGTGACAATCGTTTTCGATGAGGCAAATACGCTTCCTGCTGTTCCTGCCGGTAAGGTGCTGCTTGATCAGGTGAGCAATGTTCAAGTTCGCAAAGAGTGGGTGCTGAATGACAAGACCCCCGGTAAAAGCGGATATATTCCTGGTTCACAAGCTCTCGTCTCCATGTATCGTAATATTGATTATGATAATAAAGTTGAGAAGACGCACGATGCCGATGCCGCGAAAAACCGTGCAGCACAGCTGAAGGATTTTCCGGATGGTAATGCGATCGGTAGTTGGGCATCATCTGATGCGAATACTGAGACCTACGGTGTGAACCTGGTCGGTTCGCCGGGTGCTAAGCATTATAGTCCGTATAAGCCGCCTACAGTGACAGCGGCTACGATTGACCGTTCACAGGCTATCATCAGTGAGATCGGTAACCACAGCGGTGACCAATATGATTGGCTTGAGCTCCGTAATAAGTCCAATGGTGAAGTCAACCTGAAAAACTGGGAATTGAGCCAGGTCACCAGCGACAAAAAGGATACAGCGTTAGTCACCTTCCCGAACAACGATAATCACAAGATCCCGGCAGGTGGTGTACTCCTTATTGTTAACACTGATCCGTATCGGAATACCGGTCACCCACTTGCTGCGGGAACCCGCATCAATGGTGGTGGAGAAAAGACAGGTTCGACAGCTCGCTACTACGTTGATTCCGGTCTCAAGCTCAAAGATGGTGAGGAAACGCTATTGATCCTTCGGAACGCTAACGATAAAGAAGGTAAAAGCGAAAAGCTCAAAGACGTTGTAGGTTCGCTCGGAATTAAAGATGATGCTTTGAGAACCGACATGTGGCCCTTGGCTGGTGTCGGTGGCCCGCACGGCAACGTGATTGATGGACAGGGCAGTGATCAATTCTCTGCTGGTAGAGTCTATATACGGAAGAACGAAAGCGGTGGAACTGGTGAAAAACACTGGGGTTTTGCCGGTTATACCGGTGTCGGCTATAAACGGGCTGCCGCGAAGAGTGATCAGAACGGTGGAACGCCCGGCTACGATAACGGTGCTGTGAAAGTTAATAACACCGACTTGGGTACTGCTACTGTTACCATCAGCGAGATTATGTATGACAAAGGGAAGCGTGGTAATCTCCCGCAGTGGATTGAACTTTACAACAGTTCCATGACACAGGCTGTCAATATCAGTGAGTGGAAACTCAAAATTGAGCATAGCAGTGATGCTGACGATGTCGATATCCGCCTCCCGACTGCGACAACGAATAATCTCGGTGGTGGTGTTATCATCCCGCCGAACCAGACGGTGTTGATCGTCAGTAACACGTCGAGAGTCCGTTCACGTTCTGGACAAGGTGGTGTTGACTTCCCCAGTACGCGTATCATTGACCTCTGGGCCCAAAGGGTAAAATTAAGGTCGGATGACGCAGACAGCATCAAATATAGATTGCTCAGCGGAACGGCGTTTAAGATTACCTTAATGGATAAAGGTAATAACACAGTTGATACCGTTGGTAACTTGGATGCTGGTTGGGAACTTCCGATGCCTGAACAAGACAACTTTAGAAGTTCTATCATCCGTCGCTATGATGATCGTGTTGAGGAAGATGGCACTATGGAAAATGGCTGGGTCCTCGCTAGCGATACAAATGATCTGGCTGAAGTCCGTTTCGACCACACCTACTACGGGGCTTCTACTGATATAGCGACACCCGGATACCGTGGTGGTGGTCCTCTGCCCGTATCGCTCTCTAAGTTCCGTCCGGAACGGTTGGAAAGCGGCGACATCGTTATCCGTTGGAGCACTGAATCCGAACTGAATAACGCTGGATTCAATATCCTCCGTAGCGAGACACGCAACGGTCAGTTCACACAGATTAACACTTCACTGATCGCCGGTCAAGGCACCACGAGTGAGAAAACCAATTACGAGTGGAAAGATGCGACCGCTAAACCCAATGTCGTTTATTACTATCAGATTCAGGATGTCTCTTTAGACGGTAAAGTGCAAACCTTGCGTCAGAGCCGTCTGAAAGGTTATCTCTCACCTGCTGGTAAGTTGGCTACGACATGGGGCGACTTGAAGTCACAAGATTAACCCAGGGATATTCTAACTAACCTACCCCAACCCCGCGGGCGATGGACTTCGGTTCATCGCCCGCGGTTTTTTATATGTCATTTTCCTTGTAGCATAGTCTGTTAGACTGTGCTGTGTTGTCAGAATCAGGATTATCAGGATTTTCGGATTTGCAGGATTTGTGCAGAGACATTCAATTGTCGGTGCAGGTTAGGAAATTGGAAGCGCATTCTAAGCGGAGTAGGTTGGGTTGAACGGAACTGAGAAGATAGATGTGCAACACCCAATACACGCCTATTCAACATATCGTCTCCACAATCAAGAACGCAGAGAAACCCAACTTCAGAACGCAAGGCGTTCAGGAAAGCCGGAAGACGTTGGGTTTCACTCGGTCTCTGGTGAATATGCCGGTCTTTGAAACAGTTTCGGTTTTCTCTGATTTGTATGCTTTTGGTTGTATCCGTTCAACCCAACCTACGATGTGATGGGAGAGTTTTTTCTCTCGGGTCTGGCGGTGAAAATCTAATCGAAAAATGGACAATTGAATGGCTCTGGGATTTGTGGATCTGATCTTGACATCTTTCTATAAAGGCAGGTATAATATACGCGTATGCCGTACTATGATGAAATCTTCAAACACGTTACAGGGGAGTTCCCACGTCCGTTAGCAGCATTGGCACTAAAAACATCAGAGGTGGAGGTCGGAAAACGCCTGGCCACAGAGCACGTAACAGTTCGGATGCATCACAGCGATATGACGTTTCACATCCAATTGCCTGACGAAAAAGCGATCCTGCATATAGAGGCGCAAACCGACGACAGCACCCATAGACCTATGCACCTGCGGATGCTTGCGTATTCGAGTTTCCTTGCACTTGAGCATCAGAAGAACGTCTACTCAACGGTGTTGTATTTCCGTCCGCCTGCGGGACAAAATGACCCTACCCTATATTGGAGGCAACGATGAAAGAATCACCTTTTTACGAATATGTGATGCAACAAGGCAGAGAGCAAGGCATCGCACAAGGCAGAGAACAAGGGGAACGCCGAGCGAGTATTGAAAGCACTTTGAATATTCTCACGGAACGTTTTCGCGGTGTAGATATTGCTACCCTCAGGCCCAGGCTTGAAGCGATTGCGGATCTCAACCGTCTCAAGCAGTTGACCCTAAACGCTGCGATAGCAAAAAGTTTTGACGCTTTCCAAGAGGCATTAAATGGAGCTCCGGGGACGTAACGCGGATGAATGACGGGCAGCAAAACGACTATTCCCACTCAATGGTGCTTGGCGGTTTCGAGCTAATATCGTAAACGACGCGGTTGATGCCTTGCACCTCATTGATGATCCTATTGGAGATGCGCGCCAGCACCTCTGGCGGGATACGGGCCCAATCCGCTGTCATCGCATCGCTGCTGGTGACGGCACGGAGGGCAACCGCATTTTCGTAAGTACGTGCATCCCCCATCACACCGACACTCTTGACAGGTAAAAGCACCGACAACGCCTGCCAAATTTGGTCGTACAAGCCTGCCGCTTTAATCTCAGCAATAAAAATCGCATCCGCTGCGCGCAGCACTTCCAAACGTTGATATGTCACCTCACCTAAAATGCGCACAGCGAGCCCAGGTCCAGGAAACGGGTGACGGCCAAGAATACGTGTCGGAACGTTGAGTTCTGCACCCACTGCCCGCACCTCATCCTTAAAAAGTTCCCTGAACGGTTCGATCAATTCAAACGGCATATCAGATGGGAGGCCGCCAACGTTATGATGCGTCTTAATCGTAGCAGAGGGCCCCTTGACAGAGACGCTCTCTATGACATCAGGGTAGAGCGTGCCTTGTGCAAGAAATCGGAAATTACCCGCCATCCCTGCTACTGACCCTTTAAAGGTTTCAATGAACTGTGCACCGATGACCTTTCGCTTCTGCTCTGGGTCCGTAACGCCTTCCAACGCATCAAGAAACGGTTCGACTGCATCAACAACCACAAGCGAAATGCCGATCTGTTCACAAGTTTCGATCACCTCCGCAGCTTCATCTTTTCGGAGGAGGCCATTATCCACAAAGACAGGCACGAGCGCGTCGCCTATCGCCTGATGCAGTAGCGTTGCGAGCACCATTGAATCAATACCGCCGCTGACTGCACAGAGGACGCGTTCATCACCGACCTGTTGCTGTATTTCTGCTGTGGCGCGGGCAATGAAAGCGCGCATCGTCCAACTGTTGCGGCATCCGCATATTTCTCTCGTGAAGTTCGCCAAAATCCGGTTAGCATCTTGCGTATGCTCCACCTCCGGATGGAACTGTAAACCGTAAAACGCGCGTTCCGTATCTACCATAGCAGCGATAGGGGCGTTCTCCGTCTGTGCGATTGTTTGGAAACCCGTGGGGGGGACCTCAATCCGATCGCCGTGGCTCATCCAAGCAGAAAAGTCGGAAGAGAGGCCCTGAAAAAGCGGGTCCGTTGTGTTGAGGACCTGAAGAGGTGCGTGCCCATATTCGCGTTCCGTGGCTGGATGTACCTTTCCGCCCGCTAATAGTGCTGCCATGAGCTGCATGCCGTAGCAGATGCCTAATATAGGGATGCCGAGCGTAAAGAATTCGGCATCAAGTGTCGGGGCATCCGTTTCATAGACGCTTGCAGGACCGCCACTCAGAATAATTCCCTTTGGAGCGATAGCCGCTATTTCGGGCAGCGTGAGCGTATACGGATGAATTTCGCAATAGATATTTTGCTCACGGACGCGCCGGGCAATCAGCTGCGTGTATTGCGAACCGAAATCCAAAATCACGATAGTTTCTTGTGTCTCTGATGCGGTGTTGTCGGTATAGTTCATATACTTGTTTTTAGGGGTAGGCGTTGCGTCGCAATCAACAATATCGCCGGTTTGCGGCTCGAAAATTACACCATAAGCACCGGGCGGTGCGAAATCCACATCATTTAGCATAGCCAAGCCGGTGTTCGCGTCCGCTAAGTAATAGCACCCGCCATGCGTATGTCCCGGTGTATCGATACACCGCACGTGGTAACAGTGGTTGTGAAACTGAATTGTATTGCCGTAAATGATAATATATCTGTCTCCAAACAGATTCATGGCGATCTGATTGACGACATAAGGGTCTAAATGTTGCACAATTTTTTAGTTCGTCTTGATGATAACATCAATCCTGCGATTTTTTTCTTCTTTGTCCTCCCCATCCATAACAATAGGTTGGGTCTCACCTAAGCCAACAGCCGTAATCCGTTTGATGTCCACCTGTCCGTATCCGGTGAGGTATTTTTTAATTGAATCCGCGCGCCCCATACTTACATTTAGATTGACGTTTGCGGTTCCCAAAGCACTGGTATGCACCTCAATATGTACCGGATATTCACTAAATCCAGGCGTTCTTAGGACTTTCGCAAGCTGCGCGAAGGTATTCCTAAATTCTTTTTGGATCTGTGTACTCCCGTAGGGGAACACATTACCGTTAATACGGACGAGGACGCTCTCCGACTGTTGTATGGCGGTAGCATGCGGGATCTGCTTTACCGCGAGCAGCAAATCCGACTTCGCCGATGTTACCTGATTCGTGTTTGCAATCGCACGTTGGAGGTAATCTTCACCCTCCGCAGCGGCTTTAATCGCATTGTTATAGTCCTTAGACGCTAATGCGGATTCCGCTTCTTCGTACGCCGAATTCGCGAGTTTATAGAGCTCTGCTTCCAGCTCGGGCAACTCTGTCTCCTTCTGCGCCGTAATCTTTTCACCTAACGTCTCAACATCGCGTCTTGCACGTGCTATGAGTGCATCTAACTCCCGTTGCGCGCGTTCTCTATATTCCGTTACCTCCGCAATTGCGACCGCTTCATCGGCGGCTTGTCGCGCCTGTTGCGCGGCTTGCTGTGCCTGTTCATAGCGATTCACATCCAATGCCTGTTGCGCGCCTTTCAAGTGCGTACTCGCCTCCTGCAGCTGCTTCGGGGCATGCTGCGCCGCATTGAGGATCTGCGCCCGTTGGATAACGATTTCCGCTTGCCCGATGGCGATCTGCGCGTCTGTTTTCGCCACCACTTCTGCCGCTCGGTTCTGCACCGACAATTGATACAGATCCGCTACAAGCCGTTGGACATCAGTCGTGGCATCTTCGGCATCAGAAAACTTCTTTTCTTCAATAAGCTTCCTTATTGAAGCGATCGCTGACTGAACGCGTTCATAGTCAGCCGTCTCTTTAATGGCCGGATGGATATCTACCGTAATATTCACGCGCACCTCTAAACTTGCAATCGGGGCACGAAGTTCCGCTTGACGCAATCGGGTCGTTAAGTCCGTAATTTCGGCTGAGCCTTGTTCCTTCTGTTGTTGAACTTGATCGCGTGATCTCAAAGCACGCGCAAGCTGCTCTTCGGTGATGGCGTGGCGGATACGTTCGATTTCGCGTTCGTGCTCGAGTTCCTTTATGAGCTGTTGATATATCTGTTCGTGGATAGAGATGATCTTCTGTTTGGCTTGTTGTTGTCGTGCTTTTGCGGTAGCGATGTATGCGGTCAATTCCGCCTGATGCGCGAATTCAGTACTTTGCGGGATATCCGCCTTCTCTTGTGAGTCCCGAGCGAAATTCATCAGTTTCACTGCGCGCCCGTATTCCTCTGGCACCAAAGCTTCGGCTTCCAATGCTGCAGCATTATTAATCGCTTGTTGCGCGTCTTGGAGCTGCGTCGCAAGCATAACTTCATCAATCTCTGGTTTCGCACATCCAAAGACGATGAAACACGTGCATAAGAGGAGCGATCCATAAAATTTCATGACTCATCCTTTAAACAGTTTTTTAGTCGTCCCGCAATGCCGCCAGTTCTGCTTTTATAGCGGTAAGTCGCTGTAGCACATTAGCAACACTCTGTTCTTGGAGCCTGAGTTGTGCTTCTGCCTCCTCAGCGCGTGCTTCCTCCCGCACAGCAATAGCCGTTTCAGCTGCGATGCGGGCGTGAAGATACGCACGGAGTGCCAACCGATATGCCCGTTCCACATCGCCAGTGCCTATTGATTTTTCAGCAGTCGTAAGCATCTCGCGAGCCGTGCCGAAAGGTGTCTCGGCGGTTTCCTGCGCACCCACCGCTTCCGCCGAGGCGAGGGCGACTTGCGCGTTTTCCATTGTTTCCACTGCAAGTTGTTGCAATTGCCCCCCGCATCCGAGCGTTGTGAGTATGATTGTTAGCGTAATGAAGCAGCTTAGCGATTTCATGTCAATGTTCCTATTGAAATAAAAACCTCGCTTGGGCGGTGCGTGCTGCAGCACCCAAGCGAGGCTTCTGGTCTTTCGTTCCTGGTGTGCAGGTGTTCGCTAAAATTCAGGACGCTCTGTATAGACGCTTACCTTCCGGCGATACTTGTCTTTCCGCTCGAACCATACGTATCCATCAATTTTTGAATAAAGCGTATAATCATTTCCGAGGCCGACGTTGTTACCGGGGTGTATATGCGTTCCCCGCTGTCGGGCGAGAATACTCCCCGCGGTGACATAGTTACCGGAAAATCTTTTGACACCCAGTCGTTTTCCGATACTGTCGCGTCCATTTCGTGTGCTGCCGCCGCCTTTCTTATGAGCCATTAGAGTTTTCCTCCACCGCACCGATGGCGGTAATTTTCACGCGTGTAAACGATTGACGGTGCCCTAATTTGCGTTTATAGCCCTTCCTTCGTTTCGATTTGAACACAATCGTCTTTTTCGCGCGTGCTTGTTGAACAACCTCGCCTGTAACGGAGGTGTTTTCAAGGTAAGGCGAGCCGGCTTGCAACTGACCGTCATCGTCAACCACAACCAAGACGGAGGGGAACGTAACGCTTTCGCCAACAGCCGCGTCAAGCTTTTCAAGATCGATCAAGTTTCCCACTTCTACGCGATGTTGTTTTCCACCGCTCGCAAAAACTGCATACATTTTTCAATATCACTCCTTTCTACTTAAATTATACCGCAAAAACGCATCAATGTCAAGCGAAGAATCGCTCAATCCAAAAAGAGCTCTTCGCCGGTGCCCACGAAGATCCGATAATCTTCGAGATGCAGGTCAGCATCCGCTTCCAGCACTAACTCTAATTTCAAGGACTTCTTGAGGTCCCGCAATTTATTTGTCATCTGCGACTTGATATGTGAGACGACATAGTCGTTAGCGATGACGCGTAACTCGGCGTGTCCGGACTGGTTGTGTGCCATTTTAATCGCGCGCAGCAGCTGAATGACGACCGTTTCAATGGATAACACAGTGCCGTGGCCATTGCAGTATGGACATTCTTCCATAAGTAGCGTAGAGAGGCTCGGCCGAGTACGTTGGCGCGTCATCTCAACGAGCCCTAAGTCTGAGAAATGGAGGATATTAGTGCGAGCGCGGTCTTTCCGGAGTGCCTCCTGTAACATCTTGAAGACGCGCTTGCGATGCGAAGCTTCTTCCATATCAATAAAATCAACCACAATAATCCCACCGAGGTCCCGCAATTGAATCTGGCGGACGACCTCCTCAACTGCCTCAAGGTTCGCACTGAGGATCGTGTTGTCCGGGTCTGATTGCCCAACGAAGCGTCCCGTGTTGACATCAATAGATACCATCGCCTCCGTCTGCTGGATGATAATATGCCCGCCACACTTGAGCCAAATTTTCTCGCTGAGTGCCTCCTTCAGGGCATGTTCCACACCATACGCGTCAAAAAGCGTTATACTGTCCTTATACAGGGATACCCTCGGTTTCAACTCAGGCATCACAGAAGAGACATAATCCATCGTCTCTTGATAGCCGGTTTTTGAGTCTATGAGAAGTTGCTTAACATCTTTCGTCAGCATATCCCGGACGATCCTGTTCGTAAAGCTGAGGTCTTTACTAACGAGACTGGGCGCAGATTTGCGCTTAGCGCGCTCACTCACCTGCTTCCACTGGCTGATGAGGTATCGGATTTCGGATGCAAATTCCGTTTCGCTTATACCTTCAGCAGCAGTGCGGATGATAAAACCGCCCTCAACACCCGCCTTAATGGTCTTTGCCATATTGCGTAACCTGTCCCGTTCAGTGACAGACTCAATCCTGCGTGACACGCCGATATTAGAGGAATTCGGCATATACACAACGTAGCGTCCTGGGAGTGTAATATTGCTCGTAACGCGGGCACCCTTTGTCCCGATAGGCTCTTTTCCGACTTGGACGAGAAGTTCTTGTCGCTTGGAGATGAGGTCGCTAATGAGAAATGGGAAGCCGCGCCCGCCTCGTGAGTGTTTCGCAGGCTTTGCTTTCAAATCCAATGTATCAACGTCTTTGTCAAGTTTTCGGTGGTTTCCATTGACGTTTTCATCTTCCGTTTCATCTTCGTTAGCACTCTCGTATTTGAGGTCAGAAATATGTAGAAAAGCGTGCCGATCCAACCCGATGTCAACAAAAGCTACCTGCATTCCGGGTAAAACGTTCTCGACTCTGCCTTTGTAAAGATTCCCCAATGTCTGCGTTGCCGCTTTCCTTTCGATATAAATTTCATTTAGCACCCCCTCGTCAAGTACCGCACAGCGTGTTTCATACTCATCATCAGAAATAAGTATCTCCTTTTCCATCATTACCTCCTATCGTGCCTCTTTAGAAGGCACCTCGGTTAATTGTCATGTCAAAAATCGGCAGCGTCCCTAAAAGCAGTGCGGGTTCTAAAATAATACCGTTATTGTAAGCTTTACCATAATCAGGATTTCCCCGCGCACTTTATCGCCGGGGTGTCAGGGTTACAACCGGTGTTATCAGTTCGCCCAGCGAAATGCCACCGTGCTGGAACCCTCCTTGAAACTGCCGTTTATACTTATAAAAATCGTTTGGATAGACGAAATAGTAATCGTCTTTCGCGAGAATGTAATTCTTACTTCGGGTCTCTGCAGGGAGCCGGTATACCTCCGGTTTATGGAGGTGGACGGCATCATTTTTTTCACAGGCGAGGTTCGTCCCGATTTTGAACCGCAGGCTCGTGGTGGTCTCGCGATTTCCACGGGCGCGGGTCGCGCGGTTGCAGAAAACCGAGCCGTGGTCGCTCGTAAGAACTACAGTCGCGTTCTGCGCTGCGATCATACGCAAAATATCAAAAAGGACAGAATGTGAAAACCAAGAACGCGCGAGTGCCCGAAAGGCAGATACATCTGGGGCAAGTTGTTGTAGCACATCCGACTGTGACCGCTGATGCGTCAAAATATCAATGAAATTGACAACCAGGGTAGCAAGTTCAACCCGTGGATTCGCAGCGACCCGTTTTTTGTAGGTATTGCCGCCGCGCGCGTCAAAAATCTTGAAATACTGGGGAGATGATTTTAACTTGATGCCTCTGCGCTTAAGATGTTCTTCAAGGAGCTGCCGTTCGTAGCGATTCGTACTCGTGTCGCCCTCAGATTCCTCCTGCCAATACTGCGGATAACGTTCTGCGATCTCTGCGGGAAACAACCCACTGAACAGCGCGTTCCGTGAATACATCGTTGCACTCGGTAGGATTGAAAAACTATACTCACGTTCAATAGAAAAATAGGGATACAGGAGCGGTTCTACTGCCAGCCAATGGTCTAAGCGGAAGCAGTCGACCACAATAAAATAGACAGATTTTCCGGCTTCAAGTTGCGGAATGACGTGTCTATCTAAGACGTTAACGGAGAGCGGAGGTGCCTTCGCGGTACCGGCGACCCAATCCGGATAATTCGCCTCCACAAAATCGGAGAACTCGGTATTGCACTCCTTTTTTTGCCCCAGGTGTGTCTCCTCTAACCCGCCTTCTGCAAGTTTTTCAGACACTAAATCCCACTGTAAAAGTTTAAGGTAGATATCCACCCATTCCTGCCAGGTAGGTCCGGAATCCTTGAGTGTACGGATCGCATTGAAATCCGCAGTGTACCGGCCGGGGATCTGATCCACCACGATCTGCATCTGATCAAGAACACGTTTGAGTGTAGAGACGATCTGTGCAACGCCGATCGGTTTTACCAGAAAATCGGTTACCTGTTTACCGAGTGCTACCTCAATAAATTGCTCATCGCTGGATTGTGTAACGAGAATAACAGGGATTTGTGCGTTAATTGTACGAATTGCGTCCAGAGTCGCCATCCCGTCTTTACCAGGCATAACCTGATCCAGCAGAATAGCACTATACTGAGTGTCGCCATTCGTTAAAAGCGCGATACCGTCCTCGCCATTTGTCGCGGGCGTGACCGTGTAACCGCGTTCGCGTAACACACGAATGTGCGGCTGCAAGGCTTCTATTTCATCGTCAATCCATAAGATGTGATGTGCTTGTGCCATATTCAATCTTAAAAAATGCTCAGTCGCAGTTTAGCAAAGCCGAACAGCAGCGTCTTGGCTGTTCTCTGTTCGTGTTTACGCGACCGGCAATCGAATTTCAAAAGTCGTACCTTCAGGGCTCGTTTTCACCATGCGGATACTGCCGTGATGATATTCACGGACGATACGTTGTACCACTGTCAACCCGAGTCCCCATCCGTGTGTCTTTGTAGACATCCCCGGTTCAAAGATTTTTCGCTGATTTTCACGGGCTATACCGCTGCCGTTGTCGGTGTATCGTATGACAACAGCGTTATCTCGCTTATCGTGCGTCGGTTCAATCTGAATCCACCCGTCTGTTTTATCCATGGCATCTAGTGAATTCCGTATAAGGTTTTCAAGCACCCAGTGCAATAGTTGGGCGTTGGCGAGCACAAGCGGCACTTCGTGTAACATCAGTTGAATTTCAACGCGGCGGCTAATATGCGGTAGCCGTCTCTCAAAATAGGCGCGGACTTCTTCAAATATTTCAGCCATATTCACTGCTGTCAATGGCGGCTGCGTACCAATCATACCGAACCGGGCGGTTGTTTTCTGTAAACGCTTCAAATCGTTTTGCATACTTTCGGAGAGTTCCGCGAGGGTCGCATCGCCTGTTTCTCTGCTCCGTTCATGCAAAAGTTCCGCCCACGCGAGCAGGGACGAAATCGGTGTTCCGAGTTGATGCGCCGTCTCTTTCGCTAACCCGCCCCAAATTGCCGAGTGTTCATAAGACTTGATCCGTTGGTAGACAAGGAAACACACGACCCCGAAGATTAATAAAACGAAAGGGACTATGAAAGGGACTACCAATCCATAGTACGGTTTGCTTTCATAATAGAAGTAACCATTGTGCCACTCTGGCGTTGTTACGATCATGGAGGATGCCGGGGCGTTCTGAACGAAGATTTTCGCCCGTTCCTGTTCCTGCACCGTTGCGTTCTCCACTGTAACCACATCGCCCCATATCTGCCATTTTTGTGGCACCCCAGCAGTATCCGTGATCACAAACGGTAGGCGCGCCATTTCGCTCGGGTCAGCATCCCCGTAGTAAACGTATCCCTTTAGCTGCCTATCTTCATGCAGTATCGGTATCTTGCGTGGCGGATTCCGCGCCTTCATGCGCGCCACTCTCGAGGTTAACAAGTTCTTTTCAGCTACTGTTAACGAAATCCGATTATTTTCGTTGACATTCGCATCAAATTTGTCTATTTTCGCATCCAGTTCCGGATCAACCCCACGGGTGATGACAGGGTTTCCTTCCGCATCGGTAATAATGAATGAAAATGCGCGTGCTCTATTTTCGGCGAATGATTCCTGCCTTACGATCTCAGTCAGTTTCTGTTGTAAGTTCCGGTCTTCAACACTCGGGAGTACCTCCACAAGATTGGCGAAGATGTCTATCTGTGCCTCTATATCCGCGTTCAGCTGCGAAATTTGCCGCGTATAATATGCGAATCCACATACAAGCGTCCCGAGTCCAACGATGAAGTAGACGAACATTAAACGGGTGGTCGTATACCTTGGGATAATTCGACGGTTCAACCGCAATTTCGTATCCCTCCATATATATCAAACGCAAACCTAACATATATTATAATAGCATCTTTAAAAGGAAATTGCAAACCTATTTTCGGAAACGACATATCATTTGACTTTTTTCGACAAATAGGATAAAATAGATAAAATAAACATAATTCCGTGGTAGGTACGGGATAATGGATGGAATTAGGTTTACCATAAAAGCAGGAGTCCTTGATGCTTAAAGCAATTACATTTGATTTCTGGCAGACGCTTTATGCAGATTCTGAAAAGAATTGGCGAAAACGTCAGGCGATACGGATTAAACGGTGCCACGCTTATCTGAATAGCCGGGGCTATACTTGTACACTGGTTGACGTGGAATTCGGACTTGAAGAGGCATACAATTTGGTGATGTCCTTATGGCATCAACATAAAGGGATCTCAGTAAAGCGATGCATGGAACGATTTGCGGAAGTGCTTTCGCTTCGACTGGAAACGGTAGACCTTGATCAACTTATCGAGTGCCTCGGGGCTGCTTTCTTGGAGGCACCTCCGCGGCTGATAGGGTATGTCAAACCGGTCGTTTCTCGGTTGAGTGAAAACTACCCGCTCGGAATTATTTCGGACTCCGCACTAACCCCGGGGCGTTTTGTCCGGCAGCTGATGGCGCGCGATGGGATTTTGCAATTCTTTACGGCTTTCACCTTCTCCGATGAAACAGATTGGACAAAGCCTGAAGTTGTACAATTCCATTCGACATTGACAGCACTGCATGCCGGACCTACGGAAGCAGTGCATATCGGCGACATTTTCCGAACCGATATTGTCGGCGCAAAAAACGCAGGAATGAAGGCGATCCGCTTTTCAGGGTTCAATAAAGGGGACGGAAAGGATACACTCAGTGATGCTGTTGTTGATGACTATAGAAAATTGGAAACCGCTATCACTGAGCTGTCAAGATAGGAGAAAACAGATGACAAATGTGTTGGTCACCGGCGGTACTGGATTCATCGGGAGGCGGGTCTGCACTGCGCTTCACGAACAAGGCGATACAGTGCATGTGTTATCCCGAAATCCGGCGCGCGCGCAAGCGAAAGTGAAATCAGCGAGAAGCGTCCACAGTTGGGACCCTGAAACTGAAAAACTGCCCGCGGAAGCAACCTCGGATGTGGCATCGGTTGTCCATCTGGCGGGTGAAAGCATCGCTGGCAGGTGGAACGCCGAAAAGAAACGGCGTATCCGGGATAGCCGCGTCCTCTCAACGCGGAATTTGGTTGAATCGTTCGCGGCAGCGGATACCAAGCCGGATGTGCTCGTCTGCGCCTCCGCGATTGGCTACTACGGTGATAGCGGTGACGAACGTTTTACAGAGGTTTCGCCGGTTGGCACCGATTTTCTCGCGGAAGTCTGCCAGGAATGGGAGTCGGAGGCCCAAAAAGCGGTCGCGCTTGGGATTCGGGTTGTCATGGTGCGCATTGGGCTGGTGCTGGGGTTAGGCGGCGGCTTGTTGACGCAAGTGTTGCCGCCCTTTAAGATGGGAGTCGGCGGTATACTCGGGAGTGGTCAGCAGTGGATGTCTTGGATTCATGTTGACGATGTGGTCGGTATTATGCTGCACGCTTTAGAGAATAACGAGCTTCGGGGCCCCTTAAACGCGACTGCGCCTACGCCTGTCAGAAATGCGGAGTTCACAAAAACGCTCGGTGCGGTACTCCGGCGTCCTACGTTGTTGCCTGTTCCGACGTTCGGGTTGAAACTCATGATGGGTGAATTTGCGGACTTCATCGTGCTGAGTCAGAACGTTGTACCGGAGAAAACGGAAGTAAGCGGCTACGAATTTCGTTACCCGACGCTTGAGTCTGCTTTAAGGAATTTGCTATAAACACCTATGATGAAAATTAGACAACTCATAAAGTTGCTTCAAGATGACGGATGGTATTTAGTCCGGACGCGAGGAAGTCATAGTTCCATTCCTCTAAGTCATCAATGACAGAGGGATCAACACCGAATATATAAAGTGAATGTGTAAAACGAAATACCCCCGCTTTTAACTACCACTGCACTTGACAAAATTCTTCGTAATCAATCAATTCATGAATGGTGGGATTTTCACCGCACATCGGGCAGCCGTTATCTTGGCGGAGTTTGAGTCTGTTGAAACCCATCGTTAGCGCGTCAAAAAGCAAAAGCGTTCCGATTAAGGGTTCGCCAATATCTAACAGGATTTTAATCGCTTCGACAGCCTGGATGGTGCCGATGATACCGGGCAACACACCAAAAACACCTGCTTCTTGGCAGCTCGGCACCATACCGGGGGGTGGGGGTTCGGGATAAAGGCACCGATAGCACGGTCCTTTACCCGGATAGAGGATAGTCACTTGCCCTTCAAACTGGAAAATACTGCCGTGAACAATCGGTTTGCCGAGCATAACGGAGGCATCATTGAGGAGATAGCGGGTCGGTAGGTTGTCGCATCCGTCTACAATCAGGTCGTATTGTTCCAGGATCTGGAAGGCGTTTTCTGAGGTAATCCTTTCATTGTGAGTGACCACCTTGACATCGGGATTCATCTCTGCGATAGTGGCTTCTGCGGATTTCGTCTTTGGGGTGCCGATGTCGCTGGTGCCGTGTAATATCTGGCGTTGTAAGTTGCTGAGGTCAACCACGTCGTCGTCAATGATGCCGAGCGTACCGACCCCCGCCGCGGCGAGGTAGACTCCGACAGGCGAACCGAGTCCGCCTGCACCGATGAGCAGTACTTTCGATTCCAGCAATTTCGTCTGCCCCATCCCCCCGACCTCTTTGAGGATAATATGTCGGCTATAGCGTTCAATCTGTTCGTTGCTGAAATTAAACATCTATTTTAGCCTCCGAGGTTAGAGAGGAGTGCTGAAATCGGTTTATCCGAATTCGCGGAGATTCGTAAAGCGAACCGTTCACGGGGATCTTCGGAGGTACGCTCCACCTTGAAGTCGTCTCCGCCGTACATCTGTTCAAGGACAGGGGTTAGGTCCTCCGTAACAGATGCCGCTGTTTGCTCCGTATTTGGAGCGATATGGCGGTTATTTATCAGAAACAGGATGTCTGCACCGTTGAAATGCACCGCGTTTTCCAACTCCGCCGAGGCTTGGAGTTGTTCGCATTTGGAGAGCACCTCTGTAAGTGCTTGGCGAATCTTTACAGCATTATCGCCTTCGACTTCATGTTTCCGGTTGTAGAGGAAACCGTGCTCGTGGTAAGCGTTATCAATACTATAGTTTGCCTGCTTCAAAATCAACAGCACACCTGGGCCCGCATCGACATGTGAATAGTCGGCGTAGTTCAGGTAATCATCTGAATCGGCTTCCTCCATCCACCGGTTAAAGACCTTGATGAAGTTGGTGTAGTTGATTTTGCTATCTTCAGTTGCGAAAACCTTAATGTTAATCTGTTGTAAATCCATTCTGCTGAAAAAGTTCCTTTCGTACGTAAATAATTTTTGGCGTAAATAATTTTTGGAATCAAGACAGCGTATGTTAATAAACGCTGCTGCGATGTCCAACTCAATGTGTACACTTCAAATGCGGCAAGGCATTCTTTACAAAAAGATCATAGCGATCTATCTATTCGGGGTCAAGTTCTTGGAGGCTCTGTCCATCAATACTGACGACGGTAACTTGTGTCGCCTCTAACCAGAAAAGCTCGCCTTTGCTGTTACAGACGCAAACCAATGCGTACTCACCCTCGTCTATATCCGCCAGAAAATTTCCGAGAAACATGTTTGGTTTTGAGGATTGAAAGACTCCAAACCCCGCGCCGAGCAGACAATAACGCTTACCCGTTTGATTATGTTTAACGATTGTTGCCATCTATTGTCTCCGGAGATGTGTTGTGTTTCGACACCATTTGTCCAATTTTCCGTGTTTTTATTATACCGTAAGTTTTCGGGAAAGTCAATTTTTATTTCCCCAATTTCGGTTGGGATCATCGCTGTCTCCTTTTATGTGTTTCGGAGGGTATAGTTGTGCTTAGTGATCTGATGCGGCATGGGTTGGACTTTCTGCTACCCGCGCCGGTGCATGCTGTTCCGCTAACGGTTGAGTAGGGATCTCGGAGTCGAGACTTTCAGCACCTATCGGTTTGATTGAAAGTTGATACCCCAGTGCCTTCAGAACAATACCAAGTGCATCAATCAGAGGAGTCTTTTCGTTAGTTAGTGCTTTTGAAAGCTGTTGTGGGTCCATATCATTCTGCTTGGCAAGTTTAGAAACCCCGCCTTGAGCTTCGACAACAGTCTGCAAGAGGAATAGAAAAACATCAGTGTTTCCATAGGTTTGGTAGTCTTCCAATGCTACTTGGAGGTGTTCGATGGCTTCTTTAGGGTCAGTAAATATTTCAATAAGGTACTCACGATATGTTCTCATTTTCCTCATGGGTGTAGCTCCTTGTATTGCAACCAATAGTTCCTCGCCTGTTCAATATCCCGAACCTGTGATGACTTATCGCCACCACAGAGCAGGAGAATAATCGTACTACTTACCTGTCCAAAATAGATTCGGTAACCTGGCCCGAAGTTGAGACGCAGTTCAAAGACACCATCACCAACAGACTTGAAATCACCAAAATTACCGGCTTTAAGGTAGGCAAGCCGTGTCCGAATCCGTCTTTGTGTCGTTTTATCTTTAATTGATTCCAGCCATTCAATGAAAGGTTGTCGACCATTTGGCGTACGGTAGATTTGTATTTCTCGTGGATGTACGTCATGCATTATCGATTAATTCACCTTATAAAAAGCGATTGCCGAACCCACCCGTTTCGGACGCGGGCAGCAATCGCCTTTGTGTGAAACTTAGTTTCGATGAACCGTAATATCAGACGCTACTCGCCCTTCCGAATCGTAAGGCGATAGTGTTTTCCGACCTTCTTGGTATCGAGGATCTCATGTCCATCATTGCTGAGACTCTTCGGCACGTTCTGGATCGGTTCGCCATCGTCAATGGTAATCTCAAGGAGCTGACCGAGATCCATCGTCTCCAAACGGACTTTCGCTTGGACATAGTTGAACGGGCAAGCGACACCTTTGAGATCGAGGCTATCCACGATCTCCTCAACCGGTTTCGTCTCCTTGACAACCCTCGGCTTCCGTGCCGGTCGCGAGCGACGCGTTCTACGACGGCTCTTTTCCTCTTCCTCTTGCTTGACGCGCATCCGTCCGTAAACGTTATGCGATTCTTCAACGAAGAGTGTCGACTCTTCAACCCGACGGTGTGCCAATTCGAGGTCGAACGTAGAGGCATCTTCTTCCGTCGCCTTGAAGATGTGCGCCCCGTAACCGGGGAAAAAGTTACCGGGTTCAAAGAAATGGGTGCGGAAAGCCTCGATCGTAGTCGCGTCGTCAATATATTGCAACCCGACCGTTGTCAAAAGTCCGTCTGCGGCTTTGATCATTGCACTAAAAGCCAATTCTGCGGAATCTTGATATTCACCCCTCTCCAAGTTCAAACCGGATTCATAGATAAGCCGATCTGCCTCTTCCAACTTCATGGAGACAAGGGCTACGACCTCTCCTGCACACTCGCCGACACCGGTCTTGAGTTGGAAATCTTTTGTATCGCCCGTGTCCACGTAGAATTCGGGGGCTTCTTCGTACGAGGGAATCTTATCGTACTTGGACAAGATCTTCTTGATTTCCACCTTACCGAGTCGTGCGACGTAATCGGTGAAGGATTCGTCGGCAGTGCGTTCCACCGTATACTTACCGGTTAACTCTTCGATGAAATCTGGGATGTACTTGCCGTGGATTTTTCCCGTGGGAAGTCCGTAAGAGCTGGCGTTTTCCACCATGTGTCCACCGAGTAGCACTTGATAATAAGGTGCCACATGCACACCCACGCGTTTCGTAGAGCCGAAGAAACCAATATTCGCAATGTGATGCTGCCCACACGAATTCGGGCAACCGCTAATTTTAATCCGAAAACCTTTGATCTCCTCCTGTACACCGGCTTCCATGAAGTGGCCCCGCAGGTGCGCTGCCAATCCACGCGAAGAGGAAACACCGAGTTTGCAAGAATCAGTACCGGGGCAAGCGGTAATATCTACCAAAGATTCTGCCCCTGCGTCGCCGAGACCGATCGCTTTCAGTTCACGATAGAGTGCTGGCAGATCCGTCATCGTTACCCAGCGGAGAACGATGTTCTGTTCAACAGTGGCGCGGATAGTGTCTTTAACATATTTCCGAGAAATATCCGCCAAAGCACGCGTCTGATCTGCGGTAAGATCGCCGAGCGGTAGCGTAATCGTCACATAAGCATAGCCGGGTTGGCTCTGTAACTGCACATTAGATTGATACCACTCTTCAAACCCATCAGGTTTTGTGGCACCGTTGAGTTGTGTCGGTGCTTTGAGTGGACTTTCATCATAAGCATGTAGATTGTCAAGATACGCTGTCCATTCAGGGTCATGCCGAAGGACTTCTCGCTCTTCAAGGACCAGCTTGCGAAATTCCTCAATGCCGTATTTAGCAATGACGAACTTTAAACGCGCCTTATTCCGATTTCTGCGTTCCCCCAAACGGGTGAAAACTCTGCAAATTGCCTGTGAGATCGGGAGGAGTTCCTCTGCGGAGACAAAATCATCAAAGACTTTCGCCTGATGTGGCACTGCGCCGAGTCCGCCGCCGACATAGAGTTTAAAACCGCGTTTGCGTTCGCCGTCCACCTCTTTAACGGCAGCAACTGCACCGATGTCGTGCATATTCGCTAAGCCGCAAGCGTGTTCTTCACATCCGGAGAACGCGATTTTGAACTTACGTCCGAAGTCTTGTGCGTCCGGGTGTCCCAATAGGAACGCTGACAACGCCTTAGAGTAGGGTGTTACGTCAAACGTCTCATCTTGGCACACGCCACTAAGAGGGCATGCTGTGACGTTTCGCACGACATTTCCACACGCTTCTTTCGTCGTAATGTCAACGCTTGCGAGGCGACGCATCAACTCTGGCGTGTTGTTGATGTCCACGTAGTGGTATTGCACATCTTGACGGGTGGTGATGTGGATGATATTATCCGAAAATTCTTCGGCAACATCCGCCAACATTTCGAGTTGTGTCGCTGTAAGCCCGCCGAACGGGATTTTGACACGGATCATCTGCGATCTATCATCGCGCTGTCCGTAAACCCCGTGCCGAAGTCTAAATTCGGTAAAGAGTGTCTCTTCAACCTGGCCAGCTTGTACCCGACCGAGTTGAATCTCATAAATTTCAATTTCGCGGGCAACATCTGGCGGAATAGCCGATGCATCGTAAGCTCCCGCGTATTCAATAGCCATTCTGGCCTCCTTAAATTAACCTCAAATTCGTAGTCTGCCTTGAATAATGCCCGATTGCTTCCTATTTAGCCGAAGTTTGCGCTAATATCCAGCCATTAGAAACCTCTTAAGTAGTATAGTATACTATAAAACAAAATAAAAATCAAGTGTAAACTTCTATTTTAAGCTGCCGGTGCGTCTCCCCAATCCGGAACCGGAAGTAATTCGCCATCTCGTAAAGCCGATTCATGTGCAACCAATCCGGGCGCGCAATACCGAACGGCTTCCCAAACGTTGATGCGCGGCAACCGCTGACGATTAACAGAATCCACAAACTCATGCACAAGATAGGCGTGTGAACCGCCATGTCCACCGAGATCCGCCGCGAGTGCTTCAGGAAGGTCCTCATGCGTTTGTGAAGGCTGAACGATCTCCCTGCCGTGTTTACCTGCCCAAACACTCCCAGCGAGGCTCTGCTCGTAACTGCCTTCTGTGCCATAAATACCGCTGACGCGTTCAGATCCAGGGTGTCCAATCCGCCGGAACTCACAGATTTGCATCGTCGAACCGTTGCTCATTGTGAAAAGCCCGACTTCATTAGAGAACGGGTTCTTATAAATCGTATCCTTCCGAAACCAATCGTCGTTTGGATAAACATAGCCTTGCGCCGAGACCGATGTCGCATGAGCGTTCATTACGGAGATCGGGAAACAGGTTGAGTGCGTCGGATAGTACATCGGAATGCCGCCCATCTTGTCGCGTCCCCACTGCGCCCCCCATCGATTTTTCGCCACATCGTAGAGCCCATGGCTCATATCGTGAAAATATTCGGCGCGGCAGTGAACAAATTCCCCAAACGCACCCGCTGCGGCTTTCTGACGACAGAACGCTGTCTCCGGACGGAAATAACTCGTCTCGCCGTTCATATAGATCATACCGGTGCGCTCAACGGTTCTGACGAGTTGTTCGCATTCATCCAACGATACTGCCGCAGGAACAGCCGTATAGACATGTTTTCCTGATTCCATCGCCTGAATCGCTTGCGGTGCATGCATCCAGTGCTGCGTGATAATTACAAGCGCGTCTAAATCCGATTTACAGATTTCATCAAGGCTTGAATACGTCTCGGAGATCTCAAACTGTTTTGCCCATTTTGACAACCTATCTTCATGTAAATCGCAGAGCGCGAGCCGATGCACATCCGGATGCGCCTTATACGATTGGATAAACGAGGGTCCGAACATCCCTAAACCCACCATCCCGACACTGATACTCATCCGTTTTCCTCCTCCAACACTGTTTAATAGAAAAATAGCACGTATCGTGAATCTTGTCAATGATATTTTCAAGATATTTGTTGACAAAACTGTGAACAATCTTATAATACATATAAAATCGCTGTAAGGCGTTACAAACAGGATTGCGGGTTTCCCCTTAAGCGAGATTAAACTTTATCTATTGGAAGGAAAATAAAATGGCATTAAAAGTTGGCGTTGTCGGCATGAGTGGCATCGGTAATAACCATGCGAATTGCCACGCGAATGACGACTTAGCGGAATTGGTCGCGGTGTGCGATATAGTAAAAGAACGCGCGGACAGCGCGGCGGAACGGCTCGGTGTCAAGGCATACTATAGCGTTGCTGATATGATTGATGGCGAACCTGATCTGGATATCGTTGATGTCGGCACCGGGGGCTATGAAAATGGCAGTTGGCACTACGAACCGACAATGGAGGCTCTCGATAACGGGAAGCATGTCCTCGTCGAAAAACCGATCTCCAACGACATCGGACAAGCACGAGAGATGGTCGCGAAAGCCGCGGAAGAAGACCTTTATCTCGGCTGCAACCTGAACCACTATTTCACACCACCTGCAGAGCAAGCGAAGAAATATATAGACGATGGACATATCGGGGAACAGGTCTATTGTCTTCACAAAATGGGATTTGCGGGCGGTGAATTCAACTATAGCTACTCGAACGCCCCGCGTTCTGATGGCTTCCCCTACTTTCACGTGAAAGCGTTCTTGTCGCACCCGTTTAGTGTGATGCGCCACTTTTGTGGCGACGTGACGCACGTGCAAGCCTTTATGGAACGTCCACATTTTAGACGCGGTGCAGGCGATCTGATGGTCTCCATTAACGGCATACATCTCCGATTTGAAAACGGCTGTATCGGGTACCTGCTAAGCCAACGCGGTGATGCTACGTTCGGTCTCGGGGGTTGGTGGAGCGTTGAACTTGCTGGCACGCGCGGCACGTTTTGTATTGAGAACTGCATTGAGAAAGTAACATATTGGCCCTCGCCCGGTGCTCCCGATTTTTCCGGTGAACCCATTGTCACTGACTCCGGTATCACCGACTTCGGTCAGACGTTCCCGTTGCGGATCCATGCGTTCTTAGAGGACATTACAAACGGTGTACCGAAAGAGCAGCTGCGTGCTTCGGGTAGAGACGCGCTCGCCGCGCTTGAATACACTTGGGCTGCGATGGAATCCTATGAACAGGGTGGTATCCTCGTGCGTCCACATCCGCTACCGCCTTTGAAAGGACTATAGGGCATCACGACTTTACAGAAGGAGACGGACATTTGAAATTAGGAGCAAATTCGGTGCTATTCGGCGGCTACGATATGGAGACCGCCTTCAAGCACATCGCCATGGCTGGTTATGATGGCATTGAACTCTCTGCGATTGACGGGATGAGCCAGCACCTCGTCCTCGCAAACTGGCAAGCACTCGCTGACGATATTAAAGGTTACGCGAAAACCTACGAACTGGAATTGTTAGCGATGGAGCAGCCCTCACGCGACGCGGAGAAAATGGAGCTCGCGTTCCAAGCGGCAGCTGAGATAGGCGTTCCGATTATCAACTGCGGTCCCGGCGGTTCATCGGACGATGAATCTGCTTGGCCCGAGGTCGTTGACTCACTGGGACATCTCTCTGCACGTGCGGAACACTACGGTGTAACGCTCTGTGTCAAGGCACACGTCGGTGCAAGTATCTATAACACACCGACAACCCTCCGTGTGATGGAAGAAATCTCGTCGCCAGCATTCGGGATTGACATGGACCCTTCGCATATCCACCGTGCCGGTGAAAATCCTGTTGAGGCAATTGCCGCTGTGGTCTCGCGCGTTAAACACGTACATATCCGGGATTGCAAGGGAATGGAACGGGGGCCCGGGACCCCTGAATTGCAAGCGAACGGACGCGGCGACATTGACCTCGTCGGTTATATCCGTGTTTTGCATGAGAACGGTTATACCGGTCCGTTGAATCTTGAGGTCATCGGTGCAAGAGAGTATAGTTTAGAACAGTGCTGCACAATTGCTGCAGAGTCGCGTGGACACATGCAGGCGTGTCTGCAGGCATGTGGCGCGCGCTGATTCGTGAAATCAGAGCCTTCTAATGAAACTTGAGAAGCAAAACAGTAATTGCGGACGTAGGGGTTGGGTCTCCCAATCCGGCTGGGCTTGTGTCTGAAGGTACCCTTGGGCGAGGAGACCTCGCTCCTACGAATACCGCATTGTTTCTCTACTGAAAACGAATTTCTGATAACGGAACGCCGCTGTTAAACATCTGTACTGGTGGAATCGGTTCTTCCACTTCTGCCAATCCGCAGAGCCAGTTCCAAGTCAATTCACCCCTACGTCTATCGCGGTAGGATTCTATCTCCGTTACATACGGATGCCGTCCTTGGTGTTGGTAAGACGGAATCTCATCGGAATCGCGCACCCAATCGCGTTTGGGTGTTGCCGTTCGGTAATAGGAAAACTTAATCATCCCGCGTCGGTCAGCGTTGAGTTTCGGACCCGCTTTATGCCAGATACCGTAGCGCGTCATTGCGACAGTGCCAGCCGGAACAGTAAGTGAGAGCTGTCCGAGAATGTCGCCGTAATGCGCAATTGCCTCCCTGTCCACAAGCCGATGGTGGGAACCCGGCAATATCATCGTCGGTCCATCTTCTATTTTCACTGCTTTCGGGTAATAGTAGCACTGGAGATGCGTGATACCGTATCCGTACTCTGTGATCCCATCAGAGTGCCATGTCTGTCCACGATGCGGTGCTTCAAAGAGATGGTGGTGTGCGCTCGTCGGCACGAGAAAATTCGCACCCAGTAGCGAGCGCGCCACCCCTGCGACCTCCGGATGGAGCAGGACGTTCCGACGAAATTCGTCTGTGCGCACAAAATCGTTGAGATGTCCACCGTGTACAGATTCACATTCCTGATTGAAATCCGGATCAATGACGCACTCTAAACTGATATAGCCGTTATGGATAAACTGCATGACTTGGTGGTCATTTAGCGTGGGTTCAACGTTAATCATTTGTCCTTCCTTTACACATATTTCTCTAAAATAAACTCATAAGTCAGATAGGTATTCTCAACATCTGAAAAGTTATGGAGTTCGGGGCGCGGAAATTGGACAATGCGCCACCCGTCACGAACCGCATCAAGTACGGATTCATAAGGGGCATCTTGCGAAGGCAGTACGGGTTCGTCCGGTGCAGTCGCATCGTACAAAGCCCAGGCACCAAGTGGTGAACGCAAGTTCGTAGACTTAGAATAGAGATAGAGGAGCAGCTGCTTCTCTGAATTTAAGGCAGCGATTACAGCGCGTAGATCCGCCTCAGTCAATTCGCCTGTGTTGAGTTTTTCGATACAATTGTCAAGCCGTTCTTTTATCGCTGATTTCACACACATTTCCCCCCTTCATTACGATTATTATCATTGTAGCACAAAAATGGAAAATATGGTATAATAGTTAATAGTTTAAGAATCGTAAGGAAAGGGAAGTATTATGAGATTGGAAGGAAAAGTTGCGATTGTCGCTGGTGCTGCTTGGGGCGGTATCGGTGCGGCAACCGCCTATAGATTTGCGTGTGAGGGCGCAAAAGTCGTTGTGAACACGCGCCGCCGAGAGGAAAAACTCGCTGAAACTGTACAGCGGATTCAAGATGCCGGCGGTGAAGCGGTTGCAGTCATGGGCGATGTCGCTGACGAGACGACCTGGCAGACGCTCGTGGAAACCGCTTTGTCAAACTACGGAAAAATAACAACGCTCGTCCATAACGCGGCGCACTCCTACACCAAAAAAGCCATTGAATTCACGATGGAAGAATGGAACGAAAGCCTCGGCGTTACGCTCGGCGGCCCGTGGCTCGGCGCAAAGTATTGCATCCCAGAAATGATTCGCAACGGTGGCGGGGCATTGGTCTTCATCTCCACTGTTAATGCCACGATTACGAACCCGGGATTCGGACTTTATGGCGCAGGAAAAGGCGGCTTGAACGCTTTAACACGGAGCATCGCGCTTGACTACGGCAGAGAAGGCATCCGTGCAAACGCCATCGCTCCCGGACAGATTGTCGGGGAACGCGGCGAAGCCTCCCTCGCTGCAGACACCTTAGAAGATCAAGCCTCACGGGATTGCTACCCCATCGGACGCTACGGCAAGCCTGAAGATATTGCCAACGCTGCACTCTTCTTAGCATCAGATGAAGCGGATTTTGTTACGGGCATCGTGCTGACAGCAGATGGCGGATTGACGCTCCAATCACCGGAGGCACTCGTACGCCCATCTTTCCGCCTCCGCTGGAGGGATGATATTCTGGTACCACAACCGAAATCGGAGGGATAGGACAAAATGTGTGGACGATTTACACTTGCAAGCGACCCTAAAGCGTTGCAGCAAACCTTCTTTGATTTTGATGTTTCAATCGACTTGTCCCCGCGCTACAACATCTCACCTACACAAGAGGTGGCTGTTATTGCGAATACACCGACTAATACGAAGGTCCATCCAAAGATGGGACAGATAGCGTTCTTTCACTGGGGACTCATTCCATCTTGGGCGAAAGACCCGAAGATCGGGAATCGGATGATTAACGCCCGTTCGGAAACCCTTGCAGAGAAACCGTCTTTCCGAAGTGCTTACAAACGGAGGCGATGCCTCATTTTGGCGGATGGATACTACGAATGGAAACAGGTACCAGGTGACAGACGCAAACAACCGGTCTACATCCGTCTCACATCGCAAAAACCGTTTGCATTGGCGGGGTTATGGGAAGAATGGCAGGCGGAAGAGATGGATAAACCGCTCCGTTCCTGTACGATTATCACATGTCCGCCGAACGCCTTGTTGGAAAAAATTCATCACCGGATGCCTGTGATCCTACCACAAGACACTTATACGGCGTGGCTTTCACCCGATGAACAATCAGCGGAGGTGCTTCAACCGCTGCTTATCCCTTACACCGATGAAGAGATGGAAGCCTACGCTGTATCAACGTTTGTCAATCGTCCGACGAACGATTCACCGCAATGTATCGCGCCATACCCAAAACTTTAGACTGGTCAAAGCACCAGAACTAAGATAGGAAAGGAATCATGTCAAAACCGAGTAAAGATCAGATGCTTTATATGTATCGTAAAATGGTAGAGATTCGTCAATTTGAGGAAGCCGCCGGAACACTCTATCAGAGTGGGCAGCTTCCCGGTTTCCTGCATCTCTATATTGGTGAAGAAGCCACAGCCGTAGGCGTTTGTGTCCACTTGCAAGATGAGGATTATATCACAAGTACGCATCGTGGTCACGGGCACCTGATCGCCAAAGGTGGCAAACGCGATCGGATGATGGCAGAGTTATTTGCGCGCACGACCGGCTATTGTAAAGGCAAAGGCGGTTCAATGCACATCGCCGACAAAGAGACCGGGATTCTGGGTGCTAACGGTGTTGTCGGTGCGGGGATACCGCTCGCGGCGGGTGCCGCGCTCTCGGCGAAACTCCGCGGCACGAAGCAGGTCGCCGTATCCTTCTTCGGCGACGGCGCGACGAACCAAGGCGTATTCCATGAGACACTTAATCTCGCCGCCGTGTGGGAGCTCCCTGTCGTTTTTGTGTGCGAAAACAATAGGTTCGGTATGGGCACGCCGCAGCGGGAACATCAACGCGTAGAGGATATCGCTGTCCGCGCGCCATCTTACGATATACCGGGTGTTACTGTTGATGGCAACGATGTGCTGGAAGTTCACGCCGCTGCAGCAGAAGCGGTTACACGTGCCCGTGAGGGTGGCGGACCGACGCTCCTCAACTGCGATACCTACAGATTCCGAGGGCATCACATCGGGGATCCGGGAACTTCCTACCGCGACCGTGAAGAAGTGCAGGAACAGGAACGCCAACGCGATCCGATCCGGCGACTCGCTGAAGTCCTCACCGAAGGAGAAGCGGTGAGTCAAGATGAACTCTCGGCATTGGAGGCGGAACTCGCAAATGAACTTGAGGAGGCTCTTGAATTTGCCAAGAGCAGCCCGGAACCGCTCCCTGAAGATGCTTTGAATGACCTTTATGCCGGTTCCATTCAGCCATGAACTGAAGATGTTTACATCAAAATTACGAGGTTTTGACATGGACCAAGCAACAGAAGCGTATCCCACAACTAAAGGGATGTCGCCAGCAGAACTCGCGAAATGCAGAGAAAACCTCAAACGCCAGTGGGAAAACCGACAGGTAGATGAGGCGTTGCTCCAACGCGCCTGGGAGACTGCCCACCGCGTCGCTACCGTCCTCTATCAAGATTATGGCGCGGCAAAGGTCGCAGTTTTCGGTTCGCTCGCGGAGCGGGAGCGGTTCACAAAAGAGTCGGATATTGATATTGCTGTTTGGGGACTTTCTTATGACAAGTGCCATGATGCGCACCGGGGAATTATGAACTTGCGTCCTGATTTCAAAATTGATCTGATTAATTTTGAGGAATCCACAGAACTTTTCCGAGAGCGCGTGCTGCGTCAAGCGATTCCTGTTAAAAGTAGTGACCAGAGAACACATAAGCAACCACTTTATGAATATCTTCACGCCCCAACCATACCTGCTCAAAATGGAGCCATTTACGAGATGAATCGAAGCAATCTTATCCAACGCGTCGCGGATGAACTCGCGAAAATAGAACGGGTTGTTGGTAGCATTACAGAACTATTGCAAGAAATCGAAGTAGCTGTTCCTCGCCACAGAAAATTCTTTGAAGAATTAACTGCCAAAAAACTCGTCGAGGTCTACGATGGCATTGAACGGATTTTCGAGCGGATCGCCCGTGAGGTAGACATGCACACCCCTAAAGGGAGTCAATGGCATAACGACTTGCTTAAGCAAATGGCAACACGCCGGGCCGAAAGACCCTATGTAATTTCTCAAGAAACCTTTCTGAAATTACAAGACCTTCTGGATTTTCGCCACAAGGTTCGTAACATCTACGGAAATGAACTGATTTACCAAAAAACCTCGGAGCATGCAGAACCGATCAAGGAACTGTTTGCAACCGTTTCTGAAGAACTAAATATGTTCACTGCTTTTTTAACTGAAACCTAAGACACTCATGAAAAAAGACGAGCGTCCAAGATCGTACGGTGTCACATGGAAATCCATCGCCATAACACTTGTCCTGATTCCGTTTAATTTTTATTGGATCATCGCGGGCGAGGTCGGGCTTGTCGGTTACGCGCTGAACACTTACGCCGTGCCGTTTTACAACGTCGTCTTTGTCGTGTTTGCTTTCACGCTCCTCAATCTCTCCGCCCGCCGCCGGCTCTTCACGAATGCGGAACTCCTCACCATATACATCTTACTCAGCACCGCTTGCGCCTTCCCTTCTATCACCTTAATGACGATTCTCGTCACAACCGTCGGACACGCCTTCTGGTTCGCAACACCTGAAAATGAGTGGAAACAACTTTTTTGGGACTACCTTCCGAAATGGCTCCTTGTCGACGACCCAAAGGTATTAGCAGGGTATTACATCGGTGAAACCAATCTCTCCACATTAGATATTCTCAAAGCGTGGATAGTGCCAATCCTGTCTTGGGCGGGGTTCATCACAATTCTCGTCCTCGTGATGTTGTGTATCAACGTCATCTTGCGGAAGCAGTGGGTAGAACGCGAACGCCTTGCTTATCCGATAACACAGATCGCGTTTCACCTCACACATAACACAAAATCGCTGTTTTCACACCGTATGGCGTGGCTCGGCTTCGGGATCGCAGCATCCATCGCAATCCTCAACGGCTTCAGCTTTCTCTATCCCACGCTTCCAACCTTACCGATTAAGCGGATCGGTGGGTGGCGCGGGTTTGGACATCTGTTCACAGAAAAGCCGTGGAATGCTATCGGCGGTATCAGTATGTCCTACTATCCGTTTGTCATCGGACTTGGACTGCTAATGCCGCTGGATCTCTCGTTCTCCAGCTGGTTTTTCTTTATGTTCTATAAGGCACAATTAGTCTTCACGAGTGCCGTCGGATTATCCAGTTTACCCGGATTCCCGTATATTGATAGGCAATGTTTCGGTGCCGCGATCGGGATTTTCATCTCTGTCTTCGTCTTGAACCTCCGACATTTCCGAGGTGTGTTCCGCATCGCACGTCGCCGCACAGGCGAAGATGCCAATGAACCGATTTCCTATAGATTTGCACTCTGGGGTATTATTGGCGGGTTTGTGCTGCTGTTTATCTTCTCCAAGCGGATCGGCATGTCTTTCTGGCTGATTCCGATCTTTTTCGGAATCTATTTCATCATCGTGCTTGTCCTCACACGGATGCGTGCGGAGCAGGGATTTCCTGTACATGCGATGGAGAATATGCCGACTCATCATATCCTCGTTGACAGTTTCGGTACGCGGGCGTTAGGCACAAACAACCTTGTCGGCTTGACGCTCTACCGCTGGTTCAATCGGAGTTACACAAGTAACCCGATGCCACATCAGTTAGAGGGGTTCAAGCTTTCGGAGCGTTCTGGCATTGCGCCGCGGCGTTTGTTCTTCGCGCTCTTAGGTGTTTCAGCGTTTGCTGCCGTGATGGTATTCGGTGTTATCCTCTATCTCTTTTATACCTACGGCGCGTTAAATATGAGCGGTAGCAGCAGTTGGTCGACAGGTTTTGGAGGGCGCGTCTTTAATGGGCTCCAACGTTGGCTCTATTACCCTACCGAACCGAATTTTTATGCCACCGGTGGTATCCTTTTCGGTCTACTTTTTTCCACACTCTTGATGTTTATGCGGGCCCGTTTCTTCTGGTGGCCCTTCCACCCAATAGGATTTGTCGTCTCCAGCGATTGGGGTATGCGGTATCTATGGAGTTGTATGCTGGTGAGTTCTATTATCAAGTGGAGTGTTTTGAAGATTGGTGGGCCGCGCGCCTCGCAGCAGTTAGTCATGTTCGCGATTGGATTAATGTTAGGCGATTTTACTGTGGGTGGTATCTGGAGCCTTGTCAGTGTAATAACACAGCAACCGATGTATAACTTCTGGCCGTAGTCTGATTTAGCGAATTTTCATTTGCGAAATCGGTAGAATCGTTTTTAATAATCCTTGTCTCTTTTTTCTTGCACGCCAAACCATTTCATGCTATCCTATTCTCTAAGGAGATTAGGATATGCATCAACCGACAGAAGACCACCGCACAGCAAAAGATTTATCGCCCGAAGAATTAGCCGAATACCGCCGACGGCTCGATCAGCAGTTTGAAAATCAGAAGGTAGATGAGGCGTTACTCCAACGCGCCTGGCAAACGGCACATCGGATTGCGGCGATGCTCTACGAAGATTTTGAGGCAACACAAGTCGCTGTCTTTGGATCGCTTGCAGAACCGGAGGCATTCTCAAAGTGGTCAGATATCGACATCGCTGTCTGGGGTATCCCGAATGACAAATATTTCCGCGCTTCATCAATAGCATCAGACATCAGCGGATTGTTCAAGGTGGACTTAGTCTATTTTGAAAAATGTAAAGGGATATTTCGTGAAAGAATTCAGAGTCAGCTGACTCCGATTAAAAAAGGAGCCATCTACAAAGTGGACAGGTCCGCACTCATACAACGCATCTTCAATGAACGCGTTAAAATAGAACGCACGTTAAAAAAAATCGCAGAGCGATTAGAGAAAATCAAAACCGCCCCTATTGAATACAGAGAAGAGATAGAAATAGCAATTACTAAAAATTTGGTGGACTGCTATAGAGGCGCAGAGAACATTTTTACAGAAATTGCCCTTGAAGTTGATCTGTGCCTGCCCGATGGAAGTAGAGAGCATAAGGAATTGCTGAGGCAAATGGCGGAGCCTTACGGTGAACGACCCCCCGTAATCTCCGAAATAACTTTTGAACACCTGCAAGAGTTTTTAGAGTTTCGCTACCTTTTCCTTCGTCTTTCCACGGCTGAACTGGATTATGAAAAAACTGAGCAGAAGGCACGACAAGTTAGCATGATATTTGACAGCATTTTTACAGAACTGGATGTCTTCGTTGCGTACCTAAAAAAACTGGGAAACGATTGAACAGACTCGGTTATAAAATAAATTCTGAAACCTTAGGAGAATCACAATGCCATATTCAGATTACACACCTGAAGTCATCGTTGCCCGCGGCGATGCCATATATCAGCAACGGCGGAATGAAGTTGAGCCACAGCATAACGGAAAATTTTGGGTGGTTGATATTGACACAGGTGACTATGAAATCGATGACAAGGACTTTGTTGCTGCATCGCGCCTCCGTATAAAGCACCCTAATCCCGTGATTTACTGTACGCGAATCGGGTGTCACACCGCGAATCCACTCGGTTTTAGGCTTTCGGTTCTCACAGGCTATCCTCCCGGAACCGTCACCGCTCGCGGCAAGGCGGTATACCAAAAACTTCAGAGCAAAATTGAGCCGTGTCACAAAGGAAAATTCTTGGTAATTGACATCAAGACAGAAGACTATGAAATCGATGATAGGAGCACGATGGCATTGAACCGTCTTCTCACAAAGCGTCCTGATGCTGTGATCTACATGGTGCGTATTGGGCACCGAGCCGCGCACCGACTCGGTTTTAGGAATACGTCATGGAAACCGCCTGATATTAGATGTTGTAACAGATGGCGAGGTAACAATTGAGCCCCTGCCTTAGAAACAATCATGGGTCATATAGATCCCGAGATGTTTATTAATTTGTTTTTTGTTTATGAAAATGATTAATCAAACCCTACTTCAACAAATCACAGACTTCTGCCGATTGCTCCGACAGATGGATATCAACGTGACAACCACCAATCAACTCAGTTGGTGCAAAAGCGTTGAACTGATCGACATCAGTGAGCGAGAGGCGTTTTATCACACGGCACGGACGAATCTTATTACAAAGGAAGCCGATCTAAAGCCATTTAATCTCGCTTTCAATCTGTTTTGGCGATACCCGCGCGCCGAATTTGAAGCCGTTGAGACAGCACAAGAAACGCCTGAACCCTCCAGCCTCCAAGACCTCTCCGACGCGACTGACGAGCAAGATATGATAGAGCAGTGGTTGGATGCCGAAACAGAAGACGATGCGGAAGAAGGCGAGGAAGACGATCCGCTCGCTTATAGTGTCGAGGAAGCCCTAACCCGAAAGGATTTCAGTGAATTCACAACGGAGGATATGGAGAAAGCACGAGAGATTATCGCGAAATTGGCAGCGGTGTTGGCGACAAAGTTGAGCCGTCGAAAGGTTGTCGGCAAAAAGGGTAAAATTATCGATTTCCGACGGAGCTGGCGGAAGAGTCTCGTACACGGTGGCGAACCGCTTGAATTAACTCGAAAACAGCAGAAGATTAAGAAGACCAAGATTCTGCTCCTCTGCGATGTGAGCGGCTCTATGGATTGCTATGCTAAGTTCCTTATCCAATTCATCTACGGTATGCAACAGGAATTGAGAGAAGTAGAGGTAGCTGTCTTCAGCACACACCTGACGAACATTACCGGGCTCCTCCAGCGGAAAGGATTGGCAGAAGGTTTGAACGAAGTGGCGAATGTAGTACCCGACTGGTCGGGCGGAACGAAGATAGGCGAAAGTCTATTGGAATTCTATCGGCAGTTTGCGCCGTCTTTTTCGGCGTACCGTACGGTAGTCATCCTCATCAGTGACGGTTGGGATCGCGGTGATGTGGATGTGCTACGGCGTTCTATGGAAATGTTGCATCGGCATGCGTATCGTCTCATCTGGCTCAATCCATTGTTAGGGAGTGACGGCTATCAACCGATCTGCCGAGGTATCCGTACGGCGTTACCTTATGTAGACTATTTCTTGCCTGCTCACAATTTAGAGAGTTTGGCACAACTCACAAAAGTATTGATTCCGCTCTGGTCAAAATAAAAAATTAATAAGGATCCTAACTATGCAAGTCCAAGCGGCGGTGATGCTCCAACCGGGGCAGATAGAGATCCGCGAATTTGAGAAACCGACACCTGCAGAGGATGCCCTCCTTTTACAAGTGGATAGAGTCGGTATCTGTGGAAGCGATAAACACATGTATCTTGGGCATACTGCCCTCAAATTTCCGGTCATCCCAGGACATGAAGTCGTCGGGACAGTTGCCGAGATTGGTAAAAATGCGAATCAGGTGATGAATGTGATGGGCGGTCCCATCAAAGCTGGGGACCGTGTAACCGTGGTACCGGGTTCAAAGAACTGTGGTAGATGTTACTACTGTTTGCGCGTGCCGGGTCGTCCGACTCTCTGTTCTGGAAGAACCATCTACGGCTTTAGCAACAGCGAAACACCGCCGTATCTAAACGGTGAATTCGCGGAGTATACCTATATCCACGGCAACTCTTGGGTCTATAAGATGCCAGAGGGTGTTCCAGAAGAGATTCGCGTGCTGACAGAACCGGTAGCAGTTGCGACACGCGCCGTTGAACGCGCGTGTGCCCCAGGGTTACCACAAGTCGGCGATGGCTACAGTATCGGGAGCAGCGTGGCAGTTCTCGGCTGCGGCCCGATCGGTCTGCTCGTTGTCGCGGTGTTACGGGATAGCGGTGCCGGGACTATCATCGCGACCGATCTCGTTGATAGTCGCTTGGATATGGCGAAGCAGATGGGTGCGGATGTCGTTATCAATGTCGGAGACACGACCTCAGAGGAACGGGTCGAACAGATTCAGGAGCTCACAAACGGTGTCGGCGTAGACATCGCGATTGAGTGTGCAGGGTTGCCTGTCGTTTTCTCCGAGGCGTTGGACGTGGTGCGCCGCGGCGGGAAAGTGATTGAAGTCGGGCATTATACGGATTCTGGCGATACACGGGTGCGCCCCCACCAAATTTGTAACAAAGATTTGGATGTCTGTGGGGTGTGGGCATATCCGCAAATCCAGTTTCAGACGGCATTGAATTTTCTTCAGATTACACGCGCACCGTTGCACGAATTGATAACGCATCATCTACCGTTGCACCAATTGGAAAAAGGCATTGATATGCTTGGACAAGAAGGGGTTTACAAAGTTGTGATTGAGCCACAGCGGGGGTAAAATATGAGAAACGACAAAAACATTTTTAGGCTGGTCTGTTGCTGCATCCTGTTGAATTGCCTCATCGGGATGAGTGGGAGGGCGGTTGCGGAGCCTGAAGGCTCCACTGCGAGTGAGATTGAAATATCGGAGGGATCTCCGCTCTTCGAGACCATAGAAGGTGCGAAAGCCTATATTGTCAAACACCAAAATCGAGATGGCGGATGGCCCCTGGTACCCGGCGGCGATAGCGACGTGGAAAACACAGCGTTTGCTATTTGGGCGTTGATCGACGCGGGGTGGGGCAACGGTTCACGGGTCATCCGAACAGGTGTCGCGTATCTCCGAAATACGCAATTGGATAACGGGAGTTGGAACGATAACACTGCACATACCATCTTCGCGCTCATCGCTTTAGCCGAAGCTGAAACGGATCCGGAGGCGCGGTTTAAAGCGTCACGCTGGCTAAAAAAAGTTCAGAGCCCAAATGGGAGTTGGGGCAGAGGAGAGCGGAGTCCGAGTAACGTGCTTTACACCGCTGCTGTCCTTGCAGGATTCCACAAACTCGGTCTCAAATTTGAACGCGATTTTGAGGAAGGTGCTAAAGACATACCTTGGCTATCCAAAGGTACGGTGTGGCTGTCAGGATATATTAATCATGATGGCGGTTGGGCATTCCAACGCGGTATGCAATCCGATGTTTTCTTGACAGCCTGGGTGATGCAAGGCTTAGAAGCAGTTTACGATATTGATCCACAAATCGCATGGTTAAAGCAGGTACAAAATAAGGATGGCGGGTTCGGCAAATATAAAAATAGTCCGAGCGACCCAGAAATCACCGCTATCGCGATTTTGGCACTCGCTGTTGGAAACGATCCGCTCAACACCCGCCGTGTTGCAATCAAGTATTTGACAGAAGTACGGCAAGCAGATGGCAGTTTCGTCAGCAATACACCGTTTGAACTGCCGGAGCCGACCGCCAATTTGCAGTCCACCTGTTTCGTGCTCATCGCGATACACGCCAAAACACCCGATGAACTTGCTGTCAAATAAAACGGCCCCTGAAATTGCCTTGGCATTAAAATTCAATCAGAAGTTGCGGAACAATTGTTGCACGCCGCGTCGGTTTTTCAATATTATTCACCTGATACACTAAGCGTGCCAGCGCGCCTTCAGTAAAATGCCACGTCAACGCGCCACCGAGTGTCGTCCACGGTTGTGCATCATCGGTGTTCGGATTCCATACATCATATTTTAATCGGACATCTATCGTTTCTGTCAACGGGATTTCCGCGTGTAGATAGTACCCTGATACCGTCGTTGTCCGGTCACCCTTTATGGGTGTTTGTGTCCATTTTAAGAGTTGCGTGTCCGTGCCGCCCACCCATTCAGCGGCGAGATTAAGCCGCCAAATCTTGAAATTCGTCGCAAGACCGACGCGGCGTTTGTAGACTAATGTAGATGGATTAACATCTCCGTTATTCGGATTAAAAGGGTAACTGTTACCATCGAAGTAGGACCCGCCAAGCCAAATCCTTTTACCGAGCAGCGAAAGGGTACCGTTGACATGCAGGAACACAGGTGGACTGTTATTTCGGATCGGTTTAAGGATCCCACCGCCACTCCCGTGCGGCCCAATTCGGATCCCGGACTCTACGGTCTCATCGGTTACAGTGCGGAGCGAATCCGGTCCATCTGCAAGCGATAATACGTAAGCAACCGGCCCAACATACCCATTTAACTGTAATCCGCGATCAGAAATGAAACCGATATTTTTTCGTACCAAGTTATACAACGGGTTTGCAGCGGCATCCGACTTCGTATCAATACCGAAAGCGTGCCGAAACCGCCCGACCTTCAGTGCCGCGCCCTTCGGTAGCACCGGTAGCCCAGTAAGAATAGCGTAAACAAACCCGTGGTCATCCGCGACCTGTGTGCCGAGCGGCGATGTCGTTAGGAGTTGTTCCCCCAATATACTGACATGATCGCCTACACTGGTTGTTACGACGAATTCGGCGACATGGATGAGTGTTGTGCCACTGTCCCAGCGGCTACGATCAGGCACTACATCCTGTCCGCGAGTGGGACGGCGGATATCCAATGCGCCACCGAAGACAAGGTTTCCAAACGCATCATCAAGAAAACCAGCAGTATCTTGCACTTCTGTTTCGTCTGTTCCGCCGAAACTAAAGACATCTTCTTCACTTTCCGCGAGAGCGTCAGCTGGTTCAGAGGGGTCTTCTATAGGTTCGACGTTTTCAGGTGTGCTTGCTGCGTCACCCGGATAAGCGCGGGCAATAATCTCGGCAAGATTACTAAATCCATCTTTATCAGAATCTTCCTCTGCAATCCGAAGGAACGTTGACGGATTCATGCCGTTATGTAAGAACGCTCTACCGTAAGGATTCGGCGAATCGCCGCCCTTTTTTGAAGAGTGGCAAACGTTGCAGCCCGCTGCCCACCCATATTCTGCACGGAACATTTTGTAGAATGCTGGCAGCGCGAACGCGGTATGCTCTGCAATCAGGCTGCAGAAAAGTGTTATTAAGCAGAAGAGTAAAGGCTTACGCATGATAGATACCTTTGAAAGTGCGTAGGGCGAAAACAGACGCTTACAGCTAATACGTATCCAAGTCAATTTCTTCCTCACTAAACCGGAGGTGTGCCTGATTGATCAATTCAACGATAGCCTCCCACTGTTTGCGCGTCTCTTCAGAGATTCCCTCCTTCTCAAGGGCTTCGGCAAATTTCAGGAGCGTTTCGCTAAATTTGTCTTGCAGATAGACATATTCCTCTGTCTGATCCGCGTTCTTCGGGGGCTCGAAATTGGAGATACTTTTGGCATATTTCGCAAGGCGTTTCGCCGCTGCAACGGCTTTGCCCTTGCTCTCTTTTTCATCAAAGTAGTCGACGACCACGAAATAGTCATCTATCATCAACATCATGAGGGCTTTCAGGTCTTCGACCTCCGGCATCTCTTCTTCTGGAGGCTCGGGTGCTGGCGTTTTTTCCACATCGGGTTTCGGTTTCCGCTTGAGGAAGAGGGCATAACTCATCAGCAACGTCTTTTTCGGAATCAAGGCGACAGCACTTGAAGCAGCCGCATGTCCCTCAATGCCTGTAACGCCTTCTCCGACCTTGAAAGTATCATCTATCCCCATACCGATGAATTGCTTAAGGAACTTCTCATCTGCAATCGCATCTGTTTCGTTGTGTTCATAGATTGCCACTTTCACGACTTTGCCCTTCATATCCAGTCCGACAGCACCTTCAATGACACCCCGCGGTCCTTTGATGTCAGAGAACAAGACCAAACCCATCGGCTTCTTTTTATCATTAAGCGGGAAGTAAAAAATCGGTTTCAGATCTTCCGCCCGAAGTTTAGTGCCGAGTTCTTTCTCAATTGTCGCAATCTTCTCAGTGTTGAGTACAATAGCACTCCGTTGAATGAATTTCTCCGCCTTTGGAAAGATAGCCGCTAATTTCTGACCGGGCCATTCCGTTTCATGCGCGATACCGAGTAGAGGGGTGCTTACCATCAAAAAAACGAGTGTCAATAGAGTACCGATCCGAGGTTGGCGGTAAATTTGGATAAACATCTATAGTCTCCTTATTATAGGAAAGTCTGCTGCCACGACAGACCTGCGGTGACAGCAGCTTCGCTTTACGGCTCAACTTTAACCATGAAACTGGGCCAGAGAATTTGGTCGGCATGTTTCAGTTGCCCAAAAATCTGATAAACGCCTGCTTCGGGAAATGTTGTCATAAGCATTATAGTGGGACCAAATTTCTCTGGTGTAGTGCCGTGATGTTGATGCCCAGTTGTGGGTGCTTTTTTCATTTTATGCTCGGCGTGCGGATCTTTCTTCATCATCTTGGCGGTATCTTCACTTTCAGGAACTGTCCCGTGCGTATGTACGATACCGTCCAAGCGTGTGCTGACGATCGCGAAATGCATCGGTGCATCCAGAAATGGAACAAGATCCGTAAGAGGCTGTCCATCTTGTGAAAAGTGGTAGGTAAGGTGAACCATCTCACCCGCTTTAATCCGTTCTGGAGCCTCCATCTTTGCGTGGTATACAGACGCTCCCTTTTCAGCGGTGAGAGAAACGGCTTTTGTATACCGGTCGCCACCTTCGTCAGTATAACCGAAAACGACTTTTTCACGCCGGAAATCTTGTGCCATATCAGCCAATTTCTCCGTACCCGTAACATCTATATATAGGTATTTCGCGAATTCAGCATCCGCGGTCATTACGTCAACAGCAAGGATATATCGCCCCGCTGCTGGAAATGTGAAATGAACAGTATACCGACCCTCCAATTCTGTCATAATATCGCGGGATTCAAAATCTTCGGGGTGAATATGCCCGATGATCTGCAAATTCTCGCTGACGACGAGGACATGCAAAACGCGGGCGTGATGCACCATAAGGTCGGTAACCGGCTCACCTTTTGCATCGGTCAGATGAAATGTGAGTGCCGCTGATGTTCCCGCCTGAATCGTTTGCGGCTCAGTGTGAAGCATAACATTGAGAGAGGCGGTGTCGTGCATCTTATGTGCATCATGCTGCGCACGGTTTTCAGCGAAACTGACTTCAACAAAGAACAGCACACTAATGACTATCCCCACTATGCGATACAGAGATTGAAGTTTCGCTACAACACGAAAAGACAAAAAAGGCGTGAAATTCCGGGATTGCATTTTATTCCTCCGTTAAATTAAAACGCATAAGACGTGGCGACAGAAACCAAAGTGCCAAATTCTATCGCATCGCTGTCATCATGAAGCGTCCGCTGCGTCAATGGAAACATGACATTAGCCGTCACAGAAATGTCCTTTAGCATTCCTAAGGACATACCGAGTGCCGCCATGGTATAACGCAGCCCGGTGTTGATATCGCGCTCCCCAGCCCAAGAAGCAGTAGATTGATAAAATCCGAGATAGTTTCCGTTAAATGCAAGCCAATCGAAAAGTCGATACTTAAAGCCAGCCGTATACGTTAATTCCACCGGACCCCGATAAGTCTTGCTATTTTCATAGATAGGAAGCGTCCCGCGTGTGGAAGCAGTGATCGTCAACCCTCGGTAGAGCGGTAGACTGTACTGCAAATTGACAATCGGGTTAAAGGTACCGGTACCGAACTGGATATGGAGGTGTGACATGCCTTGATCTCCGAGTATCCACGGATTTTCCTCTGTTTTGCCGGTCGGAATTGTCGTACCTAACCGAGCAAATAAGGCGTCGCCCCTTTTAAAGAGTCCACGCATTGTCCAACCTAAAAACAGATCTGAATCCGCGAGGCCGGTGTAGGTCTCATTTCGATGATGGATGTCCCTACTCCGTAAAATGGCTTCTTTGTCTTCAGGACTGACCGGATCAAGCCACTCAATACTCGCTTCCTGGTTTTTGACTGCATACGGAATACTTGCTTGTAACATCCATCGATCGCTCAGCAAGTATTGTAATCCAATATCAATTCGGTAAGTCCTCAATGCGACGTGGTGCCTATGTAAAGGGGCGGCTACCACTTCACCTGTTGCTGAAAGCCCTCTTGATTCAAGATGCCCCCCTTGTGCATCAGGGGAGACCAACATATTCACATTCACTCGAAATTGATTTATCTCTTTTGAAGCCAAACTGACTTCACCTATCCCGCTGGGCGGCAAGACAGGGTTGCTTCAAGCAGGGCAACTTTCTTGTGCGAATCCGAAAGAGATAAAAACCCAATTAAGCAGCATCACGTGTAAAAAAATGCGCATTTTTATAACCTCAATATTATTATAGCGCGGCGAGATATAAGACCTCGCGCGGAAAATGTCCGGCAGTTTTCCAGTGCGAACCTTTACAAAAAGAGAACCGGGAAAACCGATATATAAAAGTGTTGGGAACAATGATATGGGAATGCGTGAAGAGATCCTTATGGAACTCACTTAGCACAGCGTAAACGGGGGTCCTCTACGGGATAGAGAATTGTCGGGGAAGAACGCGGCGGTTAAAGGGACAGGGCGGATACGGCATAATTCCGACGCGGTAACGGATACACTTGTTGAAATAGGAAGGATTGAAACGAGAGATTGCGCAATTGATTCACGGAGTTCGTGAGTGTTGTGCCTGTCGTCTGGAAGAACAAGTTCTAAGTCAGTAGAGCAACACGGTTTACCATTTTCTGATGGTGTTTCGGTTTCACCTATTGGGGCAGTTTTGGGGATCTGGCAACAAGCGTGCGTTTCAGCAGCGTTGTCCAGAGCTTTTTGTGGTGCGCCGTGGCAGAACCTTTGTTCAACAGTCGCACACAGAAGTGGACACACCGAATAGACGTATAATAGTCCCACGATTAAGATAAGAACCTGCCGATGTTTTTTCAACATTGCTCAATCAACTCCGTTGTTTCGTCAGAAAGTGGAAATGGAATTATACATTTTAAAGTATTATACACCAAAATCCCAAAAAGTTGCAAGAAAAATGTATTTTTCGGGGGGTGTGTAAATATTTTGGCGCGGAAGCCCGGTAGATTCGGTTTTGCGGTGTACTCACCCAAATGCGATCTGCATTCCTAACCGAACCGGCTCCTACGCGGAAACCTTGAAGCCTTCAAAACCCTCTTCAGTCCTGTAAGGTTTATTTGCTTGGGTATTTCTTCAATATGTTTATAGAACCACCGTGTCACAATGTTTGCCTTCTACGATGCCCTCGACCTTGCCCTCAACTTTGCCTTGTTCTATCAGTATATCGGCGGTTGTCTGTGCCATGGTTATCACCTCACTTTCATCACGACAAAAAATAGTATAGCATCAATCTGCCAAGAAATCAAGTTTTTTTACTTGGGAGTCAGGGTCATTCAATTGTACAATTTGGATCTTGTTTTTGGTTTACACAAGTGAACGTTGTTAGGAAAGATCGCGAGCCCAGCTCGCTCCTACAGCAAGATCGCGAGCCCAGCTCGCTCCTACAGCAAGATCGCGAGCCCAGCTCGCTCCTACAGCAAGATCGCGAGCCCAGCTCGCTCCTACAATCCAAAAAGTTCGCATATATAAAGTGAATAGGTACAATTGAAGGACCCTGCAGAAATCGTTAATTAGGTTGCATTTCAACGCGAAATGATATATACTACTTGATAATATACTACTTGATAAATTCCACGCGAAGCCCGTAATATTCTAAGACATGGCTTTCCATCTTCTACGAGAAAAATGGCAACGGAGGAAAATTTCATGGCGTACATTAAGATACCAAAAGAGTGGGAAATCCCCGAAAATCAGGTGACACCTGAATCAGACTACATCAATCGCCGGCAATTCATCAAAGACTTGGGATTTGCAAGCGCGGGCAGTCTGTTATTTGCCACTTCATACGCTTGTGCACAGAGCAGCGGCGTTGAAAAACAGTTGGAACCGTTCCGGGCGGAAAAACTTGCCGCAGCAAACAACGCAACCTTTACTGTGGAACGACAGATGACTGACGAAGTTGTTGCTGCCACATACAATAATTATTATGAGTTCACGCAATCCAAGAGCACCGTCTGGAAAAACGTGGAAAGATTTAAAACACGTCCTTGGGAGATCGAAATATCAGGACTCGTAGAGAAACCGATGACTTTAGACGTAGATGATTTAATCAAACAGATGCCGCTTGAAGAACGGATTTATCGGTTCCGCTGTGTTGAAACTTGGGCAATGGTCGTGCCATGGATCGGTTTTCCGATGAAGGCACTGCTTGAAAAGGTACAGCCGAAAGCGGAGGCAAAATATGTCAGTATGCTGACGTTTTTAGACCCGGAGATGGCACCGCATCAACGCAATGCACGGCTGCCGTGGCCCTATTTCGAGGGGTTAACCCTCGCGGAAGCCATGAACGACCTAACTCTCTTGGTCGTCGGCATCTATGGACATATTTTGCCACCCCAACACGGCGCGCCTATCCGCCTGATCGTCCCTTGGAAATACGGGTTTAAGAGTATCAAATCCATTGTTAGCATTGAACTGACTGACAAGAAACCTCGGAATTTTTGGAACGTTCTCCTTCCAAGAGAATACGGCTTTGAAGCCAACGTCAATCCGAATGTGCCACACCCCCGCTGGTCGCAAGCGACTGAATGGATGATCGGCACAAGGGAAAGATTTCCAACGCTGATTTACAACGGCTACGGCGATGCTGTGGCGCACCTTTACGAAAGATAAAAATGTATGGAGGGAACAGATGGATAGGAAACAGTCAATTCGAAAAATTTTCATATCTTTAACGTGTCTGGTTTCACTGGCGTTTGCCGGATGTAGTAATCTCGATTCTATGCTTCCTGACAAGATACAAAATGGGTCTGAAGTTATGCCTGTTAATACAAATGTCGTCGCAGCAAATACACAATTTGGCTTTAACTTGTTCAATGACATCCGCAAAACTGAACAGGCCAAAAATATCTTTATCTCGCCGTTTAGTGTTTCGGTCGCCTTGGCAATGACGCTAAACGGTGCAGCGGGTGAAACCGAGCAGGCGATCACCAACACGCTGCAACTACAAGGGTTAGACTCCGAATCAATAAATACTGGTTATGCTGGATTGCGCCACGTCCTTCAAACAGACTTGAAAGTGACACTTGCCATTGCCAATTCGCTCTGGGCGCGCCAAGATGTTCCGTTCAAACAGGATTTCCTACAGCGAAACATCCAATATTTCGACGCGGAGGTCTCAACCTTAGATTTTATGGATCCAAACACCCTCACAACGATTAATGAGTGGGTAAGCACCAACACCAACGGCAAGATTCCAGGAATCCTTGATGAAATTAATCAGGATGCGGTGTTATTTCTTATTAACGCTATCTATTTTAAAGGGGCGTGGCAGACAAAATTTGATCCATCAGACACGCGCGATGGTGCTTTCCATCTGGCAACGGGTGGCGAAAAGCAGGTAGCGATGATGACAAGAACCGGTGAGTACCGGCACTACGAAAACTATGAAGAAAAGTTCCAAGCGATTAGCCTGCCTTACGGCGATGGACGTATAAGTATGTACATCTTCCTGCCCTATCGTGAGTCTAACCTGAACACCTTTTTAGATAGTTTGAACGCCGAAAGTTGGGAGCAGTGGGTGTCACAGTTTCACGAACAAGAGGTGATGCTCGTGATGCCCAAATTTAAGTTGGAATATGAAAAAATACTTAACGATCCGCTGCACTCACTCGGTATGGGGATCGCTTTTGCACATGGGGGCGCAGATTTCAGTCGGATGGCGGATTTAAAGAGTTTGGGTAAGAACTTGTATATCGGAGAAGTGATTCATAAAGCTGTCGTTGAAGTCAATGAAGAAGGGACTGAAGCCGCAGCAGTAACCAGCATTGGGATTCGTGCAACCAGTTTACCACCGCAGTTTATCGCAGACCGCCCTTTCTTCTTCGCAATTCGTGATAACGAGACAAAAACGGTCCTATTTATGGGCACTGTTATAGACCCTTAGCCAAAATGTGAAAAGACTATGAAAATCCTTGTGTTCCTCTTATTCATGCTGCCTGTACTTTCAGTATCCGCTACGTGGGAGTCAGTAGAGAGTCCACACTTCCGCGTCTACTACCAAGAAGGTACGGTAGACCCGATGTCAATCCTTCAGCTTGCAGAGGATTTCTATGCCGAAATGCCGCAATTAACAACCCGTATCCCACCCGGAACGATTGATATTTGGGTGTGTGATACACAAAAGGAATTTCAGGCATCCGTTCACGCCCCAATCCAAGATTGGGCAGTCGGGTGTGCCTTTCCGTTGAGTCGGCGCATCGTTATTCAAAACCCGACGCACATCGCGCTGGCGGAATTGCAGTTAACACAAGTACTTCGGCATGAAATCGCGCATGTCCTCTTTGGACAGTGTACGCGTAAAGCTGTCAAAGAAATTCCGCTATGGTTTGTAGAAGGCATCGCCATCTACTTTGCTGATGAATGGGTGCCGGGTCGTCACGAAACACTGCTAAAGCACATTTTCTCTAAATCCATATTACCGCTTCAAGCACTAACGCGAAGTTTCCCGCGTTCGCAGGCTGGTGCAGATTTGGCTTATGCACAGAGCCAAGACGCGCTCCGTTGGTTGGTTGAAGTCAAAGGTCGGGAGGTGCTGTTTGCACTTATTGAGAAACTCCATGCAGGCAGCAAATTTGATACTGCTTTTGAAGCCGTCGTTGGATGGGACCTTGCTACTTTTGATATTCGCTGGCGCGAATCATTATCAGAACGTTACAAATGGGCATCCGTCTTCTCCAATTCCTACTTTTTGTGGGGTGGACTCGGAGGGTTGGCACTCCTCGGCTATTTGGTCTGCCGAAATCGCAGACAGCGGCACCTCAATAAACTCTCACAACAGGAGAATACTGTGGACACATTCTTCAGGACTTAGTGCTAATGAATACCTCTCTAATTTACTTTACGCTCTGTTTTATCTGTTTTACCTCCGTGGCGACAGCACAACCCAGGTCACTCACACAATACCCGGATCAACTCACGCGCGACGGGCATATCGTTGTTTTGCCCGACCACGGCACCGTCTACATGGTTTCCGACCTGCACGCCCATTGGGACGATTTTAATCAATGGCTGCGACTGACAAAACTCGTCGAGCGGATTCAAGCGGGTGAAGATGTCTACGGACTGATACTCGGTGACGCGGTTGACTATAAACCAGATGAACCGAGACATCCGCCTTATGGTGATACTTTGATTGTTGACAGGGTTATGGAACTCCAAAGTCAACTTGGCGATAAAGGTAAAAGAGTTATCTATCTCCGCGGGAATCACGAATTTGCCGCCGCAGACGCTTATGCAATGCTCAAGAAACAGGGGATGACGATAGAAAATAGGGACCACTTCATCCGTTTATTGTACGAAAGCCCGCTTGGTGCCTACTATGAGCAGTTCAATTTCATTGAGAGAATGACGGATGCTCACTACGAATTCCTTGTGAATCTGCCAACGGTTGTTATCGCAAAAAACGGTTTTGTCGGTATTCACGCCGGTCCCCCGCGTGTTATCACCAGTCTGACGGATCTCGTTAATCCGAATCCGAAAACCCTTGAGGAACTCCTCTGGCCTCGTCCTGCTATCGCGTATAGTGGCGGATACACTTTAAAACATATTAAAAACTTTCTGGAAACCATTAATGCCAATCTCCTCATTGTTGGACACACCCCGATCCATTATTTTCCCGCACGAAACATCAGAGACGGTATAGCAACATTCGGTGAGAATCAACTCATCTTTTCCACGGGCTATAGTGGCTTGCCGGGCATTCCAACCTATATTGAAATTGACTTAGCAAAGAGATATGCCTCTGTCCACGCGCTGAAGTTAGGGGTAAATATTCATCATCTGTACGACAAAATAGGAAAACTGAAATCGGACTAACAGACCTACATCATGCGACCCCTTATTTACATTATGACACCTGTCCTGATTCTCACAATCCTCCTCGCTTCTCGCTTTGTAACATGGGATGCGATAAAAGGCGAGAATCAACACGCACAAGCAGCCGTTCAAAAAGGAACAGCAGCCCTCAGGACATGGAAACTTCCACAAGCAATCGCAGCATTTACGCGGGCGACTGAGATTGAGCCGAAATATGCCGAAGCTTACGTGAAACGGGGACTCGCTTATTACCGTTCTGCACAGTACGAAGCCGCTATCGCAGATTATACACAAACGTTAGGGCTCAACAGGTATCATGCCGATGCTTACGCAAGTCGGGGCGATGCCTATCGCGCGTTAGGGAGCACGCAACGCGCGATTGAAGACTACTCCGCCTCACTCCAAAGGAGATGGAACGCCTACGTCATACAGAAACGTGCTGCAACCTACTTTGAGGACGGCAACGTTCAGGACGCACTCGCCGATTACGATACGCTGATTAAGCGACGATCAACCATGACATCTTACTACGCCCGTGGCAACGTCTACCTCCAACTTTCCCGCCAAGGCGATAAGAGCCGTTTGAAACTTGCATTGGCGGATCTAGACCAAGCTATCGCTTTGGAGCCGCGTTTTGCCACTGCTTATATCAAGCGGGCCGAGACTTACACACACTTGGGGGAACATGCATTAGCAATTCAGGATTATACGGATGCTATAAAACACCTCTCCGATGCAGTTCAGACATGGAAAGGCGAATCGAAGGCCCTCATACAGGTCTATTATTGGCGCGCATTTGCGTATCAAAAGTTGAATGAAGTGGACAAAGCGGAGAAAGACATCCATGAAGTCCATAAACGAATTTTCAGTTTTTTTCTTGAAAAAATCGGGAAATTGTGATATACTATAATAGAGAGGAGATGCAAAATCTCGCTAGTGAGAGGCACTGCGTAAGTCCTGAATTGTCCAAAGTTTAGTTAATAGGAGGCTATTAGAAGTAATATGACCGGAGATGCACTCGGTTTAGTTGAGACGAGAGGCTTGGTAGGGAGTATTGAAGCTGCCGATGCGATGGTAAAAGCAGCAAACGTCAAACTCATCGGTTACGAACAAGTCGGTGGCGGTTATGTGACCGTCATGGTTCGTGGCGATGTCGGTGCGGTGAAAGCCGCAACGGATGTCGGTGCTGAAGCCGCTGCGCGCGTCGGCGAAGTTGTTTCTGTTCACGTAATTCCACGTCCACACGCTGAAGTCGAAACTATCTTAAAGAAATCGTAACTATTCATAACGCTGCCTAAGAGCGTTTGGAACATTCTAACTGAAAAGGCGAACCATAGATGTCAGACCGTGACCTTGTTGAGCTGATTACCCGCCGTGTCGTGAATAGGTTGACGACGGACCAAGCGTGTAGCGGTTGTGCTTTGAGAAGCTGTGAGGCCGGAAATCGCGCATGTGATGCCATCACAGAACAGCAGCAAATTCCTGTCGGTGTTTCAGCACGCCACGCCCATGTAACGCAAGAGCACCTTGAGATCCTTTACGGTGCCGGACACCAACTCACTGTCTATGCGCCACTCTATCAACCTGAAGCGTTCGCTGCGAACGAGACCCTAACCATCGTCGGAAAGCGGATGCGCGCTATTGAAGCCGTTCGTATCCTCGGACCCGTGCGAGATTATTCCCAAGTAGAAGTCGCACAAACAGAAGCGATCCGACTCGGTTTAAACCCTCCTATTCGAGACTCAGGCGACCTCGCTGGAGCGGAACCGATTACCCTCATTGGGCCCGCAGGCAGTGTCTATTTAGAGGAAGGGGCTATCTGTGCAACGCGGCACATCCACATGACACCCAGTGATGCCGACGCACTCAATATTCGCGAAGACGAGCTTTTAAAGGTACACTTTCCAGGTGAGCGGGCTTTGACTTTCGAAAATGTCCGACCCAAAATTTCTGAAAGCTATGTGCTTCAGATGCACTTAGACACCGATGATTCCAATGCCGCAGGTCTCAAGGGAGGCGAACCTGTTGAGATTGTGCGTTAGGTTTCCTACATTTTGAAGCAACATGAATCAAGAACTTATTGACCAGATTCGGAAAATCGTGGAGAGGGTACTAGCGGAGCAAGCATCTACCCCTACGCAAATTGCAGACGAGAAACGACTCCTCGCTATTTTCGGGGCAACGCAACTCACAGTGGAGACACCGCTCCAGCAGCTGCGTATCTGTGAACAAGATGGATGGAAAATTACAATAATTTTGTCCGAACTTTCAACTAAAGTCGTAAACCTTAAGCCGATCTATGATGCTTATAGCGAAGATGACATTTTGACAGAGAACACCCTTACGGATATATCAACCTTTGTGAACAGTTACGATCAAATCGTACTCCCCGTTTTCTCGCATCCGATGGCTGCAAAAATCGCACTGGGGTTAGTAGATACACCGTGTACCTATCTTGTGTTTGAAGCACTTTCTAAAGGGAAAAAAGTCATAGCCGTCCCGGATGCCCTTCATCAAAATAAGGCATCCGCAAAAATTAATGCAATTACGGTTGAATATGTAAACGTTTTATCTGAACTTGGCGTTCAATGGGTACCTATAATGCAGATTGCCGAGTCGATTAAGAACAGAGCAAACCCTGCTAATTTGGACAAACCGCTAATCAGCGCGACGACTATTTTAAATCTCGACGCGAACGTGCAAGAGTTGGTCTATGCAAAACAGGCGATTATTACACCGCTTGCCCGTGAGCACGCAAAAAAGAGGGGTATTAAACTAATACCTGAAAATTAAGTCTGAAGTCTCGACCAACAATTGTTCTTGACAATTTTGGCGGAAAATTGTATCATTTTTTCACGTACTCGTATATAATAAATGTGAAATTAAGAACCTTACCTTTGACATTCACGCGGCACCGCGCGAAATAGGCATAAAAACCTATTAGCACCGCCAAATGAAGGACACGAACACAGAAGGAGAAGCACCATGAGAATCCAGATTTCGATGTTAAGTGTAGTATGCCTCATCAGTTGTTTTATAATTGCTGGGGTGTCAACCCCTGTAAATGCCGACTACGATTATTACGGGGACCGGTTGAGTCGCGAGCATCGCGTTGCAAGCGATGTTGACGAATGGATAGAGCGCGGAAATGCGACAATCACCGCCAGCCCACGCTTTGAAGACGGCGTTCGGCTCACCGCTTGGGCAAATGACACTTATGACACAGAGGACTACGAATTCGCAATTGCCAGCGCGGTCTATCTTTTTGAAATTCCAGCAGGAGCACAATATATTGAAGTTTTAGTGCGATACCGAGGAGAACCGCATCGCTTAGAAATTGAAGACTACGACGAACCCATCGCAGGTCGCGCCTGGATCCGTAATACCAAACGCGAGGCAACACGCAGCGGTTACTACGACGAAAACGCTAAAGAGACACGCTACGGCGACACTTTTATGCTTCGCGCCAAAAACCGTTCCGAGCGCATTAAGATCCCCGCAGTCGGTCATGTCAAAAATGGATGGATAGAACTTCATATCGTCGCCGAAGGCGGCGAGCAGATTGATGTAGAATATCTCGAAGTCTCTACGTACCGCAGACAGCCAAAGGTTAGAGTCATTCAACGCTATACACCGACTTATCGTTGGCGTCCCTGGCACCGTTACACTTACCTCTACTTTTACGATGGACCCGTCTATTACGCAACAGACTACGACTACTATCTCCGATGGAGCTATCCGGTTTACGACCACCACTATCTGTCAATCCGTTCGCATTATGGTGGGTATCTCGGACGCTACCGTGGGCACTATCCAAGGGCTTACTATCGTTCCTATTCGCCCTATTACGGTGCCTACCACGGTTCCTACCGCGGCACACCGAAAGTTTATCAGAAGCGGACACAGTTGAATCGCTGGAGTGCACAGCACGAAACGACTCGCAGGCAGTACAGTCGTAGCCGATTATCTGCGAACAATCGACGCAATGATCGGACGACAATCCGGCGGAGTGTTCGTACCACACTCGAAAACCATCGACGGCAGACCCCGGCGACAACCCAACGGGTTACGCGCCAATCAATTGTTTCGCAGAAACTCCGCAGCCGCTCTACTGCCTCAACAACACTTCGGCAAAACAATGTCCGAAGAAGTACCTATAATTCGGGGAACACAGCTAGTAAGCAGCGGCGTTATTCTACGACTACAACGCAGAACGCGAATCGCTACAGGAGGTCTACAGAGACCCAGCGGACGACACCGCTTTACAGACGTCCCACTTCTTCGTCGACCCGTTCGTACTCTTCAAGCAGAAGCAGCAATTCGCGTCCGACGTATAAAACGCTTCCGTCGAGTTCACGATCAAGTGTGAACCGATCAACGACAAGTTCATCGCGTTCACGAGCAAGTGCCAGCCGATCAACGACAAGTTCATCGCGCCCGAAATCAAGCGTCAGCCGTTCAAGTTCAAGCTCGAGTTCAAGTTCGTCGCGTTCACGCGTAAGCAGTAGCCGATCCTCTTCTTCTACAAAAACGCGGACGCGGCCAACGACATCAAGTTCAAGTTCGTCGCGTAGCAGCTCAAGCAGTAGCAGTGACGATGACGACGACGATCGCAGCCGTACGACGCAACGGACGAAACGGCGCCGTTAATAGGAGCATCCCTGGCTTCACATAACCGTTTGAATGTGTGAAGTCTACAGAGCAAATGCGTTTTTTGTTAGTTATTTCACTCTTGTTGTTCAGCCTCCCTGCCAGTTTTGCACAGGAGGCTGAAAACAACATAAATACCGAACAGCAAACCCCCGAAATGGCGGAACAAGTTAGACTTATTTCACCGATCGGCGCGATGGTGCGTTCCGCTGTTGTACCGGGATGGGGGCAATTTCACAGTCGTGGTTACTTCCGAGGCAGTCTAACTGTCTTGGGGGTCGGCGGCTCTATCGTCGGTGTCTTGTTAGCACAAAAATCCTTTAAGAGTCGCTACGATGCCTATGAAATAATGGTATGGGATCCCTTCGCTGATAAAGAATCGATAGCAGAAAGCTATGCGTATGCAAACCAGCGGTACAAACTCAGGACATTTTTTATGTATACCGGCATCGGTATTTGGCTGTATAGTCTTATCGATTCTTACGTGGGTGCTAACTTTTACAACGCAACGAACCTGATTCAATCTATTGAACAGGATGCACGAGATATGGAAAAATTAGGGATCGAAATCGGCGCGACCCCTTCACACTTTTATTTTGGGATTGTTAAAACTTTTTAAAAAATAAAAAAGAGGATGCTTATTATGTTCAGGAATTTTGCCAAAGTCAGCGGTGTACTCATTTTACTCCTATTTGCAAATTTGATGGGATGTGGAGACGCTGATAAGGTCGGAGAAATTTCGGGTGAAGATATCCTGCAAATCAGTAGTATATTAGACCGATGGCGAGAAGGTTACGAGACAGAAGATGTTAACACCTACATTGGCACGTTTTGGGAAGACGGTTTCCTTTATGTCTCCGATATGGGAACAGACGGCGATAAAACAGACGATGTTGAGTTTGATGATATCCGAGAAGAACGCGCCTCTGCCACTCGCGTCTTTGAACGGTTTCAGGATATTGAGATAGAACTCTCTTCCCCGCCGGAAATTGAGATGAATGAAGATGGGACAGTGGCTGAGGTCCGGAATCATTACAGAATCCAATTCTTTGTGTCAGATGGTCAAACGCTTGAAGGCGGCTATACCGGTGCTTATGCCGAAGGTGATAACCTCTTTATCTTTGAAAAGAGAGATGAAGAATGGCGTATAGCCGAGTGGCATGACGAAGCCTTTAACGATGAAGAAATTCGGATTGCCAATAATTTATAGGGTCAGAAAAGGAGGGGCAATTTCTAACCCAAAGGGCGGGTAGAAATACCGTACATTCATGCCGCAACAGGAGGAATACCTACGCGATTATTTTCAACTCATCCGAAAGCATGATTTTACGATCTGCCTAACCATCCTCTTAGTGTTAGGAACCGCCCTAATTATATCACTCCGTTTGCCCAAAACTTACGCCGCTTCCACTTTAATACTGTTCGTCCAGCCCAGCGCGACATCTTCCCTCCCTTCCAATCTGTTTCAGAATGTGCTCTCCGGCGGTGTTGACCGACGAGAGATGGAGACAATCAGCACCCGATTCTCTACAGAGTCCATGCTAAATACAGCCATTGAAAACCTTGAAGAGAATGGGTATTCGGATGCGGCTGCGCTTTTCCCTCCGATAGGTAAACTCAAACGCGTGGTCAGAGCGCAAGTAAGTCCGGATTCTGATTATATCAAACTTTCAGTTGAATTAACTGAGGCAGAAGGCGGTGAACGGAATGCAGCCCTCCTTGTCAACCAGCTTGCAAAAGAGATGCAAATGCTGCGGCGCGACGTTGAAGAAACGAGACTCAGAAAACTTATGGAGTTCTTGGAAGATAAACAACGCGATAGCGAGACGAAAATAGAGAAAGCTTTAGACGGTCTGCGCCAGTTTGTTCGCGATAATGGAAGTGCCGAGACATGGGTGCCAACGCTCACCAATCTGCTGGATCGTCTCGCTCGTGTGCGGGAAAGTCTTGAGACAAATCAACAACAGCTCTACGCAACGAATGCACATATCACATACTTAAAGCAACAGCTCCAAAACGTGCCGAAGGAGACGCAGCTCTCAGAAACCACCGCCTATAACCCCGTTTGGCTCATTCAGCAGGAGAAACTTTTCAATCTTGAATCCCAACGTATCGCTGATGAAAAACGAGTCGGCGCAACTGCATCAGCGTTGGAGGGACTGAACGCACAAATCGCTGAAATCGAGAAAAAAAATAAGGAGACTCTATCAGTAACGCCGACGGTTACCTCCGGTGTCTCCGCCCATTATACGTACATACAAAATCAGTTGACAACTTTTATGCCGAATCTCTCGCGGTATGAAAACGCTGTGGAACGGCTGAAAAAAGAGGCAGATACGCTCGAAAGTGAGTTGGTGAAATTAATAGAACAGATTCCCGAAAATCAAATTATTCTCACACAAAAAGGAGTGGAGCTTCAGAGAGCCAGTGCCGTTGCTGAGGAAATTGCCAAACGTGCCCTTGAAGCTGAAATATTATACGCCGAGTCTAAGATACCAGCGTCTCGTAACCAAATAGGCGGCATTGAAATCGTTGACCATGCGACCCCAAGAAAAATTCCGGTGAGTCCGCAAATTCGGTTTATCCTTGTTATCGCGGGCATCACTGGCTTAGTTTTGGGTGTCACAGTTGCCCTATCTATAGAATATTTTAATAGGACAGCTGCGCGTTTAAAAACGTGAACATCTTGTGTAAAAATAACAAAGCCTCGAATTCCGGTTCGAGGCTTCATTATTTTCAGAACTGTGAAAAAAAAATGACATTTTTTTGTAAATTGTAGTATAATTACATCATAGACGTTAGTACTGATATTAAAGTTGAAAATATATTAGATTTGTGGTATGCTTATCTGAAATTCTACCCCAATGTGTGTGTTTTCTGTTAAAAATAAAAGTTGACAGAAATTTGAATCAGTGCTATTTTAAAGGCTAAGAACAGTTTTGCGGGCATTTTATGAGGTGTTTATTGAAAATCCCGTAAAACAGACCCTTAATTTGTTGGAAGGAGACTCGCTTTTTATACGCCGCGCGCGGTAGATTTAGGGATAATTCTATCCGGGAGTGGCGCACAGCAAAGAAATTGAATAGGTGTTATTTTTAACTAACGTAAGTCTAACACTTTTCGTTTACATGCAAAGCAGTTTTCGTCCATTTCCAAGGTTTTTATCGGAGACCGGGGTATGGCGCGTGAATGACGCAATATTCATAATCGCAGCTCTGTTACTCAAACATCCGATTCCATTATCTCCAAGGAGGAAAAACAAAGTAATGAACAGGCTAAAACAATCACTTGATGTTTTACTTGTAGCGACCTGTATTCTGAGTGCTTTCGTGCTCTATGGCTGTGGTGCACAGAGCCTTGGTCCACAAGAACCCCTATTACCAACGATTGAGGGGAGTTCTAAATTCTCAGCGCGTTTCCAATTAGAAGAAGAACCGCAATTCTTCTACGACTTGTTCGGAAAAGAGCTGCTTGAAGGTAACGAGGTCTATAACTATCGTGAGCAGAAAGAGTTTGACCAGAACGGTGAATTGTTCGTCGGTTGGACGGGTCAGCTGGATAGTGAAAGGTTCTCGGCACAATTGGATAGAACTGTGCTAACTGAAGATAGCTTCCGCGGCAGATACACCGAGTTTGCTATCGGTGATAGCATGCGTTTTAAGCCGTCTACACTATTCCCGAACCGGTACATTCTCTACAAAACAGAGTTTGACGGGCTTCGCTGGGATATCTCTTTTGCACAGGAACGCCATCTTTTCACGCTCATCAACTCGCGTATCTCAAACCCTGTCCAATTGACTGACGCAGCGGCGAACCTTGCGCCGACGCTCGGACGTCGGAACGGTCTAAACGAAGACGCTGGGTTGCGGCACATCGAAAACGCCCGCCTTGTCGGTTTCCGAGCACAAGGACTTTTAGGGGACATCTTCCGTATCGGGTTCACTTATGTCAATCTTCACAAAGAGCACCCGGAACGTGTGGAAAACCCGCTCATGGGTACTGTAGCCAATACGCCCCCGGAATCAATTTCGGTTATCTTCCGAGATGACTCTCCTGAAGATAATCATGTCATTGTTACGCGCTTCTCCGGTTTTGATGAAGAGCTACATAGCGATCATGTTCAGGGCGGTGTCGGTGCAGCTTTCAAAGAGATGAAGGTCACGATTGTCACACAAGCGTTAGAAGAATTAACGCCCGAAGACATCGAAGAAGGGGTTGAACCGACCACGCTACCTGCCGAAACTCTCACTGAAACACTTGACATTAGCAATGTAATTCCGATGCCTGTCGGAGGGCTGCCTTCTGATATTCGCGATTCGGTCGATGGAGAATGGAAGATCGTGGACGGCTTCAATAAGATGAAATGTGTCATCCTTTTTGTTGACCCAGACGCGCAGCCGACAGCCGAGGCTGCACAACTGCTTTCAGAAGGGGCATTACAAATTGACGTTGATCCTCGAACTGTTCAATCTGTCACCTTTGAAATGGTCGTAGCCGGTGATTACAACATCGCGGTTATCGGATCCAGTACCGCTAACAAAGCGGAGTCGGATCCTGACATCCAAGAATGGATTAAAACTGAAGATGGACACATCCAGATGCCGTATCGTGATATTATTGAAGCCCCCGGGAACTACGGGCAATCTCCAGATTATACCGAAAATCGGGCAACTCTGTTAGATGATCCGAGTAACTGGGAAGGCGAAGGCAGACCGCGTAAAATTCGTTATCAGTACGGCGCAGCACGCGCAGCCCTTCTCTACGGGATTGACTTAGAAGGTACAATCGGTAACGTGTTTGTCCGAGCGCATTATTCCATTAACGGTAAATATAAGCAGTATCCAACCATTCCGAAAGATCAGATCGGATTTAGCCGCCTGAAAACCACCATCCAAGGCGAAGATGGCGAGGAAGAAACCGGTATCTCTGTCGATCCAGCAACAGGCTTGCCGATAGATGCAAACGGTATACCTACCTACTCCGAGACCGAGGGTGAAAGATTTGAAGCTATGTTAGGGGGCGACGGCACCGATGAAAGCGGGGACGGCACGATGGGCAGAGAAACTGCCTGGTTCCTGCAACTCAAATCTCGCTTCGGAAAGTTGTACCTTGAAGGGGTCTACTATCATATCGATCCCGGTTACACGACAACTTATCTGAATTTCGGTTCTAATTCTAACAGGGATCAACCGTATTCGTTGCCACGGACACCCGAATCACAGTCTGAGCAAGATCCGTGGGATGAAACGAATTACGCCCTCATTGAAGATGACGATGATGACGACGACTGGCCGGATGACATCGACTTTGATGGTGTCCTACCCCGTGCTGACGATAGAGACCAAAACGGCGTTTTGGACTTCCAAGAAGACTTCCTCATCTTTGATGCAGATCCACCGGTTTTCACGGACCTCGTTGATCTCAATAACAACGGTACGATCGATTCACTTGAGGACGATTTTGAACCCCAATATGAGTATGGCGTTGACAGGGAAGGTTACCATGTTTTCGCAGAGTATGACCTCCTTGATAATCTTTCACTCAAAGTCGGGTGGCTCAACGAAAACGAAATCTCAAGCCGCCGGCAGAATGACTCCAAATACCTACATGTCACCTACCAACGTGACATCCCTGACTTTGGAACCGTGCTCTTCCAAAACCGTTTCGTCCGAGTCCAAGACGATATTCCAGATTATACCATTACGCTGCGTGTTGGTGAATTGGAACCCGTCCAAATTTCCGATGAGCTCGATTTCTACAACGCTCGCGTGAATACGACAACGCTCCAGTTCCTTTATACTGCTGTTCCGAACCTCACATTGGAAGCGAAATTCCTTGTTGTGCTGCAAAAACAGTTTGAACAGGACGAAGCCAGCGCAATTTTCAAAGAAATTGAACCCGCTGACCCTGACGACGAAGATGATCCGCTTACTGCCGATCAACGTGTCGATTTTATGGTCCCGGTTGAACAGGTTCGTGCCGGCGGCGAAAGACGGGAATACCCCTTCTATCCCGATCATGGCATTAACGCACTGGATCCCGAAGACCCAGGGCTCATCTATGACCCAGAAAACTGGAAAAAGCGGCGCTACCCAGAACGCGATATTCGCAACCAACAGACGATCCTCAAAGCGAGATACGAGATACCGCTCGGTGAACTTCCGTTCGTCGATAGAATCGGCGAAGATTTGACACTCACACCGATGGTCAAGTACATCTGGGATCGCGCGTTTGACCGCAGCGCTGAGGAAATTGGCGACGCACTCAACCCACGGCAGTTCGTGCCTACTGATAACGAGCCTGTCGAATACTTGCGTTTCAATCGGAGAAGCCGTGAAGATGTACTCGGTGTCCGGCTTGACTATCAGTTCTCGCAAAGAATGAACATCCTTGGCGGTTTCCAATACCGGAAATTCACCAACCGGGATAATAACTTCAAAAACTATTTGACAAACTTCCCGGAAGATGAAGACGCTCCAGTACTCTACAGACCTGATTTGCGAACCCGAATCTTTGAAGTTCAAGCAATCAACCGCGGTGAATGGCTTGGGTTTAACATCGTCATCCTCGCAGGTTATCGGCGAACCACTATCTTGCTCGACCACACCACGAGTAATACCACCTTCGTACGAGCAATGATGGGCTTCTAAAAGATGTTGGGTGTATCGCTGGATACGAAACCGGGTCCAGCGATACCGCGTTTCGTAATATCATCTGTCATGCCGTTTTTAGCAACACTGAAATAAAGGACGTAACTTTTTAACCACTCAGGTGTTCTTAATCAAAACGGCCTTGTAAACAGTAGAGATAATCTATGGATATAGATATAGATCTTGACTCCTAATCTCAATAGGACTTACGCAAAATCCCATAAGGAGGATTAGAACGAATGATTCGTTTGAGTTTTGTTTTAATATTGATCGCTTGTGTCGGTATGTCTGCTGACCTTGTTTTCGCACAAGACGACGTTAGTACAAGCGGTGGAACTGTCCGTGGTCAAATTGTTGATACAACTACAGCACAGAGCGTCATTGAAGGCGTTGAAGTCAAAATTGTGGGTGCGGGCGGAGAAGAGCATACCGCAACAACTGATGCCAACGGTGATTATGAAAAATCAGGTATCCCAGCAGGGCGCTACCTCATTAGTATCTATAGAGATGGGTACAGCCCGCGCGAAGGAAAACCTGTAACGGTCGTTAATGGCGGTGACCACTACTTCCCACTCAAGATGACGAAGAAGGATACTATCGTCTCTTTTTTCCAGAAGTTCGGTTTCGTCTTTTGGCCCCTCGCCCTTTGCTCTATCACAGCATTAACCTTCATTATCGAAAGGCTTTTCACCTTTGTACGGAGCCGCTCCCGAATCGGGACTGAACAGTTCATCGCCAGTATCGCCGACTCCTTGCGGAAAGAGAACATTATGGAAGCCGTCTCAACTTGCGAAGAGGCCGGTGGCCCGCTTGCGAATGTGCTTAAAGCAGGATTGCTCCGATACAGCCAAGCCCAAATTGAAGAACGCGATATTAGCAAAGAAGAAATTCAGGAAGCGATTGAGGAAGCAAGTCTCCTTGAAATCCCCGAACTGGAAAGAAACCTCCCCGTCCTCGGTACGGTCGCGGTTGTTTCCCCGCTGTTTGGATTGCTCGGAACGGTTACAGGTATGATTAGTGCGTTTACCACAATCGCACTTGAAGGTACGGGTGACCCGCAGCAGCTCGCAGGTGGTATCTCTCAGGCACTGCTCACAACTGCTGCTGGCTTGACAGTCGCTATTCCGTGCTTGATTTTCTTCCAACTTTTCGATAGCTGGGTTAACAGACACATGGTTGAGATTTCACAGGTTTCTACCGAGATCGTCAATCAACTGATTGTCGGTGAAGCCAACAACGCCTAATCTTTTCGTTGAACGGGTGGGGATCCACCTCGCCCGTTTCTGATAGGCTTTGGAGGGCACTGAGGTTACTAAACCTTAGCCCGAGTCTCATTAACGAGAAAGGAGACTTTAAAATGCAACAAGTCGGTGAAGCCAAATTGAGCCTGCTTGCGACCAAGATAAGAGAACGTAAAGCACCAACGCTCAGTATGGCACCTATGATTGATTGCGTGTTCCTGCTCCTAATCTTCTTCATGGTGTCAACAACTTTCTCGCCCATTCCGGGACTTCGCGTGCAGCTGCCCCCACCGGGGAAACCGTCACCCGACAAACCGAAAGGGCTGACTGTCCGAATCGCGAACCCAGAACCGGGTGAATTTAAAGGCACTATGGTGTTGAATGATGTGGTCGTCCAAGTTGAAGAAATGTTCAACCAATTCATCAACGCACCGGACGAATCCAAAAACATGCTGATTATCCAATCTGAGCGGGACGTACTGCATGAACAGATCGTGCAGGTGATGGATATTGCGAAACAGGCAGGTATAGATAAAATCGGATTCGCTATTGTCGCGAGAGATTGAGAACTCTGAAGCGACGGCGTATAGAAGGAGAATTCAAATGGCTTTAAACATGGCTCGACGGCGGAAAACACAAGAAGATGATGACATCCCGATGGCACCAATGATCGATTGTGTCTTTTTGTTGCTCATCTTTTTCATGGTATCTGCTGTCATGAAGGTTCCTCCGCCTTTCACCGTCACCTTACCCGATTCCGCAACGAAGCACGAATTTACTCGGAAGAAATTCAACCTCTTCGTTAACAGTGACGGACGTATCTCAATTGATGACCAAGAGATGTTGACGCTGGAAGACATGGAGCTTTTCATTGCCGCACATGAAAACCAGATCAGTACGCTGATTATCAAAGCGGACAAACGTGCTAAGCATGGCGTTGTTATTGATGTGGTAGAGCGAGCGAAAATGCGCTCCAGTAAACAGGAGGGGCTCGAAATCGCTTTCGCGGTCTCGGAAGAAGAGTGAGGAACGCAACGGCGTTAAAAAAGGCAGCTTTTGCTGCCTTTTTTTTTGCATCACAATCAATAAGAGTTTCTAACGTTTCTTCCGCTCTCGCCGAGTTACGGCTCTTCTTTTAAGCTGGACGGGTGCCGGCATCGGCGGGGGCGGTGGTGTCACAACCTTCCAAAAATACGGAAGGAATGTTTCCCAATTGGTGAGAATATTCTCGGCATGCTGGCTGCCTGTATAAGCCGCGTGATTTTGGATGAGTGCCATTAGGCTCTTAATATCCGTCTCACCCGTTACCTTTTCTATTTTCACCCAATCCTGATTATATTTCTTCTCAAACTGCTCTTTTTCATCTAAGACATAAGCAGTACCGCCAGTCATTCCGGCCCCAAAGTTTCTACCCGTTTCGCCGAGAATGATGACCATCCCTGCCGTCATGTATTCACAACAGTGGTCCCCGACACTTTCAGCGACAGCAGTCGCACCACTATTTCGGACACAGAACCGTTCCCCGACACCGCCAGCTGCATAGAGAGTCCCACCCGTCGCGCCATACAAGACCGTATTCCCAATGATCGTATTTTGGTATGTTCGGAACGACACTGTCGGTGCAGGCTTGATAATCAGCTCTCCGCCAGCCATGCCTTTGCCGACATAATCATTCGCTTCGCCTGTCAATACGAATTGCACGCCGCTGATACAAAAGGCACCGAAGCTCTGTCCGGCGCTGCCTTCAAAGTGGCACTGAATTGTTCTATCGGGCAAACCCGCATCCCCATAACGTCTCGCAATTTCACCGGATAACTTCGCGCCCACCGTTCGGTGTGTATTCCGGATAGCATAAGCGAGTTGGATCGATGTTTTCTGCTCAATCGCTTCCGCTGCATCCGAAAGAATCTTGTCATCAAGCGGAATGTCCTCTCGATCGTTGCGTTCCTGCAGATGATAGCGCGGTTGTGTACCGGTTGGATCAGCAGGTGTCAGAATTTCACTTAAATCGAGCATCGCAGCTTTCGGATAATCTGTGAGGTCAATCGGTTGCAGCAATTCAGGATGCCCGATAATGTCGTTCAAAGACCTATGTCCGAGATTTGCGAGGATGGCGCGTACTTCATTGGCGACCCCCATCATGAAATTAACGACCATCTCGGGGGTACCGGGATACTTCGCACGGAGTGCTGGATCCTGCGTGGCTACACCGACGGGACATGTATTTAGGTGGCACTGACGCGCCATCACACACCCCGTTGCGACCATTGCTATTGTGCCGAAACCGTATTCTTCTGCCCCCAGCATGGCAGCGATAACAATATCACGGCCGGAACGCATGCCGCCATCCGCCCGTAAAACTACACGGTCTCGTAACTGGTTTTCCACCAAGGCGCGTTGCGTTTCTGCGATTCCGAGTTCCCAAGGCGTACCTGCGTTCTTAATGGAACTCAGCGGTGAGGCACCGGTACCGCCTTCATGTCCACTGACTTGGATAACATCGGCGTACCCTTTTGCTACCCCCGATGCAATCGTTCCGACGAGGAATTCGGATACCAGTTTTACGGCAACCTTCGCCTGTGGATTCGCCTGCTTCAAATCGTAGATGAGTTGTGCTAAGTCTTCAATAGAATAGATGTCGTGGTGTGGCGGCGGCGAGATTAGCGGAACCCCCGGCACGGAGTGGCGGATAGCGGCAATTTCAGCGGTTACTTTGTGTCCTGGAATCTGTCCACCTTCGCCAGGTTTAGATCCTTGTGCCATCTTAATCTCTAATTCTCTCGCCGAAATTAAGTATGTCGGTGTGACACCGAAACGCCCGGATGCAACCTGTTTGATAGCACTCGAAGCGAGGTCGCCATTCGGCTGCGGCTTGAAACGTGTAGGGCTTTCACCGCCTTCCCCGCTTCCGGATTTTGCGCCGAGGCGGTTCATCGCGATTGCTAAGGTTTCATGCGTTTCACGGCTCAACGCACCGAAAGACATACTACCGGTTGTAAAACGCCGAACGATATCCTCCGCGGGTTCTACTTCTTCAATCGGGATCGGTGTGCTTGGCTTGAACACAAGCAGATCCCGTAAACTGGAGGGTTCACCGCTCTCAACAGCGTCAACATACTTTTCATAATCCTCCGACTCACCTGCTTTGACGAATCGGTGCAGTGATTTAAATACTGTTGGATTGAACGCGTGAAACTCCCCATTTCTACGGAATCGGAAATAGCCTGCCTCTTCAAGCGATGCATCGCCTTCGCTGCCTGAGAACGCTTTTGTGTGGAAATGGAGCGTCTCCGCAGCGATTTCGGCAAATCCGATGCCATTCAAGCGTGAGGTAGTCCCTGTAAAACACTTATCAATAACGGTTGCATTGATGCCGAGTGCCTCGAAAATCTGAGCCCCCCGGTAGCTGGACACCGTCGAAATCCCCATCTTCGCCATAATCTTCAAAATGCCTTTTTCGAGGGTTGCTTTATAGGTTTTAACGGCTTCCGTTGCTGTAAGTCCAGCGAGTTCGTCGTCTTCAGCGAGCTGGATGATCGTTGAAAACGCGAGATAAGGGTTGACTGCTGCCGCCCCATAACCGATCAGCACAGCAAAATGGTGTTCTTCGCGCGCATCTCCGGTTTCAGCGATAAGGCTTACCTGCATCCGCTTTCCTTCCCGAATCAGATGGTGATGAACAGCACCAACGGCAAGTGCCATCGGAATCGGAGCGGAATCAGGATTGACATCTTTATCGCTTAGTATAAGCAACGTCGTTCCTGCATCAACCGCCTCCGAGGCACGTTGGCATAACGTTTCCAGCGCGGTTTCCAAGCCCTGTTTGCCAGCAGATACCGGGAAACAGACAGAAAGCGTGCCTATCTGAAAATCAGGCATATCTAACGCTCGTAGTGCTTGTAAATCTGCATTTGTCAAGATCGGTGAAGGTAGTCGGATCAGCCGAGCATGTGCTTCAGTTTCTGTGAGCAGACTATGGCGGCGCCCGAGGTAAGTCGTGAGCGACATGACCAAGCGTTCCCGGATAGAGTCAATAGGTGGGTTCGTTACCTGAGCGAAGCGTTGTTTGAAGTAATTGTAAAGCGATCGCGGGTGCCGAGAAATCACAGCAGGCGGTGTGTCATCACCCATCGACCCTATTGCTTCCTTCGCTTCCGTTACCATCGGTTTGATAAAGCGTTCTACATCCTCTGTCATATAGCCGAAGGCTTTCTGATATATCGGCAGTTGCTCAGGCACTGCATCTGTCGTAGCAGCAGCGTTGTCTTTTTGCGTAGGCAGTGTTACGATGCCTTTCTGTACCCATTCGGCGTAAGGTTTCCGCTCAGCAACACCATGCTTAATCTCCGCATTTTTGAGGAGCTTTCCTTGTGCAGTATCAACAGCGATCATCTGCCCCGGTCCCAAACGCCCCTTCTCTACGACGCGACTGTCATCAAGTTCAATAATACCGACTTCAGACCCCATGACAACGGTTCCGTCTTCTGTGACTTTGTAGCGTGCAGGTCGTAAGCCGTTTCTATCCAGACTTGCGCCGACAACGACACCATCTGTAAATGCGACTGCTGCCGGTCCGTCCCAAGGTTCGCTGACACAGGAGAGGTACGCATAACAGGCTTTGAGCACATCCGGCATATCCGCAATCTGTTCATAAGCCTCCGGGATTAGACACATCATAGCGTGTAGGATATCGCGGCCAGAATGCGTTAGCAGCTCTAACACGTTATCCAAGCTCATTGAATCGCTACCGTGTTGGTTGATGATAGGCACAAGTTTTTGGATATGCGCGTTCCAAAGCGGCGACTGCAAATCGGCTTCGCGCGCCCGCATCCAGTTCCGATTGCCCATCAAGGTATTAATTTCACCGTTGTGTGCAAGTGTATGGAAGGGTTGAGCGAGCATCCATGTAGAGGAGGTGTTTGTGCTGTAGCGTTGGTGGAAAACGGCGAGGGCTGCCTCAAAATCTGAATTTTTTAGATCGGGATAAAATTGTGAGAGCTGCGGTGCTACGAGCAACCCTTTGTAGACGATCGTTCGATGTGAAAAGGAGGCGATATGGAATTCGTCAAGTCCCAATGCCATGATACGATGTTCTAACTCCTTACATATCAAGTATAAGCGTCTCTCAAAAGCGTCATCTGCAAGTTGTTCTGGTCGTCCTACCAACACTTGTTGAATTTCAGGCACCGTTTCTAAAGCCTTAGTGCCAAGCGCGGAAAGGTTCAGCGGCACGGATCGCCACCCGAGGAGCGGAACGCCGTATTGTTGTAGCATCTTTTCGACGAGGACGCGTCCCTCTGCTTGGGCACTCTGGTCGTGCCGTGGCAGGAAAATCATCCCGACACCGACATCATTTATCGAATCAAGATGGACTCCGAGCTTCTCAAGTTCTTTTTGAAATAGTTTTTCCGGGATTTGTGTTAAGATACCTGCTCCGTCGCCTGTCTTTGCGTCCGCCGCCACTGCGCCCCGGTGCGTCAAATTGGTTACCGCTTGCGTCGCCATCTTAATAATTTCGTGGCTCCGACTTCCGAAGCGATTCGCGACAAAACCGACACCACAAGCATCTTTTTCGTTTAAATCCTTGTACATTTGTAAACTAACTCTCCATACGTTCTTCTATGTTTCTTTTACATCGGCACTATAGAATGAGTGCTTTATGTCTCGCTGTTTCGTATTTAAAATGTGCAGGGCGAGGTATGCATGCCTGAACCCTACCTTTTTATCAAAGGCATAAATACATCGGAAAACGGATTTCGCTTTCAGGACTGGATAGGGCTGTTGTTCTGCTTAAGTCGGACGCTGGCTACTCGTATCCTGCCGAAAATAGCGCGTCCGAAGGCAAGAGAGAGCCTCTCGAATCAACAGTGATCTGCTGATTCGCGACCGGCTTGGCGGGCTTACATGCTTCGGTTTAGCACTCGATTTTTGAGGCAAACCGTCTATTCGTTTTAATATTATACCTTACTTTAAGCCGAAAGTCAAAAAATTCCCGTTCTCCTTACATGCATCACGTTTCGGATTATGGACAATCAATCGATTTGCCTCGCGGAAGCCAAATTTGCATAAATCGTACAAAAGATGTTTCCATCCAACTTTGGACGATCCACGGAGAAATCCACGTACAATTCCCCTTGTTTTATCCGTTCCGTTTGACGCTTAAGGACGAAATCAAAATATGCATCAAAACTGCCGAAACGTTTAATGAGTCGCTGATGTGCTTGATGTTTTTCTGCTATAGGATCAAAGTTATTATTAGACATTAGAGTTTCTCCAATAAGGAAACGAGGGAGTCCTTATCCATCTTATTCCTTTCAGCGAACTCGCGAGCTAGTTGGTCTACCTTTGCATATACGCTAATTTTACCATAATGTTCGTGCAGTGTCAACTCTTTTTTTACTTCGTACCGGCGTATGATCCTTTAGACCGTGGTTGTGCCCTCTTTAGTCCTGTAAGGACGTTATGTTTATAGAAACACGTGATGCCATCCCGCCTCTTTAGCCCTGTAAGGGTGGTATGTTTATAGAACTTGTTTTAACCGCAGCTCCATAAACATATCGCCCCTACAGGGAAACCTGTCTCCGCGCGGAATGCTATTTCTATAAACATAATTAAAAAACACCCAAGCAAATAAACCCTACGGGACTAAAGAGGGACACGATTTCCAAAGAAAATTGACTTTTACCCTTGCATGCCAAAAACTTTACACACCCAATATACCTTGCGCTAGTTAAACATTAATAGGACTTACGCAAATCTTCTATGAAACGCTACATATCATGCCATTGGCGAGGTTAGGAATGCACGTCGCATTTGGGCGAATACGCCGCAAAACCTCGCCAGCGAGGGGGGCTGCGTAAGCCCTGATTAAGTGTATTTGGATTTCACACATTCATTTTTTCCGTTATATCTCCATCCCCGCATCCCAATATGTCTGTTTAATCAATTCAACCTCCGCATCCGTCAACCCATACAACTGATACACCAATTCGTCTATTTCTCGCTCAATGTCGCGGAGACCATCGCTTTTGGGATCCGCCAATATCTTTTCAATGAGACGTGACAACGCTGCTTTCTGTGAATCAGTTCGATCCGCGATCGGGACATGCTGCATGTCCACTTTCTTGAACTGCAACCTGCCACCTTCCCATGGGTCGTTGAGGCTCTGAAATTTGTGCCGTGCATACCAATCAAAAAGTCTACTATTTAAAATAGCAAGAAGGGAAAGATCACTGTTAGATATAAAGTATGTTGAGTTTAATCCAAATGTATACGCTGTGTCATAGCAGGCATAGAGAGACTTTGCTGTCTGTGGATAGATAATTTTGGGTTTTGTAAATCCGGAAACTGCTGTTCTAAAATAGGTTTAATCGGGATAATCTTTTCTTGACGCACATAAGGCGGGTTGCCGATGACGATATCAAATCCGCCCTCTTGGAATACCTCTGAAAACTCAATGTGCCACACAAATCCATCGGCGTTCGCTTGCCAACCCTGAAGGCTTTCTTTGAGTTCAGCGATTACTTCACGGATCCTCTGCTTCTCAGCCTCCACGTGGGTGACCAAGTAGTCAACTTTATGATCCTGAATCTGTAAAATCAGCTGCTCATCAAGGCTGCCCTGTTCATCTAATAGTTTGGGTGTAGGACCCGTCAAGCTATCGCCTACAGCAAATATATAGTCTAAGTTCGGCAAGGGTTTAGGGGTATCGCCGGCAAAATCAACTGCAAGGCTGAGCCACAAGCGGAGCATAGCGATATTGACAGCAAATTCGTCTTTGTCCACACCGTAGAGGTTTTGTTGAATGATGTCCAATTTACGTTGATAGGTTGATTTTGGATCGACCTGTCTACTCTGGAAAAGCGCGGCTCGTAAACGGAGCAATTCGCTCATCATGCCGAGCAGATAAGCACCGCTCCCGCACGCCGGGTCACAGATACGGAGGTTTTGTAACACCCGCAATACCCCTTCCGGATTCCGAATTTGGGTCGCATCGCCCTCATTAACAAACGTTTGGAGAATTTCCAGGGGCTCATCGGTCTTATTCTGAAGACAGATTTTTAGGCTTTCTCTACACATGAAGGAGACAACCGGGCGCGGGGTGTAGTAACTGCCCGTGTCGTGCCTACCGGTTACGAGTTCTTCAAACACCTTTCCGAGCATCTCCGGGTCTACCGCCACCTCAATACCCAGCGGCGTGGACTCGGTTACTGTGAAGTTATATCGCTCAAAGAGTTCGAGGATTTCAGCAAATGCATCGTTAGGAATATAGATAGCATTACGACTGTCATATTCCTGCATCTCAAAGAGTCCGCCGTTGAGAAAAGGGACATCTCCTCGGCGTTCAACGGCAACGGATGAGTCCTCCGATTGCTCCACTGCATTGCCGAGTCCATAAAAGAATGCTCAATAGAGTCGGTCGTTAAGAAAGTTTTCGTCTGCTGTCTCTGTTGCATCAAAGAGGGTGCGGAGGTAATCGCGCTCACCGTTATAGGTAAACCATCCCTTCTTCTCAATAAAACGGAGGAACATCAATCGGTTAAAGAGGCGTTGTGTCCAGAGTCGGCGTGCTTCTGTTTGGTTATCGGGGATACCTTCAACGGCGGTTTCTACTTGTGCGAAGACATGTTGATAGTCGGCGAAAAACTTATCCGTAACGGTTTCAACATCAAACGCCTTTTGCCACTCTTGGAGCCATTCCTGATGGGTTGTGAAACCGTCGCTTGGAAAAGCAAGCGCGGGGAGGTTATATTCACAGAGCGTCCGGATGTGGGTATCACCCTGTTCCCAAGAGAAGATGGAAAGCACAGCGCGTCGCCAATTTTCCCCAGTAGAGGCGAAGTGTGCAAAGGCGAAGCGTTGAAAATCGGTAGTGGTGCAGATAAAAAGAAGATGGTCATGCTTCCATGCGGGAAGATCTGAATCCCGATCGCGTCGCTCGACAAGCCCGCGGAGAACGCGCCTTAAAGCCGTGCGATAAATGGATTGACTATTGAATTGAAGAAAAAAGATGCCCCACGGCTGAGTGTTTTCAACAAATTCAAATGTGGGTTGATTGGTCGGGAAAGGTGGCAGCTGCTGGCAGTCAACAATCCGTTCTTCAGTAGACTCATCAAGGTCTAAGTCCTCAGCAGACCACGGAAAGGCGATATCTTCAAGTTCAACGTCTTCGGGGATATGCCAACCGAGTTTTTCGCGTAAGAAGTCTAAGAGGGTATCAAAGTCGTGGATACTGTGAATATCATCAGGTGTTATGTTGGGCATATAGTTGCTCAATCGGCGGATACTTGCTCCACACTTGGTGCTGTTAATTGTTCGCTTGCCAACTCGGTTTTGTTAATCTCTGTTGCCAAGGGTTCAATTGAAAGTTTACATCCTAATGCTTTGAGAATAGATCTAAAGATGTCAAGATTCAGGGTTTCCTCGGCAGACAGTAATTCTGATAGAACTTTCGGAGGGATACCCGCTTGCTTGGCAATTTTGGAAATGCCGCCTTGTGCTTCTACAACATTCCGAAGTCCTTGTAGAAAAAAGGCATGTCTCCGTCAATCAGGTATTCTTCCAATAAAACTTGGAGATAACTCATTGCCTTCTCTCGGTTGGCAAGTTTTTCGATTAGGAATTCGTGCCAAGTTGTTAGTTTTTCCATCGTTGTGTCTCCTTGTATTGCGACCAGTATTCCTTCGCTGTCCGAGTAGCACCCAGGGCCATTCAATTGTACCTATTCACTTCATATATGTGAATTTTTTCGGCTGTAGGAGCGAGCTGTGCTCGCGATTTTTTCCTAAGAACGTTCACCTATGTAAAACAAAACCAAGATCCAAATCGTACAATTGAATGACCCTGGAGTAGCACCCGTGTTCACTTGGCACAAAACGTATTTTAAAGTATATCACACATTTTCCGAAAATTCAAATTTTCCTCGTTCACAACCAGGACCATTTAGTTTTAAAAAATTATTGGGGGTTTTCACCTTTTCTGGGCGGATATGGCGAGGTTAGGAAACCTCGCCAGCGGGTTTGGTGGGTCAAAAGGGTAAACATATTCAAAAATGTAAACCAAATATATAAACTAAATCGTCCTGCGTTCACAACGCGGTGATAAAATAAATTTGGTAAAAGCACCGAAATATGGTATAATTATGATATGTTGTGTACCTATTGATATAGAAGTCTTGACACTGAATAACCTGATTGCGGAGCATATACCATGAACGTTTCACACTTGTTACCATTGGCAGAACGAATCGTCTGTGACGAAAATGTCCTCACAGGGAAACCTGTTATTAAAGGTACCCGGTTAGCCGTTGAATTCATCATAAATTTACTGGCACACGGCTGGAGTGAGACAGAAATTCTTGAAAACTATCCGCACATTGTCCAAGAGGATATTCGTGCCTGCCTTGCGTACGCAAGCATAGTGCTAAATACGCAGAAAGACTATCAACCTCCTAGGCAATTAACAGATGCGCCTGTTAGCAGACGAAAACATCCCTAGTTTAGTCGTGGATCTTCTGCGCGCTCGCGGACATGACGCAACCTGGGTAGGAAAAGAAGCACCGGGTATTAGCGACCCGGAGGTTCTTTCTCTCGCCGCAACCGAAAAGCGTACCCTCGTTACATTCGACACAGATTTTGGGGAGTTAGTTTTCCGATTAAGACTTAACGCCCCTTTCGGTGTAATTCTGCTTCGTCTTCTACCTAATTCACCATCAAATATTGCAGAAACTATAATTAAAGCACTAGAAACTCAATCAGACTGGACGAATCTCTTTTCTGTTGTTGATGAGAAGCACATCCGTACAAGGTCTTTACCAAAGTCGTAATATCTATAGCACTCGTTATTGAGGAAACCGTGTGACTTTACACGTCCAATTTGAAGTGGATCAGCGAGATATAGTCGTCAACAATAGGACGGCTCTTTTCGCCACTGAAACAGGTAAAACCGATGTTTTGGAAGTTCGCGGTAGTGCAGATAAAGAGAAGCTGATCGTGTCGCCAGAAAGGGAGTGAAACGCTACGATTGCGCCTGTCAACAAGACCGCGAAGCACACTACGTAAGAGGGTTCTGCAAGCATCAAGTTCTACGTCATCATTAAATTGGATAAGGAAAATACCCCAAGGCTGTTGCTGACAGGCTTGGGTGTTAGCGTCCCGCGCATGCCCTACCGCTGATAAGTCAAATTCAAGATTAAACAGTCGCAATTGTCGACAACAGATAATTCGGGCTTGGGCGGCTGGATTGAGTTCAAGATCCACCGCTGACCAATCATAGGTAATATCGTCAAATTCCAAACCTGCGTCCGGAATGGGCCAATTGAGGCTATCTCGCAAAAAGTCAACTAAGGATTCAAAATTATGGACTTTTTGAATCTCGCGTGAAAGTTGGTTGTGCATATCGTTATTATATCTCCTTGTCGGAAATTGCTCTCAAGAAATCTCCATCCATGCGATAAGTTTCGGTTTTGCACCCATCGGTGCCTGTATACGCATAAAATAGTCGCGGATGTGACGTTCAATCGCTTTGCGGGCATCCACGAGCCCATCCTGTCCATATTCAATCCAGCGCATAGTCTCCGCATCACATCGAATTTCGGGCCAGATTTCTTCAACGGTATCAATGACTTCATCTAAATCAGAGTCATAGAAATACCATTTCACTTCGCCGTTTGGCATCTTATAACAACAGAAACCCCAGTACTCCCGATACGATTAAGCGGTATCGCTTCGCCATCGCGATTGCGGAAAGGCGGTGGTTCGTCGTCTATGCCTTTGCCGGAAAAGAGGCGCATTGGAAGATCGGGTAGTTGCCGCCACAACACCGGATTTGCTTCAGCGATACGTTGCCGTTCAAGATGCATCAGCTCCTCAACGCTTTCCTTGCCTTCATACCGCTCGTTGAAAAGACGGAGCGTTTCATCGTCATCCAATCACTGAGTTTTTCAATATGTGTTGCATCTGTGATGAACGAATTTAACTCAACATTTTGAGTGAGACCTGGGCAGGTGAAGTTGGAACTGCCGACGGTAGCGAAGTCTACAGAACTTGTCTTTTGGGCGTGCATCAAATTGAGTTTTGCGTGAAACTTGGCTTTATCGTAAACGCGAACAGCGATTTGTCCGTTACGAATTGCATCTCGGACAGCAGCAAGTCCATGGAGTGTATCATCTTGTTCTTTTTCAGATTCGATATTCTGATCGGTAGCATCTTGCAGTGCTTTGATGAGATGTTCTTTTGTGCGTCGCGTGGTTTCGTCGCCCATCAGGAGACGGATGCCATCAAGATGTCGCCATGTTTTCCCAAGCGAAAGAAACGCACCAATCTCAAACGTGCCGGTCGCTATATCTAAACTGACGCTTTTCACGAGAAGGCTTTCCAGCACTTTCTGAAGCGTGTTATAACCTCTACCGCTATGCGTTTGACACGCGAAGCCTGAAACGGTTGACGCGGGAGGCGAAAGATGAAAGGGATCCGGATTGGATAGAAGGAGCGTTGTCGGTTTCGCCACACGGTAAACTGACGAGGCTGTGGGGAGATATAAAACATCTCACACCTGCTGACTGATCAAACAGCGAGATGGAATCCAATAACTTCGTTAACCAGCACAAACCGTAAAATTTAGGGTCTTTTCATTTTTTTTTTCATAATTTTTGGGCGATTTATGACCTTTTATGCATTTTATGCACGAAATGGGCTTAAAAAAGGAGTCTATATAAAATAGCGTTGGGTGAATGTTTAGATTTAAGCGTTCATCTGTGTTTTAAAGTTCTTGCTTCCGATTGTATAGCAAAACTTTAATTTCTGAAAATTGCCCAAACTTTAGAATTAATTGGCACAAGCCTTTAATAACAACCCTCGTAGCAAATATTGATAGTTAATTGACTTCCAATGGATTCAGAACAAGCATTCTTTACAACAGAGAGGATAATTCATGAACTTGAGATGTCAATTGAAAGGTATAAGATGCCCGCGTTACAAACATCAAGGGATTTTTTGTCCCGATGATGAAATGGTAAAACAGTTTTTGCCACAGTTACGTCAATGTGCGACATGCATGGCGTATGCTGCACCAAAACGCCCGGACCTCCAGGATGATTTGTTACAAGTTGCTTCCTTAACGCTCATTGAAAAGGGACCGGCATTTAATCCAGCACATCACAGTGGTGCAAGTTTCGGGACCTTCATCCGCCCCCGTATCTGTGGAGCCTTGATGCATGAAAAAAGTAGGGAGCTCACCCATAGCACGCGTGAACTTCCGAGTATTGATGGCACGTGGGATTCGTCCGAAGATCCAGATGCTGAGGTCAATGCGGACATCGGACGGTTATGGGAGGTTCCAGACCCGCACGCTGAATTTGAGGAGGCACTCGTGCGAAACATCAGTTTCACGGCGATGTTGCCTAAGCTCCTGAAAATGCTGACACCTCGCGAACGAGAAGTTTTCGCCTATCTTCGCAAGGATCAACGGAATTGTGAGATTGCTCAGGCGTTAACCCTCTCTGAAGCGCGTATTAATCAACTGGTGACACAGGTGACACAGAAACTGACCCATGCGGCGGAAAGGCTCGGCTTGACAGAATAACTTTTTGGAGGTTTTCCTTGGAAATAACCAAAATTCAAACGTAAAGGCGATTGCAAATGCCAGCGGTGATACTGGACTGCAATCGCCTTTTTTATTTTTCGTTGACTCAAGACTGCATGTTCTGAATTTGACATCCTGCAGTGTTCGTGATAAAATTAGAACCATCTTGGAAAATAGGAGCAATCATGTCTACATACAGTGTCGGGATTATCGGTGGCGGACCAGGAGGATATGTGGCGGCTATTAAAGCAGCACAACTCGGCGGGAGCGTCTGTCTGATAGAAAAAGGCGAGTGGGGCGGCACCTGCCTGAATCGCGGGTGCATTCCAACAAAAACGCTTTTTGCCGTCGCTAACCTCGCTACGCAGGTTCAAGATGCCTCTGACTTCGGGGTGCGTATCACGGGTGAGGCGACAATTGACTATCCGCAGGTATTGACGCACAAAAACGCTGTCATCCAACAGCTAACAGGTGGCATCGCACAACTCCTGAAAGCGAACGGCGTTGATACCTTCAAGGGAACAGCAACACTTACCGATAGAAACACCCTTCTCCTCAATAAACCTGACGGTACAACGGAGCAGCTACAGGCAAAAAATATTATTATCGCTACAGGTTCCGAACCCGCAGAACCCCCACTCTTTGAAATTGATGAGACCCAAGTCTTGACGACGACAGGCGTTCTTAACCTAACAGAACTCCCTGAAAGTCTACTGATTGTTGGCGGCGGCGTTTCGGGATGTGAGTTCGCTTCTATTTTTAACGCCCTCGGCTGCAAAGTAACCGTGTTGGAACTCCTTCCGACAATTTTGGCGACCGAAGATGTACAAGTTATCCGCCATATCCAGCTTTTCATGAAGCGAAAGGGTATCACGATCCACACCAGTGCGAAACTGACTCACGTGAAAAAGACGGACGCAAATGTCACGGCGGTGCTTGAATCTGGTGAAGAGATCACAGCGGAAAAGATGCTCGTGTCAATCGGTAGACGCTATAATACAGAAGGCATCGGTTTAGAAAAGGTTGGTGTGCGCACAGACAGCGGGAAAATCGTTGTAGATGCACAGATGCAGACGAATGTGCCAGGTATCTATGCGGTTGGAGATGTCGCCAGTCGGTATCTGTTGGCACACGTTGCATCGGCAGAAGGAAAGGTTGCGGCACAAAACTGTCTCGGTGATAGCGTTGAGATGAATTATCAAGTTATTCCGTGGTGTGTGTTTACACTCCCCGAAATTGGACACGTCGGCATGACAGAGAAAGAGGCAGCGGATGAGGGGTACGCGGTGAAGATAGGACGATTCCCTTACGCAGCAAATGGAAAGGCGTTGGGACTACGCGAGACAGATGGGTTTGTCAAGACGGTTTCGGATGCGGATAGTGGGGATATCCTCGGCGTTCATATCGTAGGAGCGCAGGCTTCAACGCTTATTCATGAAGCCGCGGTCGGGGTCCGTTTAGGTGCAGCTGCCGCGGATATAGCGCATACTGTTCACGCCCATCCGACGCTCTCAGAAATGGTAATGGAATCCGCTGAAGCGGCGTATGACAGAGCGATTCACAGTTTGCAATAGTGTTCTGTCCAATCTAAAGTGTTGGGTTTCACTGCGTTCAACCCAACCTACACGCTGCGTAAGTTCTGATTAAAAACGGGCAGCCTCCTGAAGTTCTTGATACCGATCCGAAATTTCGGAAAACTGCACACGTTTTTGCCGATCGACGCTAAAATCTTCAATGTTAAAAGAGGCGACAACCGCGCCGTATACCATAGCACGCCGTATCGCTGCCTCCGATATATCTCCAATAGAGGCAAGGTATCCCATCATTCCCCCTGCAAAACTATCGCCGGCACCGGTTGGATCCGTTACTTGCACGAGCGGATACGCTGGTGCATTAAAATAGGACGATTCGGTGATACTGATCGCACCGTGCTCGCCCTTTTTGACGATGACCCGCTCTGGACCATAACGCAAAATCGCCTCTGCAGCGCGCACCAAGTTGGACTCTCCTGTCAATAGTCGCGCCTCGCTATCATTCAAAATAAGGACATCCACGCGTGGCAAGAGCGCTTCTAACGCCTCTCGTTCTTCATTAATCCAAAAATCCATCGTATCACAGACAATCAGTTTCGGGTTTGTCGCTTGTTCAATGATACTCAATTGTAATGCTGGTGCGTTATTCGCTAAGAAAAGATAGGGGGTGTCTTTGTAGGTTTCGGGCAAAACGGGTTGAAAATCCACAATAACATTTAGTTCTGTGAAGAGGGTATCGCGTACATTAAAATTTTCAGCATAACGACCGCCCCATCGAAAGGATTTGCCGTCTTTAATCCGTTCTAATCCTTGGAGATCAATACCGCGCGTTTGGAGGAAGTCCGTGTACGCCTCTGGAAAATCAGCCCCGACGACTCCGACAAGCTGAACGGTATTCGCAAAAAAACTCGTGGCGATGGCAGCATAGACACCAGACCCCCCCAGCACATCTTCAACCCGTTTGCTTGGAGTTTCTATTGTATCTAAACAAACCGTGCCGACGACTAAAACGCCCATATTATCTCCGTTTTTCCTCGTTCTGCTTCTGGCGAGCAGATTAGCTCGCCTTGGCGTTCGCCTCAACGTATCTGGCTAAAATAAAATCAGAAAGGCCCAGGTCTATTTTTATTTTCGCGGAATGCGCGGATAACCCGTCGCAGCCGGCGAACGAAAATTACAGCAAGCACGACGACTAATGGATACTGCAAAAAACTCAGGACTTTTACCAACGCTGGCGGAAGTTGCATCGCCTGAGAAGATGCCACCCAGATTAGCAACAATAGGACTACCGAAAGGAGTAATATCACGCCTTCCACAATTTCCGATTTCTTCATACGCATCCCTCACAAAGCCAAACAGTACTATGTTCCCATTTCCCACGAGTTAAGATATTTCACCTGCTCCGCCGTGAGTGTGTCAATTTCCACACCGAACGCCTGTAATTTCAGTTGTGCAACAGTCTCGTCAATAGATTCGGGAACATCGTATACGCGATTCTCAAGTTGGTCACGGTTTTTAGCGATGTATTCAAGCGATAACGCTTGGTTGGCAAAACTCATATCCATAACACTCGCCGGATGCCCCTCGGCAGCAGCAAGGTTTACCAACCGACCTTCACCCACCAGATAGAGTTTCCTGCCATCTTCAAGCGTGTATACGTCTACATAAGGCCGCGCGCTCCCCTTATCAACGCTCAACTTCTCAAGCGCAGGAATATCAATTTCAACGTTGAAATGCCCGGAATTGGCAATAATCGCGCCGTCCTTCATCGCCTCGAAATGCTCCTGACGCAAGACATGAATATCGCCTGTGAGCGTCACAACTAAGTTGGCTTCTTCGACGGCTTTCTGCATTGGCATCACACGGAATCCATCCATCACGGCTTCCAATGCTTTCAAGGCCGTAACTTCGGTTACGATAACATTGGCACCTAAGCCACGAGCGCGGTTCGCGACTCCTCTGCCACACCAGCCATAACCCGCAACGACAATCGTTGTTCCAGCAATCAATAAATTAGTCGCTCTGATGATACCGTCGAGCGTGCTTTGCCCGGTCCCGTATCGGTTATCAAAAAAGTGCTTCGTGCGTGCATCGTTTACAGCGATAATCGGATATTTCAGCACACCTTCAGCCGCCATACTCTTGAGTCGGATAACCCCTGTCGTTGTCTCTTCCGTTCCGGCAACGACTTGCTCGACCAAAGCGGGGTTTGTCTCTTCAGAGTGAAGTCTGGAAACAAGGTCGGCACCGTCATCCATCGTAATCGTAGGTTGTAAATCGAGCGTAGCATCAATGTGTTTGTAATAGGTCTCTGTATCTTCCCCGTTAATCGCAAAAACGCCGATCTCCTCGTCAACGACCAGAGAGGCGGCGACATCGTCCTGCGTGCTCAGTGGGTTCGATGCACAGACAACGGATTCGGCACCGCCTGCTTTCAGCGTCTTCATCAAGTTCGCTGTTTCCGTTGTGACATGTAGACATGCAGCGACCTTCAATCCATCTAAAGGGCGTTCATTTTGGAATCGTACGCGGATGGACTCTAAAACGGGCATAAAGCGGTTCGCCCAGTCAATGCGTTGTTTACCACTTGATGCAAGTTCTGTTGTTTTAATATCGTAATTCATTACTTTCCTTTTGTTCGCCGGTAGCTTTGAATGGATTCAAGCTACCGGATTTTTTCGACGTAATCGGTCTCTTCCCAAGTAAACCCGGGTTCCTCGCGCCCGAAATGTCCATAGGCGGCAGTCCTCTGATAGATGGGTCGGCGCAATTTTAACCGTTCAATAATACCCGCTGGCGTTAAGTCAAAGTGTGTGTTGACGAGTTCGGTGAGTGCTGCTTCATCACCCGTGCCAAACGTGTCCACCATAATAGAAATAGGGTCTCTTCTGCCGATGGCATAAGAGATCTGGATTTCACACCGTTCTGCGAGTCCCGCTGCAACGAGATTTTTGGCAACGTGTCGCGCTGCATAAGTCGCACTCCGGTCTACTTTGGTCGGGTCTTTTCCTGAGAGTGCGCCGCCGCCGTGCCGTCCCATACCACCATACGTATCAACGATAATCTTTCGACCTGTTAACCCAGCGTCCCCTTGCGGTCCGCCGGTTACAAAACGTCCGGTTGGATTGATATGATATTTGATGTCTGGAGATTGGAGGTGTTTAGGAATAATTTTTTTGATGACCGCTTCAATAATTGCTTCTCGCAACTCGGTATCCGCAACATCGGGCTCGTGTTGAGAGGAGATAACAACTGTGGTCACCGCTTTCGGTTTGTTGTCAATATATTCAACAGTTACCTGGGACTTACCATCCGGACGGATAAACGGAAGGGTACTCTCTTTACGAACTTTCGCCAGCTGCCGTGTCAATTGGTGGGCGAGCATAATCGGCAGTGGCATCAATTCTGGGGTTTCGGTGCAAGCATATCCGAACATTAAGCCTTGGTCTCCGGCACCGCCGGGGTTCACGCCCATTGCAATATCGGGAGACTGTTTATCAATAATGCTCAACACGGCGCTCCGTTCAGCATCAAAACCGTATTCAATATCGGTATAACCTATATCGGTAAGCACTTTGCGTGCGATTTGTTGTGCATCATAGTCTGCGGTAGTCGTGATTTCGCCGGTGATGACGGCAAGTCCGGTTGTAACCAGGGTTTCACAAGCAACTCGCCCCATCGGGTCTTTTGTGAAGATGGTATCAAGGACCGCGTCAGAGATCTGGTCTGCGATTTTATCCGGGTGCCCTTCAGTGACAGATTCGGACGTAAACAGAAAATTTTTGCTCAATTCCGCCTCTCCTCGTCTATGTATTATCTATTCAAGGTCTTTGGGCTCGCCAAGCCTTTCAAGAGACAATGGGTGGGTACGCGTACCCACCCGTACAGTTGAAATGACAAAAGCGTGGTGCTGAGATCAAGCAGTGAAAACGCTAATTCTCGGAATTTTCCGTGTTCTCAGGGGTCTCCGGAGTTTCGGAATTTTCAGCATTTTCAACGCTCTCAACATTTTCGGAAGCCTCAGGGCTTTCAGGCGTTTCAGCGTCTTCAACAATTTCAACGCTCTCAGGTGTCTCGGTGCTTTCAGGCGTTTCAGCGTCTTCAACAATTTCAACGCTCTCAAGTGTCTCGGCACTTTCAACGCTCTCAGGTGTCTCGGCACTTTCAGGCGTTTCAGCGTCTTCAACAATAGGTGCCTCAACGTTTTCGGCACTTTCTGTGCGCTCAGCATTTTGAGCGTTTGACTTGCCCATTTGCTCCTTAAGCAATGCACCTAATGTGGTGACGGTTTCTTCACGTGCTGGCGATTGTCGTCGCGGTTCGCGTTCTCGTCGTGAGCGAGATGGACGCTCAGAACGTGTTCTTGCTGGCTTTTCCGCTTCCTCAGGTGCTGCGGCGCGTTCTTGTTCAGCAAGGAGTGCCTTTAAACTCAACCCGATGCGCCGGTCTTTCGGCGATAGGTTAATCACTTTTAAGTCTAACTCGTCGCCTACGGAGACAATTTCCTCTGGCTTTTCAATTCGCCGGTCAGCGAGTTCAGAGATATGAATTAACCCTTCAATGCCTTCCTCGAGTTTGGTGAACGCCCCAAAACTCGTGAGATTGACAACTTTACCCCGGACAACAGAACCGACCTTATACTTCTCGGGTACTTCGTCCCACGGGTCAGGTTGCATCTGTTTGAGCCCTAATGAAACTCGGCGTTCCGCTGCGTCAATCTGTAGGACGACGACCTCAATCTCACTACCTTCCTTAAGTGCATCGTTGGATGCGGCACCGCGTTTGGTCCACGAGAGATCGGACGTATGAATTAACCCATCAATGCCGGGTTCAATTTCAACAAACGCCCCAAAGCTCGTCAAGTTTCGGATACGACCGATGATCTTGCTCCCGACAGGTGACCGCTCTTCCAAGAGTTCCCACGGGTTCTGTTGGAGCTGCTTGAGTCCGAGTGAAATGCGTTTATCTTCCCTTGAGATTTCAAGTACAACGGCTTCGATCTCGTCCCCTTTATTGACAATTCGTGAGGGGGCAACATTACGCCGCGTCCATGCCATCTCGGAGACGTGAATCAATCCTTCAACGCCTTCTTCCAACTGTAAGAAGGCCCCATAGTTGACAATATTGACAACGACTCCGCGCACAGTAGCGCCGACAGGATATTTTTCCTCAATATTTGCCCAGGGGTCCGGAGTTTTCTGTTTCAAGCCGAGCGAAATTTTCTCGTTCTCTTGGCTGATACCGATAACTTGGACTTCAAGCTCTTCACCGACCGAGACGACATCAGATGGGTGATGGATGCGCTTCCACGCCATATCTGTTTTATGGAGTAAACCATCAACGCCCCCAAGGTCCACAAACGCCCCGAAAGCGGTTATATTTTTCACGACACCTGTCACAATTTGACCGACTTCCAGTGTACTGAGAACTTCTGCTCGTTTTTGGACGAGTTCCGCTTCCAACCAGGCGCGACGCGACAAAACGATATTATGCCGGCGCTTGCTCAGGCTGATAACTTTCATATCGAGCGTCTGTCCTACATACTGCTCAAGGTTTTGGATGGGCCGTAATTCGACTTGTGAAGCCGGTAAAAAGCCGCGAAGGGATCCTACACTCACTCGCAATCCGCCCTTAATCCGTTCAGTGATACGCCCCTGCACAGGTTCACCGGTCTCATGCGCTGTAGCTATTTCGTCCCAAATGAGCGTTTGGTCGGCTATCTTCTTTGAAAGAACGATTTGTCCTTCGGAGTCCTCGCGTCGCACGATATAGACATCGATTTCATCGCCAGCCTGTACAGCTGGCACGCCATCTTGCCCAGGCTCAAATTCTGCTGCGGGGATATAGCCTTCAGATTTAAAGCCGATATCAATCATTACCTCATCACGATTGACATCTACGACGACACCTTTAACAATCTCTCCATCTGTAAACGCTTTTATCGAATTATCATACGCTTCCTCAAGAGATTCCGGGCTCATCGGCTCCGGTAGGTCTTCCGCTGCAGCCTCGGCTTCTTCGGGCGCGGCGGTTTCCTCCGCTGCAGCCTCGGCTTCTTCGGGCGCGGCGGTTTCCTCGGTGCTCGGTGCCGGCTCTTCAGAATCAGCATCACCCTCAGTAGCAGCGACTTCTGCTGTCTCTTCAGGCGGGAGTTCCTCGGTGCTCGGTGCCGGCTCTTCAGAATCAGCATTGCTAACCGCCATTTCGGGAGGCGTCTCTTCAACTTGCTCGGGCTCAGTATCGCCAGCAGTCGCTTCTTCCTCACTACTCGTGACTTCTTCTTGCGCCTCAGCCTCTGCATCGGTTGCTGAAGCTGCTTCTGCGGCTTCTGGAGTCTCTGTTTCGCTCACGACTTCCTGATCCACAGCAGCCGATCCTTCATCTGAGTGTTTTTCTTCTTCCACATCAACAGTGGACACATTTGTATTTGGCTGTTCGTTGTTCATTAAGATACCTGGTCCATTTAGAAACGCGTGACCGCGTTAATCCGCCAGTTCCTCCTTATATTCAAAGTGCTTTTAACACTTTCAAATCGGTTACGCAATAGTATATCATAAAATTTAAAGAAAAGCAACAAGAATTTTGTTTTATTGGTATAAAATTTTCTTAATCCACAAATTAACCAAAGAATTTTGTTTGACTTTTTTACGAATTTCCGATACAATTAAAATAGGTTCTTAGAATTGTAACCAGTTTCAATCTTCAAGAGGTGATTTCTATGGATTCGACACAATTAATGCAACTCCGAGAGGAGTCTGGGATCAAAATTCTTGAGATAACAACAGACTTGAGTAGTTACGCAGCGTCTGATTTACGGAAGGTACTTGAGGATCTCTTAGCAGAAAAAGTTGAGCGAGTTGTTGTCAATCTCAGTCAGGTGAGTCATATCAACAGTACCGCTGTCGGTGCCTTAGTCGGTGTTGCAAAACGACTTCGCCAGAACGGGGGCGACCTTAAAATTTGCGCCCTCACGGATAACTTAACACGCACTTTCAATCTGATCGGTGCTTCCAGTGTCGTCGAAATATATGAGTCCGAAAACAGTGCCCTGGCCGCATTTTGAAACGAAACAGATTTTAGCAGATGGCAAAAGCAGACATTAAACTTAAAATTCCAAGCGCGGTTTTCTATATAGAACCTATCCGGACATTTATTGGAAACCTTGCCCAAAACCTCGGATTCTCCAGAAAACGTGTGGCAGATATCCAACTTGTGCTCGATGAAATCTGCAGCAACGCGATACATCACGGTTCCGTCGACGCAAAGGTTGGCGTTAAATTACGAATCAGGATTGACAGGCACTCTCTCGAGATTTTAGTAAGAGATACCGGGGTGACACAGGTGGGGCAAAAAAGTTGGTTAACACGCGAAAGGCTCGCGGAAATTGAAGAGAAGCGTTCGCCAAGCGGTGAAAGTGGACACGGTATTTTCATCGCCAAATCGCTCGCGGATACGCACGAGATGTCGCCCAACTCGGCAGGCGGCACCGATGTCCGCGTCGTTTTTTGTCTTCTAAAACCTTAGGGCTGTTCTACAACCTCAATAGCGATGAGCGTTAGATCATCTTCTTTCGGGCAGGTATCGGTGAAACCGTCAATAGCCTCCGAGATGTTCGCGATGAGTTCGGCGGCAGACTGTTCTATACCAGTAGATACTAATTTTTGGAGACGTTCAACCGTAAATTCTTCACCTTGCGGGTTTTTCGCTTCATAGACACCGTCTGTATACAGAAACATTTTGCTCGACCGGTCAAATGGATAGTGCATGCTTTCATAAACCGATTCCTGCCAAATGCCGAGCCCGTTTCCTGTGTTCTTATCGCCAATCGGGGCATAGCTCTGTCGGTCTGTATTGTACAAAAACGGAAATGCATGCCCAGCATTTGCACAGATGAGTTCACCTTTGGCAAGATCAATAATACCACAGAAGGCCGTCGCAAACATAAACAACCGCGAGCTAATCAAATCATTAAAACGCGTATTTAGGATTTCAAGAAGGGACCCTGGATTATCGGCAACCTGTTGCTGGAATTCTGCCAGCACTGTTTTAATAAAAACTGTTACGAACGCAGCTGAAACGCCGTGTCCCATAACATCAGAAATAAAAACCCCGATCTGGTTCGGCGCGATTTCCCATATATCAAAAAAATCGCCGCCGACTGCCATTTCAGGACAGCAACGCGAAGCGATACGGAAGCCCGATAATTCCAATACGCCATTCTGTGGAATGAGTATCTCCTGAATACTCCGGGCCATCTGGAGCTCTTCTTCCAACCGAGCGTTATGTGTTGCGAGTGTGTCTTGGTATTGTTTGATGCGTAGTAATGATCGGACGCGTGCCAGCACTTCCAAACTATCAAAAGGTTTCTCAATAAAATCGTCGGCACCTGCTTCAATGGACTTAATTCGGTTCTCGCGTGTATCACGTAGCGCGGTTATCATCACAATCGGGATAAACTCTGTCGCTTTATTCGCGCGAATTTGTTTGACAACCTCAAAACCGTCCATTCTCGGCATGTTGATATCCAATAAGATGAGATCCGGCATCTCTTTCTCTACGGTATCCAGTGCTTCAAGCCCGTCTGCGGCTGTGTAAACCGTATAGCCTCGTGCGTTGAGTTGGATTTGTAGGATTTTGACGTTTCTCGGTTCATCGTCAACAACAAGAATTTTCGGTCCCTCTTGGCGTTCAGAAGTCATTTCAGCGTTCATGAGTCTGCCCTTTTGAGATGCGTTTCTACGCGTTCAACGAGTACTTTAATGTCAATCGGTTTACTGAGATAATCATCACATCCTGCTTTGAGGATACGTTCTCTATCCCCAGACATCGCTGCAGCCGTCAGCGCGATGATGGGTATATCTACCCACGCCAGATTCGCTTTGATCCGTCTCGTCAAATCTTCGCCACTTTGTCCGGGTAAGGCAATATCCATGAGAATCAGCTGCGGGATAGCGTCTTCTAAGCTGGCGAGTGCCTCCGCAGCATCCGTGGCTTCTACAACTGTATAACCTTTTGATTGTAGGACAATCCGGACAACTTTTCGGTTTAGTTCTTGGTCTTCAATGACCAAGATCCGCTTGGACGTTTCTGGCTGTGCTTCAGCTGGAGGTAAGTTTTCAGTTTTCACGGGTTATCCTCTATTCGAGACGGCAGTAGTATAGTAGCAGCCCACTGCGCCTTGGTCCCCTATACTATTTCATCAGATGTCGCGTCGGTACCGCTCTTTAGCTGTTCCAGCGGGATTTTCAAAGTAAAATTGCTGCCTTTTCCCTCTTGGCTTTTGACGCTGATTTCACCGCCGTGCAAGAGGATAAGTCGATGTGTCAATGCTAAACCGAGCCCGGTTCCCCCATACCGCCGAGATTTCGAGGTATCAATCTGTGTAAATGGTGCGAAAAGTTTGACTTGGTCCGCCTCGGAAATGCCGATACCTGTATCAATCACCTGGGCGCGCAGCTCTGTCTCAGTGACTTCCAGCTGGGTGGCGACCTTGCCGCCTTCCGGCGTAAACTTTACCGCATTGGATAACAAATTGTAGAAGATCTGCTTAAATTTTACCCGGTCAGCTTCAATCACACAATTGCGGTTATAGTTCAAGGTGAGGTCTAAATTCTTTTTTACAGCGAGTGCGGTAATAATCGTGTTCACCTCTTCAACGGCCTCCACAATAGAAAATGTTTCCAATTGTAGCACCATTTTCCCGGCTTCAATTTTTGAAAGATCGAGAATATCGTTAATCATCTCCAGCAGATGTTGACCGCTAATATGAATATCATTGACGCATTCCCGCTGCTCCGGGTTGATACCTCCGACAAGTTCATCGCGCAGGATCTCGGCGAACCCGATGATCGCATTCAAGGGTGTCCGAAGTTCATGGCTCATGTTCGCGAGGAAATCACTCTTCGCGCGGCTGGCGTATTCGGCAGTCTCCTTAGCTTGTTGCATCGCCTCTTGGGTTTTTATGCGCTCTGTAATATTGAGTGCCATACTAATGCCAAGCTGTCTTTTACCCGGAAGCGCGCCAAGCAATGACGAACTAAACTCCCAAACCTGCCTTTCGCCCGACTGAGTCATAATTACAAACTCACCCTCTGCGACGCGTTCTGTGGAACGGTACAGCTGCGAAAGATGTGCTTTGATTTCATCAGCCGCCTCGCTATCCGCCTGCGCTAACCATTTTGGGATCGTAGGTATATCTTCAAGTGTATAGCCGGTTAATTCTGTCCACGCCCGGCTAATTTGCAATACTTCGCCATCTTCGGCATGAATCATGATAGGTAGGGGCGCGTTCAGCACTGCGCGCCGGAAACGCTCTTCACTATGTTGTAGCTCAATTTCGGCTTGCTTCCGGTCCGTTATATTCGTTGATGCCATGACGAACCCAACGAGCTCACCATCCTGCTGAATCGGACCGAGGCAGGAGGCATACCAATATCCACTGATCAGTCCCTGCACTTCATACGTCGCCAGTTCGCCGGTTTCGATGACCTTCTTGCAGGCTTCTTTAAACCGATCGTGATGTTCTTCAGTGAGGAAATCAAAAACGCTTTTTCCGACGAGATCCTCGGGTTTTAGGTCGAGAGTCGGCGGCAGTCGGTTGACAAATTGAAGGCGATAATTAAGGTCGATCGTTGAGATAATATCGGGTACACTTTCAACAAGCGAACGCCAGTTCGCTTCAGAATCGCGAACTGCCTGTTGCGCGCGATAGTATTCGGTGATGTCTCGTGAAATACCGCAGGTGCCTTTAATACGGCCATCTCTATCGCGAATCGGCACCTTCGTCGTTGACACCCACGTATCTTGTTCATCGGGCCAGGTCTCTTTTTCCTGTTTGCCTTCAATCGGTTTCCCAGACTCAATAACGTGTTGCTCGTCTTGATAGGCCTGTTGCGCATGTTCACGCGTAAAGAAATCGAAATCTGTTTTATCGACTGCCTCCGCAGGATTATCTAAACCGAACCGGTCCGCTAAGGAACGGTTGATTCGGATGAATCGGCTCTCGATGTCTTTGAAGTAGATATGGTCGGGGGTATTTTCCATCAAAGTGTGTAACAGATCCCCCTCCTCGACATGTTTGACCGCCAATTGCTGGAAGCGTGTTTCACTCTCTTTCAATCTCGCTTCCAATCGCTTTTGCCGGTTAATATCTGTTGCAACGAGATAACAGCACTGTTTTCCGGGTGCTTTTGTTACGCGCCCCTTTAACCACTTGTAGGACGCATCTTTGCACTGAAAGCGGTTCTCAAAATTGACACTGTCGCTTTCGCCTGTTTCAACCCTCTCAACTTCGGTGAGCATTTCCTGCCTGTCTTCGGGATGGACAAACGTTGGCCATTGCTGATTTTGGAGTTCTAACGCGGTGAATCCAAGTACATCTTCCCACGCTGAGTTGAGCGGGACGAAGCTGCCGTCACGACTGATACACCCGAACATATCTGTGGAAAGCTCCAGGAGACAGTGAGCATCAATGGATTCTCCTGATATATGCTTGTGCTGTGCGTCTTTAAGCTTCATATCTCCCTCCCAAAGAGACGCGTTTGGTGTACTGTGCGACTTGCTTACGGTTTATTTGGTCACTAAAACTGCCCGGTTCGCGAGTTTGACAACACTCTGTGTGGTGCTTTGAAAAACAAGTTCGTACAACCGACCGTGATGGCTCGCGCTCAACGCGATGAGATCGCAATCATTTTCTTCAGCGTTTTCCAAGATATTCGCTACCGTAAACCCGCGAGCGGTAAGGAAATCGGTTTGAACGTCATAGTATTTCAAGTATGCTTTCATCTGCTGCTTAATCTGTGTTGCTTCAGGTTGTGTACTTGAAAGTGCAAGTCCAAGGATGCCAGCCTTTGTCAATTCGCCGATCTCAGCGACGAGTCCTAAAGCGTGGTCAGAATAGGCATCTCCGTGATGGACAGCGAGAATTTTCCGTAAAAGTGTACACTGTTCGTGTACCACGATGATAGGGCGCGTGATATGCTGGAGTACATCGTCAATTTGGTTCTGAATCAGTTTGAGTCGGCGTTTTCTGATATCTTGAGGCAGTCCAACAACGACAAGGTCAGCGGCGCGCGCCTGTTCACAGATCATCTGTCGCGGGTTCCCGGCGACAGACTCAATGTGATAATCGAGAAAGTCGTAAAGGGCACATTCCGCTTCTGTTCGCCGGATGACAGTTGCGGCGACATCGGCATTTCCGCCGTGGCTGCTGTCTTGAAAGAAAACGCACGATAGATGTGTCTCTAAGAGTACCGCCAATTGACCGGCGTACTCAAAGGCATTTTTCTCGTAATCCGTATCGCCGATGGCAACGAGGATATTTTTTATCATGTGGCATTCCCTTATAGATGCGAGGCAGCCGGGTGTTACCGAGCAGGCATCCCTATGCGTCTAACACCAGTCGCCTCGCGAACGCGCTACAACCAAACCTCACCTACGGATAGCGCAGCAAGGCGGCAACAGCTTCATCTTCGTTCTCAAAACTTTTGAAGACGGTGATTAAGCGCGCCATGACAATGAGGTTCTTGACATGTTTGTTCACGTTAATCACCGCAATTTTCCCCCCGTGCGGACGGATGTCGGAATAAACTTTCATGAGTGCCCCGAGCCCAGAACTATCCATCCCGGTTACCTCTTTAAAGTCAAACACCACCCTCGGAGGGGATGGGACATCAGCGAGCGTCTCCGCCACAGCCTCCGAGATTTCTTTGATACCTGGGGTGATCATTCTACCACTCAGTTTAAATATAACGACCCCTTCTCTCTCAGACACGGTGATTGCCATAATTTACTCCTAAATAGTATAGCCAGTTGGATGGTCGGCACGTTCTCTCAATTGTACTTGTACTGATTAACCATCGCTTGATAGCCCGGCGACTGCAGAATCCTCGTCATCAAAATGTTCAAAGATACTGACCAATCGGCTCCGGACAATCAGGTTTCTGATGTTTTTTCCGACATGGATGACACCGATGCGACCGTTCTTACGCGTTGCGGCGACATGGGCACCCATCAGGGTACCGAGCCCCGAACTGTCCATCATACTCACGCGCTCGAAATTAATGAGGATACGGGGCGCATCGGAGGCATCTATTTGTGACGTGATAACGTCTCGTAATTCCGATACGGAAGCCCCCATTATTTTACCGTTCGGTTCCAAAATCGCAACACCATCTTTTTGGCGAATCGTAGTTGCCATGAATTTTCTCCTTTTTGATTTGCTACAAAACTGAACATATCCATTCACTTTCCTAATTTTACACTATTTTCCAAATGTTTGTCAATATTCAATTTTAAAGTTTTCAGTTTTCGGTTATCAGAAAATGCGTTTTTCAGAGATATATTCGCGCAGGAGAGTGGTAGACGAAGGGAGCGGCGGAAAAATAAAACCATAAACCTCAAAATACATTAAATTGTTTATAAAAAAAACGAAAAACTTGTTTTTATTTTAAAAATCAGGTATAATTTCCCCTAAATTCTCTATTAGACCGAAAGGGTTTCAACGTATGACATACCGCCCCGTGCGAATTAAAGACCTGCCCGAAAATGAACGCCCCCGTGAAAGGCTTCATAAATACGGACCGGAGATCCTGAAAGACTCAGAGCTCTTAGCCATTATTCTCAAAAGTGGCTTCAAAGGCACAACCGCCATTCAACTCGGTGAACAGATCCTTATGGCACTTGATGGCGATCTCAAACGGATGGCTGATTACAAATCCAAACAATTTGAGAAGATCAAGGGTGTCGGTGAAGCGAAAGCAGCACAGATCGTGGCAGCACTTGAACTCGGAAAACGGTTGGCACGTTTCCACGCTGAAAGAGATAAAATTACTTCACCGAGTGATGTCGCCGACCTGATGATGTCTAAGATGCGCTACCTACAGAAAGAGATCGTCTGCGTCTTATGCCTCGACACTAAAGGCGGCGTAACAACCAAAGGGATCACTGGTGATCTTAAAGACGAGTTGAATTGGGGGAAAAAGTTAGGAGAAGCAACCGTCTTTGAAGGCACACTCAACGCCAGCGTCTTTCACCCACGCGAAATTTTTCGATTCGCCATTGAGGAAGCCGCAAACTCAATCGTCCTTGTCCACAATCATCCATCGGGTGACCCGCAACCGAGTCAGGAAGATATTCGCGCGACGAAACAATTAATCGAGGCTGGTGAAAAGATTGGGATTAAAGTGTTGGATCACATCGTCATCGGCGACGGGATCTTTGTCAGTCTCAAAGAAGAGGGATTTATTTGAAGCGTTTACTTCGCGGCACGTTGCCGAAGCACTTCGTAGAGCAGCACACCTGTTGCAACCGAAACGTTGAGCGATTCAATTTTGCCTAACATCGGCAGATGCACGAGATAGTCACATTTCTCTTTGACGAGCCGTCGAATGCCTTCGCCTTCACTGCCCAACACGAGACATAACGAAACGTTAAAATCCGCGTCGGTGTATAGGAGCGACGCATCCCCGGTAGCACCTGCGACCCAGATGCCTGCTTTTTTAAGTGTGTCTATGGTGCGCGCAAGGTTCGTTACTTTGACAATAGGGATATAGGCAGATGCGCCTGCGGAGGCTTTATGAACGGCGGCTGTGATACCGACAGCACGGTTCTTGGGAATGATAACAGCATCGGCATTCGCAGCGTCGGCAGTTCGGAGGACCGCCCCAAGATTCCTCGGATCCTGAACGCCGTCTAACATAACCAATAACGCGGCGTGTTCACTCCGTTGTATTTTCGCGAGTATTGCTGATAAGTCGCTATAATGTGAGGAACTCACGTAGGCGACAACCCCTTGGTGCGGCACAGATGGCGAAAGTCTATCTAAGTCGCGCCGTGTGCAGTGTTCTATCGAAATGCCTGTTCGTTCCGCCATTGTGATGATTTGGCGGATGCGCGCGTGCCTATTCCCTTCGGCAATACAGATTCTTTCTATATCTTGAGATTGACGCTCAAGACGCTCTATAACTGGGTTTCTGCCAACGATGTATTCGGACATAGTGAACTTCCGCGGAAAATAGATAAGATTCTTAACAGATCCTCGGTGCCTAAAATTCAATGTTGACAGACGAATAGATTAATCACCACGTACAAATTTAACATCGGGACCACGCGGTGTGATTTTGATGTCTGGGTCCGCTTCTTGACACTGGACGCAGGTTATAGCACCAACGTTTACATTTTCCATGCGCGGCGCGAGTTTTCCCAATTTAAAGACGAACCCTAAAATGCTGTCTGCAGGAATTTTCGCATCACACGCACCGCAAGGGATCGCCGCCCCTGACTTGACTCTTGTTAAAAGTTCTAAGGCTCTCATAATTTTCCTTCCTTTAGATTATTTAGAGAAAGTAACGTTCCTTCTGCTTATCCGATTCGTATTCTTCGTAAGCCTCCTGCACGGTATCTACTTCGGAGACTTCGGCGACAGGTACATCCCACCAAGATTCATAACGCGGCACCTGCTCATAGTAATCTACATCAATTTTCACAACGGTTGTGTGCGCGGCTTCGCGTGCTTCACGTAAGGCAAAGCCTAGATCTTGTAAGTCCTTCGCTTCAATGACCTTGGCACCGAGGCTGGCAGCATTCGCTGCGAGATCCACGGGTAAAAAATCGCCGGAAAGTTCGTCAGATTCTTCGTCCCGGTAACGGAAACGGGTGGCAAAGCCCTGCGCCCCCGTCGCACGAGATAACCCACCGATGCTACTATGCCCCTCGTTATTAATAAGCACGATAATGAGTTTATAGCCTTCCTGGATAGATGTAATAATTTCCTGTGCCAACATCAAGTAGGAACCATCGCCTACCATGACATAGACCTCACGACTCGGATCCGCCATTTTGATGCCTAACCCGCCAGCGATTTCATATCCCATACACGAGTAACCGTACTCCAAATGAAACTGTTTCGGATTACGGGTTCGCCATAACTTGTGTAGGTCGCCCGGTAGGCTGCCCGCAGCACAAACCATGACATCTTCAGGACGAGAGAGCTGATTAACCACGCCAATCACTTCACTTTGGTTCAGCCAGCCTTCGGTTTCGCGACCGGGTAGGATTTCTTTGAGCTTTGCACGGTAGAGTCGATCTACCTCTTCCTCCCACTCGGCACGGTATTTCTCAATGTGCGCAGCATAAGCCGCGTCAACGCGATAGTCGCCTACGGCGGTAGCGAGTTCCGTAAGCGTGACGCGTGCGTCCGCAACGAGCGGTAGCGCAGCATGCTTATAGGCATCAAATTCAGCGACATTAATATTGATAAAACGGACATTCGGGTTCTGAAAAGCCGTTTTAGAAGCAGTCGTAAAATCACTTAAACGTGTGCCGATGGCGATCACTAAGTCTGCTTCGCGTGCGGTGATATTCGCGCCCGGTGTCCCCGTTGCGCCGATCGCGCCGAGATTCTGTGGATGATTATAGAGGAGCGAGCCTTTGCCAGCAAAGGTTTCACCGACAGGGATGCCTGTCTGCTCCACAAATTGCGCGAGGTGCGTTGTCGCTTCACTATAGATAACGCCGCCCCCGGCGATAATTAAGGGGCGTTTGCTCTCACGAATCCATGCCGCTGCTCGACTCAATAACGCTTCATCTGCACGCGGACGCGCGATCGTATAGACCCGTTTCTCAAAGAGCTGTGCGGGATAATCGAACGCCTCGGCTTGAACATCTTGCGGGAGTGCTAAGGTTACGGCACCTGTCTCCGCCTGAGATGTTAGCACGCGCATCGCCTCTGGTAACGCAGTAATTATCTGTTCTGGACGGTTAATGCGGTCCCAATAACGCGAGACCGGCTTGAAACAATCGTTCACCGAATAGTCTTGTGAACTTGGGGACTCCAGCTGCTGTAAAACGGGAGCAACCAGACGGGTCGAAAAGATGTCACCCGGTAACAAGAGCACAGGCAATCGGTTAATGGTCGCGCCCGCCGCACCTGTAAGCATGTTCGTCGCGCCCGGTCCGATAGAAGTCGTGCAAGCGAAAGTCCGCAAACGGTTGCTCATCTTCGCAAACGCAGCAGCAGTATGCACCATTGACTGTTCATTCCGGGTCTGATAGAAACGAAAGGTATCGGCGTATTGGTACAACGCTTGTCCGATCCCGGCAACATTGCCATGACCGAAGATACCGAACATCCCAGCGAAGAACTGGGTTTCGTTGCCATCTCTTTCAACGTATTGTTGTTGAAGAAATTGGACGATGGCTTGTCCCATCGTGAGTTTTCGAATTTTCATAATAAGAAATGCTTCTCCTATAATCGCGTTTACCAGCCGCCGCGTGCTGCGACAAATGCATCAACTTCGGGCATTGTCGGCATAAAGTTCGCGCACCCGTGCCGTGTTACGACAATCGCGCCCGTTACATTGCCAAGCCGCGCGGACTTTTCCCAACCCCAACCGCTGAGGTTACCGTAAATAAAACCGCTCGCGAAGGCATCTCCAGCACCGAGCGTATTATAAACTTCAACAGGAAAGGGTGCTGCGTGAATGACTTCACCACTCACCAGATGCACATCTGCACCTTCAATTCCACGTTTCACTATCAGCGCATCGGGACCAGCACTTAAAAGCGTTTCAATCGCAACCGCCATATCCCCCTCAATTGTCGGGTTGGAGATTTGAGAGTGCTCAATTGTGAGTTGCGACAGGTCGGTAAGTGTGGCGGCTTTGATCTCCTCTTCGGTGCCGATAGCAATGTCAATATAACGTAACGCAGATCGGACGACAACGCCGAACGCTCTCGGATCATGCCACTGGTCTGCCCGAAAATCGAGGTCCAAAAAGACTTGGCACTCTGCAGCTCGCGCCTTCTCTGCAGCATAAAGCGTTGCACTCCGACTCGGCTCTTTGCTCAAGCCGGTTCCAGATATTAACACTGCCCGACTGTCAGCGATGGGTGCAGCCAGCACATCGTCAATAGTGAGTTCAATATCCGCACAGTTATCACGATAATAGATCAAAGGGAACCGATCCGGGGGTTCAATACCCAGGACCACAGCACTCGTTCGGTGTTTCGGTTTGCAAGGGATAAACTCGGTTGCAACGCCTTCGTGCTTCAAAAACTTGAGCAGGAACTCGCCGACTGGATCCTCGCCGATAGCTGTTAAGAGCGCAGCCTGAAGCCCAAGCCGCTGGACACCGACACTGATATTGGTAGGACACCCGCCGACGAAGGCACCGAAACTCTTGATGTCTGGAAATGCGGCACCGATGTCATTCGCGTAGAGGTCTAAAGAACTCCGTCCGATGGTAAGAATATCGAATCGCTTCATTTTGAATTCGCCGCGTTTTTGAATTTCTGATGCTCTTCAGCAAATTTACGGGTTAAAAGGAACGCATCATTTCCGCACGCAATGAGTTGAACGCCTAAATTCAACCACTGTTCACCGCTCTCAAAGTCATTGACATAACACCCTAAGGCGATATCGTGGGTCTGTGTGAGGTTGATAATTTGTTTGATAGCGTCTAAAAGTAGTGGATGGTCAAGTTCGCCGGAGATCCCCATAGATGTTGAGAGATCATAGGGCCCGATGAATACAACATCTAACTCACCAGCGGTAAGGATGTCGTTTAGGTTTTCGACGGCTGCGACGGTTTCGATTTGCCCGATAGTAAAGATTTCCCGATTTGCGTTGCGTACGTATGATCGGGTATCAAGTTTTGTGAAATCCCCATAATCGGTATGTCCGATTCCGAACGCAACCCCGCGGTCGCCTTCGGGGGCGTATTTTGTCCACTGTCTTATTTTTTTGATGTCTTCGCGGGATTCAACCCGTGGAATCATCACACCGGTCGCACCAGCGTCAAGCACCCGAGAAATAAAATGACGTTCAAGTGCAGGCACACGGACGATACAGGGCAGATTCGCGCCGCGTGCATTCCGAATAATGCGTCCGATGGTTTCTATAGAAAAGGAACTGTGTTCCAAGTCTGCGATCATAAAATCTGCGCCAGCACTCGCGAGGAGCGTTGCAATCGCGGATCCCGCAAATTCAAGCACAAATGTCCCAACAAGTACGTCTCCACGCTTTAAAGATGTCTTCACGTCAGGACACCCCTTTCAATCGACAACCGGTATTTCCGAAATTAATTTTTGCGCTTCGCTCACCATTTTTGTCGGTGTTGGCATTTTTTCACCGATTGCCAAGATCAACATATAAAAGTCGTAAGCGGTTTGTAATTCGCTATTGAGGTGCGCGCTTTCAGCGGCGTTGAAGTAGCAGACGGTTGCCATCCTGTGACATTCCTCGACGAGCATCGGCATATTTACATAGCCGTGGTTGTAGGCAGCGAGGATATAAGATTTCCCAGCTTCTTCCCAGGAACGCTGGAGTTCAAATTGCCGTGCAAGGCGCGTGTAATAGACGGCGCCTTTTTTAGCATTTCTTCTCGCGAGCCGGTATTTCTCCGCAACTGTGTAAGCGAATCGGGCGCGCGTATAACAGTTCGCAACGAGTTCTAATTCATCTTGCTTAACAAAATTGTCCGCCTGTTTTTGATAGAACCTACCCAATTTATTATAAAGCAGGAGCGATTGCCGGGTACGTCCCTGTTGTTGAAAAATCTGAATTTGTTGGAAAATGCGGAGTGCTTCTTCTTCATGTGGATAGAGGATATCGCTATGAACTTGGTCAAGTAGGTATTCCGGGGAGGCTTCCTCAATTACGAGGCGATAGCTGTCCGATGCATCAACCCGCGGTTGTATTGGTGTCACATTTGTCGGTTCTTCCTGAACTAATTTTTGTTGCTCAAGCCAGGTACGCAGATCCGTCGTTTTACTGTCAGGCAATTTCTGAATGACTGAGACGACCTCTTCCACACTTGGCTCTGTTGAGAACGGCATATTGACGGTATTAAGTGTATGAAACGCATTATCAACAATTTTGATTAAACCGTGATCATCAATACAGAGGTGACTTGCCTTGTGGAGTTCAGCGAGTGCATGCGGATAGTCTCGATTCTCCGCATAGCTGACAGCACGTGTATAGTGCCTTTCGACTTGCGCTAAGAGTTTTTCGCGTTTGGCATTTTCCTCTTTTTGTCGCCGCTGGAGAAATAGATTCTGATTCATCCGTTCTGCGTCTGCAAGCGACAACCGGAACGTTTTTCGGTAGCGTTCAAGTGCCTCCGCTAATCTCGGATGACTGGAATTGGCGCTTGCATCAATAAGTTCGGAAGCCTGTTTGACGTATTCATCTTGCCGGATGCGATCCAATTCTTCGTACATCTCGGTAGCGGTTTGATGGCGTTCTGAGAGTTGCCGATGGAGTGCTTTTTGTAAAAAATTGCGGAGCACCTCCGGACATCTGTCGATTTCTTCTATCTCTCCGGCGGCTTTCTTTTTATCCATTTCCTTGTTTTCACCTGAGAACGGAAAACGCCCGGTTACGGCTTGATATAGGATGAGGGCGGTGGAATAGAGGTCGGCGCGAAAGTCATAGGATCCATAAGTCTGTTCGGGTGCCATGTACCGCCGGGTGCCTGCCATCGTTTCGGCGAATTCGGTCGTCTCACTAAAGATACGCGCGATGCTGAAGTCGGCAACTTTTGCTTCTTTTTCAGTTGTGAGTAAGATATTTTGTGGTTTGATGTCCCGGTGCATAATCTTATGAAGATGCGCCTCTTTTAGCCCGCGACAGATATCCAAACCGATGTTGAGCGTGTCCGTTAGTCCGAGTGCCCCCTCCTGCATCAGGTCATAAAGACTTTTCCCCTCAACATACTCCATGACGATCCACGCGACGTAGTCGTCCTCCCCGGGTTCAACGGTATGGATAGACACGATGTTCGGGTGCTTCCAAATTTTTGACATCGCTTGAAATTCATTGAGCAGAAATTTCATCCTGCTTGCAGGATAGGCGGTCTTGGCTAACGCTTTAATTGCTACTTCGCGGTTTGTCATCTCTTCGCGCGCGCGAAAAACCGAGGAGAACCCTCCTGAATTAAGAAATTCAAGCAACCTATATTTACCTAAGATTAATTGATCAATCTGCATAGCGGCATCTTGCAAGCAAACAGTTTACAGGTTTTGGTAACAAGATTAACAAAATTAATACAAATTGTCAACAAAAAAACACATTTTCAGTGGGTTTAAGCCGAATTACTACCTGAACGTGCGCTTTGTACCGCCTTGACAAGCGTCTCGGCTCTTTCAGTGAGGCGTGTAAATTCGCCATCTGCGATCAACTGATTATTCACCAAAGCACTACCGACGCCCAAAGCAGTAGCACCAGCAGTGATAAACGCGGCTGCGTTTTCAGCGTTGATACCCCCCGTCGGAACCAGCGGTATCTGTGGGAGAGGAGCCTTGACATCTTTTATATAGGCGGCACCGACACCACTTGATGGAAACACCTTAACATAATCCGCCCCCGTTTCCCACGCCGCCAAAATTTCTGTCGGCGTAAAGGCCCCCGGGATAACGACTTTGCTGTAGCGGTTACAGATCTCAATGACATCCGGTTTCGTAACCGGGCTGACAATAAACTCCGCACCTGCCAACATCACGGCGCGCGCTGTCTCTGCATCTAACACCGACCCGGCACCAACCAGAACCGCATCGCTGTATGCCGATGAAACATCACTAATGACTTGTAACGCATTCGGGGTCGTCATCGTGACTTCAATCACATTAACGCCGCCCGCATGAATTGCTGCCGCTGTCTCGATCAATTCATTCGCGCTGTTAGCACGAATAATAGCGATAATACCGGAGGTTTCGATCCGTTGCATCTGTTCTAATTTTGTCATAGACTCCCTCAAAATCTGAAAAATAGTGATATTTTTGTTGCGATTCGTCTCTGAATGTGTTATAATTAAAGAAGTGAAGCGATCAGATTATAAACTATCGCTAATTTCGTATCATTAATAGCAATTTTTCGGTTCGCAAGCATCCCAAACGTTGCTTTAAAAAAAGAATGGAAGTTGTTCCACTATCCCTCTATCTCATCGGCTTGACAGGTTTACTTGTCCTCTCCGGCTTTTTCTCCGGCTCCGAGACAGCTTTATGCGCGCTCACCCAAGTCCAAATCGAGCGGCTCCGTATTGAAAAAGGCAGCACTTCGGCAATCGTCAATTTCGTTGACAATCCGCGCAAACTGTTTATTACCGTTCTGCTCGGTAATAACCTCGTCAACGTCACGTTCGCCATCCTGATGCTCTCCTTTATCGGACACCTGCTTCCGCAACACCCCGAATCCATCCGTTTTGTCATCGCCTTAGTCCTCAATGTTTTCCTCATGCTCATTTTCGGTGAAATGACACCCAAGACTTATGCCATTAAACATGCGGAAGCCTTTGCGAAAATAACGGCACCCCCGTTACGGGTATTTTCCGTTTTCATCTCGCCATTACGCGCATTACTACGCAGAATCATCGACTTACTCGTTCCGATATTTGGGGGACACCCCCCGCCTACTGAACACCTCACAGCAACGGACTTTATAGAAATTCTCAATACTTACCACGAAGAAGCACTCCCTGCTGATGAACGTGAAATTGTCAGTAATATCCTCCAATTGCGTGACATTGAGGCGAGAGAGATTATGGTACCGCGCACCGAAGTCGTCGCAGTCCCCACATCAAACACGATTCAAGCAACCTTAAAGCAAGCCAAAGAGTCTGGGCTCTCACGGATTCCCGTTTATCAAGAGCAAATTGATAATATCTGTGGTATCTTCTACGTCAAAGACCTCACGTTGTGGCGACACACGGATGTGAATACACTCACCATTGATGCCTTTCTCGAAAAACGGGATCGGATTTCTGAAGAAACACCGAGTGTTTCGCTTATCCGAGAACCCATCTTCGTCCTTGAGACCCGTAAAATCGGGGTGTTGTTACTACAACTCACGCGTGAAAAAACCAAAATGGCGATCCTCCAAGATGAGTATGGCGGTGTTTCAGGAATTGTTACGACTGAAGACATCGTTGAACAAGTCGTCGGGGATATCGTTGATGAACATGATAGAGATGACGCGCCGCCGGATTTCGTCAAACACTCTGACACCCCGCTATTACTTGAAACTTCCGGACGCATGAGCATCCGAAAACTCAATCAACAATTTGCCCTCAAACTCAGCGAAGATGATGTGGACACTATTGGTGGTTATGTCTTTGGACTTTTCGGACGCATTCCCTCCGTGGGTGAAGTCTATACAGATGAAAACGGCATTGAATTTGAAATTATTGCTACAGAAGGAAATGTTATCACAGGTTTGTTCATCAAGGGACCGGTTACACACGAAACTGAAACGGAAACTTAACAACAGCTATCAGATATAAGACAATTGAGAATTTTTTTATTATCCCTCTTTTTAATCGGGGCAAGTAGCACAGGGCAGATTATCGTGCTCATTTCGCTTGTACTCGCGGTGCTTGTCTGCCTCGTGCTGTCAGCTTTCTACTCTGGTTCGGAAACAGCACTCGTATCCGTTAATAAAATTCGGATTAACCAGCTTGTTGAATCTGAAGATGCTAAAGCGAAAATTATTCACCACTTGGTTGAATCTCCAGATAGGATGCTCGCGTTAACTTTAGCTGGGACCAATCTTGCGAACGTTCTGATCTCACAATTCGGTGACCGCTTGACTGCAAGAGTCCTTCCCGATGCGGAGCACCTCCAAGAACCGATCGCTATCATCTGGGTGACCACGCTGCTCCTGATCTTCGGTGAAATTTTGCCGAAAACAATTTTTCGTGTTAAGGCAGATAGCCTCGCGCTGCGCTATGCCTACCCGCTAAGGATCTCTGAATCGGTATTAGCCCCCCTCATGTATCTTGTACAGACCTTGACAAAACTCATCGTCAAGATTGTAGACAGAGGTAAGAATACACCCAGCCCGGATGCGCAACGTGAAGAGTTGCGGCTCCTTGCAACTATGGGTGAACGCTCAGGAAACCTCCTTACAGACCAACGCCGGATGATCCACAGTCTACTCAACTTGCAAGATCGAACCGTCGCACAAGTTATGGTACCACTCGTTGATATTGTCGCCATTGAAAAAAATACGAACCGCGAAGACTTCTTGCAGGTCGCTACTGACGCAGGATTTTCAAGGATCCCTGTCTACGAAGAACAGATTTATAACATCATTGGGATCGTCAATCTTTTAGATGTTATTTACGATGACGTTGAATCGGAAACTGATTCAGCACCCTCCGAGCCTACAACGATTGAACCGTTCATCCGGACAGACTTGCATTTCGTGCCTGAATCGAAAAATATTAACGCACTCCTCAAAGAGATTCAAAATACGCGGCACACGATGGTCTTCGCAGTGGATGAATATGGCGGCACCGTTGGACTGGTTACCGTCGAAGACCTCGTTGAAGAAATCGTCGGCGAATTCGCCGATGAACGCGATGCACCCGACCTTATCCATCTAATTGCACCGCACATCCTTGAATGTGACGCGAGAACTGAAGTCGATCTACTTGAAGAACGCTACGGACTCCCAATTCCTGAAGGCGACTATGAGACTGTGGCTGGTTACATTCTCGACCGGACCGGGACAATTCCAGAAACCGGTACCGAACTCAATTTAGAAGATGCGATCATCACAGTCACGGATGCCGATGCCCGTGCTATCCGTAAAGTTCGCATCCGCCGAAGACTCGGACGTTTTACGTCTTGATTGGTTTTACACCTAAACATTATCAGAGTATTCCGCTATCAGAGTATTCCAAAGGGCGGCATGACCACGATCTCTTCCGTTACCATGCCAAGCGGCTGCTGGCAGACAGAAACAACTATCCCCGCTACATGTTCAGGTTTAAGCATCTGTTCAAAATCTGGCGGTTCTGGAACGTCCTCCCAAAACGGGGTATGTACCGAACCCGGAAGCACCGCCGTAACGCGAATATTCTGCTGACGGACTTCAGCAGCTAAAACCTTCGTCAGTGCTAACGCGCCCGCCTTCGCTGCACAGTAAGCCGCTGAAGCTTCAAACGCAACCTTCGCAGCGATTGAAAGCACGTTAATAATCTGTCCACCGCCTTGTGAAAACATCTGTGGCAGTACGGACTTGGCACAGAGATAAACCGCTTTCAAATTGGAATTGAGCACCGCATCCCAGTCGTCAGGTGCGAAATCGATAACGGGTCCGAAGTAACCGACCCCAGCGTTATTGACCAGAATATCCACGCGTTCATAAATTTCAAGGGTCTTTTCAATTAATCGCTGCACGGCAGCTGCGTCAGTGACATCCGTCGGTACAGCCATCGCTTCAGCACCGCTTTCCCTGAGATCAGCTGCAACTTGTTCAAGCGTTTCGCGTGTGCGCGCAGCGAGTACAACCTTCGCGCCTGCCGCTGCGAAAGCGGATGCAATCGCTTTACCGATCCCCTTTGACGCTCCAGTAACGACAGCGACCTTTCCGTCAAGTTTCACTATTTCTGTTGGATTAGGATAGTTGGAAGAAACCATGCGCGCCTCTACATTCTACAGTGTATTTGAATCTTAGGATATTTGGACGCACCTCAAAAACTCCGCACGCGTTGAACTATCCTCACGGAACGCCCCGCGCATGACATTTGTTGTCATTTTCGGTGCCTGCTTCTCCACGCCGCGTGCCATCATACACAAATGCTGCGCCTCTATCACTACTGCAACACCGCGCGGATCAAGCGCAGTTTCGAGGGCCTCGGCGACCTCACGGGTGAGTCGCTCTTGAACTTGCAACCGCCGGGCAAACATATCAACGAGACGCGGAATCTTACTGAGACCGATAATCCGGTTCCGCGGGAGATACCCGACGTGGCATTTCCCCCAAAAGGGGAGGATATGATGTTCACAGAGACTGTAAAATTCGATCTCTTTGACGATCACCATTTCGTCGAAATTTTCGTCAAAGATCGCTTCATTTAAAATCGCGTCAACTTCTTGATGGTAGCCGCTCGTCAAAAATTCCATCGCTTTCGCGGCACGGAGCGGCGTTTTCACTAAGCCTTGACGACTTGGATCCTCGCCTAAATTCTCAAGAATTTTGGTGAAGAGGTCTTCTAATTCGGAGCTCGGAGGCTCCTGTTTCAGTTCCATTGTCTTAAAGTTTGTCTCCATTGCGCTGTTTTACCACACTGCCCGGATAGCATGGCTTACGCGCCGTAGTAATCAAAATGGTTTTTCGGCGTTTCTCTTAAGCGGAGGCGATGTAAAACCACCGGACGTAAATTCGGTGCTAATACATTCCAAAGCACTTTGACGAAATTCTCCGAGGTCGGGTTAAGCGTCTCAAATTCAGGCGTATCCACATTGAGATGCTTGTAATCAAAGCGTGCATAGACCTGCTTCTCAACGACTTCATCAAGAAAGTCCAGACCTGCCACCAGCCCGGTCCGAGCATCTACGGTTCCCTTTACGGTAACTTCAAGGACGTAGTTATGCCCATGTCCAGCCGGATTATTGCACTTCCCGAAGATGTCCTGATTTTCTGCGTCACTGAGCGCGTGGCTATGCAAACGGTGGGCTGCGCTAAACTCATAAACCTTCGTCAGATAAACCATCACTTCTTCCCCATAATAGTCAGCAAAATTCGACGTGCTTTCGTAGAGTCGTACCCTGTGCAACATTCCAACAGGCAGCGCAGGCACGAGGCGTTGCCAAATCTCGATCGTAATGTTCTCACACGTCGGTTGCAAGGACGGATTTTTCGCGAAAACCGGGTGTTGACGGTTCAGATGCTTGTGATCGTAATTGGCAAGCACTTCTGTTTTCAACAGGGCATCCAATGTTACCAGATTGATAACCATGCCATCGTCGGCATCTACATCCCCTTTGACCATCACCTCAAGTACATAGTTATGTCCGTGGCTATTCGGGTTTGCAGCGGCACCAAACAACGCGAAGTTCTCGGTATCGCTCAATTCGGGGATCCGGTTGTAATGTGACGCTTCAAACGCCGTCTGCCGGGTTAAGTAATACATCGGTTTATGCGGTGTTAGCCAGCTCCGTCAGCTCGCTGTGGCGTTACGAGGTCATCGCCTACAGATTCATATTGGACCGCCATGAGCCATTCGCCCGTTCCGCGTATCTGGACGTTACACCGCTTCAGCCACTCGACCAAGACAACCCGGTCCCGTGCTTCCCACTCACAGACCATTCTGCCAGAGAGTGTATCACACAAGACTCGGATATTCTGAACGTCGGTGTTTTCTTCCGCTTTGAACCGCTTCAGCAGCCGCGCCACATCTTGGCGGGTCATGCAAGCGATAGCATGCGTGGAAATGAATTTAGGCATATTTCTATCGTCGTAGGGGCGAGGTCATCTCGCCCTTATTTTTATTGTCGTAGGGGCGAAGTCATCTCGCCCTTATTCCTATCGTCGTAGGGGCGAGGTCATCTCACCCGTGCGGACCAAAGGTAGAAATCTATCCGCGTGCGATGGGCGCGCCAACAAGATTGCCCCATTCCGTCCAACTGCCATCGTAGTTGCGGACTTTCTCATAACCGAGTAGATACTTCAGCACGAACCAGGTATGCGAAGAACGTTCACCGATACGGCAATAGGCGATGGTCTCTTTACTATCATCAACACCTTCCCCACCATAGATTGCTTGCAGTTCGTCATGGGATTTAAAAGTGCCATCTTCAGCGACTGCGGTTGCCCACGGAATATTCGCTGCACCGGGGATGTGTCCGCCGCGTTGTGCAGTCTCGCTCATACCGGGCGGTGCAATAACTTCACCAGAAAATTCAGCCGGTGAACGGACATCAACAAGGTTAACAATGCCTTCGGCGAGTGTGGCGCGAACGTTATCCGCTGTGGCGCGAACGTTATCATCAGGAAATTTCGCCTGATACCCCGTGCTGGCATACTCTGGAACATCGGTAACAAGGTCTCTGCCTTCATCGAGCCATTTTTGGCGGCCCCCGTTCATCACCTTCAACAGACTTTCATCGTGTCCGTAGTAGCGGAATTGCCACAATGCGTAAGTTGCGAACCAGTTGTTATTATCGCCATAGAAGATAATGGTCGTATCATTAGCGATACCGCTGTCGTTGCAGAGTGTTTCAAATTGATCTTTCGTGAGGATATCGCGTCGCACTTGATCACAGAGTTGCGTCTGCCAATTCAGTCCGACTGCGCCAGCGATATGCCCTTCACCATAAGCCTCCGTATCAACATCTACTTCAAGGAGCCGGACACCAGCATCACCGCCGTGTGCGGCTACCCAATCTGTGCTTACCAAAACATCAGGATTTGCGTAATCAGCCATTTCTATTTTAATCCCCCTTCTTCTTATTCAGGCTTGCAGTATAGGAAACATGCAAGCTTCGCTTTATTGACAAATGAAATAGTACTTCCTTATATTATACATTTCCAAAGGAAATTTGTCAAATGGAGATGCAGTTTTACAACTCATTTGGACTTAGATTTTTGGAAACTAGATTTTCTTAAAGAAAATCTAGTCCACACTTTATCAAGATTTTCGCCAGTATTAGAGGATCCGCCATAAGTTACTATATAATTTTCGCCTGTGGCGATGCGTAATCTATCGGCTATTTCAAAAATATCTTCTACATCCCGTGGACTTTTGGGCTTGGTAACACGGCACTTCAAAACATTGGGCGGTTTAGAGGATCTTTCATCATACGCTAGATAAGCGTAATCTTTTAAAATACGCCTCAGAATACTAGCAGTATCCGGTTCTTGTCCCAATTCTTTCCGGACAATCTTAATAATTTCTACTGCCGCCTTTCGCAAAGTCTTCTCCAAGTCTTCACGGGAAATTTCGCCGAGTTCTTCGAGCTCTTCATCCTCAAGCGTTGCGGTAAAAATTCCCTTGCCTAGATCCATCGGCAAACCGTTTTCTTGTTCATTGTGCTCCCCGTTTAAAGCGTACCGAACTCTACCGAAGCGAACAAGCCCGTAGCCCTTCCTTTGGGGTATTTCTATCCTCAGGAACTTGATGAAATCGTTGCCTGGCACCTTTTTCAGGTCAATATTACGAATTTCAAACATTATAGTTTCTCCTATAAAAGCGGCAAATCTGACCGAGAGAACTCTACTTCAAAACGGTGCTTTACACAGAACGGAGGTATATAACCGTGAGCTAACACTTCTGCATCCCGCTCTGCAAAAACTAATGCTATTAATTGCCGTTCAACATCGGGTGAAAAATCTCTCTCCGAATTGGGTGATTGAGGTGTTTGGCCCCCAAGAAGATCTTCCATATAGTCCAAGTTCATAATCCCTCGTAAGGATTGTGGTAAGATATGAACAACTTCTTTGGTCGGATCTAACAGATTAAGTCCATGTGGCAGCGAATCATCAATCTCTATTTCATAAACGTAGGCGGGTTTACCTGGCCCAGGTTCCTGCTTACTACTAAATACCGCATAGTGCCACGCCACTGCGTAGGAACGAGTCAACGAAACATACGGACTATTGGCAGTTCCTATTGCGATATGCTCTATGAGGACATCAGTTCCGTGTTGAGTTGCAGGAGACCTTACAGTAAAACCTACGCGCCGTGAATCGTTGACATGCCAATGTGTCCCGATTCCTGCGCCTTTATAAAAAGTAGCCATTAACCCTCCTTTAGGATTACTGCAAGCAAAAGGAAATATCTGATAAGCAATATCATTATAACATCAACGCAAAGAAATATCAAACTATAATCGATCAAAATATACTACAGAGCAAGTAGTAAACAAGGTAGAAACATCCATGAAAGACAGGAGGAACTTTAAAACAAGAGGTGTCTCAACACCTAAAAGAAATCTAAAGTAACAAGCCATAACTAATCTCCAATAATTCGTGAGACTTAACAGCGTTTAATCCTCTCACTACTTGCGAAAACATTGACTTGTCAACCAACACTATAACTATTAACGAAGACTCGGCACGTTATGTCGGCGTTTTAGGTCCCCCCAAGCGATCGGTAATTTTGCACGCGGCGAGACATCGAACGGCACGAGAAGGTCCTCAAAATATTCATACTGTGCAATCTGCTTGCCTTTGCTATCACAGATACCGACGTAAATCCCGACTTCAAGCGGTTCATCGAACTTCTGCTCCGTTTCACCGATGTCGATCCAGGCATCCTTGGCTTTCCGTTTCCACCATGCCGTAAAGGTATCCTTTTCACGGCGGAGTCGCATGTAAATATCCATTTCACCTGCAGGGTCTTGGAAATTCGGAACTGTCCCGACAAGCCCTTCACCGCCATCAAATTGCCGTTTCTGATACTGGATAACGGCATTATTACCGTTCGCGGGACCGCGTCCCCAGAGCTTGATTGTCACCCATTCACCGTCGCGGCCTTGGCGGTCTTTCGTTGTTGGGGAATAGGCAGCGATCCCCGCAACGACACATGCATCTTCGTAGTCCATGTAGAGATGCGTCTCTACGTCAAAATCACCTTCATGCTCCTGATAGACCCGATTCGTTGTGTCCGAGGGCCAGAGATTACGGTTCAGTTCACCCGTGACGTGCAGCCATCCGGCTTTCGTCTTGCCCATATCCCACTTTTTCGGTTCAACGCCTTCTTCGTCAGCAGTTTTCCACTTCCAATTCGGATTCTGCAAGGCGTTGCCATCAAACGGATCTCCAAGAGAATCTACGGCTGCCGCTGAGAATGTGCTGAAAAATATCGCAACACCGATAAACAGTAAAATAAATGTGTGCTTCAAATGTCTCTCCTCATAAAAGCACTGGCGGCATCAGAGCCGCCAGCGGTTTAGAAAATTGCAAACAATGTTGACTGTTACCGTTTCTTCAATTCGCCCCACGTGACAGCGAGTCGATCGCGCGGATCAACGGGCGTTGCAGGACTTGAGGCTTCACGGAAGTAGTCAAACGTGACCGTCATCCTGCCTGCCTCGCTTTCACCTTCACAGATGCCGACATAAATGCCAACTTCAAGAGGTTCAGCAAGCTCGTTGGTCACTTTACCTACGGAGACCCAATCGCCTTCTGCGTTCGGTTTGAACCAAGATTCATAATCGTCGCCTTCGCGTTTGACGCGCAGTTCAACCGGAATAACGCCTTGCGGTGGATTATAGTCAGGCTGTGTACCCACATATCCCAACTCAGCAGAATCATTTTGACGGCGTTGGTATTGAAGCACGGCATTGTTGCCTTGCGCAGCACCACGTCCCCACAACTTCAATGTCACCCACTGACCATCGCGGTCTTGGTGATCCTTCGTCGTCGCAGAATACACGATGATGCCTGCAACAGTGCAAGCATCTCCATAATCAACAGTCATCGCCGTTTCAATGTCAAACTCATCCTGATCCGTGACTTGGTAGAAACGCGTGCTGGTATCATCGCCCCATACATTTTGATCGAAACCTGCCTCGGCGACGAGCATACCACCTTTGAGTTCCCACGGGCTTTTGTCGCCGTCCTTGACTTGCCAGAAGGATTGAAGGTCTTGACCGGTTCCTGCGAATTCGTCGCTCATCAATGTCTGTGCGAAAACGCTGGGGATGAGGCATGCAGAGAACAGCAAAATTGCAACGATAGATGTAAACTTTTTCATTACCTTTTTTCCTCTCTATTTTTTTGTACAAGACTGCACCTTTAGTCCAATCCGTACAAAAGATTTGGTTAATTTGATATACTATCATATCAATTGAAAAAAATTCAACTTTTTTCCTACTATTTCGTATTTAACAATTAGTTTATGTGAAAAAACATTGCAGATCCCTTTGCAATTCGCGTTACAACTATGTTAAAATCAGAATTAACGCGAAATTTGCTCTAAATTGTAGATTATACCCTTTAGGAGGCACACTATGAAGGTAGGTATTCGAGATGGGATGTTGCCCGTTTCGTTTGAAGAATCATTTCAGAAAGCAAAAGATATTGGATTTGATGGTATCGAGATTTGCATGGGGGTCAACTATCGTGAGCACCCACTCTGGCAAGAGGGCGGGATTGATAAAGTGAACGGTTTGGCAGCAGCTGCAGGCATTGAGGTCCCCTCATTGTCACCGGGTGGGTTCACGGCGTTTTCGTTTATGCATCCGACGGATAGTACGCGCAGCGAAGGGATCGCGAAGTTGCAATATCTCGCTGAGACGGCTCCACACCTCGGCGCGAAAGTGATTTTGGTGCCCTTTTTCGGGGGCGGACAGATTCAAGATGAACATATCGGCGCGTCACGGTTTATTGATGGACTCAAAGCCGCTGCGGAGACGGCTGAAAAACACGGGGTCTTTCTCGCCATCGAATCCACGTTAAGCGCACCACAACACCAGCAGATTATTGACAACGTCGGTTCATCAGCCGTTGGTGTCTATTACGATATGGGGAACGCGACAGGGTTCGGCTACGATTCGCCCTCCGAAATTCGGAGCTTAGGGGACGCTATCACACAGATGCACATCAAGGATACAGGCGGCAATCACGCCGGCGAAGGTGATGTCGATTTCCCTGCAGTCTTTGATGCCGCGCACGCCGTTGGCTACGACAGCTGGTTTGTACTGGAAACGCCCGCCAAGGAGGATCCGGTTGCCTCCGCTGCCAAGAACCTCAATTTCGTGAGAGACAATTTTTAGTGTGATCTGTTATCAGCGATTCGTTGTTTCAATATCGGAATGTCTGACATGGAGGTGTCGGCATGCACAGTCCAAAAACGATAGGCCCACGCTCTGAAAGCAAGAAGCTGCTGTCCTTACCGACGCGCGAAGCAGAGCAACTCTTTCAAAGCTACGAAAAGCAAGAGCAATTGGAGATTCTCAGGGCAACCCGCAACCCGAGATCACGAGAGCAACTCTATTATCTAGTACCCGATTGTACGGAACTCATTCAGGCGAGTCCGACGGAGGATGTACTTCAGGTTTTGGACACAATGCTCGGCACAGGACTCGCCTCGGTACTATTGCCCTGTCTCTCAAATGATCAGTTCGAGGAACTTTTAGATATTGCCGTCTGGCGTGATGGAAAGCTTGATGAAGCGTCCTTGGACCTTTGGCTCTTTGAGCTCTCTGAATGTGAACGTGACGACCTCGGACGGTTCCTGCAAGAAGTAGACATCCGCCTACTCGCGGCACTCCTCCACGGACGCATCAAACTTCAAAGCGAATACGCGGGCTTGCTGCTTGAAAGTAGATTTCTGGATCCAGCTTCTGACGTGATTGCTTACACGGACGAACGCGCCCGAGCGATTGCCGACGCTATCTGGGAAGCAGATTATGAAATATTTGACATGCTCCTCAGTGAACTCTTCGCAATTGATACTGAGGGTGATGTTGATGCGGAACTGGCCGCTATTTTCGATGCGGCGCAGGCAGACAGAGCCGAACGCGTTGCCGAACGTGATAAGGCTGCCGGGATTGATGTTACGGAAGCCGATCTCATGGAAAAGGTTGACTTAGATTTGATTTCATTTGATGAGGACGCAGAAGACGATGACGACGAATAAGTTTTCTCTCGTCGCTGAGGCGAGTCTGGACCGACGGCTATTCCTCGCGCAAACCCTCGCGCACACTGATACCCTCGGAGGCATGCCGCGCGAGCAGGTAGATGCGCTTTACCAAAATATTGCTGCCATCGCGCATAAACTCATCACAATGAAGACGGCAGACCTCTCCGATGAATCAGCACTCCGAACACATATCCAAACGGCCTTTACGCTCACCAGTCTCGGATTGGAATACGGCAGCAAAGGCGATCTGGAGAAAGCAGCGCAGATCCTTTGCAAAACCCGGACGGTTAAGTTTTTCCAAATCGGTAATACATTAATGGAGAAATTGCTGGATCGGGCACGCCATCTTTTAGAACATGCCGTGATTCTACCACCCAGTAGAGATGAAGAACGCCCCCTCGGTAACACTTACACCGATCTGGAAACCGAGCGTATCCAAATCTGTACACAGGCAGAACTCGAATTTCTAAAGGCATTGCTAATATATCGGACCTCCATCCGGACGCTTCAGGTGACAATCAGAGAGACCGAGACCCCACGGCCACTCCTCCAGTTAGCTGAAGTTGAGATGATTGACCGACAATTGGCATGCATCGAGCAGCGATGCGATTACGTGAAAGCCTTGCCGTTAGATAATCTGTTCGCATTAGACACGCCGCTGAGTATCTTTCCGAATCCGATTGAACACCTCACGGTCGGATTGATGGCTAATCTTCTGATTTATCGGCAAGTTGATTTCCAGTTGGACGAAGACGTTCGGCAAGATTTCCACCAATTGGCTTATGTGGATGGTGAGATCCGCGAGGCGTTCCGGCAACAGCTGCTCGATTGGATTGCAAAGTATCTTGAACAGGCACAGCAACCTGAACCTGTGAAAACGTACGCTGTTGCGTATTGGGATGACTGTCTCCGCAGTGAGGGACAAACGATTTTGCCTCAATAACTTCAGCGATCAGTGGGAAATCGTAGCTTCGCCTCAGTGATTGCTTGGCGTGCTTGTGGCGTGCCAATATCGTTCAAGGCGCGTTCTGCCATGCGGCGAAGGTCAGGATCCTCCGAATTGAGTGCTTGGATTAACGACTCAACTGCTGGAGGTCCTATAGTAACCAAGGCACGCACAACAAGGCGACGAACGTTCCATTCTGGGTCTGTAAGTGTGCGAATGAGTGCGGGAAGGATTATGTCCAGCGGTGTGCCGATTTCGCCTAATGCGTAAGCCGCATTCAATCGAATCTCCGCGTTTTCTGCTGTAAGTGCATCAATGAGATAGGGGATGGCAGGCTCCCCGAAATGCTGTAGCGTGATAGAACCCACGAGGCGAATATTTTCGTCCGGATCGGCGAGGGTTGAGATAAGGGCAGGTACGACGCGAGAAACGGGCTCCCCGATTTCGTTGAGCGTCCATGCTGACATCTCGCGAACCTGAGGGTTCGCGTCGGATAAGCCTCGGATGAGCGCGTCAATCGCCTTAGGTCCCATTTTGACTAAGGCTTTGGCAGCTTTGGTGCGACGAACAGGTTCTGTGTCCCCCAGTTGGTTGACCAGCGTTTTTGCCTGCTGTATCTGGGACTGACATGCCACCATACTGAGGAGAATAAAAACTAAAAGAAAGTGTTTCATAAGTTGTGACTATAGCAGGGTTTTCGGCTTTTTGCAAGTGTAGGTTACATTATAACGAAAGGAGAAGGGCGGGTTCGCTACAATGCGAAAACCCGTTAGTAAAAAATGCAATTAGAAACAGCGACATTCGGTGCAGGCTGTTTTTGGTGTGTTGAGGCAGTCTTTCAACAATTGGAAGGTGTTCACGAAGTTGTCTCAGGATACACCGGCGGCACCACTCTCAATCCAACCTATCAAGCAGTGTGTTCGGGGATGACGGGACACGCTGAAGTGGTCCAAATCCAATTCGATCCGACGGTCATCTCTTACGCGGAGCTATTGGAAGTGCTTTGGCACACACACGATGCGACAACGTTAAATCGGCAGGGTGCTGATGTCGGCACACAATACCGTTCCGCAATTTTCTATCACACAGAAGAACAACGGCAAGTCGCCGAACACTCTAAAGCAGAGATGGATACATCCGATATGTGGGACGATCCAATTGTTACGGAGATCACACCCGTTGACATCTTCTATCCTGCCGAAGATTATCACCAGAACTATTTTCAGCTGAATTCAAGGCAGCCGTATTGCCAGTTTGTAATCCATCCGAAGATGCAGAAATTCACAAAGGATTTTAAGGAAAAATTAAAAAATGAGCAGTAAATATGTTTTCAAAGTGCAGTTGCTATTTTTTTTCGTCGGTATCTGTTGTTTGAGTGTTAGCACCGTGGTGGCACAGAACACAGCATCACCCGTGACTGTGTCCGTTACAACACCAAGGCGCGGGACATTTGTCTCGGCGAAAGATTACAGCGGACATCTACAACCCGATGCCGAAGAAAAGGTGTTTGCCAATGTTTCGGGTAAACTTGTTTCACTGGCGGCAAAAATAGGGCAAAGTGTGGCGAAAGGCGATGTGCTTGCACAGAGCAGCTCAAAAGAAGCTGCACTCGCTGTCATACGTGCCGAATCTGGATTAAGCAGTGCGCAGTCGCAATTGACAACGACACAAGCGAGTGCGCAAGCGCGGATTGAATCACAATTAGCGGTTGCTCAAGAAACCTTGATGGCAGCACAAGCAACACTCGTAGAGACAAAATCGCTGGCTGAAATGCGCATCCGTAATCAACTGACACAGGCAGAATCAGCTTATGAGGCGGCAAAGTCGTCAATTGAACGCGAGAAGATAAATGCTGAACAGGCATTACAACGTGCGAAAGTGGAATTGGATAAAAATAAATTGGAGTTCGAGCGGAATAAGGTGCTTCACGAGAAACAACACATTAGCGACAGCAATTTTGAAGCGGTGGAACGCAGTTTCAAGGTCTCCCAAACCCGCTATGAAGAGGCGGTGGTCACTGCAGCACAGTTCAAGGAGGCCGCGACCTACCCGTCCGTGGAAAAGGCGAAAGCAGAATTAGCGGTCGCTCAAAAGGTCGTAGAGAGTAGAGGTTGGGAACGCGAGATCGCTTCGGCGGAATCGAAGGTTAACCAAGCACAAGCGAGTCTTGACACGGCACAGAAACTCGTCGAAGCAAAATCTTGGGAACGCGAGATTGATATCGCCAAAGCCGCAGTGGCGCAAGCCTCGGAACAACTTAAGTTAGCACAGGAACAGTTAAATGATGCGACGATCAAGTCCCCGATCGACGGCATCGTGGCAACGCAACACCTGAACGCCGGCGATTATGCACAACCCGCCGCATCGCCTATAGCCAAACCTGTGTTTACTGTGGTCACAGTAGATGTACTCAAAGCGGTTTGGCATGTGCCAGCGGGCGATGCACGTCGCATGGATAACGGTGATCTTGTCTTGATTTCTACGGATTCTGGTATTCGGAATATTGTCGGCACGATTGCTTTTATCAGTCCGACTGTTAGTCGTGATAACAACGCCGTGCTCGTTCATGCGACTGTCCCGAATTTCAACGGCACCCTTAAACCCGGAACGGCTGTTACCATCTCTATCAAAACCGGTGAGAGGAAGAACGTCCAGCTGCTGCCGTTGCGCTCGGTTTTGAATATCCAAAGTGGGAGTGGCACTATTTTCGTCGTTGAGGGAAACGTGGCACGCACAAAACAGGTAAACGTTGGCGGCGTTTACGGTGGCGAAATCGAGGTCACTTCACAGCTCGCCAGAGGTACATCGGTGATTGTAGATGAACAACATCGACTCCAAGATGGAAGCGAGGTGTCCATTGCGTCCGATTAGATGCGTAGCGGGCAGGTACGCTGCTATCCCGTGAAAAGGGTGTAATGGCTCGGGAACACTTTATGTTTCGGCCAGTACTGCCTGAACGTTCTCATATCTACGTTGAGTGCTTCAGCTGCTTCAGCAGGGGTCGTGTAGAGGTAGGGTGCCCTACGATAGATACCTCTTTCAATTTGTGAGAGAGTCATCCCCCCGAAATAGATATAACCGTGCCCGCCCGCCAAACGCCTGGAGGCAGCTTTCAAGGCGAGGTGGACAGTCCGTATCTGAGCATTGAGACTTTTGTCCGCCCATTCTAAAGGCGAGAATGACTCCGAAGCGAAGGAGATGACTGATTCCGTAAGCAGTTTTCTGATTTCCTCATCTGGAAATCGCTCCAGCTGACGTGAAGGTTTTATAGGGGTCCGCAATGAATTCTTCTTCTCATCTTTGTCCTCTCCTGTCCAATCTGATAACCACGCTGCAAGCTGCTGCACAGGAATATCCAATACTTCCGCCGCTTTTTCACGATCCCCCTCATATTCCTTGACGATATACGAGAGTCGCCGCTCCAGCTGCTGCACAGGAATGTCTAACTCGCTCGCAGCCTTTTCTCTGTCCCCTCTATGTGCTTTTACGATCTCGTGCAGAACGGCTGTCAGGCTACCCTTGAGCGTTCTGCCTTCTATACTGATGGGGTCGGCTTCCGCTATCGGTGTGGAGCCCATGCGATGCCGAAGATTTGATAATTGAGAAACACCGTCGTCAATGACTTTCTTAATACGGCCCGATAAATCAGGAAATGTTAGTCCGGTCGTGTGCCATTCGACCCACCAATTATCGATTTCACGTTTCGCCTGATTGGCACGGTCGCGCCCGTCATTAGAGAACTCTACCCACCACTCATTGATTTGGCTATCGGTAATCCCTGACTGTCCATCAGAGATAAACTTACAGAACACTATGACCGACAAATCGAAAAGGTTCCTATATCCCGGGGCTACTGTTAGCGTTTCCGAAGAGTGTATCGCCGCTATGTTTCTCTCGAACCTGGCACTCGCTCTGGACATCCGGAGGGCTTGTGGAAGATCGTTGGGCAAAATCGGTTCGCCTTGGGAATTGACTGCCGCGTTTTTGAGGCAGTTCTCTAACTCGCGAACGTTGCCAGGCCAATTATACCCTTGGAACAATTTCATCACTTTTTCAGCAACACCGAATATTGGCTTCCCATTTTCGCCCTCAATACGTTGCAGGAAGTACGCGACGAGTAACGGAATATCTTCTATCCGTTCTCGTAAAGACGGCAACGAGATCCTATAACCGCAAAGACGGTAGTACAAATCTTCTCTGAATTTTCCTTCCGCAACCATTTCCCGCAATTTCCGATTAGTAGCACTGACGACCCGCACATCGACGTTATAGGGCTGCGTGCCGCCTACTCGTAGGACTTGTCCTGTTTGCAGGACATTCAGTAGGGTCTCTTGTAGGGCTGGTGTCATATTGCTGACTTCATCAAGGAAAAGGGTACCGCCATCCGCCAATTCAAACTGACCCGGTTTACCGTCCGATCTTGCATCTGTAAACGCGCCTTTTTCATATCCAAACAGTTCACTTTCACGGAGGCCATCAGGCACAGCACCGCAATCAACCGAGATAAACGGTTCTGCCGCGCGTTCACTTTCTTTGTGAATTAAGCGCGCAACCAGCTCTTTTCCAGTGCCAGTTTCACCCTCAATCAGCACTGAAACTTTATTGTGCGCAACACGTCCGATGACTTTGTTGAGTTCAAACATTGCGTCACTCTCTCCAACGAGCGCGTACGGCTCTTTAGGCATTTCCCCCTGAGGCAGCGGAGAAGTTTGGTTTCGGATAGAGAGCCGTCCAAACGCGCGACCCAGCACCCTATGGATATGTTCCATATCAAAGCGTTTAGACAGAACATCCATGGCGCCCAGACGCGTTGCTTTTCTCGCTGTGTTGACCCCAGCTTTAATCACAATGACGATCACTTCCGGGTGTTTGTGCTTGATTTTCTTTAGAGCGTCCAAACCACTGATCCCTGACAATTCCACATTGAGCAAGACGACTTTCAAATTCTCGGATTCCTTAATGTTTTCCAAGCCTTCGTCAACGGTATCAGCGATGATAGGCGAATAGTCCTTAGTCCGTAGGAAATGCTCCAATTCAAGAGAGCTTTGATTGTTATCAATGATTAATATTTTTTTCATTACTATCCCTTCTACATTCACCATCGTATGTGTTCGACTTACTAAGCTTTGGACAATTTGCCAATGTAGCATAGGCTATTAGCTTGTGCTTTCCTGTTAAATTCCGTTATAAACATAGAGACATCCACGCTTAAAAAGGAGAGTAAAAAGTAATTCCTGTTTCTTGAGGCGGGTTTAATGCAACGGATGCAAAGCTTATGCAGGTTTTTACAAGGCTTATATTGATTCTTACATAGCTTGTGCTGAAATCGTCATTTTTCACCCGCAATTACCCCAATTTGCTTGGCATGAATCTTGCACCAACATTAAAGAAACAAAACCATTCTACACACGGAAGGAACTATTATGAAAAAAATAGCAGTTATTGCAGGCGTAGGCCCCGGTTTGGGGGCTGCCCTCGCTCGTAAATTTGTACAGGAAGGGTGCAATATAGCCCTTCTCTCTCGTTCAGCTGCCTATATTAATAATCTTGCAACAAAATTAACGGTATCTGGACGTGCAGTCATCCCTATCCCTACAGATATTACCGATGCTGAACAGGTAGCACGGAGTTTCGCACGCATCCGAGCAGAACTTGGGGATCCCGACATCCTTGTAAATCATGCAGGCAACCCGGCCTGGGGCAGTTTCGCTAACCTCACCCCTCAAGCATTTGAGGGTGCGTGGCGCGTCTGTGCATTGGGTGGATTTCTCTGTTCAAAGCAGGTCGTTCCGGGCATGTTGAAGAAAGGCGGCGGCAATATTCTGTTTACGGGTGCCACCTCTGCTGTCCGGGGTAGAGCAGACGCGCTTGCATTTAGCAGTGCCAAGTTTGCGACACGCGGCTTAGCAGCGTCACTCGCCCGAGAAATCGGACCGCAAGGGATTCACGTCGCGCACGTCATTATTGACGGTATCATTGACACGCCCGGTATACATCAACGGTATGAACTCGCGGAAGATGAGCCGCTCCTTCAACCCAACGACATCGCCGATACCTATTGGGCATTGATACAGCAGAAGCCGAGTGCATGGACTTTTGAAGTGGATATTCGTCCGCATAATGAGGAATTTTTCACCTAATTTTGCTCTTGCATCTGGAGTAAGGTAGAGATAACCTTCCTTGTCTACTTCCGACATAGAGCATACACCCGAATCTGTTCCCATTTCCGTTTAGAGCGATGTGTCGCAACCCGTCTTTTAAAGAGCGTATCTATTCTAAAACCGGCTTCTGCGATTATCGTCTCCAAATTATTAATCGCTTTTGGACCGGAAGCATCTGCATATCCTAATAAAATCGTGCCATCAGGCTTCAGGAAATTTGAGACGTGTGCGAAGAACCGTTTCACTGTTTCCTGCTTTTCATCGTGAATTGCAAGTTCAGCACGGGTACGCACGCGGGCAACAACCCACGGCGCATTGAAGATAATCACATCAAATTGATGCGAAGTCAACGGATCAAAAAGGTCGCCAGCAGGCATAACCGTTATAACGTCTGAATCTGGAAGAAGGCGTTGGATGTTCAATTGCGTTGTCGCCACGGCTTCTGGGAGCAGGTCAGACGCATATACCGCAGTCTGCTCACCCAATTCCTGTCGTGCTAACAAAGTCAAACATCCACTGCCACATCCGATGTCGGCGACCTTATAAGAAAGAGTCTCTCGGCGGAGGTGCTGTAACGCCTCCTGAAAACATTCAATCGTCTCTTGTGAACGCGGTGCAAGAACGTTTTCGGAAGCAACAAGCGAACTATTGAGGGCAGAGATAGGGTAAGTCTCCGCGAGCGCGGCTTGAATCTGTTGGATCTTTATGAGCGGGATCAGAAAAGGTTTTCCTTGATTGGCTTCCGCGGGTTCGCCAGCAAACGCTAATAGGGACGGAAGGACAGGCGCGGGTTCAACCTGCAAAATTCCATCAGCATCTGCCCAACACATTAATCTTGCCAAGGCTTCTTTCAAAGCACGGCTCCGCGGCTCTCTCCGATCCCGCGATTTAATTTCATGCTGCGATTGCTGGATGAGCTCTTGTTTGTGGCGTTGGATATAGTCCATGACAGTCGTAATTTGTTTCCACTGTCCTTCTACAACTGCAACGCCACCGTGTCGGATATGCGTAAAAATCCGATTGAGATGTCTTAGGTCCTGATGCGCGAACAACTTGACGCGTGGACGCGCAAAAACCGCCTCCCGACATTCAAGAGGGACATAGAGTTCACCAATGTTACTAACAGAATAAACAGAAGTCATTAAAAGTAGTAGGAAACCCGCTCCGCCGTGCCGTAACAACAGAATAGTCTGTCACATCTAAACTGATGGATGGTTCGTAGTAGGGCAATTCATTGCCCGTCGTTTCCACGTGCGATAATGCACATCGCATTTGGGCGAGTACGCCGCAAAATCGCACTACTACGAACTGGGTTTATCCCTCATTTGAAAGTTGACAGACTAAGAATATGCCTTAATGGATCGAAACAATCTCGCCTGTTTTGACCGATTCCGCCTCTTTATAGCAGAGCAGCAGCGCGTCCCGCGCACCGATACCCGATAACGCTGTCGGTTCGCTCTCCCAATCAATCGCTTCAACGGCATATTGGAGTTCACCCACGAAAGCATCAATCGGATCGACATCTCCCAAATCCACCTGTTCCACCTCGCCTTCGTCGTTCAGAAGTGTCAACGGGACTGCGGTAGAGGGTTCACCGGCTAACGTCGAAAAATCATAGAGTAAGGTGGCGTTTTCAAGATAGATTTCAAACCCGTGTGAGAAAGCGCGCCCGCGTTGCGACACTGCCCCCGAAGAACAGCTGACAGAGATGTTTTTATCGTTGTAGATGTATTGTGTCGTCAGATAATCCACATAGTTACCGCCAGCGAGTTTGCCTTGTGAGAACACGGCATCGGGAACCCCACAGAGGAGTTGAATGAAATGCGTATCATGAATATGTAAATCGATGCCAGGACCACCACTTTTGTCGAGATCCGCAACATCCCGTGACCAGCTCGGTTTAGAGATAATCCGCTTAAAATGCGCGCCGAGAAGTTCACCGTATTTCCCTTCCTCAACGACTCGTTTCGCATAAGCATATTCTGCAAAGAAAGGGAGGACATGCGCCACCATCAGATAACAGGGTCCTTGATTTTCAGATGCACGCGCTTTACCGATAGATTCCGCGAGCTCGACGAGTTCATTCGCGTCGTCGATCGAAATAGAGATAGGTTTTTCGACGAGCGTATGTTTTCCGGCTTCCAAAGAAGCCATGCTAACGGATTTGTGCAGATGTGTCGGCAGGCAGATATCAACGAGTTCAACTTCTTCATCGGCGAGAAGTTCGTCTATTTCACTATATGTTCGGACATTTGAGAGGTCTTCCATACCGCCACGCGGTCCAAAATTGCCTTGAATACCGGTCCAATCGCCGGCGAGTTTCTTCGGGTCTCGTGTGCATATCGCAACGACTTCGGCACCCGTAATACGCTGAACGGCGTAGTAATGGATCATCCCCATAAAACCGATGCCGACAATTCCGATTTTTGTCATTGTCTCCCCCCTATAGAAAAAGCACAGATGCTTCAGGAACACCTGTGCCTTTGAATGTTCGTGCAGGACAGCCCGTAGGGGCGAGGTTACCTCGCCGCTCTCTTAATACTGCCCCAGGTTGTTGCTGCCTTATCAAGCGGTGAAACTGCAAGAAAACCTTCGTTCGCGATTTCTTTGATTTCATCTTCGCTGAGGGCGCGCCGCCAGACAGCAGCTTCGTCAATGGAACCGTTCTCAAAGGTGTAATTCGGACGATCCTTGGAACATCCGATCCGCAAATCTTGATCATTGGTGCCTTTGAAGTCAATTTTTTGCTCTTGCTCAGCTGCGACCTCGCCATCAACATAGATTTTCATGGCTGACCCGTCATAAGTCCCAACGACGTGTTGCCACTTTTTCGTTTCCAGTGCATGCGGTTTGTCCAATCTGGGTCTGCTGTTGCCGGTACCCAAGAACATATTAAAATTCTTACCGCTGTTGAAAGCACCGATGCCGTAGGAGGAATGCTCGCCGCCGTTATGGCAGTTTTTGTCGAACCACTGTGCGTCAGTATTCCAAGAATCCTGATTAATCCAAGCCGCCATCGTGATCTCACCCGTGATTTTCAGTTCATCGGCGGCTGGCACATTCACGCAATCAGCCCCCACTGCTGTAATGCGAATCGCATCCCCGTATTTGCCCTTCACAATTTCGGTATTGGCGATAATGTCCGCATCCAGCCCGTTGCCGGAGTCATCAGTAATCGTCTTACCCTTAACATTGTCAAATGTGAAGTAGACGACGAGTCCCTCAGCGAGGTCTGCCATCGCATAGGTCGTGATTAGCATCAGTGCGATAAGCACGACGTAACCAAATAACTGTTTTATCATCTTTATCTCCTCTCTATGTAAAGTGGAAAACCCTTGGATTTCGCTCACACAGAAGATATGAATCTGATCGTCTGTAACCAAGTATTTGAATTGTACCACAAAGTTATAAAAAAATACAATATTTTTTATTTCGCTGGCGGAGACCCTAAAAATGGGAACCCGATTAAGCGATAGACATAAGTACCGCGTTCATAAGTTCTTCCCATCTACCTTCGAACTTTTCGCCGAACTCGGTTTCGCCGCCGGTCGCAAGCGGACCGCGGAGCATCGGTTTGGTCGTGTTATTCCGCTCCCAAAGTTCTTTGCCGCCGAAATCGTTGTGTAGGAAATGAAGTGCGACACCGGCTCGCTCTTTATCAGAGAGATTCGACCTTGTACAGTGTGCAACGCCGTAGCAGAAGAAAAGCACACCCCCCGCCTTTAGTTCAATCGGGACAGCGCGTTCTTCTGGCGGATCGCACCGAATGTGGTGATCGCTTAACGGATCGCGGTAATGCTCATAACTTTCCCGGTGGCTGCCTGGTATCACGTGCATACATCCGTTCTCAACGTTTGCGTCGTGGATAGCGATCCACATCGCTGTACCGCGCAACGGGTCAGCGATCTTGAAATAGGCGTTGTCTTGGTGCCAACTCGTGCCGATGCCGACTTTCGGCGGTTTCCAGAACGCCTGATCCAACTCCAGCATAAATTCATCGCCGATGAGTTGTTGGACGGCAGAGATAACACTCGGATGAAACGGCAACGCTTTGTGTAGATCGCTGCGGTTGTTAAGCGGGATGACCTGAAGGTTTTGTCGTTCTCCTTCGTTGTCGCGTTGGGTACCATCTTCCTGCACCGCGCAATTGATACCGGTCCCGTTTTCGAGCTCGGTGTTGTAAATCCGTTCCAATTCAAGTCGGAGTGCCTTCGCTTCAGTCGGGTTAAAAAACCCCTCAATAGCAAGGTACCCCTTGTCTCGGAAATGCGCAAATTGCTGCTCACTTAATTGCATTTTCAAATCACCTTTCTATACGTGACGGCATTCGGAGAATGCCTACTACTTTACAGCACACGGCACGATAATAGAATCTACCATACCGTGTAGAATTTTCTTGTCAGCCGGACAGACTGCAGCTTGCATGCCACCGAATTTTACCGTATCTCCGACGACAAAGTAGTATGGACGGAGCAGTGGACGGCACGCCATCTCTTGCATATCGCCTGTCTCAAAATCGTAATACTGCATGCGGACGCGTTTCGCGGTATGAAACCGCTGTAAGACGTGTGGCGTTCTTTCAAAATTCGCAAGACTGTTTTCAATAACGGTTTCCCACTCTTCCGTTGGGAGATCATGCCCGATTGCAACGCCGCGGCTCCCCCACGCGAGTTCGGAAAAACCGGACGGCTTGATAACCAATTCCCGTTGTTTCTGTGTCACGGGACCCAGCTGTCGCCAATCTGTTACAGCGTTCCCAGCGACCTCCAAGTTAGGAATCACGGCATAAGGCGGTAGCGGGCGTGCATCCATAACCCATGTCTCTGGAATTGCTTGTTGTAAAAAAGAATAGGCGTGCCTACTGAGGTGGCGTTCCCAAAAGGGTTGAAGTGTTGGATGATGGAAAAGGGCGAGACATAATTTCTCTTCCAGATAGGCTTTCGGGGGTGGTGTTATCACGACGGTACGTTTTTTTGCACTGTAAAACATGAGTTCCGATTTCGGGATATTTGGCAGATCAAACAGTTCATAGAAGCGATAGAGCACATCGACTGCCGATGTCCCGTCTCCGTGTTCAACAAGGAGTCTGTCTTCCGTAAAAATAATTTCGTGTGGTTTAACAGCGCGCGCCTTAACCCCGACTTCACACAACGCATCAGCGAGCCATATCATCTCGGCGCGATAATCTTCTGATTCATCTGAGACAACAATGGCAAGTGTGGGATCATCTTTCTTCGCTAAATTGCGGATCATATCGGCATATCCATTCACCATCCCGTCGCTGCCACCGATGATAGCATAACCGAGTTGTGCGTAAAGACTTGCCAGACAACCCGTCGCCCCGATGAAACCCGGAATAGAATCGAGTTCGGTAATTGCCATACCGTCAGCAGTCGGGAGGATGTCAGGACGCAGCACACCGGGCAGTTGTGTCTTAAAACGGTTCATCCGTCCATACTGGATAACTGTCTCCGGTTTCCCGATTTCTAAGTACTCTGCCACCCAAGCGGGCTGAATGCCGCGGACACTTTGTGAATAGAGGAGATTACACGCCCTATAGAAATTTAAAAGGTGCGTTCCGAGTGCCTCGAACCACTTCAAGTCCGTTTCGGAAACCCAGAACGGTTCTGGTGAAATACGCCACGAGGTGTTGCTATCCGGATGAACGTCCCGTTTCTCGGCTTCAAATAACTTCGCCTTCGGAATTTCAGCATTGATAAATAGACATTTCTGTTTAGCATCCAAATTTTTTGTCCTTTTTCGCGTAGGAGTATCGGTATTGACAACGGTTTTAACGTCACATTTCCAGGTCAACATTAGCGAAATCTTCAATCTCGCCTTCTGGCGGTGAAAGGAAGACCTGCTTAACGAAGTCAATCTTCTTTTGTGAAGCGATGGTTTGCAAAACGTGTCGAGGTACAGGACTATCGACGTTGATAAGCGTCACGGCGAGTTCCCATAAGCGTGACCGTCCGACCGTCATATCCGCGATGTTAATGTTATGTTCCCCCAAAATTGTTCCCATTAATCCTATCATCCCGGGTTGATCGCTGTTATAGATGAGAAGGATATATCCGGTCGGTCGGACGTTGATATGAAGTTGATCAATACGGACGATGCGGATATCTTTTTTCCCGAAAGCGGTGCCTTCTAAGACGGCTTCACCCGTATCAGTTGTAACTGTAATAGCGATAGAGTTGGCGAAATTGGCTCCCGATTCGCTCTTTGTCTCTGTAATAGAGATCCCGCGCTGCTTAATCAGAAATGGCGCGTTGACATAGTTGACATTCGCCAATACGGGTGCTAAAAGTCCTTTCTGTAACGCTACAGTTATCGGCGTGACATCTTCTTTCTGGAAAAGGGTGCCGTTATAATGGATTTTAATCGCGGATATTTGCCCTTCAACAATTTGCGCGTGAAAACTACCAATCTTTTCGGCAAGTTCCAGATAGGGACCTAAAATGTCGAGGGTCCTCGGATCAATTTTGGGTTGATTGACAGCATTAGCAACCGGTTGACCGTGGAGTGCGTTTCTCACCTGCTGTGCTACTTCAATCGCAACGTGTTCCTGCGCTTCCGATGTAGATGCCCCGAGGTGTGGGAGTGCCAGCACGTTTTCCAAATCCAACAGCGGCGTATCCGTCGCTGGCTCGTTTTCAAAGACATCCAACGCAGCACCGGCGAGTTCTCCCGCTTTCAAGGCATGATAGAGCGCGTTTTCGTCAATGATACCACCCCGGGCACAGTTAATCAAGCGGCAGCTCGGTTTCATCAACGCAAACTCTGGCACACCGATACTATGATACGTCTCGGCATTGAGATGCGTATGCACAGAAATATAATCCGACTCCTGAAAAAGCGTGTCCCGGTCAACAGGTCGGATACCGATCGTTTCCGCCGCGTTCGCTGATATGTAGGGGTCATAGGCGATAACCTGCATGCCGAACGCTTGCACGCGCTTCGTTACTTCGCGTCCGATGCGTCCTAACCCAATCGCGCCGAAAGTTTTCCCATATAATTCAACGCCGATGAAGTCGTTACGTTGCCAAGTTTTGTTTCTCAGCGAAATACCGGCAGGTACGATATTCCGCGCCAACGCTAACAACATCGCGATGGTATGCTCTGCCGCCGCGATTGTATTACCGGTCGGCGTATTGACAACCAAGATACCGTTGCGTGTTGCGGCTTGTACGTCGATGTTATCCACACCAACGCCGGCGCGTCCAATGACCTTCAGCTGCGTCGCTGCGTCAATAACCGCCCCGGTCACCTTCGTTGCACTTCTGATAAGCAGCGCGTTATAGTCAGCAATCCGGTCTAACAGTTCTTCGTAGGAGAGATCAAGGAGAACATCCACCTCAAAATCGCCACTTTCCGTTAGAACATCTAAACCTCGCTGTGACAGCAAATCGCTGACCAGCACCTTATGCATCGTCCAAATCCTCCTAAAACGACTCCTTACATTCGTTTGCCTAAATTATAGCATGTCTAAAGTTTCCTGTCAATTACATTTTGTTTTGGTGCAGAGACATTCAATTGTACGATTTGGATCTTGGTTTTGCTTTACATAAGTGAACGTTCTTGGGAAAAAATCGCGAGCGACAAAAAACACCCAAGCAAAAACACTCGCTCTTACAGGCGGAAAAATTCACATATATAAAGTGAATAGGTACAATTGAATGCCTCTGGTTTTGGTGCTGCTAAATACTATTGGACATATTTTGTTTTATATGATATTATATACGCTAATATTTAGCGTGCGTCACTTTAGCGCGCGAATTATATCAAATGGAGGAACACATAAAATGGGTGGTATGCCTGGTCTCCCAGAATTACTTATAATCTTAGTCATCGTCTTTTTCTTGTTCGGTGCGAAACGGCTCCCCGACTTGGCGAGAGGACTCGGCAAAAGTATTACCAACTTTAAAGCCGGTCTCAATGAAGAGCAGTCGGAGGAAACCGAAACGACAGCACAACAAGAAGCAGAATCACCGCCAAACGAGAAAACAGGGTAACAACATGAACGACAAATTACCGGATTTTCTGCAAGATGTCATTGACGAATACCCCGAAGTCTGGAAAGCGTATCAGGCATTGGGTGAAGCGTGCGGCACCGCCGGACCCCTTGAGCCGAAAACCGTGAGGCTTGTCAAGCTTGCATTGGCTATCGGTGCAAAGTCTGAAGGGGCGGTGCATTCGCATACGCGGCGCGCGCTTCGGGAAGGAATCACACGTGAGGAATTGCAACAAGTGGCACTGCTCGCGGTAACCTCTATCGGTTGGTCCTCGAGTATGGCAGCGTTGTCTTGGATTCAGGACGTGGTGGACAAACAAGCGCAGTCTGATTAAGGAAAATCGGCATGCACGTAGGTTATCAACGCGCAAAGCGCGTCTGTGGGATTTTAATGCTCACGATGCTCTTATCATCGATTCCATCTGTGAGTAGGACCGAAACACCGTTCCAAGAAGGCGTGGAATACGTCAAATTGCGGCTCTATCCACAAGCGATAGATACCTTTAAGTCTATTTTGGCACAACAACCGACAAATGTAGACGCGCTTTTCCAACTCGCGAATGTCTATAAATTGCAAGATGAATTGGAACTGGCGATTGAGGCGTTTAACCAGATTTTTACAGCGGCTGCCGATTTAAAAAAAGTTCAGGCAAAGGAGCGAATTCACGGATTAGTCCACCTTGCACTGGCAGAAATCTATTGCAAACAGAGCCAATTAAACACCGCAGAACAGCACGCGAAAGCAGCTGTCCAGAGATGTCCGACAGATGCCGATACACATTACCGACTCGGTTATATCTACACACATCAGGCGAAATTCGACGAAGCACTCGCTGCATTCAAGCGGACCCTTGCGCGCAATCCCGATTTTCCTGAAGTTTATGAATGGCTCGGTCTAATCGCGCTTATGCGGAACGAACCGCAGCAGGCAGTGGCACACTATCAGACAGCTATTGAGAAAAAACCTTACGTCCAGAGTGCTTACTATAACCTTGCCAAGGCGTACCGACTTCTCGGCGATACGCCAGCAGCAACCGAACAACTTAAACTATTCCACCAGATGAAAGCCTACTATGACCGAACGTACGCCATTGAAGGTGCTTTGGCGGAAGAGCCATTGAACGCAACCCTCCGGTTAGAATTGGCAGAAATCCATCTGAAACACAAACATATTTCCGCAGCGGTTGCGACTTATCAAACGCTGATTCGGTTGCATCCCGATTCTACAGTCGGATACGATAAGTTAGGGCGGCTTTACATGAATCTACAGAAGCCGCAGCGTGCGATTCCGCTTTTCTTGAAAGTCCTTGAACTAAATCCAGACATCGTGGAAGCACACGTTCGATTGGGGTGGCTCTATACGCAAGCAAAGATGTATGACAAAGCAGAATCGCATCTGCAAGCGGCTATAAAGCAGATGCCACAACTGAGCTTAGCATACCACGGATTAGCCGAAATTTACACGCAACAAGGACACCTTCAAAAGGCAATTGAAGTCTATCAACATATCACAAAAATCGAACCTAACGATGCCGACGCTCGGAAGGCTTTACACAATTTGGAACGTCTGAAACGCGCAGCGCAAACAACGCGATAAACCTATCCTTATGCTAAAAAATGCCCGCACTAATAACTGCTATCGCTTTTTCGGATTGATATGTATAGCGACGTTTATGACGGCTCTTTATTGTCAAGTCGCATTATCAGATCCAATTTTCATTGATGTTACGCAGCGTGCAGGGTTAACCTTTGCACACACTGATGGTAGGAGCGGTTTAAGACTTTTCAATGAATTTCTCGGATCCGGCGGCGGATTTTTCGATTATGACGGCGACGGCGATCTTGACATCTATCTCGTCAACGGCGCAATTCAGACGGATAACGGACAAAACAAAACACCGCATAACGTCCTCTACCGAAACAACGGGGATAACACCTTTACCGATGTCACAGAAGCCGCAGGCGTAGGGAGTACCGCTTACGGCACGGGTGCAACCGTCGGCGATTATGACAATGATGGCGACTTGGATCTTTACGTTACCAACTTCGGCACAGACCAACTCTATCAAAATAACGCCGACGGCACTTTTACAGATGTAACCATACACGCCAAGGTCGGCAATTCAAACTGGGGTACCAGCTGCGCCTTTGCTGATGTCAATAACGACGGACACTTAGACCTCTACATAGCGAACTATGCGGCGTATACAACAGAGAAGGATGTCCGTTGTGAAGAGCGTGGGGTCCATGTCTATTGCGGACCGCACGCATATCCTGCGGTTCACGATACGTTTTATAAGAATAACGGGGACGGCACATTCACAGATGCATCAACTTTATACCGTCCTGCAGACTTGGTCCCCCAGCACGGGTTAGGCGTAACCTTCGGGGATTATGATACCGATGGGGACATGGATCTCTACGTCGCCAACGACCAGGACCCGAATTTTTTATTTCAGAATACGAATAATAACGGGTCCGGGGGCGACGCTAATTTTTTAGAGGTTGCATTAATCTCAGGGGTATGCTATAATGATATGGGAAAAGAAGAAGCCGGTATGGGGACCGATTTCGGTGACTATGACAACGACGGAAGACTTGACCTCACTGTCAGCAATTACCAGACGGAAACCAATACCGTTTATCGCAATCACGATAGCACCTTCTTTACCGACAATACTATTACTTCAGGCATAGCGGAGGTAACACACGGCTATTTAGGATGGGGCATCCGGTTCTTTGATTACGACAACGATGGATACCAAGACATCTTTGTCGCCAACGGACACCTAATGGATAATATCAATATCCTTGAGAAACATGTAACCTATCCGCAAAAGAACCTGTTATTTAGGAATTTAGGCGACGGCACGTTCGCCAATATCACATCAGAGACTGACGGGTTAGCACTGAAAAAAGTCAGTCGTGGTACTGCTATCGGTGATTACGATAACGATGGCGACCTTGATATCCTTGTTACCAATTGTAACCAACGTCCGGATCTGCTCCAAAACGCGGTCGGTAACCGAAACAATTGGATACAGGTTCAAGTTGTCGGAGAAAAAAGCAACCGTTCCGGTATTGGCGCGAGAATTAAAGTCGTAACCGGCACACACGTCCAATATCGGGAGGTGCAAAGTGGCGGGAGTTATCTCTCCTTCCACGACTTGCGCGCCCATTTTGGCGTGGGCAAAGCGGAACAGATTGACCGCCTTGAAATTCGATGGACCAGCGGACATATTGACCATTGGACACATCTCTCTGTCAACCGAAGGTTTCGGGCAGTTGAAGGCGGAGAAATTGTTCCGATAGAGTAACTTATAGAAAAAGTAGTAGGCACGCTCTGTCGTGCTGTCCACATGGAGGTAAAAATGAGGCACCTATTTATAATTTTAACCCTTATCACGTTTGCGGCATCTTTCGCTTATGCGGCAAACGAACCGGAGGATTCACTTATCCTCTACTTCTCTTTTGATGAACTCGACGGTAAAAACACCATTGACCACTCAAAATATGGAAACGATGGCGAAATGGCGGGCGACCCGAAACATGTTGAGGGTAAATTCGGCAAAGCTTTGGAATTCAACGGGCAAGACGACTGGGTTGTAATCCCACACGACGAAACCCTCACCGTTGATGAGAGCGTCACCGTCATGGCTTGGATTCATACCCCGCGCTATACAGGCCCCGGAGGGGCACAGTGGCAAGGTATCCTCGCGAAAAGTAACAACCCGCGTTCATACAGTTTCTACACCGAATCCGCAAGCCAATGTCTACACCTTAGTGTCGGTGGTGGAAGTGTTTGTAACAAAAAGGTCCCGTTAGACGAATGGGTGCATGTTGCTGCACAAGTCCATGAGGGCACAACACACAAGTATTGGGTAAACGGCGAACCTGCCGGCTCATTCGGCGGGAAAAACCCACCCCCCGGTAAAGCCGATACTGCCAACGCGCTCGTCGGGAAAACACACGAAGGCAATCGGCAATTTCTCGGGATGATAGACGAAGTCCGCATCTGGAACCGCGCCCTCACTGATGATGAGATCGTCGAACAGATGGAAAAAGGACATTTTGAACTCTTTCCTGTCGACCCGCGCCAGAAACTCGCGGCAACCTGGGGACATTTAAAGGTATCAGAACGATAATTCTACGCTAAAAAGGAGAAAAAAATGAAAATCCTCTTTTCATTACTCACAATTGTAGCGTTCATGGCATCTTTTGCTTATGCAGCCGATCCATCTGACGATTCACTTATCCTCTACTTCTCTTTTGATGAGCTTAATGGGGATACCGTCACAGATCACTCGCAATACGGCAACGACGGCACTATTGCTGGCTCGCCTGAGCTCGTCGCAGGACAGTTCGGGAACGCACTCAAACTCAACGGCGAAACCGACTGGGTCGAAGTACCACACGCCGATATTCTCACTGTTGAGAAAAGTGTGACTGTCATGGCATGGATCAACGCCGGAAGACACATGGGGCCGAACGAACAACGGTGGCAAGGCATCCTCTCAAAAGGGAACAGCCCGCGTTCTTACAGCTTCTACACCGAATCTCCGAGTGAGTGTTTGCACCTCAGTGCCGGCGGCGGCAGCGTCTGCGAAGGAAAAATCGCGCTTAATGAGTGGCAGCACGTCGCAGCACAAGTGGATGATGGCACACATCGCTATTGGTTGAATGGTGAAAATGTTGGCGAATTCGGTGGTAAGGGCGCCTTGCCGGGCGCTGCCGATACGTCTTCTGTCTTTGTCGGTAAAACACCTGAAGCAAATCGTGAATTTCTTGGACTCATTGACGAAGTCCGCATCTGGAACCGTGCGCTCAATGAAGAAGAAATCTTGGCAGAGATGAATTCTGCAGCAACACCTGTCGAGCCGCTTGGGAAATTGTCTACAACTTGGGCAACACTCAAATCCGAAAGGTAATATTTCAGATGTAGGCGCGCCTTCGGAGCGTGCCTACATCGCCAATGAAAAAGGAGAATATATATCATCGTGAACGGAAAATTTATTGCATCAGCAGACGTAGAACGAGACGAACTCGACTGGGGCACAATCGGTTGGCTCAGCCGACCAGAAAGCACTGGCGCGAAAGATATCGTCGCTATGGAAGTTAGCCTGTCCCCGGGTTACGGACACGATTTCCATAAACATCCCGACCAAGAAGAGGTCATTTATGTGATAGCGGGCAGCGTCGAGCAGTGGCTCGAAGATAAGAAACAGACACTTAACGCTGGCGACTCCGTCTTTATCCCAGCGGATATGGTTCACGCCTCCTTTAATGTTTCTTCTGAGTCCGCAAAGTTGTTTGTAACCTTGAGTCCTTCCAAAGGCGCGGAGGGTTACCAACTCATTGATGTCTTTGACGAGGCGCCGTGGAATACGCTCCGCTCCTAAACGAAGTCCGTTGCTTCGCAGTGAGAATGCGAATTCTGAATCATTAGGACACCTTATTATGATCCAGCCCCGGTTGACTTCATCGGGAACCACGGTGACCAGATTTAATAGCTTAAAAATCCGCCAACAGATGCGCGAATTCTACGAAACATCGGAGACCTATAAGAACCTTTTGGCTGCACACGATGAAGCCTACCTCCGACACTACGTAGAATTGGTCATCCGTCACGCGCCCCCGCGTTCTAAGGTACTCGATCTCGGATGCGGAAACGGTATCTCGGCGCGACTGCTCAATCAGGCAGACTTTGATGTCGTCGGCACCGATATTTCCCCGCTCTTTCTTGAAGAAGCACACGGTTGGGAAAATCCGCAGCTCCGATACCAAGTCTGTGATGTGATGGAACTCCCTTTTGAGAGTGAGTCTTTCGACGTTATCTGTTCAAACGAATTAGTTGAACATCTACCCGATGTGGAAACCGCTTTAAACGAGATGATGCGCGTCGTCCGTCCGGGTGGACGCATCGTAATCTCAGGACCGAATCTCTGTTCACCTTTAATCCCACTGCTGGATTGGTTCAGTCTGATGTCCGGCAAACCGGGTAGACCTGTTTGGGGTGAAACGAAGCGGCAAGCGTTACAGCAGTTTACGCGAAACTGTCGGCTCTATCTGAAGAAACGGTTCTTCACCAAATCGCCGCATTTCATTTACCGCGAACCGGATTTGCAAGCGGATGCCATCGGGGGCGATTCAGATAGCGCATACTACGCTAGCCCGCTTGATCTCGCCCAATTTTTCCGACTCAACGGATTTACAATCCTTAAAAAGGCTGTCGGATTCGGTATCAAAGGTAGAATCATCGCGGGCGCGCTTCCGTACCTAAGTCCTTACATCACTATGGTTGTGCAGAAATGAACATCCGTCCAAACGATTTTATCTTAGAGATAGGGAGCGGTCATAATCCGAAAACACGTTCAGATGTCTTATGTGATAAATTTATAGCGGATAACGAACAGCGGGGCGGTGCGATTGTCACGGATCGCCCGATAGTGGAAGCGGATGGTCAGTTTCTACCCTTCGCAGATCAAGCGTTTGACTATGTTATCTGCTCGCATGTGTTGGAACACGTCGAAGACCCCACACAACTTATCGCCGAATTGGAGCGCGTCGCCTGCCGTGGGTATATTGAAACCCCCTCTGAAATAGGGGAGCGGATCTACGGGTGGCACTATCACAATTGGGTCGTCAACTTAGTCGATGACTGTTTGCTGCTAAAGAAAAACCGAGGCAATTCTCAATTTGGGCAACTTTTCCATAGACTTGCGGAGACGGACAAGCATTGGAAACGGTTTCATCTGACGCATCATCACCTCTTCCTGGTCCAATATGAATGGGAAGAAAAAATAAACTATAAAATACTTCCGGATGAGGAGTCGGCGTTGAACTTAGAATGCCCGGAGACGCTTGAGCGGCTCATCAAATCAGGACAGCGGGAGTGGCTGCTGTTTCTTAAAAGCGTAGTGCCGCGGCGCATTGTCTCTCAGGCGAAATCGCTTTCGGTACGAGGCAACCGACATCGCCAGACGAAAACTTTACAGGAAATTCTTGTCTGTCCGCAGTGTAAAGGCGAGATGACTTGGGAAAAACACTGTCTTCATTGTGAAGTGTGTGAGCGGTCCTATCCGATTATTGATGGCATTCCGAGATTTACTGATCATGTCAACTAACTGCAAGGAAACCTAAAAAATGAATGTTGTTCCAAAAGAATTTATCCGCGTCATGCCAGATGCAATCCGAGACTTTGTCAGCGAGGCTTTCCAGAAGGCAGGGACCTCAGAGGTGGACGCTGCACACATAGCCGACCTGTTAGTTCTCACGGATCTGCGGGGTGTGTTCAGTCACGGCACGCAACAAACGCCGGGGTATATCGGAATGATGCTTGATGGCAAAGTCAACCCACGTCCGAACGTCCGCTGCATTGATGAATCCCCGACGACGGCAGTTTACGACGGCGATGGCGGTATGGGACATTTCGCCGCATATCATGCTGCACAAGCAGCCGTCCAAAAAGCCAAAGAGATGGGTTTAGGTGCCGCAACAAGTCGGAATCATTTTCACTTCGGGAGTGCTGGCAAGTATACACGGCTCGCGCTTGAAGTGGATTGCGCCGGGTTTGCGGTCTCTTGCCACCGTTTTCGACACGGTTCCGGTGGAACGATTGCCACCGCAACGGGTGCTTCGCCGATGAGTTTCGCGATTCCGGCGGGCAGCCAACCCCCTATAGTTGTCGATATGGCAACAGGCATTGATGCCAGGCTGCCGTTGGAACAGGCGTTTGAACAGTCTCCCGCTGCCTTCTTCAAGATGTTGGGATTGAGTCATGTGAGCCATGCACTCGGTGGGTTTATGGCAGGCATCTGGCTGTTCGATAAGCCACCGGATCCGCCAAAAGTCTGGGAAGGTGCGAATCAAGGTGCTTTCATTGCAGCGATTGACATCTCCCGGTTCCGGCCGATTGACGAATACAAGGCGGAAATCGATCAACATATCCACGACGCACGACAGATGCAACCGGCACCGGGTTATGACCGATCAGATCTACCCGGCGGTTTAGAATGGGAGCGTGAACAAGAATGGGCTGAAATCGGTATCCCGATCGGTGAAGGACATCAGGCACAGTTAAAAAACGTTGCTGAACGCGTTGGCATTCCGCTGCCATTCTAAAGGAATTAAAAAAATAAGATGGAAACCAATACAAATAACACAGAAGATCGAAATATCGTGATTATTGGTGGTGGCACGGCTGGGTTCGCCGCGGGTATCTATACATCCCGTGCGATGCTTGAACCTATCCTAATTACAGGCGAGGCACTCGGTGGGCAACTCTCTCTAACGCTTGATCTTGAGAACTATCCCGGTTTCTTCGGAAACGAGGCGGGGGTCTTTATACAAGGCATGCAGGAACAAGCAGAACGGTTCGGCACCGAGGTCAAATTTGACACCGTAACAGCGGTTAATTTTTCGCAACACCCATTTGCTGTCACGACTTATGAGAAAGAATACAGCGCGAAATCGGTAATCATAGCCACGGGTGCCTCGCCGCGCACACTGGATATTCCGGGTGAAGAAGAATACGGCGGACGGGGTGTCTCTTACTGTGCAACGTGCGATGGATTTTTCTTCCAAGATCAACGACTTATCGTCGTTGGCGGCGGCGATGCAGCATTAGAGGAAGGCATCTTCTTGACGAAATACGCCTCCGAGGTCTACATCGTCCATAGACGCGATCAGCTCCGTGCGAGTCAGATTATGCAGGAGCGCGCCTTCAAAAACGATAAAATCAAATTTATTTGGGATACTGTCGTTGAAGAAATTAACGGAGATACGGACAAAGTGACGGGTGCCACGCTCAAAAACGTCAAGACCGGTGAGACACAACTTTTCCCGATTGACGGTGTCTTTATCTTTATTGGACATATCCCGAACACGGAACTGTTTACAGATGTCATAAAAATGGACGATCAGGGTTATATCATCGTGGACGAAATGCAGCGCACGAATATAAACGGTATCTATGCCGCAGGCGATGTGCATGACCATGTGTTTCGTCAAGCGATTACTGCTGCGGGTGCAGGAGCTGCGGCTGCTATTGCTGCTGAAAAGTTCATCGCAGAATTAGAAAACCGCGCCTATCCGGGGAATTGATCTGCTGATTAAGTGAAGCGTAAAGTAAGGTTGATATTCATCGGTAGGTTGGTGTACAATATTGATATGATCCATATAAGAGAGCAGCACGATCCAGACTTTGAGGCACTACCGCACGATAGATACGATATTGTAACAAAAGATGCTTTGCAGAAATTTCCTGAAGACATTTTGCAAGCAGTCTTAGAAAGAACCGATTTTACGTTTCTTGAATTTGTTGATAGTCAATTCACGACCGTTGAAATCCGTCGGGCAGATAGTCTCATAAAAGTCCAACTTGACGATGAAATCGTTCTCGTCCATATTGAGTTTCAGGTGAGCGACAGCACTTCTACCGACATGGTGCGCCGCAATGTAGGGTATCTCGGCAGGTGCTATGAAAGATACGGCTTGCCGATATTGTCGCATGTTGTTTATCTCCGCCCCAATGCAGGACAAAATGATCCAGGTGGTTACAGACAAGACGTACCGAACCATCGGTTCATCGTTGAGTACAAGGTAATCCGTCTCATAGAATTCGATGGACAATCCGTTTTTGACACACAAAACGCTGGACTCATGCCATTCGCGCCGTTGATGCAGCCACCATCTGGCATGGAGCGGTTCCAATGGGCAGTTCAATGTAACGAAAGAACAAAGACCCTCTCGCTACCCACAGATATTCGGAGCAATCTCCTCGTATCGCAGTGGGTTATGAGTGGTTTAATTCATCCACATCAAGCAATTAGTAGTTTTTTATCGGAGGCAGTTATGCGAGAATCTTCAGTTTACGAACATCTTGTGCAAACAGCAGGAGAAGAATACTATCAACAGGGAATTGAACAAGGGGCCAGACGAAACGCTATCAAATCTCTCTTTGAGGTGCTTGAGTTTAAGTTTGATGGACACGCCGTCCAGGCTCTTAGACCCGCATTAGAAAGCATTCAAGAGCTTCAACGTCTTCAAGAATTGCACCATGAGGCTTTACGCGCAGAAAACTTTGAAGCGTTTGCTCGGACTTTCGGCATGAAGGGAAACAAATAAAATGATGTGCGACATATTAAACCAAGCACTATAGGCACAAAACCTGGAAGCATTCGTCCAAAATTTAGAAACAAGCGAAAGTTAATATGATAGGAGTAGAGGAACTGTTCCAGTGAAAAACCACAAAAACCAACGCCTCGCCCTCGGTTTAGATTCAAGCACGCAGAGTCTCTCTGCCGTTGTGATTGATATAGACACCGCGGCAAAATGCTTTGAGCACGCGCTGGATTATCGCGCGGATGCACGACTCAATCAATTCGGTATCGGGGAAGACTACATCTTACCGCCGAGAGAAGAAGGCGAAGCCGAACAACCACCTTTAATGTACCTCGCCTCGCTTGATGCCATGTTCGCCGATATGCGCGAGGCAGGTGTCGCATTGGAGAACGTCCGTTGCATCAATACGTCAGGGCAGCAGCACGGACATGTCTATCTGAACCGAAACGCCGAGATGATATTCTCCAACCTACAAAAGCCAGAAGGTACTACGTTAGCCTTAAAAACGCTTTTAGCAGGTATCTTCTCGTATCCTACCGCACCGATATGGATGACTGCCAATACCGTGGCACAGACAAATCATGTCAGAGAAACGGTAGGCGGAAAAACAGAGATGATTGAACGTTCCGGCTCGGATGCACCGCTTCGGTTTACAGGTGCAGTGATCCGTCGGGTCGCCGAACAAGCATCGCGCGCCTACGCTGCGACAGGAAAAATCCAACTGATCAGCAGTTTTATCCCAGCAGTGCTATCCGGAAATGCGTCAGTTCCGATGGATACAGGTAACGGATGCGGTATGTCGCTTATGAACTATCGGAACAAGGTATGGGATACCGAACTCTTAGCAGCAACGGCAGACGGTTTACCCGGCGGCGCAGAAGAATTATCGGCTAAATTGCCAGCACTTGCTTCACCAGATTCTGTCGTCGGAAATATCGCTGTGTATTTTATGGAAAAGTACGGTTTTTCTGAAGAATGTGCAATCATAGCGGGCTCAGGCGACAATCCGCAGGCGAAAGTACCTGTTGCTGGGGATCTGCTCAGTCTCGGCACAAGTTTCGTCAACATGGTATCAACCGATGGGAATACCCTCGACCCAGAGGGATTCGCCAATGCGATGTATGATGGCATCAACCGTCCGTTCATGTTCGGGTGCCGCACGAACGGTGCGATGGTATGGGATGCAGTGAGAAACAATTACGGTTTAGCAAAAGAAGAATATGCCCCAGCAGAAGGGGCATTACAGGAAGTCGCCCCTGGACAGTTTATGACGTTTTGGCAACCCAAAACCGAGTCTTTCCCCGTCTCCGGTGCGTTTGAATTGATTCGTTCCATAGGACAACCGACATTAGCAGAAGACTATACCGGTATCATTGAAACGAGCCTCGCTGCTGTTTACGTCTACTCTGCTGTCTTCACGAAGCAGACGCAAGCACCGCTGTTTGTAACAGGGGGCGCGACCGATAGTCCCGAAATCATGCGGCGTGTTGCAGGCATTTGGAATAGACCGACGCTGCCGGTGGAAAAGGGCGGCGCAGCACTCGGTGCCGCTGTCGCAGGTGTCAAAGCCCTTTTTGACGCAGCTTGCAAGTCAAAACTTGCTATTAAAATGGACGATGCGGATAACGAACCTTTTGACATTGAAGCGTTCAGTGCTTCTGTCTTGAAACGCGGTGAACCGATTCAGCCACACCCCGAAGATGTCGCCGCTTATCACGGCGAAGGGCAATATCTCCAACGGTTTCGTGAAAAATACGAACAGATTATGGCAGACAATCCAATATAAAGTCCATATAAATGAAAGAAAAACTAACACACTTTGACGAAAAAGGCAACGCACGCATGGTGGATGTCGGTGGCAAAGAGGAAACGTTACGCATCGCCATTGCCCGTGGACAGATCACTGCTCGCCCTGAAACGCTCCGACTCATCACTGACCAAAAGATGAAAAAGGGGGACGTTTTAGAAGTTGCACGACTCGCAGGTATCATGGCGGCAAAGCGCACCGGTGAGTTAATCCCGCTCTGCCACCCGCTCGCGTTGACTTCAATTCGCGTTGAACTTGCAATTGCCGATGATGATAGACCACGCATAGAAATCGAAGCAGAAATTCAAACGATTGGCCGCACAGGTGTAGAGATGGAAGCACTTACCGCTGTGTCAGTCGCAGCCCTCACTGTCTACGATATGTGTAAAGCAGTAGATAGGGAGATGGTTATCACCGATGTCAGACTTGTTAAAAAGACTGGCGGAAAAACTGATTTTTTAAACTATTAACGCTGGCCACCGCGCCATTTCGTTTCGCGGTAGTTTACTGTATCTTGAACTCGAAAAGTTTCTCCTAACTTTAAAGAGAAAAAAAATGAAAAAGAAAACGCACCAAACACTGATTGCCATTCTTACGGTTATTCTGATTTCCACGACAGCGTTTGCAGCAGACCATGTGTTGCTCCTCGGCGGTGCTGCAGGCGAGAAATCCTTTTACGACGCATTCTGGGGTGCAACTTCCCGATTCCACCAACTGCTCACTGACGCTTATGGGTATACACCGGAGCAGATCACCTTCCTCTTCGAGGATATGGGAACGTCTGAAGAATTAGGAATCGTTGATACCGAATCAAAACGTGAACAGGTTTTGGCTGCGTTCGCCGAGCTCGCTGAAACCGTCCAACCCTCAGATCGATTTCTGCTCTTTATGCTTGGACATGCATCCCGCACCGGTAAAGGAGAACTGAAGTTTAATCTGCGCGGACGGGATATTACAGAAGCGGAATACGTAACGCTCCTTAACAACATCCCCGCCGAACGTCAGATTTTAATCTTCGGGTTTCCCTATAGCGGTAAACTTGTTCCGCAACTCAGCAGACCGGGACGCGTTATTCTCACATCAAGTTCACCCAATGAAGGCTATTCGCTACAAGCAGGGTTTGGCAATGTCTTTGTTGATGCCTTCTCCGCCGCAGCCAACGATACCGACAAAAGCGGCGACATCTCTCTTTTAGAAGCGTTTCTATCACTGCAAGCGCGGACGAAGGATTTCTATGAAAAAGAGGGGAATGTCCAATCTGAACACCCGCATCTTGATGATAACGGCGATGGAAACGCTACGCGAAACCTAACAGTTATCAGAGAAGAAACCGATGATGGAACGCTCGCCGAAAAAACGTTCTTAGGCACTCGGGGTTCGCCTTTACCTTTACAAAGTGCCCCAATTCCCGCCGAATCGGAATCAGTAGCACGCGATAACGCTGGAATCTTCGAAACGGAGGCACAAAACCGTGAAGGCGATACCACTTCTCAGAGCCATGAAAATCGCGGATCGTCTCTGCCTTACAACTTTATTAGCGACGCAGACGAACAAGCGATCCAAGCTGCAATTGATAACTTACCCGCTCAAGAAGCGTATCCAGACGACGGTGCTGTCATCCTTTGGGATAGCGTTGATATCAATATAGATGAAAAGAGTCGCTATGTCTATGCGACGCGGCGGGTCGCTAAAATCTTCAACGAAGATGGTAAAGGTCTTGCCGAGGTGAGCATCCCTTATATGCGTGGCAGGGACGATGTCACTATCCATCATGCCCGAACATTGACCCCTGATGGGAACATTGTGGAACTTGATACAAACGAAATCATACGCGATGTGCCACCGCCGAGTGCTGTGGACGCGGGGTTGTACGTGGATGCCCGTTTGATGTACTTCACACTCCCGGAGGTTAGCGACGGCTGTATCATAGACTACGCTTATTCCACGAATAACCTCGGACACGTCATGCAAGGTGAATTTTGGCGGCAAGTCTATTTCCAAGGACAGCATCCCGTCCAATATTATCGTTTCGCAGCACATATCCCAAAGAAAAAACAGCTCTATTATCAGGTTTCAGGCGCACCTGCAGACACTACAGCCTCCGAAGCAGGTAGCTCTTTCCTTGATATTAAACCGACAATGACAGAGCGTAACTACACCCGCACTTATATCTTTGAGGCGCGAGATGTGCCGCCCTTAAAAAACGAATACCTGATGCCGGCACCGCAAGACCTCGCCTATAACATTAGCATCTCCTCCCTCGATTCTTGGGATAAACTGGCGACGTGGTATGCAACACTGATTCGTGAACAAGATGAGCTGACACCTAAAATCGCCGAGAAAACAGCGCAGCTGCTCACTGGCACCTGGTCCCGAAAGCAAAAAATCAAACGGCTTTATGAATACGTCGCAACCAACATCCAGTATCTGGGTTATGAACTCGGTATTTGGGCGATCAAACCCTACCCTGCTGACTTCGTCTTAGAAGTCGGTAAAGGTGATTGTAAGGACAAAACCACGCTCCTTTCTACAATGCTTGCATCTGAAGGCATTAATTCCTATCCTGTTCTCATCTCCGCTGGGGATATGCGGGGTGTCAACGCCCATCTTTCCGATGGCGGTTCAGAGGTCGAAGCCGTCCCGTCGCTCGCCTATTTCAATCACATGATCCTTGTCGTGGAAGGCGACAAAGACGGCGAACTCATCTGGCTGGATCCGACAGCCGAGACGTGTGCATTCGGGGACCTCCCAGCGGGTGACCAAGACAGATGGACGCTGATTATTAACCCGCGTTTCTTAACAGCTGAGCAGGGGGCTGCTAACGGTGCGGCTGGCGAGATACAGAACGAACTCTACCGCTTCCAAAAAAGTCCTACTCTGGAGGCGACATCGAATCTTAAACGCGTCCACACCCATGTCAAGGTCAAAAAAGACATGAGCGTCTCTGTCCGCCAAGAGCTAACAGTTACAGGGAGTTTCAACATGAGGCTCCGGAGTCGACTCGGGCATCTTCAGACGGCTGAGGAGAAATCGGAGTTCCTACACAAAATGTTGGAATTAGACGCTCGCGCGAAAGTAGAGGATTTCGAAGTCTCGAAACTTTCGGAGTTGGAAGACGAATTGAAGGTTGCGCTCACGTGGCAGTGTAAGGAATATCTCTATGCGATCGGCAGCCAATTTGTGCTTGAGTTACCGCTCGTCAAGCATCCTTACGCCGAATTGTTAAGTGAAGAACGCCGAATGTATCCCGCCGCTATCGGCAAAGCACTTACGCTTGAGGACAAAATCACTGTCAGTACGGAAGCACCCTTTAAGATAGATATTGTTCCCGAAGCGCAGGCACTAAAAACCGAAGTTGCGGAAATTCAACTCCGATACACCAAAGCCAAGCGCAAAGCCGAAATGCAGCAAACAATCCGTTTCCTAACCCCAAGGGTCACACCGGACGACATCCTGCTTCTCAAAGATGTCGTCAGAATCGCTTCAAACCGAGGCACAAAACGGTTCATACTAACGCAAGAGTTTTAACTGAAAACCATAATGAGGTAACCAACAAAAAATGCCAGCAACAGAAGAAGTTCAAGCGATAGAAGAGTTAATGGAAAGTCAAGAATTAATCTTGGCACAACTTAAAAAGGTCATAGTTGGGCAAGAGGAAGTTGTCAATCAGATGTTGATGGCACTTTTTGCTGGAGGACATTGCCTGTTAGAAGGTGTGCCAGGGCTCGCCAAAACGCTTATGATTAGGACTTTGGCGCAAATTCTGAACCTGAAATTCAAGCGAATCCAGTTCACCCCGGACCTGATGCCTGCCGACATTACCGGCACGGATGTCCTCGAAGAAGACCGAACGACCGGGCATCGCTCCATTCGGTTTATTCACGGCCCGATTTTCGCGAATATCCTCCTCGCCGACGAGATTAATCGGACACCCCCGAAAACGCAAGCCGCACTCTTAGAAGCCATGCAGGAGTATCACGTCACGGCTGGCGGCAACGAATTCCAATTGGAACAGCCCTTCTTTGTGCTCGCCACACAGAACCCGATTGAACAGGAGGGGACCTATCCACTGCCAGAGGCACAATTGGACAGGTTTATGTTCAAAATCGTCATCGACTACCCGACAGAGGCAGAGGAAACAGACATCGTTGCGTCAACAACCGGGGCGGAGATACCTGAACTTGAAACCGCGCTATCCGGATCTGCTATCGTAGCACTCCATAATATCGTACGGCGTGTACCCGCCGCCAACAACGTCGTGCAATATGCCGTGAAAATCGCGCGTGCGACTCGTCCGAAAGAAGAAGATGCCCCCGATTTCATTCAGCAGTGGGTCCGCTGGGGCGCGGGGCCCCGTGCCGGACAGTATCTCATCTTAGGTGCAAAAGCACGAGCTATTCTACGCGGCCGCTACAACGCCTCTTGTGAAGACGTGAAATCTGTCGCGCATTCAGTGTTACGCCATCGCGTCTTAACCAATTTCCACGCTGAAGCTGAAGGCGTTGACTCAGATACCGTCATCCAACGGTTACTTGAAACCGTCCAAGAACCCGCCGCCAAACTGTAAACTGCATAGGGATCAATTTAGAAAAACCTTCATTGTAGGTTGGGTTGAACGGATGTCATTGGTAACCTAAAAATTGTAGAAAGATGGCACTTTCTCTATACACGCCATCGGAGAAATACCGAGTGAAACCCAACGATATTCACTTATAGTAAAGTCCATAATTATTTGGACATTCGTTGTGGTCGGTAGGGGTTGGGTTACCCAATCCCTACGAATTGTGCGGATGGGTCTCCATCGTGGCATGCCCACTGAATAGATGAACCCCCTACAGACAGTATCAGTTATCATTCCAGCCCTTAATGAAGAAGATGCCATCGCCAAAGTCATCGCCGATGTTCCGAAAACAACCAACAACGCGGCGATCACAGTCCAAGAGATCATCGTCGTTGACAACGGCTGCACGGACGACACCGTCGCAATCGCAAAACGGAGCGGTGCGCGCGTTGTAACCGAACCGCGGCGCGGATACGGATACGCCTGTCTTGCAGGGATTGCCGCGCTTGCAGCAGCACCACCTGATATCGTCGTTTTTCTGGATGGTGACTACAGCGACTATCCAACCGACATGCCGAAACTCCTACACCCCATACTTGATGGCAGTGCTGCACTCGTCATCGGCGCGAGGACACAGGGCAACGCACGAGCCGCGTTACTCCCACAAGCACGATTCGGCAATTGGCTCGCCTGCTTTCTGATACATCATTTCTTTGGGGTCCGCTACACAGACTTAGGTCCTTTCCGAGCCATCCGATACCCTGAGCTGCTTGCCTTAAACATGCAAGACAAAACCTTCGGCTGGACAGTTGAGATGCAGCTCAAAGCCGCGAAACACGGAATACCTGTATGCGAAGTCCCTGTCCGGTATCGCAAGCGCATCGGCACCTCCAAAATCACAGGCACCTTCACTGGCACCCTCAAAGCAGGCTACAAAATCCTTGCAACGCTCATCTATCACCGCTTTCTGACATAGGAAACAGAACAGCATCTTCAGCGAATTTCGGCGTTGACAATTAGTGTATTCGCGTGTATAATTAGTGGACTGAATTTGTTCAGAATTACTCCGCTTTTCTTTTTTGAACCAAATTAACAACAGGAGATGAAAGCCAATGATACGGAAAAAGATAAAAGCGACATACAGAAACGGCGTGATTGAACCGTTGGATAAGATCGATCTTCCCGAGGGACAAGCACTTGAAGTTGAATTCAGCATTATTAAAAAAACGCCTCATGAACTGACTCCGCAAACCTATACGGCTCTTATCCGGCAGAGCGAGGGCTGGTGGATCGGGTGGATACTGGAAGTCCGTGGTGTTACGTGCCAAGAACGAACGAGGAGCGAATTGTTGGATACTTTACAAATCACGCTTCGCGAAATCTTAGAACTTGACGCGCTGGAGGTGTCTCGCCGAACTGAAAGTGAGTCTGAGGCGGTAAAGACTTCTGACATTTTGGAATTCGGCACGCGCGGAACATTGCATGAAACTGAAAGCGGATTTGAAGAAGTAAGCATTACGATATGAAACGTAGGCAATTGATCAGACATCTAAGAAAAAACGGATGCCATCTTCTTCGAGAAGGTGGTAAGCATTCATTGTGGTACAATGCGGAACGAGGCACCCAAGCCGCGGTCCCGAAACATACCGAAATTCCCAATGTACTTGCCAAGAAAATCTGCAAAGAATTAGAAATTCCACGCCTATAATCTAACCGATCCAGATTTCTAAAAACTTTGCATACTCGCAATAAGATCTAATCAGGACTTACGCAGCCCCCTTGCTGGCGAGGTTTCCTAACCTCGCCAATGCGTGTACTAACGTGAGCTTGATAAAAACAAGATGTTGGGATTGTCGTAGGGGCGAGGTCTTCTCGCCCGTAGGGATTAGGCAACCTAACCCCTACGAAAAGGTTCATTGGCGTCTATAATTTGCTATATATCAAACTCACGTTGTACTATGTAGCGTTCATGGAAAAATTGCGTAAGTCCTACTAATTTTGCTTTTTCTTGCCAAATGTGTTATTATTTTATCAATGGGTATAGTGATTATTGAAACCGATTCTGACATCCCAAAACTGACAACCGCGTTTCCGTTGACGAATCAGGATAAACCATGAAAAACAAATCTTCCGATAACACCTTGAACACAGATAGTTTGCTTGAGCGCAATCAAGAACCTCCAGAAAAAGACAAAATCAAACTTCTGGATGTCGTCGCGCTCACACAAGATGTCCCAGAGCATAATCTCAAACGCGGCGCAGTCGGCACAGTTGTTGAAATTCTTTCAAACGGCGAAGCGTATGAAGTTGAATTCAGCGACGACAATGGGCAGATGTATAAATGCATTAGTTTCCCTGCCTCTCAACTCCGAGTGATTCACGATGAACCAATAAAAGTAAATCCAAACCGTCAAGCAAACTATACCTTACAAGGCTACTACTATCAACTTTGTCATACTGTAAATGCTTGGTTAGACCTTGCCGATAACGATATTCTCTACCTTGAAGTTGCGGAAGATTTTGATATAGAGTCAGATGGAACGTTTACAGCAACGCAAGTCAAACACACGCAAGATAATATAACCCTCAGGTCTCAGCAGGTGATTGACGGGATTAACAACTATTGGAAACTGCGGACTAACAACCCAGATCGGCGCGTGAAATTCCGTCTCCTCACAAAATCCAAAATAGTTAAAGAACAAGGTAATCCACTTGAAATGGATAAACCGGGTCTTGAAGTATGGAGTCGTTGTTCCGGTGATGAAGTAGTTATCAAAAAAATATCAGACTTTTTACAGATTGACGGAAAAATATCAGCGGAAGTAAATGATTTTCTGAAGGCATCATCACCTCAAGAGATTTATGAAAAACTCATAGAACCTATTACTTGGGAAACGAGCAGCAAATCTGTTAGTTCTGTCGAACAATCAATAAGTGAAAAACTGGTTAATCATGGTCACGAATACAAGATTTCACCGTCCTACGCCAAGAAAGTTCGCGATGCTCTTCTCAACGAAGCCTTTGCAGTCGCAACCCGTAAGGAAAACCGTGAACTTACCAAAGCGCGCTTCCTTGACCTATTTGAAAAGGAAACAACGCAAAGGGTTTCAACTCAGCATTTGCGACACCTGCAAATGCTAGCAACACAGGCCGCCAGAGGTGATACCGCAGCACCCACCGGCGACCCCGCTGATGTTACGATTCAATCATATTCTCCTATACAAACTATTATCCCTCCGCTTTATCCTGATGTTTTCCGGAGAACAGAGATGCTTACAAGTATCCAAAGTAAACTCCAGTCAGATGGCATCGCTATAATTCAAGGAGGGACAGGAAAAGGAAAGACCACCCTCACCAAGTTAATAGCGAATGACATAGATAGTGACTGGTTTTGGCTGAATTTTACAAACAGAGATACGTCTCTGACTCGCCAATATCTACAGCAACTTAGTGATGCAGTAAGTAATCAATCTGGACAAGTCAACGTTGTTCTTGATGACTTGAATTTACAGCCTCAAGAGTTGCGAGGCTATGAAGAAATTTTGGGTACTATGATTTGCAGGATCCTTGAACGTGGTGCAAAATTGCTGATCACAAGTCAACATAAACCACCGCCCAATCTCATCCGCAGCCTCGGCGTATCATCTTCCGTAACCATCAATGTTCCTAACTTTACTGAACCTGAAATAAGACAATTTGCTGAAGAAATGGGGTGTCCTGCTAATGACATAGACACTCGGGTAACATTGATTCAAGGACATACCGGTGGACATCCGAGACTTGTACATGCTTGGCTCACCCGATTGCAGGAGAAAGGTTGGGCAGAACAAAATATACGCACAAGTATCTTACACCCCCCCGAAGAGGTGAAAGAAGAGCGCGAAGCAGCACGACTATTGCTTACAGATTTGCCAGAAGATCGTCGAGAATTTCTCTATAGACTTAGCTTGATGTCTATTGGGTTTAGGAAAGATTATGCCCTGAACGTGGCAGAGATACCGGAACCTATACTCCATCCAGGAGATGTTTTCGGTCGACTGGTTGGTCCTTGGATAGATCAGGTTAGTGAAACCTATTACACAGTCTCACCTTTATTGACTAACGCAGCCAAAGAGGTTTGGTCCGAGAGCAGGATAAAAGATCTCCACGCTTACATTGCAAATGCAATCCTAGAAACAAAAATCCTGACCACAACAGAGGCGTGGACTGTGCTCACACATAGTATGATTGGACAAAACAGAGAAGGACTTATTTCTATTATTCATGCCCTGATGACTGCTCAAGAGGAGGATTGGGAAATGCTCAGCCAAGAATTCTCTAGGTTGAGACACATTAAAATTGATCCTCATGAAGAATTATTCCCAGGTGATGCGTTTGTAAATCAAATGTTTCGATCATTGCAGTATCGAATTGCAGTTGAAGTAGAACCAGAGTTTGCCCCGAAGATACTTGAGATTTGGGATAAAGAGACTAAACCATACGAACCACGTCAGTCATATCTACTGTTCCGTCTAATGTTGGCGACGCGGGCGTTAATGCATTACCAAGTGTTACTTCCAGCCAAGAAATTGATGGACTATCTGAAAGAAATGATTGACATTACAGATAATAATAAAGATGTCCAAGAAATGTACCTGGATTCCATGGGACAATTAGAAGGTCATAAAACTGAGAAATCCAACTTTTTCAGTGTCCTATTCGGTTTTATCTATGCACGCCGTCCTATTTACGCACCATTTCTCAGCGACCTTATTGATGCATTAGATGAACTTGAACCGAAAAATCGGAAACTGTTATTGGCTAATTTTGAGGATGACACTATTGATCCCAGAGTTCTTATAGATGGTATCTGGCGATCAGAAGTGGACCGTGAAAATCCTGATTGGACAAGATGCCTTCAAGTATTTGATAAAGTAATTGAAAAAACTATTGCGTGGGATTATCCTCACCTTGCAGCAGCAGCAGCAAGGGGTAAAGCAACGATCTATGATGAATATTTAAATGAACCTGATACTGCCCACAAAGTTATTCAAGATTTTGTATCAAAGGCACAGCCATCACCGATAATAGAGGAGCAACAAGCAGTTATATATTTACACCAGAAACGCTACAAAGAGGCCCTCAGTATTTACGAACGTATTCTTCCGAACTGGAACACACCATCAGGACAATTAGATGTTGTGCCTCCAGAAGGATGTCGCCGCGCTGCTATGTGTGCCGCACATTTAGGGGATTGGAAGAAGGCAGCCGCCTTTTTTGAAGATGGAGCAGAAAGAATCCACAAGACTGTGAACGCAGAAAGGTATGTCAGTTTTTATGTGGATGCCGGATTTGCCCACTTTAAAGCAGGGAACATGTTGAACTGCATAAAGCTGCTGCATCTGGCGTTGCAAGATTTTGAAACACTACCTCAAGACAATACGGATGTTAAGTATTTCACTTTAAAGAAACGATTAGAATACACTATAAAATGGATAAAAACGATATGGTATGAATGGGAAGATAACTCCCCAGAACTTTCTGAACCCGCTGTAGGTTTCTGTAGCGATCCGGGGACTAACGAAGAAGTTTTAGACTTACCTGATTCTCCGATAGGATACGCTTGGCTCAACCTGGCACGAATTGAGTACAGATTTGGGCATGAAACGACAGTTCTCCAGCATGTCCTACAGGGCACAGACCGAGAAGAATACCCGCTATTGAATTACTTCCTTTCCTTTCTTGAAGCAAAGTACGATTTTAGAAACAAGACTTTTGATAATCTGCCACAACGTATCTATCAGTTAGCACTAGTATATAGCACCACTAAAAAGCATCAGCAAAACGGTAGAGGAGCCGCAGAAAAAGGATCTTATTCTATATCCGACTCCGATCTATCCGACTTTGCTTCTGTTGATAACATCATTGCAATTTTTATTGCAGCACTCATTGTTGAAACGCGGATAAATAAAAATGGACAGAATATTTTGGCTAAATGGCGCGCTAATTCGTCTGAACTACCTATTAAAGAGAATATATATTCTGCCCTTGATTTAATGGAACCTCTATTGTTCGGGGATTATAATCACGCTCTTACCGTGATGTACACCCTTGATGAAATAGGTGGAAAACAACTTGCAGCATTAATAAGAATTATCTATAATCAAGAAACCAGTTTAGAAGACCTTCTTTTGGCACACACAATCATTTCGATTTCTTTCATTAATAGTCCATGGGAAGATTTTGTGGTGAAAGATTTAGGAGTCCTTCTTTCTGGACAATGGCTGCAAAAGATAGGATTTCGAGCGAAGTTGAAAACACCAATGCTCACAATTCCACAAATAGAAAAAGCCTGTAAAAGTAATGAAACTGGCAAGAAGAAAATCGGTCAGATACTACTCGCGGTACATCAAGCTGTTTCGGTTAAAGTGCCATTATCACCTGAGTTTTTTCAGGAGTTTCGTGCTTGGGCAGAACCAGAGGAAAAACAGGCATCTACAACAAGAAAAAATCCCGCTGCACAACGCCTCATCAAAGCGATGGAAGAACCACCACATCTCACCGATGAAGACATTGAAGCACTGAATCAGTCAATAAAAGAGGGGGAAATACCTATAAAGTTTGATTCGCCCTTTGATTCGGATGAAGGTAATAAATAATGAATAAGTACCTCTTGGATACATCAACATGTAGCTTGTTGATGCAGGACAATATCAGAGTAAAAGGGCGTTTAGATTCGCTAACCGAGTCGGACTACCATTTTACTTGTCCCATCGTTAAGGGCGAAATTTTCTTCGGAATTGTTCGTCTCCCTGCTGGAAAAAGACGACAAGACCTTGAACGAAGAGCAAACGAACTATTTGCTACAGTCCCGTGTGACCCAATTCCTGAGAGGGCTGTTAATGTCTATGCACAGATAAAAATTGCGTCGCAAGAACAAGGAACATCCTTAGGTGAATGCGATCTTTGGATTGCTGCAACGGCACTCGCTCTTGATGCTATTCTGGTTACTTCTAACTCCGATTATCAGCGAATAGCCGGATTGGGGCTCCGTTTAGAAGATTGGACGAGTGTGTAAATATTTTGTCAAACATTGCTTCACGTTCAGGAAATGCAACCATCGTAAGCCAAATTAACAACAGGAGATGAAAGCGAATGAAACCGAAAAAGATAAAAGCGACATACAGAAACGGCGTGATTGAACCGTTGGATAAGATCGATCTTCCCGATGGACAAGCACTTGAAGTCGAATTCAGCATTATCAAAAAAACGCCTCAGGAGCTTTCTCGCGAAGAAAAAAAAGAATTGATCCAAAGGATGAATGGGTCAATGAGAGGGACATGGGGCAGGACCGCCGAAGAAATTGACGCTTATATTAGCTCAGAAAGACAATCATGGAATCGCGAATTTTAGATTTCTTTATAGCAGACACTCACACAGCATCCGTGCTGTTGGATACCTCGATTTTTATATATTACCTTGAAGGAGTTGAACCTTACAATCTCCTAACAGAAGCAGTATTCAAGGATATCGCTGATGAAAATATTAACGGTTTTCTCTCGGTGATATCGATAACTGAATTTGTAGCAAAACCCGTTGTAGACGGAAAAGTAATAGATATTGAAGGTTTTAAGCGGTTTCTCTCCTCATTACCAATTCAGGTCCTTGAAATCAACTATGAAATAGCAGAGCGAGCGGGTAAACTTCGCTCACAATATCCAAGTGTTTCAACCCCTGATGCTTTAATTGTTGCGACGGCGTTAGAGAATAATTGCGATGTGTTTGTCACAAACGACAAAGGTCTAAAAAAATTAGAGGTCTATGGGTTAAATATAATTGTGCTTAAGGATTTCGTTGATTGGTTATAGTCTTCCCAAGCTAAAGCATGAAGGTGCGTTCAACACCGCTGGCACTATGGTTGTTCGGGACGGACCAAAACGGAAAGGCATCTTTCGATTGGTTTTCAACGCTCAAGAATTTCAAGAAATATCCGCACAATTAAATGATGGCGGATATGCTATAGAAAAAATCTAAGTCCAAATGAAACGCGCCTATTTTACGACTCTTATATTCACACTCGTAGCGTGTGGTAACCTTGTAGTTGCCGAACTGAACGAGGCAGCCCAACAACTCCTTACCACTATAGAATGGGTCTCCATCCCAGAAGGCACATTCCGAATGGGATCAACTGCCGAAACAGCAAACGCCGCCTACGAAGACGCGAAATTGCGCAGCTCCATGCTCGAACAGCGTACCTTCAATGCCGAGCGCCCACAACATCAGGTCTACCTGAGCACTTACGAAATCTCGCGGTATGAGATCACCAACGCACAATATCGCGCCTTCACTAAAGCAACGAACCGTCCGACACCGCGTGGACACAACGGCGAAAAGACATGGGAAGATGAAACGCTCAACGGCGACACGCAACCCGTCGTCGGTGTAACCTGGTTCGATGCACAAGCGTTTGCAGAGTGGATCGGCGGCAGTCTGCCGACCGAAGCGCAGTGGGAACGTGCCGCACGCGGCACAAAAGCGCGAATCTACCCGTGGGGCAATACACCGCCGAAAGCGCGGCAACATGCCAACTTCGCGCGCCGCTACAATCGTCCGATGCCGGTCGGTCAATTTCCGAAAGGCGAGTCGCCGGACGGCATCGCCGATCTCGCTGGAAACGTCTGGGAATGGTGCCTTGATGAATACAGTCCGACAACCTATCAGCGAAACGGGAAAGGGGTGCCACGCAACCCACTCAATCTCCGTTTCCGAGATGTCCTCCGCGCAAGAGTTATCCGCGGCGGTGCCTGGGATGTCGGCAGCGCGTTCCTCCGATCAAGTTTACGCTTCAAATTTTATCCGCTGGATTCAACACATACAATCGGGTTTCGGGTCGTTCGTCCGCGTCCAGAAATCAAAAACTAACCTACCTATCGCTATGTTCCAACGAAAACACTATCCGTGCCAGCTGTTGATACCGCTTTTCCTTTTCATGTTTCCACTGCTTGGCAGTGCTGAACCCTATTTTCGCGACGTAACCGATGCTATGGCACTCGACTTCAAGCATATCAACGGTTTTTCTGCGGAACGTCGACTCGTTGAAACGATGGGCAGCGGCGGCGCGCTCTTCGACTTTGATAACGACGAAGACCTCGATCTCTATCTCGTTCAAGGCAATTCGCTCTCCGCGACAACAGAACCGCCCCCGCAAAATCGGCTCTATCGAAACGATGGCGGTGTCTTCGTTGACATCACAGCAGCCACAAACGTCGGCGATACAGGCTACGGACTCGGTGCCGTCGCCGCGGATTACAATTCCGACGGGTACCGCGACCTATACGTAACGAACTTAGGCGAAAATGTGCTTTATCGCAACAACGGCAATGGCACATTTACCGATGTAACAGCGCAGGCACAGGTCAACTGCCCGCTATTGAGTGCAAGTGCTGCCTTCGCCGACATTGACAGGGATGGAGATTTAGACCTCTATGTCTGCAACTACGTCGAATACGCGCTCGAAACCGACATCCCGTGTTATTACAAGAACACCTTGCGTATCTATTGCGGTCCCAACGAATATCACGGCATCGCTGATGTACTCTATCGCAATAATGGCGACGGCACATTTACAGATATTACCGAATCCGCCGGTGTCTATGAGCCGACGACACGCGGCTTAGGCGTTGTCTTTACGGACGTAAATAACGATGGCTGGCTGGACATCTACGTCGCAAACGATATGTCTCCGAATACACTTTTTATCAATCAAAGGAACGGGACTTTCAAGGAGGAAGGTGTCCTTCGCGGGGTTGCCTACAACGGAGATGGTTTGGCAAACGGTTCCATGGGCATAGACGCGGCGGATTATGATAACGACGGCGACATTGATCTGTGGGTATCCAATTTTTCGTTGGAGGCGAACTGCCTGATGCAGAACGATGGTGAGGGTTATTTCGAGGATGTGACGTTTGATACAGACCTCGCCGATCCATCTTTCTATTCCCTCGGTTTCGGCACCCGTTTCATCGACTACGATAACGACGGTTGGTTGGACCTGCTTGTCGGGAACGGACATATCTGGGATAATGTCAAACAAATTGACACGAAAATGCATTACGCGCAGCCCGTGCAACTGTTTCATAACCGAGGCGGCACCTCAGAAAACGGGGTCGTCTTCACTGAAATTACCGCTGAAGCGGGGTTGCATGAAACGCCTTATGTGGTGCGCGGCATGCTTTTCGGCGATATAGATATGGATGGCGATGTGGATGTCGTCCTGTGCCAATCAAATCGTCCGACGGTTATCCTGCGCAACGAGGTCGGTACTGCGAACGCGTGGCTAACGGTGAAATTGGTTGGTGCCGATGGCAACACGGATGCCATCGGCGCGCAGGTTGCGTTAGAAGCAGATGGAAAAACGCTCCTGCGAGAGGTTATCTGCGGTGCAAGTTATCTATCAGGCAATGACCTCCGTCTCTCCTTCGGGTTAGGCACTGCTTCGCGCATAGATAGTTTCAAGATTCGCTGGCACAATGGAGAGGTTCAGCAATTAAGATTAAATGAAGTTCCAATTCGACAGTTTCTAACGTTTCGGTATTGACACGCTCCGTTTTCCATGCTATAGTACAAAATCATAAGGAATGCATCTTCTATTCAGAGGAGCCAGTCATGCGAATTATGCTAACTGCTTTTTGCCTCATCCTATCGCTTTTTTCAACCGGTGCAGATGCCAAAATCGTTTTTGGCTCTACCCGTGATGGTGTTTCTGGGATCTACGTCATGAACGACAATGGCACCAACTTAACGTTACTGACCGATAAACAGGGGCAGGGTTATCCGCATCATCCACGGTGGGCGTCGGAGGGAACGCAAATTATATTTCGGAGGCAAGTGAACCCACCTGCAAATCGTGAGTGGCGACTTTTCGTGATGAACGCCGATGGCACAAATGTGCTTCCGCTCCACAAACACCAGACCGGGACAGAGGACGAACCTTCAGTGTCACCAGATGGGAAACGTGTCCTTTTTACAACATCTACATTCAAAAAACACTGCACAAACATACTGAATTTAGAAAGCGGTGAGATTATTGAACGCCCGGACATCGTCGCTATCTCAGCCGATTGGTCGCCCGATGGTAGGCAAATTGTTTTCGCAAGCCCCTCATTTGCCCGTGCCGGCGGTACTGGCGGGGATATCTGGATGATGGATGCCGATGGCGAAAACGTACGGAAATTGTTGCCAACACCCGTTGTCGGTAAGAAAAACTTGGATCGTAGGAGTCCAAGATGGTCACCGGATGGAAAACAGATATTGTATGTAGAGACTGAATATATTTTGGAAGGAGACTTTTTACACCTTCTTGTTCTCAAGGCTAATCGCTATCTCATTTGCGATCCGAACGGCAGGCACAAACTTAAGTTGAATATATCACAGAAATGGAAGACCAGAGATATTGATTGGATGGATAACGGTGAAACCCTCCTTTTAAGTGCGACACGGATTGAACTAAACAAACCTACCTCCGGGCGAGGCGGCCGCTATAATATCTATAAGTATCATATTGCAACCAACGAAATGACCCGATTGACGGTGCCCTCCGGACTTGATGGGGAGGTGAATTGGATGAGCGGCTATATGTTGGAGGTTTCTCCAACGGATAAGCTCCAAACACAATGGGGCAAGATCAAAAAAGACAAGCCGAACCCAAAGTGATCCGTAAAGCGCGCGGAATATCAATGTCCAAGCCCCGGCGCAGTAAGCGTACCGGTGCCGACAGTGCCGTCGTTGATGTTAAAGATTGATGGAAATTCGTCTCGCCACCCGTCGTTAGCACTCGGACAAAATTGGCGGGCGTTGCCTTCAATAGCCGTCACACCGGGGATACGCGCCGCGAGCCCAGCCGAATGTAAGAACGACGCACCCGGACACGTCAGGTCCTGCACAGCGAGGAACATACCGTATTCCGCAGCCGCAGCACCCATCAGCAATGCCTGAGACTGCCCTTTACACGCTTTGAGCGCGACACCGGAATACCCTTGCTCACGCGCCAATAGGAACGTCTCAAAATCGGTGAGCGATTCGTCTATCACCACGGGTTTGATTTCAGCGGCTTTATGCATCTTATTTTCGGGATGCGCCTTCAGATCCCGGTCTGTCGGTTGCTCAATGTAAGCCAAGCGTTGGAAGGTGCTAATGTCCGATGCCTGAATCTGTTTAAGAAATGCCAGCAGATATTCGACATCTTGACAAGTTTCGTTAAAATCGGCTGAGTAGTGCCACGTGTCAACCCCGCGTTTCGCCTGTGTTTCCGCAGTGACTTTATCAATCGCCAGGACGCGTGCGACATCCCAATCCAGATCGTCACCGTTGAGCTTGATTTTCAGATGTGTCAAGCCATCGGCAACAATCCATTCGGGAAGCGTCTCCGGTAAACCGTCATTGAGACGTTCTGAAATATCGGCATCCGTAAGCGGGTCCAGCGCACCGATGAGATGATAGAGCGGCATGCTCGGCTTCGGTTGGCGTGCTGTATATTGATCCAGATATTTTCCGGCGAACCGTTCATTCAAAAAGTGCGACAGATCCGCCTGAATAAACTCGTTGCCTAATCCGTTATAACTATTGATACCGTTGGCTTTGCCGAATGCGTCGTGAATCGCAGCATCAATCGGACTGGTCGTAACAACGGTGCAAAGTTTCGGCATCGGCGACGCGAGTTGCATAGTGTCGGACAACGCGTCGGCAATCCGTAAAAATTCGGGTTCAAGCACTTCGGAGAGTTCAAGCGGATGCGCGCACAATTCGCAATCTTGTGTTGCAGCTACCGCCAATTCAGCAAGTTTTTTCATCGCCGCGAGACTCTGATCGAAAGGCGCATAGCGTGGCGGGAATGCCCAAACGTTACCGAGCGGCATAGAACCTTTGCCTTCTGCTGTTTTTCCGTCGCGCGTCTGAACTTGCATGCGGACATTAAAGACGACACAGTGATCTGTCGGCACGCCGCCGAACTTCAGCGGGGTCCGGTATTGATGTTCTTCAAAATCGTAGTGAACATCAAGGATGCGGATATCCGTAGGTTTTGACATAATTTCCTCATCACAATGTATATTTTATTTTATAACTTACGCAGCCCCCTTGCTGGCGAGGTTTCCTAGGGGAAACACCCCAGCAAAAACACCTCGCCAATGGTGCCCTATGTAGGGTTTCATGGAAAAATTGCGTAAGTCCTGTATTTTATCCTAACCGATTTTCTATGACACGTCAAGCAATTTCTTTTTTAGCGAATTGGCACGAAGAAATAAACGGAGGTTTCTTCCGATGACGCATAACACAAAAGTCCAAAAACTCACCGCACTGCTCGATAAACATCAAACATATCGCGACACCTGTCTCAATCTCATCGCTTCGGAGAACACACCTTCGCCGTTAGTAGAAGAACTTTTTGACGAACGGTTGGCACGGCGGTATGGAAATTATTCCGGCACCGACATTTACCAACGGAATTACAAAGGAAACCGCTATATTGCCGAAATAGAAGCGTACACGCAAGCGTTAGCAAAGGAGCTTTTCGGCGCGTCTTACGTCGATTTCCGCCCGTTATCCGGGAACATCGCAGGCATTGCAACCACGTTTGCATTAGCAGCCCCCGGCGATACCGCATTAGAGGTTCATAACGGACACCACTATGCCCAAAAATTGCTATCCTCACCGCTAAAAATAGCACTCCAATCAATCCCAATTCCCTGGGACGAGCGGCGGTCAAACATTGACATCGATGCAACACTTGCACTAATTGCGAAACACAAACCCAGAATCGTCAACATCGGCTCTGGCGTATTTCTCTTTCCGCAACCTGTACAGGCATTGAAACAGGCGATGCGTCAGGCGAATCCAGATTCATACCTCATCTACGATGCCTCACACGTCATTGGACTCATCGCCGGTCGCCGATTTCAAGCGCCCTTTGAAGAAGGCGCGGATGTCATCATCTCCAGCACGCACAAGACCCTTGCGGGACCGCAGGGCGGGATGGTGCTAACGAACGATGCATCTATCGCTGAGCGAGTTGCAAGGGGAGTCTATCCGTTACTGATGAGCAATCACCACCTGAATCGATTGCCGGCGTTAGCGGGAACATTTATAGAGTGGATGGAATGCGGTGAGGCACAAGCGGATGCGATTATTGCGAACGCGAAGGCACTCGGAGGAGCGTTAGCGGAACGCGGGGTACCGATGCTCGGGGCCGACCTCGGTTTCACGGAGTCGCATACCTTGATACTGATTGTAGATAAGTATGGCGAAGGCGCGGCAGTCGCAAATCATTTGGAGGCGTGCCATATTATTGCAGGCGCAGCTGGATTGTCACCGGAAATCGGCACATCTGGATTGCGGATCGGCGTTCAAGAGGTCACCCGATGGGGCATGACACCCGCAGATGCACCGGACATCGCGGAATGTATTGTCGCAGCACTCTCCGGTGGGACACCCGAAGCACTCAAGCCGGAGGTCGCAAAAGTGGCACGCCGTTTCGATACAATCCAATTCACGGTTGATTAATGGCAAGCGTTTTTTAGTTGATAACTTAATTTTTAGTTGACATTTAATAGTATACATGGTATAATATTAATAAGAAATAAACGAAGTATGGAGGAACATAGAATCATGGAGCATCAGACACAAAACTGGGTAAAGGTCGCCGAGTTAAGTGAGGTGCCTGAAGGACAACCAAAGGCAGTTCAGATGGGAGCAGGGCGTAGCATCGCGCTCTTTAACGTTGATGGACAGATTTACGCAACGGATAACCAGTGTCCGCACATGGGGTATCCACTCACGCGAGGTACGGTACGAAACGGTATCCTCACATGTGATTGGCACCGTCGCAGTTTCGATTTAGAGGGGGGTGGCTGCTTCCACGTCGAATGCGACGATCTGCGCGTCTTTCCAGTAGAAGTCCGAGGTGACGAAATTTGGATTGAACCGGGAGATATGACCTACCGCCGCGCAGAAGAGCATAAGCAATTGCTCCGAGAAGGACTTCTCAGCGAAGACCGATGGACAATGTCAAAGGCGATTGCCTTGTTACTCAAAGGCGGGGTCCCAGAAGAAGAGGTCATGGGTTCAATTTTGGAACACGTCAGCCGGCATATCGCAACCTCTCACGGTGCAGAAGGTGGAAACGATGTATCCAAACTTATCAATGGACTGAAAGTTGGACGCAGATACACGGATGCCGATAGACTCATCGCTGTTACAACCGCCGCATGTTCTGCCGCGGGACCAGCCTCAGAGCGACTTGAAGTCGTACCATTACCGGAACCTGTGGCGTGGGAGAAGATCAGTCGCTGGGTTCGTAACTTTTCTTATGAGGGACAGTCGGGACGCATTGAGCGATGCCTGTTTACCGCACATCATAAAGGCGACAGTGATAAGTTGTGTCCGCTACTCTTTGAGTGTGCAGTTGAACCCCATTTTATTGATCTCCCGCATATTCCGCTCTATGTCAGTTATCTCACTGAAGTCATCGGTGAATTTGGATGGGAACGTGCTTCCGACCTGTTTTTCTACCTCGGCGCGGAACTCATCGGACATCGGCCAGATGATCCAGAAAGGTACCGTAGAGACGCTATCCGACTTATGAGAGAGATGCTTCCGACCATTGAAGGGACAACCATAGACGAAAACGGTAAGTTTGACGAGGATGTTTTCGCTGCTGCACTCACGAGCGTCAATCTCCAGCGATCTTTCGAGGCAGTGCAGGCCGCCTTGGGTAATGGTGTCCAGTTAGACAGAATTATTACAACACTCGTCTTGCTCGCAGCAGATCGCATGGCAAACACCCCGGTAAATGTGGACGCGGGTTGGGAACAATTAACGATGGAACTCAATCTCGCAGCATCTTTGCGAAGCGCGCAACAGATCGGGGGCGATCTTGTCGCAGCAAAAGGCGTTTTCCATGTAGCGTGGCAAATCTTCGCCGATCGCTGGATAAACATTCCCGCACGGAACCTCAGCGAACCCTTGTGTCAAGAAAAATTGGAGGTCAAGGATGAAGCGGAGGGTCTCAAAGACATTATTGATACCATTGAGACGCTCGACGTTCAAAGCGTCGGATCAAAAGTGCTCGGTTACCTAAACGCGGGTTATTCTGCTGAACGACTGATGGAAGAGATCGGGCATACAGTGCTGTGGGATGATACCGGAAGTGAGGTACTGCCGACACTCCGAACCGTGTTGGAAGAATGGAAGCACGCCGAGGGACATGCTGCACAGCCTCAACTGCTGGTCGGATTGGCGCGCTACGTTACAGACATCCGATCGAACACGGATAACAAATCTGCAGCGACTACCGCAATGCGTTTTGCCGAAGGGAGAACAACAATTGAGGTCTTTGAGGAGTAGGGTCTTATGGTCCAGCAACGTCAAAAATTTATTGAAGCTGTAAATGATAAAGACGCGGCGCAGGTCAAATCCGTGTTAGCAGATAACCCGGAACTCGTCGAGCACATTGATGCCCCTTGGTTCGCCTTTGATGCACCGGCAATTGTATTTGCTGCTTCAATCGTGAATCGTCCGCTCGTAGAAGTGCTGCTTGATGCCGGCGCAAATATTGATGTCAAAAGCACGTGGTGGGCAGGCGGAACTTCAGCACTCCAACACACAGCGGGTTCAATGTTAGCGGACAATATGGAATTAGCTGAGTATCTCATTGAACGCGGTGCGACGATTGACGCACATGCCGCGGCTGGTTTGGATATGTTTGAAACGCTTGAAGCCTTGCTTCGTGAAGATCCGGACGTTGCTAACGCCCCAGGATGCGATGGCATGTCCCCGCTCCATTTCGCAGCGACACCGCGAATCGCTGAATTACTGCTTGCACACGGCGCAGACATAAACCTGCGCGATCGCGACCATTACGGCACCGCAGCACAGTGGACAATGAGACAGAGGCCCGAAGTGTGCCGATACCTGCTTGACCAAGGTGCCGAAGCCGACGTTGTCCTCTATTGTGTAATGGGCGACATTGAACGTGCCAAAGCAGAATTTCAAAAGAATCCCGAACTCCTCAATCTGAGGATAAACATGAAAGCCTCTGAAGGCTATGTAATTCCGTCGCCTAACGCATCAAAAGCCAACGAGGATCAAACACAGGGCGTTCCCGGTGGACACGTCTATGTCTATCAAGTTGGACCGACCATGCCGTTGCTTGAGATAGCTCTTCAGTCTAAGCAGCCAGCAATTGTTGACCTACTGATTGACTCAGGTTATGAGATCAACTTGCGAGATTGGTACGTACTTGTCGGGCAGGGGCCTAAGCGGTTTGACACATTGGTGAAAGGGTTTCTTGCCAAAGGTCTCGACATCAACGCGCCTCAGAAACATAGACGCGGGATGTGGACACCCGTCCATTGGCTTGCACAACGCGGGTTGACAAGCGGCATCGCCTGTTTATTAGCAAACGGTGCTGACCCCAACGTAACTGATGATAAAGGGCAAACACCGCTACACTTCATCGCGCAGAAGGGTGTCGGTAAAAATCAAGCGAAACTGTTGATTGAACACGGGGCAGACCTAAATGCACGTGATAATCTTGGACGAACACCCTTAGATTACGCCAAGCAGGCAAAGCGGAAAACGGTTGCAACGTTTCTAACAGAATTAGACAGGTAAGAACAGATGGGTCTTACCTGTTATATCATAGTAGGATTTACGCAGCACCCATTGCTGGCGAGGTTTCCTAACCTCGCCAACAGATGTGTCTTATCAGTCATATCATAGGAGAAGAATATAGTGTTATCCGAAAATGGAAATTTCGTCAAGGTCGCCGCCCGCAATGATATAGCCGAAGGCAAGCCGCGGGCAGTCAGAGTTGAAGGACATAGCATCGCGCTCTTCGAGCATGAAGGGGCTATCTATGCAACAGATAACCAGTGTCCACACATGGGGTATCCACTCGTCAGGGGACGCGTCAGGAAAGGCGTTTTATCCTGTGATTGGCACGGTTGGAGTTACGACATGGAAGGTGGCGGATGTTTCACAGGCGGTTGTGATGATCTCGCTACGTTCCCCGTTGAAGTTCGGAACGGTGATATCTATGTGGATGTCGCCAGCGGCGGAAAGAAACGCGACGATGCCCATTTCCTTTTATTGAAAGAGGGCTTACTATCGCACGATAACTGGACGCTTTCTAAAGCGATTGCCATTATGTTAGCAAAAGGCGTTTCCGAAGACGAGACGTTAGAGATAATGGTTAAGCACATGGTGCGACATATCTCTACAAGTGAGGGTGCCGGCGACGGGGGCAGAAGTTTGGCAATGATGATGAACGGGCTTAAGGTCGCACAGATGTACCAACCCGAAGACCGGCTTATCCCGCTGATGATGTCCGCATCAGGCGCAGCAGGCACGCTCGGGGATCGACCTGACCGCCAACCCCTTCCACCACCCGTTGACTGGAAAAAACTCGAAGACTGGATTAGAGTCTTTACCATCGATAAAGAGTGGGAAGGTATTGAGAAATGTCTTATCACTGCAAGACGTTTGGGCGGACATGATGAGAAGATTATCCCACTTTTCTTCGAATGCGCCATTGAATCTTTCTTCCTCGACCATTCAAACAATCTCATCCATCTATCACATTTGGCTGAAGTGCAAGAACGATTCGGATGGGAACTCACCGGCGAGTTGGTCTGCAGCCTCGGCGCGAAAATCCTTGGGCAGGGGCGCGGGAGACCGGGCGAACTTCACCGTGAAGCCATCCAAAAACTCGAAGAGATTGAGCATATCTTCGATGAGCTGCCACAGGAAAAATCAGCCGATACTTCCGCCGATTACGACGAAGACAAATTTTCGGCAGCACTCGTGAGTGGCGATCTCGACGAGGTTTTTGATGCCGTAACAGAAATGCTCACCGCGGGGGTCCCGATTAATACACTCGTTACGACCATGGTCATGACCGCAGGCGATAGGATGGCAAGAACGCCTGTGAACATGAGCCCAGGGTGGTGGGATTTACAAGAGGAGATGGAATTGGCGTCAGCCGTTAGAAAGGTACTCCGGTATGGCGGCACGAAAGTCGCGGCGAAAGCACTTTACCACGCCGCATGGCGATTTTTCAGCAACCGATGGCTTAACATTCGGCATCAGCCGATTACAGAAGCGCGCACCTCTACCGCCTCAAATACCCTTGATGAAGACGCAGCGATCACCGAAATTTTGGATGGTATTGAGGCTGTCCGCATCCAGGAAATCGGGCGGCGCACCCGTGAATATCTTAATGCCGGCGGCTCCGCGGAACGGTTAATGGCGGAAATGGGGCTCTGTATCCTCAAAGACGATAACGGTACTGACCTCCTCAGTTCCATCTATATTGTATCTGATGAGTGGAAAACATGTGAGGCGCATCCCGCCAGAAATCAGTTGATAGTTGGGTTAGCACGCTGGGCAACGGATATCCGCAGAAATGCAGGAAACGATTCGGCTGTGCAAACTGCACATCGTTTCGCGCGCGGCGAAACCGCCACCGAACTTTATGAATAGCACGATTTGCCGGGTCTCAAAAGTCTACTACAAACGGAGCTTGCTTGTAGATGAAAAATTTGCTTGTTTTTCTTCTGTTTAATCTGTTATATTTATCAGCCCAAGGGGCAACGTTGGAGTTCGCTTTTCAATTGGGTGAGCAGCAGCAGCCACGCCTCGACGAATTACTCCCCGATGTCGCGCGACAGATGGCGTTTAGCAAACACAGCACGCAGTTGATAACGAAAGGGATGGGCGGTGTTGTCATAGAATGGGATATCCAGAGCCGACAAAAACGAGAGATCGGCAACATCCATGCGAAACGTTGGTTTTCCTATGCCACCGGCACGAATCAACTACTCGTCCGAAAAGCGAATGACAACATTATTGTCCTCTCCGTAGGCAGTGGCGCTGAAGCACGACTGGCGCAGGGACAGTATGAAAGCGGGAGTCTCTCTACCGATGGCACGCTTGCAGTACTATCAAACGGTGATAACAAAGTTGAGGTATGGCAACTCGCTAAGCAAAGTCCAGAGCGTGTGAACGCTAACGGATTTGCCCAAAAGTTGAAAACGCTTCAGACAGGTTTCCCCGTTAGGAATGGACTCACGCTTTCAGGTGATGGCCAATTTATCGCGGCAGCAGAAGGAAGTTACCGAGACGGTGAGGGGCATCGGACGGTCATTGAGGTTTGGAACGCAACTGATACAGATCCGATCCAAGTTCTCGATACCGGCGAGATTTTGGGGATTTGGAATGTGCTATTTTCACCCGATGCGACCCTGGTAGCCGTTGACACACAGAAAAACGCGCAATCCGGGATCCGTGTCTGGGAAGTTGGGACAGGCAGGCAATGGCTTGCGAAAAGTGGGTTTGAGGCGTATTGGACGCGTGCCCTCGCCTTTTCGCCGACTTCAGATTATCTCGCTTCGGGGGATGAGGCAGGGAATCTTCGCGTGTGGGACATCTCTGAGGGCGAATCGGTCGTCTGGAAGACCTACCCGACCGGCATTCAATCTTTAGCATTCTCACCGAACGATGAATATCTTGCTGTTGCGCTATGGGATGCCACAATTCAGATATTACATTGGAGGAAAAAACAGTGAACGATGAAAAAAATTTAGAAGAGGGGTCTTACATTGATGCAAAAGGACGCACGCGGTGGCATGAAAATGATGAAATTGCGTTGAAGTTCTTAGAACTCCATACGTTTTTGATTATCGCCGACTATCCAGAAGATCATGCCTCGCGATATCCGTGGTTGTCGAATTATATCTCTCGCTTTCCCGAACCGATGTCGGATCTCATCGCCCAAGGACGATTAATAGAGGAGATTCCAGGGGCTGGCGAAGTCGTCGCGAAAATCGTTGCGGAATTTCTGGACACTGGCACGAGCGCAAAATTTGAAGAATTCGCAGGAGACACACCGCGAACAGTTGTAGAGCTTGTACCGATCCCCGGATTGGGAGCGAAAACAATTAAGCGACTCTACGAAGAGGTCGGCGTCGATAGTCTCGCTTCACTTCGGGCAGCGATTGATGAAGGGAAACTCAACGGTTTCAAAGGCATCGGCAAGAAAACTTTAGAGAAATTTGAGGCATACCTCGAGGAAGTATTGTAATACTAACCCAAGTTGCTGCTAACAAGTTTTTAACCTTTTCACAAGACTTGTCAGGCACTTTCCTCACCCCGTAGGGGTGATATGTCTATAGAAACGGTGTATCTAAGTGACCGCACTCCCTTTTTGGTGCAGTGAATGCTGTATTCAAAGCGACGACCGAGGCGCAGGAGGAGGAAGTGGCACCGTAATATTTCGCCGTGTCACGCTCATATATTCATGACAAATTCATTAACAACTGGTGAAATGGTCAATGGCAAGAAACACGGTTATTGGGTCACCTATTACGCGAACGGAAACAAGCGAAGCGAAGGTCGCTATATCGCTGGCAAGAAAGAAGGACTTTGGATCCAATACCACAAGAGTGGAAACAAAGCGACAGAAGCCACCTTCCGTGATGGAAAACACGAAGGCGCCTATATTGGTTATCACGAGAATGGGAACATCGTAATGAAAGGCTCCTACCCCAAGCATGTCGGCAAATCTTACGACGGCAAAAAGGAGGGCACATTTTATTATTACGAGGCAGATGGGGAAACAGTGTGGCGTATCATTACCTACAAGAGAGGCGGTAGTCGCGCGAAACCGGATGAATATCCCCTTGGAGTCTGCGACGTTTGCGGTGAAGGCAGACGTTTAAAGTGGGGAAACACCTGTCCACGATGCGGTGAAATGATGAACAGCTGCAAGTGAACATCGCAAGGCGTTTCGTAGAAAAGTTGCGTAAGTCCTAAAAAATATAACGCAGATTTTTGCGTACAAAAAAAATTAAGTGCCTTTATGACAAAAATCACAGAGGTTTCCGAACGCGTCTTTTTAGCACGAGCCGAAGCCGTTACCGAGAAGAGATAAGGTTTATTTACCTCGGACGCAATTCAATCACCTCACCAGGCGTTTCTCATCGTTTTGAAATTGAAGATTAGGACTTACGCACTGCCTCTTAAAGTCCCCCTGATAAGGGGGATTTAGGGGGTTAAAGATAGCTTGTAGGTTGGGTTGAACGGACCTGAGAAGGAAACCACCGTGAAGATTTCAAATGGACTTCAACCGAAAAATATCGGTGCATGCCCTCAAGAACTTAGTGAAACCCAACTTCATACCGGCACCATCGCGAGGAACCTCAGCAGACACCCGTTGGGTTTCACTCGGTTTCTGGTTAATGTAGGGGGTATGGAGGAAGTTCTATTTTTCTATGATTTAGAGGGTTTTGGTGGCATCCGTTCAACCCAACCTACTTTATTGGAATTTTAATAGGACTTACGCAATCGTTTAAAATATGGTATAATCTGAGTTTATGAAAACCTTACCACTTTCAAAAAAGAAACAACCGTCATTTTCCGATTATTGTCAGTTTCTGTTGGCGAGTGTCGATAACTTCACGCAGACGTCCTTTGCGGATCACACAGATCAATGGAGTCATGATCAACTCAACCGTCTCCTCGGCGAAGAACGCCTCTCTGCGGGCGATCTCTGGCGGTCCGTGAAAAACGACATAGAGTTTGACCCGGATGGATACCTCCTGTTTGACGATACGGTGGTCTCAAAACCCTATGCGAAAGCGATTGAAGCGATTTGCAAAGTCTACTATGCGCCTTTGAAACGCAACCGCCTTGTGAGTAGGTCAGCTGCCTCGGATTACCAACGTGTTGAGACGTTGACGTGGACATCTGCTGAAGCGACTGCGGGCCCCCTCGTGCATATCAAAAAGTTTCCGAAAGGTCATCAGGTGAAGGTGTTCCGGCTGGCGTCCGCCTCCGGTCGCACGGAATATATCGCGACCAACAATTTATCTCAATCCGATGCTGAAGCGACGCGCAGAAAAAGTCGTCTCCGCTGGAAGATTGAGCAACTTCACCGAGAACTGAAGCAAACGACGGGTATCGGGGCGTGTCAGTATCGCAAGCATCGTGCACAACGCAATCACATTGCGTGTTGTTTATGGGTTTGGGTGAGTTTGACGCGGGCTGCCCGTGCAGCCGGTCAAACGATTTATCAACTCAAAGAAAGTCTACTCGATGAGGACATCCGACAACAGCTTCAAAAACCTACTATTTTGGTCAATATTGCGTAAGTCCTAAAGATATTACAGATTGCCTCGGAGGGGTGTGTAAAGTTTTTGGCAGCGATCCAACGTGCAGTGCACCACATCCTAACAACGCAACAACACGCAGCAAAACAACGATCCCAGAACCTTAAACACGTCAACAAAAATTTCACAGTAACTCGTTTCGCTCCTACAGGCGAAAAAATTCACATACGTAAAGTGAATAGGTACAATTGAATAGCCCTGCCCGAAGAGTATTGCGCTGTAGATAGTTTTACGGTATAATCTTGACAACGGAAAAGATGGCAAATCTGAACTGAATACATGGTTTCAAAACGGAGGTTAAAAACGATGAGAGTTATAGGTGCTTTTATCGCTATGGCAGTTCTCTTTATTTTAGGAATAGGGATTCAGGAAAGCACATCCGAAATCGATCCAGAAACCCTTATGGGCGCATGGCACTTTGATCAAGGGAAGGGGAATACAGTTAAGGACTCCTCTGGAAACGGTAACGATGGGAAAATTGTTGATGCGAAACGGGTTGAAGGCAAAGAAGGTATGGGAATCGAATTCGATGGAAGCAACCATGTCGTTATCCCAGCGAGCAAGACCACGGATGACTTCCTTGACGGATTTACGTATCTGCTCTGGGTGAAACCGCTTGGCAACCCTTCCGGCCCCCACGTACGATTGATGGAAAGGGACTGGCACAACCCAAACATTCTGATCGGTCCAGATGACTTCTACGGTAGTTTTCTATTCAACAATGTGATAGATAACAGCCAAATCCGCGGAGGAACATGGGAGATGGAGGAATGGAGTTTTGTCGCCCTCACCCACGACAGTAAAACGCTGGCACTCTATGTGGATGGCGAAACCGTCGCGGATTTGAAGGTCGGGAAACCGACTTTCACGCAGAATAACGATGGCGGTTCTATCTGGTTAACCCGCTGGAAAGGCGGCGCAGGCTGGGATTTCAAGGGAGTCCTTGATGAAGTTGCGATCTTCAATGCTGCGCTCACCGAAGATGACCTGAGTACTATTATGGAGGACGGTCTTGAGAAGGCTCTTGCCGTTTCATCCGCGGGTAAATTAACAACGACCTGGGGTGACCTCAAACAGTAAGCGTAAAGGACACTGCACGCAGCGGTTATTTTCGGAGTCAAGGCACATGCAAGATAATAAGGTACAGTTTGCAGTCGTCAGAGAAGACCCCATGATCGAGGCGGAGTTAATCCGATTAACAAAAGCAAACAACGTCCTGCTAATCGCTTCCGGGGGGTGCACCGCCCTAACACTGCAAGCACTGTTCCCCGACTTGCATATCACATTGGTCGACTTTAATCCGGCACAATTAGAACGCGTTCGGGAGAAAATGACTGCCCTACGGGATGCTGATGCAGCTGCGCGGAATCACAGATTTAATATCGGGACCAGCGATCCGAGCGGGCTCAATCAAAATGGGAACTTTGAGTCCCTCTTCCGCGGTTTACGCGAATTTATCTTCGACTTGGTTGCTGACGAAGCTGACATCCGCGCACTGTTTAATGAAAAAGACCGCTTCGCTGAGGTCTCGAAAATACTCTTCTCAAGTAAGTATTGGCCAGTGGCGTTCGATCTCTACTTCAGCGACTCGCTGCTAAATGCGATGTTTGGTCCAGACGCTACACAGCACGCTGAATCCGGGAGTTATCCGCGCTACTTTCAGCAGCTATTTGAAAAAGGATTGACAGATGCGGCGGCGTTCGATAATTATTTTCTGCACCATGTCCTTCTTGGATACTATCTCCAACGCCCGGAGAGCTTACCCTACTATCTCTCAGCCCCACCTGCCGATTACCGTTTTCAGATGGTTGAGGGTACGCTGGATCAAGTGCCAGAACTGCAGCGTTTCGATCTCATATCGCTCTCCAACATTATGGATTGGATGCCACTCACTGGGATCGCCGCTCTCATCGGTTATCTTCAAAACGAGATGAAACCAGGCGCGAGCGTACTGTATCGTCAACTGAATAATTACACCGATCTTTCAACCTACTTTGGCGATTCATTCGAGTTCAATACGGCGTTGGGGACCCGATTCCAAGAAATCGAACGCAGCCTGTTTTATACCAGCGTTCATGTCGGCAAAAGGAGATAATCACTAATGGACATAAACATTAACAACATCCTGAAAGAGACGAGTGTATCGATGAATCCATACTTTGAAGCTTTGCGCAACGGCACTTTTGAATTCGATGATTTTGTCGAAACACAAATCCAATTCCATTTTGCTGTCGTGTTCTTCAACCGTCCGATGGCAGCACTCGCCGCCAAAATTCCGACATCCGAATTGCGCTTAGAGGTTATCCGCAACGTTTGGGAAGAACACGGTGAAGGCAATACGTCACTTATGCATGAGAGAACGTTTCTCGCTTTCCTGGACCGGTTAGCCGGCATTAAACCCGAAGATATTGACAAACGTGCAATGTGGCCCGAAGTTCGCGCTTTTAACACAGTGCTTATCGGTGCTTGTGTGATGGATGAATACTTGATCGGTGCGGGTGTCATGGGGATCATCGAGCGGATGTTTTCAGACATCGCAAGCTGGCTCGGCGAACAGGTTGTGCGTCATGACTGGATCCCTGCCGAAAAACTGATTCACTACAATCTTCATGAAGACCTTGATATTAAACACGCGGACGATTTCTTTGATGTCCTTCGCCCTGCCTGGGACGCGGCTGTCGAAAATAGATACTACATTGAACAGGGATTACGTCTCGGCGCCTACGTCTTCAACTCGCTTTATGAAGGACTTTACAAGGCACGAAAGCGGCGCATCTATCGCGATATACGTGGTCCCCATACACGCGCATCGTAGGAGCATTGAGGTGTCGGATGTGGAAGAATCGTTCTTTAAATATCAGAGAATTACGCAAAGAGGAGTGGAAAATTTTTGAATCTCGGATCGCTGACTTAGAAAAAGGAACCAGTTACCCGTTGGGTGAAGACCGATTTGAAATTGATCACGGTGAAGATTACTTCGCGTTCTTCACACGGTTAGGTCAACTCCGCTACTATGTGGTGCTTGATGGAGATCGAGTGGTAGCCGTAGCGGCTGCGATTTTGCGCCGTGTACCCCCTACGTCCGATAAAAAGCCGAAGCGGGTATGGTACCTTTGCGACTTGAAAGTTCACCCCAAATACCGCGGACGGTATCTTCCGGTCTCAATATTCGTCCATGCTTTTCCAAAACTTTATCCGCGCTGTGCTCGCGGGTATGCCATCTCCATGGATGCCGACAGCCAACGTCCAAACCGCGTCGCGCTCATGCTAAAACGTTTCCCGCTTGCACCCATGTCAATCGCAACAAGGTTAGGAATCATCTCTTTAGATGCTAAGCGGATGCGAAAAGTAGAGCCAATTTTACGAGACCACTTCGGAGAGGTCTCTTATCTGTCGTTAGCAGAAAAAAAAGACATCATTTTGCAAAGTACGCACGCTCCGATGCCACTGTTACACGTTCAATTCGGCCCGTGTGCGGAGCGGGCAATCACCGAGCCACTTGATGAGTATGTCCACATGTTCTGTGTTTCGGTAGACCATCCGCTGCTTGAGATGTTGAAGCACCAAGCGATTTATCCATCAGCCACAGCCACAGTTGTCCAGCATCGTATGGAAAAGTGGGATTGGGGGTTCATCCTTACCAGTGACATCTAACAAAGCAAAGGTCGATATGGCTATTAACCAAAAATCAAATTCCCAGGGCCATTCAATTGTACCTATTCACTTTATATATGTGAATTTTTTCGCCTGTAGGAGCGAGCTGTGCTCGCGATTTTTTCCTAATAATATTCACCTATGTAAAGTGAAACCAATATCCAAATCGTACAATTGAATGTCTCTGTCAAATTCCCGATTTCCCTTGATTTATCAGCAATATATTGGTATAATTAAGGATAAAGGCGAGTAATCGCAATCCATAACACCAAAAGTGCACACAGGTAGCCAAAACATGACGGGACGAAAAGGAACTCCAGAGAGATTCTGGTGTGTTAAACAGATAGATATATTCCAAGATATCTCCGAATCAGACGCAAACGCACTCAAACGCATAACGACCTTCAAACAACTGAAATATGGCGACACCATCTCTACCGAAGGCGTTTATCTGCTGAAGGAGGGGCGGGTCAAAATCTATGAAACACCGTCTGAAGGCGAACCTATTACCTTAACAGTACTGGAACCGGGGGAAATCTTTGGCGCAGTCGAATGGAACGATAACGAAGCACATCGGAACATCACCGCTGAAACGCTTACAGAAGTTGTCATCGGTAGCGTTCGCGCACAGAATTTCCAATTTTTTCTGAAGCGAAAAACGCATTTAGCGATGCCATTTAAACGTCCGATGCTGCAGCGGGTCCGATCCGCCATAAATGCTATAAAACGCCGTTTAAAGGTAAAATCCAAAGAATCAAGCACTATTGATTTAACCAAGATACGGAGGCAATCGCAACACACAACAACGAACCCATTTACAAACATTGCGTTTCGGAGCCCCGCATCAAGATTGGCACTGCTGTTGCAAAAATACGCCGACGCGCCGAAGCAGAATCGTACCGGTTCACAATGCACCTTACGTCCATTGTCGACAAAGAAAATAGCACAATTAATCGGTTGCGCCGTTGAAGATACAGAAGCACTCCTCAATCAGTTTAAAACGTGCAAAATCCTTGAAAAACGGTATCGACGCATTCAACTATTAGACCTATGGCAATTGAAAAAGATCGCCAACGCAAGAATGGAATCGCTACCACCCGAAACCATCAAAAACCGAGAGAACACCGAAACCTATGAGCAAAACGAACCCTTACTTGCAGTTCGACCGGCAGATGGTCGGTGATATCTATACTTCGCAAGAAGTTATGGAGAACTTGACCGTCTTATGCGATGAATACGGTGCAAGATTCGCCGGCACGCCTGAAGAGTATGCAGCCGCGAACTTCATTGCAGACTGCTTCAAACGATACGGACTCCAAAACGTTAGGCTTGAAGAGTATCCTTATGCAGGTTGGACGCGTGGCGCGGCGACCCTTGAAGTGCTGGCACCTATCCGCCGAACACTGCATTGCATCTCGCTCCCTTACTGCCCTACTGCCGACATCACCACAGAGCTCGTCTCCGCTGGATACGGAAGTCCTGCGGAATATGAAGCACTCGGTGATACCGCTGCCAATACCCTCGTCATGGCGAAAAGTGCTTCACCGCCTGATCTTGGGAGATGGATACATCGCAAAGAGAAGTTTGAACGGGCAGTACTCGCCGGCGCGAGTGGGTTCATTTTCGTCAGTGAACACCCAGGGGTCGGCCCCGAAACAGGGAGCCTCCAAAATAATAGACCCGCACCGATCCCAGGTATCTCCGTTTGTAAAGAGGACGGCGAATTTTTGATGCGGCTTTTGGAACGCAAACAAGGAAAAGTGACACTGAAGCTCCAAACCACAGACATCAACGAACCCCGCACATCATGGAACGTCGTTGCGGACCTACCGGGCCGCGAAAACAGTGAGGAGATGGTGATTGTCGGCTGCCACTATGATGGACACGATATTTCGCAAGGCGCGCATGACCCCGCCTCAGGCATGGTATCCGTCATAGAAGCCGCCCGGGTCCTCTCCGCGTATGCCGGCGATTCGCTGAAACATACCGTCCGGTTCATCGCCTTCGGCACAGAGGAAATTGGACTCACAGGCGCGTTTCGATACGTCGATGCACACGACTCAGAATTAGATAATATCCGGTTCATGCTGAATATGGATGCCGCGGGCGGAACAAGTCGCAAAGGGATAGTCCTACATCGTTGGGACGCGCTCGGACCGTTCTTTAACACCGCACGTGAGCAGATGCATGCCGAAATGCCTGTCGGACAGAAAGTGCATTCCTACTCCGACCACTTTCCATTTTTCCTAAAAGGCGTACCTTCAAGTCACGTAGGCGACCCGGAGGCACTCCCTTCTGGTAGGGGTTTCGGTCATACGGCTTATGATACATTGGAAAAGGTAAAACTGGAAAACCTACGGGCTGCCAGCGCAGTCGGGGCAAGGATCACACTCCGATGCGCGAATGCCGACGATTTTCCCGCGAAACGCCGAACACCCGAAGCGGTCCAAGAAATCATTGATACCGATCCAGACTTAGAGGGATACCGCATCTCCCTGAAGTTGACACGTTCATTGTAGCAGGAGTTTCTAACCCCAATACGCATTATGGTACGTTCATGCCTTTATTATAACTGTATCTTCGGACTGATATGTCTGTCTCTGCTATTTAACAACGGCTACAGCGCGGAATTCAGCAAAGAAGCCACCCAAAACGCAGTAACCGCATCGCGGCAGACCGCAATCGTCACAGCAGTCACGAAAGCCAGTCCGACAGTCGTCAACATCAGTGCTGTCCGGAACGTTCAGACACAGCCAACCTTTGACGATCTGTTTTGGGGCGAAATCCCTTTTTCCCGCAGGCGTTCGTTCCAAACAGTCGGTTCGGGGGTCATCGTCGACAAAAACGGACATATCTTGACGAACCATCACGTCATTGAAGGAGCGGATGACATCACTGTTATCGCATCTGATGGACAGGAGTTTACAGCAGAAATATTGGGATACGACTATTTCTCCGATCTCGCGCTTTTGGGGGTAGATGCAGATACAAACTTACCGGAGATTCAGTGGGGAGATTCAGAATCCCTTTTGATAGGCGAATGGGCTGTCGCAATTGGAAATCCCTTCGGTTTATCAATAGGCAACGCGCAACCGACCGTTACAGCTGGCATCGTGAGCGCGACGAAACGTTCCCTGATCGTCAACAACCTCTATCATGAAAACCTGATTCAGACAGATGCCTCCATCAATCGAGGAAACAGTGGCGGGGCATTGGTAAACATACAAGGGGAACTCATCGGCATAAACACCTTTATCCGTTCAACCAGTGGCGGTTCACAAGGTGTCGGTTTCGCCATCCCTGTCAACAAGGCGAAAAAAGTCCTGCAGCAACTCAGCGAATACGGCAACGTTATCCCGCCTTATCTCGCTGTGGAGGTGCAAACGATAACCGAGGCGTTAGCAGAAAAATTAGCAATACCGCTTAATGCCGGGATTTTGGTCTCAGAAATAGAGAAACAGAGCCCTATCGCTAAGGCGGGGATTAAGCGGGGGGATGTCATTGTCCGCATTTCGGGACATCAAATAAGGGGTAAAGAAGACTTTCACGCACTCACACGCCTGCTGCCCCTCAATCAACCGATCAGATGTGAGTTCAGCCGTCGCGGTAAAAAACGGCAGACGAAATTCACGCTAAAAACCCGACAATGGAATCATACACCCCCCGGATGGGGGATCACATTTGCACAACCTGACAAGGCGATGGCGCGCAAATATCAGAGACCAGGGATTGTTATCACACACGTTGATAAACAGAGTGGATTGACGAACGCGCTTAAACGCGGGGACCTCATCTATCAAATCGACGACACGAAAATTCATTCGCTGGAAGTTTTTAGAATCGTCGATGAAAACATCCGGTCCCAATACAGGACGTTACTCCATTTTGAACGAGACGGTGTGCATGAAACCATCCGTGTCACTTTTAATAGAAACAATCGGCGAAGATAAGTGTTATTATAGTCGTTAGTTACCAGTCATCGGTCATCGGTTAAAGAGGCACTCTGTGCAACCAACAACCTCTTTTAACCGACAACTGACAACCGACAACTGATAAGGATAAAAAAATGAAATTGCAACTACCAACACTCATTGCTGTCTGTCTTGCCATTATCCTCGTTGGCAGCATCTATTTTTTCGTCGGAGACAAGGCGAAGTTGGGGATCGCTGTCAATTTAGAAAGCGAAGAGTTCAAGCAGATTCGCACCCATGCGACAGATGCCTTCAACGCCGGACAATATCAACAAGCCATTGAACTTTACAGCCAAGCAATCAAGATGCGCCCCGAAAACGCCGAAATCTTTAACGACCTCGGCACCGTTTACTACGAACAAGGACTTAAATATGCCGGACCGAGCTGGCCCTCATGGGAAAAAGAACTCAGAGACGAAACACCTGACGAAGCATTGACAGAGCTCAAAGTCGCTATTGATAAAATAACATCTGGCGTAATCACGCTCAAAACACGCGATGAAACCGTCGCTGATGCTATTGAGGCGGAGGCGAAAAAACTCTACGGCGAAGTTTACAGGCAACGCTGGGAAAATGAAATCACGCTCAACGTTCTCATCGGAGATACAAAAACCTATCTGTTACGCGCCAGAGATCACTTTCTCTATGCCTTAGATCTGAAACCGACACATAGTGTCGCCTATCGCAACCTCGGTTCGTTCTTTATGAAAGTTGGTAAAACCGATAGGGCTCTCGATTACTATCAAGAAGCATACAAATTGGATCCACGAGATACAGAATTGCAAGAATACCTTGACCAATTTAGGAAGTAGAACCGCTTCCAGCCCCGGTGAGGGCGATATATAACCGCGCTGGAATGAACGAAGGAACCGCTTATGCAGCACAAACTCTGCGCAAATTGTGGGTTTTTGAACCCGTCACACAAATTTTGCGGTGAATGTGGGATGCCGCTGGACGGCACCTCGCTTTCTCCTGAACGCCCTGCAGATACGGTTGCTATTGAACAGGCATTGCCACACGGGGCCGAACGCCGCCAGCTAACTGTCCTGTTCTGTGATATTGTCGACTCCACCGCATTCACCGAAAAACTCGACCCGGAAGAACTCCGAAACCTCTTAGAGATATACCGAACCTGTATCATGGAGGTGGTTTTAGCGCACAATGGACACATTGCACGCTACTTCGGCGACGGTGTCCTCGTCTATTTCGGCTATCCGATCGCACACGAAGATGCCGCACATCGTGCCGTCCGAGCCGCATTAGGTATTGTCGCCGCTATAGAAACCTTGAATCCTTACCTCCGCAAGACCTACGACGTAGAGATTAAAGTCCGCATCAGCATTGATACAGGACGGGTGGTCGTTTGGCACATCTCAGCACAGGAATCTCCCGAAGCGATTGACATCGTCGGTAAAACACCAAATGTCGCCGCAAGAATGCAAGAACTCGCAGCACCAAATAACATCGTGATTGGCGGTACGACGCATCAACTCGTTGAGGGTTTTTTCCAGTGCGACGCACTCGGTGCTTCCGCACTCCGTGGTATTTCACAACCTGTGAATATCTATCAAGTATCCGGCGAAATCCGCGCCCAAAGCCGACTGGATATCGCCGGTGAAAGCGGATTGACACCCCTTATCGGACGCGAGCAAGCCGTGGAACGCCTCAAACAAGGGTGGGCAGAAGTACTCACAGCCAACGGACAAGCACTCCTCATAGAAGGCGAGGCAGGCATCGGAAAATCAAGATGCGTACAGCTAATTCAAGAACATCTGAAGAACTATCCAGATGCAGTCACTTTAGAGGGGAGATGCTCACCCTATTACCAGAACAGTCCACTGTACCCTATTCTTTCGCTATTCCAAGAACATGTTGTACAGTTTACAAGCACAGACACTGCGGAGACCCGCCTCGAAAAACTTGAAAATTTGCTGCGGGTCTATAACGTCCCAACTGTCGGGCAAGATGCGGAAGCACAAGCGGAGACCCCAGAAACCCTTCCACTCCTTGCTGAGTTATTGGACATACCGTGGCGAACAGAAACCAGCACCGGGGATCGCCTATACGGTAAACCGATCAAACAGGATACATACCCATCCGAATGGCTGCGAAGACAGCGCCGACAACAGACCTTGGAAGTCCTCGTCCAAATTTTGCTGAAGATGTCAGAACAGAAACCGATACTCTTCGTCGTGGAAGACCTCCACTGGGTCGATCCATCCAGTATAGAATTTCTCACACTTTTAATCGAAAGGATCGAAAACGCCAGAATTTTCACAATCTTGTCCCGACGACCCGACACACACCCCTCGATCGTATACAAAAGTCGGCACAACGTACAGTCTATTGAAGATGGCACTGATAGACCCCTTACAAATGCTACAAATGCTGCCATAGATAGCGAAATTCTGGAGAAACTCTTGCAACCCCCATGGGCGAATACACTGCAGTTGGAGGCACTGACACCGCCCGAAGTCGAAACAATGATTCAGCACGTTGCAGGCGATACGCAACTGCCACCGAACCTATACACCCAGATCATTGAGATGACCGAAGGAGTCCCGCTGTTTGTTGAGGAACTCACCCAGATGATACTTGAAGGCGACGCACTCACACTGGAGGCAACGCCTGCACAATCCGAAACAATGCAGGTGCCTGTGACGCTACAAGATTTACTGACAGCACGGCTCGACGAACTCGGAACCGCCAAAGAGATCATCCAACTCGGGGCAACGCTCGGTAGAGAGTGGACAGCCGAGTTACTTCATAAGATCGCATCAGGAGTCAACCTCGGAAATAATAGCTGCACCGATTTTGTAGCCTTGAAAAATGAATTGGACCAATTAGTAAATGCCTTTATTCTCAATCGCAATGAGATGCCTGACAACCAGTTTCGTTACACCTTTAGGCATCCGCTCCTCCGTGAGACGGCTTATCAGTCGCTCCTAAAAAGCAAACGTCAGCAGTATCATCAACAGATCGCAGCAGTACTGGAGAGCGCGGACACCTTCCAACCGGAACTCGTAGCGTATCATTACACCGAAGCTGGGATCCCCGAAAAAGCCGTTGACTATTGGCACACCGCAGCACATCGCGCCTTAGAACGCTCCGCAAACGTAGAAGGTGTACGCCATATCACGCAGGGACTCGCAGCACTTGAAATGCTTTCAACGAACATCAACACACCGGAGCTGCAGGAAGCCGCTGAACGGCGTGAATTGGAGCTACAAACCACACTCGGTACCGCGCTCATCGCGACCAAAGGATATGCCTCACCGGAGGTGGAAGTCGCCTATACACGCGCACGTGAGCTGCTGGAAACATTGGAAAAAAGGAGCGAAGCACATCACCGCGGGACTTCACAAGAGGAAACCGCTTTAGCAGAGGGATCCAATGGCTTGCCGGATCGCGTAAAAGACCTCCGATTCCCAGTGCTGTTCGGGTTGTGGCTCTCACATCTCGTCCGTGGACGCATTCTCTCCGCCCGCGAACTCGGCGAAGCCTGCGACGTTATTGCCAAACAAGCAGAAAATCAAGCGTTTGAAGTCGAGGCACATCGCGCCCTCGGGGCAACACTCTACTATTTAAGCGAATTCAACAGTGCATTAGCACACCTGGAGGCAGGCATTGAACGCTATCAGCCCCAGCATCACCCGGTCCCAGAATTTCTCCACTATGCAGCGGAACCCGGTATGACGCTTCTCGCCTACTCTTCGCCCCTCTTGTGGTGCATCGGTTATCCTATCCAGGCAGAAGAACGGATTAATAAAGCCGTAAGCATCGGAAAGAAGACGAACCATCCGTTTAGTGAAGCCGTGTCACTCCACTTTAAAACCGTGCTTTATCAATACCGCGGTGAGGCGGAGGTAGTCAGCACCGCAGCAACGCAGATGCTACAGATCTGTCAACAACACGGGTTTTCGGCATGGGAAGCCGCAGCAACAGTGCTGAAGGGATGGGCATTCGCAGAGCAGAATTGCCCCACAGAAGGCATCGCCACGATTCGCGAAGGCATCGCCGCTTGGGAAGAGACAAGGGGCGGGTTACTGATGCCGCTCTTTCTTGCACTGCTTGCACAAGCCTATCAACGCGCGGGGCAATATTGTTTGGCACTACAGACACTTGATACCGCATCGCAGGTTATCGTCCGCACAGGTGAACGCACTTATGCAGCAGAACTCGCCCGACAGAAAGGTGAACTCTCTCTTATCCTCGCTGAGAAAAGTGGAAATACCGAATCCACTGCTGCACAAGCAGAATCCTATTTTCAGGAAGCGGTAGCGATAGCACGACAACAAAACGCGAAATCATGGGAACTCCGCGCCGCACTCAGCTTAAGTACACTATGGCACACACAAAATCGTGGGGAAGACGCATACAACTTGCTAAAACCGATATATGCGTGGTTCTCAGAAGGCTTGGATACAAATGACCTTGTACGTGCCAAAAATCTCCTAAAGGAATTGGAGGTTTTTGCACCGACTTCGGAATAAAAGGAAAATAATATGAGACTCGGCGTTGTTGGACTCTGCGGCGACTTCCGCACACTGACATCAGATGAAATCGCAAATATCAAGGCTCTGGAATTTACAGGCTTAAGCTTCCATTTCCGCAGCTCGGAAATCCCGGCTGTACCGCCAGACGCTTGTACGCGTTGTGCCCATAAGCTGGAAGCAGCGGAACTTGACCTCGTGCAATTCGGCATAACTTACGACGAATGCCTCTTTCACCCAGATGCCGCCGTCCGAGAAGCTGCTATTGAAAGCGTTCAACGCGGTATGGCAACCGCTGTTTCGCTCAACGCACACCACTACCTGTTCCGTCCGGGCAGTCTCAATCCTGATGGGGCTTGGACATCTCACCGAGATAACCATCTCCCAGAATCAATGGAACGGTTGATTGAAACGTTGAAACCGATTGCCGAACATGCCGAACACCATGAACTGACGCTTGTTATGGAGACGCATGCCGTCTCTATCATGGATTCACCGGAAACCTGTCGCGAAGTCGTAGAGCGTGTCGGTTCCGATCGGCTACGCATCGTCATGGATTTTGTCAACCACTTCCAAACGCTCCGACAGGTCTATAATAGCGAAGACAGGCTGAACCACATTTTTGACGTAATGGGTCCCGTCGCACCTATGGCGCATATTAAGGACATCAGCGTTCAGAACGGTTTGGTACTCCACCTCAATGAAGAGGTCCCTGGCGAAGGTGAATTGGCACTCGGTGTAGCCCTCAAACGTTTTGACGCACACTATCCGGACGGTTACGGATTAATAGAACATCTACCCGCGGAAAAAATTCCGCTCGCGAATAGCAACGTCCGACGAATCGCCGCCGAGAACGGCGTTAATATTTACTAATTTTTCGTTGCAAAGTAGTAGGCACGCACCGTCGTGCCGTCCACGATAGAAGGAGGACAGACAGATGCTTAAAAACATAAGGATCGTACATCTTTTAAAGCACTACTTTCGACCCTATACGCTAACCGCTCTTTTTTTCTCGCTTACATTTTTGTCTGTAGCATTTGCACAGGATACTACGATTACCGAAACGGTCTCGAAAGGGGCACGCAATATCTGGCCAAACGTCCGCTTCTACGGGCTCATGGTCGTAATTCTCTTCCTTTTCAGTGGTATATTCTATCTGATAAGACTTTTTCAGAAGGATAAACTCCTCAAGACACTTCTTAACAAATATGTCGTTTTTCAGATGAAGGACGGGAGACGTTACCGAGGCACAATGCGGCTTGAGTTCACAGGTATGGAGATCATCTCCGAGGAATCCCGACAACGCGGGCATGCACCGAGTTATATCTTCACCAACAAGGAACGTGAAGAGCAAATTGTCGCATACATCCGCTATCATGATGCGATGAACGAACGCGAATTAAGGGAACGCGTCTGGGAACTTGAGCGCGTCTACCACCCACCCCTTATCTACAAAGTCCGGCGGAAAATCCGAAACATGTTCGTCGCCCTCAGAGAGGCTTCATCAAATGCTATCAGTATGGTGTCTCAACGCGTTAAGAGCAGTGTAGGCGGACGGTTTCAACAGTATAACCAGGCATATCAGGAAGCCCTCGGCGGAAAAGGGGATATAACAGGCATCGATAGACTCGACGAATCTGCCGAATATTTCGAGAAACAGGAGACCTATGACAGGCTTATTGAACGTATGGTCGGGACCCGAATCAAAATCCGAGTCCGTTGGGGCGATCATAACGGAGAATACACGGCTATCCTCAAAGACTATAATGAAAAACACTATACATTGATGGATATAAAAGATGGCCACAACAACGGTTACAGAGACCAGTGGAGCTACGAAGTTGAGTATAAGCACGATATTAATGCGCTGAACCGACGCGATGACCGCGGGTTGCGGTGTCGCGCCGAAGGCAACGATAAAGACGGTTACGCCCTCGTTTTTGAAAACAATACGCCTTACCAGATCCGGCTCGGGCATGTTGTGCTCCATGATGGCGCACCGCAATGGGCAAGGAACTTCGAGTTTAAATACCATATTGATGCCTTCAGCGTTCAGAAACTTCCGATCCAACCCGTCGCAGGACATAATGTGGGACCCTTTCAGCGTATCCGAAAGCATGAGAGGTTGACAATCCGAAATTATAAAAAAATTAAGCTCGATTTCATCTCTTTCCGCGACGCGGATATTATTTTCCCGCGAGACTATTGCAATATCGTCGAAAGCGCGGAGAAATATCAACCCGAACTCTTCAGTCTCAGCGGCTTGACCGACACAATCCTCGACATGAGTGATAATGAGGACATCGCTATTGCAGACAAAGAGGGTGAACCTATCCACGGCATCAATGTCGTTCACGGATACGTGACGAACGTCAACGAAGAACGCATTGATTTGAAGACCATTGATATCAGCTACAGCCGGCGATGGGATGTCGAAAACGCCTTCCGCCGCTTTGATAACAAATTCCGACGCGGGTTCCCTATTCACAAGCGGCTCCTGCCCCTAAACCGCGCCAAGATTACCACCCACGCCTCTATCTTTGAACAGATCCACGAGAACGCTGTCCGGCACGAGGCACTCGCACCGCTCGTTTACCCGCAACCCGGCAGTCTAAACACTGCAAAACAACGCGTACGCCGCCTAAAATTGATACGCAACCGCGTTGTCGGAAACGTAAAAGCGACTTTCAACACCAAATTTTGGAAACCGAATGACGGGGTCCCCAAAACACCGAATGTTACACGCTCAGAAGTCCAAATGGCGATGCCAATCAGACTGATGGCATTTACAGGGAATACATCTACAGTCGAATTCCCTGTCTTGGAACGTTTCGAATATATTCACGAACATCACATGATTTACAGGGAAGTACAGGATTTGCGAACCGATAGACTCCCGAAAACCGATATTTTGTGGATCGGCAACGGTGAAATTTACAAATCCGGCTACCGACTGAACATTGATGCTGAACACCGGATTAAGAATTTCGTCGGTCAAGGCGGAGTCGCTATCGTCTCCGGACAGGATGTCAAAACCAGCACCAAACAACGCCGCGGGGCTGGATGGATACCGGAACCGCTCACCGGCATCGCATGTGACGAAACTTATGAGTTATTTCCGACATTGCGCGGCAGACGTTCACGAATCTTCCAATACCCAAATCCACTCAACGGAAACCACTCGACCGATCCGGAGGCAATGGAGCAACCTCTTATTCGCCTTGATGATATGTGGCTCGACCCACTTGGAAAATGGACATCTCTCGCGAAAACCAATACCGCCGCAGCCGGACTGCCAAGTGACGGGTTTGAAAACGCATCCGCCCTGCTCCTCCTCCCGTTCCAGAAGGGGTTATATATTGTTACCAGCTTGAAAAACGAGACGGAGGAAGATGTCCGAATCAACGATAAAATCATGGAGAACCTGCTCCATTTTTCGGTCAAATGGTTGGACAAACAACGTTCGCAACCCAAATTACGCAAATATAGATAGTTGTGGTTTCCTAACCGCCCTAAAGCGATCTCAAGCACAAATATGGGTAGGTGCGGTTTCCTAACCGCACCCAAATTACAGAGGACTCCGCAATAATTCAAGGGGTTCAACACCATCCGTAATAACTAAAGCGATCTCAAGCACAAATATAGGTAGGTGCGGTTTCCTAACCGCACCTATTTTCTGCTCATCCTTTTGTGTGGTGACAATCAGATCCGCTTGTGCAGCTTGAAATACGGTCCCTATCCGTGCCAAGTCCGCCTCGGTATAAACGTGATGATCCGGATACGCCAACAATTTCACACTTTCCGGAGAACAGCGCATAAGGGTTTTGACAAACGCCTCTGGATTTCCGATCCCGCAAACAGCGAGAACCCGTTTTCCTTCTATAGACATGGCATCCCTACCGGGTGCTTTAGAGGATGCTAAAGGATAGAAATGGACCGGCTGATGGACGCTCTCCAGAATCAGCACATCCGGTGCTAACCGCTGTAATGTCTCTTTGGTATGGGACAGGTCGTCAACCATATCGGTATGTGTCAATAGGATCACATCTGCGCGTCGGAGAGCAGTCGGTAGTTCGCGCAAGGTCCCTGCAGGTAATAATCGCTTTCTGTTTTTTAAAGGGTATTCTGGCGCGGCAAAATCTGCGGGAACAGTGAGTATATCAACATCACGCGTCAGCTGCCGATGTTGGAATCCATCATCTAAAAGTAGGACATCTACCCCAAAGCGTTCAAGTGCGACCTGGCCTGCCTGATAGCGTTGACGACTTACAACAATCGGAATACCGTTGAGCTGTCTTGCCATCATATGGGCTTCATCGCCGCTCTCTTTTAAGGAAGCACACACCCTTTTACCATCCGAGACGACTGTTACTTTTTCACGCGAGTGGCGTTTATAACCGCGCAGTAGAATAGCGACGCGTAGGTTCTCGTTTTGCAGGTGTTTCGCAAGCGCGATAACAGCCGGGGTTTTCCCTGTCCCACCAACAGCGATATTACCGACACTGATGACGCGACACGGCAACGTGCGTGCCTTAAACAGACCTAACGCATAAAGCCAATTTCGGATCCAAACACCCACACCATAGAACCAACTAAGCGGAATCAATAGAAAGCGTCCGGGACCGGAAAGCAGTCTTTTCTGTAGCGAGGCAAGGTTGAAGGAGGGTGTGAGTTTCATTGGGCTAAGGGTCTTCCCTCACGCTTGGCGAATATTTAAAAACACTAATTCGGCAGTGCGTTCAGCAGCACCAGCAGTACCGAGTTGTGCATGGACTGCTTGAAGTGCCTCGCGCTGTTTTTCCCGTTTCTGTGGATGTTTCAGAAAATCGAGTGCCAACGCTGTCAAGGCAGGCGGTGTCAGTTCCGTCTGTAGCAGTTCCGGGACAATATCATGTCCAGCGATCAGATTAGGGAGGCCGCTCCGATTTAGGGGGGTCAATGCCTTGACGATGTGCCAGTTAACCGATGATGTCCGAAAGAGAATAATCATCGGTGTACCGATACACGTCGCCTCAAGCGTTGCTGTCCCGGAAGTAACCAGCAGTAAGGTTGATGCACGCATCGCTGGATAGGTCTGATTTTCCACAATGTTAATCGCTAACAATTCTTGCTCATATTTCGCAATAAGCTCACGTGAGATTCCGGGGGCTAACGGGAGAATCCATTGTGCATTCGGATAGACCTTAGCGATATTCGCAGCCGCTGCTAACATCACCGGCAATATATAACGGATCTCGGAACGGCGGCTCCCCGGCATCAATCCGATAACAGGTGCCTCTTGATCGTCTTCCGTTTCATGTAAGTTCAGGGATTCGCGTGCTTCGTGTACCGTTAAGGATGTCTGTGCAAAATCCACGAGCGGATGCCCTACGAATTCCGCATTCGCCCCGGCGTTTCGGTAAAATTCCGTCTCAAAGGGAAAGATTGCAGCGACGACATCCGCCCACTTTGCAAGTTTCCGCGCACGGTTCGCACGCCACGCCCACGCCTTCGGCGGAATGTAATAGACAACGGATACACCCCGCCGCTGCGCGTCCTTCGCTAACGGCATATTAAACTCAGCAAAATCCACAAGCAGAAGCACATCCGGGTGTGTCTCACGGATACGCCGTTTCAGATACGCCTGTTTCCGAAGGAACATCGGTAGCGCAGTGACAACATCGGCAAACCCCATAACAGCCGAATCTCGGATATGCAGCTCAAGGTTCACCGATGCCGCTGCCATCTGATCGCCACCCATGCCGAAGAGTGTTATTTCGCGACATAGTGCCTTGAGTCGCCGAGCAACATGCGAAGCATGCAGATCCCCAGAAGGTTCGCCAGCAACAATCATAACTTTCGGCACAGTCATCTCCAATTAAGGCATCATCCCTGGTACTTTCAACCCATCAGTTTCATCGAAACCGAACATCAGATTCAGATTCTGCACAACAGCACCCGCAGCACCTTTACCGAGGTTATCAATCGCTGCCATCGCGACAACGCGGCGGGTCCGCGTATCCACTTCAAGTCCAACATCACAGTAATTACTACCCAGCACCGCCTTCGTCTCTGGGTATGTACCTGACGGAATCACCCGTACAAACGGCTCGTTCTCATAAAAGTCTGAACATAAGCTGAGGGCTTCTTCCGTAGACAGATCCTCAGTGAGACGCATATAGACAGTGCTGAGAATACCGCGCGTCATCGGGACAAGGTGTGGTGTGAACGTCACACGCACCGGTGCCGAGGCAACGGCACCCAATTCTTGTTCAATTTCCGGCGTATGCCGATGCACACCGATATTGTAGGCAACAACATTAGACTCCCGATTCGGATAATGCGTCGTTTCACGCGGTTTCGGGCCGGCACCCGAAATGCCGGATTTCGAGTCCACAATAATAGAGTCTAATTCCACGACACCTTGCGCGACCAACGGCATCGCCGCAAGTATAGCACTCGTTGGATAGCACCCCGGATTCGCCACAAGCTGTGCAGTCCGAATTTGGTCACGATACCGTTCCGGCAACCCATAAATCGCCTGCGGCATCAGTTCCGCGCTCGTATGTTCGGTCCGATACCACGTTTCATAAGTCTCGGCATCTCCAAGCCGATAGTCCGCACTGAAATCCACGACGCGTAAACCTTGCGCCAGAATCTGTGGCACGAACGACATCGCAACTTTATGCGGAACCGCAAGCACAACGACATCTACCTTCTCTTTAAGGGACTCAATATCTAAAGGTTCAAAAGCAGACGAGAGAAACCCGCGGAGGTTCGGGAGCACACTGTCAATACGCTGTCCCGCATAGGTTTCAGATGTACAGAGTGCTACTTGTAACCCGCCAGAATGATTAGCGAGAAAGCGTAGCAACTCACTTCCACTATAGCCTGAGGCACCAACAATTCCAATTTTTTTCATAATAGAAATTTTAGCACATTCTGACGATAAAGTCAAATTAGCATGCACGCACCGATTTCCTTTTTTACCCAAAATCTTTTTTAAAGTATTTACTATAAAAAAACTTGCAAAAACAATACTAATGTGATATACTATCTATTAATAGATTTAAGTTCGTCAGAAATAAAATGAAACAACTGATGCTCGACCGCTTTGGGCGGATCCATACGAATCTGAGAATCTCGGTCACGGATGTCTGCAACTTTCGATGCATCTATTGTATGCCGGAAGACATGACCTTCATGCCAGATTCGGCACTCATGACGTTTGATGAGATTCTCCACCTCGCGCGTATTTTCGTCGGGTTAGGGGTGAACAAAGTGCGAATTACAGGCGGGGAACCGCTTGTCCGTCCTGGCGTGCCAGCACTCATAAAGCGGCTAACACAGTTAGAAGGGCTCAAAGACATTAGTTTGACAACAAACGGCATCGGACTCATTAGCCAAGCGCAGGCACTCTACGATGCCGGGCTCCGCCGGATTAATGTGAGTTTGGACACGCTTAACGAAGAGAAATTCGAGCAGATGACCCGCCGGAAAGTACTGGCTCGCGTGCTTAATGGGTTGAAAGCAGCCCACGACTGCGGCTTCCATCCGATTAAAGTCAACGCAGTTGCGATGCGCGGTTTTACCGATGATGAAATCGTTGATTTGGCAACCTTTGCACGCCAACATAACTATCAACTCCGATTCATCGAATTTATGCCCCTGGATGCCGATGATGTATGGGGACGCAACATGTACATTCCGGGAAAAGAGATTATCGAAAAAATTAACGCCCACTATCCGCTCACACCTATAGCTGTGAACGATGAGACAAAAAACGATACTGCTAGACGTTATCGTTTCTCGGATAACGACAACGAGGTCGGGGTTATACCTTCTGTGAGTGACCCGTTTTGTGAGAATTGCAACCGCGTCCGCTTGACTGCTGATGGGAAATTCCGTACCTGTCTCTTCTCGCTAACGGAAACCGACCTGCTTACACCGCTCCGCGAAGGCGTAGCAGACGAAAGAATTGCCGAGTTAATTCTTGACGCAGTTCAACAGAAAGAGGCAGGACATAAAATTAACGCAGCCGACTTCATTAAACCCGAACGAAATATGTCAAGGATCGGTGGATAAGCACTAAAATCAACAAGGAGTCCGAAGTTAAAAAATGAGCAATGTGTTAGCGATTAAAGACTTGCACATCAGTGTGCAAGGGAAACCAATTATCAAAGGATTAAATTTAAATGTGAAACAGGGTGAAATCCACGCCCTTATGGGACCGAACGGATCCGGTAAGAGTACGCTCGCAAAAGGGTTGATGGGACATCCACTTTACGAAGTCGACTCCGGCGCAGTCATTTTCGAGGGGGTCGATGTCTTAGAATTGGAACCCAACGAACGTGCCAAACTCGGACTGTTCCTCGCTTTTCAGTATCCAACCGCGATTCCAGGGGTCAGTCTGGCAAATTTTCTCAGACTCGCTGTCAGTGCTGTCCGCGGCAAAGGTGCGAACGGTTCCGAAAAAGATGGACTTATTCCGATGCGCGAATTTCGACGTGAACTGCGTGAAAAAATGCAACAACTCGGTGTTGACGATTCTTTCGCAAGACGGTATCTCAACGAGGGATTCTCCGGCGGCGAAATGAAGCGCGCCGAAATCCTGCAACTCGCAATGCTCGAACCGAAAATCGCTATCCTTGACGAAACCGATTCCGGACTCGATATCGATGCCGTCCGAATCGTTGGGGAAAGCATTAGTCAGTTGATCGGACCCGACTTAGGAGTCCTGATTATCACCCACTATCCACGATTGTTGGACTATATTCGTCCGCAGTTCGTACATATCCTGCTTGATGGGAGAGTCGTCGAATCCGGCGGCTGGGAATTGACACAGGTCTTAGAAGCAGAGGGATACGATCCGATCCGTGAAAAACACGGTATTGATGAATAGTTGTCAACTCACTGAATACAGACAACGCCTGAAGGAGGAAATAAATGGCAAACGCTGAAACGAACGCGATTGAAGAACTCGGAATTAGTAAAGATTACCAATACGGGTTCCACGACGATGTTAAACCGACATTCAAATCTCGTAAAGGGTTGGATGAAGAGGTTATCAATCAGATGTGCGACATCAAAGGCGAACCCGATTGGATGCGTCAGTACCGGCTCGAGGCTTACAAGATTTTCAAGCAGAAGCCGATGACGAAATGGGGCGGCGACCTCACACAACTCGACTTTGACGACATCTACTACTACGTTAAAGCCTCCGATCGGAGTGAACGCAGCTGGGACGATGTACCCGACGATATCAAGAAAACCTTTGATCGACTCGGTATCCCTGAAGCCGAACGAAAGTTCCTCGCCGGTGTCGGCGCACAATACGACTCCGAAGTCGTTTACCATAATATCGTCGAAGAATTGGACAAAATCGGCGTTGTATTCCTTGATACCGATACGGCTATTAAAGAGTACCCCGATCTCGTCAAGAAATACTTCGGTACGATCATACCCTCTGCCGATAACCAGTTCGCAGCTCTTAACAGTGCAGTCTGGAGCGGCGGCAGTTTCGTTTATGTCCCGCCGGGTGTCAAGGTTGAGTACCCACTCCAAGCCTATTTCCGTATCAACAGCGAAAATATGGGACAATTTGAACGTACGCTCATCATCGCTGACGAAGGGTCGCAGGTACATTACGTTGAAGGGTGCACCGCACCGACATTCAACAGTGAATCCTTACACAGTGCGGTCGTTGAGATTGTTTGCATGAAAGGCTCGCGGGTCCGGTATACCACTATCCAGAATTGGGCGAACAATGTCTATAATCTCGTCACGAAGCGTGCATTCGCTTATGAAGACGCACAGATGGAATGGGTTGATGGCAACCTCGGTAGTAAACTAACAATGAAGTACCCGAGCGTCTATATGATGGAACCCGGGGCACGCGGCGACATTCTCTCGATCGCATTCGCCAGCAAGGGACAGCACCAAGATGCAGGCGCGAAAGTCTATCATTGCGCACCGCACACCACCTCACAGATAACTTCTAAGAGCATCAGTAAAGACGGCGGCAGATCCAGTTATCGCGGCTGGGTTGATGTCGCGAAAGGCGCGAAAGGCTGTAAATCGCATGTCGTTTGCGATGCGCTTATCCTTGACAAAGACTCCCGTTCAGACACCTATCCCGTTATTGAGATCGGCGAGAACGATACCAACATTGAACACGAGGCGCGTGTCAGCAAAATCGGAGAAGAACAACTCTTTTATTTGATGAGCCGTGGGCTCTCCGAAGAGGAAGCCTCCACAATGATTGTCAACGGGTTTATTGAACCGCTCGTTAAAGAACTGCCGATGGAATATGCCGTGGAAATGAACCGTCTCATCCAACTTCAGATGGAAGGGTCAGTCGGTTAGAACGGTTTTCAGTTTTCAGTTTTCAGTTTTCAGTTTGGTTTTTGATTGTTGAATATCTACTTGTCACGATTGTTACCTCTAAGAGTGTGGACAGTTACAAAGAGGTGTTGGACAATCGGAACCCTCTTAACTGACAACTGACAACTGATGACTGATAACTAAAAAAGGATAAAATAAATTGCAAAAAGGTGATTTTTCAAAAGAATTTCTTCAAAAAATAGCAGCAACTGAGCCACAGTGGATGCGTGAGAAACGATTAGAAGCTTACGGACTTTACGAAGCGTTACCGATGCCGCATACCACCAAAGATGATACCTGGCGCCGCACCGTGGATATGCGTACCCAAGATTATTGGCGCCGCACGCGGCGACATCTCCGCGGTTTCGCAATTGAAAAATATCGTCCCAGCAATCCGACAAATGGCGAACAACTTATTGGAGATATAGACCACAATAACGAGGAAACCGCGGGCGTGCTTGTCCAAGTTGATGGACACCTCCAACATAGCTCCGACACTGAAATACTGAAAAAAAAAGGCGTATACTTTGCAGATCTCCACACAGCACTGCAGGAGCAGCCGGAACTGCTCCGAACTTACTTCATGAACAAGGCAGTGACTTTGGAGACGACATTAAAAAGCGGCAATATCGCGCAACGGAATAAATTTGACGCACTTCACGGCGCATTTTGGCAAGGCGGTTACGTCCTGTATGTTCCCAAAAACACGAGAGTTGAAGTGCCACTGCGTGTCTCTATCAAGGTGTCCGAAGCCGACCAAGCCGACTTATCACATACGCTTATCATTGCTGAAGAGGGTAGTCAGGTCGTAGTTTTGGAAGACAATTTATCTACCACGCCGGATGCAAGCGGATTGCACAGTGGCGCAGTTGAAATTTTCGCTGGACAGAATGCGAACGTGACGTACGTGCAGGCACAACGGTGGAATCGCAATGTCTGGAACTTCGCCTCACACCGCGCCATGGTCGCCAGAGACGCACACCTCTGCTGGGTGACCGCTACATTTGGCGGTAGGCTCAACAAGATAAATCAAGCTGTTGTCTTAGAAGGTGCAGGCGGTAACGCCCACATGTTGGGACTCGCTTTTACGGATGCACGTCAACATTTAGATGTTAGCACTGCGCAGGAACATATTGCACCGCATACCACCAGCGATCTACTCTACCGGACTGTCCTCAAAGACAGAGCGCAGACCGCCTGGGGTGGCAACATCTACGTCTATCCGGCGGCAAACCATACCGATGCATATCAGAAAAACGATAATCTCCTGCTCAGTGAACGTGCGCATGCCGATACTTTACCCGGATTAGAGATTCAGGCGCATGAAGTACGTTGTACACACGGCGCAACTGCCGGAAAGATTGATGCCGAGCAGATCTTTTATCTCATGAGTCGAGGGCTACCTTACGCGCAAGCAGAAAAATTAATTGTTGAAGGATTTTTTCAACCCGTTATGGAACGGATCCCGTTAGAATCCGTGCGTCAAGAATTAAGCACGTCCATTACGGACAAGCTTGAATAACTATTAAAAAAGGAGAAACTCACAATGAGTCAACCGAAAATTATCGCTTACATGAAACCCGTCTGTGGATGGAGCAATGGTGTCCGTGCCATCTTCGCCAAATACGGTTTAGATTATGAAGACAGAGACATCATTAACAACGAAACCAACTATCGTGAAATGGTTCAAAAGACGCGGCAGCCGTATCAACCGTGCGTCCAGATAGACGACGTAATGCTCGCCGATGTCAGTGGCGATGAAGTGGAACACTATTTGGTTTCGGAGGGCATCGTCAAATCCAGCGACGCTGAAACCGACGTACCAACAGATCAGGCGTGTGAGGACCACGGACCCTCTGCTGTCAATATTGGGTTCCCGAGCAGGTAATAACCGTCTTTCACCGTAGGCGAGGCATTAATGCCTCGCCCTAAACCCGTAGCCTGTAGGTTGGGTTGAACGGAACTGATAAGGGAACCGTGGAAGTTCCAAATGGACTTCAACCGAAAAGTATCGTCGGATCCCCTCAAGAACTTAGTGAAACCCAACTTCATACCGTCAGCGTCGCGGGGGACCTCAGCAGTCTGTAGGTTGGGTTGAACGGAACTGATAAGGGAACCGTGGAAGTTCCAAATGGACTTCAACCGAAAAGTATCGTCGGATCCCCTCAAGAACTTAGTGAAACCCAACTTCATACCGTCAGCGTCGCGGGGGACCTCAGCAGACAACCGTTGGGTTTCACTCAGTCTCTGGTTGATGTTGTGTGTCTGGAGAAGGTTCTGTTTTTATACGATTTAGACGTTTTTGGTGGCATCCGTTCAACCCAACCTACACTGCTTTTCAGTTCCGTAGGAACGGTATGTTTATAGCAAAAGTCCCAAAAAGAGACCCAACCCTGTAAGGGTGGCATGTTTATAACGGCGGTGTTTAACTAAAAATTGTCCAAAGCTTAGTATGAATTTCAAGATCCAAGTGCACTGCGGAATCTTATCCGTTTACCGAAGCAGTGGCTTGCACCGATGCGGAAGATGGAACGGCATTTTACGGATGCACAGATGAATTTTAATCTGCGCACGGATGTTGGTTAAAAAAATAAATACTCTTTGTAGACGCGGTTTAATTCGCGATCTAAACAATAAATAAAATAGGTCAAATAATAATGAACACCTCAGAATTTCGTCCGCTTGATGTAGAAAGCATCCGCAAAGATTTTCCGATCTTCGCAACGGAACCCCCGTTAGCTTTCCTTGATAATGCCGCCTCAACGCAGACACCACGTCCAGTCGTTGAAGCCATGGATGCCTATTACGATACCTATCGTTCCAATATCCATCGCGGCATCTATCGCATCTCCGAAGAAGCAACGGCACAATATGAGCGCGCACGCGAAAAAGTGGCACAACTAATTAACGCACCCCGCTCGCGCCAAATCATCTTCACGCGGAACACAACAGAATCCATTAATCTCATCGCTTATAGTTGGGGCAGCGCAAACATTCGCGAAGGCGATGAAATCGTCCTAACCGTTATGGAGCACCATAGCAATCTCGTACCGTGGCAGCTGCTTGCACAGCGGACAGGCGCAACGCTCCGGTTCCTTGAGATCACCGACGAAGGGTTGCTCAACTTCGCACAACTCCGCGACTGCCTCACCGAAAAAACGAAACTTGTCGCTATGGGTCACGTCTCTAATGTGCTCGGGACCATCAACCCGATCCAGTCTGTCATTGAAGCTGCACACACTGTCGGCGCGAAAGTCGTCGTTGATGCAGCGCAATCGGTACCCCATTTTCATGTCGATGTCCAACAGCTCGATTGTGATTTTCTCGCGTTCTCAGGACATAAAATGTGCGGACCGACCGGCATCGGTGTGTTATATGGTAAGTTGGACCTGCTTGAAGAGATGCCACCGTTTCTCGGTGGCGGTTCAATGATTCGGAGTGTTGAACGCGACGTATCCAGTTACGCGGACCTTCCAGCGAAATTTGAGGCAGGCACCCCCAGTATCGCCGAAGCGATCGGGCTCGGGCACGCCGTGGACTACATCACACAAGCAAATTTAGCAGCAATTCACGTCCATGAACAAGAACTCTTAAAATATGCACATCAACGCTTAAAAGAAATTGAAGGCATCACCCTCTACGGACCGTCTGCACCGCATCAAAAAATGGGTGTTATCTCTTTTAATTTAGAGGGCATCCACCCGCATGACATAGCAGGGATTTTAGATACGCACGGTGTCGCTATCCGTGCAGGACATCACTGCGCGCAACCGCTCATGAAGCGGTTAGATGTTATCGCCACCGTACGCGCCAGTTTTTACCTCTATAACACAATTGAAGACGTAGACCGGTTGTACGAAGGGTTATGTAGAACACAAAAACTGATGACTCGGAGCCAAAGAAGGAGAGTCGGATGAACATATATCAGGAAGAACTGCTTGACCATTACGAGAATCCGAGCAACTACGGGACGTTGCCGAACCCTGATATTTCGCACGAGGAAGACAATCCACTGTGTGGTGATCAGATTCGCATCGACCTACTTGTTGAGGATAATACGATTACAGAGGTCCGTTTTTGTGGACACGGTTGTACGATTAGTCTGGCGGCTGCCTCTATGTTGACTGAGGAGATTGAAGGCAAAAGTCTTGATGAAGTCAAGCAGCTCTCAAAAGACGATATTTTGGATATGATCGGCATCCCCTTGGGACCCGTTCGTATCAAATGTGCGTTATTAGCACTCAAAGTCCTCAAGGCTGGTGCCTACGGCATCACAAGTTGGCCGGGGGAAGAGGAATAACTACCAAACTTTTTATGAACAAGCTTCAGGCCGATCGGTAGAGAAAATCATGATGAAAAGATTCGCCTTTGCATTCTTGATGTTATGCAGTATCACTAACATCGGATGTGAAGCCAGCAATCCTATCTGCTCTGACAATTTCTGCGTCACAGGAGAAATATTTGCAAAATCTGATCTGGAGGAAGGACAAGATTTCTATGATGCCCCGGCCACCATAAGCGAACAACAGTTCCTAAACTTACTTAGCAACGGCAACATTCAACCCGTAAATACCAACATTTCAGAAAAGCAGGTCTACGATGGGGATACAATCACAGATGTAAAAATCCTGATATGCAAGACCTGCGATCTTGAAACACCCTTCCCTGATATGATTGTGGAAGGCGATAACATTTACCGCGAGGTTAACATCAGAATAAACGGCATTGATACTCCAGAAATGAGACCCAGCAAAGCAGATCACGAAACAGAAGCGTTACGCCTCCGAGAAAAGGAACTTGCCAAACTCGCTCGGGACTATTTGCGTTCACTCATCAAGAACACTGCAGACATTCAAATCCGTAATCTACAACCAGACAAATATTACGGTCGCATCGTAGCTGACGTATTCATCAAGGACAAAGGCAAATATTACAACGTTGCTGAACGCATGATTAAATGTGGGTTTGCTATCGCTTATGACGGAGGCACAAAAGAAAAAGGCTATTGGGGCACCGCTCCAGACCCTACGTGTGCCATCAATTAGGCGAATAATTTAAAATAACCCAAGTTGCTACTAACAAGTTTTTAACGTTTTCACAAGACTTGTCAGGCACTTTCCTCACCCCGTACGGGTGATATGTCTATAGAGACGGTGTATTTAAGCGACCGCACTCCGTAGGAGTGCAATATCTATAAATAGGCGGCTTGCGTTAAAATAAAGGACAGAAAGAAGAACACAAATATGCCAGAATTCTATAAAGTTGCAAAGGTGAGTGAAGTCCCACCCGGCACAAAACACTTGGTCGAGGTAGACTTCGTTCCAGTACTACTCTTCAATATTGATGGCGAGTTCTATGCGATGGAGGACGTTTGTACGCATGATGGCGGTCCTTTAGCCGAAGGTTTTCTCAACGGCGACGAGATAGAATGTCCACGCCACGGCGCGCGCTTCTGCATCAAAACCGGGGAACCGCTCTGTATGCCTGCTGTTGAAGCCATTGAATGTTATCCTGTCAAAATTGAAGATGACGATATTTTAATTAGCGTTGATTGATAAATCACCCGCACCGCATAGGAGGAAAACGCAATGGTATCCGAAGAATCTGTATTAGAGACTATCAAAGAGAACATTATTGACCCGGAAATCGGCATCAACATTGTTGACATGGGGCTTATCTATGGCGTAGATGTCAATGACACGACTGTAGACATTACCATGACCCTAACGAGTCCCGGATGTCCCGCTGGCGGACAGATTGTCAACGGCGCGCAGCATGTCACAGAGCAGCTGGATGGCGTTGACGAAGTCAACGTTAATGTCGTATGGACCCCGCGTTGGACACCAGAAATGATGACCGAAGACGCAAGAGACGAACTCGGTATTTTTTAAATGACTACCGATCAAAAAAGTCCGAAATTTCTTAAGAAACATGACACCGCCTTTCAGGTAGAATGGAAAGATGGACACATCAGTTGGTATCCATACACCTACCTCCGGCAGATGTGTCCGTGTGCCGAGTGCGCTATCATCCGACATAAAGGAAGAGATGTGCATTCCCTCTTTGCACCGCAAGGCGACGGCGATATAACACTGATTGAGGTCTCGGACGATATTCAACCCCTTGATGTCCAATTAGTCGGTCGCTACGCCCTCCAGTTCAGTTGGAATGATGGGCATAACACCGGCATCTACCCGTTTGAAGTGCTGCGCGAGACGTGTCCCTGTCCAGAATGCGCACCTTTACCACCTACAGAGGAAGAAGCTAAATGATGCAGAGTGCTCTCCCTGAAATTTCGCCACAAGAATTGAAACAGAAACTCGACGCGAACGAATCTGTGCTGTTATTGGATGTCCGTGAACCGAGCGAATACGACATCGTGCATTTGGAAGACGCGCGGTTAATACCGCTCAATACGTTGCCGCAGCATATAGACAGCCTCCCATCAGACCAAGAAATTGTTGTTTACTGCCATCATGGACAACGTAGTCTTTATGCCACCGCCTATCTGCAGCAAAACGGGTTTACAGCCGCAAAGAACCTTATCGGCGGCATTGACCAGTGGGCAGCCGAAATTGATCCAGCCCTCAAGCGGTATAATTAACATCTCTGCTGCTAAAGTCTCAATGCTTTCGCGAAGATAAACAGCATAGAGAAAAACATTGACTTTTGTCTAAAAATGCGGTATCATGAGGAACCGCGCTTTACGGATGATTTTTTCGATACACTTCTGAACCCGGTTGTTATCGTAGAGGTGCTTTCACCCGCCACTGCAGCTTATGATCGAGGCAAGAAATTTGAACACTATCAGCAACTTAAATCGTTGCAAGACTACGTCCTTGTCTCACAGAACAGATTCTGCGTTGAACATTATCGACAGCAAGAAGGACGGTGGGAACACACCGAATTTTGTGACCCCGAAGAGGTGCTGCCCCTTATTTCAATCGGATATGAGATAGCCTTACAAGACATCTATACACGCGTTCCAGTTGCTAATCAATAGGAGAACACCCATGATCGTTGAATTTGAAAACCGGAATGGCGAATTAGAACAAGCCGAAATGGAAATTGACGAACCCTGTCCGATCTGTTGCGGGATGCTTTTCCCCGCTGTGGAATCGAAACCAGAAAGTGGATACCGCTGCAGCAGTTGTGGACTTGTCTTTGCCCCTGTAAAAGAAGAAGAATAGGACACGCCTAACCCATCTTTGTTGGTCAGATCTAATCCATCTCTGCTGGTGAGATTATCAATGGCGCACATCTGCTTATGAAGAAAGCCGCCCTGGTATTGCAATGTGTTTTCAATTTGATACAGTTCCCCTGAATACCCCTTCCTCGTTGTGTTGAATAACACACATTTTCCCAAATTATCTGTCTATTTTAGCATTTCTGTGATTGCAAATATCGATGACACCCCCGACAAGCCGCTGAGTTCCTCTTGAAAAAACTGGCAAAGCCGAGAAAATAAAAAACGAAGTGATTGATATAGTCAGAACGATACCCCGCTGATCAACTACTATTTATCATTCAATTTTCCGAAAATCCGGAACTTCCAGCGGTGTCCCACCGTTCACAATAGATTGCTCGGAAACTAACCCCGGCATCGTGAAATCCATCGCAGTATATACATCCAGCGGCGGCTCTGTATCCGTGAGAACACTATCAACGAAATCCCGTACCTTGAAATACTCGCCGAGGTCCCCGGCATTTTCTGCCTCAGCAGGCGGGTTTTTCCACCGTTCCGGTAGGCAGTCTTCAAATTGAGAGAGCGGTCTCCACTGTTCACTTATGCCGAACTCACTCAACCAAATCTTCGGTGCCGCACCGAGTCCACGCGAACTCTCATAACATCCCTCTGTTCCTTGCAAACTGAAATACGAATTCGCCGGACGATTCGAAAGCATATCAATCCGAATCTTGATTAACCCACCGCAATCTGTTTTACACAGCATCATCACCGTATCTTCCATCGCATGTTCGGGATCCGTGTTAGTGCCAGTCCCAAGGCAACAGACACTTGCAACACGACTTCCAAACCATTGCAGCACGGGTCCGAGGCTATGCGTCGCATAGTTGCATCGATTAATGCCGACCTGCCAGTAATACCGCCACGTCGGATTGCCGCCTGCATCATGATGAAGCGACTTAACATTATGGAGATATTCACCTTCCCCGAAATAGACATCCCCGAACATACCCGCCTCAACCATACTGCGGATCAGCACATTAGATTTGGAATAGCATGTATTTTCAGCCATTGTGTATTTGGCAGAGGCGTTTCGCACTGCCCGAACCAAATCGTAGCACTCTTCTATTTTAACCGCAGCCGTTACCTCGCTGATAACGTGTTTCCCGGCTTCCAATGCTTCGATCGCCTGCGGTACGTGCAGATTTTCAGGTGTCGCAAGCACCACAAGGTCTACTGCGTCCAGCAGCGTTGTATAATCTGTAAACTGTTGTGGAACATCGAACCGTTCAGCTGTGTTTTGGAGCGTCTCTTCATTGATGTCACAAAACGCCGTCACCTCTGTTTCTGCTATTGCCTTGAAAGGTGCGACATAAGAACTGCCACGGTGCGCCCCAACGATCCCCACTTTCAATTGATTCGCCATTGTATCTCTCCTCCGGTTTGGCAAATTGAAATTCACTTTGCGAAAATCTATAGTAATAGCATAGCACACACTGCGCAATTTATCAGCAAAGTTTCAAATGCAACTCAGGACTATTCAGACTATTCAATTGTACCTATTCACTTTACGTATGTGAATTTTTTCGCTTGTAGGAGCGAGCTGTGCTCGCGATTTTTTCCTTGTGAATTTTTTCGCCTGTAGGAGCGAGTGTTTTTGCTTGGGGTATTTACTTGGGGTTTTTGATAGGGTGTTTCTGTGTATTTCTGCGTATTTCTTGTCGCTCGCGATTTTTTCCTAATAACTTTTAATTGACAAAACTGCCCCAAACATGCTAAAATGCCATATAGGATATCTCATAGTAGATTATGGGATAATTGTATGAATCCCTTTGTTACGCGAAGTATCAAGCAACATCTTAAGATGTATGCCAGCAAATCCAAAGGATAAACGCAATGCCTACACTTCCTTTTACAATTGATGCTGAACTCTTGCGAGAACTTGGGGAAAGACTTGTCGGTAAACCCCACATTGCATTAGCTGAGTTAGTTAAAAACAGTTATGATGCCGATGCGACCCAAGTGACAATCAAGTTTTTACCGCATAGAGACCGTATCGAAATCAGTGATGATGGTCACGGCATGAGTTTTGACGAATTCAAGAACTTCTGGATGCGGATTGGTACAACACACAAAAAAGAAAAGCGATCAAGAGATTTGGGACGACTCATGACCGGTTCTAAAGGGGTCGGACGATTGGCTGTTCAATTTCTTGCGAATGAACTGATAATTCGGACTGTTCCAGCAGACAAAAATATTAAAGGGCTTGAAGCGCGCATTGATTGGAAAAACGCTATAGAAACTAAACCAGCGGAAACTAAGGAACTTACGGAAGTTGAGGTTGCCTATAGGGAGCTTGACCCTAAATCATTGAATACGCGTAAGACCCAAGGGACTTCAATCATCTTGAAGCAACTCAAAGATGAATGGACAGCGAAATCGATTCGCGACTTGGCTTCAGAGTTATGGTGGCTTCAGCCACCGCTCGGTGCCTCCCCTTTGGATAACGCAAAAGACCGTTTTAGAATTCATTTTCAATCAGCACAACAGGATTACGAAAAGATATTTGCGAACCAAATGAATGCAGTAAAAAGCATTTGGATTGCTCGACTTGTCGGAAAGGCTGTTGATGGGGAAGTAACGCTCTCTTTAGAATTTCAAGGTGATTCCCCAATTGTTCATAGATATAAAATTGCGAACTTTTTCCATAATGAAGGGAAATTCAGCAAAGCAAAAAACCTCAACACAAGCCGCTTTGAGATTCGAATCTATAACTTATCAGGCAGACAGAAATTTGGAATCAAGGTCGCTGAAGCGCGAGAATATTTCGGGCGCCATGGCGGTGTTCATGTTTATGATGGCGGTTTTCGTCTACCTTATTACGGTTTACCACAAAATGACTGGCTGAAACTCGAGTATGATCATTCGCATCGACAAAATATTTCCCGACTGCTTCCCAGGGACATACAAGTTTTCAGGGCTTTACACGACTTACCAACGCTTGGCCGGGTCCTCGGGGTTGTGAGAGTTGACACTTCTAAGGAACCCAATCTTGAGATTATGATCACACGAGACCGTTTAGCCGAAACCGCTGCCTACACAGATCTTGTGACGACAGTGCGTTACGCCCTTGATTGGTATGCCAACGAAACTGCTCGGCGGAAGATTGAGACGAAAGAACGAGAAAAATCAACTGAACCTACGTCGTTGAAATTTGAGCGTGTTGAACAAGTGTTGGAGGAATATGAACCCGAAATCCCCAAAAGGGTTTATCAAGAAATTTATAAAAAAGTCCAAGAGGCAACAACAGCAGCGGAGAAGGATCAGGAAATTGCTCTTGAACAAATAGGACTTCTTGCACCTCTCGCCACAGCTGGTATTTCTGCATTGTCCTATCAACATGAATTGCAAAAACAATTTGCTTATATTGAAGGCACCATTGACAAAATGAAAAACCTTCAGGTAGCTAATGCTGAACTCCAGCAAAATCTGGATTCTCTGAGTACGGATTTAGCAGCATGGCTCGAAAGGGCAAAAGCAACGAACCTTTTATTTGATTACATTGCCGATGCCGAGAACACACAATTGAAACATAGATTTCGTGCTATGTCGGTGATTGAGGACCTTACGCAACAGATCCGTTTTTTGGCGAGAAATACCGAGATTGATTATAGTCAACTTGATGACCAATTGTATCTGCCTAAGGCTTCTTATGCTGAATGGGGAGCAATCTTTCAAAATATTTTCATCAACGCTTTCACCGCAATGCTTGATTCGTCTAAATGTTTGCTACACATCAGTTCTCGTTCTGATGGAAAATCCCGCGAAATCCTCGTTCAAGATACCGGATATGGGATTGATCTTCAAAATGCAGATCGGCTTTTTGAGCCCTTCCAGAGAGAATCAAAAATTTCGGTCGAAAGAAAAGCTCTTGGCTACGGTGGTACCGGCCTTGGACTTACGATTGTCCGACTGCTTGCAAATAATATCGGATGTCGCGTACAATTTGTTGAGCCAGAAGATGACTTTAAAACTGCATTCTCAATTTCGTGGAGGGAAGTAAAATGAATAAACAAAGAATCCTAATATACGATGATGAACAGGAACGTACAGAAGATTTTAAAGAAAAATTGAGTGAGGGTCTTGAGAAAGCGGGTCAAAGCCAAAATTTTGATATTGTACCCTTAAACAGTAGGGCGTTCCAAGCCTCAATAAGAGCATTGGAGCAGCGGCGAATTGCGTTTCGGGCTGAAAAAGAAAGTGCCAAAGGTGGGACGCAAGAAATTGATAACGCTTCAATTTTTATCATTGATTACGATCTGTTAGGGAGTCAAGTAGGGGCATCTCCGTTAGGATCGCTAACGGGTGAAATCATCGCCTATCTTGTCCGTTGCTTTTCAAAATGCAAGTTGATTATTGGATTGAACCAATATGGTAGCAATCCTTTTGATTTGACTCTCAGAGGGGATCTGAATTCATTCGCGGATTTGAATTTGGGAGAAGAGCAGTTAGGCAATCCTAATCTCTGGCAGAATGATTCCAAACAAGGGTTCAGACCTTGGTCATGGCCCAATTTATACGATTCTATACACCATTTTGATAGAAGAATCGAGGAAATTCAAGAGAAACTAAATGAACCCATTTGCGAAGTTCTCGGTTTCAGTCCAGAGGCGTTTCAATTGCTACCCCGTGAAATAGTGCAATTCATTAGGAGCGATCAAGAAAAAGAACCTTTTCAAACAACATTCCGCGAGTTTATAACTGAATCTGGCAATGGATTAAAACCTAAAGATGTGCAAAAACTAAAAGATGGTATTAACAATCGCGTTTTAGTGAGAGTGGGTGCCGCCAGAATATCAAAATGGTTGGAACAACTTGTTCTACCGGAGCAAGATATCTTGGTAGATGCACCGCACCTAGTCTCAAGGTATCCAAGTTTAATTGTCGGTGGTAGGGAACAAATTGAAACTTGGAACGAAACGGCACAACTGGCTGACTTCAGTAAACTGGAAAAGATGAATACAGATTTAATTGAACCCTATAGATTTAAGAAAAGTTATTGGGTTTCGCGACCTGTCTGGTTTTGGGATGAATTGTGTGAATGTGAGGATATTAGAGAAGTATCAGAGCCTTGGTTGACTGAAAAACCCGATTGGGTATTTTGCGAAGATACTTCTTCTTTCCACAATGAAGCAGAGTGCAAGGAGTTCCTGGCTGATGTCGCTTCGCCGTTCACGCGAAGGTTCGTTAAAAACGCTAATGGAGTCAATTATCAACCCAGAGTCAGATTTTCTCTCTGAATTTTTATCGGAAAATATAATGCAAAGAATCATTACCACGTTCAATCAAATTCTCACGCCTCTGTGTAAAATTCAAGAATCCGCATGGCACAAAGAAGACAAGATGTGGAAACCATCCAAGGGCGCGTTAGAGACTTACAAATTTGTATCTCAAAAACCATTACAATCTGTACGACCTATAACGCCTGAAGACATAAAGGATTTTTTTTCATCCTCCGAAACCGCTAATGTGAATTTTTTTGAAAAGAACAAAGTTTTATACTTGCCACCTTTGAAAAAAGATGCTGAGTTTGTGCCAATTTTTTCATTATCTTGCAATCTGCGTAAAGAGCAAAGTATCGCGAGATTCAGAGTCATGTTAGTTTCCCTTGACAAGGATGACGAGACAAAACTCAATGGAATTGGGTTCCGTATGGAAACTCCGGAAGGCATGAATGAAAACTCGACCGCGAACGAGGATGCCAATGGCAATATACACAATTTCCATCATGCACAACTTATTCAACAGTTTAGTCCGAAACAGTTTCCTGACAGACTTCAAACTGAGAATCCCAGTTGGCTACCAGAATCACAACCTGCTTTTCCCTTACCTGCCGATTGTCCGGTAACGCTCTTTCTGTGTCTTATTAGGACACTATACGGCGGAAAGTACCTTAAGAAGATCTACCAGAGCATGATGTCTGGTATTGAGCCCTATAGGAATTGAAGCAATTAATGGGCGAGAAACAAAGTTAGAAAACAGAACACCGAAAAGGTAGATTATGGAGGTTACCAGTGTATGGATAGATCGGATTTCAATGGAAAAACCTTTAAATTGACAAGAGACCACGTTTACGAAGGGATTCGTAAAGATGGTTGGGGGTGCCCGTTAGCAATAACATTAAGGGATTTTCTTATCTCTGACATGAATATAGATGACGAGATTCAAATTGCAGTCCAGTTTGAATATGCCGAAATATATAATGACAACGGTGACTGTGAGCATTACTTCCTTCTTGATGATGCTATCACTGATTTTATCCATGATTTTGACAACGAGTACATCGCGTATAAGGAATTTCAAGGGAGAACTGTGCGTATTGAAACTTTGGAAAATCAGCATCACAAGTTATTTTTTGTATAGGCAATGAACAACAAAACCCTTGACCATCTGCTCATCGCGCTCACCCTTTTATTCGATGTCTGTTTCGTCGCCACCGCAATTGTCGTCGCCTATTGGGTGCGATTTGAATCCGGGTGGACACCTGAGGCACTCGCCTTACATAAAGGCGGCACACCACCCCTTGACGACTACTTCCGACTCATCCCTCTCATGGCGATTGTTTGGGTGATGACGCTGAAGGCACTAAAACTCTATCGACCCGAAAGCAATGCCACCCTATCAGCGTTCTGGACACTCTGTAAAGCGACAGGCATCGCGCTCATTGCCACATTAGCCGCCCTCTTTTTCATCTATCACCACGATGCCTACTCCCGGTGGGTCATGCTCCTCGCCTCGGGTCTCAGTCTTGTATGGCTATTTTTAGGGCGCCTCGTTCTCTATCGTTTCCGGCAAGCGATCCACGCACAAGGCGTAGGTGTGAATCGTGTCGCACTCATCGGTTATGATGACCGATCCGAAAAGTTTATCAACGCCTTGAAAACCGAACCGAATAGCGGCTACCAATGGATCGGTATCGTCGCCGAAGCAGTAGATGGCGATGATTTGCCTGTTCCGTTCCTTGGCAAGAGTCAAGATATACTTCAACTTGTGCGGACACATCAATTGGATACACTGTTCATCACGTCCCCGACAGTCCCGAATGACACCGTTTTGCAGATTCTCCATGCGTGTGAGGGGATGCCTGTTCAAATCAACCTACTGCCCGAACTCTCTGAATTTATCAGCGGCGGCACCGCAATTACCTTTTTTCAGGATGTCGCCGTGCTACAACTCCGGGAGACACCGATGCAAGGCGTGAGCGGTATCGTCAAGCGGCTGATAGACATCTTTTTCAGCCTGTTCGCATTGATAATCTTAAGTCCGCTGATGTTGATAATCGCAATTGTCATCCGATTGACATCCCCCGGCAAAGCGATTTTTCGGCAGGAACGCGTCGGCAGAGCCGGAAAACCTTTTAACATCTACAAATTCCGTTCTATGCGTGCTGACGCAGAAGAAAAAGTCGGACATGTATGGGCAGCAACCGATGACCCGCGCCAAACCCGACTCGGACAGTTTCTCAGGCGTTGGAGTTTAGACGAATTGCCCCAATTCTTTAATGTCCTCAAAGGCGATATGAGCCTCGTCGGACCGCGACCGGAGATGTCAGGGCTTATTGATACGTTCAGTGAATCTATTCCGCACTACCTCGCTCGGCAGCGCGTCAAATCGGGGATGACAGGCTGGGCACAGGTCAACGGCTTGCGGGGCAATACCTCTCTTGAAGATCGCGTTAACTATGACCGGTATTATATCGAAAACTGGTCGCTCGCCTTAGATATTAAAATTATTTTGAAAACGTTATGGGCAATTAAAAAGGGGTCTCGGTAGCTGCCGCTTATGCCGCAAAATACCCTCGCACAAAGGACCACGCTCCCGCTTTATAGTAACGGTGTCCACCTTCCCCGATGAAGAGTTCACATCTATCTGCAACGCCTGCCACCGTATAGATAGTCTTCAATCGTTCATAAGCAAATTCAACGTGGTCTATCGGAAAAATGCCGTCATCGCGTCCTGCGATCGCACAAAACGGACGCGGTGCGATTAAACCTGCGACATCGTACATCTCACCGAGCCGCATGACCCCCGGCACATAGTTACAGTCGCAATGCCGGATCGTCCCGATACTCCCTTCAAACGTGCAGAAATAGCAGCTCGGCACCGCAACCGCAATACGGGTTTCACACGCAGCAGCAAAAAGCGAGACCGTCCCACCACCAGAATTACCGGTAATCGCGATACGTTCTGCATCTACTGGTAAGTTCTCTGTCGCCCAATCGATAAGGCGTGACATATCCCACACCCGCTCCCCGATTGGAGTCCGCCCAACAAGTATACTGTGAACCAACTGGTGTCGACAGGAGTGTGTATTATTTGCCGCTCTATCCGCATCCGTTCGTGTCTCACCGAAAGCGCGCGTCGTTGGCGCGATGGCGATATAACCTTCCTCCACGACTGCCTGTCGTGCGATGTCGCGTTCACCTTCTAACATGTGCGCTTCTTCCGTTTCTGTATGCGCAATGCCAGCATAGATATGCGGATGGTTATGTCCGTGCGGTGCCAGAATCAACGGAATTTTGCCTTCAATCGTTTTCGGACGAAGCAGATAAAACGGCAACGGCACCGTCGGCTCTACCCAGAGATACCAGCTTTCGCGAAAGTGGTCGTCCATATCCAGCACTTCCAGCTGTGTCGCTTTCGGGACGTAGCCTGCCAAATCGGCTTCCATGTTATCTAAACCGAGGGCTTCCTTCAATTCTGGGCGAAAGTTCGCTTGCCATGCAACCAACTCTTCCGGCGTGGTCGCCCGAAATTCATACTTTCTCGGAACAGTATCATACAAGTTCTTAAAATGTGTTTCAGCGTTGTACATTACAGACCCCTCCTCCATAGATTCGGTTTACTTGACAAAATTCGCAGCAGTGTTATAATGTGTCTAATCATAGACGATACTTGCAGACCTGTCAACTGAATTCGATATAACGGTTGTACAGCGTTCGTACGAAAGGTTTTTTATGAAAATATTAATAACCGGTGCCAGTGGTAGGCTCGGCACCTATGTCATCCGAGGATTAGCAGCAAAACACTCGCTGATACTCATGTCGCGCAGAACGCCGCCCGATGAATTCTCGCACCTCCCTTTTATTCAAGGCGACCTGAACAACTTTGAAGACTGCCAACGCGCCGTTGAAGGTGTCGACGCGATCCAACATCTCGGCGCACAACCCGGACCCGTAGACCATCCAGATTTACGGGCAGGTGCCGAAGAACGAGGCATCGCCTTCGATGCAACCTTCAAAACGAACATGCTCGGCACCTACTATCTCATGCAAGCCGCAATTGAAGCAGATGTCCAAACAGTCGTGATGTCCGGTAGCAATTGCGCGTTAGGGCACGGCTTCCGAATCAGCAAAACGCACATCCCGATAGATTACCTACCCATAGATGAAGAACATCCGTGTTATCCTGAAGATTCCTATAGCTTCTCTAAACGCTGTGGCGAAGACCTTTTAGCGAGTTATACCCGTGCGTACGGTATCCGCACCTATGTTACGCGCCCCGCGGGGATCAGTCCGGAAGAACGGCGGAAACAGATGGCAGAAAACGCTAAACCGACAACCGCATGGACACCGTGGCTCTGGTGTTGGGTCGGCAGCGAAGATGTCGCTAGCGCGCACCGCCTGATTATGGAAAAGGCAGACACGCTACCCCCCCACGAGGTCTATTTTCTCAACGCTGATGACACCTCCGCTTTGGAACCCTCTCAAGAACTCGTTGCGCGTTTTAAACCTGAATTCCTTCCGAAAGTGAGACAGCTTGAAGGACATCAATCGTTTATCAATTGCGACAAACTTAAAAACGCAGTCGGATGGCAACACGAAACATCGTGGCGGTAATCGTAGGGGCGAGGTTATCTCGTCCCGTCTGGGGGAAATATCATTTGCCGCCCAATCGTAGGGGCGAGGTTATCTCGTCCCGCCTGGAGGAAATATCATGGCAACCAACGACAGAATCAGGATCGGTGTCATCGGAGTCGGGAGCATCTCCGTACGGGGAATCCTCCCGCATCTCACCCAAGACGATGTGCAAGATAGATTACACGTAACCGCTGTCTGTGACCCTATCCCCGGCAGGGCAGAAGCCGCCGCCGAAAAATTCAATGTCCCGCATGCCTATCAAACTTACGAAGCACTTTTAGCAGATGGACATGTAGACGCTGTTACCATTGCATCGCCGATCGGTTTACATTATGAGCAGGGGAAACTCGCCATTGAACACGGTCTGCACGCCCATTTCAACAAAACGATGACAACCACTGTCGATGAAGCCGACGATTTAATCGAGTCAGCGGCGCGCAAAGGTGTAAAATTGGTCGCCTCCCCCGGGCAGATGCTCCGTCCGATTCACCAAGAGATCCGCAGGCTTATCAATGACGGTGCCATCGGAACATTGACATGGGCAGCCACGGGTGCCGCTTTCGGGCGATACCACGAAAACGAATCTGTCAGGCACGGCGATGATCTGCTCTCTAACATCAACCCGGCGTGGTACTTCCGTAAACCCGGCGGCGGTCCCCTCTACGATATGACAGTTTACGGGCTACACACGATGACAGGGATCCTCGGACCTGTAAAGCGTGTGACGGCATTCTCCGGCGTGCGTGTCAAAGAACGCGAGTTCCGAGGTGAGATGCTCCCGTGCGACATGGACGATAACACCTTTATCCTCCTTGACTTCGGCGAGGCGTTCTTCGGTTTTATCTATGGTGCCGCAGCAGGACATGGAATCAAAGGCGGATTGGCGATTCACGGTACAGCGGGTGCCATTGAAGGCAGCACCCTTAACGGCGAACCGATTGACGCGCCGAAGAGAGAGCTACTACACGTCGTGGGACCGCACCGCAACATTCAAGAGGCACACGTCTATGAAGATATTATGCAGCTCGTAGACTGGATCCGAGAGGATAAACCCACGATTGTCACCGCTGAGCATGCCCGGCATGTCATTGAGATTTTTGATGCAGGCTACCGGTCAGCAGAGACAGGACAAGCACAAGACTTGCGCACAACGTTTTAAAGGTACTCCTATGTTCGTACGTACAAAAAAAATTTCACTCCTTTGTAGTCTTCTTATCCTTGCCACCTGTGTTGCCTGCCAATTGGACAGCCCGCTGCCAAAGCCGTTGGAGGAGAGTTATGCGCCGGCGACGCAGCTCAGTTTACCTGAAGGGGCCAAAGCGCGCATCGGCAAAGGCACGATACAAGGCATTGCGTATTCCACAGATGGCACTCGGTTCGCCGTGATAAGTTCTATCGGAATATGGATCTATGATGTTGAGACGCTACAACCGTTGACATTACTTACGCAGCATACCGAGTATATCTATAGCGGGTGTTTTTCACCGGATGGCACTAAAGTCGCCTCTGGGGCGTATACAGGTTCGGTCCGTATATGGGATGTTATCACCGGTGAGCTCTTACAAACTTTGAAGGGAGATACCTCAGCGGTCACCGCCATCAGTTTCTCGACGGATGGAACGCTCCTTGCAACTGGCGATACGCATGGAAAGTTACGTTTATGGCGTGCTGTCACAGGTGAACTGCTGAATGAGACAGAAAGACATACAAGTCGGATTAATTGTATCAGTTTTTCGGGAGATGGCCGCACCCTTGCAACAGGAACCGGAGGCGGAAATCCGGGATCCAAGGCATCCGGGGCTATCTATTTGTGGGATGTGTTCGCAAGCGTCTATCTAAGAACACTTAAAGGCCATACCAAAGATGTTAGAGGTGTCCATTTTTCACCCGATGGCAAAATACTCGCCAGTGGTAGCAGAGACGAGACGGTCCGTTTATGGGATGTTGCCACCGGCGAACACCTCAGAACACTGGCGCATAGGGAATGGGTTGAAAACGTTCGTTTTTCACCGGATGGTGAAACGCTTGCGAGTCAATTGTTTGGCAAAGATGTGCGTTTATGGAATACCACCACCGGTGAACACCTCAAAAGACTTCAAGGACATTCTTTTTATTATGGCGAAGGGATCCGTTTTTCACCCGATGGGAAAACATTAGCGAGTGCAAATAAACAGGAAATAATTTTTTGGCATATCGGCTTGGGTAAACCCATTAACATACTCCTTAACGATTTTACCGCTTCGGTTGAAGATGTCGATTTTTCATCGGATGGACAAAAAATCGCAACCGCCTCTGATGATGCTAGGGCACGTTTATGGAATGCTGCGACCGGCGAACACCTAAGAACGCTTGAACGGCATAGATCCAGAGTCAAAAGCGTGCATTTTTCACCGGATAGTAAAATACTCGCAAGCGGTAGTGAAGATAAAACGATGCGGCTTTGGGATGTTGAGACGGGGAGACAGATGAGAGTTCTTGAAGGACATAAGGAACAGATCTTAAGCGTCCGTTTTTCACCCGATGGACAAAAGATAGTCAGTGGCGGTTGGGATAAGATGGTGCTTGTGTGGGATGCTACCACGGGGGAACAACTCATAACACTTGCACCTACCGCTATTGTCCGTAACGTACGATTTTCGCCGGACGGTCGAGAAATTGTAACTGATTCGGGTAAGGTCGGTTTATGGAACGCATCAACCGGAAAATACCTAAAAACACTTACGGATTACCTCGGTTATGGGATAAGTTTTGCACCAAATGGCAGAAAAATCTTGACTGGCGGGGACGACGTAGTATATCTGCGACCTGTTGATATACTTGGTTTCCGCCACAAAATGCTTACCGGCGCAACCGGGGGTTGGGTTCAAGATGTCAGTTACAGCCCGGATGGTCAGACAGTTGCTAGTGCGAACAAAGATGGAACGGTAACTGTATGGAATGCCGTTACAGGTGAACGCCTCAGCAGTTTCGTTGGACATACTTCTACTGTCAATAAAGTCACTTTCAGCCCAGATGGACGCACGCTTGCCAGTTGCAGCGGAGATGGCACAGTGCTTTTGTGGGAGGTACCACAGCCGTAATCCCTTTTCACCTTTTAAAGGTAGGACCTACGCATTAAAGGTAGGACCTACGCAGCCCCCTTGCTGGCGAGGTTTCCTAACCTCGCCAATGCGTGTACTATGTAGCGTTTCATGGAAAAATTGCGTAAGTCCTAAAAGGAACCACTTTCTATGCCAAAAGCTTTATGTATCGGTGAACTCCTTATCGATTTTGTTTCCACAACACCCGATGTAACTCTCGCCGAAGCCCCGGGGTTCGTCAAGGCCCCCGGTGGCGCGCCTGCCAACGTTGCTGTCGGTTTAGCCAAACTCGGCGTAGATGCCGGATTCATCGGTAAAGTCGGCGCGGACGCGTTCGGCGATTTCCTGCGCGAAACGCTCCAACAGAACAACGTGGACACGGCTTATCTCATCGCAGGCGATACCTCTCGGACGACCTTAGCTTTCGTTGCCACACGCTCCGACGGCATGAAGGACATCACTTTCTATCGCCACCCCGGTGCGGATATCCAACTCTCGCCTGACGAAATTGATACGGATTATATTCAGTCCGCGGAGCTATTCCATTATGGCTCTGTCAGCCTTAGCCATTCGCCGACACGCGAGGCGACCCTCGCTGCAATTCAGGCTGCGAAAGCCGGCGGCGCACGCCTCTCCTACGACCCGAATCTGCGGTTGATGCTCTGGGACAACGCCAGCGATGCCAAGCGTTGGATCTGGGAAGTGATGCCTTACGCCGATGTCGTCAAAATTTCGGAAGAGGAATGGGAATTCGTCACAGGCGATGCCGACTTCGCGCACGGCATTGAACGGATCCTCGCGCTCGGTGTGAAGTTGCTCGTTATCACATTAGGCGAGCGTGGATGCTATTACACAAACGGTAACACGGATGGCTTTGTTGACGGTTTTGTGGTTAACGTAGTGGATACACTTGGTGCAGGCGATGCCTTCGTCGCTGCCATGCTCACCCAATTGATGGCGCATACCGACCTTACCTCCCTTGAAAAATTCCGACTGGATGCAATCATGCGCTATGCGAACGCAGCGGGGGCACTCGCAACCCAAAAGGTCGGTGTAATCCCTTCATTGCCGACCCCCACGGAGATTCAGAATTTCTTATAGCATCGGTTCAGCCTAAAAACTATCTTTTGACAATTTGGGTTTTTTGTGGTATACTTTAAATCTACATAGACGGGACATTTTCATGTTTAATCATCTATTTTGCTGTCTCTTGAGACAGCGATTAAAACATATTCCTAATAAAGGAGATAATATTATAATGAAATCATTGAACCGACTTAGTATCCTATCATTTTCTTTAGGTCTTATTTTTGTGTTTGCGGTTGCCGTATCAGTAGAAGCTGCGACTTTGGAAATCGCAGTGAAAGATACCCGAACCGGCAACAGCTTGAACGATGTTTCCATTACTATCACGCCTGAAACGGGTGATGCTACTACAGGCGTTAGCGACGCAAGTGGCGCGCTTACGGTCACAGATTTAGCTGCGGGGACCTACACGATTACTGCCGCTGCGACAGGTTATGCCGATGCCGTTATGACAGATGTCACACTTGCTGCCGACGAAACAAAATCGTTAGAAATTCCGCTCTCTTCAGAAGCCATCCAACTTGAACAGGTCTCCGTTACAGCATCTCGGCGTCGCGAGAAAGTGCTAGAAGCACCCGCCTCAGTTGCCCTTGTCAGTGATTCGGAAATCAAAGACCGGGTCGCACCGAGTGTCACAGAGCATTTAAAGTCCGTGCGCGCAGTAGATGTCGTCAGTGCTGGCATCGGTGCCTCCTATGTTGTCGTGCGCGGTTTCAACAACGTCTTTTCGGGGTCGCTGCTCTCCCTCGTTGACAATCGCATTGCCAGTGTACCTTCACTGCGAGTCAATAGTTACAGCTTCATCCCGACTATAAGCGAAGATATTGAGCAGATTGAGGTTGTTTCAGGACCCGGTGCCGCGCTCTACGGTCCAAACAGTGCCAACGGCGTCATGCACATCATCACGCGTTCCCCGTTCACCTCACAAGGCACCACCATCAGTCTGGGCGGCGGTGAACGCAGTATACTCTTCGGTTCACTCCGCCATGCAGGCGTTATCAATGAGACGATCGGTTATAAAGTTTCCGGCAACTATTTCCGAGGCAATGACTGGGAAGAAGGACGCGCCAAAGAAGATATTGAAGGCGCAGGCGGATTAATATTTGATACTTACAAAGCCAGCGGCGAATTTCGGGTGGATTATAATCCCAACGTTGATACCACAGCCATTATTGCCAGCGGGTTCACACAAGCCACCGGCATTGAACTCACCGGAATCGGTTCTGGACAAGCCCAAGACTGGACCTACGGTTACCTCCAAGGCCGCTTCATTTACAAAGACCTTTTCGCACAAGCCTTTTGGAATCGGAGCAATGCTGGCGATACCTATGTCGTGCGGAGCGGGGATCCGACCGTTGACAATTCCGATCTATACGTCGGGCAGATTCAACACGGCTACGCTTTTGGCGAACTGCAACGCTTTACGTATGGACTGGACCTCTTATTGACCCGTCCTGATACCGAAGGCACAATCAATGGCGCTAATGAAGGCGACGACAGCATCAACGAGATAGGGGCTTATCTACAGTCAGAAACCAGAATTCTGCCGCAACTAAAGTTGATCGCTGCCGGGCGGATTGATGATCACAATCACCTCGAAGACTATGTGCTTTCACCGCGTATCGCACTTGCCCTCCAGCCGAATGACGATCACAATGTGAGGATAACCTATAACCGCGCCTTTTCTACGCCGACGACCTCCGCCCTGTTTCTTGATATTCTCTCCACCAAAGATCCGTTTCAATTGGGTGCGAACTTTCAACCGGCACTGGGTTTTAGTCCGAATATTGACATCCGAGCGAACGGTGTACGTTCTGAAACCGGGTTTACCTTCAAAAGAAGTGCGAATGGTCGACCAGAATTTCGCTCTCCGTTCTCACCGTTGGCGGATTTGGCAGCGGAGACCCACATTCCGCTTGATGATCCTGTTTTTACCAACGTTATGTGGAGCGTCGGAAGAAGTGCTGTCATGAGCGCGACACTTCCCGTATTTAAAGCAGGTTTGACCGCACAAGGGCTCCCCGAACCAATAATCGCAGCCCTCGCCGATGGGTTTGACACCTTCATTCCGAAACAGGTAACCGGTGTCAAAAATGTTTTACGCTCGCTGGATCCAGAGGTAGGCGATTTCGTCAATGTTGATGATGTCAACAACGTTAACCCCCTTAAACCGACAATTACACAGACGTATGAGATCGGATACAAAGGGATCCTCATGAACAAATTGGCGTTTTCCGCTGATGTCTATCACTCGAGGATTAACGACTTCGTCGGTCCCTTGGTCGTCGAGACTCCGAATGTATTCTTAGACGCAGGAACGTTAGGAGCCTCCCTCGGTGAACAGATGACAGTCGCCTTAGCCGACCCGGCAAACGCACAGCTTAAGCAAGCACTCCTTGCATTTGACGCGCCAACGCAAGGCGGTAATGGCAACGGTTCGCCTGTTGATGAGTTGGTAAAATTATTTGTGGCGGGAACTGAAAACAATGGGGCGGCTTTTATTCCCTTCGGAACAGTAACACCCGAACAGGTCGGAGACCCAAACGCTATCATGCTTACCTATCGGAACTATGGCGACATCTCGCTCAACGGGTTAGACTTGAGCCTCACCTTTTACCTCAATCCGAGTTTAAGCTTCGGGGCAAATTATTCGTTTGTGAGTAAAGATTTCTTTGAGGATGTAATCGGTGATATTGCTCTCAATGCCCCAAAAAATAAGTTCGGCGCGAACGTTCAGTACATTAATACGGATCTCGGTTTTGGTGTAGGACTTCGGACGCGTTTTGTGGCAGGATTTCCTGTGCGGTCAGGTGTTTATATCGGTGAACTTGAATCGTATTATACCGTTGATTTCAACGCCGGTTACGAGATTCCAGTCGATCCCAGACCTCGACTTTCACTAACGGTGCAAAATTTGCTGGACCGTAAACATCAGCAATTCATCGGTGCCCCAGAAATTGGACGCTTGGCAATGGTACGCTTGACACAAACTTTCTAACCGTTCAAATGTTCTGTCCATCTTCAAATGAAAGGTAAACCCGGTTCGTAGTAGTGCGATTTATCGCACGTCGCAGTTTAGACTTGACAGCTATTAACTCCGCCGCGCTTTAACCGCATACATGGGCCAAGAGAAATAGAAATCATCGCCTGCGGGTTCCACTGTATAATGCGCTTTTGCGTCATCGGGGGAGAGCTGTGCGAACGCCTCACGGATTTCCTGTACCACTGCTGGGGGGGTTTGCTGTGGACGCACCCACCACAAAAACGACATTTGTGCGTTTCGGACATGTGCCGTCTTTTCCAGTGAGAACCCAGCATCCGTAAGCATCGCATCCCACTCGGAGGGCGGACGGCCATACACATGAGAATTATCCCGAAGCTTCTCAACACGGTTCTGCCACGCTATCAGTTCTTCCGACTCAGGCGAGACGGAATCGACGAGGCAAAAGAGACCTGCTGTCCGTAGCACCCGATGCACCTCGCGCAAAAATTTCGGAACATCTTGGAAGTGGTGTGGGGCAAGTCGACACGTCACTAAATCTAACGAAGCAGTCGCGAAGGGCAAAGATTCTGCAGCAGCCACAGAAAACGTTACGTTTTTTATCTTCTGCGCAGCTGCTAACTCGGATGCCTTCGCCACCATTTCTGGTGTCAGATCCGTAGCAACTACCGATGCAACCCTGGGGGCAAGCGCAAACGCCGTGAACCCGGTACCTGTTGCGACATCCAGTGTCCGCTCAGTCCCCTTAGGTGCCGCAAAGTCGAGGATAACATCTAAAGTGTCCCCTTTAGCGTGTGCACTGCTCTGTGCATAATAGTCTGCGTGTTGGCTAAACTGGTCTCGAACCGCCGTGTGTATGGACTTCATAATTAATTAAAAACGATGACTCCGCGCGCATTTTCACCCGCTTCCATATCCGCGAAGGCTTCATTGATCTGTTCAAGCCGATAGTGCTGTGTAATCAGTTCGTCTAACTTCAACTTACCTTCCATATACAGACCCATCAGTTTCGGCATATCCACGCGCGGTTGACAGGAACCGTAGAACGAACCGATCAACTGTTTTTCTGTTGTGACGAGCTCTTGTGCAGGAATACTGATATCCATCTCGTGGTGTGCTATGCCGACAATAACAGCAGTGCCAGCCGCCCGTACCATTCTATACGCTTGCACAATCGTTTTCGGATTTCCGATCACCTCAAACGCATAGTCTACACCGAGACCGTCCGTCAATTCACGAACCGCTTCCACGGGATCGCACATCGCCGCATTGACGACATCCGTCGCCCCAAAATTTTGTGCGAAGTTAAGCTTCTTCTCAGCGACATCAACGGCGATAATCTGTTCCGCTTGCGCGAGCACTGCGCCTTGAATAGCGTTCAGTCCCACGCCACCTGTCCCGATAACCGCCACCGTGCTGCCGGGTTCTACTTTCGCAGTGTTCAGAACCGCCCCGACCCCCGTTGTCACACCACATCCGACGAGTGCCGCTTTTTCTAAAGCGTAGTCCTTATTAATTTTCACGAGGTTTTGTTGGGGAACGACCATATATTCAGACATCGTCGCAATCCGTGCCATCTGGAGGATACCCTGTCCTGAACTGTTATGCAGCCGATAGGTCCCATCTAATTGAAACCCGCGCGGTACCTTGTAACTTTCACACAGACAGACTTTTTCCATCGCGCACATCCGGCAACTGCCGCAATAGCTGACAAAAGACAAGATGACATGATCGCCAGGCTCAAAACCTGCTACGTCCGCGCCAACCCGTTCAATGATCCCTGCACCTTCGTGTCCAAGTGCGACAGCAGCATCGTAATAGATAGTTCCAGTGACGACTGACAAATCGGAATGACAAACACCACTCGCAGCAGTGCGGACAAGGACTTCGTTCGGCTTCGGTTCGTCCAACGCAAGTTCCTCAACGACAACCGGTTGGTTATGTTCATACATAACAGCAGCAAGCGTTTTCATGCATTTTTCCTCCATAGCCTTACGGGCAGCATAGGTGTAGTTTTGCCTACAGCAACGATTCCAGATAGCTTCTCGCCTTGCGCATCGATTCAATCGGATCCGATTGACCTTCATAGACAATCGAGAGGCAACCGTTATAGCCGACCCCACGCAGAATATCCAAAACACGCGGGTAATCCAGCCACTCCTCAACCCCACTATCTATTTCATAAAACTTCGTGCGCACATAAACGGCATGCGGTGCCGTCTGCGCAATGCTTGCGTAGCAGTCGTAATCCGGATGTGAAGACCCGCGATGACCACTTGCCCCGGGAGACCCCGCATATTGCCCGGTATCCAAAATATGTGTGAAATAGGGGTGATCCGTTCCCTCCAGCGCGCGTAGCACAGCAGCCCCGTCGCGCGTAACGTTGTTATGGTTATGGTTCTGAAGTCCAACGAGGATCCCTGATTCGTAGCCGTACTCAGCGACTTCCTTGAAGGCTTTAATCATCGGGGGCCACAAAGTTTCCTCGTCTTCACAATCCGCCGGAACATAAGCCGCAAACACGCGAACGATCGGGCAGCTCATAAAAGCCGCGATGTCGATCCACTGCTTGATTAACGCGATCTGTTCCGGATGCTCCGCAACAGGCTTGCCGAAGTTATTGCTCACACCGATGTAACCTAACGGCAACCCTTTCCGCATCAGATCCATCTTCAAATCTCGTAGATAGTCAGCGTCCGTGGATTCAAACGCGCTTGAATGCAGTTCGATAACGTCAAAACCGAGATCGTAGACTATTTCTGCAAAAGCCGTCGCGGTGGTCCCTTTCACATTCAGAGACATGGTCCCCAATTTCATCATAAGATATTCTCCTTCTTCGCCGAGTTGCGCGCGAAATCACCTGATGCCGTTTTTTCACCACTGCCTATTTACCGAATTGGAGGCTAATCGTCCTGTTCTTGAAGCAGTGCTTTGGTCTGTTGATTCAACGCGACGAGGAGTTTTCGCAAAAGTTGTTGAAGGTCTTGGAGTTGGTGGCGGTCCGCCTCCAGATACTGAATGCGCGAATCCATCGCTTCTAAACGCGTGAGCCGATCGAGCACCTCTCGAATCAGCTCTTGCATTTCGCGGAAATTTTGCCACTCGTTCTCGAATTGTTCAACCCTATCTACCGTCGCCTCGAGAGCCCTTTTCGTCTGCCGCAATTCTTGTTGTAAGTTTTGTGTGAAGGCGATAACCTTCTCTAAGGTGTTGGTCGTTTTATAAACCTGCTGTGCTGAACGGTTACGGGCGGTTATAGGTTCTTGGGCCCGCGTATCTTCGGCTGGTGTTTGGGAGGTCTCAGTTTCGTCTGCCGTGTCATCGGCGGCCTCGGTATCTGGCTTCGCAAAGGTACCCAATAATTTAATATCGTACGAGAACGCCCGGTACGGGTCCTTCCGCTCGGAGTATGTAATTTGCACTCGGAGTTCTTCACCAACCCGTAGGCCCCTTAGACGGCTGTGTATATTCCGAATGACAACCTCGTTGTAGCCAAAGGCATCACTCTTTTTCGGGTTTAACTGCCGAAGGTAGCGGTAGAGTTCCAATCCATCGGTACTCTCTCGTTCTAAGCCCTCCGTCGTCAATACACCGACGAGCTCGGGGTGATCGGGGTCTTCTGGAAGTGCCTGTTCGTCGCGTATCACGATATCCAGTGGCACTTCTCCCTGAACAGCTTTCATCCCGATGATCCAATGCGTCTCTGATGTTTTACTGCAGTATGCAATGAAGTCGTAGTTAATTGCCATAATTCTCTTTTCCCGCAAATGCGTTTTTTCAGTTTATGTTTGTAATCTTGACGTAACTTCTGCCAACTTTGGAATACCGGCGGTACCGTAGTCTTCCACAGCGAAAGAGGCGACGCAGTGTGCGAAGTTAAGGGCTACTGCTACCGAACGATTTTGATAATAGTCGATTAAGAAAGCCGCGGCGAAAACATCGCCTGCCCCTGTCGGGTCCACCTCCGTAACGGCGTATGCCTCGGATCCGAACGCTGCACCGTTTTGAAAAAGCGTTGCCCCTCGCGCCCCCCGCGTTAGCACAACAATCGGAGCTAAGCCGATATATTTCTCTAATTCGTCCGGATAGTTCCGAAGGTCTTCATCACTGAGAATTAGCACATCAATATAAGGCAAAATCTCGCGCGCGGTTTCCCACCGCTTCGCTGTAACTCTACCCTTAACATCCCATTGCCGAAGCCAGCCTTGCGGAGTCGCACCTATCAATGTCTCCTTGCTGAAACAGTGAACGACATCTGCGGACACTTCATCCGCGATGGGACACAAATACGCGATATTGCTCGTCCGCCATTCCGTTGGGACATCCTTCCCTTTGAGTTGTTCTGCGACCCCTAAGATAAATTGTTGTCTATTTCCCTTTTCGTCGTATCGGTTATCAAAAATCGTTGTGTCCAGAGATTCGTGATAAGCTGTCTCTATGCCTTCTAACAGCGGATTTCCCCGATCAAAGTTTGCACCGACAGCCGTCACCGCCCGGGCCCCGTGACCGAGATTCCGCGCAGTCAGTGTAGCGTACGCGGCGGATCCGCCAAGAATATAGCCGTCCGGCGCGACATCGTAACAGAAGTGACCAACTGACAGAAAAGTTATGGGCTTTTGGGAGAATATATTCATTTTACTTTACAGTTCAAAAACGGGTTCCATGCGTGCCCACCATTCGTCTGGTTCTGCCTCCGCCACCGGTTCCTGGAAAGTGCGCATCAATTCATCCCAAGCTTTACACTTCGGGTTTTCTTCAAGATAACGTGGAAAGTCGCGGGCTATATCAAATGTATCAACTGTCTCCATCGCCATAAACAGACGGCACCCCAATAGATAAATGTTCATCTTTGTGATACCCACCGATTTCAGCGCAGCCACTACCTCGGGCCACGCATCCCGGTGATACGTTTTGTAGGTCTCTATAACAGATGGATCGTTCTTCAGATTTAGCGTTAAGCCGTAATGTTTCATTTAATTTCCTTAACGAAATACTTCACTTACTACTTTAAGCTTATATCATACCAAATTTTAACATATTCGTCAATATTTTTCTTCACTTGAAATTAACATCTCTGTGGTGTTATAATAATTTCACACATTGCGGACTTGCAAACGGCATGTTAACGCGCTATTGCGCTAAGGGAACACATCAAAATGAAAGCCCTCTTTAAAAAAAATATTCCAAATGCTCTAATTATTTCCATTGGGCTCCATATCCTCCTATTTCTTCTGCTTGGAGCCTTATATCGGCAAAGTGCGAACTGGCACGCCAAACCGGTTACTGAGATTCAGGTCCTCAAGATCCGTTCGCGAAAGTCCGTGATTATCGACAGAAAACTCCCCCGTTTTTCCTTTCAACCCTCAGCAGCTGCGGAGAATATGCAGCAGATGAAAGCTGTTAAGGTGGAACCGCCATCGCTTCAGACCTCCGCAGCACTCATATCTTATCCGGAGACGACAGTCGAATTGCAAACACCGGAGCTCTCCTCACCTGTCCGTTCAGAAGAGCGCAGCTATGGGACAGGTTTACAGGCGAAACCCGTAGGCGGATCGGGCACAAGCGGCACTGGAAAAGGATTAAATTCACGCGTCTCAGGCAATGGAAAGCTCGGCGGTGTCGGACGCGGTTTCTTAAACGGGACAGCCGGCGAATCGCTCTCTGATCTTGAGGGACTTACGCTCCCAGATTTAGCCTTGGCGAAGATCGGCAAACATATCGTCGCGAACCGTAGCACCGATCTCGTTGATATCGTCTTCGTCGTCGACGGAAGCGGCAGTATGAAAAACGACATTGATGCTGTCCGAGAACATCTCAATAATATGACGGATCTCTTTGATACTGCAGGGATGGACTTTACGATCGGTGTCGTCGCCTTTCGCGCAGGGACCGGGTACGGTCTCCTCGGATTGGACTTTGAGGTGATCCCGCAGATGCGTTCTATTTCTCAGGTTAAAAAAGTCTTGTCGCAATTGAAATTCCGAGGCGATGAGAACGGGTTAGACGCGCTCATTCGCGCCGCTGATGAGGTGACTTTCCGACGCGCCGCTGAAATTCATTTCATATTCGTTACCGATGAATATGTCAGTGGTGCCTATTCTTCTATGGATGTGGTGATGAAGATGAAAACTGCGAGAATCAAGGTAGATGTTATCGGACGCGATGAGCCTTTCCAAAAGTTTATAGCAAAGAGTACGGGTGGCTTGTGGCTGCCAATTTCAAGTCTTGCAGTACAGTAACACGACGGAGAGGCGCGATCAAAAAATGCACAAAACGGATAGATACTACGCTTTCGGTTTGACAGTCCTTTTTCTACTGGTCGGCGCATCGACTGCAAGCCATCATGAGATGTGGCGAGATGAAATTCAAGCATGGCTGCTGGCACGGGACAGCAGCTCCATCTTTAATCTCTTCGCGAATCTCAAATATGAGGGGCATCCGGGGTTATGGCATCTCTGCCTCATGCCACTGAGCCGTATCACACATTCCCCTGTCATTATGCAGATGTGCCATCTCCTGATAACCGGTCTTACTGTCTATCTTTTCGTCCGCTATGCACCTTTCAACTGGCTCCAAAAACTGCTCTTCTGTTTCGGCTACTTCGTACTCTATGAATACGCCATCGTCGCCCGAAACTATGCACTCGGACTGCTCCTGATAACCGTTTTTTGTGTGCTTTATAAGGAACGGTACAAACGTTTCATCTGGGTCGGTTGTGTGCTATTTCTCTTGGCACATACCAGTGTCCACGCCTTAATTGTTACTATCGCGATAGGCATCGTCCTCTGTTGCGAATATGTCTTCGGCGGTCGGTTTCTGAGCTTCCTAAATCAAGAAATTCAGGCGGTAGAAGATAAAAGACCTATCTGGATCGGGTTCGCCCTCATCGGTATCGGTATTATCACATCCGTTCTGCAACTCAACCCGCCCCCAGACACCGGGTTTGCTGTCGGATGGCATTTTAACTATGATACGAACCGCGTGAACAACATCGTCAAATTGATTTCCCGCGCCTATCTCCCGGTCACAAGACCCGTAGCCGGCTTTTGGGGGTCAAACATACTCACAACTTATCCGCTCTTCCAAACAATCCAAATCCCGCTCTGTTATCTTCTCATGTTACTTAGCCTCCTGTTATTCCACAAACGCCCAACTGCCCTACTCGCCTATCTCATTTCAACTGTTGGACTCCTCACATTTTTCTATGTCAAGTATCACGGCAGTATCCGGCATCACGGTTTCCTATTCCTCACATTCCTGATGTGCTGTTGGATTTACCGAGACTGTCCAGCGATCAACTTCGGTAAAGCTGAGCAACAAAATGTGGATTCTACAATAGATCGGGTTTTAAATGTGGCGGGGAGTGTGCTGGTAACGGTGTTACTGATCTGCCATGCCATCGGGGGTATTATAGCAGTCAAAATGGAGCATCGCCATATTTTCTCTTACGGTAAACTGACAGCCGAATATATCAAGTCGCAAGGCATGCAAGGTCTCCCGATGGTTGGACATGCGGATCCTGCGACAAGCACTGTTGTCGGCTACCTACAGGAGCCGCGGCAAATTTACTATCCACGCGGCAGTCGACTCGGCTCCTTCGTCAGATGGGACAAAGCACGCACCTATTCCGTTTCAAAGAGAGATGTCGTTGCGGCAGCGAAAAAACTAAGCGATGAGAAACTTAAAGACGTGTTGATTATCTCAAATCAAAATCTAAGTACCAAACTAATGGCGGAGTACAATCTCTCCCTTTTAGTTAAATTTACCGGTTCAGTCATCGGCGACGAAGGGTTCCGTCTCTACTTAATGCCAGCACCGTGACACACTTGACATCCTTTCGCGAATATGCTATAATGCAAATCATCAACAAATTAACAGAGGTAATCATGGTAGCCCGCGCAGTACAAACTTATCTCACACCTGAGGAATACATCCCTTTAAAACGCAAGGGGATAGGATCAGCAGATGAATAATTTCGACTACGAACCTTTCTATCGCCACAACTTGCCGCGTATGCAGCTCCCAGGAGCCACTTTCTTTGTTACATTCAATCTTGTAGGTACCTTACCACGGCGGGTCTTGCTGCAGTGGCGATCAGAAAAAAAGAAACTTGAAACAGAAAAATTACATATCCTCAAGTCGCAAAACGGTGATCGGCTTGCTGCCGTTGAAAAAATGATATTTCAACAGAAACGTGACTGGTTCCGAACATTCGAAAAAATACTGCATAGAGCACACTATGGACCTGTATGGCTTGAAGATGAGCGCATTGCTAAAGAAGTAGCCGATAGTATACATTACTTAGATAGAAAAATATATCGTTTGGACGCTTATTGTATCATGGCAAATCACGTTCATGTCGTATTTGCACCACTGCCAATACAACCTTCGACAGTCCCGCGACCTTTTGATTTGCCTGCCAATCATAATACGCCACAAGCTAAAAGTTTGTGCTACAACACCCTTCCTACTATTATGCAATCGCTGAAAGGTTATACAGCGAAGAAAGCGAATCAATTATTAGGACGGAAAGGTATTTTCTGGCATCATGAAGACTACGATCATTGTGTCCAAAACCCGAACGAATGGCAACGGATTATGACTTATGTTCTCGATAATCCGATAAAGGCAGGCTTAGTAGATGAATGGCAAAAATGGCAGTGGAGTTATTACCGTGCCGCGAACTGGACGAGATTTAAGTATTTAAATCGGTAATCCCGCAGGCCCGGTACACGCAATTTGATACGGAAATATCCGTATAACTTGTGTAAAAAATCGTTTTGAGGTTTATTCAGGACTATCACTCACGAACAACTTGAAATCGCTTTCAGTTATGGGGCCCCAAACCCGAAATGTCCGATAGCATTACGCAACTTTTTTCTTGACAGAATTTGCAATAAGTGTTACCCTATTAACAGTTACTTTCGTCAGAAATCGGAGACGCGCCTGATACATGCCAAAACGCAAAAGAAAGCCCAAAAATACACCTACCTCGGACGTGAGCAGCGAAGATGATGTTGTGCTGCGCGAAACAGCACCTTTGCAGTTGCGTTACTACGGTGACCCTGTCCTCCGAAAAAGAGCCGAACCGGTCACCGAGATCACAGCGGCAGAACGTCAACTCGCTGTGCAGATGTTAGAGACGTTATACGCGACAGGCAACGGTATCGGGCTCGCAGCAACACAGGTCGGCGTTTTGAAGCGACTGATCATTGTTGACATAGGCGAAGATGACGACGAAACTTATGAACCCATAGTCCTCTTTAACCCTGAAATTCTCAGTGCTGAAGGGGAAGCATTCGCAGAAGAAGGATGTCTCAGCATCCCTGATGTAACAGCAGAGGTGAAGCGTCCGGAGGAGATAGTCGTTGAGGGCATTGATGTTCAAGGCAAATCTGTTCGCATTGAAGTCGATGGCTTATTGGCACGCGTGCTGCAACACGAAATAGATCACCTCAACGGCGTGCTTTTTATCGACCGAATTAGCGGCTTAAAACGGCAATTGCTCAAAAACGAACTGCTGCAAATACAACAAGCCGAGCGTCCCTCTTAAAGGTAGTAGGCATGCTCCGCCATGCCGTTACACTTAGAAGTAGTAGGCATGCTCCGTCATGCCGTTACACTTAAAGGTAGTAGGCATGCGCTATCATGCCGTCCAGAGATCAAAAGTATGCAAAAACCGAAACTTGAGTCTACCCTACAGACGAAACTCGATCAACTCTATACGTCCTTACATGCTTATGAGAAGGTTATCGTCGCTTTTTCCGGCGGCGTGGATAGCACATTTCTTGCAGAAGCAGCGCAACGCGCATTAGGTGCTAACGCCCTTGCGGTTACTGCTATCTCCGATTCCTATCCGATCCGAGAGATGAGAGCCGCACAGGATATTGCCAAACAGATCGGCATCCGCTTTGAGACCGTCCACACGCAAGAATTGGATCTGGAGGGTTATGCAAGTAATCCGACCAACCGCTGTTTTTTCTGTAAGACGGAGTTATTCGACAAGCTGCAGCCTATCGCTGAAAAATACGATATGGGAACCATCGTCTACGGTGCAATCCCCGACGATGTCGGCGACCACCGACCCGGAATGGATGCCGCAAAGCAGATGGGGATCCAAGCACCTCTCATTGATGTCAACTTGACGAAGGCGGAAATTCGCGAGATTTCAAAAGTGTGGGAACTCCCGACATGGGATAAACCGGCGTTCGCCTGTCTCTCTTCGCGATTTCCTTATGGGATGCGTATTACTCGCGAATTGCTACGACAAGTAGATGCCGCAGAGCAATTCCTCTACGATCTAGGCATCCGTCAATTCCGTGTCCGACACCACGGAGACCTTGCACGCATTGAACTGGACGCGCACGAGATTTCAAGATTACTTTCAAAAACCGTACGCAACGACATCAGCACACACTTCAAAACACTCGGATATGTGCATGTCGCGCTCGACCTGCAAGGGTATCGCTCCGGGAGCCTTAACGAGGGGATTACAACGCTTTAAACATGTCCAATCAACAAACACAACCGCTTATCGGCATAGACACCTTTAGCTGGAAAAAATGGGACGCTTGCACGCATTGTGGACTTTGTCTACCTACTTGTCCAACCTATCGGGAATTGGGTTTAGAAACAGATTCACCAAGGGGCAGACTCTACCTCATGGGGAGTGCCTTCAAAGATGAAGATGCCACCCCCCTCAACGAAGAATGGTCGGAGTACATCTACAGGTGTTTAGACTGCCGGGCGTGTGAAACTGCCTGTCCTTCCGGTGTCCATTTCGGGGAACTCCTTGAACAGGCGCGTGCTATCTATGAACAAAACGCACCCCGCTCAGCGGCGTATCGTTTCTGGACGAACCTTGTTTTCAAGCAAATTCTGCCCAATAAAGAACGGTTGGACCTAATCTTTGAATTGATGTGGCTCTACCAGCGGCTCGGTATCCGATGGCTTGTCCAAAAAACCGGTATCCTGAAACTGATGGGACAACTCGGAGAGATGGAATCGTTACTGCCGGAGATCCCATCGCCGCAACTGAAATATACAATACGTGACGTTACACCCGCTGAAGGCGAAACCCGCTATCGCGTCGGATTCATACCCGGGTGCATCATGAACCAGGTCTTTACGGAGACGAATGTCGCAACGATCCGCGTCTTAGCACAAAACGGTTGCGAAGTCGTTACGCCACGAAAGCAGACCTGTTGCGGCGCACTGCACCTTCACAACGGCGTACGGGATGTCGCTTCTGCACTCGCTAAACAGAACATTGATGCCTTTGAGGCAGAGAATTTAGACGCAATTATTATTAATTCTGCGGGCTGCGGCGCAACGCTTAAAGAGTACGAGGCACTCTTAGAGAACGATACCGCTTACGCCGAGAAGGCGGAACACTTCAGTCATAAAATGCGCGACATCAGCGAATTCTTAGCCGAAATCGAGATGATCCCGCCGACAGGAGAAATCGAAAAGCGTGTTACTTATGATGAACCGTGTCATCTCCTTCACGGACAAAGCGTGCAGGTGCAACCCCGCAAAGTCCTTCAGGCGATACCGGGGCTTGAGCTGGTTGAACTCACCGAATCCGAATGGTGCTGTGGGAGCGCGGGGATCTATAACATTACACAGCCGGAACTTTCGCAAGAGATTTTGGAACGTAAGATGGCGCACATCGCTGAAACCCATGCAGATATCGTCGCAACCGGAAACCCAGGCTGCCTGCTCCAAATTCAACTCGGTATCCAGAAACATGGGTTACAGATGACAGCCATGCATCCTGTGAACCTTTTAGACTACGCCTATCGCGGCATCGCACCAGAGGATTTTTGACCCGAGCAGGAGCGAAGGGTAGAGCGGAAATAATGTTTTTATCAGATACAGATATTATTAAATATATAGATAACGGGAAAATCAAAATCTCTCCGACGCCCGATTTGGAAACACAACTCGGAAGTTGCTCCATTGATTTCAGATTGAGCAATACTTTCCGTGTGTTCGAGCATAGCAAGTACCCGTACATTGATTTGGCGGCAGAAATTGATACCGACGATTTAATGCGGCGGGTTGATGTGCCTAATGGCGATGCTTTTACAATGCAACCGGGTGAGTTTGTCTTAGCCGCAACGCAGGAGCAGCTGGAGTTAGCAGATGATGTGATGGCACGGCTTGAAGGCAGAAGCAGTTTGGGGCGGCTCGGTATTATCGTCCATAGCACTGCCGGGCTCTTTGACCCAGGGTGGATCGGTATTCCTACTTTGGAACTCGGGAATCTTGGGCGTATGCCGGTCAAATTATACCCCGGCATGCGGATCTGTGCGTTTACCTTCGCCCAACTCTCTTCACCCGCACGGGTACCGTATCAACTCAAACCGGCGAACAAATATGCCGGACAGGACGGCCCTGAAACGAGCCGATTCGCCAAAGATGTTGAATTCTCGTAGCGATAACCGCAACGTCGCGGTACAGTACTACGCGCAAAAAACGTGCAATCCTATGCCTAATAATTTGGCAAGGATTCGGAGTTTTTAATATACGGCGTGACAAATAACCTAACAGCAGACCCTTTCACGCCGACTTTCCGTCTCGGGGTCGTTGTAATTTGTGGTTTTATACGAAAATTTACCTGTTTTCGTCAATGAATGGTGTGCCTTTCTCAATTACCGTTGATTGGCATAAATTTTGCTTAACTATTCAGTAAGATAAGCGTCAAATGATATGGGTTGCGCATTCAATTGACGAATCAAGGACATTTTTCTGAGGTATTGAAACGGGATTTTACGGAAGCTGTTCGGCTTCGCGCCTCAGCTGTCTTGTACCGTTTTATCGGATTGTAGTCTCGATCGCCGGATCGAGAGAGTTTTGAGTTTTGATAGCAAGCTTCGGCGGACAAATTACGCCGGAATAGGAGGATATGTGAATGACACCAAGTGAGGTGGTTGCACTTGCAAAAGAGAATGATGTAAAAATTGTCGATCTCAAATTCATGGACCTGCCGGGCATGTGGCAACACTTTTCGCTTATGGCAGAGGAATTGACAGAAGAACTGTTTGAGGAAGGTTGCGGTTTTGACGGCTCGAGTATCCGGGGTTTCCAAGCGATTAACGAGAGCGATATGTTGCTCTTTCCGGATCCAACAACGGCACTTATTGATCCGGTCTGCAAGGTCCCAACGCTGAGTATCACCTGCAACATCAAAGACCCCATCACGTTGGAAAATTACACACGCGATGTACGGCATATCGCACAGAAGGCAGAAGCCTATCTACAGACCACGGGCATTGCTGATATCAGCTACTGGGGACCTGAAGCAGAGTTCTATCTCCTCAACGATATCCGCTACGGGCAGGATCAGCATTCCGGTTTCTATGCTGTCGATTCCGTCGAAGGCAGTTGGAACACAGGACGTGAAGAGAACCCGAACCTCGGCTACAAACCGCGCTATAAAGAAGGCTACTTCCCAGTGCCACCTTCAGATACACTTCAAGACCTCCGTTCCGAGATGTGTCTGAAGCTTATGGAAGCCGGCGTTGATGTTGAAGTTCATCACCACGAAGTCGGAACTGCCGGGCAAGGCGAGATTGACATCCGCTACGGTGAGCTCACCGATACGGGTGATAAGATCGCGTTGTATAAGTACATCATCAAAAATATGGCGCGTGAGAACAACCTTGTCGCGACCTTTATGCCGAAACCGCTCTTCCAAGACAACGGTTCCGGGATGCACGTCCACCAGAGTCTCTGGAAAGATGGCAAAAACATTTTCTACGATCCACAGGGATATTCACTCCTCAGCGAGGATGCCCTCTATTACATCGGTGGCTTGCTCACGCATGCACGTTCGCTCTGCGCAATCATCGCCCCGACAACCAACTCCTACAAACGGTTGGTCCCAGGCTATGAAGCCCCTGTGAACATTGCCTACTCGCAACGGAACCGTAGCGCATGTGTCCGGATCCCCGTCTACTCGAAGAGTGAGAAGGCCAAACGGATTGAATTCCGCACACCCGATCCGTCTTGTAATCCTTACCTTGCCTTCAGCGCGCTGCTCCTGGCAGGGCTTGACGGAATACAGAACCGCATCCATCCGGGTGACCCGCTCGACAAAGACCTCTATGATCTTGAGCCGGAAGAACTCGCCGACATCGAATCCACACCAGTCTCCCTCGGCGATTCCCTTGATGCTTTAGAGGACGACCACGAGTATCTCCTTAAAGGCGACGTATTCACCCAAGATGTTTTGGATGTTTGGATCGATTATAAACGTGAAAATGAGGTCGATGCAGTCAACATGCGACCCCATCCGTATGAATTCTTCCTCTATCACGATATTTAGAGGTATAGAAAACGCACTGTCGGGCGGATCCCGTGTCCGCCCTCTTACGCACGCTTACTTGTAAACCTGCCTATTCACTTTTTTAGCGAGGAAAATTACATGAAAATGCTAATATGTATTATCCGCCCCTTCAAATTGGAGGAGGTAAAAGAGGCACTCAGCAGTGTGGGTGTTCGGGGCATGACAGTCAGTGAAGTTCGTGGATTCGGACGCAGCCGAGGGCATACCGAATTGTACCGCGGCAGCGAATACACGATCGAATTTGTCCCGAAATTAAAGATTGAGATTGTTGTCGCCGAAGAAAATGTTGACAAAGTGATTGAAGCCGTGCAACCCGCTGCTTCCACTGGAAAAATCGGCGATGGCAAAATCTTCGTGCTACCCATCGATGAAACCATCCGTATCCGTACAGGTGAACGCGGACCTGCTGCTGTTTAACATTCTATTCTATTTTTTCCCGAAAGACTTTCTCCCTAAGAGGCGGGCACCCATGCCCGTCTCCTTATTTTTCACATTTGTAGCGTCAATTCATCAATCCAACAACGATGCCACAAGCGTTTCCATCGCCGGCACCGTCCCGACACCAGGCAGCGAAGACATCGCCGCCCAAGTCTCGTAACCTCCCTCCTCGATCAACGCTTTGTCTGTGCAGATATAACCGATATACCCATTCGCTAAACTGACGAGAAACAACGGATTCGCAGCAGATGCCGATTTGATATGCATTCCCGTCTCAACGAAAACTTCTCCAGGCAGTGCCACAATTGCTGCCTCACCGAGACGTATCACCTGAACAGGCGCAGCCATCTGCGACGGGAGTTTTGCTAAGCGTTGGCATTCACGCGCATAGACATCAACCAGTGCACTCGGTATCGGCTGCCCAACAACCCAACTAAACGGACCCGTTTCGTAGGCATCGTAAGTGCCTTGTGGTACGGACAGGACCTGCGCTGCGACTTTAAGATCTTCGGCAGTGATCTGCTTGCGTTGGAATGTCAGCGTCGCAAGCGTTCCACTGAGGTCGAGTGCCTCGTGCATCTCCATAAATTGCATCTCGGTGATAAAATGCCCAGCGAGGACATTCGCCATCTTCACCGCTTGTTGATGTCCGCTTGCAGTCCATTTCGTCTGTCCACTGAAGTCGGTGTTGTTAATCTGTCCGGATGCGGCGTTCCAGAGGAGCGAGACACACGTATCCCCCAAATAGCGGCGCATGAGCCGATCAAAGTGCCCAAAGTAGTCCGCAGAAAGCGCGTTACCGTTATCTGTGCCGATGTAGTGGAGCGAAAAGTTAGCAACCGCGGAGATCGGAGTCCCGTCTTCGGCTTCAACGAACATCATCGCTACCTCTGGATCAATTGTACCGGTCGGTTTCACAAGGTCTGGATTATTGACACCGGGATTAAAACGGACGGTGCCATCTTTCATGTGCCACCGTCGATTAAAGGTGATACGTTCTTCATTGACACTCGCGAACCCTACGCGAGCAGGATGGAGTCGCCACACCGCGAGTTCAACCGCATCGGCAATTTTCAGTGGCACCCATTCCGTGTAATCGGTATCCTCATCAACACCGAGTAGGTCGGCAACAGCGACTGCGGTGTGTGTATGCGTCGCGTTCACCATAACGTGCGCTGCCGGGATACCACACCTATCGGCAATACGTGCTTTCGCCGCGTTAGCAACCTTCTCCGGTATAGCGATCAGGTCGCAGGTGACGATTGCGATACGCGTCACACCGTTATCAATGACGAGTGCTTTCGCAAAGAGTTCGTCGTCAACATTTTCAGCATATCTCGGTCGGAAACCACCCGGTATCCTTGTACCGAGAGGCGGCGTAATATTTGCCATTGCACTTCCGGCTTTAAGCATTGTTTGCATTCCTCCTTAATACGAAATTTTTGAAGCGTTGAGACGTATCTTTTCTGGGTTATCATCCGTGTAACCTCGGAATACCATTTGAAATTCTCTGTTCCCGATCAATACGAAACGGATGGAGGTCAAAATCGGTTTCTCCATTCAGGGCAAGTTCATTCATGATGCGTCCGACAAGGGAACAAAATTTAAAGCCGTGCCCTGAAAAACCTGCCGCAATCAGTACATCCGGGCAGTGTGGATGTGCGTCGATGATAAAATCTTCGTCTGGGGTTTCAGTATAGAGGCAGACCTCGGCGTGCGTGGTTTCCCCAAGTGCCGGGACGCGTTCCTGTACGTAGGTATCTATGTGTGCGATGTAATCTGTATCTGGCGTGCGTTCGCACGTATCCGGGAAAACAGATTGTCCCCTTCCGTGGCGCGCCATCTTTACACCTGCACCGAATGCCGGAAGACCGTAGAGGAATTCACCGTCTGCCGTTGCTTCTGTGAAAACCGGGAACCGCTCCGGTTGGAAGGCGTTCGTATCCGTCGGTTCGTAGTAGCACACCTGCTGTTTTGTAACCGTCAACGGAAGATTCAATTCTGAGAGGAGTTTCCCTGTCCACGCCCCAGCAGTCACGACGACTTTTCTACCGTGAAACTGTTCACTTTCGGTACGGACAGTTGGTACATCTGCCTGCCAATTAATGTCTGTTACGGTGGTTCCTTCTCGGACTGTTGCGCCGTGTTGCTCCGCTAACTGCAAATGTGTAGCGACACACTCGGAAGCATAAAGGAAGCCGGTGTCTTTCTGCCAGAGGATGTCCATATCTTTTGACACTTGAAACTGTGGAAAGCGTTCTGCCAGTTGCGACGCACACCACCACTCAGATTCAATGCCTGCTGCGTCCATGCTCTGTCGTACAGCGTACCCGTAAGGATTTCCCTTTGCACCGAGACACACGCTCCCTGTGATGAAAAGCAGCCGTTTCCCCGATGCAGATTCAAGGGCCCGCCATTCAGCGTAGGCGGTTTTCATCAATTCGGTGTAGAACGCTTTATCGTAGAAGAAACGGATGATGCGGGTCGGACCGTGCGAACTGCCGAGCGTGTGTCCACGCTGAAACTGTTCTAAAACAAGCACATTCGCATTCGATTTCGCGAGATGATATGCAGTCGCGCTGCCCATCCCGCCAGCACCGATGACGATTGCATCATAGATATGAGGTTGCATACTTTATCCCATATAACCCTTAAGGCATTGGAAAAGGATTTGGCACAGTCGTGAAATTCTCATAGCGGTCTTCACCGCGCAGCAAAATCGGTTTCCATGGACGTTTCAATGAATTCTCATCTGCCTGTCGCACTGATGGGGCTATGTAACGAATGGTTAAACCGCATCGGCGACGGGTCGAGTGGTTCGGTAGACTGCCGTGTATCATTTGCCCGTGGTGGATGGACATCTCACCTGCCTTTAGCACCAGATCAAAAGCCGTTTCTGCCTCCGCTTCCGTAACGGGGACTTCCTGATTGATGCTCAACAGGTTACCAGCCTGTTTCGATTTTCCGTGTTCTTGGATGCCACGCTGATGGCTGCCGGGAATCACCTGCATACAGCCGTTGCCCGTGTCGCTGTCATCTATGGCGTACCAAGCCGTAATCGCATCCGGCGGTTCAAGTCCCCAATACGTTACATCTTGATGCCATGCCACGAACTTCGCACGCGGTCCGTATTTACAGAAGAAATGGGTGGCTAACAACATCACATCGGGACCGATAAGTGCCTCAATAACATCTACGATCTTCGGATGTGTGGCGAGTTCCCAGATAAATTGGTAATCAAAATGCCAATCGATAAGACCGATTTCGCATTTTTCTTTCCCGACTTCTGTTTCTAATGTATCGTAGGCGTGCTGGTAGCGTGTCGCTTCGGTTTCATCGGCAATATGGATACCGGTCAAAAATCCGTCTTTTTGATAAAGTTCAGCAAGTTGTGCGTTTGTCATTGCTATGGGGTCCTCTCTTAAGGCAGTTCAGGAAGTTTGCACTGGCGGAACCATTGTGAATCTTCCGGTGGCGATTCGTCTGGATTTTTCATCGTCTCAAAGGTTTTCAAGGCGGGCGTTACGGTTTCTGCCCATATCTGTTCAACTTCCGCAAAAGTTACGGGCTGACGTTCGGTGATGTTTTGTTGTTCGTAAGCCGCTAACAATGCTTGCATCTTTTCTCCGAGCCATGTAACTTCATCGCCCACCATCCGTTCACCGATACGCCGGTCTGAGTCCGGAGCGTTTGACCCCATCGCGAAGTGCGGTCCTTCTGCGGCTGCTGCAGGCATTCTCGACATGTCAACGCATTCCGGTTCCAACGCCCATAGCAGTGACGTTTCAACTCTACCCGCATGGTCTCCGCCGTTTCCGTGTCCGTCGAACCCTGGGGTGTTTGCTTCAAAATCCGGAAGTCCGTAGAGTCGCATAGCGAAGTGCGGTTGGAGGAGCGATAAGAGCGTCTTGAGGTCCTGCCAATTCGGACCGTAGTGTCCTGTCAAGAAGATCGCAGCGTGAAAGCCGAGGGCATCGGCAGCGCGGACGTGGTAACAGACGTTTTTGAAGTGTTGCCACGCCGGCATAGCGGTGAGCCAACTGCGGACTTCACCGACATTCTGATACGCCCAATTCGCATACATGCCGTGTTCGTGGATATGCCAATAATCCGGTGGTGCGACAATGCCACCGTGTGTTTGTGCTGCGCGACAAGCGATCCCGTGTGCCTTCAGCGCGTCCAATCCGACCGTATTTTGCGGACCGTGTGGTTCACAGAGTCCGTAGGTGAAATAGACGGCCGGACATGCGTTAAACGCTGCTTCTAATTCATCAGGGAACATCCGTTCCCAGCGTACCTCTTTTCGCATTATTCTTCTCCTGGATTTCTTTTTACGGAATATCTAAGGGACAGTTTGTGAATTTTCTATCTTTAAAGCTCTGCAAATCTTTTTCGCCCCGGTAAGATGCGGTTGCAGTTCAAACGCCATTTTCAGGACGGTTCGTGCCTCTGGAAGTTGGTCGATCTCAACATAGAATTCGGCGATTTTTTTGTACATCCAGGCAGTTTCACGTTTCGGGAGTTCTAATTCACGGATCTTCGTCAACGGAATGTGGCACGTCTGCTCGTAACCTTCAACGCTAAAATGGTAGAGATAAATGAATTTAAGGCGTTCTTTGACTTCCCGGATAAAGTGTTTGAAGCACGGACGTTTTGTCTCAGCGGACAATAGGGACTCGTACATCAGCATCGCCTGTTCAATTTTTCGCTGACGATCGAGAACAGAAGACGAGTCACCGTTAGAAAATCCGAGTTTCTGATAGGCTTCAGCGATAAGAAACTCACAGTCTCGGCTCTCTTCGTAACTCAGGAAATCGTCAATACGCCATTGTGTTCCTGCTTCTTGAGAGTGGTGTTGCAACTGCTCATACATAGAGACACCTGTTTCGTAGTTGTGATGGAGCAGCGCATGCAACAGCAACTCTAATTTGGCGTAGTTCTGGTTAAGTTTATTCAACCTATCCAGATAAGCCGCGTGTTGCGGGCTGCCGCTTGCAAACCGATCTTTAAAAGAGCGTTGGCGTTCAATCGTCTGCAGCGTCCGGTCGTAATCCGATTTCTGTTTCGCATCGCATAAGGTGTTATAGGCGATACAAACCTCGCGAAACTTATGTTCTGCAAAAGCGATCTGCTCCGGGTTCTTATCAGGATGATAACGTTTTGCGAGTTTCCGAAATGCGCGCTTTATTTCACGAGCGGTAGCATCCCGCTCGATCTCTAAGATTTGATAGTAATCTGGAATTTGCATTATAGGGACAACATTTTTAATAGATTGCAGTATTATAATTCCACATATCCCAGAATTTGTCAAGGGGAAAATTGAGAGGCTATAGCAGCGAGAAGTGCGCCTGATCCGCCTATGCTTGGAATAAGGGCTGCGCTTCTACAAGACTTCACGTAAAAAACGTGCGGTGTGGGATTCTTGGACTTTTGCGACATCCTCCGGTGTGCCCATCGCGACGACCTCGCCACCGTTCTTGCTGCCCTCCGGTCCCAAGTCTATGATCCAGTCCGCGGATTTGATAACATCAATGTTGTGTTCAACCGCGACGATCGTGTTACCCGCATTGACGAGTGTGTTCAGCACCTTGAGAAGTTTTTGGATGTCGTCAAAATGGAGACCTGTCGTCGGTTCGTCCATGATATAGAGCGTTGCACCAGTGGTGCGGCGGGACAACTCTTTCGCAAGTTTAACGCGCTGCGCCTCGCCGCCCGAAAGCGTCGTCGCCGATTGACCGAGTTGGATATAACCCAACCCGACATCCGCTAACATCTGGAGCGTCCGGCAGATATGTGGACTTTCGCTGAAGAATGTGAGTGCCTCATCTACCGTCATATCTAAGACCTCGGCGATATTTTTGCCTTGATAACGGATCTCAAGCGTTTCATCGCTATAGCCTGTGCTATTACACGCCTCACAGGGCATCCATACATCCGGCAGAAAATGCATCTCAACGCGATTGAAACGGTGACCTTCACAGACCTGACACTGTCCATAAGCGAGGTTAAAACTGAATGTCGCCATACTAAAGCCGCGCAGCTTTGCGTCGTGTTGATCGGCAAAAAGCTCCCGGATCTTCGTGAACAGGTCTGTATAGGTTGCAGGATTAGAACGCGGCGTTTCACCGATCGCTTTCTGATCCACGTTAATGAGCCGCTTGACCTGGGTAACACCACGAATACTGCGATACACCGGCTGTCCATAATCGTTATATATGGGTTCCCGCTCTCTCTTATGACCCGCCTCAATATGCTTAGCGAGATGTTGTATAGGGGAGAGATCTTCGTCGACATCGCCGGTTTTGATAGACTTCCGACTTTCAAGGGCAGGCTTTAGCGTGCCTTCAACGAGGGAGCTCTTTCCGCAGCCTGAAACCCCCGTTACACAGGTGAGCGTACCAAGTGGGATCTTAACATTAATATCCTTGAGATTGTTTGTTTTCGCGCCGTATATTGCTAATTCTTTGCCTGTACCTTTGCGCCGAGTGGTTGGCACAGGAATTTCTACTTCATTGGAGAGGTATGCCCGCGTCAATGATTTATGGCTCTCGGAAACCTCTTTGCCTTTTATAGTGAAGGTGTTCGGTGCACCGATAGCAATAATTTCACCGCCTGCTTTGCCTGCCTTAGGACCGAAATCTATCACATGGTCGGCGGCTAATATTGTATCGCGATCGTGTTCAACCACGAGGACACTGTTGCCAATATCGCGGAGTTCCTTGAGTGCGTTGATGAGACGTTCTTGGTCGCACGGGTGTAGCCCAATGCTCGGTTCATCGAGGATGTAAGTTACCCCGGTGAGACCGCTACCGAGTTGGCTGGCGAGTTGGATTCTGCGCATTTCGCCACCCGAAAGCGTCGGTGCTCCACGGTCCAAGGCGAGATAGCCGAGACCGATGTCTTCTAAGAACTGAAGCCGTACCTGAATTTGGCGGAGGACTTCGGCTTCAAACTCAGGCGAGGTATGGATATGGAGCGCAGGATGCGTGGCTCTGGAGGTTGATACATCTTTCCGCACAAGCGTATCTGTCTTGCCGTTTTCTGTAGCATCGCCGACTTTTGCTTCAATCTGTTTCAAACGGACGTTGAAGAATTCAATGATTTCGGTGATTGAGAATGCCATCAATTCCGAAATGGTTGTCTCTTCAAACATGACGCAGCTAGGGAAAGGTTTCAAGCGTGTACCGTGACAGGAGTTGCATACGGCGTGTGGAAAGTGTGAATTCTTACCGCGTCCATCACAGAGGTCGCACGCCCCCATTTTGTTGTTAAAGGAAAAGTGGCGGGATGTCAGTTGCCCGAAATTATTGCCACAAGCAGCACACATCGCGTGCTCGCTAAAGAATTTTTTGCTTGTGGTCTCCCGTTCCGTGCTTTTCGTTGTCTGCCGTTTAGATCGGTCCGTCCCTGTAGATGATCGCCCCCTCGACTGGCTCTCTTGAATCAGGACAAAACCACCGCTTTGGAGGAGTGCCAGCTCGACCGCTTCCGTAAACCTACTCTTTTCTTCATCAATCAGTTCTACGCGGTCGATGACGATAAAGACTTCATGGGGGATGCCTCTACTCAGTTTCGGAGCTTCGTCGAGTCGGTGAATTTTGTCATCAATTTGGACGCGTGCGAAACCTGCGCGTTGTAAGCGATTGAATACATCGCTATATTCCTCGTTGCCCCTCAGCCCGTAAGCCGATTCACTGGCATTGACATCAATGATCTTACCCCTTGTTGTGCCTTCGTCAGTTTCCGGGAAAATCATAAAATTTGTGAGCGGGGCGAGGACATCCACTCTCTGTCCTGCAAATAGTTCAAAAATCTTCTCTGTTATTTCCGATGCGCTCTGTGGTTGGACCTCCACAAGGCAATCCGGGCAGTAGGGTTTCCCGCATCTGGCATAAAGCGTCCGGAGCCCGTCGTGAATTTCAGTGATCGTTGCAACCGTTGAACGTGGATTTTGGCCTGCATTCGCATGCGAAATCGCGATAGCCGGTGAAAGCCCCTCAATTTTTGAGACTTTCGGTTTCTCCATCTGTCCTATAAACTGGCGTGCATAAGTACTGAGGGTTTCAATATAACGCCGCTGCCCCTCAGCGTAGATCGTATCAAGGGCGAGCGATGTCTTGCCAGAGCCGCTCACACCTGTCAACGCTGTCATTTTTCGATGCGGGATGTCAATATCCACATTTTTGAGGTTATTTTCGGTAGCCCCTTGCACAGCGATTGCTGTCCGTTTGTCTTGTGCTTGTTCAAATGCCTCCGCGAGTTCCGGTTCAATGAGCCGTTGCTTTGCATCGCGCCAGATATCGAAATCACCACGGAGGGCTTGTCCGGTATAAGATTCGGGCATCTCGGCAATCTGTTCAGGGGTGCCTTCGGCGACGATGGTACCACCCCCGACACCACCCTCGGGTCCTAAATCAATAAGATAATCCGCGGAATTGATAACCTCAAGGTTGTGTTCTACCACAACAACCGTGTTACCATCGTCTACGAGTCGATGCAAAATCGTCAGTAGTTTATTCACATCGTCAAAATGCAACCCTGTTGTCGGTTCATCAAGGATATAAAGCGTCTTACCGGTGCTGCGTTTCGAGAGTTCCTTTGAAAGTTTGATACGTTGTGCTTCGCCGCCTGAAAGCGTCGGTGCGGGTTGTCCAAGTTTAATATAATCCAGACCGACATCGTGAAGCAGCTTTAAGCCTCTTGCGACTCTCGGAATATCGGCGAAGTGAGCGAGTGCGGTATCAATATCCATTTCGAGGACTTCAGAGATGTTTTTCCCTTTATATTTTATGGCGAGAGTCTCGTTGTTAAAACGTTTCCCGTTGCACACCTCGCACTCCACCCAGACGTCCGAGAGGAGTCCCATATCAACTTTCTTCGCACCGTTGCCGCTGCATGCTTCACATCTGCCGCCGCTAACATTGAAACTGAACCGTCCCGGTTTATAACCGCGTAATTTTGAATCGGGCAAACCGGCATAGAGGGCGCGAATCCCATCAAACACCTTTGTATAAGTCGCAGCGTTAGAACGCGGTGTCCGTCCGATGGGTGCCATGTTGATATTGATAATTTTATCAATGACATCAGATATGGGTACGTCTTTTTCTTCAATAATACCGCGAATATCGTCGTAATCCCCCGGGACAGTTTTTGCCTTCATGAGGTCGCGGGCGAGTGCGTTGTAAAGAATATCGTGAATTAAGGAACTCTTTCCGGAACCGCTGACACCCGTTACACAGCAGAGCGTGCCGATGGGTATTTTCGGGCTGATCTCCTGAAGATTGTTTTGACGTGCGTTACAAATCTGTATCCATTTGTCCGCTGCCGGGCGGCGGGATTCCGGCTGGATAATCACTTTATCGCCTCGCAGATATTGGGCGGTGAGTGTGTTGCTCTCTTTGATGAATTGCGCCGGTGTTCCGATGTCCGTTATTTTGCCACCTTTGATGCCCGCGCCAGGACCGAAATCAACGATCCAGTCGGCGACCAACATCGTTGCCTCATCGTGTTCAACAACGATAACGGTATTGCCCTGATTGCGCAAATTTAGGAGGGTAGTGAGTAGCCCCGCGTGATCGCGTGGATGCAAACCGATGCTCGGTTCATCAAGCACATAAGTGACATCCCGTAATCCGGCGCCCACCTGACTGGCGAGCCGAATCCGTTGCGCTTCACCCCCGGAAAGGGTCGGTGCAGGACGCGCGAGTGTCAGATACCCCAAACCTACGTCCATAAGAAACCCGAGCCGTCCTCGGATTTCCTTTAAGAGTTCCTCCGCGATGAACGCCGCGCGGTCAGGCAATTCAAGTCTATTGAAGAACGCTGTTGCGTCTTGGATGGACATTGCAAGGATATCGGTTATGGAAGTATTATCTACCGTTATTGCTTTGGTCCACGAGTTCAGGCGGGTGCCTTCACAGACTCTACACGGCATTTTGACGAAATAATTGGGAAAGTTGACTTCATCGACTTCGGCATTATCTTCAAAATAGTGCTTCTGTTCTTCAGCCGGGATGATACCGTGAAAGCGGACGCGATGGCGCCGGCGTTGTTTTCGCCGCTTGTGTGTACTTTTCCCCGGCGTAGTGATCGTGAGGACAGCGTCCCCAGTACCGTAAAGGATCGCGTGCTGCTGTTCCGCTGTGAGTTCCTTCCAAGGGGTCTTAACATTAAATCGGAGATGTTTGGCAAGTGCTTCAGCAATCGCTTTTTCTGTGGCGCGTTTCTGGTTGTTAAGGGGTCCCCATACACTTATGGCACCTTGCATGATAGAGAGCGTATCATCAAGGATGATCAACTGCGGTAAAATTCCCATTTGCACACCTAAACCCCTGCAGTTTTCACACATGCCATCGGGATTATTGAAAGAGAAGTGACGGGGTTCCGGTTTCACGAAACTAATCTGACAGTGCGAACAGGTATAGTCTTTACTAAAGAGCAGGTCATCTTCTGCTGCCAGAAATGGCGATGTCTCCCCTTCAGTCGAAACAACTTGCACGAGCATACTCCCGTCTCCGCGAGCGAGTGCTTTATTCACTGCTTCGGCAACGCGTGATTCGATGCCATCTTTAATGATGATCCGATCGATGACGAGATCAATATCGTGGCGTTGATTACGACTGAGGGCAAAGCCCTGATGGATTTCGTATATTTCGCCATCAACGCGTAATCGCGCAAAACCTGCGTTGCGTAGATCCTCAATTTCTTTTTCATGGGCACCGCGCGAACCTCTGGCGATCGGGGCTAAGATAATGAGCCTTGTCCGTTCCGGGTAGTTAAGCAGGGTGCGAACAATGTCCGCAGCGGTTTGGGACCCAATTTCACGGCCGCAATCGGGACAATGGAACTGCCCGACACGCGCATAAAGCACACGTAGATAATCGTAAATCTCAGTCACAGTAGCGACCGTAGAGCGTGGGTTATGTCCTGTTGATCCCTGACTAATAGCGATAGACGGCGATAATCCGACAATTTCGTCTACATCCGGTTTTCCGAGTTGCCCCAAGAATTGCCGCGCGTACGCCGAGAGCGATTCGATATATCGGCGTTGCCCCTCCGCATAAACAGTATCAATTGCCAATGAGGATTTACCGGAACCGCTAACGCCCGTAAAGACGATGAGTTTATCTTTTGGCAGTTGGATATCAATATTTCTTAAGTTGTGTTCCCGCGCACCTTGAACGTGAATTGACTCTTCTGTCATAATTTTCTGATTTCCTATTTGTTGTGTCTGCTACGCTGCTATAGATATTGCAGCTTAAAGGTATTCGCGTGGTTACATATCCAGAAAACCGCCCAATTCCTTGAGTTTCCGCGCGTCTCTGCGCCAATCGGTTTTGACCGTTACGTACAGTTCTAAGAAGACGCGTGTGTCTAAGAATTTTTCGATATCAATGCGCGCAAGTTCGCCAACCCGTTTGATTAACTTACCGCCTTTGCCGATAATAATTTGCTTCTGCGTTTGCCGTTCTGCATAGACGATAGCACGGATATAGAGAATTTCGCCGGCGTTGTTTGTCTCTCGTTTTTCAAATTCTTCGACTACAACAGCCGAAGCGTAAGGAATCTCGCGTTGCGTCAGGAACATGATTTTCTCGCGGACGGTCTCGGCGATGAAAAACCGTTCGGGCAGGTCGCTGAGTTGATCCTCCGGAAAATAGGCAGGACCAACGGGTAGGGAGACTTCAATCTGCTCAAGAAGAAGTGGCACCCCATCGGTCGTTAAAGCAGAGATAGGGAGGATATGCGCAAATTCAAATTTTTGGCTATAATCCTCAAAGAGAGGGAGGAGGCTCCGTTTTTCGACGATATCTACTTTATTCAGAACGAGGATTGTCGTCGATTTAACGCGTTTGAGGCGTTTCAGGATTGTATCTTCAATATCAGGGTTTCGGCGCGTGACATCAATCACAAAAAGGACGACATCCGCATCGCCTAAGGCATTGTACGCTGTTTTGACCATTTCGCTCTGTAAACGATATTTAGGGTTCATCAGTCCGGGGGTATCGACAAAAATTATTTGATGAGTGTCTGTAGTGAGAATCCCACGAATCTGGTTCCGGGTCGTCTGCGGTTTCGGGGTGACGATCGCCAGTTTCTGCCCCAAGATAGCGTTAAGCAGTGTCGATTTTCCGACGTTAGGCGCGCCGATGATGCTAACATAACCGGATTTGAAGGTTTGGATTGCGTCCATAATTCTCGAAGACAATGTTACTTTGTGATGTATTAAAAAATAAAACCCCAGAGTGATTCAATTGTCGAAGCTGTCAGAACTGTGATTTTTTTGATAGACAGATTAGCAGGATAAAAGGTGTATCGGAATCGCGAATTCTTCAAGAAAAACGATAAAAACCAACAATTGAATGGCTCTGACCGCGGTGAGCATTTTTAAACCTCAACCGCCGGTTTTGACAATGCTTCAATGTTTTCACTAATCCATTCCTGGATTAATGCACGTGGAGAGATGCCACGTGACTTTGCGATCGCGTTAACGATTGTAGCGTCTCTGGATGTTAATGGGATGGTGACTCCGGGCTGAAAAACAGGCTCCTGGACCTCTTCAAGTTCACCCTCAAAATCAGTTAAGTCGTGTGTATCCCAAAACTCTGCAAGTTCTTGAATTGAATCGGTTTGTGGAATTCTTTTAGGTTTCATTGGTTCCTCCAGTGTCTGTATTGTCGTTTTTCTCTGTTTGTCATGGATCTTGCTGTGATGGGATACCCTTTTCCATCAGGAAATTGAATGATTATAGAAAACAAATAACGTCCTGCGTTTGTTTGTCCAAAGACATAATAGACCGGATTTTCTCCTTGAGACTTTGCTCGCCGAACAAATGGTTTGCCGAAGAAAACCTCTTCAACTTCGTCTGGCCGGACATCGTGTCGAGCGATATGATCAATTCTATCTTGGGGCCAGAGTAACTCGTGTACCCTCATAAATTTTTTAATTATAATAGCACAAAGCGATAGTTAATTCAAATTAAAATGCAAGAACAACCTGCCTAATCAACTACGTATTCTGTTCCTCAATTTGATGTAATGCCTCACTGATATAGCGGCGGATCCATTCACTGTCGGTGGTTTCTGCAAGTGCATTGAGCGCAGAAACGGCTTGTGGATTACCGATTCTGCCTAAGGCGACAACCGCAGCAGAGCAGACACCTCTATCGCTGTCCGTTACGCTGTTTATCAGTGCCGCTATCACCTGTACAGGCGGCGTTGAAAACCGATCCTCGGCGAGTCCCAATTCTCCAAGCGCGACGACAGCGGCGCAGCGCATGTCGGGTTCTTCGTCTTGTAGGAACGGGATAAGCACATCAATGGCGCGGGCATCACGGATCTTTCCGAGAGAAGAAATAGCGAATCGGCGGACGGTTGAGTTATTATCGGTTAGCGCGTCAATCAGCGAAGGAACGGCATGGACATCACCGACACCACCTAACCCCTCAGCGGCGTAAGCACGCATTTCAGCGGATTCTGATTTCAGCTTTCGCAGCAACAGATGCGTCGGGATATACCGCCAATTCCGAACGGGACCGTTTCGGTGTAAAAACCAACGGATGAACTTGCGGACTTTTTGTTGTAGAGACAGACTTGAACCAGTATCTACAGTTTCGCGTGTCATGATCCCACCTCGCGGACCTCAATTAAGGGCTGTATGAAACAATTATACCATAGAAAACATCTAAATAGCAATTTTTTCTCTGAATCAAGTACGCATTGAAAATCCTATTGCGTATTGCAGCGATAGGGCAACAGATAGATACGTGCGAAATTAGAGACTGATACCTAATTCTTTTGCGATGGTATAGACATCTTTATCACCTCTGCCCGAAAGACAGACAACGATAACTTTACCCTCACCGAGTTTAGGTGCAAGTTCACGCAGATAAGCGATGGCGTGCGCGGATTCTAATGCGGGGATGATACCCTCCGTCTCTGATAACAACTGGAACCCTTCTACCGCCTCCGCATCGGTAATCGGGACGTATTCCGCTCTACCCGTTTCACGGTAAAAACTGTGTTCGGGTCCGACACCGGGATAATCTAACCCCGCAGAGATTGAATGTGCAGGCGTTATCTGCCCGTCGTCTTCTTGCAAGAGATAGCACTTGGCACCATGAAAGACACCGACGCTACCCGCAGTGAGAGGTGCCGCATGTCGACCACTACGGATGCTCTCACCGGCGGCTTCTACACCAATCATCCGGACGGATTCATCAGCATAGAAGGGGTAGAACATGCCGAGCGAGTTGCTGCCGCCACCGACACAAGCGACTACGCAATCGGGTAAAGCACCCTCTTGTGCTAAAATCTGTGCGCGTGCTTCCTCTCCAATGACGGCTTGGAAGTCTCGAACGATCATCGGATAGGGATGTGCACCGACTACTGAACCGAGCAACAGATAGGTGGTACGGACATTCGTGACCCAGTCGCGGAAACACGCATTGATCGCATCTTTGAGGGTCCGGGAACCCGAATTCACAGGCACGACCTTTGTTCCCATCAACTGCATCCGAAACACATTGAGTGCCTGCCGTTCTATGTCTTCTTCTCCCATATAGACTTCGCATTCCATATCAAACTTAGCAGCGACAGTCGCTGTTGCGACACCGTGTTGCCCTGCACCCGTCTCGGCAATGATCCGCTTTTTGCCCATCCATCGCGCAAGCAGTATTTGTCCGATCGCGCTGTTAATTTTATGCGCACCCGTATGGTTGAGGTCTTCCCGTTTGAGATATATCTTCGCGCCACCGAGGGTCTCCGTCAGGCGTTCCGCGTAATAGAGCGGATTGGGTCGTCCGACATATTCGCGGAGGTAATACCGAAATTCTTCCTGAAAATCGGGGTTATCTTTGAGTGTATTGTATGCATCTTCGAGTTCTAAAAGCGCGGGCATTAGCGTTTCAGGGACGTATCTGCCCCCGAATTGTCCGAAGTGTCCTGTCGCGTCAGGGAGTTGTTGCATCTAAATTCTCCAATAGTTACGGCACAGCGGCGTGTGCCTACGACTTTAATGATTTTGCACGGAGATTCGGTTGTTCCAGCACCGATGGATTTACAACAGATTCCGGCAGTTGTCCTGTCAGCACTTGTGCCACACACGTAGCAGCGGTGACCTCCAATTCAAGAATTGCATCTTCTGAGACAAATGCTGCGTGCGGTGTAACGACGACATTATCAAGCGTTAGCAGTTTCGTATCTGGTTCAGGGGGTTCCGTTTCCAAAACATCCAGCCCTGCACCGGCGATGGTCCCATTTCGGAGCGCGGTGGTGAGTGCGGCAGTATCTACGATACCGCCGCGAGCCGTATTAATCAAAAACGCTGTCGGTTTCATCGCACGGAATTCGGCATCGCTGAACATATATTGTGTTTCCTGTGTCAGCGGCGCGTGGATCGTGATGAAGTCGGACGTTGCAAGCAGTTCTGAAAATGAGACCTTTTGTGCACCGTGTTGCTGAATGCGCTTAGGATCCGTACGCGGGGAGCAGACATTGATCGTCAATCCAAACGCTTTCGCTTTCGGAATGATCGCTTGTCCAATCCGCCCGAACCCGACGATGCCGAGTGTTTTGCCTCGGATCCTGTGCATCTCCGGTCCGATGTTTTGGTCCCATGTTCCGTTTCTCACAGCCCGATCGAAGCGTGAAATTTTTCTTGCACAAGCGAGAAGAAGCCCCATCGCGTGGTCGGAAACCTCGTCCATACAATAGGCGGGGACGTTAGTGACAACGATGCCTTCTGCAGTGGCGGCATCCACGTCTATATTGTCGAGTCCGATGCCGTAGCGTGCGATAACCTGACACCTCTTAGCGGCTACGATAACAGCCTCGCGGACAGGATTCCAACAGGTGAGGATACCGTCCATCATCGGTGCAAGCGTTTGAAGTTCTGCTGTGTCCCCAGTTTCCGCTGCGATGAGTTCTGCCCCGATTTCCGTAAGCACTTCTCGTTCGGGGTCAATAGAGTCCCATGCGTAATCGGTAATGAGGATTTTCCATCTGTTTTGCATATTTTCGTTTTAGATATGCCGTTGGAAACGGACCTACAAAAAGATCTTACCCGGATTCATGAGATTCAGGGGGTCCAAGGCGTATTTGATAGCGCGCATCAGGTCTACTGCTGCGCCGTGTTCCTTTTCCAGTGCGTTCCGTTTACCGAGGCCGACACCGTGTTCGCCGGTGCAAGTACCGTCCATCGCTAAGGCGATGTCTACAATCTCAAGACTGAGTCGCTGTGCTTCTGCTAATTCATTTTTGTTGTTAGGTTCGAGCGGGAAAACGACATGAAAATTTCCGTCGCCGACGTGTCCGAGAATTGAGGGTACGAGATAGGATGTCGCAAGCAGGTCTTTCGTCTTCGCGATACACTCGGCGAGCCGAGAAATTGGGACACACACATCGGTGACATAGCCAACAGAACCCTGACGGCGGTTGAGGGCGGCGTAGTAGCTATCATATCGGGCTTGCCAGAGCCGTTTGCGCTCATTGTCATCTGTTGCCCATCGGAAATCGCCGCTGCCGTGTGCTGCTGCGATAATCCCTGCGGTCTCCGAACTCTCAGTCACGGTGTGTGCGGATCCGTGAAACTCGAGGAAAAGCGTCGGTGCGACTTCGTAGGCTAATCCTGCGTATTTGTTAACAGCGTCTATCTGAAGGTCATCTAATAGTTCAATACGGGCGATACTGATGCCTGTATCCATCAGTTTAATAACCGTGTCTACTGCTGCGGTTATAGTTGGGAAAGCACAAACTGCGGAGGCAACGGTTTCCGGCAACCGTGTCAATTTGAGTGTGATTTCGGTAATGATTCCCAATGTGCCTTCTGAACCGATAAAGAGGCGTGTAAGGTCATAGCCTGCAGCGGATTTTCGTGCTCTGCCCCCGGTGTGTACGATAGAACCCTCCGCAGTGACAACTGTCAAACCGAGGACGTTATTAAGCATCGTGCCGTATCGGACAGCACTCGTGCCGGATGCCCGGGTCGCGACCATTCCACCTAAGGAGGCATCTGCACCCGGATCCACTGGGAAATGGAGGTGTGTGCCGAGCTCTGCAAGATGTGTGTTCAATTGGAGACGCGTTACGCCTGCTTGGACGGTAACATCGCTATCGTCTGGACTGGCGCGAAGAATGTGCTTCATTTCATTGAGCGCGACGCAGAGAACGCCGTCCATTGCGACGGCTGCCCCTTCGATACCAGTGCCAGCACCGTAGGGCACGATCGGTATTTTATATTTCGCACAGATTTTAACGATGTCGACGACTTCAGCATTCGTTTTCGGGAAAGCGACGGCATCGGGCAGTGCCCCGCGGTGATAGGACGCGTCGCGTGCGTGCTTGTCTCGGACAGCAGCGTCTGTGCTGAAACGTGTGCCGAGGAGGTCGCGAAATTCTTTATGCGGATGTTTTAAGTTGTTTTGGTTCATACGCTATGCATTGTAGCACAATTTGTGTATGATGGCAAAGTAAAATGGAGGTGGGATTAGACACATTCAGGTTTCATTCCGCGCGTTTATTTCCATCAGTTTTTCGCGAGCCAATATTTCAAAGACGGGCATCACTCTTTCGACAAGCTCGTCGTGTCGCCCGGATAAGCGATCGTGTGCCGTCTGGAGTGCTTTGTGCTCTCTTGTAATGGCATCTATTCCAGCTCGGAGATTTGCATTTTCCTCCTTCAAGGTTTCTTGTTCGTGTTTCAGGATTTCCTGTTCTCGCTGCACGGTATTGTGCTTTTCCTGTAGCGTATTGTGTGCTTCCCGCAAAGCAATGTGTTCTTCCTCCAGAGTAATGTGTGCTTTCTGCAGAGTGTTATATCGCCGATCCGCGGCACTTTGAAAAGTGCTAAATTGCTGTTGTAGGATATTATGTTCTTCCTGCAGGGTGCTGTGTTCTTCCTGCAGGGTGTTATATCGTCGATCTGCTGTGCTCTGAAAGGTTCTGAATTCCTGTACGAGAGTATTATGCTGTTCTACAACAGTATTGTATCGCTGCTCTGCTTCCTCACTCTGGACCTTGTAGCGATCCACTTGCTTTTTCAACCACCAAACGGTAATCATACAAATACTGAGCACACTGATGTCTATGAAACTAATGGTGGCAAAACTGAATTCCATTCTTTTTCTCCGTTTGGACTGTCGGTTTAAGATCGACTTGCGGTTGCAGTGTTAACTACCAAGTATAACATTTTTGCTGATGGGTGTCAAATTTATACATGGATCACCAAGCGCGCGAAAAAGACGCGTTCGGAAACTTCTGTGATTTTTGTCATAAATGCCCTTTAATTTTTTTTGTACGCAAAAAATCTGCGTTATATTTTTTTCTCCGACGGGTTAGGGGCTGTTGGTTCAGGGATCGTCCAAAAACGCAGATGGTCTGTGGAAACCCAACCTAAACCGAACCTACATTTTATCCTCCTTTGTCTGGCTGAAGGGTTATTTTTATGTTTTTGACTTATTAATATAATTCAATTAGTATGAATAAGATAACATATATAATGTTAAAAGTCAAATTTATTTTTTATTTATAGTAAAGTCTACAATTAAGTGGGGCCCTTTGGAATCGGTGCGGTTAGGAATGCAGATCGCATTTGGACGAGTACACCGCAAAACCACACCTACCGGGGGAGTGCGGTTAGGAAACCGTAAAGGCGTTGGGTTTCTCTCGGTTTTTTGTTTCATGTCCGATCTATGGGGGGAGTTTAGGCGTGCGTTACTTTTTAGGGTTTTGAGGGGATCCGTTCAACCCAACCTACAGGGCTAAGCACTGTTGGAACTGTGAAGGAAAATTGACTTTTACCCTCGTATGCCAAAAATTTTACACACTCATAGATATACCGGTAGGGCAGGGGGTCCTCATCGTCATAATTGCTTCGTTTTTGTGTTGAGTGTGCTAACTTCTGAAGAGATTCAGGTATTTCTCCAATACGAAGAGGCGGTTACGGGAGTAGCCAGTGATTTCCTTGAGTATACCGAATTCTGTCAAGGATTTTAGGAGCAAATTTGCACTTGAAAATGTCATATCTAATTCCTTTGCAGCAAACTTCGCATTGATGATTGGCTGTGCAAACATTGACCTAAGCAATCTGTGCGCGTTCTTCGCTCTGGAACCGAGCGTTAAGATTTTTTCTTCGTATTCTTGACGGAGCGAAATAATTTTCTGGAATATCTCAATTCCATGTTGTGCAGTGTCAGCGATGCCACTCAAAAAAAATGTAATCCACTGTTCTAAGTTATTTGATACGCGGACCCTGGAGAGCGAGTCGTAGTAGGAAGCTCTATGTCTTTCAAAGAAGGTGGACATATAGAGCACCGGCTTTTGCAATATCTGGGCATCAAGAAGCTGCAAGATAATTAACAACCTTCCGCACCTTCCGTTGCCATCAAGAAAAGGGTGAATGGTTTCAAATTGATAATGTGTAATGGCAATTTTGATCAGTATGGGGATCTGTAGTGATTCGTTGTGCCAGAATTTTTCTAAGTCGCTTAAAAGATCGGGAACCTCCTCTGGAGATGGCGGTACAAAAGATGCGTCAGAAAGTGTTGATCCGCCGATCCAGTTTTGGCTTCTACGAATTTCACCAGGGGCTCTATGTTGCCCGCGAACACCAGAGAGTAAAATTTTATGGGCATCTTTTAGGAGCCGTATACAAAGCGGAAGCTCGGGCAGTTTGGCGATCGCAAAGTTCATCGCTTCGATATAGTTCTGGACTTCGTCCCAATCGTCTCGTTTCTCTGGATTAATCTCCTCTTGTGGTAGCAAGACATCATCAAGTTCAGTTTTGGTTCCTTCAATCAGGTTAGAGTCTCTTGCTTCTTTCACAACCTTCATTCGGATGAAAAAATCGACATCGGGTATGAGTTTCGCGTAGGCGTTTAATTCGCCTAAAAGCCCTCTCGCTTCTTCTAACAGCATATTTATCTGTGGGCTCTCCCAAACAAAAGGGTTATTTATAAAGGAAGGTGTAAAACTTCTATATTCTCGTTGTTGTTTGTATTCACCCGCTACGAATTTTTTCATGTTATGACTCTCTCAATTTTTTCGCAATATGGAATTTTATATTATGATTTTTGAGTGTTTTTCATAATATAGAATTTTATATTATGAAAAATGATAATATAACACAACTCTATTGCTCCAAGACCGTATTACGGACTTCGTTGACGATAGCATCGGGTTCAATGCCTTCGCCTTGTCCTTCAAAGTTGAGAAGGATACGATGCCGGAGTGCGGGGAGCAACACCGCATCAATATCTGAAAAGGCGACGTTATAACGTTCAGCGAGCAAGGCACTGATTTTAGCAGTCAAGGCTATCGCTTGCACACTCCGAATGCCCGCACCGAGATGCACATACCGTTTCACAATTTCCGGCGCGTCCTCGGAATCCGGGTGGGTCGCCCGCACAAGTCGGATGATGTGGCGTTCAACATGCTCAGCAATGGGGACTTGCGGGACAAGCCGGCGCATTTCATTGAGCGTTTCGGCGTTCGTAACCTTGTCAATAGTAATGTCGGTGCCGGATGTGGTGCGGCGTAGAATTTCAACGATTTCGTCTTCGCTCGGAAAGTCGATAAGCAGTTTGAACAGGAACCGATCGAGTTGTGCCTCTGGAAGCGGATAGGTACCCTCCATCTCCAGCGGATTTTGTGTTGCTAAGACACAGAACGGCTCTTCTAACTTATGGCTGGTACGTCCCACGGTGACAGTGCGTTCCTGCATCGCCTCAAGGAGCGCGGATTGGGTGCGCGGTGTGGCACGGTTGATCTCATCTGCGAGGATGAGTTGCGCGAAGATCGGTCCCTGTTGGAATTCCAGCTGCCTGCCGCCGTGTTCATCTTCTACGAGGAGCGTTGTGCCTGTGACATCTGAGGGCATCATATCCGGTGTGAATTGGATACGCTTGAATTCGAGATCAAGGGCTTCGCTGAGGGTGTGGATCAGCTGCGTTTTGCCTAAACCGGGGATCCCTTCAAGGAGCGCGTGTCCGTTGGCGAGCAGACAGAAAAGCACGCCTTCAATGATCGCGTCTTGTCCGACAATACGCTTTTGGACTTCGGTTTTGACAGTGTAAAAGGTTTCACGGAATTGATGGATTTGCGTTTCTAAGTTCATGTTTTTTTAGGCGCGCGGACAAGGCGCGCCTACTGAGGTGCAGAAAATTGTTACCAGCTTTTTCCTGAGACATAAAGCGAACGGTTTTCCATGGGGAGTGAGACACGTCTACCCTCGAGTCGGTGTGATTCGATGATACCCATGAGCGTCTCTTGACTCCGACGCGCGAGGTGGGCGGGTCCCTTCGTCTCTCGGTCTTCGTCGAGTGCCTCGGCGACATCTGTGATTCCCATCACAGTCCCTGTGGCGCGAGATGTTTCTGGAAACGGGACTTCTTCATAGAAGGTTCCGTCTTTCTTTCGGAATTGGATTTCTCTGCTATTGTTCTGTATCCGGATCTTGCCGGCGGTGCCGCAGACCTCGTATTCGGGGCCGGTGCCGGCGGTGTTATACCCGTGGACACCGTTAGCGTAACGGATATAACCGCTGGTAATAGCCGGATCAATGTTGAGTCGGTTACCTTCCCAGTCCGAATCTTTACAGTTAATAGTGCCTTGAACGAAATCGACCTCTGGGTCGCCTGCAAGGAAAAGGAGCATATCGGCGGCGTGCGTTAAGCCCCAGAGCGCGGAGCTGGCACCGTAGTGCGCGATGGTGCATTGGACGTTCCCGATTTCGCCTGCATCGACGAGTTCACGGACTTTGCGGTAGATCGGCATGAACCGGCGCTGCGTCCCGTAGTTGAATTTGACACCGTGCTTTTCAACGATGTCTACGATGATGTCTGCTTCTTCCATAGAGCAGCAGAGCGGTTTTTCGCAGTAGATGCCTTTGACGTTGTTCTCGGCAGCGAAGACGGTAATGTCGGCGTGCGGCCCCGGACGCGTGGCGATACAGACGATATCCGGTTTCTCTTTTTCGATCATCTCTTGATAATCTGTATAGGCGCGCTCGGCTCCGTAGCGTTTTCTGATAGTTTCCGCTTTGTCGGCGAAGACATCGGAGACAGCAACAAGGTCGGTGCGTTCACAAGCGACTGCTGCAGCGGCGTGTGAGAACGGTTGCCATATAAAGCTATCCGGGCGACCTGCGACTTCGTCGTCAATAGTCGCGCCCATCCGTCCGCATCCGATGAGACAGGCTTTGTATGTGCGTGGCATAAGTTTCTCCTTTGTGAGAGACACGTTTGAAAGTTCAGGGAGGTTTTGAAAGCACGGTATGCTAATAATTGCATCTTCTTGACATGATGCATCTAAAAAGTTTAGGGCTATGCTTCGGATCCTATGGTATTGAATTAGGAACGATATGATTTCCCACGCGTGGAGATACTTATGACAAAGCATTTTTGATGTTGTGTATCCACTTCATAGACGATCCGATAACTTCCAACGCGATAGCGATATCGTTTTGCGTAGGATCCCTTGAGTTTGGCGATATTAGGTCCAAAGAAAGGGTTCTGGGTTAACTGAATCGATTGCTTCGCTAATTCGACGTGTCATATTGGCATCAAGACTGTTATAATGTGTTTGTGCCTTATTGGTGAACTCTACTTCAAACATCGCGCTTAACGTCAGCCCAACTTTTAAGTCGACCGGCTTTCATGTCGGCTTCAGCTTCTTCTAGGTCCTTGGCAATTTCAGGATCGCATGCCAATTCGTATGTTGCCTCCCAAGCTTCTTTGTCATAGAGATAACTCATATAATCAATAACAGCTTTAAGTTTTTCGGTAGGAAGTTGCTTGATTAACATCACTGCTTGCTTCTGTAGGTTTGATTGCTTCATTTAAGAATCTCCTTAATATGTAATAAATAGGGCCTCTCTCTTGGATTTGCCCCCCTTGCTTTCTGTTAATATGTTATCAAAACCCAAATCCTTTGTCAAATTCATTGCAGGGTCATTCAATTTTATTTAAGAAATTATTGGGTTTCACGGCTTTTTTTCAAGGATCCGTGCGGTTAGGAATGCAGGTCGCATTTGGGCGAGTACGCCGCAAAACCGGACCTAGCGGATCCGGGATCCGTGCGGTTGGGAATGCCTGTCGTTTATGGACGAACATTCCCCAAAACCGCACCTCCCTTGGTTAAGAAACTGAAACAATTACGCGCCAGTATAAAGCTTTCCGAAATAAGGACGGAAGCCTGCAGGTCCAGGGAAGCTGTCCCAATATTGCGCGCCCGCTGGAAATGCGGCTTCACCGCCACTTCGGAGCCATGCTATCAGCGCGGGATCGGTGCCGCGACGTTCGATTTCATCAACAGAGGCAGCATGGAGTTTTGCAACGATATCCTGATGCTGATCCTGAACGTATTCCAAATCACCGAGTCTGACGAGCTTTGAGTTTTCCGGTTTCGCAGCGACTTCTAAACTCCACTCTTGATCGAATGCGGTGAAGAGGACAGCATTTTCGTTCTGCGATGCTTGCTGCCACCGTTCAATACTCCCACCTGAGAGGGCGAGTGCTCTTTCACCGGATCCTCCGTTGCGTGCAGGGGTCAAAATATCGTGTCCCTCAATCCCGTCAGGGTGTGCCTCTCCTAAAATATTGAGGATCGTCGGGAAGAAATCCTGCGGTTGAACAATGACATTGCTCCGTCCGGTATCACCTTCTGGGAGACGGATAAAGAGCGGGACGTGTGCTTCCTGTTCACGGACGGGTTGTCCTTTGCCGAACGAACCACGCTCACCGACATTAGTGCCGTGGTCGCCCGTTAAAATGACAGCCGTGTTCTTGTCAAGACCGGTAGATTCCAGTGCGGCAAGAAATTCGCCGAAGCAGTGATCCATCCATGTCAGTTTCGCCGAGTATTGCGCCTTGATGTGCTGTCTTGCCTCATCTGAAAGATTTGGGTTATTCCTTGTACCGAGGCTGCGCGGGTCAACGCGGCCATCGTAACCCGGTCGCTTGTCGTATTTCTTCATGAATTCAAGCGGTGAGTCCCACGGTTCGTGTGGGTCGAAGCAATCTATCCAGAGAAAAAAGTTGTCTCGCTTCGCGTTATCTTTCAGGAATTGGGCGGCAGTGTTGAAAAGTTTCGCGCAGTTCCAGTCTTCCGGTTTTTTGCGATTGCGGTTTGCGCGTGCATAGCTGCGGAGCATACCAGATTCAGCAGCTTTATCGTCAAGACAATCAAACAGGGATTCGCGGGCCCAGTTATCCGGCCAGGGGTCTGTGTCCATAATCCAATCTCGATCGACCTCCGCCCCGCGGACGAATGTCCACGCGTGGAAGGGCCAGTCAAAATTATGTCCCCCGTTGACAAGATGCGGGGTATCGTGGAGGAGTTGCGTTGCATAACCGTTTTGTGCAAGCGTCCACGGTAAGGTTTGACGTTCATGACGGAGCGGTTTCCACGGGTGGAAGGGACCCCCGTATTGTCCGGTGATGACATCCGTACGATACGGGATGGTCGGAAAGCTGGCACAAAAAGCGCGGTCATAAGCCCACGCTTTAGCGGCGAACCGATCAATATTCGGTGTTTCTATCCAGTCATTACCGTTTGCACCGATGTGGTCATACCGGAGTGTGTCAATAACGATATAAGCAAGATTCATTCTATTTCTCCGTTGGTTTACAGCACGCGGCGCGTGCCTACGATTTTACCATTTCGGGATCGCGCCGAGTAAGAGTTGCTGTTGCGGGGTGCCCTCTTCTCGGAGTTTTGTAACGCGTGGACCGTCGAAAGGTTCTCTGGATTTCATCCATGCGTTTTGGTAGCACATCAGGCAGACACGGCGGCGTTGCGAAGAAATATTGGCGGCACCGCGATGCCACGTCCAGCCGTCGAACATAACCGCTTGCCCGGGCGAGACGAGCACCCGTTTTTCATCGGGCAATTCGACAGGACTCGGCGGCGGACGGAACGGGGCCCTGTGGCTACCGGGTTGGACAACCGTCGGACCGTTCTCATCGGTAACTTCATCAAGATAATAACCGCAATTAATCTGTGCAGGGAGACTCCCATAGGGCGTGCCGTTCGGCGCAACAGGCCAGGGGCCGTCGCGATGCCAATTCTGGTCTGGTGTTCCGGGTTCAGTGATGCGTGCCGTCGCGCTATGAAGTTGGACACAGGTGCCTAATATCGCTTCCATCCGTTTCAGCACAGGCGGATTATCAAGCAGAAATGCGAACCGGTCATCTTCCTCAAGCAGTTCACCGATGAATTGACTTTTGTTCTTACGTTCATAAGTTTCATCGAGTGCCGCCCGTAGCGACTCAATCTGTTCCGGGGTCGCTGCATTGTCAACGATCAGATAACCCCAGTTCAGGAAGAAGTTGACTTCCTGTTGCAATTGGTAATCCAGTTCAACATTGAGTGTCGGTGGCACTACGCTCGGACTTGCCATCGGTTATCCCTCCTTTATTGCGGCACGGTCCGCGGTTGCCCACTCTTGCCAGCGTTCTTCGTCGGAACGGAGGAAGCCAGAGTTGCAGCGCGGTTGAAGTTGCTCATCTACACCCAGGAGCCGCATCTGTTGATGATTATTGGCAACTCTTGCAGTTTCCAACAACTTTTGGGTATGCGGACCCGTGTGGTGATCGGTATGTTTCAGCCATGTCAAGTTGTAATAGATGCTAAAGAAATAGCGTAACGCCCCAGACGTATTCGGTGTACCGGAGTGAATAAGCCCGTTGTGTGTGATGACGACATCCCCGGCTTTCATGTGAATCAGTGTCTCGTCGGGATGTGGAACGCTGCGTTGTGAATCTTCCATGGTAATAGGCTTGCGGTGCGAACCGACAATCACACGGAGCGGCCCGAATTCATCTGTCAAATCTTGCAAATAGGAGATGGCGTTGATGGCATTCGGGCGGTGATAGGCATCGGTATAAGGAACGTGTGCCCAGCGGTCGCGATGCCAGCCGGAGACTCTCCCTTCCGCCTGTTCTTTTTCCATCGGTGGAAACGCAGCGAGCGTAAGATTGTCTAATTGCACGAACGGACCCATCACCTTTTCTATAAATTCAAGGAGTGTTGGATGTGAGACAGCGGGCCACATCAGGTCGGGTGCCAATTCCAGAGTATTACCGAACCATGTCTGGCCATCGTTGGCTGCGGCGAGTTCTCGGTGTTTTTCTCGCCAACTTTGCATTTGCGGTTCGTCAAAGACCTTCTCAAAGATTGTAAAGCCGTCGCTTTTATAGGCTTCAAAACGTTCATCAAGTGTTGGCATTGTTGTGTTCCTATTGTAACGATTACGGCACACGGTGTGCCTGATTAGCGCAGTCCATTTAAGATCGCTTCAGCGAGTTGCATCGTCTTCACGGCTTCGTCAAGGTTTGCCGCTGGCAACGCAACAGGCGTATCGGATTTGACGCAATCTAAAAAATACCGGTTCTGTTCAACGGTGCCGCCGGTGCCTGCCTCCGTGAGTTTGTGCTGCGTGCCATCGCAGAAGACGGTCCCTTGTGAGACCCCCTCAAGGTAGGCAGAGATGTCTCTGCCGTGAATCTCGTAGCGTTCAAGGCGCGCATCTGTCGTATAGTTAGCGATGTGTTGCGCGACGCAGCCGTTGTCAAACAGAATGAGCGCAGCGTGGACATCTTTGTAATCTGAAATTGTCCGTTGGACGACGCTATGCACCTCTTGCACATCCGCCTCAGCGATGGCGCGGATCGCATCCAGCGCGTGGATCGGTGTTTCCAGAAACATATTGTCCATCAAGTGTTCCGGGAACTTACCGGATCCCGCCAATCGGGTGATACTCTTGTGGAATTCGCCAACGATTTGTGTGACAGGCCCGCGTGCAGTGACTTGGCGTTTCGCCTCAAGGATGATCGGGTGGAAGCGACGGTTCCAACCGACCATCCCTTTTGCACCTGTCTCTTCTGCTGCACGACGCAAGGCGACTGTCTCTGCAACGCTCATACCGGGTGGTTTTTCTAAAAGCGTATGGACACCGCGTTTGAAGCACGGAAGTGCCGCCTCGCCGTTAAGATGTGCAGGTGTAGCCACGAAGATGGCATCTAAGGTTTCGCTATCCAGTAGGTCGTCAATGTTCTCATAGCGGTTCGCAATATTGAACGTATCCGCAGCTTTGTCTCTTGCGGCTTCGACCGGATCGCAGACAGCGACGAGATCAGTATCATCAAATTGTGAGAGGATTTTTAGATGACCGCGACCTCTGCCGCCGCAGCCGATGACAGCAACGCGTAAATTTGACACAGTTCTCTCCTTTCCGGTTTAGTGCCGGATATGCGGTGCCTCCATGACTTCTCGCTGTTCGGGAGACATATCTTCAATATAGTCGGGGTACGTGATCTGATGTGCCCCTGCGCTGTACGCTTGGAATCCCGGACTGAACTTGTAAAGCAAGGCGCGGCGTTGGTGGTCAGCTTTCCACGGGAGTGTGCCGTGCGTCAAAGTTTCGGTAAAAATAACGGCATCGCCTGCCTTGGCGTTGACTTCAAGCACCAGATGCTGATACTGTTCGTATCGCTTCATACTGCTCGGACACGGGAGATTTGCCTTGTGGCTTCCGGGAATGATCGCTAAACCGCCATCCCCAGGTCCTTCATCAGCGAGCATGTATTCCACGACAGTCAAGCCTGTATAGATTCTTCCGTATTTGAAAAAATAGGCTTCGGAGAAGTTAGGACGCTCAATCCCGCCGCCGTGTAATGTCCCGCCTTCGGTCCCTTTTTCCATACCGATTAATCCCGGGCCGTGGTCGAGTCGGTATTTTTTCCCTAATACCTCTTCAAGGTACGGTTTAACGTTGGGATGTACGAGCAGGTTGCGGAACGGTTCACACCACGGTTTTTCCCATGAAAGCATCCCTCCGAGGTCCATCCGGTGTGCTGTCCCTACAAGTGCGGGGGAGCCGCCTGCCAATGAGTTCTCGCGTTCTCTGAGTCCATCAATGTGATGGTCAATAGCGGCGTTGCATTGTGCGACTTCTTCGGCTGTCAGTGCGTTTTCGACGATGAGGAATCCTGTCAAATCGAATAGATATTTCTGATCTTCGTTCATTGGGAGCCTCCTGTTACGGCACACGGTGTGTGCCTTCTATAAACATGTCGCCCTTACAGGGCTAAACGGCACGCGGAGCATGCGTACTACCTTCGGGACATCGTGTGTGCTTATGGCTTCGCTTCTTCGATACTTTGAGGTCTACCGGTCGCGTCACCTCCGAGCCATCGGTAGGGACGGGGATAGAGTGCTAAGGTCCTGTCTGTCAGCGGTAATTGGACGGGCGCGCTGTTTCGGGCTGCGGAGAGTTTCGCAGCGATTGCCACCTCCAATGCTTGTCGGAGATCCGCACCTGTAATCCACGGGTCTCCGTCGCCATCAACCGCTGCTAAAAAGGAACGGATTGAGCCCGTGAGATAACCAAACTCGCGCCACGGGTACGGACTGGAGTTCGGTTCAAGCCGGATACGATTGCCGTGTCGGTCATAGCCTTTGAAAATTTCTGGCGGATTCCAATCCCAGCGGACGAGACATTCATCTGTCCAGACATCTACGCCGCGGCACGGTGTCGGTGTACCGAAGACGTTACATTCCAACCCGTTCGTAAGAGAGAAGCGTCCATTGATGATTAAGCCTTCATCGGTTTCCGCGCTGAGTGCTTCAACAGGTGTTCCCCATGCAACGATCTCTTGGACTTCAGCCTTCGTGAAAAGCCTCAAGACAGAGATATGTTGGCATCCACCCCCGGAAATCTCACCCCCGAATCCGTGAACGCTGGCACCTCTGATGTCCCCAAATTCGCCGTTGTGGAGACGCGCTGCGGCTTCTTGTACTTCGTTCATTGCACGTTGCAAGTTACCGCCAGCAAAGACCACCCCGCGCGCTGCACACGCATCGACCATTGCATCGGCATCTTCGAGACTTGCGGCGATCGGTTTCTCCGTAGATATTCCTTTGACACCGGCTTCCGCACATGCAATCACGACGTCTTTCATATACTTCGTGGGTGTGACGACAACCGCGATGTCCGGCACAATGTCTTGCAATAAGGCTTCTACATCTGCATAGAGCGCGGCGACCCCGAATCGCGCGCCGAGGACTGCTCGCCGTTGTCTGTTTGCATCGGCGATTGCGACGATTTCTGTGTCTGGATAGGTGGTGTATGCCTCCGCATAGTTTTGTCCCATCCGTCCACAACCGATAATGGCTACCCGATATTTGACATCGCTCATTTCCATGCCTCCTGATTTTGCATATTAGCAAGGTTGCTAATGTGTGTCAAGAAAAAAATGGGGGCAAGTGACGTTAATTCGCGCTTGTATTTTTTTCGTATATGATATATAATGCGTTTAAGTGAAACTTTTCCTCATTTCGTTATTCGGAGGTAACTACACCACAATCAGACTATGCTAATATGTTAACCTAAGTTGTCACCTATTGATAGACATAGCACTCCTACGGAGTGCGGTCGCTTAGATACACCGTTTCTATAGACATATCACCCCTACGGGGTGAGGCAAGTGCCTGACAAGTCTTGTGAAAAGGTTAAAAACTTGTTAGTAGCAACTTGGGTTATGTTAGAGGTAAGCGGAAATGGATAACATACAGATCGAAAAACGGCTCAATACATATCTGCCTGATTTGGATGTGCCTTTTGAGGCGTTACAAAAACAACTCGCGGCTTTCATCCAATCCGAACGCGAGCAGCTAAAAGCCCATATCTTGGAAGGCGAAAGCGGTTTCGGTGCTTGTGAAATCCACACACAGATGTGGGATGTCGTCATCCAGAAAGTTTATGAGGTTGCTGCCTTCCAAATTCGGAGTGAATTCCAGAAGCAGATTGACGTGCTGCAGGAACTTCCGGACGTTGACACTGCAGACTTAGAGGCAGAATTGGAAGGGTGGATGCCGGATGTCGCACTCTATGGAGTCGGTAGTTACGGCAGAAATGAGCTCTGCTATTTTTCGGATGTAGATGTCGTCTATACCTCCTCCGTAGATTTAGAGGATATTTACGACGAAAGCACGCTCGAACTCATCCGGTGGTTCTACGATTTTTTTGACAGCCTCCACTCCGTGATTCCGGGGTTTGAGTTTAGTTTTATCTACAGACCCCTGGCGGATATAACGCAGTGGAACTATCAAGATATAACCGCCCTGATTGATATGCGTTTTATTACAGGTGATGCAACGTTGACAGAACGTTTCCGAAAAGCCGTGCACTCTGAAAAATCGGACATCTCACTCGTGCTGGACCTGCTGAAGTCCAAGGCGGACGCTTTCAAGGCTTCTGAGGAGACCATCTATCTCAATCAACCGAATGTGAAAACAGGACGCGGCGGACTCCGGACGCTTCAATACGCACTTTGGATATGCGGGCTTCCAGATTTTACATCAATACCTGAACTCTATGAACGCTACGAAGATGAGCAGCTGATCCCGTCTCTGGACTTCATGTTCAAAGTGCGCAACCTGCTCCATGTGCTTGCCGACGCACCGCATGATGATCTGACCTATCACCCTGAAAAGGAGGATATGCTGCAGGCACAGATCGCTCGCGTCCTTGGGCTCACAGATGAAACCGACGAAGGGCGTTACGCGTTCATGGCGGAATATTATGCGAAGGCGAAATATCTGCATTTCAAAGCCGAGCTGTTGATACGCAAAATGTTGGCGATCGGGATTCCTATCTCCGATGTGCTTGCTGTCAGGACGGACATGCTGTATTGCATAGATAACAACTTCGGTGAACTTGACACAGATGCGCTTTTTACGCTGTTCACTTACTTCCAGCAGTACGATTTTGAAATTGATGCATCGCTTTCCACATTCATCTCCCGCTATGTTCACGCCTTTGATTGGCGTTCTTTCCAGAAGCGGATGGCAGAGTTAATAAACGTCCCTGGTGATGTCGCGAAGACCCTAACACGTTTACACAGACTCGATATCCTGTCGCATCTTGGAGAAGGCGGCGCGCTTTTTGAAAAGGCGATGATGACACGCAGCGAACGGAGCCTTGACCCGTATACCGTCGGAAAACATACACTCGTTGCGATTGGTTATCTTGATGAAATCCGTCAAACGGAGACGAGCAGTCCATTGGGGGGCGCAGGTGGTTTTGGGGCACAGGCATTGCCCGCCCCGACCTCTGAATTGGAAGAACTCAATACCGCATTTCGCGCGCTTTCGGATCCGAGTCCGCTCTATATGGCACTCTTCCTTCACGATATAGATAAGCCCGATCCGACCCATCCGAGGACCGGCGCGCAAAAAGCGGAACGCATCGCACCGGAATTTGGGTTCAATTCACAACAGACAGATGATATCTGTTTTCTCATCCGAGAACACCTCACAATGATAGCGTTGGCACGCTATCATCATTGGGATGAAAGCACGATCGCCGAATTCTGTAAGAAGGTTAACTCGTTGGAGCGTTTGACTGCACTCTATCTGCTCACTTACTGCGATTCCAAAGCCAACGGTTCACAGAACTTCAGCCATGTCGTTAAGCATAACCTGAAGAGTTTGTACGAAGTAGCGCGCACACGCTTTGTCGGTCAAGAGGAGACGCAATGGGGTGCCTTCGCACCTGTTGAAGAATTTCAGCAATTCCTTCATCACATGCCCGTTTCTTACCGTATTAGCGTCTCTCCTGAAGACATCGCTATGCATATCAAGATGGCGACACAGACAGAAGCAGCAGCTACCGAGACGGAGGCGACATCAAGTGCTGGGATCGTCCAATTTATTGACCGTCCCGGATTTACCGAACTGCATCTCTGTAGCCCGAGCCGGATCGGGAAGTTACACACCGTGAGCGGGCTCTTTTTCGCGAATGGTATAGATGTCCGAGACGCGCGTGTCTATACGAAACAGGATACGAATATTGAACTGGAAATCTATCGACTCGTCCATCAACCGCCCCATCACCGCGGGGAACCGATGCCACTTGACGAAGACCTCAAGCGCGACCTCGATTTTGACATCCGAAGTCTCCTTGCAGAGGCGGTTACACTCGACCAGATTTTTGAGAAGCGTTATGTGAATCTCAATGACACATGGCAGGTGGATGAGGTCACTGTTGAGACAGCACGCAGTTACTCAGAGATCGTCGTCGTCGGTGAGGAAAAGATGGGATTTCTCCACTACTTCAGCGGTATCTTGGCGAAACTTGGATTGAACGTCGAGATGTGCAAATGTTCTGGGTTAGGCGGGCAGGCGATTGATCGATTCTATGTCCAGCCAGTGACTGACCCGAAGGCTGTACATGCCGATATTATGGCGGCGTTGGATACCGAAAACATGGAATAAGGGAGCGACATGAAACAACGTGTACTCATCACAGGTGCAGCCGGCACAGTCGGCACCGCGCTCTGGAAGGCATGGGAAGAACAGGATACCTACACACTAACGTTGATGGATATCGATCCAATTGTAGACGCAAATTCGCGTGTAGTGACAGCTGATATTCGGGACTACGCTGCGATGCAGACATTGTGCCGTAATCAGGATGTCCTGGTGCATCTCGCTTATGTCCGCCAAGATTCGCTTGGAAAGGTGCCAGGCGAAGTCAGCGACATCGGCGCGTCTATGACCCTGTTTGAAGCCGCACGCGAAGGCGGCATTAAAAAGATTGTATATGCCAGCACGAATCACGTTTCAGGGTGGAACGAGCGATTGAACTCGCCACCGCGATTTTCCACCGGCGACCAGTTTCGACCGGACGGTTGGTACGGCGCGATGAAGGGCATGGCAGAGATTGCTGGACGCTATCTCGTCGATGCACACGATATGCGCTTCATTAGTATCCGGATCGGAAGTTTCAACGGAACGAGCGAACCGAACGGCATTCGGCACTGTAGCACACTCCTAACCCCGCGAGATTGCGTCCAGCTCTTCGGGCTCGCTGTTGATTACGAAGGCCCCGTAAAATATCTGATTACTTATGGGCGTTCTGCAAACTCTGGTGGCTATCAGCAGAGTTATCTTGATATCAGTGGTGCTGTTGAGGTGTTGGGATATCAACCGCAGGACAATTTGGTTAAAACGCATCTCCACAAATATTTATCGGAATTGTGATCACTTTATGCGCGAAACTCCTAACTACACTGACCTCTACTATCAGCGGACAACTTCGCACTCCCAGATCATTGATATTATCACAAAACGCGCCGTTTCACTCGGTGAGATGGATGCACCGATGGATTGGGAAACACTTTTCGGGAATACGCATCCCGTGGAAATAGAAATTGGGTTCGGTAAGGGACGTTTCCTCCTTGAAGCCTCGAAACGACATCCGAAAACCAACTATATCGGGATAGAGCGGGCACAGAAGTACGTCGAATTGACACGTGAGCGGTTTGAAAAGTATATGCGACATTTCGGTATTGATAGAGCATCGGGGATGTTTTCAAATGTTCGGCTCGCTTGGACAGATGCTAACTACTTTTTGACCCGATATGTCGCCGCAGCGTCCGTGCAAGCGTATCATATCTACTTCCCGGACCCGTGGCCCAGAAAGCGGCAGCAGAAACGCCGAATTTTTCGGAATCAAGACTTTTTGGAAGCCTTGACACGCACACTCAGTACAGATGTGGGGAGGGCAGATGTGGGGAGGGCAGATGTGGGGAGGGCAGATGCGGGTAGGCTTTATGTTGTAACAGATCATCAGGCATATTTCCAAGAGATTCAGGAACGGCTTTCACAGTTGCAATTATTACATGCCGTTGATGCAAATATCAGACCCGATCAGGATATCGCCACGAACTTTGAAGCCAAGTATACCTTGGAAGGCAGACCTATCTATCGAGCGGTGTATGAAAAGGTTTTGTCTTAACGGAGGGGGTCATACAAACTATGCAAACTATTGAGACGACTGCGGCACAAACCCTTTTCACACCTGAAGAATACCTCGCCAAGGAACGCAAGGCATTGACGAAAAGTGAATACCGCGATGGGCAAATTTACGCAATGCCGGGGGCAAGTCGTGAACATAATCTCATCACTGTCAACGTCACTGGTGAATTTTACATACAATTACGCAACCGGAAATGTGAAGTGTATCCGAGCGATATGCGGGTTAAGGTGAGTGCTGCAGGGTTGTATACCTATCCGGACGTTATCGTGGTCTGTGATGAACCACTTTTTGACGATTCACATTTTGATACGCTCCTTAACCCAACCGTTTTGATAGAGGTGCTTTCGCCATCAACGGCAGCCTACGATCGCGGTGAGAAATTTAGACGTTATCAGTCCCTCGATTCCTTATGTGAGTACGTGCTTATTTCACAGGATAAAGTTTGCGTGGAACACTATCTTCGACACGCGCAGAACTGGGATTTAACAGAATTTCGCTCGCTTGACGATGTATTTCAGCTCGTTTCAATAGACTGTGAATTGGCTTTGCGAGCAATTTATGCAAAAGTTCAATTTAAGTAGTAGGAAACCCACGTCGTGTGCCGTTCAGGAGCATAAAGATGAAAACAGAGCAACGTCACAAAACCACACCCGAATTATGGCAATCTCTGCCGAATGTGCCGGGGGTCTATCTCATGAAAGCCTCCGACGGGACGGTTATCTACGTCGGCAAAGCGATCCGTTTACGGGCGCGCGTGCGTTCCTATTTTGGTGATAAACCTACGTCCGCCTTGACCGCACAAATGATACGGTATGTTACTGAAGTGGATTACATCGTCACAGAGACAGAAGTCGAGGCGCTGATTTTAGAAAACAATCTGATTAAGGCGCATCAACCGCGCTACAATGTCAAGCTGAAAGACGATAAACGCTACCCGTATCTACGCGTAACAACGGATGAACCTTTTCCGCGCATCCATATCACCCGTAAAGCCGAGAACGACGGCACACGCTATTTCGGTCCCTTCGTTCATGTGCGTTCCACACGGCAGGTGCTGAAACAGTTGACGAAGTTTTTTCCCATCCGTACCTGTACCCTACCGCTCAAGGCGACCGGGAATAGGTACCGCGTCTGTTTAGATTACCACATCGGACGCTGCCCGGGTCCCTGTGCCGATAAGATCCCTGTTGCAGATTACGACGAGATCGTCCGAAAAGTATGCCAGTTCTTAAGTGGAAATACGGATGCCGTTGTTAAAGAATTGACGGCGCAGATGGAAGCCGCAGCGGAGGCACTCGATTTTGAGACTGCCGCGAAGTATCGCGATACGCTTAAAGACGTTCAACAAGCGATTACAACACAGAACATGGATAGCGTTTCCGCAGCCGATGAGGATGTCATCGGCATTGCAGCGCGGACAGATATTGCGTGCGTGCAGCTCCTGCGCGTCCGAGATGGTAAACTCCTTGAACGTGAACACTACTACCTTAACGATGCCGACCCAGAATCGCTCGCGACGGCGTTAAGTGCCTTCATTTCACAGTATTATCAAAACGCAGTTTTCGTGCCAAAGACGGTTGTCTTGCCGATCCCGATCGAATCCGTAGCACTCATAGAAAATTGGCTTAGCGAAAAACGCGGGAGCCGTGTCGGGTTACTTATGCCGAGAGCCGGGCGGCTCAGGAAGCTACAAACTTTGGCATCAAAAAACGCCGAGATTCTGCTAACGCAGCGCGAACAGAACGTCGTTTATAGCAGTGGTGTCGAACCTGCACTCGTTGAACTACAAGAGCTCCTTGATCTAAAGAAACCGCTCAGACGAATTGAGGCTTATGACATTTCTAATCTCGGCGATCGGTTCGCCGTGGGTTCAATGGTCGTCTTGGAAGATGGTAAGCCTGCTTCAAGTGAGTACCGCCGGTTCAAGATCCGCTCGGTTGAAGGGCAGAACGATTTCGCGATGATGCAAGAGATTATCACGCGCCGCTTTCGCCGTGCCCTTGCAGACGACGAAAAATTTAATAAACTCCCGGATCTGATGTTGATTGATGGTGGAAAGGGTCAACTGAGCGCGGCACAGGCAGCGATGAAGACTTTCGCTGCATCTAAGCTCCCGGATATTCCGATGATCGCCCTTGCGAAGCGGGTTGAAGAGATTTTCGTGCCGGGTAAATCGGAACCCATCGTGTTGCGCGAAGATAACCCGACCTTACATACGATCCAGCGATTGCGCGATGAGGCGCATCGGTTTGCGATTACGTATCATCGACGGCTCCGGCAAAAGTCGCTGAGTGCGTCTGTGCTTGACGAGATTCCGAACGTCGGTCCGAGACGCAAACAGGCACTGCTCCAGCATTTCGGATCCATCGAGGCGATCCGGGAAGCGAGTTTAGACAAGTTACTCGCTGTGAAAGGGATCCCACGCAGCGTCGCCGAAAATATACGGAAACATCTCTAAACGCTTAATTTGTAAGCGAAAACTTGCACAGATTCGGGCAATATATCTGCTGATACTGCACAGATTCGGGCAGTTTTAACGCCCGGAGCAATAAATCTGGCATTTCTGATTGGCATGTTATTTGCAATGAATATTTCAGTAATTCTATTCCCGACACCGAAATAAAAGACATGAGAGAAAGAAATATCAAAATCGTCGCCATCTTCCTTATCCTGCTGAGTGTTGCAGTGTTGCATGTAAAACTTTATCGTTTTGCAGAAATAACACACGACGGCGCGTTGCAGGTGTTGGTCTGTTTGGGACGCGTTATTGAAATAGACACCAGTGACGAAGCCGACCAAGTGTTGTCTTTCCGTATCCTTTCTGGAGAATTTCGGGGCGAGATCGTCAAAGTTAATAACATCTGGACCGGACGCGCCTTCGGGGACCGGGTATTACACAAAGGCGATGTACTGTTTCTCGACATTCCGCGCCGAGACCCGATGAACCCGAAAATTGAGCAGGTGTCGATGCGGGAGTACTTCCGTACACCGTTCCTGTTGTATCTCGCCGGCGCGTTAGGCGTTCTGATGATACTTGTCGCTGGCATGAAAGGGGTCCGCGCGATTCTAACACTCTTTGTCACTGCGCTTACTGTCCTATATCTGCTCGTACCCTTGACAATTAGGGGGTATAATCCGATCGGAGTGGCACTCCTCATCGCTGCGCTCCTCACATTAGCAACCTTCCTCCTTATTACAGGATTTAGTTTCAAGGTCATCTCAGGTGTACTTGGAACGCTCGGCGGCTTGGCTGCCGTTGGTGTTTTGTCGGTGATCAGTCAACATGCGATGGCACTGACCGGGTTAGCACAGGAGTTCGGTTTCCTTGAGCTAGGGATTGCGCTGTGGCGGACCCCTGCCTCACATCACTGGAATTTCACGGGTATCCTGTCCGCTGGTATTATCTTGGGTGCTGTCGGCGCGATGATGGATGTGAGCATGTCCATCTCCTCAAGTGTCCACGAAGTTAAGCAGGTGAATCCGAACATCACCGTACGACAAGCCATCCGCGCCGGGTTGAATGTCGGACGCGACATTATGGGAACGATGGCGGACACGCTCATCTTCGCCTACCTCGGCGCACACATGATGACCATGCTGCTGCCACGCATTGAATTTCCAGAAGTCGGTTACCTCTACCCATTCCTCCGACTCGTCAACGATGAAGCGACAGCCGTTGCAATTATTCAAGCCGTAGTCGGCACTATCGGGCTGGTGCTGACAGTCCCAATCGCAGCATCCGTTGCGGGGTTTCTGACGCAATACGCCAAGGTGGATAAATCCGAAATTCACGAAGACCTGCCTTCAGAAGAGGAGTTAGAGGAGCTGTTCCGCGCCGACCCACCGCACAGCAAAGCACGTATCGCTGTCCCTATCGCGATGGTTATCGTTCTGATTGGCACAATCTTTGTGTACCACCGAACGCACGGACTCTCCGCGACAATTTCCGAGCAATCCGAATACGCGAAAGGTAAAATTATCCGATTGCTTGAATCCAACGGGAATTTCCTTTTTGAGATTGACAGCAGTGCTGTGGGCGCGCTGGATAATCGTGTCGTACCTGACGTTTTGCGTGCGGCGTTCAACGCCGAGAAGATCCCACTCTCTGACGAAGTCACCGTCTCCGTGAAACCGTGGAAGGACAGTCGTTGGCTGCTCTCCGATGAGGCGTATGAGCAGACCTATAGCATTCGTGAAATGGTGCAAGGCGAGAAAACTGTCCTCAATGTCTATGAATCGAAAAGTGAGCATCATATCCTTGAGGTAGAGATGTTAAGCGGTATGTATGAAGGCAGGCGCTTGGTACTACGGAATATCGTAAACCACAATATGCCGTTGCTGAGCATTCCCGCTGAGCCGGGAGATGTTATTCTCTGCCGCGTCGCTGGAAATCCGGATCAGGTCAGCCTCGTTAACATCGTTCAAGATTATGGTAGAGATCGGTTCCTGATTTGGATGGTCGGTGGGATGTTGCTCCTGATTATCCTCGTCGGTCGGATTGAAGGCATCCGTACGGCGTGTGCGATGCTTATCTCTGCTGCAGTCATCTATTTCTTCATGCTGCCGTTGATTTCGGAAGGCGCGAATGCCGTGTTCATCGTAACGCTAACATCGGGCGCGGTAGCGTTCGTGTCGCTGGTATTTGTTATCGGTCCGAGTCGGAAAACATTTTCGGCAGTGCTGGGAACGATGGGCGGCATCTTGGTCGCGGGTCTGATTGTCCTATTTGCGCAGCAACATCTCCATTTCTCTGGATTAGAGAACGCGATTTCCGCAGACATTATAGAGGCAACGCGCACCCCACCCTTCGATTTCGTGCAGATCCTTTTGGCAGGGATGCTGATGGGCGTGTTAGGGGTCGCGGTGGATGGTGCGATTGAAGTCGCATCAAGTATGGAGGAAATCCGTAAAGCCAATCCGAACATGCCGACATGGCGGCTCATCGCCTCCGGGCTCAACGTCGGTACGGACATCCTCGGAACGATGGTAAATACGCTCGTTTTTGCCTATCTCGGTGTAGAATTGCTTCTTGTCGTCACCATTACGGCACCGAATCTGGACTTCTTCAAATCGCCGCCCGCGCAGCTCTTGAGCATCGGTGTCGTCTCAGCAGAGATTGTGCGGTTGCTGGCTGGCACACTCGGTTTAGTCCTTGCGATTCCGATTACAGCTGTAATTTGTGCGTTCTGGAATCCGAAGCAGCAGCGGTAGTACCCGATTTAAATGGAAACTCTAAACCAGGATTAACACAGCACACAACATCTCATACCTCTTATCCCGCAAATCCATAAATCCCAAAAATCACAGTTCAGACAATTTAACAAACAATTGAATACCTCTGCGTCACATAAAAAAACATTGACATTCATCGGCATATTAAGGTATTCTTAATTGGTGTAAAAACTGATGCAGCTGAAGCGGTTGCAAATCCCATCCTTCGTAATTGCAACACACCAGCCGTAGGAAAAGGAGACAAGACTTAGCTGAATGGAACGCACTAAAAGACAACACATTTTTATCTTCGGACTGACCTGCTGTGCTATACTACTCTTTATATTGTCACTGACGACACAAGCGCAGACCGTTAGTATACCCGACGCGAATTTGCGCGCCGCGATTGAAAACGCCCTCGGTAAAACATCAAATGCTCAGATTACGGCAGACGAAATGGCGACATTGACGCGCCTTGAGGCACATGACCTTGATATACGTGATTTGACAGGACTCGCATTCGCAGCAAATTTGGAAGAGATAAGATGCAACAACAATTTGATATCCGATCTATCACCACTGACTGCGTTAGTCAACTTGCGTATTATAGCGTTCAGGCACAATGCGATAAGTGATTTATCACCGATCGCAGGATTAATCAACTTGGAATGGTTGATTGTTCCACATAATTCAATATCTAATATTTCGTCGATTGAAAGATTAATCAATTTGATCGGGTTAGATATTTCGCATAATCTGATGGTTGACTTATCGCCCCTATCGGGGTTGATAAAACTTCGGCATATATGGATGACCGAAAACCCACCGGCAGATCTGTCCCCCCTTTCTGGCTTAATTAGTCTGGTCAGTTTTCACTCTTGGGGTACCCCGATATTAGATATCACACCTTTAGCAGACTTACCAAAACTTCGAGAAATAGATATTTGCGGTGGAGGGATATCGGACCTCTCTCCCTTGGCGAATACAATAGGATTGAAACAACTATCCTTTGTTGGCAACGAGATATGGGATCTGTCGCCCTTGGCGAACTTAACGCAGTTGACGCGTCTGAATTTGGGTAGTAATGAAATATCAGATGTATCGTCGCTGGCAGGATTAACCGACTTGACATTTCTAAACCTTGAAAATAATGAAATATCCGACTTCTCGCCTTTAGATACATTGCCGGCAAGTGTAATTATCGTTGGGCATAACAACCCCGGATTCGCACCCGCAGCACCGAAAATAGAGGGACCGTGGCTGTGGGTTATTGCACCCACAGACGGTATGTCCGGTGCCAAAGCGGCTGCTTCTGGGAGAGATTTTTTGGCAGAAGTAAGCCAGGGTGAAGTGACGGAGTTGAAGATCGCTACGCAAGGCGCGGTGGCGGGCGAATCCGTTGGAAATCAGGTCTGGACAGTCGGTAAACTCTCTCGGAGAGGTAGCAATAACATAAATGACCTTGTGAACACTACCGCTTTGGGAGTAGGTGATATAAATCATCATGTCGCTTATGGCTCAATCGCAGTGGAATCGCTGAGTCAACAGCACACAACGATGTTTGTCGGGGGCAGCGATGCTGTTAAGGTCTGGCTTAACGGCGTTTTAGTTCATGCCGAACTTGTAGATCGCGATGCGGACGATTATCAGCAAAACTTCCGCGTTACATTGGAAGAAGGGACAAATACCTTATTAGTTGCTGTGTATGAGGGTGAGGGTTGGTGGAGTGGTTTTTTTGGCTTTGATGCTGATGCCGAATTCACAGTGTCCATCCGAAGTCCCCTAATGGTGTGGGAAACACCGCGTATTGGGGATATAAATGCAGATGGGAAGGTGAGCATTCTGGACCTGATCCTTGTAGCACGCGACTTCGGAAAAAACAAGGTCATCAATCCGCGCACGGATGTAAATGCTGATGGAAAAGTCAATATATCCGACCTGATCCTTGTAGCACAAAGTATGGACGCAACAGCGGAAAACGCGGCACCATCCGCCATTGCTATGAACGGCGCGATTACTCCTACAGTTGTACAGATGTGGATTGCGCAGGCACAGCGTGAAAATGATGGTTCACCTATTTTCCAGCGTGGTATTACAAATCTACAACGGCTTTTAGCGGCATTGATCCCGCAGAAGACAGCATTACTTGCGAACTATCCGAACCCGTTCAACCCGGAGACGTGGATACCCTACCACCTTGCGAAATCTGCCGAAGTCACTGTGCACATCTATACAATAAGTGGTGTTTTGGTTCGGAAACTGGATTTAGGACATCAAGCTGCTGGCATTTATACAGAAAAAAATCGTGCCGCGTATTGGGATGGCAAAAATGAGGTAGGAGAACCCGTCGCGAGCGGTGTGTATTTCTATACGTTCACCGCCGGCGATTTCACTGCCACCCGCAAAATGTTAATAAGAAAATAGTGGGATGTCCCCTAAAAAAAGGATTAATTATGAAAAAAAACAGATATCTTGCCCTCATTATCTTAGCATTCATTCTATTCGGATTTGGAACGGCGCAGGCACAAGAAAACCTCGCGCAAGAAGCATATACTATCTTTCAAAAGCACTGTTTAGGTTGCCACGGTGAACACGGCTCCTTTACCGAGCAGCTCATCATTGATCATGCGGCATTAGTCGCGCCCGGCGGAGCCGTCATTCCCGGAGATCCTGACGGTTCCGTGTTCTTTCAACGTCTCATTGAAACGACACCAGCAAAACGGATGCCGCTCAACCAACCTCCGTTGTCTGCGGATACAATTGAGACGATCCGCCAGTGGATTGCAGCGGGTGCCCCGACTTGGGAAGTGCAATATGATGTCAACTTCATTACGATGGATGTGATGCTTACAGCTATTGAAAACCACGTCGAATCGTTAGCACAATTTGACCGTCCTTTCGCTCGCTATTTCACACTCACCCATCTCTATAATGCGGGTGAAAGTCCAGAAGCATTGCGTGCGTATCGACTGGCACTCTCAAAACTGATAAATAGTCTGTCTTGGGGTTCTGGCGTAATCAACCCAGAACCAATTGATCAACAAGAGACGATCTTTTACATTGACCTACGCCACTACGAGTGGGATATCAGAAACGAAGCGTGGACCCTGATTGAACGGGAATATCCGTATAGCATTGACTTTGATCCCCAAACCCAAACAGGTCTACACGAAAAACTGACGAATTTGCAGACGGAAATGGACTGTGAAGTGCCGTTTGTGCATGTGGATTGGTTCCTTGCGACGGCATCTTTGCCGCCGCTTTACCACGATATTCTGGACCTCCCAAAGACCGATCGAGAGTTGGAACAACAGCTGAAAGTCAATGTTACGAGAAATATCAACACCGCCCCGGGGGTGCGCGTCTGGCGTGCCGGTTTCAACGATTCCGGTGTCTCAAACAACAATCGCGTTGTGGAAAGGCATACCTCCCAATATGGTGCTTATTGGAAAAGCTACGACTTCGCGGGAAGTGTGGGTCAACAGAATATCTTTACGCATCCGCTGACTTTCAGACACGACGGTGGCGAAGTTATCTTTAACCTGCCCAACGGTTTGCAGGCATATTATATCTCCGATGCATCCGGTAACCGTATAGACGAAGCACCGACGAATATCGTATCCAACCCTGCGGCGAGCAACCCTGCAGTGCGGAATGGTCTCTCGTGTATCGGTTGCCACACCGAAGGGATGAAGACGTTTGAAGATGAGGTGCGAGCGGTTATCATGAAGACCCCTGATGGACCGATTAAAGATCAAGCGTTGCGTCTGTATGTAGAAAAATCCGTGATGGCTGATCTCGTGGCGGAGGACACAGAACATTATAGGGCGGCACTTGAAAAGACGGAAGGCATATTTGGCGGTATTGAGCCGGTGCATCGGTTCTACGAGGTCTTTCAAGGGCCAGTGAATGCTGCGCACGCCGCCGCCGCTGTCGGCTTAGAAACCGAGATGTTTCTTGAAAAGATTCGTGAGAAGCCGAGTTTGCAACGCTTAGGGCTGTCCGCATTGGAAAGTGAAAATGGGGATGTGAAGCGCGATGCTTGGACTTCTAACTTTTCCGCGGTGATTTCTGCCCTGAACCAACAAGACGACAGCGTCCCGCCGCCAGTGATTTCAGTTCCTCGCTATGACCCTGGCGATTTGGTTTCTATTCCTGATCCGAACCTACGGGCTGTCATTGAGCAGTTATTGGCTAAAGCACCGGGATCTCCAATTACAGCAGCAGAGATGGCAAAATTGACGCGGATTTTTGCGGATGACGCTGACATTAGCGATTTAACCGGGCTTGAAGCTGCGACGAAATTGGAACGGATAGAATTTCGCCGGAATGCTATAGTCGACCTTTCACCGTTAGCCGGATTGACCCGTTTAGACAACATCAAGTTACGCGGCAATAAGATCACCGACGTATCGCCACTTGCCGGTTTAATCAACGTCGACTGGCTCGGACTTGAGGGAAATGATATAACAGACCTATCCCCACTTGCCGGTTTAATAAAATTAAACGGGATCGGGATTTCAGGGAACCCAATAACGGATGTGTCCCCTCTTGATAGTTTAATCAGTTTAGAACGTATAGACGCTTGGCGCACGCCTATCTCAGATTTCTCCGCCTTGGCAAAATTACCGAGACTCCGATGGATCGAATTCGGTAACGACAACTTTATATCCGCTCTGCCATCTCTGAAGGGGTTAAAGAATCTGAGACGGTTGGAGATTAACAACTGCAATATCTCGGATCTTACCGCGTTGGCGGAGTTTACGCAACTGGAATGGTTGGAATTGATCAATAATCTGATAACTGATATAACACCGTTGCGGAATCTAAAGCGTTTAGAACATCTGAATCTTGATGCGAATGTTATCAAAGATGTATCACCGCTTGCGCAGTTAAATCGCTTGGAGGTGCTATACCTTGAGAACAACAATATCTCGGATGTATCCGCGTTGGCAGCGTTAACCCAATTAGAGCGATTAGACCTCCGAAATAATTCTATATCGGACTTTTCGCCGTTAGACGCGTTACCCGCTAAGACCTTCGTCCGGATGAACGGCAACCCGGGGTTCCCGACAGGGGGTCCGAAAATAACAGGACCCTGGTTATGGGCGATAGTACCGGGAACGCGCCTCAACGAAAACACAGATTTTCTTGTGCGAGCAACCAGCGGCGCAGCCACAGAACTCAAGGTCGCTACCAATGGCGCAAAGGAAGGAAAAGCTGTCGGAAACAGTGTCTGGACACTTCATAGCCTTTCTGCTACCGGAGGGAATAATATCAACCGAATGACCGAAGCCCTTGGATGGGGAACAGGTGAAGAGATATATGACCATATCGTCTATGGTTCGGTCGTTTTAGATTCTCCTGAGGAACAGGAGACGACAATGCTCGTCGGTAGTGATGATGCTGTCAAAGTTTGGCTTAACGGTGCGTTGGTTCATCAGATGTTCCAAGCAGGTGGGGCGGATGATTACCAAGAATTTTTCCCTGTCACACTGAAACAGGGCAAAAATGTTTTATTGGTGGCACTTGACAATCACGGACACGGCGGATTTAGTGGATTCTTTGGATTCGCACCTGACGCAAAATATACTGTCTTCGAACCGGGAATGAATTTTGTCTTTGCCACCGATACAACGCGCTTTGAAGTTGGAGATACCTTTACCCTCCATCTCAATGTAGAAAACGTCACCGATTTAGGCGGATGGCAAGCCGATATTGTGTTTGATCCCGCAGTACTCAGAGCGAATAAAGTAAGCGGCGGCGATTTTCTGGACCAAGATGACGAACCCGCCTTCTTTGATGCAGGCACGATTAATAACAAAATCGGTAGAATCAATGGGTTAAAAGCGGTACGACTTTCACAGCATAGGACCGGGCGACAAGGCAACCTACTCACGATGACGTTTACTGTTATAGGGAGTGGAGAGAGTCAATTGACACTGGATAATTTTCAGGTAGGCTCTCGCAGAGGAGCGACTATCCCATCTATCCCGCCAGAAATCAGCATCGTTGTGACGGGAGACGCACCACTGAAAACCGCTTGGGACGTGAATGCCGATGGCACTACAAACGTTCTGGATCTCGTCTTTGTCGCCGGAGAATTAGGGGTTGCCTCCCCGGACCCCCGCGCGGACGTAAATGCCGATGGCACTGTCAACATCTTAGACTTAGTTGCCGTGGCAGGGCATTTGGGTGAATCAACCACTGCAGCTTCACCCGTCGCTGTTACCATAGGTGGTTCGGAACTGGATCCGATGACGATCCAGGCGTGGATCGCCCAAGCAGAAGTTGAAAATGACGGATCGCTTGTTTTCCAACAAGGCATCGCGAACCTTCAACGGCTGCTGGCATCCCTGCTGCCAGACGAGACAAAGTTGCTGTCAAACTATCCGAATCCGTTCAACCCAGAGACATGGATACCCTACCAGCTTGCGAAACCTGCAAATATCACCGTGCATATCTATACTGCGGGTGGCGTTTTAGTGCGGACGTTGGCATTAGGGCATCGAGCTGCAGGCATCTATGAGAGTCGCAGCCGTGCGGCGTATTGGGATGGCAAAAATGAGGTCGGTGAACCTGTGGCGAGTGGCGTGTATTTCTATACACTCACCGCGGGCGACTTCACTGCAACGCGCAAAATGTTAATAAGAAAATAATAAGGAGAATAAGACGAAATGCAATTAACCAATAGACAGCACATTTTTATTTACACGTTCATCTTTTGGTTGTGCTTTGCGTTTCCACTGATAACAAAGGCACAGACCGTTAGTATACCTGACGCGAACCTACGCGCTGCGATTGAAGAGGCGCTTGGTAAAACATCAAATGCCCAGATTACGGTGGAGGACATGGCAGCACTCGTTGACCTTAATGCCGCTGAAGGCGATATCCGAGATTTGACAGGACTTGAGACTGCAGCAAATCTCAAAAGAGTCATACTTCACCACAATTTGGTAAGTGACCTTTCACCCCTTTCAGGGTTGATCAACTTGAAAACTTTAGACATCTCAAGTACCGCAGTCGATGACCTATCCCCCCTCGCCGGGTTGATAGGACTTGAGGCGATCGTTATGAGCAGAAACCCGCCAGCGGACCTGTCCCACCTTTCAGGATTAAACAGCTTAACATACTTTCACGCTTGGGGGACACGGATCCTAAACCTTTCCGCCTTGGCCGAATTGCCGAAACTGAAAACGATAGATATTTGCGGCGGATGGATAGCAGATTTGTCACCCTTGGAAGGATTAACGGAATTAAAAAGACTGGTTATTATTGGAAACCAGGAACTATCGGATATCTCACCCGTAGCGAGTTTAACAGGTTTAAAGGAACTCGATTTGGGCGACAATAAAATCTCCGACTTATCACCTTTGGCTGACTTAACCGGTTTGACGCATCTAAATCTTGCAGAGAACAGAATATTGGACGTGTCCCCCCTTGCAGGCCTAACCAACTTGACTAAGCTAAACATCAGCCACAATATGATAGCGGACATATCACCATTAGATGGATTATCTGAGGATACAACGCTCATCTACCACGAGAATCCGGGGTTTCCGTCTGGGGGTCCCAAAATAGAGGGACCGTGGTTATGGGTCCTCGTCCCGCGTGGTAGCACAGATTTACTTGCAGAAGCCAGTGACGGGGCAGTGACAGAACAGAAAGTCGCTACCATCGGTGCAGCAGAGGGAAAACCTGTCGGTGAAAATGTTTGGATAGCCGATAACATCGCACCCACGGGTCCTAATAACATTGGAGAAATGCTGGAATCCCACGACTTGGGAGACGGAATCGTCTACGGCTCTGCCACCTTGGAATCACCGCGGGAACAACACACAAAAATGTTCGTCGGTGCCCGGGGCGGTGTAAAAATCTGGATTAACGGCAAACTCGTACACCAGAGAATCGATGGGCATGTTGCTGACGGATACCACAGGTTTTTTCCCGTCACTTTGTACGCTGGCACGAATGTTTTGTTAGTCGCGCTTAACTATGAAGTTGGACACAGAAATGAGCGGCGCGCTGCTTTCGGATTCGACATTGGCACAGAATATACCGTCAATCCACCGATCTCACGAGATCCATCGGATGTGCCGCCTTATGATGTCAATCAGGATGGACGCATAAGTGTGCTGGATCTAATTCTCGTAGGACAAGACTTCGGAAAAGCGAACCCTACATACGCACGCACAGATGTAGACGGTAATGGAAAAATCAACATATTGGATCTCGTCCTTGTCGCACAACACCTCGGCGAAATAACAGGAATTCCCGATGCACCTGCTGCGCTCACAATGCGCGGCAGCAGATTAGACCCGACGACGGTAAAAGCATGGATCGCACTCGCGCAAATGGAAAATGATGGATCGCTTACTTTCCGACAAGGTATCGCAAACCTCCAACGCCTCTTAAGCGTGTCGATTCCGGAGAAGACTGCGTTGTTAGCCAACTATCCGAATCCGTTCAATCCAGAGACCTGGATACCCTATCAATTGTCCGCCGATGCTGATATCCAAATTAACATCTATGCGACAAATGGGGCGTTGATTCGTACATTGAATCTGGGATATCAGTCGACTGGTATCTACCAGAAACGCAGCCGTGCGGCATATTGGGATGGTAAAAATGAGATCGGAGAACCCGTAAGCAGCGGAATCTATTTTTATACATTTACAGCAGGCAATTTCACCGCAACGCGAAAGATGTTAATTCTCAAATAAAGGTGTAAAGTATGACAGTATGGCAAAGATTCATAACCGGGTGTGTGCTATTGACGGTAATTTGTGGTTATCAAAACGTTGGGGCACAACAAAATTTAGCCCAAAAAACGTATGCTATTTTTCAGCAGAGTTGTCTCGGCTGCCACGGTCAATTTGGCTCGTTTTCAGAACAACTCACCATTGAATATACGGCACTTATTGAAAACGGGGACGTAATTCCAGGTAACCCCGGGCGATCCGAACTTTATAGACGGTTACTTGGACCTACCGAAACCGGTGCACAAATGCCGCTCAACCAGCCCCCACTCACACCAGAGGCGATTGAGACCGTCCGCCGCTGGATCGAAGCCGGCGCACCGAGTTGGCAGAGTCAACAGGATGTCAACATCATTACCACGGAGGCGATGCTTGCAGCTATTGAAAATCACGTCCGATCGTTGGCAGCATTTGACCGGTCTTTTGCCCGCTATTTCACGCTAACGCATCTCTATAACGCCGGCGAAACTCCTGAGGTACTTCGTGCCTATCAGATCGCGCTCTCAAAACTCATAAATAGCCTCTCCTGGGGGTTCGATGTTATCAACCCGACTCCAATTGATCCACAGCAAACGATCTTTTACATTGACCTACGTTCCTACGAGTGGGATGCCAGAAACGAGGCATGGACCCAGATTGAACGCGAATACCCGTATCTTATCGAATTTGACCCGGAAACACAAGCCGGGCTTCACGAAAAGATAGCCTATTTACGGCAAGAGATGGAATGTGATGTACCATTCGTCTATGTCGACTGGTTTCTTGCGATAGCGTCTTTACCACCGCTCTACCACGATATTCTGGATCTCCCCGAAACAGACCGTGAATTGGAGCGCGAACTCGGCATAGATGTCACAAAAAACCTCCAAACCCGCCCTGGGGTGCGTGCTTGGCGCGCCGGTCTAAATAATTCCAGAGTGTCAAGACACAACCGAGTTCTTGAGCGTCACACCTCTCGATATGGGGCGTACTGGAAAAGTCATGACTTTGCCGGCAGTATCGGCGCGCAGGATATCTTTACACATCCGATCTCTTTCAAAAAGGATGGCGGTGAGATCATCTTCAACCTTCCCAACGGTTTGCAGGCATATTATATCTCTGATGCAGCCGGTAATCGCATAGATGAAGCCCCCATAAACATCGTCTCAAACCCAGCCGCAAGCGACCCGGTCGTGCGTACCGGACTCTCCTGCATCGGTTGCCACACCGAAGGCATGCAAACGTTTGAAGATGAAGTCCGAGCCGTTATTCTCAACACACCCGACTCACTGACCAAGGCACAAGCGTTGCGGTTATACGTGGAGCAATCCGTGATGGATGATCTTGTCAACCAGGATAAACAGCGTTACAGGCAAGCACTTGAAGCCACAGGCGGGGTCGTCGGTGGTATCGAACCCGTACATCGCTTCTACGAGGTGTTTCAAGGCCCTATGGATGCAGCGTACGCCGCTCCCGCTGCCGGCTTAGAAACCGAAGCATTCCTCCAACAGATCCGCGAAAAGCAAAGCTTACGAAACTTGGGGTTGGCAGGACTATTAGAAGGCGGAAATGTGAAGCGCGAGGTATGGACAGCTAACTTCGCTGATATTATTGCTGCACTCCATTCACCAGGCGACACCGTAACAACACCAGATGTGCCGGTAACTGAGCTGCGCCCCACGGATTTAGTTTCTATCCCCGACCCGAATCTCCGTTCAGCAGTTGAAAGAACACTCGGTAAAGCCTCCGGTGCTTTGATTACCGTGGCAGAAATGGCAGCATTAAAGCAGCTTGTTGCCGATGATGCCGGAATTAACGATTTGACAGGGCTTGAGACCGCAATAAGACTGGAACGCGTAGAATTTCGCCGTAACGCCATAGCCGATCTATCTCCACTTAGCCGATTAGTCAATCTGAGCTGGTTAGGACTTGAGGATAACCAGATAACAGATTTATCGCCACTTAAGGATTTAGCAAGGTTGAAAAGGATAGGGATTTCAGGAAACCCCACCACTGACGTGTCGCCGCTTGCAAATATTATCGGCCTCGAAAGAATAGATGCTTGGCGCACCCCTATCTCAGATTTCTCGCCCTTGGCTCAATTACCGGTACTGCTATGGATAGAATTTGGCAGCGACAAGTCAATAACCGCGCTCCCATCTCTGAAGGGATTGAAGGCACTGAAAGGATTGGTAATTAGCAACACCAACATCTCAGACCTCTCTGGACTGGTAGAATTAACGCAGTTGAAAGCGTTAACATTAGCGAATAACGCCATCTCGGACGTGTCGCCACTTGCGAAGTTAGTAGGATTAAAAGAGCTGGGGCTTGAGAAAAACGACATTGTTGACGTATCACCGTTGAGCGAACTAAACGGGTTGACGCACCTGAATCTTAATGCGAACGACGTATCAGACGTGTCGCCGCTTGCGAAGTTAGTAGGGTTAAGGAACCTACATCTTGAGAGCAATATCATCTCGGACGTGTCGCCACTTGCGGGGTTAACGGACTTGGAACGATTAAACCTTCGCAATAATACAATAACCGACTTTTCGCCTTTAGAGGGATTAGAGGAGCGTACGACTATTAATTGGCAGGGGAATCCGGGAACACTTGTAAGAACAAACACGAAAATAGAGGGGCCCTGGTTATGGATGATTGTCTCGACAGATGGAAGGTCCGGACCTGATGCCGTTACCTCTGGAATAGACTTCCTTGCACAGATGAGCAACGATGCTGTAACGGAGTTAAACGTTGCTACCAAAGGCGCAACAGAAGGAAACGTTGTTGGGGGTAGGGTGTGGACAATTGGTAAAATATCCCCAATAGGCAGCAACAATATCAATGACCTGATAAACGCTATCGGCTTAGGAATAGGCGATATAAATCATCATGTTGCTTACGGTTCGATTAACTTCAATTCCCCACGAGAACAGCGGACAGTGATGCGCGTCGGGAACGATGATGCTGTCAAGGTTTGGCTCAACGGTGCGTTAGTTCATAACAATCCTTCAAGCCGTGGGGCTGATGATTACCAAGACGAATTCCCTGTCACCCTGAAAGAAGGCATGAACGTCTTGTTAGTTGCTGTTTATGAGGGTGAAGGCGGTTGGAGCGGTTTTTTTGGCTTTGAACCTGACGCAGAATATACACTATTACCGCCGCGTAAAGGATTTTACTTTGTCACGGAGACAACACGCTTTGAAGTTGGAGATACATTTACGCTCCATTTGAATACACGAGATGTCGCCGATGTAGGGGGTTGGCAATCTGATATTGCATTTGACCCCGCAATACTAAAAGTAGATAGCGTCCGCGAGGGCAGCTTTCTGAAGCAAGACGGCGGGCGAACCTACTTTTGGAAAGGCAATATTGATAACGAAACCGGTAGAATCAACAATTTAAGTGCAGCGCGAATCTCTGAAGGAGGCGTAAGTGGTGAAGGCAGGCTGCTGTCGGTCACGTTCACCGCGAAAGCACCCGGGGAGAGTCGAGTCGCACTCCGAAGATTTGAAGTTGGTTCTAGTACGGGTGAGATAATCCCATCTATCCCGCCAGAAATCAGCATCGTTGTGACGGGAGACGCACCACTGAAAACCGCTTGGGACGTGAATGCCGATGGCACTACAAACGTTCTGGATCTCGTCTTTGTCGCCGGAGAATTAGGGGTTGCCTCCCCGGACCCCCGCGCGGACGTAAATGCCGATGGCACTGTCAACATCTTAGACTTAGTTGCCGTGGCAGGGCATTTGGGTGAATCAACCACTGCAGCTTCACCCGTCGCTGTTACCATAGGTGGTTCGGAACTGGATCCGATGACGATCCAGGCGTGGATCGCCCAAGCAGAAGTTGAAAATGACGGATCGCTTGTTTTCCAACAAGGCATCGCGAACCTTCAACGGCTGCTGGCATCCCTGCTGCCAGACGAGACAACGTTGCTTGCGAACTATCCGAACCCGTTCAACCCAGAGACATGGATACCCTACCAGCTTGCGAAACCTGCAAATATCACCGTGCATATCTATGCTGCGGATGGCGTTTTAGTTCGGACGTTAGCATTAGGGCATCGAGCTGCGGGTATCTATGAGAGTCGCAGCCGTGCGGCGTATTGGGATGGCAAAAATGAGGTCGGTGAACCTGTGGCGAGTGGCGTGTATTTCTATACACTCACCGCAGGCGACTTCACGGCTACGCGCAAAATGTTAATAAGAAAATAATAAGGAGAATAAGACGAAATGCAATTAACCAACAGACAACGCATTTTTATTTACACGTTCATCTTTTGGCTGTGCTTTACGTTTCCACTGATAACAGAGGCACAGACCGTTAGCATACCTGACGCGAACCTACGCGCTGCGATTGAGGAAGCACTTGATAAAAAATCAGATGCCCGAATTACCGCAGAAGAGATGGCGACGTTGAATCACCTTGATGCCGCCAATAGAGACATTCTCGATTTAACGGGACTTGAGACGGCAACGAATCTGGAGACTTTGGAACTTCACCACAATTTAATAGCTGATATATCGCCGCTCGCGGGGTTGATCAAACTACATAGGTTGAATTTGGAAGATAACGCCATAGCTGATATATCGCCGCTCGCCGGATTAATCAGTTTGGAAAACCTAAATATCGCGCATAATGTGGTTTCCGATCTCACGCCGCTCGCCGGGCTAAGCAACTTGAGACACTTAGGGATTTCGGATAATTTGATAATTGACTTGTCGCCTCTCACAAGTTTAACAAAACTTACGGGGATAAGTATGAGCCAAAATCCGCCAGCAGATCTGACACCGCTTTCAGAATTAACCAACTTGATACACTTTCACTCTTGGGGCACCCCTATATTAAACCTTGCACCCTTGGCGAAGTTGCCAAAATTGAGGGAGATAAATATTTGCGGCGGCGAAATATACGATCTCTCGCCCTTGGCAAACGCAACAGGGCTGAAGGAACTCTATTTTGCGGGTAACGAAATATCGGATATTTCACCCTTGGCAAATTTAACAGGTTTGACACGCCTGAGCCTTAAACATAATGAGGTCTCAGATGTTTCTCCACTGGCCGCTTTGCAGAACTTGAGATGGCTGGATCTTGAAGATAACGCGATATCCGATGTGTCCGCGCTTTCAGAACTCGGTAGTTTGACATGGCTAAGCCTGAACCGAAATGCAGTAGCAGACGTGTCCGACCTGGCGTCTTCGCGCAGCTTGACATGGGTAGGACTGACCAATAATACTGTTCCAGATATATCCGGTTTGGACGAGTTAGCCGAGGTTACGACTGTTTCGCATTTCATTAACACCGCTTTCCCGGAGGCAGGTCCGAAAATAGTCGGCCCCTGGTTGTGGGCAATCGTGCCGGGCGTACGGATTGATAACACGGATTTGCTGGCAAGGGCAACGAAAGGCGCCGCGACGGAGGTGAAGGTGGCTACGTTTGGTGCGACAGAAGGAAAGGCTGTCGGGGCCAGCGAGTGGACACTACACGATCTCGCACCTATAGGGGGAGACAATATCAACGAAATGACAGATGCCCTCGGTTGGGGCTCAGGTTCGGAGATATATAACCATGTCGTTTACGGTTCCGTTACCTTGGATTCACCGCGCAAACAAAACACAACGATGCTTGTCGGCAGTGGTGATGCTGTCAAGGTCTGGCTTAACGGTGAGATCGTTCACTACAATCCTGTAACACGCGGCTCTGGCGATTTCCAAGATGCGTTCCCTGTCACGCTGAAACAGGGAGCAAATGTTTTGTTGGTTGCTGTTGATAATCGAGGGCATGGCAGCTTTAGCGGGTTTTTCGGTTTCGCACAAGATGCCGACTATACGGTGAACCCATCCGGGAAAAAGATTGTGATTGAAATACCTGCTTATGATGTCAACAGAGATGGCATCACAAACATTCTGGATCTGATTCTGGTAGGGCAAGACTTCGGGAAAGCCAAGCCTACCAACGCGCGATCGGACGTAAATGGCGATAGGAAGGTCAATATCTCTGACCTCGTCCTGGTCGCGGGCCACCTCGGCGAACTCAGTGGAATTGCCGCGGCACCTGCTATCCTCACAAGGCACAACATGGAATTAAACCCTTCGACGATACGCGCATGGCTCGCGCAAGCACAGATTGAAACCGATGGTTCGCTTGCCTTCCAAAAAGGTATCGCAAATCTCCAACGTCTCTTAGGCGTGTTGAGTCCGAAAAAGACAGCACTGCTTGCGAACTATCCGAACCCGTTTAATCCGGAGACATGGATACCGTATCACCTCGCGGAACCTGCTGCAGTAACTTTGCACATCTATACAATAAGTGGGGTTTTAGTTCGGAAATTGGATTTAGGACATCAAGCTGCTGGCATTTATACAGAAAAAAATCGCGCGGTGTATTGGGACGGACGCAATCAACTCGGTGAACCTGTGGCGAGTGGTGTCTATTTCTATACGTTCACCGCAGGCGATTTCACCGCAACGCGTAAAATGCTAATAAAGAAGTAAGTTACCCTATAAAAAACGATAGGTATATCTTCAAAGGAGATTAACTGTGAAAAAAAATAAATATCTTGCCCTTATTATCTTAGCATTCATCGTATTCGGATTTGAAACGGTAGATGCACAGCAGGAACTCGCGCAAGAAGCATACACTATCTTTCAGAAGCACTGTTTAGGTTGCCACGGGGAACACGGTTCCTTTACCGAGCAGCTCATCATTGATCATGCGGCATTGGTTGCCCCCGGCGGAGCTGTCATTCCCGGAGATCCTAACGGTTCCGTGTTCTTTCAACGTCTCATTGAAACGACACCAGCAAAACGGATGCCACTCAACCAACCACCACTTTCAGCGGATGTGATTGGGACGATTCGCCAATGGATTGCAGCGGGTGCCCCGACTTGGGAGGCGGCGTATGATGTCAACTTCATTACGATGGATGCAATGCTTACGGCTATTGAAGATCACCTGGAATCGTTAGCACCTTTTGATCGTTCGTCCGCTCGCTACTTCACACTCACCCATCTCTATAATGCCGGTGAAAGTCCAGAAGCATTGCGTGCGTATCGACTGGCACTCTCAAAACTGATAAATAGTCTGTCTTGGGGTTCTGGCGTAATCAACCCAGAACCAATTGATCAACAAGAGACGATCTTTTACATTGACCTACGCCACTACGAGTGGGATATCAGAAACGAAGCGTGGACCCTGATTGAGGCTGAGTATCCTTATAGTATTGACTTCGAACCAGAAACTCAAGCGGGACTGCACGAAAAACTCGCGAATCTACGGGAAGAAATGGGCTGTGACGAGCCGTTTGTGCATGTTGATTGGTTCCTTGCGACGGCATCTTTGCCGCCCCTCTATCACGATATCTTGGATCTCCCCGAAACAGATCGTGAATTGGAGCGCGAACTCGGTGTAGATGTCGCAAGAAATATTGCAACTGCACCGGGCGTGCGCGTCTGGCGTGCAGGCTTCAACGACTCCGGTGTGTCAAATAACAATCGCGTCGTGGAAAGGCATACCTCCCGATATGGTGCCTATTGGAAAAGTTACGACTTTGCAGGAAGTTCCGGGGCACAGAATATCTTTACACATCCGTTGTCTTTCAGACATGATGGTGGCGAGGTTATCTTCAATCTGCCCAACGGTTTGCAGGCGTATTACGTCTCCGATGCATCCGGCAATCGGATAGACGAGGCACCAACGAACATCGTATCCAACCCTGCGGCGAGTGATCCTGTAGTGCGCAATGGTCTCTCCTGCATCGGTTGCCACACCGAAGGGATGAAGACGTTTGAGGATGAAGTGCGGACGGTTGTCGAGAAAGGCGCTGATACCGCCACAAAAGTGCAAGCATTGCGGTTATATGTGACGCAATCCGTGATGGATGAACTTGTGGCGGAGGATAAGGCACATTACAAGAAGGCACTTGAGGAAACGGGAGGCGTGTTTGGTGGTATTGAACCTGTCCATCGGTTCTACGAGGCATTTCAAGGACCTGTAGATGCCGCACACGCCGCCGCTGCTGTCGGTATGGAAACAGAAGCTTTCCTTGAAAAGGTCCGTGAAAATCCGAGTTTACGCGGTTTAGGCTTGTCCGCATTAGAGAGTCAGAACGGAAACGTCCAACGTGATGCTTGGACCTCCAATTTTGACACTGTGATTTCTGAACTGCATTCACCCGGGGACACCCTAACGCCGCCAGATGTGCAGGTACCAGACTATCGCCCTGGCGATTTGGTTTCCATTCCGGACCCGAACCTTCGCTCCGCCGTTGAAGCAGCACTCAGCAAAGGTCCCGGTGCTGTGATTACAGCGGCAGAGATGGCGAAATTGGAAAATATTGTTGCGGATGAGGCTGGAATTAGTGATTTGACTGGGCTTGAGGCTGCGACAAAGCTGGAACGGATAGAATTTCGGCGGAATGCGATAACGGATCTCACCCCGTTGGCTGGATTGACCCGTTTAAATAACATCAAGCTGCGCGGTAACAAAATTACTGACATATCTCCACTTGCCAAATTAACCAACGTAGACTGGCTCGGGCTTGAAGAAAACACCATCACCGATTTATCTCCGTTGAAAGGTTTAGTGAAACTAAACGGGATTGGGATCGAAGGCAATCCAGTATCCGATGTGTCCTCACTTGCCAGTTTAATCAGTTTAGAGGGTATAGATGCCCGGCGCACGCCTATCACAGATTTCTCTGCCTTGGCAAAATTGCCGAGACTCCGATGGATAGAATTCGGCAATGACAGATCGATAGCTGCACTTCCGTCTCTGAAGGGACTAAAAAGTTTAAGACGCTTGGAAATTAACAACTGCAACATCTCCGATCTCGCGCCGTTGACAGAGTTGCCACAACTGGAATGGTTGGAATTGATTAATAACTTGATTTCCGATCTGTCGCCGTTAGCAAATCTAAAACGGTTGGAACATCTGAATCTTGATGCTAACGTCATTTCTGACGTATCGCCGCTGGCAAAGCTAACACGGTTGGAAGTGTTGTACCTTGAAAATAATAAAATATCGGATGTGTCGCCCCTTGCTGGATTGACGAACTTAGAACGGTTAGACCTGCGTAACAACGCGATAGCAGACTTTTCGTCACTTGAGGGTTTATCCGAGAAGACGAATATACAGTCAGAAGGCAACATTAGCGTTCTCTTCCACAAAGGCACAAAAATAGTGGGCCCATGGTTATGGATGATCGCCTCGACGGGAGAAAGAGGTGGAGCAAATGCCGTTACCTCTGGAATAGATTTTTTGGCACAAATGAGTAGTGGTGCTGTAACGGAGTTCAAGATCGCCACCAACGGTGCCACGGAGGGAAACCCTGTCGGGGACAAGGTGTGGACCGCTGGAACAATTTCCCCAACAGCCAGCAATAACATGACTGCAATGGCGAATGCTACTGGCTTAGGCTCAGGCGATATAGATAATCACGTCGCCTATGGTTCCCTCACCATAAATTCACCGAAAGACCAAAGGACGACGATGCTTGTCGGGAGTGATGATGCTGTCAAAGTTTGGCTCAATGGGGCGTTAGTTCACAACAATCCTGTGAACCGGCCATCCAATGGTTACCAAGACGAATTTCCCGTCACACTGAAAGAGGGCAAAAACATCTTGTTAGTTGCGGTCTATGAGGCAGGTGGTAGCTGGAGCGGCTTTTTTGGCTTTGAAGCTGGCACTGAGTATACTGTGTTACCGCCTGGTTCCAGATTTTCCTTTGCCACAGACACCAAGTCTTTTGAAGTCGGCGATACCTTCACGCTTCACCTAAATACAGAAAATATCACGGATTTGGCGGGATGGCAAGCCGATCTTAAGTTCGATCCCGAGGTGCTAAAAGCAAACAGTGTACGCGAAGGCAGTTTTCTAAGGCAGCGAGGTGGACGTACCTACTTTCGGAAAGGCACGATTGATAACGAAACCGGTAGGATCGCCGATTTAAGTTCGGCACGTATCTCTGAAGGCGGCGCGAGCGGCGAAGGGAGGCTATTATCGGTCACATTCACGGCAAAGGCGGATGGCGAGAGTCGAGTGGAACTCCGTAATTTTCAGGCTGGTACTTACACGGGTAAGGTCATCCCTGCCGTTGTCCCTGATATTGTCATCACTGTGGAAGCGGGAGCCGCGCCTACACCGCCTGCTTGGGACGTAAATGCCGACGGCATCACAAATGTTCTGGATCTCGTTTTTGTCGCCGGAGAATTAGGGGCTGCATCCCCGGACCCCCGCGCGGACGTAAACGGAGATGGTGTTGCTAACATCTTAGACTTAGTCGCTGTGGCAGGGCATTTGGGCGAATCAACAGCGGCAGCTTCACCCGCCGCTGCTACGATAGACACTTCGGAACTCGATCCAGCGATGATTCAGACGTGGATCGCCCAGGCAGAAGTTGAAAATGATGGATCGCTCGTTTTCCAGCAAGCCATCGCGAACCTTCAACGGCTGCTGGCAGCACTGTTGCCAGAAAAAACTGCGCTGCTTGCGAACTATCCGAACCCGTTCAACCCGGAGACATGGATACCGTATCATCTCGCTGAGGCTGCGGATGTCACCGTGCATATCTATACTGCGGGTGGTGTTTTAGTTCGGACGTTGGCATTAGGACATCACGCTGCGGGTATCTATGAGAACCGCAACCGGGCCGCGTATTGGGATGGCAAAAATGAGGTAGGAGAACCCGTCGCGAGTGGTGTCTATTTCTATACACTCACCACCGGTGATTTCACCGCAACGCGCAAAATGTTAATAAGGAAGTAAACCGTTTTTTAAAGGGCGCGCTTCCAAAGCGCGCCTGTCTTATTGCGGGCACCACGCCATAACCGTGCCGAAACTTGCAAAGGCACTGTTTTCACCACTCGTTAAGATGCGTGAACCTTGAACGACAACCCGGGCATCACGACTCGTGATTTTGTAACTGACAGGCGCATCTTTCGCGATCAACGCCTTACCGTTTTCGCCCTTGAGTTTATCGAGCCGGTAATGCACCGAACGGTGTGCAGGCACCTCAAATTCACAGGAGGCGTTCTCCATCGCGGGATCCTCATAAAGTACCTCAAGCAGACAACGCGTATCTTTATCGGCAGTGTTGGAGATACAGATAGATTCATGTGAGAAATAACCGCCGCCTTGTGCTTCCCATGCCTGTTCTGTTGGCGTTAGTGCCGCCATATAGCCATCCGGAATAACCCAGACGTAGGCACCATCCCCATCTGAACTATAAGATTTGAGTGCTGCTGCGATCGCTTCTGGTTCTTCTGCTACATCGTCCAAAAAAATCACAAGGAACCGCGAATGAAATCCAATCCCCTTCGCGCTGTTGCTGTCTTTTAACTCCCCCGTTACATTCAGACATAACTTTTTCGCTGACAACATCGTGAGTCGGCTAATCCTTTGTGAAGCAAGCCAATCGCCGAATGCGTCATTCAGGAGTGTTGTTAAAATTTCAGGGTTTGAGATGCCTGCCTGTTTGTAATCTTGAATTGTTGCCAATAGCGTTCCAAATGTCATAATTGCCTCTGCTAAACCATCCATCGTTCCCCAATACCGAGGAGTGCCATCAACACCTGCAAAAGCACACGCTCAGGCTGAGTTCCAATAAATTGGCGATGTGTATCAATATAGGTCCCGTAATCAGCAGCCCACTCCCGAAAATACGTCTCGTATTCCCAACCGTCTGCGGTGCGTCGAAAAACCGACCGCTCCGGATAGGGAAGTTTCTCTATGAGGAGTTGCTGAAGCTGTTCCGATGTCGGTATCCATATATCTTCGGTGTCTACCATTTCGGGACGAAGTGCCTGAATTTCAGGGTGCCGACATCTCTCTAAGTATTCTTGTGGATATTTCTGTTTTTCAGCTTGATCCATCATGTTGTTGTGTTTCTTCAGTTTCTGTAGAAGCAATAGGGATATCTGGGTTGAGGCGCGAGTGATGCATTGCCCAATAGATAGTCGCTGTAAACACACCGCCGATCAGAGTTGCTATACACCATATCCCAGGCCCTGCCATAATCAGCGTCCGTGTCCGATCTAACACCCTTGCGTCTCGATACACAGCTATCGCAAAGACGATATGCGTTATAGCAATCAAGAGCAGCCAGCCTAACGAAATTACGAACCACAAACCAAATATACCCGGGAAAGCCGTGAAATCTAAGTCCGTGAAATTAAAATTCATTTCTGTATCCTCCATGTTGATTTGAACGGTATTATACAATGTGAGCTCTTGATTGTCAACAGTTTCACTAACTTTCGGGTGTGTAAAGTTTTGGCAGCGTTCCATAGCATTGTAGGTTGGGTTGAACGGATACCAAACCAAACCGTCTAAATCATAGAAAAACAGAACTGCCTCCATACACCCTACATCAACCAGAAACCGAGTGAAACCCAACGCTTGTCTGCTGAGTTACCGCGCAATGCTGCCGGTATGAAGTTGGGTTTCACTAAGTTCTTGGGGGATACACCGATATTTTTCGGTTGAAGTCGATTTGAACCCCCACGGTTTCCTTCTCAGTTCCGTTCAACCCAACCTACAAGCTATGGGGCTTTAGTCCCGTAGGGTTTATTTGCTTGGGTATTTTTTAATTATGTTTATAGAGCTGCGGTTTTAAAACAGAAACTTGGTTCCCTGTAGGGGCGATATGTCTCTCCCTTCTGATCCAACCGGATAAACATTTTGAAGAAATACCCAAGCAAAGACCCCTTACAGGGCTAAAAAGGGATTGGTACTACGCGTTTCTATAAACATACTAGAAGAAATCCGCAGAAATACCCAAGCAATACGCAGAAATCCGCAGAAACACCCAAGCAAATAAACCCTACTGTTAATGCAGAGAAATAGATGCCAGACTTCAACATTAGACCTACACACAAACCTATCAAAGAATACTATGCCGAGCTGGAAAGATACGCACAACTTAGCGAACAAAACGAGGGCACCGTCAGAATCGCATTCCAAAATCTCCTCCAGCACTACTGCCACCAAGCTAATCTTACACTCCTCTGTGAAAAAAGTCTCTACACGCAGGAGAAAAGACGGATAACCCCTGATGGTGAAATCGTCGATGCCTTCGGTACCGAAAAACCTCGTTCACGTTCTTCAGACCTTCTTCGCCTATTCAGAATTTCTCCGCCCTTTAGAGCCGTTCTACACTGCGATTGAGAAAGCTGCCAGTACGATTACCGATTTCTCCTAAAAACAGGGATTCCTTAACACTGTCTACAAGCAGTTTTTTCAAGGCTTCTCTGTCAAGGTCGCCGATACACACGGCATCGTCTACACGCCGCAACCGATAGTGGATTTCATGGTGAAAAGTGTTGATCATATCCTCAATATTGAGTTTAGGCGCGGGTGGCGGACCTCCACGTTAACTATGGATCCCAACCCGAATACGATAAGTTAAAGTTCATCCAAACCCCAAATGTGCCGCTCAATTGGCGCGTCGAGAAAATGAAATTCTCCAAAGACAAAACCTCGCTTATCTACAACGACTTCCTAACGTTATCCGGTATCCCTCCCAAAGCGTTTGACTATCGGCTCGGCACCCGCTCCGCTTTAGAATGGGTGGTAGACCAATATCGCGTCAAAACCGACAAACGCAGCGGCATCGTCAACGACCCAAATCGTGCAGACGACCCGCAATATATTTTCAAATTAATCGGCAAAGTGATTACGGGGAGTTTAGAGACGGTGGACATTGTTAAGGTAGTAGGCACGCTCCGCGTGCCGTAACAATTGTCTGAATCGCAGATTTACGCAGATGACACAGATGACGCTGATTTTATCTTCTCCTTGTCCATGCAGCTTCGCGTACCGCTGGCGAGGATTGTATCCTCGCCTCTGGCATAATTGAATTTCCGGCTATTTTACCCCTGCAAGGGCGATATGTTTATAGAACACATTTCTTTAGCCCTATAAGGGCGATATGTTTAGCATATCGATTTTCCTTGATTTTTCCTATCAACTATGCTATTATTTTTTTGGAGATCTGCACAGGGCGGTTTTCCGTAGAGTAGAGAATACGCATTTATGGATACCGCAGGGAGATTAGCAAGATAAATATGATGCATATAATAAAAGTCAAGTGGTTCATCTACACAGTTCTCGTGGGGCTGATACCTGTTATTTTGCGAGCGTTAATATGGTTTATATCACAAAATAGAACTATGGGTTTCTTCAATGCTTCGGATTTTGTAGCATTTGGATTAATTTTGCATATATCCAATATAAACGAGATAGAGCATTTTAATGATCAGGAAAAGTTATAGAAGACAGTTCAAAACGGCACTTCAATTTTTTTTATAACAGTCTATAGCGTCTTATTTGCCGCTCACTTATTTGGTCAAGCGAATCCTGGAACGGTTAATATAGGTACTATCAGAACTATTTCTATGATTTTAAGTGGTGTGTCATTTTACCTGAGTTTGTCTGTGTATGATAAGATCTCAAAAATAGAAAGTGGTCCGTAAACTTTTAAAGGGTGAGAACTTTACCTTGTCAAAGTCTTTTACACATTCTTTAGAGTTGTATGAGGGACACCCAAATTATCCAAATCTTGGTAGATTTCAATTGAGGATTGATCAAATGACTACTGTAATTGTTATCATAAGTTCAATCGCTGCGATAGTGGGTATTGGCGTTGCCACTTGGTCGATCTTCACGACAAGAAAACGTTATGACCATAGCGATCAGAAACGCAGTACGAACGATTAGAAATTTCACCTATCTAAGACTGAAGTCTGGGCAATTCGTGTCGCGACTGATGGCCGCGAAAAGGCAAAGCGCGCCATTTTGTGGGGAAGTAAAGCAATACGAAGTACGCGATGGTGAGGTTTTGGAAGACCTCCTGAATCTGTTAGATATTTTCGCCAAAACAGGTTGGACAGACGCGCTTAGACTCGTTTGGCGGCTTGATGAGGTTTTTCGATAGGTTTGTGAATTTTGGTGTGTTAGGTATTCGTAGGGGCGAGGTTGCCTCGCCTGATGGACGGTTGACAGGCAAATCGGGTTTGGGGGACCCAACCCCTACGGTTTGTTTGTTAGTGTTCATTACAGAGAAAAAGGACGACTTTAAGCAGCATGAAAATAACTGAAATTCAGAATGAATTGGTAACGTTAGAATTAGATGCCTGGCTCCTCTACGATTTTCGTGGGATAAATCCGATCGCACAGAACGTCGCAGGCTTAGCAGGCGCGCATATCACCCGTCGATGGTTCTGCCTTATTCCTAAACGGGGCGAACCCCGATGGCTCGTCCACCGAATTGAGACATCGAACTTCACCGATGTGCAAGGACAGGTCGCGCTTTATGCGGGATGGGAAGAACTTAACGAGGCAATCCGTTCACTGCTCGCCGATGTCAAAACTGTTGCGATGGAGTATTCACCTAACGCCGAAATCCCTTATATTTCGCGCGTAGATGCCGGCACACTGGAGTGGATCCGTTCGTTCGGGGTTGAAGTGCAAACGTCTGCAGAACTGGCACAACGGATAGAAGCACGGCTCAGCGAGTCGCAAGCAGCAGGACATCAAGCTGCCGCACGTTTGGTCCTGCAAGCCAAGGATTATGCCTTCGCATGGATCGGTGCGCAGCTGCGGGATGGAAAAACGATTACAGAATATGACGTTCAACAAGAGATCCTCGGACAATTTGATGCGATGGGCCTTGTCACGGATCATCCGCCCATAGTCGCTGTGAATGCAAAGAGCAGCGACCCGCACTATGCACCCTCCGCAACAGACACCCAAACGATTAAAACAGGCGATTTCATCTTGATTGATTTATGGGCAAAGCAGAAAGAACCGGATGCGGTTTTTGCGGATACCACGTGGGTGGCTTATGCAGGGGAAACTGTTCCAGCGCGGTACGTTGAGATCTTCGAGATCGTCAAGGCGGCGCGAGATAAAGCCATACAATTCATTCGCGAGCGGTGGGCTGCAACAGAACCGATTCACGGCTATGAAGTCGATGATTGTGTCCGCGGCTATATCACTGAGAAAGGGTATGGACAATACTTTATTCATCGCACTGGACACAACATCGGCACTGTTATCCACGGGAACGGCGTGAATTTAGATAACTTAGAGACACGCGATGCACGTGCCTTAATCTCTGGCATCTGTTTCTCGATTGAACCCGGTATCTACCTCACCGCTTTCGGCGTTCGGACTGAAGTTGACGTTTTTTTAGCCGGTCCAGGGAGAGACGGCGTAAAAGTGACAACCGCTCCCGTTCAAAATCAGGTATTGTCATTGCTGTGATCTGGTAATTCCGTTTCTTCAGATCCGTAAGGATGTGTGTTAGGTAGAGGCGCGCGTTGAGAATCCACTGATCTGCATAAGCCGCAGCGAGGAGCGGCAGTGCTATTGTCAAACGTGGAGAGTCGAGGAGCCACTGCTCAGCGTATTCGGTAAAGTCTGTATCTACAAGTCCATTACTGCCAAGCCAATACACCACATACTGTTTGTCGTCCCGCGTCTCCATTCTTGGATTGAGCGGTGTGTTCAGTGTGAGTCGTCTGGTGCCATCAATCTCAAGCACCCAAAAGAAATAATCTTCATTGTGGCCGAGATAACCGATTTCTACTTCAAGCCGATGTGGCGTTTCAGTGGTGATCGCGCTTACGACCATATCGCGTTTGAGTAAAACCGGATAGACAGCAGCAAAAAAGATTTGTTCAAATCCGAGCGGTTGGTGTGCCTGTACCAGAGCCTCCAAGAGAGTCTGCTCCTGTTCCGGACGTTTCAGTTCTAAGCAGCTTTTTGAGAAGACTTCATCCCTGAGCGCACGCATTTCAGGAGGCGCATTTGCGTGCAGCGGTTGGAGTTCTTGGATGAGCCTAAGAATGCGGCGGCGTTTCGGTAGCACACGCCAGAGTACCCAATGCCATAAAGTCTGCCAAGTTGACTTATCGCGCAGTTGACTAAGGAACGCTCTCACACTTGTAGAGACGCGTTGGAATATGCTGTCAGATGCAAGGTTTCGTTGTTGGTTTGCCATGATTCATTTGACTTTTTGTTGAAAATATGCTATAATATATTTTGCTGAAGAGTGCCGGAGTGGTGAAATTGGTAGACGCACGGGACTCAAAATCCCGCGGGCCCTAGGTCCATGTCGGTTCGAGTCCGACCTCCGGCATCGGGCGATGGTTTCTCGTAAAGCCATCGCCTTCCTTTTTTCTGGTTACATTGCAACGTTACATCGCAACGATTTTACGCATCCGTTTCGCAAGATCAATCTGCGCTGCCCTGTCACCCCCGACTTCGTGGATAACATAACCGTCATAACCGATTGACCGAAACGCCGCCATCACTGCTTGCCAGTCCGTATCGCCATCTAAGAGGTTAACGAATTGGTGTGTACCGCGCGCGAAGTCTTTGAAATGCACCCGTTTGATACGGTGTCCAAGTTCGCGAATCCAGTGTTCCGGGTAGCCGTAAGCCATCATATTTGCCGTATCCAGATAGGTACCGACCCATTCGCTCTCTATCTCATCTACAATATCGCGCATCTCTTTAGGGCTGAGCAGGAATTTGTTCCAGACGTTTTCCAGTCCGATCGCAACTTTGTGTGCTGCTGCAGCCGGTGCTAAATCTTTCAGGATACCCACGAGGTTATCCCAAACTTCTTGATACGTTCCCTCAGCAGTCAGTTGACCGGGGTGCAATAGAATCCCCCCGACACCGAGTGCACCTGCGACTTCCAAACCGCGAGCGAGAGAGACCGCGCCTTTTTCACGCGTCGTCGCATCTAGACTGAGGAGGTTACCACGGTCGGCGTAACCTGCTGTAATGCTGCCAATTTCGATACCTGCCGCCTCACACTTCGCTGCGATGCCTTGAAGCTCCGCATCGCTCATATTGATGTCGGTATCTTTTCCCTCACCGAAAGTCAGTTCAACGGCATCGTATCCCGCATCTTGGCAGAGGGAGAGTGTATCATCTAACGACATGTTTCCGAGTATAATTTGGGTAACGCCTATCTTCATTTTTCCCCCTTTTCGCTATCGCATTTTTCAGAAGAGACCAAAAATTCCGAGACCGATTTGAGGTAGCGGTTCGGCAGGCGTGCCTTGACGTGAATCGCGTCCGCTGCGTATTCCGTATTCAGGACAGTGCCGTGTTTATAGAGTAAATCGAGCGTTTTTCCTGCTGTGTATGGAATACTGAAAGACAAACTCGTACCGAGTTCGCCAAAACGCTTTGCCAGTGCATCCATTAGTGTCTCAACGCCGTCGCCGCGGCGCGCAGAGATGAGAAACGCATCTGGGTGCTGGCATCGTAGCAGATGTAGGTCTTCCTCCGTTTTGATCTGGTCAATTTTATTAAAAACCATGAAAGTCGGAATATCAGTAGCGTCCAATTCGTCAAGCACTTCATTGACAGCGGTTATCTGTGCTTCTGCCTCTGGATGACTCACATCAACCACGTGAAGCAGAAGGTCAGCTTCCGCGACCTCTTCGAGGGTCGCCTTGAATGCCGCAACTAACTGGTGTGGCAGTTTCTTGATGAAACCGACCGTATCGCTCAAGAGAATCTGCTGCTTTTGTGGCAAATCCACCTTCCGGGTCGTTGAATCTAAAGTTGCGAACAGTTTATCTTCAACCAAGACACTTTCACCTGTCAAACGGTTGAAAAGTGTTGATTTTCCGGCATTCGTATATCCGACGAGAGAGACTTTAACTTTTTCTGAGCGGTTTCGCCGCTGAACAGTACGTTGCTTTTCAACGGCTTGAAGGGCTTTTCTGACCTGTCCAATATTCCGCCGTACCCAGCGTCTGTCCATTTCGAGTTGTGTCTCGCCGGGACCTCGCAGGCGTCTACCACCGCCACCGCCTGTCGCCAGGCGTGAGAGATGCGTCCACATCCGAGTGAGACGCGGCAGCGCATACTCAAGCTGTGCCAATGCGACTTGTAAACGTGCTTCTTTCGTAAGGGCCCGTTGCGCAAAAACCTGAAGGATAAGTCCTGTTCGGTCGATTGCAGCGATATCAAATGCCTGCTCAAGGTTACGCGTCTGTGCCGGTGACAATTCTTCGTCAAAGATGATCGCATCCGCTTCGAGCTCTTCGATAAGCGGTTTGAGTTCTTCAACCTTGCCTTCGCCAATGAAGTAAGTTGGGTTTGGTGTGTTACGGGATTGGACCGTCTCACAGCCGACTTCAATACCGGCAGTCTCTGCGAGTTGACGAAGTTCTTGTAGCGATTCTTCTGTTTCGTGCGTAGAAGTATTTCGTAGTTTTACGCCTACCAAAATCGCACGTGACGGCGGGTTCGGTGCCCGCGTGTCGTAAAGTTCTGGCATCAAAAGACCCCCTTTCTCAGTTTTGAAGCGCGTTTGGCACTTCAACAACGTAACATCTATAATAATATAGTTTAACAGATATACTTTCCGTTTTCAACTAAAATCCTATTTTCAGAAAAAACTTCAATTTTTCTGACGACTGACAACTTCTGTACCTTTTTTTCTTGCATGTGCGTTAATTCTGTGGTATACTTAAAATCACTATGAAAAGTGCTAAAGATTCTGCAACCCCAACGATTACTGTTAACCGCAAAGCGAGATATGATTATCACTTACGGGACAGGTATGAAGCCGGTGTCGTTTTACAAGGCACTGAAGTGAAGGCGATTCGCGCGGGGCGGCTTAACCTAACAGATAGTTACGCCCAAGTCGCAGATGGCGAGGTGTTCCTGGTTGACGCGCACATCGGTCCTTATGAGCACGGGAATATCGCCAACCACGAACCGAAACGGAGACGCAAACTGCTGCTAAACCGTCGGGAGATCGCGAAACTTGAACGGTCAACCCATTCAAAGGGGATGACGATTGTTCCAACGCGCGCGTACTTCAGCAACGGCAGAGTGAAGTTAGAATTGGCTGTTGCGATGGGGAAACAGCTTTACGATAAACGCGATAAAATTGACCGTAAAGCAGCTGCAAATGAGATGCGCTCGTATAACTAACAGCCGTTTATCATCTCATAATTTGGTCATAATTTGGGGGTGTCAAGGTTTCGACGAAGGTAAATGAGATATAGGTTGCATGCCGAGGTCTCCGCAGGCCTCGTTAAATAGGCGGAACACTTATAATTGCTGATGAAGAATTAGCACTAGCTGCCTAAACGCAGCTACGCTTGACCGACCTGCTGCCCGTCAGGGAAGTTAAAGCGTCGTAATACGGGCTAGCCGCTCGTCCATTCTCAATAGGCGTGCCGCGAACCACTTTTGAGATAGCCTATGCTGAATCCTGCACAGGGGAGACGTATAGGCGAACCTTAAAACCTGTGATAAGCATGTAGTAGCCTCTGTTGAAATGCCTTCGGACGCGGGTTCGATTCCCGCCACCTCCATTTTCACAACGGATTGTGTTTTTGCCGATGATAGATTTGGTCGCCAAAGAATATGGCTGAATTTACCAACCTGCCACCGCGTATTCAAAAAACTGTGCAAACACTTATGGGCGAGGGTGAAGAAGTCTGTTTGTGTATCCTCGGACGTTCAGGTGTCCTGCGTCCTGATTTCGTTTTTATCACGACGCGGCGGGTAGTAGTTTTAGATGAACGGTATATAGGCAGTCTCGCTGTCTCTTATGCGAATATCCGGTGTAATCTCTTATTCACCGAAATTCGGGATGTCAAATTGGTCCGCCATTTCAGACATCGGCTCCTCAACCAAGCGAGGCTTGAAATTAGCGTGCTGCGTAACGTCCATTGGATCGATAATATCAACTTCCGTTCAGCACGAGCTGCCTATATCTACATTACAGATCAGATTACAAAGTAGCTGCCTAATGAAAGGAGACGCAAATGGATACTGAGAAACAAGCCAAGACAGAAGTTAAAGTTCACTTTCTCTCAATTGATCGGAGAACAGGCGCGCCGATAGTGGTACTCAGAGAGTTAGACGACGATCTCAAGCGGATACTGCTGATTTGGATCGGTGAGTCCGAGGCAGCATCTATTCAGATGCATTTGGAAAATCTCGAGCTCCCGCGCCCGATGACACACGATTTGCTGAAAAATATAATTCAAACCCTTGCAGCAAGCGTAGTAAATGTGTGTGTACACTCGGTTGAACAGCAGGATGAGCGTTGGACATTCTATGCACATATCAATTTGGAAGTCAATGGCGATACAATTGTAGTAGATTGTCGTCCCAGTGACGCTATCGCCCTCGCGCTCCGCTGTGAAGTACCTATCTATATCGCCGAGGATGTCATCGCAAACCATGGATTCTCTGAACAAGAATTGAAACAGAGCGAGCCACACGACCCGAAAGATGTCTTAGAGAATTTAGATGACGACACACTCAAGCAGTATACTGTCTAATCTAAATTGTCAACCTCTCCAACATTGGCTTCACGCGACAAGCGGATGTACAGTTCAACATATAGGGGGTTTGCGTTTTGAAGAAGTGTCAGTGCCTAATAGTGTTTCCCATCTTTTGTATTCTTGCATGTCTTGTTATAAGTGTTAACGGATTTGCTAAAGACATATCGTTTGAGGAAGTGCCGAAAGCTATCCAAAAAATCGCACTCCGCGTAATTGGAGATGTCCCAATTGATGATGTCGACCGGGAAGAGGACGATGGTGAAATTGTCTACGATATAGAAGCGAAGGACGACAGCATTGACATCGAACTGGAAATCGCAGCCGACGGAACATTCCTACAGCGGGATATCGCGGAAAAGATCACTTTTGCGGAGCTGCCGATCCCTGTCCAAGACACAGTACGTCAACAGGCAGGCACCCTGAAAATTAATGATGTGGCACGCAAAACTGGACTCGGCAAGAGAGTCGTCGGAAATAGTTTGCAAACCGAGGCGACTTATTACGAAGTTGAAGCCGAAGAGCTCGGCGTAGAAATTGAGTTGGAAATCGCACCGGATGGCAGATTGTTAGATATAGATATAAGCGATCCTATCCGACTCAAAGTGAAACTGCTCGCGAAATCTAAGATCCCGACGCTCTCCGACATCGCACCTTATAGAGAGGCACTCGTGTTTTACGAGTACAGCGTCCGGAAACGCATTGAGGGCGAATTCGAAGGCAAAAAGCTCCGCGTCGCGCATTGGGCAATCTACGACAACCAACCCCAGACAATCCGAAAAGCGAAAATAGGAAGCTCACACACACTCCACCTCTATCCATACCAGCAATTTAGTGAATTTGAGAGCCTTTACACCAGCGATACACTCGCGTTAGACGCTGACATTCCGCTCTATCACGATGTCGGACAGAAAATTCTCGAAAACCGAACTGTTGAGGAACGGTACGACTACGACAGCATTTTTTCAGAAAAGATGCCGATTTTCTGGCAAATAAAAGATCAACTTAAACTCGTTTCTTTGGGGGACTCGCGGGGTGAGGCGGGTGTTCGAGCGGAGCTGTTTTATGGTGAGGAGAACCGCAAAACCCCGGTGGCGTATAATCTCGCAATTTCGGGGGGCCCGTTGGAATTCCAAGAGATTGTCGTTGACAAATATCTCGTGAAAATGCCTAATTTGGAGTGGGTCGTTTATCAGATGTCGCCGCGCGCGGTGAACCGATATTTCGAGCATTCAGCAGAACGGGAATTCTTAAAAAGTCGCGGTTTCGCCTTTGATCGGAAGCATGCCAAGACGCTCTGGCAACGCGGAAATAAAAAAACTGCCGCTGAAATCGCCGCGATCCCTTATGTCTCGGAATACTGGAACGAGCGTCCGTGGGGTTGGAAGTTCAATGCTGACGTATGGGATGGACCGAAAACGAAAAGATTTGAACGGGAATGGGAGATCTCCAAAAAACGGTGGAACCGGCTTAAGGCAATGGTCGCCGCATTGAACAAGCGCGATATTAAGATGTTGCTGTATTTGTCACCCCTCCACCCGATCATGCGTGACCAGCCTGTCGTAGACGATGATGGGACAACCCAGGAAGGCTATCGCGAATTGGTGAATCAATTGAAGCAGTTGGAAACGCGGTTCCCGAACTTCGTTTTCGTTGATTTATTGCAGGGTGGAAATCACGATTTCCTGCCAGAGATGTTCAAAGACCTCGACCATCTGAATGCACTTGGCGCAACGAAACTAACGCAGGCGTTAGAAGAAGTTCGGCAACGCTACGAGTAAACCGCTCCCAAGCTTAAAAAATGGTTTTCAGTTCGCACATCTTCGTCTATTATTTTCTCCCGATTGCGCTAATAAGTTACTATCTGCTCCCGCACCGAGCAAAACACTTCGGGTTGACGCTCTTTAGCTATATCTTTTACGGTTGGGCAAACCCCCTGTTTGTGCTATTGATGGTTGCCTCAACACTGATTGATTATACATGTGGACGTATCATTTCAGGAAGTGGACATCCCCGCAACCGCAAATTCGCATTGACGGTTTCTATCTGTTCAAATCTGTCTCTGTTAGGGTTTTTCAAGTATTTCAACTTCGGCATCGCGAACATAAACGCTATGATAGGCTGGCTCGGACTGCCGATCTGGGAGAGTGTGCTTCACATAACACTGCCGCTCGGTATCAGTTTCTACACCTTCCAGTCGATGAGTTATACGATAGATGTCTATCGCGGTGATGCGAAAGCGATTCGGAACTTTATTGACTTTGCCTGTTATGTGTCAATGTTCCCGCAACTCGTCGCGGGACCGATCGTTCGGTTTTCAGAGGTTGCCGATCAGTTACGTCATCGCCTGCACACATTGCAGAAGTTTGCTCGCGGTATCGCTTTTTTTTCGCTCGGTATGGCGAAGAAGGTTTTGATCGCCAACCCTTGCGGCAAATGTGCGGATACAGTCTTTGATGCCGGGGTCGTTGGCACACTTGACGCATGGTACGGCGTAATTGCTTATGCATTTCAAATCTATTTCGATTTTAGCGGTTATTCCGATATGGCAATCGGGTTGGGGTTAATGCTCGGGTTTACTTTCGCCAAAAACTTTGATGCCCCCTACCGTGCTGAATCTATTACGGAGTTCTGGCGGCGGTGGCATATTTCGCTTTCCAGTTGGTTGCGCGATTATCTCTATATTCCACTCGGCGGAAACCGCCGGGGTGTTGCTCGCACTTATGTCAATTTAGCATTGGTGATGCTGCTCGGCGGCTTATGGCACGGCGCGTCTTGGAATTTCGTTATCTGGGGTGGCATTCACGGCGGTATGCTCGCACTTGAGCGGAAACGCGGAAAGGCGAGCTTTTACGAATCAATACCGAAACCGTTACGCGTCATCGCAACGTTCCTGCTCGTGCTGATAGCGTGGGTTTTCTTTAGAATGAATGAGCTCCCATACGCAATCACCTATCTGCAATGCATGTTCAGCAAAGTCCAAGTTCAACCCAGCACCGATCTAATCTCAGGCATCCTCTATCAGCCTTACTATCTATTGGTTATGGGGGTAGCAGGCGTTGTCGTATGGTGTTTTCCACAGACATGGGACTGGACACAACAGTTGACACCTCTCAGAATAGGCGTATGCTTGTGTCTGCTCTGGTTAGCTCTTGCTGTATTGGCAACGCAGACATACAATCCGTTTATCTATTTTATCTTTTAGATATTTTACTGATAGCCACACTATGCGAAACTTAGCTGAACAGCGTCGCGAGACGGCACTCAAAGCACTCAGTACCACATCTATTAAACAGAAGGTCGGCATCGTCGGTATTGTTATTTTTGGCGCGACACTTCTATCTGTCCCGATCTGCCAACTGATTTCTGACATCCACCGCGGCGAATCGCCTCGCGTTCTTCGTGCTATCAATTTGTTCCCTGTCCCCAGTCTTGAAGAAATTGAGCAGTACGAGGACACACTTGAAGAAAAATCCGTACTGACCTATTGGTTGTTACCAAGTGTTCAGACGGTTTTGACACACGTGTTCCGTACAGGCAACGAGCAAGCCTATCTCGGACGCGACGGTTGGTTGTTCTATCGTGCCGACATAGATTCGCTAATCGGGGCCAGTTCCCAAAAAACAGCAAGCGCGGCACTTGCAGCCGTTGTCGATTTCAATCGTCAGTTACAGGCACGCGGCATCACACTTATTGTTGTGCCGACACCTACTAAACCGACCATTCACCCTGAGAAGTTTTCAGCACGCTACCGAAATGCGGATACACCGATCCACGCGCCCCACTATACGCCGTTTGTTGACGCACTTGTATCGGAAGGCGTTCTGGTATACGATCCCTCGTCACTGCTCTTTGAAGCTGCCCAATATCTCAAAACGGACACGCATTGGAAACCGGAAGCGATGGAACAGGTCGCGCAACACTTGGCTGCGTTTATTGAGAAAAAAGTTCAACTCTCCGCATCCCAATCGTTAGCCTACATCAAAACACCCGTGGATACTGCTAATATCGGAGACATCACCAAGATGCTCAAACTACCCGAAGATCAGACCCTGTTTCCCCCGGAACGCGTCACCCGTAACGTTGTCCAAACCCCTTCAGGCAACCGATGGCAACCGATGCATGCATCAGAGATTCTGTTTTTAGGGGACAGTTTCAGCAACATCTATTCGCTCGCCGGCATGGGATGGGGAGATTCCGCAGGTTTTGTTGAACATCTCAGTGCTGCACTCGCGCGACCGATCGATAAAATTGTCATCAACGCTGGTGGTGCCGATGCAACGCGTCAGGCACTTGTGCAGGAACTTAATAGACTCACTGGGAAACGGCTGCTTATCTATCAGTTCGCAACGCGCGAGCTCTCCTCTGGTGACTGGAAACTGTTATCAATACCATCCGATAAAGCACGCCAGCGGAGTGCCGTGTCTATAGAAGAAGCCATAACCGTCACAGGGACGATCAAGGCAAAGACGGTACCGCCGATGCCGCGAACCGTTCCCTATTCCGAATGCATCATCGCGCTCCATCTCCGAGATCTCGACGCATCTAATTTGCCAGACGAGTGCGTTGTATTTCTGTGGGGTATGCGTCAAAATCGGTGGACAGCTGCTGCGACTTTCAAAGTGGAACAGCAAGTTAAGTTGCTGCTCCGGCCGTGGACAGAAGTTGAAACTGAATACGGCAGCTACAATCGCAAGGAGTTAGAAAATGAAGACACTTGGTTGCTGGATGTTTATTGGGGAGAAATACCGTGATGCCTTTGGGAAATCTACGCGTATCTAAGTGCTATGTCCTGTTGTCTGTTCTGCTATTTGGACGGTTCGCGAACGGCACCGCTGCTGAAACAGAACTTTTCGTCCAGACATTGGCTGAAAAGGTTATCGCGGCGGAGACACAAAAGACAACAGTCGTTTCTGGGAAGGACGGATGGTTGTTCTTTGCTCCCGAACTGCGCTCTATGAGCGTTGGACAATTTTGGGGAGAACCAGCAGCAGACCCTGAATTCGCCGATCCGATTCCGGCTATCCTCGACTTCAAGGCTCATTTGGATCGCGCAGGGATCGCGCTCATCTTCGTGCCGATACCGGCAAAAGCCACCATTTATCCGGATATGATCTCCGAACACGGCACCGTAACAGCACGCACTGATAGATACCATCTCGAATTCTACGACATCTTGCGAGAGCAGGGTGTGAATGTACTGGACTTAACACCGCTTTTTCTCGAAAATCGGTTCACCGATGCCGGTCCCGTCTACTGCAAACAGGATACGCACTGGTCTGGACAGGGGTGTGTGGTAGCGGCGGCAGCGATTGCCGAAGCTATCGGCACGCCTGCGTGGGCAGCAGAGATTCCGAAACGTGATATAAAGACCGAGACTCGCACGATTACAATTGCTGGCGATCTCTGGCAGGCACTCGGCGACGAGAAGCTAACAAAAGAACAATTGCGGCTCACTTACGTCAAAGAAGATGTCGGCGCGTCGTGGCGAGCGAGTCCCGTTGTCTTGTTGGGAGACAGTCACAATCTCGTTTTTCATATAGGCGGTGATATGCATGCACAGGGTGCTGGGTTACCGGATCATCTCGCGCATCAACTCGGATTTCCTGTAGATGTCGTAGCGGTGCGTGGGTCCGGTGCTACACCGTCGCGGTTGAACCTATATCGGCGGCGTGATAACATGAAAGGCAAGCGCGTTGTTATCTGGTGTCTCAGTGTCCGAGAATTCACAGAAGGGCAAGGGTGGCGTCCGGTGCCTGTGATCCGATAAGGTAGGAACAAGAGTGGCCCCTGTCCCTACAAGTTTCGTTATTATAGTAAAGCCAATAATTGTTTGGACACCCGGCCGAGCTGTTAATGATTTGGACACCCGGCGGAGCCGTAGGGGGAACCGGGTTACCCAGTTTCCCCTACAACTATAATATTCACTCGATTTCGTAAGTTACAGTAACGTTAATAGTGACGGTGAGTTCACCCGCTTCAATAGGCGTTGAGCTCCGCGCACCATCGTCTAAATCGAACGCAGCTTCAGCATACGCAACCGGCGGCACCGCAGAATACGATGTTTCTGTGATCGCGGTCGGTTTTCCGAGGATGACGCCACTCGCTTCCGCTAAGGTCTGTGCTTTCGCTGCGGCATTTTTAACTGCCAATGCCCGCGCTTGTGTCTGCAATGGCGTGGGGTCCTCAATCAGGAATTGGATAGAATTGACGACGATAATATCGCCGCCTGCTGCTGCGGCATCGTCAATTATATCGCTGAGGCTCTCTAATTCGCGGACCTTTACGCTGACAGTGTTGTTCACCCTGTAACCGCGCAGCACGCGCCCCGATTCCGTGTAGTCATATTGCGGGTAGATGCTGAAATTCTCGGTTTGAATGTCTTTTTCAGCGATGGCGTTGGCTGTCAGAGATGCCATGACTGCTGTCATCGCGCTCGCGGCTGCTTCACGGGCTTCCTCAACCGACTTTTTCTCAGCAGACACGCCTAAATTAAGCGTCGCTATATCCGGTTCACCTGTGACCGACCCACTTCCGGTGACGTTGATGCTCCCACTATCAGGCTCTCTTAGCAACGGATTCAGGATTTGTTGATCGCATCCGGTGAGGGGTATCGCAAGCAATAGACTAAGCCCTAAACACAGAAATTTAAATCGCTTCACTTTAGATCTCCTTTGGTGCGACAGTTCTGCCGCTTGGTTAATTCTACTATTCTGTCTCAACTTGTGGTGGCGGTGCCTCCGCTTTGAGCGTCCCAGATTTCTTTACTAACCTATCCACATTAGATGTGAAGAGTCTGAAAATGGTATCTTTATCCTCGCGTTTGACGTAAAGTTTACCTTCCGCCTCTGTTCCGATGTACAGCGTTGCCGTCGTGCCGTCATTCAGCACAGCGGATATAACGGATTGCGGAGTATCTAAACCGTATGCAGCAAGGTCATCTTGTGCTTCGCTGAAGTCATCTGTTTTCAATTCGCTAAAAGTCGTAAGGAGCGTGTCGACCTCGTTTGTGTTGACAGCTGAGGCTTCAGGTTTGAGCATCTGCCATGTCCCGTTTGTATCGAGGCGGAGCTCAACCGTCTCCTCGGGTGAAGAGATGTTAAGTTCGGTGACATTGCCCTTATTAAAAGCGAAGATGGTGCGATCTTTCCAAGTGCGCGTGCCTTTGTTAAAAACGGATTGGAGGTAGCCTTGTGCGACATAGACATCGTTGGAATCGGCTGCACGCACATAACTGCTTAAAAAGCCAGGGGTTGTCTTCCCAACGAACAGATGTGCTAACACTTTATCGGTTGCGTCCATCAGTTTCGCCTCGACACCGCTGCTGTCTACTTCAAAATCCGCCTGTTTTTCTGGGTTACTGGAGACGCGCTGCGTATTCTTGAATTCTCCGACTTTGGTCAGCAATTCGTCAACGCCTTCGCTATCCGCAGGGTAATTGTCCATTGAGGCGACTACCCAGTTCCCATCTTGTTTTGAGAGCGTTGCCGTTCCATCGCTCGCGATGATTTCTATTTTCGCAACCTGTTCTTTATCGAAGTTTGGAAACAGCGGTGTTGCTGTCTCAACCTTCTTGTCGTACGCACTCTTTCCAAACGGATTTTCAAGAGCAAGGACGACGATTGCCAAAACGACAAGAACGCCGCCTAAAATAAGAAGTTGTTTCGTTTTCATTTTTCTATAAAAAAGGGTTGTAGATGGCACCGCTTAACTTAGGGCACCATCGATTCTACCAATCGTTTTGTCCGCCTTTTTAAGAAATAGCGGACCAGTCCGAAGATGACGACCAACAATGACACACCTACAGTACATAGGTATCTAATAAAGTTTTTCTCAAATTCGGAGACTTCACGGAATTCGCCATCGGGGGTCTTTATCCGAAGTGGTCGATCTGTGATCCGCTGCGAGCGAATACCGATGAGTGCGTCACCGAGTGTCAGCGAGTCTACGGTGTTTAAGAAAAAGTCAACACCGTCCTGACGCATCTGTGTTAGAAATTGTGCGGTGCCTACCACAACAATTTGTGTTTGTGGACTTTCGGTTATCGTAGTTCGCGCTGCGTCTGCTTGTTCGGAGGTAACGGACTCACTGTCCTCTGCCTCTGTAGTGTCCTCGCTTGCCACTGTCGGAATCTCTTTATCCGTATAGAAACTTTTAAATGTGCCTGCTAAGGCGACAGCAACAGGGTAGGTTTGTGTTTCAGCATCCGGGATTCGGACGTTCGGCATCAGATTGTAATACCCTTGAATCGTCTGTCCGAATTCGCTTGTTCGTGCTAACGCTGTTGCGGTAATACCTTCCTTTGGTATAATCTCTAAAGAACTCGTCCACGGTAACGTGAGTGTCTCCAACTGATTGGTGACAGTATGTTCTGCTGAGAAATTCGGTTTGATAATCTTAACAAAATACGGATAGGGTTGAAAAACGGTCATGCGGCCCTGTTGGAACCGTGCACTATCGTGAAATCTGCGATCAATAAGCAGATTATTGCCGAGTTTAGTGCCGTAATGTTCAAGCAGACCGTTCAATCCCGTGCTGAGCGGTGTAGCTTGTAATGTGTTGGGTGGTAGCTGAATCGGATCGACCAAGAAGATCGCTCTACCACCGCGCATAATAAACTGATCCAGTTCATATTTCTCGCGTTCAGTCAACGGCTGCTTGACACCAGCGACAACCAACGTTGTCACGGTAGCATCAACGGCTTTTCCATCTTGTAGACTGACAGATGTGATATTATACTGCCCTTGTCCGTTTTTATCCAGGAGTTGACGGAGCTGCTGATAATTTTGATCGTTGATGTCAAACTCACCGTGCCCGGTCAAGAACCCCACTGTTTTTGCCTCTTTGGTGGTCACTTTGAGGATAGTAGAGGTGAGTTCGTATTCGAGATTCGCTGTTGAGCGTACAATGGGCAGCGTTTCCTCTTTGCCGCCGTAGCCGATGGAGAGCCCCATATAGACATTCGCGATTTCCGCTTTATCTTTTTTTACGACGTTAATTTGCACTTCAGGGATCCCCTTGAAGCGGAGCTCCTGTTTCTGTGCGTCGTCGAAATCGGCTGGGTTCACAAAATCGATCTGAAGTTTATCTGAGAATGCGTTGTATTCGTCTAACACATCTCCGACATCGCGGCGTATCCGAGCCACTTCCGCCGGTGCTGTGGAAAAATAGGCAGTAATCGTTACAATATCGTCTAATGCCCCTAACACATTTTTCGTCGCTTTTGAGATCGTATAGCGTTTGTCCTCGGTGAGATCCGCACGGATAAAACGACGCGTGGACAGAAAATTAATGAGCACAAGGATACCTAAGATAATTGCGACAAAAGCGAGGGTGTTGCCACCCTGTATAATCCGTTTATTCGCCAAGAGAGTTGCCTCCTTTCCTAACGCCATTTCCGGCTTTCAACTGCCAATGTGCTTAGATAGAGAAAAAAAGCGATGACCGACAGATAGTAGATAATGTCGCGGGAGTCAAGCACGCCCCGCAGAATGCTACTGTAATGGGCACCGAGTCCAAGATAACTGAAAATCGGGAACAACCAATTCGGGGTCTTGAAAAGCACAATGTCCTCACCGATGAGGAGCAGCGTGAGACAGATAACGATACCGATAATGAAAGCAACGATCTGATTCTCGGTTAACGTTGAGGCGAAAAACCCGATTGCGATATACGCGCCCCCCATTAGCAAAAGTCCGATATAGCCGGCGAACAGTGTTCCAACATCGGGGTTCCCGAGGTACATGACCGAAAATGGAACAACGAGCGTCAGTAGAATTGTTACGGTAAGGAGCGCGAAACACGCTAAAAATTTACCGATGACGACCTCATAATCCCGAATCGGCAGCGTCATCAGGATTTCTATTGTGCCGATTTTCTTTTCTTCAGCCCAGAGTTTCATAGTGACGGCAGGGATGAAAAATAGAAATATCCACGGCATTAACCCGAAAAACCCGCGCATTTCCGCTTGATTCACGAGAAAGAAGCTCTGGAAGAAGAGCCACGAAGATATGCCGAGGAAAAATGTAATAAAGATATACGCAATAGGCGAATTGAAATAACTTCTGAATTCCTTTTTGAGAATAGCTGTGATGTTCTGCATAAGTCTTCTATTTTTACGAACAGGGTACGGTTTTAGACAACCCTCGTTGAAAGTGTTTTACCCAATTTTTTCAAAATCTTTATTCCTCTTCTGAAGGCGCGACCGCGTCCACCGCTGCCTCACTGGGACTGTGTTCTACGCTTGAAGATTCTGTAAGCTGTGTGCTTGTAGTGAAGTGAAGGAATACCTGCTCCAAATCTACAGCCGCTTCGCGAAGCTCAACCAGACTCCACCCACTCTCCACAACGGTGTGAAACAGCGTCTCAGCGATGGTGTCGTTCTCTTGCGTGGCGGTGATGTCATAACTGACGACACCGTTGTCTGTCTTGAGGTGCGCCCATTCGGCAATGTCCTGCAATTCGTGCAATTTTGCCGTAATCGCTTCTTCCGGCCCGCGGATAGCGACATGGAACTTGTTGTCAACCCGAACCTCATTGATAAGGCTCTCAAGTGTTCCATTGGCGACAATCTCGCCACGATTGATCATGAGGATCCGGCTGCAAGTCGCAGCCACTTCCGGCAGAATGTGGGTACTAAAGAGTACCAGTTTTTCTTTGCCGATCTCCTTAATCAGGTTCCGTATTTCAATCGTTTGGCTGGGGTCAAGCCCGGAGGTAGGTTCATCTAAAATGAGGATAGGCGGATCGTGGATAAGGCTTTGTGCTAACCCGACGCGTTGGCGATAACCTTTTGAGAGTTCACCAATATCTTTTTGGATAACCCCATCAAGTCCACAGATGTCAATAACCGATTTTACTCTATCTTTCCGTTGGCTTTTCGGGATCGCCCGAACCTCTGTCATAAAGTTGAGGTATTCAAGGATACCCATATCCGTATAGAGCGGCGCACTCTCAGGGAGGTACCCGACATTTTTTCGGACATCAATAGCGTTTTCAACGACATCGTAACCTGCAACGGTCGCATTCCCCGCATCTGCTGTAAGATAGCAGGTGAGGATCCGCATCGTCGTGGTTTTCCCCGCGCCATTCGGACCAATGAACCCCACGACTTCACCAGCGTGTGCCTCAAACGAGACATTGTTGACAGCAACCGTCGGTCCATAGGATTTTGTGAGTTTTCTGACTTCTATCATATCTGTTTTATAGTCGTCAGTCGTCGGTTATCAGTTGTCAGTTAACCTCCTTATTGTAGCTTAACTGATAACTGCAAACTCTAAAACTGACGAGTCTTAGGATAAAATATTTATTAAAATATTAGCATAGAATTTGCCCAATGTCAAGAAAAAAATATAGAATTTGTTTTAACCACAGCTCTTCGCTAAATCCAACTATACACGGACGATCTCAGTATAAGGCTCAACAGGGGCCAGAAACACCCCATCAACGCCTCACCTAATACCAGACCGATGAAGAACGGCACCGCTTTCCGATACGCATTGATTCCGCCATGTTTCAAAATGAGCCACTTCGCTACCATCGCAATTAGCAGCGGAAACCAGATCACATCGGTTGTCCCGGGAGCAACGCCGATAACATAGCCTGCTGGGTGTAACGGACACCACACAAAACGCGAGCGCAGGAACATGATACCCAAATTCGCCGTAAACGCTAAACCTAACACGGAAGTCGCAAGCCAATCCGTCGGTTTTGGGTTCACTAACCACGATGAAAGGAAGTTATAGGTATCCGCACCCCCGGCGTGAATCTGCTCTGAACCCGCAGCCACACCTTCACTATAGATCGCGTACGGATAAAGAATCAAACTGGAGAGGATACCCACAAGACTCGCGATCACCAATACGGCGAACATCGTGCGGTTTCGGATACCCGTACGCTCGGCGAGTTTAAACGCCTCTAATTGGTCCGGCATCGGGTGTGTTCGGAAGGAGGCATAACTTGCACCGCTGAGCCAATTCATCAGCGAGAGCATCGTTAAGTTACCCGCCCGCAAACGCCGTGTACCGAGCAGCGAGATCATCATATATTGTGGCGTGAGATAGCCGATGGCGTGTATCGGCGGGCCCAGTTCCGCACGCATCCGCGTCAGTCCCACGACAATCAACAGGTAAATGCCGATGTAAATCGCAAACGCCCACAGCGACATCCCGCCACGGATACAGAAAACGGCGAGAAGTAAGAGGCAGACCGCGAGCGTTATCACCGCACTCCGATAGGAGAGTGCCTCCGTTTGGGATTCCGTGCGATTCGGGTGAACGACTTGTCTCAGCACAGCTGCAAAGTGCTTGCGCGCATTCCAACACGCAATCGCAAGCAGTGCCAACAACGCACCTGCCCCCTGCTCCCCCAAAAATGGGTACCCCGGTAACGTAGCGATACCGACCGCACTGCCAACCAGCAGCTGTACCTTCTTCATCAAATAGAAAAAGGCACACGAGAACGCTAAATCCAACGGCAGAATAAACGAGAAACCGATCAGATACGGGTGGAAACGCAGCGGCGTACTGCCCATAGCGTTCCACGGTTTCTGTGTAAAATAGATATTAAGATTGTATTTTCGGACCGGAATCTCCGGCAAAACGGGAAAAAAGAACTGCAGCCCATTGAGCAGGTTGATACCCATGGCTATCCCGAAACCGATCCAGAGCAAGCGATTCGTGAAGATGCGGCGATTGGTGGTAATCTCTAACGGAATTTGGATAATCGGATACGCAAGTTTTTCATTTTCGATCCATTGTTTGCGAAGTAGAGCTGTCAAGCAGAGAAAGATGAGCATCAGCAGAAAGATCACCGCCGACCAAGAGAGGATCGGGACAATCCAGTACTGCACATACCCTTCCGTAAAGAAGTTTACCTCGCCTTCGTAGAAATCGGTAACTGTTTTCGGGTGTTTCACGACAAGCCATTCGGGGAGATGGTGAAACAGGAGTGCTTCCCAGTCGTTTTCCGGTGTCGCGAAACGAAACGCATAAGGAATAAGTCCCATTAGGCGTGGAATACAGTCGTGTCCTGAAAACGCGCTCCCGACAGCGAGCATACTGTAGACCACGAGGAGATCGCGCCCTTCCAAGGCGACCCGTGGAAAGATACGCCGTACGCCGAGGTTCAACAGCGTCATCGCCAGAATGCCGAACATCACATTGACGGACATCGCCACCGTTGTCAGATGGGCGGTGTGCCATATCATCTCAACGTAAGCGATCCAGTAGCTATTCCCAATGATAAGGAGAGTGCCAATCAGCACTGCGCGTTTCGCAATCGCCTGCGAGGCGCGTGGAACCGTAGTCTGCATATTTTAAGGAGAAGAGCGATACCCGTTAGCTTTCTCGTCGATCCGATTGTGCCTTGTAAAAACTAAGGGTTTTGGTGTATATCTTGATGAAAGTAGTGTTATAGAGTTTGTTTTGAAAACTGATTGAAATTGCGGAAATTTTTCTTTATTGTATTCACTGAATATGTTATACTAAATAGAGACGTTTGTCAAGAAGATTAAAAAATTAATTCGCAATTTTTTGGTGAAGCCCGGTGCGGTTCCAAACCGCACCTACAGGCCTGGGGAAACATCAGAATTACCGATTTAAATACTTAAACTTCATTCCAAATTCAAATGAGGGGCGAACGGTGGTTTCGAGAGATCAGATTTTAGGCACGACGCGGCATGTGGCACTGCTGTCAAATCCGAAGAACCATTCGATCTGTTTGGAAATTGATACAGGGCAGGTTCAGGTTTACGCAAGGGCTCCTGAATTAGGGGAGGCACACGAGACGGTGCCTGTAGCGTCTGGGAACGGGAGTGTGAGGATCGGTTTTGATGCGCGTTTGTTGGTAGCGGCGTTGGCACACATTGATACCGAAACGGATCGACCGGCGGAGCGTGCGAGGCTGCCCGTTTGTGGAAAGCGTCACCTGTTTAGCTGCTATCGAGACGACAGGCGGGAGGGCTCTCACACGACTTGATGCCTCTACAGGAACAACCTTGACTTCCACAACCTGCTCCGCGCTCGCGCCCAAAGAACGATAGATAAAGAAAATACCGATCAATAAGGACGCGCCAGCTATCAAGAGATAACCGGCGCGTCTCAAGAAAGGGTAAAAATGGGATAGGAAATTATTCACAAGCGGAATATCCTACGCCATTGGACCAATTAATTGAGGGTGTTTCATAAATAAAGTTGTGAAGTGTCAGGATAACAGGTATCCTTTAATGAAAATTCACCCATTGAAGGAGTCTCCGATGTATTATCCTGACATGAAAGAGTATATCACATTTCTTTTTTTGATGTTAGATGAGTTCTCAACAACGCAAGAAAAAGTCTCCAAAAGAGGAAGACCCGAGACTTATCCCGATGCTGCGTTGATCGTTTTGGACACCCTTATGACGCTCAAGGGGATCACGGCTATGCGTGCACAACACGATTATTTGTTTCATCATCCACTTCTGCTTGAAAGTTGTCAACTCCCGGCTTGTCCGTCTCACGTGACGCTCGGTCGCCGATATAAAGCATTGACACCTAAACTTCAGGCGTTCACCGAATACGTCGCAACCTCAGATTTCGCCAAGCACGCTGGGTTTCTTCAACAGGTCGTTTATGAAGATAAAAGTTTGTTTAAAGCCTCCGGCCCCGTCTGGCATCAGAAGGATCGTGCCAAGGATCACCTCCCCGAAGGTTTACGAGGCGTTGATAAAACAGCGACTTGGTCTAAAAGTGGGTATCATGGATGGGTGTATGGACACGGACTCCATCTCACCACTATCCGCAATGGCTTCCCCGTGATGTTTGAGGTCTTATCCGCAAACGTCAACGAACGCAAGGTTTTGGATACTAAGAAAGACAAACTCATTGAAAAAGACGTGCGGTGTATTGTCACCGATAACGGATACGTCGATAAAAAACGTGCCGCCGCTTTCGCTGAGGTTTCCAAAGTGCTTTTGCTCACACCCAAGACGACCTTCGCAGAGGCAAACCCGCTCTTAGGGGCTGACCCGCTGTCCACCGCAACACAGGTGGAGACGTGGCGAGCCGCACGAAAAATCGCCATTGAACCTGTCTTTGATTTATTGAGTAGGCTCCTGTCAATCACAGGTGCACATAAACCTTTACCGATGCGAGGCTTGCCTTATGTTGCCACATTTTTGGGACTCGGTGTTCTCGCTCTACAACTCGCAATGTTAATGAATCACCGCTGCGGATTACCGACGCGAAACATCACACACATCAAAACTGTCTGCCGATAGAATATTGACGATTTATGAAACACCCTCAATTAATTAGCGAGCGGGTCATGGAGCACGCGGGCGGTGACCGGTGTTGGTGACGCGGCGGATGTGGTGTGTTGGTCATTATTTGACAGATTCGTACCGCTTGCTGACGCACTCCCGCTTGAGCCGCCCAGGGTATACAACATGCCATTGCCCTCCCCAGCTCGGGATACCCAATCAGAGAAAGAACCAAACCTTGGTAGTGTCTGTGGGTTTCTGACATTCGGGGCTTGTAACCCCTCTGGCACTTTCGCATACAGGCTATACGTTGTTTTGTAGTTATCGTTATCTGTATAGCAAGAAACATACCCGCAACTGGTGGCACGAAACCTTAATTCTTCGTTTTGGTTACGCCAATAGCCCGTGTAGGAAGCCCCTGCGCTAAAGAGAGGCCCCTCCCTATCACTACCGCAATTGCCTTCAGCTTTATACCTGAAGAATAAATTATCATCAGGATTAGGGACGTATAAACGGGAAACGGAACTACTACGGTTTTGGTTAGACGCAAAGGCGACAAAGGTTGCGATACAAACGAGTAGTGCAATCGAAAAAAACGCTGTCATTTTTTTCATGATAAACTCCTTTAGTTAGAAAGCCCTAAGTATTCATAGGGGTCAAACCCTATCTCATCAGGGGTGACAATTTTCAGGTGTGAAGGAATCTGGCTAAAGCGCGTGTAGCTCCCTTGCGAGAGATCATCGGGATGTGCGAGTGTGCGCCATATACGTTTCTCGCCATTCTCATCAATCTCGTATTCAACAAGGACACTGCCTCTTTCAAGAGCTATAATCTGTCTCGTGCGGGGATTCATACCAACACTACCATATTTGGAACGGATGCCTTCTTTGCGCATTTTAACGTGTACGCGTGTGATTAATTCTTCTTCGATTGTGTCGCAGGTTTCCCATAGAAAATCCTCTATTAAGCCCCATTCTTTTGGTATTTCAGGGTAGGGGCCGAGTCCGAAGCGTGACACTTGCACATCTTCTGCTGGTGCTTCCTCCGAAACGACATCATCGGGTAAGAACGCATCCGCGATGTCCGCGAACTCAGTCTCGTTAGGTGACACCTCAGTCTCCTCAGACCTCGGTGTGTCCGTTGTTTCGTCTGGCGTGTTCACAAGACCGGGTGTCTCGTTCCCTGTCGGAACATTCACCTCTTCTGCGGGGCGTGCATCGCTCGGGTTCTGTCGCCACTGCCTAAATTGGTCGTGCCGTGCCATATCGCTTTCTGTGGTGCGTTGAACGTGCCAACTATACAGCAGACTACTGCCAACAACCAGCACAAAGAAAACGAGACCGGCTTGGATCATTCGACGCGAAAATAAATCACCAAACATATTATCACCTTTCTCATTAGGGTTGATAGAAAATGCCTGTAAAGAAAATCGGTCAGAGAGATAGCAATCCTCCCATAAGGATGGATTTACAGTATACCTTACAACGTTTTGCTTTGCAACTGAAAAATAAACCACGCACCCTCCGTAGAGGCGCAGGCGTGTTTCAAAAGATCATAAAAACGCTTTATGAGGCGTATTTCCCGAATGCTGAGGCACGCCGTCCGGGACCGAACCCGAACTGTCCAGATGCTGATATTCTAACGGTCGCATGGCTGCTTGAATACATCGGTGAAGACAGCGAAAACTTAGGGTATCGGCGGATCAAGGCGGAACTCGGAGGCATCTTTCAGGGGTTACCGGAGCGATCGCGTTTCAATCGTCGGCGAAGGCATCTATCTACAGCGAGCGAAGTCCTCCGTCAGGCATTGACGAACTCCTTAGCAAAGACGGATGTTTTTATCGTTGATTCTTTTCCGATCCCCGTCTGTGATTTCAAACGTGCGAAGGCTTCAAAGTCTGATTTCAAATGGGCGGATGCCACCGGAACACTTGCGACTTATGGAAACTGTGCGACGAAAAGTCTTGGGACATTTTTCGGTTTTCGCGGAACACTGATAACGACCGCTCAAGGTATCAGCAATCCTTCTGCTGTAGGCACACTTACATAAAAGTACCTACTACATTGGCGTAAGTCCTATGCCTCGCCACTATAGGTGCGTAACTTGGTGTGCAAGGTGGGCCGGCTAATCTCCAAAACCGCCGCCGTTTTTGACCTATTCCCATTCTCTCGTGCCAAAGTTTCCAAGATAGCGGACTTCTCTATTTCTTGCAGGGTTGTACCAATCGGGAAGGGCAGCGCTGGGCCTCCTGGGGCGTTCGGGGCTGGAAAATCGGCGGCTGTCGCATCCATCAGCGACAATGGGGGTGCTTGAGGTGTCTGCAAATCTTTCGGTAAGTGGTGTGATGAGATGTCAGTCCCTGCTGCTAAAAGGACCGCGCGACTTATGACACCTTCCAACTCCCGGATATTTCCGGGCCAGTAGAGGGACAGGAAACCTGTCCCCTACGATCAAACGGAGCTAATCCGTTTCGACGCCGGACATCTGCTCTAACGCTAACATCAAAGCCTGTGTGCCTAACCTACCGTGTCCTTGTGCTTGCACCGCCGTGTAAAGCTGATGCACCAATGCAAGTCCCGGTAAGCTCAGGTTCATCTTGCGCGCCTCATCCAAAGCGATGCTCATATCCTTGATGAAATGCTCTACAAAGAAACCGGGATCGAAGTTCCGTTGCAGAACGCGGGGGGCGAGGTTATCCAAAGACCAGCACGCCGCTGCACCACCACTAATAGACGACAGCATCGTCTCCAAATCCAAACCGGCTTTATGACCGTAGATTAACCCTTCGCAGACTCCGATCATTGTGCCGGAAATCGTGATCTGGTTACACATTTTAGTGTGTTGTCCTGCCCCAGCGCCGCCTTGGTGGACGATGTTCTTTCCCATCGCTTCAAAGAGGGGCATCACGGCTTGCACTGCGTCCTCATCACCGCCGACCATGATAGAGAGGCGCGCCTCTTTCGCACCGACATCGCCACCTGAAACGGGGGCATCTACGGAGGCGACATCTTGTGCTTGCGCGGCGGCGTAAATCTCTTGTGCAAGCGAGGGTTCCGTTGTCGTCATATCCACGATAATGCTTCCCGGTTTCGCGCCGTTTAGGATACCGTTATCGCCGAGGTAGACCTCACGGACATCGGGTGGAAATCCGACAATCGTAAAAACGACATCGGAAGCCGCTGCGACATCACTCGACGAGTCTGCCCATGCCGCGCCTGCATCCAAAAGCGGATCCGCCTTCGCTTTCGTACGGTTATAGACCGTCATCGCATATCCTAAATCCATCAGATGTTGGCACATCCAGCGTCCCATCACGCCGGTCCCAATCCAACCGAGTTTCGTTGTCGTCGGTTCAATTTTCATAATACTCCTTTTTTATCCATCAAGTTTCGGACGGTCGACAAATTTCACGGCATAGCGTCTTTCGCTACGTTCTTTTTATTTTTTCTAAAATCTTTTGCGACTTGTCCACTGATAATAATACCGCCTACAAGCACAGCACAATAGATACTGAAAAAGCGTGTCAGCAAGACGAAAAGCGGTATCAATTCTTTGGCGATCACATTCTCCATCAGCCCGACCGTTACCACCTCCGCGACACCACTGGCGCCGGGACTCGGTGCGAACAGGACAACGAAGTTTAGCACCAATCCCACTACACAGAGTTCCCAGAGCGTTGTATTTCCATTGAGAGCCTGGGCGACGATGTAACTGCCGACAATCCGTGCCCCGATGAAACCGCACGTCAAAGGTATACCCAGCAGGCAAGTCCATTTGTGATCCCGGAGGAACATGGTCGCAAACGTTTTGTGTTCAGTCGTCAGCTGTTCCACTTTTAGCTTGGCACGTTCTAAGAGCGGCGCGACGCGTGTGAATCTTCGCTGCGCGGTCTTGCAAAGCCAATCAAAAAGATGGAAGACGATTTCTGGCTTGAAAAGCAGCAAGAGAAACGATGTCAGCACCAAGCCGAACATCAAAAAACTAAATAGACTTATCCATGCCGCCCCTTTTGGTAGAAAGGGTGGATCCAACCAGAGGATCCCAACAGCACCAAGGATGAGACTGATGAGCGTTGAAAGGAAACAGAAGATACCGGCTGTTATCGCCCCTGACAGTGGCACGCCTGCCCGCGCATAGATATAGAGATGACCGACCCCGCCTGTCTGAAACGGTGTAATCGCGGAGACACAGAGCGTTGCTACATTCGCACGCAGGCTGTCGCGGAATCGGATCGTTGGTGTCACTTTCCGGATGAAAACATGGAAACGCAGTGCCCCGAACAGCCAATCTACAAACATGCATAGGCAAGCACCGAGGAGCATCTCAACCTGCATCTCCCGAAAAACTCGCTTTATATCTTGACCCCCGCTCCACAGAAAACTGACGAATAATCCAGCGAATGTACATACCACAAAAAGGAGCGTCCCCCGAATCACATTTTCTCGCTTCAGGGAGCGGCTCAAGAATTCCTGCATTGAGAATTAAATCTCCTTTAAAGCACTCCAGCGGAGTGCCATGTCTATAGAGCCATGTCTATAGAGCCATGTCTATAGAGCTATGTCTATAGGGTCAGGTTTAGGCTAATATCCATCGGCATTGCCGAGTGCGTCAACGCCCCGACAGAGATGAAGTCTACACCTGTCGCCGCCACGGCTTTTACGCTGTCAAGTGTAATGCCACCGGAGGCTTCCGTTACAGCGCGATTGCCCACCGCTTGCACAACGCGCGCCATGATACCCGGCGGCATGTTGTCAAGGAGTAAGATGTCCGCACCTGCTTCGAGTGCCTCGTCAACCTGTTCAACGGTTTCGACTTCAACCTCAATCTTTGCTGTGTGTGGCACGGTTTGCCGTGCCCGTTGCACAGCGTTACCGATACCACCCGCAGCGACGATATGATTGTCCTTGATGAGCACACCGTCGTAGAGCCCAAATCGGTGATTTTGTGCACCCCCGATACGCACGGCATATTTCTGAACTGCCCGCCATCCCGCCGCTGTTTTCCGAGTGTCCACGATTTTGGTATCATACTCTGCAACCGCTTCCACAAAGCGTGCGGTGAATGTGGCGATCCCAGAGAGGCGTTGCAGAAAGTTGAGTGCTGTCCGTTCGCCGATCAGAATCGTTTGAGCGCTGCCTTGCACCTCGGCGATGGGCGTGCCTGCGACGACTGCCTCGCTGTCTTTGACAAGTCTGCGAAACGTCAGTGTCGGATCCAACTTCTCGAACACACGCTCGGCGACCGGTAAGCCGGCGACAATCCCCGCACTTTTGGCAAGAAGTGTGCCAACACCCATTTGTGTAGATGGCACTGTCGCATCTGTCGTTATATCACCAATACCGATGTCCTCTTCAAAGGCGAGTTCGATTAAGGGATCCAATGAACGCGTATTAAGCATTTTTAATTAGAGTTATCAGTTATCGGTTGTCAGTTTTCAGTCTGGTTTTTGATTCACCAGTATCTTTTTGTGACGCTTGTTACGCTTATGGGTAACAACGGTTACCAAGAGAGGGTCAAGCATCAGAAACCTCTTAACTGACAACTGGTGACTGACGACTGATAACTATACCCCTAATACCTTTCCAAATACGGTGTTAGGAACTTCTTCGCGTCTTCTGTCACATCCCACGCGTCGGGCCAGAAACAGAGATCAATAGAGAACCAATCGCCGTCGTAACCGGTTTCGTCCATGATGACAGGGATAATCGCGTCGAAATCCAGCACGCCGTCTCCGAAAGGTGCGTGTGTACTTGTTTCGTCGCCATGGAGCGTGTTGTCGGAATCGATGAGGTGGAAGTGTCCGATTTGGCCTTTGAGCTGCCGTGCAAGATCAATCACACCGTTATCGCCGAGGGTCTCCTTGTCTCCGGGCTGTCGCGCCCCAACGACTGCACACATCTGTGCGTGACATGTATCGAACATCACTTTGAAGTTCGGATGATCGACAGCCTTCGGCATATTAATAATATCACTGGGTTTGTTGAACATGAATCCGGGTTCAAATTCCCAGAGCATCAGCACACCGTGGTCTTCCGCAACTTGCGCACACCGTCTCCAGACAGAGGCGATCCGATCCCATGCTTTCTCCGGTTCAACGTCTGGAATTCCTTTCTCAGGATCATCCACCGTATCTACCCGAATAGCAGGCGACCCGAGATCCAACGCAAGTTGGAGGTTTTGTCTGAACAATTTGAAGTATTTATCGTCCTCTTGTGCCTCGTCCGTACCGGGACCCGGATGCGACCAGAAGTCAGCGGCTAAGCCAGAGACTTCAAGTCCGTAATAGGCGATTAAACCTTTAACGGCATCTCGATCGCTTTTCATCGGATAGTCGTTGATGTCAATATGCGGTTTAAACGCGCCAATTTCGATGCCGTCGAATTCCAGTTCGCTGAGCCGCTTGACGACATCATCAAACGGGACGGGGTTATCTTCATAAGGGCCGAATGCGTAAGCCCAACTTCCAATAGACAATTTTTTTGCCATGTTTCTCTCCAAATTTTAATGACACAGGCTAACAGCCTATGCTACAAAGATGACACAGGCTAACAGCCTATGCTACAAAGATGGCACAGGAGCCTAACGGTTTCCTATGCTACAAAGGTGGCACAGGAGCCTAACGGTTTCCTATGCTACAAAGTGTGTCTCGGTAGCGTAGAATATACCTATGATACGTCCGTCACCAGTGTCTGCACTGCTGTTTCGAGTTCGAGGGTTATCTGCTCTACCGTTTCTCGTTTTTCTGTCTTGTAGGTATCGTAGCAATCTCGGAGGTTTATGGGGTCACCAACACGGATTGACGCGACCCGCGGTCCCTGTTTTTTTGCTTTACCAAAGACTTCTCTCTCCAGACGGGTAATCACGTCAAGAAACCGTTCCTGTGAAGGCTCGTTGGCGACGTACCCGTCCGAAATCGCTATAAAATTAATTAACCGCTCCAGATCCGGATAGAATTGTTGGAATTTCTGAAGCTGTTCTTCATGTATTTTCTTTTCGTAGTCTGTCATCTCCTCAATGTCTTTGTAGACTTCAGCATCCACCAGATTTTTCAAGGCGCGTACCCGTGTGAGCACATCCGCTTCCGTCTGGATACCCATAATTTGTTCCGCATAGGCCAATATCTGTTCTTTCAGCTTTTGGATATGCACATCAAGTGGTACGCTTTCGTCCACCTTATATTGATATTCCGTCGCGAGCGTCTTGAAGACAGCGACACCGATTCGCCGTAAACGTTCGTAGCGTTCCGCCGGGGTTCGCTCGGCAGATGGGAGAATAGTCTGTTCTAAATCCGTGAGCGCAGCGTCAATAGCGTTCCACATGTCCTGCGGATATCGGTATTTGATCCCGATAGGAATGACGTAGAGCGGTTTGCTAATGCCGGCTTTCTCCATATCATCTAAAGCCCAAAAGCAGAGTTGTGTAACGCCCCTCTCAAAACGCATGATGGTATCGTTCTGTCGTGAGATTTCACCCTCGCCGAAGATAACGATGGGTCGGTCGCCTTTAGATAAAATCTCCCGGGTTGTACGGAAAGCGTTTCGATCTGCGGTGCCACGCACAACCGAAAACGCACCGCACCGCTGCAGCAGAAAACTGCGAATACCCCCGAATTTCCCTATGTCGAAAACTTCTCGGGCAGCCATATAATAGTACTGCTGCGAATGCCGTTTAGACAAAAGGAACACAACTGCTGAATCCGCAGATGCCGAATGGTTCGGCACCAGCACAGTCGGGGACCCGTCCGTCGTTTTCAAACGCGCGATGGATTCCGCATCAATATCTAATGTCAACCCTTTCAAATACAAGCGGTTAACAAGCGGCATAGCGGCTCTGACGACCTTCGCCACAATTGTATTGGGTTTAGGTGGTTTGAAGTCTAACATGGCGTGCCACTGTGTGTTACTTTAAAGACTTGGTGGATAGCAACAGATGATCTCCATTGGGGTGTCGCCGGTGCTAACGATAACGTAACTGGACAAGCAGCGCGGGATGAAAACAGATTTGCCGCGTTTGAGCGGGACATCTTCAAAATCACCGCGCAATACGCCTTCGCCGCCCAACGTTACGAGTGCATAGAAACCTTTATCCGCCGGCATACTCAGCGTTGCGTTCACTGTCAGACGTGAGCATCCGAAGAATTTTGAGGCTTCCGCTGGCACGATTCGGTCTTCACGATTATCGCCTTCTGCGCGGACGAGTTCTGGCGTGCGGCGGATATAGTTATTCAGGTAATCCAAGTCCAGTTTATCGAACTCAGCGGCATCTACTGCGAGGTCCCATCCGAGACCGAGATGTCCATCTTCTCTTTCAAACGGAAAACCTTCCCATTCCGCGAGGATATTCCAATCGGTCGGTTCCTGCGGTTCCAGGACACATAACCCTGTGCCGAGGGAGTGGACGATCGGTGTCCGTAAGAAGTAGACCTCCCCGACCTTCGGTTCAACGACGTGCATGAGACTTCGGAGCGTTGGTACATCTTGTGCTTCCATCAGGCGGCGGAACTCTGCTTTGTCTATCGCTTCTTTCCAACCGATCCATGCCTTCGCGCCCGGACGCGTACCGATTAAGATCCACGCCTCATTTTTCCCGAAGGGCGAGTTGAGATGTTCTTGTGCGAAATCGGGGTTCGGGTGCCAATGGATAGGGATGTGCGCCCCTTCACCGACATCGAAAATCTTAAGCAGCACCCCTAATTCGGTGCCATATTTCGCGACGTGCGCCTCACCGAGCGTCTCGTCTGGAAATGCGTCGAGCAGTGCTTTCAGTAACACGACCTCTCCGCTGGGGAGTTGGATCCGGCTGAGTCCTTTGTCGGGTGGGTTATCTCTGCCGGGTGTGATGGCGCGGTTTGTAGAAAAAATCCATTCTTCGGAGTAATAATCATCTTTCGGATCGGGTTCACCCATAAACTCAGCCCGGAGTTTCCCGCCGTTATAGAAGTGTAGGTAGGTGTTCGGTGCTAAAGCGATGGGTGCGTCTAACATTGACCGTAGTTCGTTTTGTGATGCCATATTGCTATCCTTTCTTTATTTTTACGGACTAACTAAGGGTGTCGTTTGTGGTTTCCCTTGTTTAAAGTAAGTTTATCATTTTAGACAGATTTTGTCAAGTCAATTTTTGCTAATTTGCAGGGCCATTCAATTGTACCTATTCACTTTATATATGTGAATTTTTTCGCCTGTAGGAGCGAGCTGTGCTCGCGATTTTTTCCTAATAATATTCACCTATGTAAAGTGAAACCAATATCCAAATCGCACAATTGAATGTCTCTGGCTAATTTGCCAGAGATGTGTTATACTAAACCTATGCAATTGGAACGAACTAAGGAGAACGATATACTAACCTCTAAACAGAAACCGTGCTTGGATAATTTACAGAACATTCTCTCCGGATTTGGCACGGATGACACGGATGACGCGGATGGGTTTTGTACAAGGCATCAATGCTATTCCGCTGCCCGTTGCAATGCTTTATTGATGAGCGATGCGCTCAGGTGGATTCCATTATCCCTCAACCGAATTAAAAGCGGCTTGATGACATCAATCAAGCCTTCTTCCTTTGCCTCAAGCAAAATGCCTACTATGCCCTTAACCGTTAATCCAATTTCTTTGGCCTTCCGTCTTCCTTTCTTTTCATCAAGAAGAATGAGACGTGCATCATGTTCAGCTGCAAGCGCGAAAACCTCTGCTTCTCCAGCATCAATACCTTGATAAATTGCGGCACTTTGCGGATTCGTCAGGTCTACAACTTTAATCCACGGTGCGCTGTTGAGTACCTCTTGATAGACTGTCTCATCTACTGCTAAGAATTCCTTTTCAACCTCTCTTGGAATCCACACTTCAGTGTAGAGATCCCGTAATAAGGGAAGACAATTGAGTCCCGATAGCCCAATAAGCGGACTGGTATTGCTAATAACTGGCTGTATTGGCATTCTTTAAAATCCGCTCTTGGCGTACTCTTCCTCATCACCAAACGCAGAGAGTCCGTAATCCCCCATCAGAAATATGAATTCCATGCGTGGGATCCCTGCAAGTTTTGAGGCCAGGCCGCTGCTGAGTTCGTCGTTTCCGTAATACTTCATTCCCAACGCGATTCGCGCCTCTTTATCAATTTCAAACGGTTCGCTGTGCGGTGTCAATAATACTATAATTTCTTTCGGCAAACGACTCCCTATCTTCTCTTCAAAGGCAGCAATACTCCCGTGGGTATTGTGAAACGCAGCGGCGACATCTACGTCTTGTAGGAGTGCAGCTGTTAGGTCGGTCTTCGCTTCTTCCCAACCTTTCGCAAGTAACCAAGCCTCCCCGCGTATGTAATAGGATTCGGCAGTCTTTGGCCTGAGTTTTAGGGCTTCAGTATAATCCGCAATTGCGCTATCTAACTCGGCTTTGTCTCGGTAGGCATTGCCTCGTTGTGTGTATGCCTCCACAAGTTCTGAATTGAGTTCTATCGCTTTGTTATAATCTGCGATCGCCTTGTTCAGCTCGTTATTGTCGTAGTAAGCCTGTCCACGATTGAGATATGCTTCGGCAAATTCTGGGTTGCACGCGATGGCTTTACTGTGATCTGTGATCGCCTTGTCCAACTCGCCTTGTTCGTTATGGATTAGACCACGGCAGGTATAGGGCTCCGCAAGTTCTCGGTTGAGTTCTATTGCCTTGTTGTAATTTTCAATTGCCCTGTCAACCTCACCTTTATCACGGTAAGCTTGACCGCGATGGGTATAAGCGCCTGCAAACTGTGGATCCAGTGCTATGGCTTTGTTATAGTCTTCAATTGCGCGGTCTATGTCGCCTTTGCTGTGGTAGGTTAGACCACGTTCTGTATAGGCATCGGCAGCCGTATCGGGTTTGAGATGTATCGCCGTGCTAAAGTCTTGGATGGCTTTCTCAAAAACCAGCAGATTGCGGTAAGCCATCCCACGAACCCGATACGCAAAGGGATCTTCAGGTGTGAAACTTATTATTTTGCTAAAGTCATCAATTGCTCGGTAAAACCTGCCTTTGTTGTAATAGGCTATGCCGCGATTTTCATAGGCTATGCCAGACTCTGAATCCAGTTCTATTGCCTTGCTAAAATCGGAGATAGCAAGATTGTCCTCTCCATTTTTAGCGTAGGCAATGCCACGGGTGATATAGGTGTCAGTACTATCGGGTTCTAATACTTGGTGTGTTAGCAGTAAAGCAATGTCTGGGGGCAATGGAACATCTATTATTCGCTCAAATGCTTCAATACTTTTGGTGCCTTTATGAAACTCATCTGCGATATCCAACCCTTTATCCCGCGCAATAATCAGATCAACTTTAACTTCTTGCCAATTTTGCAAGTGCATTTGACTTATGCCGCGGTAGAAATAAACTATAGCCTCGTTCATGTTGAGTTCTATTGCTTCACCAAAATCATTCATTGCCTTGTTAAATTCTTGTTTGTTGGTGTAAACAACACCCCGGTTGTGATAAGCAATGGCAAACTTTGGATTCAGTTCTATTGCTTTGGTATAATCTGCGACAGCTTTGTCTAGTTCACCTTTCCTATTGTAGACATTACCGCGATCGTTATAGAAATTAGCAAATTCGGGATTCAGTTCTATAGCTCTGTTATAATCTATGAAAGCAAGGTCTAACTCACCATTAGTATAGTAAGCAATGCCTCGGGAGTGATAGAACTTAGGATCCCCCGGATCCAATTTAATTGCAGTTCTATAATCTGCAATAGCTTTGCTGATCTCACCTTTATTACTATAAACATTGCCGCGATTGTGATAGGCACCAGCATAATCAGACTTCAGTTCTATCGCTTTGTTAAAGTCACTAATTGCTTTCTCAATTTCACCTATGGTACGATAAACAGCACCGCGATTGCTATAGACTTCGGCATAATCTGGATTTAACTTTAGTGCCTTGTTATAATTGACAATAGCTTGGTCAAACTCACCTTTAACGTGATACGTTTCGGCGAGACCATTATAGGCATCAACATATTTTGGATTCAGTTCTATTGCTTTGTTAAAATCTTTAAGAGCAAAAATAATCTGTTCATTTTCTCGGTAAACATTGCCGCGGTTGTTATAAGCCTGAGCATACTTTGGATCCAGCTTTATCGCTTTGCTAAAATCTTTGATAGCATTAACCGTATCACCCTTATTGTAGTGGGAAATACCGCGCATGTTATATCCCCCGATATGACTCGGTTCTAGTTCTATTACCTCATCAAAATCTGCGATAGCAAGATCATGCTTTCCATTTTTGTTGTGAATCCAACCTCGATTAAAATAAGCACTAGCAAAACTTGGATTGAGTTCTATCACCTTGTTATAGTCTTTAATCGCAAGGTTATACTCTCCATTTTGACTATAAGCTGTACCTCGATTATAATAGGCATCCATATAATCTGGATCCAATTCTAACACTTTGTTATAGTGTGCGATGGCTACAGTGAATTTACACTTGTAGGCATAGGCGTTGCCGAGATTATAGTAGGCATTAGTATAATTAGAATCAAGTTCTACTGTCTTGATATAATCGGCTATGCTCTTATCTATTTCGCCTTTGAGTCCGTAAGCAACACCACGATTGTAATAGGTGCCGAAAAATTTTGGATTCAGTTCTATTGCTTTGGTGTAGTCTTGAATAGCAAGGTCCAACTCATCCGTGCTAACGTAAGAAAGACCTCGATTATTGTAAGCAGCTGCATGGTATTGATTCAATTCTATTGCCTTAGTATAATCGGCAATCGCTAAGTCAAAATTATCCTTTTCACTGTAGGCAAGGCCACGGTTGTTATAAGCCTCTGCATAATCTGGAACCAGTTCTACTGCTTTGGTATAGTCTTGAATAGCAAGGTCCAACTCACTTGTATGACTATAAGCAACACCGCGGTTGTAATAGGCATTAGTAAAATTAGGTTCAAGTTGTATGACTTTGGTATAGTCTTGAATAGCAAGGTCCAACTCGTTTATATCACTATAAGCAACCCCACGTTTGTAATAGGTTTCAGCATCGTGCGGATTTAGTTCTATCGCCTTGCTATAATCTGCAGTGGCTCTGTCATAGTCACTTTTGATGTGATGAGCATTGCCTCGATCCTTATATGCAATAAGACAATATGGATCAAGATTAATACCGTGTGAATAAGCTTCTAATGCCATTTCTATTTCCCTGCGCTTCATTAGATCATCAGCTTGTTGAAATATCCCATCAGTCAATTTTCTGCTTTGGACACTATCAGATCGAGAATCCTTTGTGCTGCTCCTATCCTAATCCCTAAAATTCTCAGAAAACTTTGAGCTGGTATTCCCGTTTTCCGTAGGTTCAGGTGATTCGTATTGAATGACTTCAATCATGCGTTGAATACCAGTATCCCCATCTTTATAGAGTTTAACATGTTGAAGGTCATTTAAAGTTTCGCCTCCACCATACGATCTGAAATCTCACAACTGTTCAGCTTGACTGGAATAAACCATACTCGGTCTGTAGACCGCTGACGTAATTCTCCAATTGCGATCGTCAACTCTTCATTCATATAGGTGTCATTGCGTTTGTTGTATTCTTTCGAGAAACAAGCCATGAAAAAAGCCCCTTCGCGAATAGCATTCCGAATTGCGTCTTTCCAGCGCGACCCCGGGGCAATATCGTTCCGGTCAATCCAGACTTTAATGCCGTGTGATTTCAGGACATCGTAAATTTGTTTAATTTCTGTCCGATTCTCATTGACATAGGAGATAAAAACATGCTCCATTTTTTGAATTCCTTTTGGAGTGATTGGTCTTATTGAAAAATGATAACACACTCGGTGAACAGATGTCAACCGAAATGCCCTGTTTCCCAGAGCCATAGGTGTCAATTTAGCGCCGTGGGTATTGTATCGCGTCTTTGGCCTTTGGCTGCATTAGCTGGCGTAATTTCAGAGACAATAGGTCCTACTTCTTGGATGGCATCCCAATCAATCACTGCTGTCCACAACCTCTCTTCTTCGGAGTAGTGAACAATGCCTTCGACCTCTAATTCTTCGCTATAGATAATAAGGGATTGTCCATTTCGCAGCACAATTTTTTGACGTTCAAGATCTACTACGGTACCGGCGCAGTTTAGCCGAAGCCTGCCGTTTGCGTCTGTGTTGTGGAAGTCTGCGAAAACGCTTGGTTTATTCATTTTCGTTTTTCTTCCGCTCCAGCGGAGCGGTATATCTATAGTATATAAATGTCCCGAGTCTTCCGCTCCAGCGGAGCGGTATGTGTCTAATCTGATTAATCGTCAGATTTTGTTGGTGAACCACCTATAGTGCCAAACACTTGTTTAACTGGATTTACGCTCTCAGTTCCCTTCATTTTAGAGGATAAATAACCACTCTGGTTTGCGTCAAAAATAGCGTTTGTGGCGGCTAATAATACTGCTTCTTTGATTTCCTGATTGTTTCCTGCTGTTTCAAAAAAATTATCAAAAGTTTCCAGAGCATTCTGACGATGACGATTGACAACCTCTAAATGTTTCTGAGCTGTATAATTCTTACTAAAACGATTGATGACAAAGTAAATCAAGGTAAGCAAGAATCCTTTCGTAAAAACATTTTGCAGAACTCCTACCCATTCAGTCCCGCCAAGCCTTAAAGCTTCAAATAACCAATAGAAAACACCACCAAATGCGACAATCAGCCCACCTGTTGCTATAAGCCATATTTTCGATGCCTGTTTATGTTCGTCCGCTTGCTTCTTAAAAATTTGACTATGTTTTGAAACTGTCTCCTTCGCGAGTTTGTCCCTCAACTTACTTTGGAGTTCATTAAACTCTTTCTGCCTTTCGGTTTCATTTCGCTCTGCTTCTTCACGTTGCTTTTGTAATAGATCCGTCTCCGTTTTGACTTTTTCCACAGCCTCAGTAAAAGTTTTACTCACCCGGGTTTCAAGTTGTTCCGATTTCTTTGATTTTAAATAAGTTACGACTTGCCCTAATTGTTGCTTAACCTCATCAGAGAATCGAAAAATTTGCTGTAAAACCTCCGTATGTTTCTCTCTAGCGGTAGATAGACTAATATTGTGAATTGCCCTTGCTGTTTTATACCATTGATCTAAGGATTTCCTAATTCGTTGAATGTCGTTTTCTGATAAACCAATAAGCCACTCGCGTGGAGATGTGAGAATTTCTCGTAATAGTTCGTAAGCTGCTAACAAATCTTCATGTGCCATTTCGAGGTCAAGTTTTCGTTCCAATAAATCGGTGCGCTTCAATTGTTCTAGGTCAGACTCGGCTAGCTTGAATAGTTTTAGCCAGTCAATAAATCCCTCCTTGGTTCCACGAGTCTCATCTTCAAAACGAGATCGTAGATTTTCCGGATCCCAGGGGGTTTCCAATACTTCCATTTCTGGGTTATTTCTTTGTTGAATATGATAAATTTTTTCGTTTCTAAAGTCTGCCAACAACCGACTCTCAGCTACCCCGACTTTTTCCCAAATCAGTAAACTCCGAGAAAGCAGATGTCCTCTCATTTTAAATTCATTGTGTAATTTGAGTAAATTGGGATCCTCCGTAATTTCGTTAAACGATTCTAATTCCCAAATAAAAAGTAGGTTTGCTTGTGCCATAAAAGCCTCCATAGTGTAAATTACAAGATTCTACCCTACTAATCCAAGTCAGACTAAATAATAGGACAACACCGTGAGAGATCTTAATCGAGGAAAGGTTCCTGCAACTGGTCTGATTTCTTAAATTATACCACATTATCAATGGATTTTCAAAAATCACGTACCACTCACAAGACCATTTAGTTTTAAGAAATTATTGGGGGTTTTCGCCTTTTCTGGGCGGATCTGGCGAGTTTAGGAAACCCCGCCAGCGGGTTTGGCGGGTCAAAAGGGGTTAAACATATTCACAAATGTAAACCAAATATATAAACTAAATGGTCCTGTACCGCTCGGGTGTGTAAATATTTTGGAACGGAAGGGTCCAAAGTCAATTTTCTTTGGCAGCGTACGTTCTTTAGTCCAGCAGGGACGTTATGTTTATAGAGATGCGTTCTAAAACAAAAGCTTAGGCCTGTAAGGGCGATATATGTCTGACTAACGTAATAAACATTTCGCCCTTACAGGCCTAAGGCGGGTTGTTGCTACGTATTTCTATAAACATAACGTCCTTATACGACTAAAAAAGGAAACCAGGTTTTCTAATAGATTGGATGGCGGAACGCTGCCAAAAACTTTACACACCCAATACCGCTCCGCTGGAGCGGAAGATTGGAAATGTTACATATTCTATAGACATATCGCTCCGCTGGAGCGAAGATGCGACGCATTTACCTATTGCTCTCTATTTCCCTTTCGAACTATCTAACGAAATGCTGCGAAATTTGTAAAGGTTACTTGTCAACCGACCAGAATTACCGAAATCGGTTAAGGTATGGATACCACTCAAATAAAGATTTTATAGGTACGCAGGCCGGATAACGGGCCGATAATCGCCCAGGTGCTGCCGATGACGTAATCGCCTAAGATTAATCCTAAGAACAAAGGCGCGACCTTACGATGCAGCCGTAACCCGCCGTGTCGTAAAATCATTAACTTCAGAAACCACGCTACAAAGAAAGCGAACCAGAAATAGTCCATCGCGAAACTGATGGCGAGCGCGTAACCCGCAGGATGAAAGGGCCACCACAGGAAATGCATCCGCATATACATCATGACAAACGTTAGGAGCGCGCCGATCCCCATAAAACCGATGCCGATCACGTTTGGCTCCGTCGGGTTATGCAACCATCGCTGCAACCGACCGAACGACTCTCTGCCGACCCAGCCTTTGAAGCCACCCGCTTTCGCTACCGCGCCGTTTCGGAAAGTGACATCCAGATTCGCCCAGAAGGTCGCCAGGATGCCGATGATAATCGCGATCAGCATCGCGACCCATAAACGCCGGTTGCCCATCCCTGTCGATTCTGCAAGTTTGAACGCCTCAATCTGATTCGGCATCGGGTGATTGCGGTAACCACGATTGAACCAGTAAAACAGCGACATAATCGTGAGGCTGCTCGTGTCGAACCGTCGCGTACCGCCGACTGTCGCCAGCATGTCGTGTGGGTTGACATAGTAAATTTCATGCGGGGTGCCGAGTTCCGCCCGAACTCGCGTAATTGCAAAAGAGAGCAAGAAATAGACACCGAAAAAGATACCAGCAACCCATAACGCCATTCCCGCAATAGAGGAAAAGATGCCGAGCGCGACGAGGGATCCCAGGATACCCAAAAAGGCTGCACGATACGGCATCGGTTCGTCTGAATCGTCAAGCCGCGATTTAAACCCAAATACTTTTTTCAACACTTCACTCAGATGCCGCCGCGTGACCCAGATGGCAAGTAGGAAAAGCGCGATCCATGCACCGTACGCCTGCTCATTCAACGCGGGGAAATAACGCGTACCGAGTGCCGCAGCGATGACAAATTCCGCTAAACGCACAACAAAGAAGAACCAACACGAAAAAGAGAGATCCAACGGCAGGAAAAACGCCAGCCCAACAGCAAACGGGTAGACAGAAATGCGGGTCCCACGGATCGCGCTCCATGGACGCTCCGTGAAGATATTTCGGAACACGGCTGTCCGTTTGATATACGGAATCTCTGGAAATTGTGGAAACAGATAGTGGATACCGTTAATCACACCGATCGCTACGGCAATACTGAACCCGACCCACATCATCCGATTTTTCAGAAGGCGGATCCCACCCTCCTCCGACAATCCCAACGGCAGTTGAATAATCGGATAGGCGAGTTTCTCTTGTTCTGCCCACCGTTTTCGGACGAGCGTATTGATACACAGCATCATGAACATCATAATCAGGAAAAAGAGTCCCCAGAACAGCAGCGGTTTCGTCCAAACTGTAAAGTTATGCCGTGTATAGAAAGTCGCTTCTCCCTCGTAAAAACCTTGCAAACTTTGCGCGTCGGAGACAGTGAGCCATGCGGGTAGATACCGAAAAAAGAGCGCCTGCCATTCGTTCTCCTCCGTCGCGAACCGGAACGGATGCGCGATGCTGCCGAACATGTTTTGCATTGTATCATGCCCCGCAAACGTGCACGAGATCGCCACCATAATGTAGATAGTGAGCAATTCGCCTTGCTGAAGCATCTGCCGTGGCGCGAACCGTTTCAATACGCAATTGGCGACGACACAAACAAACATAATGAAAACAGGCTGGATAAAAAGTGGGAGGCATGAACCGTCAAGCGAGTAGTACTTTACCTCAACAATCGTCATCCAATAGACATTGATCGGGATAAATAAAATGCCTAAAAGAAGCGAACGTCCGGTAACGCGTGCTGCTGAGATCGGAGTTTTTTGTTCATGCATTGTTAGCGGTACGTCCTAACGATTTCTGAGATGACGCGTGCCTTGTTTTTCCAATTCATACGCGCAGGTGGAATGAGATAAATGCCATCAATCTCATTTTCATCTTGATTGCGGATATTCCGGACCAATTCCAAGCATAACTGTATGCCGAGTTCGGTTCCGGCGGTATCTCCGAGGTCTCGGAATTTATCAACGATAAACTGTGGGATGTAAAGCCCCAAATTGTCGCGGAGATAGGATGCACTGCGGAAACTTGTAAGCGGTAATATGCCGTAAAGCACCTTTATGCCGAGATGTTCCGTTGCCTGCTGGGCGCGCGCGATGTCTTGATAGGTCCAGACCGGCTGCGTATAGGCGAAGTTAGCCCCTTGCGCCACCTTATTTGTGAGATGCTTGACGTGCGGTTGGAGGTTCTCCGCGATCGTGAACCCGCCACCGTAATAGAACCCGCACGGCTCACCGATTGATGAACCGTCAGCGAGTTCGCCCTGATTGAGTCGCGCGATGAGTTTCATCAATTGAACCGCACCGCGCACATCTGGGACGAGGCTTGCTGTTTCATAGGGTCCAGCTTTCGGATGGTCCCCCGATAAGGCGACGATGCCCCGGATACCCAACGCCGCTGCCTCCAGCAGATGCGATTGCATACTAATAAGGTTTCGTGATCGGGTTGTCCAATGGATGAGCGTTGGAATTTGCGTCGCCTGCTGCAGTCGATACGCTGTGCCGACCGTCCCGATGTTCACCGCTGCGCCGGAGTTGTCCGTCACATCAAACAGGTCGACCCCGATTGCGGCAAGCCCTTTTGCTTCTTTCAACATCGCCCGCAGTTGTGGAAACGTATTGGCGCGCATCTCTACACTCACGATACGTTCACGCGTTTCAAACACCTGCTGCACAGGATTATCGTAGGGGCGAGGTGACCTCGCCCCTACTGACCTGATTTTCGGGAGGACGAAGATGCGCGACTCTCGTTGGACAGGTTTACGCCCTGCGATAGCCTGTCGAATCTTCGCCGTATAGGTAGGAGTCGTTCCGCAACAGCCGCCGATCATATTCGCGCCGAGCTCGACCAATTTTCCGACGTAGTCACTGAAAACTTCAGCTTCCACCGTGTAGGAGACCGCCACTTCTCCCTGTTCTACTCTCGGATTGCCAGCGTTCGGTTGCACCGCAATAGGCACTTTGATGACAGGCGCGAGGAGCTCCATCGCTTCAACCAGATCGTGGGGCCCTCTGCAATTGATACCGACTGCATGCGCACCGAGTTGCTCCAGTTCTTGGGCAAAAACACGCACATCTAACCCGGCACCGACAGTTCCGCCTGAAACGCCGCTAATTTCAACAACCACGGGAACACTATAAGTGAGTGCCTGCTTGGTCGCGATCTCTGCCTGTTTCGGCGAGACAAACGTTTCCAGTACCAAGATATCAACACCCGCATCAACAAGCGCGTCCATCTGTTCCGTGAAGAGCCGTCGGATTTTTTTGGTAGATGGTACTGTGGTATCTAAGCTGTGAAACGGAATTTGCCCGACGGACCCAGCGACGTAACACCTCTCAGGCACTGCTTCGCGCGCCAGCACCACGCCAGTCTTATTGATTTCTGTAACCTGTTCACTTAAACCGTGAACAGCTAACGCTTCGCTATTTGCCTGATAGGTATTCGTCTGGATAACATCCGCACCGGCATCGGCATAAGCGCGGTGGGTAGCTGTGACCGCCTCAGCATATTCCGTGGAAATATTGCAGGCATCAACGCACTGGAGATGTGCCGGTATCCGTTTGCGCAGTTCGGTACCGATAGCGCCGTCACACACCAATATTCGGTGTGCTAAGGCTTCCATGAAGTTGTCTTTTTTTCTTAAGGAAGTCGTCATATAAAAGAAAAGCGCGCCGATACAGCGCGCCTTCCGATGTTGTGAAGATAGACGCTATCTAATGACAGAGCCTGCACTTTCAGTCGGGATATAATAATAGCCAAAGATGATACACATCTCATCTTCAGATGTGAGTCCGAATTGGAGCGGTTTGTTCGTATCGTAGTTGTTATGGATGCACTGAAATCGGAGTCCATCGTCCGGATTTAGCACGAGGACCGGATTATAAAGGTCAATAGGTGCGTCGTCGTAAGCGAGGCTCCGGTGCAGCAAATCGCCTGACGATTTCTGGAAAACCTCAAACAATTCACCGTGTCTGTGCATGTGGGATGACAATAAAAAGACACTTAGATTCGTATTTAAGTCGTGTCCGCGTTTGAACAATTCATCTTCAACGTACCACGTCATTTTTGCAACACGTGTTGTCCCCGGTGGCACGTTAATGGATCGGTTAGAAACGAAAATTTCGACCGCTTCGTATTTGACTTCTTCCTCCGGAATTGTGTAGATATTGACGTAGCTTTCACCTTCCAGCGTCTCGTCCCCCAGCAGATTGATGTAATGTGAATTGAGGTCGTAGATCGTATCGCCTGGCATTCGCAACCCTACACCTTCAGGAAACTGAAATAGTGTATCATCGGTTTGTGTCCCGACGACGAAAAGCCTATCACTACCGAAAACGCCAAATACCGGGTCAGGGTCATCTGTATCAAGTTCGCGGAAAGTATCGTCAGGATTAACAGCAGCATCGGGTATGATACCATTCTCTAGGATACCCTTTGCCAGCCCATCCTCTGTAATCCGATATATGATAAAGTGATGGCTCCCAGCAGGATAGAAAATCTCTACTTTGTTAATAAAGATATCGCCTTCTACCGGGTTCCCATTTTCATCTGCGATCTGGGTCTGGTAAAAGACTTCGCGCTCTGTGCCGGGTTCAATCTTGAACTTCGGCAGATGGAGTTGATAGCCTTGACCGGGCGGCGGGGGCGCGGGGGGTACAAAAACTTCGCCCGGATCACGTAAAACACCCAGGTCACTGATGCCTGCGACTTTCCCTGTTTCTGGGGCCCCTGCTTCAATCCATGTCCGAATCGCATCTATTTTCGCAGCGTGGATCGTTCCGCCCCCGAACGGCATACGAGAGCCTAGGTCTGCCGATTCCGGCCCGAGGAGTTTCGTCAAAAGGAAACTGTTATCCGGGTTGCCCGGATCCACCAGTTTCATACCGGCGGCTGCGGCCGCGGGGTTCTGCGGCACGATGCCAACCAAATTATCATAAGAGAGCCTGTACTCCAGACTTAAACCACGGGAGTTTGCAGGGGCTGCGTGGCAAGTGCTGCTTGCGCAACTCTTATCAAAGACATATTCCTGAATATCGTGATACGCTGCGTTTTCATCGGGTACCGTTTGTCCTAAACTGTTGCTCACACGCACCAGGTCCAACACATTGATAAACCCGTCGCGATTTACGTCCGGATTCTGATCCGCGGTGCGATCCACAGGTTGGCCAAACGCGCCAGCCACAAGCACAAGGTCTTGAACGTTCACTATACCGTCTTTATTGACATCCTCTAAAAGGGTAGGGTTATTACCATGCCCAAACGCGGACAAGGAGACACCAACCCCCAGTAAAAGGATTAATGTGGAATAGATCAGTCGTTTAAACATAATTAATGATTCAACCTCCAAATATCAGTTATCAACGCAATTCATCTTGCGCCGTGTTTTTGAAAAGTTCTGTTTTTGAAATAAACCGGTACTTTAAAAGCGTCCAGGCAGCAAATAACCCGTCCGACCAGAACCGAAGTTTTTTGCCCTCCTTCTTCGTGCGCGGGAAATAGGAAACAGGTACTTCATGGATATGATACCCTGCACGTAAAATTTTTGCTGTAACTTCAGGGCAGAATTCAAAGCCTTTACATGTCAAATTCAGCTGCGTTATCAGTTCTGTGCAAAAGACTTTATAGCCTGTAGATTCATCGGTGATCCGACACCCGTAAAGCAGATTCGTGTAGGTAGCAAGCAGACGATTGGCTATGAAATTATGAAAACTTGCATGCCCGCGCCCATTTAGGAACCTTGACCCGTAAACGACTTGAATATCTCCCTTTTCGAGTGGTTTTAGGAGTTCGGACAGGTCCGTCGGGATCAGCTCCATATCGGCATCCTGAATAACGACCACCTGTCCCTTGACATGCGGAAGCCCGCACCGAATCGCAAAACCTTTACCGCTGTTCTCTTGGCAATGGACAACAGTTAGCGTGTAAACGGAGCGCAGCTCTTCCAGTACCTTGTCCGTTCCATCAGTGGAGCCGTCGTTGACGACGATAATCTGTTTTTCAATCGGCAGTGCATGTACATCCTCAATAACCTGCCGAATCGTTTGTGCTTCGTTAAACGCAGGAATGATTACAGATACTAACATCGTTCATCACGCCTCCGTGGCAAATATATTAGAGCAGTGACCGAACCATGCCCCCATCTACCTGAATTGTTGTCCCTGTTATGTAGCTGGCGCGTTCTGAGGCGAGAAATACAACCAAGGTTGCGAATTCAGCGGGATCCCCGATTCTGCCGAGCGGGATGTCCGCTGTCATCTTTTCGAGTGCCGCCTCAAACGTGATGCCGCCCTCTTCTGCGCGTACCGTCGCCAGCTGCTGGATGCGATCCGTAAAGATAATACCCGGGCAGACGTTGTTAACTAAAATTTTGTCCGGTGCTAATTCCGTCGCCAGCGTTTTCGCGAAACCGATCACACCTGTCCGTGCCATATTCGATAACATCAGATTATCTACAGGCTGTTTAACTGAGACAGACGTGAGGTTGATAATCCGTCCACCGCCGCGCGCACGCATCGACGGGACAACAGCACGACAGAGATTGATCGTACTCATCAAGTTCAAGTGGACCGCGTCTTGATAATCTTGAGCGTCCAAGTCATCAAACCGTCCGGCTCTCGGACCGCCTGCATTGTTGACTAAAATATCAATGCCGCCAAAATGATCAATCGCTGTGCTAATAAGGTTTTCAACTTGTGTCGGTTGACTAACATCGGTCGGTATCGCTAACACTTTAGTGCCGGTTTGGTTCCGAATGTCATCCGCTGTTGCTTCGAGTGCGTCGCTGTTCCTGGCACAGATAGTAACCCTTGCACCTTCTTGTGCTAAACCGAGTGCGATAGCACGTCCGAGCCCTTTGCTCGATGCACCTACAACAGCAACTTTGTCCGTGAGTCCGAGGTTCATTATATTTTAATTTGGGTTTGTGGGTTTAAAAGCTCCACCCTACAACACCCTGTATCCTTTCAAAAGCAGAATCAACTATACAAGGTTAAGTATAACATTATAGACATGTAATGTCAAGCGCGATTTCTATTTCTGTATTAACATCTTTCGCGTCGCCGTGAAATCGCCTGCAGACAACGTATAGAAATAGACACCGCTCGCAACGCGCTCATTTTGTTCATTTCTGCCATCCCAATACGCCGCCCCGTTTTTGCTATGATACATTCCTGCGGGTTGATGCCCTAACGCCAAAGTCCGCACCAAGGCACCCTTCACGGAATAGATATGCAATGTCACATCGGCAGGTTCTGCGAGTTGATACGGTATCCATGTCTCTGGATTAAACGGGTTCGGGTAGTTTGCTAATAGGGATGTTGTTTTCGGAATTAATGCTGCCAAAAGCTGCTGAAGTATAAGGATACCCCGTTGAGAGGTTGCATCTCTGAGGCTTAAGTGCTGGGTTTGCCGCAGCCACTGCTGAACTTCTGTGAGGGTAAGATTTTCCAATATTTGTGGATGTGCTGAAGGTGCTGCTGCCTCGGTGCCCATCTCGCCAGCAACTTTGACAAGATCGATAATATTGACAACACCATCGCCATTGACATCCGCGCTATTTTCTCCTGTTTTTCCGAAACGTGCCGCGATAAACACCAGATCCAAAACGTTAACGACGCCGTCACTATTGGCATCCGCAAGCCCTACGTCATCTGGCGGATGTTTATAGACAGCATTAACAGCTGCTTCAATACCGACAAACATGCTCCAATCCACAGCACGCTCACTGACTTTCACCACCAAGAGATTGTCCCCTTTTTTCAAATCAACTCTGAAATTTTCCAGAAAGTCATCGGCACCCCGGTCGACAGGGTTATTGTGAACCACGGTGCCGTTGAGCCAGACTTTGATAGCGTCATCGCTGCCGACCGCCATTGTCACGCCGGGCTGATCTGTAGCGGATTCAAGTGTGATAAGTGCGTAAGATGAATGGTCGTTTACATCGCCCTGAGCCATTCCAATGCGATTAAGGAGGTCATTGATGTTATTGCCCCCGGATGCGGTGATCCTTCCGAGTGTCCATACATGATCCCCAATGGTATCCCCTTCTTTGGCACCGTTTCTTGCGAGGTTCGCTTCTGTCAGAGCACCACCACTGGCGGCAGCAAGTGAATCTACATTAATAGCGCGTGCGCCGCCTTGGTTGGTTTCGGTTGGTGCGATCATCCAGAGCCAGGGTCCGGTAATTTTGGCGATGTCCAGATCAAAACTTACCTTAATCCCTTTTGCTTGCATGGCGGGGATGTGTGTATGGATAGCAGTATAACTCAAGGGATTTCCATTAAGAAACAACCCTGTGTTGTCCCGGTCTGTTCCAGTCAAGTTCAACGCTCCCAGAGGCGATATATCTTCGACAAAGTTATAGCGAAGGTCTAATCGCGTCAGTTGTGTCAACCCTGTTAGGGGTTTTATATCCGAGATGGCGTTGCCCCCAAGGTTCAGGTTTGTGAGTTGTGTTAACCCTGTTAGGGGTTTTATATCCGAGATGGCGTTGCCCCCAAGGTTCAGGTTTGTGAGTTGTGTCAACCCTGTTAGGGGTTTTATATCCGAGATGGCGTTGCCCCCAAAGTGCAGGTTTGTGAGTTGTGTCAACCCTGTTAGGGGTTTTATATCCGAGATGGCGTTGCCCCAAAGGTCAAGTCTTGTGAGTTTCGTCAACTCCGAAAGTGCTGATATATCCGAGATGGCGTTGCCCCCAAAGTGCAGATTTGTGAGTTGTGTCAACCCTGTTAGGGGTTTTATATCCGAGATGGAATTGTCACTAAGGTCAAGTCTTGTGAGTTTCGTCAACTCCGAAAGTGCTGATATATCCGAGATACCCATCTGATCTTCTGCCTCAGTATACGGACCGCCCAGGGTCAAAGATGTAAGGTTATGGGCATGTTCAAGCCCTGTGAGGTCTTCTATCCCGCGGTTATGGACTTCCAGCCGCGTTAGATTTAGCAGTGTATGTGTTGTAATAGCGTTGCCAATCTGTTCTCGGATCGCTGCTGCTAAATTCGGATCTGGGATGGATACGTTTTTGGGAGCCGGCAGTAGGTTACTAATATCGATGGCAAACTCCTCCGTTGTGATCTCTCCGTGCCTATCAAGTACGTCAAGGAAGACAGTCGTGTTTGCCGGTCCCAAAGCTGTCGTGACAAATTCAGCGGTACCGTTTGAAGTATTGTTAAATCCTTTACAATCTAGAACGGTTCCTATATGCAGCTGTGCTTGGTGGATCCCTTCTGGATCGATGATTTCAAAACGGAAGCGAATCGCATTTGGTGGTGCGGCAAGGCTCGGTGGAAGCATCTCAACTGTAGCTCGTTTATTGGGCGTGTTAGAAGGAAATTGGCTGGTTGGATTGAAGGCACGGTGGACATCTAACCGTTCGGCAGTGCATTCAGAGATTTGGTTTTGACCCGGACCGTAAGACATGATATAGGAGCCGTCGCGAAAATCGTGTCCTAATCCGAAGGCGTGTCCAAGCTCATGGGCGGCGGTAGTAAAGTCAAAACACGCCCCGGATGCCGGAAGGAGTACACCGCCGCTATGATTTCCACTGGCACCTAGGCCGCATACGCCTCCATCAATAAAGTCAAGTACTTGACTACTAACATCCACCGCAGTGAAAAAGAAATTGTTTGGACTGTCAAACTGTTCATGTATTTCTCGGTCTATTTTTTCCCATGTTTCATCGTGGTAATACACATCAGGGTGTTTCCCGTTAATATGATACACAACTGCCTGCCCGTTTGCATCGGTTTCAAACTGGAAGGTCTTCGGGCCGAAACCGTGGACTTCCATCTGTTTCGCATAGAACGCTTGTACGTCCCTTACCAATTGATCCATGTTTGCGTCTATATCCGGCTGCGGTTGACGGTCGCGCGGGAGAAAATAAATCAGCCGCACCTTATGCACGGGTCGTGTCACCCCGCTATCAAAATGGACATTCACCCCCATCGCTTGTAGTCTCGAGATATGTTTGTCAATAACGGTGTCACTCAATGGGTTGCCTTGCAGATAGAGTTCATGCCAATCTTTTGAACCTTCCGATTGTTTCAAGCCTACCAGGGGTGATATATCCGATATCCGATTGTTTCTAAGGTCCAGTGTTGTCAGTTTTTTCAAGGCTGCCAGAGGTGCGACGTTTGATATGCTGTTGTTTCCAAGCGACAACCTTGTGAGGTTCACGGCATGCTGCAGCCCTGTCAGGTCCAAAATGCCTGCGTGGTTCGCGGTAAGTGTTGTCAACGTCAACATATCTGCAGCCGTTAGTATTTCACCGGGGCGTTTCTCAAGGGTTTTGTTTATCTTCGCGTGGAGGTTTGCATCAGGAATAGTCACAGGTGAACTGGATCGAGTAGCCGTTGCTGTGAACTCGACGGTTTGTGATATGTCTGCCGCAGCCACGCGGACAGTTGTTGTGCCGGTGCTTCCTCCGAGCATCAGGTGTGCTGCTGCCCTACCGGCAGCATCCGTGGTAGTAGTTGTGGTACTGAGTCTCCCGCGCCCAGCGGTGATGGTAAAGGTGACAGGCACTCCAGAAAACACCCACCCGTTCTGATCGCGCACTTCCACGATGAGCGGGAGGGGCAACGTTGTATTGATGACACCTTGCTGGGCAATGCCTAAGATTTTTATCAGGGTTGTCGGTGTCCGCGCGTCGAATTCAACTTCAATCCCTTTTGCTTGCATGGCGGGGATGTGTGTATGGATAGCAGTATAACTCAAGGGATTGCCATTAAGATATAGACCCGTGCTGTTCCAGTCTGTTCCAGTCAAGCTCAACGCTCCCAGAGGCGATATATCTTCGACGGTGTTATAGCGAAGGTCTAATCGCGTCAGTTGTGTCATCCGTGCGAGGGGTGTTATATCCGAGATAGCGTTGTTCCAAAGGTTCAGGTTTGTCAGTTGTGTCATCCGTGCGAGGGGTGTTATATCCGAGATAGCGTTGTCACCAAGTTCCAGGTACTTCAGTTGCGTCATCTGCGAAAGGGCGGATATATCCGAGATAGCGTTGTTCCAAAGGTTTAGATTTGTCAGTTGTGTCAGTCCTGCCAAGGGAGTTGTATCTGAGATGGCGTTGCCCCCAAGGTGCAGGTGTGCCAGTTGCGTCATCTGCGAAAGGGCAGATATATCCGAGATAGCGTTGTCCCAAAGGCTCAGGTTTGTCAGTTGTGTCAGTCCTGCCAAGGGAGTTGTATCTGAGATACGCATCTGCGTAAGCCACAACGTCTTGAGATGCGTCAGCCCCAAAAGCGGTGAAAAATCCGATACTGTATTGTTGTTGACGGCCCGCTCTTCTGCCTCAATATACGCACCGCCAAGGTCCAGTTGTCTGAGGTTGTGTGCGTGTTCAAGCCCTGTGAGGTCTTCTATCCCGCGGTTGCGGACTTCGAGATGCGTTAGATTCAGCAGTGTATGCGTCGTAATAGCGTTGCCGATCTGTTCCCGGATTGCCGCTGCTAAATTCGGATCTGGGATGGATACAACTTCTGCCTGTGACACGTTTATGAACAAAAGACTGAATAACACTGTTATTTTAAGAGATAAGTGTCTGACTGGCATAAAGAACCTCCATATACCTATTTCTGTATTAACATCTTTCGCGTCGCCGTGAAATCGCCCGCAGACAACGTATAGAAATAAATTCCATTCGCAACGGGTTCACTCTGTTCATTTCGTCCATCCCAATACGCCGCACGATTTCTGCTATGATACATTCCTGCGGGTTGATGTCCCAACGCCAACGTCCGCACCAAGGCACCCTTCACGGAATAGATATATAGTATCACCTCCGCAGGTTCTGCGAGTTGATACGGTATCCATGTCTCTGGATTAAACGGATTCGGATAATTGGTCAAAAGAGCGGTCTCTTTCGGTCGTAAGCGCGCAAGCAGTTGTTCCAGCACCGCAATAGCACGCAGGGACGCAGAGTCTGTCCGTGCTATTTGGCGCGCTTGTACCACTGCTGCAGTGAGCCCTTCAAGATCCGATGCATGTAAGGCAGGCGCAGCAGCTGCATCTCCATCCAACTCACCGGCGACCAAGGTAAGATCTGAAATGTTCACTACGCCATCACCGTTAACATCCGCCCTATTTTGTCCTGTCTGTCCGAAATGGGCGGCGACTAATACCAAATCTTGGATATTCACTACGCCGTCACTGTTGACATCCATCGGATCTTGGACAAGAAGCGTCCCATCAGCCTTGAGCGTGGATGCCTGTCGTGTGATATTTCCATACGCATCAATCACTTGCACTGTTATCGTGTTTACTGGCTCCGCGGTCAAGGTTGGCGCGTCAAATTCAACCATTCCGCTTTGCGTATGTCTATCCCTACAACTGTGCAGTTTAACACCAGATGCCGGATCCGCTTTCGTCGTTGGCACAAGCAGCTGGACTTGGCGGATCTCATCAACATCAGTCACCTGAAACCGAAGCGTGAGGTATGGGGCATTCGGTAAGTAAGACGATGGCGTGAGCATCTGTAGCGTTGTCGGCGTATTAAAGGCGGTTTGGTCGGTGTTAAAGAAGCGACTCGCATTTAACCATCCAGCAGCACATGGCGATAACCGGTCAGGTGCTGCGCCGTAGGACATGATAAAGGTATCATCCCGGAAGTCGTGTTCTAAACCGAAGGCGTGCCCAAGTTCGTGTGCTGTCACAGACTTACCGGCCTCAGCATCGAAACACCTCCCCGATGCAGGAACCACCGCATATCCGCCCCGTGCCCGCGTTACGGTTTCACCTTCAAACCAATGACCGCCACCGACCCCGCATGTGTCTTCTTCGTTAATGGCTTCACTGCTGATGTCTACGACGATGAGATAAGCATGCTTCGCCATGTCAAACTGATCAGAAATTTCGGTATAGACCTTTTCTTGTGTTCCTGTATGATAGTGTTTATCATTGAACTGTCCATCAAAGCGATAGACAAGCATTTCGCCATCTTCATCGGTTTCAAAGGTGAAGGTTTTTCTACCGAATCCGTTGATCTCCATCTGGTCGGCATAGAAACTTTGCACATCTCTGATGAGGTTATCCAGTTTTGTCCACATATCCGGTTGGAGTTGACGGTCACGCGGTAGAAAATAGACAATTCGCACCATATCCGTTTGCGGTGTAGAACGATAGGGGGTAGCGTCCCAGATTCGGAGCGTCTCATCTTCGCCGCCGCTGATGAGTGTCCCGCCATCAGGAGAAAAGACAGTCGCGTTGACCCATCCTGTGTGTTCCGCGAGCGTCGCTATTTTTGCGCCGCTCTCAACTTTCCAGAGGTTCACAGATTCATACCCTGTGCTGACGAGGGTACGACTGTCCGGAGAAAAGCTGACCTCATGAACTGTGCCATTAGCGTTGAGGGTGCCGAGGTACTCCCAATTCGCTACTTTCCATAACTTGACTTTGCCTTCGTAACCAGCAGCAGCGAGGATTCGGTTGTCTGGCGAAAACGCAACAGTTCCAATATGTTCAGTATCCCCTTGTAGTTGGGTAACGATGCGTCGCTTTTGGACATCCCAGACGTTGACTCGTCCGCTGGCATCCCCTGTGGCGAGCAACTTACCATCAGCCGAGAAGGCAACTGCCCACACCCACGCGTCGTGTCGAAGTGTAGTTCTCTCAGTCCAGTTATGAGTGCTCCAGAGTTTCACATGATCGCCCGCTGTAGCGAGTCGTTGTCCGTTAGGTGAAAACGTCACCATCTTGATTTGGGACATGGCGTTATCTGTGATATGTTGGAGACTTTCGATTTCCCGTTGTCGTGAGACATCCCACACTTTAAACGTATAGTCATCACTGCCGCTGACAAGCAACTGTCCATCAGGAGAAAATGCGACTGAATTGACCGTATCCGTGTGGTGTCCGAGTGTCGTTAAGGTATCATTTTCCAAGTCCCACAACTGCACCGCACGACTCTCACCTGCACTCGCAAAGAGAGAGGGATCCGTTGGTGAATATGCCACCGTGTGAACAACACCTTCATGCGTAAAGTAGGTATGTTCCTGTGCCGTAGCAATATGTCCCAGGATTATCAGAACAATTATTGCTAAAAATAGAGATGTGAATCGCATTCAATATACATCCTTAAAAGTAGCAGGCACGCTCCGCCGTGCCGTAGCATCTTAAAAGTAGCAAGCACGCTCCGCCGTGCCGTAGCACCGCCTACTTCCGTATTAACAGTTTCCGCGTCGCACTGAAATCGCCGGCAGACAAAGTATAAAAATAGACACCACTCGCCACGCACTCGCCTTGTGCATTCCGACCGTCCCAATACGCTGCACGGTTTTTGCTATGATATATCCCTACAGATTGATGCCCTAACGCCAACGTTTGTACCAATTCACCCTTCACGGAATAGATATGGAGCGTCACCTCCGCAGGTTTTACTAACTGATAGGGTATCCATGTCTCCGGATTAAAGGGGTTCGGATAGTTGGCGAGAAGTGCTGTCTCTTTGGGGAGTAAGTCCGCAAGCAGTGTTTCCAGCACCGCGATACCGCGTTGAAAAATGGCATCTCCGGTATTACGCCGCTTCGATGCCGCGATCCACCGCTGTAAACTCGCCGCTGTCCAGTATGTATCCAGAGCAGGTGCAGCAGGTGCTCCCTCCAGTGCTGCTAAAACCAATAGTACATCTTCATGATTGACTTCGCCATCGTCATTGACATCCGTATCGGGAAAGGTACCGGGAGCGGGTGCCGTGCCGAAACTGGCGGCAACCAGGACCATATCCTCAACATCAACGGTACCATCGCTGTTGACATCTGTAGCGAGGCGGTCAGGTAGCACGGTGCTGGTAACCGTAAACTGTAGGTATGATGGAATCCCATCAGCAGTCGCTCGGACAGTGTAGATGCTGGGAGTCCAACCGAATGTCAGAACAGTTTGTGCCTGCCCGTTCGCATCCGTTTTAGTGGTTATGGGAGTGAGTATACCCTCGCCTGCTGTAAGCGTAAAGGTGACGAACGCGTCCGGCATCGGTTGGCCCCGTTCATCCTGTACCTCCACGATAAACGGAGCTGCCTTCGCGCCGATAATGCCTTCCTGCGCGTCGCCTGAGACGTGCAGGAGTGCCGGATGTGCGACATTGTCAAACTTTACCTCAATCCCTTTCGCCTGCAGGGCAGGAATGTGCGTATTGATGGAAGCGTAACTCAGCGGATTGCCCTCAAGAAGCAATCCCGTGCTATCCCAAGTTGTCCCTGTTAGATTTAATACCAACAAGGGGAACACATCGGAAATGTTGTTGTATCTAAGATCCAATCTCTCCAGCCGTGTCAGTCCTGCCAACGCGGATACATCCGAGATATTGTTATTGCTAAGCCCCAGACTTGTCAGTCGTGTCAGTCCTGCCAACGCGGATATATCCGAAATATTGTTCCACCTAAGCAGCAGGGTATCTAATCTTGTAAGCCCTGCCAGCGCGGATATATCCGAGATAGGATTGCGATCGAGACGAAGCCGCGTCAGTTGTGTCAACCCAGAAAGTGGTGATATATCCGAGATAGAATTGTCATTAAGACTAAGATCCGTCAGTCGAGTGAGTTCAGCGAGCGGTGATATGTCCGAGATCGCATTATCTGCAAGCCGCAGCCACGTCAGGTGTGTTAGTCCTGCCAACGCGGATATGTCCGAGATGTTGTTCCATAGAAGGTCCAGCTGATCCAATTGTGTCAGGCCTGCCAATGCGGATACATCCGAGATGTTGTTTTTTGCGAGTACCAGTCTCGTCAGTTGTGTCAGCTCTGTCAGCGCGGATTTCAAAGTGGGATTTTTCAAACCGGGGTTGCCCATAAGAAACAACTCTGCCAGTACACCGGCATGTTCAAGTCCCGTGAGGTCTGTTATTCCAAGGTTGCTTGCAGTAAGATATCTAAGATTTAGCATCGCGTATGTCGTGATTGCCTCGTCTGAAGCCAAACGGAGATGTTTCCGTACCGCCGCTGCTAAATTCTTATCCGGTATTGACACAACTTCGGGAGGCGGCAGCAGAGCGATAACATCAATTGGATAGAATTGCGATGTTATATTTCCATGCACATCAATAAGCCTGAGTCCTACCTCTTTATCTTCCGGGGTCAACCCGGTCGTGATGAATTCAACGACGCTGTTTTCTCCACTTAAGGATTTACAACTGAGCACTGAGCTCCCTGTGTAACGTGATAGCAACTGTGCTATATGGAGTCCATCAGGATCGCTCACCTCAAAGCGGAAACGAATGGCATTGGGGGGAGAAGCAAGGTTCACTGAAAGCAGCTTAACCTTACTTTCTTGATCGTCATTAATGTCATTAACGTGGGGAGGGCCCGGGTTAAAAGCGCGATGGACATCCAACCATTCAGCATGACATTGCGATAAGCGGTCCCAGCTTCCAAAAGTATAAGACATGATATAGGCACTGGAGCGATGATCGTGTGGCAAGCTAAAAGCGTGCCCGAGTTCATGCGCAACAGCTTCCCAACCCCATTGATAGATTACTGCGGATCCGCCTCCTGTGGATCCACCTCCGGAACTGCGAGGCGGAAGTTCTTTTCGTCCACGGACCTCCATCATATAAACAAGGATACGCCCACGCCCATAGGCGGGTATGTCAGTCTGGATTTCGACCAATTCGCGATTCTTGGTATCCTCTGCATAGGGAAATTTCCCGTTCACATGATGCACGATGGCATTTCCGTTTGCGTCCGCTTCAAACTGAAAGGTTTTTCTGCCGAACCCATGGCGTTCCATCTCATCCGCGAAAAACCGCTGTGCTTTCTTGATCATGGAATCAATTTCTGCATCTACATGTTCCTTAGGCCGAGGGGGTAGGTCGCTCGCGCGGATGTAGGCGAGATAGACGAGGGGTCTGTCATCTTGGGCAAAACCCGATGGCAAAAAACTTAACAAGACGATGAGTATGAAAAAGAGGTACTTGACTTGCATATTTAACAGAAATTCTCCATGTATCGAATGTACAACTTGCCTAATCTCCCGTATCAAACGATTGTGAAGCATCTAAAGCCTTGGCGCACCGAAACCCGACACTGCTGCTCGTGCTGGATGGATTGAGCAGGGACCGCGCGGCGTTCCGTATCCCCCGAGCATTAACCAGCCAGGAACCCCCGCGCAACACGCGAGGGGATTGAACACTCGCAAAGGTATCACTTATCTCTGCCACAGTGTCTGCTCCTGAAATAGGGTTTGTGCTTGGTGAAATTTCGTAGAAACCCGCATCATATTCGTCAAGGCACCATTCCAACACATTCCCTGCCATATCATAGAGACCATACCCATTCGGCGGATAACTTCCGACAGGTGCAGTGTAGACATAACCATCATCGACTTCCTTATCTGCCCACCAATAATGTGCAAGATTCTTATCGGCGAAGTTACACTTCGCGCTTGCAATCGCTGATGTCGGCACTAAATTGCCCCATGGGTATATCTTGCCGACCAGTTTTCCGCGCGCAGCTTTCTCCCATTCCGCTTCCGTTGGCAACCGTTTGCCTATCCACTTCGCGTACGCCATTGCATCGTGCCAACTTACAAAAACGATAGGGTGCTCATCGGTAGGGGAATAGATAGCGAACTGCTCCCAATCGGGCGCGCGATGCCCGGTTTCTTCAACAAATTTCCGATACTCGCGTACCGTTACTTCGCGTCTGTCCATGTAGAACGCGTCCATATAGACGGTGTGGACAGGTTGTTCGTCGATGTTTGCGTTGTTCGCAGTGCTGCCCATATCAAAGGGGCCTTCGGGAATCAGTACCATCCCTCTTGGCACAGAAACCTTTTCTTCTGCAATTGTTTCCTCAACTGTCTCCTCAGTATCTCCGCCACAGCCAAGTATAGAGAGGGTGAGAATACCTATTAAAACTGAGAATGTTATTGCCTTTTTCATATCGGTGTAATTCTACTGTTCCTTGGGTGTTCGTAGAAATACTTCAAAGCAGCGGTTAGCGCAATTCAGATTGTTCTGGTAGAGAAACATTCCACTTCTCGGCACACTCGCGGAGCTGCTGGTAGATCGTATCCGGCACATCAATGCCGTTAGCGAGGCGGTCTGCGCGCGAATTGGCTTCAAAATCACCAGGCACAAACACCTCATCAAATCCATCGGCAGGCGGTGTCGCTTTGATAACATCTAAAAATGCGCGAACCCCTTTCTGATATTCCGCAATAGGCGTGAAGGCGTTGACATCTATCACTTGGATATGGAGTCCGCTCATCTGCCCTGCTTCAATATTGAATGTCCCTGCCAATCCGCCGATCAGTGCTACGAACAGGGAGAGCGCGTAACCTTTGTGTCTGCCGAAGGCAAGCAGGTTACCGCCATCGTTATATTCAGCCGTTTTAACGGTCGGATTTCCGTGTTTGTCCACAACACAGCCTTCAGGAAGATCGCAATTCTCGCTGACAGCGACATACGTTTTACCGTTGGCGATCACACTCGTCGCGAAATCAATCAGGAAGGGTCTGTCATCGCCTGTCGGGACACCGATGGCAATAGGGTTCGTGCCGAGCGCGCCAAGTGCACCCCCAAAAGGGAGGATCCGTCCGCCGCCCTTTGAACCGCCACCCACTGTGATAATTCCGATACATCCGGATTCAGCGGCTTCCTGACCGTATTCACCGAGCCTGCCGATATGTCCTGTCCGGATAAGAGTCGCGAAGCAGGTGCGTCCGTTTTTCGCCTTCTCGATGGCGCGTCGGATTGCAGATCGAGCGGTATAGTGTCCGAACCCACCCTCACCATCAATATGGAGTGTGTTATCAGTTTCCTGAAGCACAGTCGGCTCGGCATCAGGACGAATACCACCGTTTTCGATCCCTTCAAGATAGGAGGGAATCCGAAGCACGCCGTGCGAATCGTGTCCGGCGAGGTTCGCTTTTATCAAAATTTCGGCGACGGTGTCCGCAATGTGCTGTGGCGTGCCTGCCGCGACAAAGAGATCGTTTGTGAATTGCTGGAGGGCTGCGGCTTTAAATATGTGCCTTCTCACGATAGATTGTCTCCTATCCTATGCCTATCAGGGTTGTAAGCAGGGTTACTAAATAGGACCGTAGTGGGCTCTGTCATCATCTTCGATCGTATCTTCCCCGATAGATATGCCGAGTTCCGCTGCAGCCTCTTGCAGTTGATTGTAGATCGTATCGGGTATCTCAATCCCGTCTTTTAACCGTTGCGCGCGCGAACGCGCTTCAAAATCACCGGGGACCAGGACTTCGTCAAAGCCCTGTGCTGGTGGGGTCGCTTTGATACCGTCTAAGAAGGCGCGCACGCCTTTCTGGTATTCTTCAACGGGTGTGAACGCGCTAACATCAATTGCCTGCATAAAGATACCGTTCATTTTGCCGCTCTCAACGTCGAAAGTTCCCGCCAACCCACCGAGCAGACAGGTGAGCATCGCGAGTGCGTAACCTTTATGCTTCCCGAATGCAAGCAGGGCACCGCCATCATAGAAATCGGCAGGTGTGACGCTCGGCAACCCGTTTTTGTCAAGAATGCACCCCTCTGGTAAATCTATCCCTTTACTCCGAGCGACCTGGATCTTGCCTTCTGCAATCACACTGGTGGCATAGTCAACGATAAAAGGGGAGTCATCTCCGGTAGGTACACCGATCGCGATAGGGTTCGTACTGAAAGTCCCTTCTGCACCGCCATAAGGCACTGTCGGTCCTGCGCCTTTGCCGCCCACCCCGACAGTAATCAGCGCGATACAACCTTCTCTCGCTGCAGCTTCTGCATACTCGCCCAAACGTCCGATGTGCCCAGTGCTGCTGATACTGACACCGCAGGAGACAGCAGATTTTGCCTTCTCAATAGCTCTATGAATTGACCAGCGTGAGATATAATGTCCGAAACCGCCTTGTCCATCGACGCGCAAGGTATTCGGACTTTCCGCGAGGACTTTCGGTTCTGCCGTAGGCCGCAGGTGGCCGGCATCAATGCCGCGTAGATAAGCAGGGACGCGCAGGACACCGTGAGAATCGTGTCCTGCAAGGTTCGCATTCACCAAGATTTCAGCGACATCCTCCGCGATGTGCCGTGCTGTGCCTGCGGCGACAAATATGTTTCGTGCAATAGCGTGGAGATGGGGGGCGTGGAGCAGATGCGTCTTTTCCATTGTATAAGTTCCTTTGATAAGATAGATTTTCAGTTAGCAGTGTTGTAGAGTGCTGAAACTGTGTATCTATTTTATCGCATCTGCTTTTTTTGTCAATAGGAAAAGGGAATCATGCAAGGGCTATTCAAAACCACCGACGTGCACCGCATGCGGTGGGCGTTTCGGGAATTCTCGCTCGACTGATGTGTGTTCAGGGACATAATCGGAGTAATCGGAAATAGAGCCGTGCGTCAATGCATACACTACAACGTTCGTCATGAAACGATATACATTCGGCGAATAATTAAGCGGACGCACCGGATAACCGACGGTTTGCATCGCGCACATATAGTCACGGCGCACAACGAGAACAGACAACCTGTCGCCGACAGAGATACCTTCGAGGAAGTTCCGTTTCGGGGGACGTATGCCCCACCAAAAGATGTCGTATCCGATAGGGGGACCGCCGCCCATTCCATAATAGTTATTGTAAACTTCATGATCGTTGGAAACCCGCTCAATATGATAGTCGGGCAGGACGTATCGCATCTGTGAAAGAAAAAGCCGAACCATCGCTTGTGCAGGTGCATTCACCCCACAGTCATCAAAGACGAGGAATCCGCCTTTCTCAACGAGGTAGCGACGCAAGCCAGCAGCTTCAGTCGCACTGAAACGGGTATCCAGTTTACCGCCGCTCTGCTGCTTTCCGAGAAGATTCCGCTCGTAAGCAAAAGATGGATCGTGTCCGGTCATGAAGGCGATCGGCGTTTTGAAGAGGTTCGCATCGGTAAGTTTCACGGCACCGCCCTCAACGTTCATGTCTGTTTTGATCTGTGTCCATTCGTTAAGCCATTGTGTGAGCGCACTCAGCGCAGAAGAATCCGCCCACCAGTCGGAAAGGCTGTGTCGGATGCGCGTGAAGCGGAGGACACCTCGGATGTCTTTCCCTTTACCGATGACGCGGCCCCCAGGATCGCCCTTAGGTAACGGCAACACCTCTTCGTTACCGAGGACGATATGCTCAACGACATCGCTGAGTGCCTCGCGTGCGGCACCGACATTTTCGACCATAGCCAGACCCGGCAGCCGCTCAAAACCGATTTTCACCTGCACAATAGTACCAGCGACACCACGGTTGACGTTAGCCAGCTTAATCGAAGGCTCCCCTACGCTACGCGGAGAGAAGGTCGCGGCATCGGGGATGTCTGATACGTGCGGATCCGTATCCGTTATCTTTGTTGGGACTGGGACGTTAGATGTAACGATCCTTGGCACATTCGGATCAACCGGTGGCTTGACCTTGACCCTCTCTTTTGAAATTTCAAGCACTGTCCGGGGCTGGAAAATCCGTTTTTCGGCGAACGCGACCGCTAAACGGCGTTGTAACTGTGCCTGTTCGACAACAATAGGGTCTCGCGCGGGAACAGTTGGCTTAACAGCCTGTTTCACGACAGACTTCTGCACCTTAGGTCCCGGCGGCGCTTCGAGTCGGAACACTTCAAGACCTATGAGCTCTCGGAAATCCGTCGTTTGCGTGATCAGATAGATACCCGCAATGAACATGACGATCAGGTGCAGCACCGAGGCGATTAGCAAGGCACTTGAGGTCCTTTTTAGGCGCATCTGTTTTTACCTCCGAATAGATAGTCGTTAAGGAGGTAGAGGCAATTTCTATGCCAATTCAAAACGCTAAATTCACGGGCAGTTTTCGTATTAACTGCACGAAAAGGGGCATCAGCTGCACGAAAACGGACTATTTTTGTTGGGCAATGTTTCCTAAGCTGTTTGAAGTTGAGATGTGGGGTTTTATAGGTTCAACTTTTTCTATCTGCATTTTGTTCTCCTTTTGCATAGGAAACCTATCCCCGATACAAGGTACGCATCTGCTGAATAACTTTTGGTAATTTGGCGATGACTGCATCAATCTCCGCTTCAGTTGTATTTCTGCCGAGAGAAAAGCGGACAGTGCCTTGTGCCAAGCGCGGCGGTAAACCGAGTGCAGCAAGCACATGCGACGGCTCCATAGAGCCAGAGGTACACGCGGAACCCGTCGAGACACAGATCCCCTCCATATCTAACCGTAAAATAAGACTTTCACCCTCTACATTTTCAAAGGAGACGTTAAGCGTGCCGGGGGCGCAATGCTCGGGATGTCCGTTGTAGTGTAACCGATCAATGTGTGCATCTAAGCCATCACGCAATCGGTGCGTTAAGGCATTCAGGTGCTGCGCGTAAGTAGTCTGTTCCTGTTTCGCAAGCGCAGCCGCAACCCCAAGCCCAACGATAGCAGGAACGTTTTCGGAGCCAGCCCGACGGTTGCGTTCATGTGCACCGCCATGCACAAGATTCGCCAACCGAGTGCCGCGGCGGATATAGAGAACACCAATCCCCTTAGGCGCGTAAATCTTATGTCCCGAAAGCGACAGCAGATTCACACCGAGTGCCTGAACGTCTATCTCCAACTTGCCGACCGATTGCACGGCATCGGTATGAAACGGAATATCGTGTTCTTGGGCGATTTCACATATCTCTTCAAGCGGTTGGACAGTCCCGTTCTCGTTGTTGACGTGCATGATAGAGATCAGCACAGTCGTGTCCCGGATCGCATCGCGCAGCTGTGCAACGTTGATCTGTCCGTATCTATCTACCGGAAGATAGGTTATCTCAAAACCGCGCTGCTCCAGATACTGGCAGGTATGCAAAACCGCGTGGTGTTCCACAGAGGAAGTGATGATATGGTTGCCTTTGCCGCGGCTCTTTTGCAGCTCAGTCAATCCTTTGATGGCGTGGTTATCCGCCTCAGTGCCGCTGCCCGTGAAAACAATTTCACTCGGACTTTTGGCACCGATGAGTTCGGCGACCTGTTCGCGCGCGGTATCAATCGCGGTGCGTGCCTCACGTCCGTAGGCGTGAATGCTGGAACCGTTCCCGAATGCCTCAGTGAGGTACGGCATCATCGCGTCCCGAACTTCCGGACGGAGCGGGGTTGTGGCGTTGTAGTCTAAATAGATGCGTTCCATGTTTTTTGTGTATGTGTTCATTCATAAGTTCGGTGATTCCAAAAGGTAATCCGATTTGAATGAATCGTAACCTCTGGACCAGATTCATCCCGGAGAGTCTTGCTATCCGCATCCAAAAAGGAGAAATTAAGTCTATGTGTGCCTGCAGGGAGCGACATCCGCACGATAAAAATCTGATTCGGAAGCGTTTTCCAAGCACGCGTATCTGCCTGCTCTGTCAAAACACCGGCAAGATTTGTGAGCAGCCCTAACGCTTCATTTTGTTTGGCTGCCTGGCCGGTCAGTAAGTATTTCCCTATAGCACGGACTAACGTTCGCAAGAGAATGATAGGACGTTCTGCCTTGAAAGTTTCAATGGCGATGTTTTCTACGTCTTCCACAAGCACACCTGTCTTTTGTGCTTCTCCGACTGCGACCGCGATCCCTCTGAAGGTTGGGCGTTTTGTGCCAATTGTCGGTATCGCGACGCGGAGGAGATACGCCAATTTGACTTCCTCATAAGTTTTTCCTTCGCGGCCCATAAGTGTCGGCACAAAATCTTCATCTTCCACATCATCTGTTTTCAGGATCGGAAATACTAAATTCTCCTCCCGCTTCGGTGGGACGTAGCCGCTTTCATAAAAGAGAATCAGTTCGCCGGTATTTTCAGACGGGAGCGGAGACTCGCCGTATTGCTCTTGATAACGTTCAAACTCATCGGTAAAACCGAGTCTGTGTGTCAATCGCACCAGTGCTTTGCCGATGTCGGATGGCATTTCCACGCCGGTTTTTTCCGCGGCGTTTTTATAGTACTCAGCAGCTTGCCTGTAAGAAATCAGAGCGTCGTTCCACTCGCTTGAGGCTTCAAAGCAGATACCGGATAGGTATGCCAGAAACCCGGTTCCGAAGAAATCGTAATTCTCGTCGTCACCCTTGAAGTAGGCGATGAGTGCTGTCGCGCGGCGACATTCTATCAATGCGCCCTCTAACTGATTCAAATAGACGTAGTTGAGCGCACGATAATAGTGGCCCAAAAGTCGCTCATACTGAGTAGCGGCATAAGGACGCAGTTTGTCTGAGGTGACCAGCGAACCTAACTCTTTTGAAACACTTTTCGTATAGCGATCCTCCGCAATATCGCCAGCCATGTCAAATGCCGTGTTGCTTTCGGTAAATAGGTCAGCGTAGTGTGCGACCAACCCTAACTCAAACTGGTGAGGGATATCAGTTTTTTTCGGTGCATGTTTCTGCAGATAGGTGTAAGCGTTCTCGGGTTGTCCGGTATTCAATTTGGTTTCGACTTCCTGAAACTTATAGCCGGCGCACCCCATCATTAGGGAGATAATAAGCAGAACAGGGAGTGTTTTAATCATCTGTCTCCATCAATTTTAAAACGGACGGCGGGGGGCAGGCGCAAAGGCCCGCCCAAATAGACGTCCCGTGAACGCCCTACAGTTTAAATTTGCCGCGTCCGATAAACTTTTTGATTTTCTTCGTACCGATCCAAATTTTCTCGTTGGTCTCAATGTTCGTCAACGTGAGATTTGTCTGATAAAAAACGACCTGCTTGCCTTCTTCACGATCTTCAATGGTGTTGATTTCACCTGTCATCATGTAATCGGCACCGTGTTCGCGTCCCATCTGTTTAACGGTTTCAAGTGCAGCGAATTCGCCTTGATCTGCACGTTCTTCGCGAATCTCGCCACGTTCACTCGCGCTTGATACCGTGCGGACTTTCCCAGAATTAATAAAGGCTTGCTCAATGTCGAATATAAACGTCGCGACAGCGATATGTTCCATGCTCTTATTACGGATACCACCGACAATCACAACAGGTTTGCCACCAGCACTGATACCGTGGTCGTTAATCCAAGGATGGTTCAAACAGTCACCAATGATCTCATCTGCCACCATCCGTGAATCTGTGTCATTCCAGCGTCCAGACAGATCTACTGTGGTCCCCGGATCAATACGCGTTACCTGTTTAGAAGAGCTGCAACCGCTAAAGACGATTATTCCGATCAGCAAAGCATAGATTGTAAATCCATAAACGGCAGGTTTGGCTGCCAATATCTTATACATTAGAAATACTCCTTTTTTCTTAGTTTTCAGTTTTCAGTCGTCAGTTTTCAGTTAAGAGGTTTCTGATACTTGACCATCTCTTGGTAACCGTTGTTACCCATAAGCGTAACAAGTGTGACAAAAAGATATTGGTGAATCACAAACCAGACTGGAAACTGGAAACTGATAACTGATGACTCTTAAAAATCCAAGTCGGCTTCCTGAACAATTTTGTCGACGAAGGTATCAAGTGCCATCGCGCCGATGTCGCCTTCATCTCGGCTACGGACGCTGACAGTGCGACTCTCCGCCTCACGTCCACCGATAATTAACATATACGGGACACGTTGCAAACGGGCTTGGCGGATCTTCGCCCCGATCTTGTCATCGCTATTATCCAAGGTAACACGACACCCTTTTTGTGAGAGCAGCTGTGTAACCTCGCTGCCGTAGTCAACGAAACGTTGGCTAATCGTCATCACGACACATTGCACCGGAGAGAGCCAAGTCGGGAATGCCCCAGCATAATGCTCAATGAGCATCGCGATGAACCGCTCAAAACTTCCACAAATCGCGCGATGGATAACCACAGGTCGTTTTTCAGACCCATCCGGTGCAACATAGGTCAGATCAAACCGTTCAGGGAGTTGGAAATCGAGTTGCACGGTAGCACACTGCACGTCTCGGTTCAGTGAATCGCGGACTTGAAAATCGAGTTTAGGACCGTAAAACGCCGCTTCCCCGGGGTCAACGGTATATTCAACTTGATTGTTCTTCAATACATCTTCAAGTATTGCTTCAGCGTCGTTCCAAACCGCCACATCCCCCATAAATTTTTCGGGATTGCGTGTACTCAGATCACAGCGGAACGGCAAATCAAAAGTGCCATAAATCCGCTGGAAAAGCCCAAGGATCCGTTCATATTCATCGGCGATTTGGTCTTCTGTAACGAAGTTGTGTGCATCATCTTGGCACATCTGTCGGACGCGCGACAAACCTGTCAGCGTTCCCGTCGCTTCGTTGCGATGCAAGACACCTTGATCATGCAAGCGATATGGCAGGTCCCGGTAACTATGGCGTGCGCTCTTGTAAATTAACATGTGCGCGGGACAGTTCATCGGTTTGAGTGCACTGATGGATCCACCGTCCTCACTTTCGACGAGAAACATATCATCTTTGTAGTGCTCCCAATGCCCGGAGGTCTGCCAGAGGCTGCTGTCATAGATAAGTGGAGTCCGCACCTCCTGATACCCTTCACTGAGATAGAGTTTTCGGACCTTTTCAGACAATAGATTATAGATAAGCGCGCCTTTCGGAAGCCAAAACGCGCTGCCCGGTGCCTCCGGATGCATCTGAAAAATCTCTAACTCGCGTCCGAGTTTACGATGATCGCGTTTCGCGGCTTCTTCGCGTTGTGTTAAGTATGCCTGAAGGTCGGCTTTGGTCTCCCATGCGGTACCGTAAATCCGTTGCAGCTGCTCGCGATCGCTATCCCCGCGCCAATAGGCTCCAGAAACGCGGAGCAGCTTAAAATGCCGGCATTCGCCTGTTTTTTCGACGTGCGGTCCCGCACAGAGATCAGTGAAATCACCGTTGTGATAGATAGATACACCTTCGTCAGCAACGCCTTCATCGCTTGCGCTGACTTCTCTATCGGAGATACCGTCGATTAATTCGAGTTTAAATTTTTGGTCGCGTTCGCCGAACCAGTGACGCGCATCGTCGTAGGTCCAGGTCTCCTGTTCAAAAGGCACATTCGCTTTAATCATCGCCTTCATGTGTCTTTCGATTTCCGGGAAATCGTCGGGTGTAATCGGACGCGGCACCGCCATATCGTAGTAAAACTCATTTTCGATCGGAGGACCGATCGCGAGTTTTACTGTCCGTTCACCATCTGGAAAGAGTTGTTGTACAGCATACGCCATGATATGCGCGGTCGAATGGCGGACGCGTTCTAAATAGTCTTCAGGTTGATTGGGTTCACGCATTGCGGTTTACTCTCTGTATCCATTCGTGTAGGTTTCAGAATCGGTCTTAATAGACTTAACGTCTTTTTTCGTAAACTGTTTACGAATAATTCTACACGATATAGGTGAGAGATGTCAACAAAAAACCGCTGCGTTTTCGGAGGGTATTATTCTAAATCGCTCAAATCGCATAACACACCGGCGTAATTTTCACCAACAGCTATGCTAATCGGGTGAAATGTGCCGAGTCTTGTGACAGATAAAAACCGATCCGTGTGACTTTCAACAAGGTCAATAATAGAGAAGTACCCCTTTGCGTTGGCGGCATAAAGCAGATCCCCCGAAATCTGAAAATCTGTAAGACCGCCCACCTTGTCTTCAGCAGAGATCAGATGGCTCCACTCATCTTGTGCAACCAAAAGCACTTGTCCTGAGTCACCGGTGTAAGCATCTGTACGTTTTCCGAGATAGGCCGTGTAGAGATAGGCGAGGCAGTTCCCGGTCAAGTCGTAATTCTCAAAGATACCGCCATGGCGCACATAGTGTGCTCTTGACCAGACAATCGTAACATTCGGATTTGAGGTGCCATCGTTAGCGAATACCAGGTAATCCTTTGAAAACCGGAGTTTACCATATCGACCGCCATAGAGCTCCAAAACGTTGCCATTTCGATAAAGCTCCAAAACGTTGTCATTTCGACCGAGGAGGATTTGCCAAAACTTCGTTCTCTGGATCGGTCTGACTGTGGTACCCTCGGGTATAATCCCTAAAAACCAGAACTGCGGCAAGTCAACAGCATCAACGAATTGCGGGGACTCTCCTGCTAAATCAAAAATATGCAGAGAGTCATTCGTATCCATCAGGTATAGATAAGATTTATGAACGTCAAAATCTTTGATTTTGTTTCTATGGTCTAAACGAACGGTAGATTGAAGGGCTGGCTGAGTCGGATTTGAGACATCGACGATATAAAGTTTATAACGACCCGCGACATATACCTGATCTCCAAATATGCGTGCTTTGCCAATATCCTCACGGAACGCGAGAGAGGTTATATAGGCTGGATGCTGAGGGTCAGAAACTTCAATGACGTGTAGGTGCTGTTCTGTCGTAATATAGGCGTACGGAGCCGAAAAGACGACAGTATTGTTCGGACCGACGCGGAACGACAACGGCATAGAACTTGCAACACTCGGATTTTTTACATCTGTCGTATCTACAAAAACCAAAGTGCTTTCTTCCGTTTTTACGGCGGGAACGGATCCTCGGTTTTGTTCAGGGACATGCAAGCTGCAACCCGTGTGAATAACAACAGCCAGCGTTCCTATCACAAGCGCAAAAGCCGATTTCGCAAAAATTTTTCGCATTGCTTGACTCCGTGAGGTTTTGGCACACATTTGGGGAGGATGGGCGGTACAGGACTTGAACCTGTGACCTCTTGCATGTCAAGCAAACGCTCTAGCCACCTGAGCTAACCGCCCATTTCGGAGAAAGATAATGGAGGTGGCGGTCGGAATCGAACCGACGAGTAAGAGCTTTGCAGGCCCTGGCCTTACCACTTGGCTACGCCACCAAAAAGATGGAGCGGGAGACGAGATTTGAACTCGCGACCTCCACCTTGGCAAGGTGGAGCTCTACCACTGAGCTACTCCCGCATAAAAAAATTGACAAATTCCAAAAGTGTATATAGTTTAACATAATTGCGAATGAATGTCAAATTAATTTTCTTTTCAAAACTCAAAACTGCCTTTGTTGGAATTTCCGTTTCAGAGTTGCTCTTCGATCCAATCGTTACCGTGTGCAGGATTGTAGATGAGTCCCTTTTTCATGTCAACCCATAAATCGAGAGTTTCCATAATGATATGTCCAACGAGAATAGGCGAGCCTTCTGGAAGATTGGTCACGCGGATAGTGCTGCTTCGCCCTAAGAGCGTATATTCGACCTCGGAATAGATCGTCCGCTCTACAATACCAGCGGCGGTTCGTGCATTCCGCTTGCCAATAGGCGTGAGCCCGAGATGATCAATGAGCGACGTGGGTAGGCATAGTCCTGTTGCACCGGTATCCACGAGTGCCTCCGCAACGGTAATGCTCCGTACATCTTCCGGTTCCTTCACGCCTAATCTTACGGCTTGCAAGTCTTCTAAATTTGCAAGTTTGATTTCAGCTGTATGTCTCATTTTCTTTCACTCCTTTTTGAAAGTTAGGTTCGATAATCCGCATTGATTCGGATATAATCGTAGGAATAATCGCAGGTCCACATCGTTATCTCTGCGTCACCAGCGCGTAGATCAATCGTAATCCGCACCGGATCCTGCGCGAACAGAGCGGTCGCCTTGTCCTCATCGTAACCCGCGTCCATCCCATCTTTAACGAGTTGATAATCCGCAAGCCAGACATCCACCTGATACGGATCAAACGCCGCCCCGGATTTCCCGATCGCCATCATGATACGTCCCCAATTCGCATCGTTGGCAAAAACAGCTGTCTTAACAAGCGGCGACTCCGCCACTGCACGTGCCGCTTTCTCCGCATCGTCCCGATTTTTAGCACGTGTAACGACCACCTCAACGAGTTTCGTCGCCCCTTCACCGTCGCGGGCAAGCATCTTGACCAACGCCGTGCAGACGAACGACAACCCTTCACAAAATGCTTCGTAATTTTCCCCATCTGCCGTCGTAATCTCGGCATTAGCAGCGTGTCCGGTCGCAAGGATCAGCACCGTATCATTCGTGCTGCGATCCGTGTCAACAGTCAAAAGGTTATAGGTGTCATCTACAACCCTGTTTAAAGCAGCTTGAAGCGTTTCGGCATTAATCTGAGCATCTGTTGTCAGATAGGAGAGCATCGTCGCCATATTCGGTGCGATCATACCCGATCCTTTCGCAATCCCGCCGATCCGCACAGGTACGCCATCGATTTCCACTTCTACAGCGGCAGATTTTGGATGCGTATCGGTCGTCATAATCGCTTCCGCAGCATCGCTACCACCTTCACTGCTGAGCGCGCCTGCAGCAGCATGGATCCCACTTTCGATTTTATCCATCGGCAACTGCTGTCCGATGACACCTGTAGAGGAGACCAGCACGAGATGTGCATCTATGCCGAGTTGCGCAGCTGCCGCGGCAGCCATCTGTTGTGCGTTCGCCATACCGACCTCACCCGTGCAAGCGTTGGCGTTCCCGCTATTGACAATAACGGCTTGGGCGCGGCCATCATTGAGATGCTCGCGACATACCAAGACCGGTGCAGCGGTGACGCTATTCTTTGTGAAGACTCCAGCGGCAGCAGCGGGTGCATCGGCAACAATAAGTGCCACGTCTTTCGCGTCAGCGGTTTTAATACCTGCATGAATACCCGCTGCGCGGATACCCAGAACAGCTGTAATTCCGCCATCTATCTGTTTCATGAAACGCTCCTTGTTAAGTAATCAATTAACCTTCGTAACAAACGTCTGTGCCGTGCATCCGAAATGTTACCCAGTCTGCCACGCACTAACTGACGGGGAATTACACCTAAAAAACTAAGCCGAATAAGTGATTCCGAGTGCAAGCCGCTTGATGCAAAATCAGAGTCAGTCGGTGAAATAATATCGTCAAGTCCTTGAATGTAGTGACTTAACCTTGTACTTACACCGCAAACAAGTAAATCTCGGTAAGGCATTGGCATTTCTCGTAGAACAATCGCGGGTCTATATTTCAACGCCTCATCAGCTTGGAATATTGGAGCAAGAATAACATCACTTTCCTTCATAATCCGGGTTTACCCATTCCAGCATATCTGTTGTGTACTCTGGTTCGTCGTCTTCATATGCCCGTGCAAGCATCTGTATAGAGAGACGATACCAAGCCTCGCGTTCCGTTGACTCTTGATCTGACTCATATTTTTCAATGAGTGCCTCAACGACTTCCATTAACGACATCAAAGGGTGATCTTCGCTTTCACCGATGAGGCTAATTAAATCATCTCGCAAAGCTGAAAGCCTCTGATGGTCGCTTTCCGTGCGCGGAACAAACACGATGGAAGCCAATTGTGGCCATACATCTTGAGCAGTTTGTGTTTCAACTAACATGTTATCTCCTTATTCACTATCAAAACTTAGTGATTCTATTATACCACATATTTATTTTATGAAAATTCAGTTTTAATTCGCGAATAAAAGGGAAATATGCTATACTTATTGACAAATAGAATACGCCAAAAACGAGGCAAAAAATGCATACCATTTTAGAACGCTACCAAAAAACCTTCGCGAAAGATAGAGAAATGGCGCAGGCTGCAAATTATCTATTTCCTGATGGTGTAACGCATGACGGACGCTATATGTCGCCCTTTCCGGTCTATATGACCCGTGCCGATGGTTCAAAAAAATGGGGACTTGATGACAAGGAATTCATCGACTATTGGGCAGGTCACGGGGCATTGCTGCTCGGACATAATCCGCCAGAAGTTGTGGAAGCCGTAACGACACAGATGCACCGAGGCACACACTACGGCGCATGCCACCCATTAGAGCTGGAATGGGGTTCGCTTGTGACGCAACTGATACCCTCAGCAGAACGCGTCCGGTTCGTCAGTTCCGGGACAGAAGCAACGCTGATGGCGATCCGACTTGCGCGCACCTATACAGGTAAGAATAAAGTTCTGAAATTCACTGGACATTTCCACGGCTGGCACGACAGTCTCATCTTAGGGGCGTACCCGCCTTTTGATATGAGTGTTCCCGGCATCCCGCAAGAGGTGAAAGAGACAACCCTTCTGTGTCCACCAAATGACATTGATGCCGTTGAGGCACTCCTAAAAGCAGACAAAGACATCGCTTGTGTGATTCTCGAACCGACGGGTGCCTCTTTCGGTATTGTCCCCACAAATGGCGTATTTTTAAAGCAGCTCCGTGAACTGACAGAGACGCATGGGGTCCTTCTGATCTTTGATGAAGTTATCACGGGGTTCCGAGTTGCACCGGGCGGCGCGCAAGCGCATTACAACGTCACACCGGATCTGACAACCCTTGCAAAGATTTTGGCAGGCGGACTCCCCGGCGGCGCACTTGCTGGCAAAACGGAGATTCTTGAACTGATTTCAATGAAATCCGAGCCCGACGGCTTGAAAATGCCGCACCCCGGCACTTTTAACGCCAATCCGATCTCTGCTGCAGCGGGCATCGCCATGCTCAATATCGTCAAAACAGGCGAACCGCACAAGCAGGCACATGCGACTGCAGCCCGACTCCGCACAGAATTGAACACTATTATTGACGATTACGGCCTCGATTGGGTGATCTACGGGGAATTTTCGGGGATTAGACTGCTCATCGGACACGGCGAAAAAGATGTCCGCGCCTCCGATTTCGATCCGTACACGTGGGATTATCGGAAACTGAAAGGCAACAGCGATCCGGATATGCAGGAACGTCTCCGGTGCGGGCTATTGCTGAACGGTATTGATCTCGCCAATAACGGTGGGATGACGACAGCAGCGCATACAAATGAAGACATCACGCAAACGGTCGCAGCGTTTGCACAGACACTTGAATGGCTGAAAGTAGAGAAAGCATTCTAAGAGAATCCTTACAAACATTACACCAAAGAACAGTCTGTGCGAACAATCAAGTCAACTTAAGGAGATTAGAACGTGAAATCAACAGTGATTGTCCTCCTTCTGATTATAGTGGTACTAATCGGAACAGTGGTGTACCTCCAGTGGCAAGTCCTTGAACTTAAAAAGGCTGAAATGCCTACTGGCAAAAAATCTATTGATATCCAAAAGCCTATTGACAAGGACAGCGTTGAGTGGGCGGAACATGTGGTAGTTGAACGGCTTAAGGAAGCAATGCATGACCCTTACTCTTTTGAGTTAGTATCTATTCGACTTTTAAAAGATGCGGAGGCGGTTTATTATACCAAACTTGAAAGTGAAGATCTGAAAAATATTCTTGTACTTCAGGAACTAGCAGACAACATTCTTGACGTTCGTACTTTCGAAATTACCTATCGCGGTAAAAATGCATACGGAGCACTGCGGCTTTCAACAACTATGGCAGCTCATACTAAGTCCAAGCTGGCCGACTTCGACCTTGTTCATTTCTTTAAATTTAAGGAAGATGAATGAAGCATCCTGTGTAGAAAAAAGTATCATAGTAGCGAGTTGGATCTGTTCGTCTGTGGACAGGTGCAGTAGGTCACAGATTTTTTTCAAAAAGGAGATTGAATGAAAACAATTACGTATCGCGACGCGCTCAAAGAAGCGTTAGCAGAGGAGATGGAACGCGACGACGCGGTCTTTATTATGGGTGAGGACATCGCCGAATACGGCGGTGCCTATAAAGTGACAGATGGTTTGTTCAAAGATTTCGGGAAGGATCGCATCCGAAATACGCCGATCTCGGAAGCCGCTATCATCGGAACCGCACTCGGCGCAGCCGTTACAGGGATGCGGCCCGTCGCGGAGTTAATGTACATTGATTTCACTGCAGTCGGCATGGACCAGATCGTGAACCAGGTCGCGAAGATCCGTTATATGGTCGGTGGACAGCTGGATGTCCCCCTCGTGATTCGGACACAGGGCGGTGCCGGTCGATCCTCTGCAGCACAGCACGCACAGAGCCTCGAAGCATGGTTCGTGCATATCCCAGGGCTGCTCGTCGTGATGCCGTCCACACCCTACGATGCCAAAGGATTACTGAAAACAGCCATCCGGGACGACAACCCGATCATGTTCATTGAGCATAAACTCCTCTATACAGAGGAGGGCGAGATCCCTGAAGAAGAATACACGATCCCGTTAGGTGTAGCGGATGTCAAACGTGAGGGTGAGGACATCACGATCCTCGCGACCTCACGGATGGTCTTGCAGGCACTTATTGCTGCAGACACACTTGCCGATGAAGGCATCTCTGCCGAAGTCATCGATCCGAGAACGCTGATGCCTCTTGATAAAGACAGCATCCTCGACTCTGTCCGGAAGACGAATCGGTTGCTCATCGCACATGAGGCAGTCGGTAGGGCAGGTTTCGGTGCGGAGATTGCAGCGCTTGTTGTGCGCGAGGCGTTTGACTATCTTGACGCACCGATTGAGCGGGTCGCAGCGATGCCAGTGCCTGTTCCCTTCGCACCCGTGATGGAAAACTTCGTTATTCCGAATGCGGAGCAGATTACCGATGCAGCGCGAAAACTCGTCCGTTATGAGATTTGAAGGACAAAATCTACGTTTCTTCTGTCTTTACCAACTTCTGATACACCCGCGTCAAACTGAAGGCAATCGGTGCCCACACCATCGCCGCAACCATCGCTGTAATTGAGAACGCTATGCCCGGAATCGTTTGGACACCCAATCTCACGAGTTCAATCACACCCGCGCTGCCACCCTTCGCGAACCGGTAGCCAAACGAATCAATAATCTGTTTCGCGCGATACCGTGAATCGTAGGAGAGCGGCATATAGAACAACTCTTTCGCAGCCCGGAAAACCGAATAATCTAAGGCTTTAAAAATCATATACGCAGCTGTCCCTGATCGCAGCGACGGGGAAATCGTCAACACCAGACTACTGACGAGATGTACCAACGGAACACAGAGGTGAATAACGCGTAACGCGACAAATCTAAGTGCCAACGGTACAACTACTAACTGCAAAATACCAGCGATCAACCCAAGATTCCCGTAAACTGACCCGAAAAATGCTGTCCGCGCGTCTTTATCGGGGAGTTCCGATTCCGCCAATCCGTTGAAACGCAGATCAAGCACAGTGGAGACGACTTGTGTGCTTAAGATCAATACTCCGATAAAAAGGAGGTATCTGGAACGAAAGAGCGTTCGAACACCAAGGTGCCCAAGCTTTCCGCCAACCTCTTCCTCGCTCGGTTTCGGTTCACCACCGAGTTTATAAGCGATCACCCCGAACACCGCCGTAGGCACGAGAGATGCCGCCGTGAAAAGGAGTAAAGCCTCGGAACCTAAAACCTCTGCCCATCTATTCACAAGCATGCCACCCGCGAATGAGCCCATAGACGCAACCGCACAGAAGGGACCGTTAATTCGTTTCGCCTGCTCCGTTGTCAGCACACTGTTAACGAATGACCAGAACTGCTCGATGACGATTACGATATATGCTTCGCGAAACACATAGATAATCGCCGCAGCGAAGTGCATCTCACGGACAAGCGCGGCGTAGCAGCCGAGAATTAAAATAGCAGAAAAAAGTGAAGTGATTGCCAATGCACGCGTCGCACCCTGCCACGAGAGCAGTCGACCGTAGCAGTATAACATCACGATTATACTCGGCGGAATCGCCACCATGCCACGCGGAAGGTTCTCCGCCCTGTACGCCTCAATGAACAGTGAAGAGGACACGGAGCGGATGAACTCATAGCCGAATAACACAAAAGCAGCAGCACTACTGATCGCAATCGCCGCATAAATAAGTCGTCGTGGAAACATAACTTTAATGCCTTTCTGTCAAGTCCAGCCGTAATCTTGCCCCTACGAAGGAAGCGTATCCTCGGATGGACGCGGGTTATGCACCCAATGTCCACTCGGATCGCTGCCTCTCGCCACAATTGCCCGTTGGTTCCAATTGTTCGCTGCATGGACATCCGGCGGCACGAACCGCATCGTCAACCCGCAACGCCGTCGATCCGAAGCGTTCGGTTCAGAACCGTGTAATAACAGATCCGAATGCAACGACATCTGTCCTGCTTTCATCTCAAACGGAAAAGGTGCGTCTCCATATTGTGTCGCACGGTGTACCGTCTGACCCAGCACATTCTTTTCCTCAGCGGTACTCCGTTCAAATGCGATCTGTCCGTGCAGGTGTGATTTTGGAATAACCGTCATCGCACCGTTCTCGACCGCGGCATCGTCAATCGCAAGCCACACAGTGACGGTTTTACTTGGGGATAGGGGCCAATAAGAGGCATCTTGGTGCCAGCTCACCTGCTTCACATCGCCCGGCAGTTTACAGAAATAGTGCGTTCCCCAGCAGATCAGCGTCTCACCGAGCAGATCCTGCACATAATCCAGGATCCTATCTTCGGTAACAAGATCGTGGAGACCTGTACAAGTCGTATGCCAACCGTTAATAGAGTAGCTATTCATCCCTGCTGCGAGTGCCTTTTCCATGAGCTGATCGAAATAGGCCCGGTGTTCCGCGATCTCTGCTTCAGAAAAGACATCTAACGGCGAGATAAAACCGTTTTCATTGAAGTGTTCAATTTGTGCCTGTGTTAGCGTAGCTGGATTTTCGTTTTCAACCGGAAAAAACTGCAGTTTCCGTTTGAGTTCCGGCATTGCATCTGTAATTGGCATCAAAGCGTCCTCGTTTCCTAAGGTAGGTCAGAAGTTTTGTCAATATGGTATCAAATTAGCGTCCTGTTGTCAATCGGAACTAAAGAAAATAATACTTCTCGCGCTCCGCTTCTGGCATACGGTCAGGGCGGGTCCGATACCAGCGGAAGTGTTCATAGTGCGCTGTGTAGTGTTCGCCATCCCGACTGTCGTTGTAGCTGAGAAACAACATCCGTCGAGCACTGTTCGATTTATTCGGTGCGGCTGCGTGTGGCGTGAAACAGGTAAAGATTGCCATATCCCCAGGTGCTAACTCTACATGAACGTGTTCCTCGTTTGCGAAGTGTTCGCGGTCGATCTGTCCCTTGTCGAGCGAACCCGGTTCATGCAAAAACCCTTGACGATGACCCGTCCACAGTTGCGTGCAGCCGTTCTCTTTCGTGCTTGCGTCAAGCGCGATTGAAACTGTAAGGAGACTGTGCGGGAATCCTTGCCACCAATTGTAATCTTGGTGCAGTCCGTTCCCGTGACTATCCGGAGGTTTGAAGATGAGTTTATCTTTGAACAGCACTGCCTCATAACCATCATACAAAGACGCTAACCGATCCATGATCCGCCTGTCATGAGCGAGCGCAGAAAAGAGCGGCGAGATACTTACAAACGGATCGATTTTCCACGGCTGACCATCTGCCAACATCTCGAACCGGAGATTGTATTTCGGTTCCAGCTGAAATTCACGACTCAACGAAAGCGCGCGATCCATCATCCGTTCTGCCTCATGACGATAAATCTCAATCTCGTCGGGTTGAAATACCTCCCGAAGAATGAGGAATCCTTTCTCTTGATATGCCTCAACTTCAACCGTATCAAGCGCGAAACGGAGTTGTCGTTGCTGTGGACCATCCCATCGCGGTGTTCCGATCTCAGATGGACGTTCAACACTTACCATTGTTGTCTCCTATGAGCCTATATCATTGCGAGTTTACCGATTGCCAAACTGTTGACAATTATATCAAAATTCAACGGATAGGTCAAGTTGAACCAGAGGCATTCAATTGTCGATAATTCCTTCACGGGCGTAAAGGTAAATGTAAATCTATCAGAGATGACGTGACTTCTCACGTCATCTCTGATAGAATATACCTCAATATACAACCACATATTTTGAGGTGAACCATGACGAAAACAACGTCCCGCCACTTACTTGACATATTAGCAGAAGTCCCCGATTTTCGCAATAAACGAGGCAAAAGACACTCACTCTCCGCCATCCTCGGACTCGCAGTCATCGCTATGATGTGTGGATGTCGCAGTTATACCGCCATCGCTGAATGGGGACGCACTTATCATCCCGATCTCGCAAAAGCACTCGGGTTTACACATACAAAAACACCTTGCACCGCTACACTCCATTATGTTTTCAAAGACCTTGAGGTCTTCCACCGCCTTGGAAAACGTCCTCTCTCAGTGGGCAGTCGCTATCTTAACAGACTGGTCCAGTTTGCGACACCCACAAACATAACGCAATCGCCATAGATGGAAAAACCTTACGCGGAAGTCAGACACAACAAGCAACTATTACCCACCTCTTGTCTATCGTCTCCCATCAAATCGGTATCACTCTCACACAGAAACCCGTTGATGCCAAAACTAATGAGATACCCATCGCTAAAGACATACTTAAAACTTTTGATGTCTCCGGGAAAATCGTCACAACCGACGCACTTCTGACACAAAAGGCGTTCTGTCAAACACTCCGTGAGAAAAACGCTGAGGACGTTTTACCTGTCAAAGCGAATCAGAAACAGACCCACGAAGATATACGAGACCTTTTTAAACCCGAAAAACCCCCAAAAAACGGTGTCGACCCCCAAGCCTATCACGAACGCACCTTCGAAACCCTACATCACGAAGCAGAAGCACACTTTGACCGATGCTCCTATGTCGAAGATAAGCACAGCGTCATTACAACGCGAACTTTGACGACTTCCACTTTGCTCAACGATTATCTCAACTGGCCAGGACTCGCACAAGTTTACGAATACCAGTCGCAGCGTCAAAATAAACGCACAGGCGAAGTCACATGCCACAAGCAATATGGTATTACCAGTTTGCCACCCGAAAAAGCAAAGGCTCAATGCTTATTGGGCCTCCGGCGTGGACATTGGACGATAGAAAATCTTTCACATCGCACGCGCGATGTGACCTTCAGAGAGGACGCTTCACAGGTCCGGTGTGGCAACATTCCTCAAGTCATGGCAGCACTCCGCAATACTGTGATGACCCTTCTGCGCATATCCGGACATGCAAAGATAGAAAAAGCACAACGGTTTTTCGCCGCACGCCCTTGGCAAGCTCTTGAGATCCTTCAAAATCCAAAATTCGACAATTGAATGTCTCTGCAAGTTGAACTTCTGCGATGTGCTGAGTCAAGGCACCCACAACCTAAAGGTTGAGGCTTGTGCTTCGTTGACAGTCGCAGTTTCCGAGGAAACCGACTTACACCGTCTCCACAGATGATGCGGGACCCAAGCAGCCCGCAAGGATATTCTTCGCAGCATTGACATCTCGGTCGTGGTGAGAACCGCATTCAGGGCATCTCCACTCCCGATCCGATAGGGTGAGGTCTTTATTATGGTAGCCGCAATCCGAACAAGGTTTTGTTGTCGCTGTCCACCGCCCCACTTGACGAAAATCCTTTGCGTGCTTCTCGCACTTCAACTCAAGGATAGAAACAAACTGCGAGAAAGACAGATCAGAAACCTTTCGCCCCCAAAGACGCTTCATGCCATCAATGTTCAGGGTCTCGGTTGCTATCAGGTCAAATCTTTCGCAAAAGTCATGAGCCAGCTTCCAATGCCAATCTTTACGCTGCCGGGCAATCTTACGATACAAACGGACAAGGCACCTGACCGCTCTATGCCAGTTACCAGACCCCTTGACTTTGCGACTCAGGGACTTGTTCAGGTGGCGGAGTTTGTTCAAGGATTGTTTCAAAAACTGCGGCGATGCGATTTTCTCACCGTTACTCAGCGTCAGATACGACTCATCTTTGATACCAAAGTCTGCCCCGACTTTCTCACCTGTCGGTTGCATCGGTTCGGTCTCAGTGAAATCGGTCGTCAAAATCAACCAGTAGTCACCACAGGTATCGCGCTTGATCGTGACCTGTCTGATAGTCCCTTTCCAGTCCCGGTGTTTGTGAAAAGTATACCAGACGTAATCCATACGCCATTTGCGTTTCTTTTCGCACCAGTAACGAAAAGAGACCCTGATACGGTTACCGTCAATATGCCACCCGGCTTTTCCCGGATAGGTCAGGGATCTAAATTTGTCTCTACGCTTGATATATGGACGACCGCCAAGCCCACGAAAAAGCCTATCATACGCGGTATCAATACGGTTGAGTTCTTCCTGCATCGCTTGACTCGGCAAAGATTTCCAGTGGGGATGCGTGGTCTCTTTGCAGTCTTTCAAGTGACCGCACATCTTGTTAAAACCTTCGTAGGGCAACCCGTCGCGGTGTCGTTGGCGGGTTCTCCTATGAAAGTATTCGTGAACTTGCCACATATCGTCAAGCATATTGCCGAGGCGTATCACATTCTTTTGATTTCTAATTTGATATTTAAAGTTCCTCATGGGTTTCCATCAAGTATCAAGTTTTAACCCCTTGCATAGTGGGTTGGCAGACAAGTCATCAAGCGATGACTCTATGCATGTCTGCCTACTTGATACTACTATTGTATCACATTTTTATGCGTTTGTCAAATCTATTTTGACTCGCACATCTAACGCCGTCTACATCCCCTACCTAAAGGCAGGGGTATTGACGGGGGAGTGATAATGTTTTTCTTGACAGCTTTTACCAAATATGTTATTATTTTTGACCATGGAAACTACGCACACAATCCTTTTCCAAGATGCCCGAGACTTAAAAGAAATCGCTTCGGAAAGCGTTGATCTGGTCGTCACCTCGCCCCCATATCCAATGATTGAGATGTGGGATGATATGTTTAGTAACCAGAACCCAGACATCGGAAACGCATTCGCACGCGGCGATGGCAAACACGCCTATATGTTGATACACGAAATTCTTGATGCTGTATGGGATGAAGTTTTTCGGGTGCTAAAGCACAATAGATTTGCATGCATCAATATCGGCGATGCGACAAGAAAAGTAAAAGACGATTTTTGTTTGTATCCAAATCACGCGAGAGTCTTGATGTACCTCTTAAATATCGGGTTTTCAGCACTCCCTGATATCCTCTGGCGAAAACAGGCGAACACGCCCAATAAATTCATGGGGTCGGGCATGCTACCTGCGGGTGCTTACGTAACGCTGGAACACGAATACATTCTGATTGTCAGAAAAGGATCCAAAAGAGAATTTAAGACAGAGCGCGAAAAAGAAAATAGACGTGAAAGTGCATTGTTTTGGGAAGAACGGAATGTCTGGTATTCGGATGTTTGGACAGATATTAAGGGAACAGAACAGAAACTTTCCAAGGCAATGTCCCGATCAAGGAGCGGAGCTTTTCCTTTTGATTTGGCTTATCGATTGATCAATATGTATGCCGTAAAAGCGGATACAGTCCTTGACCCATTTTTAGGGACCGGAACTACAGTTGCGGCTGCGATGACTTCGGGACGCAACAGTATCGGTATCGAAATTGACAAAAGTTTTCAACATGTTTTATGTCCAATGGCACGTCACATCGTCGGTTTTTCAAACGATTATTTGCACGACAGGTTACTGCAACACTTAGCGTTTGTCAAAAACCGAACGCAAAACTCGGGCCCGTTAAAATACAAGAACAAGTATTATGACTTCCCAGTGATGACAAGCCAAGAACAGTGTATTTTGTTAAATGCCTTAAAAGCTGTTCAGTCTTATGGCGATAATACCTTTGAAGTCACGCATTCAACAGAACCGCAGGATTTAAATTTTGAACAACTCTCAGATCTATCTATCGAAAAAACACTAAGAAAATGGACGATAAGCGAGCAAGCGGACGCTACTACACACGCGGGAATCCGTTTCAATTAGAGCCGTTCCAGACGTGGGTGAAAGCGTCCAATTTAGCACAACAGACAATTTTGGAACCCTTCGCGGGTGCTAAGGACATTCCGCAACTGATTGACGCTGCAAACTTGCAGTGCCGAGATTGGGTACTTTTCGACGTGGCACCGGGCGCAGAAGGAATCGTACAACGCGACACCCTCGCCGACTTTCCCAGACGGTTCAATGTTTGCATCACCAATCCGCCGTGGTTGGCGCGCAATTCCGCAACGCGCCGCGGCTTACCCTTCCCAGAAACCACCCACTACGATGACCTCTATAAATACGCACTTGAGCAGTGCCTAACGTATTGTGATTGGGTCGCAGCGATCATTCCAGAGGCGTTCATTCGGAGCGGACTCTTCCTGAAACGGTTACACGATTTTATCTCCTTAGTGCCCCAAACGCAAGAAAACGGCAAAAGAGACACCGCCTATATGTTTGAGGATACTGAGCACCCTGTCGGTCTGGCACTGTTTGCACCGGACGCGACATCAGATGTTAGGGTGTGGCGCAACAATCAGTTGCTCGGTGGAATTAACGAACTACGCAGACATCTACCCTTGCCTTCCGCTAACCGCAGTATTGTGTTTAACGATCCGAACGGAAATCTCGGACTCATCGCTATAGACAACACCGTTTCCGCCTCTATCCGTTTTTGTCCCCCAGAAGAACTGAAAGATTATCCTATCCGTGTACATTGTCGTTCCATTACAAAAATAGGCGTGCCGTGGCATGTGGATATAGATATGCTCAATGCCCGCTTAAAAACGATCCGCGAGAAAACCCACGATGTTTTCTTGACAGCGTTCAAAGGTGTCCGCCGCGATGGATACTACCGCCGACGCTTAGATTGGGCTTTGGCACGGGCAATTGTTAACGTACAACATCTGCAACTTGAAATGAATATGGAGTAGAAAGATGAAAATTCAAAAATCGGTCTGCATACTTCTCTTGATAATTCTCATCACTGTTTCGGGATGCGTACCCGGCGATGGCAAACACACTGCTGAGGAACCCGCAGGATTCTTCTGGGGCATCTGGCACGGATGGATCGCGCCGATCTCACTCATCTGGCAACTGTTTAACCCGGAAATCCGTGTCTATGAGCCCCAAAATACAGGGTGGTGGTACGACTTCGGATTTTACATCGCCATCATCAGCGGCTTCGGCGGTATCTCCTTTTCACGAAGGAAACGGAGGAATACCGGAGGCCAGACGAACAGTAATTCTGAGTAGAAACCACCAGAAACAACTTAAAGGATTTTTCCATAGCATATAGGAGACACGCGCCATCGTGTGAAAAAATATGAAAAATTTTGAGACTCGAGGCCCCGTAGATGCCACGCGAAACTATGTCGTCAAACGGACAACCGAACTTGCAGATTTCATCGCTCGCGTCAAACAAGGCCGCTACGTTGTCATCTTTGCCCCCCGGCAGACAGGCAAAACAACCTTTTTCCGATGGGCATTGGATGCCCTCACAGCCGAAAGTATCACTTATTTCCCTATTCAATTGAATTTTGAGGAATATAAAAACCTCACTCCCTCCATTTTTTACAGTGAACTCTACGAAAATATCCGTGAAGAAATTGAAAAAGTCCTCCAAAAACCTGGGCATTTACCTTCGGAAACACTCAGTCAATTCTTGGAAAGTACACAGATAACCGATCATCTTTCAATGCGTCGGTTCTTTAGAGAACTCTCGAATTTGCTAAAATACCAGCGAGTTGTTATTGTTATTGACGAGTTCGATGGCATTCCGCAAGTTATCGTAAGCGATTTTCTTCATTCACTCCGCCGTATCTATCTCTCCAGCGCAGATTCAAGATGCCCTTTCAGTCTCGGCATCGTCGGCGTTAAAAGTATAACACAACTGAACTATGACCGCTCTATCTCACCCTTTAACATTCAGGACGAGTTCGCTTTACCTAACTTTACGCTTGAACAAGTACAGGAACTCCTCGGACAGTATACCGATACAGTTGGCCAAACGTTCCTCCCCGAAGTCATCAAAGAACTCCATAAACAGACAGCCGGCCAACCCTTCCTCGTCAATCGGTTTGCACAGATACTCACCGAGGAGTTGAACATTCCAATAACTGAGACAATTACGATGACACACTTCTCAGAGGCGCACACGCGGCTTCTTCGCGAGCGGAACGTCAACATCCAGCATCTGATAACCAATATCCGAAAGGAACCGCGCTTTGAAACACTCTTGATGCAAATTGTCTCCTACGATAGGGGGGTCGAATTCAACATTCACAATGAATATATTGGCGAACTTGCCACCTATGGCGTTATCGCGGAAGGTGCCGATGGGATGTGTGAAATTGTCAATCCGATTTATCACCATTGCATTATGAAAGCGTTCCAACCGCTGATAAACGGACTGGAGCGCGAATATTTTCCCGAAGATGCTGACACCGATTTTTTGGATTACCTCACGGCAGATGGATGGATCCGCCTACAGCCCCTATTAGATAATTTTCAGGAGTTTATCGCACGCGCCGGCTACCGACTGTTGCAGGTACCAGAGACTCCGAAAGAATTCGTTGGGCAGCACCTCCTCTTTGCGTATCTTGACCAGTTTATCCGATTAGTACACGGGCGAATGTACCTTGAAGTACAAACCGGACGTGGTAGAATGGATCTACTTATTCTGCATAATTCGCAAAAGTACATCGTTGAAACCAAAATTTGGGAGGGTGAGCGTTCATACACAGCAAGCAAGAAGCAACTCGCTGCTTATATGCGGTTGGAGGCTGCAGCGGAGGGATACTATGTCGTATTCGATCATCGGAAGAATCCAGTGCCGCGAATGGAAACAGAGATTATCGAGGGACTCACCATTCGGAGTTACGTCATCCCGGTCATGCAAGAATCTCCCTCACAGATGAAACCGTAAAATTTCCAAGTGGACCCGAGTGTCGCCAAAATAGGAGGAATCTAACCAATGAAAGTTTTAGTCATCGGTGGGACAGGCAACATCAGTCGCGGAATAGTTGCCGCCTTGCAGAGCCGAAATCATGAAGTCGTTCTCTTCAACCGCGGACAACACAGAGACCCACCACCCTCAGATGTCCGTATCATCCAAGGCGACCGCCAACAACGCGACGATTTTGAGGCAAAAGTCGGCGCGGAACCGTGGGATGCCGTCATTGATATGATCAGTTTCAACGCCGAAGATGCCGCCTCCGCGATGCGCGCCTGTCACGGACGCGTCGGACACTTCGTCCACTGCTCAACGGTCATGACTTATGGCCCACCATTTGCAGGAATTAATCTTCCAGAAACGGCACCCTTGCAAGGCACATCCGGCTACGGACTCGGCAAAGTCGCGGCGGATAATTTCTTGTTAGAAGCACACGCACGCGACGGATTCCCCGTAACCATCTTCAAACCCTCCTATACGCACGGACCGGGGATGAACCTCCATCGGCAGGTCGGGGGCGATGGAAGTTGGATCGACCGACTCCGAAAAGGCAAACCGATCCTCTCCGCAGGCGACGGATTAAATTATTTTCAATTCCTGTCATCTCGCGACGCAGGTTTTGCGTTTACAGATGTACTCGGTAGATCCGACTGCTTCGGTGAGATATACAACATCGTCCACCCACAGGCGCGAACGTGGGACGAATGGCACCGCGCAGCAGCAGAGGCACTCGGCGTTGACATAGAGATCGTGCATGTCTCACAAGGGACGCTCATCGCCATGGCACCCGAACGGTTCAGTGGATTGCGTGGTAACTTCGGACATACGCAAATTTTTAGTCACGAGAAACTCGCAGCAGTGTTGCCTGAATTCAGTCCACAGGTCCCGGTTACAGAGAGCGTGGCCGAAAACATCGCATGGATGGACAAACACAATCTGATACCCGATAGCGATGCAGACGATTTGGAAGATCAGATTATTGAAACAGTCCGCAATCTACCGCGTATCCGGTAGGGCAGAGGTATAATAATATGCTACACGTCAAATCAGCTTTAGATTCGGAAAGACTCGATGTCGTTGAACACGACCTCCGCGAAGTCGGTTTCCATATCATTGAAAACGTAATTACTGATGAAGAAGCAGACGCAGCGCGCGAGGTGATCTGGAAGTTAGTCGAGGAAGACATCACAAACGGATTTGACCACAGTTATGGCGACGGTAAAATCCGACGCGTCTGGGCAATTGTAGGCAAATCGCCTATCTTCCGGTGGTTCATTCAGCACCCAACCGTGGTCGCCGTATGGAAACGGATGCTCGGCGAAGATGTCACCGCCTCCACCTTTACAGCGAATATCGTCGGCCCCGGTGCCCCCGACGGGGGTTGGCATATCGACTACCCGTATTGGGCGATGCAATCCCCTTTTCCATCAGGTTCGCTAACAGGACAAACGGTCTGGATGTTAGACGATTTCACGGAAGAAAACGGGGCAACGGCGTGCATTGCCGGCTCCCACAAAACGCTCCGCCGTCCCGAATTAGGGGAAGCGGAGGGACTTGAGAGCAGCGTTGCTGTCGCACCGAAAGGCTCCATCATGTTCACAAACGGTGCGATCTGGCATCAATCGCGGGCAAATCAAACAGATAAACCGCGCGTTGGATTGCTCGGTATGTATAACAGATCGGTCATCTATCCGCAAGAGGATATGCCGCGGCAGCTGACCGACGCGGAATTAGCGGACGAAAGCGATGTGCTTAAGCAGCTGTTGGGCAGAAATATCCCGTTCCGCGATCCAGACCACGGACAGAATTGGCACCGCACCGACAGCGGATTTCGGCAGGTATGAACTACACTGCTACTTCTATGGAGGTCTCTATGGCATCGACTGCAGCGCAAACCTATCTGACCCCTGAGGAATACCTCACTTGGGAACGCAAGGCTGAATTCAAAAGCGAATACTTGAGTGGGGAAATAATCGCTATGTCCGGTGCAAGTTACCGACACACGCTGATTGGGGCGAATACGATAACTGAAATTAACATCCAATTGAGAGGAGGCGCGTGTACAGTTCACACCAGTGATATGCGCGTGAAAACACACGCAACAGATTCCTACTTTTATCCGGATGTCGTTGTCGTTTGTGGTGAACCTCACTTTGAGGATGATGTTTTCGATACCCTCCTCAATCCGACGCTCCTCGTAGAAGTGCTTTCACCCTCAACAGCCACTTACGACAGAGGCGAAAAGTTTGAACACTATAAGCAACTTGCGTCTCTGAAAGAATACATCCTTATTTCACAAGATAGAGTTTACGTTGAACACTATCTTCGTCACGGCATGCAATGGATATTGACAGAATCTCGTTCACTTGAGGATGTACTCACCCTACCCTCCATTGAATGCCGCTTGTCCTTGAGGAATATCTATGCGCATGTCAATTTTGAGGATTGAACATTCAGTAAGGAAACATTTATGCCAACAATATCTCATGATATTTTAAGAGCGTTTGTATATGACATCTATCGTGGGGCGGGCGGCACAGAAGAAGATGCACGCATCGTCAGCGACCACGTCGTCGATTCTAATCTCGTAGGTCACGATTCACACGGCGTTATCAACGCCCCGAACTACATCGGCGGAATGGCAGGCGGACCCGCCGCAGACAAAATGGAGATCGTCAGAGAGAGTGGCGCGGCGACCGTTATTAACGCCAACGGCGCACTCGGTATGGTCGCCGCACGGAGAGCCATGGAGATGGCAGTCCAAAAAGCAGAAAGCTGCACCATCGGTGCAGTCGGTTTGCATCGCTGTGGACACGCCGGAAGGATGGGCGAATACCCACCCATCGCCGCCCGTGCTGGTATGATCGGCATCGTCTTGCTCAACGGCGGCGGACGATTTATGCATCCGCACGGCGGGACCTCGCGTAGACTGCCGCCGAACCCGATCGCTATCTCAGTCCCGCGTAAAGACGGTGAACCGCTCCTGCTTGATATGACGCTTAGTGTAGTCGCAGGCGGAAAGCTGCTCGTCCAGACGGCTCGCGGTGAACCGATACCGGAAGGCTGGATGATAGATGCCGAGGGTAAACCCCTTACAGACCCGAACGCCTTTCGGGAACGTCCGCAGGATACAGCCGTTATGCCGCTCGGCGGTTTCCAGTTCGGACACAAAGGATTCGGACTCGGTGTGATGATAGATGCCATCGCCGGCGGACTCTCTTGGGCGGGGTGCAGCCGTGAACAACCGACACGCGGTGCCAGCGGCATCGTAATGTTCGCCATCAAAATCGAGGACTTCATCGACTTAGCAGATTATGAACAGGAAATCGCGTACCTCGTCGAATGGGTGAAGTCGTCTGCCCGACTGCCCGGTGTGGATGAAATCTACGTTCCCGGAGAATTCGAGGAGCGGAACCGCGAGAAACGCCTCCGCGAAGGGATACCCATTGAAGAACCGACTTGGAACCGCCTCATCGAAGCCGCCGAACGTTTCAACGTTGAAATACCTTAAAAGTAGCAGGCACGCTCCGCGTGCCGTTTAGCCCTATAAGGGTGGCATATTTATAGCAAAGCACACCGTGTGCCGTAACAGGAGGAAAAAAATGAGAATCTTAAGCAGTTTAAGCGTCCTGCTCATCATCGGCATGACCGGATGCACCATACTAAACCAACTCAATCAGCCTATTGAAGCGATCGCTCCATCAAGTCTCACCTGTGCCTCGAACCCAGAATTCGTAGATGGAAATCTGGAGACCGTCAGCACCTTTGCAGTGAATGGATTCATCAGAAAAGCGTATCAAGTTTTTGATAATCAGTCACGACGGCTCACCCACGCCCAACGGCGTTATGTAACGCAAGTTGAAGGCAATCGCCGCACAGAAGCGATCATCAAACTCGACGCACCCACCTATGTCTCTTATGTGGAAGTCTATCCTGCATCACGCCACATCCCGAATTTCGCCTTAATGACAACAACCGAGGACCCACCGCGTTTTGATGTCGCCTTTGAGCGAGTATCTGACAAGCAACATCAGGACATTGAGGGGTTGACCCCTGTCCGCTATCGCATTGAACGAGAAGTCCTCTATCTGCGGATGAGCGCAGATGGGATTGAAGATAAACAGAATTCTAAACGAAACCCAAACTCAGCTGTTGAGATCCCGCTAAAAGGTGCTGCGATTCGCGAAGTTAAATTTTTCGGCAGGCAAGCCCTTTAAACTAATACTAATGCAAAAATGCAAACGTAGCATAGGAAACCGTTAGTCTCCTGTGCTTTCTCATATCCATAGAAAAGTTGCGTAAGTCCTAATCTGATAAAGAGGTAAAAAAAATGAGAATACGAGCATGCAGTGTGCTGCTGTTCCTGATATTCGGTGTTATAGGGTGCGCGATGTTGCAAGAGGCACCCCTCGTCGAAATTCCGGCTTGGCGGCTTACCTGTGATCGAAACCCGGAAATGGTAGATGGCGACCTGAAAACAGTCGGCACCTTTATGACACAAGGGACCATCAAAAAAGAATTTGTTACACGGAAAGGAAATGGGGTATACCTGCCGCAACAGTACCAACGTAGCGTAGAAGGCAGCCTCAAAACCGAAACGTTGATCCAACTGGACACACCTACCTATATTAAGTATGTTGAAGTCTATCCCGCGTCAACCATCAAGAACCTCGCTTTAGATGTTAGCATCGAACAACCGAACCGGAAGCTCTCGTTTGAAGCAGTAGAAGATAAACGCGGGACAAAGGTGGAAGGCACGCTGCCTGTCAGATTCCAGATCGGGCGCGAAATTCTCTATCTACGATTGACAGCAAATGCGTCGGAAGACACAGAAAACGTCCGACACCAGGACGAAAAACGTAAAATGTGGATCCCGCTCAAAGGTGCTGCCATCCGAGAAGTCAAATTTTATGGACGGCAGTAAAAACCGCTTGACTTTTATTTCATAAAATTGTACAATAAAGACAGATGCATAATGGAGCCGAAACTTACGTAACCCCTAAAATTTGACTTTTTTTCTTAATTTTGCTAAATTAGGCAGCATATACACGGGAAACTTGTGAGTCTCCCACATCAAAAACTGGAGGATGAGAATTCTATTGCAAAAACAAGAATCAAAGGGTGTTCCCATACAGAGCAATGCTGAAGTGCAAGCCCTCTTTGGGCATAGTGATGCCTTCCTAAAAATCATTGAAGACAATTTCGATGCGCGCGTTGTTTTGAAAAGTGATAGCATCGCTGTCATCGGCGAGAACGTCGCAGAGGTCAACAGGGTGACAACAATCCTTGAGTCACTGCTTCACCGCATTCGGAAAGGTGAACGCATTCAGGCAACCGATGTCAACTACGCGATTCGTGCATCCGGTGTTGATGAACGAGACACCTTAGATGAAACAGGAGCCGAGTCTATTCCGGTCTTCTCAAAACGCGGTGTCATCCGTCCAAAAACTGCCGGTCAAAGAAGGTACGTTGAGGCGATCAAACACAACGACCTTGTGTTTGGTATCGGACCGGCGGGAACAGGGAAAACCTATCTCGCTATGGCGATGGCTGTCTCTGCACTCAAAAGTGGGCAGGTGAGTCGTATCATCTTGACACGACCCGCCGTTGAAGCCGGTGAAAAACTCGGTTTTTTACCCGGCGATATTGCAGACAAGGTGCATCCATACCTACGTCCCTTATACGATGCGCTCTACGATATGATGCCACCGGAAGCACTCGACAAATACATCGAGCGAAATGTTATTGAAGTCGCACCGATCGCTTTCATGCGCGGCAGAACGCTCAATAACTCGTTCGTCGTGCTTGACGAGGCGCAAAACGCGACCATCGAACAGATGAAGATGTTCCTAACCCGCCTCGGTTTTGACTCAAAAGCCGTCATCACAGGCGATATTACGCAGACAGACCTACCGACGCATAAAGTTTCGGGGCTTGCAGACGCACAAGAAGTGCTTTCAGGTATCAAAGGAATCGAATTCATCTATTTTTCAAGAGTTGATGTCGTCCGACATGAACTCGTTCAGCGTATCGTTGAGGCTTACGAACAGGCATCACCACATAACAAGGGACGGAACGGCGATAACACACCCAGTACGTCCAACGCAGAAGAATAACCGTTTTGATTCACATTACGAATACAACTAACAATGCTACCTTTGACGTAGAAGTGATTCACGACGCAGTGCTCGCAACTTTAAAGGCACATGACGCAGAGATGTGTGAAGTCAGTGTCCTCTTAACAGACGATACTAACATCAGACATCTCAACCGGGACTATCGAGGCGTTGATGCCCCGACGGATGTGCTGGCTTTTGCGATGCGTGACGGCGAAGATAGCGATGTGAACCCGAAGCTACTCGGCGATCTCGTTATATCTCTCGAAACCGCATCACGACAAGTGACAGCAGCCGATCCGTTCAGCGCAACGCGCAGCACGCTTGAAACCGAAAAACACGAGACAACCCATAGCCATGGCACTCTGCTAAAGTGCTTCATCGGAAGTGAAGGTTCTGTCTCCCACGACAGACTTGAAACCGAAGTCGCCTTACTCGCAATACACGGGGTACTTCATCTGCTCGGTTACGATCACCGAACACAAGAAGAAGCCGCTGTTATGTTTGAAAAGCAGAATGCCATCCTCGGTTTGTTGAGAAAACCGTAGGCACGATTGTTCGCTAACTTTTGAGCACCAGTTTGTAGGGGGTGTAATTTTACGTTTGGACGACCTAAACATAGTCATCAAACTCGTTAGCTTAGGTATAATCTTAATTCTCAGTGCGCTGTTTTCAACAGCCGAAGCGTTGCTTGCGCGGTTAACGCGCGACGACATTCTCAAGTTCGCCGAGGAAGGCGGCAAACGTTATGAAGTGCTAACATCGCTGCTGCACCACCCGCGCCGTTACTCATTGACCATTATCACCGCAAAAACAATTCTGATAGTGGCAGGTGTTACGGTGTTTATGACCTTTTGGCAACCATATCCCATCGCAAGTGCAGCCCTGGCAGTCGCCTGCTTTGTCATCTTTACTGAACTGTTCCCAAAGAATTATGTACAGGGTAGCACCAGCGCGGCAACTATCCGAGCACTCAGTGCCCTTCGCGCCATCTATTGGTGCGGGTTCCTCGTTTTAATCCCTCTGAATTTCCTGGCAAACCTCATCGTCCGAATCTTCGGCGGTAAAATCACATCCGCCCAAGATACACTCGTATCACCAGAAGTGTTAGAAACACTCGACAACGTCGCCGATAGCCAAGAGATCTTAGAACCAGACGATCTGGAAATGATCTCCCGAATTTTAGACTTGCCCGATAAAGTTGTCCGGGAAATCATGGTGGCGCGAACCGACATGATATGCCTTGAAGTCGAAACGCCTGAAACCGAAGTTTTACAGACAGCCATCACGTTTAGGCACACCCGTATCCCGATATACGAAGAAACGATCGATCAAATTGTTGGGATTCTACACGTTAAAGATATGTTGGATTATTGGGCAAAAGGCAAACCGGTCAATCTGCGCGAACTTATCGTCGATCGGAGTCCTTTTTTCACGCCGGAAAGCAAGAATATATCGGAACTCTTCCGCGAACTTCGCGAGCATAAGCAGCACATCGCCATCGTTGTAGACGAATACGGCGGCACCGCCGGTATTGTAACGCTCGAAAACATCATTGAAGAAATTGTCGGTGAAATCCACGATGAAGACGAAATCGACGAGCAAGACGATTACATCGAAATGGCGGCGAACACCTATTCCGTTGATGCGCGGCTGAATCTTATTGAATTGAACGAAAAACTCGGCACCGAACTTGAAGCGGAAAACATTGATACAATTGGGGGGTTCGTCGTAGACCATCTCGGTCGGGTCCCTGAACAAGGCACCCAATTTACCTACCGTGGTATCCGTTTCACCATATTTGAGGCAGATGAACGCCGCATCCAAAGGATTCATCTTCAAATGCCAGAGAGTGACGAATTAATTTGACAAAACCTATCAGAGAGGGTATAATTAAACGCAAGAACGGGGCGTAGCGCAGCCCGGCTAGCGCGCCTGCTTCGGGAGCAGGAGGTCGGAGGTTCAAATCCTCTCGCCCCGATCCTTCGCCGTCAATCATTACAATTTTACACGTGAAACCATGGCAGCCCAAAAGACCCAAGCGATTGTCATTCGCACCTTTCCCCTTAAAGAATTCCACAAAATCATTACTTTCTACACGCCTGAATTCGGGAAGGTCAAAGCCGTCGCTTATGGTGTCAAAAGCCCGAAAAGCAAACTCGGCGGCAGCTTGGAACTCCTCAACCACGGAACGCTCCTCTTTCAATACCGCGAAAATCGTGAATTGCAGAACATCACCGACTTCAACCTGATTGATGGATTTGATGCAATTCGTTCTGATTTCACGCGTATCACCTACGGATGCTATTTCGCTGAACTCGTAGATAGCATTGCGTCGGAGGGGGTCGCCAATCCCGAAATCTTTGATTTACTCCGAACCGTCTATCAAGCTTTAGTGGATGCTGATGACATCCCGTTGCTTGCAAGAGGTTTTGAAATTAAGTTTCTCGACCATGCAGGCTACGCCCCAGAACTTTCATTGTGTGTGCATTGTGGCTCAGATCGAGCAGCAAACAAATTCGGCATTGCATTCAGTATCCGATACGGCGGACTCCTTTGTGCCGATTGCAAAAATCGAGATGGTGCAGCCTTCACAATTACACCGGGGAGTTGTGAGTTGTTAAAGATGCTTCGGAAATCTGAATGGAAGCAGTTCAACAGAATTCGCGCCTCCACCCCAAATCATCAAGAACTCAAGCGTGTCCTCGGCAGCTTTATTGAATATCATACCGAACGCAACTTGAAAAGTCTCAAATTTATTGAGACTGTTTTGTAATCAGATAGGACTTACGCACTGCTTCTTAAAGTCCCCTGATAAGGGGTATTTTTGCTGGGGTGTTTCTTCTAAGGGGGTTAAAGATATGGAAAATATCGCTTTTTGTCTCCAAATGTCCAATATTCACTCATTTTGCGTAAGTCCTAATCAGACAAAAAAGGAGTTATGAAATTGAAGAATAACATATTAAAAGCTTTTAGCAGTAAGTTTAAGCAAGCCGCAAGTTTTGCCCAAATTGCATTTCTTTTCATCGCTATTGTATCTCTCGCAACGGCGGTTAACTTCCATGCCTCTGCTGCTATCACCGGAAAAATTTCTGGTGTCATTACCGCAGAAGCGACCAATGAACCGCTCGCAAACGTCACAGTAACAATCGTCGGAACAAGCACCACCGCAACGACAAATGCCGCAGGCTACTATGTGATGACCAATGTGCCACCCGGTGGTTACGATGTCAAAGTTGAATTGACAGGTTACGGGTCCGAGACCGTAGAGGGTGCGAAAGTCCTCGCTGGACTCACCACAACCTTAAACTTCGCCTTGAAAACCATTGAAGTCGTTACGCTTGAAGGTGTAACCGTAACGGCTGTCAAACCGCTCATCAAGAAAGATGTCACGCAGACAACACGCATTATTGAAGCCGAAGATATTGCCGCGATGCCGCGCGATACTGTCAACGGTATTCTCCAAACCCTACCTGGCGTTTCCTTACTCAACTCGACGGGATCGCTTCACGTTCGTGGCGGTAGGTCTATGGAGGTTAAATATCTCATAGACGGTATCCCGATTAATGACCCCATCGGTAGAAGCTTAGGCTTGAATATCAGCGCGAAGTCACTTGAGCAGATGGAAGTTATCACGGGCGGATTCAACGCAGAACACGGGGACGCACAATCCGCTATTGTTAACCTCATCACGAAGGCAGGTACACATAAATTTTCAGGGCGATTCAGATACCGCGTCGGGCAGTGGGGAACGCACCACGGGGACCCGTTATACGGACCCTGGCTGGACCCAGATAACGGATTCCGACCCGTCGCTATTGAACCCTTCAGGGGTATCTTCTTCGGTAAACCTTACGATTATCAAACCCCTTACCGTGGTGATCCTGTCACCGTTGAAGAGTTGGCAGCGCGTGAAGGTGATGACCAAATTGTCTTCACCGAAATTGTTCCCGGCGTATATGCCGATAGGACCGAAAACCCCTTACAACCTGTCTTAGACCCAGAGACAGGTGAACCGAAAGTCGATCCTGATACCGGCGAAACAATCATGGAGCGCCAACCTTACAAGGATGCCGACGGCACCGTTATCGACTATGAAAAGAAACAGGTCACGCTGTTAGATGGTTATGTTGTGGATTTGAATCAGTATAGTGGATTGTTCAACGATACGAAAAAGTATGACCTCTCTCCGAGCCATATCGGGGAATTCGCACTCAGTGGACCGATATGGGGTAACCGCTTGACCTTCTCCTTCGACAGCCAGGTGAGACGAGATGAGAGCTTTCTACCGAACGATGACGGAATGGGATACACCTTTCAAGGTAAAATGAAGTTTGAAGTGACACCCAGTATCAAACTCACCGCAAGCGGGTTATTCGATCAACGCGAAAACAACTCTTATGGTGGAAGCCTCCGATTTTGGCCCAGCGCAGTGCCAGTAGGGACGAGAGACGCGCGGAGTTTCTCTGCCCAACTCTCACATAACATCAATTCAGGCACCTTCTACACCTTGACGCTCGGGCAGTTCCGGCGTTCAGTCGAATCAAATCAACCCGGAAAAGTATGGGATCCCTTGGAGAAGACCTTTGATGAAAACGCTTGGGACCCCGAAAAGACACCTGCGCAGAACGAAGAAGAAGGAAGAATCAGAAACCCGCCGCAACAAGCTTATAACGATACAACCTATTCAATCGCCGGAGATAACAATTCTTGGACCACTCGCGACGCAACCACATCCATCGTGAGAGGGAACTTCGCCAGCCAAGTTACAGCGAACCACCAAATCCAGGCAGGTATTGAATTCTTGGCTTATGATCTCTACAACCTCGGGGCAACAAATTACGGAAGCTCCAACCTCTACATGGAGTTTTATGACGTTCAGCCGCAAACCTTGAGTATGTACCTCCAAGACAAAATGGAATACGAAGGCATGATCGTTAACGCAGGTTTACGATATGACCTCTACAATCCGGATGGCATCTCGCCTGCGGATCCGTTAGACCCCCTTGAACTCAACGATGACGGCACAATTAAACTGGACAAAAGCACCTATAAAGTTGGACTACCGATCATCAAAGACCCCGTTCAAGCGTCTACCAAGCACATGATCGCCCCACGCCTCGGTATCTCTTACCCGGTTACCGACCGGTCGAAATTGCACTTTACTTATGGGCACTATTACCAGATTCCGCAAGGTGACGACCTCTACGAAAACCTCAGCTTTGACATGCGCGGCGCAATCCGCAGGAGGGGTAACCCTGACCTCAATCCGGAGCGAACGATCGCCTATGAAGTCGGTATCATACAGCAGCTCACCGACGATCTAACCATTGATCTCACAGGATTCACCAAAAACATTGACAAACTCGTCAATAGTGTACACGTTGACATCACCAACGACTACAGTTATTTCCTGAACGATGAATTCGACGGCGTTTCCCACGGTATCTACGGTCGCGTGCAGGGATTTGAGCTCACGATTCGCAAGTGGCGCACAGGTCGGAGTCGTGTTTCTGGGTTGCTCAGTTACACCTATTCTGTTGCGAAAGGGAAAGGCTCCAGTCGAAACCTCGGGTACCTCACCTATTATCGGCAGCAGCCTGACGTAACCGAAAGCCATCCGTTAGCCTGGGATCAGCGTCACATCTTCTCTGGAACCTTGGACATTGAAATGCCTTTCGATTCTGCCGTTAGCTTTGTCGGCAGGTATGGCAGTGGTTTGCCCTACACCCCGAATCCGAGAGCCCCCATCAAACCCGCCATCAATTCCAAGCGTTATCCGCCGACCTATAACGTTGACGCGTTGATTAGCAAACGGAGTCGGATTGGTGGGTTGACGTATACGCTCTTCGTAGATATTCGGAACATCTTCAACACCAAGAATCTCGACGATATCTTAGATGCAGTAACGTATGACCGATATGGTATCCCCTTGAACAGCCAGAAGCATTCGCATCCATTGTCATGGAGCTCCCCCCGTTTAGTCATGATGGGCGTGAATTTGGACTTTTAGGAGGTAAGAATGGATTGCAAACCTCAACAACTTTTGGATGATTTCTTGGCTGCTGCTAAACGAGGAAGAATCGAGATTTCGCAGGATGCGATTGATTTTGAAATTTTACCCGTGCCGCACAGACCTCCAAGTCGCTTACCAAGAGGGAAGGTTGCTGTATACATTTTCTCCGACAGGGAACGCGTTCTGAAAGTTGGTCGGGTCGGTCCGAATTCTAAGTCTCGCTACACGAGTCATCACTATGATCCAGAATCGTCAGACAGCAATTTATCAAAGTCGCTTCTGGCGGACGAACATGCTAAGGAAAAATATGGGTTGAGTCAAGAAACAGTCGGCGAATGGATTAAGAAAAACACGGATAGGGTAAACTTTATTATTCATGCTGATTACTATGGCCCCGTCCTCAACTTGTTTGAGGCGTTTATCCAATGCCGATTGGATCCGGTGTATGAAGGTCACGCGAGTCGCCGTAAGAAAGGTTAATGAGAAACTATTAGTCTGTCAACTTTCAAATGAGGGGTAAACCCGGTTCGTAGTAAGGCGATTCATCGCCTTGTCCATGGCGCAATGAATTGCGCTACTACGAACCGTCTATCAGTTTAGATATGACAAACTACTATGGTGAATTTTCAAAATATATAGACTTTTCAGTAAGTAGACAGTGGAAATAACCATACTCGGCTGTTGCTGGCGAGGTTTCCTTGCATGCTAATAACCATGGAAGGCATTTTCCGCGATGGTAAAATTGAAAGAAAATATACGAAAATGATTGACAGAACCGAACTGAATGACGAATTGCGTCCAGAGTACGACGAAACGCTATTGAAAAACGGCGTTCGTGGGAAATATGCGAAGCGATACGCCGCTGGAACAAACATTGTCCGGCTTGAACCAGATGTCGCCGCTGCTTTTCCCACCGAAGAAGCTGTTAACAAAGCGTTGCGATCCATATTAAAAACGATGAATAAGGAGCAGTAACCATGTCCGAAACAATTAAAGGCGTTTACCGTAATGGTAAAATCGAACTCTCGGAAACACCCAGTGATGTATGCGAAGGCACACACGTCGTCGTAACTTTCCTTCCCCCGGGTGCTGTAGACTTACGAGAACATGGCATTGATAAGGCACAAGCAGCAGAATTGCGTGCTCGTTTGGCGTGTTTTGCCGAAGATTGGGAAAGTCCGGAGATGCGTATCTATGACAACTATGACGAGGAAAAAGCTAAACTACAAACGCGGTGATGTTATCTTAGTGCGATTTCCAGATTCCAATTTACTTTCAACCACGGCGCGTCCGGGAGTTATCGTTCAAGCTGACAATCTTCAAACGGGCCTACCACAAGTCGTTGTGTCAATGATTACTAGCAAGATGTTTCGTGCCAATCATCCAAGTCGTGTCACTATCTTACTTTCTACACCCGAAGGGCAACAGGCGGGGTTGCTCAGAAATTCAGTAGTGATGACTGATAATCTTGCGACAGTAGATGAATCGGCGATTGACAGAGTTATTGGTTCAATTCCAATGGCCAGAATTGACATAGCTTTACAACATACGTTAAGTCTATAGTCTCTGGACAACTAACTATGAAAGTGCATGAATTCATATTCATTCTAACAGTCGATCCGAATGAAGAAGAAGCAGATCGACTCTATAGTATCTTTGACGATGGAACAATTGTCACGATTGCTGGTGTACCGCAGATTCACTTCCACCGTGAGGCACCGTCGTTGGAGGCAGCCATCGGTTCGGCCCTAGCGAATGTCAAAGAAGCGGACTTTGGGGTAGTCCGTGTGGAGATCGAACCAAATGTAATGGCACAAGAAATGCAGGTATCTTACGCAAAACAGCAACCGCACGCAACTATCACTTAACTATCTGTTGCAGTTGAGGACCTACTTTATAAAAATGAACATTCAAAAACTAATACCACTAACAGACATATATAAACGGGAAGAAGATTTCTCCGCAGATCTTGCCGATAATCTTAATGCCCTCGAAGTCGGTAAGTTTGAAGATACGGAGCTAGAAGCCAGAGTCGGCACCCGCCGAGCAGACATTGTCGCCATCGGTGAAGATGGCACACTCGTTGTCGAAAACCAGTTTGGTAAAGCAGATTGGGACCATTGGGGCAGACTTGAGGCTTATGCCCGATTGAAGAAAGCTAATGTCGCAGCCTTGGTGGCTGAAGAATTTGAAGAATTGATGATCGTCACGTGTAGACTGCGCGACGAGGACAGCACGATTGATTGGTATCTCATTCAAGCACAAGCCAATTCACATAAGGAACTATCTTTTCATCATGTGGCTGGCCCCGCAATAGATATCCAGACCGAGAAGAGAGCTGAAGGTGGGTATAGCGAATTCTGGGCACCGATTCGCAACGGTGAATTCGGCAAATTATTCGCAGGAAAACCGGTACCTATCAGTAACGAAGGTTGGATAAGCAGATCTATCCGCAATGTTGGAGTGACTCTCTTTCTTACCAACCAACGATGCTATATTCAGCTGTATTTTCAAGGAAAAGACCGGCTAGAACGCAGAGACAAAATTATGGCGTTATTTCCAGAATCAAACTACACCTATGAATACAATGACTCGCCTAAGCAGATGAGAGTACAATTTCCTGTTATTAACAAAGGCAAAAACCATCAGGACGATTGGGATGAAATCCGCAAGGAATTAGTCGCCATGGGCACCGACATCTACAATAAAATTAACGAATCTGACCTATAGCATTTTGAAATGCAAGGAAAAAATGGAACCTACTGCCTACCTCAAAATCACTTTCATTATACTTCCAATTACGTTCGGGATCATGGCAATCTTCTCCTTAGCTGTCGGAATGCGAGGCATCTTGACCAAGCGTCCGTTCCTGCTTTCAAATAGATGGTTTCTTGCAACTATACTTGTTGTTTTCGCTCCCTCGATCTTACTGATCTTTCTACCGTTATTCGGCGACGATTCCAGTTCCTTAGGTCCCATGAATTGGCTAATCGCTCTTGTAGGTGGGTCCCTTCTTATCGTGATCCCGGTGTTATGGTTTTCATTGAAGGGGTATGCCGCACACGGCGTTACAGACGCGTCATTTCGGGAAGCCCTACTCGCAGCACTTGAAAAACGACAGCTACCTTACGAGGAGAAGCTGTCCGCCATACGACTTACATCCATTGAGGCAGACCTGCAAGTAATTGTTCAATCATGGATGGGAACCGGCCTTATCAAAGTCAAACAACGCACCCACCGTTCTCATCTCAAAGAGATTGTCAAGGCAATGAACGAATACTTCAGCACGTCATCTGTATCCATCAATAGGAGATCCAGTATTTTCCAACTGGCTACAGGCATATTTGAAGTGCTAATTGCAATCGTGATGTTCTTGGTTGGGCGACATTTTATGACTTCGTTCCCCTTATAGCACAAACTGTATGAAGATTAATTTTTTAATTCGGTAATTCCTTATCCTCACGAGATGCGTGTGTTCCACCGCTGGCGAGGTTTCCTAACCTCGCCACATTACCCGATTTATTTATTAAACCTCATTCAGTTTGCACTACACCAGTATCTTCCGCGGGTTCCGCTGTATAAAAGACACTCCTCCAAAATAAAGAATGGGTGTGTAAAGTTTTTGGCAGCGTTGCGTCGTCCAATCTATTAGAAAACCTTGTTCTCTTTAGTTCTGTAAAGTTTATTTGCTTGGGTATTTCTTCAATATGTTTATAGAAACACGTGATGCCCCTCCCTCTTTGGTTTCCCTGTAAGGGCGAAATGTTTATAGAATTTATTTTAACCGCAGCTCTATAACATGTCGCCCCTACAGGGAAACCTGTCTCCGCGCGGAATCCCATTCTATAAACATACCGTCCCTACGGGACTGAAAATGCTGCCAAAAACTTTACACACCCATAAAGCAGAAACATTCAATTGTCCATTTTTCGATCGAATTTTCACCCCCAGGCCCGGTAGGTGCGGTTTCCTAACCGCACGGATCCTGGAAAAAGACGTAAAACCCAATAATTTCTTAAAATTGAATGGCTCTGCCCATAAAGAATTGCCCCTTGCTTTTCTAAACGATGTGTGATAGACTCTCCACATAAACCCAGTTAAAAATTATCCGAACTTTAGTAAAACATAAGGAAAAATCAATTTGGCACGTTTAGAAGACCTCCAACAAGGTGCTATTGTTAAAGGCGTATTACCCAACGAACACGTAACAGTTGTTGCTGCTACGTGGTTAGGGACTGCTGGCATTGAACTGACTTACAAAGCTGCTGATGGTAGACTTGATAATCAAATCCTTTACCGCACCAACGAACCGTCTCTTGAAATTGTCACCGCAAGCCTTCCATGGAGTTTTGATGGAGACAGCGAGAATTTTCGGCTTGTCTCTGAAGCCTACCGAATCCGATTAGCACACCTATTTGATCTGCTGCTTGCAGTCCATACCTCAAGCGTAGATCCATTACCACACCAGATCACTTTGGCTGAGCGACGGGGACAAATTGGAATCTCAGGTTATTGCTTATGCAGCGGAACATTTGATCCCCGAACACCTTAACGAGGTAAAAAAGCATAAAGAGGCATTAATCGAAAAAACAAGACAAGCGGTACAGGAACGCCTCACGAAAGAGATCACTTTTTGGGATAACCAAGCGACTAAATTGAAATTACAGGAAAACGCGGGAAAACAAATGGCGAGCATTAATGCTGCGAAGGCACGGCAACGTGCAGATGAATTGCACGCGCGTCTTAAGAAACGGATAGACGAATTAGATCACGAACAGCACATTTCCCCTACGCCACCAGTTGTCATCGGCGGCGCGCTCATCGTCCCGCAGAGTTTGTTAGATGCTGCCTCCGATCCTGAAAGCCACACAATCTTTGAAGTTTCACAGACTGACAGAGAACGAATAGATGGACTCGCCATCGCCGCTGTTATGGAAGCAGAACGCAGACTTGGTCGCAAACCAACGGAAATGCACCATCAAAATCCGGGCTATGATATTGAGTCCAAGGATCCGAAAACCAATCAGTTGTTATTCATTGAAGTGAAAGGAAAATCAAGCGATGCAACCACTGTAACCGTTTCCAAAACACAAATTTTCACCGCATTCAACAAGCCAGACAATTTCATTCTCGCCATCGTTGAAGTGGATGGTAAGACAGCAAAAGAACCCCGCTACATCCGAGAACCATTCCAAAAGGAACCAGACTTCGGCGTGACGAGTGTGAACTATAACCTCAGCGAACTGCTTACCCGTGCGGAGCCACCAAGCTAATCGCTCTCAGAGCATTCAACTCTCCATCTTGTAGTCCAACCAGTCAGATTGTGTCCGTTGTAGCATAGTTTCCTGTTAGGCTGTGCCTCTTTGTAGTCTAACCAGTGGAAACTGAAAACTGAATGTCCCAGAGGCATTCAATTTTCAAATTGTCTGAATGCAGGTCGCATTTGGACGAGTACGCCGCAAATCACGGATTACACGGATAGCGCGGATTTTTAGACACTCGTTATCCGAAACCGATTTGGGATATGGCAGTTTTTTCGGAAAATTGAATGTCTCTGTACTGTACCTAAAAAATAAGCGGTTAGCACGAATGTTTAAATGTTTATTTGAAAATCTGCTCGGCAATGTAGTACAATTTAATTGAGGGTGTTTCATAAATCGTCAATATTCTATCGGCAGACAGTTTTGATGTGTGTGATGTTTCGCGTCGGTAATCCGCAGCGGTGATTCATTAACATTGCGAGTTGTAGAGCGAGAACACCGAGTCCCAAAAATGTGGCAACATAAGGCAAGCCTCGCATCGGTAAAGGTTTATGTGCACCTGTGATTGACAGGAGCCTACTCAATAAATCAAAGACAGGTTCAATGGCGATCTTTCGTGCGGCTCGCCACGTCTCCACCTGTGTTGCGGTGGACAGCGGGTCAGCCCCTAAGAGCGGGTTTGCCTCTGCGAAGGTCGTCTTGGGTGTGAGCAAAAGCACTTTGGAAACCTCAGCGAAAGCGGCGGCACGTTTTTTATCGACGTATCCGTTATCGGTGACAATACACCGCACGTCTTTTTCAATGAGTTTGTCTTTCTTAGTATCCAAAACCTTGCGTTCGTTGACGTTTGCGGATAAGACCTCAAACATCACGGGGAAGCCATTGCGGATAGTGGTGAGATGGAGTCCGTGTCCATACACCCATCCATGATACCCACTTTTAGACCAAGTCGCTGTTTTATCAACGCCTCGTAAACCTTCGGGGAGGTGATCCTTGCCACGATCCTTCTGATGCCAGACGGGGCCGGAGGCTTTAAACAAACTTTTATCTTCATAAACGACCTGTTGAAGAAACCCAGCGTGCTTGGCGAAATCTGAGGTTGCGACGTATTCGGTGAACGCCTGAAGTTTAGGTGTCAATGCTTTATATCGGCGACCGAGCGTCACGTGAGATGGACAAGCCGGGAGTTGACAACTTTCAAGCAGAAGTGGATGATGAAACAAATAATCGTGTTGTGCACGCATAGCCGTGATCCCCTTGAGCGTCATAAGGGTGTCCAAAACGATCAACGCAGCATCGGGATAAGTCTCGGGTCTTCCTCTTTTGGAGACTTTTTCTTGCGTTGTTGAGAACTCATCTAACATCAAAAAAAGAAATGTGATATACTCTTTCATGTCAGGATAATACATCGGAGACTCCTTCAATGGGTGAATTTTCATTAAAGGATACCTGTTATCCTGACACTTCACAACTTTATTTATGAAACACCCTCATTTAATTATGTCAATTAGCGCAAGATTAAAAGGAGAACTCCGATGAAAAAAGGCAAATGCATTTATTGTAAGAAAAATAAGGACTTAAATAAAGAACATGCTTTTCCCAAATTTCTGCTACAAGTCCAGGAGGGTGCTCCGGAATGGATAATTGACAACCACTTATGTGAGCGGTGTAATAAGAAACTAGGCAAACTTGATATAATCCTAAAAATGAGAGGACCTATTGGCCGTACGTGGAGTCAAATCAAGAGTGAATCAGGTCAGGAAACTAAAGATCAACAATCATCTCGCTATCATCAAAAAATTTATGGGGTTCCGCCCGACCGAATGTTGATGCCAGACCCTGTCTTGGAAAAACGTATAGGTCTGTTCAAACTACTGGTGGAGAAAACTGAAGGAAATATACCTCTTAATTCGATCGAAAATTCGCTTGAACCTGTGGTGCCTCAGATAATTTTAACGGTATATGCTGAATGGCAGAAAATTGAGGAAGTAAGAGTCAAAGATGCTGAAGGATTTGCTGAATTAGGTATAGTCCCTCTTAGCCATCTTGGTGTACAGGAATCAATATATTGGATTGGAAACAACAGCTTTTCTATGATGTTACACAATCTTTCAGGGGCATCAATACACGCGGTTAGAAATCACATCGTTCTTCCGCGTACCGCTCTTTTCTCCTCAAAGGCTACCGCAGATTTCCCTTTTCCACATACCTACATTTTTCCTCCAAAGGCTACCGATTATTTTCTTGATAAGCCCAGAGATTTCGAAAATGAATTCCTATTCCTAAAGAAATTTGGCTGTTTCCAGTACGATTTGATGATTATAAAAGAGGGAAAAAATAAAAAACATGGCAAAGTAAAACATTTTGCCAAATCTGTAAAAGCGGACCAAAAAGTTGCGGTAGGTGTAGTAGAAAAAGAAATATATCTGAAAGATGAGACATTTGCGAATATATCGAGAACCGACACTCTTCAAGGTAGATTCGTAATAGATAGCAGAGCTAAAGCATACATTGAGAGGTCGATCGCAAAAATAGCGTTCCATTCCCTTCTGTACCACTATCCTGAATTTAGTGGACACGAATCTGCTTTTGATGATATCAAAAAATTCATCTCTAAGGAAGGAATCGCTAACAATTTTGTGACTTATCACAGAAATATTGACATTGAAGGCATCATTTATCCTTCCAACACGCATTTTCATAATATATCATTTTTTGTACAAGGCGGAAATATTGGTTGCTACTTGGATTTATTTACGGGACTTTCAAGACAACTATTTTCCTTTGGCGTAACCTTGGCGGGCAAAATCGAAAATTGGAGGGTTAAATTTGATCGAACAGAACGTATTCCCTTTTATGTGAACCCCAAAAGTAACATGAAAAAAAGAATTCACCCTGCTGAAAGTTCTGGACTAATACATAAACCGACTGTTGGCAATTTTGGATTAATACATGACCCAAGCCTGAAAGACATTTTTCACTTTGGGCAAAAAGGTAATTGATTGCTTAAGGAAGATTTCCATCGCGGAAATTAAACCCAAGCCTTGAAGTGCAACCCTTACATCGCTAAAGGCACTTCCAAATTTATTGCACACACAGAAATACAAAATCCAGCGACACCGACGTAATTGCTATTGGTTTCTTGACACAGTCATCATAAAGCAGGTCTAAATCACTTTGTAGCGTTGTCACGTCAGCACTATAGGATATAATATAGCAAGTTTTTACGACACATGCAGATGAGATTGGCTTTGCACATTTCTCCCTTTTGTGTTATGATATACTCCATTGAAAGGAGACACCATGCCCTACCACAAAAAACTAATTGAAGTCGCTTTACCCTTAGACGATATCAACCGCGAAGCAGCACGCGAAAAATCCATACGCCACGGACACCCATCCACACTACACCTCTGGTGGGCGCGGCGACCCTTAGCGGCCTGCCGAGCGGTGCTATTCGCCTCACTCGTTGATGATCCTTCCAATCGTGACGATCTAACCGAAGCGGAGCAAGAGCGCGAACGCGAACGCCTTTTTGACCTTATTAGGGAGTTGGTAAAATGGGAAAATGTTAATAACGAGCATGTTTTAAAAAAAGCACGCGCCGAAATTCTCAAATCAACAAATGGGAATCCACCACCAGTGCTTGATCCCTTTTGCGGTGGGGGTTCAATTCCACTGGAAGCACAACGACTCGGTTTAGAAGCACACGGCAGCGACCTAAATCCCGTCGCTGTGCTAATCACAAAAGCAATGATTGAGATTCCGCCACGTTTCGCCGGACAGCCCCCTGTAAATCCCGACGCGCAAGACGATTCATTGCAGAGTCAAACGTGGAAAGGTACTACAGGTTTAGCAGAGGATGTCCGCTACTACGGAGAGTGGATGCGGAACGAAGCCGAAAAGCGCATCGGGCATCTTTACCCAAAAGTGAAAGTGCCGGGTGGTGAAGCGACAGTTATTGCGTGGGTTTGGGCGCGAACAGTAGAGTGCCCCAATCCTGCCTGCAGGACAAAAATGCCCCTTGTAAAATCTTTTTGGATCACGAAAAAGCGGAGGAAAACTTGGGTTCAACCAATTGTTGATAAAGTAAAAAAGACGTTATCGTTTGAAGTAAAAACAGGGAATCCTGATGAAAACCTAAGTCAGAAGATTGCCTCTGGAACAGGATTTGTAAATGAAATTGGAAAGAAAATCAAGGCGACTTTCAAGTGCCCAGTCTGCGATATAGGTATTGCTAAGGGCGATTATATTGATGAAAAGGCAAACGCTGGGCAGATGGGTGTTATGCCATTAGCAATTGTCGCTGAAGTCAATGGCAAACGAACTTACATGTCTTTTGATTCTACCCACACGATAGTATCGGTAGAAGCCGAAAAATACCTTTCAGATTCAAACCTCATTGACAAAATCCCAACGGAACCAGCGCGCGGCACTTTTGCAAGTAATGCTCAAGGACGCATCTATGGCTTTAAAACATACAAGGATTATTTTACCTCACGCCAATTAGCAGCACTGATGACTTTCGTTGATTTGTTAAGCGAAGTCCAAAAACAAGTAGAAAGAGATGCTATCGGTAGCGGTTGTAAGGGAGCAGAGGCTTATGCTAAAGCTGTGGTAACATTCTTGGGATTTGCGAGTAGCAAACTTGGATCTCGGAATTCAAGTCTGGCGAGTTGGAACATTCATACAAGTAGTCCTCGTGGGACGTTCGCTCGTCAGGGACTTTCTATGGTGTGGGATTATTGCGAAATTAATCCACTTACGAGTACAGGATATTTTAATGGTGATATTGGCTGGATTACAAAAGCCATTATGTTATTCCCTACTAAATTGACAGGCACTACACACCAACTTAATGCCGCTGAAGAAATCGTGAGTTTGAATCAAGCAATTATATCCACAGACCCACCCTACTATAGCAACATAGGTTACGCTGATCTCTCGGATTTTTTCTATGTTTGGCTTCGTCAAGGTTTGAAAGATATATATCCCGGGTTATTCAACCTGATGCTTGTCCCAAAAGTCGAAGAATTGGTTGCTACACCTCACCGTTTTGGCGGCGACAAGATAAAGGCAGAGGAACATTTCCTGACAGGATTAGGCAAAGCCTTTCAACTCATGCGTACTCGCGTGCATCCTGACTATCCAATGACCGTTTACTATGCCTTTAAGCAATCTGAAACAGATAAGGCGGATGGCGGTGTTGCTTCAACAGGGTGGGAAACAATGCTTGAAGGGTTGTTCAAATCTGGTTTTCAGATTACAGGCACATTACCAATGAGAACAGAACGTAGAGGACGCACTATCGCTATTGGTGCGAATGCCCTTGCGTCTTCAATCGTCCTCGTCTGTCGCCCACGTTCTGATGATGCAAGTATGGTGCCCCGACGCGTTTTATTGCCGTACTTCGGCGCGAGCTACCTGACGCGCTCAGACACCTGCAGCGAGGTAACATCGCTCCAGTCGATCTCGCGCAAGCAGCAATCGGGCCCGGCATGGCAGTTTTCTCAAGTTACAGCAGTGTTCTTGAACCGGACGGGAGTCCAATGCGTGTCCGCACAGCCTTGCAAATTATCAATGCTGAACTTGATGCCTACTTCACCGAGCAAGAAGGCGATCTTGATGCCGATACCCGCTTCTGCGTTTCGTGGTTTGAACAGTACGGGATGAGAGAGTCGTCATTTGGTGATGCCGAAGTCCTTGCGCGTGCAAGAGACACCAGTGTAGAGGGCATAGCGGAATCAGGTGTTCTTCAGGCCCGTACGGGGAGGGTTCGCCTGCTCTCCCGTGAGGAATATCCTGATGAATGGGATCCAACTTCGGATAGACGCGTAAATATATGGGAATGCACGCAATATCTTATCCGAGCACTCGATCAGGGCGGTGAAACTGAAGCCGCACGTTTGGCAAACCAACTCAGCAGTGAGCAAGTCGAGAATGCACGAGCATTGGCGTATCGTCTTTTTGCCATCTGTGAACGCAAAGGCTGGGCACAGGAGGCGATTGCCTATAACACACTCATTACCTCATGGACGCATATTCAGGAAGCACGAACGAACTATGAAGTGCAGGAAACTCAGCAGGAATTGAATCTGGAGGATCACGACCATGAATAAAACAATTTCATTAGACGACCTTCCGCGTCAGGTTGAAAACTTACTACGAACAACTTGGGAAGGACATGAGAGCCTTGTACTTGAACAAAACGGGAAGCCTGTGGCCGCGATCGTTCCAATGGATGAATATCGCAAATTGCATCCAGATGAGGATGAAAACGCCTTTGCTTATGAGCTCCCAACGCACTTACTTGAGGCTTATCACGGCTTACTCGATAAGAAGTTTTCTACCGGATTAACCCCAGAAGAAGAAGTTGAGTTATCAAAGTTAGATCAGCAGCTTGACGAGGCAGAAGCGGCACAGCCCCTTATACAATCCATGCATCGACGCACCACGGTACGCAACGAAAATTGGATGCAAAGATTTGAAGAAGTTATGGCTAAACTACGTGAATTGAAGGAATTGGTGTGAACGACAAAACAATGCCTCGTATTTATAGACGACAATCACCGCCTAACATGCAAGGCAGAATGGGGTACCGGAACGCTGAAACCTATAGAAACAGAACCATACTTTATTGGAGGAAAACAGTGCCACTTACACCGTGGCGAGAAATCGTCACCCCACATTCTGACGTTGCAACAGGGCGTTTTCACCAAGCCGAATTCGCCGCCGACCTCAGTGAAGTCGTCGCAGGCAATGCAGATGCGGAATATCAAGATCCAATAGAATTTTTCGCGCGAACTTACCTCACAGCAGGCATGCAACGGCTGCTCGCTACCGCTGTTAAACAGGTAACAGGTCAAGACGGAGAACCCATTGTCCAGCTAAAAACCGCATTCGGTGGCGGAAAAACGCATAGCATGTTAGCGTTATACCACCTTCTCAGCGGAGAGGCAAACGTCGATCAGATGGAAGGCGCAGAACAGATTCTTGATGAGGCACAAGTTACCGAACTCCCAACTGTTCGCTTCGCTGTTATCGTAGGAACGGTTCTCAATCCAACCCGTACACAAAACGTCCAAGGGATTACAACCCGAACGCTTTGGGGAAACATCGCCGCACAACTCGGCGGACAAAAGGGATATGAAATTGTCCAAGCCGCTGACAAAAAAAGCGTCGCCCCCGGCGCAAACGACCTCACCACGCTCCTCAACACATTCGGCCCCGCGATTATCCTCATAGATGAATTAGTCGCGTATACCCGCAACATATACGGTGTCAACGGCTTGCCAGCCGGTTCGTTTGACGCGAACCTAACCTTCGTACAATCCTTGACAGAGGCAGTCAAAAAGTCTGAACGGAGTCAACTCGTCGCTTCAATCCCCGAATCCGACATCGAAATCGGCGGCGAGGCAGGGCAAGCGGCATTGGATCGAATTCAGCACACTATCGGTAGGCTTGAAGGTATTTGGAGACCGGTTGATGCAGATGAAGGGTTTGAGATCGTGCGGCGACGGTTGTTCTTACCTGTCAAAGATCAAACCGCACGGGATGCAACCTGTCGAGCGTTCACACAGTTATACGACGAAAATCCTACAGAATTTCCAGTTGAATGTCGGGATGCCCTCTATCTTGATCGGCTTCGGCGGGCGTATCCGATCCATCCTGAGCTATTTGACCGACTCTATGACGACTGGTCACCCCTCGATAACTTCCAAAAAACCCGGGGGGTGCTACGCTTAATGGCAGCTGTCATCCACTACCTATGGGAAAACGAAGATCGCGCATCACTCATTCTGCCCGGCTCTGTTCCACTCGATTCACCGCGCGTGCGAGAGGAACTGCTACGCTATCTACCGGAAAGTTGGAATGCCGTTGTGGATAAAGATGTGGATGGCAACCGTTCTGAACCCCGCGCTATCGACGCAAGTCTCCCGCGTTTTGGTAAAATATCCGCTGCACAACGTGTAGCACGCACAATCTTCATGGGAAGCGCGCCACACGGAAGTGGGCAAACCGTACGCGGTCTTGAAGAGATGCGGATTCGCCTCGGAGTCGTGCAGCCCGATGAGCAGGTTGCAGTCTTCAATGATGCAACCAAACGTTTAACGGAGCGATTGACGCACCTTTACACCCGCGCCCAAAGGTACTGGTACGACACCCACCCCAATCTCCGCAGAACAATGGAAGACCGTGCCGCTAAGTTAGAACCAGAGATCGTAGAGAGAGAAATTGTCCGCCGATTGCGTCAACAGACGCAAAGACGTGGAGATTTCACAGCCGTCCATCCCTGTCCCGCGTCAGCAGATGTACCGGACGAATCCACAGCACGACTGGTAATCTTGCCACCAACAACCGGGCATCGAACAAGAGCACAAGATTCAGAAGCACTTGCGACCGCGTTGAACATTTTAGACAAACGTGGCGACATTCCAAGGACTTATCGCAACATGCTCATCTTCGTCGCACCTGACACTGGCGAATGGGAACCACTTGAGCGCGAAACCCGTCGGTATCTCGCGTGGGATTTGATCATCCAAGAAGCTGAAGGACTGAACCTCGATGCCAACCAGCGGCGCGAAGCTACTCGTGGAAAAGAGCAGAGCAACGATACCGTTGGAATGCGACTTAACGAGGCTTATAGGTGGCTCCTCGTCCCAACACAAGAAGGGACAGATCCCATAAAATGGGAAGCAACACCCATTCCCGGGTCGGATGACAATCCGGTTGCAAAGGCAGTTGCGAAAGTCCGAAACGACCAGCAGTTAATCACCAAATGGTCGCCTGTCTTGTTAAAGATGGAACTCGACAATTGGCTCTGGAAAGACAAACCCCATATCAGTCTCAAGCGCGTATGGGAATGCCTTGCGACATATCTCTATCTATCTCGCTTACGTGATTCCGATGTCCTCCTTGATACCGTTCGGGAGGGAATTAAAACAAAAGCATTCGGGTACGCAAACAGTATTGACGACACCGGACAGTATAGCGGGTTGCAATTCGGCAGCATTGACGGTTCAATCTATCTTGAGGAGCCAAGCGTGTTGGTAAAACCCGATGTAGCAGCGAAGCAGTTTGAAGCAGATGCCGCGCAGCAATCAGAAACGGAGTCTCCGCCTCCCGATTTCGATGGGAAAGAAGACCAGCAGTCTTATGGTGCATCAGGAGAACAAACAGAAGGCGCGGGGACTGGCGTTACTCCCCCACAAGCAGCATCCAAACGTTTCTACGGCACCGTCAACTTAAACCCAATACGCGCAGCACGAGACGCGCAGCAGGTTATAGAAGAAGTCATCCAGCACCTTACCGGTCTACCAAACGCAGATGTTAAAATAACGATGGATATTGAAGCCAATGTTTCAGATGGAGTTCCTGATGACGTTGTCCGCACCGTGACGGAGAATTGCCAAACGCTAAAGTTCACCACACAAGAGTTTGAGGAAGAGTAGAACAGAACTTACGCAAACTCCCTCGTCTACAATCCTGAAAATCCTCTAATCCCATAAATCCCGGTTCAGATAAAAAATAAATTTGACTTTTCAACTTAAATAAGTTATCATATATAGACAAGGTATCATACATAATGTGATAAAACTGCAAAAACACCGAAACGAACCTATTTATCAGACGATATAGGCATCACATAAATTAACGAACGTTAACAAGCGAAATTAGCATTTTATGAACAACCTAAAAACAAACCGCATCCAGCAAACGCTACCGAGCCAAGCAAACACTACACTCGTAGCACTTCAGAAAAGCAATAGAAAAAATAAAAATTGCCCAATTGTTCACGAAAATTTTGAAAATAAAAATTCAACAACGCCATCAACCAACGTTCTCACTAAGTTTATGCCTTTTACAGAGCACAAAAAAAATCATGAACAATTTCATGAACATTAATGAACATTGTACTAAAGAATTCATCGCGTACCGAAGAAATTACCGCCGCAAACCCATGTATAGAGTGGATTCATCATCCATGACATCATGAACACGGAAATTGAACAAATCGCCAATGTTCATGAAATTCTGTGCCATGTTCACGAAATGTTCATAATTTACGCCTTGAAAACCCATTGTCCAGAAAACAAAAAAAAATAACAAATAGTTAATTTTTGACGTTTGGAGAGAGTTATGCTAAAACGAAAAGACCTCAAATTCAGACTCGCACATCGACACAAAGAATTCGCTATCATCCAATTTGCGCAATTCATGAAACCTACCGATGTTGTCACCGCTGTCATGGAACAATTTAAAACCGAACTCGCCGCCGACATAGAAAAATACGGCGAAGGCGAAATTCGACGCTACCTCTCCCACAACTTCTGGGCACTCAACCCTAAAAATGGCAAAATGCCCGAAAAATTCAAAGAACTCTTTGAGGTACATAAACGACAATATCTCAAAACCTACAGCGACAGCTACCTCCGCCACCCCCGAAACGTCGTCAGAGAACTTGACAATCTCTATGAAAAATGTACTGAACAACTCGAAAACGCGGAGCCAGACAAAGCACGACAGCTCGTGCCGACAATGCTCAAAATCATTCAAACCTTAAAAACCACTATCGACGCAATCCCATTCGACGAACTCGAAAATGAGGAGGACGAGTTTGAAAAAGTCGAAATCGCAGTGGAACTCACTTCGATATTGGCAACGCCTGAACCGCTTGATGAAGAAGATGAGCAAAAACTCAAAGAACTGCTCGACGCGGATGCCCCTTTTGAAAAAATCCGAAACTTCATTGAATATCTCAGATGCAAAAATCAAGACATTTTTTTTGTCATACCCGTGCGCAATAATGAAAGAGGAAAGCAATTCTACATTAGAGGCAGACGCATCGAATTCATAGGATTTGGGCATCCAACACCTGAAGAAAGACTACCCAATACCGCTGTCCTCGGTGATATAAGGGAGCACATCGATTAACGTAGATAAAACCAAACCATGTCCAAACGCGCACTCCTCACACGCCTCATCATCCCCGCACTGCTAATTTCTGGGCTAATCATTTTTTTTTCGAAACAACCCACAGGAACCCGCTCCCGAACTTCTGCTGCACCCACAACATATTGACTGTGGTTGCAAACCGCGCCTCCAACTGATAATAGAAGATTAATCAAACCGTGAAGTAATCTCCGGCGGCGGTTCTCCTACAACGGACTTCCCATCCTTCAACAACGGTTCCGCATTGCCCCACAAACGACTCCCATCATGCGACAAAAGCGGCTCCGCAGAATACTGCGCAAGATACGCACGGCGCAGGTTTTTCGTGTGGTTTGTACCGCTACAATGGAAGTTGACGCTCGTAAACGCGACAATGCTCCCCGCAGGCACAACGGCTGGCACACCTTTCTCCGGCCCGAAATAGCCGACCAGATCGTTGCTCTCATCATCGCGGATGTGCTTCACCCATGAACGCACGCCGATACGCGAAAACGGCATCACATAGACCGTTCCGTTCTCCTCAGACATATCGTCAAGCGCGCACCAACAGGTCAGATACGGCTTATGGTCAGGATAACCGACGTACCCCGAATCCTGATGCCAACTAAACTTCATACCCTCTTCCGCGCCTTTGACAACATATTGCTCCCAGAAGAGATACGCTGTCTCGCCTAAAGTGGCACGGCAAACCTCCGCCATCAGGTCGCTGAACAAAAACTCACGGAGCTTCGGTTGTTTCCTGAAGCAGTTTGAGACGAAATATCGTTTACCGCGATGGTTAAGCCCCAGCACATCTGTGTCCTGCCGCTCCATCTCGGCATCTGCTTGATTGATAAAGGTCCCGCATTCACCGCGAAGTAACGCCAGCAGCGGCTCCGGGATAACATTCTCTAAGATGAAATAACCTTCTTCTTGATATTGCTGTTTCTGTGCATCGGTTATATGGATCAAATCAAGTCTCCTACGCAATGTTAATCTTGCGGACAACCTGTCCGTTACTCTCCCAATAGGTATGCTTCCCAGTGATATACTCAGAATCCGCCGCGGGTTGGATATTCCCGTTTGTATCAATGGCTCTCGAAACAATAGTATGCTCGCCTGTTGATGGGCTGTTCCAGTTGAGATGCCAAATTTTCCACGCGAATTCCGCGTCCGCTTCCGGGTCAATCGTCGCTTTTTGCCATGCACCGCCATCAATACTAATTTCAACGGTAGCAATAGGTGCCCCCCACGCTGCACCGTAGATGCGGTATTTGTCGCCGATGCGCGTCACTTTTGCTGCCAACGATTTCAACTGCGTCCTGCCGACCGAGGTCTCCATCCAGACCGATTCGCCATCGGGACGTTTCTCTTCACGCATCGTGACATAATCGCGCGCCATGAACTTCCCCATAAAGCGGGTATTGCGCACCTCAATCCGTTTGAGCCATTTGACGCAGGCGATGCCGTACCACCCCGGGGCAATCAAGCGTAGCGGCGCACCGTTCGCGTGGGGTAAGGGTTCACCGTTCATCTCGTAGCAGAGGAGCGTGGTCCCCGCCAGTGCGTCTTCAACGGACATACTGCGTGCGAAGTTCTGGCGCATTTTCACACCACGTCGTTCCTCTTCGCCGACATCGTGTCCGAAAAAGATAACCTCAATTCCGTTTTCTTTGATACCTGCTTCTTTAAGGATAGGTGCCAGCGGTGTGCCAGCCCATTTCGCATTCCCAATCGCACCGGTGAACGTTGGAAACCCATGATTACCGGAGCATTCCAAGGTAAAGGTTACCTCTTGCCGTGGACGCGCTTTAATGTCTTCAATCGTGAGCATTAGCGGATTATCAACCAAACCGCTGACTTCAAGTTTCCATGTTTCAAGATCGCCTTCAGGTTTGCCGTAATGCGAAACGTTGAAGAATTGATCGTTTGGCGTAATAAAGGTCCCTAATTGGCTCCAATCCAACAAGACGCGTTCTGAAGTTGATTCCGGCTGATCAGTGAACGGAACAAGCACTTCACCGACACGGCTTGGAAAGGCGTAGACTGCCCACGGACTGAGCAGCAGCCCGGTGAGCGTCATACCGCTGTGTCGCAAAAAATCTCTACGCTTCATGAGGCCTCCTCATCTTTCGGTAGGCGCGGTTTTAAGCTGCCATCGCCGCAACATAGTTGGCGTTCACCTGTTTCCAATTGACGACCTTCCCCCAAGCATCAACGTAATCGGCGCGCCGGTTCTGATAGTTCAGATAATAGGCGTGTTCCCACACATCAAGACCGAGAATAGGCGTATCTCCTTTCATCAACGGACTATCTTGATTAGATGTTGAATAGATCTGCAACTTCTTCTTATCGTCAACGACGAGCCATGCCCAGCCTGAGCCGAAATGCGTTTTCGCGGTTTTGGCGAACATCTCGCTGCCGTCATCAAAGGATCCAAACGTGGATTGAATGGCTTCGGCAACTTTACCGGTCGGTGCTCTACCGCCAGGAATCATAATGCTCCAGAAAAGCGTGTGATTGGCGTGTCCGCCCCCGCTATTGATAACGGCTTGGCGGATATCCTTCGGCACCTTATCTATATTCCGAAGTAGATCCTCAATCGACAGATGTTCCAAATTGTGATCGTGTGCGATCGCTGCATTGAGTTTATTGACATAACCTTGATGATGTCTTCCGTGATGGATTTCCATCGTGCGTTTGTCAATAGACGGTTCGAGCGCATCGTACGGGTAGCGGAGTTTGGGCAGTGTATGTCCATGGCTATGTGCCTGCTCGTGGTGGTCTGCGTAAAGGCGCAACGGACTGTTCGCGAGCAGCAGCCCTGCCACTGCAGTACTCCCTTGGATCAAGAAATTTCTACGGTTCATGATTTATTTCTCCTTGCCTTGTTGTTTTGAATAGCATTTTAGCAGAAAGTGTGAATTCGTGTCAAATAAAATTCGGTTGATTTTCGCAAAGAGATATGATATTTTGTTTATAAGCCAGAAACAGAGGAGGAAACTCATGAGTGAAAGATCAACAAAACCGATTTTTGAGGAAACCGAGCAAGCATGTCAAACATCCGCGACAGTTTCGCTAATAGATAAAACAATTGCCGATGCACACGCGTTGCAAGAAAAAGGGAAAATCGCGGCAGCACTTAAGAAATGGCGTTCGCTCGCGAATGTCGTAGAGGGAATTGATAACGAAGTTGCCGCTCGCGCGTGGTTCTCTATTGGCATGCTGCTATCGGAGCAAAAAAAGGAAAAGAAAGCGTTAGCAGCTTACGATAAGGCAATTCGTCTTAAGTCTGGTTATGCGGAAGCTTACACCCAACGCGGCAATATGAACAATGCCTTGGGGCAGTATGCAGCAGCGATTGCCGACTATGATAAAGCCATCCGGCTGAACCCTGCGGATGCAGAGGCGTATACGAAGCGTGGCTTCGTGCAGACCAAATTAGGCAATAATCAAGCAGCCATCGCCGATCATGACGCGGCTTTGCAGTTGAACCCAGAGTTGGTGGAAGCCTATCATAACCGAGGAATTGCAAAGTTGATGCTTGGAAAACATGAATCTGCTATTGAAGACTTTGACCGGACAATTCAGCTCTATCCTGAGAGTGCGGTCCCTTACATGAACCGAGGCATTTCAAAGCGGCAGCTGCTTCAATATGAAGCAGCGGTAGCGGATTATGAAGAGGCAATTCGGCGAGATCCAGAATTTTCACAACCTTACGCCCATCGAGCTGTGGATAAAATCCGCCGGGGGCGGGATGCAGAAGCAAGAACGGATTTAGAAATCTCTCTGAAACTTGCACGCGCAGCCGGTGATGAAAAACAACAATCCTATGTTGAAGGTTGGCTGCAGTCACTTGACAAATCGGAGGACGAAACATCTAATGCATGAATTCTCCTTCCACCAAGAAATTGATCTACGGGCTATCTGGCCGCACGAAGCACGGGATTTTAAGCCTTGGTTAGCAGAAAATCTCATTTTTCTTGCGAAACCTCTGGATATGGATTTGGAACTTGAAGCAACAGAAAAACGCGTCGGGGCTTTTCGAGCAGACATTTAACTAACAAATAAACAATCAATGAACAACACGGACACCTTCCACATCCTCGCGTTAGATGGCGGCGGCACCCGCGGCATATACACCGCCCAACTCCTCGCTAAAATTGAAGAAGCTTTTCAGACGCGTATCAAAACCTGTTTCGACCTCATCGCTGGCACAAGCACAGGCGCGATTATCGCCGGTGCCGCCGTCTCCGATATCCCGATGGCGGATATTGTTGAACTCTTTGATACCGAGGCACCCCACATCTTCCGAAAAAGGTGGTATCGTATCCCGCTATTTTTTAGTAAATACCCGACCACACAATTCTCACAGATTATTGCCAAACATATCCCCGCAACACCGCTCAGTGAAATTAAAACGCCTTTAATGATAACAAGTGCGGAAATTGCTAAAAGTGAAGTCCATATTTTTAGATCCGATTACGGAAGCCGCGATGCTACAGATAAAACTGTGGGTCTGAGAGACGCTATCCTCGCCTCTTGTGCGGCACCGACATTTTTTGCCCCGAAATCTGTTTTTGTGGATGGAGAACCCACGGCGTGTGCCGACTACCTTCTTCTTGCAGATGGTGGACTCTGGGCAAATAATCCCTCCACTGTCGCCTTCACAGAGGCACTCTCGGCATTCGGAAAAGACGCGTCACAGGTCCGGATGCTGTCCATCGGCACAGGGCACTCAGTCAATATGTACCGTAACAGACGCGGGTGGGGGTTCATCACAGGATGGGGTGGTGCGAAACTGACCTCCTACGTGATGACGTTGCAATCTCAGGCATCTGCACGGACAGCAAAACTGTTGCTAAACGAGAATTATCTACGGATTAATCCAGAAATCGATTTTTGGGAGTTAGACACACTTACGCAGTTAGACACACTCAAAGTCCTCGCCGAGCGCGATTTTGAAAGGCATGCTACAGAAATCGAGGCATTTAGCCAGATTTAATTCGGATAGGTTTTGACTTTGTCCGTCGCAGCATGTATAATAGAAGCAAATTTGACAATTTTCCGGGATAGGATTTAACTGTACCCAATCAGGGACATAAGGAGAATAACATGGAAGCCTTCAAACGATTCTTAGGCGTTGTGCTTATCGTTATTGCGGCGATCGTCGCTATCCAGACAATCACCGAGCCGCTTTACCACACCTCCACTGATGAAAGTCCATACAGCTCTACATGGGATTATATCAACCCGCTCTCAGCGATTTCAATAATCTTGGGGTTGATATTTGGTTATATTCGTATGCGCGGTGTCGGCGAAGATTCGAGTGTTCAAGAGTTCATAGCAGCGAACACGCTGTTCTACGGATTCATCTTCGTAGCAATTATGTTCTTCTGGAACTGGTTCGGCATCATGGGAGCCGGAGCAGACTTTAAACCCATCGGCGACGATACCCGAACTTTGGTGTGGATACTCTTTGATGCTATACTCCCGCCGTTGAACATCGCGATGGGGCTCTATCTGCTGCGCGCCAGGACCAGTGAATAAACATAATTGGTGGGACCCGTAGGGGTTGGGTTACCCAACCCCTACGAGCATGTAACAAAAGTCAAATAAAATTTCAACACGCTGCGCCTGTCTACATCTTCCAAGCGAAAGCATGGAGCCTTGACGGGAGAGCGATAACAAACGCATGGGAGAAATCTATGACAATACGACCCAATCGTGTAAAACAAAAGTTGGCAGATGGCGACCTCGCGTACGTCATCTCAGGGTTAACGAGTGCTGACGATATAGACATCTTCGGTCCAAACGGATTCGACGGTGTATGGCTGGAAGGCGAACACGGGGCTGTCGATGCCTCGCGAATCGGCGATCTGACACGCGCCTGTGACCTCTGGGGGCTGACCTCCATCACACGTGTCAACCGCAACGATCAGGCACTCATCTACCGTACGCTTGACTGCGGCTCAATGGGGATCGCTGTGCCGCATGTCAACACGAAAGCGGAAGCACAAAACGTCGTGGATGGCACAAAATTCGCACCCATCGGACACCGCGGGATGTATACCAGTCGCCAAGGTTACGGTGTAGACAACTATTTTGACGTAGCCAATTCACAGACACTCGTTGTCGTCTTGATTGAAGATATTGTTGCGATTAACAATCTGGACGACATTCTTACCGTTGATCACATTGACGTGTTTTTCGTCGCGCCTTCGGATTTAGCGACTTCTATGGGGCATATCGGAAACATGACCCATCCAGATGTCCAGAACACAATTGATGCAGCATTGGCGCGTATCCAAGCAGCCGGGCGGGTTGCTGGCACCTTGACGCTCGATACTATGGTCGAGAAATACGTCAGCGCAGGCGTGCGGTTCTTAATGACAGGCGTTGGAGGCTGGGTTACAGCAGGCGCAGCAGCATTTAAAGAACGCGCAGAAGGCGCGAAAAACTGAGTCCTTAATTACGCCAAAAAGGTTACGCCTCCGGATACCTCTCTGCCCTGCCAGACCGAGCCTGTCGGATAGATGTGCTTTTCGATGAAGTCCGGGTACATTTCAAGTCCCCAGCCCGGCACAGTGGGTGTAACATAGGCACCCGCACGCACTTGGATCGGGTGTAGGAAAACCTCCTCTTGAAGGAAGTTTAGATACTCAACCACCTGTGTATCCGAACGCGCAGCAACACAGATTTGATCCCATAGCGCATAGTGTTGGATCATGTTGCATAAACCGATACCGCCACCGTGCGGACAAACCGGTATATTATACTTTGCTGCCATTAAGATGACACCCAGTACATCGTTGACACCGCCTAACCGTGTTGCATCAATCTGACAGTACTGGATCGCGCCGCTCGTGATCAGCTGCTTGAAGATAACAGGGGACGGCACCTGTTCGCCCGTGGCAACACCGATGCCGTATTTTTCTAAAGCGCGTGATATTTTTAGAAAACCGAGCACATCATCGCGCGCTGTCGGTTCTTCAATCCACGTCGGTTTGAATTCCACCAAAGCTTCCATATAGGCGATCGCTTCATCAACGCCCCAGACTTGGTTTGCGTCTAACATTAAACGCGCCTCCGGTCCGATCGCCTCCCGAATAAAGGCGAGGCGTTTTTTGTCAAAATCCAAGTCCTGTCCGACCTTCATCTTGAAGCAGTCAAGCCCTGCCGCTTTCACCTGATTCACTGTCTCAATAATTTGCGCATCTGTCAAACCGAGCCATCCTGCCGTGGAATACGCCTTCGGTCCCTGTTGGCGGAGTTCTTGTTCACGGACTTCGCGGCTGTCCCGATGCGTGCCAAGTATTTCCTCGGCTTCATCAGGGGTCAGTGCATCTTGCAGGTACCGCCAATCAATAGACTGCACAATCTTTTCTGGTGGCAAATCGACCAGCAGTTTCCAAAGCGGTTTATCCACCAGTTTTGCCCAGACATCCCACATCGCATTGACGATGCTCCCGATTGCCATCCGATTGACACCGTCTGCAAGCCAGCGCAACTGATGATGGTCTACGAGCAGTCGATGAAACGCCCCTGGATCATCAATAAAAACGTTCACATCCATCCCGACGACGAGTTGCGCAAGGTCTTTAACCCCGTAGGCGATCCAATCGTTTCCGGCACCGGCAGTAAAAGCGACAGAGATGCCGTGATGTCCGGTATCGGTTTCTACCGTTGTTAGCACTGCGGAATAGTTAGGTTTTTTATGGAACGGATCCGAACCGAGCAGTGTATCCGATGTAGGCACGCGTAAATCGACAACGTTAATTTTATCTATTTTTCCTAAAATTTTCATTTGACACCTCCGCTCTCAAAGTATATAATAAACGGATATGAAAATCTACACTAAATTTGGCGATTCTGGTGAAACCGCGCTATACGGTGGAACAAACATAAGAAAAGATGCCCCACGAATTGAGGCGATCGGGACCGTCGATGAACTGAACACCTATATCGGCTATGCACAAACACTTATCGACGATAGGGACCTCTCCAACCTAATGGCGCGAATCCAAAATCACCTCTTCGCGGTCGGCGCAGATTTGGCCACCCCTGCGACACACACGAAAGCATCTGAATCCCGCATATCCGCGGATTTCACAACAGTGATGGAAACCGCGATAGACACTCTCTCTGAAGAACTACCGCCCCTGACGAACTTTATTCTGCCCGGTGGATGTGCTGCCGGTGCTATCTTACATATCGCGCGCGGCGTATGCCGTCGCAGTGAACGGCGTGTCGTTCATCTGGCACACGAGACCGATGTCAACCCAGAAATAATACGGAGTTTGAACAGGCTTTCGGATCTGCTGTTCGTTCTTGCACGGACAGTGAATTTCCGAGCGGACACTCCAGAACCGATTTGGGAATCGTAAGGAAACTCTTAATTCATTTTACCAAAGGAGATTAAACGATGACTTTGAAATTAGCAAACCTGTCCTTGATGCTCCTCATCGCGCTTGTCGCATTGATAGGCTGTGATAGAGGAAAAGATATGATAATGGATGCCATGCCTCCAGCAGATACCACTACGGATGAGACGATGACAGATATGGAAGCAATTCCAGTGAGGTTAGTCTGGTTGGTTGACTATCCAGAAGGTGGGAAGGAGGCTTATATTGAATGGATTGCATCCGTTGTCCCAACGCTGCAGGCCCCCGAAGAGGTCGTTCGGATCAGGTCTTACGATAATAGGGACCCCGAAATGAGTCCGAACCGGCTCGTTGAATTTGATTTTAACAGTTTTCTGGATGCAGCGACCTACCTAAACCGTCCAGAGATCGCTGCTATTCTTGAAGACCTTCCGAATCACTCAAGCGACACAACAGTACACACGTTTATCCAACGTTCCGACTACGCAAAAGGCGAGGAAGGTGAGTGGAAGGTTAAAGGGGTCTATCTTATCGACTATCCGCTTGGTGGAAAACAGGCATATCTGGAGTGGATTGCGTCTATTTCTTCAATACTCGCCGGTCCCCCTGAGTTGAAAGCGGTCGCCTCTTACGACAATTACTACGGTGAATCCCCGCACAGGCTTTTTGAGATGGAGTTTGCAAACCAAGAAGATGCCGATGCTTATGGGGAATTGGAAGATATAATGGCAATTGAAGCTGAACTTGACAACCGTGCCGGTAGCTGGGTGACACATACATTTGAGCTGCGTTCGGATTACATCAACGAATAATATCTCTCGGTCTATTTTCACTCTTGGCGGCGCGCGTTGAGCGCGCCTCACCTCATTTCATTCCAGAAAAGAAGAAAAGAAAATTTGTTTGACAATACCGAATCAATATGCTAAATTGACTATCAACGTTTATTGAGCTTGCTTTGTGGTTAAAAATTTGAACCTGTAGATAATAGGAGAATAGATACATGAGCGATCTACAGTTGCAACAGTATCTCTTTGATGTGCAAGGTTACCTCGTTATTGAAAATGTCTTGAACCCAGAAGAACTCGCAGCACTTAATCAATGTATTGACGCGCAACAGCTGCCTACCCCCGGAAAGGTGCAAAGATTTGGGAGCGCGCCGGACGGCTCCGGTTTTCTGCAGTGGGGAAAACCGTTTTGTAACCTCCTCGACCATCCGAAGATAATGCCGATACTTCAATTTCGGTTAGGCGACTGCTTTCGTCTCGACCGGATCTATGGCATGTATATGGAGGAAGGCATGCCGAGAGGTGGGTTGCACGCCGACTACGGTGCCACATCGCCGACAGCAAAAGCACAACCGGGGCAATATTATCCATTCCGAGACAACGAGATTCACAACGGTTTCGTCGTTGTAACATGGAACCTCGCGGATACGGGACCGGGACAGGGTGGATTTTGTTGTATTCCGGGCAGCCATAAAAGCAATTATAAGTTGCCACAACAGATAGCGGCTGCACCCGAAGATTCACCCTGTGTTGTTATTCCGAACGCGCCCGCGGGTTCGGCAATTCTGTTTACTGAGGCATTGACACACGGTACAGCAGCATGGAACGGTAAGCATCAACGTCGGTCACTGCTCTACAAGTATTGTGTCTCACACATCGCTTGGACTTCACGGCGTGTGGCGACACCGGCGGATATAACACTAACGGAACGTCAAAAGATCCTTTTCCGTGAACCCGCCGATCCGTATCGCCATTTTCCATCGCTATTCTGACGCAGCATAGCAGAAAACAGAGGTAGCCACTAACAACCTTTTTATGCCAAATTTCACACAAGCACAACTACAGAAGATCACCACCGACATTTTTGAAGCTGGCGGTGTTCCAAGCGACGAGGCAGCGATTATCGCAGAACTGCTTGTGGCTTCAAACCTTGCGGGCATGATTCGCACGGCGTTATCCGCATCCGGCAGTATATGGGTTTCATAACCTCCGGCCTTATTCAACCTGGAGCAACATTGGATTTAGAGTTTTTGAGAAGTTCCCAGACAAGGAGTTCCAATGCCGAATAGACAACTTACTATTGGGGAGTACCTTCTAAAAAAATTAGAAAGTTACGATATTAACCACATCTTCGGCATCCCTGGTGATTATGTGGTCCAGTTCTTTGATCTGGTTGAGCAGAGTCCAATTCAACACATTGGCACAACGCGAGAAGAGACAGCAGGATTCGCTGCGGATGCGTATGCGCGCACAAACGGCATGGGAGCCGCGTGTGTGACGTATGGTGTCGGTGGGTTATCTATGATTAACGCTGTCACCGCTGCCTACGCTGAAAAATCACCCCTCGTTGTCATTAGCGGTAGTCCTGGAATGAAGGAGCGTAGTGAGGGGGCACTTTTGCACCATAAAGGTAAAGATTTTTACACACAGCAGCGTATCTATGACGAGATAACGGTTGCATCAGCACTCCTTGACGAACCTTTTACCGCCTTTAACGAGATAGACAGAGTGTTGGATGCAGTTTATTGGCATAAGCGGCCGGGCTACATTGAACTCCCACGCGATATGTTAAATATACACGGAGCAGGCCACCAACGCCCCTCAATAGGTGGACGCCACAGTAACCCCGAAACGTTGGATGCTGCTTTAGCGAATGCCATTGCGTTCATCAATCAATCCGAAAATCCAGTCATTTTGGCGGGGGCTGAACTGCATAGATTCGGATATCGAGACAAATTACTTAAGCTGGCAGAAGGAAAACAGATCCCGGTGGTGACAACGCTGTTGGGCAAATCAGTGATGCCGGAAGCGCATCCGCTCTACTTGGGTATCTATGGGGGCGCAATGGGCAGATCAGAAATCACAATGCTTGTTGAAACTTCCGATTGTATTATTATACTGGGTGCCTTCATGACCGATGTCAACCTTGGGATTTACACTGCAAACCTTGTGCGAAGTCGTAGTGTCTATGCAATCTCGGATAAAATCGCAGTCGGTTATTCCACTTATGAAGATGTTACTTTCGAGGATTTTATGGAGGGTTTATGTTCCCCGCAACTTGACAAACGCCCTGAAACCAACTTGGAATGGGTACTGGAAGTGGCGGACCCCTTTGTGATGGTCCCTGACCAAATGTTAACTGTGGAGCGTTTGTTCCAACAACTCAATCAATTTCTGTGTGATGACCTAACGGTTATCCCCGATGTGGGAGATTGTCTTTGGGGTTCCCTGGATTTACGTCTGCCCGAACACACGGAATTTATTTCTCAAGCATACTATACCTCAATGGGGTTTGCAATTCCTGCTGCTATTGGCGCACAACTCGGCAGACCCGATGCCCGGCCGATCGTGATCGTCGGAGATGGAGCATTCCAAATGACCGGCACGGAGTTGTCAACAACTATCCGCTACGGACTCAATCCGATCATTCTGATTTTAAACAATAAGGGATATGGGACCATGCGCCCCCTTGTTGAAGGCTCCTTTAACAATATAGAGAATTGGAACTATACACTTGTGCCAGAACTCTTCGGGGCAGGAAGGGCATTTTCTGTCCGGACCGAGGGCGAATTTGACGCTGCCATGAAGACAGCACTTGCCGAGACGCAACATTTTGTACTCATTGAGACAGAAATTGACAAATTAGACATGTCGCCTGCCCTTGCCCGACTCGCAGAACAGGTGTCTGAGAAAGTTTAAGTCTAAAGGTAAAACGCCCGCTTGTGTCTATCTTTTTATCGCTACACAGAGTACTGAAGCTGCACCTAACACATAGCAAAGGAGATGAATTAAATGATGAAAACGATGCTTTTGTCAACTATCCTCGGGGCTCTACTCGTTTTTTCAGCGAATGGAGCGTTCCTGCCAGAGGACAACACCGATGCGTTCGGATTGGAATATGGAGAGTCTATTGCCGGTTTTATTCCGAACGCACCTAAAATTGATGGAAACTTGGACGATTGGAAATATGCTGTTTGGGTCGCGTTTGATTCAGAAAAAGAGCTTCTGCGTGGCAAAGCGGCGTGGAAAGGGAAAGACGATCTGACGATGACCTGGTCGACCATGTATGATGCAAAAACCTTCTATTTCGCGGCAGCGGTGCGCGACGATATATTTGCACCAGCCGCGAATGCAGGTCAACCCTGGGTAGGTGATACCATCTTTTTGTATATCGATTGGGAGAATATAGGTGCCGGACAGCCTGCATGCAAACCTAATTTCGCTTTTATCAACAAGAAAGCCATCGTTACCGACTTCAGCGGCGTCAAAAATCCGAATCTCCCGAAGTCCGATATTGCGATTGTACCGACACCTGAATTGGGCAAAGGGGGTATGATTTATGAGGTTGCAATGCCGTTCGAGTGGCTTACAAAGGTAAAAGTCAAGGAGGGCACCGAAGTCGGATTTACGCCCGGATATGAGGAAGGCACAGATAATCCGGAGAAGAAAGCGGAGATTGTGTTCATGGATTGGTACGGTCTGAATCCAGACGAATCGGCGAACCTCGGCACCTTAACGTTCGGCGAGCCCCTCGCTGTTGATCCAACAGGCAAACTAACGCTAACATGGGGAGCGTTGAAAAAAATCGTTCCATAAATTCGGTATGCACATTTCCGAAGCGTGCATGGTGATAATAAGGAGGGTACCAATGGGGATGCCAGGCTTGGTAGAAATGATATTTCTGATATTGGTGTATCCAATAGCGGCTCTGCTCGCGGCAGTCATGCTTGGCATCGGTATTGCCTTGGGTTTCAGATGGGGTGGCAGATGGCTATTGAAAATTATCTATAGTGACCCTGAATTTGAAAAATGGCTGAAAGGGCTTATCAAGGATTCCGAAAAATCAGATCAATAGCAGTACTTCCAAATCATCGGTTTCTATTCTCACTGCGAAGCAATATCACCCCTACGAGGTGAGGAAAGTGACTGACAAGTCTTGTGAAAACGTTAAAAACTTGTTAGTGGCAACTTGGATTACAATATAAGGAGTTACCAATGACTTCAACTCTCGGCGGAGTTATCATCCTATTCTTACTGTATGCATCAGGGGCTATCCTTGTGACGGTCATGCTTGCTGTTGGCATTGCATGGGGTATCCGATGGGGTATCACGTGGTCATTCAAGGAAATCGCCAAAGACCCTGAAATTGAGGCGTGGTTGAAACAGGTATGTAACCCTACCGAAAAATAAGCGGAGAGCATCAGCTGATATGCTAAGCCAAGCCAATTGAACTATGTCTAAAAAAAATAAAGAGATAGAAGGCATCTTGCCTCTTTTCACAACACTGCTTGAAAAAGCCGATAGTTTGCTAAATCGCTTGGACGCACACACAGCAGATACATCGAGCGAATGTCTCGACAATTATATCGCTTTTCAGTGGCGCGCGCAGAACGGAACGGGGTATCTCATGCCTGTTAAACATCCGCATCTCGTTGACAGCACGGACCTCATCGGTATAAACTCACAGTATACGGCATTAGACAGGAACACGCGGCAGTTCCTACAAGGGCTACCAGCGAACCACGTCTTACTATGGGGCGACCGTGGTACCGGGAAATCCTCGCTCGTCAAAGCGATGCTGGAACGTTATGCAGAAAGTGGGCTCCGGTTGGTAGGCATCAGCAAAGAGGGACTTGTCCATTTACAAGAAATTGCGGAGGTGTTGTGGGAACGCACGGAACACTATATCCTTTTCTGTGACGACCTCGCCTTCAACGAAGATGAACCGGAATACCGCGAGTTAAAGGCGATGTTAGAAGGCGGAATCTCCGCCTGTCCGAACAATGTACTTATCTATGCCACTTCAAACCGACGGCACTTGATGCCCCGACAGGTCCGCGAAAACCAATACCCTCAGAACGATGAAGATGAGTTGTATCCGCGCGAAGCGACGGAAGAGAAGGTGTCGCTGAGTGACCGTTTCGGTTTGCGTCTCGCTTTCCATCGGATTTCGCAAGCGACTTATCTACAGATTGTTTCTCACTACGCGCGAAAACGCGGGCTCTCTGTGCCAACGGAGACGTTACACCGTGCCGCGTTAGAATGGGAGGCATCCTCAAGCGGACGGTCTGGACGTGTCGCCTATCAGTTCGTTGCAGACCTCGCAGGACAATTAGCACTGGAATCAACGACAACATAATGTAAGAGGGGTTTGTAACCCCGAAATTTCAAACCAACAATCGGCACGGTTCACTACCGCGCCATTACGGAGGTATCTATGAAAGTACTATTGATGCGCTGCTTAGTACTCACGCTTTTCCTAAGCAGCACACTTCTGATACAAACGACAAATGCTGTGCCGAGAAAAGGCACATTGCGGGTTAGCGGCGACAACACATGGACCGCTTTTATTGATGGTAAAGAAGTCGCACAAAGTGGGAACTGGCAAGCACCGACCGTCAGCGAATTTACACTGAAAAACGGGTCTGCTGTCATTGCTGTCTACGTCCACGACGCGGAACCCGGAGCCGCTGGTAGAGGCGGATTCCTCGCCGACATCATCCTTGACGATAAACCCGATTACATCGGCACAGGCGAAGAGGGGTGGCGGTGCGATACCGGGGATCCTATTGATAAGCGGAAAGATGGCTGGGAAAAAGTCAATTTCGACGACAGCAAATGGGAAGACGAACTCGAAATTTATGAAAAATTCGGGGCCGGTATCTGGGGATTCGGTGCCCCACAGATGCGTCAAATTCTCAAAGACCCAGACTGTGAAGCGAATTGGGTGTGGTGCGGTCCGAACGATGTTGAAGACGATATCTATTTCCGATATACGATCGGCACGCTTCCCGTTGAACCTCAAGACAAACTCGCTATCACATGGGCACGCATTAAAAACGATGACAAGTAACGCAACCCGTAGGGGTTGGTTTTCCCAATCCCTAATCACACATAACAAATAAGGAGAATCAGATGAAAAAATTTCTCGTTCCAACTATTTTGGTTTTAATTGTTGCCTTAGTCGCTTCAGGTACTTGGGCAGCGACACTCCGTATCAATGGCGATAACTCGTGGGTCGGTTTCATTAACGGCGAGCAGGTTGCCGAAGGCGACAACTGGCAGCAAGCCACCGTCACCGAGTTTGACATGCCGGACGGCTACGCTGTCATTGCTGTTTATGTTCATGACGCGGAACCCGGAGCTACCGGACGTGGAGGGGCTCTGTTTGATGTTATCCTTGACGACGGCACCTATATCCCTTCCGACGATACTTGGAAAGCGGATGCCGGCGCACCACTTGCAGACCGGACAGACGGTTGGGAACAACCCGATTTCGATGATAGCGGCTGGGAGAACGCGACGCAACTCGACCAGTTTGGCAGCGGTATCTGGGGATTCGGGGCAGACACGATGCGTGAAATACTGAAAGATCCCGACTCAACAGCATATTGGGTCTGGGCGGGTCCAAATGATGTTGAAGACGACGTCTATTTCCGAAAAACTGTCGGAGACCCACTCACCACGCCTGTTGAACCGAGTGGAAAAATCACAACAACATGGGGTGCTTTGAAAGCAGCACAATAGAAGCCAATTCAGCAATCGGGCATCGGAAATCAGCGTCCGGTTTCCGATTGCTAAAATTGTATTTCACTGCGCACACACTAAGTGCCGCGCCGTAATTCCTCGACGACTCTCGCAATTACTGAAAAGACCGTCTCAATATCCGAAGCATCAAGACAGGAATAGGCAATCCGCAACGCTGTCTCGCCGAGTGCAATTGTGCCGATGCCGTGCTGCTCAAGGAGGCGTTGCCGAACAGTTTCCGCGTTTGCGGATTTTAGGTTCAGACACGTGAAATAGCCTGCATGGCTCGGATACACTTCCCATAATTCCGCATATTTTGCATCAGACGCGACCGCCTTCACTTTCAACGCCCGTGCCTTAAGCGTTTCATAGTTGCGCTGTTTCTGCTCAGCATAACCCGGTGCCTGCATCGCCTCAAGAATTAACGTTTGGGAGACCTGCGCTGCGCCGGAGGTATTCGCTCGGATCAGACCACTGATTTTTTGTTCAATCGGTTGCATCGCCGCCTCGCTGAGCCCGAAGGTGAGAAACGCCACACGTAACCCCCATGCGTATTCTTCTTTAGTCGCACCGTCTATCTTCACTGGCACTACATTTGGGTGACATCCGACCAACAATCCGAAAAGCGATTCCTGCATGACGGTTGCATCGTACCACAAACCGGCGTAGGCATCATCAATCATCACAAGCATACGGCTTCCGCTCTCTGCCCGTTCAACAATCGCGTCCACAATCTGCTGTGCTTCTGTATAGGTAATCGCATAGCCGGTCGGATTGTGCGGAAAATTCAGGAGGATGAGTAACTTTTCAGCAGTAGTGTTGGCAAGTGCCTCACGCAATCCGTGTGTGTTAAAACCGCTTGAAGCGTTGAAGAACGGATAACTCTGGATATTCGCACCCGCTTTGGTTTGGAAGATGAGTCGGTAGTTTCCCCAGATCATATCTGGCAACGCGAGCGTGTCTCCATTATCCACGAAGAGTTCGGCGAGCAGACTAAACCCGTGCGTCATACCGCTTGTCACAATGGGAAGACTGAACGTTTTGCCTGCAAGTGCCCGGTTCTCTTGCAAAAGATGTGCTTTCCATGCTTCTCGTAACGCTTGCTGACCGAGGACGGGCGCGTAGCCGTAGATGTTCTCCGGTGTGAGTTCCGGGACCAGTTCCCGCGAGACCGGCAGGTGCATCATGTCGCCGGCATCCCGCGAAAAATCTAAGGCAATCGCGCGCGTGGCGTTGCACCGGTAGGCTTTCGTGTTCGCCTCAGCCGTCTGGCTTAAGATACCTTTCGGGAGATAGATACGTTTTCCTAACTCGGAGAGGAGGGCGAAAACCGCTGGCGCGGTTTCGCGAAGTTGTTCGTTTGATGCTATTGCTAAAGGATTTAACACTTGCGTATTTTCCTAAATCGTGGATAATATAGATTGAGACCGAATACTTTCGTTTCCCGCCGGTAACAGTGTCCCGTTAATTCTGCACTGTCGGCGACTTAATGTCAACTGATTTTTGTTGTTACCCGTTTAAGGGGAAAACCAAGACAGGACGAGAACGATGAAAGCACTTTTGAAAAACCTAACTTTCGGCATTATTTTTATCCTTGCTGTCGGTTTCGGGATCGGTGTCTATATTCTTCAAGCACCGCCAATTGAGCAGACAGAAACACCGAAATTCCAAGTCCACACGCGCACAGCGATACGCGGGAGACCGACAGTCAATTCGAAACCGATCGCCTACACGAAAGATGTGTATCGTTTCAATTTCGATCGGCAATATATCAGCAACCTAAATAGCGGCATATTGGAACGTGAATTTCTGTTTAGCGCGGCATTGACACATCGCGCGAAACTCAAAGGGGCAGCCTTGGACAACGCATTGCGATCGGAAATCGATTGGCAAAAGATGTTCGCGAATATGACAGAAAATATCCGCTTCGGTCCGAGTACGCCGGTGCTTGAGGTTTTGCTCAGTGGCGAGGAGTGGCTGCTCAGAAATGCCACCGGTGCCGGATATATAGTCATCAGAACAGGTAACCAGATTGATGTCTATCTCCCTGACCTAAAAGAGGAGTTTGAGATAAACAAAGTTGCGCTCTCAACGGATCTGGAAGTCTCCACCCGACAGACAAACAAACATTGGTTCATACAAGACAAAATAGGGAAACAGACTTACAATATCAAGAACGGCAATCAAAACCTCATCGTTTATCAACAATCGAAGGCTGAAATTCTGCAGCTGCTGTTTGAAGTGGATTTAGCCGCACAAACCCCGCTTGCAGAAGGCAAGTTGTCTCAGGAACTGACCCAAGGCTTTAAAACGATGAAGATACCGCTGTCACGACGGGCACAAGTATCCACAGTTGAAGAGGGTATGCGTTGGCAGATAAAAGATATGCTGCTCCTCTATAATATCCGAAAAGAGGACGGACGGTTGAAAATCTACCTTGATCTTGGGAGTAGATGGCTCCGCATCAAGGCGAGTGACGAGATAAAAGGCTGGGTGCAAAGTGAACGCGGGACTATTTTTGAACCGCCCGCGCCGATACCGAGTTCCCGTCAACTCGCCAAAAAACGGTTGCTCACACTCATAGACACGCTAAAAGAGAAGGTTGGGATCTCTGATGCAGAGAATAAAACCGAAGAGACTGCGTCCCGGTAGCCGTATCGCAGCGATTTCGCTCTCTTGGGGTGGTCCCGGGACCGTCCCTTACCGTTACGAGATAGGCAAACGGCAATTTGCGGAAGAATTTGGCGTAACCGTTATCGAGACAGTACACGCTTTGCGCTATTTAAAAACATGAAAATTCTTTTTTTATCGCCGACTGTGCCGTTTCCGCTTACCGATGGCGGACGCATTCGGGTTTTTAACCTCCTCAAACAGATCGCAACGAAAAATGATGTGACACTGCTCGCTCTGGAGACACAACCGACAGATACAGGGGCGGTTGCAGAACTTCAGCAGTTAGACATTCAGGTTCATCTCGTCCGCAACACACCGACCCTCCCACGCGTATCGTTTGGCACACTCGTCACTGCTCTCCGCAAACGACAACCGATCACCGTTGCACGCTACGCGCGCCCTGCCTATCGTCAGAAATTTAGGGAGCTCATTGCAACCGAAAACTACGATCTCGTCCATTACGAGATGTTCCACACCGCACAATTTCGGGCGGATACCGACCTCCCGGGCGTGCTTTCACAGCAGAACGTCGATTCTGCGATTTGGCGGCGACTCTGCGATGAAACGACCCACCCGTTCTATAAGTTAGCGTATTGGACGCAGCAACTTGCATTCCAACGCTATGAACGCGTGCTAAGCCCGAAGTTTGACGCGGTCACGTGTACCTCTGACATTGATGCCGCTGTTTTTCAACGACACTGCCCGGAAGACACGATTACGATTATCCCTAACGGTGTAGATGTGGCACATTACCAACCCGATTTTACGTCTGAAGCCCCGGCACACCTCATCTATATCGGGAGTATGGATTGGTATCCAAACGAAGACGCTGTCGCCTTCTTTGCCGATGAAGTGTTCCCTCGGATTCAGGAAAAGGTGCCTGATGTCCAATTTTCGATTGTCGGTGGGAATCCATCAGCACGTGTCCAAAAATTAGCAGAAAGAGATGGGGTTATTGTCACCGGACGGGTGCCGGAGATCAAACCCTATTTCGCCGAAGCGACGGTTTTTGTCGTGCCGTTGCGCATTGGGAGCGGCACACGCCTGAAAATCTTGGAAGCGTTGGCGATGGGCAAAGCGGTTGTCTCTACCAGCGTCGGTGCCGAGGGATTAGCCCTCAAAGACGGTGAAGAAATTTTTATCGCTGATGAACCGACAACCTTCGCCGATGCAGTTATCCGACTGCTTACAGATACAACCCTCCGTCGTAGGACTGGCGAAAACGGACGCGCCCGCGTTGAACAAGATTACGACTGGCGGCGCATCGGCGAGAAACTCCATCATCTCTATGAATCCCTTATCAACACCTCTTATCCTGATAATCCCTAAATCCCAAAAATCACAGTTCTGACAGCTTCAACAGTTGATTTTTCTCATCATATATGTTAGTATTTAACCAACGTGAACAAACCTCTTGAAGCTGAAAAAAAGGAGCAATTGCAATGAAAACCTTTACGTTAGTTTTAGCAGTCACCTTTCTACTGATGAGTGCCACTTTAGGGATTACAGGTGAGGACCCGGATATGGTGGCGTACTTCCCATTTGAAGGTAATGCAGAAGACGCATCTGGCAACGATAACCATGGCAAGGTTGAAGGTGGATCCAAGTGGGTTGAAGGCAAATTTGGAGACGCGATCGAACTTGACCCAGCTGCCTATGTCGAGCTGCAAACCTCCGACTCTCTGAACGGCAACATTTTCAAAGCCGATCCGTTTACAATCTCCGCTTGGATTAACCCAAACTTTGAGGGCACCGAATGGGAGCATATCTGGCGGAGTCTACCGGGTGCTTCCGGACACAATACCTTCTTCCTCAACAAAAACCAAGGACTTCTCTCTTGGCGCGGGCAGGTCGGTGGGTGGACAGTCCTTTGTCAGACCGATGGCGGGATCGTCAAAGAGAATAAGTGGATGCACGTAGCCGTCACAGGGGATGGCGATAAATTCAGAATTTATGCCGATGGCAAGAAAGTCGCCGAGACAGATTTCCAAGAGACGCGTGGCGACAACGTAACCTACCGTCTCGGTGGTTCCGGCGGCGAGACATTTGCCGGTCTCATGGACGATTACGCTGTCTTCACCCGTGCCTTGGACGAGGACGAAATCAATCTGATAATGGAAGGTGTTGAGGCGTTCCTGCCGGTCGAACCGCAAGGCAAACTGGCAACCCAATGGGCAGCCCTCAAACGCTCAGGCGGGAGGTAATGATAACACAGATAATCGTTATTAAATCTTCGCTGGCGGGGTTTCCAACCTCGCCAAACTTTAATTCCTGAGGTTTCGTTCAGCTCAACCTACGTGCTGGCCTATCTCAAATTCAATAATTCTTCTATCTTCGCGTCTATTTTCTTCCACTTCCAATCTATTAACTCTCCAGCACCCTTCACCTTACCCCAAGTCTTTCGCCGATGTCTAACCTGGAATATTGGCTTTTCTAACTGGTGTGTTACCGTAACCTCTTTTTCGACCCCGCGGGCATTATGCGTATTTTGTCCCACAAGGACAACTACGATATCACATTTGCGAATCAGATCTCTCGCTTCGTCTAGCCATTTTTCCTCTGGATAGTCTTCTCTGAGCGAAGAGTCCAAAATATAATGGTGAGAGTCCCCGTTGCGCGCCTCACCATAAAAGTCATCTCGAAGTTTTTTATCTTTGTTAAACTTAAAACTCACAAATACACGAACCTTTGACATTTAATTACCCCTTTTTATTCAAACGCAGAGACATTCAATTGTCGAATTATCTGAACCACGGATTACGCGAATTTTAAGCAAAGTAGGTTGGGTTGAACGGAACTCAGAAGATAGATGGGCAACGCCAAATACCCCCCATATTCAACATATCGTCTCCACAATCAAGAACGCAGTGAAACCCAACTTTATGACACCAAGGGTTCCAGAAAGCCCAAAGGCGTTGGGTTTCACTCGGTCTCTGGTTAATGTGTCGCCCCTTGAGAAAGTTACGTTTTTCTCCGATTTGGACGATTTTGGCGATATCCGTTCAACCCAACCTACTACACAATGGGACAGTTTTTCTATCGGGCCTGGCGGTGAAAATCTAATCGAAAAATGGCCAATTGAATGTCTCTGACATACCCATGATATTTCCTTGATATCTTCTCATCTGGTATGTTATCATAACATTCAAGAAATCAACAGCCCAAAAGGATACACAATAAATGCAGCACGTTTTTATCTCCTATGTCCGTCAGAATAAAGAAGCAGCCAACAGACTCTACCACGACTTGACATCTCATGGCATGGATGCATGGATAGATTGGCGTGATCTTGAGCCGGGAGACCTATGGAAGGACAAAATTCGTCAGGCGATTCAGGAAGGGGTTTTTTTATTCCATGTTTCTCAAAGGAATATAATAACCGTGTTGACACTTATATGAATCAAGAGCTGGACGTGGCAATTGAGGTATTAAAGGATCTATCTTTTGACCAAAAATGGTATATTCCTGTGAAACTGAATGAATGCAAGATTCCCGATTATAACATTGGTCGTGGGGGGACCTTGCGTTCCTTTCAACATGTAAATCTCAGCTATAATGTTAGCAAACGCCTGATAGGAGATGAAAATCCATGACAATACTCGGTTTAGTCTTCAAGGCTTACAATATTGTAGGCACTGGATTTTCTATTATTGGTGGTATCAACCACGCCATCAAACAGCTTTGTAACACTACAGCAGCGGAACTTTTCAAAAAGTCTTTTGTTAAGGTAGTTAAGCAATACGCGTCTGATTTTGCTGATCTTACTGATCCAAAAACGGTTGAAGTGGATGACCATACATTTGACAACGTTATTGCTTCACTAAAAGATGCTGATGAAGCCCAATTCACACAGTTACATGAAAGTGAAAAAATAGCGGAAATCACAACACTTTTTCAAAACTGTATTATCGTCCCTAACCATCAATTGCCCAAAATGGATTTTGAACGGAGAATTCGTCCCATTATTGAGAGAGTGATTATTGATTTTTATGCACAACTGCCATTCAAACAGGAAGCATTCAATCAAACTGTGCTTGAGTGTATTCAAAATAGCACTACTGAGCAAACATACACAGATTCTATGCTAGCGGATTTTAAGAATGAAATTGAACAGGTGCAGTTGGAAATTAGTGAGCGTTTAACCCAAGATATCCAAGCCATCAAAAATGACACCGAAAAAATTAAGGATGATAATAAGGCACTTAAGCAAACGATGGACAATAATAGTTTAGACACATGGAGGCCCCTCATGGGTGACCCTGAATTAGGGATTAGGGATCGTATTGGTGATTTTGATTCAGACCTACTATTGAAAATCGCAAAACGGGCAGATTGGAAGCTCTCTGAGCCTTACAACAGTGTTGTGCTTGCCTTAGGTGAAGAGCAAATGAATGGACATTCAGTATTAGACGTGTGCGTTGATTTTCTCTTCAAACTTTGGGAGGAATCAATTTTATTCAGACAAAAAGAATTCTTGACGTTGGGTTTATTAACCGGACTTACTTATGGACGGAATGCTGACACAGTATTGGGCAAACTTATATATCTAATTCAAAATAAGCATAAACTTTTTTTGCTCGTTGAAAACAGTATCCTCAGACAAATCCGTAATTTTCAACAGATCTATCCTCTTGAAGATAATTTTATGTTTTTGGCAGAAAATGATATTCGTCTTAAAGGCACACGTGTAGGTATTGAGACTATCCTATACGAATATATTCACAATGGCAAAATGCCAGTAGTCATCGCTGATCATTACTATACACCCACACTGGAACAGATTTACGCCACGATCCTATATTATCTTCAAAATCAAGAAAAAGTTGGTGCATATTTGGATAATTATCTGGAATACTGCCGAAAGGCACGAGAAGAACAGGCGAAAAATCCGTCCCCCGCTGTTATTCGCTTGCGTAAACTTATAGCAGAAAGGGAAGCAAATTCTGATACTTCATATCCCCAAATTCCAAAAAACGACACATCCAGCACAACACAATCTCCATCCAAAAATGAACAGGAATAAAAATGCGTCGGTATCTGATAGACGAAAATATTTCTCCGAGATACCGTACGCAATTGCTTTACCATGAACCATCGCTAATGGTCTTGGCGGTTGGTGATGAAGGTGCTCCTCCGAAAAGCACGACAGACCCAGAAATCTTAGTGTGGTGTGAACAGAACCAATTTAGCTTGATAACAAACAATCGGGAAAGTATACCGCAACATCTCTCTGACCATCTGGCAGCAGGACACCATGTGCCCGGCATTTTCACGATTAATCGCAAAGTGCCAACCGGATTGATCATTGATCAGTTGCTTCTCATCGCTGGTGCATCTGACGAAGACGAATATATTGACCGAATTACTTACATCCCCCTTTAACTACTGAAAACTGGAAATCTATGTTTTTTGTTTGACAATCCACACGGTGCATGTTATTCTGTTTGGAATGATAGTAGGAGGCATTGACTTCATCATGTTATTGTCAGATTGGTTCCTTGAGAGACAAGAAAAGCGTATTCAGGCGGCGAGAAAGGAAGGCTACGCAGAAGGTTATGCTGAAGGCTATGCCAAGGGTTATGCTGAAGCGAAGACCGAAAACGGTGACGCAGTTGAGGAATCACCGGACTCGCCATCAAAGTCTTCAAATTCCCCACCGAAGCCTTCAAAAAAATCCTAAGTTGATAGAACCAAGAGAATCGTCCGCATTTATAGTGAAGCCTAAAAAGAGACACTTTCATCCCCCGGTAGGGTTTTTGCTTGGGGTATTTGATAGGGTGTTTCTGCGGATTTCTGCGGATTTTTTTCACGGTTTTGCGGTGTCCTCACCCAAATGCGATCTGCATTCCTAACCGCACCGATTCCGAAGTGCCCACTTAATTAATGAACGAGATGAGTTTACCAGCACATTGGAAAACGCTGCCTTTTATAGATTGTTTGAGCAAGGTTAAAACCGAGAAAAAACTGTCAATCCCGAAAAGAGACTATCAGGAATCTGGCGAATTTCCGGTCATTGACCAAGGGGTATCTTTTATTGCTGGCTGGACAGACTCGGCTGAATCTGTAATCTCTGACAATTTGCCTATAGTAATTTTTGGAGATCATACCCGCATTTTCAAATATGTCGATTTTCCATTTGCCCTTGGGGCTGATGGCACAAAGCTTCTTCACGTAAACAGTGATATTCTCCATCCCCGTTTTTTCTATTACACCCTCTTGAATCTTAACGTGCCTAATAAAGGATACAATCGGCACTATAGATATTTGCAAGAGTTTTCGGTTGTGTGTCCACCCTTCCCCGAACAACACGCCATCGCCCACATTTTACAGACCATCCAAGAAGCAAAATTAACCCGACAACGCGAGATCACATTCGCACGCGAGCACAAAGCAGCCTTGATGGATCATCTCTTTTCACACGGCACGAAGGGTGAACCGCGTAAACAGACAGAGATTGGCGAGATTCCTGAGAGTTGGGAAATTATACGTCTGGCAGAAGCAGTTACATTTACAAAGAAACCAAAAAACTTACGATATGCAGACTATAACGAAATTCCGTTTGTGCCGATGGAATTGATTCCAATTGCAAAACTTGTTTCGGAAGATTTTACGCTCAAAAAACACGATGAACTAAAGAGTGGAACTTATTTTGAGCCTGGAGACATTCTTCTTCCTAAAATTACACCCTCTTTTGAAAACGGAAAACAGTGTATCATTAAGAAGTTGCCTACGCCATTTGGCATTGCAACAACTGAAATAATTCCAATTCGGGAAATAGGAGGCGTTAGTGATATATCCTATCTTTTCTATTACCTACTGCTTTCTAATGTTCGCATTTCACTTGCCGGAAAGATGCAGGGTACGACAGGTCGGCAGCGATTAAGTAAAGACGCGGTTGTTAACTTACAAATACCGCTTCCGCCGCTTCCCGAACAACGCGCTATTGCTGCCGTTTTTCAAGCAATTGATGAGAAAACCGCAGCCCTTGAAAAAGAAATTGAATATTTAGACGAATTGTTTCACGCTATGTTGGACGAACTGATGACAGGGCAGCGATCCGCTATACCACTCATGGATGCATCGTGACAGAATATTTCAGGGCTATTCAATTGTCCCTATTCACTTTACGTATGTGAATTTTTTCGATTGTAGGAGCGAGCTGTGCTCGCGATCTTTTCCCAAGAACTTATGTAAAGCAAAACCAATATCCAAATCGTACAATTGAATGACCCTGGAATATTTATGCATCTGTTGCCATTTTGCCTATAAAATGCTATAATCTGATAAACTACATTTATGGAGACGAAACATGGCATCTGCAGCAGCCGAGTCTTACATTACGCCCGAAGCATACCTCGCTTCCGAACGTAGGGCAAAATACAAAAGCGAATATATTCATGGTGAAATCTTCGCAATGTCCGGGGCAAGTCGTGCACATAATATAATCACTGTGGATATAACCACTGAACTGAACATCCAATTAAGACCACGCGGTTGTGAAATCTACAGCGGCGATATGCGCGTTCGGACAAGGTCGACAGGGTCCTATTTCTACCCGGATGTCGTCGTTGTTTGCGATAAGCCGCGCTTTGAGGATAATGTTTTTGACACGCTGCTTAACCCTATCCTTATCGTAGAGGTGCTCTCACCATCAACTGAAGTTTATGATAGAGGTGAGAAATTTAGACACTATCAAGAACTTACCTCCCTGCAAGAATATGTGCTTGTGGCACAAGATAGGATCGAAGTTGTGCATTATCGCCTTATGGAGACACTGTGGGGACAAAAAGCGTTTCATTCGCCTGACGATGTGCTGCTGCTGAATTCTATTGAATGCAAATTGCCGTTGCAGGATATCTACACACGTGTCGCATTTCCTGATTAACGACTCATAAGTTTGTACGGACGAGGAAACCTCGCCTCTACGACGAACGGACGCTCAAATTTAAAGTTGACAAAGCATGGTGGCGTTATGTCTGAACGTTCTGCAGTCCAGGAGCCGATGCTCAAATACGCTGCCGAAATCGGTTGGCAGTCCATTCCTCCATCAGAGGCACTACGCTTGCGTGGCGGCGATGCTGCTACGCTCTATTTTCACGAGGTGCTGAAGGTGTTGCAACACGCGATTATCTTTCAGAGCAGAGACGATCAACTCACCAAAATCGTCCTGCGCCAGCACCAAACCCGCGCAGTGGAGAAGGTGATTGAACGCGCCCACGACCCGCATAAAAAGCGTGGCCTCGTCTGGCACACACAAGGCAGCGGCAAAACCCTCACCATAATAAACATCGCAGCACGACTCTTACGCGGTAGAGAACAGACAGAAAAATCTACCGTGTTGATGGTTGTTGACCGCAATGAACTGGAGAGCTAACTCTTTAGAAACATCACCGGTTACGGCATCACAACACTCGAAGTCGCACAGAGCAAGGATGATTTGGAACGGATTTTAGCCGCCGATTATCGCGGTTTAATCGTCTCCATGATCCATAAGTTTGACAAGCAACCCGCGAACCTCAATGAACGTGAAAGCGTCATCGTGTTGATTGACGAGGCACACCGCACCACCGGCGGCAATTTCGGGAATTATCTGATGGCAGCCGTGCCGAATGCAACCTATATCGGATTTACCGGAACACCGATCGACAAACTTTCTAAAGGTGAAGGCACGTTTTCGGAACGTCTACTCTGACCGCCCTTACGTTGATCAGGCACACACCGTGTGCTGTCGTCTTCGGCGGATTTGAAAGCAGCAGTCCGGCAATGGGCAGACCGTATCGGTGTGAAGGTGCAGGAGATTCATCTGCGTCGTATGCAGCGGAAGTGGGCATCCATCTCAACGAAGGGACGATTGACGCTCAACACCGATCTGCTCAATTTACCCGAAGCATTGGTAGAATTTGTGATTGTGCATGAATTGGTGCATCTGCTTGTCCCGAATCACGGTAAGCTGTTCAAGAGTTACATGTCAGCGTATCTACCCGATTGGGAAGAGCGACAGAACCGCCTGCGCTCACTTTAAAAATAAAATTTTGTTTTCTTGCATTCCTATCCTATTTCTGATAGAATTGTCGTAAAGCAAACATAAAGGATGGAAACGCATGGCACTTCCAAAAATGACACGGATTCAGCAGCAGTTTGAGGCACCCGTCCTCGTTGACATCCCTGCAGCAATCCACGCAGAATTAGATCGCATTAATGCCTCCGCTATTGTCAAGCCCGGGGAGACTGTCGCTATTACCGCCGGCAGCCGCGGGGTCGCAAATGTTGATATAGCGGTCAAGGCAACAATTGATTATCTCAAAAGGCTCGGCGCGCACCCGTTTGTGGTCCCAGCAATGGGCAGCCACGGCGGCGCAACCGCGGAAGGACAACGGAGTGTCCTCGCACATTACGGCATCACTGAGGAGACCGTCGGCGCACCCGTGAAAGCGACAATGGAGGTCGTGGAACTCGGAAAGACAGCAGACGGCTTGCCAGTTTTTTTCGATCGGTATGCAGCTGAAGCAGACCACGTTGTCCCGCTCAATCGTATCAAGGCACATACAGATTTCAACGGATCCATCGAGAGCGGGGTCATGAAGATGATGGTGATCGGACTCGGTAAGCAGCAGGGGGCGAACCTCTATCATCGCGCTTTCTTCCAATACAGTTTTGAACACGTCATCACCGCAGTCGGCGGCTTCATTCTTGACACCGGAAAGATCGCCTTCGGTTTGGGCTTAATTGAGAACGCGCACGAAGATACCGCGATGGCGATCGCGATGCCTGCCGCACAACTCCTTCAAAGCGAGCGTGAACTGCTCGTCGAGGCGAAATCGCTGATGGGACGACTCCCGTTCGATGAACTGGATCTGCTGATCGTGGATTGGACAGGCAAAAATATCAGCGGCACGGGGATGGATACCAATGTTATCGGAAGGATGATGCAGAACTTTGAACCTGAACCTGCCAAACCTGCGATCCTCCGCATATTCGTCCGGGATCTCACCGAAGAGAGCGATGGCAACGCTACAGGTATCGGACTCGCCGATTTTACCACAACACGCCTTGTAGACAAGATTGATCGGCACTCGACCTACATGAACGGTATCACCGCGCTTGGACCGCAGAAGTCGAAAATCCCATTCTACTACGATACTGATCGTGAAGCGATTGAAGTTGCACTGGACACTATCGGGCTTACTGAACCGGAAGATGCCCGGGTGATCCGTATTGAAAGCACGTTGAAATTGACGGAATTGGACATTTCTGAGGTGCTACTTGAAGATGCGAAGCTGCATTCGAGATTAGCAGTCATCGGTGAGACGAAGCCGTTTGCGTTCGATGCGGTTGGCAACTTGCTGCCATTTGAATAAAAATGCGCATCTGTTATCGCGTAAAGGAGAATTGGTGTGTTTGAATCTAGTCTCTCTCAAATACTGCTCGGCGCGGCAGGCTCGCTTCTTGCTGCGGGGATTCTGGCGATCTTGGTATATCTACGGGGTATTCATGCGCAACTCAAAGAACTTCCGAGCCTGAGGTTAGACGTAAAGGCACTTGAGAAGACGAGCGCGTTGAGTGAGAAGCGCATCGCCGAAAATGAAAAGCGACAAGCCGAAAATCAAAAACGGTATGACGAGCATGCGCAACGTATCGCAGAGAATGCACAGCGTATCGCTGAAAACGAAGCGAAACACACAGAACGTATGGACGCGTTTGAAGCAACCTAGCAACAACTTGTCGGCACTGTCAACACGCTGGTGTCTAAGGTGGAACATTTAGAGTCAAATATGACTCTGATTTTGGAATTGCTCCGCGAGCGAACCAGTGAGAATCCCGTAGTGTCCGAACAAGACTGAGGTTTCACGGCGGGACAAAAGATGCGAAAACTGAAAATTATCTTAGAGATGATCAAATTTGAACATACCGTCTTCGCGCTCCCGTTTGCAGTGATGAGTGCTTTTATTGCATCGGACGGCTTTCCGCCGCTGCCCAAGCTCGGTTGGATCCTTGTCGCAATGGTAGGGGCGCGAAGCTGCGCGATGGCGTTCAACAGGCTCGCCGATGCCGATATTGATGGTAAAAACCCACGCACCGCCATGCGTGCGATTCCTGCGGGTCTAATCACAAAAAGCGCGGTGTGGTGTTTTACGCTTATCTCCGCCGGACTGTTGGTCTTCGCGGCGTGGCGATTGAACCCGCTCGCGTTTGCGTTATCACCCGTCGCACTCGCTGTAGTTATGGGCTATTCTTATACCAAACGTTTCACGGCGTTCTCACACTTCTGGCTCGGACTCGCACTGTCCATCTCACCCGTCGGTGCATGGATTGCAATTGAGGGCAGCTTTGCGTTGCCACCGATAGTCCTATGTCTCGTGGTGCTGCTCTGGACAGCCGGGTTCGACATTATCTATGCATGTCAAGATGTCAACTTTGATAGAAAACACGGATTGCACTCTATTCCTGCAAGAATCGGGATCCGGTGGGCGTTATGGCTTTCCTCTACGCTGCATGTGATCGCTGTGCTGCTCCTTCTCTGCATTCCGCGCCTTGTCGAATTGGGACTGTTCTATTACATCGGGGTCGGCATCGTCGTACTCATTTTTATCTATGAACATGCCATCGTCAAACCGACGGATCTCTCACGTGTCAATCTCGCTTTCTTCACACTGAACGGCACGATTAGCCTCGTCTTGATGGCACTTTCAATTACTGATATTTTGCTGTGATAAAGCCTTACTGAACCGCGAGGAAAATAAAAAAGATGAAACTTTCACTTTCTGTGCGCGTCGCGGAAACAGCGTCCAAGAGAGATGCAACACATACCTTCGTACAACTGACAGAACTCGCTGCAGGTCTCGGCTACGAAGCGGTTTGTATGCGTGCCTCCCAAGTCGGCATCCACTCGCCTCTGGAACAGATCACTGCTACGCGTAAACAGGCGGCATCGCTCAATTTAAAAATCTCTATGGTCACAGGCGATTTTCCGGTGCCGCTCAACAATGAACAGGGACCAGACGGACTCCGTAATATCACGCCTTATCTCGATCTAACAGAACTGCTTGGCTCGGATCTCATCCGTATTGCGATGAAAGTAGAGGCGGATATTCCTTGGGCACAACGCGCATCTGACGAAGCTGCAGAGCGCGGCATCCGTCTCGCGCATCAATCCCATACGCAGAGCCTCTTTGAGACGGTGGATGGATCGGTTGACATTCTGAAACGCGTCGGGAGAGAGAATTTCGGGATTATCTATGAACCCGCTAACCTTGATCTATGTGGGCAGGATTACGGTGTTGAAACACTCAAGCGGTTTTCGCCGTATCTCCTCAACGTCTATCTTCAGAACCACATCCGCCGACCGGAGGGCAAAACACGGCTGCTGACGTGGATTCAGGGAGAAGTTCCGCACGACCCCATCCGTTTACAAGACGAAGGCGGTATTGATTTTCCGCTGGTATTTGAAGGACTGGCGGCGATCGGTTACGACGGTTATGTAACGGTACATCAGGCATTCCGTGAGATTATGGAGCCGGAAGACGCTGCAGAACAGAGTTACGCTTACCTTAAACCGTTTTGTGCGTAGACAAACATGGACCGAATTCAGATTGCGATTGTCGGGAGGTAAGACTTATGGCATTCAGCGATTTCAAGGTTATTTCTGAAGTGCAGGAAAAATTTAGAATCACGTACGCGATACGTGATTTTATCGGAGCTGAGGAAACTTTAAGTCCATCAGATCAATTTCTACAAGAGTTTGAGTTTTGCATGGAGCATATTAATGTATTCGCATCTGAGACATCAAGGTGTGAAGCTGTGATTTTTCCAGTTTTAAAGGAAATCTATAAAGGGTATACGGATCGTTATACGCTCTGGAGTGGGAAACCGATTACTTACGATGAAACATTGAGAGGCACACCGGATTACTTTATCGCGACACGTTCCGAATTAGGGTTGTCCGTTGTCGGCAAACCGTTGATAATCTTGGTCGAAGCGAAGAAAAACGACTTTGAACAGGGCTGGGGGCAGTGTTTAGCGGAATTGGTCGCTGCACAAAAGATAAATGACGATCCCGATGTGCCGGTGTATGGCATTGTGACGGATGGCACGTTATGGCAATTTGGCAGGCTTGTCGGGGATGCCTTTATCCAAAATAGAACGAATTTTACCTTGGATAATTTGCCGATTCTCTTCGGTGCTGTGAATTCTGTCTTCAAGGCTGCAAAGGAATGTTAGGAAATGAACACACAACAACCGAATATCCTGATTATCACGACCGATCAGCAGCGGACAGATAGTCTCAGCTGCTACGGGTCAACATTTACAGATACGCCGCATCTGGATAAGTTCGCGGCTGAGGGGGTCTGTTTCGAGCGTGCATATTGCACAAATCCAGTCTGTACGCCGGCGCGTGCTTCAATTTTTTCAGGGCGATATGTAAGTCGTCACGGGGCGTGGAATGTCGGCATGAACGTCCCCGAAGATGAACCGATGTTGTCGCATCATCTGGGTGCGATCGGGTATCGGACGCACTATATCGGCAAAGCGCATTTCCAACCCTTCGGTGCCCCTGCGGAACAGTCCGTTGAAGCCCGTGGCAATACCACACGCTACCCAAATTTCCGAGGTCCGTATTATGGGTTTGAGACGGTCGAATTGGCACTGGGACATGCGACTTATGGGATCGCGGGACATTACGGCGAATGGGTGCGTTCACAGGTCTCTGAAGAGACGTTCGAGGGTTACAGTAAAGCGAAACGCCTCAGCGAGCGCGGTTTCGGCGGCGAGGCTTATGATTGGGATATACCGCTGAAATATCATAACAGTGTCTGGACGGCTGATCGGACGGTAGATTTCTTGTCGAAGCACGATCCGACAGAACCATTTCTGTTGGCTGTCGGTTTCCAAGATCCGCACCATCCGCACTGCGTTCCGACTGAATTTGAGGCGCGTGTTGATCCGGCACAGGTGCCATTACCGGATTTTGTTGAGGGTGAGTTGGCGGACAAACCGCCACACTTCTCGGAGGCACGCCGTGGGGAACTTGAGAAATCGGAGATACGCGGAAGGTTTGCCATCGCAGGTCAGGGGGGCGGTGCCGATTTTCGTAAAGTCTCGGAAGCGGATGCCCGACTCGGTAGAGCATATTACCACAATATGGTGAAAATTATCGATCAGCAGATGCATCGGATTCTGGAGTGTCTGGATACGTGTGGGTTGGCAGAAAATACATTGGTGCTCTTTACGACTGATCACGGTGAACTGCTCGGCGACCACGGTCTCTGGATGAAGGGACCATTTCATTATGAACAGCTTATCCGTGTGCCGACGTTGGTGCGGTTTCCTGCGGTGATCCCTGCCGGTCAACGCACGCAGGCACTGTTCAGCCACGTTGATATTGTGCCGACAGTGTTGGGTGCGGTCGGCTTGCCGATCCCGTCAGGCACAGACGGCGTAGACGCGATGCCGATGCTTACTGACAAAACAACATCGGTTCGCGATTCTGTGCTGGTTGAGTGTGTGGACGATCCGCGCGGTTTGCGGTTGAAAACGATTGTAACCGATACGCGGAAGTTGACATGGTATTGTGGACACGCTTATGGTGAACTCTACGATCTGGAGAACGATCCGAGCGAGCGGGTGAATCAGTGGGATAATGCTACGTACGCCGACGATAAGGCATCTCTTATGAGCACTATTCTTGAGACGATGGAGCCTTTGGAGAAACGGGTGGAGCGATTGTCTTATGCATAAAAGATGCTGGATTCACATCGAAGTTATAGGAGGGTAAACTTATGGCATTTAGCGATTTTAAGACGATCCCTGAGGTTCAAAAAAAATTCGGAATCAGATACTCGGAAAACGACTTTTTTTGTGTCGAAGACTCCTTAAGCCCTTCAGCGCAATTTCTCCAAGAATTTGAATTTACAAGAGAGCACATCAATATTTTTGGATCGGAGGCAGCACGGTGTGAAGCCGTTATCTTTCCAGTTTTAAGAGAGGTCTATAAAGGGTACGCTGATCACTACGCTCTCTGGATCAAGGAATCCATAGTCTATGATGAGACACTGAGCGGAACACCGGATTACCTCATTTCTACAAAATCTGAATTGGGCAAACTCATTGTTGGAATGCCCTTGATAATCTTGGTTGAAGCGAAGAAAAACGATTTTGAGCAAGGCTGGGGGCAATGTTTGGCTGAGTTGGTCGCTGCCCAGAAAATAAATAATGACCCCGCTTTTCCGGTATATGGTATTGTTACGGACGGAACGTTGTGGGAATTTGGACGGCTTGTCGGTGATACTTTTATGCGAAACAGAACAAATTTTACTTTGGCTAATTTGCCAATTCTATTTGGTGCCGTGAATTCAGTTTTCAAGGCGACAACCGATACCTCTATTCAGAGGACATAAATTGGGACCATAGACGTAGCAAGCTTGCAACGCGTGCCTATCGGAAGGTGAAAAGGCAGTTCTCTGTTTTTAGACTTGCTTTTAACAAAAAAATTAGGTATCATTTAAATAGAAGAAATTGATTGTGTTCAACTTCGCTTCGACTCTATCATCTCCTACGCTAAAGAAGTAGGACAAACATTGGGGGCATCCAGATGGAGCCTACACTATCCATTGTGATTCCGATTTACAACGAAGTTGCAAGCCTAAAAGCACTTTTGCGACAAGTTGCTGATGTTGAAATCGGTATGAAAAAAGAATTGATCCTTGTCGACGACTTTTCGACAGATGGCACACGCGATATTCTAAAAGAAATTGAAACGATACAAGAAAATCCGGACGACATACATAGCTACCTTGAAACAGACGTGCAGCCTGAAAACGCGGACGAGATCTCGGCAAAGGTCTTCTATCACGATGTAAATAAGGGCAAAGGGGCAACACTTCGCACCGGTTTCCAATATATCACCGGCGAGATTACACTCATCCAAGATGCCGATCTGGAATATGATCCGAAAGACTATCCGAAATTGCTGCAGCCCATCTTAAATGACGAAGCAGATGCAGTCTACGGTTCTCGGTTTATGGAAGGCAAGCAGAAAGGGTTGATGCGGAGTTATCTCGCGAATCAGTTTCTCACGACGCTCGCCAATATCGTCAACGGTACCAAACTGACCGACATGGAAACGTGCTATAAGGTCATACGGACATCTATTCTAAAGGACATCTCGCTCTATTCGGACAGGTTCGGTTTTGAACCAGAGATTACAGCGAAACTCGCCAAGCGGAAGTGTAGAATTGTTGAAGTTCCTGTCTCCTATCGCGGCAGAGACTATCACGAAGGGAAAACCGTGAGTTGGAAAGACGGCGTTGCTGCAATCTTCCACATTCTCCGTTTCCGTTTCTTTTCGTAACCGTAAAAATATGCCAAATTTGCAGGATTTGCTTAAACAGGTAGATGCTATCTTGGAGTCAGTTGATGTGCCGGCACCGGCACAAGAATACGCACCGCCCGATACGCTTCTGGAAGCACTCCATACTTACTTCGGTTATGCCGCCTTCCGTCCGGGACAACGCGAAATTGTTGAGGCGATTTTAGATGGCGAAAACGTGTTCGCTGTTTTCCCGACAGGACACGGAAAATCGTTGTGTTATCAACTGCCCGCCTTGACGCTCGATGGCATAACAGTCGTCATCTCCCCGCTTATCTCATTGATGAAGGACCAGGTCGATGCTTTACGCGAACAGGGTATCGATGCTGTCTCGCTCATCAACAGCACACAAACGTGGGAAGCATATCAGAACGAATTAGCACGTCTGCGGCGAAATGAGATCAAGTTACTCTATATCTCTCCAGAACGGCTGCGAAGCCGCCGGTTTTTGGACATTCTGAATGCGTTTCCTATCTCGCTATTTGTTATAGATGAAGCACACTGTATCTCACAATGGGGACGCGACTTCCGTCCTGCCTATCTGGCACTTAGAGATACGATTGATGTGCTTCAACCGCGTGTGATCGCTCTTTTCACGGCAACAGCCCCACCCGAAATCAGAGAAGATATACTCAGTGTGCTGAATATACCGACCCCCCGTACCCTTATCCAAGGGATTGAACGTCCGAACTTGATACTGAGCGTTCAACACAATGAAAATGACGATGAAAAGTATCTACAACTGGAGCAATTTCTCAGCGAACAGGTTGCGAACGCTGAATCCCGACAAACGCGTCTGAAAAATGGGATTATCTATGCCGGACGCCGGCGCGAAACCGAAGAGATCGCAGCTTTTCTCCGAAGACGTGGGTTTCGCGCAGATTTTTATCACGCTGGACTAGAATCCCACGAACGGACGCGCGTGCAAGAAGCCTTTTTCGATAACAGCGAAAACGGATTAGACATCGTGGCTGCTACGAATGCCTTCGGTATGGGGATCGACAAACCGGACATCCGATATATCGTGCATTGGACACTCACCGGCACGCTTGAAGAATACTGCCAAGAGATTGGGAGGGCAGGTAGAGACGAAGCGAATGCACGCTGTGTTCTGCTTTTCTGCCACAATGATCGCGGCTTGCATGAGTGGTTTATCAGAGAAAGCGCCCCGGATAAACAGTTCCTGCTTAAACTCCTAAAGGTCGTTGAAAACTTCAAGGGCAGCGATAGGTACCGCACAATCTCTAACGAGGAGCTGGAGTGGATGAGCGGGGGCAATGCGACCAAGATTCTCGTGAGTCTGAGTTATCTCGAAAAACTCGGATTTTTGAAGCGGTGGTATAACGTGCCGTCTCAACTCTCTGTAAGATTCCGTGGACTCCGGACTGAAGCAGCAGAACCGGCAGCTGCAGTACAGCAGGAACTCCTCCGCCAATTACGAAGCGGCGTAAAAACGATTTTGGAACTCTGCGAAGCCATCGGGCAAAATCCGAAGGTGATAATGGAGGACCTCGCCGAGCTGCAGAGCGAGGGTTACATTCAGTATTGGGGACAGGAAGATTTATTGCTGATTGAACTGCTTGAAGACAGTCAAATGCTCAGCACATTGACAGATGAGCAGATTGAAGTCGGTGACTATGTGCGCCACAAACAGAGTCAGCTGGATCAGATGACTGTTTATGCTTTAGAGACGACTTGCCGGATGCGTGTGATTCTCGACTACTTCGGTGAACCCATTAAAGAGAATTACAGGTGTGACACCTGCGATTTATGTCAAACATAAGCCGTTCGTCATTAGCCATTAATTTTCTGTGCGGAGCGCGTCAATCGGTGAAAGTCGTGCCGCCTGCATCGCCGGATAGACCCCGAAGCTCACCCCCATAAAAAGCGAGAAAACAATCGCGATCAGCACCCATTGCCAAGAGAGCACAACGGGCCATTTCGGCACAATCGGCACGATACGCACCGCAAGCCGTGCCATGCCGTGCCCAGCAATCCAACCACCCGCAATACCGAGGACACCGCCACAGAAACAGAGACAGAGCGATTCTGTCAAAAACTGCCAGAAAATGTGAAGCCGTTTCGCACCTACGGATTTGCGCAGACCTATCTCGCGCGTCTTCTCACCCACGGAAACGAGGCATATATTCATGATACCGATGCCGCTTACAAACAGCGAAAACCCGGCAATACTTCCCAAAGCGATTTTTATCACTTTTTGGATATGTTCCAGTCGTTTCACGCCGCCCGTGGGTACCCAATGGCGGACAAAATCGTCTCTGTTCCGGTGTTTTCTGCGCACCACGGCACGTGCTGCGTCAATAATTGTTCCCTTAGCTGCGTCCTTCTCGGTGAAAATTGTGATACGTTCTATATAGTCATAACCTGAAATTCGCTGCTGGTGCGTTGTCAATGGTACACAGACGACATCATCAAGCGTCCATGTAGAACCGACACCTATGCCCTTTACCGCCATCACACCTATAACACGCGCTCTGGTAGATGCGTACCAATAGCGGTATTTAATCTTTACCTCTTTTCCGATGGGAGATGTCTCTCCAAATAATTCGGTGGCAACGTTGTTACCCAGTACACAGACCTGTAGTGCCTGGGTCATATCGCTTTCAGAGATGAATCTGCCCTCTTGGACGGGCCAGTGCATGCCACGTGCGTAGTCTGCTGTTACACCTTCCAGCATGGGGCGTGCCTGTCTACCGTCTCGGTTGGTAATGAGGATACGGTAGCTCTCATTTTTCGGCAAGACGTATCGGATATTGGGGACTTCGGCTTCAATCGCAAGCGCGTCTTCAAGTTTGAGACGTTCCTTTATTCGGTGCCAACGTCCCCTTCTCCAATATCCGTAGTGGTTTCGGAGCTGCACTTGGTCAACGCCGCCGAGCGTTTCAATCCCATCAGAGATAATTTTCTTTGCGCCATCGCCAATAGCCATCATGCACAGCACGCTGGCGATCCCGATAAAGATACCGAGGATGGATAACCCGGCGCGGAGCCGATTTTGCGCAAGATGGGTAATACCCGCGTAGATAGCGTCATTAATTTTCATAGTGTCGTAAAGATAAGATCAGGTTAATTAGGTGAACGATTGGGATGTGACAACTTCCATTTATACGTACTTATGGATGCACTTTTGGCAGGTCCAGTATTAATTTTAGCGTTTACCTGCACAAGTCGCTGTTAAAAAGAGGAGGATTTTTGGCAGAAAGGTTTAAAAATCGGAAAAGCAGTAACGCAGGATGTATCAAGCTTAGCTGATATAAGGTTTCATATCCCAGAGCAGGATAGTGCCATCGAAACCGCTGGTCGCCAAAAGGGTGCCATCTGGCGAAAAGGTAAGATTTTGAACATCGGTCGGGTGTCCCCAAAAAGTTTTGATATTTTCACCGGTTGCAACCTTCCACAAGCGGATGGAGACTTTATCCGATCCGGGGTACCACCAAGTGCCGGAGGCCAGATACTGTCCACAAGGTGAAAAGGCGAGGGCAAACGGACGCCGCGATTCTTCTGGAGGTAGTATTACCATGTGTGTTTCATACGTGGCAGCATTCCATAACCGAATCTCGCGCCGCATGCCACCGGCAATGAGATTCCCGCAAGGCGAAAAAGTAATACTCCAGACTGTATTGTCACGCGACTTTTGCGGTTTAGACGCTATTTCAAGGGCGCGTTCAATTGCTTCATGATCGCCTTTATATAGGTTGGTATCTAAGGGACGTGTCAACGGTAGTGTAGTCATAAGTGATCCATCTGCAACATCCCATACTCGGGCGGTTTTATCCATCGAGGCACTCACAAGTTGTTGTCCATCGGGTCGAAATGCGATATATCTAATCCAACCGGTATGTCCTATGAGTGTGTGATGTTTCTCCCAATGCTGAACATCCCACAGATAAAGTTCGCCGTCCCCTGCTGCGCTGGCAAAGTGTTCTCCTGTCGGCGAAAACGCAACTGCAGAAACCCGCGGCTCTGTGAATTCTGTGAGTCGGGTGCCGGATGGAATATGCCATATCTCAATGGTTTTGAGGAAACCGGTCGCTAGAAATTTCTCGTCAGCGGCTACAGCGATGCACTGTGCTACGTCTGTTTGGAACTTTCGCTGTAGTTGCCTCTTTGCAACGTCCCAAAACACAATACCGCCACCTCTTTGAGGTCCACTTACTAAGGTTCTACCCTCCTGAGAAAATATAACTGCATTTGCATGCGCCAGATGTTCAGGCAGGGTCTTTACTTTAGGGGTGTCTGCCTGCCACACGTGAAAATCGCGTGCACTGGCGATAGCGAATTGCTGTCCATTACCCGAAAAGCGTGCAGCACGGCTATCTCCATGATGTTCAAAGGTATCAAGTTCGTCTTGCTGGAAGGCATCCGAAATCACGACCTTATCCTCATAAATATCAGCAACCCTTAGGGTCCCCTCAGTTGCATACGTGAGCTTTACTTGATAGCCATCATATTCAGTGACAATTTCCAGAGTCTCTTTAGGAATATTCCACACGTGAACCTCGGCAGTTCGACTGCTATCCGTTTTTTTTCGAATACCGGCAGCAAGGAACTGTCCGCACGGCGAAAAAACGAGACTATCCACCCGTTGAGTATCGATATTGAAGTGCGCTATGTGTTTCTGAGTTTCTAAATGTGTCACTGAAATCGTATTATCACTGGACCGGTAAGCGAGGCGTACCCCATCCGGCGAGAAGCAGAGCGGACGAAAAACACCGGGGGCGGGGCGCGCTTTCGGTTTTTCAACAGTGAACTCTGCAATAGGGGCACCTGTTTCTACAGACCAAACAGGGACGGTCCCAACCGAGTCAGCGAACGTGTGAGATGCTGCAAGGTGTTTCCCATCCGGCGAAAATGTTAGTTGAGAGACTCTTCCGTTGAGGACTCGCTTGCCTATTTCTAAAATACACCGCTGGTTTTGTGTCTTCCACACCTTAACACTGCCATCTATATTTCCAGTAGCGACTGATTTTCCATCATTGGAAAAGGAGACAGCGGAAACCAGTCCCCTTTCGGTTTCCCACAATGCCACGGGTTCCATTGTAGCGAGCGCATACCACCAGAGTCCAATACTTGTTGCGACAGCGAGAGACTCATTGTCTGGTGAAAATGCAACATCCGACACTTTTCCTTTCCCAAGTCGGGCAATCGCTTCTTCTGGGAGTTCCCACGTTGTAATGTCTTTGTGATTAAGTTTTGTCATTGGAATCAGGAGCCTCCTTAATGGGTATCAATGGGTGTGTAAAGTTTTTGGCAGCATTACGGCGTATAATTTTTAGGTTGTGGCTTTGCCCTCTTTAGCCCCATAAGGGCGATATGTTTATAGAAACGCGTGGTACTCACCGCTTCTTTAGCCCTGTAAGGGGTTTTTGCTTGGGTATTTCTTCGAGTATGTTTATCGCGTTCGGGCAGAATGAAGAACGAAGATACATTTCGCCCTTACAGGGCTAAGATTTTGCTTTACAACGCATTTCTATAAACATAATGTCCCTACGGGACTAAAGAGGGACACTACCAAAGAAAATTGACTTTTACCCTTGCATGCCAAAATATTTACACATCCGGGTATCAAGTGCCAATTGACATGAATTGGGTATTTTTAGCGCGAACTGTTGGTTTGCGGTTGATGTGCCACAATCTAAAGAGTGGACGGCACAGTGGAGCATGCCTACTACCTTGCAAGGTTGCTAAGTGCTTCGGTATAGACTTGTCGGAGGGGGACGCTGTTTTGTTCGGCGAGGCGTTTGCAGTCCTCATATTCGGGGACGGTTTTGATGAGCGTGCCGTTGAGATAGCCGCGCTTGGCTTGGACCTCGCCCCATTGCGTTTCGACTTGAACGAAATCGCGACGGAGTTTGATCCGGTCAACGGAGGAGAGTCTCACACCGAAAGTTGTGGTTTCGGTGAGGAGGAGTTCTATGAGTTCGTCGCGCCGCGCAGTCGGACAAAGCACAGTGATTTGGGTTGCGGGTCGGCCCTTCTTCATAAAGATTGGGATAAGAAAGACATCCAACGCGCCACGTTCAAAGAGTTGAGAGGTAACATAACCGGTGATCTCCGGCGACATGTCGTCTACATTGGTTTCAATAATATCCACCGTATCGGTTTCGGCGTGATGATGCGTCGTTTTCAAACCGATGTCTGATGTCTGTTCGCCGAGACAGAGGCGGAGGAGGTTCGGACGTTGTTCAAGGTCACGGGTGCCGGCACCATATCCGATGCGGTCAAGCTGCATCTGGGGCATGACACCGAACCCTTGTGATAGCGTGGTAATGAGTGCAGCACCGGTCGGGGTTACCAACTCCTTCGGGATGTCGGTTTGATGAATTGGTACGCCTTTTAGGAGTTCCATGGTGCCCGGGACAGGCACAGGCATGAGTCCGTGTGCGCATCGGACGAAACCCCTGCCGAGAGAGAGCGGAGAGGCGTAAACAGCATCCACATTTAGATGTGCTAACCCGATGACAGAACCGACGATGTCCACAATGGAATCGATCCCGCTGACTTCGTGGAGATGAACTTTGGCTTTGGTTGTATTGTGCACCTTCGCCTCCGCCTCTGCGAGCCGGTCAAAGACGCGTTTTGCGATATCCCGAATTTCTGTGTCCAAACCGCTATCGTCAAGGAGTTGAAAAATATCGGAGAGGTGGCGACTCGGACCGTGTGCATGATCGTGAGAATGAGAGTGTCCGTGCTCATGGGTGTGTGTATGCGGGGCTGCCTCGTGTGAAGGTGTATGTGCCGGATGTACCGCTACAATCGCCCGGGTGCCGGTGATGCCGTGTTTTACAGATTTTTCAAAGTGCAGACTGAATTCAGCCTCAAGTTTGAGGGTTGCTAATCCGTCTGTTAGTATTTCCGGTGGTACACCGACATCCACCAAAGCACCGAGTGTCATGTCGCCGCTGATACCTGAAAAGCAGTCAAAATAGGCGATCTTCAAGGGGGTTATACCTCCTAAAATCCGGTGAGGTTAGTATGCAGATCGCAAAAATCGTGAAGAAATACCCCAGCAAAACCCTACCGGGCATGGGAAAAATTGATTAAGAAGAGCCTTGAAGGAGTTCTTGGAACAATTCTTTCGCTTCGTGGCGTTTGAGTTTGGCAATCGCTTCGTGCTCCATCTGCCGTACACGCTCGCGACTGACTTCGAGCTTGTTTCCGATATCTGCCAAAGTGTATTCAGTGCCGTCAAGCAACCCATATCGTAAGATGATGACGTATGTTTCACGTGGGTTAAGCGTACGGTTGAGGATTTGCGTGATAACCTCAATTTTGGCGTAATCGAGCAACGAGTTCTCCGGGGTAATTTGGGATTGATCCGGAATAATTTCAGAAAATGACCCGTCCGAGGCATCTTCGTTAATCGGTGCGTCAAGCGGAACAGGTTCCCGGGTAGCGTTGAAAATTTCGGAGACCCTTTTCTCAGTGAGTTCAACGGCGCTTGCGATTTCAGTTGTCGTCGGCTCGCGTCCGAGTTCTGCTGTCAAGTCTACCTGTGCCTGCTTAATCGCGCGTCGGGCTTCGCCGACATAGCAAGGTACCCGTATCATCTGTCCTTGTTGGTCGAGGGCGCGTTTAATGGATTGCATAATCCACCATGTTGCATAAGTGCTGAACCGAAATTTGAGGGTATGGTCAAATTTTTCTACGGCGCGCATCAATCCGAGGCTGCCTTCTTGCATCAAATCAAGGAAGGTTAAAGATGTCTTGTTGAAGTGATGTTGTCTGGCGATACTGGCGACGAGGCGGAGATTCGCTTCAACAATTTTCATCTTCGTGCCGTGCGCAATTTGATCTGCTGCCTCCAACTGATCGGCTAACCACTTGATATGTGCAAATTCGTTTTTTAAGTCTTCAAGGATGAAGCGTAATGCCGGTAACGAACGCGTTGTGGTCCGGTTGGGTAGCATATCGGGCGGTACTTCCGCCAAGAGTGTTTCAATCTCACAACGGATAACATTGTACTCTTGAAAAATGTGGGATTGCTGCTCCTCGCTAAAAAAGGGTGCAAGTAAAATAGGCGGATAGGCGCGTATTGCTGCGACCTCCGTAAGGGGTGCCTCACGGGGTTGGTGCCTGGATTCCTTCATCCTTTCCTTAAAGGCACTAATAGCGTGCAGGATTCTTTGCCGGGCATACACTCGGAATGCCGACACGTGTTTTGTCTCGTCCGCGTCGATAGCTTCCAGGAGCCCAATGCTTACGACTTGGATTAATTCAGGCGATGCAGTTTTATCAATATACTCTTTAAGGAGAGACAAGTTCCCTTGAAAAATTTTCCACCGTACTTGCTCCAATAATAGTGCCTTCGTCTCTAATTTATCCAATAAAACACCGAGTGCCTGGATTTCGGCGCGAATGTGGCTCATGATTAATCCGTGTTCCGATTGCTGCGGTTCAAATTTGTGTTGACTGTTTAGCTTATCCTTTTTAAAGCTGTCAAGTTCAGCTAACATGGACTTCGGAAATTCATTTAGCTTAGTGATGAACCGATCGAAACCGTGGCTGTATCTTTCAAAGAGTGCAGTTTCCTGTTCAGGTTCCAACAAAGGGGTCTTGGCTATTCTTTGGAGGTACGCGAAAGTCTCATCCTTTGGTGTTTCTACCGGGTCCTCGTCGTTCACCTCCTCCTCTGCCAAAAATTCAGGGTCTGCTGGGTACGCCGGGTAATATTTTTTCATGCCTCACCTCATTAGGACATCGATCTTCAGACCGAAGTGTTTTAAATTTGCCTCACACAAGACAAATTATGAAAAAAGGTTTAATTTTTTAGTAGATATGTGGTATGCTATTAATTGTAATCATTTGATATATTTTAATATGAGCTTGCAAGTTCAGAAGATCAGATAGGCGATAAAAGATAAAGCGAACTCGGTATAACCATTGGAGGTATTTAATGACTCAACTCACACAAGACGAAATTTTAAAAAGATGCCAAATTGGTGAATCCTGTTCTGGTGAAAATCTTGCAAACCTTGATTTAGCGAATCAATCGCTCACGGGTATTGATTTGTCGTCAGCAGACTTGAGCGGGACCGATCTACGGAACACGGACTTAACGGATGCGAATCTCAACGATGCGAATCTCACGGGTGCGGACCTTTCGGGTGCCACGTTACATAGAACGTATCTGGTCGGCTGTAATTTAACGGACACGAACCTTGAGGCAGCGAATTTACGTGGTGCTTTCCTGAGCGGAAGTCTGCTTTGCGGTACAAACTTCAAACATGCCGATTTGCGCCGTGCCACGCTCGGCTGTCCAAAATGTGAGGTGCCGGGCCCCTTCGGTTCACTCACGAGTTTTGAGAATGCGAACCTTGAAGAGGCAATCTTTGGTGAAATCGACCTGAAAGGCACTGTTTTGTTCGGTGCGAACTTCAAAAATGCGTATCTCTACGAGGTCGATCTCTCTGAAGCTGTGTATCGCGAATCCGATCTTAAGGGTGCTATCACCAAAAAAGGACACAACTAATAATCCTATCAATCTCTCTATTATATGTGACGTTAACAAAACACAAGAGGTTTACCTAAAGTGCATTTTTTTTCTGATAACCCGAATCGCCACGTTTTTGTGGACCTCCGGTGGATTAACTGAGTTGCATCTGACAGAATTTTTTATACAACCCGCCCTTCGCTAACAGCGTTTGGTGTGTTCCTGTTTCCAGAATTTTGCCATCCTTAATAACGAGAATCTTATCGGCGCGGACAACCGTTGATAACCGATGTGCAATAATAAAACTGGTTCTCCCAGCCATTAGATTTGCCAACGACTCTTGAATAAGTGCCTCCGACTGCGTATCCAGCGAAGAAGTCGCTTCGTCTAACACAAGAATCGGTGCATCTTTTAGGATGGCACGTGCGATAGAGAGGCGTTGCTGTTCACCACCGGAGAGTTTCACACCACCTTCGCCTACTCGCAGCGCGTAGGCCTCCGGAGTTTTTGTGATAAACTCGTGGGCGTTCGCTTGCTTTGCCGCTGCAATGATCGCTGCATCCATAGCCCCCGGTGAACCGTAACCGATATTTTCAAGAATTGTGCCGTCAAATAGGAACGTATCCTGTGGAACGAGTGCAATACTTTGTCGTAAGGACTCGAGTTTTACTTCAGAAATAGGTACACCATCAATCAAAATTGTTCCAGCATTGACATCATAGAAACGCAGCAGTAGGTTAAGGAGCGTCGTTTTTCCACTGCCGCTCGGTCCGACGAGTGCGACGACTTCACCCGGTTTCGCCTCAAACGATACGTTATCAATAACCGGTTTGGCAGGAGCTTGCGGGTCTTCTGAACCCTGCGAATAAGAGAAAGAGACGTTTTGGAATGTGACGATGCCCCGGATATTTTGCAGTTCAATACCGTTTACCGATTTTTCTGTAGATAGGTCGCATGCGTCTGTGCTATTTTGCTGACCTGCTTCAGTTCCGAAATCGAGGAGATAAAAAATCCGTTCTGCGGAAACGAGGCATTGTTGCAAAGCACTATTCGCGTTGCCAATCGTTTTAATCGGTTTAAACATCCACATTACCATCCCAATGTAACCGATGAACCATCCATGAGACAGTTGACCCGTAATAACCTGCCAGCAGCCTAAAGCGAAAACAGTTGCGACCCCGACAGTCCCCAGCCATTCAATCGTTGGGGGTAGGCACGCTGCGAAACGGGCGCGCCGTATCGCTGAACAGTATTGGTGCCAATTAATGGCGTGGAAGCGTTTAATTTCTGCTTGTTCCGCGGTAAAGCTTTTAATAATTTTGATGCCGGAGAGTGTCTCCTTGAGTTGTGAATAGATGTTGGCACTCTGTTGCTGAATCTCTGTGCTGGTGGTGCGAATGCGTCCGCCAATGAATGAAATTAGGTAAGCGAGCAGGGGCAGAATCAGTATAACCAAGAACGTGAGTTTGAAACTCGTGATGAGCATTGCGGAAGCGAAGAAGGTAACAAGGATAACGGCGCGTATAATACTCGCCATAGCGGCAACGAGAGCTTGCCAGACGCGAACATCGTCAGTGATGCGTGCTATGAGGTCTCCAGTGCGTTCCTGACGTAAAACGCCTAAAGGTGCGGATACGATTCGCTGATAAAGCGTATTTCGCAAGCGAAAGGCGAGTTTATGTCCGACGCGTGCCATCACATAATCGTTGCCGTAAACGAAAAACCCTTTAGTGAAAACGAGGACGATCATGCCACCCAGTAACCACAGAAAGGCTTTCAGAGCGTCGCTCGCGCTCGCCAACGACATTTCAAACCCCTCAAAAGCGAACATCCCTTCACGCTGAAAGTAGCGAATAGATACAGTCTCCTCAAATCGGTTCCCACCGACAACTGCCAGCCCGTTAACAGTATCAACAAAAATTTGGATAGCACCCAATTCGCATAAAGCAACTACCATGGCGAAAGCCATTGCTAAGAGAATAGACCCGATGTAAGGCGTATGATACCGTACAAATCGGGCAAAGGTACGGTTGCTTGGGGAGGGTGATGTCTGCATGCGTCTCTCTCTGTTTTTCGCGCGTCTCCACTATCCATTATTTTAGCTGGTAAGCACCTAATTGAATGGCACGTGCGCGTTTTGCAGCGTCAGTTTCGCAGCGCAGACTGAGTTCCCGGTTTTGGTAATCCATACGCTCAATGACTCCGATGGCGTAGGTGTCCCCGGTACTATCGATTAATCCGACCAAGCGGCGTTCGAAGTAGGTAGACACCTCGGCTGTAACGCGCGTTAAACTTAAATAATTTTTAATGTGGGTGATAGTGGCTTTGGAGAGGTGTCTCGCTGCGATGAGGCATAGGGTGCGATTTCCCCATTCAGCATGGTAAACTTGTGTTTCGGTGAGCCGGGAGAGGATTTCTAACTCCTTCTCATTTGCGATACGCCCTATGAAAAAGGGAGTACGTCCCCCACGAATCTGTTCAAAAGGGAGTTGTTGGACGCGACTTTCAGAGAAGTACGCATTAAATCGGTTCTTTCGGTACCGGCTGCGCGTGTTACCCCTTTTCAATCGGACACTTCGGTGTGGGAGGAGATAATGAATATTGAGCCACTCCTGTTGACTATAGCACGCTGTTATCTGCTCGAATTCGGTAGAACGTCCGATGCAGATGAGGTGGTCGGGTCTGATGAGTTCAATTTTGTGCTGCTTGAGAATGACTGCGGTGGGGTCATGAACATAGCCGGTGGTATCAACAAGGATGAAATCAGCCTCGGTTTCACGTGCGGTATCTACCATCAGTCGTGTTCCTGTGAGGTTCGCAAGGAAGTGTCCTTTCGGGGACACATCACCGACGAAATAGAGTCGATCCGCTGTGCCATCGAATACAATGCTCTTTTCTTCTCGGTTTTGTTCGTTGTCTGCAACCGTTTCTTGCGCTGCGGGTAACTCGGTTTCAGCGCGCGGTGCGAAGGACTTCACACCGATTGTGGTAGGGGGACCGATTTGGGATTGACCGACATCTGCATCTACACAAGCGACTTTGAATCCCTTTGTGAGCGCGAAGTCGGTTAAAAAACGGCAAAACGTTGATTTTCCCGTATCGGTCGCGCCTATCACAAGTACAATTTGTTGCGGCTTGACAACCTGACTGGCAAGTTTTTTCCAGTCTGCATTAGTTTGGTACGTGTTATCCATCTTGCTGCCTCATGGTGTGAGAATTTAGTCGCCAAGGTTCATTTGATAACGGAAAGTGACACCGGGCAGACTGAACATCTCATCAAAAAGGGGCATCTGCTTGATACCGACGATCTGTTCAAACAGCGAGGGCCTTTTCTCTTTACGTAGGACCTTAGGTTTACCATCAATGCCTCCCAATTCTCCAGCGATCTTAATTGCATCCGGTAGGTTGCCAAGTTGATCAAGCAGTTTTGCATTTAATGCCTGCTTGCCAGAGAAAATCCGTCCATCTGCGAGTTCGAGGACTTCGGCGCGTGTTAGAAGGTTACCGCGTGCTTCAGCAATGGTATCCACAAATTGATTGTAAACATCATCAACAGTGGTTTGGAGGACTGCCTGTTCCTGCTCAGTCAACGTACGGAACGGTGAACCGGTGTCCTTAAATTGACCGCTCTTAATGACTTGGTGTTCTAATCCGACTTTATCGTATAAACCCTTTATCCGTGTGAACTGCATAATAACACCAATGCTCCCGGTTAATGTGCCGGCGTTGGCGATAATTGTGTCAGCAGCGCAAGCAATATAATAGCCGCCTGATGCTGCGCTCCCACCCATTGAGGCGACTATCGGTTTTTCTATCTTTTCTAATTCTCTATAGATTTCTTGGACGGGGGCGACACTCCCGCCGGGTGAATCAATTCTAAGAACAATTGCCTTGACACTCGGATCGTCGCGATAGGTGTGAATCCGTTTAATCGTTGCATCGGATTTAGAGATAATTCCTATAATATCTATCACTGCGACTTTCTCTCCAAGGGACGCGCCACCGCCCATGGAACGTAATAAAATGATCATCAAGAAAAATAAGCCGATGATAGTGCCTAAGATGATAAAAACACGTCTCTTTTTCATATTTTTTAAATATTGGGTTTTCGCTCCGATTGGTCTTACAGCCTGATCGGGTTTCTGATGTTCTGCAGCGACATCGGGGCGGTTTACGATTTCTGAAAGGGTCCACGGTGGCACAACCTAAAAGGTTATGCTACAAGCTCGCCCTGAATATAACGATCCAAAAGGTTTTTAAGAGCCAGCCTATGTCGGCGGCGATGCTCTGTGTCGCGACATAATGAAGATCCAGTGCCAGTTTTTTGGGCATCAGCTCTGTGATGTAGTAATGCTCTGCGTCCTGCCGCCCCTTGAGTTTCTCCGCTTCATCACGGTTAGCGAGTTGCGAAGGACCCGTCATCCCCGGTTTCACTTGTAGCACACGCTTCTGTATCTCCGTGTAGTATTTAACGTAATCAGGTGCTTCCGGCCGGGGGCCGATGAGACTCATCTCTCCTTTGATAACATTGATTAAGTTTGGGAGTTCGTCAAGTTTCGTCCACCTCAAAAACCTACCGATAGTTGTGATCCGTGTGTCTCTATAGGTTGTCAAGCTGCCGCCGAGTGTGTCTGCGTTGACGACCATCGTCCTGAATTTATACATTTCAAAAAGCACTTCGTCTTTACCGACACGCTTCGCTTTGTAAAACACGGGTCCCTTGGATTGCAACTTTGCGAGCAGACCGCCAAGAAAAAAAAGTGGTGACAGCAGCAGGAATGCGATAATTGCAAACCCAAGATCAAATGTCCGTTTCGCGTAAGCACGCTTGGGTTCGATAATAATATCTTGGAGGTCTACGATTTGCGGCATGCGATCCCCCTATTGCTTTGTCCTGCGTATAGTATCCAACCAAATGCGTTGGGTTTCACCTGCGTTCAACCTGAAGAAACACCCCAGCAAAAACACCTACAGGCTTATGACGTTAGCCACGGTTTGCGCTGGCGGTTTTCGTTTCGGTGGGGAACTGAACAATTTCAGACCCGCTCTCCGTATCCGGCTCTGTAATGAACGCGCGGTTCGGTTGATATGTTGGCACCAGGTCTTGAAATTTGGCGACAATGCCTTCTGCGTCAAGTGCATCTGCGAGCTGCGAGAGTTCATCAATCTGAGAAAGGAGTTGGTGTTCCTCAATCTCTTCCAATTGCGCGACAAAGATACGCTGATGCTTTGTCGCTGTGACACCCTCTTTCGGTGTAAGGAGTTCTTCGTATAATTTCTCGCCGGGTTCCAACCCTGTAAATGCGATCTTGATGTCTCTGTCCACCTCAAGTCCAGAGAGTCGGATAAGGTCTTGTGCGAGGTCAAGAATTTTAATAGGTTCCCCCATGTCCAACATCAGAATTTCACCGCCATTTCCCATAGCACCTGCTTGGATGAGGAGCTGGACAGCTTCAGGGATCGTCATAAAATAGCGGGTCGCTTCGCGATGTGTAACCGTGACGGGGCCGCCTTTAGCGATCTGGCGTTTGAAATTAGGGAGGACACTCGCTCGGCTGCCGATAACATTTCCGAAACGGACGGCGATAAACCGTGGCCCGTTTTGTCTCGCTTTACACTGAATCAATTTCTCCGTCACGCGCTTGGAGGCACCATAAACGCTCGTTGGGTTTACCGCTTTATCAGAGGAGACGAGGATAAACGCCTCTACGTTGTGTTTAATTGCGGCATCAATGAGGTTTTGGGTGCCGAGAATGTTATTTTTCACAGCTTCGTCAGGATGATTCTCCATGAACTTGACATGTTTGTGGGCGGCGGCGTGGAAAATAATATGTGGACGATATCTGCGTGTAATTTGGGAGACCTTGGCGTTATCTCGGATGTCCCCGATGATCAAAGCGCGGTTAAGTTCCGGTTCAAACTCTTGCAGTTCTATATCCGTGTGATAGATGCTATTTTCACCGCGCCCGAAGAGGATAAGGAGCTCAGGGTTTAGTTTCGCCACCTGTCGGCAGAGTTCAGAACCGATAGACCCCCCGGCACCGGTTACCATTACGCGTTTACCGGAGAGATATTTAGAAACCTCCGCGATGTCCATTTGGGAGATAGAACGATTGAGTAAATCCTCGAACCGGACCTCCCGAATTTGACTGACGCTTGCGCGCCCTTCAAGAATTGCGTGAATGTTCGGGACAATCTTGAACGCACATCCGCGATACTCACACTGCCGAATAATATCTCGGATTTTTCCGCCAGGTGCCGATGGGATGGCGATGACGACTTCGTCGACCTCCCGTTTGCGCGTAATATACGTTAGGTCCCGGGTCGTGCCGACGACTTCAAGTCCAGCAACGGTTCTCCCGATTTTACGGGGTGCATCGTCAATGAACCCTATCGGTACATATCCTTTTTCAGGATGGTTCCTGAGTTCGCGTAGGACACCGATACCTGTTTCGCCCGCGCCGACGATGAGAACTTTCGTGGGCGGTTTTCGCGCGGACAGGTTGGAGACAGCGTTTATACCGCCTGAAGCTTTGGGGTTCCGGGAACTTGTGACAGGCACGCGTCTATCTTTTTGAAAGATTTGCTTAGAGAACTTGGTAAACCCGATAAGTGCGAAGTTATAGAAGCCATCAATTAGGAATAGCACCCAAGCGATCTCCAGTAGTATGGACACTCCAATAAGTCCTACAGTCGCTAATACGATTGCGATAGCCAGTTTGCGGAATTCTTGCACAGCGGCGTGTTGCCACATCGGTTTGTAGAGATTAAATGCCAATAACATCCCGATTCGGACTATCGTGACGACAGCGGCGACCCCTAAAAAATGCTGATAGGAGGGGACATCTGCACTCTGCAATATGGCGAAGAGCGGCGTTGGCTGCGCTAAAAAGTCGAAACCGAATTGCAAACTGGTTAGGTACGCGAATAGAAACGCGATATTGACGAGAAAAATATCAACAACAACTATAGAACTCCACTTTATTTTCGGTGTATCCATACTACCTCCTTAAGGCTGTATAAATATCGGATTTCGCTGGTTTTTCTGGTCACTTTCTGGCTCGTTAGGTTTTCTGGTGCTTGAGGCTTGTGCATAAACATGCTCTAAACGGTCTCCGATAGCCTCCCAGCTATAATTGGTTTCGACGCGGGTTCTGGCAGTTTGCGCAAGTGTTTCTCGTAAGCCGCCGTTATCCAGCAAATGAATGACCTGCTCGGCAAAGTCTGCGGGTGTATCAGCGACGAGCAGTTCGTTGCCGATATCTGCTTCTAACCCCATGGCACCGACAGAGGTGGTAACAACGGGCACTTGCATCGCCATTGCCTCCAAATTTTTGGTTTGTATACCGGACCCTGCCCGTAAGGGTGCGACAAAAACAGATGCCTTCTCAAAATAGGGACGGACATCCGGGACATAACCGGTAACAATGATGCCCTCCTGATTTTCAAGCCGTTTTACAGGTTCAGATGGATGATTACCAACAATATAAAAGTACGCTTCCGGATGCCGTTCGCGAATGCGCGGAAAAATTTCGTTACAGAAATAGATCGCAGCGTCAGCGTTCGGAAAATAGTTCATCGTTCCTGTAAAGAGCAGGACAGGTGCGCGTTCCGCTATCGGTTTCGGTTGAAAGTATCCGAGGTCTACCCCCATGGGAACAATAGATAAATTCAAGGTATTGTCCTGTTTCAGCAGATAGTCGCGGTCGAAGCGTGCGACAACGGTGCCGCAATCAAAAGCCTTCATAATATCGACTTCGTAACGTTGTACCCGCTTTTGCTCTAATTTTACCAAAAAACGTTTTGGTGTGCAATCTAATTTAATTTTTCCAAGCCAAGGATGGCTTTCAAGTTCGGCGCGCCGACTGAGATTCAGTGCCAATGAATCACACAAATCCAATACTTTGGCGGGGCCTTGGACTTTTGTCACATATTGTCCCATGCGAAAGAGCTGCGCATGAATGAGTTCAAAACGTTCTTCCGCGAGGAGTTGGTTGATTTTACGCTGCATCTGCGGTGCGTACCAGTAATGCAGTTGGAGCGGATGCCGCGATAAGCAGTGAACGCCGGTATTCAGGTAGGCAAAAGAACGATGAAACCGCACCCATTCTACGCGTTCGCAAAACGGTTCTAAATGTTTCGCAGCTGCAACATCGGCTTCGGATTCAGCAAAGTAAACGAGTGTGATGGCATGCTGTTTCGAGAGTTGCCTGATAAAGTTGTAAGACCGGATCCGATCGCCTCGATGCGGTGGATACGGACACCGGAGACTTAAAAATAGAATTTTCATACGCACAAGGGTAGCGATCACCGTTATTCATCGGGCATTTCTGCTTCATCAATGAGCATTACTGGAATCCCGTCTCGGATCGGATAGCGACGCTTACATTCACCGATGCACACAAGTTTCTGGGTTGTTTCATCGTGCACTATCCCACCTTTACATGCCGGACAGGCGAGGATGTCAAGTAGCGTTTTCGAGAGTCCACGATCGTTTTCAGAATTCAAAGGCGTTCTCCTTGTTGAATTAGATAGATGCAAGGCGCGTGAATTGCAGAACTACGAACCGAGGTCTTACGCACCGTGGCATCTCTTATATTTTTTTCCACTTCCGCAAGGACAAGGCGCGTTTCTACCGACCTTGGGCATATTCCCCATCGCTTGTTGCGAAGCGAATTCGGCTGCGTTGCTGGCTGCAGCTGCTCTGCTTGCTTGGGCGCGCCGCGGGGGTTGTCTTCGGGACTTGGCTGCGCCTCGTCCTGGTGCCCGGCGCGGTGCTTGCGTGTCAACATGTGATTTGAAGATAAATTCGCTGACTTCCTCCTCAATTTGTTGATACATACTCTCAAAGACAGCGAGTGCCTCGTTTTTGAAGACGACGATCGGGTCTTTCCCGCCGTATCCTGCGCCGAATCGGATACCTTCCTCAATGTAGTCAATATTATGGAGGTGGTCCTTCCAATGATCGTCAATTCTATCAAGCAGGAGTAGCCGTTCAAGGAGGCGCATCATCTCCGCGCCGTGCTCGGTTTCGCGTTGCTCATAAAGTTCACGCAATACTGTCAAGGTCTGTTCTTCAACATCGTTCACGTCCGCCTGCGCCAACGGCGCTTTCCAAATCGGTTGGATCGGAAATTTACTTGTTAACCACTGCTCGAACCTGTCAGGATTTTCAAAGGTGTTTCCGCCCTTTTCGGGTAGATTGTCATCAATTGCATTTCCGACGACTCTCTCAATCATCTGCCAGATTGTGGTTTTGAGGGTAGCAGGTGCTGTGCCGCCTTTTTCAGCGAGTGCTGCGAGTCCTATCTCTTCTGGGCGGTCCTCATTTTCTGGGGCTTCGGGGACATCTCCATCCTCAGCCAATACCGCCATATCGGTCGCGGCTGCCAAGACGGTGTCGCGCAAGGTATAGATGGTGTCGCGCTGGGAATCCATAACATCGTCAAACTTCAATAAGTTTTTACGAATTTCGAAGTGCATCTGTTCAACACGGGTCTGTGCCTTCTCAATGGATTTGGTCATCCACGGGTGCTCTAACGGAATCTCTGCGTCCACGGCGCGCGTCATAAATCCCTGCAAACGTTCGGACCCGAATTTTCGCATCAATTCGTCTTCAAGCGAGAGATAGAATCGAGAGGAGCCGGGGTCGCCCTGTCTACCGGAACGTCCTCGGAGCTGGTTGTCAATACGCCGCGACTCGTGGCGTTCTGTGCCGACGATATGGAGGCCGCCTGCGGCGAGTACCTTTTCTTTATTTTCGTTACAAATCGCTTCCGCCTTTTCGAGTGCCTCTTGGTATTTTTCGGACTCTGGTGGGAGTGCTTCCGCTTTTATTTTCTGTTTGCGGAGCATCTCCTTCGCTAAGCCTTCGGGGTTACCACCGAGTAGGATATCGACACCGCGACCTGCCATATTGGTAGCGATCGTTACAGCCCCGGGGACACCTGCTTGTGCGATGATATCGGCTTCGTGTGCGTGTTCCTTGGCGTTGAGAACCTGGTGCTTGATGTCCCGATGTTTGGTTTTGAGCATCTTACTCAATTTCTCGGAGCTTTCAATTGAAGCTGTGCCGACGAGTACCGGACGTTCTTTCTCATGTTGTTCGACGATGTCGTCCAAGACAGCGGTATACTTCGCATCTTCAGTCGCATAAATTTGGTCAGAGTGGTCTATCCGGATCATGGGTTCGTTGGTAGGAATAACGGCGACCTCTAACCCGTAGATATGGGCAAATTCGTTTGCCTCTGTGGCGGCGGTTCCTGTCATACCGGCGAGTTTATCGTACATACGGAAGTAGTTCTGGTAGGTAATCTTGGCGCTGGTTTCGTTTTCCTGAACGATTCTCACACGCTCCTTCGCCTCAATCGCTTGGTGTAACCCTTCGCTTAACCGTCTGCCAATCTGTTTGCGCCCGGTGAATTCATCGACGAGCAGGACTTCTTTGTTCTCGACGAGATAGTCGACATCCCGTTTGTAGAGGTGGTGTGCGGTGAGTGCCTGATTAACGTGATGCACCATAGCGATATTGGTATGTTCATAGAGGTTCCCGACACCGAGGCGGCGTTCGACTTCTTCAACGCCTTCATCGGTGAGGGTTACAGAACCGCGCGATTTGCCCTGCTGGTCAATCTGGAAATGCTCTCCTTCTTGGAGATGCGTAACAACGCTGTTAACTTGCCTATAGAGCTCGGCGGGTTTACCGGCGGCGATTGAGATAATGAGCGGTGTCCGCGCCTCGTCAATGAGAATACTATCGACTTCATCAAGGATAGCATAGGTATGTCCGCGTTGTACCTTGGCTTCAAGCGAGAGGGCACTGTTATCGTGCAAGTAATTGAATCCGAACTCGCTGTGAACCCCGTAGGTGATGTCTGCCTTGTATCCGAGTTTTTTCTGTTCGTAGGGTATTAGATTGAGTGTGAGTCCGACAGACAGCCCGAGGAAGTTATAGATATTGCCCATCCATTCGGCATCGCGGCGCGCGAGGTAGTCATTAACGGTGGCGACATGGACCCCTTTTCCCGTGAGTGCGTTGAGATAAACGGCAAGCGTTGAGGTAAGCGTTTTACCTTCACCTGTCCGCATCTCGGCGATGCATCCTTGATGGAGTGCGGCACCGCCCATAATTTGGACATCGTAATGGCGTTGTTTTAGAGTCCGTACTGCGGCTTCTCGGACGACTGCAAACGCATCGGGTAAGAGTTCATCGAGCGACGCGCCTGCGTCCAATTTTTGGCGGAACTCCGATGTTTTGGATTGCAGTTTTGCATCGGAGAGTCTTTTAAGGGCTGGTTCGCGTTGGTTGACGGCTTCAACGATGTCACGAAATTTTTTGACATCTCGGTCTTCTTTACTACCGAAGACTTTTGTCATGACGTTTTGGAACATAGTTGCTATCCTATTTGAGAGTTTTCAGTTGTCAGTTATCAGTTTTCAGTCAGTTTCAGAAAGGGAATCTGTATCAAGGGGTTTTAGCAAATTGTGTCCATCAATTTTCTTGCGTAAAATCGTATAAACCACAGTGTTTCCGGCGGAGGCGATTGAAAAGAGATATGCGACCACGAGTCCTGCGCCCATTAGCAGCGTGATTGTGAGAAAAATAGCGGTCACTGTTGTCATGAAAGTAGATGGTTCTTTCATGGCACTATCTATGTTAAAGGTCCCGAAAGTGTTGATATAAGGCAGTGTTGCTAATTTTTCGATAGCACCGCCGAGCCAGCGGTTTGCAGAAGCCGTGATGTGCGCTATGTGTCCTGTGTGTAGAAAAGAGATCGGGAACATCACGATTGAAAAACCTACGAGGCAAAAAAGAGCCCAAATCGGTACAAAGACGAGTTTTATGAGAAACAACATCGTTTCATAACACACTGTGAGCCACGGTCTGTTCCAAACGATGGCAAACTGTTGATAGATCGTTTCAAACGCATCGGCACCCATGGTGGCGACAACGGCTGGCACAAAGAGCAGACTGACACAGAAAACGACTGCGATGAATGCCATGAGCAGACCGAGAAAAAATCCGATCGGCATGAAGAGTGAAGTGAGCATAAGCAGCGGTTCTCCGATGCCTGGTAACTTTCCGAGTCCTGCAATGCTGAGAGGTATTGCGGCGAGAAATATCTGGATGAGGAGTAACCCGATGAACGCGCCCACAACAGATTTCCAATGCGCTTTGAGAAAAGTTACGGCATCGCCGACCGAAAAGAAGAAATCTCCGCGGAGCTGTTCGATGGTAATTTTGGAAGCCACGGTGCTTGATAGGAAGAAGATGCATACGCAGCTAACCATCCCTATCCACATTGCGATCTGCGTTATGTGTGCAAGTTCTGCATTAACGAAGGGTGGGACCGGTAGAAGTGCATACGTATTCCAAAAGTCCTGCGCAGCGGTGTCTCCCTCAACGAAAAGACTGAGATACACCAAAAGTTCATAAATCAGATACGCGATAACGAGTCCAATGAAATGAACGGCTATTTTTCGTCCACTGAATCCGTAGCGGATAACTTGGAAAATATCCCTGAAATCGAAGTAGCGTTTTTCCATGAAGGATTCTTCTGCTTTTTCACGATTGCTTGTGTTTTAATGATACCACAATTTACAAGGTTTTGTCAAGTGTTTATTTAGCTTTTGCAAAGGTATTCCATTGTTGAAATTGTCAGAACTGTGATTTTTGGGATTTCGGGATTATCAGGATAAGAGGCGTATAGAAATGGATCGCTCAGTCTTTTTGGACGAATCCGTAGATGGGGAGTGTCAAGGTTCGTTGATTGGGAAATGCGACAGTGAGTAGCGAGGCGAAGGGTCCCCTATCTTTGATTGGCGCGAGTTGAACGGTAATAAGGAGTGCTGTGTCTGTGTTGGGATCAGCGGTCATTTTCCATGTTAATTTTGGATGGTTTGCTGGCAAGAGTCGGATCTGTGCCGTGTTAAGTGGCGCGTTTACAGAGAGTTTAACCTGCTTTTGATGTGTGGTTCCGGGGCGGATAGTTCCAAAATCGCAGACATCGGGATTGAGCGTCGCGAATCGTTTGGCGGCGGCGGCAATGGTGAAAATGAGGGTTGGAGTCTTCGGGCTATCGGTGAAAATGGTGGCGGTTGCCGAAGTCTTTTCAGCGGGTAGGGTCTCCGGGGTGATAACTATGTGGAAGGTTGCGGCTTCATCGGGTCGGATTTGTTCGGGTCCCGTAATTTTTGCGTAGCTGCAGCCTGTGTGAATGCTTTGAATGCTGCGTGTGTTTTTGCCTATATTTCGTGCGGTTACGGATTGTGTTACGGTACCTTTCCATTCTGGGAGAACGCCAAAGTCGATGTGTTGTTGTTCCAGCAGAAGTTCGGGAGCCGGTTCCTGCGGATTGTTGATGAGGAAGATGATCAGCCCGGCAATTAGAAGTGCTGGAATAATGATGTACGTGAGGAGTGCGCGTTTGGACATAATTTGATTGAGAGTTAATAACAGATCCTCTTTTAGGTGTGGTTACGGTAAGAATGTGAGATTAATGAGTCTACCTCTAACAAAGTCTACCCCTTCTTTAGGATCTTGGTTTGTGGGTTGAACGAACAAAATGTCTTGATTTTTGCATCTTAGGTATTCAACAAATTCTCGGATTTCATCAAACGTGTCAAAACCTAAATGTCAAAAAAATTGTACAAGTAGATCACAGCATACTCCACTGCTTCTACACGCCTCAGAGAAGTTAATCTTTAGTGTTTGTAGCGGCATGCCGACTAAACGCCGTCAGATAATTCCCAATCTTATCTTGGATATCCCTTGCAGGGGTGGCGGAACCGACATAGTGACTAATCAGGATACCGAACGCAAAGACTTCATCATCGGCTGTCACGGTGTAGCCAGCAAGTGTGGAGACACCACTCAATGTGCCTGTTTTCGCACGCAATACCTTCGCAGCGGACACGCCTTGCATCCGATGGCTTAAGGTGCCGTCAACGCCAGCAATCGGGAGTGATGCTAAATACTCCGGCATTAACTCGAAATTCTGATAGATATGGACGAGCAACTGCGTGAGCAATTCTGCGTTGATAAGGTTGTACCGGGAGACTCCAGAACCGTCAACGAACCGATGCGCCGGCGGTTCACCTATGATTTCTTCTAAGAATTCATTAACAGCTTCTCTCCCTTTCTGCCACGTTCCGGGTTCACCCATCACTTCAGCACCTATGGTTTTGAAAAGTAGCTCAGCGATCCAATTGTCGCTCGGTTTGTTCATTAATTTGATAATATCAGCAAGAGGCGGCGATAAGTGTTTAGCAACCGGACGCGCATCTGATGGGACTGTGCCAGGTACGACATCACCTGCCACTTCAATGCCTTTTTCCATAAGTTCGTTTTTCAGTAGATAACCGCATGCGAGGGCTCTGCTCCTTGTACCGGGTTCAGGTTCTATTTGTCTGATGCTTAAAGCACTAATCCGAAGTGGTTTGTCGTCCCACATCCATCCGGGACCTTCCCGAACCGTATCAAGATATGTTGTGTCAACGACAATATTGCCCTGTATTGATGTCAAGCCGGTTTCAAGTAGTGTATCGACCAGTTTCATTATATCAATCGGTTGAAGTATAGGGTCGGCTCTGCCTTTGAGGTAGAGGTTTCCTACCACTTGTGTATCCGCATCCGTGTCGACGTAGAGGGTTGTTTCAAATTGGTAATCTGAGCCGAGTTTTGCCAAAGCGGTTGCTGCCGTGAAGAGTTTTGTTGTGGAGGCGGGATGGTGTAATTTATAAGGGTTCTTTTCATAAACCACCTCGCTTGTTTCGACGGCAACAACTTTTATACCTGCGCTTGCGGTTGTGAACAGAGTTTCTTGTAAAACGGCATCAATATCGGTGCGTAGTTTTTCGAGAGGGTCTGCAGACGTTGTCGGCAGTTGTGTTTCTGGCGATTTTGTTGTCAAAATTCCACAACTGGAAAATAACAACGCGGTGCAAACGATCAAAATAGTATAAAATTTCATCATGGTTAAATCATAGCACAATTTCGCAGCTTAGCAAAGGAAAATCTCTACGCTTGACTTTTGCCCTAAAATGTGGTAAAATTATAGTCATCAGTTATCAGTGAAACTGTCTCCTCTACAATAACCTTCTTTAACTGACAACTGAAAGCGAAGCGAACTGAAAACTGAAAACTACTAATAAAAAAATAACATGGTTGAATTTTACGATACAACGCTCAGGGATGGCAGCCAGGCAGAAGGCGTGGCATTTTCTGTTGAAGATAAACTCAGTATCATAGAGGCATTGGATCAATTAGGGATCCGCTATATTGAGGGCGGTTACCCCGGTTCTAATCCGAAAGATATAGAATTTTTCAAGCGTGCAAAAGGCATGGTGCTGGAAACGGCAACGGTTGTGCCGTTTGGCAGTACCAGGTACCCTACTTATACGGTGGATACCGACCCGAATCTGTCCGCCTTGCTGGATACTGGCGCGCGAATTGTCACGATTTTTGGGAAAAGTTGGCGGCTCCATGCGACCGATGTGCTGCGCGTGACCGCGGCAGCGAACTTAGAATTAATTGAGAGTTCTGTCCGCTACCTCGTAGAGAATGGTCGCGAGGTGATTTACGATGCCGAACACTTTTTTGATGGCTATGCCGATGACGCTGCGTATGCCTTAGAAACACTGCGAGCCGCTGCAGCGGGGGGTGCAAGTTGTCTCGTCCTCTGTGATACCAACGGCGGTCGATTACCGTTAGAGATTCAAGAAGGTGTCAAGGATGTCCTCTCCGAGCTGTCTTTGCCTGTTGGTATCCACGCACACAATGATGCTGGGATGGGCGCAGCAAACTCGGTATTGGCTGTACAGGCGGGTGTAACCCACGTACAAGGCACATTCAACGGTTATGGTGAACGGTGCGGAAACGCCAACCTTGCTTCTATTATTCCTACAATTCAGCTCAAACTCGGCATAAAATCTCTCACCGACCCGCAGCTGCAAGCCTTAACAAGCGTGTCCCGATTTATCAGTGAATTGGCAAATCTTCCGCATGATGAACGTCAGCCTTATGTTGGACGTTCCGCCTTTGCCCACAAAGGTGGTCTACATACGGATGCCATCCGTAAGAATCGCCTCACTTATGAACATATCGTACCGGAAACGGTTGGTAACACGCAACGGATTCTCGTCTCTGACCAGGCGGGACGTGGCACGATCATAAAAAAAATCGAGAAGGAGTACCCGGATTACGACAAGAACTCGCCGCAGGTGTTAGAACTCTTCAAACGTCTCAAAGAAGCCGAGCGGGAAGGTTATCAATATGAAGCCGCTGAAGCATCGTTTGAGCTGTTGACGCATAAGGTGTTTAACGGGTATGAACCCTTTTTTGAACCTATCGGTTTTCGTGTGATCGTGGAGCAGTTCACTGATTTCGCGGTGCGTTCTGAAGCGACGGTGAAGGTCACAACGCCAGATGGTCTAACGGTACACACCGCCGCTGATGGAGACGGTCCCGTCAATGCCCTTGATAATGCGCTCCGAAAAGCACTTGAGCAGTTCTATCCCGCTTTGCGGACGGTTCGCCTGATAGATTACAAAGTTCGCGTGTTAGACACCAAGGCTGGCACGGGTTCGAAAATCAGAGTGCTGATTGAAGCGAGTGATGGCGAGGAGAGTTGGAGAACCGTCGGGGTGTCAGAGAATATCATCTCCGCGAGTTGCGAAGCACTGTTAGATAGTTTTGAATATAAACTTTATAGAGATAAGAAGTTCGCTGCCTCACAAATGTCCTGATAACCGACAACTCTTCCGCGGTTTAGCCTGTCTGGATGTGTTTTGCCCATTCCCGATTTGCCTGATACCAGTCCACAAGAGCCGTTATTCCTTCTCGAAAAGTAACCTGTGGTCGCCACCCTAAGAGTTTTTCTGCTTTTCGGATATCTGCCCACGTTGCCCGCACATCTGCCGGATGGAACGGTTGATGTGAGAGTTCCGCTTTCTTACCGACCAATTCCTCTATCAGTCGGATCGTATCAATCAGCACGATGGGGTTGTCTGAACCGAGATTAATCACTTCGTATTTAAGGGGCTTCAAGCCTGCTATGACTCCGCGAGCGATGTCTTCGAGATAGGTATAGTCTCGCGAGGACTGTTTACCATCCCCATAGACAATGACCGGTTTTCCTTCGCTAATCCACTGTACAAATCGGAACGCGCTCATATCGGGTCTGCCGGCGGGGCCGTAGACAGTGAAAAAGCGGAAGATTGTCACGTCGATACCGTAGAGGTGATGATAACTATGACAGAGCGATTCGGCACCTTTTTTTGACGCTGCGTAAGGGGATAAGGGACCGTCTGTGTTTGCTGTCTCGCTGAACGGAAGTGGGTTGTTCGCACCGTAGAGACTTGATGTTGAAGCCAGGACGAATTTAGGGATTTCAAACGCGCGGCACAACTCCAGCAGATTCAGCGTTCCTGTCACGTTTGTATCTACGTATACCCACGGGTTTTCCACAGACTGCCGCACACCGGCGCGCGCCGCAAGGTTAATCACAGCGTTAAAAGTAGTAGGCACACTCCGTTGTGCCGTGTCATATCCGCTGAATATGTCTTGCAACGCTTCCTGATCACAGAGGTCAGAACAGTGAAATTCAAAGTTGGGGGTGCCTTCCAGCTGCTGAAGTCTCCACTGCTTAACTTGCGTGTCGTAGGCAGCATTTAAATTGTCAATCCCAACAACCGCATGACCCATCTCCAGCAAGAATTCCGTCACTTTCCATCCGATAAAGCCTGCGCAACCGGTGACGAGATATTTCATAGGTGTTCCTTTGGCGGTTATTCGCAACCCGCCTTAAATTCGTCAAAACGTTCTTGGAACATAGAGAGTGCCATTTTTGACATCTCGTATCGCGTTTGGGTATCTGTCTCTAATTTTAGCAATTCGGTTTCATGCGCCACTATCAGCGCGTCAATCCCTTCAACTTCTTCTTTCAACGCTTGAATGGTGTCAAATGCCTCAGTTTCTTTGGTACATGTTGTCAGCAATTCGTGGTAAAGCGTTACGCCATCATCAAGCCTTTTAAAATCTTTATGAATTCGGCGTAACACACTGCGATAATCGTCTGGCACTATCGGCGTTTCTGTCTCGGCTAATGTTTTTAAGACGGTCTCCAACTGCGTCAATTCCAGCTGCTGATCCGACCAGATGATTTTCTTAGCGATACCGTCTACGTTGTCATTGTCTATAATCGTCGCGTGCTTCTGTAGGTTATTATGGAGTTGCGTCTCTAATTCTGCTAACCCGGTTTGAAGGGCTTTAATAGATGTCTTGAATTCCTCGGACTGCGTCCGAATTTCATCAGATTTCTCGTGAAGTGCTTCGTACTTCTCCTTCAATTTCTGTACTTTCAAGATGTAAGTCGGATAGTGGACTTTCAAGTTTTGAGCGAGTTCGCGAACCGCATGCAACTCTTTTTTGGTGAGCGTTCTAATTTGTTTGCCCTCTAATGTTCCCACGAGTCCATAAGCGGCGACGGAGAAACCGAAGAGGGTTAGAAGCATTGCTAAACCTGCTGCTGCGGACATCGCTAACAGTCCGAATCCGCCAAGGAGCAGTCCCACCACAAGCAGAAAGATTGGGCTGGACAAATAGTCTTCAAGCGTTTTGCCAACCAACATTCTACCCGTTTCTTTTCCATCGGTTATCCTCAAGAATCCGTATAGTGCTGTAGAGACTCCGCAAAGCGATAAAATCATCATTAAGATAACCAAGAATGAGTTGCGCACAACAGATATCGCACCCAAGCCGCACCCAGTGAGCAGCAGCCCTGCAACAATGTGAAAGATTGGGCTGGACAGATAGCTTTCTATTTTAGATTTTGTAGACATATATTTTTCTCCTATCTTGAAGGGTTGTGTCGTAAAGCAAGAGCCAGACTGGCACCGCGGTATCAATTCACGGTGGGTTCCTTTGTCGTCTCAGGGATTGCCAGAAGTTTATCGATTTCCTTTTTGAGTTCGGCGTAGGTTTCAGGTTTGAAATTCGCTTTTCGGTGAAACACAATATTGCCTTTCTGTGAGATGAGATAGAGCGTCGGTTTCTCTTTTTCCGTCTGATATTGTTTATGCACTTCCCCTTTCCAATCCAATAGAAATTTCACAGGTGGCGGGTTTTTCTTGAGTTGCCCTCTAATAAACCGTTTCGGTATGAACCCCGGAACGCTCCGCATATCGGCAATGATGTAGGCCTTAACTTGTGCGTTCTTCTCATAATCTTTCTGGAACGCTTCTGCCCATTTATCGTCTTCTTTCCGAATTTTCCGATTGCCCAGAATAAGGAAGACGACTTTACCACGCAGTTTTTTTAGGTTGTGTTCTTTTTCTTCGGGGTCTTGGAGCGTCCAATCCGGTGCGGTGTCGCCTACTTTTGGCGGTGCTGGTTCAGTCTTTTCATCAGCGAAACTCGCGAATGCCCCGAAAAAGATAATACTAAAGAGAGCAGCAATAAAGAGTTTCATTTGTACGCGCTCCTTTTCAAACGGGTAAATGAATTGATGCAAGTTCATTCTAACATTATTTACAAACTTGGAATTAATTATTAGTATACACAGAACATTTTGAAAAAACAAGCGATTTAAATTTCTGTCAATAATTCCCAAATTGACTTTTTACAGAAAATCTGCTATTCTATTTAAGAAAGTTTAAGCAATTCGTAATCTTCTGGCATCTGTCCAATTTAAAATATGAATACTGAACGCACTGTCCCTACACTTTTGAATCAGATTCGGGAGGAACTCCTCCCGCATGTTGCACTTTCGTCAGAAATCCATACGACTGAGAGCTTGCAACGGCTTCGGAGTCAAATCCACAGCCTCCACTACTACTGCGTTCGCGCCCAGATTCCCGACGCGGTTTGCAGTCGTATAGAGGTCTTGCTTTCAACGAGTGCCGATTTTTGGCGGCTCATCGCCGACAACGAGTTGTTATTAACAAACTTAAAAGACTTTACGCGCGTGCGCACCTTCTCAGCAGAAGCGGAAGGTATAACCAACTTAGAGGAGCTGCTCTCCGGCGAGGATACGCTTCGCGATGTGATTATTAACAGCATCGCTTTTATGCTCAATTGGAAGGCAAATACGATCTGGGTTGATTCTGCGAAAAAGGCGCGCACTGCGATGACAAAAAACTATATGTTGGAGATTCAAGATCGTATTTGGCAGTTTATCAAGGAGAGTACACCGGAAACAGAAGCAGACGATTTAGAGAAAGCCGAGCAGGTCCGCGAACGTGCGGACAGGCTGCTCGCCGTGATTTATGCCAGCGATCTGCCAACGGAAGCACAGGTCACGCTTCTGATGCAAATCTATACATTATTATTGCGATTGCAACTCGGTCAACTGATTATTCAATTAGAGACACTTCAAGGGCAAGAAGATTCAATGGACAGATGAACACACGTTTTTTTCTATATTCCAATATCGCGAAGATCGCGTCCTGTAACATGCTGCTGCTGTTCATGCTCCATAGCGTGCTTGCTGCGGACATCCCGACTGTGGCACCAGGGGCAGAAGTGAGCATCACAGCACCAGCGGCAGAAAAGACGTTCCGCCTTTACGTTCCAGTGGATTACACAGACAAACGTCCGTTTCCAGTTGTTTTCTGTTACCACGGCTACCGTGGAACGGCGACGACGTGGCCCTTCAAACAGGTAACGAAAGGTGAAGGGTTTATCGTTATCGGCATGAATTACGCCACTGATCGCTATTATAAGGGCGGACTCGGGCCTACCGAAACGGCCCCTGAAAAGGCGTTTTTTAATGAAGTCTTAGCACTCGTCTCAGTGCGCCTGAATGTAGCGAAGGATTATATCTTCATGGGCGGTTATAGCCAAGGCGGTTATTCTACGACTGTCCTCGGAGAGCAACTGCTGGAACAGATAGCGGGTTTTCTTATTCTTGGTGCTGGTAGACGGAGTGTGGATATGGACCCGCCGCCAGCGGAACTGATTCGTGAGCATCCTATCTTCTACGGCGCAGGTGAATTGGACGATCCGCACTATCCACGCGCAAAACGCGCCTCCGGGTTTTATGCAGAATGGGGTGCAGATGTGACATTTGAGGGGTGGCAAGATGAAACACATAAGCTCTCCCCGAAGTGGATGACAAAAACGAAAATGCGGGACTGGCTTATCGCTTACGGGCCGGCGAAACAGGTTAAATCCGGGTTTGAGAAGGCACAAATCGCTGAGAAGGATGGTAGATTGGGGGAAGCGTTCACACTTTATGCGCAAATCGCAGAGATGTTGCCTGATACGGAGTTGTGCCACACTGCGAAGAAATCGGCGACGCGCCTTGCTACCCAAGCGAATACCCGACTCGACCAGCTGAAAAAGGCAGGCGACAAGAAACCGTATACTGAAGTGGTGAAGGCGTTAGTGGTGTTTCGCGATAGATATGGCGGGAGCGTTTTCGCGGCGCATGCGACGCAACTGCTCAATGAATTGTTGAATGCGAAGGCGGATGCATTAGAGAAACGCGCCCGCGAAGCAGAAACACAGAAAAACTATGCGCGTGCGTTGCAGCTCTATGAACTCTACCTGACCTATTTCGCAGAGGCGGAACGCTACCCAGAAGTCCAGAAACACGTGAAAAACTTGAAAAGCAAGACAGGGACGAAGTAAAGGAGATCGATATGTCAAAAGATCTGTTTGAGGAATTGGTTGATGTTATCGCGACGCTGAGAAGCGAAAATGGATGTCCGTGGGATCGCGAGCAGACGCATAAAACGCTGAAATCTACGCTTATTGAGGAAACTTATGAAACCCTTGAAGCGATTGATGCGGAAGATCCGAAGAAGTTGAAAGAGGAGCTCGGGGACCTGCTTTTGAACATCATGCTCCAGGCGCAGATTGCAGATGAACACGAAGATTTTGACATCTACGGTGTCATTGAGACGCTAACAGAGAAGCTGATACGGCGGCATCCACATGTCTTTGGTGATGTAGATGTTGAGGATTCGGATGAAGTTGTGAAAAACTGGGAAGCGATCAAACGCGAAGAGGCGGGGTATGAAGATCGGGAATCCGTACTGGATGGCATTCCAAACGCGCTCCCGATGCTACTCCGCGCCCAGAAGATACAGAACCGCGCAGCGCGCGTCGGTTTCGATTGGGATGAACTTACCGATGTTGTTGCCAAGGTTGAGGAGGAACTCGAAGAGGTTAAGGTGAGTATCAACGCAGATACCCCGGAAGCAACTGCGATGGAGCTTGGGGACCTATTGTTTGCTATCGTTAACCTATGTCGTTTTATGGGGATTCAGGCTGAAGAGACACTACGGCAGGCGAACCGAAAATTTATGCAGCGTTTTAAATGGATGGAAGCAGAGCTAAAACGCCGCGGCACGAATTTTGAAGCACAGAATTTAGAAAGTTTAGACGCAATCTGGGAAGCAGCGAAGAAAGCGGAAGGCGACACCGATTAATTCTATCTTCAGGTAAATCTTTGACCGGGACAAGGGGATAGGTGGACGAGAATGGCGAACGCACTATTAGAGCTGTTGATACAAAAATGTGAGAGTCACCCGGACTATGGACGGTACACTGAACTTTTTAACGGATTGGATCCATCGGCACCCCCGCGAATAGAACTTGTCCATCGTGCTACGCCGCCGATACTTAAACGCGGTAAGAAACTCGGCATTTTTTCAGGGTCCTTCAATCCATTGACGCGTGCGCATACGCGGATGGTGGAAGATACGGTCGCTAAATATGGGTTAGATGAGCTGCTCCTGCTCCTCGCGAAGGCGAACGTAGATAAAGCGGTGTTCGGTTTGCCGCTGGCTGCGCGGCTTTTGACTGTCAAGAGATATGCCGAGTGCCGGCAAAAGTTTTCTGTCGGTGTATCCAGCCACGGTAGGTATATTGATAAGGTCGCCGCCTTAGCATCTATATTTCCGTTGGACACGGAGTTCCACTTTATTGTCGGCTATGATACCCTTATCAGGATCTTTGATACAAAATACTATACCGATTTTCACGCTGAATTGCAGGCGTTGTTTGTGTCGGCTCGCTTCATTGTCGCAAACCGTGCGGCGGCAGATATGCAGACAATCGAGTCCTTCATGGCACAATCAGAAATTCGCCGGTATGCGCCCTACATTTCAAGCATTCTGTTACCAGATGTTTATGCCTATATGTCCTCAACACAGGTCCGCGAGCTGTTGGCGTGCGGTGAAGCGGTTGAACACCTTGTGCCGCCGAGTATCCTTGCAATGCTGGACTAAGGTGTTTCTATTTTGATACAGTTCCGCTAAATCTCCAGTCCAGTTGTGTCACGGAACACACACTTTCCTAACATTTCCCCCCATTTTCGGCGTTTTTATGTTGGCATGATTCTTGCTAATTCTGTAGTGTGAACTCATTAATTTAATACTATTGTTGGTCGAAATTTATAAATACATCATGTAACCGATTAACAGATAGTTTCGTATATTGCAATACTTCTGGTAACAGGTTAAAAACCTGCAAAACGTCAATCGGCTCACAAAGAGCTATTAGATAAATTTTATTTTGGGGAGATGGATGATGTTCAATGGCGTAGAAATTATTATCGGTAGTTTAGGTGCCCTCATCGGTATCGGTGGCGGCTATTTAGTGCTTTCTGCTTTTTTCGCGGGCATCCGGCATATCACTAAGCCGGGGACCGTTGAAGTCAAAGAAACGACCCCCGAAAAATAAGCGTTTCTACGTGTAGACTGCGTCGAGACGACTTGACAATTCAGGATTTTTGTGTTATACTTTCTATAGAATATCCGGTGGAGGGAAACCACCGTAACAGTATAAGGCAAAATGACGTTTATATTGAAAACGAACAGCGGCAGCTATGAAATATCGCGCACTCCACTCTTGGGATGTTACACCTGAGGAAGCGCGGCAGCTCCAAAACGAGCTTCGTTCTCAGGTGGTTCAAGCAGACCGGTTTGGGACAATCAACACCGTTGCTGGGGTAGACATCGGGTTCAGAAAGGACACCGCAGTTGCATCTGTGGTAGTCCTCAGTTTTCCCGAACTGCAGGTGGTAGATAGCGTGCTGACAGAAAGTCCTGTTCGTTTTCCTTATATACCGGGGTTGTTATCCTTTCGGGAAATCCCACCCTTACTCACAGCGTTTGCAGAGTTGCAAACAGAACCCGATCTGGTGATCGTAGATGGGCAGGGCATCGCGCACCCGAGACGATTCGGACTTGCATCGCATTTAGGGCTGGTCTTGGATAAACCGACGATCGGTTGTGCAAAATCGCGACTCTGGGGACGATACGAAGAACCTGACTCGGAGCAGGGGGCTTATACATACCTCACAGACAAAGCAGAGGTCATCGGTGCCGTAGTCCGTACGCGCGCGAACGTTCGGGTAGTGTATGTATCTATAGGACACCGTATCTCTCTGGATTCAGCGCGTGTGTGGGTGTTGGCGTGTTGTCGAGGTTATCGCTTACCCGAAACGACGCGTTATGCACACAACGCCGCATCCGGTAAACCCCCCAAAATACAGAGATGAATGACAGTAGTGGGCATCATTGGTCATTTGACTACAATTATGGTGCGCAAACCCCCCAATTTACACAGGAATTGACTGGAACACTCCGCGGGTGTTACACAGATATCGCTGCGCATGATACGCGAACAGCGCAAACGATCACGCACATCTACACTATCCTGCCGAACTATTGGCGCGGGTATGCTGGCGGAGATGCTAAGCAGCCACTGAGCATCGGGACAGTTAGCATTGAACGGACCAAGCAGGATGGGCTGTGGAACTATGCGGTCCGATATGAGAATACGACAAGCGGCGAGAAGCTACAGATGCGATTCCGTTGTTGTGATGAACGCTACCGCCCCCTCACGGGCAGCTGGCGTGTTGATGCCAAAAATAGTGCGGACGATGCATATTCTGAATTGAAGTGTGACGGGTATCTTGCTGCGGATTCAGAGGTACGGCTTCGTATCAACGGCACTGACATCGTTGCTGGGACGGTGGATGCGTCTGTCAAGCTGACGTGCAATTGGGCTCTTTTCGATGTAATTCCCGCGCTTGCACAGACGGTCCGAGCGTCAGACAACGGTGTGGAATTCGCACTGCTTGAAGACTTGGAGCAACTGAGACGAAAAAGCAGGCTCGGTTTTCTTGAGACAGTACAGACTCCTTTGCCGCTTGAGGGTTATTACCTCTACGGGATTGGACTTTTACCGTCGTATTGGTGGCTTGACGTTTATGGAAACATCGCCATCGCTTCTACCTTTTTCGAGACGTTGGTGCTGAAAGAGAAGATAGGGGGAATCCGTGAGTAAACGTCCTAATATCCTCTTTATCAACACTGACCAACATTCGTGGGACGCGCTCTCGACACACGGGAATCCGTATCTTCATACGCCTAATATTGACACGCTTCACAGAAATGGCACGTCCTTTCGCTTGTCGTATTGTACGGATCCGGTGTGTGCTGCGGCGCGTTCGAGTTGGGCGACAGGGCTATATACCTCCGAAACGGGTGTCCCTTTCAACGGTGGACATCTACACCCGGAAATTTCGGATATTGGGCAGGTCCTCAAGGAAGGTGGGTATAGGGCGTTCCACTGTGGTAAGTGGCATGTTCCGGGTCGGCATGTGCGTGAAAGTTTTCAGACGCTCTATTACGGGCGGCGCACTATCGGTGCAGGCGGTGCGGCGTATTACGATTCAGCATCTACGCACGCGGTTGCCGACTTCTTGACGAACTATGATGCCGATGAACCGTTTTACCTCCAGATCGGTTACGTCGATCCGCACGACGTATGCGAATATCTGCATAACCATGAGGAGAAACGGATTCCGAACCCACTAACGCAGGGAATTGTTTCGGAAGATGTTTTACCACCGCTGCCTGAAAACTTCGACTACGATGCCCGGGAGACGGTGCTGCATCGTGTCTGTCGGCGGGTTGATGACGCACTTATCCACGCCGCTATTCTTAAAGGGATACGCGGGTGGGATGAACTTCAGTGGCGTTATCTGAGATGGAACTATTACCGGTTCATTGAAAAAGTTGATGCCGAGATTGGGCGGGTCCTCGCGTTACTACGTGAGACATCTCTGCACCACAACACGCTCATCATTTTCAGTGCTGACCACGGTGAAGCGTGTGGAAGCCATCAGATGTTCCAGAAGTTTACACTTTACGAGGAGAGCGTCCGAGTCCCCTTCATCGTGGCGTGTTTGGGCGAAGAGATTCCGATAGCAAAAGACCGGTTTGACGAAACGCATTTCATTTCCGGTGTAGACCTGTTCCCTACTGTCTGCGATTACGCCGGTATTGATGTGCCGGAAGGGTTACACGGAACGAGTGTGCGTCCGCTTGCTGAGGGGAGAGATGTTCCGTGGCGCGATTACGCCTATATAGAGAGCAATTACTGGGGGCGCGCGATTGTCACTGAGCAGTATAAATACGTTACAGAATATAAACCGAAGATGACAGAGGATTTCTTACCGCTCGGGCCGGATGCTGCGCAGTTCGGACGTGCGCAGCTGTTTGATCGGCACGATGATCCCGGGGAAACACGAAATCTTGTCGGTGACGCAGCGAACGATGCGGTCATCAAAACATGCCAGGATAAACTGCTTGTTCAAGAAGCCAAGCTTTATCGGCAGGCACTGGTGCATCCCAGTCCGAAGCGGATAATATCCAATTGGGGTAACCGATTGCGGTCATATTGGCAGCACGATAGATAAGAAGACAACACTAAAGAATATCAGGACCCGAAACAATGAATATATTTTCAAAACGCTTAAATCGACTTCCCCCCTATATGTTTGGGAAGTTGAAACAGATAACGCACGAGCGTCGACAGCAAGGTATAGATATTATTGATTTGGGGATGGGTAACCCGAATCAACCGACTCCGCAGCCCATCATTGATAAACTGACAGAGGCAGCACAGGAGATGCGGAACCACCGTTACTCCGCTTCGCGCGGCATTTACAATCTCCGCAGGGAAGTCAGTTGGCATTATGAACGCCGATTCGGTGTTGACATCGATCCGAATGAGGAAGCGATTGCTGTTATCGGTACCAAAGAGGGACTTGGGCATCTCGCTTTAGCTATGATTGACGAAGGCGACTTGGCGATGGTGCCGAATCCGACGTTCCCGATCCATACCTACAGCGTTGTGCTTGCCGGTGGGAGCGTTGTGAGTATACCGCTCACCGAAGAGAACGATTTTATTCCTTCTTTGACTGAGATCACGCGCGATATTTGGCCGAGACCGAAGATGTTAATTTTAAGTTTCCCGCATAACCCGACGGGTGCTGTGGTTGATCTTGGGTTTTTTGAGGAGATCGTCGCGTTCGCGAAGCAACAGGAGATCGTTGTCGTTCACGATTTGGCGTATGCGGACATCGTTTTTGATGGCTACAAGGCACCGAGTTTCTTGCAGGCGAAAGGTGCGAAGGATGTCGGGATTGAGTTTATCTCTTTATCCAAGTCTTATAACATGGCGGGTTGGCGCTGCGGGTTTGCAGCCGGCAATCGGGATATTATAGAGGCACTCGCTCGGATTAAAGGTTACTACGACTACGGTATTTTCGCACCGATTCAGGTCGCTGCTATCATGGCATTACGCACGCCGGAAGACGTAGTGATGGAAAACGCGGCTATCTACGAGAAACGCAGGGATGTGCTTGTTGAAGGGTTGAACCGTATCGGTTGGACGGTGCCGAAACCGCAAGCCTCAATGTTCGTTTGGGCACCTATTCCTGAAGCGTGGCGGCATCTGAATTCTCTGGAGTTCTCAATGAAACTGCTGAATGAAGCGGAGGTCTGTGTCTCTCCGGGTGCAGGGTTCGGGCATAACGGTGAGGGATATGTCCGTATCGCGCTTGTGGAGAACGAGGATCGGATTCGTCAGGCAGTGCGTCAGATTCGACGGGCGTTGTTCGGTTAATAACGGCGTGGATATGTATACAAATTATACATATCCACGCCGATATGTATAAAAATCGCCGAAAAGTATACATGTCCGGATGAATATGTATACAAATTATACATATCCGCGCTGATATGTATAAAAATCGCCGAAAAGTATACATGTCCAATTATCAAAGTTGGTAACAACAATGGCTCAGTTCAATCCAAATATTCCATGGAACGATATGCCTGAACTTCCGCCCGATACAGACCTGGAATCGCGTGACATCCTTAAAGCATGCATATCGGCAATGACAGAACTTTCCAATGCAAATGCTTTGGTAAAGATGTTACCAAACCAAGAAGTCTTGATAAACACATTACCGCTTCAGGAAGCACGTAGGAGTTCGGAAATCGAAAACATCGTTACGACAAACGATGAATTGTACCGAGCTATGACATCTAACGAAAACCAAATTGACTCGAATACCAAAGAAGTCCTGCGTTACCGCGAAGCATTATGGGAAGGGATCCGTCACATCCAAGAAGGTTCAACGCTAAACGGACAACTCTTCGAGCAGATCTGCTCCCGTATTCTTGACGAAGAAATGAAAGTGCGTAGCGGACCTGTAGTGATTGAAAACCGAGCAACACAGCAGCTTATTTACAGACCTCCAACCGGATATAGCACTCTTATCAGATTACTAACGAATCTTGAACGATTCATTAATGAGAAGACTGATGACTTCGAACCACTTGTCAAAATGGCCATAATGCACTACCAGTTTGAGGCGATACATCCGTTCATGGATGGCAATGGACGAACAGGACGTATACTCAATATCCTCTATTTGGTACAACAAGGACTGCTTGATGTACCGATCCTTTATCTCAGCCGTTTCTTTATCCAAAACCGGGATGCGTATTATCGGTATCTGCGCGAAGTTACAGAGAACGACAGATGGGAGCAGTGGATCCTCTACATTTTGGCAGCAGTGGAACAGACAGCGCGAGACACTGCCGACAAAATAGAGGCAATCAATCGCCTTATCAACAACGTCATGATAAAAGCGAGCGGCAAAGTGAAAGCTGCTGAGCGCGAAGGGTTTATTGATCTACTTTTCAAGTGGCCCTACTGCAAAATCAGCATCGTTGAGAGAGAACTGGCATGTAGCCGCATTACAGCTACAAGGTACTTGAACGATATCGCAGCACTCGGTTTACTTGAGCGAGTGAAGGTAGGACGGGAGTACTACTACATCAATAGAGACCTTATGGCATTATTATCAGAATAAAGATTGTTCAAGAACCATGCCCCTTAAGTGTTCGAATTATGCTAATCCCCACTGCTTTTTCGCTTCCTCGAATGAAATCTTTTGGCTGCCTGTGTGAGAAATCGGGTTTTTGCCGACCCACCGCTCATCGATCGGATCCTCCGCGGGTTGGAAACGGATGTCACAACTGATACGCCACCGATCCGAAAGGTTCTTGGTAGAGGTGTGCATCGTGTGCATTGTAAAGATGATGATATCCCCCATCTCAAAATCGGCTGTTTTCCACTCACCCCCATATTGATCGCTGATAGCCATCGGATCGCGTCCGAAGTGTCCGGGGGTCCCATCTTTGTCCACATCGGTTTTGCCGTAAGTATCCCGAATCGGTGCGAAACTGGGGAGGTTGTGCGAACCGACCAAGACTGTCAATGTGCCCATCGTTGCAGGTACATCCCCGAACGGGACCCAACAGGTGTGTAGCTGCTTAGAACCTCTACCCATATAGACGAAATCGAAATGCGGACCCGACCAGCCGTCGGGCCGGACAAACCGCAACCACTTGTAATCAAAGGTGCGGGTGTCGCCACCGAAGAAGTTGCGGAAGAACTTGAAGAGTTCATCGCCTTCTAAGACGGACAGAACATCTGGATGGTGTGTAACGGCGGGCGCGCCCATTGTGCGTCCGGGGCTCCCATCACCTGCGACAGCCTCCATAATATCGGTGCCGGATTTGAAAACATTATCTTTTCCGTTTCCATCGGCGTATTCAAGAATCGCGCGCCGCGCCGCGATCAATTTTTCCTTATCAATTAAACCGCGAGCGAGTAGATACCCGTCCTCGGCTATCTGTTTGTGCAAGCCTTCTGCTGAGTCAAGCACTGCATTACAGTCCCGAAGCACACCGAGGTGTGGGCCTGGGAAAGTCAGTTCATGGTCTCCTACAAAAACGGTTTTCGCCATTATGTGCCTCCGAGTAGGGGTTGCGCCCCAAGTTGAAAAAGTGCATCGTTTGCGTGTGTCTGAAAAGTGAAAACGGGTTTGCCCCATGTCAATACCCGCGCGCCCATATAATTCTTGGCGTTTCTGTTTTTAGGCAGTGTTTTGCCTGTTCTGGATAGTTTGTGTCTGTTTGTGTGATGCGTTGAATGGGCTGCGGCACTTTCTAATCCTATATGATATCTATTTCCATTTCTAAAGTCTTAATATTCTAACAGAACTCGATAATTAGTGCAAGAATATAACTTGTTGATACAGAGCCATTCAATTTTCGGTTTTTTGAACATTTTCACAAAGGCATCGCGAGCACAGCTCGCTCCTACAGCGAAAAGTTCTCAAGTATCAGATTGAGATTATTGGACAATTGAATGTCTCTGCTTGTTGATATCAAAAGAGTGTAAAGTTTTTGGCAGAGTTCCAGCGTATAATCCTTTAGACCGTGGTTGTGCCCTCTTTAGCCCTATAAGGGGTTTTTGCTTGGGTGTTTCTTCTAGTATGTTTATAGAAACGTGGCACCAACCCTCTTTAGCCCTGTAAGGGCGATATGTTTATAGCATTTATTTTACTGTAACTCTATAAACATGTCGCCCCTATGGGGCTTGTCTCCGCGCGGAACGCCGTTTTCTATAAACATAACGTCCCTACGGGACTAAAAACACTGCCAAAACTTTACACACCCACTTGCTGAACGGCGTAGGAAAAAAGGGACCGACGTTCAATGAAAAAATGTCGTTGACAGAAAGGTGAATACTTGCTAAAATCACATCATTAGCAATTAGGTCTGACGAAATGTGTGGACTGACTTATGGAACAATATGCACAATATTTGGAGATTCAGAAACCTGAGCTTGATTATACTTATGAATTTGAAGTGGATCAGCTCGCTCAGATGTCTGAATGCTTGGAGGCACACGGCTTCGCGATTGTCAAAGATGTGCTGCCGCCTAAATTAGTTGACAGTCTAAAGCAGGCGGTCTTCGATGGCACGGATCCAAATGGAGAATTAGCGGATGGGCAGAGTCGTACCCGACACGCTTGGGTGGAATCTGGACCGGGGGCTTGGCAGCTGCTCGGATACGAACCTTTTATGAAAATTCACAGCTATCTCATGGGCACGGACGAGATGACGGTTCACCGTTCTGCTGCGATTATTCGGATGCCGGGGTCTCAACCTGTCGCATGGCATACCGATTGGTGTGGGTTCTCAACAGATGCGCCGAAGAATTCGGGCGATGTGCTAAACCGTGGATTGTGGCCCTCTGGCAAATGGTTTTATCTAACGGGTTCGCGTCCAGAACATGGCGGTTTGTGCGTGATTGAAGGTTCGCACGTGGAGAACTGGCAGGGACCTGAAGGTTTCAATTTGACAGCGGACAAACGTTCTTTCTATAAGGAAGGCGAAGAGGAGAAGGCGTATTCGGGGTTTGATATTCCGGGGTTAGTACCACTCTTCACGAATCCGGGGGATATGATCGTGTTTGCGCATCGGACGTATCACGGGGCATTTCCGAACCAGATTGACGAGATTCGGCTGTCGTGTGCGATCGGTTTTCGGCGGCGCGACCACCACATTGATATTCCGTGGGAGATTCCGGAAGATGGCAGGCAGTTCTTAGCAGATTTACCGCCACATTTTCAGCAGTATACGCACGGTTACACGAGTATTGATTTGGCGTGGCAGGGTTAACTTTTGAATCGCGGATTATCACAGATGACGCAGATAACGCGGATTTTAATAATTTTTAGCCGTGTTAGTTTCTTCTGTAGGAGCGAGCTGTGCTCGCGATATTCACAACGAATGTAGGAGCGAGCTGTGCTCGCGATATTCACAACGAATGTTGTATCAAGCGGAAAGCCTGCGATGGGGTTCAGATGGCGCACCATTTTGAAGCCAAGCGATGGGTTGTTCTTCTTCTGTCCGATCAGGGTTCACCCAGATGATGTCTCGAATTTCGCCAACTTGTTGAGACGTGCGTTTGAAAAGCCCTCGGACGGTTTCGTCAAGCGAAATAACGGTTTGATCGGTCTCGAGTGCTGCTTGGAGGAGATGAAAATCTTTTTCCATAGCTTCAATTTCGTGTGCGTCGTTTGTTGTGTTTGTAACCTTGTCTTGGAGCTCCTGATTTCCTTGTGGATTGATGCGATCTATCTTCTTGCGTGCATCCATTGACACTCGCCACCGGCGGGCAAAACGGGATTGGTGATTTTTCCATTCATCGTTGATTTGCTTTGTCATCACGATGCGGTAACTTAGCGACAAGACTGCACTTAGGAAGTCACGACAATGTGCTGCGCGTGGATGGGTTGCTGTTCACTGCCAGCAGCCCGGGCGACATCAGTATCAATAACCAACCGTTTTGGATCTCTTGCTCTCAAGATGTCTCCTCTTCGCCAAATCGAAGTCTATCTACGGCATCCAGATAACGACTCTGTATTTTGAGGTCTACATCATCAAAATCCATGGGCCAATCACCGTAAGCTCCTGCTTCGTCTAAATCCACGCTATCAACTTCGGTTATGCCCTCTTTATTCCGTGAGAACCAGTGGAGTTTGACTAGCTCCGGGGAGAGGTCTCCTTCGGCAACAAGCGTTTGGACTCCCAGAAGTAGTAATGAACTGTGCGTTTCAGCGACGACGCGTACACCGCGTTTCGCTGCGTCTGCCAGGACTTGTGCTAAGGCGACTTGTGCGCGAGGATGAAGGTGCAGTTCGGGTTGCTCAAGATAGACGAGCTGCCCCGGCTCTGCAACAATTAGTGCCACTACAACAGGCAGGACTTGTGACACACCAAAGCCTACATCAGCGATGTTGATCATGTCAGTTCCATCATTTCCCTCATGCAGGAGGCGGCCAATTTCAATCTCGATACCGACATCACTGATCTTTTTTGTGCCGACGTGTCCCGTTAAACCAAGGTTATGAAGGGTATCAGCGACTACTTTCAGGCGTTTATCTTTTGTCTCCTGCCACTCGTGAATGATGCTTGCAACGTAGTTTTCAAAAGTGCCGGGATACACGCTGCCGGTGCTTGTCAATTTATAGGTGCGCTCTGGGTTGCCGCGTAAGCCAGGGAGGTGAATGGTCCTGAAGATGTCTGCTCCAAAGCCATAAGTGACCTCATAGAATCCATCACCATATTGAGATCCCAAATACAAAAAACAGCGTGAACGCTTCACTTCATCAAAATTTTTGAGTGCCGTGTCTCCGGCATCCAACGACTTAATTTCTTCAGGTGACATCTCTGGATACAATGTAAAAGGCTTAACGGATGGTGTTTGGTCCTGCTCTAATTTTTCTTTCGTCATTTGAACAATTTCAAGCCCATTTTTTCCCTTTCCAAAAGTTGTCCTGACTGCGTGAAAAAAATCAGACTTACGGGTCTCAATCCGAATCTGAAAACGATCTATCTTCTTTCCATTGGGCAATGTGGATAAAAATTGTTCCGCCAATGTAAACTGAACATTCGGGCCATCAATCAATAACGGTCCTGGGTCAAAAGGAGCCTCCAGCGTCTGTTTTAGCATTAGGAGCGGTTGCATAATACTGGATTTCCCAGAGCTGTTCGCGCCGGCAAGGATCGTCAACGGGTGGATGTCAATCTCACATGCCTCTGCTATCGACTTGAAACCCTTGACAGCTATCTTGGTGATGCCTTCGATCATTTTTTTTGACATGTAGGTTCTATTTCCAATGTTGGCGCAATTAATCACGTAATTAATCACGCAATTAATCACGCAATTAATCAGTTACCTGATCGTCCACTTTTCGGACGTACCTAATTCCTCTTCCCTTTCCTACTGCAGTCAAGAACCCTTTGTCCGTTAAATCCTTGAGTTCGGTATAGGCAGTCCTGGGTGAAATATGGTTGATCTCCGCGTATTCCCTTGTCGCAATTTGCCCGTTTTTTTGTATATGAAACAGGGCGTTCTTTTGCCGCTCGTTCAGCTCCTCTGAAATGTCGTCAATTTCAATATAGGTCGTCTCTTGAATCGGGGAATCAAAGATAATTTTCGTCTCAAGTGGGTGAAACGCATAACGCGGTGCTTTGTTTCCCCACTCCTTGCATAACCTTTGCATCATCCGGATACCGGCACCGTACCGTTCAATGAAACCAACATCAAACATGAATTGACTCAAAGTAGGGTTTACCGGTTTGTGAGTAGGTTCATCTGGACTAACGCCTTCTGGAAAAGTGCCGGGACTGATAATCTCAACGCGATTATCAAATATAAAGACGCGGACATCCGCAGTTTCTTGATAATTGCGGTGAATCAAGGCGTTGATAATCGCCTCCCGTAGTGCATTAAGCGGATATTCAAACTTATCGTCTCGTTGGAAACTCTTTGAGGTCCGAAAACTGAGCAGTCGAATATTTTTCCTTATAAATTCCTCGGCGGCATCGACGTTTTCCCAGAGAGTCTCGTCGCAATCAAGCCGATCAATGACCGGATGGGTAACAGATGTTCCTTTGAATCTGACAACTCGTAACTGAGCATTATGGAAAAATCTTCTTTGCGGGTGCTTACTGAAAAAAAGCAGACCCGCGTGGGTTGGTGTTCCATCATCGCTGAGACCATTAATGTTCTTCAAAAACGCCGCCATGCTCATATCTTGCGGTTTAGACACATTCCGGATTGTTTCTCGACGGGTCAGATACCATTCCACTTTTTTCTTATCTATATCATCAAGTCCAGCACGTGTAACTAAAAGTTGATCCCAAGTTTGTCCGATGGACTTGAGGTGCATTTGGGCAATCTCTTGTGGAGACATGACGCGGTTGCTGTTCCCGACTCTCTTATAGCATATCCCCTTAACTGAGACGGGTTTTATCCGACACGCTTCAACCCGTATCCACAACACGGATTCCCCCGCTACATCAACTGCGCCAATTTCCAGAACCACCCGCGGCTCGGTTGCTTGGGCAATTCGGTTTGACCAGTTTCTTAGCGTCTCTTTGCCAATGGTAATTCCTCTAATTTCTCCGCTATCAGATACGCCAATAAGGATAATGCCGCCGTCGGTATTGGCGAACGCAGCGGCGGTCTCAATGGCTTCTTGATCAAAGTTCTCTTTGAATTCGGTCGTGGTGTTTTCGCCTTGTGCAATGCGTTGTTTGAGATCAGCGGTTTCCATAGTTTCAGATGTCTCCCAAACTTGTTTTCAGTATAGTATGATTATACTATAGTTTCTGCGCGGTTGTCAAATTTTTTTATGCATCTACAGAAGAAAAGAATTGATTGCAGCCTCACAATATTGTATACTATGGTAAAGTTTACAATTATGTGGACATTGGCGAGATTAGGAATGCACGTCGCATTTGGGCGAGTACGCCGCAAAACCTCGCCAGCGAGGAGGACTGCGTAAGTCCTAATTATTCTGGCTTGGGAGGATAAACATATATGATACCTACTACAAGGGAACAGATCCCCGCCGATAGTGTGTCGGGACAAGAGGTTGCACGCACCCGATGTCAGTCTGCCGAAATAGTGGATCCGGTCTTTGAAGAGACCTACATTGCATATTTAGCAAAGAAGTCTACTGAATGGCACGGTTGGATTCCGGCTATTCCAGAAGTAGTGTGTACGGCAGAAACAAAAGCTGCACTGTTGAAGACGCTTGCAGAAAAACTTCGTGAAGCCTTGGAAGTTCGTGAGGAGGCTTGGGATAAACAACTCGAAGAGGATATAAAAGCAGGCAAACTTGATGATCTACGCGAGGAAGCACTCGAAGAGATAAAGGCGGGAAAGGTTATTGATCTATAAGACGACCCATAAGTTTTGGGATTATTACCACAAACTTCCACCCGACATTCAAAAACGCGCGGACAAGCAATTTGAGCTCCTAAAACAAAATTCAGACCACCTTTCCCTCATGCTAAAAAAACTAAGCGAGCCAATTATTGGTCTGCAAGAATTAATGACGATTATCGAGCATTGGCGACCGAACAAGCAGGAGTTTTAACTTGGTTCTGGATCGGAAAACACGGAGCGTACGATAGGCGAATATGATAAGCACGCTATCGGAAACCTCACCGCTGACTTACTCTTCCCAGAAATTTTCAACAGGCATTGGTTTACTTCGGCCTTTGTATATTAACCTAACGCGTATTGTGCCCGATGGACGCGGGGGTGGAGGTATGGCGACATCCCACTTAAGGATGTCCTCTTCGTCGTAAGTAGGAAAGGCGAGGCGTTGGTTCTGTTTTTTATTGGTTTTGTTTTTTGTTGGTGTGGTTTTCATAGGATTTTTAGAACTCCTTTTGCATGCAATTTTAACCCAAATTGCTACTAACAACTTTTGGTGTTTTTGCTTGGGGTATTTCTGCGTATTTCTGCGTATTTCTACAGCTTCACAAATATTTTCTGATACAAGGAGCGTGAGTTGATGATCTACAGTTACCAATGGTTCGCCAATCTCATCGGCAACTTCGTTTGCCGACTTGGGCTCGCAGTCCAGCAGACACAGAATAACCTTTTTATGGATTAAATCGTCCATAATATCCTCTATATTTTACAATTCAGTTCTGTTAACATTTCAGACAGAACATATCGTGTGATTCTTCAAACAACATGCGATAATACTAATGGACTGTCCACCTTAAAAGTGTAGGTACATAGGTTCGTAGTGAGACGATTCATCGCTGCTGTCAAGGCACAATGAATTGTGCTACTACGAACACCTATAAATGATATAACAAATCTTAAGTATACCACACGGGACAAGGAAATTCAAATCCCTTTCGCGAGTGGAATGTGTAAAGTTTTTGACAGCAGATTATCAGAATCAGGGTAACCCCATTTGTCTCCTTATCAGAGGGGCAGGATTTTCAGGATTGCCGTTAGCATATAAAATTTCATAGGATTCACAGTTGTGATTCAAAAGTTGTCCGAATCAACTCAGCCAGAAGTCAGACACTGTCTGGGTTTTGGACCCTTTCGCAGCAGTGTCATTTTTTCTTCGTTACTGTGAATCTTTGTATTTTTTAGATCACTGTTACGGCTCTCGAACGCAGTTGTGGCATATATTTTACGGCTTTCTAATTTTGTGATGGTTCGCGTGGGTTACTGTGAAATTTTCTTGTGGTTGACTCTTGACATAAAAACCTATTTTAGAAAGGGCTCGACCTGTATACGGATTTCAGGATATTCAGGTAACAACAATGTTTTGATAGAACAATATCGCCATGTGTCCTGTCAAGCGTGAATTAACTTTTAGTTAATTTTTTGAGTGCTGCGGTGAAGGGGTATCCACGCGAAAAAAGATACCAATTTTGTGAAAAAGATACCAAATGGTATCTTTTTTTGCTTCTCGGTAATATTTTGTGAATTGCTGTTACCACAGTCACCATAGGGGTTTATGAGCGATTCTGTGAGATCTGCTGCTGCGAAAAAAATAATCGCTTGAAATGGTATATTTATGTGTTGTTATTATGCGCCATAGTTCTACCGCGACCAGAGCTAGAGCAGAACCATTCAATGGAAAACTGTCCACATCCAAAATCAGTTTTGGGTAACGAATATCTAAAAATCCGCGAAATCTGTGTAATCTGTGTCATCCGCGATTCAGACAACCAACCGCATCAATTCCCCAACCCCATCCGATATTTGATGTCGTAGTTGATGATGAAGTCTAACTCCTCGTCTGTGAAGCCGTAATGTTTGGCAAGCACGCGATCTATTTCATCTATAATATGCTTGGATTTTTGAATTTTAAAGGATTGCGTTTCAGTGCGTCTAGTAGTGCTTCAAGATTGAGTTTGCGATAAAGTTTGTTGACTTTTTTGGATGTTCTGTGATATATTGTTGATGGACTTTGTATCTTATCTCAAAGAGGTCTGCGATGAAAAAACATAAAGTTGAGCTGACCGCTGAAGAGCGTCAGACGTTAGAAACAATAGTTCGCAAAGGGGCACACAGTGCTTTGAAACTCACGCGTGCGCACATCTTGCTGAAGGCAGATAGCAATGGTCCCTGCTGGTCGGATGCGAAAATCGCTGAGGCGTTCGGGTGCCATGAGAAAACTGTCTACAATGTTCGCAAACGCTTTGCGACGCGTGGACGTCTCGCCGCCTTGGAACGCAAACCGCAAAGTCGCCTGTCTCGCGTGCGGAAACTTGATGGTCAAGGCGAGGCGCGTTTGATAGCGTTAGCGTGTAGCGATCCCCCCGAAGGTTTTGCCCGCTGGACGTTACAACTCCTTGCTGATGAACTTATTGATCTTCAGATCATTGAAAGTATCTCTATTGAAACGATCCGACAGACGCTAAAAAAAACGCCTTGCGCCCGCATCGGAAATCGTGCTATTGGGTGATCCCTCCTGATGAAGATGAGGCCTTCGTTGCGGCGATGGAAGCGGTTTTAGACGTGGACCAGCGTCCTGAAGACGCACGGTTTCCGGTTGTCGCTATGGACGAACGTCCCGTGCAGTTGCTCAAGGACTTGCGGCCGCCTATCCCCGGCAAACCCGGGCGTCCAACGCGCATCGAGGACGAATATAAGCGTCCGGGATCGGTTTGTGCTTTCATATTTACGGCCCCGTTTCAGGGGTGGCGGCGAGTGTCGATCCGTGAACGCCGCACCGCTGTAGATTGGGCAGAAGAAGTCAAACACCTTTTAGATGAAGTTTACCCGGATGCTGTGCGAGTGACGTTAGTCTGTGATAATCTCAATACGCATAAAATCGCGTCTTTGTCCAATGCGTTTGCTGCCGAGGAGGCACTTCGGTTGTCTTCACGATTAGAATTGGTGCACACGCCAAAACATGGGAGTTGGTTGAACATCGCAGAGATTGAGTTGAGTGTTTTCTCAAGACAATGTCTGAACCGTCGGATCCCGGATATAGAGACACTTCGGTCAGAAGCAGACGCTTGGCAGAAGTATCGCAATCAGACGGCGAACAAGGTGGATTGGCGCTTTACCACAGAGGACGCACGCATCAAACTAAAAAGACTATACCCGAAAACTCAATCTTGAAGCACTACTAGTTCGCTTTTGAACGCGGACTTGCATTATACTATTCCGTATTTTCGCCGTGAAGTATCTCAAGTTGGTGTTTGTGAAAGATGCCACCGTTGAGGTACGGGATTTTTCCGAGAAGTTGTTTCATTCGGTTACGTCTACGATTGTGATGTCCGCTTCTTCCTCAAGACTGAAAGCGATGGTTTGCAATTTCTGGATGAGGGATTCGCCGGAGTGCGTGTCACGGTTATATCGGTGTTCGCGGCAGGCGTCGGGTTTTCCCTGCTCGCGTTTGACCCACTGCCAAATCTGCGTAGTTTTCTCGGCATTGGTGTAGATAATAAAGTGTTCATGGACAGATTTCGCGACCTGCTTTTGGATTTTGCGGCGGGTTGGGTAATCGGGGAGGCGCGCTTCTACACATTCAAAGACGACCATGCCGCGTTTTTCGGCGATGGCGGTGAGTCGGTATTCGGTTTCGTCTATTGTGATATTGGGGGTTTGGGTGTGGTAGTCCCAACCGAGTTCTTGCGTGAAGAGGTTTCCAAAGTCGGATTCTTTGAGGTATCGGCGTGTTTCTGGAACATTAAGCATTGATTTTTTCCTTTCGCCATGTTCAGTGAAAAGCACACCAGCAATTCTGCAAGTGCCTTAGTCGTTGTCCCTGTCATCTCCGTCATCCAGGTCCATTCCCAAGGCGAGCCCCATGTAGGCAAGGCGTTTTTTGACTTCGTGGAGCGATCCCGGTCCGAAACCCTTGTACATCAACAAGTCCGCATCCGTTTTCCTGACGAGATCACGGACGGTTTCGATATTGTCCTTTTCGAGACAGTTGTGGATCCGGACAGAAAATGGAATTTCCAAAATAGACAGCGCTAAGTATGCATCCCGTTGTTCCTCCGTTACATCAACCATAGGCTCCGGTTCCATGTGCATACCGTGAGTTGTTAAGTCCGGTTCGGGTTGCTCATCAACAACATCTACCCAAGGTGATGTCAATTCGCGTTCCGTATTATCATAATTTTTGAAGATTCCCAATTCGCCTGTGCTCATGGCTGCGCCGATCGAATCGGCGAGAGATTTCCAAAGTATATCAGCGGCTTTCGCTGCGATTTCTGCTTCTTCCGGATCGATGGGCGTTTCCCAAAGGGCATTGTCCGCTTCTAATGCAAGTTCACGCCAATAGGCGAGAAATTCCTCAAGTGTCTCGATATTTTCCTTTCCCTTCGAAATTTGTACTACCAATTCGAGTAAATCTTGGAAAAACGCGATAAGTTCCTCGGGATCTAAGTGTTTGATCCAATCCAGTAACTTTGGAACCTTAATAGATTGGATAAAAGCTCCGCCATTCATAAGGTATCCAATAACAAATTCAGGCTTTTTCATCTGAAATCTCCGTGCAGTGGGATATTAGGTTTCTGCAAATTATACACCATGAGTCAATAAATTTCAAGATTTTTCGGACATTGCGGTTAGAAACCCTTCGTACGAAGGCCCAATGAACAGATAATTTGTGGTTCGCGGGTCTGTTGCGCGTCCTCAACAATGCAAAGTCGGTCGGTTTGCCATAAATCTATGAGTCCCCGTAATTCGGCTTCGGGGTTAATGCTATCCTGCTTATTGTTACTGACAGGACTGAATCGCCACGCCAACTTAGTTGGGTCCGCCGAGTCACCCGTTGCAGCGGCGATGTCTGTCAACCCGCGTTCTGATAGAGCATTTGTCAAATACTGCACGGTATCCGCGAATTGTGTGAAGACTAAAACTTTATCGTCTCGGTGTGTCTCGGTTAGGAGTGCTTCGAGGGCGTTGAGTTTCGCGTCTTTTTCAGGGTCCCATGTACCGTGGTAACCGACGGTCGGTGCGATCACGTCTGATCTGTAAATCAGATAGAGTTTTGCGTGGAGGGTGTGTCGGAGAAAGAGTTTTACCTGGACCTTCTCTTCGCGAAGTTGGCGCGCCAGTTGGCGTAACCCTCTTTCGTCTTCGCGCGTCGGTACACCGACGGTTAGCTGCTCGCGGAACTCCTCCGCTAATCTCTGTTTGAGACGGAGTGCGGTTTGGTTGTCAATCCCACTGTTCTGTTTGGTGAGTCTTTTGGCTTCGCGGAGTTCTTCTTGCGGTAAACGCTGCATCCCGACGAGCAAGCGGCAGCATTCGCCTTCGCCGCCGTTCCAATTCTCAAAATATGATCCGAGTCCTCGCCAGCCCCGGAGGTTGAAATAGCCGACGCAAAAATCGGCATGTGTGGCGGCTTCCAGCGTTTGTTGGAGTGCTAGAAGCAGCGGTTGGTCGATATTATCAAAGATGCAGGGCATTTAGGGCTTTTCCTTATTGTGCGTAGGGACGAGGCGCCCTCGCCCCTACGATGGATGGTGGCATTTCCTGCCCTATAGTCTTTTGGCGTGCGGCTGCTCTACAGTCCGCCGATGTAGCAGGCGATGAAGAAGAGCGCGAAGTAATATATAATCGGATGGATCTCTTTGCTACGTCCTGTTACCAACTTCAGGAACGCTAAGGAGATAAGCCCGAAACCGATGCCATCTGTGATACTGAAAGAGAGCGGCATCATTATCATGGTGAGAAAAGCAGGGATCGCTTCGGTGATGTCTTCCCAATCAATTTGGTTGATATTTTGGAGCATCAACCCACCAACGACGATAAGTGCCGGTCCGATAATTGGATTAATTGGGTAACCACCGCCGATAATTTTGACTAGCGGTTCGAAAAAGAGCGCGAGCAACATGAAGATGCCTGTGAAAACAGCGGTGAGCCCGGTGCGCCCACCTTCAGTGATACCGGTCGCGCTTTCGATGTAACATGTCACGGTTGAGGTGCCGAGGCAGGCACCGCCGACGGTACTGGCCGCGTCAACCATTAGGGCGCGGCGGGCTTTAGCGAGTTTCCCTTCTTCCATGAGCTCGGCTCTATAGCCGAGAGCCGTAAGTGTGCCGATGCTATCAAACATATCGATGGCGAAGAACACAAAGATCACCGGAATGATTTCCAATTTGGCGAAGAAATTCGGGAATTCAAGTTTAAAGAATGTGGGCGTTGGATCCGGTGGCAGTGCTGCAACGCCGTCGTAGCTAACGATTCCGAATATAAGGTTAGCGGCGGTTGCCATAAGGATACCGATCAGGATCGCACCTTTCACTTTGCGTGCCATGAGTGCCAGTATTACGCCGATACCGAAAAGCGAGAGGAGAATGTGTTTAGAGTCGAGTTCTCCGCGCGTTATGAATGTGGCGGGATCTTTGGTAATAATCCCACTCATCTGCAAACCGATAAACGCGATGAACAGTCCGATCCCGATAGCTGTTGCGGTTTGGAGCGAAGTGGGAAAAGCGTTCATAATCGCTTCTCGGAGCCCCACGAATGAGAGTATGAGAAACAACAATCCTGATATGAAAACGATACCTAGTCCTTCCTGCCAGGCTAGATTTAGACCGCTGCTCTGACAAATTTCAAAAGCGAAATAGGCGTTAAGCCCCATCCCGGGAGCTAGGACGACAGGGTAGTTCGTTAGAAACGCCATCAGGAACGTAGCGAGTGCACTGGATATACAGGTTGCGACCATGACAGCACCGGGATTCATACCGGCGGCTGAAAGGAGATTAGGTTGTACAAAGATGATATACGAAATCGTTAGGAAATTCGTGAACCCTGCGACCAGTTCGCGTCTCACAGAGGTGTCGTTGTCTTTTAGCGCAAATAGTTTTTCAAGCAACATTTTTTCTCCTATAAATATAGCACGCCGCTGGAGTGCTTTATCGGAAGGGGATTTCCATTTTGTAGACATCGTAGGGGCGAGGTCGCCTCGTCCCTACTACAAACCCACCCCTCATTTGAAAGTTGACAAAGCATTAGGCTGTAGCACGCCATAAGGCAACTGTTCGCCTTTCAAGCCGGCGAGCAAATTTTCCATCGCCATTGTTGCCATTTTCATTCGAGTTTGGACAGTCGCACTGCCGAGGTGCGGTGCGATGATAACATTGTCTAAACTCAGGAGCGGGTGATCGGTATTGATTGGTTCCGGTTCGGTTACATCGACAGCAGCCCCAGCGATCTGTCCTTGCTTGAGTGCCTCGTATAGGGCATAGTGGTCGATGACGGGCCCCCTCGCGATGTTCACTAAAATAGCCGTGTTTTTCATCAACGCGAGCTCTGCTTTCCCGATCAGATGTGTTGTCTCCTCGGTCAGTGGCACGTGGAGCGTCACGAAATCGGCAGCTTGTAGCAGTTCTTCATAAGCTGCGTATTCTACGCCGAGTTCGCGTTCCCAATCGGGTCGGCGTTCGCGTTTGTAGTAAAGCACACGCATGTCAAACGCTTTTGCACGCTTCGCGACGGCATAGCCGATTCTGCCCATACCTACGATGCCTAAAGTTGCGTGATGCACATCGGTGCCCCAGAGGATATTCGGGTCGTAGTACTTCCACTGCTTGGACACTTGGACGTGATTATACGCTGGGACAATGTTTCGTGCGGCGGCGAGCAGGAGTGCCATCGTCATATCAGCGGTGGTGTCGCTGAGTACCCCCGGTGTGTGTCCGACTGCGATGCCGCGTGCTCTGCAAGCTTCAACGTGGACGTGATCGTAACCGACTCCGACGACGGAGATCGCTTTGAGGTTTGGGGCAGTCGCTATCATCTCCGGGGAGACGGGTTCGTGTCCGTAAGTCATGAGCCCGTCGAGCGGCGCGATTTTTTCGGCGATAGGTGGTAAGATAGCACTCGTATGCCACATATCAACATCGCATTCTTCCGCTATTTTCGCACGAATTTCCTCCGGAATCGGGCGTGTAATAAAAACTTTAAATCCTGACAAAGCGTTCCTCCCTATGATCTACGGTAAAAGATGCGTATCGGTGTGCCGTGAAATCCGAATTCTCTGCGAATGTTGTTGACGAGGTATGCCTGATAGGGTTGACCGACCCGGTTTATGTTCCGTCCGAAGATGAGGAAGGTCGGTGGTTTCGTTTCGACCTGCGTAATGTATTTGAGCGCGGGACGCACACCTTTAACGCGTGGCGGCGGATGGGCATTGCGTAGTTCCAACAGCAATTCGTTGAGTGCCGGTGTCGGGATATGCGTGCAATACTCTCGATGGACTTCTAAGGCTGTCACTAATATTTGGGTGACGCGTTGTCCGGTGACAGCAGAGACGAAGACGCGTGGCACATAATCGAGTTGCGGGACCTGCACGTCGAGTTTATCCATAAACGCCGGGTGCGTTGCGTTATCCTTTTCAATCAGGTCCCATTTATTGAGGACTAAAACGGAGGCTTTACCTTGTCGTTCGATGAACTTGGCGATGGTCTTATCTTGTTGCGCGACCTCTTGGGTGACATCCAGCACGAGGACAGCAATATCGCTTTGGCGGATGCTGTGTATCGCGCGTTTCACAGTTGCGGATTCGAGTTCGTCATTGATCGCGGATTTCCGGCGCATGCCGGCGGTATCGACGATCTCAAAAGGGATATTGTCGTGAACGATTTGGATATTCACCGCGTCGCGCGTGGTGCCGGGTCGGTCATCAACGATCATCCGTTCTTCACCTAAGAGCGTGTTGATAAGCGACGATTTTCCGACGTTGGGTCTGCCGACAATGGCGATCTTTATGGCACCAGATGTATCATGTCGTGTTTCGTCGGTTTCCGGTAGGTTGTCTACAACATGGTCGAGGAGTTCTCGGATGCCGATGTTTTGAACGCACGATGTCCACATCGGTTCTGGGAATCCGAGTGCGTAAAACTCGGCGGCTTCGTTGCGGAACCGCTCTGTATCTACCTTATTGACGACAAGGAAGATCGGTTTATCGGTGGCTCTAAGTTTATCGGCGACGCTCCTGTCGTGTGGCATGATACCGGTACGTGCGTCAACAACGAACAGCACAAGGCTTGCTTCTTCTAAAGCGGCATCCACCTGCGCTTGGACGTTGTCTATGAGCCTGTCGTCCGGGTCGATGTCCAACCCACCGGTATCGACGATCGTAAACGCGCGGTCTCCCCATTCCACGTTTGCGTAGTGCCTATCGCGGGTTACGCCGGGTGTGTCGTGGACGACCGCGAATTTACGCGGCATTCTCAGTTTTCTTTTGTTGCGCGGTTTCTCACCCGTTTCAGGTTCGGTATCATCGTGTCTGTAAGGTAGGGTTATCGGTGCCGAGGCGACGATTCTATTGAAAAGCGATGATTTCCCTACGTTGGGTCTGCCGACGATCGCAACAATGGGGAGTCTGGTTTCCATCTTTTTAAAGTTCCTTACTGAAGTCAGGCTTCAGGCTGCACACTTTTTTTCTCATGCGAAACGACAATAACTGATTTTATCACAACAATGGTAGGAATTGCAAGTAAGACTCCCCAAAAACCGAGTACGGCTGCGCCGACAATTACGGCGAACACAATCAGTAACGGGTCTACGTCAATCGCATCGCTCATGATTTTTGGAGAGATGAGCGAATTATCAATCGCCTGAATGCTGAGGATAGCACCTAACACAAAAGCGCAGCGGATGAGAAAATCAGATGTCCTGAAATCCCCAGCTGCCAATCCCATCAGCATTGCGACAAACGCGAAGGTACCACCGATAAAGGGTCCAAAGGTCGGTATCGCATTACAGATTCCCGCAATGATACCGATCACTAAAGCGAATGGGACACCTATGATGCTATAAGCGACAGAGGAAATTAGTGAGACAATTGCGATGACTGTGACGAGTCCTTTGAGAAACTCCTGCAGATTCTTGTCAATTTCACGCAGATACGCCTTGGCGGTGTCGCGATACGCTTCAGGCATGAGCGTGAGGAAACTCCTAAAATAGTTGTCGAAGGATTGGTTCGCATATACAAACACGATTAGGGCGAGCGACACAGTCGCTAAGAAACCGCCGAAGCTGAAAACGATTGAATTTGCGAACTGAACCCCCTCTCTGACAGCCTCACCACCGGTTTGGGCGATTGTCGGTATCCTTTCGGTCAAATAGGATTTTACCTGTTCGACGATAGGTTGGTCCTCGTAGGCGTGGCTGAGGCCTTCCTCGTATGTTACAACGGGTCGCCATCTGGCTGTGGAACTGGTGCGATGCCAGATAGCGATATGATTACCGACGTAGACCCCTGAAGGCGCGGAAGCCAACAGTGGCATTGCTGATGTCCCAGCAATTACGGGTACCCTTTCCATTTTACGCCAGTCCTGAAGAGGATTCCATTCATAAAGTCCGTTAGGGGTGCTGGCGTACAATTCTATATCGGAGACCTGTGAAGTTCCATCTGTGTCGCCTGTGGTTTCATCGCCGCCTGCGAGCGCGTAAACCGCTTGTGTGGTCGAAGCGAGTTCTTCCCATCCGAGAGAGGAGCCTTCCAGGTGCCAATGCACTGTTGTGGGTATCGGTAAGGCGGTTGATTGTTGTAAAGCAGTTTCCTGTTCTTGTGGAAGCACACGCTCGCGTACCTCGTCGGTTTTTCCTTCAGAAGCGGAAAACCCGTCTTCTACAGGTGGGGTGTCTCTCTGTTCGGACTGTTCTGATTCGGCATCTGTCGTTTCAGTTTCCTGCTGGACTAAAGGCGTTTCTCCTGTACTGGCGACGTAAGTGACGTTAGCGCCATTGGCATCTGTCGTGGAGATGATACTCACAATGGACCTATTGCTGTAAATGTTAGGCGCGACAGCGTTCCATGTTTCGCCTGCATTGTTACTGACGTAAAGTCCTTTTTCTGTGCCGACGTAAATCTGTGTATCATTCCAGTGTGGAGTGTTAACGGCTTGGATGGCAAGCGTATCAAACGGGGTGTCTTCCACTTTGTGCCATATCTGTATTGGGTTTTCATCAGCAAGCGGTGTCTTATAGTAGCGGTATAAACCGCTTTGTGTGCCGGCGTAGATGATGTTTTTATTTGCCGTGATGCCCCGTATGGGTTTGCCGAGGAGCGCGCCGTTGGTAATACCGACGCGGAACAGGGTACTATCAGCGTCCGGACGCATTTCATAGATCCCGTGATTTGTGCCGAGATAAAACGTTTCATCAAACGTTTCTGGGGGGGCATCTGCGTTGTTTCTCTCGGTAACCTCGGCTTCGTCAGCGGGCGGGTGAGTGCTGATAGCAATTGCAGTAAAAGTCTCACCGACTGCATAAGGCAAAATGGTTTCGTGGTAAAACTTCAGCAATCCAGTACCCATCTGGCGAGCTTGTCTACTCACCTGTTTGCCGGTATAGAAAAGCACGCCGCCACAGACGAGGAAAATCACGATGGTGGCGATCCAGCGTTGGTATTGCTTTTTAAATGGGAGCGCGTTCCAAAGGAACCTGAAGAAATAAGCGAAGCTGAACCCCCAAATGAACGGCATCAGCACACCTAACAAGCGTGTAAAAATCCAGACGCTTATCATCACTATTTCGAGGATGACAATGCTTTTGATGTCAATCCAGTGATAGATACGTGTGAGCAGCACAATCAGTAGTATCGGGACTACCGGATGTAGCAGCATCGTGCCGCTGCCGTTGGGACTGTTGCCTTTATAGTAGGCGAACGCGATCCATACGGCAGCGAGTACGACGCTGATGATTGCGAGGATTGTTGCACCGCTGAGTGCGGTTTGCTGTGGGTTTCGTTCGTTTTGGGTGTTCATTGTGTTAGCGTTTTCGGTTTTCAATTATTACGATGTCGCTGGGGCTTCGGTTGCATCTCTATCTCTGGATTCATAAGCTTCAATGACACCTGCGCCGATGCTGTCACCCCAGACGTTAACTGTGGTACGGAATCGGTCGAGCAGCCAGTCGATAGAGAGAATGAGCGTTATACCTTCGACGGGAAGGTCTACAGCTCTTAGGACGATAACCATCGTGACAAGCCCTGCTTCTGGAATCCCTGCGGCACCGATCGCTGCTAACGTCGCTGTCAGCACGACGACTACCTGTTGCGCTGGGTCCATGGAGATCGCATAGACCTGGGCGATGAACATGACAGCGACCGCCTCGTAGAGTGCGGTGCCATCCATGTTAATGGTCGCACCTAAGGGGAGCACAAAACTGGAGGTGCGTCTGGAGACACCGTTCTGATTCTCGACGCCTTCCATCGTTAGGGGCAGTGTTGCGCTTGAACTCGCTGTTGAAAATGCGTTGAGTAAAGCGGTTGCCATACCTTTGAAGTAGTTCAACGGATTTCTGCGCCCAAGCAACAATAACAGTATCGGTAAGGCGATGGCACCATGCACACCGAGTCCTAACACGACTGTCGCGCTATACTTACCGACAGCGACGAGTTCGGGCCAGAACCCTGCGAATCCCTTTGCTTCGCCAATCCTGCCTGCGATTAAGCCGAAGATACCGAGGGGCGCGACGTACATGATCCAGTGAACGAGCTTCATCACCGCCTCATTGAGACCGGAGATTACCGAGATGACGGGTTGACCGATTTCACCGAGCATGGACAAAGCAGCACCGATGAGCAACGAGAAAAAGATTAAGGGCAGAATGTCGGTATGCACCATCGCTTTGAAGACGTTTGAGGGGATCATCCCCTCTTTACCGGTTTCTTCGTTACCGAGGAACACCTCTTTGATAGTGCTGCCCATGGTTTTTTCTGTTTTGCCGGATACCTTTTCGTCGATGGGCAAACCGATCTTAAGACCTGTGCCTGTGTTTTGCGGTGCTATCGTCTCAAGGCGGCCATCAATGAATAATAGGCGTTCACCACTCTCTGTTGTAACGTAACGTGCCTCCGCGGACAACGGTTGCCAAGATTTTATGGTGGCTGTTGTCCCTGAAATTTTTTCCACTTCGCCACGCAGGTTCTGATCGACGAGCGTGATGACGTATTTATTGTTATAGGTCCGATTGAATTCGCTACTCAGCTCCATAGTGAGCATATCGGCACCGGAGAGTGTGTAGCTCAGATCGGGACGTTCTTCGCCCTGTGATAATCCTTTTCCGGGTGAGATGATGTTCACAAGGATCATCCCGATGATAACGGAGATGGCGGTTGTTGCCATATAGTACAGGACGGTTCGTCCACCGATAGCACCGATATTGCGAATGTCGCCTAAATTTGTTATCCCGACGACCATAGACAGGATAACGAGCGGGACGACTATCATCTTCAAGAGGTTTAAGAATATTTCACCGAGTATTGTTGTATGGACTGCGAAGGTTGGTGCGTAACCGCCGATGAGCGCACCGGCGACAATGGCTATTATAATGCCGTAAAGCAGTCCAAGGCTAACTTTTGGCTTCTTTTCGTTTTCTTGTTCATTTTCATTCATAAGTTGACTCCTATTTTAGTTGTCAGTTATCAGTTGTCAGAAGGGGAAATTTCCTTCTGCTTTAGCCCCGTAAGGGAAACCCCATGTTTATAGAAAATATTGCCTGCGAGCCGTTTGGGAGGTTGAATATGACAAAATTTCCTATTCGGAAGTTTGTAAACGTTCAAGTGCTGCGCGAAGTCTTTCATTTTCAGCTTCGGCATCTCGCCGTGCGCGGACTTCTTCTGCGATGCGGTTCTCCGCTTCGGATGCGCGAGTTTCCGCTTCGGATGCGCGAGTTTCCGCTTCGGATGCGCGAGTTTCCGCTTCGTCTACATGCTCACGAGAGGGACCCAACCACGTCTCCGTGACTGGATCATACAGCCGCAGCACGCCATCACGCTCACCTAACTCCAAACCTAACGTCTCACACGGAAGCCTACCCTCTACAAATCCTATTTCTTGATACGTCCCACCGACAAGCCGAAAACCTATGAAGGGCGGATCAATCTCACCATACGGATCGTAGATGCAATACTCTTTAACCCGTAGAATCTGCTCATAAATCTGCTTCTTCTCGGCGAAGTCTCTCGTAAATGTGCTCGGACTCGCAAACTCTATCACTAAATCGAGATGCGGTTGCTGTTCCCACGTCTTATAGGTCCGCAGGTCTTTTTTCGATACACCGCGCACCATGAACACATCGGGTGAGATAACTTTCCGCGGGTTGCCCTCTTCATAATAGACGAACATATTGCCACAGACATGTGCATCCGGAACATCCCGGAAAACCCGGTCTATCGTATCTATCATATCCAAGATGGCTCTAACATGTTTTCCACTTTCTGCCATAGGTTCTCCGTCCGATTCGGGATAGACGAGTGTTGGGGCAGCGCCTATTTTTCTTTCCATCGTGCTATCTCCTTTGTTGGTTATTGGTTATCGGCTTTCGGTCACTCGTTTGTAGCGAGAAAACCTTTGACAGCCGCCTCCTCATTCGTGTTATTTCCTTATTAACATTTTTCGGGTGGCGTTAAAGTCGCCTGCCGTGAGTGTATAAAAATAGATTCCGCTTGCAACAGGTTCACCGACCTGATTTTTTCCGTCCCAATACGCCGCACGGGTACGAGATTCATAGAACCCTGCGGGTTGATGTCCTAATTCTAAAGTTCGGACGACTGCTCCGTTTGTTGCATAGATAGTCAACATTACCTCTGTAGGTTTCGCCAATTGATACGGTATCCAAGTTTCTGGGTTGAACGGGTTCGGATAGTTGTGCAGTAAGACAGTTTCGTCCGGGATGAAGAGTGCTAAGAGCCGTTCAAGATTGGCGATGCCCTGTCGGAAAGCAATAGAGCCATCATTTTCAGTTCGTGCTTGTTCTATCCATGCTTGAACCATCGCAGGCGTTAGGTCTCCGTTGTTTGTTGTTGCAATAGCGGAGGGTGCTGCAGAAATGGTTGACTCGCCGAGGTGTTGTGCGACAAGGATGAGGTCTTGGATGTTAATCGTGCCATCCCGATTTACGTCTGCCTGCGGGTTGGCGGCTGCATCGTCTCCGAAGTGTCGAGAAACGAGAATCATATCCAGAACATTGACCAGTCCATCACGGTTTACATCTCCAGTAACGAGTTGTCCTTCAATAGTGATGACAACCTCGTGGGGGCCTGCAGCAATGGGTTCACCTGTGGACGATCCCAATTGGAAGTTGTTTAGTGTCAATTGGGTTTCACCTTCCGCTTTGGCTAAGAAGATTACCGATAGCAGCGTGCCTGTCCCAGTGGCACCATCCTCGTTGAAACGTGTTGCATTAAGACCTGTAATTTTGCCAGTTGTGTTATCAATCGTGCCTTTCTGAAAGAAGGTAGTTCCGCCATCTGTCTTGAGAAAATTGCCTTCGTTGACTTCAACGGCTTCAAGTGCGGCAGGATCGAAAGAGATATCAAATTGCCAACCTGCGAAGTCAATCACATTTTCAGCGCGAATGTCAAGCGTGAAAGTATCCCCCGCATGAATGTTAGACTCGGAAAAGGTATAACCTACACTCGGATCTTCCACCATATATTCCGTGCCAGGTGTAAATCCAGCAAAGAAACTTATTTCCCTATAGGTTTTATACACATGACTCACTAACAACACGTTCTTCCCTTTTTGCAATGTAATAGGGGAAAAATCCTGATAATCAGAATTCCATCTTTCACTATCAATATAGTGTGGATAATTGTAGACTAATGCTCCATTGAGCCAAGCTTTGCGAGGGAACGCACCTGCACCTATGAACATTTTCGTGTGCTGTATTCGTGGAGAATATAAGGTAATGGAAGCATAAATAATAACCAAACCTGATTTATTTTTAATGGACATCGATCGCCGAAGGTTGTCAAGGTTGCTGCCAGATTCATTCAGATTATAATTATAAGGCTCAAGGGTACCTGATAACCATACGTTATCACCAATGCGATCGCCCACCGTTGCCCCGAGGGTAGCAATCTGTTGTTCTGTAACCTTCCCATCAGATGCTTCTGCCAAATAATCTACACTTGTATCCGAGTAATAAAAACTATCGTTAGGTTTTGGTAACTGTAGCCATAACCAGGGTCCCTCAATTTTGGGGCCACCTTGTGGATAGCCGGGGTTTTTATGCCATCTGAAGACCTCCAAGTTTTCGCGTATACCCTCTAAGGTCGAGATATCACCTATGTTATTGGCATGAAGGAGGAGCATTTTCAAGTTGTGTAAGGAGGCGAGTGGTGAGACATCTACAATGTTGTTTTCGTTTAGTATGAGCGTTTCTAAGTTGTGTAAGGAGGCGAGTGGTGAGACATCTACAATGTTGTTTTCGTTTAGTATGAGCGTTTCTAAGTTTATCAAGCCTGCAAGCATTGAGATATCTGAGGTTCTATTTCTGAAAAGGTCGAGATGTTTCAAATTGGTCAGCCCTGCTAGTGGTGAATAGTCTGATATCCCATTAACATATCGAAAACCGATCCAAGTGAGTTTCGTTAAATTTCTTAAAGGTGAAATATCGGTTACACGGCTGCCATATAAGTTAAGACGTGTTAAGTTTGTCAATCCTGTAAGGGGTGAAATATCGGATATATCAGATTTTATAGTATCTAACTTTCTCAGTTTTGTGAGTCCTGCCAAGGGTGCAAGGTTTGATATATGGGTATCCTCAGCATTTATTATTTCAAGATTATGCAATCCAGCAAGGGGTGAAAGGTCCGCGACTTCTGTATCGTTAAAATTTATCTCGCGTAGTTTTGTCAACCCTGCAATTGGTGAAAGATCCGATATCGGATTGTGACCGATTCTTAATTCAGTCAGATTCGTTGCAAGTTCAATTCCTTTCAAATTCTGAATGTCCATTCCACCTGCCTCAAGGTGTGTCAATGTTGCCATGTCCGCCATTGTAATCACGGCATTGGGTGCTTTACCAAGCGTTTCTGTGATTGCCGCACGAAGGTTATCATCGGGAATGTAAACAGAAGTCCCGGGAATTCGCTCCGGACGCTCTTCGGTGGGTGGAAGGACACTATCAGGTGTATTCAACGCAGAAATCACGTTGTCAAAGTTAGATGTCCACGCATCCCGTTTCATAGCACCATTCTCCAGCACCTGCAATCCTAAGTTTTGCAAACTCACATTCTCACGAATCTTTTCAAGAAACACCACAGTTTCTAATCCCACCGCAGCTGCAGCATGCGACGCATCCAGCGGTCTTTGAAACGCCTCGTGGAACCGCTGAACAGGCTCAATACCACCAAACACATCGCCTGTTTTTTCGAGTGCCTGCCGATAACGATCAGTATCTTCCTCGAGCAGCCCAGCCATCACTGTTTTTTCAACATAAAGTCGCAAGGCGCGCGCTTTGTCAAACGGAGGATTCTCACTCTGTTCAACAACACCCCGCACCTGATCTTCAAAGTTTTTCATCCCCTCCGTATGGCACCCGATACAAGAAAGCCCATTGCGGACAGTCGGATCGCTCGCCGCCGGGTTTCGGACAATGCTTATCGGTGCCGCATCCAATCGGTTGCCACCCGCATCTGATAGGTAATACGCCTGTAGTCCGTTAGGGAGATTGAAAATAATTTCGCCACCTTCATGTGTAAACGAGAGCGGATGTGTAAAGATGTTCTGTGTGCCGACGCTGCCAGCAAAGTCGTAACTTTTCCAATATGCACCGTATCGAGAGAGATGCCGTTCCACAACACGGTTGTGATTGGAAACACCCGAATCGTTGAACCCCGCACGCCAAACGCGTCGCCCGGGCGCATTGCGGATATTTTCAACGATATTCACCTCAAGACGGGTTTCTAACGCCCGGTCCGTCAACGGAAGGTCAAGGATATCGTGATAGAGCGGTGGTAAAGACGCAGTCGCAAGAAACCAGTCCATATAGACAAACGGCACATCACAGTTCATTTCTTGGCGCAGATTCACCAGTTTTTCACGCAGTGTTGTCTGTGTCGGTGCGTTGAATTCAATGTTATACGGATAGGCTTGTTCAATCTGTTTCCATCGGTTGGTGCCGATTTCCCACTCATAGTCTCGGAGATCAATATAGAATATCGTCGCTTGTGAATCAATCGGTTGCGGTTTGGTAACCGCGCGTCCCCAAGAGAGACTGTTCACGAGTTTCGACAGTGCGCGTTGATACGCGCGAAGCGTTTCAGTCGTTTCGCCAGCGTTATAGAGATGCGTTGATGTAAAGTAGCGTGCAAAGGCGCGGTCAAACGGTTCAAGAGACTGAATATGCGTGTCAATAGTATTGAGCATTGCCTCCGTTGTAATAAAATCGGTGTCGGATCTGGAAAAACTATTCCAATCGGGGGCGCCTACTTGGATCCACTGTCGGATTGTTTGGATCATCTCAGGGGCCAAGGGCGGTTGTCCGAGGGGCATCCGTTTTTCTACAGCCGTCTCGATGAGCCGCCGATAGAATATGGAACCGTCAGGGTTTCCGGGAATAACTTTCCCCGTATCAATTAATGCTTGGCTGCTTTGAATGATGAGTGCCTCGGTAAAGGATCCATGGGGGCCATGGCAATTGAGGCAATTTCGTTCAAAGATAGCGTACACTTCTTGTGCAAGATTTTCTTGCGCGGCTGCTGTTCCAAATCCTAATCCGATACATATTAAGATTATTAGTGGGAGGTATTTGCCACTTTTCACAATTAATCTCCTTTATGGAGGACCCTGTTATTCGGCAGTTTGTAAACGTTCAAGGGCTGCGCGGAGTCTTTCAATTTCAGCTTCGGCATCTCGCCGTGCGCGGGCTTCTTCTGCGATAAAGCAGGTCTATTGCACCTATCATATCCAGCAAGTTTCTAACGTGTCTCCCTGTTTCTGCCATCGGTTCACCATCTGATTCGGGGTATTGCAATACGCGCTTGCGAGCTGCGCCGCTTGTGAGTGTTGGAGCAGAGCCTATTGTTCTCTCCATCCTTCTATCTCCTTTTTAAGAGTTATCGGTTATCAGTTATCAGTTAAGTATTTGATTCACTAACATCTTTTTGTCGTGGTCGTTACCGATTTGGGTAACGACGGTTACAAAGAGATGCTGGACACTCAAAAACCAGACTGAAAACTGATAACTGACAACTGAAAACTATTCTTAGCTATCTACATCAACGCGGAGGGATAATTCTTCTAATTGGACATCCGTTACAAGCGAAGGAGCGTTTGTAAGTGGGCAGAGCCCTTGTTGCGATTTCGGGAACGCGATGACCTCGCGGATGTTCTCCTCGTTCCGCATGAGCATTATAATCCGGTCAAGTCCGGGAGCAATACCGGCATGCGGTGGTGTGCCGTATGCCAACGCGTCTATGAAATAACCGAACCGGCTTTCAGCCTCCTCCGGTGTGATGTTGAGAATACCGAAGATCTTCTGTTGAATATCCCATTGGTGGATCCTCACACTCCCACTACAGACTTCATACCCGTTGCAGACGAGATCGTAATGTTGACTCTGAACCTTCCCGGGATCCGTATCTAAGAGCGGTAGTGTCTCGTCTGTGCAGCTTGTGAAGAGGTGATGATGCGGTTCGTAACGGTTCTCTTCCTCGTTCCATTCAAACAATGGGTAGTCAACAATCCACAAAAAGTTGTATAGACTTCTATCGATAAGATTGAGTTTTTTCCCGAGATGAAGGCGGAGGTAGCCGAGTGCATCAGCGACGACCTTTGGCTTATCAGCCACGAAGAACATGATGTCTCCGGGGTGCGCCCCTGTTCGTTCTTGCGCCGTTTCGAGTTGTTCCGTTGTGAAGAACTTGACGATCCCTGATGAGAAACCATCTGACGTGACTTTAACCCAGGCCAAACCTTTTGCTCGGTAGGTTGCAACAAAATCGGTCAGGTCGTCGATGTCTTTGCGTGAAAAAGCTTCTCCGCCCGGCACAGCGATGGCTTTGACTTGTCCACCGGCTGCCAACGTGCGTGCGAATACTTGAAAATCGCAATCTGCCATGACATCGGACAGCTCCGTGAGTTCCATACCGAAGCGGGTATCGGGTTTGTCGTTTCCGAACCGTGCCATCGATTCGTGGTAAGGGAGCCTTAAAAAAGGCGTTTGGACGGGGATGTCGCCTGCTTCCTCAAATATCCGTTTCATCAACCCTTCGGTTACGTCAAGCACATCGTCTGTGTCTGCAAAGGACATCTCAATATCGAGCTGCGTGAATTCCAGCTGTCTGTCGGCGCGTGTATCTTCATCACGGAAGCACCGCGCGATCTGGAAATACCGGTCAACGCCGCTCATCATGAGGATCTGCTTGAACTGCTGTGGCGATTGCGGGAGCGCGTAGAACTGACCGGGATGATAGCGGCTCGGCACAAGCACGTCGCGCGCCCCTTCAGGTGTGCTATTCGCCAAGATAGGTGTTTCAATCTCAAGGAAGCCCTGCTCGTTCATGTAATTGCGTGCCGCGAGTGCTGCTTTGTGCCGCATCGCCAATGTCTTCTGCATCTCCGGTCTACGCAGGTCTATGAACCTGTAGCGCATCCGAATGTCTTCGGCGACCTCAATATCGTCTTCAACGGGGAACGGCGGCGTTTTGGCAGTATTCAAAATGTGCAGAGAATCCACAGCGAGTTCAATTTCACCTGTATCAAGTTCGGGATTAACCGTGCCTTGGTAGATACTGAGACCATTTTCGTCTCCCTCAATGTGATATGTCCGATTGTTTTCGACATCGGTGAGCAACCATTGCTGACCTGCGACGCGGGTGGCCACCTCAATTTCTTCGGAGAGGGTGTATTTCGTATCTGCATCCGACTTTCCATGTGCGCTTGCAAGCTTCGCCGCAAATAGTCCTCGAAATGCTGCGGACAAAGTGCCGTCGGCGAGCTCTGTTTGATAGGCTGCGTCTGCGTGGAAAAGCAGTTCGCCGGGCTCGCGTTCGCGGACAGTACCGCTGACGTTCAGCACAAATTCACTTCTGATAGCATCTGCGAGGGCGTGCGATTTTTCGTCTATCTGTGGGTCGAAGACGACCTGTGTGATGCCGGTTCTATCACGTAGATCGACGAAGATGACACCGCCGTGGTCGCGACGGCGTTTGACCCAACCGTTGAGTTGCGCCGCGGTCCCTGCGTTGCTTAAACGCAGATCACCACAATAGTGGGTCCGTTTTAGATGAGATGATGTGGCTTCTTGGGTTTCTTGAGACATTGTTAGATATTCCTTTTCTATAGACATAGCACTCCTCTGGAGTGCTGGACGTGACTATTTGAGTTGTTCCAGTTCGTTTTGGATCTGTTCTCTGGCATGTAAGTCGTTCGGATCCGGGGTGACCTGGATGATTTTATCGAGTGCTTTTAAAGCGTTGTTATAATATTCTATCTGTTTTTGCGGTTGATTTAGGGTGGCGTGAACCTTTCCGAGAATGTAATGCGAACGCCACGAATTGGTATCTGCAGCAATACCCTTCCGCCCATATTTTTCTGCTGCATCGACATTTTCTAACATTAAGTGTAGTCGTGCCATCGCAGCAAAGATGGGTGCAGGTAAATTAGGTGCCTGTTGTTCTAACTGTTCATAAGTGCGGAGTGCGTCTTTATAGCGTTCTTGACGTTCATAAAGCGGTCCTAAAATGAAGTAGACATCCGATCTGCTCGGCTCGTGTCTGAGAAATTTCTCAAGCTCGCTTGCCGCTTTTTTAAGTTCACCTTGCTGCTCGTATAAGATTCCCAAATGCAGATGCCCTTCAAAGTCGTCAGGGTTTTGTGCCATTGTCTGCTGTACTTGTTGCTGCAGCCGTTGAATTTCTTGCTGATCGCCTTCGCGAATCAAACCTGAGACGACACCGAAATTATAGCGGATTGTTTCGTCAAATGGGTTGGTTTCCACTGCTTCGTTCATGAGGTTTGCAGCGTTTTGGTACTGTCCACGTGCGTAAGCGATCTGTCCACGAATTAATTTCTGTGTGGCTCTAAAGTAGATATCCAATGTTTCACGCGCGCTTCTTTTCTCTGCAAGTGTTGCTCCGTAGTTTGTGAGATACGGCAGCACACGTTCCCGATATTTAGCCATACCTCTGACGTTTTGCGGTGTTGTGCCTACGAGGGCTGCCCCGCGGAAGAATTCCAACCGAGGGCGGTTGTCCGTGTGAACGGGTCCGGCACCGACATATTTATGCACTGTCTCCGGTCCCATCATAAATGAATCGAGGAGCGACATGCCGTCGAGGTCATCGGCGGCGAGCCCTTCGCGGATAGTGGCTATCTGTGCGCGACTGATGAAGTTTTTGTAGTCAATCGAGAGGCGTTCGCGCGTGCCGATGAGGATCACGAAATCGGGTGTGTATTTATACCAGAGCGTTGTCTCAGGGAACACTTCAATGAACGTGCGGACAATCATTTTATAGTGTTCCTCTGGCAGCCGATGCAACGGCACCCATTGACACATGATACCATCTTCCGTAAGGATTCTGCGGCACAAACGGTAAAAGTCGGCAGTGTAGATGTTGGAACTCCCGGCACTGACGAGCGGATGGATGATACCTGTTGAGATCATATCGTATTTCGTCTTTGTCATAAGAATGTGGTTGCGTCCATCGTTGAGTTTGTAGTTAAACAGTGAGTTATCAAACACATTTTCGTTGACATGCGCGAAATGCTTTCGTGCTGCGGAGAGTACACCGTTGGACAGCTCTATCGCGTCGACTTGTACGCCGTGTTGTGTGATTGAATGCGAAGTGAGTCCCATCCCGAACCCGACGACGAGGGCGCGTTTCGGACGCGGATGTAATAACAACGGCAGATGCGCGATGACGCGATGTGAGGGCGAATCCCAACGCGAGGCATCCGCTGCCTGATTTGTATCCACATAGAGCCGATAGACCCCTTCATCGTCTTTTAAGGTTGTTACTGTGGCATCTACCTCTTCGTTGTAATCAACGAGCGTATCGCCGGGGCGTTGGGTTTTGAAGATCGCGCTCTTCAGAAAAAGCGGTTGGTTTATCGTGAGCAGTAGAATTACGGCTAACCCTGCGTTGAGGAGCGGCATCCCGATACCGAGTCCTTGTAGCAGCGATTTTTCAGTCTCGGTCTGCCCTCTGTTTCTGAAAATAAGCAGACAACCGACCGCTGAGTTCAAGGCGACTGTTAGGACAATGCTCGGACGGATACCCAAAAGCGGAATCAGAATAAAACCTGCACAGAACGATCCTAAAATGCTGCCGACGGTGTTCACTGCATAGACGTTTCCGATGCTTCTACCGAGTTGACGGGCACTGCCGGTGTAGATTTTCGTTACGAGCGGAAAGCTTGCACCCATTAAAAATGTCGGCAGACACATCACGAGGAAACAGGAGAAGAAAGTCCAAAATCTGCTGCTACCGAAAGTGGATTGCAGGGCGCGACTCATCCCGTATAACTCCTCAAACGCGGGCATCAGGATCAGTGCGAAGAGTCCGATGCCGAGTTGGACAATGCCGAAAATTGCGACGGGTTGTTTAATTCTATCCACCCAGCGCGCGAACACCATGCTCCCCAGAGCGATGCCGAACAGGAACGCCGCAAGCATCGTTGCAAAGGCGTAAGTCGTGCTGCCGAGAAAGAAGACCATGATACGGGTCCACAGGACCTCATAAGCCAAAGCACAGAAGCCCGAGATGCCGATTGCGTATAATACCAATTGGCTTTCGGAAACCTTTGGTTGTTGACTTTCGGTCTCTGCGGGGTGTGTATTGTTTTCTACCACAGGACTGCTGACATCTGCTGTGTCCGATACCTTCCGTGCTAATGCTAAAGCGATCGCTGCTACAGCAAAGTTGATGGCGATACCGACACCGAGCGTCCAGCGGATACCTAACGCTTCAATGAGGAAAAAGCCTGCTGCGACAGTGCCGATGACGGCACCGAATGTGTTCAGTGCGTAGAGGATACCGATGTTTGTGCCGAGTTGTTCCAATCTTTTCACGAAGAAGCGGGTTAGCACGGGTAATGTCCCGCCCATTAGTGTGGACGGAATGAGGATAACGCCGAATGTCAGCACGAATCGGATAAGTGAGAGCGTATAGAATTCGGATGTGACGTTGCGATGGATCAGCACATAGAGTGCGCTCAATACTGCTAAGATGAGAGGCCAGACGAGGCAAAACGCGCCAATCCCTGCTTCCAAGAGCGCGTAAATCCGCAGCGGTGATTGCGTGCTTTCGTCAATCTTCCGACCGAAGTAGAAGCTGCCGAGCGCGAGTCCTGCCATAAAGGCTGTTAGGACGGTACTCGTCGCGAAAACGGTGCTGCCTAAGATAAGCGTGAGCTGCCGCATCCAGATGACTTCATAGATGAGGCCGCTGGCACCGGAGAGGATAAAAATGAGCCAAACGATGGGTTTAATGTATCGCATTTTTTTTAGAGATAAATCGGACAATTTATGAACTCATCATGAAAAAAGCGCGTCAATTTCTTCTTGTGTCATGCCTCGGTTTCATCGTCTCAAACATGGTATAGGCATTGTCATCGGCAGGTGCCGTAATCTCTACAAAATAAACCTTATCAAGTAACCAATCTACGAAATATGGAAGTTTCTGTCCTCGTAATTCCTCAGGAAAATTGCCTTTAATATAGTCAAAGCCTGCGACGATGTTGCGAATAGACTTTGTCTCCCTGCTGTCGTCGAAATTCTTACCTTCATAAAGAGCTTTCATGCACCGGGCCCGCTCGGGGACATCTAAATTAAAGGAAATTTTTCCGGATTCTTCTGAGAAGTCTGAGAAGATAAGGTTGCCAATCTCAGATTTGTCTGCGGTATTATCAGACATTCGGGACAGATTAATGAGGAGTAGAGTCAATGTTGTAAGTCTCTGTTGTCCATCAACAATGTACCGTTCGTTAGTCTCATCCTTTTTGCTGATGACAATTGATCCGAGAAAATAATGGGTGTAGCTGTCCACCACTTCGAAATTGTGATTCTCCTCGCGATTCTCCAAAAATTTATTGGTGAGGTCCTCAAGGAGCTCCGCCACTTGCTCTTTTTGCCAATTGTATTCACGCTGGTAGTAGTCAAGGGTGTACCTATTGGTGAGCAGCTCTTGGACTGTTTTGATTTTACTGTTAATAATCTTTTCTGGGGTTTCAAGTACACCGGATTTCATCCGTCGTAATTCGGAAATAAATCTGCTAACTTCAATTGGATCAAGTTCTTTTTCAAGGGCATCTATACCGCGACACATCACATCCTCAATGGGGGACTCGCCCGCTTCTTTCGCGATTGCTTCGATTTTTTCAAGTATTTTATCTGTCATAATCTTTTCCTATTCAAATTGATTCTCCAAAAAATCAATAGGATTTTGGAGAATGACCTGTAACGGTAAAACTCTTTGCACTTTTAAGCGATTGAACTGCCTCAAGAGGCGATCATCGCCTGTAAGCAAGTAATCACATTCAGTGCGTTCTGCACATGCAATATGTTCTGCATCGTACCTGCTAATTGATGAAAGTGTCTGAATCTGATCAGCTAAGCGGCGAATATCATCCGATGGAATAATTGAACAGAAACAGGAAGAAGTGGACTGCCTTATTACAGTTTGACGCTCAACCAGATTTTGATTAAAATTGTTTTCCGTCTGAAGGACGTAGGACCAATAGATTTTATACTGCTGTCTGCGAGCCAGGCTCAAGATAGTGTCTACTGCTCTCGCTTCACTATGCATCCGAAGTTGCGTTTGATCATTGAAATTACGGCAATAAAGGTTGAGATCGAGATATAGCTTAGGTTGTTCCATCACATCCTTCTAATTTTACAGCAATAGCACGAAAATTTCCAGTAGCTTGAACCAGCATTTTGTGGGTGTTTGTTGATATGTTTAATAGGGTATCTCAAATCGCCCAAATTGTCAAGTGGATTTTAATCGGTTTTTTCGTAACGCTCCTATAACGCTTCGGGGTTACAAACCCCTCCCACAAGCGGTTAAGATAGGGTAATGCCTATTTCTGTTGTGATGGGATTTTCTGTACAACAGGAATGACATAACTCCGAATTGTCAAACTCTCTATCTGCACTGTTTCTACGCGGGGTTCTGGCTCTGCGCGATGGTCGAAGACGACGTAGTATCCTTCGCTGGTGCCTTCCAATTTGAGATCTGCTGCGAGTTGGTTTTTGCCTGCTTGATAGGACCGAGGCCCCTCCCATATTTTGGTTTCAACGATGTGTTTCTGCGCGTTGTGGAAAATCGCGAGATCGATTTTGCCGCGTCCTGTCTGCCCTTCCATGTAGATATGTCCGTGCACCAATTGGACGAATTGATCCAGATACGCGTAGAGAAGATGCTGACCGATAAACTCTTTTGGTGTATCCGGTACCAATAGAATCCGAAATCCTGCCCGCCGAATAAAATCCCGAAAATTGTCAAGGAGCGAGTCCATCTTAATCTGACCCATAGGAGTGAGGTAATCCGCCAAACCTTGATGGGTATCGTCGGGAAAATATTCTTGCTCCAATCCATTGACGAGCGGCTTGAACGCCTGTATGATACGCTGTTGATATATGGGGTTGAGGATCTCACACATCCGGTCGGGCCCTTTTTTTATCACTCCGTAAGTCGCGAGTTCATCGATGATTTCGTCGTCTGAATTAAAGCGGAGGCCGGTTTCGTAAGAGGCGATTCGCATCAGGACGCTTTCAAAACGTGGATTTCTACGGATATTGGTTATCAGGTGGCGGATATTGGTGTTTGTTTCTTCAAGGAGTTGTGTATGTGCCGCTGCGAAGTGTGCCATCTGGATCGTTTCATTTTTCGGGATGTCCATCTCCTCGGTCAAAACCTGTGCGAATCTATTGACGAGGAAGGGTTGTCCCCCCGTTTGTCTATGAATGTTCTCAATGACTTCAGGGGCGAAGGGTTGTCCGACTTCAGCAGTATACTGCCCAAGCAGCTCGCGGACCTGTTCAGGCGTGAAGTTGGGTAGCGTGAATTCGTCTCGGATATTGAACGGCGAAATAGAGCGGTCTAAATTGAGTTGTGCAATGCTTTTAACGCCTACAATGCCGAGGCTATAGGGACAGGCACGCAGAGAACGCTGCACATAGATACTGCGAAGAGCATGTAGGAAACCCTTCATAGCATCGCGTGGGATACCATCGAACTCGTCAATGATGATGACAAGTTTTTCATCTCCAAGAAAAGTTCCGAACTGTTGAAAAAATTTGAGCATTGCAACGTGATCGGTTAACTTCGTGTTTTTTAGGAATCGGCTTAAATCTTCAGAGGGCACGTGTCCGCGTTTTTCAAAGACCCATTTAATCTCCTCGTAAATCCTTTCATAAAGTGAGGGGTAAAAATCGGGTGCGGTATAGTCCTCATATATTTCAAAATTGAGTTCGATAGGGAAGTAGGTTTCTCCGGTCTCGGATTCAAGGGCCTCAAGTGCCCATTGGAAAAAAGTTGTTTTACCTGTCTGTCGGGGTGCGAAGATAACGATATATCGTCCGAGTTTGACGCGTTTGATGAAATCAGCGAGTTCCGTTTTGCGTGAGACGACGTAATTCTCTTCAGGGTTTACGGGACCATAAGTACCAAAAGTTCTCATTATTCCTCCAGATGCTGACTCATTGCTTGGTTTCTAATTCCTTCTCTAACCGCTCGATATAGCGAAACGTTGTAGAGAAAATTATGTCCAATGTGGCGATGTCCCTTGATTCTAACGGGGCGCGGGAGAAAACGCGCCGGAGCGATTTCAGGTACGTCTCCCATTCCTGATTATACGGCAACATGCCGACCTTATCTAATAGACGTGTAACGCGCCCGTAAAACGCTTCCAAATCGTTCACTTCGGCGTAGTCAAGTTCGGATGGCGGGTATGCACCCAGACTCGCAACGAAAACCTCATACGCAAATATTTGAACCGCCTGTGCAAGATTCAGGGATGGGTTCTTCGTAGCCATCGGCACGCTCGTTGTTAACTGGCAGCGGCTTATCTGATCGGTAGATAAACCGAAATCTTCACGTCCGAATAGCAGTGCGACCTTTTTATCTTGTGAAATTGTGGCGATCGTTTGCGCTGCGTCTCTTGCAGGAACAGGCTGCGGCAGACGGACATCCCGGCGACGGTGCGTCGTCCCGACAAGGTATTGGATACCGTCAAGCGCGTCTTTCAGTTCGGGAACAACGCGGCAGTTTTCGAGAATATCCTTTGCACCGTGTGCCATGTACCACGCGGCATCAACATCTTGGAATGGCACAGGATTTACCAGATACAGCTGCGACAGCCCCATGCCCTTGACAACTCTGGCGACGGAGCCGATATTTCCCGGTTCGCGCGGTTCAAAAAGGATGACCCGGATGTTCGTGAGGTTCTCCGGCACTTCAACAGGAATGGCGCGAAACTTGCCAGTCGGTTGAATCGTTTTTTCGTGGGTGTTTGTTGACATATCAATAGCGTATCTGAAAACTTGTAAATTGTCAAGTGGAATAGTTTTCAGTTCGGATTTTTTCAAAAATCCTTTCAATCGTCAGTTGTCAGGGGGAGTGACTGTCGGAAATCCTTTTTTCCGATGGCTAATTCCTCTTACTTGCAATTTTCTTCTTTTTAGGGTATAATTAAGAAGGTTTTAAAAATTTAAGAATAAAGGGACTATCTATCTTATGTCAACTAAAGTCGGTATAAATGGTTTTGGTCGGATTGGTCGGAACGCCTTTCGAGCGGCGTTGCAGAACCCTGCGTTAGATATAGAGTTCGTGGCTATCAACGATTTGACGAACCCTGAGACGCTTGCGCATCTGCTACAATATGACTCTATCCACGGTATCTTGTCGGATGACATCGCTGCGACAGATGATGGCTTAGTGGTCAACGGCAGAGAGATACAGGTGCTCGCCGAACGCGACCCGGGCAGCCTACCGTGGGGCGATCTCGGTGCGGATGTCGTTATTGAGTCTACTGGTTTCTTTACCGCACGCGAAGACGCTGAAAAACATATCACATCTGGCGGTGCGAAAAAAGTGGTCATCTCTGCACCCGCGAAGGGTGAGGACATCACGATTGTCCTCGGTGTCAATGATGATAAATACGATAAATCAGAACATCATGTTATCTCCAACGCCTCCTGTACAACGAACTGCCTTGCACCCGTCGCGAAGGTCTTGCACGAAACATTTGGGATTGAGAGTGGGTTGATGACGACTGTGCATGCCTATACGGGTGACCAGCGGGTCCACGATTTTCCACATTCCGATATGCGCCGTGCGCGTGCCGCGACACTCTCTATGATTCCGACGACAACAGGTGCCGCTGTCGCTGTCGGGAAAGTCCTACCTGAATTGAACGGTAAACTTGATGGGTTTGCAATCCGTGTGCCGACACCGAATGTCTCTGTGGTTGACCTGACTGTTGATCTCAAGCAGAAGCCGAGTGCAGAGGCGGTTAACGCCGCACTGAAAGCAGCAGCGGCGGGCAGCTTGGATGGCATCCTCGGTTATTCAGAACTTGACCTCGTCTCCTCGGATTTCAATGGCAACAAACTCTCCTCTGTTCTCGACGCGCCTTTCACCAAAGTGATTGAAGATGGGTTGATTAAAGTCCTTTCATGGTATGACAACGAGTGGGGCTACTCGAACCGTCTTGTCGAACTCGTTGCACAAGTCTTTTAAGAGTCGTCGGTTATCAGTTTTCAGTTAAGCATTTGATTCGCAGACATCTTTTTGGAACCGTCGTCACCTAAATCAGATATAACGGTTATCAAAAGATAGTAGAGAATCGTAACCCTCTTTACCGAAAATTGATAACTGAAAGGTTTTTGAAAAAAAACGGACTGAAAACTATTATAAAAATATGCGAACACCTATCATTGCAGGAAACTGGAAACTGAACAAAACGATTTCGGAAGCGGTTACACTGACAACTGCGCTAAAAGCGTTGGTTGCCGAGGTTGCGGACGTTGAGGTTATCGTTGCACCGCCTTTTACCGCGCTCGCCGCGGTGCGTGATGTGATAGCCGACTCTAACATCCGCCTCTCGGCACAAGATGTCTATTCGGAAGACAGCGGTGCGTTTACGGGGGAAGTCTCCGCACCGATGCTCAAGGATGTCGGATGTGACTACGTTATTATCGGTCATTCGGAACGGCGGCAATACTTCGGTGAGACAAATGAGAGCGTTAATCAGAAGGTGAAAGGGGCGTTAGCACACGACTTAAAACCGATTATCTGTGTCGGTGAGCACCTTGAAGAACGGGAAGCTGGTCGGACAGAAGCAGTCATTGAAGACCATGTTACAGGTGGCATTGCAGGTTTATCCGCTGCTGAGTTGTTAGCTTGTGTTATTGCTTATGAACCGGTTTGGGCGATCGGCACTGGAAGAACTGCCACGCCTGCCCAAGCGCAGGACGTTCACGGCTTCATTCGCGGGTTATTAGCGAAGGCTTCCTCGCCGGAAGTCGCATCGCAGGTATGCATTCAATACGGGGGCAGTGTTAAACCGGAAAATGCATCGGAACTGATGGCGCAGCCGGATGTAGATGGCGCGCTTGTTGGCGGTGCGAGTCTTGAGGCGGAGTCGTTTGCGCAAATCGTGAAGTTTGTATAGCAAGTTTCAGAAATCTACACATTACACCGAAATCTATGCAATAGGGAGGACAATTAGATGGGAATTATCATGGGTTTTGTATTATTTCTCTTCGTACCGATCTGTGTCGTTCTGACGCTGATTATTCTATTACAGGACAGTAAAGGGGAAGGGCTTTCGTCAAGCGCGTTTGGTGGCGCGGAGATGCAGTCTGTTCTTGGTGGCCGCGGGGCAGCGACTTTCCTCGGTAAACTGACGACATGGCTCGCTATCGCGTTCATGGTTGTTTCGCTTTTCCTGATGCGTTTCTATGGTGAAGGCACCGGTGGTGAACTCACACCGATTGGACAGGAACAGACGCAAACGGAGACCACTGAACCTGCTGATACGACAGGTGAAGGAGCTGTTGAAACGCCAGCAGAGGGACAGGCAACGGAAGCAAGTGAAGGGACTGTTGAAACGCCAGCAGAGGGAGAGACAGCCGGTGATGCTACAGAGGGAGACGACGGCACCCCGGAGGAGCCGGAATAGCCTCGTCCGTCTTCGCAATTGCGTGGGAGGTTGTTCTTAGCAAAAAGGGTTCCACTATGTCGCGCGCGTCTACACCGCTTTCATGGACAGTGCATCCGCTGGTTGAGAATAGGCGTAAGTCTGTGCTGTTAGGGCTTTTTCTGGTGCTCCTTTTGATTATCATCTATCTGGGTTTCCAATTAATTTATGTCGTTGTCCTGTCTGCCATTTTTCTGATCGGGTCGCTCTATAAATATTTTCTTCCGTTTCACCACCAGTTTGAAGCGGATAAACTCATCATTACAAGTTGCTGTTTTTACAGACTGGAACGGTCTTGGAATACATTTCGCAGCTTTTACGTTGACGCGAACGGGGTGCTGCTCAGTCCGTTTGCCCGCCCGACACGCCTTGAAAACTTCCGCGGTGTTTACGTCCGTTTTGGTAAGCACTCCCCTGAAGAAATCATTAATTTTATTGCCAACAAAATTGAATCAGAATCTGTTCCGTGATAACAGGCAGAAGAATGGCTGTCAGCGGTTAGTCATCGGGTTTTGGGTTCATTGGACGGGTCTTGACTCAAAGTCGATAGCGAATAAAGGAAATCCAAATGCCGAAAAAGATAAGATGGGGTATACTCGGTCCCGGTGGTATCGCCCATAAATTCGCCGCTGCACTAAAAGCGATTCCTGACGCTGAGATTGTTGCTGTCGGTTCACGCAACCGCCAGAGAGCCAAGGCATTTGCAGACACGTTTAATGTCCCACATAGGCACGGCAGTTACGGTGAACTCGCGGGCAATCCCGAAATAGATGTTGTCTATGTCGCAACGCCGCATCCTTTTCACAAGGAGTGCGCGATGCTGTGCTTGGCAGCCGGGAAGGCGGTTTTATGTGAGAAACCGTTCACTGTAGATGCGGAGCAGGCTGAGGCGTTGATAGCGTGTGCCCGAGAACATAAACAATTCCTTATGGAAGCCATGTGGACACGTTTCATTCCTGTGATAGCTAAGGTGCGAGCGTGGCTTGCAGATGGCGTTATCGGTGAACCGCGTATGCTAACGGCAGATTTCGGCAATCGTGTGGTACTGACTGCTGAGAATATCAAAGGCAGGTTGTTTGCACCGGAACTTGCAGGCGGCGCGCTGTTGGACATTGGCGTTTATACCGTCTCTTTAGCGTCCATGGTCTTTGGTGCGCCAACGCAGATAACGAGTCTGGCACACATCGGCGAAACCGGTGTTGATGAACGCGCCGCGATCCTTCTCGGCTATGATGCTGGGCAAATCGCGAGTTTGTCTTGTGCGATCACGACACGGACTTCACAAGATGCACACATCTTCGGGACAGAGGGCGCAATCCATATTCCTAACTTTTCGCGAGCCACTTCCGCAACGCTTGAAGTCCTTGAAAAAGAACCTCTGCAGATTGAAATTCCGTTTACTGAAAACGGTTTTGAATATCAAGCGATTGAGGTAATCAATTGTCTGCGGGAAGGCAAACTCGAAAGTGATGTAATGCCGTTAGATGAGTCGCTGTCCATTGTCAAGACGATGGATACAGCTAGAGCGCAATGGGGATTGGAATATCCGCCCTTCGGTTCTGTTTTATAATCCAACATTATCTGGAGAAATAGATGAACATAAACGACACACAGACGGTTACGACTACAGAGGCACTGAGAACCGCTGTTTTAGATGCGGTTGATACCCAAAGCGTCACAGATATCCATACGCATCTTTTCAGTCCGCCCTTTGGTGAATTATTATTGTGGGGTATAGATGAATTGCTGACGTATCACTACCTTATCGCTGAAGTCTTCCGCAAATCGGATGTTTCTTATGAACAGTTTTGGGCGATGACGAAGACGGAACAGGCGAATCTCATCTGGCAGACGCTTTTTATTGAGAACTCACCGATAAGTGAAGCGTGCCGCGGGGTTGTGACGACTTTAGATGAATTGGGGTTGGATGTCGGTTCGCGCAACCTACAAGACTATCGCGATTACTTTACGGATACGACTGTCGAAACCTTTATTGACACGGTCTTTGAACGCGCGAAAGTCTCTAAAGTGGTGATGACGAACGATCCGTTTGACTCAGTAGAGGGGCCGGTGTGGCAGTCGGGTGAGACGGGAGATGCTCGCTTTGAAGCGGCACTTCGGATGGATGTCCTCATCAATACATATCAAGAAACCGCTTATGATCATCTCCTTGGACTCGGTTACGATGTTGATCCGAATCTATCAACGGAGAAAACCTATAAGGAAGTCCGCCGATTTTTAGAGACGTGGATCCAGCGGATGAACCCGAAGTATATGGCGGTCTCGCTGCCACCGAATTTCCGATATCCTGATGATGGCGTTTTGGGTCGACTGTTTGACAACTGTATATTGCCAATCTCCCGTGAATTTAACGTCCCGTTCGCGCTGATGATTGGTGTGAAACGTGCGGTTAACCCGCAACTCCAGATGGCAGGCGACGGCAGTGGCAAGGCGGACCTGACGAGCTTGGAAACCCTGCTCCGTGAAAATCCTGACAACAAGTTTCTCGTTACGCTCTTATCTCGTGAGAACCAGCATGAGTTATGCGTTATCGGACGGAAATTCAAGAACCTGATGATATTCGGGTGCTGGTGGTTTATGAATAATCCGAGCGTGATTGAGGAGATCACACGTGAACGGCTTGAGCTGCTCGGTTTGAGCGTGATCCCGCAACATTCGGATGCCCGAATTCTGGATCAGCTCGTCTATAAGTGGAAGCACTCGCGCCGGATTATCGCCGACGTTCTGGTAGAAAAATACCAGACCTTACTTGATGTCGGCTGGACGCTCACTTCATCAGAGATTGAACGCGATGTTAATAACCTGTTCGGCGGGAACTTCGATCGGTTCTTAAATGGGCACTAATGATTTTGCACGCCTGGCGTAGATTAACAATCACAGGGAGTGTTAGCACATTTCGGGCAGCCTTCCGCATAGATTTGTGCTGCGTCTTCTAAGGAAACCTCCAATAGACTCGCCAACGTAGCGAGCCATGCAAACACATCGGCGAATTCCTCACGCAGGCGTTCCATATCCTGCGGCTGTTTGCGGATCTCTTTTGCTAATTCGCCGACCTCCTCAACGAACCACGTGAAAGTGAGCGGTACCCCGCGCTCGGCATCGCGCGTGTAATAAATGGCTTCAATCTGCTTCTGAAACGCTTCAATTGTCATCTTTTTAATTTTCCTTAGTCTCCCGTTGGCAATCCACTGAGACAGATAATTCATGTGTCCCGCTCCCGAAGACGACCCCTTTCAAGGGGGTTACATCTGCGTAGTCCCTACCCCAAGCGACAGTGATATGCCTATCGGTAGGCATCTGATTGTTCGTCGGATCGAAGTCCACCCAGCCAAGCTGCGGGAAATAGACAGAAAACCATGCGTGAGAGGCATCGGCCCCTGCTAACGCTTCTCGGTCGGGTGGTGGATCCGTCTCAATATAACCACTGACATAGCGAGCGGCGAATCCTAACGCGCGTAGGCAGCCGATACCGAGATGCGCAAAATCTTGGCACACTCCCCGACGGTGCTTTATCACATCATCAAGTGGAGTTGCGACTGTTGTGAAATTCGGATCGTAGGTGAAATCGGTGTAAAGGCGGGTGGTTAAATCTTCAACGGTTTCCAATAGCGGTCGTCCGTCTGTAAACGATTGCTCTGCATACGTATAGAGTTCAGGCATCGCTGGAATCATTGGCGAATTGAGAACGTACTGCCGCGTCTCCAGCGTCTCTGGGTCCGAATCAGTGTGTAGGTGTTGGTGTGCCGCTTCCCAAGTCATAAGCTCGGCATGGTATCTAAAATCTCTTTGTTGCTTTCTATCCATGACATCTACACGGCTCGTGACTGTAACGGTAAGTTGATTGTGCGGCTGCTGGATTGTGAAGTAGTAGACGGTGTTTCCGAAAAAATCCTGCCGTTCCCTACACGCCTTAGGTTCGGGTTCAACAACGAATTGGCTGTCGGTACACTGCTGGGACGCGTAATTCCGCGGTGTCAAGCGCGCTTCGTTATAGCAGAGGTTCACGGGATGGGTATAACTGTATTCAGTTTTATGGATAATCTTATAGTTCATATTTTAGTAAGAAGTTTCCCATTAATCAAGGTTTCTTTCTAACAACTGTGTACTAACAGAGACTGATGGTTGACTATGGCTGAAATAGGTATGCGTCAGGACATCGGAAATATCAATCAGTATTTGCGCGAGACGCACCAGGAGTTTTTCTAATCCGTTGCGTTGTGTTGTCTGCTCCGAGCGTTCGGCGAGGTCAACCGTATCAGAAAGTTGGAGCTGCGTGAGTGCCTCCAAAATAAGTTGTTCCTCTTCACTGAGTCGGTATCCGAGTTTTTCTCTCGGAAGCGCGTTAATCTGTTCTTGAAGGCGTTTGAGTTGATAGAGAAGCGAGCGCGGATTATCTTCGTCGAGCAGTAGTAACTCAAGGACTGTCGGAAAATGCAAGGCTGCACGGTAGCGGCTGCGATAGGTGATGAGACTTTCAGCAGCGGCGAGAACAGATTCGAGCAGTAGGTCTTCGATCCATTCGTCTTGCACAGCGACGAGGCTTGAACGACACAGCACGATGAGAAGGAGTGCGCGTTCGATGCGGCGTCCCATATCCAAACTCATCCAACCGATTGTCTGCGTCATACTTTCGGCATTAAGTCCACTCAATGCGGAGAGAAAAATCATCAGTTGATCCAGGGATGCCAGTTCCGCCTCTTGCAGCACGAGATCTGTCAATATCTGTGTGCTTGTCCCGCTATTTTCAGGGACACTTTTTTCCAGCGTAGTACATAGATTCTCGATATTGTTCATCACGCGCCAGGTGTCCGTGGACCAGCGGTCGCGGACTGCATACGCGGCACTAACGAGAGCCTGAAGCGTTGACACTAAACTGCCGCTGTTTTCTGTATCCAGCAGGATTGAGAGCAGTTCGTTTTCTAACGATTGCTCGCCTTTGTTCGCAAAACCTGGGTGTGAGGAGGTTAAACCTGTCAAAGAGCGGAGCATACTGCGGAGATAGGAGAGTTCGGAGACCTCTCTCGCTTCTTCGCCGAAGGTCTCTGTGAAGAGTGTCGCAGGTGACATCTGTCCTAAGCGCGATGTCTCTAACCCCATCTTGCCCATCTTCGCTTTATCCAGCATAATTCGGAGCATGCGCGCTTGTCCCTCCGCGCGTTCCGCATAGCGTCCGACCCAAAATAGATTTTCAGCTGCCCGGCTTGACAAACCCTCTGAAGCACGGGCTGTTTGTATCCGTTCTGTGCGTTGTTGCCATAAACTAATATGCGGTTCCGGTTCGGGTGTGAGGATCCATGTGTCTTTACTAACACCCCCGCCTTGGATTGAGACTGTCAATTCACTTTTTTCGCCTTCACAGCGGGTAAGTCCGCCCGGCATCACGGCATATCCGTCTTTTTCTGCGAATAGAAAGGTTCGCAAAATCGCGCGACGCGGTTCAAGCTCGCCTCCAATCAGTGAAGGCGTTGTGGAGAAATGGATATATTCTTGACCGATATAGAGATGTGGTTCGGCATTGATCTGGGCGCGAAGGTTATCGAGTTGCGTACGACTCAGTTCACTGCCAAACAAGGGCTGCCCCCCCGGTTGACGATAGATAGGTTTGATAACTAATTTCTTAAGGTTTGCCAGCACATAGTCTCGCTGCTTGGGGTCCCCGCACCACCAGGTCGCAGCAGAGGGGAGTCGGAGCTCTTCGCCTATTAAATGCTTTGCGATATTCGGTAGGAATGGCATCAGACTGGGGTTTTCCAAAACACCGCTGCCGGGTGGGTTAACTACGATGACGTTTCCTTGTCGAATCACTTCCAGCAAGCCTGCGACCCCGAGGCGTGAGTCTTGTCGGAGTTCTAACGGATCGCAGAAAGTGTCATCTATGCGACGCAGAATAATATCAACGGGACGTAAGCCGTCAATCGATTTCAGCCAGACACGCCCGTCCCACACAGTCAAGTCGTCGCCTTGTACCAGCGTGTAACCGAGGTAATTTGCGATATAGGCGTGCTCGAAGTAGGTTTCGTTGAGGGGACCGGGCGTTAGCACGACGACATGTGGGTTCTCCTTTTGATGTGGCGCGATATTGGGGGCACTTGCGAGTTGACCGAGTTCATATTGCAGGGGCAAGTCCAGGACACTGTTCTGTAGGGATCGGAAAAAGAAGGAGAGTCGATGAACGCCGACTTCGCCAAAGAGATTGGGTAGTGCGCGTGCAAGCGCGGTCCGATTTTCGAGCGCGTAGCCGGCACCCGATGGTGCCTGTGTCCTGTCCCCGAGTACCCACATTCTGCCCTCTGGGCCTCGCGCTAAATCCGCTGCATAGTTCAAGAGGAACGGGGATCCGGGGGGTATCAGTCCGACACAGGCGCGCAAAAACCCCGCGTGTGCGTAAACCACTTCTGGGGGTATCAATCTGTCTTTGATTAAACGCTGTTCCCCGTAGATGTCTGTCAAGATGAGGTTTAGCAGCGTCGCGCGCTGTGTAAGCCCGGCGGAGATAGTCTCCCAATCTGTATCTGAGATAATCAGCGGAATGGGATCCAATTCCCACGGTCGATGTTCTTGCTGTTCCCCATGTAAAACGTAGGTGACGCCGTTCTCACGAAGCAGCCGCTGGATCTCTTTGTGACGAGATACCATCTCTGGGAGCCCAAGCGTTTCAAGGGCGCGCATGAAGTCGTGCCAGTGTGGATTGATCTGCCTATCCTGACTTAGCAGTTCGTCGTGAGACAAATCGGCAGATTTAGCGGTGTGATAACTGTGGTACAACATATTAAGGCCTGCGGAGATCTAACGTATACGGATACTCGGCGTTTGTCTCTTCCGGGGGAACATCTATGGGACCCGGCGGTGTACCTTCGGCGAGGAAATGCCCTGTCGGCGGTGCCGCGGGTTGCGGTTGAATGACCCCCGGCGTATGTCCACCTGCCCCGAAGCGAGTTGTGCGGCGTGCCTCTGCTTCGTAAGCGTTGACCGGAAAGGTATCATAATGCCGCCCGCCCGGATGTGAGACATAATAGGTGCAACCACCAATGGCGCGTCCATTCCACGTGTCAATGATGTCAAATACGAGCGGAGAGTGGATACCGATGGTCGGATGCAAGGCGGATGGCGGTTGCCACGCGCGATAGCGGACCCCACCGACGTATTCGCCCTGGGTCCCTGTATTGTGGAGAATCAATTGTCGTCCGTTGCAGGTAACGATGTATCGGGAGTCTGTCAGTCCGTTGACCTTCACCTGTAGCCGTTCAACAGAAGAGTCGACGAAACGTGAGGTCCCCGTACGCGTTACTTCCTCACCTAACACGTGCCACGGTTCAATTGCCATCCGCAATTCAAGTTCAATATTTTGGAGGTTAATAGTCCCTAATTTGGGGAACCGGAATTCAAAAAAGGGTTCAAACCACGCCATCTCAAACGGGTAGCCTGCTGCTTGAAGTTCAGTAACAACCTCTTGTATATCCGCCTGGACGTAGTGGTGAAGCATAAATCTGTCGTGCAGTTCCGTTCCCCAGCGCGCGAGTCTACCTTTGTAAGGGGTCTTCCAGAATTTGGCAACTAACGCACGAATGAGTAGCATCTGGACAAGGCTCATTTGGGGATGCGGTGGCATTTCAAAGGCACGCATTTCCAACAGTCCGAGCCTCCCGCTCGCTGAATCGGGAGAGTAGAGTTTATCAATGCAAAACTCTGCGCGGTGCGTATTGCCTGTGAGATCCACCAGCAAATGACGCAGGAGCCTATCAATCAGCCAAGACGGTGCGTCTTCCGCATCGCTATCGGGAATCTGCGCGAAGGCGACCTCAAGTTCATAAAGTTGTTCATCGCGCCCTTCGTCTATGCGCGGTGCCTGACTCGTCGGCCCGATGAAGGTGCCAGAGAAAAGGTACGATAGGCCGGGGTGATGCTGCCAATAGGTAATGAGACTGCGTAGCAGGTGCGGCTGTCGTAGCAATGGGCTATCCGCAGGAGTCCGACCTCCGATAATAACGTGATTGCCGCCGCCGGTGCCGGTGTGTCTACCGTCTAACATGAATTTTTCGGCACGCAATCCGGCGAACCGCGCTTGCGCGTAGAGGGTCGTGGTATTGTGGACCAGCGCGTCCCAGTTTTCTGCTGGATGGATATTGACCTCAATCACGCCTGGATCGGGTGTCACGCTCAACGCTTGAATGCGCCAATCGTGTGGAACTTCGTACCCCTCAAGGATCACTGGCATATCTAAGGCTTCAGCGGTGCTTTCAATGGCTTCAAGGAGCGAAAGATAGTGCTCAAGATGCGTCAGCGGCGGGATAAAGAGGTGCAACCGTCCCTCACGCGGTTCAATGCAGAGTGCTGTCTGAAAGACCGCCTGTCCTTCCTCTACAGTGGCACCGTTTTCCGTAGTCGGTGCGCTATCTCTATGTTTTTGCGGGTTCGATTGTGCTGCTGCGTCTAAATTGTCCTCTTCGGAAGGCACGCCATCTCGCGCTTCCGTGCGTGGTTCAAATGGATCGCGTTCGTAACCTATTTCTCGCGCTTCAGGGGGCACCCACTGTATAGACTCCAAGGGGAGCCGCAATCCTATCGGTGAGTCGCCGGGTATTAAAAACATAAGGTCATCTTGGAAATTCCACGTACAACTCTCCCATGCCTCGTTTACGAGACTCCAACGTAGCGGTAGCGCATAACCGATCGGTGCGCCGAGGGTCTCTGTCTGTAGCAGCTGTGCAAGCCGTTGGCGTTCGGATGCCTCTTTGAAGTCGAAAGCGAGCGGATCAACATTGACGGGTAACCTACGCTCTGTCCAGAGGAAATAGAGCGCGTCTTCATAAGCCGGTAGACTGTGATGCGTCGCGATGTTCAACCGTTCCGTGAGGCGATCCATAAAACGTTTGGCATCTTCAATACCGAGTCCGTAATCTTTGTGCGGTTCGGCGAGAAGTTTATCGTTTTGCCAAACAGGTACACCATCTTTACGCCAAAAGCAGCCGAACTTCCAACGCGGTAACGGTTCGCCCGGATACCATTTGCCTTGTCCGTAATAGAGCGCGCCGTCGGGGCCGAAGTTATCCCGCAAACCCCGTAGAAGCTTGGCACCTAACTCTCTTTTTCTCGGACTGTCCGCCTCTGTATCCCATTCTGGGCTGTCTGTATCGTCAATTGAGACGAAAGTCGGTTCGCCGCCCATCGTCAACCGAATGTCGTTTTGAGTTATATCGTGATCCACCCGCTGACCGAGCGCGTTAATGGCAGCCCACTGCGCATCTGTATAAGGTTTCGTAACGCGCGGGTCTTCGTGAATACGCTGGACGGTGTTGCTATAGGTGAATTCTGTTTCGCACGGGTCCGTGTAGCCGGTGACGGGTGCTGCGCTCACCGGATCGGGGACACACGCCAACGGGATGTGTCCCTCTCCAGCGAATAGCCCGGATGTTGGGTCCAAACCTATCCATCCGGCACCGGGTGCGTAAACTTCGCACCAAGCGTGCAAATCGGTAAAATCCTGTGCGGGCCCCGCGGGTCCATCTACAGGTTTCTGATCGGCGACGAGTTGGACAAGATAACCGGAGACAAAGCGAGCCGCTAAGCCGAGGTGCCGCAAAATCTGAACGAGCAACCATCCGGTATCCCGGCATGAACCGATCTGCTTTTCTAAGGTTTCTTCACACGATTGGACTCCCGGTTCCATTCGGATTGTGTATTTTATATGTTCCCACAAGGCTCTGTTAACGTCAACGAGGAAGTCGATGAGTTTCTTCTGCGTCCGCGGAATATCTGCCACCCAAGCTGTCAACAGGGGACCGTTCTCTTTGACCTCAAGGAAGGGAGCAAGTTCTTGTTTGAGCTGTGCTTGATATGTAAATGGATAGTGTTCAGCACTCGCTTCAAGGAAAAAATCGAACGGATTGATAACGGTCATATCCGCAATGAGGTCTACCTCAACAGATAAGGCGCGTGCGGCTTCAAGAAAAACGACACGTGCTTGATAGTTGCCGAATGGGTCTTGCTGCCAGTTAATAAAATGGTTCTCAGGCGTAATTTTAAACGAGTATGCTTCAATCGGTGTTCGGCAGTGAACTGCGGGTCTCAAGCGAAAGACGTGTGGTGATAAATCGACAGGACGGTCGTATTGGTAAAGGGATTTATGGTTGATTGCTACGCGAATTGCCATATCTGTTGTTTTCCTTAGGAATAGTTTTCAGTTGTCAGTTCGGTTTTTCTGCGAAAAACCTTTCAGTTGTCAGTTAAGAGGGTTCTGATGCTTGACCATCTCTTGGTAACCGTTATATCCAATTTGGATAACGATGGTTAAAAGAAGATGTCTGTTCATCGCAAACCAGACTGATAACTGATAACTGATAACCGATAACTCTTAAGACTGTTCTTGTGTCGCAACGGTTTCGCCATTGACGGGTCGCAATGCGAAGAATGTCTTGTGGATATCTTCGCCAACCAAATTGAGTTTGGTCTGAAATGCGTCAAGGAACTCGTGTAATCCGCTTGAGAGGATCTGTTTGACTTGCACATACGCGAATTCGGCTCGAAGCTGCCCTAAACGCTGTTCCGCTGTATTGGAGAACGTTTCCAAGGGCGTACCGGATATTGCGTGTAGTGACTCCTCTGCTTTGGAGAGGCAATAGAGAACGGAGCGCGGAAACTCACGGTCTAATAGCAGAAAGGCGACGACATCGTCTGGTGAGATGAGTCCGTAGGTGCGGCGATACATTTCAAAACCGCTGGCAGAGTGGAGCAGCGCGCCCCACTGTATATCATCAAAGGGCGTATTAACATCCCAGACAGATGGGAGTAGGATGAAGTATTTGACATCCACGATCCGTGATGTTTTATCGGCACGTTCGATGAGGCGGCCCAATTGGCTGAAATGCCAGCCTTCGCTATGCGACATAATGTTATCTGTGAGTCCCATGAACAGGTGTGATGCAAGTTTGATTTCCCTAAAGAACTCATGCGGCTCTGCCATCGCCCATTCTTCTGAAGTGTTCGTCACCAGCAAGTAGGCAGCGTTTAGCTGCTCCCACATCTCCGATGAGATGTTTTCGCGTATGGATCTGGCGTTTTCACGACCCGCCCGCAAGCAGGAGATAATTGAGTTCGGGTTTTCGGCATCGAATGTCAGGAACCGGATCACCGCTTCGCGCGATGCATCCCCGTAGCGTTCCTCGAAGACTTCATCATCTCCTGTTGTTGCGACAAGCGGTTGCCACTGCGCCTGCATGCCGACGGGTGTGTCGAGGATAAGGTGTAGGTTGACATCGACGAAACGAGCGACATTTTCGGCACGTTCAATATAACGGCTCATCCAGTAAATTGATTCAGCGACGCGACTGAGCATAACGCTTTCCTATGCCCCCTTTTCAGTAACAGGCGAGTCCCCCGGGGCTGACAAAACCCAGGTATCCTTACTACCGCCACCTTGTGATGAGTTGACAACGAGCGACCCTTTTTTCAGGGCGACCCTTGTCAATCCGCCGGGGAGGACGTAAATGTCTTCGCCATAGAGGATAAACGGACGCAGATCCACATGTCGTCCTTCAAAATGGTCGTCAATAAGCACCGGCACGCGTGAAATTGAAAGTGTCGGTTGCGCGATGTAATTGCGTGGGTTCTGTTTAATGCGTTGGGCAAATTCTTCGTGTTCTGCTTTTGTGGCGTGCGGACCGATCAGCATGCCATAACCCCCGGATTGATTCGCTTCTTTCACAACGAGTTCGTGGAGATGCTCCAAAACGTATTTTCGATCTGTATCTTCCCAACACATGTAGGTCGGGACATTTGGAACGATAATATCTTCACCGAGATAATACTTAATAATCTGCGGCACGAACGCGCAGACGACTTTATCATCGGCGACACAGGTGCCAGGTGCGTTGACGAGGGCGATGCGTCCGGCTTTGTAGACCTCCATCAGTCCGGGAACGCCGAGCATTGATTCTGGGTTAAACGCTTTCGGGTCAAGGAAATCGTCGTTAATGCGGCGGTAGAGAACATCAACACGCTCAAAGCCTTTCGTTGTGCGTGTATGCACGAACCCGTCCATGACGACAAGATCGCGCCCCTCAACCAATTCAGCACCCATCTGTTGGGCGAGGAAGGAGTGCTCGAAGTAGGCGGAATTGTAAATCCCCGGTGTGAGAACAGCGACTTCAGGTGAAACTACTCTGTCCGTCACGAGGTATCGGAGCATGTTCAGCAGTTGGCTCGGATAATCCTCTACGGGTTGGATTTGCGACATTCCAAAAAGTTGTGGGAATGTGCGTTTCATGACCTGCCGATTTTCCACAACGTAAGAGACTCCGGAGGGGCAGCCGAGGTTATCTTCCAACACATAGATTTGCCCATCACTATCGCGAACTAAGTCTGTTCCGGTAATGTGGCACCAGATGCCGCGCGGCGGATTTAATCCGATGCATTGCTGCAAGTATCGCTCCGATGAGAGCACAACATCTGCAGGAACGACCCCATCTTTGATAATTTTCTGATCGTGGTAAACATCATCAATGAATAGATTCAAGGCGTGGATGCGTTGTTTGAGTCCACGTTCTATCCAATTCCATTCATTGGCATCAATGATTCGCGGGATAAGATCAAACGGGAAGATTTTTTCGACGCCCTGCTCGTCGGCGTAAACGTTGAAGGTTATACCCATTCGGAGCAACGCGTGTTCAGCGGCGATTTGGCGACGCGTTAACTCGCCTTCAGGAAAACCCTCAATCCGTTCCACTAACATCTGAACGGCGGGACGCGCACTCCCGTCTGGTGCAAACATCTCGTCAAAAAATCCGTCCGTCCTATATCCATCAAATCCTGCCATTGCGATGCGCCTCCGTATTATCGCTGGTACTGCAGCGAAGATGCAAAATGCCAAAGAGCAACGATTTTAGGAATCGCTTAAGTCTTATGATGCCATATCTGAAGTGAAAAGTCAAGTGAAACTGAAGATATTTGTTTAGGAGAGGCGCGCGGCATAAGTTCTACGGCGCGCCTGTTCAGTCCTTAAGTGCTGCGTTATTCAACAGTTTGGAAGGCTTCCCACGCGTCACCGGCTGCAGCGGCTTGACGTTCCAATTCAGTACGCCATCCGACGACTTTTCCGGATTTGATCTGCTGAATATCAAATCCAGCGTACCGGTCTTCAAGCGTCTCTCCGAGTTTCTGGGTTTCCGCCCAGCGGTCCCAGGCTGTCTGCATAAACTTATGCGGTAAAGCGTCTCGGACAGCAGGATCGAGTTGCCAAGCGTTTCGCGCGTCCGCGACTGAAGGGTCGCCGGTGAATTCACCCGACCATTTCGACCAGCCGATCGACAATGTGTTGCGCTCCCGTTCCGGCACGGTGTGCCCTGTGTGGATGTTATTGCCATTGCGGATGAGTGCCTCTCCGGGCTTGAGCCGAATTGCAACCTGACCGGGTAACGGGTCTTTCTTGTTCCAACTCGGCGTATATGGAACACCCTGATCCTTCATCGATTGTGGAAGTAGCACATCATGCTCAAAAGGGGTGCGCCATCGATGGTGGCTACCCGGAATAAGTTCATGACATTCATCGTCTGTGAGTGCCAAAAACATGCTCACCCCGTTCCGCTCGGTAATTCGCTTCTCGTTACTTTCTTGGATTTCTTTCCAGCGGATCCGCTCTACCTCTTCGGAATAGTCTTCAGGGGTATCTCCGCGGACTTCCCGCTGTGAGAAGTAACCCGCACCATCGCCCCACCACGTCACGTCTCGGTGCCAACTGGGTCCGTTTTGCTGTTTCCGTGGATTCGCCCACAGCAGCATACCACTAAAGGTCAGGTCCTCAGGTTGTAGCCCGTGACACCAGGCGGCAACGAAATCTAAGAAACCTGAGGAACCGTGGAATTCGGCGAAACTCGGTTCACCAAAAGCGGGATGGATGAGCCCTCGGATCGCCCAAGGTTCGTTGTGTGCGGCGCGATGAACATAGCCCTTTGAGCAGTCAATTTTGTCATAGACATGTTCCGGGGCACACGCCTCCGTAACACGCCGTCCAGCTTCTCGAAGAATGGGAATCCAAGGGTTATCAACAAAGTCGTTAATAATGACAAAGCCGTGCTCCTTGAGATATGCCAGTCTTTCAGGTGTGGCACCCGGAGCCGAAAGTTCAGGTTTGAAATCTGCGAATGCAGTCGCGCGATAAGTTTCCTGCGCTTGTGGTTCATTCGTGTTCATTGTTGGTCCTCCATGTTAGGCGGTTACTTTGAACGATGACACTATTCTAACACATTTCACATATTTTCCAAAATTTTAGCAGAGGCGTTCAATTTTTCTTGACTTTTTCCCCAAATGTGCTACCATATTTACAACGGTTTGGCGAGTTTTCCCTCGTCATCGCAAATTCAGAAATAGGAGATAGTGATGCGTACAGAATTAACGCCAGAAGCGCGACGTTTTGGATTGAGTGCGGATGAACTTTCACATTGGCATGATAACGGTTATCTCGTCCGTTTCGGTGTCTTTACGGCTGAAGAGAACGATGCGTTCAGACAAGTCGCTGAAGATATTGTTGACCGCAAACGTCCGTTTCCACCTGAACACATCGATCAAAACGCGCTCGTCAAAGATGGGAAAGTAGCGGAGCAAGGCATCTATGCGATGCACAAAATCCATTTTCCGAGCTGCTACGACCCAGAATTCCTCGCCCGTGTACGCGACCCCCGACTAACCGACCCGATTGTTGACATTCTCGGTCCGGATATTCTCGGTATTAATACGCTGTTTATCTGGAAGGCACCGAAGATCGGTCTCGGTTTTCCGTGGCATCAAGACAAGTTCTATTTTCGTTCTCGGTTTAACACGGAGACGACTGTGGGGACGTGGACAGCGATTGACGCTGCCGATCAGGAGAACGGGTGTCTCTATGTTATCCCAGGCAGCCATAAATGGGAAATTTTCCAACATGACGACCTTGAAGGTTCGCAACAACGGGAGTTCAAGTTGGCGCGCGGTGTTCGTGATGAGGATGGCGTTCCGGTGGAGGTGCCCCCCGGTGCTGTGATCTGGTTTCATAGCCATCTGCTGCATAAGAGTATGGACAATCACAGTCTACGGTTTCGCCGCAGCTTCGTCGCGCATTACCTCAGCGCGCAAGCAGAATGGGCGGATACACCGCAGAGAGGATCTGCTGTCATGTGGGTGCGTGGTCAGACCTTTCCGGGCAAGGTTCATGAAGTCGAACGCGATGTGCTTCCGATTCTTGAATCCGCGTGACATGCGTAGGAGATAGCAATGCATACAGCATCAACGCCACAGGACCTGCATTTTGGGTTGAGCGCGGATGAACTTTTACATTGGAACGAGAACGGTTACCTCGTCCGTTTGAACGTATTTTCCACTGACGAGAATGGAACGCTTCGTCAAGTCGCTGAAGATGTTGTGGATGGCAAACGTCCGTTTCCGTCTACGAACGTTAATCAGAATGCACTTGTGAGAGATGGGAAAGTAGCGGAGCAAGGTGTTTATGCGATGCACAAGATCCATCATCCGAGTTGTTACTGCCCGGAATTTCTTGCCCGCGTGCGCGATCCCCGGCTAACAGATCCACTCGTTGACATTCTTGGTCCGGATATTCTCGGTATCAATAATCTGTTTATCTGGAAGGCACCGAAAATCGGTCTCGGTTTTCCGTGGCATCAGGATAAGTTCTACTTCCGCAACCGGTTTAACACAGAGACGACCGTCGGGACGTGGACAGCGATTGACGCTGCGGATCGGGAGAACGGGTGTCTTTACGTTGTTCCGGGCAGCCACAAGTGGGATATTTTTGAGCATGACGATCTTGAGGGGTCACAACAACGGGAATTTAAGTTGGCGCGTGGTGTCCGCGATGAGGATGGCGTGGCAGTAGAGGTCCCGCCGGGTGCGGTGATCTGGTTCCATAGCCATCTTTTGCATAAGAGCACGGATAATCACAGTTTACGGTTTCGCCGTTGTTACGTCATCCACTACCTCAGTGCGCAGGCGGAATGGGCACACGCCCCTGCACGCAATAACAGGAAGCGGCAACCTGTGATGTGGATTCGCGGTGAGACTTTTCCTAATAAGGTCCACGAAGTTGAGCGCGATGTTTTACCTATTTCTGAATAGCAAATGGCAACCCACGGGATTTGCTGCTTACTTTTCCTTTTCTTTACTGGTGAAGTTTTCAATCTCGTCCTATAATTCTTCTTTAGATTTAGACATTTGGCTTAAGTGGAATATAGTCGATTCTGTTGAGGAATTCGTCTTCGTATGATGCACCAGCAATTAGAATAAGATCTTCAAGAACTTCGCCTATTGGTGCCTTGAGATCGATTATCAAAATGCCCGGGACATGGTGTCCTGCTGCCAGATGGTCAGTGAGGTGTTGAGGCATACTGTTTCGATTATTTGTTATCAGAATGAATTGGTTCTGCTCACACCAAGTCAGGATTTCGGGATCGGATGTCCCTCTTGCAGGCGCGCCTTCATCACCAATCATCCAGACCGTTAATGATGGTTCGTGGTAAATCAATTGTGTGCGGTATGTTGGTGGAATATGTTCATCTAACAGATATAGGAGCATACTTTTCCTTTAACGTGATGAAGAAGGTGGAACCTTGGAAAAGTTGACTTGTGGTATATCTGTTTCTGTCTCTGCAAGGGCCCTTTGTCGTTCCGCTTTGAGTTGACGCAGGCGCACAACGCCGGGAGGGGGATTCTTCTCATATTCTTCCCGTGCCGTTCGGCAATATTCTAGGTAATCTGTCAAATACGCCCCGATCTTTTCTCTATTTTGTAGATAATACAGAATCGTCGCATAAACCTGCTCCAGTGTGACGGTATAAAAGCGTTCAGCGATTGCCTCTGGCGTTTGCGAACGGTGGATATACTCGTACAGAACACTCTCAATGCCCACACGTGTACCCTTAATGCGAATATCATCTTCTGCCAAAAAGTCAAAGTAAGTTTCAATTTCCATGTTAATATCTCCAGGGGTTGATTCGCTTCGTAACTTTGTTAAACCGACTCTTGATTACTTAGGAATTATAACATCTGTGTTGAGAAATGTCAAGACTGTATTTTGATACTTTGATATACAAAAGTTTTTTTGATTTTACCGAGATTATAATATTATGATGAAATATGCTTTAAAATTTTGATGGTAATTATCTTACATGATGAATGCGGAGGTATCCAAATGTGGAACACAGTGATATTGCCTATTATAGCGAACAGCGTGGAACGTTCAGAACTTGAAACCGCAAAAAATGAAAAATTTAGGGAAGAAATTAGGGGGGACATTCAGGAAATTAGGGGGGACATTCAGGGAATAAATGTACGGGTTTCCGAAAATAGGGAATTGATAGAAAAACTAAATGTCCAGGTTTCCGAAAATAGGGAATTGATTCAGAGCTTAATAAGTGTTGTTGGAGATCTACAAAATATAGTGCGGGATAGTATTACGAGTGAATCATAACAAAATCTTTTACCTGTTCAAACAGATAATGGTTCTTCAGGACTTACGCAGCCCCCATCGCTGGCGAGGTTTTGCGGCGTATTCGCCTTCCCCTTGATAAGGGGGGTGTTTTTGCTGGGGGTCTTTGCTAGGGGTCTTTGCTAGGGTGTTTCTGCGTATTTCTGCGTATTTCTTCTAAGGGCGGTTGCGAAGTGCATTCCTAACCTCGCCAGCGGCATCCTACGTAGCGTTTCATAGAAAAGTTGCGTAAGTCCTATTCTTGTTACCGCGTGGGTTGATCCGGCGGTTGCGGTTGGGAATCAAATCCATAGATGCGGCGCATAGTCGGGGTAGCGCGTTCAATAACCTCCGGTTTGAGGTGATGCACGAAGTCGAACATCGGCTTGACAAAAGAACGGCAACAGAAACAGATTAACGCGATACGTTGCCGGTCAGTCGTATTGGCACCCGCGGAGTGCCAGATCGCACCGTTGAATAGAAATACGGAGCCTTTCGGGGCAGAAAGCCGAACCTCATCGGGATGATGCGTGGTGCCAGGAGGCGGTTTGATCCGCTGAAGATGAATACCGGGGACATGGCGTGTCCCACCGTTCTCGGGCGTAAAATCGTCGAGCAGCCAGAGGCTATTAGCGACTAACGGGAAACTCGGCAGCGGTTCCGGCATAGATCCCAGTACACTATCAACGTGATAACCCCCATCAGGCGCACCGGGATCGATGATGTTAGAGGTAAGCGTGCTGAGTGTATAATCGGGCCCGAGCAGATGTTCAAAGTAGGGCATCACTTTCGGTCTGGCGACGAGCTGCTCATACATCTCGCCTTTGTTGACTAACCAGCGGACGTGCTGTCCATGGCCGTTCGTATGTTGACGTGCCAACCCGTTCTGCTTCTCCTCTTCTGCTAATCGGAGTATATCGGCTCTATAGACTGCAATTTCTTCGTCGGAAAGCACATCTGGAATAACAATGCAGCCTTGTTCGTCTAACTGCTTTTTTTCTGCGTCAGTGATGCTCATGTCGTGTTCTCCTTTAAAGGAATTTATGCAGCAAAGGTTTTCAGGCATTCCTCATAGACGTTGAAACGTTCACCTTCTTGTTCTTCGGCATCGACAAGTTTGAGCCAGAGTGCGCTGTCCTTCTTTTCACCGCTCAGCTGCCGACGGCTGCCGAGATTCGAGGGATCCGGCCCGCTCCAGACGACTTCACCGCCTTGCATGTAAATGAAGTTATCCCGATACTGGTCTATGAGGTTTTTCTGGTTCTCTTGATAGATTAATCCCTGTTCGCATGTCGTCCGTCGCCAGTTGGCAACCGTTTCTGAAGTGTCGGTTTCCACAGAATCAAATTCCGCTAAGGGTGCTGTGACTTCGCTCTCCCAATCAATCTCATCTAAATTGACGGTGCCGTATCCACGCTGTGCAGCGATGAGGATATGGTTGCGATCGCGTTTGAAGGGTGGCGTGGGCCAGTCAGATGCCGGATCATGTCCCATCAGGTGCATACCGACGGTGTCTGTGGAGATAGGGTGATCGCCTGCAATGAGGGCGTTACAGATTCTGCCGACCCCGCCCCATTCGCGTCCCCACTGTCCTGTCAAGGCATCAATGATGTTGAGGCACGGTTTCGTGATGAGTGCCAAATCTGGAAGCACATAAGAGAGGCGGATAAGATGGTGGTAATAACTCCGTGTCCTGCCTTCCGGGAGCAGCATTGGCGGTAAACCGAACAAATTTTTCGTGCATAACGTGATCCCCATGAAAGCGTGGTTTTTCATCTTCGCCACAGAGACGACTGCATCCGCATCGTCGAAACACGCACTTAACGTGTAACGATCGAACATGGAACCGCCGCCAGGCACATCGTAGACCTTGAAGGGGGGTAGGTTAGAATCGACGAACTGCACATCAAATTCTTTCAGGTGGTGTAGGTAATTAAAATCGGGCGGCATCCGATGTCCGTGTGTATACGGATTCGTGTCGGTGGCGATGAGTTGTGCGGTCGTATGTTCCTTAATCAACCGCAAGACGGCGCGACAGGTGGCATCGTCTACCAATTCCCGACGGCGCCCCTCAAAGTAGATAATCCGCTCAGGCGGTTTCATCATATTGAATTTCATGACCACCTTTTTAGCGTTCTCGATCGGTTTCCAAGCCCGCGTCAGTGGATCGGTGATACGGCGAAGGGTCTGATAAATTTCCTCTTCGCTTGCGCGATAGTCGCAATGTGCGGCTCTAACTTTGAACTGTTTTTCCATTTTGATCTCCATTGCAAGTGCATGATTTCTAAAATAATCCAAGTTGTTACTCACAAACATAATCTAACAGATTATGCTACATCTGTTAAGTGTACCTGAAAACAAATTTAATGTCAATTTGTAGTTAAATTTCTGGCGCGCAGCAGGCGGCGCATAACTTTATTAGAAGCTGTCCGAGGCAAGGCATCTACAATAATGACCTCGTGAATGCGGAACAACGGATTGAGCCGTTCAGAAAGTGCCGATTGCAAAACAGTGTGAACTTCTTGCTTTGTTGGTATCCGTTTTGATGATGCTAATACAGCATAGATGACGAGTCGGCTGGGACCACCGTCTTCCGGTGGCACGGCGACGGCTGCTGTCTCTTGAATCGTATCAACGGTGTTAAGGATTTCCTCAATCTCTGCGGCACTGACCTTTATACCGCTCAAGTTCATCGTATCGTCAACGCGGCCGTGGACACGGTAATAGTTGTTTGATAACCTTTCAATCGCGTCGCCATGGCGGCGCAGATTCGGGCGCGGTGTCCGCGCAAAGTAGACTTCATTATGGGCAGCGTTGAGCAGACTCGTGGAGAGCCCGAGCGAGGGTGGAACGATGAAAACTTCACCGTTGTCAGCGGGATTTCCGTGATCATCAAAGCATAGAAAGTCTAAGCCGAGTGCTGGCGTTGTGAACGTTGACGGTGCTGCGGGTTGGACGCGTGTGCCGGTGATATAACCGCCTCCGATTTCGGTACCACCGCAATACTCAATGACCGGTTTGTAACCCGCCAAGCACATGAGAAAAAGCATCTCCTCCGGGTTAGAGCATTCGCCCGTTGAACTGAAGGCTCGGATGGCACGCCAATCCAGCCCGTGCATGCAGCCTGTATTCTTCCACACCCGCACGAGCGTCGGCACAACACCGAGCATGCTGACCTTCGCGTTCTGGACGAAAATGCCAAAATCTCGTTCGGTCGGTACGCCATCATATAAGGCGATCGTAGCACCATTGATGAGACTCGCATAGATCAGCCACGGGCCCATCATCCAACCGAGATTTGTGGGCCATGCCAGCACGTCCCCGGGGTGGATGTCGTGGTGTAGGTAGGCATCTGCAGCGGCTTTAATCGGCGTGGTGTGCGTCCACGGAATCGCTTTCGGTTCGCCAGTAGTGCCTGAAGAGAAGAGGATATTCGTATGAGCATCCGGGTGACAAGGCACAGCGGTAAACGTTTCTGTCCCGTTCAAAAAATCTTGCCAAGTTAGATCGCCTTCGCGTTGGAGGGGCGCGCCCTTATAGGACTTTTCAATAGCAAGATTTGGTTTGCAAATAGCTTTCGGTGCGTTTGCTGCGATAACCTTTTCATACAAGGGGAGCCGCTTACCCGCCCTGGTGATATAGTCTTGTGTGAAGATGGTTTTCGCTTTGCCGATGCGGAGACGGGTCGCTATCTCGTCGGGGGCAAAACTATCAGCGATACCAACGACGACACACCCTGCTTTAACAATCCCCAGATAGATGGCAACGGATTCAGCGTTCATCGGCATGTCAACGGCCACCGCGTCACCCTGTTTCATACCAATCTCTACAAGTCCGTTCGCGACCCGATTGGTAAGGCACGCCAGTTCTTGATAGGTGAGCGTTGATAAGTTTTGATCGTTTTCGCCTTGCGTAATAATGGCGATGGCATCGTCAGGCGCACTAAAGCAGCTATCGACGATGTTCAGTTTAGCGAGTTTTGTTGCGATACCTGTTGCGTTTTGCTGTGTTTCGGCGTATGTGTCTGTAGTTTTGATGTCCAATGTATCAATCATCATCTGCCAGAAGGTATCACGGTTAGCAACCGACCATGCATGGAATTCAGGATACGTCTTGATGCCTAATTCTGTCATGAGACGGGTAATATTGGCTTCGGTGATGTCTTCGTCCGTTGGAAACCATGCGGGCGGTGGTCCGTGCGTTGTGGCACTGAAATCTACGTATACTGTTTCATAGAGCAATTGATGAAGAGCGAAGGGGTGTTGTGGTGTGAGGATGTCGCGTGAAATTTTCTGCCAGCAGGTTGTCGGAGACTGTGTTAGCAATATCTGATTGACTGTTTCGGCTATTTTCGATGCCTCTGTTTCTGTCAATCCGCAAGCGATGAGGTGTTCAACGGTCAGCATAAGATAGGTTGCCTCTTTTAGACACGCCGAATGGTTTGAAGGACATCATCGGTTTCTAATTCGACGAATCTGTAGATCTGCTTCAATGAGAGTGCCGCACCAATTGAAGGAAGGAAGAGTTCGTCTTCGAGGTCGCTCAACTCGCTGGGGATCCACTCTTTGCCTTGACGAAGATAGTGTTCAACCTGAATCTGATCTTGTGAGATGAGGATGTATTCTTGCAACGATTCCAACTGCTGATAACGATCGAATTTCTCGCCTCGGTCATAATTTTCGGTTGAAGTAGAAAGCACTTCAATAATAACTTGTGGATTGAGGAGCGTATCGAAAACCTCATCTTCAAAGCGGGGTTTATCACAGGTAATAGCAATATCTGGATAGAAGTAGGCGGTCCCTGCACTAATGCCGACGCGCATATCGCTGGCGTAAACTCTGCATCCTTGTTCCGCAACTTGGTTGTAAAGTCCGGTTGCCGTATTCATCGTGATAAGATTATGTTCGTTACTAGCTCCGGACATTGCGAAGATCTCGCCGCTCAGGTATTCACTTTTGAGCGTCGCTTTTCGTTCCAAAGCGATGTATTCCTCGGGAGTCAGATAGGTTCGGGCTGCAACAGATGACATACGTCTCTCCTATATCCTGTGCTTAAACTTAGTGATAAAAGTATAACATAGTATCAGTGAAAATTGCAACGACTCTATAAGTACAAAAACTGAAAACTTACTTGCAATCTGGATGTGATCTATGCTATAATTACTATAGTTTGGACAATTTTCAGTTAGGTTAAAGGCATGCGTTATCAAGGAAGGGCAGACGATGAAAAAGAAAAACTTGAACGAGTTTCCGCCCGGTTGGGACGAAGAACGCGTCCAGAGTGTTATTGCACATTACGAGCAACAGACGGAAGATGAAGCTGTCGCCGAAGCTGAAGCGGCATTGATGGATGAATCGAGTATGCTAATAGAAGTGCCTACAGAATTAGTGCCTGCTGTGCTTGAATTAATTGCGAAACACGATGCCCAAAATCAGCAACCAGCAGAGTAAGGTTCCTAAGGGGCTAAAACACGCAAGCGATTAACAACTTGGACAACTTCATCTGCGACGATGTCAACCTCTGCCGCGGTGTTGTAGCGTCCTAAACCGAAACGGACAGCCGTCAACGCTAGTTCATTCGGAACCCCCATTGCCATTAAGACATGTGATGCCTTCACCGACTCTGAATCGCATGCCGACCCTGTGGAAACAGCAACGCTCTTAAGTCCCATCAATAAGGCATGGCTCTGCACACCCGCGAAACAGAGATTGAGATTGCCCGGCAGCCGCTGTTCAGGGTGTCCGTTGAGATAAAGTCCATCCAAACTCGCCTTCAATTTCTCGTGGAGCGTATCACGTAGCGTTGCGACGCAGCTGTTCCTTGTCTCCGTATGCCTTTTAGAGAGTTCACACGCTGCCCCTAAACCGACAATCCCTGCAACGTTCAAAGTGCCCGGGCGAACTCCTGCCTCCTGTCCACCACCGTAGAAAAGTGAATGCGGCTGAGGGGTGTTCCGACGAATGTAAAGCGCGCCGACACCCTTCGGACCGTAAATCTTATGCGCCGTCAGAGAAGCGAGATCCACACCAAGCAGTTCCATGTCTGATGGCAGCTGCCCGATCCCCTGCACCGCATCTGAATGGAAAAGCACACCGTGTTTAGCAGCGACAGCGGCAATATCGCTGATCGGGTTAATCGTGCCGACCTCGTTATTCGCATACATGAAACTCATCAGAATCGTTTTCGGTGTAATAGCAGCCTCCACATCGTCAGGATCGACCATCCCATATTTATCTACCGGAAGATATGTGGTCTCAAACCCCTCTGTCGCTAAAGCGTGGCATGTATCAAGGATCGCGTGATGCTCTGCCGTGCTTGTGATAATGTGGTTCCCCTTTTCTTGACAAGCATAGGCGATCCCGCTGATGGCGAGATTGTCCGATTCTGTCGCGCCACTGGTAAAGATAATTTCTTCCGCTGAACAACCGAGCAATTCGGCGACCTGGCGGCGTGCTTTTTCCGCCGCATCCTTCGCCTTAACGCCAAACGGATGCGTGCTGGAAGCGTTGCCGAAGTTTGTGGTGAGATAAGGCATCATGGCTTCAAGAACTTCGGGAGCAATCGGTGTTGTAGCATGGTTGTCCATGTAGATGATGTCATTCACGAGGGATGTTCCTTTAGTGGATGGCACGGCGGTGCGTGCTTACTAACTTTCAGTGGATAGCACGACGGAGCGGGTTCTCCTACTACTTTTAAAGCCGTTCGCGGAACATGTCAATCATGCCATCAGGCGGATCAAACGGCAATTCAACGATGGTGTTTGTCAGACCGCTATAATAGATGCCTAAGAGCAGGTTGAATTCGGCGAGGGATTGCTTGAGGTGTGTTGGGTGGACTTTGCTTTCATCGTCAAGCCATTCAAATACCGCATCGGTGAGTCCGCCTTGGGCGATAACATCTTGTGCACCGTAGTTGAGGTCACCGCCTTCATAACCGCTCCCTGGTAAATTCCGCTCCCAACTCTCAAACCGCCAATGGACGAACCCGTGTTCACCGAACACGCACACCCGTTTATGTCGGTTATTTCCGGTATCAGGAAGGACACGGGGTGCCATCTCCGGTCCGAATGCAACAGAGGTTTGCACGCCGTTTGCGTAAGTAACTAAAGCGGTGGCGTTTGCCGGTGAAGGTTGTGCGGAATCGAGTTGTCCTGCGCCGGATATCTGTCCTTGCACCTTCGCGGGTCTTGAATTGTCAATGTACGACGACACAAGTTGTAAGACGTGTGGAGCTTGGTCTACGGGCGGGTTGCGTGCGCTCGCTTCAATAAATTTAATCGCACCGATTTTGCCTTCCGCGACATCCCGCTTGAGTGCAAGATTTTGCGGATGGAAATTGAGTTGTGTATTGACAACGAACTTCGTTTGGGTGCGTTCGGCGAGCTCCGAGATTTGCCGCCAATCTTCGCTTTCAACGGCGATCGGTTTTTCGACGATGGCTGCAGGCACGCCGTGTTCAGAGGCTTGGTTCATCAGCGGGTAGCGGATACGTTCATTGCTGCCGCGTAACACTGGGGCAGTGACGATGTGCAGCAGATCCGGTTTTTCTTTAGAGAGCATTTCATCGAGGTCGGTGTAGCGGGCATCAATCCCGAATTCATCGCCGAAATCGTTGAGAAGGTCTTCCTTCATATCGCAGATAGCGGACAATTTACCGCCTTTGACGTGTTGATAGGCGCGCGCGTGCCCGCGGGCACGTCCCCGACATCCCAAAATTGCACTTTTATACATAATTCTTTCTCCTTCTGAATGTAGATAATGCATTATATGTGAAATTCGGTTTTAAAGCAACGCTTTTTGTAGAATTTCACTTTAAAGAAAATTGGGAGTGTGGTATAATATCCTAAAAAGCGGAGACACAGCATAGGAGGAAAAGATGCAACGTTCCCTTTCTATTTTTATAGCATTCTTTGCGGTAGTGCTCTTTTCAGGATGCCAATCCAAGGCACTGCGGATGCTGATTGAACCTCAGGAACTCTATAACCATGCCGTTACGGAAGGGGTCACCTGTACATCCCCAGAGATGATAGATGGCGATGTAAACACGAGGGGATACGCTGCCGGACAGTGGATTCATCTAACCTTGCCGACGCGGAAAGCCATCCACCGCATCACGCTCCGTGGGACTAATATTACCAGAGCTCTCATATACAAAAAATTAGAAGGTGAAGGACGTTGGCACGCAATCCAACAAATCGAATATAATGAGAGTCCGATTATTGAAAGACGCATCAGTGGTGTTGTGACAGATGCGATCCGCATTTACATCAGTGGCACTGCCGATGATGAAAAGAAAGCGAGTCGATATGATCCGAGGCGTGGCAGAATCGTACCGCAAATAAAGTTAGGTAGAGCCTTCATACATGAACTTGAAGTCTACGGACTTGTCTCAAAGGGAAAGCCACAATGAAACGCTTAATTTTTGAAGATATATACAGTTGGGGAGTCTTTAGTCAGGAACGGCAGATCGATTTTAACGGGCATTTATGGGTACGTCCCGACGGAAATATCCTCATAGATCCGGTTGCCATGTCGGATGCGGATCGAGAACATCTGATAGCACTCGGCGGCGCGAAGTTGATTGTTCTGACCAATGCGGATCATGAACGCGAAGTCTCCACTTTTCAAGAGTGGACGGGTGCCGACGTGATTGTACATGAAGCCGATGCGGATGCACTGAACATTACACCGACGCGAAGGGTTAAAGACCGGGAGGCGATTGTACCCGGCTTGCACGCCATTCATCTCAAGCACGGTAAAAGTCCCGGTGAAATCGCGCTCTATTTCCCCGAAAAACAGACTGTGCTGTTCGGGGATCTGGTAGTAGGCGAACCGATGGGCGCGCTGACGTTACTGCCCGATGCGAAACTCGCTGACCCGCCTGAAGCGGCACTTGAACTCCGCAAAATTTTAGCACTCCGTTTCAACACGATCCTCGTCGGTGACGGGCATTCTATCTTTAAAGATGCGCGCCAATACCTGATTGATTGTTTGCAGGCGCGGCGCGATATCTATATCAACCGTATTCATATTGATGAGATAGCATGGCACTATAAAAACGCGCCATACCCTTACGACTTTGAGGACAAAGATATTGACCCGCTCATCGGTGGCAAGAATTTGGGATACCGCGTGATCCGTCTCCAACCCGGCAAGATGAGTTTCCCGATGCATTTTCATAACTTCGGTGAAGAGATGTGCTATGTCATGGAAGGTACCTGCACGCTCAAAACCCCGCGCGGTGATGTGGAAGTTAGGGCGGGCGACTTCATCGCGTTTCCGCCCGGCACCATCGGTGCACATAAATTCGTGAACGCAACCGATGCGCCCGTTGTGTTATTCATTCTCGGTACTACCACGCCCCATGATGTCAGCGAATATCCCGATTCCAACAAGGTCCTGCCTTATGTTGTCGGAAAAATCTATCGTAAAGACCCAAGCCTGAGTTATTGGGATGGCGAGGTTTAGTGCTTAGGCATTTCTACCTTTCAATCTACGTGACCTTTGGTTCTCTTTTGCGCGTGCGTCTTCCCGTTCTGGATTGATGATTTCACGTAGTGCAGCTTCCATTGCAGTGCGTATTGTTGCATATTCAGGCTTTGATGCTAAATCGTTGTTCTCCAATGGGTCCGTCGAGATGTTGAAGAGCTGCGGTTCGCTTCTGACGTAATGACACAGTTTGTAATTTCCACGTTTGAGCATGAAACCGGCGTTGAGCATCCCTGTATGATGATATTCTGAAAAGGCGGAACGCGTTGTCTCATCTGCTTCGTGTCGGGCTATCTCCAGCAGACTGTCACCCGGTAAATCAGACGGTGTTTCCAAACCAGCGATTTCCAATAAAGTCGGTAGAATATCCACCAAAGAGACGTTTTGCGCCACGCGCCCGGTCTCACCCGAAGGTAGCCGCAGTATCAATGGCACCTTCACTGCTGGTTCATAGAAGCACTGTTTTTGCCAGATGCCGTGATGTCCTGCCATCTCACCGTGATCGCTGGTATAGATAACAACCGTATCTTCGCGTAGCGACGAAGTATCAATCGCTTCCAGTATCCTACCAATCTGTGCATCAAGAGACGAAACGAGCGCGTAATACGAGGCTAACGCACAACGGACAGTATCTTCTGGGGGTGGGATATCGTTCCGCCACGCCCAGCGGTGGTGTTGGATTATGGGGTGTTGAGATTCAAGCGGTTCGTTCCATGTGTCGGGTAGTTCAAGCGTATCAGGATTGTAAAGTGCGTAGAATTCCGGTGGTGCGATCAGTGGAAAGTGTGGGTGCATGAACCCGCAGTAGAGGAGAAACGGTTTATCGTTTGGCGCAGCTGCTCTTTCACACAGAAAATCGACTGCTAAGTTCGCTGCGTTTTGGTCGTATCTCGTGTGTTCGTGGTCTCCCGGTCCGCATTCGGCGACATGCGAATTCGAGCCCCGCCGCTCGTCTGGCGTGCGCCGCGGTGGACGGCCGCTTGTGTTGCGCCACCGAGGGAGGTCGTCAAGTAAGCGATCCGAAAAGCCGAGCAGCCGATCCGTCCCGTTGAAATGCGTCCGTCCGCACAATACAGTTTCATAACCTGCATCTGTCAAATAATCGCCCCATGTCTGGTGCTGCCGATCCGCAATTGCACCTAAATCCCACGCTTCAATTTGGTGTGGATAGCGTCCTGTGAGGAGTGATAGGCGTGAGGGTGTACAGATTGGACTGTTGCAATAGGCGTTGTCAAAGGTGTAACTCTGTGCCGCAAGGCGGTCAAGATGCGGGGTGCGGACAACAGGATGTCCGCTATTTCCCATCACAGTCCCTGTGTGTTCATCTGAAAATAGAAAGACGATGTTCATCAATTTTGGGCTGGAGCCGCTACCTCTTTTTCTGTTGGCTTAGATGTCGAAATATAGTATAATGCTATCACATTGTTGGTAGAAAATACAACCTATGTATGCAACTATCCCAGGGATAATGCTGTATTTAGGGAAATTGAGTTAAAAATGGGTAGCACGATGCCATCTCGACCCAATATCGTACTCATTATGTGTGATCAAATGCGGTGCGATGCCGCCGGATTCGCCGGGAGCCCGATCGTTCAAACGCCCCATCTGGATCGATTGGCTGCGGACGGCATCTACTTTGAAAACGCTTATTGTGCGTCCCCTGTCTGCTCACCAGCACGCGCAAGTTGGTTGACTGGTCTCTATCCGCATGCCCACTTGCAACTGCGGAATTACGGACCCAAAAGGATGGGCGAGTTCGGCGGTTACCTCCCTCATGACCGGATCACTATTGGGGATCTGCTCAAGCGTGTGGGGTATCGGTGTGGTATTGTTGGCCCGTGGCATTTAGGTGACGACCATCGCCCACAACACGGATTTTCGGATTTCTGGTGTACCTATCGTTATCTTGGGGACTATCCGGATCCGCTGTTTGACTATTTTGAAACGGAAGGCGTTGAGAACCGTTATCGATCAAATGTCCCTGGAATGACACAATACGGAAATATCTTGGAATTTGGCACGATTACAGACCCGCGACAGCAGCGCACAACTTGGACAATCGACCGCTCGCTCGAATTCATTCGGCAGCAAGATAAGGATACTCCATTTTTCCTGTTTACGAGTATCAAGGATCCGCACCCGCGTATCCTCGTGCCGCCGGAACTTCTGACACGCTATCGAGTAGAAGATATGCCGTTATCTCCCTCGCTGCGGGACCCACTTGATGGGAAGCCTGAATTTCAGAAACGCGGGAAATTTCGTATCCCTTCAACGGTGACAGCCAATGAATTCTGTCAGATGATGACGTACTACTACGCGCTGATTACGCACATTGATAACCAGGTCGGTCGCTTACTCAATGCGCTTGAAGGAACGGATACGGTTATCGCATTTATGAGCGATCACGGTGAGTTGCTCGGCGACCACGGTTATACGGAAAAGTGTTTGATGTATGAAGGTTCGGTGCGAGTGCCATGTCTGCTCTCATGGCGCGATCATTTACCGTCCGGTTTTCGAGTCGGGACACCGCTGGCGGGCGTGGACCTGATGCCGACCTTACTCAGTTTTGCCGGTCAAGTCCCAGAAACATCCATTGATGGACGATCCGTTGCGGAGGCGATTCTGAACGGGCGAGAGCCGGAAAGTCAACCGATCTTCGCTGAAATCGCCGGTCTTGATGCGATCTATCACAACGCCGACGACCCAGAACAACTCGCAGCGCACGTGATGATTATTGAGGGTCCCTGGAAATATATTTTGAACCGTTTTGATATTGATGAACTCTACGACCTAAAGACAGACCCGGGTGAGATGCGAAACATTGCTGATCACTCAGAACATCAGCACCGCATCGCGCAGATGCGACAGCAAATCAGCGAGATGGTTCGCCGGACAGGTCCCGGTCCTTATGCATGGTGCCTGTGATCATAAGTTTACCAGGGGATGAGACGCTGCTTCCAAGCACACCCTATTTTAGTAATTTCTAATGAACAACTCCTTCCCTTTCGCAGCATTGGCTTTTCGATAATTGTTCATCCCGTATTGCAGCGTCCATTCTTGAATATCAGCAAAACTGAACAGTTCTCTGATAACAGGCGAATCATCGTAGGTAATCAGCCATTTGTGTGGACATTTTTTTATATTTTCGGCGAATTGTGTGTCAGATATATTTAGCCGGATAAGCGGCAGAATTTGTTTTAAAGCTCTCGATTTGCCACCCGGGTATCGTAATGAACTCTTTGCCAATTTACGCATGGCGACCTGTTATCCATATTTGTAGTTTACTATTTTGCCTCGCCTCTTGATTAAGCAGGGAGATCCTTTTTTGGTGCGTTAACTTTAGTCAAATGATAGCAGATTTAAGAAAAAAATCAAGTCTAAAGTCAATACCTTCCAGAGACATTCAATTGTACGATTTGGATCTTGGTTTTGCTTTACATAGGTGAACGTTCTTGGGAAAAAATCGCGAGCGACAAGAAACACGCAGAAATACGCAGAAATCCGCAGAAACACCCTATCAAAGACCCCTATCAAAGACCCCAAGCAAAAACACTCGCTCCTACAGTCCCATCACATCGTAGGTTGGGTTGAACGGATACAACCAAAAGCATACAAATCAGAGAAAACCGAAACTGTTTCGAAGACCGGCATATTCACCAGAGACCGAGTGAAACCCAACGCCTTTCGGCTTTCCTGAACGCCTCGCGTTCTGAAGTTGGGTTTCTCTGCGTTCTTGATTGTGGAGACGATATGTTGAATAGGCGTGTATTGGATGTCGCACATCTATCTTCTCAGTTGCGTTCAACCCAACCTACGACGCTTAGAATTCGCTTCCAATTTCCTAACCTGCACCGACAATTGAATGTCTCTGCAATACCTTCGCCACTTTACCCGGGTCTGCTCTGAGGTGAAGTCCAATGAATAGCACCAAGAGATCCGAGATGTTCAGCGATTTGGTTAATAACAATCGCTTCAGGTTTTTGCGGAAGTATTTTTAATGTTTCTTGTCCATACTTCTGTCCTCTGTAGCGCGCCTTGATGTCTAAAATACCAAAACCGGAATGTTCCGCTCCGAACATCTCTCGGAGTTTCGCGGAAACGTTGACCATAAACATTGACAGGTTCGCAGCCGTATTGACAGGTATCTCCTTGATGTTCATAAAGTCGTCTAACCCCCAGAACTGTTTTGCATCTCGGAAGTTGAACTCGATTTGAAAGCGGAGCGAATAATAATCAATCATGGTTTCAGCGTCCAACTCCAGATCGGAGGAGAACAATAAAACGTGCGATTTGTGTTGCGTCTTTGCGTTGGTTTTTAGCAAACAGACGACATTCAAGGGGTCCGGGAAGCATTTGTGTCGACATTCTACTTGATAGACTTCCGTGGTCCTGTTTCCTTGTGTCTGTGTAGAAACTTGATAGTGTTCGTCAATCGCTTCAGGGGTGAACCTTTCCCCATAGAGAGCAGGGCGTCCCCGTCCTTGATAAGGGGTCGTGGGGGGTAAATATAAGGCAGCATCCCGCCGAAGTTTTGAAATTAGATGGAGACCGCAGTCTCTGACCATCTGTCGTGTATTATTGTTTCCGAAGTATCCATCAAGCAGAAAGTATCGAACCGGCAGGAACCCCGCAAGAGTTGCTAAGACCGTCTTCAGCATAGACTGAACCTGTTTCAAGGTCCCGTTGAGCCGGACCTCGCTCTTATTTCGGTTCTTGCTCCCTTTCGGGCGTCCGCGTTTCGGCGTGTTTTTTGAAGGTGTTGAAACAGCAACGGCGTTCGGGCGTGTCTCTGAGACTTCACCACGGATAACTTGTTCCATAAGCATTGGGTCCGAACAACGCTCCTTGACACTGATCAAAGACACCGCAAAAAATGAAAGTCCCGGTATTGTTTGACCGACCGTTGACGCAAAAAAACGCGATAAACCGTGCGTGTGATCCCCTGATTTTGCCACGATGCTTTCATCACCCGCAAGCAGATAAACACTCTTAGGATCAAAGAGATACTCCCTAAAGAACACCCAACAAAGCGTTCCCCAAGGGATGACGGTGTTATAGAACCGTTGGATCGTGCGATAACTCCCGCCTTTTGAAGTCCAACGCGAAATATTTCGCATCGTTAGGCTTCCGGTCATCGCAAGCACGGCAAACACAACTTCGCAGAGCTGCCGAAGCGTTGCTGCGGATAAATGTGGACTGAAAACTGTGAATAATGATATAATCTCTGACATGGGTAAACATCCTTTTAAGTTTTGTTTTGTTCACTATAACTTTAGGATATTTACCCAATTTCGTCAAGCATTTTGGCGAAGGTATTGTAAAGTGATAGATGGTTCGTAATAGCGCAATTCATTGCGCCATCGGAAAGGCGATGAATCGCCTTACTACGAACTGGATTTACCTGTCATTTGAAAGTGGACAAAGTACTAAAATAAATTGGCAATTTTTTTGCTTTTGTGCTATATTATTTATGCCAGTTCGGATGGCACTGCGAAGTATATCGCACGGTATGTCTGTCTCCTCCCACCTTTGCAGGAGGATAAAACGGACTGGGACATCAGAAGAACGTGAAAAATGAAGCACATTAAGTAAATCGTGTTAACAATTTATTTGGCACTGATCAGAATATGTGTTTTTCTTCAGTGGTTTTTTTTTTACTTGAAAGGTTGAGTTTAAAGCGGTGGCTGAAATAATTTCAAATGAAAAGATTCAAGCGTTTATAGAAGAACGCAAGTACATACATGACCAATGGCGAGACAAGTTTATTACGAGATGGAACGGCAATAGTAAGGAGCGAATCCTTGAAATTGTAGGTGATGCTGGTCACGAATTTAGGGTTATCGTTAGAGAGAATAAATTTAATCCATCAAGGAATTTTTCTGTGGTGTTAGGTGTTTATTACCCGACGCCAAATCAGATTTTTCGCTTGCTCCGTTATAATGGAAGTAATCACTGCCACATGGGACATATTCGTTATGAATGTCATATTCATCGTGCAACAGAGGAATATCAAAGTGCCAAAGAACGAGAAGATTCTTATGCCGAAAAAACCTCTCGCTATCAAGATGTATTTGATGCCCTTGGATGTTTAATGGATGATGCTAATTTTCAGGGTAACCATACACTTTTACAGGAGGTAAAATTATGTCTATTGGGACTATAGAGAAGGATTTTATTGATAGCATTTCAGCGGAGATAGAGCTTGTTCCTGATGGGAAAGACCGTTTCTACGTGTATACGCCGTTCAGGTTCAACGACGGGGACCACATCTCTATTATTTTGAAAAAAGAATCTGAAAAGTGGATACTTTCTGATGAAGGGCATACCTACATGCATCTGACCTATGATATCGATGAGCAGCAACTTTTTAGAGGTAATCGTCAAAATATTATATCAAGAGCACTTTCTGCGTTCGGCGTTAAGGATCGAGGCGGTGAATTGATACTTGAAATTAAGGATACCGGTTATGGAAATGCACTATACACATTTGCGCAGGCACTGCTGAAGATAACAAGCGTGACATCTATATCTCAGAAACAGACCTCTCGAAAAACATTCAAGGGTGCGTTTAAAGAGATGATATATAGTGTCGCTTCAAAAGATCGTATTGAATTGGACTGGTTTCACGAAGAACATGACCCTGATGGTAGATATAAAGTAGACTGCCGAATAAATGGGATGAGAATGCCGCTTTTCGTTTACGCTCTGCCTACGGATAGAAAGATCAGTCAAGCAACAATCACTCTCTATGAATTTAAAGCATGGGACATCCCTGATTTTCGCTCTGTGGGGATCATACGAGATCAAACAAAAGTCAGTCAGAAATCAATAGATTACTTCCGAACCGTCGCCGACGACTGTTACTCGTTAGAAGAAAGTCGTAGTAAAATCAGAGAGGTTCTTGCTCTCACCTTGTAATAAACGGCATCATTGCCGAAAAGATGAGAGATATAACGATAATTAGCTATGTTTGAAAATTGTCCGAACTTCAGTATAGGATAGGAGGCGCGTTTAAACTCTGTTTGTTAGGTCTTAAGAAATTTATGCAAGTACCAAAGTTTAATATGTACAACCCATCACAAGATGATATGGATCACCATCAACTCTCTTTTTATGAAGTGGTGGAAGCGAATCTGAATAAAGGAAATTACATAGATATTGATGGCAATATAAGTTACGTATTTGTATATGAATTGCTATCACGATGGAATGAAGATGGTTTTGATCATCTATCTGAGTTTCTGATTTATCTATCAGAAATGTATAAACATGAAGAAAAGTTATCTAATTATTGTTTGCGTTGGGCTTTTGACTGTCTTCTTGGACTTGAGAAATATGAAGAATACCTTGATAAGACTGAACCTAAAGAGGTTGTAAGAACAAGGATGCACGCTTCAAATCGAAGGCTTAATATTGAAAAACAACTTGGACTACCTGCTAATCCAAAACAGATCATCATGATGATGTAGTGCAGGATATAAATAGTATTTTGAGTAATAGAAAAGTATTACCACTGAAAACGTAACACGGACGCAACCTGAATTATCCAAACTTTATTCCACTTTAAGGTACTAAAGTTTGGACAATTTTCAGCAGGATGGGTTATCCATCCCCTACGCAAGATACATAGCACTCCGCTGGAGTGCAGGAGTTTGGAGGGACGAGCTTCTATAGACATACCACTCCTACGGAGTGTGATATTTTTCTACGGTTTCCTTGCGTGTGCGTAACTCACAGAAAAACAGGAAATCTTTGAAAGCACAACGTCCAACCGACATAGATTTTCCAAACTTTAGTTTAAGATAGTAAACAAAAGATAATACTCTCAGAAAGTGTTGTCTTTTTTATAATTCAAAAGGAGGTGATTAGAGTGAATGAAGAATATCTTGACACTTTCAACGCTTCTCCAGAAGAAATTGAGAGGTATGAGCTGCAAAAGGAAATTGAGGCTCTATGTATCCCTTATTATGCCAAGAATATACTAAAAATGGCACAAAACATTGTGGACAATCCTCCACAGAGTCTTGAAAATTTGATGGAAGCGTCCCAAAAAATAAGAAGTGCATCAGAAAAAGTTCAAGACTTTTCTGAATTTTTAGAAAAACTCCGAAAACAATAAAAGTATCCTTTGCGGCATTTTCATGGATTTTACCCCTCCTATGTAGTAGTCTAATTGATTATCACATAGGAGGTTTTTCATTGGAAGAATGAGATTAGGCGAAAATATTTGGAATCCAGCACAAGTTGAATTGATGGAAAAACTGCATAAAACGGAGGTTTTTCTACGATTTTTTATCTGGTGATGGTTAATTACTAAAGTTTGGAAAATTTTTGAGCGATAGACATATCACCCCTACAGGGCTTAGCTTCGTGGGGGATGCTGTTTCTATAAACATACCGCCCCTACGGGGCTAGGCACCGATGCATCTGCGTTTATTTTTCTGTAAGTTTCACTTATAGGAGAAACCTTGGGAAAATACAACAACTTATCGGAAAGCACAGGCTAACGGTTTCCTATGCTACATTTGCAAATTGTCCAAAGCTTAGGATTAATTATGTGTTGTAGCAAAAAAGCATCCAGAGCCATTCAATTATCAGTTTTTTTGTTGAAGACTTCGCGATTCCGATACCCCTCTTATCCTGATAATCCCTAAATCAAAAAATCACAGTTCTGACTTTTTCGACTGAAAAGCGTCCTCCAATTATTGACAAAGCGCGAGAGTTATGTAATAATGATATTGGTGCTGAAAATGTGATAGACCATCCACCGATAACAGGAGGGACAAATGGCGAACGAACTGATGACCAATGAAGAAAATTATGCTTTTGATGTGGCAGGCTACCTACACATTCCGGGGGTGCTCAGTCCGGAAGAGGTGACAGCACTCAACGCGGCATTGGACGCAATCGGAGAAAGTGAGATGCTGTTAGGCGGCACAAGTCCGCACCGCGAACTGTTTCGCGACTTACTCGTACACCCGAAATTAGTGTGGTATCTAAACCAGATTGTCGGACACGGCTTCCGACTCGATCAGACACCTCAATTGTTAGGACAACGAGAAGATGAAGTCGGTACAACACTCGTCGGCGGCGATGAACCGAGAAATCCGTCCTTGGCATATCGTCAACAAAACGGCAGACGGAGTTGTCAAGGCGTGAAAGCGATCTGGGTGTTGGACGACATCGAAGAAGGCGACGGTGGACTGGTTGTCGTGCAAGCGAGCCACAAGAGCAATGTGCAAACGCCCGACGATTTAGCGACCGGCGTTGACGATATGGGGTTAGTGATACAACCAGCACTCAAAGCAGGGGATCTCTTTTTGGTCGCGGTCCCGACGCTTCAAGGTGTTCGACCCTGGAAAGACGAGCCGAAAAGGTTGTTGATTTATCGGTATGCAGCACGGGCAGCAATTCAATCCAATCCACCCGGCCCGCACTCGGAAACCGAGTCTCTACCGGGATGGGCAGACGAAGCGACACCTGCACAAAAGGCGGTCATGTATACACCGGGGTTTAAAGGCTCAAGTCCGCCACCGGTGCTAAATACAGATGGTGAAAAGACATGGGTAGAGGAAGACTCGTCCATCATTCATCCATCAATTTATATCCGAGACCCAGATTCTGGCATTGATGAAAAAGAGTTTTACTTTTGGGATCTGAACGGGTATCTGGTAGTGCGCGGTCTGATGGATGAACAGTGGCTTGCAGAGGCAAATGAAGCAGTGGATAAATTCCAAGATCGGATTGTCGTGGGTGATGAACTGGCAGGTGGCTCCGTCAGCCAAGCCGGTACAGGACGTCCGCTGCTGCCGGGCTTGCTAAATCTACCGGGCCCCTACAGCGAACCATTTCGGCGTATGATGGCACATCCGGCTATTGTGCAACGCCTCAATTGGATGGGCGGGAGCGGCTATCGTATGAGTGGGGCGACCGTATTCTGCGCCGTTCAAGGCACATCGGGGCACGCCCTCCACGACGGAAACGAACCGATGACTCCCTCACGCGGTTATGCTTTTAAGAATGGACGGAGTTATGCTGAGACTGTTACGATTACATGGCAATTACGTGATGTTGAACCGGGACTGGGCGGTTTTGCATGTGTGCCCGGCTCCCACAAGACGCAGTACTCTATGCCACGCGGGATTCGGACGTGTGATGATACCATGGGATTAGTCGTACAACCCGTTATGAAAGCAGGGGATGTCCTCTTCTTTATGGACGGCGGTTGCACACACGGTGCATTAGCGTGGAAGAATCCGATTCCCAGACGCGGGGTCCTGATTAAGTATCAATCGAAAAATGTCAATTGGGGCGGCGGTGTGGTGGATCCGCAAGACCGATGGGGCGATATGGTCGAAGATATGACCGAAGCACAATTCGCTGTCATGCGGGGTCCCGAACGAGACGGTCGCCACCGGACTGTACCGCGACTGGTTGTAGAAGACGGAAAAGTGTTCGTTTCATACGATCCAGAAGGCGATAGCTATTCGTCAAAGTATCGAAAACCGGGTGAAAAACGCGAATAATCGGTCTTTCTATATGCAACAACTGAAACATCTCTATCAATCAGAACGCATAAAGAAGATAGCCTTATGGGCACTATCGGTTTTGCTGCTATTTTTCGGGTTTCTCTTTAACCTGTGGCAGGTTGCCGATCAAAAATGGTTTGATAGTCACCAGCGAGACACCGAAAGTCTTGTCGTCGGAAGGATGGTCAAATCGCGCCAAGATGGCATCTTCTCCGCAGGCGGACTGAACGGTGCCGGAATGACGACTGATATTCAGCAGGCATGGATATCTTCAAATCAGATTGACAATCAATATGCTGCCTATCTTAACAACGGGACCTTTGATACATTTTCAACGTACATGTCGCAACCTGGGGGGCAAGGCATGCTTTTCAGTCTATTTGATAGACTGATACCGCTATCGCCGCAAATCAAGTTATGGACGTTCTATGTGTTGACAGCGCTCCTCTCGGCAATCGCATTGGCTGCAATCATAAACTGGTTCTACGAAGAGTTCGGCGGATGGGTCGCGCTATTCGTTATCGCTTCGGTTGTGTTTTCCCAATGGTTGACAGTCTTCGGTAAAAATCTTTGGTGGAGTCTATGGGCTTTTTATCTGCCGATGATTGTCGTTATGTACTACCTTAAACGCCACAGCGTTCCAGCGACCCGTCAGTTTCTCAAGTTTGGCGTGCTAATCTTCATCTCGGTTTTCATCAAGTGTTTCATCAACGGCTTCGAGTATATCACAACTACATTGCTAATGATGATGGTGCCGTGTGTTTATTATGCTATCTTTGATAAGTGGAGTCGTCAGCAATGCGTGAAATGGATACTTGCAGCCGGACTCGGATCAGGTGTCGCTATTTTTTTCGGTCTCATAATGTTATGTTTCCAGATCGGTGCCGTAAAGGGCGGATTTATGGATGGGTTTGATCATGTGATCTGGTCTTTCGGCAAACGCACGTATGGCGAGGCACAAAACTTTCCGCCTATATATGCTGCCAGTCTGGAAGCAGGGACGATAGGCGTGGTCATCACTTACATGAACGGTATTTTCTTTGATCTCAACAACTATCTACCCGACACGAATCCTTTCATCTCTAACGTACTGTTGAAGGTCCGCTATGTGTATCTAATCGTTCTTTTTATAGGGATGTCTGTGTTGCTGTTTTTGCGTATTCGTGAAGAACGCCAGCAGCATCACATTGCATTAATCTGGACGATGTGGTTTTCAATTTTAGCACCTTTGTCGTGGTATATCATCTTCAAGGCGCATTCGTATATCCATACACACATGAGTTTTCTGCTGTGGCAGATGCCGTTTACCTTATTTGGCTTCGCCGTGTTCGGAGCCGCCGTTATCGCATTAGGAAAACAAAAGAAAGAACACAATAGCATGGAGGGTGCATGATCACTAATCAATTGGATCAGTGGATTGGCAGAAACCGATTAAGTCCCGACGAAATAGCGGGTAACCGCTTCTTAAAGGCTGCCAGTCTCTTCGCGGATACCGCGATACAATACGGGAGAGATAGATATAGTGGCAAAGAGATGCCGCTCTTTGCTGACTGTTTACATACCGACCATCTGAAGGCACCGAGATCTATGACATCTCACCGCACAGGCACCGAGCCGAAACCGGCGGTCTGGAGTTTCTTTCAGAATCAGCAGAACCTGATGCGGCTGCTCGCCTCTTTAAGCCAGTTCACAGGGGATAGTAAATATGTCCGCACTGCAGGAGATGCCGCCGAATATATGTTCAATAACTATTGGTATCCAGAGAGTGGTGTTCTGCATTGGGGCGGACACGGCTATGTGGACTTGGTAACCGGTAATAGCTACGGCATGAAGGGCGTTGTCCACGAAATTGAGGACGTATATCCGTATTGGGAATTGCTGAGAGCTGTAGACCCCGACCGCGGCGAAATGCTAATGAAGGGTATTTGGGAGGCAAATATCAAGGATTGGGATGCCTTACACTATAACCGACACGGTGATTTCAAAAAGCAGGTGGATCATGCCAATACTTGGAACAGACCCTGGCATGGCTACAAAACACCTCACATCAGTGGCGATCTCTCGTTTATCAGTGTGGCACTGGATATGGCTTATGCCGCCTATAGTTTGGGCTACCAAAAGCACGAGGAGGCACCGCGGATATGGGCAGAACGTCTGCTAAATCTGATTATACAGCAGCGAGACCCAGAGACCGGCATCTGGCCGAATCTGGTGCATCCGCAAAGTGGCAAACGCGGGCTTAACGTATTCGGCAGAAAATATCCTCAGGCGACCGAACCGAGAGTCTATGTCGGCAACCAGTTGAACCACACGATTACGCAGATGATGGGGATGCTGACAATCGTAGAAAATGCCCAAAAGTATGGGCGCGTCGGTGAAATGGCGCACATCAAAGCAGCCGTTGAGGGACACATCATCGGTTTCCTGAACGCCTCCTACGATCCGGAAAATAATACGTTGAAAAGTATTGTTATTGATGGGGCGGATCTCACGGGTTTTCGGATAAAAGGACCTTTCAAGACAGCGAAACTCTACTTTGGCGCGAAAGAAGGCGGCGCGTTTCTGCCGCAAAATATCACACCGCTCTTTACCGCCGTTTGTGCGCGTGGGTATCGGGTTTTCGATGGCAAAAGTGCGTTCAGAGACTACCTCCGAACCATGTTTAAAGCATTCGGGATCGGGGACATCGGTGCTGATAAAAACTGCGAACCGCAGTTGAATTTCGACACAACGGCTCTGGAACCCGCTTATATCTTCGCACTGGTGGATCTGTATCGGGTAGAGCCAAAGGCAGAATTTCTGGCGATGGCGGAGCGGATAGGTGATAACCTGCTGCAGGTGAGGCAACATGCGGATAGCGGTCTTTTTACGCTTGAAGACGATTTTATCCTCTGCAGCAAGGTTATGGATAAACCCGAGCTACAGGAATGGCATGAAGGGAAAAGCGTGGCTGAACTTCTGCAAGACAGTCATAAAACCGCGAATCTCGATGCGATGGAGCCGCTGGCACTGCTCAGCATTTACGCTGCACAAACCGGACAGTATAACATCATGCCCGAATGGACAGCCGGTGGTCTTTACCTCAAGGTGAGTAGTGTCGGGCATATTGCCGGCAAAGAAATCCAATTGTGGTTTGATAAACCAGCACTCAAGCAATTTTACAAGGACAGTAATATCAACTGCACTTGGTCTATTGACGAAGACTGAAAGGAGTATCTGAAAATGGCGAAAGCTCTCTCACTTGTTGCATACAACGACTTGGAAAGCCAAATTGAAGCACTGGAAAGGGACGGGTACGTCTATTTCCCCGGCGTGCTTAATGCCGATGAAATCGCAGAATTGCGAGCAACCATGGACCGATTAGAGGCGATCCCAGAATGCTTAGATCGGCACCAAACGCCTCAAAATGGCGGCGGATTCCTTAATAAAATTATCAATAACTCGTTTAATCGGGACCCGCTCTATCTCCAATTCCTTGACAAATCACCGATTATTGAAGTTGCTGAAGCGACGCACGGTGAAGATTGTCATTGTATCGGCATGCAATCGTGGTTGACAGGACCGGGACGCCCAGATCAAGGATTACATACCGATTGGCTGCCAATTTCTCTACCGGCAGATGTCCGTTCCGATCCGCGCGTGAAAGTTCCAATCTTCATAACCACCGCTCATTATTATCTCAACGATATGTCCGAGGAACTGGGACCGACGAAATTTGTACCCGGCAGCCATTACTCCGGGTGTTCTCCCAATGGAGCGACCGAGTGGAAAGGCAGGACAGAAGAGAGTATCTTGTGTAATGCGGGGGACGTAGTGCTTTTCCGGAGCGAAGTTTGGCATCGCGGCACTGCGAATACGAGTAGCGAGACGCGTTACCTCTTGCAGGTGCATTATGCCATGCGGATGATTACGCAGAAATATCCACCTTATCTGAATAAGTTTCAGTTTGACGAAGCCATTCTCGCCCAAGCGAACCCTCGACAGAGACGGCTCCTTGGCGACCATCGACCGAGCAATTATGATTGAGAAGCACCTAAGATGCTATGAACACACAATTGATGACCGAGCAGATTGAATTTTACCGTGAAAACGGATTTCTGGTTATTGACGATTTTTTAACAGGTTCCGAATTGTCAGTGTGGCAGGATACTGTTGACGAGGCTGTTGCACAACATATCAGCAGTAACGATGCATATCATAATCAGCGCGGAGAAGACAGCTACTATAAGAACGTTTTCATTCAATGCGTCAATTTGTGGAAGACGAGTGAGCAGGTTAAACAGCTCATTCTCGTCCCGGAGTTAGGTAGAATGGCGGCAGATCTCGCCGGCACTTCAGGCGTGCGATTGTATCATGACCACGCCATGATTAAGCAACCCTGGGCAAATCCGACTAACTTCCACGTTGATAATCCTTATGACCCGTTTTATTCACATCAGGCAATTATGTTCTGGCTGGCTCTTGATGACACAACGATTCAGAACGGTTGTCTGTATTTTCTGCCCGGCACACATAAAACGAGCGGTTTTGAGGTTGGCGGTAGTCTCGGACAGGCTGGTGTCGGCGAGTTGTTCCGCGAGTATCCGCAGTGGGCAGAGATTGAAGCCTACGCCGCTGAGATGAGAGCGGGAGCCGGCGTATTCATCAGTGGGATGGTCGCGCATGCAGCGGGTCCGAATATGACGACGCACCCCCGCCGCGCGTTTGCGATGCTCTTTATGCCGGAGGATGCTACATTCAATGGAAAGAAAAGCGCGTTGCCCGATGAAGTGGTTAAAAAGTTGAAGATCGGCGACGTTTTGGCGGATGATGTACATCTGCCACTGGTTTTCTCATCGGGTCAACGCTCATAAAATGAGAAGGAAGCGGCGCGGTTCTCCAAAAAGTTTCATCGGTAGGTTGGACATCTTTATCATTGTGTGCGTCCCGATAAGGAGTTTTCTCATGGTGAATGCAAGTGTAAATCGAAAAATCATCATTTCACTTATGGTCGTGTTAAGTCTGTTTTTTGCCGCTTGCGGTGATGGTATTGATTATGTTGGGGATTCCTATTTGCCTACCTCCGATGTGGATGTTTACTTTTCAGAGGATGATGTCATTGAAGACTATCAGAAGATGGGATATGCTACTGCAGAAGGGGATAATGCAGAGGAGTTACAAGAAAGATTAATAAAGAAGGCACGCGAGAACGGAGCTGATGGAATCGTTTTTGAAGGAGTCGATCGGGTAAAGACTGGCGAAATAACCACCGTCGATGCCGAAGGCACCGAATACACGCAAAACACAAGAGTATTACAGGTTAAAGCAATTTTTATCAAGTATGAAAAAAATCTGTAAGTAGGACTTCCTAATTAGACGGTTCGGTGAGGTATGGCATTCGCCAATCAGTCTTTGGAATATAACGTCTCCAGAATAAGAGAACGCACGGTATACTAATGATGAGAGCTATCGCTCCTATCGTCCATGATTCTTGAAACTCTGTGAGCGTTGCGTATGAAGCAGGGGAATCAGGATCCATTGTAAACCAGTTTATGATCCAGACGATTAGATTGTTTAAGATATGAAGGCTGATCGGAACAAAAAGCGACTTCGTTCGGATATAGAGGATAGCCATCGCACAAGCGAAACAGAACGCACCGAGGAAATTAGTATGTAGCAACGCGAAAACGGTTGATGAAGCGACAATCGCGCGTGGGACGCCCCACTTGACAGACCATCGCGTTAGCAAAATGCCACGTGCGAACAATTCCTCCAACACAGGAGCGACCAATACCATCGTTAGGTAATTGATCACGTTCGCAACGATATAGTTGTCCCCACGCTGCCAAATCATTGTTGTGGAGTCCTCAAGGTACCACGACTTGACGAATCCTGGAAAAACAAACGATAGTGGCAGATACAGAAGATAGGTGCCGGCAATGGAGACAATAATGAGCGGCACTATCCAGAGACTATAGCGTCCCAACGGACGCCACGCGGGGAGTGTTCCGAACAGTTGCTCGTAAGACAAACCCGCACGAGATAGCGCGCCAAAGTTGAACAGAAAGAAAAAACCGTACGAAAAGAAACCGATCAAGGCTTCTGGAACTGGCGAATTTCTGCTGTGTTCAAAGAAGATTAAAACAGTAATGATAGTGGCGATAAAAGCGAGAAGGCCACCTATTACCAGTCGCCTAGCGCGAAGCTCACGACGCGCTTCAAATGGATTGTCTGGCATTCCGATGTTTACCTTTGATGAGTAGTTAGTGTTGGAATCATATCAAATGATTTGACCCATGTCAACCGGTTTCTGTGTGAACCAAACGGATAAATATGATACAATGGCGAAAACGGAACGGAGGCATTCAGATGGCTAAAAATCAAGTTAAAGTGGCAGCGTGCCAATTACTTACAAGTGAAGACGTTGCCGCCAGCACAACGAAAGTACTTCAACAGATTGAAATGTGTGCCGAGATGGAGATTCAGATCGCTGCATTTCCTGAAGGGTGTCTGTTCGGTTACTGTTGCCGGACAGATTATTGGAAACGCATCTCGCCACAGGTTTTCAAGGAAGCTGAGGCGAAGATTGCCGAGGCTGCCCGCCGACACGCGATGGCTGTTGTCGTCGGTTCCGCACATCACGATGGCGAGAATTGGCACAACGATTTAGCGATTTTCGACCAGCACGGAAGCCTTAAATACCGCTACGGCAAGACCTTTCTTGCAGGCGAGAAATGGTGTATCAACAATCGTGGTAGATTGCCGATTGTGCGACTTGCAGGCGTCGATTGTTGTTTCATTATCTGTCATGATGTGCGCTATCCTGAATTAGTCAAGCTGCCAGCGGCGATGGGCGCGCAACTTTGCATCTTCTGCTCGTGTGAGGCAGGTCTGTTATCAGAGTATAAGCTATCTGCTTACCATGCAATGCCGATTTCGCGCGCGACAGAAAACGGTATCTATCTTCTAATGGCGAATACACCGGCAAATCCAGATGACTTGCGGTCACCCGGGTCGTCGCACGGAAACTCAAAGATCGTCCATCCGGATGGCAACGTCATCACAGAGGCAGGATTTTTCGGGGATAACATCGTTTCGGCAACGGTAGACCTCTCACGAGCGTCAGGTTTGCAGGCAAGGCGGACTCGTAATGAAGACACAATCCTACGCGAATGGTTCCGACAAGGATGCGAATTTGTTGTGAAAGTCTGATTAGAACTCGTAGATATCCTCACGCCGTTTCGCGACCTTATGGTGAACGAGTCTTTGAAGCTCTTCCGGCATTCTGGCGAAGGTCTCAGGAAAGACAGGTTGATGTCCGCCTTCGCGCATGAGATTCCACCAGGCAGGGTAATAAGCAATATTCAACGCCATCCGATGCTGGTCGTCAGTTGTGTTTGCGCCTTGTCCATGCCATGTCCCACCGTGCCATAATAGCACTGAACCGCGCCGTCCGCAGACAGGCACAGGATGACTCTCTGCAATATCGGATGCCGAAGGTCTGCGCCGTGCGCGATGGCTAAATGGCACAACAAGCGTTGCACCGTTCTCAACGGTAAAATCTGTTATCATCCAGATTGAATTGATCATCCACGGTGTTTCGGGGAGGCGCGCGGGTAAATCGTGCGTCGAATCGGAATGGATACCGCCCTGCGGCGCACGCGGCTTGACCCATTTCGTACAGGCCTCACCGAGTCGTGTGCTATCTCCGAGGAAATGACGAACGACCTGCAGGACTTGGGGGTGTGCGATGCATTGCCAACACATCTCATCAAGGTTAATTACGCCGAAAAGGGTTTGATACAAATCCGCGTTTGGGTCCTGAAAAATGTGGCGATTTGCAGGATCTTGATGGAGTTGGAAATACTTCTCTGCCATTGCATCGGCTTGTGTTGCGGAAATAGCGTCTTCAATCAAGCAATAACCGAATGTTTCGAGATACTCTATCGCTGCTTGTTGTGGCATTTACGGACCTCCATTCTTCTTTCTATTGCGGAACACCAGCCCAAATCTGTTTTCTTCTATTTGTTCAACTTTTTCCAAAGAAAGATGCTTCTCAATAATATATTTTGCAAAAGCGACCGTCCAAAAGTACCATGGAGCCGCGTACGCACCTTTGTCAGGAATTACTCTACTTCCTCCTATCAAACCCGTCTCTATATTATAGCGAGCTGGAAGGGTCTCCTCGCCCGCTCTCTTGACCAATTCATCGTGCATAACGACGGCGAAAATACCGTTATCCGATAAAATCCTTTTAAGCTGAATTGACAAGTCTTCCAATGTCTGATATGATAAGTAGATATTATTTTGTGGAAGTAGCGCGAGATCAAAAGAGTTCTCTTTGTAAGGTAGCGCAGCCATATCCCCGATGTTAAATTGACATCGGCTCTTTCTGTTATCTGCAACCTGTTTAGCGTGGTGGACTGGAATCTCTGCGAAGTCAATACCGGTGGCTATCGCGCCCATCTCCTCCATAGCGAAAGTAAACCGTCCTGCATTGCAGCCTAAATCTAATGCGCGCATGCCGGGTCTTATAAGTTTACGGAGATGGTTTTCATATCTGTTGACAGCAAATTGTGATCTCGGATCATCGGGATCGGTTGTCGGATGGACCCCCGCCGCGTTGTAATGTTTCCGAGTCGCCTCAAATATGTTCATATTTCTTTTCCTCAGGACTTACGCAGATTCAGTCATGGATGCTGATATTTCCGAAACTTGCAACCCCGTTAACCCCTTATCAAAGGGCAGAGGGAATGCGTAAATCCTATTTCTTACAAATATTGTTTGTATTGGTACGGGGTTACAGTGTAAATTATAAGTAAATTATAAACAATAGAAAGATTGGAGTAGGAGCTTAAAATGTTGAAACAAGTAATTTTTGCTATATTATTCCTGTTAATCTTGGGTAGTCTATCTTTGTCTGTGTTCGCTCACGATAATGTTTCTACGTTGTTAGAGGATGTCAACAAAGATGGGACTGTGAATATTCAGGATCTGGTGCTCGTTGCTGCTGCTTTTGGGGAAACCAATGTCCAAACCGCTGTGCAGAACCCTGATGTCAACCGCGACGGGACCGTCAATGTGTTGGACCTTGTTCGCGTGAGCAACAGTTTCGGGCAGACCGATCCGAATGATAATTCAACGTATCACGACATTCAGGATTATATCTTCGATAAAAGTTGCGCGAGCAGTGCTTGCCACGCTACGCCCGCGAACGCCAATAAATTGAATCTCACATACCAGCTATCGTATGAAAATATGGTTGGACGCGTGCCACAGAACCCTACGGCAGCAGCGGCTGGTATGAAGTTAGTAGACCCAGGAAACCCTGAAAACAGTTTTCTTTTGACGAAGTTGAAGTTAACCGCCCCAACGCCTGAACAGGGCGCGCCGATGCCTTTCAATGCTGGGAAACTGCATCCCGGAAAGATAAAGGCAATTGAGACTTGGATCGCTGCAGGCGCACCACGAAAAGGCGTTCAAAAGGGAATCGGGGACCTCTCTGTTTTACGCGATCCACTTGAGATGTTTCAGCCACCGGCACCCCCACCGCCCGGAGAGGGCTATCAACTCCGTATGCCGCCTTTCAAAATTGAACCTGGCACAGAACGAGAGGTTTACTATGCAACGCAAATTGTAGATGAAAATGGGCAACCTGTGCAAGGTGATATTTTCATGAACGGTGTAGAGATATACTATCCAGTTGGCAGCCATCACTTCGCTATGTTTTATCTAACAAATGACGCAGTTTCAAGAGGATTGTTAGATGTTAATGTGGTCCCGGGAATCGGCGTTGATCCGAACGATAGTTTCAGAGTATTCGATAGTATTGCACATATAGGGACATTCGGCCTGATAGGTATTGATCGTTTCCTCATTGCAGGCTCTCAAACGGCTGACACCGGTTTTCGATTTCCAGAAGGCATAGCCCTCCGACTGCCGGGGAATGGCATTTATGATCTCAACGCACATTATATCAATTTACTCGGTACCGAAGTGATGCACGGTGAAGTATATGTGAATATCTATACAATTCCACCTGAAGAGGTGAAGCATGAAGTCGAGGTACTCCTCGTCTATAATAATAATATTAACGTTCCACCCGGTGCAGCCCGTGTAACAGGATTAGATTGGGCGGTTAAAGATGAACTCAGGAATCAAGGATTTCCGCCCGACGCGACTATCCACTTAGTTTCGCTGAGTTCTCACATGCATCGGCACGGTGAACTGTTTGAAATCAACCATCTTTCAACGGGGAAATTGCTGCATCGCAGCATTACTTATGATAATGCCCCCTTAAGTCTGTTCGATCCGCCGTTAGTATTGCATAACAGCGATGGACTCCGTTTTCAGTGCACGCACAACAATTACGATACAGATAAACCGCTTCGATTCGGATTGACATCTGAAGATGAGATGTGTATCATGCAAGGCTATTATTACATTTCAACTGAAGACCCTAAAACGATAACCAAGTAATATTCGGAATTTGCCGTAACCGCGCTGTGTGGGATTCAAAATCGTTTTTACGGAATATTCTCGCGATCAGTCGGACGTGTAGAGAGATTCGTTTTCGGTGGAATATCCCATGAGATATACCCACAGCGTGGACACCGTAATTCAAGTTCAACGAGATTTCTAATTATGCCTGTTTTTTGCGGTTTCCGGCGGGTTTGACATTGCGGACACCGAACGGCACGAAATTCATCTACATCGCTCCTGCCAAAGTAAGCTCCTATCTTAAAGAGAGCAAACAATAGGACGATAATGAAAGCACAGATGAGACTGAAAATGAGAAAAGGCATTTTTTAACTCGCGCCAGGTATAGGAAATAATGGGTACAACGCGTTAATCTATTAACAGTATGAGCGGTTTAACCGACCTCTGACGATAGGTGGTTTCTGTAACAGTATCCGCGAAAAAAGGTGCAAAAAAAGCATCGGCAGTGTCCAAAAATGTAGGTAAGTTGAGGCCCATGTAATTCCCCGCCGTATCGTCACATTCAGCGACAACTTGTCGTAATTTATCGCGTCCCGCAGTAGAAAGCGAACGTAAAGGACGCAACATCCGTGAATGATACTTAATCAAAGATGCCGATACTTGGATTAGGCCTTGAAGGAAAAGGCGATACGTGTCTTCTGCTTGGTGCCATAGTCCTTCCCACGCTTCATGTGCCTCCCACCAATAAGCGAAATTGTAGAGATCCACACCGTAGAGGTAATCTTCGTTTTGTCGCCAGAGTTTCGGGGGCAGCGGTTCACCGTCGTGTGCTTCCTCTATCCGATAACTGTGTCCGCGCGGATCTCGGATCGGGTGCGGTGTGACCCCCGGTATATGGCGATAGGGTGGAAATGGTTTTTGTGGGCAATAGCGCTGCCAGTTTGAATCAAACGGTTGAGGTTGTTTAAAAGCATTCATGTCGTTATCTGCCGACCCCGATGTAGTGGAAACCTGCAGCGCGCGCTTCTTCTGGCGAATAAACGTTGCGGCCATCAATCAGAAGAGGCATCTTCATCTGTTTGGCGAGTCTACGGAGTTCGAGTTTATGATAGAGTTCCCATTCCGTGACAAGCACCAGTGCATCTGTGTCGTTTGGAAGTTCGTAAACATTTTCAATAAAGGACAATGCCTGATCCTCTTTAGGAGACGTTTGTAATCCCGATAACACGCGGCGCGCATTTGCAATGGCGATTGGGTCGTGTGCACGAACGACGGCACCCTCGGCAAGCAATTCTCGGATAATGTCCAGCGCGGGGGCTTCGCGAACGTCATCCGTGTTTGGTTTGAAGGCAAGTCCCAAGATACCGATACTTTTGCCGTTGAGCGTTCCCAATGCCTCTCGTAACTTTTCGACGATACGCTCGCGTTGGCGGAAGTTAACGGTACGTGCCGCTTCTGTAATCGGCATCTTGTATCCAGATTGCGCTGCAACGCCTAACAGCGCAGCGGTATCTTTCGGGTAGCAACTGCCGCCCCATCCGAGACCCGCACGCAAAAATTGACTCCCGATACGCGCGTCAAGACCAATACCGCGTGCGACTTCTGTTACGTCTGCAGCAACCGCCTCACAGAGTCCAGCGATTTCATTGATAAAACTAATTTTAAGCGCGAGGAAAGTATTGGCAGCGTATTTAATCATCTCAGCACTGTTCGGATCCGTTGTCATCATCGGCGGGAGGTGGTAAGCGGAGGGACGTGGAAATTCGCTTGGCGGGTCAAAGGTCTGTTCAAGGATCGGTTGATAGAGACGACGCAAGGTATCAAATGCCTCGTCACTGTTCGCACCCACGACAATCCGATCTGGATAGAACGCACCTTGTAACGCCAATCCTTCTTGTAAGAACTCTGGGTTTGAAGCAACAGAGATATTTCCTCGGATCCCACGTTCAGAAAACACGATTTCCACGACCTCAGCGACACGCCGATTCGTGCCGATTGGAACTGTAGATTTGACAACAAGTGTATAATGTCTATCGGGTAGGCAGACGTGTGCAACTTCTCTCGCGGCTTGTTCAACATGCCGCGTATCTGCCTCACCGTTCTGCTTCGGCGGTGTTCCGACAGCAATCAGAATCAGTTCTGCCTCAGGCACGACTTCAGCCACACTCGGTGTAAAACGGATTGTGTGTTGTACTTCTTCAAGAAGGCTTTGGATCCCAGGTTCATGAATAGGGCTTTTTCCTTCATGCAGAAGGTTTAGCTTACTTTCGTCTTTATCCACCGCGGCGACATCGTGGTTGAGATATGAGAGTACCACTGCTGTGGTCAAGCCAACGTATCCCGTTCCTATAATTGCAATTTTCATCTTTTAAATTATTAAATTCTGGTCATCGTTTCACGATGATTCTTGGTTAATTGAACGTGAGCTTGATAATAAAATGTCCGTTTGCTCTAAACTTTCATGCAAACCCAAAAATCGGTATTATTGTAGCATAGGCTGTTAGCTTGTGCCATTTTTTACCAAAACTGACGGAGGCAGTTGCGGGTGAAAACTTTTTTCAAACTCACGTTAAAAATTACTAAAGTTTGGACGGATAAACATGTCGCCCCTACGGGGCTTAGCTTCGCGGGAAATGCCGTTTCTATAAACATGTCGCTCCTACGGGGCTATGTCCTGTACATCTGTGTTTATTTTTCTGCAAGCTGAGTTTGCGTCTATAACGCTAAGAAAAACCGAAAGAGGCGGTGGAAACAGATCGTGATCGGGACAGGAGTCGTCTAAAGTTTAGTAAGATAACCCAACTTGCTACTTATATGATTTTAGACGCACAGATACCGTGTTTCAGCAAGCAGCATTCATTTTTGCGAAAAAAATCGGATTGTTCCATGTTATTTTCGGCGTGAAGAGGCACAACCTAACAGGTTATGCTACAAGATGGCAATTTAGGTTAAGATATCAAAGATGCTTTAAATCAGCCAAATCCTTTTGCCTTCCGCTGGCTTGTTTGTTGCGTCTTAAGTGTTCAAGATTAATGATGTGAACCTCAACATCATCTATGACACCGATAATCCGCTCCGAATAGCACGCTTCAAAACCGACCCCGGAAATTGTTGTCAAAAGTTCAATTCGCATTGGCGGGGTGCCCATTCGGATAATTTGATTCTCCCTCAAAAAGAGGTCAGCAGTTAATTGCGGTGTGTTAAAACCAAATTCCCTCAAAACAGCAACAAGTTTTTCAGCATTCTCTTTCTGGATTGCAACCCATATATCCATGTCAGCGGTTGTACGTGGATGTCCATAGTAGCTCACGGCATATCCACCGATGAGAAGATACTCAACTTGGTGTGAATTCAACAACTTCAAGAACTCTTTGAAGTCGTTCGGTAGTTGGATCGTAGCCATAGTTAATTTGCCGCATCAATTCAAGGGCTGCCATCCGTTCTTGTGGCGTTTTAGAATGCCAATATGCCTTGTCAGCTTCATCCGCTTCTTCGAAAGAGGACAGCACAGAAAACGTTTCTTTGTCCACTTTAAAACTATCAATTGCACGCATGACTCTGTTTAAACCTCCGTTTATTCCACCGCTGGGGGTTCAACCTTTTCCAACAGTCTATCGATAATATCTAAACTTGTGATGCCGTCGGCTTCAGCGTTGAAGTTCGTAAGAATTCGGTGTCGTAGTACCGGTGCCGCGACTGCTTTGATATCTTCATAAGCGACATGATAGCGTCCGTGAAGGATCGCGCGTGCCTTTGCGCCGAGCACAAGATATTGCGATGCTCTCGGGCCGGCACCCCATTGTACCCAATCCTGAATAAAATCGAGCGCGTCTGCTGTAGGACGTGTCTGTCGGTTCAATTCCACAGCATAGTCTACAATCGCTTCCGCGATCGGGACTTTCCGGACGACCTGCTGTATTTGGAGTACCTCTTCGCCTGTGATAATGGCTTTTATCTCCGGTTCATAAGCTGCGGTTGTCGTCATCACGATCTCTTTTTCGGCATCTTTATCGGGATAATCAATTGTGATATGGAACATAAACCGGTCGAGTTGTGCCTCCGGTAATGGATAAGTGCCTTCTTGTTCAATCGGGTTCTGTGTCGCTAAGACGAAAAAGGGGCGTTCCAATGGGTATGTTCTACCGCCTGCAGTGACTTTGTATTCCTGCATGGCTTGTAAGAGCGCGGCTTGTGTTTTGGGAGGCGTTCGGTTGATCTCATCGGCGAGGACGATATTCGCGAATACCGGGCCTTGAATAAAGCGGAAGGCGCGTTTTCCGGCTTCGCCTTCCTCAATGATATCGGTACCGATGATATCGGAGGGCATCAAGTCCGGCGTGAATTGGATACGGTTAAAAGGAAGTTCGAGAATTTGTGCGAACGTGCTAATGAGCAACGTCTTCGCTAACCCTGGTACCCCCACCAATAAGCAGTGTCCCTGCGAAAAGAGCGCGATGAGAAGTTGTTCAATGACTTCGTTCTGCCCGATGATCCGCTTTTTGAGCTCTGCTAAAATGTTATCCCTTGCCGTTTTTAGTGTTTCAGCGGCTTCCATATCAGTTAGGGTTTGCGTGGTTTGTGTATTATTTTCCATATTTTTAGGTTTAATCGTTTGAGACTTTCCACATTTGAAGTCCCTCGAAATCGAAGTTGACATCAATGATCCGCGCCCCGGCCTCTTCAAGTTTTTGGCGGACGTGGTGTTCACGGGTCGGTTCGCAGTAAAATAGGAGGCATCCGCCACCGCCGGCACCGCATGCTTTTCCACCGATCGCGCCGTTGCTCATCGCAACTTTAAAAAGATGCTCAATCTGTTCATTGGTGACAGAGGGGTGCAGCTTTTTCTGGTTATTCCAATTTTCGGTAAGGAGTTCGCCGAATTCCGTCAAACGACCGCGCATAAGTGCCGTTTTCGTTGCTTCGGCAGTAGCTTTAAGGGTTTCCAGTGCCTCGCGGACACTCGGCTCTTCGCTTTCATAAGCATCCTTCACGTTCTGATGGATATTACCAGAAAGTCTTGATTGTCCGGTGTAGCAGAGCACAAGGTTTTTTTCAAGTTCGTAGCGGATATAGGCGGGGACTCTCAATGGCGAGGTCTTTACCTCTTCGTCTTGAAACTCCATAAAATGGATGCCGCCGAGCGCGCTTGCATAATGGTCCTGTTTCCCGCCGAGTATTCCGAGCTCATGACGTTCAATCGTGCTCGCAAGTTCGGCATATTCATAAGGGAGGTAAGTCGCTTCCTTCAAGGCACCGAGTGCCCCGACGAGGGCTACCCCCATTGCTGCGGAAGTCCCTAATCCGCTACCGGGTGGGGCAGTGGATTGTGTGATGAGATCAAACCCACCAATCTGTATGGACATGCGCCGCACAGCTGCTTTCACCAAGTCGATATTGCCATCATATTCAAGTTGCCGAACATCATCCGCTTCGATGAAGGTGTCAAAATCCGCGGAGTAGATACGAATGCTTTTATCCAAAATCCGTTGCAGTTCAACGGAATCGTCTTGTGCTATTTGCCGTTCACACCGGAGGGTTGCATAAGCGTATCGATTAATGGCCCCGTTAACGACGAGACCCTTTGACTGCTCGGTGAAGAGGGCAACGTCGCTCCACCCGCCAGCAAAATCAATGCGGACTGGAGCTCTCGTTCGGATTAACATGACGAGTCTCCTAACATCAGTTTTTAACGAACGCGCTTGCCAAGCGTGCCTGGAAGCGATGCGGACCAAAAGTTGGAGAGGGTACCTACAAAAGAGACTTTACGGATAGGTGTGATATGGAAAAGCCGCGGCTATCCCCCTGTTGTGTAAAAACGAGGTCCAGCCTCGCGGCTTTCCCAGGAAACTGAGCGAAAAAACCGCTAAGCTTAGGCGGCGGCATCGCGGAGTTTCTTACCAGCTTTGAAAGCAGGGACATTTTTCGCCGGAATGTCAAGCGGGTCGCCTGTCTGGGGGTTACGACCTGTCCGGGCAGGTCGATGTTTGACTTCAAATGTTCCGAACCCGATCAGACCAACGGAGTCGCCGTTACTCAAAGCTTCGCAAATAGTCGCAGCAAAAGCATCAACAGCCGCGTTCGCATCTTTCTTGTTGAGGCCCGTTTGGTCAATGATACTGCTAACGACATCGTTCTTCGTTAATTTTGCCATGTTAGATATTCCTCTGATTTTTTGCCCGAATAGGTGAATGCTGCTTTTACCAACATGATTTGGAAATCGCAAGCCTTCCGCCTCAGGCATAAAATGAATTTAACAAAAAACTAATAGTGATTATATTATACTACACAGATATAGATATGTCAAGAAAAAATGTGACTAATGCTAAAAATTAACCGAAATGATTAACCCATAGGCATTACAATTCAACCTACGCTGTTTTGTCAAAAATAGAAACCTCTAACAAGGTAGACTTGACATAACACATCTATCTTTACTTTTAAGATACCATAAATCATGGAATTTGTCAAGTTTTTTGTTTCAAAATAGTGAATTTTTCGTTCAAATGTCCAGTCTTTACCAAAATGTTTGCTTTAAGGGGCGTATTTGTGGTAAAATTAAGAATTAAATTTTACAAGAATTCTGTTTGAAACACAGTAGAGGAAATATCAGAAATGCGTGAGAGTTATCGTGTAGCGGTTGTCGGCGCGACGGGTGCTGTTGGCAATACAATGTTACAACTTCTTGAAGAGCGATTATTTCCAATCGCTTCCCTGAAACTTCTAGCATCACATCGCTCCGCCGGTGAGATTCTATCGTTTAAAAATGACCCCATTGTTGTTGAGGAGTTAACACACGACTCGTTTGAAGATGTGGATGTAGTGTTTTCATCAGCGGGTGCGTCTGTCAGTCGCGAATTCATGCCTACAGCCGTAGACAAAGGCGCACTTGTCATTGACAATACCAGCGCATTCCGTATGGACACAGCCACACCGCTGGTTGTCCCGGAAGTCAACATGGCTGCTGCCCACACCCACAACGGACTGATTGCAAATCCTAATTGCTCCACTATCCAAATGATGGTGGCACTCAAACCGATTTACGATACCGCTGGCATCAAACGGATAGTCGTTTCTACCTATCAGAGTGTTTCCGGTAAGAGTGGACGCGCCGTCTTGGAGCTGGTTCAACAAACGACTGAGGCACTTGAAGGCAAACCCATCACTTTGGATAAGTTTCCACATCAGATGGCGTTCAATGTCGCATTTGATTGGCCCTTCTTAGACAGCGGTGATAATGAAGAAGAGGTCAAAATGATCAACGAGACCCGGAAAATATTGGAGGACGATACAATTGGTGTCTCTGCTACAACCGTCCGAGTTCCGGTTTTCTTTGCACATTCTGAATCGATAAACGTTGAGACGCATGAAAAACTTACAGCCGCCGAAGCGAGAGAATGCCTTGCGGAAGCACCGGGTGTGAAACTTGTGGACGATCCGAGTCATCAGCAGTATCCGCTCGCTGTTGATGTTGCGGGTAAAGATGAAGTCTACGTCGGTAGGATTCGGGACGATGCCTCCATAGAAAACGGTTTGAACCTCTGGGTCGTCGCGGATAACCTTCGTAAAGGTGCTGCCTTGAATGCTATCCAGATCGCCGAAAATCTGCTCTAAGCTTGCGGAAGTGATATGGAACTCAACCTTGAAACGCTAACAGACTACCTTCGCCAGCGACATGCAGAGATCGGTATGTTTGAACCGGACGCGGAGCTTCGTATAGAAGAAATTGGCGATGGTAATCTCAACACCGTTTATCGTATCTCGGATGCGGCGAACCCGACGCGTTCGCTCGTCTTAAAACACGCGCCGCCCTACATTAAGATATTAGGGCCCGATTACCCGTTGTCCACTGAACGTCTGACTTTTGAGGCTCGCGCCTTGGACGTTTACAATCGGTTGGCGAGCGGCACCGTGCCTGTGCAGTACGATTTCGATAGAGACGCAGCTATCATCGCGATGGAGGACCTCCGAGACGCGCACGTGCTACGGGACAACCTGATTGCTGGTAGAGTGGACACTGCAATCGCCGAACAGATCGGGCGATTTATGGGGATTGTGCATAGTCAAACGTTCGTTGATAACATTGACAACGCAACTGCCCAAAACTATAGACAGCAATTTGCGAACACCGCTATGCAGTCGATAACTGCCGATTATGTGTTCACTTTCCCGTTCACTGAACATGAGACGAACTTTTGGACACCCGAATTAAAATCCGATGTGCAGCAGTTACAAGCGGATACCGACTTTTTGCGTCAGGTGGCGCAGCTCAAGCAGGTTTTCTTAACGGCACAGCAAGGTGTAACCCATGGGGACCTACATACAGGTAGTGTTCTCGTCCAAGATGACGCAGCGAAAGTTATTGATGCTGAATTTGCCTTTTACGGTCCCGTAGGATTCGACCTCGGATTGTATTGGGCGAATTATTTCTTATCCTGTTTTTCGCATCAAGGCACCTTGGGCGTGCAATCGGCACTCAAAGCAGCTGTTGCGCAAGTGTGGGACACCTATACGGCTGAATTCACGATGGATGATATTGGATTGAAGGCGCAGGTGTTAGAAAACATCTTCCGGGATGCTGTTGGGTTTGCGGGGTTGGAACTGCTACGCCGCCTCATCGGTGCTGCGCATGTCAAAGATATAGAGTGTATTGTTGATCTTTCTCGAAAGCTTAGTGTAGAGCGGGCAGCCCTTCAATTCGGAAAAACACTTGTCAAACAGCACACATCTTTACGAGATGTCGCAGCGGTTATCGCAATGCTTTAGTGTGTAGATACCGCAACCTTTTAAAATATTATGAGAGATTACTATGAAATCCTCGGTGTGGACCGAGGTGCCACCGCTGAAGAAATCAAAAAATCCTATCGCAAACTTGCGGTCCGATACCATCCGGACAAGAATCCAGACGACAAGGCGGCGGAGGAGAAGTTCAAGGAGGCATCGAATGCGTATTCGGTGCTCTCTGACCCTGAGAAGCGGCGTGTCTATGATACCCATGGGCATGCAGGCGTTCACGGTATGGGGTTTGAAGGTTACCGAACTATGGACGATGTTTTCACGCATATAAACTTAAACGATATTTTCGGGCGTGGATTCGGGGGGTTCGGTGGATTCGACGATGCTTTCGGTGATGTGTTCGGACAACGGCGCACGACTGCTCCGCCCCGTGGACGCGACATCCGTATGAACCTCAATATCCCTTTCTCGGATGCAGTGTTAGGGAGCAAGAAAGAAGTCAATGTTGAAGGAAAGCGTATCACGCTTACGATTCCCCCTGGCATTCAGGACGGTCAAACCTTACGCATTCGCGGACATGGAGAAGTCCGCGGCACTAGTGCTTCTGGTGATCTCTTAGTGACGGTCGCTGTACAATCGCATCCGACGTTGACGCGTGAAGGCGCGGATCTCTTGACTGATGCGAAAATCTCTATGACGACGGCGGCGTTAGGGGGTTCTGTTCGGGTGCAGACGCTAACAGGTGAGGTAGATCTGAAGGTCCCGGCGGGTGCGCAACCTGGGCAACAATTACGCTTGCGTGGTCAAGGCGTAGCGAGTACCTCTGGGCGAAAGGGTGATTTACGGGTGCGGTTAGTTGTAGAAATTCCGAAATCATTGTCGCGCAAACAGCGAAATCTGCTCGAAGAACTCGCGAAGATATTGTGATAGATACAAGTCAGTCAGTTGATATGGCAATGGATTTTGAGTGGTTTGCTCGTTGATCCTACCGAAATCCGCCATTTCTTGGAGGGCCCTATGTTAGAATCATCAACTTACCGATATATCCTACAGCAAGGCATTGAGCAAGGTATTGAAAGAGGTATTGAAAGAGGTATTGAACAAGGTGCGCGAGAAAGCACCATTGAAGGCATTCTTGAAGCCTTGGAGATCCAATTCCGCGCGAGTGATGTGCAAGCGTTAAAGCCGCTGCTTGAATCTATTGAAGAGTTACAGCACCTAAAAGATTTACGCCGTGCTGCGATGCAGGTGCCGAACCTTGATGCCTTCAAACGCCTGTTAACATCTACAGAATAACTTATTGATTTTGATAACAAACAGCAATTCCGCTTAATATTAAGGAGGACGCATGATTTCATTATCACAACGGAGTCAAAACGTAACGCCATCGTCCACTTTAGCGATCACCGCGAAGATTAACGCGCTGATCGCCGATGGTGTAGATGTCGTCAAATTCGGGGCAGGCGAACCCGATTTTGATACACCCGATTATATCAAAGCCGCCGCAATCGCCGCACTGGATGCGGGCTTTACAAAATATACACCTGTCCCCGGGACCCCGGAACTCCGAGAGGCAATCACCGATAAGTTCAAACGGGATAACGGCTTGAGCTATCAACCCTCTGAGGTTATCGTCTCATGCGGTGCTAAGCACACCATCTATAACATCTTGCAAGCTATCTGTGATCCGGGCGATGAAGTGGTTTTCGCGGCACCGTATTGGGTCAGTTACCCAGAGCAGATTAAACTTGCAGGCGCAGTGCCACGCGTTATTGAGACAACGCCGGCGCAGAACTTCTGCATGGCACCGGAGCAGGTGGCAGCAGCGATAACCGCTAAGACGAAGGCGATCCTCGTTAATAGTCCGAGCAATCCGACCGGCACCACTTATGATTTAGATACGCTTAAACAGATTGCTGCGCTTGCGGTCAAACATCAGGTCTATCTCATCTCTGATGAAATCTATGAGGCACTGCTTTACGACGGTGCAACGCATCAGAGTCCTGCTTCGTTCAACGAGGAAACAAAGGCGATTACTTTTGTTGTTAACGGTGTCTCTAAAGCCTACTCAATGACAGGGTGGCGGATTGGGTATACCGCCGGTCCCGAAGACGCTGTTTCAGCGATGTCGCGTATCCAATCGCATAGTACTTCAAATCCGACTTCCATTGCACAGAAAGCTGCCGTTGTGGCGTTGAATGAACCACAGGATGCTGTCGAGGAGATGCGAAAAGCGTTTGAAGAACGCAGAGATATGATCTGTCAACGCTTTGACGAGATCAATGGGGTCAGTTACGTCAAGCCGCAAGGTGCGTTCTACATCTTCCCCGATTTTTCTGAGCACTACGGCAGGACAATTGATGGCCAGAAGATTGAGGGATCAATGGATATCACCGACTATCTGCTCAATTCGGCAGGTGTCGGCGTTGTGCCGGGCAATGGCTTCGGGGCAGATAACCATTTACGACTCTCTTTTGCGACTTCATTGACAGAGATTAATAGAGGTTTAGATCGGATTAAAAAGGCGTTGGCATAGCGTTACCCTTTTTTGTAGAAGGACTTTGTAGACACGACTTTACCATGCTATGGAGGGACAATCGTGGCACAACAGACACAACCTAATCTCGTCTTTGTCATCACGGACGACCAAGGCTACGGCGATTTAGGATGCAACGGGAACCCCGTTATCAATACACCGAATCTGGACGCGCTCGCCAATGAGAGTGTGCAGCTACAGAACCTACACGTCGGGCCCACCTGTTCACCGACACGCGCGGGAATCATGACAGGACACTATTGTAACGCTACAGGCGTGTGGCATACCATCGGCGGACGCTCGCTCCTCCGCAGTGACGAGGTCACGATGGCGGACATCTTCCGACACAACGGCTATAAGACAGCTATGTTCGGCAAATGGCACCTCGGCGACAATTACCCGTTCCGTCCACACGATAGAGGCTTTGATGAAGCACTCTACCACGGGGGCGGCGGTATCAGTCAGACCCCTGATTATTGGGGCAACGACTATTTTGACGATACCTATTTCCGCAACGGTTCCGAGCAGCCTTTTGATGGCTATTGCACCGATGTCTGGTTCCAAGAGGCGATGGCGTTTATTGAGCGACAGGCTGAGGGAGACCAGAACAGTCCGTTTTTCTGTTATCTCTCTACAAATGCCCCACACGGTCCGTTCCGTGTTCCGGATGATTACAGCGAAGTCTACCGAAGGAAAGATGTGCCACGGGATCGTGCGAATTTTTACGGCATGATCACCAATATTGACGACAATATGGGATGGCTGCGGCATCACCTCCGCGTGTTAGGACTTCAGGAAAATACTATCCTTATCTTCATGACCGATAACGGTTCTGCTGCTGGGTGTGATCTGGATGAAGGACAATTCGTAAAGTCCGGGTACAACGCTGGTATGCGCGGCAAAAAAGGATCGCCTTATGAAGGTGGGCATCGCGTGCCACTGTTCATGCATTGGCCCGGCGGCGGTTTCACAGAAAAACAGGAAGTCCACGAACTCACCGCAAATATTGATCTGCTCCCGACATTAATAGATCTCTGTGATCTTGAAGTCTCGTCAAATGCGGGTTTCCACGGCACAAGCATCGGCCCGTTATTGAGAAACGAAACGGAGACATGGGAAGAACGGGTTATCGTTACCGATTCGCAGCGCGTTGAAAATCCTATTAAATGGAAAGATAGTGCGACAATGTCGCAACGCTGGCGACTCATCAACGGAGAAGAGCTCTACGATATTCAGGCGGATCCCGGGCAACAACACGATATTGCATATGCGCATCCAGAGGTCGTCACGGAACTCCATGAACATTATGAAGCGTGGTGGGAACTCGTTTCGCGGCGGTTTGATGAGGATTGTCCGATTGTCGTCGGCACACAAAACGAGCCTGTTACGTGTATTACGACGCACGATTGGCACGGAGAAGCACACGCATGGAATCAAGGGATGATTCGGCGTGGTATGGAGGGCAACGGGTATTGGGCGGTTGAGATACCAGAAGATGGACAGTACAGTTTCGAACTCCGTCGGTGGCCCTACGCCGAAAACAGGGCGATAACAGAGGGTATTCCAGGCGAGCATATTGATCTTTACAACGGTGGAAAAGCGTTGGCACTAACAACAGCACAAATTCGTGTTGGCGACCAGACGGCTACGCAAGCTATTTCACCGACTGCGAAGGGCGTGACGTTTACGTTCAACCTCGCCACGGGTCAAACGCGACTCCACACGGAGTTCGCAGATGAGACAGGCGAATTGGCAATAGGGGCGTATTATGTGTATGTGAAACGCGTGATCTGAAGTATGGTGTTACTGATGGACAGGAGAGGTCGCCACGCGGGAGAATAGACGTGCTAATTCATCCATTGACACGCCGAGAATCGTTTCAAGGTCTGTGTGCGCTAATCCAAGTTGTTGGACACCGAGGCTCTCTTCAAAGTCGGCTTGCGTTAGTCCAAAATCTTTGTATCCCTGAATGATGATTTTGAGATACCATTTCGATGGGGGGTCCGAATTCTCGGCTGCTGCTTTCATTCTGTAGAACATCACGTTGTCTCGGTAATATTTACCGTAATAGGTAGGATAACCTTCGTACTGATCCAGCGCTATTTCGTGGTCTTCTGTGATTTTCCAGAGTCCGCCGTGAACGGTACATCCCTCTGCAGGGATAATATCGGCGTGGTAGTTAAAAACAAGACGGAAACCCTCGAGTCGGAACTTCCCCATACGTGTGATACCAGGGCACCGTTGTTGCGTCTGAGAAATGTTCATGTTGGATCCGTAGGCAAAGTATTGCATCGGTTCTCTCTTTTTGGCGTGGGTCCCCAAGCAAAGCAGAGGGACCCAAAGCTGCTACTCTGTCTTCAATTTTCCCCAGAGTACCGGGAGTTTGTCCGCCGGTTCCACAGTGAAAGCCGTCTGAAAAATACCCTCGTTCATGATGCCCTGAATCTCATCTTCGGTAAGCGCATCGTTGAAGAGCCCAACGTCGTCCATAATACAGGCAGACTGAAACCCGGTCCCTCTGTCGGTAGCGAGCCAGGCGGTCTGATCCTGGTCCTGGAGTTGGAACTTCGGTACCTTTTGAGAAACTTTCTCTTCGCCATTAATGTAGATACGACAAGTTTCTCCGTCGTACACATTGGCGACATGATACCATATCCCCGCCTTGACTGTCACACCACTGCTAACATTCCAATTATTCGTCCAACTTCGAAGAATGTTCGGACCTTCTTTGTAAGGAACGTATCGGTTGTTGCTTTGATCCCATATAGAGAAATAGTTCTGTTGACCCGCGATGTTAGTAAATTGCAGCCAGAGGATAAAAGTCACTTTATCAATGATGATACCTTTACCGAGCGGAATCGTAACAGTCCCACCCTTCTTGATTTCGAGGGCACCATCAAACTTGCCATCCTGCTATTTACCTTGTGTAACTGTGCCTTCGCGTCCATTTTCGGAGGCATCTTCAGCGACATCGCCTTTGCCTTCGTTCAATAACCAGATACCCACAATTTTATCTGGGTCAATCTCAGCCTGACTGTAACTGACCACAAGACTTAGCATGAACATCATGCAGAGCAATATTTTTACGAGCATGCGTTATACTCCTTTTTGATTGTGCGGAGAATCTCGACCACTAAAGTGTGATTGACATATTTATTACGAGTATTAGACTTATCAAGTGTATTGCAAGTTTAATCTGATTTTTTTGTTCGTTCGTTTCTCCAAATTTTAATTTGACAAAGGACAGAAATTAGGATATACTATAATTGCTTGCCGGGATGCTGGAATTTGGTAGACAGGCTAGGTTCAGGGTCTAGTGTGCATTACGCGCGTAAGGGTTCGAGCCCCTTTCCCGGCACTTCATTTTGGCGGAGACCTTTTTTCTGCTTTTTCCAATGTCTCCGGGACCAACCACAAGAAGATAGTCACCGCGAGATAGCCGATGCCGCCTAATGCGAAACCCGAATAACGCAATCCGAACAGATCGGCAAGATTGCCGACGATGACGGGGCCCGCCGATCCGCCGAAATCGCCTGTGAGTCGCCACAACCCTAAGAACTCGCCTGTCCCCTCTTGGGGTGCTAAATCCGCACCGAGTGTCATCATTGTCCCCGAAGCGATACCGTTACCGAGCCGCATCAAAATCGCTGCAAGTAACAACCACGTAAATGTACCTGTCCACGGCATCAACACCATGCCAGTGGCGAAGATGCAGATACCAGGGACTGTCGCATACCTTCGACCGAACCGATCCATCATAAAACCAGCAATCGGAAACATTGACATATCTACTGCCGAAGATATCATGACGACCGAGCGGACCTGTTGCGTTGTTAACCCGACGACCTCATCAGCATAGAGCGGAATGATGATATGACACCCGCGGCGCAGCGTCTGGACGCATACCTGCCCTACGCCTGCTGTCGCGAGAATCCGCAAATGCTGGCGCGATATCTGGAGCAGCTGTTTCAGATAGGGAACTTTCTTGTCGGTTGCTCCACTTCGGGCGCGATGGGTCTTCGGAATGAAGAAGAAACAGAGAAGAAGGTTCAACGTCACAACCCCAGCATAGATAAAGAAGGGTAGGCGCAGGTTTACACCGAGGAAGATAGAAAAAAACTGTCCTGCGAAGGTCCCCATCCGGTTGACACCACCGAATAGGGCAATCGCTCTCCCGCGATTCGCTATCGGTATTACATCTGTCATATAAGCGTGCCGGGCGAGCATCCACAACGCATTCCCGATCCCACCAACCAGCTGTGCCCCGATAAGTTGCCAAAAATTCGTTGCTGCCCCCATACCCAGAGTTGACAAGCCGATCATCACCAAACCGAGTAACATTGACGGTTTGCGTCCGAGTCGTTCTACCAAAATACCCGCCGGGATGTTTCCGACTACACCGACAGCAAGCACAAGGGTTGTTAAAGTATAGGATAACTCAAACGATTTAACGTAGATTGAGAGCGTTGGTGAAACGATGCCGCCGCCTGTCGCCAGCAAAAACGCTGGAATATAGATGGGGAGGAGCAACGAAGTTCGGCTAAATTTGGGAGTGTTCAACTTTTTAAAGTACCCAACGCTTCTGCATAACACGTATATGTCGCGTCATCAAATAAGATAAACTGGATAGTTGCTGGCGCGGTGTTGTTCTGCAGCACAAATTCTCGCACAGCTGATAAAGCAACGACTGCTGCCTTCTCTGTTGGGTATCCATAGATACCGGTGCTAATAGATGGAAAGGCGACACTTTGAATCCTGTTTTCTGCGGCGAGCCGAAGGCTCTCCTGATAACAACTTGCAAGCAATTCAGGTTCACCTGAATTACCGCCTTCCCACACCGGACCGACAGTGTGAATCACATATTTCGCGTGAAGGGTGCCGCCCGGGGTGATGACGGCTTTGCCCGTCGGACAACCGCCTTCGCGTCTGCGGATCTCCGCGCAAGCGTTCTCAATTGCGTCACCGCCAGCACGCCGTACTGCCCCGTCTACACCGCCACCCCCGATAAGTCGGCTGTTCGCCGCGTTCACGATAGCATCAACGTGAGCTTTGGTTATATCGCCTTGGATCAGTTCCAAATCTGTTTGCATAATCTGTTTTTTCATGAAATTACCGACTCCTCTGAATGAAACCTACCCTATGCAGCTCCTGTAAAATGAAAGGTTCTACACGGGTATCGCTTTTTAATTGTGCATAGGTAATACCTTGATCGGTGCAAAAGTGTTGCAAATTGTCACAAAAAACCTGCTGTTGATCTCGGTATTGTGTGAGGGTTTCCGCGTTAATTGTGACGGCTTTCGTTTCACCTGTTTCGGCATCTTCGACCAACCAGTCCGCGCCGGTAGGTGTGTTTTCCAAGTGGACTTGCGGGTCTATCTCCTCTGGACTGATCAAATGGATTGCAGTGACGGAGAACCCCCGTCCGGAGAGTAGTTTGAATCCATCCGCGTAGCCGCTCGGATCCAAAAAATCTGAAAGTATGACGGCCATACCAGCATGTCGCTGGTAGGTAGAGAGTTGCTTAAGGCATTCTGTCAATCTTGTTTGCCCGGATGCTGCGATTGCGTTGAGTGCTTTTGTGAGACGTGGGAATTGCGATTTGCCTGTCGTTGGCGGTAGCGTTGGCAAGAGGCGTTCAGCACAAGTGTAGACTGCCACGCTATCAGCGTGTGCTAAAGCGATGTAACCCAGTGCTGCAGCGATCTGTTTCGCGCATGTCAATTTGGTAGGCGATCCGAATTCCATGGAGCGGCTATTGTCAAGGAGTAGCACGAGTGATAAGTCTTCGTCCGTATGAAAGAGTTTGATAAAGAGTTTATCTAACCGCGCATAAATGTTCCAGTCGACGTGCCGCAAATCATCGCCGGGTTCGTAAACACGGTAGTCAGCGAATTCCATACCTGTGCCGCGGTTGAGGCTTCGGCGTTCGCCTCTGAATTTGCCGCGAAACACGTGCTGCGCGCGAATGCAAAAAGGGTCAAGTTGTTGCAGGAATTGTGGTGTTAGGAGCATCGCTATGTGTCTTTGAAATAGCAGAGAAACGAGTCTGTGAGTCAAGGAAATCGCGCCTTATAATTAGGGAAATAGTATAGCACAATTTGCCAAAAAACACAAACCTTTTTTACATTTAATTTGACATCTGCCAAAAGATGATGTATAATTTTAATGACCAAATCGGATGTTAAAGCGTGACAGATAGGTGTCTATTACATCCTCGGTGAAGTCTCTGATATTGTCGTTATCGCTTGTAAATTAAGAACATGTATACCTTTCGGGGCGTAGCGCAGCCCGGCTAGCGCGTCTGCTTTGGGAGCAGAAGGTCGGAGGTTCGAATCCTCTCGCCCCGATCCAAAATGGCTTGATAACACAAGCGCCTATAGCTCAATTGGATAGAGCAACGGACTTCTAATCCGTAGGTTGCAGGTTCGACTCCTGCTAGGCGTACTTTTCGTACTGTTCAGAGGAACCGAATCAAAATATGGTGGATGTAGCTCAGGGGGTAGAGCGCTTGACTGTGGATCAAGAGGGCGTGGGTTCAAATCCCATCATCCACCCTCAGAAGCGTCCGTAGTTCAATGGCATAGAGTAATAAGCCGAAGAGACTATAAGTTGGGGGTTCGAATCCCTCCGGACGCGTATACTTTTAGATGCCAAGTCCCCGCTTTGGGTGTGCAATAGCGATGAGCGCGTGGGTGCTTATCAGATATAGGGAGCTAGCGCGCCGTTAGCTCAATTGGCAGAGCATCTGACTCTTAATCAGGTGGTTGAAGGTTCGATTCCTTCACGGCGCATTGTTAGTAGAATACACCGAATTCGGGCGGGTGCTGGAATTGGTAGACAGGATAGACTTAGGATCTATTGGGGTTACGCCTCGTGAGGGTTCAAGTCCCTCCTCGCCCATGCGCATATTGAGATATAAAGTAGCCGGGTGCTGAATACCCAGCGTGAGGAAAGAAACTTGAGAGTTCACATTGAAAGGTTAGACACCACGCAAGTCCGATTGGACATTGAGGTGCCTTCTGAAGAGGTTAATGCGGTATTAAAGGAAACTTATGAGACCTTACGCACACAAGTCTCCATTCCGGGTTTCCGAAAAGGGCGCGTACCTGTCGCAATCCTCAAGTCGAGATTTCCTGATTACGTCAATAGCGAGGCTGTCCGCTATCTCGTCGCCCCTGCTTACGAAGACGCGGTGCAGCGCGAAAAACTCAATCCACTCGCCCAACCCAATTTCACACCGCCTCTCGATGAATTGCGCGTTAAGGAAAACGAACCGCTCGCCTTCTCAGCCACAGTTGATATTCGCCCGAATATAGACCTCCCCCGCTACGATGAACTGGTAACCGATAAAAACCCAGTGGATGTGCCGCGTGAAGATGTTGATGCCTATATTACACGCCTACAGGCGCAATCCGCAACTTATGAACCGCTTGACACTGAACGTCCGGTCCAGGAGAAAGATTGTCTCCGCGTGGATTGGGAATGTGTAATCAACGGGGAACGGATTGATGCTGAATCGAGACAAGATGTTGATATAGAGCTCGGTATCGGGGCACTCAATGAAACACTTGAGCACGCACTGCTCGGGATGCAGATTGGGGAGGCAAAATCTGTCAATATTGATTTTCCGAAAGAACATCCGAACGCAGAACTGGCAGGAAAATCCGCGCAATATGATATCACACTCCATGCTATCACACAGAAGCATCTCCCGCCCTTAGATGATGAGTTTGCGAAAGACCTCGGGTATGAAAACTATTCACAACTTCATGGGATGATATGGAACAATCTGGTCGAGGATGAAAAGAGTTTACATATTGATAAGCAGAAGGGGGAATTATTGGCGCAACTCATTGAAAAAACGGATATTGCGATCCCAGAACCGTTAGTTGATCAATACGTGCAGCAGACGCTCCAGAATGTTAAACAACAATTCGCGAACGAACAGAGGACACCCGAAGATGCCGGAATTGATATGGATACCTTGCCTGATGAACTGCGGCGAGATGTCATTCAGCAGACAAAGCAGTCTTGGATCTTTGATACTATCGCTGAAGCGGAGGGCATTTACGTATCCGATGATGAGTTGGAATATGAAATCCGTCGCGCTGCTGAGCAACAAAATCGAGACGCTCAAAAATATGCAAGTCTCTTGAAGACAAGTAATCGATTGGAGGAACTCCGCGGCCAACTTCAACACGAGAAGATTTATCAGTTCCTCATTCACCGCGCATCCGCTAAACAGTCGCTCATAATTACCTGATTTAATCTGGTTTCTGATTGTTGTTCATCTCGACTTCTTGAAACAGTTATGCAAAAATATCAAAAAGTCTTGAATCTGTGATGGTAACATCCTTACTTGTTCTTAGCGAGAACCCGTTCTTGACAACGGAAAGAACGGGGCGAAAACTTAATATTTAAAAATATGAATCTTGTACCTATCGTCGTTGAACAAACCAGTCGAGGTGAACGGTCTTATGACATCTATTCTCGCTTACTTGAAGACCGGATTATCATGATCGGAACACCCATTGATGATGATATCCTCGCAAACATCGTAACTGCACAGATGCTTTTCCTTGAAGGGAAAGACCCGGATGCAGATATTATTCTCTATATTAATACGCCCGGTGGTTCTGTTTCTGCCGGTTTGGCGATTTACGATACGATGCAGTATATCAAAGCAGATGTGCAAACTTGGTGTTTAGGCAGAGCATATAGTATGGGGGCTATTTTGCTCGCTGCAGGAGCACCCGGCAAACGCTACGCGTTGCCACATGCAAAAGCACTTATTCACCAACCGATGGCGAGGGGTATCGCTGGACAAGCTGCCGATATTAGCATTCATGCGAAGGAGATCCTGCAAGAGCGAGATCGACTTTACACAATTTTAGCGGAACATACCGGTCAAGATGTTGACAAAATCGCTACCGATGCCGATCGCGATTTTTATATGACTGCCGAGCAGGCCCTTGAATATGGTATCGTTGACCATGTTGTTGCACAACGTTAAACCCTCAATAACCAAATCACGCCATTTAACCGCAAGGAAACTTAAAATATGTCACAAGCCGCCCATCGTCAAGTGTATTGTTCTTTCTGTCAACGGGACAGTACGCAAGTCCGCCTACGACTCCTTGAGGGCAGAGAAGCCAATATTTGTGTTGAATGTATTGTCCGCCTATCCGCATCCGCGGCGGATAACGCTTCATGTGCATTTTGTAGACGCGAGAATACGCACGTCGAAAAACTCTTTAATGGGCTTGAGGCGGATATCTGTGAGAGATGTCTTACCGATTGTATTAATCTCTGTAACGATATTCTCGTTCGTAAGCCAGATGGTACTTTTGATTTAGCCATTGGGGACTTCGACAAAAACGAACAACACCAACTTGAAAATGACGAGGAGAAACAGGCACAGGCACGCCAACGGCCGAGAAGCGATAATGCAAACACAACGAACGCCGAACCGAAAAATGAACCCGACTCACGTGCCGAACCCCCTTTACCTGAAGAAATTAAAGAAAAGCTTGATGAATACGTCATCGGTCAAGAACACGCGAAAAAGACGTTGGCTGTCGCAGTTTACACACACTATAAACGCTTACACCACGGTGACGGGACCGATGATGTTGAATTAGACAAGAGCAACATTTTGCTCATCGGACCGACAGGAACGGGGAAAACGCTCCTTGCGCAAACGCTTGCAAGGGTGTTAGATGTGCCTTTTGCGATTACCGATGCAACAACCTTAACCGAAGCAGGTTACGTGGGTGAGGATGTTGAGAATATTATATTGAAACTCGTTCAGGCAGCGGATGGCGATGTCGCCCGTGCTGAAACCGGTATCATTTATATTGATGAGATTGATAAGATTACTCGGAAATCCGAAAACCCATCTATTACGCGCGATGTCTCCGGGGAAGGCGTTCAGCAAGCGTTACTCAAGATCCTTGAAGGCACAACGGCGAATGTACCACCCCGTGGCGGCAGGAAGCATCCGCATCAAGAAATGATAGCGGTCAATACCAAAAGGGTATTGTTTATCTGTGGTGGGACCTTTATCGGATTGGATAAGGGCATTAAGGACAGGCTCGGAAAGCAGAGTATCGGTTTCGGGTCGCCTATCCAACCGAAAAGTGAGACAAAAATTCATGAAATTCTGGCACAGGCAACGCCGAAGGATCTTATTAAATACGGATTTATACCAGAGTTGATTGGACGACTTCCGGTTGTTACAACGCTTCACGAGCTGGACGCGCCTGCATTGATTCGTATTCTTACGGAGCCGAAGAACGCACTTGTCAAACAGTATCGGCGACTTTTGGCTTACGAAGATGTCCAATTCCATGCGACGGACGCGGCATTAGCTGCGATTGCAGATGAAGTCATTGAACGTGAAACAGGCGCGCGCGGGTTAAGAGCCGTTTTTGAAAAGATTATGCTTGATACCCTTTATCGGCTTCCCTCCCTTAAAGATGTTGAGGCATGCCATATCACCGAGGATTCTGTGCGCAATAGTGAACCACCACAACTCACGTATAGAAAATCCGAAGAACTTAAGACTGCTTAGCGACAGATTTGTTAAGGAACGATTTACCATTTTGGCAGGGTCGGGAAACCCGTTCCCTACAATAGCATTTCTATCTAAAGGATCAAAAACGCAAACCTGTAATGAAGTGTTGGGGTTTTGCTTGGGGTTTCAGGAGCACTTAGAGTCCCCAACCGACATTACTTAACCGCAAGGTGAATTAAAACATGAATGCGACAGCAACGAAAGAGAATAGAACCGTAAGTTTGCCGGTCATTGATTTGCTCATGGATTTCGATCAGTATTCTCCTTTTCCGAGAATGAAATCCTTTTTAAATGTTACGCGCAAAATGGGAATCCAGGCAACGCGCGCCGCCCTCGAATCAAATAAGCGGATACTCCTCCTCCACCAAAAAGTGGAGTTGGAAGAAGACGAAAAGGTCATGCCTGAACATCTCCGTGCCATAGGTGCTGTCGCGAATATCTTCGAATCTTATGAACCCGGGGACGGCACGATCCGCGTCGCTATTACCGCCGAAAAACGTGCGATTGTCCTCGGCTATATGCAGACGAAAGATTTTTTGACAGCCGATGTACAAATCGTTCATGAAGAGATAGGTTTAGCAGCTGCTGCCGAAGCTCTCATCAAAGATGTCAAGAAACTTTTTCATGACTACGCGAAGACTCGGCAAAAGGAACAAACGCGCAGCAGCACGCAACCGCATGTGCCGACATTGGAAGAAGTCAAGCGTGGTATTAAAGAGGCGGAGGAACCGGGTGCCATCGCAGATATTATCGCCGGTTTTCTTGACCTCACCGCCCTTGAACGCCAAGATGTTATTGAGGAATTCAACCCTATTAAGCGTTTACAACTCGTCATACAGTTTTTGAATGAGGCACGCGAGCGGAATGAACTTCAAGATGACATTCACAATCAGGTGCGAGAATCTGTCAAGAAGACACACCGTGAATTTTACCTTCAGGAACAGATGAAGGTCATTCAGAAGGAGCTCGGCAGAGATGACATCGCTGAAGTCGATGAACTCCGAGAACAGGTAAAAGAATCCGGAATGTCCGAAGAAGCCGAGGAGAAGGCACTTAAGGAACTGGATCGGCTTGCACAAATACCGCCGCAATCCGCGGAATCTGGAGTCATCCGTACTTATGTAGATTGGATACTCGCCTTACCTTGGAAAGACAGTACCGAACACCAACTCCAACTGCCCGAAGCGCAACGTATCCTTGATGAGGATCACTACGGGTTAGAAAAACCGAAAGAGAATGTACTGGAGTACCTTGCCGTCTTACAACTTGTGAAGCACCTTAAAGGCCCTATTATTTGTCTTGTCGGTCCGCCGGGGGTTGGAAAAACCTCGCTCGGTAAATCGGTTGCCCGTGCAACGGGTAGGAAGTTCGTCAGAATGTCGCTCGGCGGTGTGCGGGATGAAGCGGAAATCCGGGGACACAGACGCACCTATATCGGCTCGATTCCCGGACGAATCATTCAAGGGTTACGGGATGTGAAGTCGAAAAACCCGCTCTTCTTACTTGATGAGATTGATAAACTCAGCTCAGATTTCCGAGGCGACCCCGCCTCTGCCCTCCTTGAAGTGCTCGACCCAGAGCAGAATTCCACTTTCCGCGACCATTACATGGATATTGCTTTTGATCTCTCCGATGTGATGTTCATCACAACCGCGAACACCCGTGTTACCATTCCGCCCGCGCTCCAGGACCGAATGGAAATCATTGAGTTGCCGGGGTATACCGATTTCGAGAAGCATAACATCGCTACCTTTACACCGAATGGGCTCATCCCGAAACAGCTGGAACGTCACGGGCTTTCAGATGATAACATTACCTTCACAGATGAAGCCATCTATGAGATGATACATAAGTATACGCGCGAGGCAGGGGTGCGAAACCTTGAACGCACACTTACAACTGTCATGCGGAAGATCGCCAGGGAGATTGTCACCGAAGAAACACCGGATCTCAACGTTGAAGTAACGCCGGCAAATTTGAACGACTATCTCGGCCCCGCGAAGTGGACACGCACGAAAGCCGAAGAACGCGATGAAGTTGGAGTGGCTACCGGGATGGTATGGACACAAATTGGGGGCGACATCGTCTCTGTTGAGGCAACAACGATGCAAGGCGAAGGTAAACTCAATATGACTGGACAACTTCAGGAAGTTATGCGTGAATCTGTCCAGACCGCTGTTGCTTATATCCGTTCCCGCGCCGAGTCCTTCGCGCTGCCGGACAAGCAGTTTGAGCAACAGGATATTCATATCCACATTCCAGAGGGCGCGGTGCCGAAAGACGGACCCTCCGCCGGAATTACCGTCGCGACTGCGATTCTCTCTACACTGACAGGGAAGTCTGTCCGTAAAGATATTGCTATGACAGGCGAAATCACACTGCGCGGTAGAGTGCTACCGATCGGCGGTTTAAAAGAGAAGGCACTCGCTGCCTACCGAAACGGTATCTTTAACATCATCATTCCTGTGGACAATGAGAAAGACGAGGTCGACATCCCGACAGAGATCCGTGAAGGGATCCGTTTCCATAAAGTCAACGATATGATGGAAGTACTGGAGTTGGCACTGACTGAACCGGTCATAGAACCCGAAGTCCCTGTAGAACTGCCGGTCGCCTCCCAACCATTAGTGTAGGAGGGTCATCAGTTTTCAGTTATCAGTTTTTAGTTAAGAGGTTACTGGTTCTTGGTTAAGAGTACCCCTCTTAATCTACAACTAACAACCAACAACCCAGAATCCAATAACTAATAACCAACTCTTAAGACTGATAACTGATAACCGACAACTGACGACTCTAAAAAAGATGCGATTAGATAAATTCCTACAGGTCAGTCGTCTCGTAAAACGCCGGACGATTGCGAATACCCTCTGTAGCAAAGGCGCGGTGAGCGTCAACGGACACGTTGCAAAAGCCGGAAAGTCGCTTTCCGTAGGCGATGTAATTCGCATGCCGGGGTCCCCACCTGCTTCCGCAGAAGGGCATCCGGTAGGCATTAAGGACGTGCCAGAGTCTGAATACGAGGTTGTTGAACTACCCTCTGGGAATGTCTCACGGGCGCGTGCTGTAACACTCTACCGCCAACTAAACCCATAGCCTCCATCTCCTGATCGAGGCGCTGCCCGCTTCGATGAACGGAGAAAAACCGCAATGACTCGCACAGAGAGCCGAACCCAATCTGAAGTCACTGCGTTCCCAAACACCTGCTCGTTAGTCCGGGGTGACACAAGGACGCAGCCCCCTACAAATAGACCTAAGGTCGGACTAACGATGGGGGATGCAGCTGGCATTGGTCCTGAGATCATTATCAAAGCACTTGCACACAAAAGCGTATATTCGATGTGCCAACCGATTGTCATTGGGAGTCCTGTTATCCTTCAGGATGCGTGTCAATTCATATCCCCTGGCGCACCTCCGTTAAAGTTTAATATCATTGAGACACCGAGGCAAGCCAGCGCGACACATGGGACAATTGATGTGCTTGAGGTCTCTTCAATATCGCCTGCCGAGATTTGCCGGGGGACCATAGATGTGCAGGCAGGGGCTGCTGCAGTTAAAGCGATTGAGGTCGCTGCGCAACTCGCGATGTGTGGTGAACTTGACGCGATCACGACTGCTCCAATATGCAAAGCAGCCATAAATCGCGCAGGTGCCCCCTATTCGGGACATACGGAAATGCTTGCTGCAGTCACGAATACGCCTGACGTAGTGATGATGCTCTGTCCCCCTGAAGCGTTAACCCCCGAACCCGCTTTGGAGGCCACAGCACCTGAGAGTAACCGAGTCGCTTTTGGAGTCTCTTTCGTGACAAATCATATCGCGTTGGCTGACGTTCCGAAACACCTCTCTATTCCAAGAGTCGTGAAGGTCATTCGGATCACGCAACAGGTGTTGATCCGCTGTGGTATTTCTGAACCGCGACTGGTCGTTGCAGCACTAAATCCGCACGCAGGTGAAGATGGTATGTTCGGCGCGGAGGAGACGCTTTTTATCCGTCCAGCGATTGCACAGGTACAGACACAAAACGGGACAATAGACGGTCCACTGCCCGCCGATGCACTTTTTGTCAAAGCAAATCAGGGGCAGTGGCACGCTGTCATCGCTATGTATCACGACCAAGGTAATATTCCGATAAAACTTCTCGGTTTTGGGAAACTTGTTAATGTCACCTTAGGCTTACCGATAATCCGCACCAGTGTGGACCACGGCACAGCGTTCGACATAGCCGGTAAAGGCATCGCTAACGAGAGCAGCCTTGTTGCAGCACTAAACTGTGCTGCTCGACTCGCAAATTTTTAGGGAAAATCGCCAATGACCAGACCACGTTACTTAACCTCAAGGAACTTTAAAAATATTGTTTTTGCTATAGTCTTTATATTTGCTACTGTTCCGATGCTGATGGTTTCCGTAGGTCAGTCACACGGTAAGGGAAACGCGGTGCCGCCGCTCCAGATTCTTGCAACTACAGCGGACACCCTCACAGCACGGTTCACCTTACCAGAACTTAAGGTGACGACTACTGTGGACGATTCGGAAAGTGTGGTAACGGAGATTCGTTTTGAAGGCGCGGATCGGACGCTTGACGTAGGCAAACCCCGTCTGCCGATTTATACGCAACGCATTGGCATCCCCGTCACAGGAACGCCGGTTGTCACTATCATTCAAGCGCGTTCGGAGCTGCGAACGGTTGAAAATGTGCCGGTCACGCCTGATGATCCGATTTTTCCGACTGTGGCTGCCAACGGTTCCTCGCGGACTTCCGCTAAATTCTATCCTAAGCAGCTTGTCGAGGTCATCCCCAGTGGTTTTGTGCGAGACCAGCGCATCGGCAGTTTGCAAATCAATCCGGTGCAATACAATCAGGCGACGCAGCAATTAAAAATATTTCCGTCTGTGACGTTCCGGGTCCATTTTCCGGGAGCGGTTATTGGCGGCATACCTTCTACGGAAATCTCCGCTTCTTTTCGAGAACCCCCACGTGCTTTTGAGAACCTGTTCCAAGGCACATTGCGAAACTACGAGCAAGCAAAATTGTGGCGAAAACAACGCCGGACACCTGATCATATCGCAGATGGAAATCACGTCCCCGGCGCACCGCCCGTAATTAATGCGAACACACGCCGTTTTAAAATCTCCATCCTTAAGACAGGTATGTATCATATTACCTATAACAACATTAAGGCGCATACCGGCATTGAACCGGAGCATATAGCCCTTGATACACTTCGATTAGAGAGCAGTGGGAGGAAGCAAGGTCTCTATATTTTTGATCGCAACGAGAATGGAACGCTTGACCGTAACGAGTGGATTGTCTTTTATGGGCGGGCATTGGCGGACAACAAATTTACCGATGCAAATGTTTACTGGCTCCGTTTCGGTTTACGCGGAGAACCCGCTGCTGGTCTTGAGGGGTCCCGCGTAGAGGCGCGCGACGCAACGCCGAAAACGCCGAGCTTAGTAGCGCCCCGAGCCTTTTTAACACGGGTTCGCTTTGAGAAGAATAGACATCATGATGCTTTAGAGGGCAGAGATATTAAATCTGAACTTGCAGACCACTACTTCGACACTGCCTTCCGCGGTCAGAATATTGAAACGAGCCGAAAAGATTTTCGGATAGAGCTGCCGAGGGCAGCACCGCGATTTCAGATTGACAAAACGGCGACTTTGCGTATCAAATTCCAAGGTGCCTCTCGCAAAGGGAGTGCTCGCCACATCGCGCGCATCACTTTTAATAACCAGAAACTTGGTAGAGATGAGGAGTGGAAACGTCAAACTTCGCAGATCGCAACCCGCGACATCCCACAGAATCTCAAAGAGAATCTCATCTTCAACGATGAAACGAACTATATGCGCATTGAGGCACTTGATGACAACGATACACCCCCCGGCTCTTACGATTTCTACCTCGACTGGTATGAACTTGAGTATTGGCGCGACTTTCAGGCGGAGTCGAATCGCCTTGAATTTAACACCAATACGGAACCGCGCAACCGTGGCAAAGTTCAATATCACGTCGGAAACATCTTTAACGACACAATAGACGTATATCAGTTAGATGAAAACGGAATTACAAGCCGACTCACAGGTGGCGAAGTCCTGCGAACCGGGGCGACTCATCGGATTTTATTTGAGGATACCGTCAGCCAGAATAGCCGCTATTTTGTCATCAGTCGCAGTGCCTATCTAAACATCAACGCGCTTGTTCCGACACCACCGACACCCTTAAGAAATCCTGCTAACCAAGTCGATTATGTCGTTATTACACATTCGACTTTCGCCGAAAGTATTCTGCCGCTCGTCGAATTCCGGGGTTCGCAAGGGTTAACTACCATGGTTGTTGATGTTGACGACATCTACAATGAATTTAGCGGCGGACTCTTCAATCCGTTCGCGATCCAGAAGTTCCTTCGGTATGCCTATCATAACTGGCAGCGACCCGCCCCGACTTATGTGCTGCTTGTTGGCGATGCACACTACGATTACAAAAATGCGACTGCTGAGGTCTACCGCCAAGACCCGACGTTTCGCGGGATCTATCCGAATTTCGTGCCGACATACCATGGATGGGCACCCGCAAGTGGTGAAACTTCTATGGACCAGCGTTTTGTCAACATCAGCGGCGAGGACGCTTTGCCCGATATGCTTATTGGTAGACTCTCGGTGCAAACCCCAGAAGCCCTCGCAACCATGGTGAAAAAGATTATTGATTATGAAGAAAACCCGAAGATAGGATTATGGCAAGGCACATTAATTCAGGTGTCAGATGACCATAGCGACAGATCCGGCGATGTTATCTTTGAGGAATCGCGCGACGAACTGATACAGGAGGTAATCCCCCCCGGATATGACACGCGTCAAGTCTATCTCCGAAAAATTGGGAGCCCGGACAACACACGTAAAGCGATTCTCGCTGCGATCAATAAAGGCGCGCTTGCAATTGAATACGCAGGACACGGCGGCAGCCAGACTTGGGCAGATGAGTCTATTTTTCGGATTGAGGATGCCGCCGGTTTGCGGAACCGATACCTCCCCTTTGTCATCACAACGACCTGTCTCAATGGACAATTTGATAAACCACAACAAGCTGGCAACTTCTGCCTCAGTGAACAGTTTCTATTGGGAAGGTATGGTGCTATTGCCACACTTTCGGCGACACGACTCACCTATGGAGCAGCCAATGCGGAGTTTGACATAGACCTCTTTCAGGCACTGTTTCGGGTTGTTCAGGAGTCTCCAGAGTTGGCAGAAGCTAACAGTGTTCCCTTACAACCAACGATAGGTTATATCGTTGCTGATGCTAAAATTAGTTTTCTCAACAGGATCCGGAGCACAGATTGGATTCCCGGAACCGAACAATATACACTTTTTGGGGATCCGGCATCTCGTCTTGCGCGTCCACAGCTTGACGTAAAGGTGGCGTTAGAACGCATCGCGCTCAACGACACACATAAAATTGTTATTAATGCTAACGAGATAGGAATAATCCGAGATTCGGGAGGTGGGGGTACAGGCGGCGGGCCCGGGAGTGTCAACTTCACACGCGCATCTGATTTTAGCACGGAAACGTTTTCTGCTTTTGCAGTCTTTGCGAATAATTTTGACGATAACCTCCGAAATGACATCACACGCCGCGTAGGGGGTCAGGTTTGGCAAGGAGAATACGGAACTGTTCGGATTGATATCCCAAATGGCGCGCTCCCCGGCCAAGGGGTTGCCCGTATTTTTACGTATGACGACACCTATGCTGCTGTCGGCGGTACCCGATTCTGGATAGATACGCCTGTCGTATACGATATCCGTGAGACGCTGGAGACCAAAATTACGGATACGCTTAATATCAGTGCCCTCGTTCTTGACGATAAAGGCCCCGGCGGCATCCGAAGTATAAACGTTTTATGGGATACGACTGACACTACTGCTGGGGGGTTTGTAGACGTGGTAACGCCTATGATTCCTGCTCGCACACCACCCGGTGATGTGCCACCAGGGGGCCAATGGTATGAACTTCAAACACCTATCCCGCTTCCAAAAAGCGGACTGCAGATACGTTACCGAATTTACGTTACGGACAGCGCAGGACATGAGATCGCCATACCATCGGAGATAGAGCGCAACATCGTTGCAGTTCCTGGGGGCCCCAACCTTGCAATCGGTACTGACGAAGTAAATAGAGCACCCATTCGATATGTATTTGACGAGAAAAACGGTTACCAACTCATCGCCGAATTGATTAATGACGGAGAGCGTCCGGTCCTGGTGGATATTGAGGTCGTGTTTGCTGAAGGAAACCCTGACGCTGATGGGAATAATATCGTTGACGAAGAGGCAGATGTACTTGGAACTGTCATTGTGAAAGCCACGGAGTGGACAGAAGGGACCTACGTGTGGCAACACGCGCTTGCTACGTTAGACCTGAAGACACCCCTCGAGACGGGGGTCCACAAAATTTATGTACTTGTGGATCCAGAGGACCCGAATGTCGAAGATAAAATTAGAGATGGAAGGGTCGAAGAAGCACGTCTCCATGATAACAAGCGGCATGTCTCTTTTATCGTTAACGATTTTAACTATCGCCCCCAAGAAGAGCTACTGGCCTTTAGTTTAGACAGGGTGTTTGACATCTATTTCCCGGCCAACGCGCTTGAAACCAACACACAGAATGCTGCCAGTATCCCACTTGCCGTTACATCGCAATTGCCGGCAGACCCGTTCCAACCTGACCTTCACTTCGCCCCGATTCCGCGCGTGGCTGCACTCCGACGCGGGCTCATTCGGCAAGGGGCGGCGGTTGCACAATCCTACGAGGCCGCATTTCGCACAGGCGCGGCGGCACTCGCGAAACCTGTCGAGATCAAGTTCCGTTTTGATGTGAGCGCTTTGGAAGACATCGTACGAGAGGAAAAGGATATTCAACCGGATAATCCTACATTTGAACATGAATTCACGGAGGTCACCAACCAGTTAGCAATTTATGCATGGCAGACAAATCTTGCACGCGGCACACAAGAGGAAACAGACGCACGCCATCACGATGATCGCGATCGCGTGACTTCCGAAACAGATGTGAACTTGTCTGCTTGGCGGCGGTTACCCTCGAAAATTAACGACACGCCTGAAGGCGACTTTCTGCTGGAAAATTATGTTACACCCGTACAGATGGAAAATGCAAGTCAACAGAAATTAGAGGCTGATAATATCACCGTCAACCCTAACCTTACACCGCCAGGCACTTGGATTATTATTTTTCTTGATAGCGACGCGTATGAGGTATTTCTCAAGCGGAAGGGCGAAACGCGGTACCAAAAACTGGATAAGATCGGACAACTTGATCACCCGTTCAGGGAGGACGCCTTCGGTTTAGAAGTCCTGATCCCACGCAAAGAGGACCCACCGCCTGATGTCAATTATGCTTTTGAATTTGGCGATGTCCTCGCGTTTGAAACCGACGAAGACACCCAAGGCGATGTCGTCCTTATGCACACGTGGAGTGCTAACCTCGGTAACGGCAGTGCTACAGTGAATAGTAGACTGGGTCCCAAAGCCGAGTTTGCGGTAGGCGACTGGTTTCTCTTTTTTATCGACTCTGAGTACTATGAACTCCGTGATACTTCTAATGAACCTTCCTATCATCCCAACGGTGTCAAAATACGCGGGAAGATCAACGAACCTATTTTCCTTGCTCATCTCGGTTTTGAAATGCTCGTCACCGCGAGCTCCGAAGGATTTGGGTTCGGCGATAAGATTAAATTCAGTACGGCTCGCGTCGCTACAATCACAACGGAGGCCACTGAACTCACACGGTTTGCCCTCATGCGTAGCACCGATACCGAACCACCTACTTTTGACTTCTGGGTGGATGGACTCCAACCGCAAACCGGAAGTGTCATCGCACCGCGCCCTGCTATCTCTATTGTGCTCCAAGATGCCAACGGTATTGATGCGGAGTTCTTCACTATTGATCAGCAAAAGGACGGGGGCCCTTTTGAATCTGTCACTGACTATGAACTTCGCACACAAGGCGGACTTCAAACGGTGCCGATTGATTACCAACCGATACTCTTCCCGGGGGAATATACTTTCAATATTCGCGCCCAAGATTTCAATGGAAACGCTATCGGCGGCGATGACGGTGTTATCAGTTACAGGTTTTTTGTTATTGAAGTGCCTGATATTATACCACCGACTATTGACATCCAAGTCGGGACGCGCGGTACAGATTCAGCAGACGAAATGCTCGATGAACCTTTGACAAACGGCGCAGTACTCACGCAACAACCGCGCTTCAAGATTACCCTTGCAGATGATAGTGCTCTTGACGAAACCACTTTTCGGTTTAAGTTTGGAAGTCTGCCCGAGGAACTTAAACCGTTAGATCCGAGCAATTATACGCAAACCTTTGATCCAGCGGATCCGGCGAATGCAGATATTACCTACGCACCAGACCTCGCTAACGGCGAATATCAACTCCACATTACTGCGACAGACACCAGTGAAAACATGGCGGAGCTTGTTACGACCTTTACCTTAAATGAGAAAGTCAAGCTTAGTGAGGTGTTCAATGTCCCGAACCCTGTAGATCGTACATTTGGCGGGAGGACTTTTTTTACCTATCACCTGGCACAGGCACCCGACACGGTTACCATCAAGATTTATAGTGTGAGTGGGCGGCTCCTTAAGACGCTTGAAGATGTCAGTGCGAACCGCGGCACCAACGAAACCGGTTGGGATTGCAGAGATGAAACGGGAGTACGGTGTGCCAACGGTGTATATTTCTATCGCATCATTGCTGACGCGGATGATGGTAGGATCGAACAGGTCGGGAAATTAGCCATCTTGCGTTGAATCGCGACCAAAGGTCGCTCCTACATACGTAAGTTAACCGTTGCTGCAGGCACACACCCTTCATTGTAACGGAGAGTAATCTGTCGGTTCAAGAATCTTAGAACTCACCACGTTAACCAGCGGCCCACCGACTTCCGTTAGTCGTTTCGCCGCTTGCCATTCAGGATCGGCGATGAACGCATCCCAGGCACGCTGATAATGTCCGAGGTCCTCAAACGCGAGTATATAGACAAGTTCTGTCGTCGTCGCCTCACCAATAGCTGTTTCCCAAAACCCGATAACCTTCATGTTATGTTTCTCAAACAACGGTAGCGTAATATTCGCAAACCGATCATTCAGGTTCTTCATCTTCCCGGGGACGACCTGATACGTCCGTAATTCATAGATCATCTACTACCTCCTTACAGAATCCCATATTTATCATAAACTTCGCGCAGCGTCGCGCCGGCGCGGAGTGCGTCGCGGGTCCGATTTTCGCCGCTGACCTTCGCTAATGCAGCCGTAATCACTTCTGTTTCCGCCGCTTGCGGAATAATAACGACACCATCAGCATCGCCGAACACAATATCCCCCGGATTAACCGCAACACCCCCGCATTCAATCGGAACGTTATACGCGATCACATCGCCGCGCCCGTTAGAATCGACAGGCGACAATCCCGTTGTAAACACCGGAAACCCCATTGCCAAAATCTGCTTGGCATCTCGGATAAACCCATCAATGACGGCACCCCGCGCACCCCGCGCCTGTGCCGCCGTTGAAAGCAGTTCTCCCCAAAAACAGATACGGGTACTCCCGTTCGTGGAGCAGATGAGAACGTCATCCTGTTTGAGGCTATCTACCGCCGCAATCTCTTGTTGATACGGTTCATCTGGAATCTCGTAAACCTCTACGCACAGCACAGGCATCGCGCGACCGACGACAACCGTCGTCGGGGTTAGCGGACGGATGGTATGGCGCAGTGCCTGCTCGCGGTATCCGGCGGTGTCCAAAGCGTCTGAAATCACAGCAGCGTATAACTGCTCTGCCATCATATCAAACAGTTCTGTATCGTTGCCCCACTGTTTCTGTTTGTTGGACATGTAGATGCCTCCTCCCTCGGTTACGTCAGACTGAAAACCATTTAATAATTCTGATAGCCGACTTCTTGGAGGCGTGCCGCTTTCTCCGCAACGCCATCACTTAATTTCGCTTTATATGCCAACAGTTTTTCTTCAAGTTCCGGGTGCTGGAGTGCCAGGATTTGAACAGCGAATAACCCTGCGTTGCGTGCACCCCCGGAACCGATTGCCATTGTCCCGACAGGGATACCGGGCGGCATCTGGACGGTCGCATAGAGTGCGTCCACGCCGTTAAGCGGGCCCCCGTCGATCGGCACGCCGATGACTGGCAGTGTTGTATGCGCTGCGATCACACCTGCAAGATGTGCCGCACGTCCGGCACCAGCAATGATGACCTGTCCACCCTCTGCTTTAATCTTTTCTGTCCATTCGATGGTCCGCTCCGGCGAACGGTGAGCAGAGGAGATCGTCATCTCGAAGGGAACATCAAATTCTTCTAAAATTTTTGCGGCTTCTGCCATCTTCTCCAGGTCGGAATCACTTCCCATCACGATACCGACCCAGGGCGTTTTTTGTTCTTGTAACGACATATCTGTATTTTTACCTCTTTGGAATAGCTGTCAGTTGTCAGTTGTCAGTCTGGTTTTTGCTTACTGAACATCTTCTACCCAAATTGGTAACGACCGTGACAAAAGATGTTAGTGAATCAAACGCTTAACTGATAACTGGTAACTGATAACTGACAACTATTCATAAATAATATGCGAATTTCGCTCAATAATCAAGGGTTCGGGACCGCCTGATGGAAACTGTGCCGCCCACTCGTTTGGGTCATAATCACGGGTGACGAAGCAGGCACGATGTACCGGAACTGCATGCTTCAGTCCGATCCGCGTCGCCATTTTGACGCATCCGTCGTAAAACGGAAATTCACCCTCAGTCGGATGGTTCGTAAGGAAACCGATGTCCGGTTTATGTGCCGCCACCGCTGAAATGAGTGCGTCGTGTTCTGCGAAGTTATTGATCGGATCGCCGCTGAAATAAAGCGTTACGCCATTGCTGGCAATCACGTATCCCAAATGCGTAACATCCGGCGGCGCGATGTCAGCCGAGGCATCGCCATCCGGCGGTTTGGCATAGACAGCATGGACGGTGAGACCGTTGAGCGTTGTGGATTCTCCTGCGCGGATCTCCGAGATGTTCGCAGCGGCAACATCTGTTTCTGCTGATATTTGACGCACACTCTCTTCGGGGCCCACAAACTGTGTCGCATCGGAAGTTTCCCACATCCGACGTATCGACTCTGGACAGGTATGATCGCCGTGAGCGTGTGTCAAAAGCACAAAATCGGTTGGAAGTGTTAATTCGTCAAGTGGCGGTTCGGTATGAATAAAACGGTCAGCGGGACGTTCGCGTGGAAAATACGGATCGATTTGGACAATCGTCCCCGCTGGATCCTTCAAGGCGAAACTGCTCTGTTCAAACCAGTGAACAGCAACAGCTCCTTCCGGTACTTTCAAGTCAATCAGTGGATGCATATCAGAATTCCTTTTTTCTATAATAAAAATAGACTCCCAGGACACCTGCAACGGATCCGAGAGTGTCTGCCACCCAGTCGGCAAGCGTAGCGGATCTGCCGGGGACGAAGGTCTGATGCCATTCATCGCTCGCGCCATAGAGAATAGACAGCACGGCTGCCAGACCCCATATCAGTTGTGGCGGGACTATCGAAGGTTTCGCTTTCAGAAGTGCACGTGCAAGTAAGCCGCCAAGTATCGCATACTCAATGAAATGATAGAGTTTGTCAATCGTCAACCACTCGAATTTTGGCATCGGGAGCGGCGGTTGTTTCAAAGACGAGACAGCAAAAATGAGTGCCATGTACAGCAACGGCGGTGCCCAATACTTCATACGTAGTGCTTTTCCATTTTAATTTTGTGGTAAGGGTCCCCTACTGCCCCTTGCTTAAGGCGTTGAGGATAGCGTCTACGTCGTGGACACAACCGCCCCATGTACCGCCACTGACCGATTGCAGTGCTGCCCAGAGTCGTGTATCGTCTGGTAACATTTCATCCGGTGAAAGATCGGGGCGCGCTTCGCGTTCTGCTAACATGTGTTCCCCCGCTGCAGCACCGAAGTGATCCGTGCCGTGTCCGACCAAATCAATGCTCCCTTCAAGCTGGTGGGTATCAATCTCAATTTGAATGATGTCGCCATCAAGCACTTTGCCGATGGGACCGCCGGCGAGTGCCTCCGGTCCGACGTGTCCGATACATGCGCCCGTTGAGACACCAGAGAACCGGGCATCCGTGATCAAGGCGATGTTTTTGCCGAACGAAAGGTGTTTCAACGCTGATGTGACTTGATATACTTCTTCCATTCCTGTGCCTTGTGGCCCACGGCAACACAGCACCATGATGTCACCCGGTTGAACTTTACTTTCACCTTGGCCTTTAAGGGATTGTATCGCATCAGATTCCCGAACAAAGACGCGTGCCGGGCCCGTCATCCGATAAACACCGTCGGCATCAACGACATCTGGATCAATCGCAGTGCTTTTAATGACGGAGCCCTCTGGCGCGAGGTTTCCACGCGGGAATGTGACAGTGCTTGTCAAACCTGCTGCTTTCGCGGCATCCGGATTTAGAATCACCGCGTCGGGTGCAACGTTATCCTTGTCTTCCAAAATTTCTCGGACACGCTCGCGCCGTTCAGAGACTGCCCACCAATCGAGATTACTGCCAAGCGTTTCGCCTGTTGCCGTAAGTACGTCTTCGTTGAGGCATCCCAATTCCCGCAGATGGAGCATCACCTCAGGCACACCGCCTGCAAGAAAGACTCGCACCGTCGGATGCCCGACTGGTCCATTCGGTAGCACATCAACGAGGCGCGGGACACTCTGATTGATTTCGGTCCAATCGTCTATTGTCGGACGTTGGAGTCCTGCAGCGTGTGCAATCGCGGGGATATGCAACAGGAGATTCGTTGAACCCCCAAACGCTGCATGCACAACCATAGCATTCCGAATCGCTTCCGGTGTAACGATATCCTTCATCGTCAACCCCTTCGCTGCTAAGTTCACGACAGCGCGTGCAGAACGGAGCCCCATATCCGACCAAATATTCTGTCCGGAGGGTGCTAATGCGGTATGCGTCAAGCTCATCCCTAACGCTTCACCGACGACCTGTGAAGTCGCCGCTGTGCCCAAAAATTGACAACCGCCGCCGGGGGTTGCACAAGCACGGCAGCCCATATCCGCTGCGTCTTGCAAGCTTATTTCACCGTGTGCGAAGCGGGCACCGATCGTCTGGATTTTCCCCGCGTCTTCGCCTGTCGTCGGGGGTAATGTTACACCCCCCGGCACAAGAACGGCGGGTAATTCTCGCATTGCGGCGAGTGCCATCATCATCGCAGGCAAGCCTTTATCGCACGTAGCAACCCCCACGACCCCTTTCCGTGTGGGTAGGGAACGGATGAGTCGGCGGAATATCTGTGCGGCATCGTTGCGATAGGCGAGGCTGTCCATCATCCCGACGGTACCTTGTGTGCGTCCGTCGCACGGATCGGAGCAGTAACCTGCAAATGGGATCGCCGCGAGGTTCTTCAGTTCGTGGGCGACCGCTTGCATGAGAAGTCCGACCTCCCAATGTCCGGTATGATATCCAAGTGCGATCGGGCTGCCATCGGGGGCACGGATACCGCCTTGTGTGCTGAGGATCAGGAACTCCTCGCGGCGGAGCTCTGTCGGTGCCCAACCCATGGCGGCGTTATGTGTCAACCCGAATACGTCGCCACTCGGTCGATTGAGGAGCATCTCTGCTGTGAGCGGTAGACTGCCTTCGGGACCGGCGGCGTGTGTCTGAAGATCATAAATCTCGCTATCGCCGGTTTCTAAGATGTCGGTATATTTAATCGGTTTCGCCATGTTATATTTCCTCTCCCGTGTCGATCCAATTTGTGAGCAAAACAAGCTATTCAAAAAGTTGCGCGACGGGGCAGGTAAAGCCCTCAACGACATCCTCACCGGTCAGTGTATCTTCACAACTAAGCAGCGTGAAATCCGTTTCAGAACGATAGACCATTACCGTCTTCGCAACCGGTTCAATAACCCAAACGAGTCTCGTCCCAGATTTCAGGTAGGCAAATGCCTTCTCGGTAACATCATATTGCTTATCTGTTGGAGAGACTATCTCAATGGCGAGATCAGGAGCAACAGGCATCCCTTTATATTTGTCTTCCGACAACCGATTTGTCGAAACAAACGCAACATCCGGTTTCACTACCCTGTCGTCTAATTGAAACGTCGTCTCGATAGTATACAAACGACCTAACTTATTTTCTCGAATGTATGAACCTAATGGTATTATAATGTTAACACCTATTTCGCCATGGACAATTGCAGCAGCTGCCATCGGTACTAATTCTCCTTTTACATATTCATAACCCTCTAAATCGTTTTCAAGAAATTCCGCCATAGTCATAGTAGGACTCTGTGACGATAGTTCTTGAACGGCTTCAGAGTTGGTATGCGAATTAAGCATCGGTTCCACCTCCGTGTTGTCTCTATTTCTCGTTGTGGCGAGAGATCAGTTTAATAACTTCGGCTCTACCAGCTTTCACTTCCGCCTCGTCTACCTCAATTCTCAGCAAGGCGAGTATACCCTTGGTCATCGGCCAGTTCAGTTTTGCACCATCTATTGCTGTGCTGCCCGTGTTATTGCGGAGATTCGTAGCCGCACCCTTTTCAAGTAAGAATTTAACTGTCTCAGCACGCCCGAGGAAGGCCGCCGTGTGGAGTGCCGTGCTACCGTCCCGACTTTTCGCATTGATATTCGCGCCCTGCTCAACCAGGAGTGCCACGATTTCTGTATGTCCCATAAGGGCAGCAGTCGCTAACAACGTACTTCCAGATTGTGGGTCTTGGGCGTTAGGGTCTGCCCCATCTGCTAAAGCCTGTCTGACGGATCTAAAGTCACCAGTGAATACCGCTCCTGATAGGTCCTGTGTTCCGGAGAGACTTTCTGCGTCGAACTGTTCCTCAATTCCGAAGAGCTTCGCGATCTCGTTTCGCCCTTTTTTCATGGCTGCGATCTCTTTTTTTCCGACTTTAACGCCTATCAAGCCACCGATGAAATCCGTGGTTCTCCAATCAAGATACAACGCCTCGACGGGTGTACTACCGTCATGGTCGCGTGCCCGGGGGTTCGCACCATTTTCGAGCAGAAGCTTCACGATCTCCGCTCTGCCGAATACCGCTGCACCGTGCAGGGGGGTACCCCCGTCTCCATCTCTTATATTCACATCGGCACCGTTTTCGATAAGAAGGCGGGCAGCTTCAGTGTGTCCGTAAAGCGCGCTCCATGCTAAGGGTGCAATGTTTAAGCTATCATCTAAAGCGTTGATATCCGCACCTTCTGCGATGTGGCGTTTCAGTGCTGGAATATCGCCGATGCGTGCAGCGTGCCACAACCCTTCTTCGGGTAGTTGGATAAAATGCTCCGCCTCAAATCCATCGGGGCCCATAACGAAAGGCGGACGCGGGCGCTTTTTCCAGACCGGCATCCCGTCCGCCGTCTCTTTTAATATATCACCTTCACGCGTGCGAATAAAGTGACGGATCTCCTCAAGTTTGCTCTCAAAAGTAACGCCTTTTTCCCACCATTCTTCACCCTCAGAGACACGTTGTTCAGGGATCAGATGCGGTTGAACCATTGCAGCGATTCTGTCTAATTCAGTTAGCAGTTCTGTTGGATGCCAATGATTTTTGAGCAGTGCCATCATCGTTTTCCGGTACCGTTCGCGCCCCGACTCCAGCTGATAAAGTCTATAAGCAATCAACCCTTGTGTCTTGACCGAGATCGGCGAGCCCGGATTTTTCCCGAAATCAATCATATTAAAGTTTGTAAACAGCGCGTCCGCACCCCACGGTAGGAAATGGAACTTGTCCGTCTCCGGATTGAGATAGATAAAGTAGTTATTATTGTTGCCAGAATAACTATCCCAGAAACCGAGCAGGCTTTCCACTGCCCAAAATCGATAGAAGCTATCTAAATCGACGAGTTCGCCAATGGCTGCTTCGGTTACTTGGTCATCTGCGAGAACATTGATAAGCGCGATGATTTTCTCTCTGCCGAGCTTGTCGTCGCCTCTTTTGTGTTCAAAACTGTTCTCCCATTCCTCGTTAAAATCGACGACAGTGCCTTCATAAAGGGGACCGTTATCATTTCCAAAAGCGCGTTTCAACAACGGTTTACGCGCGCTTTCCACATGCGAATAGATACCGAGACTTTTGCCATTGACCGTTACCTTCGCATACGCGCACCGCGGCGCAGGAGAACCCACCGCATTGAACAGCGCGTAACCGATAAATTGGTTCGTTTGACTTATATCTTGTTTATTATTATTAAGCGTTAGGTTCTTTAAGCCTTCAATCCCAGCATCTTTGTCAGTATGATTAAGTCTGATTTTCAGAGAAGGACGGGTGTGGCTTTGCGAGCCGATGAACCCTTTTTTGCGAATGCCGACCTTCGGAAACACAACGCCATCAATACTTACGCTCGCTTCAACGTAGGTATACGGATGTTCCGGTGGTTCAAATTGCCGAGACTCTCTTAGTGCCTCAAAGAAATCCCGGGACTGGTACCGAATCTTATCCCAATTCCGCTTTGAAACGGTAATCTGTACATCCATAACCCGATCAGTTGGGAAAATATCATCTAATGTCAGTTCTTTCGCGCTAATATTGTGGAAAGCAGCAATACCGAAACAGAGAACGGTTGCCAAGCCTATCATCGATTTTCTCATGTTTTTCTCCTTAGAATTATAGTCTGCAATTAGTATAGCACATTTTGGGTTTTTATGCTTGCTAATTTTCAGCAGACTGGGTATTATTGACGGGTGTTTATTCTTACAATTGGGTGTGTAAATATTTTGGCGTGGAAGTGTCCAAAGTCAATTTTCTTTGGCAGCGTCCGCTCTTTAGTCCCGTAGGGTTTATTTGCTTGGGTATTTTTTAATTATGTTTATAGAGCTGCGGTTTAAAAACAGAAGATGTCATAATTCGGGGAGGGTTTATCCAAACGTTTCATTGCGAAAAGGATCGCACCGTCATTCTCCATCCAACCCGCGTAGGAGACAAGAAAATTGTCGCCGAATCGGTTATAAATATCCTTAATGACATGTGCCGTGCCGCCGATGCGCGCAAAGCTGAGCCGACACTTCGTACGATCGCCGACCCACTTGCAATCATCAAAGAGAACCCGTTGTCCGTCTGTCGACCAGCGGGGCTCGAACTGCATCACCTCATCATCGAGCCGCCGATGCGGTTGCAGCGGCCGCTGGTGCTGTCCAGCCGCGGACATCACATAGATAATTTTCTCGCCGAACCCGGCACCGAACCCGGCACCGACACCGATGAACCGCTCAAACGTTATCTGGCTGCCATCCGGCGACCAATCCGGTGCAGTGGACCCTTGATGCTCTTCAGTAAATGTTAACTGTGTGCAGATGCGGGTCGCCACGTCTATGACATACACCTCACGATTGCCAGTGAGGGCACTCTGAAAGACGATGTGTTGTCCATCGAGGGACCAGGAAGGATAGCCCTCGGAGACTTTATTATGCGTGAGACGCTGCGGGTCTGTTCCGTCCGCGTTGATGATGAACACTTCAGACGAGTGCATATTGCCCTTGTCTATGTATCGGACAAAGACAATCTGTGTGCCGTCCGGCGACCAACGGGGGCGGCTGTCTTTCGCCGTTGTGTTGTGTGTGAGTCTACGTCTGCGGGATCCATCATCGTTCATGATATACAGATCGCCATCAACACGGAAGACGATTTTCGCAGCAACGTCCGTCGTAACGCCGAACGATAGGAGACCGCAAGCGAAGAACATGAGGGTTTGTAAAAGAGCGTTTGTCTTTAGACGGTTCATGCTGTTTCCTCCGCATCCACGCTTAATGCTTTGGGGAGCCAGCTGCTCTGTGGATGTCGCCTTGGAGTGCTACCGTTTATTTAGACCCGAAATTAGCGAAGTTAAGGCAGGTGTTTTCGTTGAAATTCCATGATCGTTATGACGGATCTCTGGGACGCTGGCTACTCGTTTCAGTGAGATTGTTATTGTATCACAATTTTGGTTTAGACAGTGGTCCACATTTCCGATGGCAGGACAACCTGGAGGAAACACCCAAGTAAAACACCTACTTTGCTAAATTGACACCTATGGGTTAGAAAATTTTGGCACCATTTATGAAACAGTCAATTAGGAGGCCAGTAAAATCTTTTTGATCGCCTACGGATCTGGGGTTATATATCCCTTTTGGATATAATAGTGTATAGCAGCCTAATTGTTTGGACGTTCGTACGTTTGCGTATAAAGAGCCTTCATAATGCCATGTATTTTGCGAATTAAATTCTATTTCATTGTAGCAGCCCTGAAGAAATGTAGAAGGAATTGTTATCTGTATTCCCTCTGATCGTATTCTGGGAATTGCATTTCCGGAATCATCTTTGTCTTCGGCAATTTGGGGTCTAAGTTTTTGTATTGCTTCTTTTAACCGAAACGACTTGTCGGGATCACTAATCTGATGGTAAGCGTATCCTGTGGAACTAAATACCCAATATGCAGCGACCCATTCGTCATCAGGCTTTGGTTCTCTACGCCTTTCTTCAGAGGAACCACCGTATTTATGTGTCCATATTGCATACGGTTTTTTTGAAATTTCACAAGTATCATGTCCATAGCGTTTTAGAGTCATCTTCTTAGCAATAGGCTTACAGTCTTCAATGGGAACTTCATAAAGATGCGTCAAATTTACGAATTTTTTACCAATAGCTGTTGTCCGACAATCCTTGTTAATGTATCCCTTTTGTTCAAGCAAATAAAAGTCATGCTGGAGATCATCGTACATATCTACATGGATTGGGCGCTTGTAAGGAAGCATAAGTGGGTTTGTGGGAATCCCGTGTCTATGAATTACACTTAAGACGCATAACTGATTATAGGTAAACTCCTCTAAATCTTTTATGAATTGATGTACGAGATGCACGGGGTAGCCTTCTGAATTCTGGTGAAAATTAACAGCAAGGTTTCCCATGTACTTAATCTTCTGTTCCTCAGAATCCTTTTCGCATCTTAAGTATAGATCTTCAAATATTTCCTCAGCCTCTTTTTCTGTTGTAGATGAAGATCGATGGGTGTTTTCATAGTGTCCTGCTTTCTCTACCATTGCCCCCACTAACTTATTTCTACAACTTGATTGTTTTTTGTTGTGAAATAAGCTGGTGTTTCTCCTGAGGACCTTCTTGACTATGGTTGCCAGACTATCCCCGAATATAGCGGCAGCAGGCTCCCCGATGGTAATTGTGCCAAAGGTAATTCCAACTTTTGCCAGTTTATCAAAAATTTCTAATTTATGGGCATCTTCTTCTATTTTCAAATAGTCTCTCATAAGCGGCTCCTTGGTGTTCTGTCCATTTAAATGTTTTTGATGGAAGGCAATAAGGATCGTCATCACCTCGCTGGGATGTAGACTTCGCGGGCGACTGTATGGTATAGTTTTTTTCTGTGAGAGATTATGAAGCTGCCATGATGGATACACAGAGTCAAGAGTCTCAGGCAACATTATTTGAGATCACTAAACGCCTGTTAGACTTGTGAGAACCCCTTATTAACGATTGCTTCCAGAACAGATGTCCATAGCGGAAAGTTGTAGATTTCCTTTTGGACATCCTCAAATTCTGATGGGGTGATCCCTGGTGGATAACTCGGCAGCCTTGTATCTTTGCTGACAACAATACTTGTTAGACGGGGTATATCAATACCGGGTATCTCTTCCGCCCATTCTTCTTGTAGTTCATAAAGTGTTGTAGAAATACTGCCAAGCGGGTAATCCAGATTCCTTGCATTAGACACACCTATCTTTTTCGCGAGCTCGCCATAGGTGATGGTTTCCTTTATCCTTGTCAGTTGAATGAGGATTGGGAATGCGTCGCGTGCCACTTTTTGATAGTTCTTGTCATTGCCAAACATGTTAAGTTGTGGATCGGGTTGTTTCATGTGTTACCTCTCTTAGATGGAGTTTACGCCTCGTATTGAAGGCGGACTGGAAATGATTAAACGATTATTGTATAAATCCTGATTGTTTGCCCTTATGCCTCTGTAGGCGCGGATAGTCTTCTAAGTTTATTGGAACGGATGCTTCGCCTATATTGTATCATTTCTTTGATTTTCATCAAGATTTATTTTCAACAATGCGTCACAGCGTTCGGTATCAGTCCCTCAGACACAAACTGATCGGAAAAATGTTTGCATTTCTCTATGATTTTTGATAATATACATTAATGCTCTCATCCTTTTTGAAATCAGGAAACAACACAAGGCCATTTAGGACTCGACAGCACGCACACACAAACCAATCTCAGATTTGAAGGGTGCACTTTATGCAGTATTATCTTACAAAATCAAAATATTTGAGTGGGCTACAATGTCATAAACGTCTCTGGAATAAAGTCAGACATCCAAAAAGAGCTACAGATACCCCTATATCACAGCAACGGAGGATGAATCAGGGTACAGAAGTCGGAATTTTAGCGCATGACGATTTTCCGGGTGGCGTACTGATTGATGCTATGGATCCACTGGTTTCGGTAGAACAAACCGAAAAAGCCATTAAACGTGGTGCTTCATGTATCTTCGAAGCCACTTTCATTTTCAATGGTGTTTTGGTGAAATGCGACATTTTCCAGAAAGATGCAGATTCGTGGCGAATCGTTGAAGTAAAGTCATCAACAGTTAATAGAACAGTTAGGGAGTCGAAAATAATCAAGGAAGAACACTTACACGATTTGGCTATTCAAAAGTACGTCTTAACTGGATACGGGTTATCTATCTCTAAAACGCAATTGATGCTCATAAATAGTAGGGAATGTTTTTATCCAGATTTGTCCAATCTGTTTATTATTCAGGATGCAACAGATCAAGTCGATGAATTGATGGACGACGTTGAGAGCAACGTGGAAGCATTCAAAACTGTACTGGATCGAGACGATGAACCACAGGTTTTGATTGGCGAGCACTGTGAAAAGCCTTACCGTTGTCCGTTTAAGGAATACTGTTGGGAAGACGTTCCTGAAAAATCTACTGTTACTATTCCAGGACTTCGTTGGAATGAAAAGAACGCGTTGATAGAAAAGGGTATTTTTCGTCTTGAGGATGTCCCTGTCGATTATTCACTGACCCCAAAACAATGGACGTACGTCAATAGTGTTCTTCATAATAAACCAGCAATAGACAACACAGCGATTCAACAGGAATTGGCGAGTTTGGAATGCCTGATCCATTTCCTTGATTTTGAAACGGATAATCCGCCGATTCCGAGGTTCGATGGATTACGTCCGCGCCAACAATTCCCCTTTCAGTACAGCTGTCATGTCCTTCACGCTGATGGAGCACTTACACATCACGAATACTTGCACACCGATATGTCCGATCCAAGAGAACCTTTGTTGGAATCCTTGCTTAACCATGTTTCCGACCGTGGTTCTGTAGTCGTTTACAGAAAAGCCACTGAAGAAGGCGTACTAAAAGACTTGGCAATTGCTTTTCCCAAACACGCTGCAAGACTTCAGTCGATCATAGACCGCCTTTGGGATCAATTAGTGATATTCCAAAAACACTATACGCATCCAGATTTTGGGGGTTCCAGTTCTCTTAAGAGGGTGCTTCCTGTTTTAGTGCCTTCGTTGTGCTATGACGACCTGGATGTTGTTCAGGATGGACTGGAAGCTCAGGCTGTCTGGGATACGATGATCCGTACCACAGATGAAACGGAAAAAAGCAAGCTGATTAGACACTTGAAAGAATATTGCGAGTTAGATACGCTCGCTACGGTCGAAATCCATAAGGTTTTGTGTGCGTTGTAATTCACACGAAACTTTGGAAAAGTAGCATAAACTGATAGAAGAAAACACGATGTCAAATACCTCCCGCATCCGAGACAACGGCATGTACGGCACCGTCGCCGAATTTCTACGCGATAAGATTCAAGACGGGTCGTCACTCTCCTTCGTCTCCGCCTATTTTACAATCAATGCCTTCAATGCACTCAGAGATTCACTTACAAGTATTGATAATCTCCGTTTTCTGTTCGGTGAGCCGGGGGTCATCGGGGGCATGGATCCTTCAAAAACAGAGAGTAAAGCGTTTCGTCTCACTGAGATCGGTTTAGGGATCCGTAACGAAATTTCCCAAAGTGAGACTGCTAAGGCATGCTCCGAGTGGATTAAAGACAAAGTAACGATCAAATCAGTCCAAAAATCAAATTTCTTGCACGGTAAGATGTATTATATTGAGAAGGACGGAAGCGAAGATGCGATCATCGGCAGTTCTAATTTCACAGTACGCGGTTTGGGGTTAAGCCAAAAGGCAAGCAACATTGAACTGAACCTTGAAGTTGACAGCAAAAGCGATTGCGCCGACCTGAAAACATGGTTTGATAACCTCTGGGAGTCGGATCAAGTGATGGATGTTACGGATGAGGTTTTGCGAAATCTGGCGAACGCTTATCAAGACAAAGCCCCCGAATTCATCTATTATAAAACGCTCTATCACCTCTTTGAAGGCTTCTTGGAAGATGCGACGGACGCAGAATTTGCCCAAGCAAATCCCAGATTTCAGGAGACAGAAATCTGGCAGAAACTTTTCGCTTTTCAGAAGCACGGCGTTCAGGCATGCATACAGAAACTTAAAGCTTATGATGGCTGTATCATCGCGGATAGCGTTGGATTGGGCAAAACTTATGAGGCACTCGCGATTATCAAATACTTTGAACTGCGAAATGCGAATGTTTTGGTACTTTGTCCCAAAAAATTGGAACAGAATTGGACGCTTTATCCGATCCATTACCGCAGGAAACGCAATCCGCTCAAAGCCGATCAGTTCCGTTACAACGTGCTGGCACACACCGATCTAAGTCGAGAACATGGAGATGCCAACGGTATTGACTTGGCACAGCACGAATGGGACGGTTACGACCTCGTGGTCATTGATGAATCTCATAACTTCCGCAACCGTGGTGTCCGATATAACAAATTGATGGAAGACATCATCCAGAGTGGTTCTAAAACGCAAGTGCTTATGCTTTCTGCCACGCCGGTGAACAACCGCCTTACCGACCTTGAAAATCAGATCCGTCTCATTACAGAGGACAGCGACGAGGCTTTTCAAGAGACAGGCATCCCAAGTATCAGAGGCACGCTCAATACCGCACAAGACAGGTTTGAACAATGGACAGATGTTCCGAATTTATCTAAATCACAGAACAGTCTTGCGGAGAGCCTGAACGCTGACTTTTTTACGTTGTTAGACAGACTTACGATTGCACGTTCCCGAACACATATTGAAAACTTCTATAGCGATACAATTAACCAAATTGGCGGGTTCCCAGACCGAGATGATCCGCAGTCTATCTTTCCTGAAATTGACGTTCAAGGTAACTTTCCGACCTACCAAACGCTTAGCACGCAAATTGATGGCTACAAACTTGCACGCTTTATTCCATCAGATTATATTTGTCCTGAGTGCCTCCATCATTATGGCGAGCGACTGCTCCGCCAGCGCGAGTTCAACCTGATCGGTATGATGAAGGTGAACTTCCTCAAACGGCTTGAGAGCAGTGTTTCCGCCTTCGCGATCACATTGGAACGCACTATCACAGAAATTGCTGAACTTGAATCCGAAATCCAAGACTTTTTAAGTGGGGGATCGGAAAAGCAGACAGGTTTCGATCCGTTGGCTGAAGCAGAAAAGGCGTACGGTGATGGTGAAGATCACGAGCTACAAGATGGCATCGCCGCAGGAAAAAATCAATTCTATCTCTATAAACATCTCGATCTTGAGAAGTGGTTGACCGATCTGCGGAGCGATAAAACGCAACTGGAAAAAATTCATAAGAGTGCTGAAAACATCACAGCTGACCGAGATGCAAAATTGGAACAACTCAAGCAGCTTATTTCGGAGAAGGTGCAGAATCCGACAACGAACAAGGACGGAAAAGAGAATCGCAAAATCCTCGTCTTTACCGCTTTTGCCGATACTGCGAATTATCTCTACGAGAACCTGCACAAATGGGCGACCGAGACATTAGATATTGAAACCGCTGTCGTTACAGGCGGTGCCAGCAGAAACAAGCTCGTCCGAAATGATTTTGACGAAATTCTTACCAATTTCTCACCGATTTCCAAAGAGCGGGACGCGGATGAAACCGAAGGCGAAGATGCACACCGTGAAATAGACCTCCTTATCGCTACGGATTGTATCTCCGAAGGGCAAAGCCTACAAGATTGCGATTATCTCGTCAATTACGATATCCACTGGAATCCTGTCCGTATTATTCAACGTTTCGGACGGATTGACCGCATCGGTAGCCGAAACGAAAAAGTACATCTCGTCAACTTCTGGCCCACCCCTGAACTTGATGAATACATCAACCTAAAACCGCGCGTTGAAGCACGCATGGCACTTGTCAATCTTACCGCCACTGGCGATGATGATCTGCTCTCGTTGGATAATAACAGAGATGAAAGTTTGGAAAACGTTTGGACACATCGCGACGAACAACTCCGCCGTATGCAAACCGAAATCCTTGACTTTGATGATATTGAGGAGCAGCTGAATCTCAACCAATTCACGCTCGACGATTTTCGGGCGCAGCTGCTTAACTATCTACGCGAAAATGAAGCGAAACTCCGGGACGCACCGCTCGGTTTGTACGCTGTCACCGGACCCATCACATATCTTGGGCTGCCTGTTGATATAAAACCGGGGGTTATCTTCTGCTTAAAACAGGTTTTCGAGGAAGAAGACGATAAAGAAGGGGTGAAACTGAACCCGATTCATCCGTACTATCTCGTCTACATCACCGATGACGGAAAGGTCTCAATCGGTTTTACCAACCCCAAGCGGATTTTAGAACACTTTAGCCAACTCTGTGTTGGAAAAACAACCCCAGATCAGGAACTCTGTCACTGGTTCAATGCGGAAACCGATAACGGTGCTGATATGACAATCTATGAGATACTCATTGATGCAGCCACGACATCCATTCGCGATGCATACAATCGGAAAGTCGCCGATCATCTCGATGCCAGTCCCGATGCGCTGCTGCCAACTGCCGACAGTCATATTACAGAAAAGACTGAATTTGAACTGGTTACATGGCTCGTGGTTGCTTCCTTGTAGGTTGGGTTGAACGGATAGCTCGGGAACGCAGCCAATACCAAGACAATTGATGTTGGAGCGATGCCCTTGCCGAACAGAAATACCGAGTGAAACCCAACGCTAACACTTTGCACTACGGGAGGACCTATATGAATTCAGAAACAATCAGGCAAAACATTGAGAACGCCCTAAAGAACTTTGATAATCAACCGCTCAGAGAAGCCGCGACTGCGCTCCTCAACACCCTTGGCTACTACAGCAGACGAGTCGGAAATGATGAAATAGACAGTGAAAGGTTTAATCGTCTCTTTGAATCCGCCTTTGACACTGCCAACCCGTCTGATAAACTCCGCATTGAAGACTGGCAACTCTTTTTGCAGATCATGCAAGTAGCGGACACTGAGATTAACCGACAGATAGACCCAGAGCAGGGTGTGTTGTTTGAGAGCTCCCAGATAGATGATACCCTCAGAACCTCTTATATGTTCGTCGCGGTTCAACTGACGAAAGACACTTACACGCGCACACAACTCGCGAATATCACCCGTTTTATCAACAAAGCATTTGAAAAATCCATCATGGTGATGTTCCGATACGGTGCTGTGCTCTCCCTCGCCATTATCAACCGTAGACCTAACCTCAGCGACGATAAAAAACAGGTTTTGGAAAAGGTGACCCTTATCAAGGATATTAACCTTGAGTCTCCGAAGCGCGCCCATATTGACATTGTATCGGAGCTTAATCTGCATTACCTCATTGAGAATGAGAGTGTTCGCAATTTTGATACACTCCACGCCGCGTGGGAAAAGATTCTCAATACGGAGGCACTCAATAAACGTTTCTATCGTGATCTTGAAGCGTGGTATGAGTGGGCAGCATCAGCAGAGACGTGCAAATTCCCCGATAAACAGAATAAGACACAGGTTATCCGAATGGTCACGCGACTGCTCTTTATCTGGTTTCTTAAAGAAAAAGGACTTGTGCCATCAGATCTCTTTGAGGCAAAAGGCGCGCAAACATACCTGAAAAACTTTGACTCAGAAACATCCGATTACTATCAAGCCGTCCTGCAAAATCTATTTTTTGCGACGCTAAACACGCCGCTCAGTAGCCGCGCTTTCAGTAGAAAGAATAATGAGGATAATCGGAACGCAAATAAATATCGCTATGAAGACCGCCTCCAAAACCCTATGGCATTCTTGAAACATCTCAAACAGGTGCCTTTTGTTAATGGTGGTTTGTTCGATTCCCTTGATTCGTTTAAGGGACAACGCGCGGGGGGTGTCCGTATTGATTGTTTTACGGACAATGAAAATCAGCAGCAGCGACTACACGTCCCGGCAAAACTCTTTTTTGAAAAAGATAACGGCATTTTTGAGATTTTCTCGCGCTATAAGTTCACTGTTGAAGAGAACACACCCGTAGAGCAGGAGGTCGCATTAGACCCGGAACTGCTCGGACAAGTCTTTGAGAACCTGCTCGGGGTGTATAACCCCGAATCGGAAGCCGCCGCCCGCAAAACGACTGGCTCCTATTACACGCCACGTCAGATTGTTGATTACATGGTAGATGAGGCATTGATCGCCTATTTTCTTGAAAACGTTGCACCTTATGATGGTGAGCGGGAGTGGTTGGAAACGCGGCTCCGTGAAGATCTGCTCGCTTATGACCGACTCGGTGACAAAGATAAACCCAACGATCACCTTATCCATGAAGATGAACTTGAGCCGATGATTGCAGCGATAGATGCCCTCGAAATCCTTGATCCTGCTGTCGGTTCCGGTGCCTTCCCGATGGGGATTCTCAATAAACTCGTCTTGATCCTGAAAAAATTGGATCCGGAGAATGAACGTTGGAAACGTCGACAAATTGAACAGGCGGAAAAGATACCTGACCCGCAGAGCCGAGAGGTCGCGCTTGCCGGTATTGCGGAGGTCTTTTCAGCGGCGAACCAGTACAACAATTACGGCAGGAAACTTTACCTGATTCAGAACTGTATCTATGGTGTAGACATCCAACCCATCGCTGTGACGATTGCCAAACTCCGTTTTTTTATCTCACTGGTCATTGAGCAGGGAGCGAACGATACCCCGGAAGCGAACTACGGCATCCGTCCGCTCCCCAATCTGGAGACGAAGTTAGTCTCTGCGAATACGCTTATCGGTTTGAAGGAATTGAGCGAACCTGACGTACAGTTGTTGCTGGACAATGACATCATTCAACAATTACGGCAGGAGATTGAGAGGATCCGTGTCAGGTATTTCAGCGAGAACAACCGTCAAGTCAAGTTGCAATATATAGAAGATGAGGAGAAGTACCGGGAGCAATTGGCGGACGTATTAGCAACGGAGCATGAGACGTGGTGCCAGCAGGAGCAAAACAGAATCTCGGCATGGGTAGAACAGGTCCCGAAGGCGCGAGCCCAACGACAATTACGGGAAAAATTGGAAAAGGCATACGAGGTGCGCGAGGCGAAACTCACGGTAGGGATTGCCGAGGCAAAACGCATTGCTGAGTGGGATCCGTATAACCAGAATGCTGCAGCGGGTTTCTTCGATCCGGAGTGGATGTTCGGTATCACGGATGGATTTGATATTACGATTGGCAATCCGCCTTATGTCAGGGCAGATGCAGGCGGAAATGACCCTATATTGCGAGAAAAAATTAGGGTAATGCGTCAGGAGATTAAGGACAGCAAACAGTATGAGACGCTTTATGAGAAGTGGGATCTGTATATCCCGTTTATTGAACGGAGTTACAGACTGCTCAAGCCCGGCGGTTTTACAACGTTGATTGTCTCTGATGCCTATTGCCATGCGAAGTACGCCTTGAAATCGCAAGCGTGGTTTCTGAATAAAAGCAAGATACGGAGGCTTGATTTCCTCGGCAAGATTCAGATTTTTGAAGCTTCTGTGAAAAATGTTATCTATCTTTTTCAACAAGCGGAGGGGAGCGATAACAAGCCTGAACGGCGTGTACATGACCCTGTATTTGGTGCAGTGCATCTTTTACCAACGGACGAACAACAGAACCTGACGCAACGGACTTTTTTTCCTGAAGATGCCGTTGCACAGCAATTCACAGTTCCAACAATAACGCTTGACCAAATTTGCTATATTAGTGTCGGTATGGTTGTACATGGCGATGAAAAAAGGGCACATGGCGAATTTGGTTTGAGAGATGTCGTTTCAGACGTAAGGGATGAACGCCATCCGAAACCGTTTGTAGAAGGGAAGTATCTTGCACGGTGGCTGCCTGATCGGAATAAATGGTTAGAATGGGGGACAGCACGCGCGCCTGCCTTGTTTCGTCGCCGAACATTCCCGGAATTATATGAAGTTGAAGAAAAGTTAATCTCAATTACCATAGCTGCTAATGTGGAAAAATTACGCGTTGCTTATGACAATCAATTTCTCTATCACAACGATTCAGCATACTGTTTTATCCCATGGCACAGCTTAGCAGGGGTCCGGAACAGATCGATTAAACAACGGACACGTTATCGTGACGAAAAACCGAAACGTCCAGATTTACCGCAACGGGAGGAACTGGAGCAAACCAGTAACCGGTTTTCTCTAAAATTCCTATTGGGTGTGATGAATTCTACTGTTCCTGGTAACTTTTTGAGGGAAAATCGCCGCCACAATATTCGTCTCTACCCTGACGATTGGAAAAAACTACCGATCCCGGATGTGTCGGCTGAGCAGCAGGCACCGGTTGTTGAAGTAGTTGATAAGATTCTTGCTGCCAAGCGGAAAGGTCTTGAGAGAAAGGTAGTTCGTCTTGAAAAGAAATTGGATAAGAAAGTTGCAGCACTCTATGGCGTTGAAGATAAGGAGGCGTAAGATATATGAAGATAAAATCGATTGAGCTAAAGGATTTCAAACGCTTCACGGATTTGACTATTGAAGGGTTGCCTGAAACAGCAAAGCTCGTGGTGATGATAGGTCCGAATGGGTGTGGTAAATCTTCGGTGTTTGATGCACTAAAACTGTGGGACTGTTTCCCCAATGCTGTCGGTCAAGGGATAATATCGGATCAAGGGATAATATCGGATGACGATTACCAACTTCTGGAGTACTATTTCAAATCTGATGAAAGAAGACATCGTTATTCTTACTACGGATCCTTAAATCAAACCCTAAATGACAGAAGGTCCTCTTATTTTACTGCTACGCTTATTAACCCGCTATACCGTTTAGGCGATGATTTAAAAATGGAATTTCATGGTAAAGGGTTAACGCGCGAGTGGGAAAAAATTATGCATGTCCGTTCCGCGTACAGGAACTATTCAGTGACTCAACCTCCCATTGTTAGTAGACATGATCCATTGCAGGAAGGCAGCCTTGTTCGGCTCACGGAGAACGATCAGACTTTTGCATTAAACTGTTGGTATTTGGCTTCTCAATGGTTAGAACGTAGCTCAGAAATTGGAGAAAGTGACCAAAATTTAACCGATCTTCAAAACGAACTTTTTGGTGAACTCCGGGACGCAATGCGTAGACTATTCACCGATCCACCATTAGTTTTAAGGAGCCTTGGACATCCCACAGATGGTGACCTTTTTGAATTTGATAAGGGGACAAGTGAGAGGTTTACATATCAGAATCTGGCAAGCGGTGAGAAGGCTGCATTGGACTTACTTCTGGATGTTATCGTCACGAAGACTGAGGACGATGAAATGATAATTTGCATTGACGAACCAGAAGCCCATATCCATACGAAACTTCAGGGTCAGCTTCTGGAAGAACTCTACCACCTTATCCCTGACACCTCTCAACTTTGGATTGCCACACATTCCATCGGCATGGTCCGCAAAGCGCGAGACCTCTGGCGTGAAGATCCAGGTTCGGTTGTATTTCTTGATTTCGGTGGTCACGATTTTGACGAACCGGTAACACTTACCCCCGTCACTCCCGATCCAAACTTCTGGGCACAAACCTATGAAGTTGCTCTCGGTGACCTTGCTGAATTGATAGCACCTCAGCGGATTGTGCTCTGTGAAAGCAAGGCACAAGATCCTACCAAAGGCTTTGATGCTGCCTGCTATAATCAGATTTTTGGGAGCCATTATCCTGATACACGTTTTGTTTCCGTCGGTGGAAGGGGAGATGTAGACAAAACTGACACACATTTGATTCCTGTCATTAAGGCAATTGCCGGGGGTGCAGGGATCCTCAGGCTCCGAGATAGAGACCGCGCAACCGAGCAGGATATAGCAAATAACGCCGAAAAGGGGATCCGGACTTTATCGCGCAAATATATTGAAAAGTACCTCATAGATAATGAGGTGTTGACACAGTTGTGTGTGCGTGAAGGGAAATCTGATAAGATCCAGGATTTTCTTGAGGCGAAGGATAGAGAAATCGAAAAGGTCATGAAAAATGATGAGATTCACGACAAACGGCGACCTATTGTTCAACGTATTCAGCAGCAAGCAGAGGAAATTTTAGGGTTAGTTCATAGTGGGGATACAGCAGAAAGTTTCATGAGAGATATTCTTGCCCCGCTTGTTCAACCCGGCATGAAGGTTTATGACGAGCTGCACGAGGACATCTTTGGTGAGTGATTCGTAAGCGCCACTTTGGTAAAGTTTTTCCATTCTTGGATAGGTTTTATGTGTATGCTCTAATCCGCGAAAAGTCGGAAAAATCCAAAACTCGAGAAAATAAATTTGAATTACTTGTTAAATAGTGGTATAATTTTAATATGACAGAACGACCGCATGAAATGAGAGACCCTATCCACGGGTTTATCAAACTTTCTAAAATAGAAAAAAAACTTATTGACACCAAAGTGTTCCAACGGCTTCGTCGGATCCGACAGTTGGCGATGACGTTTCTGGTGTATCCGGGCGCTGTCCATACACGCTTTGATCATTCAATTGGTGTGATGCATATTGCTGGGCGCATTTGCACCAGGCTCCGAGAATTACATCCAAGAAGAATATACAATGAAGATGTGGATCGGGTTCGACTTGCGGCGTTGCTGCATGATGTTGGACATGGACCCTTTAGTCATGTTTCTGAATATCTGTTAGAAAAGTATGCCGCTAATACACCCAATAAGGAACAAATTCGCGAAAAGATACATGAGAAAATTACTGTTGATATTATTCGAATGGATCCGGAAATCAACGAAATTCTGAGTGATACTGAACGCGATTTCGTGATAGAGATGATAGAAGGTAAAAAGAAGGCATGGGATTGGAAAAGAGATATTGTGTCCAGTGAATTAGACGCAGATAAAATGGATTATCTCTTGCGCGACTCTTACTTTGCTGGTGTTAAATATGGGTTGTACGATCTGGAAAAACTAATTGAAGCATGTTTTATCCTTGAGAACTCAGTGACACCGCTTGCAATTAAAAGCACAGCAATCTACGCACTTGAACAACTTTTACTTGCGCGATATCACATGACCCAGCAAGTATATTGGCACCGTGTTAGTCTCATTTCTAATGAAATGATTGTGCGCGGAATTACGCTTGCAATTGATGCAAACAATCCCGAAATGACAAACCTTTACCGCTATCCTGAAAAAAATAACGAAGAATCCGAGCAAGATTATGAACAAAGGAAAAAAGGGTTCATTCAGAACTATCTCAATTATCATGATGAAAAGGTAATAGGGATTTTGAAAAGCGATCTTGAAGGAACCCTCCCAACAGAAACCAAAGAAATCTTTGGTCGACTTTACAACAGAAAACTCTTCAAAATAATTTCCGAACTCAGATTCAAAGATGAGAGGGATGTCCTGCTTCACTCACGACTTGATGAGATGTTAGCGGATACGGAACGGAAGCAGCGGTGTGAAGCAGAAATTGCAGAATATCTTGATCTTAATGCTGCTTATGTGGTTGTGAGTAAACCGCCGATTCGGACCCAAAATTACGGAATTCCGACCAATTTACTTAATCCAGAGGCAATCATGATTTTTGACGAAGATCAAAACGGACTAAGGCGTATGATTGACTATGCAAACGAGTTGTTTTTCGTAAGACCCTCCACCGATGTTTCCGCCTTGGAAGCAGTTCAGGTCTATGCACCATATCAGGTATCAGAGACGCAGAAACGTGAAATTCAAGAAATTTTGCGTAGTATTTAATAGGGAGATGACATGCACATTATTGATATCCTTCTACTTGTTGTGAAAAACGAAGGTGAAAATGGACTGCGGGGCAGAACGCTCCTCCAAAAGAAAATCTATTTTTTGTCGGTGCTAATGGATGTTGATTTAGGGTTTACCCCGCATTACTATGGTCCCTACAGCAGTTTTGTTGCTGCTCATCTGGATGGTTTAGTCAATTATGGAGTCCTTAAAGAGACCACAGAGTCTTTTGCGACTGCATCAGGTGAGCAAACGCCTTGGGGTGAAATTCGCAAGCATACTTATATCTATTCGATAATACCCGAAGTCGCTGAAGAGGTCTGGAGTGCTGCACAGGGAAAACCTGATTTTGACGAATGGAGTCAGAAACTTAAATTTATCAATGATCAAAAGCTTGCTTGTGATTCTAATAAACTTTCTATTGCTGCAAAGGTCCATTACATTGTCAGTTGGGAAGGAAACGGGCCACTTACACTCCCGCAAGTTCAGCAGATTGCCGAAGAGTACAACTGGAAAATAGACAAAGAGTCTATCAAAAATGTCCTTTCCTTTCTGGAGCAGCTGGGACTTGTAACTACTGATGAATCTGCGTGATTCCTTGGGGTCTCGGAGGAGGTTGTCGCAAAAAATAATTATGAGGAGGGTCTTGAAAAAGTGTCGATCGAAACTATCAGGAGCAATATTGAAAAAATTGTTGAACAAGCTTGTGCCGCGGATACCAACATCTTCGGTTACGACATTTGGACTCACCACATTCTGAAAGTTGTTGAAAACACAAAGCGGCTTGCCTCACGTTTTAATGCTGATCCCGAAATTGTGGAACTTGCAGCACTGCTCCACGATTACGCCAGTATCAAGGACGAAGCACTTTATGCCGAGCATCATATCCACAGTCCGATTGAAGCGGAGAAACTGCTTAAACGTTTCGGCTATCCGAAAGCAAAAACGGATGCTGTCAAACACGCCATCGCAACACACCGAGCGAGTGTCGTCATAGAACATCGGAGCGCGGAGGGTGAATGTCTTGCCAATGCGGATGCTATGTCCCATATTGAACAAGCTCCGTCGCTTTTATACTTGGCATACATCCATCACGGCATGGGAATTGATGAAGGTAGGCTATGGGTCAAGGCAAAGTTAGAGCGGAGCTGGCAGAAGTTACGAGCAGATGTCCAAGACCTTGTTAGAGATAAATATGAAGCAGCGTTGAAGGTCCTTTGACGAAAGATGCAAGACAACTTCTTAATGCTTCCAGAAAAGCGTAACAATACCAGCAATCATCAAAGCGATGGACCACAACAGATCCATATTAAACCACGCCTTTCGTAGCAACGCAAGTCCTACCACCTCGTAAACAATAACCGCCACAACCCCCGTCACGACGAAAAAACTGAGCGTATGCACCCCCACTGCAGATAATAACATCACAGCGTTATCTGTCATCTGCATCGCACCGTGATGCATGTCAGAAGACGCTTCGGCAGCAGGCATCCGTAACAGCAACGGTGCCAACATCAAACCTGCCCCGTGTGCAGATGCCATCAGGAAAGACCAGATCGTTAAGTCTTTGAAACCGACACGCATCCCGACCCACTTCGGATGTCGCGGACTGAGAAGTTTGTACACGCCAAACCCGAACAAGACAACCGCACAAGCGATGCGCAGCACATTCTCCGGTATCTGTTGCTGTGCCAAAGCTATCACTAAAACAACGACTGCGATGGAAATGGCGTGTCCGAGTGCCATCGGAAAAAGGGCACCAAGCACCGCACTTCTCCGTTTTTCTTGCATGCCTAAAGCGACCGCGAAAAGCCAACCCATCCCCGGATTAATACCGTGATACGCGCCCAAACCGAGCATGCCTAACCATGAAACAGTATCCATAAAGGAAACCTTTCTGCCTATAGAAACGTCAAATATCTTTTACCGTAGGGGCTGGGGGATTTAGTCTGCGGATAGACTAAATCCATTCCTTGTATTACATGTCCAGCCCCTACGAAATTCCTATGGGTAACAATAAGAATCGGAAGAACTGTCTCCGCCTTGTAACCGAATCTGATGGGCACGACTCTCGCCGAAATCTACGAAGAAATCAGGGTCTAATGCCAAGCCGCCATCCTCTACGTTCACATCTGCTTTCACCATCCAACCGTTGGCGTGATTCGGGTAGAATTGGTTGTCCCAAGCGACGTAGAGCGAATTCGTGAAGTAGAGACGTTTGCCGTCACGACTTAATTCGACCATCTGGGGACCACCGCCTACCGGTCCGGCTGATGGGTGCGGGTGCGATTTGGTAATCCCGCCTATCTCGAGGGTGCCGGTATGCTTCGGATTAAACGGATCGGATACGTCGTATTGCAACATCTCTCCGGTGCCCCAGCAGGAGACATATAGGAACCGGTCATCCAACGAGAGGATGTGGTCGGTAACAAGGGGCGGGATCATGCCGATATCCTTCAGAGCAGGCGGCAAATCATCTGGGTTTTCAGGTGCCTGTGCCGGAATATCAATAATCTTTTGAATGCCCCAATCGTCTCCATCTTTATACCACGTCCAGATGGAACTGGAGAGATCGTTCATATTCAGTACGGCATTAACGAAACCATAAGCTTTGGTTGGATCATGCGCGGGACGTAGTTCCAAAATCATCTGATAGTCGTCACCGAGGTCCAGTGTCTGGATGTTCTTCCGGTGTCGGATATCCCAGATATGAATCTTATGTCCGAACTTACGTTCCCCTAAGTCTTCAAGGCTCACGCCGTTTTCAATCATCGCCGGATAGCCCCACTCGCTGGTGACGGCAATATCATACCCCAAATGCCACCAGAAATCGTAAGAGAGGGATTGCGGGCCGCGTTCTACTTCCCACTGCCCGAGAATGTTGAAATTGTAGTGGTCCATGAGGAATATGCCGCCAGGTCCATCTTCTGAACCGGCTGAAGCCAATGCACTGACGTAGATGCCTTCGGGACCGCAATGTACCGTATGCGGACGGGTATATCCAGAACGCGACTCGACTTCATTGACATCTAAAGTTTTGATGAGTTGTGGGGACCTAGGATCCGGTTTGACATCAAGGATGTAAATATTAGAACTCCGCAACGCTGGCACAACGAGGTAACGTCTTTCGACATAAGGGTGTGGCGCGTAGGGGCAAAGTGCAGCACTACAAGCGTTCCATCCGAAGTGGTGCAGTTCGTCCTGCACCCCGAATTCCTGTTTATTAATAATTTGACTATAAGTGTCAGAGTCCTTATTGAGATCGACAACGCACATCGTATCGGGGTTTCCATCATCCCGGGGTGCAGCGACGTAGGCGATTTCTTCAATCGGGGCTTGGATCGCCATCTTCGGTGATGGATAAAATGTTGGGTCAGGTTTCCACTGTTGTAACAAAGTTATTTCTCCTTGTTAGTGTGATATGTCTTTATCGTTTTGCGCACGGTCCAGCCAACCGGGTAGTCTATGCGTTTCAGAGAGCTGCCATGCGGTTAAATAGAGCGTAGCCGTCCAGCGCACAGCTTCACGCGCTCTGTCATTTGTAAAATCGACCAAAGCAGGTGTCGGTTCTTTCAAATTTTGCCAGTCTTCGGCGAGTGCATAAACGTTGTCTACAAGACTGAACCCTGCTTTGATCTGTTCGATGATCGCGGGCATCAAATCGTCGACAGCTTCAATCCGTTGTCTGCTCGACAGGTCCATTGGAGGCAGTTCTAAGCGCTCAATTGCCGAATCAACTTTCTCATGGATACCGGCATGCAGGCGTGTTCCATCTTTCTGAACCAGTCCGTCAAAATGAATGGTTAGGTGCAACGGCTGGCACATATCCTGAGCGTAATGCGCCAAGAAGCCTGCATAGAGAAAACATTTGTGCTGGATCATCGGGTTATCGGGCCACTTGCGATATTCTGCGAAAGCGACAGTGAGCCGTTCTGTCCATTCAGCGAGTGCATAAGGCAGCGTGCCGACCTTTCGGGGTTCGAGCCCTAACTCAGCACATAATTTAAGATGTGCATCGCGTCCTTCTGGGATCGGGTGTTCGCCGAACAGTTCTATATCGATGTAGTGTTCGCCGTATTCAGCCTGCCGTGCGTGCGGCGTGCCGCGCTCCTTAGATATATCTGGGTCGTAGGCACAGTGGGCGATCATTTTCTCTGCGGATCGAAAAAATTCAGGCATCTCTTCTGGGAGTGCTTGCACAGCTGCTTGCGTAAGGATATCGTGCCCGCCGCCCCACCATGCCCACACTGGCGTTGTAAAGACGAGTGAAAATAGGATCAGGATATTACAGAAACGTTTCATTTTTTAGTTTACCTTACGGTGCGTTCAGATGAATTGGTTAAATATCTGGAGTAAACAGTGCCAAAAGCCGTTCAAGGTTAAGGCAAGGGAGCCATCATTCAAGTGCTGCTTATCAAAGGTTGTTAGTCTGCCGCCAGATATTCCGCCGGATCCGCTTCTTGCCATTGAAACTGAAGGTCAGCCGTCTCATGAGGCTTAAACGCTGTAGCAACCGACTCAACGGCGGGGCCGACGATGTCAATATTATTCAGATCAGCAGTGCCGTATCCCATTTCGTTTGCGTAATGGAAGAGCCCGATCTCCAACGGTTCAAATCCCATCGTTTTTGTGGTGACTGCGTCTGCAGCGAACACATCCCCGCTGACAACGGCAATGCCAAGCGGGACAGAATCGGTGCCGCCAGGACCGTTCCCCTGTAACCCAACGGTGCCATCAACGATAGCGATGTCGGGCTTAAGGTGGCGCGAAAGCCGGAGCAAGTTGATATTGAGGGTCTGTGCTTCGCGTGGCAGGACTCTGTCTGCGTGGCTATGGTAGCCGTGCATTTTAATCCGATCCTCTTTATGCAGGGTTCCCATAATCATATTCTTCATCGCGAGCGTCACAACCCCGGCATCATGCGTTTTAGCGATAGCCACGGAGATAGTGCAAGGACAATCGAGGACTGTTTTCGGCATCCGCACAGTATCTTCGTCGCGTCCCGCCAGAAAGACTCTGGTTTCTACCCATTCGGTCTCTTGATGCAGATCAACAAGCCGGATTGGCACATCATATTCGGCTTGGAGTGCTTCATAACCGAAAATCTGGAACGCCTCACCCGAAAATTTCTCATTCGCACCTTCAGCAATAATTACCTCTTTCGGTGGTTGTGGTGTGCTGAACAGAAAATCCAACGCCCCACGCATTGTGTCTACATGCGACGAAGCGAGTTGATTTGTACTGGAGAGAAAATTCGGTTTCAACAGCACCTGTTCACGGACTTTTGGGGTGAGGTCTTCACGTATATTGTTCAACGCCTCAAAGACATTAGACCGGCGCCTGCCGGTTTTGGCAAGCCCAACTTTTGTAGCCATGGGTTCTCCTTTTTTATCGTTATCGGTTATTCAGCTGTCAGTTTCAAGAATCTGCCTTAGAAATCCTGCATGTTTTTCCAATAGCGCGTCTGCATCTGTCGGGTTCAATCCTTTTGTGAGCATCACAATAGCGAGTTTCGCTCGTCCATCCGCTTGTGCTAAAGCTGCTTCGGCGGTTGCAGTGTCTACACCTGTGACGGCTTGAACAATCCGAACGCTCCGCGCGACCAATTTCGTGTTAGAGGCATTCACATCTACCATCAGATTGTTATAGACCTTACCGAGTTTTATCATAGAAACGGTCGTGAGCATGTTCAGCACCAGTTTTGTGGCAGTGCCTGCCTTCAATCGGGTTGAACCAGTGATGATTTCGGGACCGACGATCGGTGTGATAAAATGCGTTACACACTCCTTTAGCTGCTCAGGCGGTGGGACACAACAGAGAAACATCGTTGTTGCCCCGATAGCATGTGCTGCCTTCAAAGCCCCTATAACATAAGGTGTCTGTCCACTACTTGCGATCCCGACAAGCACGTCCTTCGGTGTCAGTTGCCGTTCTCGGATAGCGTGCGCGCCGCGTTCAGGTTTATCTTCTTCACCCTCCACGGAGCGACGCAAGGCGACATCACCCCCAGCAATAATTCCCTGCACCATTTCAGGGGGCGTACTGAAGGTTGGCGGACATTCCGAGGCATCTAACACACCAAGCCTACCGCTCGTTCCTGCACCTACATAGAATAATCTGCCGCCCTCGCGAAACGCAGCGACGCACAGGTCAATCGCGTATGCAATTGCATCGGATTCTGCCGCTACTGCTGCTACCGCTTTTTGATCTTCCTCGTGAAAAATCCGAACGATCTCTGCTGTTGATTTCAGGTCAATGTCGGTAGAATTCAGGTTTCGCTGTTCCGTTTTTTTAATTATACCTTGCGGTTCGGTGAGGCAGGTTTGGATATTGACGTGCCTTCCCGTATATCCGCCCTCCATTTCATTACGGGCTAACGGTTTCGCACCCTCGTAGGGGTGTTTTTGCTTGGGGGTTTCTTCTGGGTTACCCAGCCCCTATAAACTATTTTGCGCTAACAATACAGCACCGTACACTGGATCGCGTTTCGGTAGGTGGACGGACGCATTTGGGGCAATCCGCTCGAACTGTTGGCTGAGTTTATCAACAAACATCGGCTGATGGATAAAATTGCCACCACTGAGCACAATATCAAACGCCGCTCCGAATTCTAACTGTCCAATCACACTGCTTGCAGCACAAACGAGTTCATCGGCAGCTGCATCAACAATCTGTTCGGCTGCCGCGTCGGGTGTTCGGGCAGCATCAAATACGATTTTAGCCAATTGCGCGATGGTATCTCTACTCGCAGCATGCACCCAGCGGATCAGTTCGTCTGGCGCGTTGCGTTGCAGCGCATTAAGCATTCGGTGCGTCAATTCAGTTGGTCTGCCTCTGCCATCAGCAGCACGAGCGACAGCTCTAAGTCCTTTTATAGCGATGTCGTAACCGCTGCCTTCATCGCCGAGCAGATAGCCCCATCCGCTTGCGCGTGCCTCTTTACCATCAGCATTGATGCCGTAGACGATAGCACCGGTCCCTGAAATGACAATAACACCGTGCTGTTTCTCCGTGCCACCAACGAGTGCGATGTGCGCATCGTGCGTCAGGATACGATTTTCGCGGATGCCGAGTTCATCACAAATCCTGCCAATGACTTTTTTATCTTCGGCGCGTCCCAAGCCTGCCATGCCGAGACAGAAGTGGATAGCACTTGTTGACGAGATTCCTGCTTTTTCACAAAGTTCTGCGACAACGCTTTTCAAAACCGTTTGCGTTTTCGCTTCACCAACGACGTGGTAATTTGAGGGACCCGATTGCACTTGTGCAAGATGTTGCCGCGTTTCCGCCATTAGAATACCGACCGTTTTCGTCCCGCCGCCATCAATACCGATAATGTACATAATGTGCCAGTTTTGGTGTTAGCGTTCAGCAAGTTGCGCGCGGAGACGTTCTAATTCCGCTTCTGCCGCTCGCCGGCGTGCGGCTTCCTCGGCTGCCCGTTCTTCCGCTTCCACCCTCAACTGTTCTTCTTCCCTCGAAGTCGTTAGCGGTGTGCCATCGGGCAAATACGGCCGTAACAACCGCGTGTGTGTATCCAGTTGCACCTGCCACCGGAAATATAGATTCAATGCTTCGCTGAACAGACCGCCCTCCGCATCCTGCACTATCTCAACGATCTCACCGGCGGCATTCCGCCGCCATCCACGGAACTCCGCAGGTTTCTCCCACTCCGGTTGATGAATAAAGTATTCTTGGGCACCTATCTCCCTTAGATAGATCTCCACTTTTTCTTGGCGATCGCGATTCGCAGTCGCATCTGATAGGAATTCAAACACCGCTGCAGGAACTGCACCCTCTGCCCATGTATAAAAACTACGCCGCAGTGGATATTTATCAGCCCCTAACACGACATAAATATCGGGGGCAACGAATTTTTTCATGTCGCCTTCACGGTAATAGAGGAAGTTGTCAATACCGATGTAAATGTGTGGGTGGATCGCAAAGTACCGTGAGAATTGATCACCCAAAGTCATAATTTGTTCACCGTGAAAATCTGTTGCGGACATAGGTTCATCGTCCTCGCAAGGGTATCCTTCAATATAGATCGTCGGTTTTCCATTCGCTTTCGGAAACACCGGCATATATTTTCTTTGCTTGAATTCAAAATCGTTTAAGGTTTTCATGCATTTTTTCCTTGTTGTCCGATCTCTTATTGCGGATTCTTCCATAACCGAAAACCTACAGCATCAATGCTTGTTAGTCCTGCCCTATTTTGTGCAACGCTGCAGTAAAATATGCCCCGTTTTGTGCAGGACTTTACGGTTATCCTATAGAGAACCGTCCCACCGCGGTATTATCAATCGGCACGAAACTTGCTATATTTAATACGTATGATACGCAGTTCGCTGACAAACAATTGACAATCCACAATGAATTCCGTATAATATAGTTTATCACGCTTCAAAAATAGATGCAACAAAAATTTATTCAGAGAGGATCAAAATGCAGAAAAAAAACGCGCTCGCGCTTATTATCATACTTGGAAGCCTCGTCTACCTCGGTTGTTCCAGAGATTCAGTGCAATTTGAGTGGCGACAGCTTGAAAGCGGTACCGGTGAACATCTCTACGGTGTCCATTTTGTGGGTGCAGAACGTGGATGGGCAGTCGGCACTGCTGGCACAATACTATCTACCAGCAATAGTGGGCTGACTTGGACTAAAGCAGCTGTGTCGAAAGGGACATTGACAGAAGTTAGTTTTACGACACCGAATAATGGTTGGCTTGTGAGTATCGGGAAGGTGCATTACACAGGCAGTGGCGGTGCTTCTTGGAGCCTGCAACATCAAGTTCGTGGCGAAGGGAAAAGACCCCCCGGTATCTTAGATCTGTATTTTGTGAGTACGACCGAAGGTTGGGCAGTCGGCGGATCGGGCACTATTCTTCACACAACAGATGGCGGGAGTCGTTGGGAAAACCACAGAAACCTTTCTGATAAACATTTATGGGGAGTCCATTTCGTTGACACAGAACACGGTTGGATCGTTGGCGAAGAAGGTGAGGTGCTCCATACCAAAGACGGTGGTCAACGCTGGGTGCATCAGAGAAGCAACGCCGAGCAACACCTCTTTGCTGTCCACTTCGCGAATGTAAAGGATGGGTGGATCGTCGGCACAAACGGGCTGATCCTTGGGACGACTGATGGCGGCCAGACATGGGTTCGCCAAAAGACTCCTGTGAATCAGAGCTTACGAGACGTGGCATTCCGCGACGAGAAGCGCGGATGGGCAGTCGGTGAAAAAGGTTTAATCCTCCATACAACTGATGGTGGTAAAATGTGGAGTCGGTATCCGACCCCTGCAAAATATAATTTGCAGGACATTCACCTCCAAAAAAATGCAGGCTGGATTGTCGGCGCGAAAGGTACTATCCTGCGAAGTTATTAGAAGTCGCGTTATGAAAATTGGTGGGGTAGGCGACTTGATTTAGTCCACTATCCTTCGCAAAACTGCGTCAACATCCCACAGAAAGATCGCGGATTCACCACTGGCAAGCGTTTTACCATCCGGAGAAAACGCAACTGCCGAAACAGAGCTCTGATTTCCTACGAAAGTAGATAACGCCGAGCCTGTGGTCGGATCCCACAAACGGACCGTACCGTCTATGCCACCACTGGCAAGTAACATCCCATCCGGCGAGAATGCAATAGCATAGACATCGCTGACATGTGCGGTCGTTGGGTTTTTCTCATGTCCTTTTAGGGTAAACCGTTTTTCACCCGTGCGGATATCCCACAAACGGATTGTCGCATCTTTAAACCCACCGCCGCTGGCAAGCGTTTTGCCATTCGGAGAAAACGCCAGAATTTCGACACCATACGCCTCTGAAAAAGTTTTCAGCAGATCACCCGTCTGAACATCCCAGATACAAAACCCTGTTGACCAACCGCCACCAGCAAGAAGTTTCCCATCCGGAGAAAACGCCACCGTCTTAACTATGTTTTTAGAGTCTACCAAAGTTTTCAACAGTCTACCGGTTGCGACATCAAATAAGCGAACTGTCCCCTCTCTACCGCCGCCGGTAGCAAGTGTTTGACTATCGGGAGAAAATACACATGTCCGCTTTCCGACATATTCCGAAACCGTTTTCAACAGCTCACCGGTTTCAGGATTCCATAACCGGAGCGTCCTGTCAGGAAAACGTCCAATACTTGCAAGGGTTCTCCCATCCGACGAAACGGCTACAGCAGTAACTGGACCCGTGTGCCCGCTGAGCACTCGCAACAGGTGTCCCGTGTGTCTATCCCACAAGCGGATTTTATCATCGTAGCTTATACTTGCAAGCCACCGTCCATCTGGAGAGAACACTACACCCTTACCCCAACCTATGTGCTCCATGAGGACTCTCTTTTGCTGCCCGGTTTCAGTATCCCACACCCGCAATGTATTATCGAAACTGGCACTCACAAGCGTCTCACCGCTTGGAGAGAAGGCGAGCACGCGAACGAAATCCGTATGTCCCTTGAACGTTCTCAGCAAATCCCCTGTGCGCGCATCCCACATCCGTAACACCCGGTCACCGTCGTCCCCACCTGCCACAATTCGGTTATTTAGAGAAAAGGCTAAGGTATCGATTGAACCTGTGTGTCCTGTGAGCGTCCGGAGCCATTTTCTGGTGTGCATATTCCATACAAGGAGTGCCTTGTCATCATCATATCTTCCTACAACAGCGGCGAGCGTGCGTCCATCCGGAGAAAACGCCATAGAGATAACAGCTTTCGTTAAGATGGTATTTCGGTATCTATGTGTTTCAGCGTCCCACAAACTAATTCTGCCGTGACCCCCATCCCCATCCGCAATGGCAAGCGTCTGTCCGTCCTGAGAAAACGCTGCGGCCTTGGTAAGTTCTGAAGGATAGTCCTTGAAGAAGGTCTTCAACAAATCGCCGGTGTGTGCATTCCACAAGCGGAGCGTTCCTTCAAACCGCGCGAAACTCGCGAGGCTGCGTCCATCCGGAGAAAATGCTAAGAAAACGACCTCCTCCAGGCCCCCTACAATGTCGCCGATCCCCGGCGGAAGCCCTTTCTCCAAACCGAACGTTCGTAGGAGCCGCCCGGAACGTACGTCCCACACAGAGAGCGTATAGTGCCCACTGCCCCCGGCAAGGTGCCGCGAGTCTGCGGAGAAAGCGATAGCAGTGACCGCGCCCTTATCCGCTGTAATTAGGGTGCGTGGCGTATAAGTTTCTGTATCGTAAAGCCAAATGCCGACTGAACTTGCTACTGCCAGCAGCTTCCCATCCGGCGAGAATTTTACATCCTCCACCCGCCCTCTACCGATACGCAATTTCGCACCTTTAGGCAAGCCCCAGCGCGTATCATCTTTCTCTTGCGTACACCCATTTAAAGCCGCAAACAGGCAAATAGCAGCTAAGAGATATATCCACTTCATATTATTCTCTCGGCAGCGAAACTGTGTCGGGAACAACAATCTCGCCAGCAATAATTTTTGCTTTCAGCGACTCAACGGTTGCCACCATGTCATCTGAAAGCAGAGACTGATTGTGTTCATCAACGGCATAACTCACACCGCCATCTTCGAGCCCAAAGTATCGAATACCGGGCATAAATTTATCTGCAACGGTTTCACGGATGATTGTTTGCACAACGATAGGGATCTCTTTAACCATGCTCGTTAGAACGATACCGGGGGCAAGATGATTACCGTTAGAATCGACCCAAATGATATATTTCTGTTGTGCTTGCGCGGCTTCAAGCACGCCTTGACCCGCGCCGCCGGCTGCGGTGTAAATCACATCAACGCCGCTCTCATATTGTGCTAACGCGAGCTCGTTTGCCTTATCCGGCTGACCGAACCCGGTTGCATCCAGACTGATGTAATCAATAGAAATTTCCGCTTCTGGATGGATCGCCTGAATCCCGGCAACGTAACCAGCTTCAAATTCGTGTAGTAAGAGGACATCCGCGCCGCCGATATAACCGATTTTACCGCTCTCTGTTTTGAGTGCCGCAATCGCGCCGACTAAAAATGAACCTTCGTTTGACTTGTAGTTGACAGATGCCACATTCGGAATATCAAGCACAACATCAAAAATGGCGAACTTGACATCCGGAAATTCAGCGGCAACGCGAGCGAGCGGTTCTCCGAGTTGGTAACCCGCTGCCAAAACGAGGTCCGAAGTCTGTGCGGCATCTCTGACCGCCATCTCTGACGCTACCGGATCGTTTTCATTTCCACTAACCTCTTTAAGACTAATTTCGAGCTCAGCTGCTGCAGTTTGGACACCAATATTGAAAGCGTCACAGTAAGCTGCACTCCCGACGCAATCGGTTGGATATATCATGGTTACGCGAAGCGGTGCAGCGGGGGGCTCAGTAAGGGTTACGTCCGAAATCCTGTCGCAACCAGAGATTAAAATTAGTGCTAAACCTAAAAAAAGATATTTGTGCAATGTGCTAAAATTTCGCATATTTCCTCCAAAAACAAAAATTACTTTGTTAATAGAAACTACACACCGATTGCATACCCATCGCGCCGGGGGTCAGCACCGCCCATGAAACTGCCTTCTTCAGGATCAAAAGCGATACCGTGCCCGCCTCCGACAGTCGCTGTCCAGTCAGGCAGCACTTCTACGTCATGTCCGCGCGCTTCCAACGCTGCGCGCACCGCAACAGGGATGCGTCCCTCCATACTCACATGTGTTCCAGGGTTTACCAATCGGATACGGGGTGCTTCAATCGCTGCTTGAACGTTCATCCCGTGCTCAATCAGGTTCAACACCATCTGTAGTGTCGTCTGTAGGATACCGTGGCTGCCGGGTGTCCCAATTGCTGCGAAGGGATTACCACCTTTCCAAACTTGACACGGCGACATACACATCTCTATCCGCTTGTGCGGTCCAACAGCATTCGGGCTCTCTGGAATCCTGTCGAACCAGTTCATAAAATTGTTGAGAAACATTCCGGTGGATCCGAGAATTACGCCTGAGCCGAACGGTTGTCCGAGACTCTGTGTCACGGCGACGATATTGCCCTCCGCATCAGCGGTGTCAAAATGGGTTGTACATTCGGTCGTCCAATCGTCAGCACGGATTTCGCCGGGAAGTTTATCCTTTGTCCAACGTTCACCGCCACTGACGGCTGCCTGTTCGCCGATCCGTTTGCGTTGTGCCTGTGCATAGTCTTTAGATAACAACCGCTCAATCGGTGGGTTCGGCCGCGGGGCGTATTCGGCTCTATCGGCACTCGCTAACTTAATCGCTTCAATGAGTAGATGTAAGTATTCGGGCGTATTGTGTCCGAGTTCAGCAAGTGCGTCGTTCTCTAAGATATTCAGCGTCTCTAAGTACTGAAAGCCTGAACACGGGGGTGGTGGACAGTAGACTTCGTAATCTTTGTAGGTAACTGAGATCGGTTCTTGCCATTCTACTTCAAAGTCAGCCAAGTCCTTTTCGGTAATCAGCCCATCGGTTTCTTCGGAAAAGCGGACAATCTCTTTTGCGATGTCGCCGCGATAGAACGCTTCTGCACCGCCTTCTGCAACCGTGCGAAACGTTTGGGCGAGGTCCTTCTGGATCAAAACTTCGCCGGGATGGGGGGTTCTTCCTCGCGAGGCGATAACTTCGGCAGCGCGTTCCGAGAAATAGTGGTACGCACCCGCCATGAATTCCGCATTTTTGACGGTGACGGCGTATCCATTTTCCGCCAATTCAATCGCCGGCGCGAAGACATCTGCATGCGCCATACTTCCGTAACGTTCCAGCAGTGCCAACCAGCCCCCACATCCGCCTGGCACCATCCCTGCACGGATGCCGATCTGCTGACTTTCGAGTGTCGGATAGACATCCAGTGTGGCTGCGTAAGGTGCAGTGCCGAGATAATCTAACACCCTATGCTTTTTTTCTTTTGCACTATAGATCAGCATATACCCGTTGCCAGCAATACCGGACATATAAGGTTCAGCGACGTTAAGCGTTGCAGCGACCGCGACCGCTGCATCAAACGCATTACCGCCAGCCAGCAACATCCGCGCGCCCGCAAGGCTCGCGAGCGGATGCGCGCTTGTCGACATACCGCGTGTCCCTGTTACTGTGGATCGATGCGTTGTGCCGTGAGATGGAAATGCCATACGCGTGATCTCCTTAGATTAGAATTGTGTATCGGGATTACAGATCCCGCCTACCGGTGAAGTACCTCCGAACCCGGTGCCATTGTAGCTGCCACATCAACTTCCACCGCTTAACGTGATGCGTAAAAAGCGGTTTTCCATCCAACTCAAGCACAGGAATCCGATATTTATATTTCGTGAATAGTTTTAGGTCTTTCGTGATGTCGATTTCCGTTACCGCAATAAACGATGCTTTCGCACCGACCTCCTGGAGGACAGCCTTCGCCTCGTCACAAAGTGGACAGTCAGGCTTGGTGTAGAACTGAAGTTGCATCGGTTTGGTTTTCAAGCACATCGTCCAGAAATCAGTTTTGACCGAAAATCGAAAATTATACAAAATAAGTATACAATATTTTGGCATAATAGTCACGTGAAAAAGAAATCGGGCTTTATAAAACAAAATCTGTAACCGATCTGCAAACCCAACGTTTGTAATAGCATACATGTATACATGTGAACATGTGGATATGTGTGGAGGCGTAAATGGAAACTATGGTAATTCTATCAGGCAAGGGTGGCGTGAGCTGGACGACCCTGCCAACGCATTGGAGGTCCGATGGTTAACAAACCGACACCCACAGAAACACGGAGTGGTACCGAGCAGGTTCGGCAAGAGACGACACCGAAGCCGGCTGCGATAGTGCCGCCCTCTCGTCAAGGTAAAAAGATGATTTCGGGACATTTTGATAAAGATGTGCATCGGCAGTTAAAGATGCTCGCGTTGGAGCAGGAGACGAGTATCCAAAACTTGCTGAGCCAAGCGTTGAACGCGCTGTTTGAGCGGAACGACAAGCCGCCGATAGCGTGAACATCTTTCTGGAGGGTACTGATGATTTCAAACGCGAATTGGAAAATTTTAGAGCAAACGAATCGGATACTCGTGTTGAATTGGGAAGCACTCAAACGCGCCCGTGCAACCGAGGATCAACACACGATTAAGATCGCTGAAATGAATTACTTTCAAGCGTTACAGAGTGTGATTGTATCCACGCAAAACGCGGTCGCTCAATATACAATGTCAAAGTGAATTCTCTTTTTGTGTCTGCTATCAAGTTGCAATAGAGGGAACAACAGATTTGTTGTTCCCTTGAATGTCTCTGTCAGGCAACCAAAAATCAATACAGCACATGCACCCGATTTTTTCCGCGCACTGTCTCATCTGGCATTGCTATCGGCACTTCAACGGCAACGATGAACGCACCATCTGCACTGATCGCAAGTGTATCATAAGGGAGCTGCCCCTCTGTGCGATAGGTGTACAGGTATTTTGATAAGCCGCTGCCTGCTGTTGTCAAATCAAATACCGATACACCGTGAAGACTCTCATTCGGATCCCGCGTACGCTTAGAAACAGAGAGTGCCGCGTAGCGGTCTTTCGCATCAATGCTTAAGCCTTGTGGCATATTCTCAAGTTGCCACTGCCAGATTTTTTCACCAGACCACGCATAAGCAAACAACGTCATCCCATTTGGGTGTGCTGCTGAAGGGCGTTGCGCGCCTTTTTGGAGATGATACGGAACATACGTATCCCCAGTGACAAAAAGTGCTGCCGTATCCGTCGCCCCGATCGTGCCGGAAGTCGCGACAATCGGGATCCCGCTTATCTCCAATGGCGTTGTCAAGTCTTCCTGCCATATCGGTTTGCGGGTATTGACATCAAAGATAAAGGCGCGGCCGTCGTCTGTTGTTACATTGATAAATCTACCGTCGGGGGATATGCTAACACCTCGCCAAAATGTGACCTGCGAAAAATACTTGCCTAAAGGTTCAATATCGGCGTGCCACTTCTCTGTTCCGTCTTTCGCGTTCAACACAGAGAGTCTTCCGTTGACCGCACCCTCTTCATCAGGGGTGCTTCCTTGTAAATTGTATCCTGCATCCGTTAGGAGCGCGAGGGTTTCCCCATCGGCATCTACGTCAAACCAGCGAATTATCTTTTGCATCGCGCCATCGCGGGGCCACTTCCAGATGACATCTCCCGTTCCATTATCAAACCGGTACAGCTGCGATTTTTTTAAGGGGACCTCGTTCTCTGTCCACGCATGCACACTTGCGACCAAAAGGTCGCCGTTAGCGAGTGTACGCATGCAGACTGGACCAGGATAGTTGACCCAAGCGTAGACGCTGTCCGGGTTGCTCGGCACGGAGGTCTCGATGTCGTCAGCGGTGCGGTATTTCCAGCGAAGTGTTGACTCAGTAGCTGCGAAGTCGTAGCAGTAGATATAGCCATCTGCTGCCTGCTCACCGATATAGAGCAACTTATTGTCTGGACTGAACGCCATTCTTTTCACATAACCTTCCGAAATTCGGGTCTCCCAGAGTGATTTGCCTGAGAGCGTTTGGAGAACCGCAAGGTGCCCCCTATCAGTCGCAACCGCTAATCTATGTGCATAAGGGGCATTTCCATGTCCCAAGGCAATCGCGGTCGGTTTCGCAGGTTGACGCAAGTTCTCCATCAGAGATAAAAGACCATCCAATTCAACCGTACTGATAACGTAGGGTGTCGGCTTAAGCGGGGCAGTCGCTGTTATTTTGGTATCACTTAAGCGAAAATGAAATTGATACGCTTCGTTAGGGTGCCACGGAAATTGGAGCAGTATGCGCTTGGCATTGGGCTGTGTATTGAATTCTGTAACTGTCGGGGTTTCAGCTAATTTATGTGCTATGCCGTTAGACACGGTTGAGACGCTGATACTGCCTTCAAAATCGTCGTCGAGCGAAAATTCAAGCATTACACCTGTCCGTATCCAGTTGACACGCATCTCGGCTGTCGCAATGCTAATAGGTAAAATAAAAAACAAGCAAAGTAGACTCAAAAACGGAATTCGCTGCATTGTTGTCCTCCTGATTTAATCTGCTACACGCCAGAGCCCGCGTCCTAATCTCGCGCCGAGCAGCACGCCGATAAAGGTATAGGCGAACCCTTCTATCAGGACTCGTAACACAATATACCAATCGGCGTAGAAAAGCCGGTAAAACAGTATAGAGAGTTGGAAATCGACATAAACGGCAATCGCATCGCAGAGTCCAAGCACGACTGCCCACGCCACTATATTTCGTCTTCGCACCAATAGAAATCCAGTTTCCAGTAGAAGCACACTCGTGCCGGTGTAGATAATTGCAACGGGTGTGAAAAGTCCGAACGTGACACCGCTGAGCAGTAGACGCACCGCTGAGACAAGCAAGATTACGCCGCTGCCTTTATTGTCCCGTGTTGATCCCTCTGGATCCCCATGGATATAAATTAACAGTGCAGTGAGCAAAGCATAATAGAGCGTCTCATTTATCAAACCCGTCAGCAGTACAGAAAAGGGACCGAGGATAGCATGGATTAAATTGAGAAATAGTGTTGATGGCACTATCACCGTCACAAAAACTGTTGTGCCGAATAGCGCGATGACGATGACCTGTTTCGTTGTGAACCCCGCAAAAATTCGCTTATGAAACCGTAAAACAAGGGCGAACCCGATGCTACTGCCGATAATTGCCAATAGACTGATAAAGAGTGCTTGTCGGTTTGGAACGATCAGGTGTAACGGGCGTTTTTCGCGAAGAATAGTCGCATCGCTTCCCCAAACCTTCACGTTAATGTCCCGCGCGTACTCGCCAGGAGTCGCCTGTTCTGGTCGGTTTTCCTGTTTTATATACACCGGATGAAAATAGATAGGTAGCGGGATATCTGTGATTACGCCTCCGGGTAAACTCGCGAACGCCACACTCCGATGTGACCCGCCGTCTGTTGTCTCCGGTGGCGCGAGAAACGGAATAATTTCACCACTTTTCATATCTATGTTGGTCGAGGATACAACAACATGGATCGTCTCCTTACCGGCGTTGCGGAGCCGGACTGTCTGATAAGTTATCGGTTGATATGGATCGGTCTGCGGCGTTCCGAACCACCTGAATAGTGGACGTGCGTAGGAGATGGTATTTTCTCGCTGTGTGGGGTCCGCCGTCCCCGTTGCATCTGTAGGCATCTCAATTGATTCTATAGAGAGACGTTCGGCAATCTCTGGCACAGTCGCCAGCTGGAGTTGTACCTTCGCCTGCTGTTTCCATGTCTGTCCAGTGTCCGTTGTGAAGCGGACAGCACCTGAAATTTCTTGACCGCCTGTTGCGTTCACCTCGGCTGTTTTCAGGACTAACTCGCGATACCAGACTTCCGAGGCAATGCGAAGTCTACCCGTGGTAAAGAGACACGTTTTCTGATTGATAACCTCGCTTTTCCAATCTGTCGGCAGGCGAACGACGGTTAACGTTGAAGGCAGCCAGAGTTTGAGGTCAAAGGTCGTTGGCACATTCCCGTTTGTAACGAGGATTGTAGCAGTCATTTCGCTGCCGTACAGCATGAGTGCCTTCTGAACGTTTTCCGACGCAGCACCATAAGGGATGGCAATGTCTAAATTTCCGTGTGTGGTCACGCGTGGTGCGGTTACCTTTTGAACCTTGGTATTCCCAGTTGACAAGGTCGCCTCAAACCTATAGGTCTCCCCCGCATGCCATTCAAAATAGAGTGGCTCTGTCTGCCGAGGTGGTACGGGAAAGTTGAGTTGCGCAACCCTCACGCCATCCATATTAAAGGCACTGAGACGCTGGACGGGTGCTTCTGCACTGAATTGCACCTTTGCGCCCAACGCAAAGAAAGTCACCTGCCATGAAAACGCTTCCTCTTCGGAAGTTGAGGCGCAACTGATGAGAAAAACGAGCAGTGGCATGCACCAGACCGCCCTCTCTATCGCTGTCGTTCGATTCATGCCACATCCTTTGACAGTTCTAAGCCGCGCCTAAAATTCCTGTGCGATCAGCACGAGGTCAAGCACATTAACGACTTCGTCGCTATTGACATCGGCGATTATGCCGGGTCCGTAACTTCCGAGGAATCGGCTCGCGATGGTTAGGTCTTCGAAATTGACAAATCCATCATCATTGACATCCTCGCGGCGCGGCACAATTTGGACAATACCGATGTTGTCGGTCCCGTGTCCGGCTTGGTAGGTCTTGATCAGGGTTTCATCTGGTGCCATGACAAGAACAGTAGAGAGTCCACCACCGGTCCAGTCGGGTTTGGTGATGTAGAGATTCCCGTCTGGTCCGAAAGTCATCCCGGCACCTCCGGCGAATTCGGCGAGCGCACTCTTCTTATCTCGAATCCACTTTTGGGTCGGCACATCGTAGATCAGCAAACCCGGATTCTGCCAGCCACTCTGAATAAAGAGCTGTTTCTGTGAATTGATTGCAAACGCGCCGGGTGTCGTCTTGAGATCAACCGTTTTGATAATTTCATCGGTAGTCGCATCAATGAGGACAATGTTCCCGGAAACCAGATTGTAATCGCCTGTCGTCCGGACAATCACAGTAGATTCGCCATCGTTGAGGATCCCACCTGCATTTATAGGCATCCGGATGGATTTTAGAACGGTATCTGTCTCGGTATCAATCACCGTGACGCTGCTATCGTGATAGACAGATTTGCCCGTTGCTGCATCCCACTCCCAAGCAGGATTCGTCACGTACGCCTTGCCGTTAAGCAGCGTAATACCGGTCGTTTTGTTGAAGGACGAATCCGTGATGATTTTCGTTACACTGCGGCTCGGGATGTCAATGACGTGTACCTCATGAACGTTATCGCACGTAACGTACATTTTGTTTGGACTAACCAGCGCGAGACTTTGCGGATACGCACCGGGGGCAATCGGGATATGACCAATAATTGTCCGCTGTTCCAGATTAACGATTAAAACGCTGTCGCTGAGATCCCCGGAAATCCAATCGAAACGGCAGATGTAAGCGAGGTGTCCGTGAATCAGCAGCCCATTCGGGACATCACCGATTGTCAGTATTTCATGGTCGACAGCGCGTTTCGCATTTGGTTCATCGAGATCTATAAGCGAGAGTGTTGAGGTGATGTTCAAGTCGTCTTTATCCAAAGCATTGATAATAACGGCGAGATTTTGGACATCTGTTTGTCCAAAAGTAGGACTGACGAGGAACGTGAAGATGAGCGCACTTACCAGCGAAAGCAGAAGCGTGCCTGAGGAATGCCGCCGAGAAAAAAAAGTATTGTTCATTAAAACCTCCGTAATGAAACAAGAAACCCCTGCTTTCATAGAAAAGGCAGGGGACAAGGCGACATTTGTATAATGTTAATCCTGCAATTGCGTGATTTATCAGGCGGGGAAACCCCGCCCCTACGGCTTCTAACAGGATACTGCTGTGCGCTGTTCCGCTGCTTTCCCGCGAAAGCATAAGTGTGAAACACGATCCAGGCAGGTCTCCTGACTTCCGATCTTGCGTCCGCTGAACCTTCCCATCAATTAATTGACAGTGGTTTTTTCAGTGGGTATTTGCAATCGTTCACAGTGGCGGGGCCGTGGCGGATTCTCACCGCGCTTCCCTATTCTCCGGCTCTCTCCGGCACCTGAACCGTTAATTTATTCAATTGTAATGTCTATATTATATCACATTGCGACATTTTTTGCAAACATTTTTTCAATTACTGGGTGTGTAAGTATTTTGGCGCGGAAGTGTCCAAAGTCAATTTTCTTTGGCAGCGTCCTCTCTTTAGTCCCGTAGGGACGGTATGTTTATAGAGATGCGTTGCCCAAAAAAACTTAGCCCTGTAAGGGCGATATGTGTCTGACTAATGTAATAAACATATCGCCCTTACAGGGCTAATGCGGGTTGTTGCCACGTGTTTCTATAAACATACTCGAAGAAATACCCAAGCAAATAAACCTTACAGGACTAAAGAGGGAAACCAGGTTTTCTAATAAATTGGACGACGGAGCGCTGCCAAAAACTTTACACACCCTTCAATTACTGATATACTCACCACGCTAAAGCATGGTGGTTCTATCAGTCTGACGAGCGTATATTAGTTTTAACAATGATGTTGGTTAAATTGCGAATCGCACGTGCTTTGTAGTATTCCCTATATGTAGGTGGGATGCTACCAAAACCGTGTTGTTCTTTGATTTTATCAATAATTTCAACAATAACACTCTCTTTTGATTGCTGCTCCGTTCAATGTCAAGTTTAAGATGATTAACAGGTGTCAAGGTCCATGAAATAAACTTTACTGATATTTCTCAAAACATTGTTTGTGTCAATGGTTATAGGTGTTCTTGTGTGCTTCGTTGATGAAAATGCGTCTTGATGATAGACAGCATCTGTCTATCGCCCGAAAGTTGAAGTTTTATCTGATGAAAAGTGAGGCGTGCTGAGCGAATCACCTGCTGGATCATGAGATAACTGAGAACCTTTATCCCTAAGGACCCATAAGCACCGTTTCGGTGATGCAAACTCATAGCTGAAAGTCGGAGATCGGTTTTCAGATGTCGCCAAAACTGTTCTATGCCATGGTGTTGCGACCAGATATGCAGGATTTCCGCCGAGCGTCCAGGTCTGCCAAAGACCATCATCGTTTGCGTTTTGCTCTCTGCTGAAAAAAAGAGCAGCACCAGTTCGCCGAAAGTCGGGCTCTTCGCGGGCAGTCGCCGCACGGGTTTATCACATCCCCATTGATCCGTCAGCAACTTGACGGTTTTCTTGTGTTCTGAAAGTTTGCTGCTCTGACCCTCAATCTCCATGACAGAGTTGCTTTTACCGTGGACAAGGACGCAGGCAAATCCGAACTCATCTAACGCCTCAACAAGTGCTTTGCTGCCATACCAAGAATCAAAAGTGATCGGATACTTTCTCAGATCAATCCCTTCGGCATCAAAGACATCAAGCACTTCTTGGAGCATCGTCCGAAAGCACGATGGTTTATCCGTGTTGCCTCTGCCTTGTTTAGAGACGATACGGATGTTCAGCGGGAGAATGACATCGCCGATCTTGATGGTGATGGCTAATATGTTTCGACCTTTGATAGCGTTCTTCTGCTGTGTTGACCACCAGTTATAGCGATAAGAGAGCGTCTTGGACCTACCGAGGATCATTGGTGTCATCAACACTTAGCGTGATACAACGCCGAGATTGTGTCGCGGCCGACTTCGCTTCCGTCTCACGGATCGCTTCAATAGCGATCATAGAGACGATACCCACTAACAGAGACTTCCACTGATAAAGACTCATCGCTTTGAGGTCTCTATAGAGTTTATTCTTCGAAACCTCTAAAGCATCTGCGACTTGATTCGGATTGTCCAGTCCAAAGAGATGTCCCGTTGAAAGTCCAAGCAAGGTTTCAGAAAGTTCGGGTGTCATGTCCCGAAAGTTCGCATACAAAACAGATTGAAAAAACTTCGCTGATCTGATAAGATGTTCTCGCATGAGATGTCCTCCCTCAAGGATGTTAATACCTCTTAGGATGCCATTTCATGCTTTAAAAATCAAGCAACTTTTTGAAAACAAAACGCATTTTCATAACACTACACGCTCTGAGGCAACGCCGTTAGTAGTGTGAACATAACTTTGATAAATGTCAGAATATTAACATCTAAAGTTCAATACTTTTGCCCAAAAATGGCGATTCTTATGAGTGTCAACTCAATTTCTGTGAAAAATGCAGAAACATCTCTATCATATCTCAAAGGTATTGAAAGAGAGGAATTATTTTTTATGTTTAAGAAAATTTTATGTTTTTTTGCGTCACTTTCATTCATTATAATTGTGGGATGTGTTCCATCGAAAAGCCGTTTAATGGAAGAAGCAGTCAAACAGGGCGGGCAAGTCGCGAAGGAGAAAGTCCGTGCTGATGCTCGAAAAGAGGAGGCAAAGACACGTGCTCAGGCAGAGATAGCGAAGGAACAAGAGCGGACCGAAGCGGCAAAAGCCCGCGCGGATGCGGAAGTCGCACAGGAACAGAAGCGGACGGAAGCCGCACAAGCGCGTGCTCAGGCAGAGATAGCGAAGGAACAAGAGCGGACCGAAGCGGCAAAAGCCCGCGCGGATGCCGAGGTTACCAAAGCCCAGATCCGCGCAGATGCCGATGTAACGGAAGGCCAGACTCGTGCAGATACGCAAGTGAAAACCGCTCAGATTCGTGCAGATGCCGAGATTCAGAAAGCCCAGATTCGTGCTTATGCCGAAGTTGTCAGGGCGCAAATAGGTGCAGATGTTTCAAAGACACAAGCTTATACCAACTTGGAAAAGGCTAAGATTTTGATGAAGGCGGATACGGAGAAAGCAAGAATTCTCGCTGAATCTTCCATTGAGGAAACAAAGCTTCAAGCACTGATCGGTGCGGTTCAGATGCGGTTGCAGGCTAAAACGGATTCGGAACGTATCGAGGCTACTAAACAGGTTAGGGTTGCTGAGGCGGCTGCCATCACTGAAATTACCAAAGCGCGAGTTCCTGTTGAGGTTGCCGAGGCGAAAGCGGCAGCGGAGATTGCCAAAGCGCGGGTTCCTATTGAAATTGCGGAAGCAGAAGCAGCTGTTGAAGTTATCAAAACCATGGCTGAATCGCAGACGGCGCAAGAGTTGATTAAGTCCGCGGCGACAGTGGCAGCAATTCAAATCGTGACTGAGACTGCAAAGAATCAAGATGATAGTCAGTGAAATAGACAAGTGCGCTATTTGGCACCCCTGTTAAAAGTTTAGCGTGAATAAATCCAAATATTTGGCGGTTGTCAACTGTTATTGAAAAGCGAGAAGAATGACACTTTTACATTCACACTCCAACTCATATAGCATCAGTAGTAGGTTGGGTTGAACGGATAGAATAAAAAACGGACAAATCAGAGAAAAGCGAAACTTTCTCAAGGGGCGACACATTAACCAGAGACCGAGTGAAACCCAACGTCTTTGTGCTTTCTGGAACCCCTGGCGGTATGAAGTTGGGTTTCAATGGATTTTTGATTTTGAAAGCGGTCAGGTTTGATATAGGTGTATTTTGCAGATCATCTCTATCTTCTGATTTCCGTTCAACCCAACCTACACGACTGATCCAACCCGATAAACATTTCGCCCTTACAGGGCTAAGCTTTTGTTTTAAAACACATCTCTATAAACATGATGTCCCTACGGGACTAAAGACGGACACTACCAAAGAAAATTGGCTTTCACCCTTGCATGCCAAAAACTTTACGCACCAGCGAAACCGATACCCACAAAAAATTTGACAACGCAGATTAGATATGGTATCATTAATAATATTAACGCCTCGGTTCATGTAACCACGTACTTAGCAAATCATGCACTCTTGCGAAAAGATAATTTGGGAAAAGGGGGAGAAAAATGAAACATGTGAGCGTGTTTACAGTCTTTTACTGCACAAGTATCGTTCTGATGTTAATACTTCTTCACGGTTGTGCCAGCACGACACATACACAAACGACACCGGCTGTACCTATGATGACGACAGAAACGCATACAGTAGTAGAGCAGCTGGTAAAGAATCCTGAAACAGGGGACTATGAGATGAAGGTTGTCAGTGAAGAACATACGAAGACGCAGTCCACCATGACAGGAAACAACGCTTTCGTTCCGCCCCACACACCGAGCGCGCACGCGAATCCTGGACATTCCGCTGGAAAAACGGATGTGGGATTTTATGCCCTAAATGTATTAATTATTGCAGTGAACCTCTATTTGATAAGTCACTAACAAGAATTGCTAAATTATTACGGTTTGGAACCAAATATTTTACCGAAAAAGTGAGAAAAATGATACCTCCACGTTCACATTCCAACTTGCATAGCATCGTTATCCATTGGCATTGGTGGCATTCCAACTGCTTGCGGAGGAGTGTGCGCTTAAATGGATAGCTAAAGTAGAGATTGAAAATCGTCGTTTTTTATTTCTGAATTTTAAGCCTTATGCACACGAATCCGAAGCTGCATAAGGTTTTTTGCTTTTAAAAGGAGAACCAACATGAAAATTCTATCCGAACTCAAATATGACCGTGATGGCTTGGTCGCCGCAGTGATTCAGGATCGCACCAACAACGAAGTGCTGATGGTCGGTTATATGAACGCCGAAGCGATAACGCACACGCTGACGACAGGACGCGTCTGCTTCTGGAGTCGCTCCCGCCAAAAACTGTGGATTAAGGGGGAGACTTCAGGGCATACACAGACAGTTGAGTCCGTCGCAGTGGATTGTGACGGTGATGCCCTCCTCATCAAAGTCGAGCAGAAGGTCGCAGCGTGCCATGTCGGCTACCGCTCCTGCTTTTTTCGGGAAGTCTCCCCCGACGGCGAGTCAACGCGTGTTATAAGCGATAAGGTTTTTGAAGCAGAGGGAAAATAGTTGTCAGTCGTCAGTTCGGTTTTCTGCGAAAAACCTTTCAGTTTTCGGTTAAGAGGTTTCTAATGCTTGACGATCCCTTGGTAACCGTTGTTACCCATAAACGTAACAAGCGTGCGAAAAGGTATTGGTGAATCAAAAACCAGACTGATAACTGATAACTGAAAACTGATAACTACATAAGGAGCTACTCATGTATTATCCAACGTTGGAGGAATTTCAAGAGAAAGCGAAATTAGGAAACACAGTGCCGGTCTATCGCCCGATTTTGGCGGATATGGAGACACCGGTGTCCGCTTTCTATAAGTTGATGCCTGATAATTATGCGTTCTTATTAGAGAGTGTGGAGGGCGGTGAGAACGTCGCACGCTACTCTTTCTTGGGGAGCCAGCCATCCATACTCTTTCAGAGTAAGGGACATCGGGTTACGATTGAATATTTAGAAAAAGGCGAAACAGTATCGCAGGAATACGAGGATCCGCTGTCGGCCCTTGAAGAAGTGATGCAGAAGTACCAACCTGTCGATATTGAAGGGTTGCCACAGTTCCACGGCGGTGCTGTCGGTTATATGAGCTACGATATGGTGCGCTTCGTCGAGGAATTGCCTGACACTACCGAAGATGAACTGCAACTTCCAGATTGCTTTTTCATGATAGCCGAGACGCTGCTGGTGTTCGATCATGTCAACCATCAGATTAAGATTGTTGCCAACGCGCATATTGATGGAGATGTCAATGCTGCCTATGCCGATGCCGTTGCGAAAATTGAGGCATTGGTCGAAAAACTCATAGCTACGCCCGAAACACATTTGAGGGGTGATAGAGAGGCTCGTTTGCATAATCCGCCTGAAACTGTGCCGGATCCGCATTCAAATTTCACACAACCCGCTTACGAGGCAGTCGTCCGGCGTGCGAAGGAATATATCGCAGCAGGCGACATCATACAGGTTGTGCCTTCGCAGCGGTTCAGTCGTCCGGTATCTGTGGACCCGTTTGACATCTATCGGGCGTTACGCGTGGTGAACCCGTCCCCGTATATGTATTACCTGAAACTGGAGAGCTTTGATATTGTGGGCGCGTCGCCAGAGATGATGGTGCGCGTAGAAGATGGGATTGTGCAGACGGTTCCGATCGCCGGCACACGCGCACGGGGTAAGACACCCGAAGAGGATCGCGAATTAGAACAGGCTCTAATTTCCGATCCGAAGGAACGGGCGGAACATGTAATGCTCGTCGATTTAGGACGGAACGACCTCGGGCGCGTCTGTGAATATCACAGCGTTGAAGTTACCAACCTGATGATAGTCGAACGCTTTTCGCACGTGATGCACATCGTTTCACACGTTATTGGACGGTTGCGCGAAAATTTCACGGCTTTCGATGTGATCCGCGCATGCCTCCCCGCAGGCACACTCTCTGGTGCCCCGAAGATACGCGCGATGGAGATCATTGACGAACTGGAATCGACACGTCGCGGCACCTACGGCGGCATGGTCGGTTATTTCAGTTTCTCCGGCAGTGCGGACACGGCGATCACAATCCGAACCGCGGTTATCAAAGATGGCACCGCTTATGTGCAAGCGGGCGGCGGTGTCGTTGCGGACTCGGTGCCTGAAAATGAGTATTATGAAACGATGAGTAAGGCGTGGGCTTTGCTCAGTGCTATTGAGATGGCGGAGCAAGGACTTTTATTATAGGTAGGACTTACGCATTCCGTCTTAAAGTCCCCCTGATAAGGGGGATTTAGGGGGTTTAAAGCACAGGAATTGCCGCTGCTATAGGAGAGAAAAAATGGTTTTAATGATCGATAACTACGACTCATTTACTTACAACCTCGTGCAGTATTTGGGAGAACTCGGTGCTGAATTGGAAGTACACCGAAGTCGCAAGATAGGATTGGATGCCTTGGACGCATTGCAACCGGAACGGATTGTCATTTCACCTGGGCCTTGCACCCCGAAAGAGGCAGGCATATCTAACGATGCGATACAACACTTCGCAGGGAAAGTGCCTATTTTGGGAGTCTGCCTTGGACATCAGTGCATCGGTGATGTCTTTGGCGGCGATGTCGTGCGTGCGGATCGGTTGATGCACGGTAAAACTTCCATGATACACCATAACGGTGCTGAGATTTTTGAGGGGTTAGATAACCCCTTTGAAGCGACACGCTACCATTCGCTCATCGTGAAAAAGGAGACGCTACCCGATTGCCTTGAGATCACAGCGTGGACAGATGAGGACGAGATTATGGGGCTGCGGCATAAGACTCTACCTATTTGGGGTGTGCAATTCCATCCGGAGTCAATTTTAACAGCCGCGGGGAAAGATCTACTCGGAAACTTTTTGACGCTACAGCTATAAAATGGCTATCGGTAGTCGGATAGAACTCTATCCAAACACGCCTATTTGTGCAGAATTATGCACCCGTTTCACTATCTCATAACGTCACCTTAATAAAGCGATCAGAGGTGACCGATGAAAAACGACGATGCTCAATTGATTGACCGTATTCTTGATGGCGATGATGCCGCCTTCGCGGAACTTGTGGAGAAATACCAAAAGCAGGTGCACGCGCTTGCTTGGCGAAAAATCGGAGATTTCCATATCGCCGAAGAGATCACACAGGACACATTTCTGAAGGCATATCAGAAACTCGGAACGTTGAAGAAACCGCAGCGTTTGGCAAGTTGGCTCTATGTTATCGCCGCTAACCGTTGCAGCACATGGCTGCGTAAAAAGCATTTGCGGGCGCAGTTGCTGGCGAAAAGGGATGATGCACCCTCAGAAAATACGACCTATTCTGCACATATCCTTGCCGAAAATGAGCGAATCAGTGCGGAAACGCAGCGCGATGTCGTCAAAAAATTGCTTGCGAAACTGGAGGAGAGTGAACGCACTGTGATGACCTTGCACTACTTCGGTGAGATGTCGTGTACCGAGATCGGCGCGTTCTTAGGCGTTTCGGGAAATACGGTTAAGAGTCGGCTCCGCCGGGCACAGCAGCGTTTAAAGAAGGAAAAAGCGATAATAAGGGAAGCCTTAGATAATTTCCAAGTGACACCGCATCTCACTGAGAATATCATGCGTGAGGTTTCGCGTATCAAACCTATAGCACCCTCCGGGGGTCAACCGTTAGTCCCTTGGGCAATCGCCGCTTCTACCTTGGCAGTGGTGTTGCTCATGCTTGGTTTTGGAAGTCACCAATATTTCGCTCGTTTTCAGCAACCTTACAATTTTGATGCTGCCTCGGAGATGACTGTTGATATTATTGACACCCCTATAGTCGCGAATCTGGCATCTAAGCCGGATGTGCGGACACAAATCGGAAGCACCAACGCACAAGGTAAACAGAATAACCCGAATCGTCGCCCTAATGAAACCCTTGTACTTTCATCGGAGGCACAAGCGGAGGAAACCATGAAGGATTGGACACAATGGGAATTGCCAATAGCCGCAAAAGCGCGTTTAGGAAAAGGTAAGGTCAACGCTATCAAGTTCACCCCAGATGGGACATTATTAGCCGTTGGAACTTCCATCGGTGTTTGGCTTTACGATGCGAATACGGGTGAAGAAATTACCTTACTTACGCAGGATAGTGGTACTGACCGGAGACAAGGCAGATCCTACATCAACGTGTTGGCACTTTCTTCCGATGGCGACACCCTCGCTTGCGGCGATTTAAATGGCAAAATAGAATTATGGGATTTAGAGACACGCACGCTGAAATCTGTTTTAGAAGAGCTCCCGGGTCCTGTGAAGGCCTTACAATTTTTGGCAGGCAACACAAAACTTGTCGGTGCAGGACGCTGGACTTGGGATAGAGGATCCGGGAAGACCCTGTTATGGAATCTCGCTGATAATACACACGCACCAATCGTTGCAGCACTGGATCAGACAGGGAACGAATTGCATGTAGCGATCTCACCAAATGAGCGATTTCTTGCGGCTGTATCTGCCAATGCGTATTGGCGAAAAAAGAAGGAAGTTCCAGCGATCCAGGTGTGGGACATCGCTACTGAACAGCGTGTATTTACCGTAGAAAAACATTCCCACAATATTGAAACCTTGGTATTTTCATCGGATAGCAAAACACTTGCGATTGCTGATAGTGCGAACGGTATTCAGTTATGGGACGTTGAAAGTCGGAAGCTTCTGTCCACTATTAAAGCCCCGACTTCCTCCCACGCGTTAGCATTTTCGCCAGATGGCAGTCTTCTTGCCAGCGGGGGTACAGATGGTACTGTCCGGTTCTGGAGCGTCCGCGGAGATCAGAAAGTTCCCGCTTTGCGGCTGATGTCGGATATTATTAGTGGTCAACGCCCCCTCCGGACGCTCAAAGGACATGCAGATCACTCGAAATTCACAGCAATCACCTTTTCACCGGATGGCAAAAAGTTTGCCTCTGCGAACACGGATGGCACTGTCCGTTTACTGGAGACCGATTCTGAGGATCAGCAATTTGCGCTTACACAATATTCAGGGACGCTATCCGCATTGGTATTCAACGACATTACCCCATACAAACCGCGGGATCCGTCTGATAAACCGAATCATACTGCTACCCTTACCAGCGTAAGTCTGAGAAATTCCCAAGCTTTCGTTTCTGTATGGGATACAGATACCGGGAGCGAACTTTCAACCGATAGGGTTGAAAATGGCGGTGAAGAAACATCAGAAGCCGCTATATCCCCCGATGGAAGTGTGTTTGTAACCAAAGATCAAACTAAAATAAATTTCCGCACTCAAGTCGTCCGATTATGGGATACCAACACAAGACAGCTTTTATCAACGTTAGGCGATCCGGAAGAGTCTGGATTCCAAGCGCAAGTGGTCTTCTCTGCTGACAGCAAACTGCTGGCAGTGAGTGCCCGGCAAGATAATACAATACAGATATGGGATGTTCCGAACCGCCGAACCCAATGTAGACTTGAAGGACATACGACAGCAGTTTACGGTTTGGCATTTTCGCCGGATAACAAAACTGTCGTCAGTTCAGGATGGACACACAAGGACGTGACAATAAGGCTGTGGGATGCTATGACCGGTGCTGAGCTAGCGACTTTTCCTGACCAAGGGGCTGTTGCTTTCGCACCGGATAGTAACACCTTTGCCGGCGGAAGACATATTTATTCCCGAAATCCTGCAACTGGCACCTACGATGCTGTAACCCGCTTGGAAGATGTAGGCTATGGCGATCCGCCAACGGCGTTAACGTTCTCGCCCGATGGTTCTATTCTCATCAGTGGAAGTAGACACGGGTTTATTGAGTTGCGAAATGCCACTACTGGTAAAATTATATCGACTCTCACCGGACACACCGGTTGGATTTCTGTGTTAGTTTTCTCTGGAGATGGAACAACCCTTGCCACCGGGAGCTCAGATGGCACAATTCTCTTATGGGAGTGGGATGAAGTATTGAGAGATTTGGAGTGGTAGAATAAATCTCTAACGCTCCTTATCCAAACACACTTCCGTTTGTGCAGAATTATGCACCCGTTTCGCCGTTTCATAGTGTCACTATAGGGTGAAATGGGAGGTAATCCATGAAAAACAGTGATGCACAATTAATTCACCGTGTTCTCGACGGCGATGAGAATGCCTTCTCAGCACTTGTGGAAAAATATCAAAAACAGGTGCACGCACTCGCGTGGCGGAAAATCGGAGATTTTCACATTGCCGAGGAGATTACACAAGATACATTCCTGAGAGCCTATCAGAAACTCCGAACGCTGAAAAAGCCGCAGCGTTTTGCAAGTTGGCTTTATGTGATTGCCACAAGCCGCTGCAACACATGGTTGCATAAAAAGCATTTACGGACGCAGTTGTTGAAAAACAAGGGTGGAGTCCGATCTGAGGAACCGTCGTACTCTCAGTATGTCGTTGAAGAAAACGAGCGCATATCCGGACAAGCACAACGCGAGGTCGTCAAAAAACTACTTGCGAAACTCCAAGAGAGTGAACGCACTGTGATGACACTACACTACTTCGCGGAGATGTCGTGTACCGAGATCGGTGTGTTTTTAGGTGTATCAGCGAATACGGTTAAGAGTCGGCTCCGCCGGGCACAGCAGCGTTTAAAGAAGGAAGAAGCGATCATAAGGGAAGCCTTAGATAATTTCCAAATCTCACCGAATCTTACCGAGACCATTATGCGCGAGGTTTCACGGGTCAAACCGGATGCCCCGTGCAGTAGCAAACCATTAGTGCCGTGGGCAGTTGCTGCTTCCACGTTAGCAGTTGTGTTGCTAATGTTCGGTTTTGGAAACCACCAATACTTAGGACTTTTCCAGAAACCTTATAGTTTTGATGCCTCTTCGGAAATGACCGTTGATATCATCGACACGCCTATAGTCGCGAACCTTGAATCAAAACCAGATATACGGATACAAATAGGAAGTGCCAATGCAGTGGGTAAGCGCAATACCCCTGAACAGCAACCTAACGATGCGCCTGCAAGAATTGCAGAGGCACAAACGGAGGAAACCGTGAAAGATTGGACCCAATGGGCACTACCCAAAAATGCAAAAGCGCGTCTGGGAAAAGGCGGAATCAACGTACTTCAATTCTCACCGGACGGCACCCAACTTGCGGTAGGCAGCAATATTGGGGTGTGGCTATACGATGTGGAAACAGGTAAAGAAGTGTCTATGTTCCCCGGTATGTGCCAATCCCTTGCCTTTTCGCCAGATGGACGATTCCTTGCCCATGGAGGCGGGCAGTACCATGGAGAGGCACTTCAGTTGTGGGAAATAGCTACCAGACGAAAAGTGGCTCTTCCAGCATTGCAGTTCTCTGCCTCAGTATTGCAGTTCTCTGAGGACGGTAAAACGCTTATCAGTTTGGCAAATCATGGAGGCTCAATTCGTCATTTAGATATTGATACCAGAAAGGGAAATGTGAAGAAGATCAAAGACCAATCTTCAACTTTTTCACCTGCACCCGATGCACTCACTTACGATAAATTTGCTGTCGGGAAGAAGGACGGAAGTATTGAGTTGTGGGATACAATCACTGGTGAACAGTTATTCACGCTCAGTGGACATGCGGAAATAGGAGAACGTGACTTCCCCGAGGAATGTGTCTTAGCCTTGGCATTTTCGCCCGATGGAACCCAGCTCGCCAGCGGCGGTGGAGACACAACGGTGCGATTATGGAATGCCACCAGCAACGATGAACCGACCATTCTCCAGCAGCACGAAGGTTGGGTAAATGTGTTAGCATTTTCTCCAGACGGAAAAATGCTTGCAAGCGGAAGCACCGATAAGACGGTGCTTTTGTCGGATACCACCACAGGTAAACTACTCGCGGCATTCATTGGACATATTAACGGCATTACTGCCCTAACGTTTTCACCCGACGGTAGTATGCTTGCGAGTGCAAGCGCAGACGGCACCGTACGGTTTTGGGATATCAAGACAGGCAAATCGCTTGCTACGCGTATTAACGGACATTCACAGTGGATAAAGGCGGCTACTTTCTTGGGAGAGAATTCGACGCTTGTTAGCGCAGCATCTAACGGCATAATTACCTTTTGGGATTTAAAAACACCACAAAACCCAGTACCTCAGATCGGAGAACATCGGGATTGGTTCAGGAGCTTGGTGTTTTCACCGGATGGCACGAGGCTCGCCAGTATCGGTGTAAAACGTGCGAACATGATCTTCAAAGCAGGGAGCGCCGTTCTTACCTTGACGACATCTGATAACTTGATTCGTTTAACTGACACCCGCACGGGGCATGAGGTAACTTTGAAAGAGACAGAAGATTCTCCCGCAAATCTGACATTTTCATCTGATGGAGAAATGTTAGCTTTCAACAGTTGGGATAAGATCCATTTGTGGCATACAGAAACAGGTCACACACTCGACATTCCCTTCTTCGATCCGAACGATCATCCCGAGTATCCCGAGTTATGGTATCACCCTGAAATCAGCGCATTGGCATTCTCGCCGGTTAGAAAAGAACTTGTCAGTGCTACTGAGACCGGGAAAGTTCAAGTATGGGATACAGAAACGGGTGTTGCATCAGCTACCCTTCTTGCCGGACAAAACTTGGATGATTTCAATAATAATATTAATATTGAGGAACCAATTTCAGCATTGACATTCTCGCCAGATGGGACGTTGCTTGCCGTGGGGAGTAATCAGCGCATTCGCCTGTTCGGAGGTGAGAAATATACTGGTCTGAAGGAAGAAATACCTCATAATTCCAACGTATTGGTATTTTCGCCGGATAATGACGTGCTTGTGAATGGACGTGTAAGTGGCGAGATCCAGTTATGGGATGTTAGAACTGGCAACAAGCTCACGACGCTCACCGGACATACAGCTCATATAGAGACGTTGAAATTCTCTGCCGATGGGAAAACAGTTGTCAGTACAGGGGCAGATGGCACAATCCTTCTATGGGATTGGGAGGAAGTCCTCGAAGGTATAAAGGTAGCAGAATAAGTAGAGGTGTATCACCGTTCTGATTTCAACCACTTCTGCACGCGTGCCAACTTGTCAGGGGCAATGTGAACGACATTATCATCTGCTGGAAAGTCTCCGTTTTCGACATCGTATATATATTGCGATATTGCCTCAAAGGTAAAGTGGTCGTAATCCTGATAGCGTCTGGCGTGTTTGAAGGTTGGGCCTATGCCTAAAACATCGTTGATGACAAGCACCTGCCCGTCACAGAAGCGTCCTGCACCAATACCGATGGTCGGAATATCAACGCTTTCGGTTATGATTTGACTGATCTCCTCAGTGATTTTCTCAAGCACGATGAGTTTCGCCCCAGCGTCCGCAAGTGCCACTGCCGTTTCGATGAGCCGTTTCGCCTTGGCAAAAGTTTTCCCGTGCGTTGCCACTTTGGAACCGTGGATTTGCGGGTTGTGACCGATGTGCGCGCAGGTCTCTATACCCGCTTCGGCAAGGGCGGTAATAATAGGTACCTTTTCCGTCCCACCCTCCAATTTAACACCATCGGCACCATCTGCTAAGAAAAGTTGCGCATTGGCAACAGCTTGCTGCACCTCGCGGTCGGCGGCGTAGGGCATATCAACGAGCAGGTAGGCATATGTCACACCGCGACGTACCGCTTTAAGGTGATGACGCATATCCGCCATCGTCACCTCCATCTCGCTTTTATAGCCGAGAATGTTAGTACCGACGCTATCTCCAACAAAGACAATGTCAATCTCAGCGTCGTCCTGTAAGCGAGCGGTCGGGTAATCGTAACAGGTTAGCACGGTGATCGGTTGCTGTTCCCGTTTTTTAGTGTGCAGATAAGCGATGTCTTTTTTCACAACCGGTCTCCTCGCAAAAAGTCCGAAGCTTCAGCACGGTTTGGATGCCTTACCTCCAAGGTGTTAGGTTAAAACCGATGCCACAGTTTCCCCAATAGTAGCGAGGCTATCTGCGACGGTGATCCCCGCATCCTTGAGAGCCTGAATTTTACCTGCAGCGGTGCCTTGTCCACCGGAGATAATTGCACCCGCGTGCCCCATTCGTTTGCCCGGCGGTGCTGTCTGTCCAGCGATAAATCCGACAACCGGCTTCGTCATTTCATTTTTCACGAACTGCGCAGCCGTTTCTTCAGCTGTTCCGCCGATCTCACCGATTAAAACAATGGCGTGCGTATCGGCATCCGCCTCGAAAAGTTTGAGAACATCAACGAAGTTTGTCCCGATCACGGGGTCGCCACCGATACCGACACAGGTAGACTGCCCGATGCCGAGCCGTTTCAGTTGATAGGCGGCTTCATAAGTGAGCGTACCACTTCGGGAAACGATGCCAACGTTGCCGGGTGCATACGCAAATTCCGGCATCACACCGATTTTGCATTCGCCGGGTGTGATCACCCCAGGGCAGTTCGGACCGATTAATCGGGTAGGTTTTCCTTTCAGGAACGCCTTCGCTTTCACCATGTCAAGCACAGGTATATGTTCGGAGATACAGACGATAAGTTTGACACCAGCATTCGCAGCCTCCATCACGGAGTCGGCTGCATTGAAGCGTGCCGGCACGAAAATCAGCGATGTATCCGCGCCAGTTGCTGTAACGCCTTCTGCCACGGTATCATATACGGGGATCCCGTTTACATCAGATCCGCCTCTACCAGGCACCGCGCCTGCGACAATTTGGGTGCCGTAAGCCGCGCACTGCTCCGTATGAAAGCGTCCAGAACGCCCGGTAATGCCTTGAACTATTACTTTTGTGTTTTTGTTTACGAGTATGCTCATATTTTTTTAGGGTTGTCAGTCATCGGTTATCAGTCTGATTTTTTGATTAATGACTCGTCTTTAGTAATTGTTGTTCCCTTAATCGAGGGACAACGGTTACAGAAGAATATGTGAGTCAATCACGAACCTCTTAACTGAAAACTGACGACTGATAACTGATAACTACTTTAATATGCCCGTGCAAAGACTGCAATATCCGCAGCCGCCTTTCCGCAGACAATACATTCACCATCTCCGTCGGGCTGCTCCATAGGAATACATCGGATAGTCGCCTGTGTCTCTTCGCTGACTTGATCTTCACATGCTGCGTCGCCACACCAGCGCGCACGCACAAATCCGTCTTCCATGACCGCTTTGAATTCTTCGTAAGTGTCCGGTTCAAAGGTGTTCGCATCGCGAAAATCCGTTGCCCGTTTCAGCATATCCGCTTGGATAGTGTCGAGCATCTGTGTCACCGTCTCGGCAGCGTTATCCATCGGGACGAAGGTTTTGCCTTCTTTGCCCGGTATATCCCGACGTGCAAGCACAACCTGCTGGTTGCTCAGATCACGCGGCCCTATTTCAATGCGGAGCGGTACGCCTTTGAGCTCCCATTCATTGAACCGCCAGCCGGGCGAGTAGTCGTGCCTATCGTCAACATGGTAGCGGACACTCCCCAAAGTTTCACATAAACTGTCAACGGCTTGCATAACTGTCTGCTTATCAGCTTCTCTGTTTTTCGGAACGATTGGCACGATGACAAGTTGTGTCGGGGCAAGCCTCGGCGGTAGGACTAACCCTTGATCATCCCCATGCACCATGATGATCACACCGACCATTCGTGTGCTGACTCCCCAACTCGTTGTCCAGCAGTACTGCTGTTTCTGATTGGCATCGAGATATTGAATATCAAACGCTTTCGCAAAGTTCTGCCCGAGATCATGTGAGGTGCCGGCTTGGGCGGCACGTTTATCGCCCATCATCGCTTCAATCGTATAGGAGGTCAGCGCACCCGGAAATTTTTCGCTTTCGCTCTTGCGTCCGGGGATAACAGGAATCGCGGCTTCGTTGACTGCAAAATCGGTATAAAGATCCAGGATGCGGAGTGTCTCCTCTTCTGCTTCCGCGTGCGTCGCGTGTGCAGTATGCCCTTCCTGCCAGAAGAATTCCATCGTTCTCAGGAAGAGACGGGTACGCAGCTCCCAGCGGACCACGTTTGCCCACTGATTGATAAGCACCGGTAGATCGCGGTAGGACTGAATCCATTGGCTATACATATACCCGATGATGGTTTCAGATGTCGGACGCACCACGAGCGGTTCTTCCAACTTTTTCCCGCCACCGTGCGTGACAACGGCGAGTTCCGGTTTGAAACCTTCGACGTGTTCCGCCTCTTTTTCAATGAAACTCATCGGAATAAAGAGCGGAAACGCGGCGTTTTGGTGTCCTGTCTCCTTGAAACGGGTATCCAACTGTTCTTTGACGTTCTCCCAAAGCGCGTAACCGTAAGGACGTACGACCATGCAGCCACGCACGGGCGCATAATCTGCCATTTCAGCCTGGCGGATGACTTGGGTATACCATTTTGCGTAGTCTTCACTGCGGGGGACAATTTTATCAAACATTTTTTACCTCTGTACCTCAATTATCCGTTAAAGCAACGATGCCGGGGAGCGATTTCCCCTCTAAAAACTCTAAAGACGCGCCGCCGCCTGTTGAGATATGCGTCATCCGATCAGCGACACTGGCTTGTTGGATTGCTGCGACACAATCGCCGCCACCGATAATACTCACCGATTCCGAGTCGGCAATCTGCTTCGCCACTGCGATCGTGCCTTGCGCGAACTTCTCAAATTCATAGACACCTAAGGGCCCGTTCCATACCACTGTTTTCGCGGAGGCGATCTGTTCACCAAACGCGGTTACCGTTTCGGGACCGACATCTAATCCCTGCCAACCGTCCGGAATAGAGCCTTTGTTGACAACTTGCGATTCAGTTTCTGGGTCAAAATCTCGTCCTACAACATGGTCTACTGGCAGTAAAACAGTGTCTGAGAAGTTTTTTCTTTCGATCAACGATTTTGCAACGTCAAGTTTCTCGGTTTCGACAAGCGAATTGCCGATATTTAATCCCATCGCTGACAGGAATGTGTATGCCATACCGCCGCCGATGAGGAGTTTATCCACTTGTTCAAGAAGCGTTTCAATCAGTGTAATTTTGTCGGATACCTTCGCACCGCCGAGAATAGCGACATAAGGACGTGCCGGGTTTTCGAGGCTCGTGCTGAGATAATAAATTTCACGTGCCATCAAGAGTCCAGCGACACACGGATTGAGATAGTGGGTTACGCCCTCGGTTGAAGCGTGCGCACGGTGTGCTGTGCCGAAGGCATCGTTGACATAGACATCTGCAAGCGAAGCGAGTTGTTGCGCAAACGCTGCGTCGTTTTCGATCTCTTCAGCGTAGAAGCGGACATTTTCAAGGAGCAGCACCTCGCCATTGCGCATTGACGCGACAGCACTTTGCACCGATTCACCAATGCAATCTGTGACGTGTGCGACGCGCGTGCCGAGTTTCTGGCTCAAAGCCACGGCGATCGGCTCGGTAGAAAGTGTTTTCCTGTCGGCTGCCGAACCTACTTCCGGCCTGCCTAAGTGTGTTACCAAGATGGTTTTGGCATCTGCGTTGATAAGTGCTAAAAGCGTCGGTAAAGCAGCGGTGATACGGGTTTCATCTGTGATTTTCCCGTTTTTCATCGGAACGTTGAAGTCTACCCGCACAAGAACGCGTTTTCCTGTAACATCTATATCCTTTAATTCCAGTTTATCCACGTATCTATTTCTCCCATACCCCCGATTTTTTAGGCGGAGTTCGCTGCTGTTACTGCAAGTTGTGCCGCTTCAGATAACCCCTCTGCTTGTTGGACATCTAAATCCGACTCGGCGATAATCTGTTTGCCGAGTTCCACGTTTGTGCCTTCCAATCGGACGACGAGCGGGACATTGAGTTGAACCTGTTTGGCTGCCTCCACGATGCCGTTCGCGATGGTGTCGCATTTCATGATACCACCAAAGATATTGACGAGGACAGCCTTCACATTCTCATCTGCAAGGATAAGACGGAAGGCATGGGCGACTGCTTCCACGGTCGCTCCACCGCCGACATCAAGGAAGTTCGCGGGTTCGCCACCGTTCTGCTTGATAATATCCATTGTTCCCATGGCTAACCCGGCACCGTTCACCATACACCCGATGTCGCCATCAAGACGGATGTAGCTCAGCCCGGATTCGCTCGCCTCCAATTCACTCGGATCCTCTTCGTGTGGGTCACGCATCTCAGCGATGTCGGGATGTCGCCAGAGTGAATTGTCGTCAAGGTTTACCTTAGAATCGAGCGCGACGATGTCCAATTCATCATCTGTTGTTATGACTGCCAACGGGTTAATCTCTACGAGTGAACAGTCGCATCCGGTAAAGGCGTTGTAAAGCGATAAAATCAGTGCTGTAGCGTTTGGAATAATCGGACGGTAATTGATGTCGGTAATCAGTTTGTATGCGAACGCCCGGGCTTGAAATTCGGTTAATCCGAAAGCCGGGTCGATGTGTGTTCTGATGATCTTTTCAGGGGTTTGCGCTGCAACTTCTTCAATATTGACACCGCCCTCTTCGCTGCCAATTAAGGTGAGCTGTGAGGTTTCACGGTCAAGCAAGATAGCGAGATAATATTCTTTTTCTATTTGGACAGCTGCGGCGATCAGCACTTTACGGACGCGCTTGCCTTCAGGACCCGTCTGTGGTGTTACGAGTTGCATGCCGAGCAGCGTCTCAGCGTGTTGTTTGACTTCGGCGGGTGAGTTTGCGATTTTGATGCCGCCGCCTTTCCCGCGACCCCCCGCGTGAATTTGTGCCTTGACAACGTATCTACTACAATTAAGGTCGCGTGCAACGGTTTCCGCCGCTTCTGGCGTTTCGGCGACTTCACCGGGTAGTGTCCTAACCCCGTGAGATTCTAAAATTTGTTTGGCTTGGTATTCGTGGATATTCATATTTTTTCTGTGAAATTCGGTAAATATCTTATGTCCTATGGATAAATGTATTACCAATTATACCATACTTGCGCGGAAATTGCAAGTTTTCAGATGCATTGACAGTGCTGCCAAGACATGTTTGCACGGTATCAATATTTTTACTCTCCTTTTTCGCCTTGGGGACTCTATAATATATACAGCATAATTTTTGGGAAAAGGAGCATACATTACCAATGAAGAAGTTGGGTAAAACTAGACAGTTCAATGACGAACATGATTGTGTAGAAGCTTTACCGAAGAATAAGGTTGATCTGCTCTTAGGTGCCCTTGTTGCGGACACCTCGGCGAATACACAGATTTTCAAATATTCCGGTGAAAATGGCCACGGTTTTTCCGCGGAAGATGCCAATCATTTGGCAGACAAACTTAATGGTAAAAAAGCCGAGATTGTCGGGACTTCAAATACGCCAAACGGACCTGACCGTCTTGTTAACGGCGTGTTTGTGCAGTCTAAGTATCATGCCTCGGCCCCTAAAACTATTGATGCCGCGTTTAATTCCCCTTGGGGAGATTATCGCTATGAAGGACAAGTTCTTGAAGTCCCGAAGGATCAGTATATAGCATGCGTGAAGTTAATGCAGGATCGGATTAGGTCCGGCCAGGTTCCCGGAGTTCACAATCCTGCTGACGCGGAGAAAATAGTCCTACAAGGCTCAGTAACCTACAAACAAGCGAGAAACATCGCCCGGGCCGGAAACATTGATTCACTCGTCTTTGACGCGAAAACGCAATCTGTAACTTCCATGTCTGGGCTTGCGGTCTCGTTCGTGATTACGTTGGCACAAGCATGTTGGCGCGGCAAGAACATGACAGAAGCGACACGAATGGCACTTGAATCAGCAATTGCCGGTGGAAGCATGGCGTTTATCACAGGCATCTTGAGTGCACAAGTGTTACGGACCCCCATAGCATCATTTGGTGCCGTACCAATCAATAATGCGGTAAAGGTTATCTCACAGACTCCGATCGGTGGTGCTTTAATTCGTCAAATTGCAGCGGGTTCATTAGGGAGATCCGTTACGGATGCCGTGGCTGTCAATCATGTCGCTAAGCTGCTCCGTACCAATGCTGTCACAGCCCCGATCGCGACGATGGTCATCAGTTCACCTGATTTTTATAGGGCGGTTTTCGAACGTTCGATTTCATGGCAACAGTTCACAAAAAATCTCTCAATTAATGCAGCGGGCGTTGCCGCTGGCACGGCTGGCTGGTTTGGAGGTGCAGCGGCAGGTGCAGTTCTCGGCAGCGCGGTTCCTATCGTCGGCACAGGGGCAGGAGCGTTTGTTGGCGGTGTAGCAGGTTCATTGGGAGTTGGCATCGGCGGCACTGTTGCAGCAAAATCCGTCGCTGATAAGATTGTTCCAGACGACTCGAAACGCCTGCTCAAAATTCTGCGGAACGAACTTACACGGCTCGCCTTCGAGTATATTCTTACCGAAGCTGAATTTGAACGGATTATCAAAAGGGTTGCAATGACAGTCGATGTAAAGTGGCTACGGAAGATGTTCAAACAATACCATAAACGCGATTTCGTGCGTATTGAGTTTGCACATCTGTTCAAAACAGCTCTACGGAATCGAGCACCCGTTACACTTCCATCCGGAGCAGAACTTGAGACAGTCATCGCTAAGATTTGTCTGTTAGAGGAGACAGCTTAACCTATAATCAATCTACAAAGAGGTTCAACGTTATGAAAACTATTCGATTTTGGCAGAAATTCGTCCGGATTTTTCGATTACATTGGAACTATCACTGGTCCTATCACCATCCAGAAACCAGTCAAAACGTAAAGACAATGCGGAAAGTAGAATGCGTCCGAGATACCGCCCGCTTTCGCATCCGAGAAAGTGATGACACCCTTCATGAGTTCCGTGTCTTCAGTCCAAAAGAGGGGGAACATAACGAAGAATTCCTCCTTTTAGTTGATGAAGAAGCTAACACCTATGCTGGTATACCCGAAGGTTGGCGGTTGATCGACTCGGACGGTGCCGAAGAACACGGTGATGTCGTCGGTTTCTTGGATGGCAAGCGCTATCTGTTTGAGGGCGGATCCAACAAATTGATCGCCGTGGCAGAAGAGTAAAAAAGATAAAGGCACTGTTTTAGTTACAGACTTATCACTTTCAAAGCGACCACTTAGGGTTTGAAGAGTCTCTTGGAAGACGGGATACAGGTCATGAATCTGAGGGACGTTCTTGAATCACAGGAATCACGTAACTCCTAATGATCAACCCATCTATAGGTTCTGTCTCTACGCGTGCTTCCGGCGTGTTGCGATGGTCAAACACGACGTAATATCCTTCCACGGCCTTCTCTGATTTAACGTACGCGGCAAGTTGCGCTTTGCCAGTCTGATACCGGCCATCTCCACCCCAGATTTTCGTTTCAACGATGTATTTCCGGTTTCTGTGGAGAATCAGGATATCCATTCTACCGCGCCCTGTTTGCACCTCAAGGTACATAGTCCCACCCACAATTTTGACAAACTCGCTTAGATATGCAAAAAGGAGGTGCTGACCGACGTATTCTTGCGGCGTATCGGGCACCTGAAGGATCCTGAAGCCTGCGCGTGCGATAAAATCCCGGAAGTTATCAAGAAGTGCTGTCATCTGGATCTGTCCATCTAGTGTGAGATAATCCTGAAATCCCGCGCGAGTGTCTTCGGGTAAATACTCCCGCTCCAGTCCGTTCACTACCGGTTTGAATGTCCTAAGGATACGGTACTGGTAAATTGGGTTGACAATTTCACACATACCGTCAGCCCCTTCAGCAATAATACCGTAAGTGGCAAGTTCGCTGATAATGTCACTATCCAAGTTGAAGTCCACACCTTCATCATAAGAGGCGATTTTCATGAGGAACGCTTCAAACCGACGATCCTTACGGATGTTTGCTACCAGGTGATCGATGTTCGTGTGACCCTCGCGAAGCACTTGGGCGTGTGCTTTTGAAAAGTGTTGCATTGCAATCGGTTCGCTTCTGGGGATGCCCATTTCTTCGGTCAGAATCTGCGCAAAACGATTGATGAGCACAGGTTGTCCACCCGTCTGTTTGTGAATGGACTCGGTGACTTCAGGTGTAAAGGGTTGTCCGACTTCATCCGTATATTGTGAAAAAAGTTCTTCCACCTGTTCCAATGTGAAATTCGGCAATTTGAACTCATCTTGTATGTTAAAGGGCGAAATAGAACGATCATAATTGAGCTGTGTGATGTTCTTGACACCGATGATCCCGATGCTATGCGGACATCGTGTTCTCCCTGAAATATAGATGTGGCGAAGTGCGTGCAGGAACCCTCTGAGCGCGTCTTTCGGAATAGCATCAAACTCGTCAATAATCATAACAAACCGTTGTTCGAGGCGTTCCCCAAGGTCTTCAAAAAACCTTCGCATTGAAACAGGTTCGGTTATCTCCGCATCTGCTAAAAAACGGGTGAGCTGATCAGTCGGAGTCGCTTGGCGTTGTTGATAGACTTTCCTAATTTGCTTACATACTTCTTCAGAGAGTGAAGTATAAAAGGTAGTGGCATCGCTTTCTACGTATCCCTCAAAATTAAGTTGTATTGGGAAATAGGTGTCTTCTTGGTCTTCCAATGTGTCGAGGGCGTTTCGGAAAAATGTGGTTTTACCTGTCTGGCGCGGCGCAAAGAGGACGATGTACCTGCCCCTTTTTAATCGATTCACAAAATCCGCGAGTTCATCCGTGCGTGCGACGACATAGTTATCCTCAGGATGTACGGGTCCCCTTGTTTCAAAATATCTCATCTTTCTATCCTCCTTGAAACAACTGAGACAATTATATCATATTACGGCATCGGAGTCTACAGCTAAATTTCGATCAGAAATTCTGATTTGGACACAGATGTATCATCTTCGAGGCAGTTACATAAGGTTTGAATGGTTTCTTGGAAAACGGGATGCACAAGGTCGGGCGCGATCTCTGCTAACGGAACTAATACGAAATGACGAAGATGCATCTCTGGATGTGGAATGACGAGTTTTTCGGTCTGGAGACACACATCGCCATAGATTAATATGTCCAAGTCGATTTCTCTGGGTCCCCAACGGATGCGGTGTTGTCTACCGATAGCCGTCTCTATGTCTTTTAAGACCTGTAACAAAGATAAGGGGGGGAAGTCGGTTTGAATTGCAGCGACCCCGTTCAGGAATTCTGCCTGCGCTTCATAACCGATAGGTTCGGTTTTGTAAACGGAGGAAACTTTTTGCAGCATAATTCCCTCCGTTTCCGATAATGCGTTGATAGCGTTCTGGATATGCACCAGTCTATCGTCAATGTTGCTCCCAAAACCGATATAGACGAAGTGCATAGTAGTAGGCATACTCCGTTATGCCGTAACTTAACCTGTAAATCTACGGATAACAATAGAGGTGTTGTGCCCACCGAAACCGAAGGCATTAGAGAGCGCGACCGAAATTTTCGCATCCCGACTCTCATTCGGAACGTAATCCAGATCGCAGGCTTCGTCCGGCATATCGTAGTTGATAGTCGGCGGCAAATAACCTCTCTCTATCGCACCTAAGCAGGCGATCAGTTCTACGGCTCCAGCAGCACCGAGCAGATGCCCCACCATCGATTTCGTAGAACTCACCGGGATTTTATACGCCTGTTCACCGAACAGCATTTTAATAGCGTTCGTTTCAGAGACATCGCCGATAGGTGTGGAGGTGCCGTGCGCATTGATATAATCGACAGCGTCTAACGGTAATTGCGCACTTCGGAGCGCGAATTCCATCGCTTTCGCTGCACCTTCGCCGTTTTCAGGGGGACTTACCATATCGTGTGCATCTGAAGTCATGCCATAGCCAATGATTTCCGCATAGATATGCGCACCACGCTTTTTGGCATGCGACAGCGATTCAAGGATGAGGACACCGCCACCGTCGCCCATGACAAAACCGTCTCTGTCTTTTGTGAAGGGGCGCGAGGCGCGTTCAGGTTCATCGTTTCGCGTCGACATTGCACGCATTGAACAGAACCCGGCAACCGCTAACGGCGTAATCGCCGACTCCGTTCCCCCAGTAAACATCACGTCCGCGTCGCCGCGTTTAATGATATGAAACGAATCTCCCATAGAATGGTTCGCACTTGCACACGCCGTGACGGACGTAGAATTGGGGCCTTTAAGGTTAAAATGGATTGAGATCTGCCCCGCCGCCATGTTAATAATCATGTACGGCACAAGGAATGGACTCACCCGTTTCGCACCTTTTTCGGCAAGAAGTTTTGCGTTATCTTCAAGGACACCGATGCCGCCGATCCCAGAACCGATTTGCACCCCTGCCCGGTAAGGGTCCACTTTGTTGAGGTCCAGACCGGCATCTTCGTGCGCCATAATTGCAGCCGCAAGCGCGTACTGAATAAAGAGAGGCAGCCTGGAGGCCGCTCGGCGATCCATATACTGTTCCGCTTGGAAATCCTTTACTTCTCCAGCGATTTGGGTGCGATGTTCGGAGGCATCAAAATACGTTAAAGGTCCGATTCCGTTTTTACCGATAGCAAGCGCATCCCAATATTCTTCTTTCGTGTTGCCGATTGCATTGACAACGCCGATTCCTGTAATAACTACACGCTCCACGAGACCGATCCTTTTTTTTTAGGGGTTATTAGTTATCAGTTATCGGTTATCGGTCAGAGGTTTCTCTGTAACAATCTACCCCACTTTACAGTACTCCAGGGCAAGGTGAATTCTTACCTCAAAGTTTCTTAACTGAAAACTGACAATCGATAACCGACAACCATTCATTAATCTATACGTGTTCGTCAAGGTAACTCAAGGCATCTTGAACGGTTTGAATCTTCTCCGCATCACTGTCAGGAATTTCAAGGTCAAATTCCTCTTCAAGTGCCATGACCAATTCAACGGTATCAAGCGAATCGGCACCCAAGTCTTCCATGAAGGAGGCATCCGGGGTCACGTTATCTTCGTCAACACCGAGTTGTTTTGCGATAATTTCAATAAGGCGTTCTTGGTTTGTTGCCATAAGTGTTTTCTCCTTTTTTGCTGCCCTTAGAAAAGTCCAAGCGCATTTGAATTACATCACCATGCCCCCATCCACCTGAAGCGTTTGGCCGGTGATATAGCGTGCAGCATCCGATGCCAAAAAACAGACAGCATCTGCCACATCTTCCGGATGCCCAAACTCCCGTAACGGAATCAGTTCAAGTAATTGCGCCTGACTCTGTTCCGGTATTTGTGCTGTCATATCTGTTGTGATAAAGCCAGGGGCGATAGCGTTCACGGTGATACCACGCGCCCCAACCTCTTTCGCGATAGCCTTCGTCAAACCGATGATGCCAGCCTTCGCAGCAGCATAATTCGCTTGCCCCGCATTCCCGATTAATCCAACAACCGACGAAATATTGATAATGCGTCCACTTTTCTGGCGTATCATAGGACGCAGCACAGCACGCGTGCAGTACATCGTGCCTGTTAGATTTGTCTCTAGCACAGCGTCCCAGTCTTCATCTTTGAGACGCATGAGCAACATGTCGCGGGTAATCCCAGCATTGTTCACGAGAATGTCGATCTGCGAAAACTGCTCAATCGTTTTTTCAACAAGTGCTTCAACATCAGCCTTTTCGGAGATGTCCGCTGCCATTGAAAATGTTGTATAACCTTCGCTCTGGAGTGTATCGGCGATCTCCGCAACTGACTCGGCAGAACGCGAACAGAGAACAACGTTCGCACCGGCTTCGCATAATCTCCGCGCACTCGCCGCGCCGATCCCACGCGACGCACCTGTAACAATAGCCGTCTTGCCGCTCAGTAGGTCCGATCTAAAGGGATTCTGTTCTGTTGGCACATCCATTTTATTTATCCACCATTTCCGTAGGTATCTGTTAAACCAGAGAGGGTTTTAATGTCTTCAACATTCACTGCCCTACTCTCCGAAAGTGTCCGTTTCACTAATCCGGACAGCACCTTTCCCGGTCCTACCTCTACAAAATGTGTGATACCGGTTTTCTCAATAGTCCGCAGCGTTTTCTCCCACTGTACAGGTTCCGTTATCTGCTGAAAGAGGAGTTGCTTGATGTTCGCCGCATCCGTTGCAAACGCTCCAGTTACGTTCATGACGATGTCAACTTGCGGTGGCTGGAACGCTACTGTATCCAGCACGGATCTGAACTTTTGCTGCGCAGGTGCCATCAATGGCGAATGAAAAGCACCACTGACAGGCAAAAGGCGACACCGGCGCGCACCGATCTCAACTTTGGCGAGCGAAACGACCTGATTGATAGCCGCCACTTCTCCAGAGATCACCAATTGACCGGGACAGTTATAATTGGCGATATTCACAGTTCCTTCGGTTTCGTCACAGAGTTGTTGCAGGTGTGCGATGTCCATGCCAAGGATTGCTGCCATAGTGCCTTGTTGGGTTTCCCCGGCTTCCGCCATGAGATTCGCGCGTGCGCGTACCAAGCGTAAGGCATCGGCGAAGTCAAGAATACCTGCTGCTACGAGTGCGGAATACTCTCCGAGACTATGTCCAGCGACCGCGCTCGGTGTGATACCACATTCTTTTATGACCCGCAACGTTGCGACACTGCAAGTCAAAATCGCGAGTTGCGTGTTTTCGGTCTGTTTTAAGGCATCTTCGGGTCCCCCAAAACAGAGTTGGCTCAAGGCACGCCCAAGGGCTGCGTCGGCTTCCTGAAAAACGGCATCGGCAATGGGGTAAGTTCGCGCCAATGCCGCGCCCATGCCGACCTGTTGTGAACCTTGTCCTGGGAAAATAAATGCGAGCTGCGTCATAAGCGTAGGAGTGTGCTTCCCCATGTTAAACCCGCGCCAAAAGTCACAAACAGAAGCAGATCGCCCGGCTTTGCACGACCTTCGCGAATTGCCTCATCCAAAGCGATAATCACTGTTGCTGCGGAGGTATTCCCGTATCTATCAACATTAATATAGACCTTCTCTCGCGGTACGCCGAGTCTGTCGCCGACTGCCTCAATAATACGCAAATTTGCTTGATGTGGGATCAACAGATCGATATCCTCAATACGGACATCTGCCTGATTTAGCACGCGTTGCGCAGCTTCGGGCATCAGTCGTACCCCGAGTTTAAAGACTTCGCGACCGTTCATCTGAAGTTTGTCTCTTTTTTGATGGATCGCTTCTGCGGTAATCGGCATTCTGGAGCCCCCTGCGGGAATGCCGAGCAGATCAATATCCGCATAATCGCCATCCGACCCGATATAGGAGGCAAGGATCCCTTTCGGTTCATCTGTGGCTTCAACGATAGCTGCCCCCGCGCCATCTCCAAAGAGGACACATGTACTTCTATCTTCCCAATCAACGATGTTGTTAAAAACTTCACCGCCAATGACGAGAACGGTATTATAGCGTCCGGATTTAATCATGCCATCCGCTAAGTCTAAGCCATAAAGGAACCCGGCACATGCAGCGGATAAATCCATTGCAGCGGCATTCTTCGCGCCGATGCCTTTCTGGACATAACACGCTGTTGACGGGAAAAACGTGTCAGGTGTCACCGTAGCGACGAGAATCAGCTCGATGTCAAGTGGGTCAATATTCGCATTTTTAATTGCCCAGCGTGCGGCATGGACACAAAGATCCGATGTAGCGACATCGTCTTCAGCGATGCGGCGTTCAGTAATGCCCGTGCGTTGACGAATCCATTCGTCACTCGTATCCACCATTTTCTCAAGATCAAAGTTGGTAACAACTCGCTCAGGGAGGTAGGAACCTGTGCCTGTGATGGTTGCATGTCGAAATTGCGTCATTAGGTCTCTCTTGGCGTTTTGCCGAAACTTGCAGTAAAGGCAATCGATGTTTCTGACCGATACCTTATCTACGCCTCGTCAGTGGATTTTAGCACAGGTCGTCCGTTATAATGTCCACACTCAGAGCAGACACGATGAGAAACAATCGTTTCTCCGCAATATGAACAGACACTGGTAACTTTATCATGGAGCGCGTGATGGCTCCGCCGCATTCTCTTTTTCGATTTTGACGTTTTCCGTTTTGGATGCGCCATGGATCATCTCCTTTTTCTTTACTATAAGAACCTCAATTATCCTCAAGCATTTTCGACAGAACCGAAAACGGATTAGAGGTAGATAATGATGCTTCATCCGTTGGTTCGCAGGAACACGCGCTAATATTGAGGTCCGCGCCGCATTGTGGACATAACCCTTCGCATGTTTCCGAACAGAGCGGCCATGCCGGTATTTCAAGGACAATCGCCTGCCGAACATCGTCTGAAATATCTAATGTTTCCCCATCAAAGTATCGCTCATCCGCTTCACTCTCTTCTGACGACTCGCTACTGATAGAGAATAGCAGTTCAAACGTTGTCGTTATGTCTATATCAACCGGGGTGATACAGCGTCCGCATTCCACTAAAATTTTCGTTTCAATATCCGCCGTTACATAGACATTGTCGTCGCCTTGACGAAACAGGCGGACCGCACAAGAGAGGGCGTTAGAAAACTCTACCTCCTCATAGTCCAAACCGAGAGGCGCGGGCAGCACAAGTGCCTCGTATTCCTTGAAATCCTCGTTTCGAAAGTCTTTCATGTCGAACACTAACGAATCTCTTATGCCTTCCTTCATGTTCAATTGTCCTTCTAAAAATCGACTTCTTCTTCAATTCTAATGAGTTGTGTATCCCCTTTCACGGCTTCAAGCGTATGGATCTCCGCGAGTGCTGCTTTCATATTCTTCTCCCGCGCAGTGTGGGTCAACATAACGAGCGATACGGTCTCCATACCGTGCGGATCCTTTTGGATGACAGAGGCGATACTAATTTGCCAGTTCCCCAAGATAGTACCGATTTTTGCGAGCACCCCCGGACGATCCGCAACGACAAAACGGAGATAGTAGCGCGTCTCTATATCGTCAATCGGAGAGACATCAACTTCTGCTTGCGCACCAGCAAGCCACGCTCGCGAAATTGGCGTGCTTACACCTTGTTTCACGGATTTCCCAGCATCAATAATATCTGCAACGACCGCACTCGCCGTCGGCATCTCACCCGCACCTTGTCCATAAAAAAGGGTGGGACCGACCGCGTCACCGATGACACAGACTGCATTGAAGGCACCGCCGACGTTTGCTAATAGACTACGCTCCGGCACAAGCGTCGGATGGACGCGCGCCTCTACACGGTTGCCAGTGCTTAACTTCGCAATAGCGAGCAGCTTAATAACGTAACCGAGTTCGCGCGCATATTGGATCTCTTTTTGGGTGATACTGCTGATACCTTCAACGTGAAATTGTGAAAGTGAAATATTGCTCCGATAGGCAAGCGCGATCAGGAGAATGAGTTTCTGCGCGGCATCAATCCCTTCAACATCAAGCGTTGGATCGGCTTCGGCATAGCCTTTATCTTGCGCGACTTTGAGGATGTCCGAGAAGTCAACACTCCGTTCGTGCATCTCGGTTAAAATGTAGTTACACGTTCCGTTTACAATGCCATAGAGGGAACGGATTTGGTTGCCAGCGAAGCTCTCTTGAAGTGTTTTGATAATCGGGATGCCACCTGCTGTACTGGCTTCAAAATTGAGGCTAACTTGATGCTCTGAAGCGAGTTGGAACAATTCGCCTCCGTGTTCTGCCAGGAGGGCTTTATTCGCTGTGACGACATGTTTGCCGTTTCGGATGGCACGACTAATGAGCGCGTGCGCTTCCGTGACACCACCAATTAACTCTACGACAATATCAATATCCGGATTGTCAACGACCTCGGCGGGATTCGTTGTCAGACAATCCGCAGGCAGTTGAACGCCGTCGCGCGTCGCAGGGAGTGTCCGTTTGACTATTTTTTTTAGACATAATTCGATGCGACTGTTTTTGGCGATGAGGGCGTTCTGATTTAGTAGGATTTTGGAGACCCCTGTGCCGACAGTGCCCCATCCTAAGATGCCAACATTAACGTGCGATTTATCCACTATTACAGCTCCCTCCTTTCCTTGTCGTTTGCCGTGCTGACAAACCGAATTGCATATCAGAGATCGGGGCGACTGGATTCGAACCAGCGACCTCTTGAACCCCATTCAAGCGCGCTTCCGGGCTGCGCCACGCCCCGTTATAGAGAATTAATCCATTTAATTGTATCATTAAGTTATCGCAAAGTCAAATAAAAATTGACTATCACATTGTGTGCTTATGTTTTCTTGCGTAGGGGGCGGGTTTCCCGCTCCGATTTCATTGACTATCACATTGTGGGTTTATGTTTTCTTGCGTAAGGGGCGGGTTTCCCGCTCCAATCTTAATCGGGTCCCCCGCCCCCATCTCAATGCAGCATCCCATCTACGCCGCTACGCGAAACCCATCTCTTTCAGGTTATTCAAGCTGATGCCTAAACTTTCAAACGGATCGCGTTCGTAACAGCTATCCTGCTCGATAATATACCATTCAACGCCTGCATAAAGACACGCATTTAAAATGGCAGCCCAATTAAGATTGCCTTCACCGATTTCCGCAAAGCGTTGTGTAGAGCCTTGCATCGCCATGTCCTTGAGATGAATGATGTCGGCACGTCCTTTCAACTGACGTACCCATTCCGCAGGGTCGCCACCACCGTGCTGAATCCAATAGGTATCCAGTTCGCTTTTAAAATAGTTCGGATCGCTTTCGGCGTACAAAATCTCTAAGCCCGTCCGTCCGTTATAGCGTTCCAGCTCGAAGCTATGGTTATGATAAGAAAAGGTCAAACCGCCTTCGGCGAGCCGTGCTGCGACTTCGGATGCCTCTTTCGCAAATGTGGCGTATCCCTCAGCAGACCGGTATTCACCGGGCAATCCACCGATTGCGGCATGTTTACAGCCCCATAATTGATGTTCATCAATGACAGATTGCGGTTCATCGCGCATCCGTTGGTAGCTGGTATGCGTTGCGATGATACTGATACCCTCACCGTCGACGATATTTTTCAGGGCTGCGGGTTCAATCGGACCGAGTGCGGAGCATTGCACCGCTTCGTAACCGAGTTGCCGAACCTTTTTCATTGTTTCGGCAATATCCGCCTCAGTTTTGGTAAATTCTCTAACAGTATAAAGTTGTGCTGCGATCTGTTTCGCAGAGCGCGCGTTTTGTGTTGCCATAATGACTCCTTATTATTGGCTCATGCTATTTTCGGATAGTATATCAAAATAGAGTTTACAAGTCAAGACATTATCAGAATCCAGCTTTCCTTTTCACTTGACTTCCGTTTCAGTGCATGTTATCTTTTTATCAATATAAAAACTTGAATGATATGCTAAAATGAATTAAACTGTTAACCAAAATACTATATATGCGTTATTTTCGTACGGTTTTGATAAATCTAAGATTATGATAAATCCTTTTTTCTTTGGCGGTAAAAAGCGAGGCCCCTTTAAACTTTTCCGCCTACTCCTTCATCTCCCGAATTTCGTCAAATTGACGTGGCGGCTGTTTTTCGATGAGCGCGTGCCTATCTATCGGAAGGCGATCCTTATTGTCGCCGAATTCTTGGCGATTATCTTCGCGATTGCCTACTTGGTGAATCCCCTCGACTTTGATTTTCTCCCCATCGTCGGTTGGGCTGACGACCTCTTTGTTGGGGCTTTTCTGATCTTGGTACCCGGCGCATGGGTCTTTATTAAATTATGTCCGCAACATATTGTCCGTGAACACGTAGATCGAATTTCAAATCGGGAATGAATAGACCGCACCCAATGCATTTTTTTGAACTTTTTTGCAACTTTTTTCTCCAATAGGTGTGTGTTTAGAACGGAAGCAGAAAAAATTAAAAAATGATTCCGGTCATCTCCAAGATCGGAACTTTCGCTAATAAATATAACCCAAGTTGCTACTAACAAGTTTTTAACGTTTTCACAAGACTTGTCAGGCACTTTCCTCACCCCGTAGGGGTGATATGTCTATAGAAACGGTGTATCTAAGCGACCGCACTCCGTAGGAGTGCTATGTCTATCAATAGGTGGCAACTTAGGTTAAATATACTGGAGGTTTATACCATGAAATTCAGAAACACACTTCGCCACCCGATAAGGCTCCTATTAATCTTAGCAGCATTTGTCGTCGTAGCAGGGATCGTCATCAGTTGGGATACTGATGAGTTCAGGGTACAGACAGCAATCGGGCAAACGGACGAAACACTTGAAAACTCGGAAGATTTTCAGCACTTGGCACGTGCCAATCGAGCGTTTATCGATTTGGTCGCGCGTACGCGTCCCGCTGTCGTGCAAATTACGACAGAAGCAAAACCGAGAAGAACTGTAACAACACGAAGAGTGCTGCCGATACCCGAGGGAGACAATCCTTTTGCCCCTTTTTTCCGTAGAGATCAGCTCACACCTGAGGAAGAAGAATTGTTTAGACGCTTTTGGGAATCTCTCCCGCGCGAGCGCAATCCGAATCCAGAGCCCACCACAGGTATCGGGTCTGGAGTAATTATCAGTGAAGATGGTTATATTCTTACGAATAATCATGTTATCGAGCGTGCTGACGAGATTAAGGTCACTTTAGCGGACGGTGAAGAGTATACAGCCGAGTTAATCGGACGTGATGATGCAGGCAGTGATGTCGGGGGCAGCGATTTGGCAGTTATTAAAATTGATGCCGATAATCTTCCAACCCTGCGGTTCGGCGATTCCGATGTGCTTGAAGTTGGCGAGTGGGTTATCGCTATCGGCACGCCACTGAATTACTCACAAACTGTGACGCGCGGCATTGTGAGCGCGAAGGACAGAATCGGATTTACGGCTTATGGCCAGTTCATACAAACCGACGCACCGATTAACCGAGGCAATAGCGGCGGTGCGCTGATTAACATTCGGGGCGAATTAGTCGGCATTAATACTTTTATTGCTACCAGCGGCGCTACGATGGGGAATATCGGAATCAGTTTTGCTATTCCGAGTAACATGGCAAAGCAGATTTTGCCACAACTGATAGAAAACGGTAAGGTGGAACGCGGTTGGCTCGGCATTAGTATGGGTGAAGTTAGTACTGAGTTGGCGGAGAAACTGAACCTTGACCAGCCCCGGGGAGTCCTCGTTAAAGTCGTCGGTATGAAAAGTCCTGCCGAAAAAGCAGGCATCCAACGCGGCGATGTCATCCTCACCTTTGATGGGCAGCAAGTCCGAGACTTGAATCACCTACGGCATATTGTCGGCGCGACAGTCGTCGGCACATCTGTTGAGGTGACAGTTCTCCGAAAGGGAGACGATGAAAAACGGTTGACTGTTAAATTGGGGAGACGCACAGCGGAAACCCTCGCGGCACTTGAAGGCGAACGCCAAGAGGAACACCAAGGAGCGTTGGCAGGGATCCACGTCCAAAACTTGACTCCTGAACTTGCTGAACGTTACGGTCATTCTCCTGAAGAGAAAGGCGTTGTCGTCACCGAGGTTGAACGCGGCAGTAACGCAGAGAAAGAAGGTATCAAACCCGGATACCTCATCCAAGAAATGGAATGGATGCCGATTGACGACGCTAAGGCTTATGCCCGCGTCGCCGAGCAACTGAAAGCGGAAAACAAAAGCCGTATACTCCTTTATGTCAGATTGCCAGATGGACGCGGCGGGGACTATATTACCCTAAATGTTCGGACCTCTGATCGGTAGTTAGCACTGTGCCATTCGCGGATTAACACTTGACGGATAGTTGGCTTTATGCTATACTGCCGAAAAACAATTATCCACTATTAATAAGGTTCGATTTTCATGAAAGCCCAACGCGTTGTTTGGCCGAGTCGCGCCAACGTCGATATTGAGACATTTACATTACCCCCTATCGGAGACGATGAAGTCCTCGTCGCTACAGACTGTACGCTTATCAGTCCCGGCACGGAACGCGCGTTTTTATTAGGACTCCCAAATGCACAAGGACGATATCCATCCCGTCCGGGGTACAGCAACATCGGCACAGTGATAGCAAGCGGGAAAGCGGTTACGAACTGTCAAGTAGGTGAACGCGTCGCTTCAACACACGGACACACCAGTCATTTTGTAACCGCTCCGAATCGTTTGCTTAAAGTACCATCGACTGATGTTCCCGCCGAAGAAGCAGTCTTTTTTAATCTCGGCGCGATCGCATTACAAGGGGTCCGAAAGGCGCGCATTGAACTCGGAGAAGCCACACTGGTTTTGGGACAAGGACTCATCGGTTTATTGGCGATGCAACTCTCAAAACTCAGTGGCGCAACGCCACTTATCGCCGCAGACCTTACCGATAGTCGCCTCGAAATCTCTAAAAGCATGGGCGCAGATGATACCTTCAACCCAGAAGATGCTAATTTCTCTGAGCAGTTAAGGGATGCTACAAGAGGCGATGGACCAGCTGTTGTGATTGAGGCGACGGGACATCCGGACGGAATTAGCACTGCCTTAGATGTAGCAGGCTGGGGTGCCCGCGTGGTGCTGTTGGCGAGCACACGCGGCGAAACACCGAAGGTGAACTTCTATCGGGATGTGCATAAAAAAGGACTTATCCTTTACGGGGCGCATAACGCTATCCGCCCGCTCCAAGAATCCTCACCCAACTACTGGACGCTTGAAGATGACAGTCTATTGCTGTTATCCCTTATCGCAGAAAAGCGATTCAACGTTGCGCCGCTGATTAGTCACCGTGTTCCCGGCGAAGAGGCACCGAAGGCATATCAACTGCTCATGGAATGGAACCCCGGTTTACTCGGTGTTGTTCTTCAGTGGAACGACACTCCGAAGGAAAAAGATGGCACGCGAATATTCGATTGAAAATGTGCGCAATATCGGCATTGCAGCGCACATTGATGCAGGCAAAACCACGACAACGGAACGCATCCTTTTCTACACCGGCAAAAAACATAAGATCGGTGCGGTAGATGATGGCACCGCTGAAATGGATTGGATGGTGCAAGAACGCGAACGCGGCGTGACAATTACTGCTGCCGCAACAACCTGTTTCTGGCGTGAACACGCAATTCACCTCATTGATACACCCGGACATGTCGATTTCACAGTAGAGGTAGAGCGTTCCCTGCGGGTCCTGGATGGGGCAATTGCACTATTCTGTGCCGTCGGTGGCGTGGAACCCCAGTCAGAAACCGTCTGGCATCAGGCGGAACGCTACAGTGTCCCACGCATTGTTTTTGTCAATAAGATGGATAGGGTCGGCGCGAATTTCGCACGCGTTCTGGAGATGATGAAAGAACGGTTAGGCGCGAACCCACTGCCCCTCCAATTGCCGATCGGTGAAGGGACGGACTTTGCCGGCGTTATCGATCTGGTAACACAAAAGGCGATGCATTGGGACGCAGCAGACCAAGGACAGACCTATTCAGAGACGGAGATTCCAGCGGAATTTCAGGATGAAGTCAATCAAGCACGGGAAACCCTTTTTGAGAATGTCGCCGTTGAAGACGAGATACTGCTTGAGAAATACTTGAACGGCGAAGAAATTACGCAGGACGAATTATTAACGACTCTGCGCACAGCGACACTCAGCGGCACATTGGTGCCGGTGCTGTGTGGGAGTTCTTTGAAGAATCAGGGCGTTCAGCCGCTGCTTGATGCAGTCATCGATTTTTTGCCATCGCCTATTGATGTGCCGCCCATTGAAGGAACTGCACCCCAGCCGACTTCTAACAGGGCGCCTGCCAAAACCGATGCGGAAGCCAAAATAACGCGTCCCGCTGACGATACTGCCCCCTTTTCAGCGTTGGCATTTAAAGTCGCAAGCCACCCTACAGTAGACAAACTCGTCTATTGCCGCGTCTATTCCGGCACGCTTCGGCGCGGGGCGGCAATCTATAACGTCCGTGCCGAGAAAAGAGAGCGTGTCAATCGGATTTTGCAGATGCACGCCAATAAAGAGGCGGTGTCCGATGCGGCTTACGCGGGTGATATTGTCGCACTCGTTGGGTTGAAGGATACCAAAACCGGGGATACCGTGACGGATGCAAAAGCACCAATTCTGTTAGAATCTATCACGTTCCCGGATCCAGTTATCTCTATTGCGATAGAGCCTGAGCGGGCAAGCGATGCGGATGCATTAGAGGAGACCCTCGAAAAATTGATGGACGAAGACCCGACCTTTACTGTCGGGATCGATAAAGAGACCGGACAGCGCATTATCTCCGGGATGGGCGAGCTGCATTTGGAGATTTTGACCGACAGAATGGTCCGTGAATTTGGGGTTAACGCGCGGGTGAGCAAACTCCAAGTGGCATATCGCGAGACTATCAGCACCGTAGCGGAGGCGCGCGGCACACATATCCATAAAACCGACGAAGAAGGCATCTACGGCGATGTGCTGCTCACGGTTGAACCGTTAGAACGCAACGACGGATTTCAGTTTGAAGATAACACCGACGAGACACAGATTCCGCGGCACTATATCCCCTGTATTGAGAAGGCGTTGGAAGGTGCGATGGGAACAGGGCCCCGCATCGGCTATCCGATGCAGGATGTGAAGGTAACACTCGCGGGTGGCTCCTATCACGCCACGGATTCCTCGGAAGTAGCGTTTGAAGCGGCAGCATCCCTCGCATTTGAAAACGCGGTCAGAAAAGCGAACCCTTTGCTCTTAGAGCCGATTATGCAGATACATATTACTGTTCCTGATGAACATGTCGGCAAGGTGATCGGCGATCTAAATTCACGCCGCGCCCAAATTAACGAGAGCACGACGCAAGATACCGCCGATATAGGGCGCGCATCGCAATTCACACAGAATGTTGTCAACGCCTTTATCCCATTGTCAGAGACCTTTCAATACACAACTCATCTCCGTTCAATGACGCAAGGACGGGGCGCGTTTACATTGGAATTTTCACACTACGAGGTAGTGCCTGAAGCCCTTGCCCCGGGGACGAATCCCATTCACTCGGCTTAGTGCCCATAAGCTTGCATCACCTTTTGTAATTCAGCCAACGGAATCGCGTACATCGTTCTACCGTTGCGCCCGGTGGTTGTTGTTGCCATTGTCATTGAGTTAACAATAGCCTCCTCTGTGGCTTCAATAACCGCTTGGAAGAGGGCACTCAAACGTCCATTGACGAGTATTTTTATTTCAAAGGTGCCGGTTTCGGTCCTGCGTGGAAAGATATTCGCAGTGGAGAACGCGATGACGAATTCGCCACTCCCATCTGTACTAGGAGTCCCTGTACGGGCGAGTCCGTGTGTTGCGCGAATCGCCAACTGTTTCAATTGACGGTGTGTGAGCGGTGCATCTGTGGCGATAACAATAATAAATGAGCCGTCTCTGGTCGGTTTCGGTGGGGACCCAGTAATCTCTTTTCCGACCGGAACGCCATCAATCCGCAATTGATGCCGCCGCCCACCGTTGGAATTAACGAGGACACCGACTGTCCAACCGCCCCAGTCTTCAGGGAGAACACGCGAAGCTGTGCCGATACCGGCTTTGAACCCGTAGCACCGCATGCCGGTGCCGCCCCCGACGCAGCCTTCGGTTACCGGACCACTGGTGGCGTTTTCAATGGCTTCAATGGCGTGTTGTGCTGTAACATGGAGACCACTGATGTCGTTCAAACCGCCATCGTAGCACTCAGCGACAATCGGCAGCACAATGTTGTTATCAGGATACCGTTTCACAATGTAACGCACAACGCCATCATGGACTGCGCCGACGCTGAGTGTATTTGTGAGCAAAATAGGGGATTCAATCCATCCGGCTTGGTTAATGCGGGCGATGCCGGTCACTTCACCGTTGCCGTGGATGGTGTAGGCCGCGCCGAACAGCCGCGCTGTCCAAATATTATCGCTCGGAATCACGGCAGTGACACCGGTGCGAATGGAATCGCCTTCATTCAAGGTGACATGTCCGACCTTCACGCCAGCAACATCGGTAATAGCGTTGTGCGTACCTGTCGGAAGGGTCCCGATTTGGATACCGATGTCGCGGGCCCGCGCACGGGTGTCTGCTGGTACAGTTTCAGTGTCGGCACTATGTCCGGAATGTGCCCCCAAAATACCGATAAGAACGACAAGCAGCAAAATTTTCGTAGCATAGCCTGTTAGGCTGTGTTTCTTCGTAGCATAGCCTGTTAGGCTGTGTTTCTTCGTAGCATAGTGCCTCTTTCCTAACCGAAATAAGGATTCTTGCATCTTTTCAAGGAATTTCTGCATTTTCTAATTGCTTCCTATAGATTTGGCGAATGTGGTTAAAAATAGCGATATACTCTGGTAACCGGTAGTCTGGGTAGCTCCATTCCCACGGTTGGAACGTTTTACGATAAAAGCGGAGTGTAATTTCGGCGTAAATGCCATCACAGAGATAGATACGGTGCGCGTGATCCTTCGTTGATGCAAGCACCAACTTTGCCAAACAGAGATAACCTGCGTCTAAATTGACACGCCGCGCGTCTCCTTCGGGCTTTTTTATTGCAAAATTCTGCTCCACAGTATTTGTAAACAGTTTCATTTCTGCCAATGTACCTGCGTCCATAAGTCCTTCAAAACTGATAAATTGCCTGTGAATGTCGGGTCCCATTTCAGCCTCATAATAGGTTGTGCTTGTAAAAGGCATCAGTTCGCTTGTGAAGTCAATAGGTCCGAGACGTTGCATCAGTTCTGCGTAAACGGTTGGTAGGAGGCGCGGTTCCGCAGTCAGCACACCGATAATCGCTTTAACAGGTTGCGGGGTTATGATACTGCCCATGTTGTTCTCCAAAGTCGAACCGCTGTCGCGTCGCCATAAATTTTATGTCTTGAGTATAGCACAAACCATTTCAGATGTCAATGTTGGGTGTGTGAAATTTTTGTCATATATCGTAGCATAGGAAACCGTCAGCCTGTGCGTAGATTTGCGGCGTACTTGAAGAAATCCACAGAAACACCCAAGCAAATACCCCCAGCAAAAACCCCATAAGCGACGGGCATTCTGGCAATTTTTTAGCTAAAAATATGAAAAAACACTAAAAATATGAAAAAACGCTTTTTTTTCGCATTTTTTTCTTGACATATTGCGAATTATAATGTATAATATTCCGTTATGCTATGTCACCATATTCAGACGGAAAAAGCAGCTGCGCAAGCAAGCTTTTTCAAAAGTCTATTCGTAAGCTGCACAACCACCGCCAAATAGGGGGACTCCTTTCAGTGAACAAAAAGCCCAGAATGTCTTTTGCCAAAACGAAGATTCGGACGGACCTCCCGAATCTTATAGAAACCCAAAAGGTTTCTTACGATGCCTTTTTACAGCGCGATGTCGCACCCAAGGACCGTGAAAATAAAGGCCTCCAATCCGTATTTAACGAAGTGTTTCCCATCAAAGATTTTTCGGAGGTCAATAGCCTTGAATTTGTCAGTTATACGCTCGGTCCACCCAAGCACACATTACAAGAATGCGTTGCGCGCGGCGTAACGTATCAAGTATCTCTTACGGCGCGTATCATGCTCGTCCAGCGTGAAGCGGATCCGGATGCAGATGAACCGCACGTCGTAGATATCCGAGAATCCGATGTCTATCTCGGCGAAGTGCCACTCATGACCGAAAATGGCAGCTTTATTGTCAACGGCAGTGAACGTGTGATCGTCAGTCAACTGCATCGTTCACCGGGTGTAATTTTTCTTGAGAAATCCTTGTCAACCGGCAGACGGACCCCGACCGCCCAAATTATTCCATATCGCGGGGCATGGGTTGAATTTGAAATCGACACGAAGGACCAAATTTATGTCCGTATCGACAAACGCAGAAAACTCCCCGCGACTGTGCTACTTCGCGCACTCGGCTGGTCCTCAGATGCAGACATTCTAAAACTCTACGCTAAGACAGAACGGCTCGTGCTTGATGGATGGCGGGTTACGCACATAGAAGGCCCCGCACTACAAGTTAAAGCCGGCGACCTATTAGACGCTGCAGAATTTCGGCAAGCGAAGAAGGACTATCCAGACATCGAAGCCGAGAAGTCTTATCGTGTCGATGAGGTGCCAGATACAGATAAAGACTGTCCATTAGAAGTAGGTCAACTGATTTCAGCAAAAGAACGCACAAAATTCCGTAGAAAGTGGAAGGGTTTTACAACCGAGCTGCTTCAAAAGGTCATTGATACCCACGACAGCGGATGCGATTTTACATTCGGACAGATACTGACGAACTCAGAATACGAGAAAGCACTCGCCAGCTACGGAAAAAAAGCGTTCACAGCTGAAAGGATGTCGCCCGATGATGCTGGAGAGAGGGTTTGCGCTGAAGACGTTATCCATCAAGAGACCGACGAAGTACTCCTGACAGCGAATACGCTTATCACCGAAACCGAGCTGGAGCGTCTCAAAGAATCTGGTGTTGAGGCACTCACTGTCTTGGATATCGAAGATTGCCAACGTATCCGGTTTTTACGGAATACGCTGGAGCGCGACCGCCAAGCCGACTACGATGCACAATACGCTTTAAAGGACGCAGCCCTGCTTACGATTTTCAGGACTTTGCGGCCAGGCGATGCTACCAGTATAGATAACGCGCGTAATCATCTTTCATGGTTACTTTTCGACGCACATCGGTACGATTTGGGCGTAGTTGGCAGGTACAAGCTGAATCGAAAATTTAAGGATGTCCCGATTTATGGCGACGCGCCTGCAGAAACCCTTCGCGTCCTACGTCCCGAAGATATTGCTGCCACAGTCGCACACCTCCTTAATGTGCATAATGGGCTTGCACCGAAAGACGATCTCGATCATCTCGGTAACCGACGCGTCCGTGTTATCGGTGAACTTCTCGAAAACCAGTTCCGGATGGGCTTATTCCAAATTCGGAGGACGACGCGCGAACGGCTGAGTACCACCAGCGACATCGCGAAAGTCGTGCCGTCTTCACTTGTAAACCCGAAACCGCTCATGATGGCACTCCGTGAATTCTTTGGCTCGAACCAGTTGTCGCAATTTATGCAACAGATTAACCCGCTGGACGAGTTGACGCACAAGCGGCGGATCTCAGCTATCGGTCCAGGTGGACTGCATCGAGACAGGGCAACAGCCGCGGTTCGAGATGTCCATTGGACCCACTACGGGCGTGTCTGTCCTTTGGAGACACCTGAAGGTCCCTCAATCGGGCTCATTGTGTCGCTTGCTTGCTACGGTCGGATAAACCCTTACGGTTTTATAGAGACTCCGTATCATAAAGTGGAGAACGGCTCCATTTTAGAGCAGGTCGAATACCTCACCGCGGATGTCGAGGACACTACCAACATCGCTGCGAAGACAGCATCGCGTCATATCCCACAAACGACAAACGGGGACCCAGCTGCCTCGGGACCCCTGCTGCCCGTCCGCAGTGGCGAGGATGTGGTGTCCCTCCCGATGGAACAAGTGAACTATATCGGGGTTTCACCGCAGCAAATCGTAGGTATCTCTGCCGCACTTGTCCCCTTCCTGGAACATGAGGATGCCAACCGTGCGTTGATGGGTGCGAACCACCAACGCCAAGCAGTCCCACTTATCAGCCCGGAGGCACCGCTTGTCGGAACAGGCATGGAAGAACCCGCGGCGCGGTATTCCGGCGCACTTATTACTGCGAAGCGTGCCGGAACTGTCACGAGCGTCTCTGCCGACGAAATTCTCATATACACAGGCGAAGCACTTCACCATGACGAAGGTGAACACACGTTCAGCGAGATGGGCTACGACGTTTATAAACTCCAAACGTTTAAGCGGAGTAACAGCGGCACGTGTATCCATCAACGTCCGATCGTTGCAGTTGGTGATAGAGTTGAAGCCGGGCAGGTCATCATTGATGGCACCTCCACAGAAAGTGGCGAACTCGCACTCGGTCGGAATGTACTGTGTGCTTACATGCCGTGGGGGGGGCACAATTATGAGGACTCTATCCTTATCAGTGAAACACTCATTAAAGAGGATACCTTCACCTCTATCCATATTGAAGAATTTGAAGTGGAGGCGCGCGAAACGAAGGTAGGCCCGGAGGAAATTACACGCGACATTCCGAACGTCAGCGAACAGCGACTCAGCCAACTTGACGAGGAAGGCATCATCCGTGTTGGGAGCATCGTTAAAGCGGGCAGCATCCTTGTCGGTAAGATTACACCGAAAGGTGAAAGCGAATATGGACCTGAGGAAAAACTGCTACGCGCAATCTTCGGCGAAAAGGTGAAAGAGGTCCGAGATGCCTCTACTTATGTGCGTCCGGGGGTTGAAGGAGTCGTTATTGATGTAAAAGTATTTTCACGTAAACCCGAGAACGCGCAACAGCGCGGGAACTGGATGCAAGATGACTCCGGATTGTCAATGGCAGACGGATTACGGTATGAATCGAAACGTAAGGAAATCGAAGAGAGCTGGCATCAGCAGACCGCCTCAATTCGCCGTCGGAAAAGTGAGGAGATTCGCAAGCAGCTTATCGGATGTGAACTTGTTGATCCCCTTTATGCAATCGGTGATGCCAAACCTTTCGCTAATGCCGGTGATAGCCTAACTGCCGAAATTTTAGATACCTATCTCTCCGGTTTCACAGCAGATGAGTATCGGACAGTAACAGAGGATACAGTCTCTGAGGTTTTCACCGCGGATCCACACTATAGGATAACGGGTGTTCCTGAGCCTATTCCTGCTATCGCGACCCGCACGCCAGATGCCTTAACCGAAGAAACAGTGGAGACCAACGGCGACGAAAACGAGAATTTTGAAGATATCGGTATATCCACAGTTTCACCGTCCGAAACTATCAGCGCAGTGGAGACATATTTTAATGAAGTTTGCAAACCACTCTTGGCGGATAGTGAACTACTTACGCAGAAAGAGGCACCTTTAAGTGCGGAAACAGGACATGTTGATGTTTCACTTCTTGGTTCCGATGGCAGCGTGGTCGCTATTGCTATGCACAAGAGCACAGACACCGAAGATAAAGAGGATACCGAGCTGCTTAAGAAGACACTCGCTGCAACGAACGCCCGGTTCGGAATCTTGCTAACCGAAGCGGACCTTGAAACCGATAACTGGGATTTCTATGAACTTGTGGACGACACAACGTTGAAGGCACAGGAACGCTCGAAATTTGAACAAGCTGTTGTCGTTCAACTTACAGAAGCCAGATGTCCGGTCGCCGAAGGCGAAGAACTCACAGAAGAGCGTTGGGCAGACTTCAGTGAAAGCTATCCCGGTTTACAAGCAGAGCTCTTTTGGCAAGTCAAAGAAGTCTTTGCTTCAGAATGTCCCTTGACGAGCGGTCAGAACCTCTCCGATGCCGAGTATCTACAGGCTTATAGCAATTATCCGGCACGTCCTATACCAGCCGGTCAACGACTCACCGCCGAAGAGCACGCGGCACTCAGCGAGACCGCCAAAGACCTAAAAACCGAAAGTGTTTGGTATATTACTGCTGTTTTCGATCCGAAGTGTACACTATCGGTTGGCGAGTATGTTTCCGATGCCGACTATCAAAAAGCGCGTAAAGAGTGTAGCTTGTCATTCTCAGACATCAACGTGACCAATGCCGAAGCGAAAGAGCACATTAAGCGTGTTGAGGAGATGGCACAAGGTCGGATAACCACTTATACAGAGGAAAAAGAGCAGGCACTCCAGCAATTGGAAATGGGCGATGAACTCAAACCCGGTGTTATCAAGCGTGTCAAAGTCTATGTTGCCAGCAAACGTCCGATTTCCATCGGTGATAAAATGGCGGGTCGCTACGGTAACAAAGGTGTCGTCGCTAAAATCTTGCCAGCTGAGGATATGCCTTATCTGCCGGACGGTACGCCGGTCGAATTAGTGTTGAATCCTTTAGGGGTACCCTCCCGAATGAATGTCGGTCAAATTTTGGAAATTCACCTCGGATGGGCGTGCCATGAGCTCGGTATCCACGTGGAATCTCCCGTATTTGATGGTGCAACTGAGCAAGAAGTTTTTGAAATGCTCGGTAAAACCGATCTCCCAGAGCGCAGTAAACGCACAGGCAAGAGCATCCTTTTTGATGGGAGAACAGGCGAACCCTTCGCACAAGAAGTGACGGTCGGATACGTCTATTTCCTCAAATTGAACCACCTCGTCGCCGATAAGATGCACGCTCGCTCCACAGGCCCTTATTCCCTCGTTACACAACAGCCCCTGGGAGGCAAGGCACAACACGGCGGACAGCGACTCGGCGAAATGGAAGTCTGGGCATTGGAAGCTTACGGAGCTGCACATACACTTCAAGAAATGCTCACACTTAAATCCGATGATGTTCTCGGCAGAAGAGAGATTTATGAATCGGTTGTAAAAGGGCTAAACCCTGATCCGCCCGGAACCCCCGAATCGTTCAAAGTATTAGTCCGTGAGCTGCAAACCCTCGGACTCCATGTATCCCTTGACCAAGATGATGAATAGTTATAACCACCTATAAGGAGAATCGATGAACACGGCATTTGACAGCATCTCCATAAAAATAGCCTCACCCGATCAGATCAAAGACTCCGCGAAACGAACGAGTTGTAAACGCCGAAATCCTGCTGAAGTTACAGAGGGCCCGTTTATCTGTCCGGAAAAAGGGACGTGTAACTGCGGTGAGGTCAAGAAAGCTGAAACTATTAACTACCGTTCCTTTCGTCCGGAACCTGAAGGGCTTTTCTGTGAAGCGATCTTCGGACCACAAAAGGATTGGGAGTGTAATTGTGGTAAGTATAAACGTATTAAGCACAAAGGGATGATATGTGATCGCTGTGGCGTTGAGGTCACACAACAACGCGTCCGTAGGGACCGCCTCGGGTATATCCAACTCGCTGCCCCCGTCTCCCATATATGGTACTTCAAGGGGCTCCCGTCACGCATCGGCGTTTTTTGTGGTCTCTCTTCACGGGATGTTGAACGCGTCCTCTATTTTGAGGGCTTTATTGTCGTTGAGGTAACCGATCCAGAGTGCCCACTTGAAGTTGGGGATGTACTATCCGAAGTTGAATACGTAGAGCATAGCAATAAGTACTGGGGCAGTTTTCGCGCCGGCACCGGGGCAGAAGTCATCCGTGAAATCCTTAGCAACATTGATCTTCAAGAGAAGGTCGACGCGTTAACCGAAGAGCTGGCGGAAACAACAAGCCATCAGAAAAAACTTAAGGTTGCTAAGCAGCTGAAGCAGATGGCAGATTTCGCCGCAGCTGAACAGCGTCCCGAATGGATGATCCTGGATGTTATTCCAGTGATCCCACCCGATCTACGCCCACTTGTTCCGCTTGAAGGCGGACGCTTCGCCACAAGTGATCTGAACGATTTATACCGCCGTGTTATCAATCGTAACAACCGACTCCGTAAGCTGATACAACTCCGCTCCCCAGAGGTGATTCTTCGCAACGAAAAACGGATGTTGCAAGAAGCAGTGGATGCCTTCATCGACAACGGCAGGCACGGCAGACGTGTCACCGGGCCCGGGAACCGCCCCCTCAAATCCCTCGCCGAAGTGCTTAAAGGTAAAATTGGACGATTCCGTCAGAACCTACTCGGTAAACGCGTTGATTATTCCGGACGGAGTGTTATCGTTGTCGGTCCCGAATTGGGACTGCACCAATGCGGTATCCCGAAACGGATGGCTGTCGAATTGTTCAAACCGTTTATCATTGAGCGGCTGCAAGCGTACGGCTTTACACAGACCATTAAACGTGCGAAGCATATCGCTGAACACGTTGACTCGGATTCGCCGGTGTGGGAAGTTGTAGAGGAAGTTATTGCGGATCACCCAGTCCTCCTCAATCGTCCGCCGACGTTACACAGACTCGGCATTCAAGCGTTTTTACCGGTCCTGGTGGAAGGCAAATCCATCAGAATCCCACCGCTCGTTTGTAAGGCGTTCAACGCCGATTTTGATGGCGATCAGATGGCGGTTCACGTGCCACTGACAGTAGAGGCACAGGCTGAGGCGAAACTCCTGATGCTCAGCAGCCATAACATCTTAAAGCCTTCACATGGCGACCCGATCGCTGTTCCTGAACTCGACATGGTCCTCGGGCCGAGTTTCCTGACAAAGACGTTACCGGGGCACGCTGAAGATGCAGCACGTTTGCACGAAGCATACGCAGCAGGCGATGCCGCTGCTTTTGAGGCGTTCCGGGACAAACCTTGGTACCACCGCCGCTTCGCGCATCCTGAAGAAGTTATTACCGCGCACGCTGCAGGTCAACTGAAACTGCACGATAGCATCCAATTCTTCAGCACAGCCAATGGCGATAGCCGAAACGGCGCAGGCACAGAGCCGATTCTCACAACGGTCGGGCGGGTTATCTTTAACGAAGTGCTTCCACCGGAATTAGAGTGGGAAGATGAACACTCGCAGCAGCAGATCCGGTTTTTCAATGCCGAAGCAGGCGGTAGAGAACTCTCCGCGCTCATTCATCGATGCTTTAACGAATTGGGCACCCGTGTCACAACTGAAGTGCTTGAGAAAGTCCAAACACTCGCCTTTGAATACGCAACGCTGAGCGGTATTTCACCCGGTATCACGGATTATATTACACCTGACAACCGGAACGCGTTAGTCAACAACGCAAAGGCGGAAATCGAGGAACTCCTCGAAGGCGCGCCTACAACTGAGCACGAAGAGCACGAAAACGAGCAGATTCGGATCTGGATGGCTGCAAAGGACCAGATAGAAGCTGATATGTTTGAAGCCTTACCGCAGATGGAAACCCCGCTTGTCGAGCGTGGCGACCCGCATAAGGTGCACCCGTACGTCGATTCTACGGGAGGGGAGATAGACGACAAAACGGTGCCAGGCTTCAGTCCAGTGCATATTATGGCGGATAGCGGCGCGCGCGCACGAAAAGACCCGTTTATGCAAATCAGTGCATTCATCGGACTCAAGGCAAGGCAGGATGGCAATATCCTCATTCCACCGATAGGGACATCTACGCAGCGTGAAGGCGGGTTCCTCTGTTCTTATCGCGAAGGGTTGGATGTGCTCGACTATTTTAACTCTACCTACGGGTCGCGTAAAGGTTTGGTGGATACCGCACTGAAGACCGCATCTTCAGGGTACCTCACCCGAAAACTTGTGGATGTCGCACAGGATGTCCGCGTTACCGCGGAAGATTGCTACACACTGAACAGTATCCAGAAGTTTGCAACAGAGGGCGGCGATCTTGCCTTTAAAATCAGCGGACGTACCGCCGCGGAAGATATCGTCCACCCCCAGAGCGGCGATGTGATCGTTCCAGCGAACACTGTTATATCCACGCAGCAGGCAGAGCAGATTGACACACTCGGTATCAAGATAGTGAACGTCCGTTCCGTGCTTACCTGTCAGGCAGACGAAGGCGTTTGTGCCAAATGCTATGGGCACGATCTCACAACCAACAACCTCGTGAATGTCGGCGAAGCTGTCGGAATCATCGCAGCACAGTCTATCGGTGAACCCGGCACGCAGCTCACCATGCGTACATTCCACACTGGCGGTGCTGTTGAAGATGTTTCGGAAACCCGTCAGCATAGGATTGAATCCAAAGTGAGTGGCACTGTCCATTTCCGAGATTTTGAACCCGAACGCACAGTCAAAAAGGAACGTGATCTCTGGGTCGCTACCGAAAACCGGGCGAATCTTGATGGACCTGCTTACAAAGTCCAACAGGTCAATCATCCCGATTGCCAACTGCGTGAAGGCGAATTGCTCAGCGAGAAACAGTATACCGAAAACGCAGAGCGTTATAAGGGCTTTGATGTCAAGACTTGGCAGTATGAGGTCACTGCCGTTTTGGATAGCAACTGCCGTCTAAAAGTAGGGAATCGGTTGTCGCAGGTAGAGTACAGTCGGGCCCTGGCAACGTATGGTTTCCACCGATTTGCAAGGCCTCACTATCGCGTGACACAAGTGCAACATCCCGATATTTCGGCAGCGGTTGGCGATCTGATCACTGAAGAAGAGGAACAGCGGCTGAAGGAGGAGATCCGACAGGGGTTTGATGTAGAGTTGTATTACTTGGACCCAGAAACAGACGAACTTGTTAAGGAGGAAGACCTCAAGGTAACCAGTAATGCTCCGCTTGAAGAAACGGATGTCTCTGAAGATAGTGAAGAAGAAGATACAGGTTTCAAGCGTATCTATCGTGTAACCGATATAGATGAGACGGTCCGAAAGAACTTCCCGTTTAAGGTAGGACAAGAGGTGCCAGCGGAAGAAATTACGCCCTGGCTGACCCCGTTTGAGGTGGATTCAAAGCCGATTTACGTTGTGAATCAGGAAATCCCTGGCGGGTCTGCCCTGCTTGAACAAGCTCTTTTGCCAAGCGATAGCACGAGTTCAGAGGCACCGCCACTTAAGGCTGGTACCGAGTTGAGTGCAACGGATTATGAGCGTGCCGCCACTGCGTATCGAGATAATGCATGGGCATTTAAGGTCGAAAAACAGGAGGTTGAACGCCATCACGTAACAAAGGTGTATCATCCCGACTGTCCGCTTAAACCGGAGGAAGAGATAAAACCGGAAGCGTTAGCCCGGGCAAGTAGACGGTTTACAGGTTTCGATGTCCAAAGACTGAAGCATCGCGTAACACACGTTCATCATCCCGACTGCCCACTTAAGCCGGGAGATTTGATTGGGGAGAGCGAGGAAAAGCAGCATCGCGAGACTTATCCTGGGTTCACGACTTCTACAACCGAGGAGACAGTCGGTGCTTTTGATGCAGAACGCTTGTATCGTATAACTGCCATCAATCATCCCGACTGCACATTAAAAGTAGATGAACTTTTAACGCAGCGGGAAGCGACCGCACAGCGCCGGCTATACAAAGGATTGGAAGTTATCCGTCACTATAAAGTGATAAACGTCGAAGATGGTACCGCATCCGTGAATGTTGGTGACCGTCTCACCGAAATCGAATATAAGGCACACCGTAAGGATGATCCCGAATTGGCAGGAAAAGTCGCGAGTGTGTACAAAGTCGTTAGCGTCCATCACCCTGAACTCGAACTTGAGGCTGGCACCGAACTGACTGAAGCGGACTACCGAACCTACAATCGAAGGTTCAAGGGATTTGACACCGAACTCGTCCATCGGATCGTTGCAGACAAACGAGACGTGGAGACACCACTTGAAACCGGCACGATTCTTCCGTCCAAAGAGTACCGTGCTTTGGAAAAGGCAAACAAGAAGGTTACGCATACTGTAACTGCTGTCTATCATCCGAATTGTCGGTACGCTGTTGACGAGGAATTGTCAGCGGACCAGTACACGGACGCAAAGGATAAATTCCGCGGATTTGAAGTAGATGAACTATCCCTTCAGATGCGTATTGAGGTAGAAATAGCCGATGGGACACGCGTGCCGCATGTCATTCCAGCCGACTACTCGTTCTCTTTGGCAGAGGGCGATAGTATCCGTAAAGGCGAAACGCTCGCAGAGCTCCATGAGCGGACAGCGAACCTTGACATCGTTGCAGGTATTCCGCGTGTTACCGACCTGTTTGAAGCGCGGCGCCTCAAACGCGGCGATGCTGCACAAATCGCCGAAATTGAAGGATACGTCCGATCTGCAGGCACTAAGGCAGGGGTTCCCGCGTATCGCATTGAGCACGGAGAGTATGTGAGTCGTCTCTACCAGATCCCTGATGAGAAACGCCGTGTCAATGAAGGGGAGTGGGTGGAAGCAGGTGAACCGCTGACCGAGGGTTTCCTCAATCCGCACGATATTTTGAGTATTGGACGTACCACGATTGAGGGGAATCCTGTTGAAGGCGAAGAAGCCGTGTGGGCATATCTCGTAGATGAAGTGCAGAAAGTCTACGGTAAAGGCATTATCAACGATAAACACGTCGAGGTTATCGTCCGGCAGATGCTGACCAAGATCCGCATCATTGACCCAGGCGATACAGGCTTCTATCCGAATGACGAAGTGCAGCGCAAACGGTTTGAGCATGTCAACAGCGAAATTGAAGCAGAAGGCGGCATACCTGCTACGGGTGAACCGATTCTCCAGAGCATCAGCAAAGCGTCTTTGAGTACGGATAGTTTCATCTCCGCTGCTTCTTTCCAGCAGACCACGAAAGTACTAACCGATGCCGCTGTCAGCGGACAAAAGGATAAACTCTTCGGTCTGAAGGAGAACGTCATTCTTGGTCGTCTTATTCCTGCTGGCAGTGGATTCGCCGGTTTCCAGAACCTTGAGGTATCTGCCGCTGACACCGAAGTCGCCGAAGATGATGATTAGTGCTTTGTTAACTTCAAATTGATAGTATCCGCTTTGGTCCGTAGGGGCGAGGTCACCTCGCCCCTACGACGAATTGATTTCGCGCTTTAAACATATCGTCCCTACGGGACTAAAAATCAGAGGCGGACGCTTTTCTATAAACATATCGTCCCTATGGGACTTTCGGTTGTCGGTTAAGAGGTCTTAGATTAACCGAACTCCTCTTTTACTGACTACCGATAGCTAATACCCTATCCCAAATTCGGCCGCGTCATATCGCCCGGTACAACCAGCTCATCAAAAGCCTCTCCCGTCAAGACCTCCATAGCAATCGCAGCCTCGCGGAGCGTACACCCGTTTTCATGCGCGTATTGTGCCACCTTCGCCGCCTGATCGTAACCGATATGTGGAGTCAACGCTGTCACGAGCATTAACGATTCCGAAAGATGTCTTCCGATAGTCTCACTGTTCGGCACAATACCTTCTACACAGTTAACGCGGAATGATTCACATGCATCCCCAAGCAATTGTATAGATTGTAAAGCGTTATATGCCATCACCGGCATAAATACGTTCAGTTGCAAAGCACCGTTCGCACCCGCAAACGCCAAAGTCGTATCATTTCCTATCACCTGCGCGCACACCATCGTGACAGCTTCACATTGTGTCGGATTCACCTTCCCCGGCATAATAGAACTCCCGGGCTCCATTTCAGGTAACCGCAACTCACCGAGTCCACATCGCGGGCCCGAGGCGAGCCATCGGATATCATTCGCGATCTTGAAGAGTGCGACCGCCAACGTTTTCAAAGCACCACTCGCGCTAACAACCGCGTCTCGGGATGCGAGTGCCTCAAAGGCGTTCGGTGCGCGTTGGAATTCATACCCTGTTATTTCCGAAAGCCGTTCCACGACGCAAGCAGTATAATTAGGGTGTGTATTTAACCCAGTCCCGACAGCCGTGCCGCCGATCGGGAGTTCACAAAGGTGCGGGAGTGAAACCGTAATGCGCTGTTCAGCTGCGGTCAGCTGTTGCACATAAGCACTAAATTCCTGACCAAGTGTAAGCGGAGTCGCATCCATTAGATGTGTTCTACCAATCTTGACGATCTCTGCAAATTCGGATACCTTTTCTGAAAAGGCTTTTCGCAGTGTACTCACGCGCGGCAAAAGATGCGTCTGAATCTGTCGAACCATTGCCAAGTGGATAGATGTCGGGAAGACATCGTTTGTAGATTGTGATTTGTTAACGTGATCGTTCGGATGGATGGGATGCTTGCTGCCCATTTCGCCGCCGAGCATCTCAATTGCACGGTTCGCGATGACTTCATTGACATTCATATTTGTCTGTGTACCACTACCTGTCTGCCAGATACGGAGTGGAAAATGATCATCCAACGTGCCATCGATAACCTCTTGTGCTGCCGCACTGATTGCTTCTGCAAGTTCAGGTTCCAGCAGACCGAGGTCAGCGTTGACCTGTGCGACTGCCTGTTTGATAGTACCGAGTGCCCTTATAGCGGCGCGTGGTAAGCGTTCGTCACCGATCTTAAAATTCTGGAGTGCCCGTTGTGTTTGGGCACCCCAGTATCGATCCGCAGGAACGTGAAGCGTCCCCATACTGTCTGTTTCGGTTCTCATAGTGTATTTTTTCCTTCCGTTACACAATATCGTATTAGCACATTTTACCATATTTCGCACAAATATGCCAAACCTATTTGTGTCGGGGGGTATAACATTAATTTGACTTTCAACATTATATATGTTATCATATACATACTAATTGGATTATATTAAGAAGTCAAAAACATAAAAATAACCCTTCAGCCAGACAAATCGGAGAAAAAAAAGATAACGCAGATTTTTGCGTACAAAAAAAATTAAAGTGCCTTTATGACAAAATCACAGAGGTTTCCGAACGCGTCCGAGAACGCTGATAGTATCAACACCCTCGTCCGTTTACCATATGCCTGGCGGATACGACCGACTCGGAAGTCAGCTCGCCACTTCGACGACCGATAACTACAATTCCTGCGCGGATAGAAGCCATTCAATATTGAATGGCTCCGAGACACCAGGGCCATTCAATTGTCCCTATTCACTTTATATATGTGATTTTTTTGCCTGTAGGAGCGAGCTGTGCTCGCGATTTTTTTGCCTGTAGGAGCGAGTGTTTTTGCTTGGGGTCTTTGATAGGGTGTTTCTGCGTATTTCTGCGTATTTCTTGTCGCTCGCGATTTTTTGCTTAAAAATTTGCTATTTTTTATTAGACATGGTATAGTTAAAGCATAGGAAAAGTTTGCACGAGAAACGCAACTGTCTGTCCAATTCAGGAGTAGAATCACGCGTGGACTCAACATTAACCAACCCCTATCTTATAAATGCCTTAACACCGCCACCACCGCAGACGTACCGCTACGAACGTTGGCGAGAACGTGGATACCATCCCGACTTACGTCCCATCTCCGCTGACAGTGAATGTGGGACCCTAATAGGACAGATGGGATGGGTAGGCACACACGCACATGCACACGATTATCTATGGGCGACCGCAGGGAATATGGGCGCAATTTTAACGGAACCCGTTGACAATGCATGTCTCATCTCTTATGAAGCATCACCGCGTTATGCGTTACCGCCGCAGATTATTGTGAACGGATTAGCAGGCAAACACGTCCTACTCACAAAATCGGGCTCACGGCTGGACATGATTGGCATTGAGCATCCCGCACTCAATTTGACGCTCATCGAACTGGAACCAGATGGTATGCATTATCGGATGCGGTTCGGCACACCAGATCAGACGACTTTGGCACACGCACAAAACGGCTTTGTGGCACCAGCACCCACGAGTGAGATGTTCCATTATCTCCTCATTTTTGAGCAGTTAGCCGAACACGGATTTAACGCGCTTGTCCACTTGCAACCGAAATTCTTGAACTTGATTTCTCGCACAGAACACGGCGCACCCGATAAGTTTTACGAGTTTCTGAGAGGATACGAGCCGGAAACACCTATTATCTACGATCCATCTGGCGGTATCGGGTTCGTCGAGGAACGCGCACCAGGAATCCCAGAACTCTCCTATGAGAGCTTACGGCTTTTCCAGAATAGCGGCAATCCTGCGCGACACATTCTCTATTGGGTCGGACACGGCACCTTCTCACGCGGAAGTGATATCCTTGATGCCTACAAACATGCAGAATACTTTGAAGCCGCAGCACGGATGGCGTGGGAGGCAAATCAACAACGGGTTGATGCACAAGCGTATACAGAAGAAATCGTTAGTTGTATCTTGCGCGAATTCAACGCAAACCGAGAGGTATCTTCTCAATCCGATAATGATTTTCAAGATGCCGATACCCCAGGGCAATCCGATAATGTCTATAATTATCCTTAAGCTGCTACGAAAGAGGAAACACACAATATGCGAGCACCTATAGAAGATATTCATGAACCGCAAATTGATGATACCGAAATCGAAGCGGATGCACGGAAAGCTGAGCAGCTGGAAGCGTATCTCCGCGACAGTGTCGTTGGACGGTATATCAGGAACTATAACAAACGGTTGCGAACCCTCAGCCAAGATTTAGAAAAGGTACGCCAACACGTTGATGATAAACTTGCAGCTATGGAACAGCGTTTCATAGGCGAAATCACGGACGTTAAAGCCGATATCCGTAGACTCTCCGAGCAGCTCGAAAGCGACAATTTGTTGCTAACGGCAGATAAAGTCGAAGCACTTATTGATACGCGGATGGATGCCAGACTTGATGGCGTTACTGGACGCAGCGAGGCTGACCTCCAAAAATTGTCAGCACTCGTGGACGAGTTCGCCCGTGAATTCCAAGCCGAAATTGATCGACTCAGTAACGAAACGAAACTGCTACGAGAACAGACGCGCCGAAATCAGGACGCACTGCGCGCAGACTTAACCGCTGAAACCGAAACGCTTGAAGCCACAAAAATTGACAGGTTAACCTTATCGGAGACCCTCATCACACTCGGCATGAAATTGAAAGCGGATAACCTGTTCGATGCATTCGGCATAGATCTCGACCTGGATGAAGATTTAGAGACAAACTTAGAAGAATCATGACTTTTAAATACAAAGATCGCGTTCAAGTGTACCTGCTGTTCATCAGTCTCTTGTGCATGATACAGCTGGCAAGTGAAACAGTTACTGCTGACGAAATTTCTGTTCTTGCTGTCGGTGATATTACGATAAGCAGCCGGATGACACCCTTGATTGAAACACAGGGGGCTGGTGTCCTTTTTCAGGGTACCGCCGCGTTGATTCAATCCGCGGATATTGCGACAGCTTCGTTGAACGCGAGTATTTCAGAGCGCGGCGAACCGCGATACGGTATTAAACATCCTTTTCGTTCAGCACCGGGACTCGGCAGAGCCCTCGCGAATGCCGGATTTGATGCTGTCTCTTTAGCGACACCGCATATAATGGATTTCGGACTTGAAGCGTTAGAAGATACGATCACAGAACTGGAGTGGTACGATGTCAACCCGATCGGTGCCGGAATAGATATTAAAACAGCGAAACGTCCCGCATGGCTGACAACTGAGCCCGGACAGGTGGCGTTATTGGCGTATTATCGCGGAAACGCATTTAGCCGATACACCGAAGACCCGATCGCTTATGCCGTTTATAGTGAGATGATGGAAACCGTCAGGCAAGTAGAGGCAGAAGCTGCGCTCGTGATTGTTTGGCTACACTGGGGCACCCAAGGACGTTCAGCAGACGAAGCCATCGGGCGACAACGCATTTTCGCACACGCACTCATTGACGCAGGCGCGGACATCGTCCTATGCCAGCAGTTACATACGTTCGGCGGTATCGCGTTGTATAAGGGGAAACCCATTGTCTACAGTCTCTCAGATTTTATCTATGATACTTATGATAAACAGCACTCACATATAGTGATCCCGAAGGCAACTTTTAAAGCTGGGACTTTGAAATCTATTGAATTAATCCCAATTTTGACGGATCCGCCTAAGACACCGGTGCGTCCCGGAAAACCCGCGGAGCCCTCAGTGAAACCTGAAATTAAGAATCAGTTTCCCAGCATCCTCACAGGCGCAGCAGCGATAGAAACTTTGCAGGATTACCAGCAGCGTTGCGCAGCACTGAAAACGGAGGTGTTCATTGAAAACGAACGCGGATGGATTCGATAGATAGTGGACGTTAGAGGCAGAGATATGACAAGCAACACGGATGTTATGGCTTCCAACTCGCAAACCCATAGCGCGGAGGCGTTCAAAGGCGAACGCGGGTTAACGCCTAAAGCATTGGTCATAGCGATGCTTCTGATTCCCCTAAACGTTTTTTGGATCATTCAATTGGAGGTCGTCCGCTACACACATCCGACGCTGATTCATCCGCTGTCTAATGTCATTTTCATCATTTTTTGGCTGATGGCACTCAGTGCAGTGTTGGGGAAATTATCATCAACACTCCGACTGACACCGGCGGAATTGCTGACAATCTATATCATGTTGTGCATCGTTTCTTCGCTCTGTTCGCACGATATGATGGAGATTTTGGTCACTATACTCGGACATCCGTTTCGGTTTGCTACATCCGAGAATGAGTGGCAACAACTCTTTTGGAAGGAACTGCCGACATGGCTAACCGTTCAGGATACTGGCGTTTTGTCGGGGTATTATGAAGGGCAATCCAGCTTGTACCGTAAGGCACATCTTACTGCTTGGGCGGGACCGGCTGCATGGTGGACAGTTTTTATCTTCGTGTTGATGTTTGTTATGCTATGCATCAACACACTGCTCCGTCTCCAGTGGACAGAACGCGAACGGTTAACCTATCCGATTATCCAATTGCCGCTCGCGATGACAGAGACGAATACGCGTTTTTTCAAAAACAGACTGATGTGGTGCGGTTTCGGTATCGCCGCAGCGATTAGCATTCTGAATTTACTAAACTCGATTTATCCGGCGGTACCCTATCTGCCTGTTAAACGGCAAAACATCCATCAGTACTTTACCGGTCGTCCTTGGAATGCGATGGGCGGCGTTCGCCTCTCGTTTTACCCCTTCGCAATAGGGATCAGTTTCCTTATTCCGTTGGATCTGCTTTTTTCGTGCTGGGTGTTCTATTGGATCTACAAATTTGAACTAATGGCAGGCAGCGTTCTCGGTGTACGGAACTTGCCGGGGTACCCCTACGCGGATGCACAAAGTTTCGGGGCATATATGGTGCTACTCGGCACCGCTGCTTGGGTCGGGAGAACACATGTTAAACAGATTTTTACCGGTATCGTAGATGGGCTCCGGGGAACTGCTCGAATAGATATGCAGCGCGAACCGATGCCTTATCACATCGCTTTCCTCGGTATTGTAGGGGGCATGCTGTTTTTGGGGATGTTTTCGTATAAGGCAGGAATGTCGCTTTCTGTGGTGGCCCCTGCATCCGCTCGGCTATGCCATGGCAAACAGTTGGGGTATGTCCAACCTCTGGAGTTGTATCTTCGTCGCTTATGTGATAAAGGCAATCGTCTTACATCACGGGGGACTCAAAGCCTACAGGCGCGCTGTCCCGTTCTTCTTGGGGCTTGCCCTCGGAGACTATATATGCGGAAGTTTGTGGAGCATTAGCAGCATTCTCGCGAATACGACATTATACCAATTTTGGCCCTGATTGTAGACTGAAAACTGAAAACTATTTAGGAGAAAACCATGAAAACCACAGAAAAAGAAAAAGAAAAAGAAAAAGAAAATACCATTGATGAGGAGGAAGAACTAACACAAGAACTTCCGATTCTGCCACTGGACGATCTCGTCGTTTTTCCGTATATGCCGCCAGTGCCACCGTTTCCACCGCATCACGTCGCGCTCTCTGGTAAGATGGCTACCACGGCTGTTGAGCAGGCTATGGATGCCGATAGGGTGCTTTGCATCTTTCGTCCGAAAAAGGAATTCTCCAAAGAAGACATCAAAGGACTTAAAGCAGACGATCTCAGTCCTGTTGGGAGTTTGATCCATATCCTGCGTTACAAGACAGATGATGAGGACGTGTTATTTCTCGCGTACGGACGCGAACGCGTCGAAATTGAGGAAATCTTGCAAACGGAACCCTTCGTCAAGGCGCGCGTCAATGTCATCGGTAACGATGAAACAGACTCTGTCTCCGCGGATCCAGAAACAGACTTGGAAGTTGAGGCACTTGTCCGCAGCAACGACGAAATGTTCCAGCGCATTGTTCAAATGTCCTCGCGCTACCAAGAAGAATACGGCAGTATCACTAAAACCGTGCTTGATGAACCAGGACGCCTTGCCGACTACATCGCCGCTGTATTAGATTTAAAGGCACACGATAAGCAGCGCATTTTGGAGGCGGTCTCCGTTCATGAACGGTTAAATACTTTGGCAGTTATCCTCGCCAAAGAACTTGACTTGCACGAATTAGAAAGCAAAATTCAAAATAATGCACAAGCCGTTATTAACAAAGGACAGCGTGAATACTACCTCCGCGAGCAACTGAAAGCTATTCAGACCGAACTCGGTGAAGCAGACGATTTAGGGCTTGAAATTGATGAAATGCAAGAGCAGCTCCAGGAGATCGAGATGCCCGAAAAAGCGAAACAGGCAGCCGAAAAAGAACTCAAACGGCTTTCCAAAATGCAGTCTTTTTCGCCGGAATCGACGGTTTCCCGGAATTACTTAGATTGGTTGCTGAACCTGCCGTGGGCTACGAGTACTGACGATTCGTTGGATCTCCCTGCGGCACAAGAGGTATTAGATGCAGATCACTACAATCTCGAAAAAGTCAAAGAACGGATTTTAGAGCATCTCGCTGTCCGCATGCTCAAAGCGGATATGAAGGGCCCCATCTTCTGCTTTGTTGGACCGCCGGGTGTCGGAAAAACTTCGCTCGGTAAATCCATCGCGCGCGCCATGAACAGAAAATTTGTGCGTATCTCATTGGGCGGCATGCACGATGAAGCCGAGATCCGTGGGCACCGGCGTACCTATATCGGCTCTATGCCCGGACGAATTATTAAAGGCGTTCGCCAAGCCGAATCGAATAATCCGGTCTTTATGCTCGATGAAATTGATAAACTCGGTTCCGATTTCCGGGGCGATCCGGCTTCCGCACTTTTGGAAGTCCTGGACCCCGAGCAGAATCACTCGTTTACGGACAATTACCTTGATGTCCCGTTTGATCTCTCAAAAGTAATGTTCATTACAACAGCGAATCAACTGCATACGATTCCACCGCCTTTGCGTGACCGGATGGAAACAATAGAACTGCTCGGTTACACCGCCAACGAGAAACAGATTATCGCCAAGCAGTACCTCATCCCGCGCCAGTTGGCCGCAAACGGGCTGAAACCCGATCTGATCCGCATCGGCGGTACAGCCATTGATAAAGTGATCAATGCCTATACCCGCGAAGCAGGCGTCCGGAATTTGGAGCGCGAACTTGGGACTCTTTGCCGTAAAGTGGCGCGGCGTGTCGCTGAAGGAAAGACCGAGCCGACTACCATCGCGGCAAGGGATATTCACCGCTATTTGGGACCCGCGAAGTTCGATTCTGAGATCGCTGACCGTAAAGCAGACATCGGGGTCGCAACAGGGCTATCTGTCACACCCGCTGGCGGTGAAATCCTTTTCATTGAGGCAGCCACCACCAAAAAGACAAATGCGGATACGCAACTCCGCATCACCGGACAACTCGGTGATGTCATGCAGGAATCTGTACAAGCTGCGCTCAGTTATGTTAAATCCCAATCCGACGCGCTCCAATTTAACCCAGGTGTATTAGAAGACGATATTCATATACATGTGCCTGCAGGGGCGATCCCCAAAGATGGTCCCTCCGCAGGTATCACTATTGCAACTGCCCTCGCCTCTATAGCCACCCAGCAACGGATTAGTCCTGAGATCGCTATGACAGGGGAACTCACGCTCAGAGGCAGAGTTTTACCCATCGGGGGCGTGAAGGAAAAAATACTGGCAGCGAAGCAGGCAGGCATTAAGAAAGTCATTCTGCCAGAAGGCAACAAGAAACATTTTATTGAAGTTCCGAAAGACATTCAAAAAGGTGTTGAGTTTCTATTTGTAGAACACGTAACCGAAGTTTTCACGGAGGTATTCGGATGAGACACTTATTGAGAACCACCCTGCGAAGCCCCGGGGCTGCGCACATAATTCCTGGGGTTGTCACACTTGCTATCGTGTTTCTGTTAGCACTGTCCTTTGCTGCAGAAGCAGACACGATTGACAGCACAAACCCTGTGTCCACTGCTACATTGCCTGAAACTATTAAAGATGCTGACCCTAACACTACAGAAGCGTCTGTTAAATTTTTGAAAGACATCGCGCCTATCCTTGACAAACAAGGGTGTTCCGCGGGGATGTGCCACGGGAAATTTGGCGGACAGGGCGGGTTAAATCTCTCGCTGTTGACTTTAAACCCGGAATCAGACCACGAACCGATTGTTCACCACAACCGCGGGAGACGTATCAACTTACTTGAACCGGAGCAGAGCCTCTTTTACCTCAAACCGACCGGGCAGGTGCCGCATGAAGGCGGCTTGCGCTTTGACCCTAACTCAGATGAAGGCTTAAAGATTTTAAGTTGGATTGAAGCTGGCGCGCCTTTTTCGGACGACGAACCGCGTCTGAGAAAACTTGAAATTGAGCCGCGCTCTTTTGTGCTGTCCGATGTCGGACAAACTTCACAACTGAAGGTCCTCGCCCACTTCTCCGATGGATCCGTTGAAGATGTAACCAAAAAAGCGGTCTATGAATCTAAAGACGCACCCGTCGCCGAAGTATCGCCGACAGGCGAAGTAACAAGCGTCCGATGGGGCGGAACTGCGATTATTGCACGGTTCTTAGGGGTTGTAGACGCATCCTTCGTAACGATTCCGAGAACCTCTGAAACAGCCCGCACATCAGAAGACGAGGTATTCATACCCAATAACTTCATTGATACGTTTGTCCTTGCCAAACTCGAGAAGCTGAATATCCGTCCTTCCGCCCTAACAACGGATGATGCTTTTATCCGCAGGATCTATTTGGACACTATTGGGCGACTACCGACCCCAACCGAGGTGAAAGTGTTTCTTGCTGATGATAGTTCTGATAAACGTTCAAAGCTGATTGATACGCTCCTTGACACACAGGAATGGATAGACCTGCGGACGTTGAAATTGGCAGATATGTTGCGCATCCATCCGCGTAGTTTAGGAAACGGTTCATTTGGGGAACGCGGCGCAACGCTCTTTCACGAATGGGTCCGTGAAGCAGTTGCCCAAAACACACCCTATAACAAAGTTGTTGAAGAACTTATCACTTCGCGCGGCAGCACTTATCAGCACGGTCCCACAAACTACTACCGTATTGAGCGGCAACCCGCGGGCAGAGCTGAGACAACCGCACAAGTATTTCTGGGAATCCGCCTGAGTTGCGCAAGGTGCCATAAACATCCCTTTGATCAATGGACGACTGACGACTATTGGAATTTTGCCGCCTTCACTGGCAAAGTGGGGATTCGGGGCGGTGAACTCTATAACGAACAGGTCGTCTACTATAATCCGACCGGACGCGTTATCAATCAATCTGTGCAAGGCAACCGCGGTGAAGTCGCTCTCCCGACGTTCCTCGGCGGCGAATCGCTCGCACCAAATTATCAGGGCGATGTCCTCCAAGTACTTGCAGATTGGATGACCTCCTCAACGAACCCATATTTCGCGAAAGCGACTGTGAATCGCCTCTGGAGCCACTATTTCAGTAGAGGTATCGTTGACCCTGTTGACGACATGCGGGCGACAACCCCACCAAGCGTTGAAGGACTGCTGGAAGCATTGGCAGACGATTTTGTGAAAAGCGGGTTTGATACGAAACACATCATTAAACGGATCCTCAATTCACGGACGTATCAACTCTCAGCAGAACCGAATGAGACAAATCAGTTGGATGACCGATTTTTCTCGCGCTTCTATCCGCGGCCGATGATGGCACAGGTGCTGTTAGATGTCTTAAACGATGTTACGGAGACCGGCGAAAAATATGGACGTTATCCGATGGGAACGCGTTCTATAGCACTGCCACTACCGGTAAGTTCCCGCTTCTTATCGCTCTACGGACGCTCCGATCGAGAGTTCCTCGGTGATTTGGACCCGAAACTGGAACCGACACTGACGCAGGCACTCCACATGATTAACTCCAATTATATCCATAAAAAGTTGAGAAACTCGAGCGGCGTGCTTGCGCGTTTGATGAAAGAGAAATTGAGCAACCGGGAGCTCGTTACAGAGTTGTACCTCAGCACGTTGAGCCGGTTCCCCACGGATGAGGAGTTTAAAACCGCTAAAGCCTATATCGCTGAGAGCCCGAAACGGCGCGCAGGGTGTGAGGATCTCTTGTGGGCACTCATCTCATCGCGGGCATTTATCTTTATCCAATAGGCTAATGTTCTGTCAACTTTAAATTGTCGTAGGGACGAGGTCCCCTCGTCCCTACAAGCCAAATGGAGCGGACAACGATGCAGCTTTTGAAATGCTATTTCATTTTCGGTTTCTCTATGTTGCTGGTGTCGGACTTCGTGATACCAGCCTTGGCACAAGGTGAGAAGAAAGAGGCTCTAATTGGGCATTGGACCTTTGAGAATGGTGCCGAATTGGAGGATTTAACGGGGCATTTTGGCGATATAGATCTTTTAGATGCTAAGGTCAAGGATGGGAAACTGCACATCGGCAATGATGAATGGGCAATGACTACGGGGTATGAAGGCCCCGACATCGGTCCCGACAAAACGCTGGTGACGTGGCTTTATCTGGATAATCTTAACGTTAGAAATGGCGCATCACTGGCAGTCAATAAGAGTAGTGGCGATACTTTTGACGCGATCGTCTATGCCGAACGCCAACAAAAACGTTGGATGGCTGGCAGCAGCTTCTTCAGACGCACCCAAGATGCAAATCCCGGATTCGAGGAAAAAGAGACAGGCAAACTAATTCAGCTGGCGATTTCGTACGAAGATGATGGCGGGAACGCGAAAATTATGATATATCGCAATGGCGATGTCATCGGTGATTATACGCAGGGCCCCATCGTATCTTGGAAAGCTGGCGATGTGGAGGCACTGTTCGGTCCGCGCGCTCTCATCGGCGGGACGGCTTACGGTTGGGTCGTCGCGCGCATAGAAGATGCAAGAATCTACAACACCGTCCTCACCGAGAAAGAGATTAACAACTTAGCCGTGAACACATTGGATGTCACAGCGCGTGGTAAACTCGCGACAACGTGGGGATCTCTAAAACTTTAAATCCCGATACGACACGCTCGTAGGGATTGGGTAACCCAACCCCTACGGATCTCACCGGGCAGGCGTTCCTTCGTTATTATACAAATGGCGATTTACACACCGTTCTTCGTCAACCGTTCAACAATTTCCTCAACGGCACCCTCCGCACGCTCACGAATCTGATCAGGCGTCAAACTCTGGATCGGATGCGCAACGGTGAGCGGTTCCAAATCGCTATGACCGAGGACACGGGCTTGGACTTTGCCCGCAGCGAAGAAAACCTCCGTACAGACTGCCACGCTCGGCACACCGCGTTCCTCTAAAGCACTTCCATCGTGCATACTGCACGATATACAGGACCCTCAGTCGGCGAGCCCTTCAATAACGAAATCAGCCTGCTCCGCCAATTCCACAAGCAATTCGGTCGGCGCAGGACGCGAGAAAGTCGGTTTCTTGACATGAATCACTTCGGCAAGGTCGAACCGTTCCCGCATTAATTCAGCGATCCGATCAAGAAAAATATCACTGCCATTCTTAGTGATGTTGAGCAATCCCATCACTTTTCCATCAAGACTATCGAGGCGCGGCGCAAGAAATTTCGCGGAGACATCGCCTTGTGAGGTTGGATCAAGTAAAATCGTATGTGGCATTCTGAAATCCTCCGTATTTGTCTGCTGACGGGGCATCATGTAGACTCCATCTGCAGCTGCTGCGACTTTGCCATCGCATCTTCTGCTTCTTGGATCATCCCTTTTCGTTGGTAACAGATGGATAAACTGGTATAGGCAAGCGGATCCTTCGGATTAATAGCAATCGCCTGCTGAACGGCTTCAATGGCTTCATCGTAGCGACCGAGCCGTTCATAAGCGTGTCCTAACCCAAGGAATCCTTCAATATAGTTCGGATACGTTTCAATCAATTCTTGGAAAGCATTAACTGCCGCCGCAAGGTCGTTTTCGGCGAAATGTGTGAGCGCAGCATCGTAAAGTTCCGCTTCAGTTGGCATTTTTTCTGTCCTTTTTAGATATGGATTTGGGAAATTCTATCAAAAAAGCTGATAGATGTCAAGGAAAAACTGAATCCTTCTGATTTGTAAAATACCAGTTGCACACCATTTCGTTTTGCGGTATGCTATAATCACGTTTTTGCTAATCCTTTTAAGGAGCCCTGAAGTTTGCGCGATTATACTCAAATCACCGAGCGTCTGAAAAACTTGGATGTGCCAACAGAAGTGCTTGGCACCGCCCACACCTATCCGATACATCAAATTCGCTTAGCAGCATCCGCCCATCAACCGCAACAAGTGCTTATCACTGGCGGTATGCACGGCGATGAACCCGCAGGTGTTGAAGCCGTCTTGCAGTTCCTTGCACGCGACAACACCGCACTCCTGAAAAACTTCTCTTTTATGATAATTCCGTGTATCAACCCTTACGGCTATGTTCATGGCACGCGTGAGACCCGCGATGGCGTAGACATCAACCGTGCTTTTGAAACAGATGACATTGTGGAGGTAGCTATTCTCAAAAAGGCACTCGGACAAACCCAATTCTCGTTTGCGATAGATTTCCACGAAGACTACGATGCAACCGGTTTCTACCTCTACGAAGGCAACCGTGACGAGCAGTACATCGGCCCCGAACTCGCCGCCGCTGCGAAGGCAATCGGACCAATAGATCCAGAAGACCCTGGCGAAGACGCACCCGATCTTGCCGAAGGTGTTTACAAAGTCGCGAACGCTTGGGGAACACAAGGTTTAGCACCTTATCTATTGCATTTCCACACCGAACATGTTATCATCTCTGAAACGCCGACCGTCTGGTCCCTCGAACAACGCGTCGCGCTCCATTTGACAATACTGGATACCGCACTCAACATCATATCGAAAAAGGAAAAATAGATGGCAGATCAACAGATTCTCTCGAATGTCAATACCGCTTCTCAGCCTTCAGCACTGAAAATCACCGACATGCGTATCGTTCGGACGCAAACAGGCGGTCCCATTTTGAAACTGGACACCAACCAAGGCATTTACGGGCTCGGTGAGGTTCGCGATGGCGCGAGTCCGACGTATGCGTTAGTGCTCAAGAGCCGTATTCTCGGTGAAAATCCGTGTAACGTTGATAAAATCTTTCGGCAGATTAAGCAGTTCGGTCATCATGCCCGGCAAGGTGGCGGCATCTGTGGGATTGAAATGGCACTGATGGACTTGGCGGGTAAGGCGTACGGCGTGCCGTGCTATCAACTCGCTGGCGGCAAATTCCGCGATAAAATCCGATGCTATAGCGATACCCCATCCCTCAGAGATCCTGAAGAGATGGGTAAGGTCCTCCAAGAACGCATTGATAGAGGGTTCACCTTCCTCAAAATGGACATCGGCGTTGGGCTGCTTCGCGGGACTCCCGGCACACTCTCCGCACCGGCAGGCAATTTGGACACCTCTAATCTGATGCATCCGTTTACGGGCATCCGCCTGACTGAAAAAGGGATCGCTATACTCTGTGAATATGTGGAGACGGTTCGCTGTATTATCGGTTATGAGATTCCGCTTGCAGTGGATCATTTTGGGCATATCGGTATTGAGGACTGCATCCGTCTGGCGAGGGCATTGGAGAAATACAATCTCGCGTGGTTAGAGGATATGGTGCCGTGGCAATACACCGACCAGTATGTGCGTCTCTCGAATTCTTGTGCGACTCCCATCTGCACAGGCGAGGACATCTATTGCAAAGAGGGTTTTATGCCGCTTTTTGAGAGCCGAGGCATCGCCGTTGCACACCCCGACATTGCGACATCGGGTGGGATTTTGGAGACGAAGAAGATCGGAGATCTGGCAGAAGACCGCGGTATTGCGATGGCACTCCACATGGCGGGGACACCTATCTGTGCAATGGCGAGCGTCCACTGTGCCGCTGCGACATCTAACTTCATGGTATTGGAGAATCACTCTGTTGACAATCCGTGGTGGGACGAAATGGTGACAGGTTTACCGAATCCGATCATCCAAGATGGTTACATCACTGTACCAGAAACCCCTGGCTTAGGTATTGATCTGAACGAGGAGGTTATCCGAGCGCATCTCCATCGAGATGAGACAGCATACTTCGCCCCAACAACTGAATGGGATTCGGAGCGTTCACACGATAGGTTGTGGAGTTAGGTTTCATTTACAAGGGCGGATTCCCATATCCGCCCTCTACATTTTTACTGCCCAAAAGCGTTTGCCACAGCCACCAAATCCAGCACATTGACCACGCCATCGCCATTGACATCTGGCGTATCTTTACCGAACGCGTTAGCAACCGCGACTAAATCCAGAATGTTCACAGTGCTATCGTCGTTGACATCATGTCTATCAGTTGTGCTTTTCAGATAGATTTCGCCATCTAAGTCAGGAACGCTATGAACTGTACTTTGCAAACCGCTTTCAACACCTGTCGCCTGTTCCGGTAGACGAATTTCTTGTGCGCTACCACTACGGTTATAGACTGCCCAGCCGTTTGTGAACTCACGGATAAATAAGCCCTCTCGGTTTTCATATAATCGTGCCTTTCCGCCGACAGGTTGTCCTAAATCCGCATCCCAGAAATCATACCAATAGTGTTGATGCTGTATGCCATCATTGTAAAGCACGTAGCCATCCGAATGGGTGAGACTCATTGTAGTAAAGACGCGCATCCACCGGAGGTTCGTTGGGCTGTCGGGTGCTTCAGTCTCAACACCCCAACCTTCCAAACAATTGATACGCGGCTCTCGAAGATTTTCCTCTGACCAAAGCAGTGTGCTTTCTATCTCAGCAAGCCCATCGTAGGTGTATCCACCTTCGTAATCCCGTCCAGTCTCCATAAAGGTGCCGTTGATTGCCCATCCAGTGCGTGGCGTTTTCCTACGGTTTCCATTTACCAGTATAAGAAAATCGTCACGGACTTCAGCGCGGATACGTGAAAGGATAACGTCGCGTGCGTTTTGTTCAGCTTGATAACCTCTATACCCAGATTCCTCATCCATGCCCCAGGGACCTTCAGTCGAACCGTCTGCAAGGACTACGCCATCCTCACTCCACCAATCAAAAAATATGCCATCATAGAGTCCACATTTGGCAACAGCAATGGCTTCTTCAATAATTTTATTAATCACAATCGGGGAAGTGAAATCTAAAAAGAGTGCGCCATCCTCCCATGCAACAATACGTTCACCATTTTTATCGCGCAACCAAAAAGGTGAATCCGGTGGGTGAGTTGTCGAATACGCTTCTCGCATTTCCAGTCCAGCGATAAATAGCATATTTGAATTCTGGGCAAGATATGCGTCTCGCAATTTAATCGCTTGATTCATTTCACCCACTACTCTTTTGCCTTCAGGGGTTTCCCTGAACTGCTGATTGAAAATGAGACAGCAAAAATAGAGATCGTGGAGTGCCATCTGCTCTAAATCTGACTTTTCAGGAAGATTTAGAACAGGACTCCATCCGATGCCACCCCACGCTGCGAAAATAGACGGAAAACATCTATTCTCAATACGTTCGTGGATAGGCAGACTTGGTAAAACACAATTTTCATCGTATTCAAAGATCGTTAAGGATAGGGCATTAAGGGGTGTGTGGTCTGCAATTTCGTTGTTCTGAATCCACAGTTTTTCCAATTTGGTTAGATTTGCTAGCGGACTGACATCAACAATTTTATTGTTGCTTAGGCTCAATTCAATAAGCTCTGTCAAATTTTTCAAGGGTGTAATATATTCAATCGAATTAGAGCGAATATTCAGGTACCTCAATTGTCCCAAAGTCGCAAGCGGCATAATATCTGAAATTTGGCATCCGCCAAGATCAAGTCCTCTTAATTGTGTTAAGTTCGCTAAAGGAGAAATATCCTTAAGTTCAGGGTTTACCCACCCATATAATGTCTCAAGTTGCGTTAGCGTGGCAAGAGGCGACAAATCGCTAATCTGATTGTCAGCAAATGAAAACCATCTTAAATTTGTGGCATGCTCGATACCTGTTAAATCCCTTACGTTTTTCTGCCAAATATCCAACTTCGTTAACTGTTGCATTTCCGCTTGTGTAAACAGTGTCCCATCTGCCAACCCGAGTGCCTCTCGGACCGCCTGCCGCAAATTCGCATCCGGCATCCACGCCTCTTGCGCTGATGCACCACTGCCTACAATGAGAAAACATAAACATGCTGTAAAAATCTGTTTCATATCTTTAACCTTACGGATTTCGTCAAGAACTTTACTCAATTGCACCGGCTGCTTCCTCGTCCAGGAACTGTTGCTCAAGTCTGACGAAACTATTATAGAGTTTATCAGCGATGTCGTAATAATCCTGTGGTTCTATACCTTCAATGCGATCAAACGGAATTTCTGATACCGGCTTTTCCGAGTGGAACCACCAAGCACCGACCTCTTCCTTTGTGAACCAACTTTCCGACTCTGCACTATTTTTTTCCAACTTCTTCAATTCACCTTGGCGAATGAGGTTGCTAATTTCCTGGAGCAACCATTCACTATGTGTCGTAATCACTACGCGGACTCCAGTTCGGACTAAACGAGCAAGAGTGTGGGCAATTTTGGTTTGGGCAGCAGGGTGCAAGTGTGCTTCAGGTTCCTCAATGATGAGTAGGTCTCCGGGCTGAACGATACCCCGCAGAAACAGCACGAGGGGCGCAAGCTCAGACACCATTGATGAAGAGTGACTCATCTGCAAAGCCCGTTTCGCCTCCCATGGGCGGTAGAGGAACTCTGGATAGCCATTCGGAACAGAACGATTAACCTCCTCTATCGGCCCGAAATTCTGCACCTTGATGTAGACATTGGTGGGCTGTCCATCTCTGATTTCATTCACTATTTGCCTCCTGCAAGTGGTGGATTTAAGTCCAATTATACACATTTATGTAGGCGAATTGCAATGGGAAATCTCTGATCCTTCGATGAAAAATAAAATAAGCGAGCATAAGGATCCCCCCGCAGTCTATAATTAGACTGATGGAATCACAGCAACATAAACCTGCGAATGTCCCGAAACATCCGATGTATACACAACAGCCGTTTCATCGGGACTAAAAGACGGATGCGGATGCGTCCATTGCGGTCCATACACCGTATCTACCTTCATCTCCATCCAACTGAGCGATTTCTCGCGATCGCCTGCTTGCTGTGCCGCTGCCCAATCCTCAGCGAGTGCATACCGATCCGTTTTCCATTGACTGCCACTGGAGGAACTCTGTGGATAACAGATAGGCGTATGCTCACCGGTTTCTACATCAACGAGCCGTAAGCCGATGTCGGGGTGAACCGTGTCACACAATACCTTTGTCCCATCGCGATTGCTGGCGATGTGCCACGCATTGAAATCGGCGATCGTCTGCATCTCGAGGGTTTCCAAGGCTATCCGCCGAAGTGCGTAGGGCCAATGCGTTACAATCAATTCGTCCTGCGCGCCGAGGAAGGTTTCATGGACGAGAAACTCGTTGTTATCGTGCTGATAGAGCGATCGGTTTTCTGTGCCGTCGCGTTTAATAGTCCACATTCGGGGGGCCGGGTCACCGGAATACGCGATGAGATCGGGATGCTTCGGATGAAACTGTGGATGGATAATCGTCTGCTCAGGAGAAGTATAGATAACTTCGCCACCGCTGCCATCGGGAGCCGTCACGGTGATGTGCGATTTATCGTCGCGTTTCATTGCGGTTACAATAAACCGTTCATCCGCGCTAACGCTGCATTCGCCGAGACTACCACCGGGGAATTCTGCAAGCACGCGTTCCTCAAGAGAGTCAAGATGAATCGCCTTTATCGCGTCTGCCTGTGTGTAAAAGAGTTCGGTGCCATCTTTAGAAATCACGCCCGAGTAGCCGTGGATGTCATCGGCATCTGTTAGTTGAACAATATCACCTTTAGGGAACGCCAACCGATAAAAATTCGGCTTTCCTGAACGATAAGAGGTAAAGATGAGATGTTCTTGATCCGGTGTGAACGAAGATGTGAGGAAGTAGAGGTTATGGTTAATAGAGGTATCGTCTGTCAGTTGATAGATGTGCGCGCCCGTTTGATCATCTTGAAATTCGCGTAGTTCTGAAGGATGAACGGACGCTTTGGCATAGTTTGTCATAATCACTCCTCAAAATAGTAGGCATACGCTGTTGTGCCGTAACCAGCAGTCTATAAATTAAATAAATAATCCAGCAGCTGCGCGCCTTCACGAAAATCGGGGATGATAATGTCCGCGCCCGCGCGGATAAGGCGTTCGCGTTTGTCAGCGTTCATATTATACATGTTGTCCTCTATCGATGCGACACCGACAGCAATTGCTCCGACCGCTTTCGCGTTTTCGATCTCTACGTACCCGTCCCCGACGATGAGCAATTCATTCCCGCGAAGCGCGAAGTCCGCGATGATTTTTTGGATAACCATAGCTTTGGAAAACTTCTCGTATTCCCGCAACGCCCCAAAAATCCCGCCATCAAAGTATTCGGCAACACCGAGCAGTGCTGCTTCATTCTTGACGAATTCAACGTCCGTGCCGCTCGCAAGATAGCAGCTTATCTCCATCTCCCGTAGACTTTGGAGGAATTCAAGAGACATCGGGACCCGGAGCGGTTCGGCACTCAATGTGCCTGCGGCGAGCCCAGCGATCCGCGCTTCGACAATAGGCAGCAATCGGCGGTTATATTCGTCTTTATAGGCAAGGGGTTCCTTCGGTGTGCCGCCGCGTTTCTCGATCTCCTCACTGAGTTGAATCATCTGATAGATCGTCTGTTTGCCTGTCAATCTATCCACAAATTCAACGACGAGCGTCTCAAGTTGTTCTGGTGGCTCGGTGGTGTCCGTTTCCGTCTGGAGGCATTCGACCATCATCGGGACCATAACGTTTTGCCAGCCGTCTCGGATGAGCGAGATGGTGCCATCAAAATCGAAAACGACATGCCGGATGTTCCCTGTTTGAATCTCACGGTGGATCTCAATTGAAGTGTTGTTAAAAAAAACGTTTTGCATAGTTACCCTGAAGTCTGATATCGGTTTTCAGCCGACAGCCATTAAATAGACGTTGATTTTTCTGTTCTTTCGTGATAGTATAATAGCGTTTACGGAGTTAAGCAAGCATTTTATCATCTTGGACGAAACAGGAATGGCTGGTGAACGAAAAAGAGATTCTAAAAAAAATCCGACGCATCGAAATATTTACCAACCGCTTGGTGAACACTATCTTTGCGGGTGAATATGAAAGCGTGTTCAAAGGACAAGGGATCACCTTTGATGAAGTCCGTGAATATCAGGTCGGCGATGAAATCCGTACCATCGATTGGAATGTAACCGCACGGATGGGACAGGCTTATATCAAGCAGTACGTAGAAGAACGCGAACTCGTGATGATGTTGGTTGTGGATATGAGTGCTTCTACGAGTTTTGGGAGTATCGCTGAAACGAAGGCGGAAATCTCCGCCGAAATCGCAGCAGTCCTCGCCTTTTCTGCTATCAAGAACAACGACAAAGTCGGGCTTATCTGCTTTACGGATACCGTTGAACACTTCGTCGCGCCCCGGAAGGGAAAACGGCACGTTTTGCGCGTCGTTCGCGATATCCTCCGCTTCCAACCCCAGCAGTCTGGAACGAATATCGAAACCGCTTTGACGTTTGTGGATCAGGTGCTCAAACCGCACAGTGTCGTATTTCTTATCTCCGATTTTAAGGATACAGGATACGAGAAACAGTTACGTTTGAGCAGCAAACGGCATTCGCTGATTGCCATCGCGCTACAGGATAGACGCGAACGCGAATTGCCGGATGTCGGGATCATAGAACTCAGAGATGCCGAGACTGGCGAGACGATGATCATTGATACACGGTCCGAGGCAGCACGTCAGTCGTACAGAGAACAGATTCAGCGTACCGAGGCGGAACGCAGGCAGGTTTTCCGGGCGAGTCAGGTAGATGCTATTCATATTCGGACAGATGAACCGTATGTAAAACCGCTTATCCAATTTTTCCGCCAACGTGCCACCCGAAATTAAAAACCCCTAAAAGTTTTACTTGCGGTTTTTTATCGGGTTTGTTATACTGCCCATAATTGGTTTTGGCTTCCTCGGTTGGGTGACTTGCCTCATCTATGAGAATTTCCCGCGACCGTATGAATTGAGATGGATAAATTTGGAAAACAAAGGAAATTAATACTATGACAAAATGTGCACTGATCAGCGGTAGAGGTATGGGGATGATGCACGGTGGGAACTTCCACGCTCATCCTGATGCGGAGGTAGTAGCTGTTTGCGATATGGACGCAGAACTCCTCAAGAACGCGAAAGAACACTTCGGGGTACCCGGGTATCCGACCATTGAAGAACTCTTAGCGAACTGTGATCCGGATCTTGTACTGCTCATTGTTAACGAAACCCGGCGTATTCCGCCACTGCGGGAGTTGCTCGAAGCTGGACAGAACGTCTTCACAGAGAAACCACTCTGTGGCTTAGAGGGGCAGGCACGCGTGCGCGAGGAAGACCTCAGTATTGCAGCACCTGCTATCGCGACGTGGCGCGACTCTAACCGCAAATTCGGGATCGATTACAACTACCGATTTATGCACCACTTCCGTAAATTACACGACGATGTCGCAGAGAACCGATTAGGCGAGATTCGCATGGTACACGCACGCGCACATTTCAACTGCTGGTCCCATGTCATCGATCAAATTCTCTGGACAGTCGGCAGACCAGAGTGGGTAAGTGTTGTCGGAGACCCGAATGAATCCGGCGGGTGGCGACGCTTAATCCATATCGGCTGGGAAAATGGTGTCATCGGTTCGCTGAGCGGCACAAACCTTTGGGGCTACGACGATCATCCACTCCGCGTTAAGGTGCTTGGCGATGAATTCTACGCGGAGGCAAAAGGACTGGACGGCTCTTATTCGCGCAGAAAGGCGAATAACTCTGAAATAGTGGAAGTCTGGGAAGCAGAGCAAGGGAACCCTGAGATGCCGGAGTCTTTCAAGCGGATGGCAGATGGTGTTATCAAAGCGATGCACGCCGATACAGCTTTCCCTGCAGACGGTGAAGCGGCATGGAATGAACTGGTGTTTGAGGCGGCGGTGCATAGGTCCGCTTTGCAAGGTAATGCCCGCGTCCTTCTGGCGGATGTAGAAGCAGACGCATTTGGGTAAAAGCGTATATAGGCGCGCCTTTAAAGCGCGCCTACGACTGATTTAGGCGGCTCCGCCGCTAACAGCGATTTTAATCGTGTCTTTGCCATCTAAGTGATAGTTGCTGTGAAGCGCGTCAAAGCCTTTAGACACATCCTCCAACGGGAGAATATGGCTCACAAACCCATCAAAGAGCGAGACGTGTTTCTCCAACATCGGGATCGCACGTAAGAAATGCTTCCTTTCAAAACCCCAGCCGGCTTCTAAGCGCAGGTTTTTACGCATCAGCATCTGGTTCGGATTGCACTCAAAAGAGCCGACATCCACGAAATGCCCGTATACAACGTAAGTACCGCTGTATCGGATGTAATCCAGACCTTCAGGAATCGCAGCGAGGAAGCCTGTGCATTCATAGACGACATCCGCACCTTCGCCTTGGGGCGTATTTTCACGGACAATCTTCTTACGTTCTTCTGGATCCGGTACTTCGGCGATGTCTATAGTGAGGTCTGCGCCCAACCGTTCCGCCATCTCAAGCCTTCCGGGGGGACCACCAACAACGATAAGCCTGCCTGCCCCAGAGACTCTCGCCCAATTAAGCGCGAGCAGCCCGATGGGACCGGTGCCTTGAATCACAACTGTATCCCCGAACTCGATTTTTCCACGTGATATACAATGCGCAGCACACGCGGCGGGTTCCGCGAGCACAGCAATTTCAGGCGGTAAATCGGTTTTAAGGAACACGTTTACCGATGGGTTTGAAAGGTAGATATACTCACTGAAACCCCCGCGCAGATACGGGGCTTCTTCGGATGGCGAAAAACCGAGCCCACCGCTGGGCGAGAGTGCTACCCTGTCACCCTCTTTAACCGGATTACCGAGGTAGTCGGTTTCGACGCCTTCCCCTAAAGTATCAATTACCCCAACGTTCTCATGTCCGAGAATAATATCGTGATTGATACGCTGAAACTCCCAGTTGTGGAGATCGGTACCGCAAATACCGCCCAACTCCTGACGGACAAGCACTGTCCCCGGTTCAGGATCAACGATCGGATACTCTCGAATCTCAAAATCTTTGCCACTCATCACAGTGGCGCGTGCTGTTCTGATTCCCATTGTAAACTCCTTTAAAATAGGTCTATAGGTTCGTAGTCAGGAAACCATTCATGGTCTCCCGTATTAAACCTCAACGATTATCTTACCGAGTTTCTCACCGGTAAAAAGCGCGATAAACGCCTTCGGCGCGTTTTCCAACCCTTCTACGATTGTCTCTTCCCACCGTATCTTACCCTCCGCTATCCACTCGCGCATATCGCTATAAAACTCCGCATTCCGTGCCATGAAATCGGTAACAATAAACCCTTGTAATTTAATCCGCTTGCCGATAGCGGAACTGAGGTTTGTCGGACCAGGCGTCGGTTCAACATCGTTATATTGGGAGATCATGCCACAGAGCGGGATCCGTCCGTGCATGTTCATTACTGCAAGTGCCGCTTGGAGATGGCTGCCTCCAACATTTTCAAAGTAGATGTCAAGCCCATCTGGACAATGTTTCCTGAGTTCGACTTCCAAATCATTGACATTTTTATAGTTGAAAGCCGCATCAACGCCTGCTGTTTCAAGTAGCCACGCGACTTTCCGGTCTGATCCAGCACTCGCCACGACTCGGCAGCCTTTAATTTTCGCGACCTGGCAGACGATTGAACCGACTGCACCCGCTGCGGCAGAGACGAAAACGGTTTCGCCCGCTTCCGGTTGACCGATCTCCAGAAACCCGAAGTAAGCAGTGCGTCCGGGCATACCCACAGCACCTAAAAACGACTGCAGCGGCGCGATCGTCAAATCAACAGCAGTCACGCCTTCCGCAGGTGAGATATAGTGATCCCGCCAGCCTTGCATACCCGTCACATAATCCCCAACTTGGAATTTGTCGCTGTTGGATTGCACAATTTTTCCGGCACATCTCCCTTCCAGGGGTCTACCGAGTTCGGCGGCTCGCATCCCGCCGCGCATATACGGGTCTACGGATGTATAAAGGTTTTGGACGAGCACCTCTCCGGCCGCGAGATCAGGGAGCGGCGCCTCCACAAGTTCAAAATCGCTTTCCTTAGGCATACCGACGATCCGGTGCTTAAGATGAATTTGTCGGCTTATAATATTCGGCATCTTTTTCTCCTATCAATTGATGAGTTCATTTTATTTCATTATTATAACACATATCAGAAAAAATTCAAGATCGGAACCGTAAACTTCGCTTGACTTCTGCCCACAAATGTGTTTTAATAAAGGTGTTTTGTAGCAGAAACTGTTAGTGTGTACCATCAGATGCTTATTTTAGGAGAAAAATGGTAGAGTTTACTTTGTTCATGCAAATCAATCAATAAAAAACAGCAATTCCCAATGGCTAATTGGAATGAAATTAAGAAAAACGTGTTTGTGTTACAAAATCAAGAATATGATGAAAGCGCTGACGGATCAAGATGCAGTTGGCTTAAAATAGATTTAGAAACGCAGAAACATTACAGATGCGACTATTTTGTTAAGTGCCTCTCTCCTGACGAACTTAAGGACTGTCTTGTGGAAGCAGGATTTATGGATTTCCATTTCTACAAGAAGCGCAGGTTCGGAGACTTTCAGCCAGAGGATGATGGATTTTCTGTAGTCGCTAAAAAGTGATGACAATAGTGGGTAAATATGAAAGTCGAAAAACCGAAAGAGAAATATGATCAGCTAATCGCTGACGGTTATTGTGTTATTGCGGATGTCTTGAAGGAACAGATGCTTACTCGACTCCGTTCAGTAACCGATGAACTGCTTGACGCACAAACGGAAGATGAGCGCGCCGCGCATCGCTCCTCTGGCAGCATGATCAGCGTCTATATGCATCCGCTGTTCGCCGAACTGGTGGTTTACCCGCGTGCATTGCAAGCACTTGACGCTTTAGGGTTCTTGCGCCCGAAATGGTCATCAGGGTATGTTATCAGCAAACCGCCCCAGAGTCCGCCCTTATTCTGGCATCAAGATTGGTGGGGTTGGAACGACCCGTGCAGCTACACAGCACTCCCGCAACAGCTGTTCCTCATGTATTATCTGGTTGATACGACACCTTATAACGGGTGCCTCCGGGTTATTAAAGGTTCACATCTCAATCGGCATCCGCTGCACGATATACTGCCCAACGCACACGGTGCGGCACTCCAACGCGTTGATGACCCTGACCATCCGGCATATCAACACTTTCCGGGCGAAATTGATGTCCCTGTGAAAGCAGGAGACTTGGTTATCGGTGATTCTCGGTTGTTACATGCTTCATACGGGAATCAATCCGATACACGCCGGACCGTGATTACGCTCTGGTATCATCCATTTTTTGCGTTGTTACCAGCAAGCATGCAGGCACATATCGGTAGACTCCGCCAGGGTCTTGCTTGGTCGGATACGGATTGGGCGCGGATTGCCGAACTCGCGCCAGTCTGTGAAGGTGATGTTGAACCCTTAAAATGGAATAGGAATCCGGGACCTGAACTAAAGTAGCTGAAAAATGCAGCTTGACAAGTAAAATATCTAAATGGTATAATCCTATAACACAATTAGGAGGAATACAAATGAAAACGACAATCAAACTATTATGTGTCAGTTTAATGGTGATTAGCATGATGTTTGTAGGTACCAGCTTCGCTAAAATTGACTTCGGAGATTGCGTCGGCATGTGGCTCTTTGATGAGGGGAACGGCAACAAAGCCAAAGATTCCTCTGGAACAGGCAATGACGGCAAAATTGTAGGTGGAGCCAAATGGGTCAATGGCAAGTTTGGTAAGGCTCTGAGTCTTGACGGCTCGGACGATTACGTGGAAATTGAACACGATGATTCTTTAAACGTTGGTGCTGAACACACGATTGCACTTTGGTGTAAATTAGATAACGATGCCCCGCCTGGGATGGGTGTTGTCACTAAAGATGATTGGGCACCGGGATTTTGGTGGGATGCAGGTAAAATCCGACATCACACGCATGACCCAGGTGGCACGCTTCACTTTATAGATGCCAATTGGAAGCCAGATACAAATTGGCATCATGTTGCGGTTACTTGGGACGGTGAGGCGTTTGGCGTATATCTGGACGCTGATGAGATCGGTGCTGGGGTCACGACAGCAAACTTAGGCAGGAACCCTCTCACCGACAAACCGTTTCTAATCGGTATCTATCTCGCTACCGGACAACACGGTCAGTGGGGTCAGTTTCTCGGTGCGATCATCGACGACGTCGCTGTCTTCAATGTGGCGTTGAGCGATGATGATATTGAAACCCTCATGAATGATGGTTTACAAAAAGCAGCCAGTGTTGACGCTTCCGGTAAGCTCACAACAACTTGGGCTGCCCTTAAAGCCGAGTGATCTACGCCGATATTGCGTCCATCCTAACCAAAACGGGAGGCGTTTTTTATGGCACAAAACCCAACGAAAACAGACTTATTGTTTCATGCCTACACGTTCGGTGCAAAAGAGCGAAAAACGTTGGATGGCGATGGACATTTCGTTTTGCCCGGCGTGCTTACACCCGATGCACAGCAAAACCTGACGCGTTCGCTGTCGCGTATTCATGAACTCTCACGCACGCCGACAGAAGGGCATGAGCCGAACCGATTTTCTGCAGAATACGACAGTTATCTCGAAAGTCTGATTGCACATCCACAGATGCTTGAACTCGCACGACAGGTGTTGGGGAATAATATCCGATACGATCATTGTGTGAGCCTGAACAGACCCGGCGGCAACGGCGGTATTGGATGGCATAGCCACGGATACGCCGATGACGATCCGAGTTTGGGTTTTGTCCGTATTTTCTTCTATGTCAACGGTTTTGAACCCGACGATGGCGGTTTGAAGGCTGTCCCCGGAAGTCATCTCTATCGGGATGCAAAAATCCAGGGACGCACGGATGATGCCCTACGAGAAGGATGGTTGGCCGGAAAAACGCACCCAGAGACAGGACAACGATTAGAGATTGAGGCATTAACTGCGCCCCCGGGCACGGTCGCATTGATGTGGACGCATGCAGCACATGCTGTGTCACCAAGAAAACCAGATAGTGATACGCGTTGGTGCGTCGTTTATGCCTATCGTAATCCCGGCAGACCGTCCGGTGCCCGCTGGATTACACCCGAATTTGAACGAAAACCGATTCCCGGGGCAGAAGGGTTAATGTCCCTTTATTAAAATGTATTGAAATTCGGAGTTTTTTATGCCACACACCCCGATTTTTCATGATTACACCTTTGGTGCTCAAGAACGAAAACGATTAGATCGTGATGGTCATCTTGTGCTTCCCGGCCTCCTAACGGTTGAGGCTCAGGCACGATTGACAGAATCGTTGGCTCGGGTTGAATCGCTTATACCAGGTTGCAAAAAAGGGTATGAACCGAACAGATTCGCTGCGGAATACGATAGTTATCTCGAAAGTCTAATCCCACATCCGCAAATGCTTAAACTCGCCCGTCAAGTGCTTGGTGAAGATATTCGATACGATCACTGTGTGAGCCTTAATCGCCCAGGTGGCAATAGCGGCACCCATTGGCATAGCCACGCATACGCTGAAGACGATCCGCGCTACGGTTTTGTCCGTATCTTTTTTTACGTTAATGGATTCGCGGCAGAGGATGGCGGTCTGAAGGCAGTTCCTGGGAGCCATCTCTACCGCGATCCCAAAATTCGGGGTGCGACTGATGAGGCACTGCAAGACGGTTGGTTGGCTGGGAAAACCCACCTTGAGACTGGCGAACCGTTAGAAATTGAGGCATTATCCGTACCACCAGGAACGGTCATCCTAATGTGGACACACGCGGCACATGCTGTAACCCCAAGAAAACAACAGAGTGACACCCGATGGACGGTCGTTTATGGATATTATAAACCCGGTAAAGACCCGGGCGAAAGGTGGATTACGCCTGAATTTGAACGAAAACCGATTCCTGGCGCAGAAGGGTTAATGTCCTCGTATTAATAATCGGATTCTTTCGTAGCATAACCTGTTAGGTTGTGCCTGTGAATGTGTCCGCTGTTAGCATGTTTGTAGAAACCGTCTGACCTTTGCTCTTTAGCCCCGTAGGGGCGAAATGTTTATAGAAACAGCATCCGCAGCGGAGTCAAGCCCTGTAGGGGCGACATGTTTATAAATATGCCACAAAATAAACCACATATCTTATTCCTCATCAACGACGAACACCGTCCGGACATTCTGTCAATTGAAGGCGATGCTGCAATCCGTACGCCGACACTCTCTCGATTTATGGAGGAAGGAGTCTACTTCCGCAACGCCTACACACCTTCACCGATCTGTGTACCAGCGCGGCAGAGTTTTCTCTCCGGGCTCTATCCGCGCAACTGCGGCAGCCTCAACTTCGGGGATCCGATGCCGACAGAGGTCCGCACGATTCCGGGACACCTCGGCAATTACGGGTATTACGCCTGCTGCGCCGGGAAAATGCACTTCGTCGGGACAGATGTGATGCACGGCTGGCAGGAACGGATCGGACGCGATATTATCGGTGCCAACGGTTATCCATATCCCGCCGTTAAAGACGAACACTACGCACAGATTGAACGCGAACCCGGCACCGGTATGAAACAGAACAAGGTGATTCAGGAAGTCCAAGACGCACAACCGGGTATCGGACACTGGATGCTCCACGACCAATACAATGTAGACGGTGCGCTGCTGTTCCTTGAGGAGTATTTCGTCAACGCCTCCTATGACCGTCCTAAGTTCAATCCGCTCTGCATGGCGGTAAGTCTTATCGCACCCCACTATCCGTATCAGTGTCCACTTGACCTATTCAACTACTACATGCAGCGCGTAAAACCGATTGTTGAAGAACCGAACGAGCAGTTCGGATACGACAATTTTTTCAGAGTCCGAGTCGGCCAAGATGTTACCTATCGGCAGGCACACCGAGCGACCGCGGCGTATTACGGGATGATTGAGTGGATGGACGCACAATTCGGGCGGGTCATTGAGAAATTGGAACATCTAAACGTTTTGGAAGATTTCATCATCGTTTTCCTCTCCGACCACGGTGAGATGCTCGGCACGAAAGGACTTTGGGAAAAACAGAGTTACTTTGAGGCTTCCGCACGCGTACCACTTTCTATCTGGTATCCGAAACGGTTCGGACGAGAACCGAAAATTGTTGAGCAGAACGTCTCGTTGGTCGATCTGTTTCCGACTCTATGTGAGTTAGCAGAGATCCCCGCACCTGACGAATTGGATGGACACTCGCTCATGCCGCTGATTGAGGGAAGCGCAACGGATTGGCATGATACTGTGTATAGCGAACTCTGGCGCGCCCAAAACGGTCCCTCTGTGATGGTCAAAGAGGGCAGTTTAAAGTATTTCCGATTTGACAACGACAAGGGATGGCCCGAACAACTCTTTGATCTCGCCAAAGACCCTGATGAATGTAGCAACTTGATTAACACACCCGCCTACGCCAATGCGCTCTCAAAACTACGAGCAAAAGCCGATGCTTTACCTCCCCCGCGCCGCAAAGATGAAAATAACAGGTTCATTGATCCACATCGTCCGATTGCGAACTGATAGGTGCTTCTGTAGACAGGCTAAAACAAATCCTCCACCTCAATGAGAAACACGCCTTCTTTCTCTGCTCTCTGTTTGAGAGCACCCGTGAAACCGCTGGCAGAAAACAGAACGTATCGCGGATGGTGATTCCATGGATCAGAGACCTTCGCAGCGTTTTCAATAAGGCGGTTCAGCACATTTTCTCCGACTAGCGCGTTCCACCATTTACACTCCGCAAACCAGTGACTGCCGTCAATGTTTTCTGTCAATATATCAATTTCAACAGCTGATCCCCAATGGGCACCGACCTGCCTGGGAGCGACTTTCAGTTTCTCCTCCCAATAGCGTTGGACGTACTGACGACAAACGCTTTCAAAAATTTTACCCATGTAATCTGAGAGATTCGGCGCGATCCTATGTTGGTATACCAAATCTGCATTCCCAGATTCGATGAGACTTCGATTCGGTAGCACAAACCGAAACCAGAATTTGACATAGTTATCCGCAATTTTATAGAGTCCTTTTTTACTTTTTTCAGGTGCCCGCTCGGTCACCGGTGTTTCGCGTTTGACCAAACCCAGCTCGCGAAGCACGCTCAGATATCTATTCACATCTGTCGGGCTAAGCCCGACCCGTTGCGAAATTTCATTCAATCGCGTTGCACCGCCAGCGATTGCTTGTAATAGGCTTGCGTAGGTTCTCGGTTCCCTGAGTTCCATCCGTAAGAGGAAATTGACTTCATCAAATAGATAACCTTGGGGGGTAAGCAATTCATCTTTGATATGTTGTTCATAAGTCTTTTGGAGTGCATCAGGGGGCAGTGCGAATCGGTTGAGGTACGCCGGAACACCACCCAGGATGCCGTAGACGATCAGTTTCTCTTTCACAGAATATTCTGGAAAAAAATCTCCACTGTCCCGATAGGATAACGGTGTCAGCTGAAGTTGACCGGTGCGCCGCCCATACAACGGTGACCGTTCTGCCAATACTTCTCGTTCCATGAAGCTTACCTGCGATCCACACAGAATCAAGAAGAGTTTGCTATTTTTTCCGTGTAGGTCCCAAAAACGTTGGATCAGGGATGGGAGCGCCGCGTTATCCTCACAAAGATATTGAAATTCATCAAGTACCAAAACGAGTCGTTCTGCTTGTGCCTGTTGCGCGAAATAAATCAGCGCGGTTTCCCAATCGTCAAAGACAAGGCTCTGAAGTAACGGGTCATCAAGGAGATGCCGGGCGGTTTCGGTGAGCTGCTGGAGGTGATCCCGTTCTTTCAATTGACTGGCGAGAAAATAAATGCTCCTTTTATCCTTACAGAATTGTGTCAATAGTTCAGTTTTCCCCACCCGTCTCCTGCCGTATAACACAAAAAATTCCGCTACTTCTGACTGAAACATTCGCTCTAAAGCAGCTAATTCTTGGTGTCGATCAAAAAACATAGGTTCTCTCCCCAAGTTCAGTTCAGAATATTATACGCTAAAGTATTATACGCTAAAGTATAATTAAAATTCCACTGAAAATTAATGTCACTTGCAATATTTTATTTTTTAATGCTATACTACTGAAAACCTTGAAGATCATAGAATAAACATTGATGTAGGGCGTTGACAACGGGCGAGCATTGTGGCATCGCCTATCCAAGTAGATCAAATGGAGGAAATCCTATAATGTCACGGACACAGTTATTACGTTCAAATGTTTCGATATGGGGTCGCGTCGGATGTATAAGTCTCATTGTATGCCTGCTCGGATTTACACCCGCCGATGCCGAGAAACTTCGGTTCGACCGAGATATTTTGCCGATTTTGTCAGATAAATGTTTTGCGTGCCACGGTCCCGATTCGGCGGTACGACAAGCCGATCTGCGCCTTGACACGAAAGAAGGAGCGTTCTCTGCCCCCAGCGGTTATCCGATCATCGTTCCGGGGGAGCCGGAAAACAGCGAACTTGTGCTACGTCTAACACACGAAAATATTGACCAGCGCATGCCCCCGCAGATAGCCAACCGACAGCCGACACAGGAACAGATTGACACGATTATCCAGTGGATCGCTGAAGGTGCCGAATGGGAAGACCATTGGGTCTACAGTTTACCGAAACGGGTTGAGCCGCCCACTGTCGAAAACGCAGCATGGGTCCGCAACCCTATTGACGCATTTATACTTGGAAAATTAGAGGCAGAGAGGCTTACGCCGTCAACAGAAGCAGACAAACGGACACTCATCCGGCGTTTGAACTTCGACCTCACTGGGCTGCTGCCGACACCTACCGAAGTAGAACATTTCTTAAGAGATGAAAGTCCTGATGCTTATGAATTGCTTGTCAACAGGCTGCTATCTAAACCGCAGTATGGCGAGCAGTTGGCGATGTACTGGCTCGATCTCGTCCGCTATGCAGATACGAGCGGTTACCACGCTGACGAAAACGTGAGCATCTGGCCCTATCGTGATTACGTGATAAAAGCGTTTAACGACAACATGCCGTTTGATCAGTTCACAGTCGAAAACCTTGCAGGCGATCTGCTGCCGAATGCTACGTCTGCACAGAAAGTTGCTGCCGGTTATAATCGTCTGAATCAGACAACCTCAGAGGGCGGCGCGCAAGCGAAAGAGTATCTCGCCATCTATGCGGCAGACAGGGTACGGACGACTGCCTCTGTCTGGTTAGGCGCGACGCTCGGCTGTGCACAATGCCACGACCATAAATTCGATCCTTATACCGCAAAAGATTTTTATAGTTTCGCGGCATTTTTCGCCGATGTTAAGGGACCTGGTGTCTACGGCGGCGGCAGTAAATGGGAACCCGTCGTTATGCTACCGACTCCCGCGCAGGCATCAGGATTGCAGGAGATTGACGACGAACTCACAAAATTGGAGCAGCTCTTCAAAGCGTCTTCCCCAGGATTAGAAGCAGAGCAGGCGGAATGGGAAAACGAGATTCGTTCGCTCCTCGACTCAACGGACCCAACTGATTTCGCTTGGGTGGACGATGCACAGGCAAACGGGGGTCGGACTGAAGGGACATGGACGTTTGTTGGCAAAAACGAGGCACCTGTTTTCAGTAAACTGTTATCCCGCCGCCAGACAACGACTGAGGAAAAGACCGTTCAACACGCTTTTCGAGGCGCGAATCGGAAGTTTACCCTTGCTGAAGGCGACCAGCTGTTCGCATACCTCTGGATCGATCCGGAGGCACCGCCTAAAACAGTGATGCTTCAATGGAACGATGGAAATTGGGATCATCGCGCCTTTTGGGGTGAAGATAAAATTGAATTCGGCGAGATCGGTACTGATACGCCTGCTCACAAACCGATGGGTCCGCTGCCAGAAACAGGTAAATGGGTACGACTTGAAGTGGATCCGACGGATGTCGGGTTGAAGCCGGGAAGTGTGCTAAACGGAATGGCGTTCGCACAGTTTGGCGGTACTGCTTATTGGGACCTGGCTGGCATCGCGACAACGCGCGGCTCCGCAGTGAAACACACGCATACACCACAAGTGATAGCGTCCATTCGGGTAGATGCTTCTGTCAGAACGACAAGCCAGCGCGAACAGATCGCAGCGGCGTATCGCAGCATCACGCCGGCACTGGATGGCATCCGTAATCAGATGGCAGATTTACGGAAACAGAAAACCGAGATCGAAAAAGCAATTCCTTATTCGCTGACCACCGAATCCACACAACCCCGCACCACCCGTGTGCTACCACGCGGCAACTGGATGGACGATTCCGGTGAGATCGTTCAACCGATGGTCCCGACTTTCCTCGGAGACCTCAGCATTAAAAATCGGCGGCCAACGCGATTAGATCTCGCACGATGGGTCGTCTCAAAAGGGAATCCGCTCACAGCGCGTGCGTTTGTGAACCGACTCTGGGCACGCTACTTCGGAACGGGATTGTCCCGTGTCCTGGATGACCTCGGCGCGCAGGGTGAAGCACCTGTACATCCTGAACTCCTTGACTGGCTCGCAGTAGAATTTATGGACAGCGGTTGGAACGTCAAACATATCGTGAAGCTTATCGTCACCTCAAATGCCTACCGTCAATCCTCGGAAGCTACGGACATCCTGCGTGAGAAAGATGCTTACAATCGTTTAATTGCGCGTCAATCCAATTGGCGGCTCAACGCGGAGACCGTCCGTGATAATGCTTTATTATTAAGCGGGCTGCTTGTCTCCAAAATCGGCGGTCCGAGTGTGAGACCTTATCAACCGAAGGGTTACTACTCGAACTTAAACTTCCCGAAACGCACATACATGCATGATAAAGGCGAGAACCAGTATCGCCGCGGGCTCTATACGCACTGGCAGCGCACCTTCCTGCATCCGAGCATGATGGCGTTCGATGCGCCGAGCCGTCAGGAATGTACCGCCGAGCGTCCGACTTCCAACACGCCGATGCAGGCATTGACCCTACTTAACGATCCGACCTATGTTGAGGCGGCGCGTGTCTTTGCATCTCGGATTATCCAAGAAGGCGGCGAATCAGTTACCGAGCGGATTAACTGGGCGTACCAGGGGGCATTATCTCGGATACCGGAGCCGAAGGAGTTGGAGATTATAACGAGTCTCTATGAGAAGCACCAAGCCGAGTATACTGCGAATCTTGACGCTGCTGGCGCGTTAGCTGCAGCCGGCGAGGCACCTGCAACAGAAGGCGTTGAGTCTGCCGAGCTTGCTGCGTGGACTTCCATCGCACGGGTGATACTAAATTTGCACGAGACGATTACGCGGTATTAAATGAATAAAAGACATGAAAGAACTTTGAACGCTATTTTCAGAACCCCGGTTCCGACGACGTTGAAATGGCAACGGATAGAATCTCTCTTAGCGGCATGTGGAGCAAAATCCATTGAGGGACGGGGATCTAGGGTGAGATTTGAATTGAATGGTGCTATCACAACGTTTCACCGGCCCCACCCGCAAAAAGAGGCACGTGCCTACCAAGTGAGGGACGCGCGGCGATTTCTAGAGGAGGCAGGAATAATTCCATGAAGTACAAAGGTTATAGTGCTGAGATTGAATACAGTGAAGAAGATAGATGCCTCGTTGGTCATATTGCAGGAATCACTGATATTGTCGGGTTTCACGCAGATACTGCTTCTGAACTTCAAGCGGTTTTTGAAGAAGCCGTAGAAGATTATCTGGAAACCTGTGAGAGACTGAATAAACCACCGCAAAAGCCATATTCAGGAACGCTGAGATTACGAATTCCCCCAGACATTCATGTAGCTATTGCAAAAGCTGCGGAAGCTAGTGGAAAAGATCTTGACCAATGGGCAGCAGATATTTTCAGCGATGTTGTAGGACGGGGCTTACAGGTCAATACTGAACAGTATCCAGATTCAAAATAAGCAATGGCAGCTGCAACGGCCCATGATGGCGCATGGATGATAAAGATTCTGTTAACCGCGCAGCGATCATACAGGAGATAACAGATGATGTCAAGAATTTGGAAAAAAGGGTTTTTCTACCTGACCCTTGGACTGTCCATTCTATTTGGGTATTTGGTGGCGAAGCAAACTGAATTTTATAAACACCCTCTTAAGTCAATGTCCGATCAAACTAAGGATGTTATGAGGCTTCAGTACAAGTCGACATCGACAGAAGTTTACCTTTGGATCGAATTTCTTATCTGTTTCGCAGTGCCTTTCGGTCTGGTGTGGTTACTGTACTTCATTACAATGCGTCTCGTTGTACGTGATTACAAGGTTTCAGGTTGGTCTCTAACAAGAAAGATGCGATCATCCAATAAGGGCAACGTTTGATGTTAGCCACACATACTGAACACTAAGGAGAGAGTTTATCATGGATCCTTGGAGTACCCTGGTGCTAATTGTGATTTTTGTGTTTTGTGTCCTGGGGATCGTTATGATTGTCCTATACCAACCGCGTTCCATTTTTTCTGTCCGAGCATTTAGGAATACAGAGGCGAAATCTGACGAGGAAACCCAAGCACAAATGCAATACATCAATTGGGAAAAAGGATTTTTCAGACTGACACTTGCTTTATCCGTTTTACTTGGTATTTTTGCTGGAATGGTAGATTCCACTGCCGATTTTGCCGATTTTTTGATAGTGTTTTTCACATTTTTTGGACTGACTTGGTTAGTCTACTTCGCTCTCCGTTTTACCATAAAAGGTTTTACAGATAGGAGGAGCTAAAAATGGAACAGAAAACACGAATTGAACTCGCAAATCAGAATGATCTGGTTTTAGTGAAAGCGGGCTTTATAAACCCTGAAGAGGTCCGTCGACTGACCATAGAAGACGCGCTCGTTGATACCGGCGCAACCGGACTCTGCTTACCGAGACCGTTTATCGAACAACTCGGACTCGCGCCGATCAGAAAAACGTACGCGGAAACCGCCAATGGCATCGTAGAGCGCGTCATTTATTCGGAGGTAGAATATATCGTCTTGGAACGCAGCGACATCATCCGGGTGACAGACCTTCCCGAGGGGATGCCTGTTCTCGTTGGGCACATGATCTTGGAGGCTCTTGACCTCTGTGTTGACATGAAAAAAGGATTAATCCATAACCCGGCACATGACGGCGCATGGATGATAAAGATCCTCTGACAACTATAGTAAAGGATAAAAATAAGTAGGTTGTGTATCTTTTGTAGCATAGTCTGTTAGACTGTGCATCATAGGAGGTAATATATGGCTACGGATATTCATGAAGAGACCAATCTTCGCCTCACAAGGCGGACATTTTTAGGAAAAACCGTGCGTGGTATCGGCTCACTTGCACTTGGCTCCCTACTCACGCCCGCGCTACTAAATGCCGCACCGGAGATTGAGCGGTGGCACGGAATTATCGCTCAACCGCATGTTCCCCCGAAAGCGAAACGCATTATCCATCTCTGCATGGCAGGCGGGCCCTCACATCTGGAGACTTTGGATTACAAACCGAAACTTGCAGAACTACACGGGCAACCGATGCCGAAGTCCTTCACCGAAGGGCAGCCGATTGCCCAGCTCCAAGGACAAGTGAATTCGCTCAAATGCTTAGGTCCCACACATGAATTCAAAAAGTGGGGTGACTCCGGCCAAGAGATGAGTACAGCGTTTCCGCACATCGGAAGTCTTGCTGATGATATTTGCATCGTCCGCTCTCTGAAAACTGAGCAGATTAATCATGATCCAGCACACACCTTCATGAACACGGGGACAGCAATCGCCGGTAGACCGAGCATGGGGTCGTGGCTGCTTTATGGACTCGGCAGTGAAAACGAAAACCTGCCGGGCTATGTCGTGCTTATCTCCTCTGGCGGCGGACAGGACCAACCGATTGCAACGCGGCAGTGGCACAGCGGGTTCCTGCCTGGCCAATTTCAAGGTGTCCAATTCCATTCAACCGGCGATCCTGTTCACTATGTAACCAACCCTGACGGCGTGAACACGGAGCAGCAGCGCGATGTTGTAGATACCGTGCAAACATTGAACGGTATGCTCGACGAGACTGTGGACGACCCTGCAATTTCAACGCGTATCAGTCAGTACGAGATGGCGTTCCGAATGCAGACGAGTGTCCCGGAGTTGACGGACATCTCCAAAGAGCCGCAGCATGTTCTCGATATGTACGGCGCGAAGCCGGGGGACGGTTCTTATGCCTCAAACTGCCTGCTTGCGCGGCGATTAGCAGAACGTGGTGTGCGGTTCATCCAACTCTATCACCGTGGATGGGATCATCACGGGGGTATTGAGAACGCCATCAAGACAACCGCTGGCTATGTGGACAAAGCGACAGCTGCGCTCGTCAACGATCTGAAACAACGCGGCATGTTGGACGACACTTTAGTTATCTGGGGTGGCGAGTTCGGTCGGACACCGATGGCACAAGGTTCCGGACGCGACCATCATATTCAAGGGTTCTCTATGTGGATGGCGGGTGGCGGTATCAAAGGTGGCATCAGCTACGGGAATACCGATGAGTTGGGATATAATGCCGTTGAAAATATCGTCCATGTCCACGACTTCCATGCCACGATGTTACACCTTTTCGGAATCAACCACGAAAAACTGGTCTACCGTTTCCAAGGACGGGATTTCCGTCTCACCGATGTCCACGGACACGTCGTCCGAGACATCTTGGCTTGAAAGTAGTAGGAGAACCCGCTCCGCCGGGTTCTCCGTTCACTCACGCTTGAACTGCAAATGACGCAGGAAGGAAATTAACCAATATGCCAAGAGAACTCATCGCCCCCGCACAAGAACAGGTCGCTTTCCGGGAATACGAAAGCCAACCCTTACAAGCGAATGAAATCCGAGTCAAGAGCGAGTTCGGTGCAGCCAAACACGGTTCAGAGATGGCATCATATAAGGGGTATGCAGGCCCACGCGGTGGCTACGATTCAGAATACAAAGTCTTTCAAGCGGACACCTCTGGAATGGTGCATTATCCCTCCGGCCTCGGTAATATGTGTGTTGGCGAGGTAACAGAGATCGGAGCAGATGTCACCGAAGTTGTGGTCGGAGAGCGGGTTTTTCGGCACAGCTCTTTTCGCGAGGAACACGTTTGGAACGCAGCAGGTGTCCGTAAACTACCTGAAGGTGTACCGTGGCAGGCAGCTGTCTGTTTAGACCCGACAGATTTCGCCTTGGGCGCGGTGCGCGACGGTCATGTCCGCATCGGTGACGCTGTCGCAGTCTTTGGACTCGGGGGCATTGGACTGATGGCATTGCAGCTCGCCAAGTTAGCAGGGGCATACCCTGTCATCGGGGTCGATCCGCTTGAATTGCGCCGCAATGTAGCACTTGAATGCGGTGCCGATATTGTCTTTGATCCATCAACAGATGATGCCGGTTTAGAGATTAAAAAAGCGACCGACAAGCGTGGTGCTGATGTTTGCATTGAATATAGTGGTCATCACACGGCACTACAAGCGGCTATCCGCGGTGTAACTTATTTAGGAACGGTTGTTGCTGGTGCATGGCCCGGGACCTACCCGGCAGGATTGGACTTCGGTGCCGAAGCGCATTTCAATCGTCCGACGATTATCTTCTCCCGCGCCTGTAGCGAACCGAATCCTGAATATCCGAATTGGAATGAAGGCAGACTCTTTGAAATCAGTTTGCGACTCCTTTACGATGGCAGCTTGAAGTGTGAACCTGTTATTTATCCTGTTGTAGATTTTGACGATCTATTGGATGCGTATCCGAAGATTGCAACTGCACCGGGTGAGAACGTAAAGTTAGGTGTCTGCTTTGCATAACGGCGATTTTTGGGATTTCGTCCTTTAAAGCGAATGCCTCAAATTTGCGGAGTTGGAAGCAAAAATGTACGTTTGGAGGAAGGGTAGCCATGACCGTTGGAATCATGCTGGTTTTAATGGGTGTTGCATCATCCCAAATTATTGGCAACAACGTAATGGAAAGTATTGAAGTAACGCCGAGAATCGAAATAGCAAAGATACCGAGTGAGTTTTCTGTTTTTAGACAAGTGAACTGCGACAAATACGTCAACGTTTTCGGCGTTCACATCTTCGCAAGTCCAACAACACCTGAAGACAAACTCTCTCACGCCGCAGGCGTTTTGGCACAATACCTCGATAACAACGAAGACGGTATTCCCGACAACACACGGGTTCTCAGTCATCTCGTGAGCCGAAACGTCTTCATCATCATGCCCGGAACAGAGGCGGAGATGGAGCGGTTGGAAATGGAGCCGGTAGAAGCGGCGGGCTACCGATTCGGTCAAGACCTATATGGCGAAGAGACCAAACCGGATTTCCTTGTTGATGGCAAAATCAATGCACCCGATGGCGGGTACTACGATGGCGCATTAGAAGAAATTCTACATCCCATTACACAACACGGTTATGCCAACGCTTACCCCGAAGTGTTCGGAGAGGAACGAGGGTCCACCTTAGCGAACTGCATGGATGCCGCCCGGGGCGGATATTTCGAGCAAGTGCCGAAAGGTGGACCCAAGAGCGGATATCCAGCAGAAGCTTGGTATCACTATACGGATGAAACCTGTGACTACGGTTGCATGGTCACGGAGTATATCTATTGGGCTTTGACATCGATATTAGGGACACAGAACTTCCCAGGACGACACGAGGCACTCAAAGTCGAATGGGAATTGAATACCAGAGAACGGGTTAAAACTGGAGATGCTGCAGTCTATGAACTTCTGACAGACCCGCAGTACAAATTCCCGACCAAAGCACCAGATGGAGACTACAAACCATCGGCGTTTCCCGTTACAGTTGTTCCTATTGTTTCTATTGAAGATGAAGATTAATGACAGTAGTCGTGTTTTGTGAGATAACAATGTTGCAGTAGGAAGATGTAATGAAAAATTCTCTGGATCAATTTTATACCAAAGAAACAATAGCAAAATTATGTTGGAATCATCTTATTGAGACTATTCCTGGTAGTATAAAAAAAAATATAAATGATCTCTTCTTTTTGGAACCTTCTGCAGGAAAAGGAGCATTCTACAAACTAATGCCCGAACAAAGGCGTATTGGAATGGATTTAGAACCTAAGTGTGCTGGTGTTAAATTACAAGACTTTCTAACAACCTTAAAAATTGAGTTCCACAATATAGTAGTTGTTGGTAATCCACCATTTGGCAAAAAAGGTAATTTAGCGGTAGCATTTTTCAATCATTCCGCCTGTTTAGCTGAAACCGTAGCGTTTATAGTCCCTGTAATTTTCCGAAAGTTTATGATACATAAAAAATTAGATTCCAGGATGAAATTTATCAGTAAATTGGAATTGCCCAAAGAGTCCTTTGAACTTGATGATGGAAAACCCTATTTGGTAAATACTGAATTTCAGATATGGACTCGCTTACCATGTTCGCACGAAGATATGAGAGAATCTGAAGCACCACCTATCCGCCATAAGGATTTTCAAATGTGGCAATATAACAATACTCCTGAAGCCCTAAAAGTATTTAAAAATGATTTTGATTTTGCTGTCCCCTCTCAGGGTTGGCAAGACTATTCCAGAAGAGAAACGGAAGTTAGCAATTGTGAGAAACATAAGCAATGGCTATTACTAAAGGCTAAAAATGACATCATTTTGGCACGCTTATTGGCTATTGATTACGACAAGCTGGCACACAGATGGACAACAGCCATTCCGGGCTTTAGAAAAGGCGATTTGGTTAAGGAGTATTCTGAACGCTATGAGTAGAATTTACGATTTTTTCTCAGAGATAAAAAGCAGAGGAAGTCAATGCAGTCCTGCCGCCCGCAATACCGTTTCCTGAACTGTGAACTCATGGTCGAGGGAACGATTAGGAGATTTCTCGCCCCGAATATCAGCGACAAATGCGCGAAGACTCTCAACATAACGCGGTCTCGGTTCCACAGGCACTGTCTGCCAACCCTTCGCGTACCCGTCCCGTTCTTCATCCAGACACAACCGCAACGCTGGCGGTTCAAGTGGTTCAAGGATCGCGCTGCCGCGTGTGCCGTAGACTTCTAATCGCCGCGCTTTGCCGGAATCAACTTCCAACGCCGTTGACTCAAGAATCGCCAACGCTTTCGGATATTCAAGGACAGCCGCTGTATTGTTCCGATACCACGGCACATCATGTCCGTCGTGCCTCAAAAACGGGGTCACCCGTGTGGGTCGTCCCAATAACGCAACGATAATATCGGTAAGATGGCAGGCAAGGATGAACATAATGCCTGCTGAGTGCTCACCGAGCGAATCCCAACGTTGCCAATGTGCCTCGCTTGAAATGCCTGATGAGATGCGCGCCCGCACAGAAAAAATATCACCGAGTTTACCGGAATTCGCCCAATCCAGGATAAACTGAAAACCAGCATTGTATCGGAACATGTAACCGAGTTGGACGAGCAGCTTTCTGTCGCGTGCGATGTCCAAAACCTCTCGAAAACCGTCAAGGTTATCACCCGCCGGTTTATCAAACCAAACGTGCTTGCCGTGTTCAAGAATCTCCCGTGCAAAGGTGAGGTTCTGTGACACACGTCCCTGCGCTGCAATCCCAACGATTGTTTCATCATTGAGCATCTCTTCTTTAGATTCAAACCAGTAAACGCCTTCATAGACCGGGCTTTGCCCCAGAGTTGCCCGGACTTCTACCGACGGCTCAAAGACACCGGCGAAGTCAATTTCGTCACTCTCCTTCATCACGCGGGCTTTCCCTGAAGCGTGGTCGTGAGAAATACCGTATTGTGCAAGCCTCATTTTCATATTTTCTCCTTTGTGAAACATCAGGTAAGGTCTAACATGATTTTATCATATAATCCATATCAGTTCAAGGCAGTGGAATTGGAACGCATCGATTTTTTCTTGATTTAAGGTTGGTATAACTATTAAAATAAAAACACTTGCTGATTTTAACACGGATAAGGAGACAAGAAAATGAAAAAATATTTCTGGATGTTCGCGGTACTTGCTTTCTGTGTTGTAACGCTCGAGGCAACCGCGCAAGTGACGAGAGGTTTACACTTCTATATGCCGTTCAACGAAGGAAAAGGTGATATTGCAAAGGATGTTGGTCCGAAGGGATTTGAAGCAGAACTACACGGCAGCGCGAAATTCGTCGCGAAAGGCAAAGTCGGCGGTGCGATAGAATTCTCGGAGGGCCCCGCACTGATAACCGAGCCGGGTGGGCAAAGCGATCTCTATGTAGAGCATCTGACCGTCGCGGTTTGGATACATCCTTTTGAAATATCAAAAGTCGCGCTCGGTGCTGGACACGTCTACGGGAACATCTTTTACGATAAATCGGGCAAAAGCGACGATAACGTCGAATTTGGACTCGGCAGCGGCGAAGGGTTATATTGGTATATCAATTCCGGACAAAAGAAGATGGGACCCTTTAACGGTGCTGATGTTGACACGACGCTTTCACTGCCGAACTTAGGTTTAAAACCGAATAAGTGGTATCACGTCGTCGGCACTTTTGATGGAAAGAAGATTCAGATTTACCTCGATGGGAAACTTGAGGGCGAGAAAGATGTGCCAAACAACGGTCCTGTGATGGTCTGGAACGATAATAACATCGAAATCGGTGGCCGACCCGATACGAATGCGGGTGCCAACCTCTATAAAGGCATGCTTGACGAATTGGCGGTATATGATCGCGCCTTAACAGCGGCAGAGGTAGAAACAGTCATGAACGCCAGAGACATTTTGACTGTGGATATTGCAGGCAAACTGACGACGACTTGGGGCGCGCTGAAGACAAGATAAGCCGTAAACACCCTGTATAAATTGACACTGCGCTAAATTTGCTTTTTTTTCCTGTCTATGTTATAATTTCTTTTTAGTATATAGAGATTTGATCTATCTTGTTATTAATATGGCTGCAAAAGCAACATCCTGGCTGCACCAAAAGGAGAACATTAATTTGATAAACCTATATGGAGCAACGTATGACAGAATACAACTGCTTCGCCATGTCGGAGATATATCGCAAATCGCCCACGCCAAGATGTACCAACTGACAGATGGCAATGAAAAAGGGGTTGACGCAATTGACTTCCAAACCGGTAGCGGCTTAAATTTTACCGTGCTACCGAGCCGCGGGTTAGATATCTCTTATGCAGAATATCAGGGAATTCCGCTCTGTTGGCGGTCAAGCACAGGCGATGTCAATCCTGCACATTATGAACCTGATGGACTCGGTTGGCTACGCAGCTTCTACGGCGGTTTACTGACGACCTGTGGCATGCGACAAGTCGGCATCCCGAATGAAGATGACGATGAGGCATTAGGACTTCACGGTAGAGTCTCACACATCCCCGCAAAAAACGTTTGGGTCGACAGCCGATGGGAAGGACAACGCTATATGTTATGGGCGCAGGGTAAGGTTAAAGAGACCGCCGCGCTCGGCGAAAACCTTTTGCGTACCCGCAGAATCTGGACAGAACTCGGTTCGCGTACGTTGCATATTGAGGATATTGTCGAAAATTTGGGATACCAAGATTCACCGCACATGTACCTCTTCCATATTAATGTCGGATTTCCGATCCTCACGCAAGATAGTGAGCTGCTTGCACCCTCCTCGCAAGTAACCCCACGTGACGACATCGCCGCTGCAAACCTAAATAATTATAACCTCTGTGATCCCCCAACCGTTGATTTCCAAGAGCAAGCCTTCTACCACGAAATGGAACCTGATGTTGATAATCATATCCGTGTCGCCCTCGTAAACCGCAATTTTAATAATGGACAAGGCATCGGTGTATCGGTGCGCTATCACAAAACGCAATTCCCAAACTTTGTCCAGTGGAAGATGTGCGGTGAAGGTACTTATGTCTTCGGTTTAGAACCCGCAAACTGTGGTGTAGAAGGTAGATCGAAGGAACGTGAACGCGGCACGCTACAATATATTGAACCCGGGGGTCGGAGGCACTACGAAGTCGAAATCGGTGTGCTGACTTCCAACGCAGAGATTGATGCACTCCAAGAAAAAATCTCACAAACCCAAAATTGATGATACTATTTTCGTAGGCTATGCTCTACGGCTTAGGAGAAATTAAAATGAAAAAATGTTTGTCTTTACCCATCATAGTGTTAGCACTTTTCGCAACGTTTATATACATCGGTTGCGGCGCGAAACAGACACCTCCGGTTACAACCACAGCCACTGCCGACGCACAAGAGATGCACGAATCCGGTGAATCTGCAGAAGCAGATCAACGTGCCGAATCCTCAGAGGAAACGTCGGAACACGAGTCCGCAGAGTCTGAAGAAGGCGATGCAGATGCCGAACACGAGTCTCCAGAAGAGACTTCGGAACATGAGTCGGCGGAGGCGCGAGAATCACACGAGGCTGAAGAAGGCGATCATGAGTCTCCAGAAGAGACTTCGGAACACGAGTCGGCAGAAGCGCGAGAATCACACGAAGCTGAAGAAGGCGATGAAGATGCCGAACACGAGTCTGAGGAAACATCAGAACACGAGTCGGCGGAGGCGCAAGAATCGCATGAGGCTGAGGAGCGTGATGAAAATGCCGAACACGAGTCGGCAGAAGCGCGCGAATCGCATGAGACCGAAACGGAAACACCTCATGAAGCTGAACCTGAAATGGAGGAGATTCCGAGCGACAGTGTGCTACATCTGATTCCTCAAGAGACAATCGGACTTCTCTATTGCCCCAGTCTGCTTGAGTTAGATTATCGGATTAATACCTTGGTGACAGACTTGATCCCAACGAATGAAGCCCCGGAAATCCTTGCCGCAATCTTAGCGGAGGCTTTCGGTGCTGGGTTTGAAAGTCTCGCCGAATTAGAGGAAATTGGACTTGATTTGAACCAAGATTTTGCGATCTTTGTGACATCCTTGGATCCGCCCCGTCTCTCCGCGGTCGTTCATCTAACAGACCCTGAAGCCATGAAGCAGGTCATTGATGCCGAAAGTGCAGGCAGCGCGCCTGTTGAGCATAACGGTGTAACCTATTGGAACGCAAGCGGCGGCGAGGGGAGTTTCGTTATCTTGGACAATACGCTGGTCTTTTCTGAGTCGTCTGAGGTATGTGAAGCTGCTATTGATACCTATAAGGGAACCGAGCAATCTATCATAACCAATCCAGACTACACTTCATTCCTCACGACTATTATGGCGGGCGACGCGCAGATCGCAGCGAATATTAATGTCGAATCTATTACACCGCGCCTGATTGCAGTGCTTGCGGAAGAAGCGGAATCAATCAGAGACGGCATGGAAAGCGATCCTGCCGCGATGGCATTTGCACCCTTCCTTGAGTCTATGTTTGATTCAGCCATAAACATACTTGAGCAGCTGGAAACGCTAAGCGCGACGTTTGAAGTGAGAGGAACTGATGTACAACTTGCACCCTCCTTAAAATTCAAGGACGATAGCGAGATTCAGCAAGCCTTGAAAAAGATGATACCTGATGAATTGACAGTACTTGACGACCTCCCAAACCTCGCCTTTATAAATGGTGCCTTCCAAGGGGATCAACAATTGCTGGTTGATATGAACATGGCATGGTTGAAAATGTTTGCGGGAGGTGCGCCAGAGCAGCAAGAGAAATTGGAGACGCTCACCGAGCAGATGGAAACTTTTTATAGATCTCTCGACGACGAGTGGGGATACACTGTCAATTTTAGCGATAGTATTATCCCGAATTATCTCGTCATCTATGGGATGAAAGATAAACAACTGGCGAAAACTTACATGGATGAGATTTTTCTTGAGCAACTCCGCAACACCATGCAGATCATGCGCGGAATCGCTGGAGATATGCCGCAATTCGCAATGTACGATGGGGCGCACGCCGCACCTCCAATCATGCACAACGACGTTGAGATAAAAAGTTACGTCTTCCCTAATTTCGGTTCAGTCTTTGCGGAGATGCCCCCCGAGGCTGCTGCGATGATGTTCCAAGAGTGGAACTGGTACTACGCCTTCCACGAAGATCAACTCTTTTTTGCGGTAGGCAGTTCTGATCTGATTAAAGCAGCATTGGATAGGAAAGCCGGTGAATCTGCAGAAGCGGATCAACATGCCGAATCCTCGCCCGAAACGTCAGAACACGAGGCAGCAGAGGCTGAAGAAGGCGATCATGAGTCTCCAGAAGAAATATCGGAAATCGGTGAAAGTCTTTCTGAAAATCCGAGCTACCAGAAACTTATCGACGTATTAGGCACAGACAATAACATGCTTTTGACACTTTCCCCGATGACCCTGGTTAAAAGTCTCATACCCATCATCGCGAAGGCGGACCCGGATGCTGGCGCAGCAATGCAAATGTTCGGAGGAATGTTTATGAATGTGCCAGAGAGATACAGTTTGAGCTTTTCTGCTAAAGTCCAAGAAGATGGCGGAATTGGCACAAAACTGCTGCTCTCCCTCGGGGACTTCAAGCAGGCCATCCAAATGATGGTAATGATGCAAAATATGGAACAGATGCAATAGATGGATTTCTAACTCGCTCACAATATCAATTGTGGGCGAGTTTCTTATTAACCACGTACAGCGCGAACTTAAGGAGGCAATCAATGTATAAACAGATAGGTGTTATGATCGGTTTCGGTATCATATTTTTCTTAATCATGGCTCCGTTTGTAATGGCTGACACTACCGAAGAAGCAGAAGCTCCCAAGAAAAGTCCTATAAAAATCGGCGGGGCAATGCGCATCAACTATGTCTACGGCACCTACGGTGACGAGGACAATCCGCATCGTCGAGGCGAGAAAATCGGCGATGCCGACCTTGAGATATTCCGTCTCAACGCCGATCTTGATTATCACAATATTATCAGTCGTGTTGAATACCGGTGGTATGACGACTACAGCATGATACACACGGCTTGGTTAGGATACAACCTCGGCGATTTCGGAACACTTAAAGCGGGTATTGTACGCGTCCCCTTCGGCCCGACACCTTACGGTATCTCTACGAGTTGGTTCTTCGACCAGCATTTCTATGTCGGGCTCGCCGATGACCCGGATATCGGAATCCGATGGACCGACACCCTTGACAAACTCACGCTGGATGCCGCCTACTTCCTACAAGGTGAATTCCAGACGGATGGGGCGAGCCTCGGCAGCTCACTCTACTGTTATGATGTCGTCAGGTGGGAAGAAAAAGTTGATGCCGACGGCACCGTTAAATGGGGTGCCGGCGAAAACGGATATGATGAACAGCATCAAATCAACCTACGCGCCATCTATGGACTTGAGAAGGTCGCGGATGTCGGGGTATCCTTGCAATACGGATTACTGAAAGGTACGAATGTAGGCAACGATGATAGTGGCAACCACTATGCTGTCTCTGGACACCTCAAGACCACTTTCGCGGATTTCACGCTCTTTGCGCAAGGCTCTTATTACGCGCATAATATCGCTGACGATACGCCTTGGGGGACAGGAGACCTGATTCCGATGGGCGCCTATGATTTCGCATGGCCCGTGGCATCCAAGGGATTAATACCGGGCATCTCGCTCCGCTACGGCGGAATAGACACGTCAGGGATCTCATGGATCGACAGCGTTACGCCTTATGTTGAGGCAAGCACTATCCTAAAGCCCGGCACCGACTATAATCCGAGTACAATGGCGATCCTTGGCGCGAATTGGACGTTGTTGGGAAATCTCTATCTTTATAGCGATGTGGCAGTTTCTAACGGCAATTACTTCGTCGGCAACGACGGTGATGCGTATAGCAGTATCAACACTGTCGGAGACTTTGGGGTCAACGGCAACGATAAGTGGAACGTACGCGTTAATCTGAACTTCGGCTACTATTTCTAATTGTTCATCCAGATACCAATAACGTGTACACTTTTTCTAAGATGCTAGGGGCAGTTCGTAACCGCACGGGCTAGGAGCTGCCACTACAGTACCCAAGGGAGAATTTTGAAAATGAACGAAGAAAGGAAACACCCGAACGAAGGACCGGATCGTTCAGATAATCATAATGGGTTCACCCCGGTATTTTTGATTTCCGCGATTACTATCATTGTGTTTGTCGTTGGATCGTTAGTGTTCAACGAGAGTGCTACAAAACTTTTCGGTGCTACGCGTGTCTGGCTTACAACAAACTTTGATTGGTGGTTCATAGATATTACGAATGTTCTTTTACTATTTTGTCTATTCTTGATTTTCTCACCGCTCGGCAAGGTACGCATCGGTGGAGCAGATGCAACTCCCGAGTATTCCAACCTAACTTGGTTCTCAATGCTTTTCGCAGCAGGTGTCGGCATCGGGCTTTTGTTCTTTGGTGTTCTTGAACCGGTAACCCACTTTCAAAATCCACCGCTCGGTGCAGAAAAAGTCTACAATGCTGATACGGTTTACACAGCTGAGAACACCCCCGGTGTTACCGATGCGAAAGGGAAAGCCCAGGCAGCAGCGGTGATGGGTGTAGCGTCCGCAACTTTTCACTGGGGTTTACACGCTTGGGCGGTTTATGCTATCGTCGGACTTGCCCTCGGATTTTTCGTCTACAACCGAGGGATGCCGCTAACAATACGTTCAGCCTTCTATCCACTCTTAGGGGAACGTATATGGGGCTGGCCAGGGCATGTGATTGATACGATCGCTGTATTTGCCAGTTTATTCGGGCTTGCAACTTCACTCGGTTTGGGAGCACAGCAGGTAACAGCAGGTCTCAACTACTTGTGGCCCAGCGTTTTTAGTGCCAATAACACCACCATGGTTATACTGATCGTCCTCATCACCGCAGCCGCAACGATTTCTGTCGTGACAGGGATTGAGATTGGTATCAAACGTCTCAGCCAGTTCAACATGATCATGGCATTTTTACTCCTCTTTTTCATTATCGCCGTGGGCCCGAAACTGACGATATTCCAAAACTTCTTCTCAGGTCTCGGCACCTATCTTGCTAAAATCAGACCGCTGAGCACTTGGATTGAACGTCCAGACACAGGTTTCTTACACGGTTGGACAACTTTCTATTGGGCATGGTGGATCGCTTGGGCACCTTTTGTCGGAACGTTCATCGCCCGTGTTTCAAAGGGACGCACGGTACGTGAGTTCATTATCGGTGTCCTTTTGCTGCCAACGCTGTTATGCTTACTCTGGTTTAGTGCTTTCGGCGGAACTGCCTTAGACCAATTTCTTTCACACGGCTACACAGGTGTAACCGAAACGGTTGAGCAGTACGTACCGGAACTCGCAATGTTCAAAATGTTTGAGCAGCTCCCGATGACAATGGTAATTTCTGTCGTCGCAATGGTTCTGCTCATCGTCTTTTTCGTTACGTCATCCGATTCAGGTTCGCTGGTTATTGACATGATCACGGCTGGCGGCAAATTCGACGCGCCAGTCTCTCACCGTGTATTTTGGTGCTCTGCTGAGGGGGGAGTCGCTATTGCCCTTCTCCTCGGAGGCGGTTTGGGCTCCTTGCAAGCAGCCTCTATCGCTGTTGGATTCCCCTTCGCGCTTGTGTTGTTCGCTATGGCGATCTCCATCTGGGCAGCATTACGTCAAGAGATACGCTGATGCAACGGTTTTTCCATTCGGTGTGTTTGCATAAAGATTAAGAATTTATGCAAACACACCTTCCGAAACTCAGAGAGCAAATATGTCTAAAGAAGAGAAACAACCCACCTATGAGACAGAAACAGGCTACAAGGTCGGCCAGAACAACATCCAAGTATTCGGATTGGATATCAATGCCCCAGTATTCCTGACGTCCAGCCTGGCTATCACCTTGTTTGTGCTGGTGGCACTTGTATTCCAAGAACAGGCGACAATCGTTTTTGAGAATGTCCGCGTGTGGATAACAACACGCTTAGACTGGATGTTCCTGCTGACCTGCAGTCTGTTCGTGCTGTTTTGCCTATATCTGATCGTCTCACCGCTCGGCAAAATTCGTCTTGGCGGACGGGAGGCAGCACCCGATTATTCCACTGTTACGTGGATGGCAATGCTTTTTTCGGCAGGTTTGGCTATCGGGTTGGTCTATTTCGGTGTCGTGGAGCCGGTCCACCATTTTCAGAATCCGCCGTTCAACATGACCCGCGTGTACGATGCCGCCCAAGTTTACGGCGCGGAAAATCCACCGCCAGACATAAATGCCCCTGACACCCAGGCAGCTCGGACGATGAGTTTCGCATCGGTCGCCTTCCATTGGGGACTCCATGGATGGGCTACTTATGCCGTTGTCGGGCTCGCCATCGCCTTTTTTACTTATAACAGGGGCTTACCGCTCGCCCTGCGCTCAGCGTTCTATCCACTGCTCGGGGAGCGCGTATGGGGCTGGCCGGGTCATGTTATCGATACGCTCGCTGTCTTCGCGACGTTGTTTGGACTCGCGCCTTCGCTCGGATTAGGTACAGAACAAGTAACAGCCGGGCTCAACTACCTATTCGGTATTCCCGACACCAATACCACTAAAGTGGTGCTGATTACGTTGATTACCGCTGCCGCGATGGCTTCCGTCCTCAGTGGCATTGATGTCGGTATTAAGCGGCTCAGCCAAATAAATATCGGCATTACGGTGACGTTGTTCTTATTCGTTATTGTGGTGGGACCAACAGTTGCCATTTTCAGTGACTTCTTCAGGGGACTCGGTACCTATATCGTTAAAATTGTAGACTTCAGCAACTGGGTAGGGCGCACCGACACCTACTTCATTCAGGACTGGTCAGCGTTCCATTTTGCATGGTGGATTACCTGGGGCCCGTTCGTCGGGACTTTCATCGCTCGTATTTCAAAGGGACGCACAGTGCGTCAATTCCTCTTCTGTGTGCTAATCCTACCGGTGCTGATTATCCTGCTATGCATGTGTACTTTTGGCGGCACCGCTATCCACCAGTTTCTCACAGATGGCTACCCCGGCGTGATGGAACAGGTTGAAACGGAGACCTATGAGATCGCGCTCTTCAAAATGTTTGAGCAACTGCCCTTGACGCAGCTCGCTTCATTCGTCAGTATCGTGCTACTTATCATCTTTTTCGTCACTTCGTCCGACTCCGGTTCGCTGGTGGTTGATACGATCACCGCTGGCGGTAAATTTGACGCACCGGCAGTGCAACGTGTGTTCTGGTGCAGTGCCGAGGGGTTAGTCGCTATCGCCCTCCTGCTCGGCGGCGGACTGAAAGCGATGCAGGCCGCTGCGCTTGCAACCGGTTTCCCGTTTGCCTTTGTCATTATTGGAATGGGTATCTCCGTGTGGATAGCCCTTCGGAAAGAATCACGCTGAAAATTAAAACTTGGCTGTCGGTTATCGCAAGCCATCAATCATGGGTACAGAAAATGAATACAACTGAACTTGAATTTGAAAAACCGCTCATTGAATTGGAACAGCACCTCGCGCAATTGGAAACCTTCGCGGAAGAAAATCCTGATTTAGACCTCGCTGAAGGGATTGACGCACTGAAGCAAAATGCGGATACGCTCACAAAGCAGACCTTCCAAAAGCTCAGCCGCTGGGATAAGGTGCGATTGGCGCGTCATGGACAACGTCCGCAGTCTGTCTTCTATATCAACGCGCTCCTTGATGAACCTACCGAACTCCACAGCGATAAATTGTACGGGGATGACCGCGCACTCATCGGGGGGTTCGCATGGTTTGATGGACAACCGCTTGTCTATCTGGCACAGCAGAAAGGCACAAACCTCGAAGAGCGGCAGGAGATGAATTTCGGGTATACGCACCCAGAAGGCTATCGAAAAGCAAGACGGCTCATGCAGTTGGCGAATAAGTTCAACCGCCCTATCCTCTGTTTTGTGGATACACCGGGCGCACACTTTGACCTCCGTTCCGAAGAATATGGACAAGCAATGGCGATCGCTGAAAATCTTGCTGAGATGATGCAACTCCGGGTGCCTATCCTCGTCGTTATTATCGGTGAAGGGGGCAGCGGCGGTGCATTAGCAATTGCAGTCGGAAACCGCGTCCTGATGATGGAATACGCTGTCTATTGTGTCGCCCCCCCGGAAGCTTGTAGCGGTATTGTATGGAAGGACAAAGGCGAACACGCACCAGAGGCAACCGAAGGCTATAAACCGACTGCCCCAGACCTGCTCAAATTAAGTATCATCGACCAGATCGTCCGGGAGCCGCTCGGTGGTGCACATAGAGACCCCGAAGCTGCAGCGCGTGCTGTTAAACGCTCGATCCGCAAGCATCTCACCGAATTGATGCAGATGACCCCGCAACAACTCATCCAACAAAGATATGAACGCTATCGGCATATCGGACTTTATGGCGAAGCTTCTGATGAAAAAAAATGAAGATCCGTACAATTACCACTGGCATGTCGCGCCCCTTTTCCGCATCCCAAATTCAACGTGCAGCACAATTTAACGCCGCCTGCCGAACCTACTTTGAAACCAACGGCTACGAAGTCCAAACAACGCGTGTCAGCTGCCAAATCTGGGATTACGAGCCGGATATAGATACAATCCTTAGCATAGAATCCGACGCGAAAGCATTCGGAATTGAGTTCCTGAGCTTGGGCACAATCTTACCTGATAAATCCTACACAGAAGCGCATCTCGCGCGTGTCGCCAATATAATTATCCAGAGTGAGATACTCTTTGCCTCCGCTACCCTTACCACACAAGTGGGACCTGTAGCATCGCGCATCGCACCTGTAGCATCGCGCATCGCAAACGTCATCCAGCGGATAGCGCACGAAACCGATGCCGGCTACGGAAACCTCCGCTTTGCTGCATTGATGAACTGCCGACCAAACACACCCTTTTTCCCAGCAGCATTCTGGTACGATACGCAAATGAACTTCGGCATCGGATGGCAAGCAGCAGACCTTGTACAAGAAGCGTTCACAAATGCACCGAATTTGGAGATCGGTTTACAAAATCTGGAAACCCTTATGGAAGCAGAAGGGCAGCAGATTGTCGCCCTGGCACAAACGCTTGCACGGGAATGGGGTGTCAAATTTGTCGGTATAGATGTGTCACCCACACCGATGGGCGATGAAAGCATTGCTTATGCGATGGAGCAGCAGCTCCCCGGTTACTTCGGCGAGCGCGGCACGTTGGCAGTCGCTGCAGGCATCACACGGACACTCCGATCCCTCGAACTGCCTCTCTGCGGATATTCAGGACTTATGCTCCCTGTCCTTGAGGATGTCGGGTTAGGGAAACGCAGGGAAGCGGGTTATTTTAACTTGGACAGCCTCCTGCTCTATTCTTCAGTCTGTGGCACCGGCTTGGATACAATTCCTATACCCGGCGATGCTTCTACGACGCAAATTGCCGCTATTCTTACGGACGTTGCCGCGCTTTCTATACAGTTAAAAAAACCGCTATCCGTACGCCTTTTTCCGGTCCCCGGTTGTAGCGCAGGCGACATGACAAGATTCGATTCACCTTATCTGACCAATACCACCGTAATGGCTATCTAAATCGCTGAAAGGAGTGACCATGGCTGACAAACCACACGTTCTGCTTATCTCAACTGACCATTGGCCCAATTCACTTTTGGGTGTCAGTGGACATCCCGCCATCCAAACACCCACGCTTGATACACTTGCACGCGCCGGCACCCGCTTCACGCGCGGCTACAGCGAATGTCCTGTCTGCGTCCCCGCACGAAAAACCTTGATGACCGGTGCAACAACGAGGACCCACAAAGACAGGGTTTTTAATGATCGGAAGGGAATAGACGGGCTGCCGACAATCGCGCAGACGTTCCGGGATGCTGGCTATCAGGCTTATGCCGTCGGTAAGCTGCACGTCTATCCTCAACGCGACCGTATCGGATTTGATGACGTGTTACTCGGTGAAGAAGGCAGATTACAATACGGCGCGATTGACGACTATGAACTCTTTCTCGGTGACAGGGGTTACGCCGGTCAACAATTCGCGCACGGCATGTGTAACAACGATTACCTCAACAGACCTTGGCACCTCCCCGAAGACTGCCACGTTACGAACTGGAGCACGCAGCAGATGGTGCGTATGATTAAACGCCGAGACCCCACTCGTCCCGGATTCTGGTACCTCTCCTATTGCCATCCGCATCCACCCTTAGCACCGCTCCAATGCTATATGGACATGTATCGCAATATCGATGTGGATATGCCGTATTGTGGCGAATGGGCAAGGCAGAGCGAGCAGCTGCCTTTACCGCTAAAGGGACGGCAGAAACAGGACGATCACTTTACAGAAGATATGGTCCGTTCAGCACGCCAAGCGTTTTATGCCCTCTGTACGCACATTGACCATCAGTTAAGGGTCGTTATCGGGACTTTACGCGAAGAAGGTTTGTTGAACAACACGATTTTGTTGTTCACATCCGACCACGGCGATATGCTCGGCAATCATCGGATGTGGGCAAAACGGCTCTATTATGAAGATTCCGCGAATGTCCCAATGCTTCTCGTCGGCACCGCGGGCGATGAGCGCGTAGGACATCACCGCGTCGATGACCGGCTCGTCGGATGGCAAGATGTGATGCCAACGCTCCTCCATCTCGCAGGGATCGATATCCCAGATACCGTGGACGGGATACCGATGGTAGGCGACGAAAAACGTGACTGGTTATACGGTGAATGCGGCGAAGGGGGCAGTGCAACCCGGATGATTCACGACGGACGCTTCAAACTCATCTACTACGCCACTGGTAACTACCGACAACTCTTCGATTTGGAAGAAGACCCACGTGAGCTAAACGACCTCGCCGATTCCCCCGCGCACGCCGAAGTGCTTGACCGATTAACGAATCTCCTCATCGGTGAACTCTACGGCAGCGATGAAAAATGGATAGCGGATGGCAAACTTGTAGGCTTACCGGATCGTGCGTCCCGTCCCTCTCCCAACCGATCCTTATCCGGCCAACGCGGACTCCACTGGCCCCCACAGCCATCTGTAGGGCGTTAAACGGCATCACCAAAAACAGTAGGCGCGGTTTGATGAAGATTAATTTTTTAATTCGGTAATCCCTTATCCGCGCGAGATGCATGTGTGCCACCGCTGGCGAGGTTTCCTAACCTCGCCACATTACATTTCCCAATTAAAATCGTTGAATTGCTATGCCAAATGTGATATTATTTTAATTATAAAGTGGACTTACGCAGCCCCCCGCTGGCGAGGTTTTGCGGCGTATTCGCCTTCCCCCTTGATAAGGGGAGCGTTTTTGCTGGTTTCTTCTAAGAGGGGTTGCGACGTGCATTCCTAACCTCGCCAAAGGTATCATAGAAAAGTTGCGTAAGTTCTAATTCTGATAGGGTTTTGGTCATTTGCACGGATAGTTATGTGAGCAAGGCAAACGATGGTGAAGATGGCATTGGTTATGAATCAATGATTTTAACAAGAAAGCTCGTTGAAGACTGGGGAGTTAACAAATTCATTCCTATAATTCGTCAGTCGTTGTCTGAAGAGAAAACACCAGAATTTTTGAAAGAACGAGTTCCTATTGATTTTACAGATGACGATCAATTTGATGAGAAATTTGCGGAATTGCTTCATGAGCGTTTGTTAGTCCCATCTCTGCAAAGACCATCGGTGCCATATATTGAGACATTGCATGTTAAAAATTACCGAGCGTTACGGGATGTAGAACTAAAACAACTTAAACCGCTAACTGTCTTTTTAGGGGCGAACGGTAGTGGAAAATCAACGTTGTTTGATGTATTTGCGTTTCTCACTGAATGTTTCATGGTCGGGTTAGATAGCGCGTGCAAAAAAAGAGGTGGACTTAAGGAACTAAGGACACGCGGATGTGAGGGGCCCATTGAATTTGAACTGAAGTATCGTGAGAAACCTAAAACACCAATTATTACCTACCATCTTTCTGTCAATGAAAGTGCGGAAGGTCCTTATCCAGAACGTCTGGATAAAATTCTCTCAATTCTGTCGGAGCGGGTACCGCGTTTAGAAAAGATTGATGCGAAACTGATGGACAATCGCCTCCTATTACAGATCAAAGATACACCGTTTGAACAGCCTATTTTGGCAAAGTTCGCCTCCGATGGCACATTAAAACTGCTATCCTACCTAACTCTGTTCCATGACCGACAACCGCCCCAATTGATAGGTATAGAGGAACCTGAGAATTACCTACACCCGCGTCTGCTAACGGGTTTAGTCGGGGACTGTCTTAAAGCATCAGCGTCTTCTCAACTCATAATTACCACACATTCACCGCAATTTGTTAATGAATTGACTGCTGAAGAAGTATGGGTATTGTACTGGAATGAACAAGGTTGGACCGTGTGTAAACGCGCATCGGACATGCTGGGAATCAATCATCTTATGGAAGCAGGAGCGAAGTTGGGGCAGCTCTGGCGGGAAGGCTTCTTTGAATTCGGCGACCCGCTAACCAATTCAGGCGGTCCGAAACGGGGTAAACATGCACATTGAATTTTTCTTGGAGGAACTGTCCACGGAAGAAACATTAAAGGCCATTTTACACAAGATTTTTTCCAACGATGTCACTGTTGGATTCGTTGTTTTTGAAGGCAGAAAATCAATACCTCCGCCAAAATCGGCAGAAAACTGAACGCCTGAAAAAAATATACAGAACATCTTGACAAAATTTCGGAAATCAATTATATTATATTAGGACAATATCTTCGTTAGGATATAATTCGTAAACCCATGTACGTCAATTGTGCGACTAACCATGAAAGGAAAATAGATGTTAGCTGAAATACTTCAAAGAGAAGGGGTCATCGTTATACGACCCACCGGACGCATGATCGGTGCCGCAAACGCCGAAATCCGAGAACAGATTAATGAGGAACTTGAGGAGCATTTTGATTCTCCGAAAGTCATCTTTAACCTTGAGAATGTCACACGGATGGACAGTAGTGGACTCGGAACGCTTGTCTCCGTAAATGTGACGGTCTCTCGTAAAGGTGGACGCACCGCACTCGTCAATGCAGGCGCGCATATCCGTAACCTTCTTATCCTCGGCCGCTTAATGACTGTTTTTGAGACTTACAACAGCGAAGAAGAGGGTATCCTTGCACTCACCTCTGAGGAGAGTTAAGGAAAACCGTAGTCCTATTCAGTTTCCCTTGATGTGAGGATACCTGCAATCAAGGGAATAGGAATCCCACTTCGCCCCGTAGAACAGTTTCTAAGCGAAATCAAGATACGAAATAAGGAGATTTATGGCAAATCAGGATATTCCGACGCTCACTGTCAACGCCGGCTTTCACGACCGAGATGGGTGTCCGGTTAGTGTCGGTATTGACCATCCCAGCGCGAGTCAACTTCACGATCAATCTGTCATCTTGACAGATGTCGAATCCGGGGGTGTCATCTCAGCGCAGTGCTACGCTGGCGAGGATGGCACCACCACTTTAATGTGGATACTTGATGGACTCGCCGCTGGCGACTCACGCACCTACACCCTTTCCGAGGGGACAGTTGCCGGAGAAACCGGCGTTCGCCTAAAAGACGAAGCCGAAACGATTGCGATCACTTGCAATGACCGGCACTTTACAACATTTCGCTATGCGAAAACGCAATTCCGTCCCTATTTCTTCCCGGTCCTCGGGCCCGATGGACGCGAAGTAACGCGCGGTGAAACAAGCGAAATCTCAAAGGATCACGTACATCACCGCTCGCTCTACGTCGCCTATGGCGAGGTTAATGATGTGGACCTATGGGGTGAAGGCAGCAATTCCGGAAGAGTCGTGCATCAAGGTTTTACGCAAAAGCAAGGCGGCGCTGTTGTCGGCAGGATTTATACAGAAAATAACTGGGAGACACAAGCCGGTGATGTCTTGATGACCGATAAGCAGAACTTCCGAATCTATAACCTCCCTGAGGCCGCTGCACTTATCGACTTGGACCTCAGTTTTATCGCTTCAACAGGCGATGTCCACTTCGGCGATACCAAAGAAGGCGGTATCATGTCTATCCGAGTCCATCCGTCAATGAACGCTTCGGATGGCGGAAAGATAGAGAACGCTTTTGGCGGAATCAATGAGGCAGAAACCTGGGGGAAACGCGCCAACTGGTGTGATTATTCCGGTGTCGTTGACGGAACGCCCGTCGGTATTGCCGTATTCGATCATATCGTCAACCCGCGCTATCCCACGTATTGGCATGTGCGTAATTACGGGTTAATGGGAAGCAACATCTTCGGCAGCGGTACCTTTGAAAGAGACCCGTCTAAAGATGGAGCCTACACACTCAAACAGGGTGAGGAGATGCATTTCCGGTTCCGTGTACTCATCCATGCAGGCGATGCAACTGTCGGAAAAGTATCACAGAAATATCACGATTTCATCAACCCACCTACCGTTGAGGTTTCCTAACCGCGAAACGCATGCCATATTAACTAAAGGAGATTTACAAATGCCGATCCCAACTATCCATGTGGGATGCACCCATTTCGCGCACGGTCGCTTACAAGCACAAGTCAATTCGCACGGGTTAGAGCCTGTCGCATGTGTCGACATCAATCTCGAAGCTGCACGCGGAGGCGTGGCATCAATAAACGGGGCACCTGAAGGTTTAACAGAGCGTATCTACACGACCATAACCGAGGCAAAAGAAAAACACGACGCACAAGCGTGCCTCATCTATGCCTCTACAACCGTTCACGCCAAGTTAATCGTCGAAAGCCTAAACCTCGGCATGCATACCCTCTGTGTCAAACCGATTGCGACGACGCAGGCAGAATTCCACGACATTATCCGCGCCCACAAAGCGAACCCCGGGTTAATGCTCGTTCAAGGGCAAAACAAACGTTGGAACCCAGCCGCCGCAAAGATGCGGGAGTGGCTCCGTGAAGACGGCGGTATCGGTGAAATGTTGGCTGGTGAATGCCGATTCTGGATACGACAAAATCTATATACGGGTCCCGATTCTCGGCAACCCGACGCTTATGTAGATGGACTTTTCTTCCACGCCGGCACGAGCCATCAACTCGATCAACTTGTCGCCGCGAAAGGGCTACCGAAATATGTCACGGCGCATGTCCATAACCGCCGGGATCCCGAACTTGGACAGATTGACGCTTGGGGCACCGCGGGCGGCAACGCGCTCATGGTGTACGCAAACGGTGCACCTTTCTCTTATGCCGGAACGCGCGCAGGACATACCGGCGGTTTCGGGTGGAGCGGACATTGGACCTTCCACGGTGAAGAGGGCGACATCCGACGAGACGCAGGACATCTGCAGCTCTCCCGACTCGGTAAAACTATTGAAGATTTAACCCTCCAAGATTTACACGGAGGGCTCATAGAAGACGATCGACTCCAATTCGATGCATTCGCACAGGCGATTGCCAACGGCACCGATCGCGACTGGATGCAAGACACAACCCTCGGCACATGGATCCTCATGGAAGCATGCAACGAATCCGCGCGAATCCATGAACGCGTTGATGTTGAGGCGTTCGCGAAAAAGATGCTCACTTAAGAAAAAAGTAGAAAAAAGTGCCAAACCCGCTTGAACGCACGGCAAGGAAACCTAAAAAATGCAATCTCCACATGGTATTACTGCTTCAGCGTTCCGTCCGTCTGTGATGGGTCGGAACGGAATGGTTACATCTGGGCACGTCCTCGCTTCACAGGCGGGCATACAGACAATGATGGCAGGTGGCAACGCCGTTGATGCTGCCATCGCAACCGCTGCCGCCTTAGGTGTCGTCGAACCCGCCGGTTCCGGTATCGGCGGCGATGGGTTTATCCTCATCTATTGGGCAGAAACAGGGCAAGTTGCAGCTGTCAATGCTACGGGCCCCGCACCCCGCGCCGCAACCCGCGAAGTTTATCTCAAGGATGGCGGAATTCCAATGAAGGGGATGCGGAGTGTTTCTGTACCGGGACTCCTTGATGGGTGGCTCCTTGCACACGAGCGGTACGGCACGCTCAAATTAGAAGATGTTTTCGCACCCGTAATTTCGCTATGCGAAGACGGTTTTCCAGTAAGTTATAGACTCGCTGGCGGCCTTAAAGGCGAGAACGCACGCTTCGCCGCTGAACCCGATTCACGCGCCGTCTTTACAAACGATGGTGAACCGATCCCCGCAGGGCAACTTCTCACGAATCCTAACCTCGGTACCACATTCCGAAAGATCGCGAAAAACGGCAGAGACGTGTTCTATAAAGGTGATATTGCCAAAACGATTGGCGAATTCAGCCACGCCTACGACGGACTCTTGACCGCCGAAGACCTCGCTGATTACCACGCACACTGGGCTGAACCGATACATGTCAACTACCGCGGATACGAAGTCTATGAGATGCCACCTAATTCAAGTGGACACATCCTCCTTCAAGAATTGAACATCGTTGAACTGTTCGATGTGCAGGCTTTGGGTTGTAATACCGCTGAGAGTGTGCATCTGATGGTTGAAGCGAAAAAACTCGCCTTTGCCGACCGCGAAAAGTATATGGCGGACCCGGAATGGGTTGATATTCCCTTAAAAGGCATGCTATCTAAATCCTACGCCGCCGAGCAAGCAGGACGCATCGATGTGGATAAAGCTGCTTTCGATGTACCAGCCGGTGGACCAGAGGCGCACGAGGACACAACCTGTTTCTGCACCGCAGACCGCGCAGGAAACCTCGTCTGTGTGTTACAGAGCATCCAATCCGGATTCGGTTCCAGTCTGATCGCCGGGGACACAGGGGTCCTCTTGAACAATCGGATGACCTATTGGCATTTGGAAGAGGGACATCCGAACTGCTTAATGCCCGGTAAACGCGTCCGACACACCATGAACCCTGTCATCGTTACGAAGGACGGTCAACCCTTCTTAGCGTGTGGTACCCCTGGCGCGGATACACAGGTCCAAACGAACCTCCAACTCGTTACGCATGTCCTCGATTTCGGTATGACCCCGCAAGAAGCGGTCTCTGCCCCGCGCTGGCGCAGTTTACAGAACCCGATGGAATCCACAATTCCGCACACCTGCTCGAATGATCTACAGTTAGAAAACCGATTCCCTTCGGATACCAAGGACGGGCTAGCTGAGCGAGGCCACGAACTCCAAATCCTCGGCGATTGGGGCGGTCCAGGCAGCGCACAGATGATAATGGTTCAGCCTGAGTCTGGCGCGCTCATCGGGGGGTCCGACCCAAGAACAGACGGATACGCTGTTACTTTTTAGTCTCTGCTAACTTAATCAGCATCTAATAGGAGGATTATCGTGAATAGCAGCTTTATAGAAGTCGTCGCACGTGCGGCCCTCATAGCAACCTTTTGTCTTGCCGCATCACTGGTATGGGCAGCTGATACTGTTCTGCTTGAAGAAAATTTTGAGGGTGTAACACTCAAGGCAAGCATAATGGAACAGGTTAAAGATAACAAAGTCTGGTCGGGTACGCCACCAGAGGGTTGGGAAATTACAAATGAGAATCCCAAAGACCTCGGCATGCCTGAGTGGAGAACTTGGGCAATCGTTGACCTTGAGTGGTGGACAGCCACAGCGGAAGACCAGCGCCGTAGCGAGTTCACAGGTGTACACAATGATGGCAAGGGCATCGGTAACGGAGCCGTTTCTGATCCCGATGAATGGGACGATTGGGGAGGAAATGGCGACCCTGATGCTATTAGCCGTTGGAATGGCCACTTAATTACCCCACCCATTAAAATCAAAGGCGCAGCAGCAAAGTCGCTCGTCTTAACGTTGGATTCAAGCTGGCGACCCGAAGATACGCAAAGCGCAGAGATAACAGTCAGTTTCGATGGCGGCGCGGCGGAACGTATCCTATTCTTCCAGAGCGTCGGTATTGATGCAGGCGCACACACCCTTGTCACCATCCCTACCCTCAAAATGGATGAGGAAAATATAAAAGACGGAGAACAGATCAACGAGACATTAGAAATCCCGATTGACAATCCGGCAACCGCCGCTGAGATGGTCATTAGTTTCGGGGTGATTGATGCCCAGAATGATTGGTGGTGGGCTATAGACAATATTCAGCTGGTAAGCACCGCATTCTCTGTAGAACCAAAGCATAAATTAGCCGTTAGGTGGGCAGAACTAAAATCCCAATAACAGCCTCTGTCGTCGAGTTGTGAGTGACCTAACATCGCTTACAACTCGGCAAATAAGGGCTGCCCCTACCGAAAGTGTAACCTTATTTTATCTCTTGCTGGCTTTTAGGAGAACTTCTGATGAAAATTTTAGTCACAGGCGGCACAGGTCGTATCGGGTCCAATCTGGTCAAAAAACTGCTCGAAAAAGGACACGACATCCGGAGTTTTGTCTATCCAGGTGATGTCAATCGCGTCGGAAAATGGGACGGCACGGAACGTGTGGAGACCGTCCTCGGCGATTTGCGAGAATACGAGGACGTTAAAAAAGCCGTTGAAGGTGTGGATGTCATCTATCACATCGCCGCTGCCTTCGGGGGTCCCTTCAATAACCGCGAGTACTTAGCAATTAACGGTATGGGAACGCTCAACATTTTGGAGTCCGTCCGTGAATGCAATCCGAACATCCATCGGCTCGTCTATGCTTGTACGGAAGCGATTTATTGGGAACTCACTGAAAAAGGCAGATTTTTCGATAAACCGATCACCGAGGACATGGTTGCGAAATACCATCACATGCCCTATTTCCTGACCAAGTGGATCGGCGAAGAATTGTGCATGACCTATCACCACCAATACGGTGTCCCTACCACCGTTTTCCGCTTCACAACCGTTATCGAACCGAGCGAATACCTCAACGAAGACGGGTTACCGAAGCAGTTCGTCTTTAGTCCCATCTATAACCGATACAAAAATTATAAAGGCGATGACCCTGTCGAGTTAGCAACCGCCGAGACTGTCAAACGTCTCTGGGACGGACAAGAGAAATTCATACTCAAACGCAACCCTGATGGCCGACCCTTCAAAGAACATTTTACGGATGTCCGGGACATCGTCCAAGGATTGGTTTTAGGAATGGAGAAGGAGGCCGCTGTCGGCGAAGAATTCACGCTCGGTGGGAACGGAGTCTTCAAACACGAAGAGGTTATGCCGTATCTATCTGAACGCTATCAGATGGATTTTGTTGATGTTCAACTCCCGCAATCCCTCTATTTTGAATTTGATTTGAGCAAAATCAAAACGCTGTTGGACTATGAACCCCAACACGATTTAGCAAGCATCCTTGATGCCGCTGAAGCGATGCGCCGCGGTGAAGATGTCGGCATTATTCCGACAGGCGTTCGCTGGGATTAGTTTTGCTGCCGTCGCTTTTCCTTGACACATCGTCAACAAATACGGTAAACTCTTAAAAAAAACACCTTTGTCCCCAATTGTGTCTCTTGGAGGTTATCTACTGTGAAAAAATCCTTTGGAATTACCGCTTGTTATTCATTCGCGTTCCTCGTTTGCGCGCTTTTGACACTCAACTGTGCCAAAGTTGCTGTCACACCGACACGCTACGTCTCGTCAAGCACAAAACACCTTGACCGGCATATTAACGCCGTGCTTAAAAGAAAAGATATTCAACCCTCGGGAACATCAGAAAATGCAGAATTTTTACGTCGTGTCCACCTGGATCTAATAGGTAAAATTCCCACGCCTGAAGAGGTCTTAGATTTTCTCAACGACGGCTCTCCTAGCAAACGCCAGAAAAAAATTGATCAATTGCTCGGAAGCGAGCCATACATTGAATATTGGAGCGGATTGTGGGTGAACTGGTTAATCGGCAGGCGCGGAGATAACGATGACCGGCGTGTCGGATTAACAACCTGGGTGCGGGACGCGTTGACGCGGAACATACCCTATAATCAGTTCGTTCAAGAACTCATCGCTGCTGATGGCGAAATAAAAGATAACGGTGCTGGGAACTATATCATACGCTATGAGCAGTCTCCGGCTGTGCTAACTTCACATAGTTCCCGCCTCTTTTTAGGGCTACCTATGCAGTGCGCCGAATGCCACGACCATAAGACAGAGATTTGGAGCCAAAAAGATTTCTACGGCATCGCCGCTTTTTTCAGTGGCATTGATAGTCAGCAACAGGGATATATTGAAACAGTGGATATGATCGGTAATGAGAAGCGGATGGAGAACTATCTGATTACCAACAAGCCCCAAAGGGCTATTTGGGTCGAAAGACTCGATGAAGAAGTCATCCCGCGCTTTCTGGGAGGCACAGAATACCAAGGCACGCTCCTCAAGAAACGCGAAGCACTCGCACAATGGATGACCGATAGATCCAATCCTTATTTTAGCCGGGCAATCGTCAATCGTATCTGGAAACACTTCATGGGACGTGCCTTTGTCGAACCCATTGATGGATTCGGCGAAGAAAATCCGCCCACCAACCCGGAACTGTTGGACTGGCTCGCCGAGGATTTCACCATTCACGATTATGACTTACAGCACTTGATGCGGACGATTCTTAACTCTGAAACTTACCAGCGCACCTCACAAACGAATAAGAGTAATAAAGATGACGAATACTATTACTCGCATGCGTACCTGAAGCCCTTAAGTGCTGAGCAGTTTTTCCATTCGCTCTTACAGGCTACCGGTTATGAAAGGCTCCAGCAGGACAAAATGGACGGGCTTAAAAGGCAAGGCGGCGAAGATCGCAGAGGCATGCTACGCGCACTTGAGCAGCGGAAACGAGATCATCTTGAAAGGTTCCTTTTTCTGCTTGATAACGGCGAAATGGAAGAGATTGAAGCGTTTAACGGAACCGTCCCACAGGCACTCATGATGATTAATGGGGAGATGGTGAACGATAGTGCGAGTCATGAAGAACGCGGCAGCTTTGTCAATTACGTCTTAGAGAAATGGCGACAACCCGCAGAGCGCATTGAACATATCTATCTCAACATCCTCTCTCGGTTGCCGACTGCGAAAGAAAAAACCTATTTCCAACGTTATATGGAACGCAGTCTCTATCGTAACAAGGACTTCGCTTACGAAGACCTCTATTGGGTGTTACTAAATTCAGCCGAATTTTCGCTTAATCATTAATATCCGGTGTCCATTGTCAGAATCAGGATTTTCAGGATTAGAGGAATCGTGACGTGTGAGATCCCGCACTCCGTAGGAGTGCCATGTCTATAGGAAAATGGTATCTGTGGAGTCCCGCTCCGTAGGAGTGGTATTGCTTTGCAGTGAGAACAGGAAAAGGATGTGTTTTAGTTCCATTCTTCACCCCGTAGGGGTGATATGTCTATAGGAATCGTAACGTGTGAGATCCCGCACTCCGTAGGAGTGCCATGTCTCTAGGAATTCGCAGTGAGAACAGGAAAAGGATGTGTTTTAGTTCCATTCTTCACCCCGTAGGGGTGATATGTCTATAGGAATCGTGACGTGTGAGATCCCGCACTCCGTAGGAGTGCCATGTCTCTAGGAATTCGCAGTGAGAACAGGAAAAGGATGTGTTTTAGTTCCATTCTTCACCCCGTAGGGGTGATATGTCTATAGGAATCGTGACGTGTGAGATCCCGCACTCCGTAGGAGTGCCATGTCTCTAGGAATTCGCAGTGAGAATAGGAAAAGGATGTGTTTTAGTTCCATTCTTCACCCCGTAGGGGTGATATGTCTATAGGAATCGTGACGTGTGAGATCCCGCACTCCGTAGGAGTGCCATGTCTATAGAAATATGGATCTAACCAATTTCGAGTTAACACCAACAATAGATGGATATATCCTATAGCAAAATTCTGGAGGCACACAAAACCTTATGGCAAATACCTACACACAACTTTATGTACATGTTGTATTTTCCGTGAAAGGTAGACAAGCACTTATTCCTGAACGCCACAAAGCAGAACTTCACAAATATATAACAGGTATTATCACCAACAAAAAACAGAAATTGATTCAAATCAATTCAATGCCAGATCATATCCATATCCTCATTGGTGTAACGCCTAACACTGCGTTGTCTGCTTTAGTAAAAGACATCAAGGTAAATTCAACGCGTTTTATCAATCAAAAACGCTGGACTGTAGGGCAATTTGCGTGGCAGGAAGGGTACGGCGCATTTAGTTATTCACATTCTCAAATCCCTAAGGTAGCTGCATATATTGAAAATCAGGAGACCCATCATTCGCGACAGACATTTCGTGATGAATACCTTGCGTTTTTAGAGCATTTTGGCATCGCCTACGATCTGAAATATGTTTTTGATCCGGGGGCAGATACCTCATCTGAGGAACAATTATAGACATAGCACTCCTACGGAGTGCGGTTGCTTGGCATCGGTTTTTTCTATAGACATATTGCTCCTACGGAGCAAGAAAACAGTTTTTGAAAGAAAGATGTGTTTCAGGCCCGTTTTTCACCGCGTAGGGGTGGTATTGTTTCGCAGTGAGAATAGAAAGCGTGACATGCAAGATTCCGAACTCTAGCAGAGTGGTATATCTATAGAAAAAGTCTGCATTTCAGTTCTGTTCTTCACCGCGTATGGGGGTCTTGATTCGCGGTGAGCATAGAATAATGGTATCTGCGGAGGCCCGCACTCCGGCGGAGTGCTATGTCTATAGAAGACGTGACATGCGCGATTCCTCTCCGTTCTTCACTGTAGGGGTGGTATGTCTATAGAACAATGGTATCTGCGGAGGCCCGCACTCCGGCGGAGTGCTATGTCTATAGAAGACGTGACATGCGCGATTCCTCCGTTTTTCACCCTGTAGGGGTGGTATGTCTATAGAACAATGGTATCTGCGGAGGCCCGCACTCCGGCGGAGTGCTATGTCTATAGAAGACGTAACATGTGAGATTCTCCGTTCTTCACCCTGTAGGGGTGGTATGTCTATAGAACAATGGTATTTGCGGAGGCCGCACTCCAGCGGAGTGCTATGTAAACAAAAAGGTTGCTTAGGTTACACATCATATCAAACTTGACAAAACACTAATGGAGCCTATTCAAGCTTATGAACTATCCATCAAATGTGGAACAAAGAGTCTGCGGTTGTGTTCCACAGCATTTATTGGAAAATCGCAATGGGAAACAAAAATTAAAATGGAAATCAGATTAGGGAAAATAAAGGTTGAGCCGCAAGATATCGCGTCAGGTAACCCTGAGGATCCTTTTGAGTGTGCGATTGCACATGCATTGCATCGCAAGGGTTATGTTGATCCAATTGTTCGCTTTATGAGTATAGAAATCCACGAAAACGAAACAGAGTATTTGTGTAGTGACGCTATAGCCGATTGGCAATCCAACATCATAGAGGGCGAGCTCGTCGATCCAATCACATTAATATTTGATGAAAAATATGAGGGAGTCTATCTTGAAAGTGAATACCAACAGCAGTAAAACGTCGGCAGGTTCGATTCCGTGGGTAGTTTCTTGTCCAGCATTGTGCTGTTTTGTATTACCCTCACGTTTTACTTAGGAAAGAGATGACCTATGAGCAGAAAAGCAAAAATGGCTGTCGATCCAACGACAGGACAAGCATATTCCATAGAATTACCGGACTCTGAAGCGGTCAGACAGGAGATTCTTAAACTTGATTATCCACCTGATGGAATCACGATAAAAGAGGCAACGCAAAAACTTGCGGAAAAATTTAGACTGTCTGATGAAGAAATAAAGGCACAGACAAAGAGAGGGACACGGTATCTCGGATTTTTTCATTATGAGGTAGTTGGTACTGAATTCAAAAGACTCTTAAAGGAGGGAAAATTAGAACAACCGGAGGGAAAGGGAAAACCTTATGTCCTTTCCCGCAAAGAACCTCCGTCTGGTGAATCTATTGAAGAAATTTACCAACGAATTAGGGCAAAATTGGCGGAGGATTTACTACAGCAAATTAAGGCTAACTCCCCTGCCTTTTTTGAGAAACTTGTTATCGATCTCCTTGTTAAAATGGGATATGGTGGTTCAAGAGAAGATGCCCAAAACGTGGGACGTAGTGGTGATGGCGGAATTGACGGTATCATTAACGAAGATAGGCTCGGACTTGATGTGATTTACGTCCAAGCAAAGCGGTGGGTAGGAAGTATAGGTGAGCCGCCAATTCGAGATTTTGTAGGGGCGTTAGATGGGGAAGGGGTCCAAAAAGGAATTTTCATTACGACCTCGGATTTTAATCCAGCCGCTAAAGATTTCGCAGAGAGAAGTTCCAAACGGATTATTCTTATCAATGGACAGCAACTTGCACAGCTTATGATTGAGCATAACGTTGGTGTTTCCACTGTGGAAACACATGAAATCAAACGGGTAGATTCTGATTATTTTATTGAAGATGTTGAGTAACAACTTGGGTTAAGGATACCCTAAAAGGAGAACCCTATCATGAACAAACGTAACCTATGCATCGCTATCTGCGGCATCACACTCGGTATCGCCGCACTTGCGATGGCACAAACCTATTTTGAAGATAACTTTGATGACCCCAAAGAATCTGAAAAGAAATGGGTCGCCCTCTTCGGAGAATGGGAACTCAAAGGCGACGAATACCATCAGCTCCAAAACACACCGAACTGCATGAGCGTCGTCGCTGACGAATTCTGGGACGACAAGTGGAATGATTACACCTTCGAGGTGAGAGGGAGTAAAATCAGCGGTGCCGAAGGCTTCCTGATTATGTTCCGGTGCCAAGGCATGATGCAACCCCGCGGGCAAGCGTTGGAAGACCATCCACCACGCATGGCGAAACTCAAACCTTCGTTGGAGTACTGGTGGAACCTCGGCGGCTGGGGCAACTCACGTTCAAAGGTCGAATCCTGGGGCGGTAAAGCCGGTGCCGATAGCAATCACACCATCAAAGAAAAAGAGTGGTATAACATCAAGATCGTCAATGAACCCGGCAGCTACACTGTCATCCTCAACGATGAAGAAGTCGCGAAAGTCGCCGATGACACCGAAAACGGTGTCGGCAGAATCGGCCTCGCAACTTGGAGCACCGTTGCAAAATATGACGATGTCCTCGTTTATGGTCCTGATGGTCCCTCTTTACCCGTTGATGCGAAAAGCAAACTCGCGACAACTTGGGCACATCTCAAATCCGCGAAATAGATTTTAAAGGCTGCTCATAGTTTATGGCGCGAGGCTCGCTGCCTCGCGCCCTCTTTATGCAAAAAATTTCAGATGCACAACTACTTTTTACCCCCACGAATCCAATTCGGCGAGGGTGCCATCCAAAACTTAGGCGAACATGTCAAGGCGTTTGACGGCAAAAAACCGCTTGTGGTAACCGATACTGGTATTATCAACGCTGGTATCCTTGCCAAAGCGATAAATGCGCTGGAAGCAAGGGGTTTACCGTCCGCTATCTATTCAGCTATCGAACCGAATCCCGCGGATGTTAGCATTACCGACGGCGTGGAAGTCTACAATTCGGAAGTTTGTGATGTCGTTATTGCTGTCGGTGGCGGGAGTGTCATGGACGCTGCCAAAGCCATCCGCCTCTTGACAACGCATGAACCGCCTTTAGAGCCATACTACGCTGATGTCGGCGGACTTGAACAAATTCGCGGGGATATGCCGCCCCTTATCTGTGTCCCGACAACCGCAGGCACTGGCAGTGAAGTCTCACAAGGGGCTATTATTACAGATACAACGTTCAGTACAACCGACCGATGGCGGAAGCGGGCAATTGTTACACCCTTCAATATGTCAAACATCGCGCTCCTGGATCCCGGTATAACACTCGGAATGCCGCCTGCACTGACTGCTGCCACGGGTATGGACGCGATCACACACGGCATTGAGGCATACACGGCGACAAAATACCATCCGATTGCTGAAGGGGTCGCATTGCAAGCACTCAGAATATTGAGCACGAATATCCAAAAGGTTTATCATGATGGCGGAGATGTGACGGCGCGTGGGGAAATGCTCTTAGGATCGTGCATGGCAGCGTTTTCATTCCAGAAAGGACTCGGCGCGGTTCACTCTCTGGCGCACCAACTCTCCACGGATGCACCGATCCCGCACGGTGTCGCGAACGCAATTCTGCTTCCACCCGTCATGGAATTCAACTTTTCCCATGCAACCGAGAAATACGCCGAAATCGCTCGGGCTTTAGGCATAGAAACCACGGGTATGGATAGCAGTGAAGCAGCGTCCGCCGCCATTGATAAAATCAGGGCATTTAACACTGAACTAAATATGCCGACAGGGCTCGGAGACGCTGGCTTAGACCGAGAAAAAATTTCAAAACTCGGTGCAGATGCAATGCTCGATCACTGCCACAAATTCAATCCGAGAGTCTGCACAGAAACGGATATGGTAGCACTATTTGAAGCAGCATTCTGATTGGACTTCACACGAATTTTGTGATAGACTATCAGAGAAACACGCAATAACGCACTGCGGAGGCATGAAAACATGAATGCACAAGAATATAATACATCGCTTCCTGATGGATACGCCGAGGTTCCATCTGCACAAGAAGGACTCCCTACGCAATCCATTGTGATGACGTTGGAGGAGTTCCTTGAGAGTGACTTGGAGGGATATGAATACGTTAAAGGAGAACTTGTGCCTATGCCACCTACCTCAGTAGAACATGGCAGAATTTCTACAAACCTGCTTTTACCGTTGGGACTGTACGTTCGTGAAAATCAATTAGGAGATATCTATATGCCGGACACAGGTTTCCGCGTCGGTGAACGGGTGCTGATGCCTGATATAGCCTTCGTTGCAACTGACCGAATCCCCGCGGACCAGAGCAAAGCCTCGCCGGTCCCGCCGGATCTCGCCGTTGAAGTGGTTTCTCGAACGGACGTGTCTGACCGAATTGAGGAAAAGGCGTTTGCCTATCTTGAAGCGGGCACACAACTCGTATGGGTCCTGAAACCGCGCTCCAAAACGGTGACGGTCTATCGTTCAGAGATAGACATCACGTTGCTCACACAAGAGGACACCCTCACCGGTGAAGAAGTTATCAAAGGATTTTCTTGCCCGGTCGCCGCACTTTTTCAATAATTACCGGTTATCAGTTTGCCGCGAGGTGCTAAAGCGCGGATCGGTAGCTACAAACCGGTAACATCAACAGGCACAATCCAGCCTGTCGTCAACGCCGGTTTATACGCATTATCGCGTAGATAGTCCGACGTCTGCCACAAGCAGAGATACTTGCCATCTGGTGCCCAGACAACCGATGTCAATTTCATGGCGGTTCGCGCAATAGGAAACTTCTTACCGCTCTCAAGATCATAAACCCAGACCTTCCAACGGAGGCCTTCGCAATCTTCTCGTTCCATATATGCCAGCTGTTTCCCCGTCGGTGACCAAGCCGGGGACGTGTGTTTCAGTATCTGGCTCTGCGTCAGCGCAGGTGCCGACGCTGATATTTGCAACTGCTTATCAATGCGCTGACCGGGACGGTTGCTGCCCGATAAAACATAAGCCAGCTGGGTCCCATCTGCCGACCAATTCAGCCGATGCACCTGTTGATGCTGTGTTTGGATCTCTTTTAACCGTTGTCCCTCTATATCTTGGATACGGATCCCCACATATTTCGCGCTGTTCACACCGAAAGCGACGCGTGTCCCATCAGGTGACCAAGCCGGGGCAGGAAGATAGGTATGCGTACGCTGCCGGCGTTCAATCGGCACACGCGCAATAGCCCGTAAACCGCTGCCATCGCTATTAATGCGGTAGATAACATCCATCCCCTTTTCGCGCCTTCTAAATACCAAACGGTTTGAGGTAGGGGACCAAGCGGGACCTTCGCCACGAGCTAACTGTTTAATCCGTCCGAGCTGCCAATCCACTGTCCAGATAGATCGTTTCCCGTCTTCATCGACCTCAAGTGCCAAGAGTCTGCTGTCCAAGGACCAGGAGACATGCGGATTGTAAAACTGTCCGGTGCAAAGTTTTCGCGCTTGTTCACCTTTCCGATCCATAATCCACAACTCATTCGCGCGCCAATACCGACTGCCGACGTCGTTCCTTTTCAGAAATGCAATCAGTTCGCCATCGGGGCTCCAACGCGGAAACTCCGCACCTTCAATCAATTGCATCCGACGCGGCGGCGCAGTCGGTAAATCACGCCTATTAATAAAATTGGTGTTGAACAGGATACCGTCTGTCCCTTCAAACTCACCAAACGCAAACTGATCCATCCATCCCCGGACACCATTCGGAAGTTCAACCGCGTACCATCCCGCCGAAGTTTGCATGATCGGCAAACGCACCCCGTCATTGAGATTCAACAACACAGCCGTCCCTGTTTTATCCGCGTAAACGGGTGCCGTGTCATGTACCACAATACCCATCTGCCGAGTATCCATCACGCGGTCCCCGCTGGCAAGGTTTCCAGTCTCGCGATTCCCCTTGGTGATGTCTGTAACATCGCGGTCCCCGCTGGCGAGGTTTCCAACCTCGCTTTGATTCGCAAACGCATAAATCCAACCGTCACCCGATGCAGCGTAGAGGATACCGTCGGCGATAGCAGGCGCAGCTTCCACAAAACCCCCGAGTTGATAAGCCCAAACTTCTGTCTGTGATGCCAGGTCAAAGGCGTGCAACTGCCCATCGCGGGCACCGATATAGACCCTCCCATTCGCCGTCACAGGATAACTCTCGCTCCCGGCTGTCTGACCACGCCACAACTTCGCCTTATGTTCTGGAGAAATCGGACGGAACACGCCATTGGCGCACCCATATTCAGTCCCACGGATCTGGATCGTCTGCTCACGCCTCGATTCAAGCGTCCCTGTCCTCGCGTCCAGCACATAGATTGTTGACCGGAACGCGCCAACATAAACCTTATCGTCTGCAACAATCGGCGGCGCGTCCATCCAATTTTTCGATTTGAACTCCCATAATTTTTCGCCTGTGTTCGCATTCAACGCATAGACTTTATTGTTCCGAGCGTTGAAGTAGACCCGATCCCCGAGCACTGCAGCAGAATAGCGGATAGCATCTCCCGCATCGAACACCCATTTAATCCCCCACTGCTTAGCGTCCAACGCGTATAACTTGCCGTCGGTCGAGCCGATATAGAGAACCCCATTCGCAATCACTGGGGAGGCGTACACGGGACCCCCGGTCTTAAATTTCCACAACAACGCCAGCGGTGGTGCAAGGCTTTTATCAGCACTCATGCCTGAAAAGTTTAAGTCGTGCATGAATGTATGCCAATCTTCAGCACGCGGTGCGGGCGTGACAGATTCCGTCACTTCAGAGGACACAGATTGCTGTGTTTCCTGCTTTTGTTGTGAATCGCAGCCCAAAGCAAGTAAGAACACAACCACGATCCAGTATTTCCGATTCCACAATTGTCTAACAATATACACCGATAAATCCCTCTCTACGAAATTCTAATGCATATCAGTTTAGCACGATAACCGATATAACGCAACTGAAATATTGACAGTCTTTTTCCTTGAAAACTTCGCAAAGAGATGTTAAAATAAGGGTTAAAAGTAGTAGGCACGCGCCGCGTGCCGTAAAATGTGGAAAAGGATGTATTGAAAATGAGACATATTAGAAGACCTTAACCTCTACCTCGACATAAAGAAGGGACTGATCTATAATCCTGCCCACGATGGTGAATGGACGTCGGAGCTCTATTGATCTGAGTTTGGCGGTAGGAGTGTAAATTCAGAAAAATTTGAATTTGTGGCGAATTTGTGTTAAAATTTAACCGCTACAAACACAACACCATCTCATATTTTAATTGCGGTAAACCAAAATGAACAAATTATTAGGTGAAGTCGACCCACAGATCGTTGAAATCGCCGCCAAAGACCTCACACGCCAACAAGATTCTCTCATGCTCATCCCCTCGGAGAACTATGCCAGCCGTGCTGTTATGGAGGCACAAAGCACTATTCTCGCCAACAAATATGCGGAAGGCTACCCCGGTGAGCGTTACTATAACGGATGCCAGTTTATGGACGCGGTCGAATCCCTCGCAGTTGAACGCGCCAAGGCACTCTTCGGCGCGGAACACGTCAACGTCCAACCGCACGCCGGCAGCCAAGCGAACATGGCGGTTTACCACGCCTTACTTGAACCCGGTGACACAATTCTCGGCATGTCTCTCGATCAAGGCGGGCATCTCACGCACGGGGCTAACGTCAACTTTTCAGGAAATCTTTACAATATCGCTGCTTATGGCGTAGATGCCAAAACCGAACGGATTGATATGGAAAACATCGCGCGGCTTGCAGAACAGCAGCAGCCTAAACTTATTGTTGTCGGCGCGACAGCATATCCCCGGCACTTTGACTTTACCGCATGGCGACAGGTCGCCGATTCCGTAGGCGCGTATCTCCTCGCAGATATAGCGCATATCGCAGGACTTATCGCTGGCGGCGTTCATCCAGACCCTATCCCATCCGCAGATGTGATTACGACGACAACGCATAAAACCCTACGCGGTCCCCGCGGCGCAATGATTATGTGTAAAACCGAGTATGCAGACAAAATTGACCGTGCCGTATTTCCCGGTTTACAAGGCGGGCCTTTTCTGCACACCATCGCCGCCAGAGCCGTCGCATTTAAAGAAGCAAGCCAACCCGATTTCAAAATATATCAGGCACAGATCGTTAAAAATGCCAAAGCACTCGCTGCAAGATTAATAGAAAACGGATTCCGATTGGTAAGCGGTGGCACCGACAATCACCTGATGCTGATTGATCTTACCTCAAAATACGAAAAACTCAGTGGACGACAAGCCGCCGATCATCTGGAAGATGCCGGAATTATTGTGAATAAAAATACGATTCCTTTCGACAAAAGAAAACCGAGAACAACCAGCGGGTTGCGTATCGGGACCCCCATGATTACGACGCGCGGTATGAAAGAAGATGATATGGTTCAAGTTGCCGATTTTATTACAGAAACCCTTGAAAACAGGCAGAAAGCCGCCATCAAACGCCAGATTCGGGAGAAGGTCAAGCACCTGTGCAGCCAATTCCCGATTTATGAATATTTGGAATAGTTATCGGTTAACTAAAAACTATGGACTATAAAGCGGCACTTGCCTATATTGAAAGCTTCATTGACTATGAAAGAAGTCCCGATTTTTCACGGCAGGCGCGCCTCTATAATCTCAACCGGATTTCCCGCTTGCTGAAACTACTCGGCAATCCACACGATAGATTGCAGGTTATCCACATTGCAGGAAGCAAAGGGAAAGGGTCTACTGCTGCACTCGTTGCGTCTGTACTGACGCACGCAGGCTATAGAACCGGGGTGTTCACGTCACCACATCTCATTACGCCGAGAGAACGATGCCGTATTGATGGCGCGCTCATTTCAGAAGCAGATGTTGCTTGCTATATTGATAAGATCAAGCCTGCAATTGAAACCGTCTCCACTTCCGAATTCGGACGTGTTTCGTTTTTTGAAATATACACCGCACTCGCTTTCTCCTGTTTCGCCGATAAAGCAACCGATTTTGCTGTTATCGAAGTCGGCTTAGGCGGGAGGCTCGATGCAACTAATGTTGTTAAACCCATCGTGACTGTTATCACGCCGATTAGTTTAGAGCACACGGCGATATTAGGGGAAAGTTATGCCGAGATAGCCGCTGAAAAAGCGGAGATCATTAAAGAAGGGTGTCCGCTAGCGCTCGCACCACAACATCCCCAAGCGCGGGCAGTCTTTGAGAAAGTCGCAAACGAACGGCATGCCCCGATTATTGAAATGAAAAATGCTCCGATTCGGAGATCGCTCCTGCCGGATGCGGAAGGTATACCTGTCGCGCAACAATTTGATATAGAAACCGGTTCGGATAGTTATCCGCAACTCACGATGCCACTGCTCGGGCACCACCAAGTCGTGAATGCAACGACTGCTATCGCGACAATTGAATGCCTGAAGCAGAAGGGGCACGCAATTCCAAAAACCAGCGTTTATGCCGGATTCAAGAATGTGCAATGGCACGGACGCATCCAACGGATTCAGTCTTCCCCACTGGTTGTATTGGATGGCGCGCATTCACCCGTCTCAATGGAGGCTTTATGTTTGACGCTGCGCGAGAGTTTTCGTTACACTCAGGCAATTTTTATCGTTAGTTTAATGAAAGATAAAAACCTTAAAGCGATAGGGGATATTGTCTCTAAAACCGCGGATACCGTGATTGCTACCCAAATTTCTGGGAACCCGCGTGTGATGTCTGCTAAAACAATACAGAATGCATGGGTTGGTATCTGTAATAAAATTACAGTATCTCCAAACCCAGAAAAAGCACTCGCCGATGCCTTAGCATCCGCATCGCCGACCGACCTGATCTGCATGACAGGTTCACTCTACCTCGTTGGTCAGGCACTTGAATTGTTTAAATGAAAATAAAATAGAATGGCGCAATTCCCCGGTAGGTTCGGTTTTGCGGTGTATTCACCCAAATGCGATCTGCATTCCTAACCGCACCTACCGCGTGATGATAGATGTCCTTCTGTCATTTTAACGCTTGGAAAAAATAAAAAATAGAAAAGAGAGGTCTTAAATGCGTGAAATCACTTCCAAAAAACGGTGGCTAAATTGGAAATCATTTCTAATATCCCTACCTGCCCTAAATTTAGCCACCGAAGCTTTTGCTCAAACCGACCCGCGTCCAGATGTCCCTGCTATATGGTGGATCGCCCCTATCGGTGCACTCATCGCTTTGGTGTTCGCCTATCACTTTTACCGTGCTGTGATGAAACAGGACGAGGGCAATGAAACGATGCGTGACATCGCGCAATCCGTACGCGAAGGCGCGATGGCATATATCAAACAACAATACAAAGTCGTAGGCATCGTCTTTGCTGTGCTTTGTCTCATCTTCATCTTTATGGCTTTCGTGCTTGATGCACAAAACAGAGTGATCCCGTTTGCTTTCCTCACAGGCGGTTTTTTCTCCGGACTCTGCGGATTCCTTGGCATGAAAACAGCAACTAACGCCTCCGCACGTACCACAAGCGCTGCGATGCAAGGACTCAACGCAGGCTTGAAAGTCTCATTCCGCGCAGGTGCTGTCATGGGATTGATCGTTGTCGGATTCGCACTCTTTGACATTACCGCGTGGTTTTTAATCCTTTATTATCTCTTCCCGAAGATATTACCCGGCTTCTTAGAGGTGAATCCTTTACCCCAAATTACTGTGATTATGCTCAGTTTCGGTATGGGGGCTTCAACGCAGGCACTCTTCGCACGCGTCGGGGGCGGTATCTATACAAAGGCAGCCGATGTCGGCGCAGACCTCGTCGGAAAAGTTGAAGCCGGAATCCCAGAAGATGATCCTCGCAATCCGGCTGTCATCGCCGATAACGTCGGCGATAACGTCGGCGATGTCGCAGGCATGGGTGCTGACCTTTACGAATCTTATGCTGGCTCCATCCTCGCAACAGCCGCCCTCGGTGTCGCAGCCGTCGCCGCTAAAGACCACAACAACCTTGTTGACCAACTTAAATACCTTTCCGCACCGATGATTATTGCTGGTATCGGCGTGATCCTCTCTATTCTCGGGATCTATATGGTGCGAACAAAAGAGGGCGCGTCAATGAAACAGTTGATGGGTTCGCTCAACTTCGGCATTAACGGCAGTGCTATAGGCATCGCGCTGGTGTCGCTACCCGTCCTGATTTATCTGGATCTCCCGAACAAATGGCAGGTGTGGGGCGCGATCGTCGCAGGGCTTGTCGCAGGATTAATTATCGGTAAAGTTACTGAAATCTTTACCTCGCACGATTATGCTCCAACGCGCGCGATTGCGAAGCAGGCACAAACCGGACCCGCAACGGTTATCATTGAGGGGATCGCTGTCGGTATGGAATCAACCGCGATTCCAGTTATAACGATTGTTGCTGCTGTTGCGATTAGCTACTACCTCCCCGGCGGGGCGACCGAACCCCTCATGGGACTTTACGGAGTCGGTATCGCTGCTGTCGGTATGCTGGCGACACTCGGCATAACGCTCGCTACAGATGCTTATGGGCCCATCGCAGACAACGCCGGCGGAAACGCTGAAATGGCAGAACTCGATAAAAGTGTCCGAGAACGCACAGATCAGTTAGATGCCCTCGGCAATACGACCGCTGCAACCGGTAAAGGCTTTGCAATCGGATCCGCAGCACTCACCGCACTCGCGCTCTTAGCCGCCTACTTAGAGGAAATTCGATACGGTTTAATCCATTTGGCTGGCGAAAGCAAACTTGATATTGACGGTGACGGCACCGTTGAGACTGATACCCTGAAGGTTAGCGTCAGTCAATTTATGGATTACTACGATGTCACGCTGATGAACCCGCAAGTCCTCATCGGGTTGTTCATCGGTGCGGTGATGGCGTTCTATTTCTGTGCATTGACGATGAAAGCCGTTGGACGCGCCGCAGGTGCGATGGTAGAAGAAGTCCGTCGCCAACTTCGGGAGAAACCCGGCATTATGAGAGGCGAAGAAAAACCCGATTACGCACGATGTGTTGAAATCTCGACTGTTGGAGCACAACGCGAGATGATTTTCCCATCGCTCATCGCTATCGTTGTCCCTGTCATTGTCGGCTTGATTTTTGATGTCGGCGGCGTATTAGGGCTACTGGCAGGCGGCTTAGCAACAGGCTTCGTTCTCGCGATTATGATGGCAAACGCCGGCGGCGCATGGGATAACGCCAAAAAATTTATTGAAGAAGGCAGACACAAAGATGAATACGGCGAAAAGGGATCAGAACAACACAAAGCCACTGTCGTCGGGGATACTGTCGGAGACCCTTTCAAAGATACCTCCGGCCCCTCACTCAATATTTTAATTAAGCTGATGTCTATGGTTTCTGTCGTATTTGCGGGCCTTATCGCAAAATACGGCGGTGTGTTTAGTAACTGGTTAGGTATCTAAAAAGTATAAGGCAAAATTAGTTGCAAAATAAACACTTTTAAGGTATCCTATCTGTAGATGTACAGTTAGAAACATGCTCTGTATTTGGATACTACTAAAAAGGAGTTGAAAGATGTTTTTCCCAAAAATCAATGCTTTTTTGCTTTGTCTCATCGTCTTATTTGCAATAGGATGTGAGAAGATGCAAGACGAAATCCTAGATGGAACCAACCCGAATGTTGATGTTGATGACCCCGTGTCCGTTACACCCGATGAAATTCCGCCAGATGACACACAGCTGGTCGGAGAGGTCGTCATTTTAGCGGATACGGATAATGCAGCCGATGAATGGACCGACGATCCTTTTGCCTTCAACAGTCCTTATACCGTCAATAGTGCAACAATAACAGATGATACACTTACAATCAATGTATCTTATGGCGGCGGGTGTGCAGACCACCAATTCGTCCTTCTTGCCGAACCTGCATTCATGGAATCGGATCCCGTCGGACTCGGCATCTCAATTGTCCACAATGCCAACGAGGATCCTTGTGAGCGATGGGTAACAGAATCGTATCATTTTGATCTTACGCCGATTAAAACGATGTATCAGCAGGCATACCCGCAGGGTGCTGGCCCCGTCGTTCTAGGATTTGTGGCCTCGCTGGATATTGTAACTTTACCGGAGCCTGTCCCTGAGCTCGTCTACGAATTCGCAGAGTAATGCAATCGTTGGAAACCCGCCCCAAAAAAATCAATCTCTTTTTGTAGGAGCGGGCTGTGCTCGCGATTTCTACTATTGCAATCCTTAGGAAAATAGAATTGATGTCAAATACGCTGAAACCCCGAAGTTCTGTGATTACCGATGGACCCGACCGCGCCGCCGCACGCACCATGCTCATGTTCGGCGACGGCGGACTTTCACCGGAAGATCTTGACAAACCGATCATCGGGGTTGCCAATACATGGATCGAAATCGGTCCCTGTAACTTCCACTTAAGAAGACTTGCCGCGAAAGTCAAGGAAGGCATCCGCGCCGCAGGCGGAACACCCCTTGAATTCAACACCGTCAGTATTTCAGACGGTATCACGATGGGCACCGAAGGCATGAAAACCTCGCTGATCAGTCGGGAAATCATCGCCGACTCCATTGAGTTAGTCGCCATCGGTAATATGTTCGATGCCGTGGTTGCACTCTGTGGCTGCGATAAAACTGTTCCCGGCACCGTCATGGCATTGGCACGCTTAGACATTCCATCGCTCACCCTTTACGGCGGTTCAATCATGCCCGGTAAATTTCAGGGACGCGATGTTACCATTCAAGACGTGTTTGAAGCAGTCGGGCAACACGCGGAAGGCACAATCACCGTTGAAGAGCTTGATGACTTGATTAGTAAAGGATGCCCCGGACCAGGCGCGTGCGGCGGACAGTTTACCGCTAATACCATGGCGACAGCCGTTGAAATGTTAGGCATTGCACCCATGGGAAGCGGAAGTGTACCTGCTGTCGTGGAAGAGAAAGACGATGAGGCATACAAAGCCGGACAACTCGTCATGGATATGCTCGCCGCTGACCGACGACCGAGTCAAATTATCACCCGTAAATCGCTTGAGAATGCGATTACCTCTGTCGCTGCAACCGGCGGCTCTACCAACGGCGTGCTCCATCTCCTCGCTATCGCACACGAAGCACAGGTACCGTTGACACTCGAGGATTTCCACGCAATTAGTCAAAGGACACCCGTGTTAGCAGACCTGAAACCCGGCGGACAGTTCGTCGCCAATGATCTCTACGAGGCAGGCGGCATTCCGTTCTTGGCGAAACGCTTGGCAGAGTCAGGCTTGCTCCACACCGATGAACTCACTGTCACAGGAAAAACCATCGGCGTGGAAGCAGAAGCAGCCACCGAAACTGAAGGACAACAGGTCGTCAGATCCGTGGATGCACCACTCAAACCGACGGGCGGATTTGCCATCTTGAGAGGGAATCTCGCACCAGATGGATGCGTTATCAAGTTAGCCGGGCAGGATAAAACCATACACCGCGGGCCCGCGCGTATCTTTGAGCGTGAAGAGGACACCTTCGCCGCCATTAAAGGCGGTGAGATTAAACCCGGGGATGTCGTCGTTATCCGTTACGAGGGACCCACCGGGGGGCCCGGCATGCGCGAGATGTTAGGCGTAACAGCGGCTCTCGTAGGTGCAGGTTTGAGCGAAGATGTCGCACTCTTAACCGACGGTAGATTTTCTGGCGCGACACACGGTTTCATGATCTGTCACGTCGCCCCTGAAGCCGCAAAAGGCGGTCCTATTGCCATACTCCAAGAAGGCGACGAAATCGTCATTGATGCCAAAGAACGCCGACTCGACGTTCAACTCTCTGACGCTGAAATCCAAGCGCGCTTTGAGCAGTGGACTCCACCTGAACCACGCTATACCCGCGGAGTCATGGCGAAATATGCAAATTCAGTATCCTCAGCCTCCGAAGGTGCCGTGACGGGTTAGGGAAAGAACATGAAGCAAACCAGCCCCAGCGTCCCTATTGTATCCGCTGTGCGCACAGCCGTAGGTAGAGCCGGTAAAGGCACTCTTAAAAACACGCGTCCCGATGAACTCGCCGCTGCTGTCCTCTGCTGCGCGGTTCAAAGACTCCCTGAACTTGACCCGGCGACAATAAACGATATTATTATCGGGTCTGCCACACATGAAGGACCGCAAGGGTATAACATCGCTCGTATCGCGAGTTTACGCGCAGGGATCCCAGTTTCCGTGCCTGCTATGACGATCAACCGCTTTTGTGCATCCGGTTTAGAAACGATCGCGATGGGTGCCGAGCGAATTCTATCTGGACGCGCCGAAGTCGTTATCGCTGGCGGTGTAGAGAGTATGAGTCAGGTACCCTTCGGTACTAACCTCTCTCCCAATCCTTATTTGATGGAACATGCACCGGAGGCATATCTCAGCATGGGGTTGACAGCTGAAAACCTGACGCGGAAATATAGTATATCTCGTACTGCACAAGATGCTTATGCGTACGAGAGCCACCGCAAAGCGATCGCCGCAATTGATGCAGGCAAGTTCCAGGAGGAAATTGTCCCACTAACAATAGAGAACGCGTCTGAAGTCAATTGTACCGTCTTTGATACCGATGAGGGACCCCGCCGAGATACTTCACCAGAGGCACTGGCATCTCTCAAACCTGTTTTTGATATAGATGGCACAGTGACGGCTGGCAACGCTTCCCAGATGAGCGACGGTGCCGCCGCTGTTGTCCTCATGTCCGAGGCGCGCGCGAAAACAGAAGGTTACGAGCCATTGGCACATTTTGTGAGTTACGCCACTGCTGGGGTACCCCCCGAAATCATGGGAATCGGACCAGTACCAGCAATCCCGAAGGCACTCGCCTCGGCGGGGCTAACTTTAGATAATATAGATATCATAGAACTCAACGAAGCCTTCGCCGTGCAAGCCCTCGCTGTCCTTCAAGAAGCGCAGCTACCACCCGAAAAAGTAAATGTCAACGGGGGCGCGATCGCATTAGGACATCCGCTCGGTTGTACGGGTACAAAACTCACTATAAGCCTAATTAACGAAATGCACAGGCAAAATCACCGATACGGTATGGTGACGATGTGTGTCGGCGGGGGCATGGGTGCCGCCGGTATTTTCGTAAATCCGAAATAGAAAAAAGGAGGCGGTGTTTTATCCTCTACTCGAAGGTGGCCGAGGAAACACCGAAGATTGATGAAATCCACGAATGTGAAAGAAGTATTTGAAGTGTGGAATCGCGTGAGAGTTTGGGAGCCAGAAATGCGCATTGACTTGGCGCGTCGGATTTTAGAGACCGTGGTGCCCTCGCGAATTCAACCACCCCCACAAACTATGTCATTGGATGAGGTGATCGGTATTGCGAAAACGGATGCCCCGCCGCCTACTGATGAGGACTGCAAGAAAATTCTTGAAGAGGAGCGGATGAAAAAATACGGATGATTCACGCACTGTTGGATACAAATGTGATTTTGGATGTTTTGCTTGACCGCATGCCCTGGAGCACCGATGCTGTGGCTCTCTGGCAAGCCAAACTTGATGGGAAATTTGTCGCTTATGTCACCGCAACTTCGCTAACTGATATTTTTTACATAACTCGCCGCTATGCAGGCTCTGAAAAAGCATGGCAGGTGATACATTCCAGTTTAGACCAATTGGCCGTGATACCAGTTGGAGTCGATGAACTACGTGTGGCAACAACACTGGATGGAAATGATTTTGAAGACAATCTGCAAATTGCATGTGCAATAAGTAAGCAGCTTGATTTGATTGTCACACGTGATCTTGCGGGGTTTTCGCGTAACAATATTCCAATTCTCACACCACAACAGATGCTATTGAGGTTGACAGAGAGCGCTTAAATTTAAGGAGGGAAATAGTGTTTAGATATTTTTGGTTAGCGATTGTTTTTATAATCACTATGAGCGGATTAACAATTGAAGCGTCTATAGAAAAAGCAATTTTACTGAAGGCGCACGGTTTAAATGACGACGCAAAGCGTGAACTTATTAATCTTATTTTTCACGAAGATTCCGAAAGGGAAGATAAATCTCGCGCATATTATCTACTCGGCGCGATCGCTTTTGATGAGAATAGGATTCAATCTGCCATAAAGACATGGGATTATATCATTGAAAAATACCCGAATTCCAACGAAGCCTTAATAGTCAAAGAACGAATGGATGAATTATCCAAAGTGACTTTAGCAGTTTATACAGTAAAGTATTGAAAGTGAAGATTATTCTGTTGCTAAATTGTATTTGAAAAACGCAGAGTTCTGGTCGGAGGATAAAGATGAGCGTTGGATGATAGATTCAAGTTGGATTCCTAAAGTTGCATTCGCTTTAAAATGGTATGATAAAGTCATCTCCGAATTTCCAAAGAGTGAAGTAGCACGTATTGTGCCTATATAGGTAAAATACGAACCTTACTGAGTTGGACAGAATTTAATGAAGAATTTAAAGATAAACCCTGGGGAGCAGCGGCACGCGAGGCGTTTCCTACCTATATTGGACAGGTTATTGATGCTTTTCGTAATTTTGAAAAGGATTTTCCGAATGATATTACACTTCAGGCGTGTAGGTTTCAGATCGGACAAGCCTATTGGTTTTCGGTGGGCGGGAGAGATTTAGAACAAGCGAAAATTTGGTTTGAAGAGGTTATAGCTAATTCAGGGGAAAATGATACCTTTTATCGCCAAATTGCCGAGGCGAGAAAAAATGAAATTATTAACAGGGTTAAATGAATAATATGCTTATGTGTTAATTGCTTATATTACTAACCAGGACTTTGTCCACTCACGTTTTAGGAATGTGATAGATTAATGCCGCAGGCGAGGTTTCCTAACCTCGCCTATGGAAACATGGACGTTTACCCTCAATTTCAAAGTAGATGAAGCATTATATCGCCACTTTGCAACAGTGGTATTACGGCTCCGCCTTGCGCGGCTAATGTGAAAGGGAACATTATATCGCCACTTTGCAACAGTGGTATTTCCATAGAGGTCAATTATAAGAATATGCAAACACACATCTATCTCTCCATAGCAGGCGAAAACAGAATCGCCATCTATACTTTTGATGCTTCCAACGGTGACATTGAATTTCAGGAAAATATCAACGTCGCAGGGTCTCCAGGCCCCTTAGCACTCTCACCTGATGGCAACTATCTATATGCTGGACTTCGCTCCAGTCGAGAAATCGCAAGTTTTCGCATTGACGCAGAGACAAAACATCTCTCACACCTGCGGAAAGTCCAACTCGACGCCGACACGTGCTATATCGCAACGGACAAAACCGGGAACTTCCTGCTCTCCGCCTATTACGGTGCCGGCAAGGTTACCGTTCACGTAATCGGCGACGATAAAACCGTCCAAGGCGAAGCACTTCAGACCGTCGAAACCGATATACACGCCCATTGTGTTGAAACCGATGCCTCAAACCGATACGCCTTTGTCCCACATACGGTTCCGCGAAACGCTATCTATCAGTTCCATTTTGATGAACAGACAGGTAAACTTATGCAGAACCCTATTGGAAACCTGAATCCGGGGGCACCGATTGGACCGCGGCATTTCTGCGCCCATCCCAGCAAACCGATCTTCTATTTCTCAAATGAACAGGGCTCCAGCGTCTCCGCCTATACCTTATGGGGAGAAGGGCACCCGGGTGCCTTGATAGACCTACAGGAAGACCTCTCTACCCTCCCCGCTGATTTTGCGGAGGACAATACCTGCGCCCAAATCCACATTGATCCCCAAGGGCGATTTCTCTATGTCTCCAATCGCGGACACGACAGCATCGCAGGATTTGCTGTTGACGAAGAAACCGGGGAACTGAGTGCCATCGGGCAACAGTTGACCGAACCGACACCCCGCGTTTTCAACATTGACGGAACCGGCAATTTCCTTTTTGCCGGAGGCCAAGGTTCGGGTAAACTCGCCACCTACCGCATCGATCGTCAGAGTGGCGCGTTATCCCCGCTGACGACATACCATGTTGGCGAAAATCCGATGTGGGTGCTTTTTATCTAAGAAGGGAAAAATGACACAGCGCGGCATTTTTATTACTTTTGAGGGCATAGACGGCGCAGGGAAGACCACACAGGTACAACGCTTAGCAACTGCCCTCGGTCCAGATGTCGTCCTCACCCGGGAACCGGGCGGCACACCTATTTCCGAGCGGATTCGTGAAATCTTTCTGACAGCCGATGGAATGGCACCGATGACAGAGTTGTTGTTAATCGCCGCTGCCCGCGCGCAACACGTGGATGAATGTATACGCCCAGCATTGGAGTCAAGTCAAACTGTTATCTGTGACAGGTTTATTGATGCGACCGTGGCATATCAAGGTTATCGGGGTGGTATTGATCTTGAGATTATCCACCAGTTAAATCATCTCGCGACTGGCGGGTTAACCCCGAATATCACCTTTATCCTTGATCTACCCCCGGAGACCGGTTTACAACGTCAACAACAAGGCGAGACACACCGCGACCGTTTGGATAAAGAGCCGTTGGAATTCCATCGCAAAGTCCGAGAGGGGTACCTCGCCGCCGCGGAAGCAGCACCACACCGCGTCAAACTGATGGATGCAACCCAGTCACCCGATGCCGTCCATGAGAATATCTTAACCCAATATCAAAAATACCTATCAACAGGTGCCTTGTAGCATAGGTTGCGAAGTAGTAGGAGAACCCGCTCCGTCGGGTTCGCCGTTCGCTAATATGTTCAGGCAAAGAAAATGCAAAATCCAATCATTGGCCATCAACAGATTACCGAACAGCTCCAACGCACTGTAGCATCAGATCGTATTGCCGGAGCATATCTTTTCGTCGGACCGACAGGTGTCGGAAAAGAGACGGTCGCACGCTATTTCGCGCAACTCATCTTCTGCCAACAAGACACGCAGCCGCCAACCGTATGCGGTGCATGTCTCGCCTGTCGGAAAGTAGATTCTGGAAACCACCCGGATCTACAGTTCATCTATCCTGATGGCAGCCAGCTGAAAATAGGACAGATTCGGGAATTGCAAAAACAGATTATCTACGAACCTTTTGAAGCGAGTCGGAAGGTCTACATCTTGACCGATGTCGAACGGATGACTGAGGAAGCGGAGAACTGTTTGCTCAAAACGCTTGAGGAGCCACCTGCATCCTCCGTTTTAATCTTAGTCACATCAAACATCCGAGCGTTACTGCCAACCACGCGCTCCCGATGCCAGATTTTACAATTCCACCCGCTGCCGACGCAAGAATTAACCGAAATTTTGGTGGAAAAATTTTCGGTAGCACCTGAGAAAGCAACAACACTCGCCATTGCTGCAGAGGGCGCGATCGGAAAAGCACTCACGCAACTTGAAGAAGACGATGTACGTACAGAAGAAGTCCCCGAAATCCTCAAAGCAACAGAGTTGTTAGCAGCATTCAGACTCGCTGAGCACTTCAAAGATAATCCTGAAACCTTAGGCGAATTAGTCACATGGTATCGCGATCTACTTTTTTTACAACAGGGCGCGCCTATCGAGTTAATAACACATAGCTACTCTCTTGAGGAACTCCAGACCCTCGTCCCCCGCTATTCCCGCTTACGGCTGCAGCAAGCTATCCAAACCGTCTTTGACACCAAATCCCTCATTGAAAATACAAACACGAACCCTACCTTGGCTTTAGAGGTCATGTGTTTAAAATTGCTGACGTAGAACGCGGTTTCCAACACTGACCTTATTGGAAATTGATTCTGCGCTTTTCTGTGCAGATTTTTATTGACAAACAGGCTTTTTTATAGTAAAATCTAAACACACAGGAGATTGTTAAATTTCTCGGCAAGGATCTTAGAATTCGGATCCTGCCGTTAGCAGAAGAACCTGACACAAAATAAAAAACATATCATGAGCACATTTTACATCACCACCCCTATCTACTATGTCAACGGTGAACCGCATGCAGGACACGCCTATAGCACTATCGCCGCTGATGTTTTGGCGCGCTATCACCGCATCAAAGGCGATGCGGTTTTCTTCCTTACTGGCGTTGATGAGCACGGCGCAAAGGTCCATAAAGCCGCTGAAAGCGAAGGCATTCCGCCACAAGACTATTGCGATAAGATGGCACCAACGTTTACCAAATTGTGGGAACGCTTAAATATCTCAAACGACATTTTCCTACGCACAACGAGCGAATTTCACAAACGGGGGGCACGGAAATTCCTCAACGCGCTCCATGCAAGCGGCGATGTTTATAAAGGTTCGTACGAGGGGTACTATTGTGTTTCGTGTGAACAATTTTTCACTGAAAAGGAGCTCACAGCCGACAAAATTTGCCCTATTCACAAAGCACCATTGGAATGGATGGAGGAAGATAACTACTTCTTTAGACTCTCCAAGTATCAAGATCGTTTACTCGCCCTTTTCCACGAGAATCCCGATTTCGTCTACCCTGCAGCACGACGCAATGAACTTTTGAGTATACTTAATTCCGGATTAGAGGATATAAGCATATCTCGTGCCTCCGTTTCATGGGGAATACCGTTGCCGTTTGATCAAGAACATATCGTCTATGTCTGGATCGAGGCGTTAATGAACTACATGACGGCACTCGGTTATGAGACAGAGAGCGAAAAGTATCGCACCTTTTGGCCAGCAGATGTTCACATGATGGGAAAGGAAATTACCCGTTTTCATGCATTGCTTTGGCCCGCGATGCTGATGGCTGTTAATTTGCCACTACCGAAGCAGGTCGTTGCACACGGTTTCCTGACGAAAGATGGCGAGGCGTTGAGCAAAACGCGCGGCATTGTCATTGATATGGACGCAGCCATTGATACCTACGGGTTAGATGCCTTCCGCTACTACCTGCTGCGCGAGTTTAGTTTCGGAAACGATGGCGATTACCGTCCCGCCCGTTTACATGCACGCTACAACGCAGATCTCGCAAACGACCTCGGCAATCTCCTCAATCGCGTTCTCGGTTTGGTCAATAAGAACTTTGAAGCGATTCCTCCACCAACAACACCGGGCGAATTCGATGACGAAGTCAGAGATATGGCGCAGGCAACGGTAGATCAATTGCACAAACACATAGACGCTTATGCATTTGACGCAGCATTAGAGACGGTTTGGGAGTTCGTCAGACGTATCAATCGTTATGTCCAACAGACGCAGGTCTGGACGCTCACGAAACCGGAGACGCAACCGAGAATGGGCACCATTCTTTACAATAGTTTGGAAGCACTCCGACTCATCTCTGTATTGATTTCTCCCTTTATTCCGGAAACCGCTGAGAAGATCCAGAAACAGATCGGTTTAACCGAGTTTGATAGCGTCCCAGAATGGGGACGTTTACCTGTCGGTATTACTGTCAGTAGGGGGGAACCTATCTTCCCGCGTGTTGATACGAATCAGCAGAAACAGGCGCAGCCTGAAAAGCCAACGAAGCCGAAGCAAAAAAAGAAAACAATCGACTTAGTCTCCTTTGCCGATTTCCAAAAATTAGACCTTCGGGTCGCGCGTATTCTCACCGCGGAACCTGTTGAAGGTGCCGATCGACTCCTCAAATTGCAGGTAGACCTTGGCACTGAAAAACGCCAAGTCGTTGCAGGGATCGCAGAACACTATACGCCGGAAGTACTCATCGGCAAACAGGTGATAATCGTCGCGAATTTAGAACCCGCCACTATCCGTAACGTCGAGTCACACGGTATGATTCTTGCAAGTAGTGCGGACTCCGTAGTCTTAGCAACCCTTGAAACCGAAGTACCACTCGGCACACAGGTAAGGTAGTAGACATACGGCGTATGCCGTAACATATAAAGTAGTAGGCATACGCCGTATGCCGTAACTGTTTATAGAGCACGCCGCGTGCCCCGTACCAAGATGCAAGATATAGAAAACATCCTCAAAACCCGCATTCAGAACGATCAGGCGCACACCCTCCTCGTCATTGTGCCGACCGAGTCAGCGCGTTTGAAACGCCAACGCGAATTGGTCAGTTATCATCCAAATCGCGCAATTGCCGACTTGCGTGTGTTTAACATCGAAAATTTTGTGCGGACCCTATACAATCAAATCCGTCCGTTGAAACAACACGTTTCACAAGGGCTCCAAAACCTCTGGCTCCATGAGATCGCGAATAATAGTGATGTCTATCCATATCAAGAGTTCCGACCCAATCCAGACATCCCCGTTCCCGATAGCACGCTCACTCTCATCGCAGACACAATTAATCGCCTTAAAGAGTACGGAGAAGACACGCTAAATATTGAAAATCGCGAAGCACAAGATCCAACCCAGAATGACCTCGTTCACATTTATAACGATTATGAGACGAAACTCGAAAATCGTTGGATAGATGAACAGGGAAAACACCTGCACCTCGCTAATAATTTCGATCCGCAGTTTATGCGGAACGCATTTCGACCGGTCGATCTGGTTGTTGTTGAAGGATTTACTTTTCTTTCCAAAGTCAACATCAAAATCTTGACCCACATTGCCGAAATGCCAGATATAAAGATGTGGTTCCGTACGGACTGTGTTCAAGAAAACGAGGATTTGTATAAAAATATTATTAATCTTGTCTCGCGATTTAGTGCCGTAAATGCCAATATTGATCCCGACTACGCGCGCGAACCTGAACGGCAGCAGCATTACGCCAATAACCTTTTCCGGACTGATGACCCTTGCATAACCCCAATTGAGACTTCTCACATTAAAATGTTGAAACCAGCGGATCGTTCCGAAGAAGTCGAGCAGATCGCCCACCTCATCAGAAAACATGTCTCACAAGGACACTGCAAATTAAGTGAAGTCTGTGTCGCTTGTTACAATATGGGACGGTATCAACAACGGATCGCTGAGATTTTTCCAGCTTACGGTATCCCCTACTCCATTATGGAAAGGCTACCCTTGATAAGATCAGAGGTTGTCAAAGCGATATTTTCTCGGCTTTCATCAAATCGACTGCCACTCGGCGATGCCTATTTCGTTGATGTTGAACCCGCACCCCCTACAACACAATTTCACCCCAATGAATTTCAGAGATATGTTGATGACTTACTCAAGAAGGGGAAGGTCGTCCAACGCATTCTAAACCCGATGCTCCAAAAAAATAGCGAGACTGTTGAAGGCGAGATGGAGGCGTATCGCCAATTCAAGCGGATCGTTGGAGAACTCTGTAGCGTCCTAAAAGCCGAGAGCGAAAGGACGCGCCCGCTTGATGAATATATTGAGAAACTCCATCACATTGCAAAGCGGACAACCTATCAAAACAGCGCAGCGACAAAAGGAGAAACCGTCAAAATCATTGCACGCCTCAGCGATCTGATAAGCTTAGAATTTAACACCGTCTTTTTATGTGATTTTGTAGAAGGCAGCTTTCCAGAAAATTATCGCCCCGATCCACTGCTGCCAACCCACTTTTACCGCACGGAGGAAGAACACCTCTACGATAATCGATTTATATTCTATGGCGTACTCAAGTCTTTTCGCGAGCGACTCTATCTCCTTGTCCCGCAACGCGAACGTGAAGCAGACCTAATCCCTTCCCCTTTTCTGGCACAATTAAGGAAAGTCGCCGCCGTGGAATCAATGGAAATTAAGGATCCTTCACGAGGGAGCGTATCCGGTTTCCTCAGCGCGTATGGCAATCACGTCTGGACAGCGGATACACCTTCCGGTGGGGAATTTCCAGAGAAGTTAGCAAGCATGCGTCCGCTTATAAACCACGTCGTGACCGTTGAAAAGAGCCGCGAAGATACACACGAACATCTCGTCTATGAAGGGGTGCTAACAGCAGATCTCCTTTCTTTTGAAAGTCGGGAGCATTTAAAAAGTCATCGCCGATGGACCCATTCCGTCACAGATTTGGAAACTTATGCCAACTGTCCGTTTCAGTACTTTGTCGGTAACGTTTTGAAACTGCGTGTTAGAGGTGAGGATGGCGAAGATGAGTTATCAAGCTTAGAGAGGGGATCCCTTCTCCATAACATTCTCTTTACATTCTACGACAATCGCCGAAAGCGAAACGAGCCACCTCTCTCACAATGCGCGGACGATGACTTTGAGGAAGCGAAACGCCAATTGAATGAAATTTTACAGAGTGCCGCTGATGAACGCCGCGGCGAGCGAAACGAGCCACCTATCGGAGTGGACAATCTCTTTTGGCAAGCCGACGTAGTAAAACTCAGGGTCGCGCTACACAGATGGCTCGAAGCAGAACGCACTTATGATTTGACCGTTATACCAAGTTACTTTGAAGTTAGTTTTGGGCAAGAACGCGAACCGAGAGATCCCGAACTCAGTTGTACCCCACCGATCTCTATCGGTAACGTGCGCATGATTGGCAAAATAGACCGCATTGATATCGGTGACGGTGCCTTTAATGTTATTGACTATAAAACTGGCAGCACCACGGTTAGGATGCCGGAAATTCTTAGCGGACGCAGCCTTCAACTTCCCATCTACCTACAGGTTGCAAAGCTATTGCTGGATAAGCAGGGAAGGGCTGATTTGCAACCAGCGTCAGGCCTCTATCATAAAATCAGATTAGACCAATGTACGGTTGAACTCGGTATCGGAACGGAATCTTTGAACGGTGATGCCTTCCAAAACTACAACGGGACAGCTTGGAAATCGGTTAGCTCTCGGAGTGGTCAATTATTAGACGATGAAGTTTTTGATGACCGATTAAGCCGTGTCAGTGGTTACGTTCAGCAGTATGTTGACAGTATCGCTAACGGTAATTTTCCGCTCATCACACGCGTTGAGACTTTCGTAGACGCTGAGGAAGACGGTGATGCGCCCCTCACGCCTCGCAATAAAACGGAACCTTGTAACTATTGCGACTATAAGCGTCTCTGCCGTGTCGGTGCAATCTCTGAAGGTGGTCAATCAGACGACTAACCTGCCGATCTCCAATCTTTGCTGGCGAAATTATACAAACCCCACCTTTTCCTTAGCAGTTTACAAAACAGGACTCACGTAGCCCTTCGCTGGCGAGGTTTCCTAACCTCGCCAATAGTATATAGAAAAGTTGCGTAAGTCCTAACAAAAAAAACTTGCACACTTCCGCCAATTCTGCTATACTTTTTTTTGATCTTTACTTTTTTTGATTTTTTAAGTGACATACTTGCACGCCTTTAGCGCGCAATTTACACATGCATGTTAGAAAAACAAAACAGGAGGCTATTTTTTAAATGGCACACACATTACCTGCGCTCCCGTATGCGCACGACGCTTTGGAACCTCACATTGACACAAAAACTATGGAAATCCATCACGGCAAACACCATCAAGGTTACGTCAACAACCTCAATGCTGCCTTAGAAGGGCTTGGTGACCTCGCTGACATGGATGTTCACGAATTGCTCAGCAACCTTGACCAGGTCCCGGAAGACAAGCGGCAGGCTGTCATCAACAACGGTGGCGGACACGCCAATCATTCGCTCTTCTGGTCCATCATGTGCCCCGGTGGTAACGGCGGCGATCCGAGCGGAGAGCTCGCAGATGCACTAAAATCTGCCTTTGGATCACATGAAGCCGCAAAAGAGCAGTTCTTTACTGCTGCGACCACACGGTTCGGCTCCGGTTGGGCCTGGCTTGTCCTCGGCGACGACGGTTTGGAGATCTACTCCACGGCGAATCAGGACAGTCCAATCATGCAGGGACATACACCACTGCTTGGGATTGATGTCTGGGAACACGCCTATTATCTGAACTACCAAAACCGTCGCCCGGATTACGTTGAGGCGTGGACAAACGTCATCAACTGGACCCGAGTCAACGAACTCTACGAGGCACACGCCTAATTTGTCCTATTCATCTACCCGGTAAGTGCGGTTTGAAACCGCACCCTACCGGGGAATATTTCTGAAAATTGACAAAAGGGAAATAGGTATGAGACTGTCGTTGATTTTTTCTATCACCGTTTTGATGCTGATGTATGCCTGTGTATTTCAGGTTTTTGCTAAGGCCCCCACAACGCCGAAAATCCTGTTTACCTCCACCCGTGATGGCAATCGAGAGGTGTACGTGATGAACCCGGATGGTTCTGAGCAGGTGAACTTAACACAGCATCCTGCTGGTGATCTGGAGGCTGCGTGGTCTCCAACAGGTGAGCAGATCCTCTTCGTCTCGGATCGCGAAGGTACGCGAGACCTGTATGTGATGGATCCCGATGGCTCGAATGTCCAACGCGTCTTCAAACAAAAAGTAAAAGTTTGGAGAACGGCACCTACCTGGTCGCCCGATAGCAAACAGTTTGCTTACCAGGTCAAGGACTGGATTTTTTTTAACAAGGGTGGTCTCTATCTTGGAACTTTTGGCGAAGGAGATGGCGAATTCATCGCGAAGTACAATAGTCCAGAGTGGTCTCCCAATGATCCAGAAATCGCCAGCTCTCAACATCACGCCCTGGGGGCTCGCCTTACGTTTATCAACATCCGCACACGCGAGGTGGAACAACCGCTCGCCGATGAAGCACTCCTATTTCAATTCGGTCCGTCTTGGTCAGCTGCAGGGGATAGACTTGCCTTTGCTGGAAATCGGCATCCGTTACCGGCCATCTTGGATAGGGATCTGCACCGCGTATGGAAGGACAAACAGACGATCTACATCGTCAACCGTGATGGCACAGGGCTCCGACAACTTGTTGAGGAAGCGGGTCGCCATGCACTGTATTCTGAGTTGTCACCGGATGGATCGGAAGTGCTTTATACACAAGGTTTCGCGGCGTTCTATATTTTCAAAGTTGATGTGAACAGTGGGCTTCGAACGCAGTTGACGCATACTGGCGGGGATAGTGGCGGGGATTGGTTTGATCCGACGTATGCGTTGCCGGTATCGCCACAGCCGGATTTGCTAACGACGACATGGGGTGAACTGAAAAAGGATTAGGGATTACCGAAATGGTCAAATCAATTTTTTTTGACATCCGCCTTTAAATGTGTTATACTTAAAGCATAAACACGATCCTTTTGAGCATCGCCGTGAAATCTCATAAAGCGGCGTGCGTAATTAACAAATGAATAGATACCCGTAAAAGGCGTTGAAGGGGAGGAGTAAGTCGTCCGGGCTTGCAAGAGATGGAGACTCATCGGCTGCGAGGTCTCCTCAAGTTTCCACGACTGAAGGTCGCCCTGGAGCTGCTCATCTGAACAATAAGTAGGAGGAGTCGGTGTGATGCCCGTTATCGCATCCCAAAGAGTGCTCTTTCTCATAAGAGAAAGGGAATTGGAGTGGTACCACGGTAAGGTCAGCCTAAATGTCCTTCTCGTCTCCAAAGATGGAACGAGAGGGCTTTTTTAATTTCAACGAGTTTCGGCACAGCGGAGTGTGCCTACTACTTTTGTGAGGAAAATTGGCATGGAACTTTCAGGAGCACAAATCCTTGTGGAGGGTCTCAAGCGAGAAGGTGTCGAATATATCTTCGGTGTCAACGGTGGCGCAGCGATGCCGATTTTCGATGCTCTCTACGGTGAGCCCGAAATCAAATTGATCCCGATGCGGCATGAGCAAGGTGCCTCCCACGCCGCTGATGGCTACGCACGCGTCACCGGTAAAGTCGGGGTCGCACTCGCAACCTCCGGTCCCGGTGCCACCAATCTCGTCACCGGTATCGCTACCGCCTATATGGACTCCATCCCGATGGTTGCCATCACCGGACAGGTCTTCACCCACTATATCGGCAGCGATGCCTTCCAAGAGTGCGATGTTATCGGCGTAACACGACCAATCTGTAAGCACAGCTACCTCATTACAAACACTGACGAAATCGCTGATGTTGTCGCTGAAGCGTTTCATATCGCAAAAACCGGGAAACCGGGACCCGTTATTATTGACATTGCTAAGGATGCACAGCTACACGAAGCACTGTTTCAGTATCCAGAAACAGTTGACATCCGCAGCTACAAACCGCAAGTGCATGGCGATCCAGCGCAAATTGCCAAGGCAGCAGCACTCATTAAAGAAGCCAAATGCCCCATGATTTATGCCGGCGGCGGTGTTGTCCTTGCTAACGCTAGTGAAGAACTACGACAACTCACCTATAAAACGCAGATTCCCATTACTGTTACTTTGATGGGACTCGGCGCGTTTCCCGAGACGGATCCGTTGGCGATGGAGATGCCCGGCATGCACGGCTCTTGTTGCGCAAATTACGCCTTCACCGATGCTGACCTTGTTATCGCTATCGGTGCAAGATTCGACGACCGCGTTACAGGGAACCTCAGCAAGTTCGCACCGAACGCAAAGAAAATCCACATTGATATAGACGCTTCTTGTATCGGGAAAAATGTACCTGTTGATGTCCCGATCGTCGGCGATGCAAAAAACGTCCTAACAGAACTCAACAAACAGGTCAGCACAGCCGATATAGACCCGTGGCGTAACCAAATTCAGGAGTGGAAGCAGAAATACCCGTTTGAATACGAGCAGAAAGTCGATAAGGTGATGCCGCAGTACGTTATTGAGCAAATTTACGAGCATTACAGCGATGCCATCGTTGTTGCGGATGTCGGACAACACCAGATGTGGGCAGCGCAATACTTCAAATTCACGGAACCCCGACAGTGGCTCAATTCTGGAGGGCTCGGCACAATGGGCTTTAGCCTCCCCGCCGCCATCGGCGCGCAACTCGGATGTCCAGATAAAACCGTCGTCAATATCAACGGAGACGGTTCCTATATCATGACGATCCAAGAATTGGTGCCAGCAGTTACCATGCAGCTACCCCTTAAAATCTTTATTATCAACAATATGTACTTGGGAATGGTGCGTCAATGGCAGGAATTGTTCCACGGTAAACGCTATTCCGCCGTCGATTACCACGACAACCCCGATTTCGCTTTGCTTGCGCAGGCATTCGGTGCCACGGGTTTGCGCGTCGAACACCCCGAAGATGTCCAACCCGCATTGCAGAAGGCAAAAGGGATTACCGACGGCCCCGTCGTCATTGACTTCATTGTTGATGAAGAGGAAAACGTATTTCCGATGGTACCAGCCGGTAAAGGACTCGGAGACGTTATCCGCGGGTTATCCTAACGATTTTAATGGTCGTCAAGCCTGCGCAGCAGGCGAACCGAAAACTATAAAAAAATGAATCCAGAAGAACGACATATTTTTTCAGTTTTAGTCGAGAACCGATTCGGAGTCCTCGCACGCGTCGCAGGACTCTTCAGCGGGCGCGGCTTTAATATTGACAGCCTCAACGTCGCTGAAACACACGACAATAGTATCTCGCATATAACCCTCGTCACACATGGCGACGCGCAGATCATTGACCAGATTTATCAGCACCTAAACAGACTCATCGACGTTATTGAGGTGACCGACCTCTCCACCGCCGGGAAGCATGTTGAACGCGAACTTGTGATCATCAAGATTGCTACCGATGACCCGCAAAAACGGACCGAGGTGCTACAAGTCGCGGAAGTCTTCCGTGGACGCGTTATAGATATGAAACCCGCCTCACTTGTCCTTGAACTTACAGGTGATGAAGGTAAATTGAAAGCAGCGATCGATATTTTCAATACGTATGGTATCCTTGAATTAGCCCGTACCGGAAAAATAGCGATGCTGCGCGGAAAGGAAAATTAGAGAAATGGCAACGATTTATTACGATAGTGATGCCAATTTTGACCTACTTAAAGAGCGTACCGTCGCCGTCGTCGGTTATGGCGCGCAGGGACGCGCACAGTCGCTAAACCTCAAAGACAGCGGTGCAAACGTCATCGTCGCATTATACGAGGGCAGCCGTTCAAAAGATCGCGCAGAAGCGGAAGGGTTGACCGTCAAGAACGTTGAAGAAGCCGCAGCGATGGCTGATATTGTTCAGGTACTCATACCTGACGAACGCCACGCAGCTGTCTATCGCGACCAGATCGCTCCAAATATGGAAGCAGGCAATATGCTGCTCGTCTCACACGGATTTAGCGTCCATTTTGGGCAGATTGTACCCGCCAGCGACATTGATGTCGCAATGATCGCCCCTAAGGGACCAGGTTCGCTCGTCCGTGAGGTGTTTGAAGGCGGAGGCGGGGTGCCTTGTCTCATTGCTATTCATCAAGACACCACCGGGCTCGCACGCGATATCGCACTCGCTTATGCCAGAGGTATCGGCGGCACGCGTGCCGGAGTCATTGAAACCACATTCCGTGAGGAAACCGAAACCGATCTCTTCGGTGAACAAGCTGTCCTATGTGGCGGAACCGCTGCCCTCATCAAAGCCGCCTTTGATACCCTCGTTGAAGCCGGTTATCAACCGGAAATGGCTTATTTTGAATGCCTCCACGAGTTGAAACTGATTGTTGACCTGATCTATACAGGCGGGTTGAGCAAAATGCGGAACGATGTTAGCAATACAGCGGAATACGGGGACCTCACACGGGGACCTCAACTGATTGACGACAGTATTCGCGATAAGATGCGCCAAATCTTGAAAGACGTTCAAGGTGGTGTCTTCGCACGGGAATGGGTGTTGGAAAATCAGGCGAACCAACCCGTCCTCGGCGCACTCCGCCGACAGGAAGCAGAACTCCAGATCGAAGAAGTCGGCAAAAATCTGCGCAGCATGATGAGCTGGCTGGACGAATAACTGCGTCTTTCCCTAATTACGGCCTAATTATGGTAGGTGCGGTCCCTAACCGCACCACGACCCACAAATGGATTTATCCGATAACGCAAACGCCGCCTCACACCCGTTCTTTATCCGAGAATGCCATCCTGAAGAAGCAGAAGCACTTCTTGCATTATGGCAGGCTGCAGGGACATCTCCGAGTATCACAGATACGCTCACAGACATCCAAAGTGTGATAGAAAGTGCCGCATCGGTATTGGTTGCCGAGGCGGATCAAGGCATCGTTGGCTCCTTAATCGCTACTTTCGATGGGTGGCGTGGCAATATGTATCGCATAGCCGTTCATCCTGACTACCGACGACGTGGTATTGGACGTGCATTGGTCACAGAAGGCGAGAGGCGTTTAGCGACACTTGGGGTCAAACGCATCACGGCACTCGTGGAAGAGAAGTATCCGTGGGCAACTGCGTTCTGGTCAGCCGTCGGATATGAGATAGAGCCTGGAATACTCAGATTTTTCCGCAATCCTTAAATATCCGAAAGCAGAAGCGGTAAGGTTGTTCAGATCTCAATCGCTTCAACGTTCGCACGAGGTAGTATCGTCTGTTCGCCGTTTTCAAATTCAACCCGCAGCACCCGCACTTGTGCCTCTGTCTCCAAATTCTGAAGTGCTACTGGCAGCTCGGTGACGCGCCCCAATTTCCCGAAATACGGTTCGCGGATAATGCGGACAGGGCTGCCAATTTCCAAAATGCCTTCCGTGCTGTCACCCTTCCCTGCTTCCACCGTTTCTACAGCATCAGACACCAATGGAATCACGATCTCCGGCCGCACAACCCCAGCACGAATCTGTGTCGCACCGTTGATAGAGGTTTTCAGACCTTCCCGCGTTTTCAAGAGCGAAAACGTCTGTTCCGCCATCGCGATGCGCCCGAACCCCTCCGTAATTACCAGTGTAATCCCGATCTCCTCGGAACCGGTAATCGCCACACCGAGTTCATAGCCGAGAAGCTCCCGCAGGTCCGCGTCATCAATACCACCGGCGATGATACCTTTTACGCCGTGTTGAATCGCTTTCTGAATAGCATCAGTCGTAACAAGCGAACCGCCAACCAGAATATCATCTTGATGATCAGGCAGTATCTGTTCAGCGGTCAATGCCTCGCTCGGCGATTCCGCAACGACGGTCAAGTTTCCGACCATCTCGCCCCCGATCCCAAAAATGCCTTGGATATAGGTGCCGTAGGTTTCCACAGTGACACCCTCATCTGGGACGGTCTCCGTCACCGTGCCGTCGGTATAGGCTTTAACCTCAACAGGGATAGGCGGTTCACGAAGAATAACCTGTCCGGTAACATCCGATACCGATTCAATTGTGCCGTCAATCGGTGAACGCGCTTGAGACTTGAAAAGCCCGAAAAGTCCTTTTGTCGTAGCGATAATCTCGTCTGCTGAAACGGCTTCGCCTACCGCTTTGAGCATATATTCCGCAATCTCTTCCGGTGGGATGCTGAGCAGGTTCGCAACATTCACCAGTTGAACGTTGCCTGGCAGATCTGCCTTTGCAACGACATCCTCTGCCGTAACGGTTGCACCGGCTTCCACAAGGACCTCACCTTCAAGCGGGAGCCGGCGTTCTTTTTGAATTGTCATCCCCTCGGTCACCTTCAGACCGGGGGTATATGCATGCGCCATAAACTAACCTCAATTTTTAAATGGAGTTTGCTGCTTTCAAACGAAAGTTTGGCGGGACCTATCGGTCCAGGATATATCCGTTTGACACACATAGTTTGGGCTGCCACGCCCAAGATACTGCGATATAAGTAGTATATCTTTATTTTATTGGAAAGTCAATTATTTTTCGGGGGTGTGTGAATATTTTGGCGCGGAAGTGTCCAAAGTCAATTGCGGCGTGTTGTTGCGTTGTTAGGATGTGGTGCACTGCACGTCGGATCGCTGCCAAAAACTTTACACACCCATTTTTCGGAGCCATTCAATTTGCAAACTAAACACCTCGAATATTATACCATTTTCGTTGGATTTATGATAAAATGAAATCAGAATTTAGATGAGGTGAAATAACAATGGCAACCCAAAGCGTCATTTACAAAACCGATAAAATCATGCCGACATGGACACAACTCGCCGAAATGGGGCGTGAACTCCGATTTCACCCAAGCGTCACCGAGCAGCCGAAGGTGTTGACCGAAAGACAAATAGTTGATTTCAATCGCGTCGGTTACATCAAAGGTATCCCGATTTTCGATGAAACCGAAATCGGTGAACACCGCCAATACTTTGACACGCTATTGGCGAATGTCCTATCGGAGGGCGGGAGCAGCTATTCAATTATCTCCGCACATAGAAAATATGGGAAAGTCTATGATCTTCTCACGCATCCGAAAATTGTCGATTGTGTGAAAGACCTGATTGGTGAAGACGTTATCGGCTGGGGGGCACACTACTTCTGCAAAATGCCGTATGACTCAAAGACAGTCGGCTGGCATCAAGATGCCGGTTACTGGCCTCTCACACCCTCCAAAACGGTCACCGTTTGGCTTGCAATTGACGATGCTATCATCGAAAACGGCGCAATGCGGTTTATTTCAGGTTCACATCACTTAGGACACTTGACAGCACGGAGCAGCGAACCCGACGAAAACAGCGTGTTAGGTCAAATCGTTGAAAACGCAGAACAGCACGGCGAACCTGTGGATGTTGAACTCAAAGCAGGCGAAATCTCTATCCATACCGACCTGCTTTTACACAGCTCAAACGCTAATCCTTCACCGAAGCGACGGTGCGGTCTCACGCTACGCTACTGCACCGCCGATGTTCGAGCGTCCTTTCGCTGGGATAAGGAAGGTGTCGTCGTAAGCGGAAAAGATCGAAGCGGACACTGGGGCAACCCCCCACGTCCTGCTATTGATTAATGAACATCCCCCCGTAAAAACGCTAAGACAGCCGACAGAAACAGGACCAGCGCGAGTGAAACTAACAACATCAAATCCAACAGCGCGCCACCGAAGGTAATACTCAGCGTCAGCTGCTCTGAAAATTTAGGAATGCCACTAAAGGCAACCGGTTTTTGCGATAACCCTTCCTTCACAAGATAAACGTGGTAGCTTGTGTTGTCTCCGCTGTCCTCCGATTTGATGAAATCGACGAATTGTTGTCTGTAACGGCGTACTTGTTGAACAAACCTTTTATGTCTGGCGAAACCCGTGCCTGCCAGAGATTCTAAGGCGTATTTGTAGATGGATGCCGGAGAGAGTCGCGTAATTTGTTGCGTGAAGGCAACTTGTGCAAACTGCTTATCCAGATGTTCATCGTCAAATCTACTTTTCACATCAGCGCGTTCAGTTAAGTAATCAGCCCACACCTGTAACGCCTCAATTTTGGGCGGAGTGTCGGAGGGCGAACCGAATTGGAAAAGTCTCCTATCTTTTTCAAAGTACAGGTCATTGATTGCGTCTAATTTTGCCTCCTTAAGGCGAGAGACTTCGCTTTTGGAAGGTACTTGTTGGAAACCGCTTGCCAATACACCCATCGTATTCGGAATAAGAACCACAAACACGACCCAAATGAGCAGCAGCACCAGCAAACTACTTGACGAATTGGAAAATTGGCTTGAGATAAACAATCCAAGCGATAGGAATATTGAGAGGTAGATGGCAGAAATGACAAAAATTATCCCGATCCGCGCCCATTCGCTTCCGTCGAGGGACACCAGTTCCGACGCGTTAACAATCATCAAATTAAGCAATATCCCAATCAATAGAGGTACCATAAGGGTGAGAAACGCCCCAACGAATTTCGCCAAAAGCACGGTCGCACGTGATATCGAATTAGACATCAGCAAACTTAACGTCCCTGTTTCACGCTCTCCAGAGATTGCATCGTAAGTGAACAGGATCGCCATAAAACTCATAATCAACCCGATGATGAATGTCCAATCTAATTCCGTAAAATTTGGCAGCGCATCATTTTTGCGAAACGCAGCTTGTGGATATTCAAGTGACCAATTGTTTGAGCATGCGTAGTGAAAATTAGCGGCAGTCCAGTTGCTACTACCAGCGGCGTTGCCATCCACCTGTTTCGGCAAATTTGCATCTGCACCCGTGGCGATAAATCCTAATGGACTCGGCTGTTTATAAAGGCTCCCTGGACCCTTTACAGCCAACTCGCCTAAGCTGATACTTCGTTCTTTCAGTGATGCAATTGCGGCGTTAGTGTCTTGAGAATAGGCTGCTATTCTTCGTTGATATGTGCTGTTCACAAATATCACAGCATTTATGATCAGCAATGCTATCACGAGCGTCAGCGTGATCGCGAACCGAAAACGCGTCAGATTATCAAGGATTTCTCGTTTTGCGATGTGCCAAACCATGTGGTCTCCTTAACTGCTTACGCACTATATCTCATATCGTAGGAATGAGATAAATGCCCCCATAAAGAATAGGATGTTCAACGCCGCGAGTATCATGATATCTGGCACTGCGCGTTGCAAGCTGCCACCGATGCTTTCGTTCTGCTCCTTAAATCTGGGCATTCCGGTTAAGTCAAGGGGCTCTTCGGAATTCTTCCCTGTGAACCATCTACGCGAAGAGAATATTTTTTCATCTCTCAGATATTCAACCCATTCCCGGCGGTATTGTCGCGCCTGTTCCATAAACTGCCAAGAACTTCGCAAGTCCGTTTCCGCGAGAATTGCGGCGGCATTGTAGTAAACCGCTGCAGGAGATATTCGGGAGATGTTCAACGCCAACACAGATTGTCGGTTCGGATTCTCATCGAAGTATTTCTTGCGAATTTGCCAAGCTTTGTCAGCGTATTGTGCCCGGAGATTTTCCTTGAACCCATAATATTCTTGAACAAATGGCACCCCTTCCTCGTTCCTAAAACGACTCATCCCTATCGTTTCTCCGCTTCCGTAATCTCTTGCAATTTCAGAGATGCCTAAACCTCCCGGCTCCGCAGGTTCCCAAGGGGACGCAACGCCTCGTTTCTTCAAATAATCACCTGTTTTGCTGCCAAACTCCGCCCAAAGTTCATCTGCTTGCGTTTTGTATGGCTCTTCCGATTGAATTGGACTCGCATGTTCCACTAATAAAACTGTCAGATTTGGAACGATAAGCACGAAAAGGACCCAGACGCACATTGAAAACATCAGCGTAATAGAGGAGCGATGTGTCCGAGCAGAAAGGAACAATCCGATGAGGAAAAAGAGGGAGACGTAAAGTAGAGAGAGGAGGAAGATGAGTAATATGCGTGTCCAATCTGAACCGTTAAAAGAGACATAAGGCGAAAATTGTATCACCCATAACCCCGCCACAAAACTCGCGATAAGTGGCAGAGAGATAGATACCATACCAGCGATGTATTTTCCCAAAAGCAGCAGAGGTCTCTGAATCGCGCAAGAGAGTGTTAATCTTAAAGTTCCGGCTTCCTTTTCTCGCGAGATCGCGTCGTAAGCAAAAAGCAGTGCCAACAGACTCATCACAACTTGGCAGATGATTGTAAAGTCAATAGAGGAGAAAATATTCAGATAAGGATTATCAGAACCGTATTGCTCAGCGACTGCAGGGACATATCCGTGCGCCACGGCGACAGAGTTTCCCTTTCTTTTGTCCATGCCTTCGTTGAAAATGCTGAGCAGTTTCGGTTTCCTATTACACCGTAGTATACGCGTTTGCCCGAATTCAGAGTATTTCTCAACCTCCTTTATCCGATCTTCATTTTCTTGAACTGCTATTTGGTAGCTTTGCAGTCTATCCTCGTAACCTCTCGTCAAGACGAAGATATTTGTCACAATCAGGAAGAAGTAGATGAGGAATCCCATTAGAAATCTGAAGCTTAAAATATTTGCTGTGATCTCTCTTCTAACAATCGTCCAAAGCATCACATTGCCTCCAGGTACAGCCAGTATCAAAATTTTCAGTTACGAATAGATGACAGTGGATTCAAAAATTTTCAGTGACGCGCCACTTCTCATAGACCGTTTCATTGAGACAGACACTGTGATATTTATATGTGTACGTAGAACCGATCTGCAAAGGATGGTATTCTTCTGCTTTGCCTGGGACGTTGTATTCAAATAATTCTGCCTCCGTTGTGAGACCGTTAGCGTGTTCGTAGCGCATTTTCACAAGTCCAATGCCTTTGGCAAACCACAAATAGCGTGTGCCGTTAACAAATGGGCTCTCCGCTTTAGAACCGCGTTGATAGGGTTTATCATTAGAAGTTGCAAGTAGATTATTCTGGAGGTGTGGTGGCGTGTCAATAAGGACGCTTTTGTGCTTGAGACAGCTCAGAAAATCTCCCGCAGAAACGTTTACCTGCTCGTAGCCGTCTAAGGTTGTCTCTGCTTGTGAGTCCCAAAACCCTTCTTGGGTCCAAGTATTCCCTATGACCAAAGGAAATCTGAGAAGGTAAGGCGTAATGGTCGTCCCCAGCAAAGGCATTGTGACGCGTTCTCCCTTATCGCTTTCCTGCCAGCCCGTACTGGAAAGTGCCAAAAACATATCGGTTTTTAGGAGAGAGGCACCGCCTTCTCTAAATTGATCACCGTTCCCGGTAGTGGCGTTCATACACACCCTAATCTTGCGTCCTGTTCCAGCCATCTCGCTTAAGGTCGCAAAGGATTGAAAATCGTCAAGTGTGGATTGAATCAGCGATTCATTCTTCTTCAGTCGATTCCGCGCACGGTTGAGGCGACTTTTTATCGTGTTTGTGGTTACACCTAAAAAAGCCGCTATCTCATCACAGGACATGCCATCGAAATAGTGGAGGGTGGTGGCAATGCGTTCATTTTCCGGCAATTTCGCAAGCCACTTTCTAACAATTTCGCGCAGCTCTTGCGCGGCTGCTTTCGCCTGCTCACCCGCGAGGTATCCGGAGTACGGATCGTTCTGTCGCGCCGCACTGCTTATACTTTCGGAAAGTTGGGTGTTCAACCGTTTTTCACGAAACCACGCAAGGCAGAGACGGGTGGCAATCGCATTGAGCCACGCAGAAAACCGATCCGGCTCCTTTAGCGTGCCAAGTTTCTGGTGGGCTTTCAGGAAAGTTTCTTGAACAATGTCTTCAGCGATGTGGAAATCCTTAATGGTGCGCCACACAGTCGCATGAATCTGTTTTTGGTACCTTTCCAGTAATGTCGTGAAGGCGGTATCATCACCGGCAAGGGCCCGGTGAACTAAGACAACGTCAGTATTTCGCATCAGTCCCTCCTGCTATGGCGGTTGCGCTTGAATCTTTTAAACTACGTGACGCGAACTGAGCAGGAAAGGTTGCATAATTCTGCAAGTGAACGGATATGCGTGTTTCGCAGATTACAGCCCTAACTTCTGTTGCAGTTTTGGACTATCTACAACCTCCCGATTCACAATCCACGATGGAATTTGACCGGAAGCCACGTCGATGATACTCCCACACGCGCTCTTGGCGTTGCCTTCAAAACACTCATCTGTCCAGCAAATACTGTGCGGCGTAACGATGATGTTGTCCAAACCTAAGAGCGGATCGTCATCACTAATCGGCTCCTGCTCAAACACATCAAGCCCCGCACCTTGAATCCGCCGATGCTGAAGGGCTTCTGTGAGTGCCTTTTGGTCGACGATGGGACCGCGCGCGGTGTTAATCAGATAAGCCGTCGGTTTCATCAGTCCGATACATCTTGCATCGACGAGACCACGCGTCTCTTCGTTCAGGGGGCAGCAGACGCACACAAAATCAGCCGTTCGCATCAACGTGTCCAAATCAACGATTTCGGCACCGACTTCCGCCGCCTCCGCAGCTGTGACGTACGGATCGGACGTGATATGGCGCATCCCGAAAGGTTTCGCCAGTTTGAACGCCTCTTTGCCGATGTTACCCATACCGACAAGTCCCAGCGTCCTGCCAACCAACCCCATCCCTCTGTAGTTTTGGGTGTTTCGCCAACCACCAGAGCGCGTAAGTCGATCCTTGATCAACAACTGATGGCTCAACGACAGGACGAAGGTCATGATAGAGGTGGCAACCGGGCGGCGAACCCCATCCGGTGCTATTGTCAGCAGTACGCCGTTTTCAGTACACGCTTCCACGTCCACCTTATCATAGCCGACACCGAATCGAGCGATAACAACCAATCTATCCGCACCTACAAATGTCTCTGCTGTGATGCCCGCGCCCAATACCAAGAGCGCGTCATAATCCTGCACCTGTGTCGCTTGTAACACGGGTGTATTTTCTGCGATATATTCCCAGTGTAGACCGGCTTCCTCGAAAAGCGGACCCGCGATGTCGTCTAAATCGCAGGTATCATTGGGTCCCAAAAAATCGCGCGTAACACCTACGCGAAATACGGATGTGTTCATTTCGCCTCCTATCTATTTCTCAATCCAGATGTGACGAAAATATCGCCATTTCAACGGATGGAGTTTGAGATCTTTAACCTTTTTGTTAATGACTAAAATCTGTTTCGCGTGTGCTAACGGCACCCAGGGCACATCTTTGTGGAAGATCCGTTGGGCTTCTTGATAAAGTGAGACACGCTTTTCTCGATCCGAACTTGCTCTTGCCTGTTCTAAAACGGCTTGCATTTCATCACTCCGATAAAATGCAATGTTCCCAGCAGGCTTCTTCGCTGACGATTTACTTAAAAGGAAGTAGAGAAAATTATCCGGATCGCCCAGATCAGCAAACCATCCTAACATTGCCATATCGTGTTCCCCATTTTTCGTTTTTTCGAGATAGGTGCCCCAATCGTAGGTCACGATTTTTGTCTCAACCCCGATATTGCGAAGTTCGGATTGCAGTACCTCGGCAAGGGCGCGTCCATCAGGAATATACGGACGCGGCACCGGTAATGCCCAAAGTGTCGTCTCAAAACCATCAGGGTATCCCGCTTCAGCAAGAAGTCGCTTTGACAGTTCAGGATCGTAGGCATAGTCCTCAATTGTATCGTCATAGCTCCAGAGTGTCGGTGGAATCGGATTCTTTGCCGGGATCCCCAACCCTTGATACAGATGTTCGATAATCATTGGTTTATTAATAGCGTGATTAATCGCAAGCCGTACTTTAAGATTATCGAACGGTGCCTTATCCATGTTCATTGCAAGATAACCGATACTCATCCCCGGTTGCGAGAGTAATTCAAGCGTGGTATCCTCTTGGATCTGTTGCAGATCGTCCGGATTCGGGAACTCCATCGCGTGAAGACTTCCTTGTTGAAGTTCAATGAGCCGCACGGAATTGTCAGGAATAGACCGAAAGATGACTCTATCTAACAGTGGGCGGCCCCCCCAATACGTGTCGTTTGCCACAAGCACGATCTTATCTTTCCTATCCCACCGCACAAATTTGAACGGACCCGTGCCGACCGGATTATTAGAAAACGCATCGCCCCATTTTTGAACCGCTGTCGGACTAACAATAGAGAACGGCGTTATCGCGATCGTATAGATAAACGGCGCGTAAGCCGTCTTCAACCGAATTTGGACAGTCCATTCATCAACGGCAGTAATTGTATCCACGATTTCTGCTAAGCCCGTGGCGATCCAATAGATGTAGCTACCTCCAACGTTATGGAACGGATGTGTTTCATCATGCTGGCGATTAAGCGAAAAGACAACCGCTTCCGCATTGAAAGGGGTCCCGTCATGGAAAGTTACGCCGCGCCGTAAGTGAAAAGTCCATGTCAAACCGTCTGCTGAACTCTCCCAACTTTCAGCGAGACTCGGTTCAAGTTCGGTGCTGCCATCTTTATATTCAACGAGTGTATCGTAAATGTTATCGCAAACTTTGAAAGATTCGCCATCCTCCTCAAGTCCTGGGTCCAACCCGACAGAGTCGCCACCGCGCCCAAAAATCAAGGTGCCACCCTGCTGCAGATGTGAGTCAGCGGACGCAGACGAAAGCATTCCGAGCAGCAATATCGACGCAACAAGTAAGAAAACTCCTCTGAAAAAGTTGTTTTGCATAAATTTCTCCGATGTCTATTGAAAAGATATATGCGTTATCATACAGATTTTTCTGTGAAATGTCAAGCGGTCTTTTCTTCTTTTCCAGGGCCATTCAATTGCCCCTATTTACCTTATGTATGTGAATATTTTTCGCTGTAGGAGCGAGCTGTGCTCGCGATTTTTTGCTGATGACGTTTACCTATGTAAAGCAAAACCAATATCCAAATCGTACAATTGAATGACCCTGTCTTCTTTTCCAGGGCCATTCAATTGCCCCTATTTACCTTATGTATGTGAATATTTTTCGCTGTAGGAGCGAGCTGTGCTCGCGATCTTTCCTAAGAACTCGGTTTCCCAATTTTCCTGAAAAATTTTGCCGCATTGCGCCGATTTGAAACCGCATTTCCGTAAAAGTCGTTTTATTAACGGGAACAATATCCTAAAGAAGAGTGCCGAGGTCCGAATAGACCTAAGACAAACCTTATCGCATGATTAGCAATGTCCAGCACGGTGCAAACCTCCTACGATGAATAGTATGTTATCTTTTCAACAACTCATTCAGAATCTAACAGATATAACGCAGCCGAGCATTGTCCGCAGCAGTGCCATCGCAGGGCTCGTCACGCAAGGCAATCCACAGAGCGTAAAGTTCCTAATTGAGGCACTTGCCGACTTAGATGCAATGATACGGCGCGACGCAGCAAAGGCACTGCAGAACTTGGATGCCACAAGCGCGACCGAGCCGCTGCTCAGTGCTTTGCAGAAGGAGTCGAATGATTTAACACTTTGGGCAATGCTTGAAGCCATCAGCGAATTGGGAACCCCCAGTGTCCTGCCTACACTCGAACCACTTCTCAATATTGACTCTATGCTCACGCGGATAGAGGTTAAAAAGAGTATCTCTCGCATCCAAAACCGCTACGCCGCCGAAGCTACCACCACATCTACTGAAGACGGGACATCTGTAGAAGAACCGAAAGAAAAGGTGATTGACGAACAGCCGAGTATCTCTATAGAGCTGACCGCCCCGAAACCGCCTATTGATCCGACTGAACCGACTTTAACAGGCCTTGACGAGAGAATAGACCCGGTAGGGGATGCACAGTCGGACATAGATGAACCCGAACCGATAGAAACAGGGCCACCCTCCGCGGACCTCCGTAATCACTCTGATGAAGAAACTGTAGATGTAGACAAGACGACAGATGAAACGCAATTTACTGATGAATTAGATGAAACGGAAGGGACGGATTCCAAAGAAGATAATACAGATATAAATGAGCTGGAAGAACCACAGCGAGAAGATGATACGGATATAAACGATTTATCGGATGCAATCGCGCGATCGCCGCGGCTTGCAGGATCCTCCGTTAACCTCCCCGTATTAGCACCCAATGCCGCCACTGTGCCGTACCCGCCTAAAGGAACAGCACTTGAGCCGACGCGGACCAACTTTTTCCTCGCCCTCCTGTACCCAAACCGCTATTTTTCTAAGCAGTGGGTCTCCAGAACGCGCGCCTATCTCATATTGTGGGCTGTGCTCATTGCAGGTGTCATCGCGTTCACGCAACATCAGAAACATTTCAGAGCCGAATCAGACGCGCTCCCCCGCATAGGGCTCTCCGCTGCTGAGCTGCCAGAATTGGTAAAACGCTCCTTAGCAGCAGGCGATTTCTATATTCAAGAGGGGCATTATAGAAGAGCCATTGATGCTTATGAACTCAGTCGGGAACTCGGCGCGCTCCCTATTGAATTCTACAGAAAACTCGGATTCGCATATTTCAAGGAAGGTCAGGCCGCGCTTGCTGTTGAAGCGTATGAGTTATTTTTAGAGGCACGAGATGAGGAAACACCTGATGTGTTCGCTGCCCAAGCCTCGCTTGTCGGGGTCTACCCGCTCACTTTGGTCGGGGAAGGCACTACGCAGGATTATGAAACTTACAATATCCTCGGCACGGCGTATGCGGAACTCGGACGTGTGTTAGATGCACAACGCGCGTATGAGCAAGCCATACACCTCGCTCCCAAATATGGCGAAGCCTATAACAATCTTGCACGCCTCCATGCTAATAACTATCAGCAGCCCTTAGCAGCGGGCCTCGGTAATCCTGAAATTTCTCCGAAACTCAGGCTTGCTGAAGCGTTAGCGTATACCGCTGTTACGCTGAATCCAGATGTAGCCGCTTATCATGATACCTTAGGTTGGATTTTGTCGAAGCGTGGACAAGTCAATAAGGCGATGAAAACTTTAGAACGTGCTATCAATCTTCAGAAAGATGCTATCGCGCCGCACTACCATCTCGCACAAGTCGCATTGGCAGCCAACGAACGGCAAAAGGCGGTCCAAGCAATCCGGAACGTATTTGAACTCAAGCCGTCCTTCGTACCCCTCAACACGATAAAATAATAACCGTATCAGCACTTTAGCGAAGCACCGATAGCTTGCCAACGCGCCGATCCGTCTCAGACGAAAGCACATAAATATAGATACCGCTACTGATGCCAGAGACATCCCAAACTTTTTTCTCCCGCTCACGTTCCGTCTTCGCGAAGGATGTAATGCAGTTACCACTCACATCGTAGACATAGATCTGTGTCCCCACGGGTAAATTATCAAATGTAACCCGGTCGCAGGCCGCTGGATTCGGATAGACGATTGTCTCTGCAAGTTTAGGTGCTGGCAACGTTATCATCAACATGCGCCCGTCATTTGCAAGGCCGGCACCGTATATATCCGAAAGTTGCAGTGCCTCAATCTGATAGCGGGTACCTGTCTGGAAGACTTCAGGCGGAAATGTCAGCACTACCCGCTGCTGAGTCTTATCAAGAATCGCTGAACGCGGGGTATAACTCGTTAATCCCACTTCTATATCGTTTCGTTTGTGTAGACGGTAACGCCCAGGATATGTAGCAGAAATCCCCATCGGTTTATCAAACGCCAATGACAGTTGATTCGGAGGTGAATATACCGCAGCTTGTAGTCGGGGGCGTTGGGTTGCTGCCACAGATACCGGTGGCGATTGCTCTAATTGTGAATTTGGGGGTGTAGATGCGGAGAAAACAGTAAAAGTGTCGTTGCTATTAAACAACAAAACATTCGGACCATCTCCATTGAGATCTACGACAATCGGATTGAAAGTGCTGGTCGCTGGATGGTACCAGATCGAGCGATAATCTACGCCATCGTATTGCACAAGGTAGAAATTCGGTGCCACAGCGATGCACAGTTCGTTGCGTCCATCGTTGTTCGCATCTGCAATCGTCATTCCGTTTCCACCATCTTGCACATCACGAATCCGTTGCGTCGATATGGGTAGGTAAGTATCATTCCTATCGGATCCGAAAACAGTTAAAAGCCAGTGATTGTAGCGAATGTCGAGGGTTATAGGGCCGACCTCGGTACCTGTCTTCCCACAAATAGCGAACTCCGCTTTGCCGTCACCGTCCAGGTCCCCCGCAGCAAAGAGTTCCGGGCTACCTTCGGGCAGTCTTGTTGTCCATGTGTGTCTATATTGATTGTCTCCAGCTGTCTCGTATACAAAGACATCCGCGTCGCTATCGCCGATTAAAAGCTCCAACCGCCCATCGCCATCAAAATCGCCGGTAGCGAAATCCGCACTAATACCGTTGTTGCCTAACGTCGGGTTTTCGAGGATGGCAATCGTGCGATAGCTGTTATTACCATCTGCCTCGTCCACTGAGATAGAATTGCTAACGGCATCGCGGGTGAAAATTTCCGGGGTACCATCTGTATCCGTATCCGCAATTGTAATACCCCATTTCCTTTGTGCCTCCCAGATGCGTTTCGTGGGAAATTCGCCGGGTGCGGGCTGTTCCAGCAAGAACGTTAAATCGGGGGCGTTGCACAATATTTCCATCAGACCGTCGTTATCTGTATCCGCGATTGTCCGCGGCAAGAACCGTTCCGTAAATGCGAAAATCTCTCTGAAGGCACCGTTCTCCGCAATCTCAAAAATTTGTGCCGAATTCGTCCCCATTTCCGCAGTGATGAGTTCCGATCTCCCGTTTCTATTCATATCCACGGGTTTGCCGACAGCGTGCAACGCCCGTTCCGCAGATATGCCTTGCAAGAGATGCAGCGGATCAATCGGTGCGTCTTGCACCTCAAGAGTGTAGAGCGCGCCGTTGTTGTCGTCAAGTCGCAATCCGCCTGCCCGATTTTTTACCGACAAGCCATACATGTAAGCACCGGGCGGTATACCTAAATCTAACACGTTCACGATATGGAGCAGATTCTCTGAATCCGAGCGGACAGTCCTGATGCGTTCCCCGTTTGTCTGAAAAATGTTTATCTCTCCAATAGAAATCTCATCTGTCTGCCACAGAACCACTGATGCAACGCTGTTCCCCGAAAACCAGGCTTGTGATTCGTGCATAGAAATGAGCGGTGCTGTCCTGTCCACCGCAACAACAGTTCTGGCTCTCTTAATTTCACCGGTTTCCGATTTGACGCTGAGTCGCACTGTATATCTGCCCTCCGCTAATGCAGAAGTGTCCCACTTGTGCAGGCAGACGTTCGATTTCGGTTTCGTTTTCACAGTGCCTAACCGAAACCATAAATCCGGCACCTCCCCGATCCCATATTCCAACCAGTACTCGGTGAATCCGACTCCGCCAGCACTCCCAAAAATCTCAATTGTTTCAATGTTCTCTTGGGAGCGCATTCGAGCGGTGTCAATCTGCACAAGGAGTGCTGTTGGTGTGGTGAGCGCGGCGTAGGCATCAAGTGAACCAGCACCGACGAGATCACTAATAAAAAGCGGTGCTGCTGTCCGAATCAAGGTTTCCTGAACCGCTGTGTTGGTATAATTCGGATTCGCAGAGACGACTAAAGCCGCAGCCCCAGATACATGCGCAGCTGCCATTGATGTGCCGGATAAATGTTGATACCCACCGTTCAGGTAGGTGCTGAGAATTTCCTCACCGGGCGCGGCAATATCAATTGTCGCACCGAAGTTAGAATCGCCGTTGAGCTGCTTCTCCGCGCTCAATCCAGCAACCGAGATGACGGTCTTAAGCCCAGCAGGATACCACGACCCGACTGCCCCTACATTCCCCGCAGCAGCGACCAACACACAGTCACGCGCGTAAGCATAACCTATCGCGTCTTCTATAATAAAGGCGTTTACGGTATCCCCCCAGCTCATATTAATCACCTGTGCCCCGTTATCTGCAGCATAAACGATCGCCGCAGCAACATCGTCATTCTGAAGGTACCCGCCGCCCCCATATTTGAAGTCAGCACGCAACGGCATCAGACGGCACCGCCACGCAATCCCCGCGATCCCGATCCCATTGTTCGCTTCCGCCGCGATAATGCCGGAGACGTGCGTTCCGTGTCCTATTTCGTCCGCCGGCGTGTTATCTCGGACTGTCCAATCGCCCTTACCCGGTAGCGTCGGTGCATCGCTGAAATCCCAGCCGTTAAAATCGTCAACATAACCGTTGCTGTCGTCATCGATACCGTTCCCCGGAATTTCATCAACGTTCCGCCAAAGTTGCGAACGCAATTCCGGGTGTTGCATATCTATACCGCCATCTACAACAGCCACCGTCACTTCGGGGGTTCCCTGTTCAATATGCCACGCTTGTGGCATATTCATTAAAGCCAAATTCCACTGTTCGCCATAGTTTGGATCGTTCGGGACTATTTCGGCACAAGGTCGATTGAGACGGTTCATCTCAACCGCTTCGATCGCCGGATGTCTGGCGTACCGTTGCCGCAACGGTTCCAGTCTCCATTCTATTGGAAACCGAATGCGGTAGTTACGGCGCAGGCGTGGATCTCGTCCGGCAGGTGTGGTCGGTGAGAAAACAGACGAAACGGATACCGCACCGAGTTTTTGACTCAAGGTGTCAAGCTGTTTGCGGGAGGCATTTGGACGTAGCCGTACGATCAGTTCACCGGGCGTGATTTGAGCAAAGTTGTCTGAATTGCTCTGTGCAAAGCCGAATTGGACATTTATAAACGACACGAGAATATAGAGATAGATATATTTTTTCGTCATAAGTTTTTGTGTGTTTCACTGCTAAGAGACCTCTGTTTTTTCAACGTTACACCGTCGTGTCTACTCTTTTGTCAGAGCCATTCAGTTCTCCCATAATTTCGGTTTTCGCGCATAGTGGTCTGTCAACTTTCAAATGACGGATAAACCCAGTTCGTAGTAGTGCGATTTATCGCACGTCGAAACGACGGGCAATGAATTGCCCTACTACGAACCATCCATCAGTTTAGATGTGACAGACTAATAGGTGCTTTCTTGTAGGCGTAACGCCTGCTGACAATTGGCTATCTTGTATTTAAAATTGCAATTCTAAAATCAATCTGCTATATTATTAATGGTCTGGGGTTCACGCGGAAAAAACAAATTTTTTGTCCACTGTAAAAATATAAGGAATACACGTACGAAAGCATCAGAACTCACCATAAAATGTTTGGAAAACGAAAACGTTGACTATATTTTCGGAATACCCGGGGAAGAAAACCTGGATATTATGGGCTTATCGAGTGGAAGCAGATGAACGGCTTTGGTAGACCCGCCCATATTGATTTCACTACCCCCGATTTTGTCAAATACGCAGAAGCTTTCGGTGCCAAAGGTTATAGCGTTGAAGCGAGTGACGAACTGGTCCCTATACTCAATGACGCGTTCAGTCAGAAGGTCCCCTCGGTCATTGACTGCCCCGTCAACTACGCAGAAAACCTACGATTGACAGATGAACTTGGGCAGTTGACGTGTCCTATCTAATCAGGAGATTTCTCATGACCCCTTTTCCCGTTTAGCCGATATTTTATCAGATTTTAGACCATTGTTCAAGCATAATAACTTCAATCAGCAGAGACATTCAATTGTCGGTGCAGGTTAGGAAATTGGAAGCGAATTCTAAGCGGAGTAGGTTGGGTTGAACGCAACTGAGAAGATAGATGTGCCACACCCAATACACGCATATTCAACATTTCGTCTCCACAATCAAGAACGCAGAGAAACCCAACTTCATAACGCGAGGCGTTCAGGAAAGCCGAAAGGCGTTGGGTTTCACTCGGTCTCTGGTGAATATGCCGGTCTTTGAAACAGTTTCGGTTTTCTCTGATTTGTATGCTTTTGGTGGTATCCGTTCAACCCAACCTACGATGTGATGGGAGAGTTTTTTCTCTCGGGTCTGGCGGTGAAATCTAATCCAAAATTCGACAATTGAATGTCTCTGCGTTTATTGCGAAAATCGGGGACTTCTGCTAATATGTCAAGTAAGTGGCGGGACGTTGTTTTCGTCATGGTTCACCTCAAAATATGTGGTTGTATATTGAGGTATATTCTATCAGAGATGACGTGAGAAGTCACGTCATCTCTGATAGATTTGCATTTACCTTTACGCCCGTGAAGGAATTATCGACAATTGAATGTCTCTACTTCAATCAGTTTGAGACTTTCGTCAAGGGTTTGATAAATACGGGGTGTGTAAATATTTTGGCGCGGAAGCCCGGTAGGTTCGGTTTTGCGGCGTACTCGCCCAAATGCGATCTGCATTCCAACCGAACCTGCTCCTACGCGTAAACCTTGAATTCTTCAAAATCCTCTTTAGTCCTGTAGGGACGCAATGTTTATAGAAACACATGGCAACAACCCGCCTTAGCCTTGTAAGGGAGATCTTATGTTTATTAGGTTAGCCAGACACATTTCGCCCTTACAGGGAACCAAGCTTTTTTTAGGCAACGCATCTCTATAAACATACTCGAAGAAACACCCAAGCAAATAAACCTTACAGGACTAAAGAGGACAAGGTTTTCTGGTAAATTGGACGATGAAACGCTGCCAAAAACTTTACACACCCATAAATACACCCATCGTGGCACGCTGACACAACTCGCTTTCAGACGGCCAGAGACCGAAGCACTCGCGGAGACGAACACAGACGCGGCTTCTCTTAACTTAGACAGGACTTACGCAAAACGAGCAAATATTGGGAAACCTTTGGAGACAAGCGATATTTTCCCTATCTGTAACCCCCTAAATCCCCCTTATCAGGGAGACTTTAAGAGGCAGTGCGTAAGTCCTATTAGAAACTGTTTCTCCAGGGCCATTCAATTGTACCTATTCACTTTATATATGTGAATTTTTTCGCCTGTAGGAGCGAGCTGTGCTCGCGATCTTTTCCTAATAACATTCATCTATGTAAAGCAAAACCAAGATCCAAATCGTACAATTGAATGTCTCTGACTGTTTCTCAGAGACGTTTGACAAAGTCCCGCAAATGTGTTAAAATTGAAAGTAGTTCATAGATAGCAATAGCAGGTAGGAATACTGATCGTATTAGCAAGGGAGGTAACAGACATGAAGTCCATCGCTGTATTCAACAATAAAGGCGGGGTTGGTAAAACGACCTTAACCTACCACCTCGGGTGCGCGCTTGCAGAGTTAGGGCATAAAACGCTGCTTGTCGATTTAGACCCGCAATCAAACCTGACCCTATTTGGCTTGGATCCAGAAAAATTACACGACATCTGGCAGATTGAGGATGCGTTTATAGACGACTTTGTTGACGCTCGACATCAAGAATCTTCGAATTTTAAGAATATCGCAAGCGATGTCCGTTCCATCCATTTTCTCTTAAAACCGACTGAAGATGGGGCGGATCCACCGGAATTTCTTGCAAAACCTCTTGAATTGTACAATAACTTAGAAATGATTCCGGGCAGACTCTCAATACACACTTATGAAGACAAAATTGCAAGTCGATGGAGCGATGTTTATGGTGGAGACCCGCTTGCAATTCGAACTGTAACACAAATCCGAAATTTTTGCGAAATGTATGCAGAAGAATATTCATACGACTATGTTGTGATAGATACATCGCCAAGTCTCGGAATACTTAATAAGGTTATCATCTCCACTGTGGATGGGTTCCTCATTCCTTGTATGCCAGACATGTTCTCCCTTTACGGCATACAAAATATTGGCAAATCCCTTAAAAGTTGGAAGCGAGATTTCGATACGATCTTTACCCTACTCTCCGATGCGAAGTTAAGCTATTTCCCCAAAAATTTCGTCAGTTTTCTGGGGTTCACTATTTTCAATGCAAGGAAATACACCAGCTCAAGCGATTGGCGTTTAGCCAAAGCACATCAAAACTATGCTGAACAGATTCCCGCTACGATTCAAAAATATATTGATGCTGACCATAGAAAACATCTAACCGAAGCGCAGTTAGAAGATCCCGTTGGTGGAACAGCGATTATGCATTCCTATTCAACCTTTCCGAATATGGCTCAAAAATACAGAACACCGATATGGAAAGTCCCAAGTTGTAACGATCTGGAGGGAGATGACAAAAGTACCATTTCGGGCAACAGAAATTCGTATGAAAATACGCGAACAGAGTTTCATATCTTTGCCAAAGACCTCTTGACACGCTTGAACCAACTGGAGGTCGATAATGGTTGATGAAGCAAGTATGGAAGCTATTATAGCGCGAGTTAAAAGTGAGCTCCACAATATAGATCTTTTTCGAGATTACACGGTTCGTTTTTTTCAGACACATCCAGCCCTAACCCAATCGCCACGAATCGTTCATTCGGTCAAAAGTCGCCTCAAGGATTTGCAACACCTTCGTGAAAAGGTCCAGCGTAAGTCGTTAACTGAAGACCCAATCACGCCGGAGAATATCTTCGATCGCGTAACCGACATCGCCGGTGTCCGAGTGCTACATCTCTACCAAGCGCAATTCACACAGATTCACCGGGCAATAAACCAAAAATTAGAGAGCCAAGATTGGGTCCTTTACGAACAACCCAAAGCCTATACTTGGGACCCAGAATCGCAAGGTTTCTTTGCAGAGCAAGGCTTGAACGTTGAAGTGAAGGAAAGTTTATACACCAGCATTCACTACGTTATTAAACCCAGAGAGAATTCACCTGTTTCTTGTGAAATTCAGGTCAGAACCCTTTTTGAGGAAATTTGGGGCGAGATCGATCACTTGGTCAACTATCCCGAACCAACTGACAATGTGGCTTGTCGGGAGCAGATTGGCGTTTTAGCACGGTTAGTTGGCGCGGGAAGTCGTCTTGCAGATTCAATCTATCGTGTCTATTCTGATGAAAAATCTAAACAGATTTCTGACTAAAATCGTCAAACATCAACTACCACTTGGCGAGAGAACTGTGTTGTAAATTAGATTTGACTATAATAGGAGGAAACCACACGAAAAATGGCAGTTTCAACAATTGAATGGGCAGATGGCAGAATTCGGATGATCGACCAAACGCTGCTGCCCAACGAATTTAAACACATCTATTGCGATGACCTTCCCTCAACTTGGGAGGCAATTAAATCGCTGCGCGTCCGAGGCGCGCCGGCTATCGGAATCGCTGCCGCATTAGGCACCGTACTCGGAATTTGGAATTCCACCGCCGAAACCTACGACGCATTCGCTGCGGAACTCAAAGCAGCAACCGATTATCTTGCAACATCACGACCGACAGCCGTTAATCTCTTTTGGGCACTGGATCGGATGACACGCACGGCGGAAGAAAATAACCAACTTCCAATCGCTGAACTCAAAGCGGTACTGCTCGCAGAGGCATTACAGATTATTGAGGAGGATAGGGCGATGTGTCGCGCGATCGGACAACACGGCATGGCACTGCTCAACGAAAAGGATACTATTCTGACGCACTGCAACGCCGGCGGCTTAGCCACATCCGACTACGGCACCGCACTCGCCGTTATGTTTAGCGCGCACGAAGCCGGTAAGCAGATCCAGGTCTACGCAGATGAGACGCGGCCCCTATTACAAGGCGCACGGCTTACGACTTGGGAACTCATGCAAGCAGGCATTGATGTAACCCTTATCTGTGATAACATGGCTGCACAAGTTATGAAAGAGGGTAAAATTCAGTGTGTTATTGTCGGTGCTGATCGGATCGCTGCAAACGGCGACACTGCGAACAAAATCGGGACCTATAACGTGGCTATCCTTGCAGAAGCACACGGCATACCCTTTTATGTCGCCGCCCCGACTTCAACATTGGACTTCGCCCTTAAAACCGGCGCAGAAATCCCGATTGAGCAGCGCGCAGCAGCGGAAGTGACAGAGGGCTTTGGCAAACTTACCGCCCCTGAAGGCGTGAAGGTTTATAGCCCCGCATTTGATGTCACACCCGCAGCGTTAGTCACAGCAATTATCACCGAAAAAGGCGTGGCGCGTGCCCCCTATACCGAGAGCCTAAAGGCTTTTTCCGTAGCATAACCTGTTAGGTTGTGCAACCGGGGGCTCTTTCAAAAATAGTCCTACGCCGCCTTTAAAATGTTCACGCGAGTACCGGTTATATCAAAACAGTCGTACTGATTTGTATTCATAATCCGGGTCGCAAACGCCATCGCCTGTTTTTCTGTCAGGTAACCGTCTGCAATTTCGGCTTCAAGGGCGCGTCGGATTTCGTTCCGCGCTTGAATCGCATAAGCCATCGCGCTGGTCGGCCACCCCGTATCGCCGCCGAAAGCGAATAACTTATTTGACGGGACCGCATGAATGCATCGGCGCAGAAAATCGCGCGAACTATACGGATCAATGCTCCACGCCCAGCAGAAGTCGACCCAAATATTGCGATAATGTTTCGCAAGCGCGACCAGTTCATCGTTGTAAGGGTAAGCGATATGCATCAACACGAACTTCGCGTCGAGGTACTCCGCGAACAAGGCACACATATTCCCAGCAGGGATACGACGCACCGGCATCCGGTCGTTACCGGCATAGTAACCCGTGTGGATTTTGAACGGGAGATTGTGTTCAATTGTGAGTTCAACACCGCGTGCCCAGCACCAATCGCCGAGGCACAGACGCGTCGCTTCGTCAATATCGCCAGCGGGTTGTGTTAGCACAGCGTTCAGCGCAGCGGACGCATCCGCATCGCTCCTTTTGATCCAATCGAGCGTACGGTTGTAAGCGTGTTGCGATTTTACGGCGATAGCGCACGGCGCATGTTTCGCGAAAATCGCTGCCATACCCTGTTTGAGAGAAGCGAGATCCTTAACCTCAACACCCGTTTCGGCGTGGATAGCATTCGGATCCACCTGTCCGTTACAGAAGGTTGCCCACGAGAGATCGTAGAGAAAGAAATCGGGGCCGGAGGTGTCCGGTGTGCACTGCCAACTGAAATCGTCGGTTTGAATGTGGTCAAGATTCGCGAGCTCGTGTAAAATATGGTACCGTTTCCCAGGCGTACGGATCGTCTGGACTTTATCTTGTGCGAGCGCGAGCGCGTCGCCGGTCAATTCATCGAGTCCATAGATATGTTTCGCGACGAGGCTAACCGCCTCACCGTAACCAGTGAATTGTGTCGCCTCCCAGGCTTCTCGGATACCTTCAAACCGAGGCGCAATATCTTGCGATGCATCCATCAGATTGCGCATCGCTTCTGGGGAGGCACCCGCTGTTATCAGGTCGGCAGGCACATAGTTGCCGAACAGATCTTGGAGAACATCGGGACCATTTTCAACCCAATCGTTTTCGCGGCGCATGTGTTCGTGTGTATCAACGAGGCGGATAGATTCAATGTGATGTGTCAAATCGGTGGTTGCCATGTATAGTCTCCTATGAGCGTTGAAACGAAGTCTTTAGCGTTTGTACTTGACAAATATGTTAACTTATGATTTAATTAATATAACCCAAGTTGCTACTAACAAGTTTTTAACATTTCCACAAGGTTTGTTAGACACTTTCTTCATCCGGGGCCCCATAGCGATTAGTGTATGGGGGACAGGGTGATATATCTATAGAAAAAGGTTTGTAAGGCTTTCTTCACCCCGTAGGGGTGATATGTCTATAGAAAAAGGTTTGTAAGGCATTTTCTTCACCCTGTAGGGGTGATATGTCTATAGAAAAAGGTTTGTAAGGCACTTTCTTCACCCCGTAGGGGTGATATGTCTATAGAAAAAGGTTTGTAAGGCACTTTCTTCACCCCGTAGGGGTGATATGTCTATAGAAAATGGCGTATGTAAGTGACCGCACTCCGTAGGAGTGCTATGTCTATCAATAGATGGCAATTTGTGTTATTATAAGAGAGTCAAAGATTTATGTCAAGAAAAACCGGACATTCGGCAGAGCCATTGGTTTTCAATGCGAATAAGAAATGCTTGCACAGGAACGCGAAGAGTCGTAGGTTGCCTTCTTGAAGAGGTACCAGACCACAGGAGCAGATAATGCCTACAGGACGGATTAAGTACTACAATTTCGACAAAGGCTTCGGATTTATTGCACAAGATAACAGTGATGCGGATGTTTTCTTGCACAGTTCCGCCATGAAGCATCCCGAGTATGAAGAACTCCGCGTCGGGCAGCGGGTAAAATACAGTGTCGTTGAAGGTGAGAAGGGACTCGTTGCTCAAAACGTCGAAGTATTATTGACACCAACAGAACGCCGCTGGCTGCGACAAGGCAAGGCGATTATCCCGCGCGGGTACGCTGGATTCCCAGGGCAAAACCAAGGACAATTGACTGCTGATCAGGCAGCACCCGCCGCTGATCAGAAAAAAGACAAGTCGGAGCCGATGCGAGACCACCGAAACCGTGATGCCACCACCGCAACCCCAAAACCCGCATCGAAACCCGGCAATCAACCCACCCCAACAAAAGATTCTGATGATGCTGATGAACCCACGAAAGACGCGCAAGAACAAGCTTCAAAACAACTCAGCTTCGGCGACCTCTATATCCTCAAGCAGATTAACTTTGAAACGTCAATGTTCTTCGCATTGTATAACGCTGTCCAACTGCCTGCTATTGTCCTTGAGATGACACTTTCCAGCTTGACGCTCAATAGTAACGGAAAGGAGCAGCAGATCGCTAAAGCAGATGTTAAATACTGCTACAAAGACTTTGACGCAGAGAAAGTTCAGGCAGCTGTTGAGATTGCGGAAGCGGTCAAAGCCCAGCAGTTGACGCAATTACCACCCGACGCACAAATGTGTGAGATTGATACGGAAGCCGTGCGGCAAGCCCGAAAAAGCGGAGCCCGCATTGAGATTACGCTCCGAGAGGGAGAAGTCTTCCGTGGCACCGTAGATTGGGTGAGTCCTTATGAAATTAAACTCATTTTAGAGAATGGCGCGAAGGTCGTTATCTTCCGACATGCTGTCTACGAGCTTGCTGTAGATTAGGAGGGCTTATGAAGGCGTATTATGAACTTTTGACTGAGATTGAGCAGGATGTGAGACGCTTACGCGAAGAATCCGGAGGCGTGCCGTGTCCATCCACCTGTTTCGCCTGCTGCCATAACACCGCAACAATGGCGATCAGCGAAATTGAGGCGCAAGACCTAAAGTTAGGATTAGACGCACTGCCAGCGCAACTCCGCGCCCATATCCGTGCAAAAGCGGAACGCAGCATCAAAAAGTTGGAAGCACAGGGTCACAATATTGAAACCGTCATGCCGGATAGCAGTATGAAAGCCGTTGAAGTCGTAAAAGGCACACCTGAAGGTGAGTGCCCTATGCTCATCGGTGGGGTCTGTTCTGTCTATGAACATCGTCCCGTCATCTGCCGCGTCTGGGGCTATCCGATCCATAACGGCAATGACTTAGCCTGTTGCCACAAAACTTTCATCGGCAAACGCAACCACTTCCGCCCCCTCAATTATAATCACTATTGGAAGACGTGTCAGAACCTCAGTACCGAATTGGGTGCCACGCGAAAAACACCGAACTGCTACCTCGTCTCTCGCCTGCTATCGGAGGCACCATGATTAACATACATCTGGTGTTTTAGACACGCTTTCACTTAACTCGCGCAGGAATTGGAAGGTATAAATCCCGGTCCGGTGCCCATCGCTCCACGCCAAACGCACCGCATAGCGTCCAACGCGCTGAATATCTACAAGCCGTAAATTTTCAAAAAAGGCATCGGAAGGTAAAATATGGAACGGGTCTTTGCCGAAACGGACAGCATCGCAATGCGCGCATGGGCACTTTTCTCGGAGAAGACGGTAGGACAACTCGCCACGGTACGAGTCTTTCCACTGAATTTCCAGACTTGTGCTGCCTCTTTCAATGCGGGTCGGTTGAAATTTTTCCATGATACCCCTTAAAAAACGGTTGCCAATTCGTCTGACCGCAAGCAGTCTCGCAAATCAACAACCGTTCCGGGAGTCGCGGGGCTAAGGATCGCGCCTGCTATCCGTTATTCAAAGTACTCCGCGTTGATATCAATGAACTCTTCCCATTCTTCAGGAACGTCTTCCTCCATGAAAATGGCTTCGACGGGACATTCCGGTTCACATACGCCGCAGTCGATGCACTCTTCCGGATCGATGAAGAGTTGATTCGTATCCTCAAACTCGTCAGCATCCGGTAGGGGGTGAATGCAGTCCACTGGACACACATCAACACATGCACTATCCTTAACGTCAATGCAGGGCTCACAAATCACGTATGTCATGTTAAACTCCTTTCCGCTGGATTTACAATAGATACCTCAATACCATATCGGGACAACTTTACGCAATTGTCTTTGGTGAAGGCATCACAAGAATATCGTCAGATATGGCGGATTTTTTTGTTATGTCTGCTGAGTTGCGCTCAAGACATAGTAAATAATACCACATGCAGTCTGTTTTGTCAAATTTTTACGATTCTTTAATATTTTGCACCCTTTTCAACGCATACTTAAGTCATTAATTATAAAGGGTAGCGCAGCGTTTTAAATTTTTTAAACGGTTTCAAATTGGAGAATTCTCATGGTAGAAAACGATGTTCAACTGATTCGCAGAATCTTATCCGGCGATGACGAGGCATTCAGTCTCTTAGTCCAGAAGCACCAAAAGAGCGTCCATGCCCTTGTATGGCGCAAGATTGGGGATTTCCATATCGCTGAAGAGATTACGCAAGACACCTTCCTCCGCGTCTACAAAAGCCTTGCAAATCTCAAAGACCCCAGTCTGTTTGCTGGATGGCTCTATGTCATCGCCAATCGGCTTTGCAGTACTTGGAGCAAAAAAAACAGGTCCGCAGTCCAATCCTTGGAAGATACATCTATGGAAGAAATAGAGCAATCTTCTTATACGCATTATCTATCGGAGCAACGCGAGAGGGAAGCCGCCGATCGGCACTACGAAATCGCCCAAAAACTGCTCCAGAAATTGCCCGAAAGTGAACGCACAGTCGTCACACTCTACTATCTCGGTGAAATGACGACGAAGGAAATAGGCAAATTTTTAGGCGTATCCGTGAACACGATCAAAAGTCGGATCCGCCGAGCGAAAAAGCGGTTGCAGAACGAAGAAGAACGCTTGATTAGCGAAGTGCTTCAGGCTGTACAATTACCTCCCGACTTAACCGAGAACATTCTGCGACAAGTTGCCGACATAAAACAGGCACCCGCGCCGGTCGCGAAACCGCTACTACCGTGGACGGCTTTCGGCGCAGCCGCTATTTTGGTCATGTTGCTACTTGGAGTCAGTAATCAATACCTCACACGTTTCCAGAAACCGTATAGCTTTGAGACGCAATCTGAGCGGACGATTGAGATTGTTGACGCACCGATTACGCTTGATATTGACGCGAAACCAGCTGTCCGCAATCAGGTTGGACGCGCTTCTATCCCCAGTGAAAACCGCGGGAACGGTTTACAAGTTTCCGACACAGATGCACCAACCGATACGCTGGAAACTTTCCCTAAATTGGCGACTTCACAATGGACCCAGGCAGATGGCCCGCAAGGCGGCACTGTCCTTGACATCTTCGCTACCGCTGCAAAGACGCTTTATGCCGTTACACCTATAGGGATCTATAGATTGACAGCAGATGCAACCGCATGGACGCTCATTGATACGAGTGTCCCAATCGGTGAGTCGCCGATGCCTATGGCAGAATATCAAGACACCCTCTATATTGTTTCTGCCGATGCAGTATTTACTTCAACCGATGCTGGCGACACATGGAAATCGCTCGGATACCGTCCAAAGGGGCGTGCTATGGGGTTGATAGTCGTCAATGAAGCAGAAGCACGCCCTACACTGTATCTTACACTTCAAGATAAAGGCGTTTTCCGCTCCACGGACGCTGGCGAACGGTGGACCCGCCTTAACGATGGGTTGACAGGTAAAAATGTTTCTACGGTCGCTGCAATTGGAAACATAGTGTTTGCGGGTACAAACAGCGGACTCTACCGTCTCCATTCAGATGTTTGGGAGCCGTTAGATGTGGCTGCCGCCGAAGTTATTCACGCTTTAGTCGTTGATAAAAACAACCTCTATGTCGTAACGGGACACGATCTTTTTACCTTGGGATTGCTTGAAGCAAGACTGAGAGATGAGGGACAAATCGTCCGCAGCTATAACGCGAGTTCAAACAGGGTTTTCTGCTCGACGGATTTGGGCGAGTCGTGGACTGAAATAACACCGAAAAATAGATCGCCGTTTGTAACAAGACCGACCGGTGTGAGACTTGTGGTTGCGGGTGATACACTCTTATTGCTCGGTGCCTCCGAATTGCGATCAAGAGACCGCGGACAAACTTGGACGGACCTCCGACGCGACAAGAATTTTTTTACGTCGGATAACTTTTCAAGTGTAGCGATTGACGAGCGGACGTTTTACAGCGTGGGCGCGTCCGGTATTCATCGCACAACCGATGGTGGTGAATCGTGGCAACCCTTTATGAATGGGATCGCAGGCACCAGAATGCTGGATTTAGTGGCGTTCAACAACAGGTTATACATGCACACCGGCGACGCCGTTTTCCAATCGACCGACGATGGCACATCGTGGAAAAACGTTCCGCTTAGACCGATAAAAGAGCAGCCGCACGGTGATTTTTCACCTGATTCAAGATTGGTTGTCGCTGACAGGACGCTTTATGGAATTGTACCGCAAGCGGGCGACCTACGCGTTTTCCATCTGATTGTCGGTAGCGATATGTTCGTTCCTCTGCATAAAATACCCACTTTGGCACGGCGATTTCCATCTTTTAATACGTGGACAAGAGAAGGCTTCGCTTTTGACATCTCGACCAGCGTCGAAGAAGTGAACCAGTCTCACGATGAAGAAGGCGAGAGCCTGCCGGTTACGTTGTATTTCATGAAAAAACGCTGGGAAGCCGGCGGGTTTGCTGTTAGTGGCGAAACGTTCTACATGGAATGCCAACGGCGGCTTTTCAAATGGAAATCCGGCACTCAGGAATGGAAAAACACAAAGCTGATAGATACGAGTGTGCAGCCCGACACTGAATTAGATAGCGGATTCAAGTTAGCCGTTTCAGCGGAAACCGTCTACGTCGGTAAACGAGATGGCAGGCTTTTTCAGTCGCTGGATAGCGGAGACAGTTGGCGAAACGTTACCGCGAGCCTTCCGCTTCAATTTACCCGTTTCAACGAGATAATATTTATAGGCGCGACCGTTTATGTCGCAACGGACGAAGGGGTTTTATCCTCGCAGCCCAGAGAACACTGGCGCGTGATCACCGATAAAGGAGGCACACCTATTGTCATAGACAGGTTTGCTGTGGATGGCACGATACTTTATGGTGCTGCGGATACCGGTATCTACCGCTTAGAAGGCGAATGGCAGCAGCTGACCCCTGAGGTCCCAGATAAAGTCATATCCCTCGTTGTCAGCAGCAACAAACTTTACATCGCTACTCAACGACGCGGGCTGTTTCACATCTCACTCGGAGAAACAGAGTGGATGGAAGTTATGGAATAGCGCATTAGTTGCTGAGGTTTTGTACCGTGAACTTTAGTTTGCGGGCAGCCCCCACGGAATCTAACAATTTATGGGATGTAAAGGCCCGCAACCTATAGGAGAAAACCTGTGAAAGTTTTAATAAGCACCCTTCTTATTACACTCTTTACACTCCCTCTCGTTTTCGCAGTGGAGGACAAACACACTTCGGATATTACCAGTCTTTACCATCTTGCCAACATCTTAGGCATTCAGGTATCATTAGTGCACATCGAAAACATACCCATTCAGGAGATAGACGAACAGCGTGGCACCGATTTTGTCAATCTCATTGCCGCTGCGAAACAGATTGGACTTGAATTGGAAGAACGCAATCTCAATTTTGAAGAGCTCCGAAAGTTTAAAACCCCGGTCATCGCGCATCTCAAGGCGACATTTGAGGACCAAAGCCCTACAAACGGGCATTTCATCGTCGTAGAGCATACGAACAAAAAGTGGGTGCGCCTCTTTGATACACCGAGCAAATCGCTATATCAGGCAGCCGCTGTTGTCTCCAAAGACCGATTTTTGGACCGCTGGACAGGACGTGCCCTCGTGCTCTCGGAAAGCCAACGTCAGCAAAAACAACCCGTTTTGCAGGTGTCACCCACATTGCTGGATTTAGATGCCTTAATCACACTGCAGCACAACCTCGGCGATCATGACTTAGCAGGATACCAATTTCCTGTCCGACTGAAAAACCGAGCGGATGTCCCCATACAGATCGTCGATGTTGCAGCCAATACGTGACATACCGTGGTCGATAAACCAAAAACAGGTGTCATTCCGGTAGGGAAACAGGCTGTTTTGGGGATCGGCACGACTGCAGTTGCAGCCCACAGGACATCTTTTATGACTGTCCATATTCGGACAGATACACCGCAACGTCCATATAGGTTTATCTCTTTCGGGCGCGCTCGGGAGTTTCCTATCGTTTTTGTCCCTGAAAGTGTTCATGTTGAAGCATCGGAATCGAAGAAAACTGTTGCGCTTAAAAATCCGCGGGAGACTGCATTGATGATTCAAACGATTAAGGGGTCACAGAAGTGGATTCAACCTGTTCTCCGTGGTGAAAACATTGTTTATCCGTGGCGCGCCGCGGACATTGAACTCAACTTTGACACCGAACGCATGCCCACGGAAAGGTTTAACGAGAAACTCACGGTTGAATACATTGACCACGAAGGCGAAATAAGAAATATCACGCTCCGCATATCCGGAGAACCGCATCAAACCTATACGCTCACACCCGACCGATTTTTCTTCGGACAAATTGATACCACCGAAGCGAATACAAAGGTGTTGGTGTTTAGCAACCTAACCGGTACTGAAATTCAAATTGAGAAAGTCGAAGCAGATGTCGGAACTGTTGAGATAAAACAGCAGGAAGACAATAATCGCTATCACTTGACACTAACGTTACCACAAGCTTTAGCAAAAGGTACCCTAAAAGGCGAAGTTCGGCTCCAGACGAACCATCCGAAAATGCGCCTTATTAAGATTCCGATTTTTGCTTTCGTTACAAACTTGTAGCATAACCTGTTAGGTTGTGCCACTCTTCAAAAAAAATCACAAGGGAGTTATCCAATGAAATATATCAGCAGCACATTTCTAATAATTCTAACCTTACTGCTCACAAATCCTGTCGCTCTATTCGCAGCACCACACGAACCGTCCCCTGCTGGCGGCGGTTGGCTTGAGCTAAATCCCAAGCTCGGGTTAGTCCAAACCGAGGCACCTTGGTTTCCAGAACTGACTGGTAAGCTCACAATAGAAGCGTGGATCTACGTAGACGAAACGTTACCGAAGGAAGTCCAATTCTCACTTGTCGGTCAAACGGACCGATTCGGCTGCATCATGATTGGGCTACCCGTGGACGAAGATAGAGATAATGTGATGGATACTCGACTTGGTATCTTTTCCAACGGGACGGAAAGACCTTCGTTTGTGACACAGATGAAAAGTCTACCGATTCGTCAGTGGGTGCATTATGTATCAACAATCGACCGTGGTGCTGCTATCGGCAAAGATGGACGTATTTTAGGCGGCGGCGACGATGGCAGCGAACTGCCGGTACCGAATGAGAATCGGCTTGTGCTTGGCGGTCTTCCAACTCTGACGAAAATGCCAATGCCCTATAGGAAAATGCGGTTCGCTTCAGGAGTCTATATTGACGAACTCAGAATCAGCACCGTCGTCCGTTATAAAGGATACTACGATGTACCCACAAATGCGTTTACTGCAGATACGGATACTATAGCACTCTATCATTTTGATACACCCTCAGACCAATCTTATGAAGATAGTTCAAGTTCCCAAATCCCTTTAATCCGCAGTCCGATAGACCCTGAAGTCCTTGCGAAGACTGAAGAAACAACCGAAAGTCCCCTATCAGAAAGCGAAAAAGAGATGCTTCAACTCATCCGTGAAGGTGTCGCCTATTACGACAGCTTGCTTGAAAGTGGACGCGTTGACTTCTTCAGCGAGACGACCAGTGTTGCCGCTGCTGGACCGATGGGACGTGCTCCCAGTGGCACTTGGAAGGGAACTTTCGAGTTTTCGGGACACAAAGTGAGAGGGCTTGTGACAAAAGATGTCGTTCAATACGATCCTGACCGGAACCTCGAAATTAAAGGGACAGAGCAATTCGCTTATGACGGCGAAACTTTTGAAACACTTGAAGAAACATTTAACGGTATTGTACTGAGCCGCAGAAGCGAAATCATCCGAGACACAAATGATCCACGCTTCTGGGGATGGGATCTCAGTGGTGGCGAAGGATCCCTTCTTATGCTTATTGATGGACTTAATGTTTTAAAGGTTGAAGCGATACGTTTCAACGACAGTGATGTCTATTATATCAAAGGAAATATGATGGGGGTTGCGATGGAATTGTGGCTGAACCCAAAGAAAAGCTACCGCCCTGAACGCTATGTAATTTCTAATCCTATGTTCTTGATGGCAAAGGATTTCCAGTTCAAAGAGGTTGTGCCTGATCTGTGGTTCCCTGAATCTGGCAAGTGGGTTACGACTGTGACCGACATGCAAACCGGGGAGAAGACCGATGCCACGACTACAACCATGCAATTCACAAACATTCAGATTAACGAGCCGATCCCTGACACTCGGTTTTCCATTGAACCACCCCCTGGCGCAACGGTATATGACAGGCGTACCCGAGAAAGCTTTGAAGTCCCAAAAGAGAACAACAAATGAAAATCAGGTTCGTAAAGGCGCAATTCATTGCGCCTTTTTTCTTGTACCGCATTGCAAAAAATTTGACAAACCCAAATTTTTGTGGTAATATGTCAATAGTCGGAAAGTATCCCTTGCAAGTTTCTTGTCTCAGAAGGGTAGCAATATGAAAAAGCCCCCCCGCAAGAAGTGGCGGTTCAGAGATTCAGATATTGACAGCAGTTTAGCATTAGCCTCCGAAGTCGGTGTCTCCCCGTTTACTGCGCAACTGCTCATCAATCGTGGCATAAAAACCGCTGCTGAAGCGCGCGCCTACCTCTACCCGACTTTCAATGAACTCCACTCCCCATTTAAATTAGCCGATATGGACAAAGCCGTAGAACGGATACACAAGGCGATCGCGCGCGGCGAGAAAATCTGTATCTACGGCGATTATGATACCGACGGCACCACCGCGACTGCACTATTGCTCAACGCATTCCGCCAGATGGATGTTCCCGCTGATTACTATATCCCGAATCGGTTCGGAGAAGGTTATGGGCTGAGCCAAGATACCGTAAAAAAGATCCACCAAGAAAGCGATGCCAAGTTATTAATTACGGTAGATTGTGGCATCACCTCGGTGAGTGAGGTCGCATTAGCCAACCAACTCGGCATAGATGTCATTATCACCGACCACCACCAGCCCGAAGAAGAACAGCCGCCAGCGCATGCCCTGATTTCTCCGAAAGTACCAGGGAATGGATATCCTTATACCGAACTTGCAGGAGTCGGTTTAGCCTTCAAATTGGCACAAGCGTTGATACAAGACAATAGCGTTTTCCTTGAATCCCTCCTTGACTTGGTGGCGTTGGGTACCGTTGTAGACATGGCACCGCTAACCGGGGAAAACCGTATTTTAAGCCGCTTGGGATTGGCAGAACTGGACAAACGCGAACGTCCCGGCATTCACGCCTTATGTGAAGTCGCCGGCCATAAAATTGATACACCTCTTGATGGATACGCGCTCTCTTTTAAATTGGGACCCCGAATCAACGCCGCCGGAAGAATGGATACCGCGCACAAAGTGGTTGACCTGCTCACCACAGACGATGAAGATGTTGCAACTCGGATCGCCTCCCAGCTCAATCAAGAAAATCAGAGACGAAAAGAAGTGGAAAAACATATCCAAGATGATGCCTCTGAAATGATTGAACAGGAGGTGGGTGATGACACCATCGGAATCGTTGCCGCAAGCGATAAGTGGGATGAAAAGGCACAAGGTATCGTCGGTATCGTCGCCGCAAATTTGATGAGAACCTACTACAAACCTACTGTTGTCCTTGCAATTAACGGCGATGAAGCGACTGGATCCGGACGCTGTATTGAAGGCATGAACCTCGCCGATAGTCTTGTCGCCTGTACGGATTTGCTCGTCAAGCACGGTGGACACGCAGCAGCTGCAGGGCTAACCATCAAAACCAAAAATATTCCCAAATTCAAAAAAGCTTTCGACGAATACGCCTCCGGGCATCTGACAGCGGATGCACTTCAACCGAAACTCGACCTCGAATTTGAAACGCACCTCTCACTTTTGACGTTAGGCACACTAAAGGAACTTGCACAATTTGAACCTTTTGGACAGGGGAATCCACCTCCTCTTTTTGGCGGACGACGCGTCAAAGTTGTTGAGGGCACACCCAGGACGATGGGCGCAGATGGAAAACATCTGAAAATGTTCGTCAGCGACGGTACGGTCAAGCAGTGCGCACTTGCATGGGGGGCTGGCGACCATCTCGTCACCTTCAAACGTCCCAATGTCTCACTTGATATCGCTTTTTCGCCTGAGATCAACGAATGGCAAGGCACGCAATCCGTACAACTTGTCCTTAGAGATTGGGAAGTCCACCCTGAAGGCAGGGACACCAACTGGGATGTTTTTCCCAAACTTGACGATGAATCCGCTGTAAAACTTGTTGATAGACGCAACACCACAAAAAAGAACTATCTTTTAAGGTTGCTTGAACGAGAAGAATCTTGTATAATTTATGTACAGGATAGAGAAATGTTGGACTTTTTGCTCACAAGACTCTTACCAGAGAGTATTGAGGGCATCGCAAGACACGATGAGACAACATCCCCTGAAGAGGAAGCAGGGCTATTAAAGCAATTAGCGCGTGGCAACCTCCGAACTATCGTTTCAAGTAGCAGCTTAGCACATCGCGGAGCATTGCCTTTTGTGAAGCATGTTGTCTTTTGTCACCTCACGCCGAGTCCAGACCTCTTTTTCAAGCGATGTGCACCCGCTTTCGCAACACCGGAAACCTCCTACCTGCATCTTATTTACGGCGATGCAGATGGAACGCAGATGCGGGATTGGGTCACTAAAAAGTATCCCGAAAAAGCCGAATTGCAGCAATTGTACGGGGGCGTACGTAAGATCATACAGTCCAACGGCACGGATAGATACGCTGAGGCAGCAATGCTGAACGGTACGTTGGGCGCGTTCTTGACAGTTGAAACCGGCCTCACTATCTTTGAAGAATTGGCGTTTATTGAGCGGTACGGAGAAGCAGGACACAGACATGTGAAACTCCTTCCGGCTCAGAAAACTGATTTAGCGCATTCACCAACTTACTTGAGAGGCGAATGGATCAAACAGACGAGCCCCGCTTTCGTTGAATTTCAGTTAAAAGAAAACATTGAATCTATATGGGAGCGCATAAAAAATGGGTGTCAAATCGCTGATTAACCAAATTCAAGTCTATAACCCGGACGCAGAAGTCGAACTCCTTGAACGCTGTTACCGCTTTGCAGAAAAAGCGCACGAGGGACAACGGCGAAAATCCGGTGAACCCTATTTTACGCACTGCGTCAAAACGGCTGAGATCCTTGCAGAACTCCGTTTGGATACGCACACAATCTGTGCAGGGCTCCTCCACGATGTCCTCGAAGATACAGGCATCACACGCCAAGAACTTCAGGTACGCTTCGGAGCCAATATCGCAAATCTTGTTGAAGGTGTCACGAAAATTGGGCAATATAGACCGAGTGTCAGTTCCCTGGATGCCAGCACCCCTATCACTGTTGAGGATCGCGTCCACCGGAAACGCCAAGCGGAAACCTACCGGAAACTCCTCTTAGCAACAGCCGAAGATATGCGGGTCATCCTCATTAAACTCTCCGATCGCCTTCATAACATGGAGACTTTGAACTTCCTTACCGACGAGAAATGTCAACGCATCGCAAGGGAGACCTTGGAAATTTACGCCCCACTTGCACACCGATTGGGAATCTGGCGGATCATGAGCCGTCTCGAAGACTTAGCATTCAAACATCTGTACCCTATAGAGTATCGAAAAATTGCCGAACTCCTGAACCAAAAACTCGTTGAGCGCGAAGCGTATTGTGATAAAATGGTGAAGCAGATCCGCCAGGTACTTGAAAAACGCGATGTCTATGCCGATGTCCACGGCAGAACGAAGCATATCTATAGTATCTACCAGAAGATGCAACAGAGGGGGACACCTTTTAGTGAGATCCGAGACCTCGTCGGGCTCCGAGTGCTTGTCAAAACGGAGGCAGATTGTTACAGCGCACTCGGCGCACTCCACAGCAGATGGAAGTACCATCAGGACAAGCTTCGCGATTGGATCGGACAACCTAAGAAAAACGGGTATCAATCGCTTCATACCATCATTTTGGATGAGGGTAGACCTGTTGAAATCCAAATCCGTAGTTATCAAATGCATAAGGTAGCTGAGGATGGCGTTGCTGCGCATTGGAGCTATAAGGAAGGCGTGCCGACAAGTGAGCAGGGACGCTCCATTTTCGCAGGCTATAAACAGATACTTGAAGACATACAGGAAGCCCAGGACAGTCCACATCAGTTTGTGGAATCGATGAAGTTGGAGCTCTTCGAAGATGAAGTATACGTCTTTTCACCGAAAGGCGACCTGTTTCAGTTACCGGCGGGCGCGACTGCTATCGATTTCGCCTATAAAATCCATACGGATGTTGGGCATACATGTGTCGGTGCAAAGGTCAATGGGGCTATCGCACCCATCCGGCGGGTACTTGAGAATGGAGACCAAGTCGAGATTCGGACACAGACAAATGGAAAGCCGAGCCGCAGCTGGTTATCTTATGTGAAAACGGCTAACGCACGCGGAAAAATTAGGCACTGGTTCCGCGAAAAGGATAGGGCAGACGCACTGGAATTAGGTAAGAAATTTCTCGAAGGTGAGTTACGTCCCCTCTATCTTAACGCACGGGATTATCTCAATTCGCCCGAACTTCTCAATGTCGCCAAACAGCTCAAACTCAAGAACCTTGAGGAACTTTTCGTACGCATCGGCAACGGCGACGAATCCGCTATCCATGTCGTTAATCTCTTGAAACCCGAAGTGCCGAAACCTGAAACCGAAGCTGCGAAAGACGTTGTACGCGAACGGAAACCGGAATCCGCACCCGCTATCCAACTCGAAAACGATATTGACTTAGGCATGATGCGAATCATGAAATGCTGTAACCCGATCCCTGGCGATCCAGTCATTGGTTACATCACGCGCGGACGTGGCGTTTCTGTACATAGATCCGGATGCATCCGCATCCTGGATGAACCCGAAAGACTCTTGGTAGTCAAGTGGCTCGAGAAGCCGATGTCCGAAAACGGAAACCAGCCACCTGCTATCTACCCTGTCAAAATCTTCGTCGAATGCAGTGATCGTCCCGGAATGCTCGGTGAAATCGCCACGGCTATCGCGCAATACAAAGTCAACATCCGCTCTGGAAACTTCCAACCCTCTGCTGAACATCTTAACCCAACCGCCGCTGACCACCTGATAATTGATGTTACAGGGGCTGAGCAGCTCGATAAAGTCATGCAGGCGATTCGGCAACTAACAGGGGTCCTACGCGTTAACCGCATGTCCTAAATTTGATGCTTATTGTGGCTATGATCTCTGAAGGGCGAGGCACTATACGGGCGCAGGCATTTTTGAGATGACTTTGGTAACTTTGCCGCTACGCAGACATTTCGTACAAACACGAATCCGCCGCGGGCCTTCCTCCGTTTGAACCCGAACCCTTTGAAGATTCGGAAGCCAACGCCGCTTGGTGTGGCGAAATGATTTACTAATCTGATGACCCGTCATCGGACGTTTGCTACAGATGGTACAGACGCGTGACATCTCACTTTCTCCTTTCTTTTTTACATTAAACCTAAACATTAATGATACCACAACTGCGTGCAAAAAGCAAATTTTCTTTAACTGAACGGCACTGAATCCAATCCTTGACATATTTTTTAGATTCTGCTAAACTTTCCTATAAACGTTCCATTGAGGGAAACACCGTGGCAGACAGACAACTGAATCAACCAATGCCTACATCGGAAACCGCGCAGCACTGTCTTTTAACGGCTAATGACTTGACCAAACAGCCCGCTGATGGGACTCGCTATGAACTTGTGAAAGGAAAGTTTCAATGACGCGATGGCAACCAAACGCCCAACAGAAAGCGCGATATGAAGCGGAAGGCTATTTTATCCTTCGCAATGTTATATCAAAAGAGGTAGCAGCTGAACTTCGCGGCGTGATCCGAAACCACATTATGCTACCCGATCCCGGAGAATTCGCTGATATAGATCCGATGGATCCGATGGACGATTCACCGCAAGGGCGTATCGCGCGCTATCGTAAACTCAGCAACTTCTGCGTCCAGTCGCCGTTGATATGGCACAACGTGCATGCCTCCCCTGAGATACTCAACATCGCACGTTATTTCCTCGGTGATGATATTATTTTAAAGTTCAATAGCTGCTTCCTTAAACCCGCACGCACCGGCAGCGCAACCCCGTGGCACCAAGACAATGGACTCTGGCGCGACGGCGAGACCGAACCTTTCAACTTCTGGACACCCCTTGAACCCGCAACGCGAGAAAATGGATGCATGCAGTTTATCCCCGGTAGCCACAAGACCGAGATCATTGAACACGTCCTCTATCCGGACAGTATACACGGCGAACTGCCACGCGAAGCCGTTCAGGAGATGATCGAAAAGCACGGGGTACACCATATTGCATTGGGGACCGGAGATGTCGTCATCTGGCACAGCAGTCTTTGGCACTATAGTCCACCAAACAAAACTGAGCAGAGTCGTATTGCCGTCGCAGGGGTCTATACAAACCCGGAAATCGTCAAGACGAGCAGACGCTTTTGGCATAACTTCCGATGGGTCATGAAGCACGGCACAGTCTGCACACAATTTCCACCGGAGACCGTCGAGATGAAAATCGAGAACCCCGCAAAACCGAAACCTTTCCGACCTGCTGAGGAAACCTAAAACATGCAATCCAAATTGATAAAAGGAGTCTTTTCGAATGATTGATGTCTGTTTTTTTGCTGACGAGGTTTCTAAAACTGATTTTGAGGAAGCCATCAAACTCGGCGTTGAAGCCGGCGCGAATACCGTCGAAATACGGGGCGGTGTTTGGGGCAAACACGTAACCGAAATCGACGATGACGATGTGCAACGCGTTCAAGATGTACTCAGTACCTATGATGTCCGCGTCGCCAGCATCGGATCCCCATTTGGCAAATGTTCAATTGATGATCCAAACGAGTATGACCAACACCGGAAGCACTTCGACCGGATGGTCACACTTGCACACGCCTTTGATACCCAAGTCATTCGTGGGTTTACCTTTTGGAATCCGAACCGCCGTATGAAAGGCGCGCCGCGCCCAGATATTAACGATTATATGGAACGCATCGTCGAGAAACTTTCGCTGGTCGTTCCTGTTGCAGAGACTGCGGATGTTACGCTCTGCTTTGAAAATGAAAGCGCATGCCTCGCTGGAACTTGTGAAGAGACGCGCGCCGTCATCAACGCCCTCGGAAATAGTCCAGTGCTCACCTCCTGTTGGGATGTTAATAACGGGTTACATTGTGGAGAAAACCCGCTCCCAGACGGATACGCCCACATCAAAGGACTCGTGCGCCATCTCCATATAAAGCCGAATCGTGAGAAAAACCTTGATCCTATCGGCGACACAGAACTCCGTTATGCCCAGCTGCTGGAAACATTGGTCAGCGACGGGTTTACCGGCGCGGCGAGCATTGAACATTGGGGACAGCCTGAAGATATGCTAAAGGGTATACGACAACTGCGTGCTATCGTTGACGCGATGTAGACCGGAGGAAAATACTATGCAGATCAAACCAGATGCCCCACAATTGACGTGGCAAGGAAACATCTCCCTTCAGAAAACCGAAGACGCGGTCATGCCGTGGCGTACACCGTACCCCATGCATGTCCTATTCCCAGAACCTCTGCTTGAACGCTCAGCGATGCCCGCAGGCGTTCGCATCAGTTTTCGGAGCAATACAACGCGAGTTTCGGGGAATATCGTACAGCAAAAAGAGAGTGGAATGTTGGATCTCTGTTGTGATGGTGAACACATAGATTCAATTGATCTTCGACAAAAAGACACGTTTGCCTTTGAAAACTTGTCGGATAGCGAAAAATTAATTGAATTGTGGCTGCCGCAATTCGGAAGGTTTCAACTCCGCAACCTGGAGATAGATGATGGGGCCACGCTTGAACCGTTCACTGACACGCGTCCTCGGTGGATTACTTATGGCAGCTCTATCACGCAGTGCCGGACAGCAGCCTCACCGACACAGACGTGGCCCGCAATTGTCGCACGTCAACACGGGGTGAATCTAACCTGTCTCGGTTATGGGGGACAGTGCCATCTCGACGCAATGGTGGCGCGGATGATCCGGGATACGCCTGCGGATTATATCTCAATGTGCCTCGGCATCAATATCCAAGGCGCATCCAGTTTAGGACCCCGGGCGTTCCGGCCCGCGATCATCGGTGCTGTCCAAATTGTCCGTGAGAAGCATCCGGATATACCCATCGTGCTGATGTCACCGATCTGTTGTCCACCGAGGGAGGAAAATCCAAACACTGTAGGATTTCACCTCAAACGGATGCGTGAAGAGGTACAAGCCGCTGCTGAAGCACTGCGCGCACACGGTGATACGCACGTCCATTACGTTGATGGCTTAAGTGTCTTTGGTGTTGACTATGTCCATTTACTTCCAGATAACCTACATCCTGATGCCGAGGGCTACCGAGTCATGGGAAAGAATTTCACGACTGTAGTTGCTGAGAAATTTTTTGTATAGATAGAAGGGCGAATATATTTTCCCGCCCCTACGCTTTTTTATCGCGCTTTCAGTTTAGCCGTCTATCTCCACAGCATCCCTTGTTTCTGCGGAAGCGTAAATAGCATCGGTTATTTGCTGAACAACAAGGGCGTTTTCCAAGCTTGTCAAAGGTTGCCGGCTTTCGCGTATACTCGCAGCAAAATCAGACAGCGGCGTGGTGTGTTGTGATTCGGGTGCCGCCCCTAATTCGGAGAGCGAAGTTGACGCAACCCCGCCTGCTGTCGTTGTGCGATTATAGGTAACACTCTCCGGTTTCTGATCACCCATAGTCAATTTGAGCGAGCCTTCTGTACCAATAACTTCCCACCCTTGGTGCGTATCCATCGTCATGAACTCGCCACGCTCCACACTGAGCACGATCCCGCCTTCGCACCGAATCAGTGCCGTGTAGTGTGTTTCAGCATCGGAACCGGGGGCAATATGCGATTGAAATACCGGCGGCACCGTCCATGTCTGTGCAAATACGGTCTGTGGTTTCAGTTGCCACCCTGTAAGACCGAGCAGATAATCGAGGTCGTAACAGCCCCAATTAACGAGGATGCCACCACCATTGAGAGCCTTCGTCAACCGCCAAGCAGGACGCGGGCTGTCGGGGGCTTTACCTGCACCTCTGATCGCCCGGCAGTATATACTGCGAAGTTCGCCCAAACCCCCAGTCGTGATCAGTTGGGTCGCAAGCCGCGCGGCTGCACTAAAACGATTCCGCGAGGAACAGCAGCCTGAGGTTAAATCACCGCGCGCAGCGATAAGTTGTTCGACCTCAGTCGTATTCATCGCTATCGGTTTTTCAATTAGGACATGCTTGCCCTTCTCAAATGCGCGCAAGGCGACTTCGGTCCGGTATTGCGTCGGAAACGCCAGCACCACCGCTTCAATCTCATCATCGTTGAGCAGCTCAATATCGTTATTGTATATTTTGGGCGGGTTGAACCGTTTCGCAGCGGCAACTCTGTTTTCTGCAATCATATCCGCCGCTGCAACTAATTCGATGTCTGATGCCTCCGATGCGATACTGAGATGTCTACTCCCGATCACACCGCATCCAATTACACCTACTTTTACGGGTTCCATAAAATCTCCCTTCTGAAAGAGATAACTACCAACTGGCCTTGATTTGTCCCCAATGCGTCGCGAGCTTCCCGCGCGCTTCGACAGGGAGACCTTCCGCTTCAAAAACCTGCTTAACTTCATTTGCAGATAGTGCCTTGTTGTAAATCAGCACCTCGTCGATGATACCCACAAAACCGCCATCGCCTGCTTTACCGATCTCGGTTTCCGAGCCATCAGTTGTCATAGGACCGTTGTAGTTCTGTTCTTTCTCTAACTTACCATCGACATAGAGTTGCATATCTTTCTTGTTAACGACACCTACGATATGGTGCCATTCGCCTTTTTTAAAAGCTGCAGCACCAAAGCCACCATCACCTTGCCATCCGGGTGTGACAATGAATTCCATTTCTTGACCAGCATTTCTGCCATCGAACCGCAGCGCCCAACCGTTGACATCGCGCTGTGCGACAATCGTGCCACAGCAGCCAGCGACAACGCCTTTGACAGGGCTGTCGCTGTCAGCATTGACCCAAGCAACGACGCTCATCTCTTCTGCACCGGCGAATTCTAATGACGCAGTGCCGGGAATATGAACGAAATTTTCACCGTTGAATTCCAATGCTTTTCCGACTTTGCCAGCAACAGATTTCGGATTTCCATCAAGTTCGCCATCGTTGTCACCTAAGACATCCGCAACTTTGCCACCAGTGATAGTCCCGTCATCAAAGGACCAATAACTCACCACACCTTCCACTGGGAATTGCGCGTCCGCTAAAGAAATCGCGAAAAAGAGGCATGCAATGCCCAAAATTAAGATTAATGTTTTTTGAAACATGTTGTTTTTTCTCCTTAAGATTGTGAGATTTTCTTTTTGAACCTATCAGTACCACGACTTACGCAGCCCCCCCGCTGGCGAGGTTTCCTAACCTCGCCAATATGGTATATGGCATTTCATAGAAAAGTTGCGTAAGTCCTAAGTACAATTATTATGCCAAAAGGTTTGGTTTATGTCAATCAATTTTTTAAACCTATTTCGGTTGACATAAATTGTTTAGACGTGGTATCATATCTAACAGAATGAAGCGCGTAGACTTCAGTTCACGGTTATAGAAAATTCCAATGCATACCTAAAACGAAGGGCGTTACTTGCAAGCCCATCTCAAGATGTAAGGAGGGTGGCGTTCAGTCCATACTTGAAAAGTAGGGCTTGACGCTATGAAATTTGATGAAACAGAGAAAGCGAATACTATCTATTTTCGGAATCTTGCTGCTGCTTTCTATCGCCCCGTTCGCGCTTGCACAAAAAGCGTGGGTGACAGTGAGCGAATCCGAGTGGCAGGCTTCCTTTTCCGATGTCTTTTTTGTAGATGCACAACACGGGTGGATCGTCGGCAGCAGTGCGACAATCCTACATACGAACGACGGCGGCGCAACATGGAATCAGCAACCGCTACCGCTTGAAGTTGAACTAAAGAAGGTCCGTTTTATTGATCCAAATGTCGGCTGGGCAGTCGGCGACAACGGCACAGTCCTGAAAACGACAGATGGCGGACAGACATGGATGAAAAAGAATACCGGCACTGGGACTGCGCTCTTAGCGGTCTCTTTTGTGGATGAGAAGCACGGTTGGGCGAGTGGAGACGGAGGATTCATCACCAGCACAAAAAACGGTGGCACTACGTGGACACAACAGAAAATCGAAGAAACCAATAACACAATCGAAGGTATCCATTTTGTCAGCCCTGAGATCGGTTGGGCAGCAGGCGGCGGCGGAACACTCCTTCATACCAGAGACGGTGGACAGACGTGGGAGTTCCAAACGAGTGCAACCGTCAACACACTTGATGCTATTTTCATGCTAAACGAGATGGTCGGTTGGGCAGTCGGAGCTGGGGGTGCTGTCGTCGGAACCTATGACGGCGGCAATTGGATCGTCCAAGAAAGCAGCGTCCCGCACTCAAACGGAATGCCTGAACCCATTTGGGATGTCCACTTCGCCGATGAAAATATAGGCATTGCTGCCGCCGAATTCGGTGTTATACTTCGCACAAGCGATGGCGGCGCAAACTGGGCACCCCTTGAAACGCGACCCGTTGCGGCTCGACTCCAAGGCATTCACATGATCAGCGCAACCGAAGCCTGGATCGTCGGTGATAAAGCAACTATCCTCCATACCACCGATGGCGGCGAAACGTGGAGGGTTATCTCAAGCACGAGCGAACTCCGCGCTGTCCATTTCCACAACGATACACTCGGTTGGGCGGTCGGACTGGCAGGCAGCGTGTTACACACCAATGACGGGGGCGACACATGGCAACCCCAAAATAGTGGCAACGTCTTTGAACTCTTCGGGGTTGGGTTCGTTGATGAAAGTATAGGGTATATTGTCGGCAGCAATGCAGCATTAGCCGAAACGATGGATGGCGGCAAAACTTGGAACGGTGTCAACGATCCAAGAGACGAAGGACACGGCACAGTCAAGCGTATCCAATTCAATGACCCGATGACAAGTTGGAAAAGCGCAATGGGGTCCTACGCCATGAGTTTCGGTACCCCAACACACGCTTGGGCAGTCGGAGAAACCGGCAGAATCATGCATACCAGCGATGCCGGGGAAACGTGGATCGGTCAAGACTGCGATCCGATGATGACAGGCGCAGGCTTTAACAATCTCTACGGCGTTCATTTCATAAATGACAAGGTCGGTTGGGTCGTCGGAGACGCTGGAACTATCGCAAGCACAGTGGATGGAGGCATCAGTTGGACTGCCACCTTACAAGGTCCCCGCTGGAACGATGTCCATGCCATAGACCCACAAAACGCTTGGGTCGCCGGTGAACAGGGAGCTATTATGGTAACCACAGACGGCGGCACGACATGGATTGATCAGACGGTGCCAACCCAAGAGAACCTCAATGCTATTCTGTTCGCTGATGCCAAAGAAGGCTGGGCAGTCGGCGACAACGGCACAATCCTCTATACAAACGACGGCGGTGTCACATGGCTCCTACAGCAATCGCCAACAGGTAACCATCTCCGCGACCTCGTTCAAACCCCCAGTGGTCAACTCTGGGCAATCGGCGACGCGACAACCATCATCCGTCATTAGTGCCTGCTTACATCAGGATGGGTGGGTACCTATTACCCGCCCATATCCATAAATTCAGGCATAGAAGCCTCTCTTTACGCAATATAGCCCAATATAGCCCAATATAGCCCAATATAGCCCAATATAGGAGGACACGACCCCGATGAAGTCATTACGGTTCTGCCACTTCGTCTGTGCCGGGACCCTACTACTACTTCTAATAAATCTCACAGCTGGCGCACAAGAATCACGAGTCTTGACATTGGAAGAAAGTATTGAACTCGCAAAACAGCGCAATCTGACGCTTCAAGCGGCTGAGCAGAGCCTAAAAACTGCCGAGGCACAAGTGCGCATGGCACGCGCAGGACTCTTGCCGAGACTTACAGCCAGCGGTAATTATACCTATTTTAAAGACATACAAAAATCAGTCATTCAAGCAGATGGCGGATTCGGGTTCCCGATGCCCGGCGGCGAAACCGGCGAAGCGTCACCACCGAGCGCGGATAACGAGGCCGACCTGATTGAACTGGAATTTGGCGCACATCACAACCTTCAAGGTACGATCAACCTAACACAACCTATCTTTGCATGGGGACGCTACTATTACGGGTATCAAGCCGCAAAATTCAGCTATCAAGCAGCGCAACGCGATGTTGATGCCGCCTCTAATCAACTCCGTTTAGATGTATCCGAAGTGTTCTATGGGGTCTTAATCGCCCAAGAGTTTGTTAGGGTCGCACAGCAAAGCGTCTCCCTTGTTGAAAAGCAGCTCGAGATCGCAGAAGCATCGCTTAAGGCGGGTGCCGCAACTGATTTTGATGTCCTTCGCGCAAACGTCCAACTTGCGAACGCCCAATCCCAAAGGGTTCGCGCCAAAAATGCCCTCGTCACTGCCGAAAACGCCTATAAAACCGTCCTGAACGTCCCGCTTGCTGAAGACGTGTCGGTTAAAGGCACCCTCGAAATCCCAGAAAAACAGCAGATGCCAACGTTAAATCTTGACGCACTAATAGAACAAGCACTTAAAAATCGTCCGGAAGTCCGCCAGACGCAATTGCATGAACAGGCTGCCCACAAACAGGTTGACATCGCTAAAACACGACGCCTTCCTGACCTCGGACTCTTTACAAATTATCAAATATCACAGAACGAAAGACTCACACAAATGAATAGAATTTGGAGTGTCGGGCTCCAAATCAATATCCCTATTTTTGATGGGTTTGCAACGAGCGCAGCCGTTCAGCAATCCGAATCGACTTTAAAACAGGTCCAGTTGGGCGGCACCCAAGTCAAAGTCGGTGTTGAATTTGAAGTGCGGAATGCCTATCTTAACCTCCTTGGCGCGCAAACGCTCATTGACGTGCAGCGTGAAACCGTCGCCCAAGCGCGGGAGAGTGTCCGCATCGCAAACCTCCAGTTTCAAAACGGAATCATTACTACCGTCGCATTGACCGACACCCAACTTGCATTAGCACAAGCGGAAGTCAATCGCCTGCAGGCATACCACGATTACGTCGTCAGTTTGGCGAGATTGGAAAAAGCAATAGGGCAAACACTACCATAATCGGAGAAAGGAGAAAAAATTGAAGAAAGTACTAGTTGTCATTCTCATATTAATAGCGGTCGCGGTAATTCTTGCCGTGCCACGGTTCCTGGAACCGGAGAAACCCGCAGATGAGCAAACGGAAACCGCAGCGGTGCTGAAACCCGTAGAAGTTAAAAAAGCAACACGCGGCGAAATCCGATCGGAACTTGAACTCTCAGGCACTATTCAGGCTGAATCGCAAGTCAACGTTTTCCCTAAAATAGCAGGGCGTCTCATCGTGCTGAACGTGGCTGAAGGCGATACGGTCAAAAAAGGGACACCGCTCGCTACTGTTGAGCATGAAGAGTTAGAACTCGCTGTTCAACAAGCGGAAGCGACGCTGGAAGCCGCGGAAACCGCTTATTCTCAAACGCAGCAGCTCGCGGAGGTGCGAGTACGGTCCCAAATTGCGCAAGCAAGAGCACAACTTCGCGCCGCCGACATCGCACGCCAGCAAGTGATGGATCTCTCCGAAATTCGGACAGTCACGCAGATAGATCAGGCAGAAGCATTCCTAAAATCGCTTGTCGCGAACCTTGAGAAAATTAAAAGCGGTGCCCGCGTTGAGGACCGACGGCAGGCACAAGCCGGCTTGAATCAGGCAGATGCCAATCTAACGAATGCTAAAAGTAACCACACCCGGATGCTCCAGCTCTTTCAAAATGGTGCCATTAGCCAGCAGTCGCTTGAAGGTGCGAAAACACAGTTAGACATTGCTATCGCACAGCAGAAGATCGCCGCTGAACAGGTACAACTGATTGATAACGGCGCACGTGCCGAGGACATCCAAGCAATGGAAGCACAAGTGCAACAGGCGGAAGCCGCCTTGCGTTTAGCACAGACACAAGCGACTACACAGACGTGGCAGAAGGATATTGAACTTGCCCGTTCTCAGGTCGAAACCGCGCAGGCAGCACTTACCGCCGCCGAAGCTTTGAAGACCGCAAAGAGTTGGGAAGCAGAGATCACCTCAGCGAAAACCGCACGCACCCAGGCAGAGATCGCCCTCAAACTCGCTCAGAAACGCCTGAAGGACGCTACGATTCATGCCCCAATTTCTGGTATTATCTCCAAACGCTACTTAGATTTAGGCGGCATGGCACTTCCAGCAGCACCGCTTTTTGAAGTAGTCAATATTCAGACTGTCAAAGCCACCGTTGATGCCATTGAAGCGCAGTTGAGCCAATTGGCACTCAACCAGCAGGCACGCATAGAAATTGATGGCATAGAGACCCCGATGTCCGGTAGTGTCGCTTTCATTAGTCCAACTTTAGAAGTCATGCGGCGAACAGCCACCGTTGAAGTTCGTATTGACAACCCCGACGGAACCATCAAACCGGGGATGTTCGCGAAAGTCACCGTACCTGTTAAGGTGCATACGGATGCAATTCTCATCTCAAGTGTCTCGCTCCTTGGCGACTTGGACACGAAGACGCAAAACGTCTTTATTGTTGAGAACGGCGTAACCCGCCGCCGACCTGTGGAGATAGGGCTTTTGCGCGGCGGTGAGGCGCAAGTACTCAACGGAATCATGGAGGGAGACGCAGTTGTTACCGCAGGGCAACATTCTCTGAAAGATGGAGAGAACGTTAGGGTCGTCAACAAATAAAACAGGACTTACGCAGCCCCCTCGCTGGCGAGGTTTTGCGGCGTATTTGAAGAAATCCGCAGAAACACCCAAGCAAATACCCCCAGCAAAAACCCCAAATGCGACGTGCATTCCTAACCTGGCCAGCGCGTGCCCGGTAGGTTCGGTTTCCTAACCGAACCGGAAACCCCTTGAAAAAAGACGTGAAACCCAATAATTTCTTAAAATTGAATGACCCTGCTCGTTTTGAATAAAAAGCTTGATAAATTAACAGAATTGGTGTAACATTATGTGGCAAATGTTTATTATTCGGTGTGACAATGTTATCTGATGAGGTTAAAAGCCTAATCCATCTCAATCTCATGCAAGATGTGGGGTCAAAAACAGTTCAACAAGTGGTTGAAGTTTTCGGCAGTGCCGTGGAAGCACTGAAAGTATCCCCGGAAAATATGCAAAAGGAACTGCGAAAGATAGGCAGTAACGCACCTTCCGGTTTAGGTCAAAGGATACTTCATTATGAGCTAGACCGTGAACTGGAACTCATCGACCGGCATGGCTGCTCCATCGTAACTCTTTATGATGAAGAGTATCCACCCCATTTAAAAAATATTGACACGCCGCCACTTGTACTTTATGTTAAAGGAACCCTGAAGCCCAGGGATAAAAGTAGTATTTCCATAGTCGGACCTCGTGCATCAAAAAATTATGGGGCGCAGGTGAGTTTTAAACTGGGTTCCGAGCTTGCAGAAAGGGGCATGACGATAGTGAGTGGTTTGGCAAAAGGTATTGATGGATCGGCGCACCGTGGGGCTCTTGATGTTAGGGGCAGAACAATCGCAGTTTTAGGGAACGGTTTGAGTCGCGTTTATCCCCCTGAACACCGTGAACTTGCAGAGGAAATTATCAAATCAGGTGCATTAATCTCTGAATTTCCAATGAATATCGACCCGGAGCGTAAAAATTTTCCAAAGCGTAATCGGATCATTAGTGGGCTAACGCTTGGAACGGTTGTAATAGAAGCACCTATCAAGAGCGGGTCGCTTATTACAGCAGAGCACGCGCACAAACAAGGTCGAAAAGTATTTGCCGTGCCTGACCAGATTTTCTCAGGGCATTCAAGTGGTTGTCATAAGTTAATTAATGATGGCGCGATGCTTGTTGAAACTGCCGATGATTTACTTAACGCTTTACCTCATTATATGCCAGACATATCTGATAAGCAACCGGGAATACAGGAGAAACCAGGGCAAGGCTACTTATTTGAGCCACCTCCTGTACCGAGTGAAGTTATAGTAGAAAATGCCGTTGTCGAATATTTTAAAACCAAATTCGGGAAACTTACTATAGAACTACAGCGTGAAATTCAGATGGGATCTTATACTGGCAGAGCTGATGTTGTACTGCTTGATGAAAAGAAAAAACTTGTAGTTATTGCAGAGTGCAAACGTAGCGGATATATAGGGTCTGGAGTAGAACAGTTGCAATCGTATCTTTCAGGTACTGAGACACGCTTCGGCCTATTTGCCAACAGCGAACAACCCGATGCCTGGGCTTTTTATCAGAGACACGGGCAAAACGAGTTTAAACAGATTAGCCGTTCTGAATTTGAGAAAGGAGTTATCGGCAATAGCACTACAGCGAAGTCTTAGGTGGGCAGGCAGATGAAAGTTGAACACCTCTACGGTCCTAAAGTAAAATCCTTTCCGCTCCTTGAATTGGAGTATCTTTTACAAGAGGATTCGCCTGAGCTCTTCTTTGCATTCGGCTTAAAAAAAGGCGGGCAAGTCATTGTTACGCACGCACCAGCAAGGCTTGATATTATGGGTGGCGTTGCCGATTATTGTGGTGCCAATGTCTTTGAGATGACACTTAATCGTACCGCAATTGCCGCATGCCAAGCCAGAGATGATAGGAACCTTTGCGCAGTCACACTCCGAGCCGGGAGTCAATTTAAGCCCAACTTTCATCTTTCGCTTGATAGTTTTTACGCCGACGGCTCCCTGAAAACCTATCCACAGGTTCAAGAGTATTTCAACCAAGAACCGAGCACGGCATGGGCAGGCTACATACTCGGTGGGTTTTATGTGCTTCTCAAAGAAGGAAAAATTGACCAGTTTCCACACGGGGCTACGATAGTTATCAAAAGCGATATTCCGATCGGCGGTGGTGTCGCCTCATCTGCTGCCGTTGAAGTCGCTACGTTGATGGCACTTAATCAACTCTATAATTTAAAATTGGGCGCGATGGAAATCGCGCGCCTTGCACAAATTGTTGAAAATAAAGTTGCTGGTGCCCCTTGTGGTATCATGGATCAGGTGACTGTCGCCGCTGGCACCTCCGCAAAGATTCTCTCGATCCTTTGCCAACCGGACAAAATTCTTGAAAGCGTTTCCTGTCCTTCAAACGTGAGTTTTGTCGGTATCCATACGAGAGTCCGCAGAAGCACGACGAGCACCGCTTATATCGATACACGTATCGGTGCTTTTATGGGATTGACTATTCTTAAAGCCGCTTTTGCCACAGAAGCCGAAACCGCTTCTGAAAAAGGCAACGCTGCCCGAAAAATCTCGGAGGCGTTGGCTGATAACTACCTCTGCAATGTTTCTGTACAGGAATTTCACGAGCAGTGTGAGCCCTTATTGCCTGAACAGATGCATGGCGAGGAATTCCTTGAGCGGTACGGTAAAATCGTTGATACTGCTACGCAGGTAGCACCAGAAAAAACATATCCTGTGAAGAGTCGAGTAGCACACATGATTTATGAAAACGCGCGGACCCAACAATTTATTATCGCCCTAAAAAATGCGGGTAAAGATCCAGCGCGCGTCCGAGAATACCTCACCGAAGCTGGCGAGCTTATGTACGAATCCAACGCGAGCTATCGGGACCTCGCAGGGCTCGGGTCAGCTGAAGTTGATGGACTTATCAATATCGCCCGGAAAATCGGGAAACAGGGCGGTATCTACGGCGCGAAAATTACAGGCGGTGGCGGTGGCGGCACTGTCGCTTTACTCTGTCACGGCAATGTCGAGAACTCGCTGACACAAATCCTCGCTGCCTACAAACTCGCTTGGGGCATTGACAGTGAACTCATCAGAGGTAACGCAAGGGGTGCTTATGAATTTGGGCACATTTTGTGGAGATTAAAGGAGAGCGAACCGCCAACACATTTCTAAAGGGTTATCAGTTATCAGTTCGCTTCGCTTTCAGTTATCAGTTTGGTTTCTGGTAACTTTCTATCTTTTTGTAATTTGTTACAGACAGTCCAGAAGATATTCAGTAACGCAAACCTCTTGTAACTGCTAACTGCTAACTGCTAACTGCTAACTATTAAATAAACTTTGCAAAATATGGACAGAAAAGACCGGCACCGTGAATCCGGTGTCACATGGCGTGCTATACTCATCGGTATCTTCTTAATACCCCTGAACGTCTTTTGGGTCATTGAAGTTGAATGTGTCTGGCACTCTGGGCATCCAACAACGATTTCCCTCTTCTGGAATGTCGTTCTCAATATCTTTTTCTTGATCTTGATAAACCTCTTCCTGAAGCGGGCTGCACCGCGCGCAGCACTTACACAAGGCGAGATGATTACCATTTACGCCATGCTCTCTATCGCGTCAGGCTTGGCAGGACATGATACGTTAGCCTTGACAATTCCAGCACTGCCCCACGCCTTCTGGTTCGCAACGCTTGAGAACGACTGGGCGGACATGTTCCACAGTTATATCCCACAACACCTTGTCGTCTCAGATAGAGAGATTATCCGGGGCTTTTATGAAGGCAACACCCCCTTTTACAACGCTAAAATCGGGGGCGCATGGATAAAACCGACATTGTGGTGGACATCATTCATTCTCGCGCTCGGCACTATCATGATCTGCTTGAATGTCCTTATTCGGAAACAGTGGACCGAACACGAGAAATTAGCATATCCGATTATCCAATTACCGATGGCGATTACGGAGGGCGGCGGTGCCGCCAAGCTTTTCCAAAATCGCATCCTATGGTACGGGTTCATCGCAGCCGCACTCCTGAATGTTTGGCACGGCTTAGCGCATTTCTTCCCTGTACTGCCAGACTTCAGCGTCCGACATAATGCCCGGAACTGGGGGACATTCTTCACAGAGAAACCGTGGAACGCAGTCGGCAATATCCCCGTACCGCTATATCCGTTTGTGATCGGTTTAGGGTTCCTCTTACCCTTAGACCTCTCTTTTTCGCTCTGGTTCTTCTACCTCTTTGAGAAGATCCAACGCGTTTTCGGCAGTGCCGTCGGAATTCCAGCACCGTTCCCTTATGGCAGTGAACAATCTATTGGCGGCTGGATGGCGATCTTCGTCATCGCACTGCTCGTAACCCGCAGACACATTGCAAATGTTGTACGTACCATCTTAGGTAGGCCCGGCGGTATTGACGACTCACAAGAACCTATCCGCTACCGGACAGCACTGCTGCTCATTATCGTCGCCAGTCTCTTTATCATCTGGTTCTGTCTGAAAGCAGGCATGACGCTCCCTATTATTCTACCCTTCTTCGCGTTCTTCTATGCCATCTCTGTCGCCATTACACGGGTACGCGCAGAAATCGGGCCCCCCGCACATGAAATGGCGGGCATGTGTAACGCACAACAGTTTTTAGTCAATATCCTCGGCACGCGACGCATCGGACCGAATAACCTGACAGTTTTTCCATACTTTTGGTTCTTTAGCGGACGCGGATACCGTGAACACATCATGCCGCATCAACTTGAAGCCTTCAAGATGGCGGAACGCGCAAATATGAACACGAAACGACTCGTGCTCGCAATGATTATTGCCGTCGTATTCGGTTCGCTCGCTTCGTTCTGGGCAACGCTCAGCGAACTGTATCGTCTCGGCGGCGCAGTTACAGGCGCAGGCGGCGGTATTGGACCCTCAGTCGGGCATATCGGTCAATTCGGCTGGCTTGCCGGACTGTTCGCTTTCCCGCGCGATCCAGATATCTCCGCAATGAGTTTCATGGCAGGCGGAATGGGATTCACCTTCTTCCTGATGCTCATGCGAATGCGCTTTATTTGGTGGCCCCTCCATCCGGCAGGCTATCCGATCTCTATGACCTTCGGTGTCGGCTATTTTTGGAGCTGTCTCGTTATCAGTAGTTTTCTCAAATGGATGGCACTCCGATTCGGGGGACCCAGCACTTATCGGACGATGGTGTTCTTCTTCTTCGGCGTCATTCTCGGCGAATACTGTGTAGGCGCGTTCTGGAGCGTCTTGAGCGTCATTATCCGTGCACCTATCTACGACTTCGCACCAGGTTAACATGAACATACGACTCATTTACTTTTCTTTGCTAATAACAAGCCTTATTCTACCTTCAACGGTCAATGCCGCAGACGAAGGCGCGCACGCCGCCGAATTTCTCAGCCACGGTGTAGGGGCGCGCGCACTCGGCATGGGCAGCGCGTTCGTCGCTATTGCCGACGACGCTACGGCTACTTACTGGAACCCCGCCGGGTTGACAAAAGTCAAGAAACATAGCTTCTCAGCGATGTATGCCGATACCTTTAGCACCGGAGACGGCAATTGGCTGAGTAGAGGCTTGGTCGCCTACAATTTCCTCAACTACGTCTATCAAATTGAGGACATCGGAAGCCTCGGTCTCAGTTGGATCCGACTCGGTGTTGACGATATACCCCGTACCACCTTTATTGATATGAACAATAACGGCGTACTCGGTGACTACCACGACATTAACGGCAACGGCATCAAAGATGATGGCGAACTCTATATCGACAAACCCGAAATCGCAGAGTATTTCAGCAATACTGATAATGCGCTGCTTATCTCCTATGCCCGTCAAGTTCATTCTATAGTTTCAGTCGGGGGCAATCTTAAGCTCCTCAACCAATCCATCTTTGAGAATAGCGGAAACGGTTTCGGCATTGACATCGCCCTCATTGCGGAACCCTACAAAGGTTTACGCGTCGGAGCAATGGTGTTGGACGCAACCGGCACACAGATCCGGTGGAACACACCGGAGCAACCGACGTTCACCCGAACACGGCGGCTCCGCTTCGGCACTGCCTACCATTTCACCCTCCCACGCCTTGGTAGAGGCACTGTCAGTGTCGATATCGAAACCGATCAGGCTGATCTTGAAGAAGGGAGTGACGGCGGTGGACTTATCCTACGGGCTGGCGCGGAATATTGGCTCTTTGATACCTTCGCGCTCCGCGCCGGGCGCAACGGAAATGGATTTTCTGCAGGCGCAGGATTCCGTGTGAAGGTAAATATGATGTCCTTTTTCATCAACTATGCTTTCAACACCCACACGCTCGGCGGTTCACAGCGCATCTCTGTATCCGGAGAGTTCTAATTCGAAAAATATCAGGGCCATTCAATTGTCCCTATTCACTTTATATATGTGATTTTTTTTCGCCTGTAGGAGCGAGCTGTGCTCGCGATTTTTTCCTAATAACTTGACTCTTGGCGAATTTTGTGCTACACTTTTCCCAATTAGAATACACAATCTCTTACAAAGGAGTATTATGAAAACTACATTTTTTTCAATATTAACCGCTTTCTGTTTAACATCTCTATTTTTCGCTCATACCAGTTTCGCCCAAGATTCACCGCAATGGCATCTACCCGAAGGTGCTAAAACACGTCTCGGCAAAGGCTGGTTATATGAGCTTCGGTATTCACCTGACGGCACGCGCCTCGCCGCTGCCGGTGCCCTCGGGGTTTGGATTTACGATACGGCTACCGATGAAGAAGTTTCCCTCTTTACCGCGGACGGACGGGCCGTTTCGGCTCTCGCGTATACCCCGGATGGAGACATGCTCGCCGGTGGAAGTGCAAGCGGAGACATCTACTTGTGGGACCCGGAAACCGGTGAAGTCTTGCACACGCTTACTGAACACCGAAGGAGTGTTCGCGCGCTCACTTTCACTATCGATGGTGCTTTACTCGCAAGTGGCAGCAGAGATGATACTGTCCGCCTATGGAACGTTGAGACAGGCGAACTCCTACATACACTTGAGGGGCATACAGAAGGCATCAATAGCCTTGTTTTTAGTGGTGATGGCGGCACGATTATCAGCGCAAGTCGCGACGATACAATCCGTATATGGGACGTGGCTACGGGGACCCTGCAGCAAACCCTTGAAGCACATCGCGATAATGTTGCAAGTGTTGTTCTGAGCCCTGATGGCGCAACCCTCGCCAGCGGCGATTTGAACGCTGTTATTCATCTCTGGGATACCGCCACGTGGACGGTTAAGCAGACGCTCACCGGACATACATCGCAAATCTACGATATGACGTATAGCCCGGATGGCAGTCTTCTTGCAAGCGCAGGTGAAGACGATACCATCCGATTATGGGACGCTGCCACAGGGCAACTCCTTAACACAATCACCGCACACACCGCTGATGTCTATGGCATCACTTTTAACCCTGAGGGCACAGTGCTTACCAGCGGCGCATGGGATGCCTCTATCCGATCATGGAACCCCGCCACAGGTGAACATCTGAAAACCATCACAGGACATACCGATGTCGTCGTCAGTGTCACTTTCAGCGCAGATGGAAGTATCCTTGCCACCCGCAGTTGGGACAAAACCATCCGTCTCTGGGATGCCGATACCGGAAAACTTCGGCATACCCTCATCGGACATCAAGATGATGTGGACATCGTTGTGTTCAGTCCTGATGGTAAAACCCTCGCAAGTGGAAGCCAAGACAACACCGTCCGTTTATGGGATGCCGTTACAGGCGAACACATAAAGACGCTCAGAGGACACTATTCCTATCTGATAAGTCTTGCGTTCAGCCCTGATGGAAGTCTCTTGGCGAGTGGGAGTGAAGATGATAGCATCCGTTTATGGAATGTTGCCACAGGTGAATACATCGGCGGCTTGTGGGAGCATGAAGCAGGTGTCGAGACACTCGCCTTCAATCCTGATGGCACCATGCTTGCCAGTGGCAGTCGAGATGACGCAATTATCTTGTGGGAGGTCGAAACACGGGAAGCACTACACACCATCACCGAACACGAGGATGATGTGTGGACCGTTGCCTTTAGTCCTGATGGGACTACACTCGCAAGTGGCGGCGGCGACAAAGTCTCCTTGTGGAATGTCGCTACCGCAGAACTCCTGCGCACTTTCCTCAAACCTGGCGACCCTGCGGCAGTCAGTGAGACACCAGAAGGGCTTGCAGGGGACGCACCGACCGATGATCCAGCAAATGCGACGAGCATTGTCTTCAGCCCTGATGGCAGAATACTTGTCAGTGGAAGCTACGACGCAACAATCCGTTTGTGGGACACCGCTACAGGGGACCAGCTCAAAACGCTTGAGGGACATACATATTCTATCACAAGCGTCGCCGTCAGTCCTGACGGGGAGACGATCGCAAGCGGAAGCTTTGATGGCACAGTCCTCTTATGGACATTTCCTGACGTAATGGCTGCTACCGAAACCGTGGTCGACCTGAATGGCGACGGTATGGTTAATATCCAAGATATAGTAATAGTTGCAGCGAGTTTCGGGGCAACTGACGAGAATCCTGCAGATCTGAACGGGGACGGTCAGGTCAACATTCAAGACCTTATTGTGGTTGCAAATGCACTTGAGAACGCTGCAGGCGCGCCCCCGGTACATGCTTTGTCAGCGACGCAGGTGGAACAGTGGATCAGCCTTGCAAGAAGTACCCAAACCGCAATGCCTCACCAGTCCGCATATCAACGCGGCATTCAGGTATTGGAACGGATCTTGGAGACGCTAACGCCGCAAACAACAGCACTCCTTGCGAACTACCCGAACCCGTTCAATCCGGAGACATGGATACCGTATCGGTTAGCAGCTCCTGCAGAGGTAGCATTGACGATCTATACAGCCAACGGAACAGTCGTCCGAACCTTGACACTCGGACATCAACCTGCGGGACTCTATCAAAACCGCAGCCGTGCCGCCTATTGGGATGGCAGAAATGAGCTGGGTGAGGTTGTTGCAAGTGGAATCTATTTCTACACGCTCACCGCAGGCGATTTTACAGCAACACGGAAAATGCTCATACAGAAGTGAGCTGTTCTAAAACGTAGAAGTGTTTCAGGGGAAAGGCTTACCAAAGTCTTTCCCCTATTTTTCTGCCTGTCCAATCCACTGGCACAGTTAATTGCCTTCAAAGTGCATCCATAATTGTGTAATAGCGAGGCGATTCACTTTTGAATATTGCTAACCTACAACATTGGATAAGGGAGAAATTTAATGACCTTGAAAACGAATGCCGCCAGAATCCGCCTGAACCTTGCAGATGAATCCGGCATCATTGGACAAGAGGCCGGAAACCTGAAAGTCTGCGCGCAAAACCTTGCGACAATTGGTACAGCACTGCAAACCTACGAAAGGAAGCACGGCACTTTTCCAGAATGGCTCTCCGAACTTCACCCCGTATATTTGACAGATCCAAACGCGTTGATATGTCCCACGGATGAAGATCGAGGCATCCCTATTTTGCCTTATGACACTGATCCGAATTTGCCTGTGAGTTACGACTATGATTGCACGCCAGAGTATTATCAGCAGTGGCTTAAAAAAGAACGCGCGGTATACGACGATGCAAACCCAATTGTCCGATGCTCTCACCACGCAAAACACGAGGCAGACTCCGCCTTAATTTCAAATTATCTAAATTTGAGTTTTTCCAATACGGTTTACCTATCAGGCGGTTCTTGGAATAAACACCCGGTAGAAATGTATGGAGGTCTTGCGGCTGCGATAGCTGGCTATAAAGACGCGCTGCAACGCGTTCCTGAAGATCCAAATTTCTTCGATCTCTATCCTGAACTTGTGCGTCTCTATGTAACAGCAGAGCAGGATAAAGATGCTGAAAACCTAATTGAGCATTTCAAATCTGTCATGAAACCTGATGATGAAGACATCATGCGGTTTCGAGACTATTGGATCTTTGTTGATATGCTTAAAGCGGTCGGAAGGCATGCGGAGGCACTTCACCTCTTACAAAACCTTGAAAAAACTGAACAGCAAAACCCGTTTATTCGCAGTATCTTTAGGGAAATCGCGATGATTCATGAGGAACAGGGCAACACTGAACTGACAAACGCCTATTATCTTAAAGCTGACCCGAAGTTGGCAATGATTGGAAAACTTGTCCCTGACTTCTCTGCCATTGACCTTGATGGCAAACCGATTTCGATTCGGGACTATCGCGGCAAAGTCGTTTTGCTCGATTTTTGGGCAGTCTGGTGTGGGCCCTGTCTTGCCGCAATGCCGAACGTCAAAAAGGTTTACGATACCTATAAAGATGCGGACTTTGATGTCATCGGAATCAGTCTTGACAACGACGAAACCGAACTCCGCGAGTACCTTGAGATTTGCAACCTCCCCTGGCGGCAGATCTTTGATGGGAACGAAAGTCCTCTTAAGAAACTGTATGGTGTTCGCGGTATTCCATCGCTATGGCTTATTGATCGGGAAGGGAAATTAATCACATATCAGGCGAAGGGGGCTACGTTGAAAGAAATGGTCGCAGAAGCGTTGCAAGAGAAACCATAAGCGGATGCATTCAATTTGGAAAAATGTGTTGACATCATTAGCAAATAGCAGGTATAATTGAGAAATAGGACAAAGTCCTGCTCACAACTGAATCTATCTGGAGGAACCATAAATGAAATTATGCCTACTTTTGATTCTAACCCTCTCGCTTTTTAGTGTGCCAGCGTTTGCGGAACTGAGTGCCAAAGATCTGGAAGCAATCAACACAATGTTCAAAGAATCCGAAGCACGCATGAAGGAATACGTCGCACAAGAGATCGCGAAAGTCAATCTTAGAATTGACGCGTTAGACAAGCGGCTAACCAGCGAAATTAGATCGGTGGACAAACGTTTTGAGGATTTCAACAAACGCTTGGATGATATGAGCAAACGCTTGGATGATATGAACAAACGCTTAGATGGTATGGGCAAACGCTTGGATAACCAGTTTACACTCATTTTGGCACTGTTTGCGTTCCTTGGTATTGTCATCGGTATCCCACAGATACTCGTAGCCTTACAACGGAAACACCAACGCGCCCAGGACGAGAAAATTGAGGCACAACAGCAGCAAATTGAAACACTGATCGCGGAAATAGAAACCCTAAAACAACAGGCTTCTAGCTCCTAAAAGTCTTGCGCCGCAAAAATCGTATCTGTTCCCACTTCAATCCGTACCGGTGCTAAATAATCACGGATAGCCGCCGTATCCACACGCACCCCGAGTCCCGGAACTTCCTTCACACGAACCATACCATCGGATTCGATTGGAAACGGGTCCGCTACCAATCGCTGCGACAATGCCGATCCCGCTGCCGGATATTCTAATAAATTAAAATCAGGGTTCGTCGCAAAGACGTGAAGTGCCGCAGCGAGGCTCAGATGACTCTTAAACGTGTGATTGACGTACTGAATACCGTGTCGCTCCGCAAGCTGACGCACCTCAAAAGAAGACATAATCCCACCAATACGTCCAGCGTCAATCTGCACAAACTGTATACCACCATGCACGATAAGGTCCTCTGCCAGCCGATAGATACTTGAACCTTCGCCTGCTGCAATCGGAACAGACGGATTTTTCTCGGTGAGCGCGCCATAAGCATCAATCGCATCGGGGGCAAGCGGTTCCTCCAACCATGTCGGCGAAAATTGTGCAAACGCTTCCGCGCGGTTATAGGCGGTTTCGTAATCTCTGCCCCAGACAACACCCGCATCAATCATAATCTGCGACTCTGTTCCCATCCCTTCGCGCGCCGCTTGCACGAGTGCGATATCGTTCACCTCGCCGAATTTACCCATCGGGCCCCAACCGAACTTCGCAGCCCGATACCCCCGTTCGCGTAGACTGACCGCTGTCCGGTAAGTCGCCTCCGGCGTATCGCCAAAAAGGACAGACGCATAAGGCAGTTTCGCGTGTGCCGTGTCAGAAGTCCCTGACACCTCCGCAAGCAGTCGGTAAATCGGTTTCGCTAACTGCTGTCCAATAATATCCCACAACGCAATTTCTGCACCGCTGTAGGCGTGCTGTATCTGTTGAATATCCAGTCCGTTTCGTAGCACCTTTTCGCTGAGGCGCAGCACATCATCGGGACCCTCAAGTCTCTCGCCCATTAACGAACTGCGGATATTGATAATATTGCCGTGTGACATCGGACAGCAATAGACAGCGAGGCTTACCAACGGTGAGGCATCACATTCACCCCACCCTTCAAGTCCTGTATCCGTACGAATTCGGACCAAGAGGGTATCCTGTGTCCCGTCTGCTGCTGTTGTGATGTTGGGCATCCGTAGATAAAACGGATCAACTGCCGTAATCTTCATCTGTTTGCGGTGTATCCTCTTCCGATTGGACCTTATCTTCCCTGGAAACAGTAGGCGAGATTTTAGCGTCTATTTGTTGAACCCTTTGAACGGATAGGGCGCGCGCCGCTGAAATAAGAAACCAGCCGAATAAACCTGCGCCCGCGCCGATGCATATCGCGATCGCCGCACCTCTTGGAGTCGCAATCCGATCCACAGTCTCTTGACTAAGTTCGCATGAAAGGTTCTTAATATGCTTGATGGCAACTGTCCGTTTCTCGCCATCTTGGACGTACTCAATCGCCGGTGCTGTATCTGCATCTATTGTAATATCGGCACTGCCTGACGGCGTGGTAATCTCGATCGCGTTTTCGCCTGGGTCGCCTATCCAACGCGCTTTTAGACCCTTTATACCAGTTTCATCGCGAATCGGCTCTATCCGTGTTCGGTACAGCATGTTACCCAAAAGGTTGATAGCGATGTCCTTAGATTTTACTAAAGCGTTTCGCAACTTTTCTGAATTCACATGTTCCTCCAATCGTTGTGATATCCTATGATAAACCGTAGGGGCGAGGTTATCTCGCCCGGCTTTTACATAAATCCTATCCTATTTATTCAAACAAATTTCTTTGATGAATTATAGCCGAAATCCATCTAAATGTCAAGACATCTCAACTGAAAACAATTTCGGATAAAAACTCTTGACGAATCACACGTTTTGTGCAAAAATATATACAAGTTTGTGACTGGAAACAGGTATCTATTAAATACACTGAAAAAGTCATAGCCAGCACTACAATAAACCTGTCTTGTACATCTGACATCAAGACAAAGAGGAGTTTCACATGCGGGACGCCGAACGCTTATTGAACAGTCAAACATCTTATGAACGAGAGATACCGCTTTTCCCCTTGCAGGTCGTCTTGTTCCCCGGCGGGTTTTTGCCATTACATATTTTTGAACCGCGCTACCGCACCATGATCAAGTTCTGCTTAGAACATGAGTCTGAATTCGGGGTTGTCCTTATCAAAGAGGGAGAAGAGTCCGGCGCAGCTGCCACACCCTACGAAGTCGGCACGGCTGCCCGTATTCTTCACGTCGAGCATTTGGAAGAAGGCCGCATGAATATCCTCACTGCAGGAGAGTATAGGTTTCAAATTCTTGAAGTTCAGGAGGAGCACGCCTATCTCACCGGTCGAGTCCGAATGTTAGATGACCCTGATACAGAGATCGAGGCGGTCTCGGAAGCACTTACCACCCAGACTGAAGAATTGTATCAAGCGTACGAAGCGTTATCCAATCGTTTGATTTTCGCATGGCATCCGCCGGAAGAACAACCAAACGACCCGAGAGAACTCGCCTACCAGATCGGCATACGTCTCCGTATTCCGCTTGAAGAAAAACAGACGTTGTTGGAGACAATTCCCTTGGAGCAGCTCCTCACACGCGAAATCGAAATCCTGACAGATCAGAATCGACGGATCGCTTTTCAATTGACAGCACGTAACAATTGAAATTGTTGCAAGTGTGTCAAGTATTGATACGCTTGCATCTACATCAAAAAATCTATCTCTAATCCAATAACATAATGGCACTAAACACTCCGATTCATCAATTTACCAAAACCCGGTCAATCCAGATTACACGTCAACATTTCTTTTATGTGAGCAATATCTTGTCGGTTTTTCGACTCGGCACGGTGCCTTTTATTTTTTACTTCATTTACCGGGCCCAATGGATATCCGCGATCGTTTGTGGCGGTGTAGCTGTTATAACCGACCTATTAGACGGGTTTTTCGCTCGGCGTTTAAAGCAACACAGCGAACTCGGCTATATATTAGACCCCGTCGCAGACAAACTCGCGATCTCCGCTGGCATTTTCGCGCTCGTACTCTCCGAGTCTGAATTTCCACACTGGGCGTTTGGTATCATTATCACCCGGGACATCTTGATCGTCCTCGGCAATGCTGTCCTGGCATATAAAGCGAAAATGATCACACGCTCTAATTTGTGGGGTAAATGCACCAGCTGCTTTTTATCCATCTCTGTGATGTTTTATCTGCTACGACCGATAATGCCGCGCTTACCCGACAATATCGAATTTTATACCCTCTGTCTGGCACTCATATTTGTCGGTATTTCAACGGTGAGTTATGCACGCCACATGTTCCGCGTATTAGAAGAAACCAGAATTACAGACAATAGCTGAGATGGCCCCTATCTTCTGTAGCATAGTCTGTTAGACTGTGTTATCTTCTGTAGCATAGTCTATTAGACTGTGCCTCTTGAGATAGAACCCCGAAACTGGAAGGTGAAACCTATGTCTACAAAACAACCAAACGTCCTCTGGATTTATGGCGAAGACCTCTCCCCGGATCTCGGCTGCTATGGCACACCCGCCGTAGCAACACCCAATATTGACCGACTCGCATCCCAGGGCACCCGTTATACCAACGCATTCGTCACATGTCCCGTCTGTTCACCGAGCCGCTCCGCGCTCATCACAGGGACCTACCAGACGCATTTTGACGCACACAACCATCGCAGCAACCGAGACAAACCTTTGCGCGCCGATATGAAACTCATCACCGACTGTTTCCGCGAAGCCGGTTATTTTACATGCAATAGTCCAGGACCGCCCTACCATCGCCCCGGAAAAACCGATTTCAACTTTCAACGTGAACAGCCTTTTGACGGCATTGATTGGAGTGAACGCGCCGAAGGACAACCTTTTTACGCACAAATCAACATTCCAGACACACATCGCGTCTTTAAACCGGACCCTGAACGACCCATCGCCCCGGAGAACGTCGAATTGCCGCCTTACTACCCGGATCACCCGCTCATCCGAAAAGATTGGGCACTTTACCTTGAAAGCATCCAGATTTTAGATAGGAAGGTCGGGCAGATCCTCAAACGATTGGACGATGAAGGGCTTACTGACAATACGATCGTCTTTTTCATGAGCGACCACGGCCGCGCCCATATCCGTTGTAAACAATTCCTCTACGACGGCGGCATCCATATCCCACTCATCGTCCGGTGGCCCGGGTGTGTTGACGCGGGTGCTGTCAGCGACGCACTCGTCAGCGGTGTCGATGTCGCACCGACAACGCTTTCGCTCACTGGCGTGGAAATCCCTGATTTTATGCAAGGACACATCTTCCTCGGTGGAGCCGCAACATCGCGCGATGCTATTTTCGCAGCACGCGACCGATGCGACGGAACAGACGACAGAATCCGATGTATTCGGACACACCGTTATAAGTTAATCCGCAATTACCACCCTGAGCGTCCCTATATGCAATTCAATGGTTACAAGAAACAGCAATATCCGCTTTGGAGTCTGATGCCTCTCTTAGCGGCAAAAGACGAATTGTCGCCTGCACAACAGCATTTCATGAAACAGACGCGTCCCTTCGAAGAATTATACGATCTGGAAGCAGACCCCTACGAAGTAAACAATCTCGCTCCCGATCCGCAATATGACACCGTGCGGCGTGAACTTGTTGCACAACTCGACGCATGGATAACAGAGACGGGAGACATGGGAGAAATCCCTGAATCTCCAGAGATTATGACGTATTGGGATGAGCACATGGCGGAGAGTTTCAAGCAAAGCATGGAAAAGCGTGGATTCTCCCATGATATAAGCGATGCAGATTACGTCACCTGGTGGGAAAAACAACTTTTGAGTTAAAGGATAGTATATTATTCACATGGGAAATTCGCAATGGCTGATAAAAACACTATTACAGATGCAGTTGAAATTATGCACCACCTCTATATTCAAGGTAAGCCCGAGGCACTGGAAAGGTTAGAGGAGGAAGGTATCAAATCAGAAATTGCGCGACATGTCTACGATTTGCGTGCCTCTATTGGACAAAGCCAGGAAGAATTCGGCGCGCTCATCGGAATAGATCCTATTATCATTGACGATTTGGAAGAATCAGACTATAAAGGTGACTCTTTGGCTGCCCTCGTGCACATTGAAAAAATCTTTCTTAAAAACTTTTCAACTTTCGTCGAACCAGCAAAGGGGGTCTACCCCAACGCTTTGCTTACCACTACGGTGACCGGATTCAAATTGAAGTTATTCCGGTACCATCGTGACCGAATAGCATTCACCGGAAACCCCATGCCTTTCAAATTCGACGTGAAAACGGCTTACGCTAAACATCGTCTTCTCGGTGAGCTTGACCCCTGGCCCTATGCGATGATGTTAAATCGCAAAGAACTTAACATGTTCGCGCTCGCAGAAATGACAGAGTGGTGCCATATTGAAGGGTGGTTCCAGATCAACTTCACTGGCAATCCTGCTGAATACATTGGCGCGATAGATACGCACACGCAACTCATTAACGCAATTATTGAATATCTCCATACCGGACAACTTACAGATTTCCAAAAATGGAGAGAAAAAGTTGGAACTCATGAACAGACGCGTTACCTCGCCCAATTAGAAGAATCGCTGCATGATAAGACGTTTGAATGTTTTCCTGATGCTGAATGGCTCGTTCAAACACTTATCGGATTTATCAAAACGTATACAGACGTTTATTCAGGATAACAGTATGCAAGAAAGATTCGGCTTTGACGCACCAAAACAGAAACCGATAGAAGATTCAATCCGATGGGCTGCAGAAAACGGGTTCCGGTATATCGACTTCCAGACAGATGTTCCCCCGAATGACATCGCTGCGTTTGACGCTGCACGCATCCGCACCGTGCGTAACCTCTGTGAGACACACGGCATCGCTATCGGCATCCACCCCTCTTCTGCAATCAACAACGCCGAATACGTCCCAATTATGGCTGAAGCCGTTGACGATTATCTCTATGCGAATTTAGAACTTGCACAACGACTCGGTTGCGGCTGGCTTATCGGACACGGCGGTTATCATTTCGGGGATGTCGCCCAACGTCGCGAAGCAGCCATTGAACGCATCCAGCGATTGGTTGACAAAGCAGAACAGGCAGAGATCGTCATCTTCTTTGAGAACCACAACCGAGAACCCGAGCACGCCGAAATCCACTACATCCCCCATAACGTTGAAGAGACGCGTTGGTTTTTCGATGCTATTCAATCTCCGTATTTCAAGTGGGCGTTCAATGTCGCGCATGGGCATCTCGTACCGGAAGGATGGCAAGGTTTCTTAGACGCTTTCGGTGTCCAGAACATCGGACAGGTCCGTCTCAACGACAATACGGGTGAATATGAAATCCACCTCGTCCCCGGCGAAGGCACAATCGATTTTGAAGACCTATTTGCGCAATTAAATAGATGTGGGTATGAGGGCTGGTTTAGTCTCGGCTTCGGCAATGATGCGGATAAAATCCGCGTGCGGGATGAATTTGCAATCTATTCGGAAAAGATTTCGGGATTCTGATAGTGAGCGGTGTACTCACCCAAATGCGATCTGCATTCTTAATCTCGCTGAAGCAAGTGTATAAATAACTACAAAATCTACTATAGTCCCGTTCGTGAGTTCGGTGTATTAGATTGATGAGTTCAATTTGCATAGTATGTTCTATTTCTGATTTTCATTTTGTTCTATCTACTGCGATTCCGACGGGCGGATTCTAACCAGTTACTAGCAGCCTGTTCACCCTGTTCTATTGCGATTTCGACAGCTTCTTTTACATATTCTAAAAGTTTTTTGGAGTGGTTACGCAGTCTAAAAGACTCGGAGAGCCTTTGTTCAATTTCAACCTGTCTCTCTTCGGATAGAAGCGGAATCAATGTTGCCGCTGCCTGATCTAATCGCCAACGCGGGATTAATGAACTTCCTGCAACATCTCGTTGAACCTGTTCTTGTGTCAAGATTGAATTAAGGACCAGTGTTAAATATTCACGCCCAATTTCATCGGTACGGGTTTTTAATCGGAGTATCCCATTACTCGGAATCATTCTTTTGGGTCTTTTGCGAAAATAATAAGCGATGCCGGGAGTTCCATCTTTACTCAAAAGGATTTCGCCTTTTTGCGGTTGGTGTTCTTGCATTTCGGCGTATAGTTCTTTTGAAATGTGTTTTTCCTCGGTGATTTCAAAGCGGCTGAGATCGCTAGCGCGCACAAATGGGATACCCTCTTCAAGGTCCTCCAATCTCTTCACCTCAACGCATTGTTTAAACGTAACCAAATTTCCCAATGTATCTGAGCCGCCAGGGTAATTCCGAATGGCATTGACAACCTTTTCGTACCTCGGTTGGAAGTAATCCGAGTCAATGCGTCCAGCGCGTTGCATATCGGAGAAGTTTTTGACGAAGGTTAACTGCGATTTCGGCCGCCAGTCTGTCAAACCCAGTTCGGAAAGAAGAAGACTTTCCGCTCGGACATAAATCTGTTTAGATCTATCAATATCAAAAATAGCAGTTTTAACCGCTTTAACAATCAACGTCTCGAAGGAATCAGATGGAACAAACAAGGCTGTATCTAAAACGTCCCTAATTGACACCGTAGGATATAAGTTCTTCTTATCTGCTCGTATTAAACAGTTTACAAAGTAGGCGGTTTTGCAAAAAGCTAAAAGATACTCTGGCTGTATGCTGTTAGACCTTAGAACAGCTAGATCGCTGCTACCAACAACACCATCAGTCTTGATGAGTGCAACTGCATTTCGATCAGGCATCACCGTAGAAACGACAACGTCCCCTTTTTCTAAACGGTAATACGCTTGCTCCGGTTCCTCGCCCAATTGCACTCTTGTTGTTTTATATTCAAAACTCCTCGGTGAAATTTGGGAACTTCTTAGGTACTCAAAGTCTCTGTTTATGGGTGTCGATTTGATGTTGAGGATGTCTGAAGACACAAAATCTTTCATCCTCTGACGCGGTGAAATGAGATGGGCGTTTTCAATGAAGTCAGGGTGCCAATATTCGGCATCAATTCTGAAATCATCTGCTTTAAATTCTGAGAAATTGACAACTGAATATCGCATCAGCCAATGTCCTCCATGACCATAAAGAGCATCAGGTACAGCAGACGGATTACCCTATGGTTTTCGATGTCTGGTACTAAATCCCCGTGAAAGAGGTTACATCTTACCTGATAGACAATCTCTATATAAGCCTTGAACAAACGCCCAGTATTACCTTCAACCCACACGTCATCATCCAATTTTATCACTTCTTGTTTAATTTCACTGCTTTCAAAAGGCGAGTCCCCCGTAATTTCTTCCTGTTGCACTAAGATAGACTCAAAATTGGGAGGGCTCGTCTGCTGATCAATAAGACAACAGTCAAAATGAACAATTCTACCAGAAAATTTATGGTAAGGGATATGAGCACTTACCAAGGCACGATGCAATTCTGCAAAGTAACTTCTGAAAAGCGTTGCCTGGATGTCCTCGGCACGCATGAACCCCTGAAATCGATCAAGGAGCAAACTCGAGTCCCCCTTCAGCTTATTTAATTTATCGCGCTCCCTTGACAGATTTGGGAACTCATTGGTCATCCACGCGTTCAAGCAGAGCCACAAATTCATAAATGGAGGCACATAATCAATTGCTGCTCTTTCCTTCCAGACACGGATATTTTCGTTATCAGGTTGAGCCATTCTAACTCCAGAAACTTAAGCCTTCACGCTTTGCCCAGCCAATAAAGGCTTCGGCAATGCCATCGGGCAACTCGCCATCGTGATTGTGCAGGTCGTGCTCAACAATAGGAGAACCGTTATTATTTGATAGATAAATGTACCTGCCAGCATTATCCTTACCACTCTGTTCACTAGTTGCCAAAAAAGCTGGGTAGTCATCAACTCTGGGGCAGAGGGGACCCCTTTCTCGATCGTTGTTCCATTTTTGTAGGAACAAAATGCTTGTCTTGATAGCAGTACCGGGTTTGAAAGTATTGGTATGTAACCCAACAACCGCCAATATGCGTGCGTGCGCAGCTATGAAATCTCGGACAGATTTATGAGCAGTGTTGTTGAAGATGTTTTGTGGCAGAATAATCGCCATCCGTCCCCCCGGTTTCAGTAGATCTAGGCTGCGCTCAATAAATAGGGTCTCGTGTCTCGCTCGGATTTGCGGGCGTTCGTGCTCCGCCTGGCTGCCGAGTTCGTATTGGTTAAGAATGCGCCTATCTTTAATCGGACCGCCAAAGGGAGGGTGTACCATCAAGATGTCGAAATTAAACAGTCTATTTCCATCCTCCTCTGCCCTGAGTGCTTTGAGTCTATCAAATCCTTCACCGTAGACCCTGGGCCATACTCTCTGGTTTGCGGCACTGTCGTCCCAACGTTCATAGTCTAGTGCATTAAGGGGCAGTACATTAGTTCCCTCATTCTCGGCTATCAGATTCAGGACTTTGGCAACCCGGACCGCCGTTTCACTGAAATCAATACCAAACACCTTACGGACATATTCCTCTTCCTCAGTGGGAATTTTAGCATTGATAAACGAAGTTCCGGTAATCTTGAAAACAGTATGAATCGGAAAACGACAAGTACCAGCAGCGGGATCAATCATGGATTCACCGCGCTTAGGATTAAGCATTTTCACACACATATCAACGACATGCGGCGGTGTAAAAGACATCCAGCCTCTACTTCCACCCAAAAGATACTCAAACGCATCCTCGATACCTTGCAAATTGGTGTTAAATAACTTGATATTTTGCAAACTCGAAACACAGATAGACAAATGCCTATCGGAAATTTTAAACGTTGAAGTTTCTGGAAAAACGCCGGGCCACTGGCTTCGTGCACCGTCAAAAAGCCTTTGAAGAGTAGCGCGCAACTCAGCATCGGTTTGTCCGGTATTTCTAAACTCCATACAACGGAAACTGTCGTCCGGAATCTCCGCCATTACTTTCTTGTAATCCGATAGGTGCCTTGTGTCAGAAGGCGAGAGGTGTTGACACCAAAAATGGTTGATAGCCTCCTTGTCTTTCCGACTCTTGAACTCGTCATAAAGTTTCGTAAAAATGAGCTTAAAAACCTCCTCAAAAACGTTGACACCGGCATTAGTTAGCACTTCCGCCTCTAATTCCAAGATGATGTCTTTCAGAGACCTCCGCTCCATAACTAATTTATCTTTCAGAAGCAGATCTTTGAGGGTAAAGGGTTTGTGGAAAATATCGGTAAGGGTCTGCTTTGCGTTGGGTATATCCGTAATTTCCTCAAAATAATTAGGATGTTTACGGTGGTAGTAGGAAGTCTGCTGACCATTCGTCCATACTCCTATGGGTGCACCCGCTGCATCGCAGTAGGAACGAAGTTGAGCTTTACCTTCCAACAGCCATGATTTTTTCACCTCAACGATGATATAAGGAATATTTGGTTGATCCTTGTCCAGGATAACAATGTCGGCACGTTTGGTTTCCTGACCCAAACTGATAGAATATTCAAATTTTAATCGATCCTTGGGATATTCATACTCTTCAAGAAGCCTTCTTGCGTAAAGTTGGCGAATGTACTCCTCACGCTCCAGCTGAATTTCCTTATTCCGAATTGGGCAAGCAATGAATAGACCAGTCTTGCCGTTCACCTCTCCCGTAGAGATTCTTTTATTCAAAACTTGAATTTCATCTGGACTAAACGCTTGAAGTTGGACTGGATCCACTCCCAGAATCTTTTGAAAGGTATCCATCTGTATCATAACATACTCCACTCCATTTTTGATTGAAATTTCTTGGCTTTCTACGCTCGGCTGCTCGGGTAATTTGATAGACAGGGAGTCTATTTTTAGAAAGTAATTATGTATCGTGTCTTAAATTCTCTGTACTATTTTATCATATATACGCGTCGCATCTCAACATATTTTCCCATCAACGATAAAAGGAATACACCGACACACCCCAAATCAAACGAATCAGCACCCACGTGCCACCCACGATAAATTGCCCAAGAATCAGTCCCAAAAACAGCGGCAACACCCGATGGTAAAGCCGAATACCACCAAACCGCAAGATGAGGTTCTTGATTCCCCAACTAATGAACACCGAAAACCAGAGCCAGCCAAACGTCCACATGCTGCTCGCCACCGCATACCCCGTCGGATGAAAAGGGAACATCGGAAAACGGGTGCGCAACCACCACAGCACCCCGGTAAATAAGAAACCGACACCCATAAATGCCACTGCCGGGATGTTCGTTTCTGTCGGATAGTAGAGCCACGATCGGAGCCTGTGATAACCGCCGTTGCCCAACCCAGGATTCGCACCGATATTGTAGGAAACCACCAGATACGCCCAAAATGAAGCGAGAATACCAAAAAAAACACCGCACATCAGCGCGACGCCCATCCGCCTTGCACGCATATCTGCGACTTCTACAAGTTTAAATGCTTCCAACGTGTGTGGCATCGGATGTGCCCGATACCCACGATTGAACGCGTAATAGAGCGACATCATCGTTAAACTCTGCGGCGGAATCATCCGTGAACCCAATGAGTCCAGTATAAATTGCCGCGGGTTTGCAACAAACATCTCGTGTGTCGGGGGACCGACCTCCGCGCGCACCCGTGTAATCCCGAGTGCCAGCAGGTAGTAGATAGCGAAATACAACGCAATCATCCAAACCGCCATCCCGCCGCGATTTGAAAAGATAAAGAGGAAAAGAACACCACCTATCAATCCTGCCAGTGGCCACCGATAATCCGTCGAATCTCGCATTTCAGGTGAGAGATCCGCTGCTCGCTTTCCAGATAGGTTTCTAAACATCGCATAAAAATGCTTACGTCCCCCGTAAAGCCCAAAGCAGGCGATAGCCAAATACGCACCCACCCCTTGCGGTCCATCGTACGGAAAACCGGGTAAAACCTGCAAACCCATCGCACTGCCCAGCACACGTTCGCCTTTCCAGAACAGGTAAAAAAACCAAAGCGAAAACGACATCTCTAACGGCATTAAAAAGGCAAGACCCACGCCGAACGACAGGATATAAACGGGGGTCCAACCGATGGCGTTCCACGGCTTTTCGGTGAAATAGATGCCCAGGTCTGCTTTGCGCACCGGTATCTCCGGCAGCGATGGAAAAAATGCATGGATGCCGTTAATCAGATCAATGCTCCCCGCAATAGCGAAACCTGCCCACAGCATCTTATTTTTAAAGAGCCGTCCGTCCGAGGAGGTCATCTCTATCGGTAGACGCACGATCGGATAGGTGAGCCGCTCGCGTTCGATCCACTGCTTTCGGAGCAGCAGATCAATGCAAATCATCACCCATATCACCACGGACAGAAAGATCGTCCACCATAAAATCGGTTCCCACCACGCTGCGAGATAGCGCGTCGTGTAAAAACTCGTATCGCCGTCGTAAAAATCTTGCAAGACAGATAAATCGTTGAGCGTCATCCAACTCGGCAGATACCGCCAAAAGAGTTGTTGCCACTCATTTTCCGGTGTCGCGAACCAAAAGCCGTTGGGAATAACAGGCACAACCGTTTGCATCATATCGTGTCCCGCGATCGCCGAAGAGATGGAGAGGATAGCGTAGACAGTCAGCAATTCGCCTTGTCGGAGCGCGAAACGCGGCAGCAGCCATTTGACCAGAAAATTCAGGCATGTCAGCACCGTCAGCGTCACCACTACGTTGTAAATCAGCGACATCGTTGTCGGCAACGTACTCCAATAACGCAGATGGTTCGCCATAATGAAATAGGTGTTCGGTGGGATAAGTATAATGCCAAGTAGAATCGCGCGAAAAGTTACGCCCGGATGCCCAGGCTGCGGTGTTTCTTGAGGATTTGAGAGATATTTTGATGTGTTTACCATGTTTTTGAAGTCATATTGATTAAAACCTAAGGATCAAATTCGGCAGCACACAGATTCGCGAGTTAACGATAAAAAGAATAAACCGACACACCCCAGATAAGCCGGATCAGCACCCACGTGCCACCGACTACGAATTGTCCGAGGATTAATCCCAAAAAGAGCGGTAACACTCGATGGTACAGACGGATACCACCGAACCGCAAGATGAGGTGTTTGATGCCCCAACTCATAAAAACGGAGAACCAGAGCCAACCGAAGGTCAACGTACTACTTGCGACCGCATAGCCCGTCGGATGAAATGGAAACATCGGAAAACGCGTGCGTAGCCACCATAGCAACCCTGTAAACAAAAACCCAATACCCATAAATGTTACCGCCGGGATGTTTGTTTCTGTCGGGTAATAGAGCCATGATCGGAGCATGTTATAACCGCCCTTGACCACCCACGGATTCGCACCGGTCTTGTAGGAAACCGCCAGATACGCCCAGAATGAAGCGAGAATACCAAAAAAGACTCCGCACATCAGCGCGACGACCATCCGCCTCGCACGCATATCTGCGACTTCTACAAGTTTAAAGGCTTCCAATGTATGGGGCATCGGATGTGCCCGATACCCACGATTGAACGCGAAATACAGCGACAGCACCGTTAAACTCTGTGGTGGAATTATCCGTGAACCGAGCGAATCGAGAATAAATTGCCGCGGGTTTGCCGAAAACATCTCGTGTGTCGGGGGACCAACCTCCGCGCGCACCCGTGTAATGCCTAACGCGAGCAGATAATAGATAGTAAAGTACAACGCTATCAGCCAAATTGCCATCCCCGCATGGTTTGAAAAAATAAAGAGGAAAAGGACACCCCCTATCAACCCTGCCAGGGGCCACCGATAATCCGTTGTATCTCGCATTTCAGGTGGAAGATACGTACCTCTCTTTCCAGTCACATTTCTAAACATCGCATAGAAATGCTTACGTCCACCGTAGAGTCCAAAACAGGCGATCCCCAGATACGCGCCGACCCCTTGCGGTCCATCGTACGGAAATCCTGGCAAAGCCTGTAACCCCATCGCACTTCCCAAAATGCGCTCACCTTTCCAGAAGAAGTAAAAGAACCAAAGCGAAAACGACATCTCTAACGGCATTAAAAAGGCAAGTCCTACACCGAATGACAGAATATAAACGGGGGTCCAGCCGATGGCACTCCACGGTTTTTCAGTGAAATAGATGCTAAGGTCTACCTTTCGAACCGGTATTTCTGGGAAGGTCGGAAAGAACGCGTGGATGCCGTTAATCAGTTCAATGCTCGCTGCAATAGCGAAGCCTGCCCACAGCATCTTGTTTTTAAAGAGCCGTCCGTCTGAGTGCGTCATCTCTATCGGCAAACGGATGATCGGATACGTGAGCCGTTCCCGTTCGATCCACTGCTTTCGAAGCAATAGATCGATGCATATCATCACCCAAATCACCATGGTCAGGAAGATCGTCCACCATAAAACCGGTTCCCACCAAGCCATCAGATACCGCTGCGAGTAAAAAGAGGCTTCCCCATTGTAAAAATCTTGTAAGACGGACAAATCGCTGAGTGTCATCCAACTCGGCAGATATCGCCAGAAGAGTTGTTGCCATTCGTTTTCAGCGGTGGCAAACCAGAAGCCGTTTGGAATCACAGGCACAAGGGTCTGCATCATATCGTGGCCCGCGATTGCCGAAGAGATCGAGAGAATGACGTAGATGGTAAGCAATTCTCCCTGTCGAAGCGCGAAGCGCGGCAGCAGCCGTTTGACCAGAAAATTTAGGCATGTCAGCACCACCAGCGTCACCACTACGTTGTAAATTAGCGACATCGTCGTCGGCAGTGTACTCCGATAACGCAGATGGTTTGCCATAATAAAATACGTATTCGGTGGGATAAGAATAATGCCAAGCAGAATCGCGCGAAAGGTAACACCAGGATGGGCTGACTGTGGAGTTTCTTGCAGATTTGAAGAATGTTTTGGTGTGTTCGCCATATCTTTATCACAGCTTATGTTTGTACCGCATCAAGACTGGGAAGATCAGCACAGATAGCACACAAAACAGCCCAATATTCCACAGCCATAAGGACGTTGGATCCGCGTTCAAGATGGACAACACTACACACAACGGACTGATCACATCTAACGCAGGAATTGCCTCGAATACGGAAATCGGAAGCAGCGGTCCAAACGTTAGCAACAAGACCAATCCGTAACTTAAACCTTTTGCCCGAGCCGGCGGATTGCACAACGCAAAACTGATCCCGACGAGTGCGAAAAAGATACAGCTCACCAAGAAGACTGCACCGCATCTCGCCAATTGCGAAACCGCCAAACCGCCGGTGTAACTTGAAAGCGCGAACAGGGGGAGCGTTAACCAAATACTCCACACTGTCCAAAACACAATAGCACTCAATTTACCTGCCAAAATTTTCCAACTTGCCAAGGGTGACAACGCAAGTAGGGCTCCGTTTACGCCATTTCCCGATAGATTTCCATCTCTATGCCAAACCTCTACTGCCTGCCTCGGCACCCAAAATTGGAAAATAAACAGCAGAATCACACAGAATTTATAGGTCTGTTGCCCGACATTGAGCGTCCGATTCGCATAGAATTCAACGATGCCAACGAAAAACAGCAGTGCGAATCCACATAAAATCAGGAACTGAATACGCCGGTATTTTTTTGAATACGTATAGCATTGAAGTTCTTTAAAGATGATAGCTAACATGGCCTTTGAATGGTTCCGCTTTTTCTTGACAACACTCTGTTTTTCTGGTATATTTTTCTGATATAATTATGATATCCGCTGGAAAGGAGCAAACTTCCATGTCCAAACTCAATATCGCTTTAGTCGGCGCAGGACGCCGCGGCGGCGGCGCGCATTTACCTGTTATCGCAAAACTCAAAGACGTTTACAACCTCGTCGCGATTTGCGATATAGACGAAGAGACCGCGACCCACTACGCCAAAGAATACGGCGCGACCCCTTACACAAACGTCCGTGATCTCGTCGCCCATGAAGCACTTGATGTCGTTGATATTACCGTGCCGGGTGTCGCACACCACGCAATCGCCTGCTTTATGGCAGATGCCGGCGTTCACATCCTCTGTGAAACACCTATCGCCGTCACACTCCCAACCGCAGACCTCATGATTGAACGTGCCAAGGCGAATCATGTCAAACTTGAGATAGCTGAAAACTATTATCGCGCACCACGCGAACGGTTCTTATCCAAGGTGATTGAAACGGATGTTATCGGCGAGGTCGCTCGAATTTACCGCATCTTTTACGAAGGCGGTCATCACGGCATGAGCATGCTCCGCCTCCGCGCCGGGGGTGAACCCAAATCAGCACTCGGTATCACACAGACAACCCCCGTAATTCCGATCATTGACAGGATGAAACGTCATCACACCAGCGAAAGGTGGAGCCTCGGTTTTATTGAGTTCGACAACAACGCTACTGCCCTCATGGTCTATTCCAATGTCATCCACGCCCGTTCCTTGGGACGTGGGCAAACCGGAATCTCACAGATTGACGGCAGCAAAGGCACCATCGTCGGCGAAGACATCTATGTGACACCCGCAGATCAATTACAATCTGGCGCGAAAGGTGTCGCCCACCGTCCGCAGCGCACAACAATTGACGTAGATGGCACTAACGTCATTGAGAAAATCTCATTGGAATTACCGGACCAGACTATCACTTGGGAAAACCCGCTTAAACACTACCCACTTTCCGAAGGGCAGATCGCGGTAGCAGATGAGCTGCTTAGTATCGCTACGGCTGTCCTTAACAATTCTGAACCCGAATACGGTGCCGCACTCGGTCGGCAGGACCAAGAGATGAACATCGCAATGAGCGAATCTGGCAAGCATAGTAAACAAACGCTCACCTTTCCGCTCACCCAGCTAACCGAAACAGAGCGAGACACCCACGAAAGCTATCAGCGGCAATACGGGCATCCGATAGAAGACATTGAAGCAGGAATTGATACCTTCTTCCCACGTCGTTAATAGGATAGCATATTGAACGCACAGAATCAACCTTTTTATCCAGAGACATTCAATTGTCCATTTTCATCAAATTTTTGTCCCCATGCCCGGTAGGTTCGGTTTCCTAACCGAACCGAATCCTTAAAAAAAGACGTAAAACCCAATAATTTCTTAAAATTGAATGGCTCTGCTTTTTATCCAGAGACATTTAAACAAGTCGTAGGAGAACAATGAACAAAAACACAAAAATCCGTGTCGGTCTTATCGGTGTAGGACGCATTGGCAAGCTGCACATTGAACACCTCACCCAGAATATACCAGAAGTTGAACTCGTCACGATTTGCAGTTTAAACCGTCCGAATGTAGAAGCTATCGCTGCACAGTTTAATGTCCCAAAAGTGACAACAGATTATAACGCCCTCTTGGCAGATCCACAGATCGAAGCTGTACTTATCACCGCCTCAACGAATACACATGTCGAAATCAGCCAAGCCGCCGCGAAAGCCGGGAAACACATCTTTTGCGAAAAACCAATTGCGTTTGATTTGGAACAGATTGACGAAACCTTAGCGATTGTAGAAAAGGCAGGCGTAAAGTTTCAGGTCGGTTTTAATCGTAGATTCGACGCAAGTTTTAAGCGAGTGCGTGAAGCTGTCGCTTCGGGTGAGATTGGGGAGCCGCATATCATGCGGATCACGAGCCGGGACCCCGCACCACCACCGATTGAATACGTCAAGGTCTCAGGCGGCATTTTCCTCGACATGACAATCCACGATTTTGATATGGCGCGTTATCTGATTGGAGACGAAGTCGTTGAAATCTACGCGGCGGGCGACGTGCGCGTCGATCCACAGATCGGTGAAGCCGGCGATATTGACACAACGGTTATCACCTTACGATTCCAGAATGGCGTTATCGGAACAATTGATAATAGTAGGGAAGCCGTCTATGGTTACGACCAGCGCGTTGAGGTCTTCGGTTCAAAAGGAATGGTTACAGCGGCGAATCCACTGACAGATACCGTTACCTTCAGCGGTAGCGAAGGCAGCCGTGCTGCATTGCCACCGTATTTCTTCGTAGAACGTTATCGGTCCGCATTTCTTGCAGAATTGCAAGCGTTTTTTGCCTGCATTCAGGACGACACACCCCCCTCCGTTACAGGTGCCGATGGTCGCGCACCTGTCGTGATGGGGTTCGCAGCGTTAAAATCGCTTCGCGAAAATCGTCCGGTTCTCTTGTCGGAAATTTAAGGGGCTTTATTCGCCTTCACCGCCGACTTCACCGACCTCGATTTCAATCTCATCACGATTCCTGATACGCTCCACGAGGCCGTCCCGGATATCCACAATCCTATCAGAGACATCGAGCATCTTCAGGTCGTGCGTTGCCGAAATTACAGTGACACCCTGCTCTGTATTCAAGCGTTTGATCAGATCAATAATCTCGCGCCCCGTAATCGTATCAAGGTTGGCTGTCGGTTCATCGGCAAGGATAATACTCGGATCGTTCGCAAGTGCTCGCGCTATAGCCACGCGTTGACGCTGACCCCCGGAGAGTTCATCCGGAAGGTGATACATCCTATCCCCCAATCCTACCATATCCAATAACTTTTCGGCTTTCTCATTCCGTTGTTTATCAGGGATCCCCGCAAAAATCATCGGCAGCGTTACGTTGCCATGCGCGCTCCGCACGTGCAGGAGGTTATAACTCTGAAAAATGTAGCCCACACGGTGGCACCGAAACGCCGCAATCTGCCTTTGTGAAAGTTCGGACATATTTTGACCATCAATGTACACCTGACCCTCTGTCGGGCGATCAAGCGCACCGATCATGTTAAAGAGCGTAGATTTACCGGAACCCGAGGGACCCATCAGCGAAATATACTCTCCGCGTTCAATTTCAATATTGATGCCGTCCAAAGCACGAAGAATATTGGAACCCATACGATATTCTTTGACGACATCTTCAGTTTTCACAACGATATCAGCCATAATTGTCCTCCGTGCTTATACCTCGGTCCGCATCGCTTCAGCAGGCGGGAGTTTCGCAGCACGCCACGCAGGAAACGATGAACCGATAACTGCCAAAATCATGCCGAGGATACACCCAAGCAGAATGACCACTATCACACCCAGCTGCATCGGTCCGTTTTCAGGCTGTGCCGGTAAGAGCGGGAAATAGAAGAATAAGTCTAACCCATAGTCCTTAAGTCCCAAAAGAACCGCACCTAATGTTCCGATCAGTGCCCCGATCAGTGCCCCTGAAAACCCTTGAAATCCTGATTCAAGTAGGAACAACCGAACCACGAACCCATCTAACGCACCGAGACATTTCATTGTACCGATCTCGCGGAACCGCTCTGTTACTGCCATCAACATCGAGTTGGCGATACCTACCACACACACGATCAACGACATAACAATAAGCCATATATCTTTTGTGGAAATACCTTGTTCCGTTGTCTCTTCAAAAGTGTTAATTGTTGATTGTCGCCCGCTCTCTTGTAGTGCCACACCGATTTCGTTATTTGTCCATACCGAAACCAAAAACGCGATACCCAATGTAATCCCTGCCGTCGTGATGATGGAACGACCAAAACGGATCTTCAAACTCTGGAAACTAATCCGTAGCGATTCTACAAAAGGCAGATCAATCTGTTCTTCAATTGGTGTTCTTTGCTGCAAATCTTTGTCTCCTTATTTTTATCTAATTTATGGGTGTATTATATCAAATTTACGATTTCAAGTCAAATTTTTTATGCCTATGTTATACTTACGGATAAAGGCAGGTCCAAACGCATGCTCCAAAAATTTTTACTTTCCCCGCTCCTACTGCTGTCTATCAGTATGCTCTGTTGGCATCCCCCGATTTCTGCACACGACGCTTTTTATCCACATCACCGCGAAGATTTTGAAAACATAACGCGCCGTCACGAATTACGAACAACTGTTCTGCTCAGCACGGCCGCTTTTCTCTGTGTACTTGGGGCAGTTGTCTACTTTGCGCTACGAAGGAGCACAGATAACGACGATGATGTTGACGAAATTGATACAAAAACCGCTCAAGAACATTTGGAGCATGCCACAAAGAGTGCAGTGAGTGCCGCACAACAAGTCCTTGACACCAAAGGAGACATCGCCGAAGCTGTTACAGTGTGCTTCGCAACTTATGCGGATATGTCTGGTGTAACATGGCACCCCCCTTCTTATGGACAGAACCGCCCTGAATCAGTGCCGTACCAGATCCGATGCAAAATTGGATCGGATATCGTCACCCTTAACATTGATAGTGAAGCTGTTCAACTAAAGGCAGAACACACTCCCTCTAAAATAGGTTTAGGTTCACAAGAAGCCTCGAAAACTTTAAGGGCAACTGTTGTCCTGAGAAGATTCAAGGCCTAAAAAGATTCAAGGCCTAAAAAGATTCAAGGCCTAAAAAGATTCAAGGAAAGAGAGGAGTAGGGGTTGAACTTATTCCGAAAGTCGGTTCATCAGTGAGGCACTATAACCCGCCCCGAAACCGTTATCAATGTTTACAACCGTAACACCAGACGCGCAGCTATTGAGCATACCTAACAACGCAGCGAGCCCACCGAAACTTGCCCCGTAGCCGATACTCGTAGGAACAGCAATGACCGGGCAATCCACCAACCCACCCACAACGCTCGGCAGCGCGCCCTCCATCCCCGCAACAACGATGATAACACGCGCACTTAGAAGCTTCTCGTGATTGCCGATGAGGCGGTGTAATCCTGCCACCCCGACATCATAAAGGCGTTCTGCGGAGTTCCCCATCATCAGTGCCGTTTCAGCGGCTTCCTCTGCGACCGGCAAGTCGGACGTACCAGCAGAGACAACCAGAATCCCCGATCTGCCTTCTGCTTCAGACTCCCTGACGCTAATCGTCCGTCCAAGTTCGTTATAGCGTGCCGCAGGCTGAATCGCTTTTACTGCTGCATACATGTCGGGCGTGGCGCGCGTCGCAAGAAGCGGATGCCCCGCAGCGAGAATCCGTTCGCTAATCTGCTTGACATGTTCAACTGTTTTACCTTGGCAAAAAATGACTTCTGGGAACCCTGTACGCAGCTGACGATGGTGATCAATCTTTGAGAACCCTAAATCTTCAAACGGAAGCGTCCGAAGAGATTGCAACGCGTCCTCCACCGCAACCTCTCCACCGCTAACATCTTCAAGCAGAGCTCTTAACTTTTCAATTTTCATCCATTTAAAAATACGATACATTCATAAGGGCGGGACGAAGCCCGCCACGGTTAAAATTAGCCTTTGCAGAAAAGCCCCTTAGGCCTCCTCAGGAGCCTCTTCCTCGGTGCCAGCATTGTCACCAACACCGGGAATGGATTCAGCAATTGTAGCGCGCACATCTGCGGAAACTTTACGACCTGTCTCCACTGCACTCTTTACCTGTTCGCCTGCGTCATGGAGGCGTTCTTTTGAGGTGTCCACAATACTATGAACCCCCTCTTTGCCTTGTTCCACGATTGTCTGAACACCTTGTCGCGCACTATTAGACGCTTGGTGTGCAAGTTCAATCGTCCGATTCTTTGCGTCAATCGAAGTGTCGCGAATCTTCTGCCGAGTCTCCCTCCCGGAACTCGGCGCATAGAGCAGGCTGACGACAGCACCCGCCATAAAGCCAGTGAAAAATGCAAAAACCATTGCTAAGCCGTTGTTCTGGCCATTATTACTCATTTTTTTCTCCTTTCTTACTGGGTTAAATCTATCTATGAAGTGGCATCGATTGTGAGCCAAAACTTGTTGTTAGGGTAAAGTCTATTTAGAGGTTACCGCATTCAATTACGCCTCGGGCACCTCGGATGTCGGAACACTTTCTTCTGGATCCTCTGATTGTGTAGAAGCGAAACTCTCCCAACCCGCTTTGATGCCTTGCCACAAACTGACAATATCAGCCAGGGAGACCGCTATCTGGTTACGGAAAAACGTCGCTTGTTCAATCGTCTGACCAGAGAAACTGCTTATTTTTTGAACTAATTCTTCGAGCTCTTGGATGCTTTGATTCAGCGCACTGCTCATTTCTTGGATGTTATGCACAGTCGGTTGGATTTCCGACTCGCTGATCTCTTGTAACGATGCTGTCAACCTGTTTAGGTTCTGGAGCAGCTCCGGCAATTCTTTGTTTACCTCTTTCACCGTCTTATCCACATCCGTAATCAATTCCCCGATCTCTTGGTTGACAATAGTTTCTATAGAATTCAACGTATTTCGGATGCTATTTAGCGAATTCCGCAAACTACCGATTGCTGCGCAGAAATACCCGGCGAGTGCTGTAAGCGCAAGTAGCAAAACGCCGAGGCTAAATTTCCAAAAAATTGAACCAATAAAATTCCAATCCATAATTCCTATTCCTTTGCACGATCTTTGTGGATAATTATCTTTGAAGTTGTTTTTTGACGATTTCACCTGCCGCTGCAATAGCCGCGTCCACTTTGTTCGGGTTTTTGCCGCCACCTTGTGCCAGTTCCGGACGACCCCCACCGCGACCATCTGCTAACTGTGTTAGCTCAGAGATAATTTTGCCTGCCTGCAAACCATGACTTTTTACCAAATCTGAGGTTACACCGACCACAAAAGCGACCTCATTGCCTGTCACAGCCGCAAGCGCAACAACACCGGAGCCTAAGCGATTTTTGAGCGCGTCAACCAAGCGACGCAGCCCCTCTCTATCTGTATCTGCAACACATGCAGCGACAACCTGTACATCTTCTACAGGCATCGCGTCCTTCGCTAAAGCATCAACGTTACCGAGCGCGTGTTCGCTTTTAAGTTGCTGCAGCTGCTGTTCTAAGTCGCGTTGTTCTTGCAAGAGCCGTTCGATCCGTTCCAGCACATCCGTTTTAGGGGCTTTTAGCAGACCCGCTGCGTTAGAAAGTAACGCACTCTCTTCCTGAATACGCATCACCGCTGCATGTCCCGTGAGTGCCTCAACGCGGCGGACACCCGCGGCGATGCTGCTCTCACTCATAAGTTTCACGAAACCGAGTTCGCCTGTCGCACCGACATGTGTACCACCGCAAAGTTCAACACTATAGTCTCCGGCTTGCACCACCCGGACGATGTCGCCATACTTATCCCCGAAAAAGGCTAACGCCCCTTTCGCTTTCGCCGCATCCAGCGGCATTTCACTGATAGAAAGCGCATCGTTTCCACGGATTTTTGCGTTGATGAATGTCTCAATCTCATCTAACTGCTCCACCGAGACTGACTCATAGTGTGAAAAGTCAAACCGGAGTCTACCGGCTTCAACGCGTGAACCCGCTTGACCAACGTGTGTTCCGAGCACTTCGCGTAAGCCACTGTGCAAGAGATGCGTCGCTGTGTGACTCACCGCAACCGCACTTCGATGTTCCGTATCAATTTTTGCATGCACAGCGGTATAGGGCGTAATCTCACCCGTAAGCACCTTACATCTATGGACAACCAGGTCCGCGGAAGGTCTGAGTGTGTCTTGAACACGCAACTTCGCGTTTTCACTCTCAATTATACCGATGTCGCCGACTTGACCCCCAGCCTCGCCGTAGAAAGGCGTGCGATTCAGCAGCACGAACACCTCATTGCCTTCCCGCGCACTGCCTATGGATTCCGAATCCGAAATTAAAGCCACGATCTCTGCTTCAATGTTGTCTTCGCTATAGCCGACAAATTCCGTTTCGCCATGTTCTTTAAGCACTTCTGCGTAAATAGAAATCTCTTCGTCTTTCGCACCCCCTTTCGCTTCCCAGGCGGCGCGACCGCGCGACCGTTGTTCCTCCATGCTGTCCGCAAAACCCGCATCGTCAACAGTGAACCCCCGCTCCCGAGCAAGCATCTGTGTCAAATCCAGCGGAAAACCGAACGTGTCGTACAACGCAAACGCGCGCTGCCCATCAAGTTGTGTACTCCCTTTTTCTGTCAGCGTATCGAACGACTCATCGAGAAGTTCTAAACCGCGCGCAAGCGTCTGATGAAAGCGGTCCTCTTCACCCTGAATCGTTCGCGTGATAAATTCACGGCGTGGCAGCACCTCCGGAAATACATCACCGAGCAATTCGATAACGTTATCAACGAGGCGGTAGATGAACGCTGTGTCCATCTCTAATTTCTTTCCGTAAAGCACAGCACGGCGTAAAATGCGGCGAATAACATAACCGCGTCCCTCATTAGACGGCATCACACCATCCCCGATTGCAAACGTCAAACACCGGATATGATCAGCGATAACCCGATGCGGTAACCCACGTTCATCATCAAAATAGGCGGTATCGGTTATATCCGCAATGGTCGACAAGAGCGGTGTAAAAATATCTGTCTTATAGTTTGAGTCGACACCTTGCAAGATAGAGGTAATCCGTTCAAAACCCATACCTGTATCTACATGAGTGGCAGGCAGCGGTTCAAGTGTACCGCTTTCGTTCCGATTGTATTGGATAAACACCAGATTCCAGAATTCTCGGAACCGATCGCTAACGTTGGGACCCGTATCCGGATCATTCGCAGTTTCAGGATACAATTCAACACCCATATCCACAAACAGTTCGCTGCACGGACCACAAGGACCGGTCTCTCCCATTTCCCAAAAATTATCCTTATCGCAGCGACGGATACGCGAGAGCGGCAAATCTGTTTCCTTGAGCCAGAGATTCTCTGCTTCGTCATCGTCGACATACACTGTCGCCCAAAGACGTTCCGTCGGAATCTGCCAAAGTTCGGTTACCAATTCCCACGCAAAGGCGATCGCTTCCTGTTTGTAATAGTCGCCAAATGACCAGTTCCCAAGCATCTCAAAGAAGGTATGATGGCTCGGTGAATAACCGACCTCTTCAAGATCGTTGTGTTTACCGCTGACGCGTAGACATTTTTGCGTATCAACGGCACGCGTATATTCCCGCTGTCCGATACCCAGAAACACATCCTTGAATTGGTTCATACCAGCGTTGGTAAACAACAACGTCGGATCACCCGCCGGGATCAAGGACGCACTCGGAACGATCGCGTGTCCATGTTTGCGGAAGTACTCTAAAAAACTGGCTCTGATTTCATCTGATGTCATTATCTAAATTTTACTCCTATGATTTCTATTCCAATTATAGTCAATTCTCGTCCAGAAGTCAAGACAAAAATAGATACACAGCAGGGCCATTCAATTGTCCCTATTCACTTTATATGTGTGAATTTTTTCGGTTGTAGGAGCGAGCTGTGCTCGCGATTTTTTCTCTTTAAAAAATCTGCTCAAGTACCTGCCGAACAATGTCAGACCCGAAACCGCGCCGCGCCAAAAATCCGTAAAGTCGCCGTTTAGCAACATGTACGGGCAGTCGCTTATACTGCTTCGCTCGTTTTTGTGCAATTTGAAGAGCAACTTTTGTCTCGTCTTCGGTCCGGACGGTTGCTACGACCTGTTCTGCTGTCTCTTTGTCGATACCTTTGTCAACCAGTTCATGCTTAAGCAATGTTTTCCCGCGCGGATTCGATTTTTGCCTGCGGACAATCCAATTCTCTGCGTACTTCCGGTCGCGAATATGTCCTGAACGAATCAGCTCCGCAATAGATGTTTCAATCGCACCTGCTGAAAAACCTTCTCGCGCAAGGTGTCTTTCCATTTCACTTTTGGTATATGTTTTCGGTTTTGGTGTGGGACGAGAATCTTCCGACTCGTCTGCTTTGGCGTTATTATCTTTCTCTTCACGGAGCAGCCTTAACGCAAGGTTCTTCGCACGCATCACTTCATCCGCCGCAATTATCTTTTCGATAATCTCAGCTTCAATCTCTAAACCGATACGCAGCCCAAATTTTTCAATCAGGGATACGTGAAGCACAACAAACGGCGCATCGTTCAGAAACAGGTGTCGGTGTGAGGGCAATTCAGATGATACCTGAATATTCGTAATTTTCTGTTTCATATTCTTTTTTTGAAGCGTGAGGTTAAATCGTAGGGGCGAGGTCTCCTCGCCCCCTTTTTGCTAAGTCCTATAACTACTCGCCGCCGTTGCCGCCTGCCCAGAGAGCACCCCGCTGTAGCAGCGTCCCGAACATTTCGTGCTGACAGGCTGCAGGATCGTGACCGAGCGCGAGATAAAAAACTTTACCTTCACCCCAATTCTTTGTCCACGCCACTGGCACAGCATCACCTTTCCACAATGCGGATGCCAGCACATGGTTCCGTGGATCGTAATCGAGGATATACTGCTCGTCCGTCACGACGAATTCATCGAGCCCTTCGGTAATTTCGTGCTCACTATCAACGATGCTCACCTGATAGTCGCGGTAGCGTGGATGTGTAACGAAGTAGCCACCTACCATTGAACGATATTCTGGACAGCCGCGAAACGAATCTGCCGCCGAATGGACACCGACGTATCCTTTACCCGAAGCGATATGATTGAGCAAACCGTTCTTCTGTGCATCCGAAATCTCACCCACCGTATAATAAAAAACGATAAGATCGTACGGATCCAAATTCGGTGAAACAAGCGCGTCAAGGTCTTCCTCAACTCTGGTAATCTCAAATTCATCTCGCTGTGAAAGCACATTCACGATCGCGTCGCTACAACCTTTCCAATTATGAATCGCACCACCTGCAAAAACAAGTGTGTTAATTTTTCCCATAACTTAGTTAGCCTCCTTGCTATATAATGTTGCTATTATATCACACTTTCAAAATGCAGGCAAATTTTTTTATTTTCATTTCAAAAACAAACACACAAACCAGAGGCATCCAATTGTCCCTATTCACTTTATATATGTGAATTTTTTTGCCTGTAGGAGCGAGCTGTGCTCGCGATCTTTTCCTAATAACTCTTGCCTCACGAAATAGATTGTGATAAAATTTAACACGCGAGTTGTAAACTTTGTTGCCAATGGCGAGTGTCCTACGCCACTAGTAAAACCTGAAAATATGTGGGCACGCAACGATGGGACCTATACAAAAACCCACTCGTAGCGGTTGGGTTCCCCAATCCCTGTGATGCCACCGGGTGTCTAAATAATTATCGGCTTTAGTATAAATCTCAGAGGGGGCTATCCTTATGATTATTAGTCGGCTTATTGTAAAAAACTGGCGGAACTTCCAGCATATTGATGTTCAGCTGCGGGAACGCCAATTCATTGTCGGCCCGAATGCCTCAGGCAAATCTAATCTGCTTGACCTCTTCCGTTTTCTCCACGATATTGCCAAAACCGAAGGCGGTGGCTTTCAGAAAGCTGTCAGCACCCGGGGCGGTATCTCTAAAATTCGCAGTTTGTCCGTAAATCGTGATGCCGAAGTTGCGATCGAAATTCACCTTGCAGATCATGCAGACGCATCTACAAAATGGCGATATGGGTTGGGGTTTCGCCAAGAAAACGCGGAAAATTGTCAACCTTATCTTACATACGAACGGGTCTGGAAGACAGGTGAACTGCTCATAAATAGACCTGATGCGGACGACACGGTGGACCCAGAACGACTCACCCAGACCTACCTTGAGCATGCCGCTGTCAATGTAAAGTTTCGAGAGATTGCGCGATTCCTCCGAAACGTCACCTATCTGCATCTGGTACCCCAGTTTTTACGATTTTCAGATTCGTTTCAAGGTAAAATCATTGAAGAAGATCCATTTGGACAAGCATTTCTTGAGAGAATTGCCAATGTTGATCACGAAACCCGCCGGGTCCGTCTAAAGAAAATTGAAATAGCCCTCAAGATTGCCGTACCACAGTTTAAGGAACTGGCATTTATTCGTGACGAACGGACAGGGAAACCTCATTTACAAGCACGTTATGCCGATTGGCTCCCCAATGCCGGATGGCAACGTGAAGACCAATTTTCTGATGGAACTCTCCGGCTTATCGGTTTATTTTGGGCACTCCTTGAAGAGAACGCAGTTATTTTATTGGAAGAGCCTGAACTCTCATTGAATCTGGGAATCGTTTCTAAATTCGCATCCATGATCGCTGGCATGCAATTAAACAGAGACTCCCAAGTGTTAGTTAGCACCCATAGTGATAAGCTGCTGAGTGAACCAGGTATTGATGGGTCAGAGACACTTGTACTAGCACTTACAAAAAAAGGCACAGAAGTGAGAATTGCCTCTGATCTTGATGTAGTGGAACACTTCCTTGAAGCAGGTTTTACAGTTGGTGAAATGGTGCTCTCTGGAATGCATCCCGAACATGCTTGGAAATTAGGTTTATTAGAATGAATCTAAACAACGTTACTTTGGTCGTTGAAGATGTATTAGGCGAAGTCGTTTCCACTAAAATTCTGAAGCATTTCGGCATTGACATTGAGCGAAAAGTCATGTACGAAGGCAAATCTTACCTTCAACAAAAGGCACGAAATTTCAACCGAACAGCCCATGAAGGATGTGGCATCTTTATGTTGACAGATTTAGATTCTCCTAATATATGTCCATCAACCCTCATTCGATCTTGGATAAGAGGCCCCCTAAACCCCCGGTTTCTCTTCCGCGTTGCGGTGATGGAGATCGAATCTTGGATAATGGCGGACCGACAGGCACTATCAGAATTTTTATCCATACCTATACATCGGGTGCCGCTCAACACTGATAACATTCCCAACCCTAAAGAGTTTCTTGTTTCCCTTGCCCGAAGGTGTAAACAGAGGACAGTCCGCGAAGCCTTAGTGCCAGCCCGAGGCGCGAACCGCGTCGTCGGTCCTAGATACAACGCGCTGCTTAGTGACTTTGTCCACAACCAGTGGGATTTAGAACGTGCCGCTTCGGTATCTCCGAGCCTAAAACGAACAGTGAACCGAATCCGTCGTGAAATCGAAGGCACCGAGAAGTCCTAGTAGCTTGTCACATCTAAACTGATAGGCGGTTCATAGTGGCGCAATTCATTGCGCCATCCGAAAGGTGATAATGCACGTCGCATTTGAGCGAGTACGCCGCAGAATCGCCTTACTACGAATGTCCGAAAAACCTTGGTTTTTATCAGAAACGTAATTACATATAGTCGCGGTAGCAAAGGAGGAAATCCTAAATGAAATTGAAAAAACTACTCTTGTTGTCTGTCGCTTTAGTTGTCATTGGGGGTATCTTTGGATTTTCTATCTGGTATCGCTGGAACAACGACCCGACAATCATTCGACAACAACTCCCAGAAATTAAACCAATTGCCGAGTTTAGCCACGGGACTTGGATTCGCACTGTTGCAATTTCGCCTGTCAATTCAAACCGCTTTGTGAGCCTAGGAGAGGATAATGTCATAAAGGTGTGGAACCGAACGCATCTTACAGCGATATCCGATCTATTCGTTTCTCCCCGAACACCCGCTTTTTCGCGAGCCTCGGTTCAACTGGATACACTATATGGACCCTCAAGGAAATCATAATGTCAAAAAAGATCGCAATCTTCCCCGCAAGTTTCGACCCTGTCACCAACGGACACGCCGACCTCATCGATCGCATTTGCAACCTCGGTATCTTTGACGAACTCGTCGTTGCTATCGGTGTGAACCCCGCCAAACCCGCACGTTTTACACTTGAGGAACGCAGAGAGATGCTGCAAGTCGTCATTGAACCGTACCCGCAAGCCACCATTGATGGGTATACCGGGTTGACGGTGGATTATGCCCAGGCTCGCGGCGCGTGTGCCATCATCCGTGGATTGCGCGAGGTCTCCGATTTTGAATGGGAATTCAAAATGGCACGAATGAATCAGCAGATCGCCCCTGACATTGATACCCTCTTTATGATGGCGAACACGCAATACGCACATATCAGTTCAACGCTTGTGATGGAAGTCGTGCAGATGGCACAGCGGAGAATGAGCGCGGAAAAATTGCGGGAGATGGTACCAGAAATCGTCGTCGAATTTATAAAGAAAAAATTCGATTGTTAAAACCGGTTGTCCAGACTCAAACTCACATTGAACCCCGGCGAATTCACGCCAGAGCCGTGCTGACGATACCGCCGATTGAGCAGGTTCTCTACGGATAATGTCAACCGTGTATAATCAAACAGCTTGACACCACCGCGGACGTTGAGCGTCCACCAGCTCGGTGTGCCAGCATCTATTGCAGCACCGTTGGAGTCAAATTTAACTTCCGCCGGGTCGCGCGTTGAGCCCTGAATCCGTGGGTCGCGGATGTCGCTTCGATTCAACCTTCGCTGTTCCGCTGCAGCGCGCACAAAAAACATCGCCCAATACTGCGTATTCAGCGGTTCCCACTGAATACCAACAATTCCGTTCAACGGCGGTTCTCTACGCGTACGTGCTTCCCAAGGCTTCTCCGGATCCGGTGCTTCACCTGCAATCTTGAGGACTTCTCCACGCAGCAATGCTGTATTACCAAAGACCGACAAATCCGGACGAATCGGAACGAGTCCGGCTAATTCAAACCCGATAAATTGTGCTTGATCAATGTTATCAAAGACGAGGACATCAATATCTGGGTACTGTCTGATGAGATCTTGATGCAGCTGCGGAAGTGCCTGACCTTCGTACGCCTCTTGAACAGGTTTGCGACCCACTAAACCGCTAACCTGACTGTAGAACAGCGTTAAGGCACCACGGAAATAGGAATGTTGTGCCTTCAGACCGGCTTCAGCCGTCCACGAAGTCTCCGGGCTAAGATCCGGACTCGGTGCCGTGACACCCTCATTCGTGACTTCTACTGCCGTTGTATCGTTTAGAGAGGGCGCGCGGAAAGCCGTTCCAAAATTGCCGACAACATTCAGGTATTCCGTCAAACCGACGACCACTCCCGCACTTCCTGTCAAACTGCTGTCGAATACATTGAACGCATCAAAAGCCGAATCCCGGACGGAGAGATCGGCATTGGTTTGATAAAACGTAGCACGTCCACCAAGTGTCAATTCAACGCGATCATGTACCTTAATTTCATCTTGCAGATAGAGACTTGCATCCCAGAACTGCGAACCGTCGATGAAACGTCCAAGATTTTCGTCAACCGTTTCTTTACCTTTATCATCTGTTTTAACGGTACGACTCTCTATCATATCCAAGTAGAATTCACCGCCGCCGACCAAACGTTGCCGAGGGAGAATTGAACTGACAGCTTGTGCGCTTAAACCGATAGTGTTGACCGTATCGTATCGGTGTCTACGTGCAGGTGCAGCATCGCGTTTCACCTCATTGCGTCCCTCTTTTTGACGGTGATAAGAAGCTGTCACTCGGAGCGTGTCAATGCGCCCCTCCGTTGGGTTTACTAAATAATTAGCATAAACGAGGTCACGATTTTGCGGTTCAAAAAAGAACTCGGCAAACTCCTGTGGGGCCAGCTTATCATAGCGTGGGGTTTGCGGCTGCCGCCACATCTGATACGCAACGTTGATAGTACTTGTATCGCTGAGCTGATACCCAAATTTTGCATCCGCATCAAACGCTCGCCAACCTAAGGGACCCTCGGTTTCAATGAGCCATTTCTCAGGGATGTTGTCTTTTGATAGCGCACGCACTTCATCATACTCATAAAGCTTCACGCCGCTCGGCATGTCGTCCACGATTTCATACTTCCGATTTTTGTAGTGGAGATCATACCCACTTCCCGGTGTTAGATCGCCATAATCTCGCACACCCCCACCAACGATGAATCCAAAATTGCCTTGGTTCCCTGTTACTTCTAACCGACCGAGTTTTTCTTGTGTGGCAGTCGAGTAGCGAGCCAGCAACCGTGGTTGTATGTCCAAAGTTTCTTGTGCAGGATTGATCGGCACCGCTTTCGTAAAGAAACTAACAACACCCCCCATCGCTCCGCTGCCGTATAGCATGGAACTTGAACCGAGCAACACTTCTGCCCGCTCTAACATTTCCGGCCCAACAGTTGCCGTGTATTGATTAGGTCCTGAACGAAATGTCGAGTTATTCAGGCGGACCCAATCGACTTGTATCAACGTCTGGTAACCCGTTAGGCTTCGGAGCATCGGTGAACCTTGCCCGACCGTTGTCTCTTGTGCGATGACGCCGACAGAATCACGGAGTAGATTGGACGCGTGTTCCGCTTTAGTACGTTCTAATTCTTTTAAATTGAGGACAGTAATAGAATTAGGCGTTTTGAAAGGTTCTTTCTCAGCGCGTGTCGCCGTCACCGTCACCTCCGGCACCTCTACGACTTCTTCCATCTCCGTAACTTTTTGGTCCCTATGTTTTTTCGCGTTTTTGTCGGTATGTTTTTTCGCGAACGCGGGTGGAATCCAAATTACTGATAGAATTAAGCCCGTAATGAGAAACAGGTAAAGTGATTTTGACATGATAATCTTCTCCTTCGGTTTTATGATAGCGTTTGTAGGTCGTACGCATTTTATACTATCTGGAACCTATAATGCAAATTGTATGCCACAAAATTTAGCATAAAATCGGTGTATTGCAACCAATTTCTGCCATAATTTGTGCTATAGTGTTCATTTATTGAACAGTTTTTTGCTATCCACCCTCTCCGCATCTCACGCCAAAAAATAACACTTGCATTTTGGCAAAGGTTGTGATAGGTTACATTAAAATAACTTCGTAGACCCAAAAGGAACATTCAACTGATGCATTTTAGGGTAACCCTCATTTTAGTTGCGTATGTCCTTCTATATCCCGCTGGGGTCACCGCGCAAGAATCAGACCCACGCGTTGAAAAAGGCACCGTCCACGGATATATTACGGATACAACCCCGGCACAGCTTCCTATTGTTAGCGTTCAGGTTCAGATTGATAGCAGAAACGGGCATATTTTTGAAACTGCATCTGCCGAAACAGGCGAATTTATATACAGGGATCTACCGCCAGGGAATTATCTCATTAATATCCACAAATCTGGATACCAAAGCCGAATTGGAAAATCTGTGTCGGTTACAAACGGGGGTGTTCATTATGTGCCGCTTACAATGAACAAACAGGAGACTATATTCACCCAATTCAAGAATTTTTTCAAATCCGGGGAACTACAAGATGGAACGATCCAATTGCAGATTACAACGCAATCTCCACAACCTACTCCGATTGAAAACGTTGATATTAGAATTAGGGATATTAGACTCATTGCTGAAAGCCTTAAAAATGATCGTGACCTTATTGATAAAATCAAAATCAATGGGACATCTGATGAAAACGGGCACTTCCGATCCGACAATTTACCACCAGGTCTCTATTACGTCTCCGTTAGTAACCATGACAACGCCCACAACCACGTTAGCTTTTCAATCACGATAGAAGGGAATCGAATAACGACTGCCTCCGTTAAATTTCCTGTGCCTGATGAGACCCCGGATACCGATATTTTAGACGCACAGAAAACAGACACAAAATGGGTCATTCGTGGTAAAATTTTTGATGCTAACTTTCAGCAAACCCCCTTAAGCGATGTAAACGTCCTGGTCAGCGGTATAGATTCGGAAGAATCTATGGACGCTCTATCCGATGCGAATGGCGAATATGAGTTTGTTTTACCGCCAGCGCACTATTTGATTCTCCTCTATAAAAAGGGGTACAAGAAGACAATTAGTCTCCCTGAGCTAAATGCTGAGAGTATGCAAACCAGTATCACTATTATTAAAGAGGGCATGTTCGTTAATTACCAGGCAGTCGCTAAAGAGAATGTACTCGCACTTAAGCACGGTATGTCGAAAGAACAAAAAACTTTTTTTCAGAAACATGGAGACGTGATTCACACTGGACTTCCCAGCGCAATCATCGCTGCTATGTTCGGCTATTTCCTTGTAAAGTTTTTACAAGGACGCAGACAGGAGTAAATATGGCAAAACAGCAATTAAACTTCGGATTCATCGGATGTGGCGGTAACGCGCGTGGACACGGACGCAGTGTGTCCAGTGTCGAAAACGTGGAAATTGTTGCCCTCGCAGATCCGAGTACCAGTTCACTTGACGCTTTCAAAGAGACTGTCGGTTTGGACGATTCGGTGCCTACTTACACCGACCATGTCGAAATGTTAGCCGCTGCCAAACCCGATGCCGTCGTCATCAGTTCACCGCACGGGCTACATTTCCAACATATCATGGACGCGCTTGCGGCAGGCTGCCACGTGCATACCGAAAAACCGATGGTCTGCACAGTGGATCACGCCAAACAGGTGATGGCGAAGGTGGAAGAGACCGGTTTGCACTTAATGATAGGCTACCAAAGACATCTGAGCCCGACCTATCAATACTGCCGCAACGTAGTACAGAGCGGCGAACTCGGTCGCGTTAATTTCGTCGCCGCACATCAATCCCAAAATTGGTATCGGAATCAGCAGGGAAAATGGCGACAAGACCCCTTCCTCGGCGGCGGTGGGCAACTAAACGATTCAGGCAGCCACCTTATTGACATTCTCCTCTGGGTGTTGGAAGCCAGTCCTGATACTGTCTTCGCAATGATAGACAACTTGGATATTGAGGTAGATGTTCTCACGGCGATGTCAATCAAATTTGATACGGGTGCCTTGTGCAATATCAGCATCGTCGGACATGCCTACGGCGGCGTACGAGAATCGTTTTCTATCTGGTTGGAAGAAGGCGCGCTGCACCTCCGTGAGGGTAAACTCCACCGCCAAGAAGGGAACAATAAACCGGAACCCGTTGATGAATCCGAAATGCCATCATCCGGTAATAAGGATGTCGCCTTCATTGAGCTGATTCGTGGCGAGCGCACCGCGAACCCCATCGGTGTTGAAAATGGGTTGCGTGTCATCCAATTAACCGAAGCCGCGTGGCAATCCGCCGAACTCGGTAAAGCGGTCAAGGTGGATCTCAGTTGATGCGCAATTCTGGATACGGCAGAACAGATACACCAACCGTTTTCGGACAACGGACGAAAACGAGCGAGGGCTAATATCTAAAAATGCTTGAGGTCCGAAATTTGTGTAAATCTTTTGATAAGAAACCGTTTCTCACAGACCTCACATTTCAAGTAGGTGCCGGGGAATGCCTCGTTTTGCTCGGTAAAAACGGCACAGGCAAAACGCTACTGCTCAGCATTTTGGCGACTTTAGTCGAACCGACATCAGGCACTGTCTCTATTAATGGTATTGATGCATTTACGAATTTGAAACAGGTGCGGCCGTCTATAGGGTATATCCCCGTAGCATTTGAGGGATACCCTGAGTTGTCTGTTCTGGATTACCTTAATTTTTTTGCCGCTGCATACACATTAAAAAAAAGGGAACGCAGCAACGCGATTGATACAGTGCTTGACCTAATGGACATCCAGCACCTGCGCGACGCTAAAATTGGCGGACTGTCAACAGGTGAACGCCAACGCCTTTTATTCGCCAAAACTTTTCTTCATGAACCGCAGCTCTGGTTGCTCGACGAACCGCTTACACCCCTTGATCCAAGTGGACAGGTCGAGATGTTAGAACTGCTCACTGAACTCCGAGCGATGGGTAAAACTGTCGTAATTGCCACCAATCGCCTTGAAGATGTCCATCGCTTGTGCAATACTAATTCACAGGACAGGACATTTGTGGGAATACTGAAAAATGGACAGTTTGCTGTGTTCAAGAAATTTAACGAATTGCACGATGCGGATGCTGAAGCCGATACCGTCCATTCCTTCTCATCAGATTGGTTGTATGAATTTTATTTGGAGGTTACAAAACCGTAATGTCAGACATAGGAAAATTCTTTCACGAAAACGGGTACTATTTCGCCAAAGGAGTCTATTCGCCCGAAGAGGTCCAAACAATGGAAAGCGACTTTGATCGAGTTGTGGATCAGCTCCTCAAAAGCGATGAGAATATCAACGCACGCTGGGGCGGCAGATTGATGGATGCCCTTGATGGCGGCGAATCTGTTATTATCCATACCCATAATATTCAGAGTTTCTCTGCTGTTTGGATGCAAGCGTTCTTGCAGGAGAGGTTTCTTGATGTTACCGAAGCCATCCTCGGCCCCGATATTATGCTCCACCACTCCAAACTCTTTTGCAAACCACAGGAGCAAGGCTCGCCTTTCCCGATGCACCAAGATTGGCAATACTTCCCCTCTGTCAAAGACACGATGATAGCCGCTATCATCTACGTCTCGGAGGCTACCGATGAAATGGGGTGTGTACGCGTCTATCCCGGTTCCCACAAGCAATTAGCGCGTATGGATGGCATGATGGGCAGTGGGCAAAACGCCGAAATTACCGAACAATACCCGATTGAAAAAGCAACCGTTCTGGAAGCAGAACCCGGAGACGTGCTTTTCTTTAGTTACTTCACATTGCACGGCTCAATGCCGAACCGCTCAAACAAGACCCGGAAAAGTGTACTCGTTCAGATGCACGCCGGTGACGATGAAATCGAACCCGAGAACCGCCACACCAACGTCCAATTGGTGCTACGTGGTTGGAACCATCTCGCAACCCGATCCTCTGTCGGGCGAATAGGAAATAAATAAGGAGAATTAAATGGTTAGAGTCGGAAAAATTAGCATGGCGCATGTCCACGCTGGTGGCTATGCCCGAAGAATCCACGAAAACCCCGAAACCGAACTCGTCGCCGTCTGGGACGAAGAAGAATACGGCGGCAAAGATGCTGCCGAACAATACGAAGTCCCGTTCTACACCGATCTTGATGAGATGCTCAGCCGTGACGACGTAGATGCAGTCGCTGTTGATGCCGTCACATCCGACCATCCGCGTGTCATGATTGCTGCTGCTGAAGCCGGTAAACACATCTTTACTGAGAAAGCACTCGCAATTACCGTCGCGGAGTGCGATCCGATTATTGATGCCGTTGAGAAAGCCGGTGTGAAATTCATGATCTCGCTGCCTTCCCGTGCGAACCCTGAAATCCTGTTTGCAAAAAGGGCAATTGACGACGGACTGCTCGGGGACATAACCTTTGGGAGAGGACGCATCGCACATTCCGCTGCCCTGGATAGCTGGTTCAGTGGCACAAGTGCTTGGTTCGCAGATCCAGTACGTGCTGGGGGTGGTGCCCTCTTCGATTTAGGGTGCCACCGTGTGGATGTTATCCGATGGTTGATGGGTGAACCGAAGAGTGCTATTGCGAAGATTAACAACTTCACAGGCAATTTCCCGATTGACGATAACAGCGTTTCTGTCGTTGAATTCGCCAATAAAGCACTCGGTGTAATTGATGTCGCATGGACACACCGTTCCGGTCCAAATATGCTTGAGATTTACGGCACAGAAGGCTCATTTGCCGCAGGGCACGGCGAGATGCATTTCCAAACCCGCAAACTCTCCGATGAAGAAAAAGCGGAATACATCGCCAACGCACCCGCTGCACCCCCTGAACCGATGCAACAGTGGATCAATGCCATCCTTCGCGATGAACCGATGACGATTACCATCCAAGATGGACGTAATTTAACAGAATTGATGCAGGCGTTCTATATGTCCTCTGAACAGGGACAATCCATTGATTTTCCGCTTTAATATCCCTCACCGAACCGAAGGAAATGTAAAAACATGCAAGACTATCAACCTATTTCCCTTACCGATTTGTGTAATGTCGGTGCAGAAATTATCGGCGCGAACGCAACGCCAACTATCGGGACACAGACGTTCCACGGGCTACCCTTTGAAATTACCGAAGGTGCAACCTGTTTCTTAGGCTTCGGCGAAGGTGTGAACGCTGACCCCATTCAAATCCCTATCAGTGCAAGTCCGAAGCGTGTTATCTTTGTGCATCGCCTGCTTGAGTCACGCATCCCTGAAGGCGAACCCATCGGCAGGCTCATTGCCAATTATGTTTTCCATTACACCGACGGCGAGTCGGTGAGTGTTCCAATTCGCGAACGCTTTGAAATCGGCAGTGTCCCGCAGGGATGGGGACAACAGACCTTCATCGCTGTCCCTGACCGGCAAGATAGTTTATACCAACGCCACGAAGGCCCATGGGGTTCAGCGGGAAACCGACAGACCGAAGCCACCCAAGGCACCCCGCGCGACTATTATCTCTGGGTCTGGAAAAATCCGAGAGACAGTGCTGAACTGGCATCCATTGAAATCCAGCCGCAGGAACGCCGGTTTATTGTCGCAGCCATCACGCTCGGTTACCTTGACGAAGAACCGCTGCCACGCCGCCCGAACCGTGAAGTCAAAATCACGCTCCCCCAATCTGAAGATGCTGACAAACTCTTCGACATGGAAGTCAATGTTGACCGCGGCACCGCGACCTATCCTTATCCATTGCCAGAGAACGACCCTGATGCCTTTATCAACGCCGATTTCAAAGGCTGGGGTGAATCCCAAAACAACAAAAGCAGTCCTGCTTATGTGGAAGTATCCGCCACGCCATCCGCGACCGTTGAAATCAAAAACCAGGGTGAAACACTTGGCAGTGTCAACTGGGGCGAAGTCCAAGAAAAGGGCAGTGCCCAACCCAACGAACGCGTCAAGGTAGAAGTCATTGATTCAGGCAGAAACTGGGTACATACCACCGTGATTGATGAGGATACCAACAAGCCTGTCCCATGTCGTATCCATTTCCGTTCCCCGCACGGTGTGCCGTACGCCCCGCATGGGCACCATGCACACGTCAACTCAAATATGGGCACATGGCACATAGATGTCGGTGGCGATGTCCGACTCGGACAGATTAGCTACGCCTACATCGATGGCACTTGTCAAGGATGGCTACCACGCGGCGATGTTATCGTTGATGTTGCGCGCGGCTTTGAATATACGCCTTTGCGAACAACCGTCAACATAAAACCGGGGCAACGCGAGTTGACACTCCGCTTAAAGCGATGGTGCGATATGAACGCCGAACGCTATTTCAGCGGCGACACACACGTGCATTTCCTCTCCACGCAGGGCGCGCATACCGAAGCACAAGGCGAAGACCTCGGCGTTGTTAACCTTCTCCTCTCGCAGTGGGGGCACCTCTTCACGAATACAGAAGAATTCATCGGGAGACCTACGACCTCCGCCGATGGACGGAGCATCGTCTATGCAACACAAGAGAATCGCCAGCATGTCCTCGGACATCTCACACTCCTCGGCTTAAAAGAGCAGGTCGCTCCGTGGTGTTCCGACGGACCCGGAGAGGCAGAACTCGGTGGAAACATGGAAGTCACGCTCTCACATTGGGCAGATGCATGTCACGCACAAGGCGGCACCGTCGTCTTACCGCACATTCCGAACCCAAATTGTGAACCTGCAACGCTCATCGCTACCGGACGCGTGGATGCCGTAGAATACCTCACCAACGCCATGTACGGGCACCTTGAATATTACCGTTACCTCAACTGTGGTTATAAATTGCCGCTCGTCGGCGGCACAGATAAGATGAGTAGCGATGTGCCAGTAGGCGTTTATCGTACCTACGTCCACATCCCTGACAACGAGGAATTCAATTACGAGAACTGGTGTAAATACATGAGTGCTGGCAACACCTTCCTCAGCGGCGGCCCCATGATTCGGCTTACCGTTGATGGTCAACCGATTGGTAGCACTATTAATTTGCCCGGTAACGGCGGTACAGTGGAAGTCGAAGCCTCTGCCGATTCCATCTTCCCTATCCATACGTTACAGATTATTCAGGCAGGACAGGTCGTCGCTACGACTGAAGACAAAGACGGCACAGCGCATTTACATCTGAAAGCGAATCTGAAAGTGGATAAACATTCGTGGATTGCAGCGCGATGCGGCGGCCCCAACTATGCACAAGCCATTCCACACCATGATGGGTGGGGACGCGGCATCATTGCGCACACCTCTCCGATCTACATCGCAGTCGGCGGCGAGTGGTGGATGTTCGACCCAGAAACCGCGAACTATATGCTCACCTTGATTGAGGGCGGGTTGTCCTATATTCAGCACACAGCACTCCATCACGAACACGGCACCGTGACGCACCACCATGGAGAAGACGACCATCAGGCATTCCTCTCTCGTCCCTTCCAAGAAGCACGAGAGGCGATCCACCGTCGGATGCACCAATTGGGTATTCCACATTAGTTTTCGCTTAGATGTGTTTTAATGAAGATTAATACTTGCCTTGAGGTTTTGTGTTGATTGTCTGAATCGAGATTTACACCATGAACGGAGAAATTTGATATGAGTAACCTAACTCAACCCTTAAATACGGAAGAAACTGAAGATGAACAAACTTTTGAGCATCGCGTGCCGGCGCGCGGTCTTGAGGGTGCATACGGGGATGATGAACCTGAATATACGCTGGACATGCTCATCACCGCAAATCCTGACTATAAAGGAACCGACAAGAAATGCGGTGCTGCATCGCCCGTGCCGGCGCGCGGTCTTGAGGGTGCATACGGGGATGATGAACCTGAATATACGCTGGACATGCTCATCGCCATAAATCCTGATTATGAAGGTACTAACGAAAAATGTGGTGCTGCATCGCCCGTGCCGGCCCGCCAGCTTGAGAAGACGTGCAGCGAGAAGGAACCTGAGTGTAAAATAGAAGGGAAAACCAATGAAGGAGCGTGACGTAATTGTTGTCTATTTAAAAGATGCCCAGGGTGAACTAAAACTTAGACCTGCGGTTTGCCTACGACAGTTACCTGACAATTATCACGCTTTTATTGTTTGTGGTCTCACCACAAGGCTGCAATATTGTGTTGAAGGTTTCGACGAAATTGTCACGCCTCAAGACGATGATCTAGGCCGACTTAAAGAAACGTCTCTGATTTGACTTGGGTTTCTCAGCCAAATACAGATAAGTGAAGTAGTGGGATACGTCGGTTCTATTTCAGAGGAGCGGCACGAACGGTTGTTGAAAAAACTGAGCGAATATCTCAAAGAAGTGAATGACAGATAAACTGGTTAGGCAAGCGTTGTGATGGCTGTTTTAACCGGAACTATCAGAACGTAGGAGGAAAAGATGCCGAAAGAATTAATAGCAGTTGCCCCCCGGCAACCTGTTTTAAGAGAATACGAAGACGGACCTGTTCCTGAAGGCAGTGTCCGCGTTCACGTCGAATTCGGCGCACCCAAACGCGGCACCGAACTGACGGCATACTACGGATACAACAACGCGAGTTTTCCACTCACACTTGGGAATATGTGCGTCGGAAAAATTGTTGAAATCGGAGATGCCGTGGAAGGTTTTGAAATCGGAGAACGCGTCACCGCACACGGGCACCTCAAAGAGACGCACACCTGGGACGCAAACCGGCTCCTCAAGCTACCTGACCGCATGACATGGAAACAGGCAGTCTGTTATGATCCCGCACATTTCGCCATGTCTGCCATCCGTGATGGAAAAGTCCGCGTTGGCGAACGCGTCGCTGTCTTTGGACTCGGTGCCATCGGGTTGATGACGGTGCAGATGGCACGCATCGCGGGTGCTGATTTCGTCGCTGCCGTAGACCCGATCGAAAGACGGCGAAAAGTCGCTGAAAAGACAGGCGCAGAACTCGTCATTGACCCAACTACCGCCAACGTCGGCGAAGTCCTCAAAGAAGCCACCGGCGGACTCGGCGTTGATGTCGCCGTAGAAACCAGTGCAGTTTACGAAGCACTGGATGATGCCCTTCGCAGCGTCACTTTTGAAGGCACAATCGTCTACGCCGGACGCGCGAAGTTGTGTACTGGCGGACTCGACCTCGGTGCCGTCGCGCACGTCAACATCCCGAACATAATTTTTGCGCGCGCCAATAGCGACCCGAACCGCGATCACCCGCGTTGGAACTTCAAGCGTATCGTCGATACCTGCTGGAAATGGCTTGCCGAGGGTAGATTTGACTGCGAAGATGTCGTTGACCCGGTCGTACCGTTTGAAGATTCAGTTGAGGCTTACATAGAGATGGACAATCACCCAGAACGCAGCGTCAAATTGGGTGTGTCGTTTCAGTGATATAAGCCGTAAAGGAGGCAATAATGTTTAACAAACCGAAACATTTCGCGCTATTCGTTCTTACAGTCGGATTACTTGCACTTACAGCGACATTTACCATCACACAAGAATCGTGGTTCCCTTCCGAATGGGGAGCAGACGACCGACGCGGTGCTGTCAACCGATTAACCCCACAAAAGGTATTAGAAGCCGCAAGTTTGATTAAAACCGGGGAAGTATTTCAACTCGGCAGAGTCTATGAGAGCGGCATCCCTGTCTTCGGAACGCGGCACTATAGTCTACGGATCCCAGCGATGTCTGGGCCGCTCGGTGAAAATAAAACGACATGGTTTGAAGAGATCTTCAGCGGCGAGATCGGCCAAATCGGCACCCAATTTGACGGGCTCGGCCACATCGGTATCGGGGACCTCTACTATAACGGATTGGACCAGCACGATTTCGCCAAAGCCGAAGGGCTCACAGAACTCGGGGTTGAGAACGTGGGCCCCATCGTAACGCGCGGGGTCCTGATTGATGTCGCAGGCTATAAAGGTCTTGAGCACCTTGATGATACTTATGAAATCACGCGCGCCGATCTGGAAGGTGCATTGAAAAAGCAGGGTGTCAAAATTACCCCCGGCGATGTCGTTATCATCCACACCGGCTGGGGCAAATTCTGGATGACAGACAACGACCGCTACGGCACAACAGAACCCGGTATCGGTTTGGAAGCAGGACAATACCTCGTTGACCAGAAAATTGTGATGCTCTGTTCCGATAATTGGGGAATCGAGGTCGTCCCGAATCCCGATGAATCATTGGCATTTCCGGTGCATCAGTTGTTTATCGTCAAGCACGGTATTTACAACCTTGAGAACATTATCACAGAGGAATTAGCAGCAGCGAAGGTTTACGAATTCGCCTTCAGTTTCGCACCGCTGCGTCTCAAAGGCGCGACGGGTTCCCCCGGCAATCCAATCGCTATCCGATAGCCTTTCACGGGACAGCAGCTCTGCTGTCCCCTAACCCACTCTTTTTTCGCTATCCATATCTGCACAAATCCGTGCAGTTCTCTCCCCGTTTGCCCCATTTCGTGCAGTCACCACGCACGCCAAACCCACTAAATCCGCTATATCTGCTGTCCCTTCCCTTATTTTAAATTGGCACAGAAATTGCTTATTAATCTTTAATGTAGCGCGTGCGTTATCCTAATTTCTTACATGAGGTATTTAAAAAATGAACAGATTCGTACCACTCGCGTTTATCCTGAGCATTTTATTCACAAGCTGTGCGGCGCAGACATTTTTGATGAATCCGCCGGAGCCCGCACCACTATCGCCGGATAAAAAAGTCCAGCAAACTATGGAAGCGTTGATGGGGAAGCCCATTTCAAAAGCCGTTCAGGAGTGGGGAGCACCGCATGGACGCAGCGACGACGATGCAGGATCGCGCATCTACATCTGGCACATACCAGCGCAGACGTTTCTTCCGCCACAAGATAACAGCCTTCTTTCCGGACGACCCTTAAATAAAAAAACAGAGACTCTTTCGCCTACGGATGACATCTACGAACTTATGTTTTATACACATTCAGATGGTGTAATTTACAAAACACTCACAAAAAAGGATCAAGCCTCCGCTTTTTCCTTCGAAAGAATAAGACAATGAAACTACCTACGATTTCCATTGCATCCTATCACGTCACACGACTCATCATCGGCGGCAACCCGTATAGTGGCATCTCACACCGTTCCGCGTCAGCATCAAAAGCCATGGTGGACTACTATACCACGCAGCAAATTATAGCAGACCTCCGGCAAGCAGAGGAGAACGGCATTAACACCGTCCTCGCCCGCGCCGACAGGCACATCATGCGCGTCCTCAATGAATACTGGAACGCAGGCGGCACCATCCAGTGGATCGCTCAGACCCCCAAAGATACAGAATACGCCAATCTCAACGAGTACCTACAAATTATCGCGCGCTACAAACCCATTGCCATCTACCATCACGGCGGCACGACCGATAAATTATACGCAGAAGGACAACTCGGTTCATTACACGAAAGCCTCAAGCGTATCCGGGATCTCGGATACGCTGTCGGACTCGGCACGCATGATCCGTTAGTCCTCAAGTATTGCTACACTGTAGGATATGATGTTGACTTTTATGTCTGCGCGTTGTATAATCATACAAGGCATAGAGAATTGTATCTGCCAGATGATCGGGATGCAGCGTTCGCCGCTATACAAGCGATACCTACACCGATAATCGCCATAAAAGTATTAGCCGCTGGTAGGAACGAACCGCGGGAGGCATTTCAACTCGCGCTCGAAAACATCAAACCAACTGATGCGATGGCAGTTGGCATGTACACCCAATTTCAATCCGACCAAATTCAGCAGAACGCGCGAACTGTCACGCAACTCATCAGGGAATCAGAGAATGAATCGAATTGTAGAACCGGAAGTTATGGACACAGCGGAAGCCGCCGAAGCTTATGATGCGATGGCGCATGGCGAAGTTGACGAGGCTTTCGTAGACCGCGTTGTCGCCCTCGGCGCGAATACCGGACATTTTCTGGATGTCGGCACCGGACCCGCACAGATTCCTATCCTCCTCGCCCAACGTTGTCCCGATATACACATCACTGCCATCGACCTCTCCGAGGAGATGTTAAAAATAGCCAAACGTCACGTCGCAGCTGCCGGTCTTACCGATCAGATAACCCTTGAACGTGTAGATGCCAAAACCCTACCTTATCCCGACAACACCTTTGACGGCCTCATCTCCAACAGCATTGTCCACCACATCCACGACGCGATGACAGCCCTCAAAGAGATGGGCAGAGTCATGTGTCCCGAAGGTGTTGTCCTCATCCGCGACCTCATCCGTCCAGCAACCCTTGCAGATGCCCAGGCTTTTGTCCACAAGTACGCCGCAGACGACACCCCTTATCAGCAAAAGTTATACTACGACTCTTTCCTCGCCGCCTTCACCCTTACCGAAGTCAACGACATGCTAACCCAGATGGACATGCCCGGTGCCACTGTCGTCCAAAGCACGGATCGGCATTGGTCTATTGAGCGCGCTGTATGATTGTCTGGATCGGGATTTGCAAGATTAGAGGATTTACGGGATTGTGGTCTGAATCGCGGATTGTGTAGAGAAGCGGTTTTGTGTCGGTTAAGCTCTTCTTATGTTCGGACAGGAATGAAATCTCCTGATTGCCATTCTGTGCGTTCGTCTGCCGTTTCTTCATAGTGAGTTTTCATCTGTTCCGCCTGTTGTGCCAGAACTTGGCGGCGCTCCTCTACAGGAAAACGCATAAACGCCGCCTGAGGTGACTCTGTTTCCTCCGTAGCCAACTCAGCCAATAAACGGTACGCCAACGGTAACTCTGTTTCCGGAATTTTTGTGACTAACTCTTGGACTTCAGCGTATGTGATTGTTTTCATTTTTCCTCCTGTTGTAATTGTGATGAAGCACGTAACACATTGAAACGCAGCATCTCAACCTAATTATACGACAATTTTTTGTAAGGTGTCGATAAAAAACGTATTGCAAAAGTGACAGAGGCATTCAATTGTCCATTTTTCGATCGAATTTTCATCCCCAGGCCCGGTAGGTGCGGTTTCCTAACCGCACGGATCCTGGAAAAAAGACGTAAAACCCAATAATTTCTTAAAATTGAATGACCCTGAGTGTATTACAGGGTCATTCAATTGTACGATTTGGATCTTGGTTTTGCTTTACATAGGTGAATGTTATTAGGAAAAAATCGCGAGCGACAAGAAATCCGCAGAAACCCCCTATCAAATACCCCAAGCAAAAACACTCGCTCCTACAGGGGAAAAAATTCACATATATAAAGTGAATAGGTACAATTGAATGGCCCTGGAGTGTATTATAAAAGGTCTTGACATTCGCTTTGAAATATGTTACTATGTGATTATGAAAATTTGAAGCGGAGAGGGGAAAAGAAAAAAGTGAATGATGGGTTTGATGATGAACAAGACTCATTGCAAGTACCGATCGAAGTTACGAACCGTGCACTGGAACTAAACCCTCAGCAACGCGATATTTACCGAAACCTGAGATATATTGGTGAGGAAATAGCCTCCTTCTATCTGGATGGTCTCAGAATCCTACATGATGGTAACTTGCAAACCGGAGCATACCTTTTGGCACATGTTGCCCGAGAAATTGATGGTGGGTTGCGCGATATTTTATCTACTGAGAAAATAAAAGAGAACATACAGAAGCAACTCACTACAGAGGTTTTAGCTAAGTTTGGAGACCCTAACGAGTTGAAAAAACGTAGAGGACACATCGCTTCGATCCTTGCAGCATTGGGTGTTGAGGATGTAGGCACGCTTCTTCCTGATGATGTCCGCGTAAATTTTGCTGTCAGATGGATAAATGTTTCTCCCCAATTTCCTGGGTTTGCCCATCGCCATGGTGCTTGGAAGTCCCCTCGAGCCAGAGAAGAAGTTGAGAATCTTTGGTACGAATTTGAGGACATCCTGGCAGATTTGGTAGGAAGTTCTCTTAATCTTCTTAACAGGCTAGATCGAATGCTTGAATATGAGGAACCGACAAACGAAATAAGAGGAACTTTGGACAACCTATTGGGTGCTGAAGCGAGACGGGCGTATTTTTTTAGGAAACTTGAATTTCCGGGATGGTTGGAACTTTTAAAAGAAGATGGGTGGTTCAATCCGGATCAGAATCCTATACTGCAAGAAGATCCGGATCAGCCTGGGAGCTTCTACTACCCAACTTGGCATGCCCTGGAATACGCAGCGAGGATATCTATTCATCAGGAAATCCCGATCGATATTCTTGTGAATATTGTTAATTCGATTATACGTTATATTGATGAAAATGGAAATAGAATCGAAAATGACCGTACAGATTTGCAGACCATCAAAATCATTGGCACGTTCCCTATAGATCTACTGGAACCTCAGCATATCGCTTTCATAGGCACTGTCTTGAAATCCAAATCAAGGTACGGGCGAGTAGATCAAGAAATAGGTTTAACAATTCTACCTAAACTGCTTGATGCTGGAGCCCGAGAGTTAACTCTTGCACTACTCACAATAATGCTTGAGGCCAAATCCGTTGATCGGGAAATCCAGCCAATAATGAATGACTATTGGCTTGAGGAGGCATTCAAGAAATATGGGCAAGACATCGCAAATTTATGTGGCATTGAGGCAGCACAGATTACACTTGAAAAAATCCGGGCAATTGCAGTTGCAAACAGGTTTGTCCTTGATTTTATAGAACGCGTTGAAAGCGATCTATCACGCCTCTCACATCCAAATTATGCCGAATTAATAGTAAGTTTTACAAGTACTCTCTTCCGGTTTGCTGAACCTGATAGCATAGAACAAACAGTTCAAGTCCTGCTACAGGATCCGTATGCTATCATTAGACGGATTGCACTCAAGGCGATCACTGACCATTATAACAATCTGAAACACATGTTTTGGACATGGGAGGGCAATCCACTCGACGATGTGAAACTTGAACCTGAAATTACTAAATTAATTGAAACCCACAATCACACTTTCGACGAGAATGAAATGGAGCAGATATTACAATGGATAGAAGCAACGCAGCACTAACTTCAAAAGTTACTGTGGCAAGACAGCGAAAATGGTTATCTCTGCTTTTGGAGACTGGAAGCGAAAAGGTTGCCGCCGCTTACCAAAAATACGATCAACTCCACAAAACGAATGTTGAAGCAGCCAATAAAGGAAACGCCGCAACTATGCCAAAGTCAGGCGCAATCGGGCCCGTGAAACCTATAACCACTGAAGAACTTTCAGCGATGTCAAATATTGAAATCGCTGCTTATTTAAAGGGTTACATGGAAGAAGATATCGGGATGCCTGTGCTTGAAGGACGTGGACTCGCAAATACACTCACAGAATGTGTGGCAGCAAATCCACAACGGTTTACGGATAATCTACTGCCCTTCCAGGACGTTCGCAACCTATATCAATCTTCACTTTTGCAAGGTTGCCTGGACGCATGGCGCAATAAGAAAGACTTTAATTGGGCAGCACTGCTGGAGTTTATCCATCAAATTCTCTTGTCAAAACAGTTCTGGACTGAACAGTACAACGATGGCTTTAATTATAGAAATTGGGTGTTTTCGACTACAGCAGATTTGATCACAGAAGGCACAAAGGATGATACACACGCGTTTAATACACAACTCTTGCCCCTTGCCGAAGAGATTCTCTTGATCCTCGTAGATAAGGCACAACAGAGTGTGTCCACCCTTGATAATCTTCCAACCGATGTTTTGAATTCGGACAGAGGTAGAGTGTTTGCGGCAATGGTAAACTATGCCTTGCGATTCGCCCGTACTAACGTGTCTGAGTACACAGATTGCCGATGGCCCTATACTATCAGAGCGGATTTCACCAAAAGATTAGATCGAAGCATTGAACCATCGCTTGAATTCTCTTATACGCTGGGGTTTCACCTACCGTATCTGTCGTATCTTGATAAAGAGTGGGTTCACTTCAATATAAATCACATTTTCCCACAGCGAGATGAAGACCATTGGCAAGCCGCTTTTTCTGGATACCTACTGCATCCGGGAGTCCAAGAGGAGTTTTATTCTTTGCTCAAAGCACACGGACACTATCGGAAGGCATTGAGCACCTGCTGGGCTGATGCAGAGGTACTGAATGGACTTGTTCGTCATATCTGTACAGGTTGGATAGAGGACAGCGAAACCTTAGACGACAAAACCAGCCTCATTTACCAGTTGGTACACAGCGACAATCCAAACCTCCTTTCTGCTATGGTCTCCTTTTTCTTCAGACGTGCTGATAACCTATCTGACAAAGCGAAGACAAAGGTTCTGCCAGCGTGGCGTGCCTTATTTGAAGTCTTTTCGCAACACAGTAATGAAGCTGCATATCAGAATGTTTTAGTTTCGTTGTTAGGATGGCTCGGGCTCATTGATAAAATAGACGCTGAAGTGCTCACTTGGGTAAAAACATCTATAGGCGATATTGGCAAAACTCCAGGGTATGGTTTGACTTTGTCACGCTTTATCAAAGCCTTACGGGAGCATGCCTCGAAAACGCTAGAAGCAGTGGGAGAAATCTATCTGAAAATTCCTCAGCGTGTTATGTGGGATTTACAAGTGGAAGCCGACGATATTAAAGAAACCGTCCGGATTCTGTACAACGAAGGGCATAAGGATATTGCCGATGAAATTTGCAATCGATTCGAAAAGGCAGGAGCTGACTTCTTAAGAACTGTTTATGAGGAATATCGACGCTAACAGCGACATATAAACCCGACCCATCAGAGTAAAAACACCATTTCTTCCGGTATTTTACCGGTATAACGTATAGCCGCCCCACCTTTGTAAGCCGCCGAAGCTTGATTCACTTCATCTTTAGATTTACTGTGAACAGACACTATACCTGACAAGAGCTCGCTATTCTCACTGATTTCGCAGTCAGTGATAAATAGCCACTCGTTTGGATATTTCAGTTCCATTTCCGCTAGGGTCATCCGCTCCTGTTTCATGATGATACCCCCGTTTGACTTCATTATAGATAAGGTGTCAATAAAAAACGTATTGCAAAAGTGATTTGACAACAGTCTTGGAATATGCTAATATGCGATTATGAAGTTTTGTTTAACGAAATTACAGTGAAACGCAACGCTCTTGTAAGAGAAAACAACATGCACCCTCTAATCGCCACAACTCTAATTGGGGTCCTCTGTACACTTTGCGCTGATACCGTCGAACCTGCCGAACTTACCATCCGTGACAAGACCGTCCTTATCAAAACCGACGCGTACGAAGTCCAATTTGAAAACGGCGTTATCACCCACCTCACTAACAAACTTACGTCAGAAGTCTATACCCTACCTCTCGGTGCTGGTGGTGTGTCGCCCGGAATGGCAGGACGCAGCGGCTTATTACGCCGAAGCGGAGGCTCTGTCTGGACAGACTCAATATCGCTGGTATCGGCAAGGAAAGTTGCACCGCTTGAGGCACAACTCATGTTTCGGCAAGGACGGAACGAGATTCTCCTATCCATCGGGGTTGATGTGCAAACCGAGGATTTACTGATCCAGCAGGCAGGTGTTTCGGAAACTGCAGGTGTCTATGGTATTCAGTGGGGATGCGGAAATCTTGATGTCAAGAAGCTCAACTTTATTCTCCCAGCAGATGGTGGGCAGATCATTGGTGCGACATCTCCCATCATTTCCGAAAGTTTCGATTATCCCTATCGTTGGGAAGCGCAACTTGCAATACTTCAAAGCGAACAGGGCGGTTTTTTCGTTCGCAGCACCGATACCACCTTCCAATTTAAAAGACTCCACTATAAAAAAGATGCCGAACGTCTCACATTGGGGTTTGAGACACAAAACCAAGCACCCTTTGATGCACTCACGACCGCCAAGTCTGTTGCGTGGCGATTAAACACATACAGCGGGGATTGGCGTGTACCAGCGCGGTCCTACCGAGATTGGATGGAACAGACATTTCAACCCTGGCAATTAGATGAGATGCCAGCATGGGTTTCCGAAATCGGGCTAGTTGTCATCTATCACGGCAGCGATATTGAGGTATTGGATAGTTTAGCGAAACAGATCGATCCCACGAAGACCTTACTCTATTTGACGGCTTGGCGGAAAGATGATGGCGATGTGAATTATCCTGATTATACCGCAGCCGATTTTTTCAGTGAGGTGCTTGCAGCTGCACGCCAACACGGTTTTCGTGTCATGCTACATACCAACTTTGCGGGGATTTCACCCTATCATCCTGTATACACAAGACTCCAGCAGTTTCAATATCAAGACCCCTGGACTGGAAATCCCAGAGGCTGGTTTTGGGACCGAACGGATTCGCCGAATCGCCATGCCTTCATGAATCCCGCGAGTGGCGAATTTAGAAAGCTGCTTGTCCAACAACTCAAAGCAGTTTGGCAAAAATACCACGTGGATGCCTTTCACTTGGATGTCAGCTCCTTTGTCATCAACGATGCAAACGGTTTGATTGACGAGCTAAATGCGGGGCAAGGGAATGTCTTATTGCACAAAGAATTGGCAAACGCAATGCCCGGTGTCGTTTTCGGTGGGGAGATGCTTCATGAGGTCACTTTTTTCCGTGAAAGCTTCGCACAACGTTGGAAACTTGTACCGGAGTGGAAATCACGGCCGATGGCAGATCTCCACCCAATTAGTACGTTTCTCTTTTCTCCGTATACCCTCACCTATGGTTATTTGGGATTGCCGAATCCCGATAGTAATCCACAACTGTATCAAGAATATCTCGCTTCGTATGAGATATGGGGTGTTTTACCCACACTTCGGCTCTGGTCGCTCGCCGACTTAGCACCTGAACGGGTGAGAACACAAGAATTACTTGCCATCGCCAGAACATGGCAACAATACAGCTTGAAACCTGACTTTGAATCCGATTGGACACCTGATACTTTATTCCAATATGTCGGGGACAATGGTGAAATCGCAGCACTAAAAACAACAGAGGCGGGATCTAAGCTTGTTCTACCTGAAGGGGGTCCAGGTTATGAACGCGTTTTTGGCGTGACACAGGTGGAGACCGATCAAAGTTTACTACACTGGCACGCTTACAGCGAAACGCAAATACTCGGATTGCATCCTGAGAAATCTTATTTTTTGAGCGACACTCCGCGCGATTTCTCTCAAGTACATATCAACGCCTTGCCAGATGGTATTTCAGTGACAGAATCGCGTGTGACAGAAAATGCAGCCCTATTTCGACTCGAAAGAACAGATGCTGCTGATGGAATTGATTTGTTATCAGAAATCCATCTTGTAAGGACAGGTATCGTCCATAAAGGCAAGGAATTGCCACGACAAAGAGGGGCGACTTTTCACAAAACGGAGGTCTCCATCGCTGGTGTTCGGAAGTCCGCGATTGATGCACACCCGCCTTATCAAAATATCCAAGATGATTATATCCGTGGTGATACTTCTACTTTTGGCGAATGGACACTCTCACTCCCTGATACTTCAACTCCCCTCTACCTTGATTTTGATATTGGGTTGCAAGAGGGCTCTGAAGACTCTGATGGCGTAACGTTTATTGTCTCTATTCAAGGGACAAAGATTTTTCATCGACTTTACAACGCGCAGAAATGGGAGCATGTAAGGCTTGATTTAACACCGTATCGGAAGCAACGTGTGACACTCCGCTTTTCCACGACACCTGGACCCGTTGGAAATGGAGCTTTTGATTGGGCAATGTGGGGGGACCCTAAAATCACCTATGCGCCGGTAGAACGACTGACTGAGATAGGGTTTTTCATACCCGATGTACCGATAAAGATCTTCCCGGATACATTAGAGAATCATGGAAACGGACAGTATTGGCTGAAAACGCAACTTCCTGCCCAAGTACTCATTCTTTTCGGGATGCCTCAACGGACAGAGATGCTCGATAATCTACAAGATGCTCATTTTGTTGCGGGACTCCAATTTGATGGTATCTTCCGAGACGGAAGCGTTTGGGATTCTGGAAAACGCTCAGAGTTAACTGCCACTGGCGTGCGTAAGCAGACCCTAAACGCACATCCGCCCCCTGCTGGACAAACTGTTCTGCAATTCTTATTGGCACTACCCGCTGCCCAAGATGTGACATTCTCTTTTTCGATGGGATTGCCCGATAGACAGTGTAGTATTGATGGGTTGTTCTTTAAAGTACTTCTAAATGGACAAGGCCGATTTGAACACTTTGCATTCAACGAGCCTGGTTGGGTGGATGCGCGTATTTCTCTTGCTGAATTTGCCGGCGAAACGGTGTTATTGGAATTGGTAACCGATTCTGGCAAAACCGCTAGTTGTGACTGGGCACATTGGGCAGATTTATTGATTACTGCAGAAGGAGTGAAAACCAGTGGAGATGTCAATCAAGATGGAATTGTCAACATCCTTGATCTTGTGCTTGTAGGACAGAATCTTGGGCAAAAACCACCGTCTGATCCGAGGACAGACATCAATAACGATGGACAGGTGAATGTACTTGATCTTGTGCTTGTTGCGGAACATCTCGGTGAAAAGGTAGCCGCTGCCCCGACTCAGATAGGCACCCACCAAGTCCCAGCGTCCAACGCTGAAGAAATTATTGCAATACAGCGGGCGCTGCGAGTGCTAGAGGGCGTGCCAGAAAAATCCGAGAATGTTAAAATAACGATTCAGTTATTACGTACCTGGTTAGCAAATGCCAATCAAAGCGTCCCAGAAACCAAACTACTTCCCAATTATCCGAACCCTTTCAACCCCGAAACTTGGATCCCCTATCAGTTAGCAGAAGCCGCAGATGTAAGTGTGAAGATCTACGATGTAGGCGGTCATTTAGTCCGGACAATTTCTGTTGGATTCAAACCTGTAGGATATTATCTCACACGAGAGCGGGCAGTCCATTGGGATGGTCGGAATGCGACAGGCGAATCCGTTTCAAGTGGTGTCTACTTTATACAATTCGTCGCGGGCGAATTTTCTGCAACACAGCAGATCGTGATATTGAAATAGGATGGTGGAAATCGTAAATCAGTAAGGAAGTATAATCCGTGACAATCCGCGATTTGCGGCGTACTCGCCCATAAGGGACAGGCATTTAAACAATTAAAACACTCCCTAATCCTGAAAATCCTATGATTCTGCAAATCCTAATTCTGACAATATTTTTTATACAATTCATTTCCAAAAATATGTTATAATAGTGACAAATCCTCAAAATACAAACCCAAAAATTTCGCGCTCACATAGGAGAAACTATAATGCTCAGAATTACCTCTGTTTTGTCGCTATGCGCGCTCCTCATTATCCCCACTCTCAGCATCGCCAACGTCGCAGAAGACGGACTCGTCGCCTACTGGCCCTTCGATGAAGCCAAAGGCAAAGAAGCCATAGATGTCACAGGCAGCGGACACGACGGCGAGTTTAACGGTAACCCCAAGTGGGTAGAAGGAAAATTCGGCACCGGACTCGAATTTGATGGCGCGGACGATCATGTCATCGTCGCAGACGATCCCGCCTTCGCAATCGAGGAGAATATTACCCTCATGGCGTGGTTCAGTCCAAACGATGTACTCACCAAACGCCGCTTGATGGTTAAAAACAACTCTATTTTTGTTATTTTCGACTTCGGTAACGCGGATAGCATAGATTTCCTCGTCAAACCGGACAACACCTTCGCTGAATCTACAACAACCGATTGGAAAGTCGGCGAATGGTATCATTTCGCAGGAACGTTTGATGGAAAGACCCTAAAGGTTTACATAAATGGCAAACTTGAAGGCGAAAAACCCAACAATGTCCCAATCGCGCCCTCCAACTTAGATCTCTGGATCGGTGGTGACGATTTCGGGAGACCAACCGATTTCTTCCCAGGCAAAATCGACGAAGTCCGACTCTATGAAAAAACGTTGAGTGAGGCAGACATCCAAAAAGTTATGGAGACACCGCAAGACGTGGAAGCACGCGGAAAACTCACCACAACGTGGGGAAAACTAAAGGCTGGATTATAGGATCACTGTCCCGAAAGCAGAAATTGCGGAGGCACGCATGTCAATACTCACAGCACAAACATATCTGATGCCCGAGGAATACCTCACTTGGGAACGCAAGCAGCCCTTTAAGAACGAATACTACAACGGACAGATCATCGCTATGTCCGGGGCAAGTCGTTCGCATAATCGCATCACGGTAGATATAACAATGCATGACATCTAAACCCTCGTCAAATTTCCAGATGCTTGAAATAGCATAATATGCTTAAAACAGAATTTTACAATACATTTGCAATTTAGGAAGGAATTTTCGTGACAAACCTACGAAAACGCCCCGTCGTTCTCATCATTCGAGACGGCTGGGGCAATAATCCGTATCCCGAATTTCAGCACGCCAACGCCGTGCATCTCGCAAAAACACCCGTAGATGATTGGCTCCGACAGAACTATCCGCACGTCCAAATCCGGACCTCCGGCAAAGATGTCGGACTCCCTGCAGGTGTTATCGGCAACAGCGAAGTCGGGCATCAGAACATCGGCGCAGGACGTATCGTCAATCAGGAACTCCTCCGCATCAGCACGATGATACGATCCGGCGAGTTCGCCCAAAACGAAGTCCTTTTAGACGCGATTGCCCATGTCAAAACACACGGAACACATCTCCATCTCATCGGATTGGCAAGCGATGCCGGTGTCCACAGCTCGCTTGAGCACCTCTATGGGCTCCTCACACTTGCTAAGACAAACGGACTTAAAACCGACCAAGTCTTGGTTCACAATTTTAGTGATGGCCGCGACTGCCAACCCGACCTCGGTATCCAATTCTGTGCGCAAATTGAGGCAAAGTTGAAAGAAATCGGCATCGGACAGATAGCCTCCGTTATCGGTCGTTACTATGCCATGGACCGAGATGATCGATGGGAACGCGTTGAAGTCGCATACCGCCTCTTAACCGAAGGCATCGGTGACCGTGTCACTGCTCCGACAGAGGCTTATCAAGACTACTATAACAACCCTGATGACACCAACCGTAAAGGCGACGAGTTTGTCCGTCCCTCTGTAGTGCTTGGAAACGATGGCGAACCGCTCCCGCGAATCACTGATGGCGATGCCGTTGTTTTCTATAACTTCCGAGGCGACCGACCCCGGGAACTCACAAAAGCCTTTTGTCTGGATGAATTTCCGTTTCAAGCGGAAGGCAAAGACGGTGTCACACGCCAAATGGGTTTTAAACGGAATTGCAAACCTGACGTTAAATTTGTTACAATGACCGAGTACGAGCAAGGGATGCCAGTTGCAGCAGCTGTTAAAAAGCCGCCCAAAATGCAGAACATGCTCGGGGCTTATGTCAGCAGCGCGGGGCTAACGCAATTCCGATGTGCAGAAACCGAAAAATTTCCGCACGTTACCTTCTTTTTTAACGACTACCGAGATGAACCTTATGAAGGCGAAGATCGGCAAATTATCGCCTCGCCGCGCGATGTGACGACCTACGACCAGAAACCTGAAATGTCCGCACCGGGGGTGACGGCAGAGATGTTACGCCGAATCGCCACCGATAAATATGATCTCATAGTACTAAATTATGCCAATGGCGACATGGTAGGGCATACAGGTTCACTTCCAGCTGCTATCAAGGCAGTTGAGGCGGTTGACGCGGGAGTCGGGAGAATTGTTGATGCCGTGCTTAAAAAGGATGGCGCACTTATCGTCACCGCTGACCATGGGAACTGTGAACAGATGATTGACCCTGAAACCGGCGGTATCCACACCGCACATACGACTTATGACGTAGATCTCATCGTTGTCGATAACCAAGGCAACCGAAAACAGCTCCGAACGGGCGGCAGGCTCGCCGACATCGCACCGACAGCACTCCGCCTCCTCGGCTTAGATCAACCCGCTGAAATGACTGGTGAATCGTTAATCTAACCCATTCCGATTTTGAACGAAGGAGATTTTGGCATGTCTACATTGACTGACCAGAAAGTTCGCAGCGATTTCAGGCTATTCGCAGGACGCGCGAACCCAGCATTAGCGAAAGATATCGCCACGATGTTAGGTGTTGAACTCAGCAAGATTTCTATTAGTCCGTTTCCTAATGGTGAGACGCGCGTCCAGATTGAGGAGAGTATCCGCGGCACCGATATCTATATCGTTCAGTCAACGAGCCAACCTGCTAACGAGAATCTCATGGAACTCCTCATCACAATTGATGCCATGAAACGCGCATCCGCTCGGCAGCTTACCGCCATTATTCCCTATTTCGGCTATGCACGTCAGGACCACAAAACGACTGGACGTGAACCGATTAGCGCGAAACTTGTCGCTAATCTTTTGACAACCGCTGGGGCAAGTCGCGTCATGGCTATCGATCTACACGTCCCGCAGATACAAGGTTTTTTCGATATCCCTATGGATCACCTCACCGCTGTAACAACTCTTGCAAATTACTTTCGCGAGAAACAGGTTGAAAATGGTGTCATCGTTGCCCCGGATGCAGGACGCGTCAAATTAGCCGGAAAGTATGCCGATCTCCTCGGACTTCCTTTAGCTATCATGCATAAACGGCGAGGCGGCGTTGATGGACAGGATGTCCAATTCGTTGAACTCGTCGGAGAGGTCAAGGGCAAAACGCCTATTATTATTGACGATGAAATACAGACCGGCGGCAGTATCTACCAACAAGCTGTCGCATTGGTGGAAGCAGGCGCGGAACCCGCTTATGTCAGTATCACACACCCCGTACTCGTTGTACCTGCCTTGGAACGGCTCAATCACCCCGCAATTCGGGAAGTCGTTACCACCAATACAATCCCTGTACCTGCGGAAAAACAGTTGGATGGAAAAGTTAAAGTGCTTTCTATTGCGCCCCTACTCTCCGAAGCCATATTGAGAGTGCATCAGCATCGATCGGTTAGCCAAGTTTTCCGCGACCAGCACCTCGACTTCCCTGTCTAAGGCAATGATAGGTGCGTCCATGAACAAAAAAACGGTCCTCTACCTCAGCCATTGCGGGTCAAGCATCGGTGGCGGTGAAAAGCAACTCGCTTATCTCGTCACAAATATCAACCGAACGCACTATCAGCCCATTGTCGTCTGTCCTGATGACGGTGTTTTCGCCGAACAGCTAAGGGGTGCCGGTATTTCAACGGTGATCCTTGCACTACCCGCGTGGCGTAAAACGAAATCTTTGATGGTCAGGCACAGAGCAGCGAAAAAATTAACCGCACTTGCCAAGACGCATAATGTGCAGCTCATCCATACCTCCGATTCGTGGTTTAATCCGTATCTGTGGCATATCAAAAAGAGGTTAGATGTCCCTGTCATCTCTCACGTCCGGAACCTGCTTACACCCGCGCAGGTGCAAAAGTACAAGTTCAACCGCATGGACAGGACTATCGCTATCTCGGAGCAGAGCAAAACGCCGCTGCTCCAAGCAGCCGTTGATGCGCGGAAGATTGATGTTATTCTGAATTGTGTCGATGTGTCGGTCTTTCAACCGCCTCCGGTAAGGGTGCCATCACAGGAATATGTCGTTGGTATTGTCGGCAGGATTGAACCCTTCAAACGCCAAAAAGTCTTTGTTGAGATAGCCGCCAAAGTCGCCGCGCAGTCCAAGAAGGTCAGGTTTCATATTATCGGTGCCGCCGAACATCGCGCCTATGAACAAGAGGTCCGTCGGTGCGTAGCCAAACATCGGTTGCAAGATATCGTCCATTTTACCGGACACCGCACCGATATGCCCAAGGCAATGCAGGAGCTCGACCTCCTTGTAACCCTTTCAGCGGGGAGTGTCATTGCAGAGGCGATGGCGGCTGGCAAACCCGTTATCGGCACACCCATCGGCAGTGCACCCGACATGATTGTTCACGGCGTTACAGGATATCTTCTGCCCTTAAACCCTATAGGACGCATAGCCAACAGAATCCTTGAACTCGCCACGGATCCAGCCAGAAGTATATCTATGGGACAGCAGGCAAGAACACACGCCGAAAAAACTTTCAGTATCCAAACACACGTCCAAAAGGTTCAGGATGTTTATGAAAAATTGTTAAGCACGACTTGAAGTTTTTAACGATTTGGTGTATAATAACTCTATCATTTCGCTTGGAGGAGTGAAAAAATGCTTACACAGGAACAGTGTAATTTTTATGAAGAGAACGGTTATATCGGCGTTGAGGCAGTGCTAACAGCGGAGGAAGTCGCCGACCTCCAGCGTGTCACTGAGGAATTCGTTGAGAAGTCGAGAGAGGTTACCGAACATACCGACATCTTTGATCTGGAACCCGGACATACCGCCGCGAACCCACGCGTCCGTCGCATCAAAAGCCCCGCACTCTACCACACCGTCTACGACCAAACCTTGCGACACCCTAAAATATTGGACATTGTAGAACAACTTATCGGCGCCGGTGTTCGGTATAATGGGCATAAATTGAATATGAAATACCCGGAATTCGGAAGTCCGGTTGAATGGCATCAGGATTGGGCGTTTTACCCACACACCAATGACGATCTGCTTGCAGTGGGGGTCGTGATTGACGATATGATTGTGGAGAACGGCGCGCTCATGATACTCCCCGGCTCCCATAAAGGGCCGACTTTAGATCATCACCAAGATGGTGCTTTTATCGGCGCAGTGACGGATCCCGATTTCACACCGGAAGGTGCTGTACCTATAGAATTGAAGGCAGGCGGAATCACAATCCATCATGTCAGAGCGTTACACGGTTCTGCACCGAATACCTCCGATAAACCGAGGCGTTTACTGCTCTTCCAGTATTGCGCCGTAGATGCATGGCCCCTGAAAGGCATCCCAGATTGGGACACCTTCAACGACCTCATCATCCGTGGCGAACCCACGAATCAACCCCGTATGGTCGCCGCACCCGTACGGATACCGGAACCTTATGCGGAACTAAAAGGCTCTATCTACGAAGTCCAATCGCTACTTGAAAACCCGCTTTATGCCAAAGGACAGTAGTGTTCTGTCCATGTTTGTATGCCAAAAAAAATGGCGAGGCACCAAAGCCTCGCCATACAAAGTTGATTAAGAAAACTTTAGTTAGCGACCGTCGCCTTAAAGCGTGGGTCCGCTTCAACGGCTTTAACCAAAGCGTCTGTTGCAACTTTGCCCTTCTCAACTTTCACGACAGCCTTATTCTCAGCCATAGAAACACTGACAACTTCAGAAACACCGGTGACCTTACTGAGTGCATCCTGCACCGCACTGGTACAAGAGCCTCACGTCATCCCTGTGACATTCAGTGTCACTTCTTCAATACTTGCTTCCGCCGTTTGCGTTGACGTTTCTGTGGTCTCTTCTGCTGCTGGTGTCTTTTCTACGGTTTCACTCGGCGTGTCTGCTTGTTTCTTTGATGAGTCTGCACAAGCAAAAACAAATAACAGTGCCGCGAAACAGACGAATAGCATGCTCACGTTTAATTGACGCATAAGTTTACTCCCTTTACTGACTTATAAAGGGCGGATAAATCCGCCCTGCTTTCTATGTCGCTAATTGGCAACCGTCGCCTTAAAGCGCGGATCTGCTTCAATTGCTTTAATCAGGGCATCCGTTTTAACTTTGCCCTTTTCAACCTTTACGACAGCTGTATTGCTCGTTTGAGAGACGCTCACCACTTCAGAAACACCGGTCACATTGCTGAGTGCACCCTGCACCGCACTGGTACACGCGCCTCATGTCATCCCTGTGACGTTCAGTGTGATCTCTTCAATGGCGGCTGCCTCCACGGCTTCTGCTGTGTCGCTGGCACTCTTCGCTTCAGAACCCGTCGCGGCTTCTGTTACAGCAGCCGTAGGAGTGGTTTCGGACATTTCTGCCTTCTGTCCCATCATGCCACAACCGACCATGAACGCAAACGCAACAAGACAAATCAGCGATAATCTCGCAATATGCATGGGGTAACCTCCTTGAATAGTTATTTACTATTATTCTAACACGGATTAATTTTCTTGGCAATATTTTTTTTATCGTTCACCGCCTATGCACGTCCAAGAACGTAAAGACCTTTTGAATCCGCTCCAGTTGCTTATGCAACGCAGCAGCACGCTCAAATTCCAATGCCGCAGACGCGCTCTCCCGTTTAGCAACCAAACGTGCCTGCACTTTTTCATATTCCCCATCCAGCAAATCAACGATGTCTGTAATTATCTCGCCATAGCGTTCGCGCGTAATCAGTGCCGCGCAAGGCGCGTCGCACCGCTTTAAGTCATACTGAAAACAGGCGCGAAACCCCGGAACCGGTGTGATCTCACCTTCACACACCCGCACCGGAAAGATCCGTTGTAAAACGTCAATCGCTTCATCTGTCCACCGGCGACTCGACAACGGTCCAAAATAGCGCGCACCATCGGGTTGTGTTTCCGACACACGATCAAGGCGCGGAAAAGCCTCACCAACGTCTATCCGAATATACCAAGATGTCCTCCCATATTTCAGCGCGGTATTATAGCTCGGTTGATATTCTTGGATCAGGCGCGACTCTAAAAAGAGTGCCTCTTGTTCTGAACGACACACCTGATACCGCACATCTGTCGTCCATCGGATCAGCCGTTTGATTTTACTCGGACGCTTTTTCACCTTATGTAGGTAAGAACGCACCCGTTTCCGTAAACATTTCGCTTTACCGATATATAGAATCGTCCCCGTGGCTCCACGAAAAAAGTAAACCCCCGGATCCGATGGCACATCGGCTATCATTTCTTGAGTCAGCATCGTTTGATTCACTATAGTCGGACTTGTTTCTCAATTTATCATATTTTTCTAAACGAATCAATGAAAAAAATGGCTAAAAATAGAGGTGACTTTTCCAGAAGAATCTGCTATACTATGTCACTATGAAAGTCGCTTATATTACTGCAGGGGCCGCCGGCATGTACTGCGGAACTTGTATCCATGATAATATGGTAGCCACAGTCCTGAAGAAACAGGGGCATAACGTTTCACTGATCCCTACCTACACCCCTACCCGGACAGATGAAGCGAATGTCAGCATGAACCGCGTCTTTTTCGGTGGGGTTAACGTCTATCTTCAGCAGAAACTCTCTATTTTTAGGCACACCCCGTGGACATTCGACAAACTCTTGGATAACCCGACACTATTGAATGGGCTCTCCCGGTTCAGCAGCTCAACAGACGCTCGCGACCTCGGACAACTTACTGTGTCTATGCTCCATGCCGAGCAGGGGTATCAAAAAAAGGAATTAACGAAACTCGTCAAATGGCTCGCTGAAGAAAATAGACCGGATATCGTCTATCTCACCAATTCCATGCTCGTCGGTTTCACCAGAGAAATAAAAAGAGCCATAGACGTACCCGTTATCTGTGCCCTTCAAGGCGAAGATATTTTTCTCCAAGACCTCATCGAACCGTATAAGACAGAAGTGGTAACCCTCCTCCAAGAGCGTGCGGCAGATCCAGACGGCTTCGTGGCACCCTGTAACTACTATGCACAATTTATGGCGGACGCATATCTCGACGTCCCTGTTGATAAAATTGACATCGTACCGCTCGGATTAAATATGGATGGACACGGGTTGCCTGTCGAAAAACCTGACCCGCCTCCCTTCATTATCGGTTACTTGGCGCGCATCTGTCCAGAAAAAGGACTCCACATCTTAGTAGATGCTTTCCGCATAGTCGCAGAAGCATCCGGTGCCGATAACGTTCAACTCCATATCGCTGGCTACCTCGGCAAGAAAGATGAACCCTATCTTGAGGAACTCGTCAATCAGATTCAAGCAGCGGGTTTATCTGACAGTTTTGTTCATCACGGCGAGGTAACGCGGACCCAGAAAATTGATTTTCTCAACCGTCTCCATGTCTTCTCTGTTCCGACTGTTTACCGTGAATCCAAAGGCTTATCAATTATAGAGGCACTCGCTAACGGCGTACCGGTTGTCCAACCCCATCACGGGACATTTCCGGAGATGATCAGTGCAACCGAAGGCGGAATCCTCGTAGAACCCGAATCGGCTGAGGCAGTCGCGACGGGCATCATGGAACTCCTTAACGATGCCGAGCAGCGCAAACATCTCGGAGAAACAGGCAAAATGAATGTCCATCAGAAATTTAACGATACAGCTATAGCAGAAAAACTCTTGAACGTCTTTGAAAAGTATACCTAACGTTTCAACTATTGGCGCATTTCACAAGCGCGTTGCAAAGGAAAGGAATAATGACTAAAACATGGCTGATTTTTGTTTTCTTGACCGTATCATCATGGGGATTATACGGCGTATTTCTACATCAAGGGCAGGTAACCATGGCGGACCCCGTGCATGGACGCTACAAAGCGTTCCTCTTTGTCGGGCTTGCCTACCTCCTCGCAGCTGTTATCGGCTCCGCGCTCATGCTCGTTCTTAACGGATCCGACTGGCAATTTACGAGTAAAGGGGTCGTCTGGTCGTTTGTCGCCGGGCTTGTCGGTGCGATTGGCGCGTTCGGTGTGCTCCTCGCCTTTGGGGCAGGCGGTAGACCTGCTGTCGTGATGTCCATGGTGTTCGCAGGCGCGCCTATTGTGAACGCTATCGTCGCCACCCTGGCACATCCACCTGCTGGCGGCTGGGGCGCAGTCCGATGGCAGTTTGTGGTAGGGATCCTACTCGCCGCGCTCGGCGGCTGTTTGGTCATGCTGTATAGACCCACCTCGTAGCCTCTTTTTCTCGGACCCAAGTAGGCGCGGTTTATAACCGCGCCGGGCATCCCACTCGTGCATTTTCTACAAAATTCATTTTTCACTATCCTTTTCTCCTGGCATGTCTCTAATAGACAAGAAGAGGGAGAATAGTCATGCGTTCTGAAGAATTGATTGAAGCGAGTGATGCCGAATTAGTCGTTGTCGCCCTTGCCGGTAATACACAAGCCTTTGATGTGTTAGTCAACCGCTACCGACGCGCTATGCTGGCAGTCGCACAAAAAATTGTCCGAAACCCCACAGATGCAGAAGATGTCGTACAGGACGCGTTTTTGCGTGCTTTTGAGGCATTACCACAACTTACCGATCTGAATCGGTTCGGGGCGTGGCTGCATTCTATCACGCGCAACCGCGCCTTACGACACCATAGAAATACGGGACGTTATCAACCGCAAGAGGATATGGAACCCTATTTGAACCAGGCAGCCGATACATCCGCAGCGGATCCCGCTCGCATCGTGGAGAGCGAATTGACGCAGCAGGCAATTAGAGACGCTATTCAGAGCCTCCCACCTGACTATCAGGCTGTTATTGAACTCTATTATTGGGCAGAGATGCCGCAACAACGGATGGCGGAATTCTTGTCTCTCCCGCTAACAACTGTAAAATGGAGACTCCGCAAGGCGAAGGAGATGCTCAAAACCATCTTAGAAAGACGCGGTTACGGCGAAATTATGTGACAATCTTTTAGAGAATCTGATGATTGATTATGAAGGAGAAGACAATCATGGAACAACACGAACAAGAGCGACAACAAGAACTCAGAGGGCTTTTCCACATGTTGGAACACACCGCAAAGATCGCAGAGGACGCAGCCTTAACGGATACCTTTAGCGATGGCGAAGCGCGGTGCATCACCCAATTCAATAACGTGCTTACGCGTTTAAGAAACCTCAACGCCGTACCTGATGGGCTTTTTGATGAACTACATGCTGAGGCCTCTTTTAGTCAAATCGGAATCGCCTGTCATCAGCTCGCGGCATACCTTAATGAAGAATTGGATACAACCACCGATTTCAAAGGATGGTTCACCAGCTTTTTCGGAAAACGGTTCATGGAAAATCTGACCGAAGAATTAACAGATAAGCCTTTCGGGGACATGATCCGAAAAGCCGTGCCAGATTTCCTAACTGAGACAACATTTGAAGACATTGTTGAAGCCTTTCCTGTTGCAGCAGGCGGAAAACTGACGATTGATGCCGATTGTGGCGCGATTGATGTTCAAAGCACAGAGGACGATACGCTCTCCGTCCATATTCAACGCGCCGCCCAGATAAAAGCGGATCGGCGGGCAGCGGAAATCCTCAAGAATCTTGATATTCAGATAACACACGAGGCATCTGACGTTAAAATCGAGGCGAAATTCGTAGGAAACGCAAACCGCTGGCAGAAGCGGAAAAACGACCTTGATGTGCAGTTTGATATCCGCGTGCCACGACACTATAATCTCGATTTGCAAACCGCATCTGACAACATTTCCGTCGCGAATGTTACAGGCGATGTGAACGTCGAAACATTCCGCGCCGGGCTCCGTTTGCAAGATATTACGGGACGGATTGATGGAATCACAACCCTTGGAAACATCGACCTCAAGGCGTTTGATGGAGATGCTGTGCTACAAACGAAGGGTGGGCATATTACACTCGCGGCGGGTGCCGGCGATGTCAAAGCCAAAACATCGGGGGGCAGCCTCCAGGTGACTCACGTCATCGGGGCAGTCAATGGGCAAACCACAGGCGGCAGTATTACCTTACGCGGCTGCAAAGGCGGCGCAGACCTGAAAACAGCTGGGGGGAGTATAGAGGTAGAAAACAACAAACCTGTCCTCGCGAAAACCGCCGGTGGTTCTATCCGCTGCCAATTACAAGGCGTGTCGGCAAATCAAAGTTTGCTGCTCGATCTGGAGACAACGGGCGGCGGGATCAATGTCTCACTCGTTCCAGATATCGCCGCCACTGTCGAAGCAAAAGTCCTCGGCGGCTCCGTAACGACGGAATTTCCCATAACCGTAGAAGCATCGGGTACCGTAAAACCCGATCAGTTGCAGGGAAGTATTAATGGCGGCGGTCCGCTCCTAAAACTCCGCTCTGTCGGTGGAAATATCATACTCAGAAAGATAGAAGAAAACAGACCGGATGCGGTGTAACGTACCAAATCGCTAAAAGGAAATAACCCTATTTGGAGAATAATCATGATTATACTATCAATTTTCAGTTTAATTTGGGGGATGTTGGCTATTCTTGGTATGGCAGTCGGTATTATTCCGTTCCTCGGATCCCTCAATTACCTTAACATCCCATTCGCAGTCATCGGATTGCTTTTCAGTATCTTGGTTCTCGCCTTATCATCGAAAAAAGAACTCGCGGTTGTTGGATGTTTCCTTTGTGCCGTAGCCATTTTCATAGGGGCCATCCGACTCGTCTTAGGTTTCGGGATTTTCTAATACCCATTTCTACACGCTTAGAAAGGAAAATCAATGAATTGTCTTGATTATGGACTCTCTTTTATCAACACTGTTGGCAACGGGAATGCTCCCCGCTTTTGGGTCGAATCTCGATGCCGCATCATAGATAACACGAATGGAAGTTTCAGCGATTATTACCAATGTGGTTCCTGTAAGAGTGAACACACCTTTGCGGAGAAAAATCTCTTCACAAATCCAAATTATGACTTCCTCCCTGTTTTTGGCAAAGAACATACAGCCATATTCAGAAGGCATGCTTACCGCAACGATAACTACGTCGAGTATAGACCCGCGCGGGATTATTGGGGAGGCACTCTGTTTGATGTTCAAGAAGCATCGCCGGTCCGGGTCCTTGATAGCAACGCAGCCATTTTTGAGGCGACACAAAAATGTCTACCCATCGTAACGCACACAGAGATATGGGATACCCATACACATCAGCGAGCAATTATCGAGTGTCCCGTTAAAACGATGAACATAGATGAAAACGCGGACATCTACCAAGTTGATACAGGAATTGTGCTATTTCCTGATCTGTCACAGCGATGTGAGCCGCAGATTGAGACATTCAGTCTCGCTTACGTTGCTTTCAACGCACCGCACTTCGCTGATTTCGTTATCGAACGCCCCACTGCCATCGTTGAGGATGGCGTAGAAGTTACCCAAGTTTACCACTATTCCGAAATTCGGAGTTTAGAAGCAAAGAATACCGTGTTCTGCATCGGTGAACTTTGATAGACACAAACGCAACTTGCAAAAAAATAAACGCAGCTGCACCGAACCTAAGCCTTGTAGGGGCGATATGTTTATAGAAACAGTATCCTCTGCGAACCTAAGTCCCCGTAGGGGCGATATGTTTATAAAAATAGCGTGAGTTCGGAAAATAATAAAAGTTGTGGTTTAAAGAGAACTCCTTTCGTTTTCTTTTCCAGCTTATCTGCCTCCGAAATCCTAATCGGGGAATGTGACGCGTTCGTAAATTTCCTGCAAAGGCAATTCGCATTGGATGGAAGGCAGCGGCAGAATTTCATCATGTTCTTCAATATCGGTAAAAATCCATTGCTTGTCTTGGCGGCGGTAGTGCTCGATACGAATCTGGTCTTGCGCCACGAGAACGTATTCCTGCAACGATGCCAGTTGACGATAATGCGCGAATTTTTCACCTCTGTCATAACTTTCGGTTGACGGAGAAAGCACCTCTACGATCACAATCGGGTTCAGAAGGATGTCAAAAACATCGTCTTCAAAACGCGGTTCTTCACAGACAACACCGATATCAGGATAAAAATAGGATTTTGCTGTGGGAACGCTGACACGCATATCATTCGCGAAAGCGACACACACGCTCCCCTTCAAACGTGTGCGAAGTTCACTAGAAATATTGTTTGTAATAATATTGTGCGGAAAACTTGCGCCGGGCATCTTGATAATCTCCCCGTTAATATATTCGCTTCTGACTGTTTCAGCGTCAGGTATCGCTTTACGCTCTAAAGTGATGTATTCCTCTGGTGTAAGGTGTGTTTGGACGCCTCTCGTTTTCATGATTTTCCTCCACAGAAATCTTTAGTGATTCCATTATAGCATGTTATATGTCCTCACGCAAACAATTTTTCTTGCAAAAATTTTTCAGTTTGCTTATAATGCTTCCTAAAGCACCGAACCGCATTTCAGATTTTGACAAATAGGTGCTGATAACTCTATACGGAGGAAAAAACATGAAAAATGTTCACATAAGTCTTGTCTTAACACTGATGCTTGTACTTGCGTTTGTTAGTGCCCCGAAAGCTGATAACCACCAATCCCAATCCTTAACGATCGTCTGGGCAGAATGGGATCCCGCGAACTATCTACAGGAACTCTCAAAAGATTTCACCGCTGAAACAGGAATCGCTGTTGATGTCATCCAGATTCCGTGGCCCAATTTCCAAGATAAAGTCTTCACCGCTTTTGTCGGCAAGAGCGACCTGTACGACATCGTCATCGGTGATAGTCAGTGGCTCGGCAGGAACTCTCAAGGCAAAAACTACATCAATCTAACAGATTGGATCAACGAAAATATTGATGTAGATTCTATCTACGGCCCCGCCATGACAGCGTTCGCGGAATACCCGAAAGGCAGCGGAACCTATTGGGCATTACCCGCAGAAGTAGACGCTGCCGGATACGTCTACCGGAAAGACCTGTTTGAAGACCCCAAGGAAATGGCTGCGTTTGAAAAGAAATACGGCTATGCACTCGCGCCCCCGAAAACCTACGCGCAACTCCGCGATATCGCTGAATTCTTTACCCGTCCAGACGATGACCTCTACGGCATCGCAACGTGGTATAGCAAAGAATACGACGGTATTACCATGGGCTTTCAACAGGTGATGTGGAGCTTCGGCGGTTCTTATGGCGACGCAGAAACCTATAAAGTCGCTGGACACATTAACTCCGAAGACTCCGCCAAGGCACTCGAATTTTACACCGACCTGCTCCAGTTCGCACCCCCAGATGCACCCAACTACTATTGGGCAGAAACCCTGAACGCCTATACCGCAGGTAAGGTCGCTATGGCAATGAACTATTTCGCCTTTTTCCCAGGGGTCGTTAACCCTGAGACGAACAAGATTTCGCATGATAAGAGCGGTTTCTTTGTTGCACCCGCCGGTCCGAAAGGACACTATATCAGTATCGGCGGACAAGGCATGTCTATCTCTTCCTATTCTAAAAACAAGGACCTCGCCAAGCAATACATGAAATGGTTTATGCAGAAACCCGTTCAAGAAAAATGGGCAGCACTCGGCGGCTTCACACCCCACAAAGAGGTGTTGCAGTCGGATACATTTAAAACGGCAACCCCCTTTAACGAAGCCTTCGCCGCAAGTTTCCCTTATCTTCGCGATTTCTGGGCTGTACCGGAATATGCAGAACTCTTAGAGGCTTGCCAGACAAATTGGAGCCAAGCGATCTCCAAGATCAAGTCTCCAAAAGCGGCACTCGACGCTATCGCACGGAAACACGAAGAAATCTTTGAAGACGCAGGTTACTACGACGAGTAAGGATTGAAAGCTACGGGAGGTTGGAAAAGGAGAGGGTGTCCTATCCTTCCAGCCTTCCACCCTAAAGCACTTTTAAATTGTTTCCAGAAGTTTTCTTAAAAATATGCAAAGCAACCCGCCTTACAGAACGTCGCGTGGAATGAGCGACTACCAATTGAAGATGGCATTCATCATGCCCACCATGATTTTGCTCATCTTGATGAACATCTTCCCGCTCCTCTGGTCGTTGTACTTGAGTTTCCATCGCTACAAAGCCTCAATGCCCGCAGCCCCAAAATTCATCGGGGTCCGTAATTACGCACGCCTCTTTGAAGACCCGGAGATATGGGGGTACTTTCAAACCACTGCCTACTTCGTACTATTGGCGGTGACAGCGCAGTTCTTTATCGGGTTCGGGTTGGCTTTGCTCCTAAATCGCGAGTTCCGATATAAAGGTTTTATTACAACGCTCCTCCTGCTTCCGATGATGCTATCCCCCGTCGTCGTGGGACTCTTCTGGCGATTTATTCTCTACTCGGATAATTCCGGGTTACTGAATTTTTTTCTCAGCCCTGTCCTAAAATCGCCCATCGGTTGGACGACCAATCCTAAAATGGCGATGGTGGCTGTCGTTATCGTCGATACGTGGATGTGGTCACCCTTTATGATGCTAATCGCTTTGGCAGGCCTCAGCGCGGTTCCGAAATATCTCTATGAAGCCGCTGATGTCGATAGAGCCTCCGCCTGGTTCAAGTTTCGATGGATTACACTGCCACTCGTATCACCGCTACTGCTCATTGCACTCCTGTTCCGAACGATGGATGCCTTCAAAATGTTCGACATCGTCTATGTCCTCACCCGTGAAGGCGGCCCCGGTACTGCCACGGAGACTGTATCTATGAATCTCTATAAACTCGCCTTCCGCAACTATAACACCGGCAAAGCCTGCGCCATGGCATACATTCTACTCATCATTATCGTCGCACTCAGCAACATCTACGTCAAATATCTCAACCGCGTCAAAGGAGAAGCATAAGCAAAATGCGGAATCGGAAAAATTTTGCACACTACCTCATACTCGCCTGTGTTGCCATCGCCGTGATTCTCTACATCACCCCGATTTACTGGATTTTAGCAACCTCTTTGAAAGGTTTCGCAGATATTACCACGAAACTTCCGAAGTTCTTTTTTAAAATATCTTTGGAAAACTATCAGAAGTTGATGCCTTCAGAGGGAGTACCGGGTGTAACATATCTTTTTCTTGCAGAGGTGTTTATAGGGCTCCTCCTGTTCGGCATTTTCTCCCTGTTTAAGGTGAAATTACCGCGCTACCTCGGTCTCGTCTGGAATAGCATTTTCGTCTTAACCTGCCTCTATAGTTTTCTAAGTCTGCAACCGCTGCAAAGCCGTCTCCAAACCGATGCCCGATTCAACTTCCTACTGCTGATCGTCTGCACAATTATCGCCTATCTGTTAATAGTCCCACTCAAGAAAACAGGCGGCATCGTCTCACAAGCTGAGAAGAAAGGACGATTGACCCTTGTTTTACCGAGCGTCTTTGGAACAATCGCCATCTGTGCTGCATTAGCGAACGGCGGGTCCAAGTATTTCTACCAATTGCTCAATAGCATTATCATTGGTGGCGGCAGCACAATTCTCGCTGTCGGACTCGGAACACTCGCAGCTTACGCCTTTTCCCGATTCGACGTAGCCGGTAAGGACGACCTCCTCTTTTTTATCCTCAGCACGCGGATGTTACCACCTGTCGTTGTCGTCATTCCCATCTATCTGATGTATAGCGCGCTCGGTTTACGAGATACACATTTTGGGTTGATCCTGCTCTATACCACCTTTAACGTCTCATTTGCGGTGTGGCTCATGAAAGGATTTATTGACGAAATTCCGAAGGAGTATGAAGACGCTGCACTCGTCGATGGTTACTCTCGCTTCCAAACCTTCATGAAGGTAATCCTACCACAATCCGTCACCGGCATTGCCGCGACCGCAGTCTTTTGTCTCATTACAGCGTGGAACGAGTTCGCCTTTGCGCTGGTGCTTACGGAGGTCGGTGGCAAAGCGGTAACCGCGCCGCCCTCAATTACAAGCGCGACCGGTTCCGCAGGTATGGATTGGGGAAAAATCGCCGCATCAACATTTGTTTTTTTGCTCCCCGTTGCAGTGTTTACCTTCTTAATGCGTGGACATTTGTTACGTGGTGTTACATTCGGCGCAGTCAAAAAGTAAAATCTCTATTTCAGTGTAAAAAAATCACTTCAATATGGTTGATTTTTCTATAGTTATAAGATATAATATTGACATACCTAAATGAAAATGCGTGTCCTTCTCATGACAGATGAACAAATTTTAGAACTCGGTTTTCAGGCATTAGTTGACAAACTTGGACCTGTTGGCATGGTCGTTTTCATCCATTTTTCTACGCAATTGACTTTCCATTTACAATAAGGATATAATATTGATATGCCCTATTATGATGAGATTGTGAAACATTTGATGGATCGGTTTGCCTATGAGTTTGCGGTCTTAGCACTCGGCATTGCAGATGTGGTGGTTAGAGAAAAACTCAGCACCGAGCAACCTACCATCAGCACCATAGTGATATGACGTTTAAGGTCAGCCTCCCAGACGGAGAGGCGATTCTCCATATAGAAGCACAAACCGACGACAGCCGGGACAAACCAATGCCACTCAGAATGTTGGCGTATGCAAGCTTCTTGGGACTTCAATATGAACTTCCCGTATACTCAACGGTGTTGTATTTCCGTCCCCCCGCGGGGCGTGACGATACCGGATATTATGAGTATGGGAACGAAACGCGAGGCGGTTTGCGGTTCAAGTATACAGTGCTTCGGTTATATGAGTTACCAGCAGAGCGATTTTTGGATCCTGCGTCTGTTGGTCTGCTACCTTTCGCCGCGCTGATGAAACCGCCTACGGGTATGACGACGAAGGCATGGGTTCAAGAATGTGTGGAGAACATCCAGGCTGCTGCCGTAGACAAGCCGACGCGATCGACACTATTATTTGCTCTTTCGCTTTTTGGAAGTTTAGTGCATAACCCTCAACTTTTTGAGGAAATGATATCGGAGGAAATGATGCAAGAGTCTCCTTTTTACGAACTGATAATGCAACGCGGTATAGAACGCGGTATAGAACAAGGCATGGAACGCGGCATGGAGCGTGGTGCCCGCGAGACAACCCTCGAAAACACGCTGACTGTCCTTAGGGCCCGTTTCCCGAACGCGAATATCAACACCGTCCAACCGCACCTTGAAGCGATTGCTGACCTGAATCGCCTCAAGCAGCTGAACCTGGAAGCTTCATTAGTGCCCGATTTTGAGACGTTCCAACGTCAGTTAGAAGTATAGACGGAGGTCCCCGAAATGAAAAAGCCTGCACCGCAACTCACCGATGAACAGATGCGCGACTTCATCATCAACGGCTACGTCAAGATAAAGACCGATTTCCCGCCGAGTTTTCATCAAAACATCTATGAACAGCTCGACGCGATGTTTGAACATACCGGCAATTTAGGCAACAACGTCCTACCGCTTATCCCTGAGATGCAGGAGGTCTTTGACCATCCCCTCGTCCATGGTGCGATGCAAGGCATCCTTGGCTCCGATTACGTGATGCATCCACACCGATACTGTCATCACAACCCGCAAGGCAGTGATGGGCAAGGGTTTCATAAGGATACCTATGAAGGCGATGAACAGATCCGTCGGCACCGCTGCCGCTGGACGATGGCGTTCTATTACCCGCAAGATGTCACGGAAGATATGGGACCCACCGCCGTTTTGCCCGGCTCACAGTATTACGAAACTGGCGAAAGCGCGCACCAGCAACCCGACCTCTCACTCTGTGGTGAAGCCGGCACCGTTACAATCGTCCACTACGACTTATGGCACCGCGCAACCCCCAATAGCAGCGACAAAAAACGGTACATGTTGAAATTCCTCTTTTCCCGACTGGATGAACCATCAGCACCTACATGGAACAGTGAGGTCGCTGACTGGCACGCCCTCAGCAACGGCGAAACAGCCGAACACCCAGAATTGTGGGGCTCAATATGGGATTGGCATTACGGACAGAACGGTACTGCTAACGGTGTTTCACACACAGAGATGGATACCCTTATCAAAACTTTAGACAGTGATAACGAAAGAGAGAGGTTAAATGCTGCGTATCGCTTAGGGCGAATTGGTACCGCTGCTGTGCCTACCTTGCAGCAGATGTTACATAGCCCATCTGATGCGATCCGTCAATATGCAGGATACGCTTTAAGTCTCACGGGCGCACCCGCCGTGCCGACACTCATTGACGCGTTACAAGCCACAGATGATTCTGTCCGTGGCACCGCGGCGTATACCATAGCCGATATGGGAAAAACCGCACAAGCGGCGATGCCTGCGCTCACCCGCGCTGCACAAGACGCTTCTGAATGGGTCCGACGGCACGCCACAGAAGGATTGGGACTCATCGGACAACAGGTCTCTGACGAGATGGATTTGTCCGAGACCGTAGATGTCCTAACAACCAGGCTACAGGACGACTACTATTGGGTTCGCGATAATGCCGCCCGTGCCTTAGCGAAATTAGGCACACACGCTGAACCAGCGATCCCGACCCTAATTGCGCAGCTTGAAGATGAGAACCGATATGTCCGTTTCCACGCCGCGTTGGCACTCAAGCAGATTGAGACCCCTGAGGCACAGGACGCGCTTTTCAATCATCTATTTGCGTCACGGTGGTGCGCCCTAACAACCCGCGGTACCCCGTATTAAATGCTTCAATAGAATCTGACTCGCTGTCGTAAGACATGGAGGAGGGCCTGCAAAATGAACAGACAAACATTGCAACTTACCGACCAACAGATGCGGGATTTCATCATCAATGGGTACGTCAAGGTGAAAACCGATTTCCCGCCGAGTTTTCATGAGAATATTCGCCAGCAATTGGACACAATGTTTGAGGAAACCGGCAACCTGGGCAACAACGTCCTACCAGCCATCCCTGAAATTCAAGAGATCTTTGACCATCCGGTCGTTCACGGCGCGATGCAAGCCGTGCTCGGTGCAAACTACGTGATGCATCCACACCGATACTGCCATTTCAATCAACAAGGCAGTGAGGGTCAGAATTTTCATAAAGATAGCTATGCAGGGGACGAACAGATCCGTCGGCACCGCTGCCGCTGGACGATGGCGTTCTATTATCCGCAGGATGTCACAGAGGATATGGGACCTACTGCTGTCCTACCCGGTTCACAGTATTACGAGACAGGTGAAAGTGCTCATGAACAACCAGAAATCGCGCTCTGTGGTGAAGCGGGGACTGTGACGATTGTCCACTACGACTTGTGGCACCGCGCAATGCCAAATAGCAGCGACAAAAAGCGGTATATGTTGAAGTTCCTCTTTATCCGACTTGATGAGCCACAAACACCTTTATGGCAGCGTGATACGGCTGACTGGCAAACCCTCAGCAACGGTGAAACACCTGAACACCCAGAATTGTGGGAATCTCTATGGGAATGGTATAACGGGAAACAGAACGGAAAGCCTACCAACGGTGTTCCACACACGGAGACGGATACGCTCATCGAAACTTTAGACAGTGATAATGAGAGAGATAGACTAAATGCCGCATATCGGTTGGGGCGCGTTGGTGCCGACGCTGTGCCTGCCTTGCAGCAGCTGTTACATAGTCCATCAGCGACTATCCGCGAGTATGCGGGATACGCTTTAAGCCTTATTGGGGCACCTGCTGTTCCGACGCTCGTTGATGCCTTACAAGCAACAGACGATTCCGTACGAGCAAGCGCAGCGTTTGCCTTGGCTGATATGGGAAAAGCCGCGCAAGAAGCAATGCCCGCGTTGATGCACGCTGCACAAGACCCCTCCGCATGGGTCCGACGACACGCCACAGAGGGATTAGGCCTTATCGGACAACAGGTTTCTGACGCAATTGATGTGTCCGAGACCGTGCAGGTCTTAACAAACGGGTTGCATGATGACTATTATTGGGTGCGCGATAATGCTGCGCGCGCTTTAGCAAAATTGGGGACCCGCGCTGAACCGGCAACCCCTACCCTTATCACGCAGTTGGAAGATGAAGACCGATATGTCCGCTTCCATGCCGCGGTAGCACTCAAGCAGATTCAAACCGCTGAGGCACAGGACGCGCTTTTCAATCATCTATTTGCGTCACGGTGGTGCGCCCTAACAACCCGAGGTACCCCGTATTAATGTGCATGTAGCATAAACTTTTAGTTTGTGCTGCTCGGAACTTTCCATAGGAGAACCGTGCTATCGTAACTCCCACTCGCAAGTGTCTGTCCATCCGGACTAAACGCGACACACTGGATAACACGCGTATGTCCAGCACGAACGGCTGTATGCTTGCCAGTGGTTATGTCTGATATATAGACTTCCATCCAACACGCGCTTGCAATTGTCCGTCCATCCGGACTAAATGCGATGGTTTGGATGGGCCTCGGATGCTCTGGAAGGGTTAGCAAAAGTTCGCCAGTGGTAACATTCCACACCCGGATTTTTTCGTCGCCCCCAGCACTTGCAAGCACCGACCTATTTGGCGAAAATGCCACAGATGTCACTGAATGCGTCCATACTCCGAAATTAGGTATGACCTTACCTGTACGCATATCCAGCAACCCAATCCCGCTTCCGCCAGTTGCGACGGCAAGCGTCCAACCATCTGGACTGAGTGAAATACTCGGTTTCTCCTTCGGAATACGCTCAGCGAAAGTTCGCAGGTGTTCTCCGGTCCGCGTATTCCAAAGGCGGATCGTATTGTCCCAACTGCTGCTTACAAGGGTCGTACCATCGGGCAAATAAACAAGAGAAGATATCCCCTCTTTATGTTCCGTGAGCGTTTTCAGGCGTTCGCCTGTCTCTACATCCCACAAGCCAATCCTGCCGTCTGAGCTTCCGGTGGCAAGTGTCTTGCCATCTGGCGAATACCTCACAGCCCCGATGTCGTCCGTTCCCGTGAGCGTTTTCAGGCGTTCTCCGGTCCCTATATCCCACAAGCGGGTCTTACCGTCTGAGCTTCCGGTGGCAAGCGTGTTTCCATCTGGTGAATATGTCACGGAGAAAATGAGGGTTGTATGGCCGGTGATGGTTTTCAGAAGTTCACCCGTGTGTGCATCCCAATAACAAATCGTTCCGTCGCGACTCCCGCTTGCAAGCGTTCTGCCATCGGGTGCGTATTTCACAGATCGGATATAATCTGTATGGTCCGTGAGCGTTTTCAGTCGTTTACCGGTCTGTGCATCCCAAAGCAGGATTGTGTTATCCAAACCAGCACTTGCAAGCGTTGCACCGTCCGGTGAATACACCAGAGAAAAAACGATCTCTGTATGGCTGCCGAGCGTTTTTAGGAGCTGCCCAGTGCTAACATCCCAAAGCCGAATTTTGCCATCCTGCCCACCACTTGCAAGCGTCAAATTATCAGGAGAATACGCAACGCTATAGATAATTTCTGGATGCTCGGTGATGGTATGAAGGCGTGCACCCGTTTGCAGGTCCCATAAACGAATCGTCCTATCATCTCTGGACCCAACACTGGCAAGCGTTTTACCATCTGGCGAATATGCTAACGACTTAACATTGTCAGTGTGTCCTATAAGGGTTCGCAGCAGCTTGCCGGTGTGCATATCCCACACCTTAATTGTGGTATCACTGCTCCCACTCGTGAGTGTTTCACCAGTTGGGCTAAACGCTAAGCACCCGACAGGATCCGTGTGTCCTGTGAGAACGCCTTGCTGCTGCCTCGTGTCCGCATCTACCAGACGAATGTTTTTGTCACTCGCAACAGCAAATGTGTTCCCATCAGGACTAAACGCTATGGCATTGACATCCCATGCCTTCCCCGCAAACAGATCAACCTCTTTTCCTGTGTGTGCATCATAGATCCAGATACCGATTGAACCTGTAACAGCGAGTCGGGTCCCATCTGGAAAATATACCAATTCTCGTATGCTGCCCTTTCCAAAGCGTGCGATAGCCCCTTCAGGCAATCCCCATCGGGTGTAATCTTCGGCAGAACTATCTGCCAACGCCACCCCAAAAAAGAGGATTATCAGAATCAGAGACAAATTTATATTCCGCATAATCAATTCTCCTTGTAGCATAACCTGACAGGTTGTGAGTCCCATCGCGTAGGTTGGGTTGAACGGTATTAAAAAGTCGGACGTTGATATACCAGTCCCCTGAAAACAAACCGTAACCCACCACTATGTTCAAAAACATAGTGAAACCCAACTTCAGACCGTCAATATCGTATAACTCCAAAGGCGTTGGGTTTCACTCGGTTTCTGTTTGATGTAGCATGTAGGGTGAGGTTTCATTTTTTTATTTTTTTTCAGGTTTTTGTGGTATCCGTTCAACCTAACCTACAATGCTGTAAAGGAAAGTGAAACCCAACTTCAGACCGTCAATATCGTATAACTCCAAAGGCGTTGGGTTTCACTCGGTTTCTGTTTGATGTAGCATGTAGGGTGAGGTTTCATTTTTTTATTTTTTTTCAGGTTTTTGTGGTATCCGTTCAACCCAACCTACAATGCTGTAAAGGAAACCGTATGCGTCTCTGTCCTTACAAAACTAAAGAGGGCACGATTTCAATTATACGATAGAACGCTGCCAAAAACCTTACACACCGCCCTTCCAGAAGAGATATAACTATATTTTTATAGATTTTTGGAATTCAGTGGAAAATTGGCTTCGTAGGCATTTGCGGTTGGGCGAACATTGTCGAAAACAAGAATTAGCAGATTTTAGGGAGCCTGCTTTACAATGTTCACTGAAACGCTTACGAATCCAGTGAGGTTGCCTTCATAGGTAATTTGAATAGGGGAAAATACTTAAAAATAGATATAAGGTCATTTCTACTCTTCTTGGAATTGGAACCGTGTCATATCCCATAAAAGCACTGTACCATCAGTGCTACCACTGGCAAGCACCCGACCATCGGGAGAGTAGGCGACCGATAAAACATAATCTTTATGTCCAATCAAGCCCGACTTCGGTCTTCCTGTTTCTGGGTCCCACAAACGAATCATCATGTCCCAACTTCCGCTGGCGAGCGTCCCACCATCCGGCGAAAACGCGACCGTTAAAACGTAAGTCGTGTGCCCTTTGAGCATCTGTCTGTTCCCGCCTGTATACGCATTCCATAGCCCTATTGTCCTATCATCACAAGCACTCGCAAGCGTGCTGCCATCAGGACTGAAGGCGAGTCCTGTAATATCGTTCTGATGTCCCTCAAGCGTGCGTTTGTACCTACCCGCGCGGCCCTCCCATAAACGGATCTCGTTATCCTTGCCATCGCCGCTTGCAAGCGTTCTGCCATCCGGCGAAAACGCCACCGCTCGCACATCTCCCGTATGTCCTTCGAGCACATGCAAAGGGTCACCCGTTTGCGCGTCCCACAAACGGGCGGTATCATCGTTACTCCCACTTGCGAGCCGCCTACCATCCGACGAATAAGCCAACGCCACAACATAATCCCAATGACCACTCAGCGTCTGCTTGTGTTGCCCCGTCTCTGGGTCCCATAAGCGGATGGTATTATCCCAGCTGCCGCTTGCAAGCGTGCCACCGTCCGGGCTAAAAGCCACTGCAGCGACTGTCCACCCGTGTCCCGTGAGTGTATTTTTATGTTCGCAGGTTTCCGCATCCCACAAATGGATCGTATGTCTCGTATTCCCACTTGCAATCGTCCTTCCGTCCGGCGAAAACGCGACCGCCTTGACATCCCCCGTATGTCCCCCGATACTGTTTTTCGTTTCCCACGTCTGCGTGTTCCATAAGCGAATCGTACCATCCAGACTTCCACTTGCGAGGGTTTCGCCTTGCGGTGAGAACGCCGCCGAGACGACAGGGCCTATATGCTCCGTAAGTTTTCGCAACAGCTTGCCCGTGTACGGGTTCCATAGATGTATAGCGTTATCCCAGCTTGCACTGACAATTGTTTCACGGTCCCCTGAAAAAACCACCGATGCAATATACCACGTGTGTCCGGTAAGGGTCTGCATCTGTTCGCCGGTGCCTGTATGCCACACTGCAACAGTGCTATCGTCGCAACCGCTCACAAGGAATTCACCATCTGCACTAAAAGCGGTAGAAGTTACGGCGCGTTTATGACCTGTCAACGCTTTCAAAAACTTTCCGGTCTGTGCATCCCACAACCGGATCGCGCTATCCTCACTCCCACTTGCGATGGTCTTGCCATCGGGGCTGAACGCAACTGTCCGTCCAGTATCTGTATGTCCAGCGAGCGTTTTCCGCAACCTTCTAAGACGAGTGCTCCACAAACAGACGGTCTGGTCTGTTCCTGTACTTGCGATGGTCTTGCCATCGGGGCTGAACGCAACAGCTCTCACCCGACCTGTATGTCCTGCAAGGGTCGCCGTCCGCCTTCGCGTCTGGATGTCCCATAGGCGAATCGTGCCGTCGCGACTGCCACTTGCCAGCGTTTGTCCGTCTGGACTGAAATCGACACAATAGACGTTGCGTGTATGTCCTGTTAGCAGTGCTAATTCCGCACCCGTGTGCGCATCATAAAGCCATATCCCGATGCTGCTCGCCACTGCGATCGTCTTGCCGTCGGGCGAATATTTAATCTCATTAATCTTGCCTTTCCCCAAACGCGCGATCGCACCGTGTGGCAAATTCCATCGGACGTACTCTTGGGCAGCACTATTTGATAACGGCAGAAAATAGAGAGGGATTATCAGAAGGAGAAACAGATTTAAATTTTTCATACTAAAAATATTTTAGCACACTGCCTTAATTTTTACCACCGTTTTCAGATAGATTTCAGGGCCATTCAATTGTACCTATTCACTTTATATATGTGAATTTTTCGCCTGTAGGAGCGAGATGTGCTCGCGATTTTTCCCAAGAACGTTCACTTATGTAAAGCAAAACCAATATCCAAATTGTACAATTGAATGTCTCTAGATAGATTTTGTATCCCAAAGGAGAATACCATCACTGCCCCCGCTTGCCAAAAGCGTACCCTCCGGTGAAAACGCAAGCAGATGAATAAAGGTGGGGTGTCCTTCAAAAGTAGCCACATTCTCGCCCGTGACAGTATTCCACAACTTGATTGACGCACTTGCCATCCTTTCCCGTCGGTCCATACCGGTAGCCAGATACCCGCCACACGGTGAAAATGCAATACCGCCCTGCCACCAATAGACGTGTCCATCTGGTTTCGGTATTGTAAGCAGGATTTTGGCGCTTTCGATATCCCACAAAATAAATTCTTTCTCTGCCTCTCCAGCAATAACGTTTCCACACGGCGCAAACGCTACGTGCTCTATCTGATGCCTATGAAATGCTTGGATTTCTTCGCCACACGTAATATCCCATAGGCGGTAGTACCCCATCTCTTGCCCACTCGCGAGATATCTACCGTTCGGACTGAACGCTAAGAAGGCAGCGTTGGTTTCAGGCACGCTGAAGGTATTGATGATCTCCGCACGCGCAATATCCCATACATATAGATTTTGCTCGGAATCCCCATAAGCGATCCGTTGTGCTGTCTCCGAGAACGCCACAGCCAAATATCGCGGCCGCTCCTTGATTGGACACTCGGCAACAGGTATATCGTTACCGAATTCCCGCACTTTTATAGTGTTGCCTTCTATACTGGTAGTGTGCAGTTGTCCTGAATCAGAGACATAAAGGCAATGTCTTTTCCCCGGTAACTTGAAAACGGATGGAGTCTGTGAACGCGTGACAACATCCCAGCAGCGAAATGTTCCCTCCGGAAACGGATACTCAGCGACAAGCGTTCTGCCATCCGCCGAAAATGCTAATGATAATGGATCGTCCGGATGTGAATTGTAGGCAACCCTGCGCGGTACCTGGTTTCCGACTGTCCATATCCTTAGCTCGTGCGTTGTCGCGAGGGCAAACTGTTTTCCGCTAAAAGACCATCTTTGTGTTTCATCTCCAGGCGGGGTGCGGTAAGTATTAAGTTTTTCATGCGACACCGCATCCCAGAGGCTGACATCGGTATCAGAAATCGCTGCGACCCCCAACGCCCCCGTTTTAGAATAAGCGAGTGTCAACTGATTACCGCCGTAAGCCTGTTTCGCCTTCTGAAGCTGCCAATTCTCCGTGTCCCAAACTGTCAAGGTCGGGACCGCCTCTCCGTCACTACTGGCGACAAGGAAATTACCACAAGGCGAAAACGAGAGGGCGTACAAATATTTCTTGTAATCCGTGAGATGTACGACACGTTCGCCACGAGAGACATCCCAAACCGCGATCGCGTCGCTTTCTGGATCGATCGTCCAATAGCCTCCGGTAAGCCGCTTGACATCCTCTGGAGGACCGGCACAGGCGAGCAGGCAACCGTCTTGAGAAAACGCTATCGGTCCAGCAACGGAGCATCCCCGGAACCTGAGTTCGCTATCACCAAATCTCGCTATATGTTCACCTGTTTCTGGATTCCAGATGTCGACAACGTAATCGTGATTACCACTCGCAGCCAAGTATTGGCCATCGGGTGAAAACGCAAGTTGATTGATCGTTTTCATAAACTGTACCTGTGATTGGCGTTCCATTTGTGTGAAACAGGTGCCGCGCGCCACACTCCATACCTTGACACCGCCGTCCTCATGTCCTGTGGCAATCCATTCTCCAGAGGGTGAGAAAGTAAGGATCCGAACACGTTCACAATGGGTGTGCCACAGCGCAATAGGCGATAAGGTAGCGACTTCATACCACCACACCCCTATGTCGGTACCGACAGCAAGATATTTCTCGTCAGGAGACAGTGCTATGGTGTTAATCTTCCCGCGTCCAAATCGGGCCCAAGCGTCTTTAGGTAACGCCCATAGCGCTGCGTCTTGATCATTTTCCGCGTGCCCCCTTGCAGGAACGGGACACGCGCTATTTGACATGTTTGACTTCTTATCTAAATGCGCAAATTCTGATGACATAATTCCTCCGCCTTCAGGTTCTACACCAAACTCCTTACGCAGGAGTCCGCGTGTTTCTCTCAGTTTCGTCTTGACTGTACCGAGTGCTAAGTTAAGTTCCGCCGCGATTTCTTTCATACGCCACGCTTCCAAGTAATACAGGACCGCTACGCGGCGGACCCGCTCCGGAAGGTGTTGCACAGCTTCTCTCACATCTGCGTTCAGGCGTGCCTCCCGAAAACGCGGTGCTGCGTCTTGGTCTATGTGCGCAACCAACGCCGATTCGCGTTGTGGGGTTTCGTGTTGTGCAGGAGCCGCAGCGGCGTAGTATCTGTTGCAAGCATTATAAGCAATCCGCCGCAACCATCCGCCAAAACTATCTATCTTCCGGAGCCCACTGATGTTTTCCCAAACTGCCATCCAAGTGTCCATAAGGATCTCTTCGGCATCGCGGCGTTGCCTTGAATTCGCAACAACGACACCCCAAATCCGTGGACTGTAACGCGACATGAGTTCGGCAAACGCCGCTTCATCTCGGTTTTGGACAAGCCGAATGAGTTCTTCATCTGTGAGAGTGTTAATGTAGTGCATAAGTAAGCGAGTTTTCCTATAGTGAGGGGACCCCCCTCGTGTTTTAACATAAAGAGGAGGGTTTTTGGGAGGAAAGGTTTAAAAAAATGCGCACCGTGGGGTGAGTGGTGTCTAGAGCAAGCCGAGTTGATGCCTTAGCACCATTAACCGTTTATTTATCCCTGTTTTATCAATTCGGTTTCCCTCCACAAATTCTTGATATTCCGGCAACAACCCATCTGGCACCATTGCGCGGGAGTTCGCCTCCCGCAACGCTAAGAGCCCCATAAAAATTTGCATCTCCCGTGAATAGTCTGGCACGAAATCGTTGAGTGCCTGACGGAGCTCGTCCTCTGTGAACGCATCGCGCCCCTTGCGTCTCGCGATGTTATTCGCACGTTGAACAATCAAAAATATATCTCGTGTCGTCAATCCATCTGTTTCTGCACCGCCGACGAGGGACTGGAAATTGATGTTCCCCGATGTTTGTCCTTGACAGAATATTCTTAAAACTTCGGCTCTGCCGCTGCCTATAGGCGGTAACATGATCACTTTGGTGTCAAAAATACCGTACCGTCGAAAAATTGGCGGTATTAAGTCAGGGCGTTGCGACGCGCCCACCCATATCACCCGACCCTGCAACGACGGATCGCTGATAGCATTCACGAGGGCGCGTGGAAACGCCTGCTCCTGATCCTCCGGATCCATCGTAGTACGCGGCGATGCCTGCTCAATTTCATCTATAAAAACAACAGTTGGTGCAATGCCGCGGATAAAATTAAGCCCTGCATTCAGGTTCCGTTCATAACTGTTGCCGCTCTCATTAATATTGACTGTCACTTCACCCATCTGATTCGCATAGCGGAGGCGGACGAGCGTCATGTTCGCTTCACCCGCGAGTACCCTTGCCGCGTAAGCCTTGCTGGTACCAGGGGGACCGAGAAAGAGCAGACCCCGCGGCACACGCCGCAGATCCTGATTTTTCATACCCTCTGCAATATCTCGGATCGTTTGCATGACATACCACCCTTCGCCAGAAGGACCCCGCTGCGTTTCACCGAGTTCAAGCACACCGTGACTGAACGTCTTGATACTCTCACGCCGATAGCTGACCAACGGCTCACCGCCCGTTTTCTGTTGCGCAGCTTCTGCCTGTCGCACAACATCGTGAACACCGAACAGGTTGAGTCCAATTGTCTCATACGCCAAGGTCTCCCGTTCACGATTATTTCCCAAGGTTTTACGCATCTGTGGCGAAGCAGCCGGGTTGTCATATAGATGTTCGATAAACCTTGAACGTTCCGCATGGTTCGGAAACGGAATTTCTATCATAGGAATCTCAGGGTTCACGGTGAAATTCGGATGTATGTCATAACTATTGTGGGTGACAAGCAGGATGACATGCTTATTTCTTCGGATATCAAGGTCAGATGCCCAATATTGAATTTGATTAAAGAGGCGTTGTACTTCATCGCCAGTAATCTCATTCAACGATGGATCGTTTGGTGTGAGTGTCTCCAGAGAATTAATCACCAATCCAATACTGGTTCCGCCTTGCCGTAAGAGATGGTTTAAGCTCTTCCGTAACTCCGCAGAAGGCGTAGGACCCATCGCCACGACTGGATCTTCATGTTCTTTATTAAATGCCAAACCCGCATTAATCCTTTGACGGATAAGCTGCGGAGCTACTTCTTCTTCGGCGAGGTTAACGTCATCAACCTCTCTAAACCGCTGAATCATCTGAAGCCACGTCGCTAAACCCTGAAAATGAAAAACACCCGCCTTTTTATGTTGTGGAAGGAGATTGAGCGTTTGCTGTATGTTTCGCCATTGATCAACTTTTGGGAAATGGATGCCGTCCGATGTGTTATAACCGAGAACGAGTTGGCAACCTAACACATTCAGTTGTGACATGAGATAGTCTGTCGTGCGCAAGTAGCCATAAACATCGTCGTATAGCAGATCATTAACATTAAAATGGAGCAGAAATTGGTGAGCAGAACCCGCCTCATAGTGTCTTTTGACTTCATCCCAAAACATTTGACCTCCGCCGGAGAAATAGTTATCAGTAGGTTGGGTTGAACGCAGAGAAACCCAACACCTTACCCTATCAGTCTGCTTCAAACCCTGTAGGTTGGGTTGAACGCAGAGAAACCCAACACCTTACCCTATCAGTCTGCTTCAAGCCCTGTAGGTTGGGTTGAACGCAGAGAAACCCAACACATTACTTACTTAAGAAACACAATTTTGGAACAAACAACCAAAAACTTCGTCCCACCACAGATGAATTCCAATTCCCATTGGATATCACTCCCATCAGGGACAGGATTAGAACTTGTGTATGTGTTTAAAGTTCCCCATGTTGGGCCTGCTCTTGGACCATGATCCTCCAGCAGCGATAAAATCTCAAATGCTTTGACACCTTGAAATTCAACGCGAACGGACTGGATATGTTCTTTCCGGTAAGGGGCGCAGTTCATAGTGAGAATAATTGTCTTATCCGCGTTTTTGATCCCAGTAGACGCGCCATCTTCATTTATGGCTTTGTAATTCTCAAACTTAATGTCGATCCCCGCAACGTGATCATCGTGAAAATGATTAAAATACTTTAGGGCTTCGTCAACTTCATCATCAGTCGTAGCTTCAAATCTGTCGTTCATCATGTACCTCTCGGTTGCTTTGAAAATTGGGGCGTTAGTAGCAAAAAGCAGCCTTCTTCGCGTTGGATTTTAGCGTTTGCAGAGTGATATATGTACAGAAAAAATTGGGTTAGAAAGATATTTCGGTACTTTTTTAACCCAATCTTTACATATTAATTCAAAAAAAATTGTCCAAGGTAATGAAGTGCGCGATTACGGATCCATCTTCCAAAGAAGCACAGAACCATCCTCGCTACCGCTAACGAGGATTTTTCCATCCGGACTGAACGCGAGGCTTTTGACCCGAGATCCATGCCCCGTCAGTGTTTTCTTGTGCACACCCGTCTGTGCATCCCATAAATGGATCGTGGCATCAATGCATCCACTTGCGAGGGTTTTCCCATTAGGGCTGAACGCTAAAGCGTACACCCAATCTGTATGCCCAGTGAGCCGCATCTTGGTTTTCCGTGTATCCATATCCCATAAAAGAATGATGCTCTCTACACCCCCACTTGCGAGGGTCTTACCATCCGGACTGAACGCGATACTTTCGACCCACTCAGTATGTCCAACAAGTGTCATTTCGCTTTTACCCGTATCAACGTCCCAGAGGCGTATCGTTTCGTCTTCACTCCCACTTGCGAGTGTCCTTCCATCCGGATTGAACGCGATACTGTTGACCATCTTTGTATGTCCAATAAGTGTTTTCTTGTGTTTGCCGGTGTGTGCATCCCAGAGGCGGATGGTCTTATCCCAACTCCCACTTGCAAGCGTTTTACCATCCGGACTGAATGCCACGCTTGCGATAACATCTGTATGTCCGGTGAGTTGCATTTTATGTTCACCGGTCTCTACATCCCACAGACGGATGTCAGTGGAAGATCCACTTGCGAGCGTCCTTTCATCGGGACTGAACACCAGGCTGCGCGGTGTACTCCCAAACCCATTGAGTGTTTTGATGTGTTGCGCTGTGTCTGCATTCCACAAGTTAATAATGCCAGTGAAAGATCCAGTTGCGATAATGTCTCCCTTGCGGTTGAATGCCACACTACCGACATATTCCGAATGTCCAGTAACTGTCCGTTTTTCGTTGCCTGTGTCTGTATCCCAAAAACGGATAGTGCCATCATCAATACCGCTCACGAAGGTTTTCCCATCTGGACTGAATGCTAAGGCTTGAACATCTAACGTATGCCCAGCGAGTATTAGTCTATGTTCGCCGGTATGTGTATCCCAAAAACGGATAGTGCCATCATCACAGCCGCTCGCGAGAGTTTTCCCATCGGGGCTAAACGCTAAGTGCTCAACATATTCCTTATCATGTCCTGTGAGTGTCAGTTTGCGTTCGCCTGTGTTTAAGTTGTAAAGATAGATAGTGCCATTCTCACTGCCAATAGCGACTGTTTTGCTATCTGGACTGAACGCTGCACCTGTGACAGAGGAATCCGGATGCAAAGCAAATGTTTTCTGGTGTTTACCGGTACCCGGGTTCCACAGGCTGATTTGGTCGTCCCAACTCACACTCACCAGTGTCCCGCCGTCTGGCGTAAATGATAACATACCGGCATCTTTTGTATCTTTCGTGAGGGTCCATTTCTGTTCTCCTGTGAGAACATCCCATAATCGGATTGTGCCATCCCGACTATCACTCGCAAGCGTTTTGCCATCCGGACTGAATGCCAGGTCCCAGACATCATCCGTATGCCCGGTAAGCGTTTTTTGAACACCTGTGCTTTTATCCAATTGGATAATAGGACCATTCAGGATGATAGTGCCGTCCCTACTTCCACTCGCAAAGGTGCGTCCATCCGGACTAAAGGCAATGCAGTCGACTACACTCGTATGTGCTGTGAGCAGACTAACTTCTTGATGTGTTGCTACATCGTAAAGCCAAATACCGATGCCACTCGCCACAATAAACAATTTACCATCTGGAGAATATTGTATTTCATTTATACTCCCTTTACCGAGGCGTGCTTTGGCATTTTCAGGTAAGTGCCATTGCGTGACATCTTGTACTATATCGCTTTGCATAGATTCAGTTCCTGTTGGTAAGTCGTTGTTGCTGTTTTTATCCGGGACAGTCCCATTCCCACCTCGATTTTGTAAACCCGGTTTTGACTGGATATCCAGAACGGTTGGCGCGTCAATAATTTCAATAGTCGGTTCTGATTGTGCCTCAAGACTATAAGGCTGTTGAAAGCGCGCAATATATTGATGACTCGCGCCCATCAACAAAATAATCAAAATAGCCGAGGCACCTAAAGCCGCGAACGGAAACAAAGGTTTTCCGCCTGAAGGTGATGTCTGTTTTACTCGATCAATGTTCCGCATGATATTTTCAGTTAGATTCGGATGTAAGGGGAGGCTACCGAAAGTCTCGCGAAGTATGTGTTCTTCGTTCTTGAGACGTTCTCGAGCGCGGCGCAGCCGACTTTTAACCGTATGCGGAGATACTCCTAAAAACTTGCTAATTTCCCCACAGTTCATTTCCCCGAGATAGTAAAGCACCATCACCGTCCGTTCGCTCTCCGGCAGTTTTGCCATAAGCCTTTGCACGATTTCACGTCGATGCTCGACGGCTGCGGTTTCACGCTGTTCACAGACATAGTCCGAGTAAGCGGTTTTTTCATGCATCTCTTCAAGCATATCTTCATCGGTAATTTCCAGCGATTGCATATTTTTAAGCCGTTTCTTACGGAACCATGCCCTGCAAAGCCGATCCGCAATCACATAAAGCCACCCCGCAAACTGATTTGGATTTTTCAGCGATGAAAGTTTTTTGTGCGCCTGCAGGAAAGCGTCTTGTGTGATTTCTTCAGCGATATGATAATCCCCGACTTTCCGCCACGCAAGCGCGTGAACGCCTTTTTGGTACTTTTTCACCAAAGTGCTAAAAGCCGTCTCGTCACCTGATAATATGCTCTGGATCAGTTCAACATCATCTTTTTCCATCGGAGACCTCCGAAATCCAATTTAGACCTGTAATTGTTAATGACGCGATTTTGGAGTGGATAGGATGCAAGATTGTCATAATTATAGTGAATCGGAAAAATAAAGAGACACTTTCAGCCCCTGGTAGGGTTTTTGCTTGGGGTATTTGATAGGGTATTTCTGCGGATTTCTTCACGGTTTTGCATTTTTTACCTCCCACATAAGAACAGTCCCATCATCACTGCCACTCGCGAGTATCTTGCCATCCGGACTAAACGCAACTGCCCCAACCGAATCTGTGTGCCCAGTGAGGAGAGCTGTGTGCTTACCAGCAGCTATATCCCACATGTAGATCTCCCCATTATCATATCCACCACTCACCAGCGTCCGTCCATCAGGACTGAAAGCGATGGACCAGACATCGCTCGACTGCTCCGGAAAGGTTAGCAAAAGTTCGCCGGTGGTAGCATTCCACAACCGGACGGTATTGTCTTCGCCACCACTGGCAAGCAAGGACCCATTCGGTGAAAATGCGACACATTCCACTGGACCTGTGTGTCCTTCAAGAGTGGTTTTGACTTTGCCAGTACGCGTATCCCACAGCCGAATCACATTTTCATCAGTAGCAACAGCAAACGTATCCCCATCAGGGCTAAGCGAAATAGAGCTAACGCCGTTCCTCTGGTTCCTCGGTTCCGTGATGTTTCCCGTGATCGTTTTCAGCAGTTCGCCCGTGTGAACATCCCACAACCGGATGGTATTGTCCCAACCTCCGCTCAAAAGCGTCGTGCCGTCTGGAGAATATGCGATGGACGGCGCGCCATCCGTATGTCCAATAAATGTTTTCAGCAGCGCGGCCGTTTCTACATCCCACACACGAATCGCGCCGTCCCAACTCCCACTTGCAAGCGTTTTTCCATCCGGCGCATAACTCACAGAGCATGGATTATCTGTATGCCCAACGAGTGTCTTTAGAAGTTTTCCTGTCTGTGTATCTCGCAGGGCAATTGTGTAGTCTCCCATCTCGCTACTCGCGAGGGTTTTTCCATCCGGTGAAAATGCCACCGCTCTCGCAAAAAACGTATGACCTGTGATCTTTTTCAGAAGTTTTCCGGTGTCCGCATCCCAGAATCGGATCGTTCCGTCAGAACTCTGACTCGCAAGTGTGTCGCCATCCGGGGAATAGATCACACCATCAACGCCATCCAAATGTTCAGTTATAGTTTTTTGAAGATTACCAGAAGGCATATCCCACACCCGGATTGTTTTGTCTCCGCTTCCACTCACAAGTGTTGTGCCATCAGAAGCGTATACAAGAGCATTAACATCATACTTGTGGCCAGTGAGTATTTGCTTGCGTTTTCCGGTGTGAACGTCCCAAAGATGGATTTCGCCGTTATAACCGCCACTCGCAAGCGTCAGACTATCCGGTGCATAAGCCATGGAAAATATTAGGGTTGGAGACTCAGTAATGGTTCGCAGGCGTTCTCCGGTGTGGATGTCCCATAAGTCAATATCTCCCTCTCCAGCACTGGCAAGCATTTTCCCGTCACGCGAATATGCTAACACCCTAACACGTTCCGGGTGCCCTATGAGGGTGCGTCGCAATTCACCGGTATCCACATCCCACAATCTGATTGTGCTATCCTCGACGCCGCCACTCGCAAGTGTCTCTCCAGTCGGACTGAACGCCAACGAATCGACAAAAGGCGTGTGTCCTGTAGGGACAACTCTCTGATTTTTCGTGTGTACGTCCAACAAACGGATGTTGCTGCCAATTGCAACAGCAAGTACCTGTCCATTGGGACTAAGAGCCATCGTCCAGTTCGTAAAGGGATCCGACATATCTCCTATGAGTAGGTCGAGTTCTTTACCCGTGCGTACGTCATAGATCCAAACGCCAATTGTACTATTGACAGCGAGTCGCTTTCCATCCGGAAAATATGCCAATGTTCTCATTCTGCCTTTTCCGAATCGGGCTTTTGCCTTTTCTGGTAGGTGCCATTGCGTCATATCTTGTGTGAAGTTGTCTGCCACTGTTTCTGCTCCCGTTGATAGACCCTTATTGCTATTTTTACCGGGGGTAGTTTCGTTTCCGACCCTATTTTGTAAATCGGGTTTTGATTGAATATCCAGAACAACAGGCGCGTCAACGAGCTCAATAGTCGTTTCCGAATCCGCCTCAAGACTATACGGCTGTTGCGCGCGCGTGAGGTATTGATTGCTTGCACTCATCAGCAAAAACGCGAAAACAGCAGACGAGGCTAACGCTACCCACGGTAAGGACTTATTCCCTGAAGCGGTTGTCGGTTTTACGGTGTCAATATTCTGCATGATGTTCTCAGTGAGATGTGGACTTAATGGACTGCTGCCGAGATTTTCGCGAATTATGTGTTCTTCGCTCCTTAACCGTTTTCGCGCCCGTTGCAACCGATCTCCGAGTTTGAAAAAAAATTGATATTTCATTACTGATCCCTAACCAAATTTTCAAGTTCCCACAAGAGAATCGTCCCGTCACGGCTCCCGCTTGCAAGCCATTTGCCGTCCGGTGAATACGCAAGGCTGTTCACTACGTCCGTGTGTCCGCTAAGCGAGTGTAGGAGTTCCCCGGTCTGCACGTTCCAAAGATGAATCGTATCATCGTTGCCACAAGCAAGTATGCCTCCATCCAGTGAAAATGCCACAGAAGCAACATTCCGCGTAGTCCCTCCGAGGGTTTGCAACAGTTCACCCGTTTCGCTCTCCCACAAGCAGACTGTGCCATCCCAACTCCCACTCGCAAGTGTGCCGCCGTCCGGTGAATACACCACAGTATAGACACTGCCCGTATGACCGACAAATGTGTTTAAAGGATCCCCGGTGTGGACATCCCACAAACGGACTGTGTTATCGTGACTGCCACTTGCAAGCATATCACCCTCCGGCGAAAACGCCACAGAGCTAACATCTTCCGTATGTCCCGCCAGCATATCCAACAGCTCACCGATAAGGTACAGTTCACCCGTGCGAATATCCCACAAACGGATTGTATCGTCATGACTACCGCTTGCCAATGTCTCGCCATCAGGTGAAAAGGCGACAGCAGAAATCGGCTCTGTATGTCCAGCGAAAGTCCCGAGAAACCGCCCTGTCTCCACATCCCATAGCCGCGCTTTATTAGAATTGGCACTCGCAAGTATACTGCTGTCTGGAGAGGACGCTACCGAACGGACATTTTCTTCCAGACCGCTGATCGTTTTCTGAAGTTCACCGGTTCCCGGATCCCAGCAACTTATCTTGGACATATTCCCACTCATAAGCGTATTCCCATCTGCGGAATAGGCGAGCGAAAAGACATGAAACGCGTGTCCCGTAACCGTTTTTAGGCGTTCGCTCGTGGCAATATCCCACAACTGAATCTTACCGTCTTCACTTACACTGGCAACCCGCTTTCCGTCCGGCGAATACGCCACAGAGATAACCGACGCGTCATGTTCAAGCGTCTTCAGAAGTTCACCCGTGTTGGCATCCCAAAAACTGACGAGATCGTCATCACTGGCACTCGCGAGTGTCCGCCCATCTGGCGAAAATATGACAGCGTTGATTTCCCCAGTCCCAACTGTATCGAGCTCTTTCAAAAGTTCGCCAGCACCGAGATCCCAAAAGCGGATGCTCCTATCCGTATCGCCACTGACAAGCATCCTGCCATCGGGCGCGTACGCAATACGCTCTACCCAATCCGTATCCTCAATGGAGATATCCAGCTGTTTCGCAGTCTGCGGATTCCAGAACCGAATACCGCTATCTCCCCAAGCGGCACTGCTTGCAAGCACTGTGCCGTCGGGAGAAAACGCGACCGAGTAAACGTGTTCTGTATGTCCCTCAAGGCGTGCGATCTGTTCCCCGGTACGCGGATTCCACAGACAAACCCCGTGATCGTCACTCCCAGTCGCGAGAATTTGTCCATCAGGAGAGAACGCCACTGCATTGACATCATCCCCATGTCCTACGAAAGTTACCTTGTGTTCACCGGTATTGGCATCCCATAACCGAGCCGTATTATCATCACTGCCAGTCGCAAACGTTGCCCCATCAGGACTAAACGCTATGGAATTGACGGGACCCGTATGTCCTGTCAATAGGTCAAGCGGGTCACCTAGCTCGGCATCGTAGATCCAGATACCGATGGTGCTTACAACGGCAAGTTTCGTACCATCCGGAAAATACTTGACCTCGTTTACCCTGCCTTTTCCGATACGGTTCGTAGCACCAGGGGGTAACCCCCACAACGCATTCACTTCAGCAAAAGCATGCGTTAAACAGATCCCAGAAATCAGCGGTAAAATTATTAACAATAGGTTTATAGTTTTCATAGATCAGGTTCCTTGGTTCTTTGGCGAACTATGCCTATCATCGACAAGGCGATGAATCGCCTTACTACGAACTGGTTTTATCCTTCATTTGAATGTTGACAGACTTATTAGTCCCGTAGGGACGTTATGTTTATAGCAGCGTTTTCAAAAAAAGGAGCTAAGCCCTGTAAAGGCGATATGTTTAATTAATCTCCTAAATCCCACAGAATTATAGTGCTATCCCGGGATCCGCTCACGAGCGTTTTTCCATCCGGCGAATACACGACCGAATACACAGCGTCTTTAACATGTCCAGTAAAAGTTTTCAAGCGTTCACCGGTAGCAACGTCCCACACAGAGACCTCCCCTAAACCACCGCTTGCCGGCGTTTTTCCATCCGGCGCATAAGCAACAGGAGACCCCCACGGCTCCACGGTAATAGTTTTTAGGAGTTTACCGGTAGCAACATCCCAAAACCGGATACCGTCATTACCGTCGTTCCCCGTACTCACCAACATTTTGCCGTCCGGCGAATAGATAACAGACTCAATCGTATCCACTTCCGTTTCAATAACCTTTAGGAGTTCGCCAGTAGCAACGTCCCAAAAACGGATTGTTCCATCACTACCACTTACAAGCGTCCCTCCATTTGGCGAGAAGGCCACGGCGTAAATAGTGGATGAATGTTTGGGAAGGGTTCTTAGGGGCTCTCCTGTATGCGGATTCCACAAACGGATTGTATCGTCCCAGCTGCTACTCGCGAGAATTTGCCCATCCGGACTGAACACTACCGACGAGACGCCGTTCGCATGCCCTTTAAGCGTTACCCGCTGCTGCCAGCGACTGACGTTCCATAACAAAATTGTGTTATCGCTGGTGCCGCAAGCAAGCGTCTGCCCATCCGGAGAATACGCGATAGAACGACCTATACTCTCAGGCGCGAGGGTGCGTCCAAGTTCTCCTGTCTCAACATCCCAGACGCGGAGAAAGCAATTGTCTGAACTTACCAATGTCTGTCCATCTGGCGCATAGCTCACGGAATCGATAACGTTCGAGTAACCCGTGATCGTTCGTAACAGTTCTCCAGTGTCTACATCCCAGAAATGTAATACATGTCCATTAGAACCGGCAAGTGTCCGCCCATCCGGAGAATACTGCGTACCGCTAAGCCAATTGTCACCAGGGATTTTGAAGGTCCGTAAAAGTTTTTCAGCGTTGGCATCGTACAGCCGAATCGCGCCATCATAGTCATCACAGACAAATGTGGTGCCATCTGGCGCGTAGTCCACACCATTTAGATCTATATTTCCATTGATGGTTTTCATAACCGTGCCGGTCTGTGTGTCCCACAATCGGAGTTTTCCGTCGTAACCCACAGTCGCAAGCGTCTTGCTGTCTTTTGAAAAATCAATAGCAGCAACCTTTTCCGTATGATCCTTGAGGATATGCAAAAACGCACCCGTGTCAGCATCCCAAAGACACACATTGTTATCTTTACCGCTGCTGGCAATCCTTTCTCCATCTGGAGAATACATCAAGCCGTGAACGGCGTTCAGATGCGCTGCAAAGACCAACAGAGGGGTCCCTGTCGCAACATCCCAAGCGCGGATCACCTCATCGTCGCCGCCACTTGCGAGTCTACTGCCATCAGGACTGAACGCTAACACTTTGACCTTATCCGTATGGTCCGTAAGCACCCGCTTTAGTTCCCCGGTGATACCGTCCCATAAATGAATGGTCTGGTCGTCGCTTGCGCTTGCAAGTGTCTTACCGTCCGGGCTGAAAACGATATTATTAAGATCACCTTCGTGTCCTATGAGGGTTGCCTTAGATTCACCAGTCGCACCGTCCCATAAACGAATCGTCCGGTCGTTCCAAGTGCCCATACTTGCAAGCGTCTTGCCATCAGGACTAAAAATGACCTGACTGACATAATACGTATGCCCGGTTAGCAGATCGAGTTCTTCACCTGTCCGTGCATCGTAAATCCAGATGCCGATTGTACTCGCCACAGCAAGCAGCCTGCCATCGGGAGAATATGCAAAATCGAATACGTAGCCTTTCCCGAAGCGTGCGATAGCCTTTTCAGGCAGGTAGCGTTGCATATAATTTTGTGCAAAACTAATGGATAACCAAGGTAAACACATAAAGAACATCAAAACCGTGAGTAAAAAAATATTTTTCATACGCAATTCTCCTTACCGTAGGGATTTGTTGGGTTTCTCTGCGTTCAACCCAACCTACTGAACCATAGGGGTTTGTTGGGTTTCTCTGCGTTCAACCCAACCTACTGAACCATAGGGGTTTGTTGGGTTTCTCTGCGTTCAACCCAACCTACTGATTAAAAGTTAAAGCCGTTAGGTCCCACAAAAGAACTGTGCCATCATAACTGCCACTCACAAGCCGTTTACCATCCGGGGAATACGCAAGACTGTCCACCACATCTGTATGTCCTTTAAGTGTGTGCAGGCGTTCCCCGGTCTGCACGTTCCAAAGATGGATCGTATCATCGTTGCCACAAGCGAGTGTGCCGCCATCCGGTGAAAATGCGACAGAAGCAACATTCTGTGTATGACCGGCGAGGGTTTGCAGCAGTTCACGCGTTTCGCTCTTCCACAAGCAGACCGTGCCATCCCAACTCCCACTGGCAAGGGTGCCGCCGTCCGGCGAAAACGCCACAGTATAGACACTGCCCGTATGACCGATAAGCATTTTTAAGAGTTCTCCGGTGTGAACATCCCACAAACGGATTGTGTTATCGTGACTGCCACTTGCAAGCATCCTACTGTTAGGTGAAAACGCCACAGAAGCGACCTGTTCTGTGTGGCCTGCAAGCGTTTGCAACAACGCACCGATGAGGTACAGCTCACCCATCCGGATCTCCCACAGACGGATTGTATTGTCATGACTACCGCTTGCAAGCGTTCCACCATCAGGCGAAAAGGCGACAGCAGAAATCGGCTCTGTATGTCCAGTGAAAGTTCCCAGAAACCGCCCCGTTTCCACATCCCATAGCCGCGCTTTATTAGAATTGGCACTTGCGAGTATGCTGCCGTCTGGAGAGGACGCTACCGAACGGACATTTTCCGAATGGAAGTGTTCCGGCAGAACTCTGATGGTTTTCTGGTGTTCCCCGGTTTCCGGATTCCAGAAGTTGATTTTAGAGATGTTCCCACTTGCAAGCGTATTACCCTCCGGAGAATACGCGAGAGAAAAGACGTGTAACGCGTGCCCTGTAACAGTTTTTAAAGTTTTACTGCTGGCAATATCCCAAAACTGAATCTTACCATTTTCACTTGCACTGGCGACTGTCTCTCCATCTGGCGAATACGCTACAGAAATGACCGGGGCATCATGCTCAAGCGTCTTCAGGGGTGTCCCAGTCGCAACATCCCAAAAACTGACGACATCGTCACTACTCGCGCAGGCGAGTGTCCGCCCATCTGGGGAAAATACGACAGCGTTGATTTCACCGCTTGTCTTACACGCTTTCAAAAGTGCGCCGGTGCCGGGATCCCAAAAACGGATGGTGTGATCCGTATCGCCACTGACAAGCGTCCTGCCATCAGGCGCGTACACAATGTGTTCTACCCAATCCGTGTCCGCAATGGAGATGTTGAGAGATTTTGCAGTGCGTGGGTTCCAAAACCGAATGCCGGCATCTCCCCACGCTGCACTACTCGCCAGGACCCCACCATCGGGCGAGAACGCTACGGAATAAACGTGTGCTGTATGTCCCTTGAGGCTTGCTATCTGTTCTCCGGTACGCGGATTCCACAGACAAGTCGTGTTGTCGTCACTCCCAGTCGCCAGTATTTCGCCATCAGGAGAGAACGCCACCGCATTGACATCATCTGCATGGCCTTCGAAACTGATTTTGTGTTCACCGGTGTGAGTATCCCATAACCGAGTGGTGTTATCATCACTGGCAGTCGCAAACGTTCTGCCATCAGGACTAAACGCTATGGAATTGACAGGCCCCGTATGCCCCGTGAGCAGGTCGAGCAGTTCACCGCTCTGCACGTCGTAGATCCAGATGCCTATAGTGCTTGCGACAGCGAGCTTCGTACCGTCCGGAAAATACTTTATTTCATTGACTCTACCTTTCCCAATACGACTTGTAGCACCGGGGGGCAACCCCCACAAGGTATTCGTTTGCACAAAAGCCCTTAATGATAAACAGAGTCCAGAAATCATCGGTAGAATTATCAATAATAGGTCCACAATTTTCATAAATCAGGTTCCTTGGTTCTTTGACGACCTATGCCTATCATCGGCAAGGCGATGAATCGCCTTACTACGAACTGGTTTTATCCTTCATTTGAATGTTGACAGACTCAGGACTTACGCAGCCCCCCTTGCTGGCGAGGTTTCCTAGGGGAAACACCCCAGCAAAAACACCTCGCCAATGCGTGTACTTATAGCGTTTCATGGAAAAATTGCGTAAGTCCTACAGACTATTAGTCCCGTAGGGACGTTATGTTTATAGCAGCGTTTTCAAAAAAGGAGCTAAGCCCTGTAAGGGCGATATGTTCAATCTCCTAAATCCCACAGAATTATGGTGCTATCCCGGGCTCCGCTCACGAGCGTTTTTCCATCCGGCGAATACACGACCGAATATACAGGGTCTCTAACATGTCCAGTAAAAGTTTTCAAGCGTTCACCAGTAGCAGCGTCCCACACGGAGGCCTCCCCTAAACCACCACTGGCAAATGTGCTACCATCTGGGGAATATACGACAGAGTACACCGCCTTTTCTACGGTGATAGTATTTAGGAGTTCACCGGTATCCACATCCCAGAAACGGATACCGTTATCGCCATTGTTGCCTGTACTCACGAGCGTTTTTCCATCCGGCGAGTACACCACAGAATCAATTGTATCTGCCTCCGTTTCAATCGTTTTTAGGAGTTCACCGGTATCCACGTTCCAAAAACGGATTGTTCCACTATCATCACCACTTGCAAGTGTCCCTCCATTTGGAGAGAAGGCCACAGTTCTAATATTATCGGACGAATGTCCGGTAAGGACTTTTAAAGGCTCTCCTGTGTGTGGATTCCACAAGCGGATTGTCCGGTCCCAACTCCCACTCGCGAGTATTTGTCCATCCGGACTGAAGGCTACCGATGAGACGCCCTCCGCATGCCCTTCAAGCGTTGTTATCTGTTCCCATCTGCTGACGTTCCATAACAGGATCGTGTTGTCGCTGTCGCGGATTCCGCATGCAAGCATCTGTCCGTCGGGAGAATACGCCATAGAACGGACTGAGTTTTCAAGCGTGAGCGTTCGTAGGAGTCTTTCGGTTTCAACATCCCAAAAACGGAGGACACTCGCTAAACTCACCAATGTGCGTCCATCTGGAGAGTAGACCACGGAATCGATGACATTCGAGTAGCCAGTGATGGTTTGCAACAACTGTCCGGTGTCGCTATCCCAAAAATGCAGCCCAAATTCATCGGCACCCACAAGCGTCTGCCCATCGGGAGAATACCGCATGTTCCCCACATCTCCGCTGGGCATTTTGAAGGTATGTAAAAGTTGGTCGGTGTTAGCATCATAGAGTCGGATTGCGCCCTCCTCATCGTCATCGCAGACATAAGTGCTGCCATCCGGGGAGTAGGACATACTATACAGTTTTTTTGTACCCGCATTGACGGTTTTTATAACCGCGCCAGTGCGCGTGTTCCACAATTGGATTGTTCCATCGTAATGCGCAGTCACAAGCGTTTCACCATCTTTTGAAAAGTCGATAGAAGCACCACCTTTTGTATGATCGCTGAGGAGATGCAGAAATTCACCTGTCTGAGCGTCCCAGAGACAAACGTTGCCATCTCCACCCTGACTGACGATCCTTTTCCCATCTGGCGAATACATCAAGGCATCGACGGAATTCGCGTGTGCTGCAAACGTTAGCAGAAGTTCACTTGTAGCGACATCCCAAAGGCGGATGACCTCGTCGTTACCGCCACTTGCAAGTCTCCTGCTATCCGGACTGAACGCTAACACTTTAACATTAGCCGTATGTTCCATGAGGACCGTCTTCAGGTCGCCGGTGACACCATCCCATAAACAGATGGTCTTGTCGTTACTCGCGCTTGCAAGCATTTTGCCATCAGGGCTGAAAACGATCTTATTAATCTCGTTTGTGTGTCCTACAAGTGTCGCCTTGAGTTCGCCAGTGGCACCATCCCATAAACGAATGCTAGGGTCGTTCCACTTGCTCATACCTGCAAGCGTCTTCCCATCAGGGCTAAAAACGACACGGTTGACGTAATAGGTATGCCCTGTGAGCAGGTCGAGTTCTTCACCGGTCCGTGTATCGTAGATCCAGATGCCTATAGTGCTTCCCACAGCGAGCCGCGTGCCATCCGGAAAATATTTAACGTCAAACGGATAACCTTTCCCGAACCGCGCGATAGCACCTTCAGGAAGGTACCGTTGGATATAAGCTTCAGGGTTATGTTGATGAACAGATTCTGGAGACATAACACCTCCGTTTTTAGGTTCCACACCAAATTCCTTGCGCAGGAGTGATCGTATCTCTCTGAGTTTCGTTTTGACTGTACCTACTGCTAAATCAAGCTTCACTGCTATGTCTTTAATGCGCCATGATTCCAAGTAGTACAGGACTGCAACGGAACGCACCCGCTGTGGAAGGTGATGCACAGCTTCTCTTACATCTGCGCGGAGATTTGCCTCTCGAAAATGCGCGTCTGCATCCCAGTCGATGTGCTCGACTAACGCGTCATGGTGCTGAGGCATCTCGGTTCGTGAATGGTGGGCAGCGGCATAGTACCTGTTGCAAGCGTTATAAGCAATGCGTCGTAGCCATCCGCTAAAACTATCTACTTTCTGAAGTCTGTCGATGTTTTCCCACACCGACATCCAAACATCCATCAGAATTTCTTCAGCATCGCGGTGTTGCCTTGAGTTTGTGACAATGACGCGCCAAATGCGCGGACTATAACGCGACATAAGTTCTGCGAATGCTGTTTCGTCTTTGTTTTGAGCACGCCGAATGAGTGCTTCATCTGTGAGGTCGTTGAGGGTTGCTAAATCGCTGGACATAAACAGATCCCTGATGTAGGCGCGTAATCAACTTATGAGGATAAAATCGCGAGCGACAAAAAATCCGCAGAAATCCGCAGAAACACCCTATCAAATACCCCTATCAAATACCCCAAGCAAAAACACTCGCTCTTACAGGACATAGGTGAACGTTATTAGGAAAAAATCGCGAGCACAGCTCGCTCCTACAGGCGAAAAATTCACATAGGAAAAAATCGCGAGCGACAAAAAATCCGCAGAAACACCCAAGCAAATACCCCAAGCAAAAACACTCGCTCCTACAGGCGAAAAATTCACATATATAAAGTGAATAGGTACAATTGAATGGCCCTGGAGCACAATCTAACAGATGGTGCTACAAGGTGGCAACTTGCGTTATAAAATAAAGAGGAAGATTTTTGGGAAAAAGGTTTAAAAAAATGTAATTGGGAGTTGGGTTTCACCTTCAACCCAACCTACAAGCTCTCCTTCATAATATAACACACTACTCCATTAGATCCCACAAAAGAACTGTGCCGTCATAACTGCCACTGGCGAGCGTCTTGCCGTCGGGTGAATACGCGATACATCGGACACTCGACTTATGTCCCCTGAAAATGTGTAAGTCTTTTCCTGTCCGTGCATCCCGAAGGTAAACCCGCCTGTTAGAATTCGCACTTGCGAGCACCTTCCCATCCGGTGAATATGCCAGAGAATAGACATTTCCAGAATGCACAATTGGCGGATACAGCAATTCTTGAGTCCTTACATCCCATACGCGGAGCGTATTGTCGCTACTTCCACTTGCGAACAGGGTGCCATCCGGTGAAAACGCCACAGATACAACCGAGGCAGTGTGTTCCGTGAAAGTCTTCAAGTGAGTCCCAGTGCGGAGATCCCACAGCTGGAGCGTATTGTCATAACTGCCACTTGCAAGCGTGCCACCATCCGGCGAAAACGCAAGCGCGCCAGCATATTTGGTATGTCCAACAAGCGTTTCTAACAACTCTCCAACGCGTAAGTGTTCATCTGTGCCGACCTCCCACACCCGGATAGTCCCATCATGCTCCCCACTGGCAAGCATACCGCCATCCGCCGAAGTCGCTAAAGAAGTGGCATAGCTTGTATGACCTACGAAACTTCCCATAAATCTGCCTGTTTCTGCATCCCACAGCCGAATTTTCTTACCGAAAAAGTTTAATCCAGCTTTACTGGCGATAACCTTTCCATCTGCGGCATATACGATTGAACGAAACTCTATATTGGGAACAACAATGGTTTTGAGGCGTTCAGCGGTGTGTGGTGCCCACAATTCGAGCTTATCCACAGCAGCGGAGGCGAGTTTATTGCCATCCGGTGAAAACGCCACGGATACAACGCTTGACGTATGGCCGGTGATGGTTTTTGAGAGTTCCCAAGTGCTACTATCCCAGAATCGGATGCGCCCATCGAAACCACCACTGACGAGAGTCTCACCATCGGGTGAATATATGGCAGTGTACACGAATTCTTGATGTGTAAACGTTTTCAGAAGCTCACCGGTGTGAACGTCCCAAAGGCGGAGTGTCCTGTCAAAGCTTGTACTCGCGAGCGTGCGTCCATCGGGTGCGAATGCAACAGAATTGATACGAGCACGATGCCCTATTAGGGTTTTCAAACGTTCTCCGGTAGGAACGTCCCAGAGATACACTATGTCATCGGTTCCACCACTCGCGAGGATATGACCCTCCGGAGAGAATGCGATATGGACGGCAGCATCCTGTAAAACAATCGTTTTCAAAGATTTGCCGGTAGATGCCTCCCATAAGCGTATCGTGCTATCCGCAGCACCACTTGCAAGTATCTCCCCATTTGGAGAGTATGCCACGCAGAGCACGTTATCCGCGTGTCCCAAAAGCGTTTTCAGCGGTTCGCGGGTCTGCATGTCCCATAATTGGAGTGTGTCGTCATAACTTGCACTCGCCAGCACTTTACCATCCGGACTAAATGCTACCGAAGAGACCATACCGGCGTGCCAGGCGAGCGTGTCTTTCTGTTCACCCGTCTGTGCATCCCATAACACGACAGTGTCATCATTGCTCCCTGTAGCAAGCCATTTGCCATCCGCACTAAAGGCTACCGAATAGACGCGCCCCGTATGCCCTGTAAGTAAGTCAATTTCTTCGCCTGTCCGGACGTCGTAAATCCAGGTACCGATAGCAGTCGTCACAGCGATTTTGTTACCATCCGGAAAATATTGGAGGTCATTTATCCTACCTTTCCCAAGCCGCGCTTTCGCACCCGGCGGTAAACCCCAGCGCGTGTACGCCTCAGAGAAAACGTCTTCCACAAAACACAACGATAACATTAACATTAACAATAGCACGATGCCGGACATAAGCGTTATTTTCATTTTTTTCTCCCTTAAGAGTCATCAGTTGCCAGTTTTCAGTTTTCAGTCTGGTTTTTGATTGCCTCATATCTCTTTGTAACCGTCGTTACGGATTTGGGTAACAAACGGGACGAAAAGATGTCAGTGAGTCAAATACTTACTGATAACTGACAACTGATAACTGACAACTAATTTACTGCGTTACCTCCCAAAGCAGCAGTGTCCCATCACTACCGCCACTTGTTAGTGTTCGACCATCTGGCGAAAACGCTATGGCATAGATAGAGCCTACATGTCCTGTAAAGGTTTGCAGCAGCTCCCCCGAATCCACATCCCAAAGATGGATAGCTTCCCGATCCGAACTTGCAAGCGTTTCACCATCTGGCGAATACGCCGTAAAAAACGCCCCTGACGCTGGCGTAATCGTTTTTAAAAGTTCACCTGTGGTGATGTCCCAGAGTTCGATCGCGCCATCGCCATCCGCACTTGCAAGCGTCTGTCCAGTCGGCGAAAACGCCAGATGTCTAATCCGATCTGCATGTCCATCGAAAATGTTGATAGTGTCCCCCGTGTTGATGTCCCAAAGTCGGATCGTACCATCATCACTCCCGCTTGCGAGGATAAGTCTGTTCGGCGAAAATGCCACGTGTTGAACCCGATCTATATGCCCCTCAAGCGTTTTGCGCAACTTACCTGTGTCCACATTCCACAGATAGATGATATCGTTATCGTAACTGTTACCCGCGAGGACGCTGCCATCGCGATTAAAATCTAATGATGAAACGCCTTTGGCATCCGCAATCAAGGTGATCTCATCGTGTGCATCGGCGTTTACGTCCAGTAACCGCACGCTACCGCCAAAGGTTTCATAGGCAAACGTCACATTATCTGGCGAATAGGCGATACAAGCAATGCCTTCTTTCAAACCCACGCTTTTTAGAAGTTTACCTGTCCGCGGTTCCCATAATTGAAGACTGTACGTACGCGCGCAGGCGAGGATACGACCGTGCGATGCATACATCACATCCCTGACTGTACTTGTCCAATGTCCAGTGATCGTCCGCGAAGGGGTCCCAGTAACAGGATCCCAAAGACGGATTGTTCCGTCATCACTCGCGCTCACAAGCGTGCCGCCATCTGTGGAGAACACTAACGATGTAATCCTATCTGTACGGCCCCCATCTATAGGTCCCTCATCTGTAGATCCAATGAAACTTTTGAGGCGTTCCCCGCTTGCAACGTTCCAGAACTGAATAGTGGCACCCTTCTCAACGGACACCCCACCGGCGAGTACCTGTCCATCAGGACTAAACGCTACCGATGTAACGCCACGTGAGTCGGTGAGCAGCGTTGATTGCAGTTGACCTGTCCGCATATCCCAGAGCTGAATCGTGCCGTCACTGTTCCCGCTCGCAAGTCTCTGACCGTCTGGAGAATATCCGATGGAATAGATACGATCCAGCTGCAATCCGTCATCGTCAAATTCCGGATCAAGCCCCATCACGAATTCACCCGTTGCCGCATCCCATACATGAATTCTTCTATCGCTTCCGTAACTGGCAAGTGTTCTCCCATCAGAAGAATATACCACAGTATAGACCCCACCTGCGTGACCCGGCATGGTCCGCAGCAGTTCGCCCGTCCGGACATCCCAAAACTTAATGTACTCGTCTCGGCTTCCACTCGCGAGTGTTTCGCCATCAGGACTGAAGGCTACGGAATAGATAGGCTCCGTGTGTCCTGTGAGCGTCGCCTTGTGTTCGCCGGTGTGTGCGTTCCACAACCGGAGGGTCTTGTCATAACCGCCGCTGGCAAGCGTGCCACCATCAGGACTAAAATCAACGCACCCAACGTAGGATGTATGTCCCGCGAGCAGCCTGACGGGTTCACCTGTCTCGGTATCATAGAGCCATATACCTATTTTACTCGCTACAGCAAGTTGTGTGTTGTCCGGCGAGAATGCCATATCATATACATATCCCTTTCCTATCCGAGCTTTAGCACCTTCCGGTAGATAGTTTTTCATATCTTCTTGTGTGAAAGCGGACTGCGAAAAAATGAGAAGCAGCGCAAGCGAAGTGAACACTCTTTTCACGGAACAATCCTCCTTACTCATTAAAAACCAATGTTGTTAGATCCCACAACAGAACCGTGCCATCGAGACTACTGCTTGCCAGCGTCCGACCATCCGGCGAAAACGCAATATCAGTGACACTAAACGAATGTCCAATAAAACTGTGTATCGTTTTGCCTGTGTGTGCATTCCAAAGGTAAACGCTGGCGTTCCGACTTCCACTTGCAATAAGGCTGCCATCTGGCGAGAACGCTAAAGCACTGACAAGGCTGATATGCGGAATTGGCGGAAACCGCAACTCGCCAGTTGCCACATCCCACACCCGGATAGTCTTATCTCCTCCGCCACTGACGAGGCTCATGCCATCCGGAGAAAACACAACGTCATAAACATAATCTGAGTGTCCAACCAACGTTTTCAGATGCGTGCCGGCGTTGGCATCCCATAACATAACCGTATTGTCCGAACTTCCGCTGGCGAGCTGGCTACCATCTGGTGAGAACGCGACAGCCTTCACAGATCCCTTATGTTCACCCAGCGTGCTTAACAGGTCGCCAATAAGGAGTTGTTCGCCGGTGCGAACCTCCCATAACCGGATGTCACCCTCGTCGGGGTCTCCGCTTGCAAGCGTGCCGCCGTCTGGCGAAAAATCGATAGCGGCTCCCTTTCCATCAGTGAAACTCCCCATGAACCTACCTGTCTGTACATCCCACAAGCGAGCGGATTGTTTGGAATATCTTCCACCTGCATTTGCGATTGTTTTTCCATCCGGAGAGAAGGCGACAGAACGAAAAAAGGCACGAAAGCCAGTGAAGATTTTGAGACGTTCACCCGTCCGTAAGTCCCAAAGTAGGAGTTTACGTACGGCACCGCAGGCGAGTGTCCTGCCATCTGGGGCATAAGCGATGGAAAGGAGCTGATACGTGTGTCCAATGATGGTTTTTAAAAGTTCCCCGTTGGTACAATCCCAGAACCGGATAGTGCCATCGTAACTTCCACTGACAAGTGTTCTCCCATCTGGTGCATAAGCGATTGTTGTGACGAAACTTTGATGATGTAGTGTTTTCAGGGGATTGCCGGTGTTGATGTCCCAAAGCCGAATGGTATCATCATAGCTTGCACTCGCGAGCGTACGGCCATCAGGTGCAAAGATAACAGCAGTGATGTCCCGCTCATGACCCCTGAGCGTTTTCAAGCGTTCTCCTGTCGCAACATTGTAAATGTATACTATCCCGTCATTTGTTGGTGGCCCTTCATTTACTTCACATGCAATAATTTTGCCATCCGGGGAAAACGCCACAGTTCCCAGCCAGATATCTGGCACAGAAATAGACATCAATTGTTCACCCGTAGATGTGTGCCAGAGCTTTAGGGTCCTATCCTCGGCACTACTTGCAAGCACCTCGCCATCCGGAGCATAAGCCACGCAGTAGACGTTTCCTTCATGTCCTCTGAGCGTTTTGAGCGGTTCACCGGTGTGGACATCCCATAACTGAATAATCGTATCGTTGTAACTACCGCTCGCGAGAATCTGTGCTTTAGGACTAAAGGCGATTGAACTCACACTAGCATTATGTCCAACAAGGTTAGATATATGCTGACCCGTGTGCGCATCCCACACCTCTATTTTTTTATCACTATTTCCTGTCGCAAACATCTCGCCATCAGGACTAAAGGCTAACGACGTGACGTATGTAGAATGCGTTGGCAGTAGATCAATTTCAGTGCCTGTCTGCACATCATATATCCAGGTGCCAATGGTCGTTGCCACAGCGATTTTGTTACCATCTGGAAAATACTTAATATCATATATACGCCCTTTTCCGAAGCGTGCTTTAGCACCTGTCGGTAAACCCCAGCGTGTATATTCTTCGGAGAAGGCGTTTGGCATAAAATTTGAATACGTTACAAAAAATAAAAACAACACCCAGCTGAACAGATTCATTGGACGCATGAAGCACAACTCCTTAGGACTTACGCACTGCCTCTTAAAGTCCCCCTGATAAGGGGGATTTAGGGGGTTAAAGATAACCCAAGTTGCTACTAACAAGTTTTTAACGTTTTCACAAGACTTGTCAGGCACTTTCCTCACCCCGTAGAGGTGATATGTCTATAGAAACTATGGCTTAATTTCCCAAAAAATCATCGTCCTATCATAACTACCGCTAATTAGCGTCTTACCATCTGGCGAAAAAGCGATTGGGTAGATAGAATCAGTATGTCCTGTCCATGTTTTCACCAGTTCTCCGGTCTCTGCATCCCACAGGTTAATTTCTGTCGGATGTGCGCTCGCTAATGTACGTCCATCTGGCGAAAAAGCGATAAACTGCGTCGCTTGCGGAGGCGTAATAGCTCTTAAATGTTCACCGGTGCTAACGTCCCAAAACCGAATTGAGTCATTGCGCGCTGAACTCACCAGTATATCTCCGGAAGGAGAAAATATTAGCTTATTCATCCCGCCAAACGCAGTGATAGTTTTTACGGTTTTGCCAGTGCTAACATTCCATAATCGGATTGTGCCATCATCACTTGCACTTGCAAGAATTTCGCCCGATGGAGAGAATGTCAAATCGCGAACGTTTTGTTCGTGACCTACAAGTGTGCCGTTTAAATCCCCAGTGCCAACATTCCACAAGTGGATAACCTCGTCCCGACCACAACTCGCGAGGATACTGCCATCAGAACTGAAAGCCACTGCGTAAACTCTATCCCCATGCGCATCCGTGATGGTATGATTTCGTTTACCAGTGTCTGCCTCAAATATAGCCAGAGTACTCGTCTCATCGCCACAGGCGAACGTCACATTATCCGGGGAATAAGCAGCACAAGATACTCTGCTGAGTTCAACGTCAAAAGATTTTATAAGCGTGTTTGTGTTTAGATCCCACAGTTGAAAATCGCCTGGCCTTGACAAACATGCGAGTGTACGTCCATGTGAAGCGTACATTATGAACCTAACTATTTCTCCGGTGTGTCCAGGAATAGTTTGCAGCGGCACCCCCGTTGCACTCTCCAGAATACGTATCGTCCTTTCAGAATTATAAGTCGCAAGTAGCTTGCCATTCGGACTGACTGACACCCGGGTACTATCCCCATTTCCGTCGAAGGTCCTTTTTTCTTGCTTTCTGTCGATATCCCATATCCGAAGTGTGCCATCACTACTGCTATACACGATAGATTTACTGTCTGAAAAAAATGCGATTGAATAGATATACATTGAAGCCGAAGTGATGCTTTCATAGTCTGGTTCAAGAGTCATCAGGTATTCACCCGTCTTCGCATCCCACAGATTAATTTTTGCATCGTTATAACCGTAACTCGCAAGTTTTTCGCCATCAGGCGAAAAAATGACACCAGACACATTGTACACATGTCCTGCGATCGTTCGTAGTAATGCACCGGTCTTCACATCCCAAAACCGAATAAACTCGTCCCTGCCGCCGCTTGCAAGTGCCCGACCCTCAGGACTGAACGCCACTGAAGAAACGCGTCCTTTATGTCCCGTGAGTGTCGCCGTAGGTTTACCTGTATGGCTATCCCACAACCGAATAGTCTGGTCGTAGCTGCTACTTGCAAGTATATTCCCATCAGGACTGAATGCCACGGCAGAAATGCGTCCTGTATGTCCAGTGAGCACTGCCGTGCGTTTACGTGTCCGTGCATCCCATATATGTCCAGTGCCGTCGTCGCTGCCGCTTGCAAGTGTCCGACCCTCAGGACTGAACGCCACTGAAGTAACAGCGGATGTGTGCCCGATCAGTAGGTCAAGTTCTTGACCTGTGCGTGTATCATAGAGCCAGATGCCGATTGAACTCGCTACAGCAAGTTGTGTGTTGTCCGGCGAGAATGCCATATCATATATATATCCCTTTCCGATCCGGGCTTTAGCACCTTCCGGTAGATAGTTTTTCATATCTTCTTGTGTGAAAGCGGACTGCGAAAAAATGAGAAACAGCGCAAGCGAAGTGAACACTCTTTTCACGGAACAATCCTCCCTACTCATTAAGAACCAATGTTGTTAGATCCCACAAAAGAACCGTGCCATCGTAACTACTACTCGCCAGCGTCTGACCATCCGGCGAGAACGCAATATCAGTGATATAAAACGCATGTCCAATAAAACTGTGTATCGCTTCGCCTGTGCGTGCATTCCAAAGGTAAACGCCAGTGTTCCGACTTCCGCTTGCAATAGTCCTGCCATCTGGCGAGAAGGCTAAAGCGTTGACATCTCTGATATGCGGAATTGGCGGAAACCGCAATTCGCCAGTTGCCACATCCCACACCCGGATAGTGTCATCTTCTCCGCCACTGACGAGACTCGTGCCATCTGGCGAAAACACAACGTCATAAACATAATCTGAGTGTCCGATCAGTGTTTTTAAGCGTTTCCCGGTTTTGGCATCCCATAATATAATCTGAGTGTCCGAACTTCCGCTGGCGAGCTGGCTACCATCTGGTGAGAACGCGACGGCGTTTATATTTCCCTTATGTTCACGCAGCGTACTTAACAAATCGCCAATAAGGAGTTGTTCGCCGGTGCGAACCTCCCATAACCGAATGCTACCGTCGCGATTTCCGCTTGCAAGCGTACTACCGTCTGGCGAAAAATTGATGACAGTCCCAGCCTGAGACGCGAGCTCTGTATCCCGATCTGTTGCATCAACAAAACTGCCCATGAACCTGCCAGTTTGTACATCCCACAAACGCGCTGGACCGCTTGATGTTCTTTTACCGCCAGTTGCGATTGTTTTTCCATCGGCAGAGAACGCTATCGGATAGAAATAGGTGCGATAACCGGTGATGGTTTCGGGGCGTTCATTTGTGTGTAAATTCAACAATTGGAGTTTAGGACCAGCACCATAGGCGAGTTTATCACCATCAGGTGCATAAGCGATTGCATCGATCCGGTAGGTATGTCCGGTGATAACCTTTTGGATTTCCCTGTTGGTACTATCCCAGAACCGGATAGTGCCATCGGAACTCCCACTGACAAGTGCACTCCCATCTGGAGAGTAGGCGATTGTTTTGACGGAACTTTGATGGTATAAGGTTTTAAGGAGATCGCCCGTGTTGGTGTCCCAAAGCCGAATCGTGTCATCATAGCTTGCACTCGCGAGCGTGCGTCCATCGGGTGCAAAGACAACAGCAGTGATGTACCTGTCATGTCCAGTGAGTGTTTTCAAGCGTTCTCCTGTCGCAACATCATAAATGTATACCGTCCCCTTATTTCCTGCACACGCAATAATTTTGCCATCCCGGGAAAACGCCACAGTCTGCACCCAAACCTCCGGCAGAAAAATAGTAGTCAATTGTTCACCCGTAGATGTGTGCCAGAGCTTTAGGGTACTATCTCTTGCACCACTCGCAAGCACTTCGCCATCCGGAGCATAAGCCACACAATAAACCGATCCGCCATGTCCGCTAAGTGTTTTGAGCGGTTCGCCGGTGTGGACATCCCATAACTGGACCGTCCCGTCGTAACTACCGCTCGCGAGAATCCGTGTTTTAGGACTAAAGGCGACTGAACTCACACCATCACCGCCATGTACAAGGTTAGCTATATGCTGACCCGTGTGCGCATCCCACACCTCTATTTTGCTGTCACCCTTTCCTGTCGCAAACATCTCGCCATCTGCACTAAAGGCTAACGACGTGACGTCTGTAGAATGTGTTGGCAGTAGATCAATTTCAGCCCCTGTCTGCACATCATATATCCAGGTGCCAACGCTTGTTGCCACCGCAATTTTATTGCCATCTGGAAAATACTTAATATCAAATATACGCCCTTTTCCGAATCGTGTTTTCGCACCTATCGGTAAACCCCAGCGCGTCCATTGTTCCGAAAAGGCGTTTGGCATCAAAATCGAATGCGTTACAAAAAATAAAAACAACACCCAGCGCAACTGATTCATCACGGCTTTACCTCCCAAAAAATCATAGTGCGATCCTCACCACTACTCACAAGCGTCTTACCCTCTGGCGAGAAAGCAATAGTATCGACATATCCTATATGTCCCGTAAGCGTTCGCCGGAGCTCACCGGTCTCTACATTCCAGAGATGAATCTCCCCCAAATGCGAACTTGCGATTGTCTGACCATCCGGCGAAAACGCTATAGAAAAAATATGTTTTTCAGGCGCGATCGTTTTTAAATGTTCGCCCGTTTGGACATCCCAAAATCGGAGTGTGTAATCACTACTCGCGCTCACAACCATTTTCCCAGAGGGTGAAAATGCAACCCTTTTCACCAGCTTGTTGTGTGCCGCAATGGTGTTTAAGGTTTCTCTGGTTTTTACGTCCCAGAATCGGAGTTCACCATCACGACTCCCACTCACAAGAATCTCCCCCGAAGGCGAAAATGCCACATCTCGAACCACATCCGCATGTCCCGTAAGCGTCCCCTTCAAATCGCCTGTGCTAACATGCCACAGGTGGATGACCTTATCATCACGATCATCGCTGCAACTTGCCAGGGTCCTGCCATCTGAACTGAACGCTAACGATCCAATTCGCTCTCCATGCGCCCCGGTGATCGTGTGATTTTGTTCACCCGTAGCTGCATCAAGTATACCCAAAGTACCCACAGTATCCCCACAAGCGAACGTCACATTATCCGGAGAATAAGCGATACAACTGATCCCCCCTTGTAGTCCGATATTGACGGTTTCTATCAAATTAAGTGTGTCTGGATCCCATAACGCAATGCTTCTTCTGTTACGGAACAAGCAGGCGAGGACTTTGCCGTGTGAAGCATACACTAAAGCACCTGCCCCCATTGCAATATGGTCAGTGATGTGGAGAGAAGTACCGGTCGCAAGCTCCCAAAAACGGATCGTATTATCCGCATTATAACTCACTAACGTTCCGCCATCCGGCCAAAACGCTACGGCATAGACCCTATCTGGATGACCTTTAAAGGTTTTCATACGTTTAGCGGTAGTGAGATCCCACAACTGAAGACCGTCCGTATCCTCAGAATGCGCACCCCCCGTAGCCAATGTTTGGCCATCAGGACTAAATGCTACGGAATAGACCCCACCCGGATTGGCAATGAAGTTTAATCTTATCTGTGCCTTATTAATATCCCACACACGAATATTACCGTGTCTACTTCCTGTTACGATTGTCCCGCTATCCGGCGAGAATGCCATGGTGTGGATCCACGCTGAATCACGCGTGTTCAATTCAGGTTCAGGTTCAAGTATCTTTATGAATTCACCCGTCCCCGCATCCCAGATATTAATTTTTTCCTCACGACCGTAACTTGCAAGTTTTTTACCATCAGGAGAATACATCACGCCAGCGACTCTGCCGACATGTCCAGCGATCGTTCGGAGCAGCGCGCCAGTTTCCACATCCCAAAACCGAATAAACTCGTCTCTGCTGCCACTTGCGAGCGTCCGACCATCGGGACTGAACGCTACGGAATAAACGCGCCCTTTATGTCCTGTTAGCGTTTTTTGCATCTGACCTGTGCGGAGATCCCACACTTTTATTGTCCGATCGTAACTACTGCTTGCGAGCAGAGTACCCTCCGGACTGAAAGCCACTGAAGTAACAGCGGATGTGTGCCCGATCAGTAGATCCAGTTCTTGACCTGTGTGTGCATCATAGAGCCAGATACCCATCGAACTCGCTACAGCAAGTTGTGTGTTGTCAGGAGAGAATGCAAGATCGGACACAGATCCCTTTCCGAGCCGAGCTTTAGCACCTTCCGGTAGATAGTTTTTTATATGTTCTTGTGTGAAAGCGGACCAAGAAAAAACGAGAAGCAGCGCAAGCGAAAAGAACACTCTTTTCACGGAACAATCCTCCAAGAGAATAGTTTTCAGTCGTCAGTTTTCAGTTAAGAGGTTTCTGATGCCTGACCATCTCTTGGTAACCGTTGCTACCCATGGGCGTAACTACCGCGACAAAAAGATATGGGTGAATCAAAAACCAGACTGATAACCGATGACTCTTCTGTAGCATAACCTGTTAGGTTGTGGGCTCGTAGCATAGTCTGTTAGACTGTAGCTCTTTCGTAGCATAACCTGTTAGGTTGTGGGCTATGGTATCACATGATGAACCATATCCCGATGCGCGCCGTGACAATACCGAGAACCGCACCCGCCAAAACATCTGTCGGGTAGTGAACACCGAGATAGACACGTGCGATACCGACCGTAGCGGCCCAGCAAAACATCGGAATACGTAAAGTTGGAAAGAAACTTGCCAAAAGGGTCATTATCAGAAAAGCCGAAGCGGTATGACCTGACGGAAAGCTAAATTGATCCGGGGGACGGACTCGAAATTCAACATCCACAATACATTCATAAGGACGGTCACGTTTCATCGACTGTTTAATCAGATGATAGAGGAGTCTCTCAAGCGGGAAGGCAATTGCTGCTGACAGGAGAAACGGCTTGCTACTTGCCGAACTGAATGTTAGATACACGTAGAGCCCTAAAAATGGGTAGAGACAACCGTTGGCACTCCAAGAAACCAAACGAAAGAAACGGTCGGGGATGAGCCTTTTGTCGCCCCAACCAAAAATGTGCTCAAACAGCAATCTATCCCAGCGAGTCAGATTATTTGTAAATTCTCTTAGCATAGTTTGTCAGATAAGCAGGCAGAGGCATAAAACCGACCCACTCTATTTCCTTTTATTCGCTTTGATCTGCTCCCTCCACTAAAGAAGAGGGCTTCCTCTACCAGCAATACAATAGATATTATACCACACAGACAACCAAACGTCAAATCTTTTTTGTTTCTATTAATCAACATCTGGGTCCACATAATCAACGAGGTCTCTCAGCGCGATGACCTTATAATCATTTTCAGCGAGGTACGCCATATACGCCTCAAATTGCTCCGGTTCCGTGTGAACCCAGGGATGCTCAATATCTGGCACCCCGTGAAACGTAAGAATCGCTATATTCCCATCTCTCGCTTGCGCCAGTGCCCACGTAAAATCATCAAAGTCCCAATGGGGACCAGCGGCACCTGTCGTCGGGATCAGGAGCGGATGATGTTGTGTCGGGTCATAAGCCGGACCGCGGCCACCTTCACCGTCATAAGGAAATTCGGGTGCAACGCCGCGCCTCGCAAAAGCGAAACCGTATTCAGCAAGCACCGCAACCGCCGCTGCCCCGTGGCTATAACCGGGGTAACAGAACGTCGTCGACTGCGAAATACCGTAAGCCGCGCACTGCGCATCAATATGTTCAAGGTCCGCATGCAGCTCCGCCGCCGACTGCTGCGTCACATTTCGGTGGTGCCGCGTATGATTGCCGATCTCAAAACCCGCATCGTGTAGACCACGCACCTCTTCCCATGTCATATACGCGTCTTTATTCGTCAGAAAATTTAACCCTTCCGTAATATAGAAAGTCGCACCGAAGCCGTACCGCTTAAGCAGTGGCCCAACGAAAGTCGCCTGCGATTTACAGCCGTCATCGAAGGTAAGCACGACCAGTTTATCAGGGATTTTCTCGTGTAATGTGTGTTCCATATTGCTCCATCTCCGTCTTTATCATACGATATCGCAATGCCAAATTATTATAACCGCAAATCGCTATTAAATCAAGAGAAAATTTCCGCAGGGCCATTCAATAGTCCCTATTCACTTTATATGTGTGAATTTTTTTGCCTGTAGGAGCGAGCTGTGCTCGCGATTTTTTGCTCTGAAATTTCCGAAATTTTTTTGCTTGTAGGAGCGAGCTGTGCTCGCGATTTTTTGCTCTGAAATTTCCGAAAAATTTCTTGACAAAAATTTTGAATTCCTTTAAAATACCGAAAAGAAATAACGGAGGGGTCTATTATGATTGATCGACGCGCATTTCTAAAATCAATAGCAGGTTTGACAACCGGCATCCTTTTATCATCTGCATGCGCAGAAGGTGAGGAAGACAATAGCCACAGCGACCGCCTGGGTCCGCTTCTGCCGACACGCCGATTCGGGCGCACCGGCGAAGCTGTAACAATGCTCGGTGTCGGCGGATGGCATATCGGAGATATGACGGAAGCTGAGGCGCAGAAAACAATTGAAACCGCCCTTGAAGGCGGCGTACGGTTCTTTGATACCGCAGAAGGCTATCAGACAGGGGGCAGCGAGAGCCGATTAGGAAAACTGCTCGTCCCAAAATATCGCGATGATGTCTTCCTGATGACCAAAACCAGAGCACGCAACGCAAATGAAGCTTGGGAACACCTTGAAGGTTCGCTCTCACGCCTCAATACAGATAGCCTCGACCTCTGGCAAGTCCATGCCGTACGCAACCCCGCAGACGTAGATGAGCGAATTGAAAACGGCGTTTTCGAGGTTATGCTTGAAGCGAAGGAGACCGGAAAAACCCGATATATCGGGTTTACAGGACATTCAAGTCCCGCCGCCCATCAACGCGTCCTCGAAAAAAGCGATATTTTTGATGCCTGTCAATTGTCGATGAACCTTGTTGATGTCAATTACGAGAGTTTCATCGAAAAAGTCGTGCCGACCCTCGTCGAACGGAACATCGGGGTAATTGGCATGAAAGCGTTAGCAAACGGCGGGTTCTTCGGCGGTTCACAGCACGGACGGCACGGTCAGAAACCGAAAGTTGTCCCGAATCGTGTCAGCATCTCCGAAGCCGTACGCTTCGTCTGGTCACTACCCGTCAGCACGCTCGTCACGGGACCCGACAACGCCGATCAGATGCAAGAGAAAATTGACATCGCCAGAAAATTCACCGGCATGGAAGACGACGAACGACAGCGATTGATAGATAAAGTGGCGGATATGGCTGGAACTACCGTTGAATTTTACAAAGCCTAAGCGCTTAATGCGTACTTCTGTGTTCGCGTTCGTTCTTATCGGGTTCTGTATGCTTGCGGAAGCAGATGTCCGATTCACGGATGTCACTGACGCAGCGGGTCTCCAATTTCAGCACTTCACCGGCGCAACCGGCAAACGGTATATGCCGGAAACTATGGGTGCTGGCTGCGCCTTTCTGGATTACGATACCGACGGGAACTTGGACATCCTACTCGCGAATGGGACAAATTTAACGCGCATAGACCCAACCCATACGCCTCGGCTCTACAGGAATATCGGAAACAGCACGTTTATTGATGCCACTGAAGCCGCAGCACTCAATGTCCCGATGTACGGCATGGGTATAACCGTCGCAGATTACGATAACGATGCCGACCCCGACATCTACTTTACCAACGTCGGGAAAAATCGGCTATTCCGAAATAACGGCGACCAGACTTTTACCGATGTTACCGAATTCGCAGAAGTCGGCGATCCGAGTTGGTCAACAAGTGCTGCCTTCTTTGATGCAGACAACGACGGCTGGTTAGACCTCTTCGTCTGCAACTACGTCGAATGGACACCTGAGACAGATATTCCGTGTACGGTGCAACTGACAACTGACAATAAACGGCACCCTACCTATTGCACACCGACTGTCTATAAGGGACAATCCTGCCGCTTTTATCGCAACCGCGGCGATGGGAAGTTTGAGGACCGAACAGCTCAAGCCAGATTATATAACCCAATCGGTAAGTCGCTCGGTGTCACCCTCTTGGATTACAACGACGACGGGTGGATGGACCTCGCAGTCGCAAACGATACGGAAGCCAATTTCCTGTATCGGAATAATGGCGACGGCACATTTACCGATGAAGCACTCATCATGGGAATCGCCTTTAGTGAAACAGGCAAGGCACGCGGCAGCATGGGGATTGACGCAGCGGATGTCTATAACATTGGCGGGATCGCTATCGCTATCGGCAATTTTAGCAATGAGAAAACCGCGTTCTTTTATGCAAAACCAGAGGATGCCTATTTCACGGATAGCGCGGATAAGGTCCAAATTGGTAACACAAGCCTCCGTTTCTTGACATTCGGCCTCCTGTTTTTTGATTGCAATTTAGATGGTGCCCTCGATCTATTTTGTGTGAATGGACATATTGAGCCTGAAGTACTACGCTATCAGCAGCATACGCCTTACGCACAAACCCCGTCACTGTTCCGAAATCGCGGAGACGGCACCTTTCAAGACATCACTGAACGGGCCGGACTCACACGCCCAGGGGTCGGACGCGGATGTGCCTACGGCGATTACGATAATGACGGCGACCTGGACCTCCTGGTAAGCAACAGTGGCGTTACCGAAGATTACGGCAAAGCCTGGCTCCTGCGTAACGATACCACACCCCCATCTAACTACCTCCGCGTAAGAGCCATCGGGACCCGTAGCAATCGGGATGGTATCGGTGCAAAAGTTCAGGTAAAATCAGGGGACAGCGTTCAACAACAGATCGTCCGGACCGGCAGCAGCTACTGTTCTCAAAGCGAGATAGTACTAACCTTCGGATTGGGAAAAAATGAGACAGTCGCGCACCTCGAAATCCAATGGCCCTCTGGCGAGATAGACCGATACCGCGAACGCAAAGCGAATCAACTCATAGAGGTGATCGAGAAGTGAGACTGCGAATCTATGGATGTCTCTTGCTGATAACTTTGGGGGTAATTGCCGGCTGCCAGAACGACGAAAGTGCGCCTATAGAGAAGAAGACAGCCACAAAATCGTCTGTTTCACCTTCCGCGCAAGACTACAACAACAGCGGAACTGCTTACCAACAGGCGGGTAGACTCCAAGAAGCAGCGGCGGCTTACCAACGTGCTATTCGGATCAAACCGACCTTGATTGAGGCACATCATAATTTAGGCACTGTGTATGTCATGCAGGGGAAACTTGCTGAAGCAATTGTTGCATATAAGCGTGTTATTCAGTTACGCCCGGACATGGGGGCGGCTTATGTGGACTTAGGCAGAGTTTATGGATTGGCAGGACAGCTTGATGCAGCTATTGCCGAATACCAAAAAGCACTCACGCGCGACCCGACGCTCATCTACGCCCATTATGGGATCGGGCTCGCTTATAGGCATAAAGGCATGTTGCCAGAAGCCACTATTGCACTCAAACAGGCGATGACCCTGCAACCGAACTTCACCGATGCTTTAATACAGCTCGGATACATCTATCGAGACACGGAACAATTCACGGAAGCAATAGAAGCTTTCACGACAATTACGGAAATCTATCCAAAAGACGCGAAGGCGTATCATGAACTCGGCATCTGCCATACAAAACAGGGGGCATACCCCGAAGCCATCGCAGCTTTTGAAAGAGCCTTACAACTTAACCCGGAAGCGGTTGAAACGCAAAACCTACTCCGTATGGCTCAGGCACGCGTCGCACGTCAGAAATAATACCGCTTTCAATATCTCTGAACTTATTGACCACTCATCTGTCCAAAATTAGTGGAAGCCCACTAATTTTACCTAAATTACCACCCTTTATTGTTATTGCGAAGCAATAGCACTCCTACGGAGTGCGATCGCTTCAATACACCTTTTCTATAGACATACCATCCCTACGGGATGAAGAAAATACTTGAAAAACGCTATTGAAAAACGCAGAAATACCCAAGCAAAAACACCAACATTTGTTAGTGGCAACTTGGGTTAATTTTGAAGGAGGAAAAAATGCGTCAGATTTTATTACTCACTATGTTGATAGTCGTCTTCTCGCTACTAACCTTTCTCGTAAATGCAGCAGATATTGAAGATGGGCTTTGGATGTATCTACCCTTGAACGAAGGCGCAGGACAAGCAGTCGCCGACCACGGGCCCCACAATTTTGACACTGAACTCAGTAAAACCGCACCCAAATGGGTGGATGCCAAGCACGATACTATCAAAAAGGCAATGGAATTCGATGGAAAGGCAACCTACGTCAAAATTGACATGGCAACTCAGAAAAAGGACATCGATTCGCATTTCGACGAGAAAAAAGGAATGACGATCTGCGCCTGGGTAAAACCGCTAAAGGTTGGAACCGATGCCCACGGACAGACCCGTCAACCCATCGTCATGAAAGGCAATGCCAATCAGTGGGAGTTCGCACTCTATATCTACGATAACTTCGGGGCAGGGATGTCCGTTTGGACATGTCCGGGTGCAGGGGTCTCGGAGCCGAGCACAGCGGGCACCGCACCACAAGGCAAGTGGATCCACCAATGCGGCACCTTTAAACTAAAAGAGGGCGTACGCGTCTACGTAGATGGCAAAAAGGCACCCGTCGCACAAGCCGGCGATAACGGCGGTGGACCTTGTGAGGAAGGCAATCGTCCGGTATTCATCGCACACCGTGAAGATGGACAGTGGCTAAATGCCGTCATTGCTGAAGTCTATATGTGGGACCGTGTCATTGATATTGATGAGATGAATCTCGCTATGGAAACAGTCGGCGGACTCGCAGTTCAGCCGGGCGGGAAACTTACAACCACCTGGGGCAACATAAAACGCCGCTGACCTTTTTGACCATTTTGGCAGGGACGGGCGATAAACCCGTCCCTTATATATATCTCATTACCTCACCAAACTAAGCCATCACCTCTTCAGATGTCGGATTCAGTTTGAACCCACCTGCCATAATGTTGTTATACGGTTCTTCAGGGCCACGGCCAACGGGACGCATCTCCGGCGTGTGATACCCGAAGCGAACCGCTTTCCGCCACTGATCCGTCCTATTCACTTCCGACCAATGAATCAGGCAATAGCTGAAGAAAATAACATCACCCGCTTTCGCTGGAATCGGGATGGAATCGATGAAATCTGGATGGAACTTATCCGTCGGCAGATGCGGCGCAGTCCCTTCACCGGTGATGTGCTCCCGGGGCCCCTCTTTATGGCTACCCGGCACAACCCGCAACGCCCCACTTTCAAACGGTGCATCATCAAGATGCACAAGGCAATCAACGAAGTCGAGCCCATCGTGCGGATAGAACGGATAATCCTGATGCATCGGGAACGGCGTACCTTTTTCCGGCGGCTTCGCGTGCAGCACCGTATGATGCCACTGAATCGTATCACCAATAAGCGACTGCACAGCACCTGTCAACCTTTCGTGAAAGATCACTCTACCCCATGTAGCCGAGTAAAAGTGGGGATTGTGCATAAACACTGCCTTCGTCGTCTGCTGATCCTCTTCTTTGAGGTAGCGCGTACGCCAAGGCCCCGGCCAACCGATGGTCTCTTGTCCCCAGTTATTAATAATCTGCACCATTTCTGATGCCAGTTCCTTCGTCTCCTCGGGTTTAAAAAGCTGGTCAACCTTGAGATAACCGTTCTCATTGTAAAAGTCAACCTGTTCTTGCGTGAGCATATCAATCTCCTTATGACTGTTGAATGTCTGCAAAATGTTGGTTCTCCTCAATTCTACTTTAAAACCGCATATTTTGTCAACTTTCTTCTTTTATTGGGCCAGGGCCATTCAATCGCCAGTTTGATAATAGATAATGTCCATTCAATAACAGGCCGTTCCTCCCGAAAACGACCTTGATAACCTTGATAACCTTGATAACCTTGATAACCTTGATAACCTTGATAACCCTGATAACCTTGTAGCACAAACTTTCCAGTTTGTGCTATGGTTACAAACTCATTACAAAGCCTGAGCCAACAGATCCTAACCCGTCGGGGAAAAAATATAACGCAGATTTTTTGCGTACAAAAAAAATTAAAGTGCCTTTATGATAAAAATCACAGATGTGAATATGTTTGACCCCTTTTGACCTGCCAAACCCGCTGGCGAGGTTTTGCGGCGTATTCGCCCAAATGCGACGTGCATTCCAACCTCGCCATATTCGCAAAAAAAGGTGAAAATCCCCAATAATTTCTTAAAACTAAATGGTCCTGTCTCAGAAAAACTAAATGTTGACTTAATTTGCAACCTATTGTATCATAATCGCATCTTGTATCAAGGAGAGAACATATCCATGAGTCTTTTGGGCATTGATGTTGGCACCACAGGATGTAAAGTCATCGCGTTTCGTGAGGACGGAACCCTGCTTGCACAGGCGTATGGCGAATATCCATTGACCCATCCGCAACCCGGTTGGTCAGAACTCGACGCGACCCTCGTCTGGCAAAACATCGCGACCGGCATTCAACAGGTTGCAGCAGAAACGAAAACCGATCCGATTGAAGCGATCAGCGTCGCCTCACAAGGCGAAGCCGTAACACCTGTGTCCGCAGATGGACAAATTTTAGCGAACGCAATTACGACTTTCGACGCACGCACGGCAGGCATCTGTGACGAACTCAAGCAACACATAACACCGCTTGAGGTCATGCAGATCACCGGGATGCCGATAAGCGATATCCATACACTACCGAAACTGATCTGGATACAACGGAATCAACCCGACATCTATCGGCAGGTCTCGAAATTCCTCGGATTTGAAGATTTCGTCTACTTCAAACTCGGTATTCCACCTGTCGTGGACTATTCCCTCGCAGCACGCACGATGGCTTTTGATATTATCAACAAATGCTGGTCAGAAAAAATGCTCGCTTTAGCCGATGTAGATCCGAAACTTTTTCCAGAGACCGCACCCTCAGGAACCGTCATCGGTGAGGTGAATACCAAAGTCGCCGACGAACTCGGACTCCCCTACGGAGTCGTCTGTGTTACCGGCGGACACGACCAACCCTGTGGCGCGTTAGGTGCAGGCATCATACGGAGTGGCGAGGTGATGGACGCAACCGGCACCGTGGAATGTATCGCACCCGCCTTCACGGAGCCTGTGATTAATCAACAGATGATAGATGGCAACTTTGCCTGTTACCCGCACGTTGTTAATGGACTGTATGTCACACTCGGTTTCGTATCCAGCGGCGGCGTTGTCCTACGATGGTATAGAGACACCCTCGCCCAAGCAGAAGTCGCCCAAGCAGCCGCTGAAGGCCGCGATGTCTATGACATACTCTTGGAAGATATTCCCGATGCCCCAGGCACAGCCATGGTACTCCCCCACTTTACCGGTTCAGGTACACCCTATCTTGACTTAGAATCGAAAGGCGCGATTGTCGGATTAACGCTTTCCACAACCAAGGGTGAACTCGTTAAAGCCGTCTTGGAAGGCATCAGCTACGAGATTAAACAAAATCTCGCGATGTTGCAAGACGCGGGGGTGGTCATAAACGAAGTGCGTGCCATCGGCGGCGGGGCGAAATCTCAGAAATGGCTGCAGCTCAAAGCCGATATGTTCGGTAAGAAGGTCATCGCCCTGGATATATCAGAGGGAGTCTGCCTCGGCACTGCTATCCTCTCCGGGACAGCAATAGGCAAATACGACTCCATTGAAACAGCCGTTGCGCAGTTGGTCACACCCCGCGAGGTATACCATCCGCGTGACGAACTCACCCAACAGTACGATGAAAAGTTGAAGCGATACGCACAAATTTATCCCGCACTACGGGATCTGAATTATCAATTATAATGAAAACACACGTCATCGGCATTGACATCGGCGGCACTAAACTTGCCACTGTTGTCGCCGATAGCACCGGACACATCCTTAGCAAAGTGCGAAAACCGACACTCGCAGAAAAAGGTCCAGAATACGCACTTCAACTGCTATTTGATATGGTCCATGAAACAGTTGAATTAGCCGGTTTAGCAACGGAAAAAATCGCCGCTATTGGCGTGAGTTGCGGCGGTCCCTTAGATACAAAAACTGGAGTCGTCTATTCGCCACCGAATTTACCAGGTTGGGATGCACTCCCCCTTAAAGCGAAACTTGAATCCGAATTCCAAATTCCGGTGACGATTGAGAACGACGCGAATGCAAGCGCGCTTGCAGAATTCAGGTTCGGCGGTGGACGCGGGTACAATGCCCTCCTCTATATGACGATGAGCACCGGAATCGGGGGCGGTATTGTTATCGACGGACAGATTTATCACGGAGCCAACGACAGCGCAGGAGAGGTCGGACATCAGATACTGCTACCCGACGGTCCACCCTGTGGATGTGGCAAACGCGGGTGCCTTGAAGCACTCTGTTCAGGACCCGCAATCGCACGCCGCGCGCAAGCAGCGATACGAAAACAGCTTGGAGATAAAAACAATTCGGCAACGGCACTCCTCAACCTTGCGAATAACCGAATCGAAAATGTTAAGTCTGAGCATGTACTGACCGCAGCACGCACAGGTGACACGTTGGCGTTGCAGCTCGTTGAAGAGACCGCATACTACATGGGATGGGGCATCGCGAATTTGGTAAACATCTTGAACCCGGACATCGTTTTACTGGGAACAATCGCAATTGCTGCGGGTGACCTTTTACTCAATCCGATTCGGAAAACCGTTTCGGAATTCGCCATGACGCGTCCCGCAGAAGCCGTTAAAATCGCACCAGCACAATTAGGTGATACCTTAGGCGACCTCGCAGCCATCGCATTAGTCGTTTAAAATTGTAGCATAGTCTGTTAGACTGTGTTGTATTCGTAGCATAGTCTGTTAGACTGTGGCATCTTTTGTAGCATAGAAGGAAACTAAAAAAATCAACATGGAAAGAATCCAAAACTACATTTCGCATCTTCAAGGTGTTTTAGAACGACTCGCATTAGAAGATGTCCAACGTTCCATAAATGTTATTATGGACGCATACCACGCCGAAAAACAAATTTTTGTGATTGGCAACGGCGGGAGTGCCTCTACAGCATCACATCTCGCGTGCGACTTAGGAAAAGGCACCAGCGTGCCGGGCAAACCCCGTTTTCGCGTCATCAGTCTAACAGACAACGTCGCCACAATGACCGCGTGGTCTAACGATGTGTCTTACGAAGATGTCTTCGTGGAGCAATTAAAAAATCTCGTCAATCCAGGCGATGTCGTGATCGGTATCAGTGCAAGCGGCAATTCCGAGAACGTCATCCGCGCGATGCGCCACGCCAGCGATATCGGATGCAAAACAATCGGATGGAGCGGTTTTGGCGGCGGTACCTTAGCCACTATTTGCGATGTCAATGTCATCGTAGATAGTGATCGCTACGGCCCCGTTGAAGATGTACACCTCATCTTGAACCATATCGTTCACACCTGGATCTGTCAGGAATTAGCATAAACGCTTTGATAACAGGGCTATTCAATAGTCCCTATTCACTTTATATGTGTGAATTTTTTCGGCTGTAGGAGCGAGTGTTTTTGCTTGGGTGTTTTTGCTTGGGTGTTTCTGCGTATTGCTTGGGTATTTCTGCGTATTTCTTGTCGCTCGCGATTTTTTCCTTTGATAACAAATACTCTTGACGCGAAAGATAACCTTAAGGTATAATTCAATTAGGATTTACGGACTTAATTTTGGTGCAAAGTAGTAGGATAACCCGCACCGTCGGGTTCTCCGTCCACGCAAGTGCGGATAAGGGGTGATTATAATGAGACGCAAAATAGGTAGACTGGGTTACGTGCTCCTTTTAGTCGGCTGTCTTTTCGTCAGTAGCGATCTGCTCGCGCAGGACACCGCCCTCGTTTACGTCATAGATATACGCAACGAGATCGGGAGCGGCCTCGGCACCTACATCAGTGACGGTATTCAATTAGCCGAAGAAGCCGAAGCGGATGCAATCGTTTTCGATGTGGATACGCCCGGCGGCAGAGTGGATTCCGCTGTCAATATCATTCGTTCAATTCAAGGCACACAGATACCCACTATCGCTTTTGTCAATCGGCAAGCCATCTCAGCAGGCGCGATGATCTCTATCGCTTGCAACCAGATTGTCATGACTTCAGGCGGCACCATCGGGGATTCCGCACCTGTCAATATGCAAGGGCAGGAGGTCGGCGAAAAGGCGATCTCCTATATCCAAGGCACCATTCGCGCCACCGCCGAACGCGAAAACCGAAACCCGGATATCGCCGAAGCCATGGTCGACAAAGAACTCGTTCTCGTTAAACTTGCAGATGGACAAATCGTCAAACTTCTCCCCGAAGAATACGCAGAACGTGAAGAAGCAGGTGAAGATATGGAAATCCTCTGTGCACAAGGGAAATTACTCACTTTGTCCACCCGGCAAGCACTGGCATACAGATTCGCCGATGCACAGGCAGAAACCCTCACCGAATTATTGGCGCAATACGAGATCGTTGAAGTCGCTGGCACAAAAATGCCGCTCACTGAAGAGGCGATCATGCAACGCCAGCGGGAATATGGCATTTCCCAAGTCAATCGTCTGAAAACCTTGGCAGATGCACAAGTTACGAAGGTTAGGGCAACGCTTGCGGATAGGATCGTATTCTTCATCACCAACCCCTTTATCAGTTCGCTCCTGCTTTCCTTAGGTCTTCTCGGTATCTTTATAGAGATCCGTTCACCCGGTTTCGGTGTTCCCGGGTTCCTTGGGATCCTTTGCGTCGGGCTCTTTTTCGGCGGACACATGCTCACCCAGATCGAAGCAGGGTGGGCGTTTCTGCTTTTCCTGATCGGACTCGGACTCATCGCTGTGGAGGTATTTGTAATCCCCGGCTTCGGTATCGCTGGAATCCTCGGCATTCTATTGATGTTAGGCAGTGCCTTTTTTGTTTTTGACGAAGCGCATGATTTTCGCACCGCAGTCCTATGGCTCTCAATCTCTGTGATTTTGACATCGACATTGATTATTCTCGCCGCGTTTTTCTTACCAGAAACACGGCTCTTCCAGAGGTTCGCACTCTCAACCGTCATGGATACCGAAATGGGATACCACTCCTCCAGCTCCGAGGATTTTCAGGCGTATCTCGGGCAATCCGGAACCGCCTTAACCCCGCTGCGGCCCTCTGGCACAGCGCGAATCGGGGGTAAAAGAGTCGATGTTGTTACCGTCGGCGATTTCATCGCACAGAATAGTAACGTCAAAGTTGTTGAGGTTGAAGGTCCTAAAGTTTTCGTAGAAGCGGTTGAGGACGCATAATCCTGTTCTGGTTGCTTTAGCACTGCTGGCGAGGTTTCCGAACCTCGCCACCGAGCAAGGCTTAATACGTGTAGAGGAACAACTATGTGGTTTCTAATTTTTCTCATCAGTTTTGGAATTCTGTTGGTATTTATTGAACTGTTAATTCTTCCAGGGTTTGGAGCAGCAGGTGTACCCGGGGGGTTACTTATACTGACAGGTATCGGTATCGCTTGGTGGAAATTTGGTGGGCAAACCGCACTGACTGCTACCGGAATCACACTGGTGGTCGTTATTCCCTTAGCCGTCATCGCGCTATCTATACTGCGGGGAACAGCTGTAGGGAGAGCCCTCATCTTGAGTACGACCCAAAATAAAGAGGACGGTTTCCACGCACCGCCCTCAGAACTGGAGAGTTTAGTCGGAAAATCCGGTAAGGCACTCACCCCTTTGCGTCCGGCTGGCGCAGCCCTAATCAGTGGAAACCGCGTCGATATTGTCACGCAAGGTGAATTCGTCGCACCAGAAACGGATATTGAAGTTATTTTCGTTGAAGGCACCCGTGTCGTCGTTCGTAGTTTACAGTAAAATAGTTGTCAGGTTGGTTTTTGAGGATCCAGTATTTCTTTGTAACCGTCGTTACGCAAATCGGTAACGACCCTGACAAAAAGATGTTAGTGAATCAAACACTTAACTGAAAACTGATAACCGATAACTGACAACTACTCCCAGGAGGCAAATAATGGATTTTTTTACAGACGGTTTTTTTACAGGCGGAATCGCCCTTATTGCTTTAATTGTTATCATCATCTTCTTTTGGTTCGTCCCTGTTGGACTTTGGATCGCCGCTGTTGCAGCGGGTGTTCCACTCCGAATTTTTGACCTGATCGGGATGCGCCTCAGACGAGTGAACCCCAATATTATCGTCAAAGGTCTAATCAATGCACACAAGGCAGGTTTAAAGGTGGAAACTGCCGAATTAGAAGCACATTACCTCGCCGGCGGGAATGTGCTCAATGTTGTCAGCGCGCTTATCGCAGCCGATAAAGCCAGAATTGACCTCAATTTTCAACGCTCCGCCGCTATAGACTTAGCTGGACGCGATGTCTTTGAAGCCGTCCAAGTTAGCGTCAATCCGCGCGTGATTACCACACCGCGCATCACTGCACTCGCCCTGGATGGTGTTGAATTGATAACGACCGTCCGAATCACAGTCCGAACGAATATCAACCGACTCGTCGGGGGTGCAGGTGAAGAAACTATCATCGCCCGTGTCGGAGAAGGTATCATTAGCGCGATCGGTGCCGCCGAAACCTACGAAGATGTCCTCGAAAACCCAGACATCATCTCTAAAACAGTGCTCGACCGCGGACTGGATGCCGGAACCGCTTTTGAAATCCTTTCTATTGATATCGCTGATGTCAATGTCGGCAAAAATATCGGCGCAGAACTCCAAGCAGAGCAGGCAGAAGCAGACCTCGTTGTCGCCCAAGCGAAAGCGGAAGAACGGCGCGCGATGGCGGTCGCTCGTAAACAGCAGATGACCGCAAACGTTCAAGAGATGCGTGCAAAGGTCGTTGAAGCTGAAGCTGAAGTCCCACGCTCCCTCGCGAATGCGTTCCGCGAAGGCAACTTAAACGTTAGTGAGCAGTAACGCTGCCTCTATAGCAAATACTACTGCTTTTTCACATTCAAATTGATAACATCCGCTTTGATCCGTAGGGGGCGAGGTAACCTCGTCCCCTACGACTACCGCAATGGAGAAAAATAGATATGACACCAACGATTGTTGCAATTATTGCCGTCGTAATAGTCCTGTTTCTAATTATTATCAGCTGGCTCGTTCCAATTGGGTTGTGGATTACGGCTATCGCAGCCGGCGTTAAGGTCGGAATTTTCGATCTCGTCGCGATGCGCTTGCGGCGTGTCCCACCCGCTGCGATTGTCGAACCACAGATTAACGCGACGAAAGCAGGGTTAAACCTGTCCCTCGATGACTTGGAAGCACACTTTCTCGCCGGCGGAAGCGTCGCAAGTGTCGTCGCAGCCCTTATCGCAGCAGATAAAGCCAACATTGATCTCGGTTTCGCACAAGCCGCCGCTATTGACCTCGCAGGAAGAGATGTCTTGCAAGCCGTACAGGTTAGCGTTACACCCGAGATTATTGATATTCCCAGTACAGATGACGCAAGCAACGGCATCACGGCTGTCGCGCGCGACGGTATCCAGCTCATTGTGAAAGCACGCGTTACCGTCCGAGCCGATATTGACAGACTCGTCGGAGGTGCTACCGAAGATACTATCCGCGCAAGAGTCGGTGAAGGCATTATCACCACAATCGGTTCCTCCGGAAGCCACAAAGAAGTTTTAGAAAATCCTGTCCGTATCTCAGAAACAGTCCTCGATAAAGGCTTAGCCGCCGGAACAGCATTTGAGATCCTCTCTATTGATATAGCCGATATAAATGTCGGCGAGAACGTCGGTGCTAAATTGCAGACCGACCAAGCAGAAGCGGAACTCAAGATCGCACGCGCAAAGGCTGAAGAACAACGCGCACGCGCGCAAGCCGAAGAAGAAGAGAATAAGGCACTCGTTGAAGAGATGACGATCAAACTCATTGAGGCAGACGCTGAAGTACCGCTCGCTATCGCTGACACGCTTACCTCCGAAAGGATGAGCGTCATGGATTATTACGAGCTCAGGAATATCCTCGCGGATACCGAAATGCGACAATCTATCGCCTCACCTGTTACGGAAGGACAAGAGATAGACACAACGCGCTCTTCACACTCACTCGGGCTTTCGTAGCAAACCGTAAAGCCGGTACCTAAAGGAGAAATCAATGGACAATCTCATCCAGATGCGAAACCCGCTGGCGAGGTTTCCGAACCTCGCCATATCCGCAAACCGTAACGTCGGTACCTAAAGGAGAAATCAATGGACAATCTCATCCAGATGGTCGTAGCCCTTGTTATCCTTGTCTTCTCGCTTATTGTAAGCAATTCGCGGCGGCGGAAAGCACAACAACAGAACGCTGAAAGAAGGATAGAGGAAAACACGCTCGCTGAAGGAGACGGCGACACAGCACCGCCCCCTTTCATGGAAGATTTCCCGTTTGCAACCGAATTAGAGCAGGCGAGGTCACAAGCGGACGAAGACGAAACCGAAGCAGAACCCGAGCCTTCTGAAGAACCGGCAGAACCGGCTGACCCTGAGGAACCGACCCAGCCCGTTGAAAAGCCTCGACCAGAACCGCCGCCAGTGCCCGTCGAATCTCGAACCGGTGTCAGGTCTCTGCCTGCAACGGCGCTGCTGGATTTGACACCGCAAACGTTCCGTCAAGGGATTATTCTCAAAGAAATCCTTGACCGACCTAAGACGCGTCGAACAAGGCGGTCGTGAGAGTTCAAATGCAAACCCGCTGCTTCTACATAATTGCTGTTATTACCGCGCTGCTCCTACTCTCTACGAGTTGTTCCCGCCGCCAAAAAATTACTGAACAGCGGACACCCTTCCGCGCCGAAGTCCCCGCTTATACCCGGCATCTCAAAGGGTTCAAAATTTGTCTCGACCCAGGACACGGCGGACAAGGACACATCTCTGATTACAAGCGTGGACCCACAGGCGTTCGCGAGGCAGAGGTCAACTTACAAGTCGCCCTTCATTTACGGAACATGTTACAGGCAGCTGGGGCGACTGTTATCATGACGCGTGTCGATGATTCTTACATAGACCTGGCGAAACGGAGTCAAATCGCCAATGAAAGTGGTGCCCATTTTTTTATCTCACTTCACCATAACGGCGTTGACAACCCAGAGACGAACTATACCTCGACATGGTATCACGGCGATGCCGACGACTCGCGTCAGAGTCTCGACCTCGCCCGCTATGTCCAACAAGGGGTTTCAGATGCACTGCGGTTACCGAGTTCGCCGGCAACAGGTCTCTATTCGGATAAATTGGTCGCAGCCGCTGGTTTTGGCGTTTTGCGACTGACCAAATGTCCAGCTGTCTTATGTGAAGCCTCTTTTCTCTCAAACCCACAGGAAGAAACGCGATTAAAAAACGACGATTACCTCAGGAACGAGGCTTACGGCTATTTTCTCGGTATCGCCCGTTATGTCGCCGCAGGGTTTCCGAAAGGGATTTTGATAGAGCCGCAGCCTGAAGCGATTATCCAGACCAGAACGCCACAGCTTCAAATTCAGGTCACGGATGGGCTCCACCAACGCGGCGCGTGGATGCTCAAACGACAGCAAGTCTTCACCAACTCTATCCGAGTTAAAGTTGATGGCGTAAGTCTGCCGTATCACTACGATCGCGGTACCGATATAATCACCGTCGCTATTGAAGAACCGCTTGCAAACGGGGTCCATTTTGTCCAAACTGAATTGGTGAACTATTACGGAAATCACAGCCTCCCTTCGCAGCAGTGGTTTAAAGTCGCCCCCGCAGCAGTAGAACTTCAACTCAACGCGTGGACACGGACATTGCCAGTTGATCCTAAAAGTTATGTCGGTATTTCTGTAACCGCACTCGATGCTGAAGGGACACCTATCGCTGATGGTGAACCCATCTACATGCAAACTTCAAACGGGACATTGGCAGACACCCATCAATTATCAAAGCGTGGGGCAGCGAACTTCTATCTTTACGCACCCGATTCACCCGGTACAGCAACCATAGAAGCCGCTTATGGCGAGAAGCGTGCATCCTTAACCATTAACTTTACGGATACGGAGAGTGCTATTGTGCAAGGGCAAGTTTCTGACGCTAACTCTGGTAAGCCCCTCCGAGATGCACAATTGCACGCTGAGCCGGCGTTAACCGCAACCACTGATACCGAAGGACATTTCTTCATCTCAACCAAGACTCCGATCAAAACAACGCTGCACATCTCCAAGATGGGTTACTATCCCTACAAACGCGAAATCGACCTTATCCGAAATCAGGCAACGGTTACGCATACCCAACTTCAGCCTATTGCAGAGGGAGCATTTGCATCAGTGGTCATCATTCTCGACGCACGAAGCGATACGCCTGCCACAGAAAAATTGATCGAAACTTTAAGGGAATTGCTCAAACTTGCCGGCGCGAAGGTCTATAATATTCATACCCCGGGACAAACGTTGACGATGGCGGAACGGATACAGCAGATTAACGCTATTCAGGGGAGAGGGTATTATTTGCAAATTAACCACACACAGTGGGGTCCAGATGAACCGCCTGTAATCGCAGCCCACTATCGCGGCAATCAAGCCACAGAAACATTTCTAAAACGGATACTCGAACAATTCAACGAAACGCTATTCCAGACACCTATCGTCACACTTCAGGATCGGACAACGCCCGAAATCCAGCAGACAAACAAAATGGCGATGACCCTTGAAATCCGAACCTTAAATCAGCAAAACGCTTCTCCTGTCGCGGAAGCGCGTGCCATCTTCTTCGGCGCATGGTCTTTCCTAAAACCCGATGGCAACATTAATGCGCAAGAATATAAGCGTTTTATGGCGTACGTAGCAGAAATGCAAAAACAGTAGGCACAAACCCTGGGCAGTCTTTTAGCCTTGTAAGGGAGACCCTATGTTTATAACAGCGTTTTTAATCAAAGCTCTAAGCCCTGTAGGGGCGGTATGTTTATAGGTTGTGCCGTCACATAGCATGCACATCATCTCTCAAATCACAGACCTACAACTCAAACATCCGTTCAAGATTGCCAGGCGTGCAACAGATGCATACCGACAAGTCGTCTCGGTAGAGATTGACGGCGGCATCGGTGAAACAGCACCCGCCCGGTTTTACGGAGAAACCGTCGACACAGTACGTGTTGCATTAGAAACAATTGCCCCGGCACTCCCTGACAACCTCGATGCAATCCGTGATGTGATGGCGACTGTTGAAACCACGCTCGGCGGCAATTACGCCGCGAAATCCGCCATTGATATGGCACTACACGACCGACTCGCTAAAAAACTCGGCGTTCCGCTCTACAAACTCTGGGGTCTGAACCCACAAAAGACCCCTTGCACGTCCTTTACCATCGGGCTTGATGAACCTGAAGTTATGGCTGAAAAAACCCGACACGCTGAAGCGTATCCTATCTTAAAAGTCAAGCTCGGTACACCTCACGATATTGAAATCATTCAAGCCCTCCGAGAGGTAACCGATAAACCCATCTACGTCGATGCAAATACAGCGTGGACACCGAAAGCGGCGGTGCGCAACATTCGTGAATTGGCACAATACAACGTTGAACTCATTGAACAACCCACGAAACCCGATGATTTGGCAGCACTCAAATTTGTCCGTGAGAACTCGGAATTACCGATCATTGCCGATGAAAGCGTCAAACGTCCGAGCGATATTCCAGCACTTGCAGGATGCGTTGACGGCATCAACATCAAGCTCGTCAAATGTGGTGGATTGCTTGAAGCGCACAAAATGATACATGTCGCCCGCGCGCACGGTTTATCGGTTATGATCGGTTGTATGATAGAGAGTTCGCTCGGCATCACCGCCGCTGCGCACCTAACACCGCTCGTAGATTATGCTGATCTGGATGGGAATCTACTCATTGCGAATGACCCCTACACCGGTGTAACCCTTGAGAACGGAAAACTCATTTTACCAGAACGTCCCGGTATCGGGGTTACGTAATAGGGGGTTAAAGTTTTTGGCAGTGTTTTCAGTCCTGTAGGGTTTATTTCAGCAAAACACCAAAATTTGTTAGTAGCAACTTGGGTTAATTTTAAATAAAACGGAGAAATTTAAAGATGACAAAACAGCACCGAAACGTCCTCATCACAGGCGGCACCGGTATATTAGGCAGTGCCGTCACCAAAGCCTATCTCGCTCAAGACGACACCGTCGCCGTCACCTATCTTTTTGAAGACGAAGTCCAGCGTTTCAAACAGTTCAACCCTGCACTCAGTGAAGACGTTACTTTCCTGTTCGCAAATGTTACCGTGGAAACCGAGGTCCAAAAGACGATTACGGAATTCATATCCAAATTCGGATCGTTGGATGTCTTGGTAAATATTGTTGGCGGGTTTGTCGGTGGGATCCCGGCTGCGGAGCTTGAAGCGAAGCAGTGGGATTTCATGATGGATCTCAATCTCAAATCCGTTTTTCTCTGTTGCAAGGCAGCTATTCCGCACATGACAGCGCAGCGTTACGGGAAGATTATTAACGTCTCCGCACGTGCCGGATTAAAAGGCGAAGCCGGTTTGAGTGCCTATTCTGTCTCGAAAGGCGGAGTCCGCACTTTGACAGAGTCCTTAGCTGCCGAGGTAATGGATTCAGGAGTCAACGTCAACGCCATTATGCCGAGCATTATGGACACCCCCACCAACCGAGAATCCATGCCGGACGAAGACCATGACCGTTGGGTAGCCACCGCCGATGTCGCTAAAGTGATATGCTTCTTGACTTCCGAAGACGCGGCTATTATCAACGGTGCCGCCATCCCTGTTTACGGCAGAGCCTAATCTATCATTGGCGAAACGGTTTTCTCAGTTGCGTTTGCACAAGCCACTCTAAAATTTGCAGGCGCAACGCCGTTTCAACGTCCGCGACAGCAGGGTTACCGGCGAGGTTATTTGTCTCACTCGGGTCGTTTTGCACGTCGAACAACAGATAGACTTTGCCATCTCTGTTGAGCGCAGCTTTCCATTCCCGATTTAGCAACATAATCTCGCCTTGTATTTCAGAGATCGCAAAATCGCGGTGTGTTAGTTCCGAATTCGTTAGCACCGGACACAACGATTTACCGAACTGACGATGCTCCAATTCGCCACCCGCCAATTCAACAAGCGTCGGCCCAATATCAATCCATTCGGTTGGGCTATCACAGATGTTCCCTGCGTTTGCGTTATCCGGCGTGCGCACCAGTAACGGTATCCGAACTGCCCCATTGAGGAAATTGCTCTTATAAATGAGTCCATAATCCCCGTTCATTTCACCGTGGTCAGAGGTATGCACAATGACTGTATTTTCAAGTTCGCCGCGTGCCGCAAGTGTATCAAGGATCTCCCCAATCTGTGCATCAATGAGCGTAACATTACCGGCATAATTCGCGCGGAGGCTACCGATTTCACCGGGTTCAAACGTTGGGTTTATTCGCCCCATAAGTTGGTCTAAGTGACCACGCGGACGTTCACCGGCAGCTGGGCGCGGAATAACAGACGGCATCTCTTCTGGAGCATACATACTGGCATAAGGTTCAGGGGTATCCCACGGTTCATGCGGTCCCCCGAAGCTCACCCAGCAGCACCAGGGCTCCTGTCTATCGTAGTTCTGGAGGTACTGCTTCGCCTGTTGTCCGACATAGACATCCGCATAGTTTTCCAGTCCAAGCGTTGATGGACGCACAAGATACGGTTTCGTGCTGAATCGTTCCCCATAGTCCGCGCGATAGGCATCCCATAACCCTTTTTCTTCCCATGCAGCTGTCATGTGTGACAGCACCCTTGAACTCGCCCGCGGTCCTCCGATTTCATTCACATCGTCCAACCCGTAGGCGTTCATTAAGTCCTCACGTTCCCGTAAATCCCCGTTGTGCGGATGGAGGTGCGTCTTGCCGAAAAGACTCGTCCGATAGCCAGCGTCACGTACTGCTTGCATCCATGTCGGCGTTTCGGCAGGCATCGTGTGGTTCATATTATCCCACACACCTGTGTTATGCGGATATAAACCTGTTGCTAGGCTAAGCCGCGTCGGAATACAGACCGGGGATGTCGTGACACAGTTCGTAAACTGCACACCCGCACTTGCGATGCGATCCAGATTCGGGGTCTGTAACCAATCCCCGCTGCAGCCCATCGCATCCCACCGCTGCTGATCTGTCATAAGAAGAAGTATATTGGGTTTCATAGTTTCAATTTACTCTTAGATTTCGCGACGCTTTCCATCTTCGGCGGGTGCGTCAACTTCCGTATAGAATTCCTCAAGAGTCTGGCTAGTAGCGGCTTTCTCAAAGAGTGTTTCTAAGTGGTTGCGGTCATCAAGGCCTCGGATGTTTTCAGCGAGTGTCTCCGGCACGGTGTGAAATCGGAACCGTAAAAGTTTGAGAATATCTTCGCGTTTGGTGTGTGTTTCACCTTGTTCAATACCTTGTTCAATACCTTGTTCAATACCTTGTTGGAAATAATGTTCAGCCATGCTCTGCATGAGTTGTTCCTCCTCCTCTGAGAGACCCAAATCGGGTTGCGTCTCAGAAACTATTTGTTCTAATACCGCACGTTCTTCAACCGAACGCCGGAAAAAAATAAGCAAATAAAGATAGTAAATCGCTTGTTGCCAAGCAGAACACTCCGCCTCAGGAAGACCCTGTAGATGCTCCCCGAAACGTAGTAGTGCCTCCACGAACGGTTCTATGTCCTCAGAGTCCGCCTCTTTCAGCACTGTTAGCAACCACCCAAACGGATGATCCGACTGTACCAGCGTCTCATCTGCCGCACGCTTGACATCAAGCAGAAGCACATCAAATCTCGGTAGAAAACGACTCAGTGCCTCCGGCAAATCCATAAGCGTCTCCAATGAAGGCAGCGTCTCCCATTTCTGTTCACCCGTATAAAAGACGATGGGGATAATCGGCTGAAATCGCCACTCACCCATCGGCACTTCTTGTGTCATATACGCACGGCGTTGCCGTTCCCATATCTGACACATATAAGACAGCAGACGATACCCCATCGTCGGATCCACCGTGGATTGATGCTCCACAAGAATATAGATCATCACCTCCGATGCCGAAGCATTAGTCTGCTCACGGAAGGGTAAAAGATATACCAGATCAGACATCTGTTGGCGTAGGTCGTCAGAGATAAACGTTGTATTCTCGATTTTGACTTTACTAAAATCGAAATGATCAACGAGATCGCTAGCGATGATTTTAAGGAGCCCATAGAGGTTTTCTGTATTTTCTAAGAACCACTTCGCGCTCCTGTCTGGAAAATGCCTAAGAGACTTATCCTTGTCTAAAGTAGACTAAAGTTTGGACAATTCGTGTTGTGTGTCCGTTGAATTTTCAAGGGATTATGTATTTTCTGTGAGTTTCTTATGCGGATGGAACTCGTAGAAAAATACCGCACTCCAGCGGAGTGCTATGTCTATAGAAACCTGTCGAAGAACTTGCACTCCAGCGGAGTGCTATGTGTAATGCCGACATACCGCTCCGCTGGAGCGGAAGCCTCGGTTTGTCCTGCTGCTATAGACATCTTGCTCCGCTGGAGCAAAGAGGTTTTCTGTATGGTGTTGGGTCTTAATGTCGTTGCCTTGAACAGATGTGATGAACCCATTTCTTATATGGAACTCACTTTTGAAAAAAATTGTCCAAACTTTAGTAAAGTAGAGATAAGGGTTTTTATATCTAAAATAGTGGCACCTGCTTTTACAGCGTTATGTGCTGACTTCCCCTTTTTATATTTTATGGTTTCTCGCCTATTTTCTCAAGGTTTTTACTTAGGGAAAATCTGCTTAATTCCGATCAATTCCGGCATCAACAAATGCTTTGGACAATGTTTCGTACGATAACGTTGCGGCAGCGAGCGGGTCGTAGGCTTCGCGGGCTTGCACCATAAAACTCACCTCAGCTGTGATAAACCCATCGTAACCGTGGGCTTGCATCTCCTTGAGGTAACCGACATAATCGAAAGTGCCTTCGCCGGGGATGAGAAACTCGAAATCAGGCGCGATACCGCGTTGGTCTTTAACGTGCGTATGTGCCGAGACTGCTGCTAACGCCGATACCGTCTCTGCTGTCGGTATACCGACAATATCAAAATGACTGATGTCAAAATTGACTTTGAGATAGGGCGAGTTAATGATTTCTAAGAGTTCAAGCACCTTTGCAGGGGTATCAATGATCGCACCGATATGCGGTTCTATCGCGATCGTAACGCCGCGCGATGCACCGTAATCCACAAGTGCGCCCACCCGTTCCGCGAGAAAATCCTTTTTTGTTTCCCACTCCTCCGGTTTACCCCCAGGGGTCGTATTGACTGCAGGCAATTCATCGCCTTGCGCAAGTTCTACTGCAAGATCAACCCCACCCTTTAGTCGCCACATATTTTTCGCATGCGCGTCGGCATCGGTCTCCAACAGACTCGAATGCGCCGCGATCGCTGGCAGTGCCAAGTTATGCTGTGCTAATAGGGATGCAATCCGTTTCCGTTCTGCGGCATCAAGCGTGCTGAGTTCAGTCGTGAAGCGCGGAATGATGGTAAGTTCAACGCCATCATATCCGAGACTCGCTAAGTGGGAGATGGCAGTGTCTATCGGGACAGTCGGCATCCCCCATGTGCTATATCCAAGTTTCATATTTTTACAGACCCCCTAAAACCACCAAAACATTGGGATAATCCAATCGTTAATGAGAAAATCCACACGTTGAATAAGCAAGGCGACACGTCCCATAACAGTATTCCCGAATGCTGAACCGAACCCGATCATCAGAAAGGCGATACCGACCTTGGATATCCCAGCAATCGGCCCTCGGTGTTCCACCGAAAAGAAGAAATAGGTGAGAGTACAAACGACTCCGACAACCATAAGGATCACGCCAATAATCTCAAATGCACTGAGCGCGCCAAGTCCTGCATAGGGGCCAATTGTGCCGCGAATTTGTGCGAAAATATCTGTTTGCAACGCGTTCGGAATCATAATGCCCGAACTAATCCCCATTAAAATTGCGATAGGATAACGAATCAACCAAGCGTGTCGTGAGGATAAGCGTGCAAAAAATAGAAATCCCATACAGATCGGTATCAGCGTTAAAAAACCGAGACGCGCTGTTTCATCTGTTGCTGCGTTTTTGATAGGTGTCCAGGCGTAAGGGATAAATCCGAAATAGATGGTCATCACAATAATATAGCCAACAGACATACCGACTAAGAGATGTTCTGCAAACCGATAGAACGGATTATCGCGATAAAGAAAACTGTAGATACAGAGCGTCAAAAATGCTGCTACCCAGATGCCCAAAGTTGCCATAAAATTTTACTCCTCTCGTCGACGTTGAACAAAGAACGCAATATTGCCTATGACCACCAATCCGATAATCAAAAGATGCACGAAAGATGCCGTATTTATGCCCTTTGTGCCATCTCCGGGGGCGTTTATCAGTTTTTCGTATTCGCCGGCACCCCGAAAGCCTGCCAGCAGACCTACCAACTGCCCCGTCTGTAGATACGGATACATCTGCGATACAATCACACCTGTAACCCCAGCGGCGATCTTCAAATCGAATTTGGTGTGCCCGTAAGTAATCCAACCTTCTACCGACGAACCGGCGGCGAGGTTTAAGAGCAGCGAAATTTGGTCGTAGTTCGTGATATTTTGCATCATCGGAATTTCGGTGATCGGTGTTTCAGAAAAATCGCTATCAAATACACTTGCAATTTCCGCGCCCATCCCAAGAATCACAAAAGAATCGCCAGGACGGTAGCCGAGCAGCACATAGTCTTCGCCGTACACGGCTCCCTTTTCTTCAGCGACCTGCTGCATGACTCTATCTGCAAGCGGTATAGCGTCTATATATTCCAACGTGATCCCGAGAACCTTTACGCCCTTATCAAAACAGTGTTTCATGACAGCCGCAGCCATCGGCTCTGTTTCTGGAAAGGAAGAGGGTCCGTAATCGAACGAGATCATAATCGTTGAACCGGCTGGCAAAGCATCAATGTAATCGTAGAGTTTTTGTGTGGGTTCAGAGACGTTGAGCGGTATACTAAAGGGGAACAACATCGGAATAATAACCACCAGAGCCACAAAAATAAAAATAACGCGCCGATCTATGTTCATCAATTTTTCCAACATTTGTTAATCGCCTCCACCTAAGTAAGAACGTTCAATGCCGAGAATGATTCGGATAGATTGCGAAATTGCCCCTAAGCTGACCCCGAGGATAATCCCGCGCCTTGCCGAAAGATTCGGATTATCTAAAATCCATTGCCGAGCGTTTGACGCGGCATCCGGCCAAAGTAGATCGCCAACAGGCACATTCCCTACCATCACAATCACTGCGGTAACGAGGAGCAATGTTGCCTCAAACGTCCTTGCACGAAAAGCACGATATGCTGCAGACGCAATAAAAAACGCGAGCAGCGAAAACATTGTCGCATCCATTGGCACCTGAACGTTATTGAACAACCATTCAAACATTGGATGTTGGGGACCATAAGGAAGACCTGCAACGACCATCACTATCATGCCGAAAAAGACAACGAGACTGTATTGCCAATATTCAGTGCGTCGCCGAATGCGAGTCCAATGCGTTTGGATAAGCGTTATCACTGCTAAAATGAAGACGAAGGGCGAAATAACCCTGCCCCAATTGGCAATCTCTTTATAAGTTGCCTGAGAAGCAGTATGGGGACTAAACTCCGTCAGAATCATGACAATGCCAAAAAGAAAGCAGAGTACTAAGGGTATTTGTTGTTTCATAATGTAGATATAATACGGACTTGCTGTCCGCGCCCGAAACCTCCTAATTCACCTGCTGTAAGAGCGTTGTGATCCAACTGACACCAAAACTTTCAAGTGCCACACCCAGCACAATCATCACCAAAATTAGCACCTTGCCCCAATCTTGTCCCTTAAGACTGCCGAGGAACATCGGATCCTTAGAGAGATATGCCGTCGCCGCGTAGAGCTCTTCGCCAATAAGCGTATAATCACACGCTGCGATGAAGAACGGCAGTTGATGTTCAGAGTCTGTGCCGGCGATCTGAATAGCACCGATGGAATTTCCAGTTTCAGCGAGGATGAGTGATTCCGCTGCAAAAGAACCTTGTAGAAATATCGCAGCCGGCTTCTCACGGACCATCATACCGTCGACACCCGCAGCGTAAGCAAACTGGCTACCCGTAAGATAGAAAATGTTCTCCTCATTGTAAGCATCCGGATGCCCCTCATCAACATAAGAGGTTTTCACGACCTCGCGGACAACGTTTAGCACGATAGGATCAATGCACGGCACACGTAGCGGCGTTTCATAATCCGCTGTCCGCCGCGCAACCTGTCCTAAAATCGTCATACTTGCAATCGTCGCGACCCTTCCGATACTCCCCAATCCTAAGACGTAAAGAATGGAGCGTCCCATCTCTGTCGCTCTACCGATCGCTTCATCTACCGCTTCTAAGCCGGGAATACGTCGGACAAATATCTCTTTGCCACTGCGCGCATCATAGATATTCCAGACAATCGCTCCAGAAAAAAGGAGCATGACGAGCAAGAGCGCGGTTTTTCCAGTATGAAACCATTCACCCGTTCCTTTAGCAGGAGCCGTTTTCTCAGAATCTGCTGTCGCCTCGGTTTCGGAAACGGCACGCACGATGTAGGTATAATCATTCCCCTTTTCGACAGTGGAGTCAACGTAACTTGTCGCGCCAGCAGGCAACAGTTCACCGATTTCTTCAACAAAGCTCCCCACCCCTTGGCGTAGGATTTGATAGCCGCTGATACCGCTATCCGCAGGTGCCTCGTCCCACGTAATCGTGATGCTGGAACCGTCATCGTTCGGCGTATCCACCGCCATTACATTTGACGGTGCGCTCAGCCCTTGGCTAAACGCAGTGCTGACGCATAAGCATAAAACCAGATAGATAATTAAGCATTGAATTGTTTTTAGCATAAGTGTTAGGTTTCCTATTGAAGACATTGATAGATAGCTTCTAAAACGTTTTGATCATCGACATCGTTTCGGATGACGACTTCTCCAATTCGTGTCGGCAGAATGAGACGAAGTTTACCGCCGAGCGTCTTTTTGTCTAAGGACATCGCATCATGTATCGCTTCTGGCGTAAGGTCGGGCGGGAAAGTGATCGGCAATTTCGCACGAGTTAAAAGGACGCGTTGCCGCTGGAAATCCGTTTCAGAGAACATCCCCAAATTAACCGCTAATTGCGCCGCACAATTCATACCGATAGCGACGGCTTCACCGTGCCGGTATCTATTGTAGCGCGTCACTGATTCAAGCGCGTGACCAAAAGTATGTCCATAGTTAAGCACCATCCGTAACCCGCTCTCTTTTTCATCTTTCGCGACAACTTCCGCCTTGTTGACGCATGCCCTTGAAATCATCTCAATCAGCACAGCCTCGTCTAAATTGAGGATAGCGTCCAAATTGTCCGCAACCATTTCAAAAAGTGGTGCATCTCGGATCACACCCATCTTGATAACTTCGATAAGTCCGGATCGGATGTCGCGTTGTGGTAGGGTCTTGAGTGTCTCTACGTCGATGAGAACGAGTTTCGGTTGATGAAACGCCCCGATCAGGTTCTTACCCTTCGGATGATTGATCGCTGTCTTGCCCCCGACACTTGCATCGACTTGTGCCAGTACCGTCGTCGGAATCTGGACGTAAGGGATGCCACGCATATAGGCAGCAGCTGCAAAACCACCTACATCACCGATGATGCCGCCACCGAGTGCAATCAACGTTGAACCGCGATCCAGCTGATGCGCAACCAAACTATCCTGTATCCGTGAGAATTGCGCCAACGATTTGTTTTCTTCACCGGCAGGGATTTCAATGGTGTGGACATCAAACCCCGATTTTTCAAGGCTTCGACGAACAACAGGCATATACTGCCCTATAACAAACGAGTCGGAAACGATCAGCACTTTTTTAGATTTTGCATGTTGACCCAGCAGTTCGCCAACCCTGTTCAGAAGCGCGCCTCCGACGATGATCGGATAGCTATTATCGCCGAGTGCCACCTGTAAGGTTCTCGTCATCTCACAGTCCTCGCACTTTTCAGAAATACGCTTTTGATATATGCCATGACTTCTTCAAACGAGCGTCCCGTCGTTTCGACCGTATAGTCGGCTTTCGCATAGTAAGGATGCCGCTCTTCTAACATTGAACGGATTTTCGCGAGCGGATCGGGCGTTTGGAGCAGCGGACGGTGCGACTGATGTTCAACGCGTTGATAGATCTCCTCCGCTGTCGCATTTAGACAAAACACGATACCGTTACGCTTGAGTTCTACCATATTGGCTTCTTTCAAGACAACGCCGCCCCCTGTAGAGATGACGTGGTTATGCAGTTTTGACACTTTACGGACGGTTTCGCTTTCGAGTTCGCGAAAAGCGGGTTCTCCGTCTTCCGCGAAAATGTCGCTGATATATCGCCCGCTCTCCTCTTCAATCAGCTCGTCGGTATCCACATACCGCATTCGGAGTTGCGTGGAAAGCCGTTTACCTATGGAAGTCTTCCCTGTTCCCATAAAACCGATAAGCACAATGTTGGGTTTGCTTTTTTCGTGTTGTTTCATTGTTAGTGAACGGAGAACCCGGCGGAGCAGGTTCTCCTCCTACTTTGCAGATGCAAGTTGTTTGCGGAGGCGTTCGACTTCTGCTTCGGCGTTTTCTGCGCGTGCTTCGGCGTTCTCTGCGCGTGCTTCAGCGTTTTCTGCGCGGGTGCTCTGTTGCTGTCGCGCGATTGCTTCTTGTTCTGCGCGTGCTTCAGCGTTTTCTGCGCGTGCGGCTTGCATCTCTGCTCGCATCTCGGCTGTCTCTGCGCGTGCGGCTTGCATCTCTGCTCGCATCTCGGCTGCCGCTGCTCGCATCTCGGCTGTCTCTGCCGGCGTTTGCAGCCACTCCTCGCTGACCGGATCGTAGACTGCTAAACGTCTCTCTTGGATATGGAAATCTAAACCGAGAACATCCGAATGGATGCCACCATCAACACCCGGCTGAATCGGAACATATACACCCTCTACCAACCGAAAACCCATCAAAGGTGAAGGGAGATAGAGTGCCTCGGCATCATAGAGAATGTAGTTCGGGATACCGAGCCTGGCGTAGAGATCCATCTTGTCGGTTAGGTCCTTTTGATAGGTCGTTTTGCTTGAGAACTCCATCACGAAGTCAGGTGCTTTCCCTTCTTCCCATACTTTGTAAGTGTGTCTATTCTTATTTCCGATGCCGAAAGAGACAAGGACATCGGGTGCAACGACATCGCGAGGGTTGCCCTCTGTGTAATATGTCAGAATATCACCGGAGAGGTAGGTATCCGGCATGTCGTCGAAATATGCTTTCAGGACCAGTAAAAGCCAAATGAGTATCTCTAAGTGGTAGTCGCTGGCTGCCATGGGTTCACCGTCCGTATCGGGGTATATGTCTGTTGTATCTGTGGGTGCATAAGGTATATTGAGTCTATCTGTGTAGGTATGCATGATGTGTTTCACCTCGCGTTTCATAGAAAAATTCCGTAAGTCCAAACATTATATCAAAAATGTTGATATGTGTCAATTAAAAAATGGTTGTCGGGCAGGGCCATTCAATTGTCGGTGCAGGTTAGGAAATTGGAAGCGAATTCTAAGCGTCGTAGGTTGGGTTGAACGCAACTGAGAAGATAGATGTGCGACACCCAATACACACCTATTCAACATATCGTCTCCACAATCAAAAACGCAGAGAAACCCAACTTCAGAACGCGAGGCGTTCAGGAAAGCCGAAAGGCGTTGGGTTTCACTCGGTCTCTGGTGAATATGCCGGTCTTTGAAACAGTTTCGGTTTTCTCTGATTTGGGTGCTTTTGGTTGTATCCGTTCAACCCAACCTACGATGTGATGGGAGAGTTTTTTCTCTCGGGTCTGGCGGTGAAAATCTAATCGAAAAGTGGACAATTGAATGTCTCTGGGTTGTCGGGCAGGGCCATTCAATTGTACCTATTCACTTTATATATGTGAATTTTTTCGCCTGTAGGAGCGAGTGTTTTTGCTTGGGTGTTTTTTGTCGCTCGCGATTTTTTCCTAATAACATTCACCTATGTAAAGCAAAACCAAGATCCAAATCGTACAATTGAATGTCTCTGGGTTGTCGGGTGTGTAAATATTTTGGCGCGGAAGTGTCCAAAGTCAATTTTCTTTGGCAGCGTCCTCTCTTTAGTCCCGTAGAGTTTATTTGCGAAATGCTGCGAAAATTGTATCGGTAACGACTTCGGCGCGCGAAAAAGACGCGTTCGGAAACCTCTGTGATTTTTGTCATAAAGGCACTTTAATTTTTTTTGTACGCAAAAAATCTGCGTTATATTTTTTTCTCCGACGGGTTAGGGCTGTTGATTAACGCTGCGTAGGATACCACTGGGCGAGGTTAGGAATGCAGGTCGCATTTGGGCGAATACGCCGCAAAACCTCGCCAGCGAGCGGGGCTGCGTAAGTTATATTTTTTTCTCCGACGGGTTAGGGTCTGTTGGTTTAGGTTCGGGGTGCGACAGAATGTCGACCTTTCGTCAATTGAATAGCCCTGCTATTTTGCGTCCGTCCTATAATTGTTTTCCATCGCGTTGGAGGCGTCTATCCTACAGACGACGTAAAGTCTCCCTGAACCGGTGCGCAAAGGCACCAGTGGATGTGGGGGTTCAGTGCATCCGTATGGAGAGGCACTGAACAGTGTGGAATGCAAGGCACAATAACGACCTTACGAATTCCCGTTTTACGAACTGGGAATGCAGACTTCGTGAAGCACGTTCGGGTTGAAAAATCCCTCTGCCACTATACGATCCCGAGATCCTGCCGTGTCTCGGAACCCTCCACGACTCAGTGAGATTTTAAACAGTCTTTTTACGTGAGCATCAAATTCGTCAGGTTGCTGTAAGACTGTTAGCACCAAACAACCTGCCCACGACTCTTTGAGATTTTGATGGAACCTTTTACAGACTACAGGAAAATCAACAGGTTGACGAGAGGGATACCTTTTTTATTTTAAGAATAGATATCATACACCGCTTTTTCAGACGGGGTACACGATGCAAAAACTGTTCGTTGATGCAGGGTGCATGTTGATATGTATTGATTAAAACGGTATGAGAACTTCGTTCCAGTGCAGGCAGATATGTGAACACTGCTCACTGAAAGAACCCCTGCTTTCCATTTTCCTGTAACGTAGGTGTTCGCTGATGCCATCAGTGTCAGTTCGACCTTCTGTACTCTGTGAGATTTTAGACGACATGTTCTTATGGGATAGTATCTATCGGTGGTTGTGTTGATGTCGACCAGCAACTCCCACTCCCACGACCGTGTAGGTATTTACGCGACGTTCCTCCATGTTGGTATTTTTCCGTCTCCATTTGGTGTCGCGATTTCCAAGGAGACTGCCCACGGACTCTTATTTCGAGATTTCGAGCGACGGTTTGCGGTGTAAAAGTTGGGTTCCCGTGTTGTCGCTGCGTCAGGGATCCGCCCGCACCTCTAAAGAGTATCGCACCTCGCAAAAGTCGTATTGGGCGTTGCATTCTCAATCACGTGTTAATTATACGATATTTTTTGGGTGTAGGGAAATAGAAAATGCGTCAAAATATTGTGATTCTATTGTTTATCTATGTATGATTCAATTTTTGTGCATTTTTTTCGGCGGTCAGTTATCAGTAAGTTGGTTATCAGCAGAGAAAAAATATATTGTTGTCTGCGTTTCTATGAAAGTTATGAAATTTCACAGTATTTCACAGTAGGGATTCAAAAAAGTGTTTCGGTTACGGCTACGAAGTAAGGTGTGGCAAGGGTTTTGAAGGGATTATGAACCTTATCAATTTTTTTCACACCTGTGAAATTATGATTTTAATGTGCTGGTTGTTTTGCGGACAAACGCAGTTGTGGGACGGGTTTACGGGCGTTTCTATTTTTGACACTTAAAACGAGTTACTGTGAAATGTTTGTTGATGTGTCTAAGGTTCTGGATTGGTTGTTTTGCTGCGTGTTGTTGTGTTGTTAAGAGGTGGTGCACTGCGCCAAAAACTTTACACACCCATGGTTGTCTCTCTGGAGTTTTGCATGAATTTTTGAAGTGTGCTATAATTACGGCTAATCGACAAACCGATTGATTATGAAATGGAGAGAACAGATGCCACGACAACTTAGAATGGTCCGTCCGAATTTGGAAAATTTGCCGAAGTTAGAACTACCATCAGACTACGGTATCCGTCCCTATCGCAAAGGTGATGAGGTACACTGGGCACGGATTATTAGCGATTCTTTCGGCGGTAGAGAACGCACCGCACAGGACACACGAAACGAGATTACAAGCAGAGATGTCTTTGTTCCGGATGGACTCTACTTCGCAACACATTGTGGGACGCCTGTCGGGACTGCCTGCGCTTGGCGGCAATCTATAGATGAAACGGATGTCGGGTACGTACACATGGTCGGTGTTGTCGCTGAACACACCGGCCATAAACTCGGCAAATGGGTCTCGCTCGCTGTGCTCTCCTACTTTCGGGATAATGGATTCATCAGTGCGATGTTAGACACCGACGATTTTCGTATGCCTGCCATTAAAACTTATCTGAATTTGGGATTCGTCCCTGTCTATGTTGAAGAAGGGCAACCAGAACGGTGGTCGGACATCTTCGAGAAATTGGGACTCCCCTCGCTGTCAGCACAGATCCGAAGTGTTAAAGAAATACTCCCCCCAGCATTGTGGGCAAAAGTCTCAAAATGAAACAGCTGCTCGCGCTCAAAAACCGCTTTCGTTCACCCGACAACTTCGTTATAGCAGCGATTCTTATCGGCGGTTTCGGGCTTCGGATCATCGGTTTAGACGTTGGGCTACCCGATACACCTGACCCACGTGAGGTGATCATCGCACAAGATGTGCTAAACATCATTCAGTTCACGGCACCACCGCAAACCTATAACTGGCCCGGAACGGCTTGGTTTTACAGCATTGCTGTGGTCGGCAAATTGCTCTCGCTCGGCGGCTTACAGCTAACGGAAGTCCGCGTTATTCTATTGGCGCGCTGTATCAACACCCTCTTATCCACTGCTACACTCTGGTTCACTTATGCTATTGGAAAACATGCCTGCAACAGACGCGTCGGACAAATTGCGGCAGGATTGCTGGCAGTCTCTATGTTGCACGCCACTAACGAATCGCGTTTCGCGCTTGTTGACATCCCCGCGACCTTCTGTGTGACGCTTTTTCTCTGGCGTGTCGTACGCACGCGCGCGACTTCAGCGACACTTACATTGCCGACAGCCATCTGGCTCGGAATCATTGCAGGCATCGGTTTCGCAGTCAAATTTACTACCCTCTTCGTCTGTCTTTCCCTGTTTACCTTCATTAAAAGTGACTCTTTTTATAGGAGACTCGCAACAGTCATCGGTGTTTCAACCTTAACTTTTACGCTCCTCTGTCCTTACTGGCTGATTGATCTAATTTCGCCAACGTGGAACCTCTTCTTTGAGGATTTCTGGTATGAAGCGACGCACTACCACCGAGGACACTTCGGGCTCATTTCTACAGCAGAAGCGCGCGGGCTAAAACGGTTTGTCTATCTATGGACGCTTTTGAAATGGGGGATGGGGTTGCCACTGGCACTGCTTGCCGTTTTCGGTGTGCTGCGCGCTATTGTTTCGCTTAAGGGCAGACCGCTATTGGAAACACTTCTACTCGCTGTTGTTATTCCGTACCTATTATTTATCGGAATCCACAAAGTCAAGTTTGCACGCCACCTGCTGATACTTTATCCTGCCCTTGCGATACTTGCCGCTAGGGCACTTGCCAGCGTTCCGAGTGTTGTCCGGAGATTCTTCAAGTTCGTATACAGCGGTCCGCCGCAGCTTGTCCAAAAAGCGACTCTACATGGAAGATGGGCGTGTAGAGTCGCGGTGGGTGTCGTTGTGCTTTATTCGTTCGTTTATACGGCCGCTTTTGCGACAGTTCTGTTGGCAGAACCCACCCGACTTAGGATGTCGGAGTGGATAGCGGCGCACATCCCGCCAGACGAAGCTATTTCCGGGCCCCCAGTCATCTTATTCAACTGGCTACTTCCTGATTTAGAACTGGAAGCGGCAGATGAAGACGCGGCATGGGTCCTCATCCTTCTGCCGGACCTTGAGGTGTTCCAAAAATACCGAAAGAATCCGCAGGGGTATCAGCCTGAAGATTGGTATCCGCTCGGCGAAATTGAATTGACGGAGACGCTGGCGTTTTATGCGCGCGTGTTAAGTGGGAGAAGTCTATATCAACTGCATAAAACATTCCGGTGCACACCGCAATTCTTTGGCATCCAAATATCCGATAACGGGGCCCCGTTTCCGATGCGCGCGCTTGCACATCCTGAGTTCTTACTCTATCGGCGTTCCGATTGAACGCCATGTTCACATCAACGGTGGTTTGAAATGTTTCTTCTGAATAGGCACTATCGTTGATAGAATTTGGTGAAGCACGTCCGATGCAATGGTGTCAGCATCAATGATCCGAATGAGGTCTTGCGGATAATGGTCAATCAGGGGTTCTGTATCGCGTTTGTATAGGTCCCAGCGGTAGCGAACCACGACTTCTTCGGAATCGTCAATTCGGTTCTCCTTCTGCGCCCGTCCCCGAATCCGTTGAAACATCACCTCCCGATCCTCACAGACCATAAAGATGACTTTAAATATCTTGATATACGGGTTTATCAATGCCGCTTGCGCCAGGTTCCGTGGAATGCCATCAAGGATGAGCAGGTCACGTTCCGGCGTGTAAATCCCTTCACAGACCTTCGTTTCCATGTAGTCTTGCCAAATTTTGATTGTGATTTCGTCGGGGACTAACCTACCGAGGCCAGCGTATTGCTGGAAAATTTGTCCGACTTCGGAATTGATATCCAGTTCTCGGAACATATCTCCACTGGAAACGTGGAAAATACCCGGAATGCGTGATAGCATTTTCCCTTGTGTCCCCTTGCCAACACCGGGGGGACCGACAAGCATCACCGCTTGATAACATATACCATCCGCCTCGTGTAGCGCACTCTTATCCGTTGTCATCTCTGTTTTTGTCCTCTGCCGCCTGTGGTGTTGAATAGATGTTATACACCGAGCAGGTGTTCAAGAATATAGAAATCCAAACCTTCATAGTCTCGCGCCGCGATAAACTCCTGTTCAACGTTTTTATCATAAGTCCGCACCTTCTCAAGTAGATTAAGGAACGTTATTCGGCTACTCAATAGATGTTGCGTCGAAATCTCGCGCGGCTGTGTTCGCATCACTTTCACATCTAACCCGATGAATTCACCGTTTCTGCCATAACCGTTCTCTTCAAGGACACGGACCTGATTAAAGGCGCGTCGCAAATTCACAGACCCGAACGCCTTATCCTGATCGAATTTGAGTCCGTTCTGGTCGTTGAGATGTACGCTCCAAAGTTTCTTGTGAAACAGCGCGTATCCCATCTCATCTGAGGGTTCTAACCCCGCGAGAATAGCGTGCGCACTCTCAATTAAGCCGCCAACCCGTTCCGGTACATCGCTCGCATAAGCTAACCCGATAGCGTGTCCAATCGTCGGAATATACGCGATGTCCATCGGTTCATTCGGTTTCGGTTCAATCAGAATACGGATTTCTGAATCGTATTCAAGTAACGCGTTAATCGCATCCAGAATCTGACCAACTGCATCGGCAGAAGATTTCGTTTCCCGGATATAAGTGCCTTCACGCGCAAGCCACAACACCAGATTTTTACACCCAATCTCATTGGCGATATCCACACACCGTTTTGAACGTTCCAACGCATACGCCCGCTCTTTTACGGAATTAGACGTATAAGCACCGTCAATCGTCTGTGGCGATTCCCAGAGACGCGGCGCGACCACCTCTGCTACTAAACCGTAGTCATCTAATTGGGTTTTGACGGCTTTCGTCTGTGCTATCAATTGTGCGTGCGTCTTCTCATCAATATCGGGTACAATATCATCATCATGGAATTGAATGCCAACAAAACCGAGATCGCGGTAGCAGCTGACCTTCTCATCAAAACTAAACGACTCCCGAACAGCTGGACCGAAAGGGTCGGCACCTTCATGTATGTTCCAGGGGCCGAAAGAGAAACAATATTGTGTTGCTCCTTCATAAGATTCGCGCATCTATCTTTCTCCTCTGTGCAGTATTTTTACACCACTTCCCCGTTTTTATGATACCCGTTTTCAATAAAACGCCCCAATAACGGTAAAGGTACGAAAAAACTGCTTGACTTTTCTAATAAGTATAAAGTATCATTTAAAATATGTCAAGTCATTTTGTAGATATTGGGTGTATAAAGTTTTTGGCAGTCTTTAGTCCCATCGGGACGGTATGTTTATAGCTGCTAAAGGGAACAAAAACGGATTTTTCTTGAAAGTGTTGCCTATGTGTTATAAAAATTTATTCCCGCTATCCCTATTTTGTGCGTTCATGCTCATACTGAACCTATTTGGCTTACCTGCAGCTAAAGCCGCCGGTGAATCTATTCCGACGCAAGTAGAGGCAACGTCGGTGGAAAACTTCAGTTTTGAGGATATTGATCAAATAGCACTCAACTTGGACATACCAGCGGACATTCAAATAACGACCAGGGAGGGCGAAACTATCAGCGTCAGCCTCGAAAAACGGACGCCAGCCACAAAAACAGCGCGGAATATGCTGATTCGGAACTACTTGGAGAACATCTCCGTAATAGGCACACGGGATAGCGGTATACTACAATTGAAGGTAAAATTGCCACAGCCGGAGTCAACCGACGAAAAAACGGACCCTTTTCCCAATATTAGCGAGTTATACGCAACGCTCCAAAAACAACTTCAGTTGAAGTGTACAATTGAAACCCCCCCAGATGTCGCTGTTAACATCCAAGCAACAGAAGGGGATATACGCATCAAGCAGCTCCGAGGCAACATAGAAATTGCCACAAACAAAGGAGATGTCCAGTTAGAGGAAACATTGGGAAACTACACTGTCACCCTAAAAAAAGGACGCATTGATGGGAACATTTTGCTAACGCACGGACAGAACAAACTCGAGACGCAAAACGGCTCCATCGATGTGACGATACTTGACACTGTTGCGGCACCGCTGGATTTGACCGCTCAAGCAGGCAGTATCGAATTAAAATTACCTGAAGACTATGCGATTGATGTCGAACTTGAAAGCGAAAAGCAGCAGATCGTTATCAACCTCCCTGCCGAAATAGATGATGCACTAACGCTTATTAACGGTGGCGGTCCCCTATTCCGTTTAAAAGCGACCGATGCGATTTCGCTCCTACCGAGCACGCAAAATGACGAAGAGATGCCTGTCTCGTATCCGTTTAAACCTGTACCCGAGACAACGCAACCCCCTGTCCTTGATGGCAATTTATTTGAAATAGTCTGGCAGAAGGCAGCGATACTCGCCCCGTTTCAGAACGCAGATGCTGACGGTGAACCTCAGAATCCGACTGAAACCCTACTGATGTGGGACGCGCAGAATCTATATATCGGGGTAAAGGCGTACCTCGCTGAATCGGGGCTGCCGCATATCTCACAGACACAGCCTGATTCCCCTATTTGGGAAGATGAATGTATTGAAATTCTCATTGATCCCAACCTTCAAACCGATACTTACTACCATTTTGTTATCAACCCGATTGGCGCGTGTTTTGATCAGAAAGTTAACGTTCCCGGTGAACCTAATTTCCGATTAGCACCACACGATATTCAACGCACGCTGGATCGGAATACGATGCAGACAACCTTTGATGCCGATAGTCAATGGAATGCAGATGTCCAAATCGCTACACAGATGAACGCAGCCTTTTGGAGCGTTGAAGTTGCGATCCCGCGTGAAATGTTAGAAAAGCCTCCTAAATCAGACTTGCAAGATAAACCCGCTTTTGAAAGATGGCTGTTTAACATCCACCGCAAAGCATACAGCAGCACCGGTAGCCCCGAAGACCTCATGTCTACCAAACAGAGAGAATATGGGTATTGGTTACCAACTTATGATGGCGAGCATCCGTGGTGGCCCCATACACCGCATGAATATATGGCTATACTTTCGGAACGCTATGCACCGGCGATGGGAATCTTGGATTTGGTAAAGACACCGGCGGCCTCCGCAGAAACCTTCGCATCCGAAGCGCAATTCCAGATTACAGCCATCGAAATTGAAGGAAATACTTCAATTCCAACGGAGATTATCCAGCGCCAGCTGCCTATTCAACCCGGCGATGTTATCACAAGTTCGCAGCTGACATGGCTAATAACAGAATTGCGGGAGCATGACTGGTTTCAGGATGTCCGTTTGGAGACGCGGCAAGCGCAGTCCGCACCCGAAGGACCCGGTGCTTTGCCTGCTGTCAGTGTGCTTATGCGTGTTACGGAGGCAGCTGTAGTCCTTGCACAATCGGTTCAGATTGACGGAAATAGAAGTTTTCCCACGCGATTCATTAAGGAGTGGTTTCAACTAAAACGTGGGTACCTCGCTGTTGAAACCGCGAGACGCAAACAGCAGCTCATGGCCGACTTCTATTTAAACCGTGGATATGAATTCGCAACCGTTACGCATCGATTGGTTAAAGATACGCTTGAATTTACGATTAACGAAGGCACGTTACACGAAATCCGTTTCACCGGGAATGATCGCATCTCGCGGGCAGAGCTGCTATCCGCGCTTAACCTAAAGACCGAAGACAGCACGCGCAAACCCACTTCCCAAACAGCCGATGTTTATCACCGGACGCTTGGGCAGTCAAAGATTAACCGCATGAGCAGGAAACTCCGTGAAGATAATGAGCATTTTAAATCCGTTCGAGATTGGCGTGTTCAACGCGAGGGCGGAAAAAACATCATGATTGTTGAGATTGAAGAACAACCCTTCGCGAAACCCGGAGGCTTTCCGATCATTCAATTCAATCGCGTTCACGGTCTGATGCTCGGCGCAGGCGGAACGCTTGCAACGCGACTGACAGGCAAAGAACAGGTCTTCGGTGCAATCAGTCGCGGTTTTTCAAGCAAAGTATGGAACTATCACGCCGGGATCGAAAAAGGGTTCTTTAAAAGGCAACCCCTTAAAATCGGTGGCAGTTTCTATAAACTCACTGATGTCAGTTCTAATATCTATCTACATCACGGCGATGCAAGTCTGAGTGCCGCCTATTACGGTTTCGACGGTCAGGATTATTATCAACGCTTGGGCTCCCAAGGCTGGATAATCTACGCACCGACTGAATCGACTTTTCTGAGACTGGAATTCACAGGCGAAAAGCACGATAACCTCTCCAAATCAACGGAGTGGAGTTACTTAAACCGGAACCAGATCAAGCGTGGGAATGCTCGCATTGATCGCGGACAATTCAGAAATGTCGCTCTCGTTTTCGCTTTTGATACGCGCGACCATCGGTCAACAGTCGCACGAGATTTCCATACGCTGTTTCTTGCGAACGAACGGACGCGGCGCGGGTGGCGTGCACAATTCGCCCTCGAAATGACAGGACAACGGTTCGGTGGGGATTACGACTTCAATTTCTACCGATTTGAAATAGCACGCTACACACCGCTCCTCGGCCCCCACCACGTAAACATTCGGGTCGCTGGTGATTTTTCTGATGCACCTTTGCCGAAGCAACGGCTCCTCCATCTCGGCGGCGGTTCCACCGTACGTGGACACGATTTCAACAGATTCGCAGGCGATAATCGCCTGCTGCTTAACTTGGAGTATCGGTTTATCAGAGAGACTGTCGTTAGGGATCCCGATGCTGTAATCGGGTGGACACTCAGCGGCTTTTTGGATACAGGGAGCGTCTGGTGGCACAACGACACACCTTTTTCGGATTTTGAGACTTTCACAGAACGGATTGAAACCTCGGTTGGGGTTGGATGTTCCGTTTTCATAGACCCGTTTGGTCCCCGGATACCGTGGAGCTTCGCTATAGAGGTCGCGCACCCGCTCGTTTCATCGTTTACTTTACGAAATACAAAACTCATTTCACGCTTTGAAAGGATATTTTAGATGAAAGTGACACCGCTGCATCACATTCATAAGCGACTCGGCGCGACCTTTGCTGAAAAGCATGAGGGTTGGCATATCGCTGTTCAGTTCACTGATCCTGTTTCCGAACATCACGCCGTCCGAAACGGTGTCGGTATTGTTGATGTATCTTACCGAAGCAGGCATCAGCTAACTGGCGATGATCGCGCAAAATTTCTACACCGCATCATCTCCAACGATGTTGAAAATCTCTCAGCAGGACAAGGCACCTACGCCACCCTCTTAACCCATCGCGGCAAAATTATCGCCGATCTCAATGTCTATGTCCTTGAGGACACAATCATTATTGACACTGCCCCTGAAACCGCAGAAAACCTCTTCGGTGAATTGGACAAATACATCATCGCTGATGATGTTGAACTCTCTGAGGTAACCGCTGAAACCGGTGCCATCGCTGTTCACGGTCCCAAAGCATCGGAACTCATTCAATCTGTGCTAAACATCAGCGATCTCGCCGCTTTACCGGAACGTCACAGCTGCGTGCGTGAAGCAGACACGCTTTTTGAACACCTGATTGTCTGTATAAGGACAAACGCCACTGGCGAAGTCGGTTGGACGCTTTATACTGCCGCCGAGGCGTTGACATCCCTTTGGGAAGCGTTGATGACATTTAACGCGCAACCTATCGGTTGGAACGCCTTGGAGTCGCTGCGGATTGAGGCGGGGATACCCAGATACGGCACAGAATTAACCGACGCTGTTATTCCGCTTGAAGCGGAATTAGAGCACGCCATCGATTTCGAGAAGGGATGTTATATCGGACAAGAGATCGTCGCACGGATGAAATATCGCGGACACCCGAATCGTCTGCTGCGTGGCATTGAAATTGACAAGGATGCAACCTCAGAAGAGGGCTGCGGACTTCTGCGTTCAGGCGCGCGTGTTTTCAACGGTGACAAAGAGATCGGTTGGGTTACAAGTGCGACCTTCGCCCCAACGCTCGCAAAGCAGATCGCCATAGGTTATGTCCGTATCGCAGTGACAGAACCCGGCAGTCGCGTCCAGATTGAAACATCGGAGGGGCGTGTTGATGGGACAGTTGTGCTTCTGCCATTTTCAACATAACGTATCCATCATTGCTGGCGCGGAGGCGAAAGCAATACTTGATAGCTTTGCGTGTATCTGCGATGATCGGAAAATAGATGCCGTTTTACACGCGGATACCGGCAGTCCGGTGTCCGAACTTGTCGAGGAATCCAAATTTCACGATTAACAGGTGCAAATTGTCCAAAGTTTAGTAACCATAAAGGATATTCATGATGATACATAATCGTTTTAGAACCCAAGCATTGTTGTTATTGCTCTTACCGATATTCTTGGGCGGCTGCGGGCTTGCCAAGTTGTCAAATATTCAAAAGGAGAGCAATTTAGTTGTCGTCGAAAACACCCTCGCGAACAACCTCAAGACACTTGAGCGTTTAGCGAAAACAGGGAATACAGGACTCATTGTCAAAACCGCACGCGCGCATTCATCTTATAGTGGTTTTTTGGAGGATAAGATGGAAAACGCGACAATCGCCGGAGACTTTGAAACCGCAGACGAGATGCGCTCACAAGCAATCGCGCACTATATACGCTCTGAAGAATACGCTTTTAAAGCACTCGCGAAATCCGATAAAACCTTCAAACAAGCGAGAACTGTCGGGATGCCTGAATTTGAAAAAGCAGTTCAGAAACTCAAGAAAAAGCAGGTAGAACCCCTCTTTTGGGCGGCTTACGCCATCGCACGCGGTATCAGCCTCCAGAAAGATGACCCGATGCAAGTGATTGACCTCGCGCGCGTCGAGGTGATGATGCAGCGCGTGCTTGAATTGGACGAGACCTTCTATTTCGGCAGTGCGCATCTGTTCTACGCCGTCTATTACGGGGACCGATCCCCAGCCATCGGGGGCGATCCAGAGAAGGCGAAAAAGCACATTGATTACGTCGATAAACTTAATGAAGGCAAATTCCTGATGGCGAAACTCTATCTTGCACTCTACTACGCCTATCCGAAACAGGACCTGAAACTCTACAAGCAAGCGTTACAGGAAGTGATTGATGCCCCACAGGACATTTATCCAGGCGAAGAGGCTGCAACCTCACTTGCAAAAGCGCGCGCCAAACGTTGGCTTTCGCAAACCGATATGCTTTTCGATACAGAAATGGAGGAAGAATAAATGACAAAAAAGAAGATAGTTTTCAACCCCGATTATTTCCCTAAATTCGCTATGTTTTTGCTGCTTTTGGGAATGTTATTTTTACCCCTAACACATCTTGCCGCGAAGTCCATTAAGTTCGCAACGCTTGCACCGAAGGGTTCCACATGGATGAACAATTTTGAGGCGATGGCAAAAGAAATTCGCGCCAAAACGGATGGCGATCTTCGAATCCGTTTTTATCCTAACGGTGTCCAAGGAGACGAACTGGATGTTATCCGCAAGATGCGGGCTGGGCTGCTACACGCAGGGGCTATGACCGCTAACGGCCTCGGTGAAATACAGAAAGAGGTCCTGATTTTCCAACTCCCGCGCATGTTCAGAACCTACGAGGAACTGGATTATGTCCGGAACTATCTCCGCGAAGACCTTGACAAAGCCTTCATGGAGGCGGGATATGTCCTCATCGGTATGGGCGACATCGGCTTCTACTATATTTTTAGCGATCAACCGATTACCAATATTGCCGATCTTCGGTCTCCAACTGTCAAAATGTGGGTGCGGACAACCGACAAAATCGGGCTTGAATTTTACAAAAGAGCCGAAATCGCAACTGTGCCCAGAGAAGTTACACAGGTGATCTCTTCGCTCTACTCCGGGCAGCTCAACACCGTAACCGTCTCACCCTACGTCACTATCGCCCTCCAATGGCACGATAAATTCAAATACATGACGAACCTTCCCGTGAGTGTCGGTGTCGGCGCAACAGTGATAACGAAAGACAAGTTTGAGCAGCTGACCCCCGAACAGCAGAAGGTTTTGCGTGAAGTCGGTGACCAGTATCAGAGTGATTTGATTGCGCGAATTCGGAAAGACAATGAAAGGGCGGTTGAGGCACTCCAAAAGAAGGCTGGTCTTCAAATCGTTGAGTTTGAGGACGATGCCCGAGAAGCGTGGGATGTCATCGCTGCAGAAACGCATAAAGCACTCGTCGGTCAAATTTACTCACAAGAATTTCTGGATAAGATCAACGCTCTCTTAGAAGAGTACCGAAAAAAGCAATAGGCAGCAGGCTCCGCCCCAGGGTCATTCAATTGTACGATTTGGATCTTGGTTTTGCTTTACATAAGTGAACGTTCTTGGGAAAAGATCGCGAGCGACAAGAAACACCCTATCAAAAACACTCGCTCCTACAATCGAAGAAATTCACATATGTAAAGTGAATAGGTACAATTGAATAGCCCTGGGCTCCGCTCTGGTAGGTTCGGTTTCCTAACCGAACCGGAAACCCCTTGAAAAAAAGACATGAAATCCAATAATTTCTTAAAATTGAATGACTCGAGGAGAATAAGCAATTTAAATTGACAAAAATCATCAAATATGATTAACTATACGCAAAGGAGCCAATTTCATGAAAACGATTTTTCTTTTCTCAATACTATTGTGTGTCCTCGCGATGCCTTTGGGCGCCCAGACACAAGACATTTCCGAAGTCAAAGACGACATCGCAACTATAAAAACAGACCTGGCGGTGTTAACGACCGAATTCCAAACGTTTAAGGAACAGGTCAATGAACGCTTTGAGAGGATCGAAAGGGATTTTGACAGGATCGAAAAGAATTTTGACAGGATCGAAAAGAATTTTGACAGACAAAATAACATCATCATTGCCTGCATTGGTATCCCTTTAGCGATTCTTGCAATAGGGGCAACTATCTGGGGCATCTTAGCCCACAGGCGCAGCAGGAAAGATCAGATACTCGAAAGGCAGATTGAAACCCTCACACAAGAAATAGAGACGCTCAAGCAACGACAGCTTGTCAACCCCTAACGACTGATCAATCACCTTTCGCGTTATCAAAAACGCCCTGCTTGTGCCAATATTTGACGCGCTGATTATGAATAGCTGATCGCTTCACCGGCAAGTCGCAGCACGGTTGTCTCTTTGGTTTTTGTGGTATTCGTTCAACCCAACCTACACGATTTCAACAATGCACACAAAATTCATTTGCCATTTCTCTTCGCGTATGGTATCATATTCCTTTGAGGAGGAATTCAAAACCCGTGGCATCTATTAACGACATCGCAAATGAATTTATCCGAGAAGAAATCGAAGAATTCTTGGAACAACCTGACGAAATCGCACGCACTATTGACACATTCGCGCAAGCGACACCGGCTATGCAAGCCATCGCTGCTGCACTTATTGACGGCGACCATTACGCCGTCGATGAACTAACAGAAACAGCTCTCGAAGATGGCACAGAAGCGTTAGAAATTATGGACGACGGACTCATCGCAGGGATGGGAATCGTCGGCATCAAGTTTCGGGAGAACTTTATCTTTGTCCCGGAAGTTTTGGCGTGTGCACGTGCAATGAAAGCAGGGATGACGCATATCGAACCCATACTCTCCGATTCAGGCATTGAACCCATCGGCACAGTGATTATGGGAACCGTCAAAGGCGACCTACACGACATCGGCAAAAACCTCTGTATCATGATGTTGCGCGGCGCAGGGTTCGTCGTACATGATCTCGGGGTGGATACCTCCGAAGATGAATTCATTGAGGCAGTTGAGGAATACGAAGCACCCATCTTAGGGATGTCAGCACTTTTGACGACAACTATGCCGAATATGGGAAAAACCATTGACGCCTTCATTGACGAAGACCTACGCGAAGAAGTCAAAATTATGGTCGGTGGTGCCCCAGTCACCCAAACATTCGCAGACGACATGGGCGCGGATGGATACGGCAAAGACGCACTTGCATGTGTCGCCTTAGCCAAACAGTTCCTTCTCGAAGAGGACGAGGAATGGTAATTAGTTTACCGTAGGGGTTGGGTAACCCAACCCCTACAAGCCGATAACTGAATATGAAGAAAATAAACAAAGCCGAATACGAGAAACGCCTCAATAAAATCACCAAAATCTTCGAAGATTTGGTCGTCCACGCTGATGAACAGGCAACCTATCGGTGTCCCTATAAGGATCGTTTTGACCACTGCACAGCCAAGTTCGGCTGCCGAAACCAACGAAAAATTGATGAAGGGACAGGGCTCCTGTGTGCCGGTGATGATAAATTAGATTATCGCAGCGCGTGGAAGACAGACCCGTCAGCCGCTCAAGGCACAATCATAGCTGACGGAAAAATCCATCAGCTCACCCCCGGAAAAACTATTTTTGACTATGCAGATGATTTAGCCGTCCAAGTCCCGACCTCTTGCTTCCGAACCGGACAGTGCCACGAATGCATTGTTGAAATCAAACGTGGCATGGATAGCCTCCAACCGCCTAATGAAGCGGAGGCGTTCCTACGAGACAACTACCGGCTCGCCTGCCAAGCTGTTGTGCTTGATATGAATGAAGATATTGAGTTTACCCCGCTCCGACGCACGCCGAGGATCCTAACGCATAGTCTGACAGACACCGATGAAGCACGGGTTGGGAAACCCAACCCCTACGACCCGCGCGTTACGCATACCGATGACGTTGTCTATTACAAAGGTGAACCGATTGACCGCTACCGAGGACATCTCTATGGGTTAGCCATAGACATCGGCACAACCACAGTTGTAGCGAATTTGGTGGATTTGGAGAACGGGAAAACGGTCTCTGTCAGTTCCTTTGAAAACCCGCAACGTTTTGGCGGCAGCGATGTCATGAACCGCATCACTTATGACGGTGAATTTCACGGTGAACTGCGCCGCTCGCTTATCGCCGCCCTAAACAGCGAGATCATGGAGATGTGTGACCGACACAACTTCGTCCGACAAGAAATTTATGAGATTGTCGTTGTCGGTAACACAACAATGCGCGATATTTTCTTTAAGCAGGATGTCCAGAGCATCGGACAAAAACCCTATAAATCCCTGATTGAGCATGAATATCGGGACGGCATTCGTTCAACCACTACGCTCATAGAAAAGACGCGCCGCTTAGGAATCCGTGCGAACCCAAAGGCGATGGTGTACAGCTTGCCATTGATTGCCAGCCATGTCGGGGCAGATGTCGCCGCGGATTTAGTCGCAATTGACATCGCCACACAGAATGAAATCATCATGTTAGTTGATGTCGGCACCAATACAGAGGTCATTGTCGGACATGCAAATCGGATGGTAGCCGCATCGTGTCCCGCCGGGCCCGCATTTGAAGGCGGCGGCATTGAATATGGGATGCCTGCCTACCCGGGCGCGATTGAAGCTGTGAAATGGAATGGCACCGAATTCAGTTATACCACCATTGATGAAGAGACACCACAAGGCTTATGCGGTTCCGGACTAATTTCACTCCTCGCGGAGTTGCGACGGAACGATCAGATGAGTCCGAAAGGCGTTTTTGCAGACAGGAAGCAACGGACGATACCGTTTTTACCGGAACACGGGATTACCTTCTCACGCGACGACGCAAGCAATCTCGCGCAAGCAAAAGCAGCCAATTACTGCGGACAATATATTGTCCTCCGACATTTCGGTTGCACACCTAAAGACATTACGACGCTCTTTTTAGCAGGCGGTTTTGCCAATTATGTTAACCTACAGGATGCAATTGAAATCGGATTTCTCGCACCAGTCCCAGCAGAAAATGTAATCAAAATTGGCAATGCTGCAGTAGCAGGCGCGACAGCCGTCCTCCTTTCCGACAAAAAACGCGCAGATATTGAAACGTTTGTCAACAATATTGAACATATTGAATTAGAAACCACCCCCGATTTCTTTGACATATTCGTAGAAGGTTGTCAATTCAAGTCAATGCCAGAAACACTTGCATAGGTGAAAATCCTATGTTTCTTAATATCTGTGTGGAGCATCCAAAACCATTTTTGAAGAAAAAAAAATGCCCGGAAACCCAATGTTTAAAAATTTTCAAGAACGCTTAAAATCCGATGAACCCATTTTATACGATGGTGGGTTCGGTTCGCAGCTATTCGCTCGCCGTATAGAACTCGCGAACAGCGCGCTCGCCAACGAATTGCATCCCGCCGCCGTTGTTGACATCCATTCAGATTATATCAACGCGGGTGCTGAAGCGATTGGCACAAATACGTTTGTCGCATCGCCACTCCACTTGGAAATGGCGGGACAAGACACATCGGACGCACAACGCCTGATACGCCTTGCTGTCCAGCACGCAAAAACCGCCATCCAGCAGAGCGAAAGAGATGTCTATATCGCAGGCTCCGTCGGGCCCTCCCCCGGCGCAATCGAGGCAGATAGCGGCGACACGACTTTCGGCATCCCCAACGCAGATGCCAGAGAAGCACATAAATTGGTGATCCATACACTTGCAGAAGCAGGCGTAGATTTTCTCTGTCTTGAGACGATGTTTTCTGCTAAGGAGGCAGCCCTCGCTGTAGATGTCGCACGTGAGACGGGCATCCCAATTGCAGTGAATTTGACGTACAAATGGACGAAAGAACGACGGACAGGTAAGATCGTTTATCGGACAGACTGGGGAAACTCCCCTGCCGATCTGCTTGAAATCCTCATGGACAACGAGTTATCAGGCGGAGACTCCCTATTAGATGCCGTGAGTATTATCGGTGTGAACTGCGGTGCTGAAGCCAGACGTGATGAACACACAGGAATGCCTTATGCGATTACTGGTATCCAGCAGCTCGGCACAGCACTCGCTGAAACAGGGATCAATGGAAAGTGGATGATGGCATATCCAAACGCTGGCATGCCGAAACTTGACGAAAACCATAACACTGTCTATACGCAAACCCCAGCGGAGATGGCAAGCCACATTCCAGCACTCATTGAAACCGGTGCCTATTTGATAGGTGGCTGTTGCGGAACAACACCGGCGCATATTAAAGCCTTCCGTGAGGCAATCGCGTCATATCGTTTGACATAGCATTGTAGGTTGGGTTGAACGGATGCCACCAAAACCGTTCAAATCATAGAGAAACGGAACTTTTTCAAAGGACGACGCATCAACCGGAGACCGAGTGAAACCCAACGTTTTTGCTAAATTCCGAACCGCAAGGAAAAATAAAAATTGGAAACAGTAACACTTACCTATAAGAGACCCCCTGACCGGGTGAATCACTTCCAACAGGAGTTACTTTATCTGGACGACGATGTGATTGTCACATCTCAGCGAGTTAAACCGTCTTCACCAATAGTCCAAAACGGCAAGACAGTTTTAGCCGATAACTTCGCTGCAATCTGGTTCGTGTTCACAGGCCTGTGGTATGATGTCGGCAAGGTTTATAATCTGGATAACGAGTGGACAGGCTATTATTGTGATATAATGAAACCCGTCAAGCGAGACGTAGATGCCGCTGGCAAACTTAATTGTTTTGAAATAACAGATCTGTTCTTGGATCTCTGGATAAACCCAGATGGCACATACCAAATCCAAGATGAAGACGAATTTGCGGAAGCCATCCAAAACGGCGCAATTGACGCTGAATTAGGAAGAAAAGCGCGAGATGTCCTGGCAGCATTAATCGCTGAAGTTGAAGCAGGTCATTTGGAGTCTCGCTTGCAAGAGGTATTTAGCAGCGCGCAGCTTCCTAATTTGCAGGATTATGTAGAAAAGTTACTTTAATATTTGCACGTTTAAATACTAAAATTTGGACAATTTTCGTAAGTTTTAAGGAGGAAAGTTCACATGAAATTTGATGAAGGTACAACACAGACCGTCGAAAACCTCATTACCTGCGATCCCGAAATTATGAGCGGTACCCCAGTGTTCAAAAATACCCGTGTCCCGATAAAAAACCTCATTGACTATTTAGAGGTCGGGGAGAGTATTGACGAATTTTTGGAGGATTTTCCTTCCGTTAGCCGTGAGCAGGCCCTCCAGGCCTTGGAACTTGCAAAGGAGATGCTCCTAACACACGCCTATGCATATTCTCCTTGATGAATGTTTACCAAAAAAGTTGAAGAGAGAATTGGTTGGACACACTGTTTTTACAGTTCAAGAAAAGCGGTGGAATGGTCTGAAGAACGGGCAATTGCTTCGCCGCGCGGCACGTGAGTTTGATGTTTGGGTGACCGCAGATCAAAGCATTGAATATCAGCAGAATCTTGACCACTTTAATATTGCGGTTGTCGTGCTTATTGCACAGCGGAATGAATTAGAAACTTTACTCCCGCTCATGGAGCAACTACAAAAAGTGCTACAAATTATTCAACCTCATCAGATTGTTTACATAGACCAACAATTGAACATCCGGTACAAGAGGTAATTAGTAGCGTGAAATGTAACGGATCTGTTCTTAGATCTCTGGATAAACCCAGATGGCACATACCAAATCCAAGATGAAGACGAATTTGCGGAAGCCATCCAAAACGGCGCAATTGACGCTGAACTAAAAAGAAAAGCGCTAGATGTCTTGACAGCGTTAATCGTTGAAGTTGAATCAGGTCGTTTGGAGTCTCGCTTGCAAGAGGTATTTAGCAGCGCGCAGCTTCCTGATTTGCAGGATTATATAGCACAGTTCCCTTAGTTAACAGGTATCCCTTATCAGGTTAATTTACGATGTATCTACTTGGTGCTCCAATATTTTGGGGCTATTCAGTTTTCCATTTTTCGATCATTTTTTGACCCCTAGTAGTCTATCCATTTTGAGTCTGTGCTATTTTTTTGATTTTTCGAGCGTTATATGGTAGACTCTAAGTCCTATCTGTATCTCATCTCAGAGAGGACGACAATGAAAAAAAAGAAAAAACATGAAGTTGAGCTGACTTCTGAAGAACGTCAGACGTTTGAAACCTTAGTGCGTAGCGGAAGACACAACGCCCTCGAAATCCGGCGTGCCCATATCTTGCTGAAAGCAGATGTCAAAGGTCCTGCTTGGAGCGATGCTCAGATAGCTACCGCTTTCGGCTGCCATAGGAATACGGTCTCGAATGTGCGGAAGCGTTGGACGGAGTGCCGGGGGTTGCCGGCGGTGAAACGCAAACCGCAAAGTCAACCGTCTCGGTCCCTGAAACTTGATGGGGAGGGCGAGGCGCGTTTGATAGCGTTAGCGTGTAGCGATCCGCCTGAAGGGTTCGCCCGCTGGACGTTACGCCTGCTTGCTGATAAACTCGTTGAGCTTGAGATCGTTGAGAGTATCTGTCCTGAGACGGTCCGACAAACGCTAAAAAAAACGCCTTGCGTCCGCATCGGTCCTCCTATTGGGTGATCCCTCCTGATGAAGATGAGGCATTCGTTGCGGCGATGGAGGCGGTTTTAGACGTGGACCAGCGTCCTGAAGATGCCAAATGTCCCGTTGTCGCTATGGACGAACGTCCCGTGCAGTTGCTCAAGGACGGACGGCCGCCTATCCCCGGCAAACCCGGGCGTCCAACGCGCATCGAGGACGAATATAAGCGTCCGGGATCGGTTTGTGCTTTCCTGTTTACGGCCCCGTTTCAGGGGTGGCGGCGGGTGTCGATCCGTGAACGCCGCACCGCTGTAGATTGGGCAGAAGAAGTCAAACACCTTTTAGATGAAGTCTATCCTGAGGCTGAGCGAGTGACTTTGGTTGTTGATAATCTCAATACACATACAGTCAAGTCTTTGTCCAAGGCATTTCCGGCAGAAGAGGCCCATCGGCTGCGTTCACGTTTGGAATTGGTGCACACGCCAAAACATGGGAGTTGGTTGAACATCGCAGAGATTGAGTTGAGTGTCTTCTCAAGACAATGTCTGAACCGTCGGATCCCGGATATAGAAACGCTTCGGTCAGAAGCAGAAGCTTGGCAGAAGTATCGCAATCAGACGGCGAACAAGGTGGATTGGCGCTTTACCACGGAGGACGCACGCATCAAACTAAAAAGACTATATCCACAAGTTCAAAATGGATAGACTACTAGGTAGTGTTTACATTTTTTTAGCAGTGATAAGTATAGCTGCGAAATAGACGAACCCGAGGTAGCACACGGCGTATTTATCATACCGGGTCGCAACCCGACGATATTGTTTCAACCGATGAAAAAAACGTTCTATCACATTGCGAAGTTTGGACAACACTTTATCACAAGGGATATCTTCAAGACGACTCTTGCGAGGACGGATAACTGCCTCCGCACCCTCGGCAGCTATCTCCGCACGAAACGCATTCGAGTCATAGGAGGCATTAGCAATCACATAATCACACTTGTAAGCTGCTATCAATGCGGAGGCTTGCGTGACATCATGACGCTGTCCCGCTGTCAAAATGAAACACAACGGACGGAAGTCCACACTCACCGCCGCATGGCGTTTCGTCGTGAAACCGCCACGACTCCGACCGAGTGCTTCATTGGCTTGACCGCCGTTTTTTTTTTTTTCGGAGCACCCGCTGCAGATGAATGGGTACGCACAACCGTTGAATCAATGGGGAGCGATGAGAGCTCGCCGGCATCGTGGAAATGTTGATGAAGTTTTTCAAAGACACCGGCATCAGACCAGCGGCCAAAGCGTCTATAGATGGTGTTCCAATACCCGTAAACCTCCGGGAGGGCCCGCCAGGTCGCGCCTTGTTTTGTGATCCAAGCGACTGCGGAGAGAAACCTTCTACAGGTTTCGGGGTTTCCGACATAGACGTTTGGAAGTGCTTTGAGAAACGGGAGGATGCTATTCCAAGCAGCATCACTGATCTCCATAGGTAGGTCTTGAGATGCTTCTGTTTTCATAGCAGAAAGTCCATCAAAACCTACAAAAAATGTCAAAAACTTATACAATGTAAACACTACCTAATATTTATTTGCAGATTTCATTGGTTAATGGTATCATTTAAATGAGGGTGTTTCATAAATCACTAATTTTTATCGTTTGAAATTGGCGTATAATATCTTATTAATCTGAACTAGAAAATTTTGACGCTATTTGTCCAGCTTCGCAATTGTATAACGTATGAGCTATACTCGGCAAAGTTCCAACCTCTTTTTCCCAATTGGTGGTGGTAATGAGATTGGGGCAAGTTCTTACTTTGTTCAACTAGATGGAACAAAATTCTTATTAGATTCAGGTATTCGTCTGGGGGCGATTAATAATTTTCCGCGTTTTTCTGCCCTCTTTGAGCAAAAGTTGTTAGATGGTTTGTGGGATTTGGATGCGATCTTAATCTCTCACGGTCACCTTGACCATGTTGGGGCCCTTCCCACGGTAGTTCAAGACGCACCGGAAACCCTTATCTATACTACACCACCGACTAGGGATATTATAGCTGCACAGTTAAAACCTAGATGGGTAGACGAAGCATTTGTAGATGTTCAAATTGTTAACGAGTTCAATGAAGAAAGAGTCCAGCGTGTCATTGAAAACGTTGTGCCTACAGAATGGTATGAATCGATTCAACTCAAAAATTGCCAGATCACATTTTTTCAAGCCGGACACATCCTAGGAGCAGCGATGATCTATATTGAATCCTCTGCAGGAAATGTGTTATTCACGGGCGATTTTACAACCTTTGACCAGATGACTGTTCCTAAGTGTCAATTCCCTGACAATTTGGATGTTGATTTACTGATTGCCGAGTCTACTTATGGTTATCAAGAAAACAGAGACACAAGTGATGTCACCGCTGAGCGCGAAACTTTTGCCTTAAAAATTGAGCGATGCTTGACAGAAGACGGAAGTATCCTAATTCCGGCGTTTGCAATCGGAAGAAGTCAGGAAATCGCGTTGGTTTTGCAAAGTTTAATTTGTGAAGGTAAATTGAAACCCTTCACGATTTATATTGATGGACTTGCTCAATATTTCTGTGATATTTACGAAAATCATGGTGTTAAAATTTTTGGCCCAAACGTCCGAAAGGCACCAAAGGATTTAATTCAGGACCTTGGGGTCTTTAGTAGAATTATTATTGCTAGTTCAGGCATGTTGTTGGATAATAGTGCTTCTGCTGAATATGCAGAAAAGCTTCTTCCTGATCCCCGAAATGCCCTTTTTTTTAGTGGATACCTAGATGAAGAAAGCCCGGGACGTAAGTTAAATTTGTTGCATAGCGGTAAAAGTAAATCGTTTTGGCTAAATGGGCAAAATGTTTCTGTGAATGCCACAGTGGATGCCTATCGGCTTTCTGCCCATGCCGATAATAAAGGCATTCTTACTCTAATTGAGAAGGTACACCCAAAAAGGGTGATTTTTGTTCATGGCGTTCCGCAGTATAGAACGAAAATTAGCGTTCTTCGGGAGACATCCCAGCGGTTCCAAGGGCAAATTGATGTTTATCATGCTAACAACGGCAACCAAATCTATTTTTGAGGAGAAGATGGAACTACAGATTGGAAAACTTCTTGAGGATTACCAACGTCAAGCTAACGAGCAATCTTCAGATGAGATCGAGACTCAGATTCAGTACTATGAATTAGCGAAAGCTGTTTTGGATGATCCCAAACAGCATCCTAAGGCCCAGCATAACCGAATCAAAACCAAACTTGGAAAACGCCGACTCCCGTTTTATACGCCTAGTAAAATTCTCAGGAGAAATAGCGGTTTGAATACACCGGAGAAACGAATTGAATGGGTTAATTTGGTTCGTTCGACTGGGCACAATTTAGGTAGGTTTGCACAAGAAAGTATAGGAGAGAACTACGAAGTCCTGCATGACAATATTAGGCAAGTCGTTTTCGCAGAAAAAAGAACACCTCAAATGCAACCTAAGGCGATTCTACTTGTTTTTTCTTCTGTCTTATCTAATGATGTTAGTTACAAATCGACGCTTGAGGATATCACTCGGATTGCCAACTTTGACCAAGGCGAGTCCTTATTACACGATCTAATTGATTTGATTGCCGTTGAAAGGGAATTAGTTCAGAAGAGAGTTGCTCGGGACTATGCTATTGGTCGTATTGCTCGTACTCTGGTTCGTCTCCAGTCCTTCAGTGAAAACGATACAATTGAGACAGAAGATTTGCGTATTGCACATGAAGTCGAAGATCTCCGAGAAGCAGTTGAGATAGCACGGCAGGGGTTAAAGTCTCTGCAAACTGACATTGATAAAATTAGGTTTGAGGCACAACAGGAGGCCTTTATTACGTTTTTCCAAGAAATGAACTCGGTAAAACACAGTTATTTTCTTGATCAGTTTTTGCGTGCTGATATGCAACTCAAACAACTTACACAGCAGGGAAAGAAGCTCCCGCAGGAGATTGAACTTGTTAGTGTTCTCATCCCTATATTTAACCGCTTCCTCTCGATGCACAGCATCCAACCGAAAGAAATAGTAGGAGAAAGGATAATCCTAACGCTAAGAGAATCAAATTATTACGAATACATAGGTTCTGACTTTGAGAGTACGGATGAACGCAAAACCGTGGAGGTTCTCTCATCAGGTTGGACCTATGAAAGTCGATTAATAATTAAGCCAAGAGTTAAAGAAGTTAAATAAATTGAAAATCCAGCAACCCTTATAGTGTTCTGTCCATCTTCAAGTGAATCGTGCGACTCATCGCACGCCGCAAGGCGCAATGAATCGCGCCACTACGAACCACCCCTCAGTTTGGTAACGAAGTTCTGGTATTTTTCAGTAATAGCAAAATATGTAATTTTAAAGATATATGTATTTTAATCCCAATGGGACGTAATTCAGGAGGAAAAATGTCGAAAGGAAAGCTTGATTTTTATCTGGGTATTGATTTAGGTACAACCAATTCTGCAATAAGTTGGGGGTCCATCAACCGGCATGGAGGAAGACTTGATGCCCAAATTATCAATATCCCTATGAAAATAGAAAGTGGCGGACTCGGAAACAAGGAATTGTTGCCTTCTTTTGTTTATTTTGCAGAAGGAACCCTTCCAGTTGTGGGCGAATATGCTAAAACAATGATTGGAAGACAAACAGGTAGAGTTGTTAGATCAGTCAAAAGCCACATGGGAACTCAGAAGCAATTTCATTTTGATGGTCAAACGTATGATCCAGCCCAAATTTCTTGTATGATTCTTAAACAACTCGCTTCCGGAGCGGAAAACATTAAGATTCCTCCGGAACAGGTCATAATAACTGTTCCTGCGTCCTTTGATTCCGATCAGCGTTCTGAGACTATTAGGGCTGGGGAATTAGCAGGTTTTCAAGTCACTTTGTTTGATGAGCCACGCGCCGCTTTATACGATTTTGCTAACCGGCAGGAAAAAGGTGAGCTCCCATCAACACTTATCGACTTTGATACACCAAAATTGGTTCTCGTTTTTGATTTAGGTGGTGGAACGCTTGACGTGTCCCTACACAAAGTTTGTTATCAACAAGATCAATTTAAATTGGATATTGAAGATATTGCTATTGGGCGTTACACTCAACTTGGGGGGGATAATTTTGATAAGCTACTTGCAGATCATTTTCTGGAAGCTTATTCAAACAGACTCCCACAGAATCCTGATGATTACGACCTAGACTTTCTGGAAAGGGAATTCCAAGTTTATGCAGAAAATGCCAAAATTGAATTAAGCACCAATGCTACCTTGCAAGCTCAGCAATATGGGGATGATTGGGAACCAGATAACATTAATACCGCAATTATCCAATACCCACTTGCAAATCCCGATCAGATGTTTCAGTACAACTTAACTTTGGCTGAGTATAACCAAATTGTTGAACCTCTCCTGGCAAATCACCTCACTATAGATTCAGTTGATTCACCTGACACTAATCCTTTTAAGGAAAATATTATTTATCCCATTCTGGATGTGTTACGAAAGGCAAAGGATAAACTACAACTGGATGTTCCACCAAAGGTTGATGCTGTTTGCTAAACGGGGGAATGACGCGACTTCACACGATTCAAAAACGCTTAGAAACCTTTTTCGGGTTTTCACCAATTGTGGCTGGTGATCCAGATAGAGCTGTAGCACGTGGTGCCTCTGTCTATCACTACCTTTCAAAGCAAGGTTATGAACCGTCACGCATTTTAAATGACACAGTTGGGATCGAACTTGAAGGCGGGAGAGTCATGCCTCTTGTTCCAGCAGGAACTGTTTTGCCTCTGTCTGAGCCGAAGCCTATTGAAGGTCTCCAGGTAAGTGATGGTAACACTTCTTTAAGACTCCCTTTCTACCTTGGTAGTAAGACGGATACAAGCCCACCTAATCGGAAGATTCAAGAGCGAAGTGTGCAGCTTGGAAGGCCTTTCTTAAAAAGTGAACCTATTTTTATGCAAGTCACGGTAGACGAACAAGGAATTCTGGACGTTGAAGGGTGGCCGGAAGCAAATCCAGATCAGAAATTTACGGTGACAGTAGACTCTGGGAAACAGGATACTGATTCGTCAACGGAAATTAAGGAACAAGTAGAGGAAGCAGTTCATATACCTAAAAAAGAAGGTTCTTCAGCTCAAACCCTAACTGTCTCGACTGAACTTGAATTCTTGCTGTCAAGATGTAAACAGTATATGAGTACGTATGAGGTAAACCGCAAAAATGCGATTATGGATCAGATTAGACGACAACGTTCCAGAATTGCTCAGGCAGAAAATGCTGCAGAGTTTATCACGCCTCTGATTGAAGGTATTAATTCTATTAAAGACTCCGCACACGCTAATAATTTTTTCAACGCTCGCACGATGATTTTATTGGGCGATCTTGCTCCATATTGTTCAAATGGCGACCAACCTTACGATATCTGTGATATTGCGATTGAGTTAAGCGACCCGGCAAAACTCAAACATAGGCATCCGACAGTCATTAACACTGTCGTGAGATATGCTATTGAAGCAATTGGCAAAACAGGACTTCCATTAGCAGAATCGCACCTTATAGGTTTACTAGATCAGGATGAAATAAATTCCATACGACCGAATGCAATTTACTCAATCGGGAAGTGTTGCCATAGTATTAACGCAGTTAAGCATTTAGAGCCCTTGATCAAATCAGTGGCAGATGCTGACCGAATTGCTGTTAATTGGGCACTTGGTAAAATTGGCAGTAGGGAAGAAGGGATTCCGATTCTGATTAAGGACTTAGATTCAATTATTTCAAGTCTTCTAGAACAGTTGGAATCTGAGAATCATAACCACGCCCAACAACATGGTATTTATGCTCTTGGTGAAATTTGTGATCGTAGGAACCGTGATATTGATATTGTCCCTGATGAAATAGCTCGCAACGCGATACGGTTACTAAATACCTTCTCGAAACCTTCCCCGGGTAAGAGTTTGTCTGATTTGGCTTCATTAGAACAGCAACGAATTCTACGAAATCTTGCAGAAGTAGCAATTCAAATGATAGAGGGAGCTGAGTTATCATCGGATCAGGAAGCTAGCCTGCTCACGATTCGAGAAGAAAATTACTAGGCACCAGAATATATTGGTAGTAAAGCGAGCAACCATTATGTCTTTGGCCAGGAGGTTTAGGACATAATGTGTCGGTGATCAAATTGTTTAATTAACTTTCAAGCAACAAACTTTTGTGAAGTTTGGTTAGTTTCAAGCTGCCAAATTACAAGTTAGTCTCTGCTCACATTTCAACGGATGGTTCGCGAATCTACTCAGGGGATATTGTTATAAAATCCCAATTGTCACAAGGAATCAAATTTTGCAGAACAACCTTCTTGGGGTTAGGTATTGTTTTCGCGGCAAACCAGTATTAGTATTCCTCATAATTACTAGTAACTCCTAAAGTTAGGACAATTTTCTTTCAGAGATGCGGGTATCCCTATGGCAACACTATCCGCAGCGGGCAGAACGTAGGGGGGCCGCCCCGGTAATGTGCAGCATTTTCCTTAATTGTCCAAACTTTATTAATAACTCTGGAGTTTCAAAATGACAACATTGGCAATAAACGGCGGCGAACCCGTCCGGACTGATGGTTTCCCGGCGTGGCCCACACTCGACGCAGCGGATCTTGAAGCATTTGAAACTATCTACAACAGTAAGCAATGGGGGGTCGGTGGCCCGAAAGTCCCAGAATTCGCCCAAAAATTCGCCGAATTCCAAGGCGCGAACTACGGCGTTTGTGTCAATAGCGGCACCTCCGCCCTCTATATCGCCTTAAAAGCGGCAGGGGTCTGCCCCGGTGACGAAGTTATCACCACACCCTATACCTTTCAAGCAACAGTCGTCGCGATTCTGATGACGCACGCCGTACCAGTCTTTGTAGACACCGCACCCGATAGTTTTCTGTTAGATGTCTCTAAAGTAGAAGCCGCGCTCACCGAAAAGACGAAGGTCATTTTGCCTGTCCATATCGCTGGATACCCGGCAGATTTGGATGCCCTTATTGATATTGCGAATCGACATAACCTTGGGATTGTAGAAGATTGCGCGCAGGCACACGGCGCGGAATGGCGCGGGCGCGGTGTCGGCAGTTGGGGACATTTCGGATGCTTCAGTTTCCAATCCTCGAAAAATCTTTGCGCCGGCGAAGGCGGTATCGTCCTCATAAACGATCGCGAACTTTACGAACGCGCCTATGCACTGCATAACTGTGGTCGCACGCTCCCTGATGCCGAATTCGGAGACGCGGAACCCTTCGGCGGCAACTTCCGCATGACCGAATGGCAAGCTGGGCTCCTCCTCTCCCGTTTAACCCGACTCGAAGCTGAAACCAATTACCGACATAAGAACATGCGCTGGTTAGACGGTTGGTTCGGCGAGGTACCGGGCATTAAAGTCACACCCCTGGACCCGCGCGCCACGCGCGGCGGCTGCCACGGCTACAAGGCGATTTTTGATTCTGAGGAGTTTGAAGGTATCTCACGCGAGACTTTCCTCCGCGCAATGCGTGCAGAAGGCATACCGATGGGATATTGGTATAGCACCCCAATGTATCGTGCCGCTTTTCTTGCCTCCAACCTTTTCGGTCAGAACCTCAATCTTGATGATGTGCATTGTCCTGAAACTGAAAAGATATGCCAAACAGGGCTCTCCCTAAGCCAAAACGTCCTCATGGCGAGCGAAGCGGACATAGAAGACATTATTAAGGCGGTTATCAAAATCCGCCGGAACGTCGCCGAATTGAAGTCGGAAACTGTCTAATGCCTCGGTATCAGCGGTTAGCGATCCCAATTAATTTTTTTTCTATCCTTTTCGTTCGAGATGACTCTATATAGACAAACCGGATAGGCAAACTTTTTAACGATTAGTTCATTTAATAGTTAAAAAATCATTTTTTGCTATCCTTTTCAGCCTTGACTGTCTCTATATAAGCAAATAGACCGAAAAAGGAGAAAACCATGTCTAACGAACGTGAATCCCAAAAGGAAATCCGCAGAGTGCTACGGCTATTGGAAACCACGGCGCGTCTTATAGAAACTTCTGCGATTACAGACCATTTTTCAGACGGTGAAGAACGGTGCGCGCGGCAATTCAACAACGCGCTTAACCTGCTAACGGAGCTTGAAGCTGTCCCCAATGGGCTCTTTGAACCCCTCGAAACAGGCGCGTCTTTCGGCGACATCTGTTTCGCATGCCACCAAGTCTCGGCGTACGTCAAAGAGGGATGCATAGATGATTTCGACTTCGATCAAGTGAAGAAAACCATCGGCGACGAACTCAAAGATGTCAAAGAAGTTGTGCGCCAATCGATGCCCCCCTTCCTCAAAGATATGTGGGGAGGCCAAGCGCAAGGTGCGGATGTTGATGCCCCCGAAACCGTTGAGGTCACCTCAGACGACGATGAAGACTCCGAATCGACGGCAACTGTCGAAGAACGTATCGGCAGCCTTGAAGGGCAAATGGAGACTGTTGTCGAGATACTCCAAGAGATCCGGGCACAACAGCAGAAGGACGACTCATAAGCGGTACCTGTCTGGAATAGCACTTAGAGCGTTCCAGACAGGTCGCGCTTCCCCTTTCTCACCACGACAGTCCTTTACTTTGTAGCTGATGAAACCGTTAACCCGTGCCTAAAACTTTGGAGTCAAGATGGCTTTAAAACAGAGTAGTGAGCAACGGTAATATCCCAACAAGCGACTATCTCGAATTTCTTGCCGATAAACTGGCGGCAATGCCAAAGACCGAGATAAATGGGGATCTACATCCGCTCCGTTCCGAAATCACACACCAACCGAGGTGGAAATCCCCACGAATCGTGAGAGCCACCTATCCAATTGAGGCGGAACAATCGCACGCCGAAAAGACATACCTAATGCTCAGTTGGCTCATACCCAGATTCAGCCCTCTTAACTATCGGCGCGCATATCTTGTTGTTCGATTACATGCTGCCCGAAATTCGACTCAAAGGTAATGCCTATGCAGGCGGGATCGTTTATGACCCGTTTGAGGCCTGTCTGTATCAAGGTTCTTTTGCGGAAACATTTGATTACCAGTGCTTAAACGAATACATCCGTTGTCCGAGAAACAGTCCTAAGATCGCCCAGATGCTTCCCATCACAAATTCGCCGAGCATTGTCCCGAAAAACAGAGGCAGGGTTCGGCGATACGCGCCAATCCCGCCGTGCCGAATCAATATAGACTTTATCAACCATGCCAAGAATACCGGAAACCAGAGTCGACCGAAATTCCAATTCCCAGCGAGCGGATAGGCGAGCGGGTGCAGCTGCCACCAAATAAATCGTAAACGCATAAACAGCGTCGCAAGCGTCAGCGAGATGCCGAACCCGAAAAAGCTCAGGCGGCTCCAGTCAGTATCGTTAGGCAGCGTTAACCAGCGTTGTAAGTCGCTGAACGCCTCCTGTCCCCGCCAGGTCCCCAAACTGCCGTGCCGATACCCCGCATGGAGGAACGCGATAAACCCGATAAATAGTCCGATAACCGTCGCACCCCACATCACCCAAAGCAGTTGACGTGTATGAATACCACCTTTATCCGCAAGTTTGAACCCCTCTAATTGATTCGGCATCGGTTGCGAGCGATAGTTACGCGTAAACCCATAGAGGAAGGCGAACCCTGTCAATGTCGACGCACCAATCTTCCTGGAGCCAAAAATTGAGGTGAGGAAAAGCCCAGGGCCCGCACGATAGAAATCCATCGTCGGTGTGCCGAGCTCAGCCCGCATCCGCGTGAACGCTAAGACCAGTATGAAATGGATACTGAAGAACCCAAGCACGCCCCACCAAGACATCCCCGCCTTCAGGCAAAATCCGAATACGACCGCAATACTGAGCACCAGTCCAACAAACGCACCACGATACCCCATCGGTTCGTTTGCTGTCCCAAGATTCGTTTTCAACCCTAAAATATTACGGATAACCTGCCATAAATGCTTGTGTGTTATCCAGAGGGCAAAGAGACAGAGTCCGAAGTACGCACCCAGTGATTGCATATCAATATGCGGATACCCCGGTGTCTGATTCAAGCCTGTCATCGCACCGAAAACAAGCTGCGCCTTCCAAAAGAGATAGAACAACCAACACGAGAGCGACAAATCCAACGGCATCAAGAACCCGATACCGATAGCATACGGATTCAAATGAATCGGTGTTGAGCCGATAGCACTCAACGGTTTCTCTGTAAACAACCGCCCAATATCGTGGCGGATAGGGATACTCGGCACAAACGGAAACAGGAAACTGATACCGTTAAGCAGATCAAGTCCGCATCCGATCGCGAAGCCTATCCAAAGCAGTCTGTTCCGATAGAAACGCGTTCCTGTTGTCATCTCAAAGGGGAGTAGAATAATAGGGTAGCTCAGTTTTTCATGCTCAATCCACTGTTTGCGGAGGATGACGCTGAGCATCATCATAGAGAACGCCAGCGCGGAGAAGAAAACTAGCCATGTCATGACCGGGGTCGCCCATGCGCCGATATGCGCCATTTCAAATAGGTTTGACGTGCCTTCATAATAACCCGTTAAGGCGCGCCGATCCAGCACAGCGATCCAATCCGGGATATATCGGAAAAACAGGGATTGCCATTCGTTTTCGGGTGTCGCAAACCACGCTGCGTGCCCCAACACACACATCGTCGCCTGCAAAAGATCGTGTCCGCACACAACGCATGCCAGCGTTACCATAAGGTATACCGTCAGCATTTCCGCTTGCGTCAGCTGCCATTTCGGGAGGTAGCGGGTGAGGGGTAAATTGATGATTGTAACGAGGAAAAGCGTAAAAATGGCGTTGAAGATAATCGCCATTGTCGTGGGATATTGGGTTGTCCAGACCGTTTCCGTCTGAACGACGAGGTAAATATTAAGGGGCAGCGACAGGAGCCCGATGAGGATAGCTCGCCATGTGATATTCTCGGTTGATAAGCGCGGTGGTTTCTCCATGTCTCGGTTCCCGTTTCTTGATAGGACTTGTACCATTTCTACACGTAGCATAAACTTTTAGTTTGTGCAAACGCGAACCCATCAGAAATGGTATTAAAAGGTTTGGTTAAAACCATAAAAAAATCGGGGTTCAAAAGCCGACGCGAAAGGAACATCAAGCGGAAACGCCAATCCGATACGAAAGATGCTCGGACCGCTTACCCGAGAAAAACTACCCCGCAAACCGATCCCAATACTCCGTTTCGGTTCGCTGAGTTTAAATGTCCGTTTCCCGTTCCAGATATAGCCGACATCCGCGAAAGCAGTCGCACTCAAAACCAGCCCAACTTTAACGGAGCGTTTGATAAACGGTTTGACGATGAACGTCGCAACTGCGCCGAGCGCGGCATCAATCTTACTGAAAAGGACCCCGCCGCAAAGGGTGCGGCTTTCAACACGCATCAGCATCATTTTTTCACCATCAAATTGCTGTGGATCATACCCGCGCAGCCCATTGTCCGATCCAAGGATAACCTGGTCTTCACCGCTCCAGCCGAACTGCATCTCTGTTATAAATTGTGCCACGAATGTTTGATGAAAATCGAAGAAATCTTTTTTACGGAAGCCTTTATCTACGGTATAAATGTCGTTGCCCGTGTTGAATACGTCTATATAGTGCCAGGAGGTTTGCAATTGGATCTTTGAACGCTCAATACGTGTTGTGAAGTTTGTGCTGAGGTCTATAAGGGTTGTACTCAATATCCGTCTGCCGCGCCGCCATGCTGAAATACCGATAAAACGTGCGTAAGATTCTGATTTGTCTGAACCGTATAATGGGGATGCATATCCGATTGAGAGGGCGTATTGTGAACCTGTGAAAAAATCTTCTTCTTGCCCCATTTTTCTATGGAATCGGGTTTTATGGTAGGCGACGCGTTTGCGTCCGACGATGATACCGACGCTTTTAATGTCCCGATTTGATGGTGCTGCTTGGGATTCACCGAAGGTTTCAACGCGTACATATCTCGAACGATGTGATTCTGCCGAAATCCCTATATAATTTTGGCGCTCGCGATCCCCGAAATACCGGAGAATGGTGCCGGATGCCGTTTGTAGATTTCGCTCGAAAATATCTGTTTTCACACTCTTCTCATACCACCGTCTCGGATTATTCAATTCGGAGACCTGCAAACGCGCACTCCATCGACTTTTCAAAGTATATTGTGGACGTTCCAATAGGAAACTATATTGCGGACGCTCTAAAAAGGAGGTCCATGTGTTCCCTTCCAACCGCTGTGTAAACTCGCCATCAAAATTCCAATACGAATTGAGCAACCGCGGCATCTGATACCGACCCCGTATAAAATGCCGTGTTTCTTCCTCCCGTTCTATGACCCCCTCATAACGAAATTGTGTGAAATGACCCGTCCCCAACAAATTGAAGTCTGTACCCGCTATAAGAAATTTACCACCTTCAGGAGCCACCAGCGGCAGCGGGTCAAATGCCCCTTTAAGCGACCACAGATCCGTAATGCTAACATGAAGCGTTACCGTTTCTGAATCGGCATTCCATTGCGGTACAATGTTCGCAGAACCGATGTAAGGCTTCTGGCGTAAAATACGCTCGCTTTCTGTCTTATCCGCTTCTATGTAGACATCGCCTTCCTGAAATAGTAATTCGCGGCGTATCACATTTTCTCTGGTATTTGTATTACCCGACACCGTAATTTTTCCGATGATACCCTCATCAATCTCAAACCCAAGATAGACCCCGTCCTCAAATTTCTTGACATAGTTTTGTGCTTCAACGATACGCGCGAACCGGTAACCATTCTCTTCATAAAAACGTCTGATCGCTTCAAAATCCGATTCCAGAACGGTTTCATCATAAACGCTCCAAACATCTGTCCGCATCAAGGCACGAATTTGCTGCTCGGAGAATGCTGCATTCCCTTTGATGACGAGGCTGCGCACGGTATTCGATTCGGCTCCTGAACCCGTCGTTTTATCCTGTGAACCCGTTGCAACGGATATACTGATACTGAACAACGCGATTAAGCACAAAGTTCCAAATGCGCGCGCAGCCGACCTAAAATCTATCATGATATTTCCCCTACGGGCCCGGTATCGTCGCCGCTGCCTCGGAACCCCTGAAACCCCCGATTTGACAGAAAACTTTCAAGGAGCATAAAGCAGACAGCTAAGAGAAGCAACTCACCCCATATTTCCCTACCGTGTCTTTTGACGTTGTAAGCATCCGCTGCCACCGTTGCTCCTTCGTTTTCCGCATCCGCTGTCGTTTTCGCACCGACACGCGCAGCTGCCGCTCGAAGTGGAATTTGTGCTAAATCGGCTTCACTTGCATCGACATTGACCGCAAAAAAGTCTCGCTGAAGGCTGCCTTGTGTGCGTACCTCAACCTGATAGATACCCGGACGTTCTGTGCCTTGAAATTGCAATGTGCCATCTTCAGCAATCGGAACAACGGCAGCCCCATTGTTATCCGGCGCATCAATAGGCGTTTTCAACTGAATAGAGGCTTTCCCACCAGCACTGCGCGGATAACGCGCTGTATAGGTGTCACCGACACTGCCACCCCATACCAAAAGATTGCGACTCGCCATAGTCGTGTAAAGCACACTCTGTTGGAGCATCGGAAGGAAATACGGATTAACGAGTAGATCGTTTGTAGAGGAGCCAGCATTTGGACTTGATATGTTACCTTGTCGTCTGAGCAGTCCGCAGTTATAGAGTAGGATAGTGCTTGTGCCTTGATTTCGCTCGACAAGAAAGGGCGTGTCATCGTCGAAGTGTGCTATTACTGCTGACTCAGACGTAGGGCGCAGCACCACGCCGCTATAAAATTGGGGGGCGTATTGTGCAGAAAACCCTTCGTTCGGAAAAATATCAAAAATAGGGTGCCCCTCTCGGTACGCACGCACCTGCCGCGGGGGACTCCATGTGAGTCTACTACCAAGGCGGGCAGGCAACCAAGCATCGCTAAGTGCGTTGTAACTATCTGCATCGCTGTACCTACTCACAAAGGCTATAACGCTTTTGCCGTGCCGGATGAACTCTTGAAGCCGCACACCGATCTGACGGGTGATCTTCGGCACATCTGCTAAGATGATAACCTCGTAATCTTCAAGCGGAAAGGATTCAAATGCCGTAGGCGTGCATTGTGTCGGTAAAATCATTAATTGGCTTTCAACTGGGCTGTTGCTATTCCTGCCACCAGAGACTGCGGTATGTGGATTTAGTGCCAATGCCAAATATTCCGTCTGTTCTCCGACACAAAGCACACGCACTTCACCGAGGACATCCAAGGCGAAATACCGCCGGTTGTCAATGTTAAGGCGATCCGCCGTAAGTGTAAGGTAACCGATATGGGTACCAGGTGTAGAAAAATTATATGTTAAACTCGTCCGCAGTGATTCGTTAGCTGCTGCAGAAAAACGCACAGTTTTTTGTTTCTCATCGCCAATAAAAAGTGTTAGCATACTTTGTGCCAAGGGTGCTACCGAATGATTCGCAGTTGTTACATTCAATTGGAGCGGTAAATTTACGCCTATTAGTTGATTGGAAGAACGAATTTCTTCAATATTTGTGTTATGTGCTTCGCCATCGGCAACCGGAATCAGCGAAACGCGCGCACCAGACCGATTCAACAATCTATCCCAGTTCTCCCATCCGTTCTGTGTGAAGTCTGAAATGAGATAGAGCTCTTTGTTCAATTGCTCTGATTCGGCGAGAATTTCGTGTGCCAGTTCAAGGCTCGGCTGAACGTTCGTGGCGCGATAGGAGACTGTCGCAGCACTAACCGCCGCTGTGACGCTCCCGAGATCCGGCGTGAGTTGCCGGAAAATAGGATCCGGAATATCCGACATTAAAATAAGTGCGGCACTGTCTCCGTGCCGCAGTGTCCCCAGAATGTCAACCGCCAAAGTTTTGGCTTTATCAAACCGGATACCGTCAACATCTTGGTATGCCATGCTGTAAGAATTATCTAAAACGATCACGATGTCGGTCTTCGCACGTACAGAGGCAACCGGCAACCCAAGCGTCAAGAACGGACGCGCCAAAGCCAGCGCGATCAGCGCGACGATTGCTATCCGCAAAAGCAGAATCAGCAGCTCTCTGAGTTGAAATCGCCGCGCATTTTCGCGATGCGCCGCCATCAGAAACATCAGGCTGCTAAAATCGATCGTCACAACACGACGACGGTTCCAAAGATGAATAATCAGTGGGATACCAGCGGCGAGAAGTCCAAAAAGGAAAAGTGGATTGAGAAATGCCATCAATAGTTGTCGGTCGTGCGTTATTCAACTACAACGATCTCGAGTTGATTGAGCGTTCGGAAAACACCTTCAGCGAATTCTATCAAATTATCCGATTCCAACGTGCCACCGCCCAGCTGAATATGATTCGCATCGGCAATGGTCTGTCCCAACGTCGGATCCATCTGAACCCAGCTGCCGACGTAAACTTCAGGCCAGAAATGATAGTAAAACGCATCCTTTGCATAAGTGATACCGGAACATATCCGCGCTGGAATACCAGCAGCGCGGGCTAACGCGATGAAAAGCACAGTATGTTCCGTGCAATCCCCTGCGCGCGATTCCAGTGCTGTTAAGGAGGAACCGAAACCACCGCTCATCTTTTTCTCTGTGATGGCTGTATAAACCCATTCGCATAACTTTTCTGCCGCACGCCATGAATTGACTTCTCCATCTAATATTTCCTCAGCTTTCGCACGAATCTCTGGAGCATCGGTCTGAATATAAGCACTCGCACCCAGGAACTCACCTTCTGCATCCTGAATAGGTAAGTTAGGGCAGTCTTCCGCAACAACTATCGGCACCTGAATCGAAAGTTCACCCGCATTTTCACTCTTGACTTCCAGCTTTTGGTGGGCATTAGACATAATCGCATCAGCGATATTTCCTGTTGGCAGCCGGACCTCTGCTGCAAAGTTTTTTGCCTTGGGTGTAGGGAGGTTACCCGAGGGAAGAATACGCGTTTTTAAAACGACATCAACTTCTTCAACACCGCCAAGTGCTATCTCTTTATCCGTTTTCGTGGTTACCATAGAAAGCCCCATCATCGGAACCTCTGTTCTATAGTTCACCCCATCGGTGTCAAGCCACACTCTCATGGTGATCCCATCCAGCATATCCAGTGTCTGACGCAAAACATAAACCTGCTTCTCCTCTGACTGATAGGTTAAAGTCCCTTGCCCTTCAACCTCCATTTCTACTTTCACCGGTTTCAATACATCGAAACTGAATATGTGGAAGGTCCGTTTGTCGCCTATTTTAAGCCCCTGTTGGAACAGCGATTCTACACCTACGTGTTCAGAAATTGTATCCGGCGGCACCAGAACTTCTGATTCAGTCGTTTCACCGTTGAGTGTCGTTTTAATATGTGCAACACCGTCTACAATCCGTCCTTCCACCTGTTTTAAACCCGATTCATTAGAGGTAGAGAGAAAGTGGCGCGGCATTAAATCGGCACCTGTATACTCCACGCGGGTGATTTCTAAGGTTATATCGCTCCCGAGTGCCTTAAAATTCATAACTATATCAATTTTGTGCCGATCCACCGTTTCGCCTTGATACTCGGTTTTGTCTGATGATAGATGCATATAACCGATCTTGGTATGCATCAAGGTGAGGTTGTACCAGTGCTCTTGCGGATTTTCTGACATGTTCTCGGCGACATTCAGTTCTTGAAATTTGTCGAGGAAAGTAGTGATATTCGATTTTTCTGTCATCTTGAGCGGCATATAGTGGTCACCGCCATTAACAACTGTAATCGGTTTCCCAAGCCGATCGCCGTATCCTTCTTTATAGATACTGATGAGGTAACGACCTGCGGGAAGACCTTTGCGTTCATAATCACCATTTTCGTCACTTGTTGCTTCATATTCTGTGCCCTCTATATCAACAATCTTTACTTGAACGCCTTCAATCGGGTTCTGTGCGGGACTTGTATCCACAATCTGACCGCGAACGGTGCCGCCCTTCACATCGTCGCCTTCCGCCAAGACAATGCTCATGGACATTCCGGTACAAGCAATTAACATTAACATGAAACTTAAACGAGTCATCTATTCTCCTTCGGGAATTTTTTAACTGGGAAAAGTGTTTTGATTGTTTGTTGTATCTACAATGTTATAATTATAACCTAAGTTGCCCCCTATTGATAGACATAGCACTCCTACGGAGTGCGGTCTCTTAGATACACCGTTTCTATAGACATATCACCCCTACGGGGTGAGGAAAATGCCTGACAAGTCTTGTGAAAAGGTTAAAAACTTGTTAGTAGCAACTTGGGTTAATTATACCTAACGAGTGTGCTTATGTCAAGTCATTTGCCAAGGCGCGTCGCCATCGCAACTGTATGCGTCCCACGCTGTTTAACTTTTCTATAATTTCCGAAAACCGTCATGAAATTGCGCTTGATAAATGCTCGGATCCCCGAAATAGTGACGATATAGAGCCGTCCATTCGGTTTGAGATAGTGTTTGGCATCCGCCAGAAAAATCTGTAGCAGCTCTTTGCCAACATTGGCAGGTAGGTTAGAGACGATCAGATCGAATCGAATGTCAGGGAGATGACTAAACCCGTTGCTCAATAGGACATGACAATTCTTGAGTCGGTTCTGTTCCACATTTTTACGCGCATAATCAACGGCTACGAAGTCCTTGTCCACCATATAAACAGTTGATGTTTGCTCGCATTTCGCAAGCGTGATGCCGATAGCACCGTATCCGCATCCGAGGTCAAGGCAGATGTCTCCCGCCTGGATGTCCAGATGTTCAATCAATAATTGTGTCCCCGAATCAATCCCTTTGGGTGAGAAGAGACCCCATGTTGTCGAAAAAGCAACCGACGCACCGCGCAAGTCTGCCCGAAACGCAATTTCTCGTGACGGAACATCTATTGCCATTTTATCAGCACTCCAAGCGTATCCCCTGGCGAATTCCAAAGGAGGTCAAATGCCGCTTTCGCCTCGGTGTAGTGAAACCGGTGCGTAATCATTTCAGCCGCGCGAATCTCGCCGTTCTCTATCTTTTTCAAAGCACGTGCAGCGATCTGCGAACGCGGCGCATCTGTCAAGATACCCGCGACGAGACGTTTACTCATTATTTTTGACGAGTGTAAAGGGAGGGGTGCCTGTTGATACAGCGCGATCAGTTGAATAATACCGAACTGCCGCGTCATATCCTGTGCCTGCTCAAAAGATTTGACCCCAGCGTACCCACCGACGCAATCTATGACCAAATCCGCGCCTTTTCCATCGGTAAGGCGACGGACCTCTGCAACCGGATCTATCTCATCAGCATTTATAGAGACATCCGCACCCAGCTGCGTTGCTAATTCACACCGCAGCGGCAGCGCGTCCACAGTAATAATCCGATCCGGGTTATAACCGCGTATCACCTGCAGCATCAGACTTCCCACCAATCCTTGACCCAAGATAACGACTGTATCTCCCGCTTTCACACCCGAGGAATCTGACCAAGCAACAGCACTCGTCGCCAGGGGCAGAAAGGTTCCCGCTTCAAAACTGACATCCTCAAAAAGCGGGACAATGCGTCCATCAGTCGCGTGCGGTTCAGCGATAACATATTGCGCGTGCGGGGCGACGACCATAACGCGTTGGCCTACCTGATAACCTGTCACCTCCGCACCAACAGCATCCACAACGCCGGTAAGCGAATACCCCATGATTGATGGCGGCACTGCCTCTTCTCGGATGTAGCGTCGAAAAAGTTCAGACCCACGGCTAATTAACGTCGTATCTGTCTCCACCCGAATCTGTTGCGCATTTATCTCCGGTATCGGCACCTCTTCAAGTTGAATGTTGCCAAAACCTTCCGGTTTAGTTACTTGAAGCATATTTCTTTCACCTCCGAGCATACGGACGAGGCCACCTCGCCCCTATTGTAAACGTTGAACTAAATTCTCGCGCGTAACAGGCGCATCAAAAGACATCATATAGATATGAAAAGTATCACTCCTGTCGGAAACGAACACCAGATGTCGTCCATCCGGTGAAAAGGCCGGTTGGGCAGACCTGCCGATGTCGTTAGTGATTCGCCGTTCATTTTTGCCATCTACATCAATCAGGTAAATTTCCCAGTCGCCATCTCTGACAGAGACATAAGCAATCGTTTTGCCATCAGGCGACACAGTAGGCGTGAAACAATCATAGCGATTCGGATTGAAATGCGCCTCGTTTTGCCCATCAATATCTATCGTCCAAAGTTGATTCACCTCATTGCGTGAAGAGACAAACATGATCCGTTTTCCATCGGGAAAAAACGTAGGGCTGCCGTCGTCCGTTTCGTTGAAGGTGATCCGTTTCGGCACAATATCCTCCGGTGTCAGTACTGCCAAATCGACACCCGCTAAATCCATAAGGTATAATTCCAGATTTCCATCTGTATTGGATTCGTAGATAACCTGATCACCGGCAGGTGACGCGCGCGGCGCACGCGCACCGAAACTTATAGGGAGCACAGCTCGCGTGATTTTACTGTGGATATGCGTCAGATTGAACCCCGCATAGATCGGTGTTGAACCGCTGCTTTGGAAGACGACTTTAACGTCGCGAGATGTCTTCGGTTCACTGCTATAAAAAAGATAATTCGGAGTCGTCAGAAACGTTGGCGAGCTGTCGTTGAAATCTGTTGTGAAAGTTACGCGGCGTCGGATCCGTCCATTCAGATCCATTAAATAAATTTCGCCGTTGTCGGTTCGGAAAGAGGCAAAGGCGATCTGTGTACCATCAGGTGAGAAGGTCGGGGAATAGTTGTCTGAATCGCCAGTTGTAAGTTGTTTCGTGTGATAGCTATCGCCAGCCAGTTCAATGATTTTACGCAATGTATCGGGATCCGAGGTACTACGCTGAACCAGCCTCAGCACACGAAAAGCGGACGTTCTGTCTCCGAATCTAAGATAGGTACGTGCCAATTCAAGGCGTGCTGCGTTGCGTTCTTCAGGCTGCGCCGCATAGAGTTGTGAAGCCTTTCGGAGCTGCTCAACTGCGTCGTTGGACCGTCCCAACGCGCTGTAGGCTTTCCCAAGCAAGAGCCGTGCCTTCGGTTCATCCGGTGTCGTTTTGATAAAAGCCTCTAAGCCCTCAACGGCTGCCTGCGGGCTTCCGGCTTCCAACTGTGCTTCACTCGCCTTCAAGATTGCCTTGTTATCTTGACACCCGATCACCAAACCGACGAGGAGCGTACTACACAACACAAAACCAACCACTTTTAACGAAGTTTCCGAACTTAGATTAACTATCATAAGCGTTCGCGCCTTCTACCTCTACCGCGCCAGCCGTCGCCAATCGCATAGAGCCAACATAAAATTCCTTGGATTGAACCGCTGATCTTCAGCTTCCAAGACGGACGGTACATCAACTTCTCACCATCGTCAAACGTCCAGATGTGAATGGCATAGTCGGGCTGCTTTTCAGCGTCTTCTGTGTTATCTGTTGAACTCTCTACTTTCGCAGCCGGTTTAAACCGAGTGAGATCCCGCCATTCGTTTACTGGCATGGAGTTGATATAGAAAATACCGACTGCTGAAGCAAATATTAAAAAGAGAATAAATCCTTTCAGGAATTGCCCCAAGTAGAGTTGACCAAGCCCCGGGAGAAGTGCCGACAATACCATCGCAAGGGGACTAATTTGGTTTTCAGTAGGTTCTGCCATCGATTAAGACTCTCCTTGTGCGACGAGGTAGACCCCAATACAGATAATCAGTGCACCGATTATGCGGACCTTCGGGATAGATTCTTTGAACAGAATCCAGGAAAACAGGATAGACAACACATAGCCAGAACTTAACATCGGATACGCAATACTCAATTTAACACGCGACAGGATGACCAGCCAGACAAGAGTCGTAAACCCGTATATCGCTATCCCGCTGAGGACGTAAGGATTTAGGAACGCTTGTGGCAGTTTGCTCAGCGCATCTCGAATGTGATTAATACGACCCACGATGTTCATGCCGTGTTTGAACAAGATTTGCCCTATAACTGTTAGTAGCACATTGAAAAATAGCAGTATAAAATCTTTCATGTTTTTATTGTATCACACCCCTATTCTTTTTACAATTTACAATTTTTTTTAGAAATTGAAAATTCAGGGGTAAAGTTTTCGTCATTTGCGTAGGGACGAGGTAACCTCGCCCCTACGATTTAGCCTTGGTGCTTCTGGGAATGCGATTTTATTTTGGATGACCTGCTAACTGGAAACTATGGATTATAAAGATAGGTCACTTTAACCACAACCACTCGGTTTTCTAACTGTAACGCGCCAACAGGCGCATCCCCCCAACTCTCGTTATAAGCAACGAACAGGTGGCTCTTCGGGCTATATTCCCATCCGAATAGCAGACTCAACAGGTAGTTTTCATGAATGTGCGCGGATAGCAAACGTTCTCTACTCGCTTGCGCGAACATCCGCAAAAACGATTCACGTGTGAATAGGTAAGTCGCACGCAACGAACTGACGAAAAACCTACCATCAATTGATCCTTCTAAATCAAGGCTCTGCGCGTAACTGCCATCTAATTCTATCGCAAAATTGGGCTGTGGACGTAAGATAGATTCAAGCGTCAGACTCCGCTGTTTGCCTGCCTGTTGTCGACCGAAGTTAAAATAATCAGAGAAGTCCAGTTCAATACCGAGAGCGATTGGGTTTGTGGTGTTCGTATCCATAGAAAACCCATAGCCGTCTACGATAAATATCTCGGTTAGTTCCACTTCCCGGCTACGGTGGTAGTACGCCATAATATCGTCTAAAAGCGTCTCCCTGAAGTCTATCCCGACGTTAGCGCTGACGTTCCATCTGAACAGGTCTTCGTCAAATTCAGGTGATACGGATAGTGCTGGGTTCCGTTCTCGCCATTCGCTAAAATATTCTGGTGTCCAAAGACTTTGCGATAGACGGGCACTGATGCCCGAGAAAAACTGCCGATTGCCCCAGTGTGGGGAATAGGAGACGCGCGTATGGAGGCGTTGCCAGCCCCGGTTGCGTTCTTTCCGCAGAAACCCTGTCTGGTTAATCTCAAAGTGTGGCGCGACCCGTTCAAATCCGATACTGCTGCTCCAGAGGTAGTTCCGCTGCGCGAAGTCAACCGTGTACGCGAAGTTATCTTTATCTTCCCCGGGATAAAAACTCCCAGCGTATTGCCCCGTAAGATGATACGTTTTGCCGAGCGCGAGGTTCATATCAATACCGCCCACTCGACTGTGTTCCCAACCATCGCCGCCGGGTTGTTCCTTATTCACGAATAGAATTCCGACGTTTGAACGTTTGAGGATGTCGCGTTTAACACGGATTGCTGAGAACCATGCTTCCTCCTTTTCGGATGAAGGACTATCAGAAAATCTAAATTCACCCGTTTGATTTCCCAAGACACCGATGGAATGGTTCCCAATTTTACCGGTGAGTTTGCTGCCCCAGAGAATGTTGCCGCGACTCCCGATCCGACGGCTGAACATTAGGTTGTATGGCGTTTCAAAAAAACTGTTTCCCTCAACAAAAAACGGACGTTTTTCTGGAAAACGCGTCGGAAACCGAGTTAAATTAATCTCCAATTGGTCCGCCTCAACTTGTGCGAAGTCCGGATTGACAGTAACGTTCGCCTTCAACGCACTCGTCAGGTTGTATTGGACATCCACGCCAGTCCCGAATTGACGCGCAATGTCTGCATTCGCAGCACCGGCGGCACCCCCTACAAGGTAAGGCGCGATCTCAAAATTTTTGCCTGTCTCAATACCGTGAATGCCTACGATGTGCCCTAAATCCGACATCCGCGTAACCACACCTGCTTGTGTCAACTGTTTCCACACTGTAACTTCGCTCTTCCGGCGGTTGACACGCTCCACGTCAAAACCCCACGTCTGCGTCGGGTTGTCGGTAAACCGGAAATTGGAGAACGGGATCTTAAACTCCGCACTCCACCCTGATTCATCGATCGTGCTTTCAACCCACCAAATCCCTTTCCAATTGGAATCGCGCTGCGTATCTTCATACCGATAGTTATCGCTCTGGACACCGCCAGGGTTCGTCGCAAATTTATAGCCGGTACGGTGGTCATGATGGGGGTCGATAAAAAAAGAGATGACATCTGAGGCATAGACATCGCCGCGCCGCGTCAACCGATTCACAATTTTATCGGGTTCAGCATCATAACATCGGAATGCAACGTAGAGATTATGGGCATCGTAAGCAATGCGAAATTCTGTGTCATCCGTTGCCGGATTACCGCGTGCCGGTTCCAGTTGAACGAAACCGCTGCGCGGTGCTGCCTCTTGCCATACAGCATCGTCCAGGATCCCGTCAATCTGTGGCGGTTCACCTTCAATGCGGGAAGCTTCAACGACGTGCTTACCTGTCCCCTCCGGATGCGCAAAGAGAAGCGTTGGATATGAAATGGAAAGCAATATGATAATTATGAATCGCAGCATACACATAATTATAGACGAAATGCACCGTCTTGTCAAATTTCTTGACTGCGCTCGTAAAGTCTGCATGCTTGCTAAAATAGTGCCATCTGACAAAAATTTGTTACTTTTCCTTGAAAAAATCGTTAAATGTCTATAAAATTCTTTAACTTTGGTTGAAGAGATGATATTCAACCCTTTCTGAGTATAATTTCCGTCAGCACGCCCGAAGAAGGATATAACACAATGGTTGAACTTACACGGAAAGACATCGAATTTTTCAAAACTGAAGGATACTTGGTGAAACGGAACGTCCTTGATCCCGAATTGATGGAACGCGCACGCGCAAGACTCTGGGACGGCGCGCCCGAAGGACGCAAACGTGAGGATCCTGAAACCTGGATAGGTCCCTTCACCCCTGAAGAAGAAAACGTTGATAAAGACAATAATCGACGCGGTTTCCGTTGGAACTTTCGTGAACCTGGAGGTGAAGAGTGGATGGTCCGACTGCTCGCTACCGACCCGAACGTCTGGCGGATGGCAGAGCAGTTTTTAGGTGAGGGAAATTTGGTCCAACCTGATCGTGTACGTGGTATCTATTGCACACTCCCTTACGGCGATGTCCCTAAAAAATCAATCGGGTGTCATGTAGACGCGCATCCCTTTCATCTCGGCGCAGTCGGTTATATTGACGATGTACCACCGGAGGGTGGCGGATTTACTGTCTGGCCCGGAAGCCATCGCATCTTCTACTACGATTACTATTCCCAATACAAAAACGAGCCAACACCGCAATATGATGTTGATCGGGAACGTATCAGTAGAGGTCCAGGCGTTGAATGCTACGGCAACGCGGGCGATGTCGTCTTCTGGCACCACCGCATCGGACACGCCGCCGGACATAACTACTCGCAGCAGATCCGACAGGCGGTTCTATACGACTTCCGAAAGACAGAATTAGCACAAACCCAAGAGGAACCCCCTAACGAAGACATGTGGCGCGATTGGCCCGGCATCAAAGCGTTAGAAAATGGTTCATCATAGCTGGTCGTTTGTAGGCGCGGTTTTCAACCGCGTCTATCGCGAATTCGTAGACCCAATTCCTTCAATGTTCCCGCCATCATATCATAAGCGATTTGCGCCTTCTCCATCCGCATGTGCGGGAACGTTTCCACCGAGATATATTTATCATATCCCACTTTTCCTAAACTCGCTGCAAACGTCCGAAAATCCAACTCGTCTCCCGTCTCACCCGGAATCAGAAAGGTGCTATACGGATACATCCCTGCCACGCCTTTGACATGGCAATGCGCGGTCAACGGACCCAGTTTTTCGGTAACCTCAGCGATGTCTTCTCCGAGATGATAGAAATTAGTGATGTCGTTGAGAGACTTCAGTGCCTCAGACCCGACGTGTTCAATCAGCAGTGTCACTTTTGAGGCAGCATCAATCGTCGTCGCTTCGTGATTGTGGATGTTCATTGTCACACCCAGTTCCTCCGCACGCCGACAGATCGGCTTCAGCACATCCACAAGGAGCCGCCATGCAAACGCGTCGCCTTTATCGCCACCATAGCCTGTGAGGAAATTAACACCGCCTGCACCGAGTGCCACTGCTACATCTTGAAGCAGCGCGTAATGGTCAACCGCACCCTGCTGATCCTCCACCGCCAGTTGGTATAAACCTTTTCCAGTAAAAGGATTGATAACAGAGACCTTTAGTCCGCTGTCGGTTACCATCGTTTTAACCGCTTTTAGCAAACTGTCGGTGACTTCGCCGGAGGGGATATGCGCCTCTGGTCCGCACATCATCTCAATTGCATCGTAACCAACATCAGCGAGAATTGTGATAACTTCCTTTAGCGGAATGTCTTTCATTCCACCCGCATGATAAGAGATACCAATCACTGTTCAGCTCCTTCTGTCATTCCCTTACAAGAAGTGACCCTTCTCGAGTCACACATTTAAGTTTTGCGTCATCTGTCGAAAACGCCAATTCCCGAATAGCCCCTTCCTTGACTAAGAATGAGGATATAAGGTCATCGGTTTCTACATCCCATACTTGAATATGCCGGTCCCTGCCGCCACTTACGAGCAGGTCACCAGCACCCGAAAATGCCAGGGCACTCACCGAATCGGTATGTCCTCTTAAGATAGAGAGCAGACGTTCGCTATCCACATCCCACAATCGAACGAGCGTGTCCGAACCACCACTCGCCAGCACCTCGCCTTGCGGCGAAAACGCCAAAGCCAAAACGATACCGTCATGCGCCGAGAAAGTTGATAACGATCTGCCTGTCTCAACTTCCCATAAGCGAATTTTGCCATCCACGCTCCCACTGGCAAGCGTTGTGCCATCCAGTGAGAATGCCAAACTCCTAATGCGCCCCGGGGTTTCAGTCGCATTCGCAAGCAACCGTTCTGTACGGGGATCCCACCCAGGCAGCGGAACACCATCCGGCGACGAAGACGCTAACGCCTGTACCAAATTGGAATCGCCCGCAAGTGTCAAGGTCTCACGAGCCGTTACAGTATCCCATAGACGAAGTGTATTGTCTTCACTCCCACTCGCGAGGAGGGCGTTATCTGGCGCAAACGCCACCGCACGCACCCGTTCTGTATAGCCTGAAAGCATCGCAAATTGCGAACCGCTGGCAGTATCGTAGATCCAGATACGTCCATCACCGCCCGCCGCGAGCCGTGTACCATCCGGTGAAAATGTGATGTCCGAGACTTGCCCCTTATCGATCCGCAATTTGAGACCCGGGGGCAATTCGGACTCGGTACAATGCTGTAACAAATCTGTTTTTTCCATTTTAACTATTGCTCCTGGGCTGCCCTTCCACTTCGTTTCGGGCAGGTTTCTGATTCAGTCCACTGAGTTGGGACCGTTTGCTGTTTCTAGTTTTAACCACCAACTCGTGCTTTAACATTTATAACGGAGGCGAATTGATAGTTAAAGTATTAAAACAAAGATTTCCAATCCAGAACAACACCGGTATACACCTCCGGTTCATTCAGGAGACCATCATAAGCCTGCTTAATCTGATCAGGTTTGAGACGATGCGAGATTAACGGTTCGACGTGCAGCTGCCCGCGCGCCATCCAATCAAAAATAGTTTGTTGTTTGCCGAATTGAGAAGTTCGGTTCCCGATGTCAGGATACATCGGCACGCACCATTCTAATGCACCACGGATCGTAATCCATCGGAGATGCGTTTCAGACAGCAACTCGGTCAGATCGCCAGGCACTGAGACGCGTGGCGAACCGAGAATAATAAGTTGCCCATGATTCGCCGTAGCACGCAGTGCTTGCATAACGACACCACTGTGTCCAACCGCATCAACCGTAATATTGCCAAGTCCGCCGCTGGTGATTTCCTGAATCTCCGCTTGTGCCGCATCCGGACTGCCTCCAACGGTCCGTTCAATCCCGCATCGCTCGGCAAGTTGCCGTCGTGCTGCTACCGGATCCACACCTATCACGCGGCACCCCTGAATCTGAAATATTTGGGATGCCAGATTCCCGACAAGTCCTAACCCGAAAACAACAACCCACGGGTTCGTACCGATTTCACCTACAATTATCGCCGTCATCGCAACACCTGCCATCCGTGATGCCGCAACCACAGCCGGATCTACCGCTTCTCCAACAGGCGCAATCAACCGATCTTGCGTATAACGAATCGTTGAGGCGTGTCGTCCGTAAGTGAAAACGCGGTCACCAGGTGCCGCGCGCGTAACACCCGAACCGACTTCACTGACGATCCCAACGTTTGCATAACCAGAACGCCACGGATACTCGCACCAAGCACCCTTCTGAAAAACTTTCGGCTCTTTCCCAGTATAGTTTGCAAGTTCTGTTCCACTACTGATAAAGGTATATTCTGTATCTATTAGTAATTCATTGGGAGCGAGCACCGGCGCATCTATCTCCGCAGTCTGCAATTCGACTCGGTTCTGACCGGTTACAACGACTTCTCTTATTCTCATAACCCTTCCCTTCAAAAAAAATTTAAAATAATGATGCCGCCAAGCCATCCGTAAAAAGTCCACATACACCGTATCTTTTTTGCTGTCCGCCGGTATTCTACCGTATAGCGCGCCGGATTTTGAAAATAAACTGCTTGCCGCTGAGGCGTGGACAGATCAATTGTCGGTGCTAAAATACTCAGCACTACGGCACTTATGCCCATCAGAAGGATATTGATGGTCGGCACGATACTAATGATCACGCCGAGTGTTACCCATCGCCACTTTGACACGCTTCGCGAGGCATCTGTCCGTGCTGCGTTAATCGGCATACGTAATATCAATATTGTTGTGTAAGGCACCGGTGCCCCCGCCTTTACGGCGCACTTGTCCACAACACATCTTACCCCTCGTACCGTAGATTCTTGCCGTTATCAGGACCGCTTTGATGCCAAACCCAAACGTTACGGAAGTACGCCTGTCTTTCAGGGGGCAATCCTTCAATCACGTGCTTCGGGACTGACGGTTTGTGGAATTGACACCCAACGAAATTATAGCAGTTGAAGATAGCGATCCGCGGACGATCCGGATTTTGCCACGCAACCCCGGAATGACAAAGGTTTTCTGTGAAAATAATCACAGACCCTGGCGGACAACTATAGGTCTCAAAGAGCGGCGAATCTGTCTGCCGGTGCGCTTCAGGAATTCGGAAGTTCGCCTTATGGCTGCCCGGCAAGAAGAGCGTCCCGCCTTCACCTGCTTCGACTTCGTTCAGTTCAAAGACAACACGCGTTAACGCAGAATATATCTTCCCATCGTGACACTGGTAGTTGAAGTTCGGATTGACGTTCCGCACACCCCCATGTGGTGGCGGCCCACCGTTCCCTACGGTTCGATAGGTGAACCAACTCGACTCCATCCGAATTTCCCCGAGAATCTCACGGAGAACGTCCAGCACCACAGGATGGTCAATTAAAAATGAAGCTGTCCCACCCGGAAACTGTCGTTCGTGGGGCGGCAAAGATTCAGGATCCGTACGGATAGTTTCAATCTGTGTTTTCAGGTCCGTAATCTCCGAAGCTGTCAAAACTTCAGGGATTAACAGGTAGCCCTTGAGATCAAAGATAAATTTCTGTTCTTCAGTCATAATACAATCCCCTTAAACAGACAATGTTTTTGATTCGCTAACACTATTATAGCAAATTTCACCTTTAATGCAAACGATTTTTCTTTCTTGACACCGATGATATGATATGCTATATTAAAGACATACCACAAATGGCGTTTTCAATTGAAGCAACGCCGTCCAGTTCAATTTTATCTACACACGAAACGGAGTAACCAACTTGATGGATTACAAACAAGCGTTAGACAACAAAATCGCGGATTACAACTTACTCAACCATCCGTTTTACCAAGCATGGAGTGCTGGCGAGTTGCCAGTCGATGCACTACGCGCCTATGCCCGTGAATACGGTGCCTTTATCGCTACACTGCCAAGCGGCTGGAACACACTCCACGATGCCGAAACCGCTGAGGAAGAGACAGAACACATTGATATGTGGGCGGATTTTGCCGATGGACTCGACACCGCCGTCTCTGAAGCACAAATCCCGCAGGTGAAGGCACTGCTTGAGACAGCAGATGAACTCTTCTCCGAACCAGCGACCGCACTCGGCGCGCTCTATGCCTTTGAAGCGCAGCAACCCGCAACCGCACAATCCAAACTCGCGGGGTTAAAGGCGTTCTACCAACTCCCTGAAATCGTTGAGCCCTATTTTGAAACGCATTCGCACAATGAACATGAAGCCGAGAAATTGCTTGAACGCATCGGCGCGTTGTCATCCGAATCTCACACCACTGTCGTGCAGGCGTGCGAACAGATGAGTATCGCCTTGTGGAATGCACTCACGGGAATCCATGATGCCGAATGCGCATGATACAGTAACATCATATTTTGACGCACTCGTTGCCGGAGATGCTGAAACCCTCATTGAAATGATGCTCCCTACAACACACTACGTCAAGATCGGTACCGATGCAGACGAAGTTGTTGAAGGGGGCGCGGAAATCGTGACGTATTATCGAGACCACGTCGCAAGCACTGAGGATTTCAGCATCAAATTTATTCATCTTGATGTCCAGGAGCGAAGCGATGTCGCCTGGTTCTATACCCGGCAAATCTGGAAACTTAAATGGCAAGGTACACCAGAGGAGTTTGTGATGCGGATGACAGGTGTATTGGAAAAAACCGACGAGTCGTGGAAATTCGCACAGATCCACGCTTCGATCGGTCTATCAATAATGGAGGACAAGCTATGATTGCCCTTTCTAAAGAAATTCAACAAGCGATCAAGGACGCTCAGGAGGATCCCGTACGGTTAGTGGATCCAGAGACAGATGTGGAATATGTTGTGTTACCTATTGAAACGTTTGAACAGATGCGAAAAGGTATATACTACGACGACGGTCCAATAACGGAGGAGGAACGAACAGCCTTACTCATTGAGATGGGACGCAGTATTGGCTGGGATGACCCAGAGATGGACGTTTATAACGACATGGTTCCACGGAGGGATGATGAGAGTTAAACGCGGTGACATAGTCTTGGTGGATTTTCCTTATAGTAACCACACGGGAAGCAAAATGAGACCAGCACTTGTTGTGCAATCGGACGTATGGAATCAGAGGCTTAACACTACGATGCTTGCAGGTATCACAAGTAACTTACATCGGAGAGTCGGAGCTCCAACGCAGTATTTTATTGATCTTGAAGCGACAGATGGGCAACAAAGCGGACTTCGCTTTAATTCTGTCGTTCGATGTGACAAACTAATTACATCCAATCAATCCCGAATTCAGGGCATCATTGGCAGACTCTCTGAGACTACGATGGGCGGAAATAGATGCTTGCCTGAAAGCCGCGTTAGGCATTTCGTAAACGATGTCATCAATGCCTTTTCTAACGGAGAAATCATTGCAAATTTCAACAATCTCTTTTGATGGCGACATGACCTTATGGGATTTTCGGAAGGTGATGCGCCATTCACTTAAGCACACTTTGATAGAGCTGCAAAAACAGCGTCCAACGCCGCGCGTCCTAAACCTAACAATTGACGAAATGATTGCAATTCGCGAGCAATTTGCTGAAACCGTGAAGGGCGAAATCTGGAGCCTTGAAGAGATCAGGCTGCGCGCATTTGAACGGACGCTTGAGCACATAGGTTGTGCTGATAAAGACCTCGCTGCACATCTGAACGCGATATACCGGAAGCACCGCTTTGAAGATATAGAGCTGTATCCCGATGTTATCCCGACTTTTGACACTTTGGCACCGCATTTCAAACTCGGATTACTCTCAAACGGAAACACCTATCCTGAACGGTGTGGACTCGAAGGACGTTTCGCTTTTGTTGTCTTTTCGCAAGATGTACAAGTTGAAAAACCGGACCCGAAAATCTTTCAAATAACAGCTGAGAGAGCAGGTTGCGAACTCACACAAATGCTACACGTAGGCGACTCCCTTGAAAGCGATGTCGCGGGGGCAAAAAACGTTAGCGTGCCTTCTGTCTGGCTCAATCGTGAAGGGGTACCGAACGACACAGGAATTCAACCTGACTATGAAGTGGCTTCATTAACTGAAATCCCCACAATTTTAGGGTTGGAATGAAGAATCCTTGACACGCCGCTTCAATGTCTGCTAAAATCTTAACATGCAAGTGCAAGGGGGGAAATATCATGTCCACAAAAGTAATATCTTTGCAAGAATGTCTGATTATTTTTGCATATATCAAATTTTTAGCATCACTTAACCGTAAAGAAGAGAAACCTGTTCCGGGGGCAGAAAAGTTAAATCCAGGCAAACCGCATCGTCCTGAAAGAGTGAATCGTCCTATGAAGCGGCCCCGTCGGAAGCTCACAGAAGTCTTAGCACAAGTGCCTGAACATAACGAATACAATGAGGATATTAGTTCTGTTCCTGCCAAGCCGCATCGTCCTGAGAGAGTGAATCGTCCTATGAAGCGGCCCCGTCGGAAACTTGCAGAAGTTTTAGCACAAACCCCTGAACATAACGAATATAATGAGGCTGATACCGGATGTCCGGTGGGCGATGAAGTATGGTAATATCAACAGGGTACGACCGGAGTTATTTCCCAGTAGCTGGCGATGTAGTACTAGTTGATTTTGATCCGCAAGCAGGAGATGAGATTACGAAGCGTCGCCCTGCTCTTGTTATCTCTCCTTGGACGTTTAACGTGCATACCAGAAATTTGGCTGTGATGTGTCCAATTACAAGCAAGACCAAAGAAGATCCTTTTTCCGTCCCGATTCCCGAGGGGCTGCAGGTCCACGGTGTTATCCGGGTTGATCAGATTAAAAGCATGGATTGGCGGGTGAGAAAAGCCGAATACTTATGTTATTTGCCTGATGAGACATTAGAAGAGGTGTTAGAAACACTTTCAATGCTTCTGGAAATACCTGACTTTATTTCCGATTATTAGCCTTATAGGCATCAGGAGGAAGAAGAGGACATGTCCCTAAAAATAATTTCGCAAGAAAAAGATCCGATTGAGGATATGTTTTGGGTGTTTGCGATACATTGCCAAATCCTCTTGATGTTAAAATCGGATATAGGAATTAATGTAGATCATTTGAATGTAAGCGTTAAAACTGCAGTTCCCAATCGTAGTATTCCGGAGGAGGCGTATTCATCAGTAGGCGTAAGCGAGCCGACTTATACGCTGGCGGACCTTCTCGCTCAAATCACGGAAGATAACTTGCCTGATGAAATTGACACCGGGCCGGCAGTAGGAAATGAGGTATGATAGGATCAACAGCTTTTTCTGAGAAAGATACCTTGCACAAATCATTCTTTTTCTGCTATCATAGTAAACATGGAACGCACGAACAGCGTTACAACAAAAAATACACTCAATATCACAAAATCGAGCGCGGCTCGAATCGCATTGGTAGAACGCAGGACACCAGAGGCACTCCAAAAGCTATGCCGTGATTATTGGACCTGGCACTTCGACGACTCGTTGTCCGATGCAGCCCGAGTGCTACTCAGCACAGACCTCGGTTGGGAAACGATGCCACAGCTCACAACGCCGCCAGTCGGTGAAGTTATCTCACCGCTCGGTTATGCACTTGCACACGAGCATGAGAATGTCCGTGATGCCGCACTACAGGCATTAGATGCAACCGTTCACATCCCTGTAGGAATCGCTTACATCGGCGAAGAATGCACACCGCTTGAGATGGATGGATTTGAGATCGGAGTCTATCCTGTAACCAATGCACAATATCAACGGTTTGTTCAGGAGACAGGACATACGCCACCGCCGGATTGGACAGACGACATCTATCCAGAAAACAGAGGCGATCATCCAGTGGTCTGGGTTACTTGTGAAGATGCTGAAGCATACTGCCGTTACGTCAATGGTAGGCTGCCGACCTTCCCCGAATGGCAATACGCTGCACGCGGCCCCGATGACAGACTGTTTCCATGGGGATATGAGATTGACAAACCGCGGTGCAACACCGCAGAACTCGGCGCAGGCACAACGACTCCAGTCGTTAGTTTCACCGATGGCATCAGTCCTTTCGGTTGTTACGACATGATCGGCAATGTCTGGGAGTGGACAGGCACGCCTTATGATGACGAAGGAAATTTCCGTGTGGCATGTGGCGGCGCATGGTATTACAATCATGACTATAGTACCTGCACCAGTTATGATTTTTTTAGCAGCGGTTATGCGGAGTTTGTCATTGGATTCCGCATCGCGCGTTAAATCATAGGAAAAATGGATGAAAGACAACAAACCCGACGCAGAAAATGCCTTAGTAACTGACGAGTCCGAAGTGCCATCAGATCAGGCGCAAAAACAGCTCATCCAGCGTGGACAGGTTGATATTCATGTGCATCAGACCGCCGCGAAACACTTAAAAAACGGCGCAGATGCCCTAAACGCTCGGAACTATCCGAAAGCGATTGAAGAATTTCAGCAGGTGCTTCAGTATAACCGTGAGTCGGCGGAGGCGTATTTCCATCTCGGTTTGGCGCATTTTATGAGCGGCGATTATGAAAAGGCGTTAGACGCTTACAAAATGGCGGTGACTTATGAACCGCGCGAGCCGACAGCGCACCTCAATCTCGCTGCAACGTATCGTTTACTGAAACGCTACGACGAAGCCGTTGACGTTTACACGCGCGCCATCCGTTTTATTCCAAATCACCCCGAGTTGCATTCTGAACTTGGCGCAGTCTATACATTTCAAGGCAAACGGCGTGAGGCAGTCACCGCATACAAAACAGCAATGCTAATTAAATTGAAGCTTGCTGCAGATACTTCAAAGGTATGAAACGAAGGAGAAAGACATGTTTGTTTCCGATGAGGATCTGATGATGAAATGTCGTAAGGGGGATATAGGGGCGTTTGAGCTGCTCGTGCGACGCTATCAAAACCCCTTGATTAACTATATTCACCGATCTATCGACGATTATCACCGCGCTGAAGACCTCTCCCAAGAAACGTTCCTTCGCGTCTTCAAAAGCGCGGACCGTTATCAACCGACCGCGTCGTTCAGAAGTTGGCTCTATACGATCGCCACCAATTTGTGTCGGAACGAGATTCGGAACCGTTCACGTCGGAATACCTACTTCTTTGAGGATTTAGTTGAGGAAGACGAGGATGTTTACCAGACCGAGATCATGCAGGATACCCGCTACCAGCCCGATATACTCCTCGAAAAAAAGGAACAGCGACAGATGATCCGAAAAGCACTCGCACAGTTACCAGAAAATCAACGGGTCGCATTAACGCTCGTTACATATCACGATTTGCGATACGAAGAGGTCGCAGAAATTCTCGGATGCTCCGTAGGAGCCGTTAAAGCGTTGATTCATCGCGCGCGGCAAAAAATGAAAAAACTTCTTATCAAAGCCGGGATACGGGAGGAGAGCTCGAATGAAAAAATATAGACAGCCCCAATCTCCAGATATACGCAGTGCAGAATGTGAAGCACTACGTGCGAGTCCAGACGAACTCTCCGCTTACATTGACAAAGAATTACCCGCATGGAAACGTCATCTCCTCCGGCGGCACATCAAAACGTGCGATGTTTGTGCTAAGCAGATCCAACGCTTACAACAAACCGACAGTTTCCTCCGCCATGCTGGTGACGTGGAAGTTACTGATGATTTTTTAAGTGGCGTGATGGCACGCGTATCGGAAGCTGCACAGCAGCAACGACAGCACGATTCGCTGCGATTCCGCGTCACACGGTTTATTGAAACATCTCTCGGATGGACGCGATCCCTTTCTACATTGATGGGTAGCCTCCGCTACAATATTCGGACGCGCAGTCCTGTTTATATCTTCATACTAACTTTCGCTGTCTTTACGATGGTAGGTGGAACGCTTTATCCACCTTCTGGTGATAAGTTGGTGGAAAAATCGCATGAACTTGAACTGAATGCCGAAAAATTAATTTCCTTTGAGGTTATTCAACCCGAACCACCGAAGCGTTTACTTACAGGCTACCTTCAAGGAAAGTGAAAATGAAATCAGTAAACCAGACATATAAAACTTGGAAAATCAAGTCAGTAACCCGGAAAGCTTTATCCGTTTCACTGATATTTCATCTGTTTTTTCTCATCACCACCTTTTACTTCGTGGTGCAGAATCGACCGATAGTATCAGACAAGGCAGGTCTCGCAGCGGAACTCATTGCAGTAGAAAACACTGCACGACCGAAGTCGCCGATGAAGAAGATCGCACCGCGTCTTTACACGCCTTCACGTGAGGTGGTAGATGTGAGTACCGGGGAATCACCGCCATCTCTTGCCTCCCCTGTTGCTGTAGCGACTGAGACCCCGCGACTCGCCTTAGGACGCAGTTTGCAACCCGATACTGAAAATCAGAAACCTTCAGCCGCCCTCGACCTGTCGGAAAAGAACTGGAACGATGTCAGCACCGCCACCGAGACACCTCGTAAAGTTGACAGGAATTTATCAAAGACAGAGGCCGCGAGTCCAGCGGGCGATACCACTTTTGGCGCGAAACGCTCAGGACCTCCCAGAATTCAACGCGCACCGAAAGTTTCGACCCTTAAAATAGTGGAAGAAGAGGAGGAGGCTATATCGGCGGCATTGGTGGAAGAGATTCGCGAAAAGCGGAAAGAATTGCCTAATATACCGTTTCCGAGACTTATGCAAAAACTGGCACAAGAGATTGTCAAAACGAGCGAGGGCGGTCCAATTGATGTTGTCTTCGTTATTGATGCCAGCGGCAGTATGCGTGATAATATCGAAGCTGTTATTGAGCATCTCAAAGAAATGGTAGATGTCTACAAAGCCTCCAAAATCGATTATGCACTCGGTGTCACAGAATTCTGGGCACTTGAAAAACACAACGTCATCAACGTCGTCCAACTAACGAAAAGTTACACTGAATACAAACGTACGCTCCAAGCCATCGACGTCCATCAGGATGAAAACGCCTTAGATGCTATTGTGGAAACTGCCAAAGAACTCCGCTTCCGTCCTACATCTAAAAGGCATTTTATTCTTGTTACTGACGAACCTTTAACGAGTCGAGAAGGATTGAAGGTGAAGGATGCTATTGCTTACTGTCGAGAGTTCGGTATCTATGTCAATGTCCTCGGGCTTCCGCTTGATGAACATCAGCGACTTGCCAATGAGACAGGCGGTAAATGGCATCTCATTCCTGAAAAGTCGCGCCCGCAAATGGCGCAACGGATCAATAGAGCGATGACTCGGAGAAGTAAAGCCGTATCGCTACGGAACGCACAATGGGCGAATGTTTCTAAAAAAATCGGTAGCGATGTACTCAAACATGGCAGTTACGCGCCCGTTGATCTTATTTTATTTGTTGACAGTAGCGAGAGTATGGACGATAAACTTCCCAATTTTTTACAGCAACTTGATATACTTGTTCGGGACTTGGATAACGCTTTAGTAGATTATCAGATAGGGGTCGTCCGTTTCCGGTCGCGGGCATCTGTGAACATGATCAACGTCTACAATCCACCGCAGACGCTTGAACAGGTCCGAAAAATCATTGAATTGCGGTGCCAAGACGATGAAATGTTATTGGACGCTGTAGCGGAGGGGCTCCGACGGCTAAAACTCCGATCGAATGCAAAACCGTATTTCATTCTCGTTACAGATGAACCTGTAAAAGGTGAATACTCACCACGCGCCATCATCCAAATGTTAGAGAAAAAACAGGTCCTCGTTAGCGTCGTCGGCACCTATGACGATTTTCAGCAAGAGGTGGCGAGCAAAACTCGGGGCGTTTGGGTGCCTATCCCAGAAGGACAGCGGACAAACAACTCGTACTGGTAAGGGACTATCGGAAACCATCGGCTCTCAGCCTTCACGGAAATAATTATCAATTGTCAGTGAAAAGGTTTCTTGTAGGGCTAACGCCATAGTCGGTTTCTTTAACTGACAACTGAAAGGTTTTTTCGCAGAAAAAACCGAACTGATAACTACTAAATATGAAAATCGCAGTTCTCGTTTCAGGAAGCGGAACCAATCTCCAAACCCTGATTGAGCAGCTACATCAAGACGAAAAAAGTGGGATTGAGATCGCAGTTGTGATCAGCGACCGACGGAAGGCTTATGCACTCACACGAGCGAAACGGGCAGGTATACCGACACACGTTGTGAGAGCCCAAGATTTTAAGACTCGCGTCGATTTTGATGCAGAAATTTCAAACCGCATTGAACATTATGCTGTGGAACTCATTGTCCTCGCGGGATTTATGAAGCTGCTCCAACCACCTTTCGTCCAGCAATATAAAAACCGTATTATGAATGTCCACCCCACGCTTTTGCCGGCATTTCCGGGGGCACACCCTGTGGCTGATACATTAGCGTATGGGGTGAAAATCACCGGTGTCACCGTTCACTTCGTCGACAAGGGCGTAGATTCCGGTCCTATTATCGCTCAGGCGACCGTCCCTGTTTTGGATACGGACGACCACGAAAGTTTACACAACCGAATTCAGATTGAGGAACACAAACTTTATCCTGAAGTGATTAAGTGGTATGCACAGGGCAGACTGAAGGTCGTAGGCCGCAAAGTAATCGTACAATAGTTGTCAATAAAATGTTAGCAATTTCAACAATGTGGAACGCTTTAAAACAGCAAGACGGTGCCGCGCTGTTCGACGAACTCAAGAATCTCGGGTTTGAGACGTTGGCACTCAGCAGGCATCTTACACCCGATCAAGTCGCGCAGCTCAAGCCATATCTCCGTGAAAATCCGCCTTGCGCTATCCACAATTTTTGTCCTATTCTCCCCGGAACATCACAGGCAGACGCAGAGAAGGGCAAAATTTTACTTTCCAGCCTCAACGCAGATGAACGGCGCGAGGCAGTCCGGCGCACCCGCCAGACGATGGAACTCGCCCTTGAATTAGGATCCCCAACCGTAGTCCTCCACCTCGGCGCAGTTGATACCTATGACCGATCCTACTTGATGACCGACCTTTACACTTACGGGGAGCGCGAGTTTGAAGCCTTCGGTCAAAAGGTCACAGAAGCCACAGAATGGCGGAAACGCAAGGAAGCAAAACACCACGACGCTGTCCTCCGAAGCCTTGATGAATTAAACGAACGTGCATTACAGATGGAACTCTGTATCGCTATTGAGAATCGTCCACATTACTATCAAATCCCGAATTTTGATGAGGTCGGATTGTTCTTTGAAAAGTTTTACGGGAGCCCAATGCGGTATTGGCATGATGTCGGGCATGCAGCACGTCAAGAAAAACTTGGCGTGTGCTGGGCAGACGCATGGCTTGAGCATTATGCCGAGCATCTCGTCGGTGTAAACCTACACGACCTTCAAGACCTTGAAGCGTATCATCCACCGGGTACCGGAGACCTCGAATGGGACGAAATCTTCAAGCAACTGCCATCAAATATCTTAAAGGTGTTACAAATTCGGCACTGTGAAGCAGAACTTGTTATAGAGGCACGCGAATTATGCGAATCTTTAACACAATCGCGTGAACACCCTGATGCCTAAAACACCGCCAAGTGCTACCTACTTTTTCACGGAAGTTGAACACGAGATTCTCAAGGCTGTGTGCGGTTATATGGTGGGAGTCCCGTCCGATGCAGCGTTGGAGATACCGCTTATTACGATTGACAACTTCGTTAAGCAATTGCCCAAGCCGTTGCGGACGCAACTCCGTTTTGCGCTCCTCCTATTTCAGTGGGGACCGCCACTCTTCATTGGGAAACCGTGTCGTTTTACGCAACTGACCCCACGTGATGCAGTGCAATATATAGAAAGTTGGGCGAAAAGTCGTTTCGCTGTCAGACGAAAACTTTTTCGCGGTTTACGAGATATTGCGTTTCTCGGTTACTATAGTGCTCGATAAAAATGAAGGACGAATCTTTTGCGGAAGATTGAAATTTTTAATTTGACAAAATTTTGCTAATTTTCAATAATTAAACACAGATTGTGTGTTCAAAAATTTGAGGCACAGATACATCCACCACAAGAAAATTAACGAACACGGATAAGCGGGTGGAATCCGTAAGGAGGTATAAGTGAAATGATTCGAGGAATAATTTGCATAGCGAGTATTCTGCTACTACTCTGCGCGCTGTTGCCGATTATGGCAGCGGACGCGCAGCGGGATGAAGCGACAGCCGCTGCGAACTGGACATTTAACGATGGCACTGCTAAAGATAGTTCTAAAAAGAATCTAAATGGCAATTTGGTTGGGGATCCCAAAAGCGTTGATGGCATTGCTGGAAAAGCGTTGCAGTTCGATGGCGAAGATGATGGCATAAAAATCCCAGATTCCGCGGACATAAACACAGGCGGTCCCTATACCAACCGCACGGTCGCTGCACTCTTCTACTGCGATGACGTTGGGATTGACAGCCGGAAACAGGTGATTTACGAAGAGGGCGGACGCACACGTGGCTTAGTTATCTATGTATATGATGGTGAAGTTTATGTCGGTGGCTGGAATCGCGCAGAATATAACTGGAACGGTGCCTGGCCCTCTGCCGAGGTCAAGTCAAAACGTTGGTATCACGTCGGCTTAGTCATACGGGACGCAGCCGGTAAGGTAGAGAGCAAAAAGTTTGAGATGTGGCTTGATGGCAAACGCATCGCCCAAGAAAAAGGCGGTCAACTCCATGCACACGGGGACGACACCGGTATAGGATTCACCAACCAGAATGCTGTCTATCACGATGAAGGCGGAAGTGGCACTAACATTGACTGGTTCGCTGGTTTAATTGATGAGGTTGTCGTCTACGGTTCCGCTTTCGACCAAGCCGATTTCGCAAAACTTGCACAGTCTTTAAGCGTTGAGCCGCAAGGCAAATTTACGACCACTTGGGCCAACCTAAAAGCCCAACGCATACAAAAGTAATCACAGTATCAAAATTTCGGTTTTGTAACAACAATAGTCTACAAAGAGGAGAACCAAAATGGCAAAGTACCGTTTTATTTGCGTGCTTAGTATTTTACTCATGTTGGTGGCTTTAGCCACTTACGCTGCGAAAGATGAAGCGACTGTTGAAGGCGTTTGGAACTTTGACGATGGAGACGCTACAGACACTTCAGGAAAAGGTTTAGATGGAAATATCGTTGGAGATCCAGAGGTTGTTGATGGAATCGTTGGCACAGCACTGCTGTTTGATGGTGTAGATGATGGGGTTAAACTCCCTGATTCTGTCGGTATCAATACGCTTGCACAACCTAACTTCTATACGGATCGGACAATCGCTGCTTACTTTAACTGCACAGATGTTGATATTACTGAACAGAAGCAGACCATCTTTGAAGAAGGCGGGCGGACCCGCGGTCTCGTTATCAACGTCTTTGATGGACAAGTCTATGTCGCCGGTTGGAACCGCGCCGAATACCAATGGGCTGGGGCATGGCCCTCTGCACCGGTAGAGTCCGGAAAATGGTATCATGTCGCCCTCGTTATTCGGGATGCTGATGCTGCAGTTGAGCCCGGTAAATTTGAAATGTGGCTGAATGGTGAACGCATCGCAAGCGAAGAGGGCGGCGCGCTTTATGGGCACGGCGATGATATCGGTATCGGGCACGTTAATGCCAACGCCGTTTTCCACGACGAAGATGGCGCAGGTACCAATATTCACTACTTCGGCGGTATAATAGATGAAGTTATCGTCTACAACTCCGCTTTCGATGCAGCCGATTTCGCACCTTACGCAGCACAAGTCGTCAGTGTTGAATCGAAAGACAAATTTACCACGACATGGGCAAACCTCAAAGCGCAACGGACACGCCAATAGAACTAAGGACTATTTGTGTCTGTCCTATACAGAATACCTATCTTGGGTCCCCACTGCTGGCGAGGTTTCCGAACCTCGCCATGGTGAATTATAAAAAGAAGTTGATACCTGTACAGAATACCTATCTTGGGTCCCCACTGCTGGCGAGGTTTCCGAACCTCGCCACTGTCCACCTAATTGTAAACTTTATCATAATTACCGCAATTTCCGCCCTATGCCTTGCCTTGACACCACTGCCTGCCCTCCCCATAGAATCTTCTATTCGTTTCACAGATGTTACCGATAGTGCCGGTATCCACTTTAAACACACAGATGGTGCCGCTGGCGAATTTCATCTGCCTGAGACGCTCGGCGCAGGCGGCGCGTTCCTCGATTATAACAACGACGGGTACCTTGACTTATACCTCGTCAATAGTGCTGCCCGAAGTATGCTCTACCGGAATAACGGGGACGGCGCGTTCACCGATGTCACACGCTCTGCTGGGGTTGCTAATCAAGGAAGTTATGGACACGGAGTCGCATGCGGAGATTATGACAATGACGGTTCTGTGGACATTTACGTAACGAATTTCGGTTCCAACCGACTCTATCATAACAACGGGGACGGCACGTTCACCGATGTCACAACGCAATCCGGCACAGGCGACACGCATTGGAGTAGTAGCGCGATTTTTTTTGATTACAACTTAGACGGCTACCTTGATCTCTATGTTGTTAATTACCTCAACTATGAATTAGATGCCTCCTATCCGCCCTGTTTTGAGAAGCCCGCGTTCGGCGCGACCGAGAAGGTCCGCGGTTACTGCCATCCGAAACACTTTAAAGGCGCGCCTGACACACTCTATCGCAACAACGGCGACGGCACCTTTACCGATGTCACTAAGGCCGCCAACGTTCGAGATCCGGGCGGTATGTTCCTCGGCAAGGGGTTAGGCGTTGTGGCCGCAGATGTTGATGCCGATGGTAATCCTGATCTCTACGTTGCCAACGATGACACACCAAACTATCTTTTCTATAACAAGGGTGATGGCACGTTTGCCGAAATTGCCATCCTCACAGGTTCCGCCTACAGCGCGGATGGCATCGCACAAGCCGGCATGGGCGTTGATGCAGGTGATTACAACCGCGACGGCTTTTTCGATCTCTTTGTCACCAATTTTTCTTATGAGACAAACACGCTCTATCGGAATAACGGTGATGGCACGTTCACCGATGTCAGTTATAAAGCGCAGCTCGGTGAGGAGAGTTATCTCTCTTTGGGATTCGGCACCGGGTTTTTTGATGCCGATAATGATGGACACCTTGATATTTTCGTCGCAAACGGACATATCTTTCCGACCGTTGAGCAGACCACAGATGTACTTTCATACAAACAACCGAATCAACTCTTCTGGAACCAAGGCGACGGCACTTTTGCTGAAGTTCGGTTTGATGAACAGCCTGCTGTCAGTCGCGGCACCCTTTTCGGAGATTACGATAACGATGGCGATACAGATATCCTTGTCACGAACTTGAACGGCGCAGTGACGCTCCTCCGAAATGAAAGCCACCCACCCAACAACTGGCTCCGACTCAAGCTCATCGGCACCCGCAGCAATCGCGACGGCATTGGGACGCGTATAACGTTGACCCTCGGTGCTGAATCCCAAACCCGCGAAGTACGGAGGGGCTCCAGTTATCTCAGTAGCAACGATCCGAGGCTGCTTTTCGGCGTTGGAAAGCAAATAGTTGTTCATAGACTTAAAGTCCGCTGGCAGAGCGGCGTTGTACAGACATTAGAGAATCTCGCTGTCAATCAAGAGCTCGTCGTAACCGAACCACTTTCCGACAAATAATGAATTGTCCTGATCAATCTGTGGTCCCTGCCAAATTTGCAAGCTGGATGCCAAACTGGCACGCCCTTGGGTGTACAATCATCCGTTTTCGACCCCCAGCGAAAAAGAAAATGGCATAAATCTTGCTTCTGCTTTAATATAAACAGGACTTACACAGCCCCCTCGCTGGCGAGGTTTCCGAACCTCGCCAGTGGCATCCAACGTAGCGTTTCATAGAAAAGTTGCGTGAGTCCTAATAAATATGAATAATGAGGTGAAATATCATGAGATTTGATAGGTTGACAATTAAAGCGCAAGAAGCCCTCGAAACAGCACAAAATATAGCCACAGAGGCACAAAACCCAGAACTCACTGTTGCACATCTGATGTTGGCACTTATCAAGCAGTCCGATGGCATTGTCGCCCCGATTTTTCAGAAATTGGGAGCCGATAGTGCAGGCATTACGTCAGCAATCGAGACGCTCGTTCAAAAGATGCCCAGCGTGCAAGGCGCAGCTTCTGAAATGCGGATCGCCACAGCATTACAAGCCGTTTTGGATGCAGGCTTCAAAGAGGCGACTGCACTCAAAGACGAATACGTCAGCACAGAACACCTCCTAATTGCGTGTGCTGAGACAAAACAGACCGAAGTGGGTAAAATCCTGCGGGAAGCCGGTGTAACGAAAGACAAACTCCTCAAAGCACTCGTTGACATCCGCGGCAACCAGCGGATTACCGATCAGAATCCAGAAGACAAATACCAGGCACTCACCCGATTCGGCAGGGAACTCACACAGGAAGCAATTTCGGGCAAACTCGACCCGGTTATCGGGCGGGACGATGAAATCCGACGCGTGATGCAAGTCCTCTCCCGAAGACGCAAAAATAACCCTGTCCTCATCGGTGAACCTGGTGTCGGAAAAACAGCGATTGTGGAGGGATTGGCACAACGCATCGCTGACGGCGATGTTCCGGAGAGTCTCCGCGAGAAACGACTTATCGCCCTCGATTTGGGTGCGCTCATCGCAGGCAGTAAGTACCGTGGCGAATTTGAAGATCGGTTAAAAGCCGTCCTTGCCGATGTGGAGCAAGCCGAAGGGCAAGTTGTCCTCTTTATTGATGAACTGCATACCATCGTCGGCGCAGGGGCAGCAGAAGGTGCTGTCGATGCATCTAACATGCTCAAACCCGCATTAGCACGCGGCGAGCTCCGATGCATCGGTGCGACGACGCTCGACGAGTATCGCAAACACATTGAAAAAGATGCCGCCTTGGAACGCCGATTTCAGCCTGTACAGGTTGAAGAACCCTCCGTCGAAGACACCATCGCCATTTTGCGAGGTTTAAAGGAACGCTATGAAACGCATCACGGCGTACAAATTCAGGATAACGCTATCGTCGCCGCTGCGACGCTTTCAAAACGTTACATCTCCGAACGGTTTCTACCCGATAAAGCCGTAGATTTGGTGGACGAAGCCGCTTCGCGCCTCCGAATCGAAATCGACAGCGTGCCAGAGGTGATTGACGAGGTAGAACGCCGGATTATCCAGCTCCAGATAGAGCAGCAGGCATTGGAGAAAGAGGAAGACACCGCATCACAGCAACGGCTCAAAAAACTGACCGCAGAACTTGCCGAATTCAAAGCGCAGGCGCACGCACTCAAAGCCGCATGGCAGAACGAAAAAGCCAGTTTGACGCAGATCGGCGAACTGATGGAACAGATTGAGACACTCCGTTTTGAATCGGAACAGGCAAAGCGCGCGGGCAACCTCGCCAGAGCCTCAGAACTTGAATACGGCAAAATACCGGAATTAGAAACGCAACTCAAAACTGTTCGGGAGGCCATAGAAACGAACACGCAAGGCACACAGATGCTTAAAGAACAGGTCGGCGCGGAGGACATCGCCGAAATTGTCGCAAAATGGACCGGGATCCCTGTCTCCCGACTCATGGAGGGCGAGACCCAGAAACTCATCCACATGGAAGAACGTTTACGCGAACAGGTGATCGGACAAGATGACGCAGTCGGTGCTGTCTCTAATGCGATTCGACGCGCTCGCGTCGGTCTCAGCGATCCCGATCGACCGCTCGGTTCTTTCCTCTTTATGGGACCCACAGGTGTCGGCAAGACCCACCTCGCCAAATCGCTTGCAGAATTCTTATTTGACGATGTAAATGCTATGGCGCGTATTGACATGAGCGAATACATGGAAAAACATACCGTCTCTCGGTTAATCGGTGCCCCTCCAGGATACGTCGGTTACGATGAAGGCGGACAGTTGACTGAAGCTGTCCGGCGACATCCGTATTCCGTTATCCTCCTTGACGAAGTTGAGAAGGCGCATCCAGAGGTGTTTAATGTCCTACTCCAAATGCTTGACGATGGTAGAATGACAGATGGACAAGGCCGCACCGTCGATTTCAAGAACACGGTTGTCATCATGACCTCTAATATCGGCAGTCAGTGGATTAGCGATGCGCTTTTGGATGGAAAAGAAATTCGGCGGAAGGTGATGGGAGCCGTACAGGCACATTTCCCACCCGAATTCCTGAACCGCATCGACGACTTGATTATCTTCGACCGGCTCGGTATTGAAGAGTTGAAACAGATTGTCACATTGGAACTGGCGCAGCTGAGTCAACGTTTCGCGGAGAAGGAGATGACGCTAACGCTCTCTGAATCGGCAAACGACGAACTGGTCAAACGCGGCTTTGATACAGTATACGGCGCGCGTCCGCTCCGACGCACAATCCAGCGCGATATCCTCAATCCGTTGGCGATCCAGATGCTGGAAGGCACCTTCCGCGATGGCGATGCCATCACTGTAGACTTTGAAGATGCGGAATTTGCTTTCCGAAAAGCGTAATTTAACGGCGAACACAATTCGCAATGGATTTTCATATAGAAGTGTGATAGAATACTCTTTGTATTGGCACCCAAGACGAGAGAAAAAAAGGAGGCAACAATGAAACATCCAGAGTGGACAGAAGCCGATTCACGCAAATGCAAGCAGATTTGGGTGGAATACCAGAAACAGCATGATATCACCGAGCGCATCGGACAGACCGCCGGCATCGACCCAAAAAGCGGACAAATTTGGTTCGGTGACTCAATCCAAGAAATTGTCCAGCAACGTCAGGTTGAAGGTTTAACTTCTCCACTTTTCTTTGAACGCGTCGGTTATGAAGCCTATTTTTGGAAAGGTGGGCGACGGTGATTCACCGAGATGACCTCAGGAACACGCTTATAAATATCTGCTAACGGGAGTTCACATCCAATAGAATCAAGACGCAAGACATCTTCACGTGTCCGAAATTCGGTTTGCACCCACTGGGTCTTGGTAAGACGATAATGTTCAACGCGAACCCTGTCCTGTGAAACGAGGATGTATTCCTGCAGGGATGCCAGTTCTTGATAGTGCCTAAATTTCTCGCCTCTATCAAACGCCTCAGTTGATGGTGAAAGCACTTCTATCACAAGGATCGGATTGAGGAGCGTGTCGAAGACATTATCCTCAACTTGCGGTTCGCCACAGAAAACGACAATATCGGGGTAAAAGTATGCACCTTGCGGACCCGTCCTCACGCGCATATCGTTACTGATGACTTCACACTCTCCGCCTCTCAGCTGGTTGTTAAGTTCAGTGAGTATATCCGCTGTGATACGAGTATGTGCAAGACTTGCACCGGACATCGCAAATATTTCTCCGTTGAGATATTCGCTTTTGAGTGTCGCTTTACGTTCCAAAGCGAGGTATTCTGCTGGTGTGTAGATGGTCTGTGCAGCGAGAGATGTCATACGCTCCTCCATGAATACGATACGTTTTGCGTGTTCCATTATCAAATTATAGCATATCCTATAACCAATTGCAATTTCTAAATTTCAGACACACATCTTGAACAAAGAAATCTGTGATCAGGATATTTGGGATTTTGGTCAAATTGATAAGCGGACAGAAGAATTGTTTACCTATTTCTGCTCAATATGGCCATCCGCGGAGAGTTTTGCTGAAAACATTAAGTAATCTGGCAGAGACATTCAATTGTCGGTGCAGGTTAGGAAATTGGAAGCGCATTCTAAGCGGAGTAGGTTGGGTTGAACGCAACTGAGAAGATAGATGTGCCACACCCAATACACGCCTATTCAACATATCGTCTCCACAATCAAGAACGCAGGGAAACCCAACTTCAGAACGCAAGGCGTTCAGGAAAGCCGAAAGGCGTTGGGTTTCACTCGGTCTCTGGTGAATATGCCGGTCTTTGAAACAGTTTCGGTTTTCTCTGATTTGGCTGCTTTTGATTGTATCCGTTCAACCCAACCTACGATGTGATGGGAGAGTTTTTTCTCCCGGGTCTGGCGGTGAAAATCTAATCGAAAAGTGGACAATTGAATGGCTCTGGGTAATCTGGAAACTTCTCTTGACAATTCAATCCATGCAAGGTATAATTGAAAAAACATCTTAATAGAAAGTCGGAAGCCAATTATACATAATGAACCGAATTGACCAAAAATTCCAAGAACTCCGAGACCAAGGCACCAGCGCATTCATGCCCTACGTCTGCGCCGGCGACCCAAACCCCGAACTGACCGCCAAACTCATCCTCACACTCGAAGAGGCAGGCGCGGATCTCATCGAGCTTGGTGTCCCTTTTTCCGATCCGATCGCAGACGGACCCACTATCCAACGCGCCAGCGAACGCGCACTTATGCATAACATCTCACTCCAACAGATTCTGGAGATAGTGACATCCCTCCGTAAACACACGGACATCCCGATCGCGCTGATGAGTTACTATAACCCAATCTTTCGGATGGGGGAGGAAACGTTCTGCAAAGCAGCACAAGCCGCAGGTGTTGACGGTCTCATCGTGCCAGACCTACCACCAGAGCAGGCACCAGCGCTCCTTGAAGTCGCACCGAAGTATGACCTCGCCACTGTCTTTCTCGTCGCACCGACAAGTCCACCCGAACGGATGCAACGCATCGCATCTGTCAGCACTGGATTCATCTATTGTGTCTCGCTAACAGGCGTAACAGGGGCGCGGGCGATGTTGTCAGATGAGATCGCGCCGATGATCGCAGAACTCCGCAAACATACAGACAAACCGATCGGTGTCGGTTTCGGCGTATCAACGCCTGAACAGGCGAATCAGGTAGCAGGTATTGCAGATGGTGTGATTGTTGGAAGTGCTATTGTTAATGTTATTGAAGAGAATATAGCGGATGAGGCGAAATTGCTCACTGCGGTGAAGCAATTCGCATCAGATTTGGCAAGCGGAGTAAAGGCGTAAGGATCGGAATGGAGGGTTCTCACAGATGGCTTACAGCAACTTCACCTTAGAAACGGTCCAAACGGCGTTTCAACTGGAATCGATTCAGGCTGTAGGTATCTTTTCCGAGACCGAGCCGATCGAACCGAGCGTAGAGCTGACGAAAGCATTGGCTAAAAAAGTCCCATTAGCCGTAGCGATAGGCACGGAAAAGGCAAAGTCGGAAATGATTGTTGCTGACCTGCTTGTTGAACTCCGAGAGCACTTTGAGCGCCGCATCAGCTTCTTTTCAGGTATTGATTTCAATGTTGATACCGAAAACGATTTGACAGGCGTATGTGATTTTTTGGTGAGTCTCTCTCCAAACCAGTATTACTTAGAGGCACCTGTCATCATCCTTGTTGAAGCGAAGAAGGATGACCTCATAACAGGATTGGGACAGTGTGTAGCGGAGATGATCGCTGCCCAACGTTTTAATGCCGAAAAAGGAAACGATATTCCGTGTGTTTATGGTGCTACCACGACAGGAGTCAATTGGCTGTTCCTCAAATTGGAAGGAAACCGGCTGCACATTGACATGGCAACCTATATGCTTGAGCGATGTGACAAAATTCTCGGTATCCTCGCAAGCATGGTGGCACAAAAGGCGTGATAAGTTTCACATTTACATCCCGCGCTGAATACCAAATTCCGCCTCAAACGCCTCCCAAATATCCTCAGGGATATCAGCAGTCGCCGCTGCATAGCCATCTTCCACCTGCGCTTTATCCGCCGGACCGAACATCACAACGCCATCTATCGGGGCAGCGAGACAAAACTGTATCGCCAAATGCCGGATATTGACCTCGCGTTCCTGACACCACTTCCACATTGCATAAGCCTTCGGTTCAGCATCAGGATTCCGTCTGCGCTCATCTTCAACATTCGGCTCTGCACCCGTCAAATTTCCCATGCCTAATGGACTCGCAAGGATAATACCGACACCGTGTTCGCGCGCCAACGGCAACGTCGTCTCTGCCACGGATTGTGATAACAAGGTATAGTCCAAAAAGGTTAGGATAATGTCAATATGTCCCGTTTCAATCAATTCTCTATGGAATTCGTGAGAACGCACACCCGCACCGATATGTCGGATAGAGCCCTCCGCTTTCATCTCAAGTAGTGTATCCAACGCGCGCCCCGGTGCCAGTACGCTCTCCATATCAAGCGGATCGTGAATAAGCACAGCGTCAAGGTAATCTGTACGGAGGTCTTTAAGACTGTTCGTGACACTCCAACGTGTGCCTTCTGCCGAGAAATCTTTCGGTCTTTCTGGATGTGTGCCGACCTTCGCTTGTAGATAGACGTTTTCGCGCAATCCATCGGAGAGTGCCTCTCCCCAAAGATGCTCGGCGTGCCCCGGATAAGTGTCAAGGTAATTAATACCGAGTTCAACACCCCGTCGGATCGCACCGATAACTTCAGCGTCCGGTTTCCGCCATAGCCACGCGGCGCCCAGAGCAAGCGCGTTCGGGCGCATCTCAGTCTGTCCCATCCGGCGTATCTCTAATTTCTGAGTTTCCATTATTGTTTTTTCCTTTTTGTAGTAACTATTTCCGAATCGCGATGCCGTTCTTATCCTGAAAATCCTATAATCTTGTAAATCCTGGTTCAGACAATTTAAACAGCAAGTGCCTGTTTTAACTTGTGCGTAGATTCAGCCAGCGACTCTTGTAGATAGGGATACGGAAAACCGCCCCACCGATCCGGCGGCGGTTCGTCTGCTTGCGCAATCTTCAGACTCACAAAAGTAGGACCGACTTCATTCCAGATTTTCGGAAGTTCGGTTGAAAAAGTGTCCGAAGCATCAAATTCATAAACCTGTTCAAAGCCAGCACCTTTTGCAATCATGGACCAGCTAAAACCGGCGTTACCAGCAGGCACCGGTTGATTGCCCGTAACCTCATAAGTGCCATTATCAAAAACGAAGAGCAGATAGTTCGGTGGTGGCGTGTTCAAAGCGGTAATTGTCGCTAACGTCCCTAAACACATCAGCATGCTACCATCCCCGTTAAGCACAACGACCTTTTTGTCGGGTTTCGCGAGGGCGATACCGAGTGCAAAATCCGCAGCATGTCCCATCGCGCTCCCGACCGAAGCGTAGTCTAACGGGTGTGTCGATATTTTGCCCCACGGCACCGTAGTTCCCATCGTTGCAACAACGATTTCATCCGTCCGTTGGTCCGCAATCAGTTGCAGGCACGCTTCTTTATTGATCATAACATTCTCCATTATTGCTCCGGCTCTTTCGGTAAGAACTTGATACGTGGCGGGGTCTTTAGCGCAGTCGTGGTATTTTGAACGTGCTGCGCGAATTCCGTTCCTGTTTCAATGCCGTCGATACCACCGCCCCAGATAGCGAACGTCCGATAGTTGACTCTGCCATCCGCGTCAGGGGTTAGGAAGACCAGCAAACGATCGGTTTCCTCAGACACAACTGTGTCATATCTGTTGCCACCAGCGGGCCTAATAAGTGCCATACCGAGTGTATCTATACCGCTTAGGTCTGTGCCCCAGCTCCAGAGCCAACCTTGTTCTATGTCCACTTTATAACCATCTTTCAGATTCGGAATGCCTGTAACGATAGCGTAATCTGTCGGTAAGTCGCCATCAATATGGATATGATGCTCAATCCACGGGTTTTCGCCATAGATAAAGGTTGTTAGAGTTAATTGACGGGTTTCACCCCCAATGTTCCACGCCGGGAAAATCCTTTGAACAACAGAACGAATTGAACCATTGGCGAGAATCCGGACGTAGTCACCTTCAGCGGGGAGTGGAATCAGCGTCGATTCTTTATCCCAGAGTGCGATCCCACCGCAGCCTATTAGACCTCCGCGAGGTATTAGTCCCACCATTTCGGTGGTTTCAAGATTGAGAAGGGCGTTCAGCGATAACCCAATGGATTTGACGACATTCAACTGCCCATCTGTCTGCGTTTCCTGCCCGAGATCGGAAATCTCACTATCAAACGATTTACGGATAAAGTAGGTCTCTTGGTTCTCCAGATCGCGTACAACCCACTGTCGCTCCGGTTTCTCTATCTCTATTTGAATCTGTTGGGAGAGGACTATATCGTTACTTTCAAAGTGTTGCCTGAGCTCCGGTGAGAGCGGTCTGCCCTCTAATGCGACTTGATCTAATTCTGCTTGGAACATCGTATCCATACTGAAGTATTCCGCCCGCTTTTTGCCATACGCGGTGAACGCACCATTCGATTCCAGCAGATATGCGATTAAATTTGATTCCATTGCCGCCACAGCGTCCAGTTCAGGAAAGATCGCCGCCCGCGTCTGTTTGTTGATATCAAGTGTTATTGTCGCTTTGACAGTCGGATCGTAAAGGATGGATACCTCTTTCGTCTCTTCTGGAGCTAAGCTCAGCAGAAAACAGAGTTGATCCGGCTCCCCGTCATGATCCAAATCATCTGCTTGTGCCTGAATCATCACTTCCCGATTCCGCTGTGCTTTTACAGCAGTGACGACGGAATAGGCTTTAAAAGAGAAATCAGGATTCACCTTTCGGAGTTGGGCTCCAGTCAACACAATCGGAACATTTTTCCGCGGGATCGGTAACGTATTTTGAATGGAGATACGGATCTTATTAGCCTTCTGATTGCCACCCGGCATCGTACAAGCACTGAGCATCAACAAAGTGCTTAAGATTAACGACATGCCGATTGTCAATGTGCGCGCCTGAATATTATCTTGCATAAATATAATTTGTAATTTTCCTATAAAGGCATTGAGGTTAGTTCGTTATTAAAGCTCCGGTAACACTTCAAGTAAGCGGTCAATTTCAGATGCTGTGTTGTAAAAATGAGGCGAGACTCTGACACCGCTGCCACGTTCCGCTGTAATTATGTTCTCAGCATATAGCATCTCATAGATCTCTGTAGGCGTATGTTGGGAACTTTCGAAGATAACAATCCCCGCCCGATCTGTGTCTGTTTTCGGTGTAATGACGCGATAACCTTTCGCCACCAATCCTGCTATTAGGCGGGCAGTGAGTGCCAAGACGCGTGCCTCAATTGCCGAGATACCGATGTCATGCAATAATTCGATTGCCGCTTTAAGTCCGTATAATCCGACGCTGTTATAAGAGCCTTCCTCAAAACGGGTTGCGTCCGGTGGCTGTGTTAGGTCATAGTTGAGAAAATCTCGCGGATTCACGACACTCGCCCAACCGACATTGGTGTTAATCAACTGTTCCCGTCTTTCATCAGCACAATAAAATATCGCTGCACCCTCCGGTGCCAATAACCACTTATGTCCATCAGCGGCGAGAATATCAACGTTACAGGATTTTACATCCACTTCAACGACACCGAGACTCTGAATAGCGTCCACGACAAACCAGATGTCGCGTTCTCGGCACAATTTACCGAGGGCTTCAAGGTCGTTTCGGAAGCCGGAGGCGAATTCCACATGGCTGATCGTTAAAACACGTGTCCGTTCGTCAATCGCAGCAGCAATATCTTCAATATGGATACACCCATCTCGTTCCGGCACCATCTGCGTGCTAACACCGTAGCGTTCCTTCAAGCTCCACCACGGATAGACATTCGCAGGAAACTCAACCGCTGTTGTAACGACGTTATCCCCTTCTCGCCAGTCTATACCGTTCGCAGCGATAAGAATCCCTTGCGTTGTGTTTTTCATAAACGCGATTTCGGTAGCCTCGGCGTTGATGAGTCGTGACGCTGCCACACGGCAGACCTCTGCTGTTTCTGCCCAATCGTCAGCATGCACCGCCCCGTTAGTCGTCGCATCCGCTATGAATCCCGCCATTGCGTCTTGCACCCGACGCGATAGCGGTGCAACGCCAGCGTGGTTCATATAAATGTAAGTCTTGCTTACTGGAAATTCACTGCGCCACTTTCGCCACATTTCGCGAGTAGGAAGACTATTCACTACAGTTCCCTTCGTTATTAGCATTCAAAAACGTTTCGACAGTGTAATCTTTTACGTGTTTCGCATTCGCAAACGCGATCAGTTCACCGAAAAGTCCAAAGCAGAACACCAAAATGCCAGTTGTAATAGCTGGTGCTGCAATGTTCAACGAACCCACCTGCGGAATCAATAGAACACCGCCGAGGATCAGTAACATCGCGCCGATCGGACCCAAAAACCGGACCGGTCGCCGTTTACATCTAAAGATGAAAAACCGGGCGAGTTTCCCCAACGCAGGCAACTTCTGTTTAGCCTCTTGAATATTATGCTCTGTCAACCATCCAAGTCCCAATAAGGCGACTGCTAAACCGAAGCAACTAACCATTGTAATGTTAGCACTGCCGAATAAAACTCGTCCTAAAATGAAAAAAGGGAGACTCAGAATCGCAGCGGCACGAAATGCTCTCTGTTTCGGGTTAAAGAGGACATCTGATAACCGTTGCCACAGTCTTTCCGGTTTTTCTGGTTTCGGGCGCGGCGTGAAAACAGAAATTATGAACTTGAAAGCAATAATATCCAGCATAACGCGCCACACCCTTCCAAGCCCATACTTACTTTTTCCGAAACGGCGCGGATGATGTGACACAACCATCTCGGCGATACGCGCCCCTACCACCGTAGACATCGCAGGAATAAATCGGTGCATCTCTCCATAGAGCGGGACCTGTTTAATCACCGATGCCCGATACGCTTTAAGGGAACATCCGTTGTCATGAATAGGTACCCCAGTCACTTTACCGATGATCCAATTCGCAACGATAGATGGGACACGCCGCGTCAAAAATTTATCCTGCCGATCTTTTCGCCACCCGCAGACCAAGTCGTAACCTTCGTCGAGTTTTTCAAGCAGCTTCGGCATATCACTCGGATCGTTTTGCAAATCCCCATCCATGCTAATAATCCGTTGACCTTGTGCGTATTCAAACCCCGCCGCCATCGCTGCAGTCTGTCCGGCGTTCTTTTCGAATCGGAGGACTACCAATTCCGGTGCCTGTTTACGCAGTTCTGAAAGCACAGCGAAAGTTTTATCCTGACTGCCGTCGTCCACGAACAACACTTCGTAAGCATCGCCGATTGCATCACATACCGTTTGAATCTTTTCAGATAGGGGACGCACATTTTCTGCTTCATTGTAAACCGGGACCACAATGGATAGAATCGGTTTTTCGTCCATTTTCCTCTCTATGTTATAACTCCCTTTCCGAGGCGTACAGCAGAATCTGATGCGCTTCAGTGAGCGAGTCGAAAGTTCCTGCATCGACCCACCTGCCGTGAACGAAACTATATTCGAGCTCACCACGAGCAAGGTAGGCATTATTGACAGCCGTTATCTCGTACTCTCCGCGCGCCGAAGGTTCAACCGTACGGATAATGTCAAATACGGATGCCTCGTAAAAATATGCACCTACGACAGCGTAATCACTTTTCGGATGCCTCGGTTTCTCCTCTATTGCGACAATATGGTTACCCTTCAAGGTCGCCACGCCATATCGTTCTGGATCCGACACCTTTTTGAGTAACACACGAGCCCCCAGCTGTTGAGCGTGAAAATCGTTTACAGCGTGCTGAATTGAGCTTTCAAAAATATTGTCACCTAACAACACAACACTTCTGCCACCGCCAACGAAACCTTCCGCTAACGCGAGCGCGTGCGCGATACCTTTCGCCTCCGCCTGGACGCGATAGGTGAATTCACACCCAAAATCTTTTCCACTTCCCAATGTGTTCGCGAAATCGCCAACATATTCCGGATTCGTCACGATAAGAATATCGGTGATCCCTGCCGTCGTGAGTTGTCTAACGCTGTGAAAGATCATCGGCTCATTGCCGACCGGCAGCAGGTGCTTACTCGTGACTTTGGTCAGTGGATATAAACGGGTCCCGTGTCCGCCTGCGAGGATTACACCTTTGAGCATGGCTTAACTACTCTCTCCGCGTCCGGGGAAGGTAAGTTCAGCGATGCCAGACTTATCCAAATCGCCTAAGCCGAGTTCAATCATACGATCGTACTGGTCTTTTGTGGCTTGTGCAAGCGGTAGTGAAACGCCTTCCGCATCTGCCAAGTCGAGCGCGATCCCTGAATCCTTAGAGGCGTGTGCCGCAGAAAAATAGCACTCGTGATCGCGAATCTGCATGTCCTCGCCATCGGTTTCTAAGACGCGCGAGTTCGCTCCAGTTTGTGCAAAAACCTCTTGCAACATTTCCAAATCCAAGCCGAGCGCAGCACCCAAACCAAGCCCTTCGGCGAGGCCGGCTGTGTTTATATTCATCACCATATTGACAAGTGCTTTCACCTGTGCTGCCCGACCCGCTTCACCGATATAACGTAGCGAGACACTCATTGAATCCAGAATGGCGCGTGTCTTGTCAAATGTTTCCTTTTTACCGCCACACATCAGATAGAGGGTACCTTCCCGTGCTTGTGTAATACTGCTCGCCATGCACCCTTCAAGGCTTTCTGCGCCATGCTTTGTGGCGATCTGTTCGATATCTACGTGCACTTGCGGACTAATCGTCGCACAATTAATAAAGACTTTGCCCGATGCCCCTTGAATCAGACTGTCCTCCGCATCTTCGGAGAAGATTTGTCGCATTGCCGCGTCGTCTGTAACCACGGTAATGATATAGTCGGCAAGTGTCGTAACTTGCGCGAGTTCGCCTGCTGCTGTCGCATCGAGTTCTGTCGCGAGGGCTTCGGCACGTTCACCTGCGACATCATACACAACAGTCACGTTAAACCCTTCATCGTTGAGATGTCGGGCGATGTTCGCACCCATTCTGCCTACACCTACAACACCAATTTTGTACTCAGAATTTGCCATGTTTACCTCCTTGCTATTCCTAACACTGCAAGTCTATATTGAAGCAGTTATCCTGTTCGGTAGATTCAATTTTTACATATTTTCAGATATCTGTCAAGTTTTTCATGTTTTCGTAGAAAATTAAAAAAATATTGACATTTTTTGTGAATTTGCTATAATCTTAAAAACGATGAACAGAATGCCAGCCGGTTAACTTGCTCTGGCTAAAAATATACCGGCATATTTCTATTTTCCTAAGGAGGACTGACCATGAACCGTTTTAGATATATCCTCGGTCTCCGCATAGATCGAGCCCATCTTCTCGCCCTTGCCTGCGTTTTTCTGGCAGTGACGATTTTGGGGTGTACACCAGGCGGGATTAGTATTGTTCCCCTCGGCGCGAAACTTCAGAACGCCGACAGTGCCTTTGATGAGGCTGAAGCTACCGAAGTCCGCGACGAAGACCCCGAAAAGATGGAGAAAAATCGTCAGAAGCAGCAGGAACTTTACGACAAAGCGATGGCACTCTATTTAGAGGTCATCGAACGCGATACGAAGGGGAAGTACGCACAGCGTTCACATTACCAAATCGCCAGAATCTATAAGCGCCGCTACGATTGGGATAAAGCGACTGAGCATTACCAAGCCATTGTCGCCTTGGATCCTACCGGATATTACGCAAACGAAGCGAAAAAAGGGACTGCGAATATCCGCAAGAACCGTGAAATCATTAAGGCGAAGCGCGCTGAATACCAAAACTATAAGGCTATTTACGATAGTTCCCCGACAGATGAGACCTTTAATATCGCCGCAGAGGCACTCTATGAAGTCGCACGTGCTTATGAAGGTTTAGAGAATTACACCGAAGCCATCCGCAATTACGAGCGTCTGGTCGAAGAATTCCCTGAACACTCGAAAGCACCAACATCGCAATTCCAAATCGGTCAGATTTATTTCTATACGCTTTATGACTATCAAGGCGGTTGGCCCGCATACGTTGGAGTCACTGAAAAATTTCCTGATTCTTACGAAGCATCCCAAGCTGGGACGCTCCTAAAGAAAACAGCGGACATCCTGAAAGACATTAACTTCAGCAAGGATGAGATTGACAAATACCGTAATAAGAAAGCCGTGGAATACCGAAAGACCGGACGGAAGATTACCCCCGCCGATATGTGGGTGATGGGGTTCAGCGACCAAGTTGTTCAGAATTTTCAGGATATTGCAAGAAACTGGGTACAGCTTCGCAACTACCCGCGCGCGATTAATGCCTACAAAACATTGGCAAGAGACCTGTCTCATAAGAAATTCGCCGCCGCCGATGCAATGTTCCGAACTGGAACGCTCTATCAGCAGAATGGCGACTACGAACGCGCCATTGAAGCTTATGACGTACTGTTCGAAAACGCCCCCGAATCTGTATGGCGAAACGATGCCGTTTACCAACAGGCGGTCTGCTATCGTTCCATCCGTGAATTCGCATCTGCTTATGAGGCATTCAAAGCCTATATGAGTATTACAAAGGGCGATACACCCTACTTTCGCGAAGCCGAGCAGATTGTACGCCAATTTGAACTTGATCAGGACGAAGATGGATACAAGCTCTACGAAGAACAGGAAGCCGGAACGTCCGACCAAGACGCAAATGATCATCCCGGTATGGGCAGCTAAAACACAGTGAAACCCAACTTCAGACAGTCAGGGTTCCGCAACCCGCCAAGATGTTGGGTTTCTCTCTGTTTCTGGTTGATGTATCGTCTGTTAAAAAAGTTTGTTTTTCTATGATTTGTGGGTTTTGGTTATATCCGTTCAACCCAACCTACAATACTCGCTTTCGGTAGGTGCGGTTTCTAACCGCACCTCCTGAAGGGTGGAAAACGGACAGACGGGCAGGCACAGCACGCATAATCTGAGGCTTTGGGATTACAGAAACAGTTGAACGCGAGAACGTTCTTCCTCGGGCAAGTAGTTGTAAACTTTTTGACGGATGAGTTCAGGGGTATAACGCCGCGAGAAATGCGTCAGCACGATATGTTCGCTCTCAATATCGGCTAACATTGAGGGTAACATCTCAAGGTGTATATGCATAGTCTTCTTGGCACGTGTCCGATGCTCCGGTAAAATAAATGTACATTCACAGATCAGCACTTGGCACTGCTTCAACAACGGATGTGCATGAATAGGGATGCTCCGTGTATCCCCGAGATAAGCAACTAACGGCAATTGCACCTCCCTCGTGATCTCAACCCCCGACTTTTTCAAGGCGGCAATGTCAGGACCCGACAAATGCTGAAACTCCGGTTTCAGTTTCTTACGAACTTCACAAATCAGATAGGAAACCGAGGGCACCCTGTGGTCACCGGGCAAAATATGGGCAATCAGATTCTGTCGAAACCGAATCGCTTCTCCCGCTTCTACCAGATTGATTTGATATGCCCAGCTCCCGCCCATATCTAACACCGAAATCATATCAACGATTTGCCTGAACTGTTTAGACTTTTGGGACGGCACATAGATATTACCCGGCGGGATACCAGAAAGCCAACGTTGGCTGATATAGATGGGTAGTCCCCAGTAGTGATCCAAGTGAAAATGAGAAATAAAGACATTGTTGATGCCGATGAAATTCATTGGACATCTGCCTAAATCGAAAACGAGATCAAGCTCCTTCACCCGAATATAAGTGGCGACAGCAGAACTCGATTTTCCTTCAAGTGTTAAATTACCACAGTGCAATAGTGCCATAGTTGTTATTAGTTTTCAGTTATCAGTTTTCAGTGACGTAGCGGCGACAGACTGACTCATCAATTTTTCTGTCCTTGCCACGCGTTTATGCCTCATGAAAGGACAAAAAATGCGTTTCGGAATTATTGGCGGCAGCGGTTTCTATCAGATGGAAGGCTTAACGGATATCGAAGAAATCGCAGTCGAAACCCCATTCGGTAAACCGAGCGATGCTCTTATTCTCGGCAACCTTGATGGCAAACCCGTTGTTTTCTTACCCCGACACGGCATCGGACACCGATTGCTCCCCTCTGATATTAATGTCCGTGCCAATATCTATGCCCTAAAATCGTTAGGTGTTCAATGGCTTATCTCTGTGAGTGCCGTCGGAAGCCTCCGACAAGATATTGAACCCCGCCATTTCGTTGTACCCGATCAACTCTACGATCACACCAAGGACCGGAAATCTACCTTTTTTGGCGACGGTATCGCCGCCCACATCAGCCTGGCACATCCCTTCTGTTCACAACTCAGCACCTTTTTAACCACAGCAGCGACAGAAGTCGGAACCCATGTCCATAACGGCGGTACCTACATCTGTATGGAGGGCCCAGCGTTTTCAACGCAGGCAGAATCTGAACTTTACCGCCACTTTGGATTTGACATCATCGGAATGACCGCCGCCCCGGAAGCCAAACTCGCTCGCGAAGCTGAGATCTGTTACGCTGTCCTCGCCTGTTCTACCGATTACGATTGTTGGCACCCCGAACACGATGACGTGACAACCGAGATGATCCTTGAGAATGTCCGTTTCAACGTTGAAACTTCCAAAAAAATTGTCCGAGCAGCTGTCGCTAAAATCCCTGAAGGTGAACGAACCTGTGCCTGTTCAAACGCGCTTCAATACGCACTCGCGACCAGCCCCGATAAAATATCAGCAGCTAAGCGACACCAATTAAAATTCCTCTTGGACAAGTACCTGGCGTAGTGTCTCGTAGATCCTATCTGCCTCCGCTGCTGTCAAAATAAGCGGCGGCGCGATGAAAATAATATTTTCCGGTGCCTCAACAGCATGACCGATTTTTCCAACAAGAACCCCCGCTTCTCGTAACTGTCCCACAATGCGGTTTGTCTTTGCTGTCGCGAGCGGGGCCCCCTCGGTTTCGATGAGCTCCACACCGAGCATCAACCCTTTGCCCCGCACGTCACTAACGATGTGCAACGCGCGCAATGTTTCTAACTTTGATAGCAGATAGGCACCCACTTTTTCCGCATTTTCCCAGAGGCGTTCTTCTTGGAGAATCTTCAGATTCGCAATCCCAGCAGCGCACGATACCGGATGTCCACCATAAGTACAAACCTGCGCAAATTCCCTATCTTCATCACTCCCTCCGAGGAATGCCTCGAAAACCTTTGTTGAAGCCACACAAGCACCGAGTGGCAAATACCCACTCGTCAACCCTTTTGCCAACGTGATAAGATCAGGCTGAACGTCCCAATGTTCACACGCGAACATTTTGCCAGTACGTCCAAACCCAGTGATCACCTCATCAAGGATGAGGAGCAGACCATAGTCATCACAGATTTGCCGCAGTTTTGGCAGATACGTGTCTGGTGGAATAATCGCACCACCACCACCGATGATGGGCTCCGCGATGACCCCAATCACAGTTTCGGGACCCTCCCACCGAATCATGCGTTCGATCTCATCGGCGCACTCAGTACCACAAGATGGATAGTCTAACCCAATAGGACATTGGTGGCAGTAAGGCGGATGCGCATGTAGAAACCCTGGGACCAGGGGCTCAAATGCTTTCCGTCTCCGTGCCTGCCCCGTTGCTGACAGCGCACCATACGTAAACCCGTGGTAACCCCGATACCGACTGATGATCTTGTAGCGATTCTCGCCCGGATAGGTTTGCCGCCCATACTGCCGCGCCATTTTGATCGCGGTTTCGTTCGCCTCTGAACCACTGTTACAAAAGTAAACATGATTCAGATCACCCGGCAGGCAAGCAGCCAGCTCTGCCGCTAACAGCGTTGCAGGGATGTTAATCTGCGAATGTGGATAGTAAGGCAATTTCTGTATCTGTTCATAAACGGCATCGGCGATCTCCTGTCTACCATAACCGACATTGACATTCCAGAGTGCCGAGTAAGCGTCTAAATACTCGCGGCCCTCTGCGTCTACAACCGTTGTCCCGTGTGCCGATTCAAAAACCGCTAACGCCGTCTCTTCAAGCCGTTGATGTTGAAACAGCGGATGCCATACGTGTGCTTTATCGACCTGTCTATAATCTCTGGTTTCCATATTTTTCCTATTGCTTGCAGTTTCGCGCTACATAGCGGTAGGCGCGGAAATGCCTAAAAGCGTCAGTCCGTTTTTCAATACCCTTTGCACACTCTGGACCAGAATAAGCCGCGCGTGCGTTTTTTCCATGTCTGACGGATCCAGGACCCGATGTTGATTGTAGTACGGATGAAAAATGCCCGACAGTTCATGTAGATAATGCGGAATCCGATGTGCCTCCCGTGCCTCCGCACTGAGCAGCACAATTGATGGAAATTCCGCCAACTTGCGGATCAGTTCATGTTCTATCGGTTCACTCAGCCGTTTTAGAGAGACTTCTTCAATGGGTATCGGCGTAATTCCCTGTTCACTTCCCTGCTCGAAAATGCTACAGCACCGAGCATAAGCATATTGAATATAGAAAACAGGGTTTTCCGTTGCGTGCGTGATCGCCAATTCCATATTGAAATCGAGATGGCTGCTGTTGGCACGCATTAGGAAGAAATACCGAGCGACATCCACTGCGAATTGCTCACCGACAGTCTCTGCGAGTTCATCTATAAGCGTATCAAGTGTATAAAACTGCCCGCGCCGTTTCGACATATCTTCCCGCTGACCTTCGGCATTCACAAGATTCACCTGTTGAATGATAGATATCTCTAACCAGTCGTCGGGCATACCGAGTGCTTTCACAAAATTTTTGAGCCGACTAATATGGCCCTGATGGTCGGGACCGAGCAGATCAATGGCTTTTGTAAAACCTCGGTCAAACTTATCGCGGTGGTAGGCGGCATCCGGGACAAAATAGGTATACTCACCATCGCGCCGGATGACGACGCAATCCTTGTCTTCACCGAAATCCGTCATCCGAAACCAGGTCGCCCCTTCGGTTTCATAAAGATATTCTTTCTCTCGAAACAGTTGGATGATTTCGTCTGGTTTCCCGCTCTCACGAATCGCTTTTTCACTTGACCAAACATCGAAAGTGACACCGAAACGTTCTAAAGATACTTTCTGTTGGCCTAAGATGTGTGCAATCCCTTTATCTCGGAGAAGTGCCACGCGTTCGTCTGCTTTCAGGCGGAGATACGCATCACCCGCTGTCTCAACGAGCGTTTGTGCGAACTCCCGGATATACGCTCCCTGATACCCATCCTCCGGGATTTCTAATCCCTCTTCACCGAGGATTTGACGATAGCGGACCTCAATCGATTTACCGAGCCGTTGCACCTGACCACCGGCATCGTTGACATAGAATTCACGGATCGCCTGATACCCTGTAGCGTTTAGCAGATTAACGAGGGTATCACCGACTGCAGCCGCACGTCCGCTAACGATATTAAGCGGTCCGGTAGGGTTGGCACTCACAAACTCAATTTGCACCCGCTTGCCTGCGCCCTTGTCGCACGTACCATAAGCCGACTGCATCGCCGCAATCGTCTGGAGGGTCTCATGGAGCCAGTTATCGGAGAGATGGATATTAATAAACCCCGCACCGGCGATGTCAATCTGGCGGATGATCGGATGAGCATCGGGGTCTATGTGTGAAACGATTATTTCAGCGATAGTGCGCGGTGCCATCCGCGCCTGTTTTGCGAGCCCTAATGCGATTGGCGTAGCAATATCGCCATGTTCCGGTGTTTTCGTCGGTGAAAACGGGATGGTAGGGACTTCAGATATAGCGAGCTCGCCTGCCGCAACAGCAGCCTGGATCGCACTTTCTAAAATATTGTAAACTTCTGTTTTAATGGCATCCATATAAATAAATTTGAGATGTGTATCTACCTATTTTCTATAACGCTCACATTTCCAACAATCAAAATTATATCACAATAGGAAGTGTATGTCAAACATTCATTTCCCGGCCCGGTAGGTTCGGTTAGGAAACCGAACCTACCGGGGGAGTTGGGAGTGTGTGCTCGCTGCCTTCCTCAGCGTTTTCCTCAGTCCCACTTGTAATTGCGTTCTGTTGAGAGGGTGGCTGCATCGTGAGTGCGAATTTTTCCATAATTTCAACAATTGCATTAGGATTCCCGCTATACGTGATTTGTAGGAGTGCCTCTAACGCGACAGTAAAACGTTCGAGTACGCTCAGCAGCGGCGTAGATAAATTCATGGATGCTTGTTGATCCGTTGGAGATAACTTCTCTAAATTCTCCAATGTTTTGGTTAATGACTGTGTTAGGGATTGCAAGTCATTTACAGAATGCTCTTTGTTATCCAAGGTATGGTTAAGGCGTGCTGCGTGCTTGGTTAATAGTGCGATGCGTTCTGCTGGTGTTGAGAAGGGCGTGTTATTTATCTCTTGGAGGTATTGTTGGCGTTCCTCCGCCCAGACTGCCCCGTATTTCTTTTCGGGCCAGCGTGCTGTCCCCGGTTTCAAATATGCGAGTCGTGAAACCAGCAGGTCCTTAAGTTGCGGCTCACCGATAGCATCGCGCTGTGCTAACCGTTTCATGATGCTGTTTTCAGCGAGCAAGGTTGCGACTGCCTCGGTGGTGGAGAGTCCTCGTGCGTGATAACGGACAATAGCTTTGCGGTGCTCGTCGGAGATAAAACCGGCAATGACTTCGGTCAGTTCGTTACGGATCTCTATTTTCATGTACTCTATTGTCTCCATATCGATGCCTTCTAAATTTGTGTCAGCAGTTTTGATCCATTGCACAGCGACAAAATTTTGGGTGCTTCTGATAACTGCCTCAACGAGTTCATCCCCCTCTAAGGTGGTGAACAGTTCATTTAGATTGGCATGGAGTTCTAAGGTTTCTTTCTGCTCCATTTCATCTTCGTCAAGAAGCCCGGTTTGGAGTGGCGTTTTTTCGTTATCTATATTCCTCATTGTTGCCTCCACTTTCTAATGCATTATGAAATTTCACAGTATTTCACAGTATTTCACAGTAAGGATTCGAAATAGTTTTTCGGGAACCGCTACGAAGCGAGGTGTGACAAGGGTTTTGCAGGTGTTGTCAAGCCTCTTAATTTTTTTCGTACCTGTGAAATTATGATTTTAGGGTTCTGGTCGTTGTGCCTGCGAACCCAGTGATAGTGTGGGTTTACGAGCGTTTCTATCTTTGGCAGTTAAAATGCGTTACTGTGAAATTTCTGTTCATTGGTCTAAGGGTATCGGCTCGTTGTTATCCGGGTTGTTGTTCCTTCGGCCGGATGTGGTCGACTGAACAACAGATACTGGATGTATCATATTGTAGATATAACTAAAAAAATTATATTTAGTTAAGTATACCACAAAAGAAAAGGGAATGCAAATTATTTTTTATATGGGCGATAATTCTTCTCCGTTGCACAACCTAACAGGTTAGGTTACAGTTGTCAGAATCAGGATTTGCAGGATTAGCGGATTTTCAGGATTGTGGTCCCTGCTGTGCCTGAAAATTGTTTAAAGTTTAGTAATTTATTATTTGAGGTGTCTGTATTTTCATGAACAATTGGGCAATTTCCATTTGGTAGCCGCGCGTTCATTGCGCATTGCGGAAGTCCTACAGTTTTATTACATTATGTATACTACCTTGTTTATATATGATAACTTATTTAATTTGAAAAGTCAAATTTATTTTTTGTCTGAACCGGGATTTATGGGATTAGAGGATTTTCAGGTGTTAAAAAGTTGACATCCATTTCTGTATGAATGTTAATACCCCAAACTTTGAAGTATTCTACATTTTCTTCTCCAATTTGTAGATGTAATTCGCGTTCGTCTTTCCGCCACACTGCTGTTACATCACCATCTAAATCACTGGTGATAAACGGGTTAAACCAATTATCATTAAAACAGATGGCTGAACTTAATAACGTGGTTATAACCTGCTCAGCATAATCCAGAGTTGGCTTAGTTGGTGCTTTTGAACCTTCGTCATCCCAATTATCTTCCCGATTTCTCAATATATTTAGACGCTTTTGCACGACATTAGAATGTTTCACAATTTTATTCCTTTACTGAAGAATCGCGCTGCAACGCCGCAACGAGTCGTTATTCTTCAGACCGGTTCAACGCAATCCAGTCGAGTACCTTTCTTTGGATGTCCACCGCCTGCGTTAACTTGTCAGCGAGTTGCTCCAGTTGTGCGATGCGTTCCGTAGAGGCATCGGACTGCTTATCACTGGATTCAAAATGGGGGAGAAAAAGTCAAGTGTTGAATTGTCAGAACTGTGATTTTTGTGATTTAGGGATTATCAGGATAAGAGGTGTATCGGAATCGTGAAGTTTTCAGCAATTTGGCGTACAGGCTAACAGCCTATGCTACGAAAGAGCCTATTGAATACCTCTGGTAAGTTTCTATTTTCTACTTGTATTTTAAGCGATGGAACTGTATACTGGTCGGAAAGTCTACGGAATGCAGCAGAAAAAGGAGTCAAACTTGTGCGAGTACTTATTATGTCAGATATGGAAGGTGTCAGTGGTATCGTCGTGTGGGATCAGGTCAACGGCGGTGCTGCGATGTTTGAAGAGGGACGGCACCTTTACACAGAAGAGATTAACGCCGCGGTGCGCGGTGCCAAAGCCGCAGGCGCGACAGAAATTGTCGTCGTAGATTGCCACGGTGCAGGACAAGGTTGGACCTTTAATTCACTCATCCCGGATAAAATTCATCCAGATTGCGAGTGGGTTGCACATCACGGTTGGGGACGCTACGACGCTATGTGGAAAGACGGGTGTGATGCCTGCCTACTCATCGGCATGCATGCCCGCAACGGCACACCGGACGGCGTACTCTGTCATACCATCTCGAGTGTGCAATACCGGAATCTCTGGTTCAACGACGACTTGGTCGGTGAAACAGGTGTAAACGCTGCGTTCAACGGAACCTATGGCGTTCCTGTCGCACTTGTTACAGGCGACGCGGCAGTCTGCCGAGAAGCCAAAGAACTCCTCGGCGACGCACTGCCTACAGTCGCGGTTAAACAGGGATTAAGTCGATTTAGTGCCCGACAACTCCCGCCTGTTCGTGCCCGTCAATTGATAGAAGACGGAGCAAGAGAGGCACTCAGTGATCTCACGCGTACTAAACCCTACGTCCCGGATACACCAACCACGATCAAAATTGAACTTTCAAGCGTCGATAAACTCGCAGAATTCAAAGGACGACCAGGCGTTGAGATAACGGGACCTGTCACCGTTGAAAGCCGAGCAACAGATTGGCTGACAGCGTGGAATCAGTTTTGGCCCTATGTATGATGGGCTGTCCAGTGTCTGTTGGGTTTCTCTCCGTTCAACCCAACCTACTCATCAAGCACATCGAGCGGATCGCCAGAGGCATCTTTGCGTTCTAAAATCTCGACCTCGTAGCCGTCTGGATCCGTGATGAACGCCATTTTCATGCCACCGGACGTAAACTGCTCGCGCCATTCATCGGGCCAAATTTCCAATCCTGCTTTCTCTAACCCGTCGCAAAATTCGACAATATCCGGCACACCGATAGCGAAGTGCATCAGATCCTCTTGGACCTGAAGTTCGAAATCCGGTGAATAGGTTAGTTCTAATGTATGTGCGTTGCCCGGAAGTTCAAGATGCACAATCTGGTTGCCTGCCGGTGATTTATCGCTCCGACTGAGGACTTTGAACCCCAAGTGGTCGCAATACCAGTTGATAGAACTGTCAAGATCGCTAACGCGAACCCGTGTATGTAAAAAAACTGCCATTAGGAATCTCCTTTGTGAGAATTATGGGACATCATAACACACGCCGCAAATTTTGGCAAGGGTGTTATTCTGATGCCGCAGAGACATTCAATTGTCGGTGCAGGTTAGGAAATTGGAAGCGAATTCTAAGCGGAGTAGGTTGGGTTGAACGCAACTGAGAAGATAGATGTGCCACACCCAATACACGCCTATTCAACATATCGTCTCCACAATCAAGAACGCAGAGAAACCCAACTTCAGAACGCAAGGCGTTCAGGAAAGCCGAAAGGCGTTGGGTTTCACTCGGTCTCTGGTGAATATGCCGGTCTTTGAAACAGTTTCGGGTTTCTCTGATTTGTATGCTTTTGGTTGTATCCGTTCAACCCAACCTACGATGTGATGGGACTGTAGGAGCGAGCTGTGCTCGCGATTTTTTCCCAAGAACGTTCACTTATGTAAAGCAAAACCAAGATCCAAATCGTACAATTGAATGTCTCTGTCTGATGCCGCGTTTTTTTGTTGAAAATTGACAAAAGTTAGCGTATAATAATTTAAATAGTAAAATGGAAGAACTGCATCGCACAACTAAGAGGTCATCACATGAACCGAAAAACCGATAGACCCAACATCCTCTTTATCATGTCGGACCAGCACCGACACGACTATCTCCAAGCCGTCGGCGGTGCCCCAACAGCACTCAACACCCCGAACTTGCGACGCTTAGCAGCACAAGGCACGCGCTTTGAAAACTGTACGACGAATGCCCCTGTCTGCGCACCATCACGAATCGCACTGGCATCCGGACTACAACCCGCACGCCTGGGAGCAGTGGACAACGGGAGTTTTCTACCGGCCACCGTGCCGACCTATTATCAGCAACTCCGCGATCACGGTTATCGCGTCGGATGCATCGGGAAACTTGACCTCGCCAAACCCGACGGCTATAACGGACGCTACGGTGACCGACCCCGCACCTACAGCTGGGGGTTCACGCACCCAGAAGAATGTGAAGGCAAGATGCACGCCGGCAGTTCACCAACACCGATTGGGCCTTATACCCACTATCTTGAAGAAAAGGGCATGCTCAAAGCCTTCCACGAAGATTATCGGAAACGCAGCCGCGGCGGCTGGATTAAAAACGGTTCCCACGATTCTGTCCTCTCAACAGACGATTTCGCCGATACCTACATCGGCAGACGCGCAACCGAGTTTATTGAAAATATCCCTGATGACTTCCCCTGGCACCTGTTCGTCAGTTTCGTCGGGCCGCACGACCCTTTTGATCCGCCGACCGAATATGGTGATAAGTACCGGAATGCCGAGATGCCGCCTGCTATCGTTGACACTATGGAAGGTAAACCGGAATGGGTGAAACGACGCGTCGTCGATATCAGTCCTGAGGAGATTACCGTAACACGCCAACAATATTGTGCCGCGACAGAACTCATTGACGACCAAATCGGCAAAATGCTGGACGCGCTTGAACAACGCGGGATGCTTGAGAATACCTATATCATCTATTCAAGCGACCACGGTGAAATGCTCGGTGACCACGGGCTTTATACGAAAAGCGTCGCCTATGAAGCCTCGCTCAGGGTACCACTGATTATCGCTGGTCCCGGTGTTATGAGACCCCGAATTTCAGACGCTTTGATTGAACTCATCGATCTAAACCCGACGATATGCGAGTTGGCGGGGGTCCCGGTGCTACCGCGTATCGACGCGAAGTCTATCGTGCCTGTCCTTTTTCGTGGGACTGCAATGCACCGCACGGAAACCGTGAGCGCGCTCCGAAACTTCCGATGTATCCGTACAGAAACCCATAAACTCATCGAAAACTACAACGATGTAACCGAATTATACGATCTGGAAAACGATCCGGCAGAGTTAAACAACATTGCACAATCGGAGCCTAAAATTGTCGGACCACTTAAGGGACGTTTGGGCAGACGGTTCCGGACAGAATTAGTTTCTTAATTTACCTTGCGGAGTAACTCCATAGGATTATTAATCAAGGACCTGTCTTAAATCCGCCCTCCATTTCATTACGGGCTAAGTTTTCGCGGTAACCAAGAAATAGGAGAAGTTTCCTTATGCATACAAGCCACACCTATGATGCAGCGCGCGCATACAAGCACATCAGACAACTCTCTATTCCGCGGTTGGTCTGCAGTATAGGTGAGGCAGAAGCGCGAGACTATATCGTCCAGCAATTCACAACGTTAGGGCTTGACGTTTCATCGGAACCGTTCTCATTTACGAAATTCCCCGCCGAAGTTCTGCCACGTATACTGTCAGCACTTTTCGTACCAGTCGTTTTGTTTGTCCCGTGGTTCGGTGAGCGATTTCCGGTCCTGCTATCTATCGCTTGTCTCCTCAGCCTTGCGATTGCGGCGTTCTTTACACAGTGGCAAAAACGGCTTGAAGGATTGTATGATGTCGGGCGGCAGCATCGCACAGAGAATATCATCGCAAAAAACCGAGCGAAGAACGACGATAATACCCCTGCCTTTTTATTCGTTGCACACTACGACTCCAAATCACAAGTTCTGCCGATCGCCGTGCGCGCCATATCTTACGGTATCGCGATTATTGGGCTTATTGTATTGACAATCACCCTGCTCATTAAGCTCTTCCTCCACGTTTGGCCGCCGAATTACATCGTCTGGGGGGTTGCTGGCATTACGGGTTTTTGTCTGTTACTTTTACAGATTAATTTAACGCGGAACCGCTCGCCTGGCGGGTTTGATAACGCTTCTGGCGTTGGTGTTATGCTTGAAGTGGCACGCGTCGTGATGGCGCGCGACGAGAAAAAATCCATAACTTTTCTCGCTACGGGGGCCGAAGAATACGGGATGTGCGGCGCATTGCGATATGTCCAAGCGCATGCCGATGAGTATGACCGAGAAAATACTTACGTTATTAATTTAGATGGACTCGGTGTTGGGAATGGTGCTAATCTCGTTACGCGCTACGGAATTCCACCGATTCGCACGACGCGGACATTAGCAGCCCTGTTTCGGGCATCGGGCGAGTCGCTCGGCATCCAGGTTTCTGACCGTTATCTGCCTATCGGGGTCGGATTGGATAGCATTCCGATTGCGAGCCACGGGTTTGAAACGCTTACGCTAACAGCCGGAGCGGTCGGCAGGGTTGCCTTAAAGATTCACTCAAAACAGGATCGGAGCGAGCTGCTTAATACGGAAAGTCTACAACAGGTAGGTGAGTTAATAGTCGATGTCATTGAACGTGCAGCGTAGAGACGAGGGGACCTCGCCCCTACAAAAGTTGGTTCCAGTCACAGGTGTTATCCTCGCGGGCGGTAAGAGTCGACGGATGGGGCAGAACAAGGCGTTGCTCCAACTCGGCGACGAGCCGATCATTGGGCATGTCATCCGCAGGATGCGTCTTGTCACAGATGAACTCCTGCTTATCACCAATAATCATGCGGAATACACGCACCTCGGTTTACCGATGCACAGCGATAGGGTGCCAGACGCAGGCGCGTTGGGCGGTATCTATACCGGTTTGATGCACGCTTCGCATGAGGTTATCCTCTGTGTCGCATGTGATAGCCCGTTTCTACAACCGAAATTACTCACCTATCTCGTCTCTGTTTTAGGTGAGGACGATGCAGTAATGCCCTACACCCAAAGTAGTAGGCAGACTCCGCTTTGCCGTAACATCATCCTCCAAACATTGTGTGCTGTCTATGCTAAAAAGTGTCTACCTATTATTGAGTCGATGCTACAAGAATCTGAGTTGCGCGTCCACGCACTACAGGAACGGGCGCATATACAATGTATTCCCCCTGAAGTCTGGCAGCAGTTCGATCCGGAAGGCATGTCTTTTTTCAACATTAACACACCAGATGATTTTGAACGCGCGAAAAAACTGGACAGTCAATTCTCGGAAATCTGAATTTTTATTTTGAACCTTTGCACCGAAAATCCCCCTCTTTTAAAAAATAAAATTACGAATTTGCAACCCTTACCCTTGTAATCCCTGTCACGTGTCACAAGCCAATATTGTTGATGGGAGACTATGGTGAAAAACCGAAATTACGAATTTGCAACCTTCTTCGCTATAATCCCTGTCATCTATCACAAGCCAATATTGTTGATAGGAGGATCGCATGAAAGACAACGATGCAAAATGGATTGAACGTATCTTGGCAGGCGACGATGCAGCTTTCACCGCCCTCGTGAGAAAATACGAGAAACAGGTACACGCCTTCGTACGGCGAAGGGTAAGGGATTACCACATCGCCGAAGAAATTACGCAGGATACTTTTCTCAGAGTTTATCAAAAACTTGGCACACTGAGAGACCCAAACCGATTTTCAGGATGGCTTTATATGATCGCCACCCGATGCTTCCTCACACGGCTCACGGAGAAAAGAGTCCCGATGGAGTCCTTGGAAGCGATGAATAGCGCGGAAATCGAAGCACTGTTCTATGCCCAGTATATGGCGGAACAGACTGAAAAGTTAGCGACAGAAAAGCAACGCGAAGTTGTTGAATATCTCCTCCAAAAACTACCGTCGCGTGAACGGACAGTCGTGGCACTTCACTATCTGAGTGAAATGACGTGTGAAGAGATTGGCGATTTTCTGGATATATCCCCGAACACGGTCAAAAGTCAACTCCATCGCGCGCGGAAACGGTTAGTCAAGGAAGAGGTTATAGTTCATCAAACCTTGGGAAGTTTTCAACGTTCAGACGATCTCATGGAGGACATTGTGAATTGGATTCAAACAGATGAACCCGGCGTAGCGGCTTCAGTCGGCACACTCACGAAAACATCGGATAAGACACTCTACGCAGTAATGGGGTATCGGGACATTTATAGGTTACCAGCCGATGAAAGCGAATGGCAACTCGCTAACGCAGATTTTTTGCCTCAAGAGACCCGCGGTGCTATACCTATCGCTGAACACGAGGGTACGCTTTATATAATCCCATCTGATGAATTATTCGCTTCAACGGATGACGGTAAAACTTGGGATGCTATCGGTCCTTGTCCAAAAGGATATGTGCGGGAACTCTTAATCACGGAAAACGCTTTTTACTTAACCCTTAATGAAGGCATTTTCCGATCCGATGACGCTGGAAATTCGTGGGCAGCCATGAACGATGGTTTAGACAACTCTTTGACAGAGAACGGCGAAATTTGCACATTACGAGTCCGTCAAGACACGCTGTTTGCTGGCACTTATCTCGGCATATACCGCTTTGAAGCGGAAACTTGGGAACACCTACAGTTGCCGGTGGACAACACTGTGATAGTGAATTGTTTAGCGGTGTCCGGAGACAATATCTACGTTGCAGCAAAGGTAAATATTATGGAAGGTGACGGGACACCTGTAGAAAATTACCATAATTTGTGTGATATTCGTAAGGATTCGTGGTGGGTATTCCGATCAACCGACGGTGGCGATTCTTGGACAGATATAACGCCTTCGGATGTTCGGAATCTAATGAAGGAAACGTTGCCGCCGATTAAACTGCTTGCATCTGGAAACACACTCTTACTGATCGCTGGAGAAGAGGGTGTTGTGGGTCGCTCAATGGATTGTGGAAATACTTGGGAATCTATAGAACATTCCGGTATTACACCTTTGCAGTTTAGCGTCAATTGTGCTGTGGCTTTAGACGAAAACACGTTTTATACCGGCGGACTCACTGGCATTCATCGTTCAACAAATGGCGGTCAAACCTGGCACCGATTTAATACAAGGTTTGCGTGCCATGTGGAGAACTTGATCGGTTTAAAGACAAGTCCAGATTCCCTTTATGCGACAGTTTTGGGGAGTTTGGTCAAATCAACAGACGGCGGTAGTTCGTGGGCTGCTGTTGACATTGAACTGCCAGAGGTTACCAGTGTTGTACCACAATTCAATGCGAAGCTAAAAGACAAGGAGTATACACCGCGAATTGTTCAGATTTCCGAAGCCGATGGCGTTCTCTATGCAAAAGGAATTCGCCGTAATTGTGAAACGGCTTATTATCGTTTAGCTCCCGATAAAAATTGCTTGATAGCTATTGAGGGCACACATTGTCTAACGCCTATTGAGGGGGAGGCTCCTCCTTCGCGAGATTCAGGAAGGCTTATGTGGAACGTGTTTGGGGAAACAACATTTCCGTTCGAATCTGATCGGCGGATGCCGGGACAAGAGATCCAAATTTCCTTTTCCCGCTCTACAGATCCTGACGCAGATGTTGAGTCTTTATCCACTCAGATCATACGGGAGGATCCGAAATTTGGGGCAGAATGCTTTTTAAAACTGTTGGATCACGTCCAAGACGATCATCAACTCTCTTACGAATTGATGTTGGAAGGTTTGTACGGCAACTTCGCTGTGAGTGGCGAAACGTACTACATGGAGTACAACTATAAACTCTTCCGATGGAAACCCGGGGATACGAGATGGTCGGATACAGGTGTCCAAGAAACGTGCGAACTCACACGTGATAACATGTCGCGCGGTTTTAAACTGGCGACATCGGGTGAAACCGTATACGTCGGTAAGCGAGATGGACACCTCTGTCAATCGCTTGATGCTGGTGATAGTTGGAACGACATTACAGAAAATCTACCGCAGTCCGTTGAGCACTTCAATCAAATTGTCGCTACTGATTCAAGGGTGCAAGTCGCAACCGACAAAGGGGTTTTCAGTTCAAAAGACGGCGTTGCTTGGCGTGTGCTTACGGATAAAACGGGAGCACCCGTTATCATCAAAGCGTTGGCTATGGCTGGAGACTCTCTTTATGGAGCAAGCGATGACGGTCTCTATCATCTATGGAATGGGACAGGTATTTGGGAACAAATTGCGCCGGAAATTTCGGGTGTTGTGACTTCTCTTGTTGTTGATGAAGACACCTTTTACGTCGGCACAGATCTGCAAGGGGTGCTCCGTTTTGAACGCACCAATCCGTGAAAAGAAGGCACGCTATCCGCCATAGTCTTTGTCCACTGCATAAGTGCTTTGTCAACATTAAACTGATAGGCGGTTCGTAGTAGGGAAACCATTCATTGCCTGTTCCCACATGCGATAATGCACGTCGCATTTGGGCGAGTACGCCGCAGAATCGCACTACTACGAACGGGATTTATCCATCATATCAATGTTGACAGACTACTGCTTTGTCACATCTAAACTGATAGATGGTTCGTAGTGGCGCAATTCATTGCGCCTTGGAAGAGGCGATGAATCGCCTCACTACGAACTGGGTTTACCTATCATTTTAGTGTTGACAGACTACTACAAGGAGAATTTCAAATGTTAATGACGCTAATTCAGAAAGAGATGATGCATCATATTCTCAGCATCCGATTTGTTGCTCTTCTTTTAATGTGCCTCTTGCTTGTGCCGCTCACCCTGTACATCAATTACCGCAGCTATCTCCAAAATCAGGTAAATTATCAGGAATCCATTAAACTCTCAGCCTCAGAAACCAACTCAGAATCCAGGAAATGGATGCCGAATTCCCCGCCTCCGGATCCGAACAAGGAGGTCTCTAAACTCTTTCTTGAACCGACACCCTTAAGCGTATTTGCGAAAGGTTTAGAGGGATCTCTTCCGAGTTACCTTGGGATGACACGCAACGGCGTAAAACAAGGTTCAATGTCGCTTGGAGAAGCCTCGCTCTCTTCGGCTTTGGGAAACCTCGATTTTCTATTTGTTGTCAGTACTGTCTTCAGTCTGCTTGCGCTATTGTTTACATTTGATGCTGTCGCGGGTGAAAGGGAGGCAGGAACGCTTAGAATTACCTTAGCGAACGCGCTCCCCCGAGATGTGTTCTTGTGGAGCAAGTTAATTGGTGGGTATATCATGTTTGTGGTACCTTTCTTGGTATCGTTTCTCTTAGGGTTACTCGTGCTTGTCTGGCAAGGGTTTCCGTTAGGTGAGTCTGATATCTTCTGGCGGGTGCTCAGTTTGACGTTGGTCTCGCTGCTCTACATCGGCGTATTTTTTGCGATAGGGACAGTAATTTCTACGTATTTAGACAATTCCAAAACAGTCCTCATCGTCGCTTTTACCTTCTGGGTACTTGCCGTACTAATTGCACCACGCGTTGGGTTTCTTACCGCCAAACTTATTGCTCCAGCACGCGCGATTCAGAGCGTCTATATGGAAAAAACTGCGATTCGCAATAACCTCAGTGCAGAAAAGGACAATCGGGTTGGCAAAAAAATAAGGGAGACTTTAGGTGGCTCGCTTAACCTTAACAAGGATGCCGAGAAAATAGCTGAAGTCAGAGCACCGATAGATGCCGAGTATCGACAGAAATTTCAGGAGCAGATCGATAAAGTTGAGCGAGCATACCAGCGTGAAAGAAAACGGCAAGAATCAGTTGGAGAAACCCTTTCTCGAATCACACCGACATCTTCACTCATTTATCTCGCCATGAATCTGGCACAGACAGGAAAAATAAAAAGAGACACCTATTTTCAAATGGGGACTCGTTACTATACCTTACTTGAGGAGGAATATTTCAGTGAAATTAACGACGATCAGTTCGCGATAATGATGCTGGGATCTTCAACACAGCAACCGAAGAAAATTACCCCGCCTCCAGACATGGTAGAAACTGATTTACCAGAAACACTCCGGCATTCTATAGTCGATCTACTACTGCTCTGTTTTTTGGTAGTTGTGTTGACAACCGTAGCGTTTCTGAAATTCTTCCGTTCCGATATTTGATTCAGAAGCAGGCCCTGGTCGATGTTCACAAACCTATAATTGTGAAGGCACGCGGCGCGTGCCTACTACTGTAACAGCTTGGGTTGTGCCGCCTGGGTATGTAAATATTTTGGCATCGGTTCTGTCTGTAGGTTGGGTTGAACGGATGCCACCAAAAACGTCTAAATCATAGAAAAACGGAACCGCCTCCATACACCGCGCATCAACCAGAGACTGAGTGAAACCCAACGCTTGTCTGCTGAAGTCTCCCGCGATGCTGCCGGTATGAAGTTGGGTTTCACTCAGTTCTTGGGGGTATCCGCCGATATTTTTCGGTTGAAGTCGATTTGACACCTCCAGGATTTTCTTCTCAGTTCCGTTCAACCCAACCTACAGGCTACGGGTTTGGGACCATGAATGACAAAAACTTTACACATCCGTGCCGCCAGAGACATTCAATTGTACGATTTGGATCTTGGTTTTGCTTTACATAAGTGAACGTTCTTGGGAAAAAATCGCGAGCGACAAAAAATCCGCAGAAATACCCAAGCAAAGACCCCAAGCAAAAACACTCGCTCTTACAGGCGGAAAAATTCACATATATAAAGTGAATAGGTACAATTGAATGCCTCTGTCCGTGCCGCCTTAGTGCCTTTCAGGAAAGTTTTGCTTATGATAAAATATAAGTTATGAAAACGCTTTGGCTGATTATCCAACGAGAATTCACCGCAAATGTCCTGACATCCCGATTCATGATCGGTTTTATCGTCTGCCTGATCTCAACCGCTGCCGCCGTTTTTGTTCAAGTTGAAGATTACGAAAAACGGTTAGTGGCATATCACACTGCCGTTCAGGAACATCAAGAAGAGACGCGAACCTGGGACCTCTACAGCCAAATTAATCCTAAAGCGCATAGGAAACCAAATCCACTCAGTATTTTTAACGTCGGAACGGAGAAATCCGGCGCGGATATGGTGCGTATTGAACTTGCAACACCGATTTGGGAGAAAGAAGCACAGAAACACGGATCGGACAACCCGTTCCTCTCAATTTTCCTTGCCATTGATGTCATCTTCGTCTTCAAAATCGTGCTGAGTGCTTTGGCGATCCTTTTCGCTTACAATACGATTTCCGGGGAGCGGGAGGACGGCACGCTGAAACTGGTGTTATCCAATCCGGTTCCGAGGGATGCAGTCGTAATCGGCAAATACCTTGGGGGCATGTTGTCTCTGTTTCCGATTGTGGTGATGGGTTTCAGTGTCGGAATCGTTATCGCTTATGCCTCACCCGCTACTGATTTTAATGTTGGTGATCTGCTACGCCTCGTCATGGTACTCGTTGTTTCGCTGTTGTATGTATCCATCTGTTATCTTTTAGGGATGTTTTTATCTGTCCTGACAAAGGAGGCAGCGACGACGCTAATACTTGCGATGTTTATCTGGGGGATTCTGACGATTGTGCATTCAAATATAGCGACCTTCACAGTCGCGAAATTCCCACCATATAAACCGCAAGCCGAAAAAGAAGCTCGGCAACAGATAGCACAGCTATGGGAAGGCTTCAAGGAAGAACGGGATGCCTATGTCCTCAAAAAGATCGGGAGCAAATACCCTCTTGCTGCTATTTCTTATGAGGGCCAAATTGTAATGGGGATTAGCCAGAGTTCACCAGGGGAACTCGGGTTTGAAGAATTCTATTCCATTAAGCCTCTTCATAAGGCGGATGTCTCCAAATTTCGGGAGGTATTGGGCTCCCAAGAACCGCTCCGGATTGACTATGCAAATAGAGCCGAAGAGATCCTCAAACGGCGAGAGAATATTGGTGAAAGGAATAGGCAATTCGCAGCGAATGTTTCCCGCATCTCTTTCGCGGACACGTACCGCTTTGCTATCGGGGCAATTACAGGCACGGATAGGCAGCGTTATAATGATTTTATCGGGCAGGCGAGAAGTTATAAACGTCAAGTTGTTGATTACCTGATCCGTAAAGAAGCATTTTCCGCACGGGCGTGGTTTTCCAGCGATGAAGGAAGAGCCGAGTTCACGGATCTACCCGTCTTTCAGCACCGGTATAACTCCCTTTCTGACAGTCTCGCTCGCGCATCGGGCGATATTTTTATCTTATTGGTGTGGAATGTCATCCTATTTATGGGCGCATACCTATCGTTCCTCCGGTATGATATGGATTGAAAGGCGGTTATCCGTTAAGAGGACTTTTGTAACGAATCCGACCCTTGAAATTTTCCAGAGAGACGATATGTAACAAACTAATTTCTTAACTGATAACTAATGACTGATAACTGGCAACTATTAAAATGATCTGGCATATTACCAAAAAAGAGATATATCACAACCTCATGACGCTGCGGTTCATCTTGATGATAATTTTGCTGCCTGTTTTAATGGTTGCAAACGCGCTCATATACGGCTTAGGTGATGGTGGCTATAGAGAAGAAGTCAATGCCTACAATCAGGCATTGGAAAGAAGATTATCTCACGTCAAAGACAATGCCGAGCAGAGTTTAGGGAGACTCGCAATGCGCGGTCCCGGTGAGATTTACAAGCAGCCAAGTCCGTTCAAATTCTGCGCCGATGGGACTGGTGAACTCATTCCTATCTCTGTCCCGTTGGCGGAGCGTGCAGGTGGTAGCCGTGGTGGTAGTGTAGGGGAAGCCTATAGATGGCGAGAAATATGGGCACTTGAATACCTACCTTCAAATCACGGTGCCGACGCGACGACACTTATCAAAATCGATTGGGTTTTCATCGGTATCTTCATGAGTTTTTTTGTGATTTTATTCACCTTTGATGCCATTGCTGGGGAACGCGCAAAGGGAACACTGAGCCTCATGATGTCCAACCAGATTTCCCGAGGGCAGATGCTATTCGCAAAATATCTGGGCGCGTTTTTTACACTCATGGTACCGCTTGCAATCGGTATCTTGATGAACCTACTGATTATCTATCTTTCAGGGAGTATTTCGTTGCGTTCAAGCGATTGGCTCAGAATTTTGGGGATGGTCGCACTTTTTGCGCTGCACATCTCTATTTTTATCTTTTTGGGATTGTTCTTCTCAAGTCGCGTCTCAAATGCCGTTACCAGTTTAGTGTGGCTGCTCCTAACTTGGGTATGCTTAGCGTTTATATTTCCAAGTCTGATGGGACTCTTCGTTGGTACGCTTGACCCGATTCCATCAATGGAGGTTATCTCCTCGCGAAAACACACACAGCTAGCAAACATAGACGATGAATATCGTCCGATGGAATTGCTGGAGAAAACGAAGCTAAGCGAAGCACCCTCACCTGACAACCTATCAGCAACACGCCGATGGGCGACGTACTTCACGAGAAGGTCCGAGATAAAAACACGCATAGCAGACGAACATGTAGACCAACAATTTAGACAGGTGCGACTCGCCCGCGAACTCACCCAAGTCTCTCCGATAGTCTGTTTCCAACATGCGATGGAAGGGTTAGCAGGCACAGGGATTACACGTTATATGGATTTTGTGAAACAGGTGCGCCGTTATAGACAAACGTTTATAGATTTCATCAAAACGGAGGATAGGGACGACCCGGAGAGTTTACATATCTATCCTGTACGGGAAGGCTTGTCTCAAAAACCGGTAGATCCGAACGCTGTGCCAAGGTTTGAGGAGCGTCTCTCGTATCAAAGTGTTATTTTCCCCGTCGCATTGTTGATTCTTTTTAATATCATGTTTTTTACTGCGGCACAGTTATCCTTTCTGAGATGTGATCTAAATTAAACTCTTTTTTTGGCTATTTTTGCCAAATCTGCTATCATTTTTGCAATTGATGTGATGGCACAGAGTATTTTCGTTAGTTCCGAAACCGTATGGTGAGAGTAAATGCAAATTTTTTTGGACATGAAATGTTAATTATGGTATAATTTGAATGTATGGGGTTGGCTGCCCCTCATAAAAAGGAGATAAATTTATGCCCTTTGATAATTTTAAATCTATTGAATATAAGCCTATTACGTTATATAATGTTGTATTTGAAGTTCGTTTTCCCGACAACCTAAGAATACAAAGTCAGAGACCTGTCCTTTTTCAGGAAGATCTTATAAAAGAGGGCTATACTGAATATGTACAGGGTTCTATACCTGAGCCGGTTGGACCAATTGAAAATCATCTGCCAGATGATATTAGAGTATTCCATTTTTTTACTGAAAAAAAAGATTGGGATTGTACTCTCACTAGAAATTCTTTGGGTTTAACTTGTTTGGGAACTTACAGAAATTACAGAGATTTCAAAGAGAGACTAAAAAACATTTTACAAATATTTTGTAAACATCACACAGTACCCTATTTTACACGTGTTGGTCTTATGTGTCAAAATATGGTAAATAGTGTATTTCTTCCAAATCTGCAATTAGAATTGCCAGATTTTATACCGACTCATATTTTTCCTGTATTAAACACCGCTTTAGCAGATGATGTTTTGAACCTTCAAACGACATCTGTATTTAATAACAGTGAAATAAGGGCAGTTGTGACTCATTCTTTATTCCATGCATCCGGAATATTTGGTCAAAAACAAGTTACTAATGAGAGATCTTATACTAACGACACTAACTTCAAAAAATCTTTGTAAGTCCTATGCCTCCGCTATGCCTAAAAGACCCAATCTATATTTCACGAAAACGGAGTCACTATCAAGTGAGTATGCAGATTTTATGAATGAAACGTTTGATGATAGGAATGTAGCACACAATCGTGGAATATTAGAACTTAAAAATCCAGAAGGACCATTCTATGATCCTCTTTTAGATCTACATGGTTTTTCGTTAGATAGATTTGAAATTGATAACAAATTCAATCCACAAAAGAAAATAGGGCATGCAATCTCTAAAGTATCGCATAAAAGTCTTTGGTCACGTCAGGATAATATAGAACAGACTTTTACAAAATTTTTTAGAATTTCTAGCTCAGTATCTCATACATTGGATTTCTATGTTCAGAGAAATGAAATTTTAAAACAATTAGATGTTGTGAAGGAATGGAAAAATAGTTGGACTGAATATGGATTAGAAAGACCTAGCGATTTAACTATAGTTCATGCAGAAAGTGTTATGGAAATGCTGTTAAACTTAGTCGTTTCTAATGACTGCAGATGGTTAACTCCATTTATTTCTGGTGATGGCAATGCTAATATAACATCTATATGGTATCAAGGCAAACGTGAATTGCATTTGAAAATCAACGAAAATGATGTAGAGTATTTTAGAGTTTCAGGGATTAATATTAATACGGAAATGGAAGTTAATTCTCTAGAATTTGACGCGTTTCTCCCACTTTGGAAATGGTTAATTATAGAACCAACTCCGCCTTAAGGCATATCTGAAGCGGAATGAGGTGTGAGTCAAATAGTTTTCCGCCTCTACACAATGATATCGATGAAGCCTGGGAATCAAGCGTTTTCAGGCTTCATCTGTTTAAGAAAACGCCAAACCCGGAATCGTTATACCATGCGTTGAAGCAAAAAACGGGATAAACCATAGGTTTCATCGCCCGATTTTGCCTTGATGTTTTCATCACCGGCAAGGAAATAAATGCTCTTAGGTTCCGAGAGATGTGTCCTAAAAGAGATCCAACAAAGTGTGCCTCAAGGGATCAGTGTATTGTAAAATCGTTGTATCGTGCGGTAATTCCTACCTTGCGATGCCCAACCTGAGATATTTCACATCGTCACGCCTCCAGTCATCGCAAGCACTGCGAACACAACTTGGCAGAACTGTTGGATGTTGTCGCCAGAGGCATTCAATTGTCCATTTTTCGATCGAATTTTCACCCCAGGGCTGGTAGGTTCGGTTTCCTAACCGAACCAGATCCTTGAAAAAAAGACGTAAAACTCAATAATTTATTAAAATTGAATGGCTCTGATGTTGTCGCTGATAAATGTGGACTGAAAACAGTAAACAATGATACAATCTCAGACATTGGTAAATATCCTTCCAAGTTTAGTCCTTTCACCTATAACTTCAGGATATTTACCTTGTTTAGTCAATTATTTGGGGGAAGGTATTAAAGTAGCACTGTTATGAAGCACCCTCAAATAATTAATTTAATTGCATATTCGCAATCGCTCATCAACTTAACAAAAACACCACGCTTCAGTGTGGTGAGAAGTCAATTAACCAAAACCGTCTTATTTTTCGCTAACCTCTCAAAAGGAGTTTATCATGAAAAAAGTTTTTATGATTTTCATGGTGATGGGTATACTCATCAGTTTTACGTTGTGTAGTCAAGCCAATCCGCCGGATGGATTAGTGCTGCATCTGAGTTTTGATGAAAACACTATTGATGGTGACACCGTAAAAGATCAGTCTGAAGAAGGCAATGATGGAACGATTAACGGTTCTGCACAGACGGTCACTGGAAAGCACGGCGAAGCGTTGGAGTTTGACGGCAAGGATGATTTTGTTGAAATACCGCTGGAAGATTCAATCGCTTTCTCCACCGGCGATTCATTGACAGTCCAAGTGTGGGTAAAAACAGATGATAAGCCGCCAAAGAACGATGGGATTGTCGGGAACTATCGCCCAGCCACTGATGCGGTTTGGATACTCTCCGTCAGCGGCGACGACCCCGCGGCACGTGGCAAGATGGGTTTCAGTGTTCGGGATAAGGGACGTGCGAACAGTGCTGGGATTAGGTCTACGGATTTCCTGAATGATGATAAATGGCATGTCCTCGCGGGTGTCCGAGACCAGAAAGCAAAAAAGATCCGATTCTACGTGGATGGTGAGCTGATTGGTGAAGCCGATGACAATACAAAGGACATCAACAGCGGGCAGTCAGTTTGGATTGGAGAGCATCTGAATCGATTTTACAAGGGACTGATTGATGAAGTGAAAGTGTGGAATCGTCCCTTGACCGCCGAGGAACTGAAACAGTCGGAACTGCAACCGTCTTCAGTTGATGCCTTCGGAAAGTTGACGACTGTATGGGGTGCTATCAAAGCAACATACTGATATTGAAAGACGCGGTTTAAACTTGCTTATCAAAGTTATCCTAAAGTTTGGACAATTCGTGTTGTGTGTCCGTTGAATTTTCAAGGGATTATGTATTTTCTGTGAGTTTCTTATGCGGATGGAACTCGTAGAAAAATACCGCACTCCAGCGGAGTGCTATGTCTATAGAAACCCACTGTCGAAGAACTTGCACTCCAGCGGAGTGCTATGTGTAATGCCGACATACCGCTCCGCTGGAGCGGAAGCCTCGGTTTGTCCTGCTGCTATAGACATCTTGCTCCGCTGGAGCAAAGAGGTTTTCTGTATGGTGTTGGGTCTTAATGTCGTTGCCTTGAACAGATGTGATGAACCCATTTCTTATATGGAACTCACTTTTGAAAAAAATTGTCCAAACTTTAGAAAGTTATCAGGGAGGCAGTAATAATCAAGAGATCGAAAAAACGCTCACCGCACCCGACTCGTCACCAACAGCAATATATTGGTCATTCGGTGCCCAAACGAGACTTGTGACTCCCGCTGGCAGAGCGGCTTCATGGACCGCCCGAGAACGGAGGCTGCCTTGCAATTGCCAGATGTAGACCAGACCGTCGGCACCGCCTGAGGCCAGCAGTTTTCCGCGATGTTGAAAACGCACAACGCTGAGAAAATCCTGATGCCCGGAAAGCGCAATGGGTTTGCTACCAGCCGGTCCACGCCCGGAACAATCCCACACCGTAACTTCCTGACCGCCTCCCGTAGCCAAGTATCGACTCGTGACATCCCACGAGAGTTCGCGCACTTTCGTCGGATAGCCAGTCATTTGCAAGTCGTCGCCGGTAGACATAATCCAGAAATGTACGGTCGAATCTTGATCTCCGGTGGCGATGTGTTTGCCGTCAGGGCTCCACACAATCACCAGTGATGAGCCTTTCCATTCCAATCGGCGGACGGCTTCCGACTGTTGCGGGTCCCACAGCGTGACACCGCCGTAGGCAATCGAGGCAAGTTGCCTTACATGCGGTTTCCATTGAATACCAGAAATCGTGCTCTGAGGGTCAGAATATTCGCGAACAAGATCGCCGACAGCGTTCCAGAGTTTCAGCTTACGCCCCGCGGCAGAGGCGAGTATCGGTCTTTTGCCACCACTCCAAGATAGGTGCTCAACCCATGCTGCACCCCCGTCAAGCGAATGGATCGCTTCGCCACTTGTCATATCCCACAACCGAATTTTCCCATCTTGTCCTGCGCTTGCAAGCACTTTGCTGTCTGGACGCCACGCGATTGACATTGTGCCGAATTCATGCCCTTCGAAGGCGTGGATAACCGCTTGACGATGACCTTCAAAAATTGTTACCGGACCGAGAACCGATGCGGCAGCGATGTATTTCCCATCAGGGGACCACGCCAGATCAATGACGTGGTCGCTGATGGTTGCGGTCCAATTTTCGCGCAGTTGAGAGGGCCTGACAAAGCGGTTGCTCAGGTTGTTTAAGCGAGACATGCTTCAAACCCTTCTGTTAATTCGGTCCGGTCGAGGTTGCGCCCGATGAAGATGAGACTATTGTAGCGCGATTCACTCCCCCATGGGCGGTCGGGGCGACCGTCGAAGAGCATATGAACACCTTGGAAGACGAATCGGTCTGGCTGACCCTTGATGCTCAGAATACCTTTCATGCGGAAGATGTCGGGACCTTTTGTCCGAAGCAGATTACCGATCCAATCGTTCAGCCGGTCGGGGTCGAGATCGCCGGGGGTTGTGATGCCGACCGATGTGACTTCGTCATCATGTTCGTGGTCTGGCTTAAATTCGCGTTCAACAACTGGCTTGATAAGGGCACCGCTGCCAGAGAGTTGTGCTTGAAATTCGTCGGGGTGATGCTCGGTAAACAACGCGTAAGCACCGGAGCGGTCGATCTGCACGTCAAAGCGTAATTCGTCCGCTATGAGATTCAACTCAATGAGTTGTCCACTCGGTTGAAGGGTACCACCCGCCGAAAGTTCATGCTCATCATCGGAGAAAACCATAACGACTGGCTCAACAGCGTCCTCCAAAGCTTCATCGCCCAAAGCTTCATCTATTGACCCGTTTACGGGCACCAACGCGAGTTTCATCGTAGGGTCAGGACCTTCTTGAAGAACCAGTTCATGCGTGCCTGCCGAAAGGTTATAAACACCAGCCCATTCAAAGGGGTACTCCGGTTCCATAAACTGTGGGTCAACCTCCATCGCCCGGTCCAGATCGAATCCGCCGACATTGAGAATCTTGTCCATTTCAACCACGGCGTCTTTCGTTCGATAAATCTTCGCGGCACTGTTCATACTGCGAATTCTGGCTTCCAGTTGATCTAATTCTCCCTCGGTCACAAGGTCAATCTTGTTCAACAAAATGACATCGGCAAAGGCAATCTGTTCACGTGCCTCGTCGCTGTCATCGATGTGCTGCCAGATGTGTTTGGCATCAACCAGCGTCGTGACGGAATCCAGTTGTAGTTTCTCCTGCATTTCGGTGTCCATGAAGAACGTCTGAGCAACTGGGCCGGGGTCCGCAAGCCCTGTGGTTTCGACCATGATGTAGTCGAATTTATCGCGACGCTTCATCAGATTCCCCAAAATACGGATGAGATCCCCGCGCACCGTACAGCAGATGCAACCATTGTTCATCTCGAAAATCTCTTCTTCGGCACCGATGACCAAATCATTATCGACGCCGATCTCGCCAAATTCGTTTTCGATGACGGCGATACGTTTGCCGTGGTTTTCGGTGAGAATACGGTTGAGAAGCGTGGTTTTACCAGACCCTAAAAAGCCTGTCAACACGGTGACAGGGACTTGATTGTTTAGCATGGCCGTGTTCATCTTTCTCTCCTTGTTGAATTTAGCCAGCGGTCAAGCTAACGATGTCCGTCTGCTTTACCTCCGCCAGCGGTTTGTGAATCTTGTATTGCCGGGGCTTTCCCGGTGTCTCCAGGATTGCAATGACCGTTTCAATAGGCGGGCAGCCTTCTTCGGTGCATTGCAACTGCGTAATCATCACAGAGACATCTTCTGATAGGTCAAAAGCTTGGGAGACCCACGATTTGACTTGGGCGAGTTGCCGTGGGTCACTCTCTTTTTGCGAATTGAAAAAATTCAGCACTCTTGTATGGCCTCCTTTCCTCGCATATAATGCTGTTTTATAGTAAAGCCCGAAAATAGGTTACATTTACCAAAGCTCCAGATTCCCCCTGATAACTTGTAACTCACGGTTCGCTTATCTTTTCTGAAACCCGGACGAGGGAGAGCGAAACCGATCAAAACGGTGACTATCAAAGGATGAAGGCAACGGAAGTAGCGCATCTGTTCGCGCCACGGCTTCTGCCCAATCCACGAGTCGCGCATAGTGTAGATGGAGTTTTATCTTTCCTAACCACACGACACCCTGCGGTGATGTGATACAGACGACGTTTGCGAGATCGCATGGCCCCAGGCAGCCTTCGCTGATTGTCAATGTTATTGAAGGGGCCAGTCGTCTGTTCCGCCACTCCTGTATGAGCCACTCGACCGGGACAGGCGGTTTCCGTTTCTCTGTCACGCCACAACAACACCCCTTACAGACCAGTATATGCGTTAAGACACGCCGCTTTGATACCAGATTAGGCGACGATTCAATTCTATCTGCTCTCATACCTTTTTCCTGTGTGTTCCACTCCTGTGAATATACAGATTCATCACTACCCAATGACATTCAAGGGTAGTGATGAATTTTCTCGGCACTTATTTCAAACCAACGGGTTATAACTCCGATTTCCCAATCAAAGCATGTACAATCGTATCAATATTATATCGGATCATCCCGATGTAGGTACCTTCAGGTGTCCCCTCGTTTCCCATAGCGTCCGTGAAGAGCACACCACCGATCTTCACATCAAATCCTATTGACTTCACAGTGGCTTTCACCGCTTCGAGACTCCGTGAAGAGACGGATGACTCTACAAAAATAGCAGAGATCTCCCGCTCCGCAATGAACGTCGCCAATTCCTGTACATCAGCGATACCGACTTCTGTCGCGGTACTAATACCTTGTAAGCCGCGTACCTCAAACCCGTACGCCTCTCCGAAGTAGTTAAAACAGTCGTGCGCTGTCACAAGGACGCGTTGCTGAGATGGCACGCGTTCCACTTGCGACTTTACGTATTCATCGAGTTCCATGAGTTTCGTGAGGTAGCGTTCGGCGTTGCTTCGGTACAGGGCAGCATTATCGGCATCGAATTCAATCAGGGCATCGCGAACCTTTCCCGCCGCTTGCATCCAAAGCTTCACGTCAAACCATAAGTGCGGATCGTAGAGTCCCTCGTATTCTGCGGGTGTTAGCAGTAGACTCCGATCTACAGCGTCTGTTACGGCGACCGTCAGCGTGCTCTCCGACATCTTTGCAAGGATGTCCACCATTTTTGCTTCAAGGTGCAGCCCGTTATAGAAGATGATGTCTGCTGAACCGAGCCTTTGAACATCTTTAGGAGTCGGGTTATAAAAGTGTGGGTCTACGCCAGTTTCCACTATCCCGGTTACCTCAACGCGCGGACCGCCAACATTTTTAACAATATCAGTAATCATACCGATCGTGGTAACAACGCGAAGTTTATCGCCTGTGGCAGCACCCGGTTGTCCCTTCGGATCACAGCCAGACCATATCAGTATACCTATTAAACACACTGAAAAGTATATTCTCTGCGTAATTTTTCTTTGCGTAATTTTTCTTTGCATAATTTTATACCTCCCCCGGTTCACATGCTGGGCAGGTCTTGCAGAGGTGTCGATTTACGAGGTGCGCGGAGGCGAGTAGAAGGCCGCTGGCAATGTGGAAATAGACTACATAGGAGCCTGCAATCCCTGTTCGGCCAGTGACAATAAATGCCAATGCTGCCACAAGTATCAAAAACACCTGCCAACTCCGGTGGTGACGAACCCCCCACACTAAACTTCCAGTTGCAAGTACTGCTGCTATGATGATCAGAACAAATTCGGCGCGCTCGCCGATGAGGAAACTCAGTCCTATGAACGGCAAAACTGCCACTAAAAGCGGTGTTGCCATGCAGTGGAATGCACACGCGAAAGAGAGACACGCGCCAGTAGTGTCCACTAATCCTTGGTTAAAATACCTTTTCAATTTTTTATCTCCTTATTAGTTGTCAGTTAAGAAGGTAGGTTCGGTTTGGAACCGAACCTACCGGCGAGGACGGGGCGATATGATAGCATCATCGCCCACGTCCTACAGTTTTAAAAATTAACTTTATACAAGAGTTTCATATTCCGTCCCGGTTCCGGCATCACTGCTTTGATGCGGGACAGATGTTCACGATATGCGGTATCAAAGAGGTTCTCAATCTCGAAAACTATCATGTTCTCAAGCTGCCACCACGAAAAATTGAGATACCCTCCAATATCATAGACGAGATAGCCGTCAGTCGGTTCCTCAAATTCGCCGAGCCGGGTCTGGCTGCCTGAAAAACGGGATGCAACATGCAAATGCAACGGTGTCGGCGTATAGCTGATGACGAATTTACCGTTGAGCGGTGGGATACGCTCCAGTGGTCGCCCACTGGTTCGAATAGTTCCGTGGATGTAACTCATATTCAACTGAAAATGGACCTGTGAGGTGACCTCACCGCCTATCTGAATTTCAGTCCCATCCATCACAACATCGTGTCCCATGTATTGATAAATCCACAACCATCCGGCTGCCCCGCTGCCCCACTCTTTTTCACCGCTGTTCGTCGGAATGAGGTAGTTCTGTATCTGATTCCTGAAAAGGGCAACATTGAGTCTGAACCTGTTGTTAGCGTATTTGACGAAAAGTTCAGTGCCATATCCGTTCTCAGGTCCCAGTTCTGCATTACCAACTTCGTAGGAATAGACAGCCAAGTGGGGGCCATCGCTGAAAAGTTCCTCGATCCCCGGTGCGCGAAACGTTTTCATGAGGGTAGCCCCAGTGCTCAATCTATCTGTCCAATGGTAAATTCCAGAGGTAGCCCCGGAGAAACCGTTGAAATCACGACGCCGGACGGTTCCAGCTCGGACAACGGCTCCAGGTCTAAACGGTTCCGCACGCCTAACGTCGTAGCGGAGAGCCCCTTGTAAGGTGAGTTTGTCAAAGTTACGCTGGCTGAGATAAAATCCCGCCAACGCGAATTCACGGGTGTGCGGTGTCCAGTAAAACCCGCCTGTGGCATGGTCTCGGTACTCACCCCAAATCCCCGCAACGGCGTTGTCTAACACGTGAGCCATCGCTGAAACATTGTAGGTTAGCACCCCGAATTCCACACCGAGTGTCCCGTTCGCCTCCAACTCTTGATGCTGATAACGCGTATAGGCAGTCTGGAGTCTTACCTTTTCAAGCAGCCTTGTATTGAAGCGGTATTCCATTTGTCCTTCATAGCGTTGCTTGTCAAGTGCGATGTTAACGCCACTCAGATGCCCTTCAGGGGAACCGGGGATGCCGTAATCTGAACGGTAACTGCTTCCGGAGGCACCGATGAAGCCCCACGGCTTAATCAGCGAGGCACCGCCTGAAAAGTTGACGTTTGAAAGGGCGGTGTTTTCGAGGGCACCCACCGGCGTTTGTGTGTCGGATGCACGCCGCCGATTCCATTCTACATTGCCCGCAAAATCACCAATGGGGAGCGTAAAACCTGTCGTTCCGGTCAAACCTGAGTTAACAGATTCAGCCTGGAACGTTAGACGCATATCGAGCCGTCTCGGTAGAATTTGCGGTATGTGATTGCTTTTGACATTGATAACACCGCCCAGAGTGCTTGAGCCGTAAATGAGCGATGCAGGACCGCGAGTGATTTCAACGCCCTCAGCAGTCGTTGGATCAATGGATACGGCGTGGTCGGCACTGGAGGCGGATTTATCGCCTGTCCGTTCCCCGTTTTCAAGAATGAGCAGCCTGTCACCGCCCAACCCACGAATAACCGGACGAGCGACCGCCCGTCCCATCGTTCGCTGTGAAACGCCGATCTCATCTGCCAATGTGGTCGCCAAGGTCATACCTAACCGTCTTTGAAGTTCTGCCTCATCCAATGCTAAGTCGGTCGTTTCCTCAAACTGTGAAAGAGAGCGATTTGAACCGTATACCCTGATAGTTTGCAGTTGAAATGACAACGCCGCCAGTTCAACTTTGAGATGAGGCGTGGAGGTATTGACATTAACAACCTGTTCAAACCGCTGATAACCGACCTTCAGGAACTGAAGCGTCTGCTGCCCTTCTGGGACTGCGTCAAACTTAAACCGACCGTTTGAATCGGTCCTCACACTTCTCTCAAGTCCCTTAATCTGGACTCTAACGCCACTAAGGCGAGCATGACTCCGTTCTTCAGTAACTTCTCCTTCCAAAGACTGCGTTGTGTCCGAAGCACTTTGGACCTCCTTGAGATAGCAGAACAGGCATCCTACTATTCCACATACGAACACCAATAGGTGAGGACACTTTTTCAGTGTCCTCACCGTGGGAGACCTGTGCGAACAAGCACAAGTGCTTAACATGAGGTCCCCCTTATTCTACTGTTACCGGTATCGCAAGTGCTGCAGTGAAGTCAGGATGATCCCCGTGAAGCAGTTGCAGTTTAATTGTCGTTGTTCCTGCTTTCAGACCCTCGAGTCCAAACGGTAACGCGTCAGCGTGTTCCTCGTGTTCCTCGTGTTCCTCTTCGTGTTCCTCTTCGTGTTCCTCGTGGTCCAGATGGATATTGATAATAGAGGAATCGTAACCCGACAGGCCCAAACTGAAGAATTCCGCTCCATCATGGTCATGGTCGTCATCGTCGTCATGTCCATCTTCACCCGGCGGGGCCGCGACTTCATCAAGATGGAGTTCGTTTTCGTTCGCGTCAATAAAATGTACGTGTACCTCAATTTCTTCACCAACGCCAACGGTGAGACCGCCTTCATGGGCACCTTGATGTTGATGATAGACTACTTCTCCATTGATTTCCAGGTTAAAGCCGTCGGCATCGGCGTGAAGGGGTGCATCCGCTTCGTGGTCGTGATCATGATCATCGTCAAGGATAGGGTTGTCATCTTCGCCACAACCTCCCATGAGGGGAAGGACAGCGACAAAGGCTAGTAACATTAATCGAGAAATAGCGACAGAAAAGTCGCGTCCGAAAAGATACGTAAACATTTGTATTCTCCAATTTTAAAAATTTTTTAATCTGATGGCACATAGTGTGTGCCTATCACTTCTAAAGTGAAATTGCTCTTAACAACGGACATGCATCGCGAAAGATATAGAACGCGTGTTGACATGCCGTGAGTACTTCAGGCTTTGTTAGCGTAATAACTGTGCCTATAGACCTCCTGAAAGCGGACTATCAATAACAAAATCAGGGGCTGTTGACTACAGCACACTGCTATCTGTTGCAAAGCGAAATGTACAAAGCGCGGTCCGCGTATAGAGAACCCCGCGGTCCGCGTATAGAGAACCCCGCGGTCTTTGTACAATAGGAGTATAAAGGAAAAACAAAGTCCGCCTTTAAATGGCAAAATTTGCTGGTTTATTGGAAAATATAGGTGGGGCACGACTTCGCGTGTTCGTGGTGAGTCTTAAAGGCAGAAAAACGGCTTCATAAAATGGGAGTATAGCACTGAAAAGGAAAGGAAATATAATAAGTGCGGCGGATTCAATTTCGACACTGACGTGCTGGCTGTGAAAGAAACAGGCTGTGCAGGTATCCTTGGAATGGCAAGGTTCGGCATGGGAATGGCAATGTTCGTCATGATTGTGTGTGAGTTCAATGATACCGAGCAGCACAAGATAACAGCATAGACTTATTGCAATGCAAATTTTCAAACTACGCTCAAATGTTAGCGTCTTAGGAAAAGTCATACCGTTTCTCATGAACCGGAGCCCGTTTGATGATTAAGTGTAAAAAGTGCTGATAAGCTTGCGGTAAATTATATCATACAATTATGTCGATGTCAAATGAAACTTAAAAAGATAACACTTGCACATATCAACATCGTGTTGTATCATATTGGATATGAGACCATCCAAAGGAGAAAAAATTAGATGCTGAGTGTTGAAGAAGCAAGACAACGGATGCTGAACACCATTCCGATCTTACCTGAAGAAAAACGGGCAATTTTGAATTGCGCCAGTTATGTACTTGCAGAGGCGTTGCATGCCGAGGAAAATATCCCGCCATTTGACAATTCGGCGATGGACGGATACGCCATTCGCGCAGCCGACGTAACAAATGCGTCCGAGAAAAATCCTGTCGTGCTTTCAGTTGTAGAGACGATCGCGGCAGGCTATGCCCCGACCAAACAGGTCGCAGCGGGGCAAGCAGCACGGATCATGACGGGCGCAATGATGCCGGACGGTGCCGATGCCGTTGTAATGCAAGAGGTAACACAACAAGACGAGAATAAAGTCAAGATATTTGAAAGTGTTGATGAAACTGATAATGTCCGCTTCACCGGCGAGAGTGTCGCAGCAGGTCAGCAAGTGATGGGAAAAGGTAAACACCTCCGTCCCCCGGAGATATCCATGCTTGCGTCTCTCAATTGTGCAGAAGTCGCAGTCCATCGCAAACCTACCGTTGCGATTGTCTCGACGGGTGATGAACTCACACCGCTCGGTGAACCGCTCGAACCGGGAAAAATTCGGGATAGCAACCGTTATGGACTTTATGCCCAGGTCGAAGAAGCAGGCGGGATACCGATAGATATGGGGATCGCGCCTGATGACGAAACAGAAACAGAACGAATCTTTCGGGCAGCACTCGCCAAGGCGGACGCACTTATTACGAGCGGCGGCGTTTCCGTAGGCGAACACGACGTGGTGAAAAGCGTCTTGGCGAAGTTAGGTGAGATTAACTTCTGGCGCGTCGCAATGAAACCGGGCAAACCGCAGGCTTACGGTATCGCGGATGGGAAGCCTATTTTCGGGTTACCCGGCAATCCTGTCTCTTCGCTTGTCGTGTTTGAACTCTTTGTCCGACCCGCGCTCTTGAAAATGGCGGGGCATACAGAGCTGTTACGTCCGACCTTCAAAGCCACCTTGACAGAAAGTATCACTAACAGAGATGGACGCGTTAATTATATGCGCGCGGTCCTCACGGAGTCCGACGGGCAATATACCGCAGAAACAACAGGACCCCAAGGCTCAGGGATTCTTCACTCCCTCGTATTAGCAAACGGATTAATCACGATTCCAACTGCTGTAACCTTACATGCTGGCGAGAAAGTGGATGCCCAATTTCTGTTCTAAACACAGCGTTAAGGAGTCTTCGATGATTGTAGATACTCACGTTCATGTCTGGGAGATTGATCCGCCAAAATATCCTGTCGGTCCCACTGCCCCGAGTTGGAATTCCTATCCAGATGAACCCGGGACCGCAGATGAGCTCTTGGCGGAAATGGACGCACACGGTGTAGACTGGACGGTCCTGGTGCAAACCAGTTGGTCAACTTGGGATAACGGCTACATCGCGGATTCGGTGGCGCGTTTTCCAGATCGGTTTATTGGGCACGGCTTAATCAATCCACAAGACCCGAACAATGCAGAGCAGGTCCGATACTGGGTCCAAGCGCGCGGGTTGGTAGGATTCCGCTTCCACCCGATGTACTATCCTAATGAAAAGATATTGCTAACCGAACAGAACGGTCCAATGTGGGAAGAAATCGCAGCAGTGGACGCGGTCATCCAATTTCACCTTCGCGCGGAGTTCGCAGATCAGGTCGCAGCCATCGCGCAACAATATCCAGACTTAGTGCTTATTCTTGATCACATGGGGTACCCGCAGATAGATGCCGACGATGCAGCTTTTCAACCGATTCTGGACCTCGCCCGATACGATAATGTACATTTCAAATTATCAGATGTTGCCGGACGTTCCGATCAAGATTTTCCATACACAGACGTACATCCATTCATTCAAAAGCTGCTTTCAGTTTTCGGGGCGGAACGGACAGTATGGGGAACAGGATATCCCGGGCATCATAGACAAAAGCACAACTGGCCCTCTTTAGAACAGGAACTTTTGCTGATTCGGGAAGGACTTCCGTTCTTGACAGAAGACGACAAGGAACAGATTCTCGGAGGCACAGCTGCACACATCTGGAATTTGGCACCCTAAGGTTCTCTTCATCGCTAAGCTTCAGGAATCTCGACCGGCAGATCCAGCCGGTCACCCCACTCTTTCCACGAACCTATGTAGTTACTCACTTTCGGATAGCCCAAAAGCCGCAACGCCAAATAGGTCTGCGAAGAGCGGTAGCCGCCCTGTCAGTAGCACATAACCTGCTTTTCCGGTGTAATGCCTACTGCCTCGTACATCTCTCGGAGGTCGTCAGCAGTTTTGAAAGCACCCACTTCATCAAGATTATTGAGCCACTCGATATGAATAGAGCCCGGAATCGCACCTGCACGTTCCGCACGTGCCACTCTACCGTAATGCTCATCAGCTGTGCGTGTATCCAAAGGCACAAAGTCATCACGGTTGAGCAGCACACGGATCACATCCGCATCCATGTGCGTATCGTGCTTAGCATCTATCGGAAACGGTTGCACCTCTGCCGGTTCAACCCCTTCTGTACGAATGGGTCCCTCTGCTGCGAGCCATGCTCTAAAACCGCCATCCAATACGCGGGTATCGGAATGCCCTAAATACTCACAGAACCAAAGCCCACGCGATGCCCGTGTTCCAGAGATGTCTTCATACCATACAATCGGCTTTGTCGGGTCAAGCCCGCGTTGCTGAAACAGATACGCCATCATCCACATAAACGCATCAAAAGTCTCTTTACGCGTATCAATCAGGCTCAAACCGAACAGGTCTAAATGAAGAGCCCCCGGGATATGCCCGCGCATATATTCATAAGTCGGCCGCGTATCCACGATGCAGAACGTTCCATCGTCGAGGCTCCCTTTCAATGCTTCAGCAGAGATAACCAATTCTGGGTTGTCGTAGCCTTTATAGGCTTCCATTGTCAGCTCCTTTATTTTTTCATAAGCTTTATCGTCTTCCACTTTCCAGTCCGATACCAAAACCACATAGCGAGACCTTGGACGATATTTGAGAGGGCGATCCCTAACCAAACGCCGTTCAGGTCCATAAAGCGTGAAAGTAGAATCACGAGTCCCAAACCGACACCTACTTGTGCGGCAAGCGTAATCACCATCGGCGAGAAGGTATCCCCAGCACCATTGAGGGCTCTGCCTAAGATGAGTGAAAATGCGATAAACCCGAACGTCGGCGACAAAAACCGCAAATAAACGATACCGGTTTCAATCACGGCTGTCTCCGTTGTGAAAATCCGAATGAAAATCTGCGGGAAAGCCAGAAAAACGACACCGATCGCCGCCATAATGATAGTCCCTAACAGGTTAGCAACACGCGTCGCTTTTTCAGCGCGGTCTATCTGGTTTGCACCTAAATTCTGACCGACTAACGGGACGACTGCGTTCGCAATCCCGAAGCCGGGATTCATCACCAGGATCCGGAGCCGCATACAAATCGTATATGCCGCAACGACGGTTTTGCCATAAGGCCCAAGAACCCATAGGAAACCGAGCCGTGAAATGTGCCGCCAAAACCCTTGCATAGAACTATAAACGCCGAGCCGTAAAATGTCAAGCATTTCCACGGGGTCTACCCGATACTGAACCCTCCGCAACGAAACAGGCGCGCGGCCATTCCAACACAGATAAAGCAGAATAATCACACCCGCCCCGCGGCCGATAAGCGTCGCGTATGCCGAACCTGCTACCCCCAATTTCGGGAATCCCCATAAACCGAAGATTAACAACGGATCGAGCGTGATGTTAATCACGGTTGAGAAGATTAGCACAACCATCGGCGTGACAGTATCACCACCCGCACGGAAAATAGAGCCGAGCGTCATTGACAGGAACATTGTACTAATACCCGCGAGAATGATATGCATGTAAGCTGTACCGAGCCTTAGCACCTCTGGATCTGTCATTCTCACAGCGAGCAATCCCTGTTCTGCCAACGGATAACCGACAAGCGTGACACCGATAGAGAAAAAAACAGCCAGCAGGATTGACTGCATCGCGATGTGTTCGGCTTGCGCGAGGTTCCTTGCACCTAAATACTGTGCCACCATAATCCCCGCACCTGTAGAAATGCCGAGAGAAAAGACCCCGATTAATCGGAGTAAGTTTCCACTGACCCCAACAGCCGCTATCGCCCCTGCGCCAAGTCTGCCGACAAATATCATATCGACGATGTTAAAAGCTTCTTGGAGCATATAGCTGAGGATTATGGGGCCTGCAAGCCGTAGAAGGTGTCTCAGCAAACTCCCTTGTGTCAGATCGCCCCGTGCTTTCTTCATATTTTTGCTTTTATGTTCTTTGACCGCATGGATCTCCCTATTGAATCGCGTCTGACAAGGGTTTTGATGGTGTTAGTCTTGTGCATATTAGCAGGTTTTTATCTGGCTGTCAACATAAAAATAAATTTGACTTCCAAAGACAACCAACGATTTTTTTGACAGCCGCCCCGAAACCTGCTATAATATTCTATATTTGCTAAAAAAATACGCCATAGCGGAGAGAAAAATGTTTTGGGAAGAAGTAAAAAAACACTACGAGGCAGGTTCTGCCCACCAATTTCTGCTCCATTTTAATGTCAAGGACCTGCTATATGATGATGTTTACGGTTATTTGCCTGCGAAGGGTTATCTCATGGAGCAACTCAATGCATTAGGGTGTGATCTTGTTGTCGGATATAATACATCGCGCGGCATTCATCTCCCTCATGTTGGGCGGTGGCGAAATATGCAGAGAATGCTACAACTTGCGCCGCCGGGAGGAGAAAATGAGGAAGCACAGAAGGAACGTCGAAGAATCAATACCAGCTTAGCATTCGATAAACCGCATGAAGATCCCTTCATCAGATTAGACCCTTCACCCTCTAAAGAGTTACGTGAAAAACTAAATAATCTCTTGGGGCAAGACAGAACGAAAATTGGGTTAGTTATCGATTTTCTGGAGCAGCTGATACCCAACGATCCATCACTGAGCAATGTTGCCAGAGATGAAACACAACTCTTGTTTAATCAGCTCCAAAATTGGGCATCCGACTTAGGCATCCGAAGACGGAAGCATATTGTACTGCTCGTCACGCACAACACACTTGATATACACCCGAATTTCACCGTGAATCCTGAGATTCCTATGATAGAAATCCCGTTTCCAGACTATGACGAACGCTTGAAGTTTATTGAATATGTGCACGATGCCGCAGAGGCTCGTTCACAGATGCGCAAAACCCTCGGAAATAATCGCGAACGCGAGACTTTGGCACGCGGAACCGTAGGACTGAACTTATTCGGTATCCACGACGTTATCCAACAAGCGGAAGCCGCGGAACAGAAAGCAGGCGGTGAACCGTTAGTTAGGTATAAGCGAGAGAGTATCAAGACCTTCAGCCACGGTGTGCTTGAACTCGGTGAATACATAAACCCCCCTGGTGATGGTTGGTACATTATGCGCACGATTAGGGATATCGCAGACGGTATGAAGAATGAAGACCTACGCCGGGTGCCACGCGGGATGCTTTTACTGGGACCCCCAGGTACCAGCAAGGCTTACGCAGCAAGAGTCCTCGCAGGGGCAGCCAACATGACCCTCGTCCAACTCCGCTACGCCAATCAGGTAGGCGAGGTCACAATAAACATCAATGAAAACGGGAACACTTATGAACGCAACCTTAATGCAGGGCTCAATTTTATCCGTGGAATCGCACCCACCGCTGTCTTTATGGACGAAATTGAGCAGGCATCCCCGCATACCACGATGAATCCCGAGGACCACGATCAGACGTTCCCACCAGCCCTCGTCAATGCTATGAATGATGCCTCATTGCACGGCAAAGTAATATGGGTAGGCACATCACAACGACCTGACCTCATGCCCCCGATTTTTCGACGGTACGGTATTTTCGACACTAAATTAATTATGCTGCCACCGACCGCGGGCGGCAGAGTCGAAATTTTAAGAATATTTTGTCAGGGACAGGCATCCGGTAATATCAATTTTCAAGCGCTTGTCGGCAGTGCGGACACCGACGGATTGACGTGGCGAGACCTGTTTTTGATCGTCCAACGTGCACATAACATCGCAAAACGTCATGGACGTGATACTTTCACAGAAAACGAACTCCGACACGCACTGAACGACTTCATCCCGGATTATTCACGCGAAATGCAAATCTTCATGGGATTATTGGCATTGCGAGAAGCGAACTCCCGCACAATGGTACCAGACGATTTGTTACCAGAATACCGAGAATTTGTGGATGGCAACCGGATTGATAAAACGGGGATTAATGAGCGATTGATGGAGTTGAGTCATCAACTCGGTTTGAACGATTGATATGTGGAGATAAAATCAAAAAAATGTCCGAAACTTCAAAAACAATTTCATGTCGCAATTGCGGCACGCAGATTCCAGCAGAAACATTCACCGATAATCTGAACGTGTGTCCACATTGCGACTACCATCACTATATGAGTGCTTACGAGCGACTCAATCTCATTGTGGATGCAGACAGTTTTCGGGAATACGATGCAAACCTCTATTCTATTGACTCGCTGGAATTCCCCGAATATCCGCAGAAACTTGAGAGGGATGTCGCAAAAACAGGACTCAAATCTGAAATGCTCTCCGGTATCGCCGAAATTGGCGGGCACCCGACTGCAATCGCCATTGGCGATGTCGGATTTATAGGCGGAACCTGTGGCTCTGTCATTGGCGAAAAAGTCACCCGATGCATTGAACGCTCCCTTGAAAACAATTTGCCGTTGGTCATTGTTTCTGTCAGTGGTGGCATGCGGATGCAGGAAGGCACGCTTGCCTTGATGCAGATGGCAAAAACCGCTGCCGCTTGTGCTGAATACGCGAAAGCAGGGATCTTTTATATCTCTGTCGTCACCGATCCAACATTCGGCGGTGCGACTGCAAGTTATACATCGCTTGGCGACGTAATTATCGCTGAACCGGGGGCGCGCATCGGTTTCGCGGGCCCCTTAGCCGTCGCCAGCCTCCGAGAAGAACTGCCCCAGAACTTTCAAAAGGCAGAGTCTTTATTAGAACATGGATTCATTGACGCTATCGTTCACCGAACTGACATGCGACAGATGCTCACGGACCTCATCGCTTTTGCAGTCTGAGCATCGCGCGCTCAAAGTTTCCGTAGCTACGGCTCAAAGTTTCCGTAGCTACGGTTTGTAACCGCACCGAATTTCCAATAGGGCCACAAGTCAGGTCTGAAACCGTTATTAACATGAGTCGTTAATAGGAAATGTATAGGTATTGCATAATCGCGCACTTGTTAGAAGGATTCGTGTCAGCGCAGCACTCTTACACATTTTTTATTCATACTATTATCAATTCAAATATAAGAGAAATAGGAATAATAAAAGATGCCGAAGTCACTCGTCATTGTTGAATCGCCGGCGAAAGCGAGAACTATCAAAAAGATTTTAGGTAAGGATTACATTGTCGAATCCTCTGTCGGACATATCCGGGATCTCCCGAAAAAAGAACTCGCGGTTGATATCGAAAACGCCTTTACCCCGAAATATGTCCTGATTCGCGGGAAAGGCAAGATTGTAAAAACTTTGCAAGCCGAAGCACGTAAAGTTGACAATATCTATCTTGCTGCAGACCCCGATCGGGAAGGTGAAGCCATCTGTTGGCACCTCGCTGAGGAACTCAAGAAACTAAAGAAACCTATCTATCGGATCACCTACAACGAAGTCACCAAAAGTGCTATTTTAGACGCTATCCAAACACCCGGTGAGATCAATATGGCACTTGTTGACGCGCAACAGGCGCGCCGCGTTTTAGACCGGCTTATCGGATGGAAAATTAGCCCTATTTTGTGGAGTAGTGTCAGACCGAGGCTCAGTGCAGGCAGAGTCCAATCCGTTGCAGTACGACTGATCTGTGAACGCGAAGCAGAAATTGAGGCGTTTAAACCTGAAGAATATTGGACACTCACTGCTACACTCACACCCACGGCACTTGAGCACCTTTTCCCCGCCAAGTTACATAAAATTGGCACCAAGAAAGGTGAGATTAATAACTACGGTTTCCGTATAGACGAGGCGCGGGCAAAAGAAATCGCCGCGGACGCAAAGACACACGATTATATCGTCGAAAAAGTCCAAAAACGCGAGCGAAGGCAGAGACCTGTCGCACCGTTTATCACGAGTACCTTGCAACAAGAAGCATCTCGAAAACTCCGGTTTACTGCGAAAAAGACGATGCTTATTGCGCAACAACTCTATGAAGGGTTGGACCTCGGCGATGAAGGTTCGGTCGGGCTTATCACTTATATGCGGACCGATTCAACACGAATCGCTCAAGAAGCACTCCAAGCCGCGCGAACCTACATCGAAAAAACTTATGGGGACAAATACCTGCCGGGCAAAAGCGTTAATTATCGCAGCAAAAAGGGCGCACAAGAGGCCCACGAGGCAATCCGTCCGACTTTACCGTTACGCCGCCCAGCAGAATTGAAGTCTTATTTGAGTAGTGATCAATATCGCCTTTATGAACTTATTTGGATGCGGTTCATCGCCTGCCAAATGAATCCCGCTATTTTTGATGCAACAACGATTGACATCAAAGCGGGGAACTATCTCTTCCGAGCCACTGGCTCGATCATCAAATTTGATGGATTCAGACGTATCTATATGGAAGGTAAAGATGATGCCGCCGTTGATGAAAAAGACGCAAATGAAGAGAACGTCAGTTTGCCCCTTCTTAAAGAGGGAGACGTGCTTGATCTCCGCAAATTAGAACCGAAGCAGCATTTTACGCAGCCACCGCCACGCTACAACGAAGCGACGCTCGTCAAAATGCTGGAGGCACAAGAGATCGGACGCCCGAGCACCTACGCCTCTATTCTTTCAACAATTCAGGAGCGCGACTATGTCAATAAAGAGGGCGGACGACTCTTACCGACAGATATCGGTAGACTCGTCAACCATCTCCTAATTCACGGATTTCCGAACATCGTCGATGTTGAATTCACAGCAAAAATGGAGGAGCAGTTGGATAGCATCGCTGCGGGTAAAGTTGCGTGGGTCGAAACCTTAGGACAATTTTATCCACCGTTCGAAACTGCCCTCACAGAAGCCCCCGATAAGATGTATGAAGCCCGAAAAGCGATGGAACAGGAGTCCGACGAGAAGTGCGAAAAATGTGACGGAAACATGATCATCAAATGGGGAAGATATGGACGATTCCTCGGATGTGCTAACTACCCAGAGTGTAGGAATATTAAACCCCTAAATGCAGATGATACGCCCGCCCCGGAACCGGAGCCCACGGATACACCCTGTGACAAGTGCGGCGAACTCATGGTTATCCGGACGAGCCGCGCCGGGAGCAGGTTTTTATCTTGTAGCGCATACCCGAAATGCAAAAATGCTAAGCCTATTCCTATGGGGGTCGACTGCCCCGAACAAGCGTGTGACGGATACCTCGGTGAACGCCGCAGCCGACGTGGAAAAGTCTTTTACGGATGCAGCAACTATCCGAAGTGTGAATTCTCCACATGGGATAAACCCATACCTGAAGCTTGCCCAAAGTGTAACGCACCCTTTCTCGTTGAGAAAACCAGAAAAGCCAAAGGCAGCGAAGATACAACCGTGTCGGTTACTTGTCATACACGGGATTGCGATTATACAAAGGAATAGTCATCAGTTATCGGTTATCAGCTGTCAGTCTCGTTTTTGATTGCTGAACATCTTTTTCTAACCGTCGTTACCTGAATCGGATATAACGGTTACCAAAAGATGGTCAAGCATCAGAGATCTCTTAACTGAAAACTGAAAACTGAGAACTGAAAACTACAAAAATGATACAGATACATCAAGTCAGCTTCAGTTATGATGAACTCAGCGTACTTGAAAAGGTCAGCTTGCGCGTCGAGCGCGGCGAGTTCGTATTTCTCGTAGGCCCCAGTGGTTCCGGGAAAACAACCCTCTTACGGTTACTATACGCCGATTTGATACCCGTAGCCGGCGACTTGAGGGTGATTGGACAAAAACTTGCAACATTGGACAGGGTGAGTCTCCCTTACTTTCGACAGAAAATAGGACTCGTCTTTCAAGATTTCAAATTCATAGCGGATAAGACACTTCAGGAGAATCTGGCACTGCCACAACAGTTGGTAGGGATGGCACCGCGCGTCGCGAAAGAGAATGTCAACAAGCTGCTGCATCAGATCGGGTTGAGTCACCATCAAGAGGCACTACCTACTGAAATATCCAGCAATGAACAGCGACGATTGGCTATAGCCAGAGCCGTTATCAACAATCCGGTATTGCTGCTTGCCGATGCACCTACAGAAGGTTTAGATTCGCGGCTTTCGCTTGAGGTCATGGCACTCCTTGATGCACTTAATTTTCAAGGGATGACTATCTTCGTAGCCACCTCTGACCGAAAACTCGCTGAGAAATGTGATAAGCGGATTATCGAATTGCGAGATGGTGCGATCTATTGAGATAGCTTATACGGTGTCTCTAACGCAATTAGACTGAGACATCTACGCTTCGCCACTATTCCCTAATAGAGAGACTCTACGGAAAATGCGCTACCGTCTTAAAAATGCCATATCTCATATCGCACAAGCTGGCACCTCGAGTCTGATAGGTATTGTCGGCATCGGGTTTATCACGACCTTGTTCGCGACCTTACTGCTAAACCACTCGTTCATTTTACGACAGGCTGAATTTAAAATGCACACACCTACGCTTGTCGCATTTCTAAAAGACAGCGTGGATGAGGCAATGGGACGCACATTAGTTAGCCGATTAGAGAAAAATCAACAGATTCTCGCTGTCCATTATGCTTCAAAGGCTGAAAAACTTGCGAGCGGAGAAGCCGAATTTCAGGATTTAGGCGTTCTAATTAAGGAAGCATTTTCAGAGACCCGCGGCGTAAACCCATTTCCGGCATCCCTCAATGTCTATGTCGACGAAGAATTAATAAGTCGGAGAAGGTTAGAACATATTGTATTAGAGATTAAAGCACACGACGAAATTGAAGACATCTTGTTGACCGGGCAGGGGCAGCTCAGGGATCGGTTACGCGACTCAGAACGGACAACGCTCGTCGGCATCGGCGTGACGGCACTCACTGTCTGGTTCATTATCGGTTCAATTATCAGGAAAACAGCCGTCGCCCGCGCCGATGAGTTTCACCTCATGAAACTCCTTGGAATGTTCCGACGCTATCTACTTGCACCTTTTATTGTTCATGGACTCTTCCTCGGCGGACTTGGCGCTTTCTGCGGGATTACCTGCTTCTATGGAATGCTGCATATCTTCAAATCTCAATTAGGCGGTATTCAGTTCCTTACGATCTATCAAATTATTTCGGTCATTCTCGCTGAGATGCTAATCGGACTCATCGTCGGTTTTAAGACACATCGGAAATTCGCGGCGTAGAGCCTCTCGGGCGGATCCGGATGATTACCGCGGATGGAGAGCCTTGAAAATGACAAATCATGAAATCAGTACTGTGTTCCGCTCTATCGGATCCCTCCTACAAATCCGAGGTGACGACGCATTTCGCGCGAGAATTTATGCACGCGCAGCCGATGTCATCGAAGACTTTCCGACTGAACTGCAAATCCCTGAAGCTCCTGAACAGGACACACTCCGTTACAATAAGAAAGCGGTTGAACAGCTCCGAGCGACACCGGGCATCGGCAAGGCTATCGAAGACAAAACGATTGAAATGCTGGAAACCGGACGTTGCAAATACTATGACGATCTCGCCACCGAAATGGGGACAGGCATACTTGAGGTGCTTGAACTCCGCGGCCTCGGAGTGAAAACTGCTAGTAGATTCTATCACGAACTCGGGGTCCGTAACCTTGAGGACCTCCAGGCATTGCTGGAGAGCGAAAAACTGGAGAGTATGAAGGGGATCGGAAAAAAGACGCTTCAATTGATAGCCGAGAGTTTAGCGTTTCGCATGCAGGTACGAAAAGCACGACCCCTATGGACTGTTTTGCCAATCGCACAACGGATTGCCGAGAGTTTAGTACATCTTATTGGAGAGGATGGATGGATAGAACGCGAACCCGAATTCACTGGACATCTACGGCGACACGAAGAAACCTGTCAGGCTATCGAATTGATTGTGGTCTGCAAAGACGAGACAGCGTTTCAATTTGAGGCAGGCGTTCTCCCGCCACCGCTGCAAGCGTTTCTTGAACCCTTTTCCGAAACGGAAATAATTTTCAAGACCGGCAATCAAACCCAGTACGCGTATGACACCAACACTGCTTCTCTCATTGAGAAAAGTCAAAATGAACCGGTACGTGATGTACGCGGGACACTCCCCGCAATTCAATTCTATATTGACCCAGATTTACCGGTCTCTATCTATCTCTGCACGCCTGCTACGTACGAACTCACCCTATTTTTAACGACACCAGCGGATGCACACTTTGACGCGCTACCCGAGTGTCCTTCCCCACAAACGACTGAACCCGGCATAACCGAAGCCGAAATTTACCAAGAACTTGGGCTCGCCTATATTCCACCTGAACTCCGACAAGATGGCACATCAATTGCAGCCGCTAAAGACAATACCTTACCGGAGCTCGTTGAATTTACCGACTTGCGAGGCGACTTACACGCACATACCGATTGGAGTGACGGACGAAATACACTTCACGAGATGGTCGCAGCAGCGAAGGCACAAGGGCTTGAATACTTCGCTATCACCGACCACTCTTCCTATTCCGTTGTCGCGAACGGCTTGGATCAAGAACGGCTCCTTGAACAGGTAAAGCAGGTCCGGGAATTAGATGCAGAGACCGAGGGAATCACAGTCCTTGCGGGTTCTGAGGTAGATATTCGGCTATCTGGAAGGTTAGATTTCCCCGATGAGATTTTAGCGCAACTTGATATTGTTGTCGCGAGTGTTCATAAAACTGTCATCCAATCGACAAAAAAGATGACAAAGCGCATCATTCGCGCAATTGAGAATCCGTTCGTCCATATCATCGGTCATCCGACAGGCAGAATGCTTGGACGCAGACCTATGTACCGCGTCAATCTTGAGGAAATCATCGCAGCCGCTGCAGAAAATAAAACAGTCCTAGAGATTAACGGATCACCGAGCCGATTGGATCTCGATCCTCAGTTTGTACGCATGGCAAAAGAGGCTGGTGTCCTATTAGCAGTCAATACCGATGCACACACTATTCGGCACCTGGTGCATCAACACTCCGGATTGAATGTCGCCCGTCGGGGGTGGCTGACAAAATCCGATGTTATCAATACCTATACATTGGAAGAATTACAAGAGAGATGCGGCATCGGCATACGTTCTTAATTGATACCCTTACGATAAAGAGCCAAGGGCTGTCAGATGCCAATTCGGATCCGCTAACGCCTCGTAAACAACACCCCCCTCTACTTTATCAGGCATCGGAAGTCCAAGTAGATAACAGAGGGTCGGAGCAACATCAACAACACGAACCTGCCGCTCCAACGCAACACCTTGCCGAACCCCCGCCCCCGATAAAATAAACGTAGAGTGCTGACCACCGATCCCGAAACTCACAGAAGGCAGCTGCTTACCGTGTGCACCATCAAATTCCGGACGCAGCGCATAGACGACATCACCGACTAATTCACCGTGTAGGTTAAACATCTCAGCATCTGCACGGGTGACGGCTAAAGTGAACGGATGCCGATCAGTTTTTTCATCTTTGTAAGTATGCAGGGCTGCGATAAGTTCACGTTGTGTCTCCTCATAATCCTCTGGAGCGACGATGCCATTGGGTTCACGTCCCGCTAAGTTGATGAAGATATGCACCAAACCCACGTTGACAGCACGTGTTTTTGTCCAGTCTATTTCTCCATTTGCATCCCTAACGATGAACCCTGTCTCTTCCAAGACCTTCTCAATATCAACGGCTCGAAATTGATTCGGCGTACCACCGTGATCCGAGCAAACGAGAATAACAGTCTCTTCGTCTGCCAACGCCATCAACTGGCCAATCATCCGATCAACCGATTCATAAGTGTGTCGTAACCCCTCACGGCACCGAGCGATTGTTTCCGGGGCTGCCCCGCTAATCTCGTCCGCTTGGCTAAGAAAGAAATGACTGGCGTAGTCCGGCGCGTGGCTCTCTACCATCAAGACATCCCAATCGTTGTGCGTCGCAAGATGGGTCGCGACATCTGCAAGCCGTTGGTGATGGTAGTCTAACACTTCAAAATAGGTAGTGTCGTCCATTTGTCCAAGCGCATCGCGCGCAGGATTTTGAAGGAACGAACCGATTTCCTTGTCAATTGTGTCGGCAACTGCATCAGGCACCGTATAACCCTCTCGGGGCCAAATTTGTGGTACAAAGAGTTCAAAGGCATCTGCTGTCGCCGTGAGCGTTACGAGTTTCATTCGAACGTAACCCGCTGCCACCTTACCGTCAATTTCAAAGTTATCTAACCACCACTCGCTCCATTCACCGACACCGAGATCCGCAACTGCATCCTCACCAGAACGACTTCGGCAGATCCGCACGCGGTCGTAACCCTTGTCCTCGGAGGCGTAAATCAACCCATAAAACAGTTTCGGAACGCGTGTTTCATCCGAAACTTCCCCTTGTTGGGAATAGACGGAAGGCATCACATCTTCTCTGCCGCGTGCCAAAGGACGAATAGTCAGTTGCACCTCTCGCAGCGGTTCTGTGGAATTCGGTAGAGCCTCCCATTTTCCATCTTCAACGGGGTCAAGAGTGACCGGATCAATATGTCGAACTTTCTGTAATGCGCTCGGATCGAGCGTTTCCGGGTCGCGTTGGCCGCCGATAGGCCGCGGTGCCCATTTTCCTGCGACAAACAGATGGTAACCCGCAATCTGATGGTGGTTGGAGACTCCCGGGCCCGTTCCTTCTACTTGGATACCCGTTTTGACTGTGGGGGGCCAAGACATTTCCCATTTCACCAAGATCGGTTTCCCGCCCGCACGTTCTACGAGGTTCCATAGGTATTCGGATTGGCACAATCCTGTGTTGATACCCCACACCGTTTTATCAAGCCGTTCCCCGACAGCCCGAATATTAAAATCCATCACCTGGTGTGTCCCGGGCCATGAACCTGTTGAAAGCGCTGTCCATCCCGGAGGTGTCAAGGTCGGAAACACACCGATCATCGGACGGTAGACACCCGTCTGGAGCAGTTTCGCCATATTCGGAGCGTGTCTCCAGTCAATCATATTCTTAACCAGTTCCATGCTTGCCCCATCCATCCCGATAATAATTGCCCGTTTTGCTGGGGCGAGTGGTGTGCGTTTTGTCATACAAACTCCTCTTATATCGATTACGCCCAAAACGACTTAATCAGCGATATAATGGCTGCTAATGCCGATCCTAATGCTATCCAGATGGCAGTCTTTACGTCTTTGTTTGATGTTGCTTCCTGTCTGCCCTCTAATTTACCGCGGATCCATTTCACGTCGCTATGGAGTTCACTCACGTCTTTTTCCACGGCTCTGAGCTTACTATCTGTTCTTTCATTAGTTCGTTCCATTCTGTCCTCTATCCGTTCCATTCTGTCTTCTATCCGTTCGGTTGTCCGTTTCAGATCTTCAATGGAACTCAAGACTCGTTCTCTAAAATCTTGGTCTGACATATTTTCGCTCTCCTTTCCAAGAATAGTTGAATGCACGTACGGCATTTAGTCTTATTATAACAGAAAAGGCGCGATCGGTCAAATTTATTCAGGGATGCGTTGGATATAGATGTCTTCATCGGCACCGCGGGCATCGCCCCAGACGACGATTGCAGCGTTTGTCCCTGTACCGATGGCGCGCGGCGTAATTTGTGCTTTCGGCGCGCGACAGACAGCGACCCCATTAATTTCCCAAAGTGGTTTCCCATCACCGTTAATCCGTTGTGCGTAGATCGCATCTTCGGTTGAATCCCCAAAGTCTTCGCGATAGTCGAGCCAATAGACGATGGCACCACCCGCATCCGTCGGAACCAGTTGCGGCAGACGTTGAACGCCTGCCGCGGTACAGATAGGAACGCCCGCCTTTTGGAACTGTGCATTTCCATCATTCCACAACGCTTCACCCTTTGCGTTAATACGTTGCGCATAGATATCCGCGAAAATGTTTCGATCATCCCACCACGTGACAATGAAACCACCACTGCCATCCGGAATACAATCAGGTTGTTGCTGATTAGCACGCAGTTCGCAGACAGATATGCCATCCTTTTCCCACAGTGCCGCCCCTTGAGCAGTTAGGTGCTGCGCATATAACTCTGCACGCGTATAGAAGTTCGGATCGTTCCGGTAATCTGACCAGATGAAGAACACGCCGCCATTTTCATCGCTCACTGCAACCGGGGCACCTTGATTCCCTATCGCTGTGCAGATTGGAACAGGCGTGCCTTCTCCGCCATCAACCGAATGCCATATAGGTTTGCCCGCCGCAGACAGACGTTGCGCAAAAATATTCCAATCCGGAGTACTAATATCCCACCACGCGAAAATAGCACCCCCTTCTCCATCTGCGATTAAAACCGGATCATACTGATCCCCGTCCCCGCGATAGACTGGCACACCGTTCGCTGCCCATAGCGGTTTTCCAGTACTGTCAATTCTTTGTGCATAGATGTCTTGATTCCCATTTCGCCAATCTTCCCATACAACAATTACGCCGCCCTTACCGTCAGCGATAGCGTTCAAATCATCTTGCAAGGTCGGATGTGTACAAATAGCGATCCCTTCAGGATCCCACACTCTGTTGCCGTTTGCATCGACGCGCTGTGCATAACTGTCCTGATTACCGTGTCGCGTATCCCCCCAAACGAGGATAGCACCGCCCATCGCGTCGCTGACGATCAAGGGCCAGCTTTGCGATGAAGGCAGATCGCAGATCGGGATACCTCCCGCCTTCCAGTGCATATCGCCTGTCGCACGTACGCGCTGCGCGAAGATATCGCGGTTCGCATGTCTGGCATCACTCCACGCGACGATAGCACCGCCTTGTCCATCAGCAATGAGAACCGGGAAGCGTTGTTCATTTTCCGCTGTGCATAATGGAAGGTTTTCTGTCGATGAAGATGACCATTCCGCGCGTGAGGCGTTTATGACGATAAGCACAGAAAGGAGTGTGAGCGCGAAGCATAGCCGGGATTGCAGAAGAAAACCGTTGCTTGAAATGGCTTCGGAATGCCGCATGCACATTCCTGCTTTGCCACCAATATCCCGTATACGCTGAAGAAAGTGATTCATCATGCAGGCGCAACTCTTTAGGAAAAAAGCAGTTCGTCTCCAATTGGGAAAAACTGGTCTGCGACTTGTTGTAAATCCATGGAGGTATTATGTTCAAAAGCCACGACCTCCACCCGTTTATTTTGTTGCTTAATGAGTTCAGCGAGCGGGCAAAAATCACCGTCTCCACTTGCCAAGATCACGACATCCAACGAACCGAGCATTGAGACGACATCTACAGCGATCCCGACATCCCAATCCCCTTTCGCTGAACCGTCACCCCGCAACCGTAAATCTTTACTCTTAATGGTGTAGCCGTTGTGCTCGAGGAGCGACAGAAAATTAGCTTGAGGGATTTCCGGAATCTGGACAACATAAGCATAAGCGACCATCAGGTGGCGCGGGCCGACTATCAGATCGAGAAGTTTGATATAATCGACTTTTCCGCCGAATCGGTCCTTGGCAGCATAGAACATATTTTGGACATCCACAAAAACACCGACCCGCGGTTGTTCCGAGGTTATACCCTGCGGCGTGTCTCTCTCGGACACCTGTTGTGTGTCTAAATAAGCCAAAGTTTGACGAATCTGGTCCAGCGCAGTGCGCGCGGCTTGATGGCTATTTTCCAATGCATCAAAATGGCTATCTAAACTGGTTTGAAAATCTTCAAGCCCTTGGTGACCTTTGTAGATCGCCTCCTCAACTAATTTCAGATCAGTCGTGAAGGTCTCTTTGGCTGACTTAATCTGCTCATATTCTGTCAACTGTTCTGTCAACCGTTCTTTTTCTACAAGAAGGGCCTCGCGTTCGTTAGCGAGTTGCTGTAGTGCCGCAGTGTCTTCCGTATATCGCGCAATTTGTTCACGGAGTACACTATTTTCCTGTTCAAGTTCCTTCAACCGTTTCTCATTTCCGTGGTGCGTTTCCGCGTTAGTTTTCAGGCCCTTATTCTCCTCTAACAGGAAAGCGCGCTGTTGATCTAACCGATTATGTTTCTTTTCAAGCGAGACGTAGTCAGCTTTTGAAGCTGCTAATTGTTGTTCAAAAGCTGCTAATTGTTGCTCAAGTTGCTCGATTTTTCGCGCCTGATGTTCCGATTGTTGCGTTGCGGCTTCTAAATTTTCGGCAGCCTGCTCCGCAATCGCTTCCAGCTGCTCGTTACTTATAGGAGCTTCGTAACCATTGGTGTGTGCTACATTTATAGATTCGTACGTTGTATTGAGAAGTTTATAACCGTGTTCGGCGACGGCAGTACGTTCGTCAGTGAGAAGTGCCCAGACAACTTCCCCAAAGTCGCCTGCTTCAATAAGCATATCAGACGTTTTGAAAAACGTTTCTATTTCGGACAGTTCCATATAGCCAACTCGCGAAATCGCAGCTTCTGCCTTCTCGCTAAGAAACTGGGTCGCTAATGCTTCTATTGAAGGGTCCCCGTTATCTATTTCGGGTTTGGGCGCGTGAGCATCGCTATTTTCAACAGGAGATTGCGCATCCGCAACTACACCCAAAAACGCATCTGTTAGATTTACCAATAATTCTCGCCTCGACAACGCATAGAGCTTGTCCACATCAGCAACGATGCCAGTAGAGGCACTCAATTGGAAAAGCTCCCTTTCGTCTAAAAGCAAGTCCAGAAACCATGTGAGTTGGTCCTGATGTATCTGCAATTTTAAGTTTGGGTATGACATTATTGTGCTCCGAGGGATATTGTAAGAATTAAATTTTAATAATTTTCTCCTGCCCCTTCTGCACACCGCGTGTCGCGTTGCGCGTATCAACAACTGATAGGGCATGTTCAACAAGCCAATTGTAATCTATAACACCGTGATCGGTCAGAATAACAACGCAATCGGCACTTTCAACCAAATTGGCTGTCAGGGGTTCTGAATGATAGGTTTCTCTACTATGAAGAGACAGACTTTCTACATACGGGTCATGATACACAAATGCAGCTTTTTTGTCAAGAATTAAACGAATTACTTCAAGTGCAGGCGATTCGCGTGTGTCACCGATGTCTTTTTTATAAGCAACCCCTAAAATTAATAGCTTTGAGCCGTTAAGGGGTTTACGCTGGAGATTCAAGGCATGGCTTATTTTCTCTACCACATATTTCGGCATTTCACTGTTAATTTCGCTGGCAAGTTCAATAAACCGCGCATGATATTGATACTTCTGTGCCTTCCAAGAAAGGTAATGTGGATCCACTGGAATACAGTGACCGCCAAGTCCGGGCCCTGGATAGAACGGCATAAATCCGAAAGGCTTTGTCGCAGCGGCATCAACAATTTCCCATATATCTAAATCCATCCGATCACAAATCAGGGCGACCTCGTTGATTAACCCGATATTGACGCTCCGAAACGTGTTTTCCAGCAGCTTCACCATCTCAGCTGTCCGACATGAGGAGACTGTCCGTGTTTTGCTGATGAATTGCGAGTAAAAGGTTTCGGCAACCTGCGTACAGCGAGGGGTAACCCCGCCGATAATCTTAGGCGTATTGGTCATGTCGTAGGTACTATTTCCAGGTTCAATGCGTTCCGGGGAGAAAGCGAGGTAGAAATCACGCCCTACCTCTAAAGTTTGAACGGTTGCCTTTTTATTAGAAGGCGTGGTGAGCATGGGTAACACAAACTCTTCGGTTGTGCCGGGGTAGGTCGTACTCTCAAGGACAATCAATTGTTCCGAGTGGAGGTACTCAGCGACCTGTTCCACTGCGGCAACGATAAACTGCATATCCGGCGTACGGTTTTCACGTAGCGGAGTCGGCACGCAGATATTGACCGTATCTAATGCCTGAAGCACACTGAAGTCCTTCGTTACCTGAATCTGTCCGGACGTAATCAACGGCGCGAGGACTGTATCGGCGACATCGGGCACATCTGATAGACCCTGTTTCAACCGTTCAATTCTTTCTGAACTGATATCAATACCTGTAACGCGGAAGCCCGCACTTGCAATCGCAACCATAAGCGGGAGTCCAACGTAGCCAAGCCCCATAACACCCGCATGAGCCGTCCGGGTTTCTATTTTTTTAAGTATCATTTTCTTTTTTATAGTGCCCTTGTAGCACAAACTTTCCAGTTTGTGTGCTATGGGCGCAACCTATAAAGTTTTGCGGCGTACCCGCCCAGATGCGACGTGCATCGCGCTACAAAATGAGCCAGCGCGTCGCTGCATAGAGGTCGGTGAAAATTTTTTCAGGGCGGTATCCGTTTTCATCGGCGCGCCTCCAAGGTTCGGTATGAATGTAATGCCGGTAACTTTCTTGTCCATGTCCTGTTAAAACAAGTAGTGTTTTGGTACCAACGCACGCTCCAGCGTCAATATCCGTTGTTGAATCGCCAATCAGATAGGCACTTGATAGTTCAATATTATGCTCACAAGCAGCGCGTATAAGCATACCGGATTTCGGTTTTCGACACGCGCACCCTGCCTCAGGATGGTGTGGGCAGTAATAAATCGCATCAATTCTGCCACCCGTTTCCGTAATTTCGGAAACCATCCGAGCGTGAATATCTTTCAAATCCCGCTCCGAGAAAAGTCCTCTTCCGATCCCGGCTTGATTGGTGACGACAATGAGGCGATACCCGTTTTCCGTGAGCGCACGAATCGCTTGCCGGGAGTGCGGAATAAAAGAGAATTCTGACCACTTCCGAACATAACCTTTATTAGGTGGATTCCGGTTGATAACGCCATCTCGATCCAAAAAGACGGTTTTCATCGCTAAATTTTCCTACAATTCAGAGACAGACGTTACTGTTTCAATTGCGTTCAGGAGTTCTTTTGGTGTAACGGTCGCGCACCCCATCTTTCCAACAGCGATTCCACCAGCAAGACCCGACAATACGGCAGCACTGTAAAAATCCGCATTTCCCGCGAGCGCGAGGGTAAAAACAGCTACAGCCGTATCCCCGGCACCTGTTACATCTGTCACAACACTGGACTGTGGGGGTAGGTGCTCTACTTGAAGGCTGCCCTCAGATGTCCGTTGGAACAGAGACATACCTTTTGCCTCGCGTGTAATTAACAACGCTTTGAGCGATAACCGGTTTATAATTTCCTCACCGATAGCCAAAAGTGCCTGAACATCGGTTATCTCTTTATGGACGGCAGCACCTGCCTCCTTGTGATTCGGTGTAACGGCTGTTACGCCTTTATAATTCCAAAAATTGTCTCGTTTCGGATCGACGATAATCGGGATATTGTAGGGTTGGGCATGTTTCATAACGTCCTGGATGAGGGCTGCGTTGATCACGCCTTTGTCGTAATCCGCGAAGATAATTGCATCACTCATAGGCAACTGAGAAATAACACTATTGAGTAGATGTTCCCGAATCCCTATAGAAATTTCTTGTTTGGATTCCCTATCAATGCGGAGCAGATGATGCCCCAAATCACGCTCGCGCCCCGCAAAGCGGGCAATCACACGTGTTTTTGTGCTGGTAGGGCGCTGTGTATCTATACAGATCCCAGCAGTGGTAAGATTCATTTCGGTTAGCATCTGGACTAACTTTTCGCCTTCCCTGTCCTTCCCGACAACCCCCACCAACATTGTGTCGCCGCCCAAGCTGACGACATTCTGCGCGACATTTGCTGCACCGCCGCATCCCGTCTTTTCTGTCTCCATTTCAAATACGGGGACAGGGGCTTCAGGCGAAATTCGGTTCACATCCCCCCAGATATAGGCATCCATGATGACATCACCGATAATCATTACCCGTTTGCCTTGAAGTTGTGCAAAAATAGTTTTTAAGTTCACAACACTATATTAGCATAAATCTGTATGTTAAAGCAACAACGATTTTTTATTGACGCATATCAACATTTCTGATACAATATATGAACTTACGCAACTTTTATAGCAAACGCGAGGAGAAACAATCATGCATACCCACACAGACAGACTCAACAATATACCGTATGCACCAACAGATACAACAGACATATACCCCGATACGGATGGTGAACCCATGGCAGCCAGCGACTACCACTTAGAGATACTTATTTGGCTTTTACTGGTCCTGAAAGCATACTTCGACGAAATGCCGGATACCTACATCTCCGGTGATATTCTGACCTATTACACAGAAGGCAACCCCCGCGATGTCGTTGCACCCGATGTCCTCATCTCTTTCGGGATCGGAAATAAGAAGCGACACACTTACAAGGTATGGGAAGAAGGGAAAGCACCTGACTTCGTGATGGAGTTCTCAAGCAAAACGACCTATCAAAAGGACCTAACCGATAAGATGGACCTCTACGCCAGGCTCGGTATCCCGAACTACATTCTCTATGATGCCGAGGCACTCTATCTCCCTTCACCTTTGATGGGTTTTCGGTTGGTAGATGGTGTGTATGTTCCGATTCCACCGGATGTTGATGGTGGCATCCATTCGGATGTTCTCGGTTTAGATTTCCATATCCAAGAGAGACGTTTAGCAGTCTACGATCCGGTTAGCGAGGAGTGGCTGCAAACGCCGGCAGAGGCAGCCGAGATGCGCGCAGCGGCTGCCGAGATGCGAGCAGAGATGCAAGCCGCCCGTGCAGAGACCGCCGAAGCCCGTGCAGAGACCGCCGAAGCAGAACTCGAACGCCTCCGCAAACAACTCGCACGTGCAAAGTAGTAAGAGAACCCACGCCGCGTGCGGTTTCTCATCTAATGTCACCTTTTTAGCCCTGCAAAGGCGGTATGTTTATAAAAATGGATAGCAAACGCATTGCAATCATGGGCGAAATGAAAAAATGACGAAGAATTTAAATTTGAGAATCAACAAAGAAACTAAATCTTACAAAAAGGTTAATAGTGATTTTTCATGAATATACTTTCTCTGAGCCGACAGTTTTTTGCGAGCACCTGCTGTTTCCCAAAACTTACCCCTAAAAGTTTTCTAATATTCCTGTTGATTTTAGGACAACTCAATCTTTCTGCCCTCACTTTCGCAGCGGATGCCGATACCGAAAATCCAGAAAACACCCCAAAAGTCGCGGAGCCCTCGGAATTGTCTACATATAAATTAGAAGTTGGCGATAGCTTCCTCGTCACCGTAGATGGATACCCGGAATATAGCAAAGAACGGCTTCCAGTGCCGGTTCAACAAGACGGTTATGTCTCTTATCCGCTGATTGGGCTCATCGAGGTTGCTGGGCTCACGGTTTCTGAACTTCAGGCGCGGATGCAGGCCGCTTTTTCACAACACCTCCCGACAGCGCGTGTGTTTGTAACGCTCATGAAACCGAAACGAACGATCCTTGTATTCGGGGCCGTTGAACCGAAAGCGCGAGGAAATTTACACACCTTTGAAGTCGGGCAGGTATATCTCCTCCAGGCTCTTGCATCGGCAGGGATCAACTACGAGCTTGCTGATCTCACGAATATTTCTGTCTGGCGCGACGGGAAACTGCTCATAAGAGTCGATTATATTAATCTCATCAACACGGGAGGGCCTGATATCCTATTGGAAGATTATGATACGATATTTGTGCCTTCTGTTTTTCAACAGCGACCTGTGCGTGTTATAGGGGCAGTCGTCGCGCCCGGTGCTTATCCGATAACCGAACCTGAAGTACCAGCGACTCAGGCATTGAAACTCGCCGGCGGCTCCAGATCCGATTTCGCAGACTTGCACAAATCCGAAATCATCACCAGCAAAGAACGGGTTGTCGTTGATCTCACCGCCGAAAACGTTGAGGCTATGTTAGGACCAGGCGACACCTTGTATGTACCCTTGGCAGAGGCGAAAATCAGTGTTACAGGGGCTGTGGAGAAACCTGGACAGTATATTATTACTGAACCCGTCCTTTTAGGACAAGCCATCGCGATGGCAGGTGGATTCAATGAAGAACGCGCGAATCCGAAAAAATGCCTGCTGACGCGGACTGATGGCACAGAAGAAGAATTGAACTTCGATCAGGTCCATTCAGAGGTTTACCTGAACCCGAAAGATCAGCTCCGCGTCCGTGAACGGACACGTTTAGATTGGCGGGTGATTACCTTCGCAACATCATTTGTGAATCTGCTCGTCACCGTCCTCATCAGATACAACTAATTATAGAACGAGGTTACAGATGTCAGAAACAGCCGACAGGCACCATGAAGAAGTTAGAGAAATCCGATTGTCAGACTATTTTTGGATACTTTTTCGGAATAAATGGAGTGTCCTTCTTATTTTTTTTCTTTCCGTTTTTGCGGCGTTTCTCATAACCGACCTCACCCCCCGGGTTTATCAATCTGAAACAACACTTCGGGTCTTGGACAGTCAACCCGCCTCTTCTCTGCTTTCGCAGTTATCTGTATCCACTTTCCTCGGCGGTCCGTCGATAGGGGCTTTCGCTGCGCAGCTACAGTCACGAGACCTTGTGATTACACCAGCAGTACGCCAGCTCAGAGAAGATGGACTCCTTGAACCACTGCCTGTCCATCGGGGACGGGTTGTCGTGTGGCTTGCAAACGTGTTAGGGATTGAACTTGATCTGGAGGCTACGGAACAAGGAGAACTTACAGCCAGTGAGTGGGAAGACTTTTTCATTAAAACACTTATTGATGAACAGCTAAAGGTTGAGGAGACTCCGGACGGAAAGGTGATTACCGTTACCGTACAACAACGCGACCCGGAACGTGCTCAGCATCTCGCTAACAAGATCGCCGCTGTATTTCAGGCAGTTGTCGAAGCAGAAGCCGTTGAAAGAATGGAGTGGTGGCAAAAGCCTACCCCACAAGCGATGCTGGATCAAACACAGGAAAATCTTATAACTGCCGAAAGAGAATTCTTTGACTTTCAGAAAGAGCATCCGGAAATTACCTTAAATGCAGAAGGCGCAACGCAAGCACAAATCATTCTTGCACTCCAAGTTAAAGAAGATGAATTAATAAACCTGTTGGCTGGTGCGGAATTGAGCCTCGCTACCTATCGCCAAGAATTGGAAGGACTATCAGAAGATATTACATCGGAAACTATCGCACGAAATCCGTCACATTCCAGGCTCCAAGATAATTTAAACCAATACGAAATTGATAGGGCAGAACTGCTTGGCAAGTATGATGAAACGCATCCTGAGGTGACAGCTAAAGATAAGATGATTGCGGAAACAAAGGCACGTCTCGCCAACGAGGAGAAAGACATAAAAAGCACAACCTCCACCTACAATCCGCTTTATCAGGCACTCAAAGAGAAGGTCAATGAAGCTGAAGCAACCTCTATTAGTCTTAAGAAACAGAAAGATGAAGTTACCGCCCAAATTGATGCACACTTCGCCGAACTCCGTGAATGGTCTCCTGACCAATTGGAATTCTATCGCCTCAAGCGCAATATTGAGATTTACAACGCCCAGGTCATCGCTTTAGAAACGAAAATGCGAGAGGCAGAAATTTTCGCCCAAGCCCGAACAGAGAGTATTAAAGCCATGGACAAGGCACGGGCACCCGAAGAACCCTTGAAACCACGCCTAAAATTGAACCTCGTTTTAGGGGCTTTCGTCGGAATGCTGCTCGGCGTGACTTTCGCCGTTGCCAAAAATTATTTCAAAGATACATATCTCCGCTTAGAGGAAGCTGTCCGACAATTGGACGCACTTCCTGAATCCCCGAGTTTCCTTGGCGTGCTACCTTCTATCAAAAAGCGCAGTACCTACCGCCTCCCGCTAATGGTTCACGATGCTCCCAATTCGAGAACTGCTGAGGCGTTTCGGGTGCTACAAGCCAAACTGCCGTTTTTAAATCCTGGTGCCTCCGTGAAAACCATCCTCGTTACAAGCGCGACACGCGGCGAGGGTAAAAGCACGATCTCCTCAAATCTTGCAGTTGCACTTGCACAAAGAGGCAATAGGGTTTTGCTAATTGATGCCGATATGCGGAGACCCTCGCAACACAACACTTTTCCGAAAGAACAACTGGCCCAAGTAGAGGAGGGTACCGAATTGCCTGTCCCTCACATTCGTAAACCCGGATTGAGTGAGGCACTCATCCATCTCAACTCAGAAAACGGATACGACGTACTCCACGCAACCGTCAAACATACCGGTATTCCGGATTTATATCTCATACCGAGCGGAACGGTACCACCGAATCCAATTGAACTGCTCAACTCAGAAATGATGACAGAGTGGTTAGAACTCGCTAAATCCGAGTATGATGTCATCGTCATTGATTCACCGCCTGTACGGGCTGTTGCGGATCCGATGATTCTTGCAAACATCGTTGATGCCATCGTCTATGTCTTTGACATCACAAAAACCCGACGATTTGACATCCTCACAGGGATACGGCATTTGACAGAAGCCTTTCCAACGAAAGGTATCGGGGTGCTTTGCAATATGATCAATCCGAGACACGCCAAATCTTATGGCTACTACAGCCGCCACGGCAGCTACTATGGGCTTGTGGAGGAGGATAGGGAAACCGAATAGGCTTTGTCCGAAGAAGTCTACGACTCTGTTTTTCCCAAACTTGCAGGTGGGCGCGATGTGCCTACAAACCCGACCAGCACGACCATTGTTAAAATATAGGGTAGACTGTGTAGCAGTTGTCCTGGAATGTTCCATCGGTTCGCAAGCTCCAAGGCGGTGGCGAAGCCAAAAAGAAAACATGCAGCCACACCGCCTAATGGTCGCCAGTTTCCGAAGATAACAGCTGCGAGCGCAAGATAACCGCGTCCGGCTGTCATCCCTTTTGTAAAGTAATGAACTTCTGATGCCAGAAAACATCCACCTATTCCGGCGAAGAGTCCACTGAGCAGGATCCCAAAATATTGCCATTTCGCCCTACTGAGACTCAGTGCCGCAAGTGCCTCCGTCGATTCGCCTGCCGCACGCAGTCGCAACCCCCACGGCGTTTTGAACAGAAGAATATGACTTGCAACCATCAGGACGGGTAGTAGATAGACAACGAAACTGTATGAACCGATAAGGGGCAGCTCCCAGTGTGGGAGTCCGCCTACCTGCTTAGAAGGCGGTAAGAAATATTCCGTAATCCCTAATGCCAAAATATTAATGCCAATTCCCGTGACGACTTGCTCCGCGTGAAATGTGACCGTTGCAACGGCGTGTAACAAAGCCAGTGCCACGCCGAAACCGATACCGACAAGCAATCCAAGCCACGTTGAGCCAAAACCCTGCGTTCCGACAACATAACCAAAAGCTCCAATCAACATCATCCCTTCTAAGGCGAGGTTAATTACCCCGGCGCGCTCCGAATAAATCCCGCCGAGCGCAGCGAAACCTAACGGGGTTGCCATTCGCAGTGTACTTGGAATTAATTCAAAAATCATTTTTTTTCACGATGTGGCGTGCCTCCGAGATATGCCCTCTATACAAACTAACCAGATGATAAGCATACCTTGTCCCGCAACGAACAGCCCGCGCGGAACTTCCAACAAAATTTCAATATCCAAAGCGACTTTGTTCAGTAATCCGAATAACACAGCTGCAGCGAAAATACCGAAAGGATTGTTTCTCCCCAAGAGCGCGACTGCTATCCCCGTGAAGCCCCAACCCGATGAAAAATTATCCAAATAACGATAACGATATCCCATCACCTCAGCGACACCGGCCAATCCGGCAACTGCACCACTGAGTGCCATTACCCATACAGTCACAGTCCGTGGATTGATTCCACCATAAGCGGCGACATCGCGCGCATTTCCTACCAAACGGAGTTCGTATCCCCAACGCGTATAGGTCAAAAAGATATAGCAAAGCACAATACACGCACAAGCGATCAAGAAACTTCCATTTAATGGATTACTCTGCGGCAGCGCGGGTACTAAAGATGCCAATCGTGGGATTCGCGCCGTTTCATGAATCTGCGGAGTCTGCGGAATCATCTGTCCCGGTTCTTGGTAGACTGCCGTGACAAGGTAGTTCATGAGAGCGAAAGCGATGAAGTTCATCATAATTGTATTGATAACTTCATGCGCCCCGTATCTTGCCTTTAAGAAACCCGGAACTGCACCCCAACCAGCACCGGCGATCATGGCTGCCCCTATACAGAGGGGGCCCAGTAAAAAAGCAGGCAAATTCAGGTGCATACCTACCCACGCAGCAGCGAACGCGGCAATATAGAGTTGACCCTCACAACCAATATTGAACAATCCGCTCTTATAGCCGATAGCGACAGCGAGTCCTGTAAAAACTAATGGGGTCGCGTTGAACAGAACATACCCGAAATCATCAAAACTTCCGAACCCGCTCGAAAGAATAATCCTATAGAACGCTGACGCGTCTTCGCCTCGGATATGGACGACAACGCCACACGAAAGGAAAAACGCAAAGATAGCAAGTAGCGGAGGTATACAACTTAGGAAAAACTTTCTGGATTGAGATGTTCTACCTCGCAACAGCGAGATGAATGATTTTCGGATGTTCAAGAATTCTCAGCCTCTCTGCTCAATTTGACAAAAATTTTCAGGACGTGCTATTATGTATATATTGTATGAAGTCAACCCGCAGCACACTTCTTAGTATAACATAGGTTCCGATTAAAACAAACCGCTGATTGCTAAGGCGATAGTGAGGAAAATACCGTGCCGAGAAACACAACGCACTCCTCTCATCATGAGCAGAACCCAGCAGATCTGCCTGCTATTTTGGGTGGAACGCCTATCTTTGAAATAACACCTGACATGCCGTATCCGAGATTGGACACCTGGAGACAAATTACGGAGGCGGAAGCGCAGCTTGTTTATGAGATGACACTTCGGAACGAACTCTCTGGTGCTTCACCAACTGTTCAAGAATTTGAGCGAACCTGGCGTGAACGCCACCAAACCGAATTCGCTGTGAGTCTTACCAACGGAACGGCAGCCTTACATAGTGCCATGTTTGGGCTCGGGGTCGGTCCTGGTGATGAGGTTATCTGCCCAACCTATACATGGATGGGGTCAATCACGCCAGCACTAACGCTGATGGCAACCCCCGTTTTCTGTGAGGTAGATCCGAAGACATTACTGATTGATGTGGCGGATGTGCAAAGGCGCATTACTTCACGAACCAAGGCAATCGTAGCAGTACATCTGTGGGGCAATGTCTGTGATATGGATGCCCTAATGGCACTCAGCGAGGAGACAGGCGTACCCGTCATAGAGGACTGCTCTCACGCACACGGTGCAGCTTACAAAGGCATACCATGTGGAAGTATCGGACACGTGGGGGCATGGAGTTTGCAAGGAAACAAACCCGTTAGCGGCGGTGAAGGTGGCGTGCTTGCTACGAACGACGTCGCTGTTTTTGAGCGGGCATGCCTCCTTGGGCAAGTTAATCGTTCGCCTGATGTTAGCGGAGAAGCCGCGGAAGCATTACAATACACGCATCTGCCACCGATGGGACTCGGCGTTAAATTTCGTACCCATCCGCTCGCTATCGGTATCGCTTCGGTACAACTGAAAAAACTGGATGAACTCAATACAAACCGGCGCGCTTACATCCAAGAAATTACCAACGGGCTACAGGAAATTCCGGGAGTCTCTCCTATTCAGACGAATGAAGGGGCTGAGCCTGCCGGATTCTACGGTTTCCCTATCCATTACCATGCGGAGGAGATGCATGGATTACCGGCACCCGTGTTTGCGGAAGCTCTCAGGAAAGAGGGGGTTTTGGCGAATAATAACCCTTATCCACTCCTCGTCGGCGATAATGTGCCACTGTTTTCAGGAAGTCTGCCGACCAATAGCAATCCGTATCCACTGCTGCATACTTTGCCGCTCTTCACGCATGGACTTGATATCTACATGAACAGGCGAGGCTCCCTCTGCACAACCAATATGGGTGGCACATTTAAAGGTTATGCCCCAGGAGATTTACCTGTGACTGAAAAAGCGTGTTCGCAGCTCATATTTTTGCCACTCTTAACGAAACCGGTTGCAGGTGCCGCGGCGGGAATCCTCACTGCTATTCGTAAGGTCTCTGGACATAGCCGCTTGATCGCGGGTTAAGTAGACGAAGATGTCAACAGAATTCTCAGCCCGAACTCGGGCAAACAATATTAAAACCCTCAAGATGGAACCTTTGGATGTCTTGGTTGTTGGAGGAGGTATCGTCGGCGCGGGTTTAATACGTGATCTCGCGCTTAACGGAAGCATCAAAGCTGGATTAATTGAGCAAGGTGATTTCGCAAGCGGAACCAGTAGTGCAACCTCACAGCTTGTTCATGGCGGTTTTCGCTATCTGCTTAAACGCGACATTGACCTTGTAAAGAAATCACGAAAGGAGCGTGAAATTCTCCGACGCATCGCGCCGAATCTTGTCAAACCGATGCCGATAGCACTGCTCAATTACAAGGGCGATCCGTACCCGCTGACGGGGATACAACTCGCTGCGCATTACTATAATCGTCTCTTCAAAGCAGATGCAGCCGAAAATACAGTGGTAATCCGTGATGAACAAACAGTACTACGTTTGGTTGGACCCATCGCCGCGGATACACTCAAAGGATGTGTCCTATTATGGGATAGCACTGTTGACGACGCAAGGTTGACGCTCGCGACACTCAAAGATGCCCACCGGCACGGGGCTATCATCGCCAATTATGTCCGTTTCCTCGATTTTGTCGAGCAATCGGATACCTTTGCTGGGAATAGCGCATCCACGATCACTGCTGAAGATGTTATTTCTGGACAACGTTTTGAGATAACCGCTCGGAAGATTGTGGCAGCAACGGGACCTTGGAGCGATGAAGTGTGGCGTAAAGACCCGAGTTACGATGGGATCCCACGCTTAGTAACGAAAAATGCAAAAGGTATTCATCTCGTCCTGCCTCGCTGCGGGAAACAGCACGACTCGGAAGCCTACGGCCTCATTGCCTGCACGCGTTCGGAAAAACAACGAAAACGTAATCCGCGTGTCGTTTTTATTCTGCCGGGTGCCCACAATACTTCTATTGTCGGTACCACTGAAACAACACCTAATGAGGCGTTGGCAGCTGTCCGTCCATCAGCGGATGAGGTAACTTATCTGCTTTCGGAAACGCAGCGAATTTTTCCAGAAAAAGTGCTTAACAGAGACGCTATCATCGCCGCGTATGCCGGAACCCGTCCACTCGTCGCTGCGAACCTACATCAACGAGGCCTCACGAGATCAGGTTTTGTTTCAAGGGATCACCTAATTACGGAGAGCCCGAGTGGTGTTATGTACCTCTATGGCGGGAAACTCACTACACACCGTCAGATGGCAGAAGAGACGGTAGACCATTTGGCGGCATTTTTGAATGTCCCACGCCACTGTAAAACGGATACCGTGCCCTTGTTCAATCTACCAGAGGAGACTTTGAAGGGTGCCGCGAATTGCAATGGACACTCCAGCACCGACGCAGAACGCCTTATTAAACGGTATGGAAGCGGGTATCAGGTGATCCAAGAGTTCGTCAACGACGATGCAACGCTTGGCGAGCCGATAACACCTGCCCTCCCGTTCACGAAAGCCGAACTCCTCTACGCTTATTGGGGCGAAATGGCAATCACACTTGATGATCTCCTCTGGCGCCGGACCCGTATCGGTTGGACACCCGGTCAGGGGCTTGACATCGCGCCCCAAATCGCGCAGTTCTTAAGCAAGAAAAACAACTGGAATCAAGCCAGAATAGAGGCAGAAGTTGAGGCGTATCGTCAACATATCCGATGGCTAAATTTTAATCTATAGGACGCAGAATCATGGAAGTTTACCGCTGGGAAGACAGAAAATTTGGAAAACTTGAGCCACTGCACTTTGGGGCGGAGCGCGACTTTGAAGACCTCCTCGAAAAGGATGCTACGCTGATCCTTGGGGAACCCCTTTGCGTTATCAGCAGGCAACCACCGCTGAGTACATCAAAGCAAAAAATTGACCTGCTTGCATTAGACCGACAAGGGAATTGTGTGATTATTGAACTCAAGCGTGGAAAACCTTCAAGAACAGCGATCACGCAGATTTTGGAGTATGCTGCCGGTGTTTCTCAACTCTCGTTCATAGAATTAGAGCAGCTCGCTTACAGATGGTGCCAACAGCAAGGAAAAGAGTTCTCTACACTCACCGCACTACACAGTGAATTTTTTGGTTATGAACCCGGGGATATCCGTAAATCTGCTTTCAACCAACGGCAACGCTTGGTACTTATTTCGGAAGGCGTGGACACGCGCGTCTTAGAGGTCGCTGAATATCTCCGTGCTGTGGGACTGGATCTTACTTATATCTCCTATTTTTCTTATCACGCCCCTGATGAAATTTTGGTCGCAACTGAAACTGTTCTCGGAGGAACAATCGTCAAGGAAGAAGAACGGAATTATCGGCAAACGGCGCAGCAATTTATGACACTCGCTTCATTTATTCAGACGCTACAGGTGAATGCGGAACTCCTACAAATTGCCAACGAATTTTTGGCGTATGTTGACACCTGCGGCGCAACGCTGCGACCGCGTATCGCGAAACTCCGAATGACCATCGGGGGCTGTTGGTGGCTTGATACCTATCCTTCAAGAAGAGCCACACATTTCAGAGTAGATGTCCATGGCGACTTTACGCCCCTGCATATCGTTGAGTGTAGAGCTAACTTGCCTAATGTGACAGTCAAGAATTTCGGCATCTCTTTCAACGTTGCCACGAAAGCACATCTTGACTATGCAATTGAAATTTTTGAACGGGTTCGCAACTCCATTTTATCATCACTGTAGCTTAATATACGTATGGACTTTGGCAATCCTGAATATCTCCATCTCCTATGGGCAGCCCCACCGATAATTTTCTTGCTATTCTTTGGGCTGCAACGAAAACAGAAGGCACTGCTACGCTTCCACACCAATGTGAATCCCACACATCTAAAACACCACAGAATTCAAGCCGGCGTGTTGCTCCTCAGTTATCTCTGCGTCACGCTTGCCATCGCGCGGCCGCAGTGGGGGGCGAAATCCGAAGCAGTCGCTGAGCGATTGGATGTTATGATCGCACTCGATATTTCAACCAGTATGCTTGCAGATCAGCGACTTACGCAGGCAAAGCAGCTAATATTTTCACTGTTAGATGAACTTGAAGGAGACCGAGTCGGGTTGCTCTATTTTGCAGAGGCGAGTTTTATGGTATGTCCTTTAACCAATGACACCACCACCCTCAGAGAATTCTTAGCGGCGATAACCACAGAAACGCTTGCGCACAGCGGCACACGGATCCGTAACGCCATTGAAACAGCAATGGATCGCCTGATGTCAGATCAAAACCCGACAGCAATAGCATCCGATTTCAGTGGACAGAAGGTGTTAATCTTGTTCACAGATGGCGAGGATCACGGGAGCGAGGCAATTGCAGCGGCGAAAACGTCGACTGAGAAAGGCATACATATCTATTGTGTCGGCGTTGGCAATCCTGCCAGATCTGTGCCGATACCACTGCCCGGGAATACCGATACAGAATCTACGCCTTACAAGCGCGATGCGAACGGACAACTCGTGCTAACGGCGTTGGATGAGACGCATCTACAAGAAATCGCCAAAGCCGGCAATGGGAACTATTACCATGCGACAGCCGGTATCACACAGTTATCGGCAGACTTAGCACGCCTCGAAAAGCAGAAGTTTCGGATCCGTACAGATGGGGAATATCAGGAACGCTTCCAATGGTTTGTTGCAGGTGCGTTAATTCTGCTTATCTGTGAGGTGCTGTACTTTGTGCTATGGTCTCGTAGGTTGCGGCAATAAAAGGGAATAGCCTGTGAGGCGTACGGGTTCCGATGTATTTGGTATTACACTTTTTTGAGGATGAGTCCGCCTGGTCGGAAACGCATCAAGAGGATGAGGATGATTCCAAAAATGAGGTAGCGTGCATCCCCAAATTGGCTCGGAAGCACCCAACGCAGTATTTCACCCAGAGATGCCAAGATGGCTGCGCCTATAATTGTGCCTCTAATACTGCCCAACCCTCCGAGGACGACCATGCAAATGATGAGGATAGATTCCCAAAATTCAAAAGTCGCCGCACTAATGCCAGATCGGAAGGGTCCCAAAAAAGCACCCCCGAGTGCCCCGATAGCTGCACTGACAGCAAAAGCGAGCAACTTATAACGACTGACATTGATTCCCATACTCTCTGCTGCTTGTTCATCTTCTCGGATAGCGACCCAAGCTCTACCGATCCGAGAATGCAGCAGACGATAGGTGACAAAGACGACTAAGACGAGCAAGATGATAATCTGATAATAGTAGTGCCACAGCTGATTGAGTTCTATCCCGAAAATTGTTGGGTTCGGAATATCGTTGATATATCCGTCAATATCGCCAACTAACCACTCTTCAACTTTGACGATACGGAAAAGTAGTTCTGCGAAACCGAAGGTTACAATTGCAAAGTAATCGCCGGTTAGGCGTAGAGTGGGAACACCGCGTAGCAGTCCCCACAGCGCACCATTGAGTAACGCGATCGGGAGTACCACCCAGTAACTCACATCGAACCGTGTCATCAAGATACCCGCTGTATACCCACCGACGAGATAAAATCCAACGTAGCCGAGGTCTAACAGACCCGTAAAGCCACAAACGATATTGAGCCCGACGGCAAGGAGTATGTATAAACATACATCAATAACAGTCCGGAGTATGGTATCTCCACTGGGAATAGGAAGGTAGATACCCTGATCGAACAAGAATCTGGCGATATAGTCTGTCCCGTAAGTAACTAACGGAAAGAGGCAGATGAGAAGAAAAAGACTGATATTTTTCGATGTTAGTTTATCTCTCATGATATTCAACAAGCAAACAGAAGAATCCCAAGTCTTTAGGCTTGGGTTACTGAATGTCCCTAAGCGCGATTCTCCATCGGTTTGCCAAAAAGTCCGGACGGCCGAATAAGGATCACGGCAATCATAATAATATAGGCGATCGCTAACCGATAACTGGAGTTAATGTATCCTGCACCGAGTGCTTCGGCGATCCCGATTAAAATACCGCCAAGCATCGCACCCGTGATATTCCCTATACCGCCAAGGACGGCGGCTGCAAACGCTGCCACCCCTTTATAGTATCCCATCGTCGGTTCAATCACTTCACGTAAACCTACCATCACGCCAGCAACAGCCCCCAAAGCCGAGCCGATGGCAAACGTTATAGCAATGACGCGATTGGTTTTAATGCCCATCAAATTGGCTGCGATCGGATGCTGTGCACACGCCCGCATCGCTTTACCGATCTTGGTTAGGTAAATTAACCGATTGAGAACGACCATTAGAACAAGAGCAAGCAGAATGATAAACAGATCCCGATAAGGTAAGTCTGCGCCGCTGGGGAGGGCAATAGCGTTTTCGCTTAAAAAAAAGGAGGGCAGATATTCGCTTGGGAAAGAGCGTTGCTTCGCTTTCCAGATAAGCAGCGCGAGATTTTGCAACCCCAATGACATACCGATCGCTGTGATTAATGCCGATAGGCGCGGCGCGTTGCGCAGGGGGCGGTAAGCGACAATATCTATGAGCATCCCGATCGCTGCACAGAGCAGCATACTGATAGGTAAAGCGATCCAAAAAGGCACGTTAAGAACTGTCACTAACATGAACGCAAAATAGGCACCGAGCATAAAGATTTCGCCGTGGGCGAAGTTAATCAACTGAATGATGCCGTAAACCATGGTGTAGCCGACGGCGATAAGCGCGTAGATACCGCCCAGTACCAACCCATTTATAATTTGTTCCAAAAGTTGAGCCATAATTCTTGACTTCCTACTGTTTATCCATGTTCATAGTTTTACCTCACGCAGAGCGGCTTTTTTACTGAGACCCTGTGCGTGGTAAAGTTAAAAGGTCCTATTGTGCCAGAGGCTAAAGTTCAAGGAGTTGCTTCTCCGCTGTAGTAAACTTACCATCTTTGACGACCTTAACATAGGCGGGTTTATTAACCGTATCCCCATTTTTGTCAAAATAAGTTAACCCAGTGATCCCTTTGTAGCCTTCTGATGGGGTATCCACGGATGCCAAATAATCCCGAATAGCTGTCCGGTTGTCTTCAAGTGTAGCATCCTTATTATAAGTTTTTTCTATCGCTTCGGCGATCATGCCAACGGCATCGTAAGAAAGTGCAGCCCAAGTATCAGGAGAAACGCCGTACTCCGTTTTGAAGGTATCCGCGACCTCTAAGGCGCGCTCTCCACCGGCACCAAAGGTAAAAGGTGTTGTTAAATAAGTTCCGTCTGCTGCGTTTCCTGCGGTCTCCAGGAAATCGGGTGAATCAATACCATCTGCTCCAAAAAACTCTGCAGAAATTCCGGCTTCACGCCCTTGCTTTACAATCAAACCGGCTTGGCTATAAAGACCTGAGACAAAGATGATGTCCGGTTTTTTCGCTTTAATACTGGTCAGTTGTGCCTTAAAATCGGTGTTATCCCGATCATACGATTCTGTAGCGACAACGTTCAACCCAATTGTTTCGGCTTCGGCGAGAAAAGCGTCTGCCAGTCCTTTGCCGTAAGCGTCGTTCTCATAAAAAACAGCAACAGATGCTAACTCGCTCAACACATTTTTAATATATTTCGCGATGAATTCGCCTTGGAAATCGTCGCGGTACAAGTTCCGAAACATCCAGTCGCTGCCTTGACAAACCTTCACATTTGTTGAACCAGGAGACAAGGCAACGATGCCTTTCCTGCCATAGATAGTTTTGCCTCTTAAAGAACACGCGCTGTTAAAATGCCCAACAACCGCAAGAATTCGCAGACTCGTGGAGATACGAGTCGCAACCTGAATCGCTTCTTTCTCTTTACCATTGTCATCTTCAAAATCAAGGATTAATTTCATACCGTTGATGCCCCCGGCTTCATTAATTTCTTTCTCTTTGAGTTGGGCACCACGCTTAATCATTGTTCCGAATGCTGCTGAAGTCCCGGTAAACGGTCCGGCTACAGCAACCCTGACTTCGCCGGGGGCTGCCTTTTTATCTTTGCTCGCCGGTTGGCACCCTAAAACAGACACAAACCCGACTATTAACAATCCGACAAACCAATTTCTCATATTACGTATACTCCCTTTATTTGCTGGCAAATCTGGCGTGCTATCCATCTGATGGCAAGACTTGCCTAAAGTCAATTTTAAATTCCAATTTATCTGCTTTGCCGTTTGGATGGATGATCCGAACGCCTGGCACAATAATTCTCAGGTCCGTCGCATGACTCTCAAGACGGTCAAAAATTAAAAAACCGCTCCGTTTCGCGCCAGAGAACAGTTTACCGCTTTCAAAAATGCTGTCCGCTATCACAATCCGCCCCCACTCTAACGCCTCAGCATCTAAGTATGACTGATAATAACCGTAGTAAGCCGGATAAACAGGGGCGGCATAAGGATGATAAGCTGCCTCCCAAGGATTACCCTGTGAAAGGTTCACATTGTCGTAAAGTGAATCAAAGTAATCGTTCGGTAGATTCGCATATTGCGCGCCGTTTGCATCCATAAGCACGGCTGTATCACCGAAGACAACACGGCGATGCTCGCGGTTATGCACTATAATTTCAAATACGGTGTAGATAGGCTCCACAGCACCATTCCTTTCAACGATGAGATACGGGTTAAGTTTCGGATCTTCGGTGAGCCCGAAGAGTTCTATCTCATCAATAGGTCTGATGCTAACGGCAACCCCCTTTTTTACGACGGTTGCGGCACCTGTCTCGGCATGGATCTGAGCGTTAAAACGGCCCGTAATGGGCTCCATATAAACATCAATTGAGGGTTGGGGTGCAGCGGCACATCCTGCCAATATCGCTCCTGTAACAAGAAGCAAACCGATGCTGCACATCAATTGATACCGGACATTGATGCGATTTTTCCTGCAAGTCATGCGTTTCCCCTCCTATGTGTATATTTTACGCAATGTGAATTTTATTGTCAACATTTTATTTTTTTATTTTTCAATGAACTAAAACTCCCATTTTAACAACATGGCGCGGTTATGCCAGACGAGTACCCCTGATATTGTCCCGATTGCTGCACCGACGACTACATCTGAAGTATAATGCCGTCCTAAATAGACACGCGAGAAACTAACGAGTCCCGCACCGATATAGAGTGGAATTCGCCATTTCGGATACTGATACCCTAAAATAGTCGCAACGCTGAACGTAATGGAAGCATGCCCTGAGGGCATTGCTGGATTGCCGAGGGTTTCATCAAGCGGTCGTTTTCTCCCAATCAACCTTTTCATCCCATACGTTATGATCCCCGCGCCCATATATGCCGAGGACAGCAGTTTTCCAGTTTCTCTATGCGATTCGTTTCCGTAAGCCATCAGGAGGATTGAGGCGCCCATCACCCCGCGATAGTCTCCGAGTTTTGAGATGCTTTCCATGCCAGTCCATATCGGTTCTTGACGTGGAGGCGCGTCGTAGATACGTTCGAAGAGTGTTTGGTCCCAGCGCGATAAGAAGTTCTCGGCATTTGCCTCTAAACCCGTTATAAAAGCACAGAGGATCAGGCTGCATATAAACCACGATTTAAAGGACTTCGTGAAGGCGTAACTTGCACGCTGAGGGGGTATTATGAAACGGCACGCCATCTATAACGTTGTATCCTACAATATATTGTGCGGCACAGAATCTCGTCTTGGAGATGAAAAGATGCAAATACGCAATGCCGTGATTGAGTATGATCTGGAGGAAGCAGCGGCGATGCTCGATATCTCGCCTGAAATACTCAAATGGGCGGTGAACGTCGGACATCTGCAGTACTACTATCGGCTCCACAAAACGGATTATCGGTTCCATGAAGCGAGTCTCCGTGCCAATCGGGAATTGCTGTCAGAAGACGATTATCTCACCGAGCTCCGCAAAGCGTTTGCGCTGGCGGTTCCAGAAGCGGAACCGCCGTCCGAGTAGCCATCAATGTGATAAGCACACCGATATAGTGTGCTTATCAGAAAATGGTTTGAGGCCTTCCAATTTTCGTTAGTTCGCTTTAAGCCTGCCCCAGGTAGTCGCCAGTTTGCCACGGGCTTCTACCGCGGTGAGCACTGCGCCAAGCCCGTTATTCATGATATCAGTGACTTCTTCCGCTGACAGACCGCGTTTCCAGAGGTTAAAATCGTCCATCAATCCGGTGAACGGACGCTTGTTGTCGATATTAAAACCGACGCGTGCGCCCTGTCCCCAATTGTCTGCAATAAGCGTGTCAAGGCGCGCCTTTTCTTCACCGACTTTTTCACCGTTGATGTAGAGCACGGCTAATGCGTCCGCGTGGCTGTATGTCCCAGCGTAATGTTGCCATGTATTCGCTTTGTTTTCGCCAGCGCGGATATCGAATATCGTCCGACCGGGGTTAGGTCCGCGATTGAGCCAACGATAGTTTCCATCGCCTCGTGCTTCGGGGTGTACAACCCACGTGCCGTCGGTTGCGCGGGCATTGAAAAGTGCCATATCTGATACGGATTCAACGTTAATCCACGCGAGGAGACTCATGCCTTCAGTGGGGATGTCTTCAGCCTTAACATTGGGACCGTCTAAATCGAGGAAGCTGTTGGCTGCGAAATGTCCGGCTTTACCGAACTTTCCGTCGTTGGATTGTGTGACATCGCCATTAATCGCGCCGTCGTAACCGCGTCCGGATTTTTCAACGACGGTATCTCCGTCGAACTCTTCGTAATCAAAATACAAGACTAAATCTGGATCTAAAACCTCAGCCGATGCGTCCTGAATTTCTGATGTAGATATACAAAGAACACCTATCAGAAATAGACACACCAAATAAGGGGTTAGTGTATAGATTGCTCTTGTAACGCTTAGGTTCCGTTTCATCTGTTAAGGTCCTCCTTTAGATGACCCTTTCCGTTTTACTTTGATGCCTTAAGTTTTCCCCAGGTAGTTGCCAGTTTGCCACGGGCTTCCACAGCGAGAAACGCCTCAACACCATCGTTCATAATGCCATTGACCTCTTCTTCAGTCAAGCCACGCTTCCAGACAGTGAGGTCATCCATTAGGCCAGCGAACGGACGTTTGTTGTCGATGTTATAACCGACGCGTGCGCCCTGATCCCAGTCGCCTGCGATAGGCGTATCAAGCCTCGCCTTTTCTTCACCGACCTTCTTGCCGTTGATATAGAGCACGGCTAATCCTTCGGCGCGACTGTACGTGCCGCCGTAATGTACCCATTCTTTGGCTTTGTTGCTCCCAGCCCGGATATCAAATATCGTTTTACCGGGGTTATGTCCCCGATTGAGCCAACGGTAATTTCCATCGCCCCGGGCTTCTGGGTGTACAAGCCAGGTGCCATCGCCTGCGCGGGCATTGAAGAGTGCCATATCTGTGATATTGTCAACGTTAATCCATGCCAAAATGCTCATCCCCTCAGTAGGGATGTCGTCAGGATCGATGTTCGGACCGTCTAAATCGAGAAAGCTGGTAGATGCGAAAAGACCGGCTTTGCCGAATTTCCCATCATCGGATTGTGTGATTTTACCGTTGATCTCGCCATCGTAACCGCGTCCGGATTTTTCAAGGACGGTATCACCCTTGAATTCTTCATAATCGAAATACAGGACTAAATCCGGGTCTAAGGGTTCCGCGAAGACGAATGCTGTCGTATGTAGACAGAGCGCGCCTATCAGAAGTAAGCACATCAGGTAAGGGGCAAGTTTACAAACCTGCGTTACAGCTATTGAATCGCGTTTCATTTCAAAATCTCCTTTGATAAACTTTTCGTTCATTTTTTTACAAACGACTACTTACATTAAAAGTTTACCACTTTTCTATATCTGTATGCAATAAAAAACGAAAATTTTCTTGATTTTAACTTCGTTTTTCGGTAAACTGATTTAGAATATAAACGGAAAATTTGAAATGCCAAAAGGGGGCTCAGGTTGCAAAGTGTAGGAATTATTCCGGCGCGCTATGCCTCAAGCCGTTTTGAGGGCAAGCCGTTGGCAGACCTTCTCGGGAAGCCGATGGTGCAGCATGTCTATGAAAACGCGTGTCAGGCAGAAACGCTGGATAAAGTGATTGTCGCAACCGACGATCAGCGAATTTATGACACTGTAACCGGATTCGGCGGAAACGTCCAGATGACAGGCACGTGCGAAACCGGCACCGAACGGGTTGCTATTGTCGCAGAAGCCTTAGACTGTGATATTATCGCCAATATTCAGGGCGATGAACCGTTGTTAAAACCTGCACAGATAGACCTGATGCTGCGCCCTATCCTTGACGATCCGGACGTACAGGTTTGTACATTGAAACAGCGTGTTAAAACCGCAGTAGATTATCGCGATATTAACGTCGTAAAAGTTGTTACAGATCTTCACGGCGATGCGTTATACTTTTCGCGCGCCGCTATCCCCGGAAAAATTACTGAAACGGAACTACACAAATTTCCGATATTTCGGCATGTCGGGTTGTACGCTTACCGGCGCGCGCAGCTCCTCGCCTTCGCAAGCTGGAACAGAACACCTTACGAATTGGTGGAGGGTTTAGAACAGCTACGATTTTTGGAAAACGGTGTCCCTATCCATGTTGTTGAAACCGATACGCCGCTTATTGGCGTTGATGTTCCAGCCGACTTGGAACGGGTAAAACAGATTTTGGAGTTTTCATGACAAAATACATTTTCGTGACAGGCGGTGTTATCTCAGGTATCGGCAAAGGCATTACAACTGCATCTCTCGGCAGATTGCTTATCAATCGCGGGTTCAAGGTAATTGTCGTCAAAATTGACCCTTATCTCAACGTCGATGCAGGGGTGATGAATCCGTTTCAACATGGTGAGGTTTTCGTCACCCGTGATGGCGCGGAAACCGATCTGGACCTTGGGAATTATGAACGGTTCCTCGGCATAGATCTCAACAAATATTCTAACTTTACGACAGGCTCCGTCTATCAGGAAGTGATTGAGAAAGAGCGGCGAGGCGACTACCTCGGACAAACCGTGCAGCTGATCCCACATATTACAGATGAGATCAAACACCGTATCTATCAAATTGGGAAGGATAACGAAGCCGAAATCGTTATTACGGAAATAGGCGGAACGATTGGCGACTTTGAGATGCCACCCTTCGTTGAAGCCATCCGACAAATGGCTGTTGAAGTCGGACGCGAGAACACGATGTTCCTCCATGTGTCGCTCATCTATACTTTACCCAATGGCGAAAACAAAAGCAAACCGACACAGCATAGTATCCGCAAACTCCAGGAACTCGGAGTCCAACCCGATGTGTTGCTCTGTCGCACCCGGCAGCCCCTCGATGAAGCTTTCTGTCAGAAAATTGCCCTGCTCTGCGGTATCGCTGAAGAATGTATTTTTGAAGGATTGGATACGAAATGTGTTGATGAAATCCCGCTTAATTTTGAACGGCAAGGCATGGGGCACCTCGTTTCAAAGAAATTAGGGCTTGAAGCACGCGCACCGATGGATGTCGAATGGTCCACAATGGTTGACAAACTGAAAAACCCGAAACGACACGCCCGCGTCGCAATTGCTGGAAAATACACAACCGGCAGCGATGCTTATATCAGTGTCCAAGAAGCCCTCAAGCATGGCGGAATTGCGAATGAAGCCTCTGTTGAAATTGAATGGATTGAGGCTGAATCCCTTACGGAACACCCGAACCTTGACGCTGTTTTTGAAAACGCTGAGGGCATCCTCGTACCGGGCGGTTTCGGTTATCGCGGCATTGAAGGGATGTTGGTTGCCGCACAATACGCACGTGAAAATAGGATACCCTATTTGGGATTGTGCCTCGGTATGCAGTGTCTCGTTATTGAATTTGCTCGCCATGTCGCGAACCTGGAAAAGGCAATAGCACAGAAGTAGACGAGGAAACACCTTATCCCGTTATAGATTTAATGCATGAACAACGGTCAATAGCCGACCTCGGCGCGACAATGCGGCTCGGCCATTATCCGTGCGTCCTTAAAGAAAATACCAAAAGTTATGCCGCTTATCAACAGCCTATTATTCTGGAACGCCATCGGCATCGCTATGAGCTAAATAACCTATATCGCTCCCGATTGGAATCAGCAGGACTCTGTTTTAGCGGATTATCGCCGGATGAAAGTCTTGTAGAGATCGCTGAAGTGAGGGATCATCCGTGGATGGTCGGTTCACAATTCCATCCCGAATTTCAATCTAAACCGCTTGCCCCGCATCCGCTTTTCCGTGAATTTATCTCGGCGGTGCTCTCTCATCAGTGTGGGGGTGAAAAGTCAAAGGAGGATAGAAATAATGGCTAATGCAGTTACTGTCCGTTCCGGTGCTTGGCACGGGGATAGCGAACTGACGTTGAATTTTCCAACAAGTTGGGACGTTGACGTATTGGCACCGAAAGACGCACCTGCACTTTCGGACGCACACATCGAAAAGGCTTTTGCGGAACCGATCGGCACACCGCGTATTTCGGAACTCGCGAGCGGGAGAAAGAGTGCTGCGATTATCGTTGATGACCTGAGCCGTCCAACCCCCGCAGTGAAAGTGCTCCCGTTTCTTCTGCGTGAATTAGCATCCGCGGGTATCCCGAAATCCGAAATTCGCTTTGTTGTCGGACCGGGGTCGCACCGTCCCTTGACCGAGAAAGAGATCGCCACAAAAATTGGGACAGATATAGCCGCGGAATACGAAGCAACGAACCATGACTTCCTTGCGGGTGATCTCCGCGCCTTCGGTAGCCTTGATAATGGCATGCCTATCTATATTAACCGCATCGTTGCGGATGCGGATTTCAAAATCTGTGTCGGCGGTATCTATCCGCACAGTTCTGTCGGTTTTACGGGCGGCGCAAAATTGATTGTACCGGGTGTGTCGGGATTCGCAACGATATTTTATTTTCATACCTTCTCATCGAGCCGCGGTCCAGCAATTATTGAGGGCGAAGAAGGCGATGAACCCGACCGACGCGCGTGTGCGGAACTCGCAGCACAGGCTCTCGGACTTGATGCTATTGTAAATATGACGTTGAACACCCAACGTGAGATCTCTGGCGTATTCGTCGGTGACTTTGTGAAAGCGCATCGCGCGGGCGCACATTTCGCTTTGGAGACTTACAGCACACCGATATCCGAAACCAGTGAAAAAGAGACGGATTTGATTGTGGCGAACTGCTATCCGCTCGATTCTGATGCGATCCAACTGGATAAGGCATTGGCAGCTTTTAGTTATTTCGAGAATTCCTATACATTAGCACTCTATCCTGCAAGTGATGGCAGCTGTTACCACGGCCTGTACGATAGACTGGATTATCCGCGCTATCTCCAGCAGCGCGCGGAACAGAGTCCGGTCGAACCGCCAGCACCGGAGATCGGACCCCGCAATCAACTACACGTCTGGTCTGAGCACTTTGGCACAGATGAATTCTACAAAGAATACCCAGCCGCACGCCTCTTTCGCAACCTTGAACAGGTAATCCAGCTCTTTGCAGAGAAACTCCCAAAAAACGCACGCGTCGGGGTTTTACCAGCAGCCGGGATTCAGGTATTAGGATAGCGGCATCTTCTAATGGAGGAAAACTATGAAGAACACAGCTACAGTCTACTCGCGTGCTTGGTACGGGGATGAAGCACTGACGTTGAATTTTCCGACCAGTTGGGAAGTGGAGGTACTCGGCCCCAAAGATGCACCTGTGCTTTCAGATGCACACATCGAAAAGGCTTTTGCGGAACCGATCAGTACACCGCGTATTTCGGAACTCGCGAAGGGTAAAAAGAGTGCCGCTATCGTCGTTGATGACCTAAGTCGTCCGACTCCTGCGGCGAAGGTTGTCCCAGTACTCCTGCGTGAATTGGTTTCCGCGGGTGTCCCGAAATCCGAAATCCGATTTGTTGTCGGGGGCGGTTCTCACCGACCCCTCACCGATGAAGAGATCGCGAAGAAGATTGGTGCGGACATCGCGGCTGCGTATGAAGCAACAAGCCACGATTTTATGGGCGGCGATCTACGTCCATTGGGGAATCTGGATAACGGCACGCCGCTCTATTTCAATCGTGTCGTTGCGGATGCGGACTTCAAAATCTGTGTCGGCGGTATCTATCCGCACGGATCCGTCGGCTTCGGTGGCGGCGCAAAACTGATCGTGCCGGGAATCGCCGGTTTCGCCACGATGTTCTATTTCCATACCTTCTCGGCGAGCCGCGGACATGCGGTCATTGAAAGGCAAGGTGGTGAACTCGATCACCGCGATGTTGCTGAACAAGCGGCGGGTGTCCTCGGCCTTGATGTAATTGTCAACGCGGTGCTCAACAGTCGCCGTGAAATTTGCGGTCTATTTGTAGGCGATTATGTGAAGGCGCACCGTAAGGCTGCACACTTCGCTTTAGACACTTACGGCACAGAGATACCAGAAACGAGTCGAAAAGAGACCGATCTGGTTGTCCTGAATTGTTATCCACTTGACAGCGACCCGATCCAAACAGGTAAAGCGTTGTGGGCGACGCGTTATTTTCAGAACGCGCATAAAATGGCACTCAACCCCGCGTCAGACGGTATCTGCTACCATGGACTGTTTGAGGAGATTGATTACGCACGCTTCTCACAACAGAGAGCGGAGCTGACACAGCCCGAGCTTCCACCGCCAAAACTCGGAACGCAGGATCAACTGCACGTCTGGTCAGAACATTTTTTAGTGGATGATTTTTCTAAAAAACATCCGGGTGCCCTCCTCTTTAGAGATTTGGATCAGTTGATCGCGCTGTTCGCTGAAAGGCTGCCCGCTCAGGCGAAAGTTGCTGTGCTGCCTGCCGCCGGGATCCAGGTGTTAGCACCGGAGAAATAGATGCAGATTCCTAAAGAAAATCCAACGGCCAACGGTTTCCTGCAAAATGCGAATACCTTCCTCGGTAAAATCGAGACCGGGGCGTTATGTCTCATTATCGCGATGATGATCGGGCTTGCGCTACTCAAAATCGTCATGCGTTTCTTTAATGTGAGTCTCTTGTGGAGCGATATGATGCTTCAGCACTTGGTGCTTTGGCTCTGCCTCTTCGGTGCCGCGCGCGCAACCTGTGAGAGACGACATATTAGTATTGATGTGCTGAGTCGGATCCTCCCAGAAAAAATTACGCGTTGGACGAACTTCGTTATTGATTGTGTCGCTTTGGTCGTTGTCGGAATTTTAGCGTATTACGGCTTTCTCTTTATTGAAGATGAGAAGTCCAGCGAGGCGATATTGATGGGGAGTATCCCGTTGTGGCGGGCGAAGACGATTATACCCTGGGGTTTTGTTCTGATTGGCATCCATCTGGTGCTGCACATTGGCATGCGTTTCGTGAATAGGACGTTTACGCCAGAGACTATTGAAGGAGAACTTGACTGATGGGACTGCTAATTGGTATCGGATTACTCGGTTTCGCACTCCTTGGCGGCGCGCTTTTCGTTTTGCTCGCCGGTGCCTCTATTATTGGATACGCCACAGCAGGCGAACCTATTTCAACTATCCTGATTGATTTCAATCGGCTCACTCGGAATTCTACAATCCTGATTATTCCGCTCTTCACCTTTGCGGGATACGTCATCGCTGAGGGGAAGGCACCGCAACGGTTGGTAGCGTTTGCGCGGGCGAGCGTCGGTTGGTTACCGGGGGGTATCGCTGTCGTCGTCCTCGGCACCTGTGCTTTCTTTACTACTTTTACGGGTGCGTCTGGCGTAACGATTATCGCACTCGGTGGGTTGGTCTATCCGATTCTGCGGCAGACCTACAACGAAAGGTTTTCGCTCGGCTTGATAACGGCTTCTGGAAGTATCGGATTGCTGTTTCCTCCGAGTGTTCCGCTTATCCTTTACGCGATTATCGCGCAGGTCCCGATTGACAGAATGTTCCTCGCCGGTATTATTCCGGGTTTCCTGCTCCTTGGTGTTTTGAGTCTCTACTGTTCTGGATGGAGTATTATCAAAAAGGCTGAGACGACACCCTTTGATTTGCCGATTTTCCTGAAAACACTCTGGGAAGCGAAGTGGGAACTCTTTCTGCCGTTCCTGATATTAGGCGGTTATCTATCCGGGTTGGTTACGCTTGACGAGGCGGCTGCCCTTACTGCTATCTATGCTTGTGTTGTGGAAATAGTCATCCACCGTTCGATTTCGTTGAAAGTGTTGCCACGCATTGTCAAGGAGAGCACCTTGCTTGTCGGTGCAATCCTTATTATCCTCGGTATCGCTTTAGGACTAACGAATTACCTCATCACGCTTGATGTGCCGACAACCGTCCTCGATTGGATTCAATCAACGACGGAAAGCCGTATTATTACGCTCATCGGACTCAATGTCTTTTTACTGATTGTTGGGTGTCTGATGGACATCTTTTCGGCGATAATTATCGTAGTGCCGTTGCTATTGCCTATTGCTGAACAATTTGGGATTGACAAAGCGCATCTCGGCATCATTGTTTTAACCAACCTTGAAATCGGGTATTTGACACCGCCTGTCGGCATGAATCTGTTCATCTCCAGCATAAAATTTGATCGCTCTGTCATACTGCTCTATCGTTCTGTGTTGCTCTTTATCGCGCTGTTGCTGGTCGCGTTGGTGTTAGTGACCTATGTGCCGGAGTTGAGTCTCTGGCTGCCGCGTGTCTTTGGGAAAACAACCGTCCCGCTGTTGTAAACGTCTTTTTACAAAAAAGAAGGATCCTGTAGGTTGGGTTGAACGGAACTGAGAAGTCAACCGTTGAGGTGCCAAATCGACTTCAACCGCAAAATATCGGTGTATCCCCAAAAAACTTAGTGAAACCCAACTTCATACCGTCAGCATCGCGGGGGACCTCAGCAGACAAGCGTTGGGTTTCACTCGGTTTCTGGTTGATGTGTGGTGTATGGATCAGGTTGTGTTTTTCTATGATTTAGACGTTTTTGGTGGCATCCGTTCAACCCAACCTACTAAAGGGTTGGTGCGCCGTTTTTCTATAAACATATTGAAGAACGCTATTAGTAGTTTTGGGATTTGAAAAAATCGCTCTAACCCCGGGGGCATTCAATTGTCCATTTTTCGATCGAATTTTCACCCCCCAGGCCCGGTAGGTTCGGTTTCCTAACCGAACCGGAAACCCCTTGAAAAAAAGACGTGAAACCCAATAATTTCTTAAAATTGAATGACCCTGCTCTAACCCCTTTTAGAAAAATTGATTCCTCTCTTTTCAAAATTGTGAGATTATTTTTCTGCTTAGCGCGTCACTTATATAAAATGACCTAAGTTGCCTCTATTGATAGACATAGCACTCCTACGGAGTGCGATTGCTTCAATACACCCTTTCTATAGACATACCATCCCTACGGGATGAAGAAAAGGCTTGAAAAGTGCTTGTTGAAATCCGCAGAAATACCCAAGCAAAAACCCCAAGCAAGAACACCAAAATTTGTTAGTGGCAACTTAGTAGTCTGTCAACTTTCAAATGAGGGTAAACCCGGTTGGTAGTAGTGCGATTTTGCGGCGTACTCGCCCAAATGCGATGTGCATTATCGCACGTGGAAACGGGAGACCATGAATGGTTTCCCTACTACAAACCGCCTATCAGTTTAGACGTGACAGACTATTGCTTTGTCACATGTAAACTGATAGATGGTTCGTAGTGGCGCAATTCATTGCGCCTTTGAAGAGGCGATGAATCGCCTCACTACGAACTGGGTTTACCTATCATTTTAGTGTTGACAGACTACTATTAGGTTAAAATGATAAACCTTCCCTTTTTAGAGGTGTCCGATGAAAGATGACGATGTTCAACTCGTCCAGCGCGCCCTTGATGGCGATGATACGGCGTTCTCCGCACTCGTGCGAAAATATCAGCGATCCGTTCACGCACTGGCATGGCGGAAGATCGGGGATTTCCATATCGCCGAGGATATTACACAGGATACGTTCCTGAAAGCCCATCAGCGACTCTCTACGCTGAAGGAACCGCAGCGTTTTGCGAGTTGGCTTTATGTCATAACCGCAAATCAGTGTAAGGCGTGGTTCCGTAAAAATCGGGCGTGGACGCAGGCGGCGGAAGACACAGGCAGGGCAGCGTTAGAAAAAGAGACGTATTCTGGCTATGTCATTGCGGAGAACGAGCAGATGGTCGTTGAAACAAAAAGCGAAGTTGTCAAAAAATTGCTTGCGAAGTTACAAGAGAGTGATCGGACAGTCATCACGCTTTACTACCTTGGGGGAATGACATACAAAGAGATTAGCGAGTTCTTAGGTGTATCGGAGGCGACGGTTCGGAATCGGCTGTATCGTGCGCGTCGCCGCTTAAAGAAGGAGGAACCGATGATAAGAGAGGCTTTAGGCAATTTCCAAATTACGCCGAATCTCACAGAGAATATCCTACGCGAGATAGCGCGCCTGAAACCGGTTGCACCGACCAGTAGCAAACCCGTGGTGCCGTGGGCAATTGCTGCTGCTACAATAGTCGTTATATTTTTGATATTAGGTATTAGCAGTCAGTACCTATCGCGTTTCCAAAAACCGTATAGTTTTGATGCAGCGTCAGAAATGACAGTAGAGATCCTTGAGGCACCCGTCGTGTTAGACCGTGAAGCCAAACCGGATGTCCGAAGTCAGATCGGGGTCCGCGCGAATGTGCCTAACAAAAGCGATGGAACGAACCCGGAAGCGAATCAGGTTTTAGCGAATCAAGAGGGGTATACCCGATGGGGATTACCGGAAGATGCCAAAGCGCGGATCGGGAAAGGCGTGTTCACCGATATGCAGTTGTCACCCGATGGCACGCGTTTGGCGATTGCGAGCTCCGCAGGTGTATGGCTTTATGATACCCGTACAAACACCGAAACCGCTCTGATTACGGACAATACCGATCTCATGGGATTGGTGGCATTTTCTCCCGATAGCAGAATACTTGCGACTGCCGGTGGCGACAAAAAGTGCCGTATCTGGGATATTGAAAGCCGGAAGCTGCGATTGACATTCAAGGTGCCTGATTGGCTCCATTCATTGACATTCTTGAATGATGGAAAAACGCTTGTTGGTGAAGGATTGATTGACAAATTTTCAAAGCCTCCTCTATTAGGGCTATTAGGGGGTGCTCCCTCAATATGGGGTGACCCTAAGGTCTGGATGTGGGATGTCCACACGGGCAAACTGTTAGACAGTTTCACCACTGAACTGCCAAAATTTAATCCGTTTAAAGATGCGCGTACCAGCGTTTGGGTAAAGGCATTTGCCAATAGCACGCGTGTTATCTTTGCCTTTGAGAACAGAGATGGAACGATCAGTGTCAAGGATGGACGCACGCACCGCGAAATAGTTACGCTTCCAAGACCTGAGGCAGAAGTAACGGCATTCAGTTTTACGCCAGATGGCGGAATGCTTGCGGTTGCGACTGCCAAAAATGTCCATCTCTGGGACCTTGATATAGGAGAACAGGTGCTAACATTTCCGAAGCAGATTATCATCCCCTACGGAAATCCGTCTATATTTGCATTTTCAAAAGATGGTAAAGTGCTTGCCGTTGCGGGTTTAGACGACATTGAGATATGGGATATGGGGACACAGTCTCGCGTCGCCACACTTGAAAATAGGGTCGGGGGGCCACAGGAATTTGTATTATCGGCAGATGGTACAACCCTCATCACTATAAATCACAACGGTGCCGTAGAGGTGTGGTCGGCAACCACAGGTGAGCATGAACGCACCCTGACAACAGGGTATGCGAGTAAGTTTGCCACGTTGACGTTCTCGCCCGATGGCGAAACGATCGCGAGCAGTACAGGCAGCAAAGTCTATCTGTGGGATACAAACACCGGTGCCGAGAAATTGTGGATGCAATTTCCTGTCCACCGTGAGAAGGGTTTGCGAGGTGCTGTGGCAATGAAATATACGAACGAAATCATCAGTTTAGCATTTTCTGAATACAGCACGTCCCTCACCGCTTCTTCTTATAGCAGGGCCCTCGTTGCTTTTACCGTTTCTGGCAAAATTGGAATATGGGATGTCGCTACTGGAGAATATAGTACCGATTACGACCTCGTGGACCTGCCGCGTCGCGCACCGAGAAGGGCTATACGCGGTCTGTCGCATCTGCCAAGACCTCGGACCCCGGCAATATACCACGCCAGCGCAGCACCGTTTAATAGGTCAGGTCAACTTTTGCGTGCAGCTGTCTTCTCACCCGATGGTGAAAAACTGGCTGTCGAAAATCGGAACGAAGTGATGGAGATATGGGACGTTGTTACCCGCAGACGCTTATGGATACTCCCAGGTCATCTGCCAAACAAAAATTCATTGTTGGCGTTCGCGTTGACATTCACACCGGATGGTGAAGGACTCGCAATAGGTGACGGGAGCAATGTCCACTTGGCAAACGCGGAGACTGGCGAAATTTATGCTACGTTCGACATCTCTAAGCAGCAGCGCAATTTGACAGATAAACTAAAACGCCTGTTTGACCGGCAGCGTTGGGATTCGCGAGTGGGGGCAGTCGCATTGGCGCGCGCTGGGGAACCGCTTATCCTTGCTGCGAGTGCTGGCGAATTTGTCTATGTGTGGGATGTCGCAACGCGGGAACATATTGTCCGGCTCAAAGAGCACACCGCGGAGATCTGTCAATTGGCGTTCTCACCCGAGGCGACTCTTCTCGCTACTGGAGATACCGAGGGTACAATTCACGTGTGGTCGCTCCCCGCGGGGCGCAAACTTGCTACATTCAAGCCGTATACGGGTCCTGTTAGTCAATTAGCCTTCTCGCCTGATGGGAAAACGCTTGCAAGCACAAACGAACATTCCCACTTTGCTGGCACTATACTCCTATGGGATGTGCCATCTCCTTAAAGCTCCGCGCTGACTGTCATCTCTAAACGGTGTTCAGGTTTGCGCTGCTGCGTTGAGAGCAACCGGTAATTGAGACGAAACAGTAGATCCGTAAATTTTCGTAATTTGTAGTCCACTGTTGTGCGAACTTCGTGGCTGATGCCTTCGTAAAACCTATATTGCGCGAAGGGGATACCACCGCTGCTCGTGCCATAGCCGAGTTTGTAATTGAATTCGATGCGTCCCTTGCCGATGAGGCTATATGTGATGCTGTTTTGAAAAGAGAAGGTGCGTGTTTTGGCTTCAGGTTCCTCGTCAAGTTGCTCCTCGTCGGTCGTCTGTTTATAGCCGCCGATACCGCTCCAGCGCAGTGTATTACGCAACGTGTATCGGAGACTCAACTCGGTTATCTGCTCAAGTTGATGGAGGTCTGATATAGGTGTTGGCTCTGTAGTACCGCTTTCCTGCCCTTGCGGATCGAATTGACTATATTGCTCGTTTTCCCGACGTTGTTCCCAATTCGCGCCGACAGAGAGGCGTTGCGTCGGATTCACGGAGAAACCGACATCCCAAGTGTTGTGCTGTCTGTGCCGCTCTTGGTTATTGATCCGCTTATTGAGTGTCTCGCCAGTGCGGAGGTTGAACTCCAGACTGAACGCCGGTGAGGGTGAAAACTCAAGGCGATGGTGCTGGTTCAGCCGTCCGAAAAGCGTATCCGTGCCTTGTAAGCTTTGGAGTAGATAGAGAGCTGCCGCGTCTTCTACCTCCTGTTCCTCGGTTAGCCACAACCGCAATTGACCTCTGAGCGCGCTCAGAAACCCTTCTAAACGGTTTCCAGTTTTCAGTTTTCGGTTATCAGTTAAGGAGGACTCTGGTTTAACAGATCCATCTCTTAACTGACCACTGATCACTGATGACTGATCACTATTTCGCGTTGGACGTAAACTATCACGTCGTAGGGGCGAGGTCGCCTCGCTCCTACGTTGCTGCTGTTGGCGCGCTCTGGCACGCCGTGCGAAATATTGGCGCGGTTGAAAGCGTACCCGAACTTCTGCATCTACTGCCGTTGTCGGTTTATCACCGACATTTTGGTAGATTTTGATGTAAGTGCCTTCTGTGGGATCCTCTACGTAGTGCAGATCGTCCAATTTTACATAATAGCCTTCGCCAGGTTGAAGGATAACACCCGTGTGTGGATGAATGTTCGTATAGACTTCATGCCGTTGGCTCGTGAGTTTTTTATCCAATTCATAAGTGAGTTCTATATCAAGGGCGCGATTGAAGGGTGTGAGTTGGAAGTTGATATCGGCGAGTTGCGTTGTCGTATTCGCGCCGATATCGGTATGTGCTTTCAGCATCCGACGTGCAAAGTTAGCACTCATATTCACACCACCACTGAGAAAAGATTTCCGTTGTGAAAAGAGACCGACTTTCCATGTTCGCGCCGTCGTGCTCCGCTGCCAATCGGAGAGACCGATCGGTGCGTCGTCCAGCGTGAGCAGCGGTTCTTTCGCATAAGCCTCCTCAAGTTCATAGCTTGTATTGATGGATACCCAACTAAAATCGACGAGATTGATCCGTCCAATCGCACGGTCCCGTTTTCGGTTGAGCGTAGCATTGCGCGCCTCAGTTGATTCCAATCTGCCCAATGTTCCAATAATTCTGAATGGACCGATCGGATAAGCCAGGTTGCCTTCCTGTCGCGATTTCTGCTGTGCTTGCGTCCGTGTTGAATCTTCGCTTTCCACACGCGAACGGCTCCGATAGTCATCCCAACGGAAATTCGGTAACTTCCTGAGCAGCTGCGCGCCCTTAGAAGGTGCTTTTTCTGGCGTTTGTCCGCCTGTACGTGTACTTTCTCGTATTACACCGCCACCACCTGAACGCTGATTGAAGTGGACACCCCAATTGAAATTATTACGGATAGTTGCATTGAGTGCTTCATCGGAAAGGCTCGTTTTGCCCACCTCTTTGCTCCTACCGACTCCGGTATTAACGGCTAACCAATCCGTGGGTATTAATCGGATGTCAAAGTTCGCTGTGCTTTCATCTTGAGAAGTTTGTGAGAGTCCGGCACTATCAAAGAGAAACGCATCATCAAAACCCTCTTTGGCGTATTGTGTTTCATAACGGTTACGGTTACGGTTACCGCTTGATGCACCGACAGGCACAAAATCGGCATCCATCGCCCGTATATCCAGATTTGTGTTCAATTGAGGGCGGAGCTGATCTGTCCATGTTGCGAATTCCCAGTCTGCATAGCCGATAAGTTTCCACGCCTGACTCACCTCTTTACGGTCTACGGTGGAATAGGTGTTTTTATCAAGGTTGCTGTAGGCGAGTTCACCTTCGACCCACGCTTTTTCGGTGATATTGACGCGACTTTCCACACCCCATACCGTGTGTTTCTGCGGTGCTGTGAGGCGTGATCCATCTTCCTCTGGATCGAGAATATTTTGACGCAGTGCTTCCAGGTCGGTGTCTGTGAGTTGGATTAAAGCCTGTTCGGGTTGGTTGAGGTCAGACTCAACGGCATAAGAGGCACCGAGGGTAATCCGTTCTCCCGGTAGTGTGAAGACGGTGCTGAGTCCATAGAGGTTCTGTTGATATGCGCGTTCTTCGGAGATATATTCGAAGTCAATCCGAATCGTATCGTTGCTTGTGATGAGGTGTTTGCTATTGAATTCGACGATAGGGTCCCCATATTCTCGGATGACGTAATCGTTATTCTCACCACGCCGCATCCGCTCACCATTCAGCCAGACGATTTCACTCCCCGCTTTCACGATGACGTATTGTCCCTCGACTGTGAGTCGGTATTCGCTGCGTCCTTCCTCGCCACGCAAGACTAAACTTGTGGATTGTCCTTTCGGGATAGCACTCGGGATGAGATGAAATTTTCCCCACTTGAAATCGCCATCGACTTGGACACCTTCCAGCGCACGTGGAAAGAAGATAAACTCCGAGCCACCGAGCGACCCCTCAAAGTCGCCTAATGTGCCGCTCATATTCGGATGCGTGATACGCACCAACTTCTGATCGATGTCCTGAATATTCTCGGTTGTTCCTTCCGGTTGAATCGGTAAATCTTGGTCGGATAATAGCGCGAGGATGCTGATATTCTCGGAGACGTTGCCCTCTACATTAACGCGCAGTTCCTGATTCGGCGTTACGTCACGTCCGCTGCCAACCGAGATGCCGAATGTTTGGCTGCCGGACACTTCTAATTGTGACGAGTGGCCATCGGAAACCGTTGGCTCTTGGGAGTCATCAGCTAAACCAGAGTCTTCTTGCTGAGGACTATCCGGCTTTTGCGCACCGTAAAGGTCGCGTTTATAGACCTCCTTTATTGCGAAGGGCAACGTGCGATAGGTTATTTTTAATCTATAGGGGTCTGTAATGGTATCCCGTATAACTATAGTGATTTTTCCGGGATAGTTATCGATGTGATAGTCTACATTTCGGACAAGCACTTTTCCATTCGCTGCGACTAACTGTTCGCTGTTTGGCAGAATCGGCGGGTACTTCACCGTGAATTCCTGCTCATCAGGTTTCAGTTCAAAGGACTCCGTTTTCTGGAGGACAGAAAAGGTGGGAAGCTCGAGTGTTTTGGTTTTGTCAGTTTCCGTGCTTCCGGGACATGGCAGCACGTACAAGCAGAAGGAGACGAGCAAAAGGAGGCGGAGAGGCATAGGCTATTTCTTGCGAAAGATTTGGAATACCTTTATGTCATTCGCTTCCGCATCGCTCACGAAGATGCGTCCACTTTTCGAGACTGCGATGCCTATCGGTTCAAGGAGTGTAGGGGTACTAAATGCTGTGATACGCCTACCATCAGGGGTGAAGACTTGGATGCGCCGATTACCGCTGTCGGTTACGTAAAGATAATTCCAATCGTCTATGGCGATGCATTTCGGTTCACGAAGCTGCCCCTGTTCGTCGCCTTCACCGCCCCAGGCACTGATAGGATTGCCGCTGAAGTCGTATTTTTTGATGAGATGGTTGCCTGTATCAACGACGTAGACATTTCCGTGGGTATCAACGCAGAGGTCTGTAGGGTTCCAGAGCTGTTCCGTCCCACTCCCGAAGCTGCCGCGTGCGACAACAGGGGTCCCCGCAACGTTAAATTCAATCCAGCGATGATTGCCGGTATCTATAACATACACCTCGCCATTTCGTCCGATACCGATGCCTTCGGGTTGGTCTAATAGCGTGTTTTCAATATTCTCGCTGAGCGGATAAAAAATTTGGTCAACGAGATTGCAGTATTGTACCCGATTGTTCCGCGTGTCTGCGACATAGAGGTGTCGGTAACTCCGTTGGAAATTTAAGGCGATATCTGATGGGTGATCAAACTCGCCTATCTGCCAACCACGGCCTCCGAATTCCGTGATGTAATTTCCGGCGGTATCGATCACTTGTACCCGGTTGTTCCCCGCATCGGCGATGTAGAGTCTATCCCCTTCATCTATTGCGAGTCCTAAGGGCATCTGAAATTCACCCACGCCTTGTCCGGCACTGCCGAGCGTTTTGACGTAGTTAATACCGACTATAGGCAGCGGTTGGCGTTCACGGTTCGAGGGGAGGATTTCAATCTGTCGCTTCCCGGCTCCCGGCTGTGCAACTTCAGTTTCGGGCAGGGCGCAGCTCAAGCAAAGCGCGAGGAGCAGTGTGTAAGCTATTTCCTGCGGGGACTTCAGATTAGCCGCGTTGCACCTTAAATTTGAAAACGAATGTCGTTTGTTGGTTATTGAAATCACTGGTGACTCTCGGCACAATGATCCGTAAGCTGCTATACTTGATACTCCGTTTGCGGAAATAGAGGTAGAATCTCGCGTATTGCCTCGGCATCACTGTTGTTTTTTCAATGTCTTCTCTGGGCAGGACTCCTGGACCGCCTTGTATTCTGATGGTTTTGTCCCAGCGGAACACTTCTGCCGCAAATTCAGGGGGCAGTTTCGGTCTAAAATTCTTTTTCAGATAGAAGGATTCTTGCGATTTATCAATCGGTTTTGTAACGTTCCCCGTGCCATCAAGCATTTGGCAATCTTCCTTTTTGAAGGATATCCAGTGGTCGGTCCCGTTATAGATAAAGATACCAAACGCATCAACTGCCTTTACATCGTTGAGCGGTACTACCATCGCTTTAATGCCGTTTCTGAGATAACCGACGGTGCCTGTCTGTGGCATGATGTGCGCATCGGGATCGAAGACAGGCACAATCAGCTCGGGTTGGAAGGCATCTTTTATGAAATCTGGCATCTTTGCACAGCTCAGCGGGATTAATGCTAAACAGAGGACCGCCAAAATTTGTAAGACCGACACGCAAGGCATCTCGACAATTTTCGGATCGCCTCGATTTTCAAGTTGAAGGCTCTGTTCGGAGCCTAAGGTTTTCAGGATATGTATTTTATTTTTCATTGATATTCTCCACTTCAAGAGCAAGCATTGCAGCACCTACAATGCCAGCGTCGTTTCCGAGGTGTGCTTTTACAATTTGCATCTGCCCCGGTATGTCCATCGCACGTTTAGAGAGTTCGGTCCGAATAGGTTCAAAAAGCAGTTTTTCGCCAGCTTCCGCAATGCCGCCTCCAATAATCGCGATTTGCGGATTGAGAATATGTGCGATTGAGGTGAGGGCAATGCCGATATACCGCCCCGTTTCGGCAAAAATTTCAATTGCGAGTGCGTCGCCTGCTTGTGCGGCTTCCGCTATCATCCGTGGCGTTAGTGCTGTTCCATTATTCATTGCGGATGCTAAAGTTGTGCTGCGTCCAGTTGCTATCTGTTCTTGGAAGCGTTCAACGATACCTTTCGCACCCGCGTAAGCCTCAAGACACCCTTGATTGCCACACCCACAATAACGTCCATTCGGTTCAACGATAGTATGTCCCAATTCCCCAGCGGTATTTTGGCTGCCGTGGTAAAGCTCGCCATCGATCACGACCCCGCCGCCGACACCTGTGCCGAGGGTCAATGCAACAAGACTGTTATATCCGACACCGGCACCGTGATGCAGTTCGCCTAAAGTCATCGCATTCACATCGTTGTCCATCCCTTTTAATATCGGTTTGTACGACTTATGTATATCGCTTTTTGGCGGATGTAGTTTCGCCAGTGCTGCGTTTACATAAGTAACAAGCGGAATATCGCTCCACCCTGGAAAGTTCGGTGAAAAGTGGACGACCCCCGTTTCAGCGATGATAAGACCTGGCGAACCGAGTCCAACACCAATTTCGGACATCTCGCTGTGGGTTTCAGAGGCTTGTGTGCTGCTTGGCGGCGGAGCGATGCCTTCCGTTTCTGCTTTCACGAGGACTTGGCGAACGGCTTCTGCAATCCGCGCTGCGACTACTGTGGGGCCCCCTGTTTCTACATCTGTCGGAACTACTACGCGACAGGAAATATCACCTGTCGATGAAACCAATCCAGCCTTGATATCCGTTCCGCCGAGGTCAACGCCGATGCTATGTTCCATTTTTTCGATATAGGTTGTCAAGATGACTCCGAGTTCCGAAAAACTTGTGCGCCGTCACTAACATGACAAAGGTAAATTTCAGGTTTAATGCCGGTCTGTTTATGGTATTCCGTTGTTACACGGCTCTGGAATATCTCTAAAGTGTCTTGATGAACAAGGCTGACTGTGCAGCCACCGAACCCTGCGCCTGTCATGCGACTCCCAATCACGCCTGAAGTACTGCGTGCGACATCTGTGAGTAGGTCTAACTCCTTGCAGCTCACTTCGTAATCGTCGCGCAGCCCGTTATGTGAGGCGTTCATTAGCCTACCCAATTGTCCAAATGCTTCGTCTGTCTGTTCTGATGTGCTTCGGTTACGTTGCTTGAGCACAGACACTGCATCTAACACGCGTGCGTTTTCCTCAATTACATACCTACACCTTTTTTGTGTAAGTGCTGGTAATTCTTCTTCATATTTATTGAAATCGGTGAGCGAGATATCCCGCAGTGAAGAGATACCCGGTATCCATCGACTCAGAATATTGACACCTTTTTCGCATTCCGCACGCCGTTTGTTGTATTCAGAGGCGGCGAGCTCCCGTTTTATCTTCGTGTTGCAAATCGCAATCGCGTACTCCGCCAAATTGAGCGGGACATGCTCGTATTCAAGCGAACGACAATCAAGGAACAGGGCATGGTCTTCTTTTCCTAATAGCGAAATCGTCTGATCCATAATACCACACTTAACGCCAGCGAATTCATGTTCTACGCGTTGGCACAATGCTGCGAGGTCTTGTTTTTTATCTTCAGAGATTACACCTTCAGAACCTGCGGTTAAAAAGGCGAGGGTCGCGGCGACAGAAAGCGCAGCTGAAGAACTTAACCCCGCACCGATTGGCACATTACCTGTGATGACTGCATCTATCCCAGCGATTTCTCTCCCAGAGGCCTGGAGAAGGGAGGCAACACCGATAAGATAATGACTCCAAGCGGGGGCGGACGGAAGCGCGCCGTGATCGCTTACTGGAGTCGTCCGATCGTGGTCATAACGATGGGACGCTCCAGCAGACTTCCGAAATGGCAGTATATCGGTCAATGTGTCAAGGGAGAATTCGAAAGAATCGTCTACATCCAGTGCGTAGAGCGTGACACGCTGGTCAGGTCGTTTCCGTGCGGCGATGTTAACATATTTATCAATGGCGACAGGCAACACATAACCGTCGTTGTAATCTGTATGTTCGCCGATAAGGTTGACTCTGCCGGGGGCAGATGCGATGAATGTAGGCGGGCTCCCGAAAGTCGCTTCAAACTTTTGTATGATAGAAGCGGTTCCATTGGAATTTTTATCGAGCGTTTTGAACGTCCTCATGGTTTTGCCTCAAACGTCTTGTTCCATTTTATACCGTTTCTGAATCGGTAGTTGTCAGTCGTCAGTTCGGTTTTTCTGCGAAAAAAATTTGAGAAATCGTCCTAACAGGTTAGGAAGCTCTTCGCGCGAGATATAGCAATCAACGCTTATATCGGGTTCTACGTCTGCTTTTGGTGTTGGTGCCTGCGTGATGAGTTGTTCTTCCGGGGCGTGTGGTGCGGGTTGTAGACTCAGCGGGGTCGGTTTTTTGATGGCTGTTGTCCCTTCTGCGATGATTAATTCACCAACCGGGAGATGCGTAGCGAGTGGGTATATCTCCGTCTCAGTCATAACTGTAATGTGCGGGAGCGCAGCCGCTGCGAGTTGTGCCATCTGTATTGTCAAATAGGGTGTTTCCATCAAAGTCTCTTCATGTCCCTCCGGTTGGCAGGCGACGATTGTGATCAGTGGCATTCGTTTCTCTAAAGCGTTTTCAATGGCTTCCAGAAGCAGGGACACATCAATCTCTGCGGGAATCACATCCATATCCGCGATAAAGAGACAAGCTGGATACCCTGAAATTGTGCCTTCTGCGGTGAGGCCGGCAGCGTCGGTTGATCTGATTTTTGCGGCTGACGGGTCATCTAAGAGGTATTCGAGACGTTTCTCGGCAAGTAAAGGAAACAGCCCGCCGCAGTATGTACAGATATAGAGGTTCCGTTCGAGCTCACCTCTGAAAACAATTTCCTTGCACGTTGTGCATTTATACCATAAATTGAGAGTATCTTCGATGTCATTAGGGATGCTTGTTTCCATATTTTTTAGTTTTCAGTTTTCAGCAGTGCTGTAGGGCTGGGTTGTCCAGTTCTTATAGGAAATGACCGATGGCTTCTACTTCTGTATTATAGCAATCAAAAATTGTCATCAGTTTCGCCATAACAATAAGACTCCTGATATTGCCGCCAAGATTGAGGAGCACGACGCGTCCATCATTTCGGCGGATAGTCGTATAAGAGGCGACGAGTACGCCTAATCCGGAGCTATCCATCATCTGGACGCGCTCCATATTTAAGATTAAATTAAGATTTTCCCCCTCTTCAGCCTCGCTACTGAGTGCCTGGATCTGTTGATCAATGATAGATTTAAGAGCCAAGGCATCGGCTCCAATAATTTTTCCCTCAATATCTAAAATTGTAATATTGCCTTTGTGTCGAATATTGACTTGCATGAGAATACCCTTAATAGTTATGAGTTTTTAGTTAAGAGGGTTCCTTGTCTTTCACGTTTGACTCTTAACTTATAACTTATAACTTATAACTTATAACTGATGACTATGTCTTATATTTAACCATTTTGATAATGGTGCCGTTGGCTTCGTAAGTAACAGCGTCCATACAGGCTTCCATCAAGAATAAGCCTCTGCCGCTACTTTTGAGCAAATTCTCTGGGTCAAGCGGGTCAGCAACTTCTTTGCGTGTGAATCCCTCGCCTTCATCCTGAATGACAATTGTGAGTTTATCTTCATCGAGAAGGAACTGCATAATTGTCCTTTTGCTTGGGTCCTCTCTGTTTCCGTGTTTGATCGCGTTTGTTCCTGCCTCAATGGCAGCAAGGTTAATCTGCTCTTGGATCTCCTCATCGAAATCTGAATTGTTCAAAATCCCGGTAACGACGACATCAAGGAGGTAAACATGTTGCATTGAGCTTGGGAGAGAAAGCGTAATAACCTGCTCAGCTTCGGGTGCTTTATGCGTGGCTTCCTCCCCCTCATCCATAATGTTAATGGTGAGTTGATCTTCGGTAAGCATCAGCTGAAAAGTTGTTAGTTTGTCCGGATTCTCTCTATCGTCGTATTCGACCGCGTTTTTACCCGCTTCAATCGCATCACGGTTAACCCGTTCTTGGATGTCTTCATCAAAATCTGTCTCTTTCAAGATTTCAGTGACAACAGCCTTGAGTAGGTAAACATGTTGCATTGAGCTTGGGAGAGAAAGCGTAATAACCTGTTCAGTTCTCTCGCCCACGTTTGAAGCTCCTTCTCTACGCCCTTGTAAGTTGCCAAGGGTGCTTACAAGACAGGGTTGAAATTCGCCCGTCTTTCATTATTTGTTCTGCAGGCGATGCTCCATTGCATGCCCGCCTAATTTAAACGTTGCGTTTGATAACAATTAAAGCCCGATCATCATGGGTTTGTGTACTTCCGCTGAAGCGTGCTAAATCGTTAACAACGGCTTCGCATAGTGCCGATGCTGACAGCCTCGCGTTTTCGGAGAGGCAGCCAGCGAGCCTATCGCCCCCGTAGAATGTATCGGTCAGCGTTTGCTCTTGACGCGCGTCCCGCTGTTCGGAATTTGTAGACGCGCCGGGATTTCTGTCGGAAATCGGCGCATCGCCAACCCCCGTTTCGGTGATACCATCCGTATAGAACACCAGAACATCGCCGGGGGCGAGGCGACAGGTACCGGTTGTAAACGTTGCTTCCTCAAACGCACCTATTAACATGCCACCTGTTTTTAAAACATCTATACGCCGAGTATCGTTCCAGTGTAGTGGATAGCAGTGTCCGCCATTGGCATAAGTAAAGGTTGAAGCCTCGATGTCTAATATGCCGTAAATCATGGTTGCGAACAGATCCGCCTCAGTATCCCGAGCCACTAAGTCATTAATCCGTTTAAGAATAGCAGCCGGTGTATCTTCCTCATCACAGAGGAGGCGGAGTGCTGTCCGAATCATCACCATCAGCAGTGCTGCCGGAATGCCATTGCCCTTTACATCGCCGAGGACAATACCGATTTGCGTCTCGTTGAGTGGAATGAAATCGTAAAAATCGCCAGAGACAGATGTAGAACTTTGCAGGAGCGTTGCGATGTCAAACCCATCAAGGTTCGGTGCTTGTTCCGGTAACAATTTTTTCTGAATTGCAGCAGCGGCTTGTAGGTGCCCTGCAAGCTGTTCGACGCCTTCCTCACTAAACCCTTCGCCCATCGCTTGCATAAGCGGATTGATATATTTAATGGGGCGGGTTCTGCCGAGGACAGCTTCAACGCGCGCAGTTACTTCGCGTAAGTCAAACGGTTTCGTAATGTAATCGTCAGCCCCGGTATCCAAACCGCGTACTTTATCTTCTGTCTGCCCGCGCGCGGTAACTAAGATAACCGGAACACTTTTTGTCGCCTCTATATCTTTGAGTTCTTCAATGACTTGGAAACCGTTTTTATGTGGCATCATTACGTCGAGCAGGATAAGATCCGGTGGATCTGTGGTCACGCTTTGCACTGCACTCTCACCGTCGCTTGCGGTACGCACATTGTACCCCTCTGGTTCTAAATTCATCTTTAGGAGTTGAAGTATATCCTGATCGTCGTCAACGACTAAAATCGTTTCAGTTCCCATGTGTCCTCTTCTCCAACGGAATAAAAAACTGGAAGTTGCACCCGTGTCCATTATCACCGGTATCTACCCATAATTTTCCGCCGTGCGCTTCGACGATTCCAGATGCGATTGAAAGCCCTAAACCGGTGCCGCCTTGTTGCCGAGTCTGTACACTGCCGAGTTGTCTGAATTTATCAAAAACCTTTTCTCTCTCTTCAGCCGGAATTCCCGGGCCTGTGTCAATCACTTCAACGTGGAAACCGCGGTTTTCGCTCCCATTTTGCGAATATTTTGATATTCTGACCGTCACCTTCCCGTTATCCGGTGTGAATTTAATAGCGTTTCCGATGAGATTGATAAAAATTTGTCCAATCCGATCCGCATCGCCAATCATCTCTGGTAGCTGGGAGGGTGCCTCCAAGCGCAGAGATATGGTCTTTTCATCTGCTTGTGGACGGAGTTCTTCAATTCTCCGTTTTGCTATCCAGTCTATTTGTACCTGTTCCTGCTTCATCTCGATACGTCCAGCTTCAATGCGCGAGATGTCAAGCAGATCATTGATAAGCGCAGCAAGTCGTTCGGATTGACGATGCGCGCGACTCAAACTTTCATATTGTTTCTGGTTAATTTCACCTGTTTTTCCGTCAAGTATGAGCGAGATGAAACCGATGATAGATGTTAAGGGTGTCCGCAATTCATGCGATACAAGCGAGACGAACTCCGATTTCATCTGCTCTATTTCGTGTTCATTTGTGATGTCATCAAAGACATAAACCGTGCCAGCGATGTTATTGCTCTCATCCGGGAAATGGCTTGTAATGATGCGGAGTACCCGAGGGCTGTTACTGTTTGATTGTTGCCCATTGACATCCACTTCTGCAATCATCGTTTGGTGCTGTGTTGTCTCACGTTGTGAAGCAGATAGGATTTTCATCCTGACCGTTTTCGTGTCAGGGGTTTGGGTGTCCTCGTCTGGTGCTGATACCTTTGTCCAGCGGATTGCCCCGGTTTCCGTATCAAAGGCAATAAAGTTTTCATAATCGCCTGTTTCTCCAAGGTTAAGGAGCCGTTCAGCTACAGGATTGACGTAGAGTACACGTCCTGAGGGTTCAACGACAATCAGACCTTCACCGAGATTATCGACGATGGCAGTCAGTTTTCTCTCCTCTTGCGTTAGTTTGTCAACTGCGGTTTTCAGATTCCGTCGCATCTCATTGAATTCTTTAGCGAGTACCCCGACTTCATCGTCGTTGTCAACGACAATTTCGCTGTCAAATTCGCCTTGTCCAACGCTACGCGCCCCTTCTGCCACTTTCAATATGGGGGTTGCTATCCGCTGTGCTGCCCACCATGCAATAAATACAACGATACAACTTGACACAATGGTAACGTAAAAAATATATCTGTTTAATTTTACGACCCCTCCATAAGCGAAAGCGGTAGGGCGTGAAATAAAGACTATCCAATTGCTGAAGTTCTGGCGCACCTTCCACGGTTGGGTAGGTGAGAGTTGGGTTCGCGCCCACCCATATACACGTGGTTCGTTGAAACCATCTGTTTCACCATCCGCTTCATAATCGTAGTATTTCCCGCGTTTCCCCTTTTTAGCCTCAATAATTGCCTCTTCTGCTGCGTTGTTCATCTGTATGTGGGTATCTACCTGATAACCGCTTTCCGATGAAGCAGCAATAATTTTACCGGATTCGTTTGTTAAAAGCGTATGCGTTTCTTCCCGATCGAGGCTGGATTCAACGATATTTGTAAGTTCAGGAAGTAACAGGACAATTCTCAGCACGCCGACCGTGTTATTTTTAGTTGATGTAGCAGAAGTTTCAGGCTCCGTCCGTATTGGAAGTGCGATTGGCAGCAGATGCACCCTCCGGGATGCGTCATAGCGGATGTCTTCTGCGAACGGGTAACCGACACCGTGATTATAGGCCCTCCGCCACCAAATTGTGTCGTTCACCCGATGGGGTACGCCTCTTTTTGTAGAATACTCCAGTTGTTGATTGTTTGAACGGAGCACATATCCGGAGGCATTTGTAATGGTTACCTCTGTTTTATTGCCTGCATAAGTTTCAAGCAGACGGATGCTATCAACAAGTTGCGCCCATATCTGAAAAAGGACAGCCTCTGCTCCGTTAGCCGTGTTGGATCGAATAACTGCTGCGCGGATGCTTGGCAGTTCAGCTTCGATCTTTGCGATTTTCCCGGAGATGGCACCGTCCGCGCGGGCGAGTTTTTCTTGGGCAAGCAGCACGTGATTTTCACCAACGGTACCTTTTAGGGCATTTTCACCTAACACCTTGATTGCTAATGAAATAGCGAACAACGGCATGAGTGCTACCAAGAGAAAAAGCACGACTTGTTGACCGCGTAGCCCGACTTTAAACTGAAAACGCTGCTGGCGAGGTTTCCGAACCTCGCCATCTGTTGAACGCCGCTGGCGATCTATTGAACGCTGCTGGCGAGGTTTCCGAACCTCGCCATCTGTTGAACGATTTTTAGCTTCCATGTTTCCAAGAATAGTGCCGGACAACGCGCTTTCTGTTGCAGGAACTCGGTAACCCAGTTTCTCCTGCAATGCCTGCCCTCAATGTGTTTTCTGGGAGCGGTTTGTAACCTACATGAAAGCGTCGCGTGCGGACTCCTCCGTGTCATAGATTTCAATAACGGTTGCGAGATGTGTTACCTCCAAAACTTCTTGGACTGCTTTCTGAGGTTTGAGCAAAACGAGTTTCCCACCCGATTCCTGACAGAACTTCAAAGTCGTCACTATTGCACCCAACGCGCTGCTGTCTATTAGCGGGACGTTCGTTAAGTCAACGACTAATTTCGCGTGCCCCGTTCGCAGCTGCAGCTCCATCTCCTTGCGAAATACATCCGCAGCATTTCCAAGGATCTTGCCTTCTACATGGAGGGTGGAAATGTTTTCCTCCCCGATTGTTGTATCAAAATTCATAGTGCTTATCCTTAGTATTCTTCTTTAGGATGTCGTGTTTTTTCGCACCTTATATGTTCGCGCGGCGCACCACAACATAACTCCGATTGAACTTTGGGTTGGTGAAAACAGTTTCAATGTTTCCAGCAAGCTTGCTAAGGTGCGTCGCACTGTCAGCGATTTCAGTATCTATGATTTCCTGCCCAAGCTTGTAAGCCACCCACCTTCCAGTCGGTTTTAGAAACGGCAGACAGTAGGCAGCGGAGTCCCGAATAGTTGCAACGTAACGCGTGAAGACCCAATCATAAGCACCTCTATGATTAGGGTCGCGTGCGCAAACTTCCGCACGTTCGGTGAGGACTTCAACGTTTACCTTTTGATGAAGGTTGAGTTGCGCGATTAAAAATTTTAGGAAACTCCCTTTCTTTTTTGACGCTTCAACGAGCGTTAGCCGAATGTCAGGCACGTAAATTTTCAGAGCAATTCCTGGAAATCCGGCACCTGTGCCGATGTCAATCACGGTATCTCCTTTTTTAAGTGTTATGTGTTCCAAAACACTTAGTGCATCAAGAAAATGTTTATAAATAATTTCATTCTCATCTGTGATTGCGGTCAGGTTGATACGTGCATTCCACCGAAGCAGTTCCGCACGATACTTTTCGAACTGTGCAGCCTGATGCAGGGTTAACGGAAATCCGTGTCGATTGAACGTCTTTTTTAAAACATCTATGTCCTGTCTCACATTACCTTGCCCTCTGTTGATGAAGGATGACGGTTAGGATTGAAATATCGGCTGGCGAAACGCCGGGCAAACGTGAAGCTTGCCCAATAGAGGCAGGACGAATCTTCGCAAGTTTTTCTCGCGCTTCCGTCTTTAGGCCTTGAACGCTCGCGTAGTCGAATGTGTCAGGAATTCGGAAATTTTCCAATCGCTTAAATTGGTGGATCTGTCGCTGCTGGCGTTGAATGTATCCGTCGTATTTAATCTGAATTTCTACCTGTTCCTGCACAGCGGGTGGTAGACTCTCAATGGGTGGTGCGATGTGCGTTATATCTTCATAACGCAGTGCTGGACGCTTCAAGAGGTCTGCCAAGGATGTCGGTTGCTTGAGTTCGCCTGTCTTGCGGATATTTCCCAAATTCTCCACAGTCGCTGTGTTCGGCTTAAGCAGTGTCTCCTTTAGTCGTTTTAATTCTGTCTGTATGTCCGCAGCTTTCTTTTGGAATCGGTGGTATCTGTCATCATCAACCAGTCCGATTTGCCTACCGATTTCGGTAAGCCGCAAATCCGCGTTATCTTCTCGGAGTGCCAATCTATATTCAGCGCGCGATGTGAACATACGGTAAGGCTCACGGATGTCCAGCGTAACGAGGTCGTCAATCAGCACGGCTATATATGCCTGTGCCCTATCCAGAACAAGCGGTTTTTCGCCTTTGACTTTTAAGGCAGCATTGATACCAGCAATAAGTCCTTGTGCGGCGGCTTCCTCGTAACCCGTGGTACCATTGAGTTGTCCGGCGAAGTAGAGTCTAGGCACCTTTTTGGTTTCAAGCGTCGGTTGTAGTTGTGTCGCTGGCGCGAAATCGTATTCCACAGCGTATCCGAAACGCATAATCTCGGCGTTCTCTAACCCTTTGATGCTATGCACCATCTCTACCTGTACATCTTCAGGAAGGCTTGCGGAGATACCGTTGAGGTAAATCTCATCCGTGTCCCGTCCCTCCGGTTCTACGAAGACTTGATGCTCCGTTTTTTCAGAAAAGCGGACTACTTTATCCTCAATTGACGGACAATAACGGGGTCCAATACCTACAATGCGACCGCTATACATTGCGGACCGGTAAAGGTTCTCGCGAATAACATCGTGCGTCTTTTCATTTGTATAGGTGAGGTAACACGGGAGTTGTGGTTGCGTGATCTGTTCGGTTGAGAATGAGAACGGAAGCGGATTTTCGTCGCCGGGTTGAATCTCCATGACGCTGAAGTCGACGGACTGTGCATTGACGCGTGGCGGTGTACCTGTTTTGAGTCTCCCGATTTCGAAGCCGAGGTTCAGAAAACTTTCCGAGAGTTTTTCTGCCGAAGATTCCCCTGCCCTGCCCGCGCTATACGAGACATCACCAATATGGATGATACCTTTCAGGAAGGTCCCTGTTGTCAGAATTACAGTCTCTCCGAAGTAAGCGGTCTGGGTCTGACTTAGAATCCCGACGCACTGCCCATTTTCAACGAGGAGTTCCTCAACCAATACCTGTTTGATATCAAGCCTTTGTTGTGCTTCCAAGACGCGTTTCATTTCATCTTGATACGCCTTTTTATCGGCTTGCGCGCGGCTTGAACGCACCGCTGGTCCCTTTTTGGTGTTCAAGCGTCGAAATTGAATCCCTGTCTTGTCGATATTTTTTGCCATCTCGCCACCGAGAGCGTCTATCTCTTTAACGAGGTGTCCCTTGGCGAGCCCACCGATAGCGGGGTTACAAGACATCTTGGCAATCGTATCGAGATTGATTGTGACGATAAGCGTTTCGCAGCCCATTCGCGCAGCGGCGAGTGCAGCTTCGCATCCCGCGTGCCCCGCACCTACAACGATAACGTCATAATGTTTGTGAAAGGTATTCATTTTTTTGGATTTTTAGTTTTTAGATTCAGGCTTATATAAGTTATAAGTTAAGAGACTCCTTCTTAACCAAGAACCATTAACTTATACCTTATAACCATTTTACAGTCCATCATAAATGATGCTAATAACGAGTGTCGCTACGACTTCCAAACTTTTGGGGCTACATTTGTCAACAGTATCTTCAATTGTATGCCAATAAGGATAATTGAAGTCGATGATATTCACCATCGGAATCCCTACTTTGATTAAGGGAACGTGATCATCCATAATAGGGGCCCCTACCCGTTGCTGAAAAGGTCCCAAACCGAGCGTTGCTGCGCGATTCCATATCGCTTTAGTGAACTCGCGATTTGCAGTCCAAGAGTAGCCTTCCATCGGGAGCGTCAAATCTTTGTCGCCCACCATATCTAACAAAATTCCGTAGTCTGGCTTCCATTTTCCGAGGTTCTTAGCAAAAAACCGGGAACCGATAAACATATCGTCGACAGACGGACCGTAATCTTCACCATCAAAAAGCACAATAACGACCCGTCGCGGGGGCGGGTGTGCTTTCAGAACTCTGGCAATTTCAAGGAGTATGGCGACTCCTGAAGCACCATCATTGGCACCGAGAATCGGTGTATCCCGATTTTCCGGTTTCGGATCGTGATCGGCGATGGGGCGCGTATCCCAATGTGCCGCGAGGAGCAGCGTCTCACCCGTAGGCGGCCCGAATTCTGCCAAGATGTTGTTCAGATGCAGCGTAGCCGTTTTTGCCTTGTACACGTGTGGCTGAAGTGCTACACTGTTTGCGTACTTCTGGAGTTCTGCAAACAGATAATTCTGTGTTTCGCGATGCGCCGCTGAACCCGGGGGGCGCGGCCCGAATTCACACTGCTTTTCCAATGTTGCAAAGGCGCGTTGTGCATCAAAAGTCGCATTCGCTTGGTGCGCCGTGCTCACACTGAAACGCGTGGTGTCTCTTGATTCTATTTTTTGGCTATCTGAATCCGTTTCCGCGCATGCGATACTAAAGAGACCACAAAACAGATAAACTAAAAGTAGTCGGAACCATCGCTTGATCATTTAAACTTTTCGCCTGCCTTCGAGTGCTTTTGCAAGCGTTACCTCGTCGATGTACTCTAAGTCGCCGCCAACAGGAATACCGTAAGCAATACGTGTAACATTGACCTCAAAAACTTCGAGATGTTGTATAAGATAGAGGGCAGTCGCTTGTCCTTCTGTTGTCCAATTCGTGGCAAGGATTACCTCTTGTACGGGTTCAACGTTTCCTGCTGAATCCTTGATCCGTTGAAAGAGTGTGTTAATTCCGAGTTCGTCAGGTCCTGTTCCGTCTAATGGTGAGAGCACGCCCCCGAGTACATGATATAACCCTTTATAACCGTTCGTTCTTTCAATAGCCCAAAGGTCATCCGACTCTTCAACGACACAAATTATCCGTGGGTCGCGGCGTGGACTGGTACAGATATAACACGGATTGGTATCGGTAATCGTGCCGCACACATCACAGTAGGATAGTTGTTGCTTGACCTGTGCGATGGCTTCGGCGATTTGGGCGGTTTCAGTGTCAGGTAACTTTAGCATAAAAAACGCTAAACGTTGCGCTGTTTTCTGACCAATCGTCGGTAACTTTTGGAGTTCAGTGATAAGCTTCGCCAGCGGTTTCGGATATTCTTGCATGGATTGTTTGTGCTAATTCCCGTGCCGGTATGAACAAGAGACAGGCGTGCTGCCCGCTGCTACCCTCCTGTTTATGGGAGTCCGGGAATTTTTAGCCCACCCGTCAATTTGCTCATTTCCGCGGACATCAATTCTTGCGATTGTTGCAATGCCTCGTTGATGGCTGCGACAACGAGGTCCTCAAGCATTTCGGGGTCTTCCGGGTCAACGACTTCCGGGGTAATCCGGAGTGAGATGACCTCCTGTTGCCCATTGACAACAGCGGTTACCATTCCACCGCCGACAGTTGCTTCGACAGTTCGATTTGCGAGTTCTTCTCGGATTTCAAGCATCCGTTTTTGCATTTGTTGCGCCTGTTTCATCAGGTCGTTCATCTTCATAGTTTTTGTCCCTATCACCAAGCGACTTTGGAGCGTGTGTACGCCCGTGTTTCGCTCCTGTTTTGTTAGAAAATGCTCGGTGTAATAAAAGTTTCCTTATTTATAAGATACGCTTTCCGCATTTGGAAAGCATTGATTATTGGGTTTCCAAGACTGTGGCTTCAAAAAGATCAAGTGCTGTTTTGAGCTGCGGATCGTCTTGTGCTTCAGCTTTTCGTATCATTGATGTTTTGCGTTCTGTTTTTTCGGAAGCGTTTTGAGAAGCTGCTGATTCTGGCGTAGTCTCTAACGCGACCAACTCGATTTTCACGGGTGTGCCGATTTCCTGGGTCAAAATATTGACTATACTTTTCCTATCTTCTTCTGTAAAGATTGGGAGATGTGTCGCTGAACATCCGATTTGAACCGTATTACTCCCGTTCACGGTGGGAACGGAGCCTTCTAACAAATACCTGAGCTTCGTAGTGATTTTTGATTTTACTGTTTCCCAAAATAGGGGCAGATCTGCAAGCTCCTGGGATCCTTGTTTGTTTGACCCGTTCACATCAACTGGTGCCGTTTCCACATCCTTTGCGGATTCTTGATGTGTTTGGCGAGGCAGCGGTGGCGATGTAGCTTGCCTGTCTGGCGGGTTTGGGTCTACCTGTTGCGGTGCGGAAATTTGGGCGGTATCAAATTTCTGTTCTAAGTCGGACAATTTGCTAACAATTTCTTGAAGCGGGATACCCTCTTCAAGTGAATTGAGTTGGATCAGTGCAGCTTCTAACTGAATTTGTGGGTAGCTATACTCTTTAATATCACGGTCAGTATGCATCAAAATCTTGATGATCCGCGATAACCGGTTCACCGACATCTTCTCCGCTTCTTGCTTGAGTTCCGACAAATCGGACTGCGGGCTTTGAATCAAATCACTTAAGTTGTCGTCAATTGCTAAAAGACGGAGATCCCGAAAATAGCCGATCAGTTGATCCAAGCATTGCGACAGGTCTGTTCCCTGTTTCGCTAAGTCATTTAGCGTTTTTAGGCTTTTTGAAAGATCTCTTTCCGTAATTGCGGTTGTGAGATTGCGCAGCAGCGCGCTTGAACCGAGCCCGATGATTTGTTCGACGGTGTCAATTGTCAGATTTTTCCCAGCGGATGAGACGAGTTCCAGCAAGTTTTCTGCGTCCCGTAGACAGCCTTCAGATTGACGCGTGATGAGTGTGAGTACATCCAGGTCGGCTGAAATGTCTTCTGCTTTGGCAATTAACTGTAAGCGCCCAATTATCTTTTCATCTTCCAAATGTCGGAAATCGAAGTCTTGACAACGCGAGCTAATCGTCCTCGGTATTTTGGCGTGCTCTGTGGTTGCCATGATGAATATGACATGCGGGGGCGGTTCTTCAAGGGTCTTAAGCAGGGCGTTGAAAGCCTCTGGTGAGAGCATGTGTGCTTCATCTATAATATAGATTTTGTAAGCGCAGGCGGCAGGCGAGAGTTTAACGTTTTCACGCAGGTCACGAATGGTATCGATACCACGATTTGAGGCGGCGTCCATCTCTAATACATCGAGCGACCGATCTTGTGAAATTTCGCTACAGAAGGCGCACTGATTGCAAGGTTCTGCGGTTTGAAGGGTGTCAAATTGTGTTTCGTGAACACGGTTCGGGCAGTTCACTGCCTTGGCAAAGATACGCGCGACAGTGGTTTTGCCGGTCCCCCGAGGCCCCCAAAAAAGATAGGCGTGCCCGACGCGTTCGGACAGAATTTGATTTTTTAACGTTGTGGTAACGTGTTCCTGTCCGACAACGTCACTGAAGTTTTGCGGACGCCATTTTTGGGCGAGTACCTCGTAAGACATCGTGCAATCCTTTCTTGTATACACCGGGAGTTCAGGGATGGGACGTAGCCTGTCCAGATAGTATGCCCCAAAAAATGGCTATGCACCCAGAGTTGACAAATTTCTCCGGACGTTGCCCACGCCGTTAGCTCAGGTCAGGCACCCTTGCGTCACACGAACAGCTCATCTACCGCTGCTTCCTTCCGGACCTGACGGGGTTCAACAAGTGATCGTTGCTCAAGACCCAACCCTCAACACCACGTACATGGGACAGACCCCACAGAAACAGGCCGCATCCCGGGGATTCAGTCCTGCTTTAGCGGATTGCAGATATAGGGCACCGCTACCTCCCCACCTAGCATAGCCAAGGCATTGAAAAATAAAAACTGGCGGAGAGAGTGGGATTCGAACCCACGGTACTGCAAAACAGCACACATGATTTCCAGTCATGCCAGTTCAACCAACTCCTGCATCTCTCCGGAATATCGTACAAAAGCACATTCCGATCTGATTCCAGACCAAAATTGCGTATGGAGCAGACGGGATTTGAACCCGTGACCTCATCCGTGCGAGGGATGCACTCTCCCAACTGAGCTACTGCCCCAGAAGCAGGCGAGAGAACCTCGCCCCTACGATAGAAACGGACGAGAGAACCTCGCCCCTACGATAGTCCAAAAAATATCAAAAAACGGAGAGAGTGGGATTCGAACCCACGGTGACTTGCGCCACAACAGTTTTCGAGACTGTCCAGTTCAACCACTCCTGCATCTCTCCTTATTTATTACGGCGGTCCTGAAAAAAGGATTTTAGCAGTGCGCTGCTCTCGTCTGCTAACACGCCGCTGACCAATTCGACGCGATGGTTTAGCCGCTCGTCTTGGAGGATATTATAGAGGGTGCCAGCTGCGCCAGATTTCGGGTCTGCTGTGCCGTAAACCAGCTTTGGAATGCGTGCTAAAACGATAGCACCTGCACACATTGGACACGGTTCTAACGTCACATATAGCGTCGTATCCATAAAACGCCAGTTCCCGATTTTTTCGGATGCTGCTTGTAGGACAAGCATCTCCGCATGCGCGATAGGGCTACCCGACTGTTCACGCAAGTTATGTGCTTCAGCAATACAGACATCGTTGCTAACGAGCACCGCACCGACGGGGACTTCGCCCTTCTCGGCGGCTTGCTTGGCTAATTCCAATGCTCGTCGCATCCAAAAAAGATCGCTATCCAAGTGCTGCCCACCAAATGGTTTATGAAGCGCCTGAGAGGATTCGAACCCCCGGCCTTCTGATCCGTAGTCAGATGCTCTAATCCACTGAGCTACAGGCGCATAATGTACGCGACAGACGCGATTTCTTCGCTGCATCTATCCTATCTAATTTATCGCTTTAAAAAAAAACGGAGAGGGTGGGATTCGAACCCACGATGACTTGCGTCATAACTGCTTAGCAGGCAGTCCAGTTCAACCACTCCTGCACCTCTCCATATATAATGGCGGTGGGAGTAGGATTCGAACCCACGGTGGCTTTTACACCACAACGGTTTTCAAGACCGCCGCTTTCGTCCACTCAGCCATCCCACCTAAATTTCATTTTTCACTGTATATATTATATATCATTTTCCGAAGTTTGTCAAGTTATATATTCAATTAATTTAGAGTCGTCAGTTTTCAGTTTTCAGTTTTCAGTTAAGAGGTTTCTGATGTTTGGTTATCTCTTTGTTACCCTCGTTACCCATAAGAAGCAACAAGGGTAACAAAAAGATGTTCGTCTACCATAGATTAACTGTTAACTGATGACTCCTTTTTTCCGGTGCTACCCAGTTTCTCCGTTCCATTCCAAAGGTTCATTTCGCAAGTACGGGAGTAGCATGCCTTGAAGTCTCTGGTGGGCATGGTGCAGATGTGCTTTCACTGTGCCCTCTGACCTGTTTAGCAGCGCTGCGATCTCTTTGATCGCAAGCTCACGCCGGTGCCGCAGATTAAAAACACGTCGCTGACCCGGCGGAAGTTTCTTTACTGCCTTTCGGATGATAAGCCCAAGTTCCTTCTCATCGAGAAGTTTCTCAGGAGACGGATGGGAATCGGTCATTCTTAACACCTCATCGGCTTCAAGCGGTAACTCCTCAAACGTAAGCACTTTATCGCGCTTACGTTGGCGCTGAAAATCGATGCTGCAATTGATCGCAATCCGGTAGATCCAACTATAAAATGCTGAACCACCTTTGAAGTTGGGGAGCGCATTGAACGCTTTCAGAAAAACCTCTTGGCAGAGGTCTTTTGCTGTTTCCTGATCGCGAACCCGTTGATACATGAGATTGTAAATTTTCTTTTGATATTTAAGCACGAGCGGATTAAAAGCGGCTGTGTCACCACTCTGGAACTGATTGACAAGGGCATCCTCATCAATCTGTTCAAGCTCCGCGTCCGTGTAAAAAGTAGTGTTTTTTGCAGTATATGTCATGTCCATTTTCTCCATAGGGCGCAAAATTAATTTTGAAGTACCTCAGTTGCTTCTGTTATTGTTGTAAAATCATTTAATCTGTACACACCTTGTGTGCAAAAAAGTTCCCAATCTCCGATCTATTAGACACGTATGATCGCGTTTTTGTTCGGTTGAAATATCGCTCGTAGCGACGCAACAATCGCGGTTGACATATCAACTGCTTTGGATTATACTAACAACGACCCATATATTCCCTTTGAAAGAGTACCTACGCAGCCCCCGCTGGCGAGGTTTCCTAACCTCGCCAAGCGTATCCTATGTAGTGTTTCATAGAAAAGTTGCGTAAATCCTATGAAATTGAAATGAAAATAGCTTTCAATTGTTAATGACGCAATTTTTAGGCAAAAAGGGTGCATAATTTGAAAAATAAAGAGGATTCCGATGCGTCGATATAGCATTCAAACCAAAATTGTTCTCCCGTTCATGCTTTTATTCGCTCTGGTTGTTATTGTTTTCCCGTTAGTTGCCGTTGAAATCTTCGCGTGGAAATACGATGAGCAGTTCACGCTTGAAACGGAAGGATGGGTTGATACTATCATCAAAACAGGGTACTTTGATCAGGAGGATCCAGACAAAATCAAGAGCGCTTATGGCGTTGAGATTATGATTTTTGGCTCTGATTATACGCTTAATGGGACCACCCTGGATGAACTTTCTGATGTAGGACAAGATTGGACGCATCTGGCGGATAAAATGCGGCTCCGTGAGGTCAAACCACACTTTGAAAATCCAGATGGAAAGTCCATTATACAAGACGTTACGCTTAATGGAAAACCGTATAAAGTTTTTTATCTCCCCCTGAATCTTGGTCGATTTTACTGCTTGCTGCGTCCGATGGAAGCGATCGCTGAGGCGAAACGGACGCTTACATGGTACATGCTCAGCATCGCAGTGCTTGTTATAGGGTTGGTCGCACTCATCAGCCATCTCATTGGCAGGAACCTAACAAATCCAATCAAGGTTTTGGTTGATTCTACTGCGCGCGTCGCAACGGGCAACCTTGATGAGCAGTGCGAACTGAAAGCGCACGATGAGATCGGGGATCTCGCTGCTGCCTTTAATCAGATGACCCGAGACCTCAAACACTCAAGGGATCAGCTGATTCAAGCGGAACGCTTAGCGACAGCTGGCAAAATGTCCGCCTCCTTTGCACACGAAATCCGAAATCCATTGTCCTCTATGCGGATGTTGGCGCAGCTGCTGATGCAGAAACCAGAAATGTCGGTCGAGAAACATCAGCAATCGCTGCGTTATATCCTTGAAGAGATTGAGCAAATTGATACGATTGTTAAAGGCTTGATGGACTTCGCACGGCCGGCGGCACTTAACCTCGCACAACAGCCACTTTCACCTATGCTCCAAGCCGTTTTAGCTCTGATGGAAGCAAATTTAGCACACCACCAAATTCAGTTAGAAGTAGGCTTGTTACCTGAAACCCCAGAAATTCAATTTGATTCGGATAAATTAAAGCAAGCGTTTATGAATGTCGTTTTGAATGCGATGGAGGCGATGCCGCAAGGCGGTGTGTTGAAAGTCTCTACAATTGTGGATGAAGATCGGGTCGGTATCAAAGTCGTTGATAACGGTGTCGGCATATCAGTGGAAGATTTAGAACATCTGTTTGAACCCTTTTTTACGAAGAAGACGAGAGGCACAGGTCTCGGCTTGGCAAATGTGAAACGGATTCTTGAGGAGCATAGCGGTAGCGTAGAGATTGAAAGCACCCTCGGTGAAGGGACAACGGTACTAATGTGGCTGCCGATGAGGATATCTGTCTGAACGTTACTTCCGTATCAACATCTTTTTCGTTGCCGAGAAATCGCCAGCGGTGAACGTATAGAAATAGATTCCGCTTGCAACAGGTTCACCCTGTCCGTTCTTACCGTCCCAATGCGCAGCACGGGATTTGTCACGGTAGCTACCCGCCTGTTTATGTCCTAACGCAAGGGTTCTGACCAACTTTCCATCTGCGGCATAGATGGACACGCTGACCTCCGCAGGTTTCGCCAACTGATACGGTATCCACGTCTCTGGGTTAAACGGGTTCGGATAGTTCGGCAACAGCGATGTTTCCGTAGGTAGCAGAGACGGTGCTTTCGCAGCGTCTGTATCTGAAGCGGGGTCTACATCGTTAAAATAGAAAGTCCGAACGATGACCCACATTCTGCCACGCCACAACCATCCATCTTCAATCTCGCCCCAGAGTTTAATGGAACTGTTATTCGGCTGCCGCCATCCGTCTACGCTCGCTGTTCCTGTAGAGGTCAGCAGTTGAATATCCGAAACCTGTACAACACTGAACGGATTTTCAAACGTGAGTGTCTTTTCCCATTCGTGCGTGCCGCCTCGGAACCTGGTTTTTCCGTAGACCTCAATTGCTTGCATATCCGACCAATAAGGCGCGTAACTCGTTTCAAAGGAGGGGGCTTCCAATGGCACGATGACTGTATTCGGTTTGAGGTGGAATTGATTGAACAAGCCTGCGTCAAGTTCGAATTCGTACCACCCCTCTTCTTGTGTCTCGAATTCCGGCAGCCATTCCAGTGACCAGTGGTCGTTCAGCTCTTCCGCCTTCCACCATTTGAAGTATCCCTTCGGGTCGGCAATCAAAAATTCGTCCCAGCGGGTATCGTAGCCGACAGCGACCACCCAATGATACCCTGTATTTGAGAGCCGCAGAAGCATAATAGGCGGGCGGTTGTTTTTAATATAACGTCGCAGATCGTCAAGTGTCCTGCGGGTGTACCAATGTGTCGGGACACCGGATTTGTTAAGTGCTTGTCGGAGTTCGCGCGGTGATGTGCCGAATTCGACAGTGTGGATGCCGCCTGCCTTCCAGATGTCTTTGAGGCGTTGGTGTTTTCTGTGGTAGTAGAGCAGCATCTGAACGCTGTTGGGACCGCAATTCTTATTGAACTGCCGCATCATGATGAAGTCGTTGCCCCCTTTATGAGGGGTATATCCGTTTGCAACCCGATCAAACCGTGTGAAATCCAGTGGTAGTCCCTCAATTGTGACGATCTCTTCGCCGTTGCTATAAGGATAGACTTCTGCTTCGCTGTGTGTTGAAATAACAGCAAGCATTAGCAAGGCAAGCGCGGCGTGAAGTGTTATTTTGAAGTATGTGTTAATCGGTCTTTCTCCTCTGCCGTAGAAGGTATGAAAAACATGTTTAAAGTTCTGACAAGTATTATACCTTTTTTGGTAGCAGGATGTCAATCTTTTTATGCCTACTGAATCCGACGCTTGATTTGCTGAAAATGCGGTGAATCTGTCCGAGGTCGTTGATGTAATTCGTTACGATAGGATCCTTATAAAGTTTCACTTCCTTTGAGGATAGAGACTATCTTCAGAGAACCAGTGGAAAAACACACCCTTCAAACAGCTCCAAGAGGTTACAGAAAATCCCCAAATTGACACCTATGGTTTTCAGCCTAAATTTACCATAAGACATTTATGCCAATGTGCAATTCGTCCCAATAAATTCCATTCTCCTCTTGGTTGTACCATCGTTCAATCCGCCCAACCAAACTTATATGTCGTGATATATCAAACCCAACCCCTACTGATGGTCGAAAGAAATTAGCATTGTCCCAGTCTGCCCTACTCCAAACAGGGTGTTGATAAAATAGGCACACAAACGGGGTGACTTTTCCTATAGTTTTTAGAATACCACCACCACCGCCAACCTTTATGGCTTTTGTTAATAACCATCGTGAATACCTACGTGAATACGTACTCCTGGTCGGATAACCTGTTTCCGTGCTAAACTCAAAACTCATGTCCCCTACCAAAAAAAAGTCTAAACCTGTTGATCCCAAGGGACCGACATATATCATTTGGAACGATTCCAAGAGCAACAGTTCATGACTGTCAGGGAAAGTCCATATATGAGATATCGAAGCGAGTTTCATATTCTCTGTCAATCTTTGTTCAGCAGTCACCGCTATCCCGTTGGTTGTGAAAGTATCTCTCAGGTATCCGATGCCGAGGCTTCGCTTCACACCTGTCAAATTGGATATATTTGCCAGTTGAGAATAGACGGGAACCGGGAAAAACGTTAAAACGAAAATAACATAAAGCCATCTCTTTTTTCCCAGAATTATCGCTAAAAAAGTAGATAAATTCATTTTCATACATTCCATAAGAAAATTATCCTTATTGTTATAGTAAGGTCGACAATTGAGATATTGCAAGAACTATGGTCAAGGCACCAGGGCCATTCAATTGTACCTATTCACGTTATATATGTAAATTTTTTCGCCTGTAGGAGCGAGCTGTGCTCGCGATTTTTTCCCAAGAACGTTCACTTATGTAAAGCAAAACCAAGATCCAAATTGTACAATTGAATGTCTCTGTCAAGGCACGACTTCTATCATTTGGTGAAAGTAAAGTTCACATATACGCCTTCGCCTGTAGTAAACTCAAACAAGGTTCCTTTCCCTCTTGTTGGCTTAGCCCCTATCTCTATAAGATGGTAGAGTGCCGAGTTTTCTTGGTGTGGAAAAATCCCTCCTAATCCAATACCGGAATCAGGTACATTCTCTATTGGATCTATCAAGAAGGTCTTTTGAGAGGAAAGGAAAACAAAAGAAAGGGACTCATTACCTAATAGTATACCGAGTCTTGCCTTAATAGGAATGCCTCTTACGACGGTAAAAAAATCATCTATGGGCACATCCTCACCAGTCCCATAAGGAAAGGCAGCCCCAAAATCACTTCCGCCTCCCAGGGTGGCCCAGAATCTTTTCTCGATGCTCGAGCTTTGTGCTTGTGTGGTAAGACACACAAACTGAAATATTAAAATACTCATCAGGATGTAATGTTTCACATTGAACCTCCTTAGGTTCATGATAGCTACTACCATCTTAGCGGTGGTGATCGGTAACCTACTCCTCTTCCTCCATCTCGGTGGGGATGACGACATCATCACCGGTATCGCAGCCAACGCCAACACAAGCAATAGTGATGCACAGCATCCACGCGACACACCATAGACAATGCTTGCTTAAAAACATAGTTAACATCCTTTAGGTTTGGTCGGATTTGACTTGAAAATTTTCTATTACAATAGACATTATAACGGTTTAATTGTCAGAATCAGGATTTACAGAATGAGTGCTTCATTCCAAATCAATAGATAGCAACGGAATAAAAAGTTTCCGCTCATGTAAAAGTATGTGCGATTGTTTCTAATGAAGGCAGGCACCACGCGGGTTTGAAATCTTCATTAGCACACAGTCTTTACATGAGCCTTTGTATCAACATCTTCTTGGTCGCAAAGAAATCATCTCCGGATTAATCTTGAGCGTTCGGTTTATTACCTTTAACGATTTTCAAATTCGCTAAGGTCGCCTCATTTGAAATGCCCCGAGAACTGTGATAAAGGAGCGATCGCTTTGCTAAAGAGTCGTTACGCCCCGATAAACTTGAATACACAAGAGAGGTCTTAATTGGCGTTCCCACCACTTTGTACCCAGTCTTCATTGTAATCAAATAAAACTCAGTAGTTTGGTAAAGTACCCCATCTATTAAAGCATCATAACCGGGACCGGCTTTTTGAATCGCTCTGTCAACAGCTTCCTTTATTTCAGGCGTACCAAGTGGGATATATCCAAACCCTATAAATAACCAATACACTTCATCTCGACCTTCAACCCGTTCCCCCATCGCTTCTGTAGGGATCTGGAGTTGCATATTTTTCGAGGAAATTACGGTAAAATCAATCATTCGTCGGCTACATCCACTGATGCACAAAGTCAGCAGCAAGACACAAATGATGTTCGTTTGAAAAATTCGATTCATAATGTTTTCCTTTTTCTAATTTTTCGTATTGCAAAATTAGAGAGTTTTAGGGTCGACAATTATTGGAGAACCCGATGTATCGCTTTTTAAACGACGGTCATTGCCTAGGCAAGGTCCCCCTCGCCCCTATTTGGTGATGGTAGTTTTTCGTCAGTTGTTTTGAAGATAGTTGATGATAATTTCTGCGGCAACCTTGCCCTTGGGATTGTTCTCAAAATGTGTCTGGTGAGCAATCGCAATTCTGCCCCGATTTCCGTCGCGGACAATGACAGGGTCGGCTCGTGTTGCACTTGCATCACCGGTATTGCTGGCAAATACCGCTTCCGCAAACCATGCCCCTTGAAGTTGATTCAAACGAAACGGGCGATCAGATCGAAAATTAACTAAACTTGGGGTTAATGCCGCTCCAGTGTTTGTTACTTTCATTAGTAAATTATTTCCGGCCATACTTATGCCGGGAATGTCCATAATATTTTCCAAGAAGTCAGGGCCATTCTGGACACCTAACAGTTTCTCGTTTAGCCCGTTATCGTCGTGCACAAAATTAATATCGCCATCAGCCCAGTACCCGAACCAATCTGCCTGATTCAGGAGGGTGTTTCCATCAGAGGTTTCGATCCACTCCTCAACGACAGATCCATTGGGTTGTACATTCCCTGCTGCGTAAATAGTGGTCGGGATAGGCCCATAAAAAATTGCGACATCAACAACCTCGTCTTCGATTGTCTGAAGCATCCACTGTCTAACCACGTTTGTACTATTGGTAATTTTATTTTCAATGGCTTTTGCATCCAACAGTCTTTGTGTTGTCTGTGCTTCCGCGGCTGCGTCTTCTTCTGTAATCCACCAGACTTCTCCTATATAAATCAAAACTTCACCGATAGCAGGGCGGCTAAGGGGTGGATCCTCAGGTTTACTGGTGGCAGCGGTGTTATTGCTGTTCGCCTCTCCTTCATTTGCCTCTCCTTCAACTGTATAGTTGAGGACATGGGTGCCGTCGTCCCAGGTCAATGTTAGGGCGAGTTTGCCGGGTGTAAAAGGGCCTGATATGATGGCATTCCGCCCCGAGATGATGGCTGTTCCTCCTGATACTTTCAGTCCTGTGGGTTCAGCATCGAAGGTGAGGGTAATCGTGGCGTTCTGCTGGAGGGTGCTGCCGGTAGGTGGCGTTGCCGAGACGAACGCGACGGGGTCGTTTATAAAGCCACAGCTGCTGCTATAGATACTCACAAGTATAGCTGCGAGAAGTAACGCTAAAATAGGGAACACGTTTTTCATGAAAATATTCCTTTTTGTTTAATGAAGTCAGCGGGATTCCCAAATCTTTAAGATAGATAAAGCATCAGTATTAGTGCAGTCCTTATCCGTTAGAGTATCAATGGATAGAGCCGTAAGGCAAGCACAGTAGCACTTGCCCTACAGTCTCTCCATCTCCAAGGAGGAGGGCAACACGAATTACGCTCATCTAACAGCCATCTGTTGATAGTTTGACGCTTCTATCCAAGTATTAATGATAAGATTACAATTTTTGCCACGACAAAGTCAACTTGCCAAGTTCAAAGGTGAGAATCGATCCACTCAATTGATAGGTATCAGCATCTTCTTCAGGCCAAAGTTTTAAATGTGTAGCAGTTGCCGTCCATCCGGATCCTGAAAACTTTAGGGGTCCACTGTCGGAATGGACATCCATAGTCCAGGAGCGTTGATCGTCATCTTTTAATACCAGCGTCCCAGAAACCTTTGGGGGTACAAGATTAACTGTTATTCCATCTTCCGATTTTAAGCTATACTTAATTAGCGTATACTTACCTACTAGCTGCTCCTCAGGCGTAGGTGGAGGCGGAGGCGTAACAGTTGTTCCGCCTGTATCGGGTTTCGTTTCACCCCCTCCACAACCCGATGTGGCACTGATAAATAAAGCGAGTAGAAGTATCCCCAGAATATGTAAACTCGTTTTCATACTAAAAAAATCTCCTTAAAACTGTTATATCAAATTAACCGGATTTGTGGCGCGAAGTCCCTGCGCCTTGCATTGCTAACTTTGTCAGAAAAACACTAATCAAGTGAATTTGATATTATGTCATTTTCAAATTGTTGTGAGGTATAGAATTGTTGTGAGGTATAGCAAAACTTATGGAGAATGTAATACGATCACAATTTTTTCCACGATAGCGATCCAATTCCTTCCATGTCAAATTTCAGAATCGATCCATTCAATTGATAGGATATAGGTACTCCATCACCGAGCGTTAACTGCGTCGCAGTTGCTTTCCAACTGTCTCCTGAATTACCCCTTTGCGTACCCAGAAGGTCTACAAACATAGACCAAGAACGATCAGCGTTATCTTCTAATACCAGCGTTCCAGAAGCCTGTGGTGGTTCAAGGACAATTTCTTGATCGTTTTCTTTTAAAACTACATTAGTTAGTGTATACTTACCTACTAGCTGCTCCTCAGGCGTAGGTGGAGGCGGAGGCGTAACAGTTGTTCCGCCCGTATCGGGTTTCGTTTCACCCCCTCCACAACCCGATGTGGCACTGATAAATAAAGCGAGTAGAAGTATCCCCAGAATATGTAAACTCGTTTTCATACTAAAAAAATCTCCTTACTGTTAAAAACTGTGGACGAGCACGATACCACTCGATTCACAGTTTACTTGGTTAATGTTACTTGTGTGCTTGTTCAAGGATTTCAGCTTCGCTGAGGGCACGGTTCCAGATGCGAACTTCGTCGATTAATCCAAGGAACATGCGCGAGTCTTCATGTGTATTTCCTATCAGGACTGCCGCACGATCAGCTCCACCGGGCAGTTCTGCATCTACATCAAAGTTCCCCGCGTTTACTCCATTTATCCAATACCGATGTACTCCGTTGTCTATTTGCGCGACAACGTGTTGCCACGCATTCAATTTGACTTTCCGGTTGCTATCCGAGCCTTGAAAGTTGCCGACACTCAAATGTACACTACCACCGACTTCCGTGTAGAAACTGTAAGAGCGTGGGTTGTTGCCCTTCGCAATAATACCTTGCCAATTCGCACCTCCTGGTCCATTATGCCGTGGCGTTCGGATCCATGCCATCACGGTGACATCCTTGTCAACGGTAAGACTATCATCGTGCGGGACTTCAACCCAATCTGTGCTGCCATTGAACTCCAAGGCGTTGCCAAATACGCCCTTAACTAACTGTGGATTCCCGACTAACAAGCCATCGTTTCCGTGTTGCGACTGGTCGATGACTCTGTGACCGGCTAGGCCATCAAAAGAGAGGGAAAGAATAAGGGTTGGATCGGTGGGTGGATCCTCAGGTTCTTCACCGGTTGGATCCTCAGGTTTACTGGTGGCAGCGGTGTTATTGCTGTTTGCCTCTCCTTCAATTGTATAGTTGAGGACATGGGTGCCGTCGTCCCAGGTCAATGTTAGGGCGAGTTTGCCGGGTGTAAAAGGGCCTGATATGATGGCATTCCGCCCCGAGGTGACGGCTGTTCCTCCTGATACCTTCAGTCCTATGGGTTCGGCATCGAAAGTGAGGGTAATCGTGGCGTTCTGCTGGAGGGTGCTGCCAGTAGGTGGCGTTGCTGAGACGAACGCAACGGGGTCGTTTATAAAGCCACAGCTGCTGCTATAGATACTCACAAGTATAGCTGCAAAGAGTAAGGCTAAAATGGGTAGCACATTTTTCATGAAAATATTCCTTTTTTGTTTGATGAGATCATTTGTGTGCCTGAAGGGGTTCGCACCCTCGTCAGCAAGGACGTTTGCGTAACTCCTAAAAGATTTAATTAAGGTGATACATCTTTCACACAACGAAAACCAAGGTCCGAAGTCGTAAGGATAGGTGGAGTCCAGCCTCGGTTGGCAACCCGCAGGTAAATGGGGTCAGATTCCCAGCTCCCACCGCGCATGACGATCCTTATATCAAAAGCAATACTTGTGAAGTTATTTATTAGCCACGCTATGCTGCGACCGCCCGCTAAGGGGTTCTCACTCGGTGAAGAAAAATAGAAATCGGGATCGTACTCATCTAAGCAGAGCTCCCAGACATTGCCTGCCATGTCATACAAACCGTAATTGTTCGGGGCGTATCTACGCACCGATGTCGTATCACTGACATCCTCGTCGTAGTTTGCGTTCCCCGCGTTAATCGTATTGCTGTTAGGATACGCGTTGCCGACCAAACCGCCGCGTGCTGCTTTCTCCCATTCCGCTTCTGTCGGTAGCCGTTTACCCGCCCATTGTGCATACGCCATCGCCGCATACCAACTCACATAAGTCACTGGATGGTTGGCTTCCCCATCCGGGTAATTGTTCGATGTCCAATGAAAGAGATAATCGCCATCTTCGAGCCAAGGGTCAATATTGCTTTTTTCCCAGAGCGGATTCTCAAGCAAGAACCTCTTGTAGTCAAGGTTGGTTACCTCAGTCTCGTCCATGTAGAATGCATCGACATAGACGGTATGCACAGGTTGTTCGTCGTTTTGTGCATTTTCGTCGGTGCTCCCCATCTCAAACGCACCACCGGGGATGAGGACCATGCCTTCAGGGGGAGGTGGGATAGACGGTTTCACAGTGTATGTGAGTGCTTGCGCGCCATCTGCCCACGTGAGAACGATGTTCAACGTCCCAGGTATAAATGGACCTATTATCGTTACGTTAGTCTCAGCAATTGAAAATGTTCCGCCCGTTACAGTCAGTCCATTAGGCGTGCTGTCGAAAGTGACGATAATGGTTGCGTCCGGTTCGATGGTGCTGCCGTTTCCAGGGTTCGCTTGTAGGAACGTGACCTCTTCTTCTCCGGGACCACAACCGGCCGTGCCGATGAGAACAGCCATGGCGATGCTGAGGCAGACAATTCCTAAAAGATTGATATAGGTTTTCATAAAACTTTACTCCTGTTGATTTATACCAGTAGTCGTTCAATGTTGAGTTTACAGGTGATCCGTTCGTAGTGGGGAAACCATTCATTGCCCGTTCATTCCGAGAGAACTATGATAAAATACTGGACGCTTTGCTGAGGAGAGGCTGGCCCTTGCTGAATTGTGATTCACGAGAGAAGTCTTAATTGGCGTACCTACTACTTTGTAACCAGTTTTCATTGTTAATAGATAATACTCACTGACTTGGTAAAGCACTCCATCTACTAGGGCATCATACCCCGGACCTGCACTTTGAATAGCTTTATCAACTGCTTCCTTGATTTCAGGTGTCCCAAAAGGGATATATCCGAACCCTACAAATAACCAAAGTACTGTATCCTCTCCTTCAACCGTTCTCCTATTGCTTCTTTGGGGATCTGGAGCTGCGTATTCTTAATGGAAAAATTGCGTAAGTCCTAACGGAGTTGTTATTGGAGTTTCCTGGTGTCAGTATAAGCAAGATGTATGCCAAACGCGCGTGGAAGGCAGCAGCACTTCAGTTTGTGCTAAAAATCTTCAAGAGAATCAACACGCCTTGAGTGAATAACGCCTCGCACGGAGAATTGAATGCTGCTGGCGTGGAAGGGTGGAAAAACGCAGGACGTGGTGCAAAAATTGTATACATACAAAAATTGTATAGACAAAAATTGCTTAATTCGCGTAATTCTCGGTAGCTGCGCGATTTTTTGTTTGCATAAAAACGCGTTTTGGGGTATTATACTTTTCCTTGACAGCACAACAAGTAACTAACCGATAAAGCAGTAATGTAGGTTGGGTTGAACGGATCCCACCAAAAACGGACAAATCATAGAAGAGCGAAACTTTTTCAAGAGACGATACATCAACCAGAAACCGAGAGAAACCCAACACCTTTAAAGCAGGTTTTGAGAGACAGATATATGAATGATACCGCTATTACGCTACCCTCCGCAGCGATGCAAGAAATTTATCAGCAGGTGCAGCAGGTCGCGCCTACAAACGCGACTGTCCTGATTACCGGTGAAACAGGTGTCGGTAAAGAAATTATTGCCAAGGAAATCCATAGCGCGAGTTCGCGAAAACATAAATCTTTCAAAACTGTTAACTGCAGCGCGTTTCCTGACAACGGTCTTTTGCAGAGCGAACTTTTTGGGCATGAGAAAGGGGCGTTTACGGGGGCAACGGTCCAGCGTGCAGGAATGTTTGAACAGGCAGATGGCGGCACGCTCTTCCTCGATGAAATCGGTGAAATGTTTTTTGAAGTGCAGTCCATGTTCCTTCGCGTGTTAGAAATCCAAGAGTTCACTCGGTTGGGTGGAAACGAAAACATTAAAGCGGATGTGCGCATTATCGCTGCCACGAATACAGAGCTTGCAGCAGCGGTCGAAACCGGAAAATTCAGGCGGGACCTCTACTATCGGCTCAATGCGTTTCATATCCATATCCCGCCGCTGCGGGAGCGGCGAGACGATATCCCACCTCTGGTAGAGGCTTTTATCTCTGAACTCAGTACGAAACACGGGAAACGCGTTACAGGAATTACGCCAGAGGCACTCCAATATCTCGAAAGTGCAGTGTGGCCGGGGAATATCCGACAGCTCAAAAACGCGATTGACCGGGCGGTTATCACCACCCGAACGTCTGAATTGGAGATCGAAGATTTGCCTGCCGATATTGCGCTTGCACCGCAGTTAGGACGTATGGAGAGTGGAAAGCAAGACACGACAAGAACGCTCCCGCCCGAGGTCAGTGAGATTCTCTCGCGCCTCTCTGTGATAGAGTTCATCTCTATTTTCGGGGGCATACCGGTTTCTGTTTGGCGGGTACTCCCTAAGATGACACAGCAGAAGGTTATTCGAGAGGCATCCTTTTATTTGGCACAGCTTTTAGGCGGGGATCAGAACGCTATTATTAATATAGGCGGCATGGATCGCGATCAGATTTTAAGGAAAGTGGCGCGGCAGCGCGTAGCGGAATACGGTTCTTTAACACAGGCAGCGAAGTCGTTAGGCATAGATCGGCGGACGCTCAAGACCTACGTGGAAAAGGACAATAGCAGTTGAGAAGTGGACGCTGGCGGGGTTTTAAACCTCGCCAGCAAAGCGATTACGACGTTAGACTCCGAACGTTTTTCCAAGATTCTCTCGGAGCGAGGTTATGAGTGTAGCGGCTAATTGCTCAGAGACTTCCGCACCCTCCTCGTCCGTTAGAATGTTCACGATCCGTTCAAGGTCCTGCCGATTGGCATCATTGAAGGCTTTATGCTCGCCTAAAATTTCGCCCATCTGCGGTAAGACGTAAGCCCTGAAACAGGGCGTTGCCCATTTCAGTTCATCGGCAATACCGTTGAGTTCTTCAGCACGTTCCCTTAACTGCGAGGTTAAAGCCTCTCGTTCTGGGGGTTGCGCTGCCAGCACTTGGTCTTCCAAGGCGACCAAGTCTTTCACTTTTTTCACAATGAGATCTGCCCGCTCTTGGGCTGCTCTCGCTTCTTGTTCTGTCATCTGTTTTTCTCCTTTTAAAAACAGGGGGAGATAGATCCCCTTAGAATAAAAAAATAGCCCACAGCATCCCTCTCCGTTGTGTGAAGTATAACATATCTTATATTGAGAGTCAAAAGATTTTTTTCTAAAAAAATAGAGATGTGATATACTTGTGGGAAGACTCGAAACATAGTAGCGCGGAAGGGTGAAAATTGATTCAACAACAGGTCAGAGATAGCCTCACATGGCGTGCAGTGTTGATCGGTTTGGCATGTGCCACGACCGAATGTCTGCTCGCGCCTTATAACGATTATGTTATCCGTAACATCTTCCTTGCAGGCGGACACTTTCCAGTCGCGCCTTTCTTTGTGCTGACGATTTTTGTGCTGGGTATCAACGTCCTCTTGAAACGATTTTATCCTGCCGCGGCGTTCTCACCCGGAGAACTTGTCACGATTTGGTGTATCATGCTTGCACCGGCAGGCATCCCATCGTCGGGGATGATGCGCTACGCGCTCAGCCCGATGGTGGCTTATAAATACCTCGCCACCCCAGAAAACGACTGGGAATCCCTATTTCATCACTATATTCCACATTGGCGCGTGGTGCAAAATCACACCGCAGCGCAGTCATTCTTTGAAGGACTGTTCGCAGGCGAATCGGTACCGTGGGGAGCATGGATCGTCCCGATCTTGACGTGGAGTGCCTATGTACTGGTCGTCTATTTCGTCATGATCTGCCTCTCTGTGCTGCTCCGCAAACAGTGGGTGGAGCATGAGCGTTGCGCCTTCCCGCTCGTTAAGCTGCCCGCGGAGATGGCAGGACAAGGGAGCGGCAGCCTCGGGCCGCTATTTAAGAACAGCGCGCTGTGGTTCGGGTTCGCGTTCCCCGTATTCCTGCATACGATGAACGGGCTGCATACATTTTTTCCGAACACACCCCATATCCCACGCGATTTTTGGCTCAATCAATACCTCGTTGACCGCCCTTGGAGTGCCTTACGGCCGTTTCAGATTGTTATTTTCTGGTCGATGGTCGGATTTAGTTATCTGCTCACCTTAGAGGTATCGTTTAGTATCTGGTTTTTCTTTGTGTTTTACAAACTGCAATGCCTCTTAGGTGTGATGCTCGGTTTTCAGCTCACTTCGGGACCGGGTGTGCAGTGGACGGGTAAATCGTTTAGTGCGGCACAAGAGGCGGGTGCGTGTCTTGCATTCGTCGCGATCGCGCTCTGGAAGACGCGGCATCACATTAAAAGTATGCTCCAGTTCCGTCCTTCCGATGAGGCACTTCCGCATAGTGTGACAATCTTCGGGCTCCTCGGGGGTATCTGTGTGCTTGTGCTTTTCAATCACTTGTTGGGAATGTCTCTCTTATTCGCGCTCGGTTTCGTGCTATTCCTGCTTGCGATGTATATCGTGCTGACCTGGCAGGTAATCAACGGCGGGATTCCGTTTATTAATCCCTCGTTTTCACCGCAGAGTTTCTACCTGACAACCCTCGGTACCTCAAAAATACACCCATCTACGTTGACCTCGCTAATGATGCATCCCGTGTGCCTCACGTTAGACCTTCGCGAATTTATGATGCCGAATATTATGAACGGGTTGAAAGCAGCGGACGAGGTTCGCGTCAAACGCCGGCAACTTCTCATCGCCATGGCGGTTGCGATGGTTATCGGGCTTGCTGTTTCCTATTACTCCGCCATCAAAATTAGTTATGCACACGGCGCACCTTATACCGGGGGCAGTTGGTTTATGCGGCAACTTGAGGGACTACTCACGAGCCCAAAGACAAGCACGAATTGGACAAATACAGGGTTTATGCTATTCGGCAGCGGTTTCACGGTCTTTTTGATGTGGATGCGTCAAACCTTTGTATGGTGGCCCCTGCATCCGCTCGGTTATACGATGCTGAGTTCCTGGGCGACGTTTAAGCTCTGGTTCTCTATATTCTTAGGGTGGGGACTGAAGTTTAGCATTGTGAAATATGGTGGATTGAAGGCATATCGGAGCGCGAGACCTATCTTCCTCGGCCTGGTTATCGGGGAGATGACGTGTGCTGGACTTTGGGCAATTATCGGGATGATTACCGGGATTAGCACGGGGTATCGGATTTTGCCGGATTAGTTCGCTCCATAATTTTATCTTGACATTCTCATCAGAAGCGTATATTATATTAATGGTATTTAAGGTATCCAATTGTCAACCCTAAAAAAACGGAATTATGAAAAAACATATTTTTCTCTTACAATGTTCACTCTTTATCTGCTGTTCGCTATGCATTGGATTGCATTCCGCTTTTTCGGTGGATTTTATCCAGTTAGAACGTGAATTCGCTGGCAAAGGTTCAACCCACGGACGGTTTAGCAAGGATATACACCTCGCTTTTGATAGACAACATATCTATGTCAGCGACACTGAGAACCGACTGATTCAGAAGTTGTCGGCGACCGGAGAATTTCTACTTCAGTTTCCAGAAGCCCCCGAATCTCCAGACAATATCCTACGGAAACCGGGGCATCTTGCTGTGGATAGCACCGGGAATATCTACGTTGCAGATGTAACAGTGCATCATATCGGCGAAACCGCTGAGCCAAATGAGCCAAAGGTTTATATGTTCGCGCCGTGCGTCCACAAATTCAGCGCAACAGGTGAATTGTTAGATACCTATTTTGTGGATAATGTGGATGTCCAGCCCAAGGTTGTGTTACCGGTGCATTTCATGATTGACGAAGCAGGAAAAAGTGCATTCGCCATTCAGCCGAAAGGACACGACAGAGCTCTCCGCGTCGCCCTCAATGCGCAAAATGAACTCTACGTTTTAGACGCGGAACGCGGACGTGTCCATAAGTTCGGTGCCGACGGTGAAAAGCTGCTCGCTTTCGGGCGGTATGGCGCAAGCGATGGTGAATTTGATACAGATGCCGCGGACATCGCGATCGATGCACGGGGGAATGTTCTGATCGCGGATACCGGTAATCACCGAGTGGTGCGGTTTGATGCCGCTGGGAAATCGCTCGGCAGTTTCGGACGGAAAGGCCGCGGGAACGGTGAATTCATGAAACCGATGGCACTTGTTGCGCTGCCCACAGGCGAAATTCTCGTTAAAGATGCCAGCCAATTTCGTAGAAAGGTAGGCGGCCTGCCGGAGGTTGTCGTCCTATCGCCGACATTGACGCAGTTGACAGAGAGTTCCCCGGGGCAAGCCGAACTTGCCGATACCATTACGAATGCAACGCGTTCGCAATACGGCCCGTTTACGGCTGCGGATACTGTTGCCCTGAATAGACGCGTCCGTTTGTTGGAAGAGGCAGAATACAGCCGCTACTACGCCGATGAAACTGACGAAGAGGATAAAGCAGAACTGGCTGAAGAATTGAGACGCAAAGACATCCGACTAACACTTTTTCATAACGTCATTTCACGGGTCCAAAAGTTTGATAGCAGTGGACGGTATATCGGACGGATTATTTATGAAACGGATCAGCTCAGCGAAGAGAAGCACGATCAAACTTTCTTAGACCTAGATGCCGCGGGTTATCTCTATCTACGCGATGAGAGTGATTTTACCATCGCGCAGTATTCTGTCACAGGGTTTACTCTGAAACCTTCCCATACAAACGGGTTTTATAGCCTACGTGCCGCCAATCTCTACAATAAGTACTTTGAAGATTATGAGGACATCGATGTTTTTACAGATGTTGAAGATAAACTCAACCAATTGGAATTAAAAAATCTCTTTGGATGGACGTATAGTCTCTCCGAGCGATGGCATTTGACAGTCCTTGACGAATTAACTTATGGCGAGCAGGACGAACGTTATATTACGCCTGCAAAGGTAGAGGATAGTTACGATTTCGGGACACAAGCGTTAGAAAACGCCTTTGCCGTGAATCTGAAATTTATCACCAATCCGAATCCGTATCGGTATAAGGAGTTGAATCTCTCTGTTGGACGTGTTGATGGTACGTCTGATTTGACACAGAATGCACTCTACGCCGATCTCAACAAACAGCGTAGAATTGACACCGGCGATGCAAATTCCACGGTTATTGAACTCAATTGGGATATCTGGTCCCGGACGAATCTATGGCTCCGTTATGCTGACCTCAATCCTGCAGAGACGAGCCGAAATTTTATCCGCCGGTTCTATGACGTTTCCGGCGATCTCTATGAAGTGTTTGGGAGCCGTAATCAGGCGCGCCAGTTCCTTGGCGAGTTGACTATAAAGTTTTGAGGTTTTTGTAGATATGGAGTTTCGTGCCCTTTATCCTGATGAGTTAGAGAAGTGGTTGGACCATGTCACGCACGTCTTTTCAGGCGGTCGCCAATACTTTTCTAACCATTGGCACAACGATCCATGGCGGGACCCAGAAGGTATCCGCATTGCGATTGATAATGGCACAATTGTCAGCACCGTCCGCGTTTTTATCCGTAAGATGTTTTTGCACGGCGAGCCGGTAACCGTCGGGGGCATCGGTGAAGTTAGCACGCGCCCAGAATACCGTCGACGCGGACTCGCGACACAACTCCTCAAGGATTCCATTCGGTTCATGGAGTCCCGCGATATAGTGATCTCTTCGCTACATGGCAGCCAACGTATCTATTCAGTTGAAGGGTGGGAAAAGGTACCGCGCTACTATGCAAGGCAACCTTTCAATGCCAGAAAGCAGGTGGCCTGGGAGGTCCGTCCTGCTAATTTTGATGATAGGTCCGAAGTTACGTGTATTGCTGCGCTGTATGATAGATACGCACGCAAATTCAACGGTACTTTCGTCAGAGATGAGATGGCATATTGGACGAAGTGGGTGCGGACAGAGTCGCCGAACGCGTGGGTCGCTGAACGGGATGGGGATATTGAAGGTTATGTTTCCGTCGTCCGGCGTGAAGATCAGCTGAACGTTGAGGAGTTCGGTGCCTCAAAGGCCGCCTTTGCCGAATCGCGGGGTAAACCTCTTTTTGAAGGCATGCTCTCTAATATTATCGCACAGATGGACGCGGATGCACTTGAAGTTGTCTATCCTGCGCCTATCGCGGACGGTTTCAATGCTTCTGCGATTGACGAACACGGCAGTACGATGTATCGTATCAATCAACCCGCCTCGCTCCCCAATTCTTATGATTCAATCCCGAATCTGTTACACAATCAACCTGCCTCTTTAGCGCAAGGCATCAGGTCGCATCATATCTTTTGGTATACTGATGGGTATTAATACGGTTTATAGCAAATCGTTTTAGGATTTAGAAAAAGGCTTGCATTCATGTTTTGTTTCGTGTATAATGGATAAAGAGTAATTGCGGAAACGATTACCGATTCAAACACTTAAAATTCATCTATTACAGCCCAATTAGCAAGCCGCCAAAAGAGAACTAAACCGTGAATCAAGACAAATTTGAAGACGTGGTGATCGCCGCGTTAAATAAGTTGCAAGAGGATGTTGCTAATGTCAAGACAGATGTTGCTAATGTCAAGGCAGATGTTGCTAATGTCAAGGCAGACCTTGCTAATGTCAAGTTAGACCTTGCTGATGTCAAGTTAGATATTGCCAATGTCAAATCAGATATTGCCAATGTTAAGTCAGAAATTACCGAGGATATCTCCAATGTTAAGTCAGATATTGCTTGGGTGAAAGGAAAATTGGAAGGACGTTCAGAGACGCGCCATGTTGTTCTCACTGCTATTTCTATTGTCGTCGCCATCGGGGCAGTCGTCGTCGCGATTTTGAAATAATAGTAGTGCTGGGCAAGTATGCTCTCACTACCGAATAAAAACATTATGAACATCTCCTATCTGCGTTATCTACACACTGCACAAGACATTCTGAAACAGATTGAGGCGACACAAACCGAGGCAATTGCACAAGCTGCCGATATGTGCGCCGAAACAATAGCAAATGATGGGCTCGTTTACCTATTCGGATCCGGGCATTCCCGTATGGCGGTCGAAGAAATCTTTCCGCGTTACGGCAGTTTTCCGGGTTTTTTTCCGATTGTGGAATTAGCCGTTACGTATCACAACCAAGTCGTCGGCTGCAACGGGCAGCGTCAGGCTCTTTTCTTAGAAAACATCTCCGGATATGCGGAAGTGATTTTGCGTAATTTCAGTTTCGGTCCTCACGACTGTATGATGGTGTTCTCCAATTCCGGTACGAATATCCTTCCGATCGAAATGGCAATGGGCGCGAAAACACAAAACCTCCCGGTTATCGCAGTGAGTTCCATCGCACACAGCCGTTCATCTACTTCAAAGCACAGCTCTGGTAAACGGCTTTTTGAAATCGCGGATTTGACAATTGACAACTGCAATCCACCGGGCGATGCGGTTGTGGACATCCCAAATTTGGCATATCCAGTGGGTCCCACGTCGAGCATCGGCACGCTATCTATTGTCAATGCGATTAAATGCCGAGTCGCTGAACTTCTGACAGAACGCGGGAAACCACCGGTGGTGTTGACAGGCGCACATTTCCTCGGTTCCGAGGAATCCGCAAAACAGATTGAGCGGGCTTATGAGGATTATAAGGCTCGCGTGTCCTGATTTTCTTGTTGACTTTTCTCGTGTAAATCCGTATACTTTTAAGGAACATAGAGACGCGCGAGATTTCATATCTGCTGGACATTCTGATGCTGAAAACAACCCAAAGAATCGCTGTGATGGGCGGAACATTCAACCCGATCCACTATGCACATCTGCTCAGTGCTGAACAGGTCCGGGTAGGATTGGCGTACGACAAGATCTTGTTTATCCCTTCTGCAAGACCACCGCATAAGGTGGCAGATACCGATATTATCGAACCGGAACACCGGTACCGGATGGTCCTTTTGGCGATTGCAGAGAATCCGCATTTTGAAGCGTCCCGGATAGAATTGGAACGCGCCGGTCCGTCCTATACCGTTGAGACGCTGAAAGTGCTGCAAAAACTTTACGGAGAGACGACCGAACTTGCTTGGATCATCGGGGCAGATTCGCTCATTGAGTATGAAGTCTGGAGAGACTTTGACGAGGTTTTGGCGCGATGTATCATGATTGCAACAACACGTCCGAATTACGATCTGAACCGCGTCCCATTGGCGATTCGCAAACGGGTTACGACCTTCCCGATAACCGGCGTGGATATATCTGCGACAGCCATTCGTGAACGGATTCGGCAAGGGCTTTCAATCCGGTATCTCGTGCCAGAAGCAGTTGAAGCTTATATTCATCGGTACCGGTTGTATCAATAACAGGAAATATCCGTAACAGGTTGCGCAATGCTTTCGCGTTATGTCGAAAGCGCGCTTTTGAAGATTAAGGACCTTAAAAACGTGGAACATACATGCAGTATGTGCGGAACAGTTTATGATTTTGTGTGGGAAGTTGGGACTCCGCTACCCAAAAATTTTCCATTCTGTAGTGCTCGGTGTAAGGCTACGGATCTGTCAAAATGGATTAACGAGGAATACGCGATTAGTACCCCGTTACCGGACACGATTTTGTCCGATACTGAACGGGAACTTCTCGCTGAATTAGCAGAATTAGGGATTCGTATTGACGATGAGCGAGATTAATTGGATTAGGAATACGATCAAATGGGCACGACACTTGCAGAACTTCGGGCGCACCCGAAGTCCGTTGAAATTCAACAGTATCTCTCAGATAAATTGAGCGCGAAACGGCTTCAGCACGTTCTCGCCGTACAAGAGATGGCAGTTGACCTGGCGTGTGTTCATAAAGCGGATGTTTGGCAGGCGAGCCTCGCCGCGCTTTTACATGACAGCGCGAAATGGATGAACCCTCAAGAATTATATAGCGCAGTCCGCTGCTACGAAATTCGCCTGGATCCGATTGAAAAGGTCAATCCGTCGCTGTTGCATCCACTGATAGGCGTGAAATTGGCGGTTGAGAAGTTTTCGGTAACAGCACTTGAGGTGCTCGAAGCCATCCGCAACCACACAACCGGGACCCCATCAATGGGGGTTATCTCACAGGTCTTATACGTGGCGGACTTCGCGGAGCCGACGCGGACGCATAACGCGGTTGATGTCGTGCGAGAGTTGGCATATACAGATTTAAAGCGTGCCGTTCATCATGTGGCTCGTGCAAAGATTGAACACCTCTTAGATAAAGGTGTGATGATTCATCCAAATACACTTCATACCTACAACAGTACACTCTTAAACTGTCAACATTGAACTTAAACTGTCAACAGTGAACTTTAGGAAGGAATTATAAAATGGAAAACGGGAAAAATACATTGGATATGGTAAAAGCCGCCGCTGCGGCAGCGATGAGTCGCCGCGCAGAAGATGGTGTTATTCTTGATTTACGTGAGCTTGATGGTTTCACGGACTTTTTCGCGATCTTCAGTGGTGCCTCGGACATCCAAGTAGAAGGGATTTCGCAAGCCGTCCGTGAAGAACTTGAAAGCAATTGGTCCCAGAAACCTTGGCATCAGGAAGGTGTACGGAGATCGGATTGGATTCTGTTAGACTACGTGGATTTTGTTGTGCATGTGTTTCTGTCCGAAAGACGTGCTTATTACAATCTCGAACGTTTATGGGTTGAAGCGGAACGGATTGAACTCCCGGAGCTAACAATGCCTGTACACATGGAAACACAGGAAGAAGCGACAGATCCAGATGGCGTATTGGTTTTTGGAGAACCCGAGGAAAGTACGGAGGAAAGTACGGAGGTTGGTTAATCCACAGCTGCGAGAAGGACTGTAACGTTATCAGTGCCGCCATAGTCGAGTGCCTTGCTGATGAGATTCTCGGATGCCTCTTCAATATCGGAAGCAGCCAAGATAATGTCACCGATCTCGTCGTCGTTGATAATGAGGTCATGCAAACCGTCGGTACAGGCAAGGACAATATCACCGGGGACAAGTGGATATGCATCTGCATTGACCGTAACAGCTGACTTCAAGCCGATAGCCTCCGTAATGATGTTCCGTTTTTCATGGACGCGCCCCTTTTCTGGGGTTATTTCACCTTTTTCGACCATTTTTTGAACGAAGGAATCGTCTGTCGTTATCTGCGTGAGCGTTTCATCGCGCAGGACGTAGAGCCGACTATCACCGACATGCACATACGCGAGGTAACTAAAGGTAACAAAACCCGCGATGAGAGTTGTTCCCATACCGCGACCTATGCCTTGACTCTCGGCGGAAGTGTAGATACGCTGATTCGCTTCCTCCGCAAGTTCGCTGAGAACACCGAGGCGTTTCATCGGTCCTAAGTCGCTTTGGGGAGACGCTTGGGTTTCCGCCCACTCCTGAATAACTTCAAGAGCAATACGACTGGCGATGTCGCCGCGCTCGTGTCCACCCATACCATCGGCGATAGCAAACAGTTGAAGCTGCGTATCAAAATAGTATAAGTCTTCGTTCCTATCACGAAGTTTACCTGTATCCGTTTTTACTGCAAATTGCATTTCTTTTCGTGTCCGGATCGCTTGTGGTTAAGAATAAAAAAAGGCTTATTGCGTGCTATACTCGGGAAGGTGCCGAATCCATTCAGAGGGACCACTTAGCTTCTTTGGAATGTAAACTAAATGGTAAAACGCTATAAATCCGATTTCGGTTTCAAAATTCGTACCAAATAAAATATAAGGAACAGTTACCATACTGGATTAGCCTGAGGCCTATGGAAAAGAAAAACAGACACCGCCAATTAGATAAACGGATCGCAGCATTGCATGAGCAGGCACTCGTGATTGACTCACACAATGATGCTATCGTGGCACACATCCGCCGCGGCAATGTGAGTCTTGCTGACGAAAATGCCCAAAACCCCATGGAACCGATGGGTACGATCGCTTACCTCCGCGGAGACGTGCCACCCGAAGAAGCAGCTATCGGTATCCAACTCAATATTCCGAAAATGCGGCACGGCGGCATTGATGCGGCGTTCTTCGCCGTTGATGTGACGCGCGCCTGGAAAAATCATCTCGCTTACGCCTTAGATGCCTTCGGGTGGTTCAACGAAGAAGTAACAACAAACGCTGACGAGATATGCATCGTTCGGAAAGCGAGTGACATTCGTGAGGCAAAGGCGGCCGGTAAACTCGCTGCCGTGCTCGCCATTGAAAACAGTGAAGCAGTGGAACGAAGCCTGAATATACTCCGCTCGCTCTATTTGCTGGGTGTCCGATCCATCGGCTTGACCCATAATCCAAATACATGGGCATCAACCGGAAATGATGAAGAGGATATGGGGGGCGGCTTGACCCGATTCGGGATAGCGTTGGTTAAAGAGATGAATCGCTTACGGATGCTCGTAGATGTTTCGCATATCAGTGAACGTGGATTCTGGGATGTCCTCGACATCTCGGAACACCCAGTCATTGCGTCCCATAGCAATTGCAAGACCTTGTGCCGTCACCCACGGAACTTGAGCAACGAACAGCTGAAAGCGTTATCAGCTAATGGCGGTGTTGTGGGTATCACGTTCGTTCCGGGATTTATTACGGTAGACGGCTGGCAGAAAATGCCACCCCTGGCGCAATTGCTTAATCATATCGCCTACGCTATTGACATCGCAGGCATCGACCATGTCGGGATCGGTTCGGATTTTGATGGGGGCGGAGATCTACTTAAGGATGCCAGTGAGTTCATCAAAATCGCGGAAGGGTTAAGCGAGCGCGGTTATTCCGATGCCGACATCCGAAAGGTACTCGGTGAAAATCACCTACGCGTCTTTGAGGCAGCGTGCGGATAACCCCGTCGCGCGGTTCCGATTAGGCAATTTTCGTAAGGGCATGAGAAACCGCCTGCCACACTTCATCAACACCGATGCCTTTCATGCAGATATTGTCTTTACATTTATCCGTAAATTGCTTACACGGACTACACGGCACGGCGTGGCGAAGGGTCTGATGTGATGTTCCGAGCGGTTGAAATCGGATGTGATTGCCGGGCCCGAACAGAGACACGGTACGGGTTCCGACTGCAGCAGCGATGTGCATCGGACCGGTATCGTTGGTAAGAAATAGATCACACTTTTCAAGGCAGGCGGCTAACTGCCGAACCTCAAGGTTACCCGCAAACGGAATAGCCTCCGCATTCATAAGATTCGCAACCCTCTGCACGAGTGCTGCCTCCTTTTGACCCCCAAAGATCAAGACATTGGCGTTAAAATGCTGAACCAGTCTATCCCCAATCGCAGCGAAGCGTTCAGGCATCCATTCGCGTAACTCCCATCCTGCCCCCGGAAAAAGTCCTACCTTTAATTCTCCATTCTTAACACCTACAGCGTCAAATCGCTGCACCGCAGCGAACCGCTCAGATGCGGAGAGAAAGAGTTCCAATGTCTGATCTTCTGCTGGAATCCCGGCTGCATGTAAGAGGTCAAAATAGTGTGCTGTGGCGTGTTTGTTCCCCTGCTCACGGACGCGGACGGTACAGAATCTACCTTTACCGATCCGTTCGGCCGCACCGCTGAAGGACATCAGCATCTCAGTCCGAAATTTTCTTTGGAAGTCTATGGCACGTGTGAATTTCCGTTCCCGCAGCCGATGGATAATCCGTAACATCTCACCCGTATCTTTGTCTTTAGCGAGCCGATTAAACGTAATTATTTCATCGAGATGGGGGTTTTCGCGGAGAATCGCTGCGGACTGTTTTGCCACGAGCATAGCGATGTATGCGTCTGGGAAATGGGCGCGAACGGCACGGATCGCGGGCGTTGTGAGTACGATATCGCCGAGGGAACTGAGTCGGATAAGCAATATTTTTTCGGAAGCCATATTTCAACCGACCACCTGTTTTTCAAGGTTATTCAATGCGTCTTCAACCAATGCGTCTACATCTAATCCTGATTCTGCATCCGCCAACTCGGTTACGGATGCACGCGTGGCGGGATGTTTGGGTACAAAAAGGGAACAACAGTCCTGATGGGGACGCGTGGAAATGTCAAATGTGCCAATCCGTTGGGCTTTTGTAATAATTTCGGCTTTGTCCTCGCCGATAAGTGGCCGGAGGATAGGAATTTCGGCGATCGCTTCAATCGCTCGGAGATTCGTCAACGTCTGCGAAGCGACTTGCGCGAGACTTTCCCCTGTAACGAGTGCTTCTGCATCGACCAGAGTTGCAACGCGCTGCGCGATTCGCGTCATCATCCGCCGATACAACAAAACCCTAAAGGGTGCAGGGGTCGCGGTGACAATCGTCTGCTGGAGGTCCGCAAACGGAACGAGATAGATTATGCTCCGATAGTTAGACACAGCTAAGATCTGCGCAATTTCGATGACCTTCTCCAAGGAAGCCTTGTCGGTATAAGGGTAGCTGTAAAAGTGAATAAAGACGGCTTTCGCGCCGCGTTTAATCATTTGCCACGCAGCGACAGGCGAGTCAATCCCGCCAGACAACATCACAAGCACCTTACCGCTCACGCCGACTGGCAAACCGCCGATACCTTGAATCTTCTCTGCGGAAATATACGCCGCGTTGTGTGTTATTTTAATCCAACAGGTGAGATCGGGATTATGCATATCCGCGCGGATCCCTGTTTCTCTAACGAGATACCCACCGACCTCGGCACTCACCTCCGGGGACGTTAGGGGGAAGGTTTTATCCGAACGCTTTGTCTCAACTTTCAGGGATTCACAAGCGATATCTTGGATGTGTTGCAGTGCTGCCGCTTTAATCGCCGCGATGTTATTTTCAGTGCAGCATGAAAGCTCGAAATGGGCGATCCCCATCACGTGCTGCAGACATTCCTTAATTTTAGGAATATCGGCATGTTCCCCAAGGTGAACGAGAATTCTATCGTGAAGTCGCTCTACTTCTGCATATCCAGTACCACGCAGGGCAATTTTGATGTTGTTCGCAAGCCGTTTCTCAAAAAATACTCTATTTTTGCCTTTGAGTCCAACTTCGGCATAATGAACACTAAATAATTGTTCCATAATTTCTCTCGTGCCACAAATAATTTATTTAAGAAGCGCAAACAGCATCGGTCAAATTAAAATGGAGCTTCGCCACATTTTTTAGGGCATCGATCCCGTGCAGTTTAACAAATTCTCTGCCGGCTTCCACAACCTGATACGCGCCCCTCGGTAAGCACATCTGATATGTTTCCGACAACGCATCCATCGCGGTCAAAAAAGCGTCGCGGGCGATGATAGAGGCTGCAGCGACTGCAATATCACGTTCTGCCTTTGTGACCTGTTTTATTTCTATGCCGAAGGCAGCAGCACCGCGCTGTAAAAACAGTGTGTTATTGGCACGCGGGCTTAACCGCGGTGTGATAAGATCGTTTTTAGCAAACTGGTCAACGAGGGCGTGCTTCGCGCCGACTCTGTTGGCTAACGTCCAAATAGCTTCAGCATGGAGCGAGGCGAGCAGATGGTTCAAGTTTTCCCCTCGGCTACGGAGCGCAGCGTAAAGTGAATTGTACGCAGCAGGCATCTTTTCCACAACGGCGATATGTTGGCTGTGACCATCGCGCAGCGATTCCGCCAGCTTTTGAACGCGTCCATTCGATAACCGCTTCCCATCGGTGATGCCTAAATCTGTGAAAGTTTCGCGGCATTCTGCGTCCACGTAAACTGCCGCAGCAACGAGCGGCCCGAAATAATCACCTTTTCCGGCTTCATCTGTGCCAATCCATGCGTTCCAATTATGTATTGTGTCCATTTATTTTCGTGTGTTTCATTAGTGCTGCGAATTCGGTAACCTGTTTCCCTACAGCTTTGAGGCGTGCAGCTAATTCAGGGTCGTGCAAGTTCCACTCAGCATCAAATGCCTTAGAAGCGTTCGCAATGGATACGTCTTTTGGAACGACCCACGCGCGGAGTGCTGTGCTAACCGTGCGCAACATAGAAAGCGTATTTACGGCACCCAGCTGTCCACCGGAGACACCGATAAGTCCGACGACCTTATTCTCAAACTCATCAAACCCCATAAGATCGAGCGCGCTTTTAAGAACACCGCTGAAGCTCCCGTGATACTCAGGAGAGCCGAGAAGGATGCCGTGGGCGCGTTTTACCTTTTCTCGGAGTTTGAACACACCTGATGGATAGTCCGATTCGTTAGCGACAGACCCTTGAAAAACGAGTTCGTATTCACTGAGTTGAAGCAATTCGACCTCGGCACCCGCCTCTTTCGCACCAGACAGCGCAATTTGGAGCGCAGCGTATGTTGAACTCCGCTCCCTTAAGCTGCCACTGATGCCAACGACATAGATAGGTCGATTATTGGTGCGATTCATTTTCAGTAAAACTCCCAGTGAAATTAAATAATCATTATAAATTATAGCATATTCAGGATTAGATGTCACCTGTTTTTTTTTACAGGGCCATTCAATTGTACTTATTCACTTTACATATGTGAATTTTTTCGCCTGTAGGAGCGAGCTGTGCTCGCGATTTCTTCCTCTGTTTTTTCTTAATGCATATTTTTCTTGACATATTTAAGCGTTCCTTGTTATAATATTATTTCAAGTAAAAGCGCGAGTCTTTCGATTAAAAGGGGCGGTTAAAAGTCCCTTTATACAATCTGCTCGCATAGAATTTAATTTCTTCAAAACATAAAGAGGTTGCTCATGCGTTCAATCACGTATCTATTCGCTGTTGCACTACTCATCATAGGCAGTGCGCTCACGACACACGCCGCAGTTCAAGACGACGGTTTAATCCTTTACTTCAGTTTCGATTCAGAAAGCGATGGAGTCGTTACGGATGAAACCGGTGGCGGCAATGATGGCCTCATCGATGGTGCAGAAATTGCGACCGATGAAGTCGTTCACGGTAAAGGGTCGTTGTTATGCGACGACGGCAATGACAGTGTGACAGTCGAGTCTTTTAAGGCGTTGGAAGAGTATACAGACAATTCCTATCTCTTCTGGCTCAATTTTGTTGTGCCGAATTCCGGTGCATGGAATCAAATCATCGCGAAAAAGGCACCCGGTTCTGACCGTTCCCCCGGTATCTGGACCTGTAACCGCACAACTTTGCATATCCACTACCGTTTCAATCCAGGAAACGCCGGTAGCCTTTGTGTCGGTCCTGAGGGTGAAGGCGATGAATTTGGCGTTGGAGACTGGCACCACGTTGCCGGCGTCAAAGAAGGGGACCAATTCAAGTTTTACATGGATGGCGAAGTCGTCGATGAACAGACTGTTCCGACAAATCATGCACAAGGCGCAGAAAAACTGTATATCGGCAAAACAGGTTATGCTTCTGCAATTTTCTACCTCGACGAGCTCTTCGTCTATGATAGAGCACTCAGCGCGGATGAGGTCGTAAATATTATGGAGGGGAACCTCACACCTGTGGAACCGAAAGACAAACTCGCCACGACGTGGGGACAACTGAAAACACGGCGTGATTAATTTCACACCCTGAAACTTTGGGACGGTTCTCATACCGTCCCATATCCATTTTCTCTTGAAACCTGAGGAGGTTTACTCAATGCGTTCAGTTTTGTATGGACTCGTCGTTGCCTTGCTAATACTCGGCAGCACGCTCACAACACATGCTAAAGTCAAAGACGATGGCTTAATCCTTTACTTCAGTTTCGACGAAGCAAAAGGCGGAAAACTAATAGATGGAACCGGGGGCGGCAATGATGGTGAAATCGTTGATGGCGCGAAAATTGTCACCGATGAAGTCGTCCACGGCAAAGGTGCGATGTTGTTCGACGCGGCCGGCGACAGTGTAACTGTTGATTCCTTCAAAGAATTAGAGGATTATGGCGACAACTCCTATCTCTTCTGGCTCCACTTCACCAAAGCGAACTCCGGCGGCTGGGATCAAATCATCGCGAAGAAAGCTCCAGCTTCTGACCGGTCCCCCGGTATCTGGACCTGTAACCGTGTGCCGCTGTACATTCACTATCGGTTTAACCCTGGTAACCAAGGCACAGACTGCGCGGGCCCTGATGGAGAGGGCGATGTATTTGAAATCGGCGAATGGTATCACATCGCAGGTGTTAAAGAAGATGCTAAGTTGGCGTTCTATGTCAATGGCAAAAAAGTCGCGGAACCGGGTGTCCCGAAAGATCATGCGCAAGGCGAGGAAAAACTCTATATCGGAAAAACTGGGTATAGTTCTGCAAAGTTCTACATCGACGATCTCTATGTCTACGATAGAGCCGTTGATGCCGCCGAGGTTGAAGATATTATGGACGGGAAACTCCTCCCCGTTGAACCGGAAGACAAACTCGCCACGACATGGGCGCAAATGAAGACGCGGCGTGATTAATTTTTCATGATGCCTAACAGGAAACTATGCTACAACTCACAGCCTAACAGGCTATGCTACACCTGAAATTTTGGGACGGCTCTTATGCCGTCCCATACTCACCTTCTCATCTCCGCATGCTTACGCTTCAGTGCTATCTACGCCCCATCGTCAAAAGTCTTCTCTTCTTTTTTGCATTGCTTGCCTCATTTTCGTGGTGCGATGCTCAACAGACAATTAACAACCGATTTGCGCGCGGTGTCCGTTACCTTGAGGCTGAGCAATACAATCTGGCACTCACGGAATTTCAGGAGCTCCAAAAAGAATTTGTGACCACAGCCGATATTAGCAGCCTCGCCCAATACTACATCGGTCTTACCTATCAGGAACTCAATAACCTCGACCAGGCTGCATCGGCATATCAGAAAGTGCTGACTATAGTTGCGACACAACGGCGTATACCGACTACTATGCAAGAAGTGCGCGGGAACGCACACCTGCATTTAGGCATCGTCTACAAAGCGCAGGGACAGTTATCGCTTGCTGAAAATCACCTGAAACAGGCACTCACGCTGTCAGGAGAAACCGCGGAGGCATATATCCATCTTGGTGATGTCTACATTCTTCAACGCCGGTTCACTGCAGCGGAAAAGGCTTACCGAGAAGGTATCCGCCTAAACCCCGACCATACCGAATCCTACTACGGACTCGGGAGAGTCGCGGAAATGCAGAACCGTCTCCAGCAGGCGATGGAATATTACGATGCCGCGCTCGTGCGAAACCGATATTCATCGCAGGCGCATTATAGGCGCGCCCTCACGTATCAGAAACTTGGAGACAGAGAACAAGCCGCGGCGGCTATGGCACAGTTCCGACGTTTGAAAACTTATGCGGATCAGATGCACCAATTCCGAGAGGCACTTTACACAAATCCGAATATGCCGGTGCTATATATCAAGCTCGGCGAACTCCATGAGGCGCATGATAACTTAACAGAAGCCGCACAGATTTATGAAGTTGCTACACAGGTACATCCAGCCTATCTGCCGGCATACCTTCATCTCGGCGCGGTCCTTATCGAACAACGCGCATTGGAAAAAGCTGCCCGAGTGTATGAGAAAGCGGCAGAAATCGCGCCAAATAACGCACACGTCCAGATAAAATTGGGCGTTATCTATATCAATCAGCACCGATTTGAGCCAGCAATTGCGGCGTTTAAACGTGCGATCGCTGTTGATAACACAGCCGCGGCGGCATACAATAACCTTGCCCGTCTCTACGCGGGACTCGGTAAAGAGATGCAACAAGCGATCCATTTAGCAAAGCAGGCAGTCGCTTTGGCACCGACAGCGAAACACTATGATACACTTGCGTACACTTACTACCGCAACGCTAAATATACGCAAGCTTTGGACGCTATTAATCAAGCCATTTCGTTAGCACCGAATGTGGGTGCATACAGTAAACTACGCGCAAAGATTGAAGGCGAAATGGCACCATTACGATGATCGTGATCGTGCGATTTCGCAAAGGAGAAAAAATGAAAAAAGGGATATGTATCGGATCATTACCGGGCGGTTCGACGGAAGCACGGTTTAAACTTGCGAAGGAAGCAGGATTTGACGGTATTGAAATCGGCACGCTCGGAAACGATGATGATAGGTTTCAGACAAAAGAGATCGCTACACAACACGGGTTAGACGTTTTCAGCGTGATGAATAGCAAACATTGGGCATGTCCGCTTTCTGATGCAGATGCCGATGTCCGTGCAGAATCGCGCGCGGGGATGTTTGATTCAATAGCAACCGCGATAGCGGTCGGGGCCGACACTGTGCTGCTCGTTCCTGCTGTTGTCAATGATAAGACGAGTTATGAGTACGCATATCAGCGTTCACAAGTGGAAATTTATAAGCTCATTCCAGAGGCGAAGGCGCACGGCATCACAATCGCCCTTGAGAACGTTTGGAACAAATTTCTGCTCAGTCCGATAGAATTTTGTCGCTATCTTGATGCATTTGAAAGTGAAACGGTGACTGCCTATTTCGATGTAGGGAACATCGTGCTGTACGGATACCCACAACACTGGATTCGCTCTCTCGGAAGCCGTATTTCTAAGGTGCATGTCAAAGGGTTCAACGCAAGCGAGAGTCGGTTCACCTATCTAATTGAAGACTGCACAATCGATTGGAACGCCGTCATGGCAGCATTTGAAGATATCGGCTATGATGACTACATGACCGCCGAACTGCCTGTTGATGCGGATAACCCTGAAGGGAGGGTGCATAGCATCAGCGAGGATATGGACAGAATTATTACTGGGAATGTGTAATACATGGAAGTTATTATTCAACCCACTTATACGCAGCTGACTGAGGTTGCGGCTGAAATTATCCGAGACGCGCTCCTAAAGAAGCCGAACCTCGTTTTGGGCCTCGCCACCGGCAGTACACCGATCGGGCTTTATGAAGCATTAGTCCGGATGCACAAAACAGACGGACTCGATTTTTCAGGCGTGACCACTTTCAACCTTGATGAGTATGTCGGGATTCCGCCCAATCATCCGTATAGTTACCATACCTTTATGGCGACGCACTTTTTTAATGCTGTCAATATTCCTGCAGGGAATTGCCACATTCCACAGAGTACAGCGATCAGACATGAAGAATTTTGCGAAAGGTACGAAACGGAGATTCTGAATGCTGGCGGCATTGATATCCAGGTCCTCGGTATCGGCAAAGACGGACATATCGGTTTTAATGAACCGAGTTCTTCGCTCGGCTCCCGGACCCGCATTAAAACCCTAACGCGAAGCACGCTTGAGGCGAACGCCCCACATTTCGGCGGTACTGTTGAAGCTGTGCCGAAAATGGCGATTACGATGGGAGTCGGTACGATCATGGAAGCGAAGCGGTGTCTACTATTAGCGAGCGGAGAATCAAAGGCGGAAGCGATCGCCAACGCCGTGGAGGGACCGATTACAGCGGAGGTACCAGCATCGGTGCTACAGATGCATCCACGAACGGTTGTTGTCATTGACGATGCCGCAGCGACGCAACTCAAGCGCGTAGATTACTACAAACACGTTTACGCGAATAAACAAGAACTGTTGTCTCAAATCTGTTGAGATAGCAGATATTCCGGCACAACATTACACATTTTGTTCGTCGGATAAACCGTATGCTTTGGTTTTCCGTTGGATTGTGCGGCGACTCACTTTGAGGATTTCAGCGGCTTTTGCTTTGTTATTGTTCACAGATTCAAGGGTCGCTCGGAGTACCTCTCGGTTAATTTCATCGAGCGACATACCGACTTGTACATCTAAACGCTGTTTCTCCTCGGTTGTGTACGCTGGATTCAGGGTATCCGGAATAGAAGGTAGATTTGAAAACGCTACGCCGGTCGCGTTGAGAATGCGTTCCGGTAAGTCAATTTGTTGGAGTGTGGATTGCGTGGACATCACAACAAGCCCCTCAATGCAGTTTTTCAATTCGCGAACGTTCCCCGGCCAATCATATTTCATCAACGTTCTAACCGCCTCTGGTACGATGCTTATCAGAGATTTTCCATTTTGTCGACAAAACTCGTCAAGAAAATCCTTGACGAGCAGGGGCACATCTTCAATCCGTTCTTGAAGTGTCGGTAGATGGATATGCACTACGTTAAGCCGGTCGTAGAGATCCGGGAGGAACTCTCGTCTTTTGGATGCGGATTCCAGATCGTGGTTTGTCGCACAGACGACTCGGACATCGACCTGAATGGTTTTGGCGCCACCGACGCGTTCAAATTCGCGTTCTTCGAGGACCCGCAACAGGCGCGCTTGATTGGATAAGCTGAGTTGTGAAATTTCGTCAAGAAACAGCGTGCCGCCGTGCGCAAGTTCAAATCTGCCTTTGCGTTGGTAATACGCGCCACTGAATGCACCGCGCTCGTGTCCGAAGAGTTCAGATTCCGCAAGATTCTCGTTTAGGGTCGCACAATTAAAAGCGATGAGAGAACCGCGCCGCAAACTGCGGTGGTGAATCGCACGGGCGACCAACTCCTTTCCGGTACCGCGGGCACCGTAAATCATCACAGTCGCTTTCGTCGGTGCCACCTGCGTGATCATATCCCGAATTTTGATGATTTGCGGTGAATTGCCGGTGAGCCGACGTAACCCTTCCTTCTCATCTATTTGTGATTGAAGTTGCCGGTTCTCAAACGCAAGCCGTTGGTTTTCAAGCGTCCTCTGTACCAGTGCCGCCAAATGAACAGGGTTCACCGGCTTCGGCAGGAAATAGGTATCTTTATAGGCAAGCATCGCTTTGATACCGATGTCAGTCTCTAAAACGTTCGGCTCTGTAATAAAAACGACACCGACATCTGGATGCTGCTGTACCGCCGCTTCTAAGAGGGCTAAGCCATCAATCCGCTCGGCTTTTAATTGCGCAATAAGAATATCTATCTTTAGGTGCTCAATTTGATGAAATGCCTGATACTTGTTGCCTGTGACAAGGAGGTGAAGCCCTTTGCCCGCAAGCGTTTCACAGACAAGCTCACGTTCAGCGCGATCGGCATCAACAATGAGTACGGTTTTCTGTGCGTTCATGGGGATAGCACCGTTCATTATTTTTTAGTAATACCGTTTCGGTGGCACAACCTAACAGGTTATGCTACAGATCTGAAAAAGTATTGCTTAAAATTAACAATTCAAGTAAAATATAGAGTTGTAACCTACGACATAAAATCTTTGTTAGCACTTTTCGGAGGAATAATGGATAACAAACTCAGCTCGCTGTATAGGCTCGGCGGACTCACCGGTATCTTGAGCGGCTGCCTTATGGCAGCGTCAAGTATTTGGTTCATTTTTAGTTTAGCGTCTATAGATTCACCCCCATCGGCGGAACAGTTCGGAAGAATCGGTGTTTTTCACGGAATAGGGGTCGTTACGATTATATTACTCGTGCCAACTCTGTTAGCGGGTTATGGTTTACTGTCTTCGGAAGCACACTCCCGTAGTGCCCTGGGAGCAAGTATCGCTATCCTATGGCTTGTCATAGAATTGGTAGCGCACTGCTCACAAACTGCGCCACTCAATGAACTCTCACAATTGGCAGGTGAGGACCCTACTGCTTCAATCGGAACCACCTTTTATATACTTTGGGCAGAGTGGGGCGAAGCACTCTTTATGACGGGTGCGTTCTTGTGCGCATTGCTGGCACTCTGTTACGGTTCAGCACTCCATAAATGGGGCAATTCGGTTGCTGGCTATCTGTTCTTTATTTCAATCATAGCCTTTCCGATAGGCATTTGGCTGGACCTTGGAACCCAATTGCACGTGCTAACCCGAGGTATAGCGTTCCTGTTCCTTGGCGGTGTGCTTATACAGGCACCTAACGATGAAAATATGTGATATTTTACGGGTAACTGACAACTATATTATGCGTCATCATTTAGCAATCTTTCGAGTTCCGCCAAGATATCTTCCTCGCCACTCTCCGGGTCGGCAGTTTCAGCATCAAGCGACTCCAAATCGGATCGAAATTCTATGAGGTTGCTGAGATAGCGTTCACGTGTTATATTTTCTGCTTCTCCATGTTCCTCACGGAGACATTCGCCGCAGAACTCTCCGATCTGTTGGATACCGGCATCAATATGCCGTAACGCTGCCGCGTTATCGTTGTCTTGCAAGCTGAGCTCCGCGTTAGCGATGCTGTGCATCATGATCATATAACCTTTATACTGATAGCTCTGCCAAGCGATTTCGGACGGTGCACATTCACGTGCTAAATTCGTTACGTCAATATTGGCAGCTGTGTCGCGTCGGACATCCTCCCAGCGTTTAATGCCAGCGAATAGAAGGTAGCGGGTATACCGATGGAAAGATTCCTCAAAAAGGATTTCCCATTCATCTGACTCCAACGCAAACCCTTCTCGGGTCCCGTGTTCTTCTTCATAAGTGCGTAATTTTGTAAAGAAGTAATCGTAGTAGGAATCCACACCGTGTGGACGCATCCCATCAGGCCGTCCGGTCGCATAAATGCGCGAGATAGTGAAGGCGTTGGGTTGCACGACGATCACCTCCCGCCCATCTTCAATTTGCAAGACGCTCACCGGACGCTCCGCGTCAAGATTGACCATCTCAAGAATGCGATCAAAGGTCTGAACCCACCGCGTGTTTCTCTGTATAGAATCGTTCGCCATTTTTTTTATCCTTTTTTTAACAGGCGTCAGTTGTCAGTTCGGTTTTTCTGCGAAAAACCTTTCAGTTAAGAGGGCTCTGATGCTTGACAATCTCTTAGTAACCGTTGTTACCCATAGGCGTAACAAGCGTGGGAAAAAGATATTGGTGAATCAAAAACCAGACTGATAACTGATAACTATTAAAGCATCTGAAAATAATCTTGGAGCGGTGTGACAGTAATATCACCCCGTTGTAGTGCGTCAATCGCGTTAACGGCTGCGGCTGCGCCGGGTATCGTTGAGAAAATTGGAATATCGTGCGCGATTGCCATTTCACGGATTAAGAGTTCGTTCGGCCGATGTAAGTCGCCAGTCGGGGTATTGATAATCAAGTCCACAGCATGATTTTTGATATAATCGTGAATAGTCGGTCTCCCTTTACCGATGCTATAGACGAGTTCCGACTCCATTCCGTTACGGAGCAGTACCCTTGCAGTGCCGTGTGTCGCGATAAGTTCAAAGCCCATATCTGTGAGTTTCTTAGCGATGAAGATGATTGCCCGCTTGTCTTTATTTTTAACGCTAATAAAGACCTTGCCACGCAGCGGTAAAGTATAACCACACGCCTTCTGTGCCTTCGCAAAGGCGCGGGAGACATCCGTATCAATACCCATGACCTCGCCCGTTGATTTCATTTCGGGGCCCAAGCGTGTGTTTGAACCGGGAAAACGGTTAAAGGGAAACACGGGGGCCTTGACACTGAAATAGGCGGGTTCAATCTCACGCGTAAATCCGAGCTCCTCAAGTGTTTTGCCCGCCATCACGCGCGCAGCGAGTTTGGCAAGCGGGACACCGATCGCTTTGCTGACAAATGGAATGGTTCGGGAAGCGCGGGGATTCACTTCAAGCACATAGATTTCATCGTTCTTTATCGCATATTGGACGTTCATCAAGCCGCGGACGCGCAGGGCTTTCGCTAAGTCATAACTGAAGGTTTTGAGTTGTTCAATCTGTTCATCTACGAGTGTATAAGGCGGTAACACACAGTCGCTGTCACCGGAATGGATACCGGCTTCCTCAATGTGTTCCATAATACCACCGATGACGGTCCGGTGCCCATCGGAGATTGCATCAACGTCGACTTCAATCGCTTCTTCAAGATATTTGTCAATAAGTACCGGATGCTCTGGTGACGCTTGGACAGCAGAGTTCATATATTCGTGTAAAAGGGCTTCATCGTAAACGATCTGCATCGCACGCCCGCCTAAAACATAAGAAGGGCGCACGATAACAGGATAACCGAGTGCAGCAGCGATAGGTGCCGCTTCTTCGCTGGATGTCGCGGTCCCGTTAGGGGGCTGCATTAAGCCAATATCGTCCAATACTGCTTTAAAGAGGCGTCGATCTTCGGAACGTGCTATATCTTCAGGGCTGGTGCCGATGATCGGCACGCCTGCATCTCTGAGCGCGACCGCGAGATTCAAGGGAGTCTGCCCGCCAAATTGAACGATGACCCCGATCGGTTTCTCTTTATGATAGATATTCAACACATCTTCACGCGTCAACGGTTCAAAATAGAGACGATCAGACGTGTCGTAATCGGTGCTAACGGTTTCAGGGTTGCTGTTGACCATGATGGTCTCATAGCCATCCGTCCTGAGTGCGATGGCAGCGTGAACGCAACAGTAGTCAAATTCTATACCTTGCCCGATCCGGTTCGGACCCCCACCGAGGATCATAATTTTCGGCTTATCTGAGGGACGCACCTCATCTTCGCTTGAACATGTAGAATAGTAGTAGGGCGTCTCTGCCTCAAACTCTGCCGCACAGGTGTCAACGGTTTTGAAAGTTGCTTCAATCCCGAGTGCTTTCCGACATTCTCGGATCGCTTCTTCGGAGACGTTGTAGAGGTCGGCTAACTGGCGATCAGAAAATCCAAATTGTTTCGCTTGTTGCAAGAGGGACGGGATGGAAGGCTGAAAGGTTGGAAGATTGGAGGCACAAGTTTCCTCCACACTTCCATGCTTCCATGCTTCCACGAATCGCTGAACGGGCGGTGCTGCTAACACCTTTTCAAAGTCAACAATCTCCTTCAAATTGTAGAGGAAGAACGGATCGATATGCGTATAGGCATGAATTTCCTCAATGCTCATCCCCTGTGCCAGGGCGGCTTTGATATAAAAGATTCGTTTAACGTTCGGCACGCTCAGTTTACTGGAAAGTTCAGAGAACGGGAGTTCCTCAAGGGGATGGTTATCCAAGCCGTGCCAGCCGGTCTCCAAGGATCTCAGTCCTTTCTGTAACGCCTCCTTAAAAGTTCTACCGATAGCCATTGCCTCGCCGACGGATTTCATCTGCGTTGTGAGTGTTTCATCGGTGCCTTGGAATTTTTCAAATGCCCACCGCGGGATTTTGACGACGACGTAATCAATTGTCGGTTCAAAGCAGGCGGGCGTTTCAGCCGTGATATCGTTCGGGATCTCATCTAAATTATACCCAACCGCAAGTTTCGCTGCGATTTTGGCGATCGGAAACCCTGTCGCTTTTGAAGCGAGCGCAGAACTACGGGAGACGCGCGGGTTCATTTCAATGACGACCTGTTTACCCGTTTTCGGATCCACAGCAAATTGGATGTTAGAGCCACCTGTGTCAACACCGATCTCGCGGATAATCTTAATCGCCGAATCCCGCATCAACTGATATTCTTTGTCTGTCAATGTTTGGATAGGCGCGACGGTGATGCTGTCTCCTGTATGGACCCCCATGGCATCAACATTTTCAATGGAACAGATGATAACCACATTGTCCGCCCCATCGCGCATCACCTCCAATTCAAATTCCTTCCATCCGATGACGGACTCTTCAATGAGCAATTCACTGATCGGGCTGAGCGCAAGTCCCGTCGTGACCATCTTCTCGTATTCTTCGATGTTGTAAGCGATCCCGCCGCCTGTGCCGCCGAGCGTAAAGGCTGGACGGATAATCGCAGGAAAGCCGATCGGTTCGACGAGCGCGACTGCCTCTTGAACAGTGTGCGCGATCCCACTCCGTGGGACCGCTAATCCGATCTTCGTCATCGCTGCTTTGAAAAGCGCGCGGTCCTCTGCTTTTTGGATCGCAGGCAATTTCGCACCGATGAGCTCAACGTCATATCTATCCAATACACCGGCTTCCGCAAGTTCGACAGATACGTTCAAAGCGGTTTGACCCCCGAGTGTCGGTAGCAACGCATCCGGACGCTCCTTATCGATGACAAGTTCTACCGTATCCGCTGTAATCGGTTCAATGTAGGTCTGATCAGCGAAATCCGGATCCGTCATGATAGTAGCGGGGTTGCTGTTGACGAGGGTAATCTCATACCCTTCCTCTTTGAGTGCCTTACACGCCTGCGTTCCGGAGTAATCGAACTCGCACGCCTGCCCGATGATAATCGCACCGGATCCAATGATTAAGATTTTTTTTATATCTGTTCGCTTTGGCATGATTTATTAGTGGTTTTCAGTTATCTGCCGCCATCATCTCTGTAAAATGTGAAAAGAGATAACTGGCATCGTGTGGACCAGGAGAAGCCTCCGGATGATACTGAACAGAAAAAATAGGATACTCCCGATGCTGTATCCCCTCAAGTGTGTCATCATTTAGATTGATATGTGTAATGTCAACGCTATTCGGCAAGGAATCAATATCAACGCAGAATCCGTGATTTTGCGAAGTAATTTCAACCTTGTCGGTTTCAAGGTGCTTGACAGGTTGATTCGCACCGCGATGTCCGAACTTCAGTTTGAACGTTTTTCCACCGAGCGCGAGTCCCAAAAGTTGGTGTCCCAAACAGATACCGAAAAGCGGTTTTTTGCCCATCAAACCTTGGATCGTCTCGATCGCATAACCCACCGGCATTGGATCCCCTGGACCGTTTGACAGAAAAACGCCATCCGGTGCCGCGGCGAGAATCTCCGCAGCGGGTGTCTGTGCTGGCACAACTTGGACCTCACATCCGTGTTCGGTGAGTTGACGCAAGATATTGTATTTAATGCCGAAATCAAGGGCGATGACGCGAAATTTAGGGGGCGAATTGTTATCGCTGTCGCGCTGCCAGGCATAAGGATTCGGGCATGTCACGCGTTGCACTAAATCCCAACCGACCAATCCGTGCCACGCTTTGGCTTTCGCAACCAGACTGTCAGGATTCAGGTCCTCCGTAGAGAGGCATCCATTCATTACACCGTAAACGCGGAGACGACGGGTGAGGGCGCGCGTATCAATCCCTTGAATACCGATAATATTATGCTCGGCGAGGTAAGTATCTAAACTCCATTGTGAACGCCAATTGCTATGGTACGCACTATATTCACGAACGACAAACCCTTCCACCTGAGGCCCGATGGATTCAACGTCTGCTTCGTTGCAGCCGTAATTCCCTATCAAAGGATACGTCATTGTGACGATCTGTCCTTTGTAGGAGGGATCGGTCAATACCTCTTGATACCCAGTCATACTGGTGTTGAAGACGACCTCACCGACGGTTTCGCCCGTGGCACCAAACTGATCGCCTTCAAAAACTGTGCCGTCGGCTAATGCCAAAATTACTTTCATAGTTTCGTTCCCTCGCGGAGTGTAAGCGTCTGCCAACCTTTAAGTTCCCATCCGGTGAAAGGTGTGTTTTGACTTTTTGAACGAGATTTTTTTACGTCGACCGGATGCACCGCGTCAATATCAATAACGGTAACATCTCCGACCGCGCCGACAGAGAGCGTGCCACGGTTAATGCCGAGTATATTCGCAGGAATGACCGTCATCTTTGCAATCGCCTCTTCCAATGTGAGGTGTCCCGGTTGCACAAGATATGTAAACACAAGCGGGAGGCATGTCTCTAAACCGATAATGCCGTTAGGCGCGGCAAGCATGCCTTGTGCCTTTTCCGCAGACGTATGCGGGGCGTGATCCGTAGCGATTGCATCGATCGTCCCATCACGCAACCCTTCGATAACCGCGTCAATATCGGTCTGTGTGCGGAGCGGTGGATGCATCTTAGCGTTTGTTCCCAGTTTTATCACTGCTGTATCGGTGAGGATCCAGTGGTGTGGACACGCTTCAGCCGTTACATGCACACCTCGTTTTTTCGCTTGACGGACCAACGCAACGGCACCCGCAGTGCTGACGTGCAGCACATGGAGGTGACCACCTGTCAGCTCCGCTAACATAATATCGCGTGCGACGATGATGTCTTCTGCAGCATTCGGGCTACCGATAAGCCCCAGTTTGTGGGAGGTCTCTCCGAGATTCATGACAGCACCTGCATTGAGGTTATGATCTTCACAATGGACCATGATCGGAAAACCGAGTTCCGCGCTCAAGGTAAGGGCATCGCGCATAAGGGCAGCGTTCATAACGGTAACACCATCATCGCTGAAGCCGACTGCGCCGGCATCGCGCATCCCACGCATATCCGCCAACTCTTCGCCTGCAAGCCCCTTGGTAATACTACCGAAAGGAAACACATTTGTTTGCGCAGTTTCGCTCGCGATGTCGTAAATCTGGACAATCTTTGCAGGTGTATCTATCACCGGTGACGTGTTTGCCATACAGGCAACGGAGGTAAATCCACCGGCCGCTGCCGCCGCGGTGCCAGTCGCGATCGTCTCTTTATGTGTGAACCCCGGCTCCCGGAGGTGGACATGCATATCGATTAAGCCCGGGGCAACAATCCGCCCTGTCGCATCATATTCGTGATCGGTTAGGGCTTCTTTACTACCCACCTTAGCGATTTTGCCATTGCTAATAGAGATGTTCCCAACTTCATCAACCTTATTAGCCGGATCGATAATACGTCCGTTAGTGATACACGCGTCGCTCATTCACCCTCCCTTTCATAAATCGTTGCCGAGTCCACGCCAGGTGGTTCCTCGGCAAGCTGCACCCGAACAAATTCTCTGCGTGAGGTGGGTACATTTTTGCCGACGTAATCGGCAGCGATCGGTAATTCGCGATGACCCCTGTCAATTAGGGCAGCCAATTGGATAGCGGCGGGTCTACCGAAATCCATGAGGGCGTCCATTGCGGCGCGAACGGTGCGGCCTGTATAGAGGACTTCGTCTACCAAGATGACCCATTTGCCAGTAATCTCAAATGGGAGTTCGGTACTGTTGATTTGAATTTGCGTCTCACGGAGATTAATATCATCGCGATAGAGCGTGACATCAATGGCACCGACATCCACTTCAATATTTTCGATGCGTTCAAGGTTCTCGGCGATCCGATGTGCAATGAAATCGCCACGACTTTTTATCCCGACAAGTACGATATCTTCGATGTGTTTATGATTGTGCTCTAAAATTTCGTGAGCGATCCTGAGCAATGCGCGGCGAATTTCTTCGGCGTTCATTACTTTTGTCTTTTCACGCCCCATGGCAGCTGTTATTGACATTTTTTCGTCCGTGCAGGTCTACTATTTGCGCGCCCCTAATAAAAAAAGCATAAAAAAAACCTCTCCCGTCTGATGTTACGAGAAAGGCATCACTCCACTAATTCCGATGGGCACTCTAAATTTTGGCTCCGGTTCCAATTGCGATTTTGCATCCTTTTTTCAACCTCTCTGGATTGGATTAAAAAGGGGTTTGACATTTGATACGCTATTTCCAATAATTATATTATACCATATTTGTGTCTTAATTGCAAATCTTTTTATGGAAACTTATAGGGTCATTCAATTCTAAGAAATTATTGGGGTTCACGGTTTTTTCCAAGGAGCCGGTTCGGTTAGGAAACCGAACCTACCGGGCATGGGGATAAAAATTTGATAGAAACATGGACAATTGAATGTCCCTGATAGTCCATATTTCATAATTTTCATAGTTTTCATAGTTAAATCCGTTAGATGGGATGGATAGAAAATGGCATAAATCCAGATTACGACTGGGTTTTAGACGTTTTTCATCAAGGGTTGCTATGAAGTTGCTATGAAATTTGCTATGAAAGTTTTGCGAGTGAAAAGAATCAAATCTCACTGTGAGGCGATACCACACCTACGGCGTATAGTATGGAAAGCTGAAAAGCCGACGCGCAAAGGCGCCAGGGGATATGGTGGTTCAGTGCATCCGTACGGAGAGGCACTGAACCGTGTGGAATGCAAGGCACAATAACGACCTTACGAATTCCCGTTTTACGAACTGGGAATGCAGACTTCGTGAAGCACGTTCGGGTTGAAAAATCCCTCTGCCACTATACGATCCCGAGATCCTGCCGTGTCTCGGAACCCTCCACGACTCAGTGAGATTTTAAACAGTCTTTTTACGTGGGCGTCAAATTCGTCAGGTTGCTGTAAGACTGTTAGCACCAAACAACCTGCCCACGACTCTTTGAGATTTTGATGGAACCTTTTACAGACTACAGGAAAATCAACAGGTTGACGAGAGGGATACCTTTTTTATTTTAAGAATAGATATCATACACCGCTTTTTCAGACGGGGTACACGATGCAAAAACTGTTCGTTGATGCAGGGTGCATGTTGATATGTATTGATTAAAACGGTATGAGAACTTCGTTCCAGTGCAGGCAGATATGTGAACACTGCTCACTGAAAGAACCCCTGCTTTCCATTTTCCTGTAACGTAGGTGTTCGCTGATGCCATCAGTGTCAGCTCGACCTTCTGTACTCTGTGAGATTTTAGACGACATGTTCTTATGGGATAGTATCTATCGGTGGTTGTGTTGATGTCGACCAGCAACTCCCACTCCCACGACCGTGTAGGTATTTACGCGACGTTCCTCCATGTTGGTATTTTTCCGTCTCCGTTTGGTGTCGCGAGTTCCAAGGAGACTGCCCACGGACTCTTATTTCGAGATTTCGAGCGACGGTTTGCGGTGTAAAAGTTGGGTTCCCGTGTTGTCGCTGCGTCAGGGAGCCGCCCGCACCTCTAAAGAGTATCGAAGCTCGCAAAAGTCGTATTGGGCGTTGCATTCTAAATCACGTGTTAATTATACGATAGTTTTTGGCTGTAGGGAAATAGAAAATGCGTCAAAATATTGTGGTTATATTATTTATCTATTATGATTCAATATTTGTGCGTTTTTTCTCGGCGTTTTTATGAAAGTTATGAAATTTCACAGTATTTCACAGTATTTCACAGTAAGGATTCAAAAAAGTGTTTCGGTTACGGCTACGAAGTAAGGTGTGGCAAGGGTTTTGAAGGGACTATGAACCTTATCAATTTTTTTCACACCTGTGAAATTACGGTTTTAATGTGCTGGTTGTTTTGCTTACAAACGCAGTAGTGGTATGGGTTTACAGGCGTTTCTATTTTTGTCACTTAAAACGAGTTGCTGTGAAATTTTTGTTGATGTGTCTAAAGTTCTGGGATCGTTGTTTTGCTGCGTGTTATTGTGTTGTTAAGAGGTGGTGCACTGCACATCGGATCACTGTCAAAAACTTTACACACCCGTAGAAAATCTCTAATTCCATCCATTAGAAATTTGGTGTTTTTATGAAAAAATGAGGAAATGAAATTTCTTTATCGTCCGAATGCACGTCGCATTTGGGCGAGTACTCCGCAAATCGCGGATTGTCACGGATTGTGCGGATTATTGTCAGAATCGCGGATGACACGAATTACGCCGTTTGAGAACCTTCATCGTCCGATTCATTTATAGTTCAGACTATTTCCCAATCATCCAAATCGACTACTGCCCCAAACTACCTATATTCGCCAGATACAAGTTGAGCGAGTTCTCTGGATAAATTTTCGTCGCCTTGAATGATAATTTGTTTGCGTAACACTGAAACAAGTCGTTTGTGTCCTTCTGCATCACGAAACCTGAGCACTTTACTCATCATAGGGAATCTCCTCGAACTCTAATACCTCATCGGAAATCCGTTCTTGGATATACTCGTGGATTTCTGAAGCTTTCTGCCCCGGTTTCCGAGGATCCCAACGTGCCGAAGCAAACCAAAGAAGCACCTTAGTTCTCTTTAAAATAGAAGTTGTGTCCCATTGTTCTGTTTCATCATTCAGGAAATCACTCAATTCGTTTTGCGACATGAGTGGTGCCCTGCGAAAAAACTTCTGATTTTTGTACGGAAAGTTCTGATTCGATTTGCTGGCATTCGCAGAGATTGGGTCAATTGTCAAATTCCCTATGCTATGGAGATACTCGTCCTTAAATTCTGACGATTCAAATTCAGTGCTTGATAGGATTGAATCATCTACAACAACCTTGCTGTCCTTAGGATTTTGTGGGATGATGTGTTCCATTGAGATTTTTGACCGCGACTTAGTATTGGTAAACTCATCGTAGGACATTTCAGAATAACCACCTATCTCTCTGAGATAATTCTCGTACTTCCAAAAGAGATACCGCTGCTCATTTGGATTCACATCAAAATGGAAATAAGGGGAGATAAGTGCGCGTGTAAAATCAAAAGTATCACAATTGTGTCTAATAAAACTTCGAAGTCCGCTGATAAGTTGCTGGAAATCTCTCTTGAAATCCTTCGTTAGCCCGTAAAGAGACTCACGTCCTTTGTCTGCTCGGGATCCGATAATACTAAGGCGGAAACAAATAATCTCCACTAATTGTGCAACCTGTTTGAAATTTTCCTTGGTATCCGAATTATCCGATCTGTATGTTTTGATAAGTAGAGGGTAAAATGTCGCTTGACGGCTAAGGGCAAATATGTCAAGCAAATGAGACTCCCGACTTGTAAACAGAGCCTTGGCGGTTTCAAAACTCTCCTTCAATTTCAGACTGCACCGGTTTATGAACGTCGCTGCTTTTGCCGTGCTATTCTCATTATTCTCATTGATGAGTCCGTTCACCTTCTGCTTTATCATTTGGACAGGATCTTGATACTCACTTTTGTTCTTCCACTCTTCAAAAGCGATGAAGTGGTACTGCAATATCGAATCTTCATCCACGCGATCTACGCGGGATTCGATTTCCTCATAGCTGCGGTAAATCTCGCTGAACCGATTTTGGAGCGTGTCCAAGTCTGTTTCGGGATCGTCTGATACCATATAGGTTTTGTGCATCAGAAAACTTTTGGTTTTCTCCAAACTGGTCAATGATTTGCCTCGGTCATTGGTCGTCTCAAAGATAAGAGTCGCCTCGGCCTTATCCTCAACCGAATAAGTTAGTACCTTCATGCGTTCAATTGTGTCTATGAAATCCTCGATCTGACCTGAACGTGCTTCTAACGACTGACTCAGAAAATCCTTCGCTTCAAGTAATCGCCTTTGGGATGGAGTATGCACCTGACTATCGTCAGGGCGGTTATCCTGCAAGATGTAAGATATGAAGAAGTCATTATCGGTCTCTAAAACACGGAGTTTGTACCTATTGTAAATCTGGATGTAGGTGTCCTCTAGCATCTTAACATCGTTGCCCGCTTTCTTCTGTTCTGCCAGAAGCAGCTTCATGAAGATAATGAGTGTTGTAATCCGCTGTTGACCATCAACAATATCAATCATCTCAAATCCATCACGCCGCGGTTGGGCCTGAAATAGAATTGTGCCGAAGAAATAGCTTCGGTCAGCTTTCTGATTTTCTATATCTTCAACAAAATCTTTGAGTTGCTTTTCTTCCCAAGCGTAAGCACGCTGATATTGGGGAATGTTAAAAATTTTCCTCCCATCGAATAACGTGCTAATTGTTTTCTGTCCGTTTTCCAATTGTTGCCCCCTTATTTTTTTATCAACTAATAATGGTTACAAAGAGATGTGGAACTTGCAGACCCCTCTCAAACGGAAAAAACCCTGTCATCGTGAGGATTGTGAGAAAACCGAAATAAAAACTGCACACAATCGCCTGTAAGCCGTCTTGCCGTGATACCCCGCTATGGTCCGCTATGGTACGACCTTAGCACTTCCTATTACCAACGTTTGGACCAAACGCTCTTCAGAACATAACGTACTCCTGGATAAGGTCCTGTGGGTGCGGACCTTCTATCCACGTGTATGGTTAAATATTGTCCATCCCACTTGTAATAGCCATCAGAGATAACGTTTGATAAACGACCATTTCTGGACGTATTTTCTTCTATCAACATAACTCCAGGATCTTGGAGGTTAAATGTTCCGGATAACTTGATAGAAGAGTCTAAAATGCCTGCTATATGGATTATTCTTTGAGCCTCCGACATTATCATCCAGCCACTAAAATTTCGGCGCTGACATACTATTGGGGGGCGATGGTTAAAAAGGCATTCCAAATTAAGTAAATTGTACGTTCCCATCTCAATGGGACGTAGCTCCGCTTGGTATAGAAGGCGTTCGAGCACTTCTGATCGACATCTAGTTATGTCCTCATCAGTCGCTTCTTGAATACATTTATACGCTTCCTGAATAGTCCGAAATATTTCAGAAGCATTTTCCCGAGGATTCTTATCAGGGTGATAAACTTTTGCAAGTTTGTAATACGCCCTCTTGGCATCTGCCTTCGATGCTCCTAAGTCTAAGCCCAAATTTTCATAGGCTCTCTCGATCTCAATTGAATTTCTCATATTCAATAAAAACCATTAAACTACATCAGCAAAAAACGGGGAATTGTATCGCTGACTTTAGCAACACCTCATAATTTGCACTATAATTTAAAATGGTCACGCCTCCTTATTTCACACGGGAGTGGCTTTTTTTGACGAGCTGCAACTCGTCAAGCGACCCGTCGCGTTTTTTGCGACGGGTTCATTCTGTTAATTTTATAATACCCTATTTTATTACAACTTTTCAAGTAAAAAGTAACTCCATCTGCGGATCCTCGATCGGATCTGTCATGATCGCAGCCTAGTTCTCGCATCCAGTGAGGATGTCCCCGGATCTCAAATGTTTCGCGATCCGTTGACACTTTCTAAGAGCACGTCTCTGTATACCAGTAACCTCGTTGCGATAACAATGGATTGCTTCTGCAATTTCGATGTTGGTCATCTCACGAGGTATACCATAAGACCGGGTGAGTACAAATTCTTCCTCTCGCTGCAGTTTACTGAGAAAGAAATCCAAATCTATTTCATTCAAAAGCCGGTCAAAAGCAGGGTCCTCATACTTTACGACATCAGCGATAGAAAGTTCCTTACCATCTTCATTCTGAATCGGGGTATCCAATGAGACAACATCCTGTGTTGTTGCCATCAGTAACCGAAATTCTGCGATTGCTTTTGGCTCTAAGCCCTCAATCTTTGAGGCAATCTCATCGTTGTTTGGATCCAGGTTACCTTGCAACTCAAGATCCGCAATCGCCTTGCGTATCTGTTTTACAGCGCGTCGGATTTTTTCTGGCAGATGAACCGTTGCCTGTAACAGTGGCGACCGCCCCACAGTGTGATGGATAGCAAGTGTCGCATACGTTGACAGTCGTGTTCCGAGTGATAGGTCAAACCCTTTAATGGCACGTATCAATCCCTGGACACCGTCGCCGATTAAGTCTTCCGCTGAGACAGTCTCTGTCGTGTATTTTGAACAGACCCAATACACGAGCCGCATATTCAGTAAGATGAGCCTCTCTCTGGACTGCATACAGCCTCGATGGGCTTTGTCAATCAGATAGCGTTCTTCAGAAGCACTAATTAATTCGTGATTTAATAACTTCTGGTAGGGCATGAAACGAGATCACCTCCTGGGGTCTTTTAGGTATTATACCCTAATTCCGACGAACGATGCATTAAGTTATTTTGATGGTGAGTCCGCTCCCTCTGAAGATGGCATGATACTGCCGGGTGGAGTTAAAGGGCGGATCCAAGCAGATGAGATCTACGCATTCAGCGGGGAAGTATATCAAAAGCGGTGGTAACGGAGGGTTCACCAAGAGCAGTATAAGTTTCAATTCCCTTCAAACGGGAAAGGTTTCCCTGTCATTGTGAGGTTTGCGAGAAAAACGAAATAAAAAACGCCTTCCCTATTATATTATGGATTCTCGTTTCAAGACCTTACGAATATCCTCAAAGATTGCCCTTAGATTTCCTTTTGGAAATCTAATCTGCCCAAGCCCCTCAATATTGCTGAATTCTTCACAACCTTTTTCAAGCAAGACAATCGCCCGTTTAAAGCCGATCTTACCTTGAAATAAGCCTGCTTCATGAATGACATTATCACGAGCGCGTAGTGAACCGTCGGCTTGTTCATCCTCACCAGTCATAACCAGGAATGCCATACACGATACTTCTAACATTTCTTCAAGACGCTCTTTCGTAGAATACCCCGCCGGTGGGATACGATTGAATTCTTCGGTGGGGCGTTTTAATTCATCTTCTATAAAATCCTTAAGTTCTCGCCATACAAGTGAACGACCATGCCCGATAAAGATTTTCTTATTTTTGTTATTCATATTGTCATTACTCGGGGGCTGTTGAGTGGTATTTGGTAATTCCTCGTATAATTCCAACCGGTCATAAATGCTTTCCAAATCATCAGTCCAACGAGATATATCATCCATATGGTCGGCTAATTCCTCGGCGAAACTCCGAGTACGTATGTAGAGAACAATATGTCCGTGCCACTCTGGTAGCGGAGATTCGTCAAATAATTTGCCAAACAAAGTTTTATTGTAATCAATCCATTTCCATGTTTTGCTTTTTAAGTTATCAAATTCTTCTTCTGAAGATATTTGAGTCTTAAGTAGTTCCTTGCCTCTATCAATCTGACTGAGTATCATTTCGGAGGCTTCTGCTCTACTTACCTGTAACTTTGGAACTTTATTATCTGACATAATATCTCCTTAAAGAAAAACTGCACACAATCGCCTGTAAGCCCCTTCTGTGTGATGCTCCACTATCCTAGCCCTCTGAAGGTTATCAACCGCAGTGGGGCAAGAGCCTGCCCCTACAGTTGCCATAAAAAACGAAGGTACATGAAATAAACTTTATTAATGTATTCTAATTTCTATTATCATGCCTTTCCCAAATGCCATGGCCATATGCTCTGGTTATTTCTTCAATGGATATGGATTCTAAATCCATCAGTTCCGCAATTTGTGTACCTGTTCCTGAAATCTCAATCTCATCAACTTCTAATGGGTCATAGTCGAATAAATCCTTTTTCTCTGTGTATAAATAACCGAATCTTGTTAGTCTTTCGAGATCAATAACTCTTGAATAAGTATTGATATCTTCTGAATCTTCTATATCGTCTATCTCAATTACATCATCCTCCACGCGTCTAAATACTTCTATAAGACATATCTGTCGCCACGTCATCTGGTCTATATCCTTCAAGAAAGAAAAAATAGTTGACGGCTCTAGTTCGTGTTCAGGGTCTAAGAGCGTATTTTCTACAAATTTCTTCAAATGAGGACTTTTCTTGGCTTGGGTTTCCTGGGTCAGAATGGAAATTGCCTCTTTTATACAATCTTTTCTATCTTCATACTCATCTCCCTCGTCATCGTCAGGTTGGTTAAACTGGTGATAAAGACGGGTTATAACATTTACTGTAGATTGAGCTATACTGAAGAGGGCTTTAGCTTCTTCAATTTCAACTGGTAGAAAATTCATTAATTTCAACTGGTAGAAAATTCATTTTTCAATCCTCCTATAAAAAATGCAAAAAAGGTTTCAAAGTTTTCAAAATGTCAGCCTTATTCTTGAAAGGGTATAAACGGTTGAGTCTCTGCGGCTGCGGCTTCCATAGCTGCCAGGGCTGCGAGGCAATCCCGCTTTTGTTGCAGAACGCTATGATATTCAAAACTTGTTGGCCAGGACTGTCTGGGGGTGTCCATGTTTGCCAGTTGCGTATCAAGTGCCTCGATGTGTGCCTTCAATTCGTTTGCCGTCATACTTTTGACTTTCGCGTGCCATTGACCTATCGTCACAAGTCACCTTTGCATGATTTTGTGTGTTGAACTTAACGGGGGGCGATATGTTTCAATCTCGCAATCGAGAAACTTTTCTTTTTAACCGTTAAGAGGTAGCATGCACTTTTAGTTTCTGCCTCGGGGCTAAGATCATCATGAAACGGACTGAATATCTAAAAAACGATCGCCCCGCTTCAGAGCGTTCATAATGTATTCAAATGCGTGTATAGCCTCTGTTTTTTGCTCATAGTTTTCAATTAGAATCTGCGAATTTAGATTTAAATCCACTGCTTTTTCTAACACCAGTTGGAAACCACCGACAACCTCATTGAGTATAATTCTATCGCAAGCGTTTAAGTTGACTGCAAGCACTTCATATCCTGGATGATCATTTTCACGAACTTTGATAAACATAAGATTTACCTTTATAGGTTGGGGGCCTTCGACCCCACAGTTATTGATAACATGATGCTTCCTCCCAGGCATTTATTGCTCAGACGAAAGTGGGGTGAGCTCCGCCTCGTAAATTATCAATTTTTTGAAGAGCGGTCTCGCTTCTTCTCGCAGTTGTGCCCAACCGGGTGGTTCACCATCGAGATGAAAATCAATACGCCTCGCTTGGGTTAATCCCTCGGTGACTTTTGTCAATGATGGACAGGACTCAAAGTGTTTGGGGAAGAATGCAAGAAAGGCATCAATAAGAGCATCCGGATGATCAGGACCTGCTGGGATAATTACCTTAACCCTTCCCATCGGTTTTATACTTCTGTCAAAATAATAAGGGACTAACGACTGTCTATCGCTATCACACACGAGAATTTGCATATAAATTTCCCTTAGTCCATCGGATCCCATAAATCCGCCCTCGACACCGAGACAATAGATTTTTGACATTTTTCCTCCTTTACAAATTGTATATCGTAGCGTTTTACCCTGCCTTTTTACAAAAAATCGGCGGACAGGGTTTCAATTCCCTTCAAACGGGAAAGTAGATTGAAAGACAGTAACCAGTAGCCAGTGACCAGTAGCCAGTTCAGTTTCAATGCCCTTCAAATGGGAAAATTGATTGCAAGAAACCCATTCTAATCCCAGTGGGGCCGTGACTTCAAAAGCCCAAAAATATACGCGAACTGCGCGGTGCTTTTTTCCCCTCAAAATTCTGCCTAAAAATTCAGAAAACCCGCGTGTACACTGGCGCAAACGCGATTTTTAACTAAAAACAACTCTAAAGCAAGACACCGTCTGGGTTCTTGGGCAATTTATGCCGCGTTCACGGCTGATCGACGAATCGCGTATATCGCGCGTACGTTTATGAGTATACCACAAATTTGTAGGAATGTCAATTTTTTTATTTTTTTGTAGGGTCATTCAATTTTAAGAAATTATTGGGTTTCACGTCTTTTTTTCAAGGATCCGGTTCGGTTAGGAATGCAGATCGCATTTGGGTGAATACACCGCAAAACCGTGAAGAAATCCGCAGAAATCCGCAGAAACACCCAAGCAAAAACCCCAATCAAATACCCCCAGCAAAAACCCTACCGGAAAGGAGCCGGTTCGGTTAGGAAACCGAACCTACCGGGCCGGGGGAGGAAAATTTGATCGGAAAATGGACAATTGAATGACCTTGATTTTTTTAGGACTTACGCAATACCATGAGAAACGGAGCGTCCAAAAAACGCAGGCGGGCTGGGGGACCCTGCCCCTACGATGCTCACTTACGAAAATTTGTTATTGTCGGGCTGGGGGACCCTGCCCCTACGGTGTCAATTGTCGGGCTGGGGGACCCTGCCCCTACGATGTCAATTTAGGAGCGTAGGTTGGGTTGAACGGAACTTGGAAGATAGATGTGTTTGCCAAATATACGCCCATCTAACATATCCATATTCACAATCAAGAATGCAGTGAAACCCAACTTCAGAAGGAGCCGGTTCGGTTAGGAAACCGAACCTACCGGACCTGGGGGCTGAAAATTTGGTTAAAAAATGGAAAACTAAATAACCCTGGGCAGCAATAATATTAATATTGACTTCTACACAACCATCTGATACAATAACTCGAGGTTTAGCAGCAACTGGCGCGAACGCTACTCTAAATGGAGCAGATAAAAATGAGACGTTTTGGAACCGAAGGTCGCTTATACCCTGAAGATCACTATATTGTTCCGCGTACAGAGGAGACAGCTGATTTCATCAATCGCGTCAAACAGGGTAAATATATCGTTCTATTCGCGCCCCGCCAGACCGGTAAGACGACCTTTTTCCAATTGGTACTCGATGCGCTGGTCGCGGAGGATCCGAACTACTTCCCGATCCCACTCAATTTTGAGATTTATGAAGGTTGTACACCCTCCGATTTTTACGAAGGTTTCTGCGAAGATATTCGTAGGGAAGTAGAAACTGTTTTTCACGGACGTGGCGAGGTGCTGCCCACAACGGTGATGCAATTTTTGGAGAGTGCACAAATCACCAGCCACCTCTCGGTGAGAGGATTTTTTACGCAATTTGCCCAGCTGCTTGAATCGTACTATGGCATTAAGCAGAACGTTGTGCTGCTCATCGACGAGTTTGATGCTATTCCACGGGACGCTGTCACAGGTTTTCTGCGGTCGCTCCGTCATATCTATCTTTCAGGAAAAACGCGCTGTCCACACAGCGTCGGCATTGTCGGAGTTAAGAACATTATTCAACTCAACTACGACAGGTCTATCTCGCCGTTCAATATTCAGGACGAGTTTCACTTACCGAATTTTACACTTCAACAGGTACATGAGCTGCTTGGACAGTATACCGAAGAAGTCGGGCAAGCGTTTATGCCGGAGGTGATAGAAAGTCTTCATAAACAGACGGCTGGTCAACCCGTGCTGGTCAATCGGTTGGCACAGATTCTCACTGAAGAGATGGACATCCCGAAAACTGAGACGATTACGATGGAACATTGGACAGCAGCACATACACGACTCCTCCGCAGTCGGAACACTAACATTAGTCATCTGACAACGAATATTCGAAAAGACGCACGTTTTGAGAAAATCCTCATGAGAATCACCGCACAAGATGATGGCGTGCCCTTCAATCTGCATGACGAGATCATAGATGCACTTGCGACTTATGGCGTTATCTCCGAAGGTGCGGATGGTTTCTGTGAGATCGCTAACCCGATTTACCTATATGCTATCCTGCAAGCCTTCAAACCGACAGTCAACGGATTAGAGGACGCGTATTTTCCCGAAGACAACCTCACAGGCTTCCGCGCGTATCTCGCAGAGGCGGGAGAGCTTGCCATGGAGCGGTTACTTGATAACTTTCGGGACTTCATCGCGCGGGCGGGTTTCCGCATTCTACAAGTGCCGCAAACGCCACAAGAGTCTGTTGGTCGTCATCTCCTACTGACCTATCTCGATCAGTTTGTCCAGACAATTGGCGGTAATATGTACCTTGAGGTTCAAACTGGGCGTGGTAGGATCGATATTCTCATCACATATAATAGACAGAAATATATCGTTGAAACAAAGATTTGGCGAGGTATGGCACGCTATGAAGCAGGCAAACAGCAGCTCGCTGCCTATCTCACATCGGAAGGCACAACGGAAGGATACTATGTTGTCTTCGATCATCGTGAACGGGCAGAAGTTCGCATAGAGACAGAGACGTTAGCAGGAAATGTGACGATCCGGAGTTACGTCATTCCAGTCGTGCAAGAACGTCCTTCAGCCGTTCATCCGACTTCTAAAATGCTCCAAGCAGACGGTTGATGTGTTCCTATTCTGGGTCATTCAATTTACGGGGAAACCGTGCCCCGATGCCTCTGCGCTTATTTTTCTCAAAGTTTCACTTATAGATCGTCAAAAAATGACAGTCCATATTTCATAATTTTCATAGTTTTCATAGTTAAATCCGTTAGATGGGATGGATAGAAAATGGCATAAATCCAGATTACGACTGGGTTTTAGACGCTTTTCATCAAGGGTTGCTATGAAATTTGCTATGAAAGTTTTGCGAGTGAAAAGCATCAGATTTCACTGTGAGGCGATACCACACAAGCAAAAACCCCTTACAGGGAAACCAAAGAGATTACAGTCCGATAGATTGCAGGACGGACCGCTGCCAAAAACTTTACACACCCGCCGAACAGAGGCATTCAATTCTAAGAAATTATTGGGGTTCACGGTTTTTTTCAAGGGGTTTCCGGTTCGGTTTCTAAATTGACACCTATGGTGCTTTCTGGATGACAACCTCATCGCCGCATTTTAAGCCCAAACTGACTTCCGCACTTCCGCCATTAATCGCAATTTCTAACAATCCAATACTCCCGATAAGTGCCAGAGGTTTACCGACCTCAGATTCGGCGTAAGCACGGTTGAGTCGCGTCAGTCGCGTACTTCCGACTTTAATTTCGTAAGGACACCTAATGCCGGCAAGCACACTTTCCGATATATTCGTTATCGCGTTCCCAAACCTGTCAATTTTGACAATTTGCCCGATGATTGCGTTTTCAGAGACCTGAACGCTCGGAATCGGGAGTCGGACGAGATCCGCTACTGGCGGCCCGATGTCCGCAGGCGGCACCCCAAGCGATAGATACGCAGCGACAGACGCAAAAATATCTCTACCGTGGAAGGTGTTGCTCACCTCTGGTAGATAGTAAGCCCGATTCTGAATTGCTACTGCATTTATTATCTCAATCTCTTGTAGCAGATAGGTCAATATGCCGTTGTCGGGACAGACGAAAAACGCGCGATCCGTTTGGCAAACCACAGCCCGCCGGTCGCTCCCTACCCCCGGATCAACGACGATGGTGTGGATCGTGCCTTCCGGAAAATAGCGATGCGCGGAATGGATTGAAAACGCAGCATCGTGGATATCCTGCGGTGGAATGGCATGTGTGAGATCAACCACCCGCACATCCGGATTGATACCGAGGATCACGCCCTTCATGATCCCGACATAAGCATCGCTCGTGCCGAAGTCGGTTGTGAGTGTGATGAGGTCGGTTGGCTCGTTCATTATCAATTACAGGTTGGCTTGCATCCAATCAAAACTTTTCCGCTGCCCCGTGCCGTCGTTTTCTCTACCCTCATATTCGCAGCACCAGACCCCGTCGTAACCCGCTTCTCTTAAGCAGCGAATTGCCTTTGCAAGGTCTATTTCGCCTTCGCCGAGTGCTTCGCCGCGATAATTACCACGTGAACCTGTCCCATCTTTCAGGTGTGTGTGCAATGTATACGGCGCGACGATTTCATAGTATCTGCCCACCGTCTCTAAATCGTGGCCCGCCCAGCGGTAATTCATTGTATCCATATTCGCGCCGACGTATTTGGAACCGACCCGCTCAAAGAGTTCTACCTGCAAATCGCCATCGTTTGTAACGATGCCGTGGTTGTCCACTGCTAAGTAGACTTCATCACGTTCAGCGAATTCTAGGCATCGTTTTAGGCACCCAGCCATCGCTTCGACCCATCGACTTTCGGGGACGGCATCCTTCGCTGCCCCGCCTTCTGTACGGAGGACGGAAGTGCCGAGCAGTTTAGCGAGCCCTGCAATACGTTCCATCCGATCCACTTGCGCACGGATCGTGTCTTCTTCCAGCAGAACAAAATCATTCCCGGCTGCGAGTGCTGAGACTTGTAAACCGTAACCTTCAACTTGTCCTCTCACAGCTTCGGCGTTCTTTTCAGGATCGGTGGTCTCCGCATTCCATACATCGCCGATCTGGAGTTCAACATAACCGAAACCCGTTTCACTCGTAAATTTCAGGAAATCGTCAAGCGAACTGCTTGCGTAATTGTAATGAATCAGTCCTAATTTTGACATCAAATTATTACTCCTCTTTGGTACCCAAATCCGATGTTGAGAAGAAAAAAACTTGCATCTTTAAAGTTGCTATGCTATAATACCTTTAGAAAGAGATAAGTGTCAAGTAATTTTTCACTTCACTGGAAATTGATAAGCATTAGGATAAAAAATAATGGAGCATTACACTCGTTTTACCGACCCGAAATTGTCTGCTATCTATGAAAAAGTCAAGGCAGAACAACGGCTCACCTTTGAAGAAGGGGTTGCGCTTTACGAAAGCCCGGATATTACCGGGGTCGGGTTCATCGCTAACCATGTCCGTGAACGTTTAAATGGAAGCGTCGCCTACTATAATATCAACCAACACATCGACTATTCAAATGTCTGTATCCTTCACGCGCGATGCCACTTTTGCGCTTTTGCCCGGAAAAACATGCAAACCGAAGGTGCCTGGGAAATGAGCGTTGATGAATTTTTAGATAAAGCGATGTATTCCGTAGAAAACGGATGCACCGAAATTCACAGCGTCGGCGGCTTGCATCCGAAACTGCCGTTTACGTACTACCTTGATATGATCCGTGGACTCAAAGAACGGATGCCCCAAGTCCATCTCAAATTTTTCACAGCTGTCGAAATTCACCACTTCTCACGTATCTTTAAAATGTCGGTGGAAGAAGTTTTAACGGCGTTGCGTGAGGCAGGTTTAGATTCCTTGCCCGGTGGGGGTGCCGAAATTTTCGCAGAGGAGACGCGCGAAAAAATTTGCCCCGGTAAACTCAGTGCTGACGGCTGGTTAGAGATCCACGATATCGCGCATCGTCTCGGTATTTCCACAAATGCCACGATGTTATATGGACACCTTGAGACAAACGAGGATCGGGTAGATCATCTCATACGACTCCGCGAACAACAAGATAAATCCGGTGGCTTTGTGACCTTTATTCCGCTCGCTTTTCACCCCGCGAATACACGTATGGCATATCTGCCTTCAACAACGGGGTTAACTGATCTTAGGAACATTGCGGTCGCACGTCTCATGCTCGATAACCTCCCGCATATTAAAGTCTATTGGATTATGACCGGTTTGAAAACCGCGCAAATCGCCCTCCGTTTTGGTGCCGATGATATTGATGGCACCGTGACTGAGGAAAAAATTACACACATGGCAGGGGCGGATACGCCCGAGGCTGTCTCCGTTTCGTCGCTAACACATCTCATTGAAGAAGCCGGTTTCGTGCCTGTTGAGCGCGATACACTTTACAATGAAATCATTCGAGAGGGGAATCGGTGGTACAGGAAAGCCGCTTGAGGGTAGGCGCGGTCTCGTTTTTGAACACCAAACCGCTCATTTATCCCCTTTTGAACGAAGAAATTCAGACAAATATTGCACTCAGTGTGGATATGCCGAGCCGTATCGCAACGCAATTAAGTGAAGCTAAACTGGATGTCGGGTTAATTCCGATTATCGAATATTTTCGCGCGAACCCGCCAGGCACAGATTACTGCATGCTTCCCGATATCGCAATCGCATCACACGGAAGCGTCAAAAGCATTCAACTGTTCAGTCGTGTGCCGATTCACGAAATTCAACGCATCGCACTTGATACGAGTTCTCGGACTTCCGTTGCCTTACTGAAAGTGCTACTTGCGGAAAGATATGGAGTTTCGCCCGCGTTCACGATGTGCGCACCGACAGTCGTTCCGAGCACAGTACTCCAAAGCCGTCAATATCCACCGTTTGAGGCAGTCCTCCTGATTGGGGACCCTGCCCTCAGACATCTTGACACAACGGAATATAGTGTTGACCTCGGTGAGGCTTGGCATGAATTAACAGGGCTGCCGTTTGTCTATGCCTGTTGGGTTGCAAGAGATACCGCGTGTCTTGCGGACTTACCCGAGGTGCTGCGAGAATCAAAAGCGTTGGGGATCACACAAATTCCGGAGATCGCACACCTTGAGGCGCGAAAATTAGGGTTACCTGAAAACCTCTGCCTCGACTATTTACAAAATCGTATCAAATACGACTTCGGCGAATCTGAAATCGCAGGTCTTGAGCTCTTTTATAAGTATGCTGTGGAGAACGACCTTGCCCCGCCGAGTCGGTCTATAAATATAGCTACTTAACAAGGTACAGAAGATGGAAACTGTAGAAAAATCTTCGGACACAATGGACACAATCGAGTTTGAAAAGCAGTTTGAGGACTATCTCAAAAGTTGTGGGCTCCGTTTAACGCAAAAGCGATTGGATGTCTTAAACCAAGTCTTCGACTATCCCGGCCATTTCCAAACGGAGGACCTTTTGGTGCAGATGCGCCGAAACGGTTACTTGGTGTCGCGGCCGACGATCTATCGAACGCTGCCTTTGCTTGTGCAGAGCGGGTTGCTGACAGAATTTATTGACGCACAGAAGAACACGCGTTATGAGAGCATCCATTCGCTCAAGGAACATGCGCACCTTATCTGTCTCCGGTGTAATCAGATTGTTGAGTTTAAGGAGCCGGGGATTGATGACTTGCAAAAAGCGGTGTGTGAAGCGCACAACTTTAAAGCCGTACGCTTCCGTAATGAGATCATCGGTTATTGTGAGGAATGCCAAGCAGAGATAGAGCCAAAAACGCCTGATGCAGATACCGAATCTACTGCTTAAGCCGCCCCCACGTTGTCGTGAGTAACCCATCGGGTTCTACCGACAGCGTTTTCGCTTCCGCTTTTTCGTAGTCTTCATCCGTAGGTTCATATTCCAAATCACTGGACCAGCAGAAAACGTCGTATTGAACTTGGTTCGAGCTCTGTCGTGTCCATATCATCATGACATTTTCACCGTCTTGTAATGCGTTGATTGTGCCAGCATCTTTTCCAAAATCGCCGGTCCGCATCCATGCCCATTCAGGGACGTTTTCTTCAAAGATGATATGATCCGGACGGACAAAGTTAGGTGGGTTTTTCAGGTCCTTCGTAACTTTATCGCCATCGTCCCCTAAAACCCATAGCCAATCCGAGTGATTGCTCGGATTAATGACGCGTCCGATGAAACGCCAGTCACCTGCTTTACCGCCAGCGGCACTGATGTCGAAAGTATAGAGTATCCAACCTTTCGCGCCAGCACCAACGTTCGTGACAATATCCCCAAAGGCACCCTTCGAGGGATCGAGGGCACCTTCGGCTTTGCCTAATTTATAGACATTCTCGGAATCCCTTTCATCAAAGGCTTCTGCCTCAAACCAAATCTGTTCGCCTTTCCCGTTCTTAGAAACCTTAAATTCTTCCACGGCAAAGCCCGTAAACGGCTGTATCAATAGCAAGCAGAGCACTAAACCGAAGATTAATTGACAGTTTTGAAACATTATGAACGCTCTCCTTCATCGTATTTTTGTAACTATCATAAGGGGATTGTGGTTAAGTTTCAACATAAAAATTTGACACACGTTTTAAAATGTTGTATAATTCAAAAAGGACTTCTGTAAATTAGCTTATAGACTACAGTTGATGACATCTTATGTATACACCGCAGGTAACCGACCATTACGAAAACCCACGCAATGTTGGGACGATCACAGATGCCAACGGCACTGCAACTGTCGGTTCGCCTGCCAACGGTGAGATGATACAATTAACGCTCAAAATTGTCGATAGTGTCATTGTTGCGGCGAAATTCCGAGCATTCGGATGCCCGACGGCTATCGCGAGTGCTTCTGTCCTCACCGAACTCGTTACCGGAACGCATACCTCGGAAGCACAAGGACTCACCGCAGCGCAGCTCTCCGATGCGTTAGGCGGGCTGCCACAAGATAAACTGCGTTACGCTGACGCTGCTGAAAATGTTCTCAAAAACGCCATTGCTGATTTTCAATCCAAATAGGAGGTGCATATATCATGATTAGTGTCACAGAATCTGCAGCACAAAAAGCCATCACACTCATTAGTAACAGTGAAACGTCGCCTGAATCCGAACTCGGTTTGCGGATGCAAGTTGTCGGAGGCGGATGCTCCGGTTTCCAATATAACCTCGAGTTTGGTGCCAAAAAAGACACCGACAAAGTGTTCGAATTCCACGGATTAAAGGTGTTCGTTGATCCGCGCAGCACGCTATACCTCGCCGGTTCTGTCCTCGACTATAACGACGGGTTAATGGATTCCGGCTTTAAAATAACCAACCCAAACGCTAAAAACACATGCGGTTGTGGCGAGTCGTTTAGCGTTTAGCACCTCTTTTCTATCCTCGCTGGCGGGGTCTGTAACCCCGCCTACCGATAACGCAATTACACCCACGCCGATTTTAACTCATGCACCTTCAGCGATACCAAAGTCGCATCCCCACCTTCCGCGTAAACACCGATATCCGCGTTATCCAAATCTGGAAGGAAATACGAGGTCATTGAGAGTTCACCACTGTTCCCAAATGCCTCTATAGAGATACGATCTACCAGAATTTGCAAACAGATTTTGCCATCCTGTGGTGCAAGTGGACCACTTCTCTCAAGGAATGTCAGTTGTTGTTCACTGACAGCATAACGCACGTCTTGTCCACGAATCTTGAAGCCGACAGCACTTGCATCCTTAAGCGCGATTTCAGCGCGGATGTCGAACAACTCACCTGTCAACCCGGCAAGTGGATCTTCCCCGACTTTAAGCGTCAGGTCGCTCCATGCGTGCGTATACGCATGAATGTTTTCAATTTCCGCGACCGGTTCTCTATGGAGACGGATACCTTCCGAAGTCGTCCGAAGCGTCAACTGACAGGGGAAACTCATCTGTTGGTTGAACGGCATATCTGGTGGATTGCTGCCGCTCATCCATGCGATCTGGATGCGTCTGCCATCGGATTCTGGTACGTCGCTCCACGTCTGTGCTGCATAGAAATTGGCACCATAGTCGGCACGATGTGCCTCGTCTTCCGGTGTAAATGTTGTACCATCGAAGTTACCGACATAATACTTCCCCGCCGCGCCCCAAAAAACCCATTTAGTGTTCTCAGGATCCCCGTCAACAGGGAGTTCAAAAATATCAGGGCATTCTGTATCCGGAATCTCCAGGTCAGATAACCGCGTCCATTCTTTGAGATCGGTTGAACCGAACAGCGTGTAATCGTTTTTATCGAGATAGAGTGCCATCACCCATTTTTCTGTCGGTTCATGCCAGATCACCTTCGGGTCCCGGTTACTTGCGACGATATGCTCAATGACCGGGTTCCCCTCATATTTTACCCAGCTTCGCCCGCGGTCGTTGCTATAGGCGATACTCTGCGTAAACGGCACGGGTTCCGGGGCATGGCTGCCGGCAGAGGTGTAGAAATTAACAAGTACCGCTTCGTCACCCGTCTGAAAGCCACCGGTATTTTTCCAATCTACAACTCCGGAACCGGAGAAGATAGTACCGAGTTCATCTGGATGGATGGCGTGCGGCAGCTGTTTCCAATGGACGAGATCGCGACTGACGGCGTGTCCCCAAGTCATATTGCCCCAATTGATACCCGATGGGTTATGTTGAAAGAAGAGATGATACTCGCCTTTATAGTGGATTAACCCGTTCGGGTCGTTAGTCCAGTTCGTTTTCGGTGTAAAATGGAACTGTGGACGATACGTTTCCTTATAAGCCGTTTGAATCATAAACTTGTTCCTTTCGGTTTTAAGCGTTGCAAAGAGATACCCACTATTGCTTCTGTTTTGCGGACTATTTTATCTATATCCTTTATTTTGTCAAGGATACTTTCTGATTGCCTAAAAAAGATTTGACATCCTGACATCAACAAAGGTATAATACTTATCAAAACTTTAACTTTGAAATCCTTATTTGGCTTTTACAAAATGCCACGTAAAAATAAAATTCTCAACGTCGGTGATACTGCACCGCTCTTTACGCTGCCATCGCATCAGCGAAAAGATATATCGCTTGAAGCTTATCACAACGAGCAAAACGTTGTCCTAACTTTTTTTCGAGGGACATGGTGACCGAACAGTCGCCGCCAGTTGTCGGCAGTCCAAGAAAATGTTGACGCTTATGCAGCTTATGCAGCCACGCCGCTTGCGATTGCGGGGCAGTGGCCCCGTGAACTCCGCGGTTATGCCGATAAGAACGGCATCACGTTCCCGTTATTGGTGGACAAAACACGGCGTGTCATCAAAAGTTACGGTGTCTATCACTGGCTCAGCCTTGAGGCATACAACATCGCGCGACCGTCAACTTTTATTATTGACAAAACAGGCATTATCAGATACATGTACATCGGCACGCACCAATTTGATCTCGCTAAACAGACAGAAATTCTTGAAACCCTGAAAACGGTGGCGACAGAATAAGAAATGTTTTGATTTCTAACGAAAATATGATATACTATTCGCTATGGACGCAGCACATATCGCCTTCATGCAACGCGCACTGCAGTTGGCAAAACAAGCAATAGGACGCACCAGTCCGAATCCGCTCGTTGGGGCAGTTATCGTAAAAAACGGTAAGGTTATCGGCGAAGGGTATCATCAAAAAGCGGGAACGCCACACGCCGAAATCCACGCACTCAACGCCGCCGGAGAGGATGCCAAAGGTGCGACGCTTTACACCACACTTGAGCCGTGTTGTCATTGGGGACGCACCCCGCCTTGCACAGAAGCACTGATTCAGGCTGGCATCGCTGATGTCCACATCGCAGCTGTTGATCCGAATCCGAAGGTTGCAGGCAACGGGGTTCGCCAACTTGAAAAAGCAGGCATCCACGTTCATGTAGGCGTATGTCAGCAGGAAGCAGAAAAATTAAACGAGGTTCACACGAAATACATTCAGACGGGTCTGCCGTTTGTTATCCTCAAGATCGCTATGAGTCTTGATGGAAAAATAGCGACTGTTACGGGTGAGTCGCAATGGATTACGTCTGAGGCATCGCGGCAACGTGGACATGAGATTCGGGACACAGTAGACGCGATCCTCGTCGGTAGAGGCACAGTCGAACGCGATAATCCAGCACTGACGACGCGACTTCAGGACAGACCCGGACAAGATCCGATCCGTATTGTGATGGATTCACACGCGCGAATATCCACAGACGCACGCATCTTTAACGCCGCAAGCAGTGCCGGTGTGCTTATGGCCGTAACACCAGAAGCACCGCCCAAAAACGTAGAAGCACTCGAAAACGCAGGGGCGGAGGTGATAACCGTGCCAGCAGCACACGGCAACCGAGTCTGTTTTAAGAATCTGATGGAGATATTGGGCAAACGTGAGATAACGAGCGTCCTGATAGAAGGCGGCGGCGAAATCAATGCCTCCGCTATCGCAGCAGGAATCGTTGATAAGGTTATCTGTTTTGTGGCACCTATAATCATTGGCGGGCAGAATGCCCCTGGACCCATCGGCGGCGAAGGCGTTTCCAGTTTGATAGTTGTACGGCGCTTGCAGGGAGTCCGTATCACGCAGATACTGGGTTCCGACTTCCTCATTGAGGGGTATCTATAATATGTTTACCGGGATTATTGAAGAGCTCGGCAGAATCAAAAATATCCAGCGCAAATCCGAAGGTGCCGTGCTTGAAATTCAGGCACCTAACGTTCTCTCAGAGGCGGAAATCGGCGACAGTATCGCCGTTGACGGTGCTTGTCTCACAATCCGTTCGCTTGCACCGGAAGCATTTACCGCCGATATATCTGCTGAAACCTTGCGCCGCACGACATTAGGTGAACGAATAGTCGGTGAACAGGTTAACCTTGAGCGCTCACTCCGGTTAAGCGACAGATTGGGCGGACATCTTGTCCTCGGACATGTAGATGAAGTTGCGACGATCTGCGGATGGAAAGACGAAGGCGATGCTTCTCTGATGCAGGTAACAATGAGCAGCAATATCAGACGCTACATCGCCTACAAAGGGTCTGTCACCGTTGATGGTATCAGCTTAACTGTATCAGGCATCCACACGGAAGCCTTTGAAGTCGCCTTGATTCCGCATACAAAACAGGTCACAACTTTAGGAACGAAACGGAACGGGGCAAAGGTCAATCTTGAAGTTGACATCGTTGCGCGTTATATTGAAACGCTTCTCGAAAATACCGAAACAGAGAAAGGGCGGACCGAGCAACCCCCATCCGAGACGCTCAACTTACGTTTTTTAGCGAAACACGGTTATATCGATTAAAATGCTATAAGTCTGCCAACAACGGCGGCAGATGGACCTCAAGCAAAACCGTTAAATTACATAAGGTGCCATTTAACGCTTGGCGCATCATTAAAAAAATGCCAAACACTTTTAATACCATTCCTGAAGCAATCTCCGCAATCGAAAACGGGGACATGATTATCGTCGTTGATGAACCCGACCGTGAGAACGAAGGCGATCTCATCATGGCGGCTGAAAAGGTGACAGCGGAGTGTATCAATTTCATGGCGAGATACGGCAGGGGATTGATATGCTTACCTACCTGTTCAGAACGCCTCGCCGAACTTGAACTCCAACCGATGGTCGCCGCTAACACAGCACAGATGCAGACAGCATTTACGGTCACTATTGACGCGAAAGAGGTGACCACGGGTATCTCCGCACAGGAACGCGCATACACGATCCAGAAATTTGTCGATGCGGAGGCTGTCCCCTCAGATTTCGTTCGACCGGGGCACATTTTCCCGTTAGACGCAAAACCGGGCGGAGTGCTACGGCGTGCCGGACATACCGAAGCCACGGTTGATTTAGCACGAATGGCGGGGTTATATCCCGCAGGGGTCCTCTGTGAGATACTCAACGAAGATGGCAGCATGGCACGCGTCCCTGAATTGATGGAGTTCGCAGCACAACATCAACTTAAAATTATCACGATCTCCGATCTGATCGCATATCGCCGTCAGACAGAGACGCTCATTAAACGCGTCGCGACCGCGGATATACCCACAGCACACGGTAAGTTCAAACTCTACGCCTACGAAAGCACAGATACATCAGGTGAGAACGTCGAAACGGATAAAACGCACATGGCACTCACGAAAGGCGATATTGCCGACGCGACCCCGATCTTGGTCCGCGTGCATTCGCAATGTTTGACAGGGGATGTCTTCGGTTCGCTCAGATGCGATTGTGGTGAACAGCTCGATATCGCACTCCAAAACATTGAAAAGGAAGGCAGAGGTGTCCTTCTCTATATGCGGCAAGAAGGCAGAGGGATGGGACTCAAGGGGAAACTCCGTGCCTATCAACTTCAAGATAACGACGGATTGGATACTGTGGAAGCAAACGAACATCTTGGATACCCTGCCGATTTACGAGATTACGGCATCGGGGCACAGATATTGGCAGACTTAGGCGTCCGAAAGATGCGTTTGATGACGAACAATCCACAAAAGGTCAGAGGGTTGGATGGACACGGACTTGAAATCGTTGAACGCGTTCCGCTTCAAACCAAACCGAATTCCTTTAACCGCGGCTATTTAGAAACAAAACGTTCCAAACTCGGACACCTCCTCCTTGATGAGGAATAAAGAATAGGAGAGTTATCAGTTAACAGTTAACGGTTTTCAGTTATAAGAGACATTTGATTGTCCAAGCTGCCTCTTTAACTGACGATTGAAAACTGAAAACTGAAGATCAATAAAAAATGCCAAATGTCTACGAAGGACATCTTATCGGCGAAGGACTCACATTCGGTATTGTTGTGAGTCGATTCAATAGCTTTGTTACCGAAAAACTCCTCGCTGGCGCGTTAGATGCGCTAAAACGGCACGGTGTCGACTTAGATGCGGTGGATGTGTTTTGGACTCCCGGTGCCTTTGAGATTCCCGGAATCGCCAAACGCCTGGCAGAGAGTGAAAAATATGATGCGTTGCTCTGTCTCGGTGCAGTCATCCGAGGCGCGACCCCACACTTCGACTACGTCGCAGCCGAAAGCGCGAAGGGGATCGCGAGTATATCAGCTAACACCAATATCCCCGTCATCTACGGGGTCATCACGACAGATACGATAGAGCAGGCACTTGAACGCGCCGGTATCAAGGCAGGCAACAAAGGCTCAGAAGCCGCCATCGCCGGCATTGAGACTGCCAATCTCTATAAGACAGTTGAAGAAGTCGTCCAGAAGAATTAAAATACAACCAAACAGAAAACAATGATTGCAATTATAGACTACGACGCAGGCAACCTCACAAGCGTTGCGCGCGCGCTAACACACCTCGGTTACCAAAATCAGATTACGTTTGCCGCTGAAACGATACTCGCAGCGGATCGCGTCATTTTCCCCGGTGTCGGTGCCGCAAAAGCCACCATGCAAACCTTACAAAAACGCGGACTCAACCAGGTCTTGACAGATTTCTATCGTACCGGTAAACCTATGCTCGGCATTTGCATCGGTATCCAGATCCTTTTTGAACACAGTGAAGAAGAGGATGCCGAATGCTTAGGGCTCCTCCCCGGATACGTCCGAAAATATCCAACGATAGGAGCACAAAAGAAAACCGCCACATTAAAAGTGCCACAAATCGGGTGGAACGAAGTACATCAGATACAACCGCATCCAATCTTTAAAGACGTTCCAAATCCTGCGCACTTCTATTTCGTCAATTCTTACTATCCGGTTCCAGAGGCAGCCGACATCGTGATTGGAAAAACGGAGTACGGACTCGAATTCTGCAGCGCGATTGCACACGATAACCTCATCGCAACACAGTTCCACCTTGAAAAGAGCGGGCGCGTCGGATTAAAAATGCTCAACAATTTCCTGAGTCTTTGATTAATCAAATATGCTAACATTTTTTTTGGCATTTTTTGTACTACTTATCAATATCAGTACACATCTATTTCAGATGCAGGCCTATTATCCCGCTGCGAGTCACTGCTACTACGGCGTGATGATCCTCGCGGTCATCTATGCAAGTCCTCGCGAACAAAACATCTTGTTCGGCATCACGGCATTAGCCAATTGGGTCTATGTCTTTCGCTACCCGAAGCAGACCGAAAGCATCATTATTGCCCTGCTCTATCCGTTCCTTGTGTTTGGTGTTATCCGTATCATCCGTCAATTCCAAACGCAGCGACGGAGTGGGGTCGCAGAGATGGAGGAGATACACAGCGTCAACGCGAATTTGGAAAAACAGGTGCGGGACATCTCCACACTTTTTGAGGTGAGCCAAGCGGCGAACACGAATCTTGAGCTGCAGGGGCTCTTTCAGCGGATCATCGAGATTTTGTCCAAACGTCTCGGTATCTATCGGGGTGCCTTACATCTCTATGAAAAGGGCAAGGTCGTTACTTCCGTAGAAACCGTCTTGGGGCTCACGCCAGCTGAAATGAAACGAGGCACCGACGATCAGATGGAAGACATCCAGAGACAGGTGCTGACATCCGGTAAAGCGATCGGCGTGCCACAAACCCGGAGTCCGCTCAGTTATCTTAAATTTTTTGAGCCAGAACGCGTCGAATCTAAAGATGTGATCGCTTTCTGGTGTATCCCGATTATCGTCGAAGAACACGTTATCGGTACATTGACAATTGACAAAGCTTCAGATGAATTCTCAGCCGAAGACGATCGGCGGCTATTGACAATTATCGCCTCAACGATTGCACAACGCGTCAAAATTCAGCAGACAATCGACGCGCTCGTCGAATCGGAACGGCTGGCGACACTCGGAAGGTTAGTCCGAACGATCGCACACGAAGTGCGAAACCCGTTGGGCAGTATCCGCCTCGGCACCCAACTCCTCCAGCATACGGAGACAGAAGCAGATTCACACGCCGAAACCGATACTGATAAGGTACAACTCTCTCAAGCTGAGATTCAGGAATACACCGCGATCATTATTAAAGAGGTGGATAGACTCAACCGGTTTATTGAACAGTTGCTCGCTTTCAGCAAACCTGCCATGCAACCCGCGAAACGGACCGATATTCATCAATTGCTGGAGAGTAGTCTCGCTATCTGCCAACCTGAATTGGAGCATCGGACGATCATAGTCGCCACACAATACGACAATAGCTGTCCACACGTCAATATAAACGAAGACGGCATAACGCAGGTGCTTCTCAATCTATTCTATAATGCCATTGAAGCGATGGACATAGGAGGGACACTGACAATTCAGACAGAATATCTATCCGAAAACGGAAGCATTCATGTACGGGTTCAGGATGATGGTCCGGGCATTCCATCCGAGGATATTCCGATGCTCTTCGATCCATTTTATACCACTAAACAGAAGGGAACAGGACTTGGGCTTTACATTAGTCAAAAAATTCTTGCCGAACACCAAGGGCTCATTGAAGTCGATCCGAACCTTGAAGTTGGCACAGCATTTGTCATGTCACTCCCTGTGAATTAACGATACCGCAAGGAAAAAGAAAAGAAATGTCAAATTTAGTCCTTATCGCTGACGATGACGATAGTCTTCGACACATACTCGCTGCCACACTTGAGAGGGCAGGATACGAGACACTCAAAGCACGAAATGGCGCGGAGACCCTCGCGGCTGTCGAGGAGGCAAATGTTGACGTTATCCTGCTTGATATCTGGTTGGGCGACGCAAACGGGCTTGAATTAATTGAGGACATCCAGCAGTCCAATAGCACCGCCTCAATCATTATAATCACAGCACATGGCACAACGCAAACCGCTATTGACGCAGCGAAACAACGCGCCTACGGGTACCTCACCAAACCGATTGACCAGAAGCAATTACTGGATCTCGTCTCACGCGCCGCCGCTGCCACAAAGCAGACGAAGGATGTCAAGACATCCATAACTGCCATTGATGCCGATGGACAAGGAAGGATGGTCGGGCAGAGCGCAGCGATGCAGGAAGTTTACCATAAAATTGGACGCGCCGCTGTCAGTGATGAAACCGTTCTCGTCTTAGGCGAAAGCGGGACAGGTAAAGAACTCGTCGCCCAATTGATTCATCAAAACAGTCGCCGTGTTCACAACCCTTTCGTTGTTGTTGATTGCGGGGCGATGCCCTCCAGTCTCATCGAAAGCGCGCTTTTCGGACACGTCAAAGGGGCGTACACCGATGCACACAGCGCAAGGAAGGGCAAATTTCAACAAGCCGACAGCGGCACCATCTTCCTTGACGAAATCGCAGAATTGCCGATTGAGGTCCAGATGAAACTCTTACGCGTCTTACAAGAACGCGAGGTAGAACCCATGGGCGGCACCGAAACACACGCTGTAGATGTCCGAATCATTGCCGCGACGAACCGCCGACTTGAAACCGCAATCGCGCAGAAATCATTTCGCGAAGACCTCTACTATCGGCTTAATGTCATCCCAATTTCGCTGCCGCCGTTACGGGAACGAAAAGAGGATATACCCGAACTTATAGACCTCTTCACACACCAGTTTGTTGAAGAATATCAATTGCCGGAAATCGGCATATCCACAGAGGTCGTTAAACAACTGACAGCTTATGATTGGCCCGGCAACGTACGGGAATTAGAAAACGCTATCAAGCGTGCACTCGTCATGTGTTCGGGGCAAATGCTGTTACCTGAACACTTTGATCCAATCTTAAAGCCATTAGCCCCTATAAGCGAGCCGGGAAATCTCGATGCCCAAGTTCACGCGATGCTCCAAGCACACATCGCCCAGTATATGGAGTCCGATACACCTCCAGGGGAACTATATGCTGAAATCCGAGAAATTTTTGAGAAACCGCTCTTTAAAATTGTGCTTGCGCATACCAACGGAAACCGGAGTAAAGCGTCAGATATTCTCGGTATTAACCGAAATACACTTCACACGAAACTCGTTGAATATAAACTTGATTCATAAGGAAATCGGAAGATAAAACGAATGGATTTAGCAAAAGTAATTGGCACAGTTGTCGCAACCCGAAAAGACCCAAGCTTAGAAGGCACTCGCCTCCTCGTTGTCCAACCTTTAGACGAGAAACAGCACCCTATTTCCGACCCGATCGTCGCAGTGGATACACTCAATGATGCCGGAGTCGGCGAAATCGTCTACATCGTCACAGGCGGCGATGCTGTCAGTGTTATCCCCGGAAAACGGATGCCGGTCGATGTCGCCATTGTCGGCCTCGTAGATTCGCTCTCGGTGACTCATGCGACGAGCCCTTCAAAAGAAACACCGTCGGAAACGGAGGCGTAAAAATGTATATCGCTAAAGTAATCGGAAAAGCCGTTTCTATCGTTAAACATCCTGCATACCAAAACCGCACCTTGTTGCTTATCCAACCGTTGAGCGTCACGTCCGAACTTGTTCGTACCCCGACGATTGCTGTGGACTACGTCGGTGCAGGTGAAGGGGACACAGTGATTGTCGGCGCGGGACCAGGTGTCGCCCAAAAAGTTTTCGGTGTTGAAGATGCCCCCATCCGAGAACTCATCATGGGTATCGTAGATACAGTCGATATAACATTTCAGGAGGAAGAACAGTGAAACATCCTATTATCTCTATTTGTTGCCTTTTATTCACGGCATTACATCTCAATGCCTGCAAAGTCGCGCAGCTCTTATCCACACAGTACAGCGAAAATATAGCCAGTGCCGCCTACGGCACCGAAGCGAACCATCCCGGTGTGAACGACGGTAATCTCAAAACACTCGCGACACTGCCAGCACAAAACGAACGGAATTTCATCATCCGATTCGCTGATGTCCATCCTGTCCGGAAAATCGTCATCCACAACGGGAACCTGTTCCGGTTCGAGATGCACTATCTGAACGATGAAACCGGTAAATGGGAGACGTTTGATACAGTCATCCAGCGACGCAACGTTGGAGACGAAAGAGCACAAGCAGAGTTCATCTTTGATAGGTTGAACTTCCAGACAAAGATGATTCGTGTCGCTGTCACTCGAACCGTTGATGATGCAGTTATAAACAAAATAATGGCAGAACCGGGAGACAAAATTATTGACCGGCGGACACAGCTTGCGGGACGGTACTTCCCACACTATCGCGTCATGCAACCTTCAGTGGCGCAAGTCCGGGAGATTGAAATCTACCACCTCGCGGAGAAGTAGACGATTATATAGTTAGCGGTTGTCAGTAGGCGCGGTTCCAAACCGCGCCTCCCGGACCCTAAGAACGCCATATTTTTTAAAGAAAAACGAGACACCTTACGACAAATACGATTAAAAGCGTCACCCGTTCACAAGTATCCTAAAATTACAAATGTCAGTTTAGCAATAGACCCCTCTGGAGTTAATCTTTTAATGCAAACGTCTCCCCTAAAGATACGCACAACCGCGCACAGATGGTTACCAACGCTATTCATAATACTCGTTCTTGGTGCCTTGTCTGTCCGAAATGGAATAGTAACAGCTGCACCGATCACCGCAAGAGAGCAACACTCCCGCACTGCTACGAGGCGTAGTTCTGTTCTACAAAGGCATGTTGAATTAGTGAGTGCCACCGCGCAAGGTGTAACAATTCAACTGCGCATCCCTGAATCCGATTTTCACTTTAGCAACGGAACCTTCACTGCCGATAAAGCACTCACGTCTATAACCAAAGACCAGACGATCTCTTTCCCGAACTGCCGGTTCACTACCGAACCCGGAAAACCCCGCCTTCCCCTACAAACCACGCTCATCGCTGTCCCCGCCGATGTAGATTTCCAATTGCGGATTGTTGAAAAGCGTTTCCGTACGCGCAGCGTAGAAAAAATTGCCTATACATCAGCCGCCCAAGGCACAACACAACAACGCGCAACACAACAAGAAAAAGACCATTTTTTCCCCAACACCCTCGCTGAAGTCAGGGAAGCCGCATGGATCCGAGAAAACCGTATCCTCCCCATCCAACTTAACCCTGTTCAGTATAACGCTGTCCGCCGTGAAGTACGGCTCTACCACCGGCTCGTCGTTGAAGTCCGTTTTACGAAAACGTTTACACGTGGCGTGACCGCTTCACCCACTGCGATACCGACCGGCTTGCATGCCGAATCCGCTGCTTATAATGCCATCTTCAACGATCTGCTTATTAATCCGCAAAATGCTGAGCAGTGGCGTTTACCTATTGCACGCGTCCCTTCAGCGCCGAGTGTGCTTTCCACGCATCCGCACTATAAGATCAGCATTACGGAATCCGGGATGTATAGTATTACAGCAGCAGATCTCGCCGCAGCGGGGGCCGACATCACGACTATCATGCCAAGGACATTGAAGATGACAAACGGAGGGAAGCAGATTCCGATCTTTGTTCGCGGCGAAAACGATGATCAGTTCGATCCAGCAGATGAGATTATTTTCTACGGCGAACGCCAGCACGGAGAAACCAGCTACATTGATCCCTATACCGATGAGAATATCTATTGGCTTTCATGGAACTCGGGACCCGGGAGCCGGATGGTAACAAAAGCAGTCTCTACGCGGACAAGCGACACACAGGATCATAAGTTTTTTCTCACACGCGCCCATATAGAAAAAGATACAAGTTTTAGACGATTCCGTGATGCGAACCTCTCTGAGCACCAAACTTATTCAGAATTTAGTCAAGGTCTCCAAACACGGACATTTACGCTAACTGAACTCCCGCCACTTCCCGATGATAGCTGGTTTTGGGCGCAATTAACAGCACCAGCATCAAGGACATTCAAATTTACGCTCGCCGGCCTTGCAGATACCGCGCGACCTGCAACAATCCGCGTTAGTCTTCACGGTAGATCCAGCACAGGACACGACTACGATATATGGCTCAACGATAAAATTAGACTTGAAGAAGCACGATGGACCGGTGAAACCGAATATCAACTTCAGAACCGAGAACTCCCGCAATCTTTCCTTCAGGATGGCAATAACGTTCTTCAGATTATGAACCCCGGAAGTCCCGAAGCACTCATTGACATCATCTTGTTGAATTGGATCCAAGTTGACTATTGGCGGGATTTCGAGGCAAAATCGGATGTACTGCCCTTTGCAATTACGCCATTCCTGGACGAAACCGGTACCGTAAATCCGAATTTCGAGGTTATCTTAGAGAACTTCTCTACTCCCGACATCGAAATTTATGGGATCGACGGGACCCGCTACGTCGGGGCATCGGCACTCGTTGATGAGGATTCCCCAGGCACTTATCGCATTATCTTCGGCGCCACGCAAATTCGACCGAAGGACGCTATAGACCCTGCTATCCAATACATCGCGCTCGCCCGGAATCAATTTCAAAAACCGAAAATTTCGGTAGACACACCCTCCGATTTGCGCGGTACCCACAACGGGGCAGATTACATCATCATCACACACAGCGACTTTATCGACGAGGTCCAGCCACTTGCGGATTTTCGCAACCAACAAGGGATGCGCACCAAAGTTGTTGATGTCCAAAATATCTATGACGAATTTAATCACGGAATTCTCAACCCAAACGCCCTCCGTGAATTCCTGAAATATGCCTATGCCAATTGGCAGCCGCCCGCCCCAACATACATCCTTCTTGTAGGTGATACGCACTACGACATGAAAAACGGAGGCAATTTTGTGCCAACGATGCGTGTACAAATCCCAGGCTTCGGGTCCAGTGCAAGTGATCACCAATTCGTCACATTCCGAGGTGAAGATAGTTTTCCGGATATGCTCATCGGGCGGATGCCCGCGAATAATCGCGTCGATGCACGCATATTCGTTGAACGCACAATTAAACATGAAACGAGTTCACCCGTCGGTCCGTGGCACAAACGACTGCTGATGCTTGCAGGTTCCGATTACACATTCCATTATCAGATTAATCAACTCGTTTCGCGTCATCAACTCAGGAACAGATATGAGACCGAACGCATCTATGCCCCCTATAAAAATGAACCGAATCTGGACATCGGCGAAGGTATCACGACACCTATCGCCAGAAGCGTTATCGACGGCTTCAACAACGGGGCGAGTCTTATCAACTATATTGGGCACGGCGGGGGCGGTATCTGGTCAGACAGCCGTATGCTCGACTTTGAGGACCCTGAACAGAATCTAACCAATATTTCACAACTGCCATTAGTTATTAGCATGACTTGCTACACGGGAGCTTTTGATGGCACGAAAAACAGTCTCGCCGAAGAGCTCCTCCGCTCCGAAAATGGCGGTGCTATCGCTGTGATCGGCGCGACAAGTATCGGACTCTTAGATGGCGATTACATTCTCAACCATGAAATTCTGGACGTTATTTTTAAAGGGCATACCCAGAATATCGGTGCTATCTTCGCCCAAGCTAAAACCCAGTTCCTCATAAACTCCCCCGGCTTTCTCGATTTAGCTGAAGTCTTCACGCTCTTCGGCGACCCTGCAACACAGGTGAAGATACCAAACACTCAAATGGAAATGACAATAGATTTCGCTAGGCCCTCTACCCAAGGCACTTTTGGACAGGAGAACCTAATCACTGTCTCTGGAACACTGCCTGACCGGAGTTTCAACGGGGATGCTGAAATTAGTATCGTGCCAACAACGGAAACGGACAACGAGGTGCCGCCGGAAAAGGAGACAATCTCCGTCGTTAGTGGACGGTTCACGACACAAATACCATTGCCAACAGATATAGAATTCGATACAGGCAGCGTGCAAGCCTACGCATGGAATGCAGACAGTGATGCAATCGGACACGCCGCCTATAATATCCTATCGCTCTATGTTGATAACGTGCGCCTTACACCATTTCCCGTTGAAGCAAACCAGCCGGTGTACCTTTATACAAAGGTGATTGACGAAAATGCTATTGACGAAATAACCCTCTTTTGGAGTTGGGATTGGGAGGAATTTTTCGCCATTCCAGTAACACCTCATAGCGGCACCACCTATAGAAGCGAGCAACCTATTCCCGGGTACCCTGATGGCGATATTATCGATTATTACTTAGAGGTGAAAGTAAAAAATGGACGCACATTACGAACAGAGATGGCCTCTTACGATGTTGGATACGTTGCACCTGAAGTGGATCTTGTGCTTCTGGAGCAGACAATTACGTGGAGCACCACACCGCCCTTCAGACTCTCGGCGCAAATCCGCAATCGGGGAAGCAAGACCGCCCGAAATGTGCCTGTCCACTTTTTTCAGAAAACTGTAGAGACCGAAACCGAGAACCCTGAGACAAACAGCACGTCCCTCCCTACGCTTGCCGAATTACAGAACACGCCGCCTATTGAAGATGTCCAGATAATTTCTGAAATCCCACCGGAGGGTCAAGTCACCGTAAGTGTGCCGTGGGAACCGTTACCGGGAAACTATCTGGTTACCGTCTATGTGGACATGCCTTCTGCCGAACAGCCGAGGGGGAGCATCATTGAAATAGCGGAGAGAAATAACACGGGGACTCGGCAGTTTGTTGGTAATCGCATCGTTCTAACGCCTGAAATGCCTAACCCGTCCATTCAGAGCAAAGATGGCAGTTTCCGAGTTGCTATTCCATCAGAGAATCTCCAAACGACTACGGTACTAACCTACACCGAGGCAGTACTCACTATCACCAATCAACCCGATATTGTAACGGCGATCCCGGCATCCGCGCGCGCCTATCAACTTGACTTGAGCGAACAGATGGAATTAACAGCAACTGCCACTTTCTTAAAAGCGGGAACTCCCGAGGGATATGACAATCTGCATATCTATCGGCGCGACGACAACGGCAATTGGATTCTGATTAGCAAAGAGACAGCGACTGAAGACACGATCTCAGCAGAAGTGAAACTGCCCGGTACATTTGCCTTCTTAGCTCACAGTGATACAAGTCCACCTGCACTTGAATTAACCTTTGAACATCAAGACTTCGTTGATGGGGATTATGTTTCTGACACACCAACCATTTCGGCACGGATTGAGGATGCCAACGGTATTGACGCGCGTCCAGCGCGCATCATCCTCACACAAAACGGGCAGCGGGTGCCAGCGGACGAATATGTGATTGCCACGTCGCCCACTAACAACAACCTGATGCTTGTAACCTATACGCCAGTCTTGGAACCGGGCGAGTATCGCATTCGTTTACAGGCACAAGACGCAAACGGCAATGCATCCGACGCGACACGGACTGCTACTGTCGCAGGTGAATTTGAAATCAAAAACATCGCCAATTTCCCGAACCCATTCCTGCCGGGCAGTGGCACGCATTTCGCCTACTATCTCACCAAAGGTGCCGACGAGGTCAGTCTAAAAATTTATACGATAACAGGTCGTCTTATCCTTGCCGTTGACACACTTGACGCGTCTGTCTCCTACAACGAATTCCACTACGATGGTTACGATGCCGACGGTGAACCCCTTGCGAACGGTGTCTATCTCTACAAATTCACCGCCCGATTCACCAACGCCCAAGGCAATACAGTACGGAAACAGAAGGTCGGCAAAATAGCCGTGCGGAAGTAGACTTTCCCGACAGTTCATATAAAATACGGAAACACTCAATTCTCTTGCCGAAAGGATTTCCAAATCCCAACCTCTCCGCTGTAGAGGCAAACTCGAACTCGCTACTTTTTTCCGACATAGTAAAACCTGAAAACATGTGGACACCCCCACGGTGGGGATCCCACGCGACAGGAAACCTGTAGGGGTTGGGTTACCCAACCCGCCGGGTGTTCAAATAATTATTGGCTTTACTGTATAGTTACCCCAAGTTGCTATTGACGAGGTTTTCAGGCACTTTCCTCACCCCGTAGGGGTAATATGTCTATAGAAGCTGAACCGGGATTTATAGGATTTTAGGATTTACAAGATTATAGTCCTATAAGGGCGATATGTTTATGTTTATAGTCAAAAAACGTTGACAAAAATCCCTAAATTGACCCCTATGCTCTGACATTAAAATGCCCAAGTACCCAAGGGGCATTCAATTGTCCATTTTTCGATCAAATTTTCATCCCCAGGCCCGGTAGGTTCGGTTTCCTAACCGAACCGGATCCTTGAAAAAAGGACGTGAAACCCAATAATTTCTTAAAATTGAATGACCCCGAATTGCAGCTCTGATAATTCTTGATATTTTTTTACGGATGATATATAATTGGCATCAGTTCATAAATCATGGCAGAAAACGTTCAGAAACAGGTTAACTATGTCAAATCTTAAATCAGATCTAATATTTGCCAAAACTAGCGGGCTGGATATTATCACTTTATTTAATGAGGAATACGCGGGCGTTTCAGGATTTAAGTGGAAAATGGGAATTCAGTTACCAGCAGACATCGCTGCACTGCTAACGCCCTCGTAGGCATAGCAGTAAAAAAACTATTTTTATTGGAAATTGATGAGAAATGGAAATGATTAACAGGTTTCGTGATGCAGAAGGACACAAACGACTTGTTTCAGTGTTACGCAAACAAATTATCATTCAAGGCGACGAAAATTTATCCATAGAACTCGCTGGCCAAGCCGAAATTCTTCAGTTTGAGTCTGGAGAGGAGCTAATCGCTCAAGATGATGTAGACAATGATATCTACTTTATTTTAGCCGGACGACTTGCTATTATAGTCAAAGGACGTGAAGTGGCAATTAGGAACTCTGGACAACATGTTGGTGAAATGGTGTTAGTAGATCCGTCCGCTAAACGTGCTGCGTCGGTTGTCGCTATTGAACAAACAGTCGTTGCGAAAATGGCTGAGGTTTCCCTCCGTCGATTAGCAGATAAATATCCAAGAATCTGGCAACTAATTGCAGGAGAACTCGCCGAGAGATTGCGTCAAAGGAATAGGTTGGTTGCCTCTACAAATCCACGTCCTGTTTTGTTCATAGGTTCATCAAAAGAATCATTGCCTATTGCCGAAGCGATTCAGTCTAATTTAGAGCACGATGACAGTGACATTCTTGTGCGATTGTGGACGGATGGCGTTTTCGGTGCTTCACAATTTGTAATAACCGAACTCGAAAAACAGGTTCGGGAAGCCGATTTTGCAATATTGGTATTGGGGGCTGACGATGAAGTCGTAAGCAGGGACGAAAAATCTGATGCCCCACGTGATAATGTAATTTTTGAATTAGGGCTATTTATGGGGGCATTGTCACATGAACGAACCTTTATGATTGTTCCCCATAACGGTGATATTAAGATTCCTACTGATTTGCTTGGCCTTATACCCTTGAACTACAAATCGGGTGATTCCGCCAATCTTGATTCCTCACTGGGAACAGTTTGTAATCAACTTCGGAATATCATTAACAAGGCAGGCGTTAAGTAGTTTCATATAAGGAGGATTATTTCAATGAGTTTAGGTGAAGATTTTGCCATAACGGTTGAAGAAATATTTAAACAGAAGTGGGATACCGAACACAACGACACAGTTCCAGAACCGGGGGACTTGCGCCTGAGTAATGGTGCAAGGCAATTAAATGGGACTGTACTCTATGCAGACCTTGACGATTCTACAAACCTTGTGGATTCCTACAAACCAGGATTTGCCGCTAAAATATATAAAGCATATCTCAGTTGTGCCGCTAAGATTATACGATCTGAGGGCGGTGAAATCACTGCTTATGATGGCGATCGTATCATGGCAGTATATATTGGTGACTTGAAGAATACTTCTGCTGCTCGTTCTGCGTTAAAAATAAATTACGCAGTTAATAAGATTATCAACCCGATTCTGAAAGAGTGTTATCCGAATACGAATTATCGGGTTAAACAAGTTGTGGGTATTGACACCAGTGAGTTATTTGTGACAAGCATTGGCATACGAGGTTCAAACGATCTAGTCTGGGTAGGACGTGCCGCGAACTACGCAGCGAAATTGTGTTCACTCTCCCCGAATTACCCTTCATGGATAACCGAAACGGTGTACAACAGACTGGATGATTCAGCCAAATATTCAAGTGATTCAAGTGATAGAAAACCTATGTGGGAAGCTGCCACATGGAACGATATGAATAGAATGAAAGTGTATCGATCAACTTGGTATTGGCGAGTATAGGTAAGTGAAATATCTGTGTTTGACTGGAATGATTGTAAATCGTCTAATCAAATAAATCAGGGATACGGATTTCAAAAATTCAAGTTTATCCCAAAATTGGCTTTGACAAGCAGCTCAGTAAGTTGTATAATCTGATTAACGACGGATTGAGAAGATAAATGAAAAGAACATCACATGAACACACCCACTGAAATATCAAGCCTAACAGAGTACATTGATTTAATAGATCAACTAACGAATTCTGGTGCAAGTTATCTCTACCGCGGTCAGGAAAACGCAGAATGGCAAATAAACAGTAGTGCCTATCGTCGCTTGTTAAAAATGCAAACCAGTGCCGAAACAGCTTCATTGGAAATGCAAACTGACGCTGACACAGGTTTATTGGCAGATTTATTCACGTGTTATCTGAAGCAGATTGTTGATGAAGTTCAACTAAAGTACCCCTCTACATATAGAAACCTGACTCCATTAGAGTGCATGGCACATTTGCAACATAACAAAGTTGCTACAGGGCTTATTGATTTTACACTTAGCCCGCTTGTTGCACTTTGGTTTGCTTGTGATAATCAGGAAAACGCAAAAGGTAAGATTTTCATATTAGAAAACGATAATTCAAAAATTCAAGAGATAACAACACCAGAGAGGTTACGACAGGGCCTGGATGTGTTTTTTGATGTGGACCAAACACAGTGGTATCTTTGGGCGCCTACTTTGGATAGTCTTGCAGTTGACACGCAACGCATGATGATGCAGCAGTCCGTATTTCTATTTGGATTACCTGAAGTAGATACCGCGATGATTATGCAAGAAATTATAGTTCCTCAGGAACACAAAGAAGGTTTCAGAACAGCTTTGGCACAATTAGGAATCTCAGAAAAAACCCTATTTTCTGATCTCCTTGGCTTTTTTGAGAGAAATACGCATGCACATTCCTATGATATTTCACTGGCCGAACCTTACTATGGAGAAATAACCAGCGATGAAGGACGTACAACTTAAGAAGGACAAACATTACTATAATTATTTTCAGCGTGGTAATTTTCGCTTAGCCTCAAAAAAATATGATGAAGCTATTGAAGATTATAATGAGGCAATTAAGCTAAATCCTCAATATGATAGATCCTATAAGAATCGAGGACTCGCTTACTATGCTAAAGGTGCTGTTGATCGGGCGATTGAGGACTACAATGAAGCAATAGAACTTAAATCCGATAGTCCGCATGCCTATAACAACCGCGGCATCGCTTATAGTGCTAAAGGCGAGGTTGATCGGGCGATTGCAGACTATAACAAGGCAATAGAACTAAAGCCTAATAGTCCTGATATCTACAATAATCGCGGGACTGCTTTCTCCATCAAAGGTGCTGTTGATCGGGCGATTGCAGACTATAACAAGGCAATAGAACTAAAGCCTGATTATGCCACAGCGTATAAAAACCGTGGAGCTGCCTTCATCATAGCAGGTAAGACTGACCTTGCCATCAAAGATTTAAATAAGGCGATAGAACTTAAACCCAATGAGGCTAGTGCCTATTACGATCGCGGTGAGGCTCACGACATTATAGGTGCTGTTAACCACGCTATTGAAGACTATAATAAGGCGATAGAACTCAAACTTGACTATGCCGAAGCCTACAGCAAGCGCGGAACCGCTTATGTTAAAAAAGGCGAATTTGACCTCGCTATTGAAGATTGTAGCAAAGCGATAACTTTGAATTTAAATGATGCCAATGCTTATTGCAACCGAGGTGCCGCTTATAGCAATAAGGGGGCCATTAATCGGGCTCTCCAAGACTATAATAAGGCGATAGAACTCAAACCTGACTATGCCGAAGCCTACAGCAACCGGGGAGCAGCTTACATCGAAAAAGAAAAGTTTGACCTTGCCCTCCAAGACTGTAATAAAGCGATAGAACTCAAACCTAATTATGCTGAAGCTTATAACAATCGTGGGGTTGCTTACAAAAACAGAGAAGAAATTAGGCAAGCTCTTCAAGACTATAATAAGGCGATAGAACTCAAACCTGATTATGCTAATGCCTATTATAATCGTGGGAAGGCATGGGCACGCTTACAAGAGTGGGAAAAAGCGAGACTAGACCTAACTGTCGCTAAAATCATAGGTAGGGACAGCCTCCCTTCTTTTCAAGATATTAACAGAAGCACTGCCGAATTTGAACAAAATTATAATATCAAACTACCCGAAGACATTGCCGCCCTACTGACACCCCTGCAGGCATAACAGGGAACAGAAGCTGTCCAAACTTTAGTAATCGGGAACTAAGCAGATACCATAAGCTCTTCAATCCGCGCCCTCCGTGTCTTCCGTGAAAATCCGCGATTCTGACATAAAAATTCGCGTCATCCGCGATCCAGACGAATTAGAATTGACAAGTTTATCTCTCATATAGTATAATTTGACATCGGAAAAGTTGAGAATATAGCAAAGGAGGATAAACGCATGAACGGCACAGAAAAAGTCGTAAAGCACTTGGAGATGACACAGGCTGTTATTAACCGTTTAGGACGTAACAGTTTTCTCCTGAAAAGTTGGAGCATGACGATCCTTGTGGCAGCAATGGTTTTAATCGGAAAAGAAGGCGAGCAAAACTCTTATGTCGCTTTGATTCTTTTCCTCCCTGTTGTGGGATTTTGGATTCTGGACGGATATTTCCTCTGGCAAGAACGATTGTTTCGACAGGTCTATGAAGAGATTCGGCAGCAAGATGACACCGACTTCAAAATGGACCTCGGCAAACACAAAAACAAACCGAAATGTAGCTGGGTAGCTTCTATCTTCTCGGTTACGCTTATTATTTTTTACCTGATAGAAGCTGCTTTCGTAGGTGCAATCGCCTACATTTTTTAGGTTACATAGGGAGGTTAAGCCATTTCAAATATCATTTTGGAGGAAACCATGAATCCACCACCGCTATTCACGCGCAAACACTAAAACGTCGTAAGACTGTCCTCTATACGTAAATTGCTTCTTGAGTCGCCCTTCACAGGTAAAGCCTGAAGCTTCTAAAACCGATGCCTTCTGCTTAGCACCGCTGTCCACATAACACTGAACTTTCAATTCGGGAAACCTGACTGCTGAAAGTAGGGTCGGAATATCGGCAGCGAAATTGGGATGAAAAAAGAGATCCAGCACGGCAGTCGCCGGGTGCCAGCGTTCATCACGGTTTACCGTCGCCCACCCGACGATCGCACCCTCCGACGAGATTAGCAGTTTGGTATCTTCGTAGACATCTTCCGTTTCCACATCGCGTTTGAAACTCAAAAAACCGCCCTCAAGGTTCGTAGGACCATAAACACCCCACTTAAGGCTCCGCAACGTATCCCAACCGACTATTCCCGATAACGCCGTAACCTTCGGCCAATCATGCCATTCAACGGATTTCGGTTCCGCAGGCGCGGAGGCGAAATAACATTCCTCAAAGTCCGAATTCACATGATACTTCATAAAACCAGATTCTGGAAACACACTCTCAAATCCGAAACTGTGGTAGATGTAATACGGATGACTGTTATATCCGGTACCGAGATAGAGGGCGCGACCCTTGCGGTGGCGAAAATCCTCCATCTGATACGCCATCACGCCTTTACACGCACCTTTCCTACGCTGGTCGGGCAGCGTAAAAACATGCCCTAAAATACCGATTCCTTCAGACTCGACCGTCATGATATTCGTTATCACGTGTCCATCAAGCTTACCGACATAAAAACGGGTCTCCAATGCATCAAGCACTTCCGTAACGCATCGCTCAATATGCCACTTATAGTTGCCCGGTTTATGCCCAAGGAATTGTTTCACTTCCTCGGCATGCCGTTCATCAGGTGCGGCAATCACACCGACCTCCATCGGCTCGCCTGTCTTTAGTACTGCGTCCCCAAGTTTATCGTACATAACTGTCTCCATTAGATAGGAAAATAAAATTGGCAAATGCCTTGAAAATATGGTATACTTAAAAAGAATTGCTGTCAAGCTTTGAATGCTTGTATTGCTGAGCGTGCTAAAGTTGATATGGAGGGACCATGGAAACAGAGCAAACACTCGTTTTAATCAAACCGGATGGTATCCAACGTGGGCTTATCGGTGAAATTATTGCCCGCTACGAACGGAAAGGACTCAAGATCGCTGCGATGAAACTGCTGCAGCTGCCGCGCGTCACAGCAGAAGCACTCTACGCCGCCCATCACGGGAAATCATTTTACGACGTACTCATCGAATTCATGACATCGGCACCTATTGTCGCCTTAGCTATTGAAGGGCGGAACGCAATAGAACTGGTCCGTATCCTTAACGGGGAAACCGACCCAAAGAAATCTCAACCGGGAAGCATCCGAGGTGATTTCTCAATCAATATAACGCACAACATCGTTCACGCGTCGGACTCTCGGAAGAATGCTCAGCGCGAATTGGACATACTGTTCCCAGCTGAGGAACGCTATAAATATCACCGAGTGGATGAAGCTATCCTCCATCCCACGGCGGTGTAACCAAGACACAACACCCCAGGGCCATTCAATTGTACCTATTCACTTTATATATGTGAATTTTTTCGCCTGTAGGAGCGAGCTGTGCTCGCGATTTTTTGCTTGTGTCTTTTTATTTCAAACGCATAATTACAGAGAATTTCATCTCAGAATTCTTGCATGAATCTAAAAACAGAAAAATTGCCCTACGTTTGAAGCCCTACGTTTGAAGTAAGTATGGGCTCTACCTGATTTAGATAGGCTTTTCCGTGTTTGTATGTCGGAAATTGTGTCTAAATCAGGTTTTTTTGTTGCAATTTTATGCAATCTGTTTTATGATAAATTTGAGTTAAAAATGAATCCCAATACCATAGCGTTACTAAACACGCTTAAGGAGAATAGAATGAAAAAACTGTTATTAAGCCTCGGCGTGATATGTTTCAGTCTGATGGCTGTTCATATCTCTACCGCCGAGATCGACCTCTCAACAGCGGTCGGTATCTGGTTGTTTGATGAAGGCAAAGGAAATACAGCCGCGGATATCTCCGATGGCGGCAACGATGGCGAGCTGCTCAAATCGCCTGAATGGGTCAAAGGCAAGTTCGGTCAAGCCCTCAAATTCGACGGAAAATCCAGCTGCGTCCAAACAGGGCAAAAACTGCTGGACGGCCTCGAAGAATTTACGATCCTCACTTGGGTCCAAACGGGTAATGTGAACGCCAACCGGACCGGACTCGTTGGGCAGAACGATTCGCCGGAGTTCGGTTTTATTAATCCGCAGTCCGTCAATCTTTGGACACCCTCCGCTGGTGGAACACAGCGTCCCTGGGAATATGATCACGACGACGGGGAATGGCACCACGTCGGATGTGTCGCCACGACAGACTATGTCCATACCTATATCGATGGCGAATACACCGAGAAGAAAGGTAAATGGGCAAACCACGGCTCATCTAACTTTAACGTCAATATCGGTGGCTGTGGAGTTTGGGACCCAGCTGGAAACTTCTTTCCAGGGGCCATGGACGAGGTCGCTATTTTCCATTCCGCCTTGGAACAAGAAGATATTCAAGAGTTGATGGAAAAAGGATTTTCAGGATATTTGGCTGTTGACCCCGCAGATAAACTCGGTACAACCTGGGGGCATATTAAGTCTACGCATCATTTCAGGCAATAACCGGACCATCTGACAAAACGCTCAGGCGCGCTTGGATGAAATTACGAAATCGTACGGGTTGGATGACCCAACCCCTACTAAACTTCATGAAGGCGCGCCTATTTCACTTCGTGGAGCTGCTTGATCCTTTCTGATACATTTTTATTACCCGGTTCTAACTGAAGCACCTTTTCAAAGGCGCGGATCGCACCCGCTCTATTTCCAAGTTTCTGATACGCAATACCTAACGCACTATACGCTTGCACATGTTGCGCGTCAAGACCTATGACGCGCGCAAACTGTGTGACGGCTTCTGTGTATTGTCCCTGCGTCAGAAATATTAAGCCGAGTCTGTAAATGGTTTGGCCATCGGTTTTGTCGCTGTCAATAACGACTTTGTAATGCGGTGCTGCTTCAGCATAACGCCGTTTTTTCCAATAGATACCGGCGATGTCTCGGTGCAGTGAGGGTTTCGTTGGCAGCAGTTCAAGTGCTTTCTGATACTGTGCTATCGCCTGTTCCAACTGCCCCGTGTCTTCGTGGGCGAGCGCGAGGTTCGCATGGACGTTCGCCAAAAACGTGAGATGCTCTGAATTACTGATTCGGTCGGGGGGTTGTGATTTTTTAACGAGATTATCCAAAAGCTGAATCGCCTTCCGCGCTGTTTGGATCGCTGAATCGATGCGTCCAGTTTCGTAGTAGATTTGCGCGATCTGGAAATAGAACTGTGCTTTTAAATAGGAAATCTCATCAGGCGTTTTTTGTTTTAGGACATCTTTATTGTGGTGGAGACGTGCTTGCGCGCTTTCCAATACGGCAAGTGCCTCACTATATCGCTCTATCCGAAGGAGCGCGATGCCGTAGTCGAGCCACACTTCTACATCCGTTTGTGCTTGTGGGATCAAGCATTCAAATTCCACAACAGCACTTGCGTAATCTCCTTCTGACATATAACGTCTACCGCGTTCGGCATACAGGGGTGCTGTGACACCCGCTTGCAGCACGTCCCACCACAGCGGATCCGATAAGTCACTGTATTCACTGGTCTGCCGGGCAGCTTGTGCGTGCTGTTTCGCCACCTGTTTATCTCCGAGGGCACTGGTAACTTGTGCCAGCAGCGCGTGCGCTTCACTTTGCCTCGGATTCAGACGAACGGCATTCTCTAAATGCGTTCTGGCACGTTTCAGCTGTTGCCGCGCAAGTGCGATTTCACCGAGCCAGAGTTCAGAGAACGGATTGTCCGGTTGAAGGCGTTTTGCGTGTTCTACATGCTCCTGCGCTTCATCAAGTTTCCCCAGGATCCGGAGCGCGGCAGCGAGATAGAGATGCGCGGGCGCGTATTCGCCGTTCAACTTAAGTGCATAGGTGAGGAATTCGACAGCTGCCGCCGGTTGCCGCTCCTTCGTCAAACGACCCAGAAAGTAAAACCATCTGAATTCGTCAGGCGCGAGGCGACTCGCTCGGTGATAACACGGTATCGCTGGTACCTCCCACCCGTGGATGAGATAGACGTGCCCTAAGTGGCCCCACGTATCCGCATCTTCAGGCGAATTCCGAACAGCTTCTTGAGCAGTCTTAATTGCATCCAGCAGTAATTTCTCTTCAACCAAACCGAGGTCGGCAGGTTGCGGAATATCCAGCCGGCTTTCCGAAAAACCGATGCCTTCAATTAGAATTAACAGGACAAAGAGACGTAATATCTTCAAAAAGGCACCCCCTTCCCCTGATGAACCGTGATCCGTCGGTTCGCAGCCGTTCCCGGAAACCTTTCGCGGGTACCATCTTGCCATCGTACCTCAATCGCCTGAATTTTGTCAACCGTTCCCAACCCGAAATGCACAATCGGTTCACTGCTACTCAGATAACTCGATCCCGGCAGCACGTAGCCTGTTAATGCACGTGATTCGGTACGGAGTGTTATGTGCGCCCCGAGCGCATAGCGATTGTGCGTGATCGCTTGCACGAAAAGATAATGATGCCGTGGGGGTGATGCGTCGTTTCGGAAAAATCGGAGTCGGTTATCAAGACTGCTCACCACCATATCAACATCGCCATCCTTGTCAATATCCCCGAAAGCCATGCCCCGGCTCACCTCAACGCGTTCCGTGAAATCGAGGGCACTTGCGCTCACGTCCCTGAAAGCGAAACCGTCTGCTGTCCGAGAATTCTGAAAGAGGAGATTCGGTTCAGCATAAAAGTTCCAAAATTCGCCGACAGCCGCGCCGTCCAAGATCTCTCCACGCTTCACCCGTCCATTGACGAGCGCGATGTCAAGATCAGCATCATTGTCAAAATCGAGGAAACCACACCCAAAGCCAGTAAAAGGGAGGTCGCGCCCTGCGAACCCTGCTATTTCAGTCATATCAACGAACACAGCGTAAGGAGAAGCGATATAAAGTGTGTTTGTCTCACCGGACAAGTGTGTTGCGAAGAGGTCAGGCTGCGTATCACCGTTGACATCGCCGACAGCAATACCCATGCTGCCTTCGGGTTGTCCGTAAGCGTTAAACGCAAGTCCGTGCAATATAGCCTCCTCAGCGAAAGTGCCGTCGGTCTGATTTACCCAGAGATGGTTCGCTTCGCCATCATTGGCAACGAAAAAATCTGCCCACCCATCACCGGTCAGATCGAGGCAGACAACCCCGAGCCCTCTGCCAGGCATTGCCGCGATACCTGCCTGCTGCGTTACATCTGTGAAGGAACCGTCGCCGTTGTTTTGGAAGAGGCGATCCGTGGCAGGCGCGAAAACTTTCGGATTACAGTAATCTGTCGCGCTGTGTTTCCCGCGACACACCATCTCTGGATCAAACTGAACGTAGTTGGCTACATAGAGATCGAGATCGCCGTCTCTGTCGTAATCGCCGAAGGTTGCGGATGTTCCCCAAGCCGCATTTGAGAGACCGACCGCTTCCAATGCAAACGTTCCATCACCGTTATTTCTATAGAAAACATCGGCACCGTAGTTCGTCACATAGACATCTCTATCGCCATCATTATCCACATCACCAATTGCGACCCCTTGTCCGTAGCCTTTGTGTCCGATGCCAGCGGTTTCGGTAACGTCAACAAACGTTCCATCGGGTTGCTGTTGAAAAAGTCGATTGGATGCAGGTGCGTCGGGTTGATTAGGGGGCGGAAATCGGATGTGCAGTACATCCAGCGCGCCATCATTATTGTAATCAAAGAGTGCGACTCCGCTCCCGATAACCTCAGGGAGAGCGTGCGTCCCTGGCGACCAAGATGCTTCTGTTTCTGACAAACCGAGCACAGCGGTTACCTCCGTAAATAGAGGTTTATCTGTTTCCGATTGTGCTGTCCATAGAACTCCGATAACAATAGCGAGCTGGATCGTGCATAGTTTCGTGAGCATATTATTATTTTACTGGGAGCCGCGCAACAACTTCTGATATGATGCGTGTGCACTCTGTGCATCTTCCTCACCATCAAGGACACGCCGTAGGCATTGTACGAAACCGATCGGATCATCTTCGCCGAAGATGGTACGTCCGAACAGGATTGCACGTCCGCCGTTACTGGCAACATTGTGCGCTAAGGCAAATGTACTACGCGCATTTTGACGGGGGCCCCCTAACGCACCGATCACCAGCGTTGTATCGAATTGGCACAGCTCAGCCCAAACATCGGGCGTTGTATAGGCGGTTTTAATAAACCGCGGGCGTTGGTGTTTTCGGAGGTAACTCATCGTCCGCACGATAGAATCGGCGACATACATACCCCGTTTCTCCTCGTCCATCCCGGGCAGTTTAATGTTCGGTAAAAAGACCTCTAAGATGTGATCAAACCCTTCGATTTCACCGACAACATGTGCGAACTGGATATACGCCTGCAGCATTCGCTCATCAGCGATCGGATTATTGTTGAGCGTAATGGAGTACAGCCCAAGGTTCACACGACATTCAAGCGCGGGACCGATGAGTGCCTCACAATAGCGTTGCATATCCTCGGGAAATACTGTCTGAAACGGCATGGATAACTGTGAGGTGTAGACCCCAAAGCGTGGGTTCCAGATAGCGGTTTCCGAGTTCATCCGAACGATTGGCGTAATCGGTGTGTTTTCAAAAAGGTTTTCTTCAAGTGCCAACGTTTCGGCATCGGCGGGTGTCATCAGAAGGCCATCTAATTGCCCATCAGCAACAAGATCGCGTTGCAGTTGCAGAAACTCTGCATGGGTGCGGTAGTGGGGTTTTGGATGCTGCACCTGTCCGAGTCCTTGGATGCCTGCGGATGCGAGTGGATCCGCAGCGAAAACAAGAATCGGGCTCTGTGCAAGCACATCTGTATCAGCAAGTTTATCAAATATTCGGTTGCCCATCTATGATTAATTCCTTGTGATTAGTTGTCAGTTGCCAGTCGTCAGTCGTCAGTTAAGAGGGTTCCGATTCTCCAACACCTCTTTGTAACCGTTGCCACTTCATTTAGATAACAAACGTGACAAGAAGATATTCAGCAATCAAAAACCAAACTGATAACTGATAACCGATAACTGACGACTCTTAGAGTATATTCGTTGGGTCAATATCTATCACAAATTCAATAGCTTTCGATTTAATGATGGCTGGCGGCTCATCAGTAAAACGCTTAGAGAGTCGTCCTATTTTTTGGGCATCGGTGCTTTTGAGCAAGAGATGCCACCGAAATTTTCTTTCAATTTTCGAGAGGGGTGCCGGTGCGGGTCCGAGGATTTCTACCGACGTTTCTTCAACTTTAGGTCCCTGTGGAACGTGTTCTTGATCTGTCTGCCACATTTCGAGTTGATCGCGCGCGGCGTGTGCAGCATCAATAACTGCTTGTTCGTCTTTGCCTCGAAGTAAGAGGATCGCAACGTGAGCGAAGGGCGGATACCGGAGCGCGCCTCGCGCGACAACCTCTTGGGAATAGAAATCGAGGTAGTCGTGTTTCTGGGCTGCCGCGATGCAGTAGTGCTCAGGCATATAGGTTTGGATGACGACTTTGCCCTCTAATTCTGCGCGGCCAGAGCGTCCCGCGACCTGGGTGAGGAGACTAAATGTCTGTTCGCTCGCTCGGAAATCAGGAAGGTTTAAGGCGGTATCCGCTGCGATAACGCCGACAAGCGTGACGTTCGGGAAGTCTAAGCCCTTTGATACCATCTGTGTGCCTATCAAAATATCAATCTTCTGTTGCTCAAATTCCGCTAAAATCTGCTGATGTGCGTTTTTCCGCGCTGTTGAATCGGCATCAAACCGTTTCACACGTGCTTCCGGATATGCTTTGCGTACCTCCTGTTCAACTGCCTCTGTGCCTGCACGAAAAAAGTGGATCGCGCCACTACTACACTGTGGGCATACCTGTTGGGTCGCACGTTTGCTGCCGCAGTGGTGACAGACAAGCTGCTTCGTCTCAAGGTGATAGGTTAGAGAGATAGAGCAGTTGTCGCAGCGTTCGACATAACCACAGGTACGGCAAAAGACGTAAGTAGAATGCCCCCGCCGGTTAAGAAATAGGATAATTTGCTCTCGACGGACAAGCCGTTCCGCAATGAAACTTCGGAGTAGCTCCGAGAACATCGTACGGTTGCCTCTTTTCAACTCGGTTCGCATATCAACGATGTGAACATCGGGCATTTTTCTATCAAAAACACGGTCAGGTAAGTTGAGGAGCCGATAACGTCCGTTTTGTGCGTGATGAAAACTTTCAAGCGAGGGGGTCGCGCTTCCGAGTAGAAGCAAGCAGTTTGTGAGGGTGCTTCGCTTCTGGGCGACTTCGCGTGCATGGTAACGCGGCGCAGTATCCGATTTATAGGAATCCGAATGCTCCTCATCTATAATGAGCATTCCAAGTTTTTGGACGGGGGCAAAGATAGCGGAACGAGGACCGATGATAATATCGGCTTCCCCCTTTTGGATGCGATGCCATTGGTCATGGCGTTCACCATCGCTCAATCGGCTATGCAGCAGCGCGACGCGCCCCCCGAATCGCCCCACAAATCGAGAAGCAGTCTGCGGTGTAAGCGAAATCTCGGGGACCAATACGATGACAGATTTTCCATTCTCAAGCACTTTTGCCATCGCCTGCATATAGACTTCAGTTTTTCCACTCCCGGTGACCCCGTGTAATAAAAAAGTGCGTGGGTCTAAGGCATCCGGGGTAGAAACCTCTCCTACAGCGTGTGATGTCAATGCCTTTTGAATTTCCGCGAACGCCACAGATTGCGCGGGATTCAAGCGGAGCGGTTGCGTCGGCGCGATAGGTTCAGTACTTAGCGGGTTGCGCACCGTTTCTGCCCGTGTGATATGAATGACTCCGTGTCTTTCAAGGGTCCGTAGCAGTGAAATGCTGGCGTTTACACGCTTCGTTAGGTCTGTTGTCGCCAAAGGCGCGCCTGCATCAAGAAGATATTGCAGGATCTCTGCACGTTTGGCATCGGCAGCATGGAGCCGATTCGTTGAACGTTGCGGAGACACATCTCCGTGAACGCCCGGGCTTTCGTTCTTGAGTTGCTGGATCATCGCCTGAATATCAGCAGTTGGTAAGGCTAATTGCGCAACTGTGGTTTCCTGTGTGGTGGCTTTCGGTTTATGTGTAACACTGGTTTCAACGACACCTTTTTCGCGGAGTCTCGTAATTCGGGAACGGACATCTTGGGCACTCAATCCCATCCGCCTGGCAAGCTGATTGAGCGAAAGTTCACCCTCCGCCTCTAAAAGCGCAACGATTTTTTTTTGGACGTTTCCGAGATGTCCTGAAAATTCGGACAGGAGTCGGACGTGTTCGCGTTTCTGGCTCCTCACAGCGGCTGGCACTGCCGAAAAGAGGGCGATGCCCCACGAACAGACATAATAGTCCGCCATCCATTTCGTAAGGGCGAGCATCTCAGGCGAGAACATCGGTGTCTCATCAAGACACTCAGAAATATTTTTGATAAGATCGGGGGCGAGATCGGTTTCATCAAGCAGCTCAACGACGATGCCCTCCTGCTTCGTTCTGCGAAAGGGGGCTAATACGCGGACACCGGGTTGCAAAACGGTGTCCAGCTGCGGCGGTACGCCGTAGGTAAATAGTTGGTCTACTGATAGCGGAAAAGCAACGTTCGCATAACCCATAATTGGTGACTTCTCTAACTAACAACTATTGCCCCGGTTCCAAAAAGGCGAGGACCTTTTTTATGTCTTCCCAGACATCACGTTTGGCGTTTGGATTTCTGAGCAGGTATGCGGGATGATAGGTCGGCATAACAACCGGTGGCTTTTTATGTGGAAGGACGTGCAGTCCAGCGACCTTGCACTCATGAAACTCGCCGCGAAGTCTCGTTATACCTGTCTTTGTACCGAGCAACATCTGCGCGGCAAAACTCCCGAGAGCAATAATCACTTTCGGTTGTATCAATTCTATTTGGCGCACTAAATACGGACTACAGGTTTCAACCTCGTCGGGTTTCGGGTTTCTGTTACCAGGCGGACGACATTTAAGCACATTGGCGATATAGACATCCGCACGCTTCAGTTTCATCCCCCCTTCAATGATTTGTGTCAGCAGTTGACCGGCTCTACCGACAAAGGGTTCTCCCTGTTTATCCTCGTCAGCACCGGGTGCCTCACCGATAAACATAAGGTCTGCATTCAGATCCCCGACACCGAAAACGACACTATTCCGGGTTTCGTGTAGCGGACATTTGGTGCAATTACCGGCATCGGTTGCCAACCCTGGTAGGTCGAAATCCGCATAAGGCGATGGCTTTTCAGGTTCGCGTAGGTCTGTTTCTGCAAAACCGAGTCGAAGTTGTTCTTCCATATATTCCCTCACACTTGCAATAAGTGCTATGTACTCTTTTCTGAGGTTATCGGTATCCATTTTTGTCTATGATGCCTAAGGCGCGTTAGATGAATCACTCTTGATTAGTTTCTGAGGTCGTGGATAAGGGACATGCCATCGAACCAACTGATATATATAAACAAGGCAATCAGCAGGAATATGCTGACCTGTTGGACGATCTCTTGTGCTCGTCGAGGCATCGGCTTTCCACGAATTTTTTCAACAGATAAGAAGAACAGCAGCCCGCCATCAGCAATCGGAATCGGCAGCAGATTGACGATGCAAAGATTGATACTGATAAACCCGATGAAAAAGATGACACTGCTCAATCCGAGGTGGCTAAACATCCTGTGTGTCGCGGTCCCGATACCGATGGGCCCAGCGAGGTGCTTTGGTGATACCTCTCCACCTATCAACTGTTGTAAGGTTCTACCCACAGCCGTAAAGGTCAACCAGGTCGCCTCAAGCCCTTTCCCGAACCCGGTGAAAAAATTATAGTCTGGCAAAGGTCCCGTTTTGGGAGCGAGTTGCATGCCACTGAGGGAGGTGCGCCATGTCAATCCGAACATGACTTTTTCTGGGTCTGTCTCCACACTAAGGTCCTCGTTTGAAAGGGTTACCTGTTTCAGGGTCCCCTCCTGCAGCAATCCGATTTCAATCGGCTGATTTGCTGTTATGAGTTGCTTATAGAGCGTCGTCTCGTTTACGGGTTCTCCGTTAACCGTAAGCAACACATCTCCATTCTTAATGCCAGCGTCTTTGGCGATACTCCCTTTCTGAACGTTTGCGATGACGCGCCAATCCACGGGCAGTTGCAAGGTCAAGACTTCCTCCCCCCGGCGAATACCGAGGGCTAATGCCTCTGGGTTCTCATTAATAGTGTTATAGAGTGCCTTATATTTCTCATCAATCCAGTTTGCTGAAGGGTGCCATACGCCGTAACCGAAGTATGGGACGCTATGGATCTTCTCGCCATTGATGCTTTCAATCAAGTCGCCGACTTGAATACCTGCCTGTGCAGCGAGGCTCTCCGGTTTGACAGAGCCTACGGTTGTTGTATCTCCAGTACTCACCCGAATTTCGCCGATATCGCCTCTGACACTCGGTATCGCATCCGGTTTGACAAAGAGCGTTTGGCGTGTACCATCGCGGTCCACCACGATTTCCAACGTTTTATTCGCGCTCGTAAGAATCCGGGTTTGGAAGGTAGACCAATGCCTGATTGAATTGCCATTGATTGAAACAAGCCTGTCGCCGGGCAGAATACCTCCGGCGGCCCCGGCACCCTCGTCACCAACCCATCCGATCTGAACGCTCTCTTTTTCATCGAGCGGCAAGCTTGTCAATCCGCCGATGAGCCGGGCGGCCTGGGGCGTAAGTCCAGTAGCGAAAACGAGCCAATAAACCAAAACACCGAACAGCAAATTAACAACAGGTCCGGCTGCGACAACAAATGCGCGATTGCCGATTGAAGCGCTCGCAAATTCGCCAGGCGCACCGGTCTGTTCATTTGGGTTTTCACCTTCCATCTGGACATAGCCACCGAAGGGCAGCAGCGAGATTTTATATTCCGTTTCACCGCGCTGAACGCCAATGAGTTTCGGACCGAAGCCGAGCGAGAACGTGTTTACCTTAATACCGCATCGTTTGGCGGCATAAAAATGACCGAGTTCATGAATAAAGATAAGGAAACCGAGCGGAATAATGGCGAGGAACGCGGCTTTGATATACGGAAGGATGGAGCTAAGCAAGTCAATCAAGAATTCCATGTATGTTACCTTTTTTCGGAGTGAGATCTTCAGCCCTCAATTCAGTGCTGTTTTATTTTGAGAAAGATGTAATACGCCTAGTAGAGGCGGTTTCAAAAGTAGATGCGGTTTCAAACAGCGCCTATTGTGTGCTAATTTGTGTGATTTTTTATCAATGAACGTGCTGTCGTTTTTGCCCAGCGGTCTGCTTCAAGGATATCAGGGAGCGTTGGCTCCGTAACGACTCTATGCTTATCCATGGTCCGTTCGAGGATAGCCGGTATATCCATGAACCCGATGTCGTTGTTAAGAAACGCCTTGACGACGATCTCATCTGCGCTGCTCAGTACCACAGGGAGTGTGCCGCCAACGTCTGCGGCGGTATACGCCAGCGAGAGGCACGGGAACTTTTCAAAATCAACAGGTTCAAAGTGTAGTGTGCGCGCCTGCTGTAAATCCAGACGTGGCACTGGTGCAGAAAGCCTACGCGGATAACTCAAAGCGTATTGAATCATAATCCGCATATCTGTGGGACCTAATTGCGCAAGCGTGGAGCCATCTGTCCATTCCACCATAGAGTGAATGATGCTCTCCGGGTGGACAACGATATCAATTTTTGAGAGTTCTATATTAAATAACCATTTCGCTTCGATGACCTCCAGTCCTTTGTTCATCATCGTTGCGGAATCGATAGTGATTTTCGGACCCATCTTCCAATTCGGGTGCTGAAGCGCCTGCTCTGGCGTTACAGCGTAGAGTTCGGCTTTCGGTATCTCTCGGAATGGGCCCCCGGAAGCGGTAATCAGGAGTCGATGGATGTCTGCCTGTTGATTGCGCGCGCCTTCTAAACATTGGAAGATCGCACTCATTTCGCCATCTATCGGTATCAATTGAACGCCATTTGCCTGAACCGCTGCGTTAACAAGCGGGCCCGCCATGACCATGACCTCTTTATTAACGAAAGCGATGTCTTTACCGGCGTTGATCGCTGCCAAAGTCGGCAACAAGCCCGCGCTCCCGCCCATGCCATCCAAGATTTGGGAGGCTTGGGACATTGTGGCTACGGCTTGGAGGCCTTCGGTGCCAGTAAGTATCTGTGTTCCATTGATGTCGCGAATACGCGTCCGGAGTAGTCCCGCCGCAGTCGGTTCATTAACTGCTACCAACGTCGGACGATACCGCCGAATCTGTTGTTCAAGGGTATCAACGTCCCGGTTCGCTGCGAGACCGACGACTTGAAATTCGTCAGCATGCTTTTCAACGACACTGAGGGCGTTCTTTCCAATAGAACCGGTACTACCGAGTATGGCGATCTGTTTCATAAGCTAATTACACCAAACGCCCAGTCAATTCCAAATAGTAATAGAGGGCAGGCGTGCTAAAAATTAGACTGTCGCATCTATCAATAAAGCCGCCATGTCCAGGAATTACGTCTCCCGAATCCTTGACACCAGCTGTCCGTTTCATAAGCGAGGCACTGAGGTCCCCGAGTTGTCCGAGCAGACTCAACAAGAGTCCGATAAAAGCGGCATTCATCCAGGAAAATGTGCCTTTCAGGAGGAGGCTCCCAAGCACCGTGCCGATTAAAGTGCCTACAATCAATCCACCAATGGTGCCCTCGACTGTTTTGCGAGGACTGACAGGCGTGCCAAGTTTATGTTTACCCAAGGCTCTGCCGACGAGATACGCCCCAGTGTCGCTACACCAAACCGTGCCGCATAACAAGAAAATGAGATGCATACCGATTGATTCGACATCCCGCAGCAAAATGAGATGGTATCCTAAGACCCAACCGATTGTTAGAATACCGGTTAATTTCAGGGTGACAGTGATCAACTCACCGTCAACTTTCGCCCTAAAGATACTTTCAGCGAAGACGTAAATGAACACGAAAGTCAGGAAACTGAACAGGACTGCGGAATCGGATACCGTTTTTGTCAAGGTAGGCAACAGATACGCCAATAAACAGAACACACCCGTTAGAAGTGCTGGCATCACCGGATTTAATTGTTCAGTGAAATGTTGCGCCATGCGACAGTACTCAACTTGCATCATCAACATAGCGATCAACACAAGTATCAGGTAGAGCCAATCCCCCCGATAGATAACGAGAAGGACTAACGGTACCAGCACAACGACACTCAGGGCTCTCCGCCAAAACATAGGTTCTGTATCCTATTTAAGTTTCCAACAATTCGGCCTCTTTTGCCTCCGTGAGTTCGTCAATTTGATTGATGTATGTATCAGTGAGCTGCTGGACGGGGTCTTCACTGCCTCTGCCGCGTTTCTTATCGCCGCCGCGCCCTCTACTTTTACCGCCGCCGCCCCCTGAATCGCCATCCAGCTTTTTGACAGCATCATTAGCATCCCGGCGGATATTCCGAATAGCGATTTTTCCGTCTTCCGCGAGTTTCCGGACGACCTTGGTAAGTTCAGTACGTCGCTCTGTTGTCAGTTCGGGGACGAGTATTCGGATAACGTTTCCGTCGTTGCTCGTTGAGAGCCCCAAATCTGAATGGGCTATCGCTTTCTCAATCTCTGTAATTAGCGTTTTATCCCAGGGTTGAATGACAAGCAGGCGCGGCTCAGGGGTGGTAATGGTACCGACTTGGCTCAGCGGACTTTTGGTGCCGTAGTAGGTAACAGTAACCTGATCCAATAAGGCGGGTGTCGCGCGCCCGGTTTGCACATGCGACAACTTCGTCGCTGTCACTTCAATGGTTTTTTTCATCCGGGATTCAGTTTCTCGAAGTATCTGTTGCATCTGATTTTCCCTCACTGTCCAAGCACATAGAGGACAAAACGTTTGACGACAATATTCTCACCCAATTGGGCGATGGCGTCCTTGACAAGGGTTTCAATGGTCTTATCTGTATCACGAATATAGGGCTGCTGTAGGAGACAGGTCTCGGAATAAAATTTAGAAAGCCGTCCCTCAACGATCCGTTCTGCAATATGTGGGGGTTTGCCTTCTTGTTCGGCTTGTGTTTTTAGGATCGCTTTTTCAGTTTCCAGATCTTCGGCAGGGACATCCTCGGATTTAACATATTTCGGTTTAGCGGCTGCCACCTGCATCGCGATCTCTTTCGCCAACTCTTGGAACTGCTCCGTCCGCGCCACGAAATCGGTTTCACAATTCAGTTCAACCAATGTACCGACCCGGCTACCAGGGTGGATATAAGAGACGATCAATCCCTCCTCTGCTACCCTGCTGCCTTTGAGCTCGGAAGCTTTCAAACCTTGCTCCCGTAGTTTCTGAATTGCTACGTCAATATCTCCGTTTGTTTCGGTTAGCGCCTTTTTGCAGTCCATAATGCCCGCGCCTGTACGCGAACGGAGCTCGCTAACCATCTTTGCTGTAATAGCCATCCATCCTCCTTGTTATTAGTTGTCAGTCTTAATAGGCATCAGTTATCAGTTATCAGTTATCAGTTAAGCGTTTGATGCCCTTACATCCTTTTGTAACCGTCGTTATCCAAATTGGGAATGACCGAGACAAAGCAGTGTTGGATACTCAAAAACCAGACTGACAACTGACGACTGACAACTGACGACTCATTATTATGATTGCCGCCGTGGGGGTCTGCCTCTCTTTCGCTGGCGAGGGGCCCGCGCTTGACGTTGCTCACTGTCACCAATAGCTTCGGGTTCTGCGGACAACTGAGCCTCTTCCAGAATGGCGGCACTCTCTTCCTCATGTCGCTCGGCTTCGAGCACGGCATCGACGGGGGCAACGGTTTCGGCCTGCTCTGCCTCTTCTGATACCTCTGCACCTTCTGACGCGCCCCCGCGTCCTTCAATAACCGATTCTGACAAAACAGAGCAGATCAGTCGGATGGAGCGGATTGCATCGTCATTGCCTGGTACCGGCAGATCAATCGGGTCAGGGTCGCAGTTGGTATCCACAATCGCGATGATAGGGATCCCCAACTTATTCGCCTCGGCGATAGCCGTATGTTCCTTGCGTGTATCGGTTACGATAACGACTTCGGGGAGCTTTTTCATCTCTCGGATGCCACTGAGGTTATTGTTGAGTTTGCCTTTTTCGCGGCGTAGGCGTATGACCTCTTTCTTCGGCATCTGTTCAAAGACTCCGCCGGTTTCATCGGAATCCAATTTGTCCAAACGGTTGACACTCCGCCGAATGGTCTGGAAATTAGTGAGCATGCCGCCAAGCCAGCGATGATTGACGTGGTACATCTCACATCGGAGTGCCTCGCTGCGTACAGCTTCTTGGGATTGCCGTTTCGTACCGACGAAGAGCACCCCACCGCCTTTTGCAGCGATGTCTTGTACGAACTCCGCCGCGGTTTGCAGCATCCGTAACGTCTTTTGCAGATCAATAATATAAATCCCGTTCCGCTCTGCGAAAATGTACTCTGCCATCTTCGGGTTCCAGCGACGGGTCTGATGTCCAAAATGAACTCCACATTCAAGGAGCTCTTTCATTGTAACAGCCAAAAAAAACCTCCTAAGTTTGCAGAAGCGACACTGCCTCTGCCGGGTTTCGGCGTCCACCTCCTTCATATCTGCATCAGACTCTCGCTCCGAGAGAACCCGCTGTGCAAATCGAGAGGTGTGTCGTATTTACTCTTGAAGTTTAAATTTCTAATGAACAATCGTTTACCAAAATCGGATATAAATATTTTACCACAGAAACAATCAAATTTCAAGTTTAACTGTTATAACACAGATTTAAGGTGAATGTCAAGAAAAATTTAGAGACGAGAAATGGTTGAGAATTATAGAATTTGCGCGCGGTCTATGGTATAACTTAACAGGAGGAGGGAACGGTGGAACATCTAATTAAAGACATCGCTGCACATTTCAAAACGGATTCGGACGCGCTGACGGTTACGCCTGTACAGCACGGCGCACGACAGCGACACAACGTCTGCGTTCTGGAATTCGGCACCGAAAAGTACTTGCTAAAACAACACGGTATAACAACACCTGTCGTTGATGCAGGATATACGCCTTTGCAGATTGAAGCGGCTGTTCTCACAATTTTACACGAGAACGGTTGTCAAGTGCCACGACTTATCTGGCGATCAGAAGGTCTTCACGCGCTACTATTAGAATGGTGCGGTGAGTCTACACTTGACGCACGCGCGCAGCGTAAGGAAAAATCTGCAGATGCTATCCGCCCACTTTTGCACACGATACTCCGAGAATTGTGTAAAATTGAGTCCTGTTTCACGACGCACGCGGCACACTTCTCGCCTTATATCTTCCGTTTTAATGCACAGGCAATCTTACGCGATTTATTGGAACAAGGCAAAAAAGTTGTCGGTTATCTCTCACATCTTAACAACAAACCGATGTCATCTGCTGAAATAGAACGGTTCACAGCGATATGGAACGCCTTCGCAAACGGTTTACAGCATGCACCGACAACACTCGGCAGCCTGGACAACAACGCGCGAAATATCGTTATTCGGGACGAATCTCCGTTCTTTATTGACTTCGCGAGTATCGGTTGGCAGTGGCAAGAGATGCGCCTTGTGCAGTTGTTCAATAGTATCGGCGCGTTCCTCGTCTCCGCATCTGAAACTGGCAATTTCGTTTCTCTGTTAGACAGGAAACTTGTCAATAGGTATGCCGAGCGTACACATCGCGAAACCTGTTCCGCTGCAGCGGTCGCAGCGCGTGTTGATGGACACCATCTGTTGTTCTATCTTTCCGTTATCCATCAACTCTTGCGAGCAGTTGCGGCGCCCGAAACGACTGAAAATAGGATGCTCCTTGATGCATGGGGCGATGCACAAGCAAGATTCCAGAGCGCGCTGAGACATATTACCGATATGCGGCTCAGCGACGACGTTTGCACAAATCGGATACGGGAGATGATAGGCGGTTTCTCTCGCTCAGAACTTCATGAAACCGCGCCTACCGGGCTCAGGGACTGATTGTACCTTGAAGTTTTCCGAAAAATTCTTGAACCTCGGGCGTTGACGGTTTTTTTTCATTAAACGCCGTCTGATACGATTTTAGCACTGCATGGAGCCCTACCAGGTTAACTTGCCGTTGCCGAGTCGCTTCACGGACGCGTTGAAAGTTTTCAACGATCTGATCCTCAGGGATACCGTCAGGTCTCCGATCTTCCGACTTCAGGTGTTTTTCGACACTGTTCAAGGCGCGTTCTGCCATCCAATAGTGCGCGCCTTCACGGCCTCCGATTTGGCGGTAGACGAACACGCCAGCAACCAACCCGATGATGACAATCACAAATAAAAAAGTCAGAACTCGTCTATAGCAGCCACTTAGTTTTCTGCTTATTATGTTCGCCATGTTATTTTTCTCAGCTTTGAAAGGATAGGCGTTAGATTTTGCCTTCACGTATCGTTAGCGCTGCCTTCAACTTTTTATGACCGATAAACTTTGTCCCGTGTGCGTCAAAGTATTCAAATTCGCCCTCAAGCACTTCAAATACGGCGACATCTGCGATGGTGCCGACTTTCATATTGCCGAGTTGCGTTTCACGTTGGATGGCTTTCGCAGCACTGAAGGTCGCTTTGTCAATCACGTCTTCAAGCGACAGCCCTAAGTGCATCATTTTCGACAATGTTGTGGGTAGATCGTAGACGGGCCCGTTGATGTTTCCGGTGTGGAGATCGGTGCTGATAACATCGGAGATGAAACCTTGTTCCATAGCCCGTTGGGCGATTTCGTAATGGAAACTGCCTGCACCGTGTCCGACATCAAAGATAACGCCATCTTCACGCGCTTTCCACGCCTCCGGGATGACCCTCCCTTTTTCGTCAACGATGTTATCGCCGTTACCTTGAAAACAGTGTGTAATCACATCACCGGGACGCATTAATTTCAATATATCAGGAAGCGGTACGCCTGCCCCAATATGGCACATGACAGACGTTTCAGCGCGCTCGGCAGCTTCAATAGCAAGCTTCAACGGTTCAACGCCGTTATCACCGACCTGACCTTTCCCTTGGCGCACCTTCACACCGACAGTAATGTCGCGATGCTGTTGCAACGTTTCTGCAACGCGCCCGGGATCGGCGTAAGCCATATCAAACATTTCGCCGACCGGTCCGTAGACAAGACCGATACCGGAAATATGGATATAGGTAAGGATGTTTGTCTGTGCGGGTTCGGCGATGAATTCTCGGAACCCAGGAAATGTCACCCAACTCGGGCTCCCCGCATCTACAACAGTTGTCGTGCCTGCAAGAGGGCAAATTGTGTCGGGTCTGATGCCCCATGTCGTTACACCGTAATAGACGTGGGTGTGAATATCAACAAGTCCGGGGGTTACGTATTTATCTTTAACATAAAGCGTCTGTGTTGCTGCGGTATCAGGAATATCGAATTCAATCGCTGCGATAACACCGCCAGCAATTGCGACATCTCGGACTGCATTCAAATCTTGCGCGGCATCAATGACAGTACCACCTTTCAGCAGGATGTCATACTTCACTTCTGTCTCCCGATTTGGTTTCCGGTTAACTATCAGACCCCGCGTTTATCACCCCAAATATCGACATGTACACGCGGGGAATACCGATATCCGCTCTCTTTGCAGAGGTTGACCAGCCACTCCTGTTTCTGTTGTAGCACAGCAGACGTTGTTCCTTGCGGCATCAGCAGAATCGTCTCAGCAGGGATACCAATTTCTGTCTGTAACGTCTGGATTTCAGTTAAATCTTCAGGGGTATCAACGACAAATTTCACTTGGCACGGATACGCGTCTAAAAACTGACGAATAACATCAGGACAAATGCGTTCGCGTTCGTGACGTTTGAAAAAGCGATTATCTTCTGGGGGATTGGAGTTCCGTAACTTCGGACTCATTGAGATGAGATGCGCCGCAACCTCCACGAAAAGTGTGGCGTTCGTTTCAATTGTAATGTGGTGTCCGTGTTTATCGAGTTCATGACAGAGCTCCGTCAATTCCTTAGGTTGAATAAAAGGCTCACCGCCAGTGATTACGACATGTTTACACCTATACCGCATGATTGCAGCAACGCTTTCAGCAAGAGTGATGTCCCGATCTTCAGGTTCCCAAGATGTGTAAGGTGTATCACACCAAACACATCTCAGATTACAGTAACTCGTTCGAAAAAAAACAGAGGGAACACCAATAAGTTGCCCTTCACCCTGAATTGTATGGAAGAGTTCGCTGAATTTCATTTTTTTCACCTATGGACTTCTGAATGGAAAAATTGCGTAAGTCCTACTAAGGTAGTGCGCATACAGAAGAGCTATGCCTCAATGAGTTCGATCTGAACATTATCGGGCCCCTTGAAAAACGCCATCATCAACCCATTCGGTTTCAAATCTTCGAGTTCGGCACCCTTCGCTTGAAGTTTCGCGACCTCCGCATCCAAATCCTCTACGGTGAAAGCGAGTTGATAGACTCCCCAGCGTGGATTGCCACTGGTGTCTTCAACTTCCATATCTCCCAACCTGGGCGATAAAAAAATATTCTCGCCACCGATTTTCATTCGGACAATTTTTAAACCGCGGACTTCAACAGTCTCATCAACTTCTCCATCGAACATCTCTTCGTAATAGCGAACTGCGCCTTCTAAATCTTCACAACGCAAATGAACATGGTGAAATGTAAACGCCATAGTCAAAACTCCCTTTCTTTGAAAAAGCGCGTCGAACAAACGCGCAAGGTAAAAGCAATACAAAATACAAAATTATTACCTTATTAAACTACATTTGCAGTGAAAAGTCAAAGTTTATTTTCAGTCTTTTTGAAAATAATGCACCCTTTTCACCTACAAATTGCGTCATTAATAATTGAAAGCAGTTGAATCTGCAATAAAAAACGAATTTTTCCTGGGGGTATCGGATTAAAGTAAACAAATATCTCCAATTGAACGTTTAAAAATAGTAAAAGTTAGTCAATTGAAAAAAGACGCGAACTTTTTTGAACGGTATCTGACTAACCTAACGAACACTTAAATCGAGCGTCCACTATAAAATTCAAAAGAGCAGTTAATTAATATTTCAAAATATCCATCAAAAAAAGGAAAAAATCATGACTACTAAAATTCGCCAAGAAAACGGGATCGCAATTGTGGAACCTAACGGAAAAATAATGGGGAACTCGGCATCAGAGTTATGGGAATCGATCCTGCTGCAGATAGAGGCATCCGATGCCCCGCGTATCCTCATCAATTTCGAGCATGTCAATAAAATCGATAGTTCAGGGCTCGGTGCACTGATGATCACACGTTCCGCTATCGCACGCAAGAAAGGTCGTGTCGGGGTCATCAATATCAGCAAACAGATCAGCAACCTGATTGTCCTGAGCCGCCTCGCGAGTCTTTTCGAACGATATGACACTGAAGCTGCCGCGGTTTCTGCATTAGCAGCTTAAAACGCAGCGTTGATACGATTTTTCTAAAATTTTGCAACCTTTTTACTTACAAATTGCGTCATTAACAATTGAACCTTCACATAGTCTAAAATAAAAAAATAAACAGGAGTAAATCATGACTACTAAAATTCGTCAGCAAAACGGCATCACGATAGTGGAACCCAACGGAAAAATAATAGGACCCTCCGTATCCGAATTAAGGGAAGCAATCTCGCCTGAGTTAGAGGGGTCCGACGCGCCTCGCATCCTCATCAATCTCGAGCACGTTAATAAGATTGACAGCACAGGACTCGGCGCACTGATGGGAGTCCGGGCCGTTACAGCGAGCAAGAAAGGCCGTGTTGGGGTCATCAATGTCAGTAAACAGATCAAAAATCTGATTGTTCTGAGCCGCCTCGTTCGGGTCTTCGAACACTACGACAACGAAGCTGCTGCGGTGTCCGCACTATCTGCCTAAAATCCCAAATTCTGTGACGTATCAAACGGGGGTGGTTTTACCATCCCCGTTTTTTTGTGGGTTGGAAGAATCGGAGAGAAAAAATGTTGGAAAGATGGACGACACTCGACACTGAACATATCCAATTATTTGCACAGGAACTCGCGGAGCAGCAGCTGCCTATCCTCCCGATAGCGGATTGTGAAGAGCTGCTCACCTTCTCGGAGACGAATCCGACACCAGTTGAATTTATGCCACAACATCCAGCATGGCGGCTGGAATCCGTCGCGGCGCGTGTAGTTGAAGGCATCGCAGTTGCCGCGCATGAACCGCTGACCGAGTTCGGATACCGGGAGCTTGCACGGGTCCTGTTAGAACATGCTGTCTATCTCTACGCTTATCCGGATGGCGAACCGCGTCCGAGACTTGAAGCAGGGAGCGCATTAGCATTGATAGGCAGCGTCTGTGCCGCGCTTCCGCAATCCGAACTCTGGCGACTCGCCGGGTTCGGGCGGATATCCACGGCACTTGCGGAGGTTGCACCCGCGCCGACGGATTCACATCTGACGCTACCGATGGATGTCGCCTTCTCGCTGGCAGACGGACATAACCTCCCTATCCTATCATCTGCGATTGACGCTTATAAGGCAATTCTCAAGCCGGAGTTCACTCCGCACAACCGTTTTGATTTGCCGCTCAGCGATGGCGATTTTTTTGATGCTCTTAACTTGGATTTTCCGGGAATGGAAGCCGTGAAAATCGCTGTTCTTGCAGACGATGTACACACGGCGAAAACGGCTTATGCTGCCTTTCGCAGCCAGTTGCTAAAAGATTTTGTAGGACGGATTTCTAATCCCGATTCTATCCTTTTAGAACGCTCCGATACTTATGCGACTGCCAAAACCTATCTGGAGTGCTTGCTTCGATTGTCTATCCATCCGACCCCGGCGATTACGGCGACGACAGAAATGGGTATCGCTGCGTCCCTATTTCCCGAATTCCGAGGCAGCGATCAACTCCATAAGTTGGTCTTGCAACGCTTTAAGTGGATAGCTGATACCTTCTTCTACGCTGACGGGTTTCATAAAGATCGGACACTCCGCGCCCAAGTTGAGGCGGTCGCTGATTTGGCAAGATTTCTCCGTTTTCAAACCGACAGTCAAACTGAAGAATTGCGCGGCTTACTTGAAAAGTTGGTCGCAACATGTATCCATTTAAGCAGACCCGATTGTTCGTTCCCACCCCTCGGGCCGCTGTCTGCGCCTAACTTTGATGTGACTGAACTCTGCACCATCACGGATCGCGAATTCAAGCGTCCCGACACAACATCGCACGCCCTACCAGAAACAGGCTGTTACGTCATGAGAGATAATTGGAAACCTGATGGGCAATATCTATTCTTTAATGCACATTTAAAGGGAGAATCTAATAATACCGACACATCAAGGTTGGCACTCTATGCACACGGACAGGAATTGACAACAGGTTCCGTTCGCGTACTGGGTCCGACCCCGACAGCTTCTGATGTGCTTGGGACACAATGGACAACGACCCCTGCTTTTGATTTCGTCGAAAAATGGTATCACGCTGCAGATGTTCACCACAAACGCGCCATCTTTTACCTTAAAGGTGAATACTTTATCCTGCACGATCTCGTGTTAGGTACGGCGGCAGAGGCACTGGAGCAGACGTTCGGTCTCGGTGAAAAGGTAGAGACACACATCAATGCGAAGGCGGGACAGGCATGGACACAGGCAGCGCGTCGCAGTAACCTGTTTATCGGCGCATTGGGAACGGTTGACCTCACCGTAGTGTTAGATGGGGACGGTGTTATCTATCGGTGCAACACGGAATCGCCTTCAGTCCTGAACACACTCCTGCTTCCGCTGAGACCGGGGGTCAAAGTCTATCCGACTATTTCGGCTATTCCGGTTGGTACGGATGCCGATGTTTTGGGGACAGGTTTCAGTATTGCGTTGCCTAAGACTACAGACACGTTCTTGATTTCTGACGACGGCTTGGCGGAGATGTCGACAGAAGACATTCAGTTTGTCGGTGAATATCTCTTTTTACGGCGCGCGGTATCCGGTGATGTCCGATTCATTATGCGAAACGGACGGTTTTTGAAAGTCGGTGCGAAAGTGCTTGCGGATTTGGCGGAACCTTGTGAAAGTTATATATCAGGATGTTAAGAGATGCGATTCTGTTAGATAGACTTGTGGTATTGTACGTTCTCTTGGCAAATAGATTGCAATAGGGATACTGATGCCGTGTAAGTATTTGCACATTAGGGGACCCACATCTTTCCAGTCTAACCCGCCTAACCCACATCCAAGAGCTGGCATAGCAAGTGATCGAATACCCTGCTTTTGAAAGTTGCGTTGGAGCCAGTCTAATCCGCCTTCAATATCTGCTAAACGTGAGTTTTCTCTCCACTTGCGTTTTGTTGCGAAAAGCAGAAACCATTTTACAGCGTTAGGGGTCCTAAGATCAGCACCAAAGTCTGCTAATTCCTCATCTAATGAACCTTCACGCTTGTAGAGATATGGCTTTATCTCGGTGATCCGCTTTGCTCTGCAAGCGTCCTGATATGCGACATAAACATCAGGGAATTGGTATTTGGCACGCGAGGCTAATCCTTTCCCCATAATCCCTTGAAGATTAACGCTAATCGTTAATGTCTGTAGGTTGGAAAAAAACATATCCCCATCAATTAGTGAAATATTATCTCCAATTTTATCTCGTTTGTTTGGTTGAAAGAACATCTTAGGTTCTCTAATGATAGGCATTGAACGATAACCTACTGTTCCAGACAATCTCGAGCGGGTTTCCTCGTCAGCAACATAAATTGAAGTGATGAACTCGGGCCCAACGTGGTTCGGAACCAAACATTCTGCCATGATTTTGCGTTTCGATCCATCCAGATTATTCCACCATTCATTTTGTACAATTTTCCATTGCTGCCCAAGCATTTTCAACCCATTGGAAGGAAAGTAAAATTGCGTTGGATCATTGGCAGCGTTCCCGTCTGTGATAAAAACACCAGGTGTTTGTACAATTTTTTTACCGACACTGACAACAGCTAAATCCTTGGTTCCTTTTTCATGAACAACGCGATACATCATTGGGTTGCGCGGCTGAAAATAGAGGTTCGCATAACTCCATAGACTTTTTCGGTCAGGTGTATTTTTTTCTCTTCGCCTGTTGACGATATCCGTGTTATAAATGCGAATTGGTTGCACGCCTTCTTCTTCAATTCTCTTATGGGAAAGAATTCCTTTTTCGAGAATAGAAGGCAGATTGTCCACGTGTGTAATGTAATAGAGGTTTCTTATATCCAATTTTCGCATGATCACACCTTGTTAATCTTCGATGACTTCTAATTCTTGCATGCGCTCAAGAGCAAAGACGCGGGTATCCTGTCGCAATTCACAGAAACCCTCAACACACAACGTCTCACCGGATTCTCGACTGTTTGGAATATTGAAAAGCCGTTCCGGTACAACAACGCGCGTTGTCCATCTTTTATCACTCGGTTTCTTATAGTCAAACTGAATCTTTTGGTTGTTGTCCATCGCCGATTGGATTTCGGTAAACTGTTCCGAGAATTCCGATTGTGACGACTTTAGCGTAGAAGTGCCGAAGATGTCGGCTTCACGGTATATCTTCCTATAACATGCTGCACAGATGAGTTCGAGATTATCTAACTCGTTCGACCCACCTTCAAATACCGGAATATCATGCACTAAATAGACATCTTGTTCCCTTTCACACCGTGAACAGACTGCACCGTTCTGGCGGATAATGTGCTGCTGCCGTTGTTCCCGATCCGGGGGCCAACACGGCAGATGGTCATAGACTGCGGTTAAAACAGATTTTACCTTCGCGAGTTTCGCGCGTAAATCTTGAATCTCAGCCTCAGACCCAACGTCTTGTTGGGCACCCTCAGTTGGCACAAAGATCGACAAAATGAGTTGTGGCTTCCGCTTCTGCAGCGCAGTTTCAATCTCATGTTTTTGCATTTGCAACATGATGATACACGAATAGTGAAGGAAATCCCCGTTGGAAAGTGCTATATCGTATTCATACTCAGTCTCTATCTTACAGACGGTACAATAAGGCATTTTAGACTCCTTGAATGTTAAGGTTTCTGGAGGCGTTCATCGGAAGGCGGTTCCTGCACAACAGGAATCACATAACTTCGCACTGTTATATCGTCTATCGTTTCGGTTTCCACACGCTGTTCGGGATTTTGGCGATGGTCGAACACGACATAATACCCGTCTGTCGTGCCTTCTAACTTGAGGTATGCTGCAAGTTGATTTTTGCCTGTTTGATAGTACCTATTACCTCTCCAAATCTTTGTCTCAACAATATATTTTTGCTGATTGTGAGTGATGACGATATCCATTCTGCCGCGTCCGGTTTGTGCCTCTATGTGCATAAAACCGCCGATATATCTCACAAACTCCTCGAGGTAAGCGATCAGGAGGTGTTGACCTACTGACTCTTGTGGTGTCTTTGGGACCTGTAGGATCCTGAATCCTGAACGTGCAATGAAATCTCGGAAGTTATCAAGTAATGCCGGTAATGCGATCTGTCCGGTAGGTGTGAGATAATCGTGAAAACCTTGATTGGTGTTTTCGGGGAGGTATTCATTCTCCAACCCATTTATGAGGGGTTTGAATGTTCTCAAAATACGGTAGAGATAAATCGGATTGAGAATTTCACACATACCGTCCTGCCCCCTTTTAATGACACCATACGTAGCGAGTTCATCGATGATGTCATCATCAAGATTGAAGTCTATACCTTCATCACGCGCCATAATTTGCATCAGAACGCTTTCAAAACGCGGATTTTTACGGATATTGGTCGTTAGATGTCTGATATTGACATTACCTTCGGTAAGGAGTTGTGCATGTGCTGCTGTAAAGTGGGACATCGTAATCGTCTCAGTTTTCGGGATGTCCATCTCCTCTGTGAGAATCTGTGCGAATCGGTTGACGAGAACAGGTTGCCCGGCAGTCTGTTTATGAATAGATTCAATAACTGCTGGGAGAAATGCCTGTCCGACTTCTTCGGTATATTGCTGAAGGAGTTCCTGTACTTGTTCAAGTGTGAAGTTCGGCAAGTTAAATTCGTCTTGGATATTGAACGGGGAGATGGCTCTGTCGTAGTTGAGTTGTGTGATGCTCTTTACACCAACAATACCAATGCTGTAAGGACAGCGAGAATTCGAATTTGAGAGGTAGATACGGCGGAGTGAATGGAGGAAGCCTTTCACAGGCTCTTTTGGTATACCGTCAAATTCGTCTATGATAAGGATAACCCGTTGGTCGTCGAGGAAACTGGAAAAGTTTCTAAAGAATCTTCTCATTGAGAGATGATCGGTTATCTCGGCGTTCTCCAAAAATTCGGTCAATGTGTCAGAAAGAACCTCTCCGCGCCGATCAAAAACATCTTCTATCGCTTCGCGAAGGTCTTCGTAGAGACCTGTATAAAAAACTGATGCCGTGCATCCCTCATATTCCTCAAAATTCAACGAAATTGGAAAGTATGCGGATTCTTTGTCGGCAAATATATCTAAGGCGCGTTCGAAAAAGGTTGTTTTGCCGGTCTGCCGTGGCGCGAAGATGACAATATAACGTCCCTCTTTGACGCGCATGACGAAGTCTGCAAGTTCGTCAGCCCTGCTGACGACATAGTTTTTCGCTGGATGAACGGGTCCTTGCGTTCCAAAGCGTCTCATTTTTTCCCTCAAGTCGTAGCACTAAGATTCTTTTCAATTGATTCCAGTCGTGGCTTTGAAGACGGAATCGACCGCGCCGAAAAGGGTCGGTAAATCCGCCAATGCGAAATCTGTCCTGTTTTGCGTGAAGGTGTCGCCGATGAGCCGCCCAAATTGCCATAATGCGCCATCAGTGACAATGCCATAAACAGGAAAATCGACACTTCCATTTATATTGCTGGCATTTATTTTTTGTGCCGCGACTAACTCCGCCAGACATTGCCCCCATCCCTGCTCAAAATCGTTTTTCTTCGCCTCAACAAGAAGTATCAACGGGCTACCGACAACCGTTTTGCCTAATTCAGATCGCGTAGCGATAAAGTAATCTGGCGTTCCGTTCAAGTTGTCATCGTAAGCAATGGATTGTTTTATCCAGAGTGCGTATCGATCAGCATAAGCCTTGTAATTCTCTTTCAAAATGGGAAGGATAATCGTTTCACACCGCGAGGCTTCCGATGCAAAGACGTTAATATGTTCGCGTGTGAATTCAAAGTCGCGTAGGAATTCCGCTGAAGGATTTGACGGCTCGGCTTTGACAAAATCCTCTTCGGTATACACGATTCCGAATTTTTCTTGTACTTCAGAGATTATCTTGAAATCGCTAAATGCCATGATGTTATTATGCCACGAATGACTTACCCAGCCCGTCGCTGGCAAGGTTTCCTAACCTTGCTTGTAGATTATGCCACGAATGTGACGCGTCTATAAATGTCTTGTAGCGGGAGCACACAGTCTATAGAAATAAGCGATAGTACATCTGTAAGTTCTCGAAGTTCGGTTGGCATCCACTCCGCTCCCCTGCGGAGATAATGTTCAACACGCACTTTGTCTTGTGAAATAAGGATATATTCTTGCAAGGATACAAGCTGCCGATAGCGATAAAATTTTTCGCCTCGGTCGTCAGCTTCGGTTGAAGGCGAAAGCACCTCCACAACAATAATCGGGTTGAGGAGCGTATCAAAAACGTTATCCTCAAAGCGCGGTTCATCACAGGCGACAACAACATCCGGATAGAAATAGGACGCTGTCGCGCCAGCTTTTACACGCATATCCCCAATGAAGACTTCACAGGCACTACCCATTAATTGGTTAGAGATCGCGTTAAATACATCCCCAGTGATACGATTATGGGCGCGGCTTGCACCGGACATCGCCACTATTTTCCCGTTGATAAACTCGTTTTTGAAGGGTGCCTTACGTTCAAAAGTGATGTATTCTTCAGGCGTGAGTTGCGTTTGGGGCAAAGCAGCTGCCATCATTTTCTCCAAGAACTTGTAAAGAAATGCACAAGTATCTGTATTGTAACACAAAAGACATAAAAAATCAACGAAATTCTATGCGTTGTCTCAATCCAACGGAAACAACGGTCGGCGAAGATTATGGTATTCAAAATGCAACGGATTCACCGCTGTCAATCCGGGTGTATCCACCTCAATAATCTGCCCTGCGATGGGCTCGTAGGCGGCGCGGTAGGCAACCGCAGCCTTGACGACAACCATTCGCATCGCTGCCGGATCGATACCGAGACTCAACAGCTGCTGGAGACTAAAGGGTGTCTGCCGTCTACTTGTTAGCACAATTAGAGAGTCCGCTACCGCAACGACAGTCGTTAGCCCTTGATTGTGGTACCGCTGTCCACCGTGCCGGGGTTGGGTCTCAATAAAATGTCCATCATGGATGAGACGTACCTTACCCTGAATTGCGACAGGGGCACCGTGCAGACTATCCACTTTCCCGCCGACATCTAAGGCGATCGTCGCGCCAACACCCGCCTGAATACACCTTTGCACAGCCTCCGGATCATAGAGCACGACGACGAACCCGGATGCACCCTGCCCTTGCAACTCCGCTAACACGAAAGTGCTATCCCCCGGTGAACCACCACCGATATTGTCGCCCATCTCAACAAGGATAACGGGATGTTTGTCGGATTCAACGGCTTGCGCGACTGCTTGGGCTGCATCCGGGAGATCGAGTGTGAGTTGTCCGCGGACATTCCATAACATATCGGAGAGCTGATCGGCTTCCGTCTGCGCGAGATGCGGGTTATCGTCAGTGACGACAACAAAGGACGGACCCGCTTCATAGACATCGGCATAAGGATAGCCTAAAGCAACATTCGCCACAAGTACCTCCGGACGTGTTTCCAGTTGTTTCGCTGCCGTGAGGATCGGCTCCATCGGTGGCACATTGGTGTTATGATAGCGGATATTGAGGAGCATCGGTGGTTTAGCGAGTGCTTGCGTTGGCATAATCTCTTCTCGGAGGATCCGCATCATGAGTGCCGCTGCTTGTAAACCGCGTTGGCGTTGATCGATATGCGGCGTTGTCTTGTAAATCACGATGGCAGTCGATTCGGCGACCATCTGTTCAGAGACATTGGTATGCTGGTCGAGCGTAACCACGATCGGCAAATCGCGTCCGAGGGCTTCCCGCAGCCGTTGTAAGATTTCACCATCTCCGTCCGGGTGGCTTTCAGCGACCATTGCGCCGTGTAGCGCGAGGAGCAGTCCTTCATATTTCGGTAGAGATTTGAGGTGCTGGATGAGCATCTCGGTAAGTCGGTCGAAAGCGTCATCTGTTACGGGACCTGCGGGGGTTGCCGAAGCCATGAGGGTTGGATAAGCCGTATAGTCGTACTCTGCTGCGCCCTGAATAAACCCAGCCATTTCGTGATGTGTCTCTTTCCAACCCTCAATCAGAGAACGACTGAAGGTTTGGGAGAACGCGGCGAAGTCGGTAGGGGTCTCACTGAACGTATTAGATTCATGCATAATACCCCCGATAGCGATTGTTGTCATGGTGTTATCCTCTATTCGTTATTCGGACCTTTGAGACTGTTATTATACCACAATCTTCGTTTAGATTGTGACCCAAATTTCCGCCATTACACCACTTTCTGACATATCCCTTGACAGTTAAATCGGAAATAGTGTATCATTTAATCAACGTTTAAATCCCGAATTTCTATGAAGGTTGGGCCTGTAGGACCCGTATTTTTATGCAGAACGGTACTGGGAAAAATCAGATTGAAGAAGCCATAGAGATCGCCGCCGAAGCCCACCAAGGGCAATATCGAAAAGGCACCGATACGCCTTACATCACACACCCTTATGCCGTCGGACTCATCTTAATGGCGGCAGGATGCACGGAGACAGTGATTATTGCAGGCATCTTACACGATACGGTCGAGGACACCGATCTAACATTAGCATTCATTCGGGAACGGTTTGGAGACGCTATCGCACATATCGTTGACGGCTGCTCGGAGAACAAAGCACTGCGGTGGCGCGCCCGTAAAACAGAACGAATTGAGGCACTAAAAACTGCCAGCCCGGAAATCTGCGTTGTGACCTGTGCCGACAAACTACACAACCTACGGACTATCATTTCAGAATACAATCGCATCGGTGACGCCGTATGGGAACGGTTTCACGGCGGGGTCGCGGATCAAGCGTGGTATTATCGGAGCATGCTGGATGCAATCGCCGACCGAAATGCTGCTTTACAAAAAAGTGCAGAACGTGCTAAACTATCTATGAGTACCGAATCTGATGTCCAAGACACTGCATCTCAGCACGAGCCAAGCGCAGTAAACGCTCAACTTTTTGAACAGTTCCAGCAGGCTGTGGCATATCTATTTGAAGGAGAACCTGAATGAAGATTGCGTACGCTTTTAGACGCTGTGCATCGTACCCCTACAACGGCGGGGGGTTACCCACCGATGCCTCGGATCGCCAACGGTTTTTGAAACACGCCAAAAAGATCGGTTTCGACGGCATTGAACTTCCCGGGATGAATCTTCCTGACGCTGAAATCGAAACATTCCGTGCAGAGCTTGAAGATGCCGGTATGCCGTGTGTCGCAGTTCGCGGGGGCGGCGGTGCTGCTGCGGACCCACAGGTCGCTGAGGCGAACAAACAACGAATGACGGATGCAGTCCACTTCGCTGCGAAGATGGGTGCAGGTATTGTTAACTCTACAGTTACAACACCGCCCGATGACCCAGGCGGAAAAGGCACGTATCGTGGCGAATCCGTTTCGCAAGGCTCAAGCCGTCAAGCGAATGATGAAGACTACGAACGCACCGCGAAAGCCGTGAGCGAAGTCGCCGTTATCGCTGCCGATCTTGGGGTTGAAATCTCCATAGAAATCCATCAAAATTCCATAGCGGACAACAGCGGGGCAACGTTACGGCTGTTAGAATTAATTGACGCGCCGAATGTCGGGATAAACCCGGATTTAGGTAATATCTATTGGACTTACGACATTCCAGAAGAGACGTGTGAAGCTGCGATCACAGCCGTCGCGCCGCATGTTAACTATTGGCATTGCAAAAGTCTCTGTCGGGTGCATATCCCGGATTTAGAAACGGCTATCTATGTTCAAGTGCCGCTGCCCGATGGTGAGATCGATTATCGCTTCGCGATTGCCGCATTGCTGGATGTCAACTACGACGGCTACCTGGCGATTGAGGGGATCCGCGACGGTGACCAATTCCATCAAGATGGACGGAGCGTCTCTTATGTAAAATCCGTCTTGTCAGACTTGCAGTAGGGGCGAGGTTTTCTCGCCCGCTACTAAAGTTGACCCAACCCGTTGGGGAATAAAAAAATATGACACACGAGAAGATCCGTTTAACTGCGACCGTGAAATGCGCGGGGTGAGCATCCAAACTCGCTCCGGGTGAGCTTGCACACATTTTAGAGAACATCCCGAAATCCAGCGATCCGAACCTACTTGTCGGCACCGAAACCTCCGACGATGCTGGGATCTACCGTATCTCTGATGACCTTGCACTCGTCAATACGGTTGACTACTTCACACCTATCGTGGACGATCCGTGGACATTCGGGGCGATCGCCGCGACGAATTCGCTGAGCGATGTCTATAGCATGGGCGGTGTCCCGAAAACGGCGTTGAATATCACCTGCTGGCCCAAGGCCGACTTGGAGCTATCCATCCTCGGCGATATTGTCAGGGGCGGCACAGAAAAAGCGATTGAAGCCGGGGCCGCGCTTGTCGGTGGACACACCGTAGATGCACCGGAATTGATGTATGGACTCGCCGTGACAGGTATCGTGCATCCGGAGAAATTCGTCAAAAATTACGGGGCGCGTCCGGGCGATGTCCTCATTCTAACGAAAAATCTCGGGATCGGTATCCTGACGACAGGCTTGAAGTTTGATAAGATCAGCGATGCGGTGCTACCGGAACTCGTTGAATCGATGACTCGGTTGAATGCGTCTGCGGCGCAGGTGATGCTGAAGTATGGCGCAAGTGCTTGCACAGATGTCACGGGTTACGGGCTATTAGGACACGCTTCGGAGATGGCGGCGGGCAATGATGCTTGTCTTAAGATAGATAGTACTGCGGTGCCTTATTTTCAAGACGCGCCTGCACTCGTGGCACAGGATACTTACACGCAGGCATATCTTGCAAATATGGCGTTTCTTGCGGATAAGGTCACGTTCCACACAGAGAGCGAGGCGATGCGTCATATCCTGATGGAGGCGGAAACGTCCGGCGGTTTGCTGTTCTCACTGCCCGCGGAAAATGCGGATGCAGCGGTATCGGAACTCCGTGCCGCAGATTGCCCGGAAGCCGCTGTTATTGGAGAGGTGGTCGCGGGTGATACCGCGCACATTGAGGTGTTTTGATGGCAAAGACAGCACTCGCAAAACGGATTCGTGAGGCTTCGTATCTCACAGGTGAATTCAAACTCCGCTCAGGGAATATCAGTAATTTCTATTGGGATAAATACCGGTTTGAGAGCGATCCCGCGCTCCTCGCTGCGATCGCCGAAGAGATGGCGAAACTACTGCCGTCGCATTGTGACGGATTGGCAGGGCTGGAATTAGGAGGGATCCCGCTTGCGACTGCGCTTTCACTGCAAACGGGAATTCCGTGCTTTTATGTGCGTAAGGAAGCGAAAACTTATGGCACTTGTAACCTCATAGAGGGCGGCGCCAAAGTGGGTAGCAACCTTGTGGTGATAGAGGATGTAATTACGACTGCAGGACAGGTTTGTACCTCAATTGAACAGATGCGTACAGCGGGGTACAGAGTAGATCATGTTGTAGCAGTCATCGATCGGGAGGCGGGTGGTGCAGCGAAAATTGATGAACTGGGATGCACCTTCGCGTCCGTTTTCACGCTCACAGCGTTAGCTTATGAAAGTGATTAGGCGAAAATGAAAATATTGTTTATCGGCGACATAGTCGGAAATCCAGGTAGAGCAGCAACAACGGAATTTCTGGAAGCACATCGAGAGAAATACGATTTTATTGTGGCTAACGGAGAGAACGCGGCAGGCGGAAAAGGGTTAACGTTCGGTATTGTTGATCAACTCTTGGCATCAGGTGTCTCCGCAATTACAACGGGTAATCACGTCTGGGATAACAGAGAGATTTTCGACTTTATAGAGACAACCCCGCAGCTGATACGCCCGGCGAACTATCCAACCGAGGTGATCGGGCGCGGCGTGACGATCGTTTCTTCTAATGACGGGCAGACACAACTCGGTGTCATCAATCTCGCTGGACAGATTTTCATGAATCCCTATGCCAACCCGTTTCATGCCCTGAATACCATTTTACCTGAGGTCCAAGCGGTGACTCCTCATATCCTGCTGGATTTTCACGCAGAGGCAACCGCCGAGAAGATCGCAATGGGATGGCACGCGGACGGCAGAGTCGGCGCGGTGATTGGAACGCACACACACGTCCAGACAGCCGACGCGCGCATCCTCCCGCAAGGCACGGCTTATATCACAGATGTCGGGATGACGGGGCCCTACGACTCGGTGATCGGCACACGCATAGATTTAGTGCTTGAACGATTTTTGACGATGATGCCGACGCGGTTCACTGTCGCAAAAAATAACGTCAAACTCTGCGGGGCTGAGATAGAACTTGACGAAAAAACAGGGAAGGCAGTGAGTATTGTACCGCTGCAAGCACAATATTAATTAGTCGTCAGTTGTCAATTTTTAGTTAAGAGGTTTCTGATGCTTGACCATCTCTTGGCGACCCTTGCTATCCATAAGCGTAACAAGCGTGACAAAAAGAGATTGGTGCATCAAAAACCAGACTGACAACTGACAACTGACAACTGACAACTGACAACTATTATGCAATTAGAATTTTCTATCCCAAAAAGAACTATCTATAGCGTCGGGGATATAACGAACCGCTTGAAAAATTTGATAGAGCAACACCCACAATTCAAAGAGGTGTGGGTGCAAGGGCAGATTTCAAATTGTACGCGAACCAGCTCCGGACACACCTACTTCACGCTCAAGGACGCGAAGAGCCAAATCAGGTGTGCACTTTTCCGAGGCGAGGCTGAACAGATCAAGTTTTCACCGAGCGATGGCGAAGAGGTCCTCGTACAAGGGAAAATCGGCATCTATATCCTCCGGGGTGAATATCAAATCATCGTGCATAAGATAGAGCCGGTTGGGATCGGTGCGTTGCAGAAAGCCTTTGAAGCATTGAAACAACGGCTTGCAGATGAAGGGCTGTTCGCAGCACATCACAAAAAACCGTTACCAAAATTCCCCAAAAGAATCGGGGTCATTACGTCGGCAACAGGTGCAGCATTTCAGGACATCTGTGAACAGCTCCGCAAACGGTATCCGTTAGCCAAAGTCCTGTTTCATCCGTCACTTGTGCAAGGCGACGGGGCCCCAGATATGATCGTCACAGCACTTCAGACGATGAATACACGAGACGATATTGACGTGCTTATCGTCGGGCGTGGAGGCGGTTCAATTGAGGATCTTCAGGCATTTAATGAAGAGCGCGTTGCGCGCGCAATTGCCGCTTCCACGATACCAGTGGTGTCGGCAGTCGGACACGAAACGGATTATACGATAGCAGACATGGCGGCCGACCATCGCGCCCCGACACCGTCGGCAGCGATTGAACATATCGTCCCGGATCAAGAGACGATTTTCGGACAATTAGAGAGTTATCACGCGCGTTTGCAAACAACGATTCAGTCCCAATTAAATGAACACGGAGCACGTATCCAAGAATTTGGGACGCGACTTTCACCGATACAGCGGAAGGAAGCTATCTATCAACGCTACCAAACGTTAGACAATTGTGAGGCGGCGTGTCATAACGCAGTAAAACGTAGACTCACTGATAGCGAAAACAGACTTCGGGCCCTCGCACAACGGCTTGATGCCCTAAGTCCGTTAGCGACTTTGAAACGCGGGTATAGTATCAGTCGGAAAAGTGATGGCGCGGTGCTAACAGCAGCAAATCAGGTCTCCGTTGGCGATAAAATTGAGGTGCAACTCTCAGATGGACATCTCGCTTGTCGCATTGAAGAATTGCTGTCAGACTCTCAACCCACGAAGGGAGATAAAATATGAAACCCGCTGGCGAGGTTTCCTAACCTCGCCACGACCCAATGGAGATAAAATATGACCTTTGAAGAAAAACTTGCAAAACTCGCCGAGATCGTTGATAAACTTGAAGCAGGCAACGAACTGCCTCTTGAGGATTCTCTGAGACTCTTTGAGGAAGGTGTCGGATTGGTCTCATCTTGCCGAGAGATGCTCGAAAACGCAGAACTACGCGTAGTGGACGTTCTCAAAACAAATAACACATAAACAATAGGAATAAAAAAATGCTCTTAGAAAAAATTAATAGCCCGGCTGACCTAAAAAAACTGGAGATCAGCGAACTGGAAGTGCTGGCTGAAGAGATGCGCGCCTATCTCCTCACAGTGCTATCCGAGCATCCGGGACATTTCGCCCCGAATTTCGGTACGATTGAGTTGGCGATAGCACTGCATACCGTGTTTGATACGCCGCGCGATAAAGTCATCTGGGATATCGGACATCAGGCGTACCCACACAAACTGCTGACAGGCAGAAGGGATACGTTTCCAACGCTTAGGCAGAGCGGGGGTATCAGCGGCTTTCTCAGCAGATCAGAGAGTGAATACGACGTTTTTGGTGCCGGGCATTCCAGCACCTCTATTGCCGCAGCGTTGGGGATCGCTACCGCGCGAGACCTGATCAATGAGACTTACAAAGTCGTCGCTATCATCGGTGATGGCGGACTGACAGGCGGGATGGCGTTTGAAGCACTGAACGCTGCCGGGGATTTCAAAAACGACATGCTCGTTATCCTCAACGATAACAATATGTCTATTTCTGCGACTGTCGGCGCGTTCTCGAAACACTTTCACAAACTCACGAGTTCACCGCACTACAACTTCCTCCGCTCCGGTGCGAAGGGGTTGATGAACATGATTTCAGCCGATGCGAAACAGATCGCCAGTAAAATTGAGGCTTCATTGAAACCGGGGACGCTATTTGAGGAATTCGGGTTTCGTTACTTCGGTCCCCTGGACGGCAACGATTTGGAAGCACTGATTCCAGTGTTGACAGGTATCCGTAATTTGGCGGGGCCTATCCTGCTCCACATTGTAACCGAGAAAGGACGCGGTTACGCGCCAGCAGAAGCGGATCCGGTCGGATTCTATAGTGTTAGCGGTCCCTTCAATCTGAAGACTGGGAAGACGATGAAACCGAAACCGACGATCCCGTCGTACACGGAAGTGTTCAGCCGAACGCTGATTGAATTAGCGAAACGCGACGCACGGGTCGTGGGTGTGACGGCAGCGATGCCGGGCGGTACCGGGCTTGATAAGTTTGCAAGCGCGTATCCGAGTCGATGTTTTGACATCGGACTGGCAGAGCAGTGCGCAGTCACGTTTGCCGGCGGGCTCGCAGCACAAGGGATGCGGCCTGTCGCAGCCATCTATTCTACTTTCCTCCAACGGAGTTATGACCAGGTGTTACACGATGTCTGTATCCAAAACCTTCCAGTCATCTTCGCATTGGATAGGAGCGGACTTGTCGGAGCAGACGGCCCGACACATCACGGGGTTTTCGATCTCGCGTATCTGCGTTCTATTCCGAACATGGTCGTGATGGCACCGAAAGATGAGAATGAATTACAATCTATGGTAAAAACCGCACTCGTCTATGAAGACGGACCTATTGCGTTCCGCTATCCACGCGGCACTGGGGTCGGTGTAAAGATCGCAGCCGAACCACAAGCTCTGCCTATCGGTAAAAGTGAGATCGTCAGGGAGGGTGAAGATGTGCTTATCCTTGCTATCGGTAACCGAGTCTATCCTGCACTTGAAGCGGCGCAAACTTTGGAGACTGATACCGGAATTTCGGCGGCTGTTGTCAACGCGCGGTTTGTAAAACCGTTAGATACTGCGACGATGCTGCCGCTTGCGGAACGCATCGGCCAAGTAATTACGGTTGAAGATGGCGTGATCATGGGCGGTTTCGGGAGTGCGGTCTTGGAGGCATTCGCCGCAGCAGGGATCGCAAATGTGCAAGTTACAAACCTCGGTATCCCTGACGAATTTATTGAGCACGGTGATGTCAAGCAACTGCACGCCCTGTACCAGTGCGATGCGAATGCTATCGTTCGCGCCGCACAGAAAATGTTGGGATGACTCATATATGCCACGCATAGACAGCTTTTTGGTAACACAAGGTTTAGCGGAGAGCCGGGAGCAGGCGAAACGGCTTATTCTTGCAGGTGCTGTCAGCGTTAACGGAGATACCAGCATTAAACCCGGGCAACGTGTTCCGCCGGAGGCAAAAGTCGTTGTTCAGGAACGACCCAGATATGTGAGTCGGGGCGGGTTCAAGTTGGAGAAGGCGTTAGCTGTCTTTGATGTAGATGTGGAAAATCGGGTTGCGCTGGATGTCGGCGCATCAACGGGAGGATTTACAGATTGCCTCCTCCAGCACGGCGCAAAATTCGTTTATGCCGTTGATGTGGGTTACGGGCAACTGGCGTGGAAACTCAGGACGCATCCACAAGTTCAGTCGATCGAGAAAACGAATATCCGACATTTAACGCCAACACTTTTAAACACAGCGGCTACTTTTATCACTATCGCTGTGGTCGATGTCTCTTTTATTTCGCTGCGGACGGTGCTACCGAATGTCATTAAGCTTCTGACGCACCAAGAGGGTTGCGTAGAGACTCACTACGATATTATTGCGCTGATCAAGCCGCAGTTTGAAGCCGGGAAAGTCCATGTGAAAAAGGGAGGCATTGTGCCTGATAAACAGGTGCATATCCAAACGATAGACACGCTCAGTGCTTTCGTTACGGAAAAACTCGGAACTACCGTGAGGGGGTTGACGTATTCACCGATTCACAAAGACATCGGAAATGTTGAGTACCTGCTTTGGCTGACGCTTGAATTGGATGTGCAGGCGCATGCACCCGAGAAGTACATTCAATCCTCACAAACGACTGCTGAAGTCGTAGCGGAGGCACACGAGAGAAATGAAGATGCGTAAAAGAATCCAGAAAATCACTATTTTCCTCGGAATATTCATTATCCTTATACTATGCGTGGGGTTTTTGTTTAGCCGCTCAGACACTTTTCTGAATTGGGTGGAAAAACGACTCGAGTCGGAACTGAAGAATCGGATAATCGAGGGTTATACCGCAGATATTGGCACCATAAAAGGCAGTATCTTCGGCAATGTCGCTATCGACGGTGTCAAAATAACCAAAGCAGGTGAACCGATAATTGCGACACGGAAAGTCTTACTCAAATATAAACTCCTACCGCTGCTGGCACGCAAATTTGAGGTCAAGGGACTGACAGTAAACGCGCCGGAAATCCATGCAAGACATGATCCCAACGGCAAGCTCAATCTGTCGAATATTTTTCGTGAACCCCCATCCGATGAAAACGCGACGCAATTCAGGTTCGCCATCAAAGAGGTTCAATTCAGTAACGGTACGATTAATTACGTTGATACAGAACGGAACCTTGATATTCGGATTGATGGCATTAAGATGGATGTGTCAGGGCCGCTCGACGCTTGGAATCATACTGGAGAATGGCGCATTGTAGATGGCAGTCTTACGTTCAATGGTGCTGAAACGCGGATTAACAATTTCGAAGGCGGTTTCCTGTTCACACCGACTAACCGCGCATTAGGTAAACTCCTCCTGACATTTGGGAACTCGTCTTTAGAGGTTAATGGTAATTTTGCATATCAAGAGATGGGTAAGCCTTGGGAAATTAGTCTTGATCTGTTGCAACTAGATGTCGCAGATGTCGCGCAGTTTTTCGGCGAAGGCACTAAACTTGAAGGCGTTGTAAAAGGTGGACTGCAGGTAACTGGAACGGATGCCGGTGTAGTGGGTGCTCTCTCTCTGGAAACGCCGACGGTTTCTATGACACAAACCGAAAACGATAGACAAATTGCACTGACAACCCTAAAAATTGATGCCGATTTTACTTCTGAACCGACCCCCACATTCACACTAAAAAATTTCAGCGCACAGGTCGCCGATGGCACTCTGACTGGGAAAGGGCGTATCGGACTCCAAGACGGATTAGAAGGTGGTATAATAACGGAACTTCAGCAACTGACCACGCATCCGCTTGTTTATGAGGGAGAGTGCGATGCGACAGACATGAAACTCGGACCGCTGCTGGCGATGTTCGTTCAACTTCCTGAATACCTCACAGACAGCACCGGACGCCTCTCAGGGAACGCAACTGTCAACGGAAATAGCAAAGATTTCTCAACGTTCAAACTCAATAGTACGATGGCGATAACAGAGACAATTCTCAACGAAGTGGCACTTGCGGATTCAACGCTGCGTTGCAGGATTGATGCAGGTGGGTTAAAAGTCGATGGCACCCTTGATGAAACCGAGATTACCGTCACAGGTCCCTTCCCTTTAGCGGAGTCGGAATTTCTGGACATTCATATCGCGCGTATCAACTTTGACGATCTAATGAAAATTGTCAACAGTGCGGACCTCGGCGGGATCGGAGAATATACCGCAAAGTTATCCACGGACGGCACGCTGACGGGTACCATGAAAATCCCAGACGCGAGTTTCAACGACATTCCGATCGGTGCTTTGGTAGGTAACCTCGACTACGAAGATGGACAGGTCTTTATTGAAAACGGTCTGCTCACCAAAAACACGAAAAATGACCTCGTAACGCCATATCAGAGCCGGGCGACAATTAGCGGCGTTGTAGATATAGAAGGCGATTTTCCGGCGGCGTTCAGCATCATCGCAGACCCGGTCTATGTTCAACACTATCCGAGGGTCTTATTGGGGGCGAAATATCCGGTAGACGGTGAAATTAGGGGCGAACTGAAATTAGATGGCACGCTCATCAACCTTGATGGCAGTGCCGATTTCAGCGTCACCGAAGGTGTGGCATGGGGTATCCATTTGGATCCGCTAACGCTCCCTTTGCGAATTGAGGATTACCACATTACGCTCCCTAACTTTGAGGTAACCACGCGCAGTCAGAAAGTTACACTCAATATCTCGGTAGATCCGAACGGAGATTTCGATTTCCTACTCGAAAGCGACGCGCCTGTGAATTTTCAAGCGCTTGCACAGGCCGCACAAATTTCCGATTTCCCCTTTGATGGCCAATTCGATGTCCGAGTCGCCGGCACACTGAAAAAACCGGGACCCCTCGATTTTCAGATCAAACTGGACTTCGCGGATATAACCCTCTTAGACAGTGACCGCGGGACGAAACATCCGCTCGGCGATGCTTCGTTGCTCGGTAAACTCGTGGAACTGAAAAATGTTACGGGCGAACCGGATCGCTTTGATTTTATAGGGAACGGGTTTAACGGGCAAATTCAGGGATATATTAGCACGGCTACTGATAATCCATACCGCTTTATAGTGGAGAGCCAGACGCTTGAAGTTACGCCGATTTTGCGTATCTTGCACCCTGCACTTGAAGCCGTCACAGGAACCGCTGCGGGACGCGCCGAAATAAATGGAACAGTCGCAGCACTTGCACCAACGGGTGAATCTGACGAACAGCGGGTCTATCCTTACGATGTCAATATTGATATTGCCACCAGCCGACTTCACTACGGGAAACCACCGAAAACGCCATTCACAAATGCCGAACCTATCCGGGTGTCGCTCCGAGACGACAAATGGACGATTGAGACGTTTTCCTTAAGAACATCCGATGATAAATCACCCTTTATTGAACTGACAGGGAGCTTTGATGCGAAAAGCGAGGGGATGGTTCTGGACGCGAAAGCCGATGGATTCGCGCTGGCACCTTTCGGCACAGCGTTAGGGCTTCCGCTTGACATGCTGCAGGCTGGAACCGGTCGTTACGCCCTGAAAGTAACCGGTACGTCCAAACAACCAGAGGTTGTGGTAGACTGGACACTCCCGACGTTGGGGCTAAAAACAGAAGTGGGCGATATTCGCATCAGCGATGCACGCGGCGCGCTCGTATACCGAGACAACTTAATACGCTTTGAAAGGACTGCTTTGAACCTTTTGGGAAACCGGGTGGATATAGGCGGCGAGATAGCCATTGACCCCGAAGCTATTAACAATTCGCAAGTGAACTTCAGCGTCAATGCGCCCGATTTAGAACTCACAACGCTTGCGGCATTAATAGAGGATAGCATTGCGGGCGGCACGTTAGAAACCACAATAGACATCACAGGCACGCTCGCTGAAACTGCAATCACGATCCACGCGCAAACGGTACCGGAAAGACCGATTCGGCTTATCCCGGATGCAGCCCCTATTACAGTGGAAGGTCTGCAGGCAGAAGCCAGCTTCAATTCAGCGGTGCTACATATCCGTTCCGTGGCGGCACGCGGGCGGATCGGCGATGGCACCTACCGGATACAAGGGGACGCTGCGTTCTTTATGCAAGCGCCTCCGGAAGCGGCGATGCAGTTCGCTATTGACGTATCTGTATCCGAATTAGATGTCTCGGATTTTGCCAGTGTGTTGTCCGAAGCTGTTCCTGTACACGGCACTATTTCTGGACACGCTAAACTTAACGGCACAGGTACGCAGCAACATCAGATGTCAATAGTCGGTGAAATAAGCAAACTCAACCTTCGCGGCTACGATAGCACTGCCACCAATACAGCACCGCTCCGATTCCGATCCGAACGCGGTGATCTCGCTGTCCATTTTCCTTTAGCACTGAAGTCGCCCGAAATGACAGCAACGACGCAGGTTAATATCACCGGCACTTTTGACGCACCAGAGATTACAGCTGTATGGACAGGATATATCAACGAGATAGAATGGAACGGTGACATCCAATATGATAATGAACGCATAACAATCGGGGAAATTGCGCTAAAAAACCGGGCGGGTACGTCAACGATTACGGGTGTGGTTCCGTTCAATTTGGCATTCACGCAAACCATAGACCTATCTGATCGGTTCCCTGATGAACCGATTGCTGTGCATTTTCGGGGTAGCGAACTACCGCTTAACTTTTTTCCCGGTATGGATCGCCTCTTTTCAGCAACAGACGGCACTGTTGACATAGATTTAGCACTCCAAGGCACAAGCCGCGACCCGTATATAACGGGAACCGTATCCCTTGAAGCGTTGGAACTTCAACTTAGGCATTTCCACGAACCGATTCGGAACATGAAGATAAAATTCGCGGCGCGCGAAGATGCGATTGACCTTACAGAATTAGACTTTGATATGGGGAGTGGTTACTGTAGACTTCAGCAGGCACAATTGGCATTAGATGGATTAGTGCCTAAACATTTTACACTAACAGGATTGAGATTTGAATTATTTCCACTCGGTTCAACAGTTCGGCAGTACCTGCCACCAGAAGTGCAAGAGGTTAAGGGGCATTTCAGTACGACGCTTAGTGAACTCACAGTGCCTTTTGACAGTTTTCTGACGAAAGGCGAAAATGGACTATTTCCACAAATCCGAGCGGTGCCTTCACTTGCGGATATTGCCGCTGTGTCAAACGCGAAATTATCTATTAACAGTGTCCAATTGGCTTTTAAGGTGCTGGATCGGCACTACGATTTCCAAGATCCACAACCGATTCAGCAAGATCCACAACCGATTCAGATCGTACTGAGCGCAGGGATAGTCCGTTTACCTAACGCCTTTACGCTTGCGGATCATCAGCACACCTTTCCGATCAGGCAAACTTTTACCGCTGAAGACGAAAAGCCAGAAGGGGTCGTCGGCGATGTCGACACAATTGAAAACGCCAGAACAACCCTCAGTATTGATGCCGACAGTCAATGGTCGGTCGATGGCGAATTTAAAGCAGCCCTGCGGTTGAATAATTTCGATGTCTCCGTGCTAACCGACACGTGGCCCGCGCCTTATCGAATTAAGGGAGCGTTGTCGGGCAGCTTACAGGTGAGCGGCACCAGTGAAAATCCGAAAATAACTTTGCGGCGGCATAAGGCTGAACCCGCGGAGCTCTATTTTCACGATGTGCCTATTGACCTCCGCTGGAGAATCCGGTATCAGAACGGGAAATGGGAAATTTCAAAGACACGATATGTTGAAGTTGATTTCGGTGAAAATCTGCTGACCTTTTCATGGGAAATGCCTTATCGCTTTGAGATTATGCCATTTTTGACAGCACTGCAACAGTCACCGGAAACAGTTTGGCAGGAGCTCCGACAGACGGATATGGATGGCATCTTGGACATTGAGATCCGGGATCTTGACAGCCTATCTGCTATGGTACCGGGGCTTAGAGCCGCAGCAGGTACCGGGAAAATCTCGGTTGTCCTCACAGGGAGCGTGGAAACGCCGCAAGCGGAAGGTGCCGTGCTTTTTAATAATATCGGTTTTGAGATGCCAGAAGCAGGCATTACTGCTAAAGGGATAACAGGCTCCGTTATGTTATCAGAGCAAGGCGCAGCTATTAAAGAACTTCGGGGGATAATGAACGAAGGCGACTTCTCTATTACCGGCAGTGTCATGGCACCGGCGGATGGACGCGTCTGGGAAAACCCACCGAGGATGGACCTACAGACCAGCATCTCATCGGCACTTTTTGAACAAGATGGGAATTATCAGATTAAACTCGGGGCTAAACCAACGCAGTTACACCTACAAGGTGAATTTGATGATCCGTCTTTAAAGGGCAATCTGAATATAAGCCACGGGTATTATGAACAAAACTGGGAGACAGTTATAGATTGGTTCTCGGGGACTTCTGTGAGCGAAGTAGACGTTATATTGGATTATCCGATCCTTCGCTATTTAGATTTGAACATTGATATTGATATTCCGGACAATTTCCGTGTCCTTTCATCTATCATGGGACCCACAGACATTGAAATATCGAGTTCAGGCGGTAAACTCATCGGCCCAATTCAAAATCCAGTTTTCAATGGCACTGTTTCGGTGATCCGTGGTAAAATTGGACTGGTGCCACAGACGTTTGAATTCATTGAAGGTTCCAGAATTACCAACCGAAGCACTGTGGAATTTGATCCAGAGCTGCATATTTTTCTCCGAACACCGAACCGTATTCGCGGGGTGCTACCCCGGGATCAGAGCACGGTTGACCTTGAGATTAACGCAAGTCTGACAGGCACTTTAGAGAACCCGGAGTTTGTATTGAGTGCCGCGAACACAACTGAAATCCTCTCACATGAGGAGATTATGAGTTTTCTTGTGCGTAACGCTGCGTTTTCACGTGCTTTCGGCGGGTTCACGTTCAATTTCCACCGTCCGCATCATGATGCACGGTCTATCAGCGCGGAATATCAACTTGGAGATAATATGTCTATTAAGATGGAGAACAACGAAAAAGGCGAATACGGTGTCGGTTTTGAGATAAAGGGACGTTTTTAATGGTTACAGCATTTATGCAGCCCCCGCCGCTGGCGAGGTTTCCTAACCTCGCCAATGGTCTCCTAACATTAATACATAACGTAATTTGTCTTACGTTGATACTCTGCTGTTTTTTTCTTCAATCTTCAGAAGCAGAAGGCGAAACGTCAGCGGATATAACCGAAAAAACACTGTTTGCTGCGACACACATAGATAAAATTGCGTACTACATTGACGCAACACCCATCGCCGAAGCGACAGCACAATACGATACACTCAGCAAGCAGGCCTCGGTACGCATTGGTGATCAGTTATCTCCATACGCCATTCAACAGAGTATTAAGAAATTCTACGCGACGCGGCAATATTCGCAAATCCAGGTTTACGCAGAAGCCTCCGGCAATCGCGTGGCACTAACCTATCAGCTCACCTCTTTTGCACGCATCAAAACTGTTATCATCGCTGGCATTCCGCCTAACGCATTCAAATCGGCTATTGAAGATGCGATAAAGTCGAAGCCTGGTGGGAGATATGTCCCTGCGATTGCCAAGACAGATATTATCTATATCAAGCGGATTTGCGAGGCGTATGGATATTTTGACGCGCACGTTACCGTTGCCGACGCGCTGACGGAAGAGGGCGTGCTAACCTATCAGGTGACGGCAGGGGATCCGTCAACTATCAAAAGGTTACAAATGCAGGGGAATTCTGCTATTTCAACCAATCGCCTCCAAGCAGCGTGTGATTTCAGCATACGCGCACCCGTTTACAACAAAGCGAATGTTGATACCGATGTGGCGGCAATGCAAGCACTCTACCGTAAAAACAATTATCCCACCGCAACCATTACACTCACCTTTACCCCTGAAACGGGGCTCCTACGGTTTGAAATCAATGAAGGTAGGCGGGTTGCGTTTAATTTCGTTTCGGATGCCGATGTCCTTTCCGCATCGCAAGGACGGACGTTCGAAAAAGATATAGCACAGCTGATAAGTACGGGATCTCCTGCATTATGGGAACGCAGGATAAAGGGGTATTTTGAAAGTATAGGGTATCATGGGACGATTGTGACGAAGACGGATTTAGATGTCGCAAGCGTTCAATTGACGATTAACCCGGGAACGCGTTATACGGTTAAGCGAGTCGTTTTTTCTGGGAACCATGCCTTCTCGGACGCGGAGCTCCTCCGAGAAATGACGCTGAAACCGAGGCGTGGGTTTCTGAGGCATCTGCGGATCTCTAATCTTATTGCAAGATTCCTATCCCGACGCCAACAGAAACGCTTTTTTTATTCCGAAGACCTTGAGACAGATGCACATCGACTCGCTATTTTTTACGAGAAAGCCGGTTACCCGAAGGCAGTTATTGAGATAACCGATGAAAAACAACCGCTAAATAACCGAAACATCGGTGAAGTTGAAATACATGTTTCAGTTATTGAGGATCACAAAGAGGTGATCCACCGATGTACGATCAGTGGTAATCGCGCGATAGACACTGCTACGCTTCTGGAACGTTTGGAAAGCGAACGTCAGTTTCCACAACCGAATGCTGTATTTGAAAGGACTGCCTACCAAAATACAGTCGTCCACGCTTATCATGAACTCGGATACATGGATGTCCAGGTTGATAGCGCGTACATATCAGAAACAGAAAAGGCAGTTTTTGAAGTCCAAGGTGATTTTTCGGAGGCTCTTGGGGATCGCAAACTCCCTTCGGAAGTCCGCGACGCATTCAAAAGACACAATCTGGCACTTGCCGGACTTTCCATAGCGACTGACCTCGGCAACCGTTGGAGCATCCAAGATAGTGCAGGGAATGCACGCTATACCCTCAAACAGGAACCGACACATCTTGCAGTCTTTGAACACGGTATCTTTAATCTTACTGTCGAGACGGAGGGTGAACCTGTAGCCTTCGGTAATTTCTATTTTCAAGGCGATACGGACATCGTGAAACGGCACGTTCTTGAACGGGAGACCGCTCATCTTGAGGGCGACCTTTGGACATCAAAGCGATTAAGCCGTGTCTTGCAAAATCTCTACGGTTTAGGAATTTTTCGGAGCGTGCAATTTAAAAGGCACGAAGTTCAACAGGTAGAAAACGACACCGCAGGCCAGAGCGCCGCGCAAGGCAATCCGCATCCCACACCCAACACCAGCGATGTCTTAATAACGGTGGAAAAGCAGCAGCCCAGGACCTATAGTTATGGCGGTGGCTATAGTTTTGCAGAGGGTTGGTACGGGACCCTGGAACTAACGGACAAGAATTTTCTCTTTAAACGGAACATCCGAGGTTACTTCCGTAGTAGATTAGGGTGGCGCGATGAATTAGGTTACCTTGTGGATGCCAGGCTGACAGAGCCGTGGTTGATTAACCGCACGCGCGGTACCTTACAGGTATCCGCTAAGAAGTTAGAGGTAGATGACAATGTACGCGCCCTGCAAGGCAGTTTCATCCTCAGTCGGAAATTAAGAGAATTACATCATTTGGATCTGCGATACAGTTACCGGGACTTGAACCAACCCGTTCCACAAACGATAGAAGCAACACCGACAGATAAAGCACAGGACCCCTTCAGTACAACCGTGAGTAGCCTCCGTTTCTCTTGGACTTACGATGCGCGTGTGCGCTATCTAAATCCTATTGGCGGCATGTTGAACGAGATTACACTTGAATATGCCGGCGGCTTCTTGCAAGGGGGTACCAGTTTTGTTAAAACGACAACGGATACGCGATATTATCAAAAGCTGATCGGCAGTCTTGTCTTGGCGGCTGCGGTGCGGTGCGGAATCACGACCGGCTTGCATTCAAATCGCAGCGCGGAACTCATCCCTTTTGAACGGTTCTGGGCAGGCGGTAGCACGACAGTTCGCGGGTATGCAGAGCGTTCCCTCGGCCCCGAAGACATTATCACCGGTATCCACCGCGGGGATGTGCAATTGATCTTTAATACGGAGTTACGATTCCCGATTTATTCGATCGTCCGGGGTGCCTTCTTTTTTGATGCAGGCAACGTCTGGGATTCGCTGGCGGATATTGAGACGCTGACAGGTTTACCGTCTTCTGTGGGGGCGGGACTCTATTTGGATTTTGACGCACTCACAGTCGGGATTGATTATGCGATCCCGCTCGTCTCTGTCTCGAGTTCACCGGATACAAGAAGGGCACATTTCCGCCTCGGTAGTACTTTTTAATTCTCCTACCATAATCTCTCAGGGTTATTCAATTGTCCCTATTCCCTTTATATATGTGAATTTTTCGCCTGTAGGAGCGAGCTGTGCTCGCGATTTTTTCCTAATAACTCTTGACTTTCCCACTGTTTCCTGCTAAAATTCAGTACTCTATTACAGAAGTGATAAAAATACGCCGCACAATACTCAGCTTCGGGACAGGAAGGACAGCCTCCACCCGATACCCTAAATCGTTTAACGGTTTACTGAGGTCGCGAAGGTCAATGAACCCCGCTTTTGGGGCACACGTCCGCAAGTTGGCTAAAATCTCTATGTCTTGTGAACGATCTTTGGTGAGATTGATACCGTAAGGCAGATCGGTCGCAATAGCGTCGAATTGTCCGCGTACCTCTCTTGCATCGGCTAACGCAACATCTGCGGTAAGTCCAAAATGCTGGAGGTTCTTTGTTGTCGCCCCAATCATCCGCGGATTAAGGTCATAACCGACCGCTCGGATGCCGTTATGTGCGGCGGATAGCACAATCGTACCGGTACCGCAGCACGGGTCGAGGAGACGATCCCCCGGGCGCGCGACTAAATTGACGAGAACGCACGCAAGACGCGCCGGTAACGAACTCGAAGTTACATAAGGCCGTTGATTGTGCGCAAACCACATATTATCCGATTCGGAAAGGAGTCGCCCGAACCAAATTTTTTCAGGGGTGAGCACCGCCAGAAAAGTGACCTTCGGATTGTTTAGATTCGCTCGACCGCCAATCGCACTACCGAGGTCGCGCGCGAGTTCCATCGCGTTCACCTTGAGGCTCTTTGGCTTTTTCACGATGGACACCCGAAATCCATCAGCATACAAATCCGCGGATCGGAGATGCGAACGGAGTCCAGCCAAACTCGCTGTTTCAAAAAGGATTTCGCAACAGCTCTTTAGATACGCACCCCGACGGACATCAACGCAGTGTTCCGAAATCGCGATGCCGTGCGTATCCGGCGCAGCACCTGTCAACGCAATACACTCCGCAGCGACCAATTCCGTGAGTCGATCCGGTACCGCTGTAAGATATAGATATGTGGGTTTTACAGGGGACTCCATTCTTGTGTAAACTCCAAATATTATACGTAAGTTCTAACAATTTTAGCATTATCAGAAGAAAACTGCAAAGGAATACCATGTCACAAACAGAAAAAGTCCGAATTGGACACAGTCCCGATTCCGATGACGCATTTATGTTCTACGCGCTCGCGAAGGGACTAATTCCGACCGACCCTTTTGAAATCGTTCATGTTATTGAGGATATTGAGACATTAAATCGGCGCGCGCTCGCTGCGGAACTTGAAGTCACAGCGATCTCCGTTCACGCCTATGCTTATGTTGCGAAGGATTACGCCTTTATGCCCTGCGGTGCCAGTATCGGGGACCGCTATGGGCCGCTTGTCGTCTCTAAAGCACCGATGGACACGCTTGAAGGTAAACGGATCGCTATTCCTGGCGAAATGACGACGGCTTATCTGACGCTCCGCCTCTTTCAACCCAACTTCACAGCGGAAACCCGGCCATTTGATAAAATATTGGATGCCGTGCAAAGAGACGAAGTGGACGCTGGATTGATTATTCACGAGGGACAACTCACTTACGCACGCGAAGGGCTTCACAAAATTATTGATCTCGGAGAGTGGTGGTATGAGGAGACAGGGCTACCTTTACCGCTCGGGGCTAACGTTATTCGCCGGAATCTCGGCACTGAAAAAATACAGCAGATTACCGGGCTCCTTAAACAGAGCATCCAGTATTCATTGGAACATCGGGCACACGGGTTAGCTTATGCGATGACCTACGCACGGGACATGGAGACCGAACTCGCTGACAAGTTCGTGGGCATGTACGTCAACGACTATACACTGGATTATGGCGATAAGGGAAGATCAGGGGTCCGTGAATTGCTCCATCGCGGCAACGCTGCAGGAATCATACCCCACCGTGTGGATGTAGATTTCGTTACATTGTAGGAGGCACGCTCCGTCGCGCCGCCCGCAAAATGAAGAAAACACCATGGACACCAAACGCCGCAGATATTTCCAACTGGAAGATGCCGAAGGGAAAGCACTCGCAAACGGCGTGCTTTACGATGAGGGAAACGTACAAGTGTTGTGGCGGATAGATCGCGGCTACACAGCGGAACAGTACGCTTCCCTTAATTTGGTATTGGATTTAATGCCCGGCATTACGGTATTGCGCCTGTTTTCTAACGGAGTCGACGATCACCGAGTTTAATGATCTCGCCGTTCTCTTGCGCAATATACATATAGCCGAGACCATCTAACACTACACCCTCTTGATCATCACCGGGTAAGAGATATTTACTTAAAATGGTGCCATCCCGATTCATCTCGACCAACAAATTGGTCGTATCGCTAATAATGACCAAAATATCGTCTTGCGGATCATACGCGAGCCCAGAAATGTCGATGAAGTTCATCTTATAAGCGTTAATGATAACGGCTTCCGATACTGCCGCTGTCTCGGTACGGAGCGGCGCGACGACCTCACAAACGACTGACGGTTCCGCCAGCGGCTTGAGACTGAAGGATTGGTTGCCGACCCAAAAGGTGCCGCCCTCCGGGTGCGAACCATTCGGGACAAAAGCGATCGCCTCAATACCCATGCCACCTTTTTTTAGCAGTATTTCGCCTTTAAACGTTCTGTTGATTCTGAATTCTCTCTGGATCGTAAGGGTTTCCGGGTCGAGTTCTATGATCGCTTCAGCGTCTTCGACGGCTCCATACAGCAAACCTGTCCTCGGATTGATCGTAATGCCTTCAATGTCAAGTTCGTTTACGCCTTTTGCTTGGATGGATGCTCCGTTTAGATTAACCTCATGGACGTTCCCTGAATCGTCGGCGATAAATAGACTCCGCCGAATCGGGTGATAGGTGATACCAGAAGGTTCCGCAATTTGTGCTTTCGCAATATTGCCGATCCAATTATAAGGGAGGGGTATCGGTCGGGACTCCGCTGTCTGTTGCGTCGCAGAATGCTCCATCTGCACCAAGAAATAGACGAGAATCCCACTAATCGCTATGATTAAAATGATGAGGAGCACACTTTTGTAAGACATCAGGATTCCTCCACGTTCAATTTTGCAGAAAATTTCACATTTTACTTGACATATCGTCTTTGCTAATGGTATTATATTTTAACTTGCAATTTCTTGCAAGCTAGTAAGATTGCAATTTCTTGCAAGTTATAGGATGTGCGAAGTTTTTAGAACGGTAAGTAAATTTTTTCTTACCAGTTCAGTTCTTCGCCCGATATGGATGTTCTATTTATAGGGGTGCGATTCCAAAAAAAAATTTAGCTTTGTGCAGACGGTACATGAATCCTTCCTGGCCAGATGTGATTTTTATGCCGCCCGGACAAGACTAAGGTAGACCATTTAAACTCGGAATCTTTTGACGGTATTGCTGAAAACTTTGCACATCCAATTTATGACCAAAAATTAAGGAGCGCGTTATGACCAACATGCCGAGGCTCGTCGTTGAAGTCTTTGAACACGTGAATTTTCACGGACGCAAGTTGACGTTAATCGAATCCGTACCGAACACGAGCATAATCGGGGCGCAAGATATTATATCTTCGATTAAGATTTATAAAGGACCAGGGTTCAACGCGTCACCAAACTACAAAGCCATTTTTCACGAGCATGAGAACTTTAAGGGGCGTCGATTGGTGCTCGCACCGGGATTTTACCCGAATATCCATGACATCCCCTACAACTTCGGAGATGCGATTACCGCTATCAGTTTTAGTCCATCGGCACACCCGACGCCGCCCGAATATGGGGCCGTGCCTGTTATCATTGAAGTCTTTCGCGACGTAGACTATGGCGGTCAACGGAGCGTGATTATGCGCGACATCAGCTCCGTGTTTGATATCGGTATGAACGATACAATCTCATCTATCCGTATCCAACGGGGCCCAAGTTTTCCATTCAGTGGATGCCATGTCATCTTTTATGAGCATGTGAATTTTGAAGGGCGGCGGTTGAATCTCAGTTTGAACTCCCGCGAATTTCAGCTGGGGCTTCGGAACCTCCGAGCACTTCCACATTCGCAATCATTCTCGGACATCATTTCTTCCATAAAAATTGTCCCGTTAGGCGTATTCCGAGTGCTCATCGTTATCGGCGATAATCAGACAAGCGAACCCGCAGTGTTAGAATCGCTGACCACCATTGAAGGACTGGAATTTCAATTTACAACTGTGCATGTCAATGACAACCCTGAAAATCGGGGCGACCCGAACAACGCCATCAAGCTTTCAAGCGTTACGCTTTCGGAATACGACATCATCTGGTTTACATGGTTCGCTACAGGACATGATGGTGAGTATTTTGTTGAAGATGCAGAGGCGGAAATTCAAGAGTTTGTGCGCAAAGGCGGAATCGTCTGGGCTTCCGCCATGGACAATAAAATCACGATGCCTGACGGTGTACATGCAAGTGAACCCGAATGGCGCGGCGATTGGTTGCCTGTCGATAGGCATCCCATCCGTGTTATTAATTCTGAAGATTGCAATGTTAATGTCACCGAAGATGGACAGAAAACAGGCATGTTTACCTGGCCCCACAAAGTTAATGTAGACACACTCGTAACCGACGATCACTGGGTGACAGATGATCGGAGTTACCGAAAATTGGCGGTCAGAGAGGATAACGGCGACGCTGTCAGTATCCAGCTCCAATGGGGTGAAGGCTATTATGTCGCTTTTGCCGTGGATACACGCGACCAGCATCGCACCACGCTCGCGAGACCGCTCATTGAGAATGCCCTCTGTTATCTGGCAAATCTCGCGTGGCAGACCTCGCCACGTCAACCACTCAAAGGGCGATACCGGACGCACCTCAGCAACGAGGAGATTTTCCGGTAAAAAAATATTGAAGGGGTGCCTTAAAAAGCACGCCCTATGCCTCCGTGCTATCATTACTATAGGAGAATTGAATGCGTTTCATTGCTGTTATCGTTTTCTTAATCGTCGTAGCAATTGCTGTCGGCTGGTTCGTCTTCCAGAGACTTGACAGTTTAGGGCAGAGCAGCGTCATGCAATGGACGGTATTTGTGTTTATCGTCTTGTTGGCTATTTTGGCTGCCTTCGCCGCTACTGTTATACGCTACCGAATACCAAAAGCCGATATCGCGCTCGTGCGGACAGGTGGTTCAAAAGAAAAAATTAATATCACCAAAGGCCTCTGGGTTAACACCATCATCCATGAAATCAAAGAAATATCACTCAATACAATGCGGATTGAGGTCATCCGAGAAGAGACAGAGGCGCTCATTACTTATGACTTCAACCGTGCCGATGTTGAAGTCACTTTCTATCTTAAAGTTGAACCCATCGAAGACGATGTTTTACGCGCCGCACAGGCACTCGGCGATAAATCTATGACACCGGAGACCGTCCGTGAACTCATTGAACCGAAACTCGAAGGTGCCTTGCGCAGCGTCGCCGCTGAAAGTGAAATCCAAGACCTCCTCCAAAAACGTCAGGAGTTCGGCGATAAAGTCCAAGTTGCATGCGGCGAGGATTTACAAACGCAAAACGGACTAATGCTTGAGACCGTCTCCATTATCCGCGTAGACCAAACCCCTGTTGATACCCTCGATGCCGAAAACCGATTTGATGCCGTCGGTATTCGCGAAATTACTGAGATTACCGCTGACCAATACCGGGAGAAGGTGGACATTGAGCAGCGCAAAGAGGTCGCAGTCGTTCAAATTGAAGTCGCTGCGCGTATAGAAAAGCTCGAAGCGGAACAGGAACAGGCATGGGCAGAATCCGACCAACAGAAAAATATCGCGATCTATGCCGCAGAAAGAGAAGCGGAAACCCTCAAATTCCAATTTGAGATGGAACAAGGTGTCCAAGAACGCGAATACGAGATGAAGCAAGAGGTCGAACGCGCACGGATCACACAAGAACAGGTCGTCCAAGAACGTGAAATTGAGATGAACCGAGATGTTGAAGTCGCTCGTGTCCAACAAGAACAGATCGTCGCGGAACGTGAGATTGAGAAGAACCTCATCGTCGAAACGCAACAGATTGAGCAATCCAAAGTCGTACAACTCGCCGAAATTGAGCAGTTCCTCACTGTCCAGCTACAGAAAATTGAACAGGAACAGGCTATTGCCGTTCGCGACATAGAGAAGGAATTGGCAGTAGAGAAAGCACGTATTGCCCAAGAAGAGGGTGTCTCCTTACGAGACATTGAACGTGAGTTGCTCGTGCAAACCGAACGCTTCGCCCAAGAACAACAGGTGCAGCAACGTGAGATTGAGAAGAACCTCGTCGTGGAAACCGCGCAGATCGACCAGATGCGCCACGTAGAACTCACTGAAATCGCTAAAATGTTGAACGTAGAGCAGTCGCGTATCGGACAGGAATTACGGGTTGCCTTAACCGATGAAGACCGGAAAATTGAGGTTGCTAACAAACAACAGGTCACCGCGCTCGCAGAGAAAGAGAAATTAGTCGCGGAAGCCGAGCGTATGGGTGCCGAAGTAAATGTAACAGCAACCGAACAAGTGATGGAAGCCGAGTGGCAGCGCGAAGTGGCGGTCATCGGTGCAGAAGCGCAGGCACAACCGATTGAGCGTCTCGCTGATGCAGTCCTCGCCGAAGCCCGTGCGAAAGCACAAGGTGAAATGGCGGAATACGAAGCCCGGAACGTTGCTGAACAACGCGTGCTTGTCCAAGAGGCGATCTTAGAACTCATCAATGATGCAGATGATATTATCGAGCAGATGATGCGGCCCGTTGAAAAGATTGAAAGTATCAAGATTTTGGATATGGGTAACAACGATGGACAAGGCGGTATCGGGCGCAGCAGTATGGGGCGACTCGCCAACGCTTTGCTGGATACAGGTGCCATCTCGCCGATGCTCAAAGAATTGTTTAACTTTGCAGATGTAGACGCGGAACAGATTACGGATAAAATCGCTGAATATCTGGCTGACCTTGTCAACCGTCCGAATTAATCGGACCCCACTTGATAGGTGAAAACATGCGACGTGAGAGAAGACAAACATCAGCAAAACGGAGTAAAAGCCAACGGTGTCGCACGTGCCGCTCCAGTAATGGCAAGCGCGTCTGCCCCGCCCTCAGCCGTATGTTAATCTGCCCGGAATGCTGCAGAGCCAAACGCGCCAAGATTCCCGGATGCGATGCGAGATGCCGATACTACGCACCCCTCGTTGTATCCAGTAGACCCAACAGACCACCAAATTTTCCGATCCACCGGTGTCTGATCAGCCGCTCTAAAGATACAGGTATGCTCATCGTAGTCGGGACGCGGAAACGTCCGGATGGAAACTTGAAAGCGATGTTCGTTTTGCTCGATCTATGGAAGAAAGGGATCCGAGACTGCTTCTTTGATGCCAATCTCTCCGAAAAACAGTTTGAGAAGATCTCACAGAGAATAGCGAAAAGTTACAATCTCAGTGAACCGATGGAGATGCACGACCCAGATGAACCGAAGGAAGTTATCCGGGTTCCGAAGGATACTATCGTCATTGAAGCGGATAACGCCATCCATCGTGATAAAGGCGTGAAAATCGTTGATCATGAAGAAGCCTCTGGCGGCAAAGCCATTGACAGTGCCCCCGGTGCACGCGCAATACATGAGATTTATATCCCTAAAACAGGGAAGTGGTACCTCTGGGCGCGCGTCTTCTTTGAATATAGTAAAGACTCCTATTGGATCGGTATGGATGACGCACTTGCGAAACCGTGGGATAGAGATGGCGGCCCGGGTGCCATAAAAATTTGGTCTGAACCTGATGACAAAACGAAATGGGGACGCTGGCTCTGGGATACTGCTTTAGACGACCCAACTGGTAAGAAACCGAGCGACACCCCCGCTTTTTTTCATATTAAGCGAACAGGGTACTACCGACTTTGGTCTAAGGGGCGAGAAGACGGGTCGCGGTTAGACCAAATTTTGCTTACCCGCGCCCGTGATTTCAACACAGAAACTGAAACAGAGGGGAAACCGCTCCCGCTCCGCTATTCACCACACCTCTACGAACCCGCCTCCATACATGAATGTCGGAAACTTATCCGGCACGCTGTGGAGATCGCCACCGCCGTTGAGGCTGAAATTCCCTGGGAATTCAAATACTGGATCCGAGATATGTGGGGCGATGTCACCCGATTCCCGGAAACAGAAGGCTCGCTCTACAAATGCCCAAAATGTGGAGAAGACCTGCCACAACAGGCTGTTGACCTCATCATCCAACACGCCCAATCCGATGATATTCAGTTCTATATCTTATGCAGGAAGTGCGGAGGTGAATTTGATTAAACCGGTTGTCACCCTTTGTTGTTTCTTACATTTTCGATGGAAACGGACGCTCGGTGTTGTCAGTTTACTACTCTTTTCTCCGCTAAGCATCGCCGCGCCCCCGAATCCGTACCTCTTTTTTGATGAAGACCCTATGAGCGAAGAATTGGTACCCAAGGCACCCCAAAGCGGCGTTGAATTCCTTGAAGCATTAGACGGGTGTTGTTTCACTAACGCGCAAGGGGTCTTGCAGTCTGACGGTATAGAGTATGTGCTCGCCTTGAAGATAGATTTCAGTGACATGCCAGGAACCAGACCGGGCGCGGCGTTTGATAGGTATCTCTTCGCAACAGAAGGCGTTTCGCTTAAAACCTACTTTCACGAAAATTCTTATGGGCAGATGGATGTCCAGCCAGGTCCGATGGGCGGAGTCCTTCCGAGAGGGAACACTTGGATTCGCGCCAAAAAACCGATGACCTATTACGGCGAAGGTGTCCGAATCCTGGAACGCTATCGCGAATTGGTCCGGGAAGCTTGTGCAGCAGTAGATGCAACGGTCGATTTTTCGCAATATGATAGAGACGGCAACGGAATCGTAGATCACGTCTTCCTCATCCATGCAGGCAACGATCAAGCCTCTACAAATGTCATTAATTACGATATTCAGTCGGTGCTAGTCCCCGCTGTTAACGCCGTTCACGACGGCGTGCGTGTCAACACCGCCGCGGTTGTCGCTGAAGAACCGGATTTTGAGCATCCACATTTAGGCATCTATTTCCACGAGTTCTTTCACGATTTCGGGGCACCTGATGTTTATGGATTCTTCAGGGGGCCACACGATCATAAATGGGGATTAATGGGGGCTTTCGGGCCCTATCAAGGCCCGGAAGAATTCGGGATCGGAAACGGCTTAGAACCCAGCCATATCATCGGATACCTCAAATGGGATTTTGACGCGAGACCCCAAAACGGCCGCCTCGGTTGGATCCAACCCGTTGAAATCACCCAGAACCAAAAAATTGATGTTCCCAGTTTTGAACTCGGTCCCAAAACCGATAAACTTTTCAAAATTGATATTCATTCCGCCAGCAATCCAATCGGCAGAGAAGCGAAAGAATTTTTTCTCATAGAGAACCGCAACAAAACATCAGGCGCGACTTTCGATACGCATTTGCCAGAATCGGGTATCCTGATCTGGCACATCGATGAAACGCACCCGTACCCGATCGGCACTTATGATGCCTCTCAACAGATATGGCTTGAGGATCCGACCGACCCAGAACATCGCGGTATCTCCCAACAAGACAATGGGGAATCTATAAAGGGCTTGGCAATAACGGACGGGGCTGCTTATTCTTTAGATGATGGACATACAGCTTTTACGCCAGCAACATCACCGAATAGCAACGCAAACGACGGTACTGTTACGGGTATCTCCATTACCAATATAGGTGCCGAAGGGTTAACGATCCCGATACTCGTATCGTTTGGTGACACTTACGAACCGAATAATACAATTGCAACGGCGTTTCCGATCAGATATGAAGAAACTTACGAGTCTTTCATTTATGACGCGACAGATACGCGCGATGTTTACGCATTGGAAGTCGTCGGGGGAGTCCCGATTTCGGTGACGTTGACAGACATTCCGTGGGATAATAGATATGTATTGTCGCTTCATACCGCAGATGGTAAATTGCTGGCGACTGGCGAAAATGCGACTGAGATCGCCGGCTTGGAACTACTTTATATACCGGAGACAACGGCAAGACTTTACATCGTTGTCGAAGCCGAGAGCGGGTTTAGTCCTATCGATTCGTACCGCTTACAGGTCAAACAACTTCAGCCGGGCGAGTTCACTTTTGAGGAGACGCGCGTCTATCCGAACCCGCTGCGTCCAGCTGATGAAGTTATGCGGTTTGATTATCGCCTCGCTCGTGCACAAGTGGCGGATACCGTTGACCTTGAGATTTTTACATCTACCGGGAGGCTTGTTTATCGCGAAAAACATGAAAACGTATTCTCACAAGGACAGTTCAAGTGGGATGGCGTGAACTTGCGGGGTACGCGGGTTGCTTCAGGTATCTATATCTATCGTATTTCAGCACAGCAAGCCGAACAGTTAATCCAAGAAATCGGGAAGTTCGCGGTCGTGCAATAAATATCCGAATTCTTCTCATATATTTCTTGACTAAAAATTGGAGTTATGCTAATTTTAAAAACATATTCAGTTTTAGACGCGTCAGTTGGACTCTACGTTCTCAAAATCAGTCATAAGCGAACGCACTGATTCGTTGAGTAGTCCCGGAATGCAAAGCGAGAATCAAACGTGCCATTCGTAGAATGGTAATCAAGGAGGCAATATTATCAATGAGATGGTTGAATAAATTCCCACTCCTCAATTTCGCCCTATTATTTGCAGTCGCCTTTAGTGTCGCAGGGTGCGGCACTGCACTTAGCAATTTGTCCCCGATCCAACCTGTGCATAATATAGCGATAGCGAAGATGGAACAGAGTCAAAACCCGAACCAAGATGTAGTCGTTCCAGCGGTCCCTGCTGAAACACTCGCCAAGCCGTTGTTAGACAAATACAGCCTGGAGACTGTCGGGTTCCGGATCGGGAAAGCGGGCGATGCCAATACGGAGGCACTCACTTACGTGTTTGCTTTCGGTGAATACACACACGCTTCTGACCAATGGCAGGAATTCCTTAGCGATTGGCCAGACACCAGGGACCAGATTGAATTGGGGACAGGCGAAGATAAGAAAGTCGTTGATGTGATTATGATGTCCGACCACCCGCAGCTGTTTGAAGTCCAATCGCGACAACCGATTCTGACAAAAACACAAGATGGGATCACAGTTTCTATCGCTTACTGGCGACGGCCGGACTTAGACCGGAAATACAATCGCGGAAACGCGTTTTCACCTTTTTATGAGACTGAAGCACTTCACCAAGGCGACAAAACTGATGTATTTTATGTGAAGATTACGAACAATCGAAGCCAAAATATCATCTTTAATGTCAAAAAGTGCACGATCATCGATCAAGGCGAGAATGTCTATAACGGCTTGAATTACGAAGATTTGCAGGAACGTTTTACCTACATGGCACGCGCAACCGGGCTCTATGTCAAAAATGGAATGGAAGTTGCACGGCGAATTTTGATTGAGAAACGGATGCCTATCGTTGAAAAACAGGTCGGGGCACATCGGACAGGGATCCCTCCAGGTAAAAGTGCAGAAGGGTTCTTGCCCTTTGTACAAACGAAACTCAACGCCTTAGAACTAAAGGTTATCTTACCGATCGAAAAGGCACCGCCGCCAGGGGCAGCGCAACGGTATCAAACCATAGAATTCGATTTCCCTTTCACACACGATAGAGGAATTCGCGTGGCACAACCGTCGCCGAAGCGTTATTAACCTATCCGTTAGGCGCGGCCTTAAACCGCGCCTACAAAATATACAACGCTTATCTTCTTTTACGCTTCCACAATTTCGCAGTCCGGCAGCGAATCGAGAAACTGTTTCCCATAACTTCTCGTTTTAATCCGTGGATCCAGAATAACAACAATCCCTTTATCCGTTTGCGTACGAATCAGCCGTCCGAAACCCTGCTTGAGGCGTAAAATCGCTTCTGGTAAACTGAACTCAAAAAATTCATTCCCACCGCTTTCCTTGATCTGTTTCACGCGCGCCTCCATTATCGGATGCGTCGGCACCTCAAACGGCAGTCGCGTGATGATAACATTGCTGAGTGCCTCGCCACGCACATCCACTCCCTCCCAGAAACTGGACGTTCCGAATAAAACCGAGTCGGTATCCTCACGAAAAGCCTGTAGCATGTCTGTCCGGGAGAGATCGCCGCCCTGTTTGAAGGTGCTAATCCCTATATCCTCTAAATCAGGTGCGACAGCATCATAGACCTCATCCATCATTTTGTAACTCGTAAAAAGGACGAACGCTTTGCCGTGTGTCTGCTTCAGGTAATGTTGAATTTTACGAATCACTGCCGGGACGAAATCACTACTTTTTGGATCCGGCATCCGCTTCGGAATGTGAATTTGGACCTGCTTTTTAAAATCGAAGGGCGAGTGGGCGAGCAGTTCACGGCAGGCATTGATCCCGACGCGCCCTTTAAAATAAGCAAAGTTACGATTCGTAGAAAGTGTAGCACTTGTCATCACGACGCTATTTTTTTCTGTGAATAGGTGATCCTGTAGCATCTGGTTTATATTTGCCGGTGTCGCGTTTAAGACAATACGCGGTGTCCGGCCCCGTATTGATATTTCCGCCCAATAGACATAATCTGGGTCATTTTGCCGGATGATCATATCCAATTCGTCCTGAAGCCGTTGGCAATTGCGGTGGTGTGCGATAATCTCCTGTGCGTCATCCTCTGTTTTAGCGGCATCTCGGAGCCGATTCAACGTCTCTTGAATCTTCAGAAGTGGGGCATCCAATACATTTTCGACAAAATCACGTTCATCAATACGTTCAGTCAGCGTGCTACCGTGATACCCACCCCCAATTTCTTCGATACCAGCAATAATACTGTTGAAAAGTTTATTCGTCTGCTCACGTGCTTCTACAACTTGATCCTTCAGTTGTGGCGATTCAAAATGTGTTGCCAAACCATCTTCGCTCCGTTCATTGTAGAGGGCATCGAGGAACCATTTAACGCGCGTGTTATTGAAGTTGATACTCGCGTGATTGGTCGCAGTTGCTTCCAGATGATGGGCTTCATCAATGATGAGGTAGTCGTAATCCGGCAAGATTCCGGCATTGGTTTCACTGTTCTTACGGATTGTGAGATCGCTAAAAAGCAGGTGATGGTTTACGATGAGCAGATCGGCCTCGTGCATCTGCCTTCGAACTTTGAAATAGAAGCACGTATCGTAGGTCTCACAATTACGTCCGAGACAATTGTCTCTGTCGGATGCGACCTTATCCCACACCTGAGGGTTAGGCTGCCACGGTAAGTCCGCCCGACTCCCATCCACTGTAACGTCTACCCACTCTTCAATTTCTGCAACTTCATCGACTTCCTCGAGCGTATCGAACAAGCCGCGTTCATAATTGAGTAAATTTTTGAGTCGTCTTCGCGAGAGGTAATTCCGTCTCCCTTTTGCGAGCACTGCTTTGAAGTCGCGCGGAAGGATCCGCTGCAGAAACGGAATGTCTTTGGTGACGAGTTGTTCCTGTAGACTAATGGTATTCGTGGAGATGACGACAGTTTGTTCGGCTCTCAGTGCCAGGGAAATCGCTGGAATTAGATAAGCGAAACTTTTACCGACACCCGTTCCGGCTTCAACAATCAGGTGTTCGGAGCCGAGCAGGGCGCGCGATACCTCGTGTGCCATCTCGAGCTGTTCTTGGCGGAACTCATACCCTTCAAGATGTTGTGAGATCAGACCGCCCGGACTAAAAATTTCTCTGATCGTCAGAGATGTTGACGTTGCCATAGATTTGCATCTCAAGGTTTTAGCTTTATAGTTATCTTTTCTTCGCCGTGACTGCTTTTCACATCAAAGATCAGTTGTTCAAGTTCCTGCTGCTGCCTTTGAAGCACGGCTTCAAGCTCTTGGACACTGGTAATATTTTGTCCATTAACAGCAACAATAAGTGTACCTTGCGGAATCGGACTGTTTTCTTCAACCATGTCAACGATAACGCCCCGGTCTGCATCGGTGAGATAGGTATACCTTTCAAAATCGCCCTTTTCTAATTTCCGAACCGATAGCCCGAGCCGCCGCCATGCGACAGAGTCGGTTTCAAAGGGTCTACCCGCCTGTAGTGCCGGCATTTCCATTATCGTTACATTAAAAACCCGTTCATGTCCATCCCGAAGCACTGTAATTTTCGATTCCTTACCGACTTGTGAGTCAGCGACCAGCATTTTGAACGCATCTGTATCTGTGACTTCTGTCCCATTATAGGCGGTGATAATATCGCCTTGATTTAAACCGCCGCGGTGCGCAGGCGTATTTTTGAGCACCCCCGAAACAAGAATCCCTTCCGGAACTTCCGCCATACTAATCCCAAGGAACCCTCGGATGATGCGTCCGTTTGCAATAAGCTGCGTCCCAATCTTTTTGACGAGGTTGCTGGAGATAGCAAATCCTGCGCCTGCTCTCACTGCTCCGGTCGCTGGTGCGTTGTCAGCACGCCGAATTAACGAATTAATGCCGATGACTTCACCGTGGATATTCAATAGCGGGCCCCCGCTGTTTCCGGTATTAATCCAAGCATCCGTTTGGATAAAATCTTGATACCGAATCATACCCCTATCCGGAAGGAAGGAACGTCCTTTTCCGCTCACAATACCGGTCGTTACCGTATGATTGAGTCGGAACGGGTTCCCGATAGCGATAGCGAACTGTCCGACCTGAACCGTCTCCGAATTCGCCAAAGGCAGCACGGGTAGTGTTGCTTCAGCATCGATTTTTAAGACAGCAATATCCGTAGGGCGGTCCACACCGACTAATTCTGCATCAAATTCGCGTTTATTGAGTAACTGGACTTTAATATGTCCTGCAGCCCGGATCACATGTTCATTTGTGAGAATATGTCCATCCTCGCGAAAGATAAATCCAGACCCTTCTTGTCTGTGATAGTCGCCCGCTTCTACTTCCCGGAACGCAATTATGCCTACAATCGCAGGTGTGCTGCGTTTAGCAACACTCACAAAAGCGTTCTCAATTGCATGCAACAGTTCAACATCAGTCGGTTGATCTTTTGTGAAAGCACACGAAGGTATAATAATACTTGCACTGACGAGAAAAGTCAGCAAAGTCCAACAGACATAGATATTTTTTTTCATTATTATCCTCTTTATTTTTGTATAGTTTATTTTAACGTACACTTTAGAATTTGTCAAGGTGTTTTTCACAAATGCCGCTGGCGAGGTTTCCGAACCTCACCAAATGCCGCTGGCGAGGTTTCCGAACCTCGCGAATGCCGCTGGCGAGGTTTCCGAACCTCGCGAATGCCGCTGGCGAGGTTTCCGAACCTCGCGAATGCCGCTGGCGAGGTTTCCGAACCTCGCCATACTTGTCTAAACCGATGAGGGCAGCCTTTGCAAAACAGGGACAACGTAACTCCGAATTTTCACACCTTCCACTCGCTCAATCTCGTTCCGCTATTCTGGATTTTGACGATGATCGAAGACAATATAGTACCCCTCCACTGCCGCTTCCGATTTCATATACGCAGCGAGTTGCCTTTTACCAGCCTGATAATATCTCATGGGTTCCGAAACTTCGCATCTTTAACTCCTTTCGTCCGGGCGTGGCAGTTTGAGCTGCGCACGGACCGCCTGCCGAACCACATCGCAAATGTGAAGCGCATGCGCTGCATCCTTAGCAGTCGCCGATTTTCCGGGATAGCGAAAGTCCACAGCATGTCTGGAAAGTGTAGAGAGATCGGTCCCCCACGCCTCCCGGGTGGGGATAGTTGGCACAATCAGATTCAGCAATTCTTTTAAATCGTGTGTCTTCGCAAAGTGGATATCCGCCGCCTGAAGCCATGCCTTTAGATATTTTTCGATACATTGTTGGGCATGGAAACAGATTCCATCATATATTGGATTTGATGACTCATAGCTCTGATGCATCATAGCATAATCACCTTCAGACTTCTGTATCCATTCCAGGGTCAACGGATTCATAAAGTCCTTTTCCTTCCGCAAAGGTTTCGCTAAAAAATCACCAGTACTATAAAGCACCTCTCCTTTTTCAGTGATCTCCCGCAGAAACCAATCGTTATAGGAGACACGATAAGCGATCTCTTCAGGTGAACGCACCAACAAATCCATACGGAAGCGATGCGGGATGCGCTGGTCAATCTCCACTGCTTGCCGCCGCGTCTCCGACTCTGGAATCTCCATAATCACGAGCAGATCAACATCCGACTCTTCTGTAGGCGTGCCGTAGGCATAAGACCCAAAAAGGATAACCTGTAGCGGCGAGAACTCTCGCACAATATCATCGCAAGTCGCTTGAATCTCTTGGCGTGTAACCATGATGGATCCCTCCTCTGCCTCCTTAACATCCTTAGCAGCTATTGTATCACATCTTTGCATGAAAATCCATAGCTAATTTCTGTTCAATCCAAAAACTTGCCTTTTGATTACTTATATGGTATTCTATACAAAGCGTTGGGAAAGGAAGCAAGTCTTATGTTGTTCTCGCCTTATAACTGAAGGGAAGCACCGCGAAAAGGCAAGGAAGGAATCAATGCCGGCCAAAGATATATATCATGACACCGTGAAGAAGGCATTAATCAAGGATGGTTGGACAATCACACATGATCCACTTCACTTGAGGTGGGGCAACGATTCTTTGTACGTAGATTTGGGAGCCGAGCGACTTTTAACAGCGAAAAAAGAAGACCGAAAAATCGCAGTTGAAATCAAAAGTTTCGCTAGCTCCTCTAACATAGCCGACCTAGAGAACGCGCTAGGTCAATATATCTTATATCAAAATATTATTGAGGAACTTGAACCTGACCGGACCTTGTATCTCGCCGTTCACGAGGAGATTTTTTTGACCGTTTTTGAGGAATCTCTAGGGCAGATGCTCGTCCGCAAAAATCACATCAACCTGCTTATTTTTAGCAGAACTGAGGAGGTAATTTTGAAATGGAACACATAGAAAAATATCGGGAGATTATAATGCGAGTCTTGCAGGAGTGGACGGAAGTACCACCTGCTTACGGTGATATGATAGATGAAATCATTGTTGACCGGGAAGCAGACCGTTATCTGTGGATGACGCGCGGCTACCAGCAGAAACATAAACGCATCCATGCTTGTATCGTCCGAATTGATATTATTGATGGAAAATTGTGGATCCAACAAGATAATACCGAGGGTATTACACCTGATTTGGAGCGATACGGCGTTCCGAAAGAGCATATTGTCTTGGGATTCCATCCCCCAGATATTAGACCTCACACAGGATACGCCGTTGAATAAAGTTTATCAAAGTTTCCGAGACTAAAACTCCCGAATTCATTAGATGCTAATAGCACTGCATCTCGCGTTTCCCGATTTTCCCCTGCTGCTTCAGCATTGTAGGTTGGGTTGAACGGACCTGAGAAGATAGATGTGCAACGCCGAATACCTGCATATTCAACATATCCTCGTCCACAATCAAGAACGCGGTGAAACCCAACTTCATAACGCCGGGGGTCCTGGAAATCCCAAAGGCGTTGGGTTTCACTCGGTCTCTGTTTAATGTGGCGCCGCTTGAGAAAGTTAGTTCTTCTGTGATTTGGACGATTTTGGCGGGATCCGTTCAACCCAACCTACTATGCGATGGGACAGTTTTTTCTACCGGACCTGCGGATGAAAATCTAATCGAAAATGGACAATTGAATACGGATGTGTAAAGTTTTTGGCACCGTTCCGGTGTCCAATCTATTAGAAAACCTTGTCCTCTTTAGCCTTGTAAGGTTTATATCCGAGGTAAAGATAGCGCAATTTTTTTGTCTTTTTCAATTCAACGCTTTACCGCAAAATCGCCAACTTCTTCAAGTAAGTATATGTCTGCCCTTTAGACACAACCGAGATACGGCACACATACACCCCCGGCGATACCGCCAACCCATAAGATGTCTGCTGATTCCACCACGTCCGCCAAATAGTTTGATTCAATCGATCCGCAACACCCTCAATCCGTTTTATCAAGTTCCCATTCGAATCATAGATGAACACCCGCATCTCTGTTATATCAACATTCGCCGCAACGCGGAATTCAGTCAATCCGTCTGAACGCGCCGGGTTCGGAAAAACCACGACCGCCTTCCACGTAAACGCTTGTGTCAAAATAGTAGACTGCGCAACCGAGACTGCACCCAGCGGATACCGTGCTATCACGCGTAAATCATTTTGCCCCGGTTTCAACGGCACTGTCGCCGTCCAAGTCTGTACCTCGCGATCCAGCTCGGCTGCCACGCGACTTGGGTAAACAATGATGTCAATCGGAAAATCTGAACGGAATGTCCCTGTGATCTCCAATTCATCTGCTTTGGTCGTTGGTGGAAGTTGCAAGGTTAGCTGTGGCATCTGCCGCAGCGGTTGAAACATATCCGTGAGCAGGCTATCCACTGTAACAAGCACCAGCTGTGTCACTTTCTGCACCAACCGGAAGTTCACCTTATCAGCAGTATCGGCAGAGGTATTATAGAAAGTGTTGGCATCGTAGTTTTGAGAATCCCGCCACGGCGTTGAGCTTTCCGTTAACGTTACGGCGTTGTACCCAGCATCCCAAAACGATTTGTGCGCCGAAAAGTCAACGAATTCATCTTGTGTGCGCCGAATTTTCAAGCCAATATCGTACCAGCTGTTCGCGATGATAAGCGCACGACTTATCCATGCCGAATCGTTATTGCCAACAACTTCAACAAGGTCGCTCTTCCAATTGAAACCGAACATATCCAGATTAAAAACACAGACAATACGCTCGCGAGCTCGGTCTGAAGCGTTCCGTACATAGAACCGACTGCCGAGGAAACCGAGCTCCTCACCACCTAACGCTACAAATCTTAACTCGTGGTCGTATTCATAGCGACTTAAGAGACGCGCTATTTCCAACAGTGCAGCGACACCTGTGCCATTATTATTTGCCCCGGGTGCTGTCGTTGCTAACGGGTTCCAGCTCGGTTCACGCGCCGCTGCTGTATCGTAATGCGCGGATATAATAAAGACCCGCTTACTGGACGAACTGGCGCGCGGCGGCAAAACGGCGACGATGTTCTTAATCCCGCCAAAAACCTGCTCCTGGACCTGTAGGCGTGCGGAACGACGAAACTGATTTGTAATATAACGCACGATGTTTTCCGTCGCTGCGCGGTGATGTGCGTTCCGTGTCCGGTATGGGTGAGGGGGATGTCCAAGCGCGACGTTTTCCTGCAACGCGACGACCTGCGCTTCAAGCGCAACGGATTGCACGAGCGTAAGGAGTTCATCGCCACGTTGCAAAAAGTTACCGTCATTTTCAGCCACAACAAATAACGGAATACATAGCAGATAGAGAACAATGAAGTATTTAGAACTTACGCAGCCTCCCTCGCTGGCGAGGTTTCCTAACCTCGCCAATGGCACCCTACGTAGGGTTTCATGAAAAAAATTGCGTAAGTCTTGGTATTTTTTTATCGCGTTTTGAAGGGTATGTCTTAATTGTCTTGACATGCGTGCCAAAATTTTGTATCCTATTTAAGAGTTTTGTTCATTTTAACAGATTTTATCTCGATTGTAAATTCAAAAAACCTCTTCAGTCCTGTAAGGACGGTATGTTTATAAAGACGAGAAAATGCCAGCAAATTTGCCACCAACCTACTACAAGCTTAAGCACCAACATGAAGCCGCCAAGACAGACGAAGAACGCCTGAGTCTATTAGAAGAAATGCTGCGCATCGTCCCGAAGCACAAGGGCTCAGAGAAGGTGGTTTCGGATCTCCGTCGCCGTATCGCTGCACACAAAAGAGCACCTTCGGAGAAGGGGAGCAAAGGCTCCGGTAGAAGAAGTTATAGCGAGCATATCCCAAAACAGGGAGCAGGTCAGATTGTCCTTCTTGGACCCCCAAATAGCGGTAAATCCCAAATACTTGCGAAGTTCACAAACGCTAAGCCAGAGGTATCCGCAACACCCTATACGACGACCACGCCGTCAGTCGGGATGCTCCGTTATGAGAATATCCAATTTCAACTCATTGATACGCCATCCATCATGCAAGACTTTATTTCGCCGACAGTGCTAACACTCACCCGAAACGCCGATATTTCGCTACCGGTGTTAAGTCTTGCAAGCGACAATTTGTTGGACGATCTGGATGCCGTGACGGAACTCCTCAACGCGGCGGACAATGGCACCTCAGAAAACGGGCAGCTTATCATCGCAAACCAATTGGACGTAGCCGGTGCAGACGAACGATTAGAGATTCTCAGAGAATTTTATGGTGATACATTTCAGATTTACCCGATTTCTGCTGAAACAGCGGAAGGCAAAGATGCTTTAGTAGAAGAACTCTATAGGGCATTAGACATCTTGCGTGTCTACCCGAAGGCACCCGGTAAAAAAGTAGAACGCGATGACCCGATTGTCCTCCCTAACGGTTCAACAGTCCTTGATGCCGCCATCGGTTTACACAAAGATTTTGAAGAATTTAAGTTCGCACGAATATGGGGACCGCAATGGCACGATGGACAATCTGTGAGTCGGAACGATGTCGTTTATGATGGAGATGTCGTTGAATTTCATTTGTAATCTACAACCCGAAGAAGTGTGTTTTTTTGACACCGGTAAATTAATTTTGTGATATACTATGAACGGTACTAAACTACATATACCTTTCTAAGGAGGCGAAAAGAAAATGGGTATAATGGGCGGAGTAGAAATTTTTATAATCCTTATCGTCGCGCTCGTCATTTTCGGACCCCAAAAATTACCGGAGATGGGGCGTTCGCTCGGAAAAGCAATCCGGGAATTTAAGAGTGCCGGCAACCAGATCCAAGATGAAATCACAAAGGTAACCGATGAAATCGAGCAGGACAGTGAACCGAATATCAAACCGCCGGAAACCTCTTAGGCAATAGGACGCACTATGGAAGCTAACGAATCTAAAGAGGTCGCAATGACCTTCTGGGAGCATCTTGAAGAACTCCGACGGCGAATTATCATCGCTGCCATCGCAGTCGCTATTTTTACGGTCTTGTGTCTCTCCTTTAGCAAACCTGTTGAGACGGTCGTCTTATTCCCGGTACGTACATCTATGAACGTACTCATCGCAAACGCGATTGATGCCACAATCGCTGATGATGGCTCAATATTCGGGTTTTTCGCGATCACTTTGCGGACTGGAGCCTCCAGCGTCAACGCTGAAATTATGAAAAGCGGGCCCTTGGAAGGTATCATGGCATTTCTGAAATTGGGGCTTACCGCCGGTATTTTGCTCGCATTACCGATAATCATTTATCAGGTCTGGGCATTCGTTTTTCCAGCATTGAACCGCGAAGAACGGCGATTCGCTGTCCCGCTTTTTCTCATCATCGTCGCATTTTTCACCATCGGTGCCGTCTTCGCTTACTTTATCGTCGTACCCGTAGTCCTACATTTCGCCGCACAACTGTACCCGGAGATGCCCAATAGATGGGACTTGGAAAATTATATAGACTTTGTAACGAAGCTAATCTTAGGATTCGGTATCGCTTTCGAGCTACCGATAGTGATGGCGTTTCTGTCTCGGATCGGGGTGATTGACGCACACGGCTTTCGTGAAAAGCAAAAGCATGCTTTATTAGGTATTTGTGTGATGTCGGCACTGTTGACACCAGCAGACCCATGGTCCATGCTGTTGATGGCAATACCGCTCTTCATTTTGTATCAACTCGGCATTTTTTTCGCATACCTCGTCGAAAAGGAGCAGGAAGTATATGGCTAACCAGTCTTTGAGACAACAACTCGCGCTGCTTTACCAATTACAACAACGCGACTTGGAACTCTTGTCAATCCAACAAAAACTTCAAACTATCCCCCGCGAGATTGAGCAATTAGAGGCAGCGGTCGCCAAATATGAAGCCGACATCGCAGCAAAATCAGCGGAGCTCGCGGAAGCAGAAAAAGTTCAGCGCGCCAAAAACGCTGAAATTGAAATGAACGCTGTACAACGCGAAAAATATCAAACCGAACAGCGTACCGCCACATCTAACGAAGCCTATAATGCTCTTGAACGACAGATCGACTTCCTCGATGAACAAGACGATGCGGCAGAAGACACTATCCTCGCGCTCATGGAGGAAAGCGACCGCTTGAAAAAAGAGTTGGCGGAGCTGGAGGGTGAGATAAATCGGGAAAGGAAAAAAACCGCCGCCGAAACCGAACAATTCCGACACGAACTGCGTGCCTTAGAAACACAACGCGAGCAAAAAATGCAAGAGCGGAAAGCGTTCCTCCCCAAAATAGAAAAAGTCCGCAGAGACGAATATCATCGATGGATGAGGGCACAACTCGCAACAGCACGCGCTAAAAGCGGTTTTGTTGCCTTAGGCAGAGACGGTACTTGCGGCAGCTGCCGCATCGCTATTCAACCGCAGACGCTGAAAGAGGCACAGAAGTATGAGAAACAGGTTTACTGCTCAAGTTGTAAGCGCTTACTTTACGTTGAACCTGTCACCCCCGATGTGCCATTTCCATAGCATAGAAGCGATCTCTGGAACACGGTTTCTAACCCCGAATTCCGGCGCAAACCAATACAAAATATAGGAGGCACCCAGACGCAATGCCTTTTTTTGTCATTGATGAACAACCCGAAAAAAAGGTTTTTGACGGAGCCAGCATCCGCACCCTTCACGGCGAAAAACTCATGATGTCCTTCGTTAATCTCAAACCCCATAGTCTTGTCGCTGAACATAGCCATCCCCATGAACAGATGGGAATGGTCCTTGGAGGCACATTTGAATTAACCATTGATGGAGAATCCAAAATCCTTAAAGAAGGTGATGCTTACCTCATTCCGTCCAATGTGAAACACAGCGCAAAAGCCTTTGATGAACCCGCCGTCGCACTTGACATCTTTAGTCCACCGAGAGAAGACTACAAATCGTGAAAATCTATCACGCAATTCAGGAACTTGAAGCAACAGGTATCGTCACCGCGGGTGTGAGTCTCCGCCACGGGGGAGTCAGTCGTGCTCCTTACGCCTCCCTCAATCTCGCCGAACATGTCGGCGACGATCCTAACGCAGTTGCAGCCAACAGAGCGATCCTCTTCCAGAAAACCGACTTAACGGAGCTGCGCTACTGTCGCCAAGTTCACGGCACCGATGTTATTGATGCCGCTGACCACACGCAACCACCGGAAGCGGACGCACTCATCACCGATCAGCGCGGAGTCGCGTTAGGCATTTTCACTGCCGATTGTGTCCCTATTTTCATATTAGATGTCGCAACGCCCGCGATCGGTATCGCCCATGCAGGATGGCGAGGCACGTTTGCACGAATAGCAGTAAAGACCCTCGCGCAAATGAAAACGCGATTCGGAACAGTTGCTGCAAACTGCCAAATCCATTTAGGACCCGCTATCCAAAAGTGTTGTTATACCGTCAGCACAGAGTTACTTACCCAATTTACGGACCGCTTCGGCACCACTGTCCGCAACGGCACAAACCTGGACCTACAATTGGCGAACGTTAATCAATTGGTGGACATCGGTATACCCACCACCGCCATTTCAGTCTCCTCATTTTGTACTGCCTGTCGCACAGACCTTTTTTATTCGCATCGCGCGGAAAATGGACAAACAGGCAGAATGCTCTCATTTATCAAACGCAACAGCGAAAGTTGAAACCAAAAAATTTGCATTCCTCGTAAAAATATGGTATTATTAAATATACAAATATTACGAAATATCACGAATTCGGCGACTCCAGCATCACCTACAGTCGTGACTTCACGACAATTTGTAACGTTATTTTCCCAGATGTTCCAGCTTGTTAGGTCCGATAGTTTTTTAACTTGTTCTTAAACAGCGATAAGGAATTGTAAATGCGCATATTCTTTGTAACGTTATCAAGTGTTATAGGTTTTATTGGGCTTGTTTTTATCGTACGCGGTGGGATGCATCCTAACACGTATCAGAAGACTTTAGAGGAAAGCAAGAGCGCAGCCCAAGTCACGCAGATTTATACGGAGGCAACGTATGCCATAGTGATCGGTATCGGTATTGTTAGTCTCGCTATCTTAATCGCCCTTATTGGTATCGGTATACGCTTTCATAGAAACAAACCCTTAAATCCAGAGGCGCAATCAATAGACGACCCCGAAACCTGAAGAGCCCTTTTTCATTGAAAATTCTTGGGAAAATTTTTGGAATCCAAAAAATTGAATGCCATTGCTAATAATCTCTTCAGCATCAGCGAACGGATCGCCCGCGCAGCAGAACGCAGTAACCGCACACCCGATTCAATAGAACTTGTTGCTGTTACAAAGGGACGTTCGGTATCGGAAATGCAGGCAGTTCTCGCTGCAGGTGTTACAAATATCGGTGAAAATCGGGTTCAGGAGGCGCGACAAAAATACGCAGCCATCAGTTCTGTTGTAACCAATCATCCTGATAAACCCTGCCGATGGCATCTCGTTGGACATCTACAAAGGAATAAGGTTAAAGCAGCCCTTGATACCTTTGCCTTGATTCATTCAGTTGACAGCTTGCGACTTTTAGCAGAAATAGCGCGCCGATCCGAAGCGCAAGCACGACAGATAGAGGTGCTTATTCAGGTAAACACAACTTGCGAGACAAGCAAATACGGCTTAGACTCAGAGGATTTGCTGGCGTTTATGGCGGACGCGCAGGCATATTCCACAGCAAATATCGTCGGACTAATGACAATGGGACAGTTGAGCCCCTCACCAGACGCAAACCGTCCTGCTTTTGCTTTACTGAGATCCCTTGCTGAAAAGGTAGAAGCCGAACGGTTCCCCGGGGTCACTATGCAATACCTCTCTATGGGAATGACAAACGACTTTGAGGTCGCCATAGAAGAGGGCGCGAATCTCGTTCGAATTGGCAGAGCAATCTTCGAACCGTCGGTACGGATATAGGTTTCCGACCGCCAGCATCGGTACCGTTAGGAGAGAAAAGTGGTAGAAGACCTTCGATTAGGTGTCATAGGCGTTGGAAAGATGGGCGGTATTGTCGCTCGCAGTATCGCTGATGTCGTCCTCCCCGCAGAACAAATTTGGGTCACCGACCTTGATAGCACACTCGTCCGGCAGCTCTGCGATGAAGAAGGCACCAACGATGCCGGGGATATTGCTAACTTGGTAGGAAAAACAGATGTTATTTTCTGTGCGGTGCCACCGGGGGCTGTCCCAAGCGTTCTACCACAAGTCGCTCACAATTTATCGGCACCACAGTGGCTCATAAGCATCGCAGCGGGTGTTACGACTCAAACACTTGAAGCTTATTTTCACACGACACCACCCGTTGTTCGGGTGATGCCAAACATCTCTGCGGCGGTCGAAGCTGCAATATCGGTACTAACCGCCGGTGCTATGGCGAATGACACACATCTTGAAATCGCACAGCAAATTTTCAACGCCTGCGGCACCTCGCTAATTATGGAGGAACGGCATCTTGACGCTGTTACAGGCGTGAGTGGCAGCGGCCCGGCTTATGTCGCCCTCTTTATTGAAGCCTTGGCGGATGCAGCCGTCCATGTCGGTATCGCCCGAGCGGATGCCCAAAAACTCGCGACCCATACCGTGTTAGGCGCAGCGACGATGTTAGCCGAAACGCAAGAACATCCGGCAGTCCTCAAAAATCGTGTGACGACACCTGGCGGGACAACCGCCGCCGGACTTCACGCCTTAGAACGCGGGGGGTTACGCGCAACACTTACAGAAGCCATTCTTGCTGCGACAGAACGAGCGAAAGAACTCGGCAATGCATAATATAAGTGGGGCGCATCACAATGGAAACTATGCCTATGCACAAGCTCGCTTGGTTTATCGCTGAACTGCTTCAGTTTTACGCAATAGTGGTCTTGGTAAACGCCTTACTTTCTTGGTTTGTTGTTGGGACACAGAATACACACGTCAAGCAGATCTATCTGTTTACAGGCCGCTTCGTCGATCCAGTTTTAAGCCCGATTCGCAACCTGCTTGAACCCGTGTCCCGGAACTTTGGTATTGATATTTCACCTTTTGTACTGATTATTCTGTTACAGATTCTGGCGCGGATGCTCCGGTGATAAATCACTTGATGCAGTAAAAAGCGGAGAGGGCCTGCACGAAAAGCATAACCTTGTCAGACGAACAAGTCGTTCAGAGCCAAAAATATGAAAAAACAAGATTCCCGTAAAAAAAATACAACGCATAAACCGGGTGAAACCACGAAGCAAGGAGAAAAACCCCAGGTGATCGACAGGAGCAGCGAAAAAGCGACCTTGGATGTTTGGGCAAACGCCGATGTTTTTCCGCTCCCCACTAAAAAAGCGAATACTGTACGGCGCACCGCGCGAAAGGCGAAATCGCGCAGTGCTTCTGAACCCGAAACCTACGTCCTTCGCGAGACCCCCACCCCTATTCAGGCACTCACACTTGACACGCTTTGTAGAAAAATTTGCCAAGATGTTTTCCTAAAAGCAGCGTTGATACAGGGACATCACGTTACTTATGTACCCGCGTGGGAAACCTATCCGCTTTGGATTGAAGAGCACATTATCACAGAGGCGAAATCTAAAGATTCCCTCAAACTCTCTGCACTTCGCAAGCGATGTCTCACACGATACAAACACGCATTAGAAACCGAAAAACAAAAACTCTATCAACTCGGTACCTTCGCGGATTGGGAGACTTTCCTGAAAAACCTTGAACCACGCAGGGAAGCACGACTCATCGCTCTCATAAATCGGCTACGCGATTCCGACTATCTGCGCGACCTCCCACAACTCAGCCCATGGTGCCCCAAATGCAAAATCTCGATTAATGAAGCGAGTCTCCTACAAAAATCTACGCACGTCTTAAACGGTTACGTGAAATTTCCTTTCAATTTCGGACTGGAAGAATTTGGCATTCATGTCTCTTTTTGCATCCGGATGCCACATCTCTGGGAACTCGCCGGTACCCTCGAAATCGGAATTACGGAGGATGTTCCGTATCTGCTCACGCAGTATGGCGAGGAATATCTCCTTTTTGCGGAACCGCAGCTTCAATATTTTTCTAAGCATCACACAAACGGACAGCCTGCACCAAAACCTATTAAGGAGATCAAGGCTGCTGAACTTGCACAATATACTGTGATCCATCCGCTCTTTCCATCAAGGGAGTTGAAGCTTACGCACATCCCTAAAACGCTCATCGCAAAAATTCCAGACGAAGCAGCCGCTTCCTTAAAAACCGGTGTTATCCCGCTCAACCCCGCGCATCATCAATCCAGTTACGCTATCGCCCAAGCCTTAAATATCAGCGCAGCACCTATTTTTGATGAAGATGGAAAGTTTACTGAAGAAGCCGGACAATTGTGTGGCCTACATCTATTTAACGCAGAAAAATTTATTCTCCAGCGATTGGAGAAATACGGATACCTCCTAAAAATACATAACGATAAGATACATGAACCTCACTGTTCCCGCTGTAACGAATTAGTCGTTTTACGTCCTTGTTCAAAATGGGCATTCTCTATCTCGAAAAACGAAACCATCAGTCAACAGCTCACCGATCAAAAATATTGGGATAATTATGGCGATATCGAGAGTAAATATATTCGCAATCTCCAAAATAGCGTCCTTAATTTCCGAGAATTAAAAGTATCCACACAGCGCCAGTGGGGCATACCGATGCCGATCCTGCTCTGTAATCATTGTGATGAACCGCTCACCGATAAAGATGCACTCAAGGCGATCCGTACTGCTATCCAGCGCAGATTTGAATTCTGGTTCGGACTCAGCATTCAAGAAATCTTACCCGCCGACACCCGGTGCATCAGTTGTAACTCCACCGATTTTCGCAAAGAGGCGACCCTCATTGATAGTTATTTTGTCAGCCTGCTGCAAGTCGTTGACAACTCCGACTTCAAACGACCACCCGGTGCGCATACCAGCGTCATGTTTATACCACAAACAGGAAGCGGCGATGCTCAATGGGTGAAATGGTTAGCCGAAATAAGCGTCATCTCCGCAGTACTTAGCAGGAGCCGTCCAATTAAAGAAAGTCAACCCTTTAAGCAACTAATGCTTAAAACGCTACCGAAAGTTGACAGCAAACTTCAGGTTAAAGATGAATTTTTTGACAAGTACCCAGCGGACGTGATCCGCCTTGTCGTAGCAGCACCCAATGTTAAAACAAAACGGATGAGTTACAAACAGCTTCAGGAACTTGCAGACACGTACCTTGAACAATATCAGCAGATGCAGGTGTTATTCGATGATATCCGTGAGCAACTCCACCCGTTTCTACTTGATTGCCAAAAAGCGAATCAAGATGAGCAGCAGGATGCCATCAACGCACACGAAGTTCAGACCGATGGCACCGCCACACCTACGGATATGGAGATTGAAGCCCCAGAGATTAACGCTATGGACAAAACGCTGCCAATGGATGCGCTGGCAATAAGCGTTACCTCCCAACTTTTGCAAGAGGTACAACACGCTTACCAAGCAGAAAATTTCCGTCAAGTATGGACGCTGCTAACTGATTTCTGTCAAGACGACCTCCGCTTTTATAGCGACACAATAGAATCGCGTCCGACTACAACCTTGCGGGCAGCACAAAATATACTTTCAGGGATAACCACGGCACTGCTACAACGATTCGCACCCTTGACTCCTTTTTTAGCAGAACATTTCTATCCGCTCGTTTCTATAGAGGGTATAACCACCGGCCATAGTATTTTTCAAGGAAATTGGCACTCCCATTCGTCCGTGATTGGAAAAAGCGTGCAGCTTTCCGATCTCAAAAACGACGAAGCGAAGGCGGAATGGGAGGCGGCCAAGAGGACATTATAATGCAAAATCCTAAAAAAAACGCATGGCAGAATGTTATGCTCTTGATTTGTATAGCTGTCCCTATGTTGCTACTTGACTGGGGCACGAAGTGGTTGGTGCAGAACTATATTACTCAGGGAACAGAGACGATTCAGGTGATCCCCGGATTCTTCAACCTTCGCCACGATAGAAATACCGGGGCAGCTTTCGGCGTACTCGCAGGACATCGGTTTTTGCTTATTCTCATTACTATTGTCGCTTTGATTTTCATTTTTACCTATTATCTCCGATTCAGGGAGAGCCGCTGGATGCAAGTCTCGTTAGGTTTTTTACTCGGCGGTGCCCTCGGGAACTTCATTGACAGACTCTATTTAGGGGAGGTTATCGATTTTCTGCAGTTCGGGATAGTCAGTCAAGGGCTATTTTGGCCCACCTTTAACGTCGCCGATATTTCTGTCTGTATCGGCGCAGCTATGTTGATTGTTTACCTGTTCCGAAACCGTCAGCACAACCTGCAAACTTGATGTGCTGTAGCATAAACGGTTAGTTTGGGCGGTATTTCGTAGCATAGTCTGTTAGACTGTGCCATATAAGGAGAAAATCCATGCACAAGTTTAGCACCCAATTATTTCTAATAAGCGTCGCTTTGCTTTTTCTAACGCAAACCCACGCAAAAGCCCAGTTTCAGGAGGCGGAACCGCCAGCACAGGAAGACCATGATCACTACAGTGAAAGCGCATTGCGGCGGTTTGAGATTATCACGTTGAGTTCTCTGCCATTCACCGCTATTCACAGTTACCTCGTCGTTAGAGGCGTAAAAATGTATCGTGAGAATCTATTCGCGCCGGAATTGACACCTCGCGACTATCGTATCATCGGAATCGGGGCCGCCTCGTTATCGCTCTTCATCGGCATCTGGGATTGGTTCCATACCCGCAACGTTGATCGATCAGCACCGCTTATGCCAGAACCGGAAGCACCGCCCGTCGAAGAGGAAGACCCTGTTGAAGGCACTATCGCTCGGCTCTCCAAAACCGACCCACGTATGGCAAGATATAGAAATATGTCGCTACAAAACGCTATAAACAATAGACTCAATAGATGGGCAAATGATCCTGCCGCAGGTTTGACGATCCCGCTCGTTCAAATTCGCTTCTGAGTTGCTGATTTTATCTTGCAGAGATGCTCCGAAGACCGCAGCCCTCTTTAACTGAAAACTAAAAAAAATGCGTATCCTTTTTATGGGGACCAGTGAATTTGCTGTTCCAGCCCTCACAGAACTGATCACCCACAAATTTGAAATCGTTGGCGTTGTTACGCAACCCGATCGCCCAAGTGGACGCGGAAAGCGTCTCAACCCCCCACCGGTTAAAAGCCTTGCAACAGCCCACAATCTATCGGTTCACCAACCGGAGCGGGTCAGAAAACCGGAGTTCATCGGTGTCCTTGAACGCCTCGCGCCAGATGTCATTGTCGTCGCCGCGTTCGGGCAACTGCTGCCACAAACTGTTTTGGATATGCCACCGTGCGGCACGATCAATTTGCACCCATCTCTGCTCCCGAAATACAGAGGTGCAGCACCTATTCAATGGGCATTAATTAACGGTGAAACCGAAACAGGCGTGACACTTATGTTGTTGGATGCCGGTGAGGATACAGGGGATATTATTTCCACGAGCCGCATCCCAATCCGAACGGACGATAACGCTTTCACGTTGATGGAACAGTTAGCGCGATTGGGGGCAAGTCAGCTCGTCCGACTCCTGACCGAGATGTCAAAAGGGGCACCGCCACCGGCGACCCCACAGAACGATGCCGAAGCAACGCACGCACCACGCCTCACAAAGCAGATCGGACATATTGACTGGAATCAACCCGCAACAACTATTCACAATCTCGTCAGAGGCACCGCCATCTGGCCCGGCGCGTATACCTTTTTTCGCGATAACCTCCGATTGAAGATTATCCGTTGTCAACCGCTTGCGCAAACATCTGATGCACCTCCAGGGACCCTCAAAATCGTTGAAAAACGGAAATTGCTCGTTGCAACAGCGGATCGAATGCTACACCTCCTACAAATTCAGCCTGCAACCAAGAAAGTTATGGAAGCCACCGATTTTCTCAACGGCTACCAATTACAGACAGGCGAACAACTTTCGGTGGGGACATCCCTATGAATAGTCTAAATGATACCCTATTTGCGTTCGTCAAGGTTTCACTCTACGTCTTAATAGTGTTCGGCATCATCGGTGTCCTCATCGTTTTCGTAATTATTCCGAAGTGGGTGCGGACAGAGGAGGTCCTGGTACCGAACATTATCGGTAAGACCTACTATCAAGCCGTCCGCGACTTGGATGCTGTCGGGCTTCGACCCGCGGAAAAAATTCAAGAGGCGAGCAGTGATGCCCCTAAAGGTGAAATCGTCCGCCAAGACCCAGAAGAGAACTTTAGGATCAAGTACTATCAACCAGTTACGCTCACGGTCAGCATAGGCGCAAAGTTAGCACCCGTCCCTTCTGTTATCGGTCAATCCAAAGATACCGCTTTTGAGACCCTTACAGAGGCAGGTTTTCGTCCAAATCGCGTCGCCTACGTTCATTCTGAAACTTATCTACAAGGGACCGTCATCGCACAAACACCCCCAGAGGGCGGCGGTCAACAGCGTGGAAGTCCTGTCAATCTCTTGGTCAGCCGAGGTACCACACCACAATCCATGCAACTCCCTAATTTCCAAGGCCGACCCGCTACGGATGTCCTTGTCGCATTAGAAGCCGCCGGGCTAAACGTTGAGACCGAATATAGTTCACACCCGAAAATCCCTGAAGGCGCGATCATCGCACACAAACCCGCCAGCGGCGTGATGGTCAACACGGGCGACCTGCTACTCCTCGAAATCAGCGGACAAGAATCGGAAGAAAACCTCGGGAGATTGCTACCCTTCAAACACACTGTTAGCGAAGAGGGAACACTCTCCCGCCACGTCAGAATTGTTATTATTGATGACTCAGGTGAACGCGTTGAAGTCGATCAACCCTACGCGCCCGGCACACACATTGACCTTGAGCGGAAACGGGTACGGGTCTTCGGGCAAGCGCGCGTCATCGTCTACGAAAATGGGGAGAAACTTCCCGAAACCGTATACGAATAAACCAAAACTGAAGGAGCAGCCCAATTCATACCCCTAAAATCGCACCCTCATTGCTCGCCGCAGACTTCAGCCGATTCGGTGAAGAGGTCAAACGCATCGTTGCTGCCGGCGCGGATATGCTGCATTTCGATATAATGGATGGCGAATTTGTTCCAAACTTCGCTATCAGTCCACCCTTCATTGCCGCTGTGCGCCAAATCACCCAGATCCCGTTTGATGTCCACATTATGGTCAACCACCCACTCCGTTATATCAACGCATTGGCTACGGCTGGCGCAGATCTCATCACATTTCACATCGAAAGTACTGATCAGCCGAGCGAAGTAATTTCAGCGATTAAAGCACACCAGCTTAAAGCAGGTTTGGCTTTTTCACCGAAAACACCGACCACCGCTGTCACGCCGTATCTTTCGGACATTGATTTGGTCTTACCTATGAGCGTTGAACCCGGCTTTGGCGGGCAAACTTTTCAACGAGGAGCGCTCGAGAAAATCGCAGAATTGCAGCGACACATCCTAAAATTAGGACGACCGCTTGACATCTCTGCTGATGGTGGGGTCACCACAGAAATCGCACCGCTTGCAATCCGTCAGGGCGCAACGATTCTCGTCGCAGGCACCGCTATCTTCGGCAGTCCCCAGCCTGAAGTGGTCATTGAAAAGCTGCGCACAGGCGAACCCTAAAATGTCGTTTCAGAGATGCACACTTTCTATATCCCGCCACCTCATATCTGCACCGATACTGCCACAATTACCGGTTCGGAGCAACACCATCTCCGTAATGTCCTCCGTCTAACCTCCGGTGCCACCCTCCGTATTATTGATGGGCAAGGCAATGTTTATATCGCAGAACTGCTTAATACAGGCACAAATCGGCTATCAAGTGAAGCCCGAATTCTCAGCCATGAATTTTACGCAAACGTCTCACCTTCGATTACGCTGTTCCAAGCACTTCCCAAAAATGATAAGATGGAATTGCTTCTCCAGAAAACAACCGAAATCGGGGTCACACAGATTGTCCCTATACATTCAGCGCACGTTTTACAAAAACCGAGTCAGAACCGATTGGAACGCTGGCACCGTATTGTTATCGCTGCCACGAAGCAGTGTAAACGCGCCTGGTTACCTGAACTCTCCAAGCCACAGACATTTGAAGCATCGCTCGCGCACCTCGAAAAATTTTCACTCCGCCTAATTCTTGACCCACACCTTGAACACGAGTCGCCGCCACAGCATATCAAGACAGTTTTGCGGGAAGACCCGCAACCGACATCTATTGCACTTTTTGTCGGACCAGAAGGCGGCTTCTCTGACCAAGAAATCGCTGCCGCCATTCAAAGCGGCTGCGTTCCCGTAACCCTCGGCAAAAACATCTTACGAACAGAAACCGCCGCTATTGTCGCAGTCGCTATCGCCGCCTACGAATACCAAAGCAATTAACTCTTAAAATATTTCTTGACAAACTTTCACACTTTTTGTAAAATGTCTAACTATGAATGCAAAAGAATTGACCAAAACCCTCATTGGGTATAATACAATAAGTCCGCTCAGCAACGTTGAAGTCATGGATTTTCTGACTGAAACCTTGGAAGCCATTAATTGTGAAGTGGAACGGGTTGAATACAGAGATCCAGCCGGGGTGCTGAAGGTAAATCTTATCGGACGCAAAGGCACGCATACAGGTGAACGTGGATTAGCACTCCTCGGACACATAGATACTGTCCCTGCTATCGGTTGGTCGATGGATCCGTTTGAGGCACGGATCGCTGATGGAAAGATGTACGGTAGAGGCAGTTGCGATATGAAAGGCAGCGTCGCTTGTATGATTGAGGTCGCAGCGCGCTATGCAGCATCAAGACTGGCGGCACCGCTCTACGTTGTTATCACAGCTGACGAAGAGGTCGGATACCTCGGCGCAAGTGCTGTTGCGGAGAAGTCAGAGATGTTTAAAAAGCACGGGTTTCCGCAATACGGCGTGGTCGGTGAACCGACAGAACTGCACGCGGTATATGCACACAAAGGTGCCGTCCGATTTACTGTCACGGCACACGGGCGCGCTGCACACAGCAGTACGGGCGAGGGGGACAACGCTAACCTTAAGTTAATTCCTTTTCTCGCGGAGATGCGCGACATTTATCACGAATTGACAAACGATACCCGATACTTCAACGCCGAATTCACACCGCCCTTTACAGATTGGAACATCACGATTAGCGATGGCGAGTGTGCCGCAAACATCACCTCACCGTTGAGTGTTTGCAGTATTAATTACCGTCCGATGCCCGGCGATGATTCACAGGTATGGATAAATCTCGCCCGCGATTCGGCTGAAAGGCACGGGTTGGTATTTGATCTCTATATTGACGCACCGCCCGTACGGACACCGCCCGATGCTGAGATCATCCAAGCAGCACTTGAAATTACCGGCGAACGCACCCCTAAAACTGTCGCCTATAGCACCGATGCCGCTGTCTTCGCACAGCACATGGAGACCGTTATCATCGGACCGGGGAGCATTCTACAGGCGCATACCGTAGATGAATGGATGGCGTTAGACCAGTTCCCGCAAGCCGTCTCAATCTTTAGTCAGTTTGTGGAGCGGTTTTGTGTGGCTTAGGGGCATCGAAAAAGACCGCATCCGGTTTCACCCATTCCGCTTCGCCATCTGCCCATATCTCGCGCTTCCAAATAGGGACAATCTGCTTCAGGCGGTCCATCGCGTATTTGCACGCTTCAAACCCGTCTTTGCGATGCGGAGAGGCAACCGCAACTGCCACACTGACCTCCCCGATCTCTAACTTCCCGACGCGGTGAACCATCGCAACGCGGTCAAGCCCCCATTTCTCCGAAATTTCTTGCGCAATCTCCGCCATCTTCTTCTCTGCCATCGGCGGATACGCTTCATACTCAAGGCATCTTACCGCTCTGCCATCGGTATTGTTCCGAACTGTACCGAAGAAAAGCACCACCGCACCGGCATCCGGGCCCACTACTGCTTCCCGGACTTCTGCACCTGTAATCACCTCGGTCGTTATTTTAAACATCGGAACCTCCCGTAACAGGCGGAATCAGTGCCACCTCATCTCCCTCGGCAAGTTCCGTATTTTCCGTGGCGTATTCCCAATTGACAGACATTTGCATCACTTCATAAAACTCAGCGATTTCCGGCCATTCTTCTTCAAGCCGTTTTAAAATCGTCTCAACTGTAGCACCCTCAGGAAGTTCCATCTCTTCCTCAGACCTATCTAACATTTCGTGACATACGGCAAAATATTTGACTGTAACGTTCATAACACTCCCTCTCAACAAAAGTTTAGCAGTTAGCAACATCCCAACCGCACTACAAGTATAACACAAAACCGATTGCAAAACAACAGAGACATTCAATTATCCATTTTTCGATCAAATTTTCCTCCCCCGGCCCGGTAGGTTCGGTTTCCTAACCGAACCGGCTCCTTGGAAAAAACCGTAAAACCCAATAATTTCTTAAAATTGAATGACCCTGGCAAAACAACATTTCATGTTGATTTATATCTTACACGCTGCTAAAATAAAAACAGCGTGTGAATCGTATTTACTTATTTTGGACAGAACGCAGGAGGTAAGCTATGAAACCGAAAGCGATTTATTATTTCATCATCATGCTGCTCGTCACCAGCATGGTAGCTTGTGGTGGAGATGACGTTGACGATACCGAACCAACCGAAACAAAGACGCCAACGACTACCACTTCACAGCCGGAGGAGCCAACCGTCGTTGAAAGAAACATTGATTTTGAAGCTGAAGAGCAAGTCATTCGTGAACTCTATGCCGTATACGCCACCGCCCACGGCGACCAAGATACGGATACCCTCGGCGACGTTTGGTTCAAAAAGGAATCAGACGAAGTTTTTACTGCTTGGACCTTCTGGGCTGGCGCTTTTGAGAGGAACAACGGATGGAAGGATGTAAACGATGCATGGGAGGGAATCTTCCGACTCCGCCAAGGAAACGTGACAGTTGACATCACCTATATCGCCATTGATGCCAGAGGAAAGGAAGCCGTCTTACGCGGCGCATATAAGTGGGGCAATCTGCAGGGCGATCTGATTTCAGCACTCCAAAAAGATAAGGACGATTGGAAAATTCGCGCCATTGATTACACCGGCGGAAAACACGGAAAACAGGTCAAGGATCTCATAGAACCTGCTTATACCTTCGGAGAGATTGCCGAAGAATAAGGGGTAACAGCAACCTTCGCGAAAAATGGATAAACTCATCCTCAAAGGTATCCGATTTCACGGCCCTCACGGCGTTCCTGAAGCGGAACGGCAAGTTGGTGGGCATTATGAAGTCGACGCAACGCTACAGTGCGCGCTCGTCAAACCGGGCAATACCGACGCGCTCACAGATACCATCAATTACGCCGAAGTTGTTTCACGCATCGTTGAGATCGGGACACAGCAGTCGTTCCAACTCATTGAAGCACTCGCTGAAAAGATAGCCTCAGTAATTTTAGCGCAATTCGCGGTGGATGCGGTACATCTCACTGTCAAAAAGTTACATCCGCCCATAACGCAACCGATTGACTATTTCGCTGTTGAAATTTTCCGTAAAAAAAGTAATGCATAAATTCACCACTATCATCTGTCTCCTCTTGCTAACAGCTACTATCGCGCACGCCGGCGGCGAAAAAGAGGTCCTACTTCCCGATCTAAACCCTGGGCTCCATCTCTACCGTTACAATTGGGATGTCGAGACGTGTGTGCTTTACGTCGCCGAGATGTCGCGTAGTGAACCGACCCTACATTTTGAGGTAGCACTCGCAAACGCCCAAGTTTTAGGGAAAGAGACCGTCCGTGCTATGGCGAACCGTCGGAACCAACGCGGGGATCGACGGGTCCTTGTCGCAGTTAACGGCGGCTTCGGAGTCCTCGGCGATATGCGCGGCTATGGCGGCGTGTTAGAGAATTTACATATCCAAGAGGGTGAACTGATCACACAGCCAACGGACACCGAAGCATGTTTCGGCGTAACCGAGTCCGGTGAATTTTTGAGTTCTCCCGTCCGAATGGAAGCCAGTGTCCAGATAGGCACCCGGACCCTCTCACTCGGATGCATCAATCAGCGGCGGCTTGACGGGTGTCAGGTAACGCTTTACACACCGCGACTCGGCGAATCTACACGGACCAACCGCCGCCGAGGCATTGAGGCTATAATTAGCGGTATCGCACTGCCACTCACACCCGATTATGTACACCCCTATCGTGTGGAACGCATTTCACGCGATGGAAACGGCACAATCCCCAAAGATGGTGCAATCCTCTGGATTAACGCACGACTCAAAGACCCAAGTGTTTCTCAGTTCGTCGCTGGCGCGAACGGCACCCTCAACATTACGCTCTCCCCACCGGAGTGGAATCATGTCCAGCACGCTATTGGCGGCAGACTCCGACTCCTCAAGGACGGGAAGATAAATGAGACGCTCGTGAAGATGCATAACAAAGAGAAGCGACACACTCCCGGTAAACGCACCCCCGTGCTAAATCTCAGTCATGAACCCCGAACAGCACTCGGATACAATGCCGACAAACTCTTTTTGGTAGTCGCAGACGGACGGCAACCGAAGTATAGCACCGGTCTAACGCTCTACGAACTCGCCAGTATCCTCATCGATCTCGGCGCAACCGAAGCGATCAACCTTGATGGCGGCTCCTCCAGCACCTTCGTTGCTAACGGAACAGTTATCAACAAACCGTCCGGACAGCAGGAGCGCGATGTCCTCAACGCCGTCTGTATCACAGTTGATATCCAGTAGGAGCGAGCTGTGCTCGCGACTTCCATACTTTGACGCGACTACGATCTTGGAGACCCATTGTGAAAATCTATTTTAGCGTAATTAAGCGGTTAACGATATTTCTATCACTCCTATTTTCCCATGTTTTAGTCGTCAATGCAGCGGATACTCCAAAACTGCTGAAGGCAACCCCATTGTCCCAAACCGCAATCCAACTCCAATTTGATGGACAATTACAAGCAGAGACAGCGGAGAACCTTGACAATTATCGGATTGCCCCGGATGTCCAGCTCGAATACGTCTTACTTGATCAACGTCTGAATCGTGTCCTGCTCCTCACATCCCCATTAGAAGTAGAAAAAACATACCGTCTCACGCTGCCAAATATCCAAACGGGGATAGTTATAACCCTCCCACCCGAAAACGAGATAACCTTCGGCGCGGGCAACTCCGTCACCTTCTCCAGTGGCTTACAAGATACCACACTCCATGTCAACAAAGACCGGAAGACCCAAAACAACAACGCCGGTGCCGAACCCACCCTCTTATGTAATCCGACGGGTAGTGTCTTCTTCGTTGCCTTTGACCTATTTGATGCTTTTGAAGACATGGGGATCCGCGAACCGACACAAGTCTTAGAAGCCACGATAACCTTGCATGTCCAGCAATGTGAAACGAATGATCCGCAGACCGTCCTTTTCCGCCGTGTCCTACTCCCGTGGAAAGAGGGTAGAGGAACATCAACGCGCGCGGAAGACAACGAGCTCACCTACAACAGCGCGTTGCATCGTAACCTCCCGTGGAATAAGCGTCCCGCGCAAGCGATGTTAGCAGGCATAGACGGCGACAACGAAAGCGATTACAACGGCTCTGAGGATGTCGCCCACCGCATTGATGGCACGTGTGAAATCCAAGGGGCAGGCAAGCGCTACACATTCAAAAGCGAGTTGCTCACCGATGCGGTCCGTTTTTGGGTCGCAAATCCCGATTACAACTACGGTTACCTTTTCGCCTTACAAGATGGCGATGTCCCAATCGTCTTTTCTTCAAAAGAGGCAACCGATGAAAGTTTACGCCCAGTTTTAACAATCCGCTACTTGACAGTGGAGAAAGCATCCAGAAACGAAGAATAAAGAGATTTGTTATGGATGCTCTTCTCCCGCCTTCGGTTTCGCCTTGGGCGCGTTAGAATCCGGACCGAAACGGATGTGGAGTGCCGCACCAGGAGCATGCGACTGCCCAAAAAGCGCGTGTTTGACAACCCAAAAAATAACTGTCGTCCCTACCAACGTGACGATCCCCCAGATAGATGCGCGCCAAATCCAGTCAGTAAAAGAAAAGACTCCGCCTGTCTGTTTCGGCACCGACAGTGAACCCAGCCCCACCAGTACAGTACAAATAATCGCATTCAGCGTAATTACACCTTCCGTCACTAACCGATGTGGACTGAAACTGACCAAAGCGCGTTCAAAGTTGAAGATAACCATCCACCATAACAAGACGAGATAGAGCAGCTGACCCTTCCCCAACCAACTCGCCGGGATAAGCGCTATCGGTTCTCGGAAATGCACGGATAGCAGCCAGACACACGCGATACCGATACCGATATAGAAAAGTTCAAACCATCCGATCCACCCTCTTGAACGCCGAAACCAACCGACAACCGGCAATCCGAAAAACCGTTCCGGTAGTGCTTCAACCAAATCTACCCACGTGCCCGCTGCCTTCCTATAATTGACGTACGTCAACGCGATGAGGACACAGAACACAGCGAAGATTTCCATCCACGGTGGGAAACTTGCATCCGCTTCCAAAAGCGGCGCGCGATTAAAAATGAACCCAAATGTTACCGCGATTCCGAGTCCGAAAAGCAGACCTTGCGTCTGCTCCATGACACTGTGCCAATTCGTATGCCAATTCGTTTTGTTTCCCACCCAGATATAGATCATTTTCAACAATTGTCCGAGTGAAAACGCAACACCCCCCGCAAAACCGGTCATCAACGTCGCAAAAGCCACGCCGCCGAGCTCATAACGCCAACAGTATCCCAAGACACCGATGACGAGCCCGACACAACCCGCCCAATTATCGCCACGCGGCGGTGTCATACGCAGCCTAAAAACGTTTACCAATAGGAGGAATCCAACGAACCAGCCGACCCCCATATAGAGCACAAGCCAAGTGCCCATATCGAAACCGCCTCGGAAAAGCGCGACGATAAGCACAGCGACTATCGCTACCAACGCAGCCACCCAATCCGTATCATACCAGTAGAGTGGACTCTCATGCCGTTGCATCCGTTTCGGCGCAAGAACCCAGTCGATAATCACTGCCTGAAGCGACCAACCGATGAACACCGCAGCGATCGGTGTAAACATCAAAGACAGTTGCGCCTGCGTTAGGAAAGCAGGTAGTGCGGTCCCCGCACCCCCCAAAGCTGACCATAAGAAACCGATGGCGAAGAGGTTCGCGAAACCATAAAACACAGTCAACGACTGTGACGAATGGCTATACCCGACAACCATCATATAGGACATACTCCCACCGAATGACCAACCGATCGCACCGAACAGCGCGAAATAGTGGACATGCCGCCACCAATCCTCTCTGCCTGAAAGCAGCACGATTGCCATCGCGCCAAGCGCACCCGCAAGGGCCGCACCGTATTCATGTCCAAAGTTGCCGCGTATCCCCCATCCAACACATACAGATAACCCACACAAAAGTACCATTTCCCACGGAATAATTGCCATATCCATATCTATAACCTCCTTTTCGGTTTATCAGTTGTATCATAAATGAACCGAAATGTCAAGAAAAAATCCGTAATAAAAAATAAATTTGACCTTCAACATTATATATGTTATCTTATACATACCAATTGAATTATATTAAGAAATCAAAAACATAAAAATAACCCTTCAGCCAGACAAATCGGAGAAAAAAATATAACGCAGATTTTTGCGTACAAAAAAAATTAAGATGCCTTTATGACAAAAATCACAGAAAAAAATTGTCCAAACTTTACTACAGTTTTACATGAAACTAAATACCCCTGAGAAATTCCAAATAAAACTTGACTTTTTTCGCAAAGAGGATATAAAGTGTTGACAAACTATTGGTTATCAGCTGGAGGTAAAAGATATGAACCGTATACGGATAGGTGTTGTCGGGTGTGGCGCGATCGCGCAAGTACATCATCTTCCCAATCTAAACGCCCTACATCGTGAATTTGAAGTCCCAATCGTCTGTGATCTCTCCCACGGTGCTGCAGAAGCAGTCGCGAAGCGGTTCCATGTGCCACAATTCGTGACAGATTACAAGGCGTTGCTCAGCGCGGATGTGGATGCTGTTCTACTCTGCCACGGCGATCCAAAGACAGAAGTCGCACTCGCGGCATTCAAGGCGGGGAAGCATGTTTTTATAGAAAAACCTGTCTGCTTTTCACTTCAAGAAATGGAGGCGATGCTAACTGCACAACGGAAAGCTGGCACCGTCGCACAAGCAGGATATATGAAGGTGCATGACCCCGCGTTTCAATTCGCTAAACGCGAAGTGGATACGATGGACAGTTATCGCTTCGTTCAGATCAATCATCTCCATCCGAATAACAGTTTACACCTCAGCCAATTTAATGTGGAGCGGTTTAACGATGTGCCGCCGGATGCATTTAAGCCAGCCAGCACCGCGCGTGAGAAAGCACAGGCAGAAGCCATCGGAGGCGTGTTATCAGAAGCCGGACTTGAAAGCGATGTCCAAAACAAGGCGACACGCGTATTTTACCTGCTGGCAGGCAGCATGATCCACGATATTTATAGTTTACGCGTGATGCTCGGCTCACCGAGTGAAGTGATTAGCGCAGAAGTCTGGGCGGAAGGCCGTGGTGTGAATATCGTTTTCGGCTATCCGAACGGGGCGCGTTGTATCGCCACGTGGGTAGACCTCCCGGACCTTTGGGACTTTAAAGAGACTTTGGAAATTTATGGCGATACAAAACGCGTCATTGTATCCTATCCGACCGGTTTTTCGCGCGGCATTCTGTCAGAAGTAACGATACAGGGCATAGATACCGACGGTACGACCTATAGCAAAACACCTGCAATTGAGTGGGAAAGCGCGTTTGTTCGAGAGTTACGCCATTTCCACGCTTGCATCACGGTGGGTGAAACGTGCTACACTTCACTGGAATCCGCACGGAACGACATCGCACTGATTATAGACATTGTGAAATGTTATGTACAACAAGCACCGGTTTCGCACACCGGTGAAAACTTGGAAAAAATATAGCACTCCAGCGGAGTGCTATATCTATAGAATAGGCAGGCGTGAATACCTGCCTATACATCTTAAAATAGGGCAGCCGAATTACCACGCGACCCAACCACCGTCAACTGCAATCGTTTGTCCCGTCACCCAGTTCGCGGCATCTGATGCTAAAAATAGCACCGCACCGACAACTTCGTCCACCTCACCGACACGTCCCATCGGAATACGGCGGACAACATCTTCGTAAAATTCTTTACGTTGTAGGAGCACATTCGCAAGGGGTGTCCGCGTAAACGCAGGCGCGACAGCGTTCACCGTAACGTTATGGGGTGCCCATTCAACCGCAAGTCCTTTGGTTAGCAGCACAACACCGCCTTTACTCCCCGAATACGCAGTCCGCAGCGGACCGCCCACCAACCCCATCGTCGAAGAGATATTGATAATCTTGCCGCTTTCGCGTGCTATCATCGGTTTCACAAGCGTCTGCGTCAAAAAGAAGAGACCTTTCATATTGAGATCGTAAATCGCATCCCAATCCTCTTCGGTTAACTCCAACGCGGGTTTCGGACGGTTCGTACCAGCGTTATTAACGAGCACATCCACCCTGCCCCAGACATCAATCGCTGCCTGCGCACCTTCGGCAACTGCATCCATATCGCTAACATCAAACACAACAGGTGCCGCTTCACCCCCGTTGTCGCGAATCTCATTCGCAACCTCCTCAAGGTCAGACGGTGTGCGGCTATTCAATATAACCTTTGCCCCCATTTGTGCAGCCGCAAGAGCTATACCTCTACCGATCCCTTTACCGGAACCTGTAATTAACATCACTTTATCGGTCAACCCAAATCCTGGAAATGCCATAGTTTAACCTCCAATCGCTAATTTCAGTGTATTTTCTAACAACATCGCACGTGTCATAGGACCAACACCGCCCGGAACCGGTGTGATAAACCCTGCAACCTCTCTAACTTCCTCAAATTTAACGTCACCGACAGCACGTCCGTTGACGTGATTAATACCGACATCAATGACTATTGCTCCCGGTTTCACCATATCCGCTGTTATGAACGCAGTTTTGCCGACAGCAACGACGAGAATATCCGCCTTTCGCGTCTCTGATGTGAGATCCGCTGTCCGGGAATGGCAATAGGTAACCGTGGCATTCCGATTCAACAGCATCAATCCCACCGGTTTGCCAACAAGCGGACTTCTGCCGATACAGACCGCATGTTTGCCCTCAATCTTTTCACCCGTCAGTTCAATAAGCCGAATGATACCCGTAGGTGTACACGGTGTCACGCCCTCGCGGTTAATGAGAAGATTCCCTAAATTCACCGGATTTAATCCATCTGCATCCTTATGCGGAGTGATCGTATCAATCACTTCCTCTTTATTGATACCATCGGGCAGCGGCATTTGCACTAACATCCCGTGAATATCAGCTTTTGCATTCAGAGTCTCAATCTGATTAATAAGTGCCGCTTGGGTGATGTCTGCAGGCAGGCGATGGACTTCAGAGTGGAAATGCACCTTCTCACAATCGCGTTGCTTGTGTTTGATATAGAGCGTCGATGCAGGGTCGTCACCGACTTGCACAACTGCAAGACCCGGGGTGAACGTGAGCCTCTTTAATTTCCGACGGATCTGGCTCCGGACGCGCTGGGCAAGACGGCTACCATTAAGGAGTTCGGCTGACAAATCCTATTCCCTCCCAATTCACTTTCCACTGTAATATGTGATATAATAATTATGGTGGATTATAAAAACAAGTTGACACTTCAACGGAAAAACTATCTCTATACCCCACCGCTGGCGAGGTTTCCTAACCTCGCCTTTGTAAACTTTACATAGTATATCATAAATTCCCATTTCATGCACCCTTTTTTTCGCGATGGACTTGACGTTTTCAGAGAGATACGGTATGATATAAAATAAACGATAGGAGAAAAAAATGAACAAAGAACTTTTTGTCGCTCAACAGTTTACGCCCGTCAACGGATTTACATCCGGGATTGAGGGACCCGCCTGTGATGCAGCAGGCAACCTATATGCCGTTAACTACGAACGGCAGCACACCATCGGTAAGGTAACCCCCCAAGGCACTGCAAGCATTTTCATTGAACTACCCACCGGTAGCATCGGTAACGGCATCCGTTTCAACAGCGAAGGCTTCATGTTCATCGCTGACTATACCAATCACAATGTCCTCAAAGTGGATATGGACACACGAGAAATCAGCGTCCACGCACACGAACCGACAATGAATCAACCCAACGACCTCGCTATCGGTGCGAACGATATGCTCTACGCCAGCGATCCGAATTGGGGCGAATCCACAGGACAAATCTGGCGCGTGGATACCGATGGAAAGGTGACCCTATTGGAAGCGGACATGGGCACCACAAACGGTATTGAAGTGAGTCCCGATGAAAAGGTGTTGTACGTCAACGAATCTGCCCAACGCAATGTCTGGGCTTACGATCTGTCCCCCGAGGGAGAAATTAGCAACAAACGCTTGTTGATCCAATTCCCTGACTTCAATATGGACGGGATGCGGTGCGATATCGAAGGCAATCTCTATATCACTCGACACGGCAAAGGCACAGTCGCGAAACTCTCACCCGCAGGTGAAGTGTTGTTGGAAGTCCAGTTAGAAGGAAAACTCTGCTCTAATATCGCCTTCGGCGGCACAGATGGCTGCACCTGCTACGTCACAATGGCAGACCGCGGAAATATAGAGGTCTTTCGCGCTGATTTACCCGGCAGAAGTTGGCGACTCTTCTAGGCAGGGCCATTCAATTGTACCTATTCACTTTATATATGTGAATTTTTTCGCCTGTAGGAGCGAACTGTGCTCGCGATTTTTTCCCTAGGTGAATTTCTTGACAACGCGTCTGATTTGTGATAGTATTATACATATTACAATATGGAGGTAACTTATGAAACAACTATTTCTTATCTTATTCCTCGTGTCGGTATGCACCACTTTTGCCGCTGCCGATCTCTTGGAAGGGCTTGTCCTGTACATGCCCCTCGACGAAGGCAACGGTAAAAAGACCGAGGATTTCTCAGAAAACGGGCTTGAAGGCGAACTCGCCGGCGGCGCGAAATGGGTCGATGGCAAATTTGGAAAGGCTCTTGAATTTAGCGCATCCAGCGACTTTGTCGAAATTGCAGACGATGCGATCTTCCACATTGAAGATGAAATCACACAAGCCGCATGGGTTAATCTCAACCGCTTGCCAAGTGCACACGCTATCGTTTTCGGCACCCGAGCAGGGGGCGGCGCAAGACATATCGGATTCGGATACGGGATGAACCCCCAAAACGGCATCAAAGTATGGACAAACGGCGCCGGCGGTGGGTTCTTGGACATTAACGATAACAAAACCGGCTTGGATACCGGTAAATGGTATTACCTTTCCTATACGCATACGTCAGATAACAAAGGCAAGGTTAAAATCTATGTAGATGGCGAAGTAACGCACGAACAGGATTCTAATAACCCTGTAGCACCCGCAGGCGCGACCAGCCGAGTTCAGATCGGGACATGGGCTGGTGAAGCCTGGCCCGGCCTGGTTGACGAGGTTCGCCTCTGGAATCGTGCCCTCTCTGATGACGAGATGAAAGACAGCATGGATATGGGTGCTGATGAATTTTTGGCTGTCAACCCGAAGGATAAACTCGCCACATCTTGGGCACAAATTAAGCAACTTCGCTAACCGAACGCTAAGATTTTCGCTATTCGTAGGGGCTGGGTTCTCCAGCCCTCACGATAAAATTTTCAATGTTGGACCAAAATCCAAATAGAGGGCATTCAAAATTTCGCTGCAATCTAAACTCTCAGACAAATCCACCCGCTTTAGTGAATCTGTTATCCGCGGCATGACGCAGCTCTGTCTGCGCTACAACGCGATTAACCTGTCCCAAGGCACGCCAGCGTACCAACCGCCGCCCGAAGTCAAAGCCGCCGCAATCGAAGCCATCCAAGAAGGATATAACCAATACAGTATCACGTGGGGCGCGCCGACATTCCGTGAAGCGATCGCACACAAGATGACAACATTTAACGGCATCCCTACAGATCCCAACACGCATGTCACCGTCACCTGCGGTTCAACCGAAGGCATGCTCTCTGCCCTCCTCGCCATTATCAACCCCGGCGACGAGATTATCATCTTTGAACCGTTTTATGAGAATTACGGACCAGATACGATCATCTCTGGTGCCAAGCCGGTCTATGTCGCATTGCAAGAGACATCAGCACCTGACGGTAGTGTTCACTTTACCTATGATCCCGCCGAACTCCGGAACGCTTTCTCTGCCAACACAAAAGCGATTGTCATAAATACCCCGAATAACCCACTCGGTAAGGTGTTTACGCACGACGAACTGCAAGAAATTGCCGATCTCTGCTGTGAATACGACTCCCTCGCGATCACCGATGAGATCTACGAGCACATGATCTATGATGGAAAACCGCATATCAGCATCGGCACGCTGCCACAAATGCAGGATCGAACAATCACAGTGTCAGGATTGAGTAAAGCGTATTCCATGACGGGATGGCGGTTGGGTTATGTCATCGCACCGGAGGTTTTAACCAATGCGATCCGTAAAATGCACGACTTCCTCACCGTTGGGGCACCGCATCCGCTGCAACGTGCCGGGGTCGTCGCCCTCAATTTGCCGTCAAGTTACCATAAAGACTTAGTCGCGCAATATGATAAGAATCGCAAACGGCTTGTGAGTAGCCTCACAGCAGCCGGATTTCGTTGCCATCAACCGGAAGGCGCGTATTACATTATGACAGACATCACCGATTTCGGGTTCCCCGATGATACAACCTTTGCCCACTGGTTAGTCAAGGAAATTGGCGTAGGCGGCGTTCCAGGCTCCAGCTTCTACAGCCGCCCGCATCTCGGCAGCACAAAGTTCAGATTTATGTTCAGCATGGCAGATGACATCCTCGCGGAAGCCGGTGAACGCTTAATGCAAATCAAATCCAAAATTTAAAAGTAGTAGGCACGCTCCGCGTGCCGTTCACATTTACGAAGTAGTAAGCACGCTCCGCGTGCCGTTCACACTAATATGGATATCTCCCTCGAAAACGAAACACTACACATCTACAGAAAAGAAATTGAGACACTTCTTCAGCGTGATGAGAAGTACAAGACTTTAGGACCCGCTGAACTTGAAGCAATTGTGCGCGCGTTTGAATTCACCTTAGCAAGCGGGAGCGAGAAGGTCAGAGCCCAAATGCTTTACGACCTCATTCACGAGAAAAGGGACGAGTAATATGCTGCTTGAGCGGATACGTCTTAGAGCTTTCGGCTGTTTCCAAGAGCAAGATTTTGATCTTTGCGACGGTGTTAATCTCATTTTCGGTCCCAATTTCAGTGGGAAAAGCACGCTCGTCAACGCCATCTTCTTTACACTCACCGGGAAACCGATTGTGCCACGCGTAGATACCTCAGCCATCAAAAACGCCAAAGCCTATACCGGCACTGCTGGACTCCAATTCATTGCAGATGGAGAACGCTATCAACTCTACAGAGCGACAGGGAAACGGATCCAACTCCGCTCTGAAAAAAACGGCGCGTGGCACGTCATTTTTGACGAGCAGCGCATCCGCGTAACAGAAACCTTATTGCAAGAACGATTCGGGATCATGCACGAACAACTCGCGCTCACCACGTTCCTCCGCGAAGGTGAAATTTTTGAATTTCTTGCGCGGCAATCCGCCACCCGACGCGATATTCTCCATACTCTCCTCGGTATTGACAAGTTAATAGGGGTCCGGCAACGGTTCATTGACACGCGGCGCATCGCTAAACGTGAACAAAGCAGATTACGCGCCCATCAGAATAGCCTACGATTCAACGCACGGAATGCGGACGCAGATGAGATCAAGCGGATTGAAGCAAAATTGGAAGATTTGGAAGCCGCTTATGGCGCCGAGACCGGTGATTCCGCACTTATTGCAGAATGGGTGCAACATCAACACCGTTTGCAAAAACAGGTGGACACCCTCAAACATCAGCAGAAAGAAGCCTTGAGCGGTTTCAGCGACGTTACACACCTCCGAAAGATGATAACTGATATTGAAACCGCGATTCAAGAAGCCGCCGGATTAGAAGCGAAACGTGATGAACTCATACAACACACCGGGCACCTTGAATCCGAAATCGCAGCATTGACGAGTGTATGTCAAACGCTCCAAACGCTCATTGAAAGTGACGAACAGCACTGTCCGACCTGTTATCAGCAGGTGGAACGAGAAGTCGTGCAAAAGATTATTGACGAAAAACAGCAACAGAAATCGCAACGCAGTGCCGAGCTGGAAACACACAAAGAATCGTTAGAGACAGAAACCGAGAATTTAAAGAGTCGGCGTGACCTTGAACAACGCCTCCAGACTTTGCAAACCCTTTCAACGCAATTTCAACAACGCGCCACGGACATTGATAAAGTGCAATCGGAACTTGACGCGCTCACAGTTCGCTTGAATGAAAGAGGGATCCAACAGAAGCGTGAACAGGTACCTACAACGCTTGACAAATCGCAGTTGAAAACCCAAATTGATGCCGCGCGTGAACGGCTTGGCAAACTCAAGCAGGCGGAGGCTGTCCGTTTAGATAGGCTCGGCGCACTCCAACGCGTCAATAGGGACGCAGCGAAAGTGGAAAAGACGCTCCTGAGCATAGAACTCGCCTGCACCGGTATTGACAAGACTGTTGAAGCACTCCAACGCCAAATCCTCAAACCCGCTGAAGACGAATTACATCACTGGCTTGATAAAATGCAGCTCTTTTCTCTTTCTCGGGAGAACGGGGGACAAACACGCGTCGACTTACAACGCGAACATCTGCTTCCCTCGCTTAACATAGATGGTACTGATCGGAGTCTGATGTTACTCAGTGGTAGCGAAAAAATGTTCTTATATCTCTGCTTCAAAGTCGCCCTCGCCAAGGTTTTAGGCAACCCCGGCTTCTTCGTCCTTGACGACCCGACACTTCATCTGGATGGCGAGCGAAAAACTTTGATGGTAGACTTTATCCGCCAACTCGCCGAAGAACACCAAGTCGTTGTAACGAGTTACGATGAAGATGTACGTGCAGGTCTTGAAGGCGCGCATCTCATTGAGATGAGCAGAGACCTCTAAAATCGCTGAAGATAAATATCTCCGTTATCCTCCTGTGTATTGCTCCAGACAACCACCCATTTCCCGTGTCCAACAGGGACCACAAAAGGTGGATAATGTTCCCCTCTACTTGTGGAGATAGCCACCCCATTCTCATCCCATAACGTTTTGCCTGCTAAATCAATAAGCTGCCCATAGATAGCGTCACGGCTCTCCTCACCGAAATCTTCTCGATAATCCAACCACGCCACAAAAAATTTCCCTTCCTCTGTTCTAACGATAGACGGTTTGTCCTGATGTCCGCCCACGGTGCAAAGCGGAATACCGTCTTGTTTCCAAACCGGTGTGCCATCCGCACGGACGCGCTGCATATACAAGTCAGAATAGATATCGCGTTCATCTCTCCAAACGACGATAAACCCACCGCTACCATCACCAGCAACCGAGGCGTGCTTCTGAATACCTTCCGTAGTGCAGATAGGCACCCCCGCCTCCTGCCACAATTTATTGCCAGCAGCAGAAACCCGCTGCGCATAGAGCTGATCATTGATAAAATTTTCATACACCTGCCATAAAACAATAATGCCACCCTCACCATCGGGAATCACGCGCGGCTCACCTTGCATGCCATCTTTCGGAGAGACAAGGAGTGGTGCCTCCCATAACGGCTCAGTGTCTAAACTCAGCCGATACGCTATAATATGCCACGCCTCGTAACCGATAACGTCCCACCAAACCACATAGAACCCGCCGATCCCGTCTGCGACCAGAATAGGCTCGCTCTGCAGCGATTCCGACGGAAAAACAGGGATGCCATCAGGTGCCCACATCGGTTGACCTTCTGCTGTAATCCGTTGGATATAGAGATCCTGAAATTCAGCACTTCGGCGTTCATCTTCCCAAACGCAAATAGCACCGCCCTCGCCATCGCTCATAATCGCTTGCGTTGACTGGTCCGCTGTATTTGTGCAGACAGGAATACCGTCCGGCTGCCACAAAATCTCACCATTGAGATTGATCGCTTGCGCATAGATATCCCAATTGCTTCTGTCACGCCTGTCGTTCCACACAACGATCGCGTGGCTGTCGTGTCGGATTGTCCGTAAACGGCGTTGATTTCTATCTGCTTTGCATATCGCTACACCGTTTTCTGCCCAACGCGTCTTTCCAGTATTATCAACGCGCTGCGCATAAACATCCCAATCCTTACCTGTCCGATAGTCTTCCCACATAACGATAACCCCACCGGCACCATCGTCCACAACCCACGGAAGAAATTGCCCATCTATAGCCGTCGAAACCGGAATCTCAGCCGCCGCTGTCCCGAATAAGACGCAAGCATTGGAAATCAGGATAAATATTGACCTTATCAACGGTCTGCTCAATCGGAAAAAAGTGTTTTGGGAGTCCATAAATTGACCAACGTCTCTTTTGTATAAAGATCAAGCGTTTTCCAACTTTGAATAGCGAGTTCAATGTGTGCAATTGCCGCAGTCGGCATCCGTTTTATTTCGCCAGTCAGATGGGTCACGAGTTGTTCCATTGTCGGATTGTGTCCGACTACCATGACGCGTTCGTATGTATCCGGCAGTGCCTGTAATATTTCAAAATAGACCCCGGGGACGGTATCATAAAGCGCGTCTAATTTTTTTACTTTCCCCGTGTAACCGCACAATTTTGCCACTTTATTCGCTGTTTTCCGCGCCCGCTTTGCCGATGAAGTCAGAATTCGGTCAGGAATCAACTCCTCTTGGCGCAAATATTGTCCCATGCGCGGGGCATCTCGCTTACCGCGTGCATTGAGCGGACGATCATAATCAGCAAGTTCTGGATAATTCCAACTGGATTTCGCGTGTCGCATGATAAGCAGGGTTTTCATGATGTCTCCTTTTTCTTAGCTTTTTCATATCCTATCACAATTGCCTCTGGATGTCAATACAGCAGCCCCGGCTCCCAAGACCATTTAGTTTATATATTTGGTTTACATTTTTGAATATGTTTGCCCCCTTTTGACCCGCCAAACCCGCTGGCGAGGTTTCCTAACCTCGCCAGATCCGCCAAAAAAATGTGAAACCCCAATAATTTCTTAAAACTAAATGGTCCTGCCCGGCTCCGATACCCCTCTTATCCTGCTGATCCCTAAATCCCAAAAAATCACAGTTCTGGCACTTTTGCGAAATTTTCTCTTGCATTCTCAACGCTTTTGTGATAATATTTAATGAGAAACTTGTCAACGCATTTAGGAATATATCCGTTACAGTGTTTAAACATAAACACTGGAGGATATAAAAACATGTTATCCAAAACCAACACGATTCTCACACTGCTGTTAGGTGTCCTAATATTTGGGAGTATCAGCGGATGCTATATTGATGCTGATAACGATTCCGATCGTGAACCGCCCGCGGTGCCCCGTGGAGTCATAACAATCACAGGCGACGAAGAGGTTATCATTGAATGGTATCCTAACGGTGAATATGACTTAGCAGGCTATCAGGTGTGGCGCGGCCGAGATGGCACTAACTTTGATAATCTGGCAGAAGTATCGGAAAACACAACCCGTTATACAGATACAACCGTCCGAAACGGAGAAACCTATTACTATGCTGTCTCCGCTTATGACGTTCATGGGAATGAAAGCGAACTCAGCCCCGAAAACGCTTGGGATACACCACGCCCAGAAGGACGAAATATCGTCCTTGATGACTACAATTTTTCCCCAGAAAGAAGCGGTTTCGACTTCTCGCGACCCGAAAAAGGGAGTGTACCATGGGACAGCCCAGCAACCGATGTCTATTTTGGATTTGATATCGAAATCGGTATCCCTTACCTCTATTCTGACAACGATACACTCCTGCAGGATTTGGGGTACCACGAACAGTTTGATGACGTGGATGTAGTACCAGAAATCGGATACACAACGTTTTTTGTTGAACTTATTGAAGGGCATGTCTATGCCATCAATACACCTGATGATAACTTCGCAAAGATTCATGTGCGCGAACTCGATGAGGAGACTGTCGTTTTCGATTGGGCATATCAAACCGAGCCGGAAAATGTACAATTGGCACCATCTCTCAAGGGGCTTTGATAAGGAGTAGGCTTCATGAAAAAAAGTGGAGAGGCGGCATTGACGCCGCCTCTATTCTGGATATTTTTTACCTTTGTGATCTTTCTCGGCATTGGGTTTGTTGACGCAAACGCCGAAACCGGAACAGACGAAACGGATACCGTCCCCAATATGGAATCTGACACTACCAACCAGAAACCGCTACCGTTTATTCCCGGTTATATGGACGAACCTGAAACAGAACCGAATTACGCACTCTTTCGGTCGCACCCGGAGCGGTACTACCCTGAACTCGATCTTCAAAAAGCGCAGCGGTTATCAATTTTTATGCCCGGATTAGGACAGGCTTATGCCGGTAATTACACAAAAGCGACCTTGTTTCTAACCGTTGAGTTAAGCACTTTCGCGCTTGCCGGGTATAACATCGCTCGCGCCTTGCACTACAATGAACAAAGCGGATTTCAGACAGGATTCCAGGATGCCCGGACAGGTGAATTCTTAACATACAACCAAGGGCGGACGCGCATGAGAAATCACGCATTTTTCAGCGGTATTTTCCTTGCAACAGGTATCGGCATCCACATCTGGAATATCCTTGACGCGCCTAAAACCGCCGAAGCGTATAATAACCGAAGATTTTCGCTACACGTGCAACAAACAGATAGCGGCTTTCAATCTTTCGTTTTTACCCATAGATTCTAAAACGACTGTTCACCCGTTTTTCGTAGGGGCGAGGTTCCCTGATCCGTTTTTCGTAGGGGCGAGGTTCTCTCGCCCGTTTATGGCAGGGTGTAGTTTCTCTGACCTGTTTTTCGTAGGGGCGAGGTTCTCTCGCCCGCTTTTTGCGTAAATTAAAACCTTAACCGTGAGGACAAAAGCGTGCGTTATGCAAAATACCTAATCTTTGCGCTGCTCTTAGTCGGGAACATCGCCTTAAGCGATAATTCCATATTTCTTGTTGATGCCGAAGACATCGTCCCGAGCCCCCTACGCGTCGGTGAAAAACTAACCTATAGTATCAGTTGGAAAAGATTACCAGCGGGAGAACGGACAGACTGGATCGTCAAAGAAGAAGCACTGAAGGGCGGAGATGTATATCATATCCAATCTAAAATGAAAACCCGCGCCCTTTTCAAACCCTATAAATTCCGAAGCGAGCAAGAAACGCACTTTAATCCGAAAACACTTTCACCTGTCCATTTCCAGAATCATCTGCAGGATCGAAATTATCTTGCTACAGTCAAAATCGATTTCCGCGAGGGTGAGGCGGACTATGAAAAAGTCTCGCGTCCAAAACCAAAAGCCCCACAAAAGCGCGAGACAAAAGTACTGGAAATACCGCCCGGCACACAAGATGAACTCTCAATTATCTACTTTCTGCGCTCTAAGCAACTCGCGCTCGGTAAAACCTACTTTTTCCCACTGCTTGTTAAGGGAAAAGTCCTGAAAGCGACACTCACTGTTGAGCGCAGAGAGTTCGTTAAAAATAAAAAATTAGGCAACGTTAGAACATTGGTCCTACGCACATCCGAAGGCGGCCGATTCTGGATTACAGATGATAAACGACGGTTACCTGTCAAAATCGAAACAGTGGGTAAAATCGCGGTAAAAGCCACTTTAACCAACATTGAATTGAAAAATTGAACCTCGTAGCATAACCTGTTCGGTTGTGCCAGAGGAATCATCGGTAGAAACCAGACTTATAACTTATAACCTATAACTATTTTTAGGAAATAGTAGTGTTAGAACTTTTACGTGAAACAGAAAATTACCAAACATTGGTGGCGCGCCTCAAAGATGGAAACCAGAAACTCCCCTGGCTTAGAGGATTGGCGAACGCATCAACAGCGTATCTCCTTGCAACCCTGATTGACGATTTTCCGAAGAAATCCTTTCTAATTGTGCTGCCCTCACAACGTGAAGCCGAACAGGTGATGGCAGAAATCTGTACATACCGGGCATACCCGACTTTAGAGACTGCTCCCACTACTGCTCCAGAGTCCGGTATTAATTTCTTCCCAAGTTGGCATCGAAAAATTTTCGACGGCATCGCGCCCCCTAAAAACACCGTTGCAGACCGAATACACTGTCTCGAACGCCTGAGCCAGAAAGAACGGAGTATCATCGTAACCACACCCCAAGCGATGCTTTACAAATTGCCGCCCCGACAACATTTTGCCAACGCTTGCCGAGCCCTTAATCTCGGGGACGAGATAGACCCCGATGAAGTCGCAGCACTGCTCCTTCGCGGCGGATACCAGAACGTTGAACTTGTGGAAGTCAAAGGCGAATTCGCACGCAGAGGCGACATCCTTGATGTCTATCCGCTCACAACCGATACCGCAGTCCGAATCGAATTTTTCGGCGATGAAATTGATACCATCCGCACTTTCGACCCGATATCACAACGCTCAACCGAATCGATTCAATCCGTTACGCTAACACCGCTGCGAGAAGTCCTTGCCGACGATATATCCGTCGACCACTGGCGCACCGAAGCAGACTCTATCATTCAGGCGCAACCAACACCGCAATTGATAAATGCTGTTCGAGAAGTAACGCAGCACTTGACAGAAGCACCCGCGCAATATCCACTTCGAGGCTGCCCAATCAACGACGCAATAGAGGCATTTCTACCGATGCTCGTACCGGAAACCGAATTGCTGACCGACTATCTATCCGATGATACAATTGTCTGCTTAATAGAACCCCAATGGCAACAGCGAGAAGCCGCACAAATACACGAACGGACGCAGGAATTGTATCAAAAGAAACTCGATGAATCCAGCCTCATGGTGCCACCCGATACCCTCTTAGCCGCCTTTGAAACGCTCAGCACACAATTGGAGCAGTATCCTGTTGTCTCATCATCTTTGGCACCACCACGCGAAGTTACCGAGAGTCCATCGGCACCCCTGCATTTTGAGATGAAACCGCTCGCGCTCCCCGCCGGCAACTATCAAACGATCATCAATCAGATTAAAATGTGGGCAGGCGCGGGGAAGCGGATCCATCTGTTTTGCGAAACGCCGCAGCAAGCGAAACGCGTAACTGAGATTTTAGCCGAGCGTGAGTTATTGCCATCGGATATTAACACGAGTGTCGGCGCAATGAGTGAAGGATTTCTTAACGAAAAATTAGACCTCATCGTTATCTCCGAAGACGAACTCTTCGGAAACCGCCAACACCGACCGATCCGACGCAGACCCCCTACAGACGGAACCCCGATCCTTAGCCTGATTGATCTGAAAGTTGGCGATTATGTTGTCCATGTTTCCCACGGTATCGCTATCTATGACGGGATACGCCGATTGGCAATTGATGACAAATCACAAGATTTTCTCATCCTTAAATACAGTGATGATAATACCCTCTATGTGCCGACCTATCAAGTAGACCTCGTTCAGAAATATATCGGGAGCAAAGATAGCACGCATAAACCGCGTGTCGATCGACTCGGCGGAACAGCCTGGCATCGGCGAAAGGGACGTGTTAAAGAATCAATCGAACAGATGGCAGATGAATTGATCAACCTGTACGCCCTCCGACAGGCGCGAAAAGGTTTCAGCTTTCCCGCTGAAGTGCCGTGGCAAACCGAATTCGAAGCACTCTTCCCTTATCAGGAAACCGATGACCAACTTCAGGCGATTGAGGACGTTAAAACAGACATGGAAGCGGAACGCCCTATGGATAGACTCGTCTGTGGAGATGTCGGATATGGCAAGACAGAGGTCGCCTTGCGTGCCGCTTTCAAAGCAGTTATGGCTGAAAAGCAGGTCGCAATTCTCGTACCAACAACTATCCTCGCCCTGCAACATTATGATACCTTTGAAAAACGGTTTCAATCTTTTCCTATCAATATTGAGATGCTCAACCGGTTTCGCACACCGAAAGAAACAAAACAGATTAAGGAAGGTTTAGCGAATGGGACGATTGATGTTGTTATTGGCACACATAGCCTGCTCGCCAAGACAGTGACATTTCAGAATCTTGGACTTCTCGTCGTTGACGAAGAACATCGTTTCGGTGTTAGGCATAAGGAAAGAATCAAACAATTTAAAGAGACGATTGATGTGCTTACACTGACGGCTACACCGATCCCACGCACACTCCACATGTCGCTCGTCGGTATCCGCGATTTTAGCATTATCAACACGCCACCAGCTGATCGGTTGCCGATCCAAACTTATGTGATGCCTTACGATAGTGAGATCATCCGAGAAGCGATCACAACCGAATTAACACGCGGCGGTCAAGTCTTTTTCGTCCACAACCGCGTCCAAGATATTCAGAATATTGCCATAAGGGTTCAGGAACTTGTCCCGGACGCACGCGTTGCAGTCGCGCACGGACAGATGCCGGAACGTGAATTAGAAACCGTTATGCTTGAGTTCGTCCGCCACAAACACGATATACTCGTCTGCACTATGATTATTGAATCAGGATTGGACATCCCAAACGTTAACACGATCCTGATTAATCGGGCGGACGCACTCGGTTTAGCACAACTCTATCAGTTACGCGGGCGCGTCGGACGTGCCGACGTTCAAGCTTATGGCTACCTTTTCTATCCACGCGACCGAGCGATTACGGAGGGCGCGCAAAAACGACTGCGTGTTATTGAAGAATTCACCGACCTCGGCTCAGGTTTTAAAATCGCCCTCCGGGATTTAGAAATTCGCGGCACAGGAAATATACTCGGTGCCGAGCAGCATGGACATATCGTCACTGTCGGCTATGAACTTTATTGTAAGCTCCTTGAAGAAGCAGTGATGACGCTAAAAGGCGAAAAGGTTGAGGAGACGCTGGAAACACGCATTAGTCTACCCATAGAAGCCTATCTGCCCGATGATTATGTACCCGATAGCCGCCAGAAAGTCGCCATTTACAAAAAAATTGCAGATTTGAAAGACAGCACTGCCTTGAAAGAACTTCGCGAGGAACTTCAAGACCGCTATGGTGCGATCCCTGAACCCGTTGAAATGTTACTTGAAATCGCCAGTGTGAAACAACTCAGCCAAAACCTCGGTATTACCGCGATTGTTGCAGGGAAAGAGCAGGTAAAAGTTACCTTTGACGAGCAGAAACCGAAAATTAATGTGAAGAAATTCGTTGAAAGAATTCACCAAGATAATGACCTTCAGTTGCAACCGCCGGCACAGCTCAAAATTCGGATGCCGGGGATGACTAGCCTGAATATACTAACTAAATTAAAACAGACGCTCAAGTCGTTTGTTGATCTGTAAGTCGTTTGTTGATCTGTGGACCCCATGACATGTAGACACTATGACATGTAGACCCCATGCATGTAGACCCCATGACATGTAGACCCCATGCATGTAGACCCCATGCATGTAGACACTATATAAGAAGGAGTTACAGCATAATGAAAAAAACGATTATTGTTTTTATAGTCGTTGCCATGACCTGCCTATTAACCTGGAAGTTCGTTCAATCGGATAGTCATGAGCAGCCAGCAGCTGCTATGGACGAGAGCCAGATAATTGTTGCAGAGTACAAGTGGAACGGCGATACTCACCAAATTTCGTTGGCGGATCTGAACGCAGCCATCGCGGAACTGCCTGTTTACCGCCAACAAAACTATAAAAGTCGCGCCGATAAAGCCGAATATCTTGAAGAATTGATAGATGAACGGCTCAAACTTCTCAATGCGACTGACGAGGGGTTTGGTAAAATCTCTGAACACCTCAAGAAACTCGAAGACTATACGCACCAGCTCATGGTTGAGAAATTAACCGAGATGGAAGTTGATGACAAGGTAGCCTATACGACTGATGACCTCATGGCACATTATCAGGAGAACCTGAGTGAGTACATTGAGGAAGAAAAAGTGCGTGCAACCTGTATCACCCTTGATGATGAAGACCTCGCCAACGAGACGCTCGATGCTATTAAAGCCGGAAAAGACATCGTTGAGATGGCGAAAGAGCTCTCTGAAGCCGGAAAACTCGCAAGCGGACCCGGCATTAATAGAGATGATCCAGGCAATACCGGTTTCTTTTCAAAATCCGTCTCACCGCGCTGGTCAGAATTCGTTGAAGCTGTTTTCGCCCAAGAAGTCGGTGAAATGACAGATGCCGTCTTTGAAATTGACATCGACGACCAAACCTTCTACTTGATCTTCCGTAAAGAAGAGCATCAACCCGAACGACAGCAGGAATTTGAAGAGGTCAAAAGCGATGTCGAAAGAACAGTTGAGCGCGCCAAGAAACGCGCCCGTATCAATGAATGGGTCAACGAGATCACTGAAAAAGGCAAGTTGAAAACCTATGCTGAGAATATTCCAACGCCACCGCAACCCGAAGAAGCGGAGACCGAGGAGTCAGAACAGTAACCTATTTCCATTTCTCGTAGGGGTGCGGTTTTCTCGCCCGCCTCGTAGAGACCAGATCCCGCGCCCACAGGCGAAAAAAAGGAGTTAAAATTGAAAATGCTCACAAGAATTGCCCGGTTCATGGGCAGCGTAGATTACACGCCTCGACTGCCGGTCGTCCCTTTGCTTTTAATCGGGATCCTTGCCACACATCCCGTCTTTTACAGTTGCGGCGACAAGGCTATCGGTGCCGACGGAACAGTTATCGCTGAATTTGAGTGGAACGGCAAACAGCGCATCACCCTTGAGGAGATGATACAAGAGATCAGCGAACTCCCAGAATACAAACAACGACAGTATCAGGACAAAGAAGGCCTCGAAACCTACATGATCCTTATGGCGGAGAGCCGCTTGATCCTCAATCTCGCTCGCGACCATAAACTTAACGAAGACCCCGAAATTCTCAAGAAGGTTCAGGACTATCTTCACGACTTGATGGTTAAGCGAATCACTACGCAAGAAGTTGACGATAAACTCATTGTGTCTGAAGCCGACTACCAGGCGTACTATGAAGCAAACAAAGCGGATTACGTCCGTCCTGCCCAAGTGAAACTTTTGTGTATCACCCTCACAGATAAAGAACGCGCTGATGAAGTCTCCGCACAGATCAAAGAGGGTAAAGACATCGCCGAAATCGCGCAGGAACTCTCCGACCGAGGCGAACTCGTCGGACCCGGCGCGAATCCCGCCGCCCCTGGCGATACCGACTACATCAGTCAAGATTCCTATCCATCGGGAACTGAACCTTTCTTAGACGCAGCGTTCGCAGCAGAGATCGGACAGCTCCACAGTGACGTTATTGAAGTCGAAGTCCAAGGACAGAAATACTACATGATGTTCCGTAAGGACGAAGCGCGCGATGAATACCAAAAACCCTTTGAGGACGAAGATGTCCGTAAGAGTGTCGAGCGCAAGGCAGATCGCGAAAAGCGAGAAGCACTCATGACAGAATGGATCACCAATCTCCGCGAACGTGCCGAAGTCAAAACCTATATTGACCGGATCCCAGAGGCTGAACCTGAAGAACCGCCTGCGGAAACGGAACCAGAAGAAACACCCGCGGCGCCAGAACCAGAAGAATAGGGTCATGTCCTTACCTGCTCTTGTAGGCGCGGTTTGTAACCGCGCCTCCTGACAACTGACAACTGATAACAAAGGAGCAAGCACATGCTGTGCAAAAAAAGTGTCTATCTCACATTGATCGTCCTCCTTATCAGCGGTGGTATCTCAAGCACGCATGCTCGTCCATTCGATAGAATCGTCGCTTATGTCAATGACGATGTTGTGACCCAGCGCGAACTTGATGTGTTAGTGAACCAGCGCGCAATGGAACTCCAACAGGTTTATCGCTTTAGCGAGCGCGAGGCACTCAATGAAGCGGAACGCCAACGCTCCGAATTGTTGGATAGACTTATCCGACAAATGCTGCTTTTGGAAACAGCGTTGACATTGCGGATTACTGTCACTGAGGTGGAGGTAGAACAGTACATCCAAGAATTCAAAAACAGATACCAGATCGAGACCGACGAGGAATTTGAAAAGCAGTTGAACCGGGAAGGGATGACGCTCGTCGCATTTCGGGAACAATCAGAGCGGAACCTCAAGACCGAGAAACTCGTTATGGGCAGAATTGTCCCCAGATTACAGATACGCGATAGCGAAATCCAAAAATTTTTTGAAGAGAACCGAGACGAGCTATCAACTAAAGTGGATAAAGTCCATTTAAGACACATTTTTATCGCCTTTAAACCCAACCAAGCCGATCGCGATGCCGCCTATAAAAACGCCAGAAAAGCACTCAACGAGATCGAAACAGGGAAAGCAAAGTTTGAGGAGGTCGCCCAACGGTATGATACATCTAAGCAAGCAGGCGAGCTTGTCCAAGCGTCCACCGAAGAACTCCGTAAATTTCCGCAAATATTTCAGGACTCACTCACAAACTTGGCGATAGGGACGCTCAGTGAACCTATTGAAGGGGACAGAGGCCTCTATATCTTCACCATTGAAGAAAAAACGGATGAACAGATCGCGTTTCGGTATTTCATTGTTCCCTTAGTGCCGAGCCCGGCAGCTATACAAGAGACACGCAAATCTGCGGACGAAGTTTACGCAAAATTAGAAGCCGGTGAAGATTTCGGTAAACTGGCATTGGCGCATTCTGATGATGCTGAAACGCGTGAAAACGGGGGCGACCTCGGGGTCAGATCCTTATCGGAACTCAATCCTAAAACCCGAGAGGTCGTTGAACCGCTGGCATCCGGTGCCTACAGTCAACCATACCAAACCGAACTCGGCATCCACATCTTCAGCGTTGACGAACGCAACAGTCCAGGGTTGACTGAAGCGGAGAAGGCACAGATTACCGTAATACTCCGTCAACAGCGGTTTCAGGAAGAATGGGACGCATACACCGACAAACTCCTTGAGAACGCCTACGTAAAAATTAAAAAATAGTAAAGAAAGGCACGCCGTATACCGTTTTTAGCCTTGTAAGGGCGACATGTTTATAGCAGGCACACGCCGTGTGCCGTAACCAAGCGGAAAGCATAAAAAACCTGTGAGAAAGACCGATTCCAATTTGCCTATCTATTTCATGCTGAAGTCCGCGTGCATAGCAGCAGCTATATGCGTCGTTACATGTCTCTTTTTCCCAATGCAGGTAGTTATAGCACAAGATCCACAACCCCCTGCGCCGCCTGCAACGGAGCAAGCAGAAGAAGAGAAAAATAATTCAGAACAGTTGAATCCAGAGACGGACACACCGGAACCACCTGCTACTGATTCCGAAGCGGAACAAGCACAAGAAGAAGTGGAGGGTAGTTCAGAACGGTTGAATCCGGAGACGGATACCCCCGAAGCAGGTATGGTTATCGGCGATGGCGACGATATGTCTATCGTCGATAATTTCGTTCAAATTCATGGCAACGCGCTCATCAAATACGAAGATGTCATTCTGCGAGCGGATCATGTCTGGGCGGATTTCGACGACAATCTGTTGCGGGCATCAGGGAACGTCCATCTCAAAATTGGCAACGAGGAAACATACTCTGATGAACTCATCTTCAACCTTGAAACCAAAAAAGGCATCGCACGCGACGGTTTCACATATAGTGACCCATGGTACTTCAGCGGAAGTGAAATCTTTAAAATAGGCGAAGATCGTTCCTATATCCGAGGCGCACGGTTAACCACCTGTTCACTAAAACACCCACACTACTATTTCAGTGTCACCCAAGTCATTATCCGAATGAATCAGGAATTAATCGTAAAAAACATTGTTTTGCATATCGGCGGGTTTCCGCTCTTCTATTTCCCCGCAATGCGACGCGACCTCCGTAAAGGAAAAATCGCAAAGATTATTGTCAAACTTGGAACGGATAGCTACCAGGGTCCCTACATCAGTATCATCCAACCTATTGCACGCAAACAGCGTTATGATGGCGCCCTCCTTTACGATAGAAGCGCGCGACGCGGACAAGGCTACGGCTTTGAAGGCAAGTATCGATTCTCGGATACAAAATTCCAAGAAATTTACATCCCTATTCCACCAGATGCAGCCCCTAATCAACGCACCAAGTTGCAGGAAAAAGCCCAAGAATTACAGGACCGACTTGATGGTGAATATGACCGGTATTGGTTGAATCAGATTTTCTTGGAATATAAAATCACGGATGCCGATGTTAACCGTGCTAAAGAGCAAGCGGAAAAACTGCTCAAGGAGCTTCAAGAAGAAGGCTCGGATTTTATCGAACTCGCGCAACGGAACTCTGACCACTCGGAAACCCGGTATGAAGGCGGCGACCTCGGTTTCCTTGCACGCGGTGAAACCGACGAAGACGGTAAACCTAAGCTGGATCCCGCCTTGGAAGAAGCCGCCTTCGCGTTACAAGAGGGCGAAATTTCTGCTATCGTCCGAACCGAATCCGCATTCCACATCCTTAAAGCCGATCAGATTGTTGATGTCTACGGCGAACGCGAGCTTAAACTCCGCCGCATTGACATCGCTATTACTGCAAGTGATGATACAAAGGACGCACTCCGTGTGTTAGCAGATGATATGCTCCAACGGGCACACGAAGGTGAACCCTTTGAACAACTCATTCAAACATCTTCGGACGTGATGGCGCAGCTTTCCGATGAATTTACCGGGGCAGCGGAACCAACCCTCTCCGAAGTCAATGAAGGTAAAGGAATGCCGCTAAATGAGATGGAATCTTCCTGGCAGTCCGCCGTCAGACGTTTAAAGAAACCCGGAGATGTTATTGAACGCCGACCCATTACAATGCCTGAGGGTATCTACATCTTCCAATTAATCAGAAAAGAGGAGACACCTACTTTTGAAGCGATTGCAGAAGAATTTGAGGCGGAATGGGAAACATTTTATGAAGACGTAATGACAGCTGAACTCGAAGAGACTGAAGAAGGGGCAGACACCGATAAAACGCAACAAGACACGACAAAAGATAGTCAGCCACAAGAGACGGATGCTGCACCCGCTGAGGAAGCACCTGTGCGAGAGGCTGATAGTAATAATGGAGACAATACTGAGCAGGATGAAGCGGATGATAGGGCCGAGCAGAACGAAACGGATAATGCTGATAATACACAGAGTGCCGAACAAAACGAGGCAGATGAGGCTGATGACACCCAGGACACCGAGCAAAACGAGGCAGGGGCGGAAAAACAGAACGCCGAAACGCCTAATCAAAACGAATCCGTAACCCCCGAAGCAGATACAGAGACGACGGCGAAGGAAGATGAAGAAGAACTTAAAATCTATCGGAAACACGGGTTCCGCGGACGGTGGGAAGACCCAAGTCCTGTAGCCTCAGAAGCGCAAAATTTGTATGCCGGCGACTTAAGCAGACGCCCCATTCAAACGAAAAAATCTTTTCGACTCATCAAAGTCGATAGGAAGCGGACCTATAGAGGCGACTTCTATATCTACAGCAAAGACCTCTATTCTGCACAGCGGCAAAGTGCTGTCCGAACCGGTAAAAACACGATTATGCGTTGGGCGCACACCCATTCCATCTATACGCCGTGGGATAACCGCCAAGAAGGCAGAAAACCTATTAGTTTCACCGGCAGAACAGAACTTCGCTCAGAAAGCTTTAAGGAAGAATACCAACTCCCGAACCGAGCCACACTCAACTCTTTCGCAATTCTGACTTACGGCACAGGTTTATCAACCTATGATCTCCAAGACCTTGATGAAAATGGGAATCTGAAGTTTTCACGAGAGACGATTGGAGACATCACAAGTAGACTTGAAATCCGGCACATCCATGATTTCACAGGTGAAGGAACCAGATATTTACAAAAGCTGCCACGATTAACCGTAAACTTTTCACGGATGCGTCTCAGCGCGTTTCCGCTTTTTGAAACCTTGAATGATAGTATGCTAACGGTTGCCGAAAAATTCAAAACGGAAAAACCGTTCCTCTCAATGCTCTCGTTTCCAACGCTTGAAAGCACGAGTGTTGACCTTGATATTGAACTCGGCAACTTCTTCAGAGAGGTCTTTCGCGGTAAAGAAGGTAAAGAAGAGCGAAACGTCTATCTCAAGACGATGGACCTCGGTCTTGATGTCCGTAAACAATCAACGCTGCTGATTACACCTTTACGAGAACTCCAGCTGAACCTCAACCTCAACTCAAATACGATTTGGCATGACCGAGATCAGGAACAGAACAAGAACATTTTTCGGAGCGTTTTCAGCTTCAATGGATCGGCTACAAATACGCTTTTCCGCATCTACAACGTCGGTGTTATCCCGGGGCTACGGGAATTGGGGTTACGGAAATTACGCCACGAAATTCAATCCACACTCCGCTTCGATTATCAACCCGCTGTTGACAAAGATGATAACCTCTATCCGTTCGGTCCCAGCACCTATTTCTACGAACGCAAACGCTTGACCTATAGTTTCAACACAGGTATTGAGATCAAAACACGCCGAAGCCAATCCGCACATCGTATCTTCTATTTTGATACGCGGCTAACCGCCGATTTCACAGAATTTGACCCCTTATATGAACGTCAGTTTGAACCTATCGAAAGCGACTTTACAATCGTTCCGCTGCCGAGCCGAAACCTTAACATGACCATCCGTCTCACCCACGATCCGAACCCCCATCCGGACGACGGACAACAGTTCAAGATGGTCGGATTCCGTTCCAACATCCGTTACACCCGCCAGTCTTGGAACGTCAGTATCGGGAGTTCCTTTAGCAAAAGGCATACCGCAAGGCGTGCTGCCCGTTCTATTACAGCTACCGGACGTTACCGTTTAAGCCGAAACCTGGAATTCAACGCCAGTCTCATCTATTATCCGATTGATGGCCAATTTTATCAGCAACGTTTGAGTATGACGCGGAACCTACACGATTGGAGCCTGCGGATTTCTTGGAGTCGAATGGGTATTAAACGCGAACCGCCTTATGACAACGTCCGTCAAGACTTCACGTTCCAGGTCAGTCTCATCCAAGAACCCGCAGTTTCGATGGGTGTCGGCTATGACGCAATCACTGAAACGTGGGGCATCCGCACATTACCCGCAGGCGCGCCTTACAACGCATTCGGTGTCGGCAACTCACTCGGTCGCTCCTACTTCTAATCTAAGACAGCATTGCTGAGTGTATAAAGTTTTTGTCATTAGCTTGTAGGTTGGGTTGAACGGTACTGAGAAGGAAACCGTGGAGGTTCCAAATCGACTTCAATCGCAAAATATCGGCGGTTACCCTCAAGAACTTAGTGAAACCCAACTTCAGACTTAAGGATCTGCTTGTAGGTTGGGTTGAACGGTACTGAGAAGGAAACCGTGGAGGTTCCAAATCGACTTCAATCGCAAAATATCGGCGGTTACCCTCAAGAACTTAGTGAAACCCAACTTCAGACCGTCAGCATAGCGGGGGACCTCAGCAGACAACTGAAAATGTTGAAAGGATAAGGAAGCATCTAATGATACTTAAGGATCGCATCTGCATTGTAACCGGCGGAAGTTCTGGCATCGGGCGCGGCATCGCGCTTGAATTTGCCCGTGAAGGCGCGCGTATCGCCATTGTAGATAAGCAGGAGACACCCCTCCGCGGCAAATATCACGAAACCGATGTCACAACACCAACCGTCACAGAAATCGAAACACTCGGCACACAAGCGATATTCGTTCAGACCGATGTCGCCGATGCATCGCAGGTCGCACGCGCAGTCCAGCGAACCGTTGAACACTTCGGTGGACTCGATATTCTCGTCAATAACGCCGGTATCCACATTCCCGGTGGCACGCAGGATATCTCAATCGCCGACTGGGACAAGGTTGTCAGTGTCAACCTCCGCGGCGTTTTCGTCGCAACGAAACTCGCGATCCCACATCTGAAACAGTCAAAACGTGGCAGGATTATCCAGATCGCTTCTGTCCATGCTTATGGCGGCGGCGCGGGCCCTGCTTATGCGCCCGCGAAAGCCGCAATCGTCAACATGGTCCGGGATACCGCCTTAGAAATCGGACAATTCGGCATAACCGTCAACGCCATCTGCCCCGGTTACATTGAAACCGCAATTCAGGATTACCTCACCCCAGACCAGATAGAAGAAGCATTAGAAAAAACTGCCTTACCGCGTTTCGGTCTACCCAGAGACATCGGACGTGCCGCTGTCTTCCTCGCCTCCGACGATGCCGAATGGATCACAGGCGCGTCCCTCCTCGTTGATGGCGGATTCGCCGCCGGCGTATAAGATGGACTTTTTAACCTCTACTTCCACGCTTCCAGCCTTCCTATGTGACAACTGATAACTGAAAACCGACAGCCCTTAAAAGGAACACCAACACATGCAATCAAATCCATGGGGAACAATCCGCTTTACAGATAAAGTTGCCTTAATAACAGGCGGTGCCTCCGGCATCGGCAGAGCGACCGCGAACCGTCTCGCAGCCGAAGGCGCGCACGTCATCATCGCCGATAACAACCCCGACATGGCACATAAAGCAGTCGATGAAATCCGAGAATCAGGGGGTAACGCGCTTTTTGTAGAAGTCGATCTCGCCGATGATGAGAGCGTTATCTCAGCTGCACGTACTGTCACCGACCAATTTTCCGCGCTGCACATCCTTGTCAATAACGCCGCTATCGCCCGCTCGGGTACAATAGAAGACGGCGCATGGATCCCAAATTGGCAACCCGAAACCGCGATCGGTCTCCGCGGTTGGGTACTCATCACGCAGCACCTGTTACCGCTTTTGAAACAGGAAGGCGCTGCCATCGTCAACCTCTCATCGGAGGGTGGGTTTCTCGGCAGACCCGGCGGCTGGGTCTACGACGCAATCAAATCAGCGTTGGTCTCTCTTACCAAAACGATGGCGTATGAGTTCGTCGAATACGGCATTCGCGTCAACGCAGTCGCCCCGGGATGGATCGTTACAGAGATGCATTTCGGCAAAGCCCCCGACCCCGCTGCTCGCAAAAAGGAGTTAGAAGAATCGCCAATCTCCTCTTGCATCATGAAACGCCGCGCCGCTCCAGAAGAGGTCGCGTCTGCCATCGCCTTCCTCCTCAGCGACGATGCCTCTTATATCACGGGGCAAACGCTACACGTTGATGGGGGTCGTTGGGGAATGTCTGTCCATTAATGTTAGCGCATGTTAATATTTTCAAATAGGCAGGAAAATCCAGGACCATTTAGTTTTACATATTCACTTTATATCTATGGATATGTCTTCGTCTGTAAGAGCGAGCTGTGCTCGCGATCTTAGGAAAAACGTTAACATCTATAAACTAAAACCAAACTCAAAACCGAAAACTAAATGGTCCTGAGGAAAATCTTATTAAACTGGTATAATCAACGGACGTATGATATAATTTCTTCAATAACTTACGTTTGAAGGAGTTTTTTCATGTCTTATGTGCTTTACGGTCTAGATCTTGCCGCACACATAGTTCTTATAGGATTACTCGTATTTTTATGTTTCCGAACGAAGTCAAAAGGTTTGATACTCATTACCGTGCCTGTCCTTATGAGTCAGGTCCTCGGTTGGATTTTTAAACAAGTTATTGAGTCAGATTGGTGGGCGGATAAAACAACCGGTGCACTCCCACTGAATATGGGTCCCGCGGAGTTGTTATGGACAGTTACCCTGGGACAATCTTTGCTCTACAAGTCTTTATTTTTTCTCGGCCTTTTCCTAATCTATAGAGAGTGGCGACAGGGAAAATTCGCTATTCGTAGTGACCTTGTAGCATGATGCACGTCGCATCTGGGCGAGTACGCCGCAAACCTGTTAGGTTGGGGCCCCGCTGCACCTTTCAGAAATGGCATTAATAACACAATAACATCGCGGAGATGACAACATGAACATCACCCAATTCACAATGGAAAATGTCCGCTGTTTTAGTGAACGTCAAACACTTGAAATCCGCCCGTTGACCTTTTTAGTCGGCGAAAACAGTACCGGCAAAACAACAGCATTGGCATGTTTCCATGTATTAGCAAACTATTTGCGAAGTCAGGGAGTAGATTTTAATGCCGATCCCTATTCTATGGGAATCTTCAAGGATATTGTTAGGAACAGCAGACCAAAAGAAAAAGTTTTTAAACTGGGTTTCACCTATAAACACAATAATCAAGATGTTAAATGGATAATTGAATTTTTTGAAAAAAAGGGTGGATTTGAACCCGCGGTGAGTGCAGTCAAAGTGAAATTCAGTGATGGTGCGATCATTTTCAAAATCGAAGCCGAATTGGAACTGGAAGCACACTTAACTGCCTTTGATGCAAAACGAAATCAATATACGGTAAGTTGTGGGAGTGATATTTTTACCATTCTTTTTTTGGATATGTCGTTAGATTTTTTAAAAGGCGAATCTGATGGAAAAACTGCGTTAGCAAAATATTTGAAAACGCGTGGAAATACTGTCAGCAGCGGCTATCGACCATGGGATATATGGGACCCTATATCCGTATTTAGTACTTCACCTATTCGCTCACGCCCCAAACGCACCTACGATCCGACGCGAGAATTTGATGACCCAGAAGGCAGCGATATTCCTATGTTCTTAACGCGGATCAAAACAACTCAGAAAGAAAACTGGAAGGCACTTAAAGCAGAGTTAGTCGAATTTGGCAAGAGTTACTATAGGGATTTTTTTCTAAAAGAATCCAAACGACTCTTGGGATTTAAGGATTAAGCAGGCATCCACGCCCGCGGCGCAATCCCCTCCACATGCGTCTTCACATCTACAACCGCCGGCAGACCCGACGCAAACGCCGCATCCAACGCACCCCCAAGTTCACTCGGCTTATTCACCGTAACCCCGAAACACCCCATCGACTCCGCCATCTTCGCAAAATCAGCATCCGGAAACAACCAAAGCTCATCGGATCCCGGGGTCCGACCCCCATAAACCGCCTCAACACCACCCTGTTCCTGATTCAACGAGTGATTATTGTTCACAACGATAACAGCATTAATCCCGCACTTCATCGCTGTATCCAGTTCCGTCAGATGATACCAGATACCACCGTCACCCGTAAAACAGAGCACCGGTCTATCGGGCTCCGCGCACTTCGCACCCATCGCCGCCGGCACGCCCCACCCGAGCGAACCAGAACACCTTATGAAAATCTGATCGGGATGTTTAAAATCGATCATCGTCCCTGTCCAGATACCCGAATGCCCCGTATCCGACACAAGAATCGCATCGGATGGCAGATAATCTGTCAGTTCACGACACAACCGCTCCGGTAACATCGGCAACCGCTCCGAATTCACCTTTTCGCTAACGCTATCTCTCCAATTCTGCACCAATTCCTGTACGCGGTTGACCCAATCCGTCCTTTCTACTGTCTTCTCTGCTGTCTCAATCATCCGGCGCAATGTATTCCGCACATCCCCCTGCATCCCCAACTGAATCGGATAATTCCGACCGAGTTCCTCTGGATTGATATCCAGTTGGACGATCGGGGTGCCTTGTGGTGGAATCTTATAACCGTTGGTCACCTGTCCCCCGGTATGACTCCCGATAAAGAAAACGAGGTCCGCCGCACAAACCGCCTGATTCGCGCACGCCCGCGAGTATGAACCCGGAGTCCCGACTGCCAACGGATGGTCGCCCGGAAACATCGCCTTCGCATTCAAGGAGGTCGCCACTGGAATTGAGAGTTTCTCAGCAAACGCCACGAGTTCCGCCCTCGCGTCCGAAGCCGTTACGCCGCCCCCTGCCACAATAATAGGACGTTTCGCATTGGTGAGGAGATTAATCGCTTCCGCTATCTTCTCCGCTTCTACTTCTGGTCGGAAAGGTGGTAACTCGGCAAACGTCTCTTCAACGATCACCTCAAATTCATCTTCGCGGTCAATAACCGCCGAACCTGCGATACCTTCCAGATCGAGATGCACAGGCCCCGGTGTCCCTGTCGTCGCCGAACGGAACGCCTGACGCAGATAAAACGGCAGCTGCGCCGTTGTCCCCACATACGCACTATACTTGGTAACCGCAGAAAACGGATTAACGTGATCTACCTCCTGATAAGCGTGCCGTTGTTGATTGATGAGATTCTCCCGACCCGTCAGCGCAATCACCGGCGCGCAAGCGAGAAAGGCATCTTGTAACCCCGCGGCGAGGTTAACCGCACCCACTGATTGTGCCATACAGAGACTCGGCGCGCGTTTCACACGCGCATAAGCATCCGCCATATACGCCGCCGCTTTCTCACCATGCGTCTGAACCCGTTTAATCCCAAGATTTTCCATCTCCATTAATGCCCGCGGTCCAATATACGGCATAAAAAAGACGTGCGTAATCCCGTAACCGTGAACAGTTTCAGCAATAAATCGAGCACCGGTCATCTTCGGCATAAGTTCTTTCTCCTCGTCGTTTCGGCAGTGTTCAGTGTGTCTCACAGGTTCCTATATATTATACATTCTATTTGTTTTTCTATTTCAATTCAATAGAAATTCGTAATGTATCCGATTGACTCTTTTTATCTTGATTGAAAATAGCAAAAAGTGATAGAATCTCGGACATAGAAAACCAATATCCTTTCAAAGACACTATCGGAGGCGCGAAAAATACCATGCGTTTCAAACAAACAATCAAGTGTTTCTCGCTGATTTGCATAACGCTATTGTTGCTCATTGGTTGTGAGGAGCCACCCCTACCTGAGCCTCCTAATGTAACCGAATCACCTAATTTAGATGATTCGGAAGTTCGCAAAAGCATTTTCGATGCAGCAATAGATGAGGCAGATCTACAGGTCACGCGAAACACTTCAGGCGAAAAGATATATCATGCTGCGAACCAAGAACAACCTTATACAGGATGGGTAAAAAACATCCGAAAACTCCAGCAATTTCGGGACGGTAAAAAGCACGGTATTTACATCAGTTGGTATGGGAATTGGCAGAAAGTTGAGCAAGGACAGTACAAGAACGGCGTTCAGGATGGACTATGGACACAGTGGGATCCAGTCGGGCAAACAGAGATCGAAGGGACTTACAAGGATGGTAATCGAGACGGTCTTTGGACGTTATGGCACCCAAACGGTGAGAAGGAGAGTGAAATAACTTATGAAAAGGGTAGCGTAACCCATTCTCAGACTGAAAACGACAGCAGCGATTTAGCAGAAGGGGCGGAACAGACCGTTCCACTTGCGTATGTGCTGCGTAAACCCTCACAACGCAACGCACAGATCGGATTACCCGAAGGTGCAAAACACCGCCTCGGTAAAGGCGAAATCAAGGATTTTCAATATTCTCCTGATGGGAACTACCTCGTAGCGGCAACTGCTGTCGGAATTTGGTTATACGACGGGCGGACAGGTGAAGAACTTGGGGTGCCAGGGTATACCGATTACATTGAGAGCATCGCCTTCAGTCCTGATGGAAAAACCTTCGCAAGCCAAAATAGGCGCACAGCTCTCTGTCTATGGGACACAAATACTGGCAGACAAAAGCGGATACTGAAAAGCACTGGTGCTTCTATCAAGCACCTACGCTTCAGTCCACATGGACGCCTCCTCGCAAGTGCAAATGTAAATCAGAGTATCAATTTATGGAACCCCCACACTGGCGAACATAGACTCAGGCTCGGTGGTGATAATATGGCTTTCAGCCCTGACGGTAGCACGCTCGCGACCGTCAGCGGAAATGAGATGCGCCCAAGCGGAAATGAGATGCGCCTATGGGATACACTCACCGGACAACATAAGCGAACTTTCACTGGACAGGGGCCCCGCGTGGGTAGTGTTTTGTTCAGTCCTGATGGTACAACCCTCGCAAGTGAAGGTAAAGGTGAAACTGTGACGCTATGGAACATACGCACTGGACAGCATCAGATTGTTAAAAGTCCATTTTCGTTCAGTCCTGATGGGAAAACTTTCGCACGTGGAGGCAAGGACGCTGTAATCATAGCGAACACACACACTGGAAAACAATCGCAAATACTCTCAGGACATAAACATCGGGTGAGTTGCGTTTCGTTTAGTCCTGATGGCGCAACCCTCGCAAGTGGAGATGCAGGCGGAACGATCTACTTGTGGGATCTACCTTCTGGACAACCAAAGCATGCTTTCATTGGACACACGGTAGGGTACCAGAGGGCATATCAATCCACAAAGGCAATTACGCGCCTCTCTTTTAATCCTGATGGAACAACACTTGTCAGTGAGTGTGAGGACATGACCGTTCGGCTGTGGAATATAGATACAATAGATATAGGACAACATAAGAATATACGCATAGGAGATAGCACGGCAGGGATTTATAGTTTCTCAATAAGTCCTGATGGTATAACCCTCGCAAGTGGAAGTAACGACGGTATTGTCCGGATATGGGATACGCGCACATGGCAGCGAAAGGGGACACTCACAGGGCACGCGCGTGGTGTTTCCGCCCTCGCTTTCAGCCCGGATAGCGCGACACTTGCAAGTGGGGCTTGGGACAATACCATCCGCTTGTGGAACCCACAAACAGGAAAGCAAAAAGATATACTCGGCGGAACCGGACAGGCAAGGCCTATTGTTAGTCTATTATATAGTCCTGATGGCGCAATCCTTGCAGGTGGCGATTCACGCGGAGTTATCCACTTATGGGATGGCCGCACCCGACAGAAAAAGAGGACACTTAAAGGACATACGGGAGGGATTAATGGTCTCTCATTCAGCCGTGATGGACGGACCCTCGCAAGTGGAGGCAGGGATAAAACAATACATCTATGGGATGTAGAGACCGGTGAACGCAAGAAAACCATTACAGCACATACCCATTATGTTTCAAGCGTCCTGTTCAGTCCTGATGGAAAAACCCTCGCAAGCGGAAGTTGGGATGATACTATTCGCTTGTGGGATGCGCACACGGGTGAATACAAAAAAGGCTTCGTCTGGGATACAGTTTCCACGCTTGCGTTCAGCCCTGATGGAAAAACCCTCGCAAGTGGTGGTATATTTTCACGGCGGAATTCTCTTACGCTTATCGCCTTATGGGATGTAAAGACTGGTAAAAAAAAGAAAACGTTCATGGGACATACGGAGGAGATTACTAACCTTTCATTTACGCCTGATGGAAAAACCCTCGCAAGTGCAAGCGAAGACGGGACAATACTCCTATGGGACCCGACTTCCCTACGGACAGAACAATAGAAGCAACGAGGAGGTGCCTACTATGGATTTTTTACGCCTGCAAAATACGCCTATAAACCTTTTGTGTCGGAAAGTATTTTGGAGTACTGCGTTTCTGATTTTATGTGTGATAACCCTCTTCTTACTCTGGAGGGCCGCGCCAAGCACCGCACAGACAAGCACAACTTTCTCTGGTCGTCTTATTGATACCGAGGGGAAACCTATCTCGCATATAAGGATTTACATGCGCTCCCGCAAGGATCCGAATCACGAAAAGTCAGAAACTTCAGACGATTCTTTACAAACGGTGACGGATCCAAAAGGACGTTTCGCTTTTTCAGGGATTGTTTATGATGCCCTTCAATTAGATATAGCCAATGACTCCAAAACCGGGTACGAGATTAACGTTTTGTCTGTAGAATTTGGGGAACTTGCCTTCTATCCAAACCGCAGTTGGCATTGGTCATCATTAAATTTTTCCTTGGACCCCGGCGTGAAAATGGAAAACGTTATCATCACCGCAGCCGTCAGAACCCGCCCAAAAATTCGGACACGCATCGTTTACGCAGACGGCACACCACTCGCAAACACCCGTATCTACGCTTATAGGCAGACCAATCGTTTTTTTTCAGACGGTGGAGGAACCCACCAGTTAATAGAGCAAACGGATGCTGAAGGCTACATGACGGAATACCTTTTCACCACTGAGCAACCTGAATACTACATTACGCTCGCCGTCGAACATCAAGGACTTTTTGCAAAGGCAGTTCCTTTTATTCTTGAGGACGATGCGGACCTCGTTTTGACACTCAACGACAATCCAAACCTACCAATGCAACGGCTATTGGGGCATTCGGAACGCGTCTCCGCACTCGCTGCGTACCTTGAACCACAACCCATCTGGATAGTAAACCCAGCAAATGGACACGCATACAAAAGCACACAGAGCCAAACTATCAAGGATGCAATCGCGCAAGCCACTGCAGAAGACGCGTATCTCGTTGCAATTAACGATGAAGCAGAAGAGAAATGGCTCCAACACGTTTTCGGGAACGACCGTTTTTGGATCGGACTCAGCGATGTTGAAGAAGAAGGAAAATGGAAATGGCACAGTGGAGAACCTGTTAATTACACAAGATGGGGGACGTACGAATCCGAGGGTGGTAACACTGATGCCAAAGACTATGTTATGACTCTACATTTCGGCTGGGGATGGGAAGCTTGTGAGGAAATATACCAAGCTGGGAGTTCACAGAACAACCAACCTCACAGAGCAGAGGCGATCCTTGAAAAAGGAACGGCACCACTCAGAGCACCCTCTGACAAAAATTAAGGAAAACCGACATGAATCATTTAAAAACCATAAGGGCTGTGATGCTACTACTTTGCTGTATAACCCTCGTCGCTTGCCGCGCTTCCGAAAAAACAGCAACCTTCTCCGGTAAACTTATGGGGCCTCGAGGAAAACCGATTGCAGGACACATCGTTACGCTGTTCCCCGTTGAGATGAGCGATAGCGGTTCAGCAATTTATAAACCGATAAGGACTGTTGCTACATCCCCAAATTTCCTCACAGCACGCACCGATAGAAATGGCATCTTCACTTTCACGGATACTATCGAGCCAGGCATGATTCGTCTCGGACTCCTCCCCCGGAAATTTCTGGCTAATATGCAAAAACCTGAATTTAACGAGGAGGACTTCAAATTGGAATATCATCTCCTCTCCGTTAAAATCGGTGTCATAACGTTTTACGGAGATAGATCCGGTCCAAACAGCATAACTTTCTCTTTCCAAACGGACCGGAAAATCCAAAATGCAACCGTCATTGCCCGTCCTGAGATGTGGATGCAAGGGAGAATTGTGTTTTCGGACAGAAAACCGTTGACAAATGCAACCGTTCTGTTCAAAGTCCAAACCCGTGAACAGGGTAAGACCGGCAGCTCACGTTACGGCGATATACTAATTGATACGGATGCCAAAGGCAACTTTACCTACGGGCTGTTTTACCATAGTACCCCAAAGTTTTACAAGGTATCCGTAGAATACCAAGGATTATCAGCAGCAGCTAAGGAATTTCAAATTAAAGGCGGCACCCGCTATGAAAACTTGATGCTAAAACTCAACGGCGACAGCGATGCCATACCCGGTGACCCAAAACCCCCAAAGCCTCCAACGCTCCCAGGTATGATTGCACTCCCTGAGAAACTCACACCTGAGCAGTGGATTGTAAATCCCGAGAACGGACACGCTTACACAAAAATTCTGTGTCCAAATCTTGACGCTGCGAAAGACCAAGCCGCAGCTGAAAGTGCCTATCTTGTCGCAATTAACAGCGAATCTGAACAGAAATGGTTATCCGGAGCCTTTGGAAACGAACTTTATTGGATCGGACTCCACAAACCTGAAATGGCTGAGCAGTGGCAGTGGGATAACGGTGAACCGCTGACTTACACAAACTGGGGTCCTAAAGATCGGTTCACGTCCAATCACCTCTCTGATGGAGAAAAACACATCGGTATCATGACCTTTGCCGATGGAGAGTGGCACGCGATTGCCTCCGATGACCTTTTCTGGAATATCACCAAAATGGCAATTCTGGAAAAAGGTGATTGGCGCACCGGCACAGCCGCAGAAGATCGGTAGTATAATGCACGTCGCATCTGGGGTTTTTGCTGGGGTGTTTCTTCAAGTACGCCACAAACTTGTTAGGTTGTGCAACTACAAAACGCGGAAATATCTTTTGTAGCATAACCTGTTAGGTTGTGCTATCACAAAACGCGGAAACATCTTCCGCAAGGAGCAATACACAATGAAAAAACTAATCTATCTCTTAACGTTCACACTAACCATCGTCTTGTCTTCACAGAGCGGACACACGCAGCCGATCGTCACCGATGGACTCGTGAGTTATTGGACCTTTGACCAAAAAGACATCGCCGGCGGTACAGTCAAAGATGTCTGGGGTGAAAACGACGGCAAGATCGTCGGAAACCCGAAAGTCGTTGACGGGCAAGTCGGAGAAGCACTCGAATTTGACGGCTCTGACGACTATGTAAACCTGACGAACCTCGGCGATTTTGGCGAAAAGGTCGGCGCATCCACGTTTGAAGCATGGGTCAAAACCAGTTTCAAGAAAGATTGGACAACCCTTTTCAAAGTCCTTGACCAAGGATGCAACATGGCGTGGGCTATTGATGTTAACCGCAGTGCAAAAGCAGGCTTCCCCTTTGCTGCGGACATCGTTCACTACTATGTCCGTCAGAAATCCGCAGCGGGCTGCAACGCCATCGCCGTTGAAATTGAATTCCCACTCTCCGATGGCAAATGGCACCACATCGTTTTCGCAATCGTAGACCCAGGGGAATCCGAGGTTAGTCTCTATATGGATGGTGAACCACAAGAGATTATCGTCGGCGATGCCAAAAAGCTTGACACCTTTATTCCGTTTGTGGAACCCGTCTATATCGGCGCAGCGAACAATCGCGGCAACGTAGAGCGACATTTTCCGGGTCTCATCGACGAAGTCCGCATTTACGATCGACCCCTCACCGCCGATGAAGTAACCCGCAATTTTCAATCCAAAATAGGCTTGTCCGTTCAAGCAGCTGAAAAATTACCTATTGTCTGGGCTACCCTCAAAACGGTAAGGTAACACCATAAGGAATGTCAATGCTAACACCTCACGAAGAATGGTTCTTTGACCACCACGGATTCATTATCCTCCGCAAAGTTGTGCCATCCGAGGACATCGAACAGATGATTGAACTCGGCAACCGATGGCACAACATGACCCTTGACGAACTGCCGCCACCACTTACCTCCACCTCTCGGAAAGGAGACACTTCGCCAACAATCGCCCACTGGATCAATCATATCCAATACGGCGACCCGGTATTCCAACGGCTTGTCCTCAACCGAGAAATTATGCGCGTGATTATCGCCTTGACGCGCGCAACACCTTGCCTCGTTGACTGCGCCTTAACCAAGAACTACACAACCTCCGATGACATCCATTTCCATGCCGCCGGTCAAGATTACAATGTTGACGAATCCGGTCCTCGGGCCGGTTTCCTCAACGCTGCAACCTCCTTAGTTGATGTCCCAGAAGGCACAGGTTTCGTCTGTCTCCTCGGAAGCCATAAGCGTAACTTCGATCCACCAGACGACATCTCAATCTACGACGGTCCCCCGACAGTGATCAACGTCCCTGTCAACGCTGGCGACTGTGTTATCTTTACAGAAGCACTCTATCACGGCGCGAGACGCTGGACAGAAACCTATCCCCGCTATACGATTTTCAATCGCTACATTGATAAAGGATCGCACAATAACCTCCCCATCGAAACGCATAGACATCTGATTTCGCCTGAAGTCTACGAATTAGAACAACCAGCAATTCACGGACAACGGAAACAGGTCGTCGAACGCCTCCTAAGCGAATTATAAAATTTTTCCCAAATCTTGCATTTTATGCAACCTTTCTGCCACCGATTCCTATCTTAACGTTTTGAAAGACAACATATTTTTGGAGGTGGTACATGAAAAACGACGATGGGCAATTGATTGAACGGACGTTAGCAGGCGACGAATTTGCTTTCAGCACGCTCGTGCAGAGATACCAAAAACCCGTCCACGCCTTCGTCCGCCGGAAAGTCAGTGATTTCCACATTGCTGAAGAAATCACGCAAGATACTTTTCTCAGGGTTTACGAAAAACTCGAAACGCTCAAAAACCCGAACACCTTTGCCGGATGGCTTTATGTAATTGCCGCGCGTCAGTGTTTCGCTTGGTTTGAAAAGAAGCGGATGCCGATGGAATCCTTAGATGCAATGCCCCCAGAAGCATTAGAGGAACTCGCTTATGTCCAACACCATGCTGAAGAGCAAAGAGAATTCGTGAATGAACAACAACGCGAAGTCGTTAAACTTCTCCTCCAAAAGCTACCAGAGAGTGAACGCACCGTCGTAACGCTTCACTATCTGGATAGTATGACCTGTGAGGACGTTAGCAAATTTTTGGGCGTATCGCCGAATACCGTCAAAAGTCGGCTCCACCGCGCCCGCAAACGATTAAAGAAAGAGGAACCCACAATTCGCAAGATTTGGCGGGGTTCCAAAGGAGATATTATAATGTCTACGCAATTGAAAGACATTCGTAGCAAGTTCGATGCCTATAAAGAGCAGGTACGATCCGACCCTGCATCAGGCGACGCTCTGCTCATCGAAGTCAACAACGCGATTGAAGACGCACTGAAAGCGGAAATCACACCGGAGTTAGCGCGTCTTGTCGGCGATGATATATACCCTTACATGGGCAAACTCGGAATGGAAAAACGGGTGCCTCTATTCCGTAAGTATATGGGGCTTGCCCCAGACGATGACGAGCTTTACTGGGCACATAGAGGGTTAGTCAATAGCCTCGCTTTTCTTCGGAGAAATTCGGAATCCATTGAGGAACAGACGCGGCTTTATCGTTGGGCATGCGAGCACTCAGAAAAATATGTGTTGCGGATCGTTTCCAATCTGAGCAGTGCTGGTTGTTGGAAAAGGGAAGGACGTATTGATGACTGGATCCAACTTTATAACGAGGCATCTGAACGCTTAGAGAACCCCGAAGTGAGCCAGTACAGTCGGTGCGATTTTCTGCAAATGGGAGCAGAAATCTTACGATCTTATGACCGACTCGATGACGCACTTCTCGGAATAGAAAAGTTGGAACATGCCAATGGCAAACCCGGGTGGCGGACGTATTTTAGATTCTGGTTGGCGATAAGAACGAACCGACTGTTGTTGTATAGCAAACAGGAAGATTGGGATCGCTTCGCTCAAGTCCATACAGAAGTGAACACATTTGCTGAGGGAGAGTTGAAAAAACTGGATGCAGGCTTTCCTGTAAATACGTACGAACTTATTTGGGCTGTTCACGATATCGGTTGTTGTCTGGTCTGGTCGCAGAAGCATAACGCAGCGAAACGTTTCCTACAAGTCGCCGTCGATTTAGGCAATTACAACGAGTATAGTCACTTCATGCTCGCTGTGGCTGTCTGGGCTTCTGACAAGGATCGCGAAAAGACTTTGCATCATTTGAAGATCGCTGAGGACCTTTATAGAGTGGCTTCCTACAATTATGAGGATTCCTACTACCCCTCTTTCCTTAAAACACCCGAATTCTCGGACGTAAAGGAAGATCCAGAGTTTCTGAAAGTTTTCGGACAGTAGTCGGATCACATCTACTTATAGGCGCGTTTAAAAAGCGCGCCTATTACGGAGGCTCCCAATTGATGCAACCACAGAAATCTTTTGAGATAATGCTGCTCATCACACTATCGTTTATCTTAACCATAAACGGACAGACCGTAGCCGCGCAAAACACACAAACCGTTAAAAAAGAACTCCCCGCAGTCAAAACCGAGCAACCGCCTACTATTGACGGCATCCTCAACGATGCCTGTTGGCAAAACGCCCCACAAGCCATCGGATTCACCGACCAGCGCACCGAAAAACCAGCAAAAAATCAATCTGTGGGTCGGGTTGTTTACACCGACAAAGCCATCTATGTCGGACTTCACCTCTACGACGATATGTCCGACAAAATCGTAGCGCGTCAAGTTAAAGACCAAACCCGAATCAGCGGAGAAGACTGGGTCTCTTTCACTATCGACCCATTCCACACACATCAATTTTCTGATAGGAATTTCTTCATCGTAAACCCGCTCGGCACGAAATTCGCGCATCTCGCCACCGGACGCGCCGAAAAAAGCGAATGGATCGGCCTCTGGAACACCGCCGCGCAGATTGTCCAAGATGGATGGGTAGTAGAGATGGAAATCCCATGGCAAATATTGGATTATCCTGACACAAAAGAACCTGTTCGAATGGGTCTCAACCTCGACAGATTGCAACAACGCACCGGTGAACGCTCCTGGTGGTGCAATTTAGGTGTCCAAGAATTCCGAGAGAACGATGGACATTGGATTGACGTGCTACCGCCGCTGCGAAAACGGGACCTAAAATTCTTACCTTATCTGGTTGGCGGCATCAATGAGACGGAAACCGATGCGCGAGAATATACTGCCCGCGCAGGTGCAGACCTCCGTTATGAAGTCACCCCACAACTACGTCTCATCGCCACTGCCAACCCAGATTTTGATAACATTGAACAAGACGTGGAAGGTATTGATTTCTCTTACGGGGAACGCTACGTAGGCGACCGCCGTCCTTTCTTTTCTGAAGGTGGGAACGTCTATAACCTCGGTAATCTTTTCTATTCACGGCGGATAATGGATATGGATGGCGGGCTTAAACTTTTCGGAAAACTCGGCAAAAACACCTCAATCGGCACCTTAGGCACCTATCATCGCAACAATCAGAACTTCATTTTGCGCGCAAAACAATCCTTAACCGCAACCTCTAACATCGGGGCGGCGTTCCTATCACACCATCGTCCCGACACAGATACAAACAGTATCGGTCACCTTTCAGGAAATATCAGGCACGGTAAGTTTTCGGCGGACTCAAGTTTTTCACAAACTTGGGAGGGCGAATCCGATGGAAGAACAGCAGATGTCAATTTACAATACAAAGGATCGCTTTTTCAATCGTGGTTAGCTGCCTTTTTTGTGGATCCAGACTTCGTAAATAACCTCGGTTATCGACCCTTCACAGGCCTCCGCGGCGGTGCTTTAGAAGGAATTATCTCGAACGAATGGCGTGATGGGTTCATCCGTAGTATGTTCGCTGGCGCGAATGTCATCGCTGCGAACACTTACGAAGGTGAACTATTTCAGCGAGACTTCTCTGTCTTCTCAAATTTCGCAACACATAGTGATTATGCCCTTTCTATCGGCTGGTATGGTGGACGCTTCCAAGAATTCACGGATAGTGTTTTTAGGGTTAGCGTAAACGCGCGTGCCTCGGATCAGTTCAACAATGTCAGTGTCGGCTATAACGGGGGCGAACAAGCAGGCGAGCGAATGCATCGCATCAGCGGAAACCTAAATCTCCGCGCCCAAGGTTTCACAGCAGGCCTCTCCGCAAGTATCCAGTGGCATTTTGAGAGACGCTATCAACAGATTCTAACGCTTGCTTATGATTTCAGTCCTGCTTTAAGCCTCGGCAGTCGTTTAATATGGCAAGCAGAGGGCATCAACATCTATTTCGCACTGCGTCGCTCCGGCTATGCCGGCACCGACTTTTTCATCATTCTCGGCGACCCAAACGCATCAGAATTCAAACAACGATTGATCGCAAAAGTGATCAGAGCATTCTAACGCGCCGTTCATCTTATACGAAACCCGAAAGTACATCGATCATTCTGGCATCCAATTTCCAGGGCCATTCAATTGTACCTCTTCACTTTATATATGTGAATTTTTTTCCTATGTAGGAGCGAGCTGTGCTCGCGATTTTTCCTATGTAGGAGCGAGCTGTGCTCGCGATTTTTTCCTCTGTCCAATTTCAGATTTTTGTTTCAGATTTTACAGAATTTTGGTATAATAACGGGAACGCTCTAAAGGAAAGTCTGTGTTGAATTGAGATGAAGTTCACGCCGCGTCCCGCGCTCTATTTTCTGATCCCGTACCTATTTGGCATCATTGTAGGCAAATGGCTGTCTGTGCCGTTGCTGTGGCTTTGGCTCACTGTGCTGTTTTGTCTTGTCGGGAGTATCGTGGCACGGCAACGGCGACGTTATCTCTGCTACGGGTTGCTCCACCTCGCCATTTTTGCAGGCGGGATGCTCCGTTTGGAAACCGCTTCGCATTCACCTATTCCGCAACACTTTTACGATCAACCGATCAGCTTCTCTGGCACTGCCGTATATCAACCCGAGCGCGGAGAGATATGGGAGGCCTGTCACGCTACAGGCGAACTGCAACTGTTGTCGGAGCCAACGCAACAGGTGTCGGCGAAATTTCTTATCAGGTTTCAAAGTCTGGTGCCGCTGCGCTACGGTAGACACATCACACTCACAGGAGTGCTACGGCAACCACAAGGGAGACGGAACCCCGGCGGTTTCGATTATCGTGCGTACCTTGACCGGCAAGGGGTTGTCGGTATCATCGATGCTAAGGGACTGCTACAGATAGAGAAGGAACAAGGCGGATTGCTGCCCCTACGCTGGATAGAGGCACTCCGCATCCGTACAGAACGCATTATCGATAATATCTACACCGAAGCCGGGACAGCAGCACCCGCATTGCACGCGCAGTTAATCAAAGGCATTTTGCTCGGCAAACGCAACGAACTCCCGACAGAGACGTTGGACATCTTCCGAAACAGCGGCACCTTTCATGTGCTCGCCGTGTCAGGCTTGCACGTCGGGCTCGTCGCAATGTTCTGCTACTTCGGATTCAGATGCTTTCGGTTACCACCAAAAGTCGTTTGTCTGCTAACAATGCTATCCGTGCTTGTTTATGCGTCTCTGATCGGTTTCCGACCCTCTGTTTTCCGTGCCTCGCTCATGGCGATCCTCTTTCTATTCGCAACCGTTATTGACCGAGATGTGGATTTCTTCAATCTGTTAGCATTTGCGGCGGTGGTGTTGCTCCTCTTGAACCCGCAACAGGTGTGGGATGTCGGGTTTCAGTTGTCTTTTGTCGCTGTGATGTCAATTGTCTATTTCGTTCCGAAGATGGAGGAACCGCTGCGTCGGTTGTGGGAAAATGGAGCGGACTCATCTTCACAAAGTGATACACCTGTTCTGACCAGAGTCAAAAATGCCGCGGTTAAGTGGCTCGTACTCTCCTATCTCGTGACATTCGCTGCACAGATTGGAACAACACCCTTGATCGCCTACCATTTTTTCCGTGCCTATCCACTCGGTTTTATCGTGGGTCCTTTTGCGGTTGGGCTTGTCACGCTCATCGTCGCTGCGGGTATCGTCTCTGTATGCGTGGGTTTTATCTGGCTTTCGTTCGCAAAGGTGATCGCGCTCTTTAACCATGCCATTATCTCCGTTTTTTTGGCACTGATCGGTCTGTTCGGTCAGACGTGGGGTGTTGTGAAATTAGCACCCCCGACCTTCGGGCTCTGCGTGCTATATATCGGGTTGTTTTTAGGGATCGCGCAGTGGCGATATGTCTATGAACAGTGGCGAGTTGCAAGCCTCATCGGGTTGACGGTTATCGCGCTCTGGGTCTGGGATACCGCGTTCCATGAAAAAGGGCGGCTGCTGGAAGTGGTTACGCTCGACGTTGGGCAAGGCGACGCGACTTTCGTTCGGTTTCCAGATAAGCAGACGCTATTAATTGACGGCGGGGTTCAGCGGTCCTATTACGACGAAAGGCGGCAGAAAAGTGTTGATTATGATATCGGTAGACGCGTGATTGAACCTTACCTCGATGCTCGTGGGATTCGGAGACTTGATATGGTCGTATTGACGCATCCGGACGTTGACCACGGAGGCGGCCTGGCACATATCTTAGAGAATTTTGAAGTCGGGCGCGTCCTCGGTATATCGGATCTGCCGCTCAATTCCCCGACGCATCAACGCCTGCACGCTATTGTGAACGCAAATCACATCCCTTATACGTTTCCGTTCGCTGGCGAAATAGCGTTTACGCCAACAGCGACAGTGAACCTATTGCATCCGATAGACCCGGCATCAACGAATCTGCTGGATCAGGACAAGAACGACGATTCGCTGGTGATAAAACTAACGGACAGGGCAGTAGACATCCTGTTTACGGGAGACATCGGTCGGAAAGCGGAGAATCGGCTCATCGCGTCTGGTCAAGATTTACGTGCTGAGATTCTGAAGGTGCCGCATCACGGAAGCAGCACGTCCAGCAGCACGCAGTTTATAGATGCAGTCCAACCGCGTTATGCGATCTTCTCGCTCGGTCGAAGCAGTCAGTATCGATTTCCGCATCCCGATGTGGTGGCGCGATATCACGCCCGGGGCTGTGTCCAGTTACGGACTGATACATCGGCAGCGATTACGATCCGCACCGATGGAAGACGGTGTTGGATTGAGGCGTTGGAGTAACTATGCCTCCGGTAAGATCGCGATACGAATTTTGTCCTGACGCATGGCGTGTTCAAAAGCGGTGTTAATGTCCGTTAGTGGATAGGTCTCCCCGATAAGTTCGGCAAACGGATAGCGGCTCCGGTTTTCTGCCACAAAGTCGAGGGCGGTGCCGAGAGCGGTGTAGTGGTAGTTGTGAACGCCGCGGAGAGTCACGCATTTTGTGACGAGCTGATGTGCATCAACAGCCGTCCGCGCATTTGGATAGACGTAGCCGAGGGTTAGCACCCGTCCACCGATTGCCGACCACGTAACCAGATGCGGTAAGCCGCTCGTCGCACCACTCACCTCTACACCGAGATCTGCCCCGCGTCCGTTCGTAAGTGTTTTCAGGGCTGCATCAATCTCCACAGCGGTCATCGTGTTCGGATTGAAAGTGTGCGTCGCCCCAAAGCGTTTGGCGGTCTCCAACCGTCCCTCATTGATGTCTACGACGGCAACGATATTATAGTCCTGTTCCCGCAAATAGCACGCTGCATAGATGCCTAACATACCCGCACCGTGGATGATAGCCGCTTCATTAGGAGATGTACCGATGGTCGTCAAGCCGTTCACGACAGTGGCAAAGGCACAGTTGACGGGCACTGCTTCTCCATCTGTTATGCTGTCCGGAATATGGTAGATAGCTGTCCCCGGACGCAGCAGGATATGTGTGGCGAACCCGCCGGACAAAGCAGTAGGCCCTTCACTCCGTGCGTGTCCGTATTTGAAAAGCGTCTCACATTTCTGTGGGAGTTCCCGATTGACACAATAACCACAGGTGCCACAGGAAGCCGTGAGGCTCCACGTAACTCGGTCACCAGCGTTTAGTGGTTCACCGGTTGCGGAACGCAGACGTGTCGGTGCTGCAACCGTACCGACGATTTCGTGTCCAAGCACACACGGTGTCTCTGCGCCGCGGCGACCGGATACTGTGTGGAGATCGGAACCGCAGATGGTCGCAAGCGAGACGCGGACGAGGATGTTATCTGGCGGGATCGCTATAGGCATCTCGCAAATTTCTAAAGGCCTGCCTGTCCCGTGAAATTGGGAAATCTGTGCTGATATTCGCATTGTGTGGTATCCTTAAAATTAATCAGGACTTACGCAGCCCCCTTGCTGGCGAGGTTTCCTAACCTCGCCAATGCGTCTACTCTGTAGCGTTTCATGGAAAAATTGCGTAAGTCCTAAATTAATGTTCTCTTGTAGGAGCGAGCTGTGCTCGCGATTTCTACTGACAACCCTTTTAATTTGACAAACCGTCAAGGATTCCGTATCATATAATATACACTATTTTATCAGAAATACGGGACAAAAATTAGCAAAATGAACAAAACGGCTGAAGTTCTTATTGAAGCCTTACCTTATATCCGACACTTTTATGATCGGCAGATCGTCATCAAATATGGGGGTGCTGCGATGGAGGATGATGCGCTTATCCACTCCGTTATGCAGGACATCGTTTTGATGAAATATGTTGGGATTCGACCGGTCATCGTTCACGGCGGGGGCCCGCGGATCACTGCATGGATGGATAAAATCGGGAAAGTGCCAGAATTTGTGCAAGGGCTACGCGTAACCGACGCGGAGACCGTTGAGCTCGCGGAGATGGTACTCGGATCCATTAATAAAGAGATCGTGGCACGTCTGAACCAACACGGTGGGAAAGCGATTGGACTCTCTGGGAAAGACGCTAATTTGATTCTTGCCGAAAGAGAGGAAACACAGATCACCGATGAGACCGGCGCGAAAGTCGACGTTGATTTGGGGTTCGTCGGCAAGATTATTGGTATCAACACGGAGGCGGTCACCGCGCTAGACAGGGCGGGTTATATTCCTGTTATCACACCGATTGGTATCGGCATTGATGGGCAGACGTATAATATTAATGCCGATACGATGGCAGGTGAGATAGCATCCGCGTTCCAAGCGGAAAAACTGATTATGCTCACAGACACGCGCGGCATTCTCCGAGACCTCTCCGATGACGCATCGCTAATACCGACGATCCGTATAAGAGAGGTAGACGAATTCATTAAAGCCGGTTTCATCGCCGGTGGCATGCTGCCGAAGGTAGAGGCGTGTAGAACAGCACTCATCGGTGGCGTGTATAAGACACATATTATTGATGGTAGGATTCCGCATTCCTTGCTGCTTGAAGTTTTCACAGAGGGCGGCATCGGCACCGAAATTGTTCGATAAGAGGAGGGAAAGCACAATGGCATCACCGAAGAAAATTGCGGCAATTATTACGACCTATTTCCAGCACTCACATGCAGATGTAATCGCTACTAAATATATGAAAGGTTTTCCGACGGATACGGGACATCGGATGCCACGCGTGGAATTGGTGTCTATCTATCTGGATCAGATCGATGAACGCGATATCGGTGTCGGTTTGGCAGCCGAGCATAACGTTCCTATCTATCCGAGCATTCGGCAGGCACTAACGCTCGGCGGCAACGCACTGGCAGTTGATGGTGTACTGCTCATCGGTGAACACGGCGATTATCCGTACAACGAGTTTGAACAGCACATGTATCCGCGCCGCTATATGTTTGAACAGATCTGCGGGGTCTTCGCATCAAGCGAGAAGTCAGTGCCTGTCTTTTGCGATAAACACCTCGCTTACAATTGGGAAGACGCGCTTTGGATGTCCGAACGCGCAAACGCACTAAATGTGCCGTTTATGGCAGGGTCTTCGCTGCCGCTCGGTTGGCGGAACCCGTTCTTAGAGCATCCGATTGACACGGCATTGGAGTCGGCTGTCGGTATCGGTTATGGCGGCGTGGAGTCCTACGGTTTCCACGCGCTTGAGACGTTACAATGTATGATTGAACGCCGAGTAGGTGGCGAGTCGGGGATTGTGGCAGTCCAGTGTTTGGAAGGCGATTCGGTTTGGGAAGCGAGTGAAGCAGGAAAATGGTCGTTGGCATTGGCGGAAGCAGCGTGCGCGCAGATCGAAAATCACCCAGATAGCACACTCATAGAAGGGTGCCCGAATCCGATAGCGTTTCTGCTTGAGCATAGTGACGGATTTCGTTCTGCAGTGCTGATGCTGAACGGCTACGTCTCAGATTTTGCTTATGCTGCGAAGGCAGGAGATACGCATTATGCCACAGAGGTTTACTTACAAAACGGACCGCCACACGCGCATTTCAGTTATTTGAGCCTCAATATTGAGGAGATGTTCGTGACAGGGGTGCCGCAGTATCCGGTAGAACGGACGCTACTTGTGACGGGTGTTCTGGATGCACTGATGCACTCGCGAGCGGATGGACACATCCGCATGGAGACTCCACATTTAGCAGAACTCGCCTATCGCTCCTACGAAAAGATGCCTATCCGACCAATAGCACCCCGTCCGGAAGGTGCTACATTAGTATAAAAGCGCGGCTGGGAAACCGCGCTTATAATATTAGCGTTCCGGACGCGCAGGCACTCCCGTCTCTGCCGATTCGTAGATGAGATCCATCAATTCAGATTGGATGATCCCATTCATCGGATTTGTCCGCGGTTCCGCCCTGCCTAAGACGGCATCAATGAAATTATCGTCAGGCGAGCCTGCAGACATGTCATCTGTAATCGGCGGTGGGTCTAACGCTTCGCCCCCTTTCCAGACGCGAATCCAGCCACCGCCCCAACCGTCAACTTCGATCCGACCGTTCTCAAAGACTAACGCCATGTGCGTACCACCCGGACTCGGACAATTGCCACTGACCGCCATCGCAGCGAGGACACCGTTTTCAAACTTGACGTTAATAGACGAATTGATGTCTACATCACGGTCTTGGTTGTCGGTATACGCATAGACTTCAGCGACCTTGGATTCGACTGCCCAGCAGAGACTATTCAGAAGGTGCGCGCCGCTGTCATAAGCCTGGCCGCCCCCAGAGAGCTTCGGGTTCTGCCGCCAGGTACCGGTCGTGCCGCCTTTCCAGCCTTGTGTGATATACCCTATCACCAATTCCAACTTACCGAGGTCTCCGTTTCGGATGATCTCTCGTGTATAGTAGAAATTCGGTGTGCATGGCGTATTATAACCGATAGTGAGCGTCAATCCTGTTTCTTCCACTTTTTCCGCGAGGGTATACGCATCTTTGGAGGATGTAACCATCGGTTTTTCCATCAACAAGTGGCATCCGGCTTCCAATGCCTGCATGCCCTGCTCAAAATGGAGCGTATGTGGTGTAGAGATAACCACAGCGTCCGGTGTGGTCTCCTTGAGCATTTGACCGATGTCGGCGTAGGCACCGGGACGCGGGCTGAGATCGGAGAGGTTCCTATCAATATAACCGGCGGCGATGTCTGTATTCACATCACAGGTGCCGACGATTTGTACGTCAGGGTTTTCGTTCATTCTTCTGGCGTGACCTGATGAATTTCCGCCACACCCAATCATGGCAAGTCGAATCTTCGCCATATTTTTCTCCTTGTGTTTTTCACTGTAAATCTACAACGCTAATCGCGCCGTCTCCGAAGACGCGCGTGAAGCTGTGTCCGTGCCGTGACTGCGTCTCGCCGTGCATATAGCAGACACTGAAGGCACGGCGTGGAATGTCTGTGTCATTCGTGCCAGAGCTGTGGAGCATCCAGTTATGTAATAGCACCACTTCGCCTGCCTTCAACTCCAAGGGTTCAGGGGTCGCTTTGGCGACGATGTCGTCAATATGTTCCTGTGTCAGGAAGCCGGAACCGTTTGAAGGGTTGATAAGGCTGTTATGTGACCGTGGAATAATATGCACACAACCGTTCGCCAATGTTGCTGGATCTAAGGCGGTATAGATAGTAATCTTCGGGTCGCGATCCAGGTCCGTCCATCGGTCTTGATGCCATGTCAGATTCGTGCCTTCGTGCGCCGGTTTATTCATAAACATCGCTCGAAAACAGTTGACAGGCGTATTTTCGCCGTAGATTTTTGTGCATACCTCTTGGAAAATCGGTTTCTGGAGGTATTCCAAGAAATAAGGGTCGAGCTCAAGGTTCTGGATCTTCCGATAGAGCAGTGTCGCGCCTTTGTGTCCTTTAGACTGCGGTCCGGGTGCGTTTCTGCCGGGTTCGCGGTCCAACTGCATCATGATCTTGTCATAATCCAGGGGTGCTTTACCGAGCATGATGTCATCCATCCGCTGCTGGAGCCTAGCGAATTCGGTATCTGTTGCGACCTGCCCGATGCGCACGTAGCCGTTTTCCCAAAAATGTTTCCACTGTTCATCTGTTATCTGGTGTGCCATTTCATGCCTCCGTATTGAAGGTATCGTGGTTTTAACTTGAGTATCGCAAGTTTTAACTTGCAAGCTGCACCAAAAGTCTGTATACCCAAAAGTCTGTATACAAAGTATACCATATATCTTAAGATGTTTAAAAGAAAATTGCAAATCATGGTGGGGATATAAAGTTTTTTAAAAAATGCAACCTTTTAAAATATAAGTTACGTCACTGCAATCAGATGAAAAATTGTGTTTTCAACGTTTTTTAAAAAATGCAACCTTTTGAAATATAAGTTACGTCACTGCAGTCAACCGATGTACTCATGCGGAAGGAGACTTACAATGGAACAGAACGATGCGAAACTCATCCAGAGGATACTACAAGGCGATCCGGACGCGTTCAGCCCCTTGGTACAGAAATATCAGAAAGGGGTTCACGCGCTGGTGTGGCGTAAAATCGGTGACTTCCACATCGCACAAGAGATTACACAGGACGCGTTTCTCAATGCATATCAAAAGCTTGGCACATTGAAGAACCATAACCTATTTGCCGGCTGGCTCTATGTGATCGCGTCAAACTTGTGTCTGGATTGGCTCCGGAAGAATCGTTTGCCGATGGAATCCTTAGATACTGAAAATACGAATGAGGTGGACAAAGTGTCATATTCACAATATATCGTCGAAAAGCAGGAAGCCGAAGCCGATGAAACGCGCCGCGAAGTCGTCAAGAAACTACTCCAGAAATTACCCGAAAGTGAACGGACAGTTATGACGCTCCATTATCTCGGAGAGATGACGATCAAGACGATCAGTGAATTTCTCGGTGTGTCCCCGAATACCGTCAAAAGCCGACTCAGTCGCGCACGCAACCGGTTGCGGAAAGAGGAAAATGTGCTTCGGGAGAGCCTCGGCAGCTTCCAACTGCCGGATCAATTCGCAGAGAATATCATGCAGGAAGTTTGGCGGACGACACCTGTTCAACCGCCGGTCAGTAAACCGATGGCACCCTTGGCATTTTCGGCGGGTGCCGCTGTTTTGATTTTCCTATTAATTGGGGTCGGCGCGCAATATCTCTCTCGATTTCAGAAACCGTACAGTCTGGACGCTACTTCTGAACCCACTGTTGAGCTGATTGATGCGGTTTTTGTTTTAGATTCTCCCGCAAAACCCGCTGTGCGGAATCAACCGGGGAGCTCAGTGCTTCCGGGTAAAAGTCTTGGGACAGGTCAGCAACCCGACGACTCCCGCTTTGCTACGGCACCGCTTGATACGATAGATACCGCAACGCCGAAACCACAATGGACGCAAACCAGGGGACCCGAAGGCGGCACAGTCAACAATCTCTTCGCAGCGGCGAACGGTGATCTATATGCCAGAATAGGGACAGACCTCTATAGATTGACAGACGATAGAAGCACATGGATCCCCGCCAATACGAACCTGTCTACTAACGGTTCTTGGCAAATGGCGGAACATGAGGATACCCTCTATAGTGTCTCTGGGACAGAAATTCTCGCTTCCATAGATAGAGGCGAGACCTGGAATGCACTCGGCGCACGTCCGGAAGGAGAGTTGATTGATGTCGTCCTAACAGATGAGGCCCCTGGGGCGCAGGTCAATATTATAATGTACTTGGCACTTGTTGATGGCGTGTTCCGCTCCGTAGATGCCGGTAAATCATGGACATCGCTTAACGACGGAAACCTATCGGATCGGAAGATTCAGGCAATCACGGCTATTGAAAACACGGTTTTTGTCGGGACGGACGCTGGACTCTACCGATGGAATTCGGAAGGTTGGAAGCAATTAGCTGTCGGTGGATCCGAGAATATTCACGCAATGGCGAGTGCTGAACACCGACTCTATGTTGCTGTAGGGAAGGCAAGTAAGAAGGTGAAGGTGAACCTCTCGATCTCCATATCAATGTCATCAATATCTAATGCCCCTCTGTCGCTTTACCGATCAACAGACCTCGGCGATTCATGGCAGGCAATGGATTTCGCAAAAACGGTTGAAAAGAATGATCTATTTGGTGTTACCATTGGACTCGATAACGCAAAAATGGATGACGACTTAAAAATGGGAATGGAAAAGATGCCCAGCGTCAAAATGGTGGCAGCACAGGAAAAGATTTTCGTATTAGATGGCGGGAACGGTTATTACTCAAGTGATGCCGGGGAAACGTGGCGATCTTTAGATTCACATCCCATGGCGATAGCCGATATTTCCACCCTTGTCATAGCGGATACAGATACTTTCTATAGGAGCGGGCTCTTCGGGGTTCAGCGCACGACCGATGCAGGCAAAACGTGGCATCTGTTTAACACCGGATTGGTGCGGACAGGTGTGGAGAAGTTGGTCTATGTGCATAACGCGCTCTACGGACAAATATGGCAAAAACTTGTTGTCTCCTTTGATGGTGGTGAATCGTGGGCACCCGTGCTACGGCATCCTGAAAATTTCACGAGTATGATGAAATTTGACGATGTGCTCTATGTCAAAGGTATCAAAGGGACATCGCCTCAACTTTTCCGCATATCTGCCGAAGATAACGGTGTAACGCCTGTCCCCGGCGTACCAAGTTTAGCGGCACCAGACTTTAAAACACGGATCGGTAAAAAATTCCATGATGCCCTTCAGGAATCCGTTCAACATGATGCCCTTCAGGAATCCGTTCAAGATGAACCTAAGAACAGCAGTGCGGAAGGGATAGAATTAAAGCCTGAACATTTCGATATAGATAATTTTAGCACACTTGCCAATAAGGCCATAGAGAAAGGTATCGTTGAATTCATCCGTGCGTATTTCGGGAGTTTCGCTGTCAGCGGCAGTACGTACTATATAGAATATCAACAGAAACTTTTCAGATGGAAGCCCGGTATGACAGAGTGGTTCGACACCGGTTTAGTAGATGAAGCCGAGTCTCCCGATTCTTTGAGTGATATTGAAGATCAGGGTGCCGTTGATTTCAAAATCGCTGTCTCAGGGGAGACCGTTTACGTCGGCAAACGGGACGGACACCTCCTTCAATCGTTTGATGAAGGGGACACTTGGAACGATGTTACTGCGGATCTTCCGGTTTCTGCTAAGCAATTCAAGGGTATCGCCTTCGCCGGATCAACGCTTTACGCCGCAACCGATAAAGGTGTTACCTATTCAACCGATGGCATTCACTGGCAGATGGCAACCGATCCGAAAGGTATGCCGCTTGTCATAGAGAGACTGGCGGTGGAAGGCACAAAGGTTTACGGACAAGCAGACCAACAGGTATATCAGCTGGAAGAGAATTCGGGGAGATGGCGAGCCGTTACACCGGAAATTCCTGTACCTGTTACCGCTCTTACCGTTGATGGTAACGTCCTGTATGTCGGCACAAAAGGCACCGGTGTGCTACGCTTTACGCTTGATGAATCCGAGTAGTGTTAGCTTTTTGTACCGCAAACTTTTAGTTTGCGTGCGTTCTAAGTTAATTCTAAAGTTTACCATAATTAAAGGAGATGTTAAAAATGTTAAAAATGATTGGACAACTCAAACCGATAATGCTTCTGATCGCAGTTGTCGGATTACAACTCCCGCTGCATGCAGACACGAATCAGCTGCGCTTTGATAGCAATGCGATTAAAGACCCCGGCAGCTTAGCCGTAAAACTCCAAGATACGCGCGCTGCGGTATCGCAATCTATCACTGCGAAGCTATCTGACAAAACGCAGCTGCTGCTCACTAAATATGACGGTATCAGTACGCCGTCGCCAGCATTGCAAAAGGCACTGCTTGCAGACCTAAACCGGCTGCTCCAAACGGGCGCGCTTTATGATGCACAAACCTTCGCCGATATTGAACTCAGCGAACAGACGCAGGCACTCATCGCGCAAAACCCGCAAAATGGAGAGGCGTTGGTACGTCTGAACTACTGCCTCTTGGCAGATGCTTATCCTTATGAACTCAAACGCTCCCTTAAGCCTCTTAAAGGTATTGAGGCGTGCAGAGAAAATTTGCGGCAGATAAAACTGGCACTTGACAACTATCGGATTGCGAATGCAAATACAGACCCGCAATGGCTTTCCGAACTTTCCCCAGAATATCTGGATAAGAAAGTGCTGCTCTGCCCGGCAGATGTGACAACAGGCGATGTCTTAACCGAAGGCGCGTCCGACCCGATGTTGCCGTGCAGTTATCTCTATGAGAGCCGTTCGAAAATAGAGATGGATATCCTACGGATGCAAGAAGGTGATATGACCCCTATTGTTCGCTGTGAACACCATCGGCTCAACTTGAGCGCGGGTGGAAAGCTCTATCGTAACGGACCCCAAAGAGGTATCTATACGAGCAACAAGACAGGGTTCTCTGTGCTGGATGATTTTATCCAAAACCTCCGCGCACAACACGGAGAAGCGTTTCTCAAGACACAAGCAGGCAGGCAAGAACTGAAGCAGGCAACTGAAGAACTGATCATCAAACAATTCGTGCCGAAAATGCTGAGTGCCTTTGCGAAAGAGGTTTACACACAACTTGAAACGCATCTCGGAAAAACTATTCTTAACACCGCAGGGGCTGTAGATCTGCTCCAACAAGCAACCGTGCAGATGAGAGATCAGATTGGAGAACAACTACACTCGGAACTTGAAGCGCGGCTCGGCGCGGAATTTCTTGAAACAGCAGAGGGACAGGAGATACATCAGCAATTATCGGTACTGATTGATGCTTTCTCCCTCGACGGACGCTAATCTACAACCGCTGTTCCGAAAAAATGGAGGGGAAATTACCATGTTAATGACGTTGATCCAAAAAGAGATGATGCATCATATTCTGAGCGTCCGGTTTGTCGCGCTTCTTGTGATGTGTGTTTTACTTATCCCGCTCACGCTTTCTATCAATCATCGTAAGTACGAACGGAACCTCATTGACTATCAGGAGTCGGTGAGACGTGCCCAAGCAGAAGCGAAGGAAAATCCGCCGAATGCACAGGACCCGAACACGGAGGTCTCTAAGCTATTCCTCAAACCCACGCCGCTGGGGGTCTTTGCGAACGGTTTAGAGGAGGCACTCCCTACCTATCTTGGAATGACGCGTAATGGGGTGCGGCAAGGCTCAGCAGGGGTTTCTCAAGCCTCCGTGGCGTATGCACTCGGAAATCTTGATTTCCTGTTTATCGTGGGGACTGTTTTCAGTCTGCTGGCACTGCTGTTCACATTTGATGCTGTTGCCGGAGAAAGAGAGGCTGGCACCCTTCGGATAAACCTATCCAATGCCCTGCCGCGGGATGTGTTTTTGTGGAGCAAGCTGATCGGGGGATATATTGTATTTGTCGTTCCGTTTTTGGTCTCTTTCCTTTTAGGGTTACTCCTGCTTGTATGGCAAGGGTTTCCGCTCGGGGAGCCCAAAGTTGCAATGCCCGTATTGGGGCTCACGCTTATCTCGTTGCTCTATATTGCAGTGTTTTTTGCGATAGGCGTGTTCATTTCAACCTATCTGGATAATGCTAAAACCGCTCTGATTGTCGCTTTCACGTTTTGGGTGTTTGCAGTGCTGATCGCGCCACGCGGCACATTTGTCGTCGCTAAACTCGTTGCCCCCACTCGAACAGAGCAGGCTGTTTATATGGAAAAAGCGGCACTTCACAACAACCTGAATAAAGATAAGGAAGAAAAACTTGGAAAAAAAATAGCTGAAGCTTTCGCGAGCAGCGAAGGTGTCGTTATTCGCTCAAACGACCCAGGGGTCCAAGAAAAAATGGATAAAGTTAGAGGTCCGATTGAGGAGGAGTTTCGACTGGAGTTCCGGAATCGAACGGACAAGATCGACAGGGACTACCAGCGCGAAAAGGATCGTCAAGAACAAGTTGGCGAGATGCTCTCCCGATTCACACCAACGTCTTCTCTGACCTATTTGGCGATGAACCTCACGCAAACAGGTAAATTGAAAAGGGACCTCTACTTTCAAACGGGGGAGCGGTACTACGAGCAGCTTGATGAGTCGTATTTCAGCGGAATTTCTGACGATGTCCTGGCACAGATTATGAAGTTAGCGGCTCAGACGAATCTCGATTCTTCTGACTCCGAAACTGAAAAAATCTTGCCGCCGCCAACGTTGAAAGAACCTGCTTTGTCAGACACATTGCACATTTCTATCCCGGATGTGTTGTTACTCGGTTTCTTTGCGATAGCGTTTACGGCACTGGCGTTTCTGAAATTCTTCCGCTCCGATATTTGAATCGGCGCGAAAATGGACATTTAACATTGTGGGGTGATGAATCGCCCCACTACCAACCCATTCTCCCCTCCTTTAAGCCCACCTCCGAAAAAATGCAACCTTTTGACACCTAAGTTACGTCACTTAATGCAAAGAGCGGTTACAATTCTCGTTACAATTCTCAAGGAGGCATCCGATGGCACAGAACGATGCTGAACTCATTCAACGGATATTACAGGGCGACGAGGCGGCGTTCAATCCCTTGGTGAACAAGTATCAGAAGCCGGTTCACGCGCTCGCGTGGCGAAAAGTCGGTGATTTTCACATCGCACAAGAAATTACACAGGACGCATTTCTCAAGGCATACCAGAAACTCGGTACCTTGAAGAACCATCACGCCTTTGCCGGCTGGCTCTATGTGATCGTGGCGCGTCTCTCCCGTGACTGGATCCGTAAAAACCGTTTACCGACGGAATCTTTAGATACCATCGATGCAAGTGAGGTGGAACACGTGTCATATTCTCGATATGTAGCAGAACGGCAGGCGGCAGAAGCCGATGAGACGCGCCGCGAGGTCGTCAAGAAATTGCTCCAAAAATTGCCAGAGAGTGAACGGACAGTCGTAACGCTCCATTACCTCGGTGAGATGACGGTCAAAGCCATCGCTGAATTCCTCGGTGTATCTCCGAACACTGTTAAGAGCCGCCTCAATCGCGCCCGCAACCGCCTAAAGAAGGAGGAAGACATGATTCACCAAAACCTCGGCAGTTTCCAACTGCCTACGACTTTAACAGAGAACATCATGCAAGAGGTCTCACGTATTGTACCCGCTGCACCTACAGCAAATAAACCCGTGTTGCCGTGGGCACTCTCCGCTGCCTCTGCTGTCCTGATTTTTTTATTGATAAGTGTCGGCACACAACACCTCTCCCGTTTCCAGAAACCGTACAATCTAAACGCCACATCAGAACCGACAGTTGAGATCATTGAAGCACTTTTTGTTTACGATTCACCGGCGAAACCCGCTGTGCGGAATCAAGTAGGAAGTTCCGCTACACCCGGTAAGAGTCCAGGCGCGGGGCAGGCACCCGACGCGAAGCTCTTCGCCGCAGCACGCGTTGACGAAACAGAGGTCTCGACGCCGCAACCACAATGGACGCGGACCAAGGGACCCGAAGGCGGTACAGTCAACAATCTTTTCACGACACTTTCGGGCGATGTTTATGCAGGGACACCCGCCAGCCTCTATAAACTCACCGAAGATGCACGCGCATGGAAACACGTCAACACGTGGAGTGCCAGCGCGACGAATTTCCAAGATTGGCTCGCCGGTAGTATACAGCTGACAGAACACGCCGATAGGCTTTATCTCGCTACCGATACCGAAATCTTGGCTTCCACGGACACTGGTGACACATGGAAATCGCTCGGTCCCCATCCAAATGGTGTACCCAGGGGTTTCGCCGTAACCGATGCTGGGTTTTATATCGCGTTTATGGAGGATATTTTCTTCTCGGAAGACGGTAAGACATCGTGGGTATCGCTGAAAGCTGATTTGGATGCAGAGAAGATACGGGCACTTGTCGCTGTTGAAAACACCGTATTTGTCGGCACGGATACCGGGCTCTATCGCCGCACTGCTGAAACATGGAAACAGTTGTCCGTGGGTCCAGCAGATAAACAGGGGCAAAAACTGACGATCCACGCCTTGGCAGCCTCCGAACACCGTTTGTATGTCGCAGCGGGATGGGAGTTTACAAAGCAGGTCGGTGGTCGAACAGCATTAATGACAAGTGCTAATTGGTGGTCACTTTATCGCTCAACAGATTTAGGCGAGACGTGGTACGCCATAGACCCGAGAAAGAAAACCGAAAATGAGAGAGAAAATAAGGGGGGTTTTTCTATTAAATTCCCGCTGCTTGATGCGAATGCCAAACCTGTGGATTTTACTTACGGCAATATCAAGATCATCACCAACAAAGCAAAAGTAATGGTAGCCGAGCCAAAGGAACTTTTCTATTCAGTGAATGCCGGCGAGACATGGACAGCCTTAGATCTAAAGCATGTGTTAACGGTAGAGTCGAATATCGCGCCGCCTATTGTAATGCTGGATGCCAATACTTTTTACATAGGCGGCCAGATGATCGGTACCTCGCGTACTGACGATGCAGGCAAGTCGTGGCAGGCATTTAATACCGGACTCGCTGATGCCGCTGTTATGAAAGTATTTTCTACCAACGGTATACTCCATGCCTACGGCATGTTTGGATTTGCTACTTCAACGGATGGCGGTGAATCTTGGACACCGTATACCGATGATAATACCGATGGGTTGGGGCTTACCTCTATAGTCGTCCTCGGGACCTTTAACAGGACGCTTTATGTGAAGGGTATGGCAGGCATGACACCTCAGATTCGACGCCTCTCTATAGAGGACAAGAAATTTAGTCTTATTCAGGGCATCCCTATGGTTCTTGAAAAACCTGTCCCACAAAAAGCGGAACCTCTGAATAATGATTTGACAAACCAAATAGACCGAAAAAGCGGTAAGGTTGTGTTAGATGCACTCAGGGATGCAGCGAACCAAGACCTTGAGAGCGGTAAGGCACCGAATTTTGAGGATATCGATTTTGAACAGATGAATGAAGATATGAACAACGCGATCGTAGAGGTGGCTGCAGCGACCATGGCAAATTTAGGCGGAAGCTTTGCTGTTAGCGGTGAGACGTACTATATTGAATACAAACAAAAACTCTTCAGATGGAAACCCGGTACGGATGCGTGGTACAACACAGGGATAGTAGATTCCGCTGAAAATGTTTTTGCAATTCTAATGTCAAAACCTTTCGATTATTCAGCTGGTTTTTCTGCTATGGCCAATATGTTCGATGACATGGGTTTCAAGATCGCTGTGTCAGGTGAAACCGTTTACGTTGGGAAACGCGATGGTCACCTCGCGCAATCGTTTGATGAAGGCGATACTTGGAACGATGTCACTTCGGATCTGCCGTTTCCTTTTGAGACGTTCAACGCGCTCACCTTCGCCGGCGCAACCGTTTATGTGGCAACCGACAGCGGTGTCGCCTATTCAAGCGATGGCACCGATTGGCACACAGCAACCGATGCTGAAGGGAATCCGCTTGTCATAGAACAGTTTTCGGTAGCGGAAACGGCAGTATACGGCATAGCCGGTCGACACGTGTATCAGTTGAAAGCAGGTTCAGACACCTGGAAACAGGTAACCCCTGAAATTCCAGATGACGTGCTTTCGTTTGCTGTTGATGCCAACGTGCTTTACGTCGGCACTGCCAGCAGCGGTGTACTACGTTTCACGCTTGATAAATAGCAGAAATTGAAAACGCCCCCGCTTTAGTCCTGTAAGGACGAAATGTTTATAGAAACACGTGAGGCCCCGCTCTTTAGCCCTGTAAGGGCGATATGTTTATAGAATTTGTTTAACCACAGCTCTATAAACATGTCGTCCTACAGGGCTTTTCTCTGCGTGGAATGCGGTTTCTATAAACATACCGTCCCTACGGGCCTGAAAACACTGCCAAAATATTTACACACCCCCGCAGGGGTTTTGCTCGGGTGTTTCTTCAATATGTCTATCTTAAAAATTGTCTTTAGTAAATAATAACCCAAGTTGCTACTAACAAGTTTCTAACGTTTTCACAAGACTTGTCAGTCACTTTCCTCACCCCGTAGGGGTGATATGTCTATAGAAACGGTATATTGAAGGGACCGCACTCCGTAGGAGTGCTATGTGTACAGATAGGTGGCAACTTGCGTTAAATAATAAATAATGCAACTTTTTGATATTGGAAATCAGTCACTTAAGTTAAAAGACAGATTAATTCCGGAGGAATGTTTGTGATGCCCCAAAACGATGCTGAACTCATTCAACAGACCTTACAAGGTGACCAAGACGCGTTCGCTGCTTTGGTCGACAAATATCAGAAAGGCGTTCACGCGCTCGCGTGGCGAAAAATCGGTGATTTTCACATCGCACAAGAGATTACACAAGACGCATTTCTTAAGGCATACCAGAATCTGGGTGACTTGAAAAACCGCAATCTGTTTGCTGGCTGGCTCTATGTGATTGCGGCACGCTTGTGTTATGACTGGCGGCAAAAGAAATCTATGCCGATGGAATCCGTGGATAATATTGATGCAAGTGAGGTGGACAAAGTGTCATATTCTCGATACGTCGCAGAAAAGCAGGCGGCAGAAGCCGATGAGACGCGCCGCGAAGTCGTCAAAAAACTGCTCCAAAAGTTACCAGAGAGTGAACGAACAGTGATTACACTCTTTTATCTCGGTGAGATGACAATCAACGCTATCGGTGAATTTTTGGGTGTATCCCCGAACACTGTCAAGAGTCGCCTCAGTCGCGCCCGCAACCGCCTAAAGAAGGAGGAAGATATGATCCGACAAAACATCGGCAGTTTCCAACTGCCTGCGAACTTAACAGAGAACATCATGCAAGAGGTCTCACGTATTATGCCCGCTGCACCTACTGCGACTAAACCCGTATTGCCGTGGGTACTCTCCGCTGCCTCTGCGATCTTGATTTTTTTATTCATAGGTGTTGGCACACAATACCTCTCCCGTTTCCAAAAACCCTACAATCTAAACGCGACCTCAGAACCGACAGTTGAGATCATAGAGGCACTTTTTGTTTATGATTCCCCAGCGAAACCTGCTGTGCGGACTCAGGTAGGAAGTTCCGTTATGCCCGGTAAAAGTCCCGGAAGTGATCAGAAACCGGACGCGCAACTTTTCGCAGCTGCAGCGATTGATGAATCAGAGGTCTCAACCCCGAGCACACAATGGACACAAACAAAAGGACCCGAAGGCGGAATTGTCAATGGCCTCTTCACAACACTTTCGGGTGATATTTACGCCGGAACACCGAGTACGCTCTACAAACTCGGCGACGATGGACGTACCTGGCAACGCGTCAACATGGGAAGTGGCACTTCGCTCAGTCTTCAAGATTGGATAGGAGGCGCGGTACAGCTGGCAGAACACAGTGATATGCTCTATCTCGCCACCGATACAGAAATATTAGCCTCTGAAGATAAGGGTGAGACGTGGAATGCGTTGGGACCCCATCCAAAAGGCGTTTCCAGAGGCTTTGTGGTGACCGACTCAGGATTTTACCTTGCACTTACAGGTGGTGTTTACTACGCCAAAGATGGTGGGATGTCGTGGGTAGCGCTGAAAGACGGTATGGCTGCGGAGAAGATCCATGCCCTTGTTGCCGTTAAAAATAGCGTATTTGCTGGCACCGATAGTGGACTCTATCGCCTCAATGCTGAGCGGTGGGAACTATTAGCAGTGGATCCGACAGGGAGGTACGGGGAAAAACCGGTGATCCACGCCTTAGCAGCAGCGGAGCATCGCCTCTATGTTGCAGCTGGCGAGGAATTTGCAAATCATCAAATGATTGCACACATGAGATCACAGATGACAGGCAAGCCGTGGTGGTCACTTTACCGCTCAACCGATCAGGGTGATTCGTGGTATCCGATAGATCCGCGGGAACGGCAGACGCGCGAGATTGACACACAACAGCAGCAGGAACAGTTGGTTTTCCCAGCACTGGGGGCAGATAACATTCCGAGCGTCAAAATATTCGCAACAGGCGCGGGGGTTATGGTGACGGATGCAACAGCAGAACTTTTCTACTCTATGAATACCGGGGAGACCTGGACGACCTTAGAGAGTAGGGCGGGTTCCGAGATCGCTGTGCCGCTACTGATCGCCGATACAAATATCTTCTACAAAGGCGTACCGTCCGGGATTCAGCGTACAACCGATGGTGGCGAATCGTGGCATCCGTTTAATACAGGGTTGGTTGGCACACCTGTTATGACGCTAATCGCCGCTAAGGATAGACTTTACGCAACTTCAGTCAATAATAGATATGTCACCTCAACAGACGGTGGTGAATCGTGGTCCCTGCTTCCCAGAGATATTGACCACGGGGTCTTTATCGCTGCATTTGACGATAACGTGTATGTCAAGAAGGGAAACAGTATGAATGCACCTTCACCGCTACGGCACCTATCTACTGAAGACAATAGCTTGAAGCTTATCCCCGGAATGCCTGCTTTTCAGGAAGTCGATCCGCGGAATATGAAGCAGATGGACAGGGAAATGAACAGAGTCATCACAGAAGCATTTACAAATAAAGGCGAGCAAAACCTTGAAGCCGCGGTACCACCAAACCCTGAGAATATCGATTTTGATCAGTTAAATGAGACACTCAATGCGGTTATGAAGAAGCACGCCGCAGCCGGAATGCTATCATTTTTTGGAAGTTTTGCGGTTAGCAGTGAGACGTACTATGTCGAATACAGACAGAAACTTTTCAGATGGAAACCCGGCATGACTGAATGGCACGACACCGGGTTAATAGATACAGCTGAATTTAATTTTCCTTTTGACTATTCCGCTGGGGCTTCTGCATCTATGAACCTACCTGATTCTATGGGTTTCAAGATCGCTGTGTCAGGTAGCACCGTCTACGTTGGGAAACGCGATGGTCACCTTGCACAATCGTTTGATGAAGGCAATACTTGGAATGACGTTACTTCAGATCTACCATTTCCTGTTACGGCGTTCAATGCGCTCACCTTCGCCGGCGCAACCGTTTATGTGGCAACTGACAGCGGTGTCGCCTATTCAAGCGACGGCACCGGATGGCACACAGCAACCGATGCTGAAGGTGGGCCGCTTGTCATAGAGCAGTTTGCGGTAGAGGGAACGACGGTATACGGCATAACAGGTCAACACGTGTATCAGTTGAAAGAAAGTTCAGACACGTGGAAGCAGGTAACCCCTGAAATTCCGGATACCGTGCTTTCGTTTGCTGTTGATGGCAAGGTGCTTTATGTCGGGACGTTCAGCGGCGGTGTGATGCGTTTTATGCTGGATGAATAATTTCGGTGATTTTTTTTACGTTTTTTTTCAAATTTTGCACCCTTTTCACCTGCAAAATGCGTCTATATTAACAGAGGCAACTATCAGCAACAAGTGAAAAAATTGATAAACCTTAGAAAATCTGTTAGGAGGCTATAGAATGGCGATGAAAAACTATGATACGGCAATTCGGCTAAAGCCAAGCCCAATAAGCCTTACCCTTGCTTATGTTAAAAGAGCAAACGCGAAATTGGATACGGGTGACAATATCGGCGCTATTGAAGACTACAACGAGGCGATCCGCCTACGACCGAAGAGCCCTATCACGCTTACGCTCTTACGCCTCAATCGCGGGCTCGCGCGACTCAATATCGGGGACATTATCGGCGCGATCCGAGATTACAACGCGGTTATCCAGCTGAAACCGAAAACTGCGATTCTGGCGAGTGCCTATGTCCAGCGTGCTGCGGCGAAGTCAGAATTAGGCGACACTATCGGCGCGATCAAAGATTATGATGATACGCTCCGCCTCGCTTTAGAGAATACGGACTTTGTCGCCTACATCTATAGTAAGCGAGCCTCTGCCAAATTGAAGATACGCGACATTTTCGGGGCACTTGAAGACAGTAAGACAGCACTTCACCTTGATTCTGATGTCTATAAGTCCTCAATTTCTTAACGCAGCCCCGCACAAACTAACAATTCGTGACACATCTGAATGGTACCGCCGCTGATGAGGTTTCCTAACCTCGCCAGCGGCGGTAGCGTCTTAAAGTCTATCGTTTCACATATTCTAAGCACCGCAGATTTTATGTCAACGCTATTCATCTGAATTCCGTTAAGACTTAACAGCGTTTGACAATAAAACTTTAAATTGCTAAAATGATACAACTTTCCCGTTAGGAAAAAAACATGAAAACGCGTCTTTTGATTATATGCCTATTGCTAACCGCATCTGGACTCACACACGCCATAGCAACTGACGGTACAGTCGCTTTTGATTGTCCTGATGCACCGTATGCCAAATTTCAATTCCATTTTACAGGCGAACTGATCGCACTCGCTGACACAACAGCAGCTTTCGGCACAGTGTCGGATATCTATATCGGCACATATCACGCTGAAGCAGGGACCTTTGATAAATTCGTTGCCTATTATGGCGAAACCTTGAAAGCCGCAAGTTGGCAAACGCTACACGAAAATAACGACTGCCGCCTCCATACACTGGAGGTGCCAAGTCCGCAAAGTTCAGAGTCAAATAAATCAATTTCGGGTATCTTTGTCATTGCCCAAAGCGATAATGATGTCCATCTCCTAAACATCGTAGGCGATATACCACCGCAACAGATAGGGCAGCTCTTAGCAAACATCGGTCAACTTGGGATAGAAATAACTGCGTTAAAATCGTTGGATGCAGAAATATCTCAGCGATTTAAACCGCCCCCTGAACCGATGCCGCTGCCAACGCTGTTTTGTACCGTCAGTGAGCAGCCCGATTTTTTTCGCGTGGGGTTTTCAACGGAAAAAGGCTTAACGTTCTCAAGGAGCCATGAGGTAACCCTTCACGGACAGTGGCGTTACTACGGACACTCCATTGAAAAGATCCATATTCGCTCTGACAACAGCGTTAGTATTGACCAAATCAGTCAGGCACTTCAGAACGGAGATGCCGATATTGCGGCGGTGCTGAAGAATCTTCCGGCCGCTAACATATCTGAACGTAAGTCGAAGCTGAATGTGGGCGCATGGGAACAGAGTGCTACTAAACATAAGTCGAAGCTGATTGTGCGGGCGTGGGAACGTAGTGCTACGATTAGCGTTGGAGACATCCCGCAGCACGAAGATGAGCCTGTTATGCTTTCAAAGCAGTTTCGGACACGAGAAGGGGAGCCGATTCACGAGATACAGATACAGGGACATGTGGACATACAGCCAGACGATGTTAGAAAGGCACTTGAAAAGGGGCCAGAAGAAATCGATGAGGCACTCGCGAAACTACCGAACAAGATAACCGATTATTTGGAGACGGCAGAACTCCGGATTGAGGAGGAGGGTGCGCGCCGCACAGCAATAATTAGCCTGGTCGAAAAACCGCTGTCGGCACGTTTCTATTTCGATAGTACCCCGCAGGTCGGGTTCAATCGCGTCACAGGGTGGGAGTTAGGGGCCCGTATAGATTCCGGTTTTCGGAGACCGAAGAATTTTGAAAGATCCTACCACATTAGCGTTCCGAGCGAATTTCGTGGCGATAACCTCTCCAAATTTTTCGGGCGGATCGGCTACGGATTTGGCAATAAGCAAATCTATTACACGGTTGGCGGCAAGGCAGCGTGGGGTGAACCTAATGCGTGGCACCTTGGACTAACGACGCAGCTGCATCGCACGACAAGCATCATTGCCCCGGATCTTTTTCCCATTTATGATGATACTGGGATGACTATTCTCCGAGTTTTCGGTGTCCCGGATCATCAGAATTACTATTTGAGAGAGGGCGTTGAGGTCGCATTACAATGGAGACCTATGACGGATAGGCATTCGTTTAAATTAGCTCTATTTGCGGAGTCACACGACAGTTTACGCAAAAACACGGATTGGCACGTCTTCAACTGGCGATCAAAATCAGAAGTACGTGAAAACCCAGTGATAACACCCGGTCGCATGCGGAGTGTCCTGTTCAGATACGATTATAGTACCCGGGACAATTATCTCGGTTGGCACAATACCTTTTTCGTTGAGCATAGCAACCCGACATTTGGGTCCGATTTCGAATGGACCCGTTTTCAAACGCATCTTCGGTATGCGTATCCGATCAGAGAACATCAGATTCGGGTTAGAGCGGTCGGGAGCTCTGCGACAGCACCGCTACCGCTGCAACGCCAATTTGTGATAGGCGGTATCGGCACGCTGAACGGCTATCCGCTTTATGCGTTTCAGGGAGATGCTGGATTCCTCCTTAACACAGAATTTCTCTATAATGTTGCTAAATTAGGAACCCACAATTTATCGGTCGCACTGATCCTTGATGGCGGACACGTCTGGGATGTCTCTGAGAGTGAACCACGTTTTGATCCGAAGGGGAGCCTCGGTCTCGGTCTACAGCTTGGGAACGATGTTGATGTTTTAAGGTTTGTTGTCGCGAAAGCGTTTGACGCTGAGCAGGATGTTCGCTTCAATTTTATGTTTTTCTATAGTTTTTAGTGGAAGATAGCAAAATGCGAAAATATACCAATCGCGCCATAGTCATATCTCTTGGACTTCATATCGCGATGATGTTAGCGGTCTCCCCGTTGATCGTTAATCATTTCGATGCAGAGAAAGAGAGCATATCTGCGGAAATACTGGAAGCGGAGCCTGAAAAACGGGTGAAACGGCAGGTATTGCCGCCGCGCCTACGATTGATGGCACGCGCAGCAAAGTCTGACGCAGCCTCCGATTCTCAGGCTTCACCAACTTACGCGCCGCGCGTCTCTGCACCGAAAGCACCCGTTCACACCGATGTCGTGCCTGATGTCGTTACACACGCCGATATACCACAGACGGATAGTCCGAGTGCTGTTTCCAATGCCAGTTTTGGTGAAGATAGGACGCTCGGGGGACCTGTTGTCATTAAAGGACACAACGGAAGAGGCAGCGGCGGGGCTGGTGTCGGATTCGGCGGGCCTGACCGTCAGGGGAGCAGCATCGGCATGCGGTTTGGCGATGGGACAGGGGTATCGGAAGTCGGGCTTGATATCCCGACGCGTATAGATACCGGCGGACTCGGTATCTTCGGTACAGAAGTGAAACCCGGTCACGGATTAATTGGACAGGTCTATGTGCCGGGCAAAGTTATCTCCCGAATGCCTAATTTTGACCAGTTGGTCCCTGTCTATACGTTTGTCACAGCGAACTTAAATGTCCCTGTCCGAAACTATACCGAGGGCTTTCCGACTCCCGAAATGCAATCCGTCGTTGAGAATTTCGCGATCCGTTTCCGTGCCGAATTAGAGATTAACACACCGGGGCCGTATACCTTTGAACTCTTTTCAGATGACGGCTCGCAACTATATATCAACGGGCTTCTCGTTGTGGATAACGACGGGGTTCATCCAGCAGCGAGTAGACGCGGGCGTATAAACCTTGGGATAGGTATACATACCGTTGAGATCCACTATTTCCAAGGCCCCCGACATGCCATCGCCCTACAATGGTTTTATCAACCCCCCAGTGGCTCCAAACGAATTGTACCGCCCGATGTTATCTATCGTCCCGGCAAGCCGCAGCTGCCAGATGCATTGAAAAAGCTGCAGCAACGCCTGAAAAGTATTAAGCCGAAGAACGCTGAAAATACCGGAGAGAAATAACGGAGATACCGGATGCAAACTACGATGTCGCGTGACCTCCGAAAAGTATTGATAATATCCTTGCTGCTCATTAGCAGTGGGATGTACGCGCAAGTAGACGATGGAAGTGTGCGTTTTGACTGCCCGGACGTGCCATCGGCAGAGTTCCAATTTGATTTGAGCAGCGATGTCATCGCGCTCGTTATGGAGGACCCAACCACCGACATCGCCCCCCTGTTTAAAGACGTGCGTAACCTATATCTCAGGAACTACCGAAACCGATCTGGCAATTTTAAGAAGATGGTTGCGTATTATAGTGAAGTCCTCAAAGAACGGAGGTGGCGCGCGTTAGGGCGGCATTCGCAAACGGATCCGGAAAAAACCGATCTTCATATCTATATCCTCCAGCAGGATGAAACGCTTAAAGGTATTTTCGTCATTGTCAGCAGCGAGGATGGTATCTTTCTGATAAATATTGTCTGCGAGATTCCGCGAAAGCAGCTGGGGATGTTGTTAATGAATCTCGATCAACTCGGCATTGAAATCCCGGAGTTGATGTTTCTAAAGCCTCGTGATTTAGAATTTGCACCGCCGCCACCGCCACCGCCTGAACCCGTTAAACCGGAGCCTGAGCCAGCGAAGCGTGAGCCGGCAGAACCCAGCGCACAAGAGACACCTGAACCGCCGCTTTGGGATTGGTACGTTGATGGCGAACCGATTAGTGAATTACAGATCCAGAGCGCGCTCACAACAGCTGAACATACCGACCCAAAATGGATTGAAGAAACAATAGCAGCTGAAAAAGACACTATCATGAAGTTTCTGAGAAACGGCTCTGGTGAACTCAGAGAAATCCTACCGGTTCTGGCGGGTGTGCTTGCTGATTCCAGAAGCGTCTCTTTAAGCGTTACGGAAGAAGGCGCGAAACGCATCGCGATAATTAGTGTGATCTCCACGCGAAAGATATCAATGCTGAAATCTATGAAGATATCAGGGCGTAACGGTAAAGACGTGAATATATCGGTGAACAATAGGCGCGTTCCACAAGGAGACACCGGTGAGACACCACTGCCAGCAACAGGTTTCTGGGCAAAAGATGTGCCTATTCACGAAGTTCACATCCGAGGTAATCGGAAGGTGCCAGAAGCACGCATCCGGCAGACGCTCGAAAACGCCGCACCAGATATTGATAAGGCACTCAGGACGCTCTTTAGGGTGATGCCCTATTTTACGGAGATAAACCTACAAGTTGATGAGGTGGACGCGAAGTACATCGCCACAATCACGGTTGATGAAAAACCGCTTGCCACCGATGTTTATCTCGGTTTCAATCCGATGATCACCTCCGGATTTAACCGTGTTACGGATTATGAAGCCGGAACGCGGTTTGAGATAGGAAAACGTAAGGAGGTTGGACCGCTCTGGATGTGGAACCTCAGTGATTCGCAGCTCGGCCAAACCTCAAGACTGTTTGGAGAAGTCAGTTACGCGGATGGTAATCCACGTTTCCACTACCGTTTCGGCGGGACAGCAAATTGGGGGAAACCCTACATCTGGAACTTAGGGATCACGGCGCAATTACACCGGTCAACAGAGGCAATCGCCCCTGAACTTTTTCCGAATTACAACGACTTATATCCTACGCTTCGCCGGATTTTCGGCGGTGAAGACTATCCAAATTACTATCTACGACAAGGGATGGAAGTCGCATTGCAATGGAAACCTGTCATGCCGACCCATTCCTTCAAATTGGCGATAATTGCCGAATCGCACGATAGCCTTCAAAAGAGCACAGATTGGTCATTCTGGCGATGGCATCGGAAGCTAAGAGAGAATCCGCCGATAAATCCCGGTGGGATGCGGAGCATCAGCTTCCAATACGATTTTGATACGCGCGCTAATTCTCTCGGTTGGCACAATACACTTTTCATAGAACATAGTGACCGATCATTTGGATCTGATTTTGATTTTACACGTTATCAATTGCACCTTCGCTATGCGTACCCGCTCGGAAAACATCGCATTCGTACCCGATTGCTGCTCGGTTTTTCTAACGCGCATTTACCGATGCAACGCCAATTCGCGATCAGCGGTCCGGGGGGATTAAGGGGATACCCACTCTTCGCACCCGCGGATCCCGCAGAGAGAGCAGCGACCACCGATTGGTCCAAGCATTCCTTGTATACCTTTGCAGGCGATGGCGGATTCTTGTTCAACATCGAATATCACTATCCGTTATCGCAGCTAAAGGATTGGTTTATTTTCAAAAATGCATATCTCGTCGCGTTCCTTGATGAAGGGCAGGTCTGGCAAACATCAGATACCGAGCGGACCTTCGATCCGAGTGGAAATATAGGGATCGGACTACAATTCGGTAAAAATGATATTATCTGGCGAATAAATGTCGCGAGGGCTCTAAATTTCAACGCAGCTGCGAAGGAAAGACTCTTCGCACTCCCCAAATGTGTAGTCACTCTTGTGTGGTATCACGTTTTTTAGGATCAGGACTTACGCACTGCCTCTTAAAGTCCCCCTGATAAGGGGGATTTAGGGGGTTAAAGATATGGAAAATATCGCTTTTTTGTCTCCAAAGGTTTCCCAATATTTGCTCGTTTTGCGTAAGTCCTAAGGATTTTAACTGTGCGTATTTTACCTGTTTTTGCTGTTTTCATCGTGATAGTTTTCTCCATCGGATCGCTGGCTGAGAGAGAGGAAAGCACCGCTCAATCTACGGATCCGTTCACCTTCGTCCGTTTGAAATACCGAGGACGGCGGAGTATATGGGATATAGATTGGCCCGCGTCGGATCGAAACTTTATCCGGCAACTCCGCGCCCACACAAATATCGATGTCTCTCCAAGAGAGAAGGTCGTTGACATCCGTTCCAAAGAACTCTTTAAATACCCGTTTGCCTATATGCTGGAGGTGAGTCGCTTGATTCTGACCACTGAGGAGGCAGAGAACGTACGCGAATATCTCCTCCGTGGCGGTTTTATCTTAGTGGACGATTTCCATGGTGGTAGACAATGGAAACAGTTTTATAAGCAATTAAAAAAGATATTCCCGAAACGTGAACCGGAAGACATCCCAATTTCGCATCCACTTTTTCACTGCTTCTATCAGATTGACGAACTCAAGCAGATTCCGGGTGCCGGGGCAGCGATGCGCGGAATGACTTATGAAAAACACGACGGTTTCCCCGCCCGGTGCCTCGGTGTTTACGACGACTATGGACGGTTGATGATGATGATTAACTTCAATTCTGATCTCGGAGATGGCTGGGAGCATGCTGCTGAGGGATTTTACCCGCGTGAGTGCTCTGATATGGCGTTCAAACTCGGTATTAATGCCGTTGTCTATGCCCTAACGCATTAAGCAGGTCTCTGTTTGGAGCGAGTGATCATGCGAATTTTGCTAGTGCTAACGATTATCGGCGTGCTGATTGTCTCTATGCAACCCTTGGATGGAGAGGACGACAGCGATCTTTTCACCTTCGTCCGATTAAAATATAGTGGAGAGTTCACGCGACTCAGTAGTTGGCAGGTGGATTGGCCCGCCTCGGACCGGAATTTTATCTTGCAGCTCAGCAAGCAAACCAACGTTTCGGTCGCGCCCCGTGAAAAAATTATTGCGGTCGGTGCGTCGGAGCTATTTGAATACCCTTTCGCGTACATGCTTGAAGTCGGTAGCCTCCGGTTAAGCACAAGCGAAGCAAAAAATCTACGGGAATATCTCTTGCGCGGCGGGTTTATCTTTATCGACGATTTTCACGGGGAACGTGAATGGAAATGGTTTTATACCGAGTTCAAAAAGATCTTCCCGGATCGGGAACCGGTAGACATCCCGATATCACATCCGATTTTCCACTGCTTTTTTAAAATTGATAAACTGATCCAGATCCCTGGACTCCGTTCACTCTTTAATGGTCGGACTTATGAACGATTGGACGGGTACCCGGCGTATTGTCGTGGGGTGTACGATGACTACGGACGGTTGATGATGATGATCAACTTTAATTCCGATCTTGGCGATGCCTGGGAGCATGCTGCTGAGGACTACTACCCGCGTGAGTATTCTAATATGGCACTGAAAATGGGGATCAACGCTGTCATTTATACGCTCACCCACTAATGTCCTGTTCCTCGTAGAGGCAAGGTTTCCTCATCTCCTCGTAGGGGCGAGGTTTTCTCGCCTGTCCATATCAATTCCGCCTGCGAATCTTGTTAAACCTTTTCCGTTCCTGCAAGTCTAAATCAAAAATCCTTTCAGGGCAAATTTCTATAAAGATAAGGAGACGAGAAAATATGCTCACGCGTAAACAGAAGTTAGAATTTTATGAAAATGGCTATATCTCTGTTCCTGGTGTTGTTCCAAAACTGATGGTAGATGCCGCGCGAAAGGCGATAAATCACTCTATCGGGGCGGTCGGTATGCACCAAGAGGACTTAGAACGCTTTCGGGCACAATCCTATTGCAACGAGATTCGGAATGCGCCGGAACTCGTAGATCTTTTCGGCAAGACCCCTATCCGTCAAATTGCTGAGTCGCTGATGGGTGAAGGGAATGTTGAGATACCTGGGTCAGCACAGGTCGCGCTCCGATTTCCTGGACCGCTGCACACGGATCCGAACGAACCGAGTGGACATCTTGACGGATTAGGGAGTGGTAAGAACGGTATGGAAAAAGGCATTTATCGGCGGGGTTTTACTGCGCTCGCTGTCGTCTATCTTGCAGATGTCCCAGAGCCGTATAGCGGAAATTTCACCGTCTGGCCGAAATCGCACAGTTTCTTCGCGGATTATTTCAAAAAAGAGGGACATGAGATATTGGCGGACGGCATGCCGAGACCTACGTTACCGGAGGGTCCCAAACAGATAGTCGGTAAGGCGGGGGATGTCGTACTGACGCATCATCAGATCGTTCATTCCGCGGCACCGAACGCTGCGGCTGACATCCGTTACGCTGCGATTTTCCGGCTGCGCCATGTAGATTGTGCAGAAAACGGTTACGATGCCTATACGGATATATGGAAAGAGTGGCCCGGTATTCAAGAGGTTATCGCTTAAGGTTTAAAAGAAAATGGGACGGGTGGCACGTTGGCACCACCCGTCGATTTTTTGATTTACTGCGTATCCTTAATATTTGCCCAAGTCGTTGTGAGTTTATCAGTCGGTTCGACAGCAAACGGATTACTCTGTCCCTTCGCGAGGATCTCTACCTCTTTTTCGGAGAGCGCGCGATGGAACAACAAGAACTCGTCGATAAGCCCATTGAATGCCCAGGTAGGTCCGACAGCTGCATCGAACGCAGCCGCTTCTGATCCGATCCCGATAAATCCGTAGCGTGCCTGTCCTGCACCGATGACTTTTGTCGGGGCGGCAATCTTTTCGTCTAACTTGCCATCGACATAAATCCGTTTCTCTTTGCCATCAAACGTCGCAACGAGATGGTGCCATTTGTCATCTGCGACATCCGTCTTTCCAAACCAATCATGTATCGGACAACAGTTGTCGAAGGCAACAAAAGTTGTGCCGTTATTGCCACCGACATCATCGCCGACAGCAAAGCGGAAAAATTCACTCCGATCCCAAGAAGCGATCATGCCTCTGACCCCCGTTTTCGTCCAAGCCGCGAGCGTAATTTCATCGATCGGATCTTTATAATTATGTTCCCGTACAGAAATATACTCGGTGGCGTTGCCCGGGAACTCCATACATTCTCCGACTTTGCCTTCTACAATTTCTAAATTATTGCCGTGTAGGAAACCGTCATTCCCGTTTCCAGAGACATCTAAGACATCATCCTTTTTCAGCGTATCTTTGTTAAAGCTGTAGTAGATGATAAGTTCCTTGTCGCTGATACCTTGCGCATAGCTTGCCGCCACCGCGCCTGTCAGCATCAGTCCTAATATCAAAAATCTGAACATAAAGGTCGTTTTCATTGAAAATCTCCTTTTATCACAGAATAGATGAGAAAAGGTGGTTTGTAACAACTAAAGCAGTGAAATTCTTCTGAACGCCACTGATGAGGACACAATGAATTGTTTTCTATTATTAAATTATGTTACTTTTTAATAAAAGTCAAGTCTATTTTTTGATTTTTCAGGACCATTCAATTGTCCCTATTCACGTTATATATGTGAATTTTTTCGCCTGTAGGAGCGAGTGTTTTTGCTTGGGGTATTTGCTTGGGGGTTTCTGCGGATTTCTTGTCGCTCGCGATTTTTTCCTGATAACATTTACCTATGTAAAGCAGGACCATTCAATTGTCTACTTTTCGATTAGATTTTCACCGCCAGACCCGAGAGAAAAAACTCTCCTATCACATCGTAGGTTGGGTTGAACGGATACCACCCAAAGCATACAAATCAGAGAAAACCGAAACTGTTTCAAAGACCGGCATATTCACCAGAGACCGAGTGAAACCCAACGCCTTTCGGCTTTCCTGAACGCCTTGCGTTCTGAAGTTGGGTTTCTCTGCGTTCTTGATTGTGGAGACGATATGTTGAATAGGCGTGTATTGGGTGTCGCACATCTATCTTCTCAGTTGCGTTCAACCCAACCTACTCCGCTTAGAATTCGCTTCCAATTTCCTAACCTGCACCGACAATTGAATGTCTCTGATTTTCAGGGCAGAGACATTCAATTGTCCATTTTTCGATAAATTTTCATTCCCAGGCCCGGTAGGTTCGGTTTTGCGGTGTACTCACCCAAATGCGACCTGCATTCCTAACCGCACCGGGTTTTCGAAAAAAAGACGCGAAATCCGATAATTTCTTAAAACTAAATGGTCCTGAGTCTATTTTTGATTTTTATTAAAATTTTCTTGCAGTTTTAAATGAAATATGTTAAAATACGATATGATGCGTTTTGCAATGCGGTAGAAAATCGCGCAAAATGGCATTGGCATAATTCAATAAACCCTATAGAAAGTTCGCGCATAAGGCGTGCGAACAGGAGGAACTAAAATGGCGAACGGAATCACACGATTTTTTAAGGCGATTTGGTATACGCTGACGGGCCGCGCACACGAAACAGCGGACAGAATGCTGGAAGACCCTAACGCTATTAGAGGAGCTTATGAAGACATCATCAGCGATAAGAAGGGGAATATCCAACGCTATAAGCAGGCAATCGGTCAACTGATCGCACTTGTTGAGCAGAAAAAGTCCGCAGTCAAGACGCTTACCGACGAAGTCAGCAACTTGGAAGAGCTAAAATCAGGGGCGATTGCGAAGGCACAGCAGACCGCTGCTGATCTGCAAAAAGAAGGCATGAGCCCAGAAGAGGTTAAACAACACACCGAGTACACGCGATGTGTTACGGCTTACCAAGAGTTCAATACCAATTTACAAGAGAAAGAGGGACGCATTACAGATCTGGAAAGTGAGATCGAAACAGCCCAAGCCGATATCGATTCTCATAAAATTCAGATTACCACGCTAACCCGCGATTTAGATAAGATTAAGAATGAGCAGTCTGAAGCAGTCGCGGATCTCATCACCGCAAAGGAGCAAGAGGAAATCGCCGATATGCTTTCCGGCATCAGTACGGACGGAACTTCCGCCGAATTGACTCGGATGCGCGAAATCCGTGAGAAGGCGAAAGGGCGTTCAAAGGTCGCACAGGAATTGGCTGGCACCAGCTCAGAAAGCCAAGAACAGGAATTCCTCGCCGCAGCGCGATCCTCTTCAACCTCCGATGAATTTGATGCACTCATCTTCGGCGCACAGCAGACCGACACAAAAACAGAGGCGGAACCTGCAACAGAGGCGGAACCTCCTAAGCAGACAGAAGATTCAGACTCTGAACTGCCGCTCTAACACGCTATCTAAAAAGGTTTGTTATCTTGAAATCAAAGGGGGCGACGACCTATAGCCGTTAAAATCCCGACCTATTCATTCCGCACAGAAGCCGGAATGCTGATTAACTCAGGCACGTCTCGCAGTCTTGTCCTGTCCGGAAATATCCACGACCTCTTCTTTATACGCGAAGAAGAGGACGCGGATTATATTCCGCTCGTCCCCTTTTTAACCCGCAGGTGGGATATACCCGGGTTTATCCTAATCGTTTATGAACTCAACGGACCCATAAGATTCGTACAGGAGACACAACGCGAAAAGGTTAAACAGGCATTCAACCTATGGCGCGGCACAACCGAGGCGAACCCCGACGTAAGTGTGGGGGCCAGTACACGCCGTGTTGCACAGACAGAAACAGCACGCGGATCGCTTGATGCTGCCATACAGCCGCCCGATATGTCCTTTTCGCAGTACATGAACGATGCTATCGGCAGCCCGACATTAGCACTTGAACTCCTGCGCCAGTTTTGTCTGCTCTCCCGAAGCACAAACGCACAAGGCGAAAAACTGCTACCTGAAAAACTGATCATCCTGATAGAAGCAACGGACATGTTGCTGCCAGAAGGCGAAATTCGGAGCTTGTCGCTCCCAGATAGACACCGCGTCAGCATCGTTCAAGATTGGATTTCTGACTCCAATTTCATGAACGGCAACGATACCGTCATCTTCATCGCCGAATCTCCGAGTCTCGTCAACTCTCGGATTATCAGATTGCCGCAGGTCGTCACCGTTGAGATCCCGGCACCGGGGATGACAGAACGCCAGCACTTTATTTCATGGTTTAATAACACCCCGAAACTCGTAGAGAAACCTTTAAATCTTTGGGGTTCACAGGCACAACTCGCAACGCTCACCGCGGGGCTATCCATACAGGCACTCCGCCAGATGTTGCTTTCTTCCTGCTACTCCGGTGAGAAACTTCAACCCGAAGATGTGATTGAGAAAGTGTCCGAATTTATCCAAGCACAGTTGGGGGAAGATGTCGTAGAGTTCAAAAAGCCCGCGCACAGTCTAAAGGACATCGTCGGCAATCGAAAACTGCTGGATTTTCTGAAGACGCAGCTGATTCCACGTATCACTTCAACCGGGGCTGATGCTATCCCCGGCATGAGTGTCTGTGGTCCTATCGGCAGCGGAAAAACCTTTATCTTCGAAGGGCTCGCCGGTGAATTGGATATACCTGTCCTCGTGCTCAAGAACATTCGGAGCATGTGGTTCGGACAGACAGATGTTATCTTTGAACGGCTCCGGCGGTTGCTGATGGCACTCGTAAAGGTGCTGATCTTCGTTGATGAAGCCGATACGCAATTCGGCGATGTCGGTCGTGATTCGCACAGCACGGAACGGCGTTTAACCGGTAAAATACAGGCGATGATGTCGGATCCGCAACTCCGTGGAAACATCACGTGGCTCCTGATGACTGCGCGTATCTATAACCTCTCACCCGACCTACGGCGCGAAGGCAGAGTCGGCGATATAGTGGTACCAGTACTTGATCCGACGGGTGAAGACCGGGAGGCATTTCTCCGTTGGACACTTGCGAAAGTCTTTCCGGGGTCTCTCCCTGAGGACGCGGTTGAACGGCTTCTGAAGGTAACTCGGGACTATTCTGCAGCGAGTTTCGCATCGCTACGCTCTGATCTTGAAGCCGCAAGTCTTCTGAAAAAAGGCGAACAGCCGAAAAGTGAACTCGCCATAGATGAAATCGTCGCTGTCGCTGAAGATCGGATCCTCCCCAATATCGGACCGATCAGACAGTATCAAACGCTGCAGGCACTCCTCAATTGCACACGCAAATCGCTCCTCCCCGGCGACTACACTCCTGAAATCCGAGACTCGTGGCTGAAGGAGATCGCCAGACTCGAGACCATAGGCGTTACAGGGTAGCAAGAAAATTGCTGTGTTCGCATGCGACGTAATTTTGTGTTATAATGTTAATATGTGATGAACACAGTGCCATGTTCTATAACAACATTTCAGAAGGAGAGTTACCATGTCATATTCTGATGCCACCTCTGAAACCATCGCCGCCCGCGGCGAAGAAATCTATCAACCCTTGAGGGATCAGCTTGAATCTCAATACAAAGGTCAGTTTTTTGTAGTTGACATTGAAACAGGGAACTATGAAATCGCCGATGAGGATTTGGAGGCTACAGAACGTCTGCTTGCCAAGAATCCCAACGCTATGACTTACGGGCTGCGAATCGGCTTTGGAGCTGCTTATCGCCTCGGTTTTAGAATTTCGGACCCAACACAATGATTATAGGAAAAATTAGGGCGAATCGAGACGCTGTTATTGAATTGGAAGTGGATGGCTTAGCACAACGTGTAAAAATTGAGGCTGTTATTGATACAGGTTTTACCGGTTTTTTGATGCTGCCAATAGATTTAATTAACCGTCTCAATCTCCCACTGATTGGTAAAAGAGACGTGCTTCTTGCTGATGGGAACAGTGTTCCCCTTAATTTATACCGTGTAAAAGTGATATGGCACGGCGTACAACGTCTAGCGTACGTTCTACAATCAGACACTGAATCGTTGGTGGGTATGTCATTGCTTCATGGGAGCCGTCTGACCTTAGATGTTGTGCCAGATGGCGATGTAACGATCACCGCACTGCCATAAGGAGAATCACTATGCCATATTCTGATACCACCTCTGAAGCCATCGCCGCCCGCGGCGAAGAAATCTATCAACCTTTGAGGGATCAGCTTGAATCTCAATACAAAGGCAAAATTTTCGTAGTTGACATTGAAACAGGGAACTATGAAATTGATGATGAGGATTTAGAAGCTACAAAGCGTCTGCTTGCTAAGAATCCCAACGCTATGACTTACGGGCTGCGAATCGGATACCCGGCCACCCACAGTATCGGTTTTAGCTTCGTGGAATATATTAACCCAAGTTGCTACTAACAAGTTTTTAACGTTTTCACAGGACTTGTCAGGCACTTTCCTCACCCCGTAGGGGTGATATGTCTATAGAAACGGTGTATCTAAGCGACCGCACTCCGTAGGAGTGCTATGTCTATCAATAGGTGGCAACTTAGGTTATATTAGTTAAACATCGAGAGGTACTGAAAAGTAGCACTTTAAGGGAGTTTGTTAATGGCACATCACGACAACACAGCATCCGCGGATGCCTACTTCCGACAAGGCAATTCACTCTACGAGATGGAACTCTACGCGGAAGCCATTGATGCCTATACCAGCGCAATCCGTTTTAACCCGGATAGTATTATCGCCTTCTACAACCGAGGCCTCGCCAAGGTGAAACTCGGACAATATGCCGACGCTATACAAGACTTCGACACCGCCATACGCCGGAAACCTGATCTTGCTGAAGCCTACTACAGTCGCGGAAATGCTAACACCAACCTCAAACAATACCTCCAAGCTGTCACGGAATACGATAAGGCGATACTCTGCAAACCTGATTACGTCGATGCTTACATACGCCGGGGTTCTGCGAGAGTTTTCCTCGGGCAGCATGCTGAGGCCCTAAAAGACTATGACTTCGTTATACAACATGCCCCCAATGAAGTCATGGCTTACTACAATCGCGGATTGATCAAAGCTGAACTCGGACAATACGCAGCCGCTATCGCAGATTTTGATGAAGCCATACAACGCAACCCCAATGCGGCTGATATTTACATCAACCGAGGAACTGCAAAGTTTAACAGCCGTCAATATGCCCTAGCTGTCCAAGACTACGACCTCGCTATACAACGCAATCCCGATAGAGTCGATACGTACTACAAGCGCGGAGCTGCAAAGAGTAGACTCGGTCAACACGCAGAGGCCCTTGCAGACTATGACAAAGCTATACAACTCAAGCCCGACTATGCTGAAGCCTATGATAGCCGAGGCATGACGAAATCCGCCCTCGGCGAGTATACTGAAGCCATCAAAGATTATGACGTGGCGATACAATGCCAACCCTCTAATGCCGAAACCTATAACAATCGAGGGATCGCGAAACAGGGACTCGGTCAACACGCAGAGGCCCTCGCAGACTATGACAAAGCTATACACCTTAAGCCTGATTATATCAAAGCCTATAACAATCGAGGGGTCGCGAAACGGGAACTCGGTGAACATGCTGCCGCTATCGCTGATTATGACACCGCTATCCGATGTGACCCCAATTACGCTGAAGCCTACTGTAATCGCGGGGCTGCCAAGACGAAACTCGGTGAACATGCTGCCGCCATCGCAGACCTAGACACAGCAATACATCTCAATCCGGATGATGCTGCCCCCTATTACAATCGAGGATCTGTGAAGGCAGTCCAGGGCAAACATGCTGCCGCTATCGCGGATTTTGATGAAGCCATACAACGTGATCCTGACCTTATCGATGCCTATTACAATCGCGGATTTGCGAAAGGTAATCTTTCTCAATATGCCGAGGCTATACAAGACTTCGACATCGTGATACAGCACAAGCCCGATGATGCCCAAACCTATCTCATGCGCGGGGGTATAAAGTCGGCCCTCGGTCAATATGCCGAGGCTATACAAGACTTGGACATTGCCCTGCAATACAATCCCTATGATGTCAAAATTTACGTCATTCGCGGGACCGCCAGGGCCGCTATTGACCAATATACTGAAGCCATAGAAGACTTTGACATCGCAGTACGCGACAACCCCGAAATTGACTTTGTTTACCTCTACCGCGGACATGCCAAGGCAAAACTCGGCCAATACCCCGACGCTATACAAGACTTTGACACGGCGGCACGTCTCAATCCCAATGATCCCCAAATCCCTCTCCTAAACGCAGTAGCGAAATTAGAATTAGAGAGAGTTCAGGAAGCAAAACAGGATCTTCGCACGGCTTTGAGACTCGCAAAAAAGGAGGGCGACGCGGACCTGATGACCCACATTGAGAAAACACTGTGTAGCCTCAAACAGTAAAATCGGTAAGCGTGGAACCTATGAGAACCTGGTGTCAGTTGAGGTTAATAACCGCTCCGCTCGCCGCTGAACGATACCCCGCACAGATGATTTCCACGGAATGCGCCGCAAATTCGGCGTTCATCTCGCTCTCTACACCCTTCTCAATACAATCTATGAACGCGCTAAACTCTCGCTGTCCATCGTCCCCGCTACCGACATCTATCCACTGCTGTTTCGGTCGCATCCCGATCTCTGCTTGTGTGCTACTCCACATCCCCATCGGATCAAGCAGATGCGGTGTCGGCGGTTCAAACGCAGGTTCAGCCGCAAAGACCTCTAACCGATTCGCAGAAGCATCAAAGGTCAAAGTCGCCTCAGTCCCAACGAGATGGACTTTCCGAATGCCGCCTTGCGCGTGACTCTGCCAACCGTAGCGTCCACCCGCAATCGTCGCTGTAATCCCACCTTCTAAAGTTAGCACCAATGCCCCAAAGTCCTCAAGACCACAGGCGTGATGTTCTTTGAAGAAATAGTTCGCCGTTCCACCAAAGACACGCTGCACGCGTTTTTGCGTCAGCCAATTCACCATCGACACTGCATAAACACCGACATCGAACATCTCAGGTTTGGCTTCAATGAAACTGTAGCGTTCCAACGTGGGTTTTTGGATTCTTTTTTCACCGACGGGTGCCGTGCCGGGATGTCCCTTAGAGAACAGCACATCACAATGAATCGCTTGAAGTTCGCCGATACTGCCATTCGTCAATGCTCGCTGAACCGTGCGCGCCCAAGTACTATGAATGTTGCTGAACATCTGGGTTCGGACACCGCTTTCCGCAACAGCAGCGACAATGGCGTTCGTCCCTTCTGGATTAAGTGCCATCGGTTTATCAAGATAAACGTGTTTTCCTGCCGCCGCACATTTCGCGCCTACTTTTCCACGGCGTTCTACCTCTGTGCAGAGACTCACAATATGCACGTCCTCACGTGCCAATGCCGTGTCAAGGTCGGGAATGAACGGCAGATTTAACGATTCCGAGAGGGATTTCGCCAAGGCGATCCGCTCTGGTGGCGCGTCCGTTTCATCCGCAAACGCGACCAACTGACACCGTTCATCTTGTGCGAAACTTGAGGCGTAATTCTCTTGATGTGTACGGTACCCACCGAGCAGAAGCACACCGTATTTTCCGTTCTGTTTCATGATCAATCCTCCAATATGACAGGCTGACCGCTACCGAGCGACTGCTCAATAGCAGCAGTCAATTCACCTGTCTCGCCGAGTTCTGGTGCGATAGCGTTCAGGTAGTGCCTACCTACCGGCGTTTCATGATAGATAACCCCTTTGTTCCCGACCAACATGATGTCAACTGCAGGCTCAACATCGACGCGATTGGTACTCAGCAGTGCCATCTGCCCCGCGCTATAATGAATCATTACCGTCACCTGTGTTCCGTCGGTATCGCCTTGCGCATAGACACGCGCGGGTGTAGCAGGTATCCACGCATTCGCGAGCGCAGCCACCGATGCCGCTGATGCCAGCAGATCGGCATCTTCACCGGCGACATGAAGAACACACCTCAGGAACACTGGAATCCCGATCCGCTCCTTCTCAAGCACGGATTGAACCGATTTTTTAAGCAATTCCATTTTTCTATTCCTCCTATCTATAAAGATTCAGTTCGGTAGATAGTTTATCGTACCGCAAACTGTTAGTTTGCGGACACCCAATCCCACACAAACTAACAGTTTATGCTACGGACTGACGATTGACGAAAAGATTTGACATATCAACTCGTCTTATGTTATAGTTCTAAAAACCTTATGTAACCGATAACCCAAGTTGCTACTAACAAGTTTTTAACGTTTTCACAAGACTTGTCAGGCACTTTCCTCACCCCGTAGGGGTGATATGTTTATAGAAACGGTGTATCTAAGCGACCGCACTCCGTAGGAGTGCTATGTCTATCAATAGGTGGCAACTTAGGTTAACCGATAGGTACAAGATTTTGAACACCGTTCAAAATTCGCCCAGAAAAGATTTTGGAGGAAAAACTATGCCGTTGAAAACCCTTAAGCAACTCGTTGCCGAAGCACAAGCAAACGTTGGACACATATCACCCGATGAACTCACAGAGGCTACAGAGTCCATCATCCTCTTAGATGTCCGCGACGAACTGGATTACGACGAAGAACACTTGCCGAATGCGGTTTCACTGCCGCGCGGTTACCTTGAACTGGATATTGATGAGGTCGCTCCTGACGCAGACACACACATCGTCACATACTGCGGGGGCGGCACCCGTGCGACGCTCTCCGCACATACTTTAAGAAACATGGGCTATGAAAACGTTTCAGTCCTGACAGGCGGTTTCCGAGGGTGGAAAGCCCAAGGATTGCCTACCGAAGAATCTGACGAATAAGTATCACTACATTAGCACAGACAGCAGATTTTGTCAATAGTTTAGTAATATCGGCAGACGGGACGCTTGCGCTCTCAATAAACGTAAGCGTCCCGTTCAACAGATACCGACGGAGAAATCATGCGTAACAGATACATCTACTTAGTCCTTATACTGTTCACACTTTTCATCGGCGATGGCATTGGGCAGAAGAAACAACTCAACGTCTTTACATGGGCGGGCTACGTCAGCGACGACATCCGTGAAGGATTCGAAAAGGAGTTTGGAGTCACGGTTCTCGTTGATACCTACGCCAGTAACGAAGACCTGCTCACGAAACTATTAGCGGGTGCGACAGGATACGACATCATTATGCCGTCCGACTATATGGTATCCATCTTAATCAAGCAAAACTTATTGGACGCACTCAACCGCGACAACATCCCCAACTTTCAGAACATCAGTCCGTTGTTTCTCGGTAAATATTTCGACCCCGACAATCAATATTCTATCCCATACACATTCGGCACTGCCGGTATCGCTTATGATTCGGCTATCGTCTCACCAGCCCCGGATAGTTGGGCAGTGCTTTGGGATACGCAATATAAGAATCGGTTCAGCATGTTAGACGACCAGCGTGAAACGATCGGTGCCGCGCTTAAATTTATTGGATACAGCCTCAATACGACCGACCGAGCGGAACTCAAGGCGGCAAAAGAAAAGCTCATCGCGCAAAAACCGCTTGTGAAACAGTATAAAAGCGAAGTGGACGAGCTGCTTATCGCTGGCGATGTCGTTATGGCGCACTGTTGGAGTGGTGATGCGTTCCGCGCAACTGAGACGCGCCCGACGATCCGGTATATCATTCCAAAAGAGGGCTCGAGCCAGTTTATTGATACGGTCTGTATTCCAAAATCCGCACCACATAAGGCACTTGCAGAACAGTTTATTAATTACCTCCTCCGTCCCGAGGTCAACGCCAAGATTACCGCTTTCACGAAATACGGTACCTGTGTACCGTCGGCGAAAGAATTCTTGCCCGAATACCTCCGCGCCCACAAATTCATCTATCCACCAAAAGAGGTGTTGGAATCGCTGGAATGGTTAAAAGACACAGGCGATTTCACGCGGCATTACGACCGCGCCTGGGAAGAAATCAAAGCGAAATAATGCTGTTATATCGGTATCCTTGCAAGCATGGTGACACAAAAGGCATGAAATTTTGAAGGAAGCCTGAACGGTTGCAACTAAAGAGGCAAAGCCTTCCGTTGTGAGGAAAGATGCCGTGAAAATTCAAAAAACGCTGTTATTTCTACTTTGGAACCCCGCCCCTTTTATTGCTTATTTTCTTGCATGCTGGATACTGTTTTCTGCCTCAACTACTATGTCAGACGACCCATTCGTCCACGGCGCGTTGCCAGATGCGGCTGAAGCAGCGGAAGGGGCTTTTGCGGATTTGCCTGGCTCCCTCTGGAAATTAGTTACAGCCTTTTCGTTCATCATGGACGAAATCGTCCGGGATTTCTCCTATTATATCTGGCCGATGATGATTCCGTTCGCGCTCATATTTGCTTGCCGAGAGGCGAGAAGTAACCGAAACGGTATCGCTACAGAACGGAAAGCCTGGATGCAGTGGTATGATCGACAACAATTAGTCAAAGCGCAGCAAGGGACTTATGAGACACCACCATTAGCGGAACATATACCGGGCGACGCCTATTTCATATCCGCACGAAAAACGGTACTGTTCATGCTTCAGAATCTGACACTTCCAGTCGGTCACCTGGTGTGTTGGCTTTTTGTTTTTGCGCTGATGGCACTACTAATCCCAATTGATACACGTGAATTCGTGCGCCGGATCCCCGACATCGTTATACCCGCCGTTATATTTACACTCATACTCAGCTACCGAGAGGCGAGAAGTAACCTGAAGGGAATCGCGATAGAAAGACACATCTGGACGCAGTGGTACCATCGGCAAAGCGAAGTGATGGCTCAGGAAAGTGCCTTTGAAGAACCGCCATCATCGGAAAATACGAAAGCGTATCGTTATTTCGGCGAAATCCCAGAAGTCCTATCTTTTATGGTGTGTCATCCGAAGCCGTTTATCATTTACCTTACGTGTTGGGTTTCGGCATGCGCGCTTCTATTCTTTACGACGCTCGAACCGTGGGACGTTCCTGAAGACATTCTTGAAACATTTGATTTAATCGGACAATTTGCAGTACTTCTCCCTTGGATTGCTGCTATCGTTTTCATCATCAGCTACCGAGAGGCAAAAGGCAACCTAAAAGGCATTGCCAATGCGCAACAAGTATGGATGCAATGGTATCATCGGCGACAGGAGACACTAAAACGGGGAGACACTTTTGCGGAACCGCCGCCATCGGAAAACACACAAACAGATTCTTATCTTAAGAAAGCACAAAAGGCCGTGCAACGGGTGGCACGCAATCCAATGGCTCTTATAGCGCATCTGATCTCTTGGTTTTCTGTTGTTATCTTTTTGTACGGCGGAATTAGAAGTGCGGTGCCGATCCTTTTTCTCGCTGTCCTTGCAGTGATCACCTGTTACCAAGAGGCGCGAGGCACTGTAAAAGGTGTTGCCAAAGAAGACGAAGTCTGGACAAAGTGGTATCAGCGACAAACTGGAGCAGAAGCGCAAGGCTACACACTCGCCGAGGTACCCCAGGCAATAAAGGGCGGATAACCACCATCTCCCCGAAAAAAAACATTGACTTCTGTTATAAAAATAGGATATGATAGGGCAAACCGTAAATTGAAAGGAGCCACAATTGAGCAGACCTAATATCCTATTCATTATGTCCGACGACCACGCATCACACGCTATTAGCAGTTACGGGAGTCGGATCAATCAAACACCGAATCTTGACCGTATCGCAGACGACGGTATGATTCTCCATAACTGTTTTTGTGTCAATTCCATCTGCACACCGAGCCGTGCAAACATTCTGACAGGCAAGCACAGCCATCTCAATGGAGTCAAGACACTGGCGGATCCGCTCGATGGCAGGAAACCGAACGTTGCCAAAATGCTGCAGGCGGACGGCTACCAGACTGCCATGGTCGGCAAATGGCACCTCGGACACGGTGGAGATGCCGATCCGACAGGATTTGATTATTGGAACGTGCTACCCGGACAAGGACTCTATCACGATCCAGTCATGATTGAACCGTACGGCAGAACGACGCATAAAGGTTATACCACCGACATCATCACCGATTTCTCGTTGGAATGGCTACAGAATCGCGATACGGAGCGTCCGTTCTTCATGATGTGCCACCACAAGGCACCACACCGCCCTTGGGATTCAGATGAGAAACACGCCGATATGTACGCCGACGAAGATGTGCCGATGCCAGATAACTTTTTCGACGACTACGAGAACCGTTCAAACGCCGCGAAAGAAGCGAAAATGCGGGTCTTCGGACACATGACCGAACGGGACCTCAAAATTGATACACTCGGTCCGCCGCCAGAGGGGTTGTCCGAAGAAGAACTCGCAAACTGGCAGTACCAACGCTATATCAAGGAATACCTCCGCTGCGTCGCCGCAATTGACGATAATGTCGGACGGATGCTCGACTATCTCGACGAAGACGGTATCGCAGACGACACGCTCGTGATCTATACCTCTGACCAAGGGTTTTTCTTGGGCGATCACGGTTGGTATGACAAGCGGTTCATGTACGAAGAATCGTTACGCATGCCTTTCCTTGTCCGCTACCCGCGCGAGATTCAGCCCGGCAGCGCGTCCGATGCGATGGCACTCAACATAGACTTCGCAGAGACCTGGCTCGACTACGCAGGACTCCCAATTCCTGACGACATGCAAGGCGCAAGTCTACGTTCAATCCTCAACAGCGAAACACCTGACGATTGGCGAACCTCAATGTATTACCGGTATTGGATGCACCTCTCACACCACTACGTCCCCGCGCATTACGGGATACGCACACATCGCTATAAACTCATCTATTACTACGGCGAGGCACTCGGCACAACAGGCTCTGTCGATGAACCGAAAGCACCAGAATGGGAACTTTTCGATCTTGAGAAAGATCCAAATGAGATGTGCAGCGTCTACGACGATCCGGCTTACGCAGATATTGTCACCGAGTTGACAGCAGAATTATACCGACTCAAAGCAGAAGCAGGCGATGACGAGTAGCCCGGCTACCGTCCATCAGGAAAAAAATGGAGGCACAAAATGGCGAAGCAAAGTCCATTACGCAACATTGAACCCGGTATGAAAGTTACGGCACAGATGTCGCCGGAACCGAGCGAGGCAGACTTGCAGTTTGCCAAGCAGATGGATGTCGACTATGTCGTCCTCTGGACAAACGGCGAAAATGCAAATTACGATTACTTCATGAGCCGCCGCGAGATTTTCGAGAACGCTGGACTCAAGATTTACGGGTTCGGCAACGGCGATGTCCACAACCAAGATGCGATTGTGCTGAACTTGGAGAACCGCGACGCAAAAGTTGAACAGTACAAGCGTTACATCCGTGACCTCGGCAGAGCGGGGATTCCGTACACGACTTACGCCCACATGGGGAACGGTATCTGGAGTACTGAACGGGAAACGACCCGCGGCGGTGCGAGTGCAAGGGCATTCAATCTCGAAACTGCCGAAGAGGGACACTGGGGTGGCAATCAATATAAGATGCCGCTCTCACACGGTCGCGAATACAGCGAAGACGAACTCTGGGACAACTACACCTATTTCATCAAGCAGGCGGCACCGGTCGCTGAGGAAGCAGGGGTCATGATCGGCATCCACCCGGACGACCCGCCCGCAGTCCATCTCGCCGGAATTCCGAGATGTATCTTCAGTAGTTTTGAAGGCTACAAACGCGCCCTTGAAATCGCCGATAGCCCGAATGTCGGGATGTGTTTCTGTGTCGGTTGTTGGTTAGAAGGCGGCGACCTCATGGGCAAAGATGTGATTGAGTCCATCCGCTATTTCGGCGAACGGAACAAGATTTTCAAAGTCCATTTTCGCAATGTCGATCAACCGCTTCCGCATTTCGTCGAGACCTTCGTGGATAACGGTTATCAGGATATGTACCACGTGGCGAAAGCCCTCCGCGAAGTAGATTTCAACGGCGTGCTGATTCCAGATCACATTCCAAGTATGGCAGGCGATCACCGCGTTGGCACGGCTTATACGATTGCTTACATGAACGCCCTTGTGAAACGCGCCAATGAGGAGGTCGCTGCGTGATCAGATTCGCGCACATTTTCTTGCTGCTGCTCCTAAACCTCTGGTGGACAGGGTGGGGAGGGACATTTGCTGCCGACTGGAACGATTTCCTCGGTCCAGAACGGAACGGCAAGTCGCACGAAAAGATAGACATCGCAGCGTGGGGAAAAACAGGACCACCGGTCGTCTGGCAGAAGCGGATCGGCACGAGTTACGGGGCACCCACTGTCTCAAATGGACGACTGTTTATCTTCGCACGCCATGGCAATATGGCGCGTCTCACCTGCTTGGACAGCACAACTGGCAACGAACACTGGCGATTTGAATACCGGACAGATTATGTGGATATGTACGGCTACAACAACGGACCGCGGTGCTGTCCGGTGGTTGACGATGACCGCGTCTATATTTTCGGGGCAGAGGGGATGCTCCATTGTGTTCGCGTCTCAGACGGTAAACGTTTGTGGGAAGTTGACACGATGGCGAAGTTTCACGTCGTCCAAAACTTTTTTGGTATCGCTTCGGCACCCGCTGTTGAAGGCGAGCTGCTCATCGTTCAAGTCGGCGGCTCGCCACCGGGCAGTCCGAAGGATATTTGGAGTGCCAACGGCAGACCCGACCCGAACGGCAGCGGTATCGTCGCTTTTAACAAGCACACCGGCGAAGTCGTCTACCAAATCGCAGATGAACTCGCGAGTTATGCCAGTCCTGTTTTTACAACGATTGATGAAAGACGGTGGGGATTTGCGTTCCTGCGCGGGGGGCTTGTCGGTTTTGAACCGGCATCAGGGACAATCGACTTCCACTATCCCTGGCGGCATTCCAAGATTGAATCCGTTAACGCTTCGAGCCCGGTGGTTGCTGACGATTTCGTCTTTATTAGCGAATCGTACGGCATTGGCAGTTCGGTACTCAAGGTGCATCCCGGCGGCTATGAAGTCGTTTGGAAGGACCGCGCCTCACGCAGGAACAAGTCCATGGCATTACACTGGAACACCGCCATCCACCATGAGGGGTACCTTTATGCGTGTAGCGGACAACATCCGAACGGTGCAGAGCTCCGCTGTGTCGCGCTCAAAACCGGTAAAGTCGCTTGGTCGCAACGCGTTGATGAACGCGCCTCGCTGCTTTGGGTGAACGACCACTTTGTCTATCTCGGTGAATACGGGCGCTTGATGCTCCTTAAATGCACACCGAGAAAATTAGAGATAATTTCACAGGTACCTGCGCTGAAAGATAAAGAGGGGCGTCAGTTAGTTAAATATCCGGCTTGGGCAGCCCCTGTATTGGCAGACGGTTATCTCTATATCCGCGGCAAAGATCGCCTCGTCTGCTTCGATCTACGTTCAAAAGTCAAATGATCCCCTATCGTAGGGGTTGGGTCCCCCCACCTGCATGGTAGGGGTTGGGTCCCCCAATCCGTTCGTAGGGGTTGGGTCCCCCAACCCGTCCAGGTTACGGTTTCCACAATGTCGCCTCAATGAACCGTTCACCATCGGGTTCTTCATCAAAATAGTAGGCAGTTACCACAGTCCCATCAGGGCGTTGGACAGTGCGCGGGTAGCCAATGTCAGGGTCGCCGCCATTATCGCGTAAGACGATTTCTTCGCCCCATGTCTTGCCTGCATCGCTGCTCAACTTCGCGCAGATTCGATGCGGAGCATCCCGATACCCATAGATAAGGCATAATCTACCGTCGTGAAGCAGGGTGAGTGTCGGCGGATTCCCACCACGTCCGGTATTTTCCACGGGTCTATTCGTGTAATCCCATGTCTGCCCGTTATCATCTGAAGTGTAGAGATCAATCCAGTTTTGTCGCTCTTCCCAGTCCGAACCTGAAGCGTTGCCTCTCCCGCGGCACCGAACAGCAACTAAAATCTGCGACTCCGATAACCGAACACTTGCAGGCATAATCGCAAACCCTTCAGGTTCCGGCCCGATCTGAGACAGCAGCGAGAACGATTCGCCCCCATCAGTTGTATGCGCGCAGAAGATTAAACCTTCTTGACCGTCTGATTTTGATGCGGTCAGGAACACCAAACATTCGTCTGAATTTGAGACCAAGTAGTCGGTTCGTGCTGCGATGCCTGTATAACCGAACATCGGCAGTTTAAAGGGACCCTCCCAACTTTTGCACCGATCTGTGGAGGTATAAAACCATGAGTATGCACCGGCTCTCAACCCGGATCTGCTGCACATCATCGCAAAATCTGGATGTGAAAAATCGACGCGAGGCGGTGTCTCAAATAAAACTTCTGATTCCAGTCTGTGCCGTTCTTCTACGTGTTCGTCTGCGGAGAGGGTGCCTCTTGCAGGTAGGCGACACGGCGTTTCCGAGATATGCCACGTTTCACCGCCATCTAAACTTCGGGCTTGCATCCCTATAAAGGGTTTATCCCGGTCCCGGCGATGGAAACCGGCATCCGATTTGTGATACCCAACCGTAAAACCGACAACGATCTCGTTATCCCAGCCCCAGATACCGTAATTCGCTGGCCAGCCCGCATAACGGCCCGGCTCTCGATAGATTGTAACCTGTCGCATGCTTGTTGTGATTCCTCTGTTTTCTGGTTTGATAATTTTTGCATAGTATAGCACCGACTCACCTTTTTCACTATGAAAAACTTGACTTTTTTCGCGAGTACCGTTAACATTAAACCACATCCACTCGAACCGGAATAAACAGATGCGAATGCGAAATTTGTTAAAAATTATCATCACGCTTTGGATCTGCGCGCCTCTCCTTGGTACCGCCGATGAAAAAGTGAATGACCATAGCAGATATGTGCAACATATAGAACAAGGCTTTGTGCAGATGTTTCAAGGCAACAATCAAGCTGCTATCTCCGCGTTTGAAGCCGCCCTGATAATTGAGCCTGACCACTATGAAATCCACCATTACCTCGGCATGGCGTATGCCCAAGAACAATTCTGGAACAAAGCCGCCGAAAGCTACCAGCGTTCTTTGGCGTTGATGCCCGACAACATCGAGGCACTCTATTCGCTCGGCGTTGTCCATTTTAGACTTGATAAATGGACAGACGCGGTTAAGGCGTTAGAACGCGTCATTGAACTGTCACCACAACACGCGCGCGGCTATGAAGTCCTCGGCAAGGCACTCGTAAAATTACGCAGCTATGCGGACGCAGTCCCAGTTTTGGAGAAGGCACTTACGCTGAAACCGAAGTCAGCAGGCACCTATTATGAACTCGGCACGGCGCACCTCAATTTGAAAGCATACCCAGAAGCGATAGAAAACTTCAAACAGGCGTTAGCATTCGGACCGGGACGTTACGCGGAACCGCATTACGGACTCGGTATGGCATACCTCCGATCCGGCGACCGCGAGAAAAGCAGAGCCGAGATGCAAATTTATCAGCATTTACAAAAGGAGTTCGCCGAATACGAACGCCTCATGCGGCTGACGCGCGCCGAACCGAACAACCTTCAGGCTTGGACAGGCTTAGCCACTCTGTTGATGAACCAAAAGAATTATCCCGAAGCCGTTCAGGTCTTTCAGAAGTGTATCCAACTCGCACCTAACAACGCCGATTTCCATCACGGACTGGGGCGAGCGTTTATGAACCTTAACTATCCGAAGCACGCAGCGGAAGCCGTCGGAAAGGCTATCCAGCTGATGCCTAACGAATCTATTCTCTATAACACGCTCGGGAGTGCTTATGCGATGCAAGGCGACCAACAAAAAGCACTTGTGGCATTCCAAAAAGCCGTTGAACTCGACAGCGAACAACCCTATTACCATCTTAATCTTTCAAAATTATATCAGAGCCTTGGAAATCAGCAGCTTGCACAGGAGCATTATCGCGCCTATGAACACCTTTTGTCTCAACGAAAAGCGAAACAAAAATAGTCATTTCAATATCACACGCCTGTGCCTCCTCACGCTGCTTTTGAGTGTCTGTGCCTGTACGACTCTATTCGCCGAAGATATGGAGGATATGATCCTAATTTCTGCCGGCACCTTCACAATGGGGAGCGACACCCGCGCCGCCGATGAAAAACCGATGCATAAAGTCTACCTTGATGCCTATTATATCGGTAAATACGAGGTGACCAACGCCGAGTACTACGAATTTTGGAAACGCCAACTTACCGCGCAGAAAATTCCGCAACATACACCTGAAAATTTTACACATCTTCCAGAGATTGGTGACTGGCCAGCACGCGCGGAGCAGTTCCCGAATCACCCCGTTGTCGGTATTTCATGGCACGACGCAAACGCTTATGCGACATGGAAAGGGATGCGCTTACCAACCGAGGCGGAATGGGAAAAAGCGGCGCGCGGCTACACCCATAGAACGTGGCCCTGGGGCAATGGCATCGAACCGTACGCAAACACAGCTGCCGACGATGACGGCTACAAAAATCGCCTGGCACCCGTAGGAAGTTTTCCGAAAGGTAAAAGTTACTACGGGGTCATGGATATGGCTGGGAACGTTTGGGAGTGGACAGCCGATTGGTACAGCGATGTCTATTATTGGACCAGTTCACAAGATGCGGCGAACCGTCCGAAGAAAAATCCAACGGGACCCGTTGTCGGCAGCTGGCGTGTTATCCGCGGCGGGTCTTGGATCGACAGAATCGCCCGATGCAGCACAACGTTCCGGTTTTATCTCTATCCAAACCTGAAGACCTCCTTTGTCGGGTTCCGATTGGCAAAAACCGCAGAAAAAACAACAAAATAGTCCTACACAATGCCAAAGCATCAGTTTCTCTGTCCCCTACTGCTCACGCTCATATTTATCGGCAGCGCTGCCGCACAGCCGCCTATCTTCGTGGATGTCACTGAAGAAGCAGGTATCCACTTCAAACATAGCAACGGTAAAACCGCGCATAAGCACATCATTGAAACGATGGGGTCTGGTGTTGTCTTTTTTGATTACGATAGCGATGGCGATGCTGACCTCTATTTTGTTAACAGCGATGTTATTCCGCAAGCGGAGCAGGACAACCAGCAGCCACAATTCGGAAACGCGCTCTATCGGAACGAAGGCGATGGACGTTTTACAGATGTTACCGAGATGTCAGGGGCAGGGGACACAGGATACGGAATGGCAGCTGCCGCCGGAGATATTGATAACGACGGCGATGCCGACCTCTACGTCGCGAATTTCGGACAGGATACGCTTTACCGAAACAACGGCGACGGCACCTTCACGGACATCACCGAAACCGCAGGGATTGATAACACGCTTTGGGGGATCGCAGCTATCTATCTCGATTTCGATGTAGATGGCGATTTGGATATTTTCGTCGTCAATTACCTGATCTACGAATTGGCGATGCCAGTCACAACCTTTAAAGGGATTATCGGTTACGGGCATCCGCGCAGCTACAAGGGGACACCCGATGTGCTTTACCGAAACAACGGCGACAACACTTTTACCAATATCGCGGAAGCCGCGGGCGTGATAAATCCTGATGAGGGAAGAGGTATGGCAGCCGTCGCTTGCGACTACGATAATGATGGGTTCCCTGATATTTATGTCACTAACGATACGAATCGTAACTTCCTGTACCATAACAACGGGGATAACACTTTCACCGATGAAAGCCTGTTCATCGGGGTCGGTTATGATGAGAACGGTGTCGCGGAAGGCTCTATGGGTGTGGATTGTGGCGACTATAACGGTGATGGCTGGCTTGACTTCATCGTTGCAAATTCTGAGAAAGCGACCCTTTATAAGAATGAAGAAGGTAGCTTCTTCGTTGATGCAACAGCGGACAGTGGTTTACAAAAACCGACCCTGCCTTATGTCGGTTTTAGTCCACTCTTTTTAGATTACGATAACGATGGACATCTGGATATATTCTGTGCAAACGGACACCCGCAAGATGTCATCGAAATTTTAATGGACCACGAAACCTACGCGCAACGCGACCAGATGTTTCAAAACAGCGGCGATGGCACTTACACAGATGTATCACAGACGGCTGGGGCGTATTTCACACAGGCACGCGTTGGCAGAGCAGCTGCGACTGCCGATTACGACAACGATGGCGATACCGATATCGTTATCATGAATTCCAACCAGCATGCCGTTTTGCTTCGCAACGATGGTGGAAACACGAAGAATTGGATCGGGCTTAAACTCGTCGGCTCTCAGCATAACCGCGATGCGATCGGCGCGAAAGTTACGGTTTCAACTGCGGACATGATACAGATAAGCGAAATCAAAAGTGGTTCAAGTTACGCGTCGGGCAGCGATACGCGATTGCTGTTCGGATTAGGTAAGAGTGAGCATATTGAGAAGATCGCTATTGTCTGGCAAGATGGAACGACACAGGTATTGAAAGACGTGTCTGTCAATCAAACCTTAACGATTGTAGAGGCGAAGCAGTGAAAGATTTTCAATGTCTCTTATTTTGGGTTTCTTATTTTCGTAAGCCATCAATCCAAAAATCACAGTTCAGAACAGACAACAAAAACCCGTATCCTAACTTGGACACGGGTTCTTTGTTGTTTTTTGTTTCTGACAAAAATTATTGACGCTTGATGTCTGCCCATTGGGTCGCCAGTTTGCCTTTCGGTTCAACGGGGGTCAGGACATTCAGGAAGATGTCATCCAGCGTGGGTGCGATGAGAAGGTCGGTATCAGTCGCTTCGAAGCGAAGATTGACGTAATCTGCGCCACCGGATTCACCACATTTGTAGTGCAAGAAATTTTCACCCTTCTTAAGTTGAATCTCAGTTGGCTGTAGGACTTCTTGAACACCGCGTGTCCAATCAGGGTTGTCATAAACTTTTTCACCGTTAACCCAGATCTGCGCGTGATCATCGTGTGCGGGATGCATCGTCGTTGTCCGATCATCCGGCGAGATGATAGCGATAATCCCGTGCCAAGTAATGTTATTTTTCTCGCTTTGAAAACCATGGCTCGTGGATATATTAAACTGATCTTCGATATTAAGGTTAACAATTGACCAAGCAAGTGCACCACCGTTATCCGGCAGATTAACAATGGTATTCGCTGTCTTTCCTGCACCGTCGCGTGTGGAAACCGAAGCATTTGAAATCATACCGCCACTACCTTCGGAAAGGTAGTCAGTTTCTGCGGATACGTCGAAACCCCCAGTATCCGTTACCAGGTCAAGTCCCCACCACTTTGCAATCCAAGTATCACCTGCAGGCTGCCAATTTTGTGCAAATACCATTGGCGAAATCACGACAACACAGGCAAGTGTGATAAAGATTGTTAATTTTTTCATAGCTATGAAATCTCCTTCTTTAAATAATGGACACAAGGTTCTGAACTTTGAGCAAAAAGCGCGCTTCTCAAAGCCGCATCCCCTCGTCAGATTTAACTTTCGGTGATAGCAGTACTGCAATGCAATCACACGTGTGAGTGCTGACGTTCCATCGGCAAACCGAACCGATGTCGGTTTTTGTCAGCGATGTGATTCTTTAGCACTTCGCGCTGTTGTATACGACACCGCGCGGCACTTAAAGAATACACTTTTAATTATAGCACTTTTCAGATATAAATTGCAAGAAAAAAGTGCAAAGTCCTATAGAATTCATAAAAGTGTATCATAAAGAACAGAATTTGTCAAGTTTAATTTGAACAATCCTGTTTTTTATGCTATAATGAACTAACTTCTTATCGTGGAGAAAAAATTATGAACCGTTACCAGAGACAACATCGCTCAATGCGGGCACTCCTCTTTGCAGGTATTTTGCACCTCGCCCTCGCTATCGTCTTCACGTTTTCGTTTTATACCCGAAGCCAAACGAACTTTGAAGATGTGATGGCAGTGGAATTGATAAAGCCGACACCCCGCCCGAAACAGGTCCGTAGACTTAAACCACCGCCACCGAAGCAGCTACGGGTACCACAGCAGACGGATCCAACTACCGAGTCGAGCCAACGCCATTTAAACCTGGCTGCCTCTGCCAATTTAATCAATGAAACTGTACGGCAATCAGAAGCAGAACTGCTGCATAATGCCACACAATCTGTGTCGGATACAGAGACAGCACTCCCGGACGTGATGACAGAAGCGCGCCCCTTCAATAGCCAATCCACACCGATTCATGAATCCGTGGCGAGTCCTTTTCAAACGACCGCAGGTGAAGGCGTTGATAGCCCGCGACAACGCGTTAAAGGCGATGGTGCCTACGGTTTTCACAAACTCGAATCGACAGGCACCGCCGATGTCGGAACTATCGGGGACGGTGATGGCAAAGATGAAGGCGAAGGCACCGGCGACGGAGATAGCACCAACCCATTCGCTGAAGCTCTTAAAAATATCGCTGACCATATCATCGCCACACGCGAATTGGACAAGGTGAACGTTGTCTTTGTACTGGACACCAGCGCAAGCATGCGCGACAATATCCAGCAAGTCGCAGCGAACCTTTACGCCATGACCGACGCGTTTGATCTCGTCAGTTTGGAGTACCACCTCGGTATGTCTGAATTCAGCGTCCGCCATGAAGGTCAAAAATTGGAAGTTCGTACCTTGTTACCCGATGTCGCAATGCTCCGTAGACGGATGCAAAAAACAACACTCAGCGGCAATGAACACGCCCTTGACGCTTTAATCGATACCCTCGGTCATATCGACTTTCATGCGGATGCCGATAAATTTATCGTCCTCGTAACCGACGAACCCGCATCAACAGCTTTTCGCAAAGAGGGCAGTTATGAAATGATGCGGGAGAAGGTGATTAAGGAATACCAACTTCAAGAAATCCGCGTTAATGTTCTCGGACATACAGAACCGTTTCAACCACGCCTTGCAGAGGAAACAGGCGGACTCTGGCAACGGATTCCAGGAGACATCGGCGGTGCAGCCACGCTGCCAAGCACGCACGCCGGCAACAGGGCATTCATCAAAGTCTTCCGAGACATCGTTAAAGATATTCGCCGAAGCGGGGGCCAATTGCTGTTCAGCATGGAGTCGAAATTTGAAGTGCAGCTCGAAGATGGCGATCTACCCACAAAGAAATTGGAACGTCTATTCCAAGAAAACGGGATCACTTTATCTGTGGGCGGAAGTCTATTTAATAATGCCAAAGTCTGGGAGCGGGAAAAAGGTGATCTATGGGTGCTCACGGACTACGCAAGCGGACAGACTTACACGATCCGTAAAGCGGGGGACAGGTTAAACGTCTATGCCGGTATCTATCCAGAGAGTTGGAATCTCTCCGAGAATCTCAGCGCACTGACGCAGCAGCGCGGGAACAGATGGCTGATAAACGACCAGCGGGGTAAGCGGATGTACACCGTCCGGAGCGAAAAAAATAAATTGAACGTCTATGCCGGGGGCAGCCCCGGTGCCTCGCCTGAAAAGGGGTTTGGCACTTTTGTGGACATTGTGATTATGCTGGACTACAGTCGGAGTATGGGCGGCAAATCTGAAGCGATTATGCTCGGTCTCAGCACACTGATCGGCAGGTTAGATATTCTGCCTGTCAAGTATCGGATCGGACTCATCCGTTTCGCGGAGGCGAAAGATGCGATCAAAGTTATCAACGGCGCGGTGGTTACACAGATGCCGCTGAACGAGTCAATGTTAGCGAGTTATATGGAGGACCCGTTCGGTGGCGATGAGCATCTGATTGACGCGATTGTGGAGGGCGTTCCAAAAGTGAAATTCAGCCCGTACGCAAGCCGTATCTTGCTCATCTTAACAGACGAACCCACGACCGGTAAGTATCCGCCTGAACGTGCGCTCAGTGTGTGTCAGTCGTTAGGCATCCGCGCTTATGTTATCGGTCATCCGAGCCCGACAGACTTCCAGAAGACCCTTGTGGAACAGACGGGTGGCATCTTTTTCACGATGCCGAAACATCTCAGCAAACCCTATCCGAACCAATAACCGAAAGGGGAACAATGGCAACAACTTCTACAAGTACACAACAACACCGAGAAATGGCAACCGAAGAGGGACCTGTCGCTGTCGCGATTGTTACCGTCAGCGATACACGGACCCCTGAAACAGACCAAAACGCCGCATTCCTACGCGAGCAACTCGCCGCAGAGGGCAACAGTGTCGCCGCCTATGAAATCATAAAAGACGAACCCGACCAAGTCGCAGCAGTCTTAGATAAAATGGCAGAGAGCGACGCACAAGTCATCTTATTCAACGGCGGGACCGGCATCGCACCTCGCGATACGACTTTTGATATTCTGAATCGCAAGTTAGAAAAGACGCTCCCCGGCTTTGGCGAACTCTTTCGGATGTTCAGTTACGATCAAGTCGGCGCAGCAGCGATGCTCTCCAGAGCGACTGCAGGAGTCTATCGCGGAAAAGTGGTCATCTCTACACCCGGCTCAACGGCGGCTGTGCAATTGGCATGGGAAAAGTTGATTGGACCGGAATTGCAACACCTTGCATGGGAAGTCGGACGTTAGTTTAGATGCCTTCATAAAACCTCGCGCGTGAAGGTATATATGTCCCGCAGCCATGAGGCGTAATAAAACCCGTTCGCATAACAGAAATAGAGCAATTTCAACCCAACGATACTGATTAAACAGGCAACCAACACCGCAAGCAGACTGAAATCCCACGCGCCCATCTTCAGCGTCCGTAGCGAAGTGCGTTGTCCCGCTGTTTCCGGCGAAAAACCTCGACTCTCAACGGATTCGCTGAGGTGCGTTGCGTGCCGAATATTGCCCGCCAGAATAGGACGAAAACTATTGATAACACCGCGACACGTCGCGAATAGATTGAGGCGGAAATAGCGGAACCCCCTTAACCGCTGCGACCGAAACACAGCCGATGCTTCATTCGCAATGACCGGAATAAAATGCAACGCCGTCGTCACCATAAAGGCGAGCGTCGTAGGAACGCGCAACTGCGCTAAAGCGAGGAGCAGATCCCGGGGTTGCGTCGTCCAAACAATGAAACACCCGATCGCAAGCGTCGTATTGAAACGGAGAGATTGGATAATCCCGTGAAATAATCCTTCCCGATAGACCCGAATCCCGCCTGTCATCTTTCCAATAAGCGGAAATTCCGGTGGCACGAGCGTAAAGAGGGCGGTGCGCGGAAATTCGTTATAAAAGATCGCTTGGCTGTAGATGAGTCCCCACGTTGTAAAAAAGAGGAAGGCGCAAAGTAACCCGATCTGCCGCCACGTCGGGCATGACAGCACGATGAGCGTAAGGCTACCGAGGAAACAGACAAGCAAGGCAGTCGGGCTATCTAGTAGAATGACAAGACAGCCACTGATAAGCATCGTCAGAATTTTTGTGCGGGGTTCCAATTTAGTATTGTGCATTGTGTGGTTTTTCCATCCAGAGCTCTCAATAAGTATAGCAGGTTTATCCCACACTTGCCAATTACGTATGTGAATTTTTTCGATTGTAGGAGCGAGCTGTGCTCGCGATTTTTTGCTAATAACATTCACCTATGTAAAGCAAAACCAATATCCAAATCGTACAATTGAATGTCTCTGTAAACAAATTAAACCAATTTGCGTTTTTAAAGTCAGTTACGTTATTATATACAGATGGCAAAAAGATATATAATAAGGTCGGAATTAAACTTTAAATTGACAAGAGGAGCCACAATCCAGTGTACGTTTCTATACGAAAAACCCTCATACTACTTTTATCGCTTACCATCCTTTTTCCGATGACAGGGCTTGCAGGGCCCGGACGGACCGGCGCACAGATATTGAACCTCGGCGGGGGGGCACGCGCAAGAGCCCTCGGTGACGCATTTTCTGCGATGTCCGGCGACGTGACGACATCCCTCTGGAATCCGAGCGGGCTCGCGGATATGCCTGAAAGCAGACTCCGATCCGGTAAAAAAGCGGCGCAAGCCTCAATGTTTTATACAGATTACAGCGGACCGTTCGGCGAAGCCGGTGAAGGGTTATACTATACCTTCCTCTCCGGCGCTATGCCCCTCGGAGAGGCTGGCACCATCGGCGCGACGCTACAGGTGCAAGGACAAGGCACCATCCCCGTTACCACGGATTCTCCCGAAGTGCTTCGCGAGGAGAGCCTCGGTACCAACTTCGCGTTGACATTCTCTTATGCAGACCGGATTACGGAGTTTTTATCCGCAGGCATCAACGGCAAAGTCATTCGCATGGTACTCGGACGCGAGAACGGAAGCTCTTATGCCGTCGATCTCGGCATGCAATACCTCCTACCCTTTGATCTTATACCGACGACAGTCGGTGCCGCAATTCAGAACATCGGCCCCGGTATCTCGTTTATTGATGAAAACCAAGCCGACCCGTTACCCCGATTTTTACGCCTCGGTACCTCTATGACCCTTTATCGCGATCGGTATAATCACATCCGCTTTGTCAGCGGTCTCACCGCGTATATTGATAAGCTTACAGAAAATGAAGACGAATTAGCCGTCGACTTAGAACGGCTTAACGCCGAAAGAGAGGAAAAACTGACGCGAGCGCAACTCCTTTCTGACCGAGGGGTCGGTATCCGAGCGTTTGAATGGCGACATCTCCAAAAAAATCTCGGTTTGGAGTACTGGCTCGGCAATATCCTCGCCCTCCGCGTCGGTTATAAAATTGAACCCGGTATCAATCTACCGAATTTGACAGATTATTTTACCGGCGGTATCGGCGTGAAGATATACCTATTCAATCTTGATTTGAGTTACGGTCCGAGTTTCGGTCCAAACAATCAACGGCTCATCGAAGCGACGGGTATAATCATCTTTTAAAAGGAGACACCGAAAGTGAAATTTAATACCCAAATTTTGACACTTGTGCTACTGCTGTGTTTAGCGTCTGGTGTCTGCCTGGCTTCTGATGTTCTCAACGCGCAACCGTTCACGGTTTTCGCGCTCGATTCTAAACTCGGTAACCGCACACTCGCTGACCAAGCAGCCGTCACTATGGCGACAAACCACCCCCTTCAACCGCGGAAATCTCCGAATGAGGCGTTTCTCTATTCGCTTGTTATTCCGGGCATGGGACAACTCTACACAGGTGCCAAGCACGGTTATATCTATACCGCAGCAGAGGTCGGTTTCCTTGCAACCTTTTTCATTCTGCGAAACTCGGCTGCAAACACACGCGATGATTATCGCGATGTCGTCAGAGAGCACGTTATTTTTATCGGACCCGGCTCCTTTGAAGATTGGGATCCGATCGAGGACTTTGAACACGCCACGCAGTATGAAACCTGGAACCACGACTATGATTCCGAGGCGACCCGAAACCGCACCGGTAAATGGTATTGGGCGGATTTGAACCCAGACCTAAAAAATGAGAACCATCGGGACCTTGAAGAGAGAGGACTCGGTTCAAAATACCGGTTGGAGGCTTTTGAGCTGCGCCAAAAGGCAAACGATACCTTTGAACGCGCGAAACTCTTTTTGGGGTTGGCGATTTTAAACCATGTTGTGAGTGCTGTAGAAGCGCGTATCACAACCAAACGCTTTAATACCCGCTCACAAAATCTGAAAGCGCAAACACGAACCCACACCTTCGCTATAGATGTCCAGGCCGACCCCTCGACAGGCGCACTGACAAGCGCGTTCGTCCTGCGGAAAAGGTTTTAAAAGGAGAAATTATGCCATTAGAGCTACCACAACTTCTGGATACGCTTAACTCGGTTACCGCGATTCCTATTATCCCTTTCAAAGCGGGCGAAATCGATTATACGGGGCATGCGAAAAATATCGACTATCTGATGCACAACAACTACTTGGACGAAGGACGACAGCGCGTCATCGCAATCGCTGGAACAAGCCTGATTCACCATATCAGTGAAGCCGAGCAGCTTCGTCTCATTGACAAGACCGGACAACAGATAGGCAAAAACGGCATCCTCATCTCCGGTATCGTTCCCAACCCCATCCACCAAGCAGGGCAACTGATTGCAGCACAGGCGGAACTCCAAAGACCGCCAGATGCCTATCTGCTCATGCCGCTGACCGGTATCTCTAACCCAGAAGGTGTCTATCAACAGTATATGGCATTCGGTGAGAGATATGGGATTGCGTGTGGTGCGCGATTTCTCTACTATTTCCGTCAGAAACGCGACTTATCAGCCGTCATCCGACTTCTAAACGACTCGCCGCATTTCATCGGCGTGAAGATTGGCACAGGTGAAGAAGATGTGGAGCCACTCGTTGAAGGTGTCGGCGATAGCGGGATTGTGATGTGGGGGATCGGTGACAGATGCACGCGGGCTGCACAACTCGGTACAAAGGGACACACCTCCGGTATAGCGGTTGCGTTCGCACGCGCTTCAGACGAGATTAACAACGCGCAACGGCGTGGTGATTACGAGACTTCTGCACAGATTGAGGCAGACATTGCACCACTTGAGGAGATCCGTTTCATGAACGAGCGCGTCTATAACTACTCTGCCGTCGTTGAGGCGATGCTTTTAAGCGGTTTTGATGATATTACTGCAGGCAGTGGCGGCCCCTTTAATCCACGCGTCCCAACAGAAATCCAAGCGCAACTCCGCGGGATAACACAAGACTTAAAGCGGTATCATTAGGAACATCTGTTATCATGTCTTTTGATTCTTTAGCACTCCGCATTGTGGCGCAGGAACTCCGCGAAGTCCTCTTAGGCGGCACGATTCGGCACATTGAACAGGCGAACGCCAATACCTTTTCGTTCAAAATAGGGCATGCCGCCGAAACGTATTGGCTCACGCTATCCGCGCATTCGGTACATGCGCGCGCCCATCTCGTCCAAAAACCCGCGCCCGGGCAAAAACAGTCCTATCTCGCAGACTTCCTCACAACGCATCTGAGACGCGGCACGATTACCGGGATTGAGCAGCTCGGTTGGGATCGGATCCTTAAAATGACTGTCCAACCCGTCACCGATGAACCGATACAGCCACCCCCCAAAGCGATTATCGCAGAGATGATGGGCAAACATAGCAACATTATTCTCATAGATGCAACCGACGACAGGATTCTGGAAAGCCTCAAACGTATTGACGAGACGATGAGCCGACACCGAGAAATTTTGCCCGGGGAGACATACATTTTGCCACCGCAACAGGGGAAAGCGGATCCGTTGGCGTTAGACAAAGCCGCGTTTACGGCGCTCATGGATGGACAAACCGATGTCAGTTGGCGACAACTCTTTAGCAAAATTGACGGTTTCAGTCCGACGCTCGCGAAGGAAGTCGTGGCACGCGCAGCTGAGACACCACTCTGGGATGCTTATCAGCAGGTTATCACCTATTTCGATCCGAAACACGCTTCACCGCAACTGTCCATAGATGCCAACGAGCCGGTCGCGGTATCGGCACTACCGCTACAGCAATTTCCGAATGCCGCCACTCAAACTTATGACACAATGAGCGAGGCGTTCTGTGCATACTACGACGCGATCACCTTGAAAGAGCACATCGCCTCGGAACACCGGACGCTGACACAAGCGTTGACGAAGCAGAAGGGAGTCCTCCGTCGAAAAGCGAAGGCACTAAAAGCCGATTTGGCGCGCGCAGAAAAAGCGGACGATTACCGCATTCAAGGTGAATTGATCCTTGCCAACCTCCACACGATCACCCGCGGACAGAAACAGGTAGAACTTCAGAACTATTATAGTCCTGAACTCGAAAAAATGTCAATACCGCTCAACCCGGAGCAGAGTCCCTCCGAAAACGCCCAATCCTATTTCAAGAAATACGCAAAGGCGAAGCGCGGACGTTCGCGTATCCAGCAGCTCATCGCAGACTTGGATGCGGATCAAGAAGCGCTCCAGCTTTATGCGTCTCAGTTGGAATCCGCTGGAACTTTAGAAGCACTGCAGCGACTTCGCGCAGCGTTCGTCGGGAACGGCTATCTCAAACCCCCACAAAGCAGGAAGCGGAAGCAGGAAGTCGGCGAAGGTCCTTTCCGAAGATACACCTCCACCAACGGTTTCCAGATGTATGTTGGCAAGAACAGCCAGTCGAACGATCTGCTCCTGCGTCAGATCGCCAAACCGAGCGACATGTGGCTGCATGCCAAGCAGATCCACGGTTCGCATGTCATTATCCGTAACCCAGAAAACCGTCCGGACATCCCGATGCCGACCTTATTACAAGCCGCGCAGCTCGCTGCTTATTATAGCAAAGCACACCATGCAAGTAATGTCCCCGTTGACTATACCTGGGCCCGCTATGTCGTAAAACGGAAAGGTAACGTCGCTGGCTACGTGCATTACACACGTGAAAAGACGTTGTATGTGGAGCCTGCTGTTCCGTCATCAAAAAAATAAAAATCTTGTTTTCCGTTGGGATTATGTTATGATTGAATACAAAGGTTATATAGGTGTTGTTGATTTTGATCCAGAAATTGATCTTTTCCATGGAACGGTGATTAACACTAATGACGTAATCATGTTCTATTATTTTCCTCACCCCGTAGGGGTGATATGTCTATAGTAAGATATATTTAAGCGACTGCACTCCGTAGGAGTGCTATTGCTTCGCAGTGAGAATAAATAGGGAACTTGCGTTATAGCAAGGAAATTTTGCATGACCCATTTGAGAAACACTATCGCACACATTCTTGAACACAAACAACACTTAGCAGAAGCCAATGAAGCAACTATCCAGCAGTACGTTGTCTTACCGATTCTGCGTGCCTTGGGCTGGAACGATGCGAATTTAGCCTGTAGGTTGGGTTGAACGGAACTGAGAAGGAAACCGTGGGATTCGAATCGACTTCAACCAAAAAATATCGGTTTATACCCCCAAGAACTTAGTGAAACCCAACTTCATACCGTCAGCATCGCGGGGGACTTCAGCAGACAACCGTTGGGTTTCACTGGGTCTCTGGTTGATGTGTGGTGTATGGAGGCGGTTGTGTTTTTCTATGATTTAGGCGTTTTTGGTGGCATCCGTTCAACCCAACCTACGCTGCTTTAGTCCTGTAAGGACGGTATGTTTATAGAAACACGTGGTACCACCCTCCCTCTTTAGCCCTGTAAGGGCCCCTATGTTTATAGAATTTGTTTTAATCGCAGCTCTATAAACATATCGCCCCTACGGGGCAACCTGTCTCCGCGCGGAATACCGTTTCTATAAACATACCGTCCCTATGGGACTGAAGACACTACCAAAAACTTTACACACCCAATTCTTGAGATCAACTTGCTTTAAAATGATAAATCAAAAAAGTCAGTTTGTCAAGAAGCATCTTTACAGACATCAAAATTTGTAGACATCATTTCTAATTCTGCTATACTATCCCCATAAATCAATAGAGGAGGAATCCGCTATGAAAATGGTTAAGTTGTTCATGCTGACAGCTTTTTGCTGCGCCGTGAGTCTATTTACAATAGGAACCGCGACAGCGTTAGACGAATGGGTGTTTGTTGATATTGAACCCTACGCAAACACAAAACTGGTCGACCACGAATGGTGGACGCTGAACGATGGAGACAGCACACTCTCTCGCCTTCCGATTGACGAAGTCGGCGAATTTGACGGACCAGACGGAAAGGTTGAATTCCAGATTATTGATGGTGCTATCGTCGTCTTTGGAACGAACGCCGCGAAATGGCCCAAGGCAGTCGAAGATATTGAAGTCGGCGGCAAAGCGAAGTTCGTCTATTTTTTCCACGCAACCGGATGGGAACAGAACGGTGTACCGAGCTACAAGTTCGTCATGCACTACCGGAGCGGGAAAATGGAAGAACTGGAGATGATTTCAGGTTTTAATTCCGACGACTGGTGCCACGACGGCAACGCGCTTGAGGACGATAACTCCGTCTGGGGTTGGATTAAAAAAGAAGGTGGTCCCTGTGGACATGCCGGCTTGATTACCACGAAATGGGAAAATCCGCGTTCCGATGACTGGATCGAAACGATAGATGTCGTCTCTTTGGAATTAGGAGCCGTACCCGTCATTCCGGCGATTACATTAGGCGAAGCGACACTCGCAGTTGATCCCGCACAGAAATTAGCAGTTACGTGGGGCAGCCTGAAGGATCCCCGCGGATTTTAAGTCGCGTAGCGAAACCCGTTGAATATTAAACATTTGATGGTTGCTGGCGGGGTTTTTGCGGCGTACTCGCCCAAATGCGATCTGCATTGTCACCTCGCCATGACTATTCAATTGTCCCTATTCACTTTACGTATGTGAATTTCTTCGATTGTAGGAGCGAGCTGTGCTCGCGATTTTTTCCCAAGAACTTATGTAAAGCAAAACCAATATCCAAATTGTACATACAATTGAATGACCCTGTCACCTCGCCATTTTCAATTGACTTTATACGCTGTGTATGCTATAATTATAAAAGCGATTTAGAATCGCAACACTTTTTTAACACTAAAATTGATATAGGAGGAATTCAATGCCAGCAAAGCAAATTATCTTTGACGAGGAAGCCAGGGTAGCACTGAAGCAAGGCGCTGATATTCTCGCCGACGCTGTTAAGGTTACCCTTGGGCCACGCGGAAGAAATGTCGTCATCCAAAAATCTTTCGGTGCCCCGCTGGTAACGTGCGATGGTGTTACCGTCGCAAAAGAAATTGAACTCCCGGACCCATACCAAAATATGGGGGCCCAACTATTGGAATCCATCGCAACTAAAACAAACGACATCGCTGGAGATGGAACGACTACGGCTACGCTGTTAGGTCAGGAAATCCTTCATGAAGGTCTGAAAAACGTCACAGCCGGTGCTGACCCGATGCAGCTGAAGATCGGTATAGACAAAGCTGTCGCTGCCGTCGTAGATGCAATTACGACACAGAGTCGTGCTGTGAATACACACGAAGAAATCCTACAAGTCGCTTCAATCGCTGCGAACGACCCAGCGAATGATAGCAACATCGGTACGATTGTCGCTGAATCGATCGGGAAAGTTGGAAACGACGGTGCCATTACGATTGAAGAAGGTAAAACTTCAGAAACTACCGTTGACATCGTTGAGGGCATGCAATTCGATCGCGGTTTCTTATCATCAAATTTCGTAACAGACCTCCAAGCACAGACCGTTGAATTTGAGAACCCGCTTATTCTCATTAACACCGAAAAAATTAGCACAGTAACAGACCTTGCACCGATCCTGGAAAAGTCAATGCAACTCGGACGACCGCTGTTGATTATCGCTGAAGATGTGGAAGGCGAAGCACTTTCGACTTTAGTCGTCAATAAGCTCCGTGGGACACTTCAGGTTGCCGCAGTAAAATCTCCTGGGTTCGGGGACCGACGCAAAGAGATGTTAGAAGACATCGCCATCCTCACAGGCGGGCAAGTGATTGCCGAAGAGACAGGTATCCGCTTGGAAAATATTGTCGTCGGTATGCTCGGTACCGCTCGCCGTGTCATCATTGACAAGGATAATACGACAATCGTTGGCGGCAGCGGTGCGAAACCGAATGTTGACGGACGAGTCGCGCAGATCCGTAAACAGATAGCGGAAACGACTTCTGATTATGATCGTGAGAAGTTGGAAGAACGACTCGCAAAACTCGCCGGCGGGGTTGCTGTTGTCAACGTTGGAGCTGCGACAGAAGTAGAGATGAAAGAGAAGAAAGCGCGATTTGAAGATGCACTCGCAGCAACGCGCGCTGCTATTGAAGAAGGGATCGTCCCCGGCGGTGGCATCGCACTCCTCCGAGCTACAACTTCATTGGATAGTTTAGAGTTGGAAGGCGACCAAGAGACGGGCGGCAATATTATCCGCCGCAGTCTGCTCTCGCCTGTCCGTGCTATTGCTGAAAACGCTGGGATGGAAGGCTCAGTCGTCGTTGCTAAAATACAGGAAGGCGAAGGGAATTTCGGTTTCAACGCCGCTACAGCGGAATACGGCGACATGCTTGAAGCAGGAGTCGTTGACCCGACCAAGGTTGTCCGTTCCGCGCTACAGAACGCATCCAGCATCGCAGGTTTACTCCTAACGACAGAAACACTTATTACAGAGATTGAAGAACCACCGGATATGGCAGCAGCAGCGGCGGATCCACACGCCGGGCATTTCCATTAGACCTATTTCTATAGGACAGACGTAGAGGCGGCGCGCTTTTTCAGCGCGCCACCCAACACTTCTGAACCAAATTCGGTTATTAATCTCCGACACGCTGTCCCTAAAACCGTGGCTCCATCCCGCTATCCCAATCACAGTCAAGGCAAAACATCACATTCGCTGCCAAATACTGGATGTGTTTACCTTCACACTCTGGACACACCTTCACAGGTTTTTCCTGTTCTCTGTCCGTAGTGTGTTGGAAAATGTCAAGATAGTATACCTTCAGCACCCCCGGATAACGGTGTCCCATAGGACAACGCACCTGCTGAAAACCGTCGCTTTCAAAACGTTCTATTGTTTCCCGAAGAAACGTTAATCGACGGTGACAGATCGGACACGGATTCGGACTCAACTCCTTGAGGATAACCACATCTGTATTTTCTTGTTGGATAGAAATAGTTAAGGCGAGGTGATGGGCAAGCTGCAAATGTGATATACATTCGGAACCGAGCGTTTCAGCAAGCTCCGAGGCGACTTGCGCATAACTTTGGGCACTCAGCACTACCTCTGTCGGAATCATGGTACCGCCCTTTAAACTTGAGAGCAGTCGATAGATATGTTCCAGAATGGGCGGTCACCCCCTATCTGTTCCTGATGCAAAGAGAAGCAGACCCTCTAATCCTCAGACGTTTTAGCAGCCGATAAGCGTTCATTCGATCGCGCAAGCGGCGACGTAGAGACACTTCTTTGGGACCGATACGCATCTGCAGGTTGATTCCGTATCACAAGGAGGTCCTCTCCGTCGCGTTCAATGCAATCGTCCTTCATGAGTGTGATTTCCAGCTTCCGCATACTCGTCATAAAGTTGATAGTGACGCGCGCAGACGCTTCTAACTTAATGCGCCACCCCGTCTCTGTTTTCGTCCGTGTGAACCGTTCGTTAATATCAATGGACTGCAACTGCACGGCGTTAATGATAACACCACTTGCCGCCTCAGTCTGATATAGGGTTTCAACCGCATTTTCGTTACTATTTTGTTCTGCCATGTTTTACTCCACTTCTGTAGAAATGTGATTTATTGACATTCTAACATAGAAATTGACCGATTGTCAAACCTATTTCTAAATAGCCGACCGGTCACTTTTGTAGGAGGGGTTTGCAAACCCGAATTTATGCTTAATTTCACACGTGTTGCGTTTTCCATATAAGTTTATTTGTAGTTGCCTCAACAATTATTGATTTTGGGTAAAATTTAGTCTTTTTTCATTTTTTTTCGGGTAATTTTTGACATTTTTTTTATTTTATGCACGAAAAGCGGTAAAAAAAAGAGTCTTTATAAGATAGCGTTGGGTGAATGTTTAGATTTAAGCCTTCATCTGTATGTTAAAGTCGTTAGTTACCGCGACGAGTCAAAAGGTATTCATACCCAGCGGAGGAAAGTGAAGATTATGGCGTTACAGCCCGAACTTAAAACGAATCATGCCTTTGGTGAAATCATCGGCAAAACCCAAAAAATGCAGCACCTATTCACCCAGATTCAAACAGCCACAACAGGAACGATTAACGTCCTGATCCAAGGGGAAAGTGGGACTGGCAAGGAATTGGTTGCAAAATCAATACACAATAACAGTCCGCGAAAAGCAGGGCCTTTTATTCCGGTCAATTGTGCTGCGATACCGGAGGGATTGATTGAAAGCGAGTTGTTTGGCCATGAGCGCGGGGCTTTCACCGGGGCAACCGAGCGGCGGATCGGGAAGTTTGAACAAGCAAACACTGGCACACTTTTTCTTGATGAAATTGGGGATATGCAACCGGCTTTGCAAGCGAAGTTGCTGCGTGTATTACAAGAGCGGGAGTTTCAAAGGGTCGGCGGCACAAAGACTATCTCCGTCGATATCCGTGTCCTGACAGCCACACATCGAAATTTAGCGGATGCTGTCGAAAAGGGGGACTTTCGCTTGGACTTGTACCATCGACTTGCGGCATTATCTATCGTGATTCCACCGCTAAGAGAACGGCGTGAAGATATTCCAATCTTGGCACATCACTTCCTGAAAAAATATGCCGCAGCCGCCGAAAAATCCATTCGCGCCATTTCTACTGATGCCGGACAAGTGTTGGTGAAGTATAACTTCCCCGGCAACGTGCGCGAACTGGAACACATTATTGAAAGTGCTGTTTTGTTTGAGACAACAGACTTACTACAACGGCAGAACCTCCCTTCACATCTGGTACAAGAGGGCCCACAGCCCGCTACAGAAGGCTTGGCGGGTACCACTACTATTCTTCCGCTTGAGGAAGTTGAACGGAGAACCATCGTCCATGCACTCAAAGTGACCGACAATAATATCTCCGACGCGGCACGGGCGTTGGGCATCGGCAGATCCACACTTTATCGAAAATTGAAGCAGTATAACCTGCTACCGTAAAAACGTTGTTTCAATATGGGACACTGTTTCATATTGAAACACAACACGCCGGAACCTGTTTTATCAAAGATTCCGAAAACCACACTGCTTCCAAACGTGTTTCATTTTGGGACATCTGAGGAAAAACAACTTTAAGCGACCCGATCATACGGCGTACAGCCCGTATCCCGCGTCCCGCCTTGATGGACAAAGTATAATAGGGCAATGGTAAAAGCGGTTTCGCCTATTGGCACGGTTCTTGCTAACTATTGGAAGAGAGGTGCCACTGAAATGGGCGCATCAGAGACATTCAGTTGTCAGTTTTTTGTTGAATGATTCATGATTCCCATAAACCTCTCATCCTGATAATCCATAAATCACAAAAATCACAGTTCTGACAGTTTCAACAATTGAATACCTCTGCATAAAAGGTGTTTAATAGAAGTATAAAACATCGTATAATGGTATAGTTGTAGCATAACGTTAGACATAAGTGCTTAACATGATGCCTGATTAATGAGTGGATGTATTTTGAACGAAATAGCAAACCGCCTTATTTCGCTAAAAGTATTGGATAAGGAAACCTAACCGACCCCTTAATGTGGTGTCACAAATGATAGGAGATTTTAGATGAAACGGAAATTATATTTAGACATTGCGGTCTTCATAGTGATTCTCGGTGGCTTTGGTGCCTTCCTTTTTATGCAGCAGCAAGCACCTGCTACAGAAACTCAAACACAAGAAGCTGCTGAACAACCGGCTGCGGGATGTTGTGGTGCAGCCACGGTTGAAGGTGAAACACCACAAGCAACCCCCGGCGGATGCTGCGGAACCACTGTCCCCGACACAGTGCAAAGTGACGAAGTTGGACAACAGATGCAACCTTCGGGTACACCTGAGACAGACGAAACTTCCATCCAAACACCACAAAGTGAAGATGCGGACGAGGGTGGATGTAGTTGTGGCGGCTAATAGGTCGTTACATAGAGTTCCGCATCGGGGGAACATAGAATGTGTTTTAAAATAAACACATAAGCCAGACACCTCCGTGTGTATGGCATTTCAAAATCAAATGCCCACGCGGCATAAAATAAAAGGAGAATATAATGTTTTTGAAAAAAGTTTTGAACCAACCTACCGTAGTCGGCACCATGATGATAGCCCTTCTGTTTGGTGCTGGTTTTGTTTATGCTTTCGCTCTTGATGGGTTTAATGTTGAAATTGTCCCGGGTGGCGAAGTGGATGCTTGGCTTGCAACGGCAGGCGGGCTAAGCTATGGCGATAACGGACAAGGTGACTGTAATTGTGGCAATGCTTATTGCCATGTTACACAAGATGATGGCACAGTCAAAAAAGGGTGTAAAGCAAAGAAGTCGGATGGGTCTAACCCCTGCAAAGGTAGAACACGCAAATACCCTTGTCCAGCAGGTGCTGACTGTAGAAGGGACGGAGGAGGATCGCATGCGTGTACAGATCAAGGATGTCCGAAGCTGCCCAAACCCAATGGTCAGCCGGGTAGAATTGATGTTTGTAAAGAATCTCCTAAGAAAAGTTGTAGAGGTAAATGCTGATGCCACGTGACTTCGACGATAACGATATTAGCAAATGGGGACTGCCGCCAGGTACAATTAGACGATTTGGACAGGGATACGCGAGTGATATGGCGTTTTGTTCCCATAATGGTGTAGTGGCTGTCACGACAACTGAAGGCGTGTGGTGGTATAAACTACCCACGCTTTCTCCTGTCGCCTTGTGGAAAAAAGAAGATGAAACTGCGATGTTTTCTAGTTGCACTTTTTCCCAAGATGGAAGGTTTTTCGCTGCAGGTGGTCTTGACGGTGCAAACGTATGGGATGTTAATAGCGGCGAAGACATCGCAAAACTGACCAGACCAGACTTACCCGGATACAAAGAAAAGCACCATCACCTGTATGCTGAATGGATGCATAAAAAGTTTTATATGGATATTGATTGGCTTATATTTTCACCTAACGGACAACTACTCGCTGCAGCCTCCCGCCAACATAATACGAGCATTGATGTTTGGCAGTTGGCAACTGGTGAACATTTTGCCCATCTTGAGGAAGATGTCCCTGAAAATATAGCGAATAGTCGCACAGGTCCACTTGCTTTTTCCGCAGACAGTTGCCTGCTGGCATGTGGTCAAACATATCGTTTTGGTGATTGTCATTCAGACGGGGTTAATAGCGAAGGGCATTTTATTTCGGTATGGGATATGGAGGCAGGTGAACGTATTGCCTGCATCCTCGACTTCCCCGAAATCGTGAATAGTTTTGCCTTTTCACCGTGTAACCGGTTCCTTGCTATTGGGGGCTTTGGTGAGGGTTTAGTCCAAATATGGAAGGTTCCACATTGCGAACTACAGAAAACATATTCAATATCTTCAATTGAGAGAATATACGTATCTTATTCTCAAGATGGAGTTTTGCGTGCGGCAGGAGCATCAATGGATTCTACTACCATTTGGGACTTGGAACGAAACGAGACACTATATACGTACTCGAAATACGCGGAATGTGTGCGTCAGTCCTTTTTAAATGGCACTCACCTCGTTTCCATGACCCCGAAGCAATTGAATGTATGGTCGTTTGACAGCGGGACAGCACGCACGTCGCGTCACTTACATAATTGGGACTCAATTTTTTCACTCGCATTTTCACCAGATGGGAAAACGCTTGCATCCACAATATATGGAACGGGTCTTTCATTATGGGATATATCAAATTCCCAAAATTTTCCACAACTTTTTGATCCTGTCTCTAAATTTTGGTTTTCTGTAGGTGTGTTCCCTGGAGGGAAGTTTTTTGCTACTTCTGGATACGAAAATAGAGTTACCTTGTGGGAGATAGGAAATGAGGCACCATTAACCTCATTTACGACAGAAGCAAAAGTGGTAGATGCGGCGTTTTCACCTACCAAAAATCTCTTGGCATGCCGCGATGAAAGTGATCAGGTATATATCTGGAATGTGCAAAGTGGAGAATTACGCAATATATGTCAAGGAGGATATACCAGTAGCGAACGGATGGTATTTAGCCCGGATGGAAATTACCTTGTTTCTGGAGTAGATGACTTACTCTATGATGTTGCCCAGGGCGAAAAAATTGAGACATTCGACTTAACAGAAATGTCCATACACCTATTTTCTCACGACAGCACATATTTTTTCTGTGATACGCGGTCCCGTGAATCAATAGAGTTATGGAACATCCGCAGCCGCGAAAAAGTAATTTCGATACCTACACCGCAAACGGAGCAAAGACTGCATGCTGCGGTTTTGGCACTTTCTTCTTGTGGCAAGTATCTCGCAAACAGTAGTAAAACGGTGGATAGCACGTTAAGCTTATGGGAAGTTAAGAGTGGCAAACTTATTACTGTTTTAAAAGTTCCTTCTCAGGTTTTGTCTCTTGCGTTTTCACCAGATAATATGATCTTAGCAAGTAGTGGGACTGATGGCACTATTCTGCTTTGGGATATGAAACCTTACTTGGAAAGCACATAGGGAGCACTTTTGAGACATAACACGTTTTGCATTATCATTTTTATTTTGCTGTTGTTTGTCCCTTTCACAGATATTGTGAAGGCACGTCCCGATAGCCACGCGCCGATTGGTGTTATGGGTGAACATGGGCATAAAGCAGGTGAAATGATGCTTGCTTACCGGTTCATGACGATGGATATGCGTGGGTTACAATCCGGCACAGATGCCGTAGAAACAGCGGATGTCCTAAAAGACTTCATGATGGTACCAACACGTATGGACATGAAGGGGCATCTGTTCGGTGTCATGTTCGCTCCACATGACAAAATCACACTCATGGGGATGATAAATTATCAACAACGCCACATGGAGATGGAGGGGGCACACCTGCACGCAACAGGACACCACGATCATCCCGTAGGCATGCACGAAATATCAAGTGCGGGCATCAGTGATGTCAAACTGGACTCACTTTTGACATTATGGAAAAGACATAACGTCACGTTTCTCGGCAATGTGGGCGTATCATTTCCCACAGGATCCATTACACAGCAGGCAGACAACGGGAGCATTCTTCCTTATCCGATGCAATTAGGTAGCGGTTCTTTTGAAGCGCGCCCTGGTGTGACGTTTTTCGGAACGCATGACAATTGGTCTTACGGTGGTCAACTGCAACGCGTGGAAACTCGTCCTCGGTTGGCAGTCCGCTTTCCGGCTATTGTAAAAGTCCATACCGAAAAGTGAAACCAATAGGGTTATTGTATATGACATCAGAACACCTTCCGTGGTATAGAATAGGGAATTATCTGTTCGGAGGACTCTTTTTTTTCACTATCGGGTATTGGGTGAAAAAGAATCTTATTCTTCTTGATGGCAAAGCACTCATTTCTTGGCATGAATCTTCCTATCTGTCAATATCTTTTCCGCTCTGGAGTGTAAATCTAATTGCCGGGGCACTCCTACTTTACGCACTTCTTTTGATACTCCCCAATTTTACAGTGTTGCAGCAACAGAGGGTTCATGCTGTTGTTTTTAGCATTTTGCTGCCGATTTGTGTATTGCCACTGTACGTCCACTTTAACGATGTAAAACACCTTTCAGATGTATATAGTATGGTTGTTAATAGTGTCGGTATAGTCCTATGTTTTCGCGGATTAATCGGTATGCGGCTCTCCCGTATTCATAAAATCTGCTCTCGTATTTTCCAATGGATCCGCAATATCCGCCCGCGTCCATTTATGATTGGGATGTTTATCGGTTGTGTGCTCATCTGCGGTTTCATTTCGTGGTACCTGTTTGATGGCGTACCCGGATTTGTGGACAGTTGTTCATACATGTTCCAGGCGCGCTTGTTTGCACACGGGACGCTTTCGGCACCACTTCCGCCCGAAACCCAATTTTTTGAAGTCGGCAATACTATCCTCTCCGATAAATGGTATACGGTCTATCCGCCAGGGTACCCCGCAGTCCTTGCGTTAGGTGTGCTTTTCAGAATTTCTTGGCTTATAAACCCGATTCTTGGTGCATTGACAATCGTTTGCCTCTTTCTACTTACCAAAGAACTATATGGAGATAACACTGCAAAACTCTCCGCCGTGTTGGCATGTGCAAGCAGCTTCTTTCTATTTATGTCCTCAGAGTTTGCTTCGCACACCTCAACACTCTTTTTTATAACGGTGGCGTTTCTGAGTTTTGTCCGGATGATTAAAAACAAACGCCCCCTTTTTTCAGCAGTGGTTTGTGGCATAGCTTTAGGTGTTGCACTGCTGTGCCGGCCCTACACAACAGCTTGGATTTGTGTCCTGATGGGAACTGCAGCAATTGTCAAGCGGAAAGAGTTATCACTTCGCCATATCCTTATCGGTATGATACCGATACTCGCTGCGTGTGTAACATTCCTCGCTTACAACTATGCAACGACAGGGCATCCACTACTTTTCGGGTATATTGCCATGCACGGTAAAGATCACTATCCAGGTTTTCACCAGGTACCATGGAGCGATCAACCCCACACCGTAGCACAAGGTTTCAAGCATGTGTTTAGCAACCTAAATGCTCTTAGTATTTTTCTGTTTGAGTGGCCAATACCCTCACTTTTCTTTGCATGTCTCTTCCTTGCGTATGGAAAAAAGAGATTTTGGGAGTGGTTGTTAGTCGGATGGATAGGTGCGTTGCTTGTTGGACAATTCTTCTATTTTTTCAACCTGTTGGATTTTGGACCGCGCTTTGTGTACGAATGTTTACCGGCATTAATTCTCTTAACAAGTCGAGGAGTGTCTTTGACCACACAATTCATAACTTCTCATTGGAAATCTTTATCTGAAGCCCAAGCTCAAAATATCCATTGTTTAACACTTCTTGGTCTTTTTCTGTTTGCTATACTTTTCAATATTCCCGCGACTGCTAAAGTATACCACGATTATGGCGGAGACGTGACAATTCAGAAATATATTGAAAAAAACAACATCGAAAAAGCACTTGTTTTTGTGAAAGGCAAACGCACATATAAAGTGCATTACCCTTTTAACGCTCCTTTTGCCAAACCACACATCTACGCCAAAGACAGAGAAAACGAAAACCGAAAACTCGCTGAAAAATTTCCGGACTACCGATACTTTATTGCAGATGAAAAAGATATTGTCGTAGAAGCCTCTATGGATGAACTGTAAATTGCATTTTACAAGTTAACAGCTCTTACCCTGATTCTACCAAGTTTCAAGTGCTTTATGGGGTTGTTTTTGCTTTGTTTACTTTGATGCAGCAGGTGTAATTAGAATTTCATAAAAGGTGTTTGAGAAGTATAAAACATCGTATAATAGCATAGTCGTAGCATAACGTTTACATAGAGTTCCCATCGGGGGAACATAGAATGTGTTTTGAAATAAACACATAAGCCAGACACCTCCGTGTGTATGGCATTTCAAAATCAAATGCCCACGCGGCATAAAAATAAAAGGAGAATATAATGTATTTGAAAAAAGTTTTGAATCAACCTACCGTAGTCGGCACCGTGATGATAACCCTTCTGTTTGGTGCTGGTTTTGTTTATGCGTTCGCTTTCGATGGTTTTAATGTTGAAACTGTCCCGAGTGGCGAAGTGGATGCATGGATCGCAGAGACTGGCGGGGTAAGCTCTGGCGGGGGTTATACTTGTGATAGCGATGCCTGTAAGGGGAATGGTAATCCCGGAGAACAATACGCAAACTGTCCTGCGCGCGGAAGCGGTGCTACAGATAACTGTACAGGTTGTTCTAGAGTAACAACATATTGCAAACCTAAATGTAGCAAGGGGCACCATGGGACGTGTAGAGACACTGGAGGATGTCCTTATGCTCCTAATAGAGGAGGCTGTTCCAATGCCATTAACAGTAAAACAGGTAAAACTCAAACAACTTGTCCCAAGAAGAAATGTAAGGGTGGTAAATAAATTTGATTTAGGACATTTTATGTTTCTTGTAAGTCCCTGAGGGTTTTTCTATGACTAAAAATAGTTTCACTGTTTGGGAACTGCCACAGGACGCGATTGCGCGTTATGGGTCGGGTGCCTTAGGTGATTTAGCAGTTTCCGCAGATGGAACGTCCTTGGCAGCTGGTACTGCTGCTGGCGTGTGGTGGTATGATCTCACGACACGCCAGCCCGTTACGTTGTTTGAAACAGAGCGAGGCATGGTCGACGACATCGCCCTCTGTTCAAGTCAACCCTTGTTGGCAGTGAGAAATAGTGACAAAAATGGGAAAGAGGTTATTAAGATATGGGATATGCAAAGACAGCAATGTATCGCTGTCATGGAATATCCTATGCGGTTACGAGACGATCCACCTCAAAATTATTTATGCAGCCTCTGTTTTTCTCCATCAGGGCAAAGGCTTGCCGTGAGTCGCGATGGGAGCGTTATTGTTGACATCTATGAGTCGTTAACCGGTAGATTGCATACATCGCTGGAATTACCTGCTGAAGACATCGAATTATGTCGCATAGATGACTGGCCTGACAATGGATTCTTTTGGGATTTTAGCGGTGCCTTGGCGTTTTCACCGGATGATCGCCTTTTTGCGTCGTCACATTGGTCGGATTTTATCAGCGTCTGGGATATAACTCACGGTGAACGGATCATCCGCCTCACAGGACATCCGGAAGGTGTCCACGCTCTGAGTTTTTCACCTTGCAGTCAGTTCCTTGCGGCTGGTGGGGTAAAAGGGACTGTTCAAGTCTGGGAGACTGCCCCCTGGCAGCTGCAGCAAACGTATCCATCGTTCGGTGACGATTGGATGGACATCTCCTACACACCTGATGGCACGCTTCGGGCAGCAGGGACCTCTCACGATCAATGCACAATCACTGTGTGGGATGTCGCACAGCAAAAGGCGTTATATACTTTTCAGGAAAAAAGTTATTTTGATGCAGAAATTTATCCTATTCACTTTTCTAACGGCACACATCTTGCCTTCCAAAGTGATTTTGAAGTCCAAGTCAAGTCAGTGGGCGGGATAGAGCCCCTCGCAATACTACCGTGGGAACTTGGCGATCTGCATTCTCTGGTATTTTCACCTGATGGACAAACCCTCTGTGCGGGGTATCGGCAATTTGGCGGTGTCGTGCTATGGGATGTTGCAACCCATCATCCGCAACGTGTCGTTACAGAACCGCGTTGTCATATCGTTGCCGTTTATTCGGACACGGCAACTGGCAAATTTTATGCAACCGGGTTTCCCCCAGGAGAATCTCTGTATTATGGCAATACCTTGAATCTGTGGGAAATTGGACAAAGTGAACCGATCGCTGAACTCACAGTCCCTGGAGAGCCGCCCGATCGACGAGATGGGATGGCATACGCACCCGCCACAAACCTGCTTGCATGTGGGAACGGAACGGAAAAAGATGGTGAAAGCTGGGATGAAAATGACCCCGAAAATGGTGCAGTCTATGTATGGGATGTCACAAGCGGACAGATGCGACACATCTTCAGAGGCAAACATACGAATTCTATCAATTACGTGAGATTCAGTCCGGATGGTACACGCCTTATCAGCAAATGTAATGACTGGACCAATCGGGTGTGGGACGTGATGTCCGGTGAAGAGATCGGTGAATTCCCAGAAGTTTTTGTGATGCCTGATGGCTATTTTGATGCTGCCTATATTAAATCACTTGGAGACGATTTAAGAGCACTAACTCATTTTGTTCCCCTCGTTTTTTCGCCTTGTGGAAATCTAATTGCGGGCGTTTCCGGTGCTCGGATACTTGTGTGGGATATTGAGCAGTGTAAAGCATGCATGACAATGCTGCCACCTCTCACAGTCGCAGATGGAGAGTATCCTTTGGTGGATCCGATAGCACTTTCGCCTTGCGGTCAGTACGTGGCTTTCGGCGAAATTTGGCAACCGGGGTTAGAGAAAGTTCCTGTTCAGTTATGGGATATTCGCACCGGTGAACACATTGCCACTTTTCTGGGACATTCGACAGATATTCAATGTCTGGCGTTTTCACCAGATAGCACCATCTTGGCAAGTGGTAGTTTTGATCACACTATTCTGTTATGGGATTTGAAACCTTATCTTACACTTGACATGTCCGCCAACGTGATGTTATAATACACTTTAGGATTAGAAGGCACATTTACTTTTAGAACACAATACGCTAACCGCTACTACATCCTAAACCTAAAGGATTCAGTTTTGTAGCGGAAGATTAAATAATATACAGCAAAATAGATTAGGATGGATATGCGACTTACCTATTTTTTGCCCGGATGGGCAGTTATACTCGGTATCGGTATTGTCATCGGCATAACTGTATTCGTTTACCTACGGATAACACATCCGATGCATCCGAGATACCGATTTTTACTCATCGCAATGCGGATCTGCGCAGCGTCGATCCTGCTCTGTTGTCTCTTAGCACCTGTCATCATTGAAAAGAAAGACATCACACCACCGACGCATCTCTCCATTTTAGTGGATACATCGAAGAGTATGAACCTCGCTGATGCATCTGGACGTGAAACATCTGTCCCTCGGTTGAGTCAGGTGAATCAATTACTGTTCAATGCGGAAAGGCAGTTCCTACAGGCTTTACGCGACCGATTCGAGGTGCATCTCTATCCTTTTGATATAGGACTTCATCAAAGTGTGGTATTACCAAGAGACCTCGATTCCGAAGCACTGCCACAGTTTGAACCGAACGGCGCACTCACCAATATCGGGAGGGCTATACGAGAAGCAGCAGCGGCGTGGAAAGGGCAAAACACCGCGGGGATTCTACTGATTACAGATGGCGGACATAACTCTGGCGAGTTGCCTCTGGAAGATATTACCGGGTTGGGAGTGCCTGTCTACACAATAGGGGTCGGCTCTGTGGAACCACCGAAAGACATTCAGATCCAACACATCGATTACACACCGATCGCCTATACAAACCATGAGAGCATTATCCGTGTAACGGTTGGACAAACAGGATATAGTGGTAAAACCGCTCGCCTCTCTTTGCGGGAGATGACGCGTAAAACGCTTGTAGATAGCGCGACGCTAACCTTTAGTGAACCCCAGAACGCAACATCCAAACAGGTCGTGGAACTGAAATTGACACCGCAGGTTGAAGGGAACTTTCAATATACCGTCACGCTGCCCGGACTTGATGGTGAACTAACAACAGCCAACAATCAAAAGACGTTTTCCGTGAAAGTTGTGAAAGCGAAGCTCAATGTTTTCTATCTGGAAGGCAGACCGAGATGGGAATACACATATCTAAAGCGTGCCCTCCAACGCGATCCCGATATTGAAGCGACTTGTGCACTGTTGCTAAAGCACACATCGAAGCGGGTTCCGCCCTCTAATAGTCTGCTCAGCCGCTTAGATGGGTATTACCCACAAACAACGCCAGTATCGGAAACCCCGCGATTCCCTGAAACGCGTACGCAGCTTTCTGAATACGATGTCCTGATTTTAGGCGACTTAGGTGATGAACATCTGACTCCTACACAGCAACGCGCAATTGTTGATTTCGTTGAAGTACAAGGTAAACCGATTATTTTTCTCCCGTCTCGCAGAATGCTCGGTCCGAATGGGCTCCGAAATACCGAATTGGCGCAGCTTTTACCGATTGACATTCCAAAAAACGGCTGTCGTAGACACGATACTGAATTTATTCTGCAGCCGACCCCATCCGGTAGGTTTCACCCGATGTTGCAACTTATGGACGCACAACACAATCAGGCTTCCGGATTAGCCAGTAATAACGCAGCCGATGCTGAAACACGTCCCCGCGGGCCTTCAGTGTGGCGCAACATGCCTGCACTGTCGCGCTCCTTTAGTGGGTTTCGTATGAGAGGCGGCGCGACTCCACTCCTGGAAAGCGGAGAAGGGGCACCTATTCTGATTCTACAGAGAACAGGCTTAGGCAAATGCCTACTTGTTGCAGCAGAAGGACTCTGGCAGTGGGACTTCGGGATCAATACTTTTAAAGATACGCGTTATAAAGACACCTATTCACGTTTCTGGGCAGAAGTGCTGCGATGGATGGCGACAAACACCGATGACGAAAAGCTGCACCTTACCACAGATGCCGACAGTTATGCTATAGGCGATACTGCCACGGTTACGGCGTATCTATACTCTGAAGCCTACCGCGCAACACAGACGGAGGCAACCGTTCAATTTGAAGTTATTCCGCCTGAAGGCGCGCCCTTCCAACGCCAGATCCGCGGCATAACCGAGACCGATACGGATACAGGTAATCTCTATAGCACCCAATTTTCACTGCTACAGAATGGCACTTACCGCATCCGAGCAACCGCAAGCACCGCGAATCAGACCTTGGGCGAAGATCAAATTGACATCCACGTGCATCCACAACTCGCTGAATTAGAGGCACCGCAACTCAATGAAGCACTTTTGAAGAAACTTGCATCGGAGACGGGGGGCACCTATGTTGTCATGGTGGATGCAGAATCATTACCCGGAAATGTTGCTAAGGTCCAAAATCCAGTATTTGTTGATGCAGAGCGGGAACTCTGGAGCCATCCGCTCATTCTCATCGCGGTCGTCGGATTATTAGGCACAGAATGGTTTTTACGTAAACGGATTGGGCTAACTTAGCAGGGCAGGTGCTATGATACAATTAGGACGATTTATAAAACGATACCCTTTTTTAATCTGCTGTCTCCTGTTTTGTGCAGCAGCAGGGCAAAGATTACTTGCTTCTGGAATTCCGATGACCATCGCGCAGGTTCATTACAGCGGCGGGGGCGATTGGTATGGAGACGCAACTGTTATTAAAAATTGGCTCAAGCTCCTCCGAACGCGAACGGATATTGAGACCGCTGAAGACCGCGTAATTTTGAAGCTAACCGATCATACGCTTTACCAATACCCGATGCTATATCTCGTAGGACACGGAAATATTCAACTCACCGAAGCGGAGGTTGAGGCATTGCGGGATTACCTGATGAACGGCGGATTTCTGTTTGCCAACGATGATTACGGGCTCGACGAGAGCTTTAGACGCGAAATGCGACGCGTGTTTCCGGAACAAGAATTGCAACCGATACCCAATACACATCTGATTTACCGGTGTTTCTACGAACTGAAAGGGTTACCGAAGGTGCATGAACACGATGGCGAACCAGCACAAGGGTTTGGACTCTTTCACGATGGCAGAATGGTCGTTTATTACGCTTACAGTGCCGACATCGGTGATGGACTTGAAGATGCCGATGTACATCCAGAAGATACCCCACAAGTACGGGAACTCGCCGCAAAGATGGCGGTTAATATCGCTGTATACGCGCTAACACACTAACAAAGGTAGCAGGCACGCTCCGCCGTGCCGTAGCAAAATAGAAGATAAAGAGGCAGATAGAATGAACAGACAAAATGTAAACCGTGCTTACGAAAACCTAATCGCTCGCTTGCATGCCGTCCGGCGACAATGGTGGTGGCTCACTTGTGCTGAAGGTGTGCTGAAATGCCTCGGTATGCTAACGCTCGTCATCGTGGGGACACTCGTCATTCTAACCATTAGTTTCCAAATAGGACAGGCTCCGTTCTTACGCTGGGTCCGTATCGGGATCCTCTTATTCGCCATTGGGGTCGCCATCTATATAATAATCCGCTCGTTGATGATACCACTCTCTAAAAGGTTCACAGACGCTGCAGTCGCATCGCGCCTCGAAACGACGCAAGGTAAAAGTGAACTTGCAGCCGAGAACCGGATCCTTAGCGCCGTACAACTTTGGAAGAACTTGACAGATAATCGACTCGGATATGCCCCAGAATTTATTGAACGCCTCATTATCCAGACCGATCAAGATATGCAACACATTCAACGGAGACAGGTGTTTCACGCCGAATTTCGGAAAATTAAGCGGAACGCAGGGGTCGCTGTCGCTGGCGTAGGGATCCTATTGCTCACCTATTTTTTCTTACCCAACGCCTTCAACGGTTTCGCTGCGACCTTCCAAACCTTGCCCCAAACGCTGCCAAACAGTCAAGCCGATCTCAAAAAAGTCATTCAGATTACAGATATTCAACCCGGGAACGCACAAGTTGAACGTGGCACCGATGTTAACGTCGCCGCAAAAGTGCACGGACACATCGGCGCGCCCGTTACACTCTACTACCGTATCGGGGATGACAGCGCGTACGCGGCAACGATAGAATGGCAATCACTGCCGATGCACCCCGCCAGCGAACAACAAATGCCAGGCACGCCTTCGTCTTACCAGCTGACATTGGAAAATGTTACCCGTCCGCTACAATACTATATTGCTGTTGAAGCACGCCATCGCGTGAATTCGGCACAGTATCAGGTGACCATCAGCGACGAACCGATTGTCACGCAATTCCAGTATCGGCTTAACTACCCCGCTTACACACGCCTGCAATCGCAGACGTTTCCAGCGAACACCGGCGATATCCAGACCCTCTTCGGAACGGAGCTCGGGTTTATAGGCGAAAGTAACAAACCGCTTAAGGCGGCCCGTCTCGCGTTTGAAGAATCCGATGCCGTCGAAGTGGAGATCACAACGCCACAGCTACAAGAAATGGTGCCGCAGCCCACCACAGACGCACAGATACCAGAAACGAACCCTATATATCGGGCGATGCAAGGCAGCTTTATTGCACAGCAGAGCGGGAACTACCGTATCCAAATTACTGATGTTGATGGGTTTACAAATCGCGACCCTATTCGGTATACGCTCACCGTTTTCAGAGATGCCGTGCCTGCGGTCAATATCGTTTCACCCGCGCGGGATACCGTTTTGGATAATCCGATGTTGGTAGACCTAAAGGTAGAGGCAACGGATGACTACGGTATACAGGCACTCCAACTCGTATATCGTATTGAGGCAGAGGGTGCCGAAGAAATAAGCGTCCCCCTAAAGCGATGGGAGGTGCAAGACACGGCTGCACCCAGATCGGTCTCTATCACATACAGGTGGGACGTGGATCGGATCGGGATTTTTCCGGGTGAAGTGCTCGCCTATTACATCCAAGCTTTGGATAACGATGATGTCTCAGGTCCGAATATCGGCAAATCGCCTACCTATACACTCCGCTTCCCCTCGCTCTCCGAATTATACGATTCGGTCGCGGCGGAGCAAGAGACAGAACAACAAGGGCTTGAAGAACTCGTTGATGAACAAGCAGATGCAACCGGGCTGATGGACACCCTCCTCGGTAAAATTAGGAAGAGCCAAGAACTCACTTTCAACGATGAAAATTTAATGCAACGGGTGCTTGAAAACCAGAAACAGATTGAGAAGGCGGCGAAGCAGTTAGTTGAGGATATGCAGCAGACGGCGGAAGATATGGAGCAGAAGCAACTCTTCGACACTGAAACGATACAGAAGTATCAGGAACTGCAAAAACTGATGGAGCAGGCACTCTCCGAAGAACATAAAGAGATCTTACGGAAGTTATCTGAGGCGTTGGCGAACCAGCAGATGAATGAGCAGGAGAAATCAATGACGGAAGCGAACCTCAGCCAAGAGCAGTTTTTGCAGCAATTGGAACGTGCCAAATCGCTCTATGAACAGCTGCTCCTCCAACAGGAACTCGAAGCAGCCGCGAAACAAGCAGAAGCACTCGCTGAACAACAAAAGCAACTGATGGATACTTTGGAGGCATCACCGCAATTTGCACCCACAGAGATGCTTGCACAAAAGGAGGATCGCGTGGGTGAAGAATCCGATAAGCTCAGCGAACAATTGGACGAACTCGGCACCGAAATGCAACAGCTCGCGGAGAATAAGGAGAACGCGCCACCGCAGATAGAACGGCTCGCGGATGAAATCAAACGCCTTAACCAGTTTACCAAAGATCATAACCTATCCGAAACGCTTGAAACGACCAGCGAAAATCTCCGAAGCCGACAGAACACGGAAGCACTTGAATCTGGAAGAGCGGCGGAACAGACGCTGACAGAACTCGCACAAGGTCTGGATAATGCTTTGGAATTTATGCAGGGCGCGAACGCTAACGAAACCTTGACAGCTATGCGTGAAGCTGTTCAAAGCGGACTTCACCTCTCACATCTTCATGAGGAGGCACTTTCCAAAACGAACAGTCTCATCATTACGGGACAGGCAGAGACCTATATGCCGAGTGAGATTTTGCAATTGCAAAATCTCGCAGCGGATGAACTGAGCACAGCGGAGGGGGTCGCGCAACTTGCCAATAAGCTGTGGGAACTTGGGAACCGACAAATGGAAGTCCCGCCTAAAGTTGTGTGGCATCTGAATGCTTCAAACGATGCCCTCTCCCGTGCTGCGCGTGCTTTAGAGGACAGACAACCCAGTCTCGCAATGCCGATTCAGAGAACCGCACTTGCCGATCTCAATCAGGCTATTTTTGAACTCCTTGATGCGATGGCACAGATGAACCAACAGATGGGTGCCAGCGGCCTCGAAAACATGTTGGAGCAGCTGCAGCAACTCGCCGAGAGTCAGGAACAGTTAAATCAGATGGCGCAAAACTTGAGCCAACAGATGCGTGAACAGGGACAAACACCGGGCGTTGAACAGATGATGCGTCAACTCGCTGCCCAACAGCAATTGATCCGGGAAGCGATGGAACGCCTCGCTGAACACGCAGAGCAGCAGGCGCAAATGTTAGGGAGTCTTGAAGCCGTCGCTGAAGACATGACAGAAGTTGAGCAGGCACTCCGACAAGGCGAACTTGATGAACAGGTGCTCAATAGACAGGAGCAGATCTTGACGCGGATGCTTGACAGTCTAAAATCATTGCAAAAACGGGATGTCGGCAAACAGCGTAAAGCTGAAGTCGCAGGAAAGCCTGAAACGCCTGCACAGGAAGTACCGCCTTTGCATCCTGAACTCCTTGAAATTGTTCAGAAGTTAGAGACCACACCGCATGCGAAAGAGCTTGAGGACATTCCGTTCCAGTATCGGGAACAGCTCCGCCGTTATTTTAAAGCACTTTCGCAGAAGACACAGTAGGAAAGTTCATGAACCGTAACGACGTAACGAAAGGAAAGAAAATATGAGGACATCGGTTAGTATCGTTGACGATGCATTTTACATTAACGGGGAAATCACCTATCCGGGACGTTCCTACCAAGGTAACAAGGTCGAGGGACTGCTCATCAACACCCGCATGGTGCAAGGCATCTTTGATGACAGGAACCCAGAGACTGAACATCTCTGGAAATACCCTGACACCGGCGAATGGGACCCTGAACGCAATACCCGCGAATTTTTAGCAGCAATGCCGACATGGCGCGCCCACGGGGTTTTGGCGTTCACGATCAACCTCCAAGGCGGTAGCCCGGAAGGCTACTCTAAAGCACAGCCGTGGCACAACTCCGGTATAGAAGCCGATGGCAGTCTCAATCCCGATTATCTATCGCGGCTTGAACGGATTATCGATTTTGCCGACACGCTCGGCATGGTCGTTATTCTCGGTTATTTCTATTTTGGGCAAGACCATCGATTGACCGATGAAAACGCTGTCAAACGTGCTGTGGACAACGCAACCGGATGGCTCTTTGATAAAGGGTATACCAACGTTATCGTCGAGGTAAACAACGAATGCAACGTCAGATATTCACACGAAATTTTACAACCGCAACGCGTACACGAATTGATTGAACGGGTGAAAGCGACCACACGCGACGGGAATAGATTCCTCGCTGGAACGAGTTATGGCGGCGGTAGAGTACCACTCGAAAACGTTGTCCGCGCCTCCGATTTTCTGCTCGTCCACGGGAACGGTGTCAAGGACCCGAACCGTATCATTGAGATGGTCCAACAGACCCGCAAGGTACCGGGCTACCGTCCGATGCCGATCCTTTTCAACGAGGACGATCATTTCGATTTTGATAAACCGTTGAATAACTTCGTTGCTGCTATCAGCCAATACGCATCGTGGGGATACTTTGACCCCGGTGAAAACGACTATTACCACGGTTACCAATCCGTACCTGTGCAATGGCAGATCAACACGCCGCGTAAACGTGACTTTTTCCAGAAGGCGCGCGACATCACTGGCCGCAATTCTTGATAACATCATTCGAACCACTCTCAACGAACCGCAAGGAAATATAAAAAATGCCACAAATTGAACCAATCTATTTTGCAATTGCTGTTGCTGTCATCATCTTGCTGGCGACAAGCGTCAGAATTCTCAAGGAATACGAGCGCGCCGTTATCTTCCGCCTCGGACGATTGACAGGCACGCGCGGGCCCGGACTCGTCTTTATGATACCCTTCTGGATTGAGCGCATGCAACGCGTCAGCCTCCGTGTTGTCGTCAACGATGTCACCCCACAAGATGTCATTACAAAAGACAACGTCTCTGCAAGTGTCAATGCTGTACTTACCTTCAGGGTCATTGAACCCGATAAGGCAGTCATTGAAGTCGAGGACTTCGGTTTCGCGATCGGCCAAATCGCCCAAACGACACTCCGGAGTGTCCTCGGACGTGCTGAACTCGACGATCTACTCTCTGAACGTGAAAAACTGAATCAGGACTTGGAGGAGATTATCAGAAAGCATTGTGAACCGTGGGGGGTTGAGGTGTTGGCGATGGAAATCAAGCACGTAGACCTCCCCGTCGAAATGCAACGCGTCATGGCGCAGCAAGCGGAAGCGGAACGTGAACGCCGCGCCAAAATCATACACGCCGAAGGTGAATTTGAATCGGCACAAGTGCTAACCGATGCCGCTGAAATCCTCAGCAAAATCCCGACAGCTGTCCAACTCCGATTCCTACAGGCATTGGTGGAAGTTAGCGCAGAGAAAAACTCAACCGTCGTCTTCCCAATCCCGATTGACTTGCTCAGTCCATTCCTTGATAAATTGACAGATTCAAACACCGAGACAGAAAGCACATGAGCACACATTAAGTGTCACGATACACCCAGTTCATCACACCACTCGGCGGGAGCATTTACACCGGAAAGTTTGGCTTTTGGGTCACGGCTACCGGCTTCATTACGGTGTTGATATGTTACTCCCGCCATTCCCGTAAAATGCCTCGCAGCTCCTCCACGAGCGGCTGAATTTCACTTCTCCTTTGATCCGCTTCTAACCGGGCAACGATCCGGCAGATCTCCGAGGGGTCTCTATGCAAACTTTCGGACAAACTCCGGAATTTGCTTTTTGAAATTTCCGAGGCACTGTCGGATGCCGAGTTATAGAGAGCATCCAATTGCCTCGTTAAGTTAGACAGACCCGCCCGATTAATTCCGAGCTGTTCGATGGCTACGTCAGACAGGTGTTTTAACCTATCCCACACCCAACTTTCCGGTGCGTCACGACCCGGTAGAAATAATACCGGCACACTACTTTTTGCAGCGTTTTGTATTTCGCCCTTTATTTCCTTATCTCTCTGGTCGCCATCAAGGACAAAGACCGTATTTTGAATCTGACCGAATTTTCTTAAAGTCTCAGCGTGCATCGGAAATTGACTTGCCCCTGTATCCCGTCCAATGCGAATCGATTCCCTATTCATTCCCTCTGTCGGCAGCAAGGAGTCGAGGACACCTTCCAAAATACCTTCAGCAATTTCGTCCTCACACAGCATTTTGATCGTTTCATTGGCGCGTCCATAGAGCGCGTTCTGAATCACATCCCGATACGGAGACCGTACAGTAACCTTACCTGATGCTTCATCTCGATCAAGGAAAATACGACCATGGGTCGGCACTGACTCAAGAACAACCGGACTGTGGGAGGTTACAATGATCTGGAGATCGTTACGCAGTGCCAATTGTTGTAGATGTAACATGAGCAGTTGTTGCACCCAAGGGTGCAGTCCCGCTTCCACTTCATCAATCAGCACCAGCGCGCCGTCCAGCTGCGCGATCTCTTTTGACAATCGCAGGAGCGCGCGCTCCCCAGCCGCCATGTGTAACTCAGAATAAGTCGCCCCACCTTCTTGCGCCGCAAACAGCAGATTTTTATTCCCACTCGACAGATTCACCACCTCCGAATATCTGAATGGGAGCATCTGTTGGGCGAACTCAATCTGTAGTGGTGTCAAAGGTGTCTCTTCCGGTTCAGACTTTGCGCGCGACATACTGAGAACGCCGCGCACTTCGGATGGATTACTCAGATTGCTAAGCGTTCTGAGATAGACGACTCGCTCAGGTTGACTGGCATTTTGGCGACCAAGGAAACTCCGATTCCAACCTTTGCCACGTCGCCATCGCATGGAACGTATCCCGTCTTGCGTCTGATAATTAAACTCTATTGTAATAGGGGACTGCATATCTTGGCGTTCACCAAGTTTCGGACGGTAATCTGGAAACAGTGTGGATGGCACAAAATCCTTAACACCTGCCCCCGGCACTTTATAGGCACATGCAGCAGCGAAAAGCACCGTTGATTTGCCGGTGGCGTTCCCGCCTCCGATAACGCTCACAGGATAGTCAAACGGCACACGGAGGTCGTTGAGTCCACGAATCCCATCAAGGTAAATTTCGGATAGGAAATGCGGTAGATGCGGTTTCTTGCCTTGCAGACTGTCCCAGAGTGATCTTAACCGCCTCTCAATCATGGCTTAGACTCACCTCTCCATTACCAATCCTCATCAAAGAACGGCGTACTCGGATAACTATAGACGTTACCTTCGTAGTTTTGAAGCTGAATCTCCTCGTCATCGAAAGTTACGATGGGATCCGGAATCAACGCGATTTTGCCGCCGCCCCCCGGGGCATCAACAACATAATGCGGCACACCGAGCCCCGATATATGTCCACGCAACGCAGCGACAATATCTAAACCGGTCTGCACCGCTGTCCGGAAATGGTCTGTCCCAACGATAAGATCCGCTTGATAGATATAGTACGGCTTGACCCGGATACGTAACAGTCCTTTCATCAGTTCCACCATCACATCGGGATCGTCATTCACGCCTTTCAGGAGAACCGTCTGATTCCCCATGGGGATGCCTGCATCTGCCAACATACCGCACGCCTTCTCGGTCTCAGGTGTGATCTCGCGGGGGTGATTGAAGTGCGTATTAATATAAAACGGGTGATACTGCTTCAAAATCGCGCACAACTCAGGCGTGATCCGTTGCGGAAGCGTCACAGGCACACGCGAGCCGATCCGGATAATTTCCAAGTGTTCTATTGCGCGTAACCCGCCGACAATCATATCAATTTTCTTATCTGTCAGCATGAGCGGGTCGCCCCCAGAAATAATAACATCACGGATTTCTGGATGCGCCTGAATATAAGCGAGTCCTCTTTCAACGTTATCCTCAGAGATAGAATGCGGGTCACCGACTTTCCGTTTACGGGTACAAAAACGGCAGTAGATGGGGCACATATAGTTAACATAAAACAGGGCGCGGTCTGGATAGCGGTGTGTGACGTTCGGTACCTCGCTATCGTCTTCCTCGTGGAGCGGATCCTCTACACCTGTACTTATCAATTCCTTTGGGTCAGGAACGACCTGTTTCCAAATCGGGTCACCTGGCTCTTCTATGAGACTGAGATAATACGGATTAATGCGGATCGGAAATTCTTTGTGAATGCGCCGCATCTCCTCCAAGTCAACATCAAATGCGGCAGCGAGTTTTTCGGGTGTGTTGACAGTATCCCTAACAAGACGTTTCCATTCTTCCATTATGCGGTCTCCTTCTGCAGAGTTAATGCTACACCTATTCCTCTGAAGGCATATAGTTTTCAATCGTCACTTTTTTCATCACATCGCGTTCGCGAAGAGCTTCTACAACATCCATCCCTTCAATAACCTTCCCGAACGTGGTATAGCTCCCATCTAAATGTCCAACCCTTGTCGGATCAGATGTGAGGCAGATATAAAACTGACTTCCGGCTGAGTCTGGGTTCTGGGTGCGTGCCATTGCTATAACGCCTTTATCGTGCGGCGGCATTTTTTCGCGAAGCGCAGGATCTTGAAATTCACCTCGAATTGTCCACCCCGGACCGCCGCGCCCTGTACCTTCCGGGTCACCGCCTTGGATAACAAAGCCCGGGACATACCGGTGAAAAGTCACACCGTCGTAAAACCCGTCCGTAATCAACCGAGCGAAATTCGCGACCGTGGCGGGCGCAGCATCTGGATAAAGTTCTATAATAATGTTGCCTTTTTCAGTTTCTATCGTTACATTAGGTAATTGTTCGTTGTTACATGAAATAACTGTCGCTAAAAATGCACCTACTAAAGTTAATCGCATGATTTGCGTGTGAAAATTCCGAATTTTCACGAATTCCTTTTCTATTTTTCGGCAATATGTGTGTCAGGACTTACGCAGCCCCTTGCTTGCGAGGTTTTGCGGCGTACTCGCCTTCCCCCTTGATAAGGGGGGCGTTTTTGCTGGGGGTCTTTGCTTGGGGTCTTTGCTTGGGTGTTTCTGCGTATTTCTGCGGATTTCTTCTAAGCGGGGTTGCGACGTGCATTTCTAACCTCGCCAATGGGACTACGTAGCGTTTCATGCAAAAATTGCGTAAGTCGTGTAACATTTGCCGTGTTCACGTGTATAGCTTAAGCCGTTATTGGATTGTAGCGAAAATCTTCGGTGAGAGACACGTATCATTCTCGCCGAAAACATAAGACTGATATACATTATACACTTATTCGTGTGAGAAGTCAAGTAAAATTCTATATAACCTTGACATCGCAGTTTAGATGTGTTATCCTAATAATTACTAAAGTTTGGACAATTCGTGTTGTGTGTCCGTTGAATTTTCAAGGGATTATGTATTTTCTGTGAGTTTCTTATGCGGATGGAACTCGTAGAAAAATACCGCACTCCAGCGGAGTGCTATGTCTATAGAAACCCAATGTCGAAGAACTTGCACTCCAGCGGAGTGCTATGTGTAATGCCGACATACCGCTCCGCTGGAGCGGAAGCCTCGGTTTATCCTGCTGCTATAGACATCTTGCTCCGCTGGAGCAAAGAGGTTTTCTGTATGGTGTTGGGTCTTAATGTCGTTGCCTTGAACAGATGTGATGAACCCATTTCTTATATGGAACTCACTTTTGAAAAAAATTGTCCAAACTTTAGTAATAATTAGGAGGCAGAGCACGTCCCTATTATTTTTTTCGGTGTGATTAGGAGAGTTTTACCGCAACCTTCTCGTTGCATCACGACAAAAAGTATCAATTAAACTAAAACCAAACATAAAGAGGAGCCAAAAAATGAAACACTTCATCGCTTTCGCGCGGATATATAACTTAGCATTAGGTAGGATTTGGATGATTGGGCTGCTTCTCGCCTTTTTCGCGTTTGCCGGTTGTGGCGGGCAACTCGGAAAGATTGAACCCGCTATCGTTGAGACAGCGATCGCGGATGCAACGGCAGCGATCACTGTAGCACAGGACGTTGATGCGTCAGTGCTTGCCCCTGATGCGTTTCAAGCCGCTCAGTCTAACCTCGCAGCCGCAAAAACAGCACTCGCCGAGAAAAAGGGCAACGAGGCACTCCGGCTTGCATACGAAGCGACCACCGATGCCAGACTCGCCCACAGACACGCGGTCAACGTCACCAAAAACTCAGAATTGAACGCAGCGATCTTTCAAAAGGAAGCCAGTGCGGAAGAACTCCGCCGCAAGCTCAGTCATAAGGAAAGAGAAGTCGCACGGATCCAATCTGAGATGGCGAACGTTCGCAGCGCAGAAGAACAATTGAAAAGAGAGATCAGCGGACTTAAACAACAGAACCGCGAATTGAGCAATACGCAGGCGAATTACGGGAAACAGGTCAAGGATCTCCTTAAAACTTTAGAGGACATACAGGCGCGCGGAAAGCAGGCAGAAGCTGAAATCCGCAACTATGGGAAAGAGGTTTCGGCACTCCGCCGCAAACTGGATCTTGCCGACAAGATAGTCAAAGAAGAAGGTTATCAAAAACGGGCGGCTATTGCTGAAGCGGATGTCCTCAGAAAGCAGATGCGCGAGCAAGCTGAAATCTATACCAAAAAACTCGCAGCAGCGGGTCAGCAGGGCGTCGCTGAAAAACACGCGGAATTTACCAAGCGGCAAGCACAACAATCGCGTGCTTATGAAGCCAGTAAACCCGTACTCTCCCCGCCTAAAACTGGACGCACTTCCCTCTCTACAGAACAGATCGCCGCTGGCAAAGCCGCATACAATACCTGGGAGGGGGCTTGGTACAGTAAAAACCTCAATGGGCATCTTGCTTACTATGAACCGAACATCGTTGCGGATAAAGTCATTATTCGAGAGAGTAAGGAAGAACGCGTTAAGATTGACAAGCAACAGATAGAGGCGGATCTGCGTCAGATGAACGCTCACACATGGACGAAAGTTAAGACCGACCTTGAGGTTGAAAGTGAAAGCATCATTGGTATCCAACAGATGAGTCGGTTAGTTGTACCTGCAGCCGACGAGAACGCGACCGCGCTCTATAATATTTGGATTCGTGAAGTTTGGATGCATCCGGTCGGGAACAATTGGAAAATCCATCATGAGATCTGGAAGATTTTTGAGAATGTCCCAAACTTTTAAACTACGAGGGAGGTTAGATTGTGAACGACGTACAGAACCGACAAAACAGTCCTAATAGATTCACTATGTCTCGGAACCTGATATGGGGAGGGGCTATTGCGGCAATCGTTATCGCTTTTGTGCTGTTCCTCGTGATATTCATGAGTTCGAGTGAAACCCCAACTGCCTTTTTGGCGAAATGGAAAAGCGCCCTTGAATCCAGCGATGCCAAAAAGTATGAGTCCCTCTGGGTAAAAAGTGAACGCCAGCGCCCCGGTAGAGGTTATCAAAATACGGCAGCACTCCTAAAAGAGAAGGTCAACTTTGAAGTCAACCTTAAAGGGGGCGGCCAACCCTACCGAGTCCCGCGATACCCGAATCGCTATCGCATTGAAGCCATTCCTGTAACGGTTTCCCTTCCGGAGGGTCCGAAACAGGAATTGCGTAACCTCATTATTGAAAAGAAGGGACTTATCCAACAGCGGTGGAAAATCGTCCAAGATGAGGTCGTCGGTGAAGGGATTGTCGCCACAGTGTCCCCGGAACCTACATCGCAACCGAATCTCATCAGTAACGCCGACAGCCCTGTAGCCCCCTTAGTTCTCGCCTGGAAAAGCGCATTGGAGGCACAGGATGAGAAAACTTACACCGATTTATGGGATAAGTCCGCCCGAAAAAAACGGGCAGCCAGTTTCGGCAGTGCGAAAGAGTTGATGTCGCAAACCCACATCGTCGAAATCCAATATGCGACCTACAGCCGAGTGCCAAATCAGAAAAACCGCTATGTTGTTGACGGTATTCGCGTAACTTTGCAAAATGGCGATGAAATCATTGAAACGCACAATCGCACGCTCACTATTGAGAAGAAAGGGTTCTTCAGGCGAAAATGGAAGCTGATTAACGACCAAGTCAGTGAAATATCCGGTGCCATCGCACTCGCCCGGGCGGAACGCACAGGAGCGAACACCGTTTCTGGTGAAGAGTCCGGCGGAACTTTTGATGGAGACGCACCCATTGATACACATCTCAAAGTGCGACAAATCCTTGGGAAATGGCAGCAAGCTTGGGAAGGGAAGGACCTCGAAACGTACATGGCTATCTATTCCGACAGAGCCTTGATCACGCGCGTCACTGTACGGGACGGCGTAGAGACTTCCGTCTACCTTAAGAAAGACCAGCTCCGTACCAAGATGCAAAAACTCAATAAGCTCTATAGCGACATACAGGTTGAGATATCTAACCTGCAAATTAACGGAGACCGAGCGGTAGCCGATGTTACATTCTTACAGAAATTCACGGGGACCCCCGCGAGCGGCACCCGGCCCGCTTACTCCGATTACGGCACCAAAAAATTGAACTTGATGGTTGACCCGACCGACGGACATTGGCGAATCTACGCCGAGACATGGAGCCGCTACGAAGATGTACCGGAATATCCAAAAATGTAAGGCGTAGCTCTCGGAGAAGATGCCTCTCGGAAAGAGATGTCTTGTGGCAAATCCAGTTCACTATAGCTGCCCCAGAAAACCGCTTTACCGACTGCTGATGGCTATATAAAACATGCACACCGAGTACCAAACCAAACGTAATATTGAGTTCGCGGATACCGATATGGCAGGGATCGTCCATTTCACGCGATTTTTTGTCTTTATGGAATCCGCTGAACACGAATTTCTTCGGAGTTTAGGTACGAGTGTCGCAACCGAATGGGACGGAAATAAAATTGGATGGCCCCGGCTCGCGGCTTCGTGTGAATATCTGAGCCCCCTTCGGTTTGAGGACGAGGTGGATATCCACCTCTGGGTCTCCAAAAAAGGAACAAAGTCGCTTACATATCAATTTCACTTTACGCGTCAGGGAGAAGATGTCGCACGTGGACAACTCACCACGGTCTGTTGTATAACGAACCCGGGTGAGAAACTGCGGGTTATTCCTATCCCTGATTTTATTGCAGATCAGATCCTTTAAATATGGGGTTTTCACTCCTTACGGTCTTGACCGTGTACACAAATATTTAGGATAATTGTGCCGCACGGTCTTGACCGTGTACACAAATATTTGGGATAATTGTGCCGCTGGCGAGGTTTCCGAACCTCGCCTGATTTTACAGTGCCCAGGTAATTCTAAAATCTACCATAGCGATATTAGGATAATTGTGCCGCTGGCGAGGTTTCCGAACCTCGCCTGATTTTACAGTGCTCAGGTAATTCTAAAATTTACCATAGCGATATTAGGATAATTGTGGTTATGGAACAACGTCGCGAGGCCACTGCCTCGATTAAAGTATCCAACTTATCTAAAGACTTCGGAAAAGTCGAGGTGCTACGAAATATTTCATTTGATGTCACAGGTGGCACATCCGTCGCTATCACGGGTCCCTCTGGCTCAGGCAAAAGCACACTGCTACACGTCATCGGGACATTAGAGGACCCCTCTATTGGACAAATCGAAATTAACAACACGAACCCGTTTACACTCTCTGAGCCTGAACTGGCACAGTATAGAAATAGCGTGATTGGGTTTGTGTTTCAAGAGCATCATCTGCTTCCGCAATATTCTGTCCTCGAAAACGTCCTCGTTCCGACACTTGCTTTCAAGCGGGACCCCAGCGCGCCGCAACGGGCACAACAACTGCTCAGGCGCGTTGGACTGACAGATCGCCAAACGCACCGACCTGGGCAACTATCAGGCGGGGAACGCCAACGCGCAGCTATCGCACGCGCCCTCATCAACCAGCCCGATATTCTTCTCTGTGATGAGCCGACGGGCAACTTAGATACTGCGACTACTGAAACTATCGCCAATTTGCTCTTTGAATTACACAACGCCGAAAAAAATATATTGATCGTTGTCACACACAACCTCACGCTTGCATCACGTTTTGATCGACACCTGCAGCTTGTAGATGGCAAATGCACGATACACACTTAGAAACAGAATGCGCAAATTCTCTTGGAACGCCTTTAAACACTTTTGGCAGATACATCTGACCGTCGCACTTTGCACGGCTGTAGCAACCGGCGTACTTGCAGGTGCTTTAATTGTCGGGGATTCCGTCCGCGGGAGCCTACGTAGTCTCACCACAGAGCGACTCGGCGCAAGCCAACACGCCCTCCTTGCTGACCATTTTTTTCAACCCGATCTATTGCAGCGGAAACCGAACAAGGTACCAACAATTCTATTGAACGGCACAATCGTCGCACCACAGACGCAGGCACGCGCATCAAAGGTCAACATCGTCGGCGTAACAGACGACTTCTTCACATTGTGGCAAGCGGATACCCCTCCGAATCTCAACAAAACGCCGGAACAACCCTTCAACGCGATTGTCATTAACGCTGCACTCCAAAACGAACTCAACGTCCAGGTCGGTGATACACTTTTGGTGAATATGTCCCAAGCCGCGGACATCCATCCAGAATTTCTGCTCGGTGAACGGGACGTTGCCAACGCCATCCAGAGCCTCCGTTTGGTTATCAGCGACATCATTCCCACCAAAAACGCAGGGCGGTTCAGCCTACAGGCACATCAGAGTCTTCCGTTCAACGCTTTTATAGCACTCCCTGTTCTCCAAAAAGCACTCGGGCAAACGGGCAAGGTGAATGCCGTGTTTACTACCGATACGGACGCAATTTCGGCTGCGGATATGTCATTGTCGTTAACTCTTGAAAGTCTCGGATTGCGCATTAAGACACATGAAAACCATTTTGATCTCCAAAGCCAGCAATATCTCCTTAAACCCTTGCTCTCCGAAACCGCACGAACCGTTGCTGCTGAGAACCGCATTCCAACGTTTCCGACATTTACCTACCTCGCGAATACGATACGCGCGAACGATAAGGTTATCCCGTATTCTACAATTGTGGCACTCCCGATAGATGAAGGTGAGTTCGCGAAACTCTTGGATATGCACACAACAGAAGCGCAGCAGCTCGCTTACGAACGGGCGCGAAACATCATGTTATTTACGGATGCGGATGAAAAAGAATTCCGTAGATTGGAAACAGAAATTGACAGATTGAGAAGACAGAGAAGAACCCCGGGTAATTCCAAAACGGCTAAACAACAACGTGATGAAGCAAATAAAATCGGACATGCTTTACACACATTAGAAGAACGCGCAAAGCGAGGCGGCGATATTGTCTTAAATACATGGGCAGCTGAAGACCTCAGTGCCGAAGTAGGTGACAAAATTATAGTCAGCTACTACAGCGTCAGTGCAGATGAAGAATATATCATTGAAACGGTCGTTTTCCGCCTGAAGGGCATTCTGCCTATTGAAGGCATCGCAGCGGATAGAGGCATCATCCCAGAATTTCCGGGCATTCACGATACGACCGATATGTCCGACTGGGATTCCCCTTTTCCGATTGATTATGCGCTCATACGCGACAAGGACGAGGCGTATTGGGATACATATAAGGCAACGCCAAAGGCGTTTATTCCGTTGAAAATCGGTAAAAGGATCTGGCAAAACCGGTTCGGCGATCTCACAAGCATCCGTCTGGGGATTATGCCGGATTCAGACATCCAGACGACGCGCACGCACTTTGAAACCGAATTTCTCAAAAAGATTCAACCCGAACAGGTCGGTTTTCAATTCTTATCCCTTCGTGCAGATGGACTTCAGGCTTCCGCTGGCGCCACAGATTTCGGGATGCTCTTCGGCAGTTTAAGTGGTTTTATCATTATCGCCGTTGCCTTGTTGGTCGCCATGCTTTTCCGTGTCGGTGTTGAGCAACGGTCGCGTGAGATTGGCATCCTGCAAGCTGTCGGTTACCCACTCGCCAAAATCCGCCGTCGCTTCCTTTATGAAGGCGCGGCCGTCGCGGGTATCGGAAGTCTATTGGGGTGCCTGCTCGCAGTAGGTTATGCAAAACTCATGATATTCGGGCTACAGACGTGGTGGCTGCCCGCCATCGGCACCCCGTTTGTAGAACTTCATGTCAATCCAACGAGTCTTTTGAGTGGTGTACTCATCGCGTTGGCTGTTGTGATGGTCTCTATCCGCATCACTGTCCAACAATTAGGTGAAACATCCACAACAGCACTCCTTGCGGGTGAAACCGATTTTGCCGAAATAACGCGCACCCTACAGGCGAAGGAGACAGAATCATCAAAGTTACTGTCAATTGCGAAGAAGATCGCCGCGGCAATTGCTGCTGTCATATTTCTTTTCTTTGTTTTCTTTGACAAATGGTTTTCTGACACTTTTGGTCCCTGGATTGAAGAACCGATGATTGATTTCATGATGTTCACTCTCGGCATTATCGGTGGAGGGTGGGATGCTTTCAATCGGTGGCTCAATTCACAGAGAGTCCCGAAACGGTTAAATAGGATACGGTTCGCTCTCAAAAACGCCGCGCGCCAACCGGGACGGAGTAGAACTTGTGTAACAACGATCAGTTTAGCGTGCTGTATCATTGTGGCAGTCGGTGCGAATCGGCACGACGCGCCACCCGAGACAGAATATGCCTTTGTCGCCGAATCCGCACTGCCCTTACATCATAGCCTGAATACACCAGACGGCAGGTTTGAACTCGGTTTTTCCGACAAGGATTCTGAGCTTCTGCGTGCATCGGAGGTATCTCCGTTCCGGGTACTGCCGGGTGAAGATGTCAGCTGCCTGAATCTCTATCAACCCGAAAAACCGCAAATTTTAGGAGCACCCGATGCAATAACGTTCTCTACTGTGCTTGATGAACTGCAGTGGCGCACACTAACGTCGAGACATCTTGAAGACGGACGAGTCCCCGCTATCGGTGATGCAAAGTCGCTCCGCTGGATTTTACACCACAACCCCGACGATGATTTCGTCATCCAAGACGCATTCGGCAAACCGCTCAGACTGGAACTTGAGACGATTGAGAACAGCCTTTTCCAGAGTCAACTGATTATCTCCGAGGCGAACTTCATGAAACACTTCCCGAACCAAAGCGGGTATCAGTTTTTTCTCATCAAAACGCCACCGGCGTTGCGAGCAGAGACAGCACAGGTATTAGAAAAAACATTAGGCGACTACGGTTTTGACCTCACATCGGCATCCGAGCGGCTGGCAAGTTATCGTGCCGTTGAAAATACCTATATCTCCACTTTCCAAAGCCTCGGCGGTTTAGGGGTGCTGCTCGGCACGTTCGGGTTAGCATTGGTGCTCTTTAGAAACATCATTGAGCGGCGCGGCGAATTGGCGACCTTACGCGCCTTCGGTTTCCGGCGACGGCTGCTCGCGCGTATGCTATTCATTGAAAGCTGTTTCCTCCTCACAGTCGGAATGTTGATCGGTATTGTCGCCGGAGTCGTGGCAATCCTCGGTTCTCAGGGGGGACTCCCATCTTTTCCGTGGGTATCTCTCACAATTACCTTGCTTTTCATTTTCGGTTTCGGTATAATTGCAAATGCAATTGCAGTAGCCGTGGCACTCCGAAGTCCACTTTTAAGCACACTCAAATCTGAATAACGACTCTGTGGAGTTAGAAGCACGCTATGCGTCTTGTTAATTTCAAAACAACATCTTATATCGTCCGTGCAGCTATCCTTGTTTGCTGCTGTCTGATGCTGAACGGGTGTTCCAGTGATTCCGATCCAAATACGTCAAGCGCGATCGATTACACGGAACGGGGATGGAATCACTACAACTTGAGCAACTATGCACAGGCACTGCTCAGTTTTGAGCGTGCAGTCAACTTCGATGAAAATCTTGCCGACGCACATAACGGAATCGGATGGAGCCATCTCAGTCTGTCGCTGAACCCACCCTTAGCACAGGAAGCGTTCCAGAACGCCGTTCAGCTTGATGCCGCCAATGCAGATGCTTGGGTTGGACTCGCAAACGTTCTCTACTTACGCAACAGTGAAGCTGGCACCCAGCCAGCGAGAATTGAAGCTGGCACCCAGCCAGCGAGAATTGAAGCTGGCACCCAGCCAGCGAGAATTAAAGAGACTAACGATTTCGGGTCTGCCATCCGCGCGATTGATAACGCCCTCCAAGGCGATGCACAATACCTCTTTCGGCACGATTATCGCTCCAAAGCCGACCTCTACGCTTTAAAAGCTGCGTGTCACTACTATCTCGGCGAGCATCAATCCGCAGCGGACGAGATTCATAAGGCACTTCAAATTGATACGACGAATAGGACTGCCATCGCACTACAAAAGCTACTGAAAAAATAAAGGAGAGCATCATGTCTCAAAACGTTATTACATCTACAAAATTAACCAATTTAACCCCTGCCCACAGCGGTAAGGTGCGCGACCTCTATGACCTCGGAGATGAACTCTTGATCGTCTCTACCGATCGGATATCCGCCTTTGATGTCGTTTTGCCGAACGGTATCCCCGATAAAGGAAAAGTTTTAACCGGTCTCTCCACATTCTGGTTCGACTACACCGGATCCGTTGCTGACAATCATCTGATTACCGCAGAAGTTGGAGATTATCCCGACGCAGTGCAACCTGATGCGGAAATGCTAAAGGGACGCTCTATGCTTGTCCGAAAGGCGGATCGCGTTGATGTGGAATGTGTCGTGCGTGGCTATCTTGCCGGTTCCGGTTGGGCTTCGTATCAGAAAACGGGAGAAATCTGTGGACAGAAACTGCCATCAGGGTTGCGTGAATCTGATCGGCTCCCTGAACTCCTATTCACACCCACAACTAAAGCGGAACAAGGCGAGCATGACGAACCGATCTCCATTGATGAGATGCGTGACCAAGTCGGCAGTGAACTCACAGACCAACTCATTAACATCAGTTTCGCGCTCTTTGAAGCCGCGAGTCAACACGCCGAAAACGCCGGAATTATCCTCTGCGATACCAAATTTGAATTCGGGCAACGCGACGGCAAACTGATTGTCATTGATGAAGTCTTCACGCCGGACTCCTCACGTTTCTGGCCCGCGGATCTCTACGAACCCGGTAAACCGCAGCAAAGCTTCGATAAACAGTTCGTCAGGGACTACCTCTCCGAAATCGGTTGGAACAAAGAACCGCCCGCGCCTCAGCTCCCAGAAGATGTTATCACCAAGACGAGCGAGAAGTACCGCGAGGCATATCGTCTCATCGTTGGCGAAGACCTCTAGGATAACGTTTGTAGGACCGAGCTGTGCTCGCGATTTTTCCTAATAACTTTCAAATGAAAGGCAACCCAGTTCGTAGTAGTGCGATTTTGCGGCGTACTCGCCCAAATGCGAAGTGCATTATCGCACGTCCAGGAGAATCAATAATGCCAGGTCCACTCGACGGCATAAAGGTCTTAGATTTGACGCGAGTCCTCGCCGGTCCCTACGCAACAATGTTACTCGGCGACCTCGGCGCGGAAGTCATCAAGATTGAACAGCCCGGCACGGGGGACGAATCCCGGAATTTCGGTCCCTTCAAAAACGGGTTCAGCCTCTACTTCATGAGCGTGAATCGCGGGAAACGGAGCATCACGCTCAACCTGAAAACCGAACGTGGACAAGCGATATTCAAACAGTTATTAGCACATACCGATATTCTCGTGGAGAATTTCCGACCCGGAACGATGAAAAAATTGGGGTTAGATTACGACACGCTGAAAACGGAGCATCCGTCGCTCATCTACGCCGCATGTTCCGGTTTCGGACAAACCGGTCCCTATGCACAACAAGGTGCCTACGACATGATCATCCAAGGTATGGGCGGTATCATCAGCATCACAGGTGAACCGGAGGGACCGCCGGTCCGTGTCGGTACCTCTATCAGCGACATCACCGCAGCCCTCTTCACGACAATCGGTGTGCTATCCGCCCTACACCACCGTAACCAGACGGGAAAGGGGCAGCTCGTGGATGTCGCGATGTTAGATAGTCTCGTCGCCGTTTTGGAAAACGCTGTCGTCCGTTATTTCGCCACAGGTGAAGCACCGAAACCACTCGGTGCAAGACACCCCGCGATTACACCCTTTGAAGCGTTCGCATCTGCGGATGGACACGTTATCATCGCACTCGGCAACGATACCCTCTGGGAAAAATTCTGTGTGCATGTCAACAGGCAGGATCTTATCTCAGATGAACGCTTCCGAACAAACGCGGATCGGACAGAAAATCATGCCGAATTGTTTCCGATACTTTCGGATATTATGTCCCAACGGGCGACTGATGCATGGATCGATGCGCTCGGAAAGATCGGTGTGCCGTGCGGTCCCATCAATGCGATGGACAAAGTGGTGAGCCATCCACAGGTACAAGCGCGAGAGATGATTACCCGTGTCGCGCATCAGATGACAGGCGAAGTGGAGGTGCCAGGTGTGCCGATCAAGCTATCGGAAACACCCGGCAACATAGACGCTCCCGCACCGAGTCTCGGCGAACACACAACCGAGATCCTGACAGGCATCCTAAAAATGCGTCCAGATGAAATCGAAAAATTGATACGAGACAAAATTATCTAAATTAACGACTTGTGCTAAATAACTTTTTGTCCAATATCGTTTCACATAAGCAGAACTTTTGTCCATATTCCTCATGGGTTGGAATGCTCTTCAGTCCTGTAAGGACGATATGTTTATAGAAAAATGTCGGCCCTACCCTTTTTAATCCCGTAGGGTTTATTTGCTTGGGTATTTCTGCAATATGTTTATACTATTCCGATTAAGCACTCCGTAGGAGTGCAATGTCTATAGAGCAATGTCTATAGAGCAATGTCTATAGGAGTTCGTATGTCAAACAACACTGCACAGATATTACACGGAACGAACCCGCTGACATTTGAAGGCGACCTCGCCGCTCAGATGGTCGAGGTGCTTGACGGTTATGTTACCGAGGCGATAGCGGATTCTGTTGAAAAACGGGAAACCTTGTGGAATCGCGACTATAGCTCTCATGAAGCCTACACTGAATCTGTGGAACCGAATCGCGAGCGGTTTAGAAAGCAGATCGGGTGCCTGGATGAACGGCTGCCGATTGAAGCACTGAACTATGTCGCCACAACACGTACTGGCGCATATATCGCGGAAACGGACACCTACACTGTATCCCGCGTCCGATGGCAGGTGTTTGATGATGTTGAAGGTGAAGGGCTGCTCTTGGAACCGAGACAAAACAACCCGATGCTTGCACAGGTCATCGCGCTCCCTGATGCCGACTGGACACCAGAGATGATAGCGGGACTAACAGATGAGCTACCGGCGAACGCACACTTCGCAAGCCGTTTGGCAGCGGCAGGATGTCGGGTCATTGTCCCACTTCTCATTAATCGCGCCGATACCTATTCCGGCAACCCGACACTCGGCGCAATGACGAATCAACCGCACCGCGAGTTTATCTATCGGATGGCGTATCAACTCGGTAGACATATCATCGGATATGAGGTGCAGAAGGTACTATCGTTAGTTGATTGGATGTCTCTTCACGACGACGTACCAATCGGTATTATCGGCTACGGTGAAGGCGGGCTGATCGCGCTCTACAGCGCCGCTGTGGATACACGCATTCAGGCAACAGCCGTTAGCGGATATTTTCAATCGCGGCAAGCGGTATGGCGGGAACCGATCTATCGAAACGTCTGGGGACTGCTACACGAATTTGGCGATGCCGACATCGCGAGCCTCATCGCTCCGCGTCCGTTAATTATTGAAGCGAGCCGTGGGCCTGAAGTCGCTGAGCCGCCGCCCCGACGCGATGGACGCGGCGGTGCTGCCCCCGGACAACTCGTTTCACCACCCGTAGAGTCTGTCAAAGCAGAATTTGACCGCGCTCGCGATTTTTATCGGCAGCTCGACTGTGAAAACGCTTGTCATCTCGTCTCTCCAGAAGACAGGTTACCGGGGGATCCAAAGACCCTAACCACTCTGCTGACCGCGCTCGGAAGTGAAGTCGAAGCCGCGTATATGGGTCCACATCTCCATCGCTCTGTACTATTAGGTGATGACAATTTCGATGACAACGCCCGGCAAGAGCGACAGTTTATGCAACTCGTGAATCTGACACAACGCTTTTTACGGGAAGCAGCCACGCGGCGACAACAGTTCTTCTGGGAAAAGACCGACACATCTTCGCTTACACAGTGGGAGGAGACATGTAAAGATGCCAAAACCTATTTTTGGAACGAAGTGATCGGGAAATGTCCACCCCCGGATGTACCTGCGAACCCGAGATCTCGACTCATCTATGATGAACCGCTTTGGAAAGGTTACGAAGTTGTCCTTGATGTTTGGGATAGCGTTTTCGCTTACGGCATCTTACTCCTGCCAAACGACCTGCAGCCCGGTGAACAACGTCCCGTAGTTGTCTGTCAGCACGGCTTAGAGGGAAGACCACAGGATACCGCGGACCCGAGGATAGCATCTGTCTATCATTCCTACGCTGCACAGTTGGCTGACAGGGGGTTTATCACCTACGCCCCACAGAACCCCTACATCGGTCAAGACGCGTTCCGCGTCATTCAACGCAAGGCGAACCCGATAAAATGGTCGCTCTTTTCGTTGATCGTCCGCCAACATGAACGGACGCTTGACTGGTTGGCGGAACTGCCTTTCGTTGATGCAGAGCGAATCGGGTTTTACGGATTATCTTATGGCGGCAAAACAGCCATGCGTGTCCCCGCACTGCTGGATCGATACGCCTGTTCCATCTGTTCCGCAGATTTCAACGAGTGGATCGTCAAAAATGCGACCTTCGATTCCCGATACAGTTATATGTTCACAGGCGAATATGAGATGCCGGAATTTGATTTAGGAAACACGTTCAACTACGGCGAGATGGCAGGTCTAATCGCGCCGCGCCCGTTTATGGTGGAGCGTGGACATGACGACGGCGTTGCACCCGATGAATGGGTCGCACACGAGTTCGCAGTCGTCCGACGGCTTTACGTCCGATTGGGTATTGCTGATAGAACGGAGATAGAATTCTTTGATGGCGGACATCAGATTAATTCCGATGCTACCTTCCGTTTCTTACACCGCCATCTGAACTGGCCCGAACCTTAGACTTGTAGCATAGGAAACCGTTAGCCTGTGCGTTAGGGAAATATATGCTTTACGCAATCACTATAAGTGCTGGATTAGAAAACATTGCCCGCCAGGAACTCTCTGAACGTTTTGGCGATTCAGGACATCTGAAAATCTTGGAACGCAAACCGCAGCGACTCCTCTTCCAGTACACAGGCAACCCACAGGAACTGCTATCCCTGCGGACACCCGAGCATCTCTTTCTCATCTTGAAGCATGTCCCGAAGATGACACGTTCACGCAGCTCGTTAGCAGCACTGAGCGGTTCGCTCACGCGCTTTAATTTCAGAGAGATGTTTGAATGTTGTCAGCAAATGGGGATCCGCGTCCGAAAGCGGATGCCGTTTCGGGTGACGAGCCGACTCTCAGGAAAACGCAATTTCCGACGCATTGACCTCCAGCGTGTCGTGGAAGGAGCACTACTGAAGCGTGGCTGGTCCCTGGCATCAGGGAACATAGCACTGGATGTCTGGGCAGAAATCCATGGGGACGATGGGTATATCAGCGTTAAACTCTCAAAAAACGATATGGCACAACGTCCTTACAAACACGCACATATCCCCGCATCCCTCAAACCGACACTGGCGTATAGCATGGTCCGCCTCTCGCGTCCCCATCCGGACGATGTCTTTTTGGACGCGATGTGCGGTGCCGGTACTATCCTATTAGAGCGGGCATTTACGCATCGTTACCGCTACCTTATCGGTGGCGATGTCTCCACAGACGCATTAGACGCAACGGTAGAAAATTTCGGCAGGCAACATCAACCGCGCCAATTTTTCCACTGGGATGCACGCAGGTTACCACTACACTCCAACACAGTCGATAAAATTGTCTGTAATCTTCCATTCGGCGAAACGGTTGGAAACCTAACGGAGCTGACGAATCTATATCGGCACTCTCTCAAAGAGTATGCCCGCGTCCTGAAACCGAAAGGACGGATGGTCCTGCTCACTTCACAACGGACACTCCTCGACGAGGAGTTGCAGCGGCTGCGTTTTCTCAACGTCCGACAACGGTTGAGAGTCGATGTCCGTGGAAAGCGAGCATGGATATATGCCATCCGTGCAGATTAAATCTCCGGCACACGCACTGCCACCTCTTTCCCTGCTTTATGTGAACGGAACATACCGTCCATAATCACATTCGTAAGCAGCACACCCTCTGGCGGTATCGGGGATGGCGCATCGGCTTTGATGGCTTCTCGGAACGCCGTCATCTGTGCCACCCAGTTATCGACATCTGGAAATCCTGAGAACCGGATAGTCGTCATCCCCTCCGGCGGATTCGGTTCCGCTGTTAAGCCTTCCGATTCGACGAACTTCTTGAGATCCCCTGCGTATGCATCGGCATAGACGACGGGACCATCCAACGAAAACCCCGCTTTTGTACCGAGACCGAAGTTACCGCCGAGCGAATCCTGATGAACCGCCCAAGAGATTTTGAACACCATCACGCCACCATTTTCAAACCGGACCCATGCCACCCCGAACTCTTCAACGTCCATAATACCGCGAAACCTCGGATCCTGCTGCGAAATATAATCCTCGGTGATCGCAGAGACGCGCACCGGTTTCGGATACCCCATCGCATACAACGAAGCATGCATATTGTAGACACCGATGTCCACGATTGCACCCGCTCCCGCGGTCTTTTTGTAAATGAATGTGTGGCCCGGATTCCCGCGCCGTCTGCACCCCGCCGACTCCGAGTAGTAGATGTCGCCGAACAAACCCGCATCGGTCATCTTTCTTATGAATTGGAGTCTCGGGCTAAACGTGGGATTAAGACCGATTTGCAAGATTTTACCCGAAGCTTTTGCTGCACGCACCATTGCGGTCGCATCCGGAAGCGTCGCTGCCATCGGTTTCTCACAGAGGACGTGCTTACCAGCGTTGAGTGCAGCGACAGTCGGTCGCCGGTGTCCTTGGTTGTAAGTGCAAACACTCACTGCGTCGAGCTCATCCATCTCAAGCATTTTGTTGTAACTTGAGAAGGCGTGCTTTTTCGGGACACCCCACTCTTCAGCGGCTTGGTTCGCCTTACTTTTGATAATGTCGCACACCGCGACAATTTCGAAACCACCTGCTCGATCATAAGTACTCCGGTGTGCACGCGAAATGCCACCTGTACCAATAATACCAACTCGGACAGTCATAGTGTTCCTCCTCATTCGGTAATCCCCAGACCAGGTAAGTCTGGTCGCCGGATATACCGAATTATTTTTTATCGCTCTTAAATCTCTGGCACGCGCACTGCCACTTCTTTTCCAGCTTCATGCGAACGGAAGATACCGTCCATAATCACGTTTGTGAGCAAGACACCCTCTGGCGGTATCGGGGACGGTGCGTCCGCTTTGACAGCTTCACGGAACGCTGTCATCTGTGCCTGCCAGACATTGACCTCAGGAAACCCAGAAAACTGGATAGTCGTCATCCCCTCCGGGGGGTTCGCTTCCGCGGTGAGCCCTTCGGATTCAACGAATTTCTTAAGTGCATCTGTATACGCATCGGCATAGACGACCGGTCCATTCAGGGAGATACCCGCTTCTTTACCGAGACAGAAACTCGGACCGAGTGAATCGTGGTGGATCGCCCAAGAGATTTTGAACACCATCACGCCACCATCTTCAAACCGGACCCATGCCACACCGAACTCTTCAACATCCATAATGTCTTTAAACCTCGGATCCTGCTGCGAGATATAATCCTCGGTGATCGCGGAAACCCTTACCGGTTTCGGATATCCCATCGCGTAGAGCGAGTTGTGCATATTATAGACACCGATATCTACAATCGCCCCTGCCCCTGCGGTCTTTTTATAGATAAAGGTACGCCCCGGATTCCCGCGGCGTCTACCGCCTGAAGATTCCGAATAGTAGATGTCGCCGAGCAGTCCTTCATCTATCACTTTCTTAGCGAATTGGAGTCGCGGATTAAACGTGCTATGGATACCAATTTGCAGGATTTTACCCGATGCCTTCGCTGCCCGGACCATTGCGGTCGCATCTGGCAGCGTCGCCGCCATCGGTTTCTCACAAAAGACGTGTTTACCAGCGTTCAGCGCTGCCACTGTCGGACGCCGATGCCCTTGGTTATAAGTGCAGACACTCACCGTATCAATTTCGTCCATCTCAAGCATCTTATTGTAGCTGGTAAAGACGTGTTTTCTGGGTACCCCCCACTGATCAGCGGCTTCATTTGCCTTACTTTTGATGATGTCGCACACCGCGACGATCTCAAAACCGCCGACCTGCGTATAAGCCCGCTGGTGCGCCCGTGAGATACCCCCTGTCCCAACAATACCGACTCGGATAGTCATACCCTTTTCTCCTCATAGCGAAAGTGGAATTGGTATATCAGTTTAGACGAAATCATTTTGCAATGCAAGCGAAAAATGTGATATACTTCAATGTAAACATTTTACACGGCGATGGAAAGGAGGACAGCATGGATATTAATACAGATCAAATGCGGCTGTCACAAGTTCAGCCCCTACAAAATATGCAGTGTAACCTAAAGTTGCATGAGATGCTCACTGTATATCAAGTGTATGCTGACGAATATAGCAAACATTACATCTATTGCGCGCTGATACCATCTGCTCACATTGAAGCAGCACTGACTGATTCAACGTGGGATTTGGAATTCTCACAATGCATGCCTAGCGGTATGGTTTCCCACAAAGGTACGGAAGAGGAACACAAGTACCTTCGTTATGGTGTTGACAATGGCGTCGAACCCCTAATCTATGACAGAAATTTTCATAGATTGCGCGATGATTATCGGGAAATATCCGAGGAATTCCGCCTTTTTCATGATCTCTATCACGACAGAAAAACGGATCAATACATCAAAATCGATAAAAATGGAAATGAGGATATTGTCGCAGTCGTTGAACCGAATCACATCCGGATCCGGCTCAAAGAAATTCGTCAATTTCTTGCAATCAAGGAGATGCATCTCGCTATCCAATTCATTTTTAGCGAATCGTCAACACATTCATTAGAAGAACTCGGATTCACAGCAGAAGACAACGATGAGCAAGATGAGTTGATGCGTTGGATGCAACGCTATGGAGACCTTGATGGCATTGGTAACTGTAACGCATTTAGTCGACTGGTCGGAAAGCGGCTTATTGAACCGCTACCAAAGGCTAAGAGCGGCTTCTGGCCCTTTACCGAAGTATCTGAGCAGAAATACGTCTCATTTATTATTGATGCCAATGAGAATGGGGATGAAATTACCTACACATCCAATCCTGATGAACTTAAAACACCAGCGGATCCTGGGAATATTCGCGGTGTAGCTGAGGAGGCACCGAGTTATCTAACACTTGTTCACTTCCGTAAGAAAGTCTTAGAAAAATACTATCGCGAGCCAAGTAAATACACTATAGAGGATTCTATCCTTCGCTGCGGTAGTTTATGGAGCGTGTATATTGATAATCATCACGATGATAGAGTTTGCGCGTGGTTAGGGGATCTCGGACGCGATTTGCCCTACAGTGAACAGAAACACTGGCATCAGTACAATATTCCACCAACACGTGGTGTGAGCAAAACGTACTTCGCGCGTCAGATTAGAGCGCGATTTGCAAATTCAGACAGACCGGAACACACATTTAAACAACGTTATGAGGATTTGCAAAAGACGAGTCAAATCCACCTCGGCTGGCAGTGGTTGCTACCATTGCGCACTGCCGATGCATATCACTTACAATCTTTGCGGATCCCCTCTACCGATGAACAACAAGATTTCGATAGGTCGGTGTTGAGTCTTGCCAAAATACTAATTGATTCCCTAAATGAGAAATCACTGAGAAAGTTGATCCCTTATGAGAAACAAGAAGCGTTTAAAGATAAAAGCGGTATCGCACTTCTTGAAGCAGGACTACATTTGAACGATCTTGAAGGATCTGACATTCACACTGATTTTTTACGAAAACTTCAGAACCTTCGCTCAAGTGGGAGCGCGCATCGGAAAGGGAAAAGTTATTCAAAAATAGCGAAGCATTTTGACATTGAAAACCAGAGTCTACGGCAGGTCTTTGCCGATATCCTAAATAGTGCTTCAGATGTCCTTGATTACTTTATTGTTCTTGTGAGTAGTGGACGAATCCGTGAAATCATTCAAGGAAATAATAGAGAAGCCGCCGACGCTATTTTTCAGGAGATGATTGGAATGGCGGAATCTGACAAGACTGATGCCTCTATCAACCACGATGATGTCATCTATGAATTGGAAACAGAACTATGATTTTTGTTGATACTGGGGCGTGGATTGCTATCCTTAATCCAAATGATCAATACCATCATGAAGCTATAGCAATTTATAGAAACTTTCAACAGCAGAAAACTCGGTTTTTAACCACAGATTATATAATTGATGAGACTGTCACCCGCCTCGGATATGATGCGAATCATTCAATAGCGGTTATGTTCTTGAACCGCATTGAACAACTTGTGGCGACAGGTATTTTAATCCTTGTAGAAATTGACACAGACGTGTTTGAGAAAACGAAAGTCCTTTTTCGTCAGTATGACTCAGCGCGGTTATCTTTTACAGATTGCACAAGTTTTGTGGTATGTAAGGAAAATAACATCGGTGAAGCTTTTGCTTTCGACCAACATTTTTCAATGATGGGGATTGATTTGCGACGGTAACCACCTTATAGCGAATAGCAAATTTCAAGATACTCCTTCTTTGCTGGCGAGGTTTCTAACCTCGCCTTTTTTTAAATTTATTTTTATTGACAATTTACCTTTTTCTTTAAATCTATTCAAAAAATATACAAATACAAATTGAATTTGTGGTATACTTTTGGTATCTATAAAAAAAAGGCGTTTTATTTGTTGAAAACACATTTTTTCATAGATTCAGGGTGCGGGTTGCATTTTATAGTGGATCCTGAAAATAAATGGACACTTTTCTCCCCGGTAGGTGCGGTTTCCTAACCGCACCATAAGTGTCAATTTTAGAAACAACAATCGTTTCAAATCCAGGACCGGTAGGTTCGGTTTCCTAACCGAACCGGATCCTACGCGAAAACCTTGAAGACTTCAAAAATCTCTTCAGTCCTGTAAGGACGGTATGTTTATAGAGGCGTTATCAAACAAGAACCTAAGCCCTGTAAGGGCGGTATGTTTATATCTATAGTGGCTAAAACTTCGTCAAAAACCCCTAAATTGACACCTATGGTGTGGTTTCCTAACCGCACCGATTCCAAAGTGCCCACTTAATTGTAGACTTTACTGTAATCGAACCAATATGGAATTGAAACAAAAGGAGGAAAAAGCCCATGGAAGGCGAGACAGCCTACAGCATTTTCAATTCCCGTACCCTTGACGATATCCACCGCGAAATTCAAGAAGTCTATCTTGAAAACGCACGTCCTTGGGTTATCGGTTACAGCGGCGGAAAAGATTCAACGACTGCACTCCAGCTCGTCTGGTATGCCCTCGCTGAATTGCCACCAGAAGAACGGAAGTACCCGGTCTATGTGATCTCATCGGACACCCTCGTTGAAACGCCAGTAATCGTCAGTTACATCACAGGGACCTTAGACCGCATTAAAAAGATCGCAAGCGAACAAAATATGCCGTTTCAGACAGCGATCGTCCGTCCAAAGACTGAGGATACCTTCTGGGTCAATCTCATCGGCAAAGGATACCCCGCGCCCTATACGCGTTTCCGGTGGTGTACGGATAGGATGAAAATCCAACCCGCGAACCGCTTCATCTTGGATAAAGCCTCCGAGCACGGTGAGGTTATCTTAGTCCTTGGATCCCGTAAAGGTGAGAGTTCCACTCGAGACCAAGTATTGAATTTGCACCGGATAAAAAATTCGCCCCTTTCAAGGCATACGACGCTGCCTAATGCCTTTGTTTATACGCCTGTGGTCGATTTTACAATAGACGATGTCTGGATGTACTTGTTATCAGCAGCTCCTCCATGGGGCGGTGATAATAAGCAATTGTTAACGCTTTATCGGAATACGAACGCGCAAGGTGAATGTCCCCTCGTCGTTGATGAATCCACGCCTTCTTGTGGAAACAGTCGTTTTGGGTGCTGGACCTGTACCGTCGTTACAAAGGATAAGGCAATGGAGGGTCTCATTGATAACGGTGAAGATTGGATGCTGCCGCTGCTTGAATTCCGGGATTTTCTCGCCGAAACCCAGGACCCTCAGAAAAAACCTGAAATCCGCGAACATCGGCGACGAAACGGACAGATTATGATCCTCAACAATAAACTCGTCCACGGTCCGTATACATTAGAGTTCTGCAAGGAACTTTTAACAAAGCTTCTTACAACCCAACAGCAGGTCCGCAAAGAGGGACCCGACCCAGATACCAAACTCATCACAGACGATGAACTTGAGGAAATCCGTAAAATTTGGCGAACTGAACGCCAAGATTGGCAAGATGCTGTTCCACAGATTTACGCAGAAATTGTTGGAGACCGCGAGTGGATCGTTGACGATACAACCTCCTTTACTGATAAGGATAAAGAGATCTTGGCAGCGGTCTGCAACAAAAAAGGAATCCCTGTGACCCTTGTTGCCAAATTGCTGGATACAGAGCGGCAAATGGATGGTATGAGTCGGCGTGCAGGTATACAATCTCGAATTGATGAAATCTTCCACGAGGATTGGCGTTCAGAAGAAGAGGTCCGTGCAGGTTTAGATAGAGGTGATCTCCAATAATGATCCTCCATAAACTCACCCTTAACAATGTAGGTTTGTTCCGTGGCACACAAACTGTTCACCTCACACCAAACGGTAAGGGACCTATAATCCTCATTGGTGGGATGAATGGTACCGGTAAAACAACGCTGCTGGAGGCAGTCCGCTTGTGTCTGTACGGTAAACGTGCCCTCGGTCCCCGAGTCAGCCGAAATGAATATAACGATTACCTCTCCGCAATGATTCATCGCGATCCCAATTCAGTAATACCATTAAGTCATGCTAATGTGTCGCTTGAATTTGAATATGCACATAGCGCGGAAACAAAGCAATACCGGGTTGAACGCGCGTGGCAACAGTCTGATGGAGATCATCGCGCTATTAGCGAAGTCTTGACAATCTCTGAAAACGACTTTCTAAATACCAAACTTGAGACTGAACATTGGCAAGATCGCATTGATGAACTCATTCCGCTCGGTGTATCCCAATTCTTCTTTTTTGATGGCGAGGATATCCAAAAATTGGCAGACGATTCCACTCACGATTTGTCCCTTGCTGAGTCGATTAAATCATTGCTTGGCATTAATTTGGTAGAACGCTTGCAATCAGATCTACGTATCTACGCGAATCGTCTGCTCAAACGCGACAGCCCTGAACCGTTACAGAAAGAGATTGAAACAGTAGAATCGGAAATCGCCACTCTGAGGACATCGCTTACGGAAGCAAAGGCACTTATGGAATCACTACACACGCGAATTGAGAAGTTAGAGCGGCAGATTACCCGACAAGAATCGCGCATCGCGTCCGAGGGCGGCAGTTATGTCCAGCAACGGGAAAGTCTGAAATTGCGGCAAGAACAACTCCTTGCTGACATTGAGGCACGGGAAAATGATATTCGATATATGTGTGGAGAACTATTTCCATTTACTTTAGTCCCTGACCTGCTCAACCGGTTAAAAGAGAGACTCATTAAAGAGAAGGCGTTAGATGAATGGGAAACAAGAGAGCGGGTCTTGAAAAACCGAAATACAGAGGTTCTTGAAACGCTTGCATCTGGGGTGTTCTGGGATGATGCCTTATCTGATCCGCAAATTGAAACGGTGCGCGCAAAGATTGAACCGCTCCTGAAAACAGACCTTGAACGGCCAGAAGCATTGCAGGGATTCAAAAAAATCCGAGACCGTTCTCCTTCGGAGTACGACCGTCTATTAGGGTGGATTGATGCATGCCTCAATGATGTACCGCAAGCGTTTCGCAAATTGAGCAAAGCGTTAGAAGCAGCGCAGTTAGAACTGCAAGAGGTGGAACAAGCTCTCCGAAGAGTTCCATCCGAGGAGGTTTTAAGACCACTGATAGAGAAACTTTCCGTGTTAAATCAGCACCTTGGGCAGCTTCGTAAACAGGAGCGAGATGTTGAACAGTCCATCCGATCTTTATCGTATCAAGTTGAGGTGGCGGAGCGGAAGCTTGAGAAATTGCATCATGCTCAGCAGCTGGAGCAAGCACACATCCAACGTCAAGAACGGGTAGCAGATGTGCAGTCGGTGCTTTCTGCCTATACAACACAACTCACACAGGCAAAAATCGCTACGCTGGGCAATGCTATTGTTAAAGGTTTCAACCAACTCTCACATAAACCCGATCGAATAAAACATGTTAATATAGACCCACAGACCTTCACAGTGACATTGTATGATACACATAATCACCCGCTCTCAAAAGCGGAATTATCAGCAGGCGAAAAACAAATTTACACGACTGCGCTTTTGTGGGCATTAGCGAAAACCTCCGGCAAAACATTGCCGATGATTCTTGACACACCACTTGGACGTTTAGATAGCAACCACCGCCAACTCCTTATTGAACGTTATTTTCCGTATGCCAGTCATCAGGTTGTTCTACTTTCAACCGATACTGAAGTTGAAGATGACCTACGCTCGCTATTGGAACCCTACATTTCGCGTACATTCCATTTAGCGTATCAACAAATTGAAGGACTTACTACAATAAAAGAAGGTTATTTCAGGTAGGGTGCCATGCAGTTAAATAGAATTCACATATCAGAGGATTCCCGCAACAAATTAAGCATTCTGAAAGGACGTACTGGGTTGCTACCCAATGTCCTTAGTAGAATTGGATTGATGCTCTCGCTTGCTGAGGTGAACGAACCGGAACTTAACGCTGATGCAACGGATGGGTCTGAGTTCAACCGCTTTACACTGATGGGAGAATGGGATCCGTTAATCGTTTCTCTATTGGAGGAGAGAAGAATCGTTAATGATATATGCAAGGATAATGATGCCCTTGTCAAATACTTCCGAGCACATCTTAATCGTGGGGTCCGTATGCTTTACGGTAGGGTGAAAAGATTAGATGATTTAGCAGATCTTCTCGCTTAAATATGAAACAGATTTCCCTTTTCCTAATGATTGTAAATTTCATGATCTGTTAATGATCCGAATAAACCTAATAAATGTGTAATTCTATTATCACGCAAGAGGTGCCAAATTTCCTAATTTACCTTCCCCATTCCCTTACATATTGATTGGTAGAGGGTTGAGCATCAACACCTAACTCTCGCTTTAACGCTTGGGCAAGTTCCACACCATGTCCACCGCGGGTTGTATCTGTCATTACCTTTTTCGCGCCTGTAGTTCTAACGTACTCGAGAGTTTCTTCATAATCTGCGTGGTCGGAAAGTGCTACACAAAAAGACTTTTCTGAATACTCTATTACTGGATCATCTAAGCGACTCTGATATGCATTCAATGTAATTGAGGTTGCTTTGCTAGTGTCTGTCGGGCGGCGATCTCCAGTTCCAAAAAGACGTATATATCTACCTTCACTAATAGCATGTTTAGCTTCTCTTGCATTTGTACTAAAAACGTTCGTTAGAGTGTAGCCGTATTGCTGGTACACTTCTAACTCACAACATAGCCGTGGACTAGCAATGATAGGGACTTTAATAGCATCATCTAAACAAGAAGCCGCACGCTGTAAAGTGCCCCGATGAGATGAAATTAAAACTGGACCAACCTTAACTCTCTCAACAACCAGATCTACGAAACAGTTGTTTGCTTCTTCTTGAGTAAATCTACGCACTGAATCCGGAGATCCATATGTGCTATCTAACACAAGTTCCTCAACTTCTATTACTTTTTCAAGAGGCCACGAGAAGTCCCCAGAATACCCACATCGTAATCCATTAGGCAATGTTACTTCAACTTGGGCAGACCCCAGCATATGTCCATTGTCTGTGAGAACTATCTGGCATTCTTCTAATGAAATTGAGCGATCTAATGGAACAACTTCTACATTCTTACGATAAGGTATATCAGCATTATTCCCAATAGCTAACAACAAATCAAAGGTCGGGCGAGTTACAATAATACGTTGGTGTCCTTTGCTACTATCAAAACCATTCATATGATCTTCGTGGATATGAGTTTGTACCCGAATCGGATATCCATAAATAAATCCATCGCAGCTTATTACATTACCAAGTTGAACCGCCCCGGAACCTTGCACATCAATTTGCATTTGACTTAACCTTTATTGATCAATTCTCGCGTTAGGTATTCTGTTATTGATTCTTCAAATCCTTGCGGAAGAGTTACAATGGTTGAATGAAAGTGCTCATCGCCTACGAGGATGAAGTACTCTACACCGAGCTTAGCCCCTAGGTGTGGTGTATCGGGGCCATGCTGTTCTAATACTAATTTCAAAAGATTATTACGCTCCTGTTGGGAAATCTGCTTAAGTTCATTTTTCAAGTTTTCAGATCGGATCTCGCCGATGATCACGTGCCTTCGTTCGACAATTGGACGTTGATCCAGAACTGCTTTTATACAACTATCAATAGGATTTCCCGAACGTCGACGGATTTGAACTACTTGTATAATTTCAGATTTGTTAAACTGATGTTCCAACGCTGCTTTTGCTAAAATCCTTTGTTCTTGGCTGGAATCGAGTCTAGCAATTACTGCGGCAGCAGTGAAGGATATAGTGGATGGATCAGAACCCCAACCTATAATCTGTTGGACTTGAGATGGTAGAGAAAGAAGACGGATAAAATGCCCAATAATTGATGAATCTTCAAGGTAAAGTTTCTCCGCAATATTCGTCCTTTTTTCTCCTGCATCCAAAGCTTTCTGCATATACTCTGCCACTTCCATTGGCAAAAGTGGACGTTTAGATTTGTGCGTTCCTACAGATAGGATTAGCTGACTTATTTCGTGGGACAACAAGCCTTTCACTCTATACTTCCTCCATATCGTATCCTTTGTTTACTAAGCCCTCTTCAATCAATTGAGCAGCAGCATCATCTAAAACAGTACCTTCGTCATCTGCAAAGTTTTGCAGAGAGATGTGCGCCTGCTGACCAAGGGTTACAACCATCTGTATCACTTTTCCACTACCTTTCGCTCGGTCTATTACTGTATCTACAGACTCTGAAGGATCTTCTTTTAATTCCTGTTGAACCCTCTTTTGCTGGGCAGAGCTCATCCCTGACAATTCTTTAGCCAATTTAACAGCCTCCTGCGGTTCAAAATTTCCACTAGTAGACGAGGCATCTTGCGCCCGAAGCGCAGCCTTCAAATCAACCTCAGTATCATCAACTAATTGCTTAAGCTCAGGTGATAGTCGGTCGTATTTAACATATTCTCTTACTTTGTTATACGGGAGGCCAGTTTCAGTTGCGACATCTTTTATTGTCCCGTATTGTTTATAGAGATATGTGCATACATCAATCAAATCTTTCCGGTTCAAATCCCGGCGCATAAGGTTTTCGGTTACAGATAATACTTTTGCTTCGATTTCTTCAACATGTGCATTAAGCACGCCTGCCTTAATTGTTTCTAAACCAAGCTCTAAATGAGCTAAAAAACGCCTTTGCCCTAGAATAATTTCGTACTTTCCATTAGACCCTTGTGGACCTACCACTATAGGTTCTAACAGTCCAACTTTATTGATACTATCTGCTAATTCGTCAATTCCTTTTCCAACATCGCTTAAACGAACCTGAGACTTACCAATCTCCAACTGGTTTAAAGGAATATCTGTAAATTCTGTAATCTGTACCATTTGAGTTCCTCTTTGTGTTTCGTAAATTATATTTAGTTAAAGCCGCTTGGAACCTCAAGAATTTCTTCCAGTAATTCTCTACTGAACCGCGGCTGATCTGAATTAGCAGCTGCTTCAATGTAATTTTCAAATAACTTTCGCTTATTTCCAATAATATTGGAAATTCTTTCTTCAATAGTATCTAAAACAATAAATCTAATTACGTGAAGTGGCCTATCTCTTCCGAATCGGTGAGCGCGCTGGATAGCTTGACTTTCGACAGCAGGATTCCACCACCGGTCAAATAGAACTACAGTTGATGCTTCTTGTATATTAAGACCAACACCGCCAGCTCGTAGAGAAATAAAAAGACAACAAGGCCCAGGGTTATTGCGGAATCTATCTAGCATTCTTTCCCTTTCTGGTTGAGATAGTCCACCATAATAAATTTCAACGGGAATATCCTTTATCTGCGACGCTAACCATTTCAGGGTATCAACGTACTGTGAGAAAATAATAATTTTATCGTCTTTAGTAGTTTGGGCATTCAAGAGATCCACAAGAACGTCAAGTTTCGCTGATTCTCCTGATTCTTTATCGTAGTTGCACACTTGTTTCAGTTTAGTAATAATTGCGAAGAGACTCGCGGAAGATAAAACTCCTGAACTAACATCTAGACTTTCCGTTCGACTATTCCAGATTCTTAGATAGGTATCTTGTTGTTTACCTTGCAATTCAATCGGAACTTCTTGGTCAATTATTGGTGGAAGGTCTTTGAGGACATCGCGTTTACAACGGCGGAGGAAATATGGTTGCATCCGAGAGTGAATCTCATCTCGAGAAAGACCCTGCTGAAGAACACCAACTTTTACGAATCTAAATATTGAAATCAGATCACTAAGTCTATTCTCCACAGGTGTCCCTGTAAGTGCCCATGAGCGATTGCCGTTTAGAAGCCTGCAAGCAAGTGAGGACTTAGAATCTGAGTTTTTTATCCGTTGAGCTTCATCAAGGACGACCACATCAAACCTAAGGTCACTTGAAAAATTCTTTATGTCTAGTCGAATTTCTTCATAGGACACAACAAGAACATTAATAGGCAATAAATAGTAAGCCCCACGATCCGCTGCATCACCGCGAACTCTTTGGACAGAAAGACTAGGAGCCCACCGTCGTAATTCTGTTTCCCAATTCAACTTTAGGGAAGCAGGGACAACAACCAAGGCCCTGGTTAATTGTAGCTTACGCCGGAGGATTTCAAGTGATACAGCGACTTGCACCGTTTTGCCAAGTCCCATTTCATCAGCCAATAACACGGCATCGTTTTCTACAAGAAATCGTATCCCCTCCCATTGATATGGACGGAGTTGATAAGGTAAATTTAGACTGTTTGTTAACTGAGTTTCAGAATCAGTATAGTTGTTCATACACACGTCCAGAGATTTGCCTATTATTGCTAACGACCTCCGCTTTAAACTCGGAGGTAAATCTTCTTCATTTTCGTTTCGCCATCGGAGACTCCTTTCATTTAGATTGCCATTGTAGCACAATCTTGGTTATGAGAGTAGTCTAAATTTCCGGTGGTAGTACAAATCTTACCGTTACTTATTTGCCATTATATTCCACTTCTCATTTTCCTCAGTTCAACGATCTTGATCAGATCTTGTCCTAATTCTTGGAGAATATCAGGACTTTTTATGATATTATCAATCCACTCAACTCCATTGTTGATTAGTTGAGTAACTGACCGAGTATACTGACTTGGATTCGGAGCGTCAAGGCGTTCTTGAAAGTTAGGAATACGCTTATAAACTGAAACTGCATGCATAATCTGATACTGCTTATTTTTTTCCCACTTATCATCGCGATGAAACAAATATGTTGGACCGTGGGTAACTTCCCATCCGCAATCAAATAAAGCTTTCCGAATAATAAATTTAGAAAGAGCAAGGCAGAAAAATTCCGCGAAATTCTCATTCACGAGTTTTTTCACTTGATCATGTCCATGCTGCTTGACAAAAGCAGACTGAAAATCCATACTTATGCTAATGTTTTCAGAGACTATATCTGCAAGTTGTTGAATCGCTTCTTGATTAGTTTTATCCGGGTCAATATGGGAAGTAAGAAACAACGTGAATTGATCGCACTCCAAATCACCGATTGAAAATTTTGAGTTTGTTTGCCACTCTAAAATTTGAATAATTGATTTCAGAAGGGGTGTTATTATATTTTTTCTAGGTGGAAACATGACCCCACATACATCAAGATTGATAATATCAAATGGGAAAGCTTTGCGGAGTCGATGATGCGCGTCTTTGTATCTAAGTTTTCTACGAATTTCCGGGGGATAAAAATTTTCATCTATTAATGTTTTCCCATCTGTTTCTTCGTCATCCTCAAATAAGACAATCCTTTCAAATTGACCTTGAAAGCCTTGCTGGGGAGAACCTATTAAATCAGCTATTATTCCAAATCTCTCATCATCTGCCTCACAAAAGTAAACACCTTCTAGACGTTCTGTTTTATCTGATCTTTCTAGAATTCCTTCTTGTTCTAACATGAAAACATCAATTGCCTCTGCTGCACAAAAAGTAAAATAGCGTAAGGGAATCCTTTTTGACCGATTTCTGATCGCCTGTTTTTGTTGCCTAGCTGCTTTTAACCAGCCATCTCTTCTGACGTAATGTTTGAGCGGATCTTCCTCAAAATTAATGCGCATTATCTATACTCTCTCCGATATAATTTAGTTATGACCTGATTTCTCAATTCCAAAGGTATCATGCATGAATCAACACTTTGATTCCCTGAAGTTCTTTGTTGTATTTGTTACTTCTCTAGCAGGGTTAGAAACACCTTATCAATCGCTTTCATGGTTTGGAGCGTTTCAGATACAGCGACCAAAATATTACAGTATTGACGTACTTCAGCATGGCTCAGTATATTCCCCTTTCTATCTCGCAGCCACTTCTCACACACCTGATATGCCCAATTTCATATTCCTATACCGTTGCAGACACATTCGTACACAACGAAGTCCGGCCTGCCAATATCCAATCTTCTTGGCTCATGTGTGATAGTGATATCGCGTCCTAAAAGTTCTGCGATTTCTTCCAAAAATATTTTGAGGTGTGTATGCAAGGAGAGCTCAGCGGTTGAATCGTTTTCAGCGCGTGTGCGTTGTATATTTTGCTGATAGATATTACAAATTTGTTGAAATGACACACGAATTCCTTTCAATCTCAACAATTGAGATTTACATGAAATAGATAATCTAAGGCAATGCTAAAAGTCTATCCTTTGTGGATAGATATAGAACTGAATTGTGATTACAATTTACCCGTTCGCGACGTAAAATACCGAAAACCAAATCGGCATGATGCCGGCGACTATAGCAATTTACAACAAATCTAACTTTGCGAATTCTGATAATAGTTGGTAAAATTTATTTCTACGTTCTTCCTCTGGAACTAGCATGGACATTTCAAAGGCATGTGAAATATATTGTATAAGCTTCCGTTTGTTCTTAGACCTAGGTAACAGTTTGCTTTGATCATTCATGACTACCATGTCTCGCTCGGTATCTATTGTCAGAGGAAATTCTTGCTCATCGTTTGAAGTTAAGGCGTAATTACCTCCCAACTCTTCACGAATCAAAGATTGAAGGGCAGTGTGTTTTTCATTTTCCTTATCCTCACGTTTTTCTTCAGACCGTTTTCTTTGGTATCGATCTGCCTCAGGGAAAACTTCGTCTCTAAGCAAATTATGGATAACCTCTTTGAGTTTCACGAAATGAGGATGCATCTCATTAAAGCTGTCTCTGTCTATATTTAGTGCAAATTCCAAACCCTTTTCAATATAGATTTCACCGGATAACCAATTGAAGCGCGGGGATGGAATTTTCGGATATTTAAAAAGAGTTGAATCGTAAGTGCCAATAGCGATGTTTCGTATTCTCACCAATAGCCCCCGTAACTCCATTGGTTCTACAGCTCGGCTGTTTTGCAGGTAAATATAGCCGGATAATTTGAAAATCTGTCCATAAACTTCTACTGTTTCGTTGAGGGAGAACAATTTTCCGGTTGTGTGATCTTGTTTTGGTAGTTGAGGAGCAAATAGGGGATATTGATTTGGCTTGCACAACGATAAACCATCAACAACTACCTCGAACTGATACGCGTTTAATGATTTCTGTCTGTTTATCAACTGTTTTTTGAGATCAGGCTCTACCTCAATTTTGTTCCAATCGAAGGGACCGTCGTCTTTATAAGGTAGCGGACAAGCTACACTTAACTCCCAAGCCATCTGCCAATACTCGCTGAGGGATTTCACAGATCTAGCAGAGTGAATCTCCTTCAAAAATTCTGAAAACTTTGATGGGAGCGGATCTTCACCTGAAGTGTCGCGAAATTTCCTCATAAAGGCGGAGCGCATATCCGAGGCAATCATGTAAGTCCCTACTTGATCCGGATCATACTGTATGGGTTCGCTCGTAAATTCTCCGACATCAATTGGTTTCTCATAAACTTGTTCTGGAGAAATTTCATTTACTTTTTCACGTAGAAAATCTGCTAAGCGGACGCTTGCTCTGAAAGCTGTTCGGGTTTCTTCGTGATGTGATATGATTTTAAATTCGTGACAAACCTGTGCAATCCCTAACATTCCGATTCCTAACCATCCGATTATAGGTCTCCCTTTGCTTGTTTCATCAATAGAATTCCCGGACCCCGCGACACGTTTAGCACTGTCACCGATTTCCCTAGTCATTATCTTTTTAAATTTTTCTTCTGTCATCCCAGTGCCATTATCACGACACGTAATGATATCGAAGCTGGGCCAATTCGTGGTAATTGTAACACGAGTTGCATCGGCATCAAATGCGTTACTAACTAGTTCTTTTATTGCTCCAGCAGGGCTGCGGTATATCCCCGCACTAATATGCCCCAATATTTTTGAACTAACCTTAATTTCCTGCCAATCAGTCATAAATTACCTCATCTTCCGGAATGTTCTCGGTATCCAATAGATTGTTGCTCTCAATACGAGTAATATCGTACCAGCTGGGGTCACCTTCATAGACCGCTACGATGAGTGAATTGAAAAAACGCTGTTGCTGTTTAAGAAGATACTCCTTTATTTCTTTACCGCGCTTCCTTTTTATCACTCTCTGTACCATCTCACTCAAGACTTCGCTCTGATAAATCTCTTCGGCAATTGTAACTCTTTCAGCAATATCCTTGAGCTTCATAAGCGTAGGATAATATACCCAATCACCCATTATGCCTCTTAATGAGGGAAGATATAATTTTTTCATCAACATACCCTGATACAGTTTAAAAAGCAATTCTAACATATTTCACAAAAAATGTCAAAAAATTTAATTGATTTTAAAAAATAAATTTGACTTTCAACATTATATATGTTATCCTATACATACTAATTGAATTATATTAAGAAATCAAAAACATAAAAATGACCCTTCAGTCGAACAAAAGGAGGATGGCACCAACGGTGCGTTAAAACAAACCCTATTTTCCTAATTACTGACCTAATTACTGAGAGGTGCCGCTCCTGCAAATGTTACACTTTGCGTCTTTTTTTCAAATACGAACCCATAACACAATCGCCTCTAAACCCTTACAATCACTAAGTTTAGCCCAATAACCCAGCCATACCGAATGTTACACAGGTGTAACATTTTAAGGATGAACGCAAACCCGTCGGAGAAAAAAATATAACGCAGATTTTTGCGTACAAAAAAAATTAAAGTGCCTTTATGACAAAAATCACAGAAAGAAAATTTCACAGTAACCCACGCGAACCATCACAAACTTAGAAAGCCGTAAAACATACGCCACAACTGGATTCGAGAGCCGTAACGGTGATCTGAAAAATACAAAGATTCACAGTAAGGAAAAAAATGATGCTGCTGCGAAAGTGTCCAAAAACCCAGACAGCGTCTGACTTTGGCTGAGTTCATTCGGACAACTTTTGAATCACAACTGTGAATCCTATGAAATTTTATATTCTAAGGACAGCACACTGCCTCGGATACCCTCTTATCCCGATAATCCCTAAATCCCAAAAATCACAGTTCTGACATTAATATTTTTCTTGACAATTTCTGTCTAACCGTGTTATATTAAATCAACGATGAACGTTTAAGAACGAGCCAACTTGAAGCCATAAATGAGGAGGACATCAAAATGAAAAGGTTATTTAGTCTTACACTGATTCTGGGACTAATTTTCACATCCTACGCATTTGGACAGGATGTTGCCGTCTTTTATGACGCAGCAGTTGAAAATGGCAACGGTTTAGCTGTGCCGAACCCGAAGCAGTTAGCCGAAATGATTGTGGAAGAACTGGACGGAAAAAAGTTAACCGCTGAAATTGTGGATAGCGACGGCTTGGCTGACTATATGAAGGCGAACCCGAAGGGTATCTATATCATCACACAAGGCAATACGCCGGGAACCATCTTTAAGAAGGAAGGTAAGAAAGACCTTGTTTATACATGGTTAAGAGGCGGCGGAATCGGTGGATTCATCGGCGATTACGCCTTCTACTACTATTGGGACAAAGGCGCACGTGTTACGGCTGCCGGTGCCGGACAACAGAGCGTGTTCGGTGCTACAATCACAAATGGCACGGTTTCACAAGTCAGCCCCACCGACCTTGGGAAGGAGTATATACCTTCTCTGAAAAAATGGAGTTCAAATCGTGCATCCGGTCTCGCTGTCTTGAAGCAGAACGATTTTGAGTATGAGAGTTATGCAGACGACGGTGTAAACGCGGACCCGATCGCTTACCGTACCAAGGACATGGAGGGTTGGTTTATCAATTTCCACACCTCGTGTTGTGGCACAGCCATACCGCCAAACGATCAGATCGCTACCGAATACGCTGAACTCATTTCAAACCGTTTTGCGGAGGCACAAGCAGTAGATCCGAGCGGTAAAATTAGTGTTGTATGGGGTCGACTAAAATCATCGCGATAGCACCCGTTTATCCTGTCGTTCCAATTTCCTAATTGGGATGGCAGGACATTAAACACGCTTTCCTTTTTTCCCATCTCTGTTTATGGAAACGTCCGTGAAACATTGCATCCTTTTGTGGTCTGTTATCAGTTTGAGTATCAGTCTCCTCGCGTGTAGTGGTGATGAAAATCCAGAAGGGATTGTGGATGCAGAAACATCACCGGAGGGGCTCCACGCGCCCATCGACGTTGAAGAGATGGTCCTGATTCCCGCTGGAGAGGTGAGACTCGGCACCGATAATAAGACGGATTTGACATTTGGGACAGAGGTTGACGCGCATGTCGTTTTTGTCGCGGCGTTCTACATTGACAAATATGAAGTCACGAACGCACAATACGCGAAATTCATCGCGGAAACAGGACATCGGAAACCGAAGTTCTGGGAGGATCCGAGGTTGAACGCACCCGATCAACCCGTTGTTGGGGTCAATTGGGAAGACGCTGAGGCTTATGCTCGATGGGCTGATAAGCGGTTACCTACAACGAGTGAATGGGAGAAGGCAGCACGCGGCACAGATGGCAGACTTTATCCATGGGGCGACGCTTACGATCCAACGCGCGGCAATTTTGACGACGGCGGCAGTATGGATGGTAACACCGACGGCTACGCAATGATACCAGCACCCGTCGGAAATTTTACACAAGGTATAAGTCCTTACGGGTTACACGATATGGCAGGAAATGTTTGGGAATGGGTAACGGAACACTCGGAGACAATACATAACAAAAGCTATGCGATCCGCGGCGGTTCGTGGACGAATGGGGCAGGAGACACAAGGACAACCGTCGCTTATATCTATCCAGCACAATGTAGCGATCATAGTAGCTCCGTTGGATTCCGCTGTGTAAAGACCCCATATTCGAGAAATTAGCATCCATGTCAAACATATTGAAATACGCTGTCTGTTTCCTGATGTTGTTAATGGTGAGCCTAATCGGTTGTGGCAGTGAGGAACAGATGGCACCTGAAGAAGAAGAGGATATGCCAATTGCGGAGGTGCCGGCTGTAGAAGTAGCACCCCCATCGATACCTGCGGCGGTAGAAATCCCTGAAGGTATGGTCCATGTTCCCGCCGGTGCATTTATCATGGGTAGCGATCCGGATATTGATCCGATGACAGATGCGCTCGATGAACTCCCACAGCATAAGGTGTTTTTGGATGCCTATTTTATTGATAAACATGAAGTTTCCAACGCCGATTACACTCAATTTGTTGAAGCCACGGGACACCGAAATTCGATCTTCTGGGACAACCCAAAGTTTAATCACCCGGATCAACCCGTTGTAGGTGTAACCTGGGGCGATGCAGCGGCTTATGCAGAATGGGTCGGGAAACGGCTGCCTACCGAAGCTGAGTGGGAAAAGGCAGCGCGTGGCACCGATGGACGTATCTGGCCCTGGGGCAATGAATTCGATCCGACCAAATGTAACTTTGATGACGAAGGCAAGTTCGATGGGCACCTTGACGGCTTCGCGATGGCGGCACCTGTGGATAGTTTCGCACAAGGTGCAAGTCCCTATGGCGCGCTGAACATGGTAGGAAATGTAGCAGAATGGGTCGCCGATTGGTTTGAGGCGGAATACTATGCGATCAGTCCTGCCGAAAACCCGAAAGGTCCCCCAACGAGCGGAATGGGAAAAAAATCGTGGCGGGGTGCAAGTTGGTTCGCCGGTTCAGAGCAGATGCGTTGCGCCTTTCGGGAATATGACGACATCGTCGCAAGTGGACAAATACTCGGTTTCCGATGCGCCCTGAATGCTCCGAAAATGGAATAAAACGCGTAGCCGACTTTAATCAAACATCTAATTCGCAACTCGGAGTTACACTTCAACCGGCTGCTGGCGAGGTTTCCGAACCTCGCCTATGTAAAGTTAAATTTTCCCATAATTCGCAACTCGGAGTTATCGGCTTGATTATACGTCTTGTAACGCTCTGGTTAATATTCAATGCTGCCTTATTTTTCTGCGCGTGCGGTGAAAATGAACCATCGGAAATGACAGCCGTTTCCGAGAAAGCAGATGATATATTCACCGCACGCGAGTGGAGTGTAATCCAACGGTTATCACCGCTATCTGAGGCACCTCCGCCGAATCCTACGAACCGTGTCGCCGATAACGCCGAGGCCGCGCGGTTAGGACAAATGTTCTTCTTCGACACGCGATTTTCAAAAGATGGAACGGTCGCCTGTGCAACGTGCCATTCGCCGTTTCACGGATTCGCCGATGTTGAGGCGACATCATTGGGAACCGGAAGAGGCACGAGAAACGCACCAACACTGCTCAATGCCGCCTATAACCAATGGCAGTTTTGGGATGGTCGCGCGGATACATTGTGGTCGCAAGCACTGAGTGCCCTTGAAGGTGAAACGGAACAGGCAGGCACGCGACTCCAATATGCACACCTGATCCGTAAATCATATCCAGCGGCTTATGAAACAGTCTTCGGCGCGCTCCCCGAACTTGAGGATACGACACGCTTTCCACCAGAGGGCAAACCCGGGGATGCTACTTTTGATCGTATGTCCGAAGCTGACCAGCACGCTATTAATACCGTTTTCGCAAATATTGGGAAGGCGATTGAGGCTTATGAACGACTCTTGATCAGCCGAAATGCACCGTTTGACCGGTTCGTTGCAGGCGATACAACCGCAATATCCGCTGCGGCAAAACGCGGATTAAAAACGTTTATCGGGAAAGGGGTCTGTATCCTCTGCCACGATACGCCAACTTTTACAAATAATGAGTTCCATAACTTGGGGGTACCGCAAGGGACATTGCCCGCGGATCCTGGACGTTATGCGGGAATCTCACTGCTCTTAGCCGACCCATTTAACGGCGGCGGTATCTATAGTGATGATACCACGGTCGCAGCACGAATTTTAAATTTTTTGGAACCGATACAACAACATCAGGGCGAGTTTAAAACGCCGACGCTTCGCAATGTAGCACTCACAGCACCCTACTTTCATACCGGTGAATTTCCAACGCTCGCCTCTGTGATTGAATTTAATAACCTCGGCGGCACGGGCGGCAATTTCGTAGGTCAACGGGAGCGGACATTGGAACCGCTTCAGCTCACTGAACAAGAAAAGGCGGAACTTGTCGAATTTTTAGAGACATTGACAGGTGAATTACCACCTGCATCCCTGTTAGAGAAACCTAATTTGCCATAACCCCAAACCGGAATCTTTGGTGGATTATAACACCGCTGGCGAGGTTTCCTAACCGCACCCCATGCCCGGTAGGTTCGGTTTCCTAACCGAACCGGCTCCTTCGTTTGTAAACTTCGGATTATTTACAAAAAAAATAAATTTGACAATAATTCAAAAATTGTGTATTATATCATTAGAAATTTGACATCGCTCGCAATTTTAAATAAGGTGGCAAAACGAGAAAAAGAGACTCCAGCAATTTGGACGCGAGCACTTCATAGGGAAACTGAAAAATGAAGAGCCGATACGTTGACACAACAAAGCTACATACTGCTTGTGTTAAGCACGATTTGTCAGAGTGGATGCTATGTCTTCTGGCACCGTTTGTGTGCGCGGTTCATATAATGCAGTTTACCCCCCCCATTTACTATTCATATATTGAGTATTTTGTTTTGCAAGGTAAATGTAGCCGTTTTAGCGGTTGCATCCTCTTCGCGCCCGCGCGCGCCCTCTGTCTTGCGCAGAGCCTCACGTCGCGGGCTTTTGACGTTGCATTGCCCGATTCCCCAGTAGGAACTACCGCGCAATGCAACTTTTACGTTACAAATCAACGACAGGAGATCACATGAAAAAACTGCTAATTTTTGCTACGTCAATAATATGTTATATGATTGCCGTAGCCACTTTGCCGAGCCTGAGTATAGCTGCTCCCATGGGAAAAGTGGCGATATTCACTGAGCAATCCGGCTGGATTGCGCAAGGCACCGCTGCGTCGGAGGGCGAAGAACTGAAAGACCTGCTCAAGACCCCTGAAAAGGTCGTGATACTAACGGACAAAGAAATCGGTGATTGGGCAGAAGACCACACCGATAACGGGGTCTCTGATATTATCGTAACCTTCGGTTGGTTCCCGACAACGCTCTATACGCCCGGAAACCAGGATCCTGATGACTCTGTTGCCGAGCTGTTCCTTGAAGGCGGAAATATTTTCCTTAACACTGCGGATTATATCTTCTACGTTACACAAGGTGGCGGTGCAAACGGTGAGAACGGTCTGAAGAATATGATGGATATCAACGCCGATATGTGGTCGGGCGGTACAGCTATCAAACCCACCCCTGACGGTAAGAAGTATACCCCCAGCCTTGACAAGTTCACTTCAGAACGGACTTTCAAGGAAGCACAGATCGTGGATCCTTGGGAAGTTGAAGTCGTCTTCGGGGATAATGGCGCGGGTTTCTTGGACCCCGCAATCGTTCACGATACGGAAACCGGTGGTCGCATCGGAATCGCTTTTCAAGAACCTAATAACGGTGGACTTCCGCGGGGTGAAGTCCTCGCTGAAATGATTGATAACTACCTGTTTGAAGCACTTGGTGCGCAAGCAGTAGACCCAAATCAGAAAGTCGCTACGACATGGGGACATCTTAAGGCAAAATTCTAACAAAACGTCGCTAGCACTTTCTTGGTAACATTTATTGCCTCGGTAATATAATCCAGTATCACCGAGGCAAACTTAAAAAAAGAGGAAAAATTAATGGTACGCAATGCATTAGCACTGTTTGTCGTTTTATTGATGGTTACATGCACAATTTCGAGCTGGGCAGAATTAGGCGATGTCGCTATTTTCAGTGAAAACACTGGCTGGATTTCAAAAGACAATGCCGATGTCCAACGCGCAATCGTCTTTGATGGCCTAAAAGCCGCTGTTCCTGATGTTGGTCAGGTTGTTTATGCAACTGATACGGAAATCGGGGCCTGGGCTGAAGACCGTATTGATGACGGTAAGGCAGATATTCTCATTATCTTCGGTTGGTTCCCAACAAGCCTCTATACGCCGGGAAACTCACAGGTCGATGACTCTATCGCAGAACGTTTTATCTACGGCGGAAATATCATCCTCAACTGTGCCGACTACATCTTCTATGTTACGGAAGGTGGCGGTGCCAATGGTGAGAACGGTCTGAAGACTATCATCAACATCAACGCCGATATGTGGGGCGGCGGCACAGCAATTACGCCGACAGACGATGGCAAAAAGTATACGCCAACCCTCGAAGCCTTCACTTCCGAAAGGCCTTTCAAAAGTGAACAGATCGTCGATCCGTGGAGCGTTGAAGCCGCTTTCGGTGATAACGGTTCCGGATTCTTCGATCCCGGTATTATCAAATTGAACGATAGTAGCGGACGCGTCGGTATCTGCATGCAAGAGCCTAACAACGGTGATCTACCGCGCGGACAAGTACTTATCGAAATGATCGATTTTATCTCACAACAACCCGATATGGCCGCTGAGACAACGCCTGTTGAAGCCAAAGGAAAAGTCGCTGTCACTTGGGGCGACCTCAAAGCCTTGCAGTAGTAGACCCACAAAATCAAAACTTTCCGCTCTTATACCGTTACCACTCAGGTACGGATATAAGAGCGGTTTTTATTTTAAACCATACTAATTATTTGACATCCGAATACAGATTGTGCTATACTTTCTTTATGGAAGAATTTATGAGTAGCACTACGTCTAATTGAATATCTAAACAGAAACAGTAACTTGAAACAGGAGGTCTATCAACAGATGGTTCTCTGGCTGAGGAGTTATACAAAAAATTATGAAACGCTATAAACATCGCACCCCGCTGGAATGCTTTACCGGAATTCATCTGCACAGACTAACTATCTATACGATATTACTCGCCTTAGTCATCGCACAGGCACAACTCGCAAGTGCCGACGAATGGTCCCAATGGCGTGGTGAAAATCGAGAAGGCGTTTGGAACGAGACCGGCATCATTGAAAAATTTGAAGGCACAGAGATTCCGATTCGTTGGCGTATGCCTATCGGTAGCGGCTATAGCGGGCCCAGCGTCGCTGATGGACGCGTCTATATCACCGATCGACTTGATAAACCGAAACAGGTGGAACGCGTTCACTGCTTCGATTGGAAAACCGGGGATCAACTCTGGTCCTATACTTACGATTGCGTATACACAATTGACTATACAGCGGGACCCCGTGCGAATGTTACGATCCACGATGGACTCGCTTATGCCTTAGGCGCGATGGGACACCTGCACTGTTTTGATGCCCTTACCGGTGATGTCAAATGGGAAAAGGATCTCAATACCGAATATAACATTAATATGCCGATCTGGGGGATCGCGTGCGCCCCGATTGTCGAGGCGGAAAACCTCATCGTCCAAATCGGCGGTAAACCTGATGCATGTATCGTCGCATTTGACAGGAAAACAGGTCAGGAAAAATGGAAAGCACTCAATGATAATGCCTCTTATTCGGCACCGATTGTTATCACGCAGGCAGGTCAACGCGTCTTAATCTGCTGGACGGGAGCGAATATCGCTGCGCTTGATCCAGAAACAGGTTCAGTCCACTGGCTCTATCCGTTTCCACCGAAAAGTTTTGAGATCGCTATTGCGACCCCTATCCTCTATCAGAATGAATTGTTCTTTACCGAGTTCCAGCAAGGATCACTGCTCCTGAAGTTGTCGCCAAATGCCTTAGAAGCAGAACTCGGTTGGCATCGCAAGGGAAAAAACGAACAGAACACCGATGCACTTCAGACGACAATGGCGACACCTGTCCGAATAGGCGATTACATTTACGGCGTGGATAGCTATGGTGAACTCCGCTGTCTTGACGCGCGGAACGGCGATCGGATTTGGGAGGACCTCTCGGCTGTTCGGAAAGCGCGTTGGAGCAACATTCATTTCGTCCAACACACGGCCTCAGCGGATAATAGGGTCTGGATGTTCAATGAAGAGGGCGAGCTCCTCATTACCGACCTCTCTCCGGACGGGCTTAATATTATCAGCCGCGCTAAATTAATCGAACCGACGCGCGACCAGTTGAACCGCAGAGGCGGCGTTACGTGGTCACATCCCGCGTTTGCCTATAAACACGTCTTTGCCAGAAACGACGAAGAACTCGTTTGTGCAAACTTAGCAAAAAATGAAAAGTAGAATATCGCTGCTGGCGAGGTTAGGAAACCTCACCAGCTGTAGTGTATAGATTATTCGATGTGTTACGATAAAAAATAAAACCTTGGAGGCAAAATATTGGAAACGATCCGGATGCCGGCGGTAGACCTACGTCCCGGCGAACAACTCCACGGCTTTGAGGTAAAAGCCGTTACACCGATCGACGAACTACGGGCGATCACCATTGAATTGGCGCATCAACACAGCGGCGCACGCTTGTTACATCTCTATACAGATGATACGGAAAATCTTTTCTCCATTAATTTCCCGACCCCGCCATCAGATGATACCGGCGTACCCCATATCCTCGAGCACGCAGTCTTGGCAGGTTCACACAAATTTCCGGTGAAAGAGCCGTTCTTTGAGATGATTAAGATGAGTATGGCGACGTTTATCAACGCTATGACAAGCGCGGATTTTACCTGCTATCCTGTTTCAAGCAACGTCAAGCAAGACCTCTTCAACTTAGCCGAAGTCTACTTTGACGCGGTCTTCCATCCGCTACTAACCGAAAATACCTTCAAACGTGAGGGACACCATCTCGCCCCTGTTGATCCAGAGAACCCTACCGGCGATTTAAAGATAACCGGCATCGTCTATAACGAGATGAAAGGGGCGTTCTCGGATCCAGAAGCGCGTTTATTTCGGTCAGTGATGTGCCAACTCCTACCAGATACGCTTTACGCCTACGAATCCGGGGGGGATCCGGAAGCCATCCCAGACTTGACTTACGCGCAACTTAAAGGGTTCCATGAAACCTATTATCACCCGAGCAACGGCTATTTCATTCTCTATGGCGACATTCCGACTCGCGACTATCTCGCCTTTCTTTCGGAAAAATTAGATAAAATCCCGAAAAATGCTACGAGTGCCGCCCTGCGCCCGTTGCGACCGGAGGTGACACACCAACCGAAATGGGATAAACCCCGAACTGTAACGGATACTTACCCTGTCGGCGCAGATGAACCGCTTACAGAAAAGACGTATCTCATGCTCAGTTGGCTCATCGGCGACGCAACTAACCCTGAAGAGGTTGTTTTGGCACGCATTTTGAGCCTTATTCTGCTTGGCAATGAAGCGGCACCGCTTCGTAAGGCGATTATTGATGCCAAACTCGGTACCGACATCGTCTTCTCCGGCGCGAGTTCTATCGGACCCGCAGCAACCTTTTACATCGCGCTCAAAGGAAGCGAAGCCGATCGCATTGAAGCGTTTACGGCATTGGTCACGGAAACCCTAACACACATCGCGGATTCAGAGATTGAGACCGAAAGAGTGGAAGCAGCATTCCAACAAGCGACTTACCACTATCAAGAAGTCGCCTCAATGTTCCCGCTCCGTATGCTCTATCACGTGATTCACGGATGGATCTATGAACAAAATTCGGACACCTTCCTAAAGATGGGAAAAACGTTCGCTGATGTTCGGCAACAGTGGTTGGAAAATCCGGCAATCTTCAACGACCTCATCCGCAAGAAGTTCCTTGAGAACCCGCATTGTTTGACCAATATCCTATCCCCTGATCGCGATATGCAGGCGAAAAAGGATGCTGAACTCGCGGAACGGATGAAGGAAATCCGAGCACAACTAACAGATGAAGAAGTACAGCGGATTGCCGCTGATGCTGCTGAACTCGAACGGCTTAATGGCGTACCGAATTCACCGGAGGCACTCGCGAAACTGCCACAGCTCCAAGTCAGCGATCTGCCAGATAAACCGAAACATATTCCGACAACAGTTGAGAATGTTGGCGGACAGCAGCTGCTCCACAACGATGTTTTTGCCAACGGTATTAACTACCTTGTCCTAAACTTTAATTTACAAGGGTTACCGCAGCACCTCTGGACCTATCTGCCGAGATATACCGATGCCATTGGCAAACTCGGTGCCGCTAATATGAATTACGAGCAGATGGCGCAGCGGACATCGGCAGTCACCGGCGGAATCGGATGCTCACCGCGGTTTACTACCCATGCCCTCGATCCAAATCATTCCATGCAGAGTATATCCTTTCATCTCAAAGCACTGGATGACAAAATGGATGCCGCGCTGGATGTGCTGCACGATCTGCTCTTCGCGGTGAACCCACGTGATACTGAACGCCTCCGAGACGTGCTAACGCAAGCCGTGGCAGAATACCAGACGGAGATGATTCATAGCGGATCAGGGACAGCGATCCACCACGCTTCACGTGGACTCTCGCCGAACGCATATCTCGATGAAATCATCCACGGTCTTCCCCAACTTCGCAGCAGCGAAACACTCCTCAACAGTTTTGACGAACTTAATACCGACCTTATGAGTCATATAGAAGGGATTCGTGACTTCTTGCTAACACGCGGGCGCGTCACCGGCAGTTTTACCGGTTCAGATACTGCTTTTGAAACGACACGAACGAAACTCGGTGAGTGGCTGGACGCGATGCGCGATGAAGCGGTAACCTCAGCACCGATTGCGTTTCAACCGTTTGAGACACCACCGAAAGAAGGATTAGCCGGTCCGATCCAGGTCGCCCACTGCGCACACGTCATGCCGGCACCACACTATTCGCACCCAGACTCAACGCTGCTGACGATTGGCGCGCATCTCGTCCGACTGGATTATATATTGAGCGAAATCCGCTTTAAAGGCAACGCTTATGGCGCCGGATTTACCTATAACCCGTATAACGCAGCACTCTACCAATCCTCGTTTAGGGACCCACACGTCGCACGCACGATCAACGTCTTCGAGCAGACTGTTGCCTATGTTAAACAGGTAGAATGGACACAGACGGACATAGACCGGGCGATTATTGCAACGGCAAAGGATGGCGAGAAACCGATCCGTCCGAGTCAAGCCGCACGCGACGCACTGAGTCAACATCTCGTTGGACAAACGCGCGAGATGCGGGAGGAACGCTACGCGCAACTTCGGCGCGCAACACCTACCGAGGTAAAACGCGCACTCCTACAACTGTTAGAAGAAAACGCCGATAAAGCCGGGGTCTGTGCCGTTTCGAGTCGCGAAAAATTGGAAGCCGCGAACCGTGAATTAGCGCAACCCCTTGTTATTGAGGACATTTTAACCTAAAATATGAAAGGAGCTCGAAATGAAAAGAATCGCAATTTTAACAATCTGCATCTTTGCTTTAGCAGCAATCGCAACGATTGCATCACAACCGGAAGGCTTTGAAAAAAACTGGCATCACTGGCGTGGCCCACACGCGACAGGGGCCGCGGTGGATGCCAACCCACCTACAACATGGAGCGAAACCGAAAATATCCGCTGGAAAGTGGAGATCCCCGGTATGGGACACGCCGCACCGATTATCTGGGGAGACAAAATCTTCATACAGACGGCTACCAAAGTCGAGCCATCCGAAGAAGATAAGCAGGAACAAGAATCCGATGACAACCCCTTCAGCGGATTCTTTGAGAAAAAAGATGAGGGACCCACCTATAAGTTTGACCTCCTTGCGCTCAATCGGAGTGACGGGAAAATCCTCTGGCAAAAGACGCTCAAAGAGGTCGTCCCGCACGAAGGCACGCACCAAGATGCCACTTTCGCTTCAAACTCGCCTGTAACGGATGGCGAACACGTCTACGCCTATTTCGGTTCGCGTGGACTCTACTGCGTCGATATGATGGGGGACGTGAAGTGGGAGAAAGAGATCGGCATAATGTATAAGCGGAACACATTCGGTGAAGGCAGCTGCCCGGCACTCTACGAAAATACGCTCGTCATTCTGCAAGACCACGAAGGCGATTCCTTCATTACCGCAATCGACAAACGCACCGGTGATATACTTTGGAAGACTGACCGTGATGAAAGAACGACCTGGTCTTCTCCGATTATCGTTGAAAACGATGGAAAGCCACAGGTAATTACAACGGGGACAAATCGTGTACGCAGCTACGATTTGGCAACCGGTGAACTTGTATGGGATGGCGACGGCTTAACAGCAAACAGTATCCCTTCACCCGTCGCTGCTGACGGGTACGTTTACCTCATGAGTGGATTTAGAGGCAGTGACCTGCAGGCGATTCACCTCGCAGCGGCAACAGGCGATATTACCGACTCTGAAGCAGTCGTTTGGCGACATAATCGCAACACACCTTATGTGCCGTCCCCGCTCCTCTATAAAAATACCATCTATTTCCTTTCAAGCAATAAAGGTATCCTTTCCGCCCTCTACACAGAAACGGGGGAATCGTTCTATGGACCTGAACGATTGGATGGCGTTTCCGGTGTTTATGCCTCAATCGTGGGGGCAGCGGATCGCGTTTATATCGCTGGACGCAACGGCACTGTCAACGTTCTCCAACATGGATCCGAATTCAAGATTTTGGCGAAAAACAAATTAGACGACAGTTTCAACGCATCGCCGGCGATTGTCGGTTCAGAGTTATACCTCCGCGGCGCGCAGTATCTCTACTGCATTGCAGAATAATCCCTCGTAGGGACTGGGTTCTCCAGCCCTACGATCCCTAATGTGTTCCCGCGTAGGGGTTGGTTTACCTCGTAGGGGCTGGGTTCCCCAGCCCTACGATCCCTAATACGTCGCTCTCCCGCCACTGACATCGTAACACTGTCCTGTCACAAAACTCGCCTCATCCGAAGCCAAGAAATTCACGACAGCGGCAACCTCCTCCGGCTTCCCGACGCGTCCCAACGGAATCTTGCTTATCATATAGTCAACCGTGGACTGTGCCATCCCTTCCAAAATCGGTGTTTCAATCACCGCCGGAGAAACCGCATTCACGCGGATGTTATAGTCCGTTACCTCTTTCGCGAGTGCCTTCGTCAAACAGATGACACCTGCCTTAGATACCGAATACGGGATGAGTGTCGGATTCCCCTCTTTACCGGCAATTGAGGCGATGTTCACAATCCGACCGTAGTTCTGCGCGATCATCGGACGAATCACTGCTTTACAACAGAGAAATACACCTGTCAGATTCACGCCGATCACACTATCCCAATCTGCATCTTCCAAATCAGTTAGCGGTAATGTACGCCCAGCAATCCCGGCGTTGTTGACGAGAATATCCACGCGACCGAAGGTCGCAATCACCTTCTCGACCGCAGCGTTGACAGCCGCAGACTGTGACACATCCGCTTGAACCGGCAACGCCTTACGTCCGACATTTTCAATTTCTTGTGCTACCGCTTCAGCCGCCGCCATGTTTAAATCCATGATAGCGACATCTGCCTCTGCGCTCGCCAGTCTGGTAGCAATCGCTTTACCGATGCCTTGTCCCGCACCTGTCACAATCGCAATCTTATCGCTTAGATTCATTGCCAGCTTTGCCTCCTCTGGTCCAACACATCGTCCTGTATCCATACCATCTTTTATTCTCCAATCACAACGCCATATTCGCCGACAACGGCACCTTTATGTCCGCTCTGATAGTGCAGATGCCTTTCACCGACAATCGGCTGTGAGCTTTGCACCTCAACCGAACCGCGCACATTTCCCATCGCACCCTCGTCTACATCCGCGCAGCAGAACGGTTTAATATTACGATGCAACTGGTTACGGATGTCTCCTTTTTTGTTACGGACAATAATATTGACAAGCGCGTCATACTCACCGACGTTGAGAAAACGGAACCAGTCTCTGGCACCACTCGCAATTTCCGGGAAAAACAACCGGATCCCCACATGACCGCCTTCCTCCGATGCACCAGGGAGATCAACGATAGCCGTACCGCTATGCATGTGCCGTTCCGCGACGATGGGTTCATCAGAACGGATCAGCACGGAAGATTTAATCTTTATATCTTCCATCGGCGGCATCCAACATTCAAAAGGATCGAGTTCCCGCTGCATCGTAGCTACAGGGTTACCCGTCCCGTCTTCATGTGCGATCAGTGTAACCTCCGCTCGTTCTTTACCGACATTGACGATGATTGCCCAATCGCGCCACGCCGGCCCAGTTTCAGGAAAATAGAGCGTGCGCGGGGCATCCGAAATCGCCTGCCCGTATTGCCCAACACACGTCTTCCCGCCTTGATAATGAAGATGGCGTTCACCGACAATCGGTTGTGTGCTTTGCACCTCAAGCGTGCCAGCAATATTCCCCATTAACCCCTCATTGATGTCCCAGCAACACATCGGCTCGATTCTGTGATGCCGCTGCCTTGTAATATCGCCGCGTCTGTTCCGGACGATGATGTTTACCAACGCGTCCGCCTCTCCAACATTAAGAAAACGAAACCAGTCATGCGCGCCGGGAACCAATTCAGGAAAGAACAATCGGAGTCCGACGGTCTCATATTCCTCTGCAGCACCGACGAAATCAAGGATATTTGGGTCTTTGTGCATGTGCCGTTCTGCCACAATCGGTTGATCTGCGGAAAACTGCATCGAAGAGTTCTGTTTAATCGCCTCAACGTTTGGGGTCCAGCATTCAAAAGGGCTAATCTCTTTCTCATCTGACCATGTCGGTTGCCCGTTCCCTGCATGTCGAGCTATGATATTCACGTCTGTCTCTTCTGTACCGACATTGATAACCTGGACCCAATCTTCCCATTGGGGACCTACTTCTGGAAAATAAAGTGTTGTCGCACCTGGCATGCGTGCCTCCTATCTAAATCTATCAGGACTTACGCAGCCCTCCCTCGCTGGCGAGGTTTCCTAACCTCGCCAATGGAACTATGTAGCGTTTCATGGAAAAAATTGCGTAAGTCCTATCTATGAAACATTGTTTTTATGACTGAAAGCCTCTTTGCTGTTACTATTTTAACTTGCATATATCTCCATTTTCCACTACAATTTTGCTTGATGCTATTCGCGTGCGAAATTGGCTTTCGTTCCGCAACGAACAAATGGTCTTAAGAACTTTTATACACACTTTTGAGGAGATAATTCAATGGCAGCGAAAAAACTCTCAGACACTCAAATTCAGGCGAACCTTGAGCAACTCGATGGCTGGAGCATTGAAGATGGTAAACTGCACAAGGAATTCCAGTTTGACACCTTTGTTACGGCATTCGGTTTCATGGCACAACTCGCTTTGATCGCCGAATCGATGAACCACCACCCCGAATGGTTCAACGTCTATAACCGCGTCACAATCGACTTAACGACCCACGATGCCGGCGGAATTAGCGATCTGGATTTTCAGTGGGCAAAACAAGCGGATTCAATTAGTGGTTAACGAAATAAACGCTTACTTGTAGAGATGGAGGAAAAATGAGTCAGAAAACGTATCGTGCAGCAGCAATCGGGCATACCGGTGCTGGCAACTTCGGACACGGACTGCATACCCCATACAAAAATATAGAGAATGTCGAATTTATCGCCGTCTCCGACCCAGACGAAGCCGGTAGAGAAAAGGCAGCAGCTGAAGCGGGGGCCTTGCGTAGTTACGCCGATTATCGCGAGCTGCTCGAAAAAGAGACACTTGACATCGTGAGTGTCTGCCCGCGCTGGACATCCGAACATCTCGCTATGGTAACTGCTTGTCTCGAAGCGGGCTGTAGCGTCTACTCCGAAAAACCGATGACGAGTACACTCGCTGACGGTGATATAATTGTTGAGACTGCGAAAGCACGCGGATTAAAGGTCGCCGTGGCGCATCAAGCGGTCTATCTCCCGGCAACGCATGCGATCCGGCAGATGCTTAACGATGGAAAAATCGGTACGATCCAAGCTATTTATGCCAGCGGTAAGCAAGATCACCGTGGGGGCGGCGAGGATATGATCGTTCTCGGAACACACCTCTTTAACATGATGCGCTTCTTCGTCGGCGATGTCGCATGGATGCAGGCGCACGTTACCACAAACGGCAAGGAAGTCGCTTCTGGGGGTGACCACGAACCCACAGAGCCTGTCGGACCCGTCGCAGGGGATTGCATCAACAGTTACTTCGCTTTCAAAAGCGGTGTCTCTGGCTTCTTCGAGTCCCGGAGAGCTCAGGCTGGCTCCGGCAGATACGGCATGGAAATCGTCGGCAGCGAAGGTATTTTCTCGCTCCGCGGCGATGTCGCAAATCGACTCATGGTCTATCCTTATCCGGTACTGGTGCCTTCACATCCGGAGCAGGCGTGGGAAGCCATTGACTTAGACGATACGCCTTTCTCCAGCGGCAATGAACTCGCTATTCGCGATCTCATTGATGCAATTGAAAACGACCGGAAACCCATTTCCGCCGCAGAAGATGCCGTCGCTGCGTTAGAGATGATCCTCGGTGCTTACGAATCCCAACTCTCTGGCGGCCGCGTTCCGTTCCCGATTGCCAACCGCGAGCATCCTTTAAGCAGATAACAACAATAGCTTCCGCTAACCTCTTCGCTGGCGGGGTTTCTCACCCCGCCATTCTTACACCGACACCAGCTTCCGTACCCCATTCTCATAACAGACCTGATACTCCGCCTCCGGTACGTCCATCGCACGCACAGCGAGTTCACCGAAAGTGATCAGCGGTTCGGAAAGCAGGAGCAGCTCATCCAGCGATTCGGTGGGTGTCTTATCTGTTGTATCCAATACAATCTTACGTCCGTTTTGCGTAAACAGCGATTTGTCAATCTCCTCTTGAAACAGACGTTTGAGTGTCGGGATATCAGCCTCCTTGATAATCTGGTATTCGTGCGGATCTGCTGCCATCCGTTCCGCAATCGCAGCGTCACTTGCGGTCACGTGGATCATTACAACATCCGGCAACCGTGCCTCAATGACCTGTGTTTCATACCCGCGCTGCGCATTGATGTGATACTTCGGGTAATACGGACTCTCCGGATCATTGCCATAAAAGGAGGCGTAAACCAGTTCCTCGATGTGCCACCCCGCGATCATCGTATTCGGGTAGTTCTTGATAACCTCAACGTGATATTGGAGCTGCATCCGTTGCATCCGCTCCTTCACGTCATCTGGGAAATGGATATACGCCGCTCTCGATTCAGGACTCAGCGTTGCATCCGGGATCGTGAAGTGGTCATCTACGTGAACTCTCAATTTCCGATGCTGATAATAGTTCGTCAATAGATTTACTAATGTCGATTTTCCAGCATACTCAATGCCGACAAAAATACATCTCATAAATAGACCTCGCTCTTGAATGGATAAGTAAAACTTGCCTTATATCTATCACGAAATCGGAAAAATGTCAAACACCAATTCCAATTTTTCCGATCTCCTTGACAATTGGGCTTTCGTAAGGTATAATAATTTTAATCTAAGGTTTTAATATAGGAGGCACAGATGGAAAAAACGCAGACTGTCAAAATCCAAAATCCTGTTGAGGAAGATATAAAAGCTGGGCGACTGGACCATCTTGTTGAAAAAGCCCTGGAAGATTTACGGGCAGGTAGGTGTAAAGATCTATAACATGTTAACAATAGGCAACCTCAACATCCAAGATTTCCCGCTATTGCTCGCACCGATGGAAGATGTCAGCGATCCGCCGTTCCGCGCCGTCTGCAAAGAGAACGGCGCAGATCTCATGTACACCGAATTCATCTCCTCCGAAGCACTTATCCGCGACGCTGCACCCAGTGTTGCCAAGTTAGACATCTTTGAAGTGGAACGACCTATCGGTATCCAAATCTTTGGACACGACATCAATTCCATGCGCGCCTCCGTCGAAATTACCGAGAAGGTCCAACCCGACATCATAGATATTAACTACGGATGTCCTGTCAAAAAGGTCACTTGTAAAGGCGCAGGCGCGGGTATCCTGCAAGACATTCCCAAAATGGTCAAAATGACTGACGAAATGGTGAAAGCCACCCACCTCCCTGTAACCGTCAAGACTCGGCTCGGTTGGGACGATAAAACGAAATACATCGTCGAAGTCGCAGAACGCCTACAGGATGTCGGCATCCAAGCCATCGCTATTCACGGTAGAACCCGCCGACAGATGTATAAAGGCGAGGCAGACTGGACGCTCATCGGTAGGATCAAAGACAATCCACGAATGACGATCCCTGTCTTCGGTAACGGTGATGTGGACAGTCCGCAGAAAGCAGCACAGATGCGGCAACAATACGGCGTTGACGGTATTATGATCGGGCGCGCCGCAATCGGTTACCCTTGGATATTCAACGAGATCAAACACTATTTTGCGACCGGCGAACTGCTACCGCCACCTTCAATAGATGAACGCATCGCTGCTTTCAGAAAGCATATCGATTTCTCTGTCAAATGGAAAGGCTTAAGACGCGGACTCTTAGAGATGCGACGGCACTATAGCAACTATTTCAAGGGCATACCACACGTCAAACCTTTTCGCTACCGCCTCGTTACGTGCGATAGCTACGACGGTGTCTTAGAGATTGTAGATGAACTCCGGACGCACGCACGCATGGTCGGTGCCTCGTAGCATAACCTGTTAGGTTGTGCCACCGCAGCACCTTTCAGAATTCAAAACACGATGGAGGCGACACACAATTAAATGTCTTACACCCGCAAATTTCGCAAACTCTTTACCCAACTGATAATAGCAGCCATCTTATGCTTTGTCATCACCCCTGCAACAACCGCACAAACTCCCAATTTCCCAGAACAGATGCCGATTGTTGAACGCCCATTCTCGGACGATCCGGACAAATTCAGCTTCGCGATTATCGGCGATAAAACCGGCGGCGGCTTGGATAAATGGCCAGTATTTGACCGCTCAGTAGATGAAATCAATACACTGAAACCTGATTTTGCGATTATGGTCGGCGACTTAATCCAAGGAGACACCAGAGACCTTGAACAGCTCGCTGCAGAATGGAAGGAATTCTGGCAACACGAGTCCGATCTAATCGTTCCATTTCTGCCACTGCCCGGCAACCACGACATTACCAACCCAGTGATGTACGACTATTGGAAAGAACACCTCGGACGCACCTATTCGGCGTTCACCTATAAAAATTGCCTATTCATAATGCTCAATACCGAGGAGTGGCATCATCCTGCGAAAGCAGAGGCATGGGACTGGGAGAATGAGGGTTGGTTTGGAGAAGCACAGATAAAATATGTGGAAGATGAATTAGCGAAACACTCGGATGTCCGACACACATTCGTCTTGCTGCACAGACCTTTATGGCTGCAGGAGCATTCCGGGTGGGAACGCATTGAAGCGGCACTCGGTGAACGCGCATACACTGTTTTTGCTGGACACTATCATAATCTCACCTTGCATACCCGCAACGATCGCCGCTACTTCGTCCTCGGTGCTACCGGTGGCGGCTTTACACCGCAAGAGGTACGAGAATACGGGGCATTTGACCATTACAGCATTGTAACCGTAGATGACCAAGAGGTGAACGTCGCGATTATTGAACCCGGAAATATCCATCCTGCGGACATCTCAACGACAGCGTTTAAAGATCGGCTTGCGAACTTGCTTACTTTTAAACCACACTTCAATCTTACCAAGGATCAACCGCTCTCCAGTGGACACCTTGAAATAACCCTCGAAAATACACTTGAAAAGCTGCTTACACTTGAAATAGTTTTCAATCCAAATCAGAATTGGCAGATCTCTCCAAATCAGCTATCACTTCAAGCGAAACCAGGGCAAACCGCAAAAACAACTGTTGCCTTTTCAGTGCCATCGGATAACTTCCTCCCGCTTCCTATCTACAATTATTCAGCACACTATGGCGGCGAACAATTATTAAACCGTAGGAACTTGTTTCACCCGATCGACAGAGATGACATGCGTGTCCTTAAAAATTGGATGCTTCTTGGCCCCTTTGCTCTCGATGTGCCAAAAGCACCTGCGGACCCGGACGAAGTGCCGCAAAGTTTTCTCAAAATATCGCCCCCGGAAGCCAATTTTGATAAGACGTATCAAGGGCAAACAGGGCAAATCGCTTGGCAAGCGTACCGTTCTGAATCGGAGCGTATCAATCTAAACGATGCTTTTGCGGACGCTGAATTGGCTTATAGCTTTGCCACCTCTTATATCAAGAGTCCTGATGAACGGCGCGTTTTCGCACAGATCGGATGGGGCAGTAACCTCGGAAGAGTCTATCTTAACGGCGTTGAAATTTCAGGTGCTGCCATCCCGGGTGAACATCTATTTTCTTGGTGGGCACACTTTGAATTGCCTTTGAAAGCGGGGTGGAATACCTTGACGATCCTGTCTGGCGATTATAACGGATGGTGGGATTATCGGATGGAAGTCGCAGATGCTACAAACGCGTTGCAGTTCAGCATACAACCCGTCGATTCTCAAGACTAAACGCTTGACTGGACACATCCTCCAAAATTTGACAAAAGATTCGCCACGCGCTATACTTAGACGTAACAGGATTATCCCCAACGGAGAGGATTATGTCTTATCTTGATCCAGCACATCACAGCGACTGGAAAACGAACGGCTATCTGAAAATTCCGCACTTTTTCTCCATTGAAGAAGTTAACGATCTACAAGCGTGGGTCTCTGAAATCTCACAGTGGCAACCGACATCCGATAAGTGGATGCACCACTACGAAGCTACACCAGATGGACCGAGGCTCTCCCGCTCAGAAAATTTCGTGCCGTATCACAGCAATATGAAAGCCACTGTAACGCGTGGCAAAGTATTAGCCGTCGTCTCCGAATTGCTGGCAGAACCCGCAGTGCTTTACAAAGAAAAAATCAACTACAAATACCCCGGTGGCGGCGGTTATGCTGCGCATCAAGACGCGCCCGCCTATGCGTTTATCGACTACCATATTACCTGTCTAATTTCGGTGGACCCAGCGACTACTGAAAGTGGATGCCTCTATTTCGCGCCAGGTCGGCATCAGGAGGGTTTCATCGCATTGGACGAAAAGGGCTGCGTTGCACCTGAAACCGCTGCAACAATGGAGTGGGTCGCAGTACCAACAGACCCAGGCGATATTCTGCTTTTCGGTTCCTACATTCCGCACAAGAGTCCAACAAATCGCTCTGACCAACCGAGACGTATTGTTTATCTCACCTACAATGCCAGATCCCAGGGCGATTGGCGCGAACAGTATTATGCGGATAAACGGCAAGCTTTCTCAGAATATGCAGAAGATCGTTCAAATCGAGACAAACAAATTAGCAAAATCGCACATTTTCGAGGGAAAACAGTAAACCATGCGAAACTACATTGATCGAAGTCTTGCACAAGAGATGACCGGTGCAACCGCACAACAAAAGGTTGCTGTGTTATTCAACTATATGGAGGCACAAGGACAGTCGTTTTACGATGAGGTCGTGACACAGTTAGAACACGCGTTGCAATGCGCCGCCCTCGCGCAGCACCACAATGCAAGTCCTACACTCATTACCAGCGCGCTGCTCCACGACCTTGGACATTTTATTTTAGACGAACATAACGCCGATAAAGCCTTCCTTGCCACGGACCTGAATCACGAGGAGATCGGGGCGCAGTATCTGGAACCGTTTTTTCCGGAAGCCGTCACAACACCGATCCGTCTACATGTGCCAGCGAAAAGATACTTGTGTACAACCGATGCGTCCTACCATGACGGGTTATCCGAAGCCTCCAAAAGGAGTCTTGTCGTTCAGGGTGGTGTTATGTCAGACGCGGCGCGTGCTGCATTTGAACAGATCCCACATTTCCGAGATGCACTCACCTTACGCCGCTGGGACGATCTCGCTAAAGTCAAAGGGTTAGAAACCGCAAAATTAGGGACTTACCGAGACATCGTGCGGCAATGCTTAACGGACAGATAAAACCGCGCCAAAAACATTGACATTGCAACGCTATCTATGGTATACTAAAGTGTTGTTGGACACCTCTATTCTTAATTATTCGAGGGAGATAGAAAAATGAGTTACGACACAATTGAAGCGAAGTTCATTGCAACCCCAGAAAAAGGCGAGGTTTCCTCAATCCTGATGCGTCCAGACGACGCTAAATGGTTACTCGTCCTCGGACACGGGGCAGGCACAAATATGCGCCATTCAACCCTCCAGACGATTGCCGAACGGTTAGCTGATAGAGGTATCGCAACGTTCCGTTATCAGTTTCCCTATATGGAACGCGGGGGCGGCGGTAGAGAGTCGGAGGCGGTCGCCCTCCAAACTGTCCGATCTGCTGCAGCTGCTGCACATATCGCTGCAAGCGATCTATCCATCCTCGTCGGCGGACACTCCTATAGCGGACGGATGTCTTCAATGTCCGCAGCGCAGGAACCGATTGAACACGTCAAAGGTCTCGTATTTTTCGCGTTCCCGCTCCATCCTTCGGGAAAAGAGGGAATAGAACGCGCAGTCCATCTCGCCGATGTCACAATTCCGATGCTATTCCTATCCGGCACCCGCGATAAATTGGCAGTCCTTGACTTATTAGAACCCGTCTGCGAAAAACTCGGGGACAAAGCGACCTTACACCTATTAGACACAGCGGATCATGGATTTAAGACCCTAAAACGTTCGCGCAAATCAGATGAAGACGTTTTCGTTGAGATGGCGCGAGTTATCAGCGAATGGATTGAAACCCTCAATTGATAACTTCCGTAGATGCAAAGTGTTTTCGTTCACTCCTCATAACAAAACTTTCAGGAGGCTTATAATGATATTAAAGCGAAGTTTAGTATTCAGTTTCGGACTTTTGTTTTTCGGGGTCAGTGCGTTTTGCGACGTGTGGTACAGTGAGAATTTTGACAACTTCAAAGATGGTGACATCGCTGGGCAAGATGGATGGAAAACAGCAATGAACCAAAAAACTTGCCAAATTGGGAGCAAAGTGAAACGCGGTGACACAGGCAAAAGTATTCTGGTCACAGAAAACACAATGGTCACCAGAAGTTTCGAAGGTACACATGATGGAACTCAGTATGTCTCATTATTCACGCAGCGGGAAGAGGGCGCAGGCACAATGCTATTTTATATCGGTGGAGATGCCATCAAGTGGGGCGGGGCTGCCGTATTTAATATTCAGCCGAATGCCTCTATTCACGCGCTCGACGGCACTACAGGACAACAAGTGGCGCAAGGGAAATTCGGTGAATGGCATCATTTCCGCATCGTGCTCGACTTTAAAAAGAAAACTTATGACTTTTACGTCGATGACGAACAAGTCGCCGATGATTTCGGTTTTAGAGGCGAGGGCGGCAAAGGCGGCGTGAATCCGAATCTAAGCTGGATCTTCTTCGGTTGGGACCACCCCACCGCTCTAACCGCCTATATTGATGACATTGAAATGGGAGACGGTGAGGGCGAAACAGCTGGCAAACCTCAAGCAGTTTCCGCCTCAGACAAACTCGCGACCACTTGGGGAAAAATCAAGCAATGAATACAGAAAAATAAATTGGACTTACTATAAATTGACAGGTGGTGCGTAGTGGCGCAATTCATTCGTCAAGATTGAAATAAAGCACGCCACTGTCCTGAGTGCTAACGTACAACATATTGCCATCAACAGTAAGCGAAGTCACCCGACCCGTTATCCCGGACGCGACCTGTTTCCATACACCGTCCTCACTTTCCAAACGATAGATGCCTGTCTTGGAAACACCATAAAGCGTTGTGCCATCAACGGCTAATTGTCCGATAACAAGAGGCGTTCCTGACGCATCGGTGATCGCACGCCACTGTTTTCCGTCACTGGACGCAGCGACACCCGCATCCGTCGCCACATACACCGTGGCACCCGCAAACACTATATCATAAAAAAATCTAACGGCGAATGGCAGGCTCGGTGTCAGATCAATCCAATTTGTGCCTTTATCAAAAGAGGCGACAAGCTGTTTATCCCGTTTACCGACATAGACAGTGTTCCCTGAAACCGCAAGTTTGAACCCTTCCATCATCCAATACCCGAAGAGTTCAGCGGTTTCCTCCATTTCAGTATCGTACCATTCAGTCTCCCCGGGTTCCCATCGGAAGAGTTTATAGTTGTATTCCATATAGAACGTGTCGCCGCTAACAGCAAACGCACCACGCAATCCGCCACGGATGAGTTCTCCAGATTTCCGGGGATCCCCTTCTGCCAACTGCTTAAAAAACTGGGTCGCACCGGAAGACCCTTCTTGCAACTGTTCAAGAAACGACTTATCTTGCAAGTCAAAAGAGATTCTTCTCCTTTGAGACAACTGGTTCCATATCGTTCGCGAGTGCAGGATCGGTATTTCTTGAATCTGCATTAGCGTATTGCCATCCTCAGAAATCCTGTAGAGACGCGGTTCGTCGTGCATTGTTCCTTTCGCATAAAGCACACCATCAGACGCTAATATCTCAAAAATTTCTGGTGGACGTTCTCGATAAAAGTCAGTGATTTGTGTGTGCGGGTTGACAGCACGCCACGTTTTACCGTTATCGATAGATTTAACGACTTCTTCCGAGCCGGTCGCGGCGTAGAGTGTTGTACCGACGTTTTGCCCGCTATTTGCACTGAAGGCGATTAAATTCGGCACATAGCTGCGAGTACCTGGATTAAACCGTTCCCACGACTTACCGCCATCAACAGAACGATGAATGCCTGAGTTACCCTTCGTATAAAATGTGTTTTCATCCAACGCCTCAATTCCGGATACAGTGGAAGCCGTAACTGAAATACCGGTGTTTTCCTCGCGTGTCCACGTGTCTCCGTTGTTAGTTGAGCGCACCACGCCACCATCACTTCTACCGACCACCAATAGCGTCTTTCCCACTGCAGCAAGTTCAACATCCGGATCGTGCCCCATGATGGGCCAGGCGTTTGTGGGCGTTATATCTGTCCAAGAGTCACCTTTATCGGTTGAACGGAAAATCCACCAGGACCGCTTCTGTCCACGGCTCATTTGTCGTAAAGCAGGACCATCAACTTTGTCCCAATCCAATGCTACTTTAGCATAGAGCGTGTCTTCAGTTCCTGCGAACGCACCGACCAACTCGGCTTCAGGAACAGAAAATCGCAAACGCTGCCAGCCATCAACATCAAGGCGGTAGAGTCTCGGTTTTGTTGTAGTCGTAACAAAGAGTGTCCCTTGGAGTGCGGACAAGTCCAAGCTATCTACTACATCTGCTAAGGCTTCTGGTAGGTCTTGGATTGCGTCTACGAACCAGTTATCTACTATTTCATCCATCAATCCGTCGTTTACAGCGCCCCACGTCTGTCCTGCATCAAGGCGATGGATTCCGGTGTTTGTTTTAGCAAATAGCGTCTTTTGGGTTGCGTACAAGGTGCGTATTTCACCTGTCAATCCGTCGTTTACACCGACCCATGTCTGCCCAGCATCCGTAGAACGGTAAACCGCAGCCAAAAAACCCAGGTAAAACACGCCGTCCAGGACCACCAGTTTACCGGGATCATTTTCAGGACAGGGACCGACTGAAAGCCACGTTTTACCGCCATCCGTTGAAGCAAAAAGCCCATTAGATACAACCATATAGAGGGTCCCGTTCCACTCCGCCATAAGCACTCTATCATCCCAACTATCGGTCAGTGAACTCATAGCATTGACATAGTGCCAACCCATGGCATTCATAGATGATTTGTAGATGTTGCCTTCACTGTCAACGATGTAGATTTCTCCTTCAGACGTACGGAAGAACGTCCTTAGGTACGAACCGCTGGGGGCGTTGCCTTGAACCCACTGCTGTTTAGGAGCTGAAACGTCTTCTCCGTCGATCTGCGCGGCGGCAAATAAGACCTCATCAGGGCGTTGACCTGCTCCCTCGTTTTTATTAGACACGGCAGCATTTCCGAGTTGCGTCCGGACATCAGGTTTCGCTTCAATATCTAATACGACTGGCGCCTCAAGGATCTCTATTGTCATCTCCGAAGTCGCCTCAAAACTATAAGGACGCTGGAAACGCGATAAGTACTCCGTGCCGACACCCAACATCAAGAATAGGACTGCCAGTGTGGATATACCTATCGCCCAAGGTGCCAACGGTTTGCTACCAGACGGTGCAATCGGTTTCAATCGCGAAACCTCGCGCATAATGTTCTCTGTCAGATTCGGGGTAATTTGGAAGTTGCCTAAAGCCTCTCGTATCATGGGTTCCTCCTTCTTTAAACGCTGCCGTGCTCGGTGAAGTCGACTCTTAATCGCACCGACCGATACACCCATAAAATTGCTTATCTCCTCGTACGTCATTCCCCCGAGATAATAGAGCGTGATAACTGTCCGATCACTCTCCTGTAATTTCGCAAGAAGTTTCTTGACGACTTCGCGTTGTGTTTCCGTTGTCATCCGCTCGTTTTCCGCAATGATATGTCCAGAGTAGGTCGCTTGTTCTAACTGCGCGCTGCTTGTGTCTTCCAACGCCTGCGTCCACATCCGCTTTTTACGGAGCCATGCTTTGCACTGGTTAGCGGTTATGACATAAAGCCAACTCGCAAAGGACTGTACTTCCTTTAGCGTTGAAAGTTTCTGATACGCTTTCAAGAACGTCTCCTGTGTAATATCCTCAGCGATATGGAAATCTCCGATCTTCCGCCATGCGAGCGCGTGAACGGATCGCTGATATTTTTTCACGAGCGCGGAGAATGCCGTATCATCGCCAGCAAGCACGCGTTGAATGAGGGCAGCATCGTTATTTTTCATCGGACACCTCTGGACAGGGAATGTTCACTTTTTCACATCAACCTTTAGTGACGCGATGAGCGATTAAAAAGTTTCACAATTTTGGAGAATTTTGGTTTGCACGTTTCGCGGAAGGTGTGAATTTTAGTATTGTAGGTGTTTTTGCTTGAGTGTTTTCCCGAGGTTGAACGGCTGCCCCAAAACCGTCCAAATCATATTGCCTCATCTACGGTAAGACTTGGTGTGTTGATGAGTTTTTGCTTTAACCGCATATAGGTGCGGACTTCGGGAATATCCCTGAACTTCTTGATGAGTGGATTGTGTGGACTCGGATTCTCAGGATCATTTGGATTAAAATTCAACTGTTAAACCAAAATATGGCAGCAACGGAAGTTGGCTACCCTCCGCGATTTCCTGTGCTTCAATTTCAAATTCCTCACCCTGAACTTCAAATGTTCCTTCTTCAAGAACAAACCCGATGGTATTTTTACGATTGTAGACATTCAGCACTTCAATGAACCCTCCGATCTTCACGCCTCGAAAGTTCCATTTATGGCTGATGCGTAAATCTAACTTGTGATAGGGTGTTAGTTCGGCACTCAAAGCCCGGTCAAGCCCTGCGAAAAGCGGATTTAGCCCGCGCGTCACAGGATCTTGAATAAGGATAAGTGTACTAATTGGTGCCTCAGAAGTTCCGCTTAAATACTGCCACTTCGCGCCTATCTCAAAATCTGGACTGAAGTTATAGTTTGCCACAATGCTAACGATGTGAGTGTTGTCAAATAGATACGGTTGATAGGTCGCCTCAGGATTTTCTCGGCGCTCGGCGTGTGTGTAGGCATACGAGATCCAACCGAAGAACCTCTCCCGGACCCGGTGCCGTAGGAATGCTTCTACACCTGCAATGTAACCGGTGCCTTGATTGCGGAAATTTGAAATTTCATCCTCGGTTATCAAGTTCTGGGCATCTTTGTAATAGGTAGCAAACTCAAACTCTGTTTCAGATGAGAGTTCATGTTCTATTTCCATGATATAATGTCGGGTAAGAGTGGATTGCAACGCAGGATTTCCATTCTCTGATAGCAATTGAGACAGTTGTGGACTCTGTTCATAATGTCCATAAGCGAAACGGAGATCAGAACCGATCGGGAGTTTGATACTTATGCTCCCACGCGGTTGAATGGAAAGCTGCTCTATCAAATCCAAGTAATCAAGCCGAACCCCAAGCGCGACGGAAAGCACCGGTAAAGGGGCGTATCGTGTTTGGAGATAACCTTCAGCACGTTGTAAATCGTGCCCGAATTCGTAGTCTCTTGTTTTCGTAGTGCGTATCCGTGCATTTCCATCATCATCAATCCCTACTTTTCCCGGATTCGTTTGGATTAATTCGTTTAGTGCTGCTTCATCGAGTACTTCTTCTTCAAATGCCGGATAATCGGCGTGTTCCGTACTATTTGTAGGACTGAAAGCAAAGAGAAAACCCTGTTCAAGTTGAAGGGTAGGTGTTAGCTGATAAGACACATCTTCACGGAGTGTATAGATTGGAGCGTTCACCTTCACGCGGTAATCCACAGCATCCTTGTATTTCGCAATGGGCGTACCGTCTTTATCTGTAACGGTCGTCTCCGAAAAAGCGATATTTGCGTCTATATCAAGGTAATTGGATGAACGGGTGAGAGACAAATAGGATGTGAGATTGTCGGTGAAGTTTGAACGGAGATGGATGCCTTGACTGTTGAAGCCGTTGTTGAAAAAGACGGTAAAGTCAAGAGGATCAGCGTCTGCTTGATCATCTGGTTCCTCTGCCTCAAAATGAAAATGGTCGGTTGCAGCGAATGCATTAAGGGTGAGATAATGATTTTCAGTGACCGGATAAGCAAACTTGAATTGATAATCAGAAGAAAAAGGGAACTGCTGTGTGTTGCCCGTCTGTCTTTCATAAAGCTGTCCGGCGATGAGATCATAGTAACTCCGCCGTCCTGAAACAGAAACGTAACCGTCTTCACCGATGCGCCCTTCAAGCAATCCCTCAGCGTAAAATATATTGAGATTAAATTTTCCATTGAACCGTTCTTCAATGCTGTCGCGCGCGTGGATGTCAAGCACCGATTGCGAATCTAACCCGAATTGCGCACCGTAGCCACCGCGATAGATGCCGATTTTCTCAATGGTTTCCGAACTGATGGTTGAAAGTAAACCACCCCAATGGAAAGGGTATCCGAGCGGCGTTCGATCGAGATAGTAAAGGTTTGATCCCGGTTCACTACCGCGGATGTAAAGCACGCCAAAATAATCGTTTGGAATGCCGATGCTTGGAAGCGTCGTTAATCCTTTGAGGGCATCGTTGGCAGCCCCCGGGATACGTAAAAGTTCACTCCCACGGATGTCAGTACGACTGATCGTCGGTGGGAGGCGTTTCCCTTCCACAACAACTGTTTCTAACTTAACTGCTTCGCCTAAGTATATTTTGATTTCGGTGGTATCTCCGCTGCTGATGGCAACCGAGATGGATGTAGGTGTGGTTTCAAGAGCGTGCGTAACAACAAAAGTATAGGTGCCTTCGGGGAGTTCGATAAATCGGAAGACACCATTTTTATCGGTTTTTTGAGTGTGCTTTGTTTCGGTAATGTAAACATCAGCCCCTGCTAAGGGCTGCTCTGTGTTTCGCTGATAGACCGTCCCTTCAATATCGCCTGTTTGGGCTAAAACAGATACAGGGATGGTAAACACGAACAGGATTATGACAGATGATAACTTCATGCTGACTTTTTGACCTCTACTTAATCGTCACTTACCCCCATTTTTTTTCTCAAGGTTTGTGGTGAAAGGTTTTTGTTGATAAAAGTCTGAGAAACTCAGTGGGTTTATGAAAAAGAGATACCCGAAACGGGCAAATCCTGAAACGATGATAACACGTTTTCAAGAAATAGTCAAGTCTGTAGATATGAAAAAACCGACGTTGCGGAATCTGCTTAGCAAGAATATTATTCACTTTTAGGTGAACCCGAGAGCGTTTTATCCCAATCCCATACGAAGATTGTACCGTCCGCAGCAGTACTGACAAGCACCTTGCCATCCGGCGAAAATACCAACGTATTCACGTCTTGCCTATGTCCATCAAGCGCAGCGATTTGGTCTCCTGTCGTAACGTCCCATAATTGGATTGTACCGATGTCAAGCCCATTCACAAGCACTTTGCCATCTGGGGAAAATACCAACGATCTGCTGGCAGAATTATCGGAAAACATACGGCCTCGCTGATGCTCAGTGCTAACCGAGAATAACTTATTAGCAGTATCCACCTCCCATAAATGGATATAACCGTCCGTTCCGATGGCGAGTAAAGTACCGTCCGGCGAAAATCGCAATGCCGAGATACGCCCCAGATTCTCGCCCTCTGTCGGCTCTGCAAAGACAGCCAAAGCTCCACCCGTCGCAACGTCCCACATTTGGATTTTCCCATATTGGGTTGCACTGACAAGCCATGTGCCGTGTGGCGAAAATGCCAATTCCACGACCTTCGGTATATGGTTCAGAGGCATACCGGGTTTCAGCTCAGCGAGAGTGATCTCCTGTTCATCACCCGTTCTCGTATTCCACAAACGAATTTCGCCGAGACCAGCAAACGCCACCGTTTCGCCATCAGGAGAAAAGGTCAGTTCTTTGACACCCATGGAATATGGCAACGTCGTCAGTTCACGACCCGTCTTCACATCAGTCAGGCGGACCAAACGATCTGGAGTCGAAAGAGAAAAGCCGCCGTTCCCCCACCGGACGCTATACCCTTCTGCTCCCACACTCACGAGTTTCGTGCCATCCGGTGAAAACGCTAAAGACGGAAACATATCCCGATGTCCAGCATCTTGGATAGCGGACTTCTGCAATGTTTTCATATCCCAAAAGGTGATAACACCATTAAACGCTACACTTGCCAGCGTAGAACTATCCTCAAAGAAAGTCGCTGCAGTCAGCGATTGTGCGTGTCCAGTGATACGATCAGGTAGCGGCGTTCCAGTTCCCGCGTGCCAGAACCGGAGCGTACCGTCTGCACTGCCGCTCGCAAGTGTTGTGCTATCCGGCGAGAACGCTAATGCAGTAATCGCATGAATATGGCCAGGGAGCGTCGCGAGGGGTTCCCCAGTCGTGGTATCCCACAGTTGCACCGTTTTGTCTGTCCCTCCACTGGCGAGCATCTTTCCGTCCGGCGAAAATGCTAATACATTCGTCCAACCTGTCTGTTCTTCGAGTGTAATCCATTTGTCCGGGTTGGCGAGATCCCATAAGCGGACCCGCTTATCTCTACCGCCACTGGCGAGGCGCGAGCCATCGCGTGAAAACACCACTGCTAAAATATCATGTTTTTTCGGTACAAACGCTGGTTGGCGCGGCTGTTGAACCGACAAATCTGTATGTCCTTTGAGCGTGGATAACACTTTGTAAGTCGCTATGTCCCATAACTGGATCTTCCCATCCGCTCTTCCAATCGCAACTTTATCGTGTGTGATTGCGTAGACTCCTCCTGTTTCATCAGACATGTCGGAGGATTCACCACGCTTGAAAAACTTTGAAGTCATCTCTTTCGTTTCAGTATTCAAACGGATGATAAACTGTCCGCCACTACCGACACTGACAAGCGTTTTCCCATCTGAAGAAAACTGTAACGCTAAAGCCGTATCATACACATCAGGAAACAGGACTTCACGTCCGGTCGCTATCTCCCACAACTGGACGTTCCCTACATCAGAACGTTTACCGCCATTCGCCAAAAAACGGCCATCCGGCGAAAATGCAAGGACTCGGCCCGCACCCTTAAACAGCGACTTCTCCGCACCTGTCTCCACATCATACAGCCATACACCGATATTCGTTCCCACTGCCAGTTGCATGCCATCAGGTGAAAACTCTATCGCATTAATGCCACCTTTTCCGAAACGCGCTTTCGCTTCTTTCGGCAACTGCCATTGCGTCCAGTCTTTATCCGTTTCATCTGATTGTGCGTCTGCAACCAATGCTGATACCGCATCGGGCTGCCGGTTAGAAGCACTGCCTTTGCCCGGTGTGTCGGTACTGCCGACTTGTGTCCGAACATCCGGTTCGGATGCAAGGTTTCGCACGACAGGGGCTTCGATGAGTTCAACCGTCATCTCTGACGCAGCCTCGAAACTATAAGGTTTTTGGAAACGGGATAAGTATTGATTGCCGACACCTAACATGAAAAATATGACTGCTATGGTGGAAACACCTATCGCCCACGGCACTAAGGGTTTGCTACCAGATGGTGCCACCGGTTTCAGTCTTGAAATCTCCTGCATGATATTCTCTGTAAGGTTCGGTGTAATTTGGAAATGGTCAAGTGCTTCTCTAATCATCGGTTCCTCCTCTTTTAAACGGTGCCGCGCACGCCGCAGACGACTCTTAATTGTGCTCGCCGATACGCCTAAAAATCGGCTGATTTCTTCAACCTTCATCTCGCCAAGATAGTAGAGTGTCATCACCGTGCGTTCACTCTCTTTCAGCTGCGCAAGCAGCTTTTTGACGACTTCACGTTGTGCCGCAACTGCCGTTTTACGCCGCTCTTCGGTGACGTGTCGGGAATAGGCATCTTCTTCTGTCATGGTTGTCTCTGTGTCCTCCAACGGTTGTGTCTGTATCCGTTTTTTGCGGAGCCATGTGGCGCATAGGTTCGCCGCAATCACATAGAGCCACCCAGTAAACTGGTTCGGATCCTTCAGCGTATGGAGTCTCTGATACGCTTTCAGAAAAGTATCTTGGGTGATGTCCTCAGCGATATGGAAATCCCCGATCTTTCGCCATGCCAAGGCGTGAACCGGCTTCTGATATTTATTCACCAGTTCAGCAAAAGCGGTTTCATCACCAGCAAGAACGCGTTGAATAATTGCAACATCGTCGTTTTGCATCAAGTGCCTCCAGAAAGCAATAGTTGGATTAATAACCCATCAAATTATAGTGACGCAAGATACGGCAAAACGGTTGCTTAATTTGAAAAAAAAGAGGATTTTAAAGAAAGAGGAGAGGCTAACGATAGGAAAGGGCGGTATTTGGCTCCGCCCAAACCTTGTAGGATAAGCTGTTAGTTTGTGCAACCGGGGCCCTTTCAGGAACGGTATTATTCTTCAAGGTTGAAATAAAGCACGCCGCTGTCCTGCGTGCCAACGTACAACACGTTCCTATCAATGGTAAGCGAGGTCACCCGCTCGGGTACCTCCGACGCAACCTGTTTCCACGTGTCATTTTCCAATCGATAGACGCCTGACTTGGAAACACCATAAAGTGTTGTGCCCTCAACGGCTAATTGCCCAATAGTGAGAGCCGTTCCCGCTGCATCAGTGATCGCACGCCACTGTTTTCCGTCACTGGACGCAGCGACACCTGCATCCGTCGCTACATACACCGTGGAACCTGCAAACACTATATCATCGAAAACTTTAACAGGAAACGGCAAGCTCGGTGTGAGGTCAATCCAATTATTTCCGTTATCAAACGAAACGACGAGGTGTCCATCCCGCTTCCCAACGTAAAGGGTATTTCCTGAAACCGCAAGTTTGAGTTCTCTGAATGCTAAGTCCAGAGACAGTTCAATAGTTTCTTCTTGTTCGGTGTCGTACCATTCAGTCTCCCCGGGTTCCCATCGGAAGAGTTTATAGTTATATTCCATGTAGAACGTGTCCCCACTAACAGCAAACGCCCCCCTACGGAACCCCAATTGTATATAGACATCTGGTTGTCGAGGGTCCCATTTAACCAATTGTCTGAAGAACTCGTCCGCGCCAGGAGCTTTTTCTTGCAACTGCTCAATAGCCGATGCAGCTGACAAGTTGGACCCGTCCCTTCTCATTCCCCTCATTCGACTCGACGCCAACGTTAATTCCATTGCGTCAAAGATCGGCATGCCTTGTATCGGGACGAGCGAATTGCTATCTGTAGATACGCGATATATCCATGTCTTTCCTTTACCAAGCGAATCACCACCTTTGGCATAGATTTTACCATCAGCTTTGACGATGTGGGTAATACTTGGAATGTTTTCTCTGCGAGGAGCCGTCATCGGTATTTTTATTTGGATATCCTTCCAAGATGCCCCTCTATCAGTCGTTTTTACGACCTTTTCTTCTGCATATCTCGCGTAGAGCGTCAGAGGCATGTTATCTTCTCTGTACGCGATGAGATTACCTATCTGACCTGTATCCGGGGTGATGTTTACGATGTGCCATGATTTGCCAGCATCGGTGGAACGATGAAGTCCACTACGCCAACTCTCAACATAAAAAACGCTCTCGTTTACTGCTATCGCAATGTCTACATCGGCATTCATTGCAGGGGACGTACCCGGTAATTGGGGTGGTAGCCATGTGTTTCCACCATCGGTAGAGCGCACCATCCCTTGTTCCATCGCCAAAAGTGTATCACCAGCAGCAATAAGTTTAAGAAAGGGCGGTCTCCCTGTTACAGGCCAAGCGTTTGTTGGGGTTATATCTTCCCACGAGTTCCCCAAATCAGTTGAGCGGAATATCGACCAAGCCCGCTGCTGTCCCCTCGGGATTATACGAGGATCCGCATCCGCCACAACGTAAAGTTTATCTTCAGTCGCTGCGGCTGAACGGATCCGTCCGACGGATATTGGAAACTCCACACGCTCCCAACTTTCAGTACTGAGGCGGTAGAGTCCATTTCTTGTTCCAGCAAACAACGTGTCTTGAATATTGATTATAGAACGGATATCCCCCATACCCTCTATCATTAGCCCAGCGTTTATTGCTTCCCATGTTTTACCGTTATCTTCAGAACGGTAGATACTGTCCTCAAAAGCGGTATAAAACGCTTGATCCGTTAGTATCAAGTCAATCGCGAAATAGGGTGTGTCTGGCAAAGCGTGGACCAAATCCCATGTCTGACCATCGTCCTTTGAAGCAAAAAGTTCGTTAGCTAATATAATGTAGAGGGTATCTTTCCACTTTGCAAGGGGCGCATTTGAGGGACGAGAATTGACCAGTGATCTAAAATCAAAGATGTGTCGCACCACTTTTCCATCGGCTTCTAATTTGTAAATTTTCATATCAGCAAAAGCGTAAAGCTCACCCTCAGATGTCGCAAGTAAACCTTCTGCTCTACTTCCTTTGATCGATCCTGTCTGAATCCACTGCTGTTTAGGAACAGAAACATCTTCTCCTTCCGATTGCGCGGCAGCAAATAAAATCTCATCAGGTTGCTGACCGGCACCGTCGTTCTGACTCGGCGCGGCAGTGCTGCCGAGCTGCGTTCGGACATCAGGTTTCGATTCAATATCTAATACGACTGGCGTTTCAATAATATCAATCGTCATTTCCGATGTCACGTCAAAACTGTAAGGTTTTTGGAAACGCGATAAGTACTCCGTGCCGACACCTAATATCAAAAATATTACGGCTATTGTGGAAATACCTATGGTTACCCATGGCACTAACGGTTTATTGCCAGATGGCGTAACAGGTTTCAGCCGCGAAATTTCTTGCATGATATTTTCTGTAAGACTCGGGGTGATTTGGAAGTTCTCTAAAGTCTCTCGTATCATCGGTGCCTCCTTCTTTAAACGGTTCCGCGCGCGGTAGAGCCGGTTTTTAATCGCTGCCACCGATACGCCTAAAAACTCGCTGATCTCTTCATAGCTCATTCCCCCGAGGTAGTAGAGTGTAATAACTGTGCGCTCACTCTCTTGCAATTTCGCGAGCAGTTTCTTGACGACCTCACGCTGCGCTTCTATCGCTGTTCGCTTATTTTCCGCGATGACATATCCAGAATATGTCGCTTTTTCTAACGCCGTGCTGCTTGTGGCTTCCAAGGATTGTGTCTGTAAACGTTTTTTACGCAGCCACATTTTACAGTAATTTGACGCGATCACATAGAGCCAACTCGCGAAACGCTGCGGCTCTCTCAGCGTCGAGAGATTCTGATACGCTTGCAAAAACGTTTCTTGTGTAATATCCTCTGCGATGTGGAAATCTCCGATCTTCCGCCATGCGAGCGCGTGAACGGATCGCTGATATTTTTCTACGAGTGTGGAGAACGCCGTATCATCGCCATCAAGCACGCGTTGAATAAGTTGAGCATCATCATTTTTCATCAGACACCTCTGTAGAGGGAATGTTCGCTATTTAATGATGATATTTGAGATAAAAAAGTCTCATAATTCTGCAAATTTTTATTTTCCAAACTCCATTACAATCTGTTTTACGATTATTCGCTTTTGGACGCACTTGTGATGGTTCCATTCCAATCCCACAAAAAGATTGTGCCATCCTGTCCTGTGCTAATCAACATTTCACCGTCAGGCGAAAATTTCAACGCCTCCACTTGCCGCGTATGCCCCTCAAGGACAGCGATTCTGTCTCCAGTCTTAGCATCCGATAATTGAATTGTACCGCTGTTATGCCCACTGACGAGAATTGCGCTGTCTGGTGAAAACACCAACGGTTTTGGCGAATCATGAGATACCGTTCTACCGCGTTGATGCACAGTGCTAACCGAAAAAATTTTATGACCAATACGCACGTCCCATAAATGGAGTTGACTCGGTGTACCCGCAGCGAGCAAGGCACGGTCTGGTGAAAATGCCAAGGCCGAAATCTGTCCCAGATTCTTTTGTTCCCTCGGTTCTGCAAAAACAGCCAAAGCTTCACCGGTGGCAACGTCCCACATTCGGATGTGTCGATCTGCAGTTCCCGTAACAAGCCATCTACCATCTGATGAAAACGCCAATGCCAGATTGTGGTGAAAGCCGGATTTCAGGTCATCATTAAGAGGAATTACCAATTCATCACCTGTTTCCGTATTCCATAAACGAATGTCAAGATTATTAATAATCCCTACAGTTGTAGTTCTGTCGTCAGGAGAAAAGGTAAGTTTGCCGCTCCATCGCTGCAACGTCGCAAGTTCATCTCCAGTCCAGACATCCGTCAACCGAATTAGACGGTCTGAGTGCCAAGTAGCACGGTTCATGACACGATCGCCGTCTGCACCAACACTGACGAGTTGCGTGCCATCGGGCGAAAACGCTAAAGCTGAATACCAATCCCGATGTCTGCTATTTTGGACAGTGGACTTTTGCGATGTGTCCACATCCCAAAAGGTAATTTCACCGTTGAACGCTGCACTGACAAGTGTGGAACTGTTCTGAAAGAAGGACACCGCTTTTATGGACTGTATGTGTCCAGTGATACGGATATCAAGGGGCGTTCCAGTCTCTATGTTCCAGAATCGGATTGTACCATCCGTGCCTGCACTGGCGAGTGTGTTACCATCGGGTGAAAACACTAACGCAGTAATACCATTGATATGCCCAGTGAATGTTGAGAGAGGTTCTCCAGTCGCGGTGTCCCACAATTGCACTGTTTTGTCGGTGCTGCCACTTGCAAGCAATTTTCCATCGGGTGAAAACGCCAACACATTTACCCACCCCGTATGTTTCTGCAGCGTAATTGAATCCCTGTCACCGGTGAGATCCGACAAGCGCACTGTCTTATCTATGCTGCCACTTGCGAGACGCATGCCATCGGGCGAAAACGCCACTGCTAAAACCTGATTTCCAAACAGCGGGTTGCGATGCCCAGGTTTATCCAACGGCTGAAGCGACAAATCTACGTGTCCTCTAAACGTGGATATAAGCGTGGATAACTTTTCGCGAGTTGCTATATCCCATAACTGAATCCTACCGTTTTCCTGTCCAATCGCGATTTTATCGTTCGTCATCGCGTAAACACCACTAAAATCCTCCGAACTAAAGAGACCGGTACCGAATAATCCAGTTTTAAAGTGCTTTTGTTCCTCTCTCCCACTCTCAATATTCCACCTGCCAATTCCAGATCCCCAACTACCAATAAGTATTTTCCCATCTGAAGAGAATCGCAATACCGAGGCAGTCGCGTACCAATCAATAAGCGGTTCCTCGTGCTCGGTAGCAATCTCCCACACTTGGATTGACATCTCCGCAGAAGCACCATCGCTACTGGCAAGGAAACGGCCATCCGGTGAAAATACAAGGACTTGACACATTCCAGCAAATAGAGACTTCTCTTCACCTGTTTCCATATCGTAGAGCCACACACCGATATCAGTACCCACAGCGAGTTGTGTCCCGTCCGGCGAAAACCGAATCGTATTAATACCGCCTTTTCCAAAACGTGCTTTCGCTTCTTTGGGCAGCTCCCATTGAGAAGAGTCTGTATTTGTTTTCTCTGATTGTACCTCTGCAACCGATGCCGAAACATCGTTAGGCTGTTGGTTGCCAGTATCGCTTTTGCTCGGTGTGGCGACATTTCCTAACTGCGTCCGAACATCCGGTTCGGATTCAAGGTTTCGCACAACAGGTGCTTCAATGAGTTCAACTGTCATCTCTGACGCAGCATCGAAACTATATAGTTTTTGGAAACGCGATAAGTGTTGACTGCCGACACCTAACATCAAAAAAACGATTGCTATCGTAGACGCAGCAATTGCCCACGGGACTAAAGGTTTATTGCCGGGCGGTGGGATCGGTTTCAGTCGCGAAATCTCGCGCATGATATTCTCTGTGAGATTCGGTGTGATTTGGAAATGGTCGAGTGCTTCTCTAATCATCGGTTCCTCCTCTTTTAAACGGTGCCGCGCACGCCGCAGACGACTCTTAATTGTGCTCGCTGATACGCCTAAAAATCGGCTAATTTCTTCAACCTTCATCTCGCCAAGATAGTAGAGTGTCATCACTGTGCGTTCACTCTCTTTCAGCTGCGCAAGCAGCTTTTTGACGACTTCACGTTGTGCCGCAACTGCCGTTTTACGCCGCTCTTCGGTGACGTGTCGGGAATAGGCATCTTCTTCTGTCATGGTTGTCTCTGTGTCCTCCAACGGTTGTGTCTGTATCCGTTTTTTGCGGAGCCATGTGGCGCATAGGTTCGCCGCAATCACATAGAGCCACCCAGTAAACTGGTTCGGATCCTTCAGCGTATGGAGTCTCTGATACGCTTTCAGAAAAGTGTCTTGGGTGATGTCCTCAGCGATATGGAAATCCCCGATCTTTCGCCATGCCAAGGCGTGAACCGGCTTCTGATATTTATTCACCAGTTCAGCAAAGGCGGTTTCATCACCAGCAAGAACGCGTTGAATAATTGCAACATCGTCGTTTTGCATCAAGTGCCTCCAGAAAGCAATAGTTGGATTAATAACCCATCCAATTATAGTGACGCAAGATAGCGCAAAACGGTTGCTTAATTTGAAAAAAAAAGAGGATTTTAAAGAAAAAGGAGAGAATAATGATAGAGAAGTTGCGTAAGTCCTATGACAATAAAAAAGTCTCATAATTCTGCAATTATTCACTTTTAGATGAACCCGTGAGCACTTCATCCCAATCCCACAAGAGGATTGTGCCATCCATCGCAGTGCTGACAAGCATTTTACCATCTGGTGAAAACACTAACGTTTCGACTTTTTGCGTATGCCCATCAAGCACAGCGATCCTGTCTCCTGTTGTAACATCCCATAATTGGATGACCCCGTGTTGAAGTCCGTTAACAAGAACTGTGCCGTCTCGTGAAAATAGCAACGGTTCTGGATAAGACTGAAACTCCATCTTACCGCGTTTATGCTCGGTGCTAACGGATAACAATTTATGACCGCTATTCACTTCCCATAGGTGGACATGATTATGTGAACCGGCAGCAAGCAAGGTGCCATCCGGTGAAAAACGAAGGGCGGAAATATACTCCAGATTCTCATGTTCTGCCGGTTTCGTGATGACCGCTAATGCTTCTCCGGTCGCAACGTTCCACGCTCGGATTTCCCCTTGATCCGACCCACTGACAAGCGTCGCGCCATCCGGCGAAAATGCGAACGCCGTCAGGTGTGGTATATTGGTAATGTCGACTTCCCAATCGACGAGCGGGATGCTCAGTTCATCACCGGTTTCTGTCTGCCACAAACGAATTTCACCCAAACCGGCAAATACGACGGTCTTTCCATCAGGAGAAAAGGTCAGATGTTCGATGCCACTACTAAACTTCAGAGTCGCCAGCTCGTTGCCCGTGCTTACGTCCATCAAACGCACCAGATGATCTGAACGCCATGTGGAAAACGGATGTCCGGCAGCCGATTCGAAAATCACACTCCCCTCTGCGCCCACACTGGCGAATTTCGTGCCATCCGGCGAGAATGCTAAACTCGATAACAGATCTCGATGCGCTGCAGTATGAACAGTCGGCTTTTGCGACAGCTTCAGGTCCCAAAAGGTAATCTCACCATTAAATGCCACACTCACAAGTGTTGAACTATCCTGGAAGAAGGTCGCTGCTTTCATCCATTGCGTGTGTCCGGTGATACGGTCAATTGGCGGCGTTCCAGTACCTGTCCGCCAGAACCGGAGCGTGCCATCTGCGCTGCCACTGACAAGCGTTGTGCCATCCGGCGAAAACGCTAATGCAGTAACACCGTGGGTATGTCCAGTAAATGTCGCCAGGGGTTCCCCAGTCGTGGTATCCCACAACTGCACCGTTTTATCGGTACTCCCACTGGCAAGCAGTTTTCCATCCGGCGAAAATGCTAACACATTTATCCAACCTGTATGTTTCTCGAGTGTAACCCATTCATCGGGTTTAGTGGTATCCCATAGACGCGCGGTTTTATCCATGCTTCCACTGGCAAGGCGCGTGCCATCCGGTGAAAACGCCAACGCTAAAACTCGGTTTTTGGAATTCTGCCTAATTTTGATTGTATGACCAAACGAAGTTGATTGACGCGCCGGTTTATCAGCGGATTGAAGCGACAAATCTATGTGGCCTCTGAGCGTGGATAGCTTCTTATGAGTTGCTATGTCCCATATCTGAATCTTTCCATCCGTCCTTCCAATCGCAACTTTATCGTCTGTGATTGCATAAACACCCGCATCAAGAGCATCCGGACCAAACGCGTCTAATATCCCGCTCCTGAGATGCTTCATGATCCCCTTTCCGGTTTCAACATCTGACCTTGTAATCGTATCCCCTAAATTGCTCACATTGATAAGCGTTTTCCCGTCTGCGGAAAACTTTAACGTCGCGGCAGAATCATACAAATTTGTGAGTAACACTTCACGTTCCGTGGCGATCTCCCACAAACGAATTTTTGTGCCGGCAGACCGACCACCGCCATTCGCAAGGAAACGACCGTCCGGCGAAAAGGCAACGGAGTGGCACATCCCCGGAAACAGCGACTTCTCCGTCCCTGTCTCCACATCGTAAAGCCATACACCGATATTCGTTCCCACCGCGAGTTGCATGCCGTCCGGTGAAAACTGTATCGCATGAATACCGCCTTTCCCGAAACGCGCTTTCGCTTCTTTCGGCAGTTTCCATTGCGTCCAGTCTTTAACTGTTTCGTCTGATTGTGCGTCTGCAACCAACGCTGAAACCTCGTTAGATTGCTGATTGGCGGTATCGTTTTTGATCGGCGTGTTAGCGTTTCCCAACTGCGTCCGAACATCAGGCTTGGAGTCAAGGTTTCGCACGACGGGTGCTTCAATCAGTTCGACCGTCATCTCTGACGCAGCCTCAAAACTATAAGGTTTTTGGAAACGGGATAAGTATTGACTGCCGACACCTAACATCAAAAATACCGCTATCAGTGTAGCAGCGGCGATTGTCCACGGTAACAACGGTTTACTGCCAGATGGTGTAACAGGTTTCAGTCGCGAAATTGCTTGCATGATATTCTCTGTCAGATTCGGTGTAATTTGGAAGTTCTCTAAAGCCTCTCGTATCATCGGTTCCTCCTTCTTTAAGCGGCGACGCGCACGGTGGAGACGATTCCTAATCGCCGCCTCCGATACACCTAAGAACTCGCTAATCTCTTTATATGTCATTCCCCCGAGGTAATAGAGCGTGATGACGGTCCGATCACTTTCTTGTAACTTCGCGAGCAGTTTTTTGACGACTTCGCGCTGTAATTCTGCCGTAGTCTGCTCGTTCTCCGCAATCACATATCCGGAATAGGTCGCTTTTTCTAACTGTACGCTGCTTGTGTCTTCCAACGCCTGCATCCACGCCCGATTTTTACGAAACCACGCCTTACACTGATTTGCGGTTATGACATAAAGCCAACTCGCAAAACGCTGTGGTTTCTTCAGCGTAGAGAGTCGCTGATGGACTTTCAGGAATGTATCCTGTGTAATATCCTCGGCGATATGGAAATCTCCGATCTTCCGCCACGCCAAGGCGTGAACGGATCGCTGATATTTTTCCACAAGTGCGGCGAACGCGGTATCATCGCCAGCAAGCACGCGTCGGATGAGCTGAACATCGTCATTTTTCATCGGATACCTCTAAAAAGGGGAGGGTTATCAATTCACATCAACATGTAGTGACGCGAAAAGCGGAAAAATAATCTCACAATTCTGAGAAGGTAGGAGTCAATTGATATAAAAAGGATTGAAATGCTATCAATATTATACCGCAAATCTAACTAAACTTCAAACGAGGATGTGCGGAAAAAAATTGACGCGGATGAGAATCTATGGTATAAGAGATAGAACGTTGAAAGCGAGTCTTCGTCGGAAACCGATGCCTCCACACTTTGGAAGGACACTACAATAGAGAGGAGATTCAAATGACTTATCAACCCCTTGCTGAGGTACGAAAAATGCTCCGTGTAAAATGGTACCGGAGCAAAGTAGACCACACAACCCTACGGAATCTATCAAAACGCAGTGACTTGCAAGGCTGGTTTCAGGCAGGCGGACATCTTGCGCTCTGGCTATTGACAGGCAGCTCGGTCTACTTCTTTTGGTCGCAAACGATGTGGCTTGATTTTTTCATTACCTTATTTGTGCATGGCACGGTCGCCAGCTTTTTCAAAGGGACAGCTAATCACGAATTAGGACACGGCACTGTATTTCGCACCAAGTGGCTGAACAAATTTTTTCTTTACCTATTGAGTCTCATAAGTTGGTGGGACCATTTTGACTACGCCAGCAGCCATACCTATCATCATCGCTACACCTTATACCCCGAAGGAGATCGCGAAAACCTTCTCCCACTTGAACCAAAACTGGCTTCTCTATTCGTTCTTCAACTGTTGACTATAAATTTGTTCACACAACCGGGTCGCACCTTTAGCAAAGGCGGATTTGTTGCTGCGGTTATCACTACTATCCGTGGGGCGTTTGGCAAAGAAGGACCACCAGACATTCCGAGTCAGGAGTGGTTGGCATCATTACATGCTGATCAACCCGAAGAGCATAAAAAATCGATATGGTGGTCTCGGATTCTACTCCTTTTTCACGGCACCCTATTTGCCGTTTCGTTCGCCACGGGCTATTGGGTTTTTCCGATCATCATCACTGTTAGTGCATTTATTGCAAACTGGGGATCCTATGCTGTTTCTATGCCCCAACATTGTGGGTTAAAGGAAAATGACCCTGACTTCCGCAAATGTGCGCGGTCCATCAAGCTCAATCCGTTGGCAGAGTTTTTGTATTGGCGTATGAATTGGCACATTGAGCATCACATGTTTGCAGGGGTTCCCTGTTACAATTTAAAAAAATTGCATCGTCTGATTGCCGAAGATATGCCTGAACCACGCACGCTTTTGGGGGCTTGGCGAGAAATGCGCGAAACTTGGCAACGGCAAAAGATCGATCCTAACTACTTTTTTGATACGCCGCTGCCCCCAACGGTTAAGCTTATGCCCACCGAAAAAGCCGATGCTCTGGAAAGTTCCATTGGAGAATTGGCACCTAAAGGTTTGGATATCCACTCCTTTTAGCACTAATCCAGTTCTGCTTGCGGAAATATCCAGCATTTCAAATTAATCCATAGTGACGCAATAAGCCGTTAAAAAGTTTCACAATTTTGAAAAGAGGATTAAAATGTTAACCTAAGTTGCCACCTATTGATAGACATAGCACTCCTACGGAGTGCGGTCTCTTAGGTACACCGTTTCTATAGACATATCACCCCTACGGGGTGAGGCAAGTGCCTGACAAGTCTTGTGAAAAGGTTAAAAACTTGTTAGTAGCAACTTGGGTTATTTTATCATAAATTCCGCGGCCAATTCTTTATCGCTTTGAATTTTCCAGTGTGGCTAACACGCAAGCGAAGCCTTTCCCAACAACCAGACTTATCGGGCGATTTGCCTGAAGCGGCGTAACAGATAAAAACTGTGCGTCATTTCCCTGCAAATATTCTTCTTCTACAATAAGGCTTCTGATAGAAAAGAACCCGTTTGCGCTGACGACGTAAAGTAGACCATCCAAGATTTGAAAGTCCGTGACGGGACCCACCGGAAGTTCTAATTGTTTGTCGTTGAGGACTATCGTTTCTGGTGGGTGTTGCGCGATTTGATGCATCTCTCCGGCACTGACAGCGTACGCAATTTTCGGTTTTCCACGAGTGAGCGTCTTTTCTTTTTTCGCCTTGAGATGGTGAAGACCTTCTGCACCCACGTAGTAGAGTTCTACAGCTACGGTTCCACCACCGGCCGGAAAATCCTTACCGAACATGTACTTGAAACGTGCTTCGTTCTTTTGCTGTTCATCATAACCTTTCGTATATGCGGAGTAAATCAACAGATCACACTGTGCGGATCTCATAGGGTTTTGTATCTGCTCCATGACCAAGCAATGAGGCGATGCACGGACTTTCTGATTTTTGCTGCTCCGAAGTTGTAAAAACCCGCGTTGAGACCGGAGTGCTTCAGAGATACCATTCGGTAAACGTTCTAACTTTGATGCCTCAACCTGTTGAACATTCGGATGGTCGGCTTTTGGACTGAACAACCACCAGCGTGGCGACAATTCAACAGTCTTGACGAGCTGCGCGTGTCCGTGAGGCGCGTAAAAAATGTAAAGATGGTCATTTTCTCCCATAATGTAGAGATGATCATCAAGAACATCAAGATCTTTGATTGCATGTTGCTGTGGTAAATGCCCGGTAAATTCAAGCACAGGTGCTGATGGCTGTGAAATATTGACAAGATGAAAATTCAGTAGTGTCGCGATAACGAGATGGTCTCCAGAGGCCAGGACCTTGCCGATTGCTTTAGGAAACTCAAGAGATGTCAGATAAGATGGACGTTGCGGGAGCGAAACATCAATGACATGCAGGTGTCGTTCGGTCGTGAGATATGCATGTTCGCCTATGAGGATGACAGTGTTGTTTGGACCGACCGGATACGGTAGTTGGATAGAAGCCGCAAGCGTCGGATATTCCAAATCTTCAATCTCTATCACGGTGAAAAGGCTTTCACCTGTTTCTGCGGAGGTAGTTTTCGCTTTTTGAGGTGGTTCAAGAACGTTTTCTTGACCTTGCTCAAGAACCTTTGAACTGCATCCGATGTTAATAACGGAAAGCAGTAGCATCACCATCGCGAACAAAAAAATTGATTTGGCAAAAAATTTTAGCATGGTTTTCTCCTATTCCGTTCCGGTTGCTTTACTATGGGGTCTAATTTTAGTCAGCTGTGTGAGGTGTAAGTTCCCATAAGAGCAGCGTACCATCTCCGCTCCCACTTACGAGCGTCCTACCATCCGGACTGAACGCTACATTCCAGACCCTGCCCGTATGCCCTTCAAGGGTTCGACGAACAGTGTGTGTCTGCATATCCCATAGCTGAATGATTTTATCTTGGCTCGCTGCAAGCACTTTGCCATCCGGACTGAACGCCACACACAAGACCTTGTTCTTCTGTGCGGGGAGCATCCTACGGATTGTCCCTGTTTCCACATCCCATAAACGGATGGTTTTATCCTGACTGCCACTTACGTTCCTTTCGTATATGTCGCCACTGCCACTTGCAAGCACTTTGCCATCCGGACTGAATGCGACACTATTAACGACATCCTGATGTCCTGTAAACGTTCTATGGAGTTCACCTGTCTGTGCGTCCCACAAACGGATAGTCATATCGTTACTCGCGCTTGCCAGCGTGGTTCCGTCGGGGCTAAACGCCACACTATTCACCCAGTCGGTGTGTCCACTCAAGGTATTGCGGAGTTCACCGGTTTGTGTGTCCCACAGCTGGACGGTCTTATCCCAACTTGCACTTGCCAGGGCGGTTCCATCTACACTGAAAGCCACGCTCGCGACGGGTTCCTTATGTTGTCCACCAAGGGTATTTTGATGTTCACCGGTTTCTGCATGCCATAGGTGGACGACGCTACCATAACCACCACCTGCAAGCACCTTGCCATCGGGACTGAATGTCACGCTCTTTAGCGTGTGTGTTCGGGGTTGTACTTTAAGCGTCCGGCGAGGCGTGCCAGTTTGCGCGTCCCACAAACCGACAGTGTCATTTCCCATCGCACCTGCCAGTGTTTTTCCATCCGCACTGAACGCTACATTTACGACCTCACTGGTATATCCTGTGTGCGTATTGCGGATTTTGCCTGTCTTCGCATCCCACAAACGGAGGGTGCCATCATAACTCCCACTTGCGAGCATTTTTCCATCCGGACTGAATGCCACGCAAAAGACGTGGTACGTATGTCCTATGAGAATTCGGCTAAGTTCACCTGTCTGTATATTCCATAGACGGATAATGTCATTCTCCATCGCACTTGCAAGTATTTTGCCATCCGGACTGAACGCTATACTGTTGACAGCATCCCTCGATTCTCCTGGGAGCGTTTTGCGGCGTTCGCCTGTCTGTACATCCCAAAGAAAAATAGGGCTATCCCAACACTGAGTAGCGAGTATCTTTCCATCCGGACTGAACGCCATTTCAAGGATTTCCTCTGGGTGTTCAAGGAGTAGTGTTTTGTGGAGCCCTCCTGACTGTGTATCCCACAAACGAATGGTGTTATCCTCACTTGCACTTGCGAGTATTCTACCATCCGCACTGAACGCTACACTGAGGACCCTGTCCGTATGTCCTGTGAGTGTTTGGCGGAGTGTATCTGTTTCCATATTCCACAAACGGATGGTGCTATCCGCACTTGCACTTGCGAGTGTTTTGCCATCCGCGCTGAACACCACATTTAAGACTGTCCCTGTGTGTCCTGTGAGCGTTTTGCGGAGTGTGCGTGTTTGCATATCCCATAGGCGAATGGTATTGTCCCTATTTCCACTTGCGAGCGTGCTACCATCCGGACTGAACGCCACGCTTCGTACCGAGGCAGTATGCTCTGTAAGGAGGTCGACTTCTTGTCCAGTCTGTGCATCGTGAAGCCATATCCCAATAGAACTCGCAACCGCCAGAAGCGTACCATCCGGGGAATACGCAATATGACGTGTCAAACCTTTACCGAGACGCGCTTTGGCCCCTTCAGGCAAATGCCATTGCAGGGAATCTTGGGGTACGAGGTTATTGACTTCCGCTTCAGATTTGCTGTTCTCGCTTGGCACATCGGTATTGCTGGGTTGGGACTGGATATCCGGTTTGAATTCGAGGTCCCCCACTGTCCGCTCGTGAGCGACCTTGTAATCGAAAACAGGTGTATCAAGAGAAATATCTAAACGGAGTGATTCACTAACGTCCGTGTTGAGTCGACACTGCTTGGTGAGAAGAACGTGTAAAATAGGAGGCTTTACGCCTTGTTGTTCAAGCAGTTTTATTGGAACACGCGACGATGTCTCAATTCTCTTAGGAAACCAGACGTTCGTCAGGTACTCGTGATACTCGATTTCTCGAATGTTAATATAAGTTACGCCTTCGTAGGTATGTGTACTTTCCAGTTTAACCGGACGGAAACCTATGTTGTGGGAAATCCAGAGTTTAAGAGACCCATTCGTCCGACTGGGTATTATATTGACGCGAATAACAGATGTCATTTCCCCGTTCAGGACCTCGCTGCCGATAAGTTCGCTCTCATGTTTTTCAAGCAATTGCCAAAGCGGTTGGGATAGATAGGAATGATCTGAGGCAAGGCTTGGAAAAGTGAGCCAAAACCGCGGATCAAGGTATTGAGAAAGAATATTCTGTCGAAGGCCATATTTAACATTACCATCGTAAACCTCCAGCTTCGTTTCTCCGACTAATCGGGCAAAGTAGGTTTTATCTTCCGCAATGATCCTGAAACTATCGGACAACTCGCCAGGAACAATGCGTGCATCGTCAGCGATTTCGATGCCTACCCGCTTGAATCCCTGTTGGACCTTTTCAATAGCAGTACTTTCCTTGTCAGGGGCAACTTCAACCCCGAAGAGAAGATTATTGGGTCGGTATACCTCCCACTGCTGTTTGCCATCCCAATATTCGACGAGCGGTAGATTCACGGCATCCCGTTTTTTCCATTCAATCCGGACTTTTTCTCCTTTAAGCGTCAATGAATATTCATCTTTCTCGATTTGCGCGCCGGGGCTCTCCATAACGAAATCGCCCGTTACGGAGGTGACAGCGTTATGGTGATGCTTTATCCTCGTGATAAGCGTTTCCAAATCCAGCGGCGCGGCGTTATTAGCTTGCTCGTCAGTCCGGTTGTTCTCACCTTGTGCATTGGCATTTCCGAGTTGCGTCCGATCATCGGGTTCGGTTTCAAGGTTTCGCACAATAGGGGCATCAATCAGCTCAACCTTCATCTCTGACGCAGCGTTGAAACTGTAAGGCTTTTGGAAACGCGACAAGTGTTGATTGCTAAAACCGATCATTAGCAACACTATCGTCACAACCGATATACCTATCGCCCACGGTGCCAAGGGTTTGCCGCCAGATGGGGCAGCTGATTTTAGACGTGAAATCTCGCGCATAATGTTCTCTGTAAGATTTGGTGTGATTTGGAAATTTTCTAAAGCCTCTCGTATCATTGCTTCCTCCCGCTTTAAACGTTGCTGCGCACGGTAAACGCGATTTTTAACCGCACCTACTGATACACCTAAAAACTCGCTGATCTCTTTGTATGTCATTCCCCCGAGGTAATGGAGCGTGATGACGGTCCGGTCGCTCTCCTGTAATTTCGCAAGCAGTTTCTTGACGACTTCGCGTTGCTCTTCCATCGCAACGCGCTCGTTCTCCGCAATAACATATCCAGAATAGGTCGATTTTTCTAAATCGCCACTGCTCGTGCTTTCCAGCGACTGCGTCGATAACCGTTTCTTACGCAGCCATGTGCTGCAATGGTTCGCTGCGATCACATAAAGCCAACTCGCAAAACGCTGCGGCTCTTTCAATGTAGAGAGGTTCTGATACGCCTTCAGGAACGTCTCTTGTGTAATATCCTCGGCGATGTGGAAATCTCCGATCTTCCGCCACGCCAGCGCATGCACCGACTTTTGATATTTTCTCACAAGCGAGGCGAACGCTGTATCATCGCCATCAAGCACACGTTGGATGAGGGCAGCATCGTCATTTTTCATCGGATACCTCTAAAAAGGAATGTTTAGCGTTACCTATCAACATATAGTGACGCTATTTGCGGTGAAAGAGTCACACGATTCTGCAGATGAAAGCGGCAGATATTCTTGGATTCTACTATAAAAGCAGTTTTAAGTGGGATGAATGCAGAGGCATCTAATTTTCGGTGTGGGGTGGAAGAATGGAAGGGTGAAAGTTTTTGTAGGTTGGGTTGAACGGAACTGGAAAGGCAAATGCGCGGTTCTAAAGACCGGATGACAATCGCTTTATTTACAAATTGATATATCAAGTATAGTCGAAAGGAGATAAAAATGTCAACTGTTTTTTCTCACAGCAGGCATATTTCTTACTCAGAACGAAAGAAAATGTTGTTTTGCTGTAACAATTCATAAAAATCTCCGCCCGGCTTGATAGCTGATGAATCCGGGCTAAAGCGTTGGTATTCTAAAATTAAGTGGAAGATAGTACCCCATCTGAATTCGTTCACTTCATCTTCGGTTTGCCTTATCAGTAAAGTAAGGTTTGGGTCTCCTATAGCAAGTTCGTTACGTAGTTTCAGCAAATCAAGACGGTGTTTAAGGACACGCGGGATTTCTTGACGTAAATATGCCATTTTTTCCGCCACCGGTGTATCGTCTGCCGGTTTTAAACCGAAAACAGGGATATCGGGCGATAGGTTTAAACGGAGCGACTCAGCGACATCCGTGTTTAACCGACACTGCTTCGTGTGAATCACGGTCTTTAGGGGGACTTCATTCTCGCCTGGCAGCCCTGCTACGTCTATCGGTGTAAAAGACCTTTCAATTTTCTCGGGAAACCAGACATCGGGAAGGTATTCGTGATACGCAATTTCTCGCGTCTCAATGTAGTTGTCCCCGCTTTGAAAGTATTCCCTTAATGGCCACTCCAGCTGATCCTCAATCGGAAAGGCTCTTTGCAGCTTAACCAGACGGAAACCTTTGTCATGAGAAATCCAGAGGATAAGAGATTCATCAGGTAACTTCAGACGAATCACGGAGGTCTCCTCACCATCCAACATTTCACTGCCCAAGAGTTCGCTGTCATGCTTCTCAAGGAGCTGCGAAAGCGGTTCAGTGAGATAGGTCTGTCCACCAGCACTTGGATAGGTAAGCCAATATCTCGGGTCAAGATCGGAAAGCATATTTACCTTGTATCGAACAATATTCTGGAAACCACGTTCAGACATCTGCCTGCGAAAAGGATGGCGGACCCTATATTCGGTATGTTGAAGATCATAGACTTTCAGCGTCATCTCTCCTGCCCACACTATAAAATAGGATTTACCTGTCTGGTTCTCAATCAGCGTGTAATTATCCGGTGCCTCGCTCGCGGTAATGCGTACATCGGCAGCAAGTGCTATTTCTTGTTGTTTGAATGCCTGTCGAATTGTTTCAAGCACCGTAGCCGGCTTGTCACGTGCGATCTCAACACTAAACAGGAGTTTTTTATACCTATATATTTCCCATCGGCGTTCGCCATCGTCCAGTTCGACGGTTGGAAAAACCTTGTCAATGAGCGGGTAATCCTTTGCTGCAAGAGGCGGACCCCATTCCCGTTCCACACGGACGCTATCGCCTTCAAATGTCAAGGAATATGCAGTTTTCGCGATCCCCACTTCATTATGATACGCAATGGCGAAGTCACCACTGCCAGAAACGACAGAACTATCAGTCTGTTTCATCTTCGTGATAAGTGTTTCCAAATCAAACACAGCGGGATTATAGACTTGCTGACCGCTACCCGGCATAGCGGAACTCCCGAAGAGCTTCCGAATATCCGGTTTGGATACAGGATTTAGCACATCGCCAATAGTACTCGGTTTACCGGTTCCGTAAACGAAAACAGATGTACCAAACGGCAGACGTAAGTTGAGCAACTCAGTAACATCCGTATTTAACCGACACTGTTTGGTAATAAGAACGTTTTTGAAAATGAAATCTTCACCTTCCGCTTGTTGTTCCGGTGATGTCTCAGGAACGATAGAATTCTCAATTCTTTTAGGGAACCAGACATCGGGTAGGTATTCGTGATACGCAATTTCTCGACGCGAAACATAGGTTACACCCGCTTTGAAGCCGTGTCCCGCTGACCGATTATCTATAGTATACGATTTTTCTGACTTAACCAAACGGAAACCTTTTTCAGGCGAAATCCAGAGTTTAACGGAATCACCAGGGACTTTGAAATCCCCTTCCGACCAAGCAGGGGTATTTAGACGAATCACGGATGTCGTTTCACCGTCCAGAACCTCGCTCCCAATAATTTCGCTCTCATATTTCTCAAGCAACTGCCAAAGCGGTTCGGATAGGTAGGAATTATCTGAGCCAAGTTTTGGGAAAGTGAGCCACCATCTCGGATCCCGGTCAGGCACCATCACAACCCATCCAGGTCGAACGCCATACTCGAGATGATTAAGGTCATAAACCATTAGCGTCGTCTCTCCCTCCAGCCAGAGGTTGTATTTTTTATCTGTTTCGTTTTCAATAAGTGTGGAACTTTGTGGTTCGTCGTCATCGACGATGCGGACATCGTCAGCAAGCTCAATACCGTTTTGTTTGAATATGTGTTGAATCGCCTCTGGGGTCTTAATGTCCGCGTCAGGTGCAATTTCCTGCTCAAACATAAACTGCATCGCTTCGGTTCCCTCAAAGGTCCGTTCGCCATCGTAAAACGCGAAGCGAACGAAACCTTCTTTCTGTTCCATTTGGATTTTCTCACCCGCAAACGTCAATGTGTATTCGTTTATGTCAATTTCTTTCTCTCTATACCCTCTATAACGTTCCATAACGAAATCACCTGTTACCGAGGTGACGGCATTATGGTGGTGCTTCATCTTCGTAATAATCGTTTTCAAGTCAAGCGGCGCGGCGTTATGAGCTTGGTCGTCAGTCCCGTTGTTCTCACCCTGTGCATTGGCATTCCCAAGTTGTGTGCGATCATCAGGTTCGGTTTCAAGGTTTCGCACAATGGGAGCATCAATCAGCTCAACCTTCATCTCTGACGCTGCATTGAAGTTGTAAGGTTTTTGGAAGCGCGATAAGTGTTGATTGCTAAAACCGATCATTAGCAACACTATCGTCACAGCCGAAAGACCTATCGCCCACGGCACCACAGGTTTACCACCGGACGGTGCAGCGGGTTTCAGACGCGAAATCTCGCGCACGATGTTTTCAGTAAGATTTGGTGTAATTTGGAAATTCTCTAAAGCCTCTCGTATCATCGGTTCCTCCTGCTTCAAGCGGCGACGCGCCCGATAGAGACGATTTTTTATGGATGCCACTGACACACCTAAAAACTCGCTAATCTCCTCATAGCTCATTTCCCCGAGGTAATAGAGCGTGATGACTGTCCTATCGCTCTCCTGTAATTTTGCGAGTAATTTCTTGACAGCCTCGCGCTGTGTTTCCATCGCAGCTTGCTCGTTTTCTGCAATAATATATCCAGAATACGCCGTTTTTTCTAACTCCGCGCTGCTTGTGTCTTCCAACGACTGCGTCGATAAACGTTTCTTACGCCTCCACATCTTGCAGAAGTTCGTCGCTATCACATAGAGCCACCCTGCAAACTTCTGCGGTTCCTTGAGCGTTGACAGGTTCTGATACGCTTTCAGAAAGGTATCTTGCGTAATCTCTTCGGCGAGATGAAAATCACCAGTTTTTCGCCACACGAGGGCGTGCACCGGTTTTTGGTGTTTTTTTACAAGTGTGGAGAACGCCGTATCATCACCGTCAAGCACGCGTTGGATGAGCTCAGCATCGTCATGTTTCATCGGACACCTCTAAAAAAGGAATGCTCACGGTTTTATCTTTATAATTATTTTATCTCTATAATTAATGATGCAACTTGCAATAAAAAAGTCTCACAATTCCGTAAAAAAAGTAGGAGTGGGCTCATGAAAAGAAGGGATAAAATTCTATTTTCTTGACAACGAGAGGTGGGGTCTCGGTTCCCAGTTGAAGAATAACTACAAAATCTACGGGTCTTAGGCATTTGTTAGATAAATGATCAGCCTCTGCAACAAGCGTTCGTGTCGTTCCTTTGAAATACTCCCTATCGTGCCACGCACGATCCGACTATTCTCTGGAGATGCTGATGTGGTTCTGTTTCATGAGATCGTGAAATTCACCGCCTGACTCGAAAGCCGAATCATCATTAGTTAATCGAAGATAACGATGACACAAATCAAAGATAGTCGACCTGAGTTGATGTGATTCCTTATGGACTTGACGCCTCAGCAAAGAGAGGTCTGGATCTTTCACTCGAAATTCGGCAAGTTCCTCATTCAATTTAAACATGTCAAGACGGAGATTAAGAGTCCGAGGGATTTCTTGACGTAAATATGCGACTTTTTCCGATTTTGGTGCATCAGGTTCTGGCTGCAAACCCAAAACATGAGCATCGGAGGGTAAGTTTAAATGGAGCAACTCAGCAACATCTGTGTTTAATTGACATCGTTTGGTGAAAACAACAGTCTTTAGAATGGCGTGATCCTTGCGTTGCGGATCCGGATCTGTCAGTGAGGTATAGTACCGTTCAATTCTCTTAGGAAACCAGACGTCCGGTAGGTATTCGTGATAATCTATTTTCCGTGTCTCTACATAGACATCGCCGACTTTGAAGTACTCCGGCTCCACCTGATTCTTAACGATAAATGCTCTTTCCAACTTGACCAATCGGAACCCTTTGTTATGAGCAATCCAAAGTTTAACGGACTGCTTCGGTAAATTGAGGCGGATCACAGAAGTTTCTTCGCCGTTCAGTAATTCACTACCGAGCAGTTTACTTTCATGCTTTTCAAGGTGTTGCCAAAGCGGTTCAGTGAGATAGGCACTTTCAGCTTCGCTCGGATAAATGATCCAATGTCTCGGATCGCTCGGACAAGTGAGCCAATATCTCGGATCGAGGTCAGGAAGAATATTCCGCTGATACCAAACCCTATATTCGAGATGATGGAGGTCATAAAATTTGAGGGTCGTATCCGCATTCCATAAAATAAAATAGGATTTACCTGTCTGGTTCTCAATAAGCGTATAACTATCCGGCTCTTCACTTGCGACGATGCGCACATCATCAGCAAGTTCAATGTTTTGTTGCTTGAACGCTTGTCGAATTGTCTTGATGACCGGGCTTTCTGCGTCAGGTGCCACCTGAATACTAAAGAGCAGTTTTTTGTATCTATAGGGTTCCCATTGCCGTTCGCCATCGTAAATCTTCACGAGCGGGAAAAGTTTTCTTATGAGCGGCACATCCTTATCTAACGTCGGAAAATCCCTATTTTGTTCTACCCGGATTTTCTCATCTTTAAACGTCAATGCATATTGCGTTTTCGCGATCCCTGCCCCCCTATGGTGTTCAACAACGAAGTTACCACTTGCTGAGACGATAGCCCTATCATAGTGCTCCATCTGAGTAATAACCGTTGGTAAATCGAACGGCGCGGGATCATAGGGTTGCTCGTCAGATTCATATTGCGTGAGAATATCCGGTTTGGGTTTAGGATTGAGTAGATCCCCTACTGAGCGGGGGTGACTCTCCCCGTAATCGAAAACGGGTGTATCAGGAGGTAGACGCAGACTGAGGAACGCTGTAACATCCGTGTTTACCCGACACTGCTTTGTGAGAAGGACGTTTTTTAAAATGAAATCTGCTCCATCCTGTTGTTCCGATGATGCCTCCGGAGCAGTGGACCCTTCAATTCTTTTAGGAAACCAGACATCCGGCAGATATTCGTGATACACAATTTTTCGGGTTCTGATATAGGTTACACCCTGTTTAAGGGGACTCCATTCCTGCGGATTTTCCACAGTAAACGCGAATTCTGACTTAACCAGTCGAAAACCTTTATCATGAGAAATCCAGAGTTTATAGGACTCAGCAGGCATTGTAAAGGTTTCCGTGGACCAAGCAGGGATATTTAGACGAATCACGGATGTCTTTTCACCGTCCAGAACCTCAGTCCCAATAATTTCGCTCTCATGTTTCTCAAGCAAGTGCCAAAGCGGTTCGGATAGATAGGAATTGTTTGAACCGAGGCTTGGAAAGGTGAGCCAATATCTCGGATCATAGTCGGAAGGAATCAACCACTGCGGTCGCACACTGTATCCGATATGATAATCATAAACCAACAGCGTCGTCTCTCCCTCCAACGAGAAAAAGTAGGTTGTCCCTGTCTCATTCTCAACGAGCGTGAAACTCTCCGGCTCGTCACCATCAACGATGCGTACATCGTCAGCAAGGTCAACCCCGTTATGCTTGAATGCCTGTCGAATCGCCTCAAGGTCAGTTTTCTCCTTGCCGGGTGCAATTTCAAAATCAAAGATCATCCTTCTCTTTTTTTCGCCCTCCCAGGAGCGTTCTCCATCCCAATACCCGATGAGCGGCCATCCCTTTTCCTGTTCCACTTGGACTTTTTCACCTTCAAACATCAGTGTATATTCGTTTTTCCCAATTCTCGAATCGTGATGACGTTCCATAACGAAATCACCAGTCACGGACGTGACAGCATTATCGGAGTGCTTCATTTTTGTAATAATCGCTTCTAAGTTAAGCGAAACAGCATCATTGACTTGGTTACCAATGCCATTGTTCTTATCCTGCGCGTTGGCATTTCCGAGTTGCGTCCGATCATCAGGTTCGGTTTCAAGATTTCGCACAATGGGAGCATCAATCAGCTCAACCTTCATCTCCGAAGCAGCATTGAAGTTGTAAGGTTTTTGGAAGTGCGACAAGTGTTGATTGCTAAAACCGATCATCAGCAACATAATCGCTACAACCGATATACCTATCGCCCACGGTGCCAAGGGTTTGCCGCCAGATGGGGCAGCAGGTTTCAGACGTGAAATCTCCCGCATAATGTTCTCTGTGAGATTCGGTGTGATTTGGAAATTTTCTAAAGCCTCTCGTATCATTGCTTCCTCCTCTTTTAGACGTTGCTGTGCGCGGCGTAGGCGACTCCGCACCGTATTTGCCGAGACCCCCAAGAACGCGCCGATCTCCGCACTGGACATCTCACCGAAATAGCGCAGTGTGATGACCGTGCGTTCACTCTCTTGGAGTTTCGCAAGCAGTTTCTTAATGACTTCGCGTTGTGCTTCTACCGCTGTCCGCTCATTTTCCGCAACGACATATCCAGAATAGGTCGCTTTCTCCAATTGCCTGCTATGTGTCCCCTCAAGTGACTCTGTCCATAAACGCTTCTTGCGCAGCCACGTACTACAGTTATTTGCAGCGATCACGTAGAGCCAACTCGCGAAACTTTGCGGTTTCTTCAGCGTCGCCAATTCCTGATATGCCTTTAGAAATGTATCCTGCGTCAGCTCCTCAGCGATGTGGAAATCCCCGATTTTCCGCCACACCAGCGCGTGCACGGGCCTTTGGTATTTCTTCACAAGTTCCGTGAAGGCAGTATCATCGCCATCAAGAACACGGTGGATGAGCTCAACATCAGTGGTTTTCATGAATACCCTCCGATTGCCCTATAGTGACGCATTTTAGAGGTCAAACTGGTGCATAATTGGAAAAAAAAAGGGTTATGTAAGGCACTTTAATTTTTTTTGTACGCAAAAAATCTGCGTTATATTTTTTTCTCCGAGGGGTTAGGGGCTGTTGGTTTAGGTTCGGGGTGCGACAGAATGTCGACCCTTCGTCAAAAGAGTATCGAACCTCGCAGAAGTCGTATTGGGCGTTGCATTCTAAATCACGTGTTAATTATACGATAGTTTTTGGCTGTAGGGAAATAGAAAATGCGTCAAAATATTGCGATTCTATTGTTGATCTATTGTGATTCAATTAAAGCGATAGTTAGATTAATAACCCATCAAATTATAGTGACGCAAGATACGGCAAAACGGTTGCTTAATTTGAAAAAAGAGGATTTTTTACTGTGCAAGGAATGTTTCTGATATAGGTGTTTTTTTTGACACCGACGTTCTATCTGTGCTACAATAATGTTAGCACTCCTCCGTCAAACCCCCATGCTTTAGCTTGGGGATGTAGACGGCGTTAGATGTGCGAAAAAGATTGAACTTTTGGGTTAAAAATGTAGTATAATATGGGTATCAAGTGGGAAACCAACAATGCTTGATGATTTGTCGGTTTCCAACCCACAACAGAGGGGTTAAAACTTGATACTTGATGACGCATGAGAAACTTTAAATATCAAATTCGTAATCAGTCGAATACGATACGTCTCGGCAATATGCTTGATGATATGTGGCAAGTTCACGAATACTTTCACAGGAGAACCCGCCAACGACACCGCGACGGTTTGCCCTACGAAGGTTTTAACAACATGCGCAGTCACTTGAAAGACTGCAAAGAAACTACTCATCCGCACTGGAAGTCTTTGCCGAGTCAAGCGATGCAGGAAGAACTCAACCGCATTGATACCGCGTATGATAGGCTTTTTCGTGGGCTTGGGGGTCGTCCCCATATCAAGCGTAGAGACAAATTTAGATCCCTGACCTATCCGGGAAAAGCAGGTTGGCATATTGACGGTAACCGTATCAGGGTCTCTTTTCGTTACTGGTGCGAAGAAAAGCGCAAATGGCGTATGGATTACGTCTGGTATACTTTTCACAAACACCGGGACTGGAAAGGGACTATCAGACAGGTCACGATCAAGCGCGATAACTGTGGTGCCTACTGGTTGATTTTGACGACCGATTTCACTGAGACCGAACCGATGCGACCGACAGGTGAGAAAGTCGGGGCTGATTTCGGTATCAAAGACGCGTCGTATTTGACGTTGAGCAACGGCGAGAAGATCGCATCGCCGCAGTTTTTGAAACAATCCTTGAACAAACTCCGCCAACTCAACAAGTCCCTGAGTCGCAAAGTCAAGGGGTCTGGTAACTGGCATAGAGCGGTCAGGTCCCTTGCACGCTTGTATCGTAAGATTGCCCGGCAGCGAAAAGATTGGCATTGGAAACTGGCACATGACCTTTGCGAAAGATTTGACTTGATAGCAACCGAGACCCTGAACATTGATGGCATGAAGCGTCTCTGGGGGCGAAAGGTTTCTGATCTGTCTTTCTCGCAGTTCGTTTCTATCCTTGAGTTCAAGTGCGAGAAGCACGCAAAGGATTTTCGCCAAGTCGGGCGTTGGATGGCGACAACGAAACCGTGTTCGGATTGCGGCTATCATAATAAAACCCTCACCCTATCAGATCGGGAGTGGACATGCCCTGAATGCGGTTCTCACCACGACCGAGATGTCAATGCTGCGAAGAATATCCTTGCGGGCTGCTTGGCTCCCGCCTGATTTGTGGAGACGGTGTAAGTCGGTTTCCTTGGAAACCGTTACTGTCAGCGAAGCACAAGCCCCTACCTTTAGGTAGTGGGTGCCTTGACTAAAGCATTTTGTTTCGAATAGGTAGGCAATAGCAAGATTAACGTTAGGAGCCAGTTCTCATGGCACAGACACTTGAAACATTAGCAGAAAGACTAACGCGGTTAGAAAAAACCGTTACGGAGATGACTCTACAACTGTCCGAGCTCGTTAATGCGTCGGGGGGGATGCACAGCCCAGCTACATCACCGATAAGATGTCTGAGGCCGAAGCTCTTCAGAAAATGCGCGAACAGCTCGGAATCGCTGATATACAACTCATGCCGCTTGAGGAGCTTCGTAAGAGTATGGCGCGCCACGGCATCCGTGCCGAGGATAATGAGTTTAGCCGGGCAATTATTGAAGAACGCGAGAAATAAGTGTGTACTATTTCTATTTTGATGCCAGCGGGCTCGTCAAACGATATACCCAAGAAGCCGGCTCTGACGAAGTTGACTTCCTTTTTCAGAACGTTCCACTAATTTGTGCCACCGAGGTCCCTTTCAGAAACGGCATTATTTTTCAAGACTGAAGTGAAGCATACCCTTGTTTTCTGTGCCTATGTATAGTGTGTTTCCATCAACAGCAAGAGAAGTTACGCTATTAGGTATCTCTGAGACGATCTGATTCCAAATGCCATTTTCCAAGCGATAAATGCCTGTCTCATTAATCCCATAAAGGATGTCCTTGTCAACAACCAATTGTTCCATAATGAGATTTGTACCCTCAGAATCGGTGATAATTCGCCACGGTTTTCCATCATCTGATGCAGTGATACCCACGTTTGTTGCTACATACATAGTGGAACCGACAAATACAATATCTTTAAAGGCTTTAATAGGAGATGGCAGCACCGGCGTGAGATCACTCCAATTATCTCCCTTATCAAAGGATACAACAAGATGTCCATCCCGTTTCCCAACGCAGACTGTGTCTCCTGACACGGCAAGTTGGAAATCTTCCGATGTCCAGGGTACAGTTTCTTTTTCTCCGATGTCTTGCCATTCTGTATCACCAGGTTCCCATCGGAAGAGTTTACGGTTGTACTCCATATAAAACGTATCACCACTAACTGCAAACGGTCCCTGAAGCCCTGCATGGATGAATAAATCCTGATGTTGAGGATGCACTTGTTCGCGGAACAATAACGATTCAAAGAATTCGGTCGTTCCAGAAAACCTTTCTTGCAACGCTTCAATAGAGAGATTTTGAGACGTACGCAGGTAGTCTCTTAATTCCGTTGAATCGAAGGTAGGCATGCCTTGAATAGGGACTAATGTGTTGCCATCTTCAGATAAGCGATAGAGACGCAATTCTCCAATTGGGTAACGGCTTATACTTTTCGCATAGATAACACCACCGGATCTGATTATCTGCATCATCCATGGGGGGTCTTCTCTCACAGGATCGGTCATGGATATTTCTACCTGAACAGTTTTCCACGATTTGCCCTTGTCAGTCGTTTTGACTATCCTACTTCCAACTGTTCCATAGACAGTTGACTGCATGTTTTGCATGCTTTCGTTCCGCTTGGAAGCGATTAAGTTTTCAAGTGCCAATCTTCTCTGATCCTGCGTGATTTTTACAATGTCCCACGATTTGCCGCCGTCAATAGAACGATGAAGAAGTTCCGAGGTATAGACATAAAAGACACGTTCGTTTAATGCCACAGGCGATAAAAAAGAGGATGCTTTCATAGAGAGCGTGGACGGATCTTGTCTGGGCATCCAGGTATCGCCGCCATCGGTAGAGCGCACCATACCCCGTCCCATCAGCAGCAGCGTTTCACCGGCAGCAACAAGTTGAATATCGGGTGGATACCCTTTGACGGGCCATGCGTTTGTCGGGGTTATATCTTTCCACGAATTCCCGAGATCATCTGAGCGGAACAGCCACCAAGTACGTTGTCGTCCCTCTCGTGCTGCCTTATCATTAAAGTCAGGCCCTAATGATGCCTGTACATATAGCCGATCCTTAGTCGCTGCGGAAGTGGTGACCACTATTGCTTCAGGCACGGGAAGTTCTATACGTTCCCAGGTGTCGATATTCCAGCGATACAATCCTGTGTATGATCGAGCAAATACCGTGTTTTGTATTGCTACTAAAGACATGTAACCTCTGGGCAATTCATCGGTCACATCCTTCCATATCTCGCCTTTATCCTCAGACAGGAAAGCACGTCTGTGAGTAATGGCCCAAAACGTCTGATCTGTTAGCACCAATTCATCCACTATACCACTGTCATCTGCCCATGAATAGACTAATTTCCATGTCTTGCCGCCATCTTTTGAAGCGAATAGTAATTTTTCTAAAACAATATAAAGGGTATTGTTCCACTCTGCCATAGGAACTTTTGTTAGGTCGTGCTCATTAACCTCAGACAGCGTGTCATGATAGTCTCTGATGTCACCACCAACTTTTTCCCATCCGGTTCTATCATCTTGCCATTTGTATATGTGGGTATTCTGAACGGCGTAAAGTTCTCCCGCAGAGGTCGCAAATAAACCTACTACGGCACTTCCTAAGGTCTGTTCAGCCTGTATCCACTGCTGTTTAGGGATAGAAACATCTTCACCTTCCGCCTGCGCGGCAGCAAATAAAGCATCATCGGGTTGCTGACCAGTTCCATCGTTTTTACTGGGAACAGCAGAAGCTCCGAGTTGCGTCCGAATATCGGGTTTCGCTTCAAGGTTTAGCACGATAGGTGCTTCAATGAGATCGACTGTCATCTCTGAAGTCGCCTCGAAACTATAAGGTCTCTGAAAACGCGATAGGTATTGATTACCGATACCCAGTATCAAAAATATGACCGCTACTGTAGAGGCGGCGATCGCCCACGGCACTAACGGTTTATTAGCAGAGGGTGCAGCAGGTTTCAGACGCGACACCTCGCGCATGATGTTCTCTGTGAGATTCGGTGTGATTTGGAAATTCTCTAATGCTTCTCTAATCATTGTTTCCTCCTTCCGTAAACGGTGCCGCGCCCGCTGTAGTCGACTCTTAATCGTTCCCGCAGATACCCCTAAAAACCTGCCTATCTCTTCGACTGTCATCTCACCAAGATAGTAGAGTGTCATCACCGTGCGTTCGCTCTCTTTTAGCTTCGCGAGTAGGTTCTTGACCATTTCGCGCTGTGCCTCAACGACGGTTTTCTCGCGCGCTTCTGTGACATGTCGGGAATAAGCATCTCTTTGTCCCATGGTTGTCTCTGCGTCCTCCAAGGGTTGGGTGCGTATCCGTTTTTTGCGGAGCCAAGCGTAGCATTGGCGCGTCGCAATCACATAGAGCCACCCAGCAAACTGGTTCGGCTCTTTCAGAGTGTGAAGGTTCTGATACACTTTCATGAAGGTATCCTGTGTAATTTCTTCGGCGATGTGGAAATCTCCGATCTTTCGCCACGCTAAGGCGTGAACCGGCTTTTGGTACTTTCTTACCAGTTCGGTGAAAGCGTTTTCATCACCGGCGAGAAAACGCTGGATCAGGTCAACATCCGCGTATTTCATCAGGTGCCTCCAGAAAGAATAGATGCAACTTTTTATATTGAAACCTTGTGACGCGATTTAGGCAGAAAACGGTTGCATAATTCTGCATAGATATAAAAAATAAAGGGCTGGATACGTTGAAATACTATTTTAACGTGAGCTTGATAAAAGAGATGGATTCTTGTAGGTTGGGTTGAGCGGTAAAACCACAGGTGCATTTTCGCTATACACAGCCTTCTGTTCTTTAATCAACCGTTGGGGTAGATAAGTTTAGCGAAACCCAACATCCCAAACCGTGTTGGTATCATAATGCGTTGGGTTTCACTGTGTTTTTGTTGTTTTCATTTTTCTCTTTTTCTTGAAACCTATGTGCTGTGTGCGATTTTTGTTATGTCTCCGTTCAACCCAACCTACGGGACGCTTCAATTTTTATTTTCAAACTCACGTTATTTTACCAGATCGGAAGGGTTGGTCAATAACGGCATTATTTCTCAAGGTTGAAATGAAGCATATTGCTGTCTCGTGTGGTCACGTATACGGCGTTCCCATCAACAGCGAAGGTTTCTACATGATCCGGTATCTTTGAGACGACCTGCTCCCAAACACCGCTTTCTAAGCGATAGATACCCATGTCTTTGGTTAAACCGTAAAGCGTATCTCCGGCGACAGTCAGTTTCTTCATATTGAGACGTGTTCCCGCTGCATCAGTGATAGCACGCCACTGTTTTCCATCATCTGACGCAGCGACACCTTCATCTGTCGCCACATACACGGTAGAATCCACGAACACGATGTCTTTGAAAGCTTTAGCGGAAAATGGCAGTGCTGGCGTGAGATCGAGCCAATTCGTTCCGCCATCAAACGATGCAACGAGGTGTCCATCCCGTTTGCCGACGTAGACAGTGTTCCCTGAAACGGCAAGTTTAAAACCTATCCCCCAACTTCCAAGAATTTCATCTATCTGTTCTGCTGACAGCCCTTCGGCTTCAAGTGCCTTCATAGCTTCCAGATATATGAGTTCACCCGTCTCTTGTACACCGGTATCGTACCACGCTGTTTCCCCCGGGCTCCATCGGAAGAGTTTAAAGTTGTATTCCACGTAAAACGTGTCGCCACTGACCACAAAAGCAGCACTTAGCCCGCGCCGTATGAGGCGATGTTGGTCCTGATAAAGTGCTTGTCCATAAAGTTCCTGTTGCCTAAACGTACCGCCTCGTGCCAATGTCTTAAAGAACTGATCTGCACCAACGAAATTTGCTTTCAACTGTTCAAGGAACGACTTATCTGACACATCTAAAGCACCCGTTCTTCCTTTATTCCACAATTCACTTAATTCCCATGAGTCAAAGATAGGCATACCTTGTATCGGCATGGCTGTCCTGCTATCTGTAGAGATGCGATATAGACTTGCTTTATGTGTGTTACCCGGCCTATGAGACCCCATTGCTCTGGTATAGAGCGTCCCCCCGAATTCACGTATCTGCCTAAAAGACGGTAGTTCTTCTCTAACGGGTGCCGTCATTGGTGTTCCCATCAGAATCGTTTTCCAGGATTTACCCTTATCGGTCGTTTGGATAATCTTGTCGCCGAACATCGCGTAGAGCGTCGGTGGCATATTTTGCCCTTTGTATGCGATGAGGTTATATAGTCCTTTCCGGTTCTGCCGCTTGATATTTACCGGAGTCCATGACATGCCGGCATCCGTGGACCGATAAAAACCGTCGCTGCTACCAACATAGATAGTGTTTTCGTTTACTACTACAGCATCCCTTAATGTGTCCATTGCAGGTGAGGTGCCGGGTAATTGTGGGGGCAGCCATGTATCTCCACCATCGGTAGAACGAACCATACCCTTTTCCATCGCTAAGAGTGTTTCACCCGCAGCAATCAGTTTGAGATCCGGGGGTACCCCGTTTACGGGCCAGGCATTTGTCGGCGTTATATCCTCCCAAGAATCACCGAGGTCCGTTGATCTAAATATCCACCAAGTGGGTTTTGTCTCTTCTGGCGCTTCTTGAAGACCAACAACCCAATCTACTCTTGCCATTACATATAGACGATCCTTAGTAACTGCGGCTGAAAGGGTCTTAATTGGTACGGATACTGGAAATTCCACACGTTGCCAGTTGTCACCCTTCAAGCAGTAGAGTCCATTGTTCGTTCCTGCAAACAGTGTGTCTTGAATCGCTACCATAAAACTGGGTCTAGCTGGAAATCCAGCTTTCACTGCTTGCCAGGTCCTACCCGTATCTTCAGAACGGAAAGCCGTGTAATCAGAAAAAATGATGTAGAAAGTTTGTGCTGTGAGCTCCAAATCAAAAGCAAAGTAGCCATAATCTATTGGAAAGGTATAAACTAATTCCCATGTCTTGCCATCATCTTTTGAAGCGAGGAGTGTCGTACTCACTACCATATAGAGGGTATTGTCCCACGCTTCTATCAGCGCGCTACCCATATAATCAGTCCCCAATGCATCCATATCAGTGATCTGTTGCCACGCTTTGCCGCCGGACCCCATTTTGTAGATGTGTTCATCGGTAACAGTATAAAGCTCGCCATCATCGGTTACAAATAAACCGCCTACATCGCTGCCTTCAACAGGTTCAGCCTGTATCCACTGCTGTTTAGGGATAGAAACATCTTCACCTTCCGCCTGTGCGGCAGCAAATAAAACATCATCGGGTTGCTGACCAGTTCCATCGTTTTTACTGGGGATGGCGGAAGCTCCGAGTTGCGTCCGAATATCGGGTTTCGCTTCAAGGTTTAGCACAACGGGTGCTTCAATGAGATCAACTGTCATCTCCGAAGTCGCCTCGAAACTATAAGGTCTCTGGAAACGCGACAGGTGTTGATTGCCGATACCCAGTATCAAAAATATGACCGCTACTGTAGAGGCGGCGATCGCCCACGGCACTAACGGTTTATTACCAGGCGGTGCAACAGGTTTTAGACGCGAAATTTCACGCATGATATTCTCTGTGAGATTCGGTGTGATTTGGAAATTTTCTAATGCTTCTCTAATCATCGGTTCCTCCCGCTTTAGACGTTGTTGCGCACGGCGCAGGCGACTCCGCACCGTATTTGCCGAGACCCCTAAAAACGCACCGATCTCCGCGCTGGACATCTCTCCGAAATAATGCAGCGTGATAATCGTGCGTTCACTCTCTTGGAGTTTGGCAAGCAATTTTTTGACGACTTCGCGTTGCGCTTCTACTGCTGTCCGCTCATTTTCCGCGATGACATATCCAGAGTACGTCGCTTTCTCCAACGCCATGCTGTCTGCGTTTTCCAACGACTCTGTCCATAAACGTTTCTTACGCAGCCACGCTTTGCACTGGTTCGCGGCAATCACATAAAGCCAACTCAAAAAACGCTGCGGCTCCTTTAGCGTCGCCAACTTCCGGTACGCTTTCAGGAACGTATCCTGCGTAATTTCCTCGGCGACATGGAAATCGCCAATCTTCCGCCACGCCAGGGCGTGAACGGACCTTTGGTATTTCCGCACAAGTGCGGAGAACGCAGCATCATCGCCACCGAGGACGCGTTGGATAAGTTGATCATCATCGTTTTTCATCAGTCATCCCATGGGAAAAGGAGCACACATCGTTTCGGATTAATACCAGTGACGCGTCTTAATGGGCAAACTGGTGCATAATTCTGCAAACGTGCGTCAGTAGAACGGATTGTTGGGGGGAACCGGGCGCGGTTGCAAACCGCGCCCACCGGTTGCGGAATTGATGAACTTACTGCATGTGCATCATTTGAGTCATCATTAAGAGCGTTTGTGCAAGCTCCTTAAAGTCAGCGAGGTTAATCAACAGGTTCGCAGCGATGCCGTTGCCTCGCGCTTTGGCAGCAAGCCCGAGACTGTAGTTGTCTGGTAGAGTCATGAACATACTTGCCAACATTTGAAGGGGTACAGCATCATTCACATCTATATCCCGCTCCATTGTCCTTTTGAATGCCACAACTGGACAAATTGCGAGAAAAACATTGTTGTTGGTCCCCAAGTTATCAACGAGTTTCTGATAACTCGGATGGTCAGAAAACTTCTCCTCACTACCCGCCTTTCTATTGAGAACCCTTTGCATCGACTCGGGACTTGTCCCTGTTGTGAAAAGGAGCTGACCCTCTGTAAACGCATAATACCAGTGCCATTGAGAAGTTTCAGGCGACGCAGCTCTGAAATTGGGAAAGATGAAACTTTTGATCTCAACGCGGTTGTGCAGTAGCGACTTACCCGGGTAAGCACCGATAGCGTTGAGTTTTTCTCGGAACACTTCATCCATATAGGTTTTCGCACCCTGTTCATCCTTTAGCTCATAGATACATACAGGCGAAGCGTTATCGAATAAATTGAAAGAGAGACTCCATCGATCCGCCAAAGATTCATAGAAATCCTTTGTCCCTTCAACGAGTGTATCTCGCTGCGAAATTTGTTCTGGTGTCCTTTCTGGAAAACCGCCAAACCACAACTTGCTCGTCTCGGCGAGAAACTTCGGACTCCCTTGAAACGCAGCATTCATAAATGCACGTTTCGGAAGTTCATCAAGGAAACCCAATTCGCTGGAAGCTGCTTTTACCACCGCCAGATATTCACTATCGCTTTTGAACTTCAGGCACGGCTTCAGCTGGACATCGGTCCCCTCGATATGCAACCGGAGGTTTGCAGATAGCACCTGCTTGGTAAATGGTACCCCATTTTTGAATAGACTTTTATAAAATAGTGCAATGCTATCAGCTTCAGCTTCACCTGCAACTTGAGCGTCAGCTTCAATCTGATCTGTAAAGTTATCTATAAACAATTCCAATTCTTCCTCAAGCGGCCTATCGAGGGTAGCGAGAGTCGCTGCAACATCAAAATAGATCGCCAGATGATCGGCATCTTCTGAAATATCGGTCCAGAAAGTGCCATAATCGGGGTTTTCTGTAGCAGCCTGCATCGTCCCGTTATAGGTGTCAATAACATTTTCGCAGACCTCACGCTGTTTTGAGATGACAAGCGTCCTACCCAAAATAACAAAATTCCTGTCATTCTCGCTGTCGTTCCAATAGGTTACGTCTTTATAGTGTGTGAGGTTGACTGCTTTCATTCTTGCCGCGATCACCTGTTTCATAGATTCAGGATCAACTAAAGGCACGAGAAAAGAGAATTGCAGCGGTTCTAAACGCGTAAGCAGGATCACAAAATCTTGGGTCAAATCAACGCCTGCTTCCATGCCAATTAAATCCTTAAACAGAGCCGCGAAGCCGTTTCGCAAAATATTTAGATTGGGTGCTGCCGGTTGCGTCAAAAGTTCCGTTTGCAATGTGTTAATTCTGGTATCCAATTCAAGTAAGTTGGGACAGTAAACGAATCCCAAAGTTTTTTCGGGAATCAGATGTAGCGCACTGTCCTTGGGAACTGCTGTGGATGCGGTTTCAGATTTTTGTGGAACTGTATCTGTAGCCGTATTAGCCTTCGCTACACCCAGACAAGCGAATAGAAGCGTTGCCAAAAGTGCCAAGGAGGGTAAACATTTCTTTATCATAATAATTTCTCCTAAGGTTATGTAAAATCAACCGTTTCCTTTATTGATCAAAACGTGAAATATCCCACGCCGTTCGGTTGCTATATAGAGGTTATTGCCACTGATAGTAAGCGCGATGACGCTATCTGGAACTTCGGGTAATATTTTTTGCCAGTTATTTCGGGTGTTCAATTGATAGACACCGGTGTTGCCAGCACCATAAACCGTCGTCCCTGTCACAGCCAAATGATCTATGATGATGTGCGTCCCGACCTTATCGGTTATCACGTGCCAAGTTTCCCCGGTTTGTGATACCAAAACACCTGCGTCTGTAGCCACATAGACCGTCGCACCCGCGAAAACTAACGCATTGAAACGCGAAAAACGGAGCGGTAGGTTCGAAGTCAGGTCTTTCCATGTGTTACCACCATCAAAGGATCGCAGGAGATGGCCATCGCGTTTTCCGACATAAACGGTTTCACCTGAAACAGCTAACCTGAATCCGCTGTCGAATTCGTCATCAGGCTGCTCATACGTATCTATCAATCCCGTATTCACCCATTCCGGTTCGCCCGTCTGCCATTTGAAGAGTTTTCGTTTATACTCTACATAAAATGTCTCTCCACTGACTGCAAACCCACCAGCAGCAGCCCTTTGCTCTTCGTTCGCCTTTTGTAGTTCTTTAAAGAGCCCGCTGAAAATACCAGTGAGTTTACCGGTTTTTTCGGCGGTGTCGGCGGTGTTATCTGCCATAACTTCTTCGTACGCTTCCTGCAGTTCGTCATCCGGTTCATCATCTTGCACATCGCCTAAAACGGGCATATTTTCAATCGAAGTTAGGGTATTGCCATCAGCAGACAGACGTAAAATGTGTAGTTGGTCCCTTGCCGGTGCGATCCCATAAAGCATGTTGGATGCTATCGTCAACTTTAGAAATTGCAACAGACTCGTGGAGCTTTGCTTTACTATACGTTCGAGTTCAGGTCTGTCAGAATCAACAAAAAAGGGTTTCCAAGCCTCCCCGCCATCAATTGATCTGACCAAAGTTGTACCAGTGTTCGCATAGAGTCCATTTTTAAATCCGACCAAATCCAGCATTCGGGTCCCTACCATACCAGCGGTAAAGGGTTGCCATGAGGTGCCGCCATCCGTTGATCGCGTAAAACCGAGGGGGGGCGCACTAAAAAAGGTGTTTTCGTTCACCGCCACAACCGGAAAGGGACTCAATGTGAATAAATGTTCACTGAAAGCGAGTTCCGTCCATGTTTGTCCGTGATCCGTTGAACGAAACCCTCCAATCCCAAGTGCTAAGAGGGTATCACCGACAGCCATGACTTTGATGCCCGGTGATATTATTCTGGTGACAGATTTTTTTGTTGGTGTTACATCTGTCCATGAATCCCCGAAATCCGTTGAGTGGAAGACCTCCCACGCGCCGCCCTCTCCCAAAAGCATTTGTCCAAACATTTGTCCCATCGCCTTGGGAGCAATTTCTTCACTGAAGGTCAGCAGATCCGGGCCCGTCCCTATGTAGAAGTCACTACCGGAAACCGCTAAGGAATGGATGGATTTGGTGGTCCCCACTGCCAATTTTTCCCATACACCTGAATTGAGTCGGTAGAGCCCTCGGCTTGTACCAACAAATACAGTGTCTTCAATCGCAGTCAATGCGTAAATGTTTCCACCGGACATCCCATCTGTTAAGGGTGTCCACCCTTTTCCAGCGTCTATGGACCTGAAAACACCTTTATCTTGAATCCCAAGATACAATCCTTTATCTGTTATTACCAAGTCGACAGCAGCCCCTTTTGGGCGCGCGCCAAGCGACTCCCATGTTTCGCCGCTATCACTTGAGGCAAACACCGCATGTGTGGCAACGAGATAGAGCGTATCGCCTCGCGCTGCCATCGGTGTTAGATGATGGCGTTTAGGATTCGCTGGATCGGTAGTCGGGACAGTCGTGTTGACAAGCGTCCACGCCTGATCGGCAGGGCGTAACCTATAGATACCCATCGGTGAGGCTGCATAAATATCTCCGCCGGCACTTGTCAAACCTGAGATGGAACTGCCTCCCTCTGGCCCCCTGGCTTGTACCCACTGCTGTGTTGATAGAGGCGTTTCCTTCTCTATCTGTGCCGCGCCAAGGGTAGTAGGTTCCGAAAGTTGTGGTCCCGCGCTGCTGCGTTTACCGGGGGTATCAAAACGTCCCGCTTGGTTCCGTAAATCGGGTTTCGCTTGTGTCTCAAGCACAATGGGTACATCAATAATTTCAACCGTCGTTTCAGATTGTGCCTCTATGTTATAGGGTTTCTGAAAGCGGACGAGGTATTGAGAGCCCATCCCGATTATGAGAAAAATAAAAATCGCTGTTGCGGCAGAAAGTGCTAATGGGATTAACGGTTTACCGCCAGACGGTGCAGCAGGTTTGATATGCGCGATCTCGCGCATGATGTTCTCCGTGAGATGCGGCGTGATTTGGAAATGCCCCAAAGCTTCTCTTATCATCGGCACCTCTTTCCTTAAACGCTGTTGCGCTCGGCGGAGCCGACTCTTAATCGTGTTAACGGAGACCCCTAAAAACGCGCTAATCTCTGCAGCCGACATCTCTCCGAAATAGTGCAGCGTCATGACCGTTCTATCACTCTCTTGGAGTTTGGCAAGCAACTTTTTCACGACTTCGCGCTGCGCTTCTGCGGTCACCCGTTCATTCTCTTCAACGACATACCCAGAATATGTCGCACTTTCTAACTGCCTGACACTCGTCTCCTCAATGGACTGCGTCTGTAAACGCTTTTTACGGAGCCATGTACTGCATCGGTTCGCAGCAATCACATAGAGCCAACTCGCAAAACTTTGCGGTTTCTTCAGTGTCGCTAATCCCTGATATGCCCTTAGGAAAGTATCCTGCGTAAGTTCCTCGGCGATATGGAAGTCGCCAATCTTCCGCCACACAAGCGCATGAACAGGTTTCTGATATTTTTTCACGAGTTCACTGAAGGCATTATCATCGCCATCAAGAATGCGATGAATCAATTCAACATCAACATTTTCCATAGAATCACCTCCGATTGACTTATAATGACTCATGTTAGGTGCAAGTTGGGTGCATAATTCTGCACCCAAGTTTGCTATCCAACCAGAAAATGAGAAAAGTACCTACCAAGTGAAGGCTATTTTTGTGAACAGTTGATTGACTGTTTCCTTAGCGTGTTGATCCCCGTAGACAACATATAAAACAAGATTTTCAATGAAAGTATATTTAAAGACCGCATTGAAATTTGGCTTATGATCACCGGCTGAACGTAGCCGAATTGTTATCCATCTTTCATCTCCAATTTCGAGATTCATACTTGCACGAACAGAGAAATCGTAAGTGCTGTGTCCATCAGGAAAGGTCTGCCAGAGGTTTTCGCCTTCAATACCTATTGATAAAAAGCGGAACGGAATCAGGTTCATCGCTGTTGTGACAAACGTTGCCGTCGCCCCTTCAAACTCGCCGTGTTGATAAACAACGAAAATACGGTCAGGCTTCTGACGGTTGAATGTTGTCTGTGCTGCCATCACCCAATTGGAGTAGACATCATAGGACCAGTTTCTGTAGAAAAATCCGGTCGCTATCTTTTCACCCAGATCGAAACCGACGAGTTGAAAATGGTTACCGCGTGTTTTTTTGCCTGCTTGGTTCCAAGTTACAGATTGGACAGATTCAAACTTGACGTTTCGCAAATAACCTTTCTCAACGGGCCAGTTATACACGCCCCAAAAACTCGGTTGCCGGATGTCCGTAAGTCGAACGTATCCATTTGCAGGATTGAAACCCGCGGTAAAATCGCGATAGGCAAGACTAATAATAGGGTTGCCTCTGCGGTATATTTCTGCAAGAAACGCTCGCGTGCTGTCGTCCCCCGGTTCCCAATTCCGTGCATAATTTGTAACGAAGTTAAGGGCCTTTGGTAAGCGAATGGACCCGTCAAACGCGATAGACCTATTATATGCATCTGGCATTTCTTTGGAAGCCAAGAAGAGCCCAAGGGAGGACGAGTTACCAGCATCCCACAGCCCGCGTAGCAAAACGTTATGGCTGTCGTCAGCTTTCTCTTTGACCTCCATCAACCCATACGTTGCCTTTCCCGTTTTGCCGATTAATTTCGCGCCATACGCCATTTCACCAATTCGTCTACTGTAAAATAGAGAGATAGGTGCCCTAAAGATTCGTCCATCTTCTTGAAAGAAGGGGCGCCGGTCGGTTAAGCGTTGCTCAAGATCAGATAAAACGATCCCCTGAACTTCTGATTCTATGTGGCTGAAATCGGGATTCAGCGTGCCGATGAAAGATGTACTGGTCGTCAGTTTATAGGCAAAATCACCGCCTACTGCTGCAGTTAAACGTTCAGAGAGGTCTTCAGATGTAGAAACGTCTTCAGATTTGGCAGACAGGTACCCACCGAGTTGGAGCTTCTTTCCCGTATCCTTCGGATTGAATTCCAGGTTGGTCAATGTCCCAAATTGATTCGCATCAGAGACGTTAACCCCGGTGTCCGCCCAAATGCTGGTTCGATCGAGACTTTGGTGGCGACGCACGAGGTTAAGTCCCCAGGTCTGTTTTGCTGCCTGCGGTAGATCGAGTATGTCAAATGGGATTTTCATTTCAACGCGCCACACAGACGCTTCTACGATTGCAGCGGCAGACCATTCACCATCCCATCCCAAGTCTCCCTGTTTCTCATCGCGTTGTGTACCGAGGGGACTCACAGCGAAACAATAGGAACGGCGGCGGTCATGATGTGTATCAAGATACACGGCAACATGGTCCTCGTACTGGAAACTCCCATCTCTTCTTGTCTGATTGGCAATTCGGGTTGTTTCTTCTTGTACACAACGAAAACCAATGTAAAGTGCCTCGTCATCGTATCCGAGGTAGACTTCGGTTTTGTCTGGAACAGTCGTCTCTAACTCAGCGACTTTGAAGGCATCCACCGCTGTCACTTGTTGCCAGCAGCTATCGTCAAGTTTTCCATCAATTGCAGGTGGTGTTTGAAATTTAACGGTTTCTATTGTCTGGGAATAGCCAATGAGGGTCGTGATGACGAAAAGAGTCATCGCACTCAGTGAAACTTTCCACGCGGGTGTTACGAAACGCATGAAGATTTGCTCCTTTTTTGAAATTTGTGAACTGTGCAAAAAAAATACCTTATGCTACCGGAATCGGTGTGCATAAGGTTTCAGTGAAATTTAAAACAAAATTTTCAATCTACATTTCAGTTATCCCTTTGCGCGCACACCCCCCGCAAGCCATTGAGACACTTATAGTGCCAACCTGTGAACTTCCTATGCAAGCTGGAGTGTAAACGTAAAAGAATCATTTCTTTCGCTTTTTCAACTATATTTGGGTTTTGAATTAGTAGTGTTATAATGATAACACATTTATTGTGCCTTGTCAAATTCCGGCAGTCCCTTATTCTCCGTTTGGTTCTATGGACACATTTGCAAGAAAAGAATTGACCTTCCCTTTCCCACTGAACGCATTACCAGTAGCACCCAACTTAAAATGGCCGCCTGTCTCAAAATGGTGTGTGATCCTGCCAACTTTGCCCGGTGAAATGCCTGATGCTGCGGTGAGGATAACTTCAGGCATCCCATCACTGGTGAGTTCGGCACTGCTGTCAAACAGAATGAACGCGCCCGCAGCCGCTGCGCGCCCGATCCGGAGATCAATAGTGAGTACACCGCCCGCTTTAAACGCCGTCGCATCAATCTCAACAACGGTATAATCTTGATATTCAGCGTCTGGGGTTCGGAGAACGCTTAAAACATTCTGTGAAGGGTTCTCATCGTTGAGGACAATTTTATTCGCCTGTGCAGAGAGGAACCGTGGCACATATTCGGATTGATTTAGGCTTGTAGAGAATCCGCTGCCTTTATTGGGGACAGTAGACTTGCCGATCTGGTTTCGCGCATCCGGTTTCGATGTAAGATTCAGCACAATCGGCGCGTCAATAAGTGCTACCGTCATCTCCGATGTGGCATCCAAGTTGTAAGGTCGCTGAAAACGTGTGAGGTACTGATTGCTGACACCGAGTGCCATCACCGTGAGGACGAGCGTTGCAGCGGCGATCGCCCACGGCACCAACGGTTGACCGCCCGAAGGGATTACGGGTTCAATACGTGAGACCTCTTGCATGATATTCTCAGTAAGATTTGCCCGAATTTCGAACCCTTCCAACGCTTCTCGGATCATCGGCTCCGCTTTTCTAAGACGTAACCGCGCACGACGCAGCCGACTCTTAACCGTACTTGCGGAGACCCCTAAAAATCGGCTAATCTCTTCACACGTCATCTCTCCGAAGTAGTGGAGTGTAACAACGGTGCGCTCACTTTCGCGTAGCCGTGCAAGCAATTTATGGACGATGCTGCGCTGCGCTTCCGTCGCTGCTTTTGCCTGCTCTTCGGCGATGTATTGCGAATACGTCATCTTTTCTATCAGTTCGGGGTCCGTCTCTTCCAACGACTGCGTTTGCGTCCGTTTCTTTCTAAGCCACGCGTGGCACTGGCGCGAGGCGATTCTATACAGCCAACCTTGAAACCGATGTGGATCCTTCAGGGTCGTCAGTTTCTTGTAAACCCTTAGGAAAGTATCCTGTGTGATCTCTTCGGCGATATGAAAGTCGCCTATCTTCCGCCATGCGAGCGCGTGGACAGATTTTTGGTATTTTTTCACCAACTGAGCGAAAGCACTTTGGTCGCCTGCAAGACTTTGTTGGATTAGTTCAACATCGTTATTTCCCATAACTCACCTATTTTAGTCGACCTTTGTCTACTCATTACTATGAACTCCTTATTGACATTCTAATCTGTTGAAACGATTTTGTCCAGATCCCAGACGAAAACGGTGCCATCTGAACTGCCACTGGCAAGCCGATTTGCAGCTGGAGAATACACGATGGCATTGACAGGTCCTTTACCCGTATCAATTTGGGCGGTAGCACCGGAGGGTCCATCCTCCGTAAATCCATTTGTGAGAAACATGGCAAGAGTCAAAAGAAGCATAAAGTTTATTAATCGGGTCATCTTCATTTTTTCGTTTCCTTTTCATTTATGTGTTTCGGTGCGGTTGGAAACCGCACCTACCGGGCCTGTGTTCTGGTTAATTTTCTATGTGTTTCGGTGCGGTTGGAAACCACACCTACCGGGCCTATGTTCTGGTTAATTTTCTTCGTTTTTTGCCGACACAGGTTCTACAGAAATCTTGGCGAGAAAACCGTTGATGTTCCCTTTCTCGCTTGGATTACCGATAACCCCTAACTTAAAAACGCGACCGTGATCGAAAGGATACTTGATAACTTTTCTCTGATTCGTTGGAATATCCTTTACAGAGGCAAGAGCGTGTTTAGGCACGAGTTCTGTAGTGTCCCCAGCAAATAGGTCAAACGAACCCGAAACTTCGGACTCCCCGACCCAGACATCAATCGTAAGCACACCACCGTTTTTAAACGTTGTCGCATCAATCTCAACGAGCGTATAACCTTGCGCATCGGTCTCAGGGGTCCGAAAAACGCTGAGGATTTCTTGCTCGGAATGCGTGCTGGTAAGCACAACGTTCAAACCTTGGTCTACAATAACACCCGATTCAACAGCGGTTTCAAGGCGGGTATCCCAATCTTCTGCTTCGCGTGCCGCCGATGCCTCCTCGTTCAATTTCGGAAGTTTCCCTGCTAAGGATTCCTTGAGAAACAAGAGATACCCCTTCGCGCCGTTGTAGGGTGATTTGCGTTCATTGACCGGTAGTCTGCCCATCAGTTCAAGTTCCGTTGAGAGCACCAAAGAATCTGCCGGCGAATTCAACTTCCAGCCTTTCATGATTGCTTGTGCCAAAGGATGCGTTTTGTCAAACGGCTTAAACCCTTGCTGCCGTCTGAGTGCCATGAGTTTCTTTTTGAAAGGGGTGCGCTCTAATTCGACATTCGACACCCAAACATTGATGAAATTTTCGTTCAAGAATTTAATAACACGGTTATCGTTGAGAACACCTGTCCTCAGGCTTTTGCCGCTCCCTCAGCACGATTCATTATCCAAGGGACCATCTATAGATATTGCGTGAATCGGTTTCTGTTGGGTGTGTGCCATCTCCAAGACTTGGTCCGGTTGTACCCAATTAATTTGTTGGGATTTGTAGAAACGGAGTATCAAGGCACGTTCAGCAGCTTCTTGGGTAATCGCTTCTGTGAATTCGACATTTTCCAACATCTCCTGCGTGCCAGCGCGAAGTTCGACTTGTGAACAAAAACCCGCACCCGCTACACGGCTGCCATCTATTATCCGATTAAAATCAAAGTTGACCGGACCGCCCGGAACGCGCATTACGAAAAACGCGATGCTCTCTTTAACTCGATCAATCACAAGATGTCCTGCAAACTGGGAAGGCGTAAACCAACCATCCTCAAAGACAAATTCTGCATGGATGCGAAACGCGATGTCGGCGAATTCATCATTATAAGCACGTAGGCACGCCCACAAACCGAGGGAATCTCCAGTGTTAATATGCATATCCACACTCGGATTGGGGTGCAGTTGCCGCAGCAATTCCAGTACCCCATCCTGCTTGACCTTCCAGAGTTCACCCACCGAAACCCGTTTACTTGGAAGAAAAGCCAGTTTGCTTGGAAGAAAGGCATGAAAGACCGATGCCGGATATTGCTTTTCCGGCGCAACAACCCGCATATTTGTCAAAGCGGGCCAGTCCTTACCGGAATTGGACACAGTATCTCTGATCGGCGCAATAAAGCCTTGGACAGACACCTCAGAGGCGTCATCAAGCTTAAGTGTAATTTTGTTGTTAGCTGCCGAGTGGTTATCGGCGTTGAGTTGTCCACTCATCATTATGAGGATAAACAATCCTATGGTTAAAGTTCTCATCTGGAAATCTCCTCTGTTTTTATTTGTGATGATTTGTCAGAGGGTTCTTTTCGCGCGCACGTAGCCCCTCACTTTGATATATAGTGACGCGGGGCATTGATAAAACGGTTGCCTAATTCTGCAAAGAATCGGAGAAAATAGTAAGACTCGGAGGGATAAATCAATGGAAAGTGGTTGTTAGCGGGCAGACATTAGTTATGAACCTTTTGTTGATGCTCGGAGATAATTTTCCCTAATGCTCTCAAGGCATCATTAACAGATTTCGCATCAGGGAACATTTCGGCGACATCTTTATCAAGTCGAATCAGGTTTGTGCCTGCGTTATATCGCTCTGCGTATTTTCCGCGAACGCCATCGCTGAAATCATATTCATCGAGCATATCTGGATCATGTTGCTTAGCTGGTGCTTGCTTCATAAGTTTTCCTTTCGTAAGGTGTCGCTTTCCGAGCAGAAATGATGCGAATAATATCATCTCTTTCTGTATGAACAACAACTAAAAGTCTCTGTTTATCAGAATATCCGATGATTACTAACCGTTCTTCCTTTTCAGAATGCAGTGGATCAGGAATGGTTAAAGAGAGAAAATCCGAAAAAACGGTACTTGCTTCCTCAAAAGAAACATTATGCTTTTGCATATTTTCTTTCGCTTTACGATTATTCCACTGGAATTCCAATCCCACGTGTTCCTACCATTTTTAATGTCTGTTATCTAATTTAGCTAAAGTTTGGACAATTTTTAAGATAGACATATCGCCCCTACGGGGACTTAGCTTCGCGGGGGATGCCATTTCTATAAACATACTGAAGAAACACCCAAGCAAAAACCGGCTAGGCACCGATGCATCTGCGTTTATTTTTTTATGAGTTTCGCTTATAGAAGGAACTTTGAAAAAATACAGAAACTTGTCGGAAAGCACAGGCTAACAGCCTATGCTACATTTGCAAATTGTCCAAAGCTTAGTAATTTAGGTATCGGGCATTTTATAGAAAATTAAAAGTGTTGATAACTATTATAACAGGTTCGCATCTAAAAATCAATTTTAATCGATTCAACGAAGACTTCATTGGCAAGAAAAAGTCCACCAACTGATGCTTGTAGGAGGTAACTTCGATTCCCGACTCTTAACCGAGTCCTGAAATCTGACAATTGAATCCCATTTTAGGTAGCAACTTTGGGTAAGATTGTCCAATCAGGGGTTCATACTTCTGCGCGTAAAAAAAACAGACATGCTCCTGAAAGAAACACACTAGCGAATAAAACGAGCAACGCCATATCCACTAAGGCAGCGTTGAACGAGTCTCTAAACGTCAATTTATCCTCAAATATCGGAATCTGTTCAGGGTCGATCGGCTTATTAGACATGCCTTCGGGGATACCAATGAGATGGAGACTTTCGGCATCGGCCTGATCGATATCGACGATGAATTGTCGAAATTGTTTCGTATAATCCTGCACGTTTTCCACGAATTGTATATGTCGATTCAATCCGGTGGCTGCCATTGATTCGAGGGCGTATTGAATGGTCGCTGCTGGAGATAAACGGCACACGAATCGTGCTTGTTGTACCTGTTTAATTTGTGCCATTAAGTACTCCCGATTTAGATTCTCTCGAATTTGTCTATCGTAGTTCACCCACTCCATCTTGAACCTCAGCATAGGCAATAGTTTATCTTGCTGGGCTACATTCAGGTCAATGTCTCGTTTCATTTCGAGCCATTTGTGACCATTTTCTGTTCTGATGTTATTTATAAGTTCTCTCTTTGTAGCGCGGAACTGGTGCACTGTTTGAATCGGTGTCGACCATTTCACTGCAAGGGTTCCAAGCGTTAGGGGCATAAAAACCACTACTATTACCCAAATCAATAGTAACACGACGAGACTCATCCGGCTCCCCAGCCGAGCGGAAACCATCAGCCCGACTGCAATGAAAATACAGGTATAGCAACAAACAATGAAAAAGACAAGAGCGAGACAGGCCCAGTCTGCGGTGTCAAATTGAATCAAGGGAGATGTCGAAAGAATCGTTATGTTCAACAAAAAAGCGAAAGTGAAGAGCAGAACGAGGGCGGTGAGGATGCCGAGGAATTTACTTACGACGATCAAGAGCCTAGAAATCGGATTGGCAAGACACAATCGAAGCGTTCCACGTTCTCGTTCGCCTGAAAGCGCATCAAAGCTAAATAAGATGGCAATAAAAGAGAATAGATAGGTGATGATAAATACCCAATCCAGCGGTACACCAGGCGGCCGTAAATTTTTTGATTTCTGTCTTGTTTCGGGATAGCCTAAAGTCGCGATACTGTTTACGTCGCTTGCCGTCCAAGAGTCATCATCTGCAACAAGCCTAGGAAGAAATGCGTCGCCACCATCGGCAATGAAGGCGAGCGCAGATGGACGTTTGTAAAGTTCACCGGGACCCCTTTGAACCAACGTATACAGCCGATTCCGCGCTTTCAATTTGTTGGTGGATGCGGTAACGTTCTTGGAATACCCTTGGATTTGGTCCGCGTGTTTCTGGAGATGTACAATAGCATTGGTTACCATTAATACAATCATAATGAACGTGGTTAGTGCGAAACGCAGGCTATTAATATGGTCAAATAATTCTCTTTTAAGGATATGCCAAACCATCATTGATTCTCCTGAGAGTCTGTCTGAAATCTCAGTGTTAACCGAATTTTAGTTACTCAGTTAAAGCAGTTTCCTTTAGATCCCACAAAATAACTGTGCCATTGGCGCTCCCACTGGCAAGTGTTTTATCGCCATAAAAGGTTATAGCCGTAATCTCACTTGTATGTTCTGTAAAAGCATCAAGCGGTTTCCCCGTCTCAACATCCCACAACCGAATGGTTTTGTCCGAACTTCCAGTGGCAATCAGTCTCCCAGTGGCTGAAAATGCTATAGCGGTGATACCGCCAGTGTGTTCGGAGAGGATATGGCTCGGTTGAGTCGTGTCTTTTATATTCCATACTTGGATTGTCTTATCAGCACTTCCAGTGGCGAGGAGATTACCGTCAGTATGAAGGGTTAAGACATTGACCAGATCGGCATGCGTTGCCGTGAAAAGAGTTGAATTTCTCGGGCCGTGCAGGGAAATCAGAAAAATAAGGAACCCATCTCCCAGGGTAGGCGCAGTGGCAGTGCTTGCCCTTACCAAGATTTCGGCATCAGGTGAAAACACGGTCGCGGTGTATACATTTTTGGGCTTCATATACGGTAAAGTGTACTCCCTTTTGCTGCCCTTGCCACCGTCATGCGAGAACCAAGATCGAATTTCTCTGTCGTTGTTACTCGCACTCCAAAACCTTTCGCCATCCACTGAGAATGCAAGCGCATTGATGGCTCCCCAATGTTCTTTTCGGGTGCGCAAGAGTTCGCCGGTGTCTGTCTTCCAGAGCCGGACAGTTTCGTCCTGACCGCCGCTGACGAGACGTGTACCGTCGGGAGAGAATGCCACCGCTAACACCGAATCTGTATGTCCGGTAAACGCGATGAGTTCTTTATAAGTTTGGGCATCATAGAGTTGGAGACTTTTTGTGCTCGCGATTGCGAGATGGCTGCCATCCGTAGAAAACACCATATCATTTATTGCCCCCTGCTGAACATCAATACGGGCTTTAACCGTTTGGGGCAAACTTTCTGCCCAGCTGTTTGTCAGAAATAGGGTAGCACCCAACAGCAGAACAAGCCTTGCCAATTTTTTTAGTATCTTCATTTCTATACCTCCATACTGATAAAAACCTGAACTGTTCCCGCAAACAGAACCAGATTCATGGCAAACAATACAAAAAGTTCAGGAAGCGCACGCTGTGCGTTGACCCAAACATCTTTACGATCAAAGCGAAACTGGGGCAAATTCGACCAATCCACTACCCCTTTATCCGAAGCAAACCAGAGTCGACTGGCAAACGCATTCTCATGGTGAAAATAGTCAATTAGAGACTGATGGTATCCCTGTGTGGCTTCAGCGAAATCGAGCATACCATCCAAATCGGTTCCCACCCAAGCGGTGGTGCCAAACGCATAGAGACCTGCCGGACTCAGCTTCATCAAAAGTTCATCCCATCTTGATTGTCGAATGTCTGTCCTTGCCAAACTTTGTTCTCGGATCAAAGCCGTTTTTTTTGCTAAGCGGATTTCCAACGCACTTATAGTCTTATAATACGCTTGGACATGTGGAACGAGTTCTTCTGATTCTGGATCCAATTCCAGATTTACTTTATAGCGTCCGTCTCCCCAAGCAACCGACCCTGCCCCAGTCAGATTAAACCACGGCGGCTTGCCCATAAGCGGACTGTTTGCTACGAACCGGCGTTTTTCTCTGTCAACTTCTTCCCAAATCTGATTTACTTGTTGTTCTACTGAGGATTTTTCAGCGTGCGTATCACTGACTGGATTCATGGTAAATTGACACCAAGTTGGGTAAACGAGCACGAGAATTACCCATAAAAACATACAGACCATAGCCGAGGTAGCACTCCGTTGAGATATGGTGGAAATAAGGAGTCCAATCAGATAGAAAAGGGATACATACGCGAGGGTCGTCAGGAAAATCCCACCGATCCGGAGGAAGTCATCCGGACCGAGTTGAATTGAACTGGTTATTGATAATAGAATCAGAACTAACAACAGGCTTAGGAGCAAGGGCAGTAGCAAGCAAACCATAGCACCAATATATGTACCAAGGAGCAGAGAACTTCGCGGTACTGGAGAGGCGATCAGAATTCGCAAGGTGCCGGTTTCCCGTTCCCCAGAAATGGCATCGTAGGCAAAAAGCAGGGCGAGTAGACTCAGGACCACTTGAAAGATAAATACAAGATCAATCTTTAAAAAAAGGTTTAAAAACGGGTTTGCGAGGTATCGCGCGGAAGCATTGGTAATCAACGGGACAAGGCTATAATAGATTTCAGTCGTACTTCCGAGTTGTTTTTCCAGCCCTGTACTAAAAAGACTTAACGGATTTGGGGGACGTTCAATAAAGAGTTCTAAAGTTGAATACGTTTCTGCCGCCTCCATTTTCTGTTGATGAACCGTTTTTTGCTCGTTGTATTCGGCGAGTCGACGCTCGTGTTCATCGATAAGCACAAGCGTATTGGAAACAACAAGAAGGAGCGTAATGATGACGGCAATAAAAAAACGAGCACTCATCAGGTGTGAGAGGCACTGTTGGCGTATGCGTGTTAGTAACATGATAGTTTCCTATTTATCCAAATTCCAGATGAAAACTGTCCCGTCTGAGTCGCCACTCGCGAGTGTTTTAGCTTTAGCGAGTGCGATTCCCACAAGTGCTTTGTCTTCCAAGAATATCACTGCCCCGACTTCACTTGTATGTCCTGTAAATGTCTGGATGGATTGCCCAGTCGTGAGATCCCACAACCGAACCGTTTTATCTGAACTCGCACTGGCAAGAAGTTTCGCATCTACTGAAAAGTCTATAGCCGTTATGTTTCCGGTATGCCCTGTAAGCGTATAAAGCGGCTTGTGGGTGTCTGCCTTATTCCACACCTCAATCGTTTTGTCCGCGCTTCCAGTGGCGAGGGTTCTTCCATCTGCATAAAGGGTTAGGACGCTAACCGGATCTGTATGTCCACTGACAACATGCCAATGATCGCCGCCTCTGTACTCAACAATGCAATCACTGATACCATTTACCGCTCTTACCTTTGCCACGGGTGTCCCCTTGTATGAACATGCGATTGCTATGAAGGCAATATTCGTACTTGAAGAAATTCGAGAACTCCAGCGCCCACCATCACGCGCATGCCAAGACCGAATTGTGTCGTTTTCGCTACTTGCACTCCAAAACCTTTTACCATCAATAGAGAACGCAACCGTATTCACAGGTGCCTTGTGTTCTTCGCGCGCGCGTCTGAGTTTCCCAGTGTCGGTATGCCACAACCGTACCGTCTTATCCGAACCGCCACTGACGAGAAGTTTGCCGTTCGGGGAGAAGGCGACAGCTAACACCGAATCGGTATGTTCGGTAAATACCATCTGTTTTTCATAGGTGCTTGCATCGTAGATATGGATGCTGTTCGCAGCGGCTACAGCGAGCCGATTTGTGGATCGAGAGTATGCGATAGCGTTTACAGGGCCCTCACCGACATCAATTCGAGCAATGACACCCACCGGTAAATCTCGGGCGAACCCATTTGTGAGAAATACAGCGACGGTCAAAATCGGAATAAAACTTACTAATTTCGTCATTTTCATATTTTTAGTTTTCTTCTGAACCGGACACTTCGGCTTCCCCGACCCAGACATCAATCGTAAGCACGCCACCCTCTTTAAACGTCGTCGCATCAATTCCAACAACGGTATAATTTTGAACGTCGGTCTCAGATGTCCGAAAAACGCTAAGAATTTCTTTCTTGGAGCGTTCAGTAGATTATGGCATATATGTTAATCAGTTGAAGTGATTTTTTTCATGTCCCAAATGAAAACGGTGCCATCTGAACTCCCGGTGGCAAGTGCTTTGTCCTTCACGAATGTTATCCCCGCTAGTGCTTTGTCTCCTAAGAACGTCACCGCCCCGATTTCCCCTGTATGTCCAGTAAGCGTCCGAAGGTGCTGCCCAGTTGTAACATCCCATAACCGAACCGTCTTATCAGAACTTCCGCTGGCAAGCAGTTTACTATTTACTGAGAAGTCCATGGCAGTAATACCTTCCGTATGCCCTGCCAGGATATGAAGCGGTTGATCGGAGTACTCCATTTCCATATTCCATAACTGGATTGTCTTGTCTGCACTTCCAGTGGCAAGGATTTGCGCCCCTACAGAGAGGGTTAATACATTAACTGTGTCTGCATGTCCAGATACACTGGCTGATTTGTTAATTCCAAAAAGGAAAACAAGACTTGTCTTAAGTTTAGCACCGCTTTCTAACAAAGCATTAACGAGGAATTCATCAGCGGATGCAACATCAAATGCCCTGGCTGCAGTTTCACCGTCTGGTGGGAATGCGGTTGCGGTGAACGCATTCGTGGGCATGAAGGCTGATTTGCTCGCTGGTCCACCATCAGCCGAAAACCAAGATCGAATTGCCGGGTCTGTGTTGCCACCACTCCAAAACTTTTCACCATTGGCAGAAAAGGCGATAGTATTGATAGGTCCCGTATGTTCCTCGCGGGTACTCAAAAGTTTGCCGGTGTCTACATCCCATAAACGCACCGTCCCGTCTGAACCGCCACTCGCGAGGAGTTTACCATTTGGGGAGAAGGCAAGTGCTAACACTGCATCCGTATGTCCAGCAAGCACCACCAGTTCTTTATAGGTATTGGCATTATAGATATGTATGTTTTCTGCCGCTGCCACTGCAAGTCGATTTGCGACTTCTCGAGAATATGCTATAGCGTTAACAGATCTCTGTCCAGTATCAATTTGGACAATGGCCCCTATAGGTAGATTCTCAGCAAACCCGTTTGCAAGAAATACAGCAACACTCAAACTGAGAATAAAACTTGTTAATTTTGTCATATTCATTTAATTTCCCTCGTTTTTTCCAGAAACGGGTTCCACAGAGATTTTAGCGAGAAAGCCGTTGATTTTTCCGTTCCCTTTCGCGCTGGCGATAGCCCCTAACTTAAAGACTTGACCTTGATCGAAAGAGTATTTGAGGATTTCTCTCTGATTCGTTGGAATCTCCTTTACAGAGGCAAGCGCGTTGTCAGACACGAGTTCTGTTATGTTACCAGTAAATAAGTCAAATGAACCGGCAACCTCAGCATCCCCCACCCAGATATCAATAGTGAGTACGCCACCATCTTTGAACACTGTTGTATCAATCTCAACAACGGTGTAATAGGGTTTCCGAAAAACGCTGAGGATCTCTTGCTCAGGATGCTCATTGGTGAGCACAGCCTCCAAACTATGATCTACAATCGCGCCCGATTCTACAGCATTTTCAAAGCGTGTATCCCAATCTGTTGGTTTCGGTTCCGAGGATTCCTCACCTAAACCAGGGAGTTTTGCATCCAAGGCTTCTTGGAGAAATAAAAGATACCCCGCTGCGCCGTTATATGGCGAAGTACGTTCATTGACAGGGAGTCTACCCATCAATTCAAATTCCGGTGAGATTACCAAAGAATCTGCGGGTGAGCCTTTTTTCCACCCTTTCATAATTGCTTGTGCCAAAGCATGCGTCGTGTCAAACCTCTTGGATTCGCGCTCGCGTCTTTTGGCAATCGGATCCCGTAAACTTGGCACGCGTCCTAATTCAGAGTTCGGTATCCATGTGTTAATGAAATTTTCGTTCAAGAATGCTATAAGTCGGTCATTGGAGAGGACACCTGCCCTCAGGCTTTTGCCGCTCCCTCAGCACGACTCGTCCGCAAGCGGTCCATCTATTGAAAGGGCGTGAACCGGTTTTTGTTGTGTCGGTGCCATCTTCAACGCTTCTTCAAGGGACACCCAGTTAATCTGCTGTGATTTATAGAACCGCAATATCAGGGCGCGTTCAGCGGCTTTTTGAGTAATAGATTCCGTGAACACGTTGTTTTGTAAAACATCTTGCTTACCAGTACGGAGTTCTATTTGTGGACAAAATCCGATGTCAGTAATGCGCCCCCCAAATTTTTTCCAGTTGACATCAAAGTTCAAAACCCCTTCAGGAACGTACATCTGGAAAAACACAATTTCTTTTTTAATTCGGTCAATAACAAGATGACCAGTAAACTGAGAAGGTGTAAACCAACCATTCTCTAAAACGAATTCCGCATGAATTCGAAACACGATGTCGGCGTGTTGATCGTTGTAAGCGCGCAGGCACGCCCACAAACCGAACGAATCCCCGGCATTGATGTGCATATTCAGACTTGGATTGGGGTAAAGTTGCTTCAGTAATTCCAAAGCCCCCTTTTTCTCAATTTGCCAGAGATCGCCAACCGAAACCGATTTATCTGGAAGAAAAGCACGAAAAACTGATGCGGGATACTGCTTTTTCGGTTCAGCAACACGTAGGTTTGCCAATTCGTCCCATTCCACATGGAAGTTATATTGTGTGTATTCAATAGGGGCGATGAAACCTGTTACAGTCACCTCTGATGTAGTATCAAGTTTCAGTGTTATTTTGTTATTAGCTGCTGAGTGATCGTCGGCGTTGAGTTGTCCACTCAGTATTATTAGAATAAGGACAGCAACAGTCAAGATTTTCATTTTTAATCTCCTTTGTAAGAGTTATCAGATCGGGTTGCTATACAACCCTTTCAGCAATCAGAATGTGTTTGAATATGCCTTCACTGGCTGTTGGAAGTGAACAAACAGAAAGAACAATCTGACTGTTCGATATATAGTGACGCGATAGATTGACAAAACGGTTGCCTAATTTTGTTAGTCCTTAGTTTTCAGTCCTGCACCTATCTGTTTTTGGTCAAAGCATCCTTTAGAAAGGTCCGGTACGTCTCTTTAATGACCTCAATGTCCTCGTTCGGTTTCATTAGATCCTGATAATGTCCTCCGCAGATTTATTTTATGGGCACCACAACTTTGCAGACTTAGGCTTAAAACAATAATTGACATCGCCAAAATTGTGGTCATCAACCAATTTCTTTTCATTTTCAGACTCCTTATAGTTTAACGCAAGTTGCCACTTATTCTCGCACATAGCACTCCTACGGAGTGCGGTCGCTTAAATACATTATCTCTATAGACATACCACCCCTACGGGGTGAAGAAATACTTGAAAAACGTTGTTAAAATACGCAGAAATACGCAGAAATCCACAGAAACACCCTATCAAAGACCCCTATCAAAAACACCAAGCAAAAACACCAAAAGTTGTTAGTAGCAACTTGGGGTATAGTTTAACAGAAATACGCTTACTATGTGATGATTTGTCAGCGGGTTCTCTTCGCGCGCACGGAGACCCTCACTTTGATATATAGTGACGCGGTGAATTGATAAAACGGTTGCCTAATTCTGCAAAAAATTGGAGAAAGTGGACAAATTTTGAGAAGTTATTAGCAAAAAATCGCGAGCACAGCTCGCTCCTACAGGCGAAAAAATTCACATACGTAAAGTGAATAGGTACAATTGAATAGCCCTGTCTTTTTATTTTACATCAATTCAACAAAGACTTCATTGGCAAGGAAGAGTCCACGAGGGGTAAGGCGGAGATGCGTCCCAGTTCGTTCCAGTAACTGTAGGGCTATCCACTTTTTGAGGTTGGCACCGAACGCGACTTTGATATCTTCGCCGAAACGATTTTGGTAATCCGCAAGAGCGATACCCTCCCGTTTCCGAAGCGCAAGCATAAGCGTCTCAGCTTTCTCAGCTTGTCCGGTGAGGCGTTCAGCGTCGGCGATCGGTTTGCTGCGTTCCGAGAGTTTCTTAATGTAGGGTACAATCCCGCGAATGTTGCTATAACGGATACCACGAGCATACCCGCACGCGCCCACACCGAGTCCGATGCACGGTTGGTTGTTCCAATAGACGAGATTGTGCCGCGCATGGCGGTCGGGTCTGGCGAAATTACAGATTTCATAATGCGTGTACCCGTGTGCCGTAAGGGTGTCAATCGTGTATTGGAACATATCCGCTTCAGTGTCCTCGGAGGGGAGGTGGAGCTCACCGGCTTGCCACCATTCATAAAATGGGGTTGTTTCCTCCATGACGAGGTTATAAGCGGAAATATGGTCGGGTTCCAGGGAGATCACTTCTGTGAGGGTGTGTTGCCACGCTGCCATCGTCTGGTTAGGGAGTGCGAAGATAAGGTCTATGTTGATGTTCTCAAAACCGCTCTCGCGGGCAAGTCGGTAACTTTCAAGGAATTCGGCGACGCTATGAATTCTGCCTAACTGCTTTAAGGTTTCATCTTGCATCGCTTGCAGACCGAAACTTAACCGGTTCACGCCGTTATCTTTCATCACACTAAGCTTTTCGCTATCAACGGTGCCGGGGTTGCATTCTACAGTGATTTCAGCATCCGGTGCTATTTGGAAATGCTGACGTATATCGGCGAATAGCTGTGCTAAGGCATTAGCAGAAAGGATAGATGGAGTCCCGCCGCCGATGAATAGCGTTTTTAACGGGTCGATTTCCGAGGCGTAGAGTTGCATCTCCGTACGGAGCGCGGCCAAGTATGCTTTCGCCTGCTCCTTATGGAAGGCGGACGTATTGAAGGCGCAATAATAGCACTTCGTCGCGCAAAATGGAATATGAATATAGACAGAAGACGCCGTTTTAAAAGGGTAATTCATACTGCCTGTGGTCGGTTTCCCCGTGCTTCTATCGAGAATTTGAAGCCTAACTCGTGCAGTATTTTGCGTATTGTATTGAGTTGCGGGTTCCCGTTTTTAGAAAGAACTTTGTTAAGTCCATCATCGGTAAGGCTAAGACGTTCTGCTAACTGAGATATACCGCCTTGTGCTTCCACTACATCTCTGACCGCGAGTAGGAACGCGTCTATATCCTCGTCTTTTTCATAATCCTCAAGTGCGACGGAAAGATATATCTCAGCGTCCTCAGGGTCGCGTAGTTGCTCAATATGATAGTCTTTGAATTTTCTATAGTTATGCATTTCTGACTCCTTATGAATTATATGTTTTCCAATCTATTTTTGCTTTTGCAATGTCTTGCCTTTGTGAGCCTTTATCGCCACCGCGTAATAACAAAATGGTGTCATTTCCTATTTTGCCGAAGTAAATCCGGTAGCCTGCTCCAAACTGCAGCCGAAATTCAAACACACCATCCCCTACTGATCGATGATCACCTAAATTTCCACTTTCTTCAATCCTTCTTAAGCGACTGCGAATTCTTGCAGCCGTTACTTTGTCTCTGATATTAGAAAGCCATTGGAAAAAAGGTTCATTTCCATTTTGGTCTCGGTAAATTTCTAAGTCCATAGTGGCGAATTAATAAACCTCATTGAATTCGAGTCCGATGCGGATGGCTGAACCCGTGTCTGCGTAAGAGAAGGCTTCATTGATCTCGCTGAATGGGAAGGTATCGGAAATAATTTTGTGGAACGGATACCTGTCACGCGTGCGCACGAGGAAGTCGAGGGCTCGCGGGATAACCCACGGTTCATAGACAATCACGCCGCGAATCGCTTTACTACAACGGACGATATTGCCCGGATCAATCTCTGTCGGGAATCCAAGGTTGATATTGCCGATCCAGAGATAACGTCCACCCCATCGGAGCATCTCTACGCCTTCAGCGAGGACACGTGGCGAACCGACAAACTCCGCCACGAGATCGGCACCGATACCCCTTGTCTGGTCAAGCACGTATTCAACCCGCGATTTCATGTCAGTCTCGTCCACGTTGAGCGTCTCATCTGCACCGAACTCCCGTGCTAAGGCGAGACGCGCAGGCAACCGATCGAGGACGATAATCTTGCCGGCACCCATCTCGCGTGCAACTGCCGTCGCATAGAGTCCGAGCCCACCAGCACCTTGAATAACAACCGTGTCACCGAGCGTGATACCGATCTGGTTCAGTCCGTAGATGACTTCGGACAAGGCACAGTTGATAGGCGATACGAGAGCGTCTGACAATTCGTCAGGAACCTTGAACACCCAATGTCCGGGTTTCATATAGTAGTATTCACCGTAAGCACCGTGGAAATGCGGCGGCTGCTCGCTGGAAACACCGAGCCAATCTCTATAGCGATTTGGACATCCGGGCTTACCGTTGAGACACATCCAGCAGTGTTGACACGGTTTGAAATAAGAGTAAGCGATCCTGTCGCCTTCGGTGAGCGGTTGTCCTATGCTATCCGTTGTAATGTTACGCCCCATCGCTGCAATCGTGCCGATCATCTCATGTCCAAGCACTTGCGGGATACCGCTCTCAATTTTAGGACCGTGTCCGCGCCAAAAGTGTAAATCGGACCCACAGATATTTGCCATACGGATCCGCACAAGCATGTCGTCGGGTGTGACAGACGGGATCGGATATTCCCGAAATTCCATCGGCGTTTGCGGCTGTGTAAAGATAGCGACTTTTCCTGTTCTCATTTTTTTATTAATACTCATCAAAATTAACGACTTTCCAGCGTCCATTAATTTTTTCAGTATGGATTACGACTTTTCGGGTGTGCGTTGCCGTGCCACGGACTTCGATAGTGAGCTTATAGTTGAATAGAACGTGTGTTGTCTCTTCTTCTTTGCCGATGCGTTCGTATTTAATTTTCGGCATTTCGTCAATTTGTTCTCCTTGGCCGCGAACCTCACTAACACGCGCGATCTCATCGTTCAGTTTTTCTGCAGCGAGCCCGTGGCTGAGTTGCAACGCTGCCGCTTGGTCGGCGTGTTGGTAATAGTTATAGATAAAATCTTCGCAGACGGCATCCGGGGTATTCCGATTAGAGCACGCGAGTATCAAGAAGATAGAGAGTAATAGGTATCGTGGTTTCATGGATTTTTAGCGCGGATCATTGCAACGTTGAAGATACGGCGTTCATAGCCGTGCGCGGGACTATTCGCGACACCACCTAACGCCCAGAGCGTGGAGGAACTGCCCCCGTCAAAGTTGATGGCGTGTTTGATGCCGAGTTCACTGAAAAATTTTCCCATATCGTAAAGCGTCATCCCCATGCTATAGCCGTGCTGTCTGCCATCAACAGCAATCAGGAAGAGTTTATCATCGTTAAAGCCTAAGGCACTACGCGGGTGACGCGAGGCACCGTTACGATGTGCGGATGCACTGCGGCCGGCAGTCTTTCCGAACCTAACGAGTTCGGGTTCAATCTTACCGTCCCGGACAAGCCGTAGATTGCCCCCAACCCCTTGTTGAACCTGCTGCCACTTTGTAGGGATCAGCGCGATCTCCAGTGTCCCTTTTGTAGATTTCGCAATTTTCCGTGACCATTCGCGTGCCAAGCGCGACTCTATCGCGATAACGACACCGTCAGACGGGATGGTGCTGTTACCGCGGCGGTTGACCTCCGTGACCACAAAACGGCTTGCGTATTTCCCGGTAAGCGGCAATTTGAGGTTCCTCAGCGTAAACTCGTAACTTCGGCGCGTTAAAGTCCTGCGCCCGAAACGCGGCGTGAAAAGCACCACCGGACACGACGAACTACAGATTTGGTTGATAGCACTAATCGGAAGGACATCGTTCCCAATGTGGAGTTGACCGTTGAGCTCTACCCTATCTAACAGAAACTCGCCATCAGGCATTACACCGAAACTCGTCTCACCCCACGGCGATGGCGGCGAATACCCCCATCTATCAAGGGCTATCGGGATACTGACGAGTTCACCGTTTTGGATGTGCAGATTAAAAGTCATACCGCCGCGACCGTAGGAGTCCTCACGGATACCGAAACTGCCGTTAACGCCTGCAAGCGGCAACATCTTTTTCCGCATCAGCCGGCGCGCAGCATTCGTAATCGTTTCACGCCCCAATATCTGTTTATTGGCGAGTTCTACAGCAAATTGGAGGTCTTCCGCTGTGCGATCCATCTCCGCGATATAGACAGCAGCACCGCCAGTCCACCAGTAACGGTGGAGTCTAAATCCTTGGGGCCAGCGTTTCCTGCCAATCTCATCGCGCCGTATGACAGAATTAGGGAGTGTTTTAGCATTCCGACTGTTCGCAGCAGTGCTGCGGAAGATAGGTTGTTCCAAAGCCCGCAGCGCACCGATGACAAGAATAAAAAGCGCGATCAGCGCGCACACCGCTATGAACCGAGTGGGATAAGATCTGTTTTCTTGAATCATTGCTGTTTTTTTCGGTGTTCTTTTCTTACAAACTACTTGCTTTTAAACCGATACCGGTAAGGATTGACACCACCAGATCGCCTGTGTTTATAATACCTGTTTCCCGAAAGTTTTGATAGCCTTTGACAACGACAGCCGAAGTCGGTTCGACATAGATGCCCTTGGTCGCAAGCAGTGCCAATCCTGCTCTAACATCTGTATCGTCAACAGTCGTAAACGCGCCGTTTGTGGCATCCATAGCGTCCAAAATCATCTCGCCTCGAATCGGGAGTTCCGCGGTAATGCCTTCGGCGAGCGTTTTACCGGCCTGTACCATTCGTGAGATTCCCTCTGTCTTATTAACGTAGGCATTGTAAATCGGGCAACAGACATCGGGTTGAACCCCAAGAAGCCGCGGCATCTTTGCGATAATCCCTTGTGCCTGTAACTCGCAGAAACCGATAGAGAGCCCTAAGTAGATACTGCCAAATCCGACAGGACAGATCACATGCGTCGGGGCACGCCAACCGAGCTGCTCCACAATTTCGTAGGCGAGCGTTTTCGTGCCTTCCAAAAAGAACGGGTGCCAATTGTGAGACGCATAGCAGGTGGTTTCCGCTGCGAGTTTCACCGCCTCTGTTGTTGCCATACGGTTTCCTGGCACTAATTTTAACTCGGCACCGTAAGCGGAAATCTGTTTTAATTTGCCTTGTGAGGTAGACTCTGGACAGTAGATGGTACAGTGGATTCCTGCTCTTGCACTATAAGCGGCTATTGCAGCACCAGCATTGCCCGATGAGTCTTCAACGATCTCTGCAACGCCGAGTGCTTTCAGATATGTAAGCAGAACTGACGCACCTCTATCCTTATAGGAACCCGTTGGACAAAGATAGTCTAATTTTACAAAGTGTTCCGGTGTATTCGCATCAATCGGAACGAGCGGAGTCATGCCTTCACCGAGCGTGACAATCTCCGTATCCGCATCAATTGGCAGTGCCTCGCGATACCGCCAGAGCGACATCGCTGCAGGCACTTGTGGGTTCGGACATATCTGTGGATCCCAGGCAAGACGCAGCGCGTTGCCGCAGTCGCACCGATAGCGCAACGGCGAGATTTCGTAGGTTTTGCTACATTTGGCGCATTCGTAGTGCATCGTTTGCATTCTAATTACTTTAAAATAAGCATTCGTCGTGTCTGCTGGAAAGATGATGTTGTCAATTGGTAATAATAGACACCGCTTGCGACGCGTTCGCCAAGAGCATTCTGTCCATCCCAATACGCCGCACGCTCCCGACTATTGTAAAAGCCTGCAGATTGATAACCGAGTGAAAGCGTGCGAATCAACGTGCCAGTTGTATCATAAATGGATATGGATATAAGACTATCTTCGGAGAGTTGATAGGGTATCCAGGTCTCCGGATTAAACGGGTTCGGGTAGTTCTGTAACAACTGACTCTGTTTCGGTTGACCGATGTTATTGAGGTTGACAGACAAAACCGCATTCGCAAGGTGTTCAGGAGTTACCTTAAAACTGTGAGTTTGAGATTCAACATTACCATCAGGGCCGAGGACGCGCACTTCAATCACGTCTCCGACTTGCACAACGCTCCGTCGCGTCAAATCGGCAGTCGCCGCAGCGAAGTAATCGCCTTGCACAGATGCAGTTATCGTGCTGTCTGTTCTGAGGTTTCGGACGTTGACCTTATAACCATCAAATGTGGGTTTCCCTTCGTAGGGGTTGGGTTGCCCAATCCTGCCACTAACAACAAACGCCCAGGTTTCCTTGGGCATCTCTGTGGATATAGCAGGTGCTGTAGCGACTTGTATCTGATCTGTCCACGCTGTCCCCGTGAAGACAACATCCCGCCTTTTTGGTAGATTGACGATGTACCCTTTGGCACCTTCAATAGGAAAGCCATCGTCGGGGGCATTTGGGGTCCATGCTACAAATGATTGGTTAGCAGCATCAAGCGTAATCACTGTGGTCGCGCCTATCTTTACGGCAAGCGAACGTGCTGTCATGTGGACAGTCGGTTTCAACGGCACGGACAACATGTTCAAACCTTGAGAGAGGTGCATGGAGAAAATATTGCCGAAACCTTCTCCGTGTGGTCTACCGAGGAAACCGTGTCTACGTCCATCTGGTAGGTCATAATAACCGATAATACTTCCATCCTGATTAACATTTCGGACGACGGTGCTAATACTGCCTGGGAACTGCACTTCATAGAGGATGCCATCTGGCAGGAGGATATAGGAGCGCAGAATATCATTTACAGCTTTGGCTCTGAAGCCGATAACACCGACATCAGTGATGGTGTTCACAAACAAAAATTCGAGGTTCGGCATTGTTGGGAGATCAATAGTGTTAAAACTGCCGTCGGGGTTCCGTATGAATCCATGAGGCATGCCCTCCGTATCCACGTAGCTGCCGACGACAGCACCTGCAGCGTTAACAAAGTCGGCATAAGTGTTGACTGCCCCGGGGAACGCGATGAGCGTATCGCCTGAGAAACCGCGGCTGACCCCTATTTCATCAACGGCGTTGCCACTCAAAGCCCCCGTTTCATCGCTAATACCGTAGATGTGAGTTTCGGCTGCACCGGGAAAATCGTATTGTGTGAGTTCTCCATCTTCCATGATGACACCGTGGTAAAGTCCATCTATATCTTTGTAGTGTCCTGCAGCTTTTCCGGCGTTATCAAGTGCATAGAAATAGGTATTTAGAGACCCTGGAAAGTCGTACGTTTTAAAAACGCCATCTATCAGTGTGAAGCCGATTTTTTTCTGACCATCGGGGCTCCGAGTGTTCCCTGCGTAGTCTCCGAAGTCGTTACTTGCAGCCACCTCCAGAAAATCGACACCGGGAACTTCGATGGTCTCAAAGATGTAATCTGCAATCGGTGTTTGGCTTTCGAGCTGTGCCTCGGTGTACCCTATGAAACAGATGGTTAGACCTATAGACAGAATAAGTGCGATTTTTATATAATGATGCATAGTTATCCTTTTTTAACGTGCGTTCAAAACCGTCAGTAAACGGTTTTTTGTTTAAATGGGTTATTCAAACCGATCCCAAAAGGAATTCTCTATGGATATTATAGCACTTTTCTGTGATATTGACTACTTTTTATTCTGCCTTTGCATTCCACATCTGGGCACGTGCCATAAAGACATTGCTGTCATGTGACCATTCCGCGTAACCGATATTTCCAGAATCTGTAAGATAGTCGATCCACCAGTTAAGATAAGAGATCAGTCCCGTATCATTGAGTGATAGCGTAAACCCGCCATATTCGATGTGCTCATCCAAGGCAGTCACAACAAATTGCCCATCCGATGCTATGGCACTATCTTGGTTACCGATTGCCCCTCTTGCGATCGCGTCAATCCTACCATCGGCAAGTGCCTCAAACAACTCCGATTCTCCAATATCCGCGCCAAGATAGATCACCTGCGGCATTTCTTCTGCAGGTGGGTAGATATGTGTTCTACCTACTAAATTCGGAGAGGTATCGGCAGCTGTAATTCTGTAAGCCTCTGTTCCATCGGCGACAAACGTCCCATGCAGTGTCTCAATGCGGGTGCCTAAAGCGAGAATGCCATTAGCATCAATAATCTCTTTAATTTCAAGTAAACGTGTTTCACCTGTGGTGCCAGCAAGCACTCCCACGCGGACATCATGCGTTAGGTCGGTGTAGTGTGAAAGATGTTGCTTATCCTCGGCACGAACCAAAAGCGACTGGCGAAACTTGATATGTCCTGCAGTAAAAGCAACAAGCGGCGTACCGGTTACGTCTTGTGTCCGAGAATTAAGGATTGTGATACCGCCTCCGATAATATCATATTCTGGCTCAGCAGCCTTGAGCCAGATACCTGGCCATTCTCTGATCGCCCTTCGAGAAAAAGACAAACCGTTTTCTTTGAGAGTTTCAATAGTTTCAAGTGCTGTCAAAAGGTCTGCTTCATAACCGAGATGTGTATTGAACCTATCCGAAGTCGGATCCGGGTCGGCACTGTAACTAACAGGTGCGAAATAGGCATAGAAGCCGACCTTAAGAACGCGAGGTTCCTCATCCCATATCGGCGGACAAGAATCAGGAACTGAACAAAAAGGGGTAGGTCCGTCGATAACGTCATGGACTATCTTCTCACAACCCGTCAATAGGAGGAAAAATACTGTATAGATTAGAAGTAATATTCTTATTGGATTTTTCCTTTCTTGGGTAAGTTCCTTCATCGTGCCGATCAAAAACTCGTAATCTGATGACCGCTCCCACGCCTCATAAGTGTGAGAGCGGTCCGGTTGCCTTACTTTACAATAACAAGCCGCCGTGTTTGCTGGAACGATGGTGTTGTCAACTGGTAAAAATAGATACCACTTGCGACACGCTCACCCAACGCATTGCGTCCATCCCAATACGCCGCACGTTCCTGACTGTTATAGAAGCCTGCGGCTTGGAAACCGAGCGAAAGTGTGCGAATCAACGTGCCAGTTGTATCATAGATAGATACCGATACAGCACTATCTTCGGAGAGTTGATAAGGGATCCACGTCTCCGGGTTGAACGGGTTCGGATAGTTCTGCAACAACTGACTTTGCACCGGTTGACCGATACTGTCAAGGTTGACAGCCAAAACCGCGTTCGCAAGGTGATCGGGTGTCACTTTAAAACTACGGGTTTGCGATTCAACATTGCCATTGGGACCGAGGACGTGCACTTCAATCACATCTCCGACTTGGATGACGCTCTGTCGCGTTAAATCGGCGGTCGCCGCGGCGAAGTAATCGCCTTGCACCGGAGCGGTTATCACGTTGTTTGTTCTCAGATTACGGACACTAACCTTGTACCCATCAAACGCGGATTTACCGGCTAAATGCCCACTGACAACGAATGCCCACGCTTCTGTGGATATGGCAGTGGGTGCTGCGGCAGCAGCTGCCTCGGTTGGATTTGTCCATTGTGATCCCACAAAGGCGAAATTGCGAGTCTCTGGGACATTGACGATATAACCTTTGCCACCTTCTATTGCAAACCCGTCGTCGGGTGCGCTGGGTGTCCACGCCATGAACTGCTGGCTTGTTGTATCAAGTGTGATGACGGTTGTTGCCCCTGCGATCCCTGCGAGTGATCTTGCGGTCATCGGCTTTGGTGGCGCCAAGGGCACAGAAATCATGTTTAACCCTTTAGCCAGCGTGACGGTGTAGGCATTGGCAAAATAATCGCTTTTTTCCTTGCTGGCGGGTCTTGCGATGAACCCGTGGACGCGTCCATCCGCTGATTCATAGTGTCCGACGATAGAGCCGTCCTGATTGATATTCCAACTTTCTGTGCTAACAGCACCTGGAAACCGCAATTCCTGTAGTTCTCCGAATGCACCGAAATAGGTGCGCGGGATATCCCCCACCACTTTGGCTCGGGAAACCAAACGCCCTGCATCATTGATACCGTGGTAATGAAAGAACTCTAGATTTGGTGCTCCTGGAAAGTCCAGAGTTGCAAAATTGCCATTGGGGAGACGCACATAAGCATAATATAGCCCTTCAGCATCTACGTAGCTGCCTGCGATAACGCCTCCCGCGTGCACAAAATCGGCATAAGTTGCCGTTGCCCCGGGACCCTCAATGATCAGATCTCCTGAGAACCCACGGCGGACACCAGAAGCATCTATGAAATCACCTGTCAGTTTCCCCGTCGCGTCGCTAATGCCCCGCAGGAACGTTTGGACAGCCCCCGGGTAATTGTATTGTCGCAACTCGCCATCTTCTAAGATGACCCCATGGAAAAGCCCGTCGTTATCCTCATAGTGTCCGGCGGCTTGACCATTATTACCCAACGCATAGAAATAAGTGTTCTGTGAGCCTGGGAAATCATAAATCGTAAAAACCCCATCAATCAGCGTAAAGCCCACTATTTTTTCACCGTCAAGGCTCCGCGTGTTACCCGCGTAATCCCCGAAGTCGCTACTTGCTGTCACCTGTAAAAAATCTACACCGGGAACGTCTATACTCTCAAAGATAAAGAACGCACTGACGGGTGCGATAACATGGTCATCGTCCGGTACGGGGCTGGCAATAAATCCGTGTCTGCGCCCATCTGCTGTGTCATAGTATCCCACGACAGAGTCGTCCTGATTAATATTCCAGCCCTCCGTGCTCACGGCCCCCGGGAACCGCACTTCCTGTAGTGCTCCGAATGCACCGACATAGGTGCGCGGGACATCTCCTACCGCTTTGGCTCGGGCAACGATAACTGCCGACGCGGTGAGACTGTGCACAAAAAAGTACTCCCGATTTGCTATTCCAGGAAGCTCGGCAGTTATAAAATCGCCAGTCGGGATACGCACGTATCCATGATATATTCCTTCGGTATCCACGTAGCTGCCCCCGACAACGCCTCGCGGGCTTACGAAATCGGCATAAGTTGCTGTTGCCCCGGGTGCCTCAATAATTAGGTCCCCTGAGAATCCCCGACGAACGCCAGAAGCATCTATGAAATTCCCTGTCAGGGCACCCGTTGCATCACTGATACCGTATATCTCTGTTTGGACCGCATTCGGGAAATCGTATTGCGTCAACTCGCCATTTTCTAAGATGACCCCGTGGTAAAGCCCGTCGCTACCCTCGTAGTGCCCAGCAGCACGCCCATCATTACCGAGTGCATAAAAATAAGTGTTCTTTGACCGCGGGAAATCGTAGGTCGTAAAAACGCCATCAATGAGCGTAAAACCGATCATCTTTTGACCATCAGCACTGCGGGTATTGCCGGCGTAATCGTTAAAGTCGCTGCTCCCTGTCACTTCTAAAAAGTCTACGCCCTCAACTTCAATACTCTCAAAGGTGTAGGTGGAGCCATCAGGGGCAGCAACGGGTGTAATGCTGACTTGGGCATTGGCGTTCAGTAAGAAAAAGGAATTGAGACCTAAGCACAACGTAAACATCGAAAACAAAAAACCGGTTTTAATCCGAATTCGCATTATGAAAATCTCCTGTAAGATATTCCTTTTAAAATTAAAATTATGTTATTAATTTGTAGCACAATCTAATAGGTTATGCTACAAAACCTATAAATAATAAACCCTACTTTACAATAACAAGCCGCCGTGTTTGCTGGAACGATGGTGTTGTCAACTGGTAAAAATAGATACCACTTGCAACACGCTCACCCAACGCATTGCGTCCGTCCCAATACGCCGCACGTTCCTGACTGTTATAGAAGCCTGCGGCTTGGAAACCGAGCGAAAGCGTCCGAATCAACGTGCCAGTTGTATCATAAATGGAGACCGATATAGGGCTATCTTCCGAGAGTTGATAGGGTATCCAGGTCTCTGGGTTAAACGGGTTCGGATAGTTCTGTAACAGCTGACTCTGCGTCGGTTGACCGATGCTATCAAGCGTGACAGACATAACCGCATTCGCAAGGTGCTCAGGAGTTACCTTAAAACTATGAGTTTGTGATTCAACATTGCCATCAGGACCGATAACATGTAACTCAACAACATCCCCTGCTCGGACAACGCTGCGCCGCGTCAAATCGGCAGTCGCCGCAGCGAAGTAATCGCCTTGCACAGATGCAGTTATCGTGCTGTCTGTTCTGAGGTTTCGGACGCTGACCTTGTAACCCTCAAATGCGGGTTTCCCTTCGTAGGGGTTGGGTTGCCCAACAACCCTACCACTAACAACAAACGCCCAGGCTTCCTTGGGCATTTCTGTGGATAGGGTAGACGGTGCTGCGGCAGCCTCCGTTGGATTCATCCAAGGTGCTCCAACGAATGCAAAATTGCGTGTTTGTGGGACGTTAACGATATAGCCTTTTCCACCTTCTATTGAAAATCCGTCGTCGGGCGCATTGGGTGTCCACGCCACGAACGCCTGGGTTACCGTATCCAGCGTGATAACGGTTGTCGCGCCTGTTATAGCGACAAGGCTCTTGGCAGTCATCGGTGTTGGTGATGCTAAAGGCAAAGAAAGCATATTCAACCCTTTAGCCAGTGTGACGTTGAAGACGTTGTTAAATTGATCGCTTACTTCTTTGGTAACGGGTCTTGCGATAAACCCGTGTCTGCGTCCATCGGGTGAGTCGTAATGTCCGACGACAGAACCGTCCTGATTGATATTATAACCCTCTGTGCTCACGCTGCCCGGAAACTTCAATTCTTTTAGGTTGAGGGGGTTGCCGACATAAGTGCGCGGGACATCACCCACCTCTTTCGCGCGGCCAACGACACTTCTTGACTCGTTGAGACCGTGGAGAAAAAAGTATTCCAAATTTAGTGCTGCTGGAAGGTCGATATATAAAAACCTACCCGTCACACCGCGCATATATGCGTGATATGTGCCTGCAGCATCGGCGTAGCTGCCCACGATATGGCCTGTCCAACTCACAAAATCGGAATAAGTTGTTGATGCCCCGGGGGCCTCAACGATTGTGTCACCTGAGAATCCACGGCGAACCCCTGAAGCATCAATAAAATTGCCTGTTAGTGCACCTGTCGCGTCACTAATCCCATATATCTCCGTTTGGACGGCCCCGGGGAAATCGTATTGCCGTAACTCACCATTTTCTAAGATGACCCCGTGGTAAAGTCCGTTGCTATCTTGATAGTGTCCGGCGGCTATCCCGTTATTACCGAGTGCATAGAAATAAGTACCTTGTGCCTCAGGGAAATCGTGGGTGGTAAAAACGCCATCAATGAGGGTAAAGCCGACTATTTTTTCACTATCAGCACTTTTCGTGTTGCCTGCGTAATCCTCAAAATCGCTGCTCGCCGTCACCGCTAGGAAGTCTACACCCGGAACATCAATACTCTCAAATGTAAAGCCGACGGGCGCACCAACGCGTCTTGGAACAGTGGGCTCTACGGGTCTGGCGATGAATCCGTGTCTGCGTCCATCCGGTGAGTCATAGTGTCCAACGACGGAGCCGTCCTGATTGATATTCCACCCCTCTGTGCCAACGCTATCCGGAACCCGCAATTCTTGTAAGTTGAGGGGGTTGCCGACATAAGTACGTGGGACACCCCCTACAGGTTTGGCGCGGCCAACAGCGATCAGTCCATCGTTGAGACCGTGGAGAAAAAAGTAGTCTAACTCTCCTTTTAGTGGGAGGTCGAGCGTTGCAAAGCTACCGCTCGGGCCACGGAGGTATGCATGATATGTGCCTGCAGCATCCACGTAACTACCCACGATATTGCCTAATCCGCTCACAAAATCGGCATAAGTTTCCGGTGCGCCGGGATACTCAACGATTGTGTCGCCTGAGAACCCGCGGCGAACGCCTGAAGCATCTACCATACTACCCGTTAGGCGCCCGGTGGAGTCACTATAACCGAAGATTTGGGTTTCGACGGCATCTGGAAAATCGTATTGCCGTAGTACTCCATCTTCTCCTAAGATGACCCCGTGGTGGAGGCCGTTGCTATCCTGATAGTATCCGGCGGCTACTCCATTATTCCCGAGTGCATAAAAATAGGTGCCTTGTGAGTCGGGGAAGTCATGGGTGGTAAAAACGCCATCAATGAGGGTAAAGCCGACCATTTTTTCACCATCGGCACTTGGGGTGTTGCCGGCGTAGTCCTCAAAGTCGCTACTTGCCGTCACCGCTAAAAACTGGACACCCGGAACGTTGATCGTCTCAAAGGTATAGTTGGCATTAGCGGGTGCGACAACGGATTCATCGGTGACTTGCGCAGCGGTGTCCCTTAGGAAAAAGGAATTAAGGCACATTAACAACGTAAACGTGTAAAGCAAAAAACTAATTTTGGTCTGATTGTGCATTAAGAAAAACCTCTCTATAGACATGACACCCCGCTGGGGCTTGCTTTGTATTTATAGTAGAATCGAAAAATATGTTTACACTTGTAGCATAGGAAACCGTTAGCCTGTGCATCCGTGAGAATGGACTTCACATAATAATGCGAGTAGTAATACAAGTGTATAAGTAATTATAGGATCCACTATAAAATTACGTAAGTTCACTTTTTTAGGCTTAACGGAGTGTCACAGTTACACCAATGGCATACCTGTGACACGTGTAAGTTATGGATTGACTCTATTTTACAATGACGAGTCGCCGTGTCTGTTGGAAAGTGGGTGTTGTCAACTGGTAAAAATAGATACCACTTGCAACACGTTCACCCAACGCATTCCGCCCATCCCAATACGCCGCACGTTCTTGACTGTTATAGAAGCCTGCGGCTTGGAAACCGAGCGAAAGTGTGCGAACTAACTGCCCGGTTGTATCATAAATAGAGATCGAGACCGAACTGTCTTCGGAGAGTTGATAGGGGATCCAGGTCTCCGGGTTGAACGGGTTCGGGTAGTTCTGCAACAGCAGATTCTGCGTCGGTTGACCAATGCCATTAAGACTGATAGACAAGACCGCGTTTGCCAGGTGCTCAGGGGTCACTTTAACACTGAGGGTTTGGGATTCAATATTACCATCAGGTCCGAGGACGTGGACTTCAACCACGTCTCCAACTTGGACGACGCTCTGTCGCGTCAAGTCGGCAGTTGCAGCAGCGAAGTAATCCCCTTGCACCGAGGCGGTTATCACGCTATTTGTCCTCAGATTACGGACACTAACCTTGTAGCCATAAAATGCAGGTTTCCCTACCAAACGTCCACTGACAACAAACGCCCACGCCTCCTGTGGCAGCTCCTGGGATATAGCGGCGGGTGCCGTAGCAGCCTCCGTTTGACGTGTCCAAGGGGCACCAACGAAAGCAAAGTTGCGTGCTTCTGGGACATTGACGATATAGCCTTTGCCACCTTCGATCGAAAACCCATCATCCGGTGCACTTGGGGTCCACGCGACGAACTGCTGAGTTGCCGCATCAAGCGTGATGATGGTTGTCGCACCTGTCATCGCGACGAGGCTTTTGGCGGTCATAGGTGTTGGGGGTGCTAATGGCACAGAAAGCATGTTCAGACCCTTAGACAGTGTGACGGTGTAGGCGTTGCCAAACTGATCGCTCACTGCCTTATCAACAGGTCTTGCGATAAACCCGTGTATGCGTCCATCTACGGATTTATAGTTCCCAACGATAGAGCCGTCCTGATTGATATTCCAACCCTCCGTGCTAACGCTGCCTGGGAACCGCACCTCTATTGGTCCTTCCCGGAATCTGCCCACATAGGTGCGCGGGATATCACCCTTCAATTTAATTCGGGAAACCAAAACTCCCAGATCGTTGATACCGTGCACAAAAAGGTATTCTCGATTTACTGCTTGTTCACTGTCATCAATCGTTATAAACCTGCCATCAGGGCGTCTGTAGTATGGATGATATAGACCGTCAGCATCTACGTAGCTACCCACGATAGTACCTTGCGCGTTTATAAAATCGGCATAAGTTGCCGTTGCCTCGGGTACCTCAACAATTGTCTCCCCCGAGAAGCCGCGACGAACCCCGGAAGCATCTATGAAATTACCCGTCAGTGCCCCCGTTGCATCACTGATACCGTATATCTCCGTTTGGATCGCATTGGGAAAATTGTATTCTCGCATTTCGCCGTTTTCCAAGACGACACCCCGGTGCAGCCCCTCGCTATCCACATAGTAGCCGGCAGCGTTTCCGTTATTGCCGAGTGCATAGAAATAGGTGTTCTGTGCGCCGGGGAAATCGTAGGTCGTAAACACTCCATCAATCAGCGTAAAGGCTACCTGTTTTTCACCATCCGCACTCCGTGCGTTTCCGGCGTAATCCTCAAAGTCACTACTCGCTGTCAACACTAAAGTTTCCGCTCCGGGAACGCCAATCGTCTCAAAAGTGTAGTTGAGGTCGGCGGGGGCGATAACAGGTTGATCGTCGCTGGGTTCAGCGGTGTCTGCTACAGGTCTCGCAATAAATCCGTGTCTACGTCCATCTGCTGACTCGTAGTTTCCAACGATAGAGCCGTCCTGATTAATATTATAGCCCTCCGTGCTCACGCTGCCCGGAAGTTTAAATGGCTTGAGCCCTTCTTGGAATGTGCCGACGAATGTGAGCGGAACACTATCCACTCTCTTGGTTCGAGAAACAACAGTCCCCTCATCGTTGATACCGTGCACAAAAAAGTATTCCAGATTCGCTGCTTGTGGGAGGTCAAGAGATAAAAACCTGCCAGTTGGGGTACGCACATAAGGATAATATAATCCATCAGCATCTACGAAGCTGCCCACCATACCCCCGAGCGAATTCACAAAATCGGCAAAAGTTTCCAATGCCTCGGGGAACGCAATAATTTCGTCGCCTGTGAAGCCGCGCCGAACGCCTGAGTCGTCTATAAAATTACCGGTGAGTTTCCCTGTGGAGTCACTAATGCCGTATATCTCGGTTTCGACGGCATTCGGAAAATCGTATCCGCGCAGTTCGCCATTTTCTAAGACGACCCCTCGGTGATGCCCCTCACTATCGACGTAGTAGCCGGCGGCGTTTCCGTTATTACCGAGGGCGTAAAACCGCGTTTCCTGTGCGCTGGGGAAATCGTAGGTCGTGAAAACACCATCATTGAGGAGTGTGAAAGCGACTATTTTGCCATCATCAGCACGTTTCGTGTAGCCTCCGTAATCCTCGAAATCACTACTCGATGTCACCGCTAAAAAGTCTACACCCGGAACGTCTATTGTTTCAAAGGTATAGTCGGCAGATGCGGCAACGGGTGTAATGTTGACTTGTGCCTCGGTGTTCGTTAAGAAAAAAGCGTTAAGACCTAAGCACACCGTAAACATGAAAAATAAAAAACTGGGTTTTATAAAAGGATGCATTATGAAAATCTCCTTTAAGCGGGCAGGCGCAAAACCTGCACGCGTTTCGTGAATTAGCACGCAGTCTAACAGGCTACGCTATAATTATTTATGGTGGCGCAGCCTAACGGGAAACCACGCCACAAAATCCTGTGAATAATAAATCCTACTTTACAATGAGCATGCATTTTGTTTGCTGGAACGATGGTGTTGTCAACTGATAAAAGTAGATACCACTGGCAACCCGTTCACCTAAGGCATTCCGCCCATCCCAATAGGCCGCGCGTTCGCGACTGTTATAGAAACCTGCGGCTTGGAAACCGAGCGAAAGTGTGCGAACTAACTGACCTGTTGTATCATAAATGGAGACCGATACCGGACTGTCTTGTGAAAGTTGATAGGGGATCCAGGTCTCCGGGTTAAACGGGTTCGGGTAGTTTTGCAATAACTGACTCTGCTTCGGTTGACCGATACTGTCAAGCCTAACAGACAAAACAGCGTTTGCGATGTGTTCAGGCGTTACCTTAAAACTGTGGGTTTGGGATTCAACATTGCCATCAGGTCCGAGGACACGCACTTCAATCACATCTCCGACTTGGACGACGCTCCGGCGCGTCAAATCCACGGTTGCCGCGGCGAAATAATCACCCTGCCCCGAAGCAGTTATTGTGTTGTGTGTTCTGAGGTTTTGGACGCTGACCTTATAATCGTCATAAGCGGGTTTGCCTACCAAATGTCCACTGACAACGAACGCCCAGGCTTCCTTGGGCATCTCTGTGGATATAGCAGGGGCTGCTGCAGTAGCCTCGGCCGGATTTGTCCATTGTGCTCCCACAAAGGCAAAGTTTCGAGGTTGTGGAACATTAACAATATAACCTTTGCCACCTTCGATTGAAAACCCATCGTCGGGCGCACTCGGTGTCCAGGCGACGAACTGCTGGGTTGCCGTGTCGAGCGTGATGATAGTTGTCGCCCCTGCGATCCCTGCGAGTGATCTTGCATTCATTGGCGTTGGTTGTGCCAATGGCACGGAGAGCATGTTCAACCCCTTAGACAGTGTGACGGTGTAGGCGTTGCTGAACTGATCGCTTACTGCCTTGGCAACGGGTCTGGCGATAAACCCGTGGATGCGTCCATCTGCGGATTTATAGTTCCCAACGATAGAGCCGTCCTGATTGATATTATAGCCCTCCGTGCTCACGCTGCCCGGAAACCGCACCTCTATTGCTCCTTCTCGGAATCTGCCCACGTAGGTGCGCGGAATATCACCCCGCAATTTAAGTCGGACAACCGAAACCCCCAGATCGTTGATACCGTGCACAAAAAGGTATTCTCGATTGACTGCTTGCTGACTGTCAATGGTTATAAACCTGCCATCAGGGCGTCTGTAGTATGGACGATATATGCCGTTAGCATCTACGTAGCTACCCACCATAGTGCCTCCCGCGTTTATAAAATCGGCATAAGTTGCCGTTGCCTCGGGTACTTCAACGATTATCTCTCCCGTGAATCCGCGACGAACGCCAGAAGCATCCGTGAAATTACCTGTCAGTTTGCCTGTTGCATCACTGATACCGTATATCTCAGTTTCGACGGCACCTGGAAAATCATATTGCCGCAATTCGCCATTTTTTAAGACGATACCGTGGTGTAGTCCCTCACTATCCTCGTAGTGTCCGGCAGCGTTTCCGTTATTACCGAGGGCATAAAAATAGGTGTTTTTTGCACCTGGGAAATCATAAGTTGTAAAAACGCCGTCAATGAGCGTAAAGGCTACCTGTTTTTCACCATCCGCACTTCGTGTGTTTCCGGCGTAATCCTCAAAGTCACTACTCGCTGTCAACACTAAAGTTTCCGCTCCGGGAACGGCAATCGTCTCAAAAGTGTAGTTGAGGTTGGTGGGGGCGATAATGGGTTGATCGTCTCCGGGTTCATCGGGGTCTGCTGTGGGTCTTGCGATAAATCCGTGTGTGCGCCCATCCGCTGACTCGTAGTGTCCGACGATAGAACCGTCCTGATTAATATTATAGCCTTCTGTGCTCACGCTGCCCGGCAGCTTAAATGGCTTGAGCCCGTCCTGGAATGAGCCGACATAAGTGAGCGGAACACTATCCACTGCTTTGGTTCGGCAAACGACAGTCTCCGCATCGTTGATACCGTGCACAAAAAAGTATTCCAAACTGGCTGCTCGTGGAAGGTCAAGAGATATAAACCTGCCAGTTGGGGTACGCACATAAGGATAATATCGCCCATCAGCATCTACGAAGCTCCCCACCATACCCCCGAGCGAATTCACAAAATCGGCAAAAGTTTCTAATGCCCCGGGGAATGTGACGATTTCGTCGCCTGTGAAGCCGCGCCGAACGCCTGAGTCGTCTATAAAATTGCCGGTGAGTTTCCCCGTGGAGTCACTAATGCCGTATATCTCGGTTTCGACGGACCCCGGAAAATCGTATCCGCGCAGTTCGCCATTTTCTAAGACGATGCCGCGGTGTAGTCCCTCGCTATCGACGTAGTAGCCGGCAGCGTTTCCGTTATTACCGAGGGCGTAAAACCGCGTTTCCTGTGCGCTGGGGAAATTGTAAGTTGTAAAAGCGCCATTATTGAGGAGTGTGAAAGCGACTATTTTTTCGTCAGTAGCCCGCCGTGTGTAGCCGGCGTAATCTTCATAGTCGGAACTCGCTGCCACTGCTAAAAAGTCTACACCCGGAACGTCAATCGTCTCAAAAGTGTAGTTGAGGTCGGCAGAGGTGATAACAGGTTGATCGTCGCCGGGTTCATCGGTGTCAGTTGCAGGTCTTGCGATAAATCCGTGTCTACGTCCATCTGCTGAGTCGTAGTGTCCAACGATAGAGCCGTCCTGATTAATATTATAGCCTTCCGTGCTTACACTGCCCGGCAGCTTAAATGGCTTAAGCCCGTCCTGGAATGAGCCGGCATAAGTGAGTGGAACACCATCCACCGCTTTGGTTCGTGCAACGACAGTCCCCTCATCGTTGATACCGTGCACAAAAAAGTATTCCAAATTCGCTATGAGTGGGAGGCCAAGAGATAAAAACCTGCCAGTCGGAGTACGCACATAAGGATGATATACCCCGTTAGCATCTACGAAGCTGCCCACCATACCCCCGAGCGAATTGATAAAATCGGCAAAAGTTTCTAATGCCCCGGGGAATGTGACGATTTCGTCGCCTGTGAAGCCGCGCCGAACGCCTGAGTCGTCTATAAAATTGCCGGTGAGTTTCCCTGTAGAGTCACTGATACCGTATATCTCGGTTTCGACGGCATTCGGAAAATCGTATCCTCGCAATTCACCGTTTTCCAAGACGACACCCCGGTGATTTCCGTCGCTATCCACATAATAGCCGCCGGCGTTTCCGTTATTACCGAGGGCGTAAAACCGCGTTTCCTGTGCGCTGGGGAAATCGTAGGTCGTGAAAACACCATCATTGAGGAGTGTGAAAGCGACTATTTTGCCATCAGTAGTCCGCCGTGTGTAGCCGGCGTAATCTTCATAGTCGGAACTCGCTGCCACTGCTAAAAAGTCTACACCCGGAACGTCAATCGTCTCAAATGTATAGTTAAGTCCGTTGCTTGCAGCAACAGGTTCAGTGTTGACTTGTGCAGCGGCGTTCATTAGGAAAAAGGAATTGAAACACATAAGCAACGTAACCATATAAAACAAAAAAACGGTTTTAATCCGAGTATACACAACGAAAATCTCCTTTAAGGTATTTTCTTATGAAATTTAAATGAATATTTCGGTAAGGAGTCATCAGTTATCAGTCAACAAAATATATTATAATATCCTCTAAAAACAATCAAGAAAAATCATCTATTTTCCTGATTTCCTTTAATAGACGCTGTGTGAAAGCTATTCATCCCACGGCAGTGGTACACCTAACCGTTCACTGACACCACGAGCGGATTCTTGCTCCATCTCACCGTAACGGATGCCATCACGACGGTACTGTTCTGTGCGTTCCGTTTCGATCGCCCCGGGGAGCAGTGCACTATCGGTGCTCGGTAACGGTTCATAAGTTTCGCGAACATCGTGCACCAACCGATCAACTTCAGCGTGGAAGACATCCATCGGCACGACAGATGCGATGTCTATTGTGAGTACCATGCCGCCATGACGCGCGCCGGTCCATTTTGCGGTCCCTTCAGGTGGTAGTTCTGTGAAACCGGTCAGGGCACCACCGAGTAGGCACGCCACAGCGGTATAACCGATGCTCTTGAAGAAAGCCGCTGGGATCATTGAAAGGAGCGCGTCGAATTCAGGACCCCGTTGGTAGTCCGCCATGATACAGGTCGCTGCATCGAGGACAACCGGCGGTTCATCACCAGAAGGGATCGCGAAACAGATAGGCGGGTTACCGTAATAACCGAGCTGCGGTTTGGGGGCTTGGTTTCCGGCATTGCCGTGGTTCTGATACCCTTGCACAGAAAACCCGATACACCCTGCCTCATTACATAAGCGTGCATAGTGGCCTGCGGATCCATAGTGTCCTATATAGCGGACGAGTCCCATCCCGATGCCGACTTCTTTCGCTTTAGCAATCGCGTGCTCTGTGGCGCGTACCATCGGAAGATAGCCGAGGGTGCCATTTCCGTCGAGCACAACAGCCGTCGGTGTTTCGTGGAGGACACGGATATCGGGGTTAGGATTGAGACTCCCGTTTTCAAAACCGCCACAGTAGCCGTTGACGGTTCGGGTGCCGTGGCTACGCACCCCGCGCAGGTCGGAATTAACGAGGAGGCGACTGATGAGTGTAGCGTGTTCGTGTGTAATACCGGCTTTTTCAAAGCAGGCAGTGCTAAAGTTAAGAAGCCGTTCTTCGTCTACAAGGACGAAATCTTCTGGCGGTCTGTTCATTATGTTGCTCCTTCACATTTCCAAAATGTCCGGGTTATGATCTTTGCGTACTGATGCACACTCTAATAACTATACCACAAACATCGTGGGTTGTCCAGAGACATTCAATTGTACGATTTGGATCTTGGTTTTGCTTTACATAGGTGAATGTTATTCGCAAAAAATCGCGAGCCCAGCTCGCTCCTATAGAGGAAAAAATGCACATACGTAAAGTGAATAGGTACAATTGAATAGTCCTGTGGGTTGTCACGTTTTTTCGATGGCGGTTCGCTCTATTTTTTCATCAAGATTGGTGTAAGGTCCCAGAGGAGCACGGTTCCATCTTCATGCCCGGTGACGATGGTATCGCCATTAGGGGCATACAAGATAGATTTAATCCCTATGTGCCCTGTGAAAGTCTTTATCTGTTTTCCAGTCTTTGCATTCCATAGCCGCAGAGTGGTATCCCAACTTCCAGTAGCAATTGTTTTTCCATCGGGTGCATATCCGATGGCATTAACGCCGCTTTTATGTGCTGTGCGTATGGTTTGAAGTTCCTTACCCGTTACAGCATGCCATAACCGGATCCTATTTTCCCAATCTCCAGCGGCGATTGTTTTACCATCTGGCGAAAATGCCACGGCAGAGACATATCCTGGACCTTTATAGATGACCCTACGTTTCCGCGTCCGCGTATGCCACACGTCCACGGTGCCTTGGTCGTGCGTATAATATCCACCGCCCGTAACGATCATATTCCCATCAGGTGAAAATGCTACGGTTCCTATATCATACTCGCGATCCGTTATTATCATGTGGATCCAATCCATAAAGTTGGTATGTCTCAGTGTTGCCTTGCGCTTTCCCGTCTGAGCATCAAATAACTGGACAATATCAGACCATTCGACGGTCGCGATCGTCTTCCCATCGGGGGAAATACTTTTGCGGTTCGCTGCGTCCACACCTCTCAATGGCGGGGCTTCGCTGATGCTTATATCGCCATCCGGTGAGAACGCTGCAATGTTCGGACGATTATGCCCTGTGAGTATCGTTTTGGTCTCACCCGTGTCTACGTCCCATAATCGGACGGTACCGTCTGAACTCGCGCTGGCGATCATTGTACTATCGGCTGAACAGGCAATAGCATTGACACCCGCAGTATGCCCTATGAGCGTTGTTTTATGTTTTCCTGTATCACCGTCCCAGAGTCGCACGGTTTTATCTGAACTGGCAGTAGCAATCGCACTTCCGTTCGGTAGATATATGACAGCATTGACGCTGGCAGTATGCTCTGTGAGCGTTGTTTTATGTTTTCCTATATCACCGTCCCAGAGTCGCACGGTTTTATCTGAACTGGCAGTAGCAATCGTGCTGCTATCCGGTGAATACGCTATAGCGGTTACTCTCTTCTTATGTCCGATAAGCTTGACTTTGCGTTTTCCGGTGAACGCATCCCACACTTGCACCGTGTGGTCTTTATCATATCGCCAGCTTCCGCCGGTGGCAATCGTTTTTCCATCCGGTGAATAAGCAACAGCTGTAACACCACCTGCCTGCGCCCTGAGCGTGCCGCTGCGTGTCAAGGTTTCAGTGTTCCAGACGCGCGTGCCGCCGTCCATATCCCCAGCAACGAGGGTTGTGCCATCCGGTGAGAACGCGAGAGCCGTAATTTCACGCCCATATTTTGTAAGTCTCCCTCTGTTTTGTTTTGTAGCAACATCTAACAGATGCACTTTGCCATCCTTACTTGCACTGGCGATTATATGACCGGCTGGTGAATACGCAAATTCAAAATTGGAATTATAAGTTGTCTGGGGTAGTAAGTCGAGCATTTTGCCTGTGTCTGGATCATAGAACCAAATCCCGACAGAGGTGGAAACTGCAAGCTGATGACCCTTAGGAGAGAATTGGAGCTTCCCAAGTCTCCCTTTACCGTGCCGTGCTATTGCACCTTCGGGTAACCCGATTTGTGAGTAATCTTGTGCGGTTGATGGGAAACAGCAGACTGAAACGATAATTGCTGTGAATATCAGAAAAAAGAAAGTTTTCATGGTATTGTGACGGACGAAGTCGGTCTACTACTTTTAAGGGTCAATCTGCTTGTGAAACTGCTTTTCCCCGTTTTTGATAGTGAAAATGACTGCACTTTTAGTAGGATGCCGGTTTTCATCGTAACTTGCAATCGTCGTTGCACCGATGTAGTTTTCTGTAGCAGCGAGTTGCTGACGGATCGCATCTGCATCAAGGCTGCCCGCCCGCTCTATTGCCTCAAAGAGCAGTTTGACGGCATCGTAGCTCACCGCGACCCCGCCCGTAGGTGTCGCTTCATAGATGGATTCGTAAGTACTAACAAACGCGCGCGCTGTCGGTTGGTCTGTCTCTGGTGAGAAGTGACCGCTGAAGAAACTGCCTTCTATTTCAGCACTCTCATCATCGAATAGGAGCTGACTATCCCATGAATCCGCGCCGAGGAAAATCGTGGGATCCCCTGCAGCATTTTGCAACGGAATCGCTCGCGCTTGTTGCGTGATGGGTCCGAGGTCTGCCACGAAACCTGCGATAAAAAGCACATCCGGTTTCGCAGTTGCGATGTTAGCGAGTTGTGCTGCGAAATCTGAGGTCCCCGCTGCATAGAATTCATTCGCGACGAGGTCGCCGCCCAGTTCGCTAAAATTGGATATGAAAAATTCAGAGATCCCCTCTGTATAGAGATCCCCAGTGCGTGTAAGCACGGCAGCAGTCTTAGCACCGAGTTCCGATTTTGCGAACTGTGCCATGACAGCACCTTGGAAACTGTCTGTGAAAGATGCCATGAAAACGAAATCACCGGCATTGGTTACGTTGGGATTGGTTGCTGTTGTGGTCACCATCGGCACCCCGTACTGCTGTGCTACGGGTCCTATTTCAACAGCATGAGAAGATCGGTTGGGGCCAATGAGCCCGATAATTTTGTCCTCAACAATCAATGTTTCGGCAAGTTGGACAGACACTTCCGGTATCGCTTCTTTGTTAATATGCCCGATCAATTCGATCGGCGTTCCAAGAAACCCGCCTTGTTGGTTAATTTCTGTGACAGCCATCTCTGCCCCATACGGGTAGGTAATCCGTTCCCCAGCAACGATGAAACCGATCTTAACGGTTTCTTGTGCTTCTGTGGGGGTCATAATCTTTGCGGTTCTCTCACACCCCAAGGGTGCCAGTGCCAATACAACCAGAGTTAATATCGCTAATAATTTGGACATAAAATAATTCCTTTCGTTAATATCTCGGAAATTAAGGATCAATTTGCTTATAGAACTGCTTTTCGCCATCTGTGATGGTGAAAATTACAGCACTTTTGGTTGGGTGCCGGTTTTCGTCATAACCTGCGATGTCAGTCGCACCGACGTAGTCTTTCGTTGCTGCCAACTCCGCCCGGATAGCTTCACCCTCAAAACTTCCCGCGCGCGTGATCGCCGCGAGCAGGACTTTCGTTGCATCATAGCTAACAGCGTGTCCACCGATCGGTAACTCGCCGTACGCTGCTTGATACGCTTCCACAAACGCTTTCGCGCTCGGTTTATCGGTTACAGCGGAAAAATGGCCACTGAAAAAACTGCCTTCGATCTCAGCGTCTTCATTGTCGAGCAAAATCGGATTATCCCACGTATCTGTGCCGAGCAGGAGCGTCGGCTCGCTCGCGGCGTTCAAGAGCGGAAGGGCGCGTGCCTGTTGAGTTATAGGACCGACCTGTTGGACCCAGCCGGCAATGAAAAGTGCCTCAGGGGTCGCTGCCGCGATGCTGTTCAGCTGTTCAGTAAAATCTGTATCCGTAATTGCATAAAACTCGCTTGCAGCAATTGTGCCGCCAGCGGCAGTAAAGTTGGTAATAAAAAATTCGGAGATACCTTCAGAATAGATTTCTCCGCTTTGCGTCAGCACAGCGACAGAAGTCAAACCGAGTTCCTCCGCCGCAAACCGCGCCATGACGGCGCCTTGATATGCGTCCGTGAAAGCTGCCATGAAAACAAAGTCACTCATGCTTGTAACATCAGGATTTGTTGCGGTTGTGGTCACAATGGGCAAGCTATGTTCTTGTGCCAAAGCTGCTATCCGAATAGCTTGTGTGGAGCGGTTGGGTCCAATAAGCGCGATAATTGCATCGGTAAGGATCATCTGTGAAGCCGCTTCAACGGCAGCCTCAGGCGTAGCAATGCCTACCTCAGTTACCAATTCAACAGTCCTACCGAGTAGCCCGCCACCGGCGTTAATTTCCGCAACCGCTATATGTCCCCCATTTGGATATGTTGTCCGGCTCCCCGAAGCGAGAAATCCAATTTTAACCGTGTCGCTGACTTCAGGCGCAACAATTTCCGCTGGCGTAACCGCTTTTTGAATCCTATCACACCCAATGAAAGCCAGCGTGAGTGCGAATACACCAACAATACCTATAAATGTCCTTCTCATTAAAAATCTCCTAACCTTCACGTCGGTGTATAAAGTTTTCGTCATTGTGCATAGGGACGAGGCGACCTCGCCGCTACGATGTTGATATTTCCTGAGCGTGCGGCAATGTTTGACAAAATATTTACACACCCGTTCACATTTTTGATTTGCCTAATTAAGTGTTTTCTGATAAAATCAGAATTGTTTCTATCTATTATCTTTTAATTTCTGAAAATTAGCAAGACTTTTCTGTTCACAAAACTATGGCTTTAATTACAGTAATTGGGCGTGGTCATTCTGGGACACGTGCCATCTCTCATACATTATACGCCAGCGGGGTCTTCATGGGGAGTCAACTTAACCCTTCCGGCGACAAGATCCCGCCGCACGCAATGTATGATGCCTGCAGAGTCATGGCACAATATGTCAAATGGAAGGGTGGACTCTCGTGGGATTTTGATCCGCTATTCACAATGCCGATTGATCCAGAGTTCGAACGGCTTATCAATACCTACTTAGCGGATGTGTTACAGAACCCTGCTCCACATAAAGGCTGGAAGATTCCAGAAACAACGCTCGTCTACCCGTGGATCGTCCGAATGTTTCCGGACATAAAGTATATCCATTGGATTCGCGACCCGCGCGATTGTATTCGGGGCAGCCACAAAACTGATGACCTCCGCGATTTTGGGGTTGTCTACCCTGAAACCGACGACATTTATGAGCGACGCGCCATTTCTTGGATATATCAGTATAAACTCATGCAAGCGACACCGATGCCTAAGAACGTTATCCAGATCCGTTTCGAGGATTTTGTGTTAGAACAGGAGCGGATACTCAAAGCACTTGAGGCGTTCTTGGGGATACCCCTCGGTAGGATCATCGTACGCGCGGACGCGGTAGATCGCTGGAAAAAAGACCTCGCGGCATTGGAACCCGGCGCATCGTTACCGCAATATGAATTTGCGTTTCTAAAAAAAGCAATCGTTGAAAACGGTTATGCACTAACACCACCCTAACAACAGAAAGGAACCATTATGTCAAATACTCCTTACCGTGTTGGACTCGTAGGAACAGGCGGAATCGCAAACGCACACGGCAGTGCATGTCAACAGGCGCCGAGTGCGGAATTAGCAGCTATCTGTGATGTGTCAGAAAATGCGTTAGCCGGTTTCGGTGAACGGTTTGATGTCGCACCCGAAAACCGGTATCTCTCTTTAGACGAGATGTTAGCGGCTGAGAACTTGGATATCGCGATTATCTGTACGTGGGGCGCGTTCCACGCCGAAGTCGGTATCCAAATCTCTGAATCTCGCCAGGTCAAAGCCATTTTGTGTGAGAAACCCTTCACCTCAACAGCTGTAGAGGCAGAAGCGTTCGTCGGGGCAGCACAAGCAAACGGTATTTTAGTCGCGGAGGCGTTTAAATTCCGTCATCATCCGATGCATATCAAAGCGAAAGAACTCATTGATTCGGGTGCAATCGGTGAGTTTATGACGCTCCGCAGTACCTTCTGCACAGGGGGCGGGGGTGGTGGCCCCGAAACGCGTCGCCCGGAAGCGAATTGGCGGTTTAATAAAGCCAAGGGCGGTGGCAGCATCTACGATTTAGCATGCTACAATATCCACCATGCACGATTTATGTTCGGAGCCGAACCTATTCGCGTATCCGGTGCCTCTCAGGCAGGGTTAGAAGTAGATGACGCTTCCTATCTTCTGTTAGTCTTCCCCGATGAAAAGACCGCACAGATTTCTACAGGTTTTAATTGTGCCGGTGGACAATACGCCGAAATGACTGGCTTGGGTGGAATGTGTCGGATTGACAGAGCGTGGAACAATGAAAACTCAGCTGTCACCATCGAACTCAACACGCGAGAGGGTCATCAAGTCATCGACTTTGAACCGTGTTTCCAATTCGCATTGCAATTGGAGCATCTCTGTGAGTGTTTAGCAACGGGGAACCCGCACCGGATCTCACCAGAAAGCTGCGTAAACCAAATGCGCGTCATCGATGCCGCCTTTGAAGCGATGGCAACCGGACGCACAGTCGAGTTATAGTAGCAGGCACGCGCCGTCGTGCCGTAGTTTCAAGGACACTTTATGGCAAATTTTACGGAGACACAGGCACTCACTTTTGACCTATTCGGCACAATTTTAGACTTGGGGGGCAGCCTTACGCCGTTTATTAGCAAATCCTTGGCGGCGCGCGCTTCAGATGTGTCGCCTGATGAATTCTGGCAGCAGTGGCGTTACAGACAACGAATCGAGCAGTATCAAGACACGATTATGATGCTCGAACATAGCGGCTACCTTGAGACGGTCCGGCGCGCCTTGCACTACACCCTGAGACTTAACAATATTGATGCTTCACCGGATGTAGTGGCGGAATTTATGCAGGGTTGGCAGCAATTGTCCCCCTTTTCCGAGGTTTCGGCTGCACTCTCGCGGCTCCAAGCCCGGTATCAGTTGGTCGTTTTATCCAACGGGGACCCATCGTTTTTAGAATATCTTGTGACAGAACGCGTGGCGTGGGATTTTAACGATGTGATTTCGGTTGCATCGGTAGGCGCGTTTAAACCGCATCCAGGTGTCTATCGCGCAGCTGCAGGCAAGTTAGGGCTTGAAGTCAACGCGTGTCTCATGGTGTCCGCGAATTCGTTTGACATCATGGGCGCACGCGCATGCGGATATAAAGGCGCGTTTGTCAATCGCTATAAACTCCCCTATGAAGATACGTCTTACCAACCCGATGTAACAGTAGATGATTTTACGGCATTGGCAGATGCCTTGCTGTAGATCGGGACTTACGCAGCCCCTCGCTGGCGAGGTTAGGCATGCACGTCGCAACCCCCCTTATCAAGGGAGAAACCGGCGAGTACGCCGCAAAACCGCGTCAGCGGATTTTTGTCGAGCCCCAAAGCGTCGTCATCAGCACTCCCGCTATCCTATGGTCATTTGATACTATTTCATAATCACCATTTTCCGCGTTGCTATGAAATCTCCTGCTGTCAACGTATAGAAATAGACACCGCTTGCAACAGGTTCACCGAGTTCGTTTCTGCCATCCCAATATGCTGCACGATTCCGATCCTGATAGATACCTACAGGTTGATGTCCCAGTGCTAAAGTCCGCACCAGTTTACCGTGTGCTGCATAGATACGAAGCGTTACATCCGCAGATGTGGCCAACTGATACGGGATCCATGTTTCAGGATTGAAAGGATTAGGATAGTTCGGGAATAGTACTGTCTCTCTCGGAGTCAACGCTAAAAGGAGTTGCTGCAGTACGAAAACACCACGCTGGAAAACGGGATCTGATAGTGCCACCTGTTGTGCTTCACGCAGCCACTGTTCCACATCTTTTCTTGTAAGCGTTATTTCTGCATCGCTGTGCCATGCCATTGGTGCCCTGGCAGTATCCGTTATTGCCCCTGCCACCAACGTGAGATCGACAATATTAACAATACCATCTCCGTTGACATCCGCTAAATTTTCGCCTGTTTGTGAAAAGTTTGAGGCGACGATAACCAAGTCTTGAACGTTCACGACACCGTCGCCATCCAGGTCGCCTATGGAAAGCAAAGGTGCCGTTATTTGTCCTGTTTTGACTCGCGCGTACGAAATCCTACCTGCCCGGTCAGTGAGCAGCACATCAGATAGCGTGAGTGCTGACGCTTTGGGGGCAACCACCTCAAACGTAAGGGTCGCAAGCGTTCCAGAGCCGCTGGCTTCACCAGCGAAAGATGTCGCAGCAAGCGTTACGCTGTTTTTTGTAGCAAGTGCCGGCACCGTATACGCCTCCGATAGCAAATAGTCACCATTCGTACTTTCAAGAAATTGGACAGCCGACGGATCAAACTGAACGGTTGCCTGATAGCCTGTCACAGCACCTCCGCCTACAATATTGAGAGAAAACGTTAATTGCCCGCCGATGGCGGGTGATTGGACTGGAGATGGCGAAAACGCCACAGTTGCATAAGAATTGGTTGGCGGGGTGAAGTTCCACAAAAGCACCGTGCCATCTAAACTCGCACTTGCGAGTGTGTCACCATCAGTGCTGAGCGTAACGCCGAGAACACCGTTTGTATGTCCGGTCAAGGTTTGAACGTGTGCCCCGGAAATCGTATCCCACAGGTGGATAGTGTTATCTAAACTCGCGCTCACGAGCGTGTCGCCATCTGACGTGTAGGCAATGCTAAAGACGTAATCTGTGTGTCCAGTTAGCGTCTGCTTATGTTCGCCGAAAACGGTGTCCCATAGGCGGATCGTGCCATCATCACTACCACTTGCGAGTGTAACGCCATCCGGGCTGAATGCAAGGCTCCTGACATAATCTGTATGCCCTATCAGTGTCCGCATTTGCTGACCGGAGGCAACATCTGATATGTAGATCGTCCCATCTGTACCGCCGCTGGCGAGTGTGTCGCCGTCCGGGCTGAACGCAATACTCAGGATCCCGCCTGTCTGCCCCATCAGTGTCTTCTGACGTTCCCCTGTGGCAGTATTCCAGATGTAAATGGCACCATCTAAACCTGCACTGGCGAGCATGCTACCCTCCGGGCTAAACGTCACACTTCCGACAGCATCTGCATGTCCTCTAAGCGTCTGTTGGTGTTCGCCGGAGGCGACCTCCCATAGGCGGATTGTGCTGTCGTCACTACCGCTTGCAAGTGTAAGACCATCCGGACTGAATGCAAGGCTCCCGACCCAATCCGTATGCCCGGTCAGCGTGTGTGTAGATACACCCGAAGCCGTGTCCCACAGATGCACGGTGCCGTCCGCGCTCCCACTTGCGAGCGTTCCCGTTGTCGGACTAAATACAACACTACTGATATAATCCGTATACCCTGTTAGTGTCTGTCTCTGCCCACCGAAGACGGTATCCCACACGCGGATAGTGCCATCCGTGCTGGCACTTGTCAGTGTTCCACCACTCGAACTGTACGCAACGCTCAGAACAGTACCCGTATGTCCTTCAAGCGTCAGATTGTGCTGACCGGTTGCAGCATTCCACACGCCGATGGTGCCATCATCGCTGCCACTTGCGATTGTGTCGCCATTTGCACCGAACGCAACACTCAAGATGGCACCTGCATGTCCAGTTAGCGTCTGTTGAACGATCCCGAACGTCGTGTGCCATAAGCGGACCGTGCCATCTCCACTGCCACTTGCAAGGTTGCCACCATTTGCATTGAAAGCGACGCTATAGATAGCGTCGGTATGCCCTGTTAATGTCCGCTGTTGCTCACCGGATGCGACCTCCCATAGGCGGACTGTGTCATCTGCGCTGCCACTTGCAACCGTGTCGCCATTTGCATTGAAAGCGACGCTATAGATAGCGTCGGTATGCCCTGTTAATGTTCGCTGTTGCTCACCGGATGCGACCTCCCATAGGCGGACTGTGTCATCTGCGCTGCCACTCACAATTGTGTCGCCACTCATATTGAAAGCAACACTATAGACGGTATCCGTATGCCCGGTCAGTGTTTGCTGAAGTGTGCCTGTGGCAACATTCCATAAACGGATGTTGCCGTCCCTACTGCCACTTGCAAGCGTCTCATTATCCGGGCTAAACGCGATGCTATTTGCACCTTGTGTGTGTTCCGTGAGCAGGGCGATTTCCTGATACGTCTGTGCGTCATAGAGCCAAACACCGATAGAGCAAGCGACCGCCAGCCGCGTTCCATCTGGCGAATATTTTAACTCGTTTATCCACCCTTTACCGAGACGTGCCTTGGCACCTTCAGGCAAACTGAGTAGCGACGGATCTTGGGCGAAGCAGTTTAAAAGAATAAGGAGGGTTAAAAAGATGGAAAATAGTGTTGCTTTTTTCATTATGAACAGAAGTTCTCCTTTGGTTGGATGCTGTAGTCTATTGTGTCCGAGGTTCCGCCTATTTTTGAAAAATTGTGTGGCATCGGTTTAATTCACGACCAGACGAAGACTTCATTATCATCCGGAGAATAGCCGATAAAGACCGCCAAAACGATTCGGGCGCGTGTGCCTTGGACGGGTGGTACTTCATGAATACACCGCGTATTAAAGAAGTAAAGATCGCCCTGTTGGAGATCAACCTGGTAGTTCTCTATTCCGTTTTCAGCGGCGTACCTATCAAACGTTTCCTCAGCGATGTAAGGTTGAATCGCCTCCGACCAGAGACATCGATGTAGAAGTGCTTGAGTGCCTTTCCCGTTTTCGTCGGCGTTCTGGACGCACAGTACACCCGCAAACTGATGTTCAAAGCGATAGACTGCGTAATCGGTACGCTGCTCACGGTATTTGACGTGATCAATGTGCGGTTTATAACTGTGGGTTTCATAATGGACGCGGAAAATCGCAGGACCGTAACGCGCGCCATCGGATTCGCGAGCGACCTTCACTTCTTTGCCAGGAGAAAGCGCAGTGAGCGAATCATAGATGAGATCCACAGGATTGTCAAACCTGTCAAATAGGAAACTAAAGAGGTGTTCTGTCGCTTTCGCGTGTGCCAAGAATTTCGCCTTATCGCCGCCACGATTACCGAGACTGGTCCCGATGTCGATTCGCGTGCGTTTGTCAGCAGAATTGATCTCCGCTTCATCGCGCATCAAGCCCATATTTGTGAACCGATCTATGAGACCATGGCAGTGCGCGGGTGAATAGGCGTTCCTGAGAATGATGGCAGGCATCTCCGCTTGTGAGAGCGCGTAGATCGGGTCGTTGTAGGTTTTACAAACCGTTTCAAGATCAGGCTCAGCGGGGAGCCAATTCGTTTTGGCGTTCATATTCGCCTCCAGTTTTTGTGTTAAAAGCATCAGGAGTCAGATAGTACCTGTGAAGGATGTTTTTGCATGACAGGGATCACATAGCTTTGGAGCGTCAGACCCTCCAGGGTGTCTGTTTCTACCTGTGGTTCCGCGTTTTCGCGATGGTCGAACACCACATAGTACCCCTCTGCCGCGCCTTCCGATTTTAGATAGGCGACGAGCTGTGCCTTCCCTGCCTGATAGTGTTTTTCGTTCCGCCATATTTTTGTTTCAATGATATATTGCTGTCTGTTGCGCGAGATAATAATATCGGCTCTCCCTCTACCTGTTTGAACTTCTAATCGCATTGTGGCGCGCACGATTCTAACGAACTCGTCAAGATAAGCGAACAGAAGGTATTGCCCGACGAATTCTTTGGGTGTATCGGGGACCTGTAATATTCTGAACCCGGCGCGCCTGATGAAATCCTTGAAGTTGCTAAGCAGCGTCCGCATCTGAATCTCTCCCGCCGGTGTGATATATTCTGTGAAGTCTATGGGACCATCTTCAGGGTGATACGCGTACTCAAGTCCGTTGATGAGGGGTTTCAGTGCTTGGACGATGCAGTGGAGATAGATAGGGTTGAGAATCTGGCAGTTCCCATCTTCTCCTTTTGTGATGACTCCGTAAGTGGCGAGTTCACTGATAGCGTCGTCGTTTAGGGTGAAATGGATGCTGATGCCACAAAAAGCGATACGCATGAGGATTTTTTCAAAGCGCGGGTTTCTACGAATGTTTGTAATCAGATGACTGATGTTCGTGTTTCTTTCATTTATCAGATGCGTATATGCCTCCAAGAAGTGGTGCATCTGGATCGTGTCGCTTTTGGGTATGCTGAGTTCTGTTGTAAGGATTTGAGCACACCTATTGACGAGGAACGGTTGTCCCGCTGTCTGTTTATGAAGCATGTCAATCACTTCTGGCGCGAAGCGTTGTCCGACTTCGTCCGTGTACTGTGAGAGCAGTTCGTGTACTTGTGCGTGTGTGAAGTTCGGTAACGTGAACTCATCTTGTATGTTGAAAGGTGAGATAGAGGAATCATAATTCAATTGCGTTATATTTTTAACGCCGACAATACCGATACTATACGGACATCGGACATCGCGTCCTGTGAGATATATTTGACGGAGTGTATGCAGGAAATCGCTTACGGCGGCTTGTGGGATACCGTCAAACTCGTCAATAATAATTACAATGCGGGGCGGTACAGGGGTAGAGAGTTCAGCCATAAGCACACGGGGTAATTGCCGAAAGAAACGTCGCATGACGATGTGGTCGGTCATTTGTGTACGCTCTAAAAATTGGAGGCGTTTCTGAGAGAGTCCGATACTGCGGGACGCAAGGGTATCCTCAATTTCCTCGCGAATATCTTCAAAAAGATCGGCATAAAAAGCCTCAGGCTCGCTATTTTTATAAATCTCAAAATTAAGTTGAATCGGGAAATAGCCGTTGTCGTTGGCTGCGATCCGCTTGAGCGCTTCCTTGAAGAACGTGGTTTTGCCGCTCTGGCGTGGGGCAAAGAGAACGATATAGCGTCCTTGTTTAACGCGGTTAACGAAATCCGCAAGCTCTTCGCTGCGCGAAACGACATAGTTATCCTCGGGATTGACAGGACCTCGCGTCCCAAATTCTCTCATATTTTCCTCACATCAGAATTTCGGATTGAACAGATAATCGTCCATTTTAGCGTCAACAAACTCGGCATTATGGTCCAGATCGCTGTTTTCAAAAGCGACTTCGCACCCCGTGCGGTACTTTAAACGTCTGTTGGAGCGAAGCCACTGGACTCGGTGAATCATGGCTATCATGTGACGCGGCGCATCAGACCGGTTCGGGACACCGCGATGCCACAACCGTATATCCCGTATCAGGACACTCCCTTTCTTTGCATTGCCACGTACAGGCGGTGCGATTTTGCGACGTTCTTCCTCATGTGCTTCGTCTATACGTCGACCGCTGACATCCAAGTGTGACCCCGGCCACAGTTCTACGCTCCCGTTTTCTTCGGTTGTATCCTGCGGTGAGATGTTGACAACCACTTGTGCCGTTGGATGTGCTATCTCTTGATCCAACCAAAGGTGATCACCATCGCGGTGCAGCGGTTGCGTCGTACTGCCGGGACAATTCGTATTGCCGTTGTAAAAGTTATTATAGACTCCCGGACCCAGGAGTGCCTTCGTCACTTGCACAACATAAGGGTTCGCCACGATGTCTCTAAAAATATACGGCGCGAAAGGTGGCGGTCCCAGCTGTAGATGCCCCTTAAGTCCACCGGCACCGCCCCATTTCTCTGCTTTAATAAGGATTTGTGCGTCGGCATCCATCCGTTCGCGAAGAATATCAAGATGTTCATGGCTAACAACATTTTCTAAAACCACGTAACCATCAACGCGGATCGCTTCTACAGCTTGCTTCACGTGTACTTCGGAAAGTTCTCCGGCGGCTAATTCTTTAGGTTGAACTGTTATCTCCATTGAAAAATTCCTCGTAAAGTGCTTGAACAGCTATTTTCATATCTTCGGACTTAATGCCAAACATCATGCTAACTTCATTGGAACCTTGATTAATCATCTCAATGTTCACAGTCGCACTGGCTAATGCACTCGTAGCACGTGAGGCGATACCGACAGTGCGCCGCATGCCTTCACCAACGACCATGATGAGTGCTAAACCGCGTTCTACGGAGATATCTTCGGGCGCAAGCGTTTGGCGAATCTGTTCGACAATCCTGCTCTCCTTCTGGACTGAAAGATTTTCTTCACGGATAATAACCGACATGTTGTCTATACCGGAAGGCACATGCTCAAAAGAGATCTCTTCAGTTTCCAATATCTGCAGCAAACGCCGCCCGAACCCGATCTGGCGGTTCATCAGGTATTTACTCAGATATATGCAACAAACGCTATCCATTGCCGCGATCCCCACAATCGGAATATCTGTGGATTTGCGGGTCGGCACAATCAAGGTGCCAGCTGCGTCCGGATTATTAGTGTTTCGGATGTTGACAGGTACGTGGGCGCGATAGACGGGTTCGAGTGCTTCATCGTGGAACACAGAGAAACCCGCGTAAGAGAGTTCCCGCATTTCACGATAGGTTAACTCCGCGATCGGTGCTGGTTCCTTAACGATAGACGGATTCGCAGCAAACACAGAATCAACGTCCGTAAAGTTTTCATACACCTCCGCCCGAACGGCACTTGCAAGAATAGCACCTGTGATGTCCGAACCCCCGCGCGAGAAAGTGACGATGTTGCCCTGTTTTGAGTAACCGAAGAAACCGGGGAAGATAGTGACCCCTGGACGCTCATGCAGATCGCGCAGACGGTTATATGCCTCCGGTAAGACTTGCGCATTGCCGGGGTCGTCGGAGAGCAGCAAACCTGCGTCCTTCGGATCCACGTAATGTGCATCTATGCCGCGCGCTTGTAGCACTTCTGCGATGAGACGCGCACAGTTATCTTCACCGCCTGCTTTCATCGTATCCATATAGAGATCCGCATCGGTTATATCATTTTCAAGCCGTTCTGTTAGGTCGCGCGCAATAGGTTCAACGACCTCAGCAGGGATTCCTAATTCGGAAGCGATGCTACGATAACGTTCAATGGCTTCAGCGCATTCAGAAGCACCGAGTTTACCGGCGAGACGTTGTGACGCTGCTGTGATGAGTAGGTCTGTCACCTTGATGTCTTGGTCGTGTCGTTTTCCCGGTGCGGAGACGACGATCAGGCGGCGTCCCGGGTCAGCGGTAATAATGTCGCAAACTTGGCTCACTTGCTCCGCTGAAGCGAGCGAGCTCCCACCAAACTTTGATACTTTTAACAATCCAGATCCTCCAGTGTAAGCTATAGCTAAGAAGTAATGAAAGGTCTCGCGATGTATTTTTTTTATTTTACCGCAATCTAAAAGATTTGTCAACTGCTTAACCAAAAACGGGTGTGTAAAGTTTTTGGAAGCAGATTTTCAGAATTAGGATACCCCCATTTGTCCCTTATCAGAGGGGCAAGATTTTTCAGGATTGCCGTTAGCATATAAAATTTCATAGGATTCATAGTTATGATCCAAAGATTGTCCGAATGAACTCATCTAAAAGTCAGACGCTGTCTGGGTTTTTGGACCCTTTCGCGGCGGCAGCATTTTTCTGGGTTACTATGAATCTTTGTATTTTTCGGATCACTTTTACGGCTCTCGAACCCAGTTGTGGCGTATGTTTTACGGCTTTCTAAGTTTGTGATGGTTCGCGTGGGTTACTATGAAATTTTCTTGTAGTTGACTCTTGGCATATATAGCAACCTTGGTTTGTAGTAGTGCGATTTATCGCACGTTCCGAATTAACGGAGCGGTATGTAGGGTATGAAATTAACGCTAAAATTCGGTTGAAATCTATTCATCTTGCATGTTATCATTACTCTTAAGCAATCTGCATTGTGGAGGAGAGGTAATGCTAGGAACAAATGAAATACTTGCTACCCCATCTTATAATTACAGTTTCGCTTACGGAAACAAGGGTGATGAAGTCGATCTATATAACAGCCGCGGCATCGCTTATATCAAAAATGGCGAGTATGACCAAGCAATTGTATCTTTTAACAAGGCGATGGAATCGGATCCTGATTATGTTGAGGTCTATAACAATCGCGGTATTGCTTACTACTGCAAAGGAGACTTTGACCTTGCTATCCAAGACTTTAACACGGCTATACGACAGAAACCAAGCCTTACCGAGGTCTATAACAATCGCGCTGTTGCTTACGTAGGCAAAGTTGAATACGATAGGGCTATTAATGATTATGACATAGCCATAAAACTCGCCCGTGATAATGCTCATGCCTATAGCAATCGTGGTGGGACTTACGGTGTTCTTGGTGAGTATGACAAAGCTATCGCGGATTTGAACGAAGCTATAAGACTTGACCCCGATTATGTTAGTGCATACTGCAATCGCGGCATTGCTTATAACAATATGGGTAGATTTGACAAAGCCATCGCGGATTTGAACGAAGCTATAAGACTTGACCCGGATTGTGCCGAGGCATACTGCAATCGGGGCAATACCCACATTAGCATCGACGAAGTTACCAAAGCTATTGAAGACTACAACATAGCGATAAATCTCAACCCCGATTATGTTCAAACCTATGGCAATCGTGGTGCAGCTTACGTTATTCTTGGCGAGCTTGACAAGGCTATAGCGGATTTTAGCAAAGCAATAGAGCTAAAACCTGATTATGCCGAGGCCTATAGCAATCGTGGTACAGCTTATAACGTAAAAGGTGATTTTGACGATGCTATCCAAGACTTAAACGAAGCCATAAGACTCGACCCAGATTATGCCGACGCATATTGTAATCGTGGTAGTGTTTACACGAGCAAAGGCGAGTTTGACAGTGCCATTGTGGACTTGAACGAGGCGATAAGACTTAAACCGAATTATGCCGAGGCATATAACAATCGCGGCAATGCTTACATCAGCAAAGGCAAGTTGGATCTTGCTATCCAAGACTATGATACAGCAATACAACTTAAACCCGGTGATGCCGACGCATATTGTGGTCGCGGCAACGCTTACAGGAACAAAAATCAACTTGATGCCGCTATTGCAGACTTGAACAAAGCAATAGAACTGAATCCAGAACTTGCGGAAGCATATAACAACCGAGGTAATGCTTACGCACAGAATAGTAAGTACGACCTCGCTATAGAGGATTATAACAAGGCAATAAAACTCAACCCAACGTTTGCCCCAATCTACAGTAATCGCGGTAACACATACGGAGAAACAGGCAACTTCGCTCAGGCTATTGATGACTACACTGAAGCGATAAGACTAAACCCAGATGATGCTGATTTTCATTTTAATCTTGGTAATACTTACCAAGAGATCGGAGAGATCGATCAGGCCATCGCAGCCTATACTATGGCAATCCGGCTCAAATTTGATCGTGCTGGTGCCTATTATAGCCGAGGGAACGCTCATCGCAGCAAAGGCGATTATAGGCGCGCTATTGAAGATTATATAACAGAGACACAATTAAATCCAAATTTTACTGATGCTTATGTGAATCTCGGGGTGGCTTATCGTGCGGTTAATCAACTTGATCTTGCTATTGAAAGCTATACCGTGATGATAGCATTAGATCCAAACAGTCATGCAACTTATGAAGCCTATAATAACCGTGGCTTAGTTTATCTTGACAAAGGTGACTTTAACCTTGCTATCCAAGATTTTGAAATGGCGATAAAACTTCAGCCAGAACATATCTTTGGTTATGTTAATCGTGCTGCTGTCTATCTCTGGAAAAACGAGTGGCATCTGGCTATTGAAGACTATACTAAAGTGATAGAACTAAATCCTGAACTTGTAATGGCTTATTATAGCCGCGGAGCAGCATGGTTAAGCGTAAGAGAATGGGAAAAAGCCAAAACTGATCTGATAACTGCCCGAAATAAGGGATTGGATATCACTGTTGCCTTTCATAATATATACGGAAGCGTTGCAGCTTTTGAACAGAAACACGGTGTCCAGTTACCAAAAGACATAGTCATTTTACTGACCTCCGAAGTAGAACCTGATGATGCCGATACCTATAATGTACGCGGGATTGCTTATGGTGAAAATGGTGAATTTGATAAAGCAATAGAGGCGTTTACCGAGGCGATAGAACTGAATTCAGAGGCTCCTTGGGCATATTATAATCGCGGTCTCGTTTATCGCGAGCAGGAGAAATTTCGCGAGGCAATTGATGATCTTAGTATGGCGATAAACCTCAAACTTGACGGTCCACTTGTCTACTTTTTCCGTGGGAATGCTCACCGCAGTTTACTGCTTTTTGATAAAGCTATTCAAGATTTCAACATAGCGATAAGTCTTAAACCTGATTATGTAGAGGCCTATTACAATCGTGGAGAAGCCTACCAAAATCAGGACGAACTTGACCTCGCTATTGAAAGTTATAACAGAGCAATAGAATTAGATCCCGAATTTGCATCAGCTTATTTCAATCGTGGTTTAGCTTATAGTGCCCAAAACGACCTTGAGCGTGCGATTATAGACTATAACAAAACCATAGAACTCAATCCCGAGCATGCTGGAGTATATTACAGTCGCGGGAATGCTTACATCTACATAGGTGACTTTGACCTTGCCATAGAAGACTATACCAAGGCAGTACAACTTACCCCTGATGATACTCGTCTCTATAACAATCGAGGGGCAGCTTATTTCAGTAAAGGCGAAGTAAACCCTGCTATAGAAGACTATACTAAAGCAATAGCACTAAAACCTGATGATGCCGATGTCTATTACAATCGAGGAGAAGCATGGTTGCACCTACAAGAATGGAAGAAAGCAAAAGAAGATTTAATTACTGCCAAAGAGATAGGAATGGATATCGTTGCGGCATTTCGGAACGGTTACAGAAACGTTGCCGCCTTTGAGCGGAAACATAAGGTCAAGTTACCAAAAGACATCATCGCACTCGTCCGACAAGGTTTCAGGCATCGTTACCCCATGGTGGAGAAAGCCTTAGAAGACTCCGAGGGGAAACCCCTTGGATCGCCGGAGGTTTTAGATATGCTGCAAAGATTCCGAAACGCTGGCACACCGCTGGGAGAATATATCAAGGAACCTCCGTGTTTCGGTATCGAAACAGTACCTACTGAAGTGTTTATGGTAGATGGAGCGACGCGAAATCGGCTTATTACGGAGCATCCATCATCTGCTGATATTTTGAAGCCGTTTTTACAGAGAGCAGATATCAAACGCTGGCAGGCAGAGTCAAAAGATCAGTGGTTGATCTTTACCTACCGCGGCATAGAGATTAACGCTTACCCTGCAGTCCTAAAATACTTAGAAAAATACAAAGAACTTCTGAGCAAAAGGGGAGATGAACAGGAGTGGTATGAACTCCAGGCATCTCTTGAGGAAGGTGAGCATTTCGCGCAACCGAAACTGGTCTGTCCAAATCTTTATGATTCCCAAACTTTTGCTGTTGAGACTGAAGGCCTTTACTGTGGATACACCTGCTACATTATTCCCACCGACGAAACGTGGTTATGTGGTCTCCTTAATACCCTCGCTGTGGAGTGGTTCTATTCGCAGACATCCAAACAATTAGACGGGGGTAAACTTGAGGCACGCGATGACTATATAAAGCAGATTCCTATTCCGGATCTCAAGGCAACACAGAAAGACTTGGTTCGTAAGCTTGTCGATTATCTAATTTTTCTCCAGCAACAACCGACAACAAATAGTAAGGATTTAGCACACGCCCGAGACTTTGCGGTACTCAAATATTTTGAGTGGATAATCAGAGGGCTGGTTTACGAGTTCTATATGCCTGATGTCTTACAGGATGCTGACAGAGACATCTTCAAACATTTAATAGCGGAGGAGCTGCCCGAGGTGGACGAGATTCAGGGAGATAAAATGTCTATGTTCCGCGCTTTCTACGAACAGCTACACGATAGAGAACATCCCGTTCGGGTAAACCTATTTTTTCAGGATAGTTTAAGACCTATCCGTATCATTGAGGACAAATGGTGAAAATTACTAAAATTGAGATCAAAAACTTCAAAGCTTTTCGGGGACCAGATGAAATTGACCTCGGTGAGGAAGGGCAGAACCTGTTGATTTATGGTGAAAACGGAAGCGGAAAAACGTCTCTATATAAGGCGTTAGAATTATTCCTTGAGTCCAGTGAGAGCAATTCTATAAGATTTATAGATCATCAAAACATTTTCGCCACAGACGATGGTTATGTTCGACTTAACTTCACACCAGACTCAAACCTATCAAAGACAACCTATGAGTGGTCGGAGTCGGAGGATGCTCTAAACGATACGGAAGTCCAGGCAATTATTGACGCGTCAAAGGCAAAAGGATTTCTCGACTATAAGGCACTTCTACATACGCACTACCTTCACTACAAAAACGAAATTGTGAACGTATTTGATCTTTTGATTAACACGCTTCTGAAGAATGTTATCAATGATGTAGCCGATCCTCCGCGCAGCTTTTTCGAGCAGTGGAGTGAAATATCAGACGTTCTTTCTTCAGTTCAAGATGTAACACAAGAGATTGAAGATCTGGAAGCACAAATAGACCTTTTCAACATAGGGCTTGATAACCGATTAGTGGAACTACAAACGAAGGCATCCGAAATTCTCAGTAAGTTTGGATATGAAAATATCTTTGTTACACTTGACGGTTTTCCAGGGATTGAGTACAGCCGTGAAGATAACACGCTTAATTACCAAGAGATTCCCGTAAAGGTTAAATTCTTTGATGAAGACATCACCGCGCATCACCGATTTTTGAACGAGGCAAAGTTATCGGCAATTGCCCTTTCGATCTTTTTTGCCGGATTTCAACTTCAACCCGCCAGTGACCTGAAGATTCTTGCACTGGATGATGCTCTAATCGGTTTGGACATGTCAAACAGGCTTCCGTTGATTGATATCCTTGACGAGTATTTCTCAGACTACCAAATCTTTTTGACAACTTACGATAAAACGTGGTACGAAATCGCCAAACAGCGGACAGCACAGAAGGATTGGAAATACGTTGAATTCTATTTCTCCCAAACCGATGCGTATGAACTTCCTGTCTATGTGGAAAATAAAGCATACCTTGAAAAAGCGAGGGAATATCTCAATGCGAATGACTACAAAGCGTGTGCAATCTACGTCCGTACTGCTTTTGAAGCGGCAATCAAGCGATACTGCGAAAAAAATAATCTCGCTGTTAGGTATCGCGAAAATCCGAAGGATTTGAAAAGCGAAGACTTCTGGGTGCCGATAAAAATGGAAACGGACGACGCGGGCCTCCCGTCTTTAGATCTAAGAGTTATTGACAAAATTGAATTGGCTCGAAAATTTATCCTAAACGAACTCAGTCATGTCACCTTCGTGAATATCTACAGAAAAGAACTTGTAGATGCTATTGATGCGGTGGCGGACCTTGAAGATGCATTAGCAGAGGCGTAAACCGTTGACAAGAACGCACTATGGAGAAAAAAATGAGCGCGCATGGAAAACTCTCGGCAATCTATAAAATATTTGACAATTGAGGATATTCTGATCGCCGCCGTAGGACATGTGGGCGACTATCAATTCTTGAATTTAATGTGACTTCAACGGAGAGATATGCTATACTAAAGCAAAATCTTATGAGAATGGAGTTTAACTTTTGATGAAAAATGAATGGGTTGTTTACGAAGGAAACGAGGGGCCCGGAAAGGGCAAGCATATTGTTCTCGTCAGTGGCGATGAGGAGTATCGCTCTGAAGAGGCGTTACCGATGTTAGGGAAGGTATTAGCTACACACCACGGGTTTAAATGTACGGTGTTGTTTGCCGTTAACCCCGAAACGGGTGAAATCGATCCGGAGGTTCAGACCAACATTCCCGGACTCCATCACTTAGAATCTGCCGATATGATGGTGCTGTTCACGCGTTTCCGCGAACTACCCGATGAACAGATGAAGTACATCGTTGACTATACGAATGCTGGTAAACCTGTGATGGGACTCCGGACAGCAACGCACGCTTTCAGTTATAGCCGAGACCTTGAGGGTCCTTATGCAAGATACAGCTTTAACAGCAAGGATTTTGAAGGCGGCTACGGCAGACAAGTCCTCGGCGAGACGTGGGTTAACCACCATGGACATCACGGTAAAGAGAGCGCGCGCGGTGTCATTGACGCAGCTATGCAGGACCATCCGATCCTCAAAGGTGTTGACGATGTTTGGGGACCGTCCGATGTTTACGGCATTAATGACTTGACGGGCGATTCTCAAGTACTTATCCACGGACAGGTGCTGGTCGGTATGGAACCGACAGATGCACCAAAAACGGATACCGTCACAATGCCGATGGTGTGGATTAAAACCTATACAGGGGACGAAGGTAATACCTCACGCGTCCTTAACACGACGATGGGTGCCTCTGTCGATTTAGAGAGCGAAGGACTCCGCCGGCTCCTTGTGAACGGTTGTTATTGGTGTATGGAGATGGAAGACGCAATTCCTGATAAGAGCGTTGTCGATTATGTCGGCGATTATTCACCGACTTTCTTCGGTTTCGGCACGTTTACAAAAGGTGTCCATCCCGAAGATCATGCTTTATAGTCCGATTTGGTCCGTAGGGGCGAGGTTGCCTCGCCCCAATGCGGTTTTCCTATTCCTCTGCAAGCGAGATGTGAAATATCCCGTGATCTTCAATGGCACTGTAGAGCTTATTGTTAAGGATAGCGATAGAAACAGCTTCACCTAAAACTTCTGAAGAAACCTGTTTCCATCGCCCGCGCGTATCCAAGCGATAGATCCCACTATCGCCAACACCATGAACTGTAGTACCATCCACAACGAATTTGGCTATGACCGGACGCGCACCTGTGCTATCGGTTAGCACGCGCCAGTGGGCACCGGTTTCTGAACTCAAGACCCCTTCATCCGTTGCGACATACACTGTTGACCCTACAAAGGCTATCTCTTTGAAAATCGCAAAGCGAAGCGGAAGACTTGGCGTAACATCTCTCCAACTGTCGCCGTCATCAAAAGACTGAAACAGTTTACCATCGCGTTTGCCGACATAGATGGTTTCTCCCGAAACTGCTAATTTGAGATCCTCGCTGTCGTTATCATAGGACTGTTGGCTCATGTCCGTTAAGCTTGTGCTTATCCACTCCGGGGTCCCAAGTCTCCACTTAAAAAGCGTACGTCTGTGTTCAGCGTAGAAGACATCGTTACAGACGACGATCATTCTGGTTGTAGCGTCCTTCCCGCGTATAGGCGGTGGAACGATTGATACAATTGAATGATGCTCTTTTTCGGAATTGTCAGATAGGTGAGTCTCTTCCGCTGCCGCGCTCCCTGTCCGTGCCTTATGGAGCAGTGCTTCATTATCAAAAGTGGGTATGCTTTGAACGGGACTGTGTATAGTGCCGTTTGTAGATATGCGGGAAACTTGCAAGTTGTTAATTTTAGATGAAATAAGATAAAGATTATTGTCATCAACTACCAATTCTGAATTAAAGGTGTGGGAGACACGCGCGCTCTCTGGTTTTGATAATTGATTTGTAATTGTAGTCACCCGCCCAGCAAACTTCTCAGTCATTAAGATTTTTTTCCAAGACGCACCTTCGTCAGTTGATTGATACACCGCATCACCAGTGTGCGCATATAATCTATCGTTGAGCGCGACCAAATTCTTCAACCTTGTTCCCACCATTCCATCTATAAGTAGGCGCCACCGCTTTCCACCATCAGTTGTACGATGAATCCCGAAGCGACCAACTTTGTAAAACGTCGTCTCGTTTACTGCCACAGCTGGAAAACTATTGGTCATGAACAGTTCCGAATTCCCCGAAAGTTCTGTCCAGGTTTGACCGTTATCTGTTGAACGATAGCTTTGCATGGCAGTTGACACTAAGAGCATTTCACCCGTAACCAAAACCTTCATGCCTGACGGTATCACTCGATCATAAACACCATGAAGAGAAGGTTTATGACTGGGTGTTATTTCAGTCCACGACGTTCCGAAGTCAACCGAATGAAAAATCTTGAGTGCATGCGACTCATTTCTTGGCACTTCTTGTTCTTCTTCTATTGGCGTGAATCCCAACGCCTCGGGCCCTGTTCCAACATAGAGATTATTCTCAAACACTGCCAAGGAGTAAACGGCTCTTGATGTCTCCACCGGCAACTTTTTCCAAATCCCTGCATCGAGGCGATAGAGCCCGCGCGCTGTACCAGCGAACACTGTTTTTTCAACAACCGCCAGTGCGGAAATTTCTTTACTTGTCAAGCCATCATTAAAAGATATCCATTGTCTTCCGGCATCTGTCGATCGATAAATCCCTTCATTTCTAAGTGCCAGATACATCGTAGAACCTGCTTCTGCCTCGTCTGTAATGATGATACCCACAGCGTGTCCCTGGGGTCTGGGACCCATCGTCCCCCACGTTTCCCCCTTATCCTCTGACGTAAATATTTCATCGGTGGATACTATGTAGAGGGCACCGCCATGCTCTGTCATCGGCATTAGAGAGTTACCAATTGGAATATCCGTGTTGACACGTGTCCACGCGGTCCCGTCTGTTTTTAATCTGTATATGCCTGTCGGGGCAACAGCATAGACGGTGCCTTCAGCTGTCGCGAAAATATCGCGTACGTGTCCGCCTGGCGGCGCGCTGCCCTGCGTCCATTTTGCATTAGAAAACTTGGCGGAATCTTCCAACGTAACAGATGCTGTCGTAGTTGTAGAGACTTGTGTGACCGTCCCGTTATTTTTACCTACGGCAGCAGCCCGACCCGCTTGATTTCGCACAGTGGGTTTCGCCGTACTATTGAGAATGATAGGTGTGTCAATGATTTCAATCGTAGGTTCAGATTGTGCTTCAAAACTGTACGGCTTCTGAAAACGCGCAAGGTATGCGTTGCTCGCACCGAGCAGCAAGATAACCAAAACGGTGGCAGCACCAAAAGCCGCCCACGGTAGCAACGGTTTGCCAACCGGAGCCGGTATCGGTGTCATATCGGCGACTTGCCGCAGGATACGCTCGGTGACTTCAGCAGGAAATGGGATACCCCCGAGTGTTTCCCGGACCAACAGTTCTTCTTGATGTTCTTGTAAACGTTTACGCCCTCGGCGAAGCCGACTTTTAATCGTGTTCACAGATACACCTAAGAATTTCCCAATTTCCTTCGCCGTCATCTCTCCGAGATAGAAGAGCGTCACCACCGTGCGTTCACTTTCCGGCAGCTTTGTCAGAAGTTTTTTGACGAGTTCTTGGCGATCTTCGGCGATTTCTGTCTGCCGTTGGTCCGATATGTGATGCGTATAAGAAGATTTCTCTATTTCCTCCATAGGTGTATCTTCCAACGATTGCATCGTGACTCTATTTTTTTCGAGCCATTTAAGGCAGAGCCGATTCGCAATCACATAAATCCAGCCCGCAAACTGGTTCGGGTTCTTGAGCTGCGCGAGGTTCTTGTAGACCGAAAGGAAAGTGTCTTGCGTAATCTCTTCAGCGATGTGAAAATCACCGACTTTCCGCCACGCGAGCGCGTGAATAGCCTTTTGGTGTTTTCGGACTAAAACACTAAATGCCTCATCATTGCCTGACAAAATGCTATGAATCAGTTGAACATCATTTTCTCTTTCCATCAGAATACTCCATGATTATATGCCGCCGAGTTAGATTACGGTAAGTATACCAAACACAACGGTAAAATAAAACCCTTAAATTTGCAACATTACGTCATCATTCATTTGGAACTTGGAACGTTGCGTTGCCCTTTTATAATTAAAGATACGATTTTGATGCAGAAAGGGTGCATAATCAAAAAAACAAAGAAAATTGATTAAATATCGGAACGGAAGAATTTCAGAAACGCTACGGTTGTCAATATCACCGCAAAGAAGCAGAGTAGTAGCACATCCACCGCCGATTGACGGAATGTCTCTCCTAAGGTTGGCGTTTCTAAAGATGATGGCTGCCTGATTTTGACGATGTCTCTCTCTGGGTGGAACGCTCTTATGCTAACATGATCTTCAATTTTACTGAACACATCCGTATGAAGCGCATCATAGTAACGCTCACCCGCTTGAAAGTAGGCACTTCTCTTTCGTTTTCCAGTCTGTGTTAAATTTGTAGCGAGATAGGTTAGGGAAGATGTCGGTGTGATTCGTGAAAGTGTTTCACCTACCTGTTCTTGGCGCTTCTTTTCACGCTGATAGTTTCGATCTATTTCATCAGTGTGCTCTTTGAATTTCTGTCGAAATTCCTCTTCGAGAGGTCTCATCTGTTCATCCACCTTTTCTCCGATTGCCCCCTGTTCTTCAAAGGAAGGTTGCCGACGATCCTTCCAGACTTCTTTGTATATTTCCCTTCTTTTCTCTTCAAGTTCTGCGTTGAAATTCTCACGGAGAGCCGTCTTTTCCAGATAGACACTCTGTGATGTTCGCGTTGGCGCGATGAATTTCGCCGCGATAAATCCGACACGCGGCGTAATCAGCACGGCAAACACCCAAACCGTAAAGGCTACGATGAGTGCAGTCTTGGAATTATCTAAGTAGGTTGAAATGACTGTCCCTATCGCGAAGAAAACCGCAATATAGAGCAGCGAGACGAGGGTTAGACTGAACACCCGTGGAAAAATTTCGGGTTCACCGAGGGGAAAACCTTGCCAAACAAGTACCAATAAGCCGAATAGAAAGGATACCAAAAACGGCACCACGAACACTATATATCCGCCAATTAATTTACTCCACAGAAAGAGGTCACGCGGCAGAGAATTCGCCAAGGTGACCCGAAGGGTACCCGCTTCTCGCTCCCCGGCAACTGCATCAAAGGTAAATAGCAGTGCGAGCAAGCTGAAAACAGTGCCTACAAGAAAAAGAAAGTCAAGATGTCCGAAAAGATAGGAAAGGGAATCCGAAACCAAAGCTGGAACTCCTTGAATAATCCCATTACGGGTCATGCCAAGGTAGCTTGGCAGTGCGTCTCCTAATCCGTTTGCAAACACACTCAAAGGCGTTGGTTTGAGAAAGAGTTTAGAAACCTCAAGCTCCGGTTCCAGCGGCATCTTCGGGTTTACTGTCTTTTCTTCAATATTTGCGAGTTTAACGGCTTCTTGATAGTCGACAAGGTTTTGGCGATAGTTTCGATAGTTAATAGAAAGGGTAAGCGGGATTAGCAGGAGACACATCAACAAGAGCGCGACGAAACGGACGCTCAGAATATGATGCATAATCTCTTTTTGAATCATAGTTATCAACATATTGAACTCCCTTTAATTTTATTTCCTTGTATCTAACCCCCTAAATCCCCCTTATCAGGGGGACTTTAAGAGGAAATGCGTAAGTCCTGATCTTATTAAATATCGGAGCGGAAGAATTTCAGGAATGCCACGGTTGTTAACACTACCGCAAAGAAACAGAGCAGGAGCACATCTACCATCGATTGGCGGAATGTTTCGCCTAAGGTCGTTTTCTCAAAAGCGGGCGGTTGTGTGATGTCGGTTGGGTTGTCGTGTCTTGAATAGGTATGATCTATAATTTTACTGAACAGATCTGTATGGAGTGCGTCGTAATAGCGATCACCTATTTGAAAATAGGCGTTTCTTGTTGTCTTTCCGGTCTGAGTCAGGTTCGTCGTAATATAAATCAAGGAAGAGGTCGGTGCGATTCGAGAAAGCGTCTCCCCTAACTGTTCTTGTCGTTCCGTTTCACGTTTATAGTCCCGATCCAATTTGCCAGCATAGTCTTGGAATTTCGATTTATATTCCGTTTCAAGCGGTTTCATACGTTCAAGAATTTTTCTTGAAATCTCTCCACTTATGACTCTGTGTCCTCTTTCATTCGGGGGCACCTCCATGACCATCTCATGGTTTTTCTCTTTCAATGTTGCATTGAAATCGTCTCGCATAGCTGTTTTTGCCAGATAGACGCTCTGTGGCGTGCGTGTGGGTGCAATAAGTTTGGCGGCGAGGAACCCAATGCGGGGCGTAATCAGTACGGCAAACACCCAAACAGTAAACGCAATGATGAGTGCCGTTTTAGAATTGTCTAAATAGGTAGAAATCACTGTACCGATTGCAAAAAAGACACCGATATAGAGCAGCGAGACGAGGATCAAACTGAGGACTCTCGGAAAAATTTCAGGCTCGCCGAGCGGGAACCCTTGCCAGACAAGTATCAGTAAACCGAACAGCAACGACACCAAGAACGGAACGACAAATACCACGTATCCGCCGATCAGTTTGCTCCATAAAAACAGGTCGCGCGGCAAGGCATTCGCTAAGGTGATCCGAAGCGTGCCTGCTTCTCGTTCCCCGGCAACCGCATCGAACGTAAACAGTAACGCCAGTAGACTGAAGACGGTACCGACGACGAACAGAAAGTCGAGATGTCCTAACAGATAGGAGAGAGAGGATACCACGGCGGGGGCCCCTTGTACGACTCCATTACGCGTCATGCCGAGATGGCTCGGCAGGACATCCGCTAATCCGTTTGCGAAGACGCTCAATGGAGTCGGTCTGAGGAAGATTTTAGAAACTTCCACTTCAGGGTCCAGTGGCATCCCCGGGTTCATTTTCGTTTCTTCAACGTTTGCAAGTTTAACGGCTTCTTGATAATCCACTAAATTCTGGCGATAATTTCGGTAATTAGTAGAAAGCGTCAGCGGAACGAGAAGCAGGCACATCACAAGCAGCGCGACGAAACGGACGCTCAGAATGTGATGCATAATCTCTTTTTGAATCAACGTCATTAACATGTTGAATGCTCCTTTAATTCTATTAGGACTTACGCAATTTTTCCATAAAACGCTACGTAGACCGTCCGCATTGGCGAGGTTAGGAAACCTCACCAGCGGGGGACTGCGTAAGTCCTATCTATATTAAACCGGTTGCTATCCTCGTTTAACTAATTTTCGTGCGGGGTATCGGACACGCTTTTATAATTAATGATCTGATTTAAGAATGGAAAGGGTGCATAAACTGAAAAAGGTTTGCATTTAAGGACATTTTGTGGTATAAAAATAAGATGGCATTGAACAAACCGAAAAAGATCCCAACAGGAACCCTATTTGAATTCGGGGAGCATCGCTTTCGTTTTGGTGCGGAGATCCTCGAATTAGAAGACTCCTCTTCACTTCTCAATAATCTCGGGGCGTTGCACAGAAAGATGCGGGAAGATGGATATCTCTTTATTCGTGGTTTCCATCCGCGGGAACATGCCGAGAAAGCCGCACATTGGACATTGCAAGCCATCTCACAAAGCGGTGGGTTAAAGCCGGATACGCCGGTTGAAGACGGCATCATCGGCGAAACGAATCAGACATTTAGCTTCTTTCGACAAACTGAAGTCGCACATGCCAAACCGATTCTTGATGTGGTGGATAGCCAACGAACGATGCAATTCTACGAAGAATTCCTCGGGGGCCCAGTCATTACGTTTGACAAACGATGGCTTCGTTGCATGGCGAAAGGCGGGCACAACCATTTTCACTACGATAGCGTTTATGTTGGGCGCGGCACACAGAACCGGTACACGATGTGGAGCGCATTGACAGACATCGGTTTAGAGAATGGACCCCTCGTCATCTGTCTCGGTTCCCATCGACACGATCGATTAAAGGACACCTATGGCGCAACCGATATGGACCGCGATTTGACGGAAGCCGTCTTCAGCACCGATCCACGCGAAATGGTTGAGAAATTCGGATTCCCGCTGGCAACAGCGCATTTTCAGCCGGGCGACGTTATTATTTTTGGGCTTTACATGATGCACAGCAGTGCCCCCAATCGTTCCGACCGCTATCGTATCAGCATTGATACGCGCTATCAACTCGCCCGCGAAAAAAGGGATAACCGCTTCTTTTTCCGCGAAGACGGCAGTTGGCTCGGTAATTTTTACAACAAAGGGGCAAGTTACAGACCGATGGCAGAACTCCGCCGGGAGTGGGGATTGGATTAACATACGCCCTATCTAAAGCGAAAGGATTCTTTTAGGTGATGTCACGTGAATAGGTTGCTACAAAGATATTAGCATATTTGACATATTTTCTTAAGCGAAATAACTCCCGGATTTTGCGCAAGTTATTAAGAAAAAATCGCGAGCACAGCTCGCTCCTACAGGGGAAAAAATTCACATATATCAAGTGAATAGGTACGATTGAATGGCCCTGATTATAGACATCTTTTTTCGCGACTGTTTTTGCTAAATGTGTTATAATCAGGAAAAACATTGCCCACTGTGCTGGGTGTAAAAAGGGGCGTTGTATGATTTACAAGCGATGGAATTTTGTGGTTTTAATCGTTATCTTGATTTTTTATTCGGTTGAAAGGGGTGTCGCAGCAAATTCAACCGCAACTGGCACTGTATTTCTGGATACGAACAGAAATCAAATGAAAGATGACAACGAGAAAGGGATGTCCGGGGTTCGGGTCTCTAATGGGCAGGATATTGTCCAAACTGATGCTAACGGACAATACGCGCTTGAAGTCAGTGATGACACCATTCTCTTTGTCATTAAGCCTCGGGGGTTTATGACACCCATTAATGAAAATCGGCTCCCGAAATTTTATTACATCCACAAACCGCACGGTTCACCAGATGGACTGAAGTACGCAGGTGTCGCACCGACCGGGCCATTACCAGAGTCAATTGATTTTCCGCTCACCGAACAGCCTGAGGCTGATACCTTCAAGGTGCTTGTCTTCGGGGATACACAACCCTACAGTATGCAAGAGATTGAGTGGTTAGCACATGATGTGGTTGAAGAAGTTATTGGCACGGATGCGGTGTTCGGCATCAGTCTTGGCGATTTGGTCGGGGACGACTTAAACTTATTCGACCCGCTGAACGAGGTAATGGCTACCGTTGGAATCCCCTGGTACAATGTCTATGGTAACCATGATATGAACCGCCTTGCTACCGATGACCGCCACGCCGATGAGACTTTTGAACGGGTCTATGGCCCCACGTGCTATTCTTATGATTGGGGACCTGTCCATTTTATCAACATTGACAACGTATACTTTCACCGAGATGCAGAGAACAACCCTCGCTATGCCAGTGAAGTTGGAGAACGGCAGTTGACGTTTATTCGCAACGACCTCGCTTTTGTGCCGAAAGATCAGCTTGTTGTTGTATCCTTTCATATTCCGTTGACTGAGATGCGGGATGTGAAGAAATTGATGAATCTCCTCGGCGATCGCCCTCACACGCTATCGCTATCAGCACATACGCACTTCCAACGCGATGACTTCGTCGGACCAGATCACGGTTGGCATGGCGATGAACCCCATCACCATCATAATCATGCGACGACATCAGGTAGTTGGTGGCAGGGTGCCCTTGATGAAGTCGGTATTCCGCACACAACCATGCGGGATGGCGCACCGAACGGATATGGTATCTTCACCTTCAGCGGAAACCAGTATTCAATCCGGTTTAAAGCCGCCCGTCGTCCAGCGGATTATCAGATGAACATATTCGCACCGTGGGAAGTTGTCTCCACAGAAACTGGCAAAACAGATGTTATTGTTAACGTCTTTGGAGGCACCAAACGCTCAACGGTTGAATTCCGTCTCGGCGAAGACGCTAAATGGAGACCAATGACCTATACGCCTCAGGAAGACCCATACTATAAAGCCCTCAAGGCACGGGATGATGCGAACCACCTTGCGCGAAAACTGCATGTCGCTCTTCGAGAAGCGATGAAGTCACAGTTGAAGGAAGACAGTGAACTGCCACAAAGGGGACAAGGGATTAGCGGAATTGTAAAATCAACGCATATCTGGCAAGCGAAGCTTCCGGCGAATGTTCCAGAAGGAACGCACGTTGTCTACGTCCGTACAACGGATATGTTCGGTCAAACTTTCACTGGTCGTCGAATTATCCGAGTGCATTAGGATTCACGCAAAATCCCTTTGATCGCTTAGAGCGACAAGATGCCACCCTCAACGAGCATCGGGGCACCCGTCATGTACCTTGATTCGTCAGAGGCTAAATAGACTGCTGCCCAAGCGATGTCTTCCGGCTCACCGATGCCCAATGGATGCATCTCTTTAATTTCTCTATTTATTGCTTCTGGGTCGGGTTGCTTTGATAGGAATTCTTGATAGAGTTCAGTGTTGATTGTGCCGGGGCAGAGGCTGTTGACACGGATGTTGTCTTCAGCATAACGCACCGCCATGCTTCGTGAGAGGTGTACGACGGCAGCTTTGGAGGACGTATAAGCGGGGTGCATCGGAAACCCGACATAAGCGGATTCACTTGCCATATTGATAATCGAACCGCCACCCGCTTCGCGCATCAGGGGGATTATTGCGCGAGAGACGAGATAGATACTTTTCACATTGACAGCGTATTGGTGATCCCAATCTTCTTCAGAAATATCTTCCAATTCCCCCACAACAGCGATACCGGCATTGTTGAACAACACATTCGGATTTCCAAGTTCAGATGTTACCTGTGCCACAGCATTTTCAATTTGTGCGGCATCGGTTACATCGCACTTGCAAAAAAGCGCGGTTCCCCCGGCGGCTTGAATTTGTTGAGCGGTTTCTTCGCCACGCTCGGCGTTCAGGTCCCAAATAGCGACAGCGGCACCTTCAGCTGCGAAAAGTTCTGCACTTTTTGCACCAATGCCTCGTGCGGCACCTGTTATAATTGCGATTTTACTTTTCAGGCGGTTCGGCATGCGAGAACCTCTTTGTGATTGTTTAGAGTCTTTGTAAAAGCGAAACCCACCGTTCCCACGCGGCTTTCGTAGCAGCTTTATTTGCTTCGCTTGCGTCTTCTGCCATGCCGCGTCTCAAGAAGGCATGACCGACCCCTTCATAGATAACAGGTTCGTAGGTAACGTTTGCGGCATCCGCTGCGGCTTTCGTGGCATCAATTGTCGCATTGATACGGTTATCGCTTTCTCCGTAAAAACCATACACCGGTGCTGATATTTTGGGGACATCTTCTGTAGACGGGGCGCGACCGTAAAATACAAAACCAGCGGCGATGGTATCGGAATGAACTGCATAACTAAACGTTTGTCCGCCGCCCCAGCAGAAACCGGAGACTGCGACTTTATCGTTCGTTGAAGGCAGTTCTCGGGCATATTTCTGGATCGCATCCAAATCCGAGGTAACTTGTGTAGCAGGGAGTTCTCGGATCGCGCGGCGGACATCATCACCGGAATCGAAACTCTCTGTACCGCCACTGTCAGGGCCCATACCAGAAAGCAGGTCCGGGCAGATGGCGACAAATCCTTCAGCGGCAAGCCTGTCCGCCACGAGCCGAATCCAATCGGTAAGTCCGAAAATTTCGTGGATCACGATGATAGATGTAGCAGGTTCTTTTACCTCTGGATAAACAACAAATGTGTTGATAACGCGTTCAGTGGAGGTTTTGACTTTCACCCATTCGCCATGACGTGGCGACTTTTCAAGTTCTGCTTTTTCGTCAGCAGCACCTACATTACCAGCGAATAGAAAACCGGTAACAATGATGCCGAACAGAAGTACGTGGTATATCTGCATATCTTCCCCTTAGTTTTTCTCTATTTTGTGTATAATCGATTCTATGACCTTCCGCATTTCCGGGGTAGGTACCGCACCAACCAAAGAGAAACGGATTTTCCCACCCGACCATCTGAAGGCATCCGTTGATCCGAATTTGTGTTGGTACACAGTTGTGCCGCCAATTTCGATCTCCGTTCCCTGGCGTTCTCTGTCGCCCCGACGGGAGGGTCTGTCCACTTCTTCAAACAGCGTGAAATTCACCAATCCATCTGTATATTGAAAAAAAATTAAGTCATTCCCCCTGCTTTTTAGGCTACGAATATCCTGCAACTGGAACCCGGGCGGGAGGTATTCAGGTTGGATGAGTTTCGTCTTAAGGATTTTTTGTCCTTCGGCAAGTGTAACAGAGCGACTGCGCCGCTGTTGCGGTTTGGGTGCTTCTTGAAGAGCGTTCCATTTGTTTTTGACAGTTTCAGGATCGAAACTAATTCGGGTATAGACAAACATCTCCCGCAGAACGCCTTCAGCATCAAAGTCTTCTACCCGTAAAATAATTCCGTTTTCGCGGGCAAAGAATATATATTTTGTCGGTTTTCCCTCAAACTTGGGACTGATAATTAATATATCGGTTTCATGGTCCGCAATTTTTTCATCCGAAGGACACTGCTCAAGGTTATAGTTTTGTGCGATAAGTTTAATCTCCTTCTCAGAAAATAGACTCCTTATCTGTCGCCAACTCTCTCGTTCACGGTCCCGCCGGCGATTGTCTCTGTTATTTTCGTCTTCTCGATCTCTGCGCCTGTTATCTCTCCGATTTTCGTCTCGGTTTTGCTGCCTACGTTCACCAACGACAGATATGACTTTCCGATACGCCGCTTCTTCGGGTTTGTGAATGACGTACTCTTCAAAGGTTCGCACGCCTCTTGACGAACTGGATGTTCTCCAACGGATTCCGACATAACCGACTTTATGTTCGGCTGCTATAATGCGTTCAAGTGTACGAATGTCCGCAAAAAGTGTAGAGGGTAGCCACAGCAAAAAAGCGAAAATTGTAAACCCGATGAGACTGCATTTGGAGCGTCCGTTCTTCTGAAGCATAAGAGAGGTGTGTATTCGCATGGATTCACCTGTCAGTTTACGACTGGGAGATTCAATTCCCTGTATTTTCAAAATAGAGATCGAGAAACGTTTCAGTATCGTCAGCGGTTTCCGTAGATGCGGATTCCACTGTTGATATTGGATTGATCGGTCTGCCGACGTTTGACTTTAGGGGATTGTCTACTTGTTCGGCATGAAGTTCGAAGTAGAAATCGAGTGTATCTTCGTAGTGGGTGCCATTCGGATAGAAGTAGAGTGCCCCCAAAATCAGTGCAAGCGTCAGGAGACCGGTAGCACCTGCTGTGACGGGACGAAAAAACCATCGTCCTAAATCCGGCAGCCATCGCCCAATATCCGGTACCCATCTCGGAGATGGAGATTTTTCTACACGTGTTTCCGCTGCTTGTTGACCGATCTTTGCCATCACCGCGTTGTGAAGCGAGGCCGGCGCAGGATGCGCAAGCGTTTTGATCCGCTCACGATTTTCGCGGAACGCTGTCAGCATATCGGAACACTCGCTGCAGGTATGAAGATGTGTTTCAATCCGCTGGCGCGCAGCAGGAGCTAACGCGTTGTCCAAATAAGCCGATAACTCATCTTGAAGCTGCAGATGGATTTTTGCCATTGTTGCGTCTTTAAGCGTCAATGGGACCGGCTGCGCGAGATCCGCCACCATCTCACGGTTCCTCTCGAACGCCGATAGCATATCGGAACACGCTTCACAGGATTCGAGATGCGCTTCAACCTGTTCGTGTCTGCTTGGCGTTAATTCGTTATCTAAATAAGCTGATAGTTCGTTTTGAATGCATTTGTGGTTCATAACTTTAATCGAGCATAGCGGTAGGAGACACTTACCACTCGACTCGCTCCAGTTCTTTTTTCAACGCTTTCCGTGCTTCATGTAAACGGGATTTGACCCTTCCGAGTGTACAGCCTAAGATTTCTGCTATTTCTTCATAAGTCAGATCCTGCAGTTCTCTGAGCACAAGAATCTCTCTATAACTCGGTTTGAGTTTCGCGAGCGCAGCGTGGACGATCTCTTTCTCTTCGTTACGCAGTGCTTGCTCTTCAGGCGTTGTTGTATCAAGGGGGACCCACGGTTGTGAATCGTCAATCTCTGTTGGGTCGGTCTTTCGACGTTGGTACTGATCAATATGGTTAAGGCATTTGTTTTTCACAATGCGGTAGAGCCACGTAGAGAACCGGGAACGGAATTGGAATCTCCCGATGTTTTCCCAAGCAGAGACAAACGCATCTTGTGCTGCATCTTCCGCGTCTTGATGATGACCAAGGATACCGTAAGCGATGTTATAAACCCAATGTTGATACCGAACAATCAAGGTTCCCATCGCATCAGCATCACCATTTTGGCAGCGCAAAACGATCTCTCGTTCTTGTGCAAGATCCAATTCTTCGGTTTTGCCCATCTCTGAATAGGTTTCCATAGTCGCTGTAGGGGTTGCAACGGACATGCTTTTCTCCAAACTGCAAAGATAAAACGCGTGCTTCTTCAATTTAGCACCATCCAATTCTCACTGAGCCGTAAGGTCCGGACATACAGGAGGCTTCAAATGACCAGATTGAAGACCCAATGGCGTTCTTGCTCAATTAGACATCTTGCAAAACAAAAGGTTCGTTTTGTTTTATTTAAGCACGTTCTCCTTACCCGGCGTGGTTCGGACCTGTTTAAGGTCGCCATTACCGTTCGGCCATCTGCCGAGCGCAACATCCTTCTCCTGTTTTTCAAATGCAACTGTATCCAGCACCTGATTACCACGTGTATCGGTATCAACGAGCATTACGGTTTCACCGTTACGAGACAACTTAAAGTTGGCATGCAGCCCGGCATCCGCTTTACCATCTTCATCTAACCACACCAGTAGGTACCCGCCGGCGGGAATTGAGGTATCCTCCGGAAATCCCCATTTTTTCAGATTGTCAATTTTATCTGTCAAATACATGCCTGTGAGACTCACTGTCCGATCACTGAGATTGTGAAGTTCAAGCCAGTCTTCGTATTGTCCTTGGGGATCCGTCAAGCTCTCGGTATTGAATGCCATCAGTTCATTGATGACGATAGGACTCGTTTTCGCAACAGGAACACCGACTCGGTAGTGCGCAGCACCTTGCACCGTACGTGCCGGTGAAAACGCAGTCGTCCCGTGGGTCTTCACCGCATTTGCCTCAACGTAATAGTAGACTGTTGTCCCCGCAGCAAAAGCAGGTATTTGTCCAACAAAGCTATCCTTTTCCTTTGTCATCGCAACCTGATTTAAAATAGCATACCGATCCGTACTATAGTACAGGAAAACCGAATCAACCGCAACTGAATTATCCAGTGTCGCTTTCACCGAGACGGGTTGATTTGCTATAGGTGAAGTCCCTGCCGCAACTTCAACAGTCGTAATCTTCGGTACCGGTTTGTTGAGTTCTGGGTGATTGCGAAGGTACTCGCCTCTTTGGGTTATAAAACGCTTGAGATCTGCAGGAACCCTGGTCGTAAAATCTTGATAATCGTAGAGTTTTTTGTCATCTTGCTCGACTTCTGCATCAATCAGTGTTTGGTATTCCTTGATAATGGGTTCCAACACTTCCCAATCCAGCCATTCATCGACGACAGTGCGGACATGTGCAAGATAGCGGGCGCGCCACTCCGGATGGGAAAGCAGTCGATGAATAAGTGGGCGCGCAGCATTGTCTTCATGGGTAACAGGGGATGCCATACCGTTTTGTAGATCGCCCCAGGACCAGCCACCGGGCCCGCGACCGCCAGGCCCACCGCGGCCCTCTCTACCGAACCTGAAACTTTCGTTGTTATCATGCGGTATCAGTTGGAATCTACCCTTGACATCCTGATAGATAGTGTAATCACCGCCTTTGTGAATGTAGCCATCATCGTCCATAAAGACATTTGAGACTGCAAGTTGCCACAGCACCTGGTCAATGTTAAGGAGAGACGGTAAGTTTTCCGTAAGTTCAGCATCAGCCGTCGTTTCGTCGAGCATTTTGCAGAGGGCGATAAGGTCTTTCCAAGGGTTTTCAATGTTGCGCGTTTTCAGCTGATACGTTTCTTGATAGGTTTTGGGATCGTCTCCGGCATAAATCAACGCACCGCCTCCAGGTCCCACTTTCCAACGCACACCGCCTTTTGTGTCGAACCATTCGGCGAGAAAATCCTTGTTGTATTGTTGAAGGTTGATATAGACCCCCCAGCTTTCACCGTTGATCATCAGCTTCACAAAATTAGTTTTCATTGCGGGCATATAGTCTCGGGCAATCTGATTGTAGAGCACTTCACGGAGGAAAGAGCCATCAACATGTCCATTGAGCAAATTGAGCGTTTTGTAACCGTAGAGGCGTTGTCCATCTTCATCGTAATCAACAGCGATATTGAAGGATTTTTTATCCGAGCCAACCGTAAAGTAGGAGGACGTCCCTCGAAAATGGACACCAACCGACGGATAAACCTTTCCATCAACAATTAGATCTGCCGGCACTTCAATATCCGTACGATAAAATGCGTTCATCTGTTCCGACCAATCTTCATGGTGAAATCGGAGGTGGAGGGTGCGAAATGTTTTCGCATCGTAGAGTGAAGGTGCCCCTTTTGGCATAGTAGTAAGGCTTGTCTTCACATCGGACTGAACACCGGCGCGTAAGTCTTCTTCGGCGATGAGCGAAACAGTGCCGCCACCGCGCGCGCTGAGTGCGGCTTCGCGTTCGGCACCGGTTAATTTCCCATCTTTATCCTGGTCAAAGTGTTCGACCAGTTTTTCTGCGGGCTGCGGCCCGCGGCGTCCGCCGCCACCACCAAATGGTGGCGTGCTGCGGCCCATCTTTTCAATTTCTTCACGGCTTAATTTATCTCCTGTGAACGCTTCTAAACCTGTAACCTGGAGTCTGAGGGCATCCTCTTCATCGTTCAGTTTACCATCTCCGTTAAGGTCAAACCGTTTCTGTTCATCTGAGAGTTTCGCCGCTCCCGCGCTGTTTTCGGCACTCGCATGCAGCGTCCAACTAACAGTTACGAGCATAAAGGCTATGATTACTTTAAGATATTTCATTTTTTCTCCTTATATGGGGAGGCTCGGATGTCCGCTACTCCCTGTGTGCTATTCTTTGTCCATTTTTACTTCTGTGACACTTTCAATCCCCGAAAGTTCACTAAAAAAGGTGAGCCACTCTTGTGGGTTTGCTAATTTGACCCTGAATGTCAGTTCAACTATCTGCGATTTCTTGATCCGCTTTTCAAGCAAGCGTTCGTAAATCAGGTGTTTGTCGAAAACAGAACGATAAACCGTTTCAAAGTTCTGATCGGGTGGCAGACAGAATTCTAAACTAAATTCGTTATTCTTACTAAAGCGTTGATGCCAGTGATACATACAGAGGAGGATGATACCGATGAGGAATGTCGCCAGAATTGCGACGGATGGATTGCCAGCACCAACCGCCATACCAACAGCTAACGCATAAAAAACGAAACCAATATCGCGCGGGTCTTGAATAGCCGTACGGAACCGAATAATAGATAGCGCACCTACTAAACTAAAGGCGCGGGCGATGCTGTCCCCGATAATCACCATCACTACAGAAATCAGCATGCACAGGATAATGAGCGTATCGGTAAACGATTTTTGTGGGACTTTGGTGTGTGTCCACAAGTAGATGTTAACAATAAAAATGCCAAGTGCAAACGAGAGTACCAATCTAAGAGCATCAGTGCCAAGTGTCACAAATGGAGGTAATGTTAAAAAGTCAAATAATGTGTTCATTCCGGTCTATCAGTTGAAGATTTGTCTATAGTCTACCATAATAAGACAAATTTGTGAAGAAATTGTTGGGAATTTGTCAAAATATTCAATTTTAACCATCAACTCGACGCAATATCACATTCTTGAATAATTCACGATTCCCATACACCTCTTATCCTGATAATCCCTCGATCCCAAAGATCACAGTTCTGACATTTTCAACAATTATCTCGGTTCTTCTTGGCGAATTAGAATCCCTACAAACACCCCAGAAAAGATCAGAATCGCCAGCGCGTAAGGCGCTGCTTCAGCGAACATCGCTTCAGTCGTATAACTCCAAACATTGAGCGCGAGCGTCTCATATCCGGCGGGAGATAGGAGGAAAGTCAGCGGAAGTTCTTTCATCGTCGCAAGGAAAGCCAAAGCAGTGGCAGTGAACATGCCGCGCATCAGAAGTGGGAAGATCGTCCTAAAAAACGCTTGTAGGCGTGAATAGCCGAGCGAGCGCGCAGCGTCCTCTAAGTTCGGTGAAGCTTGGTAGAGCGAACTTCGTACCGGTCCAATCGCCTCTGCAAGAAAGTGCAGGGTACACGCATAGATGAGTACCGGAAGCGTCTTATAGATAAATGATGCCGTGTTTAAAAGAAAAAAGATAAGTGATAGCGCGAATGCAAGCGGCGGTATCGCGTAAACGACGTAAGCAACGCGCGCCAACGCATTTGAGATACGGGAGGGGTATCGCACACCTATATAAGCGAACGGCACCGCGAGAAGCGCGCACAGAACCCCCGTAGGTATCGCAACCGACAACGAACCGACGAGCGCGCCTAAAAGTCCTTCCAACGCATTCGGATTGAAACCTCTGAATATCCAAAGAGAGATGGCACCCGCCGGCACAACGACTGTTACAAACGCCAACAGACTGAGGTAAAGTTGCGCGGGAATGTGCCACGCCCCGGGTTGAATCTGCGATAATTGACGCGAAGTACCGCGCCCAGCTCGGTGGAGTGTCACCCTTTTTAGCAACTTCGCTTCAAGATAGAGCAGGCATGCAGTAAACGCAAGGAGCATCAACGCAAGCCACGCCGCATAGACATGTTCAAAGGAGAGTATGTATTCTGTGTAAAGTGCGTAACTAAAGGTTTCATAGCGCATCAACGATACAACGCCAAAGTCGCCGAGCACATGGAGGCTAATGAGGAGACCGCTGGCATAGAAAGCAGGACGCAGCTGCGGGAGAATAACATGAAAGAAAGCCTCGTGGGACTTGTAACCGAGGCTCCGGGCGGATTCTTCAAGACTCGGATCGAGGCCTAGCAAGGCGGTCCGTAAATTCAGAAAGAGGTAAGGACTTGTGTAGGCACTGAGCGCAAGGAGCGCGCCCCAATAACCGCTGAGGCGTGGGATACTTGTGCCAAATAATTGCGCGAAAATACCGGTATTTCCACCGAGTGCCAACAACGCATAAGCCATCACGTAACCCGGAATGGCGAGCGGTAACGCGCACAGCACCGTGAAAATACCTCTGCCTTTTAGAGCGACCCGACTTGTTAACCACGCCGCCGGGGTCGCTATGAGCAGGTCAAGCGCCAGAACACCTGCAGTCAGTAGCAGCGTGTTAAGGAACAGCCGCGCGTTTCGCCAACGGAAGACAATTTCCACCAGGGCACTACCTTCCGCTGAAAACGCTTTGGTGAGTAAGTAAACCAACGGGATGAGGCCACCGATGCCGACTATAACGATCGGCACCCCTGCCACAACGGTAGACATAGAGAAATAGCGGTGGGAACTAACTGCTTTCAACTTTGACATCCAATCAAGCGGAATTGCGTCCGTACTAATTTCTACAGAATTTCGACGCGCCGCAGTAAATCGACTGTGCCGTCAAGGTCGTCCATATCGTTGAGGTTGAATATCGGCGCGAGTTCAAGTAACTCCGATAAGGGTATCAAATTCGCATTCGGGATTACACCTTCAATGACAGGATACTCAAATACGTCGCTCGTGAAGTACTGCTGTGCTTTCGCGGATAACAGAAACTCCACTAACTTCAAAGCCGCCGCTTTGTTCTTACTACTCTTCAGCACACCGACACCGGCAATATTGACGAGATTGCCCGGATCCCCTGCCTTGAAGAAGGTTTGTGCAACAGGAAAACCGGAGTTCCCTTTTTTAAAACGGAGCAAGTAATAGTGATTCGGCAAACCGAGATCAATTTCGCCCGCAGCGAGTGCCTCTATAATTGGCGTATTCTTGGCGTATTTTTTCACACCATTCGCTTTCATCCCACGGAGCCATGCCTCTGTTTTTTCTTCACCGGCTTGCACACGCAAGGCAGTGACAAACGCTTGGAAAGATGCATTTGTTGGTGCCCAACCGACTTTCCCTTTCCACATCGGTTGCGTGAGTTCAAAAACACCTTGCGGAAGTTCGTCCATTTTTACACGTTCCGGCGAGTAGGCAAGCACACGCGCCCTGCCACTCGTCGCTACCCAGAAACCATCGGCATCTTGGAAACTTGCAGGCACTTTCGCGCGTATAGATTCCGGGAGTTTTTCAAACATCGCCTTTTTACTAACGGCACCGAGGGCTCCTGCATCCTGTGCCCAAAAAAGTGCTGCAGGACTTTTGTCACCTTCTGTCAAGAGTGTCGCAGCCAACTGCGTCGTTTTGGCGTAACTCACCTTCACTTGGATGCCGGATTCTTTTTCAAACTGTTTGATGATCGGTTCAACGAGACTCTTACTGCGTCCAGAATAGATGGTCAGTGTCTCTGCGTGAACTGTCCCGGTGAACGTGAATAAGACCAAAATCGGCAAAACGAAATTAAATAGACTCAATCTACTTTTAAACATTACATCTCCTTTGATTGATAAGTAGCATAATCTGTTAGGTTGTGCCGCCGTGGATCCTCTTAAACATAAATTTTGTCAAATACAGCAGCAAAAAGTTCGGATTAAGGCGGCGTTTTTATCAACGTTTTGGCACGACCCGCCACCGTGTATTCATACCGGCCGTAATATGGTCAGCCACATGGCAATGATAGAGCCAGTTACCGGGGGTCTTTGCCCTCATGTCTACTGTAATCATAGTGCCAGGCAGTAACTCCACAACATCTGTACGTTTTCCTGCGTTTAGCACCGTCTGACCGTGCCAGTGCGCGGTGTGCATGTCAACTTCAGTGCCTAATCCGATAAGATACCAGCGGACCCTATCGTCTTGTTCAACTTCTAAACCCTGTAAATTGCCAAAGATGAAGCCGTTAATTGCGTGCTTAAGGTTCCCTTCTTCGGCCTCCTCAGGCGACTCATAAGCTTCACTTTGTCCGCTTTCAACGATTTTTCGCTCATTTTCATTGAAGATGAGGAACAGTGTCGTAAAGGCTTTGTCGATATCCTTTGGGCGCGGATCCTCCGGTGCGCGTTCCATCCCTTTTTTAGTGACGACAATGGTGCCGATTAAGCCGTCGTAAACTTCTGTAACGGCATCAACGTGTGAGTGATAAAGCCAAACAATAGACGACGGATCGTTCGGACCGGGGGCAGCATCGCTGTCCGCTTCCCAGTGGTATGTAAAAGTACCCCCCGGTTCAACGGCGGCACCGGTGCCTTTCATATCTGCGCCTTCGTTCGCTTCATCGTATTGTAAACCGTGAACGTGAATACTGAGCGGTTTATCGGCGCGATTGCGGAAATGTACCTTTACGCTGTCACCTTCAACAGCATGCAGTTGAGGGCCGAGAATACCCATCCACACGGGTTGCTCGACGCGTGTCGTATAAGTGTCATCTGTATATTGGAAGTAGCGATATTTTTCATACACAAGTGCTTTGCCCCAAACGTCCAATCCCATCTCCGGTCTAATGAGATTTTTTCCGCTCGGTGCGTAGTTCCATTCAACTTTCTCAGCGGCAATCCAATATTCCCGCGTTGCAGCTTCGACAGAGAGCGTAAGAAGCGACAGCATCACACCGATGGAGCCGAGAAATATGCGTGCGAGAAATATGCGTGATATAAGTTGTGGATTTCCAGCAGTAAAGCCAGTATTAAAGAGAGGCAGTAATTTATACGTGCCTTGTCGCAGGTCTGAATTTATGATATTGAGACTCATTTTCAAAATATACACCCAAGAATACACGAAAGAAAATTGCATAGCGTCCTAAACCTCGATAGACTAAATTTGCATTCAATTATAACACAGAAATATGGTTGTGTCAATAAAATTTTTGTCGATTAAAATCTATCTTCTCAATCTATCTGTGGATCCAATGCATCTCGGAGGGCATCGCCGAGCAGGTTGAAACCCAAAACGATAAGGAATATAGCAACACCGGGTGCAGTGACAGCCAAGGGCGCGCGACGGATGAGGTCTCGGTTTTCGTTGAGCATCGCTCCCCATTCAGGTTCACCGATCTCCGCGCCGAGCCCTAAGAAACTCAGACCTGCTGCATCTAAAATGGCGGCACCGATCCCTAAAGTCGCTTGGACAATCAACGGCGCAAGACAATTCGGCAGAACGGTCGTACGGAGGATACGGCTATTGCTTGCACCAATCACCTTCGCAGCCGTAACGTAATCTAATTCACGGACTTTGAGCACTGCGGCGCGCAGAATCCGAGCATATTGCGGAATATAGACGATTGACACAGCGATAATCGCATTCGTAAGACTCTGCCCCAGAATCGTTACAATAACCATCGCGAGCAGGATACTCGGCATTGCAAGCATCATATCCATCACCCGCATAATCAGGTTGTCAAGTCCGCCCCCATAGTAACCCGCGATCGCGCCAAAGAGGGTGCCAAACCCAACCGAAAACGTCATCGCGATCAGTCCAACCTTCAGAGAGATACGCGTCCCATAGACAATCCTGCTGAAAATATCGCGTCCCACCTTATCGGTACCGAGATAGTGCGAAGCGGAGCCACCCTGGAGGCGTTCAACAATGTTCGCTTGTTTCGGATCATGCGTCGCAATAAGCGGGGCAAAGATCGCAACCACAACAAAAAAGAGAATAATGGATGCCCCAATAGTAGCGGAACGGTGTTTTAAGAGTTTCCTAAGGATATGTTGTTGGCTGCTGGTGTTCATTTTGCTTCGTCTCCTACTCGGATACGCGGGTCGAAATAGGCATACAACATATCCACGATAAGGTTGACGAGCATAAAGACAGTTGCAACGAAAAGCACGCCGCCTTGCACCGCACGGACATCGCGCGCCTCAACCGCGGCACGCAACCATGAACCGAGTCCGGGCCAAGAAAAAATATGTTCCGTTAAAATCGCACCGCCCAATAGGTACCCGAATTCCAAGCCGATAACTGTCAGCACTGGCACCATACTATTTTTCATGGCGTGTTTGCTGATAACTTTCCACCGAGGCAAACCTTTCGCATAAGCCGTCGTAATATACGGTTGATTTAGCACCTCAAGTAGACTTGAACGCGTCATCCGAGCGATAATCGCTAACGGGATAGTACCTAATGTAACAGCGGGAAGAATGAGATGAACAACGGCACTCTTGAAGGCTGCGTAATTTCCCGTAAGAAGTGTATCAATCAGATAGAAACCGGTACGCGACTGCACATCTAAATCCAAGATGACATCCAACCGACCGCTGCTTGGTAGGATCGGAAGGAAGTAGGAAAAGAGCAGGATCAGCATCAATCCGAGCCAGAAGATCGGCATAGAGATGCCAGCTAGGGATACCGACATGGAGAAATAGTCGAGAAACGTGCCGCGAGAGATCGCCGCAATAATACCTGCAGCGATGCCGAACACCATTGAGAATACCATCGCTGCAAGCGTTAACTCAGCCGTCGCCGGAAAATAGCGTCTGATTTCATCGACCACAGGTTGTTTGGTTTTAAAGGAGTGACCGAAGTCCAGATGTACCGCGTCCCATAAGAATTTGGCATATTGCTGATAGAGCGGTTTATCAAGCCCCATCTCCTCTCGAAGTTCAGTGAGTGCCTTTTCGGTGGCGCGTTCGCCCAAGATAGCGACAGCAGCATCCCCCGGAATCAGATGCACCATCAGAAAAACAAGGAGCGATACCGCTAAAAGCGATAAACCGATCGAAAGGAAACGTTGAAGTAGATACGAGAGCAAGAGTCAAACCTACAATAAGAGTAGAATGAATTTAGAAAAACGGGTTGTGTGCTTTCTCCTCACCGACAGTAGTGGAGGGCCCGTGTCCCGGAAAGAGTCTTACCGAGTCTGGCAGCGACAATAGATTGTCCCGGACACTCTCAATTTCATCTTGATAAGAAATATTGGGGCCGCCGACCGATCCAGCGAAGATTGCATCGCCGACGAAGGCTACGTGCTCTGTCAAGAAACTACATCCGCCTGGGGTATGTCCCGGTGTATTGACAACACGGACCGTAAGTTCACCGACGGAAAGGACATCGCCATGTGCAACCTCGCGTAATTTTTTATTGCTTCTCGGTTTCGGTTCGTCTTTATGGATGTAGGTTTCACATCCTGTTTCAGTCTGAAGCTGTGACAATCCATCTGTATGATCGCTGTGTGCGTGTGTCAGGAGTATCGCTGTCGGTTTCACATTAAGCGTAGCCACCTGTGCCAAGATACGATCTGGATGTGCAGCGGTGTCAATAATCGCAGCAGCGTCGGTCGCCTTGCAGATCAAGAGGTAGGCATTGACGGGCCAACCGCCGACAGGCGCGCTAATCGTAACGACTTCATGATCGGCATCGCTAACCTGTTGCGGCGGTTCGGGTTCCCACTGCTCTGTCGCAATGTCAAGCAGCTTGGCACCGTCTAAATTTAGGACCTCTGCCAGACGAAAAACTTGCGTTTCTGTCGGTTTTAAGGTATACTGTTCCATAAGCGTAAGTTCTTCTGTGGTAATACCCGCCGCAGTTGCGATTTCGTCGTGAGACAGATTTTGACCGCGTCGCGCTTTACCGATAATGTCACCAAATTCGTCTTCAAGGGCATAAGCCATAGTCGTATTCTCCCTAACATTTGTAGTTTAAGGAACATTATAGCAAAAAAACCGGTATAATGCAATTGAAACTGATAAACATCAAGAAAGGAGGCGTTCCGATGCAGATTCCAAAAAATGGCTCTGAACAAGCAGCAGTATCCTTTGCTCCGATAGAAACGGATATGACGATCGACGAATTTCTTCAATCCGATTTAGAGGGCTATGAATACGTGAAAGGAGAATTGATACCCATGGCACCACCAACACTGGAACACGGTGGAATAAGCATGAGCCTTAGCTTGCTTTTAGGTGTTCACATTCGTGAGCATAAGTTAGGGCGTTTGTATTCAGCAGACACAGACTTTAAATTGGGCGACCGAGTGGTTAGACCAGATATTGCGTATCTTTCAACAGCACGGTTGCCTGAAAACGAACGTCAGGCATCCCCCGTAGCACCTGATCTTGCCGTTGAAGTTCTTTCACCGACAGATATGCAGTACCGTGTTATCGAAAAGGCGTTTGCCTATCTCAACGCTGGAACTCGCCTCGTCTGGATTATTGAACCTATCGCGAAAACCGTGACAGTCTATCGATCAGAAACAGAGATCAAAACGCTTACACGCGAAGATACGCTCACGGGTGAAGATGTCGTTGAAGGGTTTTCGTGTCAAGTCGCACAACTTTTTGAATAAGGAGAATTTTGATGAAGCTCGGTTTAGTTACGTATAACATGGCAAAAGATTGGGACATTCCCACAATCATTGAAAACTGTGTGGAGACGGGATTCAAGGGCGTGGAATTGCGGACGACGCATGCCCACGGCGTTGAAGTTGAACTCTCCGCAACCCAACGCGCGGCGGTAAAACAGCAATTCGACGATTCCCCAATTGAAATTGCTGGCTTAGGGTCAGCATTTGACTATCATGCCGTGGATCAAGCCGTTGTTCGTGAGAATATTGAAGGCACAAAGGTATATTCTCAGCTCGCAGCGGATGTCGGGGCACCCGGTGTAAAGGTCCGTCCGAATGGACTACCGAGTGAGGTACCTGTCGAAAAGACCCTTGAACAGATCGGATTGGCGTTGCGCGAGTGTGGCGAATTCGCCGCTGACCTCGGCGTGCAGATTCGATTGGAAGTACACGGCGGTGGCACCTCCGAACTCCGACATATCCGAACGATTATCGATGTCGCCGACCACGAAAACGTCTATGTCTGCTGGAACTCCAACTTCGGTGAAGTGGAGAATGGCTCTATTCAAAATAATTTTAACTTGGTCAAAGGCAGAATCGGTTTAGTACATATCACAGAACTGTACCGACGCGAGTATCCGTGGCGGGAACTCTTTACATCATTGAAAGATTCGGGCTATACGGGGTACACCCTTGCAGAAATCGCAGGAAGCTCCGACCCCGTGCGCGTGATGAATTTTTATCGCGCATTATGGGAAGAACTAGCGAGATAAATTTTCAAGGAGACGTTCTGATGAACGCGCTAAAGAGGATAGACACCAGTGTCCGGATTCCGATTTTACGTTTTATCTATAGCGATATTTCTGTTGGCCGCTATTGTTATGAGTGATACACCTGAAACTGTTCGGCTCAGTAACAGTGCCTGGGCAATTGACATCGCCCCTCAATCAATTGCTGCGAATGCCTACTCTAGCGGCGCGAAAACGGCAATACCGATCTCAGCTGGACAGGCAGGTTTGGGCGATGTAACGGAGTTTTCTCAAGAAGGTAATGCAGTCAGTTGGAAACTGCCCGATCATTTTCTCACCCTCCGTTTTGAACTGATAGGAGAATTCTTAGCAGTTGAATTTATTCAAAATGACCGGACAGGTAACGCATCACATTTAACATGGCCCGTTATTGAAGATTTTCCATCTCTCCATGCCTACATCCTACCATTTTTTGAGGGAAGTTATGTCCCCAAAGATGATGTTACATGGCAAGATTTTTTATCCGAGCAGGGACCGATAAACACTACAGCTGGGCTCTCAATGCCGTTCTGGGGGTTGGATCTCGGTGATCGAACGCTTACCTACATTTTGACCAATCCGTTCAACAACCAAATTCGGTTTAATAAGACCTTAACTTCTGGATTAGGCATGCAGGTATCGCATACCTTCACACCGAATTGGGAGCAGAAAAGATACGGCCTCCGTATTTCGCTGGGGATGGCATCGCCTGTTGCCCCAGCCAAGCAGTACCGGCGATGGTTAAAACAGAACGCTGAATTCGTTACCTTTACTGAAAAGATTCAGAAAACGCCCGCCGCCGAGAAATTACTCGGTGCTGCACATATCTATCTCTGGGGCGGTAAACTCCTCAGTCAATACGATGTGACGGATTGGAAAGCGTTCGCAACGAAATTGCACAGTGATGACAAGGTTGCGACGCAGCTGAACACAGAAGCACAAAAAGCAATTCGTGAAATCGCTCAATCGGCACATGCCTCTAAATACAGCCGCCGCGTTGTGAGCCGTGCGATAAGCGAACACCTTGAAAAGCAGGACTTTTACGATCCATCCGCTTGGACAGGGGTTTTCCTTACACCAGAAGCAAAAACGTTAATTTCACGGGATGTATCCATGTTATCGCTGCCCGAACTTTATCGCCGCAATTGCCTCCTCTTCTACGCCGCGTTTTCCGATGCGCTACGACACCCAGACGAATGGGGAGATGGTCTCTCAGTGAAGCTGCTGGAACAATTTGCTGAAAACGGATTGGACAGACTCTGGCTCGGCATTGATTCATGGCAGGACGGGTTTCGACACCCGACAGCTGTCGCGAAGGCGAAAGCGCTCGGTTATTTGATTGGACCCTACGATTCCTACCATAGTATCCATCATCCTAATGAGCAAGACACATGGGAGACAGCGCAGTTTGATCTCTCACTTTATGAAACCGGCGGAATTGTCAATGCAGATGGCACAAAAAGTCGAGGGTTTAAACAGAAAGGGTATCACTTAAGCCCGCTCGTCGCACGACCTTATGTCGAAAACCGCGTCAACGGCATCCTCACACAGATGCCATCAGACTTCAACACATGGTTTATCGATTGTGATGCTTACGGCGAACTCTTTGACGATTATTCGTCATTGCATCCGGCAACGCAGTTAGATGATATGAACGCACGCCTCGCTCGGATCGCGTGGATTCGCGATACACACAACATGGTCGTCGGTTCAGAAGGCGGTGCCGCGTATGCCGCAGCGACGCTTCACTTCGCGCACGGTATGACGGTTCCCGTCATCGGGTGGGGAGACCCAGACATGAAGTCTAAAACCTCGCCTTATTACATTGGTGGATACTGGCCGCCTGAGGGACCCGCGATCCACATAAAGCAGGTGCCTCTCAAACCGAACTATCTGTATCGCTACTACGATCCGCGTTTCCGCTTGCCACTCTACCAGATTGTATTCCACGACTCGGTAGTGACAACGAATCATTGGGGTTCTGGGAGTCTCAAATTTGAGAATGCTATTGAAACGTTGGCACTCTTGGAATTGCTTTACAATGTGCCGCCGTTGTATCATCTGAATATAGAAGAATTTTCAAGACATAAAGCGTGGATCAAGCGACATTACGCCTTCTTTTCCCCTTTACATCGTCAGATCGGCGGGAAGCCGATGACAGATTTCGAGTGGCTGAGCGATGACAGGCAGGTCCAACGCACCGAGTTTGGAGATGCCGTTGAAATGTTAGCGAATTTCAGCTCTGATGTGTTTAAATATCAAGGTTTGGTAATTCCCGGGCGAAGTGTGGTTGCAAGATGGATTGATACTGGGAAGGTTGAGACGTTTTCTGTAGAGTAATTTAAGCCTGATTTGCAGTTGATGAAGATAAATAAGTGTGATATGCTTTTAAAAAGAGGATTTACATAATGGCATGTGAAATATTAAAAAAGAAAATTCATGATACACTCAAAGCTGGATACTTCTGTGATAGTAAGGATTTTGTTGACGTTTCGGATGGTTCGGCGGATCATGTCCATATTGTTATTGTCAGTCGAAAATTCAATGGACACACTATGGGAGGCAGAACCGACATCATCTGGGACGAGTTGGTAAGGAATCTCTCACAAGAAGAATGGGGACAGGTATTCCTCTCAATCGGAATGTTGCCTGAAGAGGTTACACTCTGGTAATTGAGGTAGAAATATGGCTTCTGAAATGCTAAAGCAAAAAATTCACGACACCCTAAAAGCAGGTTCTTTCCCCGATCCAAACTACTTCGTTGACGTTTTTGACGATGATGAGGAACGCATCCGCATCCTTGTCATCAGCCGCAAATTTGACCTCTGCAAATACAAAAGTTCAGAACGGGAGGACCAGGTCTGGGAGGATATAGTCCAAGTCCTATCCGAAAATGAACTTGCATGTATTTCTCGCATCGTCGCTATCCACCCTGAAGAAATTAAAATTTATACCTAACGCTAAGTACAAAAGGAAAGTTATGGATCAGATAGAATTTTATCACGCGAAACTCAAGTATGAAACAGATTCTTGGGATCTCTATAATGCTTCCACAAAAGGTGCCTTGAATATGGCGAAGTTGGGGTTTCAGGTTAAGGAGTTGATGGGGGCTTAGATTGGTGGAAGCGTGATGGCTATGAAACGAACGGTAAACAAGGCGTTCAGGGAACCGAAGTTATGTGTGGGTGCTAAATATAGTCGTAAAAAATTTAATTTGACATTGCGAACAGAATAGGTTATAATTAATAATACTAACATTCCCCCATAGCTCAGTCGGTAGAGCAGATGGCTGTTAACCATCGTGTCGGCGGTTCGAGTCCGTCTGGGGGAGCTCTCAATTTTGCTGACGGGCTTTTTCAAGGTTCGTCAGCAAAAATTTTTAACGCGTTCGCATTCAAACCTGCCTCACTTTTCCAACGGAGGTCAACATGCCTAAGAAATTTACCGATGCCCAGCTGGATGAACTCTTAGCGAAAGGCTACCTAATTGTACCCGACTACTATTCAGGTGAACAACTCGCGGAGATGCAAGCTGCCCAACGCCGTGTACTCCCGACATGGGAAGCAGTTAAAGATGACCCACCCTCCGGTAGAGCGATTTTGACCGAATTTCCGCCCGCTGAAATGGCTTTATTACGTGCGATCGTGGACCACGATGCATGGGAATTCGCACGTAAATTTCTGAAAACGGAGCATATTCACTTCCGTGCTGGCTGTATGATTGCCCGCTATCCCGGATTTAAAGGCCCGGGGGTCGATAGCGATCCAAGCAATTTGCACATTGATAACGGCAACAACTCACTGTTACCACAGTCCGAGAGTGCTCGTGAATTCGGGCAACTCGGCTTTTGGGTCCACCTTGAGGATGTTGACAAGGACCAAGCACCGCTTAGACTGCTTGCTAAGGAACACGGACGCGATACCTCTAAATATGAACAGCTTGTTTGCAAAGGCGGAACGCTCTGTATTTTCAACAACTACACATTGCATTCAGCAAGCGATTATCTGCGGGAAGATGGGCAACGTTTCACGTGGGGATTCGGTTTGGGACGCGCAGACCACTATTGGGAAGGCTTTCGACACTACACAGACAAAGGTCGGAATCCAACGTTCTCGAAATTCATCGGGACGCTAACAGCAGCAGAGCGGGAAGTCTTTCGGTTTCCTCCTGCTGGACATCCCTACTATACACCCCAAACGCTTGAAGCACTGGAAGAACAGTACCCGGGTTGGAACGCCCGCGGAGAATATTAAATTATTGCCGAATAGACCGTTAAAAACCCGTTTTTCGGAGCGGTTCGGACATCAACCAGCCGATTGCGTTGATAATAGCGTCCTGCTGTTCCTGTAACATGACTTCAATGAGGGCAGGTTTTTCGGCAGCGAGTGCATCACGTAAGGTTCCCTTGAAATCACCTAAATCCTCGACCCGCTTGGCATAAGCACCGAAAGATTTTGCGAATTCAACAAAATCGGGATTAAGCAGATCGGTATCAATCGTCCGCCCCTCACATCCCCTTAACTGTGACCCTTTAATCGCCGACAAAGCACCGTCGTTCACCACAATCGCCACGACATTGATGCCGTATTTCATGGCAGTCGCCATCTCTACAGCACCCATCAAAAAGCCACCGTCGCCACTAAAGCAGATGACTGGTCGGTCGGGATAGGCCACCTTCGCACCGATAGCCGCAGGATAAGCGTGTCCTAACGCCACCCCAATATTTGGATAGAGAAACGTCCGCGGATCGTAGATAGGAAATTCAGCGAAGGAAGCGTAACCGAGCGCGTGGACATCAATCGCATAGATAGTATCTCGCGGTAGCACATCTTGTAATTCGTGAATGACTGGCAGCGACGGCTGCGCATCAAATCGCGTTCGGAGTTCTACAAGTGTCTCGTCCCATCCATTTTCACCGGGGGCGGCATCCTCAATCAGTGCTTGCAACGTCAGTTTCAAATCCCCGACAACGCCTATATCACACGGGTATTCAAGTCCAATCTCCTCCGCGTCTTCGTCAATTTGGATGAAAGGTTGTGGCAGTTCCAAGCTCCAATTTCGGGTATCAATGGAGGTAAAACGCGGTCCAATGCCAATTAAGCAATCTGCACGTTGAAGTGCCTCGCGTCCAAGATAGCCGTAGCAGATTTGTAGTGCCAATGGATGATCTTCAGACAACACACCCTTTCCATTGCGCGTAACAATGACAGGCGCGTTCAATTTCTCGGCAAGCAGCCGCAACTCATTTCGTGCATTTGAATGGAAAACAGCAGACCCGGCGAAGATCAACGGCATCTTGGCATTGCGGATCGTTTCAACGGCAGTGCTGAGGTCTGTATCATCCGGTGGCGGCAATTCCGCGCGTGCCACACGTTCTGGAATTCGGACCTCCCCTTCGCCTGTGACAACATCCATCGGAAATTCCAGCATTGTCGGTCCCGGTCTCCCGTTCCGCATCGCTTTGAAGGCGTTTTCGACGACAATTGGAATGTCAGCGACAGTATGTGCAATAGCACAGTACTTGGTGATAGACCCAAAAAACTGCATCTGATCCAACCCGTGGAACATCTTGCTCGGATGTTTACTATAGAGGCTGGAATCGCTCTGTCCGGTGATAAGCAGCACAGGCGCGCAATCCGTAAATGCCTCTAAAATTCCTGTGGATGCATTGCTGGCACCCGGGCCCGGTACAGTAATAGCGACACCGACTTCTCCTGTTGCGCGGGCAAACCCGTCCGCCATCTGCGTCGCCGCATATTCATGTCGAACGAGATAGTGGTCAATCGTGTCTTTTCCCCGCCGCAGCAAAGCATCGTAAATCTGGATATTTTGCGTGCCGGGCATTCCAAAAACCGCTGAGACTCCTTGTGCTTTCAAGCATTCAATGAGAATATCGCCACCTTTCACGTATTAGTCTCCTTTCTGCTGTTTGAGAAAATTTTCTAACCACGCGTCAGGATCGTATCCGAGTCTGCGTAGGAGTTGGCAGCCGACACGTTTTAGATAATTCGGGATAAGATTAAAGAGTTTAAGGCGCCAATTCATAATTGGTAAGGTATGATCCTCTCGCAAGAAATCGGGATTACAAATCCCTCTTACCGGATAGCGTTGCCAGTCGTTTTATCGAAAAAGTACATCCGTTCAGGAACAAACGAGACATAAAGACTTTGTCCGATGTCCGCCGCAAAGTTGGGGGCTGTACATGCCTTGATAATCGTATGCCCGCCCGCTGCATCCGTTCCAAGCGTTACCTCGACGATTGTCTCCGCGCCAAGCGGTTCAATGCTATACACTTCGGCTTGAAAGGCGTTCGGAATAGATTGATGGCTAACGATAACATCCTCAGCATGCGCCCCAAAAATGGTATCTTGATTTGAAACGTTGTCATTGAGCACTTTGGCGATCCGAGCATCTTCGATTGCCACCGAATTATCCGTTCCTGTCCGGCTTAATAATTTCATGTGAAGTTCACCATTGACACTGAAAATGTCGCACGGAATACAATTCATGCTCGGGTTACCGATGAAACCCGCAACAAATAGGTTCGCAGGATGATTATAGATATCTGATGGTGTTCCGAGTTGTTGGATTCTACCCGCCTCAAGGATAGCAATTCTGTCTGCCATTGACATCGCTTCGATCTGGTCGTGTGTTACATAGAACGTCGTTGTGCCGAGTTCGCGTTGCCGCCAGCGGATCTCAGCGCGCATCTCCGTGCGAAGCTTCGCATCCAGATTCGATATCGGTTCATCCATAAGGAAAACTTGCGGACGGCGCACCATCGCCCGGCCGAGCCCAACGCGCTGCGTCTCACCACCACTCAACTGATTCGGCGTCCGCATCAGCAGATGTTCAATATGGAGCATCTGTGCAATATCTCTGACGCGCCGGTCAATCTCTTCGGCCGAGAGTTTTCTCGGATGTAATGGAAACGCCATATTCTCGTAGACACTCAGGTGCGGGTAAAGGATATGCGATTGAAAAACGAAAGCAACATCGCGTTCTGCCGGCGTTTTATCATTGACGCTAACGCCGTCCAAGTAGATAGACCCTTCTTCCGGTTTATCCAAGCCAGCGATACAGCGAAGTGTTGTCGTTTTCCCTGCACCCGTTTGACCGAGAAGCACGAAGAACTCCTGGTCTTGGATATCAAGCGTAATGTCGTCGAGCGCTATAAGCTCGCCAAATCGTTTTGTAATGTTTTCGAGCTTTACTGTTGCCATAAATATTCCATACTGCGTACTGTTAAGTGTTATTTTAATATAACATGACTCGCGTTTATAGTCAATAGCAATTGATTGCACGGTCATTCAATTGTACGATTTGAATCTTGGTTTTGCTTTACATAGGTGAGCGTTATTCGCAAAAAATCGCGAGCACAGCTCGCTCCTACAAGCGAAAAAATTCACATATATTAAAGTGAATAGGTATAATTGAATGGCTCTGAATTGATTGAAAAAAATATATGCAATTCGGCAGTAGATAAGGTATAATTAAAGGGGAACCTACAGACCGATGCCATCAAAAGCACTGATGCCACACATAGCGGGTTGGAGAAACCAAAGAAATGCTGAATCGCTCAGAGACAAAAGAGGACGTATATACAAAGCTGTCGCTAATAGAGAAAATCAGGCGAAAATACGACTTAACGCCATCAATCACGCTTGTACTCGGATTGACGACCCTATTTTTCGTCGTTTTCCTTATATATCCACTCCTTTATGTTTTCAAAGAGGCGTTCTGGATCAAAAGCAAATTCACTTTTGCATATTTCAAACTGATGGCGACCGATCCGAATATCCGCAAACTCGTCGTAAACAGTTTCAATGTCGGTGTGATGGTCACCATAATGACGAGTATCGTCAGCCTTCCACTTGCATATTTCTTGACACGCTACCGGTATCCCGGACGCAATATGTTAGGTGCTGTTATCCTCATCCCAATGATCATGCCCCCCTTTGTCGGTGCCATCGGGATGAAGCAGTTCTTCGGAAAATTTGGGAGCATCAACATGCTCCTCGTCAAGCTCAACCTAATGGATATCAAGGAAACCGTTGATTGGTTCGCTGGCGGTTTCTGGGGTGTAGTGATGTTATCCACCTTACACCTCTACCCGATAATGTACCTGAACATCGTCGCCGCACTTGCAAACGTCGATCCGAGTCTGGAAGAAGCCGCTGAAAATATGGGTGCCTCGCGGTTCCAAGTCTTCCGGCAGATAACATTGCCCTTGATGATGCCGGGTTACTTTGCAGGCGCGATCCTCGTGTTTATCTGGGCGTTCACCGACCTCGGCACGCCTCTGATCTTTGAGTATAATGAAGTTGTAGCCGTGCAAATTTTCCGACAGGTAACCCAAGCGAACACCAATCCGATGGGGTACGCCCTTGTTGTCCTAATTATCGTGCTGACGGCACTCGCTTTTTATATTTCCAAACGCTGGACAGGGAGTAAGCATTATGAAATGCTCGGTAGGGGACATGTGACATCCCGTGAGACGGATGCAAAGTGGGGAATGCGGACCGTCATCTATCTCTTTATCGGCGGCTTGACGTTTATAGCACTCTTACCACATATCAGTGTCATCCTTGTCTCCTTAACACCGGATGCAAGCCAGTGGCGATTGAGTGTCTTACCACAATCGTGGACCTTTGCACATTATATTGAGACGTTCACACATGACGATACACTGCCGAGTATCCTTAACAGCCTAAAATACAGCATTTTCAGCACATTGTTAGCACTCCTCGTCGGTATCGTTGTATCATATCTGCTAACCCGGAAACGGCTCCCGTTCCAAAATCTATTGGATGCCGTCGCAATGTTACCATTAGCGTTACCCGGCGTTGCCATCGCCTTCGGATATATGGGCAGCTTCGCGGATACGACGCTCCTGCTGCGACATCTGCCAGAACATCTCATTGAAGTGATTGATCCAAGAAAGAACCCGACATTTTTGTTGATTATTAGTTATGCGGTGCGGCGGTTGCCCTATATGTTACGTTCCATCTATGCAGGACTTCAGCAGACGAGCGTCACCTACGAAGAGGCATCGCAAAACATGGGCGCGACACCGATCCGTACCTTGTACAAGATAACCTTACCCTTGGTCATCGCGAACATCCTCGCGGGTGCGATTCTTGTCTTCTCATTTTCCATGTTAGAGGTCAGTGATAGCTTAATCTTGGCGATGAAGGACGACTACTACCCCATTACAAAAGCGATTTGGGCACTCTCTCAACGCCCCGACCACGGCGCATACACGGCAAGTGCATTGGGCGTAGTCGGCATGTTAATCTTGATTGCGTGTCTATTGGGTGCTGGTCGTGTACTTGGTGGAAAGTTAGGCGAAATTTTCCGAATTTAGCGAGGATAAGAAATTATGGACATTTTGCATAGCATTCGCGATGCGTTACTGGAAGCACAAGACGCACTCAATCGGTTTACGCAGAATCCCGAGAATATCGCAACCATCGCGAAAACAGCAGAGATAATGCGTGACGTGTTTCAACGACACGGTAGAATCTTCACGTGTGGGAACGGCGGTAGTTTGTGCGATGCCATCCATTTTGCCGAAGAGTGCACCGGAAAATTTCGCGACGATCGGAGACCCCTACCAGCCATCGCACTCAGCGATGCCGGACATATTACCTGTACAGCAAACGATTTCGGGTTTACAGAAGTCTTCGCGCGCCCCCTATCCGCGCTCGGTCACCCCGGCGACCTGCTCATAGCCCTCTCAACCAGCGGAAATTCCGAGAATGTTACGCGCGCAGCAGCCGTAGCCAAATCACGCGGGATGCGAGTCTTCGGACTACTCGGTGGAGATGGCGGAGCTCTTAAACAGCACTGCGATATTTACCTGATCGCACCCGGCGACACCGCAGACCGTATTCAGGAAATCCATATTAAAGTCTTGCACATTCTGATTGAACACATTGAGCGATTGATGTTTCCTGAGAATTATGTAGACTTTGCGGATACGATGTGATAGAATAGATAACTAACGACTTTTGACAACGGCAGCCAGAACCGCGCGTGGAAACAGAAACGTTGGAAGGGGTCGCACTTCGGAGTTACGTGATCCCGGTCATTCAAGAAGCACCCTCATCCTAAGGAAAGGTGGACAATTTATGCAAACTTCGGAGAAAAATAAGGCGTATTGGCGGAAAAATCTGCAATACCTCGCTATTTTATTGGGAATATGGTTTATCACCTCTTACCTCTGTTCGATCGTATTCGTGGAACAACTCGACAAGATCCAGTTCTGGGGATACCGACTCGGTTTCTATTTTTCACAACAGGCGTCCATCTGGATTTTCGTCGAGCTTATCTTCGTCTACGCATGGTTGATGAACCGTTTGGATAAAAAATATATGCAAAGCGAAGATAGGGAGGACACAGAGCAATCATGAACGTACAAGCATGGACATTTGTGATGGTCGCGCTCTCCTTCGCCTTGTATATCGGTGTTGCACTCTGGTCAAAAGCACGTTCAACAGGCGATTTCTATGTCGCGGGAAGCAACATCCATCCTGTTGTCAACGGCATGGCGACAGCAGCAGATTGGATGAGTGCCGCCTCTTTCATCGCAATGGCAGGGATGATCTCCTTTATGGGGCGCGACGGTTCCGTTTATCTGCTCGGATGGACAGGCGGTTATGTGCTACTGGCGTTGCTATTAGCACCCTACCTGCGAAAATTCGGTAAGTATACCGTCCCCGATTTCGTCGGCGACCGGTATTACTCACAATTAGCGCGAATTGTCGCCGTTATCTGCGCAATTTTCGTCTCTTTTACTTACGTGGCAGGACAGATGCGCGGTGTCGGCATCGTCTTTTCTCGATTTCTGAGCGTCAATGTTGAAACAGGTGTCCTCATCGGGATGGGAATCGTCTTCTTTTACGCCGTGCTTGGCGGCATGAAAGGCATCACCTACACACAGGTCGCACAATACTGCGTATTGATTTTTGCGTATCTCGTCCCCGCAATTTTTATCTCTATCCTCATTACAGGCAATGTTATCCCACAACTCGGATTGATGGGAAAAGTAGCTGACGGCTCAGGCCTCTATCTCTTAGACCGACTCAACGGTTTGCACGAGGAACTGGGGTTCAACCTCTATACCGGTGGAAGTAAAGCCAAGATTGATGTCTTTTTCATCACAGCGGCGTTGATGTTAGGAACAGCAGGGCTCCCGCATGTGATTATCCGATTCTATACCGTCCGAAAAGCCTCTGAAGCGCGGATTTCTGCCGGATGGGCACTTCTGTTCATCGCGCTGCTCTATACCACTGCGCCGGCAGTCGCTGTGTTCGCTCGGACTAATCTCCTCAAAACCGTCAGATATGAACAGAATGGTGAATTAACAGATGTCAGATATGAGGACGTACCAACGTGGTTCAAGAATTGGGAAGCAACAGGATTGATTGAATTCAACGATTTAAATGGCGATGGCGCAATTCAGTACCGCGGTCCGAAATCCGATATTGAAAACGAGTTGACAATCGATCGCGACATCATGGTATTAGCGAACCCTGAAATTGCAAAACTCCCCAATTGGGTTGTCGGATTAGTTGCCGCTGGCGGTTTGGCAGCCGCACTCTCCACAGCCGCCGGTTTGCTATTGGTAATCTCTACAGCCGTCGCCCACGATTTGATCAAGGGCGCGATCGTGCCGACACTCAGTGAGAAAAAAGAGTTAATCGCCGCGCGCATCGCCGCGGGTGTTGCCGTCTGTATTGCCGGATACTTCGGTATAAACCCACCCGACTTTGTCGCGCCTGTCGTCGCGTTCGCCTTCGGGCTCGCAGCAAGTTCATTCTTCCCCGCTATCGTCATGGGAATCTTCTCTAAACGCATGAACAAAGAAGGCGCAATCAGTGGGATGATCGTCGGCATCACCTTTACCGCAGCGTATATTATTTACTTTAAGTTTATCAATCCAGATAACAACACTTCGAAGCATTGGTTATGGGGCATTTCACCTGAAGGGATCGGAACCGTGGGCATGGCATTAAATTTCATTGTCGCGCTTGCCGTATCCGCTTTGACACCACCTCCACCTGATGAGGTCCAGGCACTTGTTGAAGACATTCGAGTTCCATAAAGTAGCAGAAGAACCCGTTCCGCCGTGCCGTAGCAAAGTAGCAATCACGCTCCGCCGTGTCGTAGCAAAGTAGTTTTAAACACATTAGACATCCTTTAAAAAAACACAAGTTGAGGTATTTCATGAAACATAAATTCAAAATCAACCTATCCATTTTTCTCCTTATTGGCATCGCGTTTGCCGCAAATGCCGCCAAAGTTGAAGACTTCATGCCCAGGGAGAGCATTTTCTATCTGCAGCTCCAAGATATAGATGAAGTCTACGGCGAAATTGAGGTCTCAGAAAACTGGGAGAAGGCACTCGCGCTTTTACCAGATGTTGTCCCAGATTGGGAAGAAATGCAACAAGGATTATTGATGGGACAAGGAGCCCTGAGCACTGACCCGATGAGTATCCTCGAAACTGTGGGTTACCGAACCGCGTTAGCCGTGTGGTTAGACGAGACGGGCACCCAGCAAATCGGACTCGCCATCCATTCCGGCGGCAACCTCAGTGAACTTCAACGTTTCACGAAAATAGTTGAAGGATTGATCGGTATGGATGGTGGAAATACCTTACGCTTAGATGCTGGGGTATACCAACGCGTCCGATACAATGCCATGGAGGTGGCACAAGGTCCTATTGTTAAATACGGATTTGTGGATGAATTTCTTGTGCTTGGTGCTGGCGAAGGTGCTTTTGAAAAATTGTTAGATATCTATCGGAAGGATACCCCGTCTATCCGGGAGAACCCAAAATTTACCGACGCAGTAGAGGAGATAGGTTCCGGAGTCGCCATGATGTTCGCCGACATCCCGTTTCTCTTGTCTATAATAAGCGATCTTGATGCGGTCACCCGGGAGCGTTTCGCTATTTTTCAGTCGATCTTTGCACGACTCAATCTGCTTGAAACCGAACCCTTCTTTCGGGCTTCTGTCCAATTTAATCCAGATATTCCAGAAGGAAATGAGATCGGTCTGTTTTTAAAAAAAGGTGCAGCCCTCAAAACCCCGAATGCATTATCTGCTCAGCACGACCTATTTGCCGCTATAGCGCCTAACATTTTAGAAGGTGTGTGGAAACTCGTTCGCATTCAGATGGAAAGAGACGAAACGGGTGAGGCAGACGCAGGAATCACTTTTTTGGAGGGACTGCTGAACCTCAATCTCGAAGAAGATGTTATGACAGGGTTGACCGGCGAACTTGCCTTATCAGTCCCTGATTTCACCCAGTTTAATCCTGATTCCGTAAGTAACATTAATCTTGAATTGCTAACCACATTTGAACTTGATGCAAGTGCTGTAGATACCGAGGGGACCCTTATCTTTAGCCCAAGTAATCACGCGAAATGGAATCAAATCGGTAACAGCCTCTCCAACCTACAAAATGCCTCTATTTCTCAAATCGATCACAACGGAACGATAGTATCAGGATTTGACTCAAGCATCTACTATAGTACGCTGAATGACCTGTTTCTTATAGGATTCGCAGAAGAGCAAGTGTGTACACTCCTTGACGAGATTAAAAAGAACGAGAAACCGTCCCATTTAAAACAGATGCCAAAGACTCCAGTGGCGTTCGCGCAACTGAATTTAGCGCGAATGTTAGAGACGACGGGACGAGGACCTGCACCTGCTGACAGGGTGATCGTCAGTGCCAAGGAAATGGAACCATTTCTCATTTGGACTTCAGTCGAAGATAACGAACTATCGCTTGAAATCCTACTCTCACTGGAAGATACACCGCTTGAAGTGCTTGCAAAACTCGCGCCCTTCTACGTTTGGGCTATGGAAAATTGAAGGAGGTAAAGATGTCAATTCAGAAACGACTGACACACACCGCAAACGCAAAAAAATGTTTGTGGCTGCTAACAATTGTTGTAAGCCTATTGCTCGGTTTAGGGATTGGGCAGCTGATGCAGTTTCATGAGGCGACAGCGGAATCACAAGCGGAAACCCTCCCGCATCTCACCGCCAAACTTGACGCACTCAAAGCAGAGTATAGAAGGCTGCACGCAAAGTGGCAATCCCAATTACTTGCACAAATTGCCCAAACTTTAGCGGACGAGCCAGAGGCTGTAAAGCGTCAATTTGTCGATTTCCTTGAAGAAATTAGAAATCCTGGGACCGCTGCACTCGTTGTAATGCTCCAAGACCCGTCTAAAAGTGTGCGCAGAAAGGCAGTTGAAGCGTTAGGTGAAATCGGTGAACGGGAGCGGAAGGCAGGCAGAAATTATGATGCCGCTGTGATCGGTTTAGCCGGGGCGCTTACAGATGCTTCTGAAAATGTTTACCGTGAGGCAGTTGCGGAATTGGGTGACGTTCGTCCGACATCTGCGGAGTCGCTTGCTTTCGTCGTGCCAGCACTCATCGCTGCACAAACGAAAGGTTCATCGCGTACGCGCGACGATGTCCTCGACGTTTTAGGACAAATCGGTGAAGATCTCTCAGAAAATGGACGGTCCACCGACACAATTCGCGACGCTTTAATCGCTGGTCTCAATGATAATTCGACAAAAGTCCGAACCAATGCGCTAGCTGAGTTGTCTGATATACGAGAGACTTCACCGACAACTTTCGCCGTGATGGTCCAGGCACTGTCAGACGATTCTAAATCTGTGCGGGCACGCGCGGAAGATGTCTTGATTAAACTCGGTAAAGACCATGCTGTGAGTATCACACCGCTGTTGGCAGATGCGCTCACGAATACCGTGTCAGCCGACTCCCGTGGACACATCGTTGATGTCCTCGGCGGAATCGGTGAAAAACTTGTAGAAAGTGGCGGTTCGGGTGAAATGGTTGTCAAACCGCTCCTCGTAGCACTGCAGGACACCGACGCAGATGTCCGGCGCAACGCCGCCGACGAACTCGGAGAAATGCGTGCAAAATTACCCAGCGTGGTAACCGCATTAACAGACGCACTCGAGGATAGCGCTAAAAGCGTGCAGAGTGCAGCACAAAAGGCGATTCGACGGATTAAGGCAGCGAAATAGGTAATTTCTTAAACTAATTTGTGGTGGATGCGTCTTAATTGGCAATAGAGAGAAATTATAAGACCCAACTTATCGAAAAAACACCACAAAATTTACCGATCGGCGGGGCGCAAATCCCTGCCCACAAAAAAACAATTACGCCATGCAAAATATACAAAATACAACTTCGATTGTTGAAGTGATGCGACAAGCATCCCTGCTCTCGGATCAAGACTATACAGATATCCTTGCAGAAATAAACGAGACTGGCGAGTCCGAAACCACTGTGCTTTCCAAGCATGGCGTGTCCTCTGACACCCTTGCACTCGCAACAAAGAGCCTCGAATCCCAGACACCTCTCGTCCAATTGGAAACGATCGAGCCGGAACCTGACACACTCGAAAAAGTGTCGCCAGGGTTTGCCTACCGCAATAAAGTCGTCCCTATTGACTTAAACGGCGATGAACTCACTGTCGCAATGGTGGACGCACTGGATGTCGTGCTCATAGACGAAATTGAACTCATCACAAACTGTCTCGTTACCCCTGTACTTGCTGATGAAGCAGACATTGACGAGGCGATTGTCCGACTCTATGGACGTACCGCTGAGAGCCTTCTCAGTGCCGGTATCAAGGGACCCGTCGGTGCCACTGAGACCCTTGAACGTGAGACGATTGAAGACTTCGGCATCGATGAGAAAGACCTCAGCCAAGACCCGACAGTCATCCACGCCGTCGACCAGATGATTATTGATGCTGTTCGGATGGAGGCGAGTGACATCCATATTGAACCCTATCCGACGCAGCTCAAGTGTCGGTTTCGCGTTGATGGTGTCTTAGAGGATCAACCGCAACCGCCTGCCTATTTGCAGTCTGCAATTACTTCGCGTATCAAAATCATGGCAGGGATGGACGTTGCAGAACGTAGACGACCTCAAGATGGAAAAATTAGTAGACGGATCGGTAGTGTCGGAAACCGACAAATAGACCTTCGGGTTTCCACTGTCCCGACTGTTTACGGCGAAAGTGTCGTCCTCCGTATCCTTGACCGACAGTCTATTGACTTCGGACTCGCTGAACTCGGATTAACCGAAGACAATCTCCAACTCTTTCAACGCATGATCCGAAAACCACACGGCATCATCCTTGCCACCGGTCCCACCGGTAGTGGAAAGACAACATCGCTTTATGCCTGTCTGAAAGAGATCAACTCACCCGATGTTAAAATCATCACCCTTGAAGACCCTGTTGAGTACGAATTGGAGGGAATCAACCAGATCCAGGTGAATCCTGATATTGATTTCACCTTCGCCATTGGACTCCGCCATATCTTACGTCAAGACCCAGATAAAGTCTTGGTCGGTGAAATTCGCGACTACGAAACCGCAGAGATGGCGGTTCACACCTCACTCACCGGGCACCTTGTCTTTAGCACACTCCATACAAACGATGCACCGGGTGCGATCACGCGGCTCATTGATATGAACGTTGAACCGTATCTTGTCGCCTCCACAGTGGAAGGGATCATTGCACAAAGGCTTGCACGCCGCGTTTGTAAGGCGTGTTGTGAGATGTATACCCCTGACCAAGATGAATTGATCGGGCTGATGGGTAACGGTCATAACGGTAATGGACATAGTGTCACTATCCCGCAGGACCTTGAAATTCCAAGGGCAGTGATCGGCGGAAGATGCAAAGAGTGTCGCGGCAGAGGTTACAAAGGCAGAATCGGCATCTTTGAAGTTTTGCTCATGACAGATGAAATCCGCTCAAAGGCACTTGACCAGGCATCGACAAGTGAAATTCGGCGCCTTGCAGTACAATTGGGCATGAAAGGTTTACGTGAAGATGGATGGCGCAAAGTTACTGCAGGGTTGACAACTGTCTATGAAGTCCTCCGACTAACACAGGAAGATGAATTTGATTTTGGGGAAAGTGTATAAGCCGTTTTAAATGTTTTGATTGGTTACGGAGGGTTGATTGTGCCGTTATTCCGATACGAAGCACTCACGCACGGCGGGGGTAGCGTAAAAAACACACTTGAGGCTGACTCTAAAGCCGAACTGGTCTCCCGGCTCCGGCAGATGGGGTACTGGCCAACAGATATCGTCGAAGAGACGGATCAAGACGCACCAACCGATCTTCGCAGATGGCTTAGAATCGGACGCGCTGGCATTAAAGCGGCGGATGTTGAGTTCTTCACCTATCAGTTAGCGACATTGGTGAACGCACATGTCCCACTGCGGCGCGCTTTGGAAGTTACCCTCGGACAGATCCAGAACCCTGCGCTTAACCGCATCGTCTCACAGGTCACTTATGATGTTGAACACGGCGCAACTTTTCACGACGCGCTCTCCCAACACCCCAGAGCTTTTTCTGACCTCTATGTTAACATGGTGAAAGCCGGTGTGAGCGGCGGTGTCCTCGGTTTAGTTCTCGAACGACTCGCGGAATTCGCAGAACGCCAAAGACTCCTCAAAAACGATGTGATCTCAGCACTCTTTTATCCGATTATCCTGCTAACGCTTAGCGTTTCCGCCGTTATCGTCCTTATGATTCTCGTCATACCGAACTTCACTGTGATGTTCAACGACCTCGGTGTCACATTGCCGCTGCCAACACGAATACTCATCGGCACTACCGATGCCTTTCAAAACTATTGGTGGGCGGCACTCGCCGTTTTTATTTTGGGCGCGCTCGGTTTAAGACAATACCTCCGGCTTGAAACCGGCAAAGTTTGGTTCGACCGGTTGAAACTCAAAGTACCGCTCGTCGGCCCCATATTCAGCACTTTCGCCGTTGTCCGCTTTACCCGAACGATGGCAACACTTTTGGAAAATGGGGTCCGCATGCTGCCCGCCCTCCAAGTCGTCAAGGATACCATTGGGAATAGGGTCTACAGTAACATTATCGCCGAAGCAGAAGTGGAGGTTGAACAAGGCTCTACGCTCTCTCGTGAACTCAGTAAAAGCAATGATTTCCCAGAATTTGTCACGCACATGGTGGCTGTCGGTGAAGAGTCCGGCGAACCTGTTCACATGCTCGCTAAACTCTCTGAATACTATGATTTAGAAATAAAAAAGAACCTCGAACGCTTAACAACGTCTATCGGTCCCCTTGTCATTCTATTGATGGGCGTGATCATCGGGTTTATTGCAGTTGCGATGATACTCCCCATTTTCGAGGCAAACCAACTGCTAAGTCGCTAATAGATTGGAGGGATAGAATGGACGCGCAACCAGGATTAGGCTGATTCTTCCGATCTTCGAGGCAAATCAATTACTAACTGGTTAATAACATGCATGTAGGTGCAAAACGCTAAATAATATAATAGGAGAAAAAACAGATGTTCACGCAACTAAAATCTGATCAATCCGGGTTAACGCTTATCGAACTGACGATCGTTATCGTCATCTTAGGGATTTTAGCAGCCGTCATCGCCCCCCGGGTGATGAATTGGCCCCAAAAAGCAAACGTCGCCAGAGCACAAGCAGAAGTTAGCGGGCTCAAAACCGCGTTGGAACAGTATGCTGTCGCGGTCGGTGACTACCCAACAACCGAACAGGGGCTAAATGCCTTGTGGCAGGCACCGAGCCCTGCACCCCCCAGCTGGGATGGTCCCTATATTGATAGCCCGAATTTCCAAGATCCGTGGGGGAATCCCTATGTCTATCGTAGCCCCACCACCCGTTACGGCTACCAATATGAACTCTATTCCATGGGGAAAGACGGCAAAGTCGGCGGCACCGAATTAGATGCCGACATCACCAATTGGGTTGAAGAGACAACCGCCGCATATTAAAACAGCGATGAAAATAAAAAAGACGAATAGGCGAGCATCTCGACGCTCGCCGTCTTCTCAACCCCAAAGTGGTTTCACGATCACGGAATTGCTGATCGTTTTGACGCTTATCGGTATATTGTCCGCCGTATCTATGCCGACCCTGAAGGGTTTCGCCGTAACACGTCGCTTAAAAGCGTCAGCCTATACGATCCGAAGCCTCCTCACATTCGCGCGGGATATGGCAGTCACCGATCGCGCGGCGTACGTGGTCGTCTTCGATATGGACAACGGGCGGTGCTGGCTTGCATCCAGTGAGACGTTTAACCCGACTAACCCGCTTGGATCAGCCCTTACCGCTCCGAATTCTACGGCTGTCGCTGCAGCCCCGAACAGCAATCCGTCAACAACAAATGCCGCTCAACAGGAGATATTAGATCGGACCGGCGGTATCTTAGGTGTGCCTTATCCGATGGAGCAGGACGTTACATTAGCAGCCATGATGACCAACCGCAACGGTCGTACCCTCCAAAGTGATTCGGGGGTCGGGTACATCGCTTTTTCACCGAATGCAACCGCCGAGGAGGCACTCATCTATCTCCGAAACGCACGGAGCCAGGTAATGTCTATTGCCGTTGAAGCCGCGAGCGGACGCGTGACTGTCCGACAACTCGTCGCTGAAGAGATACAGACATTAGGCTTTGAAACGACAGAAAATTAAAAACAGTGAAACAGCCAATTAAACGCTCGGTCCCAGCAGAAAAAAACGGTTTTACGCTCGTTGAGATACTCGTAACATTAGCGATCTTGGCGGCTGTGCTGCCCGCGCTTTTGAACGTCTTCACTTCTGCTGCACGCAACCAAGCACTTTCGGATAACAGCACCACCGCACTCTATCTCCTCAAATTTCGGATGGCAGAGATTGAGATGAGCGGTTACCCAGAGGTCGGTGAGCAGTCAGGTGAATTCGGTGAAAACTCGCGCTACAGCTGGAGTTCTGTCGTTGCGGATATAGACTCCGAAGAGGTCGAAAATGTCCGACGCGTTCAAGTGACTGTCGCATGGCAACATAGGAGCAGAGAGCGTTCAATGTCTATGACGACTTTCGTCGCCGACAGGCAGAAGTCAGAGACGCAATAACCTGGTGGTGGTCGATAGCCGTTTCTTCGGTATTTCAACATGAAAATTCAAAAAATGTCCACTAACGCAACCGGTGAGAGTGGGTTGACGCTTATTGAAATGCTCATGGCAGTTAGTATCCTCGTTATCATCAGCGGAACCGCCTATTTTGCTTTCAAAACAGCCGTGGATGCATACCACGAGACCGAAGCAAGAATATTGGCTGCACAAAGGTGCCGATTTGCTATGGACCGAATTGTGACAGACCTTGCAAACATGAAAGTTTCGCTTCAGGAACCCGAACTTGCACTCTATACGCAGGACGGACCCAGCCAATTCGGCGATAGGGATATGCTCAGTTTTGTCACACTCGCGAAGACCGACCCGGACCCATTTTTGGAGCAGCTGTCAAGCTTCCAAGCTCAAAATAGCGCGCAAACCGCCGTGCCGCTTTTAAGTGACGTTCAACGTGTCGCATACCTTGTCGCTCCAGCACCGGCACCCGGCGAATCCCCACTGAATTCTGGTAATTTCCAAGGTACCGCTACAGAAAATATAAACGCTGAGCAGGCCGACGAATTAGCACTCTTTCGCGTCGCAACAACAACGCTCGATCCGGAAGCCGTTATCGGGCCCTTCTTACAGACGGGGAACGTGCCGCAAACAGACGAAAACGGGGAACCGATTTACATTGATATCGCAACGCTCATCACCGGACTTACAAACTTTGATTTACAGTATTTTGACGGAGAGACAGAAGTATGGAACACTTCATGGGATGACGCAGAAAGCTTGCCAAGTGCTGTCCAAATCCTGATGGCAGTCGCAGGGGAGACACAAGCACCCACAAGCGCAGATACGACACAGTTGGCAACCCAAGGTCCGCCTGTCTTACCCTCAAACGGTATGACACAATCAACGATGGTGTACCTCCCGGCGAGTGCTACCGCTGGAGGCGCAGGGGGCGCGCAACAAGGAGGAGGACCATAGACCGTGCTATTCACAAAACGGTTTTCCGATACAGGCTACAAGGAACAGGCTGGATTATCTCTCGTTTCAACGCTTTGGATACTCACTGTCCTCTCTATCTTGGCGGCACAACTGCTCTACTCCATCCATATCGAACAGCGCACACAACGCAATTTTTTGGACAGAGCAAAGTTTCACTACGCCGCAAGAGCCGGATTTGAGTGGACGATCGCCGTTATGCGGACAGATCAGACACCTTTCGATTCACTCGGCGAAGGCTGGGCTGAACCTATTGCGGGACAAGTCGAAGATGGCGTACAGGTCGGAAACCTTTTGAACTATCAAGTGACCGTCACAGATGAAGCGGCAAGAGTCAATATCAATACCGCCGATGATGGACTCATCAGTAATTTACTTGCACAAGTCGGAGCTTCGCCTGATGAACCGCAAACCCAAGAACTTGTCAACAATATTGTCCAAGGACAACCTTACCGAACCGTTCGGGACCTTGCACGAGTGGAAGGAATGACCTCCGAGATCCTATACGGTACGCAACAGATGGCGGCGTTTACACAAGGCGTTACAAATCTACAAAGCACCCCTACGAGCACGGTAAGCACGGACGCAACCACTCAAGCGACCGCAACGGAGGCGCGGCCCGGATTAGTGGATTTAGCAACCATCTATTCAATTGACGCAAGTACCGATCCAAATGGAGAGGCACTTGTCAACGTCAATACAGCCGATGCCCAGCAGCTGACGCAAATTGAGACGCAGCAGGGTCAAGGGGGCGGGCAATCTGTTTTTTCGCAAGCTGAAGCAGAATCGCTGATTCAGCAGCGTGAATTTGATGGCTTTTCAGCACTGATAGATGTACAAGCCGTCTCTGATGATCTTTTCAACAATATCCGAGACCAGATCACTGCCGAAGATCCCGGCGGAAATGAAGAAAACGATCCAGAGGGAAACCGATTCCCTTTCCAGGGCCCGGGGCAAGAGCAAGATGATGGGGGCCAAGTCAATATCAATACCGCTGATGTCGAAACTTTGGAATCCTTGGATGGAATTGATGAAGGTATTGCTGAACGCATCGTCAACCATCGTGACTCACAAGGATTTTTTCAGAACATAGACGCTATCAAAAATGTCAAAATGTTAACACAGCAGGAATTCATCGGTATCGTGGATAAAATAACCCTGAAAGATGGAGAGACACGCACCGGGCTCATTAACATAAACACAGCACCAGCTGAAGTTTTAGCACTGCTACCCGGGATGGATCCAGAAAAAGCGCAGGCGATCGTCCAACGCCGCGAACAAGACCCACCCGATGACTCGCCGCTACAGAATTATACTGAAGAGGAGATAAAAGGGAATCCGTTCACCAACATCTCAGAACTCTCACAACTTGACGAAATTAACTTTGAGACGTTCCGTGAAGTTGCCGAGTCGGTAACCTATCGTTCACACGGGTATCGTATTCAGGCAGACGGCGTTGATGCTGCAGGTAAAGTTATCTCAACCTGTGTGGGCATCATCGATCGAACAGGGGACCAAATTGTCGTCCAGTATTGGAAACAAGATTAGCGAAACTTTCGGCAAATATAGGATAAAAAAATGGCAAAAAAACGAGTTGTAGCCATAGATATTGGCACACACGCAGCGAAAATGGTTCAACTGGAAGAAACATCTACAGGCGTGCGTCTGATCAACGCTGATGTGATAACCTACGCAGAGGCGGGGAATCAACAGCAGATGGCTGAGGCAGTCGTGCACCTTTGGACCTCTTTAGGGAAACAGCCGAAGCAAGGGAACATAGCTGCGTTCTTCAAGCAAAATAAGACAGAAGTCGTGATCGCGCTGCCGAGGGCTTTGGTCAACACCAAACGATTAGCCAACTTACCTGTTGCAACCGATGATCAACTCACGAATATCGTGGCAATCGCGGCAGAAGCAGAGCTGCCTTTTCGCATTGACGAAGCCATCTTTACTTATCACGATGTCCGCAGAACATCAGAAGCCACCTCCGTAGAGTTAATATCTACCCGGCGCGCCTCTGTCACGAATTACTTGGCCCTCCTTGAGCAAATCGGTGTTTCCGCATCCGGCGTTACGCCTTCGATGATCGCCATTGCTGAAGCGGCAGCGAACGGCGGATGTACCAAACCTACATTCATTGTTGACATCGGTGCCACACAAACAGACTTCTGTTTCGTTGAGGACAGCGTACTCCGGTTTTCGCGCAGCTTCCGACTCGGCGGGCAAAACCTATCCGAGCAGATCAGCCGTGCGTTGAATGTTGATACTGAAACAGCCGAGCAAGAAAAACAGTACATCTCCGCAGGTGAGGCACCGACCGCAACATGGACAGCGCAACTCGTTGCTGAGCTGCAACGTTCTATTGCCGCTGCAACTTCACATTGGGAGTCAGAGAGTTCCAACACAGTGGAAGACACCGGCGGATTTGAGAACCCTACACCTCCGGCAACTGAGATGGAACTCTGGTTGGCTGGCGGCGGTGCCCGCGTCCCTGATCTCGCAGCAACTTTGGAAGTCGAACTCAACATTCCGATGTCCTCATGGAATCCACTTCACGCTGTTGAACAACAGGGAACGATTAAAATTGAGCCTGAGCGATCGGAAACGCAAACTGTCCTTGACGAATGGGGCGATACGCTCACAGTGCCGTTAGGTGTTGGGCTGGGTGCTTTGAATCCGACAACGCAGGTCTCCTTGTTACCGCAAGAGGTAGCCGAGACGCTGACGCAAGCAACGCGACAGCACCAGATTTTTGCCGCCGCTGGGTTGGGTGTTCTGTTAGTCGGTGGCATCCTTTTTGGAGCCTACACGTTCCAAGGTTCACAAAAACAGAGAGCCGAAATGGTAGAGGCACAACTCGCAGGATACGCCCAACCGCTCGCAGCCGCGAAGACGCAACTTGGGCGAGAATTAGCACTCACAGAGATGTTAACACATAACATCTCGCCGCTTGATATTTTACACGCCCTCAGTGAGATGTTTCGCGATCGAACGCAGGTCGCCTGGACAAATTTTAATATTACCAATCTCCATACGCCTGATACAGCGCGTATTACCTTCAATTTGGAGGGTGCCTCCCATCCCGCTATAAATAATCTTTTAGGCGCGCTCGGTCGTTCTGGGGTTTTTATCAATGTTCGACCCGGTGAAGTTACAACGATCACTCAAAATAGAAAACAGATTTTCCAAGTGCAAGTACGGTGTAACTTAAAACCTGCTGCCGTACAGGCATTCGCGAAAAAACGCTATCCGATGCCGGAGCCTCCAGTCCGGGAACCGGAAAAGCAGGCGGAATTACCCATTGAACCGCCTGCCCCAAAAAATCTTGAAAATGAAGAAGCTGAAAAAGAAGAATAAGATACTTCCGATAAAGCACTCCAGCGGAGTGCCATGTCTATAGGAACAAATTTATGGAACTGGATTTCCAATTAACACCACTGACCAAAATTCTGCTCGGTATTTTAGGTGTCGTGCTTCTAATTTGGCTTGGCATACAAGGCATCCCCGCCCTTTACGGTCTGTTTGCAGACCAGGGTACCAAAGCGAAACAAGAACAGTTGTTGAACGCTGAAAATTTAGTCCATGCTGCTGAAGTGCTTAAACCTGTTGAAACCGAGATTTATAAAACAACCGGATTGGCAAGCGAAGACGATTCGCAAGAAGAGAACGCAACGCTCTTTGACACACAATTGCCGGAGACCGTCATTCGCGCGCGCGTTGATGCCTTAGTGAAACGCGCCGGTATCCAGCAAAATTATCAAATTCTCACGAAACCCGGCACCAGTAAACAGACCCAAAAATTAACAATGCAAAACCGAGAGCGTCTCGTCCTCTATCTCTATCTCAAGCACATAGAGGCAGAGGAGAGAGAACTTACAGAAATCGCGGAGCAGGAGGCAGAAGCGGACGATTTCGACGCGTTGATGGATGCCTGGTTGTCCGGGACAGATGAAGAATCCGACGACACAGATGAAAATGCCGCGTCTGAAGCAGAACCTCCCACGGAAGAACCGGAGCCAACGGAGGAACCACAACCCGCAGAGGGACCGTGGAAATTCTCCGCAATGCCTGAGACGATACCGCTCTCTATCCGCGCCAAACTCGCCGGACATATCAAAAGCATGGTAACACAGCAGCTCCGCGGCGCAACGGATTTCAAGCAAGGCTTTTTTGCAGCACAGGTGCGAAAGGTTAGCACACCTGCTACGCCCGGTATCTTTGGTATCGGTGCAAAACCGCCTACTGTTGAGGTCCAGTTACGACAAAATAGTGAGCTATTGGATATTCTCATGCACACCCCTGACGAATACGCTGAAGAACCACCAGCCATTGGTGAACTTCAAGCAGCACTCGTCAAATATATTGAAGAAATTCAAACACAGCGTGCGACCCTTTTAGCACAGCTCGCCTTGTCACCAACAACTTACGAAACACAACTCTACACCGTCGAAATGAAATTCAAAACAGATCTCGAAAAACTCGTTAACCTGAATCGGCTTATTGAAACGGGTGCTAAATGGTTAACAGTCCGTGATTTGCGAATCGCTGCTGATAAATCCGAAGCACAACGTGGGCGAGGTCGCGGTGGCGGTAATGAAACAAACTTGAATGTTGATATACTTCTTATCGCTCGAATATTTTAACAAGAAAATGTAATTAAACAAAAAGGATCGGATGTTATGCAAGGACAAAAACGCTTATTTATCTTATTACTCTGTTTCGGATTACTTGTTCCAGGGCTGAGTCAACTCCAAGCACAGGAACAACAACCCCCAATGCGCGTCGCACAAACTGACGAGCAAGGGCGAGCCATCCGTTTCGACTTTAACTTTACCAGTGAAGATCTGACAGGGGTACTCGAATGGCTCTCGCGAGAAGCGGAACTTACAATTATCGCAACTGAAGCGGATATTCGGGAAAAAAAATTCGCCCTCACTAATCTCAAAAATGCGACACTTGAAGAAGTTATTGAAGAAATTAAAACCGTCCTCACACAATACAACCTGACCCTCATCCAAACCAATAGCACGCTTTTAGTCACAACCTTCGAGCGTGCGATGGTTACAAAAGGCGTCGTTAAAAGCATTACACCAGATCCCGATCTCGTTGAGATGACCGATGAGATTCAAACATATATCATTCGATTGACAAATATTGATGCTTCACAACAGGTAAACAACCTTAAGCCGCTGCTCAACAAGCAGGCGCATATTACCGCCGATAGCGGAACAAACGCTCTCGTCATAACCGATGTCTCCTCCAATATACACCGAATCGTCACAATTCTACAAGTCGCCGACGAAGGTGAAAGATTCCCGCTAAAGATTCTCGTTATCCCGCTTGCTTATGCCGATGCCAATAGCGTGGCACAAGCACTCACAAACATTTTGCAAGAAGGCGATGGACGCGGCGAAAGGCAATCTGGGGGCGGCGGTGCCCGTGTTACTGCCGAGGAAGCGAGAACTGCTGTAGAACAGATGAAGGCCGAAGGCACAGGCTACGAGATTCTTGATGGCACCGTCAAGATTATCCCTGAAGCCAACGCTAACGCACTCATCCTGAAAGCTTCTGAAGCAAACTTGGTATTCCTACAAGAGATCGTCAAGGAGCTTGATGTATCACCGACCTCACAGACCGAAATCCGAACTTTTCGGTTGGAGTACGCATCCGCTGAGGATGTTGCAGAAACGCTCCAAGAAGTACTTACCGGTGAGAATCAAGACAACCGCCGCAGAATGGATGCCTGGGATCGCGCAAAGTTAAGGAACTTTCAACGTGAACAAGGAATTGAGCAACAAGGTATCGTCGGAGAGATCAACGTCTCGCCTAACGCTCGACTGAACATCATCGTCGTCTCCTCCGATCCACGCAACTTCTCTATCATTGAAAAGGTGATCCAAGAACTTGACCAAGCACAGACACAAGAAGAAATTAGACTCTATTTTCTCAAATTTGCGGATGCCGAAACCCTCGTGCCGAGTCTACAGGACCTCTTTGAAGGCGGGAGTGCCGGGCGAGACAGAGAGCGCCCCTGGTGGGAACGTAGATACCGCGAACCCTCCGAAGATGGCGGCGGATTCGGCGTGCAAGGCGAGGTACATCTCGTTGCTGATATACGCCTTAACGCCATCCTCATCTCAACCAGTTCACAAAACTTTGAAACGATTGATAGCCTCATCGAAAGACTTGATGTCAACATGCCAGACCAAGAATGGGGCACCCGTATGTATAAACTCAAATACGCCGATGCCTCAAATATCGCGGCTATCATCAATAACGTCTATCAAGGCAGTTCCGGGAGCAGCAGAGATTTCTTCTATTATCTCCCTCGCGGCAGTCAACGTAATCAGACGCAAGGTTCATTGGCGGGCAATGTCACCGCTGAAGCCTATCCTACGTTGAATGCGGTTATTATCTCAACCGCTACACAGCGCAACTTTGATCTCATCACACAGTTTATTGACTCCATGGATACACCCACACCTGAAGGCCAAAAAGAAATAACAACCACAATCCGACTTGAGTACGCAGATGCCACACAACTTGAGCAAGTCCTTCAACAGGTCTGGGCAGGTGAAGAAGACAGCGGTTTTAGCAGCTTCAGATTCTTCATTATGAATGCCGGTAGACAACAGCAGCAGGATATTAACTCCTTGCGCGGAAAGGTTACCATCTTCGCCGATGCGAGCACCAACTCTCTGATTATTACCACACGCCAGCGATACCTGGCCGACGTTCGAGCCCTTATTAAACAATTAGATTTCGTGCGCGGGCAAGTCTGGATAGACATTCAGATTCTTGAGGTGACACTCGACGAAACCACCAAGCTCGGTATTGAACTAACTGCACAGGAAAATAAAATCTTCGGTGTATCCCCCGTTCCGGGGAACCCGCTTGTCGGTACCCTTGAGGGAAAACTCGGGCTTGAACAGGAAATCTCCGGATTTAATCTCGGTTTAGCGACTAAAGAATATATGGCACTGCTTCATACGCTCATGCGTGAAAACAAGGTCCAAACCCTCTCAACGCCATCCCTGTTGACACGAGATTCCAGCCCTGCAACGTGGACCAGTGGGCGCCGCATTCCGTACCTCCAAAGTGTTGATACCACCAGTATTTTGGGCGAAACCACCGCACAACCGCTCTTTAACTATGACTTTATTGATCCGCCTGTCGGTATCAATATCTCACTCACCCCGCATATCGCTAAATCGCAAGCAGGCGAGGACGGTAAACGCACCATCGGTTTGGATATTACAAATATCAGTGCCAGCAATTTCATTGAATTTACTGACTTCAATGCACCTATCACCGATGACAACGCCATCAGCGTCTATATTGATGTAGAAGATGGGCAACAGATCGTTGTCGGTGGTATCATCCGTAAGAAGCAGAAGCAGGTCGAAAACAAACTCCCGATCTTAGGCGATATTCCCTTACTCGGCAGACTCTTCAAAAGCACCGAAACCGCCGTTGAAGATACCGAGATTGTGATCATTATCACACCGCACATCGTTGACATCAAAAACCCTGACGACCTTGAGAAACTCAAGGAAAAGGCGGATAATTGGCAAAAGAACGGAACCACTCAGCCAGAAACCGAAACAGACAAATAGCGCATACTTGTTCCGGCCCTTGCCTTCCACCGCTGGCGAGGTTTCCGAACCTCGCCAATGTAAATATATTCCGTCGTTCAATCTATTAGAAAACCTTGTCCTCTTTAGTCCCGTAGGGACGGTATGTCTATAGAAACGCGTGGCCCCAACCTACTATCTATCGGATATGCTGATAAAGTTTGGCAAGCCGTTCCGGCGAGAATTTAAGAAAATAGAGAAACGTTATCAGCCAGTTATTTACCGTCGTGCGCACAATACCTTTCGTCTCCCATCGCCGCGCAGAGATATGGATATGCGGAACCACAAGCGTCGTTTTGCCGAGTTTACGCAAGTTTCTTGAAAATTCCATCTCCTCTAAAATCGGAATCTCAGAAAACCCTCCGATTTTCTTGAAATCTGCGCGCCTTAAAAAAATACCGCTATCTCCATAAAAGACCCGCAGATATTTCCCACGGATATTTCCGGCTATCTCGATCGCACGATAGAGAATGTTTTTCCCATCAATTTTCTGACGAAATCCGCCACCGACACAACCCAAAGAGAGGGCCGTTTCTACAGCTGCCAGTGCCCCCGACTCGAGCCAAATATCTGCATGTAGAAAGATGAGAATGTCGCCCGATGCAGCTGCCTCGCCCGCATTTAACTGTTTCGCACGACCCCGTGCAGACGTAACCACCTTCCCATACCTCTCCGCAATACGCACCGAGCCATCTGTGCTTCCGCCGTCTACGATGAGGAGTTCGTGAGCGCCTAATTCAGATTGAAGGCGAGACAGCGTCTGCTCCAAGATCTTCGCTTCGTTCAGCACTGGAATGATGATTGATATTTTCTCGGACATTGCTACGGGTGCTCTAAACTAAAACCTAAGAATACTGACTGAATGCAAGCATCGGAAAAACGGACGCATAAATCGGGTCTGCGTAACCACCAATAATTTCCCAATAGATACCGACGCACCGCTCCGGCCATGAACCGTCTTCCCGCTGATGTTTAAGGAGAAACTTGATGCCGTTCTGGGCTGCAGGGTTTTCAGGGTCCACTTGCAAAAGCGCGTAAGTGCTCCATGCTGTCTGCTCCACTGTGCTTTCAGACCGATTTCCGAACATATCCTCTCCCCAGCCACCATCTGAATTTTGGCACTGTTCTAACCATTCAATACCACGCTGAACCTCTGGGATGTCTGATAAGCCTGCTTTCACAAGAGCCGTAATCGCGCACGCTGTGCCGTAAGTATCCTTTGCTAACCAGAGATCTCGCCAATAGCCATCTCCATGAATTTGACGACGCAGCCAATGAAGACCCCGTTGTATCTCGGTGTCGACATTCGGTTTATGCATCATATCACAGGCATCAAAAGCAAGCAGTGCCTCAATCGCATGTGCCGTAATACTGACGCATCCAACGTCTCCTTGCCCCGGTTGATATGTGCTCCAACTTCCATCCCGTCCGTGTTGCGTTTTTAACCAAGTAACCCCGCCATGAATGGCAGCATGTAACGGTTGTTGATCCTCGGAAGTCTCTATACGGAGGGCGCGTAGCAATGCCAGTGTGCCGAGCGCGGTATCATCAGCGTCACTCGGAAGCGTACTGTCGCGTAATCCAGAAAACGCCCACCCACCATCCGAATTTTGATGTTCCACAAGCCATCGCGCCGCTTCCCTCACTTTATCGGTCAGTTCGGATGTCTCGGCTCCGGTCCGATGCACTTCTGTTAAGGCGATGATACTCAACGCAGTATCCCAAACATTGAGATTGAGTGCTTCTCGGCAGCCACCGTCAGGATTTCGGGTCTTCTCAAGCCACGCAATCCCGCGTTCAATGAGTTCCTCGATCTCTGGATCCGGCTCCCATTTTTCCTGAAGTTCAATGAGTGCCAAGACCGAAAGCGCTGTGATATAGTTTACCCGAAACCAACTGCCATCGCTGAGAACGTTCGCTTTCAACCATGCAACAAGCGATTCTATCATTGCAGGACGTCTCGTCGTATTCAATTCAATGAGGATAAAAACAGAGACAAGTGTATGTTGTTCAGCAATGAAGAGGGCGTCGAACATTGAAGTATTGAACATTGTGACAGGAGGAAACCGATGTCTCGGGGGTTGCAATCGAATGCCAAGTGCCGATATTTTTGTCAGTTGTCTCGCCAATATCATAAGCGGCAAGGCACCCTCTGAAAAGGTGAGGTCGTTCCAATCACATTGATCGAAAGCCGCGTAAGCCAATTTGGTTAAAGCGAGATGTGGGGCGGACTTCGGAATAGATGCCAATAGTTCTTGGAGGGCTGGGTCGGGCTCGCGCTCCTGAACCTGTTCCAAAATGATTTGCGTAAATCGAGTCGCTTCGGAGTTGGATATATTCGAAATATCCAATGCCCATCCCGCATCATCGTTCTGGTTTGCTCCGAACCATTCGATGAGCGCAGGTTCCGGAGTGTTACCGCGTGCAAGTTGTATCCAAACATACGCGCAGCTCGGAAACGTACTTGAGGAGAGTTGCCCCTCAAAATTGCCGGCTTCGCACTGCTGTTCAAGCAGAAAAGTCGTGCCTTGTGCTAAAGCAGATGTAACTTTTTCTTTCATAGTAATTTAGAAATCCATGAATTTCCGCAAAAGCGATCTTTCGGTTATTCTCCTTTAAGGTAACCCCATACCGTTGGCAACGTCCATTCGGAGAATTCAACGGATTGTGGCGCGTCCAAATTAGGGCTCAGTACATCAGCGGTTCTCGCAATATCACTGACTCGAACTTCGTCCATCAAGCCTTGCCAATGAAATTGGCGTGTATTCTTACTGCCGATGATCACATCAAATCCCGCTGCACCCGCAAGTTTACCACCATGATTCGTTGAACCCACCTCTTTGCCATCAATATAGAGTTTAATTTGTTTAGAGTCATAAGTACCGGCGACGTGCTGCCACTTTTCTAATTCTAACGCATCCGTCGCGCCAGCGAACGCAGTTCCCTTTTCCGTGTTAATATGGAATTTGGCGATGCCGTTCTGAACACCTAAGTGATAAGCACCCGGTGGTCCATCCCAATTTGTGAAGATGAGTCGCCATCCGGTCAAATCTTCTGGATAAACCCAGGCTTCAATTGTGATCTCAACTTTCGGTATAAGCACATCTGCCTCCCCGAGCGAGATTACCGTCTTCCCATCAAAAACAAACGATTTTCCGGGTTTTACCTCTCTGTTCCAATCTTGATTCGCGTCCCATGCAGCTTTTCCTTCGACCTCACCTTTGACTTTATTATCGGAGGTATCTACAATATCGCCCCCGTCAAAATGCCACAAACCGAGGGTCGATTCATCAGGAAGATACTCAAATCCCCCAGCGGCGAAACCGATACTAATTGTTGAAAAGATAAGAAACGCGGATAATAAAAGCACGGACTGCCATTTTAGTAAGTTCATGTTCTGCTCCCTCTATGTCGGTAGATTTTGGTGTATAGTTTAGCACGCTAGGCTCGCCGGTGTCAATTTTTTTAATAGCTGAATTCAGAATCATTCGATTCTCTGGAAAACCCGCTAAATTACCTTGCGGTTTTGGTATACCCAAACACGAAAATCCGCGCAATCCGCGATAATCTGTGATTCAGACAATTCGACAACGGAATAGCGGGTAAGTTACAAGTTTTTTAACTTGCAACTTACCCGCCTAGATAGAATTCACGAGGGAACTTTATCCAAAGGAATTAGATGATGAAACACAAAAACTTACTAGTAATTCTGATCATAATCATCTGTTTAAGCATCACTGTGTTTCTCTTCTTCAGACATTTTCTGTCTCAAACAATTTCTGAGTATACAAGTGAATCTGTCTCTGTTATTGCAAACAAAGGGAGCGCAACCAAATTTGGGCAAAGATCTGTCGAAGAAAAAGTGTACGACGACCCTTGGGAAGAATTTATCGACAAACAGTCCGAGAATGTCGTTGCATCATTCCTAAAAAACAGACCAGAGTGGTTTAAGACTGAAGCCCAGGTTGATCATCTCCGAAAGAGCATCCGGTCACAGGTTACTGCCATGGCAGAACAATACAAAAAGGGACTCGATAAACCCCCTATGTTGGATTTTTCAAAAGCCACATTTAGGTCGGGAATTGGCGGACCTACGAAAATTTATGGGGCCCCCCAAACACCTGATGCAATTATGGCAGAGTGGGATTCATGGTACAGCAATACCTATCCAAATCTTGCACAAGCGGATTCAAGGTTTCCGCGCGCCGAGTGGATGCAGGAAATTCTTGATATAGGCATCACCTTCAAGACACATAATGATTATTCTCGGCTCATGGGTGTCCGCCGTCACCTCACAGCCGTTGAAAACAATCCCAAGGTGTGGACATCCGGCGAGCGTGGTATCGCCGTTTCCGATAACTTTGAGGACTATAAAAGGGCAGCAGTTCAACGAAAACTTTGGGAAGGGAAACAAGTCGACAATGCTGAAGCCGCAGACCCCAAGGTGAGTGGTGGCTTCTTCTTTGATGATCGTCCGGATGTTTTTCTCTCCGCAAAGAAGAACCGCCTCTATGTCTATAGGGATCCTGAGAGTCTTGACTCGATGAAAACATGGGGCGAAGTGATGACAGAAAAACAGCGATTTGATCTCACCTATCGCAGCAAACACCCGGAGGGATGGGAAGTTATCTATCTGGATGAAGATTACAACGTCCTTTCTGAAAAACCATCTCACATGACACGCGAAATGGTCCGGGCAGCACAACTGCCTCCCGAAGATTGGACTCCCCCAGAAGGCTGGATACCGCCAGAAGGTTTTGAGGACTACCTCCGTGATCGTGGATGGAACGGCACTTGGACACAACAACCTGTTCCAGAAGAAACCTCCCTGCAAAGTCAGGCAGCACAAGCACGTGAAGCACTTGAAACAGAATGGAAACAATTTGAGCAGATGCTCCAAGAGTTTGAAACGTTCACAAATATGAGTGATACCGAAAAAGCGGCAGCCCTCCAAAAGCGTTTTACGCCACAACTGCCGGAACATCTCACTCCAGAATATCTTACCGAGGAATCCATTGAAAACACACTTCAAAAAAAATGGAGCCCAGCACGCATGAAAAAGCAGAGGACCTTTTGAATCGATATGGACCCGAAGAGGGGCTCCGCAGACTTGCCAAAGATGACCCTGAACTTGCCGATCAGGTTAAGCATGCCCTTGAAAAGCAACCTAATCAATCTCAAGAAACTGGGCGATCTATACCTAAAGGACCCCCACCGCCTCCTAACGCACAATCATCATCTGAAACCGCCCCATAGGGAGCGTTTTACCCGGACACATCAGAACGTGAGCAGGTGAGGTGTAATCTTCGCACCTTGCATGCTATGTCGGATTCAACCAATATATATGAAACTGACCATGCGACAACCGATATCTGCATAAATCTCTCATCTCTCTATGAAACCTAACCGCATTGTAAAGCACCTTGGGACTTTCACCCTTCTAGCCCTTATACTTCTTGTCGCTGGCTGGATCCGGGTTCGAGGAATCCCCGGGATCCCTGAAAGACAATTTACTTCTACGGACGCTTATCTCTACTACTGGCAAGCAGACATTATTGCCGAGCATGGCACATTGCCCGTACGCGATATGCACCGATGGATGCCCCTCGGCAGAAACCTTGAACAAACGCTCAACCTTTATTCCTACGCAACTGCCTATGGACATAAACTGATAACCCTGTTTTTTCCGAACGTCGCCCTCTATCAAGTGCATATCTTCGCGCCTGTCGTTTGTTTTCTACTTGGCATGGGTGTACTTTGTCTTTTCCTACATCGAACATTTGGACTTAGCGTTGCTGCCTCTGTTGGGTTGCTTTTGGCAATCATGCCCGGTAGTCTGGAACGGAGTGCCGCCGGGTTCAGCGATAGAGACAGTTGATGAAAACAGCATTTTCAAAAAAAGAGGATACCGTCGTTTGTACTGAATGGAGTTACGGTAGTATACTCAATGTCCTCGGTGGTGTCAAAACTGTTGTTGATCAAGATCATTTCATTCAGCATTGGATACACCTCTATTCTCGACATGTCTTCTGTGCCCAATCAGAGCAGGAGGCTCTTGCTTTCCTCAAAACCCACGAGGCAACACATTTGATACTAACCGAAAATGAAGTACTCCACCCACAGAAAACCTCTTTCGTCGGAAGTGATGAGAATCGTGATCGGCAATTTAAGATGATACAGATGCAAGTACGCACTCCTAAAGGCGGTTCATCAAAATACCGGATGATACCCACCGAGGAAAATATCGTCATAAAATCTATTGACGTTGACTTCGCCAAACCCGTTACTATCACTGCGAAGCTCAAAATTGGAAAAGATGTCCACCTCCCTTATATCGCTATCTCTGAACAAACAGATGTTGAGAGAAACCTATGCACCGAAAACGAAAACGGAGGTATTTTACGCTATTTTGATGAAGATGCCCAAAGTAACACGCTCTATTATATCCCACCTATCGGATGGAACAGTCTTGCTGTCAGGTTGTTCTTCCGTGGTGTGGAGAGTCCACACTTTGTTCCAGTTTATCCAGAAAAAGAATTTTCCACAGCGAAGGTAAAGGTATGGGAAATTCACTATCCACCCGACATCAGAGCACACCCGAAATATCGCGCCACAGCACCTAAAGAGTAACCACCCAACGATCTTTCCAATTTCAGAGACATTCAATATGAAATGAAAAATCGTACAATTGAATGACCCTGCCCGACAACCATTTTTTCATTGACACATATCAACATTTTTGATATAATACTTGGACTTACGCACGGCGAGGTTAGGAATGCACGTCGCAACCCCCCTTATCAAGGGGAAACCGGCGAGTACGCCGCCAAACATCGCCAGCGAGCGAGGGAGAAACGCTACGGAGGATAAATCGACAGAGGAGAAACGCATCATGCATACCTACACAGACAGGCTCAACAATATACCTTATGCACCCACAGATACAACAGATATATACCCTGATAGGGATGGTGAACCTATGGCAGCCAGCGACTACCACTTAGAGATACTCATTTGGCTTTTACTGGTCCTAAAAGCATATTTTGACGACATGCCGGATACCTACCTCTCCGGTGATATTCTCACATATTACACAGAAGGCAACCCCCGCGACGTCGTTGCACCCGATGTCCTCATCTCTTTCGGGATCGGAAATAAGAAGCGACACACTTACAAAGTATGGGAAGAAGGGAAGGCTCCAGACTTTGTGATGGAGTTCTCAAGCAAAACGACCTATCAAAAGGACCTAACCGACAAGATGGATCTCTACGCCAGGCTCGGTATCCCGAACTACATTCTCTATGATGCGGAGGCACTCTATCTGCCTTCACCGCTGATGGGTTTTCGGTTGGTAGATGGTGTGTATGTTCCGATTCAGCCGGGTGTTGATGGTGGTATCCATTCGGATGTTCTCGGTTTAGATTTCCATATCCAAGAGAGACGTTTAGCAGTCTACGATCCGGTTAGCGAGGAGTGGCTGCAAACGCCAGCAGAGGCAGCCGAAATGCGCGCAGAGATGCAAGCCGCCCGTGCCGAGACCGCTGAAGCACGCGCAGAGATGCAAGCCGCCCGTGCCGAGACCGCTGAAGCACGCGCAGAGACTGCTGAAGCCCGTGCCGAAACCGCCGAAGCAGAACTCGAACGCCTCCGCAAACAACTTGCACGTGCAAAGTAGTAGGAGAACCCGTGAATGTTACGTTCCAATTTTCGGAAACCGATATACCTAATCGTTTCCACACTATTTTTCGGAGTGACGAGTCTGTTCATAACTTTTGCTGAAGAGGACACCGCGCCCGTAGAATTAGAAAAAATCGTTGTAACGCCCGGGCGATTCACGATCTACGACGGCACATCAGCGAGAATTTCCCTCTCTAAGCAGGATATCGAACGTTTCCCGTTGATTGGCAACGATGTGATGCGCGCCGGTCATATTTTTCCGGGCGTTGTCGCCAGCGATTATAGCGCGCGATTCAGCGTGCGCGGCGGAGAAAAGGACGATATTTCTGTCAGATTAGACGGAATGGAGCTCTACAACCCTTATCATCTTCAAGACTTCGGCGGCGCGATCTCCCTCATCGGGCTGGAACTCGTTCAGAACACGCAGCTGCTCATAGGTGGATTCCCCGCCGAATATGGCGAAAAGATGGCCGGAGTCTTTGACCTCCAGACACGATCCCCGAATACCGAGCAATTCTCCGCCAATTTTAGACTCGACCTGAGTAACGCCACTGCGACGCTGGAAGGTCCCCTCTTTGAAAACGGCGGATGGCTCCTATCCGCCCGACGGGGGTATATCGATCTTATTCTCATGCTCATCGATATTGGTGATGAAGAATATAAACCCCAATACGCTGATGTCTATAGTAAACTCACATACAACATCACACCGCAAGATACAGTTACGCTTAACGGAATATATGGGTGGGACAAAAACCGAATTCGCGTAGCGGATATAGACAACAATTTGGATTCCCGATACGACAATTCAACCGCTTGGGCAAAGTGGAGACATACCTTTGGAGATTCACATTGGACAGATGTATTCCTTTTCGCTGGCACTTCCAGCCAAGATAGAACCACAGGGAAAGCCGATTTTGATAATCGCGATTTTCGATTCTTCGGGTCAAAGGCAGAGTTCACGGCAAACCTTTTTAGGACGCATATACTCCGTAGTGGCGTAAAGTGGCAAGCATTAACTGCCCAATATCAATACGATGTGCGCGAACGCCAAGCGGGTGTAAACATTTACAAACCCATTAGCGTTGATATTGATGACAGCGGGACTGAATTCAGCGCGTTCCTGCAAGACGAATGGCAACTCCATTCCAAACTCGCGCTCAATGTTGGGGCGCGTTATGTCTATCAGCAGTATCGTGAAGAAGGTATTCAACGTTATGAAATTGGACCGCGCGTCGCACTTGCTGTCCAACCGACCCCAAATTTAATCATCCGGGGGGCATGGGGATTGTATCACCAACCGGTGAGTCTAATGGGGGTTCCCGTAGAAGACGGTCTTGAAAGGGTCGGACGTGCCGAACAAGCCGTCCATCACATTATTGGTGCTGAATATACACCTACCAACAATTTCTTAGTGCGGGTGGAAGGGTATTACAACGCTTATGATAATCTTGTCGGACGACTTCGCGAGTTCGGACGACAAAATCAGATTTTCGCGCCACCGCAGTCTGGAGATGCTATAGGACTTGATGTGTTCATGACGCACGCAGTTTCAAATCGGTTGTCGTGGACACTCGGCTACGCCTACGGCATCGCAGAAGAAGTCGCTGACCACACAACGATCTTTCGCCAGCACGACCGACGACACGCTTTCGCTCTCAGCAGTAATTACCAGTTTGCACAGCGGTGGCATCTCTATCTCAGTTGGCGTTTCCACACCGGTGAACCGAGAACGCCGCTTGTTCACACAGAGGTCCGGGGACCAAATGGCAATATCATCGGCTGCTACCGACAATTTGGGGATACACACTCCGCGCGGATGCCAGCCTACCATAGCCTCGATTTTCGTATTACACAGCGAAACCCTTATCGGCGATGGGAGTTATCCTGGTACTTCCAAATCTTGAACTTATATAACCGTAGAAACTTGGATCAGTATGCCTTTAGCGAAGTCCGCGATGAAGAAACGGGTGCGATTATTGAGTGTTCTATTGATGAAGAACCCCTTCTTCCAATCCTTCCAACCTTAGGCGTTACAATGCGTTTCTGAGAAAAAAATGATCAAATATATCAGAGAAACCCTCAAAAAAATCCAACGACGGTATATAAGAAATCTAGAGAGACGGAACTTGCCGAAAGCTGCCCCAAGCGTCGCCGAAGCGATCCTGCCCTTAGATTCTGATACGTACACCATCGCGCCGAGTCAGCTCCAGGAGATGATAAGCGAAGGTAAACCCTTCATTTTGTTAGATGTCCGAGAAAAATGGGAGTATGAGATAGTTCACATTGAGGATGCTATGTTAATTCCCCTTGGCGAACTGCCGAAACGGTGTAGAGAAATTACGCCGGGCGTTGAGGTCGTGGTATATTGCCACTGGGGGATGCGGAGCCTTGATGCAGCATTTCTCTTACAACAACTCGGCTTTAAATCCGTAAAAAGCCTGGTAGGTGGCATTGATCGATGGGCACAGGAAATCGACACCCAAATGCCACGCTATTAGATTTGTTGCCCTTGAAATTAGCATTGTAGGTTGGGTTGAACGCAGAGAAACCCAACAAGCACCGCACAACCCACTATCTACGCTTCCATTTTGAAATCTTGGCTCTGAAGTTCATATTTCTGCATCCGGTGCTGGAGCTTACGCCGCGAAATACCGAGCAACTTCGCAGCTTGAATCTGGTTGCCATTACTTCTCGTCAACGCACTGCACACATATTCCTTAATAATTTCCTCAAGTGAGACCCCTTCCTCCGGTATATCAAACTCAACATCGGTCGTCGGCAGCGACGTATCTAAAATTTCTGGCGGCAATTCCGTTTTGTCGATCACTTCATCTTCCGAAAGCACAAAGATCCTGCGGAGATAATTTTCTAATTGCCGAATATTGCCGGGCCACTCATAACGGCGAAGTGCTGACATTGCTTGCGGTGTTACCTGCTTCGGTAACGCCTCCGCATATTCATTGCTAAACTTCTGGATAAGGAAATTCACGAGCATCGGAATATCCTCGGGGTGTTCCCGAAGGGGTGGAACGTGAAGTGGAATCACATTCAGGCGAAAATAGAGATCGTCACGAAAGGCACCATCCCGGACCGCTTGAATCAAGTTCTTGTTCGTAGCAGCAATCACACAAACGTCCACTTTAATATTCTGAGTACCACCGATTCGCCGGATTTCCCGTTCCTCTAAGACATGTAAGAGTTTACTCTGCGTTTGAATCGGAAGATCACCGATCTCGTCAAGAAAGAGGACCCCTTCATTCGCCACTTCAAACAACCCTTTCTTCTGATGCACCGCATCTGTAAACGCCCCTTTTTCGTGACCAAAGAGTTCACTCTCAATCAGCGTATCTGGAATTGCCCCACAATTAACAGCGATGAACGGTTTAGCTTTTCTAAGACCGTGTTTGTGGAGTGACCGCGCAATCAAACTTTTCCCAGACCCCGTTTCCCCTGTAATGAGCACTTGCGTGACACCACGATGCAAAATTCGAGCCATCTTTTTCAAAAGTGCCTGCATCTGCTCGCTCTCCCCTACAATCTCATCAATCTGAATTTCAGGCGTTGAATCGTCGTTTACCGCTTCTGACTCGCCGAGCGCACCGCGCGTCTGCAGCGCGTGCTTCACTTCCCGTTTCAGCACGTCAATCTGAATCGGTTTCTCAAGATAATAAAACGCGCCCTCGTGTGCGACGAGATTAACAGCGTCATTCAACTCCGCATAAGCCGTCATAATAAGCACCGGCAGATCCGGATCGGTCCGTTTTATTTCCCGAAGCAGATCCCGACCTTCAAACCGTGAAGACATCCACATATCGCTGATAACAAGATCAAACATCTGTTTCTCTAAGGTCGCAAGCGCGGCTTTGCTATCTTCAACGATTTCAACTATGTACCCTTCACGTTTTAAAATACGCTGTAAAATTGTCAGTTGTGCTTGGTCATCGTCTACAATCAGTATAGATGCCATCGTCTGAGTACTCCTCTTTATATGAACTAACTCCGGTTCAGCGGAAGACTGATTTTAAAAGCAGTTCCCATCCCCATTTTACTTCTGACTTCGATCTTACCTTTATGTGCAGTAACGATCTGGTGCGAAATGGCAAGTCCGAGGCCTATGCCTCCAGTAGCATCTTTCGTGGTAAAATAAGCATCATAAATCTGTTCCTGAATTTCTTCTGGAATGCCGATACCGGTATCTCGAATCTCGATCACTGCCGCTCTCCTGTCCCGCTCTGTCTTTTCAATCAAGGTCGTGATGTAGATACTACCGCCTTTCGGCATCGCTTGGATACTGTTTTGCACAAAGTTAAAAAGCGTCCGTCGCATTAAGGCTGCATCCAGTGGAACATCCGGTAAATTCTCATCGTAGCTGCTGATAATCTGCACCTTGGCTTCCTCGGCGATAAGTGTAAACTCCGATAGCACTTGCTCCACAAGCGCGTTGAGGTTTACCTGTTCTACATTCAGTTGCCTCGGACGATTTAAAGTGAGAAACTCCTCCGAAATTTGCTTCAGTTCCACTATTTTTTGGTCAACGATATCTAACAACTCTTTTGCCTCTTCAATATCGTCCTGACTCACTTTTCGCTGCGAAAAGACAGATTTTAGGTACTGCGCCGTCATCCCGATTGAATTAAGCGGATTCCGAATTTCGTGTGCCACACCCGCGGCGAACTGCCCTAACGCATCAATCCTTTTCGAATGAGCGTCGCGCAGTTGCCATAACATCTTCACAAGGTTATGCGTTGCACGCCCAATTTCATCCGATGAATAAATCTGCTCCAGCGGCGGATCGCCACTCTCCGCGCTTTGGATAATGTGCGTCATCCGCTCTAACGGCTTCATAATTAGGTGATTCGTCGTTAAATCAATCAGAATAACCAGCAGTGCCCCGACAATCACGATCAGGATCGCATGCATGAGCAAAGCATACCGGATAGACTTGTCAATATCCGGCACATTAAAAAGCACCTGAATATAGCCGACCTGTGTTTTTTGGATCCATAGTGTGTCTTCTTCCTTCCACAGCGTATAGAAATGTCCGCGTTCCTTATCCGTGATCCGCCACTGTTTCCCTTTCTCCTCTACTGTTACCGCGGCATCTAAAACATCAGAGATATTCTGTGCCAAAAAAGATTTCCACAACGCAAGAGAAAAGCTCCCTCTGTCTAAGGTGGTTTCGTACGCAACATCAGGCGGCTCTATCTGTTTCGGTGCTGCCAGTGAAACGGGATATTTAATAACAATCGCCGTTGCGTTTTGGTCTTCTACCGTGTCCACTGTCGCGCCTTTTGTCTCAATTTGCGCCAGATCTACCGCATCCAAATTAATATTAGCCGTCTCCTCGCGAGGCAGTAAACTCGAGCGAATGCGCGTATCATCTAAGGAAACATGAATGTCTAACACACCTTGCATATCAGGATGCTCCCGCTTGAGTTCATCAAGCACCCTATCAAGACGGACGGCATCAAATTCTTTCGATGTTTCGATCTCTGTCACAACAGCACGGAGGATGGTATTTTCAGCCATCTTTTTCAACTCAGCACCCCGCTCAGCACCTAAAGCGTGAAGCGCATTCATTTCCCGACGCACGCGGATACTATCAAAAAAGTAAAATGCCACGAGGATCGCTATGACAGAAAGGTTGATAACAAGGGAATACTTCCATTGGAGTCGCATTTTAACCCATCACACGTCCCACTGCTTTTTTCCAGTCTGCAAGTTTCTGATTCCGTTCCTTTGTGTCAATCTGTGGTGAAAAGACGCGAGCCGTCCGAACTTCGTCCACCGATGTCGATTCTGCAGATCGATACGTTTCCAATTCAGCAATGTCATGCCATATTCCGGCGGTAATACCTGCAAGATATGCTGCGCCCAGTCCTGTTGACTCAATTTGGGCAGGACGCTCTACATCTATCCCCAAAATATCTGCTTGGAACTGCATCAGAAAGTCATTCGCCGCTGCTCCACCGTCGACACGCAATCGATCCATCGACATCTCGGCATCTGTCAACATCGCAGTGACGACATCCGCGGATTGATAGGCGATTGATTCTAAAGTCGCACGGACAATCTGTGCGCGGGTACTCCCTCGCGTTAAACCGAGGATTGCCCCGCGTGCTTCAGCGTCCCAATACGGCGCACCGAGCCCAGTAAACGCAGGAACAACGAACACACCCCCTGAATCCGGGATACCGCTGGCAATCGCTTCCGTTTCCGCCGCGTTCGCAATAATCTGAAGACCGTCCCGAAGCCATTGGACCGCAGCACCAGCGACAAATACACTCCCCTCCAGCGCGTAGACGGGATTTTCATCTAAACTACAAGCAAGGGTTGTTAGAAGGCCAGTCTCTGTTTCTATTTTCTCAGGGCCTGTATTCAGCATCAGGAAGCAGCCGGTCCCGTAGGTGTTTTTCACCATACCGGGTCGCGTACACAACTGCCCGAAAAGTGCCGCTTGTTGATCCCCTGCAATGCCGGCAATCGGAATGCCATCTAAGCTGATGTTCTTACCGAAAGTTTCAAGCCAAAAATTACGGTAGAAACTCGCCGTACCGAAATTGTTAGCAGATCGATAGACTTCAGGCAATACAGCTTTCGGAATATTGAAGATTTCCAAAAGGCTATCATCCCATGAAAGCGTATTAATATTGAAGAGCAGGGTACGCGAGGCATTTGTATAATCGGTTTTATGGACAGCACCATCTGTTAGTTTCCACAGGAGCCAGGTGTCTACTGTTCCGAACGCCAGTTCCCCGCGTTCCGCTTGCTCCCGGGCCCCCTTAACATTGTCAAGAATCCATGCCACCTTTGTTGCCGAAAAGTAGGCATCTAAAACAAGTCCTGTCTTTGTCTTTATCTCTTCTACAACCCCTTGTTCTGCAAGAGAAGTACACCTATCTGCAGTCCGCCGACACTGCCACACAATCGCAGGGTAGATCGGTTCTCCGGTCTGCCGATTCCAGATGAGCGTTGTTTCACGTTGATTTGCGATTCCGAGCGCGATAATGTTTGGGTTTTCTTCTCCAAAAAGCGCGTCTATTACATATAGCGTAGCGTTCCAGATCTCCTCTGGATCGTGTTCTACCCAACCCGGGTGTGGGTAATATTGTGTAAATTCCTGGTACCCTCGGGCAACGATATTGCCTTGTACATCAACAAGCAGCGCAGTCGTCCCTGTTGTCCCTTGGTCAATCGCCAAAATGCAAGCGGTGTTCGGCATGCTATCAATACTACTCCTAATTCTTTTTCCTAAAAGCATAACATGGATCCAAAAAAATTTCAATTCAAAATGACGAATGTTTTTTTAAATTCAGGTTGACATCAAATTGGTACTTTGGTATAATATATTATTATGCTTTGATCGTCTTGTAAAAAACTATAAGTAAAACAGATTTCTGATAGTTCAGAGAGGAGTGACGTTGTGAAAAAGGTTTGGCTTTGCATATTGATACTGTTCTGCTTAACTGCATATCATACCTATGCCGAGATTAAGTGGGACGCTGAAAAGTTCATGCCGTTGGCCGATGTGAAACAGGGTATGAAGGCGAAGGGATACACCGTATTTTTCGGAACAACGGTTGAAGAATTTGATTGTGAAGTTGTAAGTATTGAGTATAACTATTTCCCTGACTGGCACGTGGTATGGTGTAAAGGACTCAGCGATAACTTTAAACGCACCGGCGTTGCCGGAGGTATGAGCGGTAGCCCGATTTATATTGATGGTAGACTCATGGGTGCACTCTCGCTCGGCTACTACTATCAACGGGAGGACGCAAATCTCTTTGGTGTTACACCGATTGAATTGATGGTCAAGGTCGCGCAGCGTGGCATGGAGCCTAATTTAGCTTATCAAGGCACGCAACTCTTTGACCTCAGTGCCGCAGCTGGCGTGCAGGCATCTGGGTTGGATATGGGACCGTCTTTGATTCGAGACGGTAAAGTCGCGCAGGTCCCGCGTAGCTTTGAGGAGGCATGGTTTGATAGTATATCTCGTACACCTTCCCGCGCCAAATCCGCACAGCTGGCAATACCACTTGCAATGCCGCCATTAAGTCAAGAACTCATGCGGTTCGCTAAACCCGTTTTTGACAAATTCAATTTCAGTCCTGTTCAAGCGTCAGGCGGCGGAAGTCGGATTAAAGAATCACCCGTTGAGGAAGGGCAGATCATCGGCATGGAGATGGCGCGGGGTAATTATTCCGTGTTTGGCTACGGCACCATCACCTATGTGGATGGCGATAAACTCCTCGCTTTTGGACACTCTATGTCCGCGGAAGGAAATGTGAACCTACCGCTTTCAGGCGGATATGTCCATTTTATTTTACCCAGCACCAGCCGCTCTTCAAAGGTCGCCGCACCGACGCAACCCATCGGCACCTTAGTACAGGACCGAGAAACCGCGATCGCCGGTCTCATCGGAAAACATCCGAGCTATATTCCGATCAATGTCAACGTACAAACAACTGATGGGAAACGGCACGAGAAGTACTATGAAGTCATAAGAGACCGCGGCATATCCGGGATCTATGCTGGAATAGGGACATCCTACATCTTGGATGCACTCGAATTCTACTTCCACGATCACACTGTCAACGCGGAGACGACCATCACCCTGAAAAAGCATCCCGACCTTAAAAACCGTGAATTGACATACAAGAACATCTTTTCCTCCAGCGGTTCACCAGCGTCCGGCATCATGCAAACCGTGACCTATCCGATGGCATTGTTAGACAACAACACTTATACAAAGGTCCAAGTCGAAAGTGTTGATTTTGATATCAAGATAGAGGATAAACGAAGAACAGCACGGGTCCAAGGATTACGGCTCGATAAACTTCGCTATCGTCCCGGCGATACTGTCGCTGTCGAAATAACTTTGCAACCCTATCTTGAAATGCCTGTCGTCCTAACAGGAACGATTACTATTCCAAACGATGTTCCAGATGGGCTTGTGATGCTCTTCGCTTCCAGCGGCGGTTTTTACGAGTCTTGGCAGCGGTCCCGCGCACCCTATAACTTCCGCCATAAAAACATCAACCAGTTAGTAGAACTACTGAAACGCGAAGAAAATAATTCCAATATTATCCTTGAACTCAGTGTGCCACAACCTGGACTCACTATTCAAGGTCAAGAATTCTCGAATCTTCCGCCTTCAGTTATGTCTGTGATGAACACCGCAAAACAGGTCGTCGGTAATAACGGATATACCTCCGGGACAACCCTACATGTCGACAAATTAGCCACAAACTATGTTGTCTCCGGTAGTGGTATCATTCGTTTCGTTGTTGATAGAAATACCGAGTAGTACCTACGGGTGGCGGGACGCTCATCCCACCACCCGGTGAATGCGAAATCAAAAAATCCATAGATTTGACGACTTGCCCATCACTGCAAGTTCCGTCTAAGCAACCCTATAGGAGGGTATTTTCAATGCGCCGTGTCATCTCCTTTTGGAGTCTTATTTTAACCATCCTTATTTTCACGAGTGTCGCTTATGCAGTAAAAACCTCGTTGTGGGAACAACAGCATCAATCAGACTTCGAGTCCGGGAAACCCAAAGACCTCTCCCTGACAAGCACCGGAGACGTTATGTTATCTCTGAAAATCGAGGGTTTCACCAAAATGAAAGAGACGCAAGTCTGGGCACTCGCTGAGGATTCAGCAGGCAACCTCTATGCAGGCACCGGCAACGAAGGTAAAATCTATAAAATTAATGCCGATGGCGACACTGCTGAACTCTATTATAATTCACCCGAGGTTACCATTTACAGCCTCGCTATCGGACCCGACGATAAACTCTATGCAGGTACAGGCCCCGACGGATTGATTTACAAAATCACGGATGCTTCTACGCCGCCGACAACACTTCTTAATAAAGGCGACAAATACGTATGGGCACTGCAATTTGATGAGGCTGGCAATCTCTATGCCGCAACCGGTACCGATGGCAAGATTTACAAAATCACACCTGAAGGTGAATCCAGTGTCCTCTTTGATGCCGAAGAAAAGAATATTATGACCCTCCTCCCGCATGGAAACGGGTTCTATGCAGGCAGCGGCGACAACGGCATTATCTACCATATTATGGAAGAGGGGACCGCAAAGGTCATTTATCAGGCAAAAGAGAAAGAAATCCGCGCCCTTAAAACGGATAGCAAAGGCAATCTCTACGCGGCAGCCGTTACCTCTCAACCCGCCGAACCGTCAAGAGCCAGACGCGGCGCAAACGGACCCCCTACACCCAGTGGACCGCCGCCCCCCGGTGGTGGACCCCCGCAAGAGAATAAATCTAATCTCTACAAAATTCGACCAGATGGCACTGCCATATCTGTCTGGAACTCGCCGCAACCGCTTATTTTAGCAATCGCCTTGGAAAGCGACTCCCAAATCCTCGTCGGAACAGGCGATGAAGGAAAAATTTACCGCGTCAACCCCATCCGTGGCGATTATATCGAAGTCGGTAAATGTTCAGCCGATCAAGTCGTCGCAATACATCAAAAAGAGGTTGAGGGAAACACCAAAACCTTCTTAGCGACTGGTAATCCTGGCAAACTCTTTACGGTTACCACCGATCATGTTGATAAAGGCACACTTGAGTCGAAGGTTCACGACGCAAAGAGCCTCTCCCGTTGGGGAAAACTTTCTTGGCACGCTGAAACCCAAGAAGGCACCGCAATCGCTTTCGCAACGCGTACAGGTAATACCAAAAAGCCTGATGATACTTGGAATGACTGGTCGGAGGACCTCACCACTGCCGAAGGTTCTCAAGTGCCCAATGGAGACGCACAGTACATCCAGTGGCGTGCGAAATTCACAACCGACGACGCAGCGAAAACGCCTGTTCTGAAAAAGGTTACCCTCGCTTCTGTGCAGACAAATGTAGAGCCACGATTTACAGGGATTACCATAGATGATGGCAGCGGCAGCGGCAACCAAGAAACCCGGCGGCGTTCCTCTGGCGGAAACTTACCACCCCCAGGCGCACGCAGCGGAAGTGGCAGCGGATCCGGTAATGGAAATGACGCGCCTTCTAAGAAATGGAAGATTAGCTGGAAAGTTGAAGATCCAAATGCCGATACGCTCCAGTATACGCTCTACTACAAAGCCGTATCCGCAGAAAACTGGCGGCTCCTGAAAAAAGAGCTCACCAAAGCCGAATTTGAGTGGGATATCACCACCGTCGCAGATGGACGATATAAGGTCAGAGTTGTCGCGACTGATAAACTCAGCAACCCAGTCGGATGGGCAAAATCCGCTGAAAAAGTGAGTCCGCCGTTTGATGTGGATAATACCCAACCTTCTGTCGGCGAAATTAAAGTCACCCCTAACGGTAATGGCACTTACAAAATCGCTTGTGAGGTTACCGATATGGCTACGGCTATCCAGAAAGCCGTCTATAAAATTGACAGCGATGAAAACTGGAAGACTATTTTCCCCGATGATGGTATCTTCGATTCTAAAAGCGAGCAGCTCCTCTTAGAAACCGATGAACTTCCCGCAGGAGATCACGCCATTACCATTCGCGTAACGGATAGAGCACAGAATACGGCACTCCGTGGCGCTAATTTCTAACCAAACTGGGCGCGGTTTCAAACCGCGCCTCTATTTCTCCATAACCCTCTCAATTGCGGCATAAACGATATCCAACAAGGCATCTAACTCTGGAATCGTGATTTGCAACGGCGGCATCAAGACAATAGTATTCACAAGCGGCCGGAGCATCGCCCCGCGTGCAAGGGCCGCTTTGCAAACCCGGATACCTACCTTCTCTTCAAACGGGTATGGTGTATAGGTGTCAGGGTTTTTCATGAGTTCTATACCTGCAGCGAAGCCGCACACGCGCACATCACCGACATGCGAAAGTGTATAGAATTCTTGAAGCCGATTGCTGAAATGTTCAAGGGTAGGTTGAAGGCTGGATAGGAGATTCTCACGCTCGAAAATGTTGATATTTTCTAATGCCACCGCGCATGCTAACGGGTTACCCGTAAAGGTGTGACCGTGAAAAAAGGTCTTAAGGTCTCTATATTCACCGAGGAAGGCGTTGTAGATGTCATCAGTCGTTAGCGTTGCCGCAAGCGGAAGATAGCCCGCAGCGAGTCCTTTTGCCGTGCATAGGATGTCCGGTGTGACGTTTTCATGCTCACATGCCCACATTTTGCCGGTGCGTCCGAAGCCGGTCAGCACTTCATCAACAATAAGGAGCGTTTTCCACCGCTTTGCCAACGCCGCAAGCTCTTTCAAAAAACCTTTCGGAGCGATCCGCATACCGCCTGCCCCTTGAATGAGCGGCTCCAAAATGATACCAGCAACCTCTCCTGCATTTTCGGAGAGCGCAGCTGCTACCGCATTCAGCCAACGCGTTTTCACCGCAGAGGCGTTATCACGCGCAGCACGATACATTTCCGGAGCGGACACACGGACACCCTTAAAAAAAAGAGACTCAAAAGTCGTGTGGAAACTATCAATCCCACCGACACTCATAGCGCCTATGGTATCCCCGTGGTAAGCATTATCGAAGTGGATAAACAGTTTCCGCTGCGGTTCCCCTTTGTGTTGCCAATACTGATACGCCATCTTCAAGGCGACTTCGACAGCCGTTGAACCGTTATCGGAGTAAAACACCTTGTTGAGCCCAGCCGGCGTGATTGCCACCAATTTTTGTGCCAGTTGAATCGCAGGAACGTTGCTATACCCAAGCAGCGTAGTGTGTGCCACTTTATCCAGCTGCGTCTTCAGTGCTGCGTTCAATTCAGGGTGATTATGCCCGTGGACATTCGTCCATATAGAAGCTGTGCCATCAATGTACCGATTTCCGGCAATATCAATAAGATAGCACCCCTCACCCCGTTCGATGATGACGACATCCTCTGTCAGCCAATCTTGCATCTGCGTGAATGGATGCCAGAGATAACGCTTATCCCACGCAACAAGCGACTCTTTATTCAACATGCGGCTTACCGACCTCTGCTCTGATTAAATTTGTAGGTTGGGTTGAACGCAGAGAAACCCAACACCCACTTGAAAATGCGCGTAGTTTGTAGGTGTTTTTGCTTGGGTATTTCTGCGGATTTCTTCGGGGTTTCCCTGCCCGATATACCTATCAATTTAGTCTTGACAAAGCACCAGTGTTCTGTCAACATTGATATGATGGATAAATCCTGTTTGTAGTGAGGTGATTTATCACCTCATCCCATGGTGCAATGAATTGCGCTACTACGAACCAGGTTTACCCCTCATTTGAAAGTTGACAGACTACTGGAACAAGTAATCGGACTTTGATGATAGAATACCGTATTCTCTACATTTATCAATAATTACTTTCCTATTTTTACAATTTTCTAGAATATGGTAGTTTTCCTTCAAATCTTGAATCTTGTTAATAGAAATACTCTTCTGATCGAGTTCTTCAATGAGTATGGTTGGCACAAAATAGAGTTCAAAAGCGTTATTGCCTATTGGGTGAACTCCAATGACAACATCTGAAGTTGCTGTAGATTGGGTATAAGTCTTAACATCTGATTTGTACGTTCTATCAACCCCACCTCTTGCCCCACCGGTAAAAGGAACTGATTGAGTCGCTGTTTTTACTTGCGCCCGGATAATGTCCTCACTACCATCTGCTGTCTTGCGAACAATGATGATGTCATAAGGGGATAGTGGTAAATCGACCAATGAAACGTTTTGGTATCTTTTCATCAAGATCCCTGCAGCAATGTGCTCATGAGCAAACCCATCTACCGATGCTCGTCTGCCTCTCTCTGCAATGTTATGCATGCTTCCGCCTCTATTCTCTTATTTTTTCAAAACCAGAATCCAATCAGTATTGATACGTTCCCCTCTGGGCACTTTAATAAAATGTTTGATAATCTCTGAACCGAAGTAAGTTTCAACTTCAAACCCAATATCTTCGGCGATCGGCATGAGATACTTCCAACTCTCAAATAGGTGCCCCCGAATACGATTATTGCCGACGACAATGACGTATCTACCCTCTTCTCGCAGCACTTTGTAAACCTCATTGAGATTCTTTCGCATGTCCTCTAAATATTTAAAGGCAATGAACGCACGCCTTGGATCCATTTCAAAGATGTTCATCATCACCCTATCTGCCTCAGGAACCCCTATTTCGTGCCGAACTTTATAATGGGTAGCTGAAACGCTTTCTGTCCCAACGTTCTGTTTCTTCAAAGTCGTTAAGGTGTCCCGCGCGAAACCCAACCAATACATCTCCAATTGATGGGTTCTCGGATAGTCAACAGCATTGACATAAGGCGGTGAGGTTAACGCGAGGTCAAAGTAATTTGACTCGTATTTTATGTTCCTTGCGTCCATATCCTCTGGGAAGTTGGTCGTTATACCTGTTGGATAATTTTGAGAAAATTCCACCATTTTAGGGACTTTCACATGGAGGGCTTTCACAAATCGGTTCAATGCATCGGAGGGACGCACCAATTTGTTTAATTTTTTCCGAATCACCGTACGCGTACAATTGTTATCGGCGTTGGAGACAGCGCGGATAATAGACGAGAGGCAAAGCTTGAAGAAAGCTTTAACAGCATCGTCCGTGTCAAGGGATTGAATCTGTTTTTTTAAGTAGGTTAACTCCCATAGAATTTCTTTGTTGAACCAATTGTCCCTATAAGGAAAATCTGGTAAATCGGATTCACTCACAAGTGAAGGACGATAGAGGGAAATAGCCTCTAACAGCACCTTTTGCGCGAACTTAAGTTCCGTTTCTGCTAACGGTGTTACCTTCACTCTTGAAATGAAGCGTGAAAATGGATCAACATCAATGCCGACTGAGTGTCGCCTTGAGAGCAGTGCCTCAACATTTGTCGTGCCGCTCCCTGCAAACGGGTCAAGGATCCAGTCGTTTTCTTGAGAATACCGTTTGATGAGCCAACGCGGTAATTCTGGGAAAAATTTGGCGGGGTACTTGTGTAAGCCGTGCGTTAGGAAACTCTGATCGTAACTGATGAAAAGAAACCTGTCTCCATCCTGCGCTGGTAGGTCAACCGGAATATCCCCATCTACCTGAACAATATTTTCGCCAAAGTCGTTTACAATTTCGGTAATGTTTGCCATACTTTTCTCGTGTAGATTAGTGCTTTATTATATCTAAACTGATAGATGGTTTGTAGTGGCGCAATTCATTGCGCCTTGGAAGAGGCGATGAATCGCCTCACTACGAACTGGGTTTACCTGTCATTTGAAAGTTGACAGACTACTAGACAGCCCACTATCCTTTGAGTTTTGCGTAATGAACCGGGGGTTCCAAGCCGAGTTGATCATAAGTCCCCGTCTTCGGCACGATAATTTCAAGCACCCTATTCCGATAATTCGTATGGAAATCCTCCGGCTGCCCTTCAATAGGAAAGATACTTGTAAAACCGTTCGGGAAGGAGCTTGTCCGTCCAACAACATTTTCAAAACGAGGGTCTTCCATTTTTCCAGTTTTAGGGTTCACAGGGAGTTGCGTCTGAACTGTCACAGTCGTTTCGTGTGCCGGTGTAGCATCTACAGAACACGGCGAACTTAGACAGACTTCATAATCATAGTGTGGCATTCTATCGGGAAGATTGTATGTTTCCTTCGCCGCAGAATTCGGAACCCATCGCGGAAACTCGATCTCAATGCGGTAATAATCCGCCATTTCCGAAACCTGGTTGACCATGCCGTAACGCCGATAGCGTTCCTTTATATCATCTGCGTAAATCGCGCCATCTACTTCTACCGCGCCCGGCAACGTTGTCCGTTGGGACGCAGGAGTTGTAACCAAAGCAGAACGCAAACCCATAAGCAGCGGCGTTGCAACGAGTGACGGAAGCCAACCGTAGAGTGCCGCACCGTAGCGGGTTTGTTCCGACGTGGAACTGAATTCGTCTCTAAACCGGTAGATGCCTTCGGTAATCGCGATGACTATCCCGAGAAAGATCATCAAGTTGCCTCTACTTGAGAAAAGGTCCGGGGTTTGGCCTTGGAACCCGATGAAGAAAAGGATAAGCGGATAAAGGGTTAAATTGATAAGGCTATTGATGCCAGTAGACACGGCAGCACTAAACACGCGCGGGGTGCCCGCCATCTCCTCGAGCCGTGTTTTAAACTTTGCGGAGAAGGCACCGAGAACAGGTTGTCCGAGCAGTGCCAACACGTTGAACGGGGCACGGAGCCTTGAGTCTGGCACCTCGGGTACCTGTGCAAATTCTTCCGGTATACCTTGTTTCTTTGTCTCTTTAGTTTCGCTTGCTTCGTCGTCGCTATCCTCAGTTTCAGGTTTAACAAAGGTCTCAAAAAATTTACTATTTATTTCAATATACGATTCCCATTCGCTTGGGACATCACTTTCCATATAGATCGCGTCAACAGGACACGCATCTTCGCACGCGGCGCAGTCAATACACACATCCGGATCGATGTAGAGTTGTTTTTCACCTTCACTGGTATGGATACAATCTACAGGACAGACATCAATGCATGCGGTGTCCATCACATCAATACACGGTTCACAAATTATATAAGCCATTTTCCGCTCCTTTTTGTAGATGCTTCACTCTTAAGTATACCACAATTACACATTAATGGCAAGGAATTATGTCAGATACCACAGAGATATTAATGTTCAGTGAACGTGACAAAAGGTGAAAAATGTGGTATAATATTGTTACCTTGTGTAGGGTGAGATGTTGGTAGCGTCTCACCTCCTTCTACCAAGAGACACAAGGTAACTTCCAAAACACAAGGAGAACCCTGATGGAACAGATTTTAGAACGCATTGAACGCAAACTTGAAAGCGTCGAAGCGCAGCAGGCTCAGATGCGTGAGGATATTGTTTGGATCAAGGGTAAGTTAGAGGGTCGGATTGATACACGCACAACGATCGTTGCATGGGCGGGCGTTGTGTTTGGCATCGCTGCCCTCCTTCTAAAACTTTTCACATAAAAGAGGACTCGCGCGCGGCGGAATTCGGATACTCACCGCCGCACGGCTTGCGTTTTTTTGGGTTTCCTAAGAGGATCTAATCGCATTTGGGCATAAAATTTTGCCTTTCAATAGGGAAATCAGATGTTTAAAGAACCAGAAGATTTTATCGTTGAAGAATTACCGCTTTATGAACCCGCCCGAACAGGCACACATACCTATTTCGCTATTCGGAAACGGAACCTTGGCACCTTGGAGGCTATTAACAGAATTGCACGCGAACTACGAGTCCCTGCACGCGATGTCGGGTATGCGGGCTTAAAGGATAAATACGCAGTCACAACACAAATACTATCTGTTGAAGGGGTAGCCCCTGAACAGATTTTAAAGATTGAGCAACCGGCTATTGAAGTTTTATGGGCGGAACGACATACACATAAATTGCGGGTCGGACACCTTCGCGGCAACCGCTTTAAACTGACCCTACGTGATGTTGCCCACGATGCGCTACCGCTCATCAAAGTATCAATAGAGCATTTGGTAACCGAAGGCGTACCGAACCGATTTGGGGCGCAGCGATTCGGCAATAAAAACGATTCGCATCAGATCGGAAAAGCATTGGTAAAAGCAGAATGGGAGACGGTAGTGCGTTATGTAATCACAGAGGGGATGCCACAAGCGGACAGGTTTGCACGCCGTATGCAACAGGAGCCTATTGAAAAAGTGATAGCTGCTATTCCGTATCGGTTGCGCAAGTTGTACTTGTCGGCGTATCAAGCGCACCTATTTAACAAGGTTTTAGAGAAACGGATGCCGCCTTTAGGTACGCTCCTTGCCGGGGACATTGCTGTGAAACATAGCAACGGCGCACCCTTTCTCGTTGGAGACCCGACAATTGAACAACCGCGCGCAGACGCATTTGAGATTAGCCCTTCAGGCCCAATCTTCGGATACAAAATGCGGAGACCGACCGGCGATGTCCGCGATCTGGAGACAGCTATCCTTGCAGATGAAGGCGTTCACCTTGAAGAATTCCGTAAAGTCGTAGGGATTCGATTACCGGGCACGCGCAGACCCCTACGGATGCCGATACAGCTGCATGAGGTATCTGCCGTTGATAGCGGTATCGGAATACATCTCAGTTTCACGCTCCCCGCCGGAGGATATGCAACGGTGGTTGTGGAAGAGCTTTTGGCAAATGTTTAGTCTTCCGACACCGTTTGTCGCGATTTCCGGTATCTATAAAACGTCCATGCCCCAGAGGCAAGCAGAATTACCACCAACACAACGATACCAATATTCAGAAGATAGCGACCCCGATTCAGATCCCACAACCGTTGACTTGCCAATTCAGCAGCAGGTGTCCCCTTTTGTGCTTTCGCTTTTACCTCTTCCCAATACTTTTTCGCAAGCGTCAGTTGATCCAGCTGCTCCGCAAGTTTCGCCGTAACCACGAGATAAGCAACATCCTGAACGTCTTGCTTCTCTAACGCATCCGCAAAGGAACTGAGAAGTAAAACCGTTAAATCTGCCGACATTTGCGGGAAATCTGTCGTACGCTCAATCCCGTTCTGGAAAGCCGTGACAGCCCCTTGATGATTACCGCGATCGAATTCAAGTTGTGCTATCTCAAACCACCCTCTCTTAATCAGTTGGATCGCTTGGACTATATCGCTATAGCCATCAAATGTGAAAGTCTCCGAACCGTAATTCTGGTGCCCCTGTTTTGCGTGGAGTGTGTAAGTTTCGCCAACTGTTAGCAAATCCGAATCTTTCCATGCATCAAAGCGAAAAATACCATCTGCCGCTAAAGTCTGTTGATATCCGGTCCCATCTATCCAAACCAGAGTTTCGGCAGCCGACGTACCCGCTACGCCTTTAACGCTGCCGTGAACAGCGATAGGATCAAGTGCCCAACCGATATGGACAGACTCTCCGAGTACCAACGCCAATTCTGCAGTCTTAGCGGGTGGCGTGATGTACCCGATTTTCTTTACAGATACGGTAGAAGTGCCTTGTTGCAGATTTTCTGCGATAAGTTTCGGTGTCGTTCCGACTGCTACATCGTTGACGAAAATTTCTGCACCCTCCGGAAGCGATGTCACCTTAAGCGCAGGACTCAGCTTGAGCAGTGCTGCCTCAACATCACCTGTCGGTGCGAGAATGCCATCAAGAAAATCAGGATGTGTCCGCAATAAGTCATAAGTTTCAAAGATGCTCAGCTGTCGATTATCATCTGCATCGGTTGTGTCCGTGGAGAGTGCCTCTTGAAGTTTCTGAAGAAGCGCGAGGGCCTCCGCTTTTTCTATCGACTGAATCACGTTTAGCGCAGCCGCACCGAGCGTCTCGCGGTTGCCATAATAAGCACTTAAATTGGTATCTTCGGTGTAGCCATCAACAATAACAACAGTCCTGCCGCTATGCGTCTCTCTAAACCAGCTATTGAGAGTGGTATCTTGAATGCTATCTGCGTCCTCTTGAATTTTCAGCTGCATCGTCCGTACGTTCGGCTTAGCAACCCTTCCGTGGTATAAGAAAATCAGTGTGTCTTGTGGCTGCGTCTGCCGCCCGATTTCTTGGAGCAGCGCGCGGATCTCATCGGATGTCGTGCTATCCCCTTCAACACGATAAACCTGCTCACTTGGAACTTTACCGCGAGTCGTTAAAAGCTCAGTGAGTGAATTCAGATGTTCATGCGCGCTTGCAGCTGGCATTGCGTCCACAAACAGCCAGTATGTCCCAGAATCAACAGAGAACACTGGTGCCGATACGACGAAAACGAGTACAATACAGATAAAAAAGTGTGTAAAAACGGTGTTCACTTTTGACATGCTGCCATCCCAAATTATGCTTAAAAACTCTTTATAGAGAATAGTTTAGCAAAAAACCGTAACAATTGCAAGAAAATGAACTTGCAGAGGTGTCAAAATGTCTAAACTTTTAACGAAACATTGCGTCAAAATAGTATAGATAAACTCTTTTTGGTGTTGCTTGCAAATTAAAATCGGAATGGACAAGGAGACATTTTTTAATGATTCACGGGAAAATAAAGTTAACTGTTTTATCAAGGTGCTTAGCGTTCCAACGCCCGCAAAACGTACTTATGAAAACCATTCTTATCCTTCAGTTTGCAGTCGTTCTTTGTATCGGGGCACAAGAACCTGCCGGCGAGGTTGACTTATCACAACCTTTAACCCTTGAACAATGTATTCAGATAGGTTTGGAAAAATCCACAAGTATGCGAAACGCGCGGTTGAATCTCGCTATGCAAGAGCTTCGCGTAAAAAATGCGCGTGCCGGGTACTTTCCTCAAATTTTTACAAACGGCAACTACAGTTTTTCTGATAACCTTGACTTCGGCTTTGAACCTGAAAATTACAATTTAGGGCTCCGTGGGCAATATACAATCTGGGATAACGGACAGCGAGAGGGCAGCTTTGCACAAGCGAAAGAGAGCCTAACCGCTACGACCAGCCGCAATGAAGGAATTAAGCAGGCTTTGATCCTTGATATTACGGTCGCTTACTACGACGTTCTTAAAAGGCAGGAACTCGTCAAAGTCAGCGAACAGGTTTTCGAAAGGTCACAGGAAAACACACAACGGACAAGGGATTTCGTAGAAGCAGGCACCTTAATTCCTGCCGATGTCGCGACCGCCGAGGTACGCGAAGCAAATGATGAATTATCACTGGAGAACAATCGCCACTCCCTTCAAATCGCGCAAGCGACCCTACCCCGACTCCTCGGATTAGACCCCGGCGTTTTACTGACTGTTTCCGTTGATGAATCTTATCAACTCTACCAAGAACGCGGAACAATTCAACGGTTGGAGATGCCGATTGAAGAAGCCATCCAGATAGCCTTGAACACACGCCCGGAGTTTCAAGAGAGACAAGCACAAATAAAATCTCAGGAATGGAGCCTTACCTTAACAAGATTGCAACGCTGGCCCCGTCTAAACGCAAATGTAGATTACAACGTCAACCTTGATGACTATCTCCGAGAGCGTGAAAACTTCTCCGATTTCCGAAGCTGGAGCGCAGGCGTGTCCCTAAACTTTACACTCTTTGATGGCGGTGTCTTAGGAAACCGAGTTAAGGAAGTACAGATGCAGTTAGAGCAGGCACGTGAAAATGCAAGTGACTTGGAGCGGAGCATCGCACTTGGTGTCAGACAATCCTATCTCACGCTCCAGCGTAGTGAAAGGGCCCTTGATATCTCCAAAAAACAGGTTACCAACGCGCAACTCAGTTTGGAAGTCATTCAAGGGCGTTTTGATGTAGGAAAAGCGATCTTACTTGAATTGCTTGATGCACAAACGAGTTACGCACAAGCATTAACCAATGAGGTAAACGCGTTCTACGATTACAAAATTGCACAAGCCCGTTTACAGGATGCAATGGGAGTTTTACAGTAAAATGAAAAATCGCAAAAAATGGGTTATCATCGGGATCGTCGCTGTAGTTGTTATTGCTGTTGGTGCGATCGGTGCGACCCGCATGAACTTCAGTTTTGGGGAAAAAAAGAGCGAGGCCGAGGTCAAACAGGAAGTCGTCCGCCGCGGCGAATTCCTTGTTCGCGTCCGTGAATCCGGTAACCTACGTTCTTTTATTGAGGTAGATGTCCGATCAAACGTGGAAGGTGAGATCGTTGAAATTCTCGTCGATGAAGCACAAGAAGTTGAGGAGGACCAACCGCTGCTGCTTATTGATGAAAAGCAAATTTTGGAGCAAAAAAGACAAGCAGAGGCAAACCTTAACGCCCGCAAAGCAGAACTGCAGCGCGCGGAACTCCATATCAAGATTACTGCAAAACAACAGGAAAGTAGTCTGGCACAATCACAAAATTCTGTCTTAAAAGCACAAGCGACCTTGGATTCGTTTATTGCGAACACACAGCAACGCATAACCGAGGCGGAAGCGTTGGTCGCAACGACACAGAATTCTCTTGATCAAGATAATATCGCGCTGAAGCAGGCAGAAATCGCTTTGGGACAAGCACGACTCACCCTTGAACGCGCAGAGTCAACCGTTGAATCCGCAAAAATCTCCTATGAAACGGCAGACACTGAGCACAAACGGAACAAAGAACTTTATAATAAACAACTCATCTCAGTGCAAGCGTTAGAAGATTCGCAGCGGCGACTTGTTGTCGCTAAGACACAATACGATACCGCCCTTAAAGAGGTCGAATCACAAAAGGAGACGATCAAATCGCAAGAGGAGAACCTCAACGCACGGAAAAAAGCGATCGACAGTCGAAAAACCACGCTTGAACTCAATAAAAAAAATGTTGATACCCTTAAAAAGTCGCTCGAAGCCCAGCAGAAGCAGTACGAAGCAGAATTAGAGGACGCACAAACCCGACTCCTACAACTACAAGAGACGACAGAAGAACAAAAGGAGTTGACGATACATTCAAAGACCAGTGCAAAAGCGAGCCTCCTCCAAGCCGAGAGCCAACTCAAATCTCAGGAAGAACGCCACGAATGGACAACCGTCAGAGCACCAATGGCTGGCACAATTACGCGACTCATCGTTGAAAAAGGCGAAATTATCACCTCCGGGCGTTCAGCCTTTTCGCGCGGTGAAGCGATCATGCGGATCGCGGATCTCGACCAAATGATCGTCCGAACACAAATCAACCAGGTCGAAATCGGAAAAATAAGCGAAGGACAACGTGCCGAAATCACCGTTGATAGCTATCCAGGGCGCGTCTTTCCGGGGCGGGTGAGCGAAATTTCACCGAGCGCAACGCAGCGCGGACCCCAAAATCAGAGCTCCGTCATCACATTTGAAGTAGATGTAGAGGTTATCGGTTCGCCCCCGGAATTACGACCCGGTATGTCCGCTGATGTCGATATCATTGTGTTTGAAGGATCCGATGTGCTGCAACTACCGATCCCTGCTGTGCTAAGCCCGGAAATCTTCACCGTAAAAGCCAACGTTAATTCGGCAGACCTCGGTCAATTTCAGGAAGGGCAGCGGCTCAAAATTCGGAACCTTATCGGAAAGGAATTCGCCGGACAGGTCGGTACAATTGACTCAGAAAAGGCACGCGGCAACCTTGAAATTTTGCTTGAAGGCACCCAGAAGGGCTTGCGTAAAGGACCCATAGAGATCAGCATTGTTATTTCCGATCAAAACGTACTGCCCGATATAGAAGCCGAGGTGACCAGTGAGCGGCAGTATTTTGTCAAATTAGATACCGGCGAACCGAGTAAGAACAAAGCCGAAAAAGGCACTAAAACCCATATTACAATCGGGCAGCGTAACAATACACACTTTCAAATCACGGGCGGTTTGAAGGAAGGCGACCGTGTTTTTGTGCCTTCTATGCAAGAATTAACAGCCGGACAAAAAGACGACAACGACACCGATAACTAACGGGGACCACCGTAGCATAGACTGTTAGTCTGTGTCTCTTTCGTAGCACAAACTTTTAGTCTGTGGACCCCTATTTCCTTCAGAAAAGGAGAAACACTATGCTAATAGATGTACGAGATTTAACAAAAGTCTACCAGATGGGCGACGTGCAGGTACATGCCCTCCGCGGTGTAAGTTTCACCATCACACAAGGCGAATTCCTCGCTATTATGGGACCGTCTGGCTCCGGTAAATCAACCATGATGGATATCTTAGGGTGTCTTGCAACGCCAACATCGGGAGATTACTTCCTTGAAGGCGAAGAGGTCGGCAAACTTTCCGATAATCGCCTCGCGGACATCCGCAATAAGAAGATCGGTTTCGTTTTTCAATCGTTTAACCTATTACCGCGGACGAGCGCGCTCAACAATGTTGAATTACCACTGATTTACTCTGGTTTAGGTAGAAAGGAACGGAAACGGCGAGCTTTTGAATCCTTAGAGGCTGTCGGCTTAGCAGACCGCGTGGATCACAAGTCGACCGAGTTATCTGGCGGACAAATTCAACGCGTCGCAATCGCCCGCGCTTTAGTCAATAGACCCTCAATGATTTTTGCCGACGAACCGACAGGAAACTTGGATACACGCTCCGGTGAAGAAATTATGGCGATCTTCAACAGGTTGAACGATGAAGGAAATACCATCATCATGGTGACACACGAAGCTGAAGTCGCCGAACACGCGAAACGCGTACTCCACATTCGGGACGGTTTAATTGAACGAGATGTCCGGCAGGATGGATATGAGGAAACGGATGCTGAGTAATCAGACAGCAATAGGCTAAAAAAAGGTTGTCTTTTTCTTATCATCAACTTCTGTCTTTATGAATCACGTCAAAATTACGACTCCGTCTCGCTTACACTTCTCCCTGCTTGATTTGAACGGCGCATTAGGACGGATTGATGGTGGATTCGGGCTCGCAATTAATGACCCCAATTTCCAAATTATCGCTGAAATGGCAACACACATTGATGTCGCTGCTTCTGTATACCGCGAGCGCGCCATCACTGTCCTCCAACGCCTCCAAAGAATCTATCCGTTCCCCGGCATTAAGCTAACATTTGAAGCTGAAATCCCCATGCATTGCGGATTCGGGTCTGGAACGCAACTTGCACTCGGCATTGCACAAGCCGTCAACGTATTATATCAACTCGGACTGGATGTACAAGAACTTGCACAGGCTGTCGGGCGTGGTGGCACTTCAGGTATTGGAATCGCAGCGTTTGATACCGGCGGGTTCATCGTAGATGGCGGACACCGTTTTCCTGAAGAAAAAGCTTCCTTCCTCCCCTCCTCTGCTGTTGGTGATATTCAACCGCCCCCCATTTTACTCCGTTATTCATTCCCAGAATTGCCGCTGCTAATTGTGATGCCGAACTGTTCGAGAATTTACGGCGATACAGAGGTCGAGCTCTTTCGGACGTTGTGTCCACAACCAGAATGGGTTGCACAGAAACTTTCACACATCTTACTACTCCAGGTGCTTCCCGCCCTAATTGAAGCGGATATGTCCAACTTTGGCAAGGCTTTAAACGCTATTCAGACGTTTGGGTGGAAGAAAGTAGAAATTGAGGCACAAGGGACTGAACTGCAATTAACGCTTGACTACTTGCGCAACAAAGACGCATTCGGGGCAGCTGTGAGCAGTTGGGGACCAGCGCTTTGCGTAATAGCCGAGGATATTGATAGACTCAAGCAGGAAACCGACGCATTCCTGAAAACGCTACCGGATGGCGGTACCTGTTTTATCACACATGCAAACAACCTGGGCGCAAGCGTTGTGGCGGGTTAAAAACAAAAACGGGCAGATGATAGCATCTACCCGCTTGTATTGTCTATCGTTATCATTTGCCTGCTGAATAATACGGATTGTCCCCAGCAGCGTGATCCGTTATATCAATCACGTGCTTAATTTCAGGAAACACCTCCTGAATCATCGCTTCAATACCGTGCTTGAGCGTGACGTTCGCCATGCCACACCCTTGGCATCCGCCACCCATGTGGATATAGATAGAATCCTCTTCAACATTCAAGAGTTCTATTTGTCCACCGTGTGCAGCGACAGCCGGGTTAATCCGTTCATCAATAAGTTCCTGAATCTGTTGTGCCTTCGGATCGTCCCAAGTCGGCGTATTCGGGTTTTCTATGTTGAAACCACTTGAATTCAGGTCATCCACATAGTCAATCACGGCACCTTGAAGGTCCGGCGCGCTTTCGGCATCAACGAGTACATTAAAATTCTCACATTCAACAACAATATCACCCGCTTGTGCTTCAGTCGCTAAGCCGAGGCTGTATTGGAACGCCGTAGCCGTTCTGCCTTGGATACTAATCCGTAAGCCTTCAACTTCAACTTCCTCGGCTTCTATTACCGCGTGGATCTTCTCTTGCGCGGCTTCCGTTACCTGAAGCAAAGGGGCTTCATTTCCTGTGAACTTTTTCAAGAGATTTTTCATAGTCGCCTTCCATGAGTCGTATTAGGCAGCAGTTTTCCCTACCCAAGACTGATGATCTGATTGGAATTCTCCCATTTCGTCATACAACACACGCAATCGTTTAATTGCCTCAATCTCTAACTGTCGAACCCGTTCCCGGGTGACTTCCAAGGCAACACCGATTTCGCGGAGGGTCTTACGTTCGCCATCTTCGAGCCCAAAACGCATCTTTAGCACTTTCTGTTCCCGCTCCGGTAGTCTTTTCAGGAATTGGGCGATCAGATCCTCGTTAATCATTTCTGCAATAGGCCCCTCTTCACCGCTCGTCGCGGGGTCCTCTATTAAATCACCTAAGGTCGCAGCGGAGCGTTCATCGCTAAGTTGTAAATCCATAGAAATTGCATCAGCGTTAAACGTCAAAATCTCCTCAACCTGCCTTAAAGATAGATCTAAAGCTTCCGCGATTTCGTCGCGTCGCGGTTCACGTTGCAGCTCTTGGCATAAACTTGCATAGACAGCGTCAAACTTATTCATCTTCGCAACTACATAAGAAGGAAGGCGAATCGAGCGAGAGAAATTATCAAGCGTCCGCATAATTGCTTGTTTAATCCACCAGATTGCATACGTACTAAATTTGAAACCCTTCCTATAATCAAATTTACTCGCTGCTTTAATCAGTCCGATGTTCCCCTCCTGAATCAAGTCCTCAAGAGGCACGTTATGTCCTTGATACCTCACAGCGATTGAAATGACGAGCCGTAAATTCGCTTGTACAAGCTGATCTCTCGCTTGCTCCGCATCCTCAGTATAACCGTGCTCCGTTTCACCAGCTTCAATGCGCTTCGCTAACTCAACTTCTTCTTCACGCGTCAGCAGACGGTGGCCTGCTACACTTCGGAGCCAACTCGTTAAAGCACTCTGATCGCTTCCTTTATAACTCTCTGGGGGTTCTGTCTCATCCGCTGAATAGGCTGCATCCACATAAGGATCAACACTTTCAATACTTGTCGTTTCACCGAGAAATTCGGCTTCCATCGTTCTCCTCTCCTTTTATCGGATTTGATAAAAATCATACAAACGTTAATGATACATTATGTTAAAACGTTTTGTCAAGTAAAATGTTTAAAAAAAAGTAAAATTTCTTTAAAAAACCGACACTATGAGTTATTTTAACATAATTCCAAAATAAAAAACAACAAAAAATTTAGTCACGCCATTGGCTTTCAAGTTAAGTCGCGTGTCCGATCAATAAAATTGCTGCAGGCAATGATGTCGCCTCTGCCATTTCAAACGCCCTACTAATACATGAAATATCGGTGTCAGTCTCTAACAGTTCGTAAGGTAGATTCCACGCCTTCAGAGTCGGTTCCAGAAAACCCGCCACGGAGTCAACCCATTCTCCATCTGCATCCCGCTTATGATACCCACGATACCCAATAAATACGACTACTGGCACCCGCATATTGACCACCGTACCCCGGATCGCATCACCAGATTCCAGAAAACCCGTGTTTTGGATAATTATCACCGGTTTTTTACCGCCCACGTACAAGCCAGCTGCAAGCGCAAACGCCTCACCTTCACGGGTCACCGTAATCACCTCAATGCCCGAGTCTGCCCGTAGGAGTTCATAAATCCGCGCACTGCCGTTATCGGGAACCCCTACAGCGTGCGTGAGTCCCTGTTTTTTGAGTTCCTCTACAATCTTCTGTGCCGATGCCAATTTCTACTCCTATTTCTTATTGGTGTCCATTCCATGACAAGTCCTCCAAATCATTAAACTAACGTATCCATTTAGTATACACTGAAACGCAATCATGGTGCAAGAAAAATCATAACTGTGGGGCAGACTGCGTCTGCCCCTGCAATCGCAATGCTATCTTCTGCCTTCAACCAACGCATCAACAATCGTCGGATCCGCAAGCGTTGAAGTATCACCGAGGTCAGAGATGTCGCCTTCCGCGATTTTGCGGAGGATGCGCCGCATAATCTTGCCGGATCGTGTTTTCGGCAGCGCAGGCGTAAACTGAATCTTGTCAGGCGTAGCGATTGGTCCAATCTGCTGCCGAACCGCCTGTTTAATACCCGTTTCCACCGCATCAGATGCAGACTCGCCTGTCATGAGTGTAACATACGCATAGATACCTTGTCCCTTAATGTCGTGTGGATACCCGACAACCGCTGCTTCCGCGACCGCCGCGTGCTGTCCGATCGCACCCTCAACCTCTGCTGTCCCTAATCGGTGTCCTGAGACATTCAGCACATCGTCCACGCGTCCCGTAATCCAATAGTAGCCGTCTTCATCGCGCAGCACCCCATCGCCGGTCATATAGTAACCGGGGAACCTGCGAAAATAGGTATCTAAAAACCGTTCATGATCCCCATAAACCGTTCGCATGATACCCGGCCAAGCCGTTTTAATACAGAGATAACCTGTTGCAGGGTTCCCTGCCACCTCGTTCCCTTCCTCATCTAATATAACTGGCTCAATCCCAAAGAACGGGAACGTCGCCGAACCCGGTTTTAGGGGCGTTGCGGCGGGCAGCGGTGTCATCAGAATCCCACCCGTTTCAGTCTGCCACCATGTATCCACAATCGGGCACCGTTTCTCGCCGACGATGTTGTAATACCACAACCATTCCGGCTCTTTAATCGGTTCACCTACCGTACCGAGCAATCTGAGCGTGGATCTATCATACTTCTCCACCCATGTATCGCCTTCCTTCATCAACGCCCGCAGTGCCGTCGGCGCGGTATAGAAGATATTGATACCGTGCTTTTCAACCACCTGCCAAAAGCGTCCAAAGTCAGGGTAGTTCGGGACACCTTCAAACATAATACTAATCGCACGATTTGCAAGCGGCCCATAGATAATATAAGAATGTCCCGTAATCCAACCTATGTCGGCAGTGCACCAATAGACATCGCCTTCATGATAGTCAAAAATCTGTTGATGCGTATAAGATGTATAAACGAGGTAGCCCCCCGTAGTATGCAAAACGCCTTTCGGTTTGCCTGTAGAACCGGAGGTATAGAGGATAAAGAGCGGGTCTTCAGCGTTCATCACTGTCGGTTCACATTCTGCGTCAGCCTCTGCCATCGCTTCATGCCACCAGATATCGCGCGATGGGTCAAAATCCACTGTGTCTCCCGTACGCTTCACGACGACAACTTTTTCAATAGATGGACATTCGGCTACCGCCGCGTCTGCATTCGCCTTCATCGGTATATCGCTGCGAGGCCCCCGCATCGCCGTGTCCTGCGTGATGAGCATTTTACATGCCGAGTCGTTAATCCTATCCCGAAGCGATTCCGCTGAAAACGCACCGAAAACAATAGAGTGGACAGCACCGATCCGCGCACACGCCAGCATCGCAATCGCCAGCTCTGGCACCATCTGTAGATAGATACAGACACGATCGCCTTTTTCAACGCCTTGTGTCTTCAGCACATTCGCAAACTTCTTGACTTCAGCGAGCAGTTCATTGAAGCTGAACGTCTTATCTTCGGAGGGGTCGTTTCCCTCCCAGATAACAGCAGTTGCATCACCGTGTCCAGCCTCCACGTGCCGATCGAGGCAGTTATAGCAGGCATTAAGTGTGCCGCCTTCAAACCATTTAATCTCAGCGTTCACGAAGTCATAATCACAAATCGTATCCCATTTCTGATACCACGTCAACCGTTCCGCAATATTTGCCCAAAACGTTTCTGGGTCTTGTATAGATTCAGCATATTGTGCTTGGTACGCTTCTAAACTATTGACGTGTGCATTATCAATCGGATAAGCAGTTTCCGATGGTGGAAAAATATTATTAGCCATTTATATTTATATCTCCTCTACGAATCAATCTGGATCCAGTTCTCAAAACGCGCCTATAAGTTGTATAGGGTGTATTTTAAAGGAAAACGGTAACGATGTCAACTGCAATTGGAGAATTTTTCAGAGACATTCAATTGTTAAAGTTTCATGCCTGTAGGTTGGGTTGAACGGACCTGATAAGGAAACCGTGGAGGTTCCAAATGGACTTCAACCACAAAATATCGGCGTATCCCTTCAAGAACTTAGTGAAACCCAACTTCATACCGTCAGCATCGCGGGGGACCTCAGCAGACAACCGTTGGGTTTCACTCGGTCTCTGGTTGATGTTGTGTGCATGGAGGAGGTTCTGTTTTTCTATGATTTAGACGGTTTTGGTGGCATCCGTTCAACCCAACCTACTTGGAGAACAATAAACACGGCTACACCGATGCTTAACCCTGTAAGGGCGATCGGGAACCCTGAAACTTGTAGAAGGTTTCTCTGTATGAGATTCACAGTAAGTTTTGCAGACTGCCTGTCGAAAACGGCTACGGTGTCAAGTGTGACGTGGGTTTTCTCTGTGCTGTGAAACCGGTCAATTTTCTGCGTTACTGTGAAATTAGATTTTAAAGTTGGGCGTATAACGCTTGAGAATCCAGTGGTGGTATGGGTTTTCGGGCGTTTGTGGTTTCGGTGCTTCTGATGGTTTACTGTGAAACTTTTGTCCATCTGTTTAAGCCGGTCGGCTCGTTGTTTCTCTGCCTGCTGTTCAATATACCGTTTCTATAGACATATCACCCCGACGGGGTGAGGAAAGTGCCTGACAAGTCTTGTGAAAACGTTAAAAACTTGTTAATAGCAAATTGGGTTACAATATAGGAGGAATTCATGATGTCAGATCACTTCAATAAATTATTATTACACACCCTCAGCGAGATAGGCATCCGATTGGAGCGGCTTGAAAGGCGCGTGAATTGTGTCATAAATGAAAAAGTCGATAAGACGGATGTCAACGGCGTTAGGGCAGAAGTCAAGGACCTGAAGACAGAACTCAAGAAGGCACTAACATTTTCATAATAGATTCTCCTTCATAATAAATTTTCTATAAATTGTAACACAATTACCGAATACCCGCAACGCAATTTTTAGCGCGCAAAAACCACAGCTACCACATCCATCGTCATCGCGACGAGCCAGTGGATTGCCGCCCCATAAACAAAAGAACGCGTTTCAAACGCTAATACACCGAGCAATATCCCCGCGATAATCGAACCGATCGCCTCTGGCAACGGCTTGGAATAGTGCATCACCGCAAACGGAATCATCTGGATGAGAAGGCTATAGTTCCCGAATTGCCGTTCCAATCCGAAAAGCATAAACCCGCGAAAGAAGAACTCCCACGAAAACATATAAACGCCATAAGCGATTTGATACAACAAGAACGCCTGCCAACTGCTCGCAACCACCTTACAAAGCGGATACTTTTCAACAAAAGGCGGATACACAACAACTGCGATGATAACCACCGGAATCATCAGAATCCACGCACCACCCGTCACGAACCATCCCAGTTTCTGATGTCCGAATTGAATCCCATACTCGCTGAGTTTTTCCCGTGTTCCGAATTTTGCAACCAGAACCGGGATCAGAAACAATGTCAGTGCTGTTGTCAAGAACCAGTAGTAATACGGGTAACTTTCCGCGAGAGGACCGCTGCCGAAATATTCTGCAAAGTGACGATTGAAAAAGCTCCGTCGCGTATAGAACCGATGCAGCGTTAGCAGGAGAGCAGAGGCAAGCAGAATAACAGTCGTCTGTCGATCCCAACCCTGTAGATACTTCTCTTTTAATATGTGTCGGATATGGAGAATCATCTTGAATTCCTGTCGGTTTTAGGCTATTATACCGTAACCCAGAAAAATATGGAGAGACAAAATGACGTATCACCTCGGACAGATCAACCGCATCTTAATCATCAGACTTGCGCCGCTCGGTGAAACGGTTCTAACAACGCCTGTCATTCGTGCCTTACGTCAGCACTTTCAAGAGGCACATATCGCTTATATGGTGGCACCGACACGAGAGGATTTAGTATCCGCAAACCCATACCTGAACGAGGTTATTACCTATCAGGCTTCCATACCGAAACTCATCTATCAGATCGCTCAGAGAAAGTTTCAGATGGCAGTTGTGCTACAACCGACATTCCGTTTGGTGCTTCACGCGTTTCTTGCCCGAATTCCGTTTCGTGTCGGATTTGAAACAAACGCTGGCGGGAAAAAATTATTGAGCCTCGCAGTCCCGAATGACACAGCGCAGCACGAGACGCAACGCTATCTTGATGTTGTTCGTGCATTAGGCGTTGAAGTCGGGGACGATGAGCCCGAAGTATTTGTTAACAGTGCAAGCATCGCGTGGGCGAATGATTTTCTTGAAAATCAGAAGATTAATGATGGTAAACCCATCATCGGTCTCAATCCGGGGGCAGCGACCGCTTACCGCCGCTGGCACGCAGCAAATTTTGCCGTTCTTGGCGACCAGCTGCACGAAGTCTACGATGCACACATCCTCATCACAACCGGACCCCGGGAAGACGAATTAGCCGATCAAGTGGCAGCGCAGATGGCATATTCACCCGTTATTGTCAATCAGGTGACCCTGATGCAACTTGCGGCACTCCTGCAACGGTGCAATCTCTACATCAGTAACGATACCGGACCGATGCACCTCAGCACCGCAGTCCAAACACCCACGATCGCGCTGTTCGGTGCGTCAAATCTCATCCAATGGGCACCCCCGTGGGACAGACACGCAGTGGTGGCACGCAAAGAATGTCCGTTTTTAAAGACACTTTCGTCCAAAGAATGGGATACACATCAGGATCGCGCAGGCGAAAATTTCGCCGCGATCACCGCAGATACCGTTATGGCAACTGTGGAGGAACTCCTATCGTGAACGCTGAACACAGCCGAACCGAAGCATTAGATGCACAAGGCATCAAAAATACGCTAAACGACATTCGTGGCAGAATGTATCGGCAGGTCCTCTTACAGAAAATCGCAGCTGCGTTTTTCTATGGACTGGTACTGCTCACAATTCTGTTCATTCTCAACCGACTGATTCCCTTACCCATGCAGCTGCTAAATATCAGTTGGACCGTCATAGTTGTGGCGGTGATTGTCGGTATAGGGCTGAGTATCCGCCACCGGAAAGATTTGCCGGCTGTGGCGCGTGCTGTTGACAAAAAAATGGAGCTTCGCGAACGACTCAGCACAGCATTTGGGCTCATTCAAATCGATCCCCAAGGCGAATTCGCACAACTCCAAATCCGAGACGCTGCAGAGATTCTAACAACCGTAGACATCGCAAAGTTCTGTCCATATCGGGTACCGATGTTCCTAAAATTATTTCCTATTCCTTTGCTGTTAATCGGACTCTCTTTCACCATACCCCACTTCTACGAACTGCCGCAGCCACTCACAAGTCTACAACAGGAGGTTTTAGATAAAGCCATTCAGAATCTTGATGGAAAACAGGTCAAAAATTCAACGCTACAGAAGCAAATCGCAGATACCGTCCATCAGTTGAAAACCGCAACGGATGTTGACACAGCACAGGGACATCTCAGCGAGCTAAAAAAAGAGGTACGCAAGCAGCAATCAGAACAAAACGCTATCACCGAAGCCACGCGTGGTATGAATGCCAATCAGCTCGCTGCGGAACTGAAAACGCTCACGGAACAACCCGAAATACCGCCAGAACTCCAAGCCGAACTCATGAACCTTTTTGAACGTTTGGCTGAAAATCTACCGGAGGGACCCCTCAACGATTCGCTAAATCAGATTCAGGGCAAGGCCGTCACGCCAGAGACGTTGCAGGACATCATTGAGGCACTTGAGCGGATGGACGCATCTACCGACCTTGCACAACTCGCAGCACAACTCACGGCGAACCAGAAGGAGTTAGCATTAGCAACGCTTGAAACTACGTCCCAAGAAGGCCGGATTGCGAACAGCGATGAGGCACCTGGACAAAACGCCGGAAGTCAAGAGGTACAAGGGACCAGCGAAAGCATATCGGAATCGCAGACAACCGATACAGACACCGATACAGACAAAGGGCAAAATCAAACAGACGGCACAGATTCCACGCCGCTGACTGGTGAGGAAACGCCAACCGGACAAATTAATGGACAGCAATTGACCCTTACGGCAGAGAGTTCGGGGAGCGCGCAAAGTTTTTCTGAGGCAATTACGGGAGAGGTCAGCAACGATAGCCCTGACTATCTACCTTTCAGCGATGCCGTACTCAATGCAGAGCGTGCGTATGCCGAAGCCGTAAATAACAATCGTATTCCCATCCGGTATCAGGCGCAGATTAAAGCCTATTTGGAGGCAATTTCCGAAAAAAATGAGAAAAAGCGTAATTAAAATTGGGATCGCTGTTGGTATCATTGCGATAGTCTATTACCTATTGCGGTACTACGGCATAACAGACGAGATTCGGTTAGAAAACGTTCCGAAAATCAAGACATGGGTGGCGAGTTTTGGGGCAATCGCGCCGTTAATTTATATTGGGCTTTATCTTGTCTCCACTGTCTTTTTTCTGCCGGGTTCCCCGGTGACCGTATTAGCAGGCTTCGTCTTCGGCCCGTTGTGGGGTGTTCTCTACGCCTCCATAGCCTCTATTATCTCGGTCTCCGTCGCTTTCCTCATCGCCCGCTATGTTGCGCGCGACTTGGTTGAGCGATGGGTCAAGGACAACGCACAGTTCCGCAAGATAGATGAGCAGGTCGAAGCAGAGGGATGGCGTATCTTGATGTTTACACGCTTGGTCCCGATTTTCCCGTTTAACCTTCAAAACTATGCCTATGGACTTACCAATATTCGATTTCCCACTTATGTTATTGTCTCTGCTATCTTTATGTTACCGGGGACAGCGGTTTTTGTCCAACTCGGTGGGGCGTTTGTCGGTGGTGACGGTAACCTTTGGAGGACGCTCCTCTATCTCGGAATTGCGGGTGTATTTATGCTGCTACTGTCGTTGCTCCCAAAATTCCTACGAAAATATCAAACGAAATTGTAATTCAAACCAAGCGATCAGACTGCTGAATTAACGCCGCTGCGGCAGCAAGTGCCTCCTCACGCGTGCGGATGTCGCCATCAAACTGGCGTTCTTCAATCTCTTTTAGCAACCCTCCGATCTGTTTCCCTTCCTTCAACTTGAAATTCTTAATCAGATCATCTCCGGTGATGAGTTTACCCTGTTTACGAATCGGCAAAATATGTTCATAATACGTCCTCGCAATCTGATCCAGTAATGTTGGCTCCATCGGATATAACGCTGCCGCATAGAGAAGCACACCCCACCAATCGGACGCGTACGTCCTCAGAAAGCGAATTATCTGTTTTCGGGGCAACTGTGGATCTTCATTTTTAAGCACCTCGCTGCCGCTGAGAACACATTTCATAAACTGTCCTGCTTTACGGCTCAATCGCAGGTGTCTGCCGACACTATCAAGGTTATCACCCAAGAGAAAGCTCAACTTGATTAGCGAACACCGATCGATTTCTGCACCCAGCTCTTCTCGGAGGTAATCATTAATTTCGCTCTGGTATACATCGAGTCCTATTGGAATTGGACGTTCCTCAAAAGTCTCAAGCGAGTCCCAAGTTTCGCCCTCTACTTTTTTTATAGACGGAAGCACTTGCGTCAATAATCCGACTGCATCCATCTGTTGTAAATATGGATGTGCCTTCTTAACATTAAAAATTTTCATCAGTTCGTCGCGACATCGTTCCGATGCCACGTTAGGTAGTAAAGATCGGTACTTTCTTACCAAACTGATCGCAGTTTCGGAAATCTTGAAATCTAACTGCGCCGCGAATCTATAAATTCGTAATAAGCGAAGCGGATCCGCCTGCACCACTTGTTCACTCGGAAATTGGAGGAGGCGTGCCGCTAAATGTTTCATACCCTCGCACGGGTCAATCACGTGAGCCGAATTTTGTTGACACGCGTTGTTTATAACCGCTCCGACGTTTTCAAGCGCAATTGCCATGGCATTGATTGTAAGATCCCGTAAACGCAAGTCCTCAGTGAGCGATACAGCCCGGAATTGTGCAAAATCCATGCTTATGTACGGTCTCTGTGAAATATTATGTTGCTTGACAACTACACGCGCAGTAGAAGAATTTTCATCAAGTGCGATACAAGTCGCACGGATACTCGCTGCAAACGCCTTCGCGAACTGGATCGCATCTGAGGCTAAAGCGAAATCAATATCTGTCGTCTGACGGTTGAGTAACAGATCCCTCACGCTGCCACCGACGAGATAGAGCTGCACGCCTCGCGCATCGGCAAAATTACCGAGTGCCTCCAGGGGTGGACTACCAAAGAGTTCTTGAAGCATTTGCGTTGTTGGATTCATTGCTTTGCTCGGGCTTTCTGGCGTTGTGCTTTTCGTGAATGAAACAGGATACCGTCTAGATGCAGATGCGTCGCATACCCGATGAAACCTGCTACATAGAAGGGTAAACCACTGAGAATCGCGTCCGGAAGGTGATTCCAATCTTGCAACGCATTGAATTGCTCAACGAGATCGCTCCCCGACTGCCATTCTGGATATCCAGCATAAATCGGAATGAATAGGAACACACTCGGCAGCAAAATCATCGTCAGCTTGGCGTGTGTCCACCCACGATGTCTGCTCATAATCGGGAGCATCGCGAAGAGACCTAACAGTGCCGATTCCAGGTACCGCTGTAAAAATATAATCAGTACCACATTTACCGCAAATAGCACCCTATAAAATATCTTTTGGCTCTTGCTCTTGATATCGACATCTGGCCACAATCCAAACAGCACGGCTACCGCAAAACAACCGATGATTTCGACAGGGGCATGCACAGGTGGAATAGTTGGATTCCAATCTTGTGGTACCGTATCATAAAGAATTGGAACGGTAATCGTAGCGATAAAGGAGATAACAAAGAAAGTACTGTAAACCACTATCCCACCGATCCAGTGTTCACGGAACATACTCATGCTGAATATTATACCGTACTTTTCCGAAAGATGGAATTGCTTTAATCGTTTTCTACAGGGCCATTTAATTGTCTATTTTTCGATCGAATTTTCATCCCCGGGCCCGGTAGGTTCGGTTTTGCGGTGTACTCACCCAAATGCGACGTGCATTCCTAACCGAACCGGATCCTTCAAAAAAAGGTGAAAAAACCCCATAATTTCTTAAAATTGAGTGACCCTGTCGTTTTCTACCAAAGGTATGTGTACAGTCTTGCCATTAAATCTTCCAAAACACCCAAATAACACAGATTGGATAGGTGATACCTCTCCGCCTACTTTGTCATTTCCAACTTCTGAAAATTCTCTTTTTGCTAATTCTTCCTAAAGTTTGGACAATTCCGCAATCGTGAATTGTATGTGTGAAATTTTTTATGGCGATCATGTTTCCAATGCCTCGCCTATGGACCTTTTGCGTTGGAAGCTATGTCTTTAATTATAAACGCAAAACGAGAATGTACATCAAAGACATTGTTTATTTTTTTCACAGTATGCACCCTTCTCGGAGAAAACAGTGTCTTTTAATTATAGAGGGCGGTATTCCGTACCTTCGTTAAAAGTTTGGGCAATTTATATGTGATTACGACAGTTTTCTCGCGATGTGTGTGAAACGTCGAAAACGCAGACACGATTTCCTCAATAGAACGACATGTGGAAAAAGTTAGAGAAATGCCGTAAGGTATTCCGATGCAAATTGTCCAAAGATTAGTAATTCTTCGCCCAAATATGAAAATACACAATTTTTATAATTTCGTTGCATCATAGATCCAACGGACAAGTATGGCCTCTCGCCGATGCAACTATACAACTTTTTGAGTTTGGCAATAATAATGAAATGTGCTATGCTAAAACATGTTTCCCTTGTTGCCATAAATCTTTTACGACTCTTCAATCACTTTATACATACAAGGAGAAAAATTGTGTTTTTAGATAAATTGAAACATTCGTATGTCGCGTACCTATCCATCCTTGCAATCTGCGGACTGGTATTTTTTCCTATTGAAGGGGACTGCGGATGGACGTACATGAATGATGGATATAGTTCCTTTTCTGATTCTTCCTATGAAAGTCATGGTGGTGGTTGGACCCTGAGTGGTTCTGTGTCTGCTAACTCAAAGAGTGCCTCCGCCTCCATGGGCCCATCCATTGAGAACCCCACGGCTTTTGACGGGCCCTACGGCATAAGAGTTGCGGATTACACCGGAGGAGCAACCGTAGAAGCTTCGCGGGAAAAAGTCATAATTTGGCTTTCTTCCATATATTCTTACTCTTTAGTTGGAGAAAAAGTAGTATTTAAAGAGTAAAGTAGATTACGGAAACGGATCGTTCCTTCAGGCCTGGGTACTCATGGTGGAGAAGGAGGTCAAGATGGTTACTGGGAGGTTAAAGTCTGATTCTACAATAACACTAACGATAGAAGTACCCCTTAGTGATGACCGTGCAAAGAAGGGAGCTACGTGGACCAGCGGTGGTAAGCAGTATAAGACAGAATTTCATGAAACAACCAAGAAGATTGTTCCAGAGGCACAACCTTCACAGTCCGTAGATGCTTATGTTTCAGGTCCCGCGGAAGCCAGTAAATCGGCGTGGTGTGCTTATATCACCTTTGCTGGTAACGCCTATGATTCAGCGGATGCATCATATGCCACTTGGGGCGAGTAAATCAAACCCCGTTTCGTGAAGTTTTTCGCAACCAGACAGCCCGATGTTGGCGTTTGGTATAAGAAACGCCAACATCATAAAACCATAGGAGAAAACCATGACACGAAAAAGACTTTTTATCTTCGTTCCAATCTTACTCGTCGCGAGCACCATCCTATTTCTTTTCCTCCGCGCGGAGTCCCGCACAGTTCTATTGAAAAGCATCCCTCTCACCCCTGAAGCCCAGGCAAAAGCGGAGAGATTACGATTACACCCGCTGGCATCTGAGGAGAAACGAGAGGCTTTCTTGAAAAATACACCCGTGCACACATGGGATGACTGGATTGATGGAAAGGTAGAAGATATGGTTGGTTTCCTCGTAGAGGGTGGAGGGCTCAAAACACCAGAAGAGATTGCCGCGTTTAAAGTAAAACAAAGAGCTATAACAGAGTTGCTGGCGGCCCCCTACATAGCCGCGAATTTGCCACCACCTCCCTCTCTTGAAGACGGGGTACCGGAGGAAAAACTATATCCAAATGCAGGCAAGCCTGTTATTGTGCAGCCCAAACCCTACGAAGGACCCCAGACCACAGAAGCACTCATGGCAGCCTATGACGCGGGGTATGTGGAGCTCTTTCCAAAAACGCTTAGATACGACGAACACTACCCACGCGAGGAATGGCTCCAGCGCATCCTTGATAAAGGTATCGTGATTGAAAACGCTACCGATTACGATTACTATATGAAATCACGGTTCTACCTCATTCAGGCACGCTATAACTCAAATAGATGGCAAAGCGGACTCTACGGTGTCCCCCCGGTAAGTTCGTATGATGCTTATGAAGATGCGTTTATTGAACGAAAACAGTGGGAACGTCAAGTTTACAAGGACTTCAGAGCGGCGAACCCGAACACCGCCGGTACCATCTATTTTCCTGAGAGCCACCCTGATAAATACTTGCCCGTGACTGGGAAGATGACTTACGTTTACAGAGATGGCCCCGCAACAAAGACTTGGGGCACACGCCTCACAGATGAACAACGGGACGCGTTGCACTATCAAGGCGTTCACCCTGAAAATATTGAGATCGTCTATGTAGACGAGGATTACAATGTCCTGACAGAAAAACCTGAACCTTACGACCCATCAAAGGACGGCATTGTTGTCTCCGATCCTTAACAATTATACTAAAGTTGTAAAATCGGAAAATATGTTTACACTTCGCACCCTCGTAGGGGAAACCGGGTAACCTAACCTAAGTTGCCACCTATCAATAGACATAGCACTCCTACGGAGTGCGATTGCTTAAATGCATGGTTTCTATAGACATATTACCCCTACGGGGTAAAGAAAGGAAGTGAAAACGCTGTAGAAATACGCGGAAACACCCAAGCAAAAACACCAAAAGTTGTTAGTAGCAACTTGGGTTAACCTAGTATTGCTTCAAGATTGAGTTTACGGGCAGTAGGTTGGGTTGAGCGTCAGCGAAACCCAACATCTTTAGACATTCTTCATGGAATCCTAAGACCAACTCTCAAACTCAACATTGAACGACTACTAGAAGAAATCCGCAGAAATCTACAGAAACACCCTATCAAAAACTCCTATCAAATACCCCAAGCAAAAACACCCCTACGAGTTACCGTGTGTGCAAATAATTATGGGATTTACTATAATCAGTGTCCCAAAGATAGTATAGCAGAGGCAACTGATAGTATAGCAGAGGCAACTGGAGGCAACTTTTTAATTTGACTTATAGCATAAGATATGATACAATTATGTCATAATGTTTGCGAATCTCGCTGTAGGAATTGTCTGTTTTACTATAAATCGTTCTGTAGAATTGACGAATTGGCTTGACTAAAATAGGAAAAAAAGGTATTATGTAACACAATATAGGTAATAGAAGAGCATTAACACGCCGTTGCTTGGCAATAGGAGATGGGCTTGCCGCCTACAGCGAAAGCAGTAGGTTTTTAGTCCGAAGCACTTGATAAACCGCGAGGGACCTCTACTATTGGGATATTTCGCGTTTTTTTATAATTTCAGGTAGATATGACAACAACCGAAAAACACGCTATTATTGAAATGTTAGCACCGATGCTTGATATCGATGGTATTGAACTCGTGGATATTGAGACACACGGAAAAACCCTGCGGTTGCTCATTCACAAACAAGAAGGGCTTTCGGTAGCAGATTGCCAAGCAGTAAACCATATCGTACACCCGATATTAGAAGTCCATACGTATTTAGCGAATTACGCACAGTTGGAAGTCGCTTCACCCGGGATAGATAGACCTTTGCGAACCGCCCAAGATTTTCAGCGAAATTGTGGGCGAACCGTTCAGATAGAAATCGATGCGGAATCCGAAAATCAACAAGAGTCTCACATCCAAGGCACAGTTGTAGAAGTCCATCCGGAGCGGGTTGTCTTAGCACAAACTGGCGGAAAGAGCATCTCTGTTCAGATTTCACACATTCGGAACGCACACATACATCTGAAATGGTAACTTGCAAAAGCGAAGGACGCACACCGCACGCTATTAAAAAATTGGAAAGGAGTACGCGGACCAGAATTGTATGACTTGTTGTCGGCAAGTCTACATAATCAAATAAGACCCCGCGAACATCATTTATGTTAGAGAACCTCCAAAACGCTATTCGTCAAAATATTGCACAAAGGGATTTACCTGAACAGGTTTTTATTGAAGCAATAGAAGACGCGCTCCGTGCTGCCGCACAGAGGATTTACGGTCGCGATGCCGATGTTTCTGTTGAAATTGATGTGGAAAAAGGGGAGATACACTGTTACGTCCCGAAAACAGTCGTTAATATTATGCATGATTTTTCCACAGAAATCCCTATTGAGGAAGCCGTGAAAATTCAGGAGGATATTGAGCTCGGTCAGACAGTGAAAGTCAAAATCCCTCCGAGCGAGTTTGGTAGAATTCAAGCGCAATTGGGGAGACAAGTCCTTTTCCAAAGGATCAAACAGGCAGAACGTGAAAAAGTCTATCAAGAATTCGTAGGGCGCGAAGGTGAAATCGTCACAGGGTACGTCCAGCGTTTTGAACGCGGCGGTATCATCTTAGACCTTGAACAGACGCAGACAGAAGCTTTTTTACCCCCACGTGAGATACCACGATCACAAAGCTATGAACGCGGCAAACGGCTACAATGTCTGATTATATCCGTAAAAAATGAGGTGCGGGGTGCCCCTGTCACCGTATCCCGAACACACCGAGACCTCGTAGCAATGTTGTTTGAACAGGAAGTACCTGAAATCTATGAAGGGCAAGTACGTATTATGGCTATCGAACGCGATCCAGGCAATCGTGCCAAAGTCGCCGTTCAAGCGACGGAAGAAGGTATAGATGCTACTGGCACGTGTGTCGGGGTTAAGGGGACTCGCGTCCAAAATATTAGTAACGAACTTGATGGCGAAAGAATAGATGTTATTGAATGGAGTGAGGATATAAGTGCTTTTATCGCGAATGCCTTGGGACGTCGCGCCGCTGTACGTAGAGTAGAACTCGACGATGAAAATAAAAACGCACGCGTCATTGTCCCAGACGATCGACTCTCCTTAGCTATTGGTCAACGCGGACAGAACGCACGACTCGCCGCAAGATTGACTGGCTGGAAAGTTGATATAAAGGGTGAATCCGAAGCAGCTGTTTCGATCGACGACCTCTTTAAACCGGAAGAGCCTACTTCTGAGAAGCCAGATGAACTTTCAGCGGATACCCCGTCAGAAGGTACCGACGGAAACATTGAAGCGCAGCCCCCAGATACCTCTAAGGCAACGGATACTGAAGAGGTTGTAGTAGATGTCGACGATGGTTTTGACTTGGAATCAGATCCGGAAGCAGATATTGAAACGCATGATGCTACTGCTGAAGAGGATGGTTTTGACTTGGAATCGGATCCGGAAGCGGACATTGAAACACCTGATGCCACTGCTGAGGACGACGATTTTGACTTTGAATAATTAAACAGACTGTTTTGTCAACGCTAATACCTGCGTGCGGATTATCGGCATACCAATTGGAGATTCAAAAAGTGGGTGAAGTTATTGAGAGATATTATTCGCACCTGTATCGGGTGCCGCCGAAAATTTTCACAAAAAGCATTGATACGATTTGTCGGTCAAAAAAATAAAACATTGCAAATTGACAACCAGAAAAAGTTGCACGGGCGCGGGGTTTATGTCTGCTACTCTCGGGTTTGTATTCAGAATGCCTTTAAGTCGCCGAAACGGATTAATGCGTTATTGCGTGGGCAACTGACACACGCGGTTATAGAGCGGTTTGAACAGGTCCTTCTTGAATGGACCGAGAAATCCGCCAGCACACAATAGGAAAAAAGGAGGCGTTATCATGCGAAAAGAATCACGACAGCGACGAAGCTCCCCCAGAGGAAATCGCGAAGCGAAGCGAGATCAGGGGACACCTGTTTATCAATTGGCAAAACAATACGACCTAACAGCTAAGGCGCTTATCGCGCTCTTGGAAGAACATGGGGTTCGCGTTAAAAATGATGCCAGCACCCTTGATGCCGATACTGTCGCGTTGATTGAGTCCGAAATCGTTGAACGATCAGAAGCCGATTCTACATCTGAAGCGGCGCGTGAAGATACTGCAGAGGCATCAACGAACATAACGAATGGTTTAAAAATCGAAGAAGGCGCGACTGTTGCTGATCTCGCCGCGGTCCTTCAATTGCAGCCCTCGGCATTGATTATGCAACTCATGAAATTAAAAGTCATGGCGAACATAAATCAACGCCTTGATTATGATACCCTTGTAATGCTTGGAGAACACTTAAATTTTGAAGCAATAAAATTACCCACCCTTGAGGAAGAACTGTTGGTCGAGATACCCGATCTACCAGAATCTTTACAACCGCGGGCACCTGTTGTCACAATTATGGGACACGTTGACCACGGCAAAACCTCTCTCCTAGACTCTATTCGTCAATCAAACATCAGTGAATCTGAGGCGGGGAATATTACACAACATATCGGGGCTTATCATGTGACTTTAGACGCCGGTAGTGTCGTTTTCTTGGACACGCCTGGACACGCAGCTTTTACCGCAATGCGTGCACGCGGCGCACAGGTGACCGACATCGTTGTCCTCATTGTTGCAGCTGATGACGGTGTCATGCCACAGACGATTGAGGCAATTAACCACGCAAAAGCTGCTAAAGTTCCTATTGTCGTCGCTATTAACAAAATAGACGTACCCGGCGCACGCCCAGATTATATCAAACAACAATTAACAGAACATGAACTCGTACCTGAAGACTGGGGCGGACAAACAATTTGTGTTGAAACTTCCGCTACAGAGGGAACAGGTATTGACTTTTTGCTGGAGATGCTCCTTTTGGAAGCAGCACTCCTTGAACTTAAGGCGAACCCGAATAAACCCGCCCGCGGCGTTGTTATCGAAGCGCAGGTAGATAAAGGGCGCGGGGCTGTTGCTACTGTTCTTGTGCAAACCGGAACCTTAAGGGTTGGCGATGTCTTTATCTCCGGCAGATATTCCGGGAGAGTGAGAGCAATGATGGACGACTTCGGGAGACGGATGAAAGAAGCCGGACCCTCCGTCCCTGTTGAGGTCCTCGGTTTTACAGGAGTCCCCGAAGCAGGCGACAAATTCTATGTCGTGGAATCTGATAAAGATGCCCGGACTATCAGCGAATCTCGCCAAGAGCAATACCGTACCGAAAAACTCGGAACAAACAGCCATGTCAGCTTGGAAAATCTATTCCAACAGATCCAGGAAGGCGAGATTAAAGAATTAAATGTCGTACTCAAAGGCGACGTACAAGGTTCCGTACAAGCAGTCGCCTCATCGCTGCTCGAATTAACCACCGACGAAGTGAAGATCAACATTATCCACCAAGCAGTCGGCGGTATTACCGAAACTGACATTTTGCTCGCCTCCGCCTCTGATGCCATTGTCGTCGGGTTCAACGTTCATCCTACGACAGAAGCTGTCCAAGCCAAAGAAAATGAGGGAATTGATGTACGGACTTACAACGTAATTTATAACCTCATTTCCTATATCCGATCCGCGATGGAAGGGTTGCTCGATCCTGAGGTCCGAGAAGTCGTTATCGGACGCGCAGAAGTTCGCGAATTGTTTAGAGTACCGCGACTCGGTTTAGTCGCTGGCAGCTACGTCAACTGGGGACGAATCTCTTACAACCAACCGCTTCGTATCCTTCGCGATAATCGCTTGATTCATGAAGGGAAAGTCAATTCGCTGCGCAGGTTCAAAGATAATGTCAACGAAGTACAAGCAAACTACGAATGTGGCATCGGCATAGAGACATTTGACGACCTACAAGTCGGCGATGTGCTTGAATGTTATGTCCATGAGCAAGTCGCACGTTCGCTTACATAAGCAGCGAATAACCTATCATGCATATCGGTGTTTGTAAAATCCGGCTACGCATCCCCGATAGTCAATCATTGAAGGCGAAGCGCAGGGTTATTAAAAGTCTTGTCGATAGACTCAAAAATCGCTTCAATATCGCTATTGCCGAAGTTGAAGCGTTAGAGGCACATCAGGTTGCCGTATTAGCCGCTGTTTCTGTTTCCAACGATGTCGCACATCTCAATAAGCTTATCTCACATGTCATCACTTTTGTTGAGAAAAATGTAGACGCTGAATTAGTAGATTACGAAACAGAATTTTTCTTCTGACCAAACTTGCAAGTCAAAGCTTGCTCCGAAAGATAGGGACAACATGGCAGATAATAGAAGACAAGATCGGGTGGGTGCCCTCATTCAGCGAGAATTGAGTGAGATTATCCAACGTTCTGTCAAGGATCCGCGCATCACATTTTGCACTGTTACACAGGCAGAAGTGTCACCGGACCTGAAATATGTGGATGTCAAAGTGAGTGTCATCGGGGACGAGGCACAGAAAGAGGAAACGCTCGCCGGACTGAAAAGTGCAGCAGGGTTCCTTAGACGAGAAATCGGAAACCGACTCACACTCCGGTATTCGCCAGAACTCAGGTTTGCTATCGATGAGTCCGCTGACTACCTCTTCAAAATAGATGGACTGCTCAAGTCTGTTACATCCGAAGACGAGACATCCTAAAACCACACAGCAGACCTTTCATGAACACCTTAACGATAACGGATATGCAGAACTACGGAGCACTCGTTACCTTATTCAATCGCTACAATGAATTTGCACTCTCAACGCACATTAACCCAGATGGCGACGCAATCGGTTCCCAATTAGCACTCTACCTCTTCCTCACGAAGCTCGGAAAATCCGTTAAAATGTTTAACACGGATGCCGTACCACGGAACTATAAATTTCTGCCTTGCTGGAAGAGCATTGAGGATATAAATGCGATCAGCACATATCAGCCGGAAGTGCTAATCGTATTAGACGCAAGCAAACTTGAACGCATCGGAAACAAGCTTGCCAAATCCTTGCTGCCCACACACAAACTCGTTAACATTGACCATCACGCCACAGCGGAGGCATTCGCCGACATCAACCTCATTATGCCTTCAGCTTCCTCTACGTCAGAGATCGTCTATAAACTCATTAAGTATCACCAAACCCCCATAGATAAGTCTTGTGCACTCTGCCTTTATACAGGACTCATGTTTGACACCGGTTGTTTTCGCCACAGTAATACAACCGCTGAGACACATCGCATCGCTGCAGAATTAATTGAGGTCGGGGAATTCGCACCAGATGAAGTCTATCGGAACGTTTATGAGCAACTTCCTGTCGCTAAAATTCGCCTCTCCAGTGAGATCCTTGGAACGTTACAGGTGACCAATGACGGAAAAATCGCGTCGGTATACGCGACACAAGAGATGTTCGAAAAAACCGGAGCAGCTCCCGATGCCGTAGAAGGCATCGTGAACCAGATCCAAGCAATAGCAGGCGTTGAGGTTGCCCTCTGTGTATCTGAAATGACAGATCAGAGCGCGAAAGTCAGTCTACGGAGCCAGGGACAAGTGGATGTCAGTCAATTGGCTGCTGAATTCAAGGGCGGTGGACACGCACGCGCCGCAGGCTGTAAACTTATCATGCCCTACCTTGCAGCCATTAATAAGCTTGTCCAAACCGCGCAACGCTACATCGATCAGAGTACCTCGGAATATGGTGATTACCAGAAGGATTGAGCAAAGTGGAAAACCCTAATAATAGGAGCGACCTGCAAGCTGGGCACGCCACTTGTAGGTTGGATGACATAGCCGAATCCGACAGAGGTGCAGCGGTCACTTTCGGCGTATTTGATGGGATTCATATCGGACACCAGGCGGTTATCACGACTCTCCTTGAACGCGCCGCGCAGTATCACTTGATGAGCGTTTTGGTCGGCTTTTATCCACACCCTCTTGCATTCCTCGCGCCAGAACGCTGCCCACCGCTCCTGACACCACTCGCCAAACGCCTCGAAATTCTTCAGCAACTCGGTATTGATAAGATTGTCATGCTCAGTTTCGATGCACAAATCGCAGCAATGTCCCCGAAATCATTTATAGAGCAGGTCCTCTTAGAAAAATGTCAAGCACGGCATGTTGTCGTTGGATATGCCTGTCAGTTCGGCAAAGACCGCGCCGGCAATGCACAACGGTTGGCAGAACTCAGTGAAGTCTATCCGTTTGATGTCACTATTGTGCCACCGACAGAGGTAAATGGCGCACCTGTCCATAGCACCCGCATTCGCGAAGCACTCGCCCGCGGAGACCTTCATTGCAGCTCACAATTATTGGGACGCCCCTATTCCTTACTCGGACAGGTTATTCATGGCGATGGGCGCGGCAAGCAGATCGGTTTTCCGACCGCTAATATAGATACACAGAATCAAGTTTGTCCACCAAATGGCGTTTATGCGATCCGAGCGAAGTTAGAGGAACGATGGTTAGATGGGGTGTTGAACATCGGCGTACGCCCTACATTTAACGGCACAACGCTTCAGGTGGAAACCCATTTCTTTGATTTTGATGAAACAATCTACGGCAAACCTATAGAAATATTTTTGGTAGAGAAAATTAGGAGCGAGCAGAAATTTCCGAACCCTGAGATGCTCATCCGACAAATACAACGCGACATTACGGACGCAGCAAAAATCCTTGCTAAGGCTCCCTATTCGCACGAAGCAGGCAGTTAAAGACAAGGAATCCTTGGAAATATGAGTTTAATTTGAATTTTCCACTAATTTGTGGTATTATATACGTATCAAATTTTTAAAATAAGGAGGTGAACCCAATTGGCTATTGGTGCAGCAGAGAAGAAAGAACTCATTCAAAAGTACCAAATACACCAACAGGACACAGGTTCCCCAGAGGCACAAGTGGCAATTTTGACCGCGCGTATTCAACAGTTGACTGAGCATTTTCAGACACACCGGAAGGATTATCATTCGCGCTACGGACTCTTCCGATTGGTTGGTAAGCAGCGCCGCTTGTTGAAGTATCTTTATAAGAAGGACGTTACGCGCTATTACCGTTTAATTAATGAACTCGGAATTCGTGACACTATCGGATTGAAGACAAATTAGGTCAGTATCGGTGCTAAACACTTTAATATATTGGCACGGGCGGAAACAGAACAAGTGCTATCTTGTAGGAATAGGTGTCGAAAATGTTTCCTCAACACGACACTATCTAACACTTAAAATCTGTAGCTTGTATCGTCAGGGTGGCAATATGTTTCTTGAGTAATGACCGTCCTTGAACGCTATCTTTATTGTTTTTATGTAGGTAGCACTACGAAAAAATTGGAAATACAGGAGTAGTATATAGAATGAAAGTTGAAATGCAACTGGGGAACGAGAAATTATCAATTGAAACCGGAAAAGTTGCGAAACAGGCAGACGGGTCCGTTTGGGTACAATATGGTGGAACCGTCGTCTTGGTCACAGTGGTAGCCGATGATGCCGAGCATGACCTCGATTTCTTTCCACTAACAGTAGATTATCGCGAAAGGGCTTACGCAACCGGACGCATACCGACAGTTTATGGCAGACGGGAGCCACGACCCGGAACCTCAGAACAGCTGGTCGCCCGTTTAATTGACCACTGCATCCGACCCCTTTTTCCAAAGGACTTTAAGGCTGAGGTGCAAGTTTTATGTAACGTCTTTTCATCTGATGGAATCCATCCTGCAGATGTACCCGCACTCATCGGAACCTCCGCAGCATTAACGATTTCCGATATACCCTTTAATGGACCCGTCGCCGCAGTTACCGTCGGAAAAATCGAAAACGAATTAATCATTAACCCGACTTATGAGGAATTGCACGCCTCCGATATGGAGATGTTCGTGAGTGGAAAGGTCGACGCTGTCATGTCTGTCGAAGGCGGCGGACGTGAAATTCCCGAAGACGAAGTCATTGACACTATCATCACCGCACACGCCCAAATAAAAGAGGTCATTAAACTCCAAGAGGGCTTGGCAGCAGGATGCAGTAATACGAAACGAGACTACACATCCAAAAGCGTCGAAGGAGACCTCAGTGACCGGGTCCGAAACCTCGCCACATCACGCATCCGAGAATCCATTGGCATGGCAGACAAGAAGTCGCGTGAGGATTACCTCGAACAAGTACAGGAAGAAGTACTCTCCGAAATCCTCGAAGATACACCCGACGATAGCGATCCGAATGCAGCAAAAGACACGATCTCTATCTTGAGTGAGATCGAGAAAGAAGAGATGCGACAGGCAATTCTTACCGAAGGTAAACGCGTGGATGGCCGCGGCGTAACCGACATCCGATCCATATCCGGTGAAGTCGCACTGCTACCATATACCCACGGCTCCGCACTCTTTACGAGAGGGCAGACGCAGGCACTCTGTGTAACAACCCTCGGCACCTCCGGAGATGAAGATGTCCAACGCGGGCTTGATGGTGAAGCGAGACGCGCTTTCTTTTTACACTATAATTTCCCACCATTCAGTACAGGCGAAGTTAAACGGATGATGGGCCCCGGGCGACGAGAGATCGGACACGGCGCACTTGCAGAAAAAGCACTTCAACCCGTCATTCCGAGTAAGGACAAATTTCACTATACCATCCGCATCGTTTCTGAAATCTTGGAATCTAACGCTTCATCTTCTATGGCAACCGTCTGTGGCGCAACGCTTGCACTCTTAGATGCCGGCGTACCCATTGAAAGACCCGTCGCAGGAATAGGAGTCGGGCTTATTAAAGAGGGTGAGCAAGAAGTTATACTCACCGATATGCTCGGAACCGAAGACTTCCTTGGCGATATGGATTTTAAAGTCGCAGGGACCAGCGAAGGTGTTACCGCTATACAGATGGACATCAAGATTGAGGGTGTCACGCCTGAATTAATGCGCCGCGCAATTCATCAAGCGAAAGAGGCACGCCTCGCTGTCATTGAACAGATGAAAGCCGTTATTGCCGAACCGCGCGCTGAACTTTCACCCTATGCACCGCGGATTTACTCCCTCCAAATCGCACCGCAGAAGATTAAAGACCTCATCGGACCCCGTGGAAAAACCGTACAAGGTATCCAAGAGGAAACGAACACAACCATCAACATTGAAGACGATGGCACTGTGGAGGTCGCTGCAACGAGTGCCGAAGATGTCAAACGCGCTGAGGAGAGAATCAAGGCTATTACTGCCACACCGGAAATCGGTAAAGAATACACCGGTAAAGTCGTACGCACAGCCTCTTTCGGAGCGTTTGTAGAAATATTGCCCGGAAAAGATGGACTCGTCCATATCTCACAGATGGGAGACGGATACGTCCGACGGGCTGAGGATGTCATGCAGGTCGGCGACGAGGTCACCGTCCGCATTCTGACTATTGACGATCAAGACCGCGTAGACCTCGCACTTGTTGCCGCAGGTGGTGTCCCCGTCGAAGAACTCAATATTGAATCCAGTGACGATCGCGAACCCTCATCGCATTGGAATGCTTCCAGAGACTCGCGCGACGGCGGACGTTCTGGCTACCGGGACAACAGGGATTACCGAGATAGACGCGGAAATGATAATCGCGACCGACGCGGGGGCCGATATGACAACCGCGATAATCCTCGCGACTTCCGCGACCGACGCTCACCCCGCCTCCCGAAAGGACGCTCGCGATAATAGAGGGCGCAACACTGCACCACGTTGCAGTTGAAAACGAACATCTTAAACAGATAGGGCAAAGGATAACTCCTCTGCCCTATCTTAATTTAAAAACCTTGCATGTCATCTGCTTTTATGCTATAATTTCAATACTTACGATTCAGCCGATTTCTTGAAATAGATACGCCAATAAATCAGAGGTCATAACGATGAGAGCACGACGCAATACGACGAAACACACGCTTAATAAAGGGGATCTACTCGATCAGAAGTGGGTGACCTATTTTTTAGCTATAGTCCTCATTCTGCTCGTCCTTGTTTTTGTTGTTTTATCATCTCCAACTTATAAGCGGTATGTTGTTGATACCGTGAAGTCGGTGTTTTATGGTAAAGAGCAGAAAGCCCCACGTCCGAAAGCTTCACCCGTAAAATTCTTACAGCCTGCCCTGCCAAACGGTTTTGGGTTTTGAGCGTTAAGAGAATTGTCCTTGCACGTTTTTTCCGACAAGACTCGGAGGGAAATATGTCTAAATCAATGTTCATTTTCTTCATAGGATTGATATGCCTGGGTCTAATTTCCGGATGCGGATATGTATCTAAATCAGAGTATCTTGAACATATCAACACCATCCGTATCGCGCAGGTTGACATCTTAGATGCAGATTTCGCTTACGATAACGCCTCCCAGCGCCCTTACGACGAAGTCATTCATGAAAAACTCACACAACGTTTCAACCGAAAGTGGCGAGATGGAAACGATTCCGAACTTACGATACGGATACAGGACTTCGATTTGCGGGAGCAAACCTACAGTCCCCAAGGCCAACCCGAAATGTTACGCATGACCTTACAAATTGAATACGAATTTTTTGACAGGATCCGCAACGACATGATCGCCCAAGCTGACAATCACCTCCAAGTTCACGATTTCTATATCATACCAAATGGACCTGAACCGATGGAAACCCGTGAAGAAGCCGAGAGGCGAATTGTGGAGGAACTCGTAGAAGACCTTTATACCCAACTCGCTGAACAGTGGTAACACCACATAATACCGGAGCCCTAATGCCAATAAAACACAAAGCAGCACACATTTTCGGTAGAGCCCAGCGTCTCTCACTCTGCACCATTCTACTCTGCAGCGTAATCCTAATTTCGTGCGGTCAAGAACAAGGCAGCTGGACAGCTGTTCAGCAGGAAGGTGAATTTATCTTTGGTGTATGGCGCGGGCCTACAGCGAAAATAGCAGAAAAGACGATGTTCGACGTGGCAGCGAACATAAAAAGCGTGTCAGCGAAGGATGGCAAGTTGTCTGCAACAAATGAAGTCTTACAGACAGCTGTTCCGCCAGAGCAACTCTTACCGAGTGAGGGCGAATTATTGGGATGGGTCCAATCACGTCCCCCTTCTACCTATCAAGGTAAGAAACTCTATCGGGATAGACCCACTTCGCCCGATCTTTACTACGCTTACGGCTTTGAACGACAAGCAGAAACTGAATACGAGACGCCGCGCTTCGGTTCAAAACCGTTGATTTTACTCGAAATCTTTGATATGGGAACCCCGGAAAACGCCTTCGGAATTTACAGCTTTCACACCTATCCGAAGATGAAATTTGAATGGGTTGGTAGTAAATCCCTGCTGTCAGGGGGATATCTCCGGTTTGCGAAGGGAAAGTACTTCGTTCAAATTGAAGGGTATGAATTCGCCACCGGCATTCGTGAAGGCATGATCGCACTCGCGAAAGCCGTCGCTGCCCAGATTAAAGACGCGTCCCCAGCCCCACCGATCCTTGCACTGCTCCCAAAACACAAAATGGTCCCTGGAAGTACCAAGTTATTCCGATCCAACTGGGCATTAAGCCAAATCTACAGCACGTTAGCTGCGCCTGTGCCGAAGTTGACAGATACTGCACTCGGAATCTCCGCATACTATCAGAACAGAACCGATCTAACAAATTGGACAGATGCTCATATTGTTTTTATTATCCGTTTTCCAGACACCGCTACTGCGGAATCCACCTATACCTTTTACACAGATATGGTAGATGCCCTTATGGTAGGGCTTGAAGGTTATGAAAAAAGGGCAGATGGTGCTGTCCTGATTAATGGGCAGTTCGCAATCACAATGGCAGAAGATTAGATAAAGGAGGACTCTCATGCGAGGCGATTTTGAAGCCTATCTCAACGATGAATTTCGCGATGAAAGTGGTAAACTCGATTTAGCAGCTCTGTTGGCATTAGAGGATGAAGCCGACATGGATGTCGCTGTTGTCATGCCGACCCCGCAACCGCTGCCACAAAACGAAGAACTTGCCGACGCGATTCGCGGAAACCCACGCGCCCTCGGTTGTGCACTGGTACATCCGACAGAACCGGAACCTGTTGAACAGGTTCGGTTAACTGCAGAAACGTGGAAAATGCCCGGGATTAAACTGATGCCTGCTATTCACAACTACAACGTTGATGACCCGATCGTCCGTCCTGTTGCTGAAGCCGCACGCGACCACGGCCTTATCATCTCAATTCATTCTGGACCTAACAATTGCCACCCCAACCGGATCGGCACTGTCGCAAGTTGGGTCCCAGAAACGCCTATTATCATGGATCACATGGGTTTCCCAGACGATTTGGATGCTGCCATCTCCGTCGCAAAAGCGAACAAAAATGTTTCGCTCGGCACCACTATCCTGCGGTTTCATCGCCGATGGGGAACAGACCCAGATACTGTTGTACCGACTGAGGTCAAAAAAGCAGTAGATGCACTCGGACCGGAACAGATAGTCTTCGGCTCTAATTTGCCGGAATACCGTCCCATTCAGGTTATCAACGCCCTCAAACGTTTAGAACTCGGTGATGATGCAGAGGCATTGATCTTCGGGGAGAATCTCGCGCGTATCTATGGACTTTGAACCCACGAATGTTTTGTACCACAAACTTTTAGTTTGTGCTGCAATGTCCAAACCTTACAATAAGAATGAAGAAAACGCCCCTATATCACGTCCACAACACCCTTAACGCCAAATTCACCGAATTCGGTGGGTGGGAGATGCCGCTCCAATATAGCAGTATTGTCAACGAACATTTAGCTGTCCGGACGCATGTAGGCCTATTTGACCTATCGCACATGGGAGAGATCGAAGTTTATGGATCGGGAGCAGGCAAATTGGTGCAGAAACTTAGCACAAACGGCGTGGGACGTTTAACCGATGGACGTGTGTTGTATACTTTATTCTGCAATGAAGCAGGCGGAATCGTTGACGACCTTCTCATCTATCGGCACGCCGATAACCGTTATATGCTGGTCGTTAACGCTGCCAACATTGAGAAAGACTTGGCATGGGTAGAGAGTCACAATGACACCGGAGCAGAAATAAAGAATATGAGTGATAACACGGCTCTCATCGCGCTGCAAGGTCCAAAGTCAATAGACATTCTGAAGTCTTTCGTTTCCGAACGCGATGTCTCCGAAATTCCTTATTTTCGGTTTGCCCTCGGTGAAATCTCAGGTATCCCTACCGTCATTTCACGAACCGGGTATACGGGTGAAATCGGGTTTGAGTTATACGTTGATGCAAACAAGGCGGAGGATTTATGGAGGATGCTTTACCCTGCTGTAATAGCAGCAGATGGACAACCCGTAGGCCTCGGCGCACGCGACACATTACGCCTTGAAGCTGGACTCCGCCTCTACGGTGTAGATATGGACGACAGCACAAATCCATATCAAGTTGGACTTGGGAAGTTCGTCAAATCCAAGAATCGTCAATTTATCGGTAAGGACGCGCTCCTTGCAGAAAAGAAAAAGGGCATTGCCAGCCAGATGATAGGGTTTGAGATGCTTACTCGCGCTGTCGCGCGTACAGGTTATCCCGTTTACCAAGACGGCGAACACATCGGTCACGTGACGAGTGGCGCGCCTTCGCCGAGTCTGAAATGTAACATCGGCTTCGCTTCAGTTACTCAAAATACTGAGAAAGTTATCGAAATTGACATTCGAGGCAAACCGCACCGCGCGAAAATCGTGGACGTTCCTTTTATTTACTAAAGTTTGGACAATTCGTGTTGTGTGTCCGTTGAATTTTCAAGGGATTATGTATTTTCTGTGAGTTTCTTATGCGGATGGAACTCGTAGAAAAATACCGCACTCCAGCGGAGTGCTATGTCTATAGAAACCCAATGTCGAAGAACTTGCACTCCAGCGGAGTGCTATGTGTAATGCCGACATACCGCTCCGCTGGAGCGGAAGCCTCGGTTTGTCCTGCTGCTATAGACATCTTGCTCCGCTGGAGCAAAGAGGTTTTCTGTATGGTGTTGGGTCTTAATGTCGTTGCCTTGAACAGATGTGATGAACCCATTTCTTATATGGAACTCACTTTTGAAAAAAATTGTCCAAACTTTAGTTTTATTTAGAGGAGATAAAAAATGAGACATTACACAAGATTTTTGTTATCTTTTTTAGTTATCGGGCTATTTCTTTCATTCTCTGATACTACGGTGTATGCCCAGGAAACTGCCCAAGAAACCGATCCGCTAACGGGAACTGATTTAATATCCGATAAAGCAAAAGAGGCGACAGTCCGCTTAGTCGGGGTTGCCTTTAAAGGATCTAAACTCGGATTAAGCGGTGGTACCGGATTCTTTATGGCACCGGATAAAATTGCAACAAATTTCCATGTTGCCGCAGGTGTATCTGGACCTATTACTGGAAAATTAAGTCACAAAGAAACAATCTGGTTAGTAGAAGGTGTTGTAGCATTTGATATTGCGTACGACAGCTCAAAGCAGGCTCTTGGGCAGGCGGAAGCCGCGCAAATTGACTTTCAAAAGGCAAAGGAATTAGAATCCGCAAAGTAGATGCCCGCTGTAGCACATATTTCCGATGCATGCACAGATTGGCTCAGACAAGGAGGACTTTATGCAAAACCAGAACATCACCGAGCTGTATGTTAACGAAAGAACTACATCCCTCAGGATGCCGGTCTGGGAGGAGAACGGATCGGTTAATAACGTCGAATGGCGTTTGGATAACCAGATTCGGATAGTTAAAGATGACCTCAAGCGGGACATCCAAGATGTCAAGGAGGACCTTAAGGAAGACATCAAGGAAGTCAAGCAGAACATCAGAGAAGTCAAGAGCGACCTTGAGAAAAACATTAGTGATGTCAAGAGCGACCTTGAGAAAAACATTAACGATGTCAAGAATGACCTCAAGGAGGACATCAGAGAAAAGCAATCAGAATTAAAGGGTTTTATAACGACACTCGTTACTATTGCCGGCTTCATCATAGGTGGTATGGTAGCAGTCATTGTTAAGTTTCTGTAGTTAGCAAAGGAGATTGACAATGTTGGAACAGTCAGAAAAACCGCGCGGACAAAAAAAATATACCCCGACCTGTTTGGAATGGCTCACTGTCATGTTAAATTCCACTTTTCATTTCTATGATATAGAACGTGATGGATTTGACTTGGTATATTTACCTGCGGAAGATGGAGAGAGCATTCAAATGATAGTCAGCCATTATGCGAATGTGGATAAACGACGCATGAGCAAAGCGGTTGAGTCTGGACAGAGAATCGCTCTTTCGCTCGCTGAATCTTATGAATGGGATTCATGGGTCAACGTTGAAGTAGATTTTAGAGAGATGGGGTAAACCACAAGAGAGTCAACAGTCGAACAAGCAGTTAAATTACGAATACATTGTAGAGAGCAAAGGAAATGATTTTACAAGAATTAAAATATATGGAAAGCCATGAATGGGCAAGACAAGAAGACGACATCGTCACTATCGGTATCAGCGACTATGCACAATCCGAAATCCAAGACATCGTCTACGTTGAATTGCCGGAAGTCGGCACCGAACTCACACAACAAACAGAATTCGGTGTCATAGAATCTGTCAAAGCAGCATTTGACCTTTACGCACCCGTTAGCGGTGAAGTGATTGCGGTCAACGAATCCCTACTTGACGCGCCTGAACAGGTCAATGAATCGCCTTACGAGGATGGGTGGTTTCTCAAAATCAGAATGACCAACCCAGACGAACTTGACGCACTGCTTGATGCCGATAGTTATCAAGCACATATTGAGGAAAGATAATAGTGACCTTCGTAAATCGACATATCGGTCCCCGCCCGGAAGATATTCAACAGATGCTGGCAGCACTCGGTTATGCTTCAATGGCGGACTTCATTGGAGACGTTTTTCCAACAGATATCCGCCTATCGTCGGCTTTCCGTTTAAAGGGTGAGGCGTGTGGGCTTTCCGAATCGGAGGTCCTCAAAACTTTAAGGGTAATCGCCTCTCAAAATCAGGTTTTCCGTTCTTTTATTGGGATGGGTTACTATAACTGCTTCGTTCCGCCGGTCATCCAACGCAATATTTTGGAAAACCCTGGTTGGTACACACAATACACACCCTATCAAGCTGAGATTTCACAGGGGCGTTTAGAGGCACTCCTCAATTTCCAAACGATGGTTATCGACTTAACCGGCTTACCTGTTGCGAACGCCTCACTCCTTGATGAGGCAACAGCTGCTGCCGAAGCAATGGGAATGTGTTTGGCAAATGTACCGCAGCAGATTAGTCGAAACTTTTTTGTCTCAGAAACCTGTCATCCACAAACAATCGCTGTACTACAAACACGCGCTGAACCGCTCGGCATTGAATTACAAATCGGGGACCATCGTAAGGTCAATTTTGACACACCGATCTTAGGTGCCATCGTGCAATATCCCGCCACAGATGGCGCGGTTTACGATTACCGTCAATTCGCTGAACAAGTGCATGCCGCTGGTGGATTATTTGTTACCGCCACAGACCTGTTAGCACTCATATTATTAAAACCTCCTGGCGAATTCGGCACAGACATTGTTATCGGTAACTCACAACGGTTTGGCGTTCCGCTTGGATATGGCGGTCCCCACGCAGCGTTTCTTTCCACACATGAAGAGCTTAAACGGAGTATCCCTGGACGGATTGCAGGCGTATCCCACGATACAACAGGCAAACCTGCTATCCGATTAGCACTCCAAACGCGGGAGCAGCATATCCGACGCGAAAAGGCAACAAGCAATATCTGCACCGCACAAGTACTGCTCGCCGTTATGGCAGGGATGTACGCAGTTTATCATGGACCCACCGGGCTTAAGCGGATTGCAGAGCGTGTCCACGCTCACACTTGCACACTACGTGCAGGACTTAAAGAACTCGGATATGACACTGGAGAATCCCCTTGTTTTGATACTGTTTCTGTAAAAATCCATTCTTGTCCGGGTGAGGTCCCCTCGTCCCTGCATTCTGCACGTGCAAGGCAGATAAACCTGCGGGAAATTGATTCAACACACATCGGCATCTCCTTAGACGAAACAACGACAGCTGCAGATGTTGAAGAACTCTTGCAAATTTTTGGGGAAAACACGAGGACATCAGAACGCCAACAAGAAATATCCGATGCCACCCAGATCCCGGTGGAACTCCAGCGAAAAACGCCCTATCTAACACATCCCGTTTTCAATCGTTACCATTCTGAAACCGAGATGCTCCGCTATATCCATCGTCTCCAGACCAAAGACCTTTCCCTTGTCAACGCGATGATACCCCTCGGTTCTTGTACGATGAAACTCAACGCTACGGCAGAGATGGTTCCGGTAACATGGCGCGAGTTCTCCGAACTACACCCGTTTGTTCCCAAAGAACAGACAGAAGGCTATCAACGCCTATTCTCACAATTGGAAACATGGTTAGCCGAGATAACCGGTTATAGTGGTATCTCATTGCAACCGAACGCGGGTTCACAAGGCGAATATGCAGGGTTGTTAGTGATTCGCAAATATCATCAGAGTCGCGGCGAAGCACATCGCGATGTCTGTTTGATACCAACATCTGCCCACGGCACAAATCCTGCAAGTGCAGTCATGGCAGGTATGCAAGTCGTTGTCGTCGCATGCGATATAGATGGGAATATTGACCTTAAAGACCTCCGGGAAAAAGCAGAAACACATCAGGACACTCTCGCCGCTGCGATGATTACGTATCCCTCAACACACGGTGTGTTTGAAGAGAAAATCCGCGAGATTTGTGACATCGTTCATCAATTCGGAGGACAGGTCTACATGGATGGCGCGAATCTAAACGCGCTTGTCGGTCTCGCGCGTCCCGCGGATATCGGCGCAGATGTTTGTCATCTGAACCTCCATAAAACCTTCTGTATCCCCCACGGTGGCGGTGGACCGGGCATGGGACCGATCGGTGTCAAAGCGCATCTCACAGCCTTTTTACCAACACACCCGCTTGTTACCGTTGGCGGTAAGTCGGGAATAGGAGCCGTATCCGCAGCACCTTGGGGTAGCCCCGGCATATTACCGATCTCTTGGGCATACATTGCCATGATGGGGGCAGAAGGACTCACATCGGCAACAGAAATTGCGATCCTCAATGCCAACTATATCGCAAAAAAACTTGCGCCACATTACGTTGTACTTTATACAGGACAGCACGGCTTAGTCGCGCATGAATGCATCATCGATCTCCGAAGCTTTAAAAAAACCGCGAACATAGACGTAACCGATGTTGCAAAACGGTTGATGGATTACGGATTCCACGCACCGACTGTCTCTTGGCCCGTGCTCGGCACAATGATGATCGAACCGACAGAGAGCGAATCAAGAGCCGAGTTAGAACGTTTCTGTGACGCACTTATCTCGATCCGTGAAGAGATAACCGAAATTGAAACAGGCACCGCCGATCAGCAGGACAACGTCCTGAAAAACGCACCCCACACGGTAGAAATGGTTACGCAATCTGATTGGTGTCACCCTTATTCGCGTGAAAAAGCAGCGTTTCCGAAACCTTGGGTCCGCGAGGCGAAGTTTTGGCCCGCAGTCGCACGTATCAACGAAGTCTATGGGGACAGAAATCTGATGTGTGCCTGTCCACCGCTCGAGGAATATAAAACTGACAACGACTAAAAAACATGAAAGCAATAATTATAGGGGCAGGGGAAGTTGGGTTTCATACCGCAAAACTTCTCACTGTTGAACATAACGACGTGGTCCTCATTGATGAATCCGATGCCGCCTGCGACCGCGTTAATGAGCAGTTAGATTTGCAGACGTTGCGCGGCTCAGGGGCATCCCCGCGCCTCCTCAAAACCGCTGGTATTGAAGAAGCCGGACTTCTTATCGCTGTCACCAACAGCGACGAAATTAATATGCTCGCTTGTCAGATCGCTGACAAATATAGCGTCAAAACGAAAATCGCACGCGTTTCAAATCCTGACTATTTCTCAACAGAAAGTGGACTAACACCAAAGGATTTCGGAATAACGCTTCTAATCAATCCAGAACAGCTCTGTGTTGCTGAATTTGTGCGACTTTTACGGATACCTGAAGCACGCGAGATCGTCGAGTTTGAGGACGGCAGTATCCAACTCGTCTCCTTCCGCCTCAAGCAGTCCAATCCTTTAGTCGCAAAATCCCTTGCCGATTTAAATGCAAATGGACTCCTCAAGGACATCCGATTTGCCGCGATTAGCCGGCGCGGGCAGCCTAACAACGGCAAGTTAATCAGTAACGGAAACAGGCACACTATCATTCCCAAAGGTGACGATATTTTACAACAGGGTGACGATGTCTTCGTCATCGGCAGCGCATTAGCAGTTGAACAATTGCTCCGCATCAGCGGTATCACCTTCAATCAGCAGCTTGATCGCGTTATCATTGTTGGCGCAAGTCCTATCGGTATTGAGCTTGCACGTGTGCTTGAAGGAAACGATACCAACGTCAAACTCATCGAGGCAGATCAAACCAGAGCCCGACAAGCATCCCAAATGCTAAAACGCACAACCGTTTTACAGGGCGACTATCTCCAATTTAGACTCCTTGAAGAAGCAGGCGTAGATGATGTTACCGGATTTGTCTCCGTTACAGGAGACGATGAAAACGATATTATGGCCTGTATGACAGCAAAAGAGAACGGCGCACAACGGGCACTCGCGCTCGTTCAACAGCCCCGTTACCTCCCGCTGTTAGCACGCATACCGAGACTTGATGGCGCAGTCAGCCGACATCTCACCGTTGTGAGCAACATCCTCCGACTTATCCGCCGTGGAAACATAATTTCCGTCGCCTCGCTACACGGAATAGACGCGGAGGTTATTGAGATTGTCGCCGGGGTCAACGCGAAAATTGTCCATAAAGAACTCGCCTACTTCAAAACGAAATTCCCAGAAAACGCATTTATCGGTGCCATCATTCGGCGGGAAAAACTCATTATCCCGACAGGGCAATCCGTTATCCAACCCGCAGATCGTGTTATTGTCTTTAGTATGCCTGGCGCAATTCCAATTGTCGAAGACCTCTTCGCAGAACGGAGAGACTGACAACTCATAAACATGAGCCTTAAATTAATTTTTTACACCCTCGGTAATTTACTGATCTGTCTCGCGGGGGCAATGCTCTTCCCTTTAGCAGTCGCCATCTATTATTATCAGGTCGGCACAGGTGAAATCCAGAGCGATCTGAGGGCGTTTGTCATCTCGTTAGCGATTACGTTGGTTGTCGGTTTAATCCTCCGCTTCACTATTCGGAAACGACAAGAGGAGCTCGGTATCCGCGAAGGGTTTGCCGTCGTCGCCTTGGGATGGGTTATCGTTGCACTTTTTGGGGCACTTCCGTATCTGTCTGCAGATGTATTTCACATTGAAGGACGCTCAGCGTGGACAGAGTTCTCTTTCTGCTATTTCGAATCTATGGCAGGATTTTCCACAACCGGTGCCACTGTCCTAACAGAGATTGAACACCTTTCGCACGCCATGCTCTTCTGGCGCAGTTTCTCACATTGGCTCGGCGGAATGGGAATCGTCGTGCTTGCCGTCGCAATCCTGCCGATGCTCGGTATCGGCGGTATGCAGCTTTTTCGCGCCGAAGCACCCGGACCGCAAACCGACCGACTCACCCCCCGCATCGCACAAACCGCTAAGCTGCTCTGGGGCGTTTATCTCCTCCTCTCTTTTCTGGAGGTCGTACTCTTAAGGCTCGGCGGTATGCCTCTCTTTGATGCCCTCTGTCATACCTTCGGAACGATGGCGACAGGCGGATTCTCTACAAAAAACGCAAGCATCGCGCACTATAACAGTGTCTACATTGACGCGGTCATCTGTCTCTTTATGTTCCTCGCTGGCACCAATTTCGCACTCCACTATCGCGCACTCCGCGGCGATCTCAAAAGTTATTTCCAAGACACAGAATTTAAGTTCTACTGCACTGTTATCGCAGTGAGTATTACCCTGATTTCCTGGAATACGATTAGATTTCAGGTCGATGGGCAGCCCCCCTACGATTCAATGTGGACATCGCTACGCTACGCCGCATTTCAAGTCCTGTCTATCATCACGACCACAGGCTACGGCACTGCTGACTTTGAAAAGTGGCCCGCCCTTTCGCAATTCATCTTAGTGACACTCATGTTCTACGGTGGATGTGCAGGGTCTACCGCCGGCGGTATGAAGCAGGTACGATTCCTCCTCCTTATTAGGCAGAGCGGTGCCGAAATTAAACGCCTCATTTTTCCACACGCGGTGCTACCTATCCGTGTTAATGACCGAGTCGTACCCCCTGAAGTCATGACAAATGTTCTCGGCTTTTTCTTCTTTTTTATCGGGATTTTTGCGATTGTAACCTGTATCATGGCAACCTTAGGGCTTGACCTCGTTAGTGCCGCTGGCGCGACTATCGCGACGATGGGCAACATCGGTCCCGGGCTCGGCAGTGTCGGACCGACCGACAACTACGCACACATTCACACAGCTGGCAAATTTGTCCTATCCTTCTGTATGTTACTCGGACGCTTAGAACTCTATACGGTCCTCATTCTGTTTTCACCGAATTTCTGGAAAAATTAGTCTTATGAACACCGATAAACTCCGCAGAGAATACAGCGCACATAATGGACACCTACTTGAACAGAATGTGTCCCCCGATCCGTTTGAACAGTTTGAAAAATGGTTCGCTGATGCTATTGCCGCCGAAATAGATTTGCCGGACGCAATGACCTTAGCAACAGCAACACTGCACGGGATCCCATCTGCTCGGATGGTCGTACTCAGAGGCTTTGATGCAAAAGGTTTCTGTTTCTATACCGATTATGATAGCCAAAAAGGAAGGGAACTCGCGGAGAACCCGAACGCTGCACTAGTTTTCTACTGGCGTGAACTCGACCGACAGGTTCGGAGTACCGGCACCGTTGAGAAAATGACCGAAGCAGAATCGGATGCCTATTTCGCCAGTCGTCCTCTGAGCAGTCAACTCGCTGTCCGAACAGAACGCCAAAGTATCGTTATTACAGGGAGAGAACATCTCACGGAAGGTTTCCAACGAGCAGAACAGACCTATACCGCTGATATAATTCCGCGCCCCCCGCATTGGGGTGGGTACCGACTCGTGCCGAATCTGTTTGAATTCTGGCAAGGCTGTCCAAGCCGGCTCCATGACCGTCTCTGTTACACGTTGCAACCCGATAGCACATGGCAGATGAACCGTCTGTCGCCATGAGTCTAATATTCCGTTAGATTCATCAGAAAAATTCGGAAAATCACTTGACATTTTTTGCAGACTCATATTATGCTTTACCTAATAAATTCCTATTGACATTAAAGGAAATACTGAATGAAATTTATATACATGATCGCCTTGTGTTCTCTGCTACCCTTTTCTGCCGCTGCAGGAACATTTCTGGAAAACTTTGAGGGCAAAAAGCTGGAAGGATGGGACGAACTTTGGAGGATAAAAGGTCCCGCTGTTTGGGAGATTGTTGATGGTGAACTTCGCGCAGAAAGCCGTGAAGCGTATCAGCATCTGCTAACGACATCCAATAACACGTGGGAAGACTATACCATGGAACTCGATGTCAAACCGCTGAAAAAGCACGGTATTGGCGGTATTTCCATCGCTGTGCGGGTCCAGGGAGCTTGGCTAATTTATTGTAGTCTCATGGATCCTGTGATTATAAGGGGGGATGACCCTCCGTTTCAAGAAGCACGGGTAGGTTGTTACGCTCGCAGTTTTGAACGTTCAGCACTTGCAATCCTTACCTCTGAAGCGCATCCGCTTTTAAAATTAAACAGGTGGTCGCATCTAAAGTTAAGCGTTGAAGGTAATGTTTTCACCTTCTGGATTAATGGAGAACAGGTTATGGTACCCACGAAACTTCAAATTTTCAGACAGATTGAAGTCTTTGAAGACTTTCCTGAATTTCAGACCGGGGGTGTCGGTTTCGGGCTCTGGAATTACACAGCACTTTTTGATAACATTACTGTCACCGGCGATACTGTTCCAAACAGCGGTGCATTCGACGTAACGCCCCAACGAAAACTCACGACGACATGGGGCAACTTAAAACAGTTTTGACAATTTATTTTTTTTTCAAAAAAACTTGACAATGTTTTTGAAATATGAGACACTATTAAGCATACAAGAGAATCTGTTTGCGAATCTGAATGAACCTTCACCTTGGCGACGCTCGCGCGTCAATATTAAAATGTGTGAGGACAGAATAGATTAGAAACAATGTTAATAGAATATCTTCCGATCTTATTGTTAGGGCTGTTCGCCGTGCTTTTTGCAGCGATCAATCTCGCCCTGACCCATATTCTTGGACCCAAACGCCCAAACCGCGTTAAACTCTCCGTTTACGAATCCGGCGTACAACCTATCGGCGATGCACGGCAACGCTTCACCATCCGATTCGACCTCATCGCGATGCTCTTTATCATCTTCGATATTGAAGTCGTATTCCTCTATCCGTGGGCTGTGGTCTTCAAGAAATTCTCTGAAACGAGTGGTCTATTTATTTTAGTTGAAATGCTGGTATTTATCGGCATTCTTCTTCTCGGCTATATCTACGCTTGGAAGAAAGGAGGCTTAACATGGGATTAGATTTTGTTGGACAAGGTGCCGGACAAACCGACGGCAATATCATCACTACGACTATTGATAAAGTCGTCAATTGGGGACGCAAGAACTCTCTGTGGCCAATGCCGTTCGGGACCGCCTGCTGCGCCATCGAAATGATGGCGACCTTGGCTTCCAAGTTTGACCTGTCGCGATTCGGCTCTGAGGCGATACGGTTCTCACCCCGCCAATCTGATCTGCTCATCGTTTCCGGCAGGATTTCTATCAAAATGATGCCGGTCCTGAAACGTATCTATGACCAGATGCCCGATCCGAAGTGGGTCATCTCAATGGGCGCATGCGCCTCCTGCGGCGGCGTGTTTGATACCTATACCCTCATTCAAGGCGTTGACCAATTCCTCCCTGTGGATGTCTACATCCCCGGATGCCCACCGCGACCCGAAGACCTTATTGATGCTGTACTACAGGTACAACAGAAGATCACCAGTGGTGCTTCGCCTAAAGGAGTAGAGGCAGTTTATGAATGAAGAGAACCAAGTCGAAGAACAACCGAAACCGCTTATTCTTGAAAAGTTAGAGGCGAATCACGCAGAGGCGCTCTTGGCACAGGACGAGGCGCGGGGGACTGTCATCGTCGTTATCCATAAAGATCACGCTTATGCAGTTTTGGAATATCTGAAAACAGACCCCGAACTCGCCTATAATTTTCTCGTTGATGTCACAGCCGTCGATAATGCACAGATGGAATCCGAATTGATGCAGTTCGACTACGCCAGGTTCATGGTCGTCTATCAACTCTATTCCTATCAGGGACAGTGTCGCGCCCGGGTGAAAGTTCCCGTACATGAAAACGACCTGAGTATTCCCTCTGTCACCGGATTGTGGCGAGGCGCAAACTGGTTAGAACGCGAGACCTACGACATGTTCGGTATCAACTTTGAAGGACACCCCGATCTGCGCCGAATTTTGATGCCAGACGATTTTGATGGACATCCGCTCCGAAAGGATTATCCACTCCGTGGACGCGGCGAACGCGAACGCTTTAACTTTGATAAACAGAACGTTTAGAGCTTTTAACTGACAACTATCTACAAGGAGTACTCTATGCAAGGTGGGCTGGAACGCGCCACAGGCGAGAAGATGGTACTTAACTTCGGTCCGCAGCATCCGGCAACACACGGCACGCTTCGTATCGTGTTGGAACTTGATGGTGAATCTGTATTGAAAGCGACACCACATGCCGGCTACCTGCATACCGGTTTTGAAAAACTCGGTGAGCACCTGGATTACAACCAATACATCGTTGTAACAGACCGGATGAACTATCTCTCACCGCTTTCTAACAATTTCGGGTATGTCCTCGCTGTCGAACAATTGCTCGGCATTGAAGTGCCAAAGCGGTGCCAATACATCCGTATTTTGATGGCAGAGCTCTCGCGCCTCGCGGATCATCTGCTGTGGTTGGGAACCGCCGCCCTCGACTTAGGCGCGTTTTCCGTTTTTCTCTATAGCTTCCGCGAACGTGAAAAGTTGTATAGCATCTTTGAAAAGACAACCGGCGCACGCTTGACGACAAGCTACACACGCGTCGGCGGCGTTTTCCGTGACCTCTACGACGGATGTGATGAAGATGTACGGCAATTCGTTAGCAACTTCCCGAAGGCGTTGAAGGAAACCCATACACTGCTCACACGGAACCGGATCTGGATGGACCGCACCAAAGGAGTCGGCCCCATTTCTGCCGATGATGCAATTAACTACGGACTCACGGGACCCTGCCTCCGAGCCACCGGCGTCGCGCACGACATCCGAAAAGTTGAACCGTATTCCAGCTACGATGAAGTAACCTTTGATGTCCCCGTCGGAACTAACGGGGATGCCTACGACCGATACCTCGTCCGGATGGAGGAGATGATTCAGAGTTGTGGCATCGTTACCCAAGTCCTCGATAATATGCCTGACGGACCCGTCAACGTTGAAGATAATAAAATTACAATGCCGAACAAGTCCGATGCTTATGGACATATTGAAGGCTTAATCCATCACTTTAAGATTGTTATGGATGGCCACGGCGTGCAGCCGCCCAAGGGTGAGCATTATTGTGCAACCGAATCACCGAACGGTGAACTCGGTTTTTATATTGTTAGTGATGGCAGCGGAACCGCTTATCGCATCCGCATCCGGCCACCGAGTTTCTTACACTTCCAAGCATTGCCACACATGTTGGAAGGTGGAATGGTCTCCGATACTGTGGCGGTCTTGGGAAGTTTGAACGTCATCGCCGGAGAATTGGATCGATAACGTTGTCAGAACGTACGCTCTGTTTTCGGAGGATTCAATGGAACTCACAGGCATTATGCTTTTCGTCAAAGACATGAAGACTGTCATTGCATTTTATAGGGATGTTGTCGGATTAGTGCCAGACGAAGACCAACCGTTCCCAGAAAACCGCTTTTTCCGTTTTAAAGCAGGGGCTTGCACGTTGTGTCTCCATAGTGCCAGCAAACCCAACGAAGGCAGACAAAAACTGATGTTTCACGTTGAAAGCGTGAGTGCTGTTCATCAGCACATAAAATCGAAAGGGAAGCGGTTACGGAAACTTGAAAATGACGATGGGCATGCCATTTTCGATATCCGCGATCCGGAAGGCAACCGTATTCAGTTTTACGGCAACTACTAAGCACAAACCACCTCCTTTAACCGCAAGGAAAATTAAAAATATGTCAGATGAACTCATTCAAATCGAAACGCCTTTCGCGTTTAACGAAGAAAATCAACGGGAATTCGACACGTTGATAGGACGGTATCCTATTAAAGAAGCAGCGATGCTGCCGACGCTCCATCTCGCGCAAAGGCAGGCAGGTTATATCACACCCGCTGTCATGAAATATGTCGCCGAGCAACTTGAAGTCACCGTGATGAAAGTTAAGGATGTCGTTACGTTCTATCCGATGTTCTTTGAGGAACCCGTAGGCGAATACGTGATTCGCGTATGCCATACGCTACCTTGTGCATTACGAGATTGTAAAGAGGTGCTGGATCATCTCAAAGCAAAACTTGATACCGATATCGCTTCCGAAACGAATCTTGCGAAAGGCACAACTGCCGATGGTAAGTTCACACTCATGAAAGTAGAATGCCTCGCTTCCTGTGATGTCGCACCTGTTATTATGGTCAATGACGACCTGTATAAGAATTTGACCCCGGAAAAGGTTGATGAGGTCTTAGATAATTTGTAGAGGAGAAAATATGGTCCAAGAGAGAAGGATTCTCTACGAGCATCTCGATGTGCCCGATATTAACACGTTCGATGTCTTTCGGCAATATGACGGTTATACCCGTTTTGAAAAGGCTATTGCGGAATATCAACCTGAAGAGATCGCTAAAATGGTGTGGGATTCAGGATTGAAAGGCAGAGGCGGTGCCGGTTTTTCTACCGGCGAAAAATGGAGCTTTGTCCCCAGGGATATTGAACCGCGGTACCTCTGTTGTAATGCTGATGAGAGTGAACCTGGCACCTTCAGCAATCGTTATGTTTTAGAGAAAAACCCACATCTGTTGATAGAAGGTATCCTCATCTGTTGCTATGCGATGGGCATTGAGACGACTTATGTCTACATCCGCGGCGAATTTACGCTCGGAAAAAAGATGTTAGATGCCGCTCTCAAAGAAGCTTATGAGCACGGATACCTCGGCAAAGACGTACGTGGCACAGGACTCAACATTGACATCTACACACATCCAGGTGCCGGTGCCTATATCTGCGGCGAGGAAACAGGGTTGATTGAATCGCTTGAAGGCAAGCGCGGACAACCGCGCAATAAACCGCCTTTCCCTGCTGTTGAAGGTGTGTTCCGGAAACCGACAGTCGTACAGAATGTTGAGACGTTGTGTAACCTGCCTTTCATCGTCGGCAACGGTGTCGAATGGTACACCCAGATGGGACCGACGTATGGCGATACACGGTTTGATCCACCGAAACCCGATCCCAACACAGGTACAAAGCTCTATTGCATCAGCGGTGATGTCAACGAACCGGGGGTTTATGAACTGGATCTCGGTTTGACATGCACAGAACTCATTGAAGTCGCAGGCGGATTGCGTGGCGAAGAAGTGAAGGCAGTGATTCCAGGCGGTAGTTCCGCACCGATCTTGACGCATTATGAACTGGACACCCGACTCGATTTTACCTCACTCACGCTCGCCAAATCTATGCTCGGTTCCGGCGGCATCATCGTCATGAACGAGACTCGGAATATCGTCGATTGCTTGCTCAACATCATGAAATTCTACGCACATGAATCGTGTGGACAGTGTACACCCTGCAGATGGGGGACCCCGTGGGTACGCGATATTGTGCAACGCATCGCCGATGGAGATGGACGCAAAGACACCATCACGCGTCCCAAATTCGGTATCGCTGAAAACGGCAGATGGGGCGACACCGGCGAAACAGAAGAAATCTACGAAGACCTGGATTTGCTGGAGAGCGTCGCCAACAACATTGCCAATGTGGATACCATGACATGGAATACCATTTGTGTCTTTGGGATTGCTGTCTCATGGCCCGCTGTGAGTTATATGCGCAAGTTCCGACCCGAATTTGAAGCCGCTATCCGCGAAGGTAAATTGGTTACCTTACCTGTTGCGGAGGCGACTGTTCCACCGGAGGAAAATTACGCCTATCAACAGCGGATTATACCAGGCGAGATGACATAAGCGCGAGCACGCACCTGCTCCGTAAAGCAATAACCCCATCACACTTTTCAGTCACAAGGTGGACATACGGAGAGGTATGTTACCTAACCGAACCGCAAGGAAATATAAAAAATGGCATTTATTAAACTCGATGATCTCGAGGTAGAGGTTGAAGATGGAACGAACATAGTGGAGGCAGCACGCCAACACGGCATTGAGGTGCCTCACTACTGTTATCACCCCGGATTGACTCGACCAGCGAATTGCAGAATGTGTCTCGTTGAACCTTACGGGCCCATACCAGGGGCTCCGCCAGGGACAATCGGACCCGCCCGACAATTAGCAACAGGTTGTACAACGACAGTCCGATCCTCGCCCCCGGAAAGAAAGTTAGAAGAAAAATATGACGCTATTGTCCGAACAGACAGTCCGCGCGTCAAAAAAGCACGGGAAGATATACTCGAATTCCTGCTTGTACATCATCCGCTCGATTGTCCTGTCTGTGATCAAGCCGGCGAATGCGACTTGCAAGATTATACTTACCGACACGGACTGGATAAAAGTCGTTACCTTGAGGTCAAAAATGTGCCACCCAAGAAAGACCTCGGCCCGGATGTGCTCCTCTATTCAACGCGCTGTGTCGTCTGCACCCGGTGTATCCGATTCGCACAAGAGGTGTCTGGAACCGGTGAATTGGGTTTAATTAACCGCGGTTCCCACGATGAAATTGATATTCCGAGAAGCCACGAGGGCAAGCCCTTGCAGCTATTGGATAATAAACTTGCAGGAAATGTCGTTGACATTTGTCCTGTCGGCGCATTGATTAGCAAAGATTTCTTGTTCAAATCGCGTCCGTGGTTCATGGAAAAGGCGAACAGCGTCTGCACTGGCTGCAGCGTCGGTTGCAATATCACCGTAGAATATAAAGCCGATGGACTTTATCGAATTAAACCGCGTTTCCATGAGGATATTAACCAGCACTGGATGTGCGACGATGGCCGGCTCGGTTACCACTATGTAAACAGCGATGACCGCCTCCAACTCCCACTTAAACGTGTGGAGGACGAACTCACACCAACACAGTGGGCGGACGCACTCACCTTAATTAAGGAGCAGTTAGCGGAAGTAGAAGCTGAGGACATCGTTGTTATCGGTTCCGCGCAAGCCACGAACGAAGATAACTACGTCTTACAGCAGTTCGCTCACGATGTGCTACAGACGACACAATTGGGTCTCTTCGGGCAGCTGCCCGGCGAAGCACACAAATTCCCACAATTTACAATTGAAGCGGACAAGAACCCGAATACCGCAGGGGCGCGAACGATGCTCGGCTCTGCAAATGGAAACGTCGTTTTAGAAGGCGACGCGCTTTGGGAGAAGGTCTCAGGTGCGAAAGTTGTCTACCTCGTTAGCGGCGCACCGGAGCGTCCGCTTGAGGACGCAGAGAAAGCCGCTTTAGAAAGCGTCGACTTCCTTATCGTGCAGGACATTTTGCCATCAGAGACCACGCAATTAGCCGATGTGGTGTTGCCGGGAACGACTTTCGCAGAGAAAGATGGCACCGTCACCAATTCGACAGGCTGGGTACAACGGATTCGCAAGACGATCGATCCGCCAGGCGAAGCACGCATAGACTGGGAAATTACACAGCAGCTTGCTAAGCAATTGGGCGGTGAGATAAACTATCACTTCGCTGGCGAAATTGCACTCGCTATTGCTGAGAATGTACCGGGCTATGCGGACGCGACACATCAAAATATTGGAGACGCAGGTATTAAGTTAGCAGGTAACGGTCAATAAAGAGGTTGTCCTGCTGATGACTAACGCCTAATGGCTGTTGAAAGAGATCGTAATATCTCTCTTCTTAGCCTGAGATCACAAACCTGAAACGGAGTGGAAGGCGGATCCATATACAGGCGTATGAAATCTCAACCTGCGTTACTTAACCGCAAGGAAATATAAAAATATGGCAAATTTACCGCTTCTCGTTGTAATCATCAGTTCTGTCGTCAAAATCCTTATCATTGTTCACATGCTCCTTATCGGCGTGATGTTAATGATCTGGGCGGAACGTCGGGTGAGCGGATGGATGCAGGATCGGTTGGGACCGAATCGTGTCGGTCCACAAGGATTACTCCAACCCGTCGCAGACGGGCTTAAGTTCCTCTTCAAAGAGGATCTCATCCCGAATCACGTAGATAAGCCGCTATACGTGCTTGCCCCCGCGATGCTATTGGTGCCAGCACTTATCACGGTTGCAGTCGTGCCGTTTGGGAGTTCTATAACCTTGTTTGGCTATCCGATACCGCTCCATATTGCGGATATCAACATCGGTATCCTGTATATATTGGCGATAACCTCTCTCGGCGTATACGGTGTTGTGCTTGGCGCGTGGGCATCTAACAACAAGTATTCACTTTTGGGCGGTTTACGCTCATCCGCACAGATGATTAGTTACGAGTTGACACTCGGATTGGCGATTATCGGCATATTGATGCTCGCAGACAGTACCCTCAGCCTTAGGAAACTTGCAGAAGGACAAGGCGCGTATCCGTGGCATTGGAACTTCCTAATCCATTTCCCCGCATTTCTCGCGTTTACGACTGCAATGTTTGCAGAAACCAACCGCTTACCGTTTGACCTGGCAGAAGCCGAGCAGGAACTCGTCGCAGGGTATCATACCGAATACAGTAGCATGAAATTCGCGATGTTTTTTATGGCGGAATATATGAACATGATCGTCGGTTCCGCAGTGGTCGTAACGCTCTTTTTAGGCGGATGGCACTTCTTCGGCTTGGAAAATGTAGGCGGTCCCGTATGGAGCGGATTGATCTCCTTCGGTATTTTCTTCGTTAAAACAGCGATTTTCCTGTTCGTATTTATCTGGGTCCGCTGGACGCTCCCACGATTCCGATACGATCAACTCATGAACTTCGGCTGGAAATTCCTGTTACCCGTCGCTTTAACTTCCATCGTCGTAACCGGCACCCTATGGATAATGACCAGCTCACGTCTGGTTGTTGCGATCGGCAATGTGGTCGCAGCGTTTATCGTTGTATCTATTGTGGCAGGTCTACTCGTCATGAACAAGGCACCGGAACCAGCAATGACAGACAGCGATGGGCAGATGACACCCAGCGCATTAGACGCTATAGAGTAGGAGGCGCGAATGAATCCAGAACAGATCCTATTTATCCTCTTTGGAGCAGTTGCGTTGATTGGCGCGATCGCTGTTATCTCGTTTCGACATCCGATTTACAGCGCGCTCTCGCTTATTGTGACCTTTTTCGCACAAGCTGGGCTGTTTGTGTTATTAGGTGCCCACTTCGTCGCAGCGGCACAGGTCATCGTTTACGCAGGCGCGATTATGGTGTTATTCCTTTTCGTGATTATGCTCCTAAACCTCGGTACACTTTCAATGAAAGGAGCGATAGGCGGAAAACTGAAGGGACTCGCAATCATCTTAGGTATCCTCTTTGCTGCCGAAGGCATCTATATCGCGGTCAATGCCCTGAACGATACCGCCATTGCGGATGCACTGAGCGATACCGCCGTTGCATCTGCAGAAGCCGCCACCGCAGCCGTAGCGATAACCACCTATGACATCGGTGAGCTTTTGTTCACTAAGTACCTTTTACCGTTTGAGGTGACCTCACTTATTTTGTTGGCAGCATTGATTGGCGTTATCGTCTTGGTAAAACGCGAAAGTTCAGAAGAAAACTAAGGAGTAGTTATCGGCTATCGGTTAAGAGGTGCTTTGGTTAAATCATAATCTCCTTTAACTGACGACTGACAACTAATAAACTATTTATGCCATTAGAGTCCTATCTCATTTTAAGCGCACTCCTCTTTACAACCGGCGTAATCGGTGTGCTTGTTCGCAGAAACGCGATCATCATCTTTATGTGTATTGAACTGATGCTGAATGCGGCAAATCTTGCATTCGTGGCAATCAGCCGGAGCCTCGGCGAGGCAACAGGACAAGTATTTGTTTTTTTTGTAATGACCGTCGCTGCTGCTGAGGTTGCTATCGGTCTTGCAATTATTGTCAGCGTCTTCAAACATCGGCAAACGATTAACGTGGACGAAGTTAATTCGTTAAAAGGTTAGCAAGAACTTTTAAATGAGCCATTAGATGTAAAACGATAGTTCCTATTTACTTGTTCTTTAGAACAATTTAATTATAACCAATGTTGTTGAAATAGACCGAAAACCCGATTTTGACAACGGAAAAATCGGAGCGAAAACCCAATCGTTAAAAAATTATGTCAAAAGAATTAATTGTTGTCCTGTTAGTTGCCCCGCTTATTGGGTTTCTGATTAACGGGTTATTTGGAAAATGGTTGAAAGGTAACGAAAAACTCAGCGGATGGATCGGCGCGCTTGCGGTGCTGGTCTCCTTAGTCTGTTCAATCATCGCCTTTACCAGCTTGAACAGTGGTGCTGCCCCGTTAGATGAAACGCTCTATGAATGGATTACAGGCGATTTTGGTGACGGCTCCTTCGCTTTCAATATCGGCTTCCGCGTGGACGCGCTCACAGCTGTCATGTTGTTGGTTATTACAGGTGTCGGTTTCCTGATCCACGTCTACTCCATCGGTTACATGCACGGTGATGCGGGCTATACACGCTATTTTGCCTACCTAAATCTGTTTGTTTTCGCAATGCTGATCCTCGTCCTCGGTAACAACTACCTGATGATGTTTGTCGGATGGGAAGGTGTCGGTCTCTGTTCTTACCTGCTGATCGGGTTCTGGTATGAAAAGCCGTCCGCTACAGATGCCGGAAAAAAGGCGTTTATTGTGAACAGGATTGGCGATTTCGGTTTCCTACTGGGGATGTTTACGCTATTTGCAGCATTCAATACCTTAGATTTCACAACGATATTCGATGATGCAGAAGCGGGGACTTTCAAGCAAATTTTCGGTGCAAATACGCTCGTGATTGCAACGTTGCTCCTCTTCGTCGGCGCGATCGGTAAATCCGCACAGATCCCGCTCTATGTCTGGCTACCCGACGCAATGGAGGGTCCAACACCTGTCAGTGCCTTAATTCACGCCGCCACAATGGTAACAGCCGGCGTGTATATGATCGCACGCTCCGCGGTGCTTTATAACATCGCGCATACAGGCGAAATTGTCGCATGGATCGGTGTTCTAACGGCATTCTTTGCCGCCACAATCGCGCTCACACAGAACGACATCAAACGCATCCTTGCCTATTCTACTGTCAGCCAACTCGGATATATGTTCGTCGGGGTTGGAATCGGTGCTTACGCCTCTGGCATTTTCCATTTGGTAACGCATGCCTTCTTCAAAGGTTTGATGTTCCTAACTGCTGGCAGTGTGATGCACGCCATGGCAAACGAATTGGATATGCGGAAGATGGGCGGTTTGCGTACTAAGATGCCGATAACGCATTGGACCTTTTTAGTCGGGGCCCTTGCTATCGCTGGATTCCCGTTCCTGAGCGGTTTCTGGAGCAAAGACGAAATCTTACACAGTGCGTGGGGCAGTTCGCCCGTAATTTACGGTATCGGATTGGTCACAGCCTTCTTGACAGCATTTTATATGTTCCGTCTGATCTTCGTGACATTTTACGGTGAATCTCGCGTCGATCCCGAAGTTGCTTCACATCTGCACGAATCACCACCCGTCATGTGGGTGCCGCTCGCACTGCTCGCAATCCCTTCTGCCTTAATCGGTCTGTTGTTAGGTTTAGGAGGACATGACAGCTGGTTTCATCACTTCACGAAAAGCGTTTTTCCAGAAGCACACTATGACGCATCGGGCAATGTTCTCTTATTTATGGTAATTTCATCAATTGTCGGTTTAGCAGGCATCGCGTTCGCATGGACACGTTACAGCAAACGCGCACCGTCTGACGAACCTACCGGCACCTTGCATAGATTGCTTGCGAACAAGTACTATGTTGATGAGGTGTACAACGCACTTATCGTGCAACCCGTTAAAAACGGTTCGCATTTCCTCTTGTGGAAACTCGTGGATAACGGCATTATTGACGGAATTGTCAACGGTGTGGCTGCTCTTATCAGGTTTATTGGCGGATTGTTGCGACGACTCCAAACAGGGCTCGTCCAAGTCTACATTGTTTCAATGGTTCTCGGTATTGTGTTATTCCTTGCGTATTACCTATTTTTCGTCAATTAGCGTTATAATTCGTAGCATAGGAAACTGTTAGTCTCCTGTGCCATATTTAATCAAAAAAAAATGAGCCAAGTCCATTTAGACTATCAAGATAGGGTCAACTTCGGAAGTTATTATACGCCACCCAAAATTGTGGAGCTTGCATGGGAACTCATTGAACCTTATGTAGATTCCCAGACGACTATCATCGACAGTGCCTGTGGATACGGCGATTTTTTAAAAAATAGGGGACAAACGCTCACAATCGGGTGTGATATAGACGATGATGCAATAGAGATAGCGAAAAAAACCGGTGATAAAGTCCAATTCTTTCGGACGAATTCTTTATGCAACGTTTCAAGGCGTAAATTCGGTATTCCTCAGCAGTCCACAAGACTGATAGTTGTAGGAAACCCACCCTATAATGATAAAACCTCGCTTATTCGTCAAAAAATTAAGCGTGTTGATTTTGACGTTGATGAAGATATAGCCAGTCGGGACTTGGGAATATCGTTTCTCCGTTCCTACAATAAACTTGAAGCCGACTTTATCTGTGTTTTGCATCCGTTATCCTATTTGATTAAGCCGACAAATTTCAGGTTGCTAAAGGAGTTTACCGCACATTATAAATTGATAGAGGGCTTACTTATTAGTAGTTGCGAATTCCCGGAATCTGCGAAACTCACGCCTTTTCCAATTATCATCGCCTTGTATCGGCGCGATGCCCATGGAATGGCGTACAGTTTTGTCCGTTCCTTCGAATTTAGAACAGGAGATGGGCTCCGTTTCTGTCTTAGTGATTTTGATTATATCACGAACTATATTCGCAAATATCCGAGTAAGCAACATCAACCGATAGATAACGATTCGCTATTTTTCTGGACAATGAGAGATATTAACGCGCTAAAAAGGAATCGGACCTTTGTCAAAAACTATAGCACCAACACGATTGTCCTTGACAAAGCAAAATTGGATTATTATGCGTATGTAGATGTGTTCAAGAGAAACCTCTATAGGCTTCCTTTCTATTTTGGGAATTGTGATGTTCCTATTGATGATAAGCTCTTTAAGCAGTCCAAACACTATTTCATCAATGATACGATTAGACATCATCCTTATCTCGAAAAGTACTTTCAGATAGATCCGATAGAGAAAGAACAGACAGACTCTAAACTGGATATGTATTTCAAGTCACTATTAGGAAAATACCATGTTTGATACAGAAAACAAGAGAATCCTTGTAGACCTTCCACTTACAACGCCTACAGGAAAAGTCCGGATTAAGTCAAGAAGTATGTTTCATGAGTATGGCAACCCTCATGCCACCAGAAGTAAATCTATTACCCAAAACAACTATGTTGAGTGGCAAATAGGATATGATGTGGAAGCCAAGAATAGCAACAAATCTAGTTTACCTCATATATCGTTTATTGCATATAACGGTAAGGAAAAGGTATTATATGAGTTATCGGAATATTTGTATTATTTCTATTCTTGGGGTATGATTACTACCTCAGAATTAAAGAAGACTCTTGAGTTTTTATCTGAACTGGAGGAAGAGGACTTACTCTCTAATCATTCAGATTGCCAGATAACGAGAACACATCCTGTTGAAAAAGAGATTAATAACACTACATTCTTTGGGATGACTTTGAACTATCCGCAACTCATCTATCAATTCGGAAAATATGAAATTATTGCAGAGATTACTATAAGAGAAAAGCAAAAAGCGATTGGTGTCCAACCAATGCTTTACTTATGTTTTCCAATAACAGAGCTTCAGGTAAACGAAAACCTAATTGGCCGTACAGCGCATCCAAAAGAGATGGCGAAATTTATTATAGATGAAAGCAACTATAGTATAGTTATTGAGATGATAAGAATATTCGGGATGCTTAGTCCTTCACACCATAAAGATATTATTAGGATAATAAAGGCTATTTCTGATAATCCCTAAACTGGGTGTTGTGAATTTAATTAGGGAGAAAAAATGAAACAGAACACTTTCCGACCAAGGGATCTACTCAACAAAGAGGTCGCTGGTATCTGTGGAGTCGCGAGATTAACAGATAAGGCGCGAGCTGCGCATACCGGAAAAATCGGCAGTTATAAATACGGTGCTGATTCCGAACAAGATACAGCGATTTTAGCCTTTCTCGGCATTTCAGCAGAGGCATTTCAGGAAACCGCCGTACGAATTGATCATGATGTTAAACTCGGCGCGTGGATCTTGGACAACTGCAGTAAGTCATCCGAAGAAGTATCAAAGTTCAATCGTAAAATGAAGGTTTGGTGGCAGAACAAGATGCCGCAAGACGAGTTTTCAAAACGCCGCCGGCGCTTGTCTCAGCAAGCAGAAAACCGTAGACTTTTTTGGTTCCGCCGGGATAAGTGGTGGTGGAAGAATTTCTTCAGAACGTAATCTATTCCTTTGGGGGAAGAATCGTAACCCGTAAGTCGTATTTGTTGATGAAAGTTAAAATATCCTAAGGAGGGTTCCTTGTTACTTTCAATAGTCATTTTTTTACCACTGCTCGGCGTGATAGCTATCGCGTTGCTTAGAGGACTCGGAGGGTCTACCGTGAAGGGCATTGCATTTGCCGTTAGCCTCCTGACGTTTATTATCTCGTTGGGGCTTTATACGGGGTTTAATGCAGACCTTACGACCTTCCAACTTGGTGGTACACCGATAGAGTGGATCCCTGGAGGCGTAAGCTACCACATTGGCATTGATGGCATTTCGCTGTGGTTAGTCCTACTTACGACATTCCTGACACCCGTCTGTATTCTCGCCGCATGGAATTCCGTGGAAAAAGGGTTGGGCGGTTTTATGATGTCGCTCCTCGCACTCGAAACTGGGATGTTGGGCGTTTTCTGCTCTCTCGATCTGTTCCTCTTTTTCGTGTTTTGGGAGTCAATGCTCATCCCAATGTATTTCCTCATCGGTGTTTGGGGCGGCGAACGGCGGATTTACGCCACTGTGAAGTTCGTTCTCTATACGATGGCGGGCAGCGCGCTGATGCTTGTCGGCATTTTAGCACTCTATTTCCAAAACGGCAATAGTTTTGACCTCACGACACTCAGCGGACCGTTTGATCATTCAAATTTGCTATTCCTTGCATTTTTCATCGCCTTTGCCATTAAAGTACCGCTTTTTCCGTTCCATACATGGCTACCAGATGCACACGTTGAGGCACCCACAGTCGGAAGCGTGATCCTTGCAGGGGTCCTGCTAAAGATGGGAACTTATGGGATCATCCGATTTTGTCTGCCACTCTTTCCTGAAGCAGCGGATCAGTACACCCCATTGATAGTCACACTTGCAGTCATTGGTATCATCTATGGCGCATTGGTGGCGATGGTACAACCCGATCTGAAAAAACTTGTCGCATATTCCAGTGTCAGTCACCTCGGTTTCGTTGTATTGGGACTTTTCTCAAAACATCCCGCAGGCATTCAGGGCAGTGTTCTCCAAATGATTAATCACGGCTTAAGCACCGGTGCCCTCTTCCTGTTAGTCGGGATGATTTATGAAAGACGGCACAGCAGGATGATTGTTGACTTCGGCGGCTTATCAAAACGGATGCCGATCTTCGCCGTGATTTTTATGGTCGTAACGTTGTCCTCAATCGGCTTGCCCGGTTTAAACGGGTTTGTCGGTGAATATATGATACTCTTCGGCAGTTTCGTTGCAGGAGCATTCTCTAAGGCGCATGTCGTTTTTGCAACCGCAGGTGTGATCCTCGCAGCCGTCTATATGCTGTGGATGTTCCAACGCGTCATGTTTGGAACGCTGGATAAGACAAACGAAGGGTTACCTGACTTGAACGCGCGTGAAATTGTTGTGATGCTCCCGCTGCTGGTTTTTATCGTCTGGATCGGCGTTTATCCCAAACCCTTCCTGAGTAAGATGGAAAAATCGGTAGAAGTTGTTGTGACAAAGGTGCGGTCTGAATCCGCTATGGGACAACTGGAAAAGCAGAAACAGCGAGGGCCCAAACTCGTACTACACGGAGCACCCCGCACACAGCATGAAAAGCATGAAAAGCATGAAAAGCATGAAAAGCATGAAAAGGAGGCACAGCAGTAGAAGCGATTCTCACATCGCAACTCTGGATGATAAATGAAGTTCAAACTGGTATCTTGTCTGATTCTTTGTATAGTTGTTGGGCTCGCGCTCTCGGTTTCAATGGAGGCGTTCGGTGCAGATGACCCACACGGAGAAACGCCTGGCGTAGATGGCGCGAAACTGCCTATCTGGAGCATGATCCCGTTTGTCGGTATTCTGCTCTCAATCGCGATTCTCCCGCTCGTGTTCGATTCACACTTTCTCGTCCACCACGGCGGAAAAATGTCATTGGCGTGGGGATTAATCTTCGCAATTCCGTACCTCATCGCGTTCCAGGGAAAGGCTTTTTACGACATCCTGCATATCTACCTGATAGACTATATCCCCTTCATCATTTTGTTGTGGGGATTGTTCACAGTCGCAGGCGGAATCCTTGTACGCGGCACGTTGCGTGGCACACCGGTTGTTAATACCCTCTTATTAATTATCGGTACTGCTATTGCCTCGTGGGTCGGCACCACAGGGGCTTCAATGCTCCTCATTCGTCCCCTCATCCGTGCTAACGCATACCGGCAGAGTAAAGTCCATCTGGTCGTCTTCTTTATCTTTCTCGTGAGCAACATCGGCGGTTCTTTAACACCTTTAGGAGACCCACCGCTCTTCTTGGGATTCCTGCATGGCGTGCCTTTCTTCTGGACGACGACTGCTCTCTTCCCACACATGCTATTTATTAGTGTTATCTTAATCGTGATCTTCTTTATTGTGGACACATTTATGTTTAAGCGGGAAGGTGGTGTCGTACCAGACGATGGGACCAGCGAGCCGATCCGTGTAGATGGACTCTTCAATTTGACTTTCCTGATCGGTATTATCGCCGCTGTTCTGATGAGTGGAACTTTGAAGCTCGGAGAGGTCAATATCCTCGGCGTGCATGTATACTGGCAAAATATCGCCCGCGATGTCCTCATTGTCGTCATGGGACTGTTATCACTCCAGTTTACACCCTTTAGCGGCGAATTGCGGCAAGCAAACGAGTTCTCATGGGAACCCATTGAAGAAGTGGCGAAAGTGTTCGCCGGTATCTTTATAACGATTATTCCAGCATTAGCGATCCTAAGGGCTGGTGAAAACGGAGATCTCAGTGGGTTAATCGGGGCGATGAAAGAACCGCTTCACTATTTCTGGGTAACCGGTGTTCTGTCGAGCTTCTTAGACAATGCACCAACGTATCTGACGTTTTATAACACTGCACTTGGGAAATTAGGTCTTACCGAAGCCATAGTGCCAGATATATTAACCGGTCAATTAACCGGGGCAGAGCATTTAGAGTTTATTAGATTGCTAACGGCTATTTCGGTCGGTGCCGTTTTTATGGGTGCAAATACCTATATCGGCAACGCACCGAATTTCATGGTGAAAGCCATCGCGGAACAAAGCGGTATCCGCATGCCAAGCTTTTTCGGCTATATGATCTGGTCGGTCGTAATTTTAGTCCCGCTTTTTGTAATTGTGACGTTTGTGTTCCTACGCTAACGCGCTTTAACAGTTTACTGAAAACCACTAAATGGAGGTTTTGAATGCCAAGCATTCCAAGCATTAACTGGCAATTATTGATGCCGGAACTGGTTATCGCTTTAACACTGCTCATCGTCCTCATCTTTGACCTATTCGACGCAATTTCCAAAAAGGTCCTCGGCTGGATGACAATCGTCGGTGCTGCGATTGCCTTAGCGGTTTCCATACAGATGCATCTGGCAGGTCCAGTGGGTACCCAGTTCAGCGACATGTTCAAGGTAGATAATTTTTCGCTCTTCTTCAACATTATCTTCCTCGTTTCAACAATTCTGGTTGTCTTGATTTCCATGGGTTATCTGGACAGGAGCGACAAGAAGCAGGGACCTTACTATCTGCTGATCCTCCTTGCAACGCTCGGTATGATGTTGATGGCTGCAGGCAACGAATTAATTATCGTTTTCCTCGGTTTAGAGTTGATGTCGTTATCGTTGTATGTGTTGGCTGGCTATTTCAGAGACAACCCTGCTTCAAGCGAAGCGGGAATGAAATACCTATTGCTCGGTGCATTCGCAAGCGCGTTCTTCCTTTACGGAATCGCCCTAATTTATGGGGGAGCAGGTACCACAAGTATACCCGAAATTGCCGAGAAGATTACGGCAGAAAACAAATCACCGCTACTTTTGGCTGGCATGTTCCTGCTTGTCGTCGGATTCGGATTTAAGGTCGCGATTGTTCCATTCCACCAATGGGCTCCCGATGTTTACGAGGGCGCACCTACAACGATAGCAGCGTTTATCTCCGCAGGACCAAAGGCTGCTGGGTTCGCAGCGTTCCTCAGAATTTTCATGGAAGCGTTACCAAACTTGCAGGGAGAGTGGGGCGGTGTTCTTATCCTATTAGCAATGCTAACAATGACGGTCGGGAATGTCATCGCTATTGCACAGACAAACATCAAACGGATGCTCGCTTATTCAAGTATTGCGCATGCCGGTTATGTGCTCATAGGTTTAGCCGCAGCGAATGACGATGGTGTCTCCAGCGCGATGCTCTACCTCCTCATTTACTGTGTGATGAACATCGGCGCGTTCGGCGCGGTTATCTTGGCGAAAACAGAAGATGGCGAGAGTCTCATGATCTCTGATTATGCAGGACTTGGAACCCGAAAACCGTTACTTGCTATATTTATGACTGTAATGCTTTTATCGCTCGCCGGGTTTCCACCGACAGCCGGGTTTGTCGGTAAATTCTACATCTTCAAAGCCGCAGTTGGGGCAGGACATATATGGCTCGTCATTATCGGTGCTATCAATACCGCTATATCGGCGTTCTACTATTTGCGTGTCGTTGTAACAATGTATATGCGTGAACCAGAAGAAGAGTTGGAGTTCAGTCCTTATGCTTCACCCTTAGTCATCGGGTTAATCCTCGCGGTGATTGGCGTTTTGCTTATCGGCATCCTGCCATCGCTTATGCTCACACCAGCACAGAATTCCGTATTTTAAAGAGAAAAAAGGGGACGTTATGTCAGATGTTAGATTAGGCTTTATCGGCACGGGCGGCAACATGAACCGCCACCTACGCGAATTAACCGAGATCGGCGGTTCACAATTCGTCGCCTTCTGTGATATTGTTGTTGAAAAAGCGGAGCGGGCTGTCACGCAGTACGGTGGTAAAGCCTACGCGGATTATAACCAGATGCTTGCCCGCGAAGAATTAGACGCTGTTTATATATCCATCCCACCTTTTGCACACGGCGCACCTGAGCGTGCTGTTATTGACGCTGGACTGGCGATGTTCGTCGAAAAACCAGTCCACATGGATGCTGACGAAGCAAAAGAGATCGCAGCAGAAGTGGAAGAGAAAGGCATCATCACCGCTACCGGCTATCAGGAACGTTATCTTGACATCATTGACAAGGCGCAGGAACTTCTCGCTGACCGACGCGTCGGATTTTTCATGGGTTACTGGATGGGCGGCATGCCCGGCGGATGGTGGCGCGAAAAGGCGAAATCCGGCGGACAACTCATGGAGCAGACCACGCACGAATTTGATATGGCGAGATACCTCTTCGGCGAAGTCAAAACCGTTTATGCCGTCGCTCGCTACGATCTAATTCCAGATACCGATTACGACATTGAAGAGGCCTCCGCTGTCTCATTGCAATTTGAGAGTGGGGTTTTTGGTATCATGTTCTCCGCCTGTTTCACAACAAATGGGATGCGCCGCTCTGGCTTAGACATCTTCTGTGAAGACGGTTCGCTTGAATACCATCTCCGCCGCGCACTTGTGCTCTCCACAGCGGAAGGAAAAACCACGTGGAATCCAGAAAATAATTGCACAATTGACATGGATAGCACCTTTATTGAAGCTGTCCGCACCGGAGACGGCAGTGCAATCCGATCGCCTTATGCTGATGCCGCGAAAACCGCTATTTTATCCATCGCAGCCAACGAGTCGCTGGAAACAGGTTTACCCATCCGTTTGGAATAAAAATGGAACACCAGATTAATCTGCCTATAACGGGGATGCACTGCGAAAGCTGTGCAAGCACCATTACACGGCATCTTAAAAAGATGGACGGCATACGTGCTGCAGAAGTCAGCCTCGCCACCGAATATGCCGCCGTTATCTTTGATGGATCCACCCTCAGCGAGGAGACCATTGTTGATAAGATCCGAGACCTCGGTTTTGACGTTGTCGATGAAGACAAAGAAACCGAGGCACGCGCTGCGGAATTCCGACGGCAAAAGCTGCAATTCACCGTCGGAGTCATTTTCACGCTTCCCCTTTTTCTCATCAGCATGGGTAGGGATATGAACCTATTGGGTGGTTGGGCATCTGCACACTGGGTTAACTGGCTCATGTTCGGTTTAGCTCTCCCCGTACAGGGGTATGTCGCTTGGGACTATTACATCGGCGGCATCAAAGCCTTGCGCCATCGATCCGCGAATATGGATGTGCTCGTCGCTATGGGCTCGTCTGTGGCGTTTCTCTATAGCCTCACTGTAGTGATGGCATTAGAGATGGGCGCGGGCACACGCTTCGGCACCCACGTCTATTTTGAGACAGCCGCGGTCATCATCACCTTGATTAAATTGGGAAAACTGCTTGAAGCACGCGCCAAAGGCAAGATAAGCGCAGCCCTCAAAAAACTCCCCCAACTTTCACCCAAAGTCGCGTGCCGCCTAAAAAACGGAGAAGAACAACACATTCCCATTGAACACGTGGATGTCGGAGATGTCCTGCTTGTACGTCCCGGCGAAAGTATTCCTGTTGATGGCATCGTGCAAAGCGGCAAGAGTGCCATTGATGAAAGCGTCTTCACCGGCGAGAGTCTCCCCGTAGATAAGGTCCCAGGCGACCCTGTGACCGCTGCAACGATGAACCAGAGCGGCATGCTCACCATCGAAGCCACACACGTAGGGGCCGAAACGGCTCTTGCCCGCCTCGTCCAATTGGTATACAAGACACAACAGAGCAAACCGCCTATCCAGCGCGCCGCAGACGCTGTCACAAATGTATTTGTCCCCGTCGTCAGTGCGATTGCCGTTCTAACATTCCTTGTCTGGTGGTTCATCCTCGGAGCAGGGTTCACCCCGGCGATGCTCCGCTTAGTCGCAATCCTCGTCACAGCCTGTCCTTGTGCATTAGGGCTTGCCACCCCAACGGCAGTTATGATGGGCACCGGTATCGGCGCACAGCGCGGCATCCTCTTCCGAAACGGCGAAGCTCTCGAACGCGCAGGCGCCTTAAACACAATCGTCCTTGATAAAACAGGTACCTTGACACAGGGCGAACTCACACTTACCGATATTATTGTTGCCAACGAAACGGCTGATACCGAAGCTATGTTATACCTCGCAGCCTCGGCGGAACGCGGGAGCGAACATCCTATCGGAAAAGCCGTCGTACGCGCAGCCGAAGAACGCGGGCTTGCTCTGGACACACCGACCGAATTCACAGCTATTGCAGGGCACGGCATCACCGCACACGTCAACAAAAATAGCGTCGTGGTAGGCAATCGGACCTTCATGCAAAACCACGCCATCGCAACACACACCCTCGAAAAAGAAGCAGCCCGGTTGCAGGCACAAGCAAAGACGGTGTTATGGGTAGCTATCAACGAAAATGTCAGCGGACTCCTTGCTGTCGCAGATACGTTGAGACCCGAAGTGCAGGCAACAATCACCGACCTGCGCGGACTCGGGTGCAAAGTGATAATGATGACAGGAGATAACCGCAACACTGCCGACGCGATCGCTGCAGCTGCAGGGATTGATCAGGTCATGGCGGAGCTCCGTCCCGAAGACAAGGCAAACGCGGTTAAAACCTTACAAGCGAAACCCAGCAACCTCGTCGCTATGGTAGGCGACGGCATTAACGATACCCCCGCATTGGCGCAAGCCGACATCGGCATCGCCCTCGGCACAGGTACCGATATTGCCAGGGAGACGGCACACGTAACGCTCATGCACAGCGATCTACGCGGCCTCCCCGAATCAATTCGCCTCAGCCGCGCGACGATGCGCACCATTAAACAGAACCTTTTCTGGGCGTTCTTCTACAATGTGCTATTAATTCCTATTGCAGCAGGCGCACTTTACCCACTATCTTTTGTGCCGATGATGTTTCGGGAACTCCACCCGATGCTTGCTGCGTTCGCGATGGCGTTTAGCAGTGTATCCGTTGTGCTAAACAGTTTACGACTGCAATGGCGGAAAAGCGGAAGTTAGGTATTAAGTTCCCTTTTCGGAGATAACAGGCAGTGGAGAATTCATTTAGAGGTGTGTAAAGTTTTTGGTAGCAATCCGCCGCATAACCTATTAGATTGTACCATCTTTAGCCCTGTAAGGGCGGTATGTTTATAGAAACGTGGCACCTGCCCCTCTTTAGCCCTGTAAGGGCGGTATGTTTATCGCGTTGGGTCAGAAGATACACACATATCGCCCTTACAGGGCTTAGGTTTTGTTTGACACGGCGGTTCTATAAACATAATTAAAAAATACCCAAGCAAATAAACCCTACGGGACTAAAGAGGAACCTCCCAAAGAAATTAACTTTTATCCTTCCGTTGCTACCAACACCTGTTCCACCGTAATCCCCGCAATCACTTCACAACTACCAGCACCACACCCCCCTGGATGTCGACCGGGATGGCAAGGGTTGCACCCCAAATCTATACCACTCTGCACAACGATATGCTTATCACCATACGGACCGCTCCGAATGTGATTCGTTGAACCGAAAAGCGCGACGACTGGCGTACCCACCGCTGCAGCGATATGCATCGGGCCCGTGTCATTGCCGACATAGACATCACATAGAGAAATTAACGCAGCGAGATGTCGTAGATTGTCTGTCTTGACGAGAAGCGGCGAAACGTCCATCATCTTTGCAACCCGCATCTGGAGGTCCCGTTCGTTTGGACCAGCAAAAAGTAAAATCGAAGCCTTTTGTTCTCGACACAGAAAATTCGCAAGTTGCGCGTAGTTCTCCGCATCCCACAACTTATATTCCCAATTCCCGCCCGGATGAATCCCGATTAATAATCGCTCTGTCGTGAGACCTGCTCCGGCAAGAAAACTGCGCGCCGCTATATCTTCCGCCGCAGTGAGTGCTAAACGCGGGTGAGCATCCGTTGTGTCAACGCTGTGCCGCTGAAGCACCTCTAAATATCGGGTAACAGCATGCCGATTACTGGCACCGCGCACCATTCCCCAATGTTCCGCACCGATACACCGAGCCATGAGGCTATCCCGCAAGTTAACAACGAGATCGAAGTGATGCGTGCGCAACATTTTTACAAGTCGCAGCCGTCCGTTCCAACCGGCGTGTTCGCCGCCATTATCATAAGCAAGAGTCACATCAATATTGGGTTCATTAGCGAGGAGATCAAACGCACGCGTTCCGACCAGAAAGGTAATATGTGCATCTGGGAAATGTGCGCGGAGCGGTTGGATAACAGCAGTGGACAATACCGCATCGCCAATAAAAGAGAAACTGAACACAAGGATCTTTATCATAACAGAAACAGCGGTTGAAACAAATTGTCTCGGCGATTCCAAAGACATAGTCAATCAAGAATCTTCTATAATCTTGTAAATCCTATAATCTTGTAAATCCCGGTTCAGACGATGGAAAACCCCTCGATTAACGCAAGGGCTGTCGTCAACCCATCTTCTGCTGCCATCCGTTCCCCCAAAACTTCTGCTCGCTCGGTCATCTCTGGGGTCGCTAAGACTTGCTGAATCCGTTTCGCCAAGCGTTCAGCGGTCAGGTTCCGGCGGCGCAGATGCTTCGGAGCAACGCCTAAATCGAAGAGCCGTTTGCCCCAATAGGGTTGATCCGCGTGATGTGCCACGACAACGGACGGCACTTTCGCACGACACACCGAGGCGGTCGTTCCCGCGCCACCGTGATGCACAACGCAACGCCCTTGCGGAAATAGCCACTGATGTGGCACATACGCCGTGCAATAGATGTCCGATAGTGTCTCTGGCGTGCCGAGTTGTCCCCACCCCGCTTGAATGATCGCGCGTTGGTTCGTCCTTTTGATAGCATCAATCAGGATTTCTGTCGTCTCACGTCCATTCGAACCCCCCATAGAGCCAAACGTCACAATGATAGGCGGCGGCCCCGCCGCTAAAAAATTAACAAGTTCCGTTGGAGGGCTATAGGCAGGCGAGGCAAGATGCCATACGCCTGTGAATTTGTGGTTCGGCGGGAAATCAGCAGGTGGACAGAGCGTTGGCGAGGCAGCAATAAGGTTTAGGTGTGGTGAGTACATTCCCTCTAACGCCACTGTTCGCCTCGGCTTTCCACTGACGGATTCAATAAATTGATTAAACAATGCATCTATACTCCGCGCAAGCCGAAGTTGCACCAATTTCCATACGATAGCGTTGAATGTCCGTCCCCAATTCGGAAACGGGTACGGCGCAAAATCTAAGGATTTGATGAAACCGGGACAATACGTCACAGTGAACCATGGAATCCCAGTCCGAATCGCAGCCTCCTGTCCAGGAATATCAACAGAATGGCAAACCGCTATATCAAACCCTTTCATCGCGTTCAAACAATCCTCATACCACTTTCCACCCCGCCGCACAATCCCCTCTTCCACAATCAGCCGCAGCATCGCAGTCGGATCCCGTTTCGGGATAATAGCGTCCATCGCCGCGTGGAATTCTGATAGATCAAAGGCAACACCTACCTCATAGAATTCCGCACCGACCTCAAGAATCTTATCTCTGTAGAGTGCTGGTGAACAGACACGGACCTGATGTCCACGTTCAAGCAGACGTTTTGACAGTGCTAAAACGGGATAGACATCACCCGTTGATCCCCAGCAGACGACGACAATTTTCATTTATTGCATCCCAAACCGGTTCAACCGGCAGTTTTTTCGTGCATTCCCATCCGATTTTACATTTATGCGCGCTACACGGCCAGCACGGCATATCCCGTCGGACGATAGAAGCGTTTTCACTTAACGGGTGCCACGCCACATGGTCGGTGGGACCGAAGATAGCGACCATCGGCACATCTAATGCTGCAGCGAGATGCATCGGACCGGAATCATTACAGACGACCAAGTCGCAACAAGAGAGGAACGCGCCCAACTCACGAATCGTCTCTGGTGCGTAAACAATAGCGCGAGACTGCATCGCTTCCTGGATATTTTGTGTCAATACTGCCTCTTCGGGACCGTGTAAGAGAAGGATTGTAGCCTTATACTGTTGAGTCAGTTTGTCAGCAAGTTCGGCGTACCGATCTTCGGGCCAGCGTTTGTCAAACGAACTTCCGCCTGGATGGATACCGATGAGAAACGCATCTGCACCGATACCCAACGATGCAAGCCGTGCCTCAGCGGCAGCAATCTCATCATCCGACAAACAGAATACGAGGCTCCGCTTGCCTTCTCCTTTACAGATTAAGCCGACCAGTTCCAAATTCCTGTCAACTTCGTGCGTTTCACCTTTTCGGTATCTACCGTGCCACGCGTGCGTGAGAGTGGATCTGAAACGTTTCTGATAGCGGCCTAAGCGGTACCGCGCACCGGAGAGAAACGCGACAAGATGGGACCACATTGCCGTCTGCATCGCAACAACGAGTTGAAACCGCTCACGGCGTAATTCTTGATAGAATTGAAGGCGCGCGCGGATCCCGCTGTGTTTTCCAGCACCATCAAAAATTAGGACGCGATCCACATCAGGGTTACCGATCAACACGGGGGCATTAAGCGGACGCGCCAATACTGTTATCTCCGCGGATGCGTAATTCTCTCTTAACAACGCGATCGCCGGTGTGGTGTTCAGCAGGTCGCCGATGCCGTCCACGCGGATGACGAGTATCTTATCAATGTTAGAGAGCGTGTCACCGTTTTGGGGCTGCCCGCCAGCCAAAACTTGTTCCGCAGAAGTCTGATGATTAGATAGCATAACCTTTCTCATGCATGTCAAGGTAATGTATCCTCTATTCAGGGCGATTTAGTTTTCGGTTTTGACTATAGTTTTCGTTTATAGGTGTTAACGTTTTTTCGCAAGATCGCGAGCACAGCTCGCTCCTACAGAGGAAGACATGTCCATAGATATAAAGTGAATATGTAAAACTAAATACCCCTATCCTCTATTATAACACACGGTGCGGACATTGGCAATCTCAAAACTCAGGCATATATCGTTTGCAATAGCGCTAATTGATATGGTATACTGTAACTATGCAGCAACATTCACAAAGCACAATTGAGAGCGACCAGAAGCCCTCAGCGCTCCGTTTTTTTGTCGGGACACTCGTCTTCGGTTCAATACTTATTCTTCTCACCTGCTATTGGATTATCTCTGCAGAGAACCGCGTCGTGTGGGAACTCACCGATTTTTCGATCTTTCCCACTGTCCTTTTCACTTTCTTTTTCTTGGCTGTTATTACCCCGCTTCTCAAAAAAGTTTTCAAAGGTTTCGCACCAACGGCGCGCGAACTCGCCTTGACATATATAATGGTATCCGTCGCAACTGCGCTCGCAGGACACGACATCGTTCGACAGTTAGTACCGATGATCGCCAATGCCGGCTGGTTCGCAACCCCCGAAAATGAGTGGGCAGACCTCTTTTTCCGATTCATGCCGACATGGCTAACCATCACTGACCGCGGTATCCTACAAGGCTATTTTGAGGGTGATGATACGTTTTGGCAGGAACAGTACATGGAGGCATGGCTGTGGCCCATTGTGGCGTGGAGCGGCTTGGTCATTGTCCTCCTATTTATGATGCTTTGCGTCAACATTATCATCAGAAAACAGTGGATCGACCACGAGAAGTTGAGTTACCCCTTAACAACGCTGCCTGTTGAGCTGCTCGGCAACACGTCCGCGCTCTTTCGGAATAAACTTATATGGCTCGGTTTCGGAATCGCATTCGGATTAGAGATTCTGGCGGGATTGAACTATCTCTTTCCCGTGATACCTTCACTCAAAATCAAATATCAACTCTACTTTTCTGACCGGCCGTGGAACGCAGTCGGACGTCTACCGATCTATGTCTATCCATTTGCGATAGGATTTGGGTACCTCATGCCGCTGGATTTGTCGTTGTCCTTGTGGGCATTCTATCTGTTTTGGGGCGCGCAACGCGTCTTTTTCAGCGCGATAGGCTGGACAACTGCCAGCAGTTTACAGACAGAACAACGCGGCGGTGCATGGCTCGGCATTGGGATACTCGCACTCGTTACAAGTCGGCGGCACGTCTGGGAGATACTTCGCGGTGTATTTTCCTTTAGGTCAAAAGATGGTTTATACCGGCTCGCGGTTTTCGGGTTAATAATCGGTATGGCATTCGTCCTGGTATTCTGGTATTTCGCCGGGCTTTCACCGTGGATCGCCCTCGGCTATTTCGGAATCTATTTGGTCCTATGCATCGGAATGACACGCATGCGCGCCGAACTTGGACCCCCAACACACGAATTGCACGGCATGCATCCCGACAGGATTATGTTGCTATTCGGCGGCAGCCGGCCATTAGGCGCACAAAATCTAACCAACACAACGCTATTGTCGTGGCTCGCGTATGGATACCGATGCCACCCAATGCCACATCAGTTAGAAGCATTTAAAATCGGTAGACAATTCCGATTGCACGAGAATCGATTGGTGATGGCACTGATTGTGGCATCCATCGTCGGAACGGTCGTTTCTATTGTCGGGCATGTAGCACTCTATTACGAATACCGGTTCGCACGGTGGGGCGTTGGCGAGTTTAACCGATTGCAAAGCTGGATTATAGCACCACGCGCACCGAATCTACAGGCTATTCAACATATAGCCTTCGGTTTTCTGTTCACCGGTGTACTGACGTTTCTGAAACGTCAATTTTTGTGGTGGCCGTTTTATCCGGTCGGTTATGCCGTCGGCAACGGCTGGGCTATCGGTTGGATGTGGTTCTCAATCTTTTTAGGATGGCTCTTCAAACAGCTGCTTTTCACAGGGGGCGGGGTTCGTGCCTATCGCCGAGCGTTACCGCTTTTCTTAGGTTTCGTATTCGGGCAGTTCCTTGCAGGAAGCCTCTGGAGTTTACTCGGAGTCGTCTTGAATATGAATATGTACACCCTCTTTCCCTAAAACTTTCAAGCAACAAGAAACGCGTCAAAAGTCTGCCAGTGCCTCGGCTTCCGATTCAAAGACACCGATGCTTTGCGTTAGACCGATAGTATTAAAAATATTCCGGACCTGCGTAGATGGGTGTGCAACTCGTAAAATCTGTCCCTTCTCCCGCATCTTCCAAAGTAATCTGATAATCTCACCGAACCCGCTGCTTGTAATAAAACTGCGTCTTTCAAAATTAAGTAGCACTTTTTCAGCAGCTTGAACCTCTACATCAGCATAAGCGTCACTTAAAATGGGTTCAGAGGCATCGGTCAGGTATCCTGTGATGTCAAATATAGCGATTTTTCCTTCGTGTCGAACAGAGATTTGAGAATTTGCTCTCACAGTTCCCTCCTGTAAGCTAAATCCTGAATTCGTTAGATCTGATGATTAGTTGCAATATAATCTATTAATCCTCAGTAAAAGTGCGTTGCAGCGGTGTATGCTCGGGTTGTGAATGGACAATACTACCATCCTCAAGATGGAGCCACGTCTCAAATTGTCGAACGCCTTCCGCTAACGCAATGACACGGGCACCGCGTGGAAACCCTTCTCTGCCGTAAGTATTATAGCCAGTAGCACGCCCATAGCAGAGACGAATACCGTGTAGATCGCCCCAGAAATCGTTGATATGCTCGTGTCCAACAAAAGTACCCATAACATCGCCAGCTTCATGCATCGCAGCGAAAAAACCTGTGTTCACCTGAGGCGCGCAAACGTTCTCATATTTCACACCGTAGCAGGTCCGAAAATCCCACACCTCGTCATATTCCGGAATCGGGATGTGGAAGAAAGCGAGCGCAGGAAGCGGATGGCCCGCTTCAGCGGTAAACCGTCCAGATTCTTGTAGATACCATACAATTTGCTCGCGCTTAATCCAATCGTAGCCACCAATATCTGTTTGTGCATAACTACCGGAATCTATGAAGTAAAGCACTGCGGCAGCTCCATTCCCTTCAGAACTTTGGATAGGCAACACATAATTGCCGACCCCAGGGACATCTTCGGGGCCTGGTTCTGAGAGTGACAGGCTACTCTCTTGCATAACCGCCATCAACTCGTGGCGGTCAGCACTACCTTCATCATCATGGTTGCCGAAAACCGCTGCCCACGGAATTCCACAGTCTTCTACCACTTTAACGACATCTCGGAGGGAAGCAGCAGCGTCATCGCAGCCACCGCCAGACAGAATATCACCTGTCAACACAATTAAATCCGGCGATTCTGCTGCCGCGATCCGTGTCATCAGTGCCGCGGATTGCTGATCAGCAGCTTCACCGTTCTGCCAATGAATATCGGTAAATTGGACGATTTTGAAATGCTGATCTTTGTAGAACTTCAATATATTTTTCACTATCTATTGTTCTCCTTTACGTTTAATCATAGCATAATTCCCAAAAATTGCAAGCAAATTCTTTATCAAACTGACACCGAAAGCGGGGTTTTCTGTGAAAACCGTTTCCATCAACCCTCTTGGCCCCAGCGGGGTGATATGTTTATAGAAATTCGAAAAAATTCCGATCATACGGTTCGGCTTAGATACATAATAGTTTGCTATGGTGGACCAATGAGGACATCTAAGGCAGTTTGCGTATCAGTTTCAGGGTTGAATACCAGCAGCTCTTCGTTTCGAGCCGCATGCAGAAGGCGTTCATCAGAACTGACTAAAATTAGATCATGTCCACTTGTTCGCAGTTCGCCCGCTTTATCAAGCGCACATCGTAGTATAATAGCGTCGGTGCTATTGATAGAGTACTCCTCAATGAATTCCAATGAAGCATCTGTCTGATCTTTCGTAGGGGACACTTTTATGACCTCGGGGTGCTGACTGACTTCAGTTTCGAACAACTGTTTTATCTGATCAAAATATGCTGCCGTGATTCGCATATTGTCTTCTCGATTTTTGTACTTGACAAAAATGAATCTAACTTCACCAACAGTTGCAGGATCGCAAATCATCATTTGCTGTGAAGGAACCTTATTGAAGAAATATTGCATTTCAGGTGTTCCTTTCGGTTCGACAATGTACCGTTTGACGACCGCACTTGCATCTAACCAGAAATAGATCACGCGGGTTGCTCCTTATTTATCTCAATTCTGATTTTCATCATAAAGAGAACTTAAGAAGTTAAACCCGGCTTTGCCGTATAGATGGCAAATTTGGTCGGCAACCTCCTTGTGTCCCGTACTATACAGAGCACGGATAATTTCCTGAATATGTTCCTGATCGTGATACGGATAGACGTTATGCGTTAGCATTCCGAGATAAATGTCTCCGACTTCTACTGGGGTTTTGGTAGCGTGCGGTAGCAGCTCCTCAACGAAAAAAGCAGAATTAGTCAGTCCTCTGATGTACTTCGTGGACATCTTTAGCCATTTTAGTACTTCGGTATCTATTGTATCAACGAGAGCCACCCATCCAGACAACCTTGATAAAACTTCCTCATACTTCTCTATATCGTCCTTTTGAGAAAGGGATTCAAATAAGGCACGCCATGTCGGCATTACCCTTATCTTCATTTCCTCAGGCAGGTCATCCCTTTTCCGCCAGAAAAAATGAATCAGAGCAGAAAGAAGTTTTTGGGGACCACTGTTTATCAACTGATAAATCAGACTCGTTTCATCCGTTAGTGTTTCGAATCCCTTCACCCAACCGAGATAAATGTCAGACACAAGTTTTTTCCGAATGGCACGATCTACTGTGAAATTTATCTGTTCGCTATCAAGGTAAACAACGGATGTTTGTGGTAATACCCTTGTATCTATCTGTTGATTACAAAAGTCGGACGTTATAGCTTTTTGATAGTGCCCCTGCTTTTTAAGTAAGGAATAGACAGATTCATGGAGTTGACCGGAATATAAAAGATACCCTGAGAAAGCCACATGCCAATGATATTCATTATGTTTTGGGAAGATGCGATCTATATTGTCAATTACCCACGTCTTATCAAAATACAACAAATTTGAAAGGCACGCTCCAAGCACAAACGAAAATTCAAAAGAAGGTTCAAAACTTCGATCTAATCTTTTCGTAAAATCTTCTTTGATAGCTTGTGGCCAACGACTCTCTTGTTCCGATCCGTTAACACGTGCAAACTGAAGCGCGTAGTTTATCATCGCCGAAAACACACTACCTCTATCTGAATTCACTACAGCAGTGGACATATCTTGAATAGTGGAAGGTCCCAATTCGACTTTCTCTACAAGAATTAAGAGAATTTTCTCAGCAAGGGGCAAAAATTGCGGATCAAACATATGCGTATTGTCCTTTGTGCCTGCTTCAATCAATTTAGCCACTGCAAAAATCCATTCGCTATGGCCGTACCGTGTCTCGTGATGTTCAGTCCAAAACTGTTCTGAAGAAACGAGTTGATATATGAAGTCCAGCAATTTTTCCCAATCAAATTCTCTCTTATCGCGCCATGCTTTCAGGAGTCCCCGCAATATCCAATATTGATAGAAGTTACGGACCCCTTGAAAAGGTTGTAGGTCGTTTACAAACCGTTGGGGATTCAATGCTACATATTCCTCAAGCATCTCCGCTAATCCGTCTTCAGTCGGAACTGAAGGTCCAGAAACGCCCTTGTCCTTAAAATCGTTTAGCAGCCCAGCGATTTGCGCGTTTGACATATTGGACAGTTCTTCAATCGTCGTCGGACTGGTCCGTCCTTCCCAAGCTACCGTCCAGAACAAAAGTCCTGGACGCTCAAGTTTCGCTGGATTAATCTGTTCATACTTGTGATAGGCAGAGACAATTTTTTCATCGCCTGTCTCCATGAGTGCAGATAACCACTCTCGCTTTCTGTAAGCCTCCTGTTTACAGCGAGTTTCATCATCCTCGGAGGAAACTGTGTCTTGTTCGGATTCTATCCACTGGAGAATTTGATCAATTTCAGCTTCATCAAAAGCGCGACAGTTGGTTTGAAGCAAACGATAAAGTTCAGGCTTCAGCAAAGTGTCCTCAAGCGGATTGCCTTGCCACTGCCAGAACAGCTGTTTCAAATCCTCGTAATGGTGCGTGATGGCATGAAGTGCGATCCGTCTGAAGATATCGTGAGACTTTTTTAGCAAATCTTCTGCTGTCTCCGCAATATTCTGGGATTCGGCACGCCGCAGCAGGCCGCAGATGAAGTGTACTAATTGTTCGTCATACCCCAAAAGTTCCTCGGAAGGAACGGCTTCAATCTCCTGCAACATCGTAAACCTATCCACACGCTCAGCAATGATATTATGAATCTGTTTAAGTACAATATTTACTGCTTCAATACCACATAATTTCACAATGGCGGGTCCCTGTTCTTCCATTATAGAAATCATGTCACGATCATTGAGCATCACTTTAAGAAATAAAAGGGTTAATTCCTTCGCTTCACCATCGAGAAGTTTGGGCAGAAATATTTGCTCAATTTCATACTCTATTAGCAATTGATCCCCCCGTTGAAGTGCTTGTCCTAGGAAAGTTATGTGTTGTCGCTCTATGTATTCAATAGGAAGGGTATTGATAATTTTGACAAGCTGCCAAACTGTAGCGGGATGTATCGTTCGTTCTTGGTTATCAGCAATATAGGTGGTTATACCAGTGACGATTTCCACAATGTTGTTGATAGTTTCCTCACACGGATGTTCTTTGGTATGATTAGCGACTTTTTCTATATACTCCAAGGGATACCAAACGGCGGAAAAGTAGTGTCTAGGCTGATCTGGTATTTCCTGAGGAGATTGCTGACGATGTGGATCAAACCACCCATCCTCTTTCAAAGATTTCAACCAGCCCGGAGATTTGAGATTTTTGAAGAAATATTCGCGTCTCGTTTCGGATTTTAACAGATTCGGCAAAACCCCTCTTATTTCTTTCGTTGGTTCCTCCCTAGCAAGGATTTGATCCACTACCTTGCTAAGGAGATTCAGATAGTTACCCACCAAATCTTCTAAGACATCCTCGAATTCATTCCAAAGTGGGAGGAAGGTTTCTTTTTCTCGAGGGGTTTCCCAAGCTCCTCGGCGATGGGCAAATTTATGAAATTTTTCAGTGACTTCCAGCCACCTCTTAGCAAGTAGAGAAGGTTCGTTAATACCCAAAGATTGTAGAATTGAGGCTTTATGTTTCCCGATTCGGTTGTAAGTCACTTTGAATGTGCCGGGTGCCTTACTCTCAAACTTAAAACTTCCGTCTTTGCCTTTTTCGTAAATAGCATTGTTACCGTCGGGCATGCTAACAACAAATTCGAGTTCTGCCTTTTTATCTTCTGATAGGATATTTCTTAAGCCTCCGTCAATTTCCCGAGTAATATGTGCTAAGAGGTTAGCTCCAGTCTCTAAGTTATTGTTTTGTAGAATTCGGATGCCGTCGATATAAAAAGCAGCAATTTCAGGCCCAATCGCCTCTAAATTCCGGTAAATTTCGGACTGCCGCGGAGACAACCTTGGATCCTGATTATACAAAGTATCTGGTGCTTGTGGTAAGTCTTCAGACGCGTCAAATTTGTTTTTCATATTTTACCTCTTACGGTTTTCATATCAACATTTTTAGGACTTACGCAAAATTGAACCGAAACACATCTGTTATTATGCCCAAGTTCCTTACCTTCAAGGCTTGATGCGGTCTTTATCAAACTGGCACCAAGGGCAGGGTTTTCTGTGAAAAGGGCAAGAATAGAATTCGCATTAAATTGCAAACCCAAAACGCATCAAACAGCTTAAATCCCAAAGATTCAAGATACGCAGCTCTGGATTCTTCCACTGACCTCACTAAAACAGTCTCATCCGCGAAATTTAACCTGTCATTTATTGCCTCACGCTTTTTTAAATTAGGGTTATTTGCAGCCTCAATTGCCAAAACCTCACTGGAAATCCAGTGTAATTGACCGAGAGAAAAATAATCGACAATTGTCTCAACTGCCTTGGTTTCACTGCGAATCTGATCTTGCGTCTGATCGTCTAAGGGCCGGCCAACACAACATGTATCCAGATAGATTTTCCAAGCCGGAAACTGAATTTGCACGCGTTCGCCTACTCCCTTTCTTCCGCCAGATCCACCTCGTGTACCTGGGTTTCAGCTAGGGCTGCCTCCTTATCAAATTTATCGTGTCTTTTGCGCGAGCCTAAAGTGCGTTTGTTTGGGACCGGTTTGCACAGTCGCAGGAATCGCATCTGTCCAGAAGTCCCCATTTTTCCTGAAATCGCGCTGAGCCCAAACCGATAAACCTCTAAATCTGTCATGTCACCTATAGCTTTAGGCGGCTCATTTTTTGGACCCTTCTGTTTCTTCTGGCGAAGCTCTTGAATCGCCTGCATCACCGTTTCCATATCTAAATCATCTAACCACTTATGGCGTTCTACAATATAATCCCCCGTAGGCGGTTCACACTGCTGGAGAAACCTAATCGTCCCTGCAGGCCCGAGTTTATCCAAAAGCACTTCAAGCCCTAATTCATACACCTCAGCATCTGTTATATCTTGTCCGTTCATCTAATCTTCGGGCAGGAAACCCAAGTATTTATGCTTGGGAGGAGTGCCCCCTCCTATAGTTAAAGTTTAGGCGTGTCAATGTTTTAAAATCAGAACGTCTCGCACTTGTTGTTAATCGTTTGTTTCGTTCCAAGTTGTAGAGAGCAAACAAACCTTTTGCGTTTACACCTGAAAGACGCGTAAGACCATATTTGCTATCTAACGTATTTTTTACAAATCCATCGCAGACCGTCCCGCCATAACGCCGACGTTAGTCCTCAAATTCATCGACCTCCTATAACCACGTATGTTTGCGCTGCCAAGTGTTTCTGCTGAATCTGCTGAATTCCTGTCAGGATTGTATCCCTATCAAGGTTATCCAACCACTTATGACGTTCAGCAGTATAATCAACTGCGTTCGGTTTGCGTATCCTGATAAATCGAGCCATCCCGACGGGCCCGAGCGCATCCGATATTGCTTTAATGCCAAGTTCATAAAAAGCAATATCGGTCCGTTTGGTCATTTCTCGTTTACATTCCTCTTTAGACTCTGGGTCCTTTACCGTATATGCCTTGTACACCTTCTCACGAATCTCTTCCATTTCAAGAATAGAGAGGCTTTGTCCGGTCAAGCTGCCTTCATCTTTGTGGGGTTGGCATATCTGAAGAAACCGCGTAGTCTCAGGAGGCCCAAAGCACTCTGTCAGGGCTATAATCCCAAGTTCATAAATCTGTGCATCGGGCATGTCGATTACATTCATTTCCTATGACCTCCCGTAACTATAACGCAAGTTGCCACCTATCTGTACACATAGCACTCCTACGGAGTGCTGTCCTTTCAATATACCGTTTCTATTCTCACTGCGAAGCAATATCACCCCTACGGGGTGAGGAAAGTGCCTGACAAGTCTTGCGAAAACGTTAAAAACTTGTTAATAGCAACTTGGGTTAACTATAGTTCAGTCTGCGGCTCCATCGCTGGATAGATCTCTATATCTGAACGCGTGATGAGGACACCCGTATAAAAAGTGAGCCAATCCCCACAGAGTTCAATAGACATAAATTCATCGTCCTCCGTGGCGTATTCGTGGAGTTCTACCTCGAATTTTCCTTGTCCCTCGGCATCCGTAACAGTGAGCGTTGCGGAAACAATATCCTGTCGGTTATAGTCAACAGCAATGTCCTCGTTTTCGTTATCAGGGTCCGGAAAGTAGAGCGTCATAGCATCCGGCAGCGGATCGTCGAACTCACATTCATCATCAACAATCCATCGGGAAACCTCATACTCGTCCTTTGTTCCGGCGATATGATCAACGCCGAGGACAACTTCTTCGTCTGCGTCGCGAGCGTGATACATGTAGCGACGCAGACTGTCGCCCTCATACTTCTTCCGTGTGACGAGTGTGAAGGCGTGCGAAGTATCTCCCGTCTCCTCATAAGTGATGATGTCGGAGAATTCAATTATACTGTCAAGCGGAATGTCAACCAATTCATGCCGTTCCGGCTTTTTGGGGTCGGTAGCTTTGCGTTTACCGAATAGGGATCTACCCTCTTTTCTGCCAAATAGTGCCATATCATTACCTAAAAATATCCTTTGTTATACATGACCAACACGACGACACCGACAACGATAAGACTCCCGAAAATAAGAAGGAACCAAGTCGCCCCGGATGTTTTCTTCTCTACATAAACAGTCCGCGTAGTCGGAGGTGCGCGCGTTGAAGTTGTTGGTGCCGTTGTCGCCGTCACTGCTGGTATCTCTTCCGCAGCTGCAAGGAGCTCCTGTTTCAGTGCGGCTTCATCTGGAAGTTCATCAACAGTGTAAACCTCTGCATTATCGCCATAAAATTTGTCCGGATTTTCCTCAACGTAACTTGCCACATAATCTTCATCACGATTGGTGCCCGGATCCACGTAATTCGGGTTCGGTTCAACGCCTTGACTTTCGTAATATTCCTTATAGTATTCATACTCCGCCTGCTTCTCGGCACTCCAATGTGAGCGGTCATAATCTCGATGGTGATAGTGCCAGAGGTAGCTATGCCGAATCGCGTGATTGTAATAGTCATGGAAATAGATACCGAACATGATGTTGTTAAACGCCATCGCTGCAGTCATACTGTACATTGGATATCCCATCACCGGGTAATATCCACGAAAATTGTTGATATTAATCGTGGAACGCTGATCCCGACGAGCTTTTGCGGTTTGGCGGTTCGCTGTCCGGACCTGGCGTTTCAAGGTACGGTTTTGTGCTTTGAGTTGCCGAACCTGTTTCCGATTTTTTGCAGTCGTTGCGCGTTGTTGGCCGCGGGATGTGCTGCGCGTAGCAGTCTTGCTCCGGTTTGTTGCGGTCGTGGCTTTCGCACGGCTTGTTGCAGTCTGCTTCTGACGCGCCGCTGTGCTGGCACGCGTACCAGTTGACCTTGACGTGCTACTTCTGTTATAGGTACTGCCCGTGCTGCGCGTCGTCCGTGTCGTTGAACGCGGACTACTATAAGAGCGACTGGCACTACTTCGGGTACGGGTGCTACTAGCAGAACGCTTCGGGGCACTGTAACTCCGCTTGCTTGAGCTCCGACTAAAACTGCGGCTCCGACTGAAACTCCGTCCGCCGCGGCGGCTCTCTACAATATCCGGTGCGAAACTAAATAGGAAGACAATCAGGACCACCAGGATTGAGAATCGCTGAAATTTACGTTTCACGCTGCTACTCCTCCTTAGATTTTTTCTGAAAATTTAACAAAAAAACTTGACAAAAGATATTGAATCTGTTAAAATAATTAAAGATGTCTATGCGTTAATACCGGTTTCGTTTTTGAAACCTCTATGTGCCTGTAGCTCAGCTGGATAGAGCGTCAGCCTCCGGAGCTGAAGGTCGGGCGTTCGAATCGCCCCAGGCACTTCCTTTATTTTAAACGGATGGTGTGTAAACTACACGATCACCGCGTGATACCCCATATCTATACTTTAGAGTATACTAACATTAAAAAGGATAGTTGTCAAGACTTTTTAACATCTGAAGGGAAAAATATGGCACTTGATGTACGCGACGCACGATTATCAGATTTAGTTGATCCTGAAGCAGCTATTGAACAGATAGCAACAGGCTGTCAATTCACCGAGGGACCGCTCTGGCACGCGACAGGACAGTTTCTACTTTTTAGCGATATTCCGGCAAACAAGATGCGAAGATGGGATGCCAACGCTGGTATGACCGTTTTCCGTGATCCCTCCGGAAAATCAAACGGATTGACCTACGATAAAGGCGGACACCTCATCGCTTGTGAGCACGCGAACCGCCGAGTCTCCTTCACAACCGCTGATGGAGACGTGATTACAATCGCCTCACACTATCAGGGGAAACGCTTGAACAGTCCTAACGACATCGTCGTAAAATCCGATGGGAGCCTCTATTTCACAGACCCTCCCTACGGACTCAGCGCAGCCTACGGCGTTGAATCCGAAAAGGAACTCGATTTTCAAGGGGTCTATCGCTTATCACCCGACTATGAGACGTTGACACTTCTCGTTAACGATTTTGACCGACCCAACGGTATCTGCTTTTCACCCGACGAATCTATCCTTTATATAAACGACACCGAACGTATGCACGTCCGCGCCTTTGATGTTCAACCCGACGGCACCATCGCAAACGGTCGCGTCTTCGGCGAAGAAGAGGGCGATAACGGCAAACCGGACGGCATGAAAGTTGATGTGCAAGGAAATGTCTATCTCACCGGTCCAGGCGGTATTTGGGTCTTCGCGCCAGATGGAACACACCTCGGAATTATTCTTGTCCCCGAGCGTGCGGCGAACTTGGCATGGGGCGGCGATGACTGGAAAACTCTGTTTATTACAGCAAGCACTTCGGTCTATCGTATAGAATGCAAGGTAGCAGGAGTCGAAGTACCGTAATGTCAATGCAAGTTAATATCAAGCGTATAGATAAGACGCTCCCGTTACCGAAATATGAAACCGCAGGGTCTGTCGGTTTTGACTTAATTTGCCGTGAATCCGCAGAGATTCCGCCGCATACTATCGTCCTTATCCCCGCAAATGTCATCGTTGAAACGCCTCCAGGCTATATGCTGATGGTCTGTTTGCGAAGCAGTACACCGCGTAAATTAGGGTTGTTGATGCCGCAAGGGGTCGGTATCGTTGATAACGACTACTGCGGTGAAGCGGACGAACTGAAAATCCAAGTTTATAATTTTACCCACGAGGTCGTAAACGTTGAAAGAGGCAGTCGAATCGCGCAAGCAGTTTTTGTCCGTGTAGGGATAGCGGAATGGAACGAAGTCGAACAGATGAACGCGCCCTCTCGCGGCGGATTTGGTAGCACGGATCCCTCGTCACCGTAATTCTATAAACATGTTACCCCTACGGGGCTTTGCAAGGAAATAGGTAATCATGAAACAATACCTTGATGGACTTCAGCAAATATTAGACATCGGCGTTGACCGCGAGGGTAGAAATGGGAAAACCCGTGCAATCTTCGGCATGCAAATGCGATATAATCTGGAAGAAGGGTTTCCCGCCGTAACCACCAAAAAACTCGCATTCCGTTCCGTAAAAGCGGAGCTCTTAGGTTTCCTGCGCAGCTATGATCACGCCGAGCAGTTTGAGAAACTCGGAACACAGATATGGAACGCAAACGCCGAAGCATGGGGGCGTGATGGCTACCTTGGACGGATATACGGGGTTCAGTGGCGAGAATGGCAAACGGAAGATGGGACGATTGATCAGTTAGCCAAGGTAATTGAACAAATCCGGACAAATCCGCATAGTCGTAAACATATTGTCACAGCGTGGAACCCGGCGGAATTAGAGGAGATGGCGTTGACACCATGCCACATGTGCTTCCAATTCTTTATAGCGGATGGCAAATTGTCGCTGCAGATGTATCAGCCGAGCTGCGATATGTTCTTAGGGGTTCCCTTCAATATCGCCTCTTATGCGCTTCTTCTGCACATGGTGGCACAAGTAACAGACTTAACACCTCATGAATTCGTCCACACTTTAGGGGATGCGCACATCTATCACGCACACTTTGAAGCCGTCGAGATGCAATTGAAACGGCAACCCTATCCACTGCCGAAACTCGTTTTAAATCCGAAAATCAAATCCATTGATACTTTCAAGATGCAGCACATTCAGTTAGAAGATTATCAACATCACGATGCCATTCGCGCCCCTATGATTGTCTAAAAGGAGAATCAAGATGATGGGAAAAATAAGAGGGCTGATATGTCTCGTTATAAGCTTTGCAGCAATACTTGCAGGTTGTGGAGATTCCACCGGTGGATACGGCATTTTTAGAAGTCGGGACATGATTACTGTGTTTGTTCCTTTACCAGATACATCTGAAATTGCTGATTAACGGCACGACTTTCAGAGATCGCTGAAATTTCAACCGTTTGAATAACTTCCAGAGATTACATTCGTAAAAAGGAAAAAATGAAACACAAAAAACAAAATGTAGATTTCTTCGGTGAACCTGAAGAAAATGGTAATCACTTAGACATCGAAGAATTGACGCTATCAGAGGAAGCAGCAATTCTTATCAGCCTCGTTTTTGAGCAAGACGGTGAGGATGATGGATTTAAAACCCTCTTAATGAACTACCCACATCACGCCGCCTACTGCTTTGCAGCCATCACCCGGCTTGCAGAGACAACCGCAGAGGTCTCACACTTCGCACGGCGGTTAGGAATGTGGCTCTGGATAGAAGTATTTTCTTTTCAAATAGAGGAACCGCTGAGCATCAGAAAACTTGCCAAACACTTTGATACTAATGCGAAAGCTATTAAAAGCGGAATCGATGAACTCGTGAAGATACAGGACTTTGACATAGAATGGCAGGAGAAAGATAAGATTAAACTCATCCCTCGTATGTCAAAAGAGACAGTCCTCAGTTTTGCTGAACGAGTCTTGAGCGGGATAGAAGCCGAAGAAAAAGAAGAAGGAGCAGAATCGTAAATGGTAATTTCAATGATCGCTGCAATGGACAAAAATCGGCTTATCGGCAACGGACCGGATATTCCGTGGCAGATGCCTGCTGACCGACGGCATTTTCGCGATATGACCCTCGGCAAACCTGTCGTTATGGGACGCAAAACTTTTGAAACGCTCAAACGTCCTTTAGGCAAGCGGCGCAACATTATTCTCACACGGAACACGGCTTACACGGCACCGAAAGGGTGTATTGTCGCACACTCCGTCCAAGAAGTTATTAAACGCGCGCAGGAAGCAGAAGAACTCATGATATGTGGGGGCGCGCCTATCTACGAAGCCTTTTTACCGCACGCCGACAAGCTCTATCTTACACAGATTCATGCCACGTTTGAAGGGGATGTCCATTTCCCCGAATTTGATATGGCAGCGTGGCGGGAAGTGAAACGGATTGACGGCGAACCTGACGCAAAAAATCCTTATCCTTATAGTTTTCTGTTTTTAGAAAGAAAATAGAAAGGAACAAGCCAATGCTTAACTTGTGCATGCTTTCCGGTTCTTTTGAATACGACTCCGAAGTATCTTTGAAAATATTCAAAAAGTTTGTCGAAAAACACTACTCGATCAAAACAGAGCTAATCGTCTATAGTTCGGAAGATGATGATCCATCTTTGGCGGCGTTGGAGGACGCAGACGCTCTGTTAGTTTTCACGCGTCGCCTCAATACGGACGGCGCATCACTTAAACAATTTCAGACCTATTGTGAAAAAGGTAGACCGATCATTGGTGTTCGGACAGCCAGCCACGCCTATCAAAACTGGCTGGAATTCGATAAAGCTGTTCTCGGCGGCGACTATCAGGGGCATTACGGTCATGGACCGATGACGCGCGTTGAAATCGTTGAGGCGGAACATCCTATTCTGAAGGATATACCGCCATTTGAGAGTTATGGGAGTCTCTACAAAAACCCATCTATCGGCGACGATACTTCTTTGCTCTTAATGGGACACACCGATGAACATTCAGAACCCGTCGCATGGACACGCTTGCACAATGGTGGTCGTGTTTTTTACACTTCACTCGGACATCAGCAGGATTTTACGGTAGAACCCTTCTTACGATTGCTGGCACAAAGTGTTTTGTGGGTATCGGCACAGAAGTAGATATATTTTCGCAATAAGTAGTTTCGGACTCGGATTATTTGTCTTTAAAGAATAATGCCCATATAGAGATAAGGCTACTGATTATAGCAATACCTTTCTACACCATACTTATTGGAATTTCTTGTTTTGTAAATCTTTTCCATAGATTACTAAGATAACATTTTTGAGGTTCCTGTATATGGCTACAAATATTAAACCAAAGACTATATTCACCGGTGATAATCTGCCTATAATGCGTGGGATAAATAGTAAATCAGTGGATTTAATCTACCTTGACCCACCATTTAATAGCAATACCAACTATGCTGCCCCTATAGGTTCAGAAGCTGCTGGTGCTGAATTCAAAGATACGTGGACACTCAATGATATTGATAATGCTTGGCTTGATCTAATTGAGGCGAAATATCCTGCCCTTAACCGAGTTATCCATGCTGCTATGACAAACAGCGATAAATCTTATCTCATTTACATGGCTGCTCGGTTACTGGAAATGAAGCGTATTCTCAAGTCTACGGGGTCAATCTACCTACACTGCGATCCGACAATGAGCCATTATCTGAAGTTGGCGATGGATGCGGTGTTTGGAAAGGAAAATTTTTTAGCGGACATAACATGGAAACGTTATGCGGTACATAGTCTATCAAAATCTGCCGTTGATACTATATCGGATCATCTTCTTTACTATGCCAAAGACAACACGCGTGTTATGGCTAATAGAGTAACCTCACAGTTAGATACAGAAAAATTAAACAAGAAATTTCCGCATGTAGAAACCGAAACGGGTCGTCGTTTTCAGCATGTAGCATTAGAACAGAATTCAAATAGGTCCAGTGCAGGAGAAGTTCGTAAAATAGGAGACAAAACTGTAACCTCTGATATTGGGTGGAGATGGAATCAATTAACGTTTGATGAAAGAATCGCCAAAAATCCATACCTAATCTATTGGACGAGAACCGGGAAGCCAAGATACAAAATTTACGCTGACGAATATTCAGGTGAACCTGTCGGAAACATTTGGACAGATATATCGTATCTTGCTTCTGGAGATGGTGAACGCACAGGCTACCCAACCCAAAAGCCCGTTGCTCTACTCAATAGAATCATCGAAGCCTCATCTAAGGAAAGCGAGGTTGTTTTCGATCCGTTCTGTGGGTGCGCCACAACCCTTGTAGCAGCAGATAGACTTCAACGAGAGTGGATAGGTATAGATATATCAGAGAAAGCTGCTGAATTAGTTGTTGAACGTATCAAAGCAGATCAGGGATTGTTTAGGGAAATTATTGCGCGCACAGATATTCCTAAACGCACGGATTTAGGTAATATTCCCCGATACAACGCATCTCAAAACAAAACGCGATTATATGGAGAACAAGCGGGGTATTGTAATGGGTGTGGTACACATTTTCAGAAACAACACCTTGAAGTTGACCATATTATCGCGGAAAATGTTGGAGGAACTGACCATATTGAGAATCTTCAACTGCTCTGCAGTAACTGCAACAGAATTAAAGGTGACCGCGGGCAAGAATATCTGATCTCAAGACTCAATAAAGATTGAACTATAAAAACTAACCTTAAGCAATTCAAAATCACTTATTGCAAATTATTTCAGGAGGAAAAGAAAATGAATAAACAACAAAAAGGTCCAAGAAGACATCATTGGAGACCACAATGGTATTTAGGTGGATTTTCTATACCAGATAATCCAGAGCGTTGTCACGCACTTAATGTTGTATCAGGTCACTCAATAGATAGCACTAATATAATAAATTTAGCCGTTGAAAAGGATTTTTATAGGTTTGCTGATGATTTTTCGGGTATAGAGCCTCAAGTATCACAATTGGATGGTATCGTAAGCTCCATATTCTCTGAAATTGTTTCAGAGAATAAAATGACATTCAGAAACCAAGCTGAATACGAATACAAAACAGAAATGATGTTGCGTTTTATTGCACACATGATGGCTTTTGATCCTGCCGTAAGAGATGCCATAATTCATGCAGCTAAAATTATAGCACCTGAAGATATTACCGATAAGGACGATGTAGAGTCTATTCCAATGCATATAGCCTTTTATATCAGATATTTAGGGATTATTAGAAATATGGGAAGCGACATTGGATTCAAAGCATTTACTGCAAGCGAGGATAATTTTTTTATTTGCCCAGATGTCATTGATTTTACAGCAACTTATGATAACGAGTTGCACTTATGTTTCCCTTTACATAAAAGCCTATGTTTATACGGCTGTTCTTCAAAAGAAGTTTTAGATACTCTTAATCCATCTGTACCACAAATTAACACAATGCTTCTATTACATAGTAGGCAATTTGTATATTTTCCCAGTTGGGATTTAAAAATACATAATGGGATCAGTGAAATTCCGATTAAAGATTTAAGAAATAAAGGGATAGATGAAATGATAGAAATATGGCTACAAAAAACCCCTACTATCATTAACCCTTTAAATACTGACCTAATCTTCCATATAACAGAAAAACATATACCTGATGATGCAGAAAAAGAAGCATTAGACTACATAGAAAACACAATAAGCAATATTAAATCTGACATATATGCCATGTGTATTGTACATGATGAAAATTACGATGGACGTAGCCCATTAGATTCAAACAAGTTCATAGAAATCACACGCGAAGTGTCCGAACTTGCAGACCTAAATATCAAACATTTTTTGTCGAAGGGCATGGCAACTATATTCTTTAGAATGCATGAGTCTAATGACGGCTCAAGTATGACCTTGCATAAAGTAAGACGAGATGATATTGAAACAGAATCTGCCTTAAATTCACCAGTTATATGTAAGATTATGCCGTTCAATCAATGGCTAAATGCTGTTACAGACAGGATTTATGACAATGAAGGTATTCGTTTTGCCACAGAAATGGCTGAATCTGTGAAATGCCCGATATATGCAGAACAGGCACATGCATTCTTGTCAGAGTTTGTGTCACATACGCAGATGGAATTGAATAATATCCGTGAATTGGCGAGGCAGGGTAATGCGACACCTGACATGAATATTCCATATTCTATATTGTTCCTACCTGAACCCAAAGATGGTGACATGGGGCAAAATTGTAGTATGCAGGATATTGCTAACAAAGTCAATACCCTTATCCAGGCACAGTGGATAGATACTATTACGGATTCTATTATTTTGAATGAGATATTCCAATCTGATGAATTACTTATACCACATTCTGATAACAATTTATCACTTTTTTCATCTTGGGATAAAAAAATTGAAAATATCTGTATTTCTAAAACACTTAAATCCGGAGCAACATTTTCTATCTGGCTACACATTTTTAATTTGTGCCTTAGCACACCGAAATTTTTAGTATTTGTTGCAATGAAAGAATATTCTACACTTTTAAAAACAATCATAGACGATCTGGAACAAGTTATCCTCGGATATAAACTTAGCAATTCAATGCCTGCCATATCTCTCATAGGTAAACCTTCTCGTCCAGAAGGGATAAGATTCCCAAACGGTTCAGAAATAAAATTTCTTGGATTAAGGAGTAAAAATGGATTAAGGAGTAAAAAAACAGTACAAAAAATAGAAAAAGAACCGCCACAGCTATTCTGGTTTAGTGATGCTTCCGAACTCTATGATTTTGATATATGGAATCCAATTCATAGAATCTTACTATCAGAAAATAAACAACACCAGATAATACTTGAGGCGTATCCTAAATCCGATAAGCATTGGATTTACAAATTATTCCACTCACACGAACCGGGCATTCTTGATTTGCATGAAGGTAAAGATATTGCAATAAATGATACTATAGAGAAATGCGGTTCAATGATGTGGTTAGATTTTAAGTTATATGATAACCCAGTCATGGTTCATGAGCATAGAAAAAGAAAAGACGATGCGATAAAACTGCTTGAGCATATACAAAATGACAAATCACGTTGAAAATCAGGAGATAGTTATTGTGTAGGGTCATTCAATTGTACGATTTGGATCTTGGTTTTGCTTTACATAAGAGAACATTCTTAGAAAAAAGATCGCGAGCCCAGCTCGCTCCTACAAGCGAAAGAATTCGCATACATAAAGTTAGGAACAATTGAATGGCCCTGATTCTACACAAGAGTGAACAGGAAACTAACAGTCTCCTCTTCTACAAAAATTGTCCAAAGTTTAGTCAGAAATATGGAAACACTCACGATTACGAATGGCGATATCTACACCCCAACGCATTACGGACACGGGAATATCGTCGTTCAAGATGACACAATTTCAGAGATAACAACCCGGACGCTTCAACCGTCAGGACAGGTGATTGACGCTTCTGGCTGCTTGGTAATTCCAGGGTTGATTGATGGATTAGTCCATGGCGGTGGCGGTTATGACACGATGACAGGTAAGGTTGAAGACATAACCGCAATTGCCCGCGCCCATGCACGCAGCGGTGTCACCGCTTTGGTTTTAGGCATCTCTTCTGGGAGTATGGAACAGATCAACAACGCCTTAACCGCTATTGCACACGTCGTTGACGCGCCGGTAGCGGACGGTTCACAGATTATAGGTTCCTACGTTGAAGGGAAATTCGGAAGTCTTGCCAAAAATGGTGCGCAGAACGCAAAGTATATTACACCACCGAACTTTGAAGAGTTTCATGCAATGTGGGCAGCCGCCGACGGCACGTTGAAAGTGATTTCCATCGCACCGGAAAACGATGAAAATTTCCAATTTATTAAACACCTCGCAGCCTTTCGGACGGACGCTTACAACGACATCGTCATCGCAATAGGACACACAAACGCTACCTATCAACAAGCGATGGCAGCGATCGACGCCGGTGTAACGCGTGCAACACATACCTACAACGGTATGAGCGGACTACATCACCGAAGCCTCGGTGCCGTTGAAGCAGTCCTTTCACACCCAAATATCCACGCCGAACTCATCATTGACGAACACCATGTCCACCCGTTTTGGGGAAATAACCTGATCCAGCAGAAAGGGATTCACGCAGTCGGGTTGATTACCGACTGCACAGAACTCGCCGGTGTCCCGCCTGAAGAATGGCAGGAGACGGCAACATATATACCTGAGCTGGAGGCTTATCGCCTCAATGAAGATGCCATCTCCGAACACGACACCGCTTTTGAAGCAGGGACCACGGAGAAGTACGTCCGCAACGGCGCAATGTGGCTCGATGTCGGCACACCGACCGAACGCCTTGCAGGTGCGACAATCACCCTCATGGACGGGATCCGCAATGTCATCAATTGGGGACATTCTCTCGAGGATGCACTAACAATGGCAACATTAACACCGGCGGAAAACTTAGGGATTGCGGAATCCATAGGTTCAATTGCAGCAGGTAAAATAGCGGATATCGTTATTGTTGATGAAAATTTAAGCGTTCAGACAGTTATTTTACGTGGAAAGTTACTAAAAAACTAAGAAATTCGTTGAATTTTGGTATTTTTTGCTTTTTTTCAAAAAAAAATTTGACAAACGATTTTTTAGTGTGTATAATATTTACTTTGGAAACCCTAATAAATCTTTTTTTTTTGAGAGAGGGGCAATTATCCGGAAACATTCTAACGTCGTACCGAAATTCCACGTTAATTTGTTCTGCTGAAGTTGTGATGCCCCGCGCGGGCTTTTTTTAATGCCAGAAGCCCCAACACATTTTACTCCGGAGGTCCGAAATGCCAACGATCAATCAACTCATTAAAAAACCGCGTAAGAAGTCTCGGAAGAAAACGAAATCGCCGGTTTTAGAGCAATGTCCTCAGCGGCGCGGTATCTGTCTACAAGTGAAGGCGATAACGCCGAAAAAGCCGAATTCGGCATTGCGTAAAGTCGCCCGGGTACGTTTTACCACCGGCTATGAAGCGACCTGTTACATTCCGGGGATTGACCACAATCTGCAAGAACACTCAGTCGTTTTGGTTCGGGGCGGAAGAGTGAAAGACCTCTCTAACGTGCGGTACCACATCGTCCGTGGACAGCTGGATACGGCGGGTGTCGAAAATCGCCGCCAAGGCCGTTCAAAATACGGGGCCCGGAAACCCGACTAAACAATGGAGGACTATGAGATGCCGAGGCGCGGAAATGTCACCAAACGCGATGTCAGCCCCGATTCGATTTACAACAGTAAACTCGTATCAAAGTTTATTAATAGTCTCATGTTGGATGGGAAGAAAAGCACGGCTCAATCCATTCTATATGAGAGTTTCAAGCTCATAGAAGAGAGAACAAATGAAGACGGTTTTGCCGTGTTCCGTCAAGCGATCAATAACGTCAAGCCAGTACTCGAAATTCGACCTCGCCGTGTGGGGAGTCAAACCTATCAGGTGCCGGTCGATGTCAAAGCAGAACGAAAACAACGATTGGCTTTCAGTTGGATTATCCAATCGGCGCGCGCTCGGGGCGAAAGACGCATGGCAGAACGCCTTGCCGGTGAAATAATTGAAGCTTCGCAGAACGAAGGCGGCGCAATCCGTAGGAAGCAGGATCAGCATCGAATGGCAGAAGCCAACCGCGCTTTCGCACATTATCGATGGTAAAGATGTTCGCACCGTTCATAACCGAAATATAAAAGGAGTAGCGCGACCGTGGCAGATAGAAAAAATAGCACCCCACAGCGCTTAGAATTGCCCCACATGCGGAATATCGGCATCATGGCACACATCGATGCCGGCAAAACTACCGTAACCGAACGTATTCTGTATTATACCGGTAGAGTTTATCGAATCGGTGACGTGGACGATGGCACCACCGCTATGGACTGGATGGTCCAAGAGCAAGAACGCGGTATCACGATTACTGCCGCCGCAACGACCTGTCACTGGAAAAAACACCATATTAATATTATTGATACACCGGGGCATATCGATTTTACCGTCGAAGTTGAACGTTCACTGCGCGTACTCGACGGGGCAGTCGCGGTTTTTTGCGCCGTCGGCGGCGTTGAACCGCAATCCGAAACGGTTTGGAGACAGGCAGATAAATACAACATCCCTCGAATCGCATTCGTCAACAAAATGGATCGAACCGGTGCCGATTTCTTCCGAACTGTCGAAATGATGGAAGAACGCCTCGGGGCTACCGCAATTCCGGTGCAGCTGCCTATCGGTTCTGCCGAACAATACACAGGTATCGTTGACCTCATCTCCATGAAAGGGCAGATTTGGAACGTAGGGACAGACACCGGCAGCGACGGCACTGTTATTCAAGAGACTGACATCCCCAAAGAAATGGAGGAGATGGCAAACGAATATCGCGAGCAGATGTTAGAGGCTATCGCCGATTGCGATGAAGAATTGCTCCTCAAATACTTAGACGGCGTTGAAATTTCACCGGAAGAGATTAAAATAGGGATACGTAACGCTGTTATCGCCGGTAAAATGGTCCCTGTTCTCTGTGGAACCGCGCTAAAGAATAAAGGTGTACAACCGCTCTTAGACGCAATCGTTTCGTACTTGCCTGCACCAACAGATGTGCCGCCCGTAGTAGGCTTCCATCCGAAAACCGAAGCAGAAGAGACGCGACATCCGAAAAACGATGAACCCTTCTGTGCGTTGGCATTCAAAATTATGACAGACCCGCATGTCGGCAAACTCACATATCTACGCGTTTACTCCGGTGTGCTCAAGAAAGGCGATACGCTCTATAATAGTAAAACAGGAAAACATGAACGAATCGGACGTTTGATGCAGATGCATGCCAACAAACGGGAAGAATTACAAGCAGTCTATGCAGGTGACATCGCTGCCGCCATCGGCTTAAAGGACCTCTCAACAGGTGATACACTTTGTGACCCGAAGGCACATATCACTTTAGAAACTATGGTATTTCCACTCCCTGTCATGTCCATCGCAGTTGAACCGCGCACACAATCCGATATCGATAAACTCAACCTCGCTCTCTCTAAACTCGCTGAAGAAGACCCAACCTTTAAGGTCCATCAAGACTCAGAAACTGGACAGACCTTGTTATCAGGGATGGGTGAACTTCACCTCGAAATCATTGTGGATAGGCTCGTCCGCGAGTTTAACGTCTCAGCAAATGTAGGTAACCCAGAAGTCGCCTATCGCGAAACGATCCGCAAGCCAGTCAATTCTGAGTACAGATTTATACGCCAAACCGGTGGGAGAGGTCAATTTGGTCATGTCGCGATTGAGGTTGAACCGCTCGAAAAAGGCACCGGTTTTGAATTCATCGACGCAACTAAAGGCGGCGTTATTCCGCAGGAATACATTCCAGCAGTCCAGAAAGGCATAGAGAATGCCATGAATATAGGGGTTCTCGCGGGCTATCCAGTTGTTGATGTATCCGTAAAACTTGTTGATGGTTCACACCACGCAGTCGATTCATCGGAAATGGCGTTTTCCATCGCAGGATCAAGAGCGTTTAAAGATGCCTTGAAGCGTGCGACCCCTATACTTCTTGAACCCATTATGGATGTTGAGGTTATTGTGCCGGACGAATATCTCGGCAAAGTTATAGCCGATCTAAATGCACGGCGCGCGCAGATACGCGAAACGGAATTGCAATCGAAATCCCGTATCCAAGTTATCAAAGTTGATGTCCCCCTCTCAGAGATGTTTGGGTACGTCAAAACCCTTAGGTCACTCACACAAGGTAGAGCGAACTACTCTATGGAGTTTGCCCATTATAACGAAGTCCCCACAAATGTAATGGAGGACTTACTCTCTTAAATAGTTGTGAAGTGTCCGAACTGTAGGAGTGGTTTCACTTCCCATAAGCGGACACACGGTTTAGTTAAACGGTGTTACCACGCGACAAAGCGTTTAGACACCCTATAGAAACGGGAATGCGCAGTTTTGTGGAAACAGCGCTTACAACACCCGAAACAATAAAATTTTAGTGGAGCTCGGACAAAAATGGCTAAGGAAACGTTTGAAAGGAATAAGCCACACGTTAATATTGGAACAATCGGCCACGTTGACCACGGTAAAACGACGCTGACAGCGGCAATTACTATGGTACTCTCCAAACTCGCTGATGCCGATTACGTCCAAAAGTACGAAGATATTGACAAGGCACCAGAAGAAAAAGAGCGTGGCATTACGATTAACACCGCACACGTGGAATATGAGACCGAAAATCGGCATTACGCACACGTCGACTGCCCCGGACACGCCGACTATATCAAGAATATGATTACCGGCGCAGCCCAGATGGATGGCGCGATTCTTGTTGTATCCGCCGCTGATGGGCCTATGCCGCAGACGCGTGAGCACGTACTCCTTGCACGGCAGGTGAACGTACCATCTCTCGTCGTCTTCCTCAATAAGGCTGATATGGTTGATGACGAAGAGCTGCTTGAACTCGTCGAATTGGAAGTACGCGAATTGCTCAGCAATTACGACTTCCCCGGGGACGATGTACCTATCGTCGCAGGATCCGCGCTCGAAGCTATGGAATCCGAAGGCGATCCCTCGAGCGATGCGTGCCAACCGATTTTGGAACTTATGGCGGCCGTCGACGATTTCATCCCAGAACCCGTTCGGGACACGGAAAAACCGTTCCTGATGTCCATTGAAGATACTTTTACCATCAGTGGACGCGGTACCGTGGCTACAGGACGCGTTGAACGCGGTATCATTGAAGCCGGAAGTCCGGTGGAAATCGTCGGACTCCGCGAAACACAAGAGACTGTTATCACTGATGTCGAAATGTTTCACAAAAGTCTCGACGAAGGACGCGCCGGCGATAACCTCGGCGCACTGCTGCGCGGTGTTGAGCGCGATGAAGTCGAACGCGGGCAAGTCCTAGCAGTCCCTGGAACCGTTATGCCGCATACCAAGTTTGAAGCCGAAGTCTACATCCTCACAAAAGATGAAGGCGGACGCTGGAACCCATTCTTTACCGGATACAGACCGCAGTTCTATTTCAGGACAACCGACGTAACCGGAAAGATGGATCTTCCCGAAGGCATCGAAATGATTATGCCCGGCGATAACGCACAGATTAGCGTTGAATTGTCTAAACCGATCGCTATGGAAGAACAACTTCGATTCGCAATTCGTGAAGGTGGACAGACGATCGGTGCCGGCGTTGTCTCAAGAATTCTTGAATAAGAAACTTGGCGGAGCAGCTGCTCCGCCTTTTTTTAAGAATATCAATGCAGAGGATGTCAGACTGCAGCGTCCAGCTGCTAATTAACGACACGCCTCTCGTTTGGTGAAGGCGATACGAAAAGATGGACAATCAAAAAATTCGCATCCGGCTTAAAGCATTTGACTATCGGTTGTTAGACCTGTCGTCAAAGCAGATAGCTGATACTGCAAAGCGCACAGGTGCAGCTGTCTCCGGTCCGATTCCATTGCCGACGAAGAAGCATATCTATACCGTCCAACGGTCAACGTTTACAGACAAAAAGTCGCGTGAACAATTTGAGATGCGGATCCATAAACGTCTGCTGGATATCTTAGAGACAACACCTAAAACTGTCGATGCTTTGATGCGGTTAGACCTACCTGCAGGCGTGGATGTCAAGATTACGCTACTGTAGTCGGAGGAGCGAAAACAAATGGTTAATGGAATTATCGGCCGCAAAGTCGGCATGACACAAATCTTTGAAGATTCCGGAACAGCCGTACCTGTTACTGTTATCCAAGCGGGGCCGTGTCCAATTGTCCAACTCAAAACACAAGAGAAAGACGGTTATCAAGCAGTTCAATTGGGTTTTGGGGAGCAGAAAGAGAGCCGCACGAATAGCCCGAAACGTGGACATTTAGCAAAAGCAGGCGTTGATTCTGCACGAGTGCTTCGCGAATTTCGCGTACAGAGTCTCGAGAACGTATCTGTAGGAAACATTGTGGATGCAAGTGTCTTTGCGGAAGGCGACCTTGTTGATGTGACAGGCACTTCAAAAGGGCGTGGTTTCACCGGCGTAGTGAAACGTTGGAAATTCGCTGGTGGTAGAAAAAGCCACGGCGGTGAGCAAGACCTCCGGCGTCCCGGTTCTATTGGCGCAAGCGCGACACCCTCACGCGTCTTTAAAGGCAAACGGATGGCTGGACGACACGGGGCCACACGGCATACTATACAAAATCTTCCGGTGATCCAAGCCGATCCTGAGCGGAACTTACTGGTGGTAAAAGGCGCAGTCCCCGGGCCACCGAACGGTTTGCTCCTGATTAAAAAAGCAGCTAAAGCACCGAATACATAGGCAGGCAGTCGTAACCTAACGAATGCCGAAAGAAAACGAGCATATAAATATGTCAACTTTAGATGTACACAACAAGGCAGGCGAGGTCCTGCACGAAAAGGTATTAGCCGACGCATTTACCGAGGCTGAAGTGAATGGTCCTGTCATTCATCAGTGCGTCGTTGCCTACCTTGCCAATCAGCGGCAAGGTGATGCATCAACAAAGACACGGAGTGAAGTGAGAGGCAGTGGCAAAAAACTTTACCGTCAAAAAGGCACTGGCAGAGCGCGTGTCGGAGACGGTAAGGCACCAAATCGCGTCCACGGCGGCGTTGCTTTCGGACCGAAACCCCGAAGTTATCGTCAGCACACCCCGAAACGCATCCGACGACTCGGTTTACATAGCGCCCTGGCAGATCGGTTCCAGAATCAGCAGTGCATTCTTATTGAAGATTTCACGCTTGAACAACCGCGTACCAAAGACATCGTTAGTATGCTAAAAGCATTGAACGCTGACGGAAAGGTACTCCTCGTTCTTGATGAACATAGTTCGAATATCAACCTCTCGGTTCGGAATATTCCGAAAGTTCACAGCTGCACGTGGAACACGCTCAATATCTATCAAGTTCTGTGGCACGACACATTGATAATCACCGAGAAAGCCGCTGAAAAACTCGAAGCCAAATTCGTAAACACCGGTTCAGATGCGGAAGGACAAGACTGATGAAGGATGCATATCAGATTATACTGCAACCGCTAATTACAGAGAAAAGCACAATTCTCCGCGGAGATAATAAGTACGCGTTTGTTGTTGATCGCAATGCAACAAAACCGCAGATTCGCCGTGCTGCAGAAGAGTTGTTCGAGATACAAGGAGATATCCTCAAAGTACGCACAATGCGCGTTCGCGGTAAGCCGAAAGGTAAAATGTTGCGTTATCAACGCGGTAGAAAACCGCATTGGAAAAAAGCGATTATTACGCTAAGAGAAGGGGCAACTATCCAAGAGTTTGAGACTATATAGTCATCAGTTATCGGTCTTCAGCTTTCAGTCTTATGAGTTATCCGTTAAGCTTGTGATTTACTAACATCTTTCTCTCACGGTCATTACCGATTGGGGTAACGACGGTTACAAGAAGATGGTCAGTGATCAAAAACCAGACTGACAACTGAAGACTGATAACCATTAAAAAGGAAATTAACGTGCCTAAAACATATTCACCCATAACCCCAAGTCGTCGATTTATGACAGGGTACACTTTTGAAGAGATTACGCGGAGTAAACCCGAGAAATCGCTCGTCAAGGGTAGCAAGCAGAAAGCCGGTCGGAATTCCAGCGGACGCATGACAGTGAGGCGCCGCGGCGGCGGACACAAACGCCGATACCGGGTTGTTGACTTCAAACGCGATAAGTTTGGGATTCCTGCGAAAGTTGCCGCCATTGAATATGATCCGAATCGCTCCGCGCATATCGCACTTCTCCACTATGTTGATGGCGAAAAACGTTATATTCTTGCCCCGGTTGGTATCCAAGTCGGGGACATGCTAACTTCAGGCGAAGATGCAGAGATTCGGGTTGGTAATGCTTTGCCACTTGAAAAAATCCCGCTCGGTTCTTCTATCCATAATATAGAGATGAAACCCGGCAAAGGCGGGCAACTTGTGCGTAGTGCTGGCGGAGCTGCCCAATTAGTTGACAGAGAGGGAAAATATGCGCGTATCCGGCTCCCGTCAGGCGAGATTCGACTGATTCCGGTGAAAGCGATGGCAACACTCGGTCAAATTGGAAATGTCAGCAAGATCGTCATTGGTAAAGCCGGACGTTCACGCTGGCTCGGAAAACGCCCGAAAGTCAGAGGGGTCGCAATGAACCCGATTGATCACCCACACGGCGGTGGTGAAGGGAAAAGTTCCGGGGGGCGACATCCGGTCACACCTTGGGGCGTTCCAACCAAAGGGTATAAGACGCGAAATCCGAAGAAAAAATCGAGCCGCTATATTGTCGGAAAACGAAAATAACCCTTTTCGTGGAGGCTTCGCTCACGAAGCGAGCCAATATTGTTTAAAAGGTAAAGGAGACACAGAATGGCGCGTTCTATCAAAAAGGGCCCCTATATAGACCCGAAACTTGCCAAGAAGGTAGCCGCTATGGAACGTTCCGGCACCAAACGTGTGATCCGCACTTGGTCACGGCGTTCAACCATTACGCCAGAATTGGTAGGGCACACATTGGCAATTTACAACGGTAAAAAGTTTTTTCCCGTGTATATCACGGAAAACATGGTAGGTCATAAACTTGGGGAATTCTCACCGACTCGGACTTTCCGTTCTCACGCATCAGGCGGTGGAGCGAGAGCTTAATTGTGTGTGAGAACCTTCAAAACCCAATCTTTTAGGTTCGGGTACTATGACTGGAGACACTGATGGAAGCCAGATCTAAAATTAGGAACGCATCGGTCGCCCCGCGGAAAGCGCGCTTGGTCGCCGATCTTGTCCGTCATCAATATGTTGAAGAAGCACTAAATCAATTACGCTTTACGCATAAAGCAGCGTCCCCTATCATCTACAAGTTGATTCAGTCCGCAGCTGCGAACGCACAATATCAAGACCCAAATATCGATATTGCGGACTTATACGTCAAAGAGATCCGCGTCGATGAAGGGGTTACGCGAAAATGGATACGTCCCCGGGCACGGGGTATGGCAAATAGGATACTCAAACGCAGCAGCCATATCACCGTTGTTGTTGATGAGGAGAGTACCGAAGATGTTGAATAGTAGGCAGCTACAACACACCTCGGACCCCACGTCACAAGCGGGAAAATCCAATAGGAGGTTTACGTGGGACAAAAAACTCACCCGCGTGGCTTACGCTTAGGAATCATTGAGACGTGGGATTCAAAGTGGTACAGCGAACGCGATTATGCCAAATGGCTCCACGAAGATTTTAAGATTCAGAAGTTCGTCAAAGAGCAATTGGCACGCGCTGGCATTTCGCGCATTGAAGTAGAACGCGTCGCTGACCGTTGTAGCATCAACATCCATACAGCGCGTCCCGGAATCGTCATCGGGCGTCGCGGGGCTGAATCTGATAAACTACGAGCATTAATTGAAAAAGAAATCGGCTGCCCCGTCCGGATTGATGTATCGGAAATTAGAGTCGCTGAACTCGATGCACAGCTTGTATCAGAAGCCGTTGCCACGCAAATAGAACGCCGCGCCGGTTTTAAACACGCAATGCGACGTAGCATCTCCAGTTCAATGCAAGCAGGGGCTTTGGGCGTTAAAATTATGGTCAGTGGGAGATTAGACGGTAAGGAAATTGCCCGCGCCGAATCCAGTATTGAGGGACGCGTCCCACTTCATACGCTTAGAGCAGACGTTGACTACGGATTTACCGAAGCAAATACGACGTACGGTAAAATCGGAGTCAAAACTTGGATTTTCAAGGGCGAAATTATCGGTGTTCCTGACAAACTAAAGGGCGAAACATCTGCCCGCAGTCAATCTGGACGGCGTGAGGATACAGGCTCACAACGTTCTGGGCGGCGACGGGGCGACAGGCGCTCTGGCTCTCAAGATGGACGTTCCCGACAATCCGGGAGACAAGACAGAGGCAGAAATAGACGCAGACAGCGTCAGAGCAATCAGAATAATCAGAACACAAAGAACAATTAATTCATAACTGTCCGCATGGTTTTATTTTAAGGAGGCATCTAAGGTGTTAATGCCGAAACGCGTGATGCGCCGCTATGTGCATCGCGGAAAACGCCGTGGAAAACCGCTCCGGGGATCACAAATTAACTTCGGTGAATACGGTTTGCAGGCAATGGAAGCCGGCTGGATTACGAATAACCAAATTGAATCCGCCCGTATCGCTATCACCCGGTACGTACGCCGCGGCGGAAAACTTTGGATCAAGGTTTTTCCGCACAAACCCCTCAGTAAACAACCTGCTGAAACCCGCATGGGTAAGGGCAAGAAAGGCCCACCTGAACATTGGGTCGCTGTGGCTAAACCCGGCAGAATCCTTTTTGAATTAAGCGGCGTTTCGCTTGAAGATGCAAAAGGGGCGATGAAACGAGCCGCCCACAAACTGCCAATTAAAACTAAGTTCGTTGCACGGAATCCGTAACTTCGTATACGACTCCAGCGTTGGAAAAACGCAAGCATCATATTTTTGATAGCAGCTAAGGAGGGATAGAAATATGAGAGCAGATGAACTCCGAGCGAAAACAACCGAAGAGTTGGAAAGTGAACTGCAGACGCTAAAGGAGAACTTGTTTAACCAAAGATTTAGAAGTATCTTAGGACAACAAGAAGACACAACACGTATCGGTAAGATCCGCAAGGACATCGCACGTGTGAAAACTGTCTTGCAAGGGCGTTCACAGTAAATTAACCGCACGGTTCATCAATCTTAATAGGAATTACGTATTAAAGATTTCGGTGCAAAGTAGTAGCCGTATAGGTTTTGGTTGGTATGGAGGATAAAGTTGAACGAGGAAAGAAGAAGACATCGTAAATTTCGGACAGGTCTTGTTACAAGCAACAGTATGGATAAAACGGTCACAGTCTCGATTGTCCGTCGCTATCAGCACCCGCTTTACAAGAAAGTCGTCCGGAAAACGAAGAAGATTCTCGCTCACGATGAACAGAATAGTTGTAACGTCGGTGACGTGGTGCAGGTTGTTGAAACCCGGCCGCTGAGTCGTCAGAAACGGTGGCGGGTCCAAACAGTCCTAAGCACAGTACAGCCCGCAAACGATTAAGAAGTGCTATCACAGGAAAATTTATGCCGTGTTTATACAGCCGGTGAAAATAGAACATCCAGTGCCCAGTGTATATATGGCACTTGATGGCACTTGAAAAAGAAAGGGTTTTCATCCACACTCTGACGTTTCCAAAACACACCCTTTTGAAAACGGTAGAGGAGGATACAAAAATGGTTCAATCATACTCTCGATTAACCTGTGCTGATAATACTGGCGCAAGGAAATTAATGTGCATTAGTGTATTAGGCGGCACTCGGCGTCGCTACGCACGCGTAGGCGATGTCATTATAGCGAGCATCAAAGAAGCGACACCTAATACACAGGTTAAAGCCGGCGAAGTCGTTCGCGCAGTCGTCGTCCGTACAACTAAAGAATATCGGCGCCCAGACGGGTCCTATATTAAATTTGATCACAATGCTGCGGTCCTCGTCCATCCGCCGGATCGAGATGGTAACCAACTTCCACGAGGCACCCGTATTTTCGGGCCCGTCGCGCGAGAACTTAGAGAAAAGGGGTTCACCCGAATTATCTCGCTTGCACCAGAGGTTATTTAGGAGGTCAATTGTGGCACGACAAAAACTGCATATTAAGAGGGAGGACACGGTCGTAGTCCTTAGCGGAAAAGATCGCGGTAAGGAAGGTGTGGTTTTAGAGGTGTTCCCAAAAAAACAACGCGCAATCGTTGAAGGCGTTCATATCCTTAAACGCCACCTCCGACCTAACCAAATGGGACAAGGCGGGGTTGTAGAACGTGAAGGCACTATTCACATCTCTAATCTGAAAAAGATTGATTAAGAGAAGCGTTGCCAAGATAAACCTCACTATATAAGCGATTTATAGGATACACGATTCATGAGTCCATTCAAAGAATTTTATCAAACGGAAGTCATGCCTGCATTACAGAGCCATTTTAACTATAGAAATGTGATGCAGATTCCGAAACTGGACAAGATTACACTCAATATCGGGGTCGGCGAAGCTCTTGAAAACCAGAAAGCCCTGGAAGATGCTGTCGAAGAACTCACGCTTATTGCAGGACAACGCGCGATCATTACGCATGCCAAAAAATCCGTTTCTGCGTTTAAGGTCAGAGAAGGTATGGCAATCGGATGTAAAGTTACGTTAAGACAGGCGCGGATGTATGAGTTTTATAATCGACTGGTAAACATCGTACTACCGCAAATTCGGGACTTTCGCGGCGTATCGCCGGACGCATTTGACGGGCGTGGTAATTACTCCCTCGGTCTCACCGAGCAGCTAATCTTTCCGGAAATTGACTACGATGACGTTAACGATATCCGAGGGCTGAACGTAACCGTTGTTACGACCGCCCCGACAGACGAAGAAGGCCGCGAATTGCTAAGACTGCTCGGAATGCCGTTCCGAAATTAGATGGGCGCGGTAGTATACGGGGCCACCACTAATGGCACCCAAAACATCCTCGCAGCTTCAAACGCAGCTAACCTTCAACATCTTGCAACATCCGGACATTCCGAGAAACACGCGTCCCGGATAAACAAGAAAAGGAGCAGTTAAGTTGGCAAGTAAAGCATGGATTGCCAAACAGAAAAGGACCCCGCGGTTCCAAACCCGGAAATACAACCGTTGCAAAACTTGCGGACGGGCGCGTGGGTATCTGCGCAAGTTTGAATTGTGTCGTATCTGTTTTCGTCTCTTCGCCCGCGCGGGTAAAATCCCCGGGGTCCGAAAGGCGAGCTGGTAAGACTAAAAACCTGTCTGCCTCTAAACAGAAGTAGGGCAGGCACAGCGGCTATTCAAAAGCAAAACGAAATAAGGAGAATCTTTCATGTCGATGACCGATCCGATTGCCGATATGCTAACACGTATCCGCAATGCCAATATGGCAGGACATGAACGCGTTGAAATCCCCGCTTCAAAAGTCAAGGCGGAAATCGCACGCATTTTGGCAGAAGAAGGTTTCGTCCGAAACTACCGCCTGCTTGAAGATGGAAAACAGGGGATTTTAAGAATCTATTTGAAGTACGGAACTACGAAAAAAGAGAAGGTCATCACAAATCTGAGACGGATTAGCAAACCGGGGAGACGGATTTACGTCAAAGCGGATAACCTACCACGGGTCTACGGCGGACTCGGTATCGCTATTCTATCAACATCCAACGGGCTAAAAACTACGCCCGAATGCCGCAGGGAAAAAGTCGGCGGCGAAGTCTTGTGTTACGTCTGGTAAGATTTTGCAGATGACTCTCAATCCACTGGGAGATACAGAATGTCACGTATTGGACTAAAACCGATTCCATTACCCGACAAAGTACAGGTCGCTCTAAACAAGAACGATGTACAGGTCGAGGGTCCCAAAGGAAGTCTCAATTGGGAACTTCCAGATGGAATCGATGTGACGCTTGAGGAAAACGTCCTAACCGTCCAAAGAAATAGTGAACTCAAACAGTATAAAGCCTTACACGGGTTGGCGCGCAGCCTCATCGCCAACATGGTTACCGGGGTTTCAGACGGTTTTGAGAAAAAACTGCGAGTCGTGGGGACCGGCTACCGTGCCGAAGTCAACCGTGAGAAAAATCTGGTACTTGATGTCGGTTATTCACACACTGTCACTTATACACCACCTGAGGGGATTACCCTGAGTGTTGAAGCCTCTGAAACAATAGATGGACAAGCGCACACGCCTGTTATTGTTAGCGGTATTGACAAACAACTCGTTGGGCAAGTCGCAGCGACTATTCGTCAAATCCGGAAGCCCGATACTTACAAACCTTGTAAAGGGATCCGCTACGATGGCGAACGCGTCCGAGATAAGGAAGGGAAAGCTGCTGTTGCTGCCGGCTAAGGCTGTTATATTTCGCGCGCGATAACTTCCTATGAAATAAACAGCGCGCCCATGGGAATAAGGAGAACCCTTGACACTTATAAAAAAGAAACGGATGAGCCATCGCCGGCGTCGGAAACGCGTCCGCCAAAAGATTAGCGGCACCGGGAACAGACCGCGGCTCGCTGTTTTCAGAAGCTTAAAACATATCTATGCGCAACTCATTAACGATGAACTTGGTGTAACGGTTGCTGAAGCCTCTACTTTATCACCGGAACTGAAAGAGACGCTTGCAAACGGTGGAAATGTAGCGGCAGCGGAACGTGTTGGCGCGCTTATCGCCCAAAAAGCCAAGCAGCGGGAAATTGAGGTAGTCGTCTTTGATCGGGGCGGACATCTCTACCACGGGCGCATAAAAGCCCTCGCTGAAGCAGCGAGAGCTGAAGGACTGAAGTTCTAATTGCCCCGTAAGCCGGTTCCTGTGACCACACATCTATATGTGAGCAGGATTAGCACCGGATAGGAGATTTTTTTGCTGAAAGATAAAATCAACCCTGAGGAATTTGAATTTGAGGAACGCATGATTACCATTAACCGTGTGATGCGAGTTGGTAAGGGACGGCGAACGCCAAGCTTTAACTCGCTGACAGTTGTTGGCAATCGTGATGGGATTGTCGGTATCGGATTTGGGAGCGCAAGCGAAGTTGCTGGCGCGCTCCGCAAAAGTTTCGCCGACGCTCGAAAAAACCTCATTCGGGTACCCATCGTCAACGGCACACTCCCGCATGAAATTACGTGCGAATTCAAATCTGCCAAAGTTTTGTTGAAACCGGCGAGTCCCGGAACAGGTATTATCGCAGGGCACGCGACGCGTGCTATTCTCGAATTCGCGGGGGTCCGAGACGCTCTGACAAAATGTCTCTCCTCCCGGAACGTGAAAAATATCGCTGAAGCCACTATGCTTGGGTTAAAGAACCTCAAGGATATCAACGAAGTCGCACGGTTACGCGACCTATCTGTTGAAGAACTCCTCAAGAAACGCTAAAAGCGAGTCAAGAATGTTTTGTCGGTGTCTGTCAAACGCTTGGTCCCGAGATACGCTGACAATGTACGTTTAAGGAATGGAGTAATCGTAATGAAATTGAATGAACTTAAACCCGCACCGGGTGCGAAACGCTCAAGGAAGCGAGTCGGCAGAGGGAACGCCTCGGGTTGGGGTAAAACCTGTGGACGCGGCCACAAAGGACAAAAGTCGCGATCCGGAGGTTCAATTCCAGCATGGTTTGAAGGGGGGCAGATGCCCCTGGTACGCCGCTTACCCAAACGCGGACCACGGCGAACCGGACACAAACGCTTCGAATATGATATTATCAATGTTGAAACCCTCAATCTTTTCGATGACGCAGCGATTGTCAGTCCGGAATCCCTTCGCGAAGCAGGCTTAATCAAACGAAAGAACGCCTTGGTAAAGATACTTGGCGACGGTAACCTCGAAAAACAACTGAAAGTCCAAGCACACCGTTTCTCAAAATCAGCGATCGAAAAAATTGAATCCAAAGGTGGTACAGCCGAACTACTCGGTCTGCACGCGAATCCGGAAAATGCTGCTTAAGAGTCTGCAGGCGAGGAGGAAAAGAAATAAGTGATTAAGGCATTCCAAAACGCTTTTAAAATCCCTGAATTGCGGAAACGCCTCATTTTTACAGGGTTGCTCTTGATTGTTTACCGCCTTGGTGCACATATTACGCTTCCCGGTATCGACGATATGGCACTTGAAGCGTTTTTTCAACAACTCATGGAACGTGCAGGCAATGTCGTTGGGTTCATTGATCTGTTTTCCGGGGGAGCGTTTAGTCAAATGACGATTTTCGCACTCGGTATACAACCGTATATTAGTGCCTCAATCATTATGCAGCTCCTCGGTGTCATTGTGCCTTCTTTGGAGAAACTCTCCAGAGAGCCCGATGGCAGAAAGAAAATGACGCAGTACACACGATACGGAACTGTTATACTCAGTATCATCCAAGGTATAACGATTAGTATCGTCTTACGGAACCCCGAAAACATTACCGGACAAGCAGGGGAAATCGTCAGAGATCCTAACTTATGGTGGCATTTCCTCGTCGTCTTAACGCTCACAGCAGGTACCTCCTTCGTTATGTGGCTTGGTGAGCAAATCACCGAACGTGGTATCGGACAAGGTATCTCGTTAATCATTACAGTCGGGATTATTGCTGGATTACCCGGCGGAGTCACTACTGTTTTAAACAACTTAGTGAACCAACGAAATTTCGGAATCCTACAACTCGTGATACTCGTTGCGCTTATTGTTGTAGCTGTTATGGGAACTGTCTTCATCACGCTCTCGGTCCGGAGAATTCCAGTACAATACGGTAGACAAATCCGCGGGCGTAGAGTGATGGGCGGGCAATCGACACACCTGCCGCTGAGAGTTAACGCCGCTGGCATGATTCCAATCATCTTTGCGATTACGCTTATTCAGTTCCCAACGACCGCACTCAGCTTTCTTCCACGAGATTGGGAATGGGTGGGAGGCGCACAAGCACTCATTGAGACCGGGACACCGTTGTGGCTTACCCTTTATGCGTTGCTAATCATCGGTTTCACCTATTTTTATACAGCCGTGCAAATTAACCCTGTTCAAATGGCAGAGGACTTGCAGAAATATGGCGGTTTTATCCCCGGTATCCGTGCAGGAAAACAGACCGCTGATTATATCAATACGACTCTTACACGGATCACGCTGCCGGGCGCAGTTTTTCTTGCCGCTATCGCCGTGATCCCGATTATTATCACAGAACGTCTCAACATCGGAGCAACCACGGTGGATGGAGCCTCTATCTTGATTGTGGTCGGTGTCGTCTTAGATACAATGTCACAAATCGAATCCTATTTGACCGTCCGACACTATGAAGGATTCCTGAAGGATCGGAAACTCAAAGGCAGACGACGTTAAGTGCTTTCGTCTGAAAGTGAATATTATGAAAGTCAGACCTTCTGTAAAAAAAATGTGTAACCAGTGTAAAATTATTAAGCGAAAAGGCGTTGTCCGAGTGATCTGTGCTTCCAACCCGAAGCACAAACAGCGACAGGGCTAACCCTTTAATAATTGGCAGTCATCAATTAACTCCGGAGAGTTCCAAGTTTTCTGGTAACCAGCCTTACCCAAACCGGTTATAACAGTTACCAAAAAACGCTATCGTTTCGCAAATCTCTTAACTGATAACTGATAACTACTAAAAAGGAGGATACGCATGGCAAGGATTGCCGGGGTTGATTTACCCCGAAACAAACGGATAGACATCGCACTAACAGCAATTTACGGCATCGGTCGTTACACCGCATCGAAAATTGTCACCGACCTTGACATTGATCCGGGGAAAAAAGTTGACACGCTCGCTGAAAATGAGATTAGTCAACTCCGAGACAAAATTCAAGATTATAAGATTGAGGGTGACCTCCGACGCGAAGTCGATCAGAACATTAAACGACTGATGGATATCAACAGTTATCGTGGCTTACGGCACCGTCGGCAATTACCTGTCCGCGGGCAGCGCACGAATACCAATGCTCGCACCCGTAAGGGAAAAGCAAAAACTATCTCTGTCGGCAGAAAAGCCAAAGAGGCAGCACGCAAGGGCGGCTAATCAGAATGGGTTGTCAGTTTTTATCTGCAATTTTTCGGATAAGCATAGACGCGCTTACTGAAAACTGACAACCGATTGTCGATTGCTGAAGACGCATAAGAAAGGAGTATCGTTTTGCGTGGAAGAAGAAGAGAACGCAAAAATGTACCTGAGGGTATAGCACATATCCAAGCTACCTTCAATAACACCATTATTACGATCACAGACTTAAATGGAAACACCGTTGCTTGGGCGAACGCTGGGATGACTTTCACGGGTTCCCGGAAGTCAACGCCTTTTGCTGCACAGCAGACAGCTGAAGCTTGTGCCCGCCGGGCAATGGATCACGGCATGAAACGCGTGGAAGTGAGAGTCAAAGGTCCCGGATCCGGGCGAGAGTCCTCTATACGAGCACTCGCAGCAGCCGGTCTCGAAATTAGTTTGATGAAAGACGTGACTCCGATTCCACACAATGGATGTCGTCCCCCGAAGAGACGACGGGTTTGAGGTATTTGAGGAAAACGAATGAGCAGATATTTAGACGCAGTCTGTAAATTATGCCGCCGGGAAGGTGAAAAACTCTTTCTGAAAGGGCGGCGTTGCAACGGTCCCAAATGTGCCTTTGAACGCCGGAGCTATCCGCCTGGTGAACATGGGCAAACGCCACCGCGCCGAGGGCGCGACAACTTCCGACGACAGCTACGCGCGAAACAGAAAGTCAAGCGAACTTATGGCGTTTTTGAGAAACAATTTCGCAATTATTATTTCAAAGCAGCTCGGCAATCAGGTATTGCTGGTGAGAATTTGATTAGTTTTCTTGAACGCCGCTTGGACAATGTCGTTTACCGACTCGGGTTCGCGACTTCTCGAAATCAGGCACGCCAACTCGTGAAGCATAATCATTTCACCGTCAACGGCAAACGTGTTAACATTCCTTCCTACATCGTGCAGATCGGCGATGTTATCACACCACGTGAACGGAGCCGAAATCTCGCTGTCATTCAGGAAGCACTGGAGTATACCCAACAACGCGGTGCCCCTGAATGGCTCGAAATCGATATTGATAAAGCGGAAGGGCGTGTTCAGGGAGCACCCGTCGTAGAGCAGATCGCCGTGGACCTTGAAACGCAACTCATCATTGAACTTTACTCCCGATAGGCACATCTCCATATCTCGTGCATTATCGAATCTCGAGTGTTCCATCAATATGTATGCCGTGCAATAGCACGCCTGCACGCAAACGCTCGTGGAAATCAGGGGATGTCCAACACTATGACTCTGACACAGAATTATGGGCGGACAGGTAACTCGGCAAAGCACCGCCCACAGTTCATGTCCGTTCTAACATTCAGTTTAATCCTATAGGAGGAAATCGATGATAAGGTCCGAGCTATCAATACCCGAACGACTGAAAACTGACCCCGAATCTTTACGGCCCGATTACGCAAAATATACCGCTGAACCTTTCGAGCGCGGATTTGGAACAACTCTCGGCAACTCCCTCCGCCGAGTCCTCCTCTCTTCAATTAAGGGCGCAGCGATCACGGCTGTTCAAATTGAACAGGTAAAACACGAATATGCTACAATTCCCGGGGTATTGGAAGATGTAGTCCAAATTATCCTCAACCTTAAAGAGGTTCGGTTGGATATCACAACCGATGATCCGATACAGCTCACATTGACAGCTGAAGGATCCGGAGAAGTCACGGCTGCTGATATCCGTCCCAATGCCCTCGTTGAGATTATAAACCCCGACCAGCATATCGCAACCCTCGACGAATGTGAGGGGTTAGATATAGAAATCCACGCCCAAACAGGGAGAGGCTACTCGCTTGCTGAAGAACACAGACCCACTGGACAGAATATCGGGTTAATTCCTGTGGACGCGAAATTCTCACCTGTTGAGAAAGTCAACTTTTGGGTAGAGGAAACGCGCGTCGGTGATATGACAAACTTTGATAAACTTAACCTCGAAGTCTGGACAGATGCGACTATCACAGCAAAGGAAGCCGTTACGCGCGCAGCGACTATTTTATTACAACAACTTGAACTGTTTACAGAATTCGATGAAAACTACGTTGAACCGGAGCCTGAAGTTGACGAGGCGAAACTCCGACGAAATCGATACCTCGCAAAACCTGTCTCCGAACTTGAACTCTCTGTCCGAGCCAGCAACTGCCTCGAAACCGCAAACATTAAAACAATACGCGAACTCGTCGCAAAAGAGGAAAAGGATATGTTGGAATACAAGAATTTCGGGCGAACCTCGCTAAACGAAATCAAGGACCAACTCGCCAACATGGGACTTCACCTCGGCATGGAACCGGACGAGATAGATGGCGTAGACATCAGTGAAGACGATTTGGAGCGCGCCTCCTTAAAATCATAACGCTTCCCGACAACGTATATATGGAGGAAGAAGATGCGGCATAGAAAACGTGGAAGGAAATTGGGACGAACGACAAGCCACCGAAAGGCACTTTTTCGAAACCAAGCCACCGCGCTATTTGAACACGAACAAATTCGGACAACACTCCCGAAATGTAAAGAACTTCGCCGAGTGGCTGAAAAACTCATCACACTCGCGAAAAAGGGCGATCTCCCCGCACGGCGACAAGCCGCAAAAATGCTTTACGGGACAAACCTGCACTACAAACCCGGAAGAGGCGAGGACCCTACTGCAATTGACAAGCACGCTGTCCTACGCAAACTCTTCGATGACATAGCACCGCGCTACCAAGACCGGAACGGGGGTTACACGCGTATCATCAGAGGCGAACTCCGAAAAGGCGACGGCACACAGATGGGCTACATCCAACTTGTTTGATAGCGTTCATTGGCACATTGAATTAAAATAAACGGGCGGAGTTATGCACTCCGCCCGTTTCTGTTTTATAACCGACGATCAACTAAAACCGATACGCAGCAGAAACGAAAACCCGATGCGTCCGCCGCTCCGTTGTCCAGCCTTCACCACCCCGATTCCAAGTACCGAGCATATACGCCACATCAAACTTTAGTGAATCTTCAAAAATCTTTCCTACACCTGCTGTTAAGAACGGACGTACGTCTACAACGCTCACATCATTGAGGACATAGGTGAATGGAATCGGATCCAGAAAATAACCGACACGGAGGTGTGTATCAATAGTCGGTATCTGATACTCCGCACCGATCCGCACCTGAAGTGCAGGGGCATAGTATTCTTCAAAATTATTCTTCGGAATATCATCTGCTGGTGCCGGATCGTAGCGGGTCTGTGTCCAGTCTGTGAGCTGCACATCGCCTGCCAAAATCAGCTGCTTGTTCAGCAACTTCACAGCGACCCCCGCCCCAACTTCAAACGGTCTCTCAATGTCAAATGCCTGATTGCCACTTACGGAATCCGACAATTTTTCCCCGTCATCATAAACCTCTACAGTCGACTGATACCAAAGTTCATCAACGCCCAATTCAACAGGAGCAACCAGCGTCATACCGAGACTGATAGTATCTGTCAGATGCGCAAGGAGGCCTACTCTGCCACCGATGCCTGAATACTCGCGGTCAATCTCGTCGTCGTACCTGAAACGCGACAGATCAGCATCCACGTTCACAATGTCGGTGCCTTCCGTATCCAAGTGATTCAGACTATTACCGTGCCAGAAATCCAAGGCCCCACCAACCGAAACCCGTTTTGTGACGTATACACTCGCGCCAAAACTCCAAATGCCGATACCCCCTCTGTTGGCATCCATTTCATCAATAGCGAATCCGTTGAACTCGGTATCGGAATGTGTGTCCATGCCGTGAATAGCGATCTGATAATCGAAATTTTGTTGACGATTGTAACCGAAACCGACCGCCAACCCACCTTGCCGCGTCTCCAGTGGATAGATAAACCCGATAGAATTCGGACGCATCTGCGATCGGCTGGTTCCTGTTGTTTCACCATGCGTGAAATAGCTATCCGCGTTTGCCCTATTATGCGACAAACTGCTAAAAAACTCAAACTTCTGAATCTGCGCCATACCCGCCGGATTCCAATAGAGGGCGGTGAAATCATCGGCGAGCCCGAGCGAGGCACCCCCCATCCCCATCGTCCGCGCCCCAACGCCGAATGTATTCCCAATTGCTATCTCCTCTACCTGTGCCATACTAACGGTCGTCAAAAACGTTATGGCGAATAGACAGATAAGGACTGTGTAGACTGTTCTCTTCATCGTTCCGATTCCTCCGTTTTTAATCTTTGTTGCGATTTCTTAGGCGTTGCCGCTCTGATCTTGACCTCGGCGGATGTGAAGTCACGCTGCGTGAACTTCGCGAACGCCGGTTTTCAAGCCGTAAATTGCGTTTTTTGTAAGTCCGCCGTGAAAGCGGTGTCCATCGGCTACCACTGTGATACCGCCGATAGACATTTCTATACGGATAATAACCGTAATACGGGGCGTGATACCCGTAATAATATCTGTCGTATCCGTAAAATGGACGATACGGATAATACCAAACCGGCGGATACGCGACGTAAGGCGACCCATAGGTATCATACCGATAAGGTTGCGTATATGTGGTCCGATAACTCCGTTTCCGTCGCCCGTAATAGCCTTCCGAATCCGAGTCATCTGAATGTTTTAATTCTGACGCTTCCGAAGTGTGTTCTGTCTCCGTTTTTTCTTGTGTTGGCTCTTCATGGTGTTTATGGTGTACCCGACCATACCCATAATCTGAAGACGCATGGTAACCGAGTTGCGTATAACACCCGGCAAATGCTACCACTGCCAAAAGCGAAAGTCCCACCAAAATTAATTGCAACTTCATCACTTTTTCTCCTTTAGATGTATCCATTAGTCGTGAGCATTATGATATATTATACGAGATATTGCTAAGAAAAGTTTACATCGATTTCTCAGAAAAGTCCTGAATGGTAATTTCTGTTGTCGCTTTAAATACGGAATCAACAGCACCAAAGAGAACAGGCAAGTCATCCACACTAAAATTCGTTCGATTCTGGGTAAAGACACCGCCAATAAGATGTCCAAATTGCCACTGTATACCGTCGCTCACAATACCATAGACAGGGAAATCTGGGGCATCGTTTATTTTTTGTGCGGCTACCAACTCCGCGAGACATTGTGCCCACCCTTGTTCAAAATCATTCTTCTTCGCCTCAACCAGCAAGATCAAAGGTGTTCCGACAACGGGTCTGCCCAATTCGGATTTCGTCGCAATTAGGTAATCAGGTGTCCCGCTCAATAGTTGATCGTAGGCAATAGGTTTTTGTATCCAAAGGGCGTAGGTATCAGCATATCGTTTATAGATTTCCTTTAGTATCGGAAAGATAATCGTTTCACACCTTGCTGCCTCTGACGCGAAAACGTCAATATGCTGTCTGCAAAACTCAAAATCTTGAAGAAATTGTTCTGAAGGATTTAAGGGTTTCTCAACATGAAAAAAGTCGTTTTCTGTGAATACGATCCTGAATTCCTCTAAAACTTCGGAAATTGTCTTGAAATCACTAAATGCCATTATGCTACCCTCCTCATCCAATTATACTGCCAACCGTGGAATTTTTCAAATTTGACTTGACCTCATTCCGCATCCATGCTAAACTGACGGCATGAAAGTCTTTATCCAGATCGGACACGGCATTGTTGGAGCTGCTGTTATTTCAGGTTTATGCATCTGGCAAGCAGGCAGCTTCGGGGAAGCGAGACACACGATCAGCATTATCGGTGCCATCGCTATCGTCATCGCCAGCCTCTACCTTTTGCGAAGTCGTTGGATCCGCTGGGGCAGTCGCCAAACATGGCTAAAATACCATCAACGCCTCGCCTCTATGGGTTTGTGTTTGGTATTACTGCATTCCGCGTTCCAACCGCTCGTATGGCACTCATGGCTTACCTTCCTACTCGCTTTATCAAATTTAGGGACCGGGGTCGCAGTGAGTCTAACCGCACGTAAGACGAGGCAGATTTTGCTCCGGTGTCATCTTATCCTCGCGCCGATCCTGATCGTCAGCATCGTCTTCCACGGGCAACAAAAGTTGGAACACGACGAATTCTTCCCACTCACCGATGTCCACGATGTCCCTTGCGCGAGGTGCCATACACCTGAACGCCTACTATTCCACGTCGATGCAACCGTTCAGCAAGAATTGGACACGTCAGATACCGTTCCTGACGACTTGCACTGGTGGTTCTCACAGCACGGACTTAAGGTACCACAAACCGCGCCTGTCTCTATCAAGGAAAAGGGAAATGCATGGAAAGTCACCGACACTGAAAACAAAAGCACCTATCACCTCCGAAAGGTCGCAGATAACATTGCGATCTATGCCGATACGGACTATGGGAGTTATACCTGTCTCAAATGCCATGTGCATAACACAGAAGAAATTCAGTTAGCACATGAACTGCACGGTGTTGCCGATTTTCACAGATGCTTTGTCTGTCACCAGACCGAAATTAATGGCACAACCTACGGACGACAGCACGTTAACTGGGAATATGATCCGAATTGGTAGAATAAAAAAAAGGAGTAAAACACCATGAAACATTGGCTAACAGTATACTGCTTGTGTTTAATGCTTCTCTTTTCGGCAGGCATGGTTATGCCAGTCTGTTCAGCAGATGTAACTGTTGGATTCCTCACCAGTAGTAACAAACTCGGTGAAGTGGAAGAAGCCGCTGAGGCGTGGGTAAAAGATAATTTCAACACCGCAACACTCCTCATAGACAAAACCGGTAATTTCAAAAAAGACGGTGGCACCGCATTGCAACCGGAGCAATTCGCTGTGTTATGGATGTTCTATACAGAGACAAACGCACTGCCAGAGCCGTTTCTCGCCGATGCAACCGTGAAAGCAATCCTTGACTACGTAGAGGCAGGCGGTGGCCTGTTTCTCTCAGCATTAGCACTCAAATATGTCGTCGAACTCGGTGTTGAAGGCGGCGGAGATCCACGAGTCTTTCAACCGCTCGGTAAGGACCCACCGGAAATTGGTGTGCTACCAACCGATGATGGCAAAAAACACCCCGTCTTTGAAGGATTTGATACCAGCAAACCGGTCTTTCTCACCAGCATGGACCAACCTGGGTTTACCGCCGACTTCCATAACTTCGGTGGAACAGACCCAGAAGGCACGATTCTCGGAACGAAGACACGCGGCGGCGGTGCCGGTGGTGGAGAACGCCCTTTTGTTGAATATGAGGTCGGCGACGGCATAATTATCACCCTCGGACACCACAACGGTGTTTATACCGACGCAAAATCGAAAGAAGGAACTAACCTGAGAAAACTCACAACAAATGTGCTGAATTATCTCGGTGAAAATTCCGCGTTTTTCGCTGTCGAACCGAACGGTAAATTAGCAACGACCTGGGGTGATTTAAAAGCGTTGTCAAAATAAGACAAAGAGCTCAAAAGATGCCAGCTAACTTTCGTAGAGCAAGTTTTGGAAACCCGCAAGCTGCGCCAAAAGTGAGCCTTCGCGCGGTGCTGCTTGCCCTCCTCATTACGATCCCGAATTCCTACTGGCTCATGATTAACTGGGGGACCAGCGGTTACAGTACAGGTCAGAGTTTCCCTACCGTCTCAACCGTCTATTTCAATGTCATTTTTATCGTGCTGATTTTAATGGCAGCGAACCCATTACTTCGTGTAATTCGGAAAAGCGCACGTCTAACCGATGCCGAGTTAATGGTGGTTTATCTACTCGTATCCATTGCCTCCTCCATCGCTGGACACGACACACTCCAAATATTATGGCCCCTCCTCACCTACGCCATCTGGTTCGCGAGTCCAGAAAACGAATGGGGCGAACTGTTCCACCGACATATACCGGATTGGCTCAGCATTAAAGAGCGGAGTGTATTGGCAACTTTCTATCAAGGCGATACCTCCCTCCACACCGTTCAACACTTACAACTCTGGCTGACACCTGTGCTCTGGTGGTCTGCCTTGATCATCGTGCTAACGTGTATGATGCTCTGCATCACGATTCTTATCCGACACCAATGGGTCAATCACGAAAAACTCAGCTATCCCGTCATTCAGATACCGCTGCACCTCACGGAAAACGGTGGACGGACTCTCCTGAGCAATCGGTTATTTCTACTCGCGGCAGTGCTTGCGGGGGGAATGAACCTCCTTAACGGGCTCCACTTTCTGTTTCCTGTCGTGCCGGGTTTAGGGGGAAGTCTCTATAATTTAGGGCAGCATTTTCAGACGAAACCGCTGAACGCTATCGGTAGACTGCCCATCGCAGTTTATCCGTTTGCTATTGGGATGAGTTTCTTTATACCGCTGGAGCTTTCGTTCTCTATCTGGTTCTTCTATCTTTTTCATAAAATCACGCGCGTCTGGGGAACGATGGCAGGTATCGGACATTTACCGGGTTTCCCTTTTCTCGACGCGCAATCCTTCGGCGCATGGTTCTGTTTAGGGATATCAGCGATATGGCTAACCCGGAAGTTCATCGTGCGACAGGTGAAAAACGCTTTCCGAGGCGGTAATACCGATCCCAGTCAACAGGCGGAAACAATAGGGACACCCGCATCACATATCCGATATGCAATCATCGGTTTGATCATCGGTAGCATCTTTATCCTTGTCTTCTTCAAAAGCACAGGTACACCGATCTTCAGCATTTTCGGTTACTTTACGCTCTTCTTTGCGTTAGCTATTGCCATTACGCGCATCCGTGCGGAAGTCGGTCCCCCAGCACACGATGTGCCGTGGCGACCAGATAAGGTGCTTGTCTCCTTCCTCGGCACCCGCCGTATCGGGGCAGAGGGGTTAACAACATTCAGTATGTTTCACGGCTTCAATCGCTCCTATCGTTCGCATCCGATGCCGATTATGTTGGAAGGTTTTAAGGTCGCACAGGCCCGCGGCTTATCGCATAACCGCTTTATTATTGCTGTCATCTTGGTAACTATCGTCGCAACAATTTCATCCGCCTGGGCATATTATGCGCAAGGTTATTACTACGGCGGTGCCGTCTACGGCGAGCAGGCACAGTGCCGCTGGACCTACGAGCAGCTAAAGCAGTGGCTCATCAATCCGCAATCTATAGACGTGGGAGCCGTCTCCGCGTCTGGCGGTGCTATCGCCCTAACGACGCTTTTGATGGTACTACGCCGGCGGTTCATTTGGTGGCCCTTCCACCCGGCAGGTTATGCCCTCTCGCTGAGCTTCTGGAATACAAGTTGGTATTGGTTCTCAATTTTCTTGTCGTGGTGGATCAAAGTGATTCTATTTCAGGCAGGCGGTTTACGGACCTATCGCCGAGCGATGCCGTTCTTTATCGGTTTGGTCATCGGAGAGTTTTTTGTCGGTGCTATCTGGACACTTATTGGCATTGCCTTAGGGCGCCCAATGTATCGGTTTATGTTTTAGGAAAGGAGATTAACAATGCAACTTAGCTGCCTTCCTGTCTCTCTTTATAACGACATCTTCACAGGAAAAAGCACCGTCGCCGATTGGATCCGACTCGGTGCAGAATTAGGGTTAGATGCGGTCGATTTCAGCATCAAATTCTTTCCAAAGCGCGACACAGAAATGATAAAGCAGACACGTGCCGCCCTTGAAAAGCACAATATAATTCCCTGCATGCTCGCCTGCTATTCAGACTTCACACATCCGGATGCAGCGCAACGCGAACAGGAATTAAGCGATCTAAAGGCGGACATCGCATTGGCAAAAGCACTCGGTGCAAAATTTATTCGCGTGACAGCTGGGCAAAATCACCCAGGTATTGAACGCGAAGCAGGCGTGCAGTGGGTCACAGATGGCTTTCGCCGCGCGCTCGACGCGGCGGAGAGATATGGTATCACCCTCGCTTATGAAAACCATACGAAAGGCGCGCCGTGGGATTATTGGGATTTCTCACAACCCACAGACATCTTTTTAGAAATCTTAGACGCACTCTCGGACACCCCCCTTGGGGTCTGCTTTGACACGGCGAATCCACTGGTCCTCGGTGAAGATGTCCTCGCACTTTTGGAGCAGGTTGTTCACAGGGTGGTTGTATTACATATCTTCGACCTGCAAGCAGTCGGTGTATTTGAGGCTGTTCGCGTCGGCACCGGTGCTTCGCCTATTCCGCAAGTCTTTTCATGCATGAGACAAGCAGGTTACGATGGTTGGTTAAGCATTGAAGAAGCCAGCCGTTCAGGACAGAAAGGGTTTCAACAGTCTATCGCTTATGTCCGAAACGCTTGGGAACAAGCATAACCTATCCTGCTAATCCTTTAATCCGGTAAATCCCGGTTCAGACAGGAGCAACAGACATCATCCACGTGAGGGTTCACTCATCCGCTCTTGTGCTTGACGCGAGAGTTCCGCGAGATGTCCATCGTTGGCTTGCACCTGTTCAAGATGTATCCACCGTTCGGGAGTCGCTGTCCGTATCATCTTCTCGCCATATTTTCGGTCAATCCAGAAGCGTGCGGATCCAGCGATATATGCCTGTAGCGCGTCTAATTTATCATCTGGATAGCGTTGACAGAGGTTCATTGTGAACATACGGCGGCGTGTGCCGCCACCGAAAGCGGCGTGCTTCGTATTATGGTTAAAAAGCACCAGATCGCCGGGAGTCGTCTCAAAGATTGTTGCAGGCACATCTTTCCCGTGCATCTTCCACAACTCTTGGCTCTTGCCAACCCGTTGAGAGAGCGCATCGGCATAGTTATCGCCGAAAAGATGACTGCCGGGAATGACGCGGAGCGCGCCGGTGTCGCGCGTCAGTGGGTCCAGGTAGAACGCAATCTTAATATGCCTCGGATCTTCCAACTTATGTCCACCATCAGAATGCCATCCCGTATCGCCGACGTAAAAGTTGCCGTCGCTGCCCATATAGTTGAAATCGTCGCCGAGGAGTGCCTTCGCGATCGCCAAAATCCTCGGATCGTCCAGCAAAGATGACAACTCCTCACTCTGATCAATGAAAGGCACAATACAGGACCGGGCTGTGCCTTCGTGCGGTTTACCGTTATGCCCGCCGCCTCTCTCTGTCCAGACAGCTTCAAAAGCGTCTTGAATCGCCGTAATCCGGTCTGCCATCAGTTGCGGAAAACTGAGATAACCAAACGTCTCGAAAAAACTAATCTCTGAATCGGTGATGGTAAAATCGTGCTGATTCATGTGTATATCCTCCAACGCATAGAATGGGTCCGTTAGCACCAGAAAATCTCATCGTTGATAGGATATCATAACATATCTACATTTAATTTTGTAATTTGATCGGGAAACGAGGAAAATAATGCAATGACATCGCCATAATCGTAAAAAAATTTGCTAAATCCACAGATTAATGTTAGTATTAATTTACAGTCTCATTTTCTGAAAGGTTTTTAATGGCTACCAAAGTAAATACGTTCCCTGCCTACCGCGCGCTGTTCAAAGTGACATTGCGCCAGATGTTCTGGAGTCGACGAACTGTACTGATTCTGATCGGCTGCGCTTTATCGCTTGTTATCGCGCTCGTATTTCGGTTCACAGTAGATGGCAGAATTATCAACAGGTTTATACCACAGATAACACTAATCCTGTATGGGCTCTTGGTAGACCTATGCGCGATTTTTTACGGGACCGCAATCATCTCCGACGAGATTGACGGTAAAGGTTTAACCTATCTTCAGATGCGACCGCTCCGCAAATCGACGATCCTGTTCAGTAAATTCGCCGCCTACCTTGCCGGCACCTTTGCCATCATAGCCGGATCTCATCTGATCCTAACAGGGATTATCGCGACACACGCCAAATTGGATAAAAACCTGCTGTACCACTTAGGCATGAGTTTCCGTTATAGCGCAGTATTCGCATTGGCACTGCTAAGTTATGGTGCGCTTGCCACTGTTTTTGCAGTGAAATTCAAACATCCGGTGCTATGGACGTTGTTGTTTGTAATCGGGTGGGAAAATATCACTATAGCAGAGTTCATGCCGACAGGGATCAAACGGCTCTCTATATCACACTACCTCTTTACAGTGTTTCCACATTACAGGCTACCACGTCATGAAATCAGGGATTTCTTAGGGGCATCGCCGCCATCTGTATGGGTAGCACTCCTCGTTATTGTCCTGCTTACGGCAGGTTTGCTATGGCTCGCCATCAGAATTTTCCGAGATAGAGAATATTTGATGTAAAAGGTGTGCTGTTCAGTTTGTAGGAGCGACCCCGATCAACCGCACGCTTTGAGAACGCTTGCAGTCTCACGCGATACAATTAGTTCTTCATTCGTAGAAACGATGAGAATTTTAGCGCGGCTGTCATCTGCTGAGAGGTCGCTTTCACCTGTCGCGTGTGCATTTTTCGTTGCATCCAAGTGGATACCGCACCAGTCCAGTCCCTCACAAATTTTCGCGCGTGTTGTGCTACTTTTCTCTCCGATGCCGCCAGCAAAAGCGATCACATCCACGCCACCCAGCGCGGCGATATACGCGCCGATATACTTTTTTACGCCATAGACGTAAGTCTCCAGTGCCAAACGCGCGTTATCATTACCTGCTGCTATCGCTGCCTCCACATCGCGCATATCGCCACTCGTACCGGAGATTCCCTTTAGTCCTGAATCTTCAATCAGCTGGCGACGGATTTCATCGGTAGAAAATCCTTCTTCGTCGAGCATATATAGCACCGCAAACGCATCTAATTCGCCACAACGGGTAGACTGGATCATCCCGTATTGTGTAGATGTTCCCATTGACGTATCAACAGATTCACCGTCTTTAATGGCACAGAGAGACGAGCTGCCCCCAAGGTGACACGAGATAATCCGCAGTCCTTCTCCCGATTCCCGTCCCAGCAGCTGCGGTACGCGTTCAGAGATATATCGGTGTGAGGCACCGTGATAGCCGTAGCGACGGATGTCGTGTTGTTCGACCCAGAAGCGTGGCACGCCGAATTCGGCGGCGTAATCCGGTATCGTCTGATGGAACCATGTCTCAAAGACAGCAACGAGCGGGGTTGATGGCAGCAGTTCCTGAAAGGCACGGATCGAAGCGATGTAAGCAGGATTGTGCATCGGCGCAAGCGGTGTAGATGCTTCCAGCGCAGCGATCACATCTTCGGTGATCCGTGCTGAACGCCAGTAACCTTTGGCAAGAATAGTTTTGAATCCAACGCTGTCCAACTGCGCTAAGTCTTCAAAGCAACCGACTTCGGGATCGGTAATCAGGTCTATGGCGTGCGCGATAGCAGCAATATGCGTCGGTGCATCAATTTCGCCCTCGCGTGAGGATTTCCCTGGCACCGCGTGTGTGAAAGCAGACGGCGAGTTACCGATACGCTCCACGCTGCCCTTGACGAGGGAGGTTGTGGTTTCCATATCAATGATTTGGTATTTGAACGAGGTGCTACCCACGTTCGCACAGAGTATATGCATAATAAAGAAGACTTTCCACCTTTGGAATTATACTTTACCTTAACTATTCAAAACCTTCAAGGCAGTTTCAACTTCAGCGGCTAATTCTTCAGCAGTAACCTCAGCAAAAGGAGAGATTCCAGCCTTAGACATCAAGTCGGAGAGATCCCACCGGGAAATATCAAAGAGTTTTGCGGCCCTACCGGCACTAATATCCCCGTGCCGAAGCAGTTCAAGCACAAAAGCTTTTACAGGCCAATTATCCCATGTTCGCCCTTCCAAAATCCTGCCTGTCCGCTTCTTGTTTCGACCACCCCACTGCTTGAAAAAGAAGGGAACATCCGCTTGCTGACATTGGTTTCGAATATCAATTACCCATTCCTCTTGCATAGGGCGCGCCTGGGGTCCAGATTCTCCCCCGACAATGACCCAATCTATGTGAGATAAATCAAGGTTTCGGAGTTCTCCTATTAATGGTTCGAGAGAGAGAAATTTTATTTGGGCCCCTGTTTGCCGCAAATCGTCAATGCGGAATGTATAATCTTGATTTTCAACACTGACACCCATCCATACATTTTTGGGCCATTGTATTTCATCACTAAGTTCAACCAAACGCTCTGATCGCTTCGTAAGCACTTGGAATTGATGCTGTTCTGCTTTGGTCATTGTGTCAAAGATCTCCAGAATAAACTCTAATGGAACATCCTCATGGAATAAATCGCTCATGGAATTGACAAAGATTAACTGAGGTTTTTTCCATTTTAACGGAGCATCAAGTAACTCTGGAACACGCCGAATCTCATTTAACCATCTTGGACCTGCTTTAGTCATTTTTGCAAGTCCTTCATAAGCCAAACCCTTTTTTGAAAACCTCGCAGCAATCCGTTCTGCATAACAGAACCGACACCCTTCAGAAACACGCGTACAGCCGCGAATTGGATTCCAGGTTGATTGTGTCCACTCAATTTTGGATTTAGTCGCCATTTTGAGTTCCTCCTAGTGACGGTCGCTTGATTTTTTACTCAGAACGGGGCAAATCTCCTGATTCAATTGCTGTGGTTTCGCGTTCAATGTCCTCCATAGTTTGATAGAAAACTGAATGTCCTTGAATCATTTGCTGTTGCAAATCATGTAATTGCCGGCGCAGTTCAGAAACCTCATCGAGTCTTCTTTGATTCTCCTGTTTCTGAAGACGATACGCGATTAGCTGCTGACGGTTCAAATTCAATCGTTGAATGTAGAATACGCCTTCGGGTGTCCTTCCAACGAGTTGACCGTTCTGTTGCTCTTGAAAATGTAATGCCAATTTATCATTAAGCGGGTGAAGTAAACGAATGTACGGTGCACAAGCTTCGTACCAGTATGCCCCTTTATGTTCGTTACATCGCGAACAACAATAAACAAGGTTTTCATCATCATTCGTACCTCCATGTGCCATTGGGCGATGGTGATCGACTGTCAATGTTGCACCTGCATCCACTTCGTGAACGCGACAGTATCCACAACAGTAGGCATAACGTTCACGCACCTGTTTTCGTCGTTGTTCATCCATTATGGCATTCCATTTCAATGTATTCCAGTCAGGTCATGTCCAGTGACACGGTGGTACTCTTCAGCGAGCATTGCACGTTTTACCCGAAGTTGTGCCAGATATGAACGGGCATCATCAAGTAGTTGTTTTTGTGCAGCGACGATAGTTTGTAAGTGAGCGACAGTCGTCTCAAGTTCAACCTTTTCATCCAACAATTTGACGTTTTGTGCTTGGTACTTTTCCATAGCTGGTTTCAATGCTGCTGCTTCCTCCGCATCAATTTCCGCAAAGATGGCATCAAGCTCAGAGCGTTCTTGCTGTGTGAGCGTGCCCTCTGCCTCTCGGTTTTTTAGTACGTCTAACCGACACTGTCGAGTTGTAACTTTCACCGTTTTGCTCCTTTCTCTAGGATGTTGTGCGTACAGACATCCCCGAATGGCTGAATGCGCTTGTGGCATTCAGCGGGGGTGAGGAAGGGACCTGAAATTCTTTGTTGCAACGTTCAAAACTTGTTAGTAGCAACTTGGGTTAATTTTATCACATCTTCGGTAAAGTAGGCAACGTCAAACGCGGGCGTTCACCGAAATCGGGCAGTTCAGGTGGGTTCTCTTCCATCTGGCGGAGGAGCTCCGCAATGCCGCGATCCAGCTGCGGATCGGCATCGGTGATATAGTCCTGTGGACGATAATCTACTTCAATATCTGGGTCGGTACCGTAGTTCTCAACACGCCAACCGACATCAACGAACCAAAAGGAATACTCCGGTTGCGTTGTGCGACCACCATCTACAAACGGATGATGCGGCGAGATACCGATAACACCACCCCACGTCCGCTTGCCGATAAGCAAACCTAACTCCATCAGTTTGAAGCAGTGAGAGAAAATATCGCCATCAGAACCCGCATTCTCGTTGGTGACAGCCACCATCGGACCTAAAACGGAAGCATCTGGATACGGATGCGGTGTCCCCCAGCGCGGCACGTCATAGCCAATACGCCGACGCGCTAACTTTTCTAAAAGCAGCTGTGAAACATGTCCACCACCATTGTAGCGCACATCAATCAACAGCCCGGGATAACTTACCTCCGCGAGGAAACCGCGGTGAAACTCCGCATATCCACGCCGTCCCATGTCCGGTATATGCACATACCCGACTTTACCATCCGTCTTTTCATGGACGTACCGCCGATTTTTAGATACCCATTCACGATACCGAAGTTCGCTTTCGCTTCCGAGGATCTTGAGCGTGACAACACGCTTTTCGCCATTGCTTGCATTCTGGAAAGTTGCCTGCACCTCTTGATTCGCGAGATTCACGAGCAGTTCGCCCGGTGAAACAGTTTCACTGACACGCTGTCCGGCGATAGCAAGTAGAACATCGCCTTCGCGGACGTTGATCCCCGGTGCGCTGAGCGGTGAATCCTTAGCAGCTTCCCACCCATCGCCATGCGGGATGTGCGTGATACGATACCCGTTGCTTTCGGCATCGTAAGCGAAATCCGCGCCGAGAAACCCTTGCGCATAGTTCGGTGAACCCCGATAATCGCCGCCCATTTCATACGCATGTGAGGTACCAAGCTCCCCTTGCATCTCCCACATGAGGTCCGAAAACTCGCCGCGCGTTGCGATCCGATCCAAGAGTGGTAAATAACGCTGATAGACATGCTCCCAATCTACGCCGGACATATCTTCTGTCCAAAAGAAATCGCGCTGGAGTCGCCACGCCTCTCGATACATCTGGTGCCACTCGGCTGTCGGCACAATAGAGGCTTTGATACGATTGAGATCGATCCAACCTGTTTGTCGGTTTGACCCGCCCTTCGCTTCGGGTTTCTTCGCTTCCACCTTCTTGCCGGCTTTGATAACCCGCAAACGGTTTCCGGTCACATAAACGAGTGTTTTTCGGTCCCGGGAAAGTTCAAAACCGTCAATACCTGAGACGAGTGTATCCTTCTTCTGTTCCTTGAAGTCGTAAACGTGGAGGGTGCCTCTGGAACCCCTACGGTTATCGTCACTGGAGGGTGTATCTTCTCCCGGAAAAGCGGTGAAAATCACTTTGCCTTCAATGCCTGCGATTTGTCCGTAACGTCCACGTGGATACGGAAAGGCGACGACGCGTTGCGAAATGCCTTCCAAATCTATGGTGATCGGCTCCTGTTTATCCTTCTTCTCGGATTTTTCGTCAGATGCCTTATCCGCGTCGTCCTGCTTCTTATCTTCTTCTTTGTCCTTATCTTCCTTCTCATCTTCCTTCTCATCTTCCTTCTCATCTTCCAAGGGACGGGGTTCCGGCACGAATGGGTTGCCTAAAGTCTCCTGCAAAGTTATCAACAAAGGCCGCATCGCCGTCGGAAAACCGAGATCGAAGTGGAGCGCGTCGTAAACCGGATTAAATTCGCGATAGGAGAGAAAATAGAGGTATTTCCCATCCGGATCCCACGCGGGCGCGAAATCGTTAAATTCGGGTTCAGTGACGAGCCATGTCTCACCGGTTTCAATTTTGCAGAGTTTTATTGAGCGAGTCGTCTCTGTCGGTGCGAAACTATACGCGCACCATTTACCATCAGGCGACCAAGCTGCGCCTCGGATGCCTTGGTAATGTCCTTTATCAAGTATCTGAAGTTCGTGTGTCTCTAAATCAATATGCAGCAGCTCAAAACGGTGATTGACGAGCAGGACCCTGTCGTTTTCATCACTTTCAAGGTGTGGAGAGACTGCAAGCTGACGGACGTGTCCAATGTCAAGATCGCCAAGGCGGACGATGTCTGCACTGCCATCACGGGTGTGAATTTCGAGTGCTTCTTCACCTTCAGCGTCCGAAATCGTAACGAGGCGTTTACCGTCGTTGAGCCATTGTGTTAAGCGATAGCGTATCCCATCCCGCTCCCCGTGTTGAAGGGCTGCGCCTTCCCAATTCGCCATTGTAAAGAGTTTACCGCGGACTGTTAATCCCAATGCATGCCCGTCCGGCGTTGGCGTAAACTCTTGGAGGTACGCCGAGGTGTTGACGAATTTCCGTTGTCGCTGGATGCGTGGGCTTCTGAATTCAACATCAACCCGGTTTTCGGTGTCGTTCTCAAGGTCATAAACGAACAGATCCGCGCCAGCGTGATAGACAATACGCGTGCCATCTGTTTGCGCTAAACGGCAGTAGTAGGTATCTTGGTGGGTGTGGCGTTGAATATCCTCGCCTGTAGGCAGGCAAGAGTAGATATTCCCGACCCCTTCGTGGTCAGAAATAAAATAGATACGTTCACCGATCCACATCGGGGTTGTGAAATTACTGTCCACAGGTTTGAGCGGTTGAAATTGTCCCTCGCCTTCGATGTCTATCCAGAGTTGCCCTGCTGTGCCGCCGCGATAGCGTTTCCAGCGTGCAGGTTCTCGCGTCAATCTGCCGAGGATAACACCACCGGTATCGCTAAAACCGATGTGATTCGCGGGCCCGTAGGGGAGGCGTTGTGGTTCTCCGCCTTCTGAACAAATTTTCCATATCCACGGATCGAACGCTAACCCCGCGCCACTTGAATAGAGAATATCCTTGCCCTCAGCGTCCCAACCGACAATAGATACATTACTGCCCTGATAGGTGAGGCGTTTCGCTTCACCCCCAAGGGCAGGCATGATGTAGACCTCCGAGGGTCCTTCCTCACGCCCTGCGAAAGCAAGCCATTCGCCATCCGGCGATAAGCGTGGTGAGCCTGCGGCACCGAGATTCGAGGTGAGCCGCCGAGCGATCCCACCCTCTATAGGAACTGTCCATAAGTCATCTTCACATACAAAAACAGTGGTACCCCGACAAATTGTTGGGGATCTATAATATCCTGACATTCACGCCTCCATGCTAAAGGTGATAAGATTTACAATACTCCTTGACATTTTATCATGTCTTTTATATATTATACCCAAAGTCTATGAACATTTGGTAATTTATTTTTCTCTATTCAAAACTGTTCAAAGTGGTGTGGGATGTTTAGCGATAACACCCCGCACTTACACAACTATAGGAGCGGAGGCACAATGCCGAAAATTAAAGGTCCAGCTATCTTCCTTGCCCAATTCATGCGGGACGAGGCACCATACAACAGTATGGAAAATATCGGGAAATGGGTCGCAAGTTTGGGGTACAAAGGTATCCAACTCCCGGGTTGGGACGACCGTGTTCTTGATCTCGGAAAAGCCGCCGAGTCCAAAACCTATTGCGACGAATTCAAAGGGCTGCTTAACGAGATCGGACTTGAAGCAACAGAAGTGGCGGGCTATCTCGCTGGGCAGGTTCTGGCTGTCCATCCCGCGTACGAAGTGATGTTTGAGGCGTTCCATCCGCCCGGCTTGCGTGGTGCTGAAAGGACAGCATGGGCAACAGGTGAATTGACGAAGTGCATCCACGCTTCAGTGAATATGGGGTTGACTGTTATTCCAGTGCTTTCAGGCGGTTTTGCGTGGCATACCGTTTATCCGTGGCCCCAACGTCCGGACGGAATTATTGAAGAGGCGTTCAAGGAGCTTGCTGCACGGTGGTCGCCACTGCTGGATCTCGCACACGATAACGGACAGGTCTTCGCCTATGAACTCCATCCGGGTTCAGACATTTACGATGGCGCAACTTATGAGATGTTCTTGGATTATACGAACGACCATCCTGCTGCTTGTCTCAACTACGATCCGAGTCATTTTCTTCTCCAACAACTCGATTATATCGACTTCATCCGACTTTATGGGGAACGCATCAAGGGCTTTCATGTGAAAGATGCCGAATTCCGCCCAACAGGTCGGGTCGGGGTTTACGGCGGTTATCAGTCCTGGGCGGGACGTGCGGGAAGATTCCGTTCGCTCGGTGATGGACAAGTGGATTTTACACAAGTGTTTACACTGCTCACCGAAGCAGGCTACGACAGTTGGGCGGTGCTGGAATGGGAATGCTGTGTCAAAAGTCCAGAGCAGGGTGCTGCAGAAGGCGCGCCTTTTATCGCCAAACATATCATAGAGACAACCGATGTCGCCTTTGATGACTTTGCGGGCGGCGAGACGGATGTGGCACGGAACCGAGACATTCTCGGCTTGGATTAACGGAATACTGACAACCGATAACCGAATTGAGGTGAAGTACTATGGAATCTTGGAAACGAAAATTACGAATGGGTATGGTAGGCGGCGGGCAGGGCGCGTTTATTGGCGGCGTTCACCGCATCGCTGCTACATTGGATCAGCAAATTGAAGTCGTCGCAGGGTGTTTCTCGCGGGACCCGGACAATACGCGGATCACCGGGGCTGAGCTATACCTCGCGCCAAATCGCTGCTACAACAGTTATACAGAAATGGCAGCAGCTGAAGCTGCGCGTCCCGAAAATGAACGTATCGATTTTGTGAGCATTGTTACGCCAAACATCTCTCACTTTGAAATCGCAAAAACATTTTTGGATGCCGGTTTTCACGTTGTTTGCGATAAACCGATGACCTACAGTCTTGAGGAGGCCGAGGCTCTTGTGAAATGCGTCGAAGATTCGGGACTCGTCTTCGCATTGACGCATAACTATACAGGGCATCCACTCGTGCGGCATGCACGCTCGCTATTCGCGGAAGGTTCCATGGGGCAAATCCGTAAGGTTATTGTTGAGTATCTCCAAGATTTCTTGATGGTGCCACACGAAAAGCTCGGTCAGAAGCAAGCCGCATGGCGCGTGGATCCCGCACAATCAGGGATTGGCGGTACTATGGGCGATGTCGGGACACACTGCGTGAATCTGCTCGAATACGTCACCGGCGACCCGATTGTCGAACTCTGTGCCGATAAAAGTACCTTCCTCCCGGACAGGGTGCTGGATGAGGATGTCAACGCGCTGCTCCGTTTCAAGGGCGGGGGTAAAGGGATTTTAAGCATCAGTCAGGTCGCCACCGGGGAGGAAAATGGGCTCACGCTCCGTGTCTACGCCGAACAGGGCGCGGTGAAATGGGCGCAGGAGAATCCGAACTATCTTGAACTCTATCATTACGGGGAACCGAGACAGGTGCTGACCCGCGGTCAAGGTTACCTTTCCGACGCAGCGGCGGCAAGCACGCGTATCCCCACAGGACATCCCGAAGGATATTTGGAGGCATTCGCGACTATCTATGTCGGTGTCGTTGAGGCTATCCGGCGACACGTTGATGGTGACCCGATGGAAACCGAAGCTTATGATTTTCCGACAGTCTATGATGGATTGCGAGGTATGCAATTCATTTACAAAGCGGTTGAATCTTGTGAGAATGGATCCACTTGGGTTTCAATGTAAGAAAAGTTATCAGGACAAGAGGATTTTTGACGCGTATCAGACTTCTCTTTTAACTGATAACAGAGAACTATAAAAGGAGATAATCATGCAAGCACCTAACTTTGAACCTTTCCGCGTCGGGTTTCTGAACATTGATTCGTATTCGCATGCACCGTTGTGGGCACCGCACATTAACCCACGCGCAGGCCAAAAAGATACCCCGTTTACAGGCATGCGAATCACGCACTGTTGGGACATTGAATACGAGAAGGCACAAGCCCTCGCTGCAACTTACGGTTGCACCGCTGTCAAGAATTTCGATGATATGCTCGGGAAAGTGGATGGCGTGATCTCCGGGGGCTACTATAACCATCCGTGGAATCATATCCTCCACGAACCGTATCTTGAAGCAGGGCTGCCGAACCTGATCAACCGTCCGTTTGCCAACTCGCTCGCCAAAGCGCAGCAGATGATTGAACTCGCGCAAAAGAGCGGTGCGACTATTCTTGCGCCGTCAAGCCATGAGCATAACGATGCGATCTCACGTGCCAAGGCATGGGCAAGCGATAAACAGGTCGTCTGCTACACGGCAACGAATTCATTTGACGACTATCCGACACACGGGGTTCACGGGGTCTATATGGTCTGCAAAGCGGTCGCGGAAGCAGGAAACCCGGTGGTGTCAGTCGCCTATCGCGCAGACAGTTGGCATAGCCCGCCCGGTGTCATCACCTTGGAGCATGTTGACGACAACGGACGACAATTTTACGGCACACTTCATCAAGTGAGCGGCTCGTGGGGCACAGTGCAAATCCATACACAGGAAGCTTATGGCGGCGAGAATTTTAGAATCCATACTGGCACGGGTTATCCCTACGATAAGACGGAAATCTGGGTGCCAACGATTTGGGCGTTCCAGAACATGGCACTCCATAACGAGATGCCGCAGACGTTCGAGCAAATTATGCACAAAACGAATGTTTTTCTTGCGGGTTGGAAATCGGTTTTGGAAAACGATGGCAAGCCTGTGAAATTAACAGATGTTGATGAGGCATGGACGGCACCGGCTGAGTTGCCAAACCATCCGGATCACGATACGGTCTCCTTATTCCGGAAAAAGTTTGGGAACGCTGAAGGATAGAACATAAGGGTGAGGTTACCTCACTTCTACGAGTTAATTGGATCCCGTACGTGTTGTAAGGGCGAGGTTACCTCGCCCCTACGATTCGGAAAACCCTATGGGGTGTCCAAATAATTAACTATGCTTCAAACGACGCGTGCGATTTAACGCGATGCTTTGACGCTTCCCCAAGTGGTTGCAAGTTTATCCGCTGGATCTACAGCCAAAGCAGTTAGGTCTTCCATGCTCCGCGCAATATCGTCTTCCGACAAAGCTCGATCCCAGACCGTAACCTCATCAATGATCCCGTTGAACTTTTGTCCGGTGTTTCCCCAGGAGCCGATCATCGTGTCTCCAGCGGTTCCGAGGTATTCAATGCCAGCCTTGCCAGCATCTTCAGCCACCGACTCGCCATCGATGTAGATCTGTCGGGATTTACCTTTGACATCCAACCAAAAAGTGATATGTGCCCACTTGTCGGCTTCAACTGCAGCGGGTGCGTCAAGGTCATTGCCATAAAACCCCATCCGAACGGTGCCGTTGTTGTATATACGGTAATGGAGGCTCGTGTTTTGGGCATTGACCTGTGTCTGCGTGAAAACACACTGTTGGTCACCGCCGCTCAACGCGGGCTTGACCCATAGCGTCACGGTAAAACTCTTTTCGTTCAGCTCAATATAAGGTGCTTTGACCTCACCAGCTTGCTCGAACGCCATAGCTTTACCGAATTTACCATCCACCCAATCCGCGTCTCCGACGAGTTCGGCGTCGTTTCCGTGTGGCGAAAGATCTTCTACTGCTTCTCCTTTCCCCTCGTTGAAAGAGAGGTAGAGCAGTAGCTCCTTATCCTTTATATCCAATGCTGTGGCACTGAAGGGAATCAGCACCAATCCAGTGATAACTAAAACTGGAAGTAATATCCGATACATCATAAAAAGTGTCTCCTTTTTAAGGGTAAATGACCCTGTTGTTTAACCAATGTGATATGCCTTTAGGTTACCATAAACATGCAAACGCGTCAAGACTTTTTTATATCGGGGCAGAGCCATTCAATTTTCGGTTTTTTGAACATTTTCACAAAGGCATCGCGAGCACAGCTCGCTCCTACAGCGAAAAGTTCTCAAGTATCAGATTGAGATTATTGGACAATTGAATGTCTCTGATATCGAGGGCAGAGCCATTCAATTGTCAGTTTTGGCATATTGAGAGTTTCTTTGCGAAATGCTGCGAAAATTGTATCGGTAACGGTTTCGGCGCGCGAAAAAGACGCGTTCGGAAACCTCTGTGATTTTTGTCATAAAGGCACTTTAATTTTTTTTGTACGCAAAAATCTGCGTTATATTTTTTTCGTTGGAGCCGTCTATCCTACAGACGACGTAAAGTCCCCTTGAACCGGTGCGCAAAGTCGCCAGTGGATGTGGGGGTTCAGTGCATCGGTGGTTGTGTTGATGTCGACCAGCAACTCCCACTCCCACGACCGTTTAGGCATTTACGCGACGTTCCTCCATGTTGGTATTTTTCCGCCTCCGTTTGGTGTCGCGCGTTCCAAGGAGACTGCCCACGGACTCTTATTTCGAGATTTCGAGCGACGGTTTGCGGTGTAAAAGTTGGGTTCCCGTGTTGTCGCTGCGTCAGGGAGCCGCCCGCACCTCTCAAGAGTATCGCACCTCGCAAAAGTCGTATTGGGCGTTGCATTCTCAATCACGTGTTAATTATACGATATTTTTTGGGTGTAGGGAAATAGAAAATGGGTCAAAATATTGTGATTCTATTGTTTATCTATGTATGATTCAATTTTTGTGCATTTTTTTCGGCGGTCAGTTATCAGTAAGTTGGCTATCAGCAGAGAAAAAATATATTGTTGTCTGCGTTTCTATGAAAGTTATGAAATTTCACAGCATTTCACAGTAGGGATTCAAAAAAGTGTTTCGGTTACGGCTACGAAGTAAGGTGTGGCAAGGGTTTTGAAGGGACTATGAACCTTATCAATTTTTTGCGTACCTGTGAAATTACGGTTTTAATGTGCGGGTTGTTTTGCTGACAACCGCAGTGGTGGGACGGGTTTACGGTCGTTTCTATTTTTGACACTTAAAACGGGTTGCTGTGAAATTTTTGTTGATGTATCTAAGGTTCTGGGATCGTTGTTTTGCGGCGTGTTGTTGTGTTGTTAGGATGTGGTGCACGGGTGTGTAAAGTTTTTGGCAGCGTTTTCAGTCCCATAGCCTGTAGGTTGGGTTGAACGGAACTGAGAAGGCAACCACCATGCGGGTTCAAATCAACTTCGACCGAAAAATATCGGTGTATACCCCCAAGAGCTTAGTGAAACCCAACTCCATATCGCCAGCATCGTGGGGGCCCTCAGCAGACAAGCATTGGGTTTCACTCGGTTTCTGGTTGATGCGGGGTGTATGGAGGGGGTCCTGTTTTTCTATGATCTAGACGGTTTGGGTGGTATCCATTCAACCTGGGGGAAATCCGCAGAAATACCCAAGCAAACACCCCAAGCAGAAACACCTACAATGCTGATGGCAGTATCAGGTTAGCGTATTATCAGGCCTACACAAATAGGCGATTCCAGTCGTGGTGCGATTTGGCAATACGCTCCGGATTTACGCGGCTCCGCGCGACGAACCCCGGAACATGCGCGCGACCGGTCGGTAAACCGATTTGACTGTAACGCGTATCAACGCTCCAACGCACAACGTCAGAACGATTCGGGAGTCCACGGTGGACAACACGCTCGCTCGTGAGCAAAACATCGCCTACATCAAGTTCGGCAGTGACGATGTCACCGGGGGGTAATTCTATATCGCTGATGCCCCTGCCACCGGTATGCCCCGGTGTCGGGTCCTGATAGTTGTGACCAATCAGATCGAAAAGGTGCGAACCTCGGATGACCTGCATGCACCCGTTTTCTTCAGTCGCTTGAACAAGCGGAAGCCAAACATTGACGACTAACGTCTCACCTGCTTCTTCGGGTATGAGATACGCCAAATCTTGATGCCACGGGATAACAGTGATGTCTTGGTTAGGCAGTTTGGCACGATAATTAAACTGTGGATGCGCCAAAATCTCATCGCCGATAAGAGAACCGACAACATCCAGAAGCGTAGGAGCGGTTCTCAATGTAAACATGCCAGCGGTCCGAATCTTCTGGTCGCGGAAATAGTTGCTCCAAATCCAGTTCGGATCGGAACAGGCACTGGATACTAACCCCAATCTTGTCTCAAAAGGTGCATTGTCATAAGTATCCGAGGGGTCAAGGATTCCGTGTTCAACTGCCGCTCGTGTGCCGTTATCAACCTGCTCGGTTAGTTCATCAATCAACGGTTGAAGTGCTGCATTCGGCAGGACGTTCCGGACAAACAGAAAACCGTCGTCGTGAAATTGTTGTTGCTGTTCTGCTGTGAGTCCGCTTGGATTGTGTTGTATAGACATTGTTATTCTCCGTTTTTCACTACGAAACTGGCTGAATCGCAACGGCACTGCCAATCTCACTGGATTTCATCGCTGCATCGAGCATTTGCATTAGCATCACGGCTTGTGAACCTGAATTGAGCGGTTCATCGGTTTCTCGGATGGCTCGGATGAACTCTTGCGCCTGAAGTGTTATATCATCTGCCTTTTGTGGGGTAGGTTTCAGCGGCTTAACCTTAACACCATCGGGTGTTCCGACCAGTAGTTTCCCGTTTTCAAGTCCTGCCTTCGTGCCGTAAAGGTGAAACTCTTGAACCTCACTTTTGACAAGGTCGCTGTCGGCTGCTGGCGCGTGGCGGTTTGTTGTGTTCAGCGAAAATGCGACAGCGAAGTGTAAAGTGCATCCGTTTTCAAACCGGACAAACCCACAGGCAGCATCATCTGCGGTATAGGTCTGCTCAGGCGGTGCAAGGTGAGAAAATGTGCAGTATAACCCAGCCATCACCTCTGTCGGCCGCGGGCACCCCATCATAAACCAAACATTGTCAATAGCATGGATACCGAGATCGAGCAGCACACCGCCGCCTTTTTCTTTATTGTGTCGCCAGCCGCGTGCAGAACACCATCGGGTCCGTATCCATCGCGTTTCAGCATAGTATACATCACCGAGTTCCCCCGCCTGCACGAGTCTACGACCTTCCATCAACTGCGCCGTGAACCGAGATTGCCGAACAAACATATAGACCAAACCCTTACTTGCGGCAAGTTGTGTAACGGGGATTAACTCCGTTGCATCGTTTGAAGGCGGTTTTTCGCAGAGGACATGCATCCCACGCTCCACTGCTTCCAGAGAGACGGGCGCATGCATCCACGTCGGAAGGCCGATGCAGACAGCATCTAAATCACACGCGTCGAACATCTGGCGGTAATCATCGAAAACACGGACCCCTTTGATGTCGCCCAAAACTCTTTTCCTGCGGGTAGCGTCCAGGTCTGCCAAAGCGACAAGTTTCACATTCGGTTCTCCGGCGAGAATCACGGTTGTGCTGCTGATTGTGCCGCCGACACCGATGATCCCTACTTTGATTCCATCTTTCATTAAATGCTCCGTTCCTATCAGTTAAAAGCGTTGACATTTTTTGTCTGTTCTGATAGAGTATAGATGAACCTGAATTAGCGTGAGATCGAATCCCGATTTTTAATTGCAATCGGATATTTGTCACACCTATTAATCCGATCCGAGGACTGTTTTCAGGTTTCCCATATTACCAACACACATTCCACACGGAGGAAAATTTTATTATGTATCGTTATCTCTTACCCATCCTGATGTTACTATTCTTAACAAGCACTGCTATGGCTAAAGGTGAAAAACTGGCACTCGTCGGATCCGGAGCACCCGATCCGAAAGACAATCTGCTCATCGAATACCTCGAAGAGTGGGGATACGTTGTAGAACCGCATGAACACTTGGCGAAGCATCCGGTCAACCTTGCGGATGTAGATTTGGTCTTTATTTCAGAATCAACCTCTAGTGCCAATATTTTAGATGCTTACAAAAACTCAGCCGTCCCGGTCGTCAACGCAGAGACGTGGACCTACGACGATATGGGATTCGCTGCAGACGGGACGTTCAACTCCGATGCAGGCGATAAGTTGACCATCGTTGATACCGAGCATCCCATAACTGAAGGGTTTAAAGGCGACATTACAGTTAGCAAACAGGCTGCACAGCTGATGACGTGTAGCGGTTTTGAAGGCGATGTCGATATATTAGCGGTGCGCGCCGATAACGATGATCTTGTCGCCATCTCTGTCTACGAAAAAGGCGCGAAAACAATTAAAGGTTCTACGAAAGCGAGACATATCAACATCTGGCCCCACTCCACAGCTTGGGCGCAGGTAACAGACGATGGATGGGAACTGATCCATCGCGCAATTCTCTACGGTTTGGGTCAAATTCCGTTCGATGTTGAACCGCAAGCGAAACTCGCTGTCACTTGGGGACAGCTCAAAACGGCACGTTAAGCCGCCTTATAGCAGGGATGCTGAACCGGCATCCAGAAATACTGTGCAGTCCGGATGCGTCTGCAGGATAGAAGCGGGGTGCATCGGTGTGATGTCACCGTGTAAACAGTTCCGGACTGCCTCTGCCTTTCGTTCATCTGGTACTGTGCAAATAATCGTCTGCGCCTTCATAATCTGCTGGATAGACATCGAGATGGCTTGCGTTGGCACGGCATCAAGTCCTGTGAACCACCCTTCACCGACCTGCTGAAGTCGACACGCTTCATCTAATTCGACGAGGATATACGGGTCGGTTGTCTCAAAATCTGCGGGCGGGTCGTTGAAGGCGAGGTGCCCATTCTCACCGATGCCGACAAACGCGACATCTATCTGATGTTGGGCGATAATCCGATTGAGTCGGTTGCATTCGGCTTGCGGGTCATCCGCTTCGCCGTCCAGAAAATGCACTGTTCCGGGCTGAACGATGTCCACAAGCCGTTCGCGTAGATACTTGCGAAAACTGGCCGGATGCGTCTCCGGAATGCCGATGTATTCGTCGAGATGGAACATCGTCGTATGCTTCCAATCGATTGTCTCATCTGCAGTGAGTGCTGCGAGGAAATCAAATTGTGACGCGCCCGTGGCGACGATGAAACTTGCCTGCCCGTTGGCGTTAATCGCATCGCGTAGTTTCGTGCTGGCGACGTGGGCAGCGGCTTCGCTCGTTTCTTGTTTGGTAGTCGCTTTAAAGATATTCATTTTCCCAAAATTTTTGTGAAATCCCTTTTCCAACTCGGCGAGAGCGCGGGTTGTGCTCTGGCTTGTGCGATCTTTTCGTGGTTGTCTGTATCAAAATAACGGAGATTGACGATTTCTGTAACGCTCATGGGTTCCGATGCGACTTCAATGCGCGCAATCGTATCACCTGCGGTGATTTCGCCCTCTTGAAGCACGCGGAAATAGAAACCGACGCGCCGGCTCTCTAAGAACTGTTTCGGAAATTCCGGCAGTCCCATCTTGTGTGCCAATTTGAAACACGGCACGCGCGGTTGTGTGATCTGTAATTTTACCGTCGTGCCTATCTGAAAGACATCACCGATATGAACGGCTTCTTCCAGCATCCCCTCAACGGTAAGATTCTCGCCAAATTGTCCGTAGGTCAGATCCTCGCGGCACAATGTCTGCTGCCAATAGGTGTAATGCTCAAACGGGTAGCCGTAGATCGCTTTATAGGTGCCGCCATGCACCCGCAGGTCGCCTTGGCCGTCGCCGTCGATGTTTTTCTGTCTGAGCATGACAGTGCCGGATACCGGTTCTTTGAAAATGCCCGTATAGACGGTTTTGCCGCCGTGTTGAATAGGTTTCGGTTTCGAAACGTTTATAGATAAGAGTTTCATATGCGGTCCAGTATACCGAATTCTTTAAGTTGTGTCAAGAAAAACATTTTAGCATTTCAGCCGAGTTGTGCGTAAGTTAACAATTTTTCCCGCTATGCAACCTTTGGCATTTTAAATCGCGTCATTAATAGTAACGGCAGTTAAGTCGAGAGACATTTAATTGTCGAAGCTGTCAGAACTGTGATTTTTGTGATTTAGAGATTATCAGGATAAGATTTGAGAAATCAAACTTTAAGGAGTCATCATGTTGAGAAAATTGAGATGCGCTGCTGTGCTTTTACTTGTTTTTGGATTAGGGACAACGTTAATGGGAACTGAATGGACGAACCACTATTTCCCAGATACGGTCGGCAGCTATTGGACTTACCAAGACCAAGACGGTAATGCACTCACGCGCCACGCGGTAGAACCAGAAGAAATTGATGGTGAAACCTATCAAGCTTTCAGTTATGATCCACCGTTAGAGAATTGGGAGGACTTTGAACATTACGTCCAGCCCTATCTTTATCGAGTCAGTGACGAATGGGTGGCATTTTTCGCCGGGAACGAAATAGAAAACGCCTTCAAGGCAGTCAAAGACAAACAGATGGCAGAAATGATCTCACTGACGCGTGAACAGATACGGCAGGAGTCGGCTGTTGCGGGATTATTCGACGACATCTCTGTTGAAATAGATTACGATGTTACGGTAGAATCACAAGACTACTTTTATCTCTTACCGACTGCTGCCGCCTTCAATGAAGAATGGACTGCGTTGGAGTCAAATATTAGCATGAGCATGACAACTGAATTTAAAGGAATGCCTGAAATACCAGGAGTCCCAACAAAGTATACCATCAACACCTATACGACTCTCGTAGAGACTGGATATGTTGCTGGCACAGAGACTATCGAAACGCCTGCCGGCACTTTTGAGGACTGTTTGCGGATTGAATACCGCACAGATGCGTCAATAAAGATTGTTCTACCTGAAGAAATGGCTCTGTTTGAAGGTACCACGGAACCGGAGCACCAAGAGCAGAAGGATGTATCTTTGACAACACTCTGGTTAGCCCCTAACGTGGGTATCGTCAAATTTGTGCATAACCATCAGCTATCCGAGGAGGAGAAAGAACTCGGATTGGAACCGCCGCGAGAAAGAACGCTTGAACTCACGGGGTATGAAATTAAATCTTCGCCTTTAGGTCAATAGGAATCATAACTTACTATGGGAGACACCAACCGAACCATGAAAAACGAAGATGCACAACTCATTAACCGCCTCTTGACAGGCGACGAGAGTGCGTTCGCAGTACTGGTAAGGAAATATCAGAAAAGCGTCCATGCACTCGCTTGGCGGAAAGTTGGCGATTTCCAGACTGCTGAAGAACTCACGCAGGACACTTTCCTCAAGGCATACCAGAAACTTGGGACGTTGAAGAATCCGAACCAGTTCGCCGGATGGCTCTATGTGATCGCGGATCGGGTTTGTATCGCCTGGCACCGGAAGCGGAAGCTGGAGATGGAATCGTTGGAGACGACAAGTAGTGCGGAGATCGCCGCGTCCTCTTATCAACACTATGAAGATGAACAGCGTGAGATCGCCGCCACCGAACACCGTCGCGGATTCATCAAACATCTCCTTGAGCAACTGCCGGAGAGCGAACGTACGGTCGTGACACTCCACTATCTCGGAGAGATGACATGCAAAGCGATCAGCGAGTTCTTAGGGGTCTCACCAAATACGGTTAAGAGTCGGCTTCAACGGGCGCGTAACCGTTTAAAGGAGCAAGAAAACATGATTCGCGAAACGCTCGGCACCGTTCAATTACCTGTCGACTTCACAGCGCACATTATGCGGCAAGTTGCAGATATTAAGCCAGCAGCCCCGACAAGCAGCAAACCTTTAGTCCCGTGGGCGGCCGCTGCCGCAACTGCGCTCTTTATCTTCCTAATTATGGGTGTAGGTTCCGAATACCTCGCCCGTTTTCAGCAACCTTATAACGTAACTGCACATTCCGAAACTACGGTTGAAATCATTGACGCACCCATCGTGATTGATACGCGAGCGAAGCCAGATCTACGCAATCAAGCCGGACGTTTTGAGTCCGACGGTAAGCGCAGCGGTATCGGACCGCAAGCTTCGGAACCCTTTGTATTGGCTGCCGCTACGACGGTAGACGATGCAAAAAACACCGCAACAAAACGGCAGTGGACACAAGCAAGCGGTCCAGAAGGGGTTACCATCTTGGGTCTACTTGCAAGTACTAAAGGCGATACCTATGCCGCCTCGCCCATCGGTATCTACAGATTGATACCGGACAAAGAGGCGTGGACACTCGTCAATACCAGTGTAACCAAAGGGCAGCTCTACGCGATGCCGATGACAGAGCAAGACGACACGTTATATATTGTCTCTGTTGAAGCGGTTCTCTCATCAACGGATCAGGGCAAGACGTGGAACGCCCTCGGCAACCGCCCAAAAGGTAAGGCTGTCGAATTGATAAAAACAGACCACATTTTTTATCTGGCGATTGAAAAGGGTATCTATCAATCCACAGATGGCGGTAAACAGTGGACAGCCTTTAGTGAGGGTTTTAACTTCGACGCGGAATCATCAGATGAAAAAATTGATGCAGTAACATCTATTAACGGAACTCTGTTTACGCTTACAAACCGAGGACTCTATCGTCTGAACGCTGGCAGCTGGGAAAAATTACCGATAGAGACCCGTTATCCGTTTAATGGCTTTGACTCCTTGGTAGTCTCTGAAAATGATCTCTACGTTGCGATGAGCCCGGATTATTTGCGCATGAAATCGCCCGAAATTCAGAAACAGTATGGCGCAGCTACCATGCGTGGGAAAATTCACTGGGAGATTTTACATTCTGCCGACCTCGGAAATACTTGGAATGACGTAACCCCCCAAAAAGTCTCTTTCGCTATGCAGAACGCAAGAAATATTAAACTTATGGTTGCTGGTGAGACGCTCTTAGCACTGAGTAACCATAACGGTATCCGCTCAAGAGATGGCGGAAAAACGTGGACAGACCTCGGAACAATCCCGTACATCCCAGATTATGTACCGGATGTAGCACCCAACGAAAATACCTTTTATGCTGGCAAATATAGACTCCATCGGACAACCGACGGCGGTGAATCGTGGCACCCGTTTATGAGAGGGATGGTGGGAACCGGCATGCGGAATTTAACTGCGTTCAAAAATGGGCTCTATGTTTACAACGATGGTAACATCGTTAAATCTACCGACGGTGGTGAGTCCTGGATCCCCCTTAAATTCAGTGCCGGTATAAATGCACCTCACGCTCCTGATTTTCCCAGCCAAGGGTTAGTGGTTGTTGATGATATTCCTTACGGAATTTTTCTTGAGGAAAGCAGGTTAGGCTTTTTCGGTTCACCTACAAGAAGGGAAAAACTGCGGATTTTCCAGTTAGCCGCTGATGGCAATACACTCACGCCTGTTCACGGACTCCCCTCCTTTGAATTTGATGGCGATCTCTATTCAGAGGACCTCTTAGCAAACGAGGTGACACTTGGAGAACTTGCAGGCAGCGATAAGACGTTCTATCTCGAGTACAGGCGTGAACTCTTTAAATGTAAACCCGGCACATGGAAATGGGTCAGCACGGGGCTTATAGATACTGGAGAACAACCTTGTAACAGTCGCACGGGTTTTAAATTGGCTGTTTCAGGTGAAACTGTCTATGTCGGGAAACGGGACGGTAAACTCTTTCAATCGTTCGATGGCGGAATCAATTGGAAAGACATCACGCCGAACCTACCGCTCCCCTTTAACCACTTCAAAGAGGTTATCTTTGTGGATTCAACGGTTTATGTTTCCACGGACCAAGGCGTTCTCACCTCACAAACCGGTGAACACTGGCGCGTGCTAACCGATAACGAAGGACAGCGTCTTAGCGTTACAAGTCTTACGACTGATGGCACTACGGTTTACGGTGCGCGTAATGCTGGGGCGTATCGTTTGGATAATAGTGGGCGATGGCAGAAGGTCTCGCCAGAAGTTCCTGGCGGTATCCGAGAACTCGTTTTCGCCAATAATAGACTATACATTATTACCTATAAGCGCGGTATGTTTCACGTTGCACTTGGAAATGAAAAAAGGAGATAATAATGATAAAGAGATCCTTGGGCTTATCTGTGCTGGTACTTTTCACGACGCTGCTATTTGCCTGCCTTAGTCATGCAAAGTCCGAACAGCCGGTAGAAACAGTTTTGTCTGTTCCTGTTCCGGACGGTAGCGTTCTGGATCTGATCCCAGCAAACACCTTGGGCATTCTCTATTGTCCGAACTTGATTGAACTGGATAATAAGATTAACACGCTGTACGCAAATCTTTCACCCCAAACAGGAGCCCCCAATATTCTCGCCCAAACTTTAGCGAGTACCCTCGGGGCTGATTTTGAGAGTTTAGCCGATTTTGAAGCCATCGGATTGGATTTGAACCGAGATATTGCGATCTTCTTCACGCGTTTAAAACCGCTGCAATTCTCTGCAGTTGTCCATCTCACAGCTGTGGAGGCGATGCAGCAGATAATTGAAACGGAAACTGGGGGCAGTTCCCCGGTGCAATATAAAGACGTAAGCTATTGGCGTGCTAATGGAGATGGCAACTGTTTTGCTATCTTGGACAACACCCTTGTCTTCTCACAACAGAGCGAGGGCTGTGAAAATGTTATTGATACCTACGATGGCACGCGGCGAGCCGTCACAGAGAACGCAAACTATGGCAATTTCTTGACCGATATTCTTGAAGGCACGGGCGAATTAGGGGTCTGCTTTGACATTAAAGGCACTACCGACTCCCTTGACGGTTCACTTGAAGAAGAATGGCAATCGATGGTAGATAATCTTCCAGACGATTCTCTTGTATCCTCCACAATAGTACCCTCCCTTAAAAATATATCCGAAGCACAGATAAGGTTCGTTGAGGAGTTGCAGTGGCTAAGCGCGAGACTCCGAATGGAGGGAACCGACGTACAAATCAGACCGTCTTTGGAATTCAGAGCGGATAGTCAATTCGTGAGTGTCGTCCGAGAGGTGTCTGACAAACTAACACCCCTCGGTGAGTTGCCGAAGCGTGCTGCTATGAATGCCGCCTTTCAAGGGAGTTCAAAGTTACAAACTGAGATGAGTACGTATTTTTTAGACTTTACACCCAAACGCATTCGAGACAAACAGGTAAACCGAGACCGACTCTTGGAACAGGTGAAAGGTTTTTATGAATCTCTGTCCGATAGATGCAGTATTTCTACCAATTTTGGGGATGGCATCTTACCGAACTACCTTTTTATCTATGACCTGAAAGATGAACAACACGTGAAAATCTACATGGATGAGATGTTCCTCGGAAAACTGAATTACGAAGGTGCTTATGCAGGACCGTCTACAATACACAACGGCGTTGAGATTAAAAGTTACATCTTCCCAAATCTGAACGAGAATTTTGACGTAAATTCGTCTGATCCGTTTGATCTGCTGCCCCCTGAATGGCACTGGTATTATGCTTTTACGGATGGACAGCTCCTTTTCTCAACAGGGACCCATCCACAATTGATTCAAACAGCACTTGATAGGAGAACCGGCAATGGCGAGAGATTTTCTAACCATCCGAGGTATCAGGAACTCTTAGAAAAGTTAGGAGACGATAATAACGTTTTTCTGACGATTTCTCCAATTACGGCATTTAAATCCATGGTCCCGGTCTTTGAAAAGATGGATCCCGACAACGCAGCACTGATACAGATGGCCGCTGGTGTGCTCATGAACCTGCCAGAGAACTATAGCATCAGTTTTGCCGCTAAGGCGCGGCAGCGCAAAATTGATGCAACATTGCTGCTCACTCTCGGCGATTTCAAGCCGCTTATTCAAGCGTTCAGCATGATACTTGGCATGTAGTCAATAGATAGAACCGGCGTATTTATCCTCGTCCACAAAGGTTTTGTGGGCGAGTTTTTATTTTTTTTACCGAATCAAGCGAAAAAATAGTTTTTTTTCTCAATATGCACCCTTCTGTTTAAAAAATGTGTCTTTAAAGAACAAGAGCGGGAAAGTGTTTTGAATTTTTATTAGAACAGCACTAAGGCTACGGAGAATTCAGATGGTAGAAAACAGTGTTGAATTGATTCACAGAATTTTGTCAGGCGACGATGAGGCGTTTAGACTTTTAGTTCAAAAGCACCAAAAGCGTGTGCATGCGCTGATATGGCGGAAGATCGGGGATTTCCATATCGCTGAAGAAATTACGCAAGACACTTTTCTGAAAGTCTATAAAAAGCTTGCCACACTGAAAGACCCCAATCTTTTTGATGGCTGGCTTTATGTTATCGCAAATCGTCTCTGTATGAATTGGATCCGCAGGAACAGACCCAAGGTTCAACTGCAATCGTTAGAGGACACGCAAGTGGATGCAATAGAAAAAACGTCTTATGCGAATTACGAATCGGAGCGACGCGAAGCTGTGAATGCGGAACGTCGCCGTGAGCTTGTCAAGAAGCTGCTGGAAAAATTGCCGGAGAGTGAACGGACAGTGATGACGCTCTACTATCTCGGTGAAATGACAGCAAAGGAGATTGGGAAATTCTTAGGTGTATCGGTGAATACGATTAAGAGTCGACTGCGTAGGGCACGGGGGCGTTTACAGTCGGAAGAAGAACTCTTGGTTAACGAAGTGCTGCGGGGTTTACAATTATCTCCGAGTCTCCTTGAAAACGTCATGCAGCAGGTTGTGGACATGAAACCCGACCCTGTTCCGGTTGGCAAACCGTTATTGCCGTGGGCGGCTTTCGGCACTGCTGCCGCTTTGGTTATATTGCTGTTGGGTGTCGGTTCTCAATATCTTGCCCGTTTTCAGAAACCGTATAACATCAATGCCCAATCCGAAACTACGGTTGAAATTATTGACACACGCATCGTACTGGATACGCCGGCAAAGCCAGATTTACGGAACCAAGCGGGACGTTTCGAGACAACGGGTAGACACAGCGGCACTGGTTCGCAAGCCTCAAAACCTATTGTGCTGGCTGCGGCACAGATAAAAAAGGAGCCGCGCCTGTCAACAGAACAACAATGGGTCCAGGCGAGCGGTCTTGAAAGCGGAACGATGTCAGGTTTACTGCTAAGCTCCAAGGACGATGTTTATGCGGCTTCGTCCACCGGTATCTATAGATTGGCACCGGACACATCTGGATGGACACTCGTCAACGCATCTATGGCGATTAGCGGTTCGACCCCGATGGCGGAACGAGACGGTAAGCTTTATCTGGTCTCCGCGCGTGAAGTGCATACTTCAACAGACAGAGGCGAGAACTGGGAATCGCTGGGCGCGCGTCCAAACGGAGACGCTGTCGGATTGGTGATAACAGACGATGGCTTATACCTCGCCCTTAACAAGCAGATTTTCCGGTCTATTGATGCCGGGAAGCAGTGGACCCCCTTGGGCAGTGAAGAGACAGATAGAATTAACTTTGTGATCGCTAACCTTGAAAACACAGTTTTTGTTGGGACAAACCGAGGGCTCTATCGCTTGGATTCAAGCGACTGGGAAAAATTACCGGTGGATACGACCAAAGCCATCCACTCTTTGGCGGTCTCTGAAAAAAATATTTATGTAGGCACAGGGCCCGACTTCACCCAATTGACGACTCCAGAAGGAAGGGCAGCGCATCTGGCGACAACGATGGCAGACGATGGCTCAATTTCATGGGAAATTTTCCATTCCGCCGACTTAGGAGATTCATGGACCGAGATAACTCCCGCAAGCGACTCGCCTTTTCTGAAAATTTCACCGGGTATTAAAGTTGTGGCATCCGGGGAGACGCTCTTAGCGTTAGGGGTTATGACCAATTTCAGCTCAACGGATGGTGGAAAAACATGGACAGAATTTGATTTCGAGTTTGATATAGACACATTCGACATGAACACATTTCTGAATTCAGCGATGACAAGTATGTTCCCCGCTGTAGCAGTAGACGAAAGGACGTTCATCAAAGCAGGTATGTTTGGACTTACACGCTCAACGGATGGAGGCACATCGTGGCACGGATTTATGAAAGGCATTGTAGGCACAACTCTATTTAATTTGGTCGGGTTCAAAAACGCGCTTTACACGAGTACTGCCACAGGTGTCGCCAAATCTACTGATGGCGGCGAGTCATGGGAAACGCTTCGCGTCGATACCAGTGAACTCACCCTGCAAAGAGTAGATAAAATCGTTGTGTCTAAGATGTTAGTGTTTCCCAAATTATTGACTTTTAATGACGTGCTTTACAGCATTACACCCGACTTAATTGAAAGAAACAGATGGCGTGTGCTCCGTCTCTCTGCGGATGAGAATGTGCTTGTACCTATTCAAGGTTTCCCCGCTTTTCCTGAAGGGACCACCCCAGAAACACAGGAGACAAAATCAGAGATAGCACTGAAACAAGATATAACGGATGATAATTCCGCTAACGATCCTGAGAAAACAGATATAGCACGTCATAAGGGTGCTGAGAGCAGTCTTGCTGTGCTTTCGAATGGGTTCGCGGTCAGTGGTGATACATTTTACATGGAATACCAGCAACGACTCTTCCGATGGACGCGCGGTGATCCCGAATGGACAGATACTGGGTTGATAGATGCCACGCAACCGTCTGATAACCCATTTGATAGTAGGTTCAAAATAGCCGTTTCAGCGGAAACTGTCTATGTCAGTAAGCGAGATGGACATCTTCTGCGGTCACTTGATGGCGGTAATACGTGGAAAGATTTAACACCGAATCTACCGCTCCGCTTCAAGCGTGTTAACGAGATGGTCTTTGTAGATTCTACAGTGTACATCGCAACAGACACAGGGGTGTTGACTTCAGTGGACGGTGAACAGTGGCGCAGCATTACGGATACGGAAGGTGCACACGTGGCTATAAACCGAATCGCTATGGCAGACACGGCGATTTACGGTGCTGGTGCTAAAGGGGTCTACAAATTGAATAATAAAAACAGATGGGAACAGGTTTCGCCTGCAGTGCCTGACACTGTTCTGGCACTTGTTGCCAGCGGTAATAGACTTTATATTGCTACTCTACAGCGCGGGATGTTTTACATCTCGCTTGAAAACGAAAACGAAAAATAGGAGGTTTCTCATGAAAAATCGTTTGTTTCCCATTGGTATAGGTTTATGCTTTGTTTTACTTATCGGTATAGCGTTTTTACATTCACCAAGTCCTCAAACTGAGGCACCCGTCGAAACGGAATCGGTTCAGGAAAGTGTCGAGCAAATCGAGAACGCAACACGTTTGTCCGAAACGGATGCCACGTCTCAAGGATCCCTGCCGAACATAGATGGCATAGATATGGACGCGTATAAAGCGGCACTGCGTTCAAAAGACATCGAAGGCATGAAAAAGGCTTTGGGTCCAGAGACTGCCGCGCGAGTCGATACTGCTATGAAGTTCATGGAAGAAAAAATGGGAGGTTTAGAGGTGGGCGAATTTCCGGATTTCAATATCCAAGAACTAATGAACATTTTTAGCGATGAAGACGGGCCGAAAATTGATTTTGAGAAGATTGCACAAGTTGCTTTCCGTGAACATTTTCCTGAAGGCGAGCCTGAAGATTATGAAGCCGAAATGGCGGCACGCATTCATGAAATGGTGGCTGAGACCCCTGGGGACTTTCACAAAGTAATGGCCACTGTTGCGTTGAAGCTCCTCAGAGAACAAGATTTCCAATTCTGGGCACTTGCTAACTTTAAAGGCGAAATCGGTCAACAGATGAAATGGATGACAGATCAAATCCTGATAGGCGGCGAATTAGAGAACATCCAGTATACCGTCCCGGAGGATATGTCTACACTGCTACCGGCGTTTATGGAAGGTGGAACGCAAACCGCGGCAACGCCGACATCAACCCTATCCACAGAAGCATCAACAGCACCGCCCCTTGTCCGATCAGACGAAAACGGCGTGGCTGCAACTGATACCGCTGAAGCCGATACGCAGCAGCCGATGTCCGCAGAACGGATAACTGCTATCAGAGAAATGTTATCTCAACACGGTAAAGAAGCGGCGGTGTTGCGTCTGCTTGAAACGGATAAGGACGCCGCAAACTGGCTTTTGGAACGTTTTAATTCACCGACTGAAATAGAGGAATGGCTTTCTAAACAGGCGACAACGGGACCGCGATCGAAACCCACGCCGCCGGAAATCCGTCCGCAACCTTTACCACAGGAGATTCAACCATGACCGCTATGAAAAACACTATTCTACTTCTACTGTTTCTTTTTCTCTCGCTCTGTTTCAGTCGCGCGGAAGGTAATGAGACAGCCAATGAATTAGCAGGTGAAATGCTAAAGGGCATGCAAGATGTAATGAAGGATGAGCAAAAGCGCAAAAAGGAATTGGAGGTGTCCGTTAGAAAACCGTTGACCGAGGCACAGCAGGCATTGCTGGATCAACTACTGCAGCATACCGGTACATTAGACGAAACGTTATCCAGCGCGCCGTACTTAACCTATCTGAAAGCGGAATTTGGAAAGGTGTATGAAGATTTTGCGGCTTATACTAAAGCAGTGCCGACCGCGAAGCAGAAAACAGATGTGCTATTTTCTTTCAAAAAGGCGTTGCCACCGAAAACAAAGGCGGAGGCATTGTCCATTTGCACAGATTACTACTTCAAAGTCCGTTTACAGGTGGTAGAAGAGCCGGACTTTTTTGAGGAGATGAACGCGCTGATCGCATTCCAAACCAAACACTTGATGCAGCCGTTGATGGCACTCTACCCTGCAGAAGAACTGGTATCTCACCTATCGGGATTGACGCAGATGGCAACGGTTAGCAATATGCGCGTCATGACGGATAATGAAGTCTTTCATGAGGCGTGGCGTGAGAGTTTAGAAAAACATGGTTCATCGGAAGGATTGCTGCGATGCGCGATCGCAACACCCGCTGAATTTGCGCTCACGCGTTCATTTTTTGAGGACACAGCAGCATTTGCAGAATGGATTCAGGCACCTTTGAAAGCAGAAAAGGCACCTGAAAAGGAAACAGGAGACACAGACAAGTGATTAAGACATGTTTGCGATTATCCATTACAGCGTTGTCATTTATGGCAACGCTGCTACTCGTTAGTGTGTGTATTGCAGGAGCGGATTCGCCAGAAAGTGCACCGGTTGCCGTTCCAAGCGACAGTGTTTTGCACTTAGTTCCGGAAAAAACTTTAGGACTTATCTACTGTCCCAACCCGCTCGACTTGGATAACAGAATTAATACATTGAAGACAGAACTTCTATCTGAAACGCAAACATCCGATGTGTCTGTGGAAATTTTGTCGAGTATCTTGGGGCCACAATTTGAGGATTTAATTTCGTTGGAAGAAGCATTCAATGTGAGTCGAGATTTTGCAATCGCCTTTACCCGTTTGAAACCGCTACAATTCGCTGTCTTTATGCCTCTCAGAGACCCTGAAGCAATGAAACAGATAATTGAAAAGGTGACATCAACAGACGAACGCACGGCATATAAAGACGTAACCTACTGGTTTGATAACGAAGATAGCGAGGTTATAGCGATTTTGGATGATATTCTCATCTTCTCAAAACAGCGTGAGGTCTGTGAAAATGTTATTGACACCTATAATAAAACAGGACAAGCGATCACAACAAATGCCGAGTATAATGCTTTCTTTGCCGATATTTTAGAAGACTCCGATCCGCTGGCGGTCTACTTTGATGTTGAAACGGCTATCGCGACTCTCGACAAACCGATTAAGGAGGAATTGGCGTTGGCGATAGATAGCTTTGAGGATGCCGATGAAAATGTTGATGAAGATACCAATATTGCGGACCTCCTTCTTAAAGGTGTATCTGAACTTTGGCTACCATTTATTCAGCAGGTGCGATATGCGAACGTCCGGTTGCATATTGACGGAGCCGCTGTCTATATCAGGCCGTTCCTGAAATTTAAAAACGGCAGTGAGTTTTTGGCAGTTTTTGAAGAGGTGTCAAACGAATTGGATTTCCTCAGTGAACAGCCAAATCGTGCGTTTGTGAATGCTGCCTTTCAAGGAAGTCCAAAGTTTCTCACTGAGACAAGCAAGTTATGGTTTAGCTTTTTTCCGGAAAAAACTCCAGAAGAACGCGCACGGCGAGATGCACTCTTTGAACAGACGAAGGATTTTTATGAATCTCTGGCAGATAGATGGAGTCTCTCTGTGGATGTAGGGAAGACCGTCTCGCCTGTGTTTATCTATGAACTGAAGGATGAAGCACGTGCGAAAACCTATATGGATGAAGTGTTTCTGGGAAAACTCAGCTGGACAGAAGCTTATCCGGGGCAGGCAGTACTGTATAACCGCGTTGCGATCCAAAGTTATGTTTTTCCAAATTTCACGGAGGCAGGGCAAGAAACTTCTGAATGGCACTGGTATTATGCTTTTACTGAGGGACAACTCCTTTTCACAACGGGGACGAGCCCGGAGGCGATGCAAATCGTGCTTGATAGGCGGGCGGGCAGCGAGGAGACGTTTGCTGACCACCCGAGTTATCAGAAACTCGTTCCTCAGTTGGGAACCGATAACAATGTTCTTCTGGCGGTTTCTCCTATTATTGCGGTGAAGGCTCTTTTACCATTGCTGCCTGACATAGACCCGGACAATCCTGTGGCAATATTAGGACAGTTTTCAAGTTTGCTCCTGACCTTACCGGATAACTACAGCGTCGGTTTAGCTGCCAAAGTACAAGATGGCGGAATTGGTGCGAAACTGTTTATTGACCTTGGGGACTTCGAACAGCTCAAGCAAATATTCGTACTGATGGGGCAAATGATACAGTTTTAACGCGTCCACAAACCTCTGACGCGTTTTTTGCTTACAGATTGGGTCAACCGAAACGTCTAATTTAGCGTTAATAGCGGAGAATCCAGATTCCAAATGAAGGGTAAAATACTTCATGACATTTCGCTTATGTTTCGTGTTGTTTGTAGTGCTCACGTTTCCTTTTTCAGTTTTAGCCGAAACGGATACACCTGAAAAGGACCCAAAAATCAAAAGGAGCATCTGGCAGCGGATTCTTCCTCGTACGGGGGACATAGAAGCCGATGTCTACCAATTTGATACTGATACGCCACTTGTTGGCGCAGAGATTAAAATTACTGAAACCGGGCAATCTCAAAAAACCGGTCAAGATGGCACGTTTCAATTTACGGATATTCCCGTTGGCACGTATACCCTCTCTATCTCCCATTCCGACGGTCCCCGGACAGAAATCCCAATTAAAATTCGTGCCGGCGAGGTGCTGCGCGGGCGATTCTACCCCGGTGCGGAGGTGCCGTTTGTTAGCACGACCAATAGCGGTGCCACCGGTACATCGACCAGACTCGAAACGATTATTGTGGAGGGACAACGGCTGCCGCCAACGGTTAGTCGCAAAGAGATTCGCGGGAGCGAACTTCTCCGCATTCCCGGTACCGGACGTGATCCACTCAAAGGATTAACAACACTGCCGAGCATCGGTATCCCTAACGATCTTTTCGGTATCCTCTATATCCGAGGCAGCGCGCCGGGAGATACACTCATCTATCTGGACAGAACGCCACTCGGCTATCCGTTCCACTACTTCGGGCTGTTTTCAACGGTAAATCCAGATAGTATTGAAGATATTCGTATCTACGCCGGCGGTTACGGTGCAGAATTCGGATTAGATTCACAAGCCGTAATTGACATCCGTTCACGTGAAGCATCGGCAAAGCGGTGGGGAGGTGTCATTGACCTGAACATCTTGTCGCCGTCTGGGTTTATTGAAGCCGAAATCGGAGACAAAGGCTATGCATCCGCCGCGGCGCGAGTCTCTACGCTAGATCTCATACTCGGACTTTTCTTCGATTGGACATTCCCTAAATGGTCGGATTATCAGCTCAAATTTGATTATCAACTCACGGAAAATCAGCACCTGACACTCAACGGATTCGGTGTGAGCGATCATTTTGACTTTTCTAATCTGGCGTCAGAAGAGACGGATGGTGCCGCTGATGTTTCCGCCTATTTCAAAAACGGGTTTGACGCGGAAGGCATCCACCTTCGCTCTCATTTCACGGATAGACTCACATCTCACTTATCACTTACGCGCTCGCACAATTTTCTCAATATCCATTTCAGTGGAAGCTCTACCCCAGAGGAGGACCCCGCCAGCGAGCCTTTTATCTATAGTGTGCAGGTTAACGCGCCAACGTATATGCTGCGCGAGGACCTGTCTTACAAACTAACGCCGACGTTTCAATTGGAACCGGGATTCCTGATCGCGCTGAGTCCAGCGAAAAGCCATACACACACCTCGTCTCCAGAGGAGATAGATTTAGAAAGCGAGGAGGAACCGTCATGGACGCGGAAACGTGACGAATTTAATTGGACGTTTCGGCGTGGGGAGGGCTACCTGCAGGCGCGTGCTGATCCGTTCCCCTTTCTGTCTATCGCTTTGGGTGTTCGGTTAGATTATCTCAACTTGACAGAAGAACTTTCAGTTCAACCACGCGGGAGTCTCAGTTTTACACTCCCGACAAACTCTATCCTTCGGTTCGCTTACGGTAGATATGAACAGAGTCCGTTCGCGTATCAGGTGCTAAAGGCGGATGGAAACCGAGACCTAAAATCGAGTCTCACGCAGCACTATGTGGTGGAATTAGAACACGAGTTATCCCCCCAAACAGAACTTAAATTCGCGCTCTATTACAAAGATATGGAAAAATTGGTTACACGTGCTGTTAATTTTGACGTGCTCTTTGACGACTCCTTGGATGCCGAATTGACAACGGCATATCGTAATCAAGGCAGCGGGTTTGTGAGTGGTGCGGAGGTATTTTTACGGCACCGCGTTAGCGAAAAGTTTTTCGGGTGGGTATCTTACGCTTATACGCACGCAGAGCGGCGCGAACTACCAGACGATGCCTTCAAACCGTTTCTCTTTGACAACACACATATCGTTAGTATTGTCGGGAACTATAATCCGACAACGAGAACGGAGATCGGCGCGAAATGGCAATATGTCAGCGGTACCGCTGCATCTCCGTTAGGCACACTCATGCTAATCCAAGACCCTGTGACGCAAGGCATGCATCCGCTCATCTCTGATGTTGCGGGGGCCATCTTTCCTGTTGAGATTCCAACGTATCATCAATTGAATATCCGTTTTAGTGGCAAAAGAACCTGGTGGGGACTTCCTTTAACAGCGTATACCGAAATCTTGAACGTCTACAACCAGAAAAATAAGATGCGGTTTAGGATTTCTGATAACCTTGCGGAGAATATTGAAGCGTTAGAATTTGAAGATGAGACAGAAGTCCTTGATATTGATGTCAATGAATATGTGGATATTCCGCAGTTACCCTTTACTTTTTCTGCTGGATTCATCTATGAATTTTAAAATGTTGCAATCGTATTCAGTAAATGCTATTATGGAGTCATAGCATCAAGAGGAGGCATTATCAATGAAAAAATCAATATTTTTGATTCTTATCGGTATAGGTGTTTTGCTACTCGTGGGTGGGATCGTCTTTGTGGTCCCGTGGTTCGGCAAAATGATGGAGGAGATGGATCAGATACACGCGCAACAGGCGGAACACAGACGCGGATTAGAAACATCCGCCCGTCAACCGCTAACTGAAGAACAGGAGAGCCTTTTGGCTCAACTGCTTATGAACACATCTGAAGACACGAGCGATTTAGAGAGTGTGCTGTCAAGTGAGCCGTATCTCACCTATTTAAAGACACAAGAAGGACAGGAGTATCCTGATTTCCTGGCGTATGTTGACGCAATGCCGACAGAAAGTATGAAAACCGTTGCGCTCTCCAGAATCAAAGTCATGCTCGGAGCGGACAAAAGCGATGAAGTCTTACAGGTTTGGCTGAATTACTATTTTGTCGTGCGTGCGTGGGGCACCACAGTTGAAAATCCGCTTGACAACATGAAGGAACTCAACAAACTTCAGCAGACACACCTCATAGAGCCGTTAATGGAGAAGGATTCAGAAATCTCGGGCTTGTCTACCCAGATTGTACAAATTGGTATGTCATCTGTGTTCATGACAGAAGATAATGATGTATTTCAAGAAGTTTGGCGTGAACGCATAGAGACACACGGGGAACAAGAGGGATTGTTACGGTGTGCGATTGCTTCCCCGAGTGAATTTGCGCTGATGCGTTCGTTTTTTGCGGATATGGCGGCGTTCCAAACATGGATCGTCACACGTCCTGAACCTGAAGCACAGGAAGCAGAAGAATAGTTTGTTTTTTCTACCTTCCAATTTTAATTGATTTTTTTTAAAGCCTTCGGATTAAACCCCGTAGGCTATTTTAATTGGAGAGGAAAAATGGTTTCCGAAAACACACATCCCAATTCAGAAGCAGAAACGCGTCCATCGGTAATAAAGACGCTCCGCCGTTTTTTCTTCGTGGCTTGGCACGCCAGTCCGTTCGGTGCAATTGCCCAAGCATTGTTGACACTTACACACGGGTGTATTCCTATAGGTATCCTCTGGGCAAGTCGGGAATTGGTGAATCTTATCGCCGCGATTCTTGACGAGGAAGCGGATGGGAGTTTAGAGACGGTAGCCCCTTGGCTGGCAGCCCTTGTGCTTTTGGCAATGTTGAGAAATATAGCAGGCACTTGCGATGGATACCTGCAGTGGAAGATGAAAAATCTTATCGGACTGCACCAGCAGCGCGCCTTACTTGAAGCGACGACTCATATCGATTTTGCCGTTTTTGATCAACCGCAGACGTACGATTTGATACAACGGGCGCGACAGGCACTGGGACATCGACTCACGAACCTGCTGCGATTTCTAACAGAGATTGGGCAGCTCTGTGTAACGCTTATAGGCTATGGCGTTATCTTATGGGTAGCGGATCCGCTGCTGGTGCTCGTAGTGGTGTTACCCGCACTTCCCTCTGCCTGGCTTAAAGTGAAGACAGCCGAAAGGCGGTACAGCCATGATTACACAGCCACACCTGTCCGGCGTATGATGGATTATATGCTCGGGCTGCTGCTCAGCACTTCTGCTGGACAGGAGGTCCGGCTCTATGGACTTTTTAATCTTCTTTTTGGACGCTGGCGAACGAACCACGAAAAATGGAAGCAAGAAACGCTCGGAAAGATTTGGATGGAAGCGCGGGCATTTATCGGTACAACGATCGCTGAAGTGATTGCCTACGCCGTCGCGATCGGTATACTCGCTGCGCGTATTGTGGATGGGCATCTCACGATCGGAGATTATGTGGTGCTTACGGGGGCTGCTGCAGCGTTTCAAGGTAATCTGGAGGAATTGCTGAGGCTCTTCCAAAACATACTTGAAGATGTCCCCTTACTTCGTGATTTGCATTACCTCTTGGAACGCGGAAAAACGGCGCGTGTGCAGTCAGGGACCGAGTTATTTCCGCAGCCCCTACAGCAGGGCGTTGAGGTGCGGAATCTACGCTTCGGATATCCGGGATCAACTGACGCTGTGTTAGAAGATATAAATTTTCACGTCCGCCCCGGGGAGATCGTTAGCATTGTCGGTGTCAACGGTGCAGGAAAATCGACACTGATCAAACTATTGCTCGGATTGTATCAGCCTGATGATGGCACAATCCACTACGATGCCGTAAATATGGCAGCAATTGCACCGGAACAGATCGCCCTTAACTGTGCTGCCGTTTTTCAAGACTTCACACGCTTCCGTAGGCCTGTACGCGAAGAATTGGTACCGGGCCCCTCAAACCTCCATATTGAAGACGACACCCTCTGGCGCGTTATCAATGCGATTGGCCTAGAAGACCGTTTTAAAACGCTGCCGCAGGGCTTGGAGACGTTCCTTGATCCTTCACTCGGCGAAGAGGGTGAAGGCGCAGAGTTATCTGGGGGTGAATGGCAAAAAGTTGCGCTTGCCCGAGCTTTGGTTAGGAACCCACAAATTCTGGTGCTTGATGAGCCGACTGCAGCGTTGGATCCACAAGCTGAAGTTGAACTTTATCAACGTTTCGTTGAACTTGCGGCGGGACGGATGACGTTTCTGATTTCACATCGGATCGGATCGGCGCGGCTTGCGGACCGTATCTTGGTATTAGATTCGGGTCGTATTGTTGAAGATGGTACGCACGAGGCGTTACTCGCCAAAGATGGACTTTACGCCAGATTTTTTCAGGCGCAAGCGCATTGGTATCAGTGAACCCAATGCTGGCGAGGTTAGGAAACCTCGCCAGCGGGGTGTTTGTAGGAGCTAAGTAGGGGTGTTTGTAGGAGCTAAGTAGGGGTGTTTGTAGGAGCTAAATAAAAGAGAGGGTTTTGGCATGCGAAACGTTGGTGGAAAATGGAAGACTTGGGGAGCTGCCGCGAAAGAGAGTCTCCTGGCATACTTCCGAACTTTTGCGATTGTCTGGCGAAGCGGTCCACTCGCGCTGTCAAGTATGATGCTGCTGACGCTATCGCTCGGCATTTTACCCGCTGGCGAGTTTTTTGTAACGGAGAATTTGGTGGATGCGATCACTGCAGCGATAGGGGATGCCGCCTGGTGGCAGCAAGTTGTGCCTTGGTTGCTCGGTCTCCTTGGGATACAAGTTTATAGGATCTGTGCAGACCAGTTACGAGAACCCTTACGCCTCAGCGTCCGAGAAAATATTGAAATTTGGATAAGTGAGGGTATCGTTCGGAAAGCGAATACAATGGAGCTGGTCGAATTTCAGACGCCAGAGTTTCAAAACGCGTTGGCGCGAGCGCGTACGATGACCGGTGACGAACTTGAAGAGATTGTCTGGTGGATCGTTGACAGCATTCAACAATTAATTAGTGTCGTCGCGCTGGGTATCATGCTGTGGCCTTACCATCCGTTGTTAGTGCTGCTGCCTATCGTGACAGGGACGGCTTCTTGGTGGAGTGGTTCACGTTTTGCTGCTGATACTTACAGCCTTGATGTTGCGCAGACTCCGCAGCGGCGAGAGCGAGATGCGTTAGAAGGGCTTCTGACAGATCGGGGCGCAGGTAAGGAAATTCGGTTATATCAGGCACAAGACATAATGATAGGACGCTGGCAAAAGCTATGGCAAGAACTCGTACAAGAACAGCAGGGCATTGAAAGGCGTAAATTTTTTGCACACCTTGCAATTGGTATCTCTCGTGCGTTGTTGTACGCCTGTTCGCTGATCCTTTTATTGCTGGAGGTCTTTCGTGGGGATCTTACCATCGGAAAGTATATCGCAGCGACTAACGCTATTATTAGTTTAGATGGCATTTGGAACAGCGTCGCTGGTTATTTTCAGTGGATTGCGGACGATATGCGCCGCCTGTCAGGCGATTTGTATGCGTTTTTGGATCGTGAAACAGGGACAAGGGTGGAAGCACCTTCACAGCCGGACAAAGCACCTTCGCTGACAGCAACACAGGAGGAACCGTCACATTTGCAGATGGAAAATGTTTCGTTTTTCTATCCGAACTCACAAGAACCGGTGCTCAGGCACGTAGATCTCACATTGAATAGAGGGGAGCGGGTGGCACTCGTTGGACCGAACGGTGCAGGGAAATCTACATTGGCACGCCTGCTGCTTGGGCTCTATACACCGCAAACGGGTGTGATTCGTGTGGCCGAGGCACCCCTAAATGCAGAAAATCGTCAGCAGTGGTTGACGCAGTGCAGTGCAGTGTTTCAGGATTTTACGTGCTACCACCTCACTGCGCGCGAGAATATCATCTTTGGTGACTTAACGCATCCGGAACGGATGGAAACGGCGGCAACTGCAGGCGGCGCAGTGCCCGTCATAGATGGACTCGCAGCTGGTTATGAGACTGTGTTGGGTCCTACTTTCGGAGGACGCGATCTCTCCGGCGGCGAGTGGCAACGTATCGCAACGGCAAGGGGTTTTATGCGGGAAACACCATGGTTGGTCGTGCTTGATGAACCGACTGCAGCGTTGGATCCTTTAGCGGAACAAGCGATTTATGAACGTTTTATTAAACGCAGTAGTGGACGGACATCGCTTATCATTTCGCATCGTTTGTCTTCTGTCCGTACCTGTGATCGTATCCTTGTGCTGGATAACGGCACAATTGTTGAGGATGGGGATCATGAGACCTTATTGGCGAATGATGGACTTTATGCTGAGTTCTTTAGGGCGCAAGCACAGTGGTATGTTTGATCATATACCCCATTGCTGGCGAGGTTAGGAAACCTCGTCAGCGATGAGGCGCGTTAGGTGGATTTGAGGTTTTTCGCCAAGATTTCAATTAATTCTGTCAGGGTTGGAAATTCGTCGCGTGCCTCTGGTGGCAGGTCTGCAAGGTGTGTGTCACCGACGAAGCGGTACATATCCGCTGCGCCTGTCAAGATATTCGGTGTCAATCCGACATGTTCAAAAGTTGCGGCGATCTCTTCCATCTCCCCGATCCAGCGTCTCGCCTTGGGTGGCATGCCCGGTAACCCTCTCTCCATCCGTTCAAAAAGGGCGGATTGACTCAATTGAAACTCTGCAGTGAGTGCGTCCGATACACCTAATAGCGATGCTGCGGTGAGTAATTCGGTGCAAAGCGCGGTTAGTCCTTTCGTGAGAGAGGCATAGCACATCTTAATCGCAGAGGCAAGCCCTACCTCGTCCCCAAGTATGCGGACATCTAACCCGTAATTGTTGAGTTCAGCGAACAGGTCAAGGTTGGGGCCTGATGCGTAAAATCGGGTTGCGCCTGGTGTGCGCGGTGGCGGTCCGATGATGGAGGCATCCACAAAAGTGCCACCTGCAACAGTGATACTATCTCCGACCTTGCGAACCGTCTGTGGTGCGATAGCGTTGCAGTCGGCGTAGGTTAGCTGTGCACCCGTCTGTTGGAGTGCCGCCGCGACTGTGGACGCGGCGGACATCGCTTGTGCAGGCACCATAATTGAGAGGATGAGGTCGGCTTCAGTCACCAATTCCGAATACGTTGGTACGTCTACAATCCCAGCTTTTTCTGCAAGCTGCCGCGTGCGTTGACTCCGTCCGTTTAGACAGGTAATGACGCGTAGACCGTTTTGACGAAGGACATCTCCGACGGTGTGTCCCATATCCCCAGGGCTTAAAATTCCGACAGTGTTAGGCATAGGTTGCCTCCCTCTTTCAAATATGAATTCCGATGGTGTTGAGTGCTTTGAAGGCTAAGATTGCGCCGAGCAGGATGACGACAGCGGCACTGATCATCGGTAGACGTTGTAACCAGATACCTTCGCCTGTGAAACGTTCAATCACCGGTTTTGCCATCACCATCAGGATACCGATAGCAACTAACACAGCAGCAAGACCAAGAGAAAAGGCACACAAGATAACCAGCCCCCACACAAGTTTGTTGAGACTAATCGCGAATAAAAGTCCGATGAGCGCGTCGACACACGGCACGATGCCCCCGGAGATACCGAGCGATAACAACCCCCAAAAACCTGTCCGTTCCGATGGGACAGCATGGGTATGTGTTCGCCCGCCATGGCTATGCGTATGTGCCTCGTTAGGGTCGTGTGAGTGTCCATGGTCATCATCATCATGCGAATGGTCATGTCCGTGGTCGTGGTCGTCTGCGTGCGGGTGATCGTGGTCATGGTCGTGTGCGTGGTCATCATCATGTCCATGCGACTGGTCGTGGTCGTCTGCATGGTCGTGATTGTCATCATGACTGTGCGACTGGTCGTGTGAATGTCCATGGTCATGGCTGTGGTCGTGTGAATGTCCGTCCCCATGGCTGTGACTGTGTGTGCTGCCGCTATAATACTGTTTCATGTTTTTAGTGAGCAGCCACGCCCCAATACCGACAATCAAGACCCCGGAGCAGAGACTCAACCACGGAACGATGTCCTCAGGTGCAAATCCTTGTGCTATCAGCAAGACGATTCCGAGGGCGATGACGCTGAAGGTGTGTGTAAACGTAACGACGATCCCCAAGAAAACGGCATCAATTACCCTGCCCTTAGAGCCGACGAGATAAGCGGCGACTATAGCTTTTCCGTGTCCCGGTGTTAGCGCGTGCAAGCCGCCAAATACGAATGAGATGACGAGCGCGGCAATTGCGATTGGAAGGGTAAGCGGTTGGTCTATCAACGCCTTTATCCGGTCGCCTGAATGTTCATGCCCTTCATCGGCAAATCCTAACGCGCATGCGATAATACCGATAAAAACAGTCGTAAAAATAAAAAAATAATGTTTCTTCAAAATTGACTAAACCCTCGCGAATTTTTGGAAACGTCTGTCGGCGATGACTTCGCTAACATAGAGGTCTCCGTTGGAGTCGATCCAGATGCCGTGTGGGGAATCGCTGAATTGTCCTGGGGCATCGCCTTTCTCGCCCCAGCGTCCGATAACTTCGCCCTCCAGCGTCATGATACTGATGCGTTGCCCGCCCTCGGCGATGTGGATAATGTTATCGCTATCAATGAAGAGATCGTTTGGGGAACGGAGGTTCGTCCACTCGGTGAGGTATTCCCCGTTGTTGTTGAAAATCTGACAGCGGAGGTTTCCGCGATCCAAAATGTAGACGCGGTCGTTATGGTCTACAGTCACATCGTGTGGCAGGTTAAATTCTCCGGGTCCTGTGCCCGGTGCGCCCCATGAAACGATGACTTCACCCTCGGCAGTCATTCGGTGGACGCGTGATTGTCCGTAGCCGTCAGAGACGTACATTTCTCCAGATGCCGAAAGCACTGCGCGTGTCGGTTCGTTAAACGGTCCGCCCGGTGCGCCGGGCTGGTTGACAGTGCCGAAGGTTTGCAATAATTCGCCATCAAGCGAGAATTTTCGGATCGTGTGATCCACAGTATCTGTGGTATAAATTTCGTCATCGGGACTGATCCAGATGCCGTGCGGTTTCTGGAAGATGTCTTTTCCCCATTCTGTGACGAATGTGCCATCAGGCTCGAAAACGAGCATTGCGGGTTGGGGGCTCCGGTTGTAAACATAGACGCGATCATTTGAGTCGCACGCCACGCCGGAAACGAGTCCGAGTTGTGGGATCATGCCCCAGCCTTGGATGACTTCATATTGATAATTGCCTGTTCCAAAAGTTGCCATGTAATGTCTCCTGTAATGTTTCAAGGGGTTGTGCAGGGGCGTTGGGTTTCACTGCGTTCAACCCAACCTACAAACTACAATTGTTCCGCTTGATAATTGCCTGTTCCAAAAGTTGCCATGTAATGTCTCCTGTAATGTTTCAAGGGGTTGTGCAGGGGCGTTGGGTTTCACTGCGTTCAACCCAACCTACAAACTACAATTGTTCCGCTTGATAATTGCCTGTTCCAAAGGTTGCCATGTAACGTCTCCTGTAATGTTTCAAGGGGTTGTGCAGGGGCGTTGGGTTTCACTGCGTTCAACCCAACCTACAAACTACAATTGTTCCGCAACGATAAATTTCAGCAGTTCCACAATACGTTCTGCCTCAAGAACGCTGTTGTAGACGGGGGCGAATTCGATGTCAAGTGTCGGTTTTTCGCTTTCAATGTCGCCAACGACACCGCGCACGAAAGCCCAAGTGTCATTAACGGTGTAGCACCCGAAAATTTCTTGTTCAGGGGCGGGTTTGTTGTTCCAATTGAGCCATGCGGCGGCGAGCATCTGCCCGTAGAGTTGGAATTGTGGATTGGGTGCATTTAGACCGCGTTTTGCCTCATGTACAACGAGATAAGGCGGTTCAATTCTCCCACCGACGGAGGGGGCGAGTGCGCCGTCGGCTTCGCCTTCCAATTCAAATGCCGGATATGTCGCCTTGAGGGGTACACCCGCCCACGCCACAATTCGATCCTGTTCTGCAAGCCTTAAGATCGGATAAATGGTGCGTCCCCAGAGGGTCGCTTCGTTCATAATCATCCAGTGGTGCCGGTGCGCGTCTGACTTGATGTAGTCTAAATGAATGCACTCTTTGGAAGTCAAGGCGATCTTCATTTTTTCCCATGCTTCCAAAGGGCCGTCCTCTTCGTGCAGCGTCACGAGGGCATTGAGCGTTTCTTCGGTGAGTTGAGATAAGGCATACGTCTGCATCTTCCAGAACCTCCGTTATCAAAAAATACCGTTTATGAACAAAACGGCACGGATCATGTCTGCTTGCTGAAATCCGGTTGCATAAAGCACGCTGGTTTCATCGATATACGTGTATCTGTTTTTGCCGAAAAAGTGTGTGATCTGAAAATTCAAACGGAATGTCCGATTCAAGTCGTAATAGAGACCTGCACCCCAATCGGAGAGATCCACGTTGAAATCGAAGAACCGAAAGTTAGAGGGACTAAGTGCTTCGTTAGTGAAATCAAGGTGGATGAGGCTGAAATACGCAAACGCCCGTGCCTCTCGATAGTTGTAGAGGCTATGGTCGCGTATCCATGTAAAATCAATTTGGATGCGATCATCCCAAGAATTTTCAGTCGCTCTATCGTCTTGCTTGAACCTGCCACGGAAGTCTTCAAAATCGCGTGCGCGATAATAACTTGTATCGGTCATTCGGACGTAAGTGAGCCGATTGGAGAGTGCGAGTCGATAGGACTCGTTAAGATCATAAGATAAGATTAAATTTGCGTGCGCGGTATCCTGAACTATCTGCTCATCAAAATCAGATTTGGTATAGAGATCCGCATCTAAGTCATCTTGATTGTCGATTTCGATGTCGTGCAGATCACGTGTATAACGGAGTTTGAGTTCTGTCTGGAACATCGAAGAAAACAGTGATGTGGTTGGTGCATATTTCCGAAACCGCAACGCTGCTGTATTGAGATAGTAAAGGTTTCCATTCCTATCTATACCTTTGAGTTGCAATGCGACATCGGTTTCAACTTCTCGTCGGAACGGGATCAGCAACTTCTGGGTGTACACACCGTCTGTAGTAAATCGTTGGATGCGCCGTAATCGGTAACGAAAGAGTCGTGTATCACTGCTGTAGCGTCGCGTGGGATCGTCAAGCCGATTTGGAAGTGTAGAGACAAAATCCTTTAGGTACTTTGCTGTGTCCGCGACAAGGAGTGTGCCATCTGTCAAGGCTGATATACGGAAGGGCGCGATAAATTGTCCGGCCGCGTCGCCATATTCACCGAAAGCGCGTAGGAACTTGCCTTCAGGACTATATTTCAGCACACGATGTCCTTTTTCATCAACAATGAAAACATTTCCTGTCTTATCCACCGTCATATCTACGGGATGCTCGAGATGTCCTGTGCCGGGTTGTGCAAGCGGATAGTGTGCAGCAGGTTCCCCTTCTGGACTGAGTTTGTAAATCGTTCCGCTATCGCAAATATAGAGATTTGCATTTGTATCTACTGTTAGCAGAAACTTCCGTTTTGTATCTCCTTGCGGGATAATGAGCGCGTAGTTGCCTTCAGCATCTAAACCCGGTAGAGCGTTCTCAAGCGGTGCTATCCGCTGGCTATAATCTTGAATAGGGTAGCTTGCAATATATTTGGCTTGTGCATCAAATTTATGGACACACGGTCCGTAGTTAAAGATTTTCGAGGGAGGGTTCGCGTCTAAAATCTCAACGAACATCCAATCCATCACATAGATATTGCTATCGGCACCGATCGTGATAGCGGTTGGATTAATAAACCGGAATTCGCTCTCCGTTTCCATTTGGATGCTAAGGACAAAGCCGCCCATTTCATTGAATTTCTGGATTCGGAAGTTATCGGTATCAACGACGTAGATGGCACCGTCCGGTCCAAACGCCATGAACAGAGTCTCTGCGAATTGTGCCTCACCCTCTCCTTTTCCGCCAAATTCGGCAACAAATTCAAATTCTTGGGCGGCGTTTATATTTGCCGGAAATAATAACAAGAAACAAAGCGTTAAGTATTTTAAGTTAAACATGTACTATATCACAGGGTTTAGACCCATTCAGGTCTTTTTTTGGATGCTATCCAAGATTCCGTTAATAAATTTCGGGGATTCTGGGGTACTGTAAATTTTCGCGATCTCTATCGCCTCATTAATTGAAGTTGCTGGGTCAATGTCGCTGATGTAGAGGATTTCATAAGTTGCACATCGTAGGATAGAAAGATCTACGACAGGCATGCGGTGGAGTTTCCAATTTTTAGAGGTGTTTTGAATCAATTCATCAATTGTTTCAAGGTGTGCAGTGGTACCCTGAACAAGTTGCTCGGCGAAGGGCCGGAGTTCCTCAGCTGGCTTTTGGCTTCGCCAAAATTGCTCCATGACAATGGGCATTGAAGATGCCGTTAGTTGAATCTGATAGAGTATCTGCATCGCGACGATGCGAGATTGTCGACGCGGCGACATTATCGTTCCTTTCTGTAGATATATCATCCCTATGGGATGAAGAACAGGCTTAAAAAGTGTTTGTTGAAATACGCAGAAATACGCAGAAATACGCAGAAACACCCTATCAAATACCCCTATCAAATACCCCAAGCAAAAACACCAAGCAAAAACACCAAGATTTGTGAGTAGCAACTTGGGTTATTATACACGGTTTTGGATAGCGTGTCAAAGAAAAAAGCTGGGGGTGTAAATATTTTAGCAAAGCTGTCAGAGCTGTGATTTTTGTGATTTATGGATTATCAGGGTAAGAAGTGTAGTGGTTACTTGCATTATAATGTCTGAAATACTTGACAATTTTGTGAAAAAACTTTAGAATTCCGTGCATTAACCTTCAGTGAGAGGAAAAATCAGTGAATTCACATAAAAGAGACTATGGTACTGTCGCGGGCCCGCATCCGCGTACGGCGCAAGCGGGGTTCGAGATGCTGCTTGCTGGTGGCAATGCTGTTGATGCAGCTGTGGCGGCAGCATTTGCGGAAGGGGTTGTGGAACCCTCACACAACGGCATTGCGGGTTACGGTGGTTGTATGCTTATCTATCGTAGCGAGACGCGGGATGTGATCGCGATAGATTACAACTCGGCTGCACCCGCGGCGGCAGCCGAAGATATGTTCACGATTGAAGATGCGCCGGATACAGTGGCGGGGTACCGGGTGCCGGGACGCGTCAACGTTCACGGTCCGCTGTCTATTGGCGTGCCGGGGGTCGTCGCGGGCCTGTGCTTAGCGTTAGAGACGTTCGGTACTTTACCGCTCGCGGATGTGCTTCGGCCTGCTATTAATTCTGCCCGGCATGGTTATGCCCCGAACGGCGCGAACCGCGGCGGTATTGCAGGAAATGCGGAACGCTGGAAACGCGACTTCCCGGAAACTGCACGGGTCTTTCTCAAAAACGGTAGACCCCCAAAGAAAGGCGAGCGGCTTACGAACCCTGAACTCGCGCGCACCTTAGAGGCGGTCGCCGAAGGTGGACATTCTGCCTTTTATGAAGGCGCGATCGCCGAAACAATCGCAAATCACATCCAAGAATTAGGCGGATGCTTGACTGTGGAGGACCTGAAGGATTACCGTCCCTTCATCACAACACCGTATCAGATTGAATATAGGGGTTACTTGGTCTGCACATCACCGCTCGGCGCGGGCGGATTGACGACCTTACAGATGCTCCGCCTGGTAGAGGGATTCAACCTATCGGAGATGTCTGTCACAGAGCGGTTCCATCTTTTCGCGGAGGCGATGAAGGTGTGTTGGCCCGAAAGACTCCGCAGATTCGGGGATCCGAAGGTGGTTGATATAGACATTGAATCGGAACTCTCGGATAGTTTCACGGCTTCATTGCGTGAAAAGTTGCAAGCCGGTCTGGCATCGCCACAACCGGGTGAAGTCGTCTATCACGAACCGATGAATTGCACAAGCCATATCTCGACTGCGGATGCACAAGGTAACATGGTGTCTCTGACGCAGACGCACGGTGGTGGATTTGGTTCAATGGTTACGGTCCCGGGAACGGGGTTGCTCTTTGGACACGGGGTCGGGCGTTTCGATCCGAGACCTGGGCTGGCAAACTCTGTTGGTCCTCGGAAGCGTCCGCTTCATAATATGGCTCCATTTCTGGCGACGCGGGAGGGTAAACCTTTTGCGACGTATGGCATTCCCGGGGGGAGAACTATCCCGAATAACCAGTTGAATTTCAGCGTTAGTCTTATGGACTTACAAGTGTCCATGCAGCAGGTATTGGACGCGCCGCGCTTCCATAGCGATGGTGCTGAACCGATCCAAATTGAATCGCGCGCCGGTGAAGAAGTTATTGCAGGGTTGAGAAGGCTCGGGCACGACATCACAGCCAGCGCAGGTATTGGGGGGCCTGGGCACGGCATCCGCGTATGGAATGAAGGCAGCTATCATGATGGCGGTACAGATCCGCGCGGTGAAGGTAAAGTAATGGCGAAGTAAAACGGTTTGGGTCTATTTTGGGACCAAAACAGGAACCGAATTTTTTAGCAGCAGTGGTATCTATGAGAAAACGATAGCAATGTTTTCTGATACGATGTTAATCTTATCTTGCGTCAGAGACGCAAAAAGCTGGAGTAATTATGTCACAATTTGTAAAAGCCGCGACGACCGATCAGATTCAGCCCGGTAAATGTATCGGGGTGAAAGTTGAAGGTGTTTTCATCGGTATCTATAACGTTAAGGGTGAATATTACGCGATGAACAATATCTGCCCGCACCTTGGTGGGGTGCTGAGTTACGGCTTCTTAGATAATAATTGTGTTACTTGCCCGCTTCACATGTGGGAATTTGATGTGACGACAGGCGAGTGTGTGTGGCCAGGGGAAGACAGTCTTCCCACGTATCCCGTTAAAGTGGAAGGCGATGACATTCTCGTGAATGTGGAAACGCCGCACCCCAAAAGTTAGTGCCTGTTTTATAACGGAGGAGAAAAAAGATTATGGCATATCTGCTCACCGGTGGCATGGGATGCATCGGTACTTACGTTATCCGCGACCTGTTAGCCGCCGGTGAAAAGGTAGTGGTCTATGATTTTGCGCACGACCTCACTATTCCAAAGATGGTGCTCACGGATGCGGAAATTGAAGGATTTACCTTCGTGCAGGGGGATATTACCGACCTGCCGCACGTCTTACGTACTATCGACGCATATAAAATTGATCGGGTGATTCATCTCGCCTCGTGGCAAGTACCGGCATGTAATGCGAATCCACCACAAGCGTTAAAAATCGTCAGTGAAGGCACGATTAATATCCTTGAAGCGGCGCGTATTTTCAATCTCAAACGCGTCGTCTGGGCAAGCAGTATTGCAGTTTTCGGTGATGCGGAGGACTACAATCACCAACAGATTCTCAATGACGCGCCACACTATCCTAAGTTTATCTACGGGGCGTGTAAATCGCTGAACGAGAGATACGCAGCCCACTATTTTGACGCTTACGGGGTTGATTCAATTGGACTTCGGTTTACTGCGATCTACGGTGTCGGTCGGACGCGCGGGATGAGTTCGTTCACGACGCAATTGATTGAGGCGGTAGCGTTGGGGAAACCTTACGTCTGCCCGTTCAGTGATGATTCTGTGGATTGGCAGTACGTTGAAGATGTCTCTCGTTCGATTATGATGGCGTGTACCTGTCCAACAACGCAGACACGCGTCTTCAATGTGAAGGGGGGTATCCGTCCTGTTAAGGAAGGTATAACGTATCTCCAGACATTGGTGCCGGGCGCAGAGATCACGTTGGAACCGGGGCTCTTCGGAATTTTGTGGGATTGCGATGCAACGGTTATCGCTGAGGAGATAGGATTTACGCCTGCGTACACGATGGAGCAAGGGATTTTGAAAACGTTCAATCGTTTCCGCGAGCGTGCGGGATTGGCGCAGATATAATTGGTAAAGGCGGAGCTCACTCCGCCTATCAACCAATACAAAAGACTGATGTCTTCTGGCTTGCAAATTAATAATACTTTTTCATTTGTGCCCAGGTGACGGCTAATTTTCCGCGTGCATCGACAGCGAGGACGCGATCCCACGGAATATTTTCGCCCTTGGAGTCGGCTTGGTGTATATCGTCAAAGTTCGGATGTCCCCATCCGCCGCTGTTTTTATCAATGACAACGATTTGCGCGGTCTTACCTTTCAAGTCGGAAACATCCCACTCTTTTCGAGACATTGTTTCAGTGGCGTTTCCTGTTGCTGTCCGTTCAACTTTGCCATTGATCTCTAAGTTGACACAGCACGGTGCGGGCACCACATCCCAGGCATGGTTTCCGCCACCAATAAGAAAATTCATCGTTTCACCGATGATTGTGAACTCGATCGAAGTCAGGGTGCCTTGTGGTCCATCGCCTTGTGTACCACCCGGATTCTGTCCTTCCTTCTTTCCTATATCTGGACCTTGGTACTTTTCATATAATCCTAACCACCAATCGCCTTGGTGTTGCGAGGGCTGCCCGCGGTTGCGTGCTGTCGGATTATCGCCCCAAGTGGGTTGGAAATCGAAGGCCTCACCTTCTTTTTCCCAATCTGTGAGGTCCCCTGTCTCAAAATCGTTGTTGAACGAACGCGCTGCGGCGATACTGACTGATAAAACGAGAAATATCAGGAGGACCGATGGAAGTATGTGTGGAAGAAATACTTTTTTCATGAGGTTGTCTCCTTCTGTTTGAGAGGGTTGGGGAGTTGAAGTTGGCACACCCTAACAGGTTTGCGGCGTACTTGAAGAAATCCGCAGAAATACGCAGAAACACCCTATCAAATACCCCAAGCAAATACCCCCAGCAAAAACCCCAGATGCGACGTGCATCATGCTACGAAACAACGCACAAAAATCATCTATTTCATATCATACACGATACGGCAAAAAATTGCAAGAAAAAGCTGTTATGGGCTGCCTGCAATTTGTCTTGCAAAAATTAATCCAGTGACACAGATGATTGCTGTCAATGTACGTTTTTCGCTTTTGATGGCGCGTGCGAAAGAGAAATCGTGGGGAGATGGTTTCGGATAGGCGCGGAATTGCGGAATAAAACGAGGTACCTGGGCTCGGTATGTTTGATAAACCGTACCACAGGCTTCTAAGAGATACGCCTCTTCTACGGCAATAATCGGAAGGTATTGGAAGAAATAACCGATAATCAGGATCGCGATGAGCCAATAGACATTAGCGACAACGCAAACGCCGAGACTGAGCAGGAAATTGCCGAGATAGAGTGGGTTTCGGACGTAACTATAGGGTCCCGTCGTGACGAGGTCGCGGGCGGCACCGAGCGTTCTTGCACGCGTGGACGCGCCTGCATAGCCGACTGCCCATATTCTGAGAAATTCACCGGCGACGATAAATGGTACGCCGATAACGATTGTATACCATGCAGGTTTTGCGAAATAGAGCAGGGCAAGAATAAAAGGGATCGGGGTAAGGCTGCGGATTTTGAAGAAGAAGTTACCGATTTTTGATTTTTTTATCATGCCTAATTGACAACTACTTAGGGGTGCGCCAGATCAGGATGCTTCCAACAATAGCGTACAAGATGTTCGCGCCCCAGCAGGCAAGAAACGGATGGAGTTTACCGTTTTCGCTCAGGCCTTCAAGGGTTGCGAAAGAGAGTGCCCAGTAGATGAAAGAGAGGGAAAAAGCGATGACCAACCCGGCAAAAAATCCTGCGCGTCCGAAGCGGATGGCAATCGGCGCGCCGAGCATCACAACGACGACAGCGGCGAAGGGGTAAGCTGTCTTGTGATACAATTTCACCTGTTCCTTGCGTGAAATCTGACCTGCTTCGCGTTTATAGGCGATCTGTTCACGGAGTTCCTTGATCGTCATTGCCCTCGGATCCTTCTCGCTTCCGATAAAACGGGCAGGGTCCTCGTGGCGTTCAATCGTATCGGTGTCGAACGTTTCATAATCTACCTCAACGCCTTGCGCAAAGTGGCGGATGTAGCCTTTGGTGAGTTCCCAGTGCGTGGGTGTCCACGTCGCGGATTTCGCATAGGTTATGCGTTTCAATTGATCTTCAGCGTCATGTTCATAAATCGTCAATTGGCTGATTTTCTGTGTATCTAAGTCAATTCGCTGTGAGTAAAAGACGCTGTTGTTTTTGCCTCTGAAGACAATGTTCCTGCCGCGCTTCGGTTTGACCTTATTTTGTAAGAGAGTTGCCTTATGGAAGGCAGGCGACGCAACGCGATTGTAAAAAACCGCGAAAAACCCACAGATAATGAGTGTCACCATTAGGATAGGGACAAGGAGTCGGTAGACGCTGATACCGCCTGCCTTCATTGCTGTGAATTCGTTGCTTCTCACCATCCGTCCGAGTGTGAAAAAGACGGCGACAAAACCGGCAATCGGCACCATTTCCATAATTCGGCGGGGTGCTTGGTATAAGACGATTTTAATGGCCGTTATGTAGGAGATGCCGTCCTCAAATTTCTTAAGGTCGTAATCTAATAACCGCACGATGATAATCAGTGCGATAAAGAATAAGAGCCCGACAAAAAAGGCTTTGAGGTATTCGCGAAGCAGGTACCGGTCAAGAATGTTCAAGGTATGTATCCTACATTAATATTTTTAGGCATTAATATTTTTAGGGTGGACGGAGAACCCGGCGGTGCGGGTTCTTCTACTACTTTAGTGAACGGAGAACCCGCACTGTCGTGCCTACTACCTTTGGTAGTCTACCGTCTCGGTCTCGCCAAGCATGGATCTTCCCTTCGGCAATTACCCATACATTGAAACCAATTCCGAACACACCGATCACAATATTGGGGAGCCACATAGCGAAGGCTGGCGGTAACATGCCATTCATGCCTGTGTTCTGACCGACTTGGAGCAGTAAGTAGTAGATGACGATTACGGCTAAGCCGAGTCCAAAACCGAGCATTCTACCGCCCTTGTTCACCATCAATCCCAGCGGGATGCCTATTATACCGAGTGCGAAGCACGCAAAAGGGATAGAAAATTTCTTGTGGTATTCAACTTCGGCAGAGCGAATTTTCTTGAAGGTGTATTCCGGATTTTTACTGTCTGCGAGCGTGGATCTCAATGTTCCGATGAACGCCTTGAGCTCCGAAATGTGCATTGACCGCGGGTTCTGGTTTTGAAACGCGCTGCGTTGCAGGTCTTCAGTGAGCTGGAGTGCGAGTTGCTGTTGTTGAAATTTTGTTACGCGAAACTCGTTTAAATTGTTGGTTGCGGGTTCATAAGTGAGCCCGTCGTAAAGCGTAAGCATCGCTCTCCCGTTCTCAAAACCGAGACTGGCTGCTTGTGCGTCGCTGAACCGCGGGCGTCCACTCCAGATATTATCCCAGATTCTGACGTTCAGCATACGTCCACTCTCTTTATCTGTGGCTTCGTACATCCAGAGTTTCCCTTCACTCTCTAACTCTTTCATGACGGTGGCTTCTTCTAAAACGACTGCGGGTTTGTGCCTACGAATATCCCGTTGGAGTGAGGCGTAAGCGAGGTTCGCACGGGGTAGCGCGTAGTCTATCAAGACCAGATCAGCGACGCTCAGCAGGGCTGCGATGCCTAAAAGGGGTACCATGAGCTGATGGAAAGCGATGCCGTGCGCCTTCATCGCGACAATTTCGTTATCCGTAGAAAACCTTCCGAGGGCGAGCAAAATAGCGACTAAAACCGCCATCGGGAGCGATAATACAACCGTGGCAGGCATCACATAGATGAGCAGCTCAACAAGGTACAGCGGACTGACCCCTTTCTGGACAAACAATTTCGTTAACCGAAATAGGTCATTAAAGATGAGCATGAAGGTGAAACAGATGAGTGCTATTATGAAAGGTGGAAAAAACTCTTTGAGTATATACCGTGCTAATATTCTCATATTTTTGGCGCAGCTGTTTGCGGCATTAGTTTTTGTATTTTTTGTTCATTTACGTCCAAAGTCGCGAGCTGGAGCTCGCTCCTACAGAAAGACGGTCTGGCAATCGTAGTCCTATTTCTATTTAGTTGAGATGTGCTTACGTCCAAAGTCGCGAGCTGGAGCTCGCTCCTACAGAAAGACGGTCTGGCAATCGTAGTCCTATTTCTATTTAGTTGAAATGTGCTTACGTCCAAAGTCGCGAGCTGGAGCTCGCTCCTACAGAAAGACGGTCTGGCAATCGTAGTCCTATTTCTATTTAGTTGAGATGTGCTGAAAAAATCTTCACTATTTTATTTGAAATTACGCTTCAAAGATGTTATTATATTCTTATGATAGTTACATTAGAATCAATTCAACTTACATCAGACGATCTGAAGGATGTCACGGCGCGCCACGCTTCCGCGCAAGAGCTCTACTCTCCAACAGCCCCGAAGCCGCCTATAGCGCAATTCGGGTGGCGCGACCGCTGGTGGTTGAACCGCTCAGCTGCGCAGCAGGTCGCTATTCATTATTGGTTCTTCGCGTCGCACGACGAAGCCTGTACGGCAGCTGATGAAGGCAGGCTCCGACTGTCAGCAAAGACGGTGTCGAAATTTGGCGGATATGAATCTATCTACCAACCGCCCCCGAATGACACACATGGACTGGGTGATGTGGTATGGCAAGCGGGTGCGAATTTTTTGTTCGTTCAAGAGACCGTCGTTGTGCTGGTAGCGGAAGTTGGAGGGCGGGTTTCGGAAGAAACGACCCTCCGTATTGCACATAAAATCCTTGAGAAAATCAACAATGTAGTCATTAGTCGTCAGTCATCAGTCATCAGTTAAGAGGTTTTCTGTCCGCAGAAGGCTTTTGGTAACCGTTGGTACGGCAATTCGGTAGCGACGATGACCAAGAGATAACCAACAAAACGATCAGAAACCGAACTGAAGTCTGAAAACTATTTCCGCGTTCGCCAATCCGTCCGAACCTAATAATCTTGGTACCATGTCGCGGACTGCTTGGCAATTTGAACGTTTTCGGCACCCCCGAATTGGCGATGCTCGAACCACGGTAGCGCGTTTTCGGCTGCAGCGTTTGCGTTCTTGAAGTTCGTCGTGGCTTGCGTGTCAAGGAATTTCTGAACTGCATCGGTATCCGGATAGTATTGGACAGCGTCTTTCCAGATGGCGCGTCCACAGAGGAAACCGCTTGCGCCTGCACCGGTGGCAAGGTTGACGTTCTCAATAAATTCGTCAATATCTACCCCTGCACTGAGAATTACCCAGGGTAAGGTTGACGCTTCGTCTAATTTCTGGCAGATTTCCTTCACCTCGTCGAGTTCGTACGCCGATTCTCCCGCATAAAAACTGGCGTTTCGATAATCCTCCGTGTATTTTAGGTCAGCGGGGAATTCCAATTTCAGGATGTCTACCTTGTAACTCGGATCCGTGAATTCCTCAACACTTCTAATAACAAGGTCAGGTTTTTGCTTGGCGAATCCCACACTCTTCGCTGTACCTTCAAGGGCGTAACTCACCAATTCTAACAGGAATGGCAGGTCCTGTTCTTCGCATGCGTCGCCAACATGACGCACAAATGCCTTTTGGTGTTTGAGTGTTTCCGGGGAGGCATCCGGGTGGTAATAGGCAAGCAGTTTAATAGCATCTGCGCCAGCCCGTTGTGCCTTGGCGATGGTCCAGTTTTCAATCGGATTGGAGAGCCGTTCGTTCTCGGCAACGCCTTCACTGACATAGCCTGATTCTTCATAAGCGAGCAGCAAGGCGACATCCCGCGGGATTTCGGTAATAGAATAGGGATGCCCATAAATCGGGTCGGTGAGAACTGCGGTGGCATTTGGGGAAAGGGCGCGCGTGATTAAAGTTTTCAGGGCGGCGACATCTTCATATTGGACATCTGTTTTGTCCTTGTTCAGCGCATCTGCGAGTGCTTGTACCATGGAGCCACGCTGATCGATCGCCATCATTTTAAAGCGGCCATTCGCGTCAGCGAGTTTCATGATACCCCGCAATTTTCCAGAGGAAATATCGTTCATTTGGGTTCTCCTTTTTTGGGTAGTTATCAGTTCAATATTCACGTTCAACGAAGAAATGGATTAAAGATAAAAACAGTTGCTTTGCTTGTCCATCGCGGAGATGGTCGAAATTATTTTTAAACCTTCCAGCAGCTTCCTGTAACAATGCTTGGGAGCGACGTTGGGCGTAGGTAATAGATTTATATTTGCGCATCAACTGGAGGACATGCTCGACCTCTGCTTCCGTTTTTTCTTCACGCGAACGTCCCATAATGTCAATGACCTGCTGTGCTTCGGGAGCATTACAGGCGTTGATCAGATGGATAAGCACGAGGGTCCGTTTGCCCTCACTAATATCACCGGCGATCTCTTTTCCGTAGCGACCGACATCACCGATGAGATTGAGGACATCGTCTTGAATCTGGAAAGCGACTCCAAGTTCTTTACCGAGTTCGACGAGTCCATCTATTTCGACTTCACTTGCGCCGCCGATGATTGCTCCGACACGGCACGGCGTGATGCAAGTGTACCAAGCCGTTTTTTGTATACACATCGTTAGGTAATCGTCTTCGTCAAGATTCCAGCGGTTATCGCTGACCCAACTCAATTCGATGTGCTGCCCTTCAACGACTTGATTGCTGAGTTGTATAAATTCGGATAAGATACGGAAGGCGAGTTCGTGTCCGAGTATTTCGGTGTTTCGGTGGAGCATTTCCCACATTTTGCAGTGGAGCGCGTCTCCGACGTTAATCGCCATCGGAATTCCGTGTTTTTGATGCAGGCAAGGCTTGCCTCTGCGGAGTTCGGAGCCATCTTCAATATCGTCATGGATGAGGAGCCAATTTTGGAGGAGTTCAAGTGAGGCGGCCGTATTGACGGCGCGCTGTGGATCGCCGCCGAACGCTTCACACATCAGCATACAGAGCGCGGGACGCAATCCTTTCGCGGCGCGGCGTGGATAGTCTAACATCATCTGGTATAACCGATGCACATCCGGGTGCTCGTGAGCCGTCGGGAGAAAATCAAAGATACAGGCATCAACCTTACTTTTAATATCGCTGAGGTATGTCGTGACAAGGTGTTTTGTTGGTGAGGTATCTTGTCCGGTTTTCTGCATTGCTCCCCTTACATTTCGCGCCGTTTTCTGATTTGTTTGCGCACAAATTACTATAGACATATCACCCCTACAGGGTGAAGAAAGGACTTGAAAAGTGCTGTGGAAACGTTCAAAATTTGTTAGTAGCAACTTGGATTAAAATTATACCACACCGTGCGTTGAAAATCAAATTTTTCGTGCATAACGCCGTTACGCTTCATCCAAATCTATGGCGATGAATCGGTAGCCGAGGGGTTTTATCCGTTCAACTAAGGTTTCTCGGAATTGGATAGCACGCGCGAATTGGGCATCCGAGACTTGTATCCGTAAGACCGGATTGTGGTCAAAGAGCGCGACATCTTTAATCTGGAATTCGTGGAGGATCTGAGCGATTTGCGTTAGCACTTCAGGGCTCTCATCTTCTACGGGATTGGTATCTTTTTCCATATTAAGACCGCCGCCTCCAGTCGCTACCCGCCATGAACCCACCATCAACGAAGACCATCTGCCCCGTCACAAAGTTAGAGGCGTTAGAGGCGAAAAAGATTGTCAAGCCTGCTAAGTCTTCAGGTTCACCCCACCGATACGCGGGGGTCCGATTGAGAATCCATTCGTTTCGGTTGTCCTCACGTGCGGGGGCGGTCATCTCTGTTCTGATGAAACCGGGGGCGATGCCGTTCACCTGAATGTTGTGTTCCGCCCATTCTACGGCAAGAAGTTTTGTGAGCTGGAGCAGTCCGCCTTTCGCGGCTGTATAGGCGACACTCGTGGGTAAACCGATTGCTGAGGTGAGCGACAAGGTGTTGATAACCTTGCCTGATTTCTGTGCTTTCATGATATTGCCACAGGCTTTCGCGAGAAAGAACGCGCCTTTTAGATTGACATCGGTGACGAAATCCCAATCGGCTTCGGTGAATTCCAATGCGGGGTTACGGATATTGACCCCGGCGTTGTTGACGAGTACATCAATTCTGCCGGAAGTGTCTACGGTTTTTGCAACAAGTGCGTCAATTGCTGCAAGATCGCTGATATCTGCCTGAATCGGGAGGGTTCTTCTGCCGGTTTTGTTGGCAATCCGTTTAGCGATCGGTGTCAGCGTCTCTATTTTTCTGCCGACAATAACGAGATCCGAACCTGCACCGGCAAGCCCTTCCGCCATTGCGAGACCGATACCACGACTTGCTCCTGTGACGAGGCTTACTTTACCGTCCAATCGAAATTGTTGGATCATGTTTGTAGCAGATTTTTGATTCATGTTTTGACTCCAATCTTAGCGTTGATTACTCGACTGTTGCATCGGGTTCGGTTAGCTCAGCCAATCGTTGAGACCCGAGAGCCTTTATTTTCCCGTTGTGTTCCTCGGCGAGCGAGACAAGCAGCTGCGCGCCGACAGAACGTTTGAGATCAATCTCAAGGGCGACGACATAGATAGCGGCGTTGTTGCGGTTCCCTTCACGCGCAGCGTCAAGGATATTCTGTGTGTTTGTCTCAATATCATATCCGTCAACGGTCATGGGGAGACCGTCTGTTACCAGAACAATAACGGATGGATCTAATGTGAGCGCGCTCTCAAGCGCGGCAAGGATGTTCGTCCCGCGATTGGACTGAATACGTTCAGGTGTGAATCTGTCCAAATATCTCAAGGTACGTTCTATATTTGCGGCGTTCGCGGGTAGCATTTCCTTATGCATAGTGTTCGCCTGCGTAGAAAAAGCTACTATGTTGAAGGTATCCTCGTCGCCGAGCATTAGCACAGAATCCTTGAGGGAGTTAACGGCTAATTCCAGTTTATTGAGGCCTGCTGCCTGCATACTTGCCGATATATCGAGACAGTAGACGATATCTTTAGGACCGCCGAATTCATTGAGGAAATCGATAATGCCGAGGCGGTCAGAGGTCCCAGGTTTTCCGCCGCCGCCGAGGAGTCCGTCGCCGCCGCCTTGTCCATCGCCACGGAATCGTCCCAGGCCGTCGCCCTTTGCGCGGACTCTGCCTGTAACGAGCCCGCGTCCATCTGTGCGTCCGGGTTGCGAGATGAGTCTACTGAGGTTTGAGGCTTCCGCGTCGCGCAATTGGGCATCTGTCATGACCTCTGGCACAATTTCACTCAGGGGTGCTTTGTTAACTTCTGCATCTTCAAGGACGACGCGCGGGCTGAGCTTGACCACTTCATCTAGCTTATTCCGAGCGGATTCAATCTTTCGCTCCATGGCATCTCTGGCGAGTTTTTCGCTTGGATCATACATTTTTTTCGTGAGCGGTGGTTTGGGTTTCTGTTTTCGCTTCCTGGGTCCCTCAGGATCGTTAAGTAAGTCGATCGCAAACATGTCCGTATCCTCCTGGGCGATCTGATTCATCGGAAGAAAGAGGTAGACGATAGCAATAATCATGTGTAAGATAACGGACAATAAAATGACGGATCGCATCCGATTTTTACGGCGTTGTGCGTCAATTCGCCAGTTCAACAGTTGATTTAGCACGGTTCAGCCCTCCTGCTTTGTGCGTTTTGGCAATTTGTGGTGTCTATGTTTCCGATGCAATTTTTTGATCTTCAAAGGCGTGAATCCACGTTTTGCCTTCCGGTGTGAGTTCGTAGTAAGTATGATTGCGGTGCTTGATCCATTTGCCTTTGACGATATTTTTACGATAATGGATGATACGTCCTTCAACGCGTTTCAAACCGCCGAGTTCTCTTAATTTCCGATGCCGCTGGTGCATCTCTTCAAGCGGAATTCTTAAAGCCTCCGCGACAACGATAGAGTAGTCCATTCCGAATTCTTGATGGTGCTTGAGAATAAAATAATCGGTCTCATCAAGTTCAGCGAATTCGGACGCGAGTGGTATTGGTTCCGCGGAACGCTTGGTCTCCCGAATTTCATCCCATGCGACCGCCAGTAACCGCTCTGGTCGTAAACTTTGTACTGAATTACACGTCGCTTGATGAACAGTGATAGTGCCATCTTCCTTGAAATAACCGGTAATCGGGTCGTTCTCTTGCGGGAGACAACACTTAGCGATTTTATAGGTGAGTTCGGGTGCCATGTCTCTGTTTTGTTATAACTTTTCTAATGCCCGATGTCCGATGTCGGTTCGGGTATGTGCCTTATCAAAATGGATCGCAGCAACGCCTTGATACGCCTGTTGAATCGCAGCGTGTAATCCGTCCGCAAGCGCGGTGACACCTAACACGCGACCGCCAGCGGTGACAATGTTTTCATCATCCTGTTTTGTGCCGGCATGAAAGACGGTAACGCCTTCAATTGCAGCTGCATCTTCAAGTCCTGTAATAACCTCACCTGTCTCGTAAGGGTCGGGGTACCCACCGGAAGCCATAACGACACACGCTGCTGCTTCGTCTGACCATTGCACGTCGGCATGCTGTGCAAGCGTTCCGTCAATACACGCCATCAATAAAGGCAGCAAATCGCTTTTGAGGCGTGGTAAGAGGACTTGTGCCTCTGGATCCCCGAAACGGCAGTTGAATTCAAGGACTTTTGGTCCGGCATCCGTAATCATCAATCCGACGTATAGCACACCTTTGAACGGACTGCCGATAGCCGCCATGCCGTTGACGGTCGGGTAAACGACCCGCTGCATGACATAGTCGTGCAGTTCTGGTGTGATAACGGGGGCTGGCGAGTATGCGCCCATGCCTCCGGTATTTTTGCCGGTGTCGCCATCGTGTGACATTTTGTGGTCTTGCGAACTGACAAACGGGATGCAGTGCGTGCCGTCGGTGAGGACGGTAAAAGAGGCTTCTTCGCCGATCAATTCTTCTTCAATCACGACACTATCGCCAGCGTCGCCAAATGCTTTGTCTACCAAAATAGTTGTGACAGCTTGCAGCGCTTCTTTGAAGGTGCGTCCGGGAATAACGCCTTTTCCTGCAGCGAGTCCGTTTGCTTTGACGAAAACAGGTTTATTTTGATCTTCAACATAAGCCATCGCTGCTTCGGCATCCGTAAAAGTCTGGTGTTCCGCTGTCGGTATTCCGTTTTTGAGCATCAGTTGCTTGGCGAAATCCTTGCTTGCTTCGAGACGCGCTGCGCGTTTATCGGGTCCGAATGCTTTCAGACCGCGTTCTGTGAACACATCAACGATTCCTTCCGCTAAGGGTGCTTCCGGTCCGACAACGGTTAGCGCGATATTTTCGGATTCTGCCCATGCTGCCAGGTCGGTAAACCGATCCGGCAGAGGGATGGTTTCTGCGATTTGTGCGATGCCGGGATTACCGGGCGCGCAATAGATTTTTTTTACGAGTTGGCTCTGTGCGAGCTTCCAGACGAGTGCGTGTTCGCGGCCGCCTTGCCCGATGACCAGAATTTTCATGCTGTCTATCCTTTTTGATTGTATTATATCACAAAGTGTTCGGAAAATCAAACAATTTTAGTCTGAAACCAGCAATTCTAATTTGACAAAAAGTATCACATTTGTTATAGTATTTTTGGTGTATTTTACAGTTCAGATATAATATTCACTGATAAACAAGAAACCATTAATGCGTAACACACATCCACAAGAACTGCGATTTCACAGGACCCAAAATGGAAAAGAACCTTTCACGGAATGGTTTGAATCTATTCGGGATCAAAAAACACGAACCAGAATTCGTCGACACCTCATCCGGCTTGAAGATGGTAATTTTGGCGATTACCAATCTGTTGGAGGTGGTGTTTTTGAACTTCGCCTCCATTTCGGGGCGGGTTATCGCATCTACTTCGGTAAAGTGGATAAGACAATTGTCCTTCTACTCTGTGGGGGTGCCAAGTCGTCGCAGACGCGGGACATCAAACGCGCCAAAACCTATTGGCGGGAATACAAGGAGACACATTGATGAAAAAACTAAGAACATGGCGCGAATATATAATCAAGCAACTTGCTGCCGACTGGAATGAAGCATTTGATTTTATCCAATTCGCAATAGAGGAATATCAGGTTGATGGTGATACTTCTGTCCTTCTGTTATCTCTCAAAACATTTATAGAATCGCAGGGAGGAGTTGAAAAGGTTGCTCAGCGCACCGGCATCGCTCCAGAAACCTTGTTGGAAATTCTGTCAAGTGAAGAGGCACCGCAGGTTGACATACTCGGCACTATTCTGAAGGCACTGGGGTGTCGACTTTCGATCGAACCCTTGGCAGCCGAGAACTTTCCGATAGAGACGCTGGACGCGGACGCTCCGGCCGCATCCCCACCGTTGGATAATTTTTAGAGTTTTTGTTGATAACTTAGCTTTCGGTTACAGCAACAGACAGCACGGCACTGGCTACAGATAACCAATAGACACACGACCGTCCAGAGTTACGCTGAGTCTACATTAGCTGGAGGTTTTGAACGATGGATACATACATATTCTCACAACTCACAGAAGAAACACTTGAGACGCTCGTGACATTCAAGGAAAAGTACACGCCGCCAACGGAATGGGAAAATATGCAGGTAGTCCTTACTGCTGAAGAGAGTAGGCGACTTGACGATATTAAATCAACACTGTACCGGCGGCATCTGGTCGCCATGAACGAAGCTACGGTCTGGGCACGTGCAATTTATCCGATGTTGATGCTTGCAGAACAAGAACATGTTCAAGCGTGGAGTGGTGTGCCACTGAAAGCCGCGTACCTACGTTTGCCTTGGAGGGTGAGGCAGATGGTGCCCTTGCGCCTTCTCTCGGCGGAAGAATGCAACGCCCTTATTTAATTGTACATGAGGCGAAACGCGGTTTGCATGCTCCTGACCCATTGTACCAACTCTGTGGTGAAATGCTCGCTGCAGCACGACTCAATTGGGAAAAAGACGCTAATCCCGAACAAGAAATCTTCGGGTGCTACACGGTCAATGACAGCTGGACATTCGTTCGCGGCACCGTAAGCGACATTGAGACCGACAAACCGACGTTCATGCTTGAATTTTCGCCCGTATACAACGGAATACCGGATGCAGAACAGATCGTCCAACTTTTGAAGTTTATTGTTGCCAAGCACTTGGCGGAGGAAAAATAATGGCTGAACAACACCACGAACTTGCACACGTTTTTACGGAGGCATCGCAAGGCGTTAGTGACGCACGCGGCGGCACGCCACGCGATCTTAACACACCCTATACCTTTCCCGGCTATACCAAAGCGGAATGGACCGAAAAAGCTGCTGCACTGCGTCAGCAAATTCGGGTCGCAAATGGGTTAGTGCCGATGCACGAACCGACACCGCTCAATGTAGAGATCTTTGGCAAGATTGAGCGGGAAGATTACAGCGTGGAGAAGGTCTATTTTGAACCCTTTCCGGGCTTCTTCACAACAGGAAATCTCTACCGTCCACTTGGAAAATCCGGACCGTTTCCGGGCGTTGTGAGTCCGCATGGACATTGGGGACGCGGTAGACTCGAAAATATTGAACGTGGTTCAATTCCGGGGCGTTGTATTAACTTCGCGAAACAGGGGTACGTTATCTTTGCTTACGATATGATCGGCTATAACGATAGCGGTAAACAGATAGAGCACCACTACGGTGGGGCACACGAAGGGCTCTGGGGACTGAGTGCGATGGGGCTTCAACTCCAGAACAGTATCCGTTCCATCGACTTTTTGGAGAGTCTGCCAGATGTAGACAATGAAAGGATCGGTTGCACAGGCGCGTCAGGCGGCGGTACACAGACCTTTATCTTGACAGCAGTTGATGAACGTATCAAGGTGTCGGCACCCGTCAATATGATCTCTGCGACGATGCAAGGCGGTTGTATCTGTGAAAATGCCCCGAACTTGCGTTTAGATGCCAGCAATATTGAGATAGGTGCCTTGATGGCACCACGTCCGCTGCTATTGGTGTCCGCGACAGGCGATTGGACAGTGAATACGCCGACTGTTGAATACCCCGCCATCCGAAGCATCTATGCACATTTTGACGCGGAAGATAAGGTGCATCAGGTTCAGATAGACGCAGAGCATAACTATAATCAGGAGAGTCGCGAGGCGGTGTATGCGTGGTTCGCAAAATGGTTTTTAGGTGCAGAGGACGCTTCGGCGTTTAAAGAGGTTGCGTTTGAAGTTGAGCCCGATGATGACCTCTTAGTCTTCGCGGAACGCGAGATGCCAGCACACGCGTTGAAACAGGCGGAATTTCTACCCGCTTGGAGAGAGCGTTCTCAGCAGGCGATTGATACACGGAAACCGATCAATGAAGGAGAAATCCCTGCTTTTCGCGAAGAGATGGGCAGCGGGTTGCAACATGCCCTGGGGTTAAACATACCGAAAATCACAGACGTGACACTTGTTGAACCTGAAGGTGCGTTCCCGACAACCTATCAGACGAACCTATCTGCAAGGCATCTTGTTATCGGCAGAAAAGGGGTCGGGGATGCTATTCCTGCTATCCTATTTAGTCCGGAACCGCAGGTCGGACATGATCCAATAGTGCTTATCGTTCATCCGGAAGGCAAAGAAAAACTCATTGATTCGGAGACAGGCGAACCTTTACCGTTGATCACGGAGCTGCTCAGTGCGGATCGGAAAGTACTGCTCATTGATGTGTTTGGTACGGGTGAGCATGGCGATTATGAGAGATCGGAAGATGCGAACTACTTTACGACCTATAACCGAACCACGGCTGCCGCCCGTGTGCAAGATATTGTAACAGCACTGCGTTGCTTCACAGGTAGGGGTGATGTTTCAGAGTTAAATCTGATTGCGATAGGTGAGGCTGGCTTGTGGGGGTTATTGGCAGCTGGATTTACAGCCGATGTCACGAATATTGTTATAGATGCGGCAGAATTTGATAATAACAGCGATGCCGCCTTTTTGGAAACCTTACCGATACCGAATATCCGCCAAGTTGGAGATTTTCGGACTGCAGGAACACTCATTTCGCCCCGATCCCTAATTATCCACAACACTGGTGATGCGTTTGATACTTCAGGGGTTGCCGAAGTCTACAGAGATATTGAGGCGAGTCAGCAGTTACTTGTGGCGAAAGACAAATTGTCGGATGCGGAGATCGTCGGGCGGATAACAGCTGCAATATAGGCTTGCAAGCTACGCGCTGAAGCAATATAGGCTTGCAAGCTACGCCCTAATGGGCGGACCCTATACAGGGGCCGCCCTCCTATTTATATGCGCGATGTTAACCGCGCAGGGGCTTATGAAAGGTTGTATCCGCGTTCGTTGTGTTGTGAGAGGTCGAGCCCCATCCGTTCTTCATCTTCTTCAACGCGTAAGCCGACTGTGGCATCAACGATCTTGAGGATGATAAACGAGAGTCCTCCACTCCAAAGGAGTGTAATGACAATGCTGAGGAACTGCGCCCAGACCTGTGAGCCTATTGTCATACCTTCAGCTAATCCGTTACCACCTAAGCCTTCAGCGACAAAAACACCCGTCAACAGTGCACCGACGATTCCGCCGATACCGTGAACGCCGAATGCGTCGAGCGAATCGTCATAACCGAGTTTCGCTTTTAGACTGGTAGCCCCCCAGAAACAGACGACTCCAGAGACGATTCCAATAACGAGCGCGCCAATCGGTCCGACAGAACCGGAAGCAGGCGTAATAGCGACTAAACCAGCGACTGCACCTGTTACAATGCCCAAAGCACTGGGTTTACCGTGTTTTCCCCATTCAACGAACATCCACGCGATCGCGGCGGTTGCAGTTGAGATCTGCGTAACGAGCATTGCCATACCCGCTGCGCCATCGGCGGCAGCAGCACTACCGGCATTGAAACCGAACCAACCGACCCAAAGCATAGACGCGCCGACGACGGTTAGCGTTAAACTATGGGGTGGCATTGCTGTTGTTTGGTATCCAATCCGCTTCCCGACTAAGATAGCCGCGACTAACGCTGCGATACCCGCATTAATATGAACGACGTTTCCGCCTGCGAAATCGAGCGCGCCGATAATATCGCCAAATAGCGCCCCAGGGCCACCCCATGCCATGTGGCAGAGTGGTGCGTATACAATTACTGACCATAGGACAGAAAAAATCAACATCGCCGAGAATTTCATGCGCTCAGCGAATGCCCCGGCGATTAGGGCAGGCGTGATAATCGCAAATGTCAACTGGAAGGTAACAAAAACGGTTTCGGGGATAGATCCAGAGAGGGAATCTATACCGATACCGCGTAGGAACATTGTGCCAAGCCCGCCAACGAAAGAATTGAGGGTGATCTTTCCTGCCTCCATGCCGTCGGGGTTAAAAGCGAGACTGTAGCCACAAATAATCCATACAATCGTAATCAACCCTGTCAATGCAAAACATTGCATGAGGACAGAGAGGACATTTTGGACGCGGACGAGTCCGCCATAGAAGAGCGCGAGTCCGGGGATGGTCATAAACAGCACCAGCGCGGTCGAAGTAAGCATCCAAGCGGTATCACCGGAGTCAGGGGCTGTTGCGTCTTGTGCCATCGCTAAACTCGGCACGCCAAAAATTAATAAAATAACGATTAGTGTTCCAATTCGTGTGTAAGCAGTTCGTTTCCCTGCTGATAGTGATGCACATCGTTGTTGCATCGGGATCCTCCATAATATTTTTCAAGCAGTAGTTGCTTGTTGTGTTGTTTCTGTACGGACAGACTGCTTTGTCTGTCTCTCCATTTGTCTGAACCAAGATCTACAAGGGTTTTCTATTTTAGCAGAATATAAGAGTCGTATCAAGTGCCAATTTCGGATAGCAAAAGGGAAACACCCACAAGTGGTGAAGTAAAACCCAGGGATATAAGTGAAACTTCTTGTGGGTGGTTCCTATTAGATTTGTAGCCTGCAGGCTACTTGAAAAATGCGTTTAGCGTATTGCGGAGACATTAAAGTCAGGATAGGCACTTGCGCCGTGTTCTTCGTAGTCAAGTCCTGCCTGTTCTTCTTCTTCCGTGACTCGCAAGCCTGTAATTGCTTTGATTCCGTAGAAGAGAACAAAGCCAGTAACGAGGCACCATACGAGGACAGCAAGGACACCGATGATCTGTGCGCCGAGGAGCCCGAATCCGCCGCCGAAGAAGACACCATTTTCACTGTCGAAAAGTCCGACCAGGATTGTGCCTAATGCGCCACACGTGCCGTGTACAGAGATAGCACCGACTGGGTCATCAATGCGGAATTTCTCAAACACCAGAACGCTCAAGACGACCACAATACCGCCGAGTGCACCGATAATTGCAGCAGATGTTGGATTCACGCTTGCGCACCCTGCGGTAATCGCAACTAATCCAGCGAGTGCACCGTTGAGAGACATACCGGCATCGGGTTTGCCGAGGAAAATCCAAGCGGTGATCATAGCTGTAATAGCGCCAGCAGCTGCCGCAAGATTCGTCGTTACAGCAATTCCCGCAATAGTTGCGGAACTAGCACCCATTTCGCTACCGGGGTTAAAACCGAACCAACCAAGCCATAAAATAAAGACCCCAAGTGCAGCCAGTGGGAGATTGTGTCCTGCGATCGGTCTGGGTTTACCTTCGCTATCATATTTACCGAGGCGTGGTCCTAAAACGATGGCACCCGTCAATGCAAGCCAACCACCGGTTGAATGGACGACTGTTGACCCTGCAAAGTCATTTACGTCTAACCACTCTACTATCCCACCATCTAACCAGCCACCACCCCAAATCCAGTGTCCAACGATCGGATAGATGATACCGGTGATGAAGACGCTATAAATCAGATAACTTTTGAATTGTGTCCGCTCTGCCATTGCGCCGGAGACGATAGTTGCGGCAGTAGCGGCGAATACGAGTTGGAAGAGCCATGCGGCGTGCGTCGGCACAGAACTCCACTCTAATGCACTGAACACCCCTGAATCAGATGGCACGAACCAGCCACTCGTTCCCATGAAAGCGTTCCCAGTACCGAACATAATCGCGAAGCCGATTGCCCAGTATGCGATTGACCCCATTGAAAAGTCCATGAGGTTTTTCATGAGAATGTTGACGGCGTTCTTTGCGCGCGTGAATCCGGATTCCACCATAGCGAACCCCGCCTGCATAAAGAAGACGAGAAATGCAGCGACAAGTACCCAGAGTGTGTCTGCCATATACTTTGCATCCGAGACCTTTTCGCCATCAACGGATCCGTTTAAGGCGAAGGCGTTCAGGCTTAGGAGGCAGATAAGCACAAAGACTGTTATGATAATCTTTTTGATCATTTGGAATTATCTCCTTAAAACTGTTGTGTTGCGAGCGGCGGAGCCAGGGATTTGGATATTCATGAGGTCCGCCTGCATAAGTCGTTGGTGATATGGGCGTTCATCGCGAACCATAAGGCATTTATGCTACCCCGGTTCACGATGAACGGCACAACGGAGTGTGTCTATACTACTATACGGCGGGAGAAAGCCGCGTATGGGCTTTCTAAAGCCCTACTACCATGTGCGAACGAAGGTCATTCTGCCGGTAATTCCTGTTTCATTATCCTCTTTTTGGGTTTCAAATCCGACAAAGACACCGAGTGTGTTATTTTCGCCATAACCGACGTTTGCGCGGCCACCGACAACCATACTGCCAAGTCCACCATCATCGCCTAAATCGAGCGTTACTTCTATCTGCGGACCAACAGCGAGCGTGTCATTAAGGGATAGGAGCAGAAAATTACGGGTGTAGAATGAATCAGCAGCAGAGGTAGGATCAATCATGTGCTTAACTTCCTTACCATCGATCTCGTGTCCAACTTCCTCGCCATCTCCAACAAAAGGAGATTCGAGAAATACTTGTATCCACGATTCAAAATAGATAGAACCCGCGGTGAGATAGGTAAATAGTTGCGGTGCTATCAAAAGCGAGGGACCATCCGCCGCAGCATAGTCAAATCCAATACCTGCCATCGGCAGTAAACTGAGAGACAACGTGTCACTATCAATGACCGGGATGCCAAGTCCGATATCCAGTTCACCGAAAGTATCAACGACATAAATATCGGTATCAAGTGAGAGGCTACCGAGGAAACTTGGGGAATGACTCGCGCCAACCCAGATCTGCGTTCCTAAGCTATCTGTATCGGTTCGGAACCATCCAGAAACGCCTGATTCCTCTTCTTCGGTTTCCATCTCTTCACCCATTTCGTGGGCATCTGCATAGACCATAGGGACACTAACGACTGCTAAAATACAAACCATTACCAACAACCGAACTAACCAAAACGTATGCGTCTTCATTAAATTAAATTCTCCTTTATGCGCCTCAAGCGCGCCTATAGAGTTGTGTAAATTTAAACGGTGCAATAGTGCCAGCCCGAAACTTTTATAGGGAAATAGGTTGCTTGACTCTGGCATCAACTTGTGATATAGTGATTTTCGCCTGCAAACGGCAGGATTTCACCTGTGCTTCTTTGCACCTGTCTCGTTAGTATTAAAGCAAAACGCGTGCCAATCCCGTTTTTATGCGGAATAGCTATCTTTTACCTGAAAACCATAAAAAAATGCTGAAATTTTCAACAGAACATTGCCCAAAAAAAATGCAAATCGTGCTTTTGAGTGTTGTCGTAACCTTCGGCGCAGTGCTTCGCTTTTGGAACTTGGGGGAGTGGAGTTTCTGGATTGATGAGGTTTTCACGGTTCGGGATGCACAAAGTCTTTCATTTGATAGTTGGCGTGTCATCCCGAATCCGATCCCGTATCTCGCGGTGAAGTTATCCATCGGAGTTGCTGGCAATAACGAATGGGGCAGTCGTTTAATTCCGTGTCTCGTCGGGATCGTTTCAATTTCTGCTGTGTTCGGATTAGGACGGACGCTGTTCAATTGGCAGATAGGATTGTTGAGCAGCGCGTTTGTCGCATGTTCAAGTTGGCATCTGTTTTGGACACAGAATGCGCGTTATCCTGTCTTTACGTTTTTGTTTGCAGTATTGACGGCATGGTGCTTCTATCTGTCTCTTGAACGCGATTCGACCCTTTTAACAATAGGCTCGCTTATCTGTTGCTTCTGCCTCATTCTCTCGCATACCCTCTCCGTTGTGATTGTTCCTGCATTGGCGGTTTATGCGTTGATTTGTCTATTAGAAGCGTCTAATAGGAAACGGTGGATAAATCTGCTTATTTTCTTCCTCCCGTTCGCGATACCGGTGTTCGCTTTGTTGTTTCCAGAGGTGCGCGGTTATCTCTTCTCCGGGTGGGGACGCAATGAATGGCAACGCAGCGCGCTCTATATTGTGCTCACGCTTGTCGACGGAATGAGTGTTCCGATAGCGGTCGCTGCCTTTTTTGGTGTCGTCGCTATGCCATCCAGGAAAGCGACGCGCTTTTTACTCTGTTATGCGGGTGTGCCGTTGTTCCTCTTTCTTGTAGCATCACAGTTTCAAAACGTTGCTGGTTATTATCTATTCTGGACGATTCCTGCCTATTTTATTTTGGCTGGCGTTGCATGTGAAAGGGTTGTTTGGCGGGCGATGCGACCGGAATCAGAGGAGAAAAAAGTGGGTGTGCTTCCGTATATTCTGATGTTGGTGCTACTCTCACAGACGTATCTCTATTTTAAGATCGAAAACGGGGGAAGACCGAGATGGCGGGAGGCGTTTGCGGCTATCAAGGTAGAGGGACAACCTAACGATAAAGTGGTACTTTCTGAACCTGAGATGGGTCGGTATTATCTTCCAGAATTAACGCCTATCTATATCGGTGCGTTGTTAGACGATTCAGAGGCGTTTGCGAAGGAATGGGAAAATTCGGGGAAAGATCGGTTATGGTTCGTTGTGGATGTGGCGAGTTTTAACGTGTTTGACGCAGATGAAAATGTCCGCAGTTGGATTCGCCAACGCGGACATCTTATCCAAACATTTCCTGCCTTTTCACGCGCAAAAGATAGGACGATTCATGTCTATTTGTTGGAATAGGACATTTTGATAAACCCTACCTGTGTCGGTTTCCCGAACATGATCGCCTTCAAGACAAAAACGCCTTGATTGCGCCGCCGACACCGACTGCGGCTGCAATCCGAAATAACCAGTCAATCAATGTTTTCTTATAGGTTGCAACGGCTGTCGTCCCCGCTACAGCGGTTTCAACGTTCCGAAGTCGATCCTCTAAAGATTGAATATCGGATCGGACATCGGATATCTCGGATCGGACATCAGTGATCTCTGCCTTGAGTTCTGATCGGACATCGGCGATCTGTGCCTTGAGTTCAGAGATCTGTGTCTTGAGTTCTGAAGACTGATTTTGTATATCAGAACGTAGTAACTCAAACATCTCTTTAGTTGTTATGGTATCGTCGTTCATTGCTTTTCCTCCGTTCGTCCACAACCTGACAGCTTAAAATCACGCTGCACGGTCTTTACTGTCACACTGAAACGTCTTGCGCGTTCACCCTGCTGATGATGTCTGTTCAAAAACGCTGGGCAATTCAATACGCTACAACGGACAGGAAACGTCATATCGCTGTGATGCATCCGAACCGTGACGTGTTCTGTCGCCAGACGCTTTCCGACTTCCACCTCTGGTGTCTTCAGTGCTAGTGCCGCCAACGCATACGGGAACTCCCCGGTGACATGCTTGAAGATTTCATCATAGTATGGCATATAAGTTATTATACCTGCTTTTGTTGAAAAAATCAAGATTTTTTGTCACTTCTAAAGTTTGGACAATTTTTGGTTAAAGGGGGGTGTTAGAAACATACCACCCTTACAGCGTTGCTGGTGCGTAAAGGTTATACCGTTGGGTATAAACGTGGGGCATTCCCATTAATGAAATCCGCAAATCTCTCGGTTTCTCTCAAACGTGTCTGTCAAACCACGACCGCCGTTAATGGTGTGCACCCCTTGGGGAATCGACTTCAGACCCTTAATGTCTCCCGATGCGATCAGGTCTGGGTCGGCGATATTACCTACGTCCATCTCAAGGGACACTTCGTCTATGTTTCTCTACTCATGGATGTCTTCACGCGCATGAGTCAGAGGGTGGCATACCAGTCAGCACTTAACGCAATCTCTGACCTTGAAAGCGTTAGGGACAGCATTACGCCAAAGTTTGCCAGAGATACATCATTCTGACCAAGGCGTTCAATATCTTTCAAAGGTTTCCAACGTCTCAATGCTCAAACATCACGGCGTTGAGATTTCGGTTTCCCGGAGCAGGTGTCCTTGGGAGAATGGATATGCTGAAAGGCTCATCCGAACCCTCAAGGAAAAAGAAGTTCATCTCAACGCCAATGCGGACATTCACGAAGCGAAAGTCCGCATCGGGAAACCTTTTATCACATAGGTGTATAACCAGAAACGCCCGCATTCGGCGTTAGACTATTTGACACCTATGGAATTTCAACGAAAAAACTTGTGTGCGGTCTAACAAGTGTATAGGGAATGTGGTTAGAATACCACTACATGAGTCCAGCAATGTCCGTCTCACTCTAACTGCGTTAGCGGAAACGCTAACGTGGGAAGCAAGAGGAAATGGCGCACTCCCAAGAACACAGGCAAAACGAAAGGGAGTAATCCCTTTGGTGTTCGGAATTGGAGCGTCCGACAGAACTCGCACGGGTAAGCGAAAGTTGAATGCCTGAAAAATCCCGTCAAGTCGAATACAACGGTTTCCTTGAGCGGAAACGCAACAGTTGTAGTGCTATAAGGTGTAGCCGCAAGTTACGACATCAATTGTGGAAATGTGTAGCATTTTCCCACAAACTGGAATAAATAGCACAAGGCACAATCTGTGTCCATCGGGATAGAGGGTGACCCTAAATGAGTTGCGAAGTCCCTATACAGGAAGTTAGACAGAACCTAAACTCACTTCACAAAGAAGTTGGCAGGGTTGAGGAAATCAGGTAGCGTCCATCTAATTAATATACGCAAGCATGATTAGATTTGGTGCTACGAAACACTCTGAAATACTCTAATATCGTGTCTAAACACGTAGAAATAGTAGGAATGGATTAGTAGTGGTATTCGTACCTAAAGTGCTTATGCGCCACACCAAATGGGAAGGTTCCGTGTGCGGTGAAAGTCGCACGCACGGTTTGGAGGAGGCTGTGTCTCCGTGAGGAGACACGGCTATCCTACCTTAACTTTGCTAATTTTTGGTCTAAATAAACGGTGGAACTTCACTCACGTTAGTAAAACAAATAGTTAAAGGAAGCGAAAAGCGTTATTCTATTAAAATAGAGATTGTAATCTTCATAGCTGATACCACCCCCAATAGAATAATATGCCTCGCGTTCAGACGGAATTGTGAGTCGACTGTACCCGGCCGTGAGTTCCAGCATGAAGTGTGGGCGGAATTCATAACCGACCCCCGCACCGAAGTTCCAAGTACTATAGCTCGCGTCTTCTTCCAATCCAGCGAAGGACGGAAGCTTCGTTTGAAAACTGGAGTACCCTACAAGTGCGTTAAGATAATAACCTTGATATTGCTGACTAAACATCATAATACCCAGAGAGGGGTCAAGATTCGTGCCAAACGATGTTACATAGAATGCAAGATTTTCCGAAGTCGCGTATCCTAGCCTCCATTGCATCCGTCCAGAGGTCCCACCCAATTTAGCAAGTTCCTCTTTCTGCGATTCACTAAGCTCATCACCATCAGAATAGGATACTGTGAATCGAGTTAAACCATATGCAACACCGCCACCGGCGAACAAACCTTCCCGTTTACCATCCAGTAAATCATCGAAGGGATTACTTCGCTGTGCGAGACTTTGTGTGGCGGAAAATTGGCAGAGAAGGGTTAAACAACAAAGAAAAATAAATGAAGTTTTCATAGAGTTCTCCTATAGCCATACTAAAGTTTGGACAATTTTAAGAAGTATACGTGAGTTTGATAAATAATTCAACTGATATTTCTCAAACCGTTGTTTAAGCGAATAGTTATAGGTGTTCTTGTGCGTTTAGTTCATGAAAATGATCGCTGATAATAGATAACGTCTGTCTCTGACCAGAAAGTTGAAGTTTTATCTGATGAAAAGTTAACCATGCTGAGCGACGGACCTCCTGGATCATGATATAACTGATAATCTTTATGCCTAAGGGGTCCATAAGTCCCCATTTCGGTGATGCAAACTCATTGCTGAAAGTCGGAGATCGGTTTTCAGATGTCTCCAAAACTGTTCTATACCATGATGTTGCGACCAGATATGGAGGATTTCTGCTGAGCATAAAGGTCTCCCAAAGACCATCATCGTTTGCGTTTTGCTGTCTGCTGAAAAAAAGAGAAGCACGAGTTCGCCGAAAGTCGGGCTCTTGACAGGCAGCCGCCGCACCGGTTTATCACACCCCCATTAATGGGTAAGCAACTTGACGGTTTTCTTATGTTCTGAGAGTTTGCTGCTCTGACCATCAATCTCCATGACATAGTTGCTTTTACCGTGGACAAGGACACAGGAAACCAACCCTAACTCATATAACGTCTCAATAAGTGCTTTGCTGCCATACCAAGAATCAAAAGTGATCGGATACTTTCTCAGATCAATACCTTCAGCATCAAAGACATCAAGCACTTCTTAGAGCATCGTCTGTAAACACGTTGATTTATCTGTATTTCCTCTACCTTGTTTAGAGACGATACGAATGTTCAGCGGAAGAATAGTATCGCCGATCTTCAGGGTGAGGGTCCAATATATTTCGGCAGTTGATGGCATTGTTTTGCTGCTTTGACCACCAATTATAGCAATAAGAAAGCGTCTTGGCATATCGCGGGTCATTGGTGTCATCAACGCTTATCGTTGGACAGCGTCGAGATTGTGTAGAGGTTTCCGACTTCGCTTCAGTCTGACGGATATCTTCAATAGTGATCGTAAATGCGATACCCACTAACAGAGACTTCCACTGATAAAGACTCATCGCTTTGAGGTTTCTATAGAGTTTATTTTTCGAAACCTCTAAAGCATCTGCGACTTGATTCGGATTGTCCAGTCCAAAGAGATGTCCCGTTGAAAGTCCAAGCAAGGTTTCAGAAAGTTCGGGGGTCATATCCCGAAAGTTCGCATACAAAGCAGATTGAAAAAATTTCGCTGATGTGATAGTATGTCGTTGCATGAGATGCCCTCCTAAAAGGTGTCATTAACTCTTTAGGATGTCATCTCATGCTGTAAAAATCAAGCAACTTTTTGAAAACACAACGCATTTTCATAACGCGACACGCTCTGAGGCAACGCCTTTAGGCGTGTGAACATAACTTTGATAAATGTCAGAATTGTTAGTTTCTCCTAATTTTCTAGTGGAAACTTGATTAAAGTAAGTTGCCACAAAGTTTTCGCGGGTGTTTCTCGCTTCATAGAAAGTGACGGGGGTGAGCCGACCATGCCCACCCATCATCTACCATGTACGGGTGAAATTCATTCTACCGGTAAGTCCTGTTTCGCCTTTCTCTTTTTTCGTCTCATACCCGACATATAGACCGAGTGTGTTATTCTCACCATAACTGATGTTCACTCGTCCACCGAAATTCATACCCCACAGGCCGCCCTTATCACCAAGCCCAATCACGGATTCAAACTGCGGACCAACCGCGATAGTTTCGTTAAGAGCATAAGTGAAGTAAGTACGGTTGTAGAGTTCATTGATGCTTTTGTCATCAAATATGGTTTTGACGGTGCCAAATGTCCAATGGAAACCGAAGATTTTACCGGCGGGTAGGAAAGCAAAGATTTGAGGGTATATGGCATAGGGACCGTCTGCGCTGGTATAATTGAACCCAACGCCGAGCATCGGGCTTAGCAGCAGGACCATGCTGTCATTCGCAATAACAGGGAACGAAATACCCATATCAAACTCGCCCAAATACTGGTGTGGTTCATCGGTATTGGGTGCTGGATTACCGTTCACATAGATTTTGGAATCAAATGAAATACCGTCGCTGATCGGATGACTCGCACCAATCAAGAAATAGGGACCTAAACTATCAATATCGATTTGAAACCATCCTGTAATATTGGGTTTCTCTTCCATCGGTTTCTCCTCTGTCGCTTCGGCCTCGGCTTCGTGGCCATCAGCGAACGCGGTTGAGAAACTGAGAGAAATAAGCGCGACGACAATAGTTAATCGAAAAAGGTTACTAAAAGCTTGCAGGCTGCATATAATACGATTTTTCATAAAAAACCTCCGTTATTTTCATAAGGTAAGACTGATGGGCGAGGGGACCTCGCCTCCCTACGATGAACCGGGTTTAGTTAGCTTGCGCGACCTGTTCCATAAGTTGTTCCAATTTGCGCGGGTCTTTGATTCCTTTCGAGGCTTCAACGCCGGAACAGAGATCTATCCCGTGCGGACGGATCGTTTCAATCGCGGCTTTGACGTTCTCTGGTCGAATCCCGCCTGCAAAGAAGACAGGCAGCGGACTCTCCGCGATGAGTTCAGCGGCGATGTTCCAATCACAGGTTTTGCCAGTGCCGCCGTATCTGGGTTTCTCGAGACTCATGTCGACACTATCAAACAGAAGGAAATCCGCGCCGGCATCCGCATAGGCTTGCATCTCTGCGCGGACAGCAGGCATATCCACGTTCTCTGGTCTACCTGCAGGTAGATAAACCGACTTCCAGAGCTGACACGCCACGCTGCGTTTGAGTGCCTCAACTTGTTGTGGTGACTCTTGCCCAAGCAGTTGAACGGCAAAAGGTTGAACTTGCGACACTACGGTTTCTATGTCGACTGTCGTGCGGTTGTATAGCAGAAGGACAGTCGGGATAGGGCTCGCGTGTGCGATTTTGACGGCTTGGCCGGTGGAGCGTGTGCGTTCGGATACGGCGACATCTACCAATACGCCGGCGTAGTCCGCGCCTGCGTCTGCGGCAAGCTGCGCATCATGGATAGAAGTAATACCGCAGATTTTGACACTGCAGCGGGATTCTTTGGTTGTCATTATTCTTACTCTTCAAAAATGGTTTGTCGGTCAGCGTCCGAATAGCAGATAATCATTGTCACGGGTTGCCAACCGGTGTTGACTGCATTGTGTTTGACGTTGCGCGGAATACGCAACATCATTCCGGGCTTCAGCGGGATGACTTCGTCTCCGAGCTTGTGGTCGCACTCCCCGGAGAGGACATAGATGAGTTCCTCACAGTTCGGATGGTAGTGGGTCGGATTCCCTTCGCCAGCGTTAATGTAGACGACTCCGAAAGTCATTTCGGCTTCTGGGTCAATCTGGTCATTGCAAAGCCATTTAATCGCGCCCCAAGGGAATTCGAGGGCACCCGCGTCGTTGCTGTTCGTTAAAGTTATTTCCATAAAACTTCCTTTCTATCCTCCGAATTTAATCATACTTCAAAACAGGTCAAACATTGTGTGGCGTACGCCCGTAACCCTATCGTAGGTTTTTCTTGTAGATAACCGATAGGGGCACAGATAGCACGGACACTCTGAATTTGCATATCAATCGCCCGGTGCGTATGTCCAAAGAGGACATGTGTGACACGCGGTTCCGCCAAACAGTGATCTCCAAGGTTTTTACTTCCCATGAATGCGCGGAAGTAATCCCACGGCAATTCGCCACGGTACCGGATACACGCCCGGAACGGAACATGGTGTGTCACAACAATAATCCGTGACACATCGTTTCGAACGGCGGTAATCTGAGCCTTCAGTTCGGCTTCAAAACGTCGGGCAACGACACAATCCGTAGCTTCCCATTTGGCGTACCGTTTGTCGTTCCAGACTGCACCCATCAATTCTTTCTCGGCATATTGGGCATGGGAGAAGTCATACGCCTCTGGTGCGAAGCTATAATCGTACCAACCGATAGTCCCACAGAAACCGACCTGTTCCTTGATAAAAGGTGCATCCATGAGCGGGTGAAATCCACATTCATGACAGAGTGTTGAAATAATCTCACATTTCTGTTCGCTTGTGACATCAGGGGTCTCAATTGCCCAGATGTCATGGTTGCCGGGGACAAATAATTTGTCAGCTGCTAAATCTGCAAGTTGAAATGCGTTCAGCGTTTCAGAAAGTTGAACTAAATGGCGGGCGAGATCGCCTGCTAGTACGAACACATCAAGTTGCGCCGCTTTCACCGCCTCAATAAGATGTGGGACGAGTGCTTTGTTTAAGGGCGTAACGTCTGTGTGTAAGTCTGAAATGATTCCGATTTTCATTAGCAGCCCACACTCCGTTACGGAAGCTCCTCATTGACTTACATTGATTCCTGTGTCAAGTTTTTGAAGACTTCGTCCAAAAAGATGCGGATACCGCTGTCATCATCGTTTTGGTATTGCTGACGCTGGCGTTCGAGTGCCTGCACTGAAGGTGCATCGCCGATTTTGGCGATTGCGTCAACAAGTGTGAGTTGGATCGCGGGTTCCGTGGTAATTTCCAATGCTTTGATCAGACGATCCCGCGCTTTAATTCCACCGATGCCGCCGAGTGCGGAAGCTGCAATGTCTTTCGTGCTGGTATCCTCACTTTCAAAAGCAGTAATGAGTGCATCAACAGCAGGTTCCCCTATCTGCCGGAGGGCTACGCCGGCTTGGAAACGGATACCGGGGATTTCTTCTGGATTTTCGAGTACAGCAACGAGCGGTTTAATCGCAGAAACCGGTTTCAGCATTCCGAGTATTGTGAGGCAGGCGCGCCGAATTTCTTGTTCGGGTTCCACAGCAATTTGGATATATTCCTGGGCGAGTTCTGCCAGCTGCCCTTCGTTAATTTTCTGATAGAGTGCTTCGGATCTGTGTCTGAACTGGGTTCCGAAGGGTGCTTTGAGGGTAGCGGTGTTCTCGGTTCGGTCTACGGTAAGCAGACCGAGGATAGCAGCAGATTCCATTTGCTGCACCTGAAGGCTATCGGCCGGTAGTTGGTTTACATTTGCACGCTGAAACTGCTGAAAGAGATCGTTGAGGACGCTCAATTCCACGAGCCGTTGTAAGCTGCTAATTGCGGATTTTCTGAGCGAGAGTTCAGTGCTATTCCTGAAAATATCGACAAGCGGTTCAATCGCGCGGGTATCTCCCAATTCGCCGAGGGCGTTTACTGCAGCAATTTTCACACCTATTAATTCAGAGGTTCGGAAAGTGACTTGCTGTTTAGAGAGTTTACCGATGATTTTCTTATAATCGTCAAGGCTATAAATTTTTCGTTCATCGACAATTTTTTCAACAAGGTCGCCTACCTGAATATCGGTGTTTGCGGCGGGGGTACCGGGCTGAATTTCTTTGACGCGTACGGTGCCGCTGCCTTCAACGCTTAATCCGACCTTATCTCCGCGTCTACGGAGGGCGATGCGGAGCGGGGGTTTATCTTTCAAATAAAGCATAAGGTTATTGTCTTCATCTAACCCCCTTTTCAGTGCGCTGTTAAAGTCGCCGGTGCTTCGGATCGGATATTCCGCAATGACATAAGAGATCAGTTCGCCGGTCTCAAGTTGCGCCTTATCTGCGGGTCCATTCGGGGTGGTTTCTAAAATAACGACGCCACTCGTGGACCAACGGTCTTTGAGGTCGCTATCTAACTGCTGTAATCGCATTTGTAGACGTTCATCGTAATGCTGATTTTCACAGCCGAGCCCGACTATCAGTAAGAAAAGTGGCACGATAAACACCACATATCTGGGTTTGTCGAACCTTGTTATTTTTTTCAGCATACAGACTTCCTTCCATTCAAAAACATATTTCGGCTTGCAAACTGTACGGAGAGATACAAGGGCACCTCGCGCTTCAATTAAGCGGAATAGCCACATCTCGACTGCTCTGTTCTTGCAAAGCTTCTAAGAGCGGTTCTACGACTTTCTCGTCGCCGAGGACTGCCAAGGTGCGGATCGCATCCACGCGCAGCGATGATCCTTTGTTTTGCACAATTTTGACTAATTCTGGTACGGCGGCACCGCCGATTTTCCCGAGAGCTGCGACAGCGAGTTGACGGACTTCGGGTTCTTCGCGGTCGCGTTTCCACTTCGCGGAACCGGATTCAATAATCGCGGCGAGTGCCGGAATAGCGTCTTCACTGCCGACCTCACCGAGTGCTTTGACGGTATTCAATCGGGTTTCTGTGCGTCCGTGTTCCAGAAGTTTCACCAAAATAGGCACAATCGTATTGGGGTCATCTTTACCGAGATGCCCGAGTATCCAATGTGCGTTGTGTCTATCGCGATTATCACTGGACTTAATCGCCTTTTGGAGTTGGTTGAGTAGTCGTTTCTGGTCGCCCTGCTTGTAGACGCGTTTCAGTGCATCAAGTGCGGCGTTTTGGATATCCAAATCATCGTCGCGGAGCGTCTCAAAGACGAGTCTCTCAAGATATTTCCGCTTTTCTTCCTGATATGCGAGGAACATCTGTTTACCGCGCTCAGCGATGGATGCTGTCTCCCAGTCAGGGGTATTCGGTTCGTAGAACTCCTGAGAGTTATAAAACCCGAGCAGGTAATGTGCTTCTGCGTTATCCGTGGGTTGCTGGAGGGCGAGTTTAAATTCTCGGACGGCGCGTTCCTCTTTGCGCCGTTTATCCGATTTAATTAATTCTTTGCCCTTCGCGAGATGTTCGTTCTGGGTGCCGCAGCCAACGCTAAAAAGGACGAGGACAAAAGCAAGCCAGATTTTTTTCATATTTACGCCTCCTACGCGATGAGATGTCCAATTTCTGCTAAGTATCAAGCAGTTCCTGCTGCGCATCGGGTGCGTCGCCGGATTCGTTTTCGTCTCCATCTTCGGCTGTTTCTTCATCATCTTCGGGTGCCGAGTCAAGCGATTTCTGAAGAACAACGAGCGGTTTTTCAGTGAACCCCCAATCTTTATATCTCTGTATAACTGGTGCTTCGGAGGCCGGAAGTTCAATTTCGAGCGTTTTCACGCCATCGTCTGCGGCTGTAGTCTCAGCAGCCTTCATGAGGGAGTCAGCGACCCCTAAGGGCCGAAAAGGCGCGGACACAGCAAGGTCTCCGACTTGTGCGATTTCGGGGTCAGCGGCATCCCGCTTTATAGAGATTTGCCCGATCGGGTGCCCGCCGCTGTCGGCGACAAGTCGATGTGTTTGACTGTCGTCCGCCAAATCGGCATCTAATTCTTTTGTAACCTGTGTCTTGGTCTTTTCAGGGAAACAATATAACTGTAAATGTGCTGCATCATCTTTTTCGGCTGATCGTACTTTAAGGGAACCAGCCAAACTGAAGTCTTGATTTGCCATGTGATTCTCCTTTGTTGTTATAAGGGTGTCGGTATCTCCACAGCGTGTGTGGTAGTCCGTGTATATCCGGCATCTATTCTACTATAGATTATTTTAGATTACAAGTTTTTTTAGAGGCATTCAGCCATTAGTTGATCGTATCACCGGCTTCGGCAGTATTGAGATCTTTACGTGCAACAGACGGCGAGGCCTCGACGTTACTCGCGTCTTCTGGGGTGATTTGATCAAGATTTTCTTGACCGATTCGCAATTGCCGCTCGGCATCAACAACGTCTCTGTTAATTTTTTCGAGGCATCGGTTGAGTTTATCAACGAGCATTTTATGTCCCTCCATAGCACGGCGTATTTGACGGAGTTGATCAATAACGAGTCGGAAAGTTCGGACAAAGTCGCCGCCATCCAGAGGCACAAATTTTTCTAATTTGTCAAATTCACACCCGCGGCTCCATGCGAGCATCGCGGTACAAAGATGAAACTCCAACGGCGGTGTAACTTCTGTGATGTTGTGTTCCACCTCTAACTTTTGGATAGAGGCGATCTCAGCATTCACAGTATATAATATCTGCAATAAGCGTTCATCCTTGACAGGTTTAAAGTAACGTTCCTTACGCGATTCAGAGACGATGGCGACCATGAGGCAGTTAATTTCGTCTTCGGTTAGTTTTTCAAAGAGCCCACTAAACAACAATTGGGTTAGTAGAACTTCATAGCCATAGATGTGTGCGGCGGTGATTCCACGTGGCAATAATTCCTGGGCTTCAATATACCCCAATTCTTCAAGGATCTTAAGACGCGCTGCGATCTGCTGACTCGGATTATTCTCAATATAAGTTGTTCTCTTTTTAAGTTGCTGAAGTCGCTGTTTCTCTTTAAGGATAGTTCTATATTTACCTACACACTTTTTCAAGTGCTGACATTCATCACAAATGCTCTGCTCGTTCTTCCTTATGCGTTCTATCTCCCGGGAGATATTTTGTAATTTCTGAGTACGTTCTTTTTTACGTTTCTGTCTCCTTCCGGATCTGATTTGTGCCCTTTCCATGTACAGATGTTGGAGTTTTCTGTCACGCTTCCGTCCGTCCTGCATTTGCTGGCTGCCATCAATACCTTCGTGAATACATTCGGGTGCTGGTAGTTTCTGGACTTTTTTTGTTTTGATCTCAATCTGTCTGTTGAGTTCTGCGACGCGGACGTGGGTTTGATGGTTACTCAAACTCATGGTGTAAACATCGTATATATCATCGCCATATTTCTGATAAAGATTAAGGATACTGGAATAGGAGAGATTAAACTGGCTCTCTATCGGCTCTACCTTATCAGCGACGACTGCTTTAATTTCACCTGGCTTGGCATAAGCGGCCCCGATTTGGGCGTAAACGTAACCGATGGTGTCAATCCCACGTCTGCCTGCACGGCCTGCCATTTGGTGATACTCGCGCGCTTTGAGGTAACGGAAGCTAATACCGTCAAATTTTTCGAGACTATCAAAAACGACAGTGCATGCGGGCATATTAATCCCGACGGCAAACGTTTCGGTGGTAAAGAGGAGTTGAATTAATCCGGAAGTAAATAACCTTTCTACGACCTCCTTAAGCGTGGGTAACATACCTGCATGATGATAGGCGATCCCGCAGCTGACGAGTTTACGAAATTCGGTAATCTTTTTCTCTGCAACGATGTCAAACTGGACGCAAAGTTCGTCAAATTGCTTTAGAATCTCTATTTTCTGTGCGTTATTCAGCAATTGTAAACGTGAACTTAATACCAATGAGAGTGCGTTTTCTTCGCAACCCTTTCGACTAAAACAGAAATAGAGACAAGGGAGCTGTTTCTCACGCTGGAGATGCGGAATGAGTTTTGTCTCTGTGAAATCAGTGGGTAGTGCTTTTATCGGTTTATCATCGAACAGGTTGTCTTTTCGTTGATGCATCTCGCGCCTTGCTCTGCTGCGAAGCGCGTTGATATGGGTTATATTGCCGATACCGTAACCTTTAAAATAGAGGTGATGCTCCAAAGGGACTGGGCGTTTTAATTCTTCGACGACTTCAATTTTAATATCTCGGACGCTTTGCATCCACTCCGCGAAGGGTTTGATGTTCGGCATGGTGGCACTCAGGCAGACAAATTTAATGTGCTGGGGTGCGAAGATGATACTCTCTTCCCAGACGGTGCCGCGTTCAATATCGTTAATATAGTGGATTTCGTCAAAGATGACGTAGGAGACATCCTGTAACCGATCAATGTCATCAAAGATAGTATTTCGGAAGATTTCGGTTGTCATCAATAGCACTTGTGCATAGGGATTTAGCACGATGTCGCCTGTAACAATGCCAATTTTGTCGCCGTATTCAGCATAAAAGTCCCGATATTTTTGATTACTGAGGGCTTTGATGGGTGCGGTATAGATAACGCGATGGTTTCCCTGAAGGCATTTTTCGACAGCGTATTCTGCGATAACAGTTTTGCCAGCACCTGTAGGCGCGGTGACAATAACGGAAGCATCCCGATTAATTGCGGCGATCGCTTCCGCTTGGAATTGATCTAATTGTAAACCTTTATATAGCATTCAGCTCTCCTTATAATAAATAATTCTAATAGATATATCATTTTTTGTCAAGGGGAAATTGATTCGTCAGTTAAATCTTGACCTATTTCGTTTTCTATGTTATTATGATAGGGGAAACAGGAGGGAAATTATGAAACATGGTAAATGGATAGGTAAATGCCATCAATACATTTGGATAACACGAACCTTGGTGATATTGATATGTATCGCGCTTTGTGGTGTTATCGCCTGGGCACAAACGCGCGAGGCTAAAAATGAGCAAGCGAGAACTTGGGCGGACCTTGGCGTAACAGCGGGACATCGGACCGAGCTTGAAGCGTTGTGGGAGTTGAAACGCCAAAAAGAGATTCAGGCAGTCAAAGACTTGAAAACTTTAAATCGGTTCGCGAAAGATTCGCTTGTTGAAGATGCAGAGATTCAAGCGACTCTGGACGAATTTCGGGCAAAACGCAAAAAAGCACAAGAACAGATTGAGAAGATGGAGGAAGAATTGCTTGAGACTTTGCCGACGCAAGCCCAACTCCATTTGACGCTTTTCGGTATCTTGGATAACGGTGTGCCGCGCAGAATAACGAAGTCGCAACCCGGTAAGAAGACAGATGAAACGTCGCCGCAGCAAAAATAAAAAAGTGGAGGATACCAGACTTGAACTGGTGACCTCTTGCATGCCATGCAAGCGCTCTCCCAGCTGAGCTAATCCCCCACGTTATAGATATTTATATTATACCACATATCTTTAAGGAATGCAAGAAAAATTTGCTTTTTTAGAACAATGATTACAAAAGCTCAAATCGACACAGAAAAGCTCAATCCAGATTCATCATTTTTTAAGAAGGGGCTCGCGCCAACTCGCGATGAGCAGACTATTCTATCGCTGCTTGATAATATAGGTAAGTTGCCAGCTGGTTTTCACGGCGAACTATTTGTCCCGTTGCTCACCCATGTGAACCCGAAGATCCGCACGCTTGCCGTGAAAAATGTCGGAAAGCTCAAAGATGAAAGGTTCTTAACGGCACTCGCGGAATTCGCCTCAACTGAAAATAACACAATTGCCCGCCGTGAGGCGATTTCTGCGATTGGACGCATGAGAAGCGAGAAGGCAATACCGATTTTGACGCACTACCTAACTGACGCGGATCCGAAAGTTATCTTACAATCTGTGCGTGCCTTGCTCTACTTCAAGGAGAAACCTGAAGTCCAAACAGCGTTAGACTTGCTCCGGGAACATCCAAATGAAATTATCCGGGAGCATCTTACTAATGAAATAGATCGCAAAAAATCAGGACAGCAAAACGCCAAAAAAGACCCGCATCACCCAACCAGTCCGGATGCCCTTAAAAACGTGATTGTCCATGCTGATGTTCAAGAAGTACTCCAATTGATTCCAGACGAATCAGTCCATCTCACTTTTACGTCCCCGCCTTATTACAATGCGCGCGATTACACGATTTATCAGAGTTATGAGGCATATCTTGATTTCCTGACCGATATTTTTAAAGAGACACACCGTATCACTAAGGAAGGACGGTTTTTTGTACTTAACACTTCGCCTGTGATTGTGCCGCGTATTAGTCGGGCACATGCCAGTAAGCGATACGCTATCCCGTATGATATACACCCACGCCTTACTGATATGGGTTGGGAGTTTATTGATGACATCGTATGGACAAAACCTGATTATGCTGCAAAGAATAGAAACGGTGGGTTCTTTCAACATCGTAAGCCTCTCGGTTACAAGGCGAATTCTGTCACGGAAAGCGTTATGGTATACCGAAAGAAAACAACTAAATTGATTGATTGGAATATCCGACAATATGATGACGAAACCGTTGAGGCAAGCAAAATTAAAGGGGATTATGAAAAAACGAACCTATGGCATATCAACCCTGCAACCGACAAAGTTCATCCGGCAGTTTTTCCAGCTGAACTGGCATCACGGGTCATTCAATTTTATTCCTTTAAAGGGGATCTTGTCTTCGATCCATTTGGAGGGAGTGGTACTGTTGGACACGTCGCGCTAACGCACGAGAGATATTTTTTTCTTTGTGAAAAGGAATCAGAATATATTGAACGCGCAAAACAGTTCCTTGATATAGCACTATTTACGCATATAAACCCCCGGGTGCTTTCGCTTACTGAATTACAATCTGAACTGGCAGAAAGGAATCAGAACCTATGACTGTTACGGGCATTGTTATTAAAAATATCATACGAAAACTGCTGGCAGGACAGGATTACCGTTCCGAAGTTTTGACTCTGATTAATGCTGAGTTCTTGCAATATGTTATTGACTTTTTCAAACGTGTCGCGCGTGCAAAGGCGGATAACAAGGATGTAACTGTTGACTGGTACAAAAAAGAACTCCTTCATGCAGAGTCACTTTCCAAAGAAGATGTCGCTGTTCACTCAGGGTTGAATATGAAAACAATCTCAAATATGTACAATTCAACCCGCAAGCAGATTGTGTTGGAGGCATCTATGGAACATTACGATGCCCTTTACGATGTTATTGACAGTTTGACTGAACAAGACAGTATGGATGTTACCCTCACACTAAAATTTCGGGATGTAAGCGTTGATTTGAATATCAACGAAAGTTTAATTGTTATTAATACACTGGCTGTGAAACGGTCTGCACTAAGAGGTGGATTATGGAGTACAGCAGGCAAACAGGTCGAAAAACCGCTGATGGTGACGCTTTGTGCGCTTTTCCAAGTACCGAAAAAATACTTTGATCAACGGAATCTTCCAGACTCGGAGCGAGAATCCGACTTTTATCTGTTTGACGATACGGGAAAAGACTACCCCTGTGAAGTGAAGTTAATGGGAAAAGGTAATCCTGAAAGTGCTGATGCAGTGTTTGCGCGTGGGGGGCGCGTCCTTGTCGCCAATAAACTTTCAGATACCAGCAAACAACAGATGGATAAAGATGGTATTCTCTGGGTAGAACTTCAGACAGAAGATGGCTACAAACGGTTTGAAGAAGTACTAAAAGCTCTGTCAATCCCGTGTAGACCTTTTACCGGAGACCTTCAAGACGCATTAGATAAAATTTTTCCTGTTATTCTGTCTGATGATGTCCAGGACTCTGTAACTCCAGAGGTGGTTTTAATCGAAAGTGAACAGGGTGAGGACTCTGGTTCAGAATTAATAGTGGAATTTGAATGAAAATTTTAGGTATAGACACTTCAACGCCAATCGGCAGCGTGGCTTTAATAGATGGGAATAACTTGGTCGCGGAACATACGCTTAATATCGTTCAGGCACACTCTTCGAGACTCATGCCAGCGATCGATGCGGTCTTAAAGTGGGGCGATATTAAGGCAGCCGATTTAGATGGATGCGCTGTCGGTATCGGACCCGGGTCTTTTACGGGTATCCGTATCGGTGTTGCGACAATCAAATCGCTCTGCTATGCGCTTGATAAACCGATTGTCGGTGTCTCCACTTTGGAGGCAATCGCCTATAATCTCCGATGGACGAATAGTATTATCTGCCCGCTGCTCGATGCCCGGCGGAGTGAAGTTTATGGTGCTATTTTTGAAGGCGGAACCGAATGGCAACGTCTCAGTGAGGATCTCTGCTTACCGATTGATGGGTTCCTTGAAAAGACAGAACCCCAACGGCGTGTGCCTACTACCTTTATCTTTGTCGGTGACGGGTTGTTGACGTACGGAGACGCAGTTCGAGAAAGACTCGGTGAGAGTGTGCATTTTGCGGATCCTATTTTTAATGTGCCGCGCGGGGCAACGATTGCCTACCTCGGTGCCCAACGTTTACAGCAGGGCGAGACTGATAGTTATTGGACTTTAGTCCCGAATTATGTTAGAATTGGATTGTATTGAGACCTTTTTGATTGCGCACATACGGGAATCAACATTGCTAAATTAGATGAACCGTATCTTTAAAAACACGTCCTCCCTCTTTAGCGCGCACCTTATCGGCCGCCTCGGTTCACTGGTGATAACAGTCTGGCTGATGCCGCGTTATTTCTCTGAAGATGAACTCGGCGGTTATTTTTGGGCAATCGCGCTCACGAATCTGATCGCAAGTCTAACAGAGCTCGGCATACAAAACCCACTTATCCGAGAGATGACACTCCAGCTGCAGCAGACTCGGCATTACCTCGGTAACGCGCTTATCGTTCGCGGTATTCTGTCAATCTTCGCTTACGGTATCATGATTATCAGTGGTACCTTCCTCTACACCCCGATCATTGTAAAGATGGTTATTTTCTTAGGATTGGCAGAAATCGCCAATTCTATAGCACAGTTGTACCGATGCGTCTTTCGCGCACACGAGGAGATGAAATATGAGGCGTTCACCGTGCTTGCCGAGCGTGGCGCGTTCCTCTTAATCAGCGGCGGTGCGATTCTTTTCGGATATGGGCTGGTAACCGTCTGTCAAGTTATGTTAGTCGCGGGGTGTATTAACCTTATCTTGAGTGTTGGATTCACCCGATTCCGCTTCACACCGCTCCGCTTCCAACCGAGTCGAGAGGTTGTGAGGGTGCTGATGCAGCAGGCACTTCCGTTTGCTATCGGCAATCTTTTAAACCTCCTCTATTTCCGTATAGATACGATTATACTGCCAATACTCAGTTCAGAAGGCGTAGATGCGAACACGTGGTATGGGTTGGCGTATACCATTGTTAACGCTTTTACAATTCTGCCGGGGGCGTTCATGATGGGTGCGATGTTTCCGGTGCTATCTCGTGCGTGGGAGAGAGAAAAGGAGCGATTTCCAAGTGCTTACACGTTCGGTATGCGATGGATGGTACTGTGCGGATTTCCGCTTGCGGTTGGACTCTCAACGTTATCTTCCGAAATTACGGGGATGTTATTTTCGACCTATACACCAGCCCAAGTAGATAAAGTGGCAACGGCACTTCAATGGCTCAGTTGGGCGGGCGGACTTATCTTCGTAACGACAGCAGTATTGGCGGTGCTACGGGCGACAGATAAACGGCGTGCGTTCTCGGTGCTGATGGGGGCGACAGCATTCTTGAATATCTGCTTGAATTTATATCTGATTCCACGTTTCAGCCATGTCGGTGCGGCGATTGCGATGGTTATAAGCGAAGTGTTTTTACTTATCTTTGGGCTCGGTTACATCTCAAGAAATATTGTTAACTTCCGTGAAACATTTGCGATATTGCCAACACTGTTGAAAGTAGTTGTTCTCTCTGCTGTGATGGGTGTCGGTTTGGTGTTGCTGAAGGGATATCTCTCTATTTGGGTGTTGATTCCGTTGGCGGTGCTGTTTTATGGGGGCGGGATCGCTATGCTTGGGGAGTTCCGGGCGAGATTTCGGTTTGATTGAATCGTATCTTGCTTCAGTTTTTGTTGCTCTCAAGTGTATAACTGTTCCAGCACTTCAAAATATTGAGGAAACGTCTTACTAACGCACTCTGGATTATTAATCCGAATTCCATTCGCCTTTAAGCCGACAAGTGAGAACGCCATCGCTACACGGTGGTCTTCGTAGGTATCAATCGCTGCGGGGGTGATAGGGGCGGGTGAGATTTCAAGACCGTCTCGGTGCTCAACGACTGGCACACCTAATTTTCGGAGTTCTGTTACCATCGCATGAATCCGATCTGTTTCTTGCCAACGCGTGTGCTCAATGTTTCGGATCGCCACTGGACTATCGGCGAAGGGCGCGATCGCTGCGAGAGTCAAAGCGGTATCCGAAATTGTCCGCATATCGACATCAATCCCTTTTAATTGGCGGGGTCCGGTAACAGTAATACCGGTGTCAGAGACGATGGTCTGGCACCCCATCCGCTCTAAGATATGGATAAATTGGAGATCGCCTTGTGCGGAATCTGTGTGTAGATGTTGGACAGTGACACGTCCACCGGTGAGTGCAGCGGCAGCGAAAAAGTAAGAGGCGTTAGAGGCATCGGGTTCAATGTTATAGACCCGCGGTTGATACTGCTGTCCGCCTTCAATCCGAAAATGCTTATATCCTTCATTGATAACTTGCACACCAAATGCTGCCATCACTGCCAGTGTGATATCAATATAAGGCATTTCTCGGTTACCGACGACTTCAATCTCTATGCCGTTTTTTGCGTAGGGTGCGATGAGGAGGAGTGCGGTTAAGAACTGGCTGCTTTTACGAACATCAAGGCGGGTTTTCCCACCTTCAAGTCCGTCCGCTTCAATAATGACGGGGAGATGTCCGTTCTCAAATCGGGTGCGCGCCGAGACCCCAATTTGTCTGAGTGCGTCGAGGAGGTCAGCGATAGGCCGTCCGTGGCGCATCGGGGCGTCGCCATCAATGACGAATTTTCCGTGTCCGAGCGAAACATAGGCAGTTAGGGAACGTGAAGTCGTGCCTGAGTTTCCGATATAGAGTTCCGCGCTGGCAACGGGTATCTCGCCTGCGTTTCCATGCACATCGAACGTTGCTCGCTTCTCATCGGCATCAATTGTGACACCGAGTTTTCGGAGGGCGGCAGACATATAACGCGTATCGTCGCTAAAGAGCGCGCCTGTTAGCGTTGAAACGCCGCGCGCCATTGCGGCGACAAGCAATGCCCGGTTGGTATAACTCTTAGAACCGGGTACCGTTATCGTGGCGTTAAGCGGTTTGCGGATCTGTTGTATCTCAATCATTCACGGACCCCCAACTCCGTTAGCAATACCCGCAGTTCTGCCTTCTCGGCATCCGTGAGCGGCAGCAGCGGACTTGTAGTGCGTGCGCTACAGACTCCCAAAATTTCCAGACACGCCTTCATACCACTGACACCCTGTCCATAGGTATACATTTTGCTGAGCCGAAGCATCCATTTTTGTAACCGATGGACTTCATCAATATCCCGTGCTTTTGCGGCATTATAGAGTGCCACAGACTCCTTCGGTGCGACGTTTGAAATAGAGATAACACCGCCGTCAGCACCAAAGAGCAAGGCTGCACCGATCGCGACATGCGAACCGAGCATGATAGCGAAATCGGTTCGGTCACCGAGCAGTGCCAAAAGATTGAGGGCGTTCGTCCAATCACCGGTACTGTCCTTAACGCCGACGATGTTCTCACAGGTTTCGGCGAGTTCGACGATGACCTGCGGCTTAATGAAGGTTTTAACGGTGGAGGGGATATTATAGATGAAAACAGGGAGTTCAGTGCTCGCGGCGATTGTCTGATAGAATTCGATCAGATCTGCATCGTCGGTGGAGGGGTAATAGTATCCCGGTGTCGCAGCGACTGCATTAACGCCGAACTGTTGGGCAGTTTCAATGTTTTGGATAACGCGTTGGGTGCTTGTATCCATTACACAACAGATAACCGGGACGCGTCCGGCGACTGTCTTGAGAGCGATGTCCATTGCACGCTCGCGTTCTGTATTTGTTAGCGTCGTAAATTCACCGGAACTTCCGAGTAGGTAGATACCGTGAACACCACTGTTAATTAGGCGGTTCAGTTGATTGACGAACCCGCGTTCATCGACGCGCTCTTTTTCGTCAAGTGGTGTTACTGTCGGTGTAAAAATGCCTTCGAATCGGATATCCATGCGTGTTTCCTTTGTTTTGACCCGGCGGGTGCTTTTTGGAATTTGGTTAGATGCTTTTAGTTTAGCAAAATACGATTTCGTTGTCAAATGTAAGTTTCGGCTTGCAAGCCACGCAAAAAGATGTTATGATTATATCAGAATCCCTTTACAGCTGGAGATAGAGAGTTTATGAATATCCGGACGCAACTGACGCTTAGGTATATAGGTATTGTACTTGTCGTGTTGCTTGCTATGTATTTCTATCTTGCTACGATGCTCAAGGATTCTATGAGTACTCGGATTACCAGCGAATTGGAGATTCAGGCGGCATTAACTCGGGAATTTCTCGTTGAAAAACTCCCAGCTAAAGATAATTTTAGCTATGCCGCGATAGATCCGCTTGTCGATAGACTCGGAAAGACCGAGAAGGCGCGGGTGACCTTCATCGACTTGGAGGGTGTTGTCTGGGGTGATACGGAACGGGATGGTCAGGCACTGCGCGATATGGATAATCACCTGAAACGCCCGGAGGTACAGGATGCCCTCCAATTCGGTAAAGGAATTCGGGACAGATATAGCGATACGACGCAGACAGAATTTCGTTACTACGCGATGCCGATATACGCGCAGACTTCACGAAATGGCGAGAAAACTTTGATTGGTATCTGTCGGGTTGCGCTGCCGATGGAAGCCGTTAATACGGCAATCGGCAACCTCCGTCGGATGGTGCTACTTGCGAGCGTGGCGGGTCTAATCCTGGCAGTTGTGTTTAGCGTTTTTTCTACCAAGATCATCACAAAACCGATTAAGAAATTGACGCAGATGACGCAATCGCTTGCTGCTGGCGATATAAACTCTCGGGTGCCGATCGACTCTGAGAATGAACTCGGGCAGCTCTCACGGAACTTCAATCTCATGGCAGACAGGGTACAGGAACAGATTGATAAGATTTCCGAAGAGCATCGGCGTTTGGAAACCATCCTGACAGATATGGGTGAAGGGGTGCTACTCGTTAACGGTGCATTTGAAATTACTTATGCCAACCCTATAGCGAAATCTATGCTGTCACTACCCGATGCTTATGTCGGGAAAGCATTGATTGAAATCATTCGGATTCCTGAACTACAAACCCTCCTACAGGCAGCGGAACAGACAGAGACCGTCGCGTTCGCGGAAATTCGTCTCGGTAACCTAACGGAACCGGAGGCGGAGGTCACGGTTGTGCCTGTTGCTACTGGCGCGGAATACGTTATTGTGATCCACGATGTGAGCAAGGAACGGCAGTTAGAGCGGGTACGTGCCGATTTCGTGGCGAATGTGTCGCACGAACTTCGAACACCGCTCACAACGATCCGCGGTTACGCAGAAACTTTACTGAGTGAAGATGCTACACGCACAAAGGCACAAGAAAAGTTTGTCGTGAAAATCCTCAATCATGCTGCGCGACTCTCAAGATTGGTTTCGGAGCTGTTGGAGCTCTCGCGGCTTGAGTCTGGTGATGTTGAATTGAAACGGACGCTGTGTCACCTCAACGCCTTCCATGTCCCTATTTTAGATGTGTTTGAACCTATCTTAGAGGAATCCGCATTGGTCTTAAAATGGGAGATTCCTGAAAGTCTGCCTGAGGTGAGTTTAGATCAACAACTTTTTATGCAGGTGCTTGTCAATCTGATTGATAATGCCATTAAATATACACCCGATGGTGGGACGATTACGGTTTCGGCGGAGCCCCGCACGAGTGAAGCCTTAGAAGTCATTGTGCATATAAAAGATACGGGTATCGGTATCCCGATGGAATCTCAACCGCGTGTGTTTGAACGGTTCTATCGCGTTGATAAAGGCAGGGCGCGAGAGATGGGCGGTACGGGCTTAGGGTTAGCGATCACTAAACATATTGTCCTCTGCCACGATGGAGAGATCTGGTTGGAAAGCTCGCTCGGAGAAGGTAGCGTGTTCCATGTCGCTATTCCACGCTAAAGGAAATATCAATGTTTGAAAACCTCGGAATTGTAACGAATATCTGGGCTGAAGAGATCGAAAACGGGACGCGTTTCGATGCACTGATGGTAAAGTTCGGTGCGAACGGGTTCAAGGATATGGAGGTCCGCGAAGGCGATTATCTCCGTAATTCCGAATTCGGGGAGCTGATTCAAGGGATCGAAGCCGCGATGCCTGCGTACACCGATGCTGAATTTAGAACGATTTGTGATGCGGTCTGGACTGAAGGTTCATATCAAACGCAGCATACTACGCTTTTCAAGGCGTTTGCTGCATTTACGCAGAAAGCATCCGGGCTGACGCTGAGTTATGCGATGTCGCATCCTTGGCTTTCACCTGCAACGGACACTGCACGGATCATCACGGCGAAGAAGTTAGCGTACCTGCTTTGTCCGGAGAGACCGCGCCTCCGTCTCGTTGATCTTGAGACTGAAGGCGATATTGATGCATCTGCGGCTGTTTCTAATCTGAAACGTTACGGCGCGCTCTTGCCGGAGTATCCGATGATCTTCGCAGTAGAGAATGCGCGCCAGACGGCTACGCTGACGCTGGAATTAGCAGTCGCGGGTGGTGCGAAACTTACTTATGACGAAACGAACACATATCGCGCGGATGGCACGCCGGTAAATCCGCCAGCGGAATTCTGGGGTGCTGTTGAGATGGTGGATCTTACGTCGGTGCATTTCAAGCAGAAAACGGAAGCGGGTGTTCTGTCGGAAGTCGGTGACGGTTATGTGGACTTCGGTGCGATTGCGGAGCATTTGAGAACGCGAGGTTATACTGGCGATCTGCTGCTTGAAAATGCGCCAACTACAGATTCTTTGGGTGATGCGCTGCGGAGTCGGGCGTATCTGCTTAATTGTTAGTATAGTGGCAAGTCGGTGATGTGCGATTTTAATTGTCTGAATTGTGATTTATGTGATTCAATGATTTATAGGATTATAGTCGTCTGTGATTGACGATTGTCTTGGACGAAATTACCGATGCTAAAATCAATTGACATCTACAACGCAACAGTGTATAATTTATAGTAAGGCAATTGAGAGAACAGGTTTATGAACCGCGTGGGAAAGTCAGTCAAGAAATCCAAAACCTTTACCAGTACATCTCAAGTGAAATAGGAGGTTAACATGCCGAAGAAAACGAATCTTGCAGAAGCGTTTCGCGTCGATGCGAACGAGCTACAGCCGAAACCCGAAATCGTCCCCGTTGAGTCAACGGTTACCCCAACCCCATCCCCAACCGAGGCGGCTCCTAAACCGAAAAAGAAACATATCGGTGGTTATTTCACGTTGGATGTCTATCGGCAGATGAAAGTGTTGTGTGCGGAGCAAGGCATGACGATCCAGGAATTTTTGAGAGAGGGCGTTAATGCTGTGTTTCGGATGCACGATAAACCGCCGATCGCTTAGGAGTCGTCAGTTCGCTGAAGAATGGCGTTGAATTTTCTATAATACTATGAAATAATATATGCGTAAACATGGGTATGGTCAAATGGGGACCATGTCTCACACGCACTTACTTAACACGAAGCTCACGTCCAAGTGAGATTCATTTTTGCGGAAGTGATGGCGTGCTTCCGCCTATATCGGAAACCTGAATCCAGTCATCACTTTTTAGCAATTATGAATACTAATCTCACCGACATCGAAAACAGGCTCTGGAGTGCTGCCGATGAACTCAGAGCCAATTCACGTCTGCGCGCCTCCGAATATTCAACGCCAGTCCTTGGACTCATCTTTTTACGATACGCGGATCATAAATTCAGACAAACCGCACAAGAGATCAGTGCCGAATCCTCTACAAGCACGCGCAGACGAATCGATCCAAAAACGCCATACCAAGCCCGCGGCGCGTTTTACCTGCCGGAGAACGCACGTTTTCAATATCTACTCAGTCTGCCGGAAAGTGAAAATATCGGGCAAGCCGTCACGGATGCGATGAAGGCAATAGAAGCAGAAAATTCACAAATCGACGGTGTCCTACCGAAGACATACAATCGTCTCGAAAAGAGCACACTCTTTGAACTCCTCCGTATCATGGAACAGATCCCTATGGACATTGAGGGCGACGCTTTCGGGAAGGTGTATGAGTATTTTCTCGGCAATTTCGCCATGAGTGAAGGCCAACGCGGCGGTGAATTCTTCACCCCGACCTCGCTTGTCAAGCTTATCGTTGAGATTATCCAACCCTTTCACGGACGTATCCTGGATCCCGCGTGTGGCTCTGGCGGGATGTTCGTCCAGAGCGCTGCGTTCATTAGCAACCACAAGAAAAACGGAAATCCCGGTGACATCAGCATTTACGGCGTGGAACGCGTCGCTGAAACTATCAGATTGTGCAAGATGAACCTCGCTGTCCATGCCCTTGAAGGCGACATCAAACAAGCCAATAGCTACTACGAGGATCCGCATGATTGTCTTGATAGATTTGATTTCGTCATGGCAAATCCGCCCTTCAATGTTGATCGCGTGGACATGGAGCGCGTCAAAGACGATCCGCGATTTCCTTTCGGTATGCCGCGCGTCGATAACGCCAATTACCTCTGGATTCAACTTTTCTATAGTTCGCTCTCCGACTCTGGACGCGCAGGCTTTGTCATGGCGAACTCTGCCGCCGATGCGCGTGCCTCTGAACTCGAAATCCGCCGCCAAATTATCGAATCGAGGGCAGTTGATGTTATCGTCAGCATCGCCTCTAATTTTTTCTATACTGTTACACTGCCGTGTACCCTCTGGTTTTTCGATAAATCCAAACGGCACAGCGATAGAAACGATAAAGTGTTATTTATTGATGCGCGGCATCTCTATCAGCAGGTGAGTCGTGCACATCGGGAATTTACACCTATGCAGCTTGAATTCCTTGCAAATATCGCCAGACTCTATCGCGGAGAAGCACCAGAGAATCGACACGACAGCGCGGATTTCCTCGCCTCAAAATTTCCCGATACAGCATATATGGATGTCCCCGGGCTTTGCAAGGTCGCTACGATTGCCGACATTGAATTGCAAGGCTGGAGCCTCAACCCTGGCCGGTATGTCGGAGTCGCTGAGCAGACCGCTGACGATTGTGACTTCACCGAGCGATTTACGCAGCTCAACGAGGAATTAGCCGTTCTAAATGCGGAGGCGCATCAACTTGAGGAACGCATCGCTGAAAACGTTGCAAAGATTCTGGAAGGGACGGCATAATACTTTTCAGCATGTAGCATAACCTTTTAGGTTGTGGTCTCTTTCGTAGCATGATGCACGTCGCATCTGGGGTTTTTGCAGGGGTGTTTCTTCAAGTACGCCGCAAACCTGTTAGGTTGTGCCGCGTTGTCTGGATCGCGGATTTACCAGATTTCACAGATGACGCGGATTTTTCCGCGTTTTTTGTATTATGACCTAAGTTGTTCCTAACAAATTTTGATGTTTTTGCTTGGGGTATTTGATAGGGGTATTTGATAGGGTGTTTCTGTGGATTTCTGCGTATTTCTGCGTATTTCAACAAGGCTTTCAGGCATTTTTCCTACCCTGTTTCAGGCACTTTTCTTACCCCGTAGGGGTAATATGTCTATAGAAAATGGTGTCCATAAGTGACCGCACTCCGTAGGAGTGCTATGTTTATAGATAGGGGCTTCGGTTATTAGCGCATTTTTAGGTCTGTAGAGACAACCTCTGTATAACATTGGGTCATTCAATTGTCCATTTTTCATCAAATTTTCATCCCCATGCCCGGTAGGTTCGGTTTCCTAACCGAACCGGATCCTTGAAAAAAAGCCGTGAAACCTAATATTTTCTTAAAATTGAATGACCCTGCTGTATAACATCAAAAATCTGGCAATTCCGTGATGGATGTGATATAATATCATAATGAACGATCACCTGCCACTAATATTCTGTCCATCTTCAAATTGGAAATGTTTTGGTTTGTAGTAGGGCAATTCATGGTTTCCCGTTATTGACGTGGGATGTGCGATAAGGCACGTCGGATTTGGGCGAGGATGCCGCAGAATCGCATTACTGTGAGCTTACTCTCAAGTCTAAGATGGCCAAAGCATTAACGTGAACAATTAGCAACAAAAAAGGATTTCAAATGTCTGACGAAACGAAACAAGACCTACCCGCAACTACTGAAGACTCATCAAATACCGCACTTGATGTCGTTACTGAAGATACGGCAGGTACCGACATTGATACTGTTGCAGATCTTATATCATCGCTAAACCTTCCTACTTGGGTACTCCGAAATGCATCCAAGGTTTTCCGGCAATTATGCTCTGCTGCAGTTGAATGGCCCAGTGCATTTTTCAAAGGGAAAGCTTCTGAAAGACAGGTAATAACAGAGGCTAATACAAAAATTACTGAGACTGTTGCTGATCAAATTATCCAACAAATAAGGGTGCCCCCAGAATATGCACAGATAGTAGTAAACAAATACATGGAAAAGATAATTGGAGAGCAAATCAATCTTGATAAGATTTCCGCTATTGCTGCAAATGAACTTAAGAACGGCGAGTCCAGCAATCCAACAAATCTAGACACGAGTGAACCTGATAAAGAACAGTCTACTGATTCAACAAATCAGGATGTAAATAGGGGTGAGGAAAAGGTAATTGACGACGATTGGCTGAACAGTTTTGAGACAGAAGCTCGCCAAAAAAGCACTGAAGAGATGCAGCTTCGTTTTGGGCGTATCTTAGCAGGTGAAATTCAAAAACCAGGGTCGTATTCAATAAGGACTATAAAAATCCTCGGTGAACTTGATCAAGATGTTGCAGTCTTATTCAAAAATCTGTGCTCACTATCTACAGGTCACATAACAGCATCATCTGGAAATATTTCTAGCCTCAACATTCTTACTCTGGAAAACGAGTTTCTTTCTTCACACGCACTTGAAAAATATGGGCTGTCTTATAATGCCATTAGTACACTGCAAGAATATGGGCTAGTGTTAGATACGGATTTTTCTTACTGGCACTTTGAAAAATTGCCCATCCTACTTCGGCACCAAGGGCAGAATTGGATGGTGTCGCCCGCTGCCGGCAATAAGGTTGAGAACCAAGAATTACAATTATTTGGGATTCACCTTTCCCGGGCTGCTCGGGAGTTGTACAATTTAGTCGACCAAGATCCTACACCGGAATATACTGAGGATTTCAAAAAACTTCTTGCTGGGCTAAATGTAACCGTAACTGAAGTTGATATCATCTCTATGGAGAAAGGCGCAGGTATCAGTTGGGTAAAAGCCAAACCCAAGCGTGATTGAAGTTAATGACTAATAATTTTAGGGAAACAATGCAATGGATGATCCTATGCAAAATCATGAAGTTCTCGTTGGCGATTACATTCAGACGCTAAGACAAAAGCATAAAATAAAACGCTCAGAATATTTGCCCGATGGTGCTATTCCTGTGATTGACCAAAGTCAAGATTTTATAGCTGGCTACATAAACGACAAAGAACTCGCTTATGATGGACAACCTCCTGTTATTGTCTTCGGCGACCACACCTGCACGCTAAAATATGTAGATTTTCCATTTGCAATAGGTGCGGAGGGGACACAACTGATACGTCCCAAAAAAGATTTTGACATCCGGTACCTCTATTACGCACTCCGGAACTTGCCTTTAGAGCATTTCGGCTATCAAAGACATTTTAAATATCTGAAAACATCCAAAATCTTTTGTCCGCCGATACCTATCCAACGCAAAATCGCCGCCATCCTCTCCGCCTACGACGACCTCATCGAAAACAACACCCGCCGCATCAAAATCCTTGAGGACATCGCACAAACTTTATACCGAGAATGGTTCGTCCACTTCCGATTTCCCGGACATGAGGACGTACCGCTGGTAGAATCACCGTTGGGACCCATACCGCATGGGTGGGAGGTTAAACAGCTTGGTGAAATGTGTCATGTCTTAATGGGGTTGTCACCGAAATCTGAGTTCTACAATGAAACAGGCGAAGGGTTACCTTTTCATCAGGGAGTTACAGACTTTGGGCAGCGTTTTCCGACAGATCGAGTCTATTGTACTGTTCAGAAACGAATTGCGGAGATCGGGGACATATTGTTTAGCGTTCGCGCTCCTGTTGGACGAATCAATGTAGCGAATAAAAAGATAGTGATTGGTCGTGGGCTTTCTGCAATCCGCAGTAAAGGTGGCGATCAAGCGTTTATGCTTCAGCAATTAAAAGACAAATTTCAGGAGGAAGACACGATAGGCAGTGGCACAATTTACAACGCCATTACGAAATCAGATTTGTTAGGGATTCAACTCCTGAAACCTATCCAATCAATGGTTGCTGAGTTTGAGGAAGCTGCCGAACCAATTTCTTTGGAATTGGCAAACTTGACAATAAAAAACGCCAACCTCCGCCAAACTCGTGACCTCCTCCTCCCCAAACTCATCTCTAGCGAGATTGACGTATCCGAACTTGATATAGACATTAATGGAATTCAGCCCAAAAAAGGTGGCACACACATCCCGACACACTCATCCTGAAAATCCTCTAATCCTGAAAATCCTGATTCTGACAATCCGCAAAATATTTAACACCCTAAAAGCAATTGACATCTACAACGCGACGGTGTATAATTTATAAGGCAGTTGAGAGAACAAGTTAGGGATAGATGCTGCCGTCGAAGCGGAGACAGATTTGAGCAACTATAAACATATTTGGCTAAACTTGAGAAAAGAAGGAAAATTTTGGCAGAGAATCCAAATGCCTCCCAAACGCTGGAGCAGAGGGAAACGCTCTCAGATTTAGCAATTTTCGCTGGATTAGTTTATGACGCACAAACCATTCTTGACATCATATCAGAGGAAATCATGCAAGAATCTTCTATCATCCAATATTTCACTGAACAAGGCATTGAACAAGGCAAGAAACAGTACGCCGTTGAAGCGATATTCACAGTCTTGGATATCCGCTTTCAGAACAGCATCGCAGAGAAACTCAAGCCTTTCCTTGAAGCCATTGACGATTTAGAACGGCTGGATCATTTACATCGCGTCGCCGCGCAAGCATCAGATATTGACGAGTTTACGGATGCCCTCTTGAACCTTAAAAACTGAGCCGCCCCCGAAGTTTATAGTGACCATTAGAATTAAAGAGACATTTTTTGTATTTTGTAATAGAATGTGTCTATTATGGAAACCTATTCAACAGATGGACGCAAACGCGTTTTAGATTTTATTGAAACCGGGGGGAAAAAAACCGAAGCCGCCCGTCGTTTCTCTGTGGATCGTTCAACGATTTATAGATGGTTAGCGGCTGAAGACCCACTTTTGACCCAAAAACCGGGGCCTAAACACATGAGAGTGCTTGACGAGGCAGCACTGAAAAAACATGTCGCCGATTTTCCAGACTTGACGCAAAACGAACGCTCCTCACATTTCGGCGTTTCAGAGTCTTCTATAGCTTATGGACTGCGGAAACTCGGTATCACACGAAAAAAAAACAATCGGATATAAGCAACGGTGTGAAGTGAAACGTGAAGTCTATCGTCAAGCCCTCGCCGAGAAACACGCCGCTGGCAAAAAGATAGTTTATGTTGATGAATGCGGTTTTCGTGCTGAAAGTTATAGATGTCATGGGTATGCTCCGAAAGGTGAATGTGTTTTAGGTTTGATCTCAGGCACAAGGACACGCACAACAACGTTAGTCGCTGCCCGTAGCGGTTCGACCTGGACGATGCCGTGTTTGTTTGATGGCAGCTGTGATGCTGCGTGTTTCAATGCCTGGGTTGAAGCCTATTTATGTCCACAGTTGTCTGTCTCAGACGTGGTTGTTCTTGATAATGCGAAGGGACACCAGACGCGTCGGACCCGTGAGTTGATAGAAGCCTCGGGAGCAGAGGTATTGTTTTTGCCGCCTTATTCACCGGACTACAACCCGATTGAACACGACTTTGCGAATATTAAACGTCTTAGAGAATACAATGCTGATATAACCATTGATGAAGTTATAAACATGTATCTTTAATTCTAAAGTTTACTATAATTTCGATATAAAGGTAAAATTCATGTCCGAACAGAAAGCGTTCTTAGAGAAAGTAAACATCAAAAATTACCTGAGTTTACGGAACGTTGAACTTCCCTTGAAGTCTCTGACGGTTCTTGTCGGTCCTAACGCAAGTGGAAAGTCAAACATTTTAAGTGCTTTACGGGTTCTCAATTGGATGATACTTGTTGAAGACCTGCCGCCAACTCAAGCAATTCAAGATTTATTTTGGGCAGGTAAAGCGAGTCACATCACTTTTGAATTAAAAGCTAAAGTCGAAGAGACCTCGGCTGTGTACAAACTTGATCTAAAAGAGGGGCATAGGAATCTTTTAGTTGACGAGGAATTGCAAGTTAAGGATGTGAATGTCATATCAATTCAGAATGGACAAGGCAAAGTCCAAGATGAAGACAGTAAGAATGAAACAACATACAACTCTAATAAACTAGCTTTGAGGTCCGCTGGTGACTATGGTGACAAGCCTGTTACAAGTGTCTTAACAGAGTTTATTAAGGGTTGGAATTTTTACGACTTTCAACCAGTACGGATACGAGAGTTACTGGCTGGATTAGAACATCAAATCATATTAGGTAAAGCAAAAGAACTACGCGGATCACCAAGACTTGCTATTGATGGCTCAACATTATCTGAGTTGCTCTCGTACTGGCATGATAAAGATAGAGAGCGTTTTCGCAAGGTTAGTGAATCCCTTGCGGCTTGTACGGACCTCAGAATAGATCAACGCTTAATTAACGAGGGGAAGCACCTCTGTCTTATGGAAGGATACAAGAAGCCTATTCCTTTAATGAGAGCATCTGATGGCACCTTGCGTCTTATTGCATATTACATACTACTCAATGAGCTTGAACTACCTCCACTCATTGCGATTGAGGAACCAGAGCGAAACCTACATCCCGGTGCGCTGGCGGACATTGGGAATGTGCTTGAGCAACTCGCCGAACGAACACAAGTGATAATTACGACTCATAGTTCTCAACTCCTTGACGCTTTCAGTTCTGAAAGTCTATCAGATTCACTGGGTGTTCTACTCTTACGTAATCGTCCAAAACTCGGCACAGAGGTCCTCAACATTGAGGAAATCCGAGATAAGCGTGAAGCACTTGCCGGTTGGATGGCGGACTTCGGAATCGGCAGTGCCGTTTTTGATAGTGGGTTGCTACAAGACCTTATGGAGGAGCCGTTATGCTAAGCGTGAGAGTTTGGAATTTACAATCGGACTGTGACGCTAAAGCAGTCAAATTCTTGGAAAATGAATTTTTGAGATTCAGGCAGTTGGGGGATTTCGCTATCCGAACAGCCGGAAGAAGTACGCTTCGCAAGTGTCATAGAAAAGGCGTACCTATAAGCAGCAGCCTGAGGAAGGCGATTGAGAATTATTTCAAGCAAGATGACTATATTATTTTTATCCTTGATTCTGATCAGCAGCGACAGCATGCGTCAAAACCTATTGCTAATGAGGTGAAACGAATCGTCAAAGATTGTAATTTGTCTGAAAAGGTATTTTTCGCACCCGACATTCAAAAAGGCGAATCTGCTACACCAACGCAGTGGCAGGACATCGTTTCGCACTTCCACTTCGAAGTTGAGGATGATCGCAAACGGTTTCAAGAGAAATGGAATAAAACCGTCGCACACTTTCACGATGCGTTTGCTGATACGCCAGAGGAAGAGGTAATACGCGATTTCGAGGAAGCATTAGCGGAGGTAAGGCGTGAACGATCATGAACAGCGATGGCGCATTTACCGGGCGACATTTGACACCAATATTTTTGTACGCACAGTTATTCGGAAAGATAATCTTTCTAATCATTTGCTCTCACTTTGGCGTGAGAAACGGTTCGTCCTCGTCTTATCACAACCTATTATTGATGAAGTTGAGAAGGTCTTATTACGCCGCAAGCTACGCCTAAAATATCAATATACACTGACAGAAGTCTCGAATCTTCTTGAACTGTTGCGTTTAGCAAACATCGTTGAAGTCAACACGTATTTGGAGTTATGTCGGGATCCCAAGGATAATATGCTTGTCGATTGTGCAGTTTCGGGACGCGTCCAATTTTTGGTGTCGTATGATAAAGATATCGTAGATGACGCGGAACTCAAGCAAGCCTTATTTGAATTTGGAGTTGAAGTCATTGAACCACCGAATTTCTTCAAGGAAATCCAAAAGGAGTAATTGCAATGATTCAAATTTCTGAACCGATAACACTTGAAAAACTATTACCAGAGATTGAAACAGCAGATCGACTCAAATTCCGATCCATGGACCCTATTTTCAAATGAACCCCTATAGCGAAGACCAACTCATTGAACAACCCGCAATTGGCCTACTTGAAGATATAGGATGGGAGACGCTAAACTGCTACAACGAATTCAATCAGGAAAGCGAAAATCCACTCGGCAGGAAAGCCAAATCCGAAGTCGTCCTAACTACCCGACTGGAACCCGCATTAAAACGCCTTAACCCTACTGCAACCGATGATGCTATTGCCAAAGCCGTTGAAGAACTCACCCAGTCCCGCGCAGTCATGAGTCCTATTGAAGCCAATCGCGAGATTTATGCCCTCCTAAAAGATGGCGTAAAAGTCACCCTCAGTGACCCAGATGGTGAAGGCGAGACCGTTGAAGTGCTTCAGGTGATCAACTGGAACAATCCAGAGAATAACGATTTCTTCGCCGCATCCCAATTCTGGATCACCGGGGACCTGCACACGAAACGGCTAGATATTATCTGCTTCGTCAACGGTATCCCTTTAATCCTGATGGAGTTCAAACGGATTGATCTGAACCTTTACGCTGCCTATAATGACAACCTCCGAGACTACAAAGACACCATCCCACACCTTTTTTGGTACAACGCTTTCATTCTGCTCTCCAACGGCACAGAGAGCAGAGCTGGCAGTCTCACTGCCGATTGGGAACACTTCGCCGAATGGAAACGGGTTCACACCGAAGACGAAACCCCTAAAGTCTCCTTAGAGACAATCCTGCGCGCCCTTTGTACCCCCGAACGATTACTTGACATCGTAGAAAACTTTATCCTATTTATGGAAGTGCAGGGCGGGTTAATCAAAATTCTCGCCAAGAACCATCAATATCTCGGTGTCAACAACGCTATAGAATCGCTGAAGCAGATTGAAGATAACCAAGGTAAACTCGGTGTCTTTTGGCACACACAAGGCAGCGGCAAAAGCATTTCCATGCTCTTCTTAGCACAGAAAGTACTGAGAAAGGTGCAGGGACATTGGACATTTGTTATCGTAACCGACCGCAAGGAATTGGATAACCAAATCTATAAGACCTTTGCCAGCACGAGAGGTGTCCTCACACAGCAAGAGGTGCATGCAGAAAGTGTTGTACATCTCCGTGAACTTCTCAGCGGAGACCATCGCTATATCTTCACCTTAATCCACAAATTCCAGACCCAAAGGGACCAAAGACACCCTATCCTCTCAGAGCGGTCAGACATCGTTGTTATGACCGATGAAGCACATCGGAGTCAGTACGACACACTCGCCTTGAACATGCGGACCGCGCTGCCAAACGCTGCATTCATCGCATTTACTGGCACGCCGCTCATGGTAGGCGAGGAAAAAACAAAATCGGTGTTCGGGGAATATGTCAGTATTTATGACTTCAACCAATCTATTGTGGATCGCGCGACCGTGCCACTCTACTATGAGAACCGCGTTCCAACGCTCCAACTGCTGAACGAAGATTTCAACCAAGACATGGAACAGATCCTTGAGGATGCCGAACTGGATGAGGTACAAGAGACTAAGCTTGAACACGAATTCACCAGAGAATATCATCTCATCACACGAGATGACCGATTAGAGACCATCGCTAAAGATATCGTCTCCCACTTTATAGGTAGAGGCTATCAGGGGAAAGCCATGGTTATCTCAATCGACAAAGCCACCGCTGTCAAGATGTACGATAAAGTGCAGAAATATTGGAAACAGCATATTGAACGTCTGAAGACGAAGTTAACCACACTGTTTGATAAAGAGCGGGTTTTCTTGGAAGCCAAAATCCACTATATGGAAGAGACCGATATGGCGGTTGTCGTCTCTCCCGGACAAAACGAAATCGATGAACTCAGGCAAAAAGGCGTAGACATCAGACCCCACCGCGCCCGTATGAACACGGAGGATTTAGACACCAAATTCAAAGATCCTGAGGATCCCTTCCGAATCGTCTTCGTCTGTGCGATGTGGATCACTGGTTTCGATGTCCCTTCCTGTTCTACGATCTATCTCGACAAACCGCAGCGAAACCACACTTTGATGCAGACCATTGCCAGAGCCAACCGCGTCTTTGGTGATAAAAATAACGGCTTAATTGTTGACTACATCGGCGTTTTCCGTAATCTGGAAAAGGCGTTGGCGATTTATGCAACGGGTACCGATGTAGAAGGCAAAAAACCGATCGCTGATAAGTCAGAACTACTTGAAAAACTCAGGGCAGCGATCACCGAAATCTCCGAATTCTGTCAAGAGCTCGGTGTAGATTTGACAGAAACTGAAACAGCGGATGCATTCCAAAACATCAGCCGAATCAATGCTGCAGTGGAGGGTATCTTGATTAATGATGAAACCAAAAAGCGTTATCTACAACTCGCAACGAAGGTCGCTAAACTATATAGGGCAATTCTACCCGACCTCGACGCGCAGGCGTTCACAGGAACCTGCACACTCATCCGTATCATCGCACAGAAAATTAAGAATCTAACACCACCCGCTGACATCTCTGATGTGATGACCGAAGTTGAGGAGTTGCTGGACCGATCCATCGCGCCTGAGGGTTATCTCATCGAGATACACGAGACGGAGCAGATAGATTTAAGCCAAATTGACTTTGAACAATTAAGCGAGCAATTCAATACGGAGCACAAACGCATTGAAGCAGAGAGACTCAGAGGCGCGATCAACGGCAAACTCACCGCAATGATTCGCCTCAACAGGAGCCGCATGGATTATCAACAGAAATTTGAACAGATGATCGCAGAATACAACGCAGGCACTCTTGGGATTCAGGACTATTTTCAGGAACTTTTTGACTTCGCAGGCGAGCTTCATCAAGAAGACCAACGCGCCAGCACGGAAGAATTTTCTGAAGAAGAATTGGCGGTATTCGATCTCCTAACGCGACAGGGTCCGCATCTAACTGTCCCTGAACGAAATGAAGTGAAAACTGCCGTGCGGAAATTGCTTGAGACACTCAAGCGGGAGAGGTTCGTTTTAGATTGGCGGAAACAGGCACAGGCACAAGCACAGGTCAGACTTACACTTGAAAAAGTCCTTGATGATGAGTTACCTGGGTGTTATACACGAGAATTGTTCACTCAGAAATCTGAGGCGGTTTATCAGCATATTTACGAATCTTACTATGGTGAAGGAAAAAGCGTTTATGCCGAAAATTAAAGGCGCGGTTTCAAACCGCGCCTACCTATCCTGAAACACTCCGATTATTAGCCAATCTCGCCGATCTCAATCAAGCGATCATCCAAAGACCAATCCGGACGCGGCAGGTCACCGAACAACGGACGGAAATAACCCGCACCCGCTGGCGACATCTGATACCGTTCTGCATCGTAGAACCGCAAATCCAAACTTCTTCGGATAACATGACCCGATTCATCTCGCTTGAGTACCTGCTCTAACGGCATCAGCGTCGGTTCAATCCCTGCATCCGTCCGTGTAATTGTCGCTACGCCGTTGAACATACCTTCCGAGAGTGCCTGCACCGCAAGCGCGCCCGCTTTCATCGCCGTATCCCTATCCAACGGTATCGGACTGCCGCATCTCTGGAGATACCCGAGTATCAAAGCGCGAAACGCAGAACTTGAAATATCAGGCAGGCGTTTCTTCATTGCTTCAACGATAATCTCTGAACATCCGCCCGGTTTCGTATGTCCGAACGCATCGAGCTCCGCCTCGGAACTAATCATCAATTCCCCCGCGTCGTTCCGAATCCCTTCCGAGACAACAACGATAACGTTACCCTGTTCCGCGTGTTTCTCGCGAATCGCTTCAGCCAGTTTATCCGGTTGGTACGGCACCTCCGGTACAACGATGAGATCCGCTTGTCCGTAGGCAGCGGATAAAGTGAGCCAGCCAGCATCCCTTCCCATCGCCTCCACAATGATAACCCGATCGTGTGAATACGTTGTGGTCCGTAAGTCTCGGACGTAGTTGATAACGCTATTTGCTGATGAAGGAAAACCGGGACAGAAATAGTTGACCATCTTAGAATAGTCAACTGCATCGCCTTCAGGGGGATTGACACCGACATCGTTATCAATGGTTTTTGTGACGAACGCTGTCGTGAATTGCTCTGACAACGCGGTGCCAACCGTTAAAGTGTCATCGCCACCAATCGGAATGAGACCGCTAATATCCAGTTTTTTAAGATTGTCTACAGCCTCATCTAACTTATTATCTTTAATCAGGTTCGTGCGTGAGCTCTTTAGAAGCGTTCCACCTCGGTTTTCGTCAATCAGGTCGGGGGTCAACGTAAAGTAGCGTCCACCCTTCAAGACCCCGCGCCATCCTTCCATAAATCCGACCAGTTCAAACCCGAGTACTTCGGCTTTCAACGCGATACCTTTAAGCGTAGCGTTGAGCGCGCTGGTATCGCCGCCCCCTGTTAGAACACCGATCTTTTTAGGCATATTCAACTCCTTTATTTGCTTTTATTCCATAACAACTACTTAACGACTTCAAGAAGGACAGGCTTATCCAAAGCGAGTGCCTTTTCAAACATCGGCTTAAAATCGTTTGGATCTTCAACGCGTAATCCGACTGCACCGAAGGATTCAGCGAATTGCACAAAGTCCGGGTTCACCAGCTCGACACCGATCCGTTTGCCGAAGCGTCGCAGTTGCCCCCGTTCAATGGAAGTATACTGATTATCGTTCATCACGAGCGTCACAACGGGTAGATTGTACATCACCGCGGTGGCGAGATCCGGACATGTCATCAAAAACCCGCCATCACCGCTCAATGCGACAACTTTCTGTTCAGGATAAGCGACTTGCGCACCGATGGCACCCGTCAATCCGATTCCCATTGCTACAGATACACCGGAGAAGATGTAACTCCCCGCGTGATAACACGGAAAATGTGGCAGTGCACCATAACCTGTGATGTTAACGTCAACTGACAAGATCGCATCGCGCGGCATCACATCGCGCATCTCCATGAGGATCCGAGGTCGCTCAATCGCCATAAATTGTCGGCGTAGCTCGCGTAAACCTTCACCCCAACCGCCTGTCCGTTTCTCATCGGTCAGTGCAGCGTTCAACTGACGTAAAACCAGTTTCGGATTCGCACCGATGCCGACAGTGGCGGGATATTCCTTGTGAATCTCGTCCGGGTCGGCTTCAATATGCAACAACGGTTGTGGTATCTTGAGGCTCCAGCTGCCGGTATCGCGATAGTTGAATCGCGTGCCGACAGCAACGATCAGGTCAGACGCATTCATCGCTGCTTGCGCGACACCGTCTCGGAAGATACCGATGGCGTACGGGGAATCTTCCGGGACTGAACCTTTTCCAAAACCTGTCATCACGATTGGCGCGTCTAATAGTTGCGCGAACGCAAGTATCTCTTCAGTGGCGCGTGTGTGGTTGATACCGCCGCCTGCAACAATCAACGGACGCTCTGATTTACGGAGCAGTGCTATCGCAGCATCAATATCTTGGGGTGCCGCTGTCGTCTGAATACCGTTATTGTATGGTGGAATGAGGAAGTCGGCTTCGGCATCCAGCGCGTCCTTCGCCAGCTCAATCAACACCGGTCCCGGTCTCCCTGAGCGCAACGCGCTGAAACTGCGATTAACAGCCCCCGGAATCTGATCGACACGATGCACAATCTCCAGATGCTTCGTCATCGGCGTGAAAGCAGCGCGCTGGTCCAACCCGTGGAAACTTTTCTTCGGATCCCGTTGTGCCAAATAAGATGGGTTCTGCCCAGTAATCCAAAGTACAGGTGACGACGCTGTATTCGCCTCACCGATGCCGACAGAGGCGTTATTTGAACCAGGCCCCGGCACAGTCATACACACACCGACATCGCCGGTAGCACGTGCATAACCATCTGCCATAAACGCGGCACCGCCTTCATGTCGTGTGACGTAGTGCTGGATACTGTCTTGGTTGTTGTATAGTGCCTCATAAACGGTATCCAGATGGTTACCCGGTAAACCGAAAATATCTTTAACGCCTTGTACTTTCAAACATTCAACAAAAATATCGCCACCTGTCATAGTTAGCTCCTTTTCTATAGTCTTGTACTTACTCAGTCTGTGCGGCTGAGTCAAGTGCCTTCGCCTTCTCAAAGTCAGCCTCCGCTGCCTCCTGTTGACCTAATTTCTCCTTCACATACCCGCGATTCCGATGCGCCTTGACATGCTTCGGGTTTAACTGAATAGCTTTATCCAGATCTGCAATCGCCGCTTGATAATGTCTCTCTGCCTCTTGTGAATTGCCACAAGCAGCCTCCGACTGACCTAAGCGGTATTTCGCAAGCCCGCGGTTGTTGTGAGGGGCAGTATATTTTGGACTCAGGCGGATGGCTTCGGTACAATCGGTAATTGCTCCGCGCAAGTAATATTTCGCTTTTTCCGGATTCTCCCGACGCAACTCGCGTCGCCCTAGGGCATTCTGCGAAAGTGCCCGATTGCTGTAGACAGAAGTGTATTCTGGGTTTAACCGGAGAGCCTTATCAAAACTGACCATTGCAGCTTCGTACGCGCGTCCGTCATTTTTTCCGCATCCCTCTTTGTGGTAATGCTTTGCCAAATCTCCATCTATCTGTATTGCCTTCTCAAAGTTAGCTTTTGCGGCATCCGTTTCGCCGAGTGCTTCCTTTGCGAGCCCACGATCCAAGTGGTTTATTGCTGTCTCCGGATTGAGGCGGATGGCTTCATTGAAATCTTCAACCGCCTTCTCATAATCTCCGAGGGCAGCCCTTGCGGCCCCGCGCGTGTGGTAGACAGCACTGGCAGTGTCATCTGCTGAAGCCAGCCTGATAGATTCATCGCTGTCAGTTATCGCTGCGTGATAATACCATTCGGCTTCCCTGCTATTTTTGCGTTCAGATTCGAGACACCCAAGTAGATATTTCGTCCACCCGCGACCGTTATAGGCTGCGGCGGACTTCGGATTGAGCTGGATGCATCGCATCCAGTCGGTTATTGCTGCGTGGTAGTGCCTTTCGGCTTCCGTTCTATCTCCGCCATCGACTTTAGATTTACCGAGCTCCATCTTCGTAGATGCTCGGCGGTAAAATTCCTTTGACGACTTTAGCAGCCATCGCGCGATCCACAAACCCAATCTCCCCAACGCTCGCTGTACGCACACCCGGAAAGTCACCTGCTTGGTTTGATCAGCTTTGTGAAAGTCCATAGCTATCTCCATCAAGTCGGTAAAGTCAATCGACTTAAAGTTTGTGCCAGGCAAACCGATCGCCTTCATTTTCGCACGCGCACGGTTGTAATAGGCTGTAGGTATGCCAGGGTTAAGATTGATAGCCGTATTATAGGCGGCAACCGCGGTTTCATAGTCGTCCCTTTCTTGATGGATTCGCCCGCGTTCGCATTCAATATAAGCACGTATCTGAGGGCGTTTTTGCCATTCTTGTAAAGGCTCCGGCGTTGTACGCGCTGTCTTCGCGAGCAATGCCTTAAGCGTGTTTGAAGGCACAGCGTAACCGATATCGGGTTTGTTGTTGTCACCGCCGAAGAGAACACCGACGACTTCACCGCTGCCACTTAGCACAGGGGAGCCGCTCCACCCTGGACCAGCATCGGGCATTTTTAACCGGAGCCGCTTGTCCTTACGCCGGATCCCCCGGACAATCCCTTCGGCTCTATTCGCCTTGTTTCCTTCGTAACCTACAGCACAGATACGCGCCCCTTTCTGAACAGTGTCACTGTCACTCAGGTGGAAAGGGATCGCTGCCTCCGCAACCTTTAGGATAGCAAGATCACTTTCCTCATCAAAAGCGGTGATACCTACAAGCGTATAGTCCATCTCTGTGTCAACGTGTTGTGGTGTGATTTTCTTGTGCCCCGTTACAACGTGAAGATTCGTTGCAATTTTGTCACGTTCCACAAAGAAACCGCTGCCACCGGATTCCACCTGTAGCAGATACCTTTTGTCAGACTCGATCGGGTCAGACTCGATCGGGAATTCTGTTAGCAAATGCAAATTCACGGTGGTACCTACAATTTCTTCGGTATCCTGCTGATGCTGTTCATCTGCTGCCATTTCCATCGGTTCGCAATGTCGGGATCCCATTATATTTTCTCACCTCTTTACCTTTTTTTAACGATAGCCGAAATTAGCGTCCTATCAAGGTTTACGAAATTACCAAGAGTCTGCCTTGCCCTGGCGCAAATTCACGGTTCAGGTATGTCTTTGCATCCGCGTGCCAAAACGTAAGGTTTTCTTTTTTTCCGCTGAACAGATCCAACTCTGCAACACCGGCTGCCTCTCGTCGTATCTCTATCAAAGTATCCATCGATTCACTGCTTGCGTTGAATAGATAGAAAAATTCGGATGATTCCGCTGCTCTATGAAGCACTTGAATGTTGTCTGTCAGCACATTGTCCGGTTTCACATATACCGATACGATGTTGTGCACCCACTTTCGGAGACATTTTTCAAGTTTTACCATCTTCTCGTCAGAGGGACCCCGAAGAATCGTTACGCGCCTCCCATAAATGAGTTGCTCTAACGGATACGGCTCAAGTCCGATCCGACCGTTCAACAGATACGGCGGCGGTTCATCTGCTATCAATCTGCCCTTCGCTTTCGTGAACGCCTTCAGACGTTTGACTGTCTCCTCTTGCAGCGATATGCAACTCGGCAGCAGGACAACGCTATAAATCTCTGTGGTATCCATTCCGTTGTTAGGAAAGCAGAGTCCACCACTTTTAAGACAGCGTTTTCTCGCGGTGCCAGCAGCTATAATCTCTGCGGAATTCAGTGCCTGCTCCGAGACAATTCTGAAGTCGTATCCGAGTTCCCAGACAGCTTGGCACAACCATCCCCATGCCTTTGTGACACCACTCCACGATTTCTCATCGGGTTTCGTCCAGAGGCTCTGCGTCGGTGCGACCATCAGGATCGGTCGCTTCGGGTACCCCGTCGCTAACCCTTGCGGCACACTATCAGCGGCACTGTTTCTGTTCATCCAGAGGTTGAAACCGAGACTTGCATCTTCCAAGAGTCGCGCTGTTGACATGCGCGCATCCGTTTTATTGCCTGCTTTTCGCGCAATACCTGCATATTGTGTATTGCTGCATACCCATTTCGCAACCACGAATCGTTTCGGAGTATCTATTTCAGTAACGTTCAAAATAGGACAGTCCACTTCCGCGAGCATAGATCCCAATTCAAACTCCAGCGTCTTTGCGCTCGCCCGGAGGCTTAAAGCGAACCGTAGCCCTTCTTTATGACAGAAATCACGTATACCGCCAAGGAAGCAGGTTGCGAATCGTGTCGTCAACGCTTTCCAAAAAGTGTTTCTGACAGCTGCCGAGTTGTAAGTCTCGTAGAACACTAATGCCAGATATGTCGCCAGTGTTGTTTCTGACGCTTCCAAGAGGATAGGACTCCACGGTACGGATGCTGTGCCAGCACCTAACACGCTCGCTAACGACAGGAATTTCGGCAGTTCACAGGTCAAACCGATAAGGTGTTGCTTGCCGTAAGTTTTTAGGTAGTCCCCCAGAATCCGAGCGATGAACTGAGACACCCCATGTTCGCTTAGCAGATCGTCTGTCACCCCTTCTGTCTGATAGAGGTTAATAACCGTTCGTCCCCGAAGCCGTTCTGCGATTGTGAGGTCGCCTGCCACACATTGTCGAACATAGTCGCTGATGTTATAACACGGTTCATCTGCGTGGGGTTCCGCGATTAAGTAGTATTGATTAAAGGCTGTCCCGCCCGATAGTTGAGCGTCCTGAAAGGCGGCTTGGATCGTTGTCGCCGTTTCCGAATCGCCGAAGGATAGGTCTATAGCATTCAATTGATAGCGCGTTTGCAGTAAAGCGGACGGCAACGCAACCCATGCCTGTTTGCACCGTTTTAATTCTGTCCGATGTGCTGCTGCGTTTTGTGTCCCTTGCCACGATAGCACACTGCCTGTGCCAAAAGCATCTGTCTGCACAACTGCCAACTCCTATCCAAAAAATTTGCAACTGTTGAATATTTTGTGATATACTTTTAACATTGAGGATATGCACAGGTTCTAACTTTCGGATTTTACATTAAGAGTTTAGCACACCTCAGGAATTCATGCAATCAAAAGTTTACTATCCTCATAAATCACGTCAAAAGGAGCTGGCATGCGGCTTTTAGAAAATATTATATCGGCGTTTTCTGTGCTTCGGGCGAGCAAATTGCGGACTATTCTCACGCTTTTAGGGATTACCATCGGCATTGCGGGTGTGATCGCGATGATGTCTTTCGGTGCCGGTGCTGAGAAACTGCTCATGGCAGAAATTGATAAGATCGGGGGTCCCAGCATGTTCGGTGTTTACCGACCCGGACATATCCGAAAAAACGGAAGATGGCAACGCAACACCAGTCCACACCATCTTGAGATGAACGACCTCCGTGATGTGCTCGCCGAATGTCCCTCTGTCGAAGTTGCCACCGTTGAAGGCAGCTACTACATTAATCTCGGTATTGATGGAAAATTTCAACGGACGTATCTCCGCGCAACAACAAATGAATACCAAGCCGTCCGCGAATGGCGGACTGAGTATGGCAGATTCCTCGCGGATACCGATATGGACGCTTGGACGAAGGTCTGTGTCATCGGTGCAAAAATCTGGAAAGAGCAGTTTAAGGGAGAAGACCCTATCGGTAAGGAAGTCATCATCAATAACTTCGGGAACAACAAACGCTTTACAGTTATTGGGATTATGGAGAGCCGCGGTGACGGTTTAGAGCGTGGCAAAAGCGATGACAATATGCTCTTCATTCCGATTACGACCGCACAAAAACGGTTTTGGGGACACGATCACGTTGGGCATATCATGGTGCGCGCCAAGAGTCCGCTCCACGTTGACCAGGCACTCAAAGAGGTAAGGACGATTATCATGCGCAACCACGGGGGCGATGATACCTTTTTCCGAACATGGTCCGCCAAACAGGGAATCGCAAACGCCAAAAGAATGATCCTGATTATAGAGACAGTTTTGGTCGTTATTGCGTCTGTGTCGTTGATTGTTGCGGGTATAGGTATCCTCAACATCATGCTCGTCTCGGTAACGGAACGGATCCCGGAGATCGGATTGCGGAAAGCCGTCGGTGCGAAAAGTTTTAACATCCGTATCCAGTTCCTCACAGAATCTGTGCTATTGTGTCTGATCGGCAGCCTGCTCGGTATTGCTTTCGGGGCGGTCGTTGGAAAAGGCTTTGCTTGGATAGTCGGTCAGTTCTTAGAAGAGATGGCATGGCCCTCAGTGATTACGCCAGAGGCAGTGCTGATCTCTGTCGGTGCCGGTGCAGCCGTCGGTATCTTCTTCGGTTACTACCCCGCCAGCCAAGCCGCTAAGATGACACCGATTGATGCAATTCGCCATACATAAGGAAACCGAACATGAACATATTGGAAAATCTGATCTCAGCGTTCACCATCCTTCGCGGGAGTAAACTCCGCACAATCCTAACGCTCTTAGGGATTATGATCGGTATTGCGGGTGTGATCGCGATGATGTCCTTCGGCGCGGGTGCTGAAAAACTTATGATGGCGGAATTCGAGAATATCGGGGGTCCCAGTATGTTCGGCGTTTACCGACCTGGGCATATTCGGAAAAACAACCGTTGGCAGCGCAACACGAGTCCGCATTTCTTAGAGATGCGGGATCTCCGCGATATTCTATTGGAATGTCCATCCGTTGAAGTCGCCACTGTAGAAAGGAGCCATTTCATCAACTTTAAAGTTGAGGGTAAACATCGGCAAACCTACATGCGTGCAACAACGAATGAATATCAAGCTGTCCGCAGGTGGAAAACGGAATACGGTAGATTTCTCGCCGATACCGACATGGATTTCTGGAATAAAGTCTGCGTTATCGGTTCAAAAGTCTGGAAAGAGCAGTTTAAAGGACAGAACCCGATTGGGAAAGAGGTCGGTATCAATAATAGGCGTTTTACGGTTATCGGTATCATGGAGAGCCGAGGCGATGGCTTGGAACGCGGCAGAAGTGACGACAACATGATTTTCGTTCCGATTACGACTGCTCAAACCCGTTTTGGCGGACGGAACCGCGTCGGTGCCATCATGGCACGCGCCAAAAGCATTGATGTCGTTGAACAGGCACTCAAAGAGGTTAAAACGGTTATAGCACGCAATCACGGGGGCGATGATACCTTCTTCCGAACATGGAACGCGAAGAAAGGGATTGAAAGCGGAAAGCGAATGATTTTTATTATAGAGTCGGTATTGGTCGTCATTGCGTCTGTGTCGTTGATTGTTGCGGGTATAGGTATCCTCAATATCATGCTCGTCTCGGTAACGGAACGGATCCCGGAGATCGGACTGCGAAAGGCCGTCGGTGCGAAAAGTCTTGACATCCGTATCCAGTTCCTTACAGAATCTGTGCTGTTATGTTTCATTGGCAGCCTGCTCGGTATCACGTTAGGTGCTGTGACAGGGAGCGGTTTTGCTTGGATAGTCGGCAAATTATTTGAAGAATTATCGTGGCCCGCCGTGATTACGCTGAAAGCCGTGCTGATCTCTGTCGGTGCCGGTGCAGCCGTCGGTATCTTCTTCGGTTACTACCCCGCCAGCCAAGCCGCTAAAATGACACCGATTGATGCAATCCGGCATACGTAAACACCTAATACCAAATTTAAGGAGACGGAACCCGCACTTCTGATTAAGCACTCCAGCGGAGTGCCATGTCTGTAGGAGGTAACTGATGCTTAATTCACAAATGAATCCTGAATCTATTCAAGAAATACCGGTACCTGATACGATGACGTTAGCGGAATTTCTCGAAAACGACGTAGAGGGTTATGAATATGTAAAAGGAGAATTGGTACCGATGCCACCAGCGACAATGATACACGGTGAAATTAATATGACTGACATTTATCAAAGTTATGTTCACGCTACTAACGGCATTGCCTCAGCGCGTGTCGCGTTATGAAAATGCGTTTTGCTTTCAAAAAGTTTCTTGATTTTTAACGCATGAGATGACATCCTAAGAGTTAACCAAACCTTTTGGGAGGACATCTCATGCAACACCATATTATCAGATCTGCGAAGTTTTTTCAATCTGCTTTGTTCGCAAACTTTCGGGATATGACATCCGAACTCTCTGAAACCTTGCTTGGACTATCAACAGGACATCTCTTTGGGCTGTATAACCCGAATCAAGTCGCAGATGTTTTAGGGGTCTCGAAAAACAGGATACCCTATAGAGATTTGAAAGACATGAGTCTTTATCAGTGGAAGTCTCTGTTAGTGGGTGTTACATCTACAATCGCTATTGAAGCAATCCGTCAGGTTGCATCGAAGTCAGCCTCGACACAATCTCGCCGGTGTATCACGCTAAGTGTTGATGACACCAATGACCCGCGCTATGGCGAGACGCTCTCTTATTCCTATAACTGGTGGTCAAAACAGCGGAAAAGTGCTATCAAAGGTCGGAATATATTGGCACTTACCCTCAAGATAGGGGATGTCATTCTCCCGCTGAACATCCGTATCGTCTCCAAACAAGGGAGAGGGAACACGGATAAACCGACCTGCTTTCAGACGATGATCGAAGAAGTGCTTGAGGTCTTTGATGCTGAAGGTATTGATATCAGAAAGTATCCGATCACCTTTGACTCTTGGTATGGCAGTCCAAACCTCATTGAGACGTTGGGAGCGTTAGGGTTCACTCGCATCCTTATTCACGGTAAAAGCAACTACGTTATGGAGATTGACGGTGAAACTGCCAAACTTTCAGCACACAAGAAGACTGTCAAGTTGCTGACGGATCAATGGGGGTGTGATAAACCGGTGCACCGGCTACCAGCAAAGAGCCCGACTTTTGGCGAACTTGTGCTGCTCTTTTTTTCAGCATACGGTAAAACACAAACGATGATGGTCTTTGGCAAACCTGGACGCGCCGCAGAGATCCTCCATATTTGGTCGCAACACCATGGCATAGAACAGTTTTGGCGACATCTGAAAACCGATCTCCGACTTTCAGCTATGAGTTTGCATCACCGAAACGGTGCTTACGGGTCTTTAGGGATAAAGGTTCTCAGTTATCTCATGATCCAGCAGGTGAGTCGCTCAGCACGCCTCACTTTTCATCAGATAAAACTTCAACTCTCGGGCGATAGACAGATGCTGTCTATCATCAGCAAGCATTTTCATGAACCAAACACACAAGAACACCTATAACCATTGACACAAACAATGTTTTGAGAAATATCAGTATGAATATTATTCATTTCTTGGATACATACGTTCGTGAGCGCCAGTTAGGACGTTTGTATACTACTGAAACGACTTTTCAATTGGATGACCGGGCGGTGAAACCGGATGTTGCGTTTGTTTCAACGGACCGATTACCAGAAAATAGAAATCAGGCATCACCTATCCCGCCGGACTTGGCGATTGAGGTTGTCTCGCCATCAGACAAACACTATGATGTTACCGAAAAAGCGTTAGCTTATTTGAGATCAGGCACACGTCTCGTTTGGGTGATTGAACCCGTCGGGAAAACGGTGATGGTCTACCGCTCCGAAACCGATTTTACGTTGTTGAACTATGAAGACACATTGACAGATGAGGATGTCGTAGAAGGATTTGAATGTCCAGTCGCGGAACTTTTTGAATAGATTTTTTTAGGTTTGATTGGGTTTTATCACAATTTGCACTATACACTTTGGAGAAATACATGGCTAATCATGGAGCAAAAAGTAAGAGGGTACGCAGATCCCTTGAAGAGAATCCAGAAATTGTTTCGGATATGAGTTACAGAAAATTAGCGAAGATGCTTGGAGTCAAAAAGTCAACAGTGTTAGTAAAAATCGCCAGAGACATTACAATCCACGAGCGAATAGCCCGTAGGTTGGGTTGAACGGAACTGAGAAGGCAACCCTGAAGGTTCCAAATGGACTTCAACCGCAAAATATCGGCGTACCCTCAAGAACTTAGTGAAACCCAACTTCATACTGTCAGCATCGCGGGAGACCTCAGCAGACAACCGTTGGGTTTCACTCGGTTTCTGGTTGATGTAGGGTATATGGAAGCAGTCCTGCTTTTCTATGATTTAGAAGGTTTTGGTGACATCCGTTCAACCCAACCTACAAGACTACGCTGCTGGTCGCGAACCTCTGGAAAACGAATCCTATAGGAGAAAATAAATGGACTATGTCATCTGCACAACACCCCGCACACGAAGCACCGTTTTATGTGATTTGTTGGTTTCATCCAATGTAGCAGGATATCCGAGAGAATACCACGAAGGACACGAATCGCTAAAAGACTTGGATATAACCGATCCAAAAACATATCAAAAATACGTATCCATTAGCACTTCATCAAATGGTATTTGCGGTATGCAAGTCATGCACAAAGAAAAATATGTTGTTGAAAAGTTTATAGATTTTAAAGAGGTAAAATGCATCTGGCTCCGCAGAGAAAATAAAATTAAACAAGCCATCTCCCTTCGTATTCACGAGACACCGATGGATCCTAAAATTTGGGGTGTCCGTCAGGATACTGAATGGGATAAAGACTTATACAACCAGATCATAAAAACCTATTTGCGCTGAGAGTCTGACATAAATCCATGCAACAAACGTTTCCGCACTTTCATACGCCTCCAACACAGGGCATCAAATACATCGGCTCCAAGCTGAAACTCATCCCACACATCCTGCAGCTCGTCAAGAAAGTCAACCCCAAAACAATCCTCGACGGCTTTGCAGGCACAACCCGCGTCTCACAGGCATTCGCCAAACTTGGGTATACCGTTATTGCTAACGACATCGCCCCATGGTCAGAAGTTTTTGGCACCTGTTATCTTCTCAATACGAAACCGAGAGAAGTCTATCAACCGCTTATTGATCACCTCAACGCCGTGCAGCCCGTTGATGGCTGGTTCACAGAACACTACGGTGGACACGCTAACAGCGGCTCCGCAATCCAAGCAGATGGACTCAAGAAACCGTGGCAGTTACACAATACCCGTAAATTAGATGCCATCCGACAAGAGATCGAAACCCTCAACCTCGATTCCGTCGACAAAGCAGTGGCACTCACAAGCCTCATCCTTGCACTTGACCGCGTTGACAGCAGCCTCGGTCATTTTTCCGCGTATCTCAAACATTGGGCACCCCGCGCCTATAAAGAATTACGACTTGAAGTCCCCGAAGTGTTTACATCAGAAGGGCAGCATCAGGTTTACCAAAGCGACATCTTTGAACTCGTGCCGCGTGTCTCCGTAGACCTCGCGTATTTCGATCCGCCCTACGGCTCAAACAACGAGAAAATGCCCGCCTCCCGCGTCCGTTATGCCGCCTACTACCATCTCTGGAAAAGCGTTGTGCTTTTCGATAAACCGTCTCTTTTCGGCAAAGCAAAACGGCGAGAAGATACATCTGATCTGCTCGCCGCCTCTGTATTTGAAGAATTCCGAACCGATACTACCGGGCATTTCATCGCCGTTGAAGCCATCGCAAAGTTAATCCGAGAGACACACGCGCGCTGGATACTACTCTCCTATAGCTCCGGCGGACGCGCAACTGCAGCACAACTGGACGAAGTCATGCAAAACAACGGAAAACTGCTTGCAGCCCTTGAACTTGACTATAAAAAGAACGTCATGGCAGGTATGAAATGGACAGACGAATGGGTAAACGCAGCCGAAAAACCGAACCGAGAATTCCTTTTCCTGCTTGAGAAAAGTTAGCGGCTGATACGCACGCCACCTGCTTGCATTGCTTTTTCTGCTTCTTCTGCTGTCGCCCAGTTGAAATCACCGGGGAAGGTATGCGCTAAAGCAGAATACCCGCCCGCGAAATCGACAGCCTCCTGCGGCGATTTACCGTTCAACAGACTATAGATTAACCCCGACGAGAAGCTATCACCGCCACCCACACGGTCAACCAGTTCTAAATTCTCATAGACACGCGATAGATAGAATTCTTCGCCATCAAAGAGGAGCGTCCGCCAATCGTTGAGCCAACCGGTTTTCGCATCGCGTAGCGTCGTCCCGATCATCTCAATATTCGGAAAAGCGTCTTTGACGCGCTGCGCAACCGCTTTGTAACTCTCAGGTTCAAGTTTACTATAGGACTCGGTTGTCCCTTCCGCCGCGAAACCGAGCGATTTCTCAAAATCTTCCTCATTACCGATGAGAACGGAGACGTGCGCCATCATCGGTCGGTTCACTGCTTGCGCTGCCTCTGCACTCCATAATTTGGAACGGAAGTTCAGATCGTAACTGGTTTTGACACCTGCCGCGCGCGCCGCTTGAAGTGCCTCTGCAGAAACCGCAGCTGCGGATTCCGACAAAGCCGGTGTAATCCCGCTCAGATGGAACCACTGTGCTTTGCTAAAAATAGATGCCCAATCGATCTCACCCGGTTGCACTTTGGAAATCGCAGAATAGCCGCGGTCATAAGTGACGCTACTCGCACGCGGGCCCGCCCCCATTTCGAGGTGATAAAATCCATTCCGCTCAAAACCGACACCGTCGAAATCCACCCAGACGATGTTGGACATGTCTACACCGAGCTCGCGGCCCTTATTACGGATATAGCGGCCCGACCAGTTATCCACGAGCCGTGATACCCACGCTGTTTTCAGTCCAAGTTGTGCAGCGTTGACGGCGACGTTCATCTCCGCACCGCCAGCTGTGATTGACAGCGATGTTGTGTTCTCAAGACGCATAAACTCTGGTGAGGTGAGACGTATCATCGCCTCTCCAAACGTGACTAAATCATACATGATGTCATTCTCCTGTGTTCTGATATTCGTGATAAAGGTTTTCAATACACTGTCCACAGAAACAGTAAACTCTACCGTATCCGCCGATCTCTTTCTCAAGCAATTGGTTCATCGGAAACTCCTCTTGGCAGACCGCACAAACTTCTATGGGTTCTTTAGGAGCATCCGTCTCTTGCCCCTGCTTCTGCCGAGATGTGAGATACAGAATCAACCAAACAGCAATAGGGATAAAAATTATAAAAGTAATAAATAGCATTACAGATTTTCCTTGCGGTAGGGAAGCTGGTCGGCGGGTGCTATGACTGCGCGTTTATCCCCATCTTTAGTAATTTATTGCCATAAGTATAACATTTTTGATCACAAATATCAAATCAATTCAGCGGTCATTTATTGTTTTGATAATTCGTGTTTCTGTGCTAAAATACAAATGTTATTCAAAATAGATATAGGATACCCAATTTGCAGATGCATAAAATAGCACACGTAGATGTTTATCCGACTGCTGTCGGCATGAAAGATGTCTTTAATATTGGGACCGGCTTCGTGGGAGATACCGGTACCGCAGGCGACCATGTCTTCGTCAAAATCACAACAGACGATGGCTATGTCGGCTGGGGCGAACAACGCGCCTTGCCATCGTGGAGCTACGAAACCACCGAATCCATCACAACCACTATCCGGCACCACATCGCACCGCTCCTGCTCGGACAAGATCCCCTGAATCTCAATACTCTCCACGCTGCCATCTATGACGCATTGAAACCCGCTGTGAGCAACGGACACCCCTTCGCAAAAGCAGCAGTAGACATCGCTTTGCATGATTTGCGCGGACGTATCCTTGATGTCCCGCTACATACCCTCTTCGGTGGCAAACGCCACGATACACTCCCGCTCGCCTATGCTTTGAGTATTGATACACCAGAGATAATGGGACTGAAGGCGAAAGCCTTGGCACCCTGTTCCTGTTTTAAAGTGAAAGTTGCGGGTATTCCGGCAGCAGACGAAGAACGCCTGCGCGCAGTCCACGAAGCGATGCCTGATGCGAAGCTTTGGATCGATGCGAATCAGTCCTATACGCCGTCTAACGCGCTTGAATTGCTAAAGCGCGTCGCGGATATCCGAGAAATTTACTGCATGGAACAACCCGTGGCGAGCCAAGACTGGTTCGGTATGAAACGGGTTCGCGAGGATGCCCCGGTTCCAATCGCGATTGACGAAGGCTGCTTTACCTACTTCGACTTGGCGAAAATAGCGCGCTTGGAATGTGCAGATGCTGTCGTTCTGAAAGTGTGTAAATCTGGAGGTTTAGCGGAATGTCTCAAGAGTGTGCCTGTCGCCGAAGCCAATGCGTTAGAACTCCTCGGCAGTGGTCTGACAGAAGCCGGTATCGGTTTCATCGCCAGTGTTCATCTCTTTGCGACTTTGGATCTCGTGCTACCTGCTGAACTCAATGCCCCCGCCTTTTTGGAAACGATGGCAGTCAGTGGTGTCGAAATACACGATCATGTCGTGACAGTACCAGACGGCCCCGGTCTCGGTGTTACGCCTGATGAGGACTACATCAAGGCACATCTCCTGAAAACTGAATCTGTTTAGGACTCTGAGATAATGATGGTTGTTCGTCGTAGGGACGAGGTGACCTCGCCCCTACGAACCAATTAGGGGTAATGATAGGTTGTTCGTCGTAGGACGAGGTGACCTCACCTCTACTAATGATCATGCCTATGGTCGTTATGGTTCGATTTGTGATAATGTAATCGGAGCAGGTCGACCCCAAAATCGTCTGCGATGTGCCGCCACACAGAATGGATATGGTTTGCATCGTTCTGTGTGTTATCATACTCGACGAAGAAAAACGGACCGTGTAATCTATAGTAGTGCGGGGTCTTCGGTGTTTCTCCGCCTGCCCATGCAAAGTGGATGTCGTTGATGCTGCCTTCTCGTAGTTTGCGGAGTTCAATTTGCGCGATCTCGTCAGGGAGTCGGTCGATGTATTCATGAACGAGTGCCATCAAGATTTCACGCTGATGTGTCTCAAGGGATTCAGCAGCCAATCCTTCAACACTTTCAAACTCAACTTTAGGGACATCGCGCGTCAAAATATCGGAGGGTGCCTCCGCGTTGATGATTGTCTGACACTTTTGCGTATCGTTGAGAGTGGCAAGGAGTTTGCGTGCTACATCTTCTTCAGCAGAGAGGACTCTCAGTCCTTTTTTCTCACCCTGCGGTACTTCTGCTGGGTTTGAACCAAAGAAGAATGGGTTCGGTGAAACGAGTTCGCGATTGACGACAGTAAAGTTGAGCGAGACATGGTGCCCTTCAGCACGCCAGCCCCACGCGCCATTACCTGTCGGATCGCCAAATACAGTGAAAAAGTAGAATCCTGGATCCCGGACGAGCCGGGCTTCCCCTGCAGCTTTTTCAATCTCACCAAGCGTTGTCTCCAAATTAATAATCGCGCGAGCTTTCTGATACCCCTTCGCGCTCAGCCCGCTCGCCATGAGCGCGAACGCTGCGTCCTGCTGTTTCGCGTTGAGTTCCTTGAGAGAGACACCTTTCCGTTCCCACATCTCGATCGGGATGTAGTGCCATCGGAAGCGTTCGTTTCCATCAAAGGGAAGTGCTGCTTTCTCGCGTAAAGCGGGAGTCAATGTGTCCAGAAAGTTCCCTGCTGCCTGTGCCATCTGCTCGGCTGTCGCTGAAGCAGGGATCACCAAAGGTTTCAGTTCGGTATCGGTATGTGTATGTGCCACAAATAAGACCTCCATTTTTTTTGAAATCACTTTTTTTGGAATCACTAAGTGCCATTGTGTTAGACCTCCTTGCATGTATCATATTATATTTTCAGTTAAAAATCAAATTTTTAAAAGTTCTTGAAAATTAGTTGCAAATTCTGTAAACTTATTTTAATCGCTCCCGTTTAAGAGAGTATTAGCATGCAATCGTCCACCTCTGCCTTAGGTGAGGTAAACTTCAACCGATACACAAAAAGTCGGGACTTATGGACAAATTGATTGATGATGAATTGTTAGTCGCTCAGTTTCAAGCCGGTCGTCAAAACGCCTTTGATGAGTTGATGAAACGTTACAAATCCAAGATTTTCTCGTACCTGCTCCGTTCGGTGAGAAATTACGAGGATGCTGAGGACATCACCATTGAAGTCTTTTTCAAAGCGTACCGTGCCCTGGAAGGTTGGCAACCGAAAGCCAAATTTTCGACGTGGCTTTACAAGATTGCGTCCAATCTTGCGATCGATTACCATCGTGCGAAAGCGCGTCACCCTATCTATGCGTTAGACGATACGGAAATTCCCGAAACGCATCTCGTTGCGACCGATCTCCACAGCAATCCGGAGAGACAGCTTGAAGAGAAAGAACGGGGCATCCTTATCCGTGAAGCAGTTGATCAACTCTCCCCGAAACAGAAAGCCGTTTTCATGCTAAGCCGGTATGAAGGCTTGCAACTTAAAGAGGTCGCTGAAACGCTGGATATGGCGGAAGGCACCGTGAAAATTCACCTCCATCGTGCAGTCAAACGCCTGCAAACGCTCCTACGTCCATTGTGGGAAAACAACGAAATTTGAAAGGAGAAGGGTTTACCATGCCGAAATGTAAGAAATCCGAAGGGCAAGCGATCGAGTACGCTGCTAAACTTCTGCCCCCCGCAGAAGAAGACCCCTTTGAAGAACATCTCAAAAATTGCGAGGCTTGTACCGAAGCCGTCGAAGCTTATACAGCCGTCTTCGAACTAACAGACAAGGCACAAGAAGAGATTGTCGTGCCTGAATTCGCGCTTCAGAACATCGAGATGAACGTGTACAAACGACTTGCTGCAGAACAAGAGCAGACGCTGTTCTCACGTATCCGCGACTATTTTGTGAGTGTAGGTTCTCCCTTCGGCTGGTACAAAACTGCTGCGGTCAGCTGCGTTGCTATCGCTTTGATCGCCGCTGCTGTCTTCATCGGGAAACCCTCTCAACCAGAAGGGAGTTTCCAGTTAAGCGAATCGCAATCCGCTGATGCACGTATTGAGGCGTATCGCGAGCAAGGCATCCAACGGAACTTAGAGGAGGCACTGATTACACAGCATCTCCGAAATGATGCCTGGGAGACAGAAAGCCAGCTCCACCGTCTGAAAGAGCAGGCACAAGGTACCAATTGGACGAAAGTTGCGGATAAACATCTCCAGAACCTTCACGCTGGGTATTCAACTGGCCAATAGCACACCTAACGGATATTAACCATGAGTACGTCAAGCAGGCTTATATCTCTCTTACCCGCGTTGCTGATCATGCTTCTCAGCCCGCTTGCCTACGCGCAATCTGATGAAGTGAACGCCTTAATTCAGGCGGGACGCTACACGGAAGCGACTAACAAACTTGAGGCACTCGCTGAATCTACCAAAGACATCATGAAGAAAAGCTGGTGCTACTATCAGATCGGTGAAATTCATTATAATTATACGCATCGGTACACCCGAGCTGCCGGGGCTTACGATAAAATTCTGAAACTTGAAAAAAAGGGACTGCCCCCCTTGGAACTCTACCTCGCGATCATCAAAAAAGGGGATGTCTACAGTCGCATGGGTAATTACCATGACGCTATCCAAACTTACGATAAACTGATTAAACTTGCCCCCGCTGCGCATTTCGTGCATAAGACCGGATTACAAAAGATTCGCGATATCAACACGGCACTCGCGGAACTCAGGGAACAGCAACGTGTCGCTATTCACTACAAGGGTACCCCGCTTGCTGTTGTTGCCGAATTCCAGATCGCTGAACTTTATAGGAATCCAGCGCAACTGAACCAGCCCGAAAAAGCGATCTCAAAGTATGAGGCACTTTTGGCAGCACACCCTGAGGCACCCGCTGCCCCGGAAGCGAGATGGCGCATCGCGAATTTAAGGCACACCCTTCTCAACCAATCCGCCTTAGCGATGGCAACCTATAGAAAAGTCGTTGACGATTACCCGACGAGCAACTTCGCTGCCGAGGCACTTTTCCAAATGGCAAACATCCATCGCACCGCTGGAAAATACTCCTTAGCCATCCCGGTGTTTGAGAAACTGCAGCAGAGATATCCGAACTTCTGGAATATGCACGCCGTTCTCTATTGGACAGGTGTCTGCCACGAGAAAAACTTGAATTATCCGAAAGCGATCGCGGCTTTTGAAACGTTTCTGCATGCCTATCTACCGCAACTTGATCCAGGCTATTTAGGACAGATCTCCATGCACGATAAGCGTATCTCTGAAGTGAAGGCGGAAATTAGTAAGAAAATCGGACAACTCACCAAACAGATGTCGGAAGTGGAATTAGAACGTTTAGATACAGCGCGCGCAAATAGGGACTTCTCTGAGGCATTAAATATCGCGCAAAATCTTGTTGCCACAGCGCCGGATACACCGCAGGCGGAACAAGCGGCGGAACAGCTGGCGACACTTCAACATCTCACAGCGATTGAAAACCTACGTGAGCAACTTCGGAACAGGACCTTAACGCCTCCGGAAGCGGCGCGCGCACGGTTGCAAATTGGCACTATCTACGAGCGAAAACCGTTGCAGGACTATCCAAAGGCTATTGAGGCGTATCAAGCGGTATCGACACACCATCCGGATTCAATCTATTCCGCTGAAGCGCTCTACCGCAGTGGCTTCGTTTACGCGCAGCACCTCTCTGCCCCGAATGAAGCCATCCAAGCTTATAAGCGTGCTATCACATCGCATCCGGATACCCTCCAAGCAATGATGGCGAACTTCCAGTTGGGGGAGCTCTACAGAGAGCTGCACCGTTACGATGAAGCATTGCAAGCCTACGAGACAACCATCGGCTACCCAGAACGCGACCGCTATCTCGCCGGGGGCTATAAGGATAGCTTCGCGGATAAGGCACAATTTCGGATCGGTCGTGTCCACTACGATGACAATCGTTACGACGCAGCGCATTTCGTTTTTGAGGAGTTCATCCAGAACCGCCCGCGCTCTCCACGTCTCGCCGGGGCTTATATCTATCTCGCTGCTATCCATGAAGAACGCGCTGAGAATAAGCAGGCTACTGAATTCTACAAAAAGGCAGAGACCTTAATCAAGGATAATCCTGTCCAAATGGCGATGCTCATTGAGGAGGCGAGCGCGATCGGCACGCTCCATTCTACGGATCCAGATGCGGTTATACAGTATCTGGAGGAAAAGCAGAAACGCCTCTCAACCGAAACTGGGAAACCTTGAGGATAAACGTCATTGGCTATCGCAGTTTTTGGGGGGACGGTTAGCGGAAAATAAAAAGGCAGGAGATTCCCTAAACGGACCTCCTGCCTTCAATAAGCGAAAACCTACTTCCGTATCAACATTTTCTTCGTAGCAGAAAAATCGCCTGCTTTGAAGGTATAGAAATAGACTCCACTTGCTACAGACTCGCCTTGCTCATTGGTGCCATCCCAATAGGCGGCGCGATCCTTATCCTGATACACACCCGCAGGCAACTGTCCGAGTGCTAACGTTCGAACAAGTTTCCCATCTGCTGTATGGATGGACACTGTGACCTCGGCAGGCTGTGCCAACTGATATGGTATCCATGTTTCTGGGTTAAACGGGTTCGGGTAGTTGGCAAACAAAGCCGTCTCTTTGGGGGGGGTCGCTTGCTGCAAAACAGCTTGTAGGAGCTGCTCCAGCATTGCAAGCCCCTCAGCATCAACCCCCTGCTTTTTCGCGTCTTGAATCCATTGCTGGACCTCTTGTGCCGTAAAGGGGAGAACGTTTACTTCCTGTGTGAGGGTAGGTGCAGCGAAGTTAGGATTTACCGCCTTGGCGACAGCAGTGAGATCTTTTATATCCACTCGCTTGTCGTTGTTGACATCGGAGTTATTCGTTCCCGTTTTGCCGTAGTTTTTCGCGACTTCAATGAGGTCATTTATATCAACCTTTCCATCTTTATTAGCGTCCAGCCGATTAGCCGTGATTAACTTAAAGATATAGAAAAAAGATGCGCCTGCATATGTCCGGTGAGTGGCAAGGAACTTTCCGTTCGGATGAAACGCCACTTTCGAAAGCGAGAGTAGGTCCTTCTGTATCAGTGCCCCAGTCCTTGGGTTATGCCAGGAGATCCCATGTCCTACTACAACAAGCACCTGCTTGGAGGGGTGAAACTCAACATCTGTAACATTAAGCTGATTATTAATAGTACGTAAGCGGCGCCGGGTGTTGACATCCCAGATACGGACAGTATCATCATTGCTTCCACTTGCAAGTGTTTTGCCATCAGGACTAAACGCGACACTATTGATCTGCTCTGTATGCCCTCGGAGCACTGCATAGTTGACACCGCTGTTTGGATTCCACAGCCGGACGGTGCCATCCGCTCCACAGCTGGCGAGTATATTTCCGTTTGGGCTCCATGCCACTTCAGTTACCCGACCTGCATGTTCGCGCAGGGTACGGAGTAAGCGACGTGTGCCGTTTTTATGATCTGTCCAGAAGATATAAACATCCCCGTTTGAACCCGCAGCGGCGAGCCGATTGCCATCAGGCCTATAGGCGAGGTCATTGATGGAACTACTACTGGTATTGAACGTTTTGAGCGTGAGATCACTCTTTGTATTATAGAGATACACTTCCGAAAACGCTCCAGCAATCGCGGCTTCATACCAGCCTTTCCGAGTCGCGATTGCATAGATAGAGTCTCTCTGCCCGGAGTCTGTATAATCCGAGCCGTGAAGATACGTGAAGGTGTTCCCGTCATAAACCTGGACATTGTACTCGGTATCGTTGTAGCGAGTGCCAACAACCAAGTGATTCCCAGAAACAGAAAAAGCCAAATCCTGGACACCGCTCCCGGGTTTCGTGAAAGCTTTATGGCGAACCCACTCCTCTGCGGCGGGCGTAGATGTGAGCCCTAAGGCGAAGGTAAGTAGAAATATTACGGGTAAAAGCGTTTGTTTTTTCATCGCATCTCTCCTTGCTGCTACGGCACACGGCATGTGCCTGCTACTTTGTGGGTGGGCGGGGTTTGTGTGCCGGCCCGTGGTTGTCTGAATCAGGTGCCACCAAAACCTTCCAAATCATAGAGAAATGAATCTTTCTCAAGGGACAGAACATGAAATAAAGACTGAGTGAAACCCAACGCTTTTGCGGTCTTCGGATACCTGACAGGCTGAAGTTGGGTTTCACTGTGTTCTTGATTGCAAACACCGACATGGCTGGATTTGAGGGTATTTGGCGCAGTATATTTATAGTAGTGGATTAGTCATCAATTTCAATAAGCTCAAAACCAATTGCCCTGTTGACAATACCACCAATCGCATTGAGAACAGCGTTAATTATTCTTTGGATCTCCAAGTTCTGTAGGACATTAAGCCGGATGAGCACAATTTGCACTGTACTAACTTGAAGACTCATAACGAATTTCGCTTCATCTGCTGTAAGGTTACCGGTAGCCCGCAGGTCTTCAATTCTCTCAATTCGATCGAGTATCATCCTAAATTCGGTTTCAGCGGTTTCCTGAATCTGATTCCACTTGCCTTGAGCAATTTCCTGAGCTGTGGAAAGCATCAGACTAAGAAGTTCTGGTGGATCAAAAGTATTGGACATAGTATTAAATCCTTTCTCATCGAGTGCTTAGTCAAATCTAAACGGAGAAGTGGTTCGTAGTGGCGCAATTCATTGCGCCTTATGAAAGGCGATAAATCACCTTACTACCAACCGGGTTTATCTCTCTTATGAAAGTTGACAAAACACTAATGTAGGTTTGTCTGATTGAAGCATACACCTCGGTAGGAACTCACTTCTCCTTCTTGTCAAATTCCGTACCCATTAAGTTGTAAAAATTCTGTAGAAATGTATCAGCAGTAATTGTCAACACACCATCAGAAAGTTTGGTCTCCATCTGTTTATGTGTGGCTGCAGTATTTATGTATAGCAAATCCGCATAGACTTTTTGGACTTGCGCGTTATCCAAAACTTTTGGATTGTCTACGGAACCCAGGGGTTTCCTAATTTCAACAACTTTAGACGAGTCTCCCTTATGCGCGGAAATAAGCGACCTCCAATCAATAACACAGATCATGACACTCTTAGTCATGTCATTATCCTTTCGGGCTTGTGCTCTTGCTAAGAGCACCATCAAATCGGTTAAGATCTCTTCATAGGCTGTCTTGTGATGTTTGTATTTTCTGTGTTCATCATCAGCACCAGTCACTTTGACAAAGAACTTCCGAACCTTTTTGTTGACAGCAGCAGCCTGTTTGTAGGTTTCTGCATCGTAAGGTGAAACCTCATGGAGAGAAGCACATCCCATGAGATAGATAGTCATAAATAGGCAAACCCCTGTTATGGATAAAAACCGCCGAACGAAAACCATATAAACCTCCTTTTTATGGTGTTTGAAATTTCTCCAAACAAGCGTGAGTTTTGTCCTCTTGCCAATAGATATCCACTTTCGATAATGAAATATTTTCGCTTTTCTATGACGCTACGAAAGAAATAGAGGCAGAGCTTTGTGTTTCTAATGAAAAATGCAAACATGGCAAAAATAATACGCACCGGGCAAAACCCGATACGACAATAAAAATAGCCCGCGACAGAACGCTCAGGCAGCGTGCGCGCAGGCATGACAAAGATAGACCGGTAACAAACACCGAGACTGTCTTATGAAGTAAAATACTTATTATACGTAAAGCAAATGGGGGGGGTAATTTGTGTGTATGAAAACTAAACGAGGTGACATAGCAGACACGGAGGCTAAGCCGCGCGCAGCTTCATTGGATAAAACCGCGGGGCTGCTGGCTTGAGTAAGGTCTAAATTGGTGTGTGCGCTTTGCATGGTCTCACCTTCGTAAAATTGCGGAAAAATACGCGTTTTGTATTTTATCCACTTATGGAATTATCCAATTTGGTATAATTATACTATAGACTGCTAATTTTGTCAAATTTTTTCGCTATAATTACAAGGTCATTCAATTGTACGATTTGGATATTGGTTTTGTTTTACATAAGTGAACGTTCTTGGGAAAAAAATCGCGAGCGACAAGAAATACGCAGAAATACCCTATCAAATACCCCAAGCAAAAACACTCGCTCCTACAGGCGAAAAATTCACATATATAAAGTGAATAGGGACAATTGAATGGCCCTGCTATAATTATCAGGACCATTTAGTTTTAAGAAATTTTTCAAGGTTGCCTCTTTTGGTTTCCGATTCGGTGCAGTTGGGAAATTGAATGTCTCTGAATTTTATCACATAAATTTTGACTTCCACACGGGAATCTGATATAATAGATTAAGATTTAGCATCTAATCAGTTATAAATCCTGTCCACGGAGAAAAAGGAATGAGACGTTTTGGAACCGAAGGTCGCTTGTATCCTGAGGATAACTACATTGTCCCACGTACAGCAGAAATTGCCGACTTCATTGACCGCGTCAAACAAGGTAAATATATCGTCCTGTTCGCGCCGCGCCAGACCGGCAAAACGACCTTTTTTCAGCTGGTACTTGATACCCTCACAGCTGAAGATTTAACCTACTTCCCAATTCAGCTGAACTTTGAGGAATATGAAAACTACGCCCCCGACGATTTTTATATCCGTTGCTATCAGGACATGCGTCAAGAAATTGAAGCCGTTTTTCAGAGACGTGAAGAGGGGCTCTCTGAAACGTTCAGAGAATTCTTGGATAACGTAGAGATAGATGATCACGTTTCGATAAGAAGGTTCTTTGAAGGCCTCGCAAGCTTTCTAAAAAATCAGAGGGTTGTCCTGATTATTGACGAATTTGATGGAATTCCACGAGGTGCCCTCAAGGGATTCCTGCGTTCGCTACGTCGTATCTATCTTTCCGGTAGGACGCGATGTCCGCACAGTGTCGGTATCATTGGCATCAAAAACCTCATCCAACTCGACTACGATAGGTCAATCTCGCCCTTTAATATTCAGCAAGAATTCCATTTACCCAACTTTACGTTTGAACAGGTGCAAGAACTGCTTGCCCAGTATACTGAAGAGGTCGGTCAAGCGTTTGTGCCTGAGGTCATCACTGCCATCTACAAACAGACCGCTGGACAACCTGTGCTTGTCAACCTATTTGCACAGATTCTTACCGAGGCGTTAGACATCCCAAAAACTGAAAAGATTACGATGGAACATTGGACAATGGCATACGATCAACTCCTCCACACCAGGAACACCAACATCGAACATCTGACAACTAATGTCCGAAAAGACCCTCGTTTTGAAAAAATCCTTATGAGAATTACCGCTTCCGATAATGGTGTCCCTTTCAACATAGATGATGACATCATTAATCAACTTACCACTTATGGGGTCATCAAAAAAGGAGATGACGGTATGTGTGAGATTGCCAATCCAATTTATCTCCATTGTATCCTGCAGACGTTTAAACCGTAAATGCCTTCGGCACATCAATCCCTCAAAGCCGAGTCTAACTCGACAAAATAAGGCGTTGCATTCGTTAACCTTTTATACACCTCTGGCAATTTTTTCAGTTCTGCAGACGCTCTTGCCTGCATATCGTGAAGGCTTGGAAAATCGTATACCAACTCCCCATCTTGGATAATCGGAACGAGAAGCGGTTGCCCCTCGGAAACCGATTTATCCCATAGTGTCACCCAATCTTTCGCGTAATTCCCAGCAGCATCGGTGCAGCGATAGGCCTGTTTTTTATAGGGGATCGTGGCTTTGGCGGGTTCATCAAGCGACCGTTTCCCAACAGGGTTGCCATCGCTTTCCACTAATTTATAGACGCCTCCCAAGGCAGACGGCGCGCCTTTCCCTGTCCGCGGGTTGAAGTTCGCACCCGTAGCGAGCCGCGTGCCGACACCGAAGCTGTCAATCGGCGCTCTGTCTCTGAGCAACGTTTCTATCTGGAATTCATCGAGGTCATGGCTTGCGATAATTTGGACGTAATCAAGCCCTTCGGCATCAAGGATACGGCGCACTGCTTTGCTGAGCGATAAGAGGTCCCCGCTGTCTAATCGAACTGCGCGCAACCGCGCCCCGCGCGCTGCCATCTCCTTCGCGACAATACACGCGTTTCGCGCGCCTTGCAATGTATCGTACGTATCAATCAGAAATGTTGTGCTGTTCGGAAAGGCGATGGCGTAATCGCGAAATGCTGCTAATTCTGTCGGGCGTTCAGAGACGAATTTATGTGCCATCGTGCCGACGTAGGGAATATCGAAATAGCGTCCCGCAAGCACCAGAGATGTGCCACTGGCACCACCGATAAAGGATGCACGCGCAGCTAAGATAGCCGCATCTCTGCCGTGTGCGCGGCGCGCACCGAAGTCAAAAACCGGTCTACCGCGCGCGGCATGCACGATCCGTGAGGCTTTTGTGGCAATCAACGTCTGGAAATTCATGACACAGAGTAGATAGGTTTCAAGAAGTTGGACATCTCGCGAGCTGCCCGTCACATTGATAATCGGTTCGTTGGGAAAAACAGGTGTACCTTCGGGAACAGCGAAAACGGAGCCGTCGAAACGAAAATCTCGGAGCGAAGCGAGGTAATCCGCACTCAGATCACCACGTTCTGCAAGCCAGTCAAGCGTGGCATCCGTCCAACGTAAATTTAAGATGTAGTGGACGACCTGTTCTAACCCAGCAGCAATGAGATATTGTCCCTGCGGGATTCGGCGGACGTAGTAGTTTGCTGTGATAATAGCGTTGTTCTGCGCATCGAAATCCGCTTGCCCCATCGTCAGTTGATAATAATCAACGAAGAGTGCCATCTCATCTTCTGTAAACAAGATAGATTTAGGGGAATTCAGGGTTTCAAATCCTGCCGTCATAGCATTCATAGACCTTCTCCCTCAGTGACAACGAGTCGCTGGTTGACAGATAGATTCCGATGTGTATCCACTTGACCGGAGGGCCAGACGATTTCAAGGACATCCACCTTCGTCCATGCTTTGAGCCCGATTTCAAGGGGCAGGCTATTCGTTGAACCGAAACCGCATCCACCGCTAACTTCCCGGTAGATTACACTATCGCCAACATGCAAAGTTACCTTAGCCCCGATGCCGTCTCGATTGCTCTTGCCTCCGACAAGTCTCAAGTTAAGCCAGTTGTTCCCGGTACCAGTATTCTGATAAAAGAGATTATGCCACTGATCGCCAATAAACGCACCCCCGACGGGAACATAGATATCCACATCGCCATCGGTATCTATATCCCCGAAAGTTACCCCGTGTCCCTTTCCGATGTTGCCTAACCCCAGAGCGAAAGTCGCATCCGTAAAAGTGCCGTCTCCGTTGTTGCGGAAGAGTGCATCACGTTCGAGTCTACCCATCTGTGGTGCGCCGGTCGCGAGATAGATATCTACGTAGCCGTCGCTGTCAATGTCGCCGAAATTTGCCCCCATTGCGCCGAAAGCGTGATAGAGTCCCGATTCACGGGTGACATCCGTAAAAGTGCCGTCCCCGTTGTTGCGGTAAAGCACCTGTCGGTCGCCATCGTGTGGGGCAGCCCCTGTGATTTGCCCTTCGATAAAAGCTCGGAACGAACCTGAATTCGAGATGAAGATGTCTAAATCGGCATCGTTGTCAACATCTAAAAAGAAGGTAACAAACGCATCGGTAACAGGGAGATTCATGCCGGTAGTCGGGGTGACATCCGTAAAAGTGCCGTCTCCGTTATTGCGATAAAGGACATTGGACTGCCCAAAATTGACGACATGTAAATCAATATATCCATCTTTATCGTAATCCCCCCAAGCGGTTCCAAGGGAATTACCGGTATCCGCGACCCCCGCGAATTCAGCGGTGTTGGTGAAAGTGCCATCCCCGTTATTATGGTATAGGACATTGGCGGCACCGTCGCCGATAACGCCGTCCGCGATGTAGAGGTCCAGGTGACCGTCGTTATCGTAATCTGCCCAAGCGGCACAGAAACTACTCTGCGGGTCGGCTACGCCCGCGGCGTGTGTGACATCCGTAAAAGTGCCATCTCCGTTGTTATGATAAAGTGTGTTCTCCGCTGCGCCAGACCACCCCCCACGGGTGATATAGAGGTCAAGGTACCCGTCGTTGTTGTAATCTGCGAAGAGTGACCCCCAACCGCCTCTCGGATCAGCAATGCCTGCTTGCGCTGCCACATCCGTAAAGGTGCCGTCCCCGTTATTGCGATACAGCGCATGCGGTTGGTAAGTGCCAACAGCGACGATATCTTGATCGCCATCGTTATCATAATCGCCCCAGGCACTTCCGCGTCCGCCGTCAACTTTGTCCATCTTCAAATCGGGTGCGATGTCGGTGAGTTGGTTATCCGTTATCCGTTGTCGGTTATCGGTTAAACTGACGATTATTTTAAACTCGTCTGGTAATTCTTCGGGGTAACCCCCGAGTTTGCTGTATGCTGTCCACAAGTTCCATAAGGTTTCAGGATCTCGGGGTTTGAGGCGGAGCGATTCTTTGAAGTTTGTTACGGCTTTTTCAAGATTACCGTGCCGGAGATGATAGACACCGAGATAATAGTATGCCCCAGAATGGCGGCGGTAGTTTTGGATGATATTTTCAAAGCGTTCCGCGGCTTTGTCGGCTTCACCCAACCGAAATTCAGCCAAACCGAGTTGGAGCATCGCCTCCAGGTTACTCGGCTCAAGTTCGAGGACCTTCTCAAATTGTCGTTTGGATGCTGAGAGATCGGGGACGAGCATCTGTTGCGGCGCGCCTAAGAAATAACCGAGCCTAATGCGTGCCTCGGTATCGTCAGGGTTGACTTCCAATGCGCTCGTAAGGGCAGCCGTTGAATCGGAGAAACGTTGTTGGTAACTAAAAACCTGTGCTAATGTTAGGTAAGCCTTTGAAAGCGTATCTTTTGCCTCGGGTGCCTGTTTAAGCAAACTTATCAGCATTTGTAATGTCTCTTCGGCACGCTCGAACTTTTGCTGTCTGATATAGGTTCGTGCAAGCATCATGCGCGCGTCATGAGCGTTGCCATCGATTTTCAAGCATGCCTGAAACGCGCGCTCCGCCTCAGCGAAGTCGTTCATATCCAGCGCGTCAACGCCTTTCTGATATTCCGCAGTGAGTTGCGGAGAAGTTCGGGGGCGGTCTGTATTGCAACCGGCAATGATGAAGAGAATAAGAAAAATAAGATAAGGTTTTTGCATATTGGAGCGGTGGGTCGGAGAACCCGACCCCAACGAATATTGTTTATTGATTCGCCGCTAATCTTGCCTTCAATTCTTCTTTTTTAAGAGGCTGCGTCAAATCCATGAGATAGATTCGCATGTGATCCGAACGGTCGGAACTAAATACTAATTTTTTTCCATCTCGCGAGAGACTCGGTTCAAAATGTGCGCCGATGTAGTTTGTGAGTTGCGTTTTATTCGTTCCGTCAATATTCATCATCCAGAGTGTATAGTGGTTATCTGCGCTTGAAACATAGATAATCCGTTTACCATCTGGCGTGAAAATGGGGTGATAGTGGCTGGCATCCGAAAAGGTTAGCTGCTTTGGTGTCCCGCCTGCAGCACTGACGCTGAAAATCTGGTAGATATTCTCCACCATAGCCGTGAAGGCTATCTGTTTCCCGTTCGGTGCCCACGTCGGGTGCCCGTCGTCCACGTCATTATGCGTTAACTGCGTCTTATTGCTGCCATCGATATCAATGACATAAATTTCCAACGTGTCGTTATTTTCGGTACGACCAGGCGGACTCACAGCCTCCTGTGTCGGTGCCTTAGATTCAAAGGCGATTTTTTGTCCATCGGGTGAAAAAACGGGCCCGCGGTCCGCGCCCTCTACGTCGACCAATGGCCGCTGGTTTCTCCCATCAACATCCATGAGATAGATGGACGCACGGCTCGGATCAGAACCGCTCGCTTGGATAGGTGGGAGCATCATACCGCCGCGGGTGCGTTCTGTAACGAAAGCGATCGCTTTGCCATCAGGTGAAAAAGCAGGCATGTATTCGTCAAGTTCATCGGTATGTGTGAGCTGCCGAAGTGAACGACTCTTGAGGTCCATGAGGTACAACTCGGCGTTTTGAAGCCGATTTGATGCGAAGACGACCGACTTTCCATCGGGTGAGATTGCAGGACTATAGTCATCAGTGTGTTTTGCAGTAAACGTCATTATATTCCCTTTTTCGGTAAAGGTCTGCTCGTAGTCGTCGCTGCCTTCGGTGCGGAGGCGTTGGACGTGATAGGCATCTCCGGTGAGCCCTGCGATCTTTAGAACGATGTCACGACTCGGCGATTTCTCTAACAAGTGATAAAATTGTTCAAGAGCGAGGCGTTTTTGATTGTCAAGCCAATGCAGCCTTCCGAGTGTAAGGCTAATTTCGGGGCGTCGCGGTGCCCAGCGCGGTGCCATATCAAGTGCCCAAAAGAGTGCTTCTTTCGCATCATCTCTATAGTCTTTTCCATTCGGGTTTCTATCTACCATTTCAACATAAACCAAACCGATCTGATAGAAGGCTTCCGCCCTGGAACCGTCATGATTAATTGCCTCCTCAAATGCCTGTATCGCCGCATCCGTGTCGCCATTTGCGGCTAATTCTTTCCCGCGCCGGATATTAGCACTGTCACCACACCCGAAAAAATAGAACAGAGACACCGCGATGAGCAAAATGGCAATGACTGATGGTGTTCGCAACCCGATAAAGATGTTGTTTTTTCCAACAGTTTTCATGAAACTTCCTTTAAGGTCGTCTTTTTCCATCCACTTTTTATTTTCGCTGTCCAACACGCACCCGCTGATTTGCCGGTATATTATGAAGAACTTCGGTTGCTCCGTTCAACCATTTAACCTGCAAAGTTTCAATGTATGTAGCGTTTCCCACGCCGAATTTAGCGATGAAACTGTTAGCGGACATGTAACTGTCACCTGCATAAATCTCTCGTAGCTGCGTCTGATCGGCTGTTATGAGTTGAATTTTCGCGCCGATGGCTGCGCCAATCAGTTCAACGTGCATCCAACCGTTGCGATTGCCGCCCTCGTTGCGCAATAAAGTAGGTGCAGCATAGTTGTTGACGATGAAAATATCGACATCCCCATCGTTGTCGTAATCACCGAACGTCGCGCCACGTCCAACGCGGGTAGGGAGTGCCGTGATTCCAGTGATCTCGCTGACATCCGTAAAAGTGCCATCGCCGTTGTTGCTGAACAAGGCATCCGTTTGCGGAATAAGCACTTCCGGATTCTTCAGTTCTTGGAAAGTGCTGCCGTTTGTAACAAAGATGTCCAAATCGCCATCGTTATCGTAGTCAAAAAGGGCAGTACCCCAACCGATCCGTTTGATGCTCACCTCAGCCAGCATCGCGGAATAGGATTCATCGACAAATCTGATATGCTCACTTGTGGGGTCTTCTTTCAACAGATTTCTGTAAAGTGTGTTCTCTTCGTCCACCCAGTGACTCATAAAAAGGTCAATGTCCCCATCGGCATCATAATCGCCGGCAGTGAGTCCCATAGAGCCTCGAAAATCAGCTGCCCACGATTCATCGCTAACATCGGTAAAAGTGCCATCCCCTGCATTGCGATAGACATAGTTCACAGAGGTGTCATTTGCGACATAGAGGTCTAAGTCGTTATCGTTATCAAAATCGCTGAAGAGGCACTGCATACTTCTGCCACCGGGTGCAGCGATCCCTATCTCGGCGGTTACATCCGTAAAGGTGCCGTCCCCATTATTACGGTAGAAGACGTTATCTTGCGGCTCAAAGACATGCGGATTCAACGCGCTCGGTACGGGTTTGCCGGATTGTAAGGAATCCGCTTGCATCTGCTCAAGTTTTACCAAATCGTAGGTGACATAGTTGCAAACATAGAGGTCCAGGTCACTGTCGCCATCAACATCCGCGAAGGCAGCCCCCGTGCTCCACAGTTCACAACCGACACCAGCGGTTTTCGTCACATCCTGAAAGGTGCTATCTCCGTTATTGCGATAAAGTACATTCGCGCCATAATTCGTTACATAGAGATCAATATGTCCATCACCATCGTAATCTGCGAAGACGCATCCCATCCCGTAGCCTCGATCCCCAACACCAGCACTCTGCGTTATATCCGTAAAGGTACCCTCCCCATTGTTACGATAGAGCAGATTTGTTTTGCTATCGGAACTGGCATCTTGTGTAAACGGATGCGGGATGTTGACGATATAGAGGTCACTGTCGCCGTCGTTGTCTATATCGGCAAAACCAGCACCGGATCCCATATCTTCAGGAAGCAGGCTGGAACGTGTTCCGCTTGCGTGTCGGAAATGGATACCTGCTTCGGCTGTGACATCAACAAAGTTAACCGCGTGTAGCGGCGTGGGTGCCAGAACAGCTACTGCAAGCGTTAGAAAAAAGAGATGCATGTTAAAAGTTTATTATCGTTTTTCTAAAAAATTCGTAAAAACATTTCCGCCGCGAAAGCGTTCATCATGGAGAATGTCTTGATAGAGTGGAATCGTGGTTTTTATACCTTCAATCTGGAATTCGGACAATGCGCGTTGTAACCGCGCCATAGCTTCCGCTCGGTCTCTGCCACATACGATGAGTTTCGCCACGAGTGAGTCGTAGTGTGGTGGCACGGTATATCCAGCATAGATATATCCATCAACCCGAACACCAATACCGCCGGGCGGATGATAAGCAGTGATCACTCCCGGTGACGGCATGAAGCCGTTCAACGGGTCCTCGGCGTTAATCCTACACTCAATGGCGTGCCCTTGGATTTGAATATCAGATTGGTTGTATCCAAGGGGCTCCCCTATTGCAAGCCGGATCTGTTCTTTGATCAAATCAATACCGGTGATGCTCTCGGTGATCGTATGTTCCACCTGAATGCGGGTGTTCATCTCCAAAAAATAGAAATTCTCATCTTTATCCACAACGAACTCGATAGTCCCGGCATTTGTGTAACCGATAGATTTTGCGGCTTTTGCAGCGGCTTTGCAGATTTCGGCGCGCAGTTTAGGTGAGATAGAGGCAGCGGGTGCTTCCTCAACGAGTTTCTGCTGTTTCCGCTGGATGGAGCATTCACGTTCTCCGAAATGGACGACGTTACCGTGCATATCTCCTAAAATTTGGACTTCTATATGTCGGGCTTCTTCAATCCATTTTTCAATATAGACATCCCCGTTACTAAAAGCGGCTTCCGCTTCCGCCTTCGCAGTATGGAAAAGATTAAACAGGCTGGCTCGATTTTCGGCGATACGGATGCCGCGTCCACCGCCGCCTGCGACGGCTTTGATCGCGACAGGATAACCGATTTTCTCAGCGAGTTGTGCGGCTTCTTCGGCAGTATCAACTGTGCCTTTTTTACTATTTTTGCGTCTACGTCTTTGGCTGCCGGGTACAAGTTTCAAGCCAGCTTTTGCGACAGTCTCGCGCGCTTTGACCTTGTCGCCCATCGTCCGAATATCCTCAATAGAGGGTCCGATGAACCTTATTTGGTGCGCTTCACACATCTCGGCAAACTGTGCATCTTCGGCGAGAAACCCCGCGCCCGGATGGATGGCGTTAACATTTGCATAATCCGCGACAGTGATAATACTTGAGTATTTAAGATAACTCGCCGCTGAGGGAGGGGGCCCAATACAGTAAGACTCGTCCGCGTGTTTAACGTGCAATGCGTCTGCATCCGCGGTGGAGAAGATGGCCACCGTTTTAATCCCCATGTCTTTGCAAGCCCGGATAATGCGAACGGCGATCTCACCACGATTGGCTATCAGTATCTTTTTTATCATTTTTTTTTTGCTTTCGCGAGGCGTTATAGCGAGCAATCTGTTTAACAACGGTTTTGGCTTATGAGTCGCCTGCGCCGTTGTTGCAGGCTTGATTCCGTGGCGAATATTAAGAAATTTCGCGAGGCGTTATAGCAAGCGATCTGTTTAACAACAGTTCCAATTTATGAGTCGCCTGCGCCGTTGTTGCAGGCTTGATTCCGTAGCAAATATTAAGAAATTTGCTTCACTCGGAACAGCGGTTGGGAATATTCAACTGCGTCGCCATCTTCAGCGAGAATTTCTAAAATTTCGCAGTTGAAGGGTGCCTCCACGGGATTGTAAGTCTTCATGACTTCAAGAATGCCAACAGGTTCACCCGCGCTGACGGTATCCCCAACTTGCACAAAAGGCGGTTCATCGGGAGCAGGGGAACGATAGAAGCGCGAAGGCATCGGCGCGCTGATGTAGACGCTCTGTCCATCGGCATCCACTTCCACATTTACCTTTTCGCCTCCTGGCAGATGCGGTGTTCCCACCTTAGGTTGTGGCGCGGGTATCCGATCATAGCTGTCCGGGGTGCCCCGATATCTGGAAACTTGCACCTCAAATTCGTTGTCCCGAACGCGGACTTCTGTGAGGTCCGCGCGGTCAAGAACCTCTGCTAACTGTTCAACGAGTTCGAGGATATCACTGTAGTCTTTGTCCGCGGATTCGGATTTATCCTTGGATCTATTTTGACGCATTTTTGTTTTTAATAGTTATAAGTTATAAGTTGTTAGTTAAGAGGGTTCTGATAAATCAAAAACCAGCCTGAAAACTGATAACCTATAACTATTATATCCTTTCTACATATTTTCCGGTACGCGTGTCAACTTTGATACGCGTTTCGTTTTGCACAAAAAGTGGAACGTTCACAACGCCACCCGTCTCAAGCGTAGCCCGTTTAGAACCACCACTGACAGTATCGCCTCGCAAGCCGGGATCGGTCTCAACGATTTGAAGTTCAACGAAGTTCGGGAGTTCAACCGCGAGCGGCACCTGTCCGTCCATTTTGACGGTGACAGTTTCTCCCTCTTTTAGAAACTTCAAACTATCTTCAACGAGACTTAGTGGTAGCGAGTATTGTTCAAACGACTCGTTGTCCATAAACCACAGGATATCGCCATCCCGATACATATACTGCATCTTGTGATCCATAAGCCTGACGGTCTCGACAGTCTCATTGGAACGGAACGTGCGATCCAAAACGGCACCGTCGGTGACCCGCTTAATCTTTGTGCGTGCGAAGGCGCTGCCTTTTCCAGGTTTCACATGCTCACAATTGACTATTGTGTAAATCGTATCATTGAGTCGGATAACCAACCCGTTTCGTAAATCGTTAAGTGCTGCCATTTTCTCCTCGAGTTTAGAGTTTAAAACAATGCCAGTGCTTTTTCTAACGCCTTGGCTCTATGACTAATCTGATTTTTTATATCTTCTCCCAATTCTGCGAAGGTCTGTTCGTAACCGTCCGGGACGAACACAGGATCATAGCCGAACCCGCTGTCTCCGATAGGTGCGTGTCTGATATGTCCCTCACAAACACCGAGAACGCCTTCAGGTACAGCATTGGGGTGAACGACTGCAATCGCGGCGACAAAACGCGCACGCCGGTCTGTGATACCTTCAAGTGCTTGAAGCAGTTTTGCGATCCGGATCGCGTCTGTAGCGTCTTCACCTGCCCACCGTTTAGAGTGGATGCCGGGCGCGCCGTTGAGCGCGTCTACCTCTAACCCTGCATCGTCAGCGAGTGTGAGATGACCTGTGTGTTGCGCGATGATGGTCGCTTTTTTGGCGGCATTCTCCATATAAGTTTCGCCATCCTCAATGACCTCTGGCGCGTCAGGATAGGCGTTCAAGGAGATCACCTCAATCTGTTGCAAGCGGCGTGCGTCCGTTACTTTGGGGGCGCGGTGGAGCATTTCTGTGAGTTCTCGGACTTTGCCCTGATTACGCGTCGCCAATACAAGCTTCATCTAAGTCCTCCAACATTATCCGATTTTGGAGACGGATGAGTTGCTGTATACCGCCAACAGCAAGGTCTAACATCTGATTGTAATCGTCCCGCGAAAAAGGGTCTTTCTCTGCTGTGCCTTGTATTTCTATAAATTTCCCGCTACCGGTCATAACAATATTCATATCAACATCTGCCTTCGAATCCTCCTTATAACAGAGATCCAGCAGGGGTTCACCCTTGACGAGCCCGACGCTCGTTGCGGCGATGTTATCGGTAATCGGAAATGTTTCGATCTTCTCACTTTCGACGAGCCCTTGACAAGCATCCCAGAGTGCGATAAACGCGCCCGTAATGGAGGCGGTGCGTGTGCCGCCATCGGCTTGGATGACATCACAATCCACCCAGATTGTCCGCTCGCCTAAAGCGTATAAGTCTACAGCAGCCCGCAAAGAACGCCCGATGAGCCGTTGTATCTCTTGAGTTCTACCGCCGACACCACCTCGGGTTACCTCGCGTTGCACCCGTTCGGAAGTCGAGCGGGGTAACATGGCGTATTCGGCTGTTACCCAACCTTTACGCTTGATCCGCTGCTCGCGCATGAACCGCGGCGACTGCTCAAGAACGGAAGCTGTACAGATAACATGGGTATCACCCGTTGCAATGAGGACTGAGCCCTCCGCATGTTTGATATAGTTCCGTTTAATCGTAACCGGTCGTAACGCATCCGGCCGGCGGCCATCTTCTCTCGCCATCATTCTCTCCATTGTTTATAAGCTTTTCAGCAGTGCTAATGCCTTTGTGTAGCTTTTCCGTTCAAGATAGTGTCGCAGCATTTTCGGTGCTGTTGGGTCGAGTTCCTGATGTAGCACGTCAATTCGCTCTAATTGCGGCAGTATATCTTCGCCTGCCTCAATGCGTGAGAGCATTGTCTCTAACGCTTGTGTGAGTTCAGCAGTTTGCGTAGCAAGTTTTACTGAAGGCACACCCTCACGCTCATCAAAAAGTTCAACTTGCATCTGATACCTCCAGTTGTTGAACGGCTTTGCATGTCCGTAGAGAAACGTTGTTAGGAGGTGGGTCATACCCTTTCCATGCGTAAGGGTCAACGCCAGAAACCGGAACAATGCATCGCCGGTCGGCACTCGCTGGACGCTCACCTTCCCGAATCGACCAAGGTAACAATGACCAAGCGTTACAGTAATGGTTCACCAAAACCCGCCGAAATGTATTGCCACGATTCTTACGCGACCGATGGAGCAGATAGCCGTTGAAGAAAACTAATGTTCCAGTTTTAACTTCAACCGGCACCTCATCGCTGTGATCAAAACCGTAACTTTCCTCTGCAAAATCGAATTCATCAGGGTTTTCATGTGGTTTCTGTGGATAGAGGTAGCCTTGACGATGTGAACCGGGGAGTACCCATAAACATCCGTTTTCCACTGTAGCGTCATCCATGGCGATCCATGCACCAATTAAGGAGCGATCCCGGGTCGGGATGTAGATTTCGTCTTGGTGCCACGCCTGCCCCTGAAAATTAGGTGGCTTGACAAAGAGCATGGACTGCATGCATTTGACGCTTCCGTCCCAATACGGGAGATGCGCAGCGGCTATTTGGCTCAAGATACCACAGATTTTCGGGTGCTTGACGTACCTCTCAATGATTGGACTGACAAAATGTGGTTGATGAATGCAGAGGATACGGCTGATCGCCTCCGTATCACTCACGTCGTCGGGGAGCGGTTTCAGACTGTCACACGGATGACCGCCTTTCGCGAGCGTGACAGTGTCCTGACGCAACTCCTCTATTTCATCAAGCGAGAGCAGATCCGGGACAACAAGATACCCATTTTCTACAAAGAACTGGGTTTGCGCATCAGATACAATTTTTGGCACCGCTATCGGTGCGCTGGCTTCAAAGTTCATATTTTTTTAGTTATCGGTTATAAGTTATAAGTTATAAGTTAAGAGGCTTCCGAGGATCCTTATATTTCGGGAACAACTGTACCCAAAAGATGTTCAGCAATCAGAATCCAAACTTATAACTAACTACTTATAACGAATGACTCCTATATCAAAATCGGGTTTCTGATGTATTTCAACGCTTTGCGAAATTTAAAAAATCTAAACGCGATTGGCAAGGAACATTTCTGTTACCGCCAATGCAAAAACAGCTAACATGAGATAGACCCATACACTTTGGTTCTTCTCAACATCCTCACGGTATTGCGCGATGAGTTCTGCAGGCGGTTTCTCCGCAACCGATTCGTCCACAGTCCCCTTCAGCATACTTGTTAGTTCCTCGACATCGCGTGCAGCGAGGTCGGACTCAGTTGTGTCAACATTGACGACAAAGTAGTAGGTCGCTGCCCTAGATGTATGGACAGAGTAGATGCCAGGGACTGTGGTGTCTGTGTAAAAAGTGCTGCCTTGTGCGGTGACTTCTGTAGGATTCTCATTGCGTTGCAAGCGGGTCTCAACATTGTTCGGATCAAACACCGCGATTTCTCTGCGCGGGGCAGCGTCAGCATTTTCAGCGTTTGAAACCTCCAGCTCAACACTCTCACCCACACGATAATTCGGCGCAGCCTCTACATCTTTAAGTGCGAGATACTTAATAGTTTCATGCAAGAACGGCAGATAGACAGCACGAATAGGGAGATCGTTCCATCCTCTATCTATTGTTGAGGTAAAACAGAGCACCCGTCCTAAGTTCCTGTAAGGTTTCTCAAAGAGTGCGGGGCTCCCATCATCATAAGAAGCAATGACGGTTGCACCTTTCGTAGGGACCGCCTGAAAAATTCTGTAAAACCGCGCCTTACCGAAATCCCCGTGATTCGGTTCCTTGAAGGGTGCGAAAATCGGATGTTCGTATTTCACTGTAGCGAGCACACGGAACTGTTCGCGATCCAGCGGATCTCCGACTGCTTGGACGAAGTCACACGGCATGAGTCCTGTCTCACTGGGGTCGTCACCCGCTACCGATGCAGGACCGAGGCGTTGTTTATAAACATCGGCATCCGTATTATCGCCAACTGTTACAATCAAACCGCCACCCGCGGCAACGTAAGTTTTCACACGCGCCGCTTCAGCAGCCGAAAGTTCCGCTAAATCCGCAAGGATCAGCACATCCGCGTTAGCGAGCGTCGATGCATTCGGCACCGAGATGGATTCGGTGAAATCAATTTGTAAAGCATCACTCCCGGATGTCAATGCTTTCTTCATGAAGAAAGTTTCTACAGTTTGATAACGGCTCCGCGTTCGCTGTTCTTCTCGGACAGCGTGGACTTTAATGGATCGTAGACTTTGCAAAGTAAAATATCGTTTGTTGTCTATACTGAGCGCGTCCTCTGGAAGTTCAACCCACCCTGTATGCGTCGCCTCATCTTGGAACTCGACTTTGAAAACAGCGTCCGCAAGGTCATCAGGCTCGATGTCAAGTTCAACACTATCAATCACATTGCCGTCTATAAAGAGACGCACCTGCAGATTCTCAACGGGTTCATCACCGAAATTATGGACCCGCGCGACAAGCTGCGAGGCTTTTTGTTCCTTGAGGACGACAGGTGGAACGCTGATGCCTGTAACCGCGAAATTCTGTGGTTTTTCGGCACGCACATCAACAAAGTAAATTTGGACATCAGGGCTGAGTTTATCTGTCTCAATGAAATTTTCCCAGCCGCGTTTTTGCATATCCGCGACAAGATAGACCTGTTTCTCACCGATAGGAATAGCCTCAAGGACTTCATCTGCGGTTTGCATCGCGTCTAAGTAATCCGTATGCTCATTAGTGGTTTCTGCGTTGTTTAAAGCCGTCCGAATATGCGAAAATTCTGAACCGAGCGGTGCAACGACGCGGGCGTTGTCGGACGAAAGAATGAGGCACGCGGCATCGGCGGCATCAAGACCATCCAAAATTTTGACCGCCTCTTTTTTCGCATCCTCAAAAACGCCTTCATACTGCATACTATAGGAGGTATCCAGAATAATAACAGCGTTCCGTTTCCCGCCCGTTTTTTGCGTAAACACTGGCGAGTCGGCGAAAAATGGGCGCGCAAACGCCAAACCGAGCAACGCTAATATGAGAATACGCATGAGCAAAAGGAGCAGCCGTTTCAACTTATGCCGCCGCACGTTCGTCTGATGCGACATCTGGATGAAACGGACAGTGCTGAAGATCAGTCGCCGCGCGCGCTCCCTGTTCAGCAGATGAAGGATCAGCGGTATAGATGCACCTATCGCACCAGCTATTGCAAAAGAGGCTGTTAGAAAAGTCAAACCAAACATATTTTAGAGGACCCCTTGCCGCTTCGCGAGGTAAGAAGCGAGTGCCAGATCAATCGGGGTTGCTGTTGTTATCACATTGTAATCAATATCGGCTTGCCGTAACGCGAGCCGATAGGTATCAAGGAAGTCGTTAAAATTGTTGAGATAACTCTCCCGAATCGCTTGCGGGGTGGTGATAATCTCAGCGTCGTTTTCTGAATCAATAAATCGGATGAGTGCTTCTGAACTTCGTCCTGTTTCAAAGTTAGCGAACTCGAGTTCCTGTTCCGCGAGCAGATGGAAGACGATGACTTCATGCCCTTCATAGCGGAGATGTTCTAATCCGGCGATGACCTCCTCATGATTTTCATCGTAGAGGTCGGAGACGAAGAGAACCAACCCGCGCTTGGTAAGCCGTTCAGCGATTTGATGCAGTGGTGTTCCGAGTCTTGTGTTTTTTGTCGTCTGTAACGTCTCCAATGTGAGTAAAATTGAGTGTAAGTGCGATGTACTACTTCGTGCTGGCAGGTACTGCCGTAGTACATCATCGAAATATGCAAACCCGACTGCATCGCGCTGCTTCGCCATAAAATAGGCAAGTGATGCCATGAGGAAACATGAATATCTCAATTTTGTCAGGTTCGATGTCCCCTCGCCGTTCGCTGCTGGAGTCGCCCCGTTTGTCTGCTCATCCTCCGTAGGATGCATCATGGACTCACTTGTATCTAAGAGCAGATAACAATTGAGATTCGTCTCTTCCTCAAATTGCTTAATGTAGTATCTATCGGTGCGGGCGTAGGCTTTCCAATCTATGTGTTTGGTATCGTCTCCGGGCATATATTGCCGGTATTGTGAGAATTCGACACTAAACCCGTGATACGGGCTCTTATGCAGCCCTGAGATAAAACCTTCAACAACGAATTTCGCGATCAATTCGAGGTTCCCGATTCGGGCAAGGATAGTTGGGTCTAAAAATGTGCGTCCGACTGTGGCGCGTTGTTGCATCTGTACCTCTCATCAGAGTCGTCAGTTATCCGTTAATCTTGTAACAGTAAAAATATCTATTACCGCCATAAGAGTTCCCTTAACTTATAACCATTCGCTACTGCTTTCTCAAAATAAGGAGCGTAAGGTCGTCAAACTGATCCGCTTCTCCTTGGAATTCCATGACTGCGTTGTGAAGGGACTTGCGTATTGCCTCGGCATGTTCATCTTTGCACGCCACTGATGCATCCACCAGCCGTTCTTCTTCATAATAGTCGTCTTCAATGTTGACGGTCTCTGTGACACCGTCTGTATAATATATAATGACATCACCACTGGCGAGTTGGACGTGTTCCGCTTCGTATTCAGCGATGCTTAAGACCATATCATTCGGAAACATGCCGAGCGGGATCCCTCCGACCTCCTCACCTAACCATTTATAGGTGCCGTCTTTTCTGATGAGTAGCGGCGGATTATGTCCTGCGTTGAGCGTGGTAAGTACATCTGTTTCAGGGTCAAGATGACTGTAGAAGAAGGTGGCGTATTTCTCTTCTGTACCGCTGGCGTAGAGGAGCGAGTTCAGTGTCATCGCCATCTCGGTAATTTCAGTGTACAAAGTTGCCTGGTCGGGTGTGCCTGGTTCCACATTTTTTGCACGCGACAGTTCGGAGATGAGTCCTGCCCGGAGGGTCGCCATAAGGAGCGCGGCTTGCATACCCTTCCCAGAAACATCAGCAATTGAGAGGCCCCAATGTCCTGTAGTTAAGGCGATACAATCGAAATAGTCGCCGCCGACGGGACCCCGGGGTTCATAATGTCCTGCGACTTCGTATCCGGGGATGTCTGGCAGTGTATCTGGAATAAGGTTCTCCTGAATTTTACGTGCCTCTTCCATTTCCGCCTGTAATTGACGCGCCTCAAGTGCCTCCTGATGGAGCTGCGCATTCTCAATCGCGACACCTGCCTGCTTGGCAAAGGAATCCAGTAGGATGACATCTTCATCGGTAAAGGGCGTAATTCTACCGCCGCGTTCTTCTTTGTCGCCGACAACAAGGACCCCCAAAATATCGCCATCACGTCCGGGAATAGGGACAGCCATCAGATTTTTACCGCCAAACAGGGTGTCGAATTTAGGCAGGCAGTGCCCCGGCATTCCTTCTTTAGCGACAGATTTCAACACGTCTATGGATGTCGGTTCTTCAGGAACAGCGGTATCCTCGCCATAAGAGATAACGAGCCCATTCGTGCCATCTTGCATTGTGTCATTGTCAAGCAAAGTCTCCGGAAATGTATAACGCATTTCGAGTGCTTGTTGCTCAGTGTCGGTAAGCATGAGAGCCCCGGCGTTCGCGTCAAGCAGTGAGACGGCTTGCTGAACGACCTGTTCCGCAGCCGCTTCGGGTTGTAGCAGTTGACAGATTTGGGGCGCGCTTTCTGCGAGCATGAACAACCGAAACTTTTCGCTCTGGATCCCTTCCACCATCTGCGAATAGGCAATGGCAATCGAAATTTGATGTGCGAGGGTTGTCAATAACTCCTTTTCCCAGGTTTCTAATGTGTCCCTTGCGAAAAATTTGCCGAGCCCAATCATCCCCAGAAATTCGTCTTGAATTTTGAGTGGTACCCAAAGCCGTATATCAATCGTTTCTGAAAGTTTGGTACTCCGAGCGAAGAATTGGTTAAGGGCATCTGGGGGCGCGGTGCTCTCTATGAACGAATGTTTCAGTAAAGTTTCTAATTCGTCTGGTTCAACAAGGATCGGCGAGAACGCTGCGTCCGGTGTCGCCGCAACAACATCAAGATTTTGACCCGTCGGATGGTACCGCAGTATCGCGCCGCGCCGGATCTGCAAAGTTCCGAGGGTGATGCGGAGATAGGTTTTGCTCGAATGATTAAAATTACTATGCCCGGAGATTAACGTTTGTCCCAAGTTTTCCAACTCAGATAGACTGAAGATGAGCCGCTCCATCGTCTGTTCTGCGGTACTTTGCGTATTGTGGGTTTGCAAACTGTCTCCTAAAGGCTTACTTGGGTCTTTCATGGTTTTTAAATCCAATAATAGATTTCTAATTTTATTATATCTGTTCGTAGAAAAATGTACAGATAATACGCGCGCACGATTAGCAAAATACGCCACAAAATCTAAGCGAAACAAACGTTAATCTATAATGCGATCGAAACGTTCTGCTCAGAAAAAGTTTATAAATTCGCAATAGCATCTTCTTCATCTGGGAAGATGCCCGCGTATTTCGTAATCGCCATCATGCGAAAGGTTCGTTCTTGCGTAGCGGACAATCCACAGAAATTCAAGGTGCCATTATGTTCGTCAAGTGCCTCTATGATTTCAATCAGTATGGATATACCGATACTATTAATGAGTGTTGTTTGTTCAAGATTGATGACGAGCTGCGTATAACCCTTCTGAATGAGCTCCTGTGATGTCTCGGCGAGTTTTTCCCCGAGGGCATCATTCAGATACCCGGCTGTCTCAATTATCGCGTGTGCTTCTGACTCGCGAACTTGAATATCGAATTTGTTCAACAAATCGTTTACCTCCTTAAGTACCTAACATGGACTTACGGACCACGCCTAAAAATAAGAAAAAGGTGCCGTTTAGCAGCGTATTTGAACACAGATTTGTGGAGTACCCACGACATGTTCACAATTAATTATATTATCCGCATAGCGAAAACGACACAGCCCCTATTCGGGGCTCTTCTTTTTGGTGAAGCTAACAGTTGTCCCGTTAGGGCTGCTTTCTATAACCACCTCATCCATGAGAGCCCTAATAATCTGTAAACCCCTTCCGCGCTTACGTAAATCGGCGTGTAACCCTGGCGTACCGAGTAAGCGCGTGCCATCTAATGTATCCGCAGTTATACCCACCCCGCGGTCAGAGATTTTGACCTGTAACTCATCGTCCGTAACTAAGAACTGAATATGCACTTCCTTATCATCGCTTCGGCTATGTTCAGAAGCGTTAATACAAGTTTCAATGATTGCAAGTTGAATTTCTTCAACGGCTTCCTCGTTGAAGTTTTTCAGTTCCGCAAGCGCGGAACCTGTTCTCGCTGCAGCAAGTTCCATATCAGGGGACATAGGTATAGTGAGGAGTACTTTGTGTTCATCTGACACGCTATTTTCCCTCCTTGCTGTGGATTGTCGTAAAAATAAATATAGGAAACCTACAAAATTCGGCTAAGTATCTGATTTCTGTGTATCCAAAGTACTGCGAAAATTTAGGTAAAGTTAAGTTATCTTACTATATTTCTTAAAATTATGTCAATATTTTTTTTATTTTTCAGTTCTTAACCATCGGTTTCCTATAATACCTATCTCTTCGTCATCGTCAAGACATTTTAGGAAGCAGTTATCTTCGTTTGGTCAACAATCCAGCGGGCATCAGCGACGCGAGCGGATGCCTCTGATAGTTCCGGCTGGTAGGTCGCAAATTTCACCCTATCACAATTGACGAGTAAGTGTTGAACGCTTTCAACACACTCGGTACCTATCTGCGCATACAGCATCGCGCGCAGCAGTGCAGTTGTTGTCAACATCAGTGCAGGAATTCGATACCGCGCGCCGATGTATTCGCGAAGCACATAAGCAATTTGGGTATGATACGTCTCCAGATCTCCACGCTTGAGCAAATCAGAAGTTTCAATCGCCGCCAGTTGTTCATAAGCGACCTCGTGCGGCAGGGGTACGTCTACCGTATCGTCTTCAGCTATCGGTAAGGGCTGTGACCGTTTTCGGAGATAGAACCACGCCGAAAGGGTTATGAGTCCAAGTATCGCCGCGGCACCGATGAAATAGAGCAGAAAGCTTTGCGGTACCTCCAGCGGCGGTTTGATGTCGCGCAGACGCTGACCATCCACTGCGCCCTGCATAAGAATTTGTGTAAGTACAGACATGATACCTGTGAGAAAACAGAAAATATAACCAGAACTCTCCTCATCAGCAAGTAGCACCTTACACCGTCCAAGGTTCAATAACTATCGACTTCGGGGCAGTTGGGCAGGCATATTGACATACACCACACCCTGTGCAACCGGATTCAATCACCGCCACAACACCGTCTCCGGTAAGGTGAATTGCATCCGCGCCAATAGGACACGTATCAATGCAGTAAGTGCAAGCCACTTCCTTGGTACGTAGACAGGTTTCAGCGTTGAAAACTGCCACCCCTATTTTAATGTCTTCGGCATAAACAGGTTGCAGGGCACCACTCGGACAAACATACATACATGCCAACGAATCGCAGATAACGCACGGCTGCTCATCAGGGTCGATGTAAGGGGTATTGACGAGATTAGGCTCCGCACTCTCTTCTAAAGGGAAAATCGCATTTGCGGGGCAGTTCTTGACACAGTTTCCACATCGATGGCACTTCTCCAAGAATTCCGCTTCGGGCAATGCACCGGGGGGCCGTAAAAGCGTGCCGCTGTTCTGTGCTTCAACCGGTAAAGGATCGCTTAACCTGTCATCCAGAAATTCGGCGACAGGTTGCATGAGTTGATTCAGTGCCTCCTTGAAAAAGCCGCGTCTGCCTGTTTCATCAGCCATTTTATCTTTGTCCTTGAAGATCGACTATTCAGTGGGTTTAGGGATTCGATAGCAGCATTTATGGCTGCCTTGCATCAGATGTTCTTCGCGAATGACCTTCACACCTAATGATTGCCGGAAAAGTGCCAATTCAATCTCGCACACGTGCGGATACGCTTCCGCTATGACCGCGATAGGGCAGTTGTGCTCGGTTAAGACGTAGTCGTCGGCATTCTCGTCACAGCATGCCATGTACCCCTCTTCATCGCGGATATGCGCAAGTTCCTTGACTCGTTCAGGCAACGTTTTGCCAGCCAACCGTAACTGATATGTCTCTAACTGCGATTTCATACGTTCACGAAAGACTTTATTGATGAAACCGGGACCGTTAAATTTTGCCACCTCATGCATCAGTCCAACGGCGAAGTTCGCATAAGTCGTCGGAAAGAGACTATTCGCTTGTTCGGTCAATTGATAAACATGCGGCGGCCGCCCTCGTCCCTGTTTTTGTCGGGAGTGTTCAACCAACCCTTCCGATTCAAGTATCGCGAGGTGTTGTCGGACTCCCATCTGGCTGATATGCAACGCCTCTGTCAGTTGACTGATCGTCATGCTGGCACGCATTTTCAGCAGTTGCAGGATACGCATCCGGGTTTCGCTAATTTCACAATTCACGGGATTACCTCGTTATATGGGTGAATTTTTATATCCGTTCACAACGCTATAAAACATTATACCACAATCGCGGACTATAATTCAAGATTTAAAACGAATTCTTGAAAAAAAATATCAAAAGTTATATACTACTCTTGTAGCATGGCGAACTGCTATGAAACACAAGTGAGAAATTAAAGGAGAAAGTGGAAATGCAGCACGAACTCACCACAGAACAGATCAATTTTTATCAGGAAAACGGATTTCTTGTGATAGAGAACTTCCTCGACGCTGACGAGCTCGAAGAATGGCGGCGATGCACCGATGAATCCGTCGAAGAACGGCTCGGCACCTCCGTTGAACACATGACAAACCAGTTGGACCCGTCCAACTTTTATGCGCGGGTCTTTACGCAATGCCTCCGCTTGGCAGATTCACACACGGGGATGCGGAAACTTGTACACGACCCGAAAATCGGGAAGATGGCAACACTGCTCGCCGGTGTTGATGGGATGCGGATATGGCACGATCAGGCACTGATTAAGCCTCCGTCTGGAAACCCCACAGCGTGGCACCTGGATGTCCCTTATTGGTCATTTGACTCACGCGATGCGGTTTCGTTCTGGGTCGCATTAGACGACGCTACACTCGCAAATGGATGCATGTGGTACCTCCCCGGCACGCATAAAACGGCACGCTTTGATAACGTCGGTATCGGTGAAAACATAGGCGCACTGTTTAACGTATACCCAGAGTGGAAGGAACTGGAACCGCAATCTGCTCCTTGTCCTGCAGGCTCCATGGTGTGGCACAACGGACTAACAGCACATGGTGCAGGTGCGAACATGACCTTCTCACACCGGCGCGCGATGACGTGTGGCTTCATGCCTGATGGATGCACTTTCAACGGCAAACGGAACATCTTGCCCGAGGACTATTTTAACGCATTGGAAATCGGTGACGTGCTTGATAATAACGTCCAGAACACGCTCGTTTGGCATAAAGATTGGGAGAGATAATAACGGATAACTATATCCAAAAAGGAGAATCGAACTATGGCGAAACAGCCAAATATCGTCTTGATGGGCGTGGACTCGCTCCTCGCGACACACATGAGTTGTTACGGGTATCACCACTTGACAACGCCACATATCGATCGGTTTGCTGAGAGTGCAACCCTCTTTGAAAAAACCTATAGCGCGCACATCCCGACAACGAGTGCTTATGCCTCAATGCTGACCGGGTTAGATACGTTCAGCACGCAAGTGGTGGCGTTGCGGCACCAAGGCCCGCTCCGCGAAGAGGTTAAAACGTTGCCAGAAATCTTACGAGACGCTGGCTACGACACGACTTGTGTCGGATTCGGTGGACCGAGCGCGCGCGGGTTTGATACCTATCTTGATTACTCTGGATGGGGGCCTGATGACACCGGACGCAGCCCGAAAGCGGAAAATCTCAATAGAACGACCCTCCCAGAACTGAATCGGTTGATAGACCAGAGCGACGAAAAACCGTTTTTTCTGTTCTTGCGACACATGGACCCGCACTCGCCCTACTTACCGCCAGCCCCTTATGAACGGACGTTCTATCACGGCGATGAATGTGATCCGAGCAATACATCCATGGAACCCGTGATGGAGTTTAAACCGTTCTGTGACTATTTCGCCTCTTGGATGCCGCCCGGAATCACCGATAAGGATTACGTCATCGCGCAATATGATGGGGCGATCGCTTATATGGATGCCTGTATTCAGACGCTTTTTAATGCCCTTGAAACGCGCGGCGTGATGGACGAAACTATCATCGTCATCAATGGCGATCACGGTGAAACGCTCTACGACCACGAATGCTGGTTCGATCATCATGGGCTCTACGATGTTACCTTGCACGTCCCGTTGATTATCCGTTACCCAGGACACGTGCCAGCTGGAAAACGCGTCGCAGGTTACAACCAGCACAAAGACCTCGTGCCGACACTTCTCGAATTAGCGGACATCGAAACTGATATAGCCTTTGATGGTAAGAGCCTTACATCGTTGATCAGTGGGGAGATAACCTCCTACGATAGCGAGTTCTATATCACAGAATGCACATGGATGCGTAAACACGGATGGCGGACCCCTGAATGGAAACTCATCGTCGCGCTTGAACCGGATTTTCACTTCAAACCGCCTGTTGAACTCTATAACCTTATCCAAGACCCCGATGAGAACGACAACCTCGCTGACAAACAGCCGGACATCGTCAATGTGCTCGAAACGCGTATGAAGAGCTGGATCCTTCAGCGCGAACAGGAGACTGGATTGACGAATCCGATTATGACGCAAGGCGATTGGCACGGACACAAGGGTGTCGGGCCATTCAAGACCTCCGAGCAGGCGTATAACACGATGCACATTGGGAATCCAGGTGAAGCAGCACGTTTACAAGCGAAATCGAGAGAAGAATAGTTTTCAGTCGTCAGTTGTCGGTTGTCAGTTAAGAGGGTTCGGATTGTAGAATATCTTTTGGTAACCGTCGGCGTCTCAATTGTGGAACGACGGTTACAAAGAGATAATCAAGTATCAAAAACCAGACTGAAAACTGATAACTGAAAACTGATGACCCTATAAGAAAGGAAAATCGAAGAATGCCAGATTATAGACGAGATGAAGTTTTAGGACGACTGAAAACGGAGTTGGATACCGGTAGATCGTTACTCGCCGTCGGCGCAGGCACAGGGATCACAGCGAAATTCGCCGAGCAAGGCGGCGCAGACCTTATCGTAATTTACAACTCCGGTCGCTATCGGATGTCAGGCTTTGGCTCCTGTGCAGGCCTATTGGCTTACGGCGATGCGAACGCCATCGTCATGGAGATGGGCGAACGCGAGGTGCTGCCCGTCGTCAAAGAGACACCCGTTATCGCCGGTGTCAACGGCACAGACCCGACGCGTCGGATGTCCAATTTTCTCAAACAGGTGCGCGATGTCGGCTTTGATGGCGTAAATAACTTTCCCACGGTCGGTGTGATTGATGGCACTTTTCGGGTGACACTTGAAGAAACAGGGATGGGTTTCTACAAAGAGGTCGAGACAATCGGCATCGCGCACGAGATGGATCTTTTCACGATTGTCTATGTCTTCAACCCTGAGGAGTCGGAGCACATGGCGAAAGTCGGAGCGGACGTTATCATCGCGCACATGGGGACTACAGTCGGTGGGACCATCGGTGCCGAAACTGCTTTCACACTTGAAGATGCAGCGGTGCGTGTCCAAGAAATCTGTGACGCTGCGCAATCGGTGAATCCGGACGTTATCTGCCTTGCGCACGGGGGTCCTATCTCCAAGGCACCGGAGGCGGCATTTATCAATGAGAAAACGGATACTGTGGGTTTTGTCGGTGCTTCCAGCATTGAGCGGTTTGCTTGTGAGGAGAGTATCCCACGCGTTACCGCTTCGTTTAAAGAATAAAATCAGGATCACGCAAATTAAAATTTGTAGGTTGGGTTGAACGGAACTTAGAAGATAGATAGAATGCACCAAATGGACACACATCTAACTTGTCGGTGTTCACAATCAAAAACGCAGTGAAACCCAACTTCAGCCCGTCAGGGTTCCAAAAACCGCAAAAGCGTTGGGTTTCTCTCGGTTTCTGGTTGATGTGTCGTCCCTTGAAAAAGTATCGCTTTTCTATGATTTGTCCGTTTTTGGTGGGATCCGTTCAACCCAACCTACAATGTTATGAGCGTTTTTCTGAAATTGACACTTATAAGGTTGAACGCAGTAAAATCCAACCTATGCGTTTCCGAACATATCATCACCGCCAACAGGTCTTGAAGATGCGGACCCGAATCTTTTTCTGCTCACAAATAAAGCGATGAAGTTCATGGATGCAGAAAAAAGAGTGATCGCTATCAATGATAACGTCCGTATAACAAACATCCCGACAGATGCATGGAGTTATGTCGTGAACGGCAGAACACCGCTGGCGTGGTTCATTGACCGTTATTATATTAAAACAGACAAGGACAGCGGCATCGTCAACGACCCGAAACGGTTGGTTTGCGGATCCGCGCGATTTAGTAGCGGCAATTAAGCGTATCGTTTATGTGAGTGTGGAATCGGCACGGATTATTGATAATCTGCCTACGGAAATAACTACTGGCTAATATCCTCACTTGCAATGTCGTATTGTCACAATTTATAGTGAATCGTAAAAATAAAGAGACACTTTCAGCCGGAAATTTAGACTACTCTCATAACCAAGATTGTGATACAATGACAATCTAAAGGTGCTTTTGATGTAAATATGTTGATTGATGAAGTCATTGTTTCGCCCTACGCGAAGGATTGGATTGCAGAAACTCTCAGATCAGTAGTTCAGAAATTCGGATTTAATTTTGATGTTAGACCATCAACACTTTTAGATGACCCTACTTCAGATGAACTCATCAATGATGGAGGCTTATAATGGAAACTACAAATATTGTTGTTGACAAAAAATTTGAACAACTTCTAAAAGAAGAAGCGGAAAAATTTTCTATAGATTGGTCATTGGTAGAAATTAACTGGGTTCTTTACGAGGAATTGCTATTAACTCACTTAAAACCTCCTTTGGGTGAAAAAATGGTTAAAATGGTAGTTTTAGGATTTAAAGGGGAAATTTCAGCCATGGATATAGACAGTTGGTTCCGTTCTTATCGTTTCACATATTGTATTTACCACAAAATCACCGATACAGCAACTAAAGATATAGATAGGGTTAGTCTTGGTGCTGAAGGAACAATTAGCGATATAGCGAGAAAACTCGGTGATATTTTCAGGGATTTCGAAGGTGTACTGCCATCGGAAATTCGGGCTACTGTCTAAACCAAGATTGTGACATAATAGCAATCTCAATGAAAGGAGTATCCGATAGCACGACAAAAACGAACTTGTAAATCCTTAAATCCCATAAATCATGGTTCAGACGGTAACAACGGAGAAAATGATGTCCGAGAAAATTAAAGAAATACAGATTCTAAATGCAGATGACACCGAACTCATGCGTATCAGCCGAGAAGGTACCCTGTCGCTGAACCTTAACGAGATGAAAGCGATCCAGACCCACTTCGGCACGTTAGGTCGCAACCCGACAGATGTTGAGATAGAGACTATTGCACAAACATGGTCGGAACATTGCGTTCATAAAACCTTCAAAAGCATCATCCGCTATGCCGAAGAAGGAAAAGCACCCGAGCAGATTGACGGACTGTTTCCAACTTACATCCAACGCGCCACCGAAGAGATCGCGAAACCGTGGTGTGTCTCTGTTTTCTCTGATAACGCCGGTATCATCGAATTTGACGAGACATTCAACCTCGTCTTCAAAGTAGAAACTCACAATCACCCATCAGCGATTGAGCCTTACGGTGGCGCAGGCACTGGCATCGGCGGTGTCATCCGCGATTCACTCGGCACAGGACTCGGCGCGAAACCGATTCTGAATACGGATGTCTTCTGCTTCGGAATGCCGGATACGCCTTATGCAGAACTCCCGAAAGGCACACTCCACCCAAAACGCGTCTTCAAAGGCGTTGTCGCCGGGGTACGCGATTACGGCAATCGGATGGGGATTCCTACCGCTAACGGTGCGATCCTCTTCGATGCTCGCTATACCGCCAACCCACTCGTCTTCTGTGGCAATGTCGGTTTAATACCGAGAAATCGGTGTGAGAAATCCGTTGAACCCGGCGATCTGGTAGTGGCGATCGGCGGACAAACCGGACGCGATGGCATTCACGGTGCGACTTTCTCCTCTGCCGAATTGGACGATACCTCCGAAAATCTCGGCAGTGTGGTGCAAATCGGTAATCCGATCATGGAGAAAAAGATCGTCGATGCGTTGCTACAAGCGCGCGACCGGAACCTCTATCGTTCGATAACCGATTGCGGTGCAGGCGGTTTCTCGTCCGCTGTCGGGGAGATGGGCGAACCTGTCGGTGCTGAGGTGCATCTCGAACGCGTCTCCCTGAAATATGAAGGACTCGCGCCGTGGGAAATCTGGCTCTCCGAAGCACAAGAACGGATGGTCATCGCTGTGCCCCCCGAAAATCTACGAGAACTGATAGAGATATGCGAAGCAGAAGTCGTCGAAGCGACAGTGCTCGGCACCTTCACGGATACACATAGATTACAGGTTTTCTATGAAGGCGAAACAGTTGCCGATTTAGAGATGGAATTCCTGCACCACGGACTTCCGAAACCTGTAAAACAGGCTGTTTGGCATCCGCCGAAGCATCCTGAGATGGCATCGCGAGATAAAGAAATCGGGGTTGGAAACCCCTCCTACACAGACGACCTCAAGCAGCTGCTTGCAAGCCCGAACATCGCGAGCAAAGAATCCGTCATTCGGCAGTATGACCACGGCGTGCAAGGCGGTATCGTTATCAATCCGCTCGTCGGCGCGGAAAACGACGGACCGAGCGATGCCTGTGTCGTTACGCCAGTCTTGGGCAGTCGGAAAGGCGTTATCGTCGCCAACGGCATTAACCCGAAATATAGCGACGTAGACCCGTATCTCAGTGCCGCAGCAGCGATTGATGAGGCTTTACGTAACATAGTCGCCGTCGGGGGCAGTCTTGAAAAGACCGCGCTGCTGGACAACTTCTGCTGGGGGAACCCGGACAAACCTGACCGTCTCGGTGAATTAGTTCGTGCAGCGAAAGCGTGTTATGACATCGCGACCGCCTACGGCACCCCCTATATCTCTGGAAAAGATAGCCTTTACAATGAATATCGCGACACAACGACCGGCGAGCAACGCGCGATTCCATCAACGCTCCTTATATCCGCGATTTGTGTCATCTCAGACATCCGTCGTGCCGTTACAATGGATGTGAAGGCATCCGGCAATTTCATCTATGTCGTCGGCAATACCTACGCTGAATTGGGGGGATCCCACTATTTCGGCATCCACGGTTATATCGGAAACACCGCACCAGCTATCCGTCCCGATGAAGGCAAGTTGACGATGGAACGGCTTAGCACGGCTATCAGCAGTGGGTTGGTGCGTTCTTGTCACGACTGCTCCGAAGGCGGTATCGGTGTCGCAGTTGCAGAGATGGCATTTGCTGGCGGATACGGTATGACACTGAACCTCAATGATATTCCTACAGGCGAGGCGATTACTGCTGACGATTATCTCCTGTTTTCAGAGTCAAACAGCCGTTTCATCGTAGAGATCGAACCGCAACACCGAGATGCCTACGAAACCCACATGGCAGGGGTCCCAATCGGCTGTCTCGGCACCGTCACGGATACACCAGCATTTGTTATCAAAGGAAAAACAGGAGCCACAATTGTCGAAACTTCGGTTGATAGTCTTAAATCTGCATGGCAAACACCGTTGCATGCGTAACTTTTCAGCAAATGGGGTGTTCTATTGATAGGAGATAAAAATGACGAAACCTAAAGTACTCATCCTACGCACTGCCGGGACGAATTGCGATGCAGAAACGGAGACAGCGTTTCGGATCGCCGGTGCGGAGACCGCGTTAGTCCACATCCAAAATCTTATATCCGGCAAAGTTCACCTCACCGACTATCAGATTCTCGCGATTCCCGGCGGTTTCTCCTACGGCGACGACATCGCAGCCGGTATCCTACTGGCGATCGAGATGAAACATAAATTGACAGAGGCACTTAATCAGTTCGTCGCGGACGGTAAACTGGTTATCGGTATATGCAACGGATTTCAAGTATTGGTGCGGACAGGTTTGTTGCCGGGAATGCCCGCTCCTGACAGCGATACACCAGCAATGGCGCAGCGCGCAACGCTTGCGATGAACACCTCCGCAAGATTTGAGTGTCGATGGGTAGATTTAGAGACACAAGAGAGTCCGTGTGTCTTTACAAAAGATATCAGACCACACGTCTATCTTCCCGTTGCACATGCTGAAGGACGGTTTACTGCGCCAGCAGATGTGTTGGCTGAATTAGAAGCGAAAAATCAAGTCGTATTTCGGTATGCCGAGAGCACATATCCGAGTAACCCGAACGGTTCGGATGCGGATATTGCAGGTATCTGTGACGCAACAGGCAGAATCTTCGGTTTAATGCCGCACCCGGAACGGTTTTTGACGAAATGGAATCATCCGCGCTGGACTCGGCTCGCCGAAACAGAAGACACCGCTTCTGAAGAAGGCGACGGACTCGTTATCTTCAAGAATGCCGTTAATTACGCCAAAGCGAAGCTCCTCATTTAAAATATGCAAGATAAATTATCGCGTCGACTCCTTCCGTTCTATATGAAATTACCCGTTTTTTGGGCGTTCATCCTGCTTTCAGCACTCGGACAACTGCTCTGGGTCGTTGTCGTTTCGCAAGATGTCCGTATTGACCTCCGCTGGTCGAGTTTCGGCTTCGGTTTCGGGATCGCCTTGGGGTTTATGCAGGGGAAATGGACATCCCGTTTGTGGCAGCAATCGTACCTCCAGGTTTTGAAAAGACAGATAACTTTCTGGGAAGCGAAAGGCGCGAAACTTTTAACTTTTTACACCTGTGCAGCACTCGGCTTACCGGTCTTCTGCACGATCCTCATCCGTTCACTTGACACAATGGTCGGCATCCAATCCTACGTCTTTGGTTTCATCGGTGCGATGAATATGGCGTTGTTATTATGGGTCAGACGTATCCCGAAGTGAGTTAGATTTAAATTTGATGTGTTCATCAAATTGTGGTATCCTTAAAAAATTGGAGAATTCAATATGCGTCCACTGACGATCTCTTTGCCAGATTACCTCTACGAAAAATTGACGCAACAAGCGAAAGTGTCTAAAATTTCACTTGAAGATTTTGTGTCGTTTCAACTGGAACGCGATGAAGTAAGAGATACCGCTCTCACTTTTTTACGAAGGCGCGCTGGTAGATGCTTGATAGCAAAGGAACCTATTCTTAAAGAATCAACTTCACTTGTATGGGTAGTTCCTATTTTTACTAACGTCGATCCTCCTGTTGAAGTTGGAGAAATACATGTTGCTGCTGATACTGGAGCAGTTTTAAGTACAGAGATGGACGTGGCTGAAATGATTGAAAAGGGACACGTTAGTTTTGGGTTTGAGTCTTTCGCTGTAGAGAAACAAGAACGTTTGGCAGAACTTCTGGCATTGAATAATGAACAAGTATTAGCACCAGCAGTGGAACAAGAAATGGAAGCACTCCTCGCCGAAAAGCAAGCACTCCAGATCCAAAATCTCCAAACACTGGAGAAACGGCTTTTGTCATAAGTGAGGTGTGATACATGCGTGTAGACGATCCGTTGCGTGCTGACGTGACGAACCGCGCAAATAAACGGTGTGAGTACTGCCAATATCCGCAGGAATATTCCGATTCATCCTTGGAGATTGAGCATATTGTCCCCAGATCAGCAGACGGACCGACAGAATTCAACAATCTAGCACTTGCCTGTTCACACTGCAATAGGCACAAAGCTACACGCCAGAAAGGGACTGACCCACAAACGAAAATAAATATTAGGCTTTTCAACCCCCGAATTGACGACTGGACAGTTCATTTCCTCTTAAATCATGAAACTGGTGAAATTCAAGGACAGACCCCTATAGGTCGGACAACGGTAAAAGTACTCCAGATGAACGCCGATCAACCGATTGGAGCACGGCGGCTTCTTATAGGAATTGGGGTTTATAAAGATTACATAAACACTGCCAACTCATGAGTATAAATTCTTGAACAACCTCCGGTAACCTCGGAGGTTGTTGCACTTACTTAATCCACGAAAAAATATGCAACTCGACAGAAACCAACAAAAAGCCGTGAACCACGTTAAGGGACCGGCAATCGTTATTGCAGGACCCGGGAGCGGCAAAACCACAGTCGTAACCTCACGCATCCTGAACCTCATCCAAACCCATAACATCCCGCCCGCACAGATCCTCGCCATCGCCTTTAATAGAAAAGCCGTTGAAGAGATGGAAACCCGAATCGGACATAGACTCACGGCATCCGAGACGAAACCCGACGAAAAACCTGTCATCCGTACACTCCACGCCTTCGGCAAAGACATTATCACCGAAAACTATGAACTTGCAGGTTTTAGCCATACCCCTGCAATCTGGTCGGGACAGATCGATCAGATCATCGTAGAAGAACGGAGACAGATTGAACGCGCAGCCGCTACAACCGAAGTCGCCATCTATAAAATTGAGAGCAAAACGAGCGGTAAATGCTACATCGGGCAGACCACCGACCCAGATCGGCGTAAAAAAGAGCACTTCACGCATTCATCAAACGACAGACTCCGAGGAGCGATTAGATCTGAAGGCGAGACACAATTCAGTTTCAAAGTGATAGAATGGGTTAAGGGCTGCGTGGCAAATCGTAGCGAGGCACATTGGATTGCATACTACAGAGACCGTGCAAGTGTCTTTAACCGCGCCGACCCCCTACGCTTGCAGTACAGCAACCAGCTGTTCCTTGAGATGTTCTGCCAGCATTTCAACATCCCTTATGAAGATAATTTGGATAGACATCCTGATTTTGAGAACCTCCGTGCCCGTTTCAAGGACTTCAACGACATAAAAGAGACAGTCATGCGCGCGAAACGACAAGTTACCACCGGACTGTTCGACCCGAAAACGCTTGACGACCCGGTGGCGCGAGCATTCGCCATAAAATACGAAACCCGCAAAGCCGAAGCGAACGCTATCGATTTCGAGGATATGATTATCCACGCCGCAAACCTACTTGAGACGAACACAGACCTCTGTCAAACCTATCGCGACAAATACCCTTATGTCCTTGTAGACGAGTTCCAAGATATTGCACCCGCGGATTTCCGATTGATTAAGTGCCTCTCCGAAAACCTTTTTGCTGTCGGCGACGACGATCAGGCGATCTACGGATTCCGAGGCGGCAACTCGGAGATTATGCTGGCATTCACCGACCACCGAGACGTGACAAAATATGAAATCACGCGCAACTATCGCTCTACATCCACCATCGTCGAACACGCCAGAGCGTTAATTGAACGCAACGCACCCCGAATCCGTAAAAACCTCCGCGCCCACAACCCGATGCAACAGCAAATAGAGACCGTTGAGACAACCCCCGAAACCGTTGCAGCCGCCCTATTACGCGAGATAGAATCTTCACAAGAAACCGCTATCTTAGCACGTACCAACTACGAGATCGCACAGATTCAAGCGATACTTGCGAAACATCCAGCAGCACGTACGGGTCGGGTTTCCCAACCCGACTCTGAAGTAACAACAATCCACAAAGCGAAAGGCAGGGAATGGGAGAAAGTTATCTTGGTTCATAACACATTGGAGCGGCGTTTTCCGAGCCCTGATAGCACACGGACAGAGGAAAGGCGTGTGTTCTATGTCGCGATGACGCGTGCCAAATCGGAACTCGTCGTTCTCGGCGGGAAATGTCCATTTGTGCCAGAGTTCGAGAAAATCCCGAAAAACCTCGGTTATTATCTCCGTCAGTTCGCATACTGGCGTGCCAGAAGGAAATTGAAAAAATAAACACTTTAGCACTTGACAAAACCTTTGAGAAAAGGTAAAATAGGTTTATCAATTACACACCTAAATCCAAATTGTTTAGCAACAGACACTACCTTGAAAAACCAAACCCCTCATCCCGGCGTAACGTTTCGTGCAATCGCGCTCGGTTTGCTGTTGATCCCGGTGAATACCTACTTCATCATGGCAAACCACCTCAAATTCTGGAGCACCCTCCCGACGACGATGTCGCTCATCTATAACGTGATTATCACGTTGATGGTGCTTATCCCGTTCAATCTACTGCTAAAACGCTTCCTGCCAAAGTTCGCGTTCAGACAAGGCGAACTGCTGACAATCTTCGTGATGCTCTCGATCTCTTCAGCGATCGCAGGACACGATATGATGCAAACCGTTATCCCGACAATCCCTGATGGCTACTGGTTCGCGACCCCCGAAAACGAATGGAAACAGCTGTTTTGGAGATACCTACCTACATGGCTTACCTCTAACGATGAAGCAAGTCTGAAAATGTTTTACGATGGTGAAAGCACCCTGTATACGAAGGTGCATCTGCTCGGATGGCTCCGTCCGATCCTTTGGTGGACAGTATTCCTGAGCGTACTTATCTGGGTGATGATCTGCATCGACGTTTTCCTCCGAAGACAGTGGATTGAGAGCGAACGGTTATCCTATCCGATTGTGCAGTTACCACTGGAGATGACACGACTTGATGGACGGCTTTTCAAATCAAAGATGATGTGGCTCGGCTTCGCGATTGCGGGCGGTATCAATCTTATCAACGGTATCCATGTCCTCTTCCCGGAGCTCCCCGAAATCCCGGTACGGCACGCCGAGATCGGTCAATACTTCACCCAAAAACCGTGGAATTCTATCGGTTGGACACCTATCTATATCCGCTCCTTCGCCGTCGGACTCGCGTACCTCATGCCGTTAGAGATGTCATTTTCTGTCTGGTTTTTCTACTGGTTCTGGAAAGCACAACGGATATTGGGGAGTGCACTTGGCCTGGATATTTTGCCGGGGTTCCCTTACGATTGGCAGCAGGTCATGGGCGGTTATCTTGTACTCGCCTGTTTCGCACTTTGGGGCGGACGCCGCTTCTTTTTTCGCGTTGCGAAACACATATTTCGCGGGTACCGTTCATCCGGCGAAATCGACGATAGCCGAGAACCGATGCGCTACCGATGGGCAGCACTCGGATTAGGGGGTGGGTTGATATTTCTATTCGCCTTTTCACACCGAGGCGGCATGGCACTCTGGACAATAGGACTCTACTTTCTCATCTACTACCTGTTGTCAATGAGTCTTACGCGTATTCGTGCTGAAGTCGGGCCGCCGACGATCCGCACCTACGCAACACCGCACGACATCATGACCGACATTTTCGGGACCCGCATCCTATCACACGGCAGTCTAACGATGATGCGTCTCTATCTTACCTTCAACAGGGGTTCGCGGGCACACCCAATGCCTCATACACTTGAAGGGTTCAAGCTCGCGGAGGAGTCCGGTATGCGGTCCGGTAAACTGATTGTCGCGATGATATGCGCAGCAGTGGTAGGGATTCTCGCCTCGTTTTGGGCATACCTCCTCGTCGGATATAACATCGGTGTCGTCAGTGATCTCGGGACAGGCGGGTATAAACTCCTGCAAAACTGGATCTCGCACCCTGCGGAAACCGACGCTGCTGCCGTGACTTTCATCGGTGTCGGTGCGCTCTTTACGGGCATCCTCTGGTGGCTTCGGACAGTGTTTCCGTTTTGGCCCTTCCATCCAGCGGGTTATCTCGTCGCCGGTGAAAAGTCGACCATCGGCAGACTCTGGTTCTCAATATTCCTGAGCTGGGGCATCAAAACGCTATTACTAAAAGTCGGCGGGATTCGTCTGTATCGCAAAGCGTATCCGCTGTTTCTGGGGCTGATCCTCGGTGAATTCATGATAGGCGGAATATGGGTCTTGATTCGGCTTTTCACAGGATTACAGATGTATTCATTTTATAGATAGTCATATCAAAAAGGAGTTAAACATGAAATTAGCAGTGCTTTCGTATAGTCATCACGGACGCAGCATGGCGCGCACGGCAGACGGACTCGGACACGAGATTGTCGGCGTTATGGATGCCGATCCCGAACCCCGACAACAACTGATGAACGACTTCCAATGCCCCGGCTTTGAAACGGCAGCGGAATGCCTTGATGCCAGCAAACCGGACGCTGTGCTTGTCGCAGGAAAACATATTGAGATGCCGGACCATGTACAGGCATGTGTGGATCGGCGTATCCCTTACCTCTTGGATAAACCGTTCGCGGATTGTGCAGATCGGCTCCGTCCTGCCGCCGAGGCATCCGAAAAACACGGTGTTTTTAGCGCGCTTGTACTACCCAACCGTGCAAGCCGAATTGTGAGTATCGTCAAAGCGATGGTCGCCGATGGCAGCTTGGGAGAACTGACATTATATAACAGCAGACTCAATAACGGTCCGCCGTCTCGTTACGATCCGACACCCTCTTATTGGCACAACGATCCGAGTATATCCGGTGGCGGATGTTGGGCAGTCGAAGCAGCACACGGCATTGATACATTCCTTCAGTTTGTCGGTAACGAACCAATTACCGTCGTCGGTGCGGTTATGTCCAACGCCATGTATAGCCGCGGTGTAGAGGACAGCGGTATCGGTGTGCTACGCACGGAAAGCGGTATTACTGGCATTATTGAATCGGGTTACAACTACCCGTCCGGCACACGCGGTGGCGATCACTTTTTCCGCTTCATCGGAACGAAGGCATCTGTCCTTGAGCAATACGGTCGCAACGGTGAACCCTTGATTGAAGTGCATACAACGGAAGGGGTACAGTTCAGCGAGGACATCTCTCACGGCGCGCGGATACACGGAATAATGGGAAAAGCGTTTGACGCAATCCGCGATGGCGACACCTTCGAACCAACAGTTACCGATGCTGTTCGGATACTTGAAATTCAGGATGCTGTCTATGCTTATGCCCGAAAATGAGCGCACGCCTTTTCATAAAACGGAAACTAAATGGTCCTGTTTATTGTCAGATTAACCTTGTTATATCTAATCTTTTGTGTTAAAATATGTGCTATGCCAAATGACCTTTTATCGCGTACTTATGATCTCCATACTGTTATCCTCTCAAACGAGGCAGTAGCGGAAGCACATTATCTATTGCGTTGCGAATGTCCCGAAATCGCTCAGCACGCACGTCCGGGGCAGTTCGTCCACGTCATGATTTCGCAAGATACCGGTATGCTACTCCGTCGACCCTTCACAGTCTATACAGTGGATGGACGCGAAATAACGATGCTCTATCAAATCATCGGCGAGGGCACACAACGGTTATCGGAGATGCGGGCAGGTGAAACGCTACAGGTCCTGGGACCCCTCGGCAGGACGTTTGATTTTACGAAGAAACCCGACCCCGCAATTCTTGTTGGCGGCGGTGCCGGTATCGCTTCGCTTATGTTGCTGGCGGTGGCACTGCGCAAAAGTGGTATACATACCCTCGGTTTGGTAGGGGCTCAACGGCATGCGCGTCTCTTAAGTGTGAAGGACTTAGGATCAATTGACATTGAAGTACATATCGCTACAGATGATGGGAGCATCGGGCATCACGGGTATGTCACTGACATCCTTACAGACCTACTTGAGAATACTGCTTGGCAACGTCCAACGGTTTATGCGTGCGGACCACACGGAATGCTTTCCGCCGTCGCGAAGATAACTGCTGATTTTGAAGTTCCTACGCAAATTGCCATGGAAAATCGCATGGGGTGCGCCATGGGCGTATGTCTCGGTTGTGTTTGTCCTGTCCGCACAAGCCCGAACACGATAGAATACCAACGTGTTTGCACCGAAGGCCCCGTTTTTAATGCCATTGATATCGCTTGGGATGTCTGTTAATTGTCGGAAACCCAATATTTAAAAAATCAGAAACCTAATGTTTAAAAATATGAAAATGTTTTACAACGAATTAACAACCACCAGTCTCCAAGATGAAATTCTCTCCGATGCTTGCTGTGAAAAGCTGCTAACCGCCTCGGAAGTGGAATTACTGCCGCTATTAGATGCCGCATATCAGGTTCGCAAAACCTATTTCCAGAACGAGGTTCAACTCCATATTCTCAACAATGCACAGAACGGCTACTGTCCAGAAGATTGTGGTTATTGCGCGCAGGCGAATTCTGCAACGACAGACATTGAGACTTACCCCTTAAAACCGGATGCCGAGATTCTGGAAGAAGCCAAACGCGCTTATGAATCGGGCGCGTATCGTTACTGCATTGTGATGAGTGGACGCGGTCCCTCACCAAAACGGGTATCACACCTTGCAGAACTCATCCAGACTGTGAAGGCACGCTATCCGGTTGAGGTGTGCCTCTCTGCCGGGCTGATTGATCTGGAATCCGCGCATATCCTGAAAGCGGCGGGATTGGATCGGTTGAACCATAATCTGAACACTTCCGAAACCCATTATCCGCATATCTGTAGCACACACACGTATCAGGATAGAATGGAGACACTGCAAGCCGCACAAACAGCTGGACTTTCTTGTTGTTCAGGTGTCATCGTCGGGATGGGTGAAGAAACAGATGATTTAATTCAGGTAGCCAAGACACTTCGTCAGCTTGAAGTTGCATCACTTCCGGTTAACTTTTTCCTACCGATAACCGGCACGCAGTTGTCGGAATCCATTACGGAAACCCAGCGGCGGGTGCCTGCGATTTTAACCCCAGAGTATTGTCTACGCGTGCTTTGTCTTTATAGGTTTCTGAATCCGCGGGCGGAGATACGGGTAGCAGCTGGCAGGGAACACTATCTACGCAGTATGGAGGTCATGGCACTCTATCCTGCAAATTCAATGTTTATAGATGGCTACTTAAATGCGGAAGGCTCGACGGCATCACGGACAATAGAGATGATTAAAGACGCGGGGTTCACAGTCAAGACGAACCTTGAAAACACCGACCAACGCCATCAGAAAAAAGATGTTCTTCTCAAAGAACTAAAAGTGCTGCGCCCGCGTATGGAGTCAGCTTAATGGCTTGAGTCCTTAATTATCACCCAATCTGCGTCAGACCACCGATATACGGTTGTAGCACTGCAGGGACACGCACTGTGCCATCCGGGTTCTGATACGTCTCAAGGAGTGCGATGACAACGCGCGGCAGTGCTGTCCCGGACCCGTTGAGCGTATGAACGAACTCCGGTTTCGCACCGCGTTCCGGACGATAACGGATATTCGAACGACGTGCCTGAAACGCCTCAAAGTTGCTGCAAGAAGAGACCTCTAAAAACCGTTTCCGCGCAGGTGCCCACACCTCAATATCGTAACATTTCGCTGCAGCGAAACCGAGCTCCACTGTGCAATGCTGCACAACGCGATACGGCAATCCAAGTGCCTGTATAACGCTCTCAGCGTTTGCTAACAACGATTCGTGTTCCGCATAAGAGGTTTCGGGGGTAGTGAACTTCACCAACTCTACCTTGTCAAATTGATGGATACGTTGTAAACCGCGTGTATCCTTACCATACGCCCCCGCTTCGCGTCGAAAACAGGGTGTATAAGCGGTATAGTAGATAGGCAGATCATCGGCAGAGAGGATCTCATCCGCGAAAATGCTCGTCACCGGAACTTCAGCTGTCGGAATGAGAAACAGATCGCTGTCGGGGTTCTCCTCGTACCTGTCGCATCGGTACATATCCGACTCAAATTTCGGGAGTTGTGCTACCCCCACCATCGCAGGACGGTTGGCAAGAAATGGTGGTGAGATTTCGGTGTAACCGTGCTGAGTCGTGTGCAAATCGAGCATGAACTGAATCAACGCACGCTCTAACCGCGCCCCTAAACCTTTGAAAAGCACAAAATTGCTTCCCGCGATCTTGGCACCGCGTTGAAAATCGACGATATCTAACTGTTCGGCAATTTCCCAGTGCGGTTTCAGTTCAAAATCGAAACTCGGCAATTCGCCCCAAGTCTTAATTTCGATGTTATCGTCTTCGCCGACACCGACAGGTGTGCTTGCCTCCGGCATATTCGGGATCATCAACAGAATAGCATCTATTTCGGCTTTTGTAGTGTTGTTTTCGGCGGTGAGTTCCTTGATTTTTTGGGAAAGTTCCCGCATCTCCGCGATAGTCTCTGCTGCATCCAGTTTCGCCTTTTTGCGTTCAGCGATCTGCTGCGAGACTTGGTTTTGATGCGCTTTGAGGGATTGGGTGTGTGTCAAGTTTTCACGCCAGCGTGTGTCCAGTTCTACCAACCGATCCAGGTCAGCTTCAGTCTCTCGATCTGTCAACATCTGGCGCACAGCTTCGGTATTTTCGCGAATAAATTTAAGGTCAATCACGGTGATTCGGCTCCTATGTTTTTTGATTTACGAGACAAGGGTGAAAAACAGACGTAGCCCTGTAACGAAAAAGCCACAGCATTGTAAGGCACAACCTGTGGCTCATTCGGCATAGCATAATAGAAACGGGCCCGACGGGACTTGAACCCGCGACCTCCTGCGTGACAGGCAGGCGCGCTAAACCAACTGCGCCACGAGCCCGTAAGACTCCTAACAGGTAGGCGGGACAGGACTTGAACCTGTGACCTACAGCTTGTAAGGCTGTCGCTCTAGCCACCTGAGCTACCCGCCCAAAATGAGATTTTGATAATATCTCATCTCAAGGACGTTATTAAGTATACCACATCGTTTGGCGTTTGTCAAGAAAAAATTGCTTTTTTCCGAAAAAATGATCGCCATATCTTTAAACCAGCAAATCCTGATGGAATCGTACAATTTAGTAACGAAAAATGGATATATTTCGTTTTATTTTATAGCACACAAAAAATCAGAAAACAAAAAATTGTGTAAGAGGAGAAAGATTATGAAAAAGTGTTGTTCCTGTCTGCTTGGATTTGCCTTCGTAATATTGACTGGGTGTATGAGCATATCTGGTTATAAAGAGACTTCGTTATATCAAGAAACTTCACTGCGCCATCATGCGTATACCACCGGTACAACGCCTGCCACCACTACAGAGTGGCGTACCCTTATTTCAGAGTTTCAAAAGGTTATTGATTCGGATGTCCAGGGCCCCTCAGCAGATGATGCGCAATACGCAATCGCCTCAAGTTGGGTCTGGAGCATCAAGGCTGGTGACACAGAAGCCCCAAAGCATGCGATTGAAGCGTTCCGAAAGCTGATTCACACCTATCCTAACTCGGAATACGTCCCACTTGCGCACTATTGGCTCGGACATTGCTACGCCTATATCGGCGACGATTTTCAGGCGATTGTCCACTACCGACTTGTAGAGAACCGATACGCCCAATCTGAAGTAGCCGACCCCGCAAAGTTGGCATTAGCACGTACGTATGCGAAGCAGGGTTACGGCAGACGTGCTGAAACGTTCTATGAAGACCTTGTGAATACATCAACAAATCAAGAAGTTAGTGCCACTGCATCTAAAGAATTACAGGTACTCAAGACGCGTGAGGATCCTGGGGTTCCACCTCCTAAAAAAAGCACGCAACCGCAACCGAAGCAGCAGCAACCCAAACAGTCGAAGCCAGACCCTAAACCGTTGGCACCTAAATCACTGACGCGTGAATTTGGATTAACAGCGAAAACGATCGTTATTGACCCCGGGCACGGGGGCAAAGACCCTGGCGGATTAGGAGGCGAGGGGCTTCAAGAAAAAGGAATTGTCCTCGGCATCTCACACAAACTCCGTGAAGTGCTATCCGCAAAAGGTTATACCGTGTTGATGACGCGCGATACCGATCACTTTATTCCCCTTAAAGAACGTACAGCATTCGCCATACAACATAAAGCAGACCTGTTTCTGAGTATCCATGCCAATGCCAGTGAGAATTCCCAAGCGAATGGGATTGAAACCTATTATCTGGATGTCAACAGTACCGACAAAGCCTCCGAAGAAATCGCAGCACGCGAAAATATGGATTCAGGTTATAGTATCCAGGAACTGGAAACGTTATTGAACGGATTGATACGCGAAAGCAAAAGTGAAGATAGCAACCGCTTGGCAAGACATATACAGGCTACATTGATCCAACAAACAGGGGCGGTTGACCGTGGTGTAAAGCACGCACGCTTTGTCGTTTTGATTGGAACGAATGTACCTGCGATCCTCATTGAAACCGGATTTCTTACGAATCCTGTGGAAAGACAGAAACTCGAAACATCGGCGTATCAACATAAAATTGCGACTGCCATCGCGCAAGGCGTTGAAAGGTTTTTGGGGAAAACGGAGGAGCCCCCTCTTGTTGAAGTCGGGAGCCCGACACTTACCGCTAAAAGTGCTAAGAGGACAGAATGATGTTTTTAACACGGTTTACAGGTCAAGGGACATGCTGTTTAATCACAGTGTTCGCGCTCGTATGTTTGTTGGTCTGGTGTACGGAGGCGCAGCAGGCAGAAATTGCGATCGTCTTACCGAACGCCACCCCGCAGGTATCAGAAGGTGATGTTCAATACGCGCGCGCCGTCGCGAAAAGGTTCAACAGGATGCTCAACGGCATCGGATTAACCGCCGATACGCTTGAAGACGGTTCGCTCTCTGAGGCACAACTCAACTCCCGTCGTTTGATTATCCTCCCTCTAAACACTGTGCTCGCACCACAGACTGCAAGTTTATTGAAAAATTTTGTAGCAAGTGGTGGTAAACTCTTCGTAACCTATACTTTACCTGATACAGTGGCATCGCTCCTCGGTTTGCGTCAAACAAATTGGCTAAAACAAGAGGCCCCTGGGGATTTCGCTGCAATTCAGCTGAATGCCCCTGATATAGTTGATATGCCAGCATCTATCCGACAAGCATCGTGGAACATTACGGTCGCAGAGTCGACAACACCCGATACGAAAATTATCGGATATTGGCATAATGCCAAAGGCGAATCCACTGACTTGCCTGCGCTCTTTGTAGGGGAAGCGGGCGTGTTCTTCAGCCACATTTTTCTTCCGGACGACACCCAGCGCAAGATGCAGATGCTCGCTGCACTCTTGGGACATCTCGTTCCAGAATTTCGGCGTACCTTCGCTGAAAGGGCAATAGCAGCGATGACGAATATTGGACACACCAAGGATTTCGCAGCACTCAAGCAATTTGTCCAACGGAGCAATGCCCCCGAAGCGCAGGACGCATTAAAAGTTGCCACAGATTTGATGAATCAGGCGCGCACCGAGTATGATACCGGTGCTTACAATACCGCAATAACGAGAGCCCGCACAAGCCGCGCGGAATTTTCAAAAGCCTATTTCCTATCGCACATAAGTGTTGAAACCGAAGGCCGCGCAGTCTGGAATCACTCTGGCCTCGGTGCCTACCCCGGAGATTGGGAACGGTCTGCCAAGGAATTAGCGGCGGCAGGGGTCAACATAATCCTGCCAAACATGGCATGGGCGGGTGTCGCACATTATCCGAGTCAAATCTTGCCGCAGAGCAAAACTTACACGCAATACGGCGATCAGCTTGCACAATGCGTTGCAGCCGCACACAAACACGGCTTAGAAGTGCATGTGTGGAAAATCACGTGGAATCTGGAAGGCGCGCCGAAAGCATTCGTTGAAAAAATCCGAGAAGCAGGACGCACCCAAGTCTCTGCAGATGGAAAACCGCTCAATTGGCTCTGCCCCTCGCATCCGAAGAATGTCTTGTTGGAATTGGAGAGCATGCTCGAAATCGTTGCGAATTACGATGTAGATGGCATCCATCTTGATTATATCCGTTATCCGGGAAGCCATGCGTGCTACTGTGAGGGATGTCGTGAAAGATTCGTGCTTGCGACGCGACTGCAGATTGATGAATGGCCCGCCGCGGTCTTACCGAAAACGGGTCGGTATAGCGAGCCGTATACTGAGTGGCGGAGCCAACAGATCACGCGCTTGGTGCGTTTGCTCCACAAACGGTTGCGTGCGGTTGACCCTGACATCAAACTCTCTGCGGCGGTCTTTGGCTGGTATCCGGGGTGTATCACTACCATCGGTCAGGATTGGATCGCGTGGGCAAAATCGGGTTATCTCGATTTCGTATGTCCGATGAACTATACAGAGAAGGCAGATTATTTCACGGAGTTGTTAGTTAACCAACTTGCCCGGATGCCCAAAGGCGTTGCCATTTATCCCGGTATCGGCGCGACCGCTTCTAATTCACTCCTTACGCCAGATGCAGTCGTTGAACAGATTTATTTATCGCGCTACTTAGGCGCGTCGGGATGGACAATTTTTGACTACTCCGTTGACATTTCCGAAAGTGTGTTACCGGCACTCGCGATGGGAGTCGCAAAGCGCGAGGCGAAACCACCGCACGTTTCTCCGCGTCTGAACCAGGATTTGCAGGATTAAAAGATTTGCAGGATAAGGATTTTACAAGGAGATTTTGATTAATGGCACAAAAACCGAATATCTTATTTTTGATGAGTGATGAACACAGTCCGCACGCTATCGGGTGTGAAGGAAATACGATTGTACAGACTCCGAACCTTGACCAACTCGCAGCAGCCGGCACCTATTTTGAGGGCGCATATTGCCAAGTCCCGCTCTGTACACCCTCTCGGATGTGTATGCTCACCGGGCAATACGCGCATCGGTGCTCAGCGTGGGATAACGGGGCTATCCTATTTCCTGAACATCTCACAATGCCCGCGCACTTCGTACAGCACGGCTACGCAACCGCACTTGTCGGGAAAATGCATTTCGGTGGAAAAGAACAGAACAACGGTTTTCAGTCGCGTCCGTATGGCGATCTACGCGGCTATGCTGGACACCAGACCGACCCACTGAATCCGCCATCTCGCATCCGCGTAAGGACACGCTTGGCAGGTGTTACCGAAATCCCGACCAGTCTGCTGCAAGAGCGCGTTATTAACGAGGAGACCCTTGAATACATCAGATCGCAACCGTCAGATCAGCCGTGGTTCTTGCTTGCAAGTTACAGCCGTCCACACTTTCCGCTCACAGCACCTAAACGGCTGCTTGATAAGTATTGGCCCGATAATGTGGACATGCCCAACATTCCACCGGGACACTTGGAGCAGACGCACCCTTTCGCGAAAGGTTTGCGCGATAATTTCAAGACAGAGGATATTCCTTATGAAGAAGCCCGAAAAGCACGAGCCGCTTACTACGCTTGTTGCGAATTTCTCGACGAGACCCTCGGAGACCTGCTCACACTCTTGGAACGTGACGGATTTTTAGATAACACTATCATCGTTTATACGACCGATCACGGTGAGATGGCAGGTGAACACGGGCAGTGGTGGAAATCCAGCTACTACGAAGCCGCAGCACGCGTGCCGTTAATCGTGTGGGATAGGCAGCTGGAGCAATCACACGGCGCACGTATAACAGCACCCGTCGAGCTAAACGATCTCTTCCCGACATTATGTGCCAGAGCAGGCATCCCTATTCCCGGAGGTTTGGATGGTGCCGATCTCACAAATCTTATGTCAGGGGACACTGAAGGTTGGCGCGACACTGCTATTACCGAATACTGGGCAAATCAGACGACTGGACCGATGCGTATGCTCCGAACGCCGCGCTATAAATATGTTGCCTTCCCTGAAGCTGAATCCATTCTCTTCGATCTGGAGACAGACCCTGATGAGTTTGAGAACCTATCAGGACAAGAAGTATATCGGGAGTTGGAAGCATCTCTCCACGAACAATTGATGGACGGTTTTTCATGGGAATCTGTCGCTGAACAGATGGCGGTAGATCGCGTGCGGAGCCGAGACTTCAAGGAACCGTGGGGACGCGGCACGCCGAATCAGTATACGCTACCTGATGGTCGTATCGTTGATGCCGAAACCTGTCTCTATCACCCTTCGCTAAGAGACGAAGATTGAGAAGCATGTTTTGAACTGATCACAAAAATGGGGACACGTACACGCTTGGCTGCTAACACCTTTAAGGACAATTTTGGGGGAAACAGCAGATCGAATTCAAGGATTCGATTTTCTGCTATTCTTGTAGGACTGTTGTTGGTAGGAGCAATGTGCGCAATCACACCCTACAACAACTATTTCCTACAAAACACCAAGATTGCAGGCAATCATCTCCCTGTCGGTTCAATCTTCGGGCTCCTCATTCTGGTGTTTCTCGTCAATGTGCCGTTGCGGAAGTTGATGCGGAGCAGACGTTTTGCCTTCTCTGCCCTTGAATTGACTGTTATTTGGATGATGTTAATCGTGGCGGTCGGCATTCCGTCAATGGGGTTGCTGCAATTCCTGCTACCCTCGCTTGTTGCGCTGCAATACTTCGCAACCCCAGAAAACGATTGGTCCGAAACGCTACACCCACATATCCCTGAATGGCTTGTTGTCACAGATTCGCGGGCTGTCACAGATTTTTATGAAGGCATTTCTCCCGGCGAAAGCGTGCCGTGGATGCTCTGGCTCAAGCCGTTGCTCATCTGGGGACTATTCGTCCTCGTCTTCTATTTCACAACGCTCTGCCTCTCGACGATCCTCCGAAAGCAGTGGGTGGAACGCGAACGATTTTCGTTTCCCTTAATCCAGATTCCGGTCCAACTCGCTGCGGAACCGGCACGGGGTACACTTCTCAACACCTTTTTCAAAAGCAGACTCCTTTGGGCAGGGATGGCACTGCCTGTGGTGCTGCACCTGATCAACGGACTGCACGCGCATTTTCCAAAAGTCCCAGAAATCCCACTAATTTATAATATTTACACTGTCTTTACCGAAAAACCGTGGCATACACTCGGATGGTGGCCCGCGATGCGGTTCGTCATCTATTTCTCCGTCATCGGAATCGCCTCTTTACTGACGCTTGAAGTCTCCTTCAGCCTCTGGTTCTTCTACCTCTTTTTCAAACTCCAATATATCATCATGAATGCAATCGGACTCAGCATCGGTCCGTGGATCAGTTGTAGTCGTCAAGTGATGGGCGGCTATCTCGTCTTTGTTCCCGCTGTTTTCTGGATAGGACGTGAACACATCATAACAGTTTTTCGGAAAACGTTCGGACTCGGACACACAAGGACAGGCGGGTCGGGAAACCTGACCCCTACAATAAGGCAACCGATAGACGACTCAAATGAACCCGTCTCGTATCGTATTGCACTGCTCGGCTTTCTGTTGGGTTTCGTTATCTTGGTCGTGTTTTTAGTGATCGCAGGCATAACAACATGGGTTGCGGTTGTGACGCTGCTCTCTATCTTTATCACGTCTGTTGTGTTATCTTGGATGGTCGTCAACGGTGGCTTGTTGTTGGTGCAGGCTCCTTTTTTCCCTTCAGAATACATTGATATTACTCTGGGTTCCAACGCACTGGGACATAAGAGCCTCGCAATCCTGAGCTTCCAACGCACCTTCCTCCGCGATTGGGGCGAGTTTATGATGCCGAACTTTCTGCACAGTTTCAAGGCAGCGGATGAGGTGAAACTTGCACGCCGACGCGTTGTACCGATTTTGGGCATCGCAATTGTTGTCGCAATTCTTATCTCTGTCTATGCATCGTTGACGCTGATTTATGACAAAGGTGCACTATTTTTACAGAGTTGGTCCTTCGTTGTCGCACCGCGTAACTATTTCCAGCGGATGAGCAATCTTATCCAATTCCCTATCGAGACAAAGTGGGGCGAAGTCTATAGTATGATCGCTGGTGCGGGATTTACTGGCTTTATGCTCTGGATGCGGCAGAACTTTGTCTGGTGGTCGTTACATCCGATCGGTTATCTGCTGGGGGCGACGTATCCGCCGTTCCATCTCTGGTCGTCCATTTTAATTGGATGGTTCATTAAATACATGGCACTGAAGTTTGGTGGTGCCGCAACCTACCGGAAGATCCGACCCGTCGCGTTCGGTTTGATTTTCGGTGAGTATGTGATGGTAGCGTTATGGATGATCGTCGGGATGTTTACAGGCATCGGTTATTTCGCGCTGCCATCGTGACGTGTGGACAATTGTTAGAATCAGGAGTTTCAGGATTAGAAAGTTTCTTGATTGCCAAGCATTTTTTGGAGAATCATTGTACCGCAAACTGTTAGTTTGCGGCCCCGGAGCCTCACACAAACTAACAGTTTGTGGGGCAAGGAATCATATTATGGACACCAATGAAAACAATCTCACGGGTATGTGGAAAGAACGTGCAAAAACCCGACATACTGTTGTCGGAATTCGGACGTGGCACGTCAATCTAAACCCGCGCGCAATGCCCGGTTTAGGGTTCGCCAAAGGACAGTGGCAAAAACCTGCTACCCAGACGGCGCATGTTGACTGGCGGGGTCCCTTCGCAACGCAAGCAGGAGCACTCATCGTAGAAATAACGACTGATAAAGGCTTAAAAGGATACGGTCTCGGTGGTGGCGGACTTGCGGGTGCCATGATTATTGAGAAACATCTCCAACACTTCGTTATCGGACGTGATCCATTTGATGTTGAGGAGATATGGGAGCATCTCTATCATATCACGTCTATTTATGGACGGCGCGGCTTGGTGATTTACGCGCTAAGCGGCATAGAACTGGCACTCGTTGATCTGTGTGGGAAGATTGCAGACGCGCCGGTTTATCGTCTCGTAACAGATGCACCATGCCTTGAAATTCCGGCTTATGCGACCGGTGCCGATGTCGGTTATTACGTAGAGAACGGATTCGCCGCCTGCAAGCTGCCACTTCGCAACGGACTCGCCGAGGGAGAAGATGGGTTCGCAGAAAACGTTGAGATGATATACGCTGCACGCGATGCTCTCGGGGCAGAGGTGGAACTGATGGCAGACATCTATCTCCGGTGGGATGTAGACTACACGCTCCGTTTTGCCGAGGCAGCTGCTGATGTGAATCTCAAATGGATTGAGGAACCTATCCCACTTGATGATTATGCTGGCATGGCGCAACTCGTCCGCGAGGTTCAACCGACCTGGATCGTCTCCGGTGAACATGAATTCACGCGATACGGGTTCCGGGAGTTATTGCGTTGGAAGGCGGCGGATATGATTCAGCCGGATATCAGCTGGGCAGGTGGTTTTACGGAATGTTTGCGGATTGCCAGCGAAGCCGCAGCCCTTGACATTCCAACTTGGCTGCATCAAGCCGGAACGCCGTGGGGGTTACATCTCACTGCGTGTCTTCCGATGTCGTGTATGGCAGAGACCTTTGGTCCCTCCCGTGACGGCGTTGAAAACGAACTCTATCGTCGCTTACGTCCTGAAACTCGTGATGGATTTTTCAGGCTCAACGATACCCCCGGTTTCGGTGTAAATTTGGACGAAGATCTGTTAGAGGCATATACAGTCGATAGGTTGTAGCGGGAGCAAGGGTTATAGATATTGCTTCCTGCCAACACCTACGTCCCTCTATCCAACTCAAGGTTTTCAGGAAACCTTTCCATTTATACCGAGGCCGGTTAGTGTAATATCATCGTTTGCCCCGCCGCTGCAATCGTTGTGGACATAGACGACATCGTCGATGAGGATACGCCGATTGTTCGGGAACTTGCTGACTAAATCCTGACCCCTGTAGTCCCTGCCATCATACCTTCGGTGAAGAACGGTGCGTCCCTCGCGTTCGATATAGACTTCGTTGAGTTCGCCGCCGTTTGGTTTATCAATGTCGGGATCCAAGACGCGAAGACAGTGGAAGGTATTCTCGCCAATTGTCACGTCGTAGGTGCCTGCTCCCAGTCCTTGTGCATCGGTGAGTTTATAAGAGCCATCGGGTTGGCGTTGATAACGTCCATCGTCAACGATGCGCCGGCGTGTCATAGCACCACCCCACTGATCTTCAAAGAAATCTGTACCAACTGCGTCGAAAATCTTTCTACCTTCTTTTAATCTCATGAAGACTGCGACCCATCTTGCACACTGTTCCTCTTGGGAACGGGTGCTTCAGAATTTTATCTGTTTGTGTCTGTTTTGTGTCCATATTACCAATCCTCCTATAGTCGTAATATTCTAAGGATGTCTAATCCGTATTATCAAATTAAATTCAGAAAATATCATTAAATTCGATAATATTCGGTTTTAATTGTCAGAACCAGGATTAAAGAGGTTTCTTGATTGATAACAGTTTCCGTTTACAAGGACAATTGGAATTACAGGAAGAAGAATAAAATAATGAGTGCATCTGAATCTACTTATACATCTCTTTTTAAAGCGTTGGGTTTCACTCGGTTTCTGAGTGATGAGCATATCCGCAGGAACTTCGTTTTCTATTCCTTTTCAAGATTTTGGTGGGTTCCGTTCAACCCAACCTACGCGACGATGGGTTTCCTCTAAAATTGACACCTATGGTTATGATAAAATTTGCCCAGTATCGGTAAAAGGTGTGGTTTGAAACTGAAACAAATACGCAAATGGACATCGCCCTAAATCTACTACCCTTTGAAGTTCGGTTTTATAATAGCGGCGATTTCTATCGCACGCTCCCAAGTGACGGTTACCTTTTGCTTTATCTCTGAATCTTTGGGTTGAAGTGCTGCTATATGTGGCGGTCCGGCTCCCCAACCACTGGATTGCTGGCGCGGCACAACGTGAATGTGAAAGTGAGGCACTTCCTGCATGCTCCTCACACCGTTATTCTGATAAATGGTGATGCCAGCTGGATTGAATGTTTCGGTTAAGGCTTCAGCAGCTGTTCGGAGTTTGTTCATAATTTCAGTTGCCTCATCATCCATCAGATCCAATATTGTTGGTGCGTGTCGGCGAGGAATAACGAGCAATTGCCCGATTTCAAATTGCCGTGGGTTGACAATCGTCAGTGTTTTTTCAGTTGCATCAATGATATGTCTGTTTTCGATACGTCCGGCAGCCAACTTACAAAATGGACAGGGATCCCAGCTAGGCATTTCAAATGGGGCAACAGTGTCTTTCATTTTCATTCTCCTTCTTGTGGCGGTTTTGCTGCAAAAATTGTCAAACGTAATTCCTCGTCAAACACTTCATAGACGGGTGTCTTGCCGCTCAAAGTCTCACTTTCGTCCAAGATGATGCTAACACCTTCGCCTCGGCGTTCTAAAAAGTGCTGTCGCCTTACTTGCCTACTCATATCATCGTCGAGCGTAAGTTCTGACAGTAGGCGAGCGAGGAGTTCATTTCGGGTGGCTTGGCTATAGCGAAGGTTATCCACCGTTACAGTATTTGCCAATGCCCCCGGCGAATAGAGTTCTAGCCGGTCAGAAAACATAAATAGGCGTATTTTTGAGACTGTTTTTGCGTAATCTCTATGCACAACGGCGTTGACAATTGCCTCAAATACGGCGCGCATGCTATATTCAGGGTAGTCTATCCTGCCAATTTCTTTACGCGCTGCGACTGCGTTGTATCTATCAACGAATTTCATGGTATTAATAATCTGTTGGTCCAGCGGTCCTTTAAAGTCCTTAGCGTCAAGTTGGTAGTTCGCGTCCATCTCTTTACCGCGATAAAACACTGCTTGAATGAAACTGTTGTAGAGATAATCATCAGGTTTCTCATGACACATCAGCAGACCAGCGACAGAAGCGCGGCTCTGATTACCTTCCTTAACGAGTAAACGTCTTTTGAGAAGAAGGTCTTCTATTTGGTCTTCTGTAGCACCCTCCGTGATAAACCGCTGATAGAGATCTTTGCTTAATGTATTTTTATCCGTGTTCGGGACGAACTGTTCATCAAAAGCAATGATACGTGTCTGCGAACGGGTTTGGAATAATCGCGCTAACTGATCGGGAGGCATTTTCCGCTTGCTACTGCCGTGACGAATAAAGTAACCATTGGGGGATTCGTGGACAAAGAGGCTACGCGGCACTTCTATTTTTAATAGGTTTTTATCATCAATCCGTAGTTTTTCTGTATAGATAAGAACTATCGGTTCAATGCTGTCTGCACATATCTCAATGACTGTCTTTTCCGCACGCACCAGTTCTTGCTGCTCAACCCCAGCGATTTCGCCATCGTCGGCAACACCGATCAATACCACGCCGCCTCTCGCGTTCGCAAAAGCCGCGATTTCATCAGCAAGACTGTCCCTGTGAGGTAATTCCCTTTTAAATTCAATCGTTGCATCTTCGCCGAGGTATATTTTTTCGAGGAGTTCGGTTAAGCTATCAAACATTGTTCAACTTTCAATTATCTTGACCCCTTGGTAGGCGCGATTTCAAACCGTGAAGAAATACCTAAGCAAAACCCTACTAAGTAGAAGTTGGTGGCTTTGTTAAAGTGCTAACACTATTCAGATCCGTTTTGTTGCAAGCCAGGGGGTGGTTCAGAGAATTCTTCACCGCGCGCTGCTGCTTCCCTTCTTCGGCGATCCCAGTCCGCTATTTCTTTATAAACCCTCGCCTGACCTTCCGCAATGCCTTCCGCAATGCCTTCCGCAATGCCTTCCGCTTTAGCTTCTGCTTTAGCAGTCTGAATTCGCTTTTCTTGCCTGTTTAGATACCAATCTGACAATAACATGATGAGATCAATGCCTCCCACTATCATCCCGACCACGGCCGCACCAACGGGGATGAAGTTCGAAATATCGTCAAGGACATTTTGAACCGATTCATGCCCTTTCCAGCCTTTTGTTGTTTCATAATCCAAGGCGATAGAACCGTAGATGAGAACAGAAAGAGAAATTAGGAAAAGTGCAAATCCGGTTTTCCCTACTCTCCAAAAATCTCTCACGGCCCGCCAGAATTCTCTTAGTTTTATCAAAATGCCCTCCATCCAGATAAAAGTATATTAACATATCCAGCATGGATTGTCAACAAAAAAAGATGAAAGACAGAGGTATGCGGTTATCAGTTGTCAGTGATCCGTTTGACTGCATCCAATTTCGTCTGTTGCCAGTCTGTCCAGTCTTTGTTGCCTTCATACCGGACGACATCGTGGATTGTTGCACGCGGTTGGTACGTGATGTAGTTACCGGTGTGCCACGCCAGATTGCGATAAACCATGAAATCCCCCGGTCCGAGATGCACCTGCACTGCACCGGGAAACTGTCTGCAGTGTTCTAAGCAGTATCGCTCGGCTTCAGCATTAGACTGCCCTTCCGCAGGTTTTCGCAGTTTTGGATCCTTTGTGGATTGCTCTTCACCGGGCATGTCCCACTGGCGTAGATGGCTACCCGGGACGAACCACGTACAGGAATCTGCATAAATCGCACAGTTCACCTGATTGAAGTGGCGTAGGTCGTGCCAGACTTCCGCCAACTTCGCATTGACAGTCTCGTCCCGTGCTTCGGGTGGCACTTCTACCACGCCGTCTCGATGCCAACCGATGTGCCACGGGTGTTCAAGCGGTTCAACGAGGAGTCCCATGATGTCAACGTGTCCATGCGTGTAGTCAGGACCGAGCAATTTTTCAATGGCATCTCGAAGTTCCGGGAGCTCTGTGTAGTTGTAAAAAGGTTTTAGGTCTAATTCATCAGCGTAATTGGATAGGGGTTGGATGCGTTGCGTCTGCGGTCCGTTGAGCTTGTGTGCAAGATCGCGGGCCTTTTCAGCCTCACGACGCAGGTCGGTAAGCAACGACGGTGGCACAATCCCTCGGAAAATCAGGTAACCTTGTGAGAGATACTCATTTACCATTGAATCCTGAAATTGAAATCCCATTGTGTGCTATATCTCCTGTCTAATTCTGGTACTGAATCTTGAGTTCACCCCATGTTACCAACCGCTTTTTCTTGTGTGTTACTGCAGTGACACCGCCAAGTGGTGGTTGTGCTCCCATTAATGCGGCCGGGCTATGTGGCTCAAGTCGGTAGTCGCCGGTGGTAGGATTAATAAAACGTGGGTCCGCGTCAATGTTATCCTCATAGATAAACCACTCGTCATCCGGTTCACGATCCATACCTGCGAACCCTTCTCGGATATCACACGACTTAATGATGATCCGTCTACCGCCTGGAGAGATTTCGTGATGTTTGGTGTGTGAGTGATTATCCCAAACAATGGAGTTGGTGAGGGTGAATTGACTGAATTCAATAAGCGTAGAAATACCGCCCCCTCTGTCATGTGCTGTGTTCTGTGTAATGGTACAATGTGTGATGGTTGCCAGTCCTCGCGTCGAAATCACGTCAATTCCACCGCCGGTTTCTGTCGCAATGTTTTGCGCGATAACGCACCCTGACACTTCGATCTCGGATGTTGGACTGCAGTAAATACCGCCCCCGTGTTCGGCTCGGTTTTCTTTGATGGTACAGTCCTCAATCCTGGCAAAGGATTCCTCGCTGCATTCTATGCCGCCGCCTGCGTTTTGCTCAATACGGCAATTGGTGATGGAAATGCCGCGTGTGAAAAAAGTAGACACAACGCCACGTCCACCGTTTTGAAGCACTGTGCAGTCTTTTATGGTTACGGGTGCAAGGTCTTGGCAGATAACCCCACTATCCGTATTTTCTGAAATGGTGCAATTAGCGAGCGTTGTCGATTGGAGTGCGTTGAAGGTCCATACGCGCTCTCCCTCAAAAACCACACCGCAGCCTCGGTTTTGTGTTATTGTGCAGTCTGTTATGTGCGCGGTCGTATCTGTTCCGTAGATACCCCCCGCACTTTGACCGCGAAACCGCGTCGCAGTCGCCCTGTTTTGTGTAATGACACAGTTTTTAATCGTCGGCGAGGCGGTGTGGCAGTAGATACCCCCGCCAAGGCCGTGCACACCATTTTTGATTGTAAATCCGTCTAATACCGAAGCATGGGGCTCTTTACTTTCAAAAGTGAAACCCCTCGTATTCAGCGTTTCTTCACAGTCAATAATCGTCGCTTCGGCACCATTGCGAGACTTAACGGTAATCTGTTTGCCTCTAAAACTGATGTTGACGTTTCCCGCACCGGTATAAATTCCGTCGCTTACCAAAACCGTGTCCCCGTTTTCCGCCGCATCAATGCCTGCTTGAATTGTAGGTTGATCTTTAGGGACATGAACCGTTGCGGCAAATATTAGCGGACACAACACAAACCAACCGACAACAATCATGATGTATATAGGCCATCTACATATTTTTAGCATTATGTATGCCTCCTATTTAGGACAAGTCCTGATAGTTTTAGCACCCCCTATCAAACCCCCTGCCTTTAGGTCTTACTGTTCAGTAAGACCTTCAGGGAGTGGGTACCTATGACGAACGTCTGAAGTCAATTCGACGCAACGCGATATCTATGAGTAAAAGACAGAGTGCTGCGATCAGAAAGGGTCTCCAGAGATGAATCCGAAGCATAACGGGGTCTTCAGGGGCACGAAATGCGTCCTCCACAGAGGCGTTGAATTTCCCGCCCGATGTCGTCGAGAGTTGGCTCAATAGTGATTCATCGGCGTTGTGAACAACGTATTCTTCAGGGTAAGAAACAACCGTGCCGCTCACTTGCGTGTTGACGATTTCTCCTGCCTGTTTTTGCATGATGTTAACGAAATAAGGTCCCACGTCTTTTGTCGGAAAATCGAGTTCATAATGTCCGGGCGCGCTCTGAGTAACGGCAAGTTCCTGTTTTTTGAGGTTGGGTCCAATAAGAGAGATGTCGCTGTCCAATTCGTTTAGGAATTCCCCGGTTTCGCCAAGCGCGTCAATGGCAAGATGTGCAGTCCCTTTCTCTTTCGTAATCTTCGCTTGGAAATTGCTGAGCGTTGTTTTTCGCATGGTATCGCGCACCAGTTGCGTCCAGTACTTGCCGTATCCGGGCCATTCCAGCCAATCGGCAGCCCAACGGGCTTTCGCATCGGAGGTAAAAGCGACAGATTTCCCTAACCCGTATTGCCAACTTGCCAAGAGTGGATCGCCTCTATCGGAGACAAGGAAAGTTTCAGCGGTAGGGCGCGGTTGCGTCGCAACATAACCGAGTAAGAAAGGAGCAAGCCCCAAATCAATCCCGCTTAAGACTTGCGTAGGTTTGATCTGTTGCGGTATAAAGGGTTCATCAATGATCGCGGATTTAGATGCCGTGACGGTCTCTTTTGCGAAGATCTGCGGCACGTTATATGGGTCTTGTGTGAAGTACTCACGTCCGCCGCCCCAATTCGCGAGATTGGTAAGCAGGTTCATGTCAGCACCGCTGCCGATGCCGACGGTTGAGATTGTTATGCTCTCGCTGTGCATGGCATTGGCGATACCGTACCAGTCTCCGGGGTTAGAGTGTCCGTCACTGAGAACGATGACATGCTTGAGTTTCGCTGTAGTCTCTGTCAGTGCAAAGTACGCCTGCTCAAGCGCAGGATAGAGGTTCGTGCCGCCGCCAGCGACGATAGAACCGATCTGGTCTGAGAGGTACTGTTTATCCGAAGCATCGTGCATCTCCGCAATCCAGAAGGGGGACCCATCAAAAGCGATGACCCCAATCTTATCACGCTGTCCGAGCAGCTCAACGGATGCCCGTGCTGCCTCTTTCGCCAATTCAATCTTGATACCGCCCATACTTCCCGATTTGTCAATGACAAGGACGATTGCCAGCGAAGGGGTCTCCTTTTTCTTCTCAGTGTCGGTACGGACGGGTAAAATTTCTTCGATGGGAGTTTTGTAGTACCCGCCGAGTCCGAAACTATTTTCGCCACCGAGCATCATGAAGCCGCCACCGAGGTCTTGTACATAAGTGCGGATGAGGTCCATCTGTTTATCGGTAAGACGGTTCGCAGGGACATCGCTGAAGATGATGAGTTCATAGTTTTGTAAATCTGCGAGTTCATTCGGGACACCCAACCCGTTGCGAACATCCACGCGGATTTTCGCATCTTCAAGGACTCTCGTCAGATAGCGTGCTTGCGATTCGTTTTCATCAATCAGGAGGACTTTCGGTTTGCCGGTAACGGAAACGATACCGAGGGCGCGGTTGTTATCGTAGCGTGTATCTTTTGTCGTCCGGCAGATCGCATCGTAAGTCAGGGTCCCGCTCTCTGTGGTCGTCTGGGTAAATATCACACGGTTTTCGCCTTCTTCAAGCCGAGCTTCCTGTTTAGCGACCTCAAATTTGTTTTTGAAGAGACGGATCTCTGCTATGTCTTCATGGTTGCTGTGGATAAGCACTTCCACATTGAACGGTGCGCCTTGCTTGACTTGTGCAGGCATATCAAGCCTTTGAACCATAACTTCCGGTGCATCGCTGGGATATATCGGCACTGTGTCAATTTGTATGCCAAAATCTTTTCCGCGAAGTGCCGTGTGAATCGCTTCACCTTGTGTTTCGACACCGTCTGTGATGAGGACGATACGTTTGTTCGCATTTGCTGGGAAGATTCCCCATGCGGTCTCAATGGCTTGTGCGATGTTCGTTGTGTCACCGGCATCTTCATCTGCATCCAGCCACGTTTTTTTGATTTCAGCGAGTTCTAATTCGGCATTAAGGGAAGAACGAGAGGCCCTCGCCTCTACGCTCAATGGCTGAACGACTTCTGCTTTGTCCGTAAATGCGATAAGCCCTGCTTGCTGGCTCCCGCCTTGTAATTCCAAGGCTTCGTTGAGGTAATCTGTCGCCTTCGTCAATCCATCGTCAGAGATGCTATCGGAGATGTCTGCCAGAAACATCACGGCTAATTTGTCATCAGTTTTCAGGTATTGGACATCTACAACGCTTAAAATCAGCAGCAGCACGATGATAATTCTGATCCCCAGACTCATCAGTCGCTGCGTTCGCGATAGGTCTACCAGACTACGACGAAAGCCGTAGTAGAGGAGCGGTAGCAATAAGAGCAGTAAAAGTAAGAGAGGTCGTGTAATTTCCATATTTTTAGTCCAGTGATTCTGTTATATTTATAGTATCACAGCGCGTTGCTGTATGTCAAACCGTTTGCATATAATGTTACGGCACGCGGTGTGTGTCTACTATTTTAATCAATTCTTCTGCGTTGATATAAGAACCATTCAACGACACTCAATCCGACAGCGAGGAATACCAAGTAGACCCACGGTGGGTAACGTCCGAGCGCGGCACTACGCTGTGCTACAGATTCTTCTGTCAGTGCTTCAACTGCCGGATCCGCACCGATATGCGACTCTGCCGCATCGGCGAGATTAACAGCCCATACCGTTCCGCCATTATCTTCTGTGGGATCGGCTGCGTCTGGTTCTGATGTAGCATCCGCTGCTTCTGAGATTTTCAGTTCATAGAAACCTGCACGTTGCGTCTGCTCAAAAAGCAAAGCGTCGCCTTCAACAGGAAGTTCCCATGTTTCGTCTTCAGGTCCCGTGATTTTTACAAGTTTTTGGGGGCTTTCCGGTGAATCAGTTGCTGCCTTTCGTCCGGGTTCAGCGGCTGCCGCTATCGATGCAATCTCCTGCTTTAGCACTTCTCCTGTATGGAGATGGTATTCCTGAATTTCAGAACGCTGTTGGAACCATTGGATGGTATTCGCTATAATTACCGGAAATGCGATGCGTAACGGCAGATCGGATTCCAAGATATTAATAGCAGCGAAAACAATTTTGCGGTTCGGCTTAACATCAATGAACAGGACAGGCGACTCAAATGAACGAGCAAGGACCTGTGCTGTAGCGGGCGGCGTGACTTGATAGGCTGTACCGATTTGGACGTTCTCCAAGTGAACGTGCTGTAAGATAGGATGCGTCCGTTCCCAATCCGTAATAATCGGAGTCTCCAACGCGTCACCGATATCCCACGTAGGGGCGAGGTCCTCTCGCCCTGCCGTAGCAGGTGGATAGATAAACATATAATTCCCATCGCCGAGGGAGGGAGGGCTATAACGATCAAAGATAACGACCTGATAAGCTTGTTCCGTTTGTGAATTAGGGTTTTCGTTGCGGACATTGGTTTCATATTCGGTGGGTGTGAGGACAGTGAGTTGTATCTGTTCATCAACGGCGAGTGCCTTTTGGAGAAACGGATTTTCTTCCGTCACAAGCAGAACAGGGATCAGATCGCGTTTCGGAAGCGTGGCATAAGCGATGTTGTCGGAGACCAGGGTGTCTTGGATATCAAGCACCGCTTTGAGTTTGCCGCCTTCAAACGCGAAGTTACTGAAAATCTCGGATTTACTTTCGCCAGGCGCAAGCGTATAAGGGCGTACATCAAAAAGGTTCTCGTTGAAATAGAGTTCAACGTTGAATTTTTTCTCTTCTTCTGAGGCGTTGACAACACGCAATAGGGTTTGGTAATCGAAGGCGTTAACGAGGCTCTTACGGACGCGAAACTTCGTAATACCCACATTGTCGTTCGCTTTGCCGATCTGTATCAGATGCCGTTTGATTTCTGGATCCGGTTCTTCGGTGGTATCCGGCTCTTGTTCCTTTTTGCTTTTAAGCTTAGCGAGTAACGCCTCTGAAATCGACTGAAAATCGCTGAAGATAACAATTTCAGGATTAGACTTCGTTTGCGCAATCGCCTCTGCTAAATCATAGGCGGGTTCAAGGTTCGTACTGATGTCAGTCGGTTGGATCGAACGGATCGCTTCCCGGAGCGATTTCTGATGATTCGTAAATGGGATGTGAATGATAGGGCGTGTATGTGAACTGATTACGGTCATTTCGTCCATGAAACGGAGCCCATCTACGGTGCGGAGCGCGCTCTCTTTGGCGATCTCTAAACGCGTGAGTCCGTCTGTCTCTGCTTCAACAGCGTTCATGCTTGCCGATTGGTCAATAATCAAAACCAATTGTCGTGCAGATTTCGTTATGAAAGCGAACTGCGGCCGCGCGATTGAAAGCACCAAGAGCGTCAGAAATAGCAGTTGCAAGAGGAGTGATAAGAGGTGCTTCAGTCGCTGGAACAACGAAGTCGTCTGCCGTTCTCTAAAAATTTCTTCCCAGAACATGAGTGTAGAGACCGGTTCGCGGCGTCGACGCAGTCTAAGGATATACAGCGCGACAATCGGGATAGCCAACCCAAATAGAAGAAGTGAGGTGGGAGATAAGAAGTTCATTTAAGAGACAAAGCCGCCCATCCTGAAGATGCGTAAGATAAGCTCCTCGAAGGGTGATTCTGTTGTCGTCCGTACGAGGCTGATTTCACGTTGCATGCAGTATAAATCCATGTCGTCACAGTATTTTTGGAACAGTGCCTGATACCGCTTAAGATGATTTTCGTTGATAGTGACTTGGCGCAGCTGATCTGTTTCAACATCAACAAGATGATAATCACCGAGCAGATCAGGGGCGACTTCTTTCTGATCAATGATATGGATCACGAAGAGTTCATGCTTTTGAAATTTCAACACGTTTAGACCGTTGGTAAATCCGCTCGGATCAAAGAGATCGGAAATTAGGACGACGAGCCCACGCCGTTTGGTGGTATGAACGAAGTTGTGGAAGGCGTTCTCCAAATTCGTTTCGCCACTGCCGTTGAGCTGCTCAAGAAAATCAAGCACAGTAAAGATTTTACCTTTCCCACGCTCCGTCGGCAGCCGATTCACACCTGTGTTATTGAAAGCGGTGATACTGATTCGATCAAGGTTGGATAAGCCGATATAGGCGAGCGCGGCGGCGACGCGTTTCGCATAAATCAGTTTTGGCAACTCCCCGTAGGTCATTGATTGACTCGCATCCACGAGAAAATAGATGTGCAGGTCTTCGCGTTCTTCGTAAAGTTTTAGCAGGAGTTCGTCCAGACGTGCGAAAGCGTTCCAATCGATGTAACGGAAATCGTCGCCTGCGGTATAGTTGCGGTAATCGGCGAATTCGACACTCACACCGCGCCGCGTACTGCGCCGTTCCGCCTTGATACGTCCGGCAAAAATCTTTTTCGAGACGATATAGAGATATTCAAGTTTCTTAAGGAATTCGCTGTCAAAGGCAGACTGTGTATCGTTCATCTTTTTTAACTATTGGGTTTTCGCTCCGATGAATTTCAAGAATTTTGGTTATGATTAATTTTTAAAAAAAGATGTAAGCAGGCAACACCCCCCTACCAGGCATTAAATTTCTTCCAACAGATGCAGGATAATGTCATCCGGGTCAATCCCTTCTGCCTCGCCTTCAAAGCTAAGGATAAGACGGTGCCGCAGACTCGGTAGCGCGATGGCTTGAATATCTTCGCGGGCTACATTGTATCTACCATCAAGAATTGCGCGAACCTTCCCGCCGAGAATTAACGCTTGCGCGCCGCGCGGGCTGGAACCGTAGCGCACATATTTTTTTGTTAGCTCGGGTGCATCTTCGGCTTCCGGGTGTGTCCCTAACACAATCCGCAAGGCGTACCGTCGTACGTCTTCAGCGATGAGAATATCACGCACGATCTGTTCCAATGCGTTAATCTGCTCACCATCACAGACTTTATCTACAGATGGCATTTCGCGTTTCGTGGTGCGTTCCATCACGAGGTCGAGTTCGTCAAGGCTTGGGTATTCAACTTTGAGTTTAAAAAAGAAGCGGTCGAGCTGCGCTTCAGGCAACGGATAGGTACCTTCCATCTCCAACGGGTTTTGCGTCGCCATCACAAAGAAAGGCAATTGAAGTGTCTGCTGCTGCCCCGCAACAGTCACGGATTTTTCTTGCATCGCTTCTAACAGAGCAGACTGTGTTTTAGGGGTTGCACGGTTGATCTCGTCAGCGAGAATAAGGTTGGCAAATACGGGACCTTTCTGGAATTCAAAGAACTTCCGCCCGGTTTCATCCTCAGCGACAACTGTCGTACCGATGATGTCTGCCGGCATCAGGTCCGGGGTGAACTGAATTCGGGAGAACTCGAGGTCCAATACTTCGTGTAGCGTCCGGATGAGCAGGGTCTTGCCTAAACCGGGGACACCTTCTAACAGCGCGTGTCCGCCTGTCATGAGACAGATCAGAACGCCTTCAATAATTTCTTTTTGCCCGACGATTTGTTTGGATACTTCTTCTTGTATTTTTAGGAAGGTCTCGCGAAATTCTTCGTATTTTTGTTCAGCGTGTTCGGACATGTTGCTCCTGATTGGTTATCAGTTACCAGTCGCCAGTTGTCAGTTAAGAGGTTTCTGATCATCTATCATCTCTTCGGAACCGTCGTTACACACTATGGGTAACAAACGTGACAAGAAGATATTGATTTATCACAAACCAGACTGACAACTGAAAACTGAAAACTGAAAACTATTCATCGCTCGGTTTGATGGATTCAAAATAGCGTTTCACGTAAAACTTGTAGCCCAAAGGAATTTGCTCTTCGGTGAGTGCGTCCTCTGAAAGCTTCTGATATTTCGTGTACGCGTCTTTATAACTGACAGCGGATTGCTGCCCTTCCGCGGATGTCTTAGAGGTTTGGACCGTAGAGCCGCCTTCTCCTTGAACACCGGTAATCTGCTCAAGGTTGAGCGTAGAATCCAGCGATGTGACTTCTGAACCCAGTTGACCTTTTGAGGTTTTTTTGCCGGCAGTGTTACTCGGATTCTGGCTCAATGCAGAAGTTAATCCCGCCTTATTACTTTGGCAGACTCCGGCGATGCCAGCCTTGCAAGCTTCGCATTCCGAGAGCAATTTCGCTAACTGTAGGTTGCGTTTCTTGAGCAGGGACATATCCCGCATCTTTTTGCTGGATGCGCGGAGCCGCGTTTGCGCGCCTTCGACATCGTCATTGGCTAAACCTTCGCCGGCTCCCGATAAGTCTGTGCCGAGACCGTCAAGGTCGGTGCCTTGGAGGCTCTTGCCGCCGCGTTTCAGCTCATCGGAAATATTTTGGCGTTTTTCCTTGTCGAATTCCGGTAACTTTTTCGTTACGTTGTCAAGTTTCGCCGCTGCCTGTTGATAATCCCCGCGTTTCAGCTGCTGCCCGAATTCACCCAAATATGGATTACCGATGAACTGCTGTCCTAATCCTTTCATGAGTGCTTCCTGCTGCGCCATCTTGAGCGGATCGACTTTCGTCTTTAGGAGCGCGCTCAATTCCGTCATTCTGGCGAGTGCCTCTTTAGGGGCGATCTGCGGTTTCTTCAGTTCAAGTGCTCTTTCCTCAATCTCTTTCAAGATTTCTTCAAGTTCCGCATCTTCGTCTTGTGCTGCCTCCTTTTTCGCTTTTTCAATCTCGTTCAGGAGATTGTCAGCCTCTGCTGCGATCTGCGGCGAGAAATCGATCTCTGTTGAGGTCGCAGGCGGTGCAAAAAACTCTACGAACGAAAAACCGACGAGAAATATGGCAACAAGTACGATAAATTTGGTCTCGCGCGGTACAGTATAACGCGCGACCTTATTCACAGGTACCGCCTGTAACCTGTTGGTCGTATCCTGAAGTTGGAGTGCTGTTAAAGTTTCATCGGTGCGGCGTTGAATCTGCTCTAAGCCGCTGATCACGCGGTCCTTAAGAGACGCATCTGTATCAATCGCCCGCGCTGCTTCTGCAAGACTGACAGGACGCAGCAGTCGAACGACGAAGGCACCGACGGCGATGCCGAGTGCGACCCATAGAAAAAGCATGGGTGGGATGTTAAAAGCTGTGACGCTGTCGGCGATGACGAACGGGATACACACCAGAAACCCGTAGAAGAGGAATGTCGCGAACGTCTGGAAGTACCGCTGGATGTTCAGTCGCTGGCGGACGCGCTGGATCTTTTCAAGAATCAATTTTTCTTCCATGAATTTTGCTCCTTTTGTGAAAGTTCCCGAATTGCTATTTGAATAGTTGTGGAGTCCTTACTTTCAATTATAACAAAGAATTTTCTAAATGTCAAGGGATTTAAAACAAAAATATTTATTCGTCTTTTAGGTTATCGATTTTCAAATCGTCAAACGGCTTTCCATCTGTATCAGTAATCCGCAGATAGAACCCCCAATTTGACGTTTCATTGCACACTTTGACGAGGATACTGTTTTCGCCGGACCTAAGCGTTACCGGGATAGTCCGCCGATCCATTACCGCACCCCGGTTCCGTCTTCTATGTGCATACATCCTTTTATCGTTTAGCCAGACGATTCCTTGGTCATCGCTATCGAATCGGAGCTGTGCCTCCCGTTCATCAGGTGAACTAATTTTTACCCACGCATATGCGGTACGCCAATTGACATCCTTACCGAAATCGACGAAGCCGTCAAAGGTAGTATCGTCCAGTTTTTTCCAAGTTACTTGTCCGTCTGCCCCGTCGTATGTCGCTGATACGTCTACCTGTGTTGCCTGTTCTGGAATGTGTGCAGTTTTGTAGCCGGTGCCCTCTGTATTGTCAAACGGTCCGAGGGTTAACCACGCGTCTTCAGGGATGAAACCTGCTTTGTAGATAAATGTAGCTGCCTTCTCGGTTAAGCCGTGATCTAAGCTAAATTTTGCTAAGGCGAGCAGGTGCTCCGACTGATTGTCGAGTTTTTCAGACACCGCATCCAGCAGCTTCCCAGCAATTTCAGCGTACGGGGTTTTGTCATCTGCACGGTTGCCAGCTTCAGAGATAGGCGACAGCAAAAGCTCTTCAATCTGTACGAAAGTAATCCTGGATTGATTGATGAGGTTTAAACCGCGCATGAACTGTTCCAGTGCTGCTTCATACTCTGCATTTGCGAGATAGGCGTGTCCTAATGTTAGCACGTATTTCCTATCTGTTCGGATTTGCGTGGCGGTTTTCGCGAATTCTAACGCGGTTTCAGGCATAATATTTTTCTGGAGCATCTCCTCAGCGAGCTGCTGATATTCAGAAGCGTGTCGGTTCTGGTCCACGGCTTGTCGCCGTATTTCTAACCATTTCGTATAGGCAACCCCGGCTTTTTCGGGATTTCCCATCTCTTTATAGGTATCGCCTAACAATCTATAAAGGACCGCACTGTTGTCTATCTCTGTGTTCAGTTCTTCAAGGATAGCGAGGCGTTTATCGGCGTGCTTTTCACCCGCGTAGAGTTGCCAGATAGCTGTCATCGCGGAATCGTGTTCTGCGGGTGTAAGATCAGCCGCCAGAGCTTGGCGGTACAACGCTTCCGCCTTTGATAACTGCGCTGCTTTCTTATAGGTATCTGCTAAGCGGCTGTACAGTTCATAAGAAGTCGGCTCAAGCGTGATCGCTTTTTCGTATGCGGCCGCCACTTTCGCCAATCGCTCCGGTTTAGCTGGGGTCCAGGTTTTTCGGTAAAGGCTGCCGATTGCCTTGTACCATTCGACGTTATCAGGTTGCAGTTCAGCGAGTTTCTCGTAGTGCGCGATCGCTTCTTCGACTTTGCCGCTGGATACATAACTTTCTGCAAGGGACAGCCGCGTATCGGTATCATCTGGATTCTGTTCAAGTTTTTTGAGATGCTGAGGAATCCGCTTTTCGTGTAGGTTGCCTTCATTATAGACCTGCTTGATCGCTGCTTCGGCTTCCTCTTGCCTATGTGAACTTCTGGCGACATTCGCCAGCTGTTGATATGCCTTGACAGCCTCCTCATACTGCTCTGTGGCGCGGTAGCTTTTGGCAAGCATTTCGTATAAGATTTCCAGGTGCCAATTACCGCCACCACCGTATGTAGTGCCAACTGCGACTACAGCATCTTTAAAGAACGTGATGGCTGGCGTATACATTTCACTCTCAAAGCAGATGGCACCGAGTGCCATGAGAAGCCACATATCGCCCTTCTTATGATTTGATGAGAGGGCACGCTCGCCTTGTTTCAAGAGCTTTTTTGCCAATTCAGGCTGCCTATTTTTCTGAAAGGCAGCGGCAGCATGATAAAAAGCACGAACATTGCTCGGCTGCGCTGTACAGAGTGTCTGATATGCCGCGGCCGCCTTTTCATGCTGGTTCTCAGTCCGATAAATCTCGGCGATCATTTCAAGGATAGCTGGATCATTTGCATTTTCCGCAAGTCTTTTTTCAAAAAGCGTTCTCAATTTCTCAAGTTTCCGTTGAGGACTATAAGCCTGAATCAAACTTTCGCGCACTTCATCTCCACCGAATTTAACGCTAAGACCGGAGGCTCCATACATCGTTGATGTCGTACTTGAATCGGGTCGATACACGGATTCATAGAGCTCTATCGCTAAATCGTCTTCACCGACCCGGGCGTATTCTTGCATCAGTTCAGAGGCGATGCGATTTCGCTCATGATCTTGGGATGTCATGTTGAGTGCCGTCTTATATGCACGGATCGCTTTTTCTGATTCACCCGCCTGCCGATAGTGGCGTGCGAGCTCTGTTTGCATGGTAAACGTGAGCGTCCCGTTCTTTTCCGCCGCCTTTAGCACCTCTTCCAATTTACCTTGATTACGGTAGAAACGCACCAGCTGCCGTTCTATATTCTGTCGTTCCCAATCATTAGTCGTCATTTCAAGTGCCTTCTTGTACGCCTTGACCGCTTCATCTAATTTACCTTGGTTTGAATAGTGGCGCGCCTGCTGCTGTAACATCTGGAAAGTGAGGGTCCCTTTTTCTTCCGCCTCCTTTAGTTTCTCCTCAAGTTTTCCTTGGCGGTGATAGACATTTAAAAGTTGTTGTTCAATGTTGTGTCGCCCGCCGTTTTGTGCGGCGTAGCGGAGTGCTTCTTGAAAAGCCTTTTCGGCAGCGTCCAAGTCGTCTTCGCGAAGGTAGAGCTGCCCCAATTGTTGATAAACCTGTGCATCGCCTGAAGTGAGTTCAATTGCTTTTTTATAGTGCGTGATGGCATCGTCAATTTGACCGGCAGCGGCATAGAGTTTTGCGAGGCGTACGTAGTGGACACCCACTTCAGAATCGGCCTCAATATATTCCTCTGCAAGTTTAATAGCGTCCCCGACTCTTCCCGCCTGCTGGTAGGCATCTATAAGCCCATCCTGATACCTTGTGTTTTCTGGGTCGGCTTCAAGCAGTGCCTTCCAGGCCTCAACCGCCTTGTCGTGCTGATTTTGACGTGAGTAAAGCGTTGCAAGTTGCGATCTGGATTCGAGGTCTTCCGGCATCACTTTCGCGATCTGTTCGTATATCTCTATGGCTTTTCCGATTTGATTACGCTGCATGTACTGCTGTGCCATCGCCCGCTGTACCCCAATATTTAGGTTTCCCCTTTTAGTGGGTAACTCCGGTGTCTCTGATAATCCGTCGCGTTTGGCTTTAATAGTCATTAACGCTTTTTGCGCTCGTTCAAGTTGGTATTGTTGTACCGATGGGTTGTTGATAATCTCGGTGAACAGCACTTCGGCGTCGTCCCACATTTCGTGTTCCATATATTTCCGTGTAATGTTTTCTTTTTCCCAATAGGAACCACTACTGGCTCGCATCAATCGAAGCGCGCCCATCTTACGCAGGGCGTTCCAAGCTTGCTCTTTTTCACCTGTTCTCATGTAAGCTTCGCCAAGTTTTTCGTAAGTGCTTGAAAGTTGCCACGATAACTGAGGGTCAACGTTTTGCGTAGCCGCCGCAAGCATTCGGATTTGACGTTGGCTATCAGATTTACTACGGTAAGCATCCGCTAATGTGTTCAACCAGCTTAGCCTCATCCTTGAAGGCACGTCTTCAAGGAGTCTGCTGACGAGCGGGTCTGCCCCTTCAATATCATCTGTCACAACCTTTAGGATCGCAACAAAGTAGAGCAACGCTGGCTCCTGTTTATCCGCAGTAAGTTTCGGTTCATATTCGGTTATCAAGTTTTTGAGTTCATCTAACGTTTCATCGAATTCCGCCATTCTCAACACAATTTGCACTTGTGTTTCCGGGCTCTCGGTTCGCAGTCTACCGCGTAGGAGTTGAATTGCCTTCTCCCGCTGTCCTGCTGCGACATAAGCCGACACTAAGTGCTGATACGCGCTGTGCCAGTTGACTTCGACCATCTTTTCGTAGATTTCAATCGCCCCTTTCGGGTTGTTATGTCGGGTACACTGGTCTGCTGCGGCACGTGCAATCTCGTAATATCTACCACTATATTGCCGGGTTGTCTCAAGTCCCTCCTTCACGGTTGCAATCAATGTATTCGCCTCTCCAGCTTTGAAGAAAATTTCGATGATTTGCCAATAGTTAGGACGGAGGAAGTTTGCGTCTTCCTTTAGGAGAATAACATATTGTGTTACAGCGTCTTTGGCGCGGCCACTATGCTGTAACATCTCTGCGTACCGCTTTCGGGTCATGCTGTCCGTAGGACGGAGCGCGAGGGCTGCGTCATAAGCGTCCGATGCTTTCTGGATCTGGCTCCGGCTTTCGTAAAATGATGCCAATCTGATATGTGCTTGGAATGACTTCGGATTCCTTTCGATGGCTTCAACTAACTTGGCTTCTCGGTCCTCTGTGCTTGTGGCACTGCCCGCCAGGCGCATTGCCTGCCGCAGCATATTCCGAGACTGGGACATCTGGTGGTCGCCGAACTGTAAGGCACGCGCCGCGAGCCGTGCGGCATCCTGTCCGCGCCCGAGTCTATTCAGATGCTGACTTAACTGCACAAGCAGGTTCGGATCACGTTCCCGCATCGCTAAGGTTGTCGCTCTCTGCGCGACCGCGATCGCATATTGCGTCAGTCCGCTCTGTTGGAGTTTTTGTGAAAACTGATAAAGTTCTCGTACTCCTCTGGGTGAATTCAAAATTTTGGTTACCAACTCACGGACACTCACCGTATCACCTGTATGTAAAACAAGCTGTAGGGTTAGATCGTAGTACTGATGGCGGTTTTTTACATCTGCTGCAGTGAGTTCTTTTAGGAGAGCCAACGCCGTTTTAAATTCTCCTGTCTGGATAGAAACAAAAACGGTATTGAGTTTGAGCGTGAGATCGTTCGGGAATTCCTGTTGCAACGCCGAGAGGATCTCCTGGGCTTCCGCACGTCTGCCTTCCCACCAATAGCAGTAACTCATCGCCAGAAGCGGATAGATACGCTCTCTCCCTTGAGTTGTGTCCAAGTGTGCCTTAAATGCCGTGTACAACGCTTCCTGTTGATTATTTATCCACAGTTGATTGAAAAACTGCTGCAAGGCCTGCAAACGGTTTTGGTTATAATAGAATGTCGGTGCTGGATAGCTGGTTTGAATCGGTCTATAACCGCTATAACTGTAGGACGAAAGGCTAAGTGCGGCGACGCGTCTTATACCTGTCGTACGCGGTTTCGTCCGCTCAAAAAACTTCCAATAGAGGGCAATCGCTTTGTCGATGTGTCCTTCACGGAGGTAAGCAGTCGTGAGATGCTCATAGAAACGATACTGCTGATTGAGCTGCCCTATCGTCGGTGTCGGCAATTGTGCGATAACTTTTTCTGCTGCCTCAGTCCTTCCGGTGTCAATAAGCATTCGGACGAGTGTCGGACCGTTGCTCAGGTTCGTCACGTCTATAGCTTCAAGCTCATCAAGAAGTTTTTCCCTATCTTCCGCTTCTGCGCCGTAAAGGAATTTACGTGCGTATCCGATGGTGTACCGATGCCGTGTTTCGGGTGTCAATCCTGGCATTGCGTCAAACTGTTTTTTCAAAATCTCATAGTTGAATGTCGGTTCCGTAGCGAGTAAATCCAATCGCATGCTTTGATATGCCGGATTGTTCGGGGATATTGCGAGCAGTCTTTCGGCAATTTCCCTTTTTTTCTCAAAGTTATTCGTCAACGTGTAGAGCTCGGCAAGCAGTTCAAGCGTCTGCATATCCTTCGGATTTGCCGCAGCGTTTGTTTCAAATTGTGCGATCAGTGCATCCAGTTGACCCTCCTGTTCCATGATGTTCTTCAACTGTGTGAGAGCACCGGTTTGTGCCTCGTCAAAGCTGGTCGGCTGCCGCTGCTGCGGGTTTCTACTGCTGATGTTCTGTCCGCTCGTGCGTACAATCCGTGCGTTTGAATCAGCAGGCGGTTTCGGCATCTGTAGGATCCGCTGGAAGATCGGTTTTGCGCGGTCGAATTCGTTCATCTCAACCAGTATCTTCCCGATTTGATATAAGACAATATGCGATGTGGAACCTGTCGCTTTTTCTGCGGCGCGATCCAGCGCGAAAAGAGCCTCTTCAATGAGACCGTATTCAATTAGAAGTGTCGCAAGTTTTACCTCCGCTTCCACGGGCTTATTTTTTGTGTGCAACACTTTTGACCACGCCTGAATTGCCTCTTGTTCACGACCCGCATCATACAATAACGCACCGAGTTTTTGCTGCTGGTCGGGGCCTGGGTGTGCTTTGACGAGCTGTTGTTGATAAGTGAGTGCGGCCGCTATATCGCCAAGGTCAAAACTAATCTTGACCAATGTTTCCAATAGTTCCGGATGCTCGCGGTTCCTATCTAATGCGCGGGCGAGTTGGAAACGCGCACTTGAGAGGTCACCCACTGTTCGATAAAGTTCGGAGAGTGCTAAAACGGGGGCAACGCTCGATGGGTTGGATTTTGAGAGCTGCTTGAGCTTCTCTTCAAACTCACCGTGTCGTCCGTAATATAGCTCGGAAAGTGGTTTAAGAAAGGTGCGTTTATCCGCCAAATTATCGCTTAGTTCCCAGCACCGCCAATATTGTGAAATCGCCTCTTGAAAGCGACCTGAAATTTTGTAAGTGTCCGCCAATTTGGCGCGAATGTCAATTGCTTCCGGCCGCAGCCGAATCGCCTGTTTAAGGCTCTCGGTTGCGGTTTCATAGTCTTCGGTCTGTTCGGCGATCTCCGCGAACATCTGATGTCCTTCCGGATTCCGCGGACTGTGGGCGACGATCTGTTTGGCAGCGGTTTTCGCGGCTTCTAAATCCATGGCGTTCAGATGAAGTCGCGCGATGTTGGTGTAGTATTCTCGGGCATTCGTCCTGTCAATATTTGCTAAATGGGTATAGACCGCATTTGCAGCATCACGCTCGCCTTGTTTGATGTAGATCTCAGCGAGCCATCGGTTAACCGTAACGTCATCGGGTCGGAGAGTCTTCGCGTTCAAAAGCACCTCAAGTGCATACGTGTTATTCTCGAGCTTCAAGTACATTTTGGCGAGCCGTTTCTGCTTCGCGAAGATGTCGGAATCCGGGATGTCTGGTTTCTCAAGTGCTACCTCCATCGCCGCAATCTGATCTACAAGTGTCCCTTGCCGCCGATAGAGTTCTATGCGTTGGTCGTCCATCTGCTCGGCGAAAAATTCGTTCGGTGCGAGCTTTACCGCTTCCGTGTATTCTGCTAACGCTGCGTCGTACTGCTTGTGCTGCGTGAGTCGTTTCGCCAATGCCTCACGATAACGATACGCATCCGGCATCAATTCCACGGCTTTCCGACTCGCAGCGAGGGCTTTAGTGTGGAAATCTTTCGTGTCAAGCAGCTGCGCCAAGCGGTCGTAGTTCTCGGCAATACCCTTTTCACCTGCAACTATTTGATTCCAGGTCTCAATCGCCTGCTCGCGACTGCCTTGACGCATGTAAAACTCACCGAAATATTCAATATAGTCCAAGTTATCAGGTGCAAGTGAGATCGCTTTTTGATACGCTGCAACAGCCTCTTCCAGCCATTCATGTCCGGTGTAAATTTCGGCGAGCGTGAGGTGTGTACTTGCGTTTTCAGGGTCTTGATCAATCATGCGTTGGTACGCTGATTTCGCCTTGTCTTCGTCTTCAAGTGCTAAATATAACTTGCCGAGTTCGCGGTAGATACCGAAATTGTCAGGGTGTTGTTCGCTGAGCACTTCGTATTCTACCGCAGCATCCTCTAATTGTTCAGCACTACGGAGCGCAGCAATCAGATTTAGGCGCAGTTCGGTATCTGTCGGCGCGAGTGCTAACCCTTTGCGGTAGGCAGCAATACCTTCCGCCAGCTGCTGATTCTCAATATACGCTGCAGCCTGCAAGCCGATGCGTTCAGGATCATTCGGGGCTGTCGTAAGTTTGTCTTGATAGTAGGCAATTAAGCCCTTCCAATCTGCATCGGCGGCGTAAATCCCGATGATACGTTGTTGAAGGTCTCTGCGGAGCCAATTGCCGGGAGCCGTCAACGCCAACGCTGCATCGTAACGTGCTTGTGCCTCGCGATAGGCACCGGCATCTTCGTGAATTTTGCCGATTTCTCGGAGGCTGAGACAGACACGATACGTGTCCTCTCTTTTAATCTCAATGATCGCTTCATGCTGCGCGATAGCTTGTGGATAGAGTTCCTGCTCGTGGAAGAGGTCGGCGAGTTCAATACGCGCGAAAATGTTCTGTGGTTCCAATTCAGCGATCTTTGTCCATGTTGCGATTGCTTCGTCTATACGGTCTTGATGGAAATAGGCGCGACCGAGCGTTTTATAAATAGAAGTCCGATCCGTAGATGTCGCAGAATCCGTCTGCTCTGATAACGCTGCTGCTTTCGTCAGTGCGTCGATCGCCTGTTCATATTGACGTAATGTTGTATAGGTGTGTCCCAGCGCGAAATGCGGATAGTAATTGTTCGGGGAGAGTGTAACCGCGCGTTGATATGCTTTGATTGCTTCGGTCTCTTTGCCGAGACGTTTGTAGATGTGTCCCAAGATAAGTTGGAGGTTCGGCGCACCAGGCTTGGATTCTGCTGCCGCTTGATAATCGGCTACCATCGCCTCTAAACCGGCACCTTCAAGGTAAAACTGGTAAAGCCGATCAAACGTGCTGCCCTCTTTCGGTTTGCGATTTAGCATCTGCTTATAGCGTTCAATGATTTGTGCGTTGTCCGTTGCCTCTTGTGCAAGGGTGACGGCTGTAAGGCATAAGGTGCATGCTATCAGAGATAGAAAATAGATAGGGATTGTGCGTTTTTCACGTCGAAGCATAAGCAGATCTCCTGAATAATTTTACTCCTCTTTTGGATTACCGATTTTCAGATCGTCAAACGGTTTTCCGTTCGTGTCAGTAATTCGTAGGTAGAATCCCCAGTCGCCTGTTTCTTGGCATACTTTGACAAGGACAGTGTTTTCACCGGGCTTGAGCGTTACAGGGATAATATCTCGGTCAATTTGCGCGGCATAGGTTCTGGTATGTGCGAACGCCTCTTCGCCGTTTAGCCATATTTTTCCTTGGTCATCAGTATCAAATCGGAATTGGACTTTCCGTTCATCGGGCGATATAACCGTTGCAAATGCATAAACGACACCCCATTCAACAATATCCTTTCCAAAATCGATATAACCGTCCAGTGTCTCATCGGCACCTTTTTGCCAAGTGATCTGTCCGTTTGTGCCTTCGTATTTTCTGGTCGTGTCAATCTGTGTTATGTCTTCTGGAATGTAGGTCGTATCGTAACCGATGCCGCCGGTATTATCAAAGGGACCGAGTGTCCACCACGCGTCTTCGGTGATGAAACCTGTACTTTGAATATGCGCTTTTGCCTTGTCGGGCATGTCATTCTCCCGGTAGAATTCAGCCAGTACAAGACTGATATTGAGATGGGCAGTCAGATTGTGTGACATAGCATCAACCAGTTTATTCAGCATTTCGAGGTAACGTTCCTGATTCTTCAGCTTTTTGCCGGTTTGGGCAATCCGCGAGAAGCCGTTGGTGGGCGAGTATCCACTTCTCCATGTATTTAGACCGAGGACAAACGCTTCCAATGCTTCCTCATACTGTTCGTTGGCAAGATAGGCGTGTCCGAGTGTCAAGACGTAATCTGAGCTTGTTGAGCGTTGTGCAGCACGTTTCGCGAACTTCAGTGCCGTTTCCGGGGAGAGTCCTTTGCTGAGCAGTTTCTCCGCAAAATCGCGGTACCCCCAATAACTTTGTTGCCGATTTACATCTCTCTGTCGCCGTTTAATCCAATCGTTATAGGCGGTTTTCGCTTTTTCGGTGTCCCCTGCTTTTTTGTAGGCATCGCCTAACAGTTCGTGGAAAGCGGCACTGTTCACCATTTTCGGTTTCAGTTCTTCAAGGAGGGCGATATGTTTGTCCGCCTGTTTTTCATCGGTGTAGAGGTCCAAAATGGCTTTAGTTGCAGCATCGTATTCGCTTTGCGTAAGGAATACGTCCAGCGCGCGACGATATACCGCCTCAGCTTCTGTTGGCTGTTCAGCGTTCTTATAGATTCGTGCTAACAGTCGATACAATTCGTAGGCATTCGGTTCAACTTGGATTGCCTCTTGATATGCGGCTGCCGCTTGTGCTAATTGCTCAGGGTTGGAAATATCGAAAATGGGACGCGTGTAAGCTGTTAGTTTTGCATTTCCCATAAATCTGCCGTCGTTCTTATTCGGGGACGCATCTCGGACAAAGGCATCTGTCGCTTCATCAAATTTCCAATAAGCGACTAATCCGGGTTCGTCACCTTTCAACTGACTATTCATATCTGAACGGATCTCGGTTTCGGTCCGAGCAATATTCCAGATACGTACCTCATCAATAAGCCCGACAAAGGCGGATTGCGTCGGTCGCTCTTCTTCGTGTGTCCAACCGATCCGGAGCGGTTTTCGACTTTGATAAAAACTGTCTCGCCCACTGAAGTCAGTTGTCCCTACTTCAACGCCATTAATGAACAACCGCATGACATTGTTTTTCGCATCAATGACCCCAGCGATGTGATACCATTTGTTAAGTTTAATGGTGTCGGATGCGGTGTAGAAAGATCGTTGTCCGCGACCGTTTGGCGCTGAGGCGATCTGAATTTTACCATCTTCCCGTAGGTAGAGAATGTAACTGCGATGGCTGAGGTTGGATGTGCGTTCGTCGCCCTTGAAAATGATAGGCGCGTATCTGTTCGGGAATTCGGTCGGTTTGATCCAGACGGATACCGTTGCCTGTTGCGTAGTAGCGTTTAAGACATCGCTGTTACTGATTTCCACGAAGCTTGAATTGCCATCAAGGATCAGGGCGGTGCCTTCAAGGACTTCGCCTGTCTCACGTTGTTGTTGGGACTGTTTGTGATAGAGATCGCCAAGTTTCTTGTGCCATTGGGAATTATCGGGTTGGCGTTCACTGATCTTCTGGTATTGTGTGATTGCTTCGTTAAGCATGTCGCTGGCTTCGTAACTTCGCGCGAGCGTAAGACGTGCATCAAGGTCGTCAGGGTTCTCCGTAACCTTTTTCAATTGTTCTGGGATCCATTTCTCATAAAGGTTGCCTTGTTGGGCTGCGTTGCGCATCGCTGTTTCCGCGCTTCTACGGCTCGATTCCCATCTGGCAACGCTTGCCTTCTGTCGATACGCGTTGTATGCCTCTTCGTAACGTTTTTGACGCATGTAGCTTTTACCTTTGAGCTCATACATCGGTTCCAACGGTGAGCTGCCCCCATAGAATCGATACCTCGCGCTTTCAGCGATTGCGGCATCGGCGAGTTTAATTGCTGCCTCGTACATTTTACCGTCATAACAGATATCGCTGAGTGTCCTCAGAAAGTACATATCGCTTTTTTGGTTGCTTGTTAAGAGCGCGCTTTCGCCGCGTGCCAGCATCTCCTCTGCCAATTCGGTTTGTCCGTTTTTACTTAGTGCAGTGGCGGCGTAGTAAAAACTGCTGACATTGCTCGGCTGTGCCTTGCCGAGTGCCTGATACGCCTCCGCTGCCTTCTCATGGTCGTTTGCGTTTCGGTAGATCTCAGCGAGCACCTCAATAACAGCAGGATTGTCCGCATCATTTTCGCGTCTACCTTCAAAAAGCGTTTTCAAGGCATCAAGTTTTCCCTCATTTTTGTAAGCATCAATCAGCGTGATGCGTGCGTTATCACTTGAATCGGTCTTTACCAATTTTTCATAGACCTGCATTGTCAAATCAGTCTCACCGAGTTTGACGTATAACGCAAGTAAACTGTCGTTGATTCTGACGCGCTCGTAACTATCAGCAGTCATATCAATCGCTTTCTTGTAGGTACTGACTGCCTTTTCGAATTCGCCGGTATTTTGATAGCGTTCCGCGCGTCCCTTTTGCATCTCGAATGTAAGGGTCCCCACCGTTTCTGCCTGCGCTATCATCTCTTCCAATGTGCCTTCGCGGTGGTAAAGATTTATCAATTCCTGTTCAATATCTTGCCGTTCCCAGTCTTGTCCGGTGTATTGTATGGCTTGCTTGAACGCTTTTTCGGCGGCCTCTGTATCGTCTACGCGGAGATGGAGTCTTGCCAATTCCTGTGCCATCTGTGCATTGCCGGGTGCAAGTTCAATCGCTTTTTGATATGCGGTGATTGCGTCTTCAACCTGTTCTTCGGCGGCGTGGAGTTTCGCGAGCCGTACATAATGGGCACCCGTTTCGGGATCAGCGTCAATATATTGCTGCGCGAGTGCAAACGCTTCGTCAATGTTGCCGGATATTTGATGCGCGCTGACGAACCCGTCTTGATACTTTGTATTCCCCGGATCCGTTTCAAGGAGTGCTTTCCATATACTGGTTGCCGTATCGTGTTGGTTTCGACGTGAGTAGAGGGTAGCGAGTTGGGCGCGTGATTCCAGGTCCTCAGGCATCGCTTGGACGACCTGTTCATAAATCTCTATCGCTTGCTTGGTTTCACCGCGTTGCGTGTACGCTTCTGCCAAAGCGCGCTGCGTTCCGATGTTCATCTCTTGCGTCTGTTCGGTGAGTTGAGTGGCGTTTGAAAGATCGCCGCGCCGCTGTTTAATTGTCATCAACTGTTGTTGTGCGCGATCCCGTTCGTAAGATTGCGCGGAGAGGTCATTGACGATTTCGGTATAGACAGCTTCGGCATCGTCCCACATTTCGTACTGCATATACGTGTTCGCGACCCCTGTTTTTTCCCAGATGTCGTATCCGCGTCGCAGCAGGCGGATCGTCCCCATCTTACGGAATGCTTCTTGTGCTTTCGCTTTCTCGCCTTTTAGTGAATAGGCTGCGCCGAGTTTCTGGCACGTGTCAGGAAACCGATACGAATCTGGATCAAGTTTTTTAATCGTGGATTCCAACAGCCGAAGTTCGCGTTCCGAGTCACCGGCGCGCCGGTATGCGTCTGCTAAATTGTTGAGATATTCTCCATTAATGCTGTCGGAATCGCCAAACAGTTCGGACACAAGCGCGTCTGTCGCCGCCAGGTCACCTGCCATAATTTTCATGGATGCGATCAGGTAGAGGTGCACGGAGTCCTTCGGTTTTTCGGTGCGTTTCGTTTCATATTCCTTTATGAGGTCCTCTAACGTACCTGCAGTTTTGTAGAATTCTGCCAACTGTAGTATTAGGTCGGCTCGTGATGACAGATTCTCAAGTTGCAGCTGTTTTCGCAGAAACGCAATTGCCTTCTCTGGTTCACCGATGGCAGCGTAGGCAGATGCCAAGTAACGATAGTTGTAAGTATCATTTGGGACTGCTTCAAAGAGTTTTTCGTAGATATCGACAGCGGCTTGGGGGTTGTTATTGTTCAGACATTCGCGCGCGGCATCGCCTGCGAATTCGTTGCCGTAGTCTCTGCCGATGGAGGACGTAATCATCCCCTTCGCGAGCGAAACGAGGTCGTCAACTCTGTTTGCCTGGACGAAGGTTCTGATGACATCCCATGTTTGGTAACCGAGTATATTTGGGTCGTCGTTGAGGAGCGTAATGTATTGGGTTACGGCCTCTTCTAATTTTGCATTCCGCTGCAACATATCGGCATATCGCTGTCGGGTTATGGTGTCTTTAGGGCGCAGCTGGAGTGCTGTCTCAAAAGCCCCCGCTGCTTTCTCAATCTGATTGGTGCTTTCATAGAAGGCGGCTAATTTGAGATGTGCTTGCAGTGAATTCGGGTTCTTTTCGGCGGCTTCAACTAATTGCGGTTCACGTTCTCGGATATTTTTTGAGTGGCTCACGAGATGCGTCGCCTGCTGGAAATTCCAGCTTCTCAAAGTGGAACCGAATCGGTCGCGTTGACTGGCGAACCGTAGTGCACGTTCTGCGAGTTGTGCAGCATCCCGTCCCCGACCGAGGTCCTCTAAGTGCGCACTTAATTGTATCAGGAAGTTCGGGTCGCGCATCCCCATCGCCAAGTTCATCGCTTTGTTCATAACGGCAGTAGCGTGTTGGGTGAGACCGGCATCTTGAAGTTTCCGCGAAAATTCATAGAGTTCGCGGATCCCGCTCGGCGAATTCAGAAGTTTCGCTATCAATTCCCGGACGACGACAGTGTTGCCTGTATGTAACGCGAGCTGAAGGGTGAGGTTGTAATACTGCCGGCGGTTTCTCGGATCCGTGCCCGCGAGCTCCGCAAGTAATTTCAGTGCTTCAGCGTGTTGTCCGGTCTGGATGGAGGCAAAAGCAGTGTTAAGTTTGAGCGTCAGGTCGTTCGGAAATTCCTTTTGCAAGGTTGATAGCATCTCCTGAGCCGTGTCGCGCTGCCCGTCCCACCACTGGCAATAACTGAGTGCTAAAGCCGGATAGATACGGTCTGCGCCTGCTGCAGCGTCTAACTCGGCACGCAATTTGGTATACAAAGCTTCTTGGAGGCCTCGGCTCCACAACCCGCTGAAAAAATTCCGTAGATACCGCAACCGCCCCTGATCATAGTAGGTTGTCGGGGTTGGATAGTTTGACTGGATCGGTGCATAACCGCTGTAATATGTCGAAGAAGTTGCGAGTTTAGCAACGCGTCGCGTGTTTGTCATCCGGGGTTTCGTCCGTTGACAGTAGCTCCAGAAGAGTTCAACGGCTTTATCGATCTGTTCTTTACGAATATAGACATTTATCAGTTGGGTATAGAGTCTTGTATGCCGCCACTGTTGTTGTTGGGGTGGGATCGGGACGTTGGCAATAATACGCGCTGCCGCATCCGTCCTGTCCATCAGGAGCAGCGCGTCTACTAACATAGCACTTGCGTTGAGATCGGTTACTTTTGTGTTTTCAAGTTCATTGAGCAGCTGCTCTGCCTCCGCCTTTTTGTCCTCATGATAGAGTTTACTGACGTATTGTGCGGTGTACCAGAGTCGTGCCTCCGCTGTTAATCCGGTGATGGCGTTGAGATGCTTTTGCACAGTCTCGGCATCTGAGTCGTCAATGACGTAATTCAATCTGATGGCTTGGTAGGTTAAATCATCTGGCGACGCAGCGATCAACCGCTCTATGGTTTCAATTGTTTTCTTATCGTCGGTCAGCATATAAAGTTGTGCCAACGTTTCAAGCGTCTGGATGTCCTTCGGGTTTGCAGTCGCATCTGCTTCCAGCTGTTGAATAAATTCGTTAAGTTTCCCCTGTTGCTGAACGATGGTCACCAAATGGATGAGCGCGCCGGCTTGTGCCTCCTCAAAATTGCTGGGTCGCCACGCTTGTCCACTGCTTCCCCTAAACGATTGATCCTGAACCCGATAGAGCAGCGTCCGGGCGAGTTGGAATTTGTCTGTCTTGATTCCCGGTGGCCCTGACGTTGTGTAAGTTGTGGAGGCTTTTGGGGTCTGTGTTGCATTTTTGGGCGGTTTCGGCATCTCCAGAATTCGCTGGAAGTGTACAAGCGCGCGGTCGAATTCGTGCATACGCACCAACACCACACCGAGCTGGTAGAGTGCGATATGAGCGTCTGTGCCTGTGATCTTTTCCGCTGCGCGCTCCAGTACAAAGAGTGCCTCGTCAAATAGTCCATGCCGAATAAGGAGCGTGGCGAGTTTGACCTCCGCTTCAAGCGTCTGGTTTTTGGCGTGTAGCAGTTTCGTCCACGCCTGTATCGCCTCCTGTTCACGACCTGCATCAAAGAGCAGCTCACCGAGCCGCCGCTGATGGCTGGGATCGGGCTGCACCTTGACGAGTCGTTGTTGATAGGTGAGCGCGTCTTGGTTATCGCCGAGATCTACGCTGATAGTAACGAGTTGTGCCAAGAGATCGGGGTTCTGGCGTTCTCTGTCTAATGCCCGCGCGAGTTGAAAACGCGCGCCCGGTAGGTCACCCTCCATTCGGTAGAGTTCTGCCAAGGCGATAACGGGTCCGACACTGGATGTATTGGATTTTGAGAGCTGCTTCAGTTTTTCCTCAAACTCGCCGCGCCGCCCTAAGTCATAATACGCTTCGGAAAGCGGTTTGACGAAAGCGAGTTTGTCGTTGACGCTATCGCTTAGTTCCCAACACCGCCAATACTGCGCGAGTGCCTGCCGGGTTTTGCCTGCAAGTTTGTAGGTCGCCGCCAATTCTGAACGGATATCGATCGCTTCCGGACGCAGCCGAAGTGCCTGTTTGAGGCTGTCTATAGCACTCTCATAGTTTCCAGACTGCTTTGCAATTTCGGCAAGCATCTGATGGCCTTCCGGATTGCGCGGACTGTGCGCGACGACCTGCTTCGCTGCTTCCGTTGCTGCAGCGAAATCCATGGCGTTCAAGTGTGCACGCGCGATATGGGTATAGTATTCCCGCGTATTCACAGTGTCAATGGCGATAAGGTGCATATAGACGGCATTGGCATCATCGCGCCGATTCTGCCGGGTGTAGACCTCCGCGAGCCATCGGTTGACAATTATATCGTCGGGTTGGTGTGCTTTCGCCTTCAAGAGGACTTCCAAGGCGTAAGTGATGTTGCCGAGTTTGAGATACATCTTGGCGAGCCGTTTCTGCTTCGCGAAGACATCAGCAGCCGGGAGTCCCGCCGTTTCCAATTCCGATTCTACCGTTTCGATCTTCTCTACGAGCGTTCCTTGTCGCCGGTAGAGTTCAATCCGCTGGTTGTCCATCTCCTCGGCAAAAAATGCGTTCGGGGCAAACTTCGCGGCTTCGGTGTATTCGGTCAACGCTGCATCGTAATCCTCGTTTTTCATGAGGAGCTTCGCCAATGCCTCGCGATAACGATAGTTATCAGGAGTCAATTCAACGGCTTTTCGCCGGGCGGCGATCGCTTCCGTTCGGAAATTCTTTGTATCAAGGAGCTGCGCCAAGCGGTCATAATTCTCAGCGATCTCTTTGTCGGCATCGACCATCTGATTCCACGTCTCTATCGCCTTCTCACGATCACCCTGTCGGAAATAGAATTCGCCGAAATACTCAATATAATCGAGATTGCTCGGTGCAAGCGAAATTGCTTTTTGATAGGCTGCGGCGGCATCCGTTATCCATTCATTGCTGGCATAAATTTCGGCGAGGATGAGGTGTGTCCCCGCATTTTCGGGGTCGCGGTCAATCATCCGTTGATACGTTGCGCGTGCCTTGGCTTCGTCTTCTAAATGGAGATATAATTCACCGAGTTCACGATAGATACCAAAATCGTCAGGGTCTTGCTCATGCAACGCTTCATAAGCTGCTGCTGCATCTTCAAATCTTTCGGCACTGCGAAATGCTGCGATGAGGTTCAAACGGAGGTTAGCATCGGTCGGGGCAAGTTCTACCGCCTTTTGATATGTTGTAATGCCTTCGTCTAACTGTTGATGCTCAATATAAGCCGCCGCAAGTAAACCGAGCAGTTCGGGTTCGTTGGGTGTGATCTCAAGTTTGTTTTGATAATATTCGATTAAGCCTTCCCAGTTGCCGTCTGCGGCGTAAATGCCGATGACGCGGTGTTGGAGGTCTTTACGGAGCCAGTTGCCGGGTGCTGTGAGTGCAAGTGCGGTATCGTAACTTTTGATCGCCGCCGCATAATCGGCTTTTGCTTCGTGGATATTGCCAATCTCGCGGCGACTCAGGCACACACGATACGGGTCATCTTTTTTTATCTCAATAATCGCTTCGTGCTGCGCGATTGCCTGTTCATAGAGTTCTTGTTCGCGGAGTAAATCAGCGAGTTCAATGCGTGTAAAGATGTTCTCAGGGTCGAGTTCGGCGATCTTTGTCCATGCGGAGATGGCTTCGTCAATGCGGTCTCGGCGGAAGTATGATCTGCCGAGTGCTTTATAGATAGCAGTAAGGTCTTCGGGGGTGGCGGTTTGTGTCTCTTCAGCGATTGTTGCTGCTTCGTTGAGCGCGCCAATAGCATTTTCATGCTGCAATAGTATTGCGTACGCCTGTCCGAGGGCGAAGTGTGGATAGTAATTTTTGGGTGCGAGTGCAACGGCGCGTTGATATGCTTTAGTAGCGTCAGCGTCTCTCCCAAGGCGTTTGTAAAGATGTCCTAAGATAAGTTGTGGGTTCGGATTATCGGGTTTCGTTTGTGCTTCCGCTTGGTAATCGGCGAGCATCGCGTCTAAGCCGGGGCCTTCAAGATAAAATTGGTAGAGTCGATCGAACGTGCTCCCCTCTTTCGGTTTGCGGCTGAGCATTAGTTTATAGCGTTCAATGATTTTTGCGTCGTTTGCTTCATCTTGTGCAAAGATTAGGGGTAAGCCGGTGAAAAAAATCAGACATAGCAGTAGCATTTTTACGCGTCCAAGCATAATTACACCTCCATAGTATTGCCTATAGTATATCATGAACGATAGTCTATTTGCAAGGGCTGCGTTAATCGTGGGCAGAGACATTCAATTATTAAATTGTCAGAACTGTGATTTTTGTCATAAAGGCACTTTAATTTTATCTAAGCTTTGGACAATTTGCAAATGTAGCATAGGCTGTTAGCCTGTGCTTTCCGACAAGTTGCTATATTTTTCCCAAGGTTCTCTCTATAAGTGAAACTCCCAGAAAAATAAATGTGGATGCACCGATGCAAAGCCCCGTAGGGGCGATATGTCTATAGAAATGGTATTCTCCGCGATGCAAAGCCCCGTAGGGGCGATATGTCTATCTTAAAAATTGTCCAAACTTTAGTAATTTTATAAAGGCACTTTAATTTTTTTTGTACGCAAAAATCTGCGTTATATTTTTTTCTCCGACGGGTTTACGGCCATCCTTAAAATGTTACACCAGTGTAATATTCGGTATGGCTGGGTTATTGGGCTAAACTTAGTGGTTGTAAGGGTTTAGAGGCGATTGTGTTATGGGTTCGTATTTCAAAAAAAGACGAGAAGTGTAACATTTGCATAAGCGGCACCTTTCAGTTATCAGTAAAGCTGGCGTGGTACGAAAACGCTATTTTTGGCGTTTTTGTTTACGCAATATGTTTTACACTATTTATAATAACATATATAATTTGGAAATGCAAATTAAAATTAATTCTTTATTGGGGTTCTGAATCGCGGATTATACAGATTACGCGGATTTTCGGGTATATGCATAGCCCCGTAGGGGCGACATGTTTATAGAAACAGCATCCCCGGCGAAGCTAAGCCCCGTAGGGGCGACATGTTTATCGCTTAAAACTTGTCCAAACTTTAGTTTTGATAGCGAGCTGCCCAATTTAAAATTAGAGTTTGTAGGGGCACAATTCATTCCACCATGGGATACTATAAACATACCGCCCTTACAGGGCTAAAAATCGCGGAGGAAGAACAAATTCTATAAACATACCGCCCCTACGGGGCTATTATTTTTCGGAGGTGTGGGTGTCAATTTTAGAAAAACCGCCTATCGGGTTGATTTTCAAATCATCAAAAGAGGTGGGTGTCAATTTTAGAAAAACCGCATCATAGCATCGTAGGTTGGGTTGAACGGATGCTATCAGAACCGTGAAAAGCGATAGAAAAATAAGGTTCCTCCCTGCATGCTGCATCTATCAGAAACCGAGTGAAACCCAACGACTTTCGGCTGAGGTCCCCGGCGATGCTGACGGTCTGAAGTTGGGTTTCACTAAGTTTTTTGGGGGTACACCGATATTTTGCCGTTGAAGTCCATTTGGAACCTCCACGGTTTCCTTCTCAGTTCCGTTCAACCCAACCTACAAGCTAGTTTTCGTTTATAGGTGTTAACATTTTTTCGCAAGATCGCGAGCACAGCTCGCTCCTACAGAGGAAGACATATCCATAGATATAAAGTGAATATGTAAAACTAAATACCCCTGCTAATCATCTGCGGGATGGTTGATTTTCAGGTCCTCAAACGGTTTTCCATCTATATCTGTGATGCGTAGGTAGAATCCCCAAAAGATTTCCTCGTCGCAGACTTTGACGAGGATACTATTTCCGCCGGGCTTGAGTGTTACAGGAATGGTGGCGTGGTCAATTGCCACCGAATGAGCAGTGCTATCGGTGTAGACTGACTCACCGTTTAACCATATCTTTGCTTGGTCATCGCTACCGAAGTGGATGTGGGCGTTCCGTTCATCGGGGACGGTCACCGTTGTCCATGCATAAGCCGCTACCCAATTGAGATCGTCCCCGAAGATTGTCTGAAAATCTACGTAACCATCAAAAGTCTCATCTGTCCGCTGCTGCCAATTGTGTCCGTCGTACGTCAGCGTTGTATCAAGCTGCGTCGTCTCCTCTGGGATGAAGGCTTTATCGTAACCTGCACCGCTTTTATTGTCAAATGGTCCGATAACTGACCAAGCGGTTTCAGGAATGAAGGTTGTTTTCTGGATATACGCCTCCGCTTTGTCGGGCTGCTGACGGTCAAGATAGAATTGTGCAAGCATAGCGTTACCGCGTATAGCGGCCACAGGCGTATCGGGCAGTTCGTTAACCAATTGCGTGATCATCTCAACGTAAGGTTTTTCGTGCTTGGCACTCTTACCGACTTGGGCGAGGCGGGTCCACAGCAGGCGTGTGCGATCGAAATAACTCCCGTTAGATGGGTTGAGACTGTTGAGACTGCGTTTGAATTGTTCGCGCGCTGAATCGTACGCGTCGTTAGCGAGATACGCCTGTCCGAGCGTCACGTGGTAACGCCAATAGTTACTGTGTTCTATCGCCCGTTTCGCGAGTTCCAAGGCGAGTTCAGGTGTAATATTTCTGTCAAGGAGCTGTGCTGCGAATTGCCGATAATCCGAAGCCCGTTGCCTCTTATTCACCTCTCTATGCCGGATCTTTGCCCACTCCGTGTAGGCAATTTCGGCTTTTTGGGTATCGCCTGCTTTTTTGTAGGCATCGCCTAAGCGTTCGTAGAGGATAGCACTGTTCATCATTTTCGGTTCGAGTGTCTTAAGAAGCGGGATGTATTTCGCTTCCTGTCCGTTATCGGTGTAGAGCTTCAAGATCGCTTGAAGTGCAGCCTCGTGTTCGCTCTGTGTAAACGGGGCATCCAACGCCTGCAGGTACACCGCCTCTGCTTCTGAGGCGTGGTCCTGATTTGTATGGACGCGTGCCAACGAGGCATACAGGTCATAGGAATCGGGTTCAAGCTGAAGTGCTTTTTGATATGCCGTTGCCGATTGTGCTAAGGGTGTGCGTGCGGTGCCTTCAACCGCTTCTCCTGTCTCACGTCGTTGTGTGAATTGTTTCTCATAGAGCTTGCCGAGTTTCTTGTACCACTCGACGTTATCGGGTTGGTGTTCGCTCAATTTCCGGTATTCAACGAGTGCCTCGTCAACTTTATTGCTGAATTCGTAAGCCTCGGCGAGGTCCAAGAGTGCTTCAAGGCTGTCTGGATTTTCCTGAACCTGTTTACGGCGTTGCGGAATCCATTTTTCATAGAGGTTGCCGTCTTTAGCCGCTTGATCCATTTTCCTTTCAGCGTCTTGTCGTTGGTGCTCGTATTCGGCAATATTTGCGAATTGTTGATACGCGTTGTAAGCCTCTTCGTACCGCTTTGCGTTGCGGCAGCATTCCCCAAGGATCTCGTATAAGTACTCCAGCCCCCAAGCACCGGAATTCTGCGCTAGCGTGATTGCTTCGTTCACGAGTTCAATAGCCGGTGCGTACATCCCACCCTTCCAACAGATCGTCGCGAGGGCACCGAGAAGATCCTCGTCTCGGTTGCGATTGCTTGATGCGAGCATCGTTTCGGCGCGTTTGCGCTGTGCTTCCGCTAATTCGGGCTGCTGATTTCGATGGAGTGCAACAACAGCATAGTAAGCACTCCGGATGCTTTTTCGATTTCGATCAGATTCGGCTTCAGCGTGTGCCTGATAGGCTTTGGCGGCTTTCTCATGATCGTTTGCATTCCGGTAGATATCGGCGAGCATTTCAAGCACAATCGGGTTATCCGGTTCCTTGCCGCGTCTGGCCTCAAAGAGTGTTTGCAAGGTCTCAAGTTTTTCTTCATCTTTATAAGTCCGGATTAAGGTTTGGCGTATTTTATCGCCGACGAAGTTAACGCTGATACCTGAACCGAAGGACGTTGACCGGACATTTGAACCAGAAGAGGTCCGCAGCAATTCGGCTTCGTAGCGTTCTAATGCCGCATCCATGTTGTCAAGTTGAACGTATACCGAAATCAACTGGGTGACGCGCTCTTCGCGCTCGTAACCTTTGGTTGTCATGTCAACTGCCTTCTCATACGCACTCGCAGCCTTTTCCAATTCGCCTGAGTCTCGATAGCGTTTGGCGAGTTCTTCTTGCATCTCAGCTGTGAGTGTGCCTTCGGTTTCCGCTTTCTGTAGCATCTCCTCTAATTTTCCTTGACGGTCATAGATATCAAGGAGCTGCCGTTCAAGGGTCGCCCGCTCCCAATCTCGGCTGGTGTACCGGATGGTCTCTTGGAACGCTTTCTCCGCAGCAGTTAGGTCGTCTTTACTGAGATAGAGTTCTGCGAGTGCTTTATACACCTGGACGTTTCCGGGGGCGAGTTCGCTCGCTTTTTCATAAGCAGCGATCGCCTCATCTATCCGGTTTTCGGCTTTATAGAGTTTGGCAATGCGTGCGTAGTGAACCCCGACTTCAGGGTTTGCATCGATGAACTGTTGCGCGCGTTCAAGTGCCTCACCGAATTTACCGGAGGCTTGGTAACTATCGATGAGACCGTCCTGATACTTTGCGTTCTCTGGATCCGTTTCCAGTAAAGTTTTCCACGTATCAATTGCGCTATCGTGTAGACTCTGTTGCGAGTAGAGACGTGCGAGTTGGGCGCGCGATTCCAGGTCCTCAGGCACCGCTTTCACGATCTGCTCGTAAATTTCCGTGGCTTGCTTGATTTCACCACGCTCCATATATTCTTTTGCAAACGCACGCTGAACACCGACATTCAACCCTTGTGTTTTTTCAGTCAGTTGGGTTCTCGTTTCAAACCGACCGCGCTGTTTTTCAATCTGCATCAACCGCTCTTGCGCCCGTTCACGATCATAGGAGCGTGTTGAGATATCGTTGATGATCCTGGTAAAGAGAGCTTCGGCATCGTCCCACATCTCGTGTTGCATGTATGTTGCAGCGATGTCTCTTATATCATAGAAATCTCTTCCGCGTGTCCGCATCAATTGGATCGTGCCCATCTTCCGAAATGCGTCTTGTGCGTTCTCTTTCTCCTCTATTTTGGCATACGCCGTCCCGAGTTTTTGGTAGCCTTCTGACAGTTCCCACAAGTTCCCCATTTCAAGCTTTTCAACAGCGGCTTCAAGCAGTCGGAGTTGGAAGTCGTGATTCCCTAAATTTTCGTATCGCTCAGCGAGGTTGTATAACCAGCGCGGCGATGCGTTATCAAGCAGCAGATTTACGTGCGCGTTTGCGCCTTCTATGTCATCTGCTTCAAGCTTCATCGTCGCAACGAGATAGAGCAGGACTGCGGCTTCAGGCTTCTCAGCGAGTTTTGCCTCATATTCGGTTATTAAGTCTGCCAATGTACCGGATCCCTTATAGATTTCGGCGAGTTTCAGGACAAAGGGTGCTTGTGAATCAGATATATCGCTGCCTTGCACCTTTTCACGCAGGAATTGAATCGCAGCCTCAGGCCCACCGGATGCCTCGTGGAATTCAGCGAGTTTTAGAACAAATTCTGTCTCGGAAAGCCCTGTTTTATCGGCACTTTGACTCTCTTGTAAGAACTGAATCGCTTTTTCATGGTCGTCTATAGCTGCATAAGCGTCTGCTAATTCTCGATATACGTAGTTCCAATCGGGATGTACTTCGATAATCTTTTCGAATATGTCGACAGCCGCTTCCGGTCTGTTATTGCTTAAGCACCGTCGGGCCACTTTTTGCGTGAAGTCGTTCCCGGCGTATTGTCCGACAGGTAAAATCAGGTCCTTCGTAAGTGCAATGAGTTCATCAACTTTACCCGCTTGGAAGAATGCATCTATTGCGTCCCGATATCCGTATCCAAGCGCGCTTGCGTTATCTCTGAGGAGTATGGTGTAATGGGGTACGGCATCGCTAAATTTTCCGCTTCTCTGCAGCATTTGGGCGTATCGGGCCCGGGTCATGTTGTTGTTCGGTCGCAGGGACAGTGCTGCTTTAAAAGCCGCTGATGCCTTCTCAATTTGATTGGCACTCTCATAGAATGTTGCGAGTCTGAAGTATGCTTGAAATGAATTGGGATTATTTTCAGTCGCTTTGACGAACTCGGCTTCCCGCGCTTGTAGGTTTTTTGCGTGGCGTGTGAGGTGTGTGGCGCGCTGGAAATTCCAAGAATATAGTGTCCGTCCGTAGCGGTCGGGTCGATTCGCAGCCTGTAGGGCGCGTTCCGCGAGCTGGGCTGCATCCTGCCCGCGACCGAGTCTCTCTAAATGCCCACTTAATTCCATCAGGAAGTTCGGCGATTGCTGCCCCATCGCCAGCGGCATCGCTCTTTTCGCCGTGGCAACAGCGTACTGTGTGAGCCCGGCATTTTGAAGTTGCTTCGAAAAGTGATAGAGTTCTTGGGCTGTCGTGGGTGAATTCAGGAGTTTCGTAACGAGCTCACGCACCGTAACGGTGTCGCCTGTGTGCAAGGCAAGTGCCAGCGTGAGTTCGTTATACTGATGCCGGTTCCTCGGATCGGTTTCAGCGAGTGATTTGAGCAGTGCTAACGCAGTTTTATGTTCCCCGTTCTGAATAGAGACAAAGGCGGTGATGAGTCTGAGGGTGAGGTCGTCCGGAAATTCCGCTTGCAATTCGGAAAGAGCTGTTTGTGCTTCGGCACGTTTCTCGTCCCACCAATAGCAATAGCTGAGTGCCAAGCTCGGATAGATGCGGTCTCGACCTTTAGCGGCATCCAATTCAGCCTGCAGTTTAGTGGACAATGTTTCCTGTTGATTTCGGAGCCACAGTTCTTGGAAGCCCCAGTGGAGATGTTCCAAGCGTCTTTGATTGTAGTAGATTGTCGGCGATGGATAACTTGAGAGCAGCGGCGTATATCCACTGTAGTATCCCGTCCCTTGGGCGAGCGTTGCGACACGCCGTGGATGCGCAGCATCCGGCTTCGTGCGCTCACAGAAAGTCCAGAGCAGTGCGACTGCTTTGTCAATGTGTCCGTCCCGAAGGTAATCACTGGTCAGTCTTTTATAGGTTTGGATGTACTGTGAGAGCTGCTTTGGTGTCGGTTTTGGAAATTGTGCGATAATTTTTTCTGCTGCGTCCGTTTCATTCATAAGTACGAGCGTATCGACGAGCATATCACCCGTGCTGAGGTCTGTCACTTGGACATCTTCAAGTTCGTCCATAAGTTTTCTGGCATCGTCGCGTTTCTTTTCCCGATAGAGTTGTGCGGCGGACACCGCGATATATTGGAGTCGTGCTTCGTGGCTTAGGCCGGGCATATCGTCAAGGAACTTTTTCAGCGTTTCATAGCTCAGGTTTTCTTGCAGTGCGCGTTTTAGCAGCAACGGTTGATACGTCGGATCGTTGGGTGAAATATCAATTAACCGATCCATAATTTGGTCTGCCTTGTCATGGTGCTGAACGAGGGTATAGAGTTGTACTAAGGTCTCAAGTGCTTTGATGTCGGTTGGATTCGCCTCGGTATCTGCTTCAAATTGTTGGATGAGTTCGCTCAGTTTTCCGTGCTGCTGGGCATACGTGGTCAACTGAACGAGTGCTGCGGCGCGCGCGTCTGCAAAGGTTTTCGGTGTCCACGGCATGCTTCTCGCTGCGAATGTTGGTCGCCTCTGAATATCGCCGACGCGGCTCCGAGATATTTCAAATTTGTTGGCGTTAATTCCGGGAGTATCCTGCGTTGATTGCCGGGGTTGTGGGAGTTCTAAGATGCGTTGGAAGTAAGACTGTGCGCGTTCTGGTTCGTTCATGCCTACCAATACGGCACCGAGTTGATAGAGTGTAATCGCAGCATCTGTGCCTGCTATCTTTTCTGCTGCGCGATCCAAGACAGAAATTGCTTCATCCAGCAGTCCGTTTCGGATGAGTAGGGTCGCGAGTTTAATCTCCGCTTCAAGTGTTTGGTTCTTTGCGTGGATCAGTTTCGTCCATACTTGAATCGCTTCCTGTTCACGTCCAACGTCAAACAACAATGTACCGAGTCGTTGTTGGTGGATCGGGTCGGGTTGCGCTTTCACAAGGCGTTGCTGATAAGTGATTGCGTCTTGTGTATCGCCAAGGTCTATACTGATATTGACGAGTTGTGTCAGCAGATCAGGGTTCTCGCGTGCTTTATCTAATGCGCGCGCGAGTTGGAAACGCGCGCTCGGTAAGTCGCCTTCCATCTGATAGAGTTCAGCGAGTGCGATAACGGGTCCGACGCTGGATGTATTGGATTTCGACAGCTGCTTCAATTTCTCCTCAAATTCGCCGCGCCGTCCTAAATCATAATACGCCTCGGCAAGCGGTTTGATGAAAGCGAGTTTGTCGTTGACGGTACCGCTCAACTCCCAGCATCGCCAATACTGTGCAAGTGCCTGCCGGGGTTTGCCGGCAAGTTTGTAGGTTGCCGCCAATTCGGAGCGAATATCGATCGCTTCTGGACGCAGCCGAAGTGCCTGTTTAAAGCTGTCTATGGCACTCTCATAGTTTCCAGACTGCTTGGCGATTTCTGCGAGCATCTGATGCCCTTCCGGATTGCGCGGGTTGTGCGCGACCGCCTGCTTCGCTGCCGCTGTTGCTGCGTCAAAATCCATCACTTTTAGATAGGAACGTGCGATGTTTTCATAGTATTCGCGTGCATTCGCAGTATCAATTTCAATGAGATGTGTGTAGACCGCGTTCGCATCATCGCGCCTGCCTTGCCGGATGTAAACCTCCGCGAGCCACCTGTTGATAACAACATCGTCGGGTTGCAATGCTTTCGCCTTCAAGAGGACTTCAAGCGCGTAAGTAATGTTACCCAGCTTGAGGTACATTTTCGCAAGTCGTTTCTGTTTCGCGAAGGTATCGGCAGCGGGAAGTTCAGGGTTTTCGAGTTCCGTTTCTACCGCTTCAATTTTCTCGAGGAGCGTCCCCTGTCGCCGATAAAGTTCAATCCGCTGGTTATCCATCTCTTCGACGAAAAATGCGTTCGGTGCAAGTTTCACGGCTTCTGTATATTCGGTTAGTGCCGCGTCGTAATCCTCATTTTTCATCAGCAGCTTCGCCAACGCTTCACGATAACGATAGACATCGGGCATCAATTCAACGGCTTTTCGACTTGCGGCGATCGCTTCGGTGCGGTAATTTTTTGTATCGAGCAGGCGTGCCAACCGTTCATAATTCTCGGCGGTCGCCTTGTCGGCAGAGACCATCTTGTTCCATGTCTCAAGTGCGTTCTCACGATCGCCTTGTCGGAAGTAGAATTCACCGAAATATTCAATATAATCGAGGTTACTGGCGGCAAGCGACATCGCTTTTTGATAGGCTGCGGCAGCATCTTCCATCCATTCGTTGCTGGCATAGATTTCAGCGAGAATCAGATGTGTCCCCGCGTTCTCTGGGTCGCGGTCAATCATTCGCTGATACGTCGATCGTGCTTTGCCCTCGTCTTGCAAATGTAGGTATAATTCACCGAGTTCACGATAAATCCCGAAATCGTCAGGATCCTGTTCGCTCAAAAATTCGTAGGCAGCCGCAGCGTCTTCAAACCTTTCGGTATTGCGAAATGCTGCGATGAGGTTCAAACGGAGGTTGGCATCGGTCGGGGCGAGCTCTACCGCCTTTTGATATGTTGCGATACCTTCGTCTAACTGTTGATTCTCAATATGAGCGGCGGCGAGCAAGCCGAGGAGTTCCGGTTCGTTGGGTGTGGTTTCAAGTTTCTTTTGGTAGTATTCGATTAAGCCTTCCCAGTTGCTGTCTGCGGCGTAAATGCCGATGACGCGGTGTTGGAGGTCTTTACGGAGCCAGTTGCCGGGTGCTGTTAGGGCGAGTGCAGTGTCGTAATTTTTGATCGCCGCCGCATAATCGGCTTTTGCTTCGTGGATATTGCCGATTTCGCGGTAACTTAGGCAGACACGGTATGGATCGTCCGCCTTGAATTGGATAATCGCTTCGTGCTGCGCGATTGCCTGTTCATAGAGTTCTTGTTCGCGAAGTAAATCAGCGAGTTCAATGCGTGTAAAGATGTTCTCAGGGTCGAGTTCGGCGATCTTTGTCCATGCGGAGATGGCTTCGTCAACACGGTCTCGGCGGAAGTATGATCTGCCGAGTGCTTTGTAGATGGCGGTGAGATCTTCTGGGGGGGCGGCTTGCGTTTCCGCTGCGAGTGTTGCTGCCTGCTTCAAGGTGCTGATGGCGTTCTCATGCTGCAGCAGGACCGTGTATGCCTGTCCGAGGGCGAAGTGTGGATAGTAATTTTTGGGTGCGAGTGCGACGGCGCGTTGATATGCCTCAACAGCGTCAGCGTCTTTCCCGAGGCGTTTGTAGAGATGTCCTAAGATAAGTTGCGGGTTCGGATTATCGGGTTTCGCTGCTGCTTCCGCCTGATAATCCGTAACCATTGCGTCTAAACCAGCACCTTCAAGATAAAACTGATAGAGCCGGTCGAATGTACTCCCCTCTTTCGGTTTGCGGCTGAGCATTAGTTTATAGCGTTCAATGATTTTTGCGTCGTTGGTTTCATCTTGTGCAAAGATTAGGGGTAAGCCGGTGAAGAAAATCAGACATAGCAGTAGCATTTTTACGCGTCCAAGCATAATTACACCTCCGTAGTGTTACCTATAGTATATCATGAACGCGTTCTATTTGCAAGGGCGGCGTTAATCTGCCAGAGACATTTAATTGTCGAATTGTTCTGAATCGCGAATTACGCGGGGGACACGGTCTTTAAGGGGTTTTGCATTTGTAGTCGTGAGGACTTCGTCCCAATCCCACAAGAGAATTGTACCATCTTCCGCCGCACTGACGAGCGTTTTGGCATCAGCAGAGAACTCCAACGTTCTTACTGTAGCTGTATGCCCGTCAAGCAGAGTGAGTTTGTCTCCGGTAGTGACATCCCACAACTGAATTCTGCCAGCTGTAATGCCTCTAACAATTACACTGTTATCTGGTGAAAACGCCATTGCTGTGCCCCACACATCCTCACCGGACGACACTTCCTTAAAATGGGGTTGTTTCGGGCTTCCTAACAAACGGATCCGTTTCAAACTTCCAACAGCGAGCAGGGCACTATCTGGAGAGAATGCTAAAGTTAGGATAGGATCCCGATAGCGATCATCTATCGGCGGTTCTTCGTCAAAGAAAGAAGTTAGTGCCATCCCGTTTTCTGCATCCCATACCTGAACCTTTCCACCCTCGGTGCCACTGACCAGTTTTTTCCCATCTGGAGAGAATACCAAGGTTCTGACTTCAGGCTGGCGGGGGTCTTCAGGGGCATGGTTCGGATCTGAGAGAGATATATCCAGAATTTCGCCTATTTCTATGTTCAGTAGGTGGATTTTATTACGGCTGCTATAGGCTAAAATTTTGCCATCGGGCGAAAAAGTCATCCCTGCACCGATATCAGGAAAGGTCGCCAATTCACGTCCAGTACTCACATCAATCAAGCGAAGGATGCCATCATACCATGGGGTAGGATTAGGCGAATCGTGGTCTAAACCGGGACTGATGATCTGTGTTCCATCAGGCGAAAACACGAAAGGCCCCATCATCCAATCGGTAAACAGCGTTCTCTCAACAGTATGCTTAGTCTGGAGTGTGGTGTATTCTGAAGTCTTCATATCCCAGTGTGTGATGATCCCGTCCCCTGCAACACTCACAAGCGTCGAATCGTCTTTTAATACGAGTGCCCTCAAATATCCCGCGTGTTCAGCGATATGGGTAGAGAGCGGTTGCCTTGTTTCTGTGTTCCAAAATCGGATGGTACCATCTGAACTTCCACTTGCAAGTGTGGCTCCATCCGGTGAAAATGCTAATGCCGTGATGTCGCTGAGATGGTCTGTGAAAGTAGCAAGCGATTCCCCACTGACAGTATCCCACAAAATCACGGTATTGTCAGTGCCACCGCTGGCAAGTAATTTTCCATCCGGCGAAAATGCTAATTCCGTGGGCCAGCCGGTATGCTTTTGGAGGATGACAGGCGCGTGATTAGGAGTAGTTTCCCAGAGTTGAACCGTTGTATCCCTGCTGCCACTGGCGAGACGTGTTCCATCGGGCGAAAATGCCAAGACCAAAACACTATTGTCATCATCCATCAATCCGATCATGTCACCCGGGACGGGAAGCTTCTTTATGTTTTCCCTGATCCCGGATAACTTCCTGCCAGTGGTTGTATCCCACAATTCAATGTTACCGTTGTCCATTCCAATCGCGAGTTGATCTGGCACAAGCGCGTAGGTTTCCAGATGAATGTAACCCGGCCGTTTTCCCAATTGATTCTGAGTTCTCTTTCCTGTTTCAACATCTAACCTGCTGATTGTCTCTCTTGATTTATCCAAACTAACAAGTGTCTTACCATTTTCGGAAAATCGTAACGCAGCAGCAGCAGCAGGCGGCATATCGGGAAATCGCACTGCTTTGCCAGTAGCTATCTCCCACAACTCGACCCCCTTTGCCCAACGACTGTTCCCGAAACTGGAATAGAAGTCTCCACCACCGTGTGCGAGGAAACGACCATCGGGCGAAAAAGCAAGAGACCCGCAAATCCCTGCCCATAGAGACTGCTCTTTGCCTGTTTGGACATCGTAAAACCACACGCCAATATTACTGCTCACTGCAAGCCGGGCACCGTCGGGTGAAAATTGAATCGCTCTGATGCCACCTTTTCCGAGGCGCGCTTTCGCCGCTTTCGGCAGTGCCCATTTTTGATAATTTTTCATGGATTTCTCCGTTTGTGCTTCTGCAGCCAGTGCTGGCACATCATCCGGTCGCACGTTAGAAGCGTGGTTCTTGTCCGATGCGTTAGCGTTTCCGAGCTGTATCCGCACAGCCGGTTTCGATGTAAGGTGCAGCACAAGGGGTGCCTCAATGAGTTCAACTGTCATCTCTGACGCGGCATCGAAACTATAGGGCTGCTGGAAACGCGCGGTGTATTGATTGCCGACACCTAACATCAAAAACACCACTGCTATCGTAGAAGCAGCGATTGCCCACGGCGCGAACGGTTTACCGCCAGGGGGCGCGATCGGCTTGAGACGTGCTATCTCCCGCATAATATTTTCCGTAAGATGCGGTGTAATCTGAAAATGGTCTAAAGCCTCTCGGATCATTGGTTCCTCTTTCCTTTTGGGGATGAAAGGGTTGCATAATTCTGCATTTGGTATTCATCCCAGAGGGATTCAATTGTCATCTGCTGGATGGCTGATTTTCAGATCCTCAAAAGGGTTTCCATCCGTATCTGTGATGCGTAGGTAGAATCCCCATCCGCCTATCTCTTCGCAGACTTTGACGAGAATGCTGTTAGCACCCTGTTTGAGTGTGACGGGGATAATGTAGTTATCGATTTTCGCTGTAAATGTTTTCAGATGTGTGAATATCTGTTCGCCATTAAGCCAGACTGTCCCTTGATCGTCGCTATCAAATCGGAGTTGCACTTCGCGTTCATCGGGTGAGGTAACGATTGCGAACGCATAAGCGACTTGCCAGTCAACATCATCTCCGAGACCGATATAGCCGTTGAGTGTATCGTCTTTGATTTTTTGCCAACGGATCTGTCCATCTATGCCGTCGTATTTTTTCGTTGTGTCGATCTGCGTTGCATCTTCGGGAATATAAGCGGTATCGTAACCGATACCGCTTATATTATCAAACGGACCGAGCGTTAACCATGCGTCTTCAGTAATAAAGCCGGTTTTTCGAATATGCATTTCTGCCTTATCAGGCATATCATTATTACGGTAGAATTCCGCCAATGCGAAGTGGGTATTTAAGTGGACACTCGGTTTGTCAGGTATGGTGTCCATCAGTTTATGCAGCCGCTCAACGTAATCTGCTTTGCCATCGACGGTTTTGCCGATTTGAGAGATTTGCGCGAATAACTCACGTTCAACATATCCGAACATCGCGGTGGCTGGGTCGTTTAATTCTTCAAAGATATTTTTCCATCTGTTTTCGTGATAGGTCTGCTCTACTGTTGCGATGTAACGTGCGTTTGCCGCGTTTTCAGCTGTCCGTTCGGCGAATTTCAACACCGCTTCTGAGGCTTGCGCAACAGACGCACGGTTTTTATCCGCTTCTTGTCCGCTTGCAAGCACTTCGTCCCAATCCCATAGGAGCACTGTACCATCGGCTCCGGCACTTACAAGGGTTTTGCCATCGGGCGAGAATGTCAACGCTTCTATTGAAACCGTACCGCCATCAAGTGTGGTGATTTTATTTCCCGTTTTCAGATCCCATAACGCAATGTCGCTGCTTCCCGTAAATCCGATAACAAGAACGCTATTATCTGGTGAGAACACTAATGCTTCGCCCCAGACTTCAGGATCATAGGGCACCCCCTTAAAACCGGTCTTTTTCAGATTACCCAACAAACGCAGCTGCTGCACGGTTCCGACGGCAAGCAGTGAACCATCCGGTGAGAATGTCATATTTACGATAGGATCCTGATAATGATGATCTACCGCCGGCTCTTCTTCAAAGAACGAAGATAATTCAACGCCAGCTTCTACATCCCACATCTGCACATATCCGCCCATGCTCCCACTCACAAGTTTCTTCCCATCTGGTGAAAAGACTAAGGCTCTGATTATAAGTTCGCCGTTTTCACCCTCATCATTCGGTATATCAAGTATTTTACCTGTCTCTGTATGCCACAGCCGAATTGAATTGTTGCTATAACGACCCGCTATAGTTTTACCATCAGGTGAGAAAACCAGTTCGGAGCCAGGTCCTGGGAAAGCTGCTAATTCACGTCCGGTGCTAACATCAGTTAAACGGAGGACGTAATCAGACCACTTAGACGAATTATTGTCTATCCCACTACAGGCGAGCAGCGTGCCATCAGGCGAAAATGCTAAATCGGGCATCCAATTCGGTCGTCTTGTGCCCTCAAGAGTCGTTAGCGTCTGGAGCGTTGTTTTTTCGGATGTCTCCAGGTTCCAGAGCGTGATTAACCCGTTATACGCGACGCTTACAATTGTGGAACTATCTTTAAAGAAAGAGACATCTCTTAACCACCATAGGTGTCCTGCAATGCTGTGTTGCAATGAAGTGCCTGTCTTGATATTCCAAAATCGGATTGTACCATCCGAACTCCCACTTGCGAGCGTGGTGCCATCCGGTGAAAACGCTAACTGGTCAACACTACTGAGATGCCCCGCGAAAGTCGTCAGCAATTTACCGGTAGTCGTATCCCACAACTGGACCGTCTTATCATTACTTCCACTGGCAAGCTTTTTTCCATCCGGTGAGAACGCCAATACGCACTCGTCCGGATAACTGATATGTTTTTGGAGCGTGATCGGTGCGGCATCGCCGGTGATATTCCATAGATTGATTGAATCTCTATCTCCAGTGGCGAGCAGCGTGCCATCAGGCGAAAATTCTACGGCTAAAACCCTGTTATCGTGTGTCACCCGATTGGGTAATTGAATTTCCTCAGTGTCTTCTCTAAGTGTAGATAGTTTTTCGCCGGTCTCCATATCCCACAGCTCAATGCCGCCATCGAACATCCCGATCGCGATTTTATCTTCCATGAGGGCGTAGGTCTCGAGATGCACGTAGCCAAGGCGTTCTCCCAATTTATTCTCAGTCCGGCTGCCGGTCTCAATGTTCAATCTGTTAATTGTGTCTCTTGAGGCATTTAGACTGATGAGCGTTCTGCCATCTTCGGAGAATCGTAACGCTGCAGCAACAGGGGGCATATCCTGGAACGGCATTTTATGACCGGCTGTTATCTCCCACAATTCAACGCCTTTTTTCCAACGGCTGTCCCCCAAAGCCGAAAATGAATCTACACCGCTATTTGCCAAGAAGCGTCCGTCTGGCGAAAATTCCAGATAGCCACTCTGGCCTGCAAATAGCGAAATTTCTTTACCTGTTTTGGCATCGTAAAGCCAAATCCCGATGCTACTACCGACCGCGAGCAGCGAACCATCGGGTGAAAACTGTATATCTCCAACGCCACCTTTTCCTAAGCGCGCCTTCGCCTTTTGCGGCAATTCCCATTGCGGATAATTTTCGACGGTTTCTGCTGTTTGTGCTGCCGCGACCAGGGCGACGAAGTGTTGACTACCAACGCTTAACATCAAAAATACGATCGCTATCATGGAAGTGGTGATCGCCCACGGCATGAACGGTTTACTGCCAGGGGGCACTATCGGTTTGAGACGTGCTATCTCTTGCATGATATTCTCCGTAAGATGCGGTGTGATCCGGATCTGTGATTTTTGTCATAAAGGCACTTTAATTTTTTTTGTACGCAAAAATCTGCGTTATATTTTTTCTCCGCCGGGTTGCGGTTAAAATCTTTGATAACCATTATAGCATATCCACATCTGAAAGTCAATTTATACAAATTTTTGCTGATAACTTAAAATTCTTTTTTCCAAAAACGGCAAGATATGCTATAATAGAATTGTATTTAAAAAACCCGGTGCGGTTAGGAAACCGCACCTACCGGGCCTGGGGGGTCCAAAATTGGACGAAAAAACCGAGAACTAAATAGCCCTGTGAACAAGGACAAAAGAATTGAGATACAAAAAACATTATGCTAAAACCGAAACCCGGTATTGACACGATTCAACCGTATCAGGGTGGTAAACCCATTGAAGAGGTGCAGCGCGAGTTGGGTATCAGCGATATTATCAAACTGGCATCTAATGAGAACCCACTGGGACCGTCGCCATTGGCGGTGGAGGCGATTGCGGAGAATGCTGCACAGGTACACCGCTATCCCGACAGCAATGCCTACTACCTCAAAAACGATCTTGCACAACATCTGACGGTTACGCCGGAACATCTGATTTTAGGGAACGGCTCAAACGATGTGCTACAGTTAGTCGCTGAGGCCTATATTGCTCCCGATGATGAAGTTATCTATGCGGCGGGTGCCTTTGTCGTCTATAGTATTGTGACGAAACTATGCAGTGCAACGGCAGTTGTCGTCCCGATGGTAGATGATACACACGATCTCTCTGCTATGGCAGCGGCGATCACCGATAAGACAAAGGTTATCTTCATCGCAAATCCGAATAACCCTACGGGGACGATGGTCACGGCGGACGAGACAGCGGCATTCATGGCGCAGGTGCCGGACGATGTGTTGGTCGTTTTTGATGAGGCGTACTATGAATACGTTGCACGTTCGGATTATCCGCAGACGTTACCATACATTTTGGAGGGACGGAACTTCATCATCACGCGAACGTTTTCTAAAATTTATGGGTTGGCAGGACTGCGTATCGGTTATGGCATCGCGCCGCCCGCGTTGATTGAGACGCTGAATCGGGTGCGGCAGCCGTTTAATTGTAGTTTGGTGGGACAAGCAGCGGCGCGCGCCGCGCTGAAGGATACCAAGCATGTTAAGGAAAGCCAGCGGCGTAACGCAGCAGGAAAAGCGTTCCTCTATGAAGCGTTTGACGATATGGGACTTCGTTATGTAGAAACGGAAGGCAATTTCATTATGTTGCACGTGGAACAGGCGGGGACAGAGGTCGCCGATGCACTTCTGAAACAGGGGGTCATCGTGCGTCCGATAGCAGGCTATGGGTATCCAAATGCTGTCCGCGTGACAATCGGCACACAGCAGGAAAACGAGAGGCTTATCAGAGCATTAAACAATAAAAAAATATGAAAGAACTAATACAGATTGATAACAAGCGTCAGACGCGAAAGATTATGGTCGGGAACATTCCGATCGGTGGTGGCAGTCCGATCTCTATTCAGACGATGACGACAACGTTGACGCACGATGTCGATGCCACGCTGGCACAGATAGAACGGTGTGCGGAGGCGGGTGCGCAAATTGTCCGTGTCGCTGTTCCAGATGCACCGGACGCAAAGGCACTGCGTTCAATTGTTAAACGCGCACCGGTGCCGATCGTGTCGGATATCCATTTCAACTACCGATACGCGCTCGCTGCGGTGGACGCAGGCGTGGCAAAGGTTCGCATCAATCCCGGTAACATCGGTAACCAGGAACGAATTGCCGAAGTCTTGTCTGCAGCGAAAGCCGCGAATATCCCGATCCGTATCGGTGTCAACGAGGGTTCGCTTGAAAAAGACCTCTTAGAGAAATACCCGTCCCCGACGGCGGAGGCATTGGTAGAGAGTGCGATGCGGCACGTCAATATCTGTGAGGCACACGATTTCAGAGACATCGCTATCTCCGTTAAATCCAGCGATCCGCTTCGGATGATTGCGGCGAACCGGCAGTTGTCGGCGAAAGTGCCGTACCCGTTACATCTCGGTGTGACGGAAGCGGGAACACCACGGCGGGCACATGTCAAATCCACACTCGGTATCGGCACCCTTTTATTGGAGGGGATTGGAGACACGATCCGTATCTCAATTACCGGGGACCCTGTTGAGGAAGTGCTGACAGCGAAGGAACTCCTACGCACACTCGGTATGGCGGAGGATATGCTGGACGTTGTCTCCTGTCCGTTCTGTGGGCGCGGCGATCCGGATGCAGGTTATGAGAACATTGTCGCTGGGGTTGAGGAACTGCTCGAGAAACACGATATCAATATGCAAGTGGCGGTGATGGGGTGTGAAGTCAACGGACCCGGTGAAACACGCAACGCTGAAGTTGGTATTCACTTGGGTGGTAAAGAGCTTGCAGTGCTAAAAGTCCGGGGGGAACGCGTCCGCACCTTCCGCGGGAGAGACGAGGTTAATCCGGAGTTTTTAGCGAACGCACTCTTAGAAGCAGCACAGCAACTACAGGCGAATAAATAATGAAGAACTTTCAACAACACATCCAAAAAGCGATTCGATGGATACCTGTCCAGATCGGGTTGATCGCGCTGTTTTTTTCTGTTTACCATCTGTGTTTGAAATACATCATGCGTGAGACCGGGCTTGATTTAGGGGCAGTCGGATATAACAGCCATGTTGTACCGCTTTATGCCCAGCCGAGTTTTGACTTGAATTTGTGGATACTGCCTGCTTTGGTCGTATGTATCGGTTTCCTCTATCTTTGCCACAGATACCTCCTTTCGGATATATCCGATCGCCGCTTAATCTGGATAGTGATCGCCTGTTTCCTTGCTATTAACATCAGTGTTGCCCAAATTGATGGATACCGAGAAATTAGACAAGGAGAGGAGCAGGAGCGGATCCCAACGCTTTTGGAACCGTATACGCGGACTTCAATGGAGTATTACGGCGATGTGCCGCGGGTCGACGAACTCGGGATCCGGAGGTTTCTTAAGGATTATAGCAAACCGGAATTATTTAACACACTTTCAGGACACACGCGCACCCATCCGCCAGGGGGTGTGCTTTTCTTATGGCATGTGAGCGGGCTCTTCGGTTACAATCTTATATCGGCATCGTTGGTCACAATCCTGTTTACGGCACTTACGGTGATACCGATCTATCGGCTTGCAGAGATGCTTTACGGTAGAAAGGTCGCACGTTACGCGCTTCTGCTGTTCCTTATCACTCCGAACTTTGTGATGTTTACCGGCACGTCAATGGACGGTCCGTTCAGCGTCTTCCCGATCTTGAGCGTCTACCTCTTTTATGTCGCACGCGAGCGGGAGACCATACCCGATCAGAAATGGTACGAATTTCGACTATACAGCTTATTGACCGGAATTTCACTTGCACTCGGCATGTTCATGACGTATTCAACAGTTGTCATCGGTGTGTTTTTGTGCGTTATCGCCTTATTGGAACGCAAACGGTTTTTGCAGTATCTGAAGGTGCTGCTGTTCGCGAGTGCAGGCTTCATCGGATTTTACCTGTTGCTCTTCGTCTTGACCGGATTCCGTCCGATTGAGGCACTCTGGGCAGCCATCAAAAAAGACGAGAGCGGTATGGGAACGGGTTATGAGAGTGTCGGACGCTATTTGCATCTGAGTTTTGCTAACCTTTTTGCCTTCCTTATCGGTGTCGGGTTCCCGATAACAGTCGTCTGGCTCCGGCAGCTTGTGTTGACAATAAGCGAGTGGCGGCAGGGTGCGCTCGCCTCTGAACAGGAAAGCGGTGAACCGCGGAGACCTTGGATCCTCCGGCACGAAACCGTGGATACTTTCGTTATCGGTTTTCTTATCACGCTCCTCTATTTCACGTTCTCCACGTTGTTTACTATGGAAGTTGAGCGTATCTGGATTTTCATGGTCCCGTTTTTTGTTATTCCGGTTGCCAAGCACCTCACGGCGCGTCCGATGTCCGATTTCTACTGGGTCGCGGGGATACTCGTTGCACAACTCATCATTGGGGAAGTGCTGCTTTACACGTATTGGTAATGAAAATTCTCTATGTCATTGACTCCATGACAAAAGACGGTGCCGAGTCGCAGCTGCTCAAGACATTGGCGCGGTTACCGCCAGAACGGTATGAAATCTCTGTTGTGCTGAGTCGTGCGGAAGGCGAACGCATGGGAGAACTCACCGCCTTGCCTTGTGTCCGAGAGGTTACGACACTCACGACTCAAGATAAACGGAGGCACCTACTGGAAAAAGCGTTCGCTATCGCTGGTATTATCAACGCAATTAAACCCGACATCGTACACAGTTGGCTGTGGTATTCCAATTTCCTCTGCGGACTCTCCCGGAGGTGTGGGCTCTGGCGGCGGATCCCGTTTGTCGCTTCACAACGTGGCGATTATCACGCCCGATATGGCAAGTTCCGGCTCTGGCTCACCGAAAAGGTTATCTACAATACTGCCAATGTGCTGCTGACGAATTCCGAACCGATCCAACGTTATCTCTGCCAGCGGTACCCCGATAAGCAAATTCAGAGTATTCCGAATCTATTAGAATTACCGACCGAGGTGTGGACGCAGCGGCAAACACCTGAAGGGAAAGAAAAGTTAATCGTCAGTGTCGGACGCTTCGCCCCCGAAAAAGGGCATCGGTATCTCATAGCGGCGCTAAACCTGCTGAAGCAACAAGATGTCGCGTGGCGATGCACGTTTCTCGGTGAGGGTGAGCTTGAGGCGGAGCTGCGTGCAAGCGTAGCAGAACATGGACTTTCAGAACAGGTGACGTTCCCCGGCTTTTGTGAGGATGTCTTTTCTGTGCTTCTGACAGCAGACGTTTTCGTTCTCCCTTCGCTTCACGAGAGTTCGCCAAATGCCCTAATTGAAGCGATGGGGATCGGGATGCCGTGCATCGCATCGGGTGTAGGGGGCATCGTAGACCTGATTGAAGACGCGGTGAACGGCGTTCGCGTGCCTCCGAAGGATCCGACCTCGTTAGCGACGGCACTGCATCGGATATTGACCGAACCTGATTTTGCAAGGGAATTAGGCAAAAATGCACGCGCAACTATTCAGCGGAAATTCGATAGCAAGGAGTCTATCAAGAAATTGGAAGATGTCTATGGCAGCTTTTTTGAATATTTAAAGAGATGAAACATGAATTAACAAAATGGCATGCTGCCTATATTCAGAACGCCTATCGCGAATTAGAACGCGGTATAACACGGAAGCAGCTTGATCATTTAGGCATCAATGCTAATAGCAAAAGCGTGTTAGATGTCGGATGCGGACCGGGGAATCTGCTTGTTGCGCTCTCCGCCGATGCCCCTGAATGTCTCATCGGGGTTGATGTAGACGAGACATTCTTGGTGTTCGGACGCTCTCACATCGAAAAGTTAGTTGAAAAATCCACTGCGTCCCCTACCTTACTTCGTGCTGCCCTGCCGACCCTGCCCTTCGCTGACGAGGTTTTTGATCTCGTAACCTGTTTCCTCGTTATGCCACATGTCCCTGATGATAGCGTGGCTTTGACCGAACTTGCCCGCGTCTTGAAACCGGGTGGCGTGCTTGCCATCTCTGGACACGGTTTCGGGTTTCCGCTTCGGTATCTCAAACGGTTCAGACTCAAACCGTTGCAAATGTATCTCGCTACCCTGATTTATAGATGTACTGGGAAAAAATGGATCCGGAATACACTCCAGAACAGCAAGGAAATTTGTGACCTCTTAGACAGTGTTGGTGTAGTGCCAGAGATGTGCCACTGCAATCAAAAAATCCTTGGGGGTGTCGCGACTTACTGGATTAAGGCGATCAAGAGCGACGCCACTCCTAAGGCGATGCAGTAGTAGGAAAACAGCGAAAATTTGCCCCGATTTAGCAGGACCAAGAGAAACCGCAAGGCGACATAACCGACAATAAACGCAGCGATCATTCCGGCTCCCACGATGTGTAACGGGATGGTTGTGTCTCCGACATCTCGGATTTTTAGGACAACTGCCCCGAGTATCGCGGGAATTGATAAAAGGAAAGAATACTCTGCAGCCGTTTTGGCGGGAATCCCTAAAAACAGAGCCAAAGAGATGGTTGTGCCAGAGCGAGAGATGCCGGGTGTAATCGCGCAGCCTTGTGCGATCCCGATAAGCGGCGCGTGCCACGCCTTCAATTTTTCAGCTGAAACGTCAGATTTGCGAAGTCGGGGCAATTGCAGAATAACACCTGTGATAATTAACATGATACTCACAAGTCTAACTTCATCGAAAAAAGACTCTAACTCCGTCTTGAACAGCACGGCGATGACACCTGTCGGAATGGAACCGAGCAGTATCAAACCTATAAACTTGAGTTCAGTGGAAGTCTTGAACGTTGCGCCCGGCTTCCGCCAAAATTGAGCGTCCGCGAGCGTAGAAACGCCGCCGACGGCTAACTTTCCTATTGCTTGGCGATAGCCGACGAGGATGGCGGCTAATGTCCCGACGTGGAGCATCACATCGAAAAAGACGAGCGGCTCGTTGAGTCCGAGAAACTGCTGCGCCAAGACGAGGTGTCCTGAGCTGCTAATGGGTAGGAATTCGGTTAAGCCTTGTAAGATACCGAGAAAAATCGCTTCAAGAAATGTCATGCGTTTATTGTAGCACTTAATGCCTTGACTTTCAAGGCGAAATTTCGCATCTCTTCGTCAGAGACATTCAATTGTCGGTGCAGGTTAGGAAATTGGAAGCGAATTCTAAGCGGAGTAGGTTGGGTTGAACGGAACTGAGAAGATAGATGTGCCATACCCAATACACGCCTATTCAACATATCGTCTCCACAATCAAGAACGCAGAGAAACCCAACTTCAGAACGCAAGGCGTTCAGGAAAGCCGAAAGGCGTTGGGTTTCACTCGGTCTCTGGTGAATATGCCGGTCTTTGAAACAGTTTCGGTTTTCTCTGATTTGTATGCTTTTGGTTGTATCCGTTCAACCCAACCTACGATGTGATGGGAGAGTTTTTTCTCCCGGGTCTGGCGGTGAAAATCTAATCGAAAAGTGGACAATTGAATGGCTCTGTCTCTTCGTTGATAAATGTTGATTAAAAACCAAAAAAAATGATACAATCTCTAACATGCGTAAACATTTTTTTTTAGTTTTGTTTACGCATAACTTTAGGATATTTACCCTATTTCGTCAAGCACTTTTGGCGAAGGTATTGAATGAATGGAGACTATCAAAATGAAACAGAAATTTGCTTATACCGTGTTGAAGACAGCAGCAATATTCGTGTGCTTCTTGTTTTCGGTAAACTTCCATGTCGACGCATCCGATGTTCCGTATATCGCTTTTAGTTCCAAGCGGAATGAAAATTATGACATCTACATGATGGATATAAACGGCAAGAATCTCCAGCAACTGACAGATGCCTTAGCTAATGAGACTTATCCTACGTTTTCGCCGGATGGACAACGAATGGCTTATGTTTCCTATCGGGATGGCAATCAGGACATTTATGTGATGAACCTCACAACAAAGGTATCCCGCCGGTTGACGAACCATCCGGCACGTGACTTTAATCCCTCATGGTCTCCAGACGGACGATGGATTGCGTTTGTCTCCGAGAGAGCAGGGACGCTTGACATCTACAAAATCGAACCCAGGGGTGCGAATCTCCAACAGTTGACACATGGGGATGAGAAGAACAATACTCCAGTTTGGTCACCTGATAGCCAATTCATCGCTTTTCGTTCTTTCAAGGCCCCGGTTGGCATCTATATCATGGATGCGGATGGTGGAAATCCGAGCAGGCTCAAAAACCAACCTAACCAGGCATATACGCCCGCGTGGTCTCCGGATGGGAAACGGATCGCCTTTAGCGCAGTTTTTTTCGGAGGCTATGACATCGGCATCCTAAACGTTGACGGTACAGATCTCAGGCGGATCACCCGCCATCTGAAGGGTGAGGGGTCACCTGCCTGGGCCCCTGATGGACACACGATTGCTTTCATGTCTTGGTGGGAGAAAACTTCTGACATCTATCGAACAAATCTCAATGGCATCACAGGGAATCGCCGCAGATTGACACGCCATCCGGCAGTAGATATGGGTCCAACATGGGTGCCTGCGGGTTATTTCTCTGTTTCTCCGACTGCGGAGACACAAACAACTCTCTGGGGCAGACTTAAGCAGTCTGTCCACGACTAAATGAGAGGTTATTTAATAACAGAAAAATGCTTTGACACCCCTTCTTTTTTATGTTAGAATTGTTGCAGTTAAACAACCAAGGAGGGAATTAAGATGTTTAAAGGTTTATTTCTGTTAGGGGTTTCAGCGATCTGTATGTTCGCTGTTACGCTCTCGTATGCTGTCGAGGCAGAGGACATCGTTGTCTATTACTCTTTTGACAGGCTGAATGGCAAGAAGTTCATAGATGGTTCCGGTAACGGGAACGATGCAGAACTGGTTGGAAAAGGCTCTCTCGTTGATGGTCAATTCAAGAAAGCTGTCCGTCTCAACGGAGGTATCGTCCAGATGGCTGCGAATGACTTTATCGTTCCGATTGGCAAGAGCGGAGAGATCACGATGGAAGCGTGGTTTTACCTGAATGAACACTCCGCGTACGATGGGATTATCTCGCTTGAAGCCGTTGAGGGTGGCTGTTGTGAATTCCGGACGATGGTGAACCCGACTTTCAACCCGTTTTGGGATGCCGGGCATCACGCAGACAAAAGCCTCGGGAATTTTAAGTTTGAATTGGACGAATGGTACCACTATGTGTTAGTCGCTGATGGCAAAGACGGTAAAATCTATGTCAACGGCGAATTCATCGGCGCGCAGGTAGAGAATTTTGAGTGGCCCGAGTTCAAAGAGGCTGCGATCTACATCGGTGCTGGGGAGAACCCTAATGTTCATAGGGTTGAAGATGCTATCATCGATGAAGTCGTCATATACTCCAAGGCGTTGACGGAAGAAGAAGTTCAAGCATCCATGGAACTCAGCGTACCCGGTGTGCTGGCAGTCGAAGCTCGCGACAAGTTAGCAACAACCTGGGGCGAACTGAAAACTGGTTTCTAACACTACTGTTTATAGGGTGAGACACGTGCGTCTCACCCGCCCCTATTGGAGCGGATATGAAATTTGGATTTTTATCAAAAATTTTTGAAGGTGCGCTTAGCATTGAAAAAACATATAACGAATGTGATAAGGCACTCGGACAACTGAAAGCCTATAACGAAAAACGCAAACAACCAGATTTTCGTATTTCAGATGCAGAGAAGGCGGACTTAGATGCGGTTGTCAACACTGCACTTGAGAATGCGACCCGTATCGTTGACAAAGAGGGTGAACGGAATTGGCCGGGTGTGTTTCGGGAAATGCACAAGAATCTGGCAAGCCTCTATTTAGAGCTTGATGAACACGATAAAGTCCGGGCGGTCTGCGAACGCTTAGAAGACTATGGTGAAGTCGGTAAGCAGGATGCCGAAGAGGTGATGCAAAGCCTGCAAGAAAAAGAGGAGAGTAGAAGTTAAACCGCCGCGGGGAGGTAAAAATGCAGTTCTTGAACCCTACCGCGTTTTATCTGTTCGGATTCGTTCCGATTGTGGCGGCGCTTCACTTCCTAAAACTGCGCCGCCACACCCACCGTGTCCCCAGCATTATGCTTTGGCACTCCACTGACGAAGACCGCAGAGCGAATGTCCCTTTCCAACGACTCCGTAACCGCTTACTCCTGATGCTACAAGTGCTGTTCTTGTTGCTTGTCACGTTCAGTGCGGCGCGTCCAGCCTTAGATAGACCCGGCTTTTTGCCGGGGCGCGCCATTCTCATCATTGATAACTCTGCAAGTATGTTGGCAGTAGAGATGGGACAAACCCGTCTGGCGTTCGCGAAACAGGCGGCCCTGAAACACATAGAACAGGTTTCTGCAGGGAGCGGCATGATGCTCATGCTGACAAATGCCGATACCGTTCAAGAAGCGTTCACAACCGATACAGCGAAACTCCAGCGCGCCGTAGAAAATATCCCGCAAAGCGAGGCACCACGGGATCTCCAACCCGTCTTTGCTGCTGCAACACACTATGCAGAGTCGCCACAAGACCCAGTCTTCTTTATCAGCGATAATTTTGAAAATCTACCAGATATAGCCCTGCCGGTTCATAAAATCGGTGTTGGCGGCGCATCCGAGAATGTGGGGATCGTTCATTTCAACGTTGAAATCGTAGCAGGGAAGTATGAGGTGCTGATCGGTATCCGAAATTTCACGGAGACTCCGAAAGAATTAACCGTTCAATTGGCAGTAGAAGACGAACCCTTTGATGAGAGAGCCGTCACTATCCCAGCGGACAAAACGAAATCTATCCTGTTTTCGGGGGATCCGAGCGGTTTAGAGGGTAGGGTTATCAGTGCACAGCTTCAGTTAGCAGACGATTTTGGCGTTGATAACAGTGCCTTCGCACTCCTGTCCGCCGTTTCTCCACTGCGAATCTTGCTTGTGAGCGACACTCAAAAGTCTGTGCTGCCAGCACTTTTAAAGTCGTACGGGGAGCAGGTAGAGCTCCATGAAGTCGTTCCAGCGGATTACCACGGTACCGGGGACGCGCATATTGCCATTTTTGATGGCCGGATATCCATTGCGGAGGCTGCTGCAGTTGCGTCTGGCGCACACTTGATCTTCGTCAATCCCGGCAGCGACCTGCCGTTTATACGCGAAGATGTCCGCGTTGTTGAGGGGATAACAGCACCGCTGTCCGTTATTCAGACAGGCGAAACCGAGAAGGAAGCGTTGATATGGTTTGGTCAGAAATCAGATATTCAGTTCCTTGTTTTTGAATTCGACGCATTCAACCCTGAAGTCTCTAACTTCGCGTTGACTATCCCAGAAGGTCCATTATTTTTCTATCAGTGTTTAGCACGATTTGAAACGAGAAGTGCCACGCTCCAACCGCGTGTCTTTCGAGAGAGACAGACGCGACATACCTTCCGGACCGGAGAACAGATAAGAATTGCCCCTATAGCCGACGGGGCGACCCTTCACGTGCAGAAACCGGATAGCAAAACGGTTGAAGTGGTGGATTCCATATTTACTGAGACGGATCAGGTGGGGGTTTATACGCTTTTTGCTGATGATAGGGAGCTTGAGCGATTCACAGTTAATCTGATTAATCCGAAAGAATCAGCACTTCCACACGCTGGCGCAGCACCGACTCCTGCAGCACCAACAGCGATAGAAGGCGGATTACAACCGATGACGCAGGAAGTCTGGCGGATACCCGCACTGTTTGCGTTTATCGTTCTGCTGTTGGAGTGGTGGTTTTACCATCGAGAGAGGCTATCCGTAGCATAACCTGTTATTCAATCCCCAAAAGTCCAAAAATTCGCGCCACCAAATTAGCCTGCGGCATAGCCCCGACAAATCTCCCTGTAATCTCCCCATCTCGGAAGACAATATAGGTAGGCGTTCCGCGAATTTGATATTCAGCTGTTTTTTGCCGCTGGGTGTTCACGTCCAACTTGACGAAGGTGAAGGTATCCCGATGTTCTAATGCTACGCCTGTGACCACAGGCTTCATCATTATACAGTATATTCAGAACTCAGATTTGAATTCTACGACGACAGGGAGTTCGGAACCCAGAACAATGTTGTCAAAAGTCGTATCGGTGACTTCAAAGGGGATCCCAGATGTTTTGCCGAAGTAATTGGCAGTAAGCACCAGATCGAGAATGTTCACCGTGCCATCCCTATTGATGTCCGGGTTAGGCATCCGATCGGCGGTAGGCATCTCACCGAAGTGTGTGGCGATGAACGTCAAATCGAGGATGTTCACGAAGCCATCAGCGTTGACATCAGAAGCACGCCGAGCGTCTAAATCTTCATCTTCTGTATAACTATTGCCCAAACTGATCAGCGTTAAACTTATCGTTAGTAGCAAAACGGCGATTTTTTTCATGGATTGTTTTTCCTAAAGGATTTATGTTTCGGCGCGATGCCATTCTTGGACTGCCTCGGGAATCGCTTGGAGGTTTTCGATGGTCGTCTGAAGCGGGATGGCGCACTCCGGTCCAATGAGCGGAACACCTGCATCAAGGTTTTTTATGACCTCTGCTCTAACGTCCTCCGGTGCTTTGGAGAACAGTGTTTCAGGATTGTTAATGTTCCCGATAAGCGCGATCCGTTCTTTCACGATGTCCATAGATTCCTGCGGTTCGTTTTTGGAGTCGTAATGGAAGGCTGCCATGCCGGTTTGTGCGATGTATTCCATGCGGTCAACGGTGCGTCCGCAGATGTGCAGTATTAAAGGGATCGGAATACGCTCAACAAATTCGATGTGGAGGTCGCGGAGGTAACGGTGGTAGTATTCGCCGCTGACGAGATCGCCTGTGGCATGGTCGGGAAGTGTGAGCGCGTCGGCACCCGCTTCGATTTGTGCGACACCGAATTGCACAGTGGCTTCCTTCATCCGATCAAGTGCCAGTTTCGTTTTACCTGGGTCGTCAAGCGACAGCAACAGAAAAGGTTCAACACCGAAGCAGTGATAACCGAGCGACCAGGGTCCCATCGTTTTCCCGATAATTGCGACCTCATCCCCGTATTCCTTCTTTAGAATTTTGATCGCTTCCAGCACACATTGGGTGTCTGGATGCGTCAAGAAGTCCTTTGGAATAACGATGTCATCAACATCTTCCCAGATCGGTTCCCGCATTTTAACAGTCGGCCAGTTGTCCTTCTGTTCCCACTGAATCTTGCAGCCGAGTGCGCTGGATTCCTGGATAATCGTGAAGACAGGCATAATTGTATCAAAACCGAGTTCCGTGTATCCTGTAGCGGCGAGACGCGCCATCAGTTCCGGTTCACGATTTGCTTGCGGGAACGGTGCCTCCACGAGATCCATCAGTTCGACGGTCGCCACGGAGGTCGGATTGCAGACAGGCGTTCGGTCAGTCGGTTCGTTGTGGAGTGCTGCGTGTACACGCTCCAGACTCGTCATTGACCGTGTGGTTTGATTTTTCACTTTTGTCCTCAATTTCGCTAATTTTTTGAAAAAGCCTTTTGTTCGAGTGTTTTGATGCAGGGCCGGTTTTTAACGCGGCGTTTTGCAACGCCGATGGGGTGCTGCTACTTAAGAACGCAGCAATCGCACATCCTAAAGCATCTGCAGCATGGTCGGACGCAACAGGTTCCTTCATGCCCAGAAGCTTATGCGTCATCTTTATGACCTGTGTTTTAGAGGCACCGGAAACACCCGTAACAGCGGACTTGACAGATTGCGGGGAAAGCATAACAACTTCAATCTCTTTTTGGGCAGCAGCGAGCTGCAGGATACCGATCACCTCCGCAATAGGTAAACAACTGGATTTGTTCCGATTCCAATAAACAGATTCTATACTGATTTTAGAGGGTTTCCATTCGGTTATGAGGTCTGTGGCGTGTTGATAGATTTTCAAAAGTCTTTCTGGTCGAGACGCTTTTGAATTAGTTCTGATGCTGCCGTGTGCTAAACAGACAAATCCGCGTACGCCGCGAGCGACGACACCATATCCACAATTTGCCAATCCTGAGTCAAAACCGATTGCGATTTTCATTTTTTACACCTGTTGGCTCGGTGCAGTGAGTACACCGCGTGCGGCTCCCATCTCCTCTTCACGCAAGACGACTCTCACATTTGGGGCGCGCGTCAGCAGAAGCCCGATAAGTGCGTCGTGCGGATGCGCACAAGCAAAAGCGACAGTATCTCTATTTTCAGTGTCGACGCTCTCCATTTCACCCAACTTCATCAAGCCAGCCGCAATCGCTGAGACCCGCCGGGCTGCGCCTCTGCTTTCACTTTCCGCTGTGACTTGATAGATGCCTTTTCCGGTTGAGTTAACAGTAATAGTAAGTTTCGATTTCTTATCAAGTATGTTGAGCGGACGTGGTTCAGCGGGTGTGTCTGATGAGAGTTTACATGCTTCCAAAAAGACACGGCGACACGCGGCTTCGTGCGCGCTGTTACAAGCGAAATAGAGCAGACCGTTAGGAGTTCTCTGCATGCCGCCGAGGGTTTGCATCGCCTGTATGACACTTTCTATTCTCTCGTCGGCACCTGAAACCTGACTGTAGGTATGAACCAAGAAAACAGGGGCGGCTTGCCCTGTCCGTGCGTCAACAGTTTGCTGGCGATAGAGCCCTATACTGATGTCGTGGAAGTGTGGATCAATCGGTATCAGTTCAATACGTCTGCCGATGTCAACAACGCGTCGCATAAGTGTTCTCTTATCCGGTTAGTGGCGTGCTAATCGCCCGCCGTAGTGTTTTTCATAGATATATTTATAAGCCTGTTCGGAGAGTCTACGTAAGATAAAAGCACGGCGATTTTTCCAGTTATAGAAGGATTGCCACCGGTTTCTGGTGTTTGTCTTCGTCCTGTCCTCCATGAGTCCGATGAAGATGTAAGGTCGGCGTCTGCCTTTCGGGTCTCGGAGAACCAGGACCCCACCGTCGCCTACTAACCCATAGACAGTGCCAGTCTTGTTATAAACCTCCACGGATGCAGGAATATAGGTTTTTTTATAGATATAGTCGCCATTTTTGAGTTTGAAGTACCACTTCATTTTGTCGGAATAAGGGAGTTTGCCTTCCCATAGTCGCAAGAAAAACGTACTGAGATCGCGTGCAGATGTCATATTTTTATAAGTCCGTCCGCTCGGTGGGATGTATTCGACAATCAGCGTCCGCTTAAAATAGGGATAATTGAGCCGCAGTATTCTATTGACGCGTGCGGGTCCCCCAAGCAATCGAATAAAGTAGTTCGTCGATAGGTTCGAGCTGTACCGGATCATATCTCTCAGATTGCCTTTGTTTGCAGTCGTATGCTTTTGTCGCCCGTATTTGACTTCGTGGAAATAGGCGAGCATAACGAAGTTCTTAATGAGCGAGGCTGCCATCATTTGTCGATCTTCGTTGATTGACACTAATTTTTTGCCTTTTGAGATGTCGTAGACGACGAAGCTAGTTCGATCTGTTGCTGCCAGGACTTTACGGCTGCGTCGACCTTTGATATAACGTTCAAAATCAGCCTCCAAAGGCGAATCGATCGTACTTCGATATTTGCCGGGAATGTTCCGGTATGTAGATGCGGATGCGGTAAACATTGGGAACAATAGGGCGCTGCTCCAACAAATTAAAAGTCCTACTAACTTCGGTGTGTGTCTAAGCATTCTGCTGACCTGTCCCTTTCTCTTTTTTATGTTCATTGAATATGACAAGTGTGAGAGTCCATCAGGGTCGCAAATTATTTCGTGCTAATGATCGGTAATTCGTAGCACGCTGCCTCGCGGTCATTGCGGACAAGGAGGTATTGCCCGGCGAGAGCTGGCGTGTTCCATGTCTTACCTTTGAGTGCAGGGAGACGTGCATGTTCTGTATGACTTTCGGGATCGGGTTTCACGAGTACAACTTCACCGGATTCGGTGAGTACCAGCAGGACATCCGAAATTAAGAGCGTTTGCCCATGTCCATATCTACCGCGTTTCCATTGACGTGTCCCATCGGCTGGGTTTATACACGCGAAAATACCGTCGTCAAGCCCGTACAGATAGCCTTCGTAATAGATAATATTCGTGAATTTTGCTTTGAGATTTAGCGTTTCCCATACAATTGAAACGTTGAATTGACCCATAGAGTTACGCGAGAGTTGATAAAGTTTCGCGCCTGCACCGTAGCCTGTTGAGACGAGAAGGGTGTCATCAGAAATTGGAACTGGCTGTGCGACACATTCAGCGTAAGATTCTACCCACGGTTGCTTCCATAAAAGATTACCCGTTAAAGGCTCATGTGCGGTAATTAACCCTTGGTTGAAAATAATGATTTGCTCGGTGTCTGCTATAGTTGCAAGGAGTGGCGAACTATAACCGCTTTTTGTTCTGTAACCCGTCCAGACGATTTCGCCTGTCTCGCTGTGATATGCCACTGCACCCCCGGCACTAACGATGACGAGTTCACCCAGCACGAGCGGCGAGGTGCTCACACCCCAAGGTGGCGTGTCTGCCTCGTTTTCTTCAAAGATATTCCTCGTCCAGAGTTGTTCACCGGTTTCAAAGTCCAAGCAGTTAAGGATCCCTGTTGAACCGAGGGTGTAGACGCGATTTCCTGAAATAGTTGGAGTCGCTCGGGGGCCGGGTCCCGCAGGCGGGGCATCGTAGCGCGCCTGGTCTTGATGACTCCATTTTATCTCACCGGTATATAATTCATAACAGACGACTTTTTCCCAGTCGTCTGTTTGTTCTTGCGTGATCGCTGAATCGCCGACGACTGCAAAGCCTGACCAGCCTGCGCCAATCGGTTGTCGCCACATAAGTTTCGGGGGATGTGTATCCCAATCAAGATTTAACTGGATACCTGTCACGACGCCGTTCCGATGCTGTCCGAGGAATTGCGGGTAGTCCATCGCGGACATTTCGGTATTAGGGGTGCTCCTTGAATCCTGCCGAAAAGTTGTGGGGCTCCCCTGCCATCGCCATTCAAATATAGGCATAAGATCGCCGCTGAATCCTTTGAACTGAAATAGATTTGTGCCGAGCAAGATACCTAACGCGACTATAGCGGCAGCAATTAACTTAATTCGCCAGCGCAAACGTGAGAAACCCAATAGCCACAAGACTCCGAACAGGGTTGTCAGCATAACAACCAGGATTGTCCAAACGATCTTGTCTTGGCGATGGCCGGCTTCTAATATCCAAATTACGAAGATGCCTAAAACGGCAAGGCTGAGGATAATAAAGAGGGGCCACCAGCGAATCGGTTTTTGCTTCTGCGACACTATTGAAACTTCCTTTTTACTTTACGAAAAGTGAAATTGACTATAAATTTCGACCCTTTATGCTACACTACTAACTATAATAAGGTTTTCACAAGAATTTGTCAAGTTAAAAACAAAGATTTTTGAGTCTAAGTGCATCTAACCTTGCAAAATATTAGAAGTTATGGTAAAATATTATGTACAGAGGTAGAGAAAAAAATTATGTGATAGAGAGGACAAAATGCGTTTTGAAAATCGAGTTGCGTTTGTCACAGGTGGCGGTGGTCCCTTGGGTATCGGCAGAGCCGCGTGTTTGGCGTTCGCTCGCGAGGGTGCAGCTGTTGTCGTTGCCGGTGGCAGGCGTGCGGATGCCGTCGCTGACGAAGTGCGTGCCAAAGGCGGGAAAGCGATTGCTGTTCATCTGGATGTTACAGTGCCTGAAGAAGTTCAATCGGCTGTAGATGCAGCCGTAGAGACCTTTGAACGGATTGATATTCTATTCAATAATGCAGGTATCCTCGGCCCCCAGAAATTGTTTGAAGTTACACCAGATCAATTTGACAGCGTTATGGCGGTTAATGTGAAAGGCTGTCTGCTATGCGCGCAAGCAGTCGCTAAGGTGATGGTTGAGCAAGGCATTCGCGGTCGGATCATTAACAATTCCTCTATCTATGCTGAAGAATCACACGTCGGCGTACTGAGTTATTGTGTCAGCAAAGCCGCGCTGAATAGACTCACCCGGAGTCTGGCATTGGAACTGCGTCCACACGGTATCACCGTAAACGCTATAGCCCCCGGTGGTGGCGCGCCGACCGGTATGAACGCATCACAAAAGATCCCTGAAGACGACACGCTCCCTGCGTTACCAGCTGCTGCTGTAGACGCACCACCCCTCGAACGCGGTGCAACAGTATGGGACTATATCGGGGGGGTATTATTTCTCGCCTCTGATGAAGCTGCCTATATTAGTGGGGATATTATGACAATTGACGGTGGCGCTGTTTCGCGTCGCTAAGCTATTAGGAGAACCCTCTTGTCGTTTCTTGATCTAAAAGTTTACTGGCAGACGCTCAGCGGCTGGTTTGTGGAACATTGGGTTTTACTCGTCATCTTCTCTGTGGTGAGTTTCATCGCAAGCATCGTCGGTTGCACGATATTACTTGCCTCCTTGCCGTCAGATTACTTCAAGACGAAAGAACGGATCCGCCGGATCAAGAACCCTGTTTTTCGCATCTGTTTATCTTGCCTGAAAAATATATTCGGAGGGTTGCTTGTTGTTATAGGGATCCTGCTATCTGTGCCTGGTATACCAGGACAAGGTATTTTGACAATTTTAGCAGGACTGATTATCAGTGATTTTCCCGGTAAGCGGCGGTTAGAACAGCGGCTTATTCGCTTACCTGTTGTATTATCAACAGCGAATCAGATTCGCGCCCGTTTTAAACGACCTCCACTTGCGTTAGATGATTGATACCAACTCACCTGAAACTGTTCCTGCCTATTGAGACACTAATTTCTTATGAATCTCCAATAACCGCTGAAGTTCTTCAATCGGTTTCTCAGCATCATCCACGCGTAGGTCGATATACCGATCATTGAAACCGCCGTAACCGCTCTGTTCTCGCACGACGAGTAAAGCGGCTGACTGCTGCCCGCGTATATCCCCACCCTTTTCTTGTCCAGCGAAGAGTGCGGCCATTAATTTGTCTGCGAGTTCATTTTCCGTTTCCTCAAACGCTTTACCCATCGCCTTAACGACATCTTCACCTGCGAGGATGTTGCCTTGAGCAGTGTAATGTTTACCTGAGACAGCACCTGCCCATGCGTTACATTCATTGCCTGTGTAGTTAGCAATCTGGCCTTTCGCGTCAACGATACCTACTTGCCGCGTTGTCCGTCCTGGGTCATCTGCGATGAGGCGTTCTAAGGTCTGTTCCGCCGAAAGACCACTTTTGAGGAGTTTTAGGCCGTTAGGTCCGTAAGTCGTGTTTGCCCAAGATTGGGTCGCAATGGCACCGACACCGGCTTCAGCCCACGGCACAACCGATCCGACAGCGAAAAATTTGGATTGTACAGCGATCCCAAGGTCACCGGTCGCCGCATCGTATCCAACAATTGAAAAAGTCGCTATAGGCGGTGGAGAAGGCTTGTCAATATGGGTATTGGGATCAGAGAGATGGAACAGAAGGGTCAGTGGTATTAAAAGCATTTACTGTTAATTTTCCTCGAATCGGATTTTCATAGCGGCAGCGTGTCCTTCAAGTCCTTCTACCTCAGCAAGTTTAACAACTGCAGGTGTGACTTCCGCTAAAGCCGCTTTGGTGTATGAGATTAGGCTCGTTTTCTTCAGGAAATCGTCAACGCTGAGTGGAGAGGCATAGCGTGCAGCGGTGCCTGTCGGCAAAACATGGTTCGGGCCCGCAATGTAATCACCGACGGCTTCCGGCGAATAGGGACCTATAAGGATAGCCCCTGCATTTTTAACGTCTCCCACCCAATCAAACGGATTTTCAACGTGGAGTTCAAGGTGTTCAGGTGCAATTTCGTTTGCAAAAGCGACTGCCTCTGCTATATCCTCAACAATAAACGCAGCACCGAAATTCTCAAAAGCCTCTTTAAGTTCGTCATGCCGCGGTAAGGTCGCGCCTTGAACTTCGATCGCCGCTTTGACCTGTTCGGCGAACCCGCGTGAAGGCGTGACGAGGATCGCGGCACTATCGGCTTTGTGTTCCGCCTGTGAGATCAGATCGGCAGCCACGAAATCCGGATCAGCCGTTCCATCAGCGATAACAAGGATTTCGCTCGGGCCCGCCAATTTGTCTATATCCACGTGTCCATAGACCTCTTTCTTGGCAAATTGGACATAGAGGTTCCCGGGCCCGACAATTTTATCAACGGGTGCGATGGTATCGGTCCCATAAGCCATTGCTGCGACTGCCGGGGCACCCCCACATTTATAGACTTCTTGGATACCGCACTCCGCTGCGGCAACTAACATATAGGGGTTAATCGTCCGATTTCGCATCGGCGGGATACAGACAGCGATTTCTTCAACACCGGCAACAGTAGCAGGAATGACGTTCATCAGCAGTGAGGAGACGAGCAGTTGACTGATCGCGGGGACACAGACCCCGACGCGCCTTAAAGGACGGATTAGATGCCCGAGCAGCACGCCGTTCGGTTCTGTTGACAGCCATGAGGTCCGTAACTGCTTTTGGTGAAATTTTTCGATGTTCGTTCTGGCAAGCGTAATTGCGTCTGTAAAATCAGAGGGTACCTCTGAGTACGCTTCGCCAAACTCCTCTCGTGATACCTTCAATTCCTTTGCCGAGATGCGCGGCGCGTCAAGTTTACGGACATACCGAACGACCGCTTTATCGCCTTCAGCTTGGACATCATTTAATGTCCGGCGGACGACTTTCAAAATGCTTTCATCTTCTAATTTACCCCGCGCCTTCAGCTTTGAGAGAAGATTGTCTGACTCCGCGGTCCCTGTCTGAACAATTGGAAACATCGTTAAAATACCCTATTTTTTATTTTTGTGGACGGCACGCGGCGCGTGCCTACTACTTTGAGCGACATGTGTTTACTCGTCTACCCTTGTAATATTCGCGCCGATGTCGTTGAGTTTTTTCTCAATGGATTCATACCCACGGTCAATGTGATAGACACGTGAGACGATGGTCTCACCTGCCGCTGCCATTCCGGCGGCGACGAGTACCGCGCCGGCACGTAAATCGGAAGCCATTACAGGCGCGCCACTGAGGCTCGGTACGCCATTAATGATCGCCTTACCGCCATCAAGCATGATATCGGCACCCATCCGGTTCAATTCTGCTGCATGGATAAACCGATCTGTGTGGACATTTTCGTTGATAATGCTGGTGCCTGATGCCAGACAGAGCATCCCCATAATTTGCGCTTGCATATCCGTCGGGAAGCCCGGAAATGGCGCGGTAGAGACATCAATACCTCTTATTTCGCGGGGCGTTGTGACCCGCACACCGTTAGTGTCCCAGTCTAAATCGACACCCGCTTCTATCATCTTCTCTGAAATCGCTGGAATTTGTTGCTGCGTAATCCCTTGAACATAAACATCACCTCTGGTAATAGCACCCGCAGCAATGAAAGTGCCAGCTTCAATGTCGTCAGAGATGACGGTATGTTCTGTGCCGCGCAGGTGCTTGACTCCGTGGATCGTTAGAACAGATGTCCCGATCCCCTCAATGTCTGCGCCCATCGCCAGCAGAAAACGGGCGAGATCGGAGATATGCGGTTCACACGCCGCGCCGCGGATGACTGTTGTCCCTTGTGCCAAAGTGGCAGCCATCAGGATGTTGGCTGTTGCACCGACACTCGGTCCGTGTTGTCCCATCAGGGACATTTCTGTGCCGATGAGACGCTCGGCTTGCGCGTATATGTATCCTTTTTCCACCATGACTTCCGCGCCCAAGTGCTCCAAGCCGCGAATGTGTAAGTCAATCGGTCGCGGCCCGATAGCGCATCCACCGGGAAACGAGACTTTCGCTTTGCCAAGCTTGGCAACGAGGGGCCCCAGAACGTAAATGGACGCTCGCATTTTTCGGACGAGCTCGTAAGGTGCCTCATACTCCAAGTGATTTATCGGTTCAATATAGAGTGTAGAATCTTTAAATTTTGTTGTGGCACCCAACCCTTCCAACACTGCGCGGAGGGTTTTCACATCTGTTAAGTTCGGCACGTTATGAAGCACACTAACACCGTCACCGAGAATCGCAGCAGCGACCGCGATCGGTAACACAGCGTTTTTACAACCGCTGATGGGGATTGTCCCTTGAAGTCTGGTACCGCCTTTGACTATTAATTTTTCCATTTTTTGTCTCCTTCACAAAGTTTCATTCGCGGGATATAGAGATTTTATTTTCTTTCCTTTTTTTCCTTTCTTTCCTTATCCATATAGCATAAACGATGCCAATTCGGTACTTGTTACAAACTATAGTATTACAAGGGTTTTCGTTTAAAGATATTGTGTCAAAATAGACACATGTTATCAACGTTTTGCAGAATTGACTTGCGTTGCTACACACTTTCTGGTAATATTTGATTTCAGTTTTACACTCTTAATGACAGCAGAGCCATTCAATTTTCGGTTTTTTGAACATTTTCACAAAGGCATCGCGAGCACAGCTCGCTAAAGGCATCGCGAGCACAGCTCGCTCCTACAGCGAAAAGTTCTCAAGTATCAGATTGAGATTATTGGACAATTGAATGTCTCTGTTAATGATAGGAAGGTTAATTAACAGATGGCAGACAAAATGTATCGTGTCGGAATTATAGGATGTGGCGGTATGGGACGTTCCCACGCCAATAATTGGCGCAACACAGGGCGGGCCGAGGTCGTCACGGCTTCGGATATTAGCGAAGCATCCGCTGCGAAATTCGCTGAAGAATTCGCGCTTCCGACCCACTATACCGATTTCGGTGAAATGTGCGACAAAGAAGATTTAGACATCGTCAGTATCACCACGTGGCAGAGCGTTCGCGCCGAACCGACGATCGCCGCTGCTGAAAGCGGAGTCTTAGGCGTTATTACCGAAAAACCGATGGCGGCTTCGGTTGGCGATGCCCAAGACATGATGGACGCTTGTGAGAAGCACGGCGTGAAGTTGGTTGTTGGACACCAACGCCGCTTCAGTCCGCAGAATTGTGAGGCACGAAGGCTTATCCAAGAAGGTGCGATCGGCCAACCGCAAGCGATGCTCCGGCGTGACGGACACGGATTGCTGAATCGTGGCACACACGAGGTCGACGAGATGCGCTATATCCTTGGCGATCCAGACCCGTTATGGCTCATCGGGCAAGTCGCGCGGCGCACCGATCGATGGGAACGTCGCGTGCGAACGGAAGACCTCTGCATGGCAGAAATTTGCTTTGAAGGCGGTATCCGCGGTATCTACGAAAGCGATTTACCAGGCCCCGGACTCCGAGGTGATGTCGTCTATGGCGATGATGGGCAGCTCCGGCGTGGAGATAACGGGACGATTGAACTGCTCAACGGCAAAGCCGAAGGCTGGCAGGTGATAGCACCTCGTCAGAGCGAACCGAATCAATATAACGAGATGTTGGCTTGGATCGAAGGCGATGTTGAAGAACACCGTAATGCTGGCAAACACGGTCTTTGCACAATAGAAATCCTGATGGCGATTTACGAATCGTTGCGGATCCAGAACGTCGTAACCTTCCCTTTAACAACGCGTCCGAACCCGCTTGACCTATTGGTTGAAGGTGGTAAGTTACCGGTGTTTGAAGAGGGACGTTACGATATCCGTGCGCCGTTCCCTGAACAGAAAAAGTAGATGGGTATCGGATAGGACCCCGCATTAGGTGCGGTTAGAAACCGCACCTACCGGGGAATTACGTAAGTTCTATTAAAGAAAATCTCCGACCGACTGCCGTTCAGCAATCCACATCTTTGCCATCGCTGCCATAAACTGCCAACCGTTCTTGCGTTGTAACTTCACCACAACTTGCGGGTTTGTAATGAAATTGGAGGGCGCGCCGCCGTTGCTCTGATTGATTCGCAGGGCTTCCGTGATGCGTCAAGCCGTGCCAGAAGAGACAACCCCCCGGCTTGAGCGGTACCATTGTGTCGCGAGCGACTGGCACATCTGTATCGCAAATCTGCCAATCCCGGCGTTTGAAATGGATCATCGGTCCCTCGCTATGCGACCCCGGTATAATGTGTAAGCAGCCGTTTTCAGGTGTCGCTTCGTCTAAGGCGATCCATACGCCGACAACGGTTGTCCCTTCAGCGAGGTTAAAATAGGCACAATCTTGATGCCACGGCTTTTCGGATCCGTAACGCGGCGGTTTAACGAGTGCCATATCTTGGAACAATTCAGGCGTATCGTCCATAATCTGTTCAAGGACACCAAGCAGTCCTGAATGCGCTGCCATGGCGTTCAGGCGCGGCTCGTGGGCTACGAAACGGAAAACTTTCCGGATAGCGTCGCGGCGTTCTGCGCCTTCCATTTCATCCTTCTGTTTGACGAGTTTCGGTTCAAATTGGATTGCGCGAAAATCGGGACAATTCCCATCCATAAGATGCACCATGCCTGCCAGTGCATCCGCTACTTCGGTAGGGCTAAAGGCATCGTTAATGACGAGATACCCGTACTGATGGAAATAGTCGATATCTGCTTCGGTTACGGCAGAGAATCCGCCGGAAATCCCCTCGGCAGCCGTGTCAAAACGGTAAAGCTCAGGTGGATACGGAATTTGGGCGATTTCACTGTGTTCACTTGTCGTTACGTTATTCATAAAAAACTCCTTCTTACAAGGCATACCTGTGATACTTGTGAGTTATCGTAAATAGATATGGATACGAACTGTCTTCCGAGAGTTAATACGGAATCCACGTCTCTGGACTCAACAACCTACCGTGCTTTCAATTTACCCCATTGTGTGGTCAATCTATTCTTAGCAGTGAGACTACCTCTCATAAGTTTTGTGGCGACTACTTGCTTGACACCCGCAAAAGTAACATCTTCAATCCGGTAGTAATATGCAGTATTGGGGTTGGCAGCGATATCAATCCATGTGTAGGTGCTGCGTTCACTTGTGGTGCCAGCACCTTGGATAAGTTTTCGGTTCACCTGCACAAACGGTCCTTGCTTGGTTTGACTCCGCAGGATATTGAATCCCGCATTATCAAGTTCCGACTCTGTTACCCAGTTGATAACCACTTTACCATCAATGACGCGTGCTGATAACATAGAAAGTTCAACGGGTAAAGGTTTATTATCACTTCGATAGCCGGGAGTGCCTATGTCTGTTCCGTTTCCATACCACATACCTTTTGGTTGACTTTTTGTATCATAAGCACGGATCCAACCTTCTCTTTCGGTGCCCAGTCGTGGCACACCTTTATCAAACCGTCTTATTAGAGAACTACGTTCTCCTTCAATGAGGCATTCGGGGAGCTCCCAAGTCAACTCATTCTCTTTATCTGTGAGCGTGCCGATATGATCAATAAGGGTGCCTTCGCTATTAAGCAATTTTAAGTAGAATCCTTCGCGCCAGACAAGACGGTTCCGTGTCTGCCCGCTCCCTTGTTCAAGTTCTGATGAGTGATGTATGAAGAGAGAGTAAACAGAATTGTCCTGAAGAAGTCCACCTGAATTACGGGCACCCATTGATACAATTAGACGCGATGATTTAGCAGGTATAATGAAGTCTTCTTGGATTTGAACCGTTATATCTAATACTGAAGGTTTACGACGGTACCATGCTAATTGCCAACCACGGACATTTATCTCGGTGTCAGTGGTGTTGAACACTTCAAACCATTGCGGTAGCGAGTGCAGTCCCTCCTTTGATTCAAACATCATCTCGCTAAAGACAATCTGACCTTTTTCACCTGACTGTGATGGGGTGATTACTATAGGATCCGGTGTGGGATCGGGTGTTGGGTCAGGCGTGGGATCGGATGTTGGGTCAGGTGTTGGGTCAGGCGTGGGATCCGGTGTGGGATCAAGTGTTGGGTCAGGCGTGGGATCCGGTGTGGGATCGGGTGTTGGGTCAGGCGTGGGATCCGGTGTCGGGTCAGGCGTGGGGTCAGGCGTGGGATCCGGTGTCGGGTCAAGTGTGGGAGGATTCCATGTTGCAGTAGTAGATGGATGAAAAGCGTTGGCACATCCACTCCAAAATGAGTCTGCTTTTAACGTAACTGTCACAGGAATTGTTGGATCTGTAACATCAAGAATCATCTGATAATCAAGTGTATCGTTATAGCGAAAACCACCATACGTAGAAACATTGTCTGCTCCATATACACCTGTTACCGTCCCATTGGTTACTTCGAGAGCGTCTAAAGACAATATAGAATTGTCCACACACGGCGGAAAGGCAGGAAAGTTATCTGGTATATTATTATATTCGACTAATATAAAAACATACAAATATGGGTCCAAAGGTCTTGGCACTTCTGCTTTTAAGAATTCTCGTAAACAATCTTCACCAGTAAGGCCATCAAGCAAAAATATATCACATTGTAATTCACCAAGATCGATTGTGACAGAGTCAATCTCAATCTCGGCAGATTCTGCGTAGGTTGTGAGTTGTATCAGCGATACAATTAACACAAACAAAAAAAAATTTTTCATCAATTTCTCCTTTTTATAGTGACAATACCTTCGCCAAAATGCTTGGCGAAATTGGGTAAATATCTTGGCGAAATTGGGTAAATATCCTAAAGTTATAGGTGAAGAAACCAAACTTAAAAGGATGTCTACCCATGTCAATACCTTGTAAGCCTTAAATTTCTCCTCTGCTTTCACGGGCCATTAGCGTCAGAAAATCGTCAACGCGATCAATTGCGGCTTGGGCGCGGTCGCGTGCCGATGCGTCTTTTTCTTCTTCTGCCAACCACCGTTTCCGCTGTGGCAGCCATTCGTTTGTTAGGTGGTCCAATTGATTCAGGAAGTGCGGATCCTCCGTCTGACCCACAAAGTATTCAATGATACCGAGCAACCCATATTTCCGATTGATCTCCATATCCTCTAATTCGGCTACCATTTGCGCGAAAAGCCGCTGATTCCTATCTTGTCGGGCTTGTGCAACTTCACGGGAGGACTCGGTGAGGAGTTTGTCAACGAATTCCTGCTTAGAGTTGATCCAGCGCGGTAGGTTCCGGACATAATCCTCTAAATCGAAGCTGCCGCGTTGCAGGGCGAAATAGGCGTGAATATGAATGTTTCGGAAAAAGCCTGTGTAGCCGACATTCGGATCCATCGTATCGGCATCGTAAAGGATCTGATTCTCGACTCTGTTATAGAGGAGTTTAAAGTCCTCTGCCGTGAGGTTCATCGGTTTGAGATGCGCGAGTACGACAGCTGTCGCAGCCTCTACGAAGCCCGGGTCAAAGTCGTACATCGCCAAAATATTTTCAGTGATGACTGCCCCGGATTCGTGATGGACTTTGCCGTGGAGGTCATGCTTATTGTAAAGCTCCGTGACAATGTTCTGCCCGGCAGGCGTGAGCGTCTCGTTTAACCAGAAACCGTTATGATCAAGGATACGTTTTCCGTTGTCGTCTGTCAAGATAACGCCATCATAACGTTTAGTGATGTCGTGGAGCGTACCGGCGACTTCAAGCAGTTTCACGTCACCGCCTTCCCGCCTCCCGAGTTCCATGCTCATCGCACGGACACGCGTGGTGTGGTTCCATGTATAGTGTCGCCATTGGAAACCGACACGGTTGTGCTCCCAAAGTGTGAAGGTTTCCTTGACTAAAGTTTCCAATTCATTCAAGACTTGACTGTAGTTCATACAATCTCCTTATAATTGACGCGGATGAGTGACAACCCATGTGCGGGTGCTGACATTCCGGCTGCAGCTCTATCCTTGGCTGCTAAGATACGTTTTAGCTGCGTCTCTGCGTCTTCGGCTGTCCTACATTTTAGGAGAGTGCCGACGATGGCACGTACCATGCCGCGCAAAAACGAATCGGCTTCAATTTCAAAATAGATGTATGGTGCTTTCTGCCACCAAGCTGCCTCGTGAATTTCACAGACAGGATTGATGCGATCGCTCCCCGTCTTTTGGAAAGAGGAGAAGTCCGATTTTCCGATCAGTGTTTGGCAAAGGTCGTTTATTCGTGCCACATCCAGCACTTCCGGGAAGAAATAACTTGTCTGTCGCGAAAGCGCGCTCGGATATGCCCTATTCAAAATTGTGTACCGATATCGCCGACTGCTCGCACTGAAGCGTGCATGAAAATCCGCCGACACCTCCGTTGCGGAACAGACAACAATATCGTGTGGTAAGATGGCGTTGAGCCCTTTCTGAAATGCGATAACTGGCATCTGCGAGTCCGTCTGGAAATTGGCGACCTGTCCTTCCGCGTGAACACCGCTATCCGTTCGCCCTGCGCCAATGATCTGTATCGGCGTTTTCGTTAGCTGCGTCAAGGCGTTTTCGATTGTGGCTTGGACGGTCGGCTGGTTCGGTTGTGTCTGCCAACCGTTATAGTTCGTGCCGTCATATTCCAGCACAAGTTTGATGTTTCGCATCGCTTCACCCTGTCGGTGGGTATCTGAAAAACTGATATATAAAGCGTATCACATTCGGTGTTAAGTGTCAAATCAATTAGCGATTGACAAACACAAGCCTAAAATATATAATGATTTGCATGAAGAATGAAATCGGGGTCCACCATATCGAGAAAGAGGATCGCGGCACCCGCTTGGATCGGTTTCTTATCCGCGCCACTGAAGAGATGTCTCGTACTTACCTACAGCGACTCATTCGTGATGGCAATGTTACCGTCAACGACAAAGTCGCTAAACAACCGAGTTATACGCTCCGCGCGGGTGATCGCGTGTGTCTAACGCTGCCGCCGCCGCGTCCTTTAGACTCCGTAGCCCCTGAGGATATACCGCTTGATATTTTTCACGAAGATAGCCATTTACTGGTTTTGAACAAACCCGCCGGAATGCTCGTTCATCCTGCGAACGGTGTGAATGTCGGGACGCTCGTCAACGCGCTGCTGGCGCACTGCACCGACCTGTCCGGCATCGGCGGTATAGAACGTCCCGGGATCGTTCATAGATTGGACAAGGGGACATCAGGTATCCTCGTTGTTGCGAAAACAGATGTTGTGCATCGCGGACTCTCCATGCAGTTTGAGCGACACAGCATTACGCGTCAATATACCGCTATTGTTTGTGGCACGCCGGCGAAAACGACTGGAACGATTGATGCCCGGATTGCCAGGAGCCGGCGGGATCGGCGGCGAATGACAACCGTTGAAACTGGCGGGCGGCGTGCCGTTACGCACTATGAAGTTTTAGAGAGGTATCCGAAGTTCGCTCGCCTTCAACTGACACTGGAAACCGGGCGACTCCATCAGATCCGAGTGCATCTGCAACATATGGGTCACCCTGTCGCCGGGGATGCGGTGTACGGGGGTGACCAACGCGCGCGAAATGATGCCGATACAGCGGCATTGCAGCAAGCACTCGCGCAGCTGCAGCGTCAAGCATTGCATGCACGCCTGCTCGGCTTTACGCACCCTGCCACAGGTGAAAACTTAACTTTCTCAGCACCAATGCCGAAAGATATGCAACAGGTCGTTGGGGCATTGCGCGGAGAAGCGGCGTGCTGATCGGTATTCTGCTAATCCCTCAATCTCAAAAATCACAGTTCTGACAATCATTTTTTAGTGACATATATTAATATTTTTGATATAATGTTTGAACTTACGGGATTTTTCTATGAAACGCGAGGTGAAACACATCATGCATACTTACACAGATAGACTCAACAATATACCTTATGCACCCACGGATACAACAGACATATACCCTGATACGGACGGTGAACCCATGGCAGCCAGCGACTACCACTTAGAGATACTTATTTGGCTTTTACTGGTCCTGAAAGCATATTTCGACGACATGCCGGATACATACCTCTCCGGTGATATTCTGACATATTACACAGAAGGCAACCCCCGTGATGTCGTTGCACCCGATGTCCTCGTCTCTTTCGGCATTGGAAATAAGAATCGGCACACTTACAAAGTATGGGAAGAAGGGAAGGCACCTGACTTCGTGATGGAGTTCTCAAGCAAAACGACCTATCAAAAGGACCTAACCGACAAGATGGATCTCTACGCCAGGCTCGGTATCCCGAACTACATTCTCTATGATGCCGAGGCACTCTATCTGCCTTCACCGCTGATGGGTTTTCGGTTAGTAGAGGGTGTGTATGTTCCGATTCAGCCGGGTGTTGATGGTGGCATCCATTCGGATGTTCTCGGTTTAGATTTTCATATCCAAGAGAGACGTTTAGCAGTCTACGATCCGGTTAGTGAGGAGTGGCTGCAAACGCCGGCAGAGACAGCCGAGATGCGCGCAGCGGCTGCCGAGATGCGCGCAGAGATGCAAGCCGCACGCGCAGAAACCGCTGAAGCACGCGCAGAACAAGAAGCAATCGCGCGACAGCAACAGAGCACCCGCGCAGAAACCGCTGAAGCACGTGCAGAGAACGCTGAAGCAGAAGTCGAACGCCTCCGAAAACAACTCGCACGTTTCCAAACACGCGTCTAAGCGGAATAATGGAGGCGACGAATCATCTGTTATTGAGGACATCTTTGAGAATAATGAAAAAATAGAAAATGGAGTCCACTATGGAGTATGTCAATTTTGGAAAAGCAGGCGTTAAAGTGAGTCCGCTCGCTTTGGGTTTGGGACTCAGAGGACAGGGCGATGCGAATGATGCCCAAAGACTCGTTGAACACGCCATTGATTCCGGCATTAATCTGATTGATTGTGCCAATATCTATGGACTTATGGACGATCGCGCCAACATCGGCCGCTCTGAGGAGATTCTCGGTAAAGCGATTCAGGGCAAACGCGATGATGTCGTGATTACCTCAAAAGTCTTCAGTCAGATCGGTCCAGGTCCGAACGATGCAGGTTTGTCGCGCTACCATATCATGCGGGAGGTAGAACGTTCCCTCACGCGTCTGAATACGGATCATATTGATGTCTATCTCATTCACGCGTATGATGAAGGGACCCCGCAAGAAGAAACCGTTCGCGCGATGGACGATTTGGTGCGTTCTGGGAAAGTCCGTTATATCGGTTGTTGTAATCATCAGGCGTGGCAAGCGTGCAAAGCACTCTGGATTGCCGATAGCATTAGTGCAACGCCGTATATGTGCATTCAGAACATGTATAACCTGCTCAATCGGGATTTGGAAACTGAAATGTTCGGGTTAGTCCGTGATCAAGGGTTGGGTGTGATGTGTTATAGTCCGTTAGCGGTGGGTCTGCTCAGCGGGGTCTATTCGCCGGATGAACCACCCCCGGCGGGCACTTTATGGGGCACACGCCTCCGTGATGAATTTTCACAGCGGATGCGCGGTGCGACCGGAGAGGTGATATTAACGCTTAAGCGGCTTGCGGCGGAACTGGGTAAAACCCCTGCACAACTCGCTGTGGCGTGGGTGTTATCGCATCCGGAAGTCACAGTGGCAATCAGTGGCAGCGACACGATTGAACACCTCGATGATACGCTCGGTGGTGTCGGTTGGGAACTTGATGCAGCGGTCCGGGAGGCATTGGATGAGGTTTCGCGTTCATTTGTGCGTCTGATTGCGCCCCCAGTCTAATAAACCCGGTTCGTAGTAAGGCGATTTATCGCCTTCTGCGTAAGACAGTCAGAGACATTCAATTGTTAAATTGTCTGAATCAGGATTTACAGGATTAAAGGATTTTGAGGATTATACCTTCCTTGTAGCATAGGAAACTGTTAGCCTATGCCTATTTAAGCCGCATAACCTAACAGGTTATGCTACCGGAACCATTCAATTCTTCAGAAAACTCTCCAATTATCAAATTGATTTCGGATGACGCATATCTTAAAATCTGTGTCATCTGTGTAATCCGCGATTCTGATAATTCGACAATTGAATGTCTCTGGTAAGACAGTAGGGTATATAAACCGAACCACTCCCTTCTCCAATTATAGTGAAGTTTAGAATGAATGGGACGTTGTAAACTGGCGAGGTTAGGAAACCTCGCCAGCGGGGTGGGCGTTTTCAGTATCCTAAAAATGTCTGCTTATTTTTGCACTTTACTATAATTAACGCAAGTTGCCACCTATTTGTACACATAGCACTCCTACGGAGTGCGGTCGCTTAAATACACCCTTTCTATAGACATATTACCCCTACGGGGTAAAGAAAGGAAGTGAAAACGCTTTAAAATAGACATATTACCCCTACGGGGTAAAGAAAGGAAGTGAAAACGCTTTAAAAATACGCAGAAATACCCAGCAAAACACCAAAAGTTATTAGTAGCAACTTGGGTTATAATAAAAAAACAGTAGAGGCGGACCTGAAGGTGCGCCTTTATATTTTCAGCCTTTAGTAGTTTGTCATATCTAAGCTAATAGGCGGTTCGTAGTGGCGCAATTCTGCGGCGTACTCGCCCAAATGCGACCTGCATTATTGCGCCATGGGATGAGGTGATAAATCACCTCACTACAAACCGGGTTTGCCTTTCATTTGAATGTTGACAGACTATTAGGATTCGGATACGGTTTGATAGCGTTCCCACTTATCGCCTGCAGCAGCGGCTTGACGTTCCAATTCGGTGCGCCACCCGACGACTTCGCCTGCTTTGATACGTTGAATATCAAAACCTGCATAGCGGTCTTCAAGTCTATCGCCGAGTTTGAGGTTTGCTGCCCAGCGGTCCCATGCGGTTTTCATCCATTCATGCGGGAGTGCTTCACGGACAGCGGGATCGAGCTGCCATGCAAATCGTGCATCAGCGACCTTTGGTTCCTCGTCGGAGGGACCGCCCCACTTCGACCAACCGATTGACAATGTATTACGTTCACGCTCAGGCACGGTGTGTCCGGTATGGATGGTTGTGCCGTTACGGATAAGTGCTTCGCCGGCTTTCAGTCGAATTGCGACCTGTCCGGGGAGTGGGTCGGTGCCGTTCCAACTCGGTGTATAAGGGACACCTTGATCTTTCATAGATTGTGGAAGTAGCACGTCATGCTCAAGCGGGGTGCGCCATCGGCTATGACTCCCGACAACGAGTTCGTGGCATTCATCGTCCGCAAGTGCCAAGAACATACCGACACTGTTTCGTTCGGTAATTCGCTTTTCATTATCTTCCTGAATCTCTTTCCAGCGAATTCGCTCTACCTCTTCGGAATAAGCCTCGGGGCCATCGCCACGGACCTCTTCTTGTGAGAAGTAACCTTTCCCAGTGCCCCACCATGTCACGTCTCGGTGCCAACCGAGTTTGTTCTCATTTTTGCGGGGATTACACCAGAGGAGCATGTTCGTCATCACGAGGTCTTCAGGCTCTACATCGCACCACGCCTTGACGAAGCCAGTAAAATCTGGCGATCCGTAAAATTCGGCGAAAACAGGTTCTTTGAAAGCGGGATGGATCAAGCCTCGAATTGCCCACGGCTCGTTTTCACCGGCGCGGTGAACGTATCCCTTTGAACAGTCGATAACATCGTAGCTATTTTCTGGGGCGCACGCTTGCGTCACGCGACGACCCGCCTCCCGAAGGATCGGGATCCACGGATTGTCAACAAAGTCGGTGATGATGACGAAACCGTGTTCTCTTAAGTGCTCCAATCTTTCAGGCGTAGCACCCGGTGCCGCGAGCTCAGGCTTGGCATCCGCAAACGCCGGCGCGCGATAGACTTCTTTCGCAGGTGATTGATCGTTGTTCATTATCGAACCTCCTTAGAAACTTCTTGAACACCTGTCAAAACTTGGGATTGTATTATGACACGCTTTCACAAATTTGTCAACGGCCGCGATATGTCGTTTTTCTTCAGTGACGACTGATAACTGACAACTATTTAATGCATTTGGATCGAAAGAACGTAACTCAAGATTGTCACCAAAATCCATGTGGCGACCAAGACAATCCCGAACGGACGTTTCAGTTGGTCACCTGACACAAAGATACCGCACCGGAAGACGATCAGAATAAACAGCATCGCGGGGAATAAGAACTGGAAGAACTGTCCATCTGCCTGCAAACCGCCTTGTGTGGCAGCGGCTGAAACACCGGCAACAAACAGTACATTTAGGATATCCGCACCGATAATGTTTCCGACTGCCAACTCACCGTGTCCACGTCTCACGGCTGTTATTGCCGTCACCAGTTCGGGGAGCGACGTGCCAAACGCAACGAGTGTCGCCGAAATGATATGCTTCGGTACGCCGATGCGTTCCGCCATGATACTCACGGTTGGAATTAGGATCTGTGCGGAGACAACAATAATCGCAATTGCGATGATAAGTTTAACGAGTATCGCAAGGGCATTTCCCTCCTCGGCGTGTGCTTCTTCAGCATTCTCAGCGTCTGATGGCATTGCCCCCGCCCATCGGATAGATTGCCAAATATACAACGCCAGAAGGATGACGAAGACAACACCCACAAATTGTGGCAGAATGCCGCCTTGCGTGAAGACCTTCGCAGGAGATGTCCACGGAAAACAGCCCGCTACCAAAAGGATGCCAGCACCGACCTGCACATTTGACAACTTTGAAGCCAACTGACGGTTGATCGGTAACGGCGCGATCAGAGATGCCAAACCGATGATAAGTCCCGTATCACAAATAATTGAACCTACTGCGTTGCCGAGCGCGAGACCCGGTTTGCCTTGTAATGCAGATAGTACAGAAACGGCTGCCTCTGGGGTTGTCGTGCCGATACTCACAATCGTTGCGCCGATGACCGCTTTGCCTAAGCCCCATCGCGTTGAAAGAGCCACGGCTTCATCAACAAGCCAATCTGCGCCCTTACCGAGCATGTAAAGTGTCACCACAATTATCGCAAAAAGAGCCAGACTCGGCAGATCACTAATAAGATTTGTAATCCATTGTTCCATTAACTTTACCTTTCGAGATGATAGAGAATTTTATTTTCACAGAATAGATTATCAGATAGTTTTCATAGAGTCAAGCAAATCCGCGATTTTGGGCAGAGGTATTCCATTGTTGCAACTGTCAGCACTGTGATTTTTGGGATTTAGGGATTATCAGGAGAAGAGGGGTATCGGAATCGCGAATTATTAAAAAAAAACAACAAAAAACCGGCAAACGTGATACACTACGGTTAAGGAACCAGCAGTATATCACTATTTTAGAAAATCTTCCTAAGGATGAGGTGAACTTGATGAAAAAGAGAAACACATTTCCGTTGATATTAATTGTGTCAATGGCGTTGATTTTAGTTAACGTGTCATCAATCACTGATGCCCAGGACTATACACAGTTTAATTTAGCAGGTGCCAAAAGGCGACTTGGCAAAGGTAGAATAAATGACATCGCCTATTCTCGGGACGGGACTCGGCTCGCTGTGGCTGCGGCGGCTGGGATTTGGATATATGATGCACACACCGGTGACGAACGTAATATCCTGCTTGGCCACACAAACAGCGTCGCGAGGGTTGTGTACGCTCCGGATGGGACCGCCCTCGCGAGTGGGAGTAGAGATGGAACTGTCCGTTTGTGGGATGTGAACACGGGTGCCCCCCTAAAAACCTTTAACCCTCGCGTTGCGGATATCGTTAGTCTCGCGTTCAGTCCGGATGGGACCACCCTCGCTTGTGGGGGGCATAATCACGTGCAGTTGCTGGACACTGTCAGCGGGGTATCCAAAGTCACCTTTAAAGCATCTACGCACATGGTTAATACTGTGGCGTTCAGTCCGGATGGTACCACGCTCGTTACTGGAGATTGGGACCCGCAGATCCGCCTCTGGGATACTATTAGCGGGCAGCTGAAAGCCACCCTTACAGGACACACGGCAGAGGTCCGGAGCGTGGCGTTCAGTCCGGATGGCAGCACGCTTGTGAGTACAAGTCGGGATGGGACGATCCGCCTCTGGGAGGCTGGCACTGGAGTGCCGAAAGGCATTCTTGCAAAAAACCGGGATAGCTGTGAGCGCGTGGTGTTCAGTCCGGATGGCAGCACAATTGCAGCTGGGAGTCATCGGAGGTTGTATCTGCTGGATGCTGTCAGTGGACAGTCTAAAGTTGACCCTTACGCGGCTATGGATATGATTAATTCTCTGGCGTTTAGTCCGGATGGGACGACGCTCGCCGGTAGCGATGGTGCTGAGGTGCGGCTTTGGGATCCTATCAGTGGGGAGCAGAAAACCACCCTCGTACGTCATACGGGTCGTGTTAACAGTGTAGCGTTCAGCCCAGATGGGATAACACTTGCCAGTGGGAATTCGGACGCAACGATCCGCCTTTGGGACGCTGTTAATGGGCAGCTGAAAGCCACGCTCATAGGACACACGGATATAGTCGAGAGCGTGGCATTCAGTCCGGATGGCAGCACACTCGCCAGTGGGAGTTCGGATAGGATGATCTTCTTTTGGGATGCTGCGAATGGGCAGCTGAAAGCGATTCTCACAGGACACACGGGAGCAGTTGAGAGTGTGGCGTTCAGTCCGGATGGCACAACGCTCGCCAGCGGTAGTCGGAGCGGGACGATCCTCCTTTGGGACGTTGCCAGTGGAAAACCGAAAGCCGCGCCCATGGAACACATGGCTGGTGTCTGGAGCGTGGCATTCAGTCCGGATGGCAGCACGCTCGCCAGCGCGGGGGGCTCGACAATCCGCTTCTGGGATGTTGCCAGTGGAAAACCGAAAGCTGCTCCCCTAGAACACGATGAAGTTGGGAGTGTGGCGTTCAGTCCGGATGGCACAACGCTCGCCAGCGGTGGCGAGGAACAGGTGAAACTGTGGGATGCTGCGACAGGTGCATACAAGGCAGGTCAAAAAGGAACCGCAAGAGAGGTCGTGTTTAGTACGGATGGGTCAACGTTGGCTACCGCAACTTTGTGGATGGAGGATGTACAACTGTTGGATGCAGCCACGGGTGCTCTGAAAACTATCTTCGCGTCTAGCAGCTTTGGTTTCAACAGTTTTACGTTCAGTCCAGATAGCCGGACGCTCGCCGCTGCTACCAGGGATGGGTTCATCATTTTCTGGGAACTTACCCCGTCTCTCTTACAGCCACAGGAACCTACAGTTGTTACCTTACAACCGCAACCGGATCTGCCATCTATGGTTCGGTTAATCTACGTTTTTTCGAGCGATGCCACCCCGCACCCCAACATAGAAACTCGACTGGATAGTTTAATCAAGGAGACACAGCAATTCTATGCGGAGCAGATGGAAAAACACGGGTTCGGCAGAAAAACTTTTTCTTTTGAAAAAGACGCGAACGGAAATGCCGTTGTACATCATCTGAAGGCACTACGCCCGGCTGCTGGGTATTTAGCAGGCAGCTATGATCTCAGGACAGAATTAGAGAGTCAGCTGGATCTGGAACACCACTTTTATCTTGTTGTTTTAGACGCGAGTCTTGAAGGGGTTCTGGGCACATTGTGCGGTGTTGCCTTTCCTCAGTACCGGGGCACCGGCGAAACTGACACCTTTGAGATGGTCACGGATAATCGCCTCGCGATGATCTATGCCTTTGGTGAGTGCCATAGTGTCGGCGTTGCTGCACACGAACTGGGGCACCTCTTCGGACTCGAACACGATTACCGCGATTACCGCTACGTCATGAACCATGGCGCATTAATACCGCAGCTCTCATACTGGGCAGCCGAGTGGTTAGATGTCCATCCCGCCTTGAATCCGAGTCAACCCGCATCCAACAATATCGCAACGATTGACGTGCTTTCATCCCGTTCCAACCGCCTCCAATTTCAAGTGGCGGATGCCGATGGTATCCATCAAGCCCAATTGATTATTACCGAAAGCAATCCGTTATCTTTTTGTAACGGTTCTTCTACGCTGCATGGGTGTCAACCCTTAAACGGAAAGGCAGACATTACTTTTGAATTGACCGCCACCGAAGCAAGTATGGAGGCGACACTGCAGGTTATTGATATGCATGGTACCATCACGGGGCGGCGTTTTTTCATTGAGCTGGATGTTGTAACACTCGTGGGAGATGTCAATAAGGACGGGATCGTCAACGTTTTAGACCTGACAGTTGTCGCGTCTAACTTCGGCAGGCGTGGGCGAAATGATGCAGATGTCAATAAGGATGGGATTGTCAACATTATTGATTTGACACTCGTCGCGGCGGCATTGGGGAACACAGCCGCCGCCCCCGGCGTATCAGCCCCGCATCTTGCTGCACACATGCCGACACGGGCAGAGGTGGCAGCGTGGTTACGGCACGCCAGAGCAGTGCAGCGCACCGATCTTACTTTTCAGCGTGGGCTGCGCAGCTTGGGGCAGCTGCTCTTGGCATTGACGCCGCAAGAGACCGCGATCCTACCGAATTATCCGAATCCGTTCAATCCCGAAACCTGGATACCGTATCGTTTGGCGGACCCTGCTCATGTCAGGATTTCTATCTATACAGCCCATGGACGATTGGTGAAGACGTTAAAGTTAGGATACCAAGCTGCCGGTATTTATGAATCTCGGAAGCATGCCGCTTATTGGGATGGCAAAAACCAGTTCGGTGAACCCGTCGCAAGCGGTGTATATTTCTACACTTTATCTGCCGATGCGTTCAGGGCAACGCGGAAAATGTTAATCTTGAAGTAGGTGAGTACCTTTGGGGCGAGGTAAACTTGCCCATTGCTGCCGACAACTGATAACTGAAAACTATTAGTAATAAAACGTATATGTCGGTCTATCAAGGATAATGCTCAATATATTCCAGAAACTGCCCATGACAAAATCTCCGAGTGCCAATCCGAGGAAGAGCGGGACTGTTTTTCGGTACAGACCCAGTCCTCCATATTTTAGCACACTCCATTTGGCGAGTGCGCTGATGATAAATGCTGCCCAAAAGAGATGCAGATGGAAAGATACGCCATAGCCGAGCGGATGAATTGGCCACCAAAAGAGACGGCTCCGGACCGCTGATAGTAGGATTGTAGCGGCGAAACCGATCCCTATCGCAGCGATATGTCCGCTGTTCGCCTCTTGTGGCGAAGTGAGCCAACCTTCAAGGAAACGGTAGGCACGTCCGCCGAAACTATTAATCTGACCCCCCACCTTGCCTGTATTAACACCGAGTGCAAAGAATGTATCCACAAGCATAAAGATACACAACGGCATGGCGATGACCGTCAGTATCAGCATGAGACGCGACAAACCTTTCACATCAAGGTTGCCGCGTTCGGCGAGTTTAAACGCTTCCAACTGGTGCGGCATCGGATGGCTTCGGTTGTCTCTATTGAACCAGAAAAATAAGGCAAACCACGTCAGATTTCGGGATCCGATCCGTCGTGTGCCGAGCATACTGACAAGGCTATGATGCGGTCCAATAAAGGTCGTTGAATGGATAGGGAAACCGATTTGCGCCCGTATACGCGTCAATGGAATCGCGATCGTTGCGAAATGTGCAGCAAAAAATAGCAATGCGATCCACATCGCCATGCCGCCACGCATCGCGAATCCGATGATGAATATGCTACCGAAAACGATTCCTAAAAATGCTGTGCGATAACGCATCGGCTCTTTTTCGTCCGCTATTTGTCGCCTGCCAAATGCTGTACGAAACGCCCGCGAAACCTGTCGGCGTGTACCCCAGAGCGCGACCGCACAGATACCGACGTACGCCCCGATGTTCTGCTCATAGGGATAAGGAAAACCGGGGACATTCTCTAACCCGGTTAAGATAGCGATGAAATATTGCACTTTATAGAGAAAGAAAAAGAGCAGACATGATGTGAGCAGATCAAGTGGCATCAGGAAACCGAGTCCAACGGCGAAGGGGTAGATAATGATCGCGTTCCCGCCACGGAGGAGTGCTGTCCACGGTTTTTCGGTAAATAGTGGGCTAAGGGGTATGTGCTTGTTCGGGAAAGCCGGAATCGATGGGAAAAAGATACTGAGTCCATTGACAAGACTGATGATTGCGGCGATACCGAATCCCCACCACATTGCTCGACTCCGAAGGAATCGGTTTGTGTTGTAAGCGAGTTGATACGGAAGTTCGACGATCGGATAGACGAGGCGTTCCTGTTCTGTCCACTGCTTGCGAATAATCACATTGATACATTGCATTACGAAGATCAGCGCGAAGGTGAATACACACCACCAGAACGTTGGGGTTATCCATTTCATCAGATAATCGGTCTGAAAAAATGTTTCCTCGCCGAGATAGAATGCTCGAAGCACATTTGGATCATTGATTGTTAACCAGTCAGGCAAGTAGCTCCAGAAGAGCTCGCGCCATTCGTTTTCAGGCGTACCGAAATAGAATGCGTGAACGATAATTGAGACGAGCGGAAGGAACATATCGTAGGACATGAACAGCAGTGTGATTGACATCAGCACATAGAGACTGATCAGTTCACCACCTGTGAGTGCGTGCTTCGCTGTCCATTTTTTTAGCCCGATGTTGATCACAGCGATGATCAGGAGTGTGAAAACAACGCTATAGAAGGGTGCCATCAACGTTGGAAAGGTATATCGGAGAGCCTCACATTCAATATGCCATTTGTAGATGAATGGTAGGAGTATTAACGATATGAGAATGGTACGCAAGGTAATTTTTTCGTGCGTCGGCATATTCATATTTTGCTATGGTCTCATATTCACAAGATAAATCCCGCCTGCGACAAGAACCGCCCCCACGAGCAGACTGAGCGTCAGTTCATCTCCTAAGACCAGATAACTGAACAACACACCTGACAGCGGAGTCGCGAAAAAAAGCACCACCAATTTACTTGCACTGTATTTCTCAAGTATTGAAGTCCACGCCAAGAAACAGTAGCCTGCGATAACACCGCCTTGATAAAGGAGTGCAACAGTACTTGAAAATGTAAGGTGCATCGGCTCCCCCCGCTCGAGTAGGAGGCTCAGGACAAAATAACACGGTAGACTCAAACTTAGATACCAGACCAAGAGTCGATACGGGTGGATGGCTTGAACGAGCAGTTTTGTCACAACAACGCGTAGCCCTAAGAACGCCCCACTGACGATCACAAGGAGGTCGCCAATGAGCGTTGCTTGACCTTCACCGAGGTGCGGGGCGACAGTTATGAAAACGCCGCTGAAGGCGACAATAATCCCTAAAGTCTTCGGAATAGAGAGCCGATCTGTCGGGATCCAGAAATGTGCAAATAGAGCAGTAAAGAACGGATAGACGTTAATAAAGATAGTAGAGCGCGATGCTGTTGTGTATAGGGTGCCGGTGTTCAAGCAGATAATTTGGAGTATGAAAATCCCCGTGAGAAGTATTAGGCGCGGCAGCTCCCCCCGGCGCAAACCCAGCGACACACGGCGGAGGATCGACCATCCCCCGACAACGATAAGCCCTATCGCAAAGCGGAAGAAAGCCAACGCCATCGGTGGAAAATCTACCAAACCGACTTTGATAGAGGGTGAATTGCCGCCCCATAAAAACGCGAGGAAGAGACTGAGGGCAATAATCTTACCGTGTGGCTCCTCGCTGATGATGTTAGGTTGTGACGGTGTTTCGATAGTTTCGTTTCTGTTTGAAGGCAACTGTTGTCCTCGGCGGCAGTTATTGTTCTCTGAAAAAATTTAGATCAATCGTAAGCGCCGGGGCGGTGGTTACCCATTAAACGCTGTTGACGTTCTGTCGCTTGTCCCAAGATCGCGTCATCGAATTGAAAGCGGTTCAGATAGGGTGGAAATTTCTGCGTGATCATCCGATTCGCGTAATGCACTTGTAAGAGGTATCGCGTCTCGTTGCTCCGGTTCGCGGTGCCTCGGTGCCAGACTTCGCTCCGGAAAATCACAACATCGCCGGCATTACAGAGGATACTCTGTTCCTTAGCACCTTTCCATTCAGTTTCACCATCCGGGCGGCGTCCGGAAAGATGGCTCCCCGGAACGAACTTTGTTGGACCGAGGTCTTCGTAGAGGTTATCGAGATAGTAGTGAGCAGTTGTGATGAAGATCGGTACCTTGACGCGTGGGTCTTCCAAAATATCCATCGGAAGCGGAATAGGCAGCCAATCCGTATGCAGCCCTTGATCGGGTCGACCCGGACCTGTTACCCAAGCTGTCATACCGATGACGTGGCAGTCGGCACCGTGAACCGCTTCCGCCAATTCAATCACCGGAGATTTGTCGAGGTAATGCAGGAAGACGGGGTCCCGATTGAAGGCGTTATTGATATGTTTATTCAGGAAACCGCTGCCGTTCTCAGGGAGGCTGTGCCGGTCGAAACTTTCAGGGATCGCGGTGAGTCGATCCATTGCATCGCGTAGTTCTGCGAGTTCTGCCGCGTCAATAACCTTTGGAAGATAGGCATATCCGTCTTCTTCCATCGCCTTGACTTGGTTTTCGAGATCAGGGTAGGCTACGAGCGGTAAGGCTTGACTCATTGTCTTCGTCTCCTTTTATCAGAAAAATAAGGTCAATATGGAATATCCCGCAACTGTATTTTACAACTTTCGCGGTTTGATGTCAACCTTTTTTCCGAACAATTCGTTAATAAAGTGCATCCAAAAGTGTGTAAAAGAGAAGAATAATAATTATCACAAAAAGGAGAAATGAAAATGAGAAACGAAAATGTAACGCCCGAAGTCCATGAATCTGTTAAAGACGTTAGCAATAAAGATACGGCTATCCGTGTGCTGGGGGTCGTAATGGAGTCCTTGCCGGGGAACCTGTTTCATGTGAAATTAGAGGAGAACGACCACAAAGTCGTGGCGTACCTCGCCGGTAAGTTAATGCAGCACAAAATCTGGGTGCTGCCCGGGGATCAGGTTACGCTTGAGCTTTCTCCTTATGACCTCACGCGCGGACGTATCGTCTGGCGGAATCCCGGTAATTAGTGTTTTGTTAAGTTCAAATTGATAGTATCCGCTTTCGTTCGTAGGGGCGAGGTAACCTTGAAGAAATCCGCAGAAACACCCAAGCAAAGACCCCAAGCAAAGACCCCTACGAACAACCTATCATTTTTGTGTTGATAATCTATTAGATCTCTGTAGGTGAATCTAACTATGGAAGGAATAGTCATAAAAGCGAGAGGTGGGGCGTACGAGGTACAAGTTGACCAACAGTGTTATACTTGTGCCGTGCGTCATCAACTCATTGAAGATGAAAAGCGACGGCTTGCGGAGACGAAAGAGATGCCGTACGTCGATTTGGTCGCGGTTGGTGATCGGGTCCGTATTTCGATCCCTGTCGTCACAGAAGAGAATGGGTACATTGAAGAACTTCTCCCTCGCGAAACCCAATTTGGGCGGACCCGGATGGACGGTTGGCGCCAGGTGATCGTCGCGAATGTAGAGGTTCTGCTCATTATCTTCGCTGCCAGACATCCGACGCTTAAACTGCGGATGCTTGATCGGTTCCTCGTTACGGCGGAGGCATCGGATGTGGAGCCGGTGATCTGTATTAACAAGATTGATTTGGCAAAATTGGAGAATGTACAGCGCGATCTCAAATTATATGAAGAATTAGGTTATAAAGTGGTTTATACTAGTATTGTTACGAGGCTCGGTATTGATGGGTTGCGGGAAGTGATGCAAGATAAGATTTCGGCGATTGTCGGATCTTCAGGGGTAGGGAAGTCATCGCTTCTCAATGTCTTGCAACCGGGCCTCCAGTTGCGGACGAGTGAAGTAGACAAGCGTATCCACAAAGGTCGGCATACGACGACGGAAGTGATGCTAATGCCACTTGAATTTGGCGGCTTTGTGGCGGATACCCCCGGCATTCGGACACTCGGTTTGCTTGAAATTGATGATGAACAGGGATTAGATATCCATTTTCCTGAGATGCGACCTTACATCCCGGAGTGTAAATTTGCGGCATGTACGCATCAGCATGAGCCTGTATGTGCCGTTAAACAGGCGGTTGAAACTGGCGATATTAGTCCACTCCGATATGAGAGTTATCTCCGGATCTCTGGATTCAAGGAGGGGCGATATGAACGAAACACAGATAAGAGAAGCGCGGACCGAAACACGAGACGACGCAAACGCTGACCTTGAGAAGTGGGCGGATGCTATTAATAACTTGCTACGCATTATTGAGCGGAGTGAACGGAAACTTGGATATTTTCAGAACAGGGTAAAACAGGCGAAATTTATGGATCAGCCGAATCAGCGTAAGGTTCGGACTGCGGGTGCCCAGGTCGGTGTGCATTCTGCCCAATTGGATGCGTTGCGTAACGAATTGCGGCAGCTGGAACGGCTTTACAGTGGCGGTATTTGCCTCCGGCAGACCACTGAGCATGAACTTCGCCAAATTTGGGGATGGATCAACCGACCGGGTATTAGGAGTCATCTCTACGCTGACCGCGTAGCGTTTGACACATTTCTGGCGGATTGGCACGGTTGGGCGGCAGACGCGGCGATGCATGCGTTGGCTATTGAGATCCGTACCACGCGGCTGCTTATCGGATTTATGCTCCTTCAGTGTGAGGCGGATACGGTTAGTGTTGAGTTCGTTATTATACGCCCGGATTATCGCGCGCGGGGTTACGGCACGGATACGCTTATTGAAACTGTGCGTTATGCGTTTGAGGTGCTGGGTGCTGAACACGTTACGCTGCAGGTATCCCCCGACAACGGGCCCGCGTTGATATGTTTTGAGAATGCTGGTTTCCAATACCTGAGTTACACTGACACAGCAGGACAGGTTTACACGATGGGGATTGAGCATAGCGAATGGGTCGGCGATAAACCTGTAGACGAGCAGGTTGTAGCACCGCGTTTAAGTACCTCGCTTGGATCATTTTTCAACCCAGAAGAATAAACATGGAAGGAAATATTGTATGGTAAAAGCACAATTATTTTGTGGGACGCTTATTATTTTCTTAGCGTTTGTTCTTTTGCTCTCAAGCGGTTTTGCGCAAGATTACACGCGCTCACATCTTCCTGAAGGCGCGATTGCCCGTTTTGGGAAGGGGACGCTCGAGGATTGCGTCTATTTTCCTGATGGGAATCGCCTCGCAGTTTTGAGTTCGATCGGTATCTGGATATACGATGTCCGCACCGGTGAAGCACTGGATCTCATCACAGAATCCTTCACAGACAACATGCGGCTCAGCCCCGATGGGAAGACACTTGCCGCTGCGAGTGACGGCAGCGTTTATTTATGGGACATGCATGCGAATAAATTGAAAAAAGTCCTCGTAGGAGAGCCAAGCTGGATCTATGCATTAACATTCAGCCCTAATGGAGAGACCCTTGCGGGCGGAAAATCGGATAAGACAATTCATCTATGGGATACCGGCACCGGCGAGCTGTTAAAAACCTTTATAGGTCACAAAGGGCATACCCACTGTATCGCGCATTCATACGATGGAAAGATGCTAGCGAGTACCGCTTGGGGAGACAACGCAGTTCATATTTGGGATGTGGCTACCGGACAACTCCTAAAACCTATCATTGAGCCTCCGAGACGGATTCATAGTCTCACATACTCGCCCGATAGTCGGACACTGGCGGGTGCCTGTAGGGATTCCAATATTTATCTTTGGGATGTCAGCACTGGAAAACGCCGCACAACCCTCCGTGGACATAAGAACGCTGCGAATACTCTGATCTACTCGCGAGATGGCAGGACACTTGTGAGCGGCGGTTGGGATAAGACGATCCGTTTCTGGGACGCGAGCACGGGTGAACTCTTGAACACCCTTACCGGGCATACAGATAGCGTTACTTCTGTACTCTATTCACCAGATGAAAAAAGCGTTGTCAGTATGAGTTACTACGATGGGACGATCCGCTTTTGGGATGTGCGGACAGCTGAACGCTTGAAGACGATCACGGGGCATACCTGCTCTTTTGGGCGATCCGTTGCATTTTCACCCGACGGGACGACACTGGCGCACACTGGAATGGGAGACGATGCAATTCTGTTGCGCGATGGACAGAGCGGGCAACTTCTAAGAACTGTCACCGGTCACACAGATAGAGTGAGTTCAGTAACCTACTCACCCGATGGCCGAAACCTTGTGAGCGGGGCTTGGGACGGGACTATTCGTATTTGGGATATTGACACTGGAGAACTCCTAAAAACCATCAAAGGACATACAAAGGGTGTTCCGTCTATCGTCTATTCACCGGACGGTGCGACGCTTATCAGTGGAAGTTGGGACAATACCATCCGTATTTGGGATGTTGAGACTGGTCAGCCGCTAAAAACGATTACTGGGAATATTACAGAACTGGAGCCCAGCCAAGGGGTTAGAGCTATTTCACTGAGTCCTGATGGCGAGACGATTGCCGGTGCAACGGATGAAGAAGTGATTCGGTTATGGGATATACGCACAGGTGAACCCAAAGGAGCCTTGGTAGGGCATACGAAGCGAGTCGCTGCTGTCGCATTTTCTCCAAGGGGGACGATGCTTGCAAGTGGCAATGATAGCGCGCTACTTTGTTTGTGGGATGTGGAAACAGGTAAACTGTTGAATACCTTTGATGAGCCTACAAGGAGCTCTGTTTTGTCTGTTGCCTTCAGTCCTGATGGGCGGACGCTTGCGAGTGGATGTGCTGAAGTGGTCCGTTTGCGGGACACATTCACTGAGCGCAGCACAGTTCCCCTCACTGGTCATACGACCTGGGTCCGGGAGTTAGCGTTCAGTCCTGATGGGCGGACGCTTGCCAGCATAGATGAAAGTGGTGTAGTTATTTTGTGGGATATGAACCGGCTTCCATGGCAATAGCGATCACAAAGCGCGTACAGTTAAATGGGACAAAGAGTGACGACTCTTTGTCCCTTATTTTTTTGATGACCTTCATAAGTGCATCCAAAAGTGTGTATAGATAGCCAGTAGGTTGGGTTGAACGGAACTTGTAAGATAGATAGAATGCATCAAATGGACGCACATCTAACTGGTCCGGTGTTTACCAAAAACTTAGTGAAACCCAACTTCATAAGTGCATCCAAAAGTGTGTATAGATAGCCAGTAGGTTGGGTTGAACGGAACTTGTAAGATAGATAGAATGCATCAAATGGACGCACATCTAACTGGTCCGGTGTTTACCAAAAACTTAGTGAAACCCAACTTCATAAGTGCATCCAAAAGTGTGTATAGATAGCCAGTAGGTTGGGTTGAACGGAACTTGTAAGATAGATAGAATGCATCAAATGGACGCACATCTAACTGGTCCGGTGTTTACCAAAAACTTAGTGAAACCCAACTTCATAAGTGCATCCAAAAGTGTGTATAGATAGCCAGTAGGTTGGGTTGAACGGAACTTAGAAGATAGATAGAATGCATCAAATGGACGCACATCTAACTGGTCCGGTGTTTACCAAAAACTTAGTGAAACCCAACTTCATAAGTGCATCCAAAAGTGTGTATAGATAGCCAGTAGGTTGGGTTGAACGGAACTTAGAAGATAGATAGAATGCATCAAATGGACGCACATCTAACTGGTCCGGTGTTTACCAAAAACTTAGTGAAACCCAACTTCATACCGATAGGGTTCCGCAAACTGCTAAAGCGTTGGGTTTCTCTGGGTTTCTGGTTGATGTGTCGTGTGTTGAAAAAGTATCGCTTTTCTATGATTTGTGGGTTTTTGGTGGGCTCCGTTCAACCCAACCTACAGTGCTTGGGTGTTTCTTCAACGTGTTTATAGGGCTGCGGTTAAGACAAATGCTATAAACATAGGGTCCCTTATAGGGAAACCAAAGAAGGCGGGTAGCATCACGTTTTTCTATAAACATACCGCCCTTATAGGGCTAAAGAGGAAGAGTAGCATCACATTTTTCTTTAGGAGATATTATATGAGAAGATCGCGACTATTTTGTGGGACGTTTGCTGTTTTTTTTGCGTCTGTTCTTGGTTTTGCGCAGGATTACACCGGCTGGCAGCTCCCTGATTACACCGGCTGGCAGCTCCCTGAAGGGGCTATCGTGCGCTTTGAGAGAAGCTGGATCGGTGATTTCGCATTTCTGCCGGATGGCGAGCGGTTTATTGTTTCGAGCGGCATCGGTCTCTGGGTATGTGATGCTCGGACAGGTGAGGAACTGGAACTATTCACAGACGTGGGAACGAAGCTGTGGTGGAATCGTATGGCTCTCAGTCTCGATGGTAGGATGCTCGCTGCTGCAACTGATTTTGAAGTCGCGTTATGGGATTTACAGACGAACAAATTAGATAAAGTGCTTGAGGGACACGAGGACAGGATCTATTCGCTGGCGTTTAGTCCGGATGGCGAAATCCTTGCGGGTGGCAGCCGGGATACAACAATCCGACTGTGGAATGTTCGGACAGGTGAACTGTTAAAAAGTTTTGTAGGGCATACCGATATGATCCGCTTCGTCGCGTATGCGAATGATGGAAAAACCTTGGCGTGTGTGAGTTGGCGGGACAATACAATTCTTATTTGGGATGTGGAGACTGAAGAACTCGTGAAAGCCATTACAGGACACCCCGGGCGTATCGATGGGATCGTCTATGCGACGGATAGTCGGACACTTGCGAGTATAGGGCGGGATTCCAAGATACATATTTGGGATGTCGGTACCGGAAAACGCCTTAAAACTTTGATTGGACATACAGATCGTATCAGTACCGGCACTCTGGTCTATTCACGAGATGGCGCGACAGTTGTGAGCGGTAGTCGGGATGGAACAATCCGTGTTTGGGATGTCGGCACCGGCACGACCTTAAAAATTCTTAAGGGGCATACACGCGAAGTTGATTCTATAAAATACGCACCCGATGGCGAGACTCTTGTGAGTAGCGGATACGACGGGACGCTGCGCTTTTGGAATGTCGGCACTGGGGAGCTCCTGAAAACCTTTACTGCACATAGCTTTGGTGGGTGGGCGTTGGTTTTTTCACCCGATGGGAAAACGCTTGCAATTGGCAGGGCAACAGACAGGGCAATCTTGTTACGAGATGTACAGAACGGGCGACCTGTGAAAAGTCTCACTGGACATACAGATGAAATTCTTTCAGTGACGTATTCGCCAGATGGGAAAACGCTTGCAAGTGGGAGTCGGGATGGCAAAATCCGTATTTGGGATGTCCACACCGGCGAACTCATTAAGACCATCACGGCTCATACGAAAGGTGCACATTCCATCGCCTATACGCCGGATGGTAAATCGCTTGTGAGCGCGAGTTGGGATAATGAGATCCGTTTGTGGAATGTTGCCACCGGACATTTGCTGCAAATGTTCACAGGGAATATAACGGACCCCGATTCACGCAGCGGAGTCGGATCTATCGCGCTCAACCCTAATGGACGGACGCTTGCTGTGGTAACTGATGAGGCGATGCTTCGGTTGTGGGATATACCTACCGGTAAAGTCAAAGCAACCATTATAGCGGATATTCATAGTGATGCTGCCATTGCATTTTCTCCTGATGGTAAGGTACTTGCAGGCGAGGAGAGGGATATCTGTTTGTGGAGTGCGGAGACAGGTAAGCTGTTGAAAACAATAGGACCGGCAAAAGGTGTTATCTATGGCATGGCCTTCAGTCCAGATGGACAAACACTTGCGAGTGCAAGTTCGCGGGCGATCGAATTATGGAATACTGTCACTGGTGAGCATATAGGGACTTTCACGGGGTGGATTGATGCTGTAGCGTTTAGTCCGGATGGTAAAATGCTTGCTAGCGGTCATAACGGCACAGTGATTCTGTGGGACATGAACCGAATTCCAGCCCCCAAATAATTTTTTTTCGTTTTTTTTTTTCGAAAACGTGCAAAAGTGCATCCGAAAATGTGTTTAAGCGAATCATTGTCATTTTTTTTAATGGCGATGGTATCCTAATGCCGCTGTATTGCGGTAGAGAGAAAAAGGAGGTATATATTATGTTAGCAAACCAGAGGAGGTGTGACACTTAGTGTTACGCCCTTGTGGTGTGACACTAAGTGTCGCACGCTTTGGAACGGGACGGAGGGTTTAACCCCCTCTGTCCCCTATTTACAAATATGCTATTTTCAGGCATTACGCGCCGAACCAGGGTCATTCAATTTTAAGAAATTATTGGGGTTCACGTCTTTTTTTCGAGGATCCGGTTCGGTTAGGAAAACGAACCTACCGGGCCTGGGGAGGAAAATTTGATCGAAAAATGGACAATTGAATGACCTTGCGCGCTGAACCCAATTTTTATGGCATATTTTTGTGTTTTTTAGTATAATATTTTTAACGCGAGTTGCGACCTATTTATAGACATAGCACTCCTACGGAGTGCGATCGCTTCAATACATCCTTTCTATAGACATATCATCCCTACGGGATGAGGAAAATAGTTGGAATGTTGTTGAAATACGCAGAAATACTCAAGCAAAAACACCAAAAGTTGTTGGTAGCAACTTGGTTTACTTTTAACGTAACTTGCAAGTGGTGGTCATTGTTGAAGTGTCATTGACACCCTTGCACTGTTTCAAATCACGAATATAGACAGAAATAATAAGAAGGAGGTACCTGTCATGTCAATTATCACTTTAAGCCACGCTACATTTCATCTGAACATATTCAGTTCAAGGCGATGGTGCCTCTGCCCATTATCGACAACTTGATTGAGAATGGCATAGGCACAATCACCTCACACTGAGGGAGATCGTTTTATCTATGCCAAGATTTAATCCAGATTTTTGGGAGATTCCGGTCCCGCCGGATTTTTTTGACCAGTTCACCACCGAAGACTATTTCTGGTATCGAGCCCCTGATGACGAATATACGGAGGCGCGTCGTGCGAAGCGGCAGGCGGTCTTAGAACAAATTCGTCAGATTATTGAGCAGGAGTTAACCGAACGTCAAACCGAGTGTGTCCACCTCTATTTCTATAAAGGCAAAACGCAAGAAGAGATTGGGAGTATCCTCGGTATTTCTCGGCGTGTTGTGAGCCAACATCTTTTTGGTATTACACGCGACGGAAAGCAGATAGGCGGCGCGATTAACAAAATCCAAAAGGTGTGTCGAAAACTCGGAATAGAATTTCCATAGGTGCCAAGGTAGAATCTGCAATTAATCTTACGAGTGCGATTCAATGCGAGAGGTGATCTTGAAGGTTCCCTCTCGCTTGAAAGCACTTTGTTTTACTTCCCTACAACACACAGGCTAACAACCTATGCTACAACGTAGACACACAGGCTAACAGCCTATGCTACGACACTCAGGAGACCAACGGTTTCCTATGCTACTAACTGGCTTCCTTAAACCGGTAGCCGACTCCATGCACCGTTTCAACGTGCTTACCGAATTCGCCAAGTTTGCGGCGAAGGCGGCTAACATGGGTATCCACCGTCCGGTCGATGCCGTAATAATCTTGTCCCCATATCACGTCCATTAGGATATCGCGCGTGAAGACGCGTCCAGGCGACCGTGCGAATAGCGTAATGAGTTTAAATTCGGTAGCTGTTAGGTCAATGGGACCGTTCTCGGTTAGCACCTGATGTTTGTCGAGATCGATCGTTAACCCGTGCGTTTCGATCTGCTTGCTGCTTTCTGTCTGTTTGCCGACCTGGATACGGCGTAGTACAGCAGATACGCGGAGGACCACTTCCCGCGGACTAAAGGGTTTTGTGATATAATCATCTGCACCGAGTTCTAACCCTGCCACCCTATCTTTTTCTTCATCTTTCGCTGTTAGCATCACGATCGGAATACTTTTCGTCCGTGGGTCGTTCTTGAGTAAACGACAGACGATCATGCCGTCCACCTCTGGCAGCATTAAATCCAGTAAGATAAGATCCGGTTCTTTTTCGACGGCTCGATGCAGTGCATCAGCACCGTTACGGACGTAATCTGTTTCAAAACCTGCTTCTTTTAGATTATATCGTAATAAATCCGCAATATCGCGTTCATCTTCAACAATTAAAATCTTTGCCTCCATTTAAGCCTCCCTCATGGTCAATTTTCGATACGATATTTATTTTACCAAATGCAGCAGGTAATGTCAATTTTAAAAATAGTGAAAACAAGCGGGAGATATGCTATGATTTAAGAAAAACCAAAAGGGGGGATGACTCATCAAAACGTTAGTAGATATAATTTGTCTGTCACGATGGACTTGGAGACTGAGTTTTTGTTGCGTCTGTTTGTTTGTCGGACTTACTTTTTTTGTGAGCGACGGCTTCAGTATGCGCGGCTTCACAGCAGAAAATGCCGTTACGCAGCATCGATATGAATCTGCCTTTAAAGCACTCGTTTCAGCCGAAAGGTGCAAGCGTCGGTTACGGTACATCACTGAAGAGCCACATCTTGCGGGAACCGAGAATAGCCGCAAGGTGGCAGAATATCTTCGCACGGAATTTGAAAGTTACGGTTTACAAGTGCAAGTCTTTGAATATCAGGTCTATCTTCCGCATCCGCTTGAGGTGCATGTAGAACTTGTATCGCCTACGCAGCATCTCGCTGTTGGCAAAGAAGCGAGTTGGGAGTGGGATAAGGATTCTTATGAAACGGAGATAGTGCCGGGATACAATGCCTATTCGCCCGATGGCGATGTAACAGCGGAGCTCATCTACGTCAACAGAGGGTTGCCTGAAGATTACCAAATTCTCAGAGAACGCGGTATTTCGGTGGTGGGCAAAATCTGTATTGCCCGGTATGGTGGGAGCTATCGCGGTGTGAAGGCGAAGGTTGCAGGCGATAATGGTGCCGTTGGGTTAATCCTATATTCAGACCCTGTTGATGATGGCTATGTGCGTGGGGATGTCTATCCTCGGGGGCCGTGGCGTTCGGCGGATGCAATACAGCGTGGCACAGTGAAATATATCTTTCAGCACGCCAGTGATCCACTAACACCGGGTTGGGCAGCGACTCGAGAAGCCGAGCGGCTCTCAATGGATGAAGTCACGGATATCCCGAAGATTCCCGTGGTGCCGCTTGCGTATCGAGATGCGGAACTGTTTCTGAAAGCACTCGCGGGCCCGAATGTGCCTTCAGAATGGCAGGGCGGCTTACCGTTCGCTTATCATATCGGACCGGGACCGGCGAAGGTTCGCGTTAAAGTCCGTTGCGAACACAGGATCCGTCCGATTTACAATGTTATTGCGACGTTAGAAGGAACGGAATATCCTGACCAGTGGGTCATCTTAGGCAACCATCACGATGCTTGGGTTTACGGTGCTGCGGATCCCGGCAGCGGTACAACTTCACTCTTAGAGGTCGCGCAATGTTTGGGTGAGCTCGCGGAGAAAGGTGTTCGTCCGAAGCGGACAATCGTTTTCGCGGCATGGGATGCTGAAGAGTTCGGCATCCTCGGTTCAACAGAATGGGTTGAGGAGTTGAAAGCGGCGCTACAAGAAAAAACAATCGCGTATCTTAATGTGGATATTGCAGCGACCGGTGGACGGTTCTATGTGAGTGCGATCCCCTCACTCCGCGAATTGATTCGCGATGTGACACGGACTGTCGTTGACCCGGGGACACTGAAACCGGTTTATGAGAGTTGGAAAACCGCACAGAACAGGGAGATACCACAGGTCGGGAACCTCGGAAGCGGGTCGGATCATTCCCCATTTGTTGGGCACGCGGGAATTCCGGCAGTCAGTATGGGATTCACCGGTGCTTACGGGGTCTACCATGCGATGCAAGATAACTTTTATTGGATGGAACACTTCGGGGATCCCACGTTTCAGTATCAGGCGGCGATGTCGCAGATTTGGGGGATCCTTGCGCTGCAGCTGGCGAATGCCGATATTTTACCGTTTGACTATGAGACTTACGCCACAGATTTGATGGCACCGCTGAAATTGTTGAAAAATGCCGGTTCAGAAAATAAAATTGCGAAGGGCGTTAGAGCGTTAGATGATCTCCTCACCGAATGGCAACAGGCGGCAGGTTCACTAAATCAAGCACTTATGCGTTATCTCGCTTCCGATGATCTGTCTCGGATTGCGGAAATAAATCAGCGGTTATATCAGTTAGAGCGGCGTTTGACGAATGAAGCGGGTTTACCGCTGCGTCCGTGGTTTAAACATCTTATCTATGCGCCGGGGCTTAATACAGGTTATGCAGCAGTCGTTTTTCCTGGGGTCTTAGATGCCATAACGGACGGAGATGATGCCGCAGTACATGCGGAAATTGATAAGTTGGTTGCAGCGTTCAAACAGATCATTCGGGGCATTAACGAAATCCGGGAAATGCTGTAAATTGTTGAAAATGTCAACACTGTGATTTTTGGGATTTTGGGATTAGCAGGATAATTTGTAACCCCGCGTTATGCCACTTTACACCAAATCTTCATCAAACGCCTCTGCTTCATCACCGTTTGAGGGCGCGACTGCTACGGCTGATGTCGCTTTCAACATAACGGTATCACCAACTTGAAATCGACAGTTGTAATCGGTTTGAACGAAGTAGTCCTGTCCGTCTATTTCAACACGATAGGTAAGGTCGTGTCCTCTAAACGCCTGCCCCACGATTTGTCCGCTTTTGGCACCGATCTGCCAAGCGTCGGATTCCATCATCTTTAAACATTCGGGTCGGATAGACAAAAGCGCGTCGCCAACGGTTTCACCCTCCACCCTTACGCGTCCGAACGGGGTTTGGGCGCTACCATTTTTCACGTGTGCGTGAATGAAGTTCGTCTGCCCGATAAAGGCAGCGACGTAAGCCGTTTTCGGGTAAAGATACATTCCTTCGGGTGTGTCAATCTGTTCAAGGGTTCCATCTTTCATCACGCCTAACCGTTCAGCGAAACTGAATGCTTCCTCTTGTGTGTGTGTAACGAGTATAGCACTGATGCCCTCGGCTTTTAGGAGGGTGCGGACTTCCTCACGGGTCGCTTGTCTTAACCCTGGATCGAGGCTTGAGAAGGGTTCGTCTAAAAGGAGGAGTTTGGGACGTCCGATAATCGCGCGGGCAAGGGCAACGCGCTGCTGTTCACCGCCAGAGAGATGGTGTGGTAGACGGGTCTGTAGGTCCGTCAAACCGACCATACGCAGCACTTCTAAAGCTCGCTCGCGTTTCGCTTTTCTGGACGCTTTTCGGAGCCCGAAGGCGACGTTCTCAAAGACGTTTTTGTGTGGAAAAAGCGCGTAGTCTTGAAAAACGAACCCGATGCCGCGCGCTTCGGGCGGAAGATGGATGTTGTCGCTCGCGAGGATTCGTTTCTCCATAGCGATTGTGCCAGCGTCTGCCTTCTCAAACCCTGCGATGAGACGCAAGGTGGTGGTCTTTCCGCAGCCACTGGCTCCCAAAAGCGCGAAAATTTCGCCAGGGTATACGCTGAAGCTAATGTTTTTAACGATAGGGACTTGGTTAGGGGTGAACCCCTTTGTAATTGCGTTGACTGTGAGTAGTTGCGTTGGCATTAGGTTTTTGTCTCGTTTTGAGTGTTGATTGCTCTGATTCTGTGCGTTTATTGGGATTATATAATGAGATAGCTGTTTTGTCAAATTAGCAAACTATAGTAAACTTTAGAATAGGACTTACGCAACTTTTCTATGAAACACTACATAGGATACCCGCTGGCGAGGTTAGGAAACCTCGCCAGCAGTAAAAGTTTTCGGTTAGCGGTTTCTAAAGCGTATGTCCCGCGCCAGACGATGGCATATAAAGGTTCAAAGCGAAGCTGATGAGACTCAAGATACTTCGCGGGATGTAATCACCTAAAACGAGTCCGAGGAAAAAAGGGATCGCTTTACGATACGTCTGCCAGCCTGAAAAGCGAAGAATAAGAAACTTGATGAACCAACTCACCATTACAGGGAACCAGAAATAGATGAGTCCGCCCCATGATGCGCCAGAGAGCACATAACCCGATGGGTGAAGGGTCCACCATAACAGGCGCGTCCGCAAAAAGTTAAGAAGGAATACAAAAGCGAACCCGCCACACATAAAGGCGACTCCACTGATATCCGGTTCTTTCGGATGCTGGAGCCAACTCTGAAGGGGGTTAAAACTCTCCCATCCGAATCGTCCGACAACGCCTTGGCATTTTGCGAGAACACCGTACTGATACGCTACCTGCAGGTACGTCCAGAACGTTGCCAACGCTCCGACAAAGATAGCGAGTGCCATACCGAGAAGTAAGGTTTTGCCGGGCATCCCGGAGCGTTCCCCGATCCGTAGCGATTCTATCTGGTTCGGCATCGGGTGCGATCGGTTGCAACGGTTAAAAGCGTAGAGGAAGGTCATTACGGTGAGGTTTGCGGCACCCAATTGCCGGGTACCGAACATGCTCACCATCATCTGTCGGGGGTTGATACCGATGACTTCATGGTATGGGGGTCCAAGTTCGGCACGTACGCGTCCTATCGCGATCGCGAATGCGATAAACAGGGCATAAAATACACCGATCGCCCATAGCGACATACCCGCCGCGTAGCAGAATCCGAAAACGAGTCCGATGCTCAGTACAGTTAGCACAGCCACTGTCCGGTAGGAGAAGGGTTCTCTGCTATCGTCTCCGCGTTCGCGTCCGATGACGTGTTGAAGGAAACGCCCGAAATGGCGGCGGCTCATCCAGAGCGTCAACACAGCAATACCGACCCAAGCCCCCGAAGCCCGGTCGTTGAGATGCAGGACACTGATATTCGTGACACCGACTGCGCTTGCGATGACGCGTTCTGCACGCGTCAACCAAAAGAAGAACCACGTTGAGAATGCGAGATCCAGGGGCATAAAGTAGGTCAGTCCGACGATCGCGAGGTTAAAAGACATGGAGGCGTAGCCGATGGCGTTCCACGGGCGTTCTGTAAAATGCCGATCGAGCCGGTAATTTGGTGGCAGTGCAGGGATGACGGGGAAGATGTCGTGTAGTCCAGCCATCACGCGAAGGAGGGCAGCGATTCCAAATCCGAACCAGAGGGCGCGGGATCGGAAAAAACTGCGATTCGTTGTCATCTGCAGTGGAAGTTGCGTTAGTGGGAAACTTAGCTTTTCACGTTCCATCCACTGCTTCCGGAGGAGCAGTCCTAAACAGAGGAGTGAACCGTAGAGTAGAAAAATAAAGCCTGACCAGAGGAGTGCGGGTCTTATCCAGATGCGGAGATGTTCTGCCCAATAGATGCTGGATTCGCCTTCATAATACCCTGCTAAAAATTCAAACTCGTGGACTGTGAGCCATGCTGGAATGTGGTGTAGGAAGAGTTGTGCCCATTCGTTTTCGGGGCTTGCGAACCAGAAAGGATGCGCGAGCGTTCCCATGAGAATCGCCATCATTGCGTGTCCTGAAATCGTGGACACCATTGTCACCATAATATAGATGAGTAGTAATTCTGCGGGAGTGAACGCAAGACGGGGTGAAAGTTTACGGAGCAGGACGTTGAACGCGATAAGCACAACCAGTGTGAAAACGGCATTGGAAAACGGGGATACCAATGTGTAGACAGCATACCAGAGCTCACTGGCGATGCCCACCCAATAAGCGTTAACGACGACTAAAATTAATCCGACGATAATTGCTTTTTTAGTGATGACATCGGGTGGGTTCGCGGTTCTGGTATTCATGTTTTATCTGTTACGATAGTTATTCCTCAGCCGTCGCTTCGGGTTCTACAGGTGTATCGGTATATGTCGTTGAGGGCGGTTCCATCTCCTCTGGCGGTGGGTTGAGATATTTTTCAACTTCATTATCGTTAATGATACGGATTGCCTCTTGCAATTGCCGGTCGTGTACCAAATTGACAATCTGTTCAATACCGACATGGAAGTTAAAGAGCTGCTCGGCGCGCTGTCTCAACCATTTTAGGCTGACGTGGATGCGCTCTTCTTCAAGTTTTTGCTGGAGTTTCGGGAGTTCAGACTCGAGTAAAGAAAAATCTTTGGGCATTTCACCGGGTTGCGTATAGTTATCATCGATCCATTTTGTGACAAAATCCCTGAATGTATCACTCGCGTCCATCTTCCTGAGCATGACACCTTCAACTTCATCGTGGGTTTCATCGGTAACGGGGACTTGCGGCGTTATGCCGACTTCGTCAATTGAGGTTCCGTTTGGTGTATAATAGGTGGAGATCGTGAGCGACATGGACGCACCGTCTAACAATTCGTAGCGTTTCTGGACGCGCCCTTTGCCGTAAGTTTTTTGCCCAACAAGGATACCTCGGCGCGTATCTTTGATTGCACCTGCGACAATTTCAGAGGCACTCGCGCTATATTCGTTCACGAGGATAACAAGCGGTATGTCCAGTGGACAGAGGAGCTCAGAGGTTGCTGGGTAATCTTCGTTAAATTCGCTGTTTCTGCCTTTTGTTGAGACGATAAGCCCTTCATTAATAAAAGCGTCGGCAATATGGTACGCAGCGTTCAGTAACCCGCCATGGTTGTCTCGCAAGTCCAAAATCAGTGCTTTCATACCAGCGTCTTTATGTGCTTCGAGAGCCTTGTTAAAATCTTCTTCTGTGCCTTCTGTCCGTCTACTGCCGATAAAACCTGTGATTCGGATATAACCGATGTCCTGATCAAGCATCGTTGACTTGACGCTGTTGATCGGGATTTTACCGCGTGTCAGTGTCACATCAAAGGGGTCAATAAATTTACGTTGGACAGTAATCGTCACATCGGTACCGAGTCTACCTCTCAATAAATCGACCACGTCGGGGAGTGTCATTCCGGTTTTTTCGCTAAGGTGAATTCGTTGGCCATTCACTTTGGTAATGTAGTCTCCGGCTTGGAGATTGGCTTGTGCGGCGGGTGTATTCGGTATCGGTTTAGAAATTTTGATGAATCCTCGATGATCGGGGTAAATCTGAACACCAAGTCCTCCGAATTCTGCGTTGTAAAGATTCTCGACAGCCCGCTGATGCTCGCGCTTTAAGACATAATAGGTGTATGTCTCTTCAAGTGATGCCAGTGCGCCTTTAATCGCGCCGCGATACATCTGGTTGGTGTCTTCTATCGGTTTATAGCTATTTGCCTCGGCAATTTGGACAACTTGATCCAGCGTAGCAAGTAGCCTTGCTTTCGTGACGCGTTCATCTCCACTTATCGCGTGTTTTCCACTGGGATTAATGAGCAAGAACGGGATGCCGATAGCGAGGATTAAGACGATGAAGGACACAGTGTATCTTTTCATGGAAGTTTCCTTGATATTTTAGGATTTATTTTGTATTGTTCTCAATTTTAACACGGATGCGACCTTGATGCAATAGATTTTTTTGAAATGGCTAATTTTTCGGTTGCGTCTTCCAACGATTGTGAAGCCATAACCACTGCTCCGGATATTTATGGATATAGGTCTCTAGCTGTTTGAGCATTTGTGTCGTGTATCGTTCGACATCCTGCTCGAAATCGTCGGAAGGTTCGGTGTAGATAGGCGAAGAAATATAGACGTGGTGCCGATCATCGGGTTGGCGAACGTCGAGTGAAAACAGGAGCGGTGCGCCTGTCTTGAGTGCCAGCACGGCGGGGCCGCGCACCGCGGCGGCCAATTTCCCCAGAAATTCGACGAATACGCCCTCTGGACCGGCGTTCTGATCGGCAAAAAACCCGACCGCTTCGTTGTTTTTCAGGGCGCGCAGGGTTTCGCGGACTGCTTGTTTCCGCGGAATGAGTTTCAGGCTCATCTGTTCGCGCTGCTGCCAGATGTAGGTGTTGAGTAGATCATTTTTCAGCGGGAAAGCGATGGCTTTCGCACGGTTTGGAATCAGTGCACCGTATACGAGTGAGAGGAGTTCCCAGTTTCCGAAATGCGCGAGAAACACGATTGCGCCTTTACCACTTTCTAAGGCGGCGTGGAGATTTTCTCTGCCTGCTACAGTGACTTCGTTCCAAATATTTTCGGCGTTAAGTTTTGGAAATCGGAGGAATTCAATGCAGGTTTTGCCGACGTTGATGAAACTCGCCTTACAGATCTTTTTCCGCTGCGCCGCTGTGCGTTCGCTGCCGAACGCAATCTGTAAATTATTCAAGGCGATCTCCCTCCGTTTTTTGACGAGATAATAGAATAGGAGTCCTATACCGTGTCCGAGTTGCAGTGTCCAGCTTTTCGGCAGCTGACGGCACCCCCATCCGAAGAGAGAGACTATCCCATATACACATCTATCTTTCCATTTGCTGCGCGGCTTCGGCATCCCGTTTTTCCTTTGTATCTGAATCCGATAATAGATAGAGTATACCATATCTTGATGTCTAAAGCAATGCATAACTCAGAGACATTCAATTGTCGGTGCAGGTTAGGAAATTGGAAGCGCATTCTAAGCGGAGTAGGTTGGGTTGAACGCAACTGAGAAGATAGATGTGCCACACCCAATACACGCCTATTCAACATATCGTCTCCACAATCAAGAACGCAGAGAAACCCAACTTCAGAACGCAAGGCGTTCAGGAAAGCCGAAAGGCGTTGGGTTTCACTCGGTCTCTGGTGAATATGCCGGTCTTTGAAACAGTTTCGGTTTTCTCTGATTTGTATGCTTTTGGTTGTATCGGTTCAACCCAACCTACGATGTGATGGGAGAGTTTTTTCTCTCGGGTCTGGCGGTGAAAATCTAATCGAAAAGTGGACAATTGAATGTCTCTGATGCATAACTCAGGGCCATTCAATTGTCCCTATTCACTTTATATATGTGAATTTTTTCGCCTGTAGGAGCGAGCTGTGCTCGCGATTTTTTTCCTAATAACGTTCACCTATGTAAAGCAAACCAAGATCCAAATCGTACAATTGAATGACCCTGTGCATAACTTGACACAGAAGGATAAAATGTGTAGAATAGTTTAACAAGGAGGACGTTGCTTGTGCGTTAAAAATATATGTTAGAATCAACCGACAATGTGATAAAATAGATAAACAGATATAGTGAACATTTTTTGGAACAGGGAACCTTTTTTACAACGGAGGATTTATGAACGAACAAAACGGTAATAGTGAAATGACTTCTGCGCCCCTACAACCGATGTCTTTTGTAGATATTCTGGATGGCGTGTTCAGTCTCTATCGGAGCCATTTTACCTTGTTTTTGCGGATTACAGGTGTTTATTTTGTTCTGACGTATGGCATGGATTTAATATCCGTATTTTTCGTCGTTAATACTGCGCCAAGCACAGCTGGGATAATCAGTATATTGATTATGTTTGTTAGCTATGGCGTGATTTTTTGGGTTGTTGCGGGATTGGTGTACGCAAGCGCGGAAGTGTATTTAAACAGAGCGGTTACTTCTGGAGCCGCCTTACAGCAAGCACAGCGACGTTTTTGGTCGTACATCGGTACTGTTATCCTTTGGCTGTTAGTTGTATGTGCGCTGTTTGTTACAGTTATCGGTATCCCGTTCTCAATCTATTTTGGCGTGCGGTGGGGGCTCTATGGGCTTCCGATAATGTTTGAGGAGACGACTGTGCGGAACGCGTTGCGCCGGAGTACTGAGTTGGTCAAAGGGAGTTGGTGGCGGGCGTTCGGTATTATGTTAGCGATTTTCCTCATCGCTATCATGATACAATTTATATTGATAGCTTCTATTTTAGTTTTAGCACAACTTATTGGCACCGAGGACTTGACGTTTCTGGAGAGGCTCCAGCGCCTATATGTTCCGACATCGATCGCCTCTGAATGGCTTCCTTATACAATTCAGCGGCTCTTTACCATAGCTATTGCCGCCCTCACGATGCCGATCAGTGCTATCGGTGCCGCGCTGCTCTACTTTGACCTCCGAATTCGGAAAGAGGGGTTTGATATTGAAATGATGGCGGCAGCAGACGCTACAAAAGAGGCAATTTTACCGTGAAAAGAAGAATCGGTATTTGCGTTATCGTATGGATTGTGAGTTTTTCTGTCGTCTTGGCAATAGCGGCGGCAGAAGCGCAGACACTCCGAGAAGAATTGGAGACACGCCGGTCGGGGACAGAGGTCTCGTATAAGAAATACCAGGAAAAGTTAGAGAAAATCCTTAATCCGCGTACTTGGGATGCCGATCTTAGATATGTATTGTTTCCGCTTGCAGCTGTTGCATTAGGGGCAGCGATTATCTTTTTTGTTCGGCAAATTCGGCGAAATTTGGTTAGCGAGGCGCGCGACGAAGTCGCGGAAACCGAGCTGGAGCAGGTAGAGACAGCGCGCGCAGCACTGGCACACGCAGACTCAGCAGAAGCAGCAAGCGACTTTCGCGGGGCACTCCGTTTCCTATATCTCTCCGCGATTTTGAATCTCCAAGAACGCGGTGTCCTGCCTTACGATAAGAGCCTGACGAATCGTGAGTACCTTCACCAAGCACAAGTAGATATTGACTTGCACACTGCGCTTGGTCCTGCGATTACTGTTTTTGATGAAGTCTGGTACGGACACAAACCGTGTGATGCGGAGACTATAACGAGTTACCGAGACCTGCTAAAAAATGTTTATGCACAGTTTCTATAGACATATTGTCCGAACATCTATTTTCAGTCTTATTTTACTTATGTTTGTCTGTTTTCTGGGATCGTGTGATTTACCGGGCTATGGCACCGTGCTTTACCAAATTTTGCGCGAGTTAAAGTTCCGCGTCACTGAAATATCTAAGGAGGTTCCGGCGCGTCTCAATAGGTACGATGTCCTGTTCCTACATGCCCTCAACAAGGCACCTACAGAAACGGAAGTTCGGGACATCCAAGATTTTGTCAGCACTGGTGGCACCTTAATCCTGGCTGGCGAAGATGAAGTGCTAAACGGTCTTTTTTCGGCTTACGGTTTAGCACTCCGAAAGTCGGAACATCGACTGGAATTCTCACGCCGCATTCCAGAAGAACCGCTGTTTCCAGAACATCCCGTTGACAGCGTTCGCACGGGTACAAGTTTTGCGATTGAGGGTGTAGGGCGTAAAGTCGCTGTGCTTTACGGAAAAGATGACAATGCGACGATCGTAACGCTGCGTGACGGCGAAGGACGTGCCTTCTTCATCGCTTCTGAGTATCTGTTCTCCAGAAGTGGGCTGCAGCATAATGATAACGCTGCGTTTCTCTACAATTTAGTGTTAACGCTCCCCCACAAGGCACGAATCGGGCTGGCTGAGAGCAGATACTATACGCTTGAGACGAAGCCGCCGAATCCGTTTGTTGCATTTGTGTTCAGAACACCGGGCGGGTTGGGTGCTGTTTACATCTGTCTAACGCTCTTCATTTTTTTACTCCTACGGGGTCGACGGTTCGGCAAACCGTTGGAGGCACAGGAGAAAAATAGACGCTTGAGTGCCGAATACGTCCACGCGATGACGGCGCTCTATCAAAAAGGAAACCATACGCGCCCGGAGGTGCTAAAACACATTCGGGACAGGTTCAAAGCTGACCTCGGTGTCCGTTGGGGAGTCAATCCGAATTTGGAGACGGCGACCTTTTTGGAAGAATTGGCACTGCGCGGTGCTATTGATGAGGAGGGTGAACTCAGAAACCTGATGACGGACTTGGAACCGCCTGTGAATATATCAGAGGCACGGTTGCTGTACATTGCGCAGGGCGTCGAGGCTTACCGTGAGGCGGCGCGGCTCGGCACTTCAAAACGCACTATTCGTCGGAATTTCTAAATTTGCTGGCGAGGTTCCTAATCTCGCCCTTGCGAAAAGGCATTTTAACATAATGACTAATCTCGTTCAAACCGTTTTTGAGAAGATGAAACACGAGGCACAAAAAGTTATTGTCGGGCAGACAGAACTCTTTGAGCTTGTCGTCGTCAGCCTGTTTTCAGGGGGACATGTGTTGTTAGAGGGTGTCCCCGGAACCGCGAAGACGCTTATCGCCAAAACTTTAGCGATGGTAGTTTCTGGCGAATTCAGTCGTGTGCAGTTTACGCCAGACTTGATGCCGTCCGATATTGTCGGTACCAGCGTCTATGATTTGACGACGAACCAGTTTAACCTAAAGCGCGGTCCTGTTTTCACGAATGTCCTGCTCGCCGACGAGATCAACCGCGCGCCTGCGAAGACGCAATCCGCGCTCTTAGAATGTATGGAGGAACGGCAGGTGAGCATTGACGGTGTGCGCCATACCTTATCGCCGCCGTTCATGGTGTTGGCAACGCAAAACCCAATTGAATATGAAGGAACTTATCCACTCCCCGAAGCGCAACTTGATCGGTTCCTGTTCAAATTACGCGTCGACTATCCGGTTGCTGAGGTAGAGACGCAGATTTTGATGAACTATCACCAAGGTTTTAGTGCCACGCGTTTAGAAGCGGTCGGGATTGAAAGTGTGGTGGATAGCGCGTCGCTTCAAGCGTGTCAAGATGAGATTCAAACGGTGACCGTAGAGGATTCAATCTTCAATTATATTGTCGGTTTAGCGGAAGCCTCGCGTAATTCCGATGAGTTGATTTTGGGCGGCAGCCCACGCGCTTCAATCGCGCTCTTATTGGCGAGTAAAACCTACGCTGCGCTACAGGGACGCGACTATATTCTGCCTGACGATGTTAAACTCTTGGCTCCACACGTCTATCGGCATCGTATCCTGCTGAAGCCCGATGCTGAAATTGAGGGATTGACCCCAGATGATGTGATTAATCGGCTCCTTGCAGCGGCAGAAATTCCGCGTTAGGTACAAAGATGCACTTTAGCAACCGCCTCCTTATCCTTCTATTTCCAATAGCGATCCCAATTGTGCTTTATAACGTTTCACCGAGCCTCCTGTTTGTAGGTGGTGCTTATCTGGTGCTGCTGTTCGTCGTGAGTGCTATAGATTATGCGACCAATCCGTTGTTAGAGCGGGTTGAGGTTAGTCGTGAGATGAATACCAAGTTCTCGTTAGGTGTAGAGAACATTGTGACGCTGAAGGTTGTCAACCGGTCTCGCCATCCGTTAAGGCTGCGTATCAAAGACGACTTTCCGGATGCGTTCTTGTATGATGCGGTGCTCCACGATTGCCGTGTTTCGCCGATGCACACTATGGATGTATTGTATCGGCTCACCCCACTTCGGCGAGGCATTTACCAGTTCGTAGATATTCATCTGCAGTGTTGGGGAGTTTTAGGGTTGATCGTGCGTCGCCGACGTATTCCTGCAGCGGCAGAGATAAAGGTCTATCCGAATTTACAGGCAGTGCGGCAGTATGAACTTTTAGTCAAGCGCGGCATGCTCCACCAAATCGGGCTTAAAACTTCTCGGCAATTTGGGGAAGGCACAGAGATGGAACGGCTGCGTGAATATTCGCCAGACGACGATTTCCGTCGCATCGATTGGAACGCGACTGCCCGTCAACGTAAACCGATTGTCCGAGAGTTTGAGACAGAGCGGAGTCAAGATATTGTGATTATGTTGGATACGGGTAGACTTATGGCATCGCCGATCCTGCTTGAAACGTCCACACTGCCTGCTCCTGAATCCACTTCACAAAAGGCGATGCTTAAATTGGACTACGCCATCAATACGACGTTGATGACGGCATATCTTTCAACCCTTAAGGGTGATAAAGTCGGGTTGATCGCCTTTGCGGATAGGGTTCACCAATATCTCGCGCCGAAGCCGGGCAAGAAGCAGTTTCTGACGATGTTAGAGACGATCTATGCGCTCCCTGTTCATGCGGTTGAACCGGACTTTGCGGAAGCGTTCAAATATCTCGCTTCAAAACAGCGGAGGCGCGCCCTCATTATCCTTTTTACGGACATTTTAGACAGTGATTCCGCGGAAGGGATCGCCGCTTATGTCTCACAGCTTTCCAAACATCACCTTGTTGTTTGTGTGACCTTGACAGACTCCGGTATTGTTGAATTAGCGACGCAGGGGATCCAAGACTCCAAATCGGTTTATCAGAAAGCGATTGCGGAGCGGTTATTACAAGAGAAACACGCCACGTTAGAAATCCTGCGCCGTCAAGGCGTTATCACGATTGATGTGCCGGCACATCAGTTGACAATGACGGTGGTAAATAAGTATTTGGAGCTTAAGGCGAAGTCTCGGATTTAGGGGCTTTCATTGCGAAGAGGTAGGTAAACAGCAAGATGCCTGTCACGGCACCAAACACGATTTTAACGACGTTTGGCAGCTTAGAGGGTGAGACGAAGCCTTCAATAGTTCCTGCAACGATGAGCAGGGCAACACATCCGCCAAGCAGCTGGACAGCGATTTTGGCAGCGTCTGTCAAAGCGCGTTTACGCGTATAGAGCGAAGGTGCGATCAGCGAATAACCTAACTTTAATCCGGCACCGCCCGCGATGAAGATCGTTGTCAGCTCAATATAACCGTGCGGCGAGACAAACGACCAGAGTGCCAATGAGACACCGTTGGCATGGCATAATCCGGCGAGTGCACCGATGTGGATACCGTTGAAGACTAAAATATAGGCAGTGCCTACCATAAACATGATGCCCGATGCGAAGGCAAGAAAAGCGACTCGGATGTTTTTCGTCATCACAAAGGAAGCCATTAGGTTCCGCCATTCTGCGGATGTATCGTTCCATGCGCTGTCTTCTAACTGCTTGATATGTGCCACGTATTCTTCGGGTATAAGCCTTTCCGCGAAGTCGGGGTCCGTCATGCCGAGCCAGTATGCTGCCGCGAATGCGATAGCGAACATCAAAAACGATGCGCCGATGAAACTGATATTTTTGCGAAACAGTGTCGGAAAACCGAAGTAAAGGAACTGCCGGAGATTGCCGCGCTTGAACGGAGAGGTCTGGTAAACTGTGGCGTGTGCGCGGGATGCAAGTTCGTTGAGATATGGGACACACCGGTCTTGTGGGAAATCGCGGCGTGCGACGGCTAAATCGGACGTAACGCGCCGATAGAGATAGCCGAGCCTGTTGAGTTGTGCGGCGTTCGCATCTTGTGGACGGTCTAACAGTGCTTCAAGCTCTTTCCAAGCTTCCTGTTTTTTTGAAATAAAATCTGTAACACGCATGTCTATCATTAAACGCCATTTTAGGTCAAAAATCAAGTCTTTTTTTCGCGCTAAAAGGAGAGCTGTCTTCCACAAATGAACGAACAATTACAGATAGAAACCCCGGAACAGGTTGACATTAGTTTTCAAAAGGCGGGTATCGGGTCGCGTTTCTATGCGGCACTGATTGATACTTTGCTGCTCGTGCTAATCCTTTTTATCGGATTTTACGTCAACTGGAATTTCATAACCGAGCTCGGCGATGTTCTCGGTAACTGGCTCGGTGCGTTGGGCGGTATCATCGTTTTCGCACTCTTTTGGGGTTATTATATGGTGTTTGAAGTCACCACGAATGGACAATCCCCGGGAAAACGTGCGCTCGGGCTGCGTGTCATCAAAAACGGCGGCTATCCGATCGGTTTTGCGGATTCAGCGATTCGTAATCTGGTACGCGTGGTTGATTTTCTGCCTTTCTTTTATGGTGCGGGGTTGCTGGCGATGCTCATCACCAGTGACTGGAAACGATTAGGGGACTTGGCTGCTGGGACACTCGTCGTTAAAACGGCGCGGGCAGACCTGAAACTTACGGGTATAGATTCAAAGGCAGAAGCATCCGCGCTTAACGTTTCACCGGGAGTATTTGACTATGCGGATTGGATTCGACCTGAGTTAGTTACGGAGAACGAGTTGAGGGCGATCCGTGAATATCTTGCCCGTCGCGGAATGCTCTCCAAACTTCGCCGTGCAGAACTGGCACGCACCATAGCCAATCCGATTATCGGAAAGATGGGCGGTAGTGGTTCTATAAGTTACGATAAATTTTTAGAGGAGGTCTACGCGCTGAAGATGTCAAGGAAATAGTCATGCGAAATCTACTTTTAAGCGACATACGGTTCGGCATGACGTTCCACTTCTGCCAAGAGCGTGTCCACATAGGTTTTGATATGGAACAGCCGACACTCTGAATCTCCCACCGTGCCTCGTCTCAACTGACCAAGCCCCTCCCAAAACGCCCCGAGCTTTGGACGGTTCAACCCGATAAACGATGCCTGTGTGTCTTGCTCGAGACGCCTATTCCAATAGATAACCTCAACGAGATGGATATACGTGGAGGTCTGATAATCCACACCGAGCATGAGGAGTTTAGCGTTCGCCTTGTAAGCACGGAACATCGGTGAGTGTGTGCCGTAAGTTTTGCCCCACGGGTCGTAGTCCCAGGGAGATTGATAGCCTTCACGTCGGAGATGATCTGCCACGAATGACTCCGCATCTTTCCCGCGAGCAGCAACGGCGTGCGAATAGTGGTCGGAGCGATAGGTATCAGGCATCTGCCGAAAAAACTCTGTTAACCAGCCGACTGTGGAAGGGGTTGTGGTAACGTCCCACGCTGCGACGCGTTCTTCCTGACTCGGTAAAAGATTGAAGGTCGGCATCAGAATCAGCCCGTCTGTCCCAACGGTTTTTTCAAGTGCAGCGATGACGGTGCCAGCACCGCCATTAACGGGTCCCAGACTCTTGAAAGAGGAGTGGATAAAGAGCGTATCCGCTTTTTCGATGCCGAGATTGGTAAAGTCTTGTGTGAGTTGTTCGCGTGTATAAGGGGTTTTCATTTTTGTGCTAAGCGGCACTGTATTTGTGCAACAACGCAACAATTTTGTCTGCATCTGCCCTTCGCATCCGCTGTGCGACTTGCAGGGGTGTTAACCCTTTTCCGTTCTTAAGATTCGGATTCGCACCTTTGACCAGTAATGCCTCTATGGCTGCGCGCTGCTTTTCGCCATTCTTTATCGTCGATCGGATCGCTTCAAACAGTGGGGTTTCGCCGTTTTTATCGGGTGCATCAATCGTGGCACCTTTCTCGATGAGCAGCTCGATAACCTTGAGAAAACCTGCCTTTGCTGCGCAATGCAATCCCGTTTTCCCTTTGTAATTCCGAACATCGATATCGGCACCGAGTGCTAGGAGTCTCTCAATTTCTTCAGGGTGTTCCCTGTTATCCCCACGACATACGTAAACAAGCATGGGCCACCCCATGTCGCCCGGGTCGTTTATGTCCTTAGGAGGGACACCGTAGCTTTTGAGTATATTGCTCATTTCGGAATTATCGTCGAAGATACGCGGTGCTTTGCTCGGATCCGCGCCGTTGTCGAGCAGCGCTTTAACAATCGCCACCCGATCATAAGCTATGGCGTAATCCAAGAAGCGTTCGCTATACGGTTCAATGACTGCCCCTCGCGAGATGAGCAAATCAACAATCCTGGGGTTTCCTCCCACGATGGCGTAGCAGAGCGGTGTTGCCCAGGCCGCCTCTCTGTGTTCAAAGGTGTGTGGTTTTCCAGCCGGTAGCATTACTGCCTGCAGGTATCCTTTATTGATGAGGTCTGGATCGCTATCAAGGTGCGCGTGGACTACATCATAATCTTTTAGATAAGCGGCGGTGTGAATGTCAACCTTCGCGCCCTGCTGAAGCAGATAGTCCGCGACGCTGTCACGCCCTTCATATCGCGCCACACAGTAGGGCGATATCTCAATTCTGTGCTGGATATGATAACACCCCGGTAGGTTTATATCCGCATCCCATTCGATGAGAAATTGGACCATCTCCAATTTCCCGCGATATGCAGCTTCCCACAGCATCGTCCGACCGTGTGAACCGACGGTATGGATCCAATCAGGTTTGTCATCAAGCAGTTGGCGGACAGTTTCAAGATCACCGCGCCCTGTCGCTGCGACAACGATTTTGAGGAAGTCGCTCTGGTTTCCAGTGAGTTGAATCTTTGGCATTTACCTTATGTCCCCTTTGTACCACAATCTGTATTCAGAGATTTAAGAACGCTAAAGCAGCACGAATAACCCCCGATTTACATCTTTTGCAAAGATTTGGATATCTGAGTAATGATCTCTCAAATTATCTTCGACAGTCCTTGTTGAACAATTCCCTAAACCGATCCAGATCACTTTTGGGGGAGGCCCGTAAATAGTGCTTTTATGCCTGAAGTCTGCATCTTTTGAGACGATAAGATAGTCGTTGTTACGGGCATAATTCCATAACTCGGCATCCTGTGCCGCATCTAATCCAGCATTTTGGACATGGGTGGAATTAGGAAACAGATCCGCCAGCAGATTCACAAGATTCGGCGATAGATTCTGATCGAATAGGAGTTTCATTCGTATAAACAACCGTCTGCAATTTTTTCCAGTCGGCGGCGTATGCGAAACAGGCGCGAATGTCCGTTTCGGTCAAATAAGGAAAATCATCAAGAATTTCCGCCACTGTCATACCTGAGGCAAGATATTCAAAGATGTCGTAAACAGTGATCCGCATGCCCCGAATGCACGGTTGCCCGCTGCGTTTACCCGGTTCAACGGTGATAATGCCTGTGTAGTCGTTCATCGCTGTTCCCTCGTTGGTAACTTTCAGATTTGCTTATGATCCGGCAGCTTTTTTCGTCTCCACGACGCGGGGACGGCCCCCGATAGAAGGCGGCAACAACATCCGTTTCTGTTGTTCGCTTAACTCTCCATATTTGCTGATATCATAGTAGTTGCTCGCCCATGAGGAGTGTCCCGGACTGTATTTATAGAGCAAGGCACGCCGCCGATGCTTCGCTGTCCACGGCATTGTCCCGTGAACGAGTGCTTCGGTGAAAAATAACACATCTCCTGCTTCCACAGGCGGTTGCACGACGTAGTGCGTTGGACGCTGGAATTGCCGAACATCTGTCGGAATGTCCCGCAAGAAGTTGCTCTTGTGGCTGCCGGGGATACAGGCGAATCCGCCTGCACCTGCCGGTGCATCTGCTAAGTTGTAGGTCATCACAGACAATCCGTTGCGCATGATACCGTCGCGGTATTTGTACCAGTGATCCGCTTCCGGACCGCCTGGACCGCCACCGTCTTCACCGCCGTGCAGTCCACCGCCTTTCTGTCCTTCTTCCATAAAGATCGCATAGTCGTGATCTAAACGGACGTGTGGCCCCAATAGATCAAGGAGATATGGAAGGATTTTCGGGTGATCAATCAGTCTCTTAAAGGGTTCACCCCAGAGGCTTGGCGGTCCTTGACGTTCACCGTTATCGATGATGTCGTTCATCTCGGCGATTTCGTCGTTGGTCAAAACATTCTTTATGACGAGGTAGCCTTCAAGGTCTACCTGAAATTTTTCTTCACCTGTCATGGTCTAAACTCCTTTCAATTCGAGTCAATAACTGGCGGTCGTCTGCCGATAGAGGGTGGCATCAGCATCCGTTTCTGTTGTGCTGTCAACCCCTCGTATTTACTGATGTCGTAGTAGTTACTTGACCAAGCGGAGTGTCCCGGACTGTATTTATAGAGCAGGGAGCGGCGTTCATGTGCGGCTGTCCACGGCATCGTCCCGTGAATGAGTGCCTCGGTGAAAAATAGGACATCTCCTGCTTCCACAGGTGGCTGGACGACGTAGTGTGCAGGCCGCTCAAATCGGCGCACCTCGTTCGGGATTTTCGGTACAAAGTTGCTCTTATGGCTTGCCGGGATACAGGCGAATCCGCCTGCGCCTGCGGGTGCATCCGCCAGATTGTAGGTCATCACAGACAGACCGTTGCGTATAAATCCATCTCGGTACTTGTACCAGTGATCACCGACGTGTCCACCGGCGCGGCCGCCGTCTTCACCGCCGTGCAATCCGCCGCGACCTTGTCCCTTCTCCATGAAGATGGCATAGTCGTGGTCGAGTCGGACATGCGGACCCAGCAAGTCAATGAGATACGGCAGGATTTTCGGATGATCAATCAGTCTTTTGAACGGTTCACCCCAGAGGCTTGGTGGGCCTTGGCGGTTGCCGTTATCAATGATGTCGTTCATCTCGGCGACTTCGTCGGCGGTCAGAACGTTCTTTATGACGAGGTAGCCCTCAAGGTCTACCTGAAATTTTTCTTCACCTGTCATGCTCTAAATTCCTTCCTTTCCATGAAAGTTCAGTTCTTCAGATCAGAGTGAGTAAGTCTTGCACTTTGGATTCGATCTATAGTCCTTTTGAGACTTGGTGATATAGACGCAGCCCGGTTTAAATCCCAATGATACCGGACGAATTCACTGAGACGAGTATTATATCCAGGGCCTATCTTTGAAGTTTGACCTCCTTTTTTCGGGAGCAGTGCTTTTCGCAATTCCGCAGATTTGCTTTTTTGGGCAAGTGAAAGTAGCCTTTCTTTAGGATCAAGAATCTCGTCTGTTCTGGTTGGGACTGCTTCTATCGACACCCTTAGGAATTCGGCGAAAGCACCCCGATCCGCCATCACCCAAGATTCGACTTCCATGACTGCAACACGAAGGAAAAACCTGGGATTTAGAGGCCCCTTAACCCAAGATTGAATTAGGTCTGACGGACAAATTTTGGGGGAATCTAAATCTGTTAAGATAAAAAAATACGAAGGTCCTGCCGCGCTTCTGTTGAACTCAGGTGCTATTCTTTTAAGATAAGCGTTTCCTTTAAGGCGAGGTTTTCTCGGTTTTTGAAGTCTCCTCGCGATTTCAAAGCCCATGTTTGTAAGAATTTTAGTCGCTACGGCTTCACTTAGTTTATCTTCAGCAGCAAAGATTACATAGTCTACATTCATTTCAATAAACTTAACCTTTCAGGACGCTCGAATTGTGGGTCTGAAAACACTACTTCACCGGCTGTAAATCCTGCTTTAAGTAGGTGCTTTACATCATCAATATCGGAGGCTAATTTCACTTCTGTATCTGTTTTTGTAGGTATAAGCATCAATACTTCTGTGCCATCAATACCCGGTTCTGTGAGAAGAACATCACTATGGGTACTGACTAATACCTGTTGATTTTCACTTGCTTTCATTTCAAAGAGTAAATATGCAAGTTGTGACACGATCCCCACGTGTAAGGAAAGCTCCGGTTCTTCTAATAGGAGAACTGAGTCACTTTCAAGGAGAACCCACAAAAGACCGAGTAGCCGAAGCGTTCCATCAGAAAATTGGTCCTCGTGTTGTGCGGGTGAATTTGAATGCCAATGAGAACAATGTAGTGCTAAATGGGGTCGACCTGTTTCATCGTGTTTAAATTCCAAATGCTTAAGTTGAGGTACAGCAATTTTCAGGGCTTTTTCAATCGTTTTCAGGCGTGAACAACGGGTTTCTTCGTCTGTATTAGCGATTTTTTCCAGTAAATCGTGTCCGAACTGGGTTCGAGTTGACCTTCTTCTGGACATGGAATTTGAATACTGGAGCTTTACACCTGCTCCATTGGGGTCTGCCGTAATCAGATCCGGAAATCGGAGAAGTTGTGGCACTAAATGCAGATAGGTGATGGATTGGAAGAAGTCTACTAATTCTTGGAAATCATGATCGGTCTCTTCAAGAGTGGTTCGGATGAGTCGGTCTGGATCCTTTTCGTCTTCTGTATTAGGTCTGTTTAGGAGTCGTTTACCGTTTTTCCATACACGTTCGTGTGTCAAAGCAGCAAAATAGTGATGCATGTAGCTTTGATCTTGCGGGATTTGACGCAACCCTATGGCATATCTCCAAATTTCCGGGGATTCTGATGTGTCGGCAAGGCTGATTTCGACTGTGATGTCTGCCGCTTGTTCGGCTGTTAAGTTTCGAATGGTGGGCACACCGCCACGTTCAGCGACCGCTTCTTGTAATCCGCCGCCCTTATTTTTCGTAATATCTTGCAGAAATCGGAAGATGTCCAAGAAATTGGATTTACCGGATGCATTCGGGCCGACAATAAACTGACGTTCGCTAAGTGGAACATCGATCTGTTGAAAGTTGCGCCAATTTGTGGCTCTGAGATGTGTGATTATCATAATGCGCCTTTTATGGTAGATTTTAGAATCAATTTGGCCTTGTCATGAAGAATGTAAAATTCAAAGAACAAACTTATATTTTTCGTCAAAAAGCGGAGGTATTGATGCTGTGCTTAACCCGAAATGCGTGTACACATCTGTTACAAAATCATAGGCAACTTGGTCCGGCATAAAATTAGGGTTTACGGTCTTTTTTGAAATAATTGGGGATGGGCGTTTGTAGACGCTTCGCTCGTTCTCAAATTTACCAAAATTCGGTTCACCTGGAAGTCCTCCGACCAATAAGAAACCCTCAAGGTTGTGATATTCTTGTTGAACAAGAATGCTGCAATCAATCTTGGATGCTATATAAATTGCTTTAGCCAGTCGAAGAAAAGTGACAGGAAACTCACAAACGACATAAGGGTACAACCATTCTGAATCGGAAAACAGCTCATAGTCCTCTATTTTCCACTGGAACACACTATTTGCCATTGGCCATTTTAACTCAAAAAAACCGTTATTTAGTAGGGTGATTTCACCCCCACCGGCACTGACACCACTCATACTAATTCCATCAGGAATTGGTAAGATCTCTTGCCATCCTGTGTAGCCAAATGCGCCTTTACGCACATCTGGCGGATTCTGTAAAAGTTTGCGGATATTTTTTTCTTGCGTCTGAACTGCATTTGGGACCCAGGTCGTGGGGATGGCAAAGATTCGATAGTAAGGTTGGCGTGATATAACCTCATCAAATCGCAATTTCATTGAGTGGAGAAAGCCTTTAACGGCTGTCTCTTTAATATCTTCATCTGCTGCTAACCGCGTCCCTGTGTTGTAGTCTCGGAAAGCCGAATCCTGGTCACCCTTCTTCGTGTAAGCGGCCCCACGGTTTTTATAAGCCTCGGCAAAGGCAGGGTTTAGTTGTATAGCTATGTTAAAGTTGCTGATCGCTATGTCGTGCTCACCTTTAGTATAATGAACAAATCCGAGGTTGTTATAAGCCTCCGCAAAATCTTGTTTGAGTTTTATAGCTGTGTTGTAGTCTGCAATAGCCTTATCATATTCGCCCCTGTTGAAGTGAGTCAGTCCTCGGCTATAATAAGCATTGGCATTATTGGGTTCGAGTTTTATAGCTATGTTATAGTCTGCCATAGCCTTATCATATTCACCCTTGTTGAAGTGAGTCAGTCCTCGGCTATAATAGGCATTGGCATTATTGGGTTCGAGTTTTATAGCAGCGTTATAGTCTGCCATGGCATTCTCATACTCACCGCTATTAAAGTAAACCAACCCGCGATTGTAATAGGTGCTGGCATCATCTGGCTTCAGTGCCAAAGCTTCAGTATAATGCATAACTGCTTTTTCATAGGCGTTTTGTTTTTCTTCAGGCGTATTCGCTTCTATACCTCTATTGTGCCAAGTAAGACCTCTATGAAACTCGGCGTATGCACTTTGATGGATCCTACGGCTCATGACGAATCCGTAAAGGTCGTTGTAGGTAGTTTCGATAGATATACCGTGCGCCTTTCTTAGATACTCCAGCATAGGTTGTTTCAGATGTTTTGGAATATTAGTTATTACATCCGGTTCGATAAAGCCCTTGGGAGGTCTAAGGAATACGATCTTTTGGGCACTGACATATTTTTGGGTATCCTGGGGGTAATGGATCGCCTGTTCTATCCCCTCGGTTTTCTGTAGGATAACCCTACCATCTGTATCAGGAGAACCAACACAAGCAAAGAAAAGGGCAATGAGATAATCTGTTGTAAACTCTATTAAGTTGGTCTTACCGCCGTAGCGTTGAATAGTTGTTAAAATTTTAAGATCGTCTGTTTCATTGGTGTAATTTTTAGCTTTGGCTAAGATCTCCATTTGGGCGGTTTCTACATCAAAAGAATCTGACTCAATGTCTTGATACTCAAGATAGAGACCTGAGCAGATTTTTGTATAAGGCATGGTTTCCCCACGGTAGATGTAGGTGCCATCTGCTAATTTTCCGACTATTTCATAGATGATTTCCAAAATGCTGTTTAACCAGCTATCTGGGTGGTCAAGTTGATTTGACATGCTGCGCCGCTTTCCTGTTTCAGAATAGTTTTGTAAATATAATGGTAACACGTCCAACAAACGTATGTCAACGAAAATTAAGCAGCAAACTTGTCGCCGACGGCAAAATACTATCAGGGTGATTTCCACTTGTGAGTAATCATATCATATTTGACGAATGGTTGTCAATTATTAGTTGCCAGAAGTTTTGGCATATTGAGAGTTTCTTTGCGAAATGCTGCGAAAATTGTATCGGTAACGGCTTCGGCGCGCGAAAAAGACGCGTTCGGAAACCTCTGTGATTTTTGTCATAAAGGCACCTTAATTTTTTTTGTACGCAAAAAATCTGCGTTATATTTTTTTCTCCGACGGGTTAGGGGCTGTTGATTCAGGCATGTTGGTATTTTTCCGTCTCCGTTTGGTGTCGCGCGTTCCAAGGAGACTGCCCACGGACTCTTATTTCGAGATTTCGAGCGACGGTTTGCGGTGTAAAAGTTGGGGTCCCGTGTTGTCGCTGCGTCAGGGAGCCGCCCGCACCTCTAAAGAGTATCGCACCTCGCAAAAGTCGTATTGGGCGTTGCATTCTCAATCACGTGTTAATTATACGATATTTTTTGGGTGTAGGGAAATAGAAAATGCGTCAAAATATTGCGATCCTATTGTTTATCTATTGTGATTCAATTTTTGTGCATTTTTTTCGGCGGTCAGTTATGGGAAAATTGCGTCTGTCCTATTGTCAATTGTTGTCTGCGTTTCTGCAGAGACATTCAATTGTACGATTTGGATTTTGGTTTTGCTTTACATAGGTGAACGTTATTAGGAAAAGATCGCGAGCGACAAGAAATCCGCAGAAATACCCAAGCAATACGCAGAAATACCCAAGCAAAAACACCCCTATCAAAAACACTCGCTCCTACGGTAAAAGATCGCGAGCACAGCTCGCTCCTACATGAAAGATCGCGAGCACAGCTCGCTCCTACAGGGGGAAAAATTTACATATATAAAGTGAATAGGTACAATTGAATGGCCCTAGCGTTTCTGTGAAAGTTATGAAATTTCACAGTATTTCACAGTAAGGATTCAAAAAAGTGTTTCGGGTACGGCTACGAAGTAAGGTGTGGCAAGGGTTTTGAAGGGATTATGAACTTTATCAATTTTTTGCGTACCTGTGAAATTACGGTTTTAATGTGCGGGTTGTTTTGCGGACAAACGCAGTTGTGGGACGGGTTTACGGGCGTTTCTATTTTTGACACTTAAAACGAGTTACTGTGAAATTTTTGTTGATGTGTTTAAGGTTCTGGGATCGTTGTTTTGCGGCGTGTTGTTGTGTTGTTAGGATGTGGTGCACTGCACGTCGGATCGCTGCCAAAAACTTTACACACCCTTGTCAGAACCGGGATTTATGAGATTATAGGATTTACAAGATTATCGTCTTTTCTCATTTGATGTTTTTTGTTGGTAATATTGCGATGCGATTTTTGCAATAAAACAGTTACCAATCTGCCTTAAAAAGATATCAAATGGTATCTTTTTTAGCTTTTTAGTGATTTCGGGATTTAGGGCATGAACCCATTCACTATAAGGGTTTAGAAGCGTTTTTTTTGGATGTCTCTCGTCCCGAAAAAAGATACCACGGGAATGTAACGTTTGTGATTTTGGATGTTAATTTTTCTTGTAGATAGCTTCATTTTGGGATTCTCTAGCCCGAAACATTATAAGGATAATATATATAAAGGGGAATGTCAAATAAATATTTGGTTTTTGGTAGGGTGTTTGGGGTAGGATTTGAAAATATGTGGATGTTTACCGAGAAAAACACGTCCATCAGAAAGAAGTTTGTCCCTGATTTTCAATTACGGTGGAGTAAACGTTGGAGTGTTTATAGTAGATTCCGAAAATAATTACATACTCTTGTTCTAACGGGCGAGGGGACCTCGCCCCTACGAAGTGCGCTGAGTGAAAGCGGGGTGTATAGGTAATTAAGGGTTTTACTATAAAGTCCTGATACTATAACAATGATGTGTACTGTCGGTGTAATTTGATTTCGGATTCGTCTCTATTGAGCAGGCCCGCGTACTCTCGTTGAACGGCTTCTACGTCTGTTTTCATATCGGTGAGATCACCTCCGATAAAATAAAAAAGAAGTTGTTTCGCGACCTTTTGCGGCGTGGTACCACTAATCATGCGTTGGTTAATCTTGTCCCATAGCAAACCAACCCAGGGTTTATCTGTCAATTCCATTGAAACTTCTGAAATCCGTTTAATAGCCTCTTTTTCGGACAATCCAGAGTCCTTTGCTTGACGGACAACTTGAGCGATTATTAGAAGGCCAACAGGTCTAAACAGTAAATGCCCCCCTTCTCTGTTGCGATAACGTCCTGCAATACATTTATCTGGTTCACTTGTTAAAATTTCTCTTAAGGGTGGGAAATGCTCTATCAAAGTATCCCAGAATTGTTTGCTGTTAGCATAATACTCAGCAATAGCACTATCCTCTGGACGATGCCTTTTGAATGCTGTCCATCCTCTTGCAGTTCTGAATAAAATTTCTAAGACATCATAGAGGGTAATTATCGTTGTAAAGTTCCTATTATCTTTTACTGCAACCGCTTTCGTCTTTGATAATGAAATTTTCTCTTGAAAAAGCGGATGTTTTTCTACTAATTCCCGTGTTGTGATTGCAATGATGTCATCTTCATCAAGAGCGACGATTTCGCTTTTACTGACAGGTTTAGCATACCGATTCAATGTCGTAAAGAGTCTGCGTGTCCGTTCCATTCCAACCGGATCGTTCTTATGGGCAACGAAGATAACGCTTACTTCTTCTCTCTCCAATTTGTCGTTCTTTTCAAGAACCTGCTCGTCATTCTTTTCAAGGGCCTGCTTAATTCCTTGAACGCGATGTTGACCATCGATCGCAAAGAGCGTTTGTGTGCCATCAAGCCGGAGAATTCCAAGGATACCATCTAATTCCGATGGAAGTTCAGGGACATCAGGGTGTCGGTTTGGACCAACCTTCAACTCGTACCAATCAGGTGAACCTCCGTAAACTCCTACAATGAGGCTGTTAAAGAACCGTTGTGGTTGTTTGAGCAAGTAATCGGAGATTTGACCTGCCCTATTCGTGATCTGACGCTGAATCATATCCTTCAAGACTTTACTTGAATGAATTTCCTGAGCAATATGAATCTGATCTGCGATTTGATCCATCCGTAGAAATGTTACATAATAGATCCAATCGCCCATGTGTGCTTTGAGTGCTGGAATAATAAGTTCATTAATTTTTTTCATGAGGAGAAGGCTTTCATAGGGCGGCTAATTTCCGCGGGATATTGATCATTACAAGGCGGTATGAACGCCTTGACGAGAGCTTTCTCGATATCTTCAATGCGTTCTGTTTCCGTGATTGCTGAACAGCAGAAATGCAGATAGTCTTGATATACGTGGAGCAACCTGAGAATCTTCGGTCTACCACTTTCAATTTTTCGCTTCTCTCCGAAATATTCCTGAAAACGCTCCCGCAGAGGTCGTTCTGTCATTCCCACGTACATCAGGTAAGAGCAGTGAGGATGATCAGCAATTCCCGGCTGAATTATAAAACTGTAAATCCCTGGCTCACTTGGTATTTCGACAGCCTTATTTTGTTGAAAAGGATAAATTTCCCAATTGAACAAGTCAGGAAGATTATAGAGGGTCCATTGTCGAGGCCAGAGCCAAAAAGTATAATCATGACCGACCAGTTTATTGGGGTCAGGGAGAAGATCGTTAACTGGCATTAGAGTTCTTTATCCTTTACAGATTTAATCTCCTATCAATTGCATGATTTCATCGAAGCCAAAGTTCAGAAGGAATTCTGCGTAATAACTGTCAAACAGATCCTTGAGGTAAGTCCCTAATTCAACCACACCGGAATCGGTACCATTTTCCTCTTGTACAATCTCGTATTTATGGGCCTTTGTAATTGAGTACAAAAACAGGACGTGAGAATATACAGAAGCGATATATTTCTGATTGGCCATTTCTAATTGTTCCTGATTAGCATTTCCGGTTTTCGATATGAACTTTTTCAAAACAGTACTATCCATGTTGATATAAACCCGTTCTAACTTTTCACCATTCACCATAGGGTACATCACGGTAGCATGATTCATTTCTGCACTTGTTGCCTCTTCAACTTGTTCCCAAGTTAATTCACCCTTTCTCTCCGGCTTCTCTTCTCGGTAAGCGAATATAAGATCAGGCAATCCTAAGGTTGGAGTTTCCTTTTTTTCAGGCTTTGGTGCTGGCTGTGAGGGTGCTTTCGGCTCACTGACTTTTACCCAGAATATTTCTTCAAATTCCCCGGTTGGATCTTCCAAACTAACCTTGATTCTTATTTCATCCCCAACGCTTACTTCTTTTTTAGGATTGAGGTGAATCTTGATTGTTCCGTCCTGAGGACTGCTTTTTCGTGCATTGAATACATCTTCAATCCGGTCAACTTTGCCTGGGGCATCTCCGCCTTCCATTTCATTTGTTTTGTAGTCAAGGATGGCAATTTTCAACTCTCCAGGTTCTTCAGTGCGGTCAAAGTAATTGTTTTCGACATCTGTGTCAAAGAGAATCGTTTTCTCCGTACCAGATGGTATCGCCACTACGTCTTTATCTCTTTTCCCCTGTGCGCGTCGTTTGAAGAATGCAGGAAATCGTTGCGGCTTAAAGGGGTGCTGTTCCTCCTTACGCTGTTTTTTCTTAATTGAGTTGTTAGCATCTCCTTTTTGCTTACCTTTAGGAGGTAGGTCCAAGTTTAAAGTTTGCTCCAACAGCTTTAACAACTCCTGATTTCGTGAAAAATTCCGTGCGAAAGATTGGAGTAAGTCTTTTGCATCCTCACTTTCTACTGCGATTGAATCCTTTCGACGTTTTTGGATTGCCCACAAACGTCCATCTTTTGCGCCAAGTTTATCCGCCAAAAATTTTCGTAAAGTACGAGTTTCTTCACCATCTTTTAACCGGTCTCGAGATGCCATAAACAACTCTTTTCGGAAATTAGGTTTCATATTCGTACAATCAACGTGAATGAGAAGATGTTCCTTAAGTAGGTTCAATTTTAAAGAGCGGGTAATGAATTCGGATGTATAATGTCCATGAACCTGCCCATTCATTGAAAACAGCACGGACATTCTGTTTTTGAAAAACTCACGCTGGATTGTTTCTTTGGTTTCCTTAACTGTGCTATCATCTATTTTCGTTTTCAAGACATAACACGTCACTTTCATTTTTCCGAAAAGATCGTCGTTAAAATCTTCAGAAAAAGGTTCTTCAACGTACTTGTTGTCTTCCTGTTCTAACCTGCGCTTTAATCCGTATAAACCTCTTCGCAAAGAACTTTTGGGATAGCGTTCCGCTTTTTCAACTGTATATACTGGCAAAACAGGCTCAAATAAGTACTCATTAATACTCTGGTTCAGATCCCTGGATATATCCGAGATTCCGGAAGGGAGATCATAAGAGTAAAGTTTGATAATTGTTCCAGTCGTGAAGTCTCTGTTATGCAGCCTCAAATTCTGCTTATCCGCTTGGAAGGCAGGAATTTTTCCATCGATTTTTAGATATTCGTACCATGTATTCTTTTTAGTGCCTTCTTCTGCTTTACTCAATGGATGTTCTCTGATTAATGTAAAACCAAATTCCCCAGTGTTATCGTAACGCTTTGAACCAATTAACTGGTATCGCTTTTTGCCACAGAATACAATGGCACCGCTTCCACCCATGTTGTATCTACCTTGAACAAAGTGGATTTCGTTCTTATTTCCCCTCAACAGAGATAAGAAGGTGTTCTCAAATTCTTCAGGCTGCTGTCCTTCGCCATCATCATAAATAATCAGAGAAGTCTTGCCCCGCGGTCCATCGGCGAGGACTTGGATGTTTTCGGCTTGTTGGTTTCGGTATTTTGCTAGATCCCAGTCTCTGTGATTTGGGAAGAAAGTCGTTCTGGCTTCTTCCATAGATTGAGGTGCTTGGGTAGACTTAGGATCAATACCTGCTTCCAGACATTTCTTCATTAAGACGGCATCAATTGAGTTTGTAATTTTTTCAATCAACGCAGCAATCGGGGTAGATTGTTGGTTTTCGATGACACCGAAATTGTTTTCGTTACCACCTAACGGATGCCAATTTTCAGGTTTGAAAAAGTCAGGATAGATGTTGACAATTTTATCAACATCATCCTCGGTTGCAGCGAGATAAAGTTTGTTGAAAAGTTGCTTCATGGTCAATTTTATGAATATTAGGTTGTGCTCACATTTTACTTAATAATGCATGAATATTGATGCGAAATACACAAGACTGGAGTATCGCTCCCCTAATTTATCGTAGTGCGTTGCAACACAACTATACTGTTTCAACTTATTGCCTTAAGTCGTTTTACAACTTCTTTTTTAACTTGATTTTCTAATTTTTCAGAATCTTCTATTTCATCTGCATTCATTTTTGACTTAATTAAACGTTCCAATTCTTTTCTAATATTTTTAAAAGCATCTTTTGCTATTAATAGTGAGTGACTGTTATTGTTAATCAGACTGTCTACAAACTGCTTAGCTTCTTGGCGTGGGTTACCTTGCCTGAAACACATACAAAGTGTAATAAACGAGCTTATCCGGTTTGCAGCTGCTTGGGTATATTGAATTGAACCTGATCCCGGGTTATTTGCAATTCCTAACCACAAATGTGCCTTTCCTTTTTCTTCTTTCCAATGAAGGTTAAAAACTTTTTGTTCATAGAGATCGTTCATTTGGGTGATCCACCATGTACGAAACTCGTCTATGCTATTAAAGTTAAGACCAAATAAAGATTGCTTTTGCGATTCAAGATCGAAAAAATTAATAAATAGTGCTTTTTGAAATACGACCTGAAATGCCCACTCATTCTTTTTTAAGTTTTCCAGCTCCTTTAGAGGCGTATGAATTTTAACTCCTGCTCGGAATTTTTTGTTTTTATCTTTATATTCAGCTTTTTTTCTCTTAATAAACGCTTCGCGTTTTTTCTCTGGTAGAAGAAGGTAATCAGCTAGAATACCATCAATGGCACCAAATTCTTTTGCTTTTGAGAGATATGTTTTATATGGGGCAAATTCCTTAAATACATGTATAATATGTGGGGCCCATTGGTGGTGGAAAGCCTCTTGGAGAGCCTTTAGATGCTTTTGTTTAAAACTAAATGGCTCCGCTTCATCAATGCATTCTTGGCTGTAATCCATAATACTTTTCCTAATATTTTGCTCCAGTCTTAACCTTCCTGTTAATTTGTCAATATATCGTTTAATTTTGTTTGCCACTAGTGGATCGTTTTTGTTAAGAGATGCACGATTTAAACAATAATTGACAATTTCATTGAGATTGAGGACAGAGGTAATACTATAACCTGAATCAAACTTGGCTTCATCCTTGTTTTCATCACCTCTCCAAGTTACTATAGATAATGGAAGTTCCTTCTCAGAAAATTCTTTTGCCTTTTTGGCGAGTAGATTTCGCACACATAGGGATTGGATATTTTGATCTTCAAGAAGAATAAGCCTGGATTTTGACACAGGCCGCGCATTCTTGTTAAGATCTATGAAAATTTCTCGAAGTGTCTCTATAAGAGACTTTTCATTCCTCCTTTTAAAACCAATTTCTTCATCAAGAATCAAAAGGATAAGAGAAATTTTAGTCTCAAGTTCAGGAGAACCTTGCACTAAATTTTCTTTTTTCTCGTCATAGTATGCTTTCAATGCGGCTAGGCGATGTTGTCCATCAATTGCTACGGGGAAGATTCTTTCCTTATGCCATCGAATGACTCCTATCTCTTCCCCACTCAAAAAATCAATACAAATGTAGCCGACCTCAATTCTATCCCAACCGTTCCCCTTGTCTGGTAGTTCAGTGTCTGGTTCCCCATAGGATTTTTCGATCAAGAAACCACTCCGAGGCAGCAAAGCAATGGTTAGTGAGTTAAAGAAACTAAGTTTATTTTCATCTTTAAGATACCGATTAACAAGTTCTGTCTCCACCCTGTCCCAACTTATATCCCGTTGGAATAATTCTTCCAAACGCCAGTCAAGTAGTGCCTCTGCGGGGATGTCCTCAACAAGTTTGATATGACTAACTAAGTCCCGTAGGGGCATAGCAGCAGTAAAATAAGGTACCGACTCCATATCAGAAAGTGTAAATTCACCACGGATAAAAGTCAATTCGTCTGTATATTGGGTTTGTTTTTCTGTTTTAAACGCTGCAAGCGTGCTTTTTGACATAATGTTCTCCCCCTTAGTGTTTAACCAGAACGGCGCACGAATCCTGGTCTAGATAATCTTGTAATAATGTCCTCAACTAATTGTTCTAAAGGTGTTAGATTAGAGTCTACGTCATCAAAATTTGATATTGGTACGTAAACCAAAAGACAGTCTTGAAGTGATAAACCAACTTGTTCTAAGCGGTCCCATAACTCACTATTACGACGGCTTACATGCTCCCACACTCTCTCTGCTAATCTATTAGTGGCTTTTCCAACATATAATGGTGCTTGCAAAAAGGTTGCTGCTTCAAGAGCGTGCCCTATTTCCTGCCTGATATTTTCTTTCGCTGCATATTTTTTTAAACTATCTATTCTCCTTTCTGGGAGATTTTCAGATGTGACAGTTAGACCGAGTTTGTAAAAAATGGATATATCAGCTTCTTGGTTTTCGGTCAAAGGTAAGGGATCTTCAAGCCACTGCATGATAGTATTGACAAACTTTTCTTGTGAAGCAAGTTCTTCGTTTGACAAAGTTAAATCTCGGAACCAGGCATAGACCGCTGTAGCATTAGGGAGTGCCCTGAGACAGCTTCTTCTTGTCATTATTTGTTCATATCGGACGATTCTTATTTGTTGATTAGATAGCACTATACTTCCATTCTGCAATCACTTATGGCAAATCAAACACGGTTCCTCATCATCTTCGTCATCATGAACATCGGTGAGGATTTCTATCAGACGACGATTCGGTTTTGCCGTTTTCTTGGATGCCATCGCCTTTTCGGTGTTTGCCTTGATCTCCGCTATTCGTTCTGGTTTCGATAATTCTTCTAAGCTTTCACCCTGACACCATGTGAAGCGTTCGCCTGTCTCATGATTGAATTTCTCGTATTCCTTGGCGAGTTCAAAAAGGTCTGGATGCTGTTCTAACAGTCCTACCCATTCGGATTTGCGCTGGAAGAAGCAGAAGTAACATCCAGAGCGCGTCCGCCACTTATAGTAATCAGGCAAACCGAGTCCGCTCTCCTCCAAGATTCGGTAGACATCCTCTTTGGTGATGCCGTCCTCTTTGAACGGGTATTTGGGTTCGATATTGCGGAGGGACGGGGTTTTCAACGGTTTATAACCGACGCGGTCTTCATCGGCGCGGATGGCGACGTAGTTATATGCTTTATCTTCCCCAACATAATCCTCAAAGGGTTTGATTTTGAGATTAACCGTGCACCAACGGACTTGAGACGACGGCAGCAAACCGCCGTAAAGCGTCAACCAGTGATCGAAATCACGATTTTTGCTGGGGTCGGAGTCCATGTTAAGACGGGCGATCGGCTTGCCGAGGAATACTTCTAAGCGATCCAAAAACTCGTAAGTCTCTGGCAATTCCTTACCGGTATCAGAGAAAAAGTATTCCATCTCAGGCACTCTGTCCCGCATGTAAACGGCGAGCGCGGAACTATCTTTACCACCGGAAAGACCGAGCAGATGGCGGACTTTTTGTTCCATGTTTTCTCCTAAAGTAGACTTTTGTTGAAAACCTTACAATTTTAATCATAACACATATAAATCAAAATGTCAAATAGTTTTTTACTTTTGGGTGTGTAAAGTTTTTGGCAGCGTTCCGGCATCCAACCTATTAGAAAAGCTTGTTCTCTTTAGTCCTATAAGGACGGTATGTTTATAGAAACACGTGCCACCCTCCTTAGCCCTGTAAGCGGTATGTTTATAGAATTCGTTTTAACCACAGCTCTATAAACATATCGTCCCTACGGGACTAAGATATGTGGAGTTTCTTGTATTTCTATAAACATATCGTCCCTACGGGACTAATGAAACATAAAGTAGAGATGAGGTTCTCCTATTGATCTTGTAGCACGGCAATCCTGAAAATCCTCTCATTTTCTCCATGCTGATTCTGACAATCCGCGGCCAAAATGTTTACACACCCTTTACTTTTTAGATTCTTGCATCACTTTTTGCGTGATTCGTGCTAAAACTGCAAGACGAAATTCGGGGTTTCGATCTATGTCAATTTCATCAATAATTTGTTCAATTGCCCGTTCCAATTTTTGGGCTTGTTTTTTAGCATCTAAAGGTAAGGTGACAACTTGCTCTGCTTCAGGTTGGTTCGGGGTCGTAATGCCTATCCGAATTGACTCGCCAGCCGGAGATTGGGTATGCTTCAGTTTTTCATAAGACACTGCTTCAAAGTGCCGAAACTTCCTTGCGAGTTGCGAAAGATTGATCTCAAATTGGACTTTATCTGAGGCTATCCATGCTGAAGGTGGTTTTTTGGCAAGATAGGTTGCAATTGCCTCAAGCCAACTCGTGAAGTCGTGTCCGCCGCTGCAAACTTGGACTAAAAATCCTTTGAGATCCATTTCAATTGTTACTGCCAACAAAGGTTCGGCTCTATCGACGAGTTCTGCACGGAGTTTTTCCGCTGTTGGTGTTAAACCGAACGCCTCTACAAGTAGCTGCTCAACGAAATTCAGTAAGAAATCATAAGCCTGTTCTAGCTCGGACAACGCATCTTGTAGGGTGCTGAAAAATTCCGAGATTGCCTTTGAATCTGTTGTTACCGTCGCGCTAAAAGCGGGAAATCCAAATGTTTCCGGCAATTGTGTAAAAAGTAGCTCGTCCGGTTCACGCGCACTCAAAACAACTTTACGGAGATTTTTCGCATGATCGCTCAATGCTTGCGTTGCCAATGTATACTTTGGCAGTTGGGCAATCGCGCGCATCAGCGGCGTGACAACTGTCAACAGATCTGGCTTTTGGGTTGCTGTCGGTTGATTGAATACTGCTGAAAATTGTGAAAACAGATCAGAGCGGATTTCGGTCATCCGAAACCGTTTCAGTTCAAATTGTTGCGGTGCTTTAAGGAACCTTTCAAAGACCGGCATTGACCAGTTTGCTATAAAGGAACCGTTTTCATAGAGCGCGATTTCTGTTTTGTAATGTTGCATCACGGCACACAAAAGAATCGGGAGTGGACCACTTCGCACACCGAGCGGGGGTGCCATCAGATTCTCATAGAGCTGGACAACGGGTTGCCGTTCATTTTCGCACTTCTCAAGAAAGTCCTCAATAGCGTTCCATGTGTGTGCTATTCTGTTTTTATCATCTGGTTTCGGTGAGTGGAATCCCCACACGTTATCAGTCTCACGATGCATTCCCGTATTCCATAAGAGAGAACGATAGATACTCATTTCAGCGGGGTAGCCGGTGATACCGAGGTTTTCCTGATCCGCGTTTTCAAGCATTGCTTGAATTAATTTTTTTCGCGCAGTTGTTACGGCACCAGAGATTTTCCGCCGATTGATGAGTTCATTCCGAATGAGCGGTGTCTTGTGGTAAACTTCATCACAGATTTTGGATAGATACTCGTTTCTTGCACGTTGGGAATTGATATCTACCTCTTGCCCTTTGTGGAACCATCTGCAAGGTGCCTCGCCATCGCCGCTAAAAATAGCTGCTAATTGATCGGCAACATCTCGCTCTGCTTTTAACCATCGAATTGAAAGTTCGCGTCTTGCAACCGCATCGCCCTCAAGTTCAGGCGTATTTTCCGAAATCCAGTGCAGACAGGCGAGTTCAGTGACAGCATCGCGGAGAAAACGGGTGGCGTATGGAATGCCGATTAGCACATTTTGACATTCTGTAGCGGCTTTTCCGTTCGCTTTTTCAATAAACTGATCAACTTCATTTTCGCTTGCCGGCAGTACATAGAGCACAAGTCCATCCGCATCACTAAAGGGTTCGTTCAGATTCACGTCAAAGTTTTCAAGATCGGTGTACCGAACATCGAAATAGCGAAGTGTCCCTTTCTCAAATAGGTGTCGGCGAGCAATAAGCGGTCGCGGCGGCGTGAGTTTTGAAAGGTAATTCGTGAGTGTCTCGCCCGGATCAAGATGTCCTTCCGCTTCGTGAGACATCGCTTCAATATCAATATCGCTCCCTTCCCACAGTGCATAGGCACCATTGTAGCGACGGTAGATAATAATTGAACGTCTTTCCAGTGTCTCCAGTGCTGTCTCAAATTCCTGCGTGAATTCTTCGGTGTGATTTTCTAAGGCATAAAGGAGCATACTTTTTGAGGCTTTCAGGTTGGTACTCACCTCACCGACAATACTGAGCAATCCGATAGTCTTAATAAGTCTAACTGTGGTTGGTGACGGGTCTGTCAACCGATCAATAGCCATCTCAATTTCCACCCATTTATCACCGTTGTGTGCGGTCGATAACCGATTCCCTATAGTGGTGTTGAGATAATCGTACAGATCGGCGACTGAAAACATCGGTAGCACACCACTATCATAACGGCGGTTTGAAAGAAAGTTTTGTAATCCGTAGGGTTCACTTGAACTGAGGAAAGCGAAGAGGGAACGTTCATTCTGCGCGAAGCGTCGGAAAATTGAGCCTATGACAAGGGCTACGGTCGGATGCAGTGGTAGACAGTTTCTCAAGAGTTCGCCAAATTTGTCGTCGGCAAGTTGAATCGGTTTGAGGTTGAAGTCAATGGATAGTGATAAATTTCCTTCTTTACCTTTTGAAGTCCTCTTGATAGCGGAACCAATCAGGCGAAGGACCTGCTCGGCGGGTTCTACAAAAGCAATGTCTTCAAAGCGTCCTTGTACCTTTGCCCACTCCTCACGCTGTGATTTTGCGATTCGGTGTGCGTATTGTTCAAAAGCCTGATGCAGAATCGTGAGTAAAAATAGCGGTGTCTGCTCGCTGCGCGTGGCAAATTCAGCGAGAGTTTGCAGCACAAACACATCGCCTTTTGCTGGAGATTGCGCGGCGTACTCAAGGAATTTGCCGAGTTCATCAATAATTAACAACAGACCGGTGCCGCCGTTTTTCCGAATAGCGCGTGTTGCTGATTCAAAAAGTGCCGTGATTTCGGATGCCGGTGGCGTTTTATCGGCTGTCTCTGTCTTAAGTAATTTTTTGATGTTCCGCCGCAGCGAACTGGAAGATGAGATTCCGAAGGTTTTAAGACCCTGTTCCAAACCGTGCAGAAGCGCAGTTGGCAATGGGGCGCGCTCTCCTGATATAAGTACAGGGCAAAATCCAGATAACGCGTGATTTCCATTCCCTTTTATGTGCATAAATCGCTCATATAGCGAAGTGTCTTCGTGCCTCAATATTTCTAAAGCCTGTTGCGTAGTAGGGGTGCTTGGGTCGCCAAGTAGTTTTGCTGCGAAGAGTGCAAAGGCCGATTTTCCTGACCCATAAGGACCCGTGAGGGACCATGCTTTTGAGGTGGCACTATTTTCCTGTGCTGAAATAAGACGGGTGAGGGTTTCCCGCGCTTTGACAGTCACAACGTACCCGTCTAACGCGTTTTCGGTATAAAAATCGCGTTCCAGATGGACAGACCGTTGAAAACGTTCTGTGATGTGAAAAATATCTGATAAGGGAACGTTATTCATAATACCTCTTTAAAAGTTCCATCGGGTTTAAATCTCTGTGTCGATAAACCTGCTTCAAACCTGCTGTTTCATCATATTGCAGCGCACCGTCTGTGATTTTTCCAAGGTTTTCGAGATATGTCGTCATTGTATCCTCGTCCAGTCTAAAAACGCGTCCGGGACTTGATAGGGCGTACATTAAATCCGAGAACGAAAGTGATTCCCTCCACGGAAAGTAGCTCTTCCAAAATGTATCTAACGCCCACGCGACCACTTCAATAGGTAGTGTGTCTTTGTTACCTCGTTGAAATTCGTACCCACTACCATCTGGCAACTCGGCGATTAGATTGAGTTCAGCGAGGGGACAGTCAAAAGTTTCCTCAATAATGGTATCACTGTGCCGGGCCCGGCAGTAGGTTCTAATAAAGCAATTGACATCCCGCTGAAGTGTATTATCAGAGACAGAACGCATGGATTGTTTCTGCTGGCGTGCCCACTTGTAGACTTCTCGTGCAAATATGTTGGGTGTGAATTGATTACTCCTTAAAATGTTGAATGCCCAATACCACGAAGTCGCTTGGTCGGTGTTGGTCGCGATCTGCCAGTGAATCAGCCATAAAGTGGTAGGATCGTCAAGGTACGGGTCGAACCCTTTTTGGTCGTCAAAAATAGCTTTACCGAGCTCAGTAGGACCAAATTGCCCGCGCGAATAGGCGGTTCGCTTTTCGTCAAACCGCATAGTGGGTTGATCAGGTTGACCTGCTCTCGCTTCAATAAATCTTGATACCCGACACCAATGTCGAATGGAATCTACCATGTTTTTCCCGACCCCTAAAGTCACAGAGGCATTTTCTGACGAAAAGATGGTTGGATTTGCTATTACGGCATCAATACCTTTCTTCAGCCATGTATACCGAAACGGAAATGTCTGGTGGCCCGAGAAGGATAGATTTGTCAGATATGGTGATGTTGTACGTTCAAATATTAAGTAATTTTCCATATAACTTTATACGACAAATAGTCAAAGGGGGTGACACGTTTTTGTAAAGTGAAGATTAGAAACTCGCTCTAATTGTTATTTGATGATAGATGTTAAATCTCATCGTCCGTGTGAGGGGGTGCTGCACTATTCTCTTTCCTAAATTCAATTAACCAACGCAGTGCCTCGTTCACGGATGTAGCGTCTGAAAATGCCGCAGCGACATCAGGTTCTAACTTGACGAAATTACCGAACTGCTTGCGCGCAGGACCAAACTTCCGCACTTGCAAAGTTCTCAAACCATACTCCGGACGGAGTTCGTCTTGTGTTATTGTTTTATCCTTTTCCATATTTCCAAAGTATAGCATAGATTCTCTGGAAAGTCAAAGTTTTTTCGTTGTAATGCAGAGACATTCAATTGTACGATTTGGATATTGGTTTTGCTTTACATAAGTGAACGTTATTCGCAAAAAATCGCGAGCGACAAGAAACCCCCAAGCAAAAACACTCGCTCCTACAGGCGAAAAAATTCACACATATAAAGTGAATAGGGACAATTGAATGGCCCTGGTTGTAATGGGTGTGTAAAGTTTTTGGCGGCGTTTCGGCGTATAATCCTTTAGACCGTGGTTGTGCCCTCTTTAGTCCTGTAAGGACGTTATGTTTATAGAAACACGTGATGCCATCCGCCCTCTTTAGTCCTGTAAGGGACCCTATGTTATAGAATTTGTTTTAACCGCAGCTCCATAAACATGTCGCCCCTACGGGGACCTGTCTCCGCGCGGAATGCCGTTTCTATAAACATCCTTGAAGAAATACCCAAGCAAATAAACCCTACAGGACTAAAAACATTGCCGAAGACTTTACACACCCTCAGACAATTTAACGATTGAATGACTCCGCAGCTTGTGCTATAATTGCACAAACTAACAGATTATACCACAATTATAACCTAAGTTGCCACCTATCAATAGACATAGCACTCCTACGGAGTGCGATTGCTTAAATGCATGGTTTCTATAGACATATTACCCCTACGGGGTAAAGAAAGGAAGTGAAAACGCTGTAGAAATACGCGGAAACACCCAAGCAAAAACACCAAAAGTTGTTAGTAGCAACTTGGGTAATTATAGGGAACGATGCCACAAACTAACAGTTTATGCTACAGTCATATTAAAATACTTGATTATCCGCTTATCCATATCGCCGCTGGGGCGTTTACGATGGGGACAATCCCTACCGGACTGCGGAAGACGGATCCAGAGGAACCGCAACGCAGTGTGATGCTGGATGCTTATGCTATCGGCGCGCGTCAGGTTACGAATGCACAATACGCGCAATTTATAGCGGCGACAGGATACGCACCGCCAGAGTTCTGGAGCGATGAACGTTTTAATGTGCCAGATTTTCCGGTCGTCGGGGTGAGCTGGTACGATGTGATGCATTTTTTCGAATGGCTCAGGGCATCGGAAGACGCGGCATATCGTTTGCCATCAGAGGCGGAATGGGAGAAGGCTGCACGCGGTACTGATGCTCGCGAGTATCCTTGGGGCGATGTATGGGATGCGAGTCGGGCGAATACATCAGAATCGGGGAACAAGCGGCTGATGCCGGTTGGGAGTTATCCGTCGGGTGTGAGTCCTTACGGGTGCTACGATATGGCGGGTAACGCCTACGATTGGTGCTTTGACTGGTTTCACGCGGAGGCCTACAAATACTCGGCTGCCGAGAATCCGTTGGGGGCGAGTGAGGGGCGTAGGAAGGTAATTCGGGGTGGTTCGTGGATCGCGCGTGGGGAGTTCGCTGCGCGGTGTGCGAACCGTGCGGCGTTGGAACCGATCCGGGGTATTCATAACGTCGGTTTTCGGATTGCGGTGGATATGTGACGGATGGCTGTATGAGGTTGAATAAATAAATTGGATTATGCATAAAAAGTTGTTGACAGAACACTATCAAGATTTTCGGGATGCGTTGTTAAATTGGTTTGGAGATTATCAGCGCGAGATGCCGTGGCGCGAGACGAATAACCCTTATCACATCTGGGTGTCTGAGGTGATGCTCCAGCAGACACAGGTCAAGAAGGTTGTGGATTACTATGAGAAATTCATCGCTCGGTTTCCGAGTGTGCAGGATTTGGCAGCTGCACCCCTCCAAGATGTGTTGAAGGTTTGGGAGGGGTTGGGGTATTATGCAAGGGCGCGGAATCTCCATAAAGCGGCACAGGTGATTGTAAACGAATTGGATGGCGAGGTGCCGCGAGATTATGCCACCTTTCGGAAGTTGCCCGGTGTCGGGGATTATAGCGCGGCGGCGGTACAGAGCATCGCTTTTAACGCGCCATACGCTGCGGTAGATGGGAACATCAAACGCGTCTTGGCGCGATTGTTTCTGTTGGACGCACCGATCAACGATGCGAAGTCGGGGAAGGTGTTTCAACAGAAAGCAGACGCACTTTTAGACCGGAATGTCCCCGGACTTTTCAATCCGGCACTGATGGAATTGGGGGCGATTGTCTGTCGTCCGCAGTCTCCGACCTGTCTCGTGTGTCCAGTGAATGCGTTTTGTGAGGCGTTCCACACGATGCGTCAGGACGAATTTCCGAAGCGACGTGAGACGAAACGGACACCGGAACACCATCTCGCCGTCGGGGTTATCTATAATTCGGCAGGCGAGGTATTGCTCACGCAGCGGCAACTGGATGGGCTGCTCGGTGGACTCTGGGAGTTTCCGGGTGGAGAGATCGCTGAAGGTGAGACGGCTGAAGCGGCGTGCGTCCGTAACATCGCTGAAGTGGTTAACTTGTCTGTTATGAACGTACGGTATCTGACGCGCGTGCGACACGCGTTCACGCATTTTAAGATCGTGGTGGATGTTTTTCAGTGCGATTATGCGGGTGGCGATGTTGTCTTGAATGGACCGCGAGATGCGAAGTGGATAGAGGTTGCGGCGCTGCGGGATTATCCGCTCCCGCGCGCGACGCATAAGTTCTTGGCGTTAATTGTCTGATCCGAACCGTGCTTCGTATTTCTCCCAGACTTCATCGGGTAAGGGTGTGCTGGCGGCGCGGACGTTTGCCTCCAGCTGCTCAACGTTGAGATTGCCGATATTGTTGCCCTGAATCCGGTCTTCTCGGAGACAGAATTGGAGCGCGAGCTGGAGCAGGTCAATATCTTCTTCAAGGCACCACTTCCAGATTTCTCGGGCAGGCGGTACATCGCCGTCGTTACGCCAACGTCCGCTTGCGATCGCTGCATCGATATCAACGCCTGTAAGGATACCGCGTAGGATCGACCAACCGTTCATAACACCAATGTCGGCTTCAGCGGCGGCGGGCAGAATTTCGTCAGCGGCGGTTTGGCGGATGAGGTTGTAGTCGTTGAAACATAAGATGAGATCGACATCACCTGTCGCCATCGCTTTGAGATGGAAATCATGGGGACGCATGCCGTATCCGACATGATTCACGAGCCCACGGGCTTTGCATTGGAGCAAACCGTCAAGCGTGCCGCCCTTTTCGAGCGTCGGATCGATTTCGCCGGGGTCGTGGATGAGCATCCCGTCGAAATAGTCGATGCCGAGCAGTTCGAGCTGGTCTTCAAGGTCCGCGATGGCGCGTTCGGCGGAATAGTTGGGTCTGCCTTGTCCGTAGCCGCCCCAATCTGCTGCGGAGTGGCAGCAGAGTCGACCCGTAATAATAACATCCTCGCGCGGTATCTCCTTCATCGCCAGCCCGAGTTTCCGCATGGAATCTCCATAACAGCGTGCGCAATCGAAATGGTTCACACCGAGGGACACGGAATGCTTAATGAGTGCGACAGCGTCTTCATCGGAAACGAATCCGAAGTTATTGCCGAACCCCTGCGTCCCGAACGGAATGACCGGGATGCTTAGTTCTGTTCTTCCCAATCGCCGTCGCGGAATAGTCGGTAGGTCTTGATTGGTTGCCATAAAATTCCTTTCTGTTAGTTAGTTGTCAGTCGTCAGTTATCAGTTATCAGTTAAGAGGGTTCTGAATCAGTTATCAGTTATCAGTTATCAGTTATCAGTTAAGAGGGTTCTGATGTTTATAATTTCTTGGTAACCGTCGTTACACACTATGGGTAACAAACGTGACAAGAAGATGTTCAGCAATCAAAAACCAGACTGACAACTGAAAACTGATAACTGAAGACTCTATTAATACGCATCCGAGCCTTCAGGTGGAAGCGCGACTGCCCAGACGTTCCTATATCTAACGTCATTGCCGTGATCCTGCAAACGGAGGGGACCCGGTTTGGCGAGTTCTGAATCTATACTTCCGCCTGTTGAACCCGCGAGCTGCGCGTTGTTGATGATGACCAAGCCGTTCTGAATAACGGTGATGCGCGGACCCTCGGTCATCTCACCTGCGTCGTTGAAACGTGGGGCGCGGAAGATAATATCGTAAGACTGCCATTCAAGCGGTGGTTTGCAAGCGTTGACGAGCGGTGCGAACTGGTTGTAAATCGCGCCGCAATCACCTTTGCCTGGGACATCAATACCGTAGGAGTCTAAGACTTGAACTTCGTATCTCCCTTGCAGGAATACGCCGCTGTTGCCTTTTCCTTGTCCCGTGGCTTCAGGCATATCGGGGCATCTGAATTCAATATGCACGAAGTGGTCCGTGAAGGTTTCCTTGCTGATAATGTCGCCAGTGCGTGGGATGACGAGCATTGCGTCGCCTTCGACTTCCCAGCCCGGTTCGCTGCCATCCATACTTGTCCAGTTGCTGAGGTCTGTGCCATCAAAAAGGACAACTGCGGATTCTGGTGGTGTTTGTGTCATGGGTTTTCCTTTCGCATGTTATGCGTTGAAAATTAGGATTTTCCATTATTTTGGAAGAAATTCGTTTTTTTGTCAAGATAAAATCGGATGGACTCCGCTTGACAAAAATCTCTATATGAATATAATTGGGAGAACGCTACGAAGTTTCACGAAGGAGTGTCATTGTGCATGCAAGGACCTAATCTGCTCTATATTCATTCCGACCAGCACAACCCTTATGTGACCGGTTGTTACGGCGACCCGTTGGTGCAGACCCCTCACCTCGATAGACTCGCCGCTGAAGGGGTGGTGTTTGAAAACGTCTATTGTCCGTCTCCGATCTGTGTGCCGTCTCGGATGTCAATGCTGAGCGGACGCTATCCGCACGAAAATGCGGTGTGGACGAACAGCCATATCCTCGATTCGGGGATACCGACCTTCGCACATGCGATGGGGGCAGGCGGTTATCAACCGGTGCTTATCGGGCGGATGCATGCGTTGGGACCGGATCAGCTTCACGGGTATACCGAACGCCTCGTTGGTGACCACGGGCCGAACCATCCGGGCGGGCGCGGTGTTGATCACGGTGAACTCTCTGGAACGGCGGGACCGGCGCGTGTGAGCCTCGAAAAATCGGGTGCGGGACAGAGCGCGTATCAGGTTCATGACGAGGATGTGACGGCAGCGACCATCGATTATCTCAACCGTCTCGGTGTCCAAAAGCGAGCAGGGCTCTTAGATACCCCGTTTTCGCTCTCTGTCGGGTTTATGTTGCCACATCAGCCTTTCGTTGCGCGTCAGGCGGATTACCAACTGTATGAAGGACGCATGACGATGCCTGAAAATCCTAAACCGTTTTCGGAGGAGTCGCATCCTTACTTCCGTTGGTGGCGTGAGAAGTGCGGTATCGTTGAAGTCTCCGATGCTGAGATTATCCGTGCACGCACGGCGTATTGGGCGTTGGTCACACGGATGGATGTGATGATTGGACAGATATTGACCGCGCTCCGAGAAAATGGATTAGATGAAAATACGCTGATCCTTTACAGTTCGGATCACGGCGAACAGGTCGGTGAACACGGACTTTGGTGGAAACAGACCTTCTATGAGCATTCGGTGAAGGTGCCGGCAATTTTATCGTGGCGTGGCACGCTGCCCGAAGGGGTGCGGTGTGATCGCGTCGTCAGTGCGTTGGACTTGAACGCGACGCTGCTGGATGCACTTGGGGCACCCGCGCTGCCGCACACTCGCGGACGGAGTACTTTGCCGCTGCTCCAAAACGCAGACACACCGTGGGAGGATATTGCGTTCTCTGAGTATTGCACGGATGATGGCTGCTATCACCGGATGGTGCGGGATGGCGAGTGGAAGTTGAACTATTATCACGGGCAGCCCGCGCAGCTTTTTAATTTGGAAGCGGACCCGAACGAACGAAACGACCGAGCGGACGACCCCGCATGCCGAGACATCTTGAAACGATTGACAGAGAAGGTGTTAGCGGGTTGGGATCCAGAGCGGATCGCAGCACAGATGGCAGCGAAACGTTCAGACACGCAACTCCTCGGTAGATGGGGACGGAATACACAACCAGCGGATCAGTACCGCTGGAATTTATTACCAGAGATGGATTATTTGGATTGAATGGAGGAACAACATGGCGAACAGTCCAATACTTAAGGGTGAGCGTTTTAGTCCAGAGCGGACAGCAGAGATTGCCGAGCAATTTTTCCGTGATGGGTTTGTTCATATTCCGGGAGTGCTAACCGAAGCGGAGGTTACCGCGCTACGGGAGAAAACGGACGCATTGTTTGCGGATCCACAACTCATGGAGCGAACCAATCCGGACCTTGCGGATGTCCGATATATCCAGATGGGGGCGCACGCCGAATCGGGTGAGTCACTGCCCTTCATTTTACGGAACACGATTGAGCTGGATCCTATTTTTCGGGATATGCTCCTCCGAGAGCCGATTCTGAGTTTGGCGGAGGCGATCGTGGGTGAGAACTGCAAGTTTTGTGGGCAGAATGTGCTGCGAAACCTTCCCGGACTCTCAATAGCTACGTGGCATGTAGACGGTTCGGTGCATTTTCCTGTCACCGAAGAGATGCCGCGCCACGATCCACGCCTACGGATGCCTGTGATGTGGTTTACCGTCCAGATGGCGTTGAACGATATTGCGACACTTGAAGAAGGACCGACGCAGTATGTCCCCGGCAGCCACTATTCCGGCAGACATCCGAATAGTCAAGAGGACCCTGAATTTGAGGGCAATGAACCGGTCTCTATTTTTTGTAAGGCGGGCGATATTTACCTGCAGGATCCGCAGTGTTGGCACCGCGGTGCGCCGAATCTTTCGGGTAAGACGCGCTACATTTTGCAATCGCAATATGCGGCGTATTGGGCGTATTGGCGGTTTAGCCTCTGTAACGATGTGCCTGTGCCTGAAGACGCGCTTCAAGACGCAAGTGATCAGTTGTTGAAGCTATTGGGACGCCCCCGGCCAAATGGTTCGGGTTAGTCGCTGGCACGGACGTAATTCCCTGTAAACTTTTTTGTAGCATCGGTTGTTTAAACTATTTTAAACATGAGTTACAAAATAGGGAAACAAACAGATGAAGCAACAACGAATATTGTCAGTGATTGGGATTGCCGTAGCCGTGCTGTGCATCGGTTTAGTGCCGCAACTTAGGGCGGATGTAGTGGGCGACTGGGTGCAAACTAACGGTCCTTACGGTGGTGAGATTCTCACCTTTCATACAGCCCCTAAAGGCGTGCTTCTCGTTGGCACTGAAGATGGCGGCATCTTCCGGTCCACGGATCGCGGCGATACGTGGATACCTGTCAATGCTGGATTGCGTTTTAAGCCGGGAGAGGGTTTTCGGGTTGTTACAGCGTTCGCGCAAAAGGGTGAGACGCTTTATGCCGGCACGCGGGACGGTTTATACGCATCAACCGATAATGGGAACACCTGGCATCACGTTTCGAACTTCCAAAACTATGCGTCCATCAGCGGTCTTGTGGTGATTGGGGACCGCTTATACGTCGGCACCTTAAATAGGGGCGTTTGGTATTCAGACGATGGGGATTCATGGATATCCGGGAATGAAGGGTTGGGCTCGCCGTTGGTTGATGAACTCTTTAGAAAACAACCGCGTGGGATACCCAACGCTATTGGGTTGGGCTCGATGTTGATTAGGGAACTTGTAGGCGTAGGCACAACGCTTGTGGCTGCCAAAGATAAAGCAATTTTTCGTAAAATGGATAACGAGGACTCGTGGACCCAGCTTAACACTGATGCTGTTAGTGAACCCGTTAACATAGCGTCGGTCAATAAAGCGCGGATTGAAGCGGGGTTAGAGCCGTTACCGAAGCGCGATTTTTCATCTGGAATACAGGTTGTGTCGTTCGCTGCGATGGAACACCTGCTCTACATGAGTTTAAATTCCATGGGCGGCGCACTTTTTCGTTCCAATGATCAGGGAGAGTCGTGGGCGTACATCACGCCAGCAGCGGAAATGACATGGCCCATTGAGACGTTGGCGGTGTATGGTGGAACGCTCTACGCAAGCAGCGGCAGGACGGTTTATCGTTCGGAGGATCGCGGCGACTCTTGGACAATCGTCAGCGATGGCGTACACGGGACGATTTCTGCATTATTGGCAGTTAATGAAGACACTCTCTTCGTTGGGACATCGGATGGGGTCTTTCGCACGGTGGACGGCGGTGATTCTTGGATGGAAAGGAACACTGGCATAACGAATGCATCGGTCAGTAAATTGGAAGTTATTGGAGATAAGATATATGCCGGACATGATAGTCGGATTGTTCATTCGGTTGACAGTGGAGAATCTTGGCACCCTATAAAAAAGCTGCCAATACCGGCGAATTACGGGGCTACCGGGTTCTCCGTTTCAGACGGGGAACTTTACATAGCGGCTTGCGGAGCCTCTCGGCGTAAACCAGATGAGGTTGTAGGTGGTATCTATAGATTGGATCGAGAGAACAACGATTGGGTCGAACTTACCGCGCTTCGTAATTTGACAGGCGGCGGGTGTATGGGAGTCGTCGGTACGGCTTTCTATATCGGGACCCTGGATGACGGTATCTTCCAGTGGGAGAAGGGCTCGGGTCCATGGGCTACCAATCTTGGCTTAGAAAATCACTTTATCACGGCGTTATCCGGAGATGGAGAGACGGTCTATGCCGCTGCTGAGGGCGACGAAATTTATCGTTTGAACGGGGGACTGTGGCAACCTATCCACACAAAAGATATGGCAGACGGGGGTATGTCGGATTTCAGGTGCGTTGGCTCAACGCTCTACGCTGCCTTTTGGAATAAAGGGCTCTTTCTTTCGCGCGATGGTGGCGATTCTTGGGCATCTATCAACGAGGGTTTGGATGAGATGGCTGTCACGTCAATAGGAGCAGATGGCACGGCGGTGTATGTGAGCACATATCGCAGTGTTTTCCAGTGGGGAGAAAATGAAGGGCAATGGAAGCTGATTGGCTCTCTGCCTTATCAAGTGGCATCGTTAGCGGTGCTTGACGGTTTTCTTTACGCTGGAACTTATGGCGGTGGTGTGTATAAGATTCTGATTAAGGAGTAGTTTGTAGGGCTGGGGGACCCAGCCCCTACGAGGTTTACCCCACGACGAGATTCATCGAGGACACAGGTAATATATATGTGTGAGACACCACTTCATTTCAGAACAATTACGGAGATCGCGGAAGAGATTGCTTCAAAACAGTTATCGCCTGTGGAAGTGACGGCTGCGATGCTGGAACGTATCGAAGCAGTTGATGGTCAATTGAAAAGTTACGCGACGGTGATAGCAAAACAGGCGATGGCTGCTGCACAGGAGGCAGAACGCGAGATTAACGCAGGGAAGTATCGGGGGCCACTGCACGGCATCCCGATTGCGGTGAAGGACCTCTGCTTTACGAAGGGGGTCCGCACGATGGGTGGGGTGAAAGTGCTTGCAGATCACGTGCCTGCCTTTGATAGTACGGTCATCGCGAAACTTGAAGCTGCGGGTGCTGTTCTACTCGGCAAACTCAATCTGACCGAGGGGGCGATGGGCGGCTACAATCCTGAATTTGATATTCCGAAGAACCCTTGGAATCCTGACCGATGGACGGGGTCGTCGTCGAGCGGTTCCGGTGTCGCCACGGCGGCGGGGTTGTGTTTCGGTTCACTTGGTAGTGATACGGGCGGTTCTATTCGCTTTCCGTCAGCGGCGTGCGGTGTCGTCGGCATAAAACCGACCTGGGGGCGGGTGAGTCGTTACGGCGTGCTTGCGCTGGCAGAGTCCATGGACCATGTCGGTCCGATGACGCGAAGTGTCGCCGATGCCGCGATTATGCTGGAAGCGATCGCGGGGTTTGACCCGCACGATCCAACTTCTCTACCCGACCCGGTGCCGAATATGCTTGAGAGCATTGGACAGGACATCCGAGGGGTGCGTATCGGGTTTGACGAAAATTATGCGACAAACAATATTGACGGTGAACTCGCCGATGCGGTGCGTGCAGGTGTAGAAGTGCTTGCGGATCAAGGTGCCGACATCGTTGCGGTGAAAATGCCGGATGTAGATGAATATGTCTCGGCGTGGCCGACATTGTGTGCTACCGAAGCAGTGGTCGCGCACGCGGCGACCTATCCATCACAACGAGATGCCTACGGTCCCTGGTTCCGAGGGTGGCTTGATATGGGTGCGAAAGTGACAGGTGCAGAATATACAAAAGCGAACAACCTGAGAGCCGCCTGTACAGGATATCTTAGACAGATATTTGCAGAGATTGATGTGTTGGTGTGTCCCTCGATGTCCGCGCCGCCGCATATTGTCACGCCAGAGGTGTTATATGGACCCTACGACCCCCGGGATCCGAAATTCCAACGGTTTACTGTGCCGTTTGACTACAACGGCGCGCCGACGTTATCTGTGCCGTGCGGTCTGAATAGCGAAGGGCTACCGTTGAGCATTCAGTTTGTCGGAAAGCACCTGACGGAGCCGTTATTGTGTCGTGTCGGACACGCTTATGAAAGCGTAACCCCGTGGCACGACCTTCATCCCGATGTTTAAGTTATTTCTGGGGTAGGTGGTACCCCTCTTTCAGCGTTTGGATACTATAGAGGCAATTTTCTGCTGTGATGTAGAGTGTCTTGCTCGTTTTGCCGCGTCCGAATGCGACATTCGTGGGTTTATCTGGGGTCTTGACGTACGCCAGTTCCTCACCTTCAGGCGTATAGACGTGAACGCCTTGTTGCGTTTCATCGCGTACTGCTGCGTATAGATTTCCTTCAACATCAACGACCATTCCGTCTGGACCGTCCTGTGGCGCGTAATCAACAACCACTTTACGAAAAGTTGCAGTGCCTTCCGGTGAGAGATCATAAGCGAGGAGTGCCATATTTCCGCTACGCGATTGCATCTCATCGGCGAGGTTTCCCATCGCGCCGTTGTCGTGGCTGATCACATAGAGCGTTTTTTGGTCTGGTGAGACTGCCACGCCGTTGGGTTTACCTGCGTCCGTAACGACGAGATGGATAGAGCCGTCTGGATCGATGCGATAGACACCAAAAATCGGTTGTTCGACGGGTTCATGTCCAGCATACCGTGGATCTGTAAAATAGATGCGTCCCTGTTCATCAATTGTGAGATCGTTGGGTGAATTAAAAGGTTTTCCGTTATAGAGTCCTGCGACAATCTCGCTTTTACCGGTATTCATATCTGTGCGGGTGATTCTGCGTCCCCCGAAATCCGCGCCTTCAGCAACGACCAACCGACCTTGCGCGTCAAACTTCGTACCGTTTGACATCCCGCTCGGAGAACGGAAGATGGTTGTTTCTCCTGTTTCTGGGTTGTGTTTCCAGATATTTCCGGCTTGCATATCTGTTTGGTCCGTGAAGGTGATGTCGCTGAAATAGACCATCCCATCTGGTGCGACGGAGACACCTTCCGTGAAATGTGCGCCGTTGAAGAGTTCTTTGAGTTCCGCGCCTGGGGCAAAGATGGCATTGTTGCTTGCGGTATTTCCGATTAGGGCAGCAACGGCACTTATGAACGTTTGCGGTATATGTAGATTGGACATATTTCACTCCTTAGCGTTAATAGGTACTTCAAATTTCGGGAGGTGCGGTTTTATAGTAGATTCAGTAATTACTTGGACACTCAGTATCGGGTGCGGTTAGGAAACCGCACCTACCGAGGGGTGAAAGTGTGTATTTATTTTTGGAATTCACTATAATTCTAACCGCACCGGGTTTCGCTGCAAATTACAATTCGTCAACATGCGTCCGAATCTTTTGGAACGCATCTAAAATCAGTTGCATATCGTCTGTGTCGCCTAAAAACATAGCGTGTCCGAAGCTGCACACCTCTTCCTGATAAACGCGTTCTGCTTGTGGACACTTGAGCGTACTGTAGTCAATCGCTTGGTCGCCGAGGTATTTGCGGGGCAAGCCGAGTTGGTCAAATAACTCTGGATTCCCGAAGGGACCTTCGTTATAGATAGGCTCACCATGCGCGCCGACACCACACGAGATACCCTCTGCACCGAGGGCTTCCATGAACCTTCCGCGTGAAATACCGCCGAACTTTTCGGAGACGAACCGGAAATCCCAATAGTAGAAACACCAGCGCGTGACACGAGGATCCCGCGGAATCGGATCAAGTCCATCTATCGCCTCCATGCCTTTAGACAGATACGCGATGTTCCGTTCGCGCGTCTCTACCTGTTCACCAAATCGCTCCAGTTGGCATAATAGAAGGGTTGCTTGGAAGTTTGTCATCCGCATATTCAGCTGCGCGAAGCTGCCTGCTTTTCCTGCGAGTTCTTCGTCATTTGTTATCACCATTCCGCCTTCGCCACAGGTGAGCGTTTTCCCCATCTGAAAGCTGAACGCACCAAGATGGCCGATTGACCCCATCCCTTTTCCGCGCCATTGTGAACCGTGTGCATGCGCGCAATCCTCAATCACCTTGAGATTGTGTTTCTCGGCGATCTCCATGATTGCGTCCATATCCGCGGGGTAGCCGCCGTTATGCACCGGGATGATTGCCCGCGTTCTCGGTGTAATGGCTTTCTCAATCGCTTCAGGTGCAATATTATAGGTGAGTGGATCCACATCGACGATCACCGGCACTGCATTGACGCAGACAACCGATGTCCCCGTTGCCACAAATGTGAGTGCGGGGACGATAACTTCATCGCCTGCGGTGATGCCTGCAGCCTTCAAGGCGCATTGTAAGGCGACAGTGCCATTTGCGAGCGGAATCCCGTATTTCGCGTCTTGGAATGCGGCGAATTTCTCACCGGCTTCATCGACTTTCTCGCGTCGGTTCCAGGCACCGCTCCGCAAGGTTTCTAAAAATGCGTTCTCTTCGGTTTCATCGAAAATGGGCCAACTTTTCCCTAAACCGCTTTTGACAACGGGTTCACCGCCATTAATTGCTAACTTGGTTTCCATGTCCACATTCTCCTTGTTATGTGCTTCAATTTTAACGGTAGTTTGATTTTAGCAGTCCTCCCTTTTTTAGTCAACATCTTTGATTTCATCGGCCAGAACCATTCAATTGTCCACTTTTCGATTAGATTTTCACCGCCAGGCCCGGGAGAAAAAACTCTCCCATCACATCGTAGGTTGGGTTGAACGGATACTACCAAAAGCATACAAATCAGAGAAAACCGAAACTGTTTCAAAGACCGGTATATTCACCAGAGACCGAGTGAAACCCAACGCCTTTCGGCTTTCCTGAACGCCTTGCGTTCTGAAGTTGGGTTTCTCTGCGTTCTTGATTGTGGAGACGATATGTTGAATATGCGTGTATTGGGTGTGGCACATCTATCTTCTCAGTTGCGTTCAACCCAACCTACTTCGCTTAGAATTCGCTTCCAATTCCTAACCTGCACTCCTACAGGCAAAAAAATCGCGAGCACAGCTCGCTCCTACAGGCAAAAAAATCGCGAGCACAGCTCGCTCCTACAGGCAAAAAAATCGCGAGCACAGCTCGCTCCTACAGGGGGAAAAATTCGCATATATAAAGTGAATAGGTACAATTGAAGGGCCCTGGGCAACGGATGATTTTTCCTTGCCAACATAATCGGAATCCGCTATAGTAATCTTCAGAAATTAGATACACGGTGTAACCTATGGCATCAACGAATCAGACGCTCACGGCGATAGAGGGTATTACGGTGGGACATGCCACCGATTCCACTGCTCGAACTGGGTGTACCGTTATCCTTTGTCCAGCGGGGGTAACTGCAGGTGTGGATGTGCGGGGTGCTGCGCCCGGCACACGGGAGACAGAGGCACTCCGTCCCGGACGCTTAGTCCAAAAAGCACACGCAGTGCTATTAACCGGCGGAAGTGCTTTCGGATTGGATGCTGCAGGCGGTGTCGTCCAGTATCTTGAAGAACAAGATGTCGGGTTTCCTGCAGGTTCTGTGCGTGTGCCGATTGTTCCTGCAGCTGTTATTTTTGATCTGGGGGTCGGCGATCCAAAAGTCCGTCCTGACCGAGAAATGGGGTATCAGGCATGTCTCAACGCGACGGATGCTCCTATAGTGATGGGGACTGTCGGGGCAGGTACAGGTGCCACTGTTGGAAAAGCACCGGGCGTTACACCTTCTCCAGGGGGTGTCGGTTCTGCCTGTAAACGTCTTGATTCGGGTTTGATTGTCGCCGCGATTGTGGTTGTGAATGCGCTTGGAAACGTTGTGCATCCCGATACGGGTGAAATTGTTGCGGGCGGGAAAGTAAACAGCAATTTCGTGGACATCACGGAACGGCTCTTAGATGCGCATGCGGTTCCGGGGACAAATACGACTATCGGCGTTGTCGCGACCAACGCGGCACTTTCCACCGCAGAAGCCAATCGGGTTGCAGAGATGGCGCACGACGGGATGGCGCGTGCGATACGACCGTCACATACGATGTTTGATGGGGATACGCTTTTTACGCTCGCTACAGGGGCGCATACAGGAAGCGGTGTGAATAATACTGTCGGTATTCTCGCTGCGGAGGTTGTCGCTGAGGCGATTGTGAAAGCCGTAACCGCTTAAATCGGTTGCCCTTGCATCGCTTCTGGCATGTCAAGCCCGAATTCGTTTAGGACTGTCGGCGCGATGTCATATATGCTTTTGGCAAGCACGTTTCCTATTTGTCGATCTCGGATAGGGGATTTAAGAATAAAAATGCCGTTCTCTGCGTGGTTGCAATCATCAGGGCCGGTGTCGTTTTCGTAGGTATAGATGCTATTGTATCCGACGCTTCCGACTGAACGCCAGAATAGGTTACCGAAATAGACGATAAGATCCGGCGCGATGTTCCGGCATTCTCGGTAAACTTCTTCGGGTTTGAAGACACGCGTGTTGATGTTATTTCCGTCTTCGTCTACGATGGCTTCGAGTTGCCCCCTCAATGCATCACGGACACTTTCATAATCTCCTGTGCTAACAGTCCCGTGTGGTTCTCTGCCTTCAACGTTTATAAAAATACGTCCGTAATAGCCGCCTTCTCCCCAGGCTTTTGTTTTTTCCCAATTCACCATATCCGGTGTCCATCGTGTGACTCCTTGCGGTTCGGTTTTGAGCGTCAAGTAACCGTGTTTTTGGAGCCATTCGTTGACGCAAATTCCGCCGTCCATCCGTTTCGCACCGTGATCTGAGACGATCATGATAGTCGTATCATCGTCTACATCCGCTAACGTTTTACCGAGTTCTGCGTCAAGCGCGCGGTAATAATTCCGCATCGTCTCTGAGAACGGTGAATTCGGTTCATAGTTCCGATGATTCTTATCCCAGAATCGCCAAAAGGCGTGGTGTAACCGGTCAGACCCCATCTCAACCATTGTAAAGAGGTCCCAATCTTTGGTCTTAATCAGATGGCGTGCAAGTTTGAAACGTTCAGCGGTCATTTTGAGGAGTTGTTGCTCTAATTCAGGGCGTCGATCCGTTCGGAAGTTTGGAATATCAATCAAGTAATCGCTGGCGACCTGATCAATTTCCCGTGCCAGTCGTCTCGGAAAAGTCCATTGCGCATTGCGGTCAGGGGTGAGGAAACTGGTGACTATCCACCCCGGAAACGGTTTGGCGGGATAGGTGAGCGGCACGCCCAAGACGACCGATTTCTTTTTTGCTTGCCCTAACAGGTCCCAGAGTGTCGGCACCTTCACGGCATGTGCGTTGGCGATGGTCATCGCGTCGTAAGCGTAATCTTTACGGTTCCGAAAGCCGTAGATACCGAGTTCGCCGGGATCGCGACTCGTCATCATACACATCCAAGCGGGGACGGTGATAGGTGGGATTGTACTCTGCAGTTCTCCATAAACGCCCTCTGCCATCAAGCGATGTGTGTTCGGCATATCGTCTTTGAACGCCTCAAAGACGAGCTCAGGTGCTGCACAATCCCAACCGATAATGAGTACGCGTTTTTTCATTTTTTGTCCTTATGCCCAGCGCGGATTTCTGCCACCGAACCGCTGTTCACTGATGTTCCATAACTCCGATAAACCGAGTTGTCGGATGTGCTCAATGCCCGGTAGGAACGGATCGTTTACTCGGGTTAGCCACTCTTGAAGTTCCGCTTCCAATTCTGCCCGAAGCTGCTGTGCAGTTGCGTCGTCAATAAGATTGTTCAGTTGATAGGGATCGTTGTCGTTGTCGTAAAGCATCCAACCTGTACCGTCGTAATGGCGGGCGTAGGTGTGGCGATGTGTTCGGATACCGCGCCACTCGCGGATGCCGAAGTTGAAACCTTCGCTCCCGTGTAAAGGCACCCCCAGCAGCACAGACTGAGGTTCATCAATCGTTTGACCGAGCATCGCTGCCGAGAGATCGATACCCTCTACACCCTCTGGAATTGGCAGATCACACAAGGATAGCATTGATGGCATGAAGTCAACGAGACTGAGGAGGGTCTCGCGGGTAACAGCTGCGGGTATGCTTTGGGGCCAGCGGATTATGAACGGAATACGGCTCGATTCGTCCCATGGACGCTCTTTTCTACTATGTCCGTGGCTACCGAGCATGTCCCCATGATCAGACGTATAGACGAGGATAGTATCGTCGGCGATGCCGAGTTCGTCCAGTGCCTGCATCAAGCGTCCGAGGTTTTCATCTAACGCTGTGATATGGGCGTAGTATCCAGAGAGGTCTTTCCGCGTTGCGGGTGTGTCCACGGCATTCGGACGTAGCTGAATTTCCGCCGGCGGATACATCGCCTTGTAGCGGTCCGGGACATGTTCATAAGGGTTGTGCGGGGGTCCCCAACTCATATAGAGGCAGAAAGGCTCATCAACGTGTTCTCGGCAGTATTGAATCGCCTGATCCGTCTGAAATTCCGGTTCGTAGCCTTCAATCTGATGCTGATTTCCATCAGAGTCGTGGTAGGGTGCGTTGAAATAGTTGTGATGGCAATTCCATCCGACCCAATGATCGAAGCCGAAGCGCATCTCAGGCGTAATGAACTTATCTCTCGGCATACCGCCGAGGTGCCATTTGCCGATGTAACCCGTTGCGTAGCCGGCATCCTTAAAGACTTCCGCAATGCCTGTTTCGGACAACGGGAGCGGCAAATCGTTGGAGACGGCTTTGTGGTTCAAAGGGTATTTGCCTGTCAGGAGGCACCCACGCGCAGGCACACAGATCGGAACATTCGTGAAGGTGTTCGGAAAAAACATGCCGTCCTGTGCCAGCTGATCCATAGCGGGCGTTTGCACTTGTGGGTTGTCTGCACACCCGACATCACATTGGCGGTGCTGGTCGCCGAAAACAAAAATTAGATTGGGTTTACGCTTGGTTTCCATTGACTCTCCTATTTATACCATTTTTGAAAGGCACCCCAGTGGCACAACCTAACAGGTTATGCTACAAGTTTCGTTACTGCATCCACGTATAAATTTGACGCAACGCGCCTTCACTCTGGGTCCACAAATTCCTTTTTAGCGGTGAAATAACCTTTGTGTAACTGGCAAAATCTGTCTGGATCGCTCGGTACTGCTCCTTGTGCGCGATTAACCCCGTGTTCTCCGGCGGTGACGCGCCAAAATCCACCCATTCGTCTCCTTCACGACAGGCTTGGGTGATGATATGATGGAAAATCGCGTTGTTAGGGCGGGACTTCAAAAATGCTGGCACAGATGCCTCACACCACAATGTCACTGTCCGATTGAAACGTAGGTAGAGGAGCCCGGCGATGATTGTGTCGCGATAGGTCGCGATGGCAAGTCTGGCTATTTTGTGCTGGAGGAGCGTCTGCATGAGCCCTCGCGGTTTCGGCGTACCCCCTAACCGTTTGACTGTCATGAGATACATATCGTAGAATGTAGCTAACGCCGCTTCGCTGTCCGTATCCGTAACGACTACACCTGATTTTTCAGCCTTTCGAACTGCGCCTCGCACGCGTTTGTTATAGGCGTTCCAGAGGGTGTCAACATCTCCATTCGTTTTCAGGAGATGTGTGAAATGGTTCGTCTTTTCGTAGCCCGATTTGGTGAAAGCATCGCCGTAGGTTACAGTATGCTCTGGCGGCAAAGTCCAGCGGATTTCACACCACCCTTCTTCGACTGCAGCAGTTTCAACGGATGTGATGAGTGCTTCGGGTTCCAACTGCCCTGACGCGATAAGATGGACACCGCCGAACAGATTCCACGGCATGGAATGCCATAAACGGATCCCCGGTATCGGTTGAAAAACGAAGGCAGGCAGTCCGCCAATCACCGTGTCTTTTTGCTTAATAAACTTATAGACCGGGGTGAGTTGTCTGAAGGCACCTGCTAATGCGTCTCGCCACGCGAGGCTTTGGAAAGCAGTCGTATGTGGGCATTGCTGAATGATGCCATCCCACTGGTCCTGATTTTGGGGGGTAAGGAGTTCTACTGTATACATACGTAGATTGAAGGTTATGCTGCCAGTGCCGCAAAGAGTGCTTTGATGTAACCAACGGAATAGGCTAAGCCGACGTTGCCTTCTAATCTTGGAATATGGTCGGCGTTGATACATCCATCAAACCCGACTTTTTGGAGCTCCTTGACGATTTTGAAGACGTTCATATCCCCGTCATCTAAGAGAGTCTCTTCAAAAGCCCCCGCTGTTGCGAGACTGCCACGCACATTGCGCAGATGGACCATGAAGATGCGTCCTTTGCGTCCATAGTTATTGATCTCGTCAAGGACTATGGTGCTGCCGCCGGCTTCGGCACGGGTGCCGCAGCAGTAAAGGTAACCGACATTCTTGCTCGGAAATGCATCAATAACACGGTGGAAGCCGAGGCTGCCGAGCGGGGTGTCCGGGTTCGGGACATCTGATGGATGAATGGCGAGTTTGATGTCGTGCTCATCGGCAATCGGGACGAGTGCCCCGTAGACTTCAGTGAAACGTTTCCACCATTCGTCGAGTGTCTCTATTGTGGGTGTGTCTGGCGGATTTTTCGTCGCGGCGCGACTTTCGCCGCGTGAGGTATACCCCCCTCTGTGAACAGCAGCATAGCGCGTCATGAGATAGTCAAACGTATCTCCCCAGAAGCGTTGACGGGCGATAGGCACACCGGCTTCAGCGAACACACGAAGCGCGTTGCAGGTGTTCTCCAATTCCTTCTCACTATCGGGTTGTCCTGTCATAAACTTTTCAGTGATGTTCGGGAGCGTCACGCGGTTGATATCGAGTCCCCAAGAACGGATGCGTTTTTTGATTTTCAGTAGTTCGTCTAAATCGGGGTAACCCTGCTCGTTAACGCCGGGGAACGACCCACCATTTCCGAAATCGATGCAATCAGCACCGAGCTGCGTAACCTGTTTAAGATAGCTATCTGAAAGTCCACCATCCCAGACTGAAATTTTCATTTTTTATATTTCCTTGCGGTTCGTTCAGGTACTGTAATTATAGAGGTAGCGGAACGGGTTGTCCACTCTCGACGGATTGATATGCGGCGAGTGCGATTTCAACGGCTGCGCGACCGTCTACCCCTGTAATTGGCGGTGGTGTCCCGTTGCGGATTGCATCTACGAAAACGCGGATCTCCTGTTGAACAGGCGGTGGCACGTCAATATCTGAAATTTTGATCTGCCGCCCTTCCCCCTCAAAAGGTTTGATCTGAATAGTTGCGTCGCCTCCCCACGTCTGCGGGAAATAGATGGAACCGCCTTCACAATCGACGCGGCCGCCGTACCCGCCAATAGCAGAGATATGGCTGGAGTGGAGCAAACCGATTGCGCCGTTCGCAAACTGCAACGAAGCAAGCACGACATCGGGATAGTCGCTTTCGTTTTGGACGTACTGACCCCCCGCAGCATAGACGGAGACAACATCGCCACAGGTCCAACGCATAAAATCTATTTCGTGTGCATTGATTTCCATGAGGCTTCCACCGGATTTTGCGCGTTCCAATCGCCACGGGACGTAGCTGCCACCACTCCGCCAAGGTCCCCCGATTCGATGCACCATCATACAAGCCGGGGCACCGAGTTCACCGCTCTGCACAATTTCGCGAACCGCGGAATGCGTTGCGTGATAACGACATACCAAGCCGATGGTAAGTTTAACGCCGTTCTTCTCAGCGGCGGCGATCATTGCATCACAATCGGGCAGCGTTGGTGCCATCGGCTTTTCAGAAAAGACGTGTTTACCGGCATTGGCAGCGTCAACAGCCATCTGCGAATGCATAAATGGTGGTGATGCGATCAGTACGGCTTGAATCCGTTCATCGGTGAGTAGTTCGTGGTAATCTAACACGTAGGATGCATTAAGGTCTATAGCGAGTTTTTCTGCCAACGCTTCTTGCAAATCGCTGACACAGATAACTTCTATGCCTTCAACGGCATGTGCACTCGTAGCGAGGCTTCTGCCCATGCCACCGCATCCGATAACGCCAACTCCAACAGTCTTCATGATTGTATCCCTACCTTATCTTCGCCTTGCCTTGATGTGTCCCCATGTAACGCTCAAGTGGTTCGCTGAGGGGGAAACATCAAGCCCTGTGGCATTCATGTTGTTATTCACTTCTGCGGCACTTAGAACGCGATCATAAACTCGGAATTCGTCAATATAGCCTTGGATTGTATCACAATCACATCCATCTGAACGGTCACCGATGCCGAGCAGGAGACCGCCTTTGGGAATTTTCCCGCCTGCCATGGCATACTTTTTTTCTAATTTGCCGTTCACATAATAGTGAACCGTTTTGCCATCGTAAGTGCCAGCGAGATGTAGCCACTCTTCAATCGGAATATCTTCTAATACATTGTCTTTCGCTGCCTGCGTTGATTTACCCCCAGCTCTAACGAAAAAGCCGTGTTGGTTGTCATCGTCATCGTAATAAAGACTGACGACCGCACTGTTTGTCGGCATATCGTCAAGTGAGATAATCCGGTTCCAGCTGTCATCCAGAGCGGTGATATAGACCCAGCATTCCAAAGTAATTTCATCCCAATCCCGATCAATTTTCGGTGGTTTTGAATCTTCAACAAGGAACCGGTCGACACTGCCATCGAGAAGGATGCACTCGCCGACTTTGCAATCGGCAGCGGGTGCGAGTTCTGGATCCCCATGAACGGCTGCAGCGAGTCCTGACAAAACATCCACTGCCTCTGTTTTAATTTTTACGGTGTCCTTGTTGAACGACCAATAGGCGACCAAGCCGTTTTCAACGGCACCGACAATTGCATCGGCAGGTTGTGCACTCCACACTTGGAGCACAAGCAGGAGAAGGATTATTGTGAGAGGTTGAAGGTTTTTCACAACATATTTTTGTTCAGAATGGACGCTGTTTTTTAGACGCATGATTGAGTTCCTCCTTCTAACGGGTAAGGTAATTAGTCCGCAGTTATCAGTTAGAAGAGGGCCGATGTTTCTAACTGACAACTATAGTAAAGTTTAGAATTAATAGGACACCCTGTGCCGGTTCGGTTAGGAAACCGAACCTACCGGGGGATGTAAGTGTCTCTTTATTTTTAGCGTTCACTATAAAAGGATTTTTACTGGTGACCGGCGACTATTTTAGAACATGTCGCGCATGGCGCGTTCACGTCTGTCAGCCTGTTGGCGTTCACGCTCCTCATCAGACATCTGACCGGTCTGTTCAGCAATGACCGGTTGGTATTCAGCGACTTCGCTCCTCCGCTTGAATACTCGGAAGTAGTCGAAACGGGTTAAGGTAGGTGGAATGTTTCCGGGACACAGTGCGTGTAAACCGACATCCACTGCTTCTCCCATACCGACGTTGGTTTGCCCGCAGCTTTTCCATTGGATGCCGTCACTACTCGCGAAAGACGAGAATTGATTCCCGCGCCGTTCTAAGCGTAGGAAAAGTTCTCGGACGTTCCGCAGTCCGGCACCGCGTCCGCGTAGGTTAAAAGAACGTCCGACATGCCGTTCAAACCGGACATCACCTCTAAAGGCGTGTGGACCTGAGGTTTTTTCGAGGCGTAGGAATCGGTTAGCGTTTTTCCAAACCAATAAGCCGCCGTGTTCTCTAAGTTGTGGTGTGATTCGCATCCGCGTTTCAATAGCGAAATCTCCTGGCACTCTCATGAGAAGTCGTGGCGCGCTCATATCGCCGCCGCTGCCGTTACCGTGCCACAGGTCTTGTCCGGGTTCAGTCCGCATTTCGAAATAGCCCTGCCGTTCTGCCCATGAACCGCCGCCTTGTGGGTCTTCCCATCGCCATTCTGGACGCATACGGTTGCCAATAAATTCATCTTCAAAGACAAGTTCAGTAAATTCGCCAGAGGATGCCCACCCTTCAATTTTTATAGCGGAGATAGAATCTCCGAAGTTTTGTGGAAGCAGGTGAAGGTTCGGTAACTCTTTTTTATATTCACTCGTTTCCATACGGATCGGTATACTGGCGCCCTCAAACTCAGGGTGTTCGTAAAAGACGACTTCTGCGCCGTCACGTGGAAAGTCGGGCCCTTTAAAGATACGAATTGACGAGATCCGATCTTCGAACCAGGTGCCGCCTTGTGGGTCGCGTAGGTTAGCAATGTCGCGTAGGATAGTAATCTTTTTTCCACGGAATTCAACGTGCTCATAACAGTCGACAATTAAGGGGATTGTTCCCCATTCTGGTCCAACGACTTCCAGTGTGGATCCGAAGTTGATTGATGAGATTCTGTCCGCGAAGTTGAAAGCGACATCGTGCAAGTTCGGATAAAACCCGGGCCCGAGTGCCAACTTTTTACCGCGGAAATCACGATGCTGGTAAAAGATGACCTTATAGTTAGGATTTGATGAGAAGCTGGGTCCCTTATAAACACGAACGGAAGAGATATTGTCTTGAAATCCGATGTGTGCTGTAAATGGCACCGGCTCCACAATATACCCCATTCTGCCCCGGAAATTAGTATGTTGAAACACTTCAACGATAAGGCGTGGGATGACAATTGGCATTTTTTTCTCCTTTTTTGTTAGGTGTCAGTTATCAGTTTTATTTTATCTTCCTCTTTACTTTATCCGTTAGTCAGGGTTGCCTCGTAGATTTGCGCATATCCGGTTCGATCTGATGTGAATACGATATGTTGTCCGTCTGGGCTGAAAGATGGGTGCGGATGTGTATGTTGCGGGGCATATACCTGAATAGGACCGCTTGCATAAGGAAAGGGTCCGTTCCAGTGTTCCCCGAGAGAAGAAGCATCGGGGTAGCATAACGTCTGCGGTTCGCCAATACCGTCGCGCGGATCAAAAATCTGAATACCGATGTCTGGGAAGTTGGTATCCGCGACCATACGTGTGCCAGTAGGATTGCTAATGGCGTGCCAAGCGTTGAAAGTCGTCACTTGTCGCTCTGCGCCTGTGTCAACATTGATACACCGAACCCCTCGGGGCCAATCGACAAAGGCGAGTTCACGCGTTCCCGGAATCCACGTTTCGTGTGTAATCCATTCGTTTTTCTCGACGTTGCGTGCGTAGAGGCGACGATTTCCGCTGCCATCTCGGTGAATTACCCATACGCGGTCGGTGAGGGGGCCTGCATAATAGAGCAGATTAGCATCATCGGGACAGAATTGAAGGTGTGCGATACTGTCCCTTCGTAAGATGATGTCGTACGCGCCGGTATCTGTATCTACAATAGCGAGCGCAGATTCCGAGCCGATTTTAAATCGGATTGCCCACCATTTATCGTCGTGACTGAGCGCGGTTGTTCCCATTGCGGCAGCGACCATACCCTCTTCTTTCATCGCTGTTGCAGCACTTTTAGTAGCAAGTTTTGACTTGTGAGTTACGCCAAAATTAGCCAGTTCCCGTTCTTCAAGCGTCTCCAAGTCGAGTCGCCATCCGCTTGTCCCGGCGGTGAAAAAGACTGCCTTTCCGTTGTGTGATGGATGCACAGACCATTCTGATTCTGCTAGGTCAGGTCTATCTGTCAATTGGCGAAGTTCACCTGTGGCGCGTTCCTCTGCGAATATCTGCGGTGTGCCGGTTCGGTTAGAGACAAAAATCAGTCGTTGCATCGCGTCATCATACGCCGGTATGATAAAAAAGGGGTGATGGTGCTGTGCGGACGCGCTCGTGACTTGTCGGATACACGTGCCTGTGCGCCGGTCATAAAAGGTTCGCGATTCGCGAGGGTGAACTGTGCCTTTCGCCATGGGTATCCTCAATAGGTAGTATTTTTCAATCTTTGGTAGGAGCGAGATCACCTCGCCCCTACAGCGTTTTCATTCCTATCTATTCTTCAAATGCAGCATCAAATGCCACAGCGGAGGGTTCAAAATCGTAGCCCTTGACAGCACTACAAGATTCACGGGCACCGTGTTCTCGATCCATACCGCTGTCTTCCCATTCAATGGAAAGCGGTCCGGCATATTCCATGTTGTTCAATGCTCGGATAATCTCTTCGAAGTTAATGTTCCCGCGCCCGATGGATCGGAAATCCCAATTTCTGCGTGCATCGCCGAAGTTCAAGTGTCCGCCAAAGACACCAGATAGCCGCGGAGTCTCTGCCCACCAGACATCCTTCATGTGGACGTGGTAAATGCGATCACTCAATCGTTCAAGAAATGCGACGTAGTCAACGCCTTGATAACCGAGATGGCTCGGATCGTAGTTAAATCCGAATGCCTCTCTGCCATCGACTGCCTCGATTGCACGCTCTGCGGTGACGATGTCAAAGGCGATTTCAGTCGGATGGACTTCGAGTCCGAACTTAACGCCAACTTCGTCAAAGACGTCGAAAATTGGGTTCCAACGATTGGCGAAATCTTCAAAACCTGCGTCAATCTGCTCTGGCGCGTTCGGCGGGAAAGAGTAGAGGAGGTGCCATATTGCGCTGCCAGTAAATCCGTTAACGACATCCACACCGAGTTTCGCGGCGGCGCGCGCGGTGTTTTTCATCTCTTCAGCGGCGCGTTCTTGAACGCCTGCGGGATCTCCGTCGCCCCAAATGGTTTCTGACAAGATTCCCTGATGGCGGTTGTCAATGTTATCACAGACAGCTTGCCCGACGAGGTGGTTGCTGATTGCCCAAACTTTTAATCCGTATTTCGCGAGCAGATCGTGCCTCCCTTGGCAGTAGCTGTCATCTGCGAGTGCTTTGTCTACTTCAAAGTGATCGCCCCAACAGGCGAGTTCTAAGCCGTCATAGCCCCATCCGCTTGCCTTTTCTGCTAATTCTTCTAATGTTAAATCTGCCCATTGGCCTGTAAAGAGTGTTACGGGTCTTGCCATAGTTGGTCTCCTTTTTTATGTTGGTGGTGTATAACTTGCATCAATCCATGCGCGGAGTTTGCCGCTCTCTACGGCAGTATTAATAAAGTGTACCCCGCGTGCCCCGTCTTGGACAGTTGGGAAATCCGTGTCAAATTCGGCAGGAGCTTCGCCTGCGATTTTTGCAGCCATTGTACGTGCAGCGTTGACATAGATGTTTGCAAATGCCTCAATAAATGCTTCGGGATGTCCGAAAGGTATCCGTGAATTGTGCTGGACAATTTCTGCCAAATAGTCGTTACCGCGTTTGTAAACCTGTTCGGGCCCATCCGGAAAACGGACGTAGAGATAATTCGGGTTCTCTTGATGCCATTCTAATGAAGCGTCGGTGCCGTAAACGCGGATGCGTAAGTTGTTCTCTTCACCGACCGATATTTGGGATGCGTAGAGAATCCCGCGGACCCCGTTTTCATAATGCACGAGTAGATTTCCGTCATCTTCTAACAAGCGTCCCTCTACAAAAGTGGTCATGTCCGCACAGATTTCTTCGATGTCCAATCCTGTGATATAGTGTGCTAAGTTCTCTGCGTGGGAACCGATGTCGCCGATACACGAGGAGGCACCTGCTTGCTTCGGGTCTGTGCGCCAGACGGCTTGTTTCGCGCCTTCGTTTTCCAAAAATGTGGCGAGCCAACCTTGTGGGTATTCTACAACGATTTTTCGGAGCGTTCCGAGTTTTCCCGCTTTCACGAGTTCACGTGCCTGCTTCACCATCGGGTACCCTGTGTAGTTGTGCGTGAGCGCGAAGACGACATCGTGCTGTTTAACGAGATTACAGAGGGTCTCGGCATCGGCGACGGTTGTTGTCATCGGTTTATCGCAGACGACGTGGAATCCGGCTTCAATAAAAGTTTTGGCGACATCGAAATGCACATGATTCGGTGTTACGATTGAGACGAAATCGATGCGTTCGCCTTCGGGCAGTTGGCTCTCTTTTTCTGCCATTTCTGTGTAAGAGCCGTAGACACGGTTTGCGTCAAGAAAGAGTTCTGCCCCTTGTTGCCGCGACTTTTCGGGGGATGATGAGAACGCGCCGGCGACGAGATCAATTTCTCCATCAAGTGCCGCAGCTTTACGATGGACAGCACCGATGAACGCATCTGGACCGCCCCCGACCATGCCGTAACGTATTTTCCTATTGAGTGGCATCTTGCGTGTTTTCTCCTTTGCTGTATGGCTTGCAAATTCGCCCTATAAGCATATTTTAATTCCACTATATATTATTTCATATTTGATGATTTTTTTCAAGCGTTTTTTTGTGGGTGCAGAGACATTCAATTGTCAGTTTTGGCATATTGAGAGTTTCCTTGCGAAATACTGCGAAAAGTGTATCGGTAACGGCTTCGGCGCGCGAAAAAGACGCGTTCGGAAACCTCTGTGATTTTTGTCATAAATGCACTTTAATTTTTTTTGTACGCAAAAAATCTGCGTTATATTTTTTCTCCGACGGGTTAGGGTCTGTTGGTTAATGTGACGTAATTTCGGCATTTTTTATCGCTTTGGACTTTCTCATATATTTCGGTTTTGGCGTGCCCGCGCTGGAACCGTCTATCCTACAGACGACGTAAAGTCTCCCTGAACCGGTGCGCAAAGGCACCAGTGGATGTGGGGGTTCAGTGCATCCGTATGGAGAGGCACTGAACAGTGTGGAATGCAAGGCACAATAACGACCTTACGAATTCCCGTTTTACGAACTGGGAATGCAGACTTCGTGAAGCACGTTCGGGTTGAAAAATCCCTCTGCCACTATACGATCCCGAGATCCTGCCGTGTCTCGGAACCCTCCACGACTCAGTGAGATTTTAAACAGTCTTTTTACGTGGGCATCAAATTCGTCAGGTTGCTGTAAGACTGTTAGCACCAAACAACCTGCCCACGACTCTTTGAGATTTTGATGGAACCTTTTACAGACTACAGGAAAATCAACAGGTTGACGAGAGGGATACCTTTTTTATTTTAAGAATAGATATCATACACCGCTTTTTCAGACGGGGTACACGATGCAAAAACTGTTCGTTGATGCAGGGTGCATGTTGATACGTATGCATTAAAACGGTATGAGACCTTCGTTCCAGTGCAGGCAGATATGTGAACACTGCTCACTGAAAGAACCCCTGCTTTCCATTTTCCTGTAACGTAGGTGTTCGCTGATGCCATCAGTGTCAGTTCGACCTTCTGTACTCTGTGAGATTTTAGACGACATGTTCTTATGGGATAGTATCTATCGGTGGTTGTGTTGATGTCGACCAGCAACTCCCACTCCCACGACCGTGTAGGTATTTACGCGACGTTCCTCCATGTTGGTATTTTTCCGTCTCCATTTGGTGTCGCGAGTGCCAAGGAGACTGCCCACGGACTCTTATTTCGAGATTTCGAGCGACGGTTTGCGGTGTAAAAGTTGGGTTCCCGTGTTGTCGCTGCGTCAGGGAGCCGCCCGCACCTCTAAAGAGTATCGAAGCTCGCAAAAGTCGTATTGGGCGTTGCATTCTCAATCACGTGTTAATTATACGATATTTTTTGGGTGTAGGGAAATAGAAAATGCGTCAAAATATTGTGATTCTATTGTTTATCTATGTATGATTCAATTTTTGTGCATTTTTTTCGGCGGTCAGTTATCAGTAAGTTGGTTATCAGCAGAGAAAAAATATATTGTTGTCTGCGTTTCTATGAAAGTTATGAAATTTCACAGTATTTCACAGTAGGGATTCAAAAAAGTGTTTCGGTTACGGCTACGAAGTAAGGTGTGGCAAGGGTTTTGAAGGGATTATGAACCTTATCAATTTTTTTCACACCTGTGAAATTATGATTTTAATGTGCTGGTTGTTTTGCGGACAAACGCAGTTGTGGTATGGGTTTACGGGCGTTTCTATTTTTGACACTTAAAACGAGTTGCTGTGAAATGTTTGTTGATGTGTCTAAGGTTCTGGGATCGTTGTTTTGCTGCGTTTCATCGTCCGATTTATTTATAGTTCAGCCTATTTCCCAATCATCCAAATCAACTACTGCCCCAAACTACCTATATTCGCCAGATACAAGTTGAGCGAGTTCTCTGGATAAATTTTCGTCGCCTTGAATGATAATTTGTTTGCGTAACACTGAAACAAGTCGTTTGTGTCCTTCTGCATTACGAAACCTGTTAATCATTTCCATGTTTATCAATTTCCAATAAAAATAGTTTTTTTACTGCTATACCTACGAGGGCGTTAGCATTGCGGCGATGTCTTCTGGTAACTGAATACCGGTTTTTTGCTCAAAGTCTTCAACGCTTTCGTAGTCGTTATGGAATGCAGCAATGATATCCGCACCCATGTCTGATGTGTTGGATTGATTCGACATTTCGTTTACCTCCATAATAGTAATTTCTTTGTAGATGAAACGTTACAACCTTCTGAATCGCGAATTAGGCGGATTACACAGATGACAGGGCCATTCAATTGTCATAAAGGCACCTTAATTTTTTTTGTACGCAAAAATTTGCGTCATATTTTTAGGGTCTGTCAGTTCAGGTTCGGGGTGCGACTGTTAATTTCGATTGCTGCGGGATGGTCGTCAAGCAGGGAATAGACGATCAGCATTGCGTCTAACCCGCACCCGGAGAATTGATCAGAAAATAAGGTCATCACCGCTCACCTCGGACAAGTCCAATGCCAAAGGGGTCCCCATTTTGAGTTTCTCGGCATAAATCTCGTCCCATGTCTGTGCTGTGTAGGGACGGATAAGAATACCCTCATCTGTCCTTTCAAGCATAACACCCGATTCCAACCCTAATTCTTTTACCCAGTCATGGGGCAATTTGATTTTATGGTCAGTTTCCAAAGGCAGCGCTTTCATAGTATTCACCTCTTCGTAAAACAGTTGATAAAAAGTATACCATAGAGTTATTCAATTTTCAAATGGTTTGGATCGCGTATTGTCGCGGATTATATGAATGACGCGGATTGGAAAACCCATATTGTCCACCGGATTAATTCGCGATCCAGGCCATTTTCCAACTTCCCCTATTGGTCAGTAGCGGAATTTACCTAAATTTTCCACCGCCAATTTGATAGATAAATTGTCATATCATTCCATGTAGTCTTTTTCCACATAGGAGTCTCATCGCCATCATCTGCATATTTTGCTGAAGCATTCAATTTATTGTACACTGCTTCAGTCACTCGTGAAGGGTAATCAGGTGAAAGTGAAGACAATTTCGCTGCGTAGTTCGCTGCACGTCCAACCCAAACGAGATCGTTTGATCCTCGTATTCCAGTACGTGCAACAAACAACTCGCTGGTGTCAATACCTACAACTTGTTTAACACTATAATTCTCATCAGGGTAATGCTCTTTTAGAAGAGGGTTGATAATCTTTTTAACTGTATAATTTATTTTTAGTGCCGTGCGGGCCGCATCACTGTCTTTTGAGTCCCCAATATACACTGCCATGATACGATCGCCGTCATAAGATGTAATAACGCCACCCTCGGATCGTATAACCTTAGCAGCACAACTGAGGTATGCTTTATATATTTCAGCCGCGAATTCTGGTTCGTAGGAATCCACAAGGTTTGTAGAATCGTCAAGGTCCGCATATAGTACTGTTCCCTCTAATTCCACGGCGTCATTACCTAATCCTAAGTCCTCGGATTCTGGAACTTTTCTGCCTTCACGGACAGACCATTCCTCCTCAAAAATTTCCTCTACTGCTTCAGTATAATCTTCGACTAAACTCATTGGAATAATCCTCCTGATATAAAGTTACTTAACGCCTATTTCACTAATGATCTCCCGAAGTTGATCGCATGCCGGACCCAATAAAGAAACAAAGTCATTACAAACCTCTAATCTATAATCCAAAGCGGTAAGACCGAGCAAATCCGTAGGGATTTTAATATCACACGGACGAGGGACAATCATAAAGGTGCGTTCGTGTGACAATGCTCCAATAAACAGTCCCAATTCAAGGATTACATTATCACGGGGCATATCAGATTTTTCGTTACGGCTTTCCACAATATCGTCAGCATCAAGTACCAACACTGCAAAATCAGCTTCTCGAACTTGTTTCTCAAGTTCAGTTATGGGAAATCTCGAAGGACTGAAAACTCTGTCTGTCCATAAATTGACAACAAAATCATCATGACTGAAATTAGAACGAATTGCTCGGGCTACCTCAAGAGACTCCGTTGAAGAACCTATAAACAAAACAGGACGTGGGTTTTTAGAGGCGACCAACCTATTTCTTTGCTGTAACCTTTTGGCAAGTTCTGTGGCAATTAGCTGCCAGACTCTCGGACATTTATCTGCTAATGGACGGAAGACTGTCTCAGAAATTTTCGCAACAACTGTTTGTTCAATCGCGATAGCAGATGCAGAACGTTTTGCTGATGAATCAATTAACGCCATTTCACCGACATGTTGGTCTGATCCTCTAATCGCCACTTCGCGCCCATTAACAACAATAGAAAGCCGTCCAGCGAGAATAAAATAGATGTCGTTATCTACCCCATCCTGTGTGATTAACTCCTCGCCGGTCTCAAATTGGAGAAGTTCAGCTTGGTTAGCGATTTCGTTAGATAAAGTTTCGTTGTCATGAAGAATAGTCTGTTTGCGTAAAGCCCAGATAAGGCGATCGCGCCCTGATTCTTCACAAAATCTGCTAATCATTTCCATTTTTTATCAATATCCAGTCGAATTTTCATAGATTATACAGATGGTGCTGATTCACAAATCCGTATAATCCACATAATCCGCGATTCAGACAATTTACACCATTGGGTCATTCACCAGGTCCAAAGTTACTTTCCTTACTGCTACCACTACATTTATTAAAGCTTTTGGCACCCCATGCCTGACATCTTTATTTTCTGCACGATACCTCCAGTCGACAAAGTTGTTGCGTCCAATATCAATTGTTTGTCTTATGTTCTCATTTGCCTTTATCCAATTCGGTTGACCAATTGGGGTCATAGTCTCAAATGTGTTTTGAACCTTTTTTTGTATGTTTTGATCCAATTGGTCAAACAATTTCAATAGGTCATGAGATGCCAGTGGTTTTTGCTTTGGTTTTGTTTGTGCAATCAATGTTTTTATTGCTATTTCCGCCGCGTATGCTGCTACCATCGTTGCACACACCGCAATTCCAATAATGTCTGGAAGGGGATGTTCGCCTTTGTCCCTCTGTACAATTTGCTTGTCAAGTTCTTCGATTAACAGCATTGTTCCTTTTGTTATTCCTTGCAAATCTTCTAAGCCCTTGTGCACATTCCAGTGTGGGTTTACACCAGGCCCCGGAAGATAGACCGTATTCCCAAGATAACTTCTCATATCTGTACTATCCCTTCGATTTACGCCTCTGCTGCTTCCACAATCGCAATTTCCTTTTCCGTTAAATTATACAATGCATACACCAGATTATCAATCTCTTTTTCAAGGTCGGAAGTGTCAGCGTCTGGATCGATGCGTTTGGCTTTAAGGATTTTATCCACACGACTAATTAACGGTTTCTGCTGCTCGCTAGGTACTTTGGCAATAGGAAAATCCCTAATTTTTCCCACACCTACATCAAAACCTGCCCCTCGCTTCTTACAATTTCTTTGATACCAATAAAGAGCAAAATTTGAATTCAGGATAGCCAATACATATTTCAAATCATAATTTTTTCCCTTTTCAATAATTGAGGAGAAGGAGAAACCGAAAAAGAGTTCTGATGTATCGTATGTAAATTCGGGTCGCTTAAACATATTTTTAAAGATGATTTTGGCGGAGGTAAAGTATTTATCTTGCCTCGGTCTATGTATACCATAGGGGCCATTTGATGAAGTTATGAACCTTTGGAATTTATCCAAATGGTTTCTGAGTCGCGCAAACTGCTCATCGCCTTCTATTTCCTTTTTTATACCCTTATCGCTATAAATTAGGTACTTGTCATTCCATTCGACCCCATATCTGAAAACGTTCATTGGATTCACATATTTTTTTAATACCTTCTTCTCTTCTGTATTTAAACATAAGCAATCGACCTCACGTTGAGTCAGAACGAATACACCATCTCCAACTTGCACATTTTCCACCGGCGTTTTTTCCAAAGCTTTTTTTGAAATTCTATCGGGTGCTTCAACTACACCTTGAGAAACATCGCAAATCTCTCCAAGTCGAATTATATTTTCAAGCTGCATTTGTTCATCTTCAACCAAGATTTCATCCTGATTAGAATAGATAGTTGAATTTTTTAACGTCTTGAGGTGTAAATTATCCGTGTTTTCCATCTTGTTCAAATCAATCAGGGTGTTCTGTAACTTTTTATAAATAAATTCATCATGGTCTTTGCTTTTAACATAAACAGCTACCATATGTTGACCAACAACTTCATCAAAGACCTTTAATTTTCCAATATCAACAAAAGAAATAAACGAAAGCTCATCTTTTAGTCTGCGAATTAATTTTTTCGCCCCACTACTATTCAACCAGTAACGTGATGTAATATAAGAAACAACACCACTTTTACCTACGATATCTATAGCTTTGTGTAGGAAGAAATACCAATAATCCATTTTTCCCTGATGCCACTGTTTACCCCATTGATTCTTTTTAACTGGTTCAAAAACACTTTTATTATTCTGTTCCTTGAGATACGGAGGATTCCCAATCACCACATCAAACCCCTCCGTGATACCAAACATCCATTCAGGGTCAAACCAATCGGTAGTGGCGTTCTGGTCATAAGGGTCCCATTGTGCAATCCTTTCAGCGTCATCAGCAGGCATGCCGAAACGCTTTAGTTCGGTTGCCAATTCTGATCGCAATTCCTCGTCCCTAATCTTGCATGCGCGTTTGCGTTGGCGAGTGGTGGCGTGGAAATGTTGCTCGCGATTGTCGCGTAGTGCTTGTTCTAAATCTTGTGCTGTTTTGCTCGTCAATGTTCCTTGTGCCTTGAGACCAATGAGTGTATTTGCTGCGATAAAACGCGTCTCCAAATTTGGTAAGGGTTTGATACCGAAATTCTCTGCGTTCTGCTCCGGTGCCTGCTCAATTGCAAGGGATATGAAAAAGCGGAGTTTGGCGATTTGGCACGCTACAGGTTGGATGTCTACACCGAAGATGCTGTTTTGGATTAGGTACAACTTCCGTCCGAAGTCCGAATCTCTGTAACGCTTGAAGGTTTCGTCGATGTCAACGAGTTCTTCACGGCGTGCTTCGTCATCCTGTGTATCAAAAGCGGTTTCTGCGCGTTGGACAGCGCGTTCCTTCTGTAATTGCTCCCATCGGGTGTTATCTGGGTCAAGTCGGCGTAGGGCAAGCGTGAGTTTGTGGAGCATCCCCATAGGAAACGCGCCAGAACCGACTGCTGGATCCAGGACCTTGAGTTCAGAAATTGCTCGGACAATGCCATCTGTCTCGGGATCGTCAAACCATTCACTGGCATCGTCGAAGGCTTGCGCATAGTCGAGGAGATAGTGTAAGCGTTCATCCCACAGTTTTGCGTCGCCGTCGGTTGGATCGCATTTTTGGGATAACGTGGCGACTAACGCTTCTTCCACCATGTAATCTACAATCGCGCGTGGGGTGTAGTAGGAACCCGTTTGTTTCCGTACCGTTGCGCCGGTTTCAGGGTCGTAGGCAGCGAGTAGGTTTTCAAACACTCTGCCGAGCAGCTCAGGATCCAACGCCACTTCTTGCTCTATCGGTGTGTTCTCCTCAACGGTGAATTTGTAATGCTCAAGTAGTGGGATCAGTCCTTGCTGTGCATCAAAAAAGAGGCGGTTAGGAATGGATAATTTCTTATATTGATTATCAGAGAAACAGTCGATTCGGTAACTCTCTTTACCTGTCGCTTCCCAACTATCCAGACAATCGAACAATCCGCCGTTGATGAAAGGTGTTTTGCCGAACATCTCCAATAGTTTATCGGGGTCGCGCATCTGATCTTTATAGCGGTAGCGTGAGAAATCCCGATTTGTGGCGTAGCCAACGGTGCTGAACTTTCGCTTGTCTATTTCAGTGTTCAGTGTGGCGAAAAAGAGGTTTTGTAGCACGACACGGTAGTAGGAGTCGCCGTTGTCAAAATCATTCGCTTTCAGCAGGTCTTGGATTTGTGCTTTGTTGAACAGTGCCTCGGCGATCAGTCCTTTTTCCTTGATAAACCAGATAAAGAGCAGGCGTGTGATGAGGCGGATGACATGCTCCTCCGGCTCCAAGACGCGCGTTTCATCTGTCGGGAACATTGCCTCCTCAATTGCCCATTCAAACCATGCGAAGAGTTTCCGATAGAATTGCTTGTTGAGTTCTTCGGTGTCCAGTTTGGCGAGCCATGCTGATAGTAGACCATCAAAGTTTTTCGGTTTATTATTCGCACCCATCCAATCCGCGCATTCCTCAAGTGAGAGTTCGGAGAGGATGTCGAGGTGTGCGCGATGGGGGTTGTTGAGACGGATGTCTTTGATGAGGGTGACTTGTCCGAGCACATCGCGGGCCTCGTCGGTTTTGTCTGGGCGGCGATCGGCAAATGCGACCGTCAAACGATTACCCGCGCGAAATAAGATCACAGTGGGTGCGAACAGCCGTTTGTTAATTTCTCGTGTGAACTCGGCGTATTTGGTGCGTGAGTAGGTGTTATCTTTTAGTTCAACTGCACAGAATAAGAAACTTTTTATGTTTCCTTTGTCGAAACCCTCTGACTCGAAGAGTCTTTGCTGAATATCATCAGTGATTTCATCGCTTGTGAACTGGAAAATGAGTTTCACGGATTCGGCGTGTTTGCGGAATTCCTGTTCGGTCTTAGTGTTCGGATTGCGTGGTGGGAATTCCTCAAAAAAGTCGTGGACGGTGCCGGAGAGTTCAAGCGTGCGTTCGCTGCGGTAGCCTATCGTTGCTAAGAGGTTTTTCGATTTTTCTAAAAAGTCACCGGTGGGGATTGCTGATAGTGCGGATTTGATTGCTTCTTTGTTCATTTGCTGTGTTCCTACGCTTCTACAAAAAATAGGGTGGCACTACGTGCCAGCAGAGACATTCAATTGTACGATTTGGATCTTGGTTTCGCTTTACATAGGGGAATATTATTAGGAAAAGATCGCGAGCACAGCTCGCTCCTACAGGCGAAAAAATTTACATATATAAAGTGAATAGGAACAATTGAATGGCCCTGACGTGCCAGCCCTTGTTATCGTTTATGCCTCTGAAATATAATACCATGCCCGATTATAAAAAGTCAAGATTGTTGGTTCGTGATAATCAACCATGTCACCAATTTGAAATCGCCAGTGTTTTTAGGTGCTTTGGATGTTGGTGTAAGCTTTATATCGCGAGGACTACCGCTTTTCAAGATTTGGCTCTGTGTCTTGGTATGCAACCGTGTGATATGTGAAATGACAGTGTCCAGAAGTTTGTTGTAATGTGTCATGTTATCACCGTCTTCGGTTTTTTGGTCGAACCAGAGACACAAATCATCTATCGTGTTCTCCTTGCCAACGGTAGATGCTTCAAATAGGTCTAACACCTGTTTCGCGTTGGGACACCCGTAACGAATATCCCCACTGTTTCGGATATAAACGGTATAGTACGGATGGATGGGGCTGGCAGTTTTTTGCTGTTTATCTGCGCTTGCGTTTGTTTGTTGAAGAAAGAAGATGATACCGTTCTCCGTTGGACTATTTTCGTTGTTGGTAACAGCATAAGCACCATCAGGTGTTGCTTCAAGTTTGGCTCTGTTTCTTTCGAGATATTTCAGGAGTTGTGCAAAGAAATAATCTAACGTAAAGTCGCTCATTACCACACTGTCAGAGAGGTCATCTAAATCAAGCACCTCTTCACGGAGCCGTTCCAACTGCTGATCCCGGAAATTGAGTTCCATCTGTGCTTGTTCATAAGCCGACTCATTCAACGGGTCGTCATCACCACTCGCGGTAGCATCAGCGAGTGCCATGCGGGATTCAACACGATTCCGTAAACGGAGATAGACCTCCATATCTTCTGTGGGCCAATAGTTAATCATCTTGACAGCGACGTTATTGCTCCCGATCCTATCTATACGTCCAAAACGTTGAATGATACGGACGGGATTCCAGTGTATATCGTAGTTTAGTACCGTGTCGCAATCTTGTAGGTTTTGTCCCTCTGAGATACAGTCTGTTGCAATAATCAGGTCTATAGTGTCGTTTGTGTCATCAGCACGTTCTCTCGCGCGTGGTGCGAAATTCGTTAGAATATCGTTGAATTTATTTTCTCCACAGGTTGTCTGGGTAGTGTCGCCCGAAACCATTGCCATGTTCAAATCTAATTCCGATGTGAGTTCAGATAGGTTTTCATAGAGATATTCTGCCGTATCTTTGAAAGTTGTGAAGATGAGCAACTTGCGATTCGGGTTTCCGTCCTTATCTTCTGTAGGGTTTAGCACCTTGTCTCGAATATGCTTTTTAATCTCATTCAGTTTTCCATCTCTTTCCGGTGTGATGGATTTTACTTTTTTCAACGCATCGGTTAAAGTCTGTTTATCTTGGATGATGTCCTGTTTCCAGCGGGTGCAATCTAACTCCTTTAGATGATAGGGATTTCTGGCACGATTGATCAAGAATTCCTCGTCGTCTTCATCGTCATCGGGGAGGACATCTGCTGCTGCGCCTGCTATATTGCTGTTTCTCTGAAAGCGTTCAATCTTGTCCAGCATTGCATCGTGTTTATTGATGGTGCGTTCAAGTGTTTTGGAGAGAGAGTCAGCAGCACTTTCCAGCCGTTTGAGGAAGTTGGTTTGCATCATGCCGATAAGAAATTTCTCGCGGTCCTCTTGATTAAAACGGAGCCGCTTTTTCTCATCTGCCAACCGCTGCTTTGCCGTTTCATCGACAATATAACTGGAGGGTCTATAGAGGGATAACTCAAAATCACCTATCTGATCCGCCAACGCTTTATATGAAAGTTCACCTGACAGATCGGTAGGTGGGTGGCAATTTACGGGATCCAGTTGTGTAGGAAATTCACCAATTTTTTCTATTTCTTCGGCATAGTATTTTATGATATGCCTTCGGGAACGCGCAATAGAAACGCCGCCGAGCAGTTGGAAAAATTCCACGCCTAAAGTATCAAATAATTCTGTTTTATCTCTTGAGCCGCCTTTAGTCGCATTTTCTTCCCACGCTTTGAAGGCTTTTTGTGCCTGTCGTATTAAATTGCCGATATTGCTAACCCCCAGACTGTTTCTAAAGACATCCTCGCGTTTTTCAGTCATGAGATATATCTGATTGCGGAGGTCGGTGAGTGAAGTATTCACCGGTGTCGCGGAAAGCATCAGCACTTTGGTTTTTGTGCCTTCCTTGATGACCTCCTCTAATAGGCGGGAGTAACGACTGTGGCGGAAGTTGCCATCTTCGTCCTCACGGGGTTTGGTATCGTTTCGGAAGTTGTGGGATTCGTCAATAACAATCAGGTCAAAATTCTGCCAATTGAAATCTGCCAGATTGACACCGCCAGAGTCGCCGCTATATCTGGATAGGTCGGTGTGTGATAGTAAGGTATATCCAAATTTATCATCGAGGAATTCATTGGATATTTGATTATGAATTGCTTGATAGCGTGCCCAATTTTCGCGGAGTTTTTTCGGGCAAAGCACAAGGACGCGTTCGTTTCGCAATTCAAAGAACTTTATCACCGCGAGTGCAGTATATGTTTTTCCTAAGCCGACGCTGTCTGCTAAAATACAACCGTTGTGTCGTAACAACCGAGCAATAACGCTTTTCGTCCCCTCTTTTTGGAAGTCGTATAACTTGTCCCAGATTTTTGTGTCGTATAGATGTATATCCGCAAGGGTCTGTTCGTCTGTTTTTCGGGTTTCAATTTCTTCACGGAACAGTTCATATAGGGTTTTGTAGTAGATGAGTTCTGGTGGGTGATCTTCCCCGATCTGCTTGAGTTTTGCGAGGACTTTATTTTTCACATCTTCAACGCGTTGGTCGTTATTCCAGAGTTCATCAAACCACGCCTTGAGGTCGGTCCGATCGCGGTCGCTATCCACCTCAAGATTAAGTTCAATGTTGCTGTTATTTGCGCTGAGTCCGAGTCCGCGTACCGTAAAGTTAGAGCTGCCGAGAATTGCTTTGTCAACGCCGTTATTGGTGATATGGTACATTTTCCCGTGTATCAAATTTGATTGGCGGGTCGTGCGGATTTCCACCTTCTCTTTTATCCATTGGGCACAGGCTTTGGCAATCGGTTTCTGTCGAAGTTGCTGATTGAGTTCTAAACCTGTGTCTGTTATATCAAACGCTTTTTTATCTGTATTATTCGGATCCATACGTCTGATAAAATCAGGGTCACCAAAAAGAAAGCGAAGTTTCTCTATTTTGTTGAGAGAGTGTTGCATCTTTTCATAGGCATAGATGGTGAAGTAGGCGGATACGATGGAGAGTTCGGAACCGTTTTTAATTTCTTGTTCTAAAAAATCGTGAACTGTTTCACGCAGAAGGTTATCTCGGATGCCGGATTTTAGGGATGCGTTTTTATTTGACATAGATATCTCTATTGGGGTTATAAGTTATAAGTTTAGGATTTACGCAAATTGAGCAAATATCGGACCTTTAGACGCGAAAATCGGTATAGTCTTGAAGATCACTATTAGTCCTTTGACTGTGAAGGTGAAAAATATTCGGATCAGGCGAATCTTGTCTCAGATGTACCATTGTTTTTCCCTCTTTACCAATACCTCTTTAGTACTTTCAGAGGCTGCTGGTTCTTCAGTATTCTGGCAGTCTTTTTTAGTGTAACGCAAGTTGCTACAATTCTGCCGATAAAATATAATACCATACTGGACTATAAAAAGTCAAGATTATTGATTTGTGAGATCAGAGGCATTCAATTTTAATAAATTATTGGGTTGGACGTCTTTTTTTCAAGGGGTTTCCGGTTCGGTTGGAATGCACGTCGCATTTGGGGTTTTTGCTGGGGTGTTTCTTCAAGTACACCGCAAAACCGAACCTACCGGGCCGGGGGATGAAAATTCGATCGAAAAATGGACAATTGAATGTCTCTGTTTGTGAGATTTGTGAACGAGGTTACAAAATTTTACGTAAAACATGGGTTTGTGGTATACTATTGCAGAACCGAAAACATTTTGTTATTTGCAGTGAATTTGGAGGAAAATTGTATGCATACACCACCAGAAAGAAAATGGGACGGCTCGATTGTCCGTTATCCGGATCCGGCGATTGAGGTATTAGATCCCCGTTTTGGAAAATATAAGATTGGCAATTCTGTTGTTGAGCGGTTGTGGACGGGCGCGCGTTGGGCGGAGGGTCCCGTCTGGTTCGGCGATGGCGGGTATCTGCTCTGGAGCGATATTCCGAACAACCGAATACTGAAATGGGAAGAGTCTACCGGTCAGGTGAGCGTCTATCGAAAACCATCAAACTATAGCAATGGACACACTCGCGATCGAGAAGGTAGACTCATCAGTTGTGAGCACGGCGCACGGCGCGTCACACGCACTGAATATGACGGAACGATTACTGTACTGATGGACAGTTTTGATGGAAAGCCCCTCAATGCGCCAAATGATGTAGCCGTTCACCCTGATGGCGGTATCTGGTTTACGGATCCCGGATACGGTATCATGCTTAACTACGAAGGTCATATCGCGGAATTTGAATTGCCGACTTGTGTTTATCGTCTCAACCCAGATACAGGAGAAGCAACTGTTGCAACGGATGAACTTGAAAAGCCGAACGGTATCTGCTTCTCTCCGGATTACGACAAACTCTATATCGTCGATACAGGCGTTACGCATACAGAGGGGACTCCACGCCATATCTTTATCTATGATGTTATAGATGGTGAGCGATTGGGTGAGCAAGAGGTGTTCTGCGACATGGCTCCCGGTATTGCTGACGGTATTCGGTGTGATGTTGATGGAAATCTGTGGGCAAGTGCAGGGTGGGTCGGTGATGGATACGATGGCGTGCATATCTTCGCGTCAGATGGTACACTTATCGGTAAAATCCATCTTCCTGAAATCTGTGCCAACCTCTGCTTCGGCGGTGTGAAACGCAACAGATTGTTTATGGCTGGCAGTCAATCTCTCTATTCGGTGTATGTGGAGGCACAAGGGGCACCCCTCTTCTAATCAGATGAACACAAACGACCTTGAACATATCAACTGTCCGATTTGCGAACGCGATGCGGCGGAACGACTTTTTGATAAAGATTCTCTGTCGGTGGTTGTTTGTCAGCAGTGCCAGCTACGCTATGTGAATCCGAGAGTCAACCGTCAGACGCTTGAGGCGGCGTACACCGAGACCTATTATCCGCCTGATAAAGTGGAACGTATCCAGATGGATAGCATGGAGTGGTTGCAGATGACTGAACGCCTCACAGAGTTAGAAAAGCAACATCAAAGCAAAGGACGCTTGTTAGATGTGGGTTGTGGTATTGGGACTTTTCTCTCGCTCGCTCGCGAACACGGATGGGAGCCGCAGGGGATCGATCCTTCCAAGAGTGGCAGTGCGTTTGCGCAGGAAAAGTATCAGCTTGATGTCCGATGCGCGGATATTTTTCAAGCAGCTTTTCCATCTGCATCTTTCGATGCGATTACGCTCTATCATGTATTAGAGCATATTTCTGAGTTAAATCCGTTCGTGCGTGAGTTACGCCGGATTTTGAAACCGGGAACAGGCACATTGGTTATTGAAGTCCCGAATGGTGAGAGTCTACAGAGTCGGTTTCAGAAAGCGGATTGGCCCTACGTCCATCCGTACGATCATCTCTACTATTTTTCAGCGCATTCTTTACCGAAGTTGCTTCGGAAGCACGGGTTTGATAACGTTAGGTTGGGTCAACCGAAGCGCGTGAGTCCAACCGGGGGTCTCCGTTTTGTGCTGCGTCAGGCAGCGACTGCTGCGTTAGTTCGGTTTCACTTAGGCACAGTGATTCGGGTGTATGCGAGTTAGTGGACATCTCTTATGTTGACGGTGCTTGATAAAAAAAGGTTTGAATGACATCGTTCATAAGGAGGCGTTGTGCAATCGTCTCAATAACTTCGGCGTTTAAGGTGCCTGTCAGCCAATATTTATGTCCGGTACGGACGGTGGTGACACCGGTGATGCCTAAATCGTTGATGCCTTTGACGGTGCTATCTCCGACTGCATCGGTGACACCGGGCTTGAATTGGACTTCAAGCGTCCACCCTTTTGCAGCGTCATTTTGCGCAGTGAAGGTGTATGCTTGTGTGATGGGGTCGGCGAGAAGTTCTGAACCGATTCGGTCAATACTTTGTGTATTAAGTGCGCCTTCAATCCAATAGACTGTAGCTGTCCGGACAGAATCAACGCTGTTGATACCGAGGTCAGCGATATCCTCAAGGATTCCCTGCCCGATGGTATCGGGGACTTCAGGTTTGTAGTAGACTTCAACTTTCCAGTTTTGCATAGTGTTGTTCATAATACCCGTAATGCGATACAGAGGTAAAAGATGTCAAAAAAACAGATGAATGTTTTGGTCTTCGGGGCACATCCCGACGACTGCGATATTAAAGCGGGCGGTGTCGCTGCTTTGTATGTGCAACAAGGACATCGCGTTAAATTTGTCTCCGTCACAAACGGTGACGCTGGACACCACGAAATGGGTGGCGGGCCCTTAGCACGGAGACGCTATGCAGAAGCACAAGCTGCCGCGGAAGTTATCGGTATTGAATACGAACTTCTTGATAATCATGACGGTGAATTGATGCCGACTTTGGAAAATCGGTATCAGATTATCCGCACAATTCGTGAGTTCCATCCAGATGTGATTATGACGCACCGCCCTAACGATTATCATCCGGATCATCGGTATACGTCAATGTTGGTGCAAGATGCAGCATATATGGTTACTGTGCCAAATGTCTGTGCGTTGACACCACACCTTGAGAAAAATCCTGTTATTGTCTATTTGAGTGACGGGTTCACGAAGCCTTATCCGTTCACACCGGATGTGGTGGTCGGTATTGATGCTGTCGTCGCGCAAAAGATTGATATGCTCCACTGCCACGTGTCACAGTTTTATGAATGGCTTCCTTACAATAGTGGCACATTAGATACTGTTCCGACTGATGGATCCGCACGGCGTGCCTGGCTTGCTGAACGGTTGTTAAATCGTTTTCATGTGATAGCTGAAAAGTACCGCGATTTGCTCATAGCACGCTATGGCGAAGAATCAGGCACACGCATCCAATATGCTGAGGCGTTTGAAGCGAGCGAATACGGTTCATCGCTAACAGCAGAAAATATCCCTGTCCTCTTTCCATTTTTTACATAAGTGAACGGAGAATCTGACGGCACGGCGGAGCGTGCCTACTACTTTTAGGAGTCTGCTTTCAAACAATGCCAACAGAACAAGCCAGTGCCAGGGCGCTTATGGTGATTGTCAGCGTCATTGGTCTTATCTTTGCGATTGTTATGGTTATCCTCTTTTTCAATGCTGCGCCAGCGCGTTCTAATATTGAGGTGCATCGCACTTCGAAAGAAGACGCTGAGTGTCTGAAATGCCATTTAAAAGGCGATGAAAAATCACCGACGATGCCACACCTCAATCTCGGTAGGTGCAACCTCTGCCACGGATTATCCAAGGAGAAGAAACAAGAGTAACCAAAATTTCAGCGGCGTTCTTGGTGCTCGCCCCGCGCCTACCGTGCCTGGGGATTACCGCATCTATCTCGTTTGAGATTGGTGCTGTGCTTTAATGGCTACCCAAGTGATGGTGTCCTCTGTTTCGCTTATGACTTGAAGACACGCGAACTGATTCGCTGCTAAAGTCGATTGAACTTGTGCAAGTTCAGTTTCCAGAATACCAGAAAAGATGACGATTCCTGCGGGATGTAGTCTCGGTGCACACGCCGGAATGATCGGGAGGATCGCCTTCGTTAAGATGTTGCCGATGATGAGATGGTATCTGCTATCTATATCTTTGAGTCCGTCCCCTTGAGATAAGCGTACCTGTGGTGTCACCGCGTTTGTTCGGAAATTCGCTGCTGCGACAGGGATCGCTGTCGGATCGAGTTCAATTGCGTCAACCTGTTTCGCGCCTAATTTGACAGCGGCAATGGTTAAAATACCGGAACCCGTTCCGATGTCTGCGATGTGGTGGCCCGGTTTGACCGTGTGTTCCAACAATTCGAGGGAGAGTCGGGTGGTCGGATGGTACCCTGTCCCGAACGCCATACCGGGGTCAAGCTGGATCACAATGTCGGTTTCGTTGTGAGAGGAATCGTGCCACGATGGGACGATGCGGATCCGTTCTCCGACGCGTTGCGGTGGGAACGCCGCTTTCCATGCTTCCGCCCACTTTTCAGATTTGACATGTTTTAAGTCAATTGTAGCGGGGTCCGGCTGAATCCCCCACATTGGAAGTTCTGCAAGGAAGTTTCGGAGGTGTTGCACGCGCCCCCCGACTCTATCATCTAATGGATAGTAGGCGATAAGTTGGACGTTGGCTGTCGCGTTCTCTTTGAATTCAACGCCGGTTGCATTCATCTCAAAGAGACAGTTCGCGACTGCTTCGGCTGCATCATAAGAGGTAGTTACCGTAATTTTCGCCCAATCCATTTTATTGTAGGACTATTTAGTTTTCGGTTTTGAGTTTGGTTTTCGTTTATAGATGTTAACGTTTTTCCGTAAGATCGCGAGCACAGCTCGCTCTTACAGAGGAAGACATATCCATAGATATAAAGTGAATATGTAAAATTAAATACCCCTGATTTTATTGAACCGTTCTCTATTGCGATTCTTCGTCTTCGTGGCGGCCAAGCAGCTTGTCCCAAAAACCGTGTTCATGGTGATAGGATTCGCCACGCAGTTTCGCGAATTCTTCTAACTTTTTTCGCTGTTCGTCATTAAGATGTTTTGGGGTTTCAATTTCTACTTCAACAACTAAGTCGCCTGAATAAGAGCGTTTGTAATGGGGGACTCCTTTATTGGGGATCCGAAGTTGTGTTCCATATTGCGTCCCGGGTGGAATATCGAGTTCTTCGGTGCCATGAACGCCTTCAATTCCGATTTTTCCGCCGAGTATGGCTTGGACAAACGAAATTCTGGCGGATGTAATGAGATCGTTTCGGTCGCGTTGGAAACGTTCATGCGGTGCGACATTGATGACAACAAACAGGTCTCCGGGTGGCGCGCCATTTGCCCCGGCTTCACCTTCACCGCGCAATTGGTATTTAAACCCTGTATCAACGCCTTTATCAACATTGAGTTTAATATCGCGTGTATTTCGGACAAGCCCTTGTCCGCCACAAGCTGGACAGGGTTCTTGAACGATTTCACCTGCACCGCGACACTGTGGGCAGGTGCGGGACATTGTAAAGAAGCCTTGTGATTGACTGATTTGCCCTCTGCCGTGGCATTGCGGACAGGTTATCGCGCGTGTTCCCTTCTTCGCGCCGCTGCCGTGGCATTCCAGACACGTTTCCACGCGTGGCACTTGGATCGTGACCTGTTTGCCGTGGATGACATCTTCAAGTGTCACCTCAAGGTTATATTGTAAGCTGCGTCCACGTTTTGGGGCGCGTTGCCTGCCGCCGAATCCGCCAAAGAGGTCGCCAAAGACCTCGTTGAAAATCTCATCCAAATTGATACCGACGCCCCCAAAATCTGTTCCCATTCCTTCGAGTCCAGCATGTCCGAATCTATCGTACTGCTGTCGTTTTTTTATGTCGCGCAGGACTTCATAAGCCTCCGTCGCTTCCTTGAATTTATCTTCGGCTGCTTTGTCGTCAGGGTTTTTATCTGGGTGAAATTGGATCGCGAGTTTGCGGTAAGCCTTTTTTATCTCGTCGTCATCGGCATCGCGGTTGACGTTCAGAACCTCATAGTAATCGCGTTTTTGCATTATATACTCCTATTCGGCAGCGTCGGTTTCAGCTGTATCGTCTGCGGTGTCGTTTGCTGTTTCTTCTGCTTTAGCCGGTCCCTGTGAAACGACTACTTGCGAGGCGCGTAGGACACGGGTATGTAACATATACCCCCGCCGGAACTCTTCAATGACTTTTCCCTCAGGTACATCATCGGATGGGGTGACGAGGAGTGCCTCGTGCTGATTCGGGTCAAATGTTTCATCAACGGCTACGATTGGCACCAATCCGTGGTTTTTGAGAGCGTCCAGTAACTGTTTATGCACCAGTTGTACCCCCTCATTAAAGGTTGTGAATGCTGGCGAGGCATCGTTTTCTTGAACTTTCTCGGTCACGCTTTTAATCGCCGCTTCCAAACTATCCAACACTGGTACCATGCCTTCAAGGATCCCTTCATTGGCGAATTTGAGTTGCCGCTGATAATCCGTTTGCAAGCGTTTTTTAGTGTTTTCAGCTTCAGCTGCTGTCCGTAGCAGGCGATCGTGTTCGTCTTTGTATGCCTCATGAACTGCTTGCACGGCGGTTTCTACCTCTTTATCGATTTCTGCCTGCAAGAGCTCTTCGCGTTCTGTTTCGTATTGATCCTGAACACGTTGGACAATCGCCTCTACCTCTGTCTTCACCTCCGACGTCAGGTTGGTGGCGGTTTGTTCCACAGGAGAAATCCGGGTTTCAATCTCTTGCTTCACTTCTGATTTGATGGTATCAAGTGCCCCCTCTGCGATTTCTCGCATGCGCGTGATGAGTGTTTTTTCTGAACTCTCTGTATTGTCGGTGGAATCGTTATTTGAAGCTTCTTTTACTTCTGCTTCTATGTGTATCTCTTTAACTTCAGCCATGATGACTTCCTTTTATCTGTTTGAAAATGCGTACTTGGAAAGCACGCGTTACTATAGACATAGCACCCCTACGGGGTGAAGAAAGGGTTGTTGGTTGCACAAACTAAAAGTTTATGCTACTAATATATAACCTAACAGGTTATGCTAGAGGGTTTCCATGAACGGCGTTGGCGAAATCTTTCATCAGTTCAAAGGAGCCGTTTTCTTCGAGCACATTACCAGTGACGATGAAATCGGCGCCTGCTGCCACTTTTTCTGCGGCGATCTTCGGGGTGCGGATACCACCACCGACGATTAACGGAATGCTAATTTGGTTTTTCACTGTGGTGATCATCTCGTCTGGAACAGGATGTGCTGCACCGCTGCCAGCCTCTAAATATACCATCTGCATGCCGAGATATTCTGCGGCTAATGCATGCGGGCCCGCGATGTCTGGCTTGTCCCGCGGAATAGGTGTCGTCCCGCTCATAAATTCAACGGCGGTTCTGTTACCTCCCTCAATAAGCATATAGCCGGTAGGGATAGGTTTAAGCGCATAGCGTTGTATCCACGGGGCTGCTTTAACTTGCTCGCCAATGAGATAGTTCGGATTGCGTCCACTGATCAGACTGATATAGAGAATAGCGTCTGCATATCGTGTCAGGTGCATTGAATCACCGGGGAAAAGCACGATAGGGAGTTCTGTCTCCTGCTTGAGTGCCTTCGCAATCGGATGCAAATCGTTTGTTAGAAAACTGCCGCCTAACAAAATCGCGTCTACCCCTGCTTTCTCGATCTGGCGGGCGAGTTTAGCGCACTTAGCTGCCTCACACTGCTCCGGATCGATTAAAACAAAATAGCCAGCGTTATGCTTTTTTAGTACCTTGTTAAAGTGGTCCAGAACCCAATTTGATCTCAAATGCGATTTGTCCTTTTTATTAGCACTCTTTGAAAGGTTTATGTCTCGCCTACGTTTAAAATTTTACCATATTTACGACGGTTTGTCAAATATTGGCCTGTCGTGACAACGCATAGAGCAGAACCCCCGCTGCGACTCCGACATTCAGTGAAGATTGTCCAGATGCCATGGGAATACGGACGAGTTCTGTGCAGGCGGCTCGTGTTTCCCCGGACAATCCTGTATTTTCATTGCCAACAACAATAGCAGTAGGCATCGCGAATTTTAGCGCGCATAGCTCCTTTTCAGCCCTGGCGGTTCCGCCGAATACATTCCAACCTGATAGACGAAGTGTCTCAATCGCGGTATGGATGTCTGTGGTATAGTACAACGGTAAACGTCCAACCGCGCCGCGTGACGCACGCACACAATTTTTGTGGAACGGACTTGCCCCTATACTGCTTAGCAAGACAGCCGACACTCCCATTGCATCTGCGGTCCGTAAGGTCATTCCTAAATTGTCTGGGTTCGCGATGTTCTCTGCAATGAGCAGTGTGCATCCCGGACTAAAGTGGAAGTTCGCTTTACCTGATTCTGAGAAAAAGTCTCGAAAAGTAAAGTGTACCGAGGCTATAACTGATGGCACCGGACGGGTTGTAGTGATTGAGCCCATCACGCCGTCACTAACTTGGTAACAGGCAATATTATCGGTATAAGCACACTTTAAGAGACTTTTCCCTTCCGATGTTTCAAGTAAAGCAGTGGTATAAAGGGTTTTTTCGAGAGGTAAGCCATCTGTAACTGCCCGCTCCACCATCAGGTCTCCTTCAACGATAAATTGGGAGGACGTGAGTTTCCCTTTCAAGGTAGCTAATTGACGCATATCCGCAGCAACTGCGTCTTTGCGTTTAGAGATAGTCCGGTGTTCTATGGCTGCACCACTGCCCCGTTTAATTCCTCGATAAAATCTTCCGTTGTTCGTCTGAATCAGTTCACCTTCTAAGATATCGTGGATGCCGTTCTCCATCCACATTTCTGTTAGGTGAAATATACCGATGCATCGTCTTGGAAAAGCCAAAAGTAATTCTCGCAAGCTGCGTTCGGTTGTCGCAGCAAGATGGACCCGATAATCGGCATGAGGGGCATCTTCTGGGGTCATCAGTAAGACTCCATCAAGTTTCTGCCAACCTGTAGTGAGGACTTGATACGGACGTTCCCATTCACTTGTCTGAGAAAAGGTGTGATATGCCTGTTTAAAGCAAGCGACTGCTGCAGCATTCGGGTTCTCTTTTTCTAAGAAAGCGATAACTTTATCGTAGTTTATCATAAAAGGGTTCCGAGGTAGATTGCTGCGAGTCCGACAAATATATCCCACTTCATCCAGTGTTGGATGGTGGCACAACTTTCTCTGGAATTATCACGCAACAAGCGAATTGCACATCCGATGAGGACTAAATCGACACCGAGGACAACTGCCACCAGATAATGCCATGGGTACGCCGCAAATAGATAAGGGATAGGGCTAAATAGAATAACCAAGGCCATGAAACCGATAGCAGTTTGGACAGCGAGTTGTGGGTTGAGAATAGCGAGTGTTTTCACATCGTTTTTCGAGTCGCCCTCTGTATCTTCAAGGTCTTTGATGATTTCGCGCGCCGTTGTGAACAGAAAAGCGAAGATCGCTGGGATCAGTGTCCCTTGCAGCGAATCTATCGCTACGCCGCCGGAGATGAAAGTTAACGCGGTTAACCCACTGACGACTAAGTTCCCGACAAGTGGTATCCGTTTTAGCCAGCGCGCATAACTCGCGAGTGCGATGCATACGAGAATTGCAATCGCTGTGGCGTTTCTATTAATAAGGGTCCCCAACCAGATACCGATAACAACAAGGATAATCGCAAAGATTAGTGCATTTATGCGTCGAATGCGTCCGGAGGGTAGCGGTCGCCGTGGACGATTAATTTGGTCAATGTTATAATCACAGTAATCGTTTATGGCGTTCCCTGCGGAAAGCATGACGAATGCGGCGATAGAGACCAACCAGAGCCGAATGTCAACAAGATTTTCGATTCTACTTTGGTTAGCGAACATTCCGCCCAGCCATGCGGAGATAAAAGCGATAATTCCGTTAAGGGGGCGCGCCAGTTCAAAATACGCGAAAAGCGTTTTCATTTTTGTGTGGGTACAGAGAGGGGTGCGGTATATTTCCGAAAAAGGAGCAGGCGCAACAGGTCAGAAATATCGCTACGTATCGTCCTCCAACGCTTGAATTTTTGCTTCGAGTTCTTCTACCTGTTTCTGGAGTTTTGCGAATTCAGGGAGCAGTTCTGGTAATCTTCGGGTTGCGGCGTGAATTCGTAATTCCTGTTTATGGGGGCGCGCTGGGAATCCGGAGAGCTGGCTGCCGGCAGGCATATCTTTTGTGACTGCAGATTTCGCGTAAACGACGCTGTCATCCCCGAGTGTCAGGTGCCCTGCAGCTCCCCCGTGCCCTGCGATATTGACTCGGTCGCCGAGCGTAGTACTCCCCGCGATGCCGACTTGTGCAGCGAGACAGCAGTCTTCCCCTATCACGACGTTGTGCGCGATTTGGACGAGATTATCTAACTTCGTGCCCCGTTTGATGAGCGTTTCGGAAAGTGTCGCTCTATCAATGGTCGTATTGGCACCGATTTCAACATCATCTTCAATAACGACGGTACCGATCTGCGGGATTTTGTGGTGTCGGTTGCTGACAGGTGCAAATCCGAAACCGTCACTTCCGATAACAGCACCACAGTGGATAATAACGCGATCCCCAATTGTGACTTCTTCTCGGATGCTGACGTGTGGATAGATAAGTCCGTCAGCTCCGATTTTAGTGCCTTCCCCGATGTAGACGAACGGTTGAATGACGGTGTCATCGCCGATTTCAACATTGTCGGCGATGTAAGTAAACGCTTGAATGGCGACCCGCTCCCCGAGTTTAACGTTCTCACCTAAAATGGCTGTGTCATGGACCCCCGGAAGGGCGCGATGGTTTTTGTCATAAGAGAACATCTCCAAAACTTTAACGAAAGCCCAATACGGATTATCGACGCGGATAGTCGGTTTTCCGTTGTCGGAGACATCGTGGCCGATGATGATAGCAGCGGCTTGCGTTGTTGCTATAGCGGCGATATACTTCGGGTTGGCAACAAAGGTAATCTGAGTCGGGAGTGCCTCTTCGATTCCAGAAACTCCTGTAATTTCGATTTCACCGTCGCCAGAGAGGTCTCCGTTGAGGTGTTCACAAATTTCTTTGAGTTTCATACGCTTCTCATCCTTTCTCCGTGGTTTTGAAGTGCTTGATATTACGGAGGTAAGGCAGTCTAAAGTTATTGAGGATTTTCGTTATTTTTGTCGGTTTCATTCATCAAGTCGATTAAACGCTTTGTTAAATCGTATTCCTCTTTCACATAAAGCGTGACGAGTCGTTTTTCGAGAATGATGTCATAGTTTTCATCTTTACCGACTTTCATAATCAGGTCTTCAAGCCTCTTGTAAATCGGTTCCAGCAATTCTCGCTCTTTTTCAAGGAGTGCCTGCTGACCGGTTTCAAGTTCGCGTTGATGTTCTTGTTGTGTTTGCAGGATTTCCCTGTCCAAATCTGCGGTTTGTGCATCTTCCATAAAAAGCTCACTTTTTGTTTTCTTGTCTTGTAGGGTGCGGACTTTGTCTGCTTTTTGCTGCAAGTTTTTCTGCAATCGTTCACCCGCTGTTCTGAGTATCTTACTCGCCTCGGTCGCTGCTGTGGATCCTTTGAGGACCTCTTCTGTATTGACGACCCCGATTTTGAAGGTTTCCTGTCCAATGCTTCCAGAACTGAAACAGAAAGCGACAATAGCAATAATTAAGAACGTTAGGCGTGCTTCAGCAACACCGAACCGAAATGATTTCATTAATTTAACTCCCTAAATCCGACTTATCAGGCGGATTTGTTGTGAAAGAACTGCGTGAGTCCTAAACTATTTAGAATCCGGGGCCGATTGTGAAATGGAATCTGCCTGACGGTTCACCGCTAACGCGGTCTAAGCCGTATCCCCACCCTAATCGCGCTAACATACCGAACATGTTGAGGCGTGCTTCGACACCGAGTCCACTTTTCAGGTTAATTTGGTTAAACGGATTTCTAACGTTTTCATCCCATACTTGCCCTACATCATAGAACAGTGCAGCTGTGAGCTGCGGTGAGACGGGGATGCGATACTCAAAGTTCGCGAAAAACATTTTATTGCCGCCGTGGGGATTAAACAGTCCCGATTCATCTGGGTCAGGATAGATTTCCCAATCTTCATAGCCGCGAACAGTATCTGGGCCGCCGAGGAAGAAGCGTTCGTAGAACAGGTAGTAGGAATCCGTACTTTTACTGACCATGTAGCCGGCGCGGGCATGGACAGCGATGACATGGTTCCACCAACCGCTATAGAACCAGCTGGTATCTGCGGAGTATTTCTGGAACTGATTATCCGCGCCTAGGATGCCGCCTGAGTATTCATAAGAGAGTGTATGTGAGGAACCGCCTGTTGGATCATATAAAGATGTGCGATAGTCGCGGGTATCTCTGCCAACAGCGAAGAGGATACTACGTGTAGAGCGGTTAATCAACTCTGTATCGGGGTTATGTGCCTCGACCTGTTCGTTCCGAAAGCGGACAGAGAGGTCGATATCATGCATAATAGGGCGTCCGAGCGTTACAGACGCGCCGCGCCGTCCCCAAACGTATCTATCGTATAGGTAATTCCCCTTTGTCCGATTGAATAAAGCTCCCACTGTTCCGTAGTAGCGCCGGAAGCGTCGGGTATCGTAGATTCGAGCGTTAAGGCGCGTAGGTGTCCCGAGTACCCAAGGCGTTCCGAAGCTGAGTTCGGCTGTGTGATGATCCCGTGTGCCTAATTCACCCTTTAGATGGATTCGATAGGCGCGCCCGAGCAGATTGTTTTGTCCGACTTCTGCGGTGCCAAAGATTCCGCCTTCGCTGCCGTAGCCGCCGCCAAGACTCAGCATTCCTGTTTGTGGCGTTTCAGCGATATTAACTCTCAAGTCCTTTCGGTTTTCTTCGGCAGTATCGCTCGGAACAAAGTCGACGGCGCGGATGAAAGAACCCATTTGGAACAGACGCTGCCGCGCTTTGCGTAAGGCTTTAACATCTAATAGTTCCTCGGAGGTGATACCCAAAAAATCCAATTCGCGTTTAACGACATGCTCCATCGTTTTCTCAAGTCCAGTGATAATCACCTTACCGATAATTATGACATCTCCCTCGTTGATTTTCAAGGTAATATCCACCACGCCATCTGCCTCATTGAAGAAAGGTGTCGGGACGACTTCTGAGAGCAGGTAACCTTTATCGAGATATGCTTGCTGTAATTTTGAGATTGATTCATCGAAGTTCCCGCGGTTGAAGACCTCGCCTTCTGCGGGGTCAAGCATCCTGCGTATTTTTTTCTCTGAAAAGAGGTTTTTGGCACCGGCTTGGACTTCAAGTGTATAGGTGCCGATGATAAATTCGGGACCTTCGTCAACAGTGATGTCGAGCATCATACCGGTTTTATCTTCTGTAAAACGTTTTTCGTAGCCGATCACCTTCACCTGTGCGAATCCTCTGTCCTGATAGTAGTTGCGGAGGTTTAGTGACAGGTCTTCTTCCTCAAACAAAATCTGGTCGAACGGTTTACCGGTGCGGGTTTTGAGTTTCTTGCGTAGTGTATTTTCGGAAATTAGGTCGTTTCCGATAAAATTGATCTCCTCAATTCGCACCCTCGGTCCTTCATTTATCTCAAACGTGACTTGAACTGTACGCGCTTCTGGTGCATCGTTTTCATCGTTATTATCCAGATGCGTCTGGATACCGACAAGATAATACCCTTTTTCATGGTATAACATTTTCAGGGCGCGCTCGCTCTCCCATCGCCGGCGGTCACTGTAAATTTCATCAGGACGGAGCGTTATCTCGTTCTTCAGCTTGCCGGTGTCCAAATTCTCGTTTCCGATAACGGTGATGCCAGAGATTTTAGGGCTCTCCTCGACGTTATAGATGATTTCAAGCCCCCCGCCTTCAGCAGCTTGGGTATCTATTCCGACATCAGCGAAGAAACCTGTATCTTTAAAAAGACTCTTTAGGTCCTGTGTCAGGAGCTCCGGTGAAACTTCACCTCCGATTTGTGTCTGAATGAGCGTGCGGAGCATGTCTTCAGAGACAGTTTGGACACCTTTAAAAGTGATTTTCTTGACAAGGAACATCGGGTCAATTGCCGGTTTAGGGGCATCTGCGGTGTTTTCTTTGTCAACGTTGGTAGCTGGCCCTGCTTTGGCGTTACCGTCTGTCTCTATCAGTTTTTCTGCGGTTGGCACTTCAGGTCCAAACACTACATTCGTTTGTTCTTCTGCAACGGCAGCGGTTGCTGCGAGTCCGACGATTAGACTGATCAGGATTAGGATGTTTCTTATTGCATTCATAGTCGTGTTCTCCTGTGTATCGTGGGTTTTCCCGCATCCTATAGGCGCGGTCATTATTCTGTGGTATAGATCGGCGTGCCGCAGCTGTTCGCATACTGCCGGAATGCAGAGATTAGTCTCTGCGTTATCTTTCCGGGTTGTCCATCTCCGATAGGGCGCTGGTCGATTTTCACGACGGGAATCACTTCGGCAGCTGTGCCTGTCAAAAAGCATTCGTCAGCAATGTAGAGGTCGTGTCGTGTGAAGAGGCGTTCTTCGACGTGGATGCCCGCGTCCTTTGCGAGATCAATGACACTGTTTCGCGTGACCCCCTCTAAAATCCCGATGTGAACCGGGGGTGTGACGAGTTTTTCATTTTTTAGCCAGAAAATATTGTCGCCGCTACATTCAACGACATAACCCTCCGCGTTAAGCATCAAGACCTCTTCTGCGCCTGCCTGTTTCCCCTCAATTTTTGCTAAAATGTTATTTAGATAGTTCAACGATTTAATGCGGGGATTAATGGCTTCTGAATAATTGCGTCGGACAGAAGCGGTTACGATATCCAATCCATCTTCGTAGAATTTTTGTGGATATAAGGCGATTTTATCTGCAATAATTATAATACTTGGCTTCGGACATTTAGCTGGATCGAGGCCGAGGTCTCCGACACCGCGCGTTACAATGAGCCGAATATAGGCTTCCGTGAGTTGGTTTCGACGGAGTGTTTCGAGAACCGTTTCCTTCATCGTTTCGATGGGGATCGGAATCTGTAACATAACGGATTTCGCAGAATCGTAAAGTCTTTCAAGGTGTTCGTCAAGTTTAAAGACCCGACCGTTATAGGAACGGATGCCTTCAAAAACACCATCTCCGTAAAGTAAACCGTGGTCAAATACTGAGACTTTCGCCTCTGCTTTTGGTAAAAATTCTCCGTCGATATAAATTAACATAAACGTTTCCTTCTTTAGTTATCAGTTTTCAGTCGTCAGTTGTCAGTCTGGTTTTTGAGAGTTCAACATTTCTTTGTCACGGTCGTTACCAAGTCAGTAACGACCGTGACAAAAAGATGTCCGTGAATCAAAAACTTAACTGATAACTGATAACTGATGACTGACAACTATAAAACCACTTTCCCATCAACGAGTTGGACGACTCTATCCACTTTCTGGGCGAGTTCTTGATTGTGGGTTACAATAATAAAAGTCTGTCCGGTTGTCGCGTTCAAATCCCAGAGCAGTTCGAGTACGGCTTCGCTATTTCGCTGGTCCAGGTTCCCTGTTGGCTCATCCGCGAGTACGACTTTGGGTTTATTGATCAATGCTCGTGCGATAGCGACGCGTTGCCGTTCGCCGCCGGACAACTGGCTCGGATAGTGGGAAACCCTTTCTGAGAGTCCAACATAGTCGAGCAACGACGCTGCTTCCTCATAAACCGCTTTATCGTTTGGGGTTGTCATTAAAGCCCCCATTGCGACGTTTTCAAGTGCTGTAAATTCGGGCAGTAGATGATGAAATTGAAATACAAACCCGATTTCGTTGCTTCGGAACCGAGCGAGTTCGGTATCCGGCAAGGTAAAGATGTCTTGTTCATCGTATAAGACTTGTCCTGCAGTCGGTCGATCAAGTGTGCCAATAATATGGAGCAGTGTGCTTTTTCCGACACCGGATGCCCCGACGACTCCAAGTAATTCCGACATATTGACAGCAAAATCAACCCCTTGAAGCACTGGCAGCTCAGCTTCGCCATCATAATAAGATTTGTGTAAATCTATAATACGGATGAGTGCTTCTGTAGAATTCGGCACAAGGGTTCCTTTTTTTGACTATTCATGTTGCAAGGCTTCAACCGGCTTCAGATTCGCCGCTTGCCATGCCGGGTAGAGCGTTGCAAGCCAGCAGATAATGAATGATAACGCATTGATGAAGATAACAAACACCCAATTGACCTTTATCGGTAGTTGATCCATCTGGTAGATTTGGTTAAGTTTAAGATCTACGAGCGAAATGGGTGTGACTGTACAGTAGAGTGCAAACCCTATTCCGATCAACCATAAGACACCGACTGCGAATTTCCAGCTGCTCTTGTTTCGCAACATACGCTGTGTGGCTATGAGGATTTGTAAAAGAATTGGTACGGCAAGCACAAATGCGTACCAATAAGCAGGCCTCGTAGTATTAGAACTGAGAAGCCAGCAGAGCGAAAGCCCCAAAGCAGTCCCGATTATTGTGCCAAGGATTCCGATAACGCTTCCTTGAATCATGAAGATTCGCATGATATTGCCGCGTGAGGAACCGAGTGTCCTGAGTGTGCCAACGTCTTTTGTTTTTTCCATCACTGTCATGATAAGTGTGCTTGCGATATTAAAGGACGCAACCAGAATAATAAGTGCTTCAATGATGATAGTTGCTATTTTTTCGAGTCGGAGTGCCGCGAAGAGCGGTGCTTGCGCCTCCATCCATGTCGTTGCATGAGGCATTCCGTCTAAGACAGTAAATTCAGCAACATCTTCAATGCGTGTAGCCATCCGTGGTGCCAATTCGGCGTCGGTCAATCGGACGAAAATAGAATTTGCTCGCTTCTCTACCTCGTATAATTTTTGGGCGGTATTTATGTGGATAAGCGCGAGATTGTTATCGTAGAACTCCATTTCGGATTCATAAAACCCGATGACAACAAAGTTCGCCAAGTCCGGTATAAACATCGCCTCGTTTACTGGGTGCTGTACAAGCTTAATGAGTAACCGCAGGACATCGCCCTTGATAACGCCGAGCCGTGCTGCCAAACGCCGCCCAAGAATAATGCCGCCGGTAATCGTCTCATCTCTGATAAACCGAGCGTTTTCAATAAGTTCCGAGTTTAGGAAGTCTGTTGATCCATCAACGTACTCTGAAAAATCAGTGACCTTGTCTTCCTGCGCTGGATCAATGCCTTTGATGATAATTACATCTTGAACGGCTTCCGTACGTTCTCGAAAAACGCCTGTTTGTGTCAAAATAGCCGGCGACGCAGCGACGACATCATCAAGTGCCTCAATCCGTTCGACACGTTTTTGATAGTCTTTAAAAAAACTGTGATCTATCAGCCTCAGAACCACGTGCGCTTCGTTTGAGAGGAATCTGTCTTTGAGTCCATGTTCAACGCCATCTAATACGGCGATGACGAGGATGACTGTTGCGACACCGAGTGCGACACCCCCGATTGAGATAACGCTAATAATTGAGATAAACGACTGTTTTCGCCGAGAACGCAAATAGCGGGAGGCTACAAACCATTCAAATTTCATACTTTTAACTATGGGCACTTTTAACTATGGGTCCTTGGGCATCGTTCCACTTCGTTTCACGATGGTGTCTGATTAATTTCGACCTGGCTCGGGATATGTACGGCTTTAAATTGGTTATCTTTGCTCATTAGATGCGTTAGGAGTCAGTAAATCATGGTCTGCTTTTAGCATTCCGCATGCCATTCTATCCTCAAAGTTATTCCATTTTTTAATTTGTTGTCGCTGGCAGCCTTCATAACGCATCCCGATTTTTTCCAGTACCCGCTCGGATGCAGGATTGCGCCGCATGTAGTAAGCATAGATTCTATTCAATTTTAGTGCTTCAAAACCGTGCGTAACGACAGCCTTCGCTGCTTCAGTGGCATAACCGTTGCCCCAATAAGGTTTCCCGATCCAATAACCGAGTTCACCGTTCTCGTGTTTCTGCTCAAGTCTAATATCTATTCCGCCAATAAAGCTGCTATCTGTTTTCAATGTGATTGCGAAAGTTACGGCTTCATCTTTTTCAAATTTTTCGCAGCTGGAATGAATCCATTCTTCAGCCATACCGTCTTCATAAGGGTGTGGCATGTTGGTTAAGGTTGATGCGACCTCACGGTCCCCGGCGAGCCGTTGTATATCTTGCGCGTCCTCAAGCGTGAGAGAGCGTAATATCAGTCTATCAGTATGGAGCGTAGGTGCGGTTTTCATGTTAATTCTCCGGGCGCATCTGTGGAAATAGGATTACATCACGGATAGAGTATTGATTCGTTAGCAACATCGTCAATCGGTCAATACCGATACCGAGTCCCCCCGTTGGTGGCATCCCGTATTCCAATGCGCGCAAATAATCTTCATCTACCATGAAGGCTTCGTCATCACCCGCTTCTAAATTACTCGCCTGCTCCAGAAAGCGTTGGCGTTGGTCGATCGGGTCGTTGAGCTCACTAAAGGCGTTTCCGACTTCCATGCCACAGATAAAGAATTCAAAACGCTCGACGAACTCTGGATCGTCAGGTTTCTTTTTCGCAAACGGTGAGACTTCAATGGGATGATCGGTTATAAATGTCGGCTGAATGAGTTTCGCTTCCACAAACTTGTCAAAGAGTTCAGCGATAATTTTCCCCTTCGTTTCATCGCCTACTAATTCAACGTCTGCGTCAACGGCTGCCTCGTATAATTCATCGGCTGACAAAGGCACAGGGTCTATACCGCTGTGTTCCCGGACGGCATCGACCATGCTTAGCCGTTGCCAAGGCGGTGTAAGATCGAGCTCGTGCTTTTGATACGGAATTTTCGTTGTTCCATGAACGGCTTTCGCCGTATCCGCGATGAGGGTTTCGGTGAGTTCCATTATCTGTATATAATCTGCATACGCCTGATAGAGTTCAAGCATTGTAAATTCAGGGTTATGGTCTCTATCCATGCCTTCGTTTCGGAAGTCGCGCGAGAATTCATAGACGCGTTCAAATCCGCCGACGATCAGACGTTTGAGGTAGAGTTCATTTGCGATGCGTAGATAAAGCGACTGTTCCAAAGTATTGTGATATGTTGTGAACGGTCGGGCGTTCGCGCCGCCATAAATTGGTTGAAGTACGGGTGTCTCAACTTCAATAAAATTTTGGGCGTTGAGCATATCGCGAATCGCCTGAACGATTTGCGTCCTTTTAAGAAAAACGTCCTTCACCTCAGGGTTCATGATGAGGTCGGCGTATCGTTGTCTATAGCGTGTCTGTTTATCTTGTAAACCGTGCCATTTTTCGGGGAGCGGTCGGATAGATTTGGAGAGCAGTTCTACGGAATCAACGAGAACTGTCAATTCGCCGGTTCGTGTTCGGAAGACGGTTCCTTCAGCCCCGACAATATCACCTGTATCAAAGCGGCGATAGATTTTATAGGGTTCCGCGCCGACTTTATCACGCCTGACGTAAATCTGAATTTTGCCTTCGCTATCCTGTAGATGTGCGAAGCTGCTTTTGCCGTGGTCGCGTTTGGTCATGATTCTGCCTGCGACGCGAACGGTGTGTGTTTCGTCGGGTGTCTCTTGAATTTCGGCAAAATCTCGGTGAATTGCGGATGTCGTATGTGTAGGCTCGTATTTGTGGGGGTACGGCTCTACCCCAAATTGACGAATTTCGTCCAACTTGTCACGACGCTGCTGAATTAAATCCTTTGTTTCTTCCACGAATCGTTTCTCCTTTTTTATGGTGCTATTTTATGCTTTAATTATTATACTTTAGTTTTCTGCATAAAGCAAACAAAAAGGTTATTTTTGTCAGGGTCATTCAATTTTAAGAAATTATTGGGTTTCATATCTTTTTTTCAAGGACCCGGTTCGGTTAGGAAACCGAACCTACCGGGCCGGGGGAGGAAAATTTGATCGAAAAATGGACAATTGAATGCCTCTGTTATTTTTGTTGTGCCTTCATTTTAAGATAACTCTCAATAAATGTGTCTAACGCGCCGTCTAATACCGCGCTAACGCTTCCGGTTTCAACATTCGTGCGTAAATCCTTGACGCGTTGGTAAGGGTGCATCACATAGGACCGGATTTGGCTGCCGAAGTCGATGTCTAAACGTTCACTTCGCTGTTTCGCAAGTTCTGCTTCCCGTTCAGCTCGATATTTTTCATGAAGGCGTGATCGGAGCAGTTTCATCGCGATGTCCCGGTTCTTGTGCTGGGAACGTTCATTTTGGCACTGAACAATGATCCCGGTCGGTTTGTGTGTAATCCGAATTGCTGAGTCTGTGACGTTGACATGTTGACCCCCGGCGCCACTGGCGCGATAAGTATCTATCCGTAAGTCTTCCGCTTGAATGTTCACTTCCACTGTATCGTCGATTTCAGGGGTAACGTTAACAGCGGCAAAAGAGGTATGGCGTCGCTTGTTAAAATCGTAAGGTGACAGTCGGACGAGCCGATGTACGCCAGTCTCGGCTTGAAGGTAGCCGTAAGCCATATTGCCTGTAACAAGAATGGTCGCGCCTTTGATGCCTGCTTCGTCGCCGACAGTGATGTCCACGATTTGTGTTTGATACCCGCGTCTATCGCACCAACGGAGGTACATCCGCATCAACATCCCTGCCCAATCTTGTGCGTCAACTCCGCCCGCGCCAGAATGGATATTGAGAATGGCGTTATTCTCATCAAACTCGCCATTCAACATTAACTGAAGTTCCATCTGTTCAAGGCACCTGGCGACGCTTTCCAATCCGTCTCCGACTTCTGTTTGTAAACTGTCATCGTTCTCTTCAATTGCGAGTTCAATGAGCGTCCGGATGTCTTGAATCTTGAGGTTCAGGTCTTCATACGTGTCAACCTCGTCTCGGAGGGCGGCGATACGTTGATTGATTTTTTGAACGCGTTGTGTGTTGTTCCAAAAGTCTGGCGCGATCGTTATTTCCTCGAGTTCTGTTAATTCTGCCCGTTTTGTAGGCAGGTCAAAGATAACCTCCGAGTTCTAAGAGTCGTGTTTGCATCTCTTCAGCCCGGTTTTGTAGATCTATAAGCATGTATTACCTCATGAGTATTAGTGAACGGAGAACCCGACGGAGCGGGTTTTCCTACTACTTTGCACCGAAGTTTTCAAGTGTGTAAGTGCTGAATAGTTAAGAATTTTTACGCTGTCGCTGTATGACAAGTTGGCTACCGAACCCTCCGAGACTGATGAGCGTGCAAAGGAGCGGAAACCAATCGCCGTAACGGGTATAAAGGGTCTGTTTCCGTTCCGTAGCTGATAGCAGCGGTACGGGTGCGATAAGCATCTCTTGTGTGGTGTTCGGTGTAACAATAGGGGTCGTTATTCGACCGAATTTGTCTACAATGCACGTGAAACCGCCATTTGCACAACGGAAGACGGCTATTCGGTTCTCAATCGCGCGAAAAGGTGCCATTGACAGATGCAATTCGGGGAAAGCCGTCCCTGTGAACCAAGCATCGTTGGTGAAGATTCCCATCACGCTGGCACCTTTTTGGACAGCTCTACGAAATTCGTCTGGAAACACCGATTCAAAGCAGATGGAGGCACCGATCTCTACTTTCCGCGTGTTCGGTTTATCTTTAACGACGAACACTTTCGGATCGCGAAAGAGATTGTCTGTCGGTTTCACTCTGTCTGTCTTATCTTTAACGATAAATACTGGTAAAAGGTTTACTGTTTTTCCGTGTGCAAAGGGTTCAAACTGAATAAAATCGGGAATAAAATCGGGGATCAGGTGTTCCAGCGGCACGTATTCGCCAAACGGGACAAGGTGCATCTTCGCATAGGTGCCGTGTATCCTTCCATCTGGAGATATTGAAAGGACGCGGTTGTATACCGGTTCCCTTCTTTTATCCGTGTTTTTGGAAAATTTGCCGATTGCTGCGTCTGTTTCGCCTCTATTCGCTGTACCGACGAGGATAGGCATTGCAGTATCACGGAGCATTTGGAAGAACCATCCGTAGTATCTCGGCCATTCGCCTGTCAACGCCTGGCTCCGAATAGATGTTTCGGGCCATACAATTAAGTCGGGTGCTTCCTTGCTCGCTTTGTGCGTCAAGTTGATGTAACGCTGCAAAATCGCTGGAAATTGATTGTTATCCCATTTCCGTAGTTGTGGGATATTACCGGGGATGAGTGCAACGTTTAAGGTTTCCGGGTCTGCCGATGCGTTTGTCTCACGGTCTAAGGGTTCAGCGTCTTGAAGGTGGAAGGCACCGTAACCGAAGCAGAGGAGCGTCAGGATCACGGGTAGGACTACGGCATAGATTTCTTGTCGCCACTGTTGGCGGTTTATCAGAACGGTTGCAATACCTGCATTGAATAACACCATCACGAAACTGATGCCGTGGATACCAACAACATCGGTACCCTGTATACCCAACAGATTGTTCCATTGTGAATAGCCGATACTGCCCCACGGGAATCCTGTTAGCATCCAGCTCCGGCTCCATTCCAATGCTGTCCAGATGCATGCAGCGGCAAGCGGGAATAAGACACCTGAACGCACCGGTACAATCTTCATTAAGGCGGCGAAAACGGCAAAATAGACACCTGTATAACCGACAAGGAGCAGATAACCGATCATCGTAGCAAAGATGTTGGCGTAGGGATAGAGCAGGGCGATAGCAGGGAGCAAACCTGCGAAGAATAGGAAGCCGGTTAAGTAACCGATCCAGAAGGCGGACTTCCAACCCGTTGCCCGCGTGAGTGCAATGAAAAATGGTACCATCGCGACCCAAGCGAAGGGATAGAGATTTAGATTCGGGAAGCTAAGGAACAGCAGGAGTGCTGAAAATATCGCGAGTAGCCAATGCTGGTGGCTTTTCAAAAGGTTTTCCGTGGGAATACCCTCCATTTCCTTATTTTGATTTACTTTAATTTTACACCACGGCATTGGTATCTGTCAAGGAACTGATGACTGAAAACTGATAACCGATTTCGCGGATTACGCGGGTTGGGAATATGTAGCACAGGAGACCAACGGTTCCCTATGCTACAGGGCCGCGCTTTCAACCAACTGCTAAAAAAGATTTGTTTTCAATAGATGGGCGATTTTGATGAATATGATCTGCTCGGTGTCTCCTGATACATCCCGATTGTCGTTATAGACAATAAATCATTGGATACGCTTCATGTATTCGTCATGTTTCCCGATCCACACCCAGACGAAAACTCCTGCATTTTCAAGTGCTAAAGCTCTATATTGTTGGCTGATTCGCACAGACCAATATCTACCAACTTTCTTGAAATTCAGGGATGGATGTTTGGGATTCTGCTTCAGCAGCTCAAATTTCTCGTCAGCGAGCTGTTGGATTCTAGGTGGAAGGTTTTGATAATATACCCAAAAATCCCGGCGTGTTTTATAAATCTGTGCACCTACCTGTGCGCAAATCCTCAAGTGCTTCTTCAGCAAGCTGATCTAATTTCCCTGCTTTTACGTCTTCTTCGAGCTGCCTATCCCATGCCTCCCAATCAGCTTCTAAAGTTTCATAAAGCCTATTTTCGAGGGTTTTCAGCAATGCTGTTTTCGTGTGTTCTTCACATTTCACCTTGGGATACTCCTGTATCCACCCGATCCACCCGTCACCGTTTTTTTGGAATTGAGCAGTATAGATGTCTCCATAGTCGGGATTCTGGAATTTAACAGTCTGAATTTGTGCCATTTGTGCCTCCTTGCGTTAAGTTTAATCAAGCTTATTATAACCGATAGAAACGGTAATGTCAACTACCGGAGGAATTTTAAGGGAATATCCAAAGTTGCCGGGAATAGACACTCCGTGTCGTTACACGGTTGATAGGTGAGTTTAAGGATAATTGATGCCTTTTGCTGTCGCTGGACATCCGGTTTCTGTTTTAACTGCAGTGGGATCGTGACGCTTTTTTCATAAATATTCAGAGGTTCATCGCTAAACGCGAAACGCGTGGACCTACCTTTCGGATAGGTTATATCAATCATCTCTACCGGGGCATTCGCATCCACTGCTACGGTTGTCGGAATCAAATAATCTTGTCCCGTAGGATTGGCGTTAATGTGCCAACCTGCAGCGATTTTCAGCTGGAGTTCTACGTTGAAAACGTCATCAGCTTTCCCTTTAACTGTAGCAGTTGCAGTTACGATTGATGGTTCAGACGAGGCTTGCTCTTCTGCCGACATCAGATAGTGGTTAAGTGCAAAGTGCATGGACATGAAAGATGATGGACTTTGTGCCATGGATTCGGTAAAACTGCGCAATGTTTTCTCAGCATACTCCCGATAGTCTGCGCCAAGTGCTAACAGATTTTTGACAGCGACGGCGTTGCCAGATGGAATTGCGGAGTCAAAAGGTTTCTTGGTCCGCACAATAAGATGTTTCGCATCTGCCTTTGTGTAATAGAAACCGCCGTTTTTATTGTCCCAGAAAAGTTGAATCATCTTATCGGTGAGGGTTTGCGCCGAATCTAACCACTGCTTCTCGCCTGTCGCCTGATGCAATCTGAGCAGCCCGCGCACGAGGAAGGTATAGTCATCAAGGTAGGCATCTTGCTTGATAACACCGGCGGTATAGGTATGCCACAGCTCGCCATCGGGTTTTCTCAAGGTGTCAAGAATAAACCGAGCTGCTTTTGCGGCTGCGTCAAGATAACGTTCCTCACCGAGGATTTGATAACCGTAGGCGAGCGCGTCTATCATCAAACCGTTCCAGTTGACAATGATTTTTGTGTCTAATAACGGATATTCGCGTTCAAAGCGTGCTGTCAAAAGTTTTTTACGGGCTGCAGACAAATCTTTCACAGAATCTTCCGCTTCCGCCCCTTCGGGGACATAAAGCACATTTTTACCTTCAAAATTGGGGACTTTATCTACGCCGTAAATTTCGTTGAAATGTGAGGCATCTTTTTTGCTGAGAATTTTTTGGATTTCATCGGCGGTCCAGACGTAGTATTTCCCTTCTTCGGCATCCGTTTCAGCATCCAATGCGGAATAGAAGCCGCCTTCGGGTGCTGTCATCTCTCGGAAAATGAAACTGAAGATTTCTTCAGCGACGCGTCGGTAACGCGGTGCTTGCGTCAACTGATAAGCTTGTAGATAGACTTTCGCGAGTTGTGCGTTGTCGTAAAGCATCTTCTCAAAGTGCGGGACGCGCCACTTTGCGTCAACGGAGTATCGGTGAAACCCGCCGCCGACTTGATCGTACATGCCACCGTAAGCCATCATATCCAGCGTATGCGTGACCATTTTCAATAGGGATTCATTTTCAGTGGGAGGGGTTTGTAACCCCGATTTCTGCTCATATTCACTTATCAGGAATTCGAGGTTGGCGGGACTTGGAAATTTCGGGGCATTACCAAATCCGCCATAGGCGTGGCTGTAGGCTGTTTGGAGGTAGTCTAACGCTGTAGTCGTAAGGGATCTGTCAATTGCTCTGGCGTTGAGTGCGGTGAACCCACGGCTGGTTGCCATCTCAATGGTATTTGAGATTTGGTTTGCGGATTCGATGACTTCTGCTTCCCGCGTTATCCACGCTTCATGCACTGCATCAAGGATGGTTGGGAATCCGGGTCTGTTCGGCATATCTGTCGGTGGGAAATAGGTGCCGGCATAAAACGGTTTTAGGTCGGGCGTGAGAAAGACAGAGTTGGGCCAGCCGCCGCGTTGAATCAGCAGTTGCGTGGCGGTCATATAGATTTCGTCGAGGTCTGGACGTTCTTCTCTGTCAATCTTGATGTTGATGAAATTCTTGTTCATCACAGCGGCGATTTCTGGGTTTGAAAAGACTTTCCGCTCCATCACGTGGCACCAATAGCATGTGGAATAACCGACGGAGAGAAAAATGATCTTATTTTCTTCTTTTGCGAGTGCTATGGCTTCATCGTCCCAGGGGTGCCATTCTACGGGGTTATGTGCGTGGAGAAGCAGATATGGGCTGGTTTCATGGATGAGTCGGTTCGTCCACTTCCATGAGCCGTCGGGGTTTTTGAGGGTGGCTTCGTCGGCATTTGTCCCGCATGTTAAAAGGAAAAAGACGATGCCTGCTAAAAACCGTTTGTAGTTGATGCGTTTCATGGCTTTCTCGTTTATTTCGGTCATGTGCGCTGTTTATTGTCAGAATCACAGATTACACAGATGACACAGATGACGCGGATTTTAAGACACGTCATTCATCTAAACCCCCGAGCCCGGGCAGCCGGTATGTCCTGACCATTTGCATGAATTGGGCGTGTTGACTCTCAGTTGCCCTTTTGCCGGCAAGATCCTCGGCGACATGCAGCGGTGAGTCATGATAATGGATATCCTGTCGTGCGTAAGGCAGTGCTTCAATTTCCTGCTGTAGTGCCTCCGCTTCGTCTGTTGGCTCGGAAAAAATATCTGTCAGACATCTGCGTACTAACTCCCAGTATGCATCTAAATATGGACGGGGCAAAGGGATATTGGGGTCTTTTACAGCCATTGATTATATTCCCTATAAGGTTTGCTTATAATGGATGCCGCAATACTGGTAGTGCCGTGATAGAGTAGAAGGGGACCATTAGTCCAAGGCACACGCTTTCTCCTTCATCTGTAATCTTTCCATTTAATGCAATGGAAATAGAATGTAATCCTGATAGAAGCTGTCCAAAGTTTAGTAATATCCTAACTTAACGAAACCGGTTTGTCAAGTAATTTTTCAATATTGGGCAGAGACATTCAATTGTACAATTTGGATATTGGTTTTGCTTTACATAAGTGAACATTCTTGGGAAAAAATCGCGAGCACAGCTCGCTCCTACAAGCGAAAAATTCACATATATAAAGTGAATAGGTACAATTGAATAGCCCTGCAATATTGGGTGTGTAAATATTTTGTCAATTGTTGTCTGCGTTTCTATGAAAGTTATGAAATTTCACAGTATTTCACAGTAAGGATTCAAAAAAGTGTTTCGGGCACCGCTACGAAGTAAGGTGTGGCAAGGGTTTTGAAGAGACTATGAACTTTATCAATTTTTTGCGTACCTGTGAAATATGATTTTAATGTGCGGGTTGTTTTGCGGACAAACGCAGTGGTGGGACGGGTTTACAGGCGTTTCTATTTTTGTCACTTAAGACGAGTTACTGTGAAATTTTTGTTGATGTGTCTAAAATACGTCTGCGTGAAGTTATCGACACTCGCCAACAGAAACTGACAGACAATAATCGGAAAATGACGGTTGTTTCTTTTTTGAAAGTGTTAAGGTTTTCATAAACTCAGATTATACCATATTTTAAACGATTGCGTAAGTCCTATTAAAATTCCAATAAAGTAGGTTGGGTTGAACGGATGCCACCAAAACCCTCTAAATCATAGAAAAACAGAACTTCCTCCATCCCCCCTACATTAACCAGAAACCGAGTGAAACCCAACGGGTGTCTGCTGAGGTTCCTCGCGATGGTGCCGGTATGAAGTTGGGTTTCACTAAGTTCTTGAGGGTATGCACCGATATTTTTCGGTTGAAGTCCATTTGAAATCTTCACGGTGGTTTCCTTCTCAGGTCCGTTCAACCCAACCTACAAGCTATCTTTAACCCCCTTAGAAGAAATCCGCAGAAATCCGCAGAAATCCACAGAAACACCCTATCAAAGACCCCTATCAAAGACCCCAAGCAATCCGCAGAAATCCGCAGAAATACGCAGAAACACCCTATCAAAAACCCCTATCAAAGACCCCAAGCAAAAACACCCCCAGCAAAAACATCCCCTTATCAGGGGGACTTTAAGAGGCAGTGCGTAAGTCCTATTATTTATAGAATCGGTGCGGTTAGGGAACTTTGGTAACCGCAAAGGCGTTGGGTTTCTCTCGGTTTTTTGCTTGACGTCCGAGCTATGGAGAAAGTTTAGGCGTGTGTTACTTTTCAGAGTTTTGGGGGGATCCGTTCAACCCAACCTACAGGACTAATGCTGTAAACATTACGCCCCGCTGGGGCTAAGAACGGAAAATGAAACATATCGTGACCAGAGATATTCAATTGTTAAATTGTCAGAACTGTGATTTTCCTGATTTAGGGATTAGCAGGATAAGAGGCGTATCGGAATCGTGAATTTTTCAACAAAAACAACAAAAAAACTTTAATCATCAACTCGTGTTTGCTTTAGTATGTGATATTGAGGCGAGTTGATGGTTAAAATAGCATAATTATTGCACCAATGCCTGTTGTGCAATTGTGCGTCCCTGTTCTGTTAAAGTCAGCTGAGTCTCTTCTTGTGAGACGTATCGGTTGTTGAGTGCGTATTTCACGACTTGGGTTGTGAAAGTAGGGTCCCAACTGAGATGTTCGTGGAGATGTGCCATTGCTGACTCCGCTTCTGCTTCGGGGAGCCCTTCGTGATTAAAGAGATGGATAACTAACATCGTTTGTGCGAACTCCCATTTTTGGCGCGCACGCCGACGCGCAATAGCGATGAGTCCACGTTTGGGAACTCCGAGAAAAATCAGTCCGAAAATGAAGAGCGTCATCGTTGCAATCGCGCCTGCGATAGCGACATCGAAAAGAGAGGCGAACCAATAGCCACTGATAGCGTTTACGCTTCCAATAATCGCGCTTAAGATAAGCATGCGCGAGAGCCTGTCTGTCATGAGGTAAGCCGTAGCGGGCGGTCCGGCGATCAAGGCGACAACTAAGATAGAGCCGACCGCGTCAAACGCACCGACAGTCGTGACGGATACCAACGTCATCAGTCCATAATGGATAAGCGCCGGCGCGAATCCTAATGCAGCGGCTAAATTTGCGTCAAACGTCACCAGTTTCAATTCTTTGTAAAACACGAGAATGAAAGCGAGGTTCACTATAAGGATCGCGCCCATCACGGACAGAGAAACGGGACCCAAATCGTATCCGAACACTTCCAATCGGTTGAAGGGTGCATAGGCGAGTTCGCCGAGGAGGACTGCATCCATATCCAAATGGACATTGTTCGCGAAGCGGGAGATCAGGATCACACCGATGCTGAAAAGGGCAGGGAATGTCAGCCCGATAGCGGCATCTGCTTTCACGAGTTTCGTGCGTTGCAGCAACTCAACGAAAAGGACAGTGAGCACGCCTGTTCCTGCGGCTGCAAGGATCAGAAGTGGTGAGGATAGGCTCTCTGTGAGAAAAAAAGCGAGCACGATGCCGGGGAGAATTGCGTGGCTAATCGCGTCGCTCATCAAGGTCATCCGCCGTAACACTAAAAATACGCCGGGCAAGGCGCACGCAACTGCTGTGACAATCGCAATGAGTTGGATGTCAAGATGTGCGTTCATTTTTTACGAACCCCTCCGCCGCTGTTTTCAGGTCGTGTCTGTTGCGTCGATGGCGTATCCAATCCCATATAAGTCCCCGATTTGGTGCGAAAGCGATTGAGAATCCGACGACAACCGTTGCACATAGCACAATTGTCGGACCGGTCGGAATGCGAGACGCTGTGCTGCTGACAATCGTCCCACTTACGCCCGCGAGTGCGCCGAAGCATGCTGCGAGAAATACCATCAGGCGGAGCCGGTTTGTCCATTGCCGTGCTGCGACAGCGGGTGCCACGAGCATCGCACTCATCAGGACTGCGCCGACGGCTTGTAAGCCGAGAACGATGGCGATAACGAGGAGGCTCGTCAGCAGTACATCAAGGGTGCGGATGGGTAGCCCTATGGAAGCGGCGAACCCTTCATCGAAAACGAGGAGTTTCAACTCTTTCCAAAATATCAACATAATAATAAGCGCGATGCCGCCGAGTATGCCAATTGTTAGGACGTCGCTCGCCAGCATTGCGGCTGCTTGCCCAAAGAGGAAATCATCTAACCCTGCCTGATTTGCATTGCCGGTGCGCTGAATCAGTGTGTGGAGGACCAATCCGAACCCGAAAAAAGTAGATAGCACAATGGCGAGACCACTATCGTATTTGATACGCGTCAATCTCACAATACTCATAATAAGTAGCGTGCCTAACCAGCCTGCAATCGCTGCACCGAGGACCAGGATCAGGGGTGTTTTGCTGCCTGTTAGCAGAAAGGCGATTGCCATGCCGGGTAAGGTGGCGTGTGAGATAGCATCGCCGAGGAGGCTCTGCCTGCGTAACACAGCATAAGTGCCGAGCGCGCCGCTCACACTCCCGAGTAAGGCTGCCCCGATAGCGACAATCATGAGTGTGTAATCAAGATGGGGTAGAACGTTTAAATTTTCCATGATGGTTACTTTGGCTATTGGTTTTTCATGAATGCTATGCGTCCGCCGTAAGTTTCGCGTAAATTGTTAGGTGTAAAGATTTCGCCAACGGGACCACTGGCAATGCGCCGAATGTTTAACAACATCACCCAGTCGAAATAGTCGGTTACTGTCTGTAAATCGTGATGCACTACGACGACGGTTTTGCCATTCGCTCTAAGGTCTTGAAGGAGTGTTACGATAGCGCGCTCGGTAGTCGCATCTACGCCTTGGAAGGGTTCGTCCATCAAATAGACTGTGGCATCCTGAACGAGCGCGCGGGCAAGAAAAACGCGCTGTTGTTGCCCTCCGGAAAGTTGACTGATTTGGCGGGTGGTGTATGCCTCCATACCGACCTTTTCCAGTGCGTGCATTGCCAGTTCACGGTCTTTCTTGCCGGGGCGTCGGATCCATCCGAGGGCACCGTAGCGTCCCATCATGACGACATCTAAGACGTTTGTCGGAAAATCCCAATCTACGCTGCCGCGCTGTGGCACATAACCGACAATCTGCCGTTGTGCGTCATAAGGTTTGTCGTAAATCAAGATATTGCCTGCAGCAGGGCGTACTAACCCTAAAATCGCCTTGATTAACGTGGTTTTGCCAGCACCGTTCGGACCGACGATTGCCAGAAGCACGCCTGGTGGGACATCAAGATCGATATCCCACAAGACGGGTTTGTCTTGATAGGCGACCGTCAGATCGGTCACTTCAATAGCTTTCGGTTCGGACGCTTGCATGCTATTCTCCTATCGGAGGGGTTTGTGACCCCGATGTTCCGATTAACGCCTCTACAATGGTATCAATATTGTGGCGAACCATTCCGAGATACGTACCTTCCGGTGTTCCAGCGTTGCCCATTGCATCAGAAAAGAGCTCGCCGCCGATCTCCACATTAAAACCTTTTGATTGGACAGCGGCTTTCACTGCTTTAAGGCTCCGCGGAGAGACAGAGGACTCCACAAAAATTGCGGGAATACGCCGTTCCGCAATAAAGGTAGCCAATTCTTGCACATCGGCGATGCCAGCCTCTGTCGCGGTGCTAATTCCTTGTAAACCGCGAACCTCAAAGCCATAAGCGTTCCCAAAGTAGTTAAACGCGTCGTGTGCGGTTACAAGCACCCGTTGCTGAGGCGGAACCCGTTCCGCTTGCGATTTTACATACGCGTGCAGTTCCGAAAGCTTCGTAAGATAGTGGTCGGCGTTGCTCCGGTATGTCCCTATATTATCGGGATCCGATTCATTCAGAATACCGCGGACCCTTTCCACCGCTTTCATCCAAAGCGTTACATCAAACCATAAGTGTGGATCGGACTGTCCTTCAAATTCGGGTGGCTTTAGCAGCAGGTTCCGGTCAATAGCCTCCGTCACCGCGACAGTTTTGGTATCTCCTGATACGTTGGCGAGAATATCCGCCATTTTTGACTCAAGGTGCAAACCGTTATAGAAAATGAGGTTTGCTGAATTGAGTTTCTGAACATCGCCTGCACTCGGTCTATAAAGGTGCGGGTCTACACCGGGTCCCATTAATCCTATGACTTCAACGCGATCCCCGCCAACGTTCTTGACGATATCGGTGATCATGCCGATTGTTGTGACGACGCGAAGTTTCCCTGTTGTAGACGCATCGGGTTGTTGTTTCGAATCGCATCCAGTACTTACAAATAGAGCGAGTAGACATAGGGTGAAATATAATCTCCGCATAATTTTAATTCCCAAAAAAGAAGTGTTCTAACAATTTACCGACGAGGTAACCGACTCCTGCGACACCGAGTCCGACGGCGAACATATCAACGCCACTGCGAAATAGCCCGCGCCCGGTGAAAAAACTGCGTGCGGCACCGACGGCGAAATGCGAGAGCATAGCGAGTGTGAATGAGATCCAAATAGCGGTCATACCTTCCGTAAAAAGAAACGGTGCGACAGGAATGAACGCACCGATAGCAGTTGCGAGTCCTGTAATCCATCCTTCTTTGAGGGGTGTTGCATAGATTTCCCCGATTTTAAGTTCAGTTTGGATTTTTTCTGCCAAGGCTCTTTCGGGATTCTCCATTACTTCCTGTGCCAGTTCCTGTGCCAGTTCCTTCGGTACACCGCGTGTCTCGTAGATAAGTGCAAGTTCATCTTCCTCTATATCCGGCATGAGGCGGATTTCCTCTTTTTCGACTTCAATTTCGTGTTCATAGACCTCCTGTTCGCTTTTTGCGGCGAGGTACCCGGAGGCACCCATAGAGAGCGAGTCGGCGACGGTTCCGACGATACCTGTCACAAGGATCGTTGAGACATCGGATGTGGCAGCGATAACGCCAGCAACCAATCCGAAGTTCGCTGTCAAGCCGTCGTTAAATCCGTAAACAATGTTGCCGAGCATGCCTCCGGATTCGGTTTTGTGCCAGGGTTCACCAATTGTTCCGGTGAGTTCCTGTAAATTTTCGGCATGCTGTGCAGATTCTTTTGCTAAGGCGAGCGCGGTCTCCTTGACATCTTCCCGGGTGCTGGTCCTGTGGAGTGTTAAATAGTCTTTGACCTCGTTTGCTTCTTCCCCAAGCATCTGCGAAAGCGGGAACGTACTGCCGAACCGCCGAGCATACCACGCCATTAAGCGTGCTTTGAATGTCGGTCGCTGGCTTTTGACGTTTACACCGTATACGGTGAGCATCTCGAGCCAACGGGTTACATGCCGATCTTCTACTTCAGCAAGTCCGCTTAATATTTCCTTGCGTTTAGGATCCGCCTCAAGGTCTGCGAAAACGCCATAAAGGAAGCTGGCATCAATTTCATCTTGCAAATGGTGTTTCCAGACCTTGATCGTTTTAGGATCAGGTTGAACCTGTTCTTGTTGTTGCATGTTAGATTCCTTTTATTGCCTTTTATTGGTGGTAAGCGCGCCTTCAAAGCGCGTCTACACATTATCTGGGTCTTGTACCTGGTCAACGAAAATATTTTTCGCGACTTCACGCCCGATCACTACCTGCTGTCCGGCAATGTCGATGGTAAAGGGTCCTTCAAACGGAGCGACCTCAATTACTCGGAAGGCTGTGCCGGGGTAGAGGTTAAAACTGCCGATATGGCGGAGCAGTGCTGAATCGTTGTCACTGACTTCAGCAACGACGCAGGCTTGTCCCTTCTGTAGGTCTGTCATCGGAATAGACTCCGTTTGCACGACGACACCGTTTTTATCGGGTATCGGCGCGCCGTGTGGGTCTGCGGTTGGGTAACCGAGGAATGCGTCCATCCGGGCTTCTACGTCTTCCGAAATGACATGCTCCAATTTTTCGGCTTCATCGTGAACGCCGTCCCAGGGAACACCGAGTGCTTTGAAGAGGTAAAGCTCCAATAAACGGTGGTGACGGATGATTTCGAGGGCGATCGCTTTGCCCGCAGCTGTCAGCGTTACACCCCGGTAGCGTTCGTGACGCACCAGTTTCATCGTCTTCAGTTTTTTGATCATTCCGGTGGCGGAAGCGGGTTTCACGTCAAGATATTCTGCTAAAGTACCCGTCGACACCTTGCCGCCTCTCTCTTGTAACTTGTAAATCGACTTAAGATAATCCTCTGCTGCATGTGTAAGCATTGATCTTTCCAATCCGCATATAAAATATGCGGGACATATAGTCATTTATTACGATGTGGTTATATGTAGGTGTCATACCTACTCAGTTTTAGGCACTATGTGCCGTAATTGTTAGCGATACCAAGAAACTAATTTAGGTATACCTAAATTATATAAGATGCAAAGAAAATTGTCAATGAAAAAATTGGTTTTTCTTAAAACGCGTTGAACACTGTTATCGGTTTCCCTGTTTCAATGGATTCCCATGCTGCGACACCGACGGCAATGGACTTTGCGCCATCAATCACATTCGGGGACGGTTCTAAATCGTTTTCAAGGCACTGCTGGAAATGCCGCATATATCGGATAACCGTTTGTCCGTGTCCGTAAACGCTCGTGTCAATTTCAGGTGGATAGGTCATCTCAAACGGCTCTCTTGCGGCTGCTTTATCGAGCATTAGTTTGACGTGTCCCTCTTTGTTATCCGTAAAGTCGCCAATCATAGTGCCTTTACTTCCGTAAACGGAGACCTGCATCATCGGCATGGGTGGGTGGACGATATCGTAAAGTCCCATCGCTCTTGCGATCTGTCCGCTCTTAAACTTCAGGTTGAGGAAAAAATTGTTTTTTATCGGATATTCGGGTGTGAGCGTGCCTTTGGTGCCGTAGGCATGTACTTCTTCGACATCACCGAGTAAACTGCGTAGGATGTCAACGGGATGCACAACGCCGCCGAACATCAAATCTTGTGGTTCATGGAGTCGCCAGGGTGTGAAATCGTAGACTTCGCGCATGTCGTGGACATAATAGGCATCTGCGACCATGATGTCGCCTAAATCGCCGTCGTCAAAGAGCCGTTTCATCGTCAAAAACTGGAGGTCGAAGCGCATTGTCTGTCCGACGAGGAATTTGACCTTGTGTTCGCGCACTAAGTCTACCAAACGTTGTGCGTCGGCTAATGTGGTTACCATCGGTTTTGTGCAGACGACATGTTTACCGGCTTCAATTGCGGCGGCGCAGTGTTCGGCGTGCAAATGGTCTGGTGAATAGATCGCTACGACAGAAATATCATCTCGCTGGACTAATTCGCGGTAGTCTGTCGTCCAGAAATCCACACCGATTTGGTTGGCATAGTTCTCAAGCACATCTGCTCGTTTGGCACAGATGCCACGGAGTTTGTAGTTCAGGTCGGGTACGTCTTTCAAAAGTGTTGCGGTTGAACCCATATTCGTGGGGTTCATTCCGATAACGCCTAATCCTATTGCCATTTTGTGTCTCCTTTCTGAATCAGTTGACGTACAGTTATTGTATCACAAACACTTTTTGGGTGTGTAAATATTTTGGCAGCGGCTCTGTCAGAATCAGGATTATCAGGATTAAAGGGTTTCCAGGGTTTATGTACATAATCTGTTAGATTGCGCCTTTTGGCTCACAGGCTAACAGCCTATGCTACGATGAGAACACAGGCTAACAGCCTATGCTACGATGAGAACACAGGCTAACAGCCTATGCTACGATGAGAACACAGGCTAACAGCCTATGCTACAGGGCCGCACTTTTGTTAATCGCGCGTCAAAACTTACATACCCATTATTTTTTTATATCTAAGTCAAGTTGCGCTGCCTTTTTGAAATCTGCCTTTGCTTCCCTTTTTTGGCCAAGCAGCACTTTCACAATTGCGCGATTGTGGTAGGCTTTGGCAAAATCTGGCTTGAGGTTAACAGCCTTATCAAAGTCATCAAGTGCTCCGGTGTAGTCGGCAAGTGCTGCCTTCGCGACACCGCGCGTGTGATAGCCGTGGGGATTTTCGGCTTCGAACTGGATAGCTGAATCACAATCGGTTATCGCTGCTTCGTATAGGTTTCGGGCATCTTCCATATTACCTTTATTAAACTCAAAATCTGCCAAGCGAATTTTTGTATATCCTCGGAGGATGTAGGCATAAGTATCGTATTGGTAATAACTGATCGCCTCATTAAAGTCTTCAATTGCCGCGTAATAGGCCTGCTGTGCTTCGGTGGGATGCCCTTGACTGATTTCAGATATACCTAAGGAGACCTTCGCCGTCCCGCGCTCGGCGTATGAAGGAAACTTTGGGTAGATACCGATGGCTTTATCAAAGTCTTCAATCGCTGCACGATAGTGCTGTTGTGCTACGACTGTGTGTCCGTTGATAAATTCAGCGTGGCCAAGGAGCGTTTTCGCATAGCCGCGCTTGAAATAAGCGGTAGTATCTCCCGGGCCAATACTGATGGCTTTATCAAGATCCTGAATCCCTGCGCGATAGTGCTGTTGTGCTACTTCTGGGTTATTCTTGTCAAATTTAGCGTGGCCAATCAGGGTTTTCGCATATCCGAGATTGCCATATTTTAGGCTTATTCCTGTGTGTGTAGGGTTTATCGTAAAAAATTTATCAATTGCCGCCCTCCCACCAGCATAGTCACCAGCATGGAATTTGAGAGATGACTGACCGAGGTAGGTGTAGGCGCGGACGGTGTCTCTTTTTTGCCATTCTGCCAAAGATTCAACTTTTCCTGACTGGTCGAGGAGCCTTTTGAGCACGTTTGACCCAATGGCGTAACCGATAGCACCGCTACCGGCGACATTAATACCGATGACTTCGCCCTTGGTATTCAGCACAGGACCACCGCTGTTACCTGGGGGGCTGTTGGGTGTTACGCGAAGCCATACACCGTTAAGCCGCCCCGGAAGGACAGTGTTCTCCATGATATTAAACATATCAGCAGGATAACCTACATAACCCACACAGAAAACAGTCTCACCACTGCTAACTACGTCACTGTTGCTGAGGGTAAACGGTACACCGGTGCCAGATATTTCTAAAATGACAAGATCGTTTTGGACATCAAATGCCGTGACGCCTCGAATTGTATAGTCTATGTTATTGACTCTCACGTGGAGCGAAGTCAGATTCGCTTCTGCGACAACGTGAATGTTAGTGGCAATCTTGTCATTTGCTACGAGAAAGCCGCTACTAATCATGGTTGAATCCCCTTCTCCGTAAGCCACACGTACCGTGGACGCTTTTACTTTTTCGGTATCTAAACCTTCAGCGACACCAAGGGGTAGACCGGGCCCTTCTGGCGTGCCGCGTGGCACAGCATATATTGGGTGCAATTCAATATGTTGAGAGGTTCGCGCGCATGAGAGAATTAGCCCAAAGGCGAGAAAACCGAGTAAAAATTGATTGATGTGTTTCACAAATGCCTCCTTTCCAAAGTTGGAGTTTTAAACGCTTTCGATTGTTTTTCATGTCATCAGGACTTACGCAATTTTGATTATCGTCAGCATCATGAGAAACGGAGCGTCCAAAAAACACCGGCGGTCTGTAGCACAGGCTAACAGCCTATGCTACAAAACAGCAGCATGCGTAAATCCTAGTCATATTAGTTGCGAATCACTCTGGTTTTCTTGCAAAAGAGTCCTGAATAGGACTTACGCAATTTTGATTATCGTCAGCATCATGAGAAACGGAGCGTCCAAAAAACGCTGGCGGTCTGTGGCACAGGAAACCAACAGCCTATGCTACAAAAGAACAACATGCGTAAGTCCTGCTGAAATGGAAACTGCTTGCATTCTGTGACTATTTGATGTAATATTGTTAATGGAAACACCCGTAGCGGAGGAAAAATGACACAACCTGAAACGGAAGATTCTGTTGGCTTTGAAACGCTGCAGCGGACTGAATTAGAAAAAGTATATAAATGGATTTTTGAACTTGGGGCAGTTGGGCTCGTGCTTTTCTATATCTACAGCGCGGGTTTCGGGAGTGCCAGTGAGCAGTACCATCTCGGTCTTTACCTACTCCTGACCTTTGCACTGATCGGTATCCTTTACCGATTTCGGAAAAGTTCGCCTGCCTCGCGACCCTCTGTGCTGGATTTTCTACTCGTCGCAGGTAGTATCTTTGCAGTCGGATACTGGATTGTGGAGTATCCGAACCTCGCGAACCGTGCGGGTAATTATAACCAACTGGATATTTTTGTCGGGGCGGTTGCGATCGTCGTCAGTTTCGAGGTGAGTCGCCGGACAGTCGGTTGGGCCCTGCCTATTATCACTATCATCGGTATTCTGTACGCACTTTTTGGGAGAGCGATGCCGGACGCTATTGCACATAAAGGGTTTCCAGTCCGCAGGATTATAGAATACTGCTTTTTCAGTCAAGCGGGTGTTTTCGGTATCATGGCAAACGTGATGGCGACTTACGTGATTCTGTTTATTTTTTTCGGTGCGTTTCTGGAGAAATCCGGGGTTGGACAGTTCTTTATCAATCTGCCGATGGCTATAGCGGGTCGTTCTATAGGCGGTGCCGCGAAAGTCTCGGTGATGACATCGGGTTTTTTCGGCTCTGTTGCGGGGAGTGCGATCGCGAATACGGTTGCGACTGGGACATTCACGATACCGTTGATGAAACGGACAGGTTTTCGTCCACACGTTGCTGGGGCGGTTGAGGCTTCTGCTTCCGTAGGTGGACAATTTTTACCGCCTGTGATGGGGGCGGGTGCATTCCTTATGGCGGAACGGACAGGCTTGCCCTACAGCCAAATCGCGCTGTTATCTATTGTGCCAGCGATTCTCTATTTTTTATCTGTCTGGGTGATGGTGCATTTTGAAGCGAAAAAGCAGGGACTTGAACGGATACCGGCGGCAGATATTCCGAAATTTATTCCGCTGCTCAAAAGCGGTTGGTATTATCTATTGCCGTTGTTGACGCTTATTGGGATCTTGATCGCTGGTTATACCGCCTATAAAGCAGCGTTTTTCTCTATTCTGGTCACAATTGCGGTGAGTTATTTTCGTCCGGAGACACGCCTAACACCGAAGCGGATCTGGGAAGCGATGGTAAATGGTGCCAAGAACTCACTTGCTATTGGCGGGGCTGTCGGCACTATCGGCATCATTGTGGCTGTTATTGACCTGACAGGTTTAGGACGGATATTCCCGGATTTGGTGCTGTCAGTTGCGGGTGATAACAAGGCGATAGCGGTGTTGCTCCTCGCTGCTGCGTCTTTGGTGTTAGGGATGGGGATTCCTGTCACTGCTGCCTATCTGATCACCTCCGAACTCGCTGTGCCGATTCTGACGACCCCGGAGATGGGTATTCCGATTATCGCTGCGCATCTGATTATTTTCTGGCTCAGCCAAGATTCTAATATCACACCGCCGGTTGCGTTGGGTGCCTATGCGGGTGCTGCGATTGCGCGTGCGGATCCGTGGAAGACGGGCTGGACATGCTTTAAATTCGCGAAACTGCTTTATATCATGCCGTTGCTGTTTGCGTATACGCACATCCTATTTACAGGGACCTCGCTCCAAAACGCGCTCTCCGTGGTAACGGCTGTTGCTGGGACTATCATTTTCTCGATCGTCACGATGGGTTACTTTGTCCGAAAGACTCACTGGTATGAGTGGGGACTGCTTGCGTTGGCGGCGTTCCTTGCGTATATCTATAATATCTGGACGTTCATCGTTGCGATGGTTTTGGTTATTATCGTCTATATCATCCAGAAACGATAAGGACTCTATTCGGCGATTTCTTGGAGCCTTTGCAAGATGTTCTCTGCGGCTTGACGTGCTGCCTGTTCGTTGAATGCTTCGGCTGCTACACCGGCGCGGAAGGTGTTGCCTCGGTAGTAGCGTAAGAAAACTAATCCGCCCCATAACACAGCGTCTGTATAATGGCTGTCTAACACGGCATCAACTGTGAGGAAACCGAGGGCACCGTTTAGCACGAATGCATTTAATCCGCCTCGCCAATCCCCTACGTAGATATGCGCTGTACCGGGCAGGATTCTGGACAATATTCTGGCAACTTTTACGGATTTCTGAGGCATGTTGACGGCGGCATCAAAGAGCGAGTCAAGTTTTTCGTCGGTCGTCCAGTTTCGGAGTGCTGCGCGTGCTTCTTGCCATCGGAACTGATAGAGGTATACAACCGCTTTCAAAAAAATTGCGCGTCGATACAAGGGTGCTGAGGGGGCGCGCATCATTACTTTTATCAGTTCCAGCTGGGCGAGGTCATAGTTCTGATTCGCAATCAACGTTACGGCGAGTGTGAGTCGGTATTCTAATTTTGCATCTATATCCATGGTGTGAAGAACGGCGGTCCGCAGTGCATTAATCGCTTCTATCCATAAACCTTGGGCGCGGTAGGCGAGTCCGATTTTGTGATAGACCTCGCCGACCCGTGGGTGATCGGGTTGAAAAAAGAGGAAGCGTTTGTATTCGGTGATGGCGGCATCGTAGTTGCGTTGCGCGGAGAGGTAGTCGCCGAGGGACAGCGCGGTGTCTGCTGCAGTTGCAGGGGAGCTGCAGAGGCATACAAGGGTTATGAGGAGAGATGGGAGAAAAACTTTTTTTGAGAGCATTGCGTCTGGTTTTAGGTTTGGGGAACAATTTGTTCTTGCGAATTTATTAAATTTTAGTTTAGCACATTTTCCATCAATTTACCAATTTTTTCTTTGGCTCCAAACGGAAATGAACCTTTCTCAGATTCATCTGTCTAAAAATAATGTCAAATTTTGATGAACCGCAGCATTTTCAATAAGTGTGGACGGCACGACGGAGCGTGCCTACTACTTTGCAGAGCATAAACGCTATGAAAATCGACCCTATAGAACAATCAAACATCTTTGTTAGCACACGCATGAAAGCACTCTTTGTTGCACAAGATGCTAAGCCGATAAATTTAAAAGAAATCAATCTTGCACGCCTTACGTCCTTCCAACGCGGTCTGCTCATTGCAGACGGGACGGTGACACAGTTCATCGAAGCGTTTACATTCGCGCCGGTGGAGGTTGTTCTACTACAGCAAACAAAACAGACCTTAGATACCAAACATCTCTGGCTCAAATTGTCTGCGGGAGAAGAGTTCATCTCGCGGCAAGTTGTTCTTCAAACCCACTCGCGTGCCGAGCTGTCCCCGACAATTCATGCTTACGCGGACTCGTTAATTGTGCCACAACGGCTGCCTCAGTCGCTTTTGGGCAGTTTAGAATCTGACAAACATGGGTTAGGTGGGCTTTTGCGGCACAGCGGTTTAGAGACTCGGCGTGAGCTGCTCTGGTGCGGTATGGAGACTCTAACTGACCTACCGTCTGCAGTTGAACAGCTTGAGGGTAAGACGTTTATCAGTCGCGCTTATCGGGTGTTCGCGGATGGAGTGCCGCTCATGCTGATTAATGAGAAGTTTCCACTTTAATTTCTTGGAACAAGTCTTTCAGGGACGGAGGCATATTTTCCTAAACAGGACTTACGCAAAATTAGGGAATTACGGCTCTTCCGAGGTGGTAGGTGCGGTTAGGAAACCGCACCTACCGCGGAATTGCGTAAGTTGTACCTAAAATAAGGAGGCACTTGCCTATGATGTCACATCTCACTATTGACTTCCTATTTCAATGTCGGCAAGCTGCGAAAGTTTGGACACTACTGTGCATAAGCGTGCTATTCGCTTCTATCGGTGCAGACGCACAAACAGAACAGGAGTTACCACGGACATCAGCGACCCGTATCGCTGAGGAAATTAAAGTAGATGGCGTGCTTGATGAACCTGCTTGGCAAAACGTGGAACCGATCCGTGAGTTATACCAGATTCAACCGGATGAAGGTGAACCGATGACGCAACCGTCTGAAGTGCGTATCCTTTATGATGACAAAAAACTTTACTTCGGTTTCGTCTTTTTTGAAATGGAGATAGATAAACTTGTGGCTAACGACATGCGGCGCGATTCGGAGGGGCTGCGTTCCAACGATTACGGGTTTCTCCTCCTGGATACGTATAACGACCGGCGCAACGCCGTTTTCTTCCGGTTCACCCCGATGAGCGGCATGGAAGACACAGCTGTCTCCAACAGCGGTAGTAGTCGCAACGGAAGTTGGGATATCGTCTGGGAGTGCCGATGCAAAATCAATCCTGACAACTGGACTGCAGAATTGGCGGTCCCATTCAGTCAGCTCCGCTTTGAACGCAGCGAAGTGATGAGCTGGGGGTTGAACTTCGGACGCGAAATCGCACGAAGTAGTGAAATCGGTGCCTGGTACCCTGCCCCGAAGACTTATGGTCCACTTGGCAAGTATCGGACAGAGTATTTCGGGACGCTTGAGGGACTAACGGGTATTTCTCCATCGCGGCATCTGGAACTGTTGCCTTATGTGCTGCCGGGGGCAAGTTACGGATCGTCAACAGAGGAGACTGAAGGTGTATTTGAAGCCGGGTTGGACGTTAAGTATGGGGTGACCCCGAATTTGACTGCCGATTTGACTTTTAACACGGATTTTGCACAAGTAGAGGCAGACCAAGAGCAGGTGAACCTCACACGTTTCAGCCTCTTTTTTCCGGAGCAGCGTCCGTTTTTCTTGGAGGGTGCGAGTATCTTCGATGTCGGGATTCCGCGTCCGAGTTTTCGCAGACCGCCGCCGTTACTGCTCTTTTATAGTCGGCGCATCGGGCTTGCGGGAGGTCGCGCGATTCCTATTCTCGGTGGCGGTAAAATGACAGGAAAAATCGGGCCTTACGGTATCGGTGTTCTGAACGTTCTGACCAACAAGTTCCAAGATGAGACGACAGAAACATCTGATGAGGACCTGTTCAATGAGCCACGCGCGAATTACTCGGTAGTGCGGGTGAAGCGTGATATTTTAAGAGGGTCAACTATCGGTGCTATCGTCATCAATAAACAGGATGCCGATGCTTACAATCGAACGACGGGACTCGACTTTTCGTATCGTCCGACGCGAGAGATTGATATTAGAGGGTTATGGTCACAGACCTTTGCGGCGGATGTCTCTGGCAACAGTAACGCCTTCTATTTTGGCGGGAATTGGCGCACAAATCTATTTCAACTTGACGGTTCCTATACAGACATCGGCGAGGCTTTTAATCCTGAAGTCGGTTTCGTTCAGCGTGAAGGTATCCGTCGTTTCCGTGGGGAGGCTCGCTATACACCGTGGCCCCGAAAATTCGGTATTCGTGACATTGAAATCGGGCCGGAAGTTGACATCGCTCTGACACGAGAAAACGCGTTGGAAACACGAGAGATAACTTTTGACGCACAATTTTCGCTTGAAACAAACGATAATATCGGTTTTCAACTCAAGCATACGACCGAAAATCTCCAGCGTGAATTCAGGCTTGAAGATGAAGAAATACCGATCGGTGAATATAATTTTACTGCGTTTCAGACATCCATCCGGACGAGCAGTAGTCGGATGATTTTCGGTGAACTACGGTTGGAGATTGGGGAATTTTATCACGGTAGTAGGCGCGGGCTGCTGTTAGACGCGACCTTCAAACCGAGCGCGCGATTCAGCCTTGAGCCTTTCGTGGAATTTAATCGTATTACGCTCCCGGAGACAGAATTCAATGCCAACGTTCTCGGCGGACGTATCGGTTATTCCTTCTCAACTACACTTTTCACGAAGTTATTTGCGCAGTGGAGTACCGATAGAGATGTGTTCTCCGCCAACTTCTTAGTGAACTATATCTATCGTCCGGGCAGCGATTTCTATCTGGTTTTTGATCAAAATTACGACACCCGTGACGGTGGTATCAACCTCATCGGTTGGACTGTCGTCGGGAAAATGACCTATTGGTGGAACCCTTAACACTTTCCAAACAGGAGGAAGAGATTCTCAATTTATGATGAAATCAAACGAAACCTTGTTTTTGAATCGGTGTTGGCTATTCGTCACCTTACTCACTTTCTGTTTCATATATGACGCTACGGCTGAAGATTGGATTCAAAAAGCGGATATGCCGATACCAAGACTTTTTTTCGCCGTGGCAGCTACTGACAGTCACCTCTACACTATAGGTGGGATGCTCGCTGAACCGGTTGACTTTGTTGATGCTTATGACCCGGCTGAGGACAAATGGGTTCAGAAAGCGAAACTGCCAGCGGCGCGCGCTGGTGTTGTAACCTGTGTCGTCGATGGGAAGATCTATGCTATTGGTGGCTGGAGTTCGCAAGTGCCAGCACTTGGAAGCGTTGAAGAATATAATCCGGCAACCGATACATGGATCCAAAAAGCAGATATGCCGACACCGCGCTCCTTTTTTACAGCGACTGCCGTAGACGGTAAAATTTATGCCATTGGTGGTGTGGCACAAAATGTTGGACCTGTGTTACCTAACGTTGAAGAATATGATCCTGCAACGGATACATGGACTAAAAAGACAGGTATGCCAACACCGGTTTCGGGAATGGCAGCGGCGAGCAGTGATGGGAAAATATATCTGATTGGCGGGACACCTGCTGTACAAGGGCCCGTGCTTGAAACGGTTCAAGAATACGACCCGCGCTCCGATACGTGGACGGAGAAAGCGGATATGCCGACACCGCGAACGGCTTTAGCACTCGGTGTGGTGGATGGAAAAATTTACGCCGTTGGGGGGACATCTGTTGTGCAGGGTCCCGGGCTAACAACTGTTGAAATATACGATCCTGATAGCGACAGCTGGACAGAAAGCCCAGAGATGCCGACAGCGCGGGTTTTCTTAGGTGTCGGCACTATTGGGAACAAAATCTATGCTGTTGGCGGTGTTGCGGAAAGATTGGGTCCCGCGATTCTTCCAACCGTTGAGCAATTCACTCCGAGTGGTCTCAGCGTAACAGCATTGGATAGATTTCTCACGACCTTGGGTAAAATGAAGACAGCAAATTAGCACTTAGGCAGGTGGGGCGGATGGGTTACCGCGCCCACGGTCTCGCCTGCTTGATTGAAAGTTTGCCTCCGATAGCTCAGCACACCACGCATTTGTCCTTGTCCGCGTCCTAAACCTGCGGCCCCCATGAAACTCCCGTGGGAACGATGCGTCTTTGTATTCATGAAATAGAGTTGTGGATTTGGTGTATGTGTATTTTCAATAAACATGAGCTGCTGTTCAGTGTCACTGAGTTCGTCATTCTGGTCAAGGTCAAACCGTTTTTCGTCTATTGAAAGCTCATGCTGTGACCAAGTCGTTAGTACCATTATGGTTGAAAACATCAGAACACAAGCAAAAAGTAGTATGATAAACTGTTTGTGTTTCATGGATTTCCTCGCTAATCGTTGGAAGCTTTTAGTATATCTTCGGTTATTAGATTAGGCAAGTAAAGACCGAATTTGTTCAGGAAAAATAGCGTCCTTAGCGAAGGAGGTTATCTTCTGTAGAATTTACTACATACCGAAGTCAATACCTTTAGGGGGCTCCGGTTCGGTTTTTCAATTTCGCCCAAGTCGTGGTCAATTTCGCTTGAGGGGAGACCGCTGCGAAACCGAGTGCGATAGATAATCCACTGTCTGCAATTGCTTTGACATCATTTTCTGAGAGTGCGACATTGAAAAATGCGATCTCGTCAATAAGACCTGTGAAAGCCTCCTGCTTGTCGTCTCTTGAACCGATGTACTTGGGTCCCGTTTTAAATGGACCTGCGGCAGCATTAGATGCTTCTTCCTCACCATCGACATAGACCTTCACTGTTTTACCATCATAAGTGCCAGCGATCTGGTGCCACTTGTCATCGTTCAACAAGGTGGTAGACCACGTATTATGCGGAATAGGTTGCGCACACTGTCCAGCGAAATTTAATTTATGGTTCTGTAATGTCAAGATAACGTCGCCACAGGGGCCTACGATGATGTCGGACCAGGCGGGGGCTGCGGGCGTTTTAATCAAAGCGACGATCGACACTTCATCTTCATAGTCAGCAAAATCACCGACAGCAACATGTGCTCCGTCCTCAAATTGTAGGGCTTCACCGTACTTGCCGGTGTCCCATTTAGCACCAACAATCTCTCCATCATTGCCATTTTTGGAAGAATCCTTTGCCGTTCCCCCTTTACCTTCATCAAAGAACCATATTCCCAAAGCTGTGTCCGGATCGATTTTGGCAGAACTTAGAGCTGGAATCGTGAAACTGATGCAGATTAGTATTCCGTATACCCAAACTGCTTTTGCTAATTGGATGACTCTCATTTTTTACCTCCATTCGTGTTTGTATTAAAAAATCAGATAGGTTCAATAACGAGATAGCTGACGCTCTTTGCTGCCATCTCAATTGGAATTTCAACGTTGTAATCTCGGTCGATGTCGTACTGTTTGGGTTCGCCTTCTCCTTCACGAATCTTGGCAACTTCAGACAATCCGGTATAATAGAGCGGTAATTTCAAAGTGATCTGTTGCACTGTCCGCGTAGGATTGTAGAGCATCGCCAATCCATAAGGGTCGGTTTGCGCGTTGGCGTGGAGTACACAATCAATAGCGCGTCCATCTGGACGGCGTACGTGAATCAGGTCAGAATCCAATATTGGGCGATATTTTTTGTAGAAGTCGACCCATTTCTTGACGATGGCTTTCGTCTGCTCCGTATCAAAAAGTCGGGGACCCCGATAGCACGCAATCACACCACTGCCGAAGTTCTGTGCGAGATGTGATTCGTAGTCGTCAAGGTGATCGCAAAGCGGCTCAAATGTTGCGGCTGCGCCCCCGCCGTGGTACTCCACTAACGGCACGAACATCCAGCCCATACTGGGTGTCTTTTGATATGTGCCGTCGTAGATATTCTGCCGCGCTATCAGGATTTGCTGCTCGCGAGGCAAGCTGAAATTCGTTTCACGATACCCCATACCGCATTTGTTTGAACCGTTGAGGTAATACTGATCTGGCGAATTGATGTAGATACCACGTTTTCGGCATTCGTGGTAAAAATGAACGCACGCTTCCCACTGACGTAACTGCGAATCTGCCAAGCCGTTATGGTGTTTGTGTGTCGTTGCAGCACAGACATCACCGTGATAAGGGCCATCTGTCTCTATGACATCCATGCCGGTTGCGTCCATGAAATTTAGTACTCGCTGAAAATAACCGTCCGCCCAGCTGCTTGCGAGACAGGCACTTTGTCCAAATCTACTGCCGGGTTGCCCGGTGTCTGGGTCAATACAGTTGAAATCTTCGCCGACCCCTCGCGAAGCACACATTAGCGTGTAACCACCGAGTTGAATACCTTTGCTATGTGCATAATCCGTCACTCCCTTCATTGTAGCGATATACTCTGGGTCTTCGCTCTCAATATTGAATCCGCTCCCAAAGGTCATAATCACCATTTCAAATCCGACTTCGGCGCACTGATCGATCGCTAAACGGACTGCGTCCGGTTCTGCACTCCGTACGTGCATGAGAATTGGGTTCTCCGTGACTTGTGGCGCGAGCGTGCGATACATCTTGCGGCGTGCGAGTCCCTGTCGCTCACGGTCATCACTATCATGCAGGATTTCAAAGGTGCGAAAACTCTTGAACGTCTCTCCCGATTGAAGCACGATCCCCGGACCGAGCGGATAGCTGCTTGTCATCAACAGTGGCATCCGATAGTGATAATCGATTTGCGTCTTGTAATCCGCATCGGGTCCCCATTGGGTCGTTTCCATGCCACTGAAAGCGTAATCGCTTTCAACTTGTAGTCGATGTTTCTCCTGCTCGTTGACCGCAAGGATTTCACTGCTTAAGGCATCCAGTCGAATCGGCTTTTGACTCTCATTGTGAATCGTGACCCACTTGGATAGGACTGGAATGCCTCGGTAGAGTTCATAATGCACACAGACCTGAAGCGAATCAATAGATGGCGGGGGTGAGAATACAACTGTCAGCGTCACACCTTCTGGCGGATATGCCGATGATGTATCGGAACGCCTGCGTACCCACGGATAGCGGATTTCAGGTTCACTGACTCGGTATTCGCGAAATTGGAATGCGTCCGGGTCGCTCGTCAAGTCTGTAATCCAATCCGAATCAAGATAGGCGTAGTCGGGCTGTCCTTTTAAGCCCCCTATCTCAAATTCCTGTCCGTTAATCGTAAGTACAGCCTCTGGTTTGATGCCACGCAGCAGACTGCTACCGGTAATTTGATTGGCATAATCAACGGTTGCGAAATTAGGAGCGGTGACGAATGTCCGCTGGATGAGTCCATTACCGAGCATCAGCTGATTGTCGGTTTCTTGGACTGAAGCGGGTTGCTGGAAGGGTTGAACCAACCAATCATTTTGTTGCGATGCGTACTGCATGTCAAATCCTTACTTAATACGGCAATTCTACGGTTAGGGTTGCCAAGAATTCGTCTGTTACATGACGGTTGTAAACGCGGGCTGCAATTACGGAGCCGTAGATATTACCTACATAGAAGATGCCGCAGAGCGTACCGAGTGTCCAGCCTTTTGTCGATGAAAGTCCATCTCTGCGGAAACCGTCATAAGCCTGCCAACCTGTTAAGCCTACTGTGAAAAGTGTGGTTAGCGCGTCCCCGAAACGACCTGTATAGAGTCGGCCAGCTCCTGGTATAACTGTAGAGAGAGTCCCTGCTAAAAATGGGCTGCGGGTTGGGAGTGCTGCGCCCTTCTCTGCGTAATTGTGATATACCGCTGCTTTTTCTCTGACCTGTATCACATCTGATTTCTGCAACGCTTTAAAAAGCTCACCTGCTTCAATCCACTGTTTTTGCTTCAGATAAGAGAGTCCAATAAGTTGCGTGGCTTCGGCGTGTTGGCGTGCATCGGTTATGCGTGGCAGTGCCTCATTTAAAAATTGTACAGATCGGTCAAACTGATCCTGCAGGAAATAGGTGGCACCGATCTGATAGAAAGCACGGTTTGCATATTGACTTTCGGGGGATGTTCGCACAATTGCTTCAAAACTATGAATCGCCTGTTCGGTTTTACCGCCGAAGCGATAACAGATCGCGATTTTATAGCGAATTTCCTCGTTTTCGGAAACATAAAAGAGATACCGTTGGTACTCACCAGCGGCACGGAGATAGTCGCCTTGTTCGTAGAGGTAATCTGCGAATTTGCGGACGTTTTCGGGCGCGTGGTATTCAACAATGGGTTCCTCAGCGGCTATGCCCGATAAAAAGGTTGTGCTGAGTGAGATTGTGAGCACAACTATCCATATTTGCAAACTTATCCAAGTTTGCCGCGTTGATAATAACGTAACTCTCTGTTTGTTCATCTTTTTGTTTATATTATACAGTGAAATCTGTAAAAATCAAGGTAGAATTATTTTGTCGCGGCATAGTCTGAAACAGGGTCAATGTACTTGCCTGTTGTAGAGTCTTTATGATAATGGTTGGCTTGTGTTCCGTTGCACCGAAGCAACCTATCTGCGGTCAGCAGCAAGCCTCGGAGAATACCATATTCCTGTATACATCCCATACAGAAACGGGAGCAACTCGGTATAAAGCTACACGTCGGACCGTCTTGACTTGAGATGAATTTTTGGTAGAGGCGGATCAATCCAGTCGCGGCGAGTTTTAATTCTGAGGTTTCCCGCAGATTAAAACGGATAACTTCCTTCGGTTTCGGGGTCGTCATTGGATTGACTTCACGGATAAACGCTAGATCGGCTGCTTCTCCGGCAAATGCCGGCGATACCAAGATGACAACGGATAAACAGTAAGCACAGAAAGGGATAAATAGACGATAGATAGGAAGATTTACCATTTGACCTCTTTAACCTCGACGGATTTAGGGAGTGTGAAATTTAGCATGGGATGTGGTGTTTTCTCGTTCACGGCTGGATTGCTATAGATAATTTGTTCATGCTGGAGGACTTCAGATTTCGTGCCGTAGAGATTTGAGGTCACTGCCATAGGGATATAGTTGATACCGATTTTGCTGTGGTTTTGATAATTGGATCTAGCGATGATATGTCCTTTTGGGTTCTTGACTTCAGCGGAGATAAGTCGGTCTTCGCGCATGCCGAGAATGACAGCGCCGAGTTTATCTTGCGCCTTCTCAGGGGGTGCCCAGTAGGTATAGAGGACTTCATCCACAACATCGTGTTTGTCAAGCGTATATCCGATTGCAGTTAACCCGTATTCGGCTTGTGTGGATTGGATGATCGATTCAACAAATGGAAGCGGGACACGTCCTTGGGAGATAAAACGGAACGCTTGCTTCTCTATAGGATAATAGATTTCAAGGATGTTATTCTTCACGACCATTATCTGTTTAACCGGTTCGGTAACCTCAACGACAACTCGTGCTGCCTGGGCATCGTAGTGGAGGGTGCCTGCGATGTGCTCGGTTTTGCCGTTTTCGGTTAATTCGCGCGTAAAATCTAATGAAAGCGTCTTCAACTGTGCAGCATAGCACACATCAACGAGAAGGAACATCAGCGATAGGATGATGAAGAATAAGGAATTTTTAAGCATCTCTCTGATTTAAGGGTAAGCATCTGGCACTTACCGCTACTGCTTTGTCACATTCACATTGATAGTATCCGCTTTAATCCGCAGGGGCGAGGTAACCTCGCCCCTACGACGAACAATCTATCAGTTCAGTATTGACAGACTACTACATTGATTTTTCAATTTACTGCATTGTACCTTCTGTCCTGATCCCAATACCTATGGCTCTACTCACAGCTACGGTCCCAAGTATGACGCAACCACTGAGACAACCTGCTGATGTCCATCGCGCCTGAATACTTCCTCTTTTTAATTGATAGGCTGATGTGTAAGCAGTTATGTATTCAGGCGATTTGCCAATTAACCGATCAGGTGGAGGTGCCGGTTGATAGAAATAGGTGCCAATCGCACCAGATGGTAGCACAATATAACCAAACGGTGTTGGCAAAAAGAAGAGGCCCGAAAGAAAACAACCGGCACCAAACCAAAAATGTTTGTTTACATCTTTATTGGCATCTTGTTCAGCGGCGATTATAGCCTCTGCCTGTACGGCAGGCTGTTGGGCAAGGGTAAGAAGCGGCATACTGAACACCAAGACTGCCATAAAAAGAACTGAAATATGAAACGTTGAACTTATTTTCATTGAATTTCTCTTTAATGGAGATGGATTGTAAATTTGAATTATATCGGACTTGCTGCGAAAAGTCAATTGTTTGTGCAGCACGGGCCAGGGTCATTCAATTGTACGATTTGGATATTGGTTTTGCTTTACATAAGTAAACGTTATTAGCAAAAAATCGCGAGCACAGCTCGCTCCTACAATCGAAAAAATTCACATACGTAAAGTGAATAGGTACAATTGAATAGCCCTGCAGCACGGGCCAGGGTCATTCAATTGTACGATTTGGATATTGGTTTTGCTTTACATAAGTAAACGTTATTAGCAAAAAATCGCGAGCACAGCTCGCTCCTACAATCGAAAAAATTTACATACGTAAAGTGAATAGGTACAATTGAATAGCCCTGCAGCACGGGCAATCATTTTTAGATTAATCAACAGGCATCGCGAGTTTTAGCTGTGTGCGAATGGCTTGGCGCACTTCATCACATATCTGGCTGGCGTGTTGGGTATCCTCGGATGTCCTTAAAGCTCCGGGATAGCGAGGCTCGACTGCATACTGCGTTATTATTTTGAAGTCAGGTTGCCACTTGGACCAATTAGGTAGCGTGGGTACAATCAGGGTCAGCAATTCTTCAAGATTATGCGTTCTAATAACAGGAATGTCCGCTTCTTGATTTGAAGTATAACATACACTACAAGGATTGTCAAGACTCTTGAGGAATTGATTATAGGGATGCTTGCTGTACAAGGTGTTGATCGGCAAAGGCGGTATCAGGATCGCCGTCGTAAATTATTGTGCCATTGCGCAATAGGAGGACACGGGCAGCGTATTTTAGGGTGAGGGCTGTGTCATGTGTTGCGAAGATAAGGGTTTTGTGCGCTTGTTGGACTTCATCACAGAGTTCGTCCATTAGCTGATAGAGGTGCTGTGCGTCTTGACCCGTCGTGGGTTCGTCAAGTAGAAAAAGGTCAGGGTGGAGCGAAAAGGTTGCAGCGACTGCAGTGCGCTGGCGTTGTCCACGAGATAACGCATAAGGTGCCTCTGTGCCAAGGGTCTGTAAGTCAAATTGTTTGAGCACTTTATCAACTCGCGCTTCAAGCGTTTTTGTAGGAAATTTAAGATTTTTGGGACCGAATGCGACTTCATTACGGACGGTCTCCGCCTGTAACAATAGGTCTGGATTCTGAAAAACGATACCAACTTTACCCGCTAATTGATGAAGTTTCATGCGATCGCACGGCTTTCCATCAATAACCACTGTACCTGCCGATGGACGCAGCAAGCCTGCGATGAGGTGTATGAGTGTTGTCTTTCCAGAACCGTTTGCGCCCATGATAGCGAGTACTTGCCCACGCGGCACCTCACAAGAAATGTCGCAAACAGCGTCTTTATCGGTATTTGGATAATGAAAATGGAGATTTTGGATGTTGAGAAGCGGATCTTGTCGTGTTGCATTAGATGTCCGCTTAAGAGACGAAGTTGGAAGCTTTACCGCAGCGTTTTCTGTTTCCGGCATTTGGACACCTAAACGTTGATATGGGGTAGCATCTTGAAAAGCATCTGTCTTTGGCACATCCAGACAGAGTTGACCATCGTCCATCAGCCAGACGTGATCGCACAACGGCGCGACTGCTTTCGTTCGATGCGTCGCTAAAATAACTGTTATACCAATTTCGCTATTTAGCTGCTTGACAGTATTAAGGATGTCGCGCGTGCCTTGTGGATCGAGATGGCTGGTGGGTTCGTCAAGGAGTAAGACTTGTGGTTGCATGGCGCAAACAGCGGCAAGCGCGACGCGCTGTTTTTCACCGCCAGAAAGTGATGAAATCTGCCGAGATTCAAATCCGGATAAACCTACCTGTTCCAAGGCAGTAGGGATCCGTTGCTGAATTTCTTCGGGTGGAAAACTGAGATTCTCGAGCCCAAAGGCGATTTCATCTTCGACCCGTGTGCAAAAGAGTTGGTCATCAGGGTTTTGGAAAAGGAGGGCGACCTGTTGGCAGGTGGTAGCGAGTGGTTGTATGGCAATATTTTTTTCATCAAGGGACACTGTCCCTGTGAGCGTTCCTGCAGAGGCATGCGGAATTAAGCCATTCAACGCGCGCAGCAAAGTAGATTTCCCACACCCTGTCGGGCCTGTCAATAAAACGAACGCGCCGCGAGGTACGTGCGTCGTGATGCCTTGAAGTGTTGGGACATCTCGGCTCGGATAAGTAAAGCGGAGATTTTTTATTTGAATAGATACCATAGTCCTGCTAACTCAGTCCTTCAATTTGGACAGGAACAGAACCGAAGAGTTGCTCTAAATGTCGCTGGACCGACTCATGGAAAGCATCAAAGGTTTCTTGGGCGTTCTGCTTGAAATCGTCGGTGTGATGTCTGAAAACGTTGTGGAGTTGCGCACGCTGTGCATCGACACGGGCAAAAAGGCTGTGAATGTATGCTTGTAGTTCACTAAGCCGCTCGGTTTGCGCTTTTGTGAAGGTGCTGACTGCGGCTTTGAAAGCAGTGAATTCCGCCTCTAAGTACTCTTTGAACATCGACTGCTGAAAACCGGTGAGTGCACTTTGTGCAGCGTATTGGAAATCCTTATGGATTGCATTGTATTCTGTCTTAACGCGCGAAAAAAGTTGTCGCGAATAGGTCTGAATCTCATTCATCCGGCTGCCTTGATCATCCACAAATTGCGAAATTTTCTTTTTAAATGTGTCCATCTCCTGCGCCAAAAAGTTTCTGAAATCCTCAACAGCAACAGTGTGGCGCGTTATCTTCTCAAGGTGGTACCCCATAATTGCTAATCGCACGGCTTCAGGGAACATCGGGCGATAATCCTTAAGGACTTTCGCCAAAAATCGAACGTACTCCAAGCCCTGCTTTGAGAAAAGTTGCTTCTGGCTCGAGCGGACAAATGCCATTAATTCCTCTGTACGTATCGATCTGACGTTATTGTGAGTTTTAGGCATGTGTTGAAGTAGTGTCAAACATCGTGCAAAATAGTTTTTCAATGTCGGGTCATAGAGCGTTGAAATAACCCGTCGGTACTCAGTGAGAAGTTCTTCGCGCGGCATTTCAGGGACGAAGTTAAGACTCATGTCGGTGTTATTTCCGCTGGATTCTACAAGCAGACGGTTTTCCTGCTTTAATCGGTGCCAGAGGTCGGTCTCCTTCAAAGCAGTGAGCAGGCCAGCCATCGCCATCGGGATACCGGCTTCTTGAATAAAGTTGATATGTGAATCAAATTCTGTATCCCCATCAAGCCCGATGATAAAACCGCCTGTGACTTCTATTCCCTTGTTCTGTATCTTTCTGATAGCGCGCATGAGGTAGCTGCCAGCTTCTTCTTCTTTGCTGGTATTTTGTCCTTTGGAGGTACCGAGGAGTGCCTCATCATTCGGACTCTCAATGCCGAGGAACACCATGTTAAAGCCTGCTTCAGTCATTGCATCAAGCATTTCAGGGATTTCGACGAGGTTTACGCTGGCTTCGGTATAAAGCGAAAACGGGAATTGGCGTTCTTCTTGCCATTTCGCAACAGCGGGTAGTAAACGCATTGCATCACGCTTGTTGCCGATGAAGTTGTCATCGACGACGAACATCGAGCCTTCCCAACCGAGTTGATAGAGCATCTCAAACTCGGCGAGCATCTGTTCATTGTCTTTTGTGCGTGGCACGCGTCCGAACAACTTTGTAATATCGCAAAATTCGCAGTTAAAAGGGCATCCGCGCGAAAACTGGAGTGCCATTGAGCCGTAGCTGTTAATATCAATCAGATCGTAACGCGGCAGCGGTGTTTTCGTAATATCTGGTTTTCGCGTTTCTCGATAGACCTCCTTAGCGACACCACTCTCAAAATCAGTTAAGAAATCCTCAAAGGTCTCTTCAACCTCACCAAAGAGAAAATGGTTAATTGTGGCATCGGTTTCCGCCTTGATATTATCGTAGTAGGAAGTAGGGTGGGGGCCGCCAGCGATAATTGGTACGTCGGCTTGATTACACCGTTCAGCCACTTCATAGAGCGACTCCTTCTGAACAATCATCGTTGAGGTAAAGACGACATCCGCCCATTGGAGATGTGCATCCGTGAGCGGTTCTATATTCATATCAACGACTTTCATGGCATAATTGTCCGGGAACATTCCAGCGATCGTCAAGAGTCCAAGTGGGGGCATTGATGATTTTTTGCCCATAAATTCTAAGGCGTACTGAAAACCCCAATAGGATGGCGGAAACTTCGGATAAACAAATAGCGCATTTGGCATAATATATCTTTAACACTCCTTGAAGAACGATAACGTTCAAACCGCATTGCCAAAATTTTTTGAATAGGTACCGCGTATAATAACTCTAAATGATATTATACCACATTTTCAGATGTTTATCAAATTTTTTTCTCTTTCATAGATGCGTCGCTGAGGTCAAGCGTTTGTTTTGCCGTTAGTGTGAATACTATGCTAAAATATTGTAACGAGGTGATCGAAAGGTTTCCACACCATTAACGGAGGCGACAGGTGCATAGGTACAGATTTTTACACATCCTTTTTTTCAGCGGTTTACTGCTCTGTTTCATGACTTGTCTTGAAACACTTTATGGCGAACAGTCAACCCCCGACAAGGAAACAGTGGATACAGAGCAACCCGGCTACCGTATCCATCAACTCCATTTTAATGGAAATAATCACTTAAGTCAAGATAGATTGATAGAACTATTCGGGTGGGAAAAAGAAAAACTGTATACTCGCGGAGCAATGGTGGAAGGGTTTGAACGTATTGTCGATGCATATCGGGAAGCGGGTTTCGTGTTTGCTGAAACGGTGCCTAACATGGAACTGATGGCAGAAAACACAGAGGCCAGCAATGCAGCAGAGATGGTTATTAGTGTAAAAATTGTTGAAGGGAAACGGATTCGTATAGGTGCGGTTATACTCGCGGGCAATGAACGCTTTTCAGAAGCCGACATCCGGGATCAACTTAATTTACGGCGGGGTCAATTTTTTACGACGATTGCGTTGGAGCAAGGCATAGAACGCCTTCAGACCCTTTACAGCGAATACGGATATCCAAAAGTTGAAATCGCGCCCAAGGACTTCCGATTTTCGGCAGAGACAGGGAGTGTCGATTTTCATCTAAATATCCGAGAGGGTGCAGAGGTCGGGATTGGTGAAGTCAAGGTAAGCGGATTGAAGAAAACGAAAACGACGGTAGTGCTTCGGGAAATCGCTGTGAAACCGAACCAACGTTTCGATCAGCGCGACATTGATGCCAGTTATCGTCGCTTACGAAATTTAGGCTATTTCTATCAGATTAATCCGAATGTATTGGAAGCCGGCGCGACAGAAGATAAGATTGATTTCCATGCACACGTAACCGAAGCCAAAACAGGACGCTTGAGTGGTGTTATCGGCTATGCGCCTCCCGATTCTGAAGTAGACGCAGCACCACAACTTACAGGTGTGCTTGAAGCCCGTGAAACGAATTTGTTAGGAACGGGGAGGCAGGTTAACCTCTATTGGAAATCCGGTCTCCTTAAGATCTTCCGACTCGGTTATGCCGAACCGTGGATATTCGGTAAACCGGTAACCATCGGTATAGAATACGGGCAATTCAAACAGCAGAATCCAAATAGGACCCAACTGTCAGGTCTTTCGTCCGACGATACAGAAGTGCTCTCCGAAGAACAGTCTGGCAACGTAAGTGCTACGACTCATTTTGGGCGCGTCTTTGAGGGGCGCGTGACATTAGGTTACAAACGGATTAACGTGCCAAACACAGGACTACCTCCAACGCCTTCGCCTTCGCTTGATGCCGAAACCCTAGTCTTTTCCGATCCAAGTGCTACTTCATTAACACAACCGACACCGTATAGCGGAACGAAGTACAGTGTGGCTTTTCGCTTGACACGGGACACCCGTGACTATTTCCTGAACCCCACGCGCGGACGGCGTGATAGTGTCGCTATTGAGGTATCACGAAGCGATTTTCGGTTGCGGAAAGTATGGCTTTCGTTGCAACAATACTTCCCGACATGGCGAAAACAGACGGTCGCTATTGAACTCCACGGTGCTGCTGCATGGGGTTTTACGGCGCAGCTTGCAAACCGATCTGACATAGTTATTCCGCCGACTGAACTTTTTTATCTCGGCGGTGCGACTACTTTGCGCGGGTACGATGAAGATTGGTTTTCAGGACCGCGTCGGGTGTATGCTAATCTCGAATACCGTTTTCTCGTCGGGCCCGACTCACAGATTTTTGTCTTTACTGATTTAGGCGCGGTAACTTTGATTGAAACGCCTTCTGTTTTTGATAGACTCCGAGTCGGTTACGGCGTTGGTGCCCGCCTTGAGTCTAAGGGCGGCATTCTGCGGATCAATTATGGACTTGCCACTGGCGATTCCCCGTTGCGTGGCAAAATCCATGTCAACTTAGGCGCGTCGTTTTAGTGCCACGCTATCAGTTGGCAAAATATGGAAACCCTTTTAATTTGCCAAGTGATATATTTTGTTATAAAATATATATGAGAAATAATATGCATTTTTTGAGGAATAGCATTTAGCAATAGGAGATTTAGATGACCAAAAACAAGAAGTTACAGCGTTGGGTTGAAGAAGCAGCTGCGCTTTGCCAACCCGATTCTATCTATTGGTGTGACGGTTCACAGGAAGAGAATGACAGGTTGTGTGAGGCATTAGTCCAGCAAGGGACCTTCTTCCGATTGGATTCGGAGAAACGTCCAGGGAGCTATGTCGCTCGCTCCAACCCTGCCGATGTCGCACGCGTTGAAGGCAGAACGTTTATCTGTTCAAAAACACCGCTTGAAGCAGGACCGACAAACAATTGGCACGACCCAGATGAGATGAAGGCAACCCTTAAAGGGCTCTTCAAGGGATGTATGAAAGGCAGGACGATGTACGTTGTGCCGTTCAGTATGGGACCCTTGGGTTCTCCGATTTCACATATCGGTGTTGAAATCAGTGACTCCCCCTACGTGGTTGTCAATATGCGCATCATGACACGCATGGGCAGTGATGTATTGGATATTTTGGGGGAAGATGGGGATTTCGTTCCGTGTTTACACTCCGTTGGTATGCCGCTTGAGCCGGGACAGTCGGATGTTTCCTGGCCTTGCAATCCGGATAACAAATATATCGTTCATTTCCCGGAAGAACGTTCCATCTGGTCTTATGGCAGCGGCTATGGTGGGAATGCACTGCTCGGTAAAAAGTGCTATGCCCTCCGTATCGCTTCTGTGATGGCGAAGAATGATGGATGGATGGCGGAACACATGCTAATTTTGGGTTTAACGAGTCCTGAAGGCGAGAAAACCTATATCGCAGCGGCGTTTCCGAGTGCATGTGGTAAAACGAACCTCGCCATGCTTACCCCAACACTACCGGGCTGGAAAGCGGAGACTATCGGTGACGACATCGCATGGATGAAATTCGGTGAAGATGGGAGGCTCTATGCGATTAACCCGGAAGCGGGTTTCTTCGGCGTTGCGCCCGGCACGTCAATGGACACCAATCCGAACGCCATGCATACGCTTGCATCCAATTCTATTTTCACAAACGCCGCGCTCACAGAAGATGGCGATGTCTGGTGGGAAGAGCAGAGCGAAGAGCCACCGGAAACACTCACCAGTTGGCTCGGCGAAGAATGGCACCCCGGCGATGAAAAGACAGCGGCACACCCGAATTCGCGGTATACGACACCTGCGGCGCAATGCCCGATTATTGATCCGAACTGGGAAAATCCGAATGGTGTTCCCATCTCGGCTATCCTCTTCGGTGGACGCCGCGCCACGACGGTACCGCTCGCCTTTGAAGCCTTCAATTGGCAGCACGGTACTTTCATCGGCTCTATTGCTTCTTCTGAGCGCACGGCAGCCGCCGCTGGTACAGTCGGCGAACTCCGCCGCGATCCGATGGCGATGCTTCCGTTCTGTGGTTACAACATGGGTGACTACTTCGCCCATTGGTTGGAGATGGGGAAACGCACGGATGCCAGCAAACTCCCGAAAATCTTTTACGTCAATTGGTTCCGGAAGGATGCTGATGGCGGATGGCTCTGGCCCGGTTTCGGTGAAAACAGTCGAGTATTGAAATGGATCGTGGAGCGTGTTGCTGGTAAAGGCAATGTTGTTGAAACGCCGATCGGTTATCTGCCAGCATCGGGTGCGATTGATACCAGCGGCTTAGATGTAACGGACGCGCAGATGGAAGAACTTTTGCATGTTGATGTTGAAGAGTGGCTCAACGAGATTGCATTAATTCGCGAGCATTATGAGCGTTTCGGTGATAAGTTACCGGAAGCGTTATCTGATGAATTAGCGGCGTTAGAAGCGCGTTTGCGTGAGAGCCAATAAATCAAAATAGTAGGCACACACTGTGGTTTCTTGATTGCTATAGGGAACACAGTGTGTGTCTATGACTCCAGTATCAGGAAGCAGAGATGTATTATGTTTACACAGACTATCAAGTTATAAAGGGCGAAAACATGGATTTGCGAAACTACTTCGATTTTATTGATGACGAAAACATCCGTATTCAGGGGCACCGCGTTTATATAGACAATGTGTTGAGCAATTATCTTTGGGGTGAAGGGCCTGATGAACTTCAGCAGCGTTACCCACAGATGTCAATGGAGAAAATCTATGCCACCATCCTCTACTACCTGGCGAATAAAGTGGAAGTGGATGCATACATGGCTCGTGTGGAAAAAGGGAAAGAAGAAAGATACCAGGAATGGCTGCAAACCGTAGCATCAACTCCGGAATATATTGAACGGCGCGAACGCCTCCTAAAAGCACGTGAAAAACGGATTACCGAAGGAAAAGCATCGCCTTCGGAGGCAAGGGGATCAGATGCGGCCACGGTTTCTACTTGATGAGGACATGGACCCTGAGGTCCGGGTACAACTCCGGAAAAAGCAGTCAGAAATAGAGGTAGTGGTAATCGGAGATCCGGGAGTCCCCCCGAAGTCAACGCCAGATCCTGTTATCTTAGAATGGATTGAGCGCAACAACTATATTCTCGTCACCAACAACCGCAGAACAATGCCTGTCCACTTTGGAAATCACCTGAAAACCGGAGGACATGTACCGGGGATCCTCATCTTTCGGAAAAAGTACGCGATTCGTCCAATCTTGGAAATGTTAGAAATGATTTGGGCGGCTTCGGATGCCGAAGAATATCGCAATAAGATAGAATATCTTCCTTTATAGAATCGGCAATCTGCCAGCAGCCCCGTTTTAACTTTTGGATACAAAGGGTATCCGTACAGCGTTGCCTGAACAAAAGAGGTGAAACATGGATTTGCAAGACTATTTCGATTTTATTGATGACACCAGCATCCGTATTAAAGGGTACCGCGTTTATATTGATGAGGTATTGGAAGAGCATCTAAAGGGCAAAGCACCTGAAGATATTTTGTACTGCTTCAAGAACTTACCCTTGGAGAAAATTTATGCAACGCTCCTTTACTATGAGGTAAACAAAGCGGAAGTAGACGCTTACCTACAACGGGTGAGACAATACCACGAAAAATCACGCCAAGAGTGGCAGACAACACAAGGACCAACATTAGCAATCGTTGAGGAACGAAACCGTTTGAGAAAAGAGCGGGAACGCCTGATTGGTGAAGGCGAATTAGACCCTATTTTAGATAGACCTGCATCTTAAGACCTAAGCCTTTCAACGCTCCGTTTGAAAATTTGTTAAGCCTAAACATATTCGCGGAGATACTGACTATGCATTTCACGATTATCAATATGCTGATCACTTTACTGAATTCCAACAAATGTTTCATGAAAAAATATGCCTCGCTTTTCGCGCTCACTTCAGTTATTCTTTTGTGGGGCGGTATCTCCTATAGTGATGCTTTTACTTACCATTGGGAAATAGACGAAACCCCAGAAGGTTCCGAAAGCGCGACGATTATTGAACCGATAGAGATTACACTGCTTGATGAACAGATACAGGTGCCATCCCATAGTGCCTCTTTGGCGTTGATGCGAAAGTATTCTGTGTATCTGGGGCCCGAATGGGATCCCGGATATGCCTATAGACGGATAACGGTAGATATTGAAATCCATGGGGAGAGTCACTTGGATGCTGCACAATCAGCGTACATCAGAGTGTTTAGTGAGAAAGGCACTTTTTTCGATCTTGCCTGGATGTCTCCTGTTGATGCAAATGGCATGCAAGTTGCTTCTGGACATATTTTGCGCGGACAGGCGACGTTATCACGTTATGCGGCGAACGGTTATTGGGGGCCTGATGCCATCCGTATCTGGGATGCACAAGGTAATGAGCGGCACGAATCTCAAATCGATTTTGGCTGGAAGCTTTATATCGATAATCCGTTAGCGGATTGTGAAGCACCAGTTTATGTCAAAAATTCAATGCGACTCTCTTTATCAGAAGCGACTACTGAAGCAGGTAGAGCCTACCAAGTTGTTACCGCTCATTGGAAATTTATTGAAAAAAATGGTATAAAAGGTGTCTATGCGCGGATGAACGATCAGAGCAGAAAGACCTATTCTCGGCGTGAAAGTTGGGGAGCGTATAATTCAGAAACCGGTGAAGCGAATGTTGGGTTGGTTTTTCCAGACTACTTCCAGAGTGGAACATATTCACTTAACTATATTCTGATGGAAGATGTTGCGTTAAATGCTCGCGGCGTATATTTCACTGATCCAGATCATGCTTTAAGAAATGAACAAGAAATCATTGATGAACTCGCTGCCACAATTGACATCGTAACAACAAATCCGGACAGCACACCGCCTACCCTTGATTTAAATCGGATTACAATTCAAGCTGAACCAACACGTCCGGAAGCCCCAAATGGCGAAACCCAAGTTGATATTACCTTTAGAATCAAAGACAATATCAGTGGATATGCAAAGACAGAAATGCTTTTACGAGATCCTCAAGGCGTGACACACTTCTTCAGGCATTATGATAAGGATTTTTGGACGATCTATTTTTCACGAGACCCGACAGTTTATCAGACATATCACAAGACAATTATTTTGCCGGTTGGTAGTATCCCGGGTACATGGGGACTTGCTGAGATGACAGTGTTTGATAAAGCACAGAACGCTTTTCGGGCGGATTTTACTGAAATCGTCCGTTTTGAGGTGAATGATGCACCTATCTATGTTCAATCGGATGTTAATCAAGACGGAACGGTTAACATTCAGGATCTGGTGTTGGTCGCGAATGAAATCGGGCATCCGGGTGGACCCAATGAGAATACGAATGCCGACATCAATGCTGATGGCACTGTCAATGTTTTGGATTTGGTGCAAGTCGCTAACAACTTCGGCGAAGAAGTGCCAGCTGCCCCTGCTGTTAACATTGCAACTGCTGAACAGGTTCAAAATTGGTTAGCACAGGTCCGAAAAGTTGACGACGGAAGTGCTGCCTTTCGGCGAGCCATCGGCGTGTTAGAAACGCTTTTGCGCGCGGTTCGTCCAAAAATGACTGCGTTGCTGCCGAACTATCCTAATCCGTTTAACCCCGAAACGTGGATACCTTATCAACTCGCAAACGCCAGCGATGTCCAGATTACGATTTATGATACGAAAGGCATCGTAGTTCGTACATTAGCACTGGGACATCAGGCAACAGGCTATTACACAGGCAAAAGTCGTGCGGCATATTGGGACGGGCGCAACAGTTTAGGTGAAAATGTCGCCAGTGGTGTCTATTTCTACCAATTGCAGGCAGACAACATTTCATCCGTGCGAAGGATGGTAATTCGGAAATAGTATCAAATGACCACTTGATACAAACTATAAGTAACGTTTAGCGGGTTGCATCCATAATCACTATAGGCGTGGTCTGCGTGCCATGCTTTTTACTATCTAAGCAGGAAATTAAAAAGTAGACATCGCGTCGCAAAATTGGGTATAATACCTATTTAGAAAAGGATGATCTATGGGAAACAGAGAAACCCGGGCGGCCCTGTTTACTGTCAGGGATGCCGAAGATGCTGTGGTTCGTTTTACGCTCCTCTTGTTCGCAATTCTTATCGGGATATTCTTGCACGAAATCCTGCTGGAGAAACAAGCGTGGAGGGATGCACTTTACACGATGTTAGGAAGCAAACCGCACGCTTTGGCGTGGGCAACAGGATTAACAATTTCTATGGAGGGATATATTATCATGTTTACACGGCTGAAAGACTATCAAGATCGACGGAAAAAGCGTTTTGCTGAGGCGGAAGCGAAAGGTAAAGCGGAAGGCAGGGTCGAAGGCAGATCGGAGGTTTATCAAGAGATTGCCGAGTGGAATAATCGCCGCCTTGCTGCGGAGGCACGGAATGAAACTTTCACGGAACCGTTCCCGGATCCACCCGAACCACCAGCAAATTAGGAGGACTCCAATGGGAACCCAACAGAAATATCGTGTTGCACCGCCCGGATTTACACCCGAACAGTGGAAAACCTTTAACGAAGACGGTATCATCTTTATTGAAGATGCGATCTCCGAGGCGGACACTCAGACCTATATTGATGCAATAGACCGTGTCGCTGCGACCAAACCGAAATATACACCCGGTGGGTACCTCGGCCTACAGAACATCGTTGAACGCGACCCCGTGTTCACGGGGCTTATCGACCATGAACGGCATGTCGGTTATGCCTATGATCTATTTGGGGAACTTCTCAAATTGCATCAGAGCCAGTTTTTCTTGAGACCCCCCGGTGGTAAACAGTACAATCAGTGGCACCCTGACGGTGCGCGGGTGTTACCCTACGGTGTGTTTTCACCGAAGTTGCCGTTGCAAATCAAAATCGGATATTGGTTGACAGATCTGCCACGTGAGAAGATGGGTAACCTCGTCGTGTTACCGGGCAGCCATCGTCAGCAGTATATGGATGGCTACGATACACACAAGAGTATTCCGGGAGAAAAGATCGTCTGCCCGCGTAAAGGCACGATGACAGTGATGCATTCCAGCATTTGGCATCGCGTTGAACCGAATGAGAGCGATATGGTGCGTTACAACATCTTTGTTGCCTATTGTCCATCGTGGCTTACACCTGCGGATCGCTTTCATTCTTCACCGGAGTGGTTGGAGACGCTTAACCGTGAACAGCGTATTATCATGCGGAGCTATAGCAACGCGTATCATAACGCCAAACCGCCCGCGTCTCATTTCCCGCTTTTCCTTGAACGTGAGACGGGTGCTGAGGCGGATGATGGTGCGTATCAAGAACACGTCGAATTGCACCGTCGTAAACGGCAGACAATGCCCGAAAGGCTCGCAGCCTTATAAAGATAGGGTTCGTTATGAAAACACTCTTCCTTAAAGACATGCGTTATCGCCAAGCGAGGGTCGTGCTAACGGCACTCGGCATTACCGTGCTGATTTCACTGATTTTGCTATTAGGCGGTATTATGAACGGGATGCGTATCCAAGCGCGGCAATATGTGACATCCACAGGTGCAGACATCTGGATTTCTGCTGAAGGCTCTGGCGGCGCGTTTATCGGGTTTTCGATGGTCGTTGAGGAATACATGGCATTTCTGAATTCAGCAGAAGGCTTAACGCCCGATTCAGCATCTCCACTGGTTTTTGCACAAGCGCGCCCTACGATCGACGGAAAATCCACTAAGGCGATTGTTGTTGGTTACAAATTGGGCCAACTCGGTGGTCCCAAACAAGCCGTTGAAGGGAGAATGTTCACCCGAAGCAATTTTGAGGATTATAGACCTGAGGACCCAGTCCCGTACGAGGTCGTGGTTGATGAAAAAATGGGGTTGGAAATCGGACAACAAATCACGCTTGGCAATGAAAAGGTGCGGGTGGTCGGAAAAGCGGAAAGTCTAATGTTCGTTTTGGATACGCCGCTGCTCTTTATGGATGTCCGTATTGCTCAGAAACTGTTACTTGGTAATACGCCACATGTCAATATGATGATCGCTAAAACGGATAAAACTGAACAGTCTGTGCAGGTTGCTGCCGGTTTAGATGCCTTCGAAACGATTGAAGCGCGTACCTTAAAACAGACGCTTGGTGACATTATCGCCTATTATGTTGATGAACCGATGAAAGCGGTACAATTCTTGCGGGTGATGCTCTGGTTAGCAGCGGGTATTCTCGTCGGGATGATTACTTATGTGACAATGCTTGAAAAGACACAGGAGATCGGGGTTTTGAAGGCTATTGGTGCGGCAAACAGTTATGTGATGGGACTGCTGCTGAAACAGGTCGTTTTGATTTCCGGTGTCGGTGTCGTGCTTGGGCTTATCCTATCCTATATCTTCGCGGCCGCAGCACCGATTTTTGTAGCGATTCATCTCGCTGAATCGATTATTGTTGCGTGTATCAGTTTCGTTGTCTGTTGCGGTAGCGGTTATTTTGCAGCGCGCAAAGCGATTACAGTGGATCCGATGATAGCGTTCCGGGGGGAAATATAGATGGCAGCCATCATAGAAGGCACCGGCTTAACGAAACGTTTTGGTACAGGCGATGCAACTGTTGTCGCAGTGGACTCGGTCGATATCCGAATTGAAGAGGGCGAATTGGTGATGATTATGGGGGATAGCGGCTGTGGGAAAACAACGCTGATAAGTCTCCTCGGTTGTATTTTAACCCCGGATGCCGGGGAACTCCGCATTGCTGGCGCACCGATTGATCCAGTCAATGAAGACCTGAGTGTCATCCGCCATGAAAAAATCGGCTTTGTTTTTCAATTGTTCCACCTGTTACCCTACCTCACTGCGCTTGAAAATGTGATGGTGGCTATGGACATAGCGAGAACCAAAACGCATGAAGCTGAAAGTCGTGCGATAGAGCTCCTCACACAGGTCGGTTTAATAGAGAGGCTTCATCATCGCCCTGCGCAACTCTCAGGAGGCGAGAAACAGCGCGTCTCATTTGCGCGTGCGCTCGCTAACCGCCCGAAAATCATCTTCGCGGATGAACCTACTGCTAACTTAGACAGTCGCCAAAGCGACAATTTGATGAACCTGATCCAAGAACTGCGCAAGGAGCACCAAACCACCATCGCTATTGTGACACACCATGAAGGCTTAAAAGGGAACGCCGATCGCGTTATCCAGATGAAAGATGGAAGGATTGTTAGCAGATGAACAGAGATAAGGGTTTTACATGTCCTGTTGCGTTAACAATTGGGATTTTAATTTTTCTCCTCACACTGCCGACTTCTACGCGTGCTGAAGAAAAACCCGGCTTAGCCGCGCTGCAACATCCCGACTTCCTGACAAGCAGATTATACGGCGGTGGGTTGACTTTCATTGATACAGATCCTTATATTCAACTGCAAGCACAGCCTGATATTTCACTCGGAAAAGTTGGAATCGGGTTAGACGTGGTTGTGCTCTACAACCCTTACGCAGTAGATACGGTTTCTCAAATCCTCGCCGAAGACGGTGAATCGTGGAATAGTCCAAGCACATGGTTAAGACTCATCCGTTACGTCCGTTATGCCGAGCCTTATGATCCGTTCTATTTCCGCTTTGGCGAATTGGATTATCTAACAATAGGACACGGTTCAATTATGTCCGGCTATTCTAATTATGACCGGCGGGGCCTACGTGTAAATCTTAGGGCATCCAATAACCGATACGGCGTTGAAACAATAGTGAATGACCTCGGTAATCCCTTAATCTTTGGGGGACGTCTGTTTTATCGTCCGTTTCTGCGTACAGAAAATAATAACCTGCTCACCCGTTTTGAACTCGGTGCCACCTATCTCACCGATAGCGATCCAAATCCACAAGAGGATACGGAAGACCCGTTGACTGCCTTAGGCGTGGATGTAGGGTTTCCAATTATTGAGAGAGGTACGTTTAGGCTTGATCTGTATAATGATTTTGCTGTGCTGAATACTTTGGATAGTTTCGAAGAACCGTTAGCAACTGAATCAATTGAGCAGGCACCCATAATAGAATTAGAAAGTACCCCGGTGGGAGACGACACCATAGGGACAACGGAATTCGCATGGGGTAACGCTATTGGTATTGGATTTACTACCCCTAAAGCCATCTTCAAATTTGAGTACCGCGTTTTGAACGAAGGATATATCCCCTCTGTTTTTGATTATACCTACGAATCGGTGAAATCGGTGTCATCAGAACAGGATATGTTCGATTTTCTGGACACCGAAACGAACAATCAACAGAGGCAAGGCTTTTTTTCAGAATTCATCTGGGAGCCAGTGACATACCTCCAGTTCTTTGGAACGTTTGAAGACTATAATAATGGCTTCCCTAAACTTTACGTGGCAGCGGCAAGTTCGGGGTTAGTGCCGCGTCTGAGGGTTCAGGCGTTCTATACAAAACGGGATATCGGCGAAGGCGGCGAGACGGCTTTCGTCGCGGATCTGTTTGATCTGGATGAAAAGTCTGCGCTCAGTTTACGGATCGGTTATGCGATCTATCCGCCGATTGAAACGATTGTTACCCGTGAGTACCGGTTCCGCCGCGTTGAAACAGCGGAAGGGGTCTCCCTATTTGAACCGATTCATAAAACTTCGTTCATAATAGGTATCAATACGGATTTTTAACGCCCTATACACCCGGCTTTTCTTACGACTTCACCTCAACTTTGATTTCCTCATCCTCAACAATCAGTGGATACGTCCTGATGCGGAGGCGGGGGTCAGTTTGGCATTCGCCAGTTGCTGTATTATAGGCATAGCCGTGTACAGGACATACAGCAATACCGTTCCGAATTCTGCCTCTACCGAGTGACCCCATGGCATGTGGACACGTGTTGTCTACAGCACAGAATTCACCATTCTCGTTGAAAATAGCGATCCGCTTTCCGTTAACAGTAAACGCTTTTCCGCGACCTTCTCGTATTGCTGACGTTTTCGTAACCGTTGTGTAATCTGACATTTTTTACTCCTTGACGCCTCCTAAAGTAATGCCTTGTACAAACTCACGCTGCATGGCGAGAAAGAGAATAACAATCGGCATTAAGGATAACAGTGTACCAGCCATCAGCATGCCGTAATCTTGGCGATAGATGCCGACGAGATTTGCTAAGCCGATTGGCAATGTATATTTCGCTTCATCGCGCAAAATGATGAGGGGCCAGAGATAACCGTTCCATGACCCTAAAAATGAATAGATCGTTAGTGCGCCGAGTGCGGGTTTGATGATAGGCAGCACAATCCGATAATAGATGCCGAACTCCGAACAACCATCAATGCGTGCTGCATCAAGCAGTTCCGAGGGAATTGTGACGATGAATTGACGCATCAGAAATATCCCGAATGCGCCGACTGAAAATGGGATGATAATGGCTTTGTAACTATTCAGCCAACCGATGTCGTACATCAGTCCAAACAGGGGCACCAGCAACACCTGAAAAGGGACCATCATGGAGGCAAGAAGGATACCGAACAGGATTTTTTGACCGCGAAATTGATACTTCGCAAACGCATAACCGCCAAGCGAACAGAAAAACAGCGTGAGGAGTGTTGAAGCGGTGGCGATGAAAACACTGTTGATAAAGTAGCGATTATACGGCACAGTTTTCCACAGGTTCCGATAGTTTGAAGTCAATTTATCCCATACGATTGAAGGGTAAGATGGTTGATGGATTGTCAATTGTAGTAACAATTGGTTTCCGGTGCGTATTTCCGCTGTAGGTTGTGTTGTGTTATCTGTCTTCACTTGCTGCATCGTGATGTGTGATGCCTCCAACTCGCCGGGGGTGCCGTGCAGTCGCCATACTACATTTTTCCATAAGGCACTTTCCAAAACGAAGGGACGGGTCGGTTGATATATGATACCGCGGAGATCCTCAACGGAAACGGTTAGGTCGAGGTGGTGATATGTGGCATCGCCGCGGATAGGCAGAATAAGGCGACGAATCTGTTCGACTGGCATAGGCGAGGAAATAGTCGCTGCGATGCTGACGGTGCTGTTGTCTCGGAATTCGTAAGACACATTTGCTACAGTCTGCGGGTCGGCAGATGGACGGATGCGCGTGCCTGTGTTTGCTTCCCACGGGACAGATTCAATGGGTGTACGATTGAAGTCGAGGTCCTCTATTTGGAGCTTCCCAACTGCGACTTCACGGTAAACCGAGCTCCAAATCGTGTCAACTGCTTCAGGAATAATGGCTTCCTGTACCGCAGCAATGATCGCAGGTGTTGGGTTACTCCAGACTTCTTCTGGCAGGATCGCCACCAATTGTTGCCACAACCCTTCTATTATTTCTGTCTGTAATGCCTCGGATGGAACGTGATTAGAGAGCTGCGCGTTGGCTGCGATATACGTTTTCGCTCTTGTCCAAACGACCTGTGTGAGTTGTGGTGCTAACGTCTGCCATGTTGTTTCGTCTACTGCTTTTGGTCTTTCTATATTCGGATAAGCCTTTTCGACGATATAAGGCGATGATGCGACGCGCGGGGGGAGGCTCGGGAACCACTGTATCGGAACCGCGAAAATTTCATTTGCGGTTTTAAAGGAGGAGGTCAACAGCCATAGCAATGGGATCATTGTGCAGAAAGCTGCAGCGACCAAAAGGAGGTAACCAGTACCTCTAAAGATTTTAGTTCCAACACGTCGATCTTTCCGATTTTGATTCATTCTATAGTCCCAACTCAGAGAGTTCTACGGTGCGTGCGCGTTGAATATCGTCCTGATATTTGAAAACACAGCCGAGGGTTTCAGCAACCGCTTCTGCGTCCAGTTGCCCCTTACCGAGCGCGATGAGTGCCAATGCCCAGTCTAGTGTTTCAGCGACTCCTGGTTTCTTATAGTAATCTCCCTGCCGCCAGAGTTGCATTATCTGACAGAGTTGCTGCGCGAGGTGTTCATCAATGTGGGGCAGCTTCGTCTGAACAATCGCCAATTCCTTTTCAATGGTGGGGTAATCGATCCACTGATAGAGGCAACGACGTTTGAGTGCTTCATGGACCTCCCGTGTGCGGTTTGAGGTTAACACGACATAAGGGATATGTTTCGCGCGAATCGTGCCGATTTCGGGAATGGTAATCTGGAAATCGGATAGGATTTCGAGCAGAAACGCCTCGAATTCACTATCGCTCCGGTCAACCTCGTCAATGAGTAGGACGGGTGGTACATCGTCATCGCTTTGGATAGCCTCAAGGAGCGGACGTTTCAGTAGAAATGTTTCGCTAAAGAGGTCTGTGCCGATCTGTTCTTTGTCGCGATCGCGTGCTTCGTCAATCCGCAGTTGCAAAATCTGCCGGGTGTAGTTCCATTCATACAATGCACTGTTTGCGTCTAAGCCTTCATAGCACTGCAATCGAATGAGTTTCGCACCTGTGGAATCGGCAAGGACTTTGGCAACTTCTGTTTTGCCGACACCGGGTTCACCTTCAAGGAAGATAGGTTTCTTGAGATGGTGTGCAAGATAGAGTGTTGTCGCTAACCCTTTATCTGCGATATACGCATGTTTTTCACATACGGCTTGAACTTTTTCAATAGATGTAAACATTATTTTTTAACTAATTGGCCTTCGCGCTGCCCTCCACTTCGTTTCGGGCAGGTTTCCGATCTGTTCCAACCTATTAGGAACTTGTAAGGTTAGAAAACCGTACTTTTAACTAATTGGCCTTCGCGCTGCCCTCCACTTTGTTCAATATTATCCTATCATTCAAAGAATTCTGCGACAAGACAGGTAAACCCTGGTACAACATCCTCACCTATCAATGTGGCTTCGCGGGTAAGTACCTCAATGTCGCTTTCGGAGCGGTACACTGTCACCGTTTTGGAGACGGGGTCCAGGACCCAAACAAGACGGGTTCCGGCGTTCAGATAGTCCAACGCCTTCCGGGTAACACGCGACTGGACATCTGATGGTGATACCACTTCAATCGCCAGATCGGGCGGGATAGGAAATATTTTATCTTCGTCGACATCCAGCCGGGCGGTTGAAACGAACGCGACATCCGGTTTCATCAAGCGGTCGCCAACTTGAAATATCGTCTCTGCGGTATACAATTCCCCCAACCCATTTTCGTAGACGTGTGAGTACAAATGCCCTATAACATTTGCACTAATCTTACCGTGTCTTCTCGTAGCTGGTGACATCGGTATCAATTCTCCTTTCGCGTATTCATATCCTGGCATATCGTTCTCAAGGAATTCTTCCAATGTCATCGTAGTGGGGATCGGCAGGTACCTTTCCGGCGGCGACTTCAGTACTAATTTGCCGTCAATGTATTCATATCCCGGGACATCGTTCTTAAGAAAATCTTCTAACGTCGCCGTAGTCGGTATGGATTCGGGCATTTCAGGCGCGTTTTTGTGGGACTCTTTCATATTTATTTCTCCTTTAGGGCGCGTTTGTAATCTTCGGGGTTATCAATATCGCGGAGTACACTGTCTGTATCTACCATAACATAGTGAATATCGTGGCTATACTTCTTGAAAAGCGTCCGTACACCGCCGCTTTCCGGGGTGAGTGCCAGAATATCGCGGGCATATTTGTAATCAAAGATGACCGGATGGCCACGCTTATAATGATAACTCGGTACGGCTATCCCTTTCCGTGTTCGCAGATAGGCATCAACAACTTGATCAATCAATGCAGATGTGATGAAGGGTTGATCTACAAGCATGAGCGCGAATGCATCGCTTCCCTCAAGTGCCTGGACACCTGCCTGCGCGGAGGTTAGCATACCGTCGCGGTACTCAGGGTTAAAAACGGTTTTGATAGTGCGTGTCCCGAGCTGCTTTTGAATCTCGTCGCTACGGTGCCCGACAACGACGATAATCTCCTCGAATTTGGCACCGAGCATGCTGTCCACCACGGTCTCAACGATAGTGCTTTCGCCGAAAGGAAGCAGCTGCTTCGGTTCTCCCATCCGCGTGGAAAGCCCTGCGGCGAGGAGGATCCCCGATATGTTTTTTTGATATACGCTTGCAGGTGTCCGCGTCATGGCTTAATACCGAACCTCAAAAATTTTATACTCGCCAGTGAAGGGACGCTCGTCAGCGTGAAGCGAATCAACTTTTGCAAAGCGCGGTCCCTTCTTTAGTAAAGCGACTAACGCATCTAACTGCGACTTATCACCCTCTGCGACGACTTCGACCTTACCGTTCGGTAGATTTTTAGCGTAGCCCTTGATGCCAAGCTGCTTGGCGTTCCTCTGTGTGAAATTGCGGAATCCTACGCCTTGCACCTTTCCATCGATGAGCACAAAGAGTTGGATTTTTCGGTTAACCTCAATGGTGAGCATAACGGATGTCCCAAGTTTTGGCAGCAAGGCATCGTTCTTTTTATAGATGTTCTCTTCTTCGGATTCAGGGAGCGGATTTTGGAAAAGCGCGCTTGCATCAAACCGTTTCAAAGCGACAATATCGTTGCTCATAAATGCGTGTGGTATCATCGCATCCTCATCATCACTATCCAAATCTGCTATGACGCGTGAACCGGAATAGATCCAAGTGACCAGTTGCATCGGTTTTTGGGTTTTTACATTGAAAATGAGTTCTTCAGCACGGACTTTTTTTGTTTCATCACCCTCCATCCATTCGGCGGAGATAATAAATTCAGTCCCTTTTGCTGGTATCGGTTCATCTGTTTCTTCATCGTAGCCGGGCGGTGTACCGACCTCTACACCGAATTGGTCAAGGGCATTGTAAATTTCCTTCGCTGTTGCTTCAACGACGATAATGCTCTCATATTCCTTGCCGTTGTGTCCACAAACGAGGTATTCAACGGCACCTTTTAGATGTGCATCGTATTCGCCGAGGGCTTCAGAGATTTTACCCTTTAAGACGAGCTTCTGCTCCTTCTCGTTGATTTGGAGATGTCCGTCTGCCCAAGCGATATTTGATAGCGCGATAAGACATACGCCGATATAGATGCTTATTCCTACTTGCCAAGTAAAGGATTGTATTTTTTTCATGAGGTGACTCCTTTTGATTTTGTTTTTTAAGTATACCGCAATCCATGAAAAATGTCCACATTATGCTTTCGGGCTATAATTGGACAAAATTGCTCTGTAGTGTTAAAATAAATAAAACATCATAGAGAAGGGCAGAAAATGCAACGAATCCTTATAGATACTGACCCAGGAGTAGATGACGCTTTTGCAATCATTCTTGCAATGCGCTCCCCTGAATTACAGATAGCGGCGATAACGACTGTCTGCGGGAATGTGCCTGTCACGCAGGCGACACGCAATCTACTCACAATTTTAGGCGTGCTTGACTTGAAGGCGTTTCCTATTATTGCCCAAGGTGAGGCAGAACCCCTTGCGAAACCGCTTGTGACAGCGGCACACGTTCACGGCGAAGATGGGTTAGGAAATATCAGCGAATTGCGGAGTGCCGATGGTAATCTATTGTACCCGCCTGTCAACGCAGCGGTATCTTCCGTGTCGGGGGCTGATCTTATTCTTGAGATGGTGTCGCACTACCCAGATGAATTGATTATTGTGACGTTGGGGCCGCTGACGAACGTCGCGAAGGCGATTCGCAAAGATGCATCTAAGATGCAACGGGTTCAGAAGATTGTTGTAATGGGTGGTGCGTTTGAAGCGTACGGCAACGTCACGACAACAGCGGAATTTAACATCTTTGTTGATCCGGAGGCAGCGCATGAGATTTTCCATTTCGGGGTGCCTGTCCATATTGTGCCGCTTGACGCAACACATCAGGTTGTTTTAACAGGCGAACGCTTACACGCCGAAGTTGAGAAACGAGATAGTAAGATTTTCAGTTTTTTCAAGGACTCTACACAAGCCTGTATGGAATTTTATCGTCAACACATCGGGTTCTGGGGTTTTTATATCCACGACGCGCTTCCGATTGGTATGCTCACACATCCAGACTACTTTGAGAGTGTTGCTGCTTACGTACAGGTGGAAACCGAGGGCACTGTGACAAATGGCATGACTGTTGCGGATCTACGACGCGAACGGCAGTCGTCTCATCCGAACGCGCACGTTTGTGTTAAAGTTGCTGCGGAAGCGTTTCTGGATAATTTTTTCGAGCGGTGCTGAAGGTGTTGTCTTTGAATACTGCGCCTTGATTCGTCTCACCACGCACTAAAACTGCCTTTCCATCGGTTTGGAAATAGTTATTGTAGAAACGGATATTCCGAATCCCTTTGCTTGAACAGTCAACGCCAGCGGGGTTGCCGTCAACGGTTTGTGCCGTGTAGATGCTATTCGCGTAAAAAGTGGTGTCCGTGATACCACCATTCGCCCCTGTAGACCAGAGGTGGATGCCGCCATAACAATTCCGTCTCCCATCGTTTACACTCAGGTTGTAGCGGAGAACGTTGCCGTAAAATGGACGCGCGTCCTCAAACTGTGCCAGCAAATAGCCAGCCCCATCATTGTCGTGGGAATAGTTATACTGAACAATGGAATTCGTTACGCCGCCGTCCAGATCAAAGCCCCCGCCATCTTTGCTGCTGCCTGTACGATTGTGATGCGACTCGTTGAACTGAATGACGACACGGTTCGCATCCCAAGCCCATATCCCGACGGGACCGCCGCCTTCGTAATCATTCAAGTTTCCGTTTTCGTAGGCGCGGCAGTGCTCAATAATCGCGCCATCCACTTGTGCGAGGACAATACCGTTTCCCGAATGGCTGCCTTTGCCTGGGATCCCCGCATTCCTATAGGCACTACAGTTCCCGATATAAAAATCAGCGTGCGCATAGCCCTTTTGATTTGGGTTCCAAGCACCGATACAACTGATACCTGCGTCACCGTTGTCGTGACTCGTAGTGTTCGTGATCTTGACATTACGGAACCCACTCCAACGCATATCAGTCGGTTGCGCCACAAAATTAATCCCGGAATACTTGAAACCGCTGACATCTACCCGATGTATCCGAATGTCTGCAAATTTGACACTACCGGGTAGCGTATTGATGAACACGATACCGGAGCTGCTATTTTTGGATGCCCCTGCGCCGACAAAATTGAGATTGACGAGGTGCACACTCCCTCTGTTTTTTGCTGTGAAACCGGCACCGTTGCCTGCGTTGATTGTCGCGCTGCCGGATCCGTAGGAGCCTATTGTTACGGCGGGCGGTGTTACGGCACACGGCGTGTGCCTACTACCTTGCAAATAGAGGTTTCCCTGGAAAGTTTGGTTGGCTTGAAACCAAACTGAATCACCGGGCAACAACTGCGCGGCATTCACGCGGTTAATGCTTCGCCACGGTTGTGTTTCGGACGAACCGGTGTTTGAATCGTCTCCGAGTAAGCTGACATAGTAATCCATCGGAAATGCTTAAAACACATTCGCACCGCCAAGGGGGTGGTTCGGGATATAACGGAGTTCGCTATAAGGATCACGCTGAAGCATTAGCGGTACTTCCAATTTGGGGAGCTTCAGATCAGCGAATTTAACACGTTGGTCGGGGGTCAGTTCTGCTGTGACTTCGGCGATTAGCTCTTTAATTTCGTCGAGGTAGATGGCGCGCTGCCTTAGAAATTTCCGCGCTTCCTCGCGAAATTCATAGAGGTCTCGCCGGGTGCGTGTGTTCATAAATCCATCTTCATATTGACCATATTGTCGTTGCGTTATGCCTGACCGAAACACCTGATAATCTGTCTCTAACTGTTTCTTCTCAAAATCGTAATCCTCTACAATGTCGCGGATGAGCTGCAGTTTCGGTTGAACCGTCTGCTGCTGCGCGGTTGTCAGTTGCAATGCAGCGGAACTTTTGGAAATATCAATCAGCTTAAGTCCCCCGCATGCTTGTAAAAGACAACAGAGCGGTAAAATGAGAAGGACCTGTGTATTTCGCATAGTCAATTCTCCTTTGATTTGCAGAGGCGAGGGGCCTTGTCCCTACGACGAATTTCTGTTTGGGCGAGGGGACCTCGCCCCTACGAGGCACTTCCGCTGGGCCAGGTTTCTATCATCGTCTCCCACTGCTCTGGACCACAACCGTCCAAATCGTATAACTCTCCGTATTTTGCGCGCAGATACGCTATATAGGGTTTGATGGAGAGGGGACTTCCAGTTGCGCGTTCAACGATTTCTGGTGCCGTATATTTCGAGCCGTGTTGATAAAGATTCTCTTTCAACCAATTATGGAGCGTACTAAACTTGCCTTCTCTCTTGATTTCAGTAGGAATTTCAGGGTGAGCCTTGAAAGCAGAGGCGTAAAATTGCGCCCCTAAGATGTTGCCCAATGTGTAGCCTTGAAATGAACCGCCAATCAACCCGAAATACCAATGTACATCTTGTAAAACGCCGTCTTTATCGTCCGGTGGCACGATGCCGAAATCGGCTTCAAATCGTTCACGCCACGCGTTCGGTAGGTCCCGAATTTCCAGATTCCCCTCCAGCATAGCCAACTCAAAATCGAAACGCAACATGACGTGTAGATTATATGTTACCTCGTCGGCATTTGTACGAATGAGCGAACGTTCTACCTTATTGATTGCGCGGTTGAATGTATCCTTAGGCACGGCACCGAGCTGCTCGGGGAAAACGCTTTGGAGTTTCGGATAGTAGTGATACCAGAATCCTCGGCTGCGTCCGACTAAGTTTTCCCAAAGCCGCGACTGACTTTCGTGGACCCCGGAGGAAGTTCCACGAGCGAGGGGTGTGCCTTCATAATCCGGACAGATGCCTTGTTCATACAACGCGTGTCCGGTCTCATGCAAGGTGCTGAACAACGCATCGCCGAGGAAATTTTCTTTTGTCCGGGTTGTAATCCGCACGTCACCGAGTGAGAATTTGGTCATAAACGGGTGGTGGGTCTTATCCTGCCTGCCTCGGTTCATGTCGTAGCCGAACTGCTGAGCGACTTCTAACCCGAAGGCGAGCTGTTTTTCTTCCGGAAAGTGTTGGTGCAGACACGAATCGTCAGCGGGTTCCTGTGATGTGATCGCAGAAACGAGGGGAACGAGTTCTTGACGCAGTTCTGCAAAGACGCGGCTGACATCCGCTGCTTTCATTCCGTAATCGCTTGCTTCAATAAACGGATCTGCGATGTGATCGTAGCCCGAGAAGAAATTCGCTGCCTGTCTGCTATATTCCAATGTCTTTTCGAGATAGGGACGTACCCGTTCAAAGTCGTTTGCGGGACGTGCTTCGGTCCACACTTGGTAAGACTCAGATGTGTGATTCGCGACTTCCGCTGTGAATGCTGCGGGTACTTTGATGGCGCGTTCATATTTCCGTCGTACAACCCGGAGGAGACTCGCTTCATCGGAGTCATAGCTGAGGCTTTTTTCATAAGGTTCCAGCGCGTCAAGTAATTTTCCGATGGCTGGGTCTGTAAATTTTTCGTGTGTTAATCGTTGGAGTGTAGCCGTTTGGCGTGCTCGGGCGGTGGCACCACCGGGGGGCATATAGGTAGATTGATCCCAATAAAGGAGTCCGGCGGCGGACGATATATCATTGACTTCAAGCAGTCGGTTTTTGAGTTCTTGAAACTTAGTTTCCACGATGTTTCTCCTTATTAATAGGGACGGGTTGTTTGTATTGCGCAGTGCTTTATTATTTAATTGTATCACGATTGGATTTTAAAATCAATTGGCAAAATTCAGCCAGCAGGGTCATTCAATTGTACGATTTGGATATTGGTTTTGCTTTACATAAATGAATGTTCTTGGGAAAAAATCGCGAGCACAGCTCGCTCTTACAGGCGAAAAAATTCACACATATAAAGTGAATAGGTCCAATTGAATAGCCCTGTTCAGCCAGGCAGAAGGCGGTAACCGATGCCCGTTATGAGTCCGACAATAATCCAGATGCCACCGATGAAGCATTCGCCTAACACAATACCTAAGATGAACGGACGCAGTTTACGGTAATAGGCAACGCCGCCGAACTTCAGGGTGGTGTATTTGAGAAACCAACCGATAAAAAATGATCCCCAGAAACAGTAGGTCGCATAACTCGTCATCATGAGAGAACCGATCGGATGCAGTTTCCACCAGAGGTAATGGTGACGCATCCAGAGCATGCCGAACATAGTGGCACCACCGAAAATAAACGAACCGAGTCGCTCCAATTCAATACCGGTCGGGTGTTGCAGGATACTTGTGAGTCGGTTGAAAGGGGATGTTGTAGAGATCATGTAGGCGTTTTCGGGGGTTGCGAAGTAGAACGGACTCACCGCGAGTGGAACGAGGTATCGCATGAGTCCTGAAGATGGGATCCCCGATGCAACCAGCATCATTCCCCAGATAACGAGGAGTTCATTGGCTTGCAATTCGGTGTCGGGTTTCAGTGTTTTGAGAAGTGTGTTGACACTGAGTATGAAGACCAGCATAACGAAAACCACGGCAATTGGCAGATGGTTCCCCGCAAGATAGGTGCCGCCGACGTGGAAATCGTTGTAAGGCGTAACGAGACATTGGCATATCACTGCGACCATACCGATGAGGATACTCCGCGCTGTGATACTGCGGTTAGTTTGCGAAAAGTTTTGTGAAGTGACAGAGGATGTCATAGGGAGTGTATTAGCTGATTGCGTAGTGATCGGAATCGGTCCGTAAGTCAAATACAGTTTTCACCGTGGCGGTCCTGCCTGTGTGCAGAGCGGTCTGGATAGCCTGTTTGTAGTCTCGTAGTGGGAAGCGTCTGATCACGAGCGGACGCAATTGTGATCCTGTTTTTTCAAGGAGCTGCATGCCGAGCGCGAAGGTATGCAGCTGCTCACCGTCGTGTGTTTCAATCCCGTAGGTATAAGCCCCTTTTACTTCCAACTGTTTATACCAGACTGAGATCCAGTCGATGTTTTTGGGGATCCCTGGCATACCGAGCAAGATGACTTCACCGTTTGCCTGTGTGAACCGGAGCGCGTCGTCTATTGTGACACTGGAACCGATGCAATCAAAGGTAACATCTACACCGCCAATTAATACCGGTTTTCCCAATTCTGGTTGATATGATTCTAAACCTATGAGTTCACAGAATGCTGTATATCGCCCGCTATTCGGCAATATTATCTCGTTTGCACCGAGATCAAGTGCTAATTGCTGTTGGTGTGGATACTTGGCGAAGATGAGGATTCTGTTTTGATAGCCGAGCATCCGAAGTGCTGCGACGGTGAGGAGTCCGATGGTGCCGCCGCCTATGACACAAATGTTGTCTGCTGTGTGGTATCGGGATTTCAAAACGCCGTGGATCGCGCAGGCGAGCGGTTCGAGTAGCACGGCAATTTCGTCGGAAACATCATCTGGAACAAGGTGAAGTTGTGAATGGTGTGCAACAACATATCGGCTCCAGCCGCCGCCTGTATCGCGACAGTAGCCGGTCTGAACGCCTTCGGAGATGTCGCCTTTTGTGATATTTTCGCAGTTAGCGAAATGTAAGTTTTGGCATTGATAGCACGGTGGCGAGATGCCTCTTACCTGACATGAAAGCGCGGGCTCAATCACTACCCTTGCCCCAATAGAAAACCCCTCTACTGCCTCGCCGAGCTCCGCAATTTCGCCGACGATCTCGTGTCCTAACACAAAAGGTGTTGACGTGAACGGCGAGAAATACGGGCTGCCCTTGGCAGTAATCGTCGCCAAATCGGAGCCACAGATACCGCTGAGGCGTGTTTTGACTTTGACCCATTCAGGGGTCGGGAGTTGCGGCTCTGGAATATCGACGAGATGCACACAAGAGAAGGGTAACGTGTAGAGGTATCGCCACCATTTTCCAAGGGAGCGCATCGCGAAATAACGTGGGATGCTTTTGATATATTGAACGGCTTGCACTATAATAGTTTCCAGTTTTCGGTTCACAGTTGTCAGTTAAAGATTGTTTTTTTTTCTTCAAGAAAAGGCGGGACAAGGAAGTCCGCCTTTGAACAAATCACTTACGCATTTGCCTCAGTCTGGTAGTACTCCATTAGGATTTCTGCGACTTCGGGTCGTGAAATTTCTGGTGGGAGTGGTTCGCCAGCGGCGAGCATCTCACGCATTTTTGTCCCAGAGATGCTGAAATAGTCGTCTGCATCGTGCGGATAGTCGCGCATCATGACGATTTCATTGCGCTTTTTGCTCCATACGGTGAAATCACCACGGAAGATACCGATTTCGAGTGCGTCTTCAGGGATTGTGTCGAAAATCTCCTGTGCATCGAATGCGTCGTAGTAGCCGCCTGCGCCTGCGTGGTCGCGTCCGATGATGAAGTGCGACGCACCGCAATTCTGACGGAAAACGGCGTGGAGGAGCGCTTCTCTCGGTCCAGCATAGAGCATATCAAACCCGTAACCGGTGATAGAGACGGTATTTTCGGGGAAATAGTGTTCCACCATCGTACGGATGCAAGCATCACGAACAGCAGCGGGAATGTCCCCAGGCTTTAGCTTACCGAGGAGCATGTGAATTAGAATACCATCGGCATTGACTGCCTCTTGTGCGATTTTGCAGAGTCCTTCATGGGCACGGTGCATCGGATTCCGTGTCTGGAAAGCGACGACGGTGTCCCACCCGCGCGCAGCGATGTCTTCACGAATCTCGACGGCTGTACGGAAGGTATCTGGGAAATCTTCGCGAAAATAGGAGTAGTTCAGTACCTCGATCGGACCTGAAAGGACATTGTCTCCGACATCAGCGAAAGCAGGGACACCCGGATGTTCGGGGTCGGTGGTTCCGAAAGTTTTTTTGATGAGCGTTTGTTTCTGATCTGCTGAGAGGGTCTCAATCGCCGAAACCTGCATGACCGCGAGCGGCGGATTGCCTTCAACGTTCGGATCGCGGAGCGCGATTCTGTCTGCGTGCTTTACTGCATCGGTGAGTTGTTCCGATGGAACGATGTTCATCACAGGGACAGGCCAAAAGAGGCCGTTTGACAATTTCATATCTACGGCGACACTTGTCGCTTCAGCGATATTCATGTATCCCGTGAGCGGTGTAAAGTAACCCGATGCGAGCATAACGGCTGATGCAGCAGCACCCGAAGAAATTAGCACGGACGGCAGTTGCGCTGCTGCTTTGGTCAGTTCGGCGCGTTCTGCATCATCCGAGACGTAGAGCGGTTGTAAGGTTTCGGCTCCGTGCGGTTTAATCATTCAATTCTCCTTTAGCATTTGTCGTCAAATTTGTGAATGGCAAGTTATTCTGTTCCAGTGGTTATCTGTTCCACTGTAAAACCGTTCCATATCCAGTGGTTGTGTTTGTCACTTGTGATGATCCGTAATTTCGGTGTGTAAATGACTTGGATAAGGGAACCGTTTATGACCTCAACGGTGTCAGTGACTTCAACTTTTTTATTCCCGGGTGGTACAGTGAGGTTTTTCACAATATGTTTCCCGTTCGCCAACAGATTAACTTCATGGGTCGCGCCTTCTGCTGACTGGAAGGTGTTGGTTATGCGATATGTGCCGTCGGGTAGATCAAGTTTAAAGGCAGCGTCTTCTGTGCCCCAGACGGCATCTCTACCTAACGGGCCGGGCTCCGCCGGTCCTTGATAGGCTTGGCGGGGAGAAATTCGGCGCGCGTCAATTCTGGAGTCTCTGTGATTCCATTCCGTATCCCATCCGAATTTGCCACTTTCGTACATCGTCTTCGGTCCGATAGAGTGATGATTGGGTGCTGTATCACCGTTGTCGGGTTGCATGTCGAAACGGATAATAAGGTTCCCTGATTCTGTCTGGTCCCAGAGTTCCAATATCGGTTCGGCGGCGCGTTTTCTTTTGAAGAGTTTAAGGTTCTGCGTCTCATGGACGATATCATAATTCGGCGTAAGGTCTGCGAATTTTTCAGATTCAGGGTAGAACCAAGCGACAACATAATCATCGGTGATATAACCGAGGTCTACGCTTTTATAGTTGTTCCGGTTTACAGGGAAATAGTTATAGTTGGCTTCATAGTTATGGAGATGTACTATATCATCGGCATATACGCCATAAAAGGCGACAGAGTGAACAAAAGGTGTAACGTATTTAACTTTATTTTGTGCGACCCATTTATCCCTGTTTTCGGTGTCGTGTTCGAACGTAGCCGTTGCCCTATGCCAATCAGGGCTGCGATGTCTAAACGATGTATGCGGTGCTATCAGTTCTGCGCCTGAGACAAGTTCGGCAATATCAGGCGAAATTCGTCCGTGATCGTACGCGGTTCTCCCGAAGTGGAGTAGACTGAAAACGATGAGACACGCTGCGATAACACCGCGCGCGATTTTACCCATATCCAGCACCAGCCAAGGTGCCAACATCAACAGAATATAGATATGGATTCTATCGTTAATCCAACCGCCCGGTCCATAACCCCACGGTGCTCTGATGAACATATAGGTAAACACAATCGCAATGAGCAAGAAGACATCGGTCTGTTTCACCCATTCCTTTCGGTGAACGCGATAACAGATAGAGATAACAACGCCAATACCTAATATGAAGAGGAGGAAATAATTAACCGGAATATGCCAGTCGGTGAAATAGACGATTGATTTCACACCCAAAAAGTACTCCCAAATCCATTCCATGCCGCGGTGGCTGCCATCTTTATGTTGTTTAAGGCTCTGTAGGTAATACTCCATCAGCACAAAATAGACCGGCACCATATAGAGAAAGAAATAGAGCAGTGGTTTGAGACGGACGATAAATTCTCGGAACCATTCCGCATGTCGTTCGCGCCACGCCGCTGCTAATGCTTTACCGCCCCATATACATCCGCCTGCTATGGAAATCCCTAACACAATCAGCCCATAAGAGGCGATATGCGATAGATAGGTGAGCAGCAGCAATATATAAAGCGCGACGAGGTGCTTAACCTGCATATCGTCTTTATGCTTCCACCAGAGCCCGAAGCTGAAGAAGAAAAACGAGATGCTCAGTGTGAAGTTGTAAAATCCCATGTAGAGGAGGTAGTTATAAGCGAACGGGAAACCGAGCCACGCGTACACAAATTTGCCTTCGCGATCTTTGTGGACGGCGTGGAGGAAATAGAAGAAAGCGATCGGTATCATGCCTATCGCGATAGAGAGAAAAACCTTCTCAGCGACGACAGGTCGGAAGACATAAAGCAGTGCTGTCAGCATGATATGAGACAACCAATTCGGGAAAATTGTGATGTTCAGCTGCCATGCATCCCGCATCTTATAGTTTTCGTGTTGGGCGTAATCCTTCAGGACCTTAGCATTATAGACGTGGCTGACACCGTCCTGAGAGGGAAAATAGCCGAAAATCCATAGGGGTAGGAGGTGCAACACTAACAGAAATATAAATAGGTGTTTCCATGATAAACTTTTCCAGTTAAACATGTTCTCTCTCCGATATAGTTAAGCACGACCTAAGCCTGAAAGTTATCTCTGAAGTAGAGGCAGTGTGCTGTCAATGGGCACCGTTCACATAACGGTTTTCGGGCATTACAGATTCGCCTGCCGAAGTAGATTAAGTTCATGTGGAAAGGATACGCCTTTCCGGTTGGTACAATCGGTGGCAACACTTGATGTGCTTTCTCTGCGCTACACTTCGGTGGAATCAGTCCAAGGCGTTTGGAAATCCGAAGGATGTGCGTATCAACAGGGAAAACATCCCGACCACAGGCGAAGGAGAGCGTAACAGACGCTGTTTTGATCCCGATGCCTTTATGCTGACACAGAAATTCCAATGCTTCTTCGGTTTCCATATCGTGCATAAATTCCAAAGAGAGTTCACCGTATTCGGCTTTTAGCCATGTGAGGAAATTTTTGATGGTTCGGCTTTTTTGGTTTCCCAGTCCGGCAATTTTTATTGCCGTCTCTATCGCCTTGACATCCGCCTGCAAAACATCCTCCCACGTCGGAAAATGTGCTTTGAGTTTCGCGTATCCCTTATCGCGGCTCACATCAGTGGTGTTCTGCGATAGGATTGTTAAGATGAGGCATTCAAGGACATCCCTTGTGCCGTCGCGCGTTGGTACGCCGAGTAAATTCTCTAATGTTTCTGAGATGAGTGCTGCTTTCTGTTTAAGTTCCAATTGTATGCTTCCCATGACTGCGTTTTGGAATATTATACCATAAATAGAAAAAATAACAATGTTAAAACAGGAAACGGTACATCGGTTGGTCGAGGGCTACGGCGAGGAGGCTCCAGAAGGCTCCGATCACGAATTCGCCAAGCACGATGCCGAGGAAAAATGGAACGGCTTTCCGATGCAATCGGATACCGCCGTATTTCAGGACGAGCCACTTCAGTAACCATCCGACAAAGATTGAACCGATCATCGGATTGATCGCCCAACTCCCGGAGATAGCATAACCGACGGGGTGTAAGTTCCACCAGAGGAAGCGCATCCGCATTGCGGCGAGGAGGAGTGTCAATCCGAATCCGAATGTCGCGAAACTGATTGCCGGTACATCTGGCGGCGCGGTGTATGTTAACCATGTCTCTAACCGATTGAACGATTCTCGTCCGAACCCAGCGAACCCGCCTTCCGTATAATACATGGACAGATATGCCCAGAATGAACCGAGCGCGCCTAATGCGGAAGCCAGTATCATAATAAACGCAAACCGTCGGATCGGGATATTCGCACCTTCAGCCAATTTGAAGCCTTCGAGTTGGTGTGGCATCGCGTGTGAGCGGTGTGCGCGGTTCAAGCAGTAGAGGTAGGCGAAACCTGTTAAGTTTGTCGCGCCTAATCGGCGAATACCTAACAGTCGCGGTAACATTTCATCGGGTCCAATAAAATGGAGGTCGTGTACGGGAGAGCCGAGTTCCGCGCGCAAGCGCGTAATCGCGATCGCGATGGCATACCAGATCGCAAAATAGACGATGATGACCCAAAAGTTCATGCCCATTTTGAGACAGAATCCGACGATGAACGCTGCTCCACCGAGCAGTCCGATAACGATGAGTCGGTATGAAATGGGTTCGTCTGCCTTCGGCGATAGGAGTTGGCGTGCGATTCCTTTCAGGTAGCGTCTGCTCATCCAGATGGCGACGACACACAGCCCCAAATAGGCGCCGTGCGACTGCTCCGCTTCATAAGGGAAACGCGGCAGTCCGCGCCACCCGGCGATAACGCCTAACAGTCGTTCCGCTCGCCATATCAGCCAGAACGCCCAACAGGAGAAGGAGAGGTCCAAGGGTATGAAAAACGAAAGTCCGACCCCGAAGGGGAAGACACCGATCGGGCTCCAACCGATCCCACTCCATGGACGTTCTGTAAAAATTCGCCGGAGATCATATAACTTTCCGCCGAGACTTGGAACGGCAGGAAATAGGAAGTTTAACCCGTTGATGATGTCAATGACAATACCGATTGAGAGTCCGAGCCACATCCACGGTGATTGGAAAAATTGCCGGCTCCGGGTGGTCATCTCAAAGGGTAACTGGATGATCGGGTAGCTTAACCGCTCCGATTCAACCCATTGTCGCCGAAAGAGTAGACTCAAGCAGAGCATCACGAGGTGGATAGCCACGATAAAGAGTGTCCACCAGACGATTGCTGGCAGCCAAGCGGTTAAGTAGCGCGATTCATAGATGCTTGCGAATCCGTTATAATAGCCATCAAGCACGCGTTTATCGCTCACAACCAGCCATTGCGGGATGTGCAAGTGGAACAGGTTCACCCAATCGTTTTCTGGCGTTGCAAACCAGTGTGCATGCCCGATAATCGGCATAAGCACCAAGAATCTATCCACGCCGGCGAGTCCTGCACCGACTGAGATGCAGGTGTAGATAACGAGCAACTCAGCACGATTGAGTATCAAGGCATGATGTAACCGACGTAAGAGCAGCCCGATGCCTAATAGGATTAAAATGGTGATAACGGCATTGTAGAAGAGCGAAACCTGCGTTGGGCTCCCGCCGCCCCGGATAATTGAGGCGGAGACCCACCAGCAGTTAGCAGGCACTAACACGCAAACGAGGAGTATAGTGAATGGTCGAATTTTGAGCTCTTGGAAGGTTTCTCTTCGATTCATGCTATAATTCTAACTGTTTACGTGACAAAAATCAACCTAATTGTTAAATTGCTTATTGGAAAAAGATATGGTATAATCAAGGAAGCACGGAAGATGAAAGCGGCAACAAAAATATCTAACGGAGATTTTCGTGTGCTGACGGAGGTCTGAAAGCTGATGCAGCTGAGCAAACGTCGAAAAATTGTTATTATTAGCCTAATTTTAATTGTTGGGGTTATTATTTTGTTATCCGTTATCTATCACCGGACGGCGTTGTGGGAGCCGGAACAACACCTTATCACACTCCTTCCGAAATCGCCTGTTTGTTATCTGACGCTCAAGGAGTTGAAAGGTTTAGTGGAGACGTTCAACCGGAGCGAGTTTGGAAAACAGACTGCTAACATGCCCCTCCTCGCTGAGATTAAGGAGCAACGGTGGTGGCAAGAACTCGTCTATCAGAAACTGTTATGGGAATATGAGATGGGCGGCAAACTTGACCTTAAAACCGTCACGGGCTATTTCGGTGAGGAGACGATTCTTGCCGTTTACCAACGCGAAGGCGAATACACGTTTCTGCTTATCACGGCAGTAGGGGCACAAGAGAAACTGAGTATTGAGGCGATGACTGCAACGGATGCCATCAATCCGAGCTATAAACGCATCCAGAACGATTATGGCGAATTCACGATTAACACCATTACGGGGTATCCACGCGATTTCAGTTATACTTTCATCGGAAAGATTGGAATATTAAGCCTTGACCCTACACTGTTAATAGAGACGCTTGACCTCTATAATGCGGAGGTCCCTGGCGCGAAGACGGCACCGAAAAGGCAAAATTTCCTCACCGAACACCCGATGGCACACGAGATTCAGCAAGATTATCGGCAAGACAAAAGCATTGGATATGTGGATGTCCAGCAAATTGAGCCAATATTGAACAGTCTGAATCCGAACGCGCTCCTTAAACAGATTTATGGAATATTCGGAGAGACAGCGTTCTGGACGTTTAGCAATCGGTATGAAGATGGCGCAATTATTTCACAGCATCGGATCCGAAAGCGCGTTAGCACACGCCGCGACAGTCTTCCAACTGAAGATAATGCTAAACCTTTCCTCGCTTTTCCTGAGCGGACTGCTTTTGTCACTACGCTTCCTGTTTCGAAGCAGCAGATGCAAGAACTCTTCGGCAATATTGACCTTTCCCAAGTTTTGGGGACAGAAACGACTGTGATGTTAATTGCGCCTGAACCTGATGCGGTAACGGTAGTGCCTTCGTTGGTTCTGGTTGCGCGTGCTAAGGCTCCCGAGGCGTTGAAAGGGGTATTAGATATTGTGAAACAGGCAAAAATTTCTATCGCTGGCAAACCGCTTAAATTCCTTGAACAGCAAGATTACAACGGTGTTATCGTCCACCCCTTACAACTCCGTTTCAATTTTTTGCTGGCGGTTGCAGGCGGCTATGCGATTGTCGATGACTATTTCGTCTTGAGCACAACGCTGACAGGATTAAAGTCTGTGATTGATACGACCACCGGTAAAACGCCTGCACTAAACGATATAACATTTTCCACAGATACCAACGATGTTCAGGTATTCATTCAACCCGATCTGTTTGTGCCGGAGTTGAAACGGTTCCTCCCGTTGTTAACTGTGCTTGCTTCGCTTATTGGGCAGGAAGTGGATGCAGCGTTGACACAACGTATCATTGAGAATCTGGCTCCGTTGGAGTCGCTCGGTCCGATTACGGCTGAGGTGAATTTTAGTGAGCAGACTGTGGATGCGGAGGTCAGAATTGTGTTGGAGAAATAAAGACGGGACATCTCACAACTTTTGTGGTATCCTTAAAACCTGAAAGGAGGCTTATAAGATGGAAAAAGCGACACTTGAAGATGTTATCCAGCGTTTAGATCGGTTGGAGAAGATGATGACAGCGGTGAATCAGCAAATCGCTTCGCTTGCTGAGGCATTAAGACCAGAGCCGCCAAAGGATTGCGAAGCACGTGCAAGGGCAAGAGGAGCTGAAGCACTCAAAAACAGTAAGCAGGATGATCATACTGTTGACGAAGTCATGGACAGACTATTTGAAAAATTGGGAATTCCACCTGATTTTGATCCGGGCTCTCTTGAAGACCTTCATGAAAGTATGAGACAGCACGGTATTCATGCTGAGGATAACGAGTTTAGCCGCGCAATTATCGCTGAACGGGAGAAATAATCTTGTACTATTTCTATTTCGATGCAAGCGCGCTTGTTAAAAGGTATATTCGCGAATCTGGCAGTGATAAAATGCTCTTTCTTTTTTCCAATGTGTCTTCTGTGCGTTTGCAATGCTTGACAATTGGCGCGATAGAGGTATTTTGGATCTGTATCCGCAAACGAAACGATGGCCGCATCACAAGCCCTCAGTTTGAAAGGGCTGTCACCCATTTGAGACGTGAAGTAATCAATAATCAATCAGATTTCAAAACGATTTCGGTGCCAGATTTGCTTGTCTGGAACTCAATTCCTTTGATTGAAAACCACTCGCTCAATAGTGTTGATGCAATGGTGTTGCGTTCTGCCCTGGATGTAGCTACGGAACTTCGTCGTACCGGCGATAGCTTAGTCCTTGTTGCCTCGGATCAACGTCTGCTTCGGGCTGCGCGTGCGGAGGGATTGCAAGTCTTTAACCCAGAAATAGATTCACAACAGATACTTACAGATTGGATAACTTGATGAAAACAAAGATTGGTATCGGTATCATAAGTTTTGCGCATGGACACGCTAACGCCTATTGTAATCAGATGAAGGCGTTTGACGATGTCCAGCTCATCGCATGTTGGGACGATAATAGTGAACGCGGGGAAGCCGCCGGGACGCAATACGGCATGAATTACTCACCGCATCTCGAAGATGTTATCAACCACCCTGAAATTCATGCCGTTATCGTGACGTGCGAAACAAATCGGCACGCAAATGTGCCGCGTGCAGCGGATGCTGTCGCGCTCAAATTGTGGACACGAGATGAACCCTCTTGGGAAGATTTGGGTATCCCGATTCCGGAGGGTCATGGTGAAAGGATCGCTGGTGTCCCGCGTCCGTTTATTGATTGCTTGAAGAACGATGCGGACCCCGATGTTACCGTAGAAGATGGTCGCGTTTCGGTGGAAATGATTTTGGGGGCATATCGTTCTGCACAAGAAGGACAGCGCGTTAACTTCCCGCTTTAAAGCTATAAAGTTTCCTATGGGCTATTTCGGCGCATGATGCTGAGAATCTGACCTGTCATGCCGGTAGCAGGGGATTGCGTTGCGAGGAAAAGTGCGGATGCGACGACCTGCTCCGGTGCCTTCCACGGGTCACTTTTCGCCCTGAAGCTTTCTTGGTTTTCCCAAGCCGGCTTTGAGAGCTCCGTTTTCACAGGACCGGGAATAAGCACGTTGGCGATGATGCTGTCTTCCCATACCTCTTCAGCGATCGCTTGCGTCAACCCGTGGAGCGCAGCTTTGGAGGCGCAGTAGACACTCAGGTTCGCATGTCCGACTTGTCCCATACCGGAACCGACATTGATAATATTCCCGCTGCCTTGTTCCTTCATGATTGGCAGCACGGCGCGGCAGCAACGTACAACACCCATCACATTAATCTGCCATCCCTGCTCCCACTCTTCATCGGTAGAATCTAAAAATAAGCCTCTCGGATTGATACCGGCGTTATTGACGAGGATATCTATCCGCCCGAAATGTGCGACGGTCTCCTGAACGAGGTTCTCCACTGCTGCGGGGATTCGCAAATCCGTCGGCACAGTGAGGACTTGGCCCCCGTGCGCTGTGATTGCTGTAGCAACTTCGTCAAGTTCTGCACTGCTCCGCGCTGCGATGACGACGCGCGCGCCTTCGGCAGCATAAGCGAGAGCGATGGCTCTACCGATACCGCGTCCACCGCCGGTGATAATAGCGACTTTATCTGTGAGTTGCATAATGGATTCCTTCTAAAAACGCGTCTATAAATTACTTTCAGCGTTCTGTTATCATTGTGTACGATGCCACAGGTTCATCAGACGTGTCAAGTGTGAGCGGCCCGCTTTAACTTTCCGCTCTAAATCTTTTGCGAGTCCAGAGAGTAGATCTGTGCCTGCTTTTTTAGCGTTCTCTACTTGTTGTTTGAGTTGATAGGTGCGTCCTGTCTTGATTCGGTTTATCTCTAAACGTAATTCACTCGATGCACGGTTAAGGCTTCGGAGCTCCGTGTGTAAGGCTGCCCGTTTTTCGGCAGCTGTTTTCTCGGAGATATCTGGTGCTGTTTCACCGAGGCTTAACCGCTCAAGGGTCTGAATGTCATGTTCGTGATATGCGCGGTTAATAAGCGGCATCAACTGCTCTCGTCTATGCTGTTCTTCAGTGTCTACGGTTTTGTCAGGATGGTACCGTTTGGCGAGTTTACGGTAGAGATTTTGCAGGTGTTTTGCCTTAGGTGCAGGAATTTCGTCTTCTTGAGGGGTCGATTGTGAATCGGTTACTTCTTCGGAGGCGTCCACCCGTGCGCGGCTTGTTTTAAAGCAGGATGCTACCCGGGCCTCTATCTCCGCCTCGCTCACATTTTCACGGCGCAGTTGTAGCCGAAGGTTATATTCCTGCGTTTCAAGTTCAACTTTATCAAGTTCGAGGTAGTAGTGACTGATATACGCGTTATATCGGTGCTGAAATATATCAACTTCCGACTTAAGTTTTTCGATCGTTACGGTAAGTTGTTCTACCTGCTCCCGTTTTGCTTCAATAGCCTTGAGTAGCCGATCGGTCTCTTTGTCATTGACGGTATTGCTATGAACTAATGCGGTAGGTTTCATTATGAATTTCCGCGTCGAATCGCAAAAACGATTTGCTTTGTGAACAGATGCGCGCAGGCAAGCGCGCCTGCGGTCACCTTAAACAAGTGCGCGGCGGAAAACCGCGCCTACAAGTTTCTATCCGCTAAAAAGTTACTACTAAAAAGTTACTTTGGTTTCCGATAGGTGATACGTCCGCGCGTCAGGTCGTAAGGCGATAATTCTACAGTCACCTTATCCCCGGGCAAAATTCTGATAAAAAACTTCCGCATCCTGCCGGAGATATGGGCCAGGATCTGATGTTTATTATCCAATTCCACACGAAACATCGCATTCGGTAAAGGTTCCACGACGGTACCTTCAACCTCTATTTTATCTTTTTTAGAGGATGTTTGGGCTTCATTGTCCTCTTGGACTTCCGTATCAACATCAACATCGACATCGGTGTCCTTTCGCTTTTTGGGTTGGGACTTCCGCTTCTTACGCGGCGGGTTCGTATACCGCGTCTGCGGTCTTCGTTTGTTTCCTGAAGGTTTGCGACTCAAAATATAAATCTCCTTTTTAAGTGATGCCTTGTGAAGTACACGGTAAACCGTTATGCGTTGGTGTCCTTAACAAAGCCCACATATCATTGGTCTTCTAAACTAAAATGTTTTCCGGCTTGAACAACAAGTTCCCGGAAGTAATCGGTAGCGAGTTGCAATTGCGTCTCGGCATCCGTTTTGTCTGTACTTGTTGAGACTAAGTCGACCGGCATAGTGCTTCCGTCCGCTTTGCGGAGCGAGACATACGCCTTTAGGTAGACATCTGGGTGACGTTCCATCACTTTTTGCATCAGTGGTGAAACTTCGGCTTCAAACATACTGACATAAACCCGCGCTGTGGTGATTTCTGCGCGGTAGCGTTCAGCGATCAACGGCTGAATATAAGTTTCAAAAATAGCTTTCATCTCACGCGGTGGGCCGGGCATCATCATGATTGTCGATGCTTTGTGTTCAACACTGATACAGGGTGCCCAACCTACTGGATTCTGCAAGGCGATAGCCGTTTCTGGGACAGTTGCCATTTTTGTGAGTGCTTCATTGAGTGGGTCATTTTCTGACATCTCGCGACGTTTTCGGAATTCAGCGATGGTCTCTTCGCTCACGACAGGTTTAGTGCCGATGAGAGCGGCTACCACCGCCACAGTCATATCGTCCGGAGTGGGTCCAAGACCGCCTGTTGTGAGGATCAGAGACGTTTCCCGTTTGACCGCGGAATCCAATGCTTCGGACATTTCCTCGGCGTCGTCGCGTAGCATCGTAACCCTTCGTAATTCGCCACCGATCTGAAGCACCTGCTGTGCAATCCAGTGGGCATTGGTATCCTGAATTTGTCCGAGCACTAACTCTGTACCGATCGAAAATAGTTCAATTGCCACTTGCAAGCCTCCTTGCTGTCTATTGTAGCACATTCGGTATGTCGTTGTCTATGAAATAGCAGTTCTTGGGAAAAATCGCGAGCACAGCTCGCTCCTACATCAGCAGATTCAAAACGAAACCTGTTGCCATCTTCGGATAGAAATAGGTCGATTTTTGTGGCATTGTCAAACCTGCCATAGCCACTTCCAATACCTGTTCAACCGGAGTCGGATTCATAAGCAGCGCGACGCGATCCGTTTGACCCTTCACATGTGCAACGGCATCATCGGCATAAGCGGTGTAGCTGATATGATCCGCTAACGTCTCAACTTGGAACATCTCTTTGATAAGGGTTTCCTGAACGAGCGTTACGTCTAATTGGTCCGGTAGTGTTGAATGTGGGATGAGCAAGCGATAATTAGTGTCTCCGGTATACATACCAACCGCCGGCGATTTGCCTTTCAGTGTCCCCAATTTTGCCATAAGGTTGGCTTGTGTGTCAATGTTATGTATCTCAAACACTTCGGGGAGTTTGGCGATAGCGTGGGCAATCCTGTCGGGACTAAGGTTATCCAAGAGCCGATGGATCGCTAAAACAGCCAAGCCCGGTGATTCCATCCTGACAAGGTTCACCATTATATACCCGTAGCTGGATAATCCAGTATGCGCCATTTCATCTCGGAAAGCGAGCGCGGTTTCATAACGGTGATGTCCATCGGCGATGAGGAGCGGTTTCGATGCAAACAGGTTTTGGATTTCATTGTTGCGTTCTATGTCGTCTATGCACCACAACCGGTGTGTGCTGCCAAAGGTCTCGGCGCAATCAATTTCGGGACAGTGTGCATCGGTAAAACCTTCCATTATCTGTTCAATAGCACCGGTAGGGTCGGCATAGAGGAGGAAAATAGGACTGAGGTTGGCGTGGCATTCACGCATCAGATTGAGTCGGTCAGCCTTCGGTCCCGCGTGCGTTTTTTCGTGCGGTAAGATGACGCGGTTTTCAAAAGATTCGAGTTTCACGAGTGCGATCAAGGCACGACGGGTATAGTTTTTTCCATCTGGTGCGGAAAACGACTGATCGTAGATATAATAGCGCGGTGTAGCATCCCGTACGAGGGTTCCGTCAGCGATCCATTCGTTCATGAGTGTTGCGGCGCGTGTGTACTGATTTGCATCGTCGGTGTCATCGTTGCGCGGTTGGCTCAAAATGAGGCGAATAATGTTGGCGGGATGACGTGCTTCTAAGGCGACGCTTTCTTCTTCTTTGATGACATCGTACGGCGGTGCTATGACATTTGCGATTCGTTCTACCTTAGTCGCGTCATAGCGTACCCCGCGAAACGGAATAACTGTCGTTTCCATAGAACTCCTTAGGGTTAATCCCATAGTCTTGTGCTGAAATAGCGTTCACCCAAGTCGTTAAAGACTGTGACAATAACACCTTCCTGAATTTGTTGGGCGACTTTGTAGGCACCATAGAGGTAACCGCCAGAGGATTGTCCGACGAACCAACCGCGTTGCGCGAGACGACTACAGATTTCGTAAGCGTCTTCAATCGTCACGGGGATGCGGCAATCAATCACGGATTCGTCGAGGATTGCTGGCACAATCGCGTCTGGATCGCCGAGCGGTTTGAGTCCCTCAATACCGGGGAACACGTCTGGTGAAATAGAACAGACTTGGACATCGGGATTGTAGTTTTTGAGCCGCTTGCCGACACCTGTAATTGTGCCACCGGTCCCTACGCCGGCAACGAAGTGTGTAACTTTTCCCTCTGTCTGGTTCCAGATTTCGACCCCCGTGGTCTCATAATGCGCCAGCCAATTGTTTTCATTATCGTATTGCGAGTTGAAAAAATACCGGTCCGGTCGCGCTTCATAACGCCGATCCACTTCTCGGAGTGCCTCATCGTAACCGTGGATAGCATCCGTATGGATGATTTTTGCCCCGTGGGATCGGATACGTTTTATCCGTTCTTCGCTGGCGTTGTCTGGAATTACAAGTTCAACTTTGTAGCCGAGGGCTGCCCCTATCATCGCATAAGCGATCGCTGCGTTGCCAGAACTGGAGTCGAGGATAACCTTTTCGTGTGTGAGATCCCCCGAGGCAATCGCCTCAGTGAGCATTCTTAAGACGGGTCGGTCTTTAATGGAGCCGCCAGGATTATAGGTTTCTATCTTCGCATAGATGTCGACGTTCGGCAGCTCGTCAGCGAAGAGGTCTATCTTCGCGAGCGGTGTCTGTCCTATTATTTGGAGCAGTGGGTGTTCTGAAATGTTCACCTTTTCAGGCTTTCGCATGCTCATGGAGCCTTCTCTATCCTACCTTTTGTGTTATTTTAATTTTTAAGCCGTTTGTAAAGTAAGTTTTCCATGTAAGCCTTCGCTGCATCGTCCCTTAATTGTCCGTTCAGGATAGGCACGACTTCAAATTCGGCTAACCGGACAGTTGGATTCAGCCCGTGCAAGGGCGGTAACCAATCCCGAAATGTATCAAAAAAAGCGCGTTGCGCAGCACGCCCGTTTGTATACGGGAAATCCGCTGTGTGTCGTCGGAAGCGTTCTGGTCCTTTTGCGAGTGCTGCGACATGATATTGCTGGCAAAACTGACGATATTGCTGCGGGGCATACGCGAGCGGAATGTTTTCTGGATAAAATTGAAAGGTCCGCTCCCTAAATTGCGTAAAATGCTGCAGCTCGTCAAACTCAAAGATGAAGTGATGCGGTTCCGGAAAATAGGCATCAGGAATCAGATACCCATCCGCTTTTGCGGTTGTGCCTTTCCAGTCGCCGCCGAGTTCAGCATAGAGTGCCATGACTGCGTCTTGGTGTTTCCCAAAATGTTCGTCGTGCGGTTTATTACGGAGCCATTCAAACTGCGCGCGGCGTTCTGCTGGTGTTCCAAGGACCGCCTCTACCAATGCGATGATGCCTATCTCTAATCGCATGAAGATACCCGGACGCTTTCTATCTCAGACAAATAGTCCTTCCTTCCGAAGTTCATACGGGATCAATGTCCAGATTTTTCAGTGTATCCCCGTTTGTTGTATTAATTAAGCTCGCGAGGTAATCCCGATCGCGTTGGAGTGCCTCTAATTTGTTATCGCCGTGAACGAATTCAACTTCAAGGTATCCGTTATAACCTGCACTTCTGAGAATTTCAACGATTCGGGTATAATCGACGACTCCATCGGCGATCGGACATCCTTTGCCGGTTGCATCAAAGTTTTGGGCATGGACGTTTGCGATGTGCGGTGCAAGTTTTTCAGCTGCAGCGTACGGTTCGTCTGCATCCGCCCGTGCAAGCGGTTGATAGTAAGTTTTCAGCGCGGGCAGCTTAACCTCCTCAATTGTCTCTAAGATGGTTGCGACACTATCGGTAAGATGGTTGTTGTGCATCTCCAATCCGAGCTGGATATTGCGAAAATTTGCCCACTGTGTGATGCTCACCAATCGAAAGAAAATTAGACGTTTATCGGTAACAGTGATTGATCGTGAAGCCCCGCCCCCTGACCAGATTCGGACAAGATTAGTGCCTAAATCGTGTGCTATTTTAAAGGCTTCTTCAAAATGCTTCTGGTGGAGGTGCATTAAAGGGTTAACATAGGAGCCGAATGCCGAGATCGTTAAGCCCTTCCGTTGCGCCATGTCTCTGACGTTTTTGGCATAGTTTTCGTCGTAATCCTCTGGTAAATGCGGGGGTTTCCCCCAAAGTTCAATACCATCAAAACCGTAATCCGCCGCGATGTCAATAACTTCTTCCAACGGTTTTTCTTGAAAAGCGATAGTGCATAAACCCAATTTCATAATTTTTCACCTGCTGTCTATTATTTTGTATAAATAGGATACCACAGGTTGAAACGGATTGCAAGAAAAGTTTGCTTCGTTATCAGAGATATTCAATAGTTCGCGACTTTGTACTTGATATATTTTAGCAGAGCTGGTACACTTGTCAAGATTTTTTTCAACTGATGCCTATATTGAAGGGGAAAAATGCACCGAAGCGTTCAATCTTTCGCTGCGATTTGCTTAATATTTGGAGCCGCGCTGTTTTTAGGATGTGTAAAGGAACGGCAGAAACCGGCTGAATTGCATGTGTTTGCTGCGATCAGTTTGACAGATGCACTGACCGAAATCGGCGAAGCGTTCGGAAGGGAGAACCGGGTTAAAGTTTATTACAATTTTGCCGCCTCTACGACGTTGCAACGCCAACTCGAAACGGGAGCATCAGCGGATGTCTTTATCTCTGCGAGTCCACGCCAAGTTGTTGCTTTGGGAACGCGTGCGCTGCTTGAAGGTGGCAGTCGCCGCGATCTATTGACGAATCGTTTAGTGCTTGTCGCTGCGAAAACCGCGAGGATTTCTATGGAAACGCCTGAAAGTCTTGCTATGCCTGAGATTTCGAGAATTGCTATTGGGCATCCCAATATAGTACCTGCTGGCACTTACGCAAAAGAAGCTTTGACTCACTTCGGATTATGGGAGATGCTATACCCGAAATTGATTTTCGGTATGGATGTGCGGGCAACGCTGGCTTATGTCACCGCTGGAAATGTGGATGTTGCGATTGTGTATAAAACGGATACAACCCTGACCGAAAATATAAAAGTGCTTTATGAATTACCGTCTGAAGCGTCTACAGCGATTATCTATCCGGCTGTCGTTATGAAGGGTAGCCTGCGAAAGCCATTGGCGCATAGATTTATGACGTATCTACAATCTATGGGAAGCGGTAAAATTTTTGAGAAGCACGGATTTACTTTTTTGGACTAAAATGAGGATAACCGCTGCCGAAATTGCTGCCCTCTCTTTATCTATAAAAGTCGCGTTGCTCAGTCTGGTGGTGATGTTCCCCCCAGGGTTACTGGTCGGTTGGCTCCTGGCAAAACGGACATTTCCGGGAAAAGCTTTCCTAAATACGCTTGTGATGTGTCCGTTGGTGCTACCGCCTATCGTCAGTGGCTATCTGCTCTTGATCCTATTGGGCAAGCACGGGATCATCGGTGGATTTATCTATCAAGTTTTCGGTTTAGAGATCGTTTTTTCACAGTGGGCTGTTGTGATTGCGGTCTCAATTATTTCATTTCCGCTATTAGTACGGGGTATCGTGACGGGGATGGCGGCTGTCCCTGAAGAACTTGAAAATGCTGCACGGACGCTTGGCGCGTCCCCTGTGAAGGTATTTTGGACGATAACGGTCCCGCTTGCATATCGTGGGATTATCGGTGGAACGATCCTTGGGTTCTCGAAAAGTCTGGGTGAGTTTGGTGCGACACTCATGGTGGCAGGAAACATCCCCGGCAAAACCCAAACGATGGCGTTGGCGATTTTTAGTGCTGTCCAACTCGGAGAAGACGCGACTGCTTATCGACTGGTATTTATTTCAACCGTTGTTGCGTTCATAGCACTTTGGCTAACGGAACGCCTGACGCTCCGTTAGATACTTTTGATAATGAAAAATGGGCTCGGAATCACCCTCAACTTTCGTAAACGCCTCGGCAGTTTTGTATTGGATCTGAATTGTAAACTGGAAAAGCAGGTTACGGCATTTTTAGGTGCGTCTGGCAGCGGGAAAAGCACGCTGCTTAACTGCATCAGCGGCACGTTGTCTCCCGATGAAGGCGAGATCGCTTTTGGAGACGAGATCCTTTACGCGTCTGCCTCTGGTATTAATCTACCTCCTGAAAAGCGAGGTTTCGGATATGTCTTTCAAGAGGGCCACCTGTTTCCGCATCTCACAGTTGCGCAGAACATCCGATATGGACAACCTAAGCGAAAAGAATCGTCAAGTGTGATTGATATACTTGAGATTTCGGGGTTGCTCCAGCGGTACCCGAAGCAGCTGTCTGGCGGTCAACGCCAGCGGGTTGCGGTCGCGCGTGCACTTGCGATGGAACCGCGGCTGCTGCTGATGGACGAACCGCTCGCTTCGCTTGATGGCGCGCTGAAAGCGCGGATTATACCTTACCTGCGTCATGTGAAAGAGGCTTTTGATATACCGATTCTCTACGTTACGCACGCCTTCTCTGAAGTGTTGGCACTCGCTGACGAAGCTTTTTTGCTTTCTGATGGAAGGATTGCTGCCAAAGGTGAGCCGCATCAATTGCTAACTGCACCTTCAGCGATGCCGATTGCACAATTGACCGGTGTCGAAAATATTCTATCGTTACCGGTTATACTTTCAGATAAGGAACGCGGGGTGACAGCATTAGAGATTGGGGGTCAACACCTCGTTATTCCGTACACCGATGCCGAAATAGGGACACCCCTGCCGGTTGCTATCCGAGCGGAGGACATTATCATCTCGCTCGCGCCCGATTTGCCAATTAGCGCGCGGAACATGTTATACGGTACGATTCAGGAATTAGATGTTGTAGGCGATCGAACGGTGTTATCTATTCTTGTCGAAGGACATTCCTTGTCCGTGAAAATCACACACGAAGCGCGTGCGCAGCTTAAGTTGCAAAAAGGTTCAGCAGTCTATTGCGTTATCAAAGCGAATGCTATCAATCTGCTGTGGGAATAGAATCCATTGTCTGAAGGTTTTCCCAAAGTTCATCAATCTGCCTCTGAAGTGCATCAAGCGTTCCTTCATTCTCTATCACAACATCCGCATACTTGACTTTCTCCGAGACTGGCATCTGTGCCTCAATCCGTGCTTGGACTTCGGTTTCGGTGAGCGGTCTGCCTTGTGCGATGCTTCGCGCTAGTGTCCGTCGCAGCTGCGTCTCCGGCGATGCCGTGATAACAACAATCAGATCAACGGTGTCATAAGCACCCGCTTCGATGAGGAGCGGCGCGTCCAGTAACACGACGCACGCCGGATTTTCGGTGACGCGTTGACGTGCTTGTGCGCGTGAACGTTGGATAATTAGCGGGTGCAGGAGACTGTTCAGGCGTTCACGTGCGGTTTTATCCTTAAAGACGATTGCTCCGAGTTTTTTTCGGCTCACATCCCCTGAGGCATCAAGGATGTCCTCTCCGAATGCCTCGGTCAATTCTTCAATAACGGGGCTGTCAGATTTGAGGAGTTGATGTCCGATTTCATCTGCATTGATCGGGATCGCGCCTTTTTCTGCAAGCAGCTCGGAGACGGTGGTCTTTCCGCAGGCGATTCCTCCTGTAATGCCGACGATGATGCCGCGTGCGCGGTGTGTTGTTGCTGTTTCCATGTTCTTGAGTGTATAGCATGCATGGAAATTTGTCAAGGGTGAAGGGTTGTCAGAATCAGGATTTGCAGGATTCAAAGGTTTTCAAGATTATAGAAATTTTTGATTGATTTTCTGATTGACAGTGCGGATTGCTCCTGCTATGATGTTACCTTATTATTACACCTATTTTCATTAAGGGAGAGGAAGATTTTTATGGGAAGATTAGCGGGTAAAGTGGCAATCGTAACAGGGGCAGCCAGAGGACATGCGGAAGCTGTTGCAAGACGGTTTGCTAAAGAGGGTGCAGCGGTTGCCATCTGTGATGTTATTCCGGTGCAAGCGTTAGCGGCGAAAGTCGGTTCAGAGATTAGAGCCGCCGGGGGAAATGTTCTCTGCTTTGAGACCGATGTCTCACAAGAAGGTCCCGTCAATGAGATGGTTGCAGCGACGATCGAAAAATTCGGGACTGTGGCTATACTCGCCAACGTTGTCGGTATCGCTGGACCGACGAAGGATATTTGGGATATGCGTTTGGAAGAATGGCAGCGTACGCTTGCGGTCAATCTGGATTCGCTTTTCATCTGTTCTAAAGCCGTTTTGCCGGAGATGATTCGCAAAAAGTATGGAAAAATCATTAACTTCAGTTCAGGGACCGGTAAACAGCCGCTTTCGCACAGGGCACCTTATGCGACCTCTAAGATGGGGGTCATCGGTTTCACACGGACGCTCGCTGCGGATGTCGGACGTTACAATATCACCGTGAATGCCATCTGTCCGGGGTGGCATACGGAGAGAAGCCTTGAGCTTGCAAGAGGGAGGGCAGAATATATGAACAAACCCTTCGACGCAGATGCGTTGCGTAAACGATACGAACAAGAGGACCCAAAGCGTGTTATCGCAGGGAGGTGGTGTGCGGATGAAGGGTATAGCGATAAAGGTTCGGTATCCGAGGATGCCGCTGCGTTGGCAGTTTTTCTCGCGTCAGACGATTCTGCGAACATGACAGGTCAGGACATCAATACCGGTGGGACGGTGATGTGGTAGTCCGAATAACAAACCGCCCACATTGATAAAAGGAATCTGAAAAGTTCAGGACTTACACAAATTTAACAGAAGTGGCACGGAGAGAAATGAGAACATTTGGAACCCGAGGCGTTGTGCAACCAGACCAGCACTATGTTGTCGCACGCACTGAGGAGATTAGAAATTTTATCAACCGTATCAAAGAGGGACGGTACATCGTTCTCTTTGCGCCGCGCCAAACCGGGAAGACGACATTCTTTCGGTGGGCACTTGATAGACTCACAGCCGAGGATCCAACCTACTTCCCGATTCAATTGGATTTTCAAGTCCAACGCGATACCTCTGCTGCCACTTTTTACGCGAGGCTATACCAAATGATGCGTTGGCAGATTCAGGCTGTTTTCCAAAAACGCGGCGATGTGCCTTCCGAGACACTAACAAAATTCTTAGAGCAGACACAACTGACTGATGCTTTTTCGATGGTAGCGTTCTTTGAAGGGCTTGGAAATTTACTTGGTGATCAGCGGGTCGTTCTCCTCATTGATGAATTTGATGGTATTCCGCAAGACCTTGTGAGCGATTTTCTGTACGCGCTCCGACACATCTATCTATCTGATGTGCTGCTATGTCCGCATAGCGTCGGGATCGTCGGGGTCAAAAGCATTGCGCAGCTTGACTACGACCGGTCCATCTCACCGTTTAATATCCAAGATGAGTTCCACTTGCCCAACTTTACACTTGAACAGGTCAGAGAACTCTTCGGACAGTATACAATGGAAGTAGGACAAGCCTTTGCGCCCGAGGTCGTTAAATCTATTCATAAACAGACTGCCGGGCAACCGTTCCTCGTTAACCGCGCTGCGCAAATTCTCACTGAAGAACTGGATATTCCCAAAATTGAGATGCTTACGATGGCACACTTCACAAAAGCACGCGAACAATTGCTTGGCGAAGATAATACCAACCTGACACACCTCGTGACAAATATCCGCAGGGATCGCCGCTTTGAAACGCTCCTGATGGACATCATGTCGTATGAGGAGGGGGTACGTTTCAATCCGCGCAATGAACTCATCAGTGAACTCACTACTTATGGAGTCATCGCGAAGGGGACAGATGGAAAGTGTGAAATTGTCAATCCGATTTATCTGCATTGCATCATAGAGGCGTTCACGCCAACCGTGAACGGATTAGAACGAGAATACTTCACAGAAGACAATATCAACGGTTTCCACAATTACCTCACATCCAGCGGACAACTTGAGATAGCACCCCTCCTTGATAACTTCCGAGATTTCATAGCACGCGTGGGTTTCAAAATTTTACAGGTCCCAGAAACCCCACAGGAATATGTAGGGAAACACCTCCTCCTTACCTACCTCGATGCGTTTGTCAAGACGGTAGGGGGTGTTATGTCCTTTGAAGTGCCAACAGGTGCAGGTAAGATGGATCTCCTTATCATCCACAATCAGCGAAAATATATCGTTGAAACCAAGATTTGGAGAGGCAACGTCCGTTATGAGGCAGGAAAGCAGCAACTCGCTGCTTATCTCAAAACGGAGGGAGTCAGCGAGGGCTACTACGTCGTCTTCGATCATCGCAGGAATCCAGAACAGCGCGCACAGATGGAAACCGTGGATGGTGTGCAGATTCGGAGTTATGTTATTCCTGTGATGCAGGAAGTCCCTTCTGCAGTCAAGGGGAACACATGAACCGACAACACACCAATAGCGAAGATACTATCACTACCCTATTTAACGTACTGGCGAGAATACAAGGAGATAAACCGATGAGGGAAATGGGAAACTGGCGCGAGTACTTAATGGAACAACTTGCTAAGCCAGAAAATGCAATGAATTATCTTGATGTGTCGTTAGAAGAATACCAGGTAGATGGTGACACATCCTTCTTTTTACTCGGGCTCCAGAATGTCGTGGAGGCGCAGGGTGGAGTTCCTACTTTTGCTGAGCAAATCGGGATTGAGCAGGAGACCCTGCTGGAGCTGTTGTCCAGTGATGCAGCACCGCGCATTGATACACTCAACACCATTTTTAAGGCACTTGGATGCCGGCTGTCCATTAAACCGCGAGAGGATGTGAGTCCAGCGCAGGGCGTTAAGAATGAGGAATATTCGCTTGCCCCGCAAGAGTCCGTGAAATCCGGGCTCGGAGTCACCACCGACTAAGCCTTGCAAATCTGATTTAGACGCGCTCAGGATTTCATTTCTTGGAGCGCGTCTAATCATTTTCATTAAAGAGGGTAGGCATTTCATATCTATAAACATTTTGAAGAAACACCCAAGCAAAAACCCCTTACAAGGCTAAATCAGCGGTGCCTCTCAATGGAGAGTTTGACACTTTGGCGTGCAATATATAACTTCATTCCTCTAATCTTGTAAACTCTGATCCAGACAGCTGTTCAAAAAATTACCGCTTGACATTTTCCCCGATTTTTGCTAAGATGAATACTGCGACACAAAAAATGGAAGGAGAGCAAAATAAGTGGCACACGAAACAGTTAAAGTCGGTATTATCGGTGCAGGTGGGAATACGCGCTCAAAGCATATTCCGGGCTTGCAAGCGATCGAAGATGTTGAGATCGTCGGGGTCTGCAATCGGAGTCAGGAGTCCTCGCAACGGGTGGCTGATGCGTTCGGTATCCCGAAAACTTATGGCAATTGGCAAGAAGCAATTCGCGATCCTGATACCAATGCAATCGTCATCGGGACGTGGCCGTATATGCACTGCCGCGCGACAGTGGCGGCACTTCGGGCGGATAAGCATGTGATGTGCGAGGCACGAATGGCAATGAATGCTAAAGAAGCACATATTATGCGGATGGTATCGCGTCAGAAGACGCATCTCATCGCGCAGATCGTTCCATCACCGATGACACTCCGAGTAGACAAGACGATAAAACGGCTTATCGCCGAGGGTTATATCGGTGATGTGCTTGCTATAGAGGCACGCGCAGGCGGCGCGTTTCTGGACAACGAATCACCGCTCCAGTGGCGGCAAGATTTCGATCTTAGCGGTCTGAATATCATGAGCATGGGGATCTGGTACGAGGCGTTGATGCGTTGGGTCGGCGAGGCGACACGGATTATGGCGATAGGTAAGACCTTCGTCAAAATGCGTCCAGATGCGGACGGTGTCATGCGCGCTGTCCGGATACCCGAACATATTGATGTGGTTGGGGACCTCGCCTGTGGTGCGCAATTGCATATTCAGGTCTCTACTGTTGCTGGGTTAGCAGGTGCGCCGGAGGTTTATATCTTCGGCAGCGACGGAACATTACGCTTCTCAGGGAATAAACTCTACGGTGGGCAGAAAGGCGACGCGGAACTGAGCGAGATTGATATACCGGATTCAGAGGCAGGCGGATGGCGCGTGGAGGAAGAATTTGTGAACGCGATCCGTGGCGGTGAGATCATTACGCATACTGACTTTGATACGGGTGTGAAATATATGGAGTTTACCGAGGCGGTTACGCGGAGTATGCAGTCGGGGACAGCGGTTCCTTTGCCACTTCATATTTAGTTACGACACGACGGAATGCTTCTATAGACATACCACCCCTACGGGGTGAGGAAAGTGCCTAACAAATCTTGTGAAAACGTTAAAAATTTGTTAGTAGCAACTTAGGTTACTTTAAAAGGAGAAAAGATTGACATTAGGTGAACTTTTTAATCTTTGTCAGGATATTGAACTACGACAGGCGAAACTCTATGCCTCGCTCTCGCTGCTTTTGGGGAGTGTGGACGAGCGGATCGCACGCTTTTGGGAACAGATGAGCACAGAGGAATGGCAGCACTATATTCTTGTGGATTTTGGACGCTCTTTGTGTATCGATGCCTTTGGCATTGATTCACCTGTGACAGAATTGTCGGATGTCCCTGTGCAGCACATTACGGACGCACTGGATGCACACGAGCAGAAGGTCGATAGCGGGGATATTTCACTGGATGAAGCCTTTGCAATTGCGATTGCGATTGAGGGCAGCGAGGCCGATACGATCTATATGCACCTGCTTTCTATCATGCGAAAAGCGATTGAACAGAGCGATCAACCGTATCTAATTGATCGTATTGTGCAGGTAGAGAAGGATATGGTTTCGCACGTAGATGGACTGGTTCAGGCGACGCAGAAGTTTGCGAAAGATGCTGCCCTAATCCGCAAAGCACACCGTTTAAAAACAGAGCACAGTAGCGAACTTAAATTTCTTCTGTAGATGCATCTGATGGCTATGTTCGCCCTGGTGATGATGCGGGTGGCTGTGATTGTGCAAAGTGTTTCCCTATAAGCGGCACGGAACTGTTTTCGCTTAGTCCGAGTCGGTGGATTTAGGTTTTGATTCGTTACTTGCATCGGTTTTCTTCTCTTTTTTCTCGCCTTTGTCGGACGATGACGCTCCTTTATCGGAGTCCTCTTTTTTGTCCTTTTTCGCTGATTCTTTGTAACTGTCGCTTCGGTAGTCGGTGGCATAGAATCCTGATCCTTTGAAAATCAGACCTGCACCTGCTCCGATGAGTCGTTTCACTTTCCCGTCGCACTCAGGGCATTCCTCAATTGCGGGTGCTGTGATGCTTTGAAACTTCTCGAATCGGGTATCACATGTGAGACATTTATAATCATAAGTGGGCATGTTGGGTTTTCCTCCATTTTGACGTGAGCTGAAAAAGTTGATTGATAAAAAGCGTATATTCTGATAAATTTTAATCGTTACAAGCGTAAAAGTCAAGTCAATTTTTGTAATTGATCAGGGTCATTCAATTGTAGTTTTTTTGGGGGAGGGGCGTTTTCGCCAAAACATCGCGAGCACAGCAACATCGCGAGCACAGCAACATCGCGAGCACAGCAACATCGCGAGCACAGCAACATCGCGAGCACAGCAACATCGCGAGCACAGCTCGCTCCTACAGGGATCCTCGGGAACCGAAAATCTAAAATTTCGAAAAATTGAATGCCCCTGTGTAATTGATAGAATCATTCATCGGAGTTTTTTATGTTTCGTCTCCCGATTGATATTGAAAGCTTCCCGCTTGGTAAAGGACCGATGGTAATGCTGGTGCTCTTTCTCATCTCTACGCTTTTTATTTTTGGGCGTTCTGAGGAAGCGAGTGAGGAGCTGGAATTTTGGATTTTCGCCCCTACGCACTACGAAGAATATCAACCGCGTGTCCCGATTTTTGAGGCACAACATCCGGGAGTCAACGTCCGGCTCATCAATTTCGGTGGCACGATGCACGATAAACTCCTCGCTGCGATGCTATCCAATTTTGGCGCGCCCGACCTCGTTGAGGTAGAAATTACATCTATCGGTCGGTTTCTCAAAGGCGCGATTGACGAAGTCGGATTCGTCGATCTGCGTCCCCGTTTAGAAAGTGAGGGTTGGATGGATAAGTTGGTCGTCAGTCGGTTCACACCCTGGTCTTACCGAGGACGGATTTACGGTATCCCGCACGATCTACACCCGGTTGTGCTGCTTTACCGGGACGACCTCTTTAAATCGGCAGGCGTTGAGATGACAGAGGTTGAAACATGGGAGGATTTCATTGCTGCTGGCAAAAAAGCCACGCGCGATCTTGATGGTGATGGTGAGGTTGACCAGTACGCGATTGTGTTAGATCGACGCACGGAAAGCGACTATTTTAGCCTGCTCCTCCAACAGGGGGGTGGCTTTTTTGACGAGGATGGTAACGTTATTATAGATAGTGAACTCGCCATTGAGACTTTAGAATTTTTCACAGCGTTATTCAACGAACACAAAATCGCGACATCGGTGTACGGCACATGGCACGGTGATCCGAGCAATTTCGCTGCGATGCAGGATGGCAAGATTCTCTCTATTCTTGCGCCCGACTGGTACGTCGGTATTCTCAAAAGTCAGGTACCGCAGATGTCTGGCAAATGGAAAGCGGTCGGCATGCCGGCGTGGCATCCCGGTGGCAGACGGACGACAACGCGCGGTGGCACGATGGTCGGGATTACGAAGCAGTGCGAAAATCCTGACCGTGCCTGGGAACTCCTCAAGTTTACCTATTTTGATAGACCCGGTCTCGTGAACCGATATGAGACGACGCGGATTATTCCACCGCTCAAAGCCGCGTGGGACGCGCCTATCTTTAAAGAACCCGATGTCTACTTGGGTGGGCAGCCGCTTGGAGAACTGTTTATCCAACTCGCTCCCGATTTGCCCTCGCGTTACCAGAACCCCTACTGGTCGGAAGGAGCTGACCTCCTCAATGATGCGATTTTCGCTGCAGTGACAGAGAAGCAGACACCGAGAGAGGCACTAACGGAACTCGCTGAGAAGGTGCGTGCCCTTATCGCGAAAGATACACGGAGATGGAGAGAACGGTAAAGTAGGACTTACGCAACTTTTCTACGAAACGCTACGTCAGATACCATTGGCGAGGTTAGGAATGCACGTCGCATTTGGGCGAGTACGCCGCAAAACCTCGCCAGCGGGGCTGCGTGGGTTCTGTAAAAAAGCACTATGGAAAATAAACGGACAACGCACCTATTTTGGCATCAACAGCAAAAAATAGCACCCTATCTCTTTATCGCGCCATTTTATCTACTCTTCATCGTCTTTATGGGGTATCCGCTCATTTCGTCTCTCGTTATGAGTCTCTATGAAATGCGCGGGTTTCAAAGTCGGATATTTGTCGGTTTCGGTAATTTCACAGACCTGTTCCGTGATCCTATCTTTTGGAAATCGCTTCGGAATACCGCCTATTTCGCTGTAGGCACGCTTACACTCCAATTGCCGATTGCTTTATTGTTGGCGATTCTGCTTAACTCCAAGTTCGTCAGAGGCAAAAATTTTCTACGCCTCGCCTTTTTTGCGCCGGTGCTGGTTGCGGGTGTGTTTGTCGCTATTATCTTTAATCTCGTTTACGATCAGCGGGCAGGCTTAGTCAATCAAGAATTCGTTCTTTTTGGTAAGGAAATCGGTTGGCTCAATGAGGAGAACTATGTGATGCCAGCTGTTATTCTAACAGGTGTTTGGCAGTGGGCGGGGTTCAATATGATCTATTTTTTAGCGGGTTTGCAAGGCATCCGGCAGGAATTGTATGAAGCAGCAGCGGTTGACGGTGCGAACTGGTGGCAGACGTTCGTTCATATCACGCTTCCCTCGTTGCGTCCGGTTATCGCCTTCGTCGTCGTTGTGTCCATGATAGGTTCACTGCAACTCTTTGATCTTCCATTCATTTTGACAAACGGGGGTGAGCCTGCAGATGCGGGTTCAACCATCGTGATGTATCTCTATAAAAACGGTTTTCAGTTCATGCGTCTCGGTTATGCGGCGACTATCGGTTGGGTGCTGTTTTTTATTATTGCTGTTATCTCAATCGTCCAATTAAAATTACTCGGTATCTTCCGAGAGGAATAGAAGTAGGCACAATCCGCTGTGCCATCAACTTCGGAAAGGAAAGACTTTGCAAATACTACCGGCAATTGACCTTCGCGGTGGAAAATGTGTAAATCTGGTGCAAGGTATTGCGACAGAGGAGACAGTTTTCTCGGACACGCCTATAGAAATGGCGCAGCAGTGGCAGGCTGAAGGGGCGGAATACTTGCACCTCGTGGATTTAGATGGTGCGTTTCAAGGTGAATCGGCGAACCTCCATATCGTTAGCGAGATTGTCTCCACGCTTGATATACCGGTTCAGCTTGGCGGCGGCATCCGTAGCCTGGCGCAGTTGGAGACAGTTTTGGCATTAGGCGTAGATCGTGCTATATTAGGCACGGTTGCCCTCAAACAACCGAGTTTGGTGAAGCAGGCGTGTGCTGAATACGGTGCGCGTATTGCTGTCGGCATTGATGCAAGAGACGGCATGGTCGCGACGGACGGCTGGTTGGAGGTATCTCAGAAGCCTGCTGTTGAATTTGCACAAGAGATGTCGGGCGTGCAAACGCTTATCTACACCGACATCAAGAGCGACGGGATGCTCAAGGGCCCGAATGTTGACACAACAGCTGCCATTATTAATGCCGTTCCTGCGAATGTGATAGCTTCAGGGGGCGTGACATCGCTTGCGGACGTAACCGCTTTGAAGCAGATCGGTGCCAGTGGTGCGATTATAGGTCGTGCTCTGTATACCGGTGATCTCGCGCTGCAGGACGCAATTGCTGCTGGGTGAAAATGGTAGACGATCATAGCATACTGGTCACAACGCCGAGTCCAATCCGAGAGCCCATCTTCTTCACTTCAAATCGTGTGCCGACCGTCATCGCTAACGGTAAATCGAGCGTGAGGGTGACGTGTGCATGCTCCCCTGGGGTAACCAGGGAGAGTCCGGCTGGAAGTTTTAGGTGCGCTGGCATATCAACACTCCAGAGATGGATGTCGGGTCTATCGTTTTCGATGAGCGGGATGTGTGTGCCGCTCTCTTCGTGTGTCAGGAGATAGATAAGTGCAGTGAATTCGGAGTGTGCTTTGATCGTTTTCGGTGGACACAGGACCTGCCCGACAGACAACCAGTCCGGCTCGGATTCAACACATACTTCATCCGCTTTTGTGCTGAGCACCCGCGTCTTGATCCTATCACCTTTACCGACAATATCTACGGCTTGACCGACTGCAAGTTGTCCCTGTACAATCTCGCCACGGACGGATACCCGATCATCTGCTTCTTCAACGATTTCATGGATTGGCATAATAAGCGGTAAGTTGGCGGTGTCCACGGGTGCTGGCATCGTGCGGTTCATAGCGAAGATCAGATCAACGATCGGTTGGCATTGCGTGGAGGTAATATTGTTGCCTCTGTAGTCTAAGGCTTTGCGTGCGTCGCCGACGGTTATCGGTGTAGTCTCTTCTTGCCATCCACACTCGCTGAGTAATTCGCGCATTTCCTGTAAGCAGATGTCTAACAGTTCATCGTCTTTTGAAATGCCATTTGTATTGAGAAAGGGCAGGACTGTCGGTATGTGCATCTGGTGCGCGAGGTGAAGGTGTGCCTCGGAATCTGGTGTAATCCCGTCAACTGCATTCACTACCCAAATCCCGCCCTGAATTGCGGGCGAGCCGCTGATTAGCATTTTGACAACGTCGAGGTGTGTTTCGCAGTCGATCTGTGTATACAATTTGCCACTGGTTTCGTAGGCGATTGCGCGGTAGGTAATGCCGACTCCTTCCCGGATTGGATGATTAATTGGCGGTTGTGCTTCAAAACCGCTGTCTCCCTCTGTGTGGATCGCGCCGATTCTTGAGACGACTTTCGCCATCGCCGCTGTTAAAGTTGTTTTACCGTGTCCGGTCGCGCCGAGTGTGCAGATTGGCAGCCGGCGATGCGTATTTTGCTTGTTCTCTGTCATCTCTTTTCTCCTGATAGTTTGATATTTACTGCAATTTCTGTTTTATTGTAGCACAAAGCCAAGAATCAATGTTTCACGCCCACGGTCATTCAATTGTACGATTTGGATCTTGGTTTTGCTTTACATAGGTGAACGTTATTAGGAAAAATCGCGAGCACAGCTCGCTCCTACAGGCGAAAAAATTCACACATATAAAGTGAGTAGGTACACATATAAAGTGAGTAGGTACAATTGAATGGCCCTGGTTTCACGCCTTTTGCTCTACCATGCTGGAAAGGATACCGAGGATTTTATCGCACTGCGCGATCTGGTAGACTGTTATATCAATAGACAGGCGGTTCTCTTTCAATCTGAGGAATTTCCACTCTGTACCTGTAGTGGCAGCACCATAGATGCAAGCGATGTTATTGTTTTTTTCGGCATTAAAGCGTTGGGCTGCGATCATCTCGGCGACACATTGACCGAGACCGGGTGCTGGATCTTCCTTTTTTGCTTCAACAAGAATAATCACGGGTGCTTCTAAAAAAGATTGTACAGGCGACAGGCTCACTAAAAAATCACATACACCGGTCAGACCACTCTCAACATCAACATTGAAGTCAATGCCCGAAAAGAAACTGATACGGCGTTCAAATTGCTCTAAAAGTTCAAATAGCACATTGGCGACGATTAGTTCGGAACGGGCTTTTTCTGTGTTTATAGCAGCAGCTACTGGGACTTTTTTTTCTAACTCTGCTACGAATACTGTACTTGGAACCACTGGTTCTATATCGGAGAAGATGCCTATAGATTCAACAATCTCCAATTGAAAGGTCGCTAGTACTTCTTCTAATGTAAAATTGCTATACGACATTTATTCGAGCCTCCTATAATCACTTATGCCTTTTGTTCCACCATACTTGAGAGAATACCGAGGATTTTGTCACACCCGTGAATTGAGTAGAATTCTGTGTCAATATGGAGTTGCTGCCCCCCTAATTTGAGAAATCGCCAATCCGCTCCAGTCGTGCTAACCCCATAAATGTAAGGGATACTGTTCTCCCTTTCGGCATTAAATTGCTGTGCAGCGATCATCTCCGCAACACACTGGCCGAGTCCCTCCAATAAGTCATCCTTTTTTGCCTCAACAAGAACGATAATAGGTGCCTCCAAGACAAATAAGACAGGCGACAGGCTCACCAGAAAGTCACACATCCCAGTTAATCCTTTCTCAACATCAACGCTAAAGTCAATACCCGAAAAGAGACTGATACGCCGATCGAAATGCTCCCGCAGCTCCAAGAGCACATCACCAACAATCATCTCTGATCTTGCTTTTTCTGTCCCGATGGCAAGTGCGACTGGCACGTTGCGTTCCAATTCTTTTGTCAGGTGTGCACTCGGTGCCACAGGGGCTATATCACAAAAGAGGTTAGTGGGCATAGCGATTTCAAGTTGAAACTCAGTTTTTACGCGATCTAAAGTAAAGCTGCTATATGACATTATACGAGAACCTCCTGTACCGAAAATGTTTCACGCCTTTTGCTCTACCATACTCCCAAGGATACCGAGGATTTTGTCGCACTGTCCAATTGAATAGACAGCATTATCAATATGCAGATTAATCCCTTCCAACTTGAGGAATTGCCACATTGTACCTGTCGTAGTAGCTCCATAAATGCAAGGGAGATTATTGCCTTTTTCCTTGTTAAACCGTTGTGCTGCGATCATCTCTGCAACGCACTGTCCGAGACCGTTCGTGGGATCATCTTTCTTTGCTTCAACGAGGATAATTACGGGTGTTTCTAAATGAAATTGCGTTGGCGACAGACTGATGAGAAAATCGCACACGCCTGTTAATCCACTTTCTGCATCTACGTTGAAGTCAATCCCCGAAAAAACACTGATACGTCGTTCAAATTGCTCTCGAAGTTCGAGCAGAACATTAGCAACGATCATTTCGGACTTTGCTTTTTCTGTATTTATCCCGATAGCGACAGGCACGTTTCGTGCCAATATCTTGCTGAGCTCGGTACTCGGAGCGACGGATTCTATATCGGAGGAGATATCTGCTGCTTCATCAGTTTCCAGTCGAAATGTCTTTCGAACTGTTTCTAAGGTGAAATTACCATATGCCATTTGTGCTAACCCCCTTCTGTTTCTGATGGTATTATACCTTATCAAAACCGGAATCCTCAATAGAAAAGGACAAGCTCATCTATTCTCCCTGCACGGCACTAATCTCATCTTCCGAGATTTTATGGACGCTCTTCGGGTTAAAGGTCTGCGTTGTGTCTACCCGCAAGGCGACTTCAATTCTGCCACCTGTTAGCACGAAGAATTGGATCAGAAAACCGCCGCCCTGCATGGATTCAACTTGATAGTCTTCCGCGTCAAGGTTACCGAGCCATGTGGGTAGGGACTCCTCAAATTTCGGGTGCGTGAGGACATTCTCTGGCAACGCAATAATCAAGGTCCCCGGCGCATCGCCGATAGCGTCGCCGATGACCTCGCGTTTTTCTACCATAAACGGCACAACACGACTGGCATATTCAAAATCGTCGTCAGTGGCGCGTTGCGGCGGCACAATCCCCCATGTCAGATGATGGATAAACGGATTACCATAGCCTTGACCGAGCATGTGTTCCAATGCTGCTTTGTCAACAGGATGCACAACGGCAACATAGTCAAACCATCCCTGTCCGCGTGCGGGGCTATTGGCAGGCAGTTGCGCGGAGACATTGATATAGTCACAACCGTCAACAGGTGACGGATAACACCGCGCATCCCAGCCGTTGACATAGCCGAGCTGCTTCAACCCGTCTGCGACGAGGTGGGGCGGATCGCAGAAAATGGCAGCGTGATCCATATTGGAATGGAGCTGCACACCCGCTCCCCTAACGTGCATTGCGACTTCGGTTGCCTCTGCAAAACGGAGGTCAGCGTTTTCAATTGTCAGATAGTTATCAAAATTTGTAGGGAGTATAATCAAGTTTTCCATAAGATACCTCCGGCTCAGGGCTTAAATGTAAATCAGATTCCGATGACTTAATTTTAGCAAAGATTGTGCTGATAAGCAAACGTTATTTTGACATTGAAAAAAGTACAGATTCCTGCTAATATGAATACATTTAAATGCGAAAATATCGCGATTACCGCTACAAATAGAGGTGAACTTGATGAGAAAAAATACCTTTCGAGAGTTGCTCAACGCTGATAAACCGACAGTCGGCACACATATCCATACGACTTGGCCCTCTATCGTCGAGGCGATTGGACACACAGGCGTGTATGACTACGTTGAATTCGTGGGGGAATATGGTCCGTTCGATCTGCACGATCTGGATAACTTATGTCGTGCGGCTGAACTTCACAATATCTCGACAATGATTAAAGTCGATCAAGAACCGCGTGGTTTCATCGCACAACGCGCAATCGGTTCCGGTTTCCAGAGCATACTTTATGCGGATTGCCAAAATGTTGAAGATGTGAAGGAATGTGTCCGTATTACGCGCGCAGATACACCGGAAGATGGGGGTACCTACGGCGTGGCGACCCGTAGATTTTCCTATATGGGTTACGGGGGCGGTCCAGAATACGTCCAGGCACTCCGTGATGTCGTCAACGTCATTATGATCGAGAAAAAAGGCACCGTGGAAAACCTTGAAGAGGTGCTCTCCGTTGAAGGTGTTGACATGATCCAATGGGGCGGTTCGGATTATTCTATGAGTGTCGGGCTGGTCGGTCAGCGCGGCGCGCCTGAAATCCGAGCAGCACACGACAAGGTATTTAAGACCGCCATAAAGATGGGTGTCCCGCCGCGTGCGGAGATTGGAAGTGCCGACGACACGAAACGCTATTTGGATATAGGGGTTCGGCATTTCTGCATCGGCACCGATATTTCCATTCTCTACAGCTGGTGGCGTGAACACGGTGATGGGGTCCGAAAAGCTCTTGAGGGACATTAGGGTAGTTGTTGCGGGGGCGAGGTAACCTCGCCCCTACGATAACTATTAAAACATCGCCTGCATCTTTTCTGCGACCCAATCCACGGCGACATCGATCATCACTTGTCCCTTCTCAGTTGTCGCCAACTTTGCTTGGTGATGATATTCGCGATCAGACTTCGCCTGCCCGGCATCGGAGATCGTGAGTTTCGCGCTGTCGTAATCCACGCCGTTCCAATCGACGTTTTCTGCAAAAGCAGCGAGGGCAAACGCTGTCTCAAACTCCGCTGCGTGTCCCGGACAGACCCCCGATTCCATCTGCTCCTTGACCAATTCGCTTGTGTATGCCTCCCAATAGGAGTGAAACGCGATGTTAATGCCGAGTTTCTCTCGGTAGCCATCCAAGCGTTGATGCACCGGACCGGCGTTGCCTGCATGTCCGTTGACGATCAGGATGTTCTCAATCCCGTGTCGACGCATGCTATCGGCGACATCGTATAACACCTCACCGAAGACCTCCGCGCGGAGTGTGAGGGTGCCTTTATGGTCCATCCAGTGTTCAGACACGCCGATCGCCAAAGGTGTTGTAACAATCACTTGTGGAAACAATTTTTCCGCTGCTAATTTGGAGACATAGACCGCGCTTTGCGTGTCATGATACATCGCCAAGTGTTCATTGTGTTGCTCTGTGCTACCCGTGGGAATGATCGCGCCTTTAAGCGTGCCAGCATCAATCGCCTCACGGACATATCGCCGTTGGTTTTCCCAAAGTAATACAGATTTGATCTGAGACATTATTTAACCTCCATATAAAAGAAGTAGGCACACGCTGTGTGCCGTAGCATGTCTTTAGTGCTGTGATAGTATCTTTCGGACAGCCGCAATACCGTCTTCCATCGACTTTTGATCGGGTGGAAGATAGCCTTGTAGGCTTTCCCAGTCATACGCATTTTGTTGCGCGTCGTTGTTTTTAAAGAGAATCTTGGTGCCGTAATCTCGGATTTCATTGAGCGTCCATTCGTAAATATAGAACCCGAAAATGTCTGTGTGTAGAGAGACATCGTGCTGTCTTTCCGTGAGATACCGTTCCAAAACCACGTTAAACTGTTTGCCTGTGAAGGCGACTAAGTCTTTTTCAGGAGGCCCGAAGCAGACCCCGTCCCAATCGATGATATGAAGTCGGTTTTGCGTATCCAGAATCAGATTGCCGGGGGTTGGATCGCTGTGTGTAATTACAAACGGTGTTTGCAGTGCCGTTGCCGAGCGTCCGAGATTATCGTATCTCTCAAGTGTCTGGAAAACCTCTGATCTGTACTCCGCAATTGCGTCAAGCAGCATCTTCTGGTATCGATTCTGATACGGTATTTTCTCCGGTGCCGCAAGCACTGTGTGAAGTTCCTGTCGTAAAGGTAAATCATATTTAGCGACAGTAAGATTATTAGCTGCAGCTACCTCTGTGCATTCATGGATTGTCGCAAGTAACGCCCCTGCTTGCGAGAGTTCTGTATCTGTAAAATCTTTTCCGACCTTCCACAAATCCCAACGGCTTTTACCTTCAATGAACGGAAACAACGCGACCTGAAAATCTTGCCACGGAATGCTTAGCGCGCCATCCCGCGTCTCCAAAGGTGCAACAACGCCTCGTATGTTGCATCGGTGCCGCAAATGGTATACTGCCTCCAAACGGCTATTTAGGACATCAGTTGAGGCTTTAGCAAAATACTTTTCGCTCGCTTCCGACACAACAATATAGCCGTAGCTATCTTCACCTTCAGGGAAAAAAGTTATGGACTGCAAAGATAAACGGTAGGCATTACTGAGTAACCCCTTTAGTTCCGTTTTATCAAAAGCGTTGTCAACTTTCATATCTAAATTTCTCAAAATAACTATCAATCTCTGGTCTTAACTCAATACCAGCTTGCTCAAAGGCATCCAACAGATCCGCGTAAGTTCCTTCACCACCCAAAAAATCCCAGAGTTCTTCTGCAATTAAAACTTCATGATCCCGATCTAGGATCCCTTTCATTGTCCATCGTTCATAAGGTTTTGGTTCATAGGGATTGTAAGGGATACCAATCATCGTATTTACAACAACCTCTGGATCTCTTGCTAATTCGGCAGCTGTCCACTCCAAAAGCGTCCGTTTGAATTCCTTAAAATTACCTTTGTTAGGTTTTACAGTTTTCAGGTCAATTAAAAACAACTCACCCTCATAGTTTTCCAACCAAATGTCTACTTGTGTCAGTCTTACTTTGTCTAAAGTTCCGGCTCGGCAAACCTCTCTAATTTGTTCTATTTCAGTTGGTTTATCAAGTTCTCTCTCATCAATGGCTAGTTCATCCATTATTGTCTGAATTTGCTGATGTGCTTCGGAACTGATTTTGTTAAAGGGTTTGACTTGGGTTTCTGCCACCTTAAATCTTTCACGTGCTAAGGCAACAGCCACCGGTTCATAAATTGAAATTCCAAATGTCGTATTTAAGGATTGGATAAAGGAATATAATGCCATTCTATCTTTACCAAGCAGACGATGGTGAAATGGCATATAGCGCGTCTCTGGACTATAAGATTGAAACTTAGCTCTCAAGCAATCTTTAATCTTTTCCTTAATTTTTGTCTGCCGTTGTGGGAGCATGGTTTCAATCCTTTTTTTCTTTCAAGTGGAATATTGTCTCGGAATATGCTGATTCCCGATTCTTTTCGGTACGGTTCAGCACAGGACGTTTGTGTTGATTGACAATCTGCATTCCCGCAATTTCAGCGATAGTCGGATACATATTAAATTTATCGTTTGCAACGACGAAGACATCGTAATCGTCAGCCAAAAATCGTTTACAGTTTTTGAAAACTGCTGCGACCCCGTGAATGTAGGATTTCCTCGCTTCTCTTCCCTTTCCTCTAAACAAGGGCCCAATTTCTAATTCGTCTAGCCTTTTGAAACCGAAGAGATCATAAGCGTAGGCGTGCTGTTCGTGGTAATTGATGAGTCCAACGTAAGGTGGACTTGTAAAGATCCCCTTAATTTTTTGCTTTTCGGCAATCTCTGCGAATTGTAGATTTGACTGTTTTAACATCGTGAAGATGTCAATCGTTCGAGAATCACCGGTTATGCAGTGTTGAAACGTTTCCGTTTTTAATTTGCTGAATTCACTCCATCGCTGCACACTGTCTTTACAATATCGTTCCCACCATCCGGAGATAGAAAAAAGCGGTTTACAGACTTTTCCGTGCTTTCGGCAATAGTAGGTTGTTGTTACAGGTTTCCGCAATGTGCCTAAATCTGCGTGTGTCGTTGCTCTGCAAGATCGGATGGTTCGACTTAATATTAACATCAAGGCGTTTTGGGTTGAAGGATCTTCTACTTCTCGGATTAAGTTATGGACAAAATCTATTTCGGCTCTAACGCCCGGAAGATACCAACGCTTCATAAAACGGGCAGAGTCAATAGGCATCTGTGTGTCAATTTGGTACTCGGCAACAAGTTTATGATACGTCTCTAAAAAAACAGCCTCCTTCTCTGCTCCATATCGTTTCTGGTCAATTTCACCCGTTCTGACCCGGCGTTTGAAAGATACTGGAAAATATTGGTTATTGAAATTCATAAGTGCTGCCGCGAGTTTCGCGTCAAATTCGAGTATCCCAGATGTTGCAACAAAGGTTTTGAGAGCTGCCGTGATTTTCTGGCTTTCCGCATACAACTGCGTTAAATTATAGGTCGCCACTTTCGCATTACCGATGAAAGCGTTAAACGCTGACACATCAATGCCAACCGCGTGCATGCCGAGTTCATTTGCTTGGACTAAAGTGGTTCCACTTCCGCAAAATGGGTCAAGTACAATATCACCCGGTTGAAAATAGACCTCTCGCTTAAAGGTATCGGTATGGGCATTTAAAAAATATTCAACTAATTGCGGGATAAATTTGCCTTTATACGGATGCAGTCTATGGACGTGTTTTGTTGTCTCTGCCTCTTTGACTTTCTCAAAGGACAATGTCCAATTCAGGTCATCGCCGAGTTCATCTTTCCAGCGCGTCTCTCGACGGTTCAGACCATAATAATCCTCAAGGCTTTGCTTGGGAATCAAGGTTAACCCATTATCAACAACGGATTCAATCCGTCCATATTGAATTAAATAGGTGATATTCGCGGGTGTAACATTTTTATTGAGATGTGCTGAAGCCCATTGGCTTGCCTGTTTAAGTGTCAGGAGCATTTTTCTATATATGTATCCTTAAGGGTTGTTCGCTTAATTTGCTGAGGGCGAATCTATTTTCTGGAGAACTACCTTACCCTCACGCTTTAAGGCTAAAGTTTTGGCAATGTTCCCCATGTTAATCGCGATCTTGAATCGTTTGGTAGAGGTTGAAAACCGGCCTAAATAGTCTCCGACTGGTACGTCTCCGTAGTTTTCAACGAATTTCATCTGAATTTTCTGTCCTGTCTCAAATGTCGCTGCAAGTGTGTCGCCGAGTTTCCAACCGCGTTCGGTAAACTGCGCGATTTCCAGATCGGTCACAGCATTGCCGTGGTCGTCGACTTCAACAATTATCGCGGTGAGCGATGGTGCTTGAGAAGGCTCTGGAACACCTGCTTTTTGACTGCAGGCACTAAGGAGTGCAACCATCATGAAAACGGCTATGCAGGTTAATTGCCAATAATGTGAACCTGATTGATATCGAAATTCCAAGATAATAGATACCTCCATAAGTGTTTGAGAAATTATTTTAAGTATAGTGGAAAGGCCGGGAAATGTCAAGCAGAAGTTATTAGGAAAAAATCGCGAGCACAGCTCGCTCCTACAAGCGAAAAAAAATCACACATATAAAGGGAATAGGGACAATTGAATGGCCCTGACTGAAGGATTCGATTTGACCTACAAGCGGGTTTGTGCTATGCTCTCTTTGGTATAGTTCTTGATATGGCGTAAAACACATTACCACCGATTAGCAAAAAATAGTCTCATTTTAAAAATCGAGACACTGGAGATAAATATGTCAAAAAAAATGAATCCTTATAGTAAACTGTTGAAATCTGTCAATTCTGTCAAAACCGTAATTCTGTTATTCGGGATTCTGTTGACTCTTTCGGGGTGCGAAAGAATATCAGGTCCGATGCTACCGGATCCGAGCATGCCAGACGTAGAATCACTCACAGTGATGACTTACAATGTCTATGTCGGTGCAGATATGCTACCGCTTTTGGGAATAACCAATCTATTAGAGGTGCCGAGTGCTGTTGCCGATGTCTACGAAAAAACAATCACCGCTGATTTTCCGGCGAGGGCCGCAGGTATCGCTAGCATCATAAAGGCACATCACCCCCATCTTATCGGGCTCCAAGAGATTTCGTTGATACGCACGCAGCACCCTGGAGACCGACTTACAGGCGGTGAACCTGCTGAAGAGCTCGTCTTAGATTTTCTTGCGATTGTAATGGACGCGCTCCAAGCGGAGGGCTTAAATTATCGAGTCGCTGCGAAAGTCGAAAATTTTGATATTGAAATGCCCATGAGTGCTGATGGCTCATTGGCAGAATATGATGACGTACGTTTAACCGACTATGATGTGATCCTTGCACGAGATGATGTTGTCGTGTCGCGCCCTACACAGATGAATTATACTGCAATGTTTTCAGTTGAAGAACTCTTCGTTTCGGTCCCAAGAGGCTATGTGGCTGTAGATGCAACGATCAGCGGTGTGACCTACCGCGTTGTCAATACACATCTGGAAGCCTTTGAAGAATCTACGACAATGGCAACAGTTCGCGTTGAACAAGCAAACGAACTTGTGGCAAGCCTCCACGATGAAACCTTACCTATGATCTTATTGGGAGATTTTAACACAGAGGCTCCTGATGGTGTCGCTTACCAAATCCTATTGGATGCCGGATATACGGACGTGTGGCAGCTCGATTCAGAAGGCACGGGAAATACATGTTGTCAACCCGGTGAACTCAAAAATGAAGAGAGTGCATTATCCGTACGGATCGATCAAATCTTTGTACGGAATTTAGAATTATCTACGTCTATGCCTATAATGACACAGACAATCGGGGATAGTAAAGTGGACAGGCTTGCCGCTGCGCTTTGGCCTTCAGATCACGCGGGCGTTGTCGCGCATCTTCCCGTAGGTCCGTAAAAAATGGGGGCAGCCTTCGGGGTTGCCCCTCGTTCATGCGCCAATACCTAATCCTATCAAGCACTACGGCTCAACAATTTTATGGGTTTGGAGTGCTCCATCACGAATCGTCAGGATTGCCAAGCTTTTGACAGGATGCCTGTTCTCATCGTAATGCGAAATATAGGTTGAGCCTTGAAAGGCTGTTGTTGCTGCTAAGGCATCGCGGATAGCCATCGGATCTGTTGAATTTGCCTGTTCAATCGCGTTTGCTAAGAGCAGCATCGCATCGTAACCCGATGAAGCGATACCGTCGGGGCCTGTTCCAAATGCGGTCATATAAGCGTCAAAGAATTGTTGTACCTCTTCGCCTGGCATTTCTTTTGCGAAGTTCGTCGTCTGGTAGATACCCTCCAACGCTGTGTTATCCGCCAAGGTCCCGAAGAATTTCTCGGGTTCGTCCCACGTATCGCCTCCGACAATAGTGGTCTCAATTCCCATCTCCCTTGCTTCTTGGATAAGCAGAGGTACTTCAGGGGCGAAGCTGGAGAGCAGAATAACCTCCGGGTTCGCTTCTTGAATCCGCTGAAGCTGATCGCTGAAACTGGTATCCCCGGCTTGATAGACTTCACTGGCAACAATGGTACCCCCGAGTTCTTCAAACCGTGCTCTGAACGCTTCGACGTGTCCTGTGGAGTAGACATCCTGATCTTGCTGGATCGTGGCGGCTGTCTTTGCGTTGAGTGCTTCGGGGTCCGCAACGAATTCGGCCATCACTTTTCCTTGGAAAGCATTCGTGATAACAGAGAGAAATAGGAAGTCTCCCGCTGCATTGGCGAGCGTGCCAGCGGATCCGAGAATTGTGGGCCGCTGCAGTTTCTGAATAGCAGGCCCGGCTTGCACAGCAACGGTTGAGAAAATCGGTCCCAAAAGTGCTACGATCGCCTCTGCTTCAACGAGTTCTGTAGCGAGCGCGACGGTCTTGTCGACATCTGGGAATGTGTTGGGTGCAGTTTGGTTGTCTCTCTCAATAAATTCAATCTGCATGCCGAGCACGCCGCCGCGCGCATTGATAACCTCTTTCGCCAACTTTGCACCGCTTCCGAAAGTTACGTAATGGTCGGCTGGCTGAATCAAGCCAATTTTAAGGATCGGTGGCGGCGTGGTATCCGGCGGTGGCGTTGTCATATCCTGCATCCGTTGGCAGCCAAACCACAACGCGGCTGAGAGTGAAAACAGGACGTATAATGTTATTTTAAAAATTTTCGTATTCATAAAATTCACCTTTATAGTTGGGTGGATAATTGTTTACGCATCCTGTAGGTGAGGACGCTCTTGGACCACAGGAATTACATAACTCCGAATTGTCAAGTTATCATCTAACGTTTCTGTCTCTGTGCGGGGTTCGGGTGTACTGCGGTGATCAAATACAACATAGTATCCCTCCACAGCACGCTCGAGTTTAACGTACGCTGCGAGTTGTGCTTTGCCTGCCTGATAACGTTTATCTCCGCTCCAGATTTTTGTTTCGACGATGTATTTCTGGTGGTTGTGGAGGATAATGATATCCATTCTGCCGCGTCCGGTTTGCACCTCAAGGTACATCGTTCCGCCTACAATTTGCACGAACTGATCCAGATACGCAAAGAGCAGATGTTGACCGACATATTCTTGTGGAGTCTCAGGCACTTGTAGAATTTTGAAACCTGCGCGGGCGATAAAGTCGCGAAAGTTATCAAGGAGTGCAGGCATCTGAATTTGTCCATCGGCTGTGAGATAGTCCTGAAACCCATCGCGGGTGTTTTCAGAGAAATAGTCTTGCTCTAACCCATTCACTGGGGGTTTGAATGCCCGAATGATACAATAGTGATAAATCGGATTGACGATTTCACACAGCCCATCAGTACCTTCGGCGATGACCCCGTAAGTGGCGAGTTCGCGCATGATAGGATTGTAAAGGTTGAATGCTACGCCATCATCATAAGCAGCGATTTTCATAAGGAGCGTTTCAAATTGGCGGTTCTTACGGATATTGGTTACCAGATGTTCAATGTGTGTAGGGCGTTCACCAAGGAGTTGTCCGTGTGCTTTTGAGAAGTGTTCCATTGTGATTGGTTCGCTTTTCGGAATGTGCATCTCCTCGGTAAGAATTTGCGCGAAGCGGTTAACAAGCACAGGTTGTCCAGCTGTCTGCTTGTGAATGGCTTCGATGACTTCAGATGCGAAGGGCTGCCCGACTTCCGCTGTATACTGTGAAAGCAGTTCCCGGACCTGTTCAAGCGTAAAGTTGGGCAACTTGAATTCCTCTTGGACATTGAACGGAGAGATAGTGCGGTCATAGTTGAGTTGTGTGATGCTCTTAACACCGACGATACCGACACTATGCGGACATCGAGTCCGCCCTGAGATATAGATGTGGCGGAGTGTATAGAGAAAATCGCTCAAAACGGTTCGCGGGATACCATCAAACTCGTCGATGATAAGCACAACCTTCTGTCCATTCGCGTGCTGTTCCAACAAGCTTGACAATTGGCTGAAAAACCTTCGCATAGCGCGATGATTCACTATTTTTGTTCCATCCAGAAATTGCGTTAGCATCTCAGGCGGCGAGATCGCATTACTTTGAAAAAACTTCTCTATTTCCTCACAAATGTCTTCGTAAATGCCTTCATAAAACTCGGCGGGTTCAAGGGTGTTAGCGGCCTGAAAATCGAGCTGAATTGGGAGGTACATATCCGCTGCAAGCACCTCTAAAGCACGGCGGAAGAACGTCGTTTTACCGGTTTGCCGCGGTGCAAAGAGGACGACGTATCGACCCCTTTCCAACCGATTAACAAAATCCGAAAGTTCGTCTGTACGCGCGACTACGTAGTTATCCTCAGGATACACGGGACCGCGAGTTTCAAAACTTCTCATGCTTATTCTTCCGCCTATCAAAAAATTAGTTCCGGGCTTCGGGCGTAACTGTCAGCTTTACACGTTCTCCATCTCGCAGGACGACAACTTCTACGGGTTCGCCAATTTTTACTGCATCAAGCGCGTAGGTGTAATCGTAGATATTGGCAATCTTCTGCCCACCAAATTCAACGATAACATCGCCGCCCTTTAAACCGGCTTTATCGGCGGGACCTCCCGCACGGACACCGGAGAGCTTGACACCAGTACCTTCTGTTGTATAGTCGGGGATGGTGCCGAGATATGCACGGAGTGTATCACGACCGCCTCCTTCTGATTGGCTGCGTTCAACTTGAACATAATCCGGACGTTCAGCAGTACTGCTTAAGTCTAAAACAATACCGTGTGCCAAGCGTGCGATCCGTTCTATGCCAGTATAGTTGAGCGTATCAGGATCGTCCGTTGGTCGGTTATAATCTTCGTGTCCGCCGGTGAAGAAGCTGAGGACCGGTACCGCTTTCGGATAGAAGGCGGTCACGTCTGTTGGTAAATAGGGATCATCTTGTAGCGTCAAGTTAAAGCCGATAGGCACATTCCGCTTTTCAATCAACTTCGTCCACACAGACGATGAACCGATACCCTGCAAGATCAGCTTGTTTTCACGGAGTCGTCCGACCATATCAAAGTTGACATAAGCCGTAACTTTCTCTAAAGGAACGACAGGATGATTAGCAAAGTGTGTAGAGCCGATGAGTCCGAGTTCCTCACCCGACCAGAGCGCGAAGATGATTCCTCTACGAAACTTTTCGGGGTGTTTCCGATAGCGTTCGCTGAGCGTTGTTGCCAATTCCAGCACAACAGCGGTGCCGGAGGCGTTATCATCTGCACCGTTGTGAATCTGCCCTTCTTCGTCTTTACGAGCGAGAGAACCGATTTCGCCGTGACCGATATGGTCATAGTGTGCCCCGACGATGACATACTCGGTTTCATCTGTTAATTCCGGTGGTGCAAGCAGCGCGACCACATTCTGGTCGGTTTTCTTAACCTTCTCAACTGAAACGACAAGCTTGATTTTGACATCCGGCAGTGGGAATCGCCCAAGGAAGTGCGGATTTTCTACATCCAGTCCGGATTGAATATCTTTTAGAGTCTCACCAGAGGGTGCAAAGAGCGCATTCGTCACAGTATCGCTGATGGACGCGGCGACAATTCCTGAATCCGCGAGACTGCTATCAAAATCAAGTGGGATCAATTTGCCAGCGTTTGGAGAATTCGGGCCGGCAACGACGAGAAACGCCTTTGCGCCCTGCTCCCGTGCTTGCATCGCTTTGTAGCGTAACCCTGCATACCGATTCAAGAGTTGGCGGCGTTCGGGTTCAACAGCTTCAGGCACATAGCGGAGGGCGACAACGATTTTATCTTTTACATCTAAATCCGCGTAAGCGTTATAACCTTCGCCTAACTTGCCAGGAATGGTTAACCCATACCCGACAAAAACGACTTCACCTTCAACGACCCCGTTCCGGGAGAAAGAGAGGGGTTGGAAATCGCGTTCCACGCTGAATTCTGTCACTTCCTCCGTGCCGTGCGTCTGACGTATGATATGAAAACTGTTCTCCTCTGTGATGATCCGTCTCCCTGCGGTGAACTCAAAAGTTTGGAAATAGGTAGCTTCATCACCGATAGGTTTGAGATTAAGTTGTGTGAAGTGTGTAGCGATATGTTCCGCGGCGCGTTTCGCGCCTTCGGAGCCGGTCATCCTGCCTTCCAGTGCGTCAGAGGCAAGGAATTCTACCCGCTGCTGGATGCTGATTTCTGCTATAGTCGGTGCGTCATCTGCGGTCGTCCGCGAGTCGGAAATCGGCATTGGCGCGTTACGAGCTATTGGTGCCAAAGAGATTGCATCGAGCGCGGCTTGGTGATCCCAGTCCGCAAGATAGAGTTGTGAAACCTCTTGACTGTTCCGATTTGAAGTCCAGCATAACTGGTCGCCATCAGGTGCAAAGACGGGAAGCCCATCAAAACCCTCCGTTGAAGTAACGCGAACGGGTTGATGTCTACCGCCTGCATCGACGAGATATAACTCAAAATTAGAGAATCCGAGTTTGTTGGAAGCGAAGATCACATAGGCACCGCTTGGGTGGAAGTAAGGCGCCCAAGACATGCTGTTGAAATTCGTTAGCCGTCGTCTCTCTGAGCCATCTATCCGCATTGTGTAGATGTCCGCTTCGCTGCCGTCGGGTGTGAAATGTCGCCAGACGATGTGCTCTCCATCTGGTGTAAAGAAGGGACCGCCGTCGTAACCCGGTGCGTTTGTCAAGCGTACCTGATTTGAACCGTCAGCATTCATGATATAGATTTCGCCGAAATAGGAGGGGTCAACTTCAAATCGCTTCAGGTCCTTCGGCGAGAGTTGATCTTTAGGATATGCGTCTCGAAGTGAGCAGAAAACGATGCGATTGCCATCAGGCGAATAAGCGGCTTCAGCGTCGTATCCGAGCGTGTTTGTTAGCTGTTTAAGGTTGCCGCCGTCTCGGTTTGCCGAAAAGATGTCCATCGTCTCATCGTAATCCCAGCTGTAGCGACGCTCTTTGCCCGATGCCCGGAATTGCAGCTCTTCCTCTTGTTTCGCCTTCGCAAAAACATCGTGATGCGTCGAAGCGTAGAGTACCTCATCGGTGCCTGGACGAAAGAAGGCACAGGTTGTTTTTCCGATACCCGTTGAGACACGATGCGTATCACCGGTCAGCAGGTTTAGCAGATAAATCTGATAGAACGGATTATCCTGTTGACGTTCACTTTGGAAGATGAGCGCGTTGCCATCTTCAGAGAAATAGCCTTCCCCTGCTCGCTTTCCATCGTAAGTGAGTTGTCGGATGTTGCTGAGAAACTGCGATTCTTCAGCAGCACCAGCATCCGTTTCGTCTTGTGTGCTGTGCTGTGCTATAACATTGCTCGTTAGGAAGATAGCAAAGCATATTGTACAGAACAGACGTGTCAAATTGATGTGGCACATCTTAAGCCCTCCACTTTCGGTATAACTGTTATTTTACAAGTACTGGGCTGCTTTCTCTTTCAGGAACGCAAGCCCGTCTGTCGCGAGGCTTTCGGCACTCGGTGCGATGTCGCGCCAGATGCACGTCGCAGCAGCGATTTCCTTGACAGCTGGTGTAAACGATTCTATCACGAGCCACCTGTCGTAGTTCACTTTAGCAAGTGCACCGAACACACCGTCCCAATCTACGAGACCTGTGCCGGGCGTGCCACGATCATTTTCACAGCAGTGCATGTGGTGTAAGTAATCGCCCGTTGCAATGATGGCATCCGCCTGATTTTTTTCTTCAATGTTCATGTGGAATGTGTCCAGATGCACCTTGAAATAGGGGCTATCTACCGCTTCACAAAGTTTAACGGCATCTTCGGCGATATTGACGAAATAGGTTTCAAACCGGTTGAGCGGTTCACTTGCAAGCGTGACCCCGTGTTTGCCACCGAATTCAGCGACTTCTTGTATCCCTTCGACGCACCAGTCCCATTCCTGTTCGTTTCTACCGCGCCCAACGAGTTTACCGACAGCACTGTACATCGGTCCAACGAGTGTATCGGCACCGAATTCGGCGATGATCTCAATTGTGCGTTTGAGATAGGTTTTCGCGTTCTCGCGAATAGCAGGGTTTTCGTCAATCGGGTTCCGATCCCCGCCCATGATATTACACCCGATGGTTTCTAAACCGGTATCCTTGAGGAGTGCTTGGGTGTAAGGGATGTCCACGGTATCGGGGTCAAAGATAGGGATTTCGACACCATCAAACCCCATTTCAGCGACTTTCGGGATTAGGTCTGCGGTTTCTCTGTCAAACTTATCTGCCCAGAGTAATAAATTGACACCAAATTTTGGCATTGTGTATTGTTCTCCTTAATAGTGTTTACTATTTTTGCAGTTTAGCACAAATTGCAAAGCATTTCAATTTTTTTCGGAAGCGCGGGCAGGGTCATTCAATGTGCGCGAAAAAGACGCGTTCGGAAACCTCTGTGATTTTCGTCATAAAGGCACTTAATTTTTTTTGTACGCAAAAATCTGCGTTATATTTTTTTCTCCGATTTGTCTGGCTGAAGGGTTATTTTTATGTTTTTGACTTCTTAATATAATTCAATACATAAGTGAACGTTCTTGAGAAAAAAATCGCGAGCACAGCTCGCTCCTACAATCGAAGAAATTCACATACGTAAAGTGAATAGGTACAATTGAATAGCCCTGCCGCTTTGGCGTTTTTATGTTTAATATTGGACTTACATCACATATAATAACACATATAATGCGATAAGTCAAATTAATGTTGGACGTAATTCAGGGTCATTCAATGCCAGGACCGTTAGCGACACGCCGCGGGCAATTAGCAGCAGTGTCAATGCACCCCACAAGCCGTGATTGCCAAAAGGTATCAGTAAGTAGATGGCCCCTAAAAAAAGAAGTGTTGACACGATCACAGAATTTCGCAATGCCTTAGAAGCCGTTGCTCCCAGAAAAATACCGTCCCAAATGTAGGCGGCGACGTTCACAACAGGCGCGACAATTATCCAGATAAGATACGGTTTTGCCTGCGCAACAAGCGCGGTCTGATCTGTGAAAAGTCGTAACAACTGCTCTCCAAATATCATGAAAATTAACATAATCACGCCCGCGAACAGGTATGACCAAAAGAAGATTAAACGCGCTGTCTGTTTCAGATTCGGCAGATCTGCCGCCCCTTTGTATTTACCGATGAGACTCTCCGCCGCAAAAGCGAGTCCATCAATTGCATAAGATAAAATATTGATAAACTGCAGCAAGATTGTGTTGATGGCAAGGAAGGTATCGCTCAAAGCCGCAGATTTCGCGGTGAAAACGGCATGGCTAAACACGAGACAACACGTTCTGATGAAGATGTCCCCGCTAATATTGAGGAATCGCTTGAGTTTAGAAAACGCCAAAACTTCTCGGAAACGCCACGATCTCAAAAGACCGCGATAGTCCTTCCAAAAAAGGTAGACAGCTAAAAATAATCCGACGGACTGCGCGATGACAGTCGCTAAAGCGACTCCCGCTACTTTCATATCAAGCAACCGCACAAACACCAGATTCAGGGCGATATTGATGAGATTCACCACAATCGTCAATAGCATCGGATAGCGGGCATTTTGTAACCCCAAAAAGACTCCGTGAAACGCGTGTAGGCACAAGGTAGCAGGTGCAGCATAGATGCGAATGTGGAAATAGATTCGGGCGAGGTGTTCCACTTCTGTACCTGTATCAATGAGCAGGAAACTGAGATCAATCAGCTGCCACTGGAAGATAAAGAGGAACAGACTCGATAGGATGCCGATACATATCGCTCGGAGCAGTAAACGTCCACATTCTGGGAGGTCTTTTTCTCCGAAGGCTTGCGCTGTCAATCCTGTTGTTGCCATTCGGAGAAAGCCGAAACCCCAATAGATAAAACTGAAGAGCATACCCCCGATGCCGACGGCACCGAGATAGTGTTCGGATTCCAGTCGTCCCATCAATGCGGTATCCACCGCACCTAAAAGCGGGATGGAAAAATTGCTGACGATATTCGGAAGGGCGAGTCTATAGATTTCTTTATTGACTTTTTTAGGGGTATGCATAGGGGTATCCGTTTTGCTTCTTGTCTGAAAGTCTACCGCAGATTATGTTGGAAGTCAACGGATATTTCGCTTCAAAGGTTCACCAGGGCTATTTAGTTCTCGGTTTTTTCGTCCAATTTTGGACCCCCCGGCCCGGTAGGTGCGGTTTCCTAACCGCACCGGGTTTTGGAAAAAAAGACGCGAAACCCAATAATTTCTTAAAACTAAATTGAGAGACCGCTCATTGAAGCGGAAAAGTGAAGGTTTGTTGAATGAAGTTTTGAAATAATAAGGTGTTTCTTGTAAAAAGAGAGAAGTACAGAAAAAAACTTGAGAAAACAGGCGAGAAGTCGTATAATATAAAACAAGAAAACAAGCACATAACGCGATAAAAGCAGGTGCCACTATTTTAGATATAAAAACCCTTATCTCTACCTTAGATAAGGATAAGTCTCTTAGACATTTTCCAGACAGGAGCGCGAAGTGGTTCTTAGAAAATACAGAAAACCTCTATGGGCTCCTTAAAATCATCGCCAGCGACCTCGTTGATTATTTCGATTTTAGTAAAGTCAAGATCGAGAATACAACGTTTATCTCTGACGACCTACGCCAACAGATGTCTGATCTGGTGTATCTTTTACCCTTCCGTGAGAAGGCTAACGCTTCGGCATCGGAGGTGATGGTCTATATTCTTGTGGAGCATCAATCCACAGTGGATCGGACGATGGGTTTGCGTCTGCTCTCTTATATGTGTCAGATATGGGAGCGGCAACGCCGAGCATATATAACACAAGAAGTGTCAAAGGGCGAGTGGCTATTTCAGCCGATTATCCCTATTATCTTTTACACCGGTGAACAGAAATGGGAGACGCTGCCTTCACTGGAGACGCTTATGGACTTGCCGAAGGCACTGAGTCGTTTTCTACCGAGATTTGATGTGCTTCTGCTTGATGTCAAGCGTGCGGCGGATGAGACGCTGGTACGGTCGGATCATCCGTTTGGGTGGTTGCTAACAGTGCTAAAAGAGGCGGACTCTGAGGACATAGAACCGTTCGTGGAGGCACTGCTGCGTTTTGGGGAGCATCTACAGAGTCTTCCTGAGTCGGAGCGTTCTGCGTGGCAACAAGCGATTTACTATCTTTATTTGCTTATTTTTTTCCGGCGTTCGGTTGAAGAACGTGTGGTATTAGAGCAAATAGTTTCTGAGGCATCCCCATATTTGGGTATCTCTGATGAGGAGGAAAAACTCATGCAAAGCATGGCTGAACATTACTTGCAACAAGGTATTGAACGAGGCGAACGCCGAATGAGTATTGAAAGCACATTGAACATTCTCACTGAACGATTCTCTAATGTAGATGTCGATGCACTCCAACCCAAACTTGAAGCGATTACGGACCTCAACCGGCTCATGCAGTTGAGCGTAAACGCTGCAATCGCTGAAAGTTTTAACGCTTTCCAAGAAGCACTAAACGCAGATTGACAGGCAACCAGTTGTGTTTTTGTAGCATAGGCTGTTAGCCTGTGCATCCGCTTTGATAGACACAAACGCAACTCACAAAAAATAAACGCAGCTGCACCGAACCTAAGCCTTGTAGGGGTGACATGTTTATAGAAACGGTATCCTCCGCGAAAAAGAAAGCGGCGTGGAATGGATTGGCGAAATACCTCGGTATATAGGATTGTCGATTGAATTTGAATCTCAGGGTGTGTAAAGTTTTTGGCAGCGTTTTCAGTCCCATATGAAGATTAAGAATTTAATCGGGTGATTTCTCAAGGATGGCATTTTAAGACGAATCATCAATGAATAGAAATCGTCCAAAAAATAAATTGGCATTATTAGATTATATGTGCTATAATAAATAGCGTAAAATATATTAAGCCTATAGAAAAACCAAAAGAGGCAGAACCCGCAGTCAATTTGATGACCGCTGACGACTGAAAAACAACACCTTGGTAACTTTTTTTTCGTAACGCAACATCACGGAAAAACGCCCATGAACCCATACAGTGACTGGGTTATCAACCGTTTATACAAAATCATCAAAAAACGAAAAAAGTTACCATTTGGTAACTTTTTAGGAAAACCGGTAACTTTTTTGGTAACTTTTTTAGCCGTCCATTCTAATAAGCGCGCCCAAAACTTTACACACCCTGAATCTCAACTTAATTTGTATTGTAACGGGCAATGTATTAGAATTCAAGTTGAAGGGTTACACAACGTGCTCAGCAGAGGATCTTAAATATGGAGATGAGGGATGAATGATACACGCAAACTGGAGATAGACACATAAGGAATATAATGATGCAACGATTTAGAACGTGGAATGAAATTTTAATGGAACGTCTTTCTGATCCAGAAGATGTTGAAGTGCATACGCTTATTTAGGCCACAATTTCGCAAAGTTAAGACAAGTTTTTGCTGAAATTCGACAGGTATCAAATACCCTAACGCCGAGTGAGGACGTTTCTGGTTATATACTTGAAAATTCCCGATGCGCGCTTTAGCCTCTATTATACCATCATAGTCCTTGAGGTGAACCTCTTCCCCCTTGAGAGTTAGGAGGAGTTTTCAACCTCAATAGAGCAGCGATGATTTGACATGAGGACATCTTAAAATCCGCGTCATCCGTGTAATCCGCATAATTCGCGATTCAGACAAAAAGGTATTAGAATTATGAAGCGTTACCCTGAATATAAAGAGAGTGGCGTGTATTGGATTGGAGAGATACCAAAGCATTGGAAAATTTTGCCTTTTATGCATTGTCTAAAAAAGGTTAAAACCAAGAAAAAAACGTCAATTCCGAAAATAGACTATCAGGAATCCGGCGAATTTCCGGTAATTGACCAAGGGGCATCATTTATTGCAGGGTGGACAGATTTAACTGATTCTGTTATCTCTGATAATTTGCCTGTCGTGATTTTTGGTGATCATACTCGTATTTTCAAGTACGTCGATTTTCCATTTACCCTTGGTGCTGATAGAACGCAACTTCTTTATCCAAACGATAATATTTTAAACCCTCGTTTTTTTTCTATTCACTTTTGAATCTTAAAATCCCAAATCAGGGGTACAGTCGACACTATAGACACCTGCGTAAATTTTCAGTGACGTGCCCCACACTCCCTACGCAACGCGCTATCGCCAACTTCCTTGACCGCAAAACCGAACAGATTGACGAATTGATAGCCACAGAACAGCGAAAAATCGAACTCCTCAAAGAATACCGACAATCCCTCATCTCCGAAGCAGTGACCGGCAAAATAGATGTCCGAAACGAGGTATAGACCATGCCGAGGTATACAGAAGCAGATTTTGAAGAACATATAGAACAGCAGCTGAATCAGTCTCGCTACCTGTCATTACAATCCACCAGCTACAATAAAGAGCTCTGCTTGATACCCAGTGAAACACTACGCTTTATTCAGATGACGCAGCTGGAGATGTATCAGAAATTGGAACGCCAAGACGATGCAGGGACACCAGATAAACTCCTTAACCGTGTGAGCAGAGAGATTAAAAATCGTGGCGTGTTAGACGTGCTTCGGAACGGTGTGAAAGATAGGGGTTGTCATTTTAATCTGACCTACTTCCGTCCATCCAGCGGTATGAACCCAGAGCATCAACGCCTCTACGCCCAAAACCGATTCTCCCTAATTCGGCAGTTGAAGTATTCAGAGAGAAACGAGAAATCGATTGATATGGTGTTGTTCCTCAACGGGTTGCCGTTGGCGACAATGGAACTGAAAAACAGCCTCACCGGTCAGGTGGTGGCGAAAATTGCAAGCGACTTCGGAATCTAAACAAGAAACTCCCAAAACGAGAGCACCCTGACCTACAAGATGTTTTAGAATCTGTGGATTTGGATTCGTTTCGTGTGCAGCGCGCATACGAGGCATTACAACTCTCCCTTGAAGCTGAGGATCGCGAGGTCCCAGGGATCCGGAGTGATGTCGCTACTGTGAGGGACCCCGAATAGGTTTCGTCGATAGTAATAAGTTGGCACTCTTCAGGAAATTATCGCAGCCGGAAGTCAAGGCAGATCTCAGGCATCAACTCTATCAAGCGTATCTTGCGCAAATACTCCCCAAAAATTCTCCATAATCGGTCTCCCTAAATCCACGAAATTTGTGAAACCCGCGATAATCCGCAATTGAGCTATCTCTCCGACAAGTTGTCAGGCTATGAAAAAATAAAGGGAATCCTCCCTCAAGGCAACAAAGTATAGAACTTACGCAATTTTCCCATGAAGCGCTATATAGGACACGCGCTGGGCGAGGTTAGGAAACCTCGCCAGCGAGGGGCTGCGTAAGTCCTGAAGGCGTAAATTCTGCCTCTACGGTGGCAGGATTTGTGTTGCGTTACATTTTTTCTTTGTAATTTTCAGAGAAATTGAGTATACTATTTAATGATGAAAGATTGGTGCTATGCGTTTGCCGCCAAATTAATTGGATTCTGCGTATCTCGGATGCCGCGTCCTATAGCACTCGCTATCGGGGGTGGGTTAGGTACGCTTGTGTTTTGGTTCGCGCCACAGCAAAGAAAATTGGCGTGCGAACACTTACGGAATAGTTTAACGCTCTCAGAAAGACGCTGCGCGAGAAGGATCGCGAAACAGTGCTTTCAACATCTCGGTAAGACTGTCGTAGAGTTTATGCAGTTTCCGCGTTTGGATACGCAGAAAATCCGACGCTATGTCACTTTTGAAGGCGTTGCACATGTGGAGCAAGCACTGGCAGAAGGGAACGGTGCGATTATTTTGACAGGACATTTCGGGAATTGGGAGCTGCTCGCTGCGAGTATTTCCGCGACAATTGCTCCGTTGACCCCGATTGTCCGTGAGCTGCGTTCGCCGCGACTCAACGCCTTGGTCTCACATTACCGGGAAAAAGCCGGGTATGCAACGATTGATCGGGATATAGGGATACGTCAGGCACTTCAATGCCTCAGGCGCAACGAGTTGCTCGGCATTGTCGCCGATGTGGATACAAGTGTCAGCGGCGTTTTTGTAGATTTTTTTGGGAGGCGCGCCTATACCCCCTACAGTCCAGTGGCTATTGCGCTCAAAACAGGTGCGGCAATACTACCGGCGTTCATTATCCGTCAACCTGACGGTTCGCATCGTGCAATCATTGAACCACCTCTGACGTTGAAACGGACGAACACGAAAGAGAAAGACCTTGTTGTCAATACACAGAAATTCACAAAAATTATTGAAGCCTATATTCGCCAATATCCAGCGCAATGGATTTGGATGCATCGCCGGTGGAAAACACAGCATTAACCGCGGGTTCATAGCGATATTTGCGTGCGTGCTGCTCTGTGTAACGAGTTGTAAAAGCACAGAAACGCCAGTTGGCGCACCCGCAGATGAAGTTGTAGAAACCGTTCCCAAGCAGAAATTGGACCAGTTTTCTACGCAACATACCGAGGCAGGTATCGTCAAATGGACGCTTGTTGGGGATACTTCAACATTTCACGGCAGTTATATTGAAGTGGAAAATCCGACTGTTCAGATTTTTGAAAATGGTGTTGTTGCTATCACCTTGAATAGCGAGAGAGGCAAACAATTTCTCAACGGCACGAAGAAGGACAGTCTGCACTTGACTGGGAGCGTCGTGGGTGTCAGTAAAGATGGCAACTTGTTTACGGAAACGCTCCATTGGCAGAACCTTGCAGGGCGGTTGTATGCGCCCGATGAAGCCACAGTGGTACGTGGCGATTCTACCTGGGTCGGAACAGAAATGTTAGCGAATCCGACGCTTGAAACTGTAAAAATGAAAAATAATCAATTCAAACTTTATCCTAAAGATGAGAAACCACATGAACAGCATAAAACAGCGATTGAACCCTCTATTGAATCGAAGTAAGCGTGAATCCAAAACGCAACGCCGCCAATTTTGTAATGTCCATATCTGCATCGGTTGCCTCATTCTCTTTGCGTCTCTTATCTCGCCAACGTTCGGTGCAGAGACTGTGGAAACCGATGAAAATGCGCCAGCTGCCAGCAGTGCGGAAGCAGAAACCGTACGGACGGATACTGTTGAAAATGCAGGCACTCTGGTGGAAGTGAGTAAAGAAGTCATCACTGGTACATCAACAAGAATGGAGAGGTACGAGAAACTTGGCATAACGATCCTTATCGGTGAGGCGAAGACAGTTAGGCATGACGAGCAAGGCGTTGAGATCGGGTTTCTCAATGCTGATAAAATCACGCTCAAAAGCGACATCGAAACCGGTGAGACGTTAGAAATTGTCGCTGAGGGGAATGTAGAAATCCGAGACCAAGATATTTTCGCTACCTGTGACCATGCGACTATGGACAATTCGACGCATACGATCACGCTTAAAGATAACGTCGTTGTCTTACAAAACAAGGATCGGCTTGAGACGAAGCACTTCACCTTCAATAGGGTTACTGGCAAACAGACCGGCGAGGGTGGCGTGAAATTCAAGGTTAGCGTCACACAAGCGACACCGGTTAGCACTGAAACGGGTGAGAGTTCCGAAAACGGTGCGGAAATCAGCGAAGAAAAAACTGCGGGAGCTGCACCTGAAAAAACAGGAACGAAAGCTGAGGCAGAGAAAAAAGAGACAGATGCCGACGCGGACGCGGAAAAGAAATCTGATGCGGATGAATCGGGTTCACAAAACCCGCCTACAGAGGCGGATGAATCGGAATCGGGTTCACAAAACTCACCTACAGAAGCAGATGATACAGAGACTGAAACCCCCGATGACGCAGATGCTGACGCGGAAACGGATGAATCGGAGAACAATTAAAAATCGTGGCAACAGAATTACAAGCACACAGACTCGTAAAACGCTATACAAGGAACGGGCCTATTGTTGTGAATGAGGTGAGTCTATCGGTACAGCAAGGCGAAGTTGTCGGGCTGCTCGGTCCCAACGGTGCTGGCAAATCGACGACGTTCTATATGGTCGTTGGATTGGTTCGCCCGAATTCGGGGAGAATCACTTATGCCGATAAAGACATCACCTTCTATCCAATGTATAAGCGTGCAAGGCTTGGTATCGGGTATCTGGCACAAGAGACATCCATTTTCCGCAAACTGACGGTTCAACAGAACATTGAAGCGATCCTTGAGGCACAAGGCACACCCAAATCCGAACGCGGTGCGCGTATCCGTGAACTAACAGACGAGCTCGGCATCTCGAATCTGTTACCACGCAAGGCATATACACTCTCTGGAGGTGAGTGTCGCCGAGCGGAGATAGCCCGCGCCCTCGCGGCGCAACCGGATTTTATACTTCTTGATGAACCGCTTTCTGGTATAGATCCGATCGCTGTCGCAGATATCAAGCAACTCATCTTGCATTTACGCGACCGCGACTTGGGGGTGCTCATTACGGACCATAACGCTGCTGAAACGCTTGACATCGTTGATAGAGCATACATCATCGTCGATGGGAAGATTACGCTCGCTGGAACACCTACAGAACTCGTTAACGACCCAACGGCGAGGGACCTCTATTTTGGACACAATTTCTCCTGGAGGTAGTTAACTGATAACTATGTCATGAAATGTATAAAGCGCAACTTACTCAGACCCCTCAGATGACGCAAAAAACGTCTATCACGCCCAGATTACAGCAAGCACTTAAAGTGCTGAATATGCCGCTGCAGGAGCTTATACATTTCATTCGTCAGGAACTTGAGCAGAATCCGTTTCTTGAACTTGAAGAAGATGACGAAGGTGCCCCCGATCCGGAAGATTTAGACCCGGCCCCTGAATGGAACGAACCTGAAGGCAGTCTTGATCAGGAAGATACGACTGTTGATATTGATTGGGAAACGGCATTTGAGGATCGTGTGTCGCTTAGCGAACAAACGAATACCAGGCACGCAGACCCAGATGAACCGCTCCTGGATGTGGTATACGAGTGTTCGCTGCACGATCACCTCGCCGAGCAGCTGGACCTTATTTCTACGGACATCATCGGCACAGAGACGGAACGCATTATTGCTGAGTATATCCTCGGGAACCTGAATGACGATGGAAGATTGGAACTCAAACTGTTTCAAATTCCCTGCGAATACTTACCTGTGTTGAATTTAGAGGAGCTCTCAGCAGAATTACACGCGATTATCCAAAGAGAGTTAGCAACTGCGACGGGTGATAGTCCTATCAAGTTCTCAAAAACGGCCACAATCAAAAAGAAAAAGCCAACGCACACACCCGCCGAAAATGAGGGTGCCCCTATAAAGTGTAGATGGCAAATTGACGATACGGACAACAACAAGACTTATACCGTCATACACGACCGGCCCTTCGGAAATGGTCAACCTGTTCTGAATTTCTATCAACTCACGTTGGAAGATATTGCCGAAACCGTTGGCTGTGAAACCGCGTTGGTTGAAGCGGTGCTTCGCGAAATACAAGACAACTTTGAACCCGTGGGCATCGCACATCGGGATACAAGAGAAGCGTTGCTCATTCAGATACGCAATCAGCAACCGGAAGCGATAGACAGTTTGGGCGAAGAGACGTGGCAGTCTGAGGGGCTCGTTAGTGAAAAGATGTCTGTTCAAGCAGTTGCGCAAGAGATTATCGAAAACTACTTTGACGCTTTTCTCAATCAGCAATGGGACTGTATTGCAGAGGCATTAAAAGTTGATATCCGGGTTATTGATACGGTTGTCAAGCGGATACGCAAACTGTCGCCTTATCCGGGTCGTTACTTTACCGATCCAGCGACGCGATCGCTCAGGCAAACCGCTCGGATGGACACCATTACGCCAGATGTGCAGATACAGTATCTGAATGGCAAATATCAGGCTATTTCTGTAGACAGTTATATCCCGCGCTTACAGCTGAATCCTTACTATCTCAACCTCATGCGGAATCGGCAAGAGACGCTTGATACGGAGTCAAAGGCATGGATAGAAAAACGGTATCGGGATGCCTCCAACTTGCTCAGCAGCCTTGCGCAACGCGGCAGCACCATCGCCCGAGTCACCGAAGCGATTTTTGAGATACAGACAGAATTCCTGACAGAAGGCACTAAAAGTATCAAACCTTTAACACTGAGGACGATAGCCGAAAGAATCGGTGTCCACGAATCAACGGTCTCTCGTGTGACAAGCAATAAACACGTGCAAACGCCGCACGGCATGTATCCGCTTCGGTTTTTCTTTAGCAATGAATTGGCAACAACGCAAGGCGAAGCGGTCTCTGCGAAACAGGTGAAAAATCTCATTCAAGAGATGGTTGATGCTGAAGCAGAGAATAAACCGCTGAGCGATCAGGCGATCAGTAATGCCTTGAAAACACAAGGCATCCTCTTAGCGAGACGGACTGTTCAGAAATATCGGGACGAATTAGGTATTCCGACCTCCCGTGAAAGATCTGCTGTGCATGCTGCGAGGCGCGCGAATTGATTGCATTGCCGTCGAGATTTACTTTGTCATATTTAAATTTCGTCATATTTAAAAGAAGGGAGAATAGCGATGAAAGTAACGTATTCTGGACATAACCTAAAAATCACTGATGATATTCATGCATACATCCTAAAACGTGCTGATAAAATTGAAGCCCGTTTCGGAGATATACAGGAACTCAATGTCGTCCTCAAATCTGAGAAGCATCGCTTTGATGCGGAAATGATAGTGACGGCGCCGCGGGTATCGTTCTATGCGAAAAGTGAAACGCATGAGATTCTGTCGGCATTAGACACTGCAGCGGATAAGATTATCAGTCAAATTCGGCGTTACAAGGATAGGATAAAAGACCGGCGGGATAATGTGCCGCATCGCGAAGTGGTCGCGCAACTCAATCCGGACACCGTGGAAACCGATATCGAACCTGACGGTACTGAGGCACCTGTCATCGTAGCAACCCAGGAGAAATTTGCGTCGAAACCGTTGACAGTTGCCGAAGCCGCAACCGAACTCCAAGCTTCAGATACCGCATTTTTGCTGTTTTTAAACGCGGAGACGCGGCAGGTAAACCTAATTTATGAAATGGTGCAAGGCACTTATGGGTGGGTAGAACCGCTTTTTGCCTAAGGACACAAGGAAAAAATCGCGAGCACAGCTCGCTCCTATATAGGAAAAAATCGCGAGCACAGCTCGCTCCTACATAGGAAAAAATCGCGAGCACAGCTCGCTCCTACATAGGAAAAAATCGCGAGCACAGCTCGCTCCTACAGGCGAAAAAATTCACACATATAACGTGAATAGGGACAATTGAATGGCGCTGCAGCATCCTAAGCAAGGTATTGAAAAAATGACAAATCTTCCGAAAACCTATGCCCCTCAGGAAATAGAGGGGAAATGGTACGAATTTTGGCAAAAAAATGACTACTTCCACGCGGCGGCGACCTCCGACAAAGCGGCTTATGCCATTGTGATTCCGCCGCCGAATATCACAGGTATCCTGCACATCGGACACGCGCTTGATAATACACTCCAAGATTGCCTTATCCGGTGGCGGCGCATGCAAGGCTATAATACGCTCTGGATGCCCGGCACGGATCACGCCGGTATTGCCACTGAACTGATCATGGAGCGAAAACTTGCCGAGGAAGGGACGAGTCGCCTCGAACTCGGCAGAGAAAAATTTACCGAACGGATGTGGCAGTGGAAAGCGGAGTCTGCTGGTTATATCGTCTCACAACTTCAACAGCTTGGATGCTCGTGTGATTGGGCGCGGGAGCGTTTTACGCTGGATGAAGGGCTCTCGAAAGCCGTTCGTACCGCCTTTGTCAAACTCTATAATCAGGGACTCATCTATCGGGACACCTACATGGTGAATTGGTGCCCAGAGTGCAATACTGCGGTCAGTAACCTTGAGGTAGAACCGATTGAGGTAGATGGTAACTTTTACCACATTCGCTATCCAGTAACAGACAGTGATGTTGTGCTTGAAATCGCCACGACGCGTCCAGAGACGATGTTAGGTGACACTGCCGTTGCTGTGCATCCGGATGACGCGCGGTATCAGCACGTTATCGGAAAGACGGCACATCTACCGCTCTGTGACAGGGAAATTCCGATAATCGCCGATGCGTATGTAGATAGAGAATTCGGGACGGGTGCTTTGAAAGTAACACCTGCCCACGACCCGAATGATTATGAAATCGGCTTGCGGCACGACCTTGAACAGCGTTCGATCTTCACACAAGACGCGCATATAAACGAAAATGCCCCCGAAACGTATGTCGGTTTATCCCGCTGGGAGTGTCGTAAACGGGTTGTAGAAGATTTGCAGAATTTAGATTATCTCGTCAAAATTGTCCCCCATCGGCACGCTGTGGGTCATCACGATAGGTGTGGTACGATCATTGAACCTGCTATATCGTTACAATGGTTCATGAATGTTCGACCGCTCGCGCAACGCGCCATAGCGGCAACCCAAAAAGGCGAAGTTCGGTTTATTCCGGAACGCGAAACCGGTCGATTCTATCACTGGATGGAGAACATAGAACCGTGGCCGATCTCACGTCAGCGGTGGTGGGGACATCAACTCCCGATATGGTACTGTAAGGCATGTGATGCAGTCGTCGCTGCGGTGGAAACGCCGCAGCGGTGCGAGTGCGGTGCTTCAGATTTCTATCAAGAAGAAGATGTGCTTGATACATGGTTCAGCTCAGGATTGTGGCCCTTCTCCACTATGGGTTGGCCAGAAGAGACAGAAGAGCTGAAAACTTTTTATCCAACTTCTGTGCTTGTGACGGCTTGGGACATCCTCTTCTTCTGGGTAGCGAGAATGATAATGTTAGGGCTCGGATGCATGGACGAGGTGCCGTTCCGAACGGTCTATTTGCACGGGCTGGTTGCTGACGAAAAAGGGCAGAAGATGAGCAAGTCGAAAGGAAATACCATTGACCCGTTAGAGACAATCGACACTTACGGGACGGATGCCTTCCGCTTCGCGCTTGCCAACGTAAGTACGCCAATTCCTTATGTTCCGCTTCCCGAATCGCAAATTGAGGCAGGCAGACGCTTCGCCAATAAAATCTGGAACGCCGCTCGGTTCATCCTTATGAATTTAGAGAAGCATCCGATCCCTGCGGGTGTAACAACGGTACAGGAAACGCTTGAAATAACGTGGATACGTAGTCGCCTCAGTGATACGATTAAAACAACGACAGAGGCTCTCGAAAACTTCCGTTTCTACGAAGCAGCACAAACACTTTATGCTTTTCTCTGGCATGAATTCTGTGACTGGTATCTCGAATTCACCAAGCAGCGAATTGCACAAGATGACCCCGCGGCACTCTGGGAGGCAACAGACGTTTTGGAACAGACAATGCGGCTTCTTCATCCGATTATGCCCTTCCTCACCGAGGAAATTTGGCAACAACTGCCACTGAAGGGAGAGGCCGCTTCCGTAACAATCGCTGCTTGGCCGGAACCGAAAGGCGCACATCCGACAGCAGAAGTAACGATGCGGACACTGATGGAAGTGATTGAGAGCATTCGGAGCATCCGAGGCGAGTTGAACGTTCCGATCGGCGCGTCCGTGGAAGTCCATATCCAATCACCGAACAGTGAAGTACGGGAGCGGCTTGAGACTTACTTGGCACAGTACTTACCGGCTTTCACACGGGTGGCAGCGATCACTATCGCTGAATCTCTGCAAAAACCGCCTGCCTCTGCTGAAGCGGTTATCGGAGAACTCGCCATCTATATCCCGCTTGCCGAAATTATAGATTTGGACGCTGAACACGCGAGGCTTAGCAAACGCCATCAAAAGGCGACGAAGGATGTAGGGGCGGCACAAAAGACATTGGCTAACCCGAATTTCGTCGAGCGTGCCCCAGAAAATGTCGTTGCCCAAAAGAGAGCCCAACTTGAACGGTTGTTGATAGAACAAGAAAAATTAGCGCGAAGCCTTGCAATGCTTGAGGAATAGTTAGCTTATAGTAAAGTTTAGAATTAATAGGATACCCTGTGCCGGTTCGGTTAGGAAACCGAACCTACCGGGAGATGTAAGTGTCTCTTTATTTTTAGCGTTCACTATAGTTTTTGAAAGACCTCTTAACCGATAACTGACGACTCTATTGATATGCAACCTGAAAAACCAGCGAATTTTACGCTAAATAATGACCAATGCTTTGTTTGCGGGATGAAAAACCCGTTTGGCTTGCAAGTCCATCCTGAAATTAGTGATGCGGGGGCCTCTGTTCGCATTCAGTGTACGCCCCCTGAGCACTTGCAAGGTTGGGCCAATATTCTACATGGGGGTATCCTGAGTACCCTCTTAGATGAAGCGATTAACTATGTCGGCATAAGCACCTTTGATCAACATGCGGTAACAGCACAATTGGAAGTCCGTTTTCGGAATCCAGCACCGACGGGTGTGAAACTCTTTGTTTGCGCTGAACGTATTAAAGTCTCCAAGAGGTTAGTGGAAGCCAAAGCAGAAATTACGCTCAGTGATGGTACGCTCATTGCGACTGGCAGGGGAAAAGTCGTGCCGGTCGGTGAAGATTTCGCGCCTAAGATGCCAAAGCAAAGGGAGTAGGGGAACCCGCTCCGCTGGATTTTCCGTTCACAGAGAAAATCTACTTTTCACGACTCTAGGAGGGGTTTGTGCATCGCTTTTCGTCTTCACCCCGTAGGGGGTTAATATGTCTATAGGATGGGACACGGATGTCCTTATTATCGGTAGTGGTGCTGCGGGGTTACGCGCTGCTCTTGCTGCGAGTGAGCATGCGAACGTGACCTTAATTACCAAAACGACCTTGACAGAGAGCAACACGCACTATGCCCAAGGTGGCATTGCTGTTGCCATGAATCTTGATGACACGATCGCCTTGCACATAAAGGATACCTGTGCGGCGGGTGCGGGGCTCTGCAATGTGGAAGCGGTTGAGATGATGGTATCTGAAGGCATTCCCCGGGTTTCGGAGCTGTTAGACTGGGGGGCGAACTTCGATTGGGAAGGTACGCTGCCGCGCTTTACACGAGAAGCCGCGCACAGCCGTCGTCGGATTGTCCATAAAGGGGACGCGACAGGTCGTGAAACGACGGATGTGCTTATCCAGCGTGTGCTCAGCACGGAGCGTATCCATGTCCTGCAAAATACATTCGCCATTGATTTACTGACCATAGAGAGCGAAGCTGCTGCGACCTGCTATGGCGTTACTGCGATTGTAGAAGCGCAGGTCGTCTGTATTCGCGCGAAAGCCACAATTCTGGCGACTGGCGGCCTTGGGCGGATTTACCCGTGTACGTCTAACCCAAAAGTTGCAACTGGCGATGGTTTCGCTGCAGCATGGCGTGCGGGATGCGAAATGATAGATATGGAATTCGTCCAGTTTCACCCAACAACGCTCTTTTTAGACGGGGCACCTAACTTTCTAATATCAGAAGCGGTTAGAGGCGAAGGGGGCAAGCTTTTGAACATTCGGGGTGAACGTTTTATGGAGAAATACCACGAGAAAGGCGAACTTGCCCCGCGAGATGTTGTGAGTCGTGCTATTCAAAACGAGATGGATTTGACCGGGTTTCCGTGCGTTTTTCTTGATATTACCGATAAATCTGAAGAATTTATCCTTGAACGCTTTCCGACTATCTCTGATACCACCAAACGCTATGGTCTCAATATTAACATGGATTTAATTCCTGTCCGGCCTGGTGCGCATTTTATGATGGGCGGCATCCGTACAAATACGGATACACAAACAAACCTCAAAGGGCTTTATGCGTGTGGAGAAGTGGCATGTACGGGGGTTCACGGTGCAAACCGTTTGGCAAGCAATTCCCTTCTTGAGTGTCTCGTCTATGGGGCGCGCGCTGGCAGAAATGCCGCAACTTATGCTGCCTCCGAACCGGCTCACCCGCCTGCGATACCGAGTCATGTCGGAACGTCTCTCGCTGCATCTGCCCCCGATATGGAAACCATCAAGCATGTCATGCAAGAAGCACTCTGGAAGAATGTTAGCATCGAACGAAACGGCGAGGGTTTACAAGAAACGCTCGCCGAATTGCAAGATTTAATGGAGATTTTAGGAGAGGTGCTGAGCAGCATAGAAGTCGCGGATGTAGAGACGATAGAAACCGTTAATATGCTCACCGTTGCGTTGATGATAACGCGGTCAGCAATTGCCCGGACAGAGAGTCGCGGTGCCCATTACCGTGCGGATTTCCCGACCCAAGATAACGCCACCTGGCAACAGCGTCTTCTCCTCACACACGACAACCCGCCGGAAGCGATTGCGTTATAAACGGTAAACTATCGGTGGTCAAAAACCCTCCAATCGCTTCTGCTTGATTTCCGTTGTTGAATTCACGGCGGGGGGTTCGTCCATTTTCTGATAAATTTCAACATAGTTATCGTAACTGTCAATAACCTTCTTAATATGAAGTCTCGTTTCTCGGATCGTAATCTTCTCAACAAACAGGTCAATATCGTTAATATTTTTCGTTGACACCCATCGCGACATCCGTCCCGGTCCACCATTATACGCGCCGATGACCAGTATCGGATCGTCATTGAACCATGAATTGAGTTCGCCGATATACTTTGTCCCCATCCGAATATTAATATCGGGTTGCTTCAACATTGACGTGCGGAACCGCCGGATCTTGAGTTTTTGGGCGAGTTCTCGCCCGGTAGCAGGCATAATCTGCATGAGCCCAATTGCGCCAGCCCAACTCACTGCTTCAGCGTTATATCGGCTCTCTTCCAGAATCATCGCGGCAATTAAGAAAGTATCCACGTTATACATTTTGGCATACTTCTCAACAGTATCGGCATAGTAGCGCGGGTAGAGTTTGTGGTAGAGTTTCTCCAAATCCGCGCGCGTTGCGGATGCGAAAGCGGGACTCTCAAGTGACTTTTCCGTTACCTTCCGCGCCTTATCGTACATCGCGAGTCCCTCATAGCAGGCAATCAGATCATGAAAACATTGCTGCTCAGGCAGCGGAGCTGTGTTAATGTGGTGATCCAATTGGGGAATAGCGTCTTCATAAAGTCTCAGTGCCATCAATACCGGTACCTGTGGCGGGCATACTTGTCGTTCTGGTAATTCTGCATCTTGGATGGCTCTGGGTTCCAATGCTAAGCTGTCAATTCCCAAAATTGCTTTCGCCCTTGCAGAGTAATACCAATATCGCGCCTCCGCGACTTCCTTGTATAGTTCCTGTGCGAGCGCGGGTCTATTTTGGCGTTCACGGATCTTTGCCATCCAAAAATGGGCCCCCATTGCATAGCGATTGCCGGGGAAGTGTTCCTTCAATCCTTTGAAAGCGTTGTAACTCTCTTCATAGCGACGCTGGTCAAAACGTCGCCATCCTGTTCGCCATCCTGCCAGGTCAGCATAAGGGCTCTTTGGTGCGACTTTGATTAAACGTGAATAGGCATTGATTGCGAGTTCCGATTCTTCCTGTTTTTCGTGGATTTGGGCGATATCGTACAACGCCTCATCAACTAACGCGTCCTCAGGAAAGGTTTTGACGAAGTTCTCAAGTCTGCGAACAGCAGTTTTCAGCTGCCCTTTTTGCCGGTAGCATTGCGCAATCTGATAGGTCGCGCGTGAGATATAATTATTTCCTTTCCCGAGCGCGATTACGGCATCAAAGTTCTTAATCGCTGTATTGAACCATTGACGCCCCTGATTACTCCGTCCAGTCAGATAAAGCGCGTGTGCACGCATGTCCAAATCTGCGGTTTTAGGGATCAGTGCCAATTCACTTACGGCAGCCTTCCACTGCCTGCTTGAAAAAAATACCATACCACAATTAAGTCGATCGGCTGCGGTCAGTCTTAGGTATCTATGTGCTTTGACAAGCCGCTTCAACCGACCAAGCGACTCTCCTGCTACGCTTAATGCCTGTTTTTCTTTAATAAGTTCGCGATAGATATCATAAGCGGTGGAAACATTACCGAGGCCTTCGGCACAGCGTGCCAGAGCGAAAGTTGCCTCTCTTGCATATCGCGGATGTTCAACGAGGTCTGCTAAGTAGGTCTGTGCTGTTTCATAAGCTTTTTTCTCAAGATAGAGTTGCCCCAAAGTCCATTTTGCGTCTGAAAGATAGAAACTCGACGGATAATCCTTGATCAGCTGGGTATACCATTTTATTGCGCGTGCCTTGTTATTCATACCTTCATACAGTTGTGCCAGCCGGTAGACAGCACAATCTGCCAGTGCATAACTCAGCGAAGCGACGCGTGCGTAATGTCCAACCGCCTTCGGACGATTCCGAAGTTTCTCATAGTTATAACCCAATACATGATGAATTTTCAGTTTGTCCGAATTAGACAGGTCGGTTTGCAATAAGCCTTCAAGTTTTGAAACTGCACGTCTGCGTTCGCCTTTATCAAGGAGCGCGAACGCTTCTTGCCAGGCATGGCTACGCGCTTCTTCCTCGGCAGCCAGCGTTCCCACCGCAAAGCAGCCAAAAGCCAGTAGCAGCAAAACCCAAAGAAACTTGTGAATTCTAATAGAAGCTAATACAAAACTTGGATTCGCTTTTTTGCTGGCCTGAATAGGGTCTCTGCTAAAAAATTTTAGGTATTTCATTTCAAGTTTTTTGGGGTCCTCCTGATTTTTAATTCGCGTAGATGGCATAAAAACAGTGATAGTTTTTTCTCAATTCTAATTGTAACGTTTATTATTGGCAAAAAGCAACAAAAAAGTGAATGAGGGGAGACAGGTTCGCGAATAACAGAAATTACTTGCCAAATTTCCGGGCGTTATGCTATACTTAATTCAGATTTAACCGAATGTAGGGTTGATTAACGCACCTCTGAAGAAGTAAGGAGAAATCTGATGGAAATTGTAGCACTTGGTAAAACAGGTTTAGATGTTTCACGGCTTTCGATAGGCACCGGATCAAACGGTTGGAACGGTCGTTCAAATCAGACGGATTTGGGATTTGAAGCGTTCCGAGACCTACTGCTGTTCTCACACGAAAAAGGCGTAACGTTTTGGGATTCCGCCGATCAGTACGGCAGCCATCCACATGTCAAAGCGGCACTTGAAGAATTGCCGCGCGAAAGTGTGACTATCACGACAAAGACAACGTCGCGCACACGGGAGACGGTAGAAGCAGACGTGAAGCGGTTTCTCAAAGAGATCGGCTCAGATTATGTGGATATTGTGCTGCTCCACTGCCTGACACAAGTAGACTGGCCGCAACGCTATCCAGATGCAATGGAAGCACTCGTCCGTTGTAAGGAACAAGGTTTGATCCGCGCCCACGGTGTATCTTGCCACGACTTCGGCGCGTTTCAGACTTCCGCAATGACAGAATGGGTTGATGTTGTCTTGGCGCGAATTAATCATGCAGGGGTTAGCATGGACGCATCACCTGCGGATGTCATCCGAACGATGGAGCAGATGGCGTTTGCTGGTAAAGGGATTTACGGGATGAAAGTCTTAGGCATGGGTAAATTGGCAAAAGATGCAGAGAGCCAACGCGAAGCCATAGAATTCGTGATGGGCCTCCCGTGTGTCCACGCCATGACGATCGGTATGACCTCGGAGACCGAGGTAGAAGCCAATGTCGCCGTTGTCAATGAATTGTCGGAAGAATCCCTGTAATTGCTTTTTAGGGAACCCTCGGAAAACGACGATTGCCCCATCAGGGCAATCGTCGCAATGGATCCTATTTACAAAGATGGAAAAATATGAAATCGTTATCGGCTTGGAAATCCACGCCGAATTATGTACAGAAAGTAAACTCTTCTGTAATTGTGCCTATACCTTCGGGGCAGCGGCGAACGACTGCACCTGTCCGATCTGTTTAGGGATGCCGGGGACCTTACCTGTTATCAATAGACGCGCCGTCGAGTTTGCGGTTCTTGCAGGTTTGGCGATGGACTGCGAAATTACCACCGCCAGCAAATTTGATCGGAAGAACTATTTCTATCCAGATCTGCCGAAGAACTATCAGATCTCGCAATACGACATCCCGTTATGTCAAAACGGACAGGTAACGTTTGAATTTGATGGCGAACTTCGCACTGTCGCGCTCCGTAGAATCCATCTTGAAGAGGATGCGGGTAAATCTATCCACGCCGAAGTTACAGGCGATCCGACGCGTAGTTTCATGGATTTTAATCGTGCCGGTGTACCGCTCCTTGAAATCGTAAGTGAACCAGAAATACACTCTCCCGAAGAGGCGATTGCCTACTGTCGCGCCGTTAAAGAGATCTTAGAATATATTGAGGTCAGCGATTGCAATATGGAAGAGGGAAGCCTGCGATGCGAACCGAACCTCTCCCTACGCCCCAAAGGCAGTAAAGAATTAGGCACGCGTACAGAGATTAAGAACAAAAACTCGTTCCAAGAACTGATAGATGCCATGGAGTACGAAGTGAAACGGCAAGCGCGGATCTTAGATGCAGGTGAAGAGGTCGTTCAAGAGACACTTCTCTTTGATCCGAGCACCGGTAAAACCGTTGCGATGCGTGGTAAGGAGGAAGCAGATGACTATCGTTATTTCCCGGAACCGGATCTCGTTCACGTCCAGATAAGCGACGACTGGATTAAGGCGGCGCGACCGACGCTCCCTGAACTTCCTGCAGCGCGGCGCAACCGTTTTATCACAGATTACGGCATTTCTGCCGAAAACGCTGAATTTCTGACGACCACCCGAGCCCTTGCTGAATTCTTTGACGAAGCCGCAGAACTCAGTGACGAACCGACTACCTGTGCAAACTGGATCATGGGGGACCTAACCCGACTTCTTAACACAGCAGAAATTAAGATCCAAGACTCCAAAGTTACGCCAGCACATCTCAATGAACTTATCCAACTGATTGACAACGCGACCATCAGTGGTAAAATCGCCAAATCTGTGCTTGATGATGCTTTTGCGACCGGCAAAATGCCGAAAGCGATTGTAGATGAAAAGGGTTTAGCGCAGATTACGGATACCTCAGAGATAGAAACCATCGTCTTGCAAGTTGTGGCAGACAACCCGGGGCCCGCACAAGATTATCGGGACGGCACGAAGAAAGCGATCGGGTTCCTCGTCGGGCAGGTGATGCGTGCTACGCGCGGAAAGGCGAATCCGCAATTGGTAAATCAGATTTTGACGCGGGTTTTGTCAACAGATTGAGAAACCTCTGTTCCTATCATTAGCAACGGAACCAAGAACTGCAAACAGGGTTTGATGTCATGTCAGGCAGATATGCTGAACTCAAAGAACAATTGTTCCCTATGCTGGATCAGATCCCTGACCGGTTGGCAGAAAGATAATCTGCTGTAAATTCAGCGAAAACGCAATAATTGAAAATGTCCGTAGGTGAGATTACCCTTACATCCGTAACAAAGCGGTTCGGCGATACAGTTGCAGTTGACGATGTGTCATTGCAAATAGAAGGCTGCGAGTTTTTCTCTCTGCTCGGACCGAGTGGGTGCGGAAAAACGACAACGCTGCGCATCATCGGTGGGTTTGTATATCCTACCGCTGGCGAAGTCTATATCAATGGTGAATTGATGGCGGAAACACCCCCGTATCGTCGTCCGATTAACACCGTTTTCCAAAATTACGCCTTGTTCCCACATAAAACTGTCGCGCAGAATATCGCATTCGGATTAGAGATGAAAAAGGCATCGAAAGCAGAAACTTCAGATGCCGTTGAGCGTGCCTTAGATTTAATTCAACTGCCAGGATACGAGAATCGGAAACCGAGTGAACTCTCCGGTGGGGAAAGGCAACGCGTGGCACTTGCACGTGCTTTAATTAATGAACCCACCATCCTGCTGTTAGATGAACCGCTCTCTGCACTTGACCTGAAACTCCGAAAACAGATGCAATCCGAGCTGAAAGCGTTGCAACGCAAAGTCGGGATCACGTTTGTCTATGTTACGCACGATCAAGGTGAGGCGTTGGCACTTTCGGATCGGATCGCAGTGATGAACGATGGGAAAATCCTTCAAGTAGGCACCCCCTCCGAAATTTACGATGCGCCGCAGAGCCGTTTCGTCGCAGACTTTATCGGCACCTCCAACTTCCTTGAAGGCACACTTATCAGCGAGAATGAAATCGTGCTGAGAACAGAACCGCCGCTCAAGATCGTCAATACGCCAAACACGGACATCCCGTTGAACACAACCGTTATTGTCGCGATTCGTCCGGAGCGTTTCGCCTTGCGGACAACGCCTACCTCCGATATGCCTAATTGTTTACGCGGCGTGATCCAAGATGAGAGTTACCTCGGCGCGACGCTGCAATATACGGTGCAGACAGACTATCCGACACCGCTGATTGTGCACCAACAGAACACAGGAGCGCGAGATACACACCGCTTTCAACGCGACGATACCGTCTATTTGCAGTGGTCGCCAGAGAACGCTATCGTTTTAAGAACTGACGAGGACTAGTCGTTAGACAACGGCAGCCTAACTTTTCCGTTGTCGCGCTGTTGTGAGGTTAAAAAGCCGATGATAATTTGGACGACTTTGTAACCCTCGCTCCCCGGTGAAACGGGTTCTCCGCCTTCTGCGACAATGCCGACTAACTCCCGGACCCCAGCAGGGATACCTGTCATATCCCATGAGGGTGCCTCAATCGTCTCGACAACATCATCTTGGTGGAGGGTTGCGCCTTTGTCACTGATGAGGATATAACCGTTGGTCCCAACGATCTCTACACGGAATCCAGCGAGTGTCGTCTTTGGACCGCCAGCGTAGTAGCCGCGTACACCGTTCGCAAAGTGGATATATCCGTGTGCCGAAGGCTCCGTTGCGGGGACATGTCCGCCGTCGCCTTTATACTCGTTATAATCCTCATAGCCGTCTTCTAATTCGGCAGTAACCCACTCGGGATCCGAGTCAGCGAAATAGCAGATAGCATCGACGAGATGCGTGCCGTTTCGGAAGAGCATTGCGCGGCCGCCGCTCAACGTGCCGATGACGTATTGGACATCTCCGATACGTCCGCCACCGACGACAACATCTTTCGTATGCCGCCATAATGGTTGCCACCGGCGGGTGTGGTCGATTGACAAAATCGTACCGTTCCGCTCGGTTGCCTCTATCATCCTGTCTGCGTCTTCTATGCTCGTTGCCATCGGTTTTTCACAGAAGATTCCCTTTACGCCGGCATTCGCTGCGTCAACGACGAGGTCGGCGTGCCGATGGTCAGAGGTCGCCACCGTTACGACATCTAAATTCTCAGCGGCGAGCATTTCCTGATGATTAGTATACAAAGCGATGTTGTCCCAAGTGTCCTGATACTTTTCTTTGAAAGCATCTAATGTACTTTGAACAAAATCGCACCCTGCGGCTAATTCAACGTTCGGCAGCCCGACTATCCCTGATGCGTGTGTCGTGCCGATACCGCTACACCCAATAACGCCTACACGTAAATTTGCCATTTCTATATCCTCCCTGTAACTTCAAACAATGGAAAACTGAAAACGAGATGGCTCTGATATTCACTGTTTTTTCATAGAAACGATTATATACTGTGTGGGATTAGAAGTCAAATTTTTTGCAGGAGAATCCAATAAAATGATTTGATATGAGCCACAAAGTTTGGTAAACTATACAGATGAGTTTAACAAATTTTCAGAGAGGTAAAAATTATGGTTAGAATAGTTGCTAATCCGGGGATCCTCGGTGGAAAGCCAATTGTTGAAGGGACGCGTTTGAGCGTGGAGCATATATTGGGGTTATTGGCAAGTGGTATGTCCCATGAAGAGATCATCGTGGACTATCCGCTTTTAACCGAAGAAAGTATTCGAGCCGTGCTCGCCTATGCTGCGAAAGCCCTCCGCAACGAAATTGTTATTGATGTCGTTCCACATTCGGATGGAGATTCTTAACGATGCTGCCTCGCCTCCTCGCTGATGTCAACATTGCTTCTCGGGTTGTTCAATTTCTGCGGTCACAGAGTGTGGATGTAGTATCCGCTTGTGAAGAAGGTTGGGGATCCCACGAGGACGAAGATATTCTTGCAACGGCGCATGCGATGAACCGGTTTGTTTTAACACACGATTCCGATTTTGGGACACTTGTTGTCCATCGGAAACACCCGAGCACTGGAATCATCCATCTGCGACCAGGCGGACGTACGGCGGCAGAAGTCATTGCTGATTTGCAAGACCTACTCAAAAAGCAGGTGGATTGGACTCCTCCATTGATTGCGGTGTACCAATCTGGTCGCCTGCGGATCCGGCGACTGTAGTGGAAATTCACGGAAATCCGGTGCTTGTTCAACTTTTTGGTGGATATGGCGAGGTTAGGAATGCACGTCGCATTTGGGGTTTTGCTGGGGATTTTTGATAGGGGTCTTTGATAGGGTGTTTCTGCGGATTTCTGCGGATTTCTGCGGATTTATTCAAGTACGCCGCAAAACCTCGCCAGCGGGTTTGGCGGGTCAAAAGGGGTTAAACATGTTCACAAATGTAAACCAAATATATAAACTAAATGGTCCTGGAACCAACACAATTTTTGTGGATTTTAAAGTGGAGTTGTGTTATAATTTTTCTGTATTCTGTAGCGTACGCAATTTTAAGAAAAGGACACCGTTTGCAAATGAAACAGATAAAGATTCCCGGCGTTAGTAAAGATATCTCACAGCTGATTCTGGGCACTATGGTATTTTCGCCTACGCGATACGATTATAGCACCGAAATGCTTGACGCTTTTTTTGAAGCAGAGGGCAACGCACTTGATACAGCACACGGCTATGGCGGCGGCGATAGTGAGATGCTTATCGGACTCTGGATGCGACAACGTGGAAACCGGAACGATGTTTTTCTGATTGATAAAGGGGGACATCCACAAGGGCGAGTGCCACGCCCCCGGCTCTCCCCTGAAGAACTCAAAACCGACCTTGATGAAAGTCTCGCCCGGCTCCGCACGGATTATATCGACCTTTACATGCTCCATCGGGATGACCCCGTGATCCCCGTCAACACGATTATCGATTACCTGAACACAGAAATCGGCGCGGGACGTATTCGCGCGATTGCTGCCTCTAACTGGCAACCACAACGTATTATCGATGCCAACGCTTATGCAGATGAAAATGGACTGGCAGGGTTCGTCTCTTGTAGCAATAATATTAGTCTCGCTGTGCCGATGGAGCCGATGTGGGGCGGATGCGTCTGTGTGGACGATGCCGCACGCGCATGGCATCAGGAAAGCCAATTTCCGTTGATGCCGTGGTCTTCGCAAGCACGCGGCTTTTTTAGCGGGGCGTTTACACCAGAGAACCGCGAAAACGGAGATATGGTGCGCGTCTATTACAATGACGAGAACTTTGAGAGACTCGCACGCGCAAAAAAATTAGGCGCGCACTATGGTTATTCTCCGATTCAGGTCTCTCTTGCCTACTGTCTGCATATCTCGTTTCCAGTTTTGCCGATTGTCGGACCGGTGACACTCACCGAGATGGAGTCCTCGCTCGGCGCAATAGGACTTGAACTCTCTGATGCTGAAATGGGATGGCTCAATTTAGAGACGGATGGCGACCCGCTATGATTATTCGATTGTTCTTTCTACTGCTCTGCCTTCAATTCATTTTTCTTGTCAGTTGTGGCGTGCCGAATAATCCGTATCCGAAATCCGAACAGGATGCGGAAATCTATTACAGCACGTTTGACGAAGAACCGAAGCACTTCGATCCGGCGGTGTCTTACAGTTCAGACGAATACACGTTCATCCAGCAGATTTATGAACCGCCTTTACGGTATCATTACCTCAAAAGACCCTACGAATTGATCCCACTAACAGCAGCGGCAGTTCCACAACCGCAATATTATGATGCTGATGGCAAACAGCTCTCCTCAGATGCGCCTGCAGTGTCTGTTGCGCGCGCTGTCTATGAGATTCGTATCCGTCCCGGTATCATGTATCAACCGCACCCGTGTTTCGCAAGGACTGAAAGCGGTACCCTGCGGTACCACGACTTGACAAAAGCAGACGTGAAAGGTTTTAAAGAGATCAGCGATTTTTCGATGACAGGGACACGCGAATTGATCGCAACGGATTATGTCTATCAGATCAAACGGATGGCGGACCCGCGGGTCGGCTGCCCTATCCTTAGCACATTGAAGGATTATATCCTCGGCATGGAAGCCTATTCAGCTGCCCTTGCGAACGGGCAGGAAGATGCAGATTTTCCGGGGGTAGAGGTCGTGGATCGTTACACCTATCGCGTTATCCTAAAGACAAAGTATCCGCAGTTTGTTTACTGGTTGGCGATGCCTTTCTTTTCACCGATGCCTAAAGAGGCGATCGACTTTTACAGCCAACCCGTTCTGAAGGAACGAAATATAACGATTGACAGGTTTCCTGTCGGAACGGGTGCGTATCGGATAGAAACGCTCCTTGCACATAAGGAGATCGTGCTTGTCAAGAATGAGAATTTTCGGGTCGAGCGTTACCCATCAAATGGCGAACCGGGTGATCGAGAGGCAGGATTGCTTGATGACGCGTGGGAAACCGTTCCGTTTATACCGAAAGTGGTCTACAAATTAGAAAAAGAATATATTCCGCGCTGGAATAAGTTCCTGCAAGGTTATTACGATAAATCCGGTATCTCCTCAGATACATTTGACAGCGCGATTGCGTTCGATGATACGGGGGATCCGAAGGCAAGTGATGTTTTGAAAGCGAAACAGATCGCCCTACGGACCAGCGTCCAACCGACGACTATCTATCTCGCTTTCAATATGTTAGACGATACCGTCGGTGGGTACACGCCAGAGAAACAGAAACTTCGTCAAGCGATTTCGATCGCCTTGGATTACGAAGAGTATATTGAAATTTTTCGCAACGGACGGGGGATTGTGTCCCACAGTCCGTTGCCTCCCGATATCTTTGGCTACGAGGCAGGTGAGGCCGGTATTAATCGGTATGTATACGACTGGGACGCAAGCACTAACCGTCCGATCCGCAAATCCATTGCGGAAGCGCGCCAACTCCTTGCAGAAGCGGGTTATCCTGGTGGACAGGATAGCAAAGGGAATCCGCTGATTGTCTCTTTTGACAATACGTGGAATACGGCAGGTGCTACGTCACGTTTAACGTGGATGCGGAATAAATTAGAGCAGCTCGGTATCACAATGGAGAGTCGAACTACGGATTACAATCGGTTTCGCGACAAAGTGAAAAATGGAAACTTTCAAATCATCTTCTGGGGCTGGCATGCGGACTACCCGGATGCAGAAAATTTTTTGTTCCTGCTGTACGGTCCGAACAGTAAGGCACTCCGCGATGGTGAAAATGCTGCGAACTACGATAGTCCAGAATATAACAAGCTGTTTGAACAGATGAAAAACATGGAGAACTCTCCGGAACGGTTGGTACGCATTCGCGAGATGAATCATCTGTTACAACGAGATGCGCCGTGGGTTTTTGCCTATCACCCTGTGGTTTTCGATTTGTCGCATCAGTGGTTGAAGAATAATAAACCGAGCACTTTGGGACGCGGAAATTTCAAGTATCTCCGTATTGATGCTGGGCAGCGGGCGGAAAGCCGTCAAGCTTGGAATCAGCCTATTGTTTGGCCTTTATGGGTCTGCCTCGGCTTGCTGATTTTAGGCACGATTCCGGCGGCTATTACTATTTGGAGACGTGAAAGGCAGGCAAAGCAGCCGTATGTTACTTAGGACTTACAGGACTGAAGAGGTTTTTGAAGGCTTCAAGGTTTACGCGTAGTATCCGGTTCGGTTAGGAAACCGAACCTACCGGGCCGGGGGGTGAGGTGATAAAAATGCTCTCTTATATTATACGCCGCATGCTTTATGCGATCCCGATTTTAATAGGTGTTAACCTTATCGTCTTTTTTTTGTTTTTTATTGTCAATTCACCCGATCAGATGGCGCGGCAGATTCTCGGTGAAAAGAATATTACGCAGGAAGATGTTGATAATTGGAAGAAACAGAACGGTTACCACCTCCCTCTCTTCTTCAATGCTGAGGCCTCTGGTGGTGCGCATTGGACGGAGACGATCTTCTTCCAGAAATCGGCGAAGCTGCTCCTCTTTGATTTCGGGACATCGGATACGAACAATATTGATATTACATCACAGATTTCGCAGCGGATGTGGGCGAGCCTCGCTATCGCTTTGCCGACTTTCCTGCTCGGGCTTCTCGTCAATATCACCGTTTCAATGATTGTGGCGTACTACCGGGCAACGTACGTCGATTTTTGGAGCACGATCGTCGCTGTGATGGTTATGTCTATTTCTCAACTTTTTTATATCATTGGTGGGCAGTGGTTGTTTGGCAAAATGTTGCGCCTCTCTCCGATCTCCGGTTATGATACGGGTGTGGATATGTTGAAGTTTGTGATCCTTCCTATCGTTATCGGTATCATTAGTGGTATCGGGGGCGGTATCCGCTTCTATCGGACGATATTCCTTGAGGAGGTCAATCGGGATTATGTGCGGACTGCACGCGCGAAAGGCGTGAGCGAAGCCGGGGTGCTTTTTAAACACGCACTAAAAAATGCGATGATTCCGATCCTAACGAATGTTGTGTTGGCGATTCCACTGCTCTTTATGGGGAGTTTGGTGATGGAGGCGTTTTTCGCTATTCCAGGGTTGGGAAGTTTTACGATTGAGGCGATTCAGGCACAAGATTTCGCGATTGTGCGAAGTATGGTCTATCTCGCTTCTGTCTTGTATATCGTGGGGCTGTTGCTGACCGACATCAGTTATACTTTGGTTGACCCGCGCATCCGATTCGGGTGAGACGATTTGGCTGAGAGAGGGGCAAATGATTTCAGAAAATAGAAGTTATCAAATTATGCAAGGCGCGATGAGTCTCCTATTGGGGTGTGTCAGCATCGCCCTATTGGTAACCCTCCGAAATTCAGGGTATCCGAATGTAATACTGTTAGCGTTTCTGGCTGTCGGGGTTACGCTCATTTTTTCCGGGGATTATCTCCTCAATGTTTTCAAGCTGCCGGTCACAGCTTTAAAACAGGAATTCGCAAGCGATATTGGACTTACTGCTTACGGTATCCTCTATTTCAACATCGCGATGTCAGAACTCTTGCAACCGCGTTGGTTCACTGCGGGGTTTCCTGTCTTTTTACAACCGATTTGGGTGCGGCGCGGGTTAGCAGGTGTCGGGATCGTCCTGATTGCGGCAGGAATTTATGGCATCTATCACCTATGTGCGGGTCAATTGTCTGATACCCCACCAGAATAACGTGAGTTAGGGTGCCTCCTAATGTTTCCTATGTTTAATATCAATCAGTTCGCGATAATCACGGCATAACGGAGTGGTGTTTCGCCGACGTTGCGTATCCCGTGCAATACTTGGCAATCGACATGAACGGCTTCGTTGTCGCTGACTCGGTGCGTCTCTTCGCCAAATAAGACTTCCCCTTCTCCTGAAAATACGTAGAAGATTTCCTGTCCGTCGTGTGTATGCGGGGGATGGGCGCGTTGCCCGGGTGCGACTTCCGAGATATGTAGATGGAGCTGTTCTCTGTCTGCGCCTGTTTCGAAGATAAAGCGGTTAATACCTTTAATATCGGTTCTGATTTCTTTTTGCATGAGGTTCCTCCATTTATAGTAATTGGGCATTCAGACTGGAAACCGAAACTAAAAGTTTATGCTACGAATGCACAAACTAAAAGTTTATGCTACGACTAAAAGTTTATGCTACGAATGTGCCTGTTTATTTTTAGAATTCACTATAGCATGTTTCTTGAAGTTTTGTCAAGTTATTAGGAAATATCGCGAGCACAGCTCGCTCCTACAGGCGTATAGCAGGTTTCTTGACGTTGCGGAAAGTTATAGACATAAGAAAAATATCGCGAGCACAGCTCGCTCCTACAGGTGTATAGCAGGTTTCTTGACGTTGCGGAAAGTTATAGACATAAGAAAAATATCGCGAGCACAGCTCGCTCCTACAGGCGAAAAAATTCACACAGATAACGTGAATACGGACAATTGAATGCCCTGAGATGTAACGCAAATAACAAGGATGTGTAAATATTTTGTCAAAAGTTGGGATTAAAATGGGTATTAAGAGTGGTTATCTGATGGTTCAATTTCAAATTCATAACGGAGATTCATGAATACGAAGAATTTAGTCGCTGAATTTATCGGTACTTTCGCGCTGGTTTTTGTTGGGGCGGGGGCAGTGGCAATAGATATAGGCGGTTTGGCAGGTGCTGCGTTCGCTCACGGTTTCGTGGTTGTGGCGTTTATTTATGCTTATGGACATATCTCTGGGACACATATCAACCCTGCTGTGACGCTCGGTTTGCTGGTAGCGGGAGAGATCGGGTTTGCGGCGGCGATCGGATATTGGGTTGTGCAATTTCTTGGCGGGATTTTGGGCGCGCTGCTGCTTAATATTATATTGCCGAATCCAGGTGATCTGGGTGTGACAATTTTGATGGAAGGTATTACGCCGTTTCAAGGACTTATCGTCGAAATTGTGCTTACTTTCTTCCTTGTCAATACGATTTTTAATACTGCTGTAAACGGGAAGGCGGGTAATTTTGCAGGTCTCGCAATTGGGTTGTCACTGATTGCTTGTATCTTTATGGGGGGTCCCTTGACACGCGCTTCGCTTAATCCGGCACGGACGTTGGGGCCTGCCGTTTTTAGCGTAGATCCGCAGTGGGAGAATATTTGGCTCTATTTTGTGGGACCGGGGGTCGGTGCGCTCCTGGCTGCGCTGCTCTATATCGGGGTTTTGAAGGATAACGGAAAAGGATAGGATATTATGATTTTGGCACACACCACTGGCGAGGTTCGGAATGCACATCGCACTTGGGCGAATACGCCGCAAAACCTCGCCAGCGACAGGGCTGTGTAAGTTCGGTTTGATGAGATCCGTGTTAGGATGTCGTTGTAATTGAAATTTCAGTCGGTTTTGCGGCTTCTGCTTTCGGAATGGAGAGCGTCAATACACCATCGGTGTATTCGGCTTTGATGCTGTCTGTCTCTACTTCGCGTGGGAGCGTAAATTGGCGTTGGAAACTGCCGTACCGTCTTTCCACACGATGGTAATTTTTTCCATCCGTTTCGGCTTCTTGATGCTTCTCGCCTTTGATCGTCAAAAGATTGTCGGTCACGGAGACGTTGAGATCATTTTCGGAGACACCGGGAAGCTCGGCACGAATTTCAAATCCATTTTCCGTTTCAGAAACATCTACGGTAGGCCGCCATGTCGCATCGTTCAGTTCGGTTTTGGGACTGTCAGCACCGAAGACATCACTGAAGAGCCTTCCTATTTCGTTGTGAAAACTGAAGGGGTTTCCTACCGGTCTGCGTATCGTTAAGTAAGTCATTTTTTTCTCCTTTTAAATTTTGTTGTAAGTGTTAGAAACAGGTTCCATGCCAAATAGGTTGCAAGTTCCGTGCCAATCTTTTCGGAGGGGGTTCTGGGATGTTTGTCCCAATATTTCGTGGTCGTGGCGGTTGGCTTTGCCAAATTGACGCTACGCTTGCCACTGTGGCACTGCGGGTATGTCAAAATGGCTATGGCGGGAAAAGCGCGTTTACGAGGCAGCTGTGATCTGTTCCTGAATTCGGGTGCGGATACCTGCAACAAGCGTGTGCAACGCGACCGGATTTTCATCTTGAAACGGGATAACGAGATCAGCATACTGTTTGTAAGGTTCGGTATAGATAGGAAAATTGGGGAGGACATCGCGCCGGTACCAGTTGATTGCCCACTCCAGATCACCGCCGCGTTGTGCGACATCCCGGAGCATCCTTCGCAAGACACGCTCGTGTGCATCTACATCTAGGAACAGTTTGATGTCCATCAAATCGCGTAAATCTTCACTCCAGAAGATAAGATGTCCTTCTACAATGACGACATCACTCGGTGGCACACTTGTTTTTTCGTCGCCGCGTTGTGCACCGCGGGTGCCCGGTGTGGGGACATCAATGTTATTTCGCGCCTGTAGTTTCTTAATGTCGGTGATGAGCGCGTCCCATAGGACTGCATCAGGATGATTGGCGGTGATCAGACGTTCGCGTTCTGCTTCGGAGTATTCCGACCAGTCGCGGAAATAGGAATCTTGGTTTAGCACGATAGGTGAGAAGTCGGCGAGTGCTTCTGCCAAGGCATTGGCAAATGTTGTTTTTCCGGATGCGGAGCCGCCCATAATCCCAACGGTGATAGGTGTAAAATGCGCCGCTTGTTGCATAATTTTCTCCTTCTGTACGATATTTTGGAAGTTCAGTTTTGTATATTAGCATGGATCGGTTTGGGCGTCAAGTTTGGTCCGTCTTCGGGGCAGGGTCATTCAATCGAAGGAAAAATCGCGAACATAGAAAGGAAAATCGCGAGCACAGCTCGCTCCTACAGACGAAAAAAAATTCACACATATAACGTGAATAGGTACAATTGAATGGCCCTGCCCTGGCAGAAAAAAATTTGACTTGCATTAGAAAATATGTTATTATATAAGTAAAGTCAGTAACTGTTTCGTTCAGAGAGTTTATGCTGATTAGAGGAACTTGATAATGCGAACGCTTGAACCTAATACCTTCGCAATAGAGATGATCGGTGTCCGAATCGTTGGGAAAAACGGTTTTGGTGCTTGGGCTCTTTTTGTGTTTTATCTCTACCTGTACTTATATCCGTACAGCGACGGTAGGTGGTGAAGGTTTGTAGGTAATGCCTCAATTGTATGATTAACCGATTTTTAGTATCACCACCCAGCGTTGAAGATGAATTCGATGTTGGGTAATTTTTTTTAAACCGAATTAGATTTGGGACAGAGTTTTTTGTTGGAGGGAGTTGAAAAGGATGGTAATCGTTACGAAAACCGATGCGACACAATCAGATATTGATGCCGTTGTTAAGCGGATCGAAAGTGTCGGGTTGAAAGCGCAAATTTCAACAGGCGAACGGCACACAGTCATCGGTGTTATAGGAGACAAAACATTGCTGGGTGATATTCCGATAGATTCCATGTCTGGTGTTGAGCGGACGATGCCGATTACGGCACCGTTCAAGTTGGCGAGCCGCGAATTTCGGGATGAACCGACAGTTATCGCAGTGAACGGTACAAAGATTGGCGGCAAACAGCTGCCTGTTATCGCTGGTCCCTGCGCGGTAGAAAGTACAGAACAGATCGTGACTATCGCCGAGTTGGTTCAAAAGGCAGGTGCAAGTTTCATTAGAGGCGGTGCCTTTAAGCCGAGAACGGGCCCTTATAGCTTCCAAGGCTATGGTGAAAGTGCGCTCAAGATGCTAAAAGCCGCGAAAGACGAAACCGGGCTCGGTATCGTCACGGAAGTTATGACACCGCACGAGGTGGAACTTGTCGGCGAATATACGGATATGTTCCAACTCGGTACGCGCAATATGACGAACTTTTACCTGTTGCGGGAAGTCGGACAGGCACAGAAACCGGTGATTCTCAAGCGCGGGATGTCCGCCACGATTGAAGAATGGCTGCTTGCCGCCGAGTATATTCTTGCAGAAGGCAACCCGGATGTTATCCTCTGTGAGCGCGGCATTCGTACATTTGAACCGCATACACGTAACACACTTGACCTGAACGCGGTTCCCGTTGTTCACGAATTGAGCCACCTGCCGATCATCGTGGATCCGAGCCACGGCACGGGTATTCGGAGCCTCGTCTGTGATATGACGAAGGCATCAGTCGCCGCAGGTGCAGACGGACTGTTGCTTGAGGTACATCACGATCCTGATCATTCAATGACAGGAGATGGCGCGCAATCGCTGTTCCCAGATCAATTTGAGACGCTGATGGAGGAACTGAAACCTATCGCTATCGCCGTCGGTCGTGAAATGTAGAAAGTAGTCGTCAGTTACCAGTTGTCAGTTTTCAGTTAAGAGGGTTCTGATCATCTATCATTTCTTGGTAACCGTCGTTACACACTATGGATAACACGCGTGACAAGAAGATATTGATTTATCAAAAACCAGACTGAAAACTGAAAGGTTTTTCGCAGAAAAACCGAACTGAAAACTGAAAACTAATAATGGGAGGAAAGAGCTTTGGATGATTTTGAAACTAACCCACAGAAAGTCTATATCTTTGATACAACGCTTCGTGATGCCGAACAGACACCCGGTGCTGCTCTCGGTATTGAGGAAAAACTCGAAATTGCCAAGCACCTCGCCAAATTAAACGTTGATGTCATCGAAGCCGGATTCCCGATTTCGTCACCGGGTGATTTCGACGCTGTCAAACGGATAGCCAATGAGGTTGAGGGTCCGGAAATTTGCGGGCTCTCTCGCGTTGTAGAGAAAGATATTACTGCTGCATGGCAGGCGATTTCGGATGCGCCGCGCGCTCGTATCCACACGTTTGTCGGGACATCGCCCATTCACATGGGACGCATCACGCGCACGACCCCTGAAGATACACTCCGCATGGCAACTAATGCCGTCGCTTATGCCAAAAGTCTCTGTGAAGGACACCCGGATGCAAACGTAGAATTTTCACCGATGGACGCTGGACGCACAGAATTAGCGTTCCTTTATGAAGTCGTTGAAGCGACTATCGCTGCCGGTGCGACCGTCGTTAATATCCCCGAAACAGTCGGATGGACAGTACCAACCGAGTTCGGCAATCTGATTAAAGGTATCATGGAGAATGTGCCGAATGTTAATGATGCCATTATTAGTGTCCATTGTCATAACGATCTCGGCTTGGCGGTAGCGAACAGTCTTATCGCGATTGAGCAAGGCGCGCGGCAGGTGGAATGCACAATCAATGGACTCGGCGAACGCGCGGGGAACACCTCATTGGAAGAGGTCGTTATGGCGATCCGCACTCGACGCGACTATTTCAAAGAATATTACACTGAGATCAACGCAAAAGAGATCGTTCCTATTAGCCGACGCGTCAGCCGAACGATGGGGATTGCCGTGCAACCGAACAAAGCGATCGTCGGTGCTAACGCCTTTGCGCACAGTTCCGGTATCCATCAGGACGGCATCATCAAATCGCGTGTAACGTTTGAAATTATTGATCCGCAAGAGATTGGTTGGAAAGAGAGCCAGATTGTGCTCAGTCCGCGTTCGGGGCGTAACGCTCTCAGGCATCGGCTCAATGAGCTCGGCTACGAAGTGGATAGTGATCAGTTGGAAAAGGTTTATGAAAGATTCCTGCGGGTCGCTGATAAGAAAAAGGCGGTGCAGGATGCCGACCTTGAAGCGATTATGAGCGATGAGATTCGCGCGATTCCTGCTGTCTATGAACTCGATTATATCCAAGTTGTTAGCGGAACGAAAATCTCACCGACAACGACGGTCGGTATTCGGACGGAGGATAGCGTAATTGAAAAAGCGTCGACTGGTGATGGACCGGTTGATGCTGCGTTTAAGGCGATTGGTCAGGTTGTTAACATTCAATTGAATCTGATTGACTATCAGATCCGATCGGTAACTGAAGGTGAAGACGCTATCGGCGAGGTTTCGCTGAAAGTGCAAGATAACGGGAATATTATCACGGGACATGGTGCGAGTACAGATATTATTGAGGCGAGTGCGCGGGCGTATATTCACGCGGTTAATAAGTTAATTCAGATACGGTCTGAAGGTTGATGGACGGGCCATTTAGTAGGTTGGGTTGAACGGAACTTAGAAGATAGATGTGCATACCTCAAATACACGCAAATCCAACATATCGGTATCCGCAACCGAGAAATTAGGGAAACCCAACTTCAGACCACAAAAGTCACGGATATGGTAAAAGCGTTGGGTTTCACTCGGGCTTTGGTTCATATAATATCAAGGGAGGCGGTTGATACTTCTGGTGTTTTACACCGTTTTTGTAGTATCCGTTCAACCCAACCTACAGGACTTCAAGGTTTACGCGCAGGAGCCGGTTCGGTTAGGAAACCGAACCTACCGGGGCGGGGCCTATGGTTCGGTTAGGAAACCGCACCTACCACGCGACGATGCTACCAATCCTCAACTAACTGCACCAGGAGCCGGACACCGTAGCCTGACGCTGTTTCGGGGATGTACGTGGACCCTTTCATTCCCCAGGCAGTGCCGGCGATGTCGAGATGCACCCACGGATAGCCTTCGGCGAACTTCTTTAAAAACGCGCCGCCTGCAATTGTGCCGGAGGTTCCATCGCCGATGTTCTTGACATCCGCGACTTTGCTTTTAATCCCTTCATCGTAATCGTCCCAGAGCGGCAATTCCCAGACGCGTTCGTGCGTTGTTTCAGCTGCCGATTTCACTTTCGCCATGAGCTCGTCATCCGTGCCCATCGCACCTGCGGCGATATGTCCCAAGGCACTGATCACGGCACCCGTGAGCGTTGCTAAGTCAATAACGCCTTTCGGGTTATATTGTGCTGCCCATCCGAGTGCATCTGCTAACACCAAGCGTCCCTCGGCATCAGTATTGAGGATTTCAATCGTTTTGCCGCCGTAAGCGGTGACAACGTCGCCAGGTTTAATGGCTGTCCCACTCGGCATATTTTCGGTTGCAGCAACCAAGCCGATAACGCGCACATTCGGTTTGAGCTGCCCGATGACTTGCATCGCGCCTATAACAGCAGCGGCACCCGACATATCGTGCTTCATCTCATGCATACCGCTGCCGCCTTTGATAGAGATCCCGCCTGTGTCGAAAGTGATCCCTTTTCCGACGAGTACAACCGTATCTTGTCCTTCGCCGTCAGGTGTGTATTCCAGGATAATAAACCGTGGGTCTTCAACACTGCCTTGTGCGACCGCCAGAAGTGTGCGGAATCCTTTCTCGACGAGAGTCGGTTTATCAAAAATTTCGCATCCCAATCCTGTTGCTTCTGCCGCTGCTATCGCCTTTTCTGCAAGTTGCGTCGGCGTGAGATGGTTCGCCGGTTGGTTGCTCAGATCGCGAGCGAGAAGTGTGCCGTTGGCTATAATTTCGCCGCGCCGGACAGATGTTTCTACTGTCGCCTGACTTTGATCGTTTTCGGCTAAGAACGTCAGGGATTCCAGCTTTTTCTTTTCGTCGTCATCGTCGTTCCCGGTTTTGTGTTCATCGAACCGATAGAGTGCAAGGAGACAGGCTTCCGCTGCGCCTTGTATCATTTCGGGGGTCGCTTCAATCGGGATCGGGACAGCAGCGTTTCTTAAGCCCATATCCCGGATCGTTCGCACGGCGTGACCGGCTGTCTGGCGTACCTTCTCGGCGGTGAGGTCATGATATTCACCGAGACCTACAAGCAGCACGCGCGGTGCGGTTATTGTGCCATTTGTATAGATCCAGCTCGTGGTTTTCAGTTTACCGGTAAAATCACCGAGATTCATCCGTTCGCGGATCTGTCCACCGAGTGCCTGATCTATCGTTTGGAGGGGCGCGCTGTAAAAATCGGGATTTTCGACTATACCGATAACGATGACATCTGTTTGTTCTTGATTAAAACCACCTATTTTAACGTTAATATTCATGAATCCTCCTTGTCCGATTGGCGAGGTTAGGAATAGATGCAGCACCCCCCCTTTATCCCCCCTTATCAGGGGAAACCGGCGAGTACGCCGCAAAACCTCGCCAGCGAGCGGACGGCGTAAGTTTTGTTAAGTTTTCCGCATCCCCGTTAAGACGACTAAAGGTTCCTCGCTTGTAACGGTAATGGAATGGTAGGTATTCGCAGGGACATCTATTCGGTCGCCTTTTGAAATGGTGCTGTGTTCATCGGCAACTTTCACATCTGCTGTGCCGGAGAGGACACAGACCACTTCATCTTGCGTGTGAATATAATCGAGGTATGCGCCGCCTGGGCGGCCTGACCATTCGTAGGCGCTGAAGCCTTCGGATTGTAGCTGTTGCTTTAGGGCATCCGTATCCGCATGTTGCTCTGACCAACGTGATTTCCAATTCATAGCATTTCTCCTTATAGAGGCTCTAACCTGACCGGGCAAACCTTTAGCTCAGCGGTGTGGGTAACCGGGTCGTAACCGGAACCTGTTAATAGGTTAACAGGCACGTCTGCGAAACTGAAACTTGCGAAAACGGTGCCGCGCGGTGAGCGATTCGTGGCTTTTACTTTGATGTTAATACTGCCACGGGCGCTGCTCATTTTGCACCATTCTCCATCCGTTAAATCCCATGTCTCAAGGTCAGCAGGGTTCACCTCAAGGGATTCTTCTGGTAAGAGATAATCAATCCCTGCTGCTCTGCCTGTCTGTGTTCGCGTGTGATAGGATTGCAAACGCCTTCCCGTCGTGAGCCATACAGGAAACGCTTCACTGATTGTCTCGGCAGGGTCTCGGTAATGCACATTAGAGAAAATACCACGTCCATTGACGAATTCTTCTTCATGAAGTCTTGGGGTCCCTGGATGTCCTTTGGACGGTACGGGCCATTGATACTGTCCGTTCTCAATTCGTTCCCAATCTAAGCCCGCGTAAATCGGTGAAACCCGACAGAGCTCATTAAAAATCGGTTTCGGTGTGCTAAAATCAAAACCTTTAAACCCAAGCCGTTGTGCGATTTGACAAATAATCCACCAATCCGGTTTCGCCTCCCCGGCGGGTGGTACTGCGGCGCGCATCCGTTGGACACGTCGTTCTGTATTCGTGCAGACGCCATCCGTTTCACCCCATGCCGTTGCTGGTAACACAATATCGGCGAGTTCTGCTGTCTCTGTGAGAAAGATGTCAATCACGACGAGATGATCCAATGCGCGGAGCGCGTGCTCACAATGCTCGCGATCCGGGTCAGAAAGCAGCGTGTTTTCGCCGTCAATGAGCATCGCATGGATACTGTCGCCACAGAGTTCTAAGGCGGTTACTTTGGTAATCCCCTTCTCTAAGTCAACCTCTCTGCCGTATTCGGCTTTGAACTTCGCCTGATGCGCTGGGTCCGTCACGGCTTGGAAGCCCGGATAGTTGTTTGGTAATGCGCCGCTATCGCCTGCGCCTTGAATGTTGTTTTGCCCCCGCATCGGATTGATACCGGTTCCTTCGCGCCCGACATGCCCGGTCATCAATGCGAGGTTACACAGACTTTGGACGTTCTCAACGCCGCAGATATGCTCTGTAATGCCAAGCGTGTAGTAGATGGCCCCTTTATCCGCGCTGCCATACCACATCGCTGCAGTCTCAATGTCCTTCGCTGGGACACCTGTAATCGTCTCTGCCCATTCTGGTGTCCATTGACTGATATGTTCAAAGAATTCGTCAAATCCAGTCGTTCGGTTTTCGATAAAATCGTCGTCAATTAAGCCTTCGCGGGCGATGACGTGTGCCATGCCGAGAAGGAGTGCCGTATCCGACCCCACGCGGAGTGGCAAGTACAGATGCGACAGCTCCGCCAACCCGATGCGTCTCGGGTCCGCGACGATGAGTTTTGCGCCCTGTGCGATCGCCTTCTTTAGTCCTGTCGCTGCGACAGGGTGGCATTCTGTCATATTTGTGCCGATACAGAAGATCACATCAGGTTTCTGCATATCCACGAGCGGGTTAGACATCGCGCCTCGTCCGATTGTCGCTGCCAGACCGGCAACGGTCGGCGCGTGTCAGGCACGGCTGCAGTTGTCAATGTAGTTCGTCCCGAACCCTGCACGGATAAACTTCTGCATCAGATACGCCGCTTCACTCGGTGCACGCCCGGAAGCGATCCCGTAGATGCTATGTCTACCGTGTTCAGCATTGACTTTTCGGAAACCTTCAGCGGCTTTGTCAAGTGCGTTTTCCCATGTCGTTTCGTGGAGTTCACCATCGTCACCGCGAATGAGCGGTGTTTTCAATCGATCCGTGTGCTGCACGAAGTCGTAAGCGAACTGACCTTTAACACAGAGCGCGCCTTGATTCGCAGGGCCATCCATTGCGGGATGGATACCGACAATCTGCTGATCTTTCGTGAGTATATCAACGGAACACCCGACCCCACAATACGGACATATTGTGCGTGTTTTTTCAGGAATAGCGTCTGCTACTGCATCAGCCGCGCGGAGTGCTTTTTTGTCGGCGAGCGCGCCAGTCGGACAGGTTTGGATACACTGTCCACAAAACGTGCAGGCGGAATCCTTGAGAAGTCCATCAAATTCGGTCGTGATCTGCGTATGAAAGCCGCGGTTCATGACGTTAATTGCGTGGTCACCCTCCTGCTCAGCACAGACGCGGACGCATCGATAACAGGAGATACAAAGTTCATAGTCTCTAAGGATAAACGGATTCTCATCAACTTTACTTGTACCCGATTTTGCCCCGGCGATACGTGTACCGTTAATTGCGTACCTGTCGCAGAGGTCGGTGAGTTCACCGGCGGCATACCCACGCAAGGGGGATACATCAACTTCACGGTTTTCACTGACAACCATCTCCAACAGCGTCTTCCGGTACGCCTCTATCGGCTCGGTTGAGGTGCGGACAACCATTCCCGATGTCGCTTGTGTCGTACAGGATGCCACGGGGTTCCTTGCACCTTCCACCTCGACGATACAGAGGCGACACCCCCCGAAAGGGTCAAGCCTTGGATCATAGCAGAGCGTTGGAATCTCTTTTTGATGACGTTGTGCAACCTCAAGGATCGTTTCACCCTCGGAGAAAGTAACTTCCACATCATCAATTTCCATTTTATGTCTCATCGCGATAAACCTCTAAAGTAGTAAGCACACCCCGCTGGGTTTCCGTAACCCAGATTATTCTCCCGCATTAAAATCGATCTGTGGTACCTTCAACGTGCCAGCAAGTATTTGCTGTCGCGCTGCCTCAACCTTTTGTTGCACCGCTTCAGGTACCTGATCCTGCAATTCAGGATTATAAGTTAAAGTGATCGCACCATCGGTTGTCATTGTGAAGACATAGAGTTTGGATTCAAAAGTCCCGTTTTTGACAGCAGTAGCGAGTTGTAGATAGGCTTTCGGTGTAATCACAGCGTTCGCGAGGACAGCGCGCGGTGAGACCGCACTCTGATCGCGGTTTGTACCGAAGGCATAGACGGTTTTGCCTGCATCTTGTGCAAGTACAACTGCTTCAAATACACCGAGGCCTGCCTCGTTTGCGTTGTGAAAAATGAAGTCTACACCGTCCTGAATCTGGGTCGTAGCGATCTGCCGGGCTTTGGCGATGTTTTCCCAGTCACCCACATAGTCCCGTTGCACAACGGCATCCGGGTTGACGCTTTCCACACCGCCTTCAAACGCCATAAAAACACTCCTGCCAGATGGGAGGTCCTGACCCCCGACAGTCCCGATCATATCGGTTTGTGTCATTAGACCGGCGATCATACCTAAGAGGTAGCTGGCTTGTTCAAGTCGGAAAACTATCGGGGAGACGTTTTCACGAATAGCACCGCTTGCTCCGGCAGAGGTAATAAAGACGATTTCGGGATAATCTTGGGCGACGGCTATCGCTGCGTCTTGATACTCGTACCCATGCCCGAAGATAAGATCATAGCCCGCCATGGCGTATGCGCGAAAATCTGGCTCCCAGCCCTCTGGTGTTAAGCTTTCAACGTAGTCTATTTCTGCCCCAAGTTCAGCTTCAATCGCTGTTAAGCCATCGTGCGCCAAGGCATTCCAACCTTGATCGTTAATAGAACCCGGTAGGAGCATACCGACTTTGAATATTCCGGGTTCTGGCGCGTAGATAATTTTGTTGCTATCCTGAACTCTCTCGCAACCTACTATAAACCCGATGACCAAGAGACATACGATTAGGCGTTTATCTAGCAGCTTCCAATAAATTCGTTGTTTCACCTGAATACTTCCCTATTATTTGCGACTGCCGGCGAAGTTTGAAACTCGGCTCCGCCGGTTACGGCGAAGAACGTCAGCAGTGCACAAACTGATGGTTGACGGTTATTGCGTAAGATAGGTTTGTTGCACCTTCAATTCGCCTGAGAGAATTTTGGCTTTTGCGTCCTCAACAACTTTTTGCGTTGCCTCTGGCACCTTATCCTTCAATGCCGGATTGTAGACAAAAGTAAGTGCTTCATCTTCTACCATTGTGAAGCGATAGGGTTTCGGTTCAAAGGCACCTTCCATCACAACTTCGGCGAGGTTTACAAAGACCTTGGGGGTAACAATGGCACTCGCGACTATAGTTGTAGGCGACAACTCGCTCTGGTCTCGATATACCCCGAAAGCATAGACGGTCTTTCCATCGGATTGTGCCTCCATTGCAGCTTGAAAAACGCCGAGTCCAGCGACATCCGCAACGGGAAAGAGAAAGTCGCTGTTTTCATTAATGTGTGCAAGTGCAAGTTCCTTCCCTTTGCCGATGTCCGACCAATTACCGACATACGTCCGACGGATCACGACATCAGGGTTAACGCTTTTTGCGCCCTCTTCAAACGCATTAAACATACTATTAATAGCTGCGATGTTTTGTCCACCGACAATACCGATTTTGTTTGTTTGGGTCATTGATCCGGCTATAATCCCTAACAAGTAAACGGGCTCCTCAATCGCGAAAACTATCGGAGATATGTTATCGGTGATAGTGCTCCCGGTGGATGTAATAAAAACTGTTTCAGGGAAGTCTGGGGCAACTTGTTTCGCAGGGCCCTGATATTCAAAGCCGTGTCCAAAAATAAGCTGATACCCATCCAGTGCGTAATCGCGAAAGTGTGCTTCCTGATCTGTCGGGGTTCGGCTCTCAATGTGGCTAACTTTCGCGCCTAACTCTTTTTCGATCGCTTTAAGACCATCATAAGCGAAAGCGTTCCAACCACCGTCGGTGATGGACGCGGGCAGCAGCAGCGCAACTTTAAATTCTTCATGCCCCTTCGCGGAAAGCTTTAGACTGCCAATTAACATAAATCCGATTGCGGAGAGACATACGCATAAGGCGAAAGTGGCAATGCAATGGACTGATTTACGAACCATATTCTTCAACCAGATGCTCCTCTGTATTTCGCTGGCATGCTGAAAACACGCCAGCGGCGTATCGCGGTTAATCTTTATCATCTTCTTTCTCAGTGAAATCGATTTGTGGGACTTTCAACTCGCCTGCCAGGATCTTGGCTTTGGCAGCTGCAACGGCTTTTTGCACATCTGCCGGTACCTTATCCTTCAACGCTGGACTATAGACAAGCGTGATCGCTTCGTCTGTCAGCATGTTGAAGGTATAGACCTTTGGTTTGAACTTCCCATCTTTAATGATTTTCGCAATTTGCACAAAAGCGTTCGGTGTAATCACAGCGTTGGCAATTACCGTTGGCGATATATCGCTCTTGTCGCGATTTGCGCCGAAGGTGTATACAGTTTTACCATCTTTTTGAGCGGTTTCTGCCGCCTCATAGGCACCGAGCCCTGCTGCATCTGCATTCGGAAAAATAAAGTCAACACCTTCAGCGATCTGTGCAAGTGCGAGTTCTTTACCTTTACCGATGTCTTCCCAATTCCCGACGTATACCCATGAGACCTCTACCTCAGGGTTCACACTTTTCGCGCCGCCTTCAAACGCCATAAATGTGCTATTCACAGACGGGATATTCTGTCCGCCCATCACACCGAGTTTATTGGTCTGCGTCATCATACCTGCCATAATTCCTAAAAGGTAGGCGGGTTCCTCAACACGGAAGTTAACCGGCGAAATATTGTCGGTAATGGTACCGCCGGAGGATGTAATGAAGATCGTCTCTGGATAATCGGGAGCGACTGCTTTTGCTGGGTCCTGAAACTCATAGCCGTGTCCGAATACTAAGTTGTAGCCGTCAAGGGCGTAGGAACGGAACTGTTCTTCCTGATCCGATGGGGTTCGGGTTTCAGCGTGGCTGATTTCCGCGCCGAGTTCTTTTTCTATCGCTTTCAGTCCTTCAAAAGCTAAGGCGTTCCAACCTGCGTCACTGATGGAACCGGGTAGCAGCATCGCAACCTTAAACTTTTCATGTCCTTTCGCGTCGAGATTTAAGTTCCCAACGCCTATTAATCCGACTGCGAAGAGACACACGAGAGATGTGTAGATTACGATTGGATGTCGCAACTTGGCAAATATCTGTTTCACGTCGATAATTTCTCCTTCATCATCAAAATATTCATGTTTATAGTATAACACATTTTCGCGAAAAATGTAAAGCAGCAATATAGGGGTGGGCAGGGCCATTCAATTGTACCTATTCCCTTTATATGTGTGAATTTTTTCGGTTGTAGGAGCGAGCTGTGCTCGCGATCTTTTCCTAATAACGTTCACCTATGTAAAGCAAAACCAAGATCCAAATCGTACAATTGAATGACCGTGTAGGGGTGGGCAGAGACATTCAATTGTCGGTGCAGGTTAGGAAATTGGAAGCGCATTCTAAGCGGAGTAGGTTGGGTTGAACGCAACTGAGAAGATAGATGTGCAACACCCAATACACGCCTATTCAACATATCGTCTCCACAATCAAGAACGCAGAGAAACCCAACTTCAGAACGCAAGGCATTCAGGAAAGCCGAAAGGCGTTGGGTTTCACTCGGTCTCTGGTGAATATGCCGGTCTTTGAAACAGTTTCGGTTTTCTTTGATTTGTATGCTTTTGGTTGTATCCGTTCAACCCAACCTACGATGTGATGGGAGAGTTTTTTCTCTCGGGCCTGGCGGTGAAAATCTAATCGAAAAGTGGACAATTGAATGGCTCTGGCGTTTCTGTGAAAGTTATGAAATTTCATAGTATTTCACAGTAAGGATTCAAAAAAGTGTTTCGGGTGCGGCTACGAAGTAAGGTGTGGCACGGGTTTTGAAGGGACTATGAACCTTATCAATTTTTTGCGTACCTGTGAAATTATAATTTTAATGTGCGGGTTGTTTTGCGGACAAACGCAGTTGTGGGACGGGTTTATGGGCGTTTCTATTTTTGACACTTAAAACGGGTTGCTGTGAAATGTTTGTTGATGTGTTTAAGGTTCTGGGATCGTTGTTTTGCGGCGTATTGTTGTGTTGTTAGGATGTGGTGCACTGCACGTCGGATCGCTGCCAAAAACTTTACACACCCTATAGGGGTGTATAGGGATATTCAATTGTACGATTTGGATCTTGGTTTTGCTTTACATAGGTGAACGTTATTGGCAAAAAATCGCGAGCGACAAGAAATCCTCAGAAATCCGCAGAAATCCGCAGAAACACCCTATCAAAGACCCCTATCAAAAACACCAAGCAATACGCAGAAACACCCAAGCAAAAACACCCCAAGCAAAAACACTCGCTCCTACAGGCGAAAAAATTCACATACGTAAAGTGAATAGGGACAATTGAATGTTCCTGCAGGGGTGTGCGGGGGTATTCAATTGTTAAATTGTCTGAATGCACTATGCAGGAGCATATAACCGAAGGCAATTTGGGACGAAAATTTGTTAGTGTCGGGCTGGGGAACCCTGCCCCTACGGGGCAATTTCGGAGAGGTGTTGGGTTTCTCTCGGTTTCTAGTTGATGTGTCGTCTCCTAAAAAAGTTGCGTTTTCTATGATTGGCGCGTTTTTGGGGGGTATCCGTTCAACCCAACCTACAATGCTGCCTTTTTTGTGAATATGGCGAGGTTAGGAAACCTCGCCAGCGGCATTTGCAAGGAGCGGGTTCGGTTCGGAAAACGAACTTACCGGGCCGGGGGATGAAAATTTTATCGAGAAACGGACAATTGAATGGATCTGGAAGTGTAAAGAATTGTTCTTGACACATCGGGACGAATCGCGTATACTTTTTAGGACGTATACTTTTTAGGTGTTCTTATAGATTATACTGAACTTTGAAAATCGTCATCTACTATCGGTAACGAGGAATTATGGAAAACAATTTTGAAGTTAAAGTCAATGCTAAAACGCATTTGGTTGTTGAAACTGATACCGGGCGGTGTTTGGGCGGTGTCGGTGCAAATTTTTATCGTCCGTTTGTCTTTCCGTTCTATACACCTGCTGGACATACCGTCGTTCAGGAGTTCGCTTTCGATCACCCGTTCCATAACGGTATTTTTGTTGGACAAGGCCCCGTGCAAGTCGGCGACAGAGAAGCCGGTTTTTGGGCATCGCCGCCGCGCCGCTCTTGGACAGATAAAGTGTTTGAAAAACTGGGACGGATGGATACACAAAAGGATATTGACATCACGCCACACACGACGGGCGTTCAATTTGTTCAGAACGTTGTCTGGCGCGATGAAAATGAAGAACCTTTGATTGACGAAATCCGTACTGTCAATCTTCACGCGCTTGCGGATGCCACTATTTGCGATATGACAAGCGAGAAGATCGCTGCTTACGGTGCTGCGACGTATCCGCAGACGAAGTTCGGGAGCATCGGTATCCGCGTTGAGCCGCGACTCCTGCCGGGTATGGGCGGCATCGTGCTTGCCGATGCTGGACGTAAGGGCGGTGTTGCGGTCGTTCACGAAGACGAATCCGATTTCGTTGCTTACCAGAATGTGTTGGCAGGACACGGTGCGTTTGGTGTCTTTATGAGCATTCTTAACGAAGGTGTTCGGGGACCGTGGTTCATCCGAGATTATGGGATGGCACTCTATAACCCGACCTGGACAGGCTCAGTATCAACCGCTGAAGGTGAGAGTTGGACAGTCTCCCTGCGGGTTATCGCCTATGATGGAGAGTTGACTCCAGCAAGAGCGGAAAAGTGGTGTCTGCTGTAAATGGAAAAAGAGAGTATCCTTGAACTTCGGAATCTTACCAAAACCTTCGGCGACCTCGTTGCCGTTGACAGCGTAGACTTTGCGTTACAAGCCGGTGAAATTCACGCGATTTTAGGTGAAAACGGCGCGGGTAAGTCGACGCTGATGAACCTTATCTATGGGCTTTATCAGCCATCGGCGGGTCGCATCTATGTCGCAGATCGCGAAGGCTGGCAGCGGAGGTTACGCGCAAAATCACCGCGCGATGCGATTGCGATGGGTATCGGCATGGTGCATCAGCATTTTATGCTGGTTGAAAATCTTACGGTTGCCGAGAATATCGCCTTAAGCCTTGGGCAAGTAGGTTCAGGTCGGGCGGAAAACGCCTCTGAAAAAGGTGGTTATAAAAAGTGGTTGCGGAAATTCCGCTTTAAGAGGGAAGACGCGATTCGTATTACCGAAGAGCTCTCCGATCAGTTCGGACTCGCTGTTGATCCGAGTGCGTTGGTGCGGACACTTTCAGTCGGTTTAAAACAACGCGTAGAGATTCTAAAGGCACTGGCAGTTGACGCTCGGATTCTTATCCTTGACGAACCGACTGCCGTTCTCAGTCCTCAAGAGGTAGAAGGTTTCTTCACGATTCTCCGCAAACTCCAAGCCGATGGGAGAGCGATTATCTTCATTAGCCATAAGATGAAAGAGGTCTTAAACATCAGTGATAGGATTACCGTTTTAAGACGCGGTAAAAAGGTCTATATCGGTCCGGCGGGTGAATTGACTGCTCGGGAACTCGCGCGGGAGATGATCGGAGAGGAGATCAACGAGGTTGAACGCTCAGAAAACGCCTCCGTCGAAGATGCGTCATCAGGCAACGTGTTACACCTTTCAAATCTGACGGTCCTCGGCAGTCGCGACGAAATCGCGGTGTCGGATGTCTCTATGGCGACGCATCGCGGTGAAATCGTAGGCATCGCCGGCGTTGATGGCAATGGGCAGCGCGAACTGGCCGAGGCGATCATGGGATTACGCCCCACCGAGTCCGGAACGATCAGTATCTTGGGTGCCGATCCGAAAGGGACAAAGGCAGTGCGGCGGCACGGAGTCGGTTATATTCCTGAAGATAGACAAACAACTGGCGTTATCGCTTCGTTCTCGGTTACAGAAAATCTCTTGTTGAATGTAACGCACTTGGAAAATATCGCGCAGTGGAATATCCTTAATCAAAAAAGGAAGCGGAACACAACGGCACAACTTATCGCTGATTACGACATCCGTCCGCCTATGGGGGGCATTCCGGCTGCTGCGCTCTCCGGCGGCAACCAACAAAAAATTGTCCTCGCCCGAGAAATCTCGCTTCAGCCTGACCTCTTGATCGCTGTTAATCCGACACGCGGGTTAGATGTCAACGCGGCGCGCTATGTGCATGAGAATTTATTGGCGCAACGCGACGAAAAAAAGTCGGTGCTGCTTATCTCAACAGAGTTAGATGAAGTCCTCTTACTCAGTGATCGGCTTTTTGTGATGTCAAGAGGCAAGTTAATCGAAGCGACTGCCCAGCGTAACAATATAGAAGCACTCGGCTTGTTAATGACGGGTGAAACGGGGGAGTAGCAAGATCGCGAGCACAGCTCGCTCCTACTAATGACAGGTGAAACGGGGGAGTAGCAAGATCGCGAGCACAGCTCGCTCCTACTAATGACAGGTGAAACGGGGGAGCAAGATCGCGAGCACAGCTCGCTCCTACTAATGACGGGTGAAACGGGGGAGTAGTTTTTGTGGCAAGATCGCGAGCGACAAGAAGTCCGCAGAAATACGCAGAAATACGCAGAAACACCCTATCAAATACCCCTATCAAAAACCCCAAGCAAAAACACTCGCTCCTACAGAGGAAGACCTATCCATATATAAAGTGAATATGTAAAACTAAATACCTCTGGTTAACTGATGGCTTTAATTATGAACCTAAAAATAATCAACACACTCAAAAGAATTGATATTCGCTGGGTGGGGACTCCTGTTATAATTCTGGCGAGCGCGTTTGTCACAAACGCCATTATAATGCTGCTCTGCAACTACAATCCGTTAGAGGCTTATCAAGCGGCAGTGAGCGGTGCGTTCGGTAATGGTCGGAAATTCGGTGAGACATTGGTGAAAAGTACGCCGTTTCTGATGGCAGGGCTCTCCATCGCGATGGCGTTTCGGTGCGGAATCTGGAATATCGGTGCCGAAGGGCAGTTTTTGATGGGCGCGTTGGCAGCGACCTGGTTCGGAACGAAACTCGCCCCACTTTTTCCCGAAACGCCTTGGATCGCAGTCCCACTGTCGCTGGGCATCGCGAGCCTCGCGGGTGGAATATGGGGACTCATTCCTGCGGTGCTAAAAGTAACCCGCGGTGTCAACGAAGTTATCAGCACGATTATGTTGAACTACGTCGCCATTCATCTGATGAATATGATGATAGATGGTGGTCCTTTGCAGGAAGCATCGCAACGGGGTCCGCAGAGTGATCGGATAGCGGAGTGGGTGTTTCTGCCTCGACTTTTTCCGCCGCACCGTATCCATCTCGGCATCGTTATTGCTGTTCTCCTTGCCATTATTCTGACGTTTATCCTGTTTCGGACAGCGTTTGGGTATCAACTTCGGGCAGTCGGAGAGGGAGCGGCTGCAGCGGAAGCCGCGGGGATTTCGATTATGCACAACACGCTCCGTGTCTTTTTCATTAGCGGCGCGTTGGCAGGGCTCGGCGGTGCAATTGAACTCACTGCCCTGACCCGCCGGCTTTATCTCAATTTCTCGCCTGGGTACGGCTACACAGCGATTGCGGTTGCATTATTAGCAAGGTTGAATCCGCTGGTAACAGTTGCTGCCGCGCTCTTATTTGGGGCATTAACGACGGGTTCGTATAGTATGCAGCGAACTGTGGGTATCTCTGACAAAGTAACCTTTGTGATGCAAGCGACAATCCTGCTTTTCGTTATCGGTTATAGTTCCGTGCAGCTGTTTCGTAAGCGTGCCTCTGTGGCATAACCTGTTCAGTTTTAAGACTGAAAACTGAGAACTAAAACTAAGAAAAATATGTTTGAAGAGATTCTTTCAGCAACGATTCGTGGGGCAACCCCACTTCTATTAGCGGCATTAGGTGAAGTCATCTCCCAACGTGCGGGTGTCCTTAATATCGGCATCGAAGGCATGATGCTTATCGGCGCGTTTTTCGGGATGGTGGGTTCCTTTTACACAGCGGAATTCGCGATGTTCGCGCCGTGGTTCGGACTGGTCATGGCAGGTGTGAGCGGTCTTATCGCTGCTGCGCTGTTCGCGTTATGTGCGATAAAACTGCGTGGCGACCAAGTTATCGTCGGCACAGCGATGACACTGTTAGCATTAGGGTTAACAGAAGTCATCTATCAACGCCTCTTCGGTGAGACAGGAATGGCACAAGGTGTGCCAGCATTTCAGCAAATTGAGATTCCACTGCTTTCAGAGATTCCCTTTTTGGGACGCGCCCTATTCTCGCACAATATCCTCGTTTTTATCACGTTCCTGCTGATGCCGTGTGTCTATTTTTTCCTTTACCATACGCAGGTCGGGCTTAGGATACGCGCCTGTGGTGAGCACCCGAAAGCGATTGCCACGGTCGGTGCCAATGTACTCCGTTTGCGAACGCTTTGTCTGCTCTTCGCGGGTGCGACAGCAGGGATGGCAGGCGGTTATCTCTCGCTCGCCGATGTTCCCTATTTTACGCCGGGCATGACAGTCGGACGCGGCTTTATCGCTTTAGCGATCGTTATCTTTGGAAAATGGCATCCGGTGAAAGCGTGCGGTGCTGCGTTCCTGTTCGGCCTCGGTACAGCTTTGGATGCGCGCTTCCAAGCGTTGGGGTGGGGTATCCCCCACCAGTTGTGGTTGATGTTGCCTTATGTCCTCTGTTTAGCGGTGCTGGCGGGATTTGTCGGGCGGGCTGAAGCACCTGTCGCTTTAGGCAAACCCTACGGAGAATCAGAATAGCCATTAGGGTCGGAGTTCCCTTAATAATCCTCAACGTTTTCGTAAAAGTCGGTTTCTGGCAAGTATTCCTCTTCGTTGAGTTCTTCCTCTTCGTGCTCCTCGTATTCGTGTAAACTGAGTAGCGCGTCCATTTCGTTGGGGTTCTCCATATAGAATTTACATATCCAGCCATCACCTTCGGGAAAACGATTAAGCAGTTCAATATCGTCATCAAGCGCAGTGTTGACTTCATAAATTTCGCCGCTCACAGGTGCGTAGATATAGAAGTTGCGTCCATCTGATGTTTCAAGGCGCCCGATAATTTCGCCCTGCTCGTATTCGCTAAGGTCTGGGAGTTCTATAAAAACGATGTTGCCGTAGACATCCTGGATCCGTTCAGTGATACCCACGTTACACGTCCCGGAATCGAAAACTTCAATCCACTCATGTGTGGTTGTAAACTTTATCTCGCCATTTTTCATCGCAAAATACCTCCGATTACGCTGCTTTGTCAACGTTCAAATTTACTACATCAGCTTGCTAAAAGCTCTACCGATTGAAAAGGTATACATCGCTTCGCCTTGCACCATAAGGACCCGTTCATTTGCTACTGCGACAGGTCTAAATTGAGGGGTGTACGCTGCATTGAGAATTAAGCCGGCAAACCTAACACCGATCCCAAAACAGAAACCTTCCGCTTTCCAAAGCCGTTCTTCCATTTCAAAGGCACCATCTGCTAAGAGAAACATGCGCGTATAACGCTTTTCGGTGTGTCTAAGATAGCCGATTCTGGCCCCAACGCTCTGACGGTACCATACTTCACCGCCTACGTTTGCACGGATACCGTCCCGGAACGGCGGATGAACGTCCAAACCGAGCAGCAAGGTTACATCTGACATCGGGTACCGATAGGCGATGCCGGCGACAATTGTACGCGCCATTGCATCAGGAATAGATGGATCAGAAAAGGAGAGGCCATTGCTCAAGTTCCTTGCGACGATCCCAACCAGCGTTTTGTCGCCAATCCGCTGGCTAATACCGACATTATAGGCATAACCGTGTCCGAGATGTTCCGTTCCGTCGAGATCAGCGACCTTAGAACGGAGCCATTTGGTATCAATCCCGATACGGGTACTATCAAACAACGTGAGTCCGTAGCTGAGCCCGGCAGCGAGGTTATTTTCGGGAAAACTGTTGCGCGCTTTTCCAGTATCATCGACTCGGCGAAAGCTGCCTGTCTGCTCAAAGGCGAGTCCTAATCCAAGGGCACCCAATTTGCCGATAGGGATTGTGTAATTCAAGGTTTCAATACCGGATGCGCGGTGCTCATAGCGACTGTAATCCTCGTAATTCGCGTTGCTATTCGGTTTAGAAAGCAGTGCAATCGTTCGTGGAAAACGGGTCGCGTGAATAACGAATCGGTTCCCCACTGCGGTGCTCATCCCGGCGGGGTTACTGCCGAGTGCGTTTGCCCCGTGGCTGGTAGCCACAAAACTACCGCCCATCCCCTGTTGCTCAGCACTGAGCAGGCGTTTAAGGAACCCATCTGCTGCGGCTGTTGTGGGTGCCGCTGCAGCGTTGCTGCTTAGCAGAAAAAAATAGACGAGGAGACAGCATAGGAGCGTTTCAGCACAATTACGGACGGACTTCATTTTTAACCTCATCAGATTAAATTATCCGGTACATAGCGTCACTTGCGCTACGGCATACACATTCGTATGCGACATGGAAACGAAGAGAGTGGTGATGTTCTCAGCGTGTGCATAGCGCGCCACTTCACCGTGTAAGACGATTTCCGGCTTTCCGAGCGGGTCCGGCTGAATCTCTACATCTTGCCAACGCATTCCGGTCGTCAAGCCGGTGCCGAGTGCCTTCAGGGTGGCCTCTTTCGCAGCAAAACGGGCGGCAAGCCGCCAGTACCGAGCGGGAGTATCCCCACAATATGTAAGCTCTTGGTGCGTGTAGATTCGCTGCTCGAACCGCGCGCCCCAGCGACGGGATGCTTCTTGGATGCGTGTAACTTCGACAATATCAATGCCAATGCCGTATATTTTTTCTGTGTGCATTTATCTGTTATGAGCGGTTAGGAAACCACTCCTACCGAGAAATGAGGAGCTGAATGCCGTATATTTTTTCTGTGTGCATTTATCTGTTATGAGCGGTTAGGAAACCGCTCCTACTGAGAAATGATGCATGCATTTATCTATAAATTGCATCTGTCATCAACGCAGCGCGCACATTCGCCTTAACATCGTGGACACGTACAATATCAGCACCCTGCGCGATTGCCCAACACACTGTCGCTACGGTGCCTTCAACGCGATCACTCATAGGAAGCCCTAAAACGTTTCCGATAAACGATTTCCGCGAAGTGCCGATGAGCAGTGGTTTATTCAATGATCGGAACGCTGCAAGATGTTTTAAGAGTGTAAGGTTATGTTCTGTTGTCTTACCGAATCCGATTCCTGGGTCAATAATAATCCGTTCAGGGGCGACTCCGTGTGCTTCAGCGGTTTGGATGCTTTCCTGGAGCGAGGTGCGCACCTCGCTGATAACATCATCGTAGTGTGGTGCTTTTTGCATCGTGCGGGGTGTCCCTTTTATATGCATCAGGATCAGCCCTGCTTCCATTTTTGCCACGACCGATGCCATCTGGGGGTCCGCACGCAGCGCAGTGATGTCATTGACAAGATGCGCGCCCGCTTCCAATGCTTGCCGCGCCACTTCCGCTTTATAGGTATCCACAGAGATAAGTACATCAACACTGTCAACAACGGCGCGAATGACAGGTAGGATGCGTGCGAGTTCTTCATCTACGGGTACCGGTGCCGCGCCCGGACGCGATGATTCGCCGCCTATATCAATAAGCGTGGCACCTTCTGCTACCATCACTTGCGTTCGTGCAACGGCACGCTGGACATCGAGGTAGCACCCGCCATCGGAAAAGGAGTCGGGTGTGACGTTCAAGATCCCCATCACATAGGTGCGGTCTCCGAAAGTGAGTGTCTTGCCACGACAGTTCATACAATTGGTTTTGAAGGCAACTGGGGGCGGGGTCCGAGAATTTCATCAATCTCTTCAGTAACAAGCGTTTCGCGTTCTAATAAAGCGTCCGCCAGCAACTTTAATCCTTCAAGATTGGTTTCCAAAATATCCCACGCCTTTTTATAGCATTCTGTGACGATGTCATGCACCGCTTTATCAATTTCAATAGCGGTTTTCTCGCTATAGTCCTGATGGACGCTCAATTCTTTGCCGAGAAAAACCTGTTCATCTCTTCTACCGTAGGTAAGGGGTCCCATGTGGCTCATGCCCCATTGTGTCACCATTCGGCGTGCGAGTGCTGTTGCCTGCTCGAAATCGTTTTGCGCGCCCGTGGTCTGCTCGCCGAAAATAATTTCTTCAGCAACTCTGCCGCCGAGTGCGAAAATAATATGTGCGAGCAGCCGTTTTTTGCTCATGTTATGCCGTTCTTCAAGCGGGAGTTTAGCTGTCACGCCGAGTGCTCGTCCGCGTGGAACGATGGTGCATTTATAATTCGGGTCGCTCTCTGGCACGAAGTGTAACATGAGGGCGTGTCCGGCTTCGTGATAAGCAGTGACTCGGCGTTCTTCATCACTAATGACGAGGCTTCGGCGTTCAGGTCCCATCAGGACACGATCTTTTGCTTCGTCGAAGCACATCATGTCAATGTTCTCTTTATCGCATCTTGCTGCGAGCAGTGCGGCTTCGTTTGTCATATTTTCCAGATCCGCGCCGGAGAAACCGGGTGTCGCCTTCGCCAAGATTTCCAGGTTCACATCTTCGGCGAGTTTATAGGGTTCCTTCGTGTGTACCTTGAGGATCGCTTCTCTGCCGCGTACATCGGGGAGGTCGACGACGATCTGCCGGTCAAATCTCCCGGGTCGGAGCAGTGCTGGGTCCAGGACATCCGGACGGTTCGTTGCTGCGATGAGGATCACGCCGAGGACATCTTCAAAGCCCTGCATCTCAACAAGGAGTTGATTTAAAGTCTGTTCCCGTTCATCGTGTCCGCCGCCGATTCCTGCGCCGCGGTGTCTACCGACGGCATCTAATTCGTCAATAAAGATGATACAGGGTGCGTTCTTTTTCCCGAGTTCAAAGAGGTCGCGTACGCGCGATGCCCCGACCCCGACGAACATTTCCACGAAATCGGAGCCGCTGATACTATAGAACGGTACAGCCGCTTCACCGGCGACAGCTTTCGCCAACATTGTTTTCCCTGTGCCAGGCGGTCCCATAAGGAGCACACCCTTCGGGATTCTGCCGCCGAGACGTTCAAACTTTTTCGGTGTCTTCAGAAATTGGATAACTTCTTCAAGTGCTTCTTTCGCTTCATCTACACCTGCGACATCTTCAAATGTTATCTTTGTTTGGCTCTCAGAATGGAGCCGTGCCCGACTTTTGCCGAAAGAGAGCGCGCGATTGCCGCTCCCCTGCATCTGACGCGATAGGAAAATCATCAACCCTAAGAAGATAAGGAGCGGGACGATCGTTGTCCCGAAGATAAGCAACCCCTGCGGAAATTTAGACGGCGGTTCAACATTATAGGGGATACCATGGGTACCATGTTCATCCAGTTTTTCTTGGATGTTATAATCGTCAATAGGGTCTCGGCTCGTCCTAAATTCGCCTTTCCATTTCGGGGGCAGATGCGTCTCTCGTTCTGGGGGCGGTACATTACTCAGGATTTCGCTCTCGATAAGCCGCACAAGGTCGGCACGGAATCGACCTTCAACCCATTCCTCATCCAACGTTAGGTAGCCATCGAACACATTCTGATCGCGCTTTATGTATTGATGAAAATCGGAGGTCGCCAGCTGATAAACTGGATCCCTGCGGTTGAATAGTTGGTAGATACCGAGTACGACAATACCAGCAATTACTATCCACCATATCATCATGCTTCTTGTACTTTTATTCACAACCAATTGCCTCTCTATTAGAATCTGCGGTCAGACAAAAATGCGATTTTAAAACCTATTTAAAAGTATAACAAATATTTTACCAAATTTCAATTGATTTTTCAAAAAAAGACATATTCGCAAGGCTGATATGTAAAATTGGTGATTTTAATTGAATACGGAATAGGCTTTAAGGTATACTATAAATTAAATAAATTACTGGTAGAAGCAACAAAATTTTCAATGTGCGTCGGAATGTTTGTCAGAATCATTCAATTTTAAGAAATTATTGGACTTCACGTCTTTTTTTCAAAGAGCCGGTTCGGTTAGGAAACCGAACCTACCGGGCCGGGGGATGAAAATTTGATCGAAAAATAGACAATTGAATGACTTTGGAATGTTTGTCTGATATGCCTCCGACGACAAGCAGAATAAAACTTAAAGTAAGACTATTGAACCTCTGAAAAAGGAGGATAAAAACATGACTTTTAATAAAAAGTTAATTTTAATCATCACGCTCTTGCTAATCACAACGTCTTATGCATTAGGGCATATAATCGGTAAAAACTTTCAAAATTTTCAATATAATGCAGAGCTTGCGCCCGTTGCGCCTATCGTAGATGGGTATCTTGATGACCCCGTCTGGGAGACAGCGGTCCCGGGTAAAATGGAGCAAGATATAATTAGTGGACACCGCTGGAACGCCCCGCACGATTTCACTGGATCCTTCGCAGCTGTTTGGCGTAACGGATTCCTCTATGTGGCAATTAAACTCACAGACGATCACATTGAAACGCGAAAAACCAAACTCCTTCGCGAAGATCATCTGACGCTTCATTTGGATCCACACCATTCAGGGCGAAAGGAAGACCTTTACAGCTTTGATATACCGCTTCGCAACGAAACGGCTGTCCTCAAGCATCCCCTAACGCGCGTAGAATGGGGGAACGATGGACAGACATGTGAGCTCAGTTTCCGATTGAATGACCTTGCGAGCAAAGGCAATACGATTGGTTTCCTTATCACTTATAACGATGTCGATAACGGAAGCCTGCAACATAAGATCACATGGTTACCGGAGGGGTATACGGAAGAAAATGAGTTACTTCCGGACCTCGTTTTCACTGCGAAAATTGAACCGAATAAGCAACAAAAATTGATCCAATGGGGACGTATCAAAAGCCTTTATTAGTAAAGTCCATAATTATTTGGACACACGGTGGGGTTGGGTTACCCAACCCCTACGAAAAACATCTGACATGGAGAATTCGTGTATTATCTCGGAAAAGTTTTGGAACTGATGGGCATCGTATGTTTAGGTGCGGCGCTCTATTTGGGTTGCGTCAATCCGTTCGATTATAGTGAATCCAAAGCGATGGGTGTTGAGATGGGTTTTCTAACACTCGGCGTTTTGATTTTTTTTGTCGGGAGACTCATCGAAAAACGTTCTTGATAAGTCGCATGCCAAAGTGCTTAGTCAATGAGCTGCATTATGGCTATGCCTTGCTCACCAGCGACAGAATAGAGGAGCCACGTGTCTCCATTTTCGCAATAGATCGCCGGGTCGCGAAGTTCATGCACACGCTCCCGATCCAACCCCCCTGTAGAGGGTCTAATCGGTAGATCTACACCCTCAAAATCATATTTCGGTGCGATAACCTCTATCGGTTCAGACGGATGCCAATCGTTCCAATCATCTGTTAACTGAACCGTGCTTTTGCGGATACGTTCCGGACTATCGGCATAGAGCGAATAATAGACAGTCAAGGTATCGCCTTCAAGGTGGTTCGCTGTGTGGCGCGGGAAACCGGTGTTGTCTTTGGCTGACTTACGATGAAAAAGCGGCGTGTCTCGCGGAATGAACGATGCCGTCCATTCAGGGGTTTGTCCACGGCTCAACCAACCGTGATATGTCGCGTAAGGGTAACCCTTCCACCAGAAGACACGATAATAGGGACCCATCTGCCTATGCCGTGTATCCGAGGCGGTGTAGTTTATACCGTCAGTTGAGGTCGCCCAACAAGTTGACTGACCCCCATAACTCCCATGAAAATACATAACGAAACGGCGGTTCTCTTCATCTATATGGACATCAGGTGAAGCGATGTGGTCGCCCTCTCGGAACACAGTGTTGTCACGATGCAAGGCACCGGGACGATGGACAGTATAGGGACCTTCAATGGCATCGGCATACGCCAAGCGGATATAGGCACCTCGGTGATGCGCGAAATAGAGGTAATATTTGCCTAACGGGTTCTCTACCCATTCTGGCACGCGAATAAGTGAAGGTCCGTTGATATTAGAGAAGCCGTGTTCTCTATCCAGTTCAGGCATATCTGGGTGAATTAATAATGTTCGTTTCATAATTCCTCTCCTCAATCGTGTGTCTGAAACCGATAGACTTCTTGGGCTGCTTCGGACATATTATCCCATATCTGTGTTGGAATCCGTGCGCCGAAGATTCCCGGTGCATCCGGGGCATGATGGAAGCGGCGGAAATAGACCAGGGCGAGCATGTGTCGAACAGTGGATTCTGTGCGATTCGGCATCGCCCGGTGCCAGCACCGCATATCTCGGACGACGACAGAGCCGGCAGGCATCTCTAACTGAAATGATGGATAATTTGCGGCGCGTTCTTCCTCACAGACGTTGTAAGGTGTATTGCGTACCGCCTCGTCATCAACGATGAGATGCGACCCGGGCCACACTTCCGTCGCGCCGTTCTCCACTGTGAAATCAACGAGCGGGATGTTAACAACAATCGTAGAAACCGGCAGTGCAAACGGCAGTTCAGGGAAAAGTTGTCCTGAATCTCGGTGGATCCATTGTATTTCATTTCCGGGACGCGTGCTATTGCAGCCGTAAGGTAGATATGCGAATATTTTTTCGCCCATCGCTGCCTTTAGGATCGGCATCGCGAACGGGTTATCAATGATACGTGGATCCATGAACGGCATCTTTAGCATCGGGTTCTCGCCATCTTGTCTTTCGCCTTCGTTGTGAAGGACATTTTCCATAGCGACATTGAGGTCTGCTATCCAGTCGCGCGGGAGGACGCTTTCAATAACGACTAATCCTGCCTCCCGTAAGAGCCGCTCACCTGCAGCAACGCTTTCGGGTGTCGGTTTACCGTCAGCGCGTTCCTGTTCGGAAATCTCAAGAATAGGGATGTTTACTGTTGCTGCGGTCATATCCTAAACCTACCTTTCTGATTGGTTTTGAGGAAGTTTTAATTCGGATCGGATAATTGGACGAATTCTCCACTCACTTGGCAACCGGACGTGTGTATTAATGGAGTCGGGGTTCTCGAAGTATGTATCATTTTCATTTGGGTGTTTCTAACGATTTAGTGTCAAAAATTTTTGAGGGGCGTTCTTGCACGACTGGAATGACATAACTCCGAATTGTTAGTCCATTTCGCGTCTCAGTCTCCGCGCGAGGTTCCGGGTTTTGGCGGTGATCGAAAACGATATAGTAGCCTTCGTCCGCGCCTTCCAATGTGAGATAGGTAGCGAGTTGTTGTTTACCGGCTTCATAGAGCAGATCACCTTCCCAAATCTTCGTCTCAACGATATACTTGCTGCCGTTGTGGAGGATGATTAAGTCCATCCTACCCCGCCCGGTTTGGACTTCAAGATAGATATGTGCGTCCACGAGGCGGATAAATTGATCAAGATAGGTAAACAGCAAATATTGACCCACGAACTCCTGTGGGGTCTCCGGTATTTGCAGGATTCGGAAACCCGCCCGCGCGATGAAGTCCCGAAAGTTATCAAGCAACGGCTGTATGGCAAGCTCTCCGGTCCGTGTGAGATAATCTTTGAAACCTGCACGGGTGTCTTCAGGGAAGTAGTCGCGCTCCAATCCGTTAACCGGCTGCTTGAATGCCCGCATTATCCGGTACTGGTAAATCGGATTAAGAATCTCACATAAACCGTTGGCATCTTCTGTGATGACCCCATAAGTGGCGAGTTCACTGATGACTTCATCATCCGAGTTGAAATTCACACCTTTATCGTAGGATGTGATCTCCATCAATAAGGTTTCAAAGCGTGGGTTTCTGCGAATATTCGTAAGTAGGTGCTGAACGTTCCGGTTTTGTTCGCGAAGGATCCGGCGGTGTGCCTTTGAGAAGTGCGCCATTGTAATCGTGCCGGTCTTCGGAATGTCCAATTCTATTGTGAGAATTTGGGCGAATCGGTTGACGAGAAAGGGCTGCCCTGCGGTCTGTTTATGAAGACTTTCTATGACTTCTGGTATAAAGGGTTGTCCTACTTCCTCGGTATACTGTCCGAGCAGTTCATGCACCTGTTGAAGTGTAAAGTTAGGCAAATGGAACTCGTCCTGAATATTGAACGGCGAGATAGACCTGTCGTAGTTGAGTTGAGCAATGTTCTTGACTCCGACAATGCCGACGCTGTGTGGACAGCGAGTTTTCCCTGAAAGATAGATATGACGGAGCGACCGCAGAAAACCCATGACAGCATCCGGGGGGATAGCATCAAACTCGTCGATAAGCAACACAACGTTCTGCTTAATGCCATAGTGCGATTCAAGCAACCGTGCAAATTGTGTAAAAAATCTTCTCACTGAGAGGTGGTTGGTTATTTGTGCGTTCTCCAAAAATTGCGTCACCGCTGCGGGCGGCATCTCGCCACGTTCGTGAAAAACAGTCTCTACTTCTTCACGAATATCTTCACAGAAACCTTCGTAAAAATCGGAGGGTGTACAACCTTCATAAGTCTCAAAATTTAACGGGATCGGGAAGTAGCTTGAATCCTCGGCGACGAGCGCGTTGAGTGCCAATTGGAAAAAGGTCGTTTTGCCTGTTTGTCGGGGCGCGAATAGGACGATATATTTACCTTGTTTGACACGATTGATGAAATCAGCTGTCTCCTCTGTACGCGGAACAATATAGTGATCTTCAGGGTATAAGCGACCTTCGGTTCCAAAACGTCTCATCTTTTCTGCTCCATTTGGGATAGTATTCGCGCCAGTTGGTGCTAAGTCTGAAGTTATTGTATCAGATCGCTGTGTAGAAGTCAATATTAATATTATTGCTGCAATCAGAAAATTGTTGTTTTCTGCTGCGAATTCGTGTAGAATAACAGAAACTTGTGTCTAGCAGACTGCTGGACCCGATTAACTTCTCTACGCAAAGGAGCATACAATGACCCCCGAAGTTGCGCTACAAAAACGGGAACAGATGATTGAAGACGGTTTTTGCGTCGTTGATGATGTGCTAACTGAAGAATTTTTACAAGAACTCCGCGACGAATCAGAACGGCTCATCGCAGGACACGTCCAACCCGATGATGTCGTCTACCAAGGCCAACATGTTAACGTACACGGTAATGATAACCCTTATATTAAAAGACTGCTGGAATGGCAACCGTCACGGGATGCGTTGGAACAGCTCGGTTTCGGAGATTTCACGGCATCCGGCGGGATCATTATTCTCACAAAAGATCCAGGGGCACCGGCACTCTATTGGCACCAAGATTGGATGCGTTGGAACGACCCGCTTAGCTGCGCACCCTGGCCGCAAACGATTTTTCTCAACTATTATCTTACCGATACGACACCCGAAAATGGATGTCTAAAGATCATTCCCGGTACGCACCGCAAGCGGATCGATTTGCACGATATATTAGTGCCAGCACATGAACAAGGCGCGCGGTTTATTGCGGAGGATCACCCCATCATGTTCACCGACCATCCGGATCAGGTAGATGTTTGTGCAAAAGCGGGGTCGTTGGTTATGGCAGATGCGCGTATCTTGCACTCTGCCTACAAAAACCACACCGATGTTCGCCGAACCCTAATTCTTGCGTGGCACAGTCGCCCGAATACCGTACCGGACTATTGGGATGCCGAAATCCCGGAAGTCGTTGCAAATCGGGACGAAAATGCAAACTATCCGATGTCTCGGATCCCTGGCGATTTTTTAAAGCAGTAAAAATATTTTTTACAGAAGATGGACATACAATTTACGATACATCGGGCATTTTCATATTGGCTGTGGGTCACCGCATTCGGTATATTGGCACTAATACTCGCTAACCTGCCCCTGTTTAACATTTTTGCGTTTGAGTTTTGTGCCGTGTTGGCACTCGGTATCTCTTTCGCTGGCGTGCACGTTACGCTAACAACAGTGCAACAGATGAAGCGGCACCCCGCTGCGCTTACGGGGTCACCGGGACACATCGTCACGCGGTGTTTCTGGAACGCCCTGATATTTAACTTGGGGCTGCTCGTGCTACCGCTTGCTATTATTCTCTTGAACGCCCTGCGTATCAAAAATTGTAATTTCAGCGAAGGATTCATCTTTTTTTTGCTATTGCCCGTAATCAGTTGTGTATACGCGACAGCAGCAGGAACCCTCTTTGGGTTCTGGATTAAGAGGCGATGGGCGGCATACTTGGCATACATCGGGTTTCTGCTGCTCACGTGCGTGCCTGTCGGTATCAACCTGATATGGCATCCGCCAGTATTTGCGTATCACGCGACCTTCGGGTATTTTCCGGGACCGATTTACGACTTCGTTATTCCGATAACAAGCACCTTACTGATCGCTCGCGCGGAAACATTACTCTGGGCACTCCTATTTTTCGGGCTTGCAGTGAGTATTTGCGAAATCAGCAGAGACACAGGATTGATGCCGCAACTGCGGTGGCGTAAACTGTTCAGTCCGCTTACAAAACGCGTCGGGTTGTATCTACTCATAATTTGCCTATTCGGTTTCCAGTGCTATGCCAGTGCGTTAGGTATCCGCCCAAGTCGCGAGCATATTGCTCGCCAACTTGGCGGTTTCCGTGAAACTGCACATTTTGAAATTTTCTACGCCCGCGAACTTGAAACCGAGATTGAAAACATCGTTGACGATTGTGAGTTTCAGTATACGCAAGTCGCTGCCTATCTCACGCCTGAAGGCGCGGGCCTCTCTCGAAAAGTTCGCGCTTATATTTATGCGTCTCCTGAACAGAAGAAGCGGTTGATTGGCGCAGGCAGTACGTCTGTGGAAGACCCCTTCGGACACGGATTTCACATCCATGCCCAAGGCTTTCCGCATCCTGTCTTGAAACATGAATTGGCACACGTCTTTACGGTGCCGTGGTCGCCCCTGAAATTGAGTCTGAACATTGGCATCCATGAAGGGATTGCCGTTGCCGCAGATTGGGATGAAAATAGACTGACCCCGCATCAATGGTCAAAGGCGATGCGCCAGATGGAGATCGCACCCCCCTTGTCTGCTGTCATGGGAATCGGATTTTGGGGACACGCAGGTTCGCGGAGCTATTTACTGGCAGGCTCCTTTGTCCGATTTCTTGTTGATACCTACGGTATAGAAAAGTTTAAAAAGGTTTTTCCGACCGGCAATTTTGTGAAACATTATGAAAGGGACCTCCAATCCCTGGAATCCGAGTGGATCGGTTTTTTGGAAAGCGTTCCTTTACGAAACGAGGATTTAACCTATGCAAGTTACCGTTTAAAGCAGCGGAGTGTTTTTGAACGCGTCTGTGCACACGAGATGGCAGCCTTGCGGGATACCGCATGGCAGGCATACTCCCGAAAAGATTTCGTCACCGCTGCGGAGACGTTTGAGACGATGTTATCCGATGAACCTGATAATTTAAGTACATTACGCGGGCTCATGTACAGCGCGTATCGGGGTCAGGATTATGACAAAGCGTTATCTTTAGCGGATCGCATTGCAAGTGTAGAAGACCCGCGCTTCAGTCCAGAGGCGCTGCTGCTGAAGGGTGATATCTATTGGTTACAGGATAAACATGACCAAGCGATGAACGCATACACTGCTATTGAAACGGTATATCGGACATTTGAGCGACTACGGACGAAGCGAATTGCAGCTTTGTCCCATCCTGATGGCGTTAAGATGCGACCAAACGAGGGGGGTTCTCTCCGTGCGTTGCTCCGCGATGTCCTCGTTGCGTCGACGTCTGGCTCAGAAAAAATAGCACTTTTATCGATTTGTGTGCAAGCAGCACCGGAGAGTTGGTTACCCAGTTTTTTGGCGGGTGAGTTACTTCACAAAGAGCAGGCGTGGCGCCTAAGTAACCAATACCTTCAACGCGCTGTCAATTTATTGAATTCGCGACAGCACGGAAAACTGATGTTAGAAGCTCAGCGGTTAATCGGCATCAATGCCTATCATCAAAAAGATTACGAGACTGCTGCTGCGGTGTTCTCCGCGCGTTCAGAAAACGAAGTATTGCCGCTTGCGACTACACTAAAAGCAGAAGACTGGCGGCAGCGGTGTCAGTGGGCGGAATTAGATCGGCAGGATGCTGTCAGCCCTTAGCGTTGAACTGAAGGAGGCTCTATGAAACTTTTTGTGCCAGGAAGAATTTGCCTGTTCGGGGAACACAGTGACTGGGCAGGATGGTACCGACGAACCAACGCAGCACTTGAAAAAGGCTATACGTTAATTACCAGTACAAACCAAGGTGTATACGCGGAGGTCAAACCGCATCCGAACCGTCTCATTTTGAAGACGAGTCTCAGCGATGGCACGCGCCACGGTCCTTATAGCCTGCCTATGGAGGGGAGTGCGCTGCTTGCCGAAGCTGAAAAAGGCGGATTTTTTAGTTACGCTGCCGGGGTCGCCTATCAAATTTTAACCAACTATCGCGTGCAAGGATTGGAAATAGACAATTATCTCACCGATTTGCCAGTCAAAAAAGGGTTGTCTTCCAGCGCGGCTATCAGTGTTTTGGTTGCGCGCGCCTTCAACCGAACTTATGATCTTAAATTGACAACACGCGGAGAAATGGAATATGCTTACCGCGGTGAGACGACAACGCCTTCACGGTGCGGTCGGATGGACCAAGGGTGTGCTTATCAACGCCCAATCCTCATGACGTTTGACAGCGACAATATTGATGTCAAAGATTTCAATGTCCCGCAAAACATGTACCTCGTTATTGTGGATCTCGGTGCCAGTAAAGATACGCTGCTCATATTGAGGCAACTCAATGACTGTTATCCTTTCGCCGAGAGCGAAATAGAAAAAGATGTCCAACGTTATCTGGGTCCAATAAACGCGCAGATTACACAAGAAGCGTATCAAGCACTCCGCGCTGGCGACGCAGCAGCAGTCGGGCAGCTGATGACGCGCGCTCAGACAGAGTTCGATAAACACCTGATACCCGCGTGTCCATCGCAATTGACGGCACCCGTTCTTCACAAAGTCCTCAATTATGAACCGATTCAGCCGTATATATGGGGCGGTAAAGGAGTCGGTTCCCAGGGGGACGGGTCGGCCCAGTTCATTGCGAAAGATGAAGAGAGTCAAGCGCGCGTTATAGAGATTATTGAACGAGATTTGCAGATGTCGTGCCTGAAACTGGTGATCGAGGCGAGCAGAAATGTCCGCAAAGCAGTCATTCCCGCCGCAGGGTTTGGTACACGGTTGTTCCCAGCCTCCAAAGCGATGAAGAAGGAACTCTTCCCTGTGATTGACAAGTCCGGACGCGCGAAACCTGCGATTATGGCAATCGTTGAGGAGGCGATCGATGCCGGTATTGAGGAGGTCTGCCTTATCGTCCAGAGTGGCGATACAGAACTCTTTGAATCGTTTTTCAAAACACCGCCGCGGATTGAACACTATAATAAACTCAGCAAAGAAAACAAGGCATATTGTGATTATCTATTGGAGTTAGGCAGTCGGGTGACTTTCGTCACGCAAGACGTTCAAGAGGGATTCGGACACGCTGTTTACTGTGCGCGGGAATGGGTCGGGAATGAACCCTTTCTTCTGATGCTCGGGGATCATCTCTACGGCTCAGATGAGGAGAAATGTTGCGCGCGCCAAGTCGTAGAGGCTTATGAACAGGTAGGGCACAGTGTCGTCGGACTCAAAGAGACACCGATTGAGCAGTTGTCAAACTTCGGATGCGTTACTGGCGTATGGAAAGAGACCGACTCCTTGCTATCGGTAACGGAGTTTTACGAAAAACCGGATCCTGAGTATGCGATGGAGCATTTACATGTAGATGGCATGGATATAGATCAGTTCTTGACGGTGTTCGGTATCTATGTGATTCAACCACAGATCTTTGAGTTTCTTGAGCAAAACATCGCGCATAACCTACGCGAGCGCGGCGAATTTCAACTAACATCTTGTTTAGACGAATTACGGAAGGCAGGAGGTTTCTCCGGATATGTCGTTAAAGGACGCCGGTTTGACATCGGTCTCCCTGAAGAGTATCGGCAAACAGTGGTTGATTTCAGAAACGCGTAGGGTTAGTTCGCACACCGCTTGATTACAACGATTGTCAGATCGTCATATTGTTCGGCTTCGCCGACGAAACGATGCGCGTCATCAACGATGTGCTGTACAGTTTCTTCGGCACTAAAACTATCAGGGATCCGTGCAACCGATTCCATTAGTCGGTCTGTTCCGTACATCTCACCTTCAACGTTGAGTGCTTCAATCAGACCATCGGTATGAAAGATCAGGAAGTCGCCCTCGTTTAAATCGAAGGTGGTAGCTTCGTATTCTACCTGCTTCATACTGCCGAGGGGGAGGTCCCCATTTTCGATCTCAATTATATCCGTTCCGTGTTTGAGAATAGGGTAAGGTTGCCCGCCGTTGGCGTAGTCAATCCGTTTTTCCGCCTCGTCAAGCACAGCAAGGTTGAGCGCGATGAAACTGGGTCCGTACATCCGCGGGGCTAACCCGAGGTTGAGGTCTGTAAGAATGACAGCCGCTTCGGATTTGAAACGCGAGACCTCATATAACATCCCGTTTGTCAACACAGCGTTCATCGCTCCGCGTAGCCCTTTGCCTGCAGCGTCTGCGACTGCGATAGCCGTCTGACCGTTGGCTACAGTGAGGTAATCGTAGAAATCACCGCCCACCTGTGTTGCGGGTACTGACATTCCTGCAACATCAAACGCCTTTGTATCCGGTGCCGCTGTAGGCAGGAGTCCCATCTGAATATTCTGCGCCTCGTTCAACTCCGCGCGGATCCGCTGCATTTCCGCTTCTTCCTGTTCGCGCATCGCATTGCGTAGCTGCAACGTATGGCGCCGGTTAACGATAAGGCGACCGACCAGAAAACCTACGACAATCATAAAAATAAGCGTTGGCAAATATGTCCGCCAGCGTGTCCAGATCGGGGGTGGGATACTAAAATCTACAACGGCTGGTAGGGCAGTGTAAGCCCAATCTTTACGGAATGCTTTGATCAGGAAACTGTAGTTCCCGGCTTTAAGCCCTGTATATCGGATACGCAGAATACCGTTTTGATTCTGAAATTCCTGTGTGACCCCACTGGTGGCTGAAGTCTGTTGGTTCGCCAATTTGGGTGCGGGGATCGGGGTCCATTTGTCAGATGAACCGAATTCCTGTGCTGAGAGTTTTGTCCATGCAGGCGTATCCAGTCCGATTAATTTAAATTGATAGGAGAGTCCTTCTCGAAGGGGGCTGATCCCGCGCACATTGAAAATCTTAGTGCCACGTGCAGGTAGAATTAAGTTAGAAGAGAAATCGGTGTAAGGTTTATCAGCCTCTAAGGTGGTGATTCGACATTCCGGCAGCCCGCCCCGTGTCGGTGTATACTGTGTCACGCCTCTTTCAGTTGCAAACCAAATATCTTTATCGGAGGATTCAAGAATTTTTGAGATATTGTTATGCGCCCAACCGTTTTTTGTAGTTCGGTTGTGGAAAGTTTCGCCATCGTATCGGACAGTGCCGCCCCCGCGTGTTGCGAACCATATATTTCCGCGACTGTCCTCTATGACATCGCGTACATTCTCCACCAGAAACCCGTCGGCTTTTGTTGTATAAGTCGTCAAATTCTTTCCATCATACTGGACTGCCCCGCGCGATGTGGCAAGCCAAAGGCTGCCTTCCCGGGAAGTCAAGGACGCGTTGACTGTCCCGAGTCCGTCAATCGGCTGCGTCTCTTCTAACACTGTGCCGCGATATGTCCGAATAGCATCTGAAAAGATAAAAGTGATCTGATCGTTGTTTTCTGTTGGGTTTTGCCATACTGCCAGGGGGACGGAAGTGGCTTCACCGCTGATCACGACTGGTTCCCCGGTTTCTGGATTGTTCCAGCGTACCAACTTTCCGGTCACTGCATTGAAGAACCATGTGCCTCGGGGGGTTGTTTTTAGCAGTTTGGTTGCTTTAAGGCTAAGCTCATCTGGCGCGATAGGGCGTGTTGTAGCGGATGCGCGATCAATACGTTTCGGGTAGCGTTTTACGGTGCCGTTCCCGAAATGCACCCATAATCTGTCTTTAGCATCTCTGTACAAGTCCGTGATATTAACTGCACCCGGTTCAATTTCCTGATCACTTGTGTCGCGATACATTTCCATCGTTTTTTGAAAAAGAATTCTTTGTGAGCCTCTCCCCGTAAGCCATAAAAGCCCTGTTGCGTCTGCTTTGAAAAGATGTCCCCCAAAAGCCAGCCAGACCTGTTCCCCCTCCGCAACGAGTACCTCGGGGTTTCGGTCTGAGCGTTCTCCCCCGGGCCCAGTTGTTGTCCGAATAGAGATAGAAATTGGGTGCCCGAAGCTTGCGTTTGCATATCGGAAGAACGTATAGCGTGTAGCCCCGAAGCGGGATTCCGGTTCGTTTATGAACCAGGTATCTCCGCCGACTTCAAATATTTTGACGATTTCAGCCTGCGGACGTCCACCGCCACTGCGGGTGCCTTGCATCTCTGAGGGAATCACGTTTTGACCGGGATCTAACCTTAATGGATCTGTGGAGCTTTCATCTGTCTTGGTGTCGTAACGCGCCACGGCCCCTGGAACACTTAACCAGAGGTAGCCTCGGCTATCCTCATACATTGTGCGGATTCTTTTAGTGCCGAGCCCTGCATGTGTGCTAACTGCAGGTGTCGGATCAAATACTGTCACCCCGTTATTATGTCCGAACCATAATCTGCCATCAACCGCTTCAAAGATCGTCTGAATCTCGTCGCTGCCCAGTCCACTATTAATGGCACTCGGAATTTCCTTAAGATTTTTGTCATATTGATGGAGTCTTTGGGCTTCCGTAAACCATAGATTGCCGGATTTATCCTCAAATTCAAGGAACCCGCGTATGTTTCTGCGCCGTTGCAGCCGTGAACCGTTCCACTGTCTGGTAGGGCGGCCATCACTAAACCAGAGTCGATTCTGTGTATCAATCTGGATAGTGGCGTGTCTTTCTGTGGCCTGCGGCATGCCCCTTGGCGGTCTAGGTCTCCTTGGGCTGGTATAAGCCCAAGTCGGTAGAATCTGTTCAAAGTTCTTTCCATCAAACCGGAGGAGCAGGCGATCGCCTCCGAACCAAAGATCGCCAGAGGCATCTTCAGCTATCGCCTCAATCGGCGTGTCAACATTTAGGTTGGACATATCGGGGCGCGTGAACCCGGCATTTGGATGGATACGCGGCGTTCCATCGTCTATGCCACCCCCCGTATCCTCACCTGCCCCGAGTTCTGCGCGGATCCAAGGGTTCTCCCGAAAACTCAGAATTACGCCGGTCTTTTCCTCTTCGCCTTCACTCCCCCCGAGCCAGAGAGTCCCATCTTTGCCTTGAAAAATAATGTTTATTGTCAACCTCGTGGAGCGGATGAGGTTTTCACCGATAATTTCATGCGGTTGCGCCTGTGGCAGCTTTTGGACCCCTTGCGCCACGTACTTCGTTAGCACCTGATTTTCACCAACCCATATATCCCCGTTCTGATCGGCGATCAGTGTATTCCCATACCCGATGAAACTGACTGAATTGCCATCAAACAGGCTCACTCTGCCGGATTTTTCCGAAGCATTTCTTGAGAGAAACCAGATGTGTCCCCATTTATCCTCAACGATTTGTCGGGTCCGACCGAGCAGCGCACCCGCTTCGATATCCTCAGAACCGTCCAATGAACCGAGGTAGGGTTTAAAAGTGTTGTTATAGAACTGGCTAACACCCCCACGATCAGAGCCGGAGCCGAACCAGAGAACGCCCCGACTGTCTTGGAAGATGACAGGCACAATCGGACCCACCAAGCCATCAGCAACCGTGTAGGTCTGAATTTGCTCAGCGCGGGTCTCACTGCCTACAAGAAACACAGCAACGGTTATGCTGACGATTAAAATGAGGTTTCTAACAGTAGTTTTGACTGAACAGCGGTTATTATCCATCATAATTTTTACCGATCAAAGCCATTTGTTCTGGTTAATGCGTGAAGTTCCGGATCCGTGAAATCGCTTCAGCGATGACTTCATTTGGATACGTTAAGGAGATTCTGCAGTAGCCTTCACTCCATTGTCCGTATCCGAGTCCGGGCGTTACGACGACACCCACCTCCTCAAGCAGTGCTGTCGCAAAAGCGCGACTTGAGCCGTTGAAACTCGGTGGTACAGGTGCCCAGATGTACATCGTTGCTTTCGGTTTCTCAATTGCCCATCCAATCTCTGTGAGTGCATCCACCACCATATCTCTGCGTTCTTGATAGATAACATTTATCGCAGGCGTGACTTCATCTGCTATTGAGAGTGCCTTTGCACCTGCGAACTGAAGTGCGCGGAGCGATCCGTTATCTATGTTATCTTTAACAGTTTTAACCGCGTTAACAGCGATCGGGTTACCGACGACAAACCCTAATCGCCACCCTGTCATATTAAACGCTTTGCTCAATGAGAAGAATTCAACGGCTACTTCGGCAGCGCCGTCTACTTGCAAGATACTCGGCGAGTGATAACCGTCATAGGTGTTTTCACTATAGGCGTTGTCGTGTGCGATCAGGATACTGTTTTGTCTCCCAAATTCCACGGCACGCTCGAAGAAATCGAGGTCGGCGGTAGCAGTCGTTGGGTTGTTTGGATAATTGATCCAGAGGACTTTGGCGAGGCGTTTTACCTCGTCTGGGATAACCTCAAAGTCAACATAAAAGTTGTTTTCTCGCAAAATCGGGGCATAGTAGGTCGTGGCACTTGCAAAGACGTGTCCGATGTTATAGGTCGGATACCCCGGGCTTGCAGCAATGCCGATGTCGCCAGGATTGAGTATACCGAGTGCCAGTTTAACGATTGCATCTTTACTGCCGAGCGTGATAGCGACCTGGTCATCGGGGAGTGTAACGCCATAGCGGCGTTGGTAAAAATCGAGCACCGCCTGCGGAAAATCGTCAACAGGATTATCACATCCGTATCGGTGTCGATCGGGATCCGCGGAATTCCGGATCGCTTGTACCAGCGTTTCGACGACAGGGTCTGGCGTTGGTATATCTGGATCTCCGATGCCGAGGCTGATGACATCAACGCCTCGTGCTTTCGCTGCTTGCATTTTTTGCCGCAAATCTACAAAGAGATAGGGCGGAAGTTTCTGTAACCGTTCTGCGATTGTAACCATATTTTTAAATTACCTTAAACCTCTTAACCAGAGACATTCAATTGTACAATTTGGATATTGGTTTTGCTTTACATAAGTGAACATTCTTGGGAAAAGATCGCGAGCACAGCTCGCTCCTACAGCCGAAAAAATTCACACATATAAAGTGAATAGGTACAATTGAATGGCCCTGCCTCTTAACTGAAAACTACTTGAGATGAAGAATCGCCTGTTGTACTTCACTGAGGGTCTCCATAACATTTGGACTAAAATGTAAACCTTGGCCGCCCCAATCTGGCATGTAACCGATACTATAACAGTAATAGAGCGTCCGCCTCGGTTTGCCGGAGACATTGATGACGGATCCATGTGTTAGTGCCTCCGTAAAGATGATCGCATCGCCGGCTTTCGCTGGAATCGGGGTTAGCACCGGATTTTCGTCGGGGTGGCTGCCCCAAGGTTTCGGGAAATTGCTCTTATGGGCCCCCGGTATAACAGCGAAACAACCATCCGCGACATCGCAATCTAACATCGGAAAAACAGCCTTTGTCAACGTGGAAACCATTTCTCCGTTTTTGCAGTGATATTGACATTTCGGAATAATCGGTGTGCCGTGCATGTGTAACCCCGTATAACCGCCGCCCCACCGGTAAATCGTGTAGGTATGATTGAGACGGTAGGGTCCTCCGGTTACACCTTGAATCACATCCAACACCTCAGGGATATCAATCAGTGCGTTAAAGACGCTGTCTGCCTCCATGATATTAGAGATGTAGAGTTCCTTTTCCGTTCGCTCTGTACCGAGACACAATGGCGATGGATAATCTTCAGGCGGCATATTTTGATATGCATCTAGCACGGTGTTGCATGCGTCAACGACTGCCTGTGGGATAACATTCTTCAAGACAATAAAGCCTTGTAAGTCGAATAGATATTTCTGTTCTTCTGTCATGTTGATCTTCCTTGCGATGTGTGGTTGCGCGTGTGCTTACGGAACAGTTTCATATTTCAAAATTGTCCCGTTTTGACCAACCGCCCATCCGCTGTTTGTGTTACTTACATAAATAGCTTTCAGATCTGTTCGGGTATCCGTGTGCTGGGGTCGCCAACTTTGTCCGCCATCGTTTGTATGGAGGATAAGTCCGTCTTTGCCGACAACCCAACCTTTTGTTTCAGAGATAAAAAATACATCGTCAAGAAAGTTTTGGGTATGACTCTCTTGGCGAAACCAAGTTTTTCCGCCATCAGCCGTATGGAGTATCCGTCCGCCGATACCGACTATCCACCCCACGTCTGACGAAACAAAGTATACGGCATCAAGCCAGATATTCTCGCCCTTATCCAATTTTGCAAGTTGGCGGCTCAGCTTTGAAAGTTGCCATGTTTTTCCGCCATCAACCGTGTGCAACGCTGTTCCGAAGAGACCGACTACCCACCCCTCTCTCTTTGAGGTAAAGTGAACGTCAAAAAGGTTCCAGTTTGTTCCACTCTTCTGCCGTTTCCATGTCTTTCCGCCGTCGGCTGTGTGGATAATTTCACCACCGACACCGACACACCATCCGTTGTTTTCGTGTATAAAAAAGACACCGAGCAGATCCTGCTGTGTGCCCGAGGTTTGGCGTTCCCACACAGTGCCACCGTTTGTCGTTTGCAAAACCACACCGGCTTCCGCAACTGCCCATCCCTTTTGGGGCGATACAAAGTGGGCGGCACCGAAACATTCAGTCGTACGGCTGTCTTGTGCGTTCCAAACGACCCCGCCATCCGCAGTTTGGAGGATAGTGCCGCGATCCCCAACAACGTACCCCTCTTCCGGGGAAACAGCACACACACCTACTAAGAGATGGCTCGGACTTGATTGCGATTCCCACGTCACCCCGCCGTTGCGGGTGTGAAGAATCGTACCGTTCTCACCGACCACCCAACCGAGTCGTTTAGAGACGAAATCAACACCGAGTAGCACAGCATCAGCACTGTTGTGAAAACGGGGTCCCCCGCGTTGGTGTTTCCATTTGCCTTTCCCCCCCGAGTCTGTCCGCAGGATCACCCCCAAGTCCCCGACGATCCAACCGTTTTCTGCGTCCGTGAAGTCAATATCGTAGAGCGTAAATGTGTGGAGCGGCTCCTTTCCGAGATACGCCGGTTGTCCATAACTGCTCTTATGGCGTTGATTGCTGCCCTCTGTGATGAATTCCCATGTTTGCCCGCCATCAGTTGTCGCAAAGACGCTCCGCCGATCCCCAACGACCCAACCTGTCTGTTTATCAATGAAGTGGAGATTGAACAGCGCGGCTTCCGTAACGAATTGTGCTTCCCAAGTGTCGCCGCCATCGGTTGTCCGATAGATGTAGCCAGCATTTTCTGTTTGCTTTGTGTTTGTTGATGTCGGCGTATTGTAGGTGATAATCCATCCGTAGTTTTCATCTACGAAGTGGATCCCTTTCAGTGACTTCCCATCAAATACGCTTCCATCGACTTTAGCATAAGTTTGTCCGTTGTCCGTTGTTTTGAGCAGTGTACCCCAATCTCCAACGACCCATCCTACCGCTTCCGTTATAAAAAAATCGTGGAGATTATGTTCCGTTCCTGTTTCAATAGGCACCCATGTTTTCCCGCCATCGGAGGTGTGGATAAGCACACCACTTTCACCGATACACCATCCTTCTAACGCCGATCGAAAATAGACGTTTCGCAAGGGTTTACCGAAAACGCCGCTCTTTTGTTTCTGCCACGTGTCCCCGCCATCGCTCGTCCGAATGATAAGGCTCTCTGCTGCTTCTCCAAAGTCGAGGCTCGGGTCTATGTCTACGGCATTGCCGACTGCCCAGCCGTGCGTTTCAGAAATAAAATGCACATCGTATAGATGCGAACGCCAATCGCCTGTTATGACCGTTCTCCACTCGTAACGGATGGGTTTTTTGGAGGTCGGCTCTTCACAACTGATTATAAACAAAAGCGCAAGGCATATAACAATAAATAAGGTCGTAATGCATACAACAACAGCCCTAAAACCTGCTTTGAACAGATTATTGCTGCTGAAAAAGGACTTCGCTGACATCGTGCAATCCTTTAGGGGCATTGACGACCCACCGTGCTGCGCGAATCGCACCTTTGGCAAATGCTTCCGGACTGTGTGCTCGGTGAACGACACTTAATTGCTCACCCTCAGTGGCAAACAGCACCGTATGATCGCCTGCGATGTCTCCTCCGCGGACGGCATGGATGCCGATCTGCTTCTTCGGTCTCGCCCCTACGATACCGTGGCGGCCGTAAACGCCTACTTCATCTAAATCCCTGTCCAATGCTGCGGCGACCGTCTCCGCCAACCGCAGTGCAGTTCCGCTCGGTGAATCCGCTTTGTGGTTGTGATGAGCTTCTATGACTTCAATATCGTAATCGTCTCCAAGGGCTTTGGCGATAAGTTCAAGTGCCTGAATCATCACGTTGACCCCCAGGCTCATGTTCGGTGCCATTACACAGCGAATTTGAGATGTAAGTTCTTTGATAGTTGCGAGTTCCTCTGTGTTAAACCCCGTTGTTGCGATTATCATCGCTTTATCTGCATCGACGACCTGTCTGAGGTGCTGTAACGTTACTTCGGGTTTTGAGAATTCAATAACAACGTCTGCATTTTCAAGCACGTCTTTAAGCGCGCCTGTAATTGGGATTCCGATTTCACCGATACCTGCGACAACACCGGCATCGCTTCCGATTTGGGGGTGTTCGGCGTATTCAATCGCGCCGACAAGTTCCATATCGTCTTGTTGTGTAACGCCTTGAATAATAAGTCGTCCCATCCGACCACAGGCGCCATTAATAATTACACGGATCATTAGTTTTCCTCGATAAAATTAGAAGAAGAGTTTGAATTACATCTCAACGTAATTAGATGTGTTATAGCCAAATTAGTTTAGCAGAAATTGGGTTTCATGTAAACCATATTGCGCAATCGCAATCTATTGTTAATTTTGTTTGAGTCTTGCCTGTTCTCCTGCGTGATAAGAACTCCGTACCAACGGTCCCGATTCAACATGCCGAAACCCCATCTCTATCCCCGCCTCCCTGAGTTCGTCAAATTCTTCGGGTGTATAGTAGCGTTGAATAGGGAGGTGGCGTGGCGAAGGTGAAAGATATTGACCTATCGTGAGAATATCGCAGCCGGTGTTGCGAATGTCCTGCATTGTTTCCAGAAGTTCCGTTACAGTCTCGCCTAAACCTACCATGACTCCGGATTTTGTGAGCATTCCTGCATCCAGTTGTTTGCTGACGTGAAGGAGCGTCAGCGTCTGTTCGTAATTCGCGTAAGGACGGACGCGGCGGTAGAGCCGCGGCACTGTCTCTGTATTGTGATTAAGCACTTCAGGAGACGCTTGCACGATGACTTTAAGAGCATCCCAATTGCCTTCAAGGTCCGGAATAAGCACTTCCACCGTGCATCCGGGACGATGTTTCCGTGCCTCGGCGATGCACGCAGCGAAAACGCCCGCACCGCCATCAGTGAGATCGTCACGATTCACTGAAGTAATAACGATATGTTTGAGTTTGAGGTAACCGACCGCCTCTCCGAGCCGCCGCGGTTCATCTGCATCAACGATGCCCCCGGGTGCCCCTTTTTTTACGGCACAAAACATGCATCGGCGTGTACAGACATCGCCGAGTATCATGAACGTAGCAGTACGGCTGTTCCAGCATTCGCCGATATTCGGACACCGTGCCTCTTCGCAAACCGTGTGGAGCTGCAGATCCCGCATTAATTTTTTTAACTCGGCGTAGTTACCACCGCCCGGAATTCGCGCCTTAATCCACGATGGATGCCGCCGGTGTTCTTTTTTTGTGTCAATGATTGGAAGCGTTCTTAGCATTTTTAGTTCCATCCATTTTGTTACGGCACTTTTAAGCAGATGGCGGGAGAGAGTGGGAATCGAACCCACCTATCCACTTGCATGGACAAGCCGGTTTTGAAGACCGGTAGAGCCACCAGACCCTATCCTCCCCCGTGATGGTCGGTATTATATGCACACAGACCCGGGATGCTTACGTTTCCAGATGCCGCGGATGTAACCTTCGGACGTTGCCATCTCGAATCGTAAGATTCTGACTGTCGCAATACTCAAGAAACGGTACCGCATACTTTCGGGAAGTTTGTGCTGTTTCCCGAAATTCAGCAACAGTTATTATATCATTTTTACGGAGATAAGTGGTTAATAATTCCTGTATCTCCCGAAAAATGGTGGTGTGGATGAAAAAGTTATCTGCTATTTTGATGAATTGCCCCAAGTTGAGCAGTGCAAAAAATGTGGATTCAAGCACCTTCGGTGTATATTCTGGCAATAAGGTGTTGAGTTCACTGAGCGCGGGGGTATTTATCCCCGCTTCTAAGAATAATTGCTCCAGCGTCTCTTTTGCTGTCTCTTCCTCTTCGGAAAACTGAATCTCGTGGGATGCCAGACGGATTAGATTCCCCTCTGTAACAAGCTGACGCTCAGCAATGAGTTGGTTCTCAAGTTTCTCAAAACCGAGTTCATCTATATTGAGTTCTCGACAGAGTTGCGACGCATTTTGACCCGCAAGCAGCGGCTGCGCTTCGTGAAACGCTGCCAATGCATCGACTATTTTTTCTTTCGCTGCCGCTGTCCGTGCCGCGTCGGAAACGAGCGGTGTCCTCCCGGATTTATCCCAACGGACAATTTTTCCCTCAGTTTCGAGGCTATTTAAGAGCGTGTTCACATCCGTTTGCGAATGTGGCAGATAGTAATAAAGAAACGATTCCGGTACGCAAAGTGCCTCGCTATTGACCAAGACGGTGTTAACAATTTGGGAGTCATCGGCTTCTTCCCAGGCTGCTAAAGTGGCAATCGTTTCAGGCGTGAACCGCTTGTGTTTTGGAGCGAATGGATTAATAACTTCGCCGCCCCCAAGGGTATGCTGTGCCGAGAAATCGCGTAAAATGATACGGTCGCCTCTAAACGTTAAAATCGGTTGTTCTAAACGGAGTTGGACTTGTACCTTGTCTCCGGGCAGAATCGCCTCGTCAACGAGCAGAATCAATCTGCAAAATATTTCGCGGGTCCCGAGATACGCACGAAAACGACTCCAATGCTCAACGATCCTTGGAAATGAGGATAGGACTTGCAAAGACACATCTATGTTGTCCGTCACCCGAGAAAAATCGATCGGACAGAGAACGTCGCCGCGTTGGATGTTCTCTGTAGAGGTGCCAGAGAGGTTCAGTGCCGTTCTTTGTCCGGCTTGCGCGACAGGTGCGGGTTCATTATGGACCTGTATCCCGCGCACCCGAACAGTATCGCCTTGCGGGAGAATTACCATCCGTTGTTCTCTATTGATGGATCCGCCGATGAGCGTTCCCGTCACAACAACCCCGAACCCTTGCACAGTAAACACACGATCCACGTAGAGCCTTGGGATACCGTCATTTTCCTCCGATTTTGTCGCGAGTGCCACCTGTTCAACAATCGTCTGTTTGAGTGTCTCAATACCTGCCCCTGTTATTGCCGAGACGCTCACAGTCGGAATTCCTTCAAGACTTGTGCCGACGAGCATCTCCTGTGTCATCTCGGTCGCTTCCGCCAATTCATCAGGCGTTGCCAAGTCAGCCTTCGTCATAACGAGGATACCGTTTGAAATGCCGAGCAGATCCAAGATCGCCAGGTGTTCAAGCGTCTGTTCTTGGACCCCCTCTTTTGCATCGACGACAAAGAGGACGACATCCATACCGTAGGCACCGGAAAGCATACTTCGGATGAATTTCTCGTGTCCGGGTACATCAACGATGCCAGCACGCGAGTTATCAGGTAGGTCAAAGTAGGCAAAACCTAATTCAATAGACAAACCGCGTTCCCGTTCCTCTTTGAGGCGGTCTGTCTCCATACCGGTGAGCGCGCCGACGAGTGCCGTTTTCCCGTGGTCAACGTGTCCTGCTGTTCCGATGATAAGGTGTCGACGATCTTGATGCATAGGTTAGTTTATTCGTCTTGGGACTTACATGTTAAGGCTGTGTATGGATGAGTTTGCCAATGCGACTGAATCTGACGTTATCTATCAATTTCCACACTTCCCACATTTTCGCGGGTTGCGCGTCAAATGACCAATATACCATAAACGCTTGCCCTTTAATGTCGCTGATGTCTACGGGTCCCCATGAACGGCTATCACTACTCTGGTCGCGGTTATCGCCCATTGCGAAGACCTTGCCTTTCGGAACAATAAACGGTTTGCCTTCAGGGAACTTTCGCCTGAATTGGCTTTCCGTTAGGGTATAATCGAAAAAGACTTCAGTTTTTGGGAGATATCTCGGTTCACGGAACGGCGGAAAATCGCCTCTTTTGAAGTGGTTGAAGTTTAGATGTTTTGCATAGTGCTCGTCGTCAACGGCTGCACCATTGACATAAAGTGTATTTCCACGTGTTTCAATTGTGTCCCCTTCAACGGCTACGATGCGCTTGATGAAATTCCGTTCTCGGTCGTGGGGTGGAATAAAAACGAAGACATCGCCGCGGGCAGGTTTATGGAAATCCAAAACTTTTATATCTGTGCCGGGGATGGTAATGCCGTAGATAAACTTACATACAAGAATACGGTCTCCAACAAGGAGCGTATCCTCCATAGACCCGGATGGGATTTTGAACGCCTCAACAACGAAGGGACGTATGAATCCAAAAACGAGAATAAGTGCTACAACGATAACTTGGGAATATTCCCAGACGATAGTTTTCCGAAATTTTTGCCATTTCGATAATTGGGTGTCGTTATCATTCATAATATTTTTGAGCCTCTATACCTAAAAAGTGCTCTCCTTTTCGCAGTTTAATTTCATGATTGTTTTTTGTGCTACTCGTCAGTTGCGAGCATTGCTGTGAATGCTTCTTGTGGCACCTCTACTTTGCCGATTTGTTTGAGCCGTCTTTTGCCTTCTTTCTGTTTCTCTAATAACTTCCGTTTTCGCGTCACATCGCCGCCGTAGCATTTCGCTGTGACATTCTTTCGGAGTGCTCGAACCGTTTCGCGAGCGACAATTTTGTTGCCGATTGCTGCCTGAACCGGTACTTCAAACATTTGACGTGGAATCAATTCTTTCAGTTTGCTCACCAACGCTTTGCCTCGCGTTTCTGCTGCGTCGCGCGGCAAAATGGTCGAAAGTGCATCCACGGGATCACCGTTCAGCAGGACATCCAGTTTCACTAACTTTTCGGTTTTGTATTCACCGATGTCGTATTCTAACGAACCGTATCCACGCGTCAGTGATTTAAGTTTCGGATAGAAATCCATCAACATTTCACTGAGCGGAAGTTCGTAGAGCAATTGCACACGACTCGCGTCCAATTGGTTCATTCGCCTATATACACCCCGACGCTTCTGACAAAGTTCCATCGCATTTCCAATATACTCGCGCGGCACGATAATGTCAATATTGACAGACGGCTCTTCTATTCGTTCGATGTCATTCGGTTCAGGGAGATGGGCGGGGTTATCGACGTGTACGTTTTCGCCAGTTTTAAGGTGCACGCGGTACATGACGCTCGGTGCTGTCCGAACGAGGGCGAGTCCAAATTCGCGTTCGAGTCGTTCATGGATGATCTCCATGTGGAGCACCCCTAAAAAACCGCATCGGAACCCGAAACCGAGGGCAACGGATGTTTCCGGTTCAAAGCTAAAAGAGGAATCATTGAGTCGGAGTTTGTCGAGTGCCTCTCGCAGGGCATGAAACTGGTTTGTATCTGCTGGATATAAGCCGCTGAAAACAAGGGGTTTCATCTCGCGATAACCGGGCAAGGGTGTTTCAGTGGGTTTCACGTGATCTGTGATGGTATCGCCGATTTTCGCCTTGTCAATTTCTCGGATGCCAGCGATGAGGTATCCGACACCTCCGGTGCGTAGTTCTGGAGTCGGTTGCATCTCTGGTGTGAAGATGCCGACTTCCTCAACCTCATAAGCGCGTCTTGTCTCCATGAGCCGAATTTTCTCCCCGGGTTTGACGCTACCATCAAAGATGCGGGTGTACATAATGACACCGCGATAGTTATCGTAGACAGAATCAAGCACAAGTGCTTTCAACGGTGCTTGCGTTTCGCCTGTAGGTGCAGGAATCTGATTGACGACTGCCTCCAGTATAGCGGGGATACCGGTGCCCATTTTCGCGCTAACGAGGAGTGCGTCGTCTGCTGGAATGCCGATGACTTCTTCTATCTGTCGTTTGGCTTCCTCGGGGCGCGCTGTTGGCAAATCTATCTTATTGACAACGGGGATAATTTCGAGGTCGTTGTCAATAGCGAGATAGGCGTTTGCCAAGGTTTGTGCTTCGACCCCTTGTGCGGCATCCACAATTAAGATCGCGCCCTCACATGCTGCGAGGCTCCGGGAGACCTCATAAGTAAAATCGACGTGTCCGGGCGTATCAATCAAGTTGAGTTCGTATCGGTTTCCGTCCGGGGCGGGATAATGGAGTTTGACAGCGGTGGCTTTAATGGTAATACCGCGTTCACGTTCCAGGTCCATCAGATCCAGCACCTGTTCTCGCATATCGCGCTCTGTGAGCGTATTGGTATGCTCGAGAAGTCGGTCGCTGAGCGTGCTTTTCCCGTGGTCGATGTGTCCTAAAATGCAGAAGTTCCGTATGTTTTCAAGATTCGTTAGCATAGTGTATATAGTATATCACAATGTTTTTTGAATTGTCCATAAAATCTTATGCAAAACCCAGAGACATTCAATTGTACAATTTGGATATTGGTTTTGCTTTACATAAGTGAACGTTCTTGGGAAAAAATCGCGAGCACAGCTCGCTCCTACAAGCGAAAAATTCACATATATAAAGTGAATACGGACAATTGAATGGCCCTGATGCAAAACCGGTTCGGTTCTTTTTTAGGATAGGGTTTCCGCTCCCTCAATTTCCGTTGGGGCGTTCAGGGCGATGTGTGCTGCGTCCTGAATCGCCGTGTGATGTTTATGCTCTAATTTCTCGTTGATGATGTGCATTGCCCCTGCTACACGGACTTGTGCGTTGGCAAGTTTGCATGATTGGGCTGGGTCGTTGCAGTGCTTGAATTGATAAGCGAGTTTTTTCAGCGTCTCGTTCAACAATTGGAGTTGGTTGTAAGGGTCGGCATACGGGGTGCGTTGGCGGAGCTGGTTATCCACGTGTGCTTCGTGAACTGCGTCGGCGAATTCTCGATACCGCTCTGGGAAATACTGGCTTGTCGGGTTCAGGTGCCATGCGCGTTGCAGGAATGCGTTAAAGATAGGGGCGGTATCTAAGACGTGTGTGAGTGTGCGCCATATCGTCATTGCCTGACCGAGTCCTTGGCTGCGGCTATCCATATCGTAAAGATCGAAGCAGTGTCGGCATGCGCCTTCTATTGTTTCGGTGTCGGCTACCAACATGACGATATGGATCTTGATCCGTTCGGAAAAGGATGCATTTAACAAGTCGCTGATGTTGTGGATCACGTCATGCGGTTGCAGTGTGTCTAACATGGCTTTGAGTGTGTCTGAAACTTGACCGCAGGCTCTAAATATCTCCGCGTCCGTAAGCGTATCGTTCCAGTTGGGGGTTGCCCATTCCCATCGAGGATCGGGCTGGAACGCGACGTCTGGCTGAAGGGTTATTTTTATTTTTTTGATTTATTAATATAATTCAGTTGGTATGTATATGATAACATACATAATGTGGAAAGTCAAATTTATTTTTTGTTTATAGTAAAGAATCGGTGCGGTTAGGAAACCGCACCTACCGGGGGAGAGCGGTTAGGAATGCAGATCGCATTTGGGTGAATACACCGCAAAACCGAACCTACCGGGAGAGAGCGGTTAGGAGACCGCAAAGGCGTTGGGTTTCTCTCGGTTTTTGTTTGATGTCCGAGCTATGGAGAGAGTTTAGGTGTGCGTTACTTTTCAGGGTTTTGAGGGTATCCGTTCAACCCAACCTACAGGATTTCAAGGTTTCAGTAAAATCCGGTTCGGTTAGGAAACCGAACCTACCAGGCCGGAGGAGGGAAACCAAATCTACCGGGCCGGGGGATGAAAATTCGATCGAAAAATGGACAATTGGAATGCCTCTGATCAACTCCCTAAGTTCTCTTTATTGTAAACCCTATAATTGATTGCCCTCTTTCAAACATTCTGAATGCCCGTTAAGGGCATTCAGAATGGAAACACAAACTAAAAGTTTGTGCTACGAATGTGTCTCTTTATTTTTAGGATTCACTACTAAATCCCCGTATCGGGGAACTTATAGGGGTTTGACCTTAATATTTCTGCACCAGATTTTTCCGCCGTGGTCCTGGATGCCGATGTGTCCATTCCGTGGGAAATCCTTGAGCGCGATGCCGAATTTATTCCTACTGCCGTCCGGGTTCCGATGCGGTGTATCCCATTCATCTAAATCAGCGCGGACGATCTCCTCGTCATTAAGTGTCACGGCGACAATGCTACCATCACATGTGATGGTCATCTGATTCCACTCGCCTGCGGGTTTACACGTATTTCGGGTGGGTCCCAGCGCGTCGTAAAGTGCGCCACAGTCGTGGGTAGTCGGTGGCTCTTTGCGGTGTGTGTCTAAAATCTGGATTTCAAGGCCGGTCTGAACAGGATTTTTCAGGTCTGCCCATCGGATGAAAATCCCGCTGTTGACTTTCGGTTCGGTTTTGAAATCGAGTGCGAGGACGAAGTTGTCGTATTGTTGTTCGGTGTAGAGATATTGTCCGCCCTGAACGGTGCAGAGAATACTGCCATCATCAACGACCCATCCGTCAGCTTTGCCGGTGGCACCCCAACCGTTGAGGGTTTCACCATCAAATAGGGATATCCAGCCATCCGTTTTTTCTTTTTCTGATAACATAATTTTTATGCCTCCAAAACAGAGTTAAGGACGTTTTAATTATAGGACTTACGCAATTTTTCCATGAAACGCTATGCACATGCATTGGCGAGGTTAGGAAACCTCGCCAGCGAAGGGAGCTGCGTAAGTCCCAAATTACTTGAAATTAAAACGTATACATGTATAATAGAATACACCTTTTGGTGAGAAAAGTCAACCCCTTCTGAATCCTTGGTCGGGCGATTTGTGAAGATCGCAAGTGCATCTATAAGTGGAGAAAATGATGGTAAATATTAAAACACTCGCGAGTATAGAACAGATGATTCTTGATGAGTTGAGAGATATTAGAGAAATTTTGGAAGCGGAGACAAAAGATTCCGCTGCCCTGCTTGCTGAAATAAACTCAAGACTTGCGAATATAGAATCGCTGATCATCGAGAAATCCGGAGAAAACGACTGATTCGCTTTGGCTGAACAAGATCGGTGCGGTTAGGAATGCAGATCGCATTTGGGTGAATACACCGCAAAACCGAACCTACCGGGGAATTGCGTAAGTCCTATGCAAGAATCTCCATTAACGCAAGCTCTCTAAAAATAGTTTTCCAATATCAACATTATATTCAAAATCCATTGCCTGCCAAGGGCTGTTATAGCCAATGATCGGCACATAACTTTCATGCCGCGAACCGTGTGAACGGACCGACGTTGTTTCGGCTGCGGTTTCCAATTCACCGAAGACAGTCGTTTTATCTGCTAACACAAAGATGTCGCCGATGCGCTCGCGATGGAGTCGAAATGTGCCTGCAGCGTCCTCGGCAGAGTACACCTCTTCAATACCGGGTGTCCCTAACAGTTTCTCGATTGCTTTCGGTGTGTCCGCGCGGTTCTTGAGGAACACATAAGCGGCACCGCCTAAATTGCTGTGATGTGCGATGTACCGATCCTTAATAATAGGGATGGCACTCGCGGGGATACCGTGTTCCGTTAGCAAACGACCCGGGTCGAGCGCGGTCGTCTTCTCTAACATCCCGTGGTCTGCCGTGATATAGATTTCACGTTCTGGATCATCATGGACAATATCACCGATGATTTGGTCGAGTATTGTGAGATGGCGTTGTGAGGGTTCAGCATCGGGCGCGTATTTGTGTTGCACCCAATCCGTTGTTGAGCAGTAGACGAGTTCTGGGTCGTCTCTTCGTAAAGTCTCGCGCACGGCACGGAGGAGCCACCAGTTGATTTCGATGGAATAAATCGGTTCAACCTGTCCAGCGATCTGGATGTATTCAGGGGGCGGTGCTTCGGCGGCGACAGCGATGTCGGCACCTGTTTCCAACATGCGTAATAACTTTTTCTTTGTCACGAAGAGTGCCGTTTTGTTTGCGAATTTAGACGTTTTTGCGATTTCAAAGAGTGTCGGTGCGAGCAGGAAACGGTTATCCTCAATAAATTCTCCTTTGCCAGTTGTCCTGTCTACATGGTAATTCGTCGTGATGCCGTGCGTCTCAGGAAATGTGCCGGTTGCGATGCTCACGTTATTGACATTTGTAACAGATGGGATAACCGCATTCGCGTGCCGATAGAATCCGGTTTTTGCCAATTTTTGGAGCGTCGGGAGGTCGCTCGCTGCGAGGTAGTCGTGACTCCCAGCATCGATGCAGAGGATAAGGATTTTACGTTTTTTCACGCTTTATGTGTTGCCCCCTTGTCTAATGTTTTAGCTCGAAACGCTACCAACCTACTCAGAAGATTGTAGCAGCTATCTACGCAAATTGCAAGATTTTTACTGGACACGCCAGGGTCATTCAATTGTACAATTTGGATTCTGGTTTTGCTTTACATAGGTGAACGTTATTCGCAAAGAATCGCGAGCACAGCTCGCTCCTACAGGTGAAAAAATTCACATATATAAAGTGAATAGGTACAATTGAATGGCCCTGACTGCATAACATTTAAAATTGTTATATCAGCAGAAATCTGTTATAATTACTATTAACAAGTGGAAACAGCAACATAGCGAGGACTAAAGATGTATGGGAATAACGGATTTTCTGAGTTGGCGCAACTGATGTTCAAGAATTCAGGCGACGATGAGAAACTCAAACAACTGCTGAGTGCTAACTATTCAGAAGCCGATCTGATGGTCTATCTTCAGAGTGAAGACCCATTGGTTGGCCGTGCCGCAGGGTTCGCGCTCCGCTTAATTGGGACCCCCGACGTGATTCCAGCATTAATGGAAGCACTCAAAAACGATGATCGCGGGGTCCGCTATAATGCTGAATACGCGCTATGGGAAATCTGGGCGCATTCCGGGGATGATACCGTCGATGCGATGCTTAAAGATGGGAAAAATTTGCTCAAAAATGAAGCATATCAGGATGCAGTTGAATGTTTCACTGCGGTAATTGAGGCGGATCCGAATTTCGCTGAGGGGTACAACCAACGCGCCATTGCTTATTTCATGCTTGAAGAATGGAGTAAAGCGATTCGTGATTGTAAAAGCACTATTTCGCTGAACCCGAATCATTTCGGCGCGTTCGCAGGGATGGGACACGTTTATGCCAGGCTCGGTAAAATCTCCGAAGCCCTTGAGGCATACAAGCAGGCGTTGCTTATCAACCCGAATCTTATCTCTATTGCTGAGGCAATTTTGCAGATCCGTAGCCGAATACAAGCCGAATAAAGCCGTCTCTTGATATGATTATTAACAATCGAAACTACTTCATAAAATTTCTTTCGGTGTGCAGCATCGCCAGCGTTTTGCTCTGGATCATCTATCAACTCTTGATGCGCGTTAAACTCGGTTTGCCGATAGAATGTTTTTTCATGGCGCAGGTATGTGTTGTGCTTTTGATAGCCCCTTACCTCGCCGCGGACCGTGTTCGGACAGGCTTTTCTGGAACGCGTTTTAGTGCTGTCACTGCTACCCCTATTTTCTCTGGACAGTGGTTGTTACGCCAACTTGCGATGAGTCAGGTGCTGGTATTAGGTTGGGTGTTTTTATCTACTGCTGTTGCTTTGTTCGCTACGAATCTCCGATTTGCGAAGGCAGGACAGATGGCACTGATATTGGGAATTTATAGTTTGTCGGCGGGAGCTGTCGGGCTGTGGGGAGCTTATGTTTTCAGAGATGCACTTTCCAGTGCAGAATTTGCGATGCTTTTATGGTGCGCTTTGATAGGTGGCGCGTTTCTGCTCAATCCGTTAGAACGTTATGTAGGCGACCTTCAACCCTTCATACCGCCAGTCTTGCATTTAAATCCACTTCTTGCTGTGTGTGGCATTTTTGAGGGGATGGACATCTTTAGGAAACCTGTGCTTTACGAACTAACACCGGTTACCTCGTATAATTACAACTATCCAAATCCGTGGTATCTTGTAGGCGTATGGCATCTGGTGATCGGTGGGCTCGGTTTTTTAGGTGCATGGCGGATGTGGCGAAGGGGCTGCGTAAGTCCTGATATAAACTAAATGGGCCTGCTACAGAGGGAAGTTATATGGAAAAAATAGGAAAGCCGATTATTAGTGTTTCAGGCGTTCGTGGAGAGGTTGGCAGCTCGCTTGATGTCCGAGACATTACGCAATTCGCAATGGCTTTTGGCACCTTTATCGGCGGTAAAACGGTCGTTATCGGTAGCGACTCCCGCACCTCAGGTCCGACGTTGAGACATGCAGTCCTCGCGGGGCTTTTTGCGACCGGATGTCACGTCGTTGATGTTGGACTTTGTCCGACCCCGACGGTTCTGTTTATTTCAAAGGTCCTCGCTGCGGAAGGCACGATTACGATTACAGCGAGCCATAATCCAGCTGCTTGGAACGGCCTTGAATTCGCATCTGCATCGGGACAACTTCTGACACAAACAGAACGCGATGAGTTGCTCCGAATCTACGAAACAGAGGCTTTCGATCTCGCGCCTTGGAACAAACAAGGGACCTTTGAAATCTACGCAGATGCACGGGGACATCATCTGTCACAGATTTTAAGTGCGCCGTGGCTTGATACGCGTTTAATTCGAGCCGCCCGTTTGAAGGTCGTTATCGATGCAGGCAACGGTGCAGGGAGCGTGATAAGTCCGACCCTGCTACGGGAACTGGGGTGTCGCGTTATTGAAATTAATTGTGTTGCGGATGGGCACTTCCGGCGTTCTCCGGAACCTACGCCTGAGGCGTTAGATGAACTTTGCAAAACTGTTTTGGCATCAGGAGCGGATATTGGGTTCGCCCACGATGGCGATGCCGATCGGCTCGTCATTGTCACAGAACGTGGTGTTCCGCTCAGCGGTGAATGGACACTCGCCTTCGCCGTTGATTTTATGCTCACTAAAATGAAAGGCGATGTCGTCGCAACCGTATCAACAAGTAGAATGTTAGACGATATTACCGCGAGGCACGAGGTAAGCCTGCATCGTACGAAAGTCGGTGTCGGCTGGGTAGTTGATAAGATGCACATAACGCACGCAGTGATTGGTGGTGAAGGCACTGGCGGTGTTATTTATCCTTATGTCCATTACACTACCGACGGCATCACCTCTATTGCAACGCTTGTTCAACACCTCGCTGAATTTGGTGGTACTGTAACACAGCTTATGGAGAATATGTCGCACTATCAGATGTGTCGGAAGAAATTGGAGATCCCATCGGAAGCGGTTGCGACGCAACTTGTTGAGAGTGCTTTATCGGTTTATAAAGAAGAATGTGCCGACGGTAGGGAACCGTTCCTTGAACTTACGGACGGTGTTAAGCGGGTTTGGGGTGATCGATGGGTCAATATCCGCAAATCGGGTACAGAACCTGTGATCCGGGTTTTTAGTGAGGCACCGACTGCTGAAGCAGCGGAGCAGTTATGCGACGAAACACTTGAAACTTTGACGACCTTAATGAAACAAATTCTATATTAATTGCGTTATTTGTTACGCTGTGTTATGAACGGACAACGTTTATTATTCGCGGAAAATATAAATGGAAGCGGTGCGGTTAGGAATGCAGATCGCATTTGGGTGAGGACACCGCAAAACCGTGAAGAAATCCGCAGAAATCCGCAGAAATACCCAAGCAAAAACGCTACCGGGGGAGAAAAGTGTCCATTTATTTTTAGGATCCACTATAGTTTGGAGAAATTATGTCTTTGAAAATCGCCTGCATCGGAGGCGGCAGTGGTTTATCTGCTTTACTTAGCGGCATCAAACGCCACGCTGATCTGGAGATAGGTACAGGCAACATTATTGATTTGGATAGTTTGGCAGCGATCGTCACCGTTTCGGATGATGGCGGCAGTTCGGGACGACTCGTTGAAGAATTTGATATGCTGCCGCCGGGTGATATCCGAAGGTTGCTGTTTACTTTATCCGATGCTGATGAACTTGCCGGGCTTTTTGAATACCGCTTTTCAAGCAACGGTGAGCTTGGTGGACACACCGTCGGAAATATCCTGCTCACCGCCTTAACAGAATTGAAAGGCAACTTCCCGAAGGCAATTCAAGCCGCTTCGCGCCTCCTCGCCGTCCGAGGCAGAATTATCCCCGTTACTTTGGATTACACCGTGCTCTGTGCGGAGCTCGTCGATGGCGAAATCGTTCGCGGTGAATCCACAATTCCTATGCGAGAAAATCGTGAACCCATCAAGCGCGTCTTTTTTGAACCCCGCGAAAACGGAAAAGCGCACCATCCCACTGACGGTTCTTATGAATGTCAAGCGCATAAAGGTGCGACAGACGCGCTCCTCAATGCAGATGTTGTCATTATCGGCCCCGGCAGCCTATATACCAGTATCATGCCAAATCTGGTTATCAAAGGCATTGTAGAGGCGATACAACAATCCCCCGCAATGAAAATTTACGTCTGCAACGTAATGACGCAGCCGGGCGAAACCGATGGCTATGCTGTGACCGACCACGTAGATGCTGTGCTTGACCACGCGAAGATTGCGCTGGATTACGTGCTTGTTAACAACCAACCTGCGCCGACGGAGATCATCCAAGAATATGTGCGTCAAGAATTGGTCGCACAATTGACACGAATCCATTCGCTGTCGGAAGAAGGGTTGTCAATGCTCCATGGGAATACGGCGCATCCGATGGATGTGCTGAACCTTGCGAAGCATATCTCTTTGCTATCAGCGGAAACAATGCAGGTTGCTGATGCGGGGAAGGTTCAAGTTTCCTATAACCGTGAGAGAGAGTCGCTTGAAGAGGAAGGGATGCAGGTGATAGAAGCGGACCTCATTTGCGGTATGGTTGTAACAGAAGGTGGCGTTGAGATGAACGTCATCCGCCACGATCCCGAAAAGTTAGCCCGCTCTCTCGTTAAGATTTTAAAAAACCATCCAAAACTTCAAGAGCCTGTCTAAAAAGACTCTGGTAGGACACGCATTGGCGAGGTGTTTTTGCTGGGGTGTTTCCCCAGGAAACCTCGCCAGCGAGGGAGGCTGCGTAAGTCCTGAAGACTCTGGCTCGTGTAATTATGAACGCTGCTCCTTAGAAGGGGCAGTGCCTTTGGCAGCAATCTCGGAGGCAAATGTATCACAAATCTGCGATAAATTGTCAATAAAACGTTCCCAGTGTAATTCATCTTGACGTGCTTTCGCCAGTGCAAGACACAAAGCGGTTTCGTATAAGGATAGACGATTCTTGCGTGCATCAGTAGATTTCATAACTTTATACCCCTTTCTGAATTAATAAATTATTCAATACAACGTTTAAACGAATATCCTGCAGAAGTAGTTACATTTTTTAAAAAATTCAATTACATATAAGCATTAGCAAGTCTCGTGCCAATAAGAGCAGGACTTACGCAGTTTTCTGGCTGGTGAGGTTTTGCGGTGTCTTCGCCCATAAGCGACGTGTATTCCTAACCTCGCTTATAGTTTCGCTGGCGAGGTTTTGCGGCGTACTCGCCCAAATGCGACGTGCATTCCTAACCTCGCTTCTTCTGCCTATTTTTTACGCGATCAGAGTGGTATTTTCATGCAATGGGTAAATACCGTTTGAAAGCGAACCCTAACCTTGACTTTAGGATGTTTTGAGAGTATAATATATTAATCAGATGTTCCAACCACTATAGATATACTGCTTTCAGGAGTGGCAGTCTTTGTAACATGCCCAAAACAGGACATATATTGAAATTATGAATCATTCAGATCCCCATTTAGAAGAAGACATCAACAAAACCGCCGACACGAACTTTATCCGTCAAGAGATTGAAAAGGACCTCAAGAGCAATAGATATGATGGTCGGGTGCATACCCGGTTCCCGCCCGAACCGAGTGGCTATCTCCATATTGGGCATGCCAAGGCTATCTGCATCAGTTTCGGCATCGCCGAAGCTTATGGCGGCCTCTACAATTTAAGATTTGACGATAGCAACCCAATCACAGAAGAGAGCGAATACGTAGAAGCGATCAAACGCGATGTCCAATGGCTCGGTTTCGATTGGAAGGAGCGAGAATATCACGCTTCTGACTATTTTGAGACGCTTTATGCATACGCCATCAAACTCATAGAAAAAGGAAAGGCTTACGTCTGCGACCTGACTCCAGAGGAGATGCGAGCGTATCGTGGTACTTTGGTTGAGCCCGGGAAGAACAGTCCTTATCGGGAGCGATCCGTTGAAGAAAACCTGACGTTATTCCAAGGCATGCGTAACGGTGCGTTTCCAGACGGTTTCCGCACACTTCGGGCAAAAATTGATATGTCAAGTCCAAATTTAAATATGCGGGACCCTGTGATGTATCGCATCTTGCGGGCACCCCACCATCGGCATGGCGACAAATGGTGCATCTATCCGACTTACGATTTCACACACGGGCAGTCCGATTCAATTGAGCGGATAACGCATTCGTTATGTGATGTTCAGTTTGAAGACCATCGTCCGCTCTACGACTGGTTTTTAGAGGCGTTGGAAATTTATCAACCCCGCCAAATCGAATTCGCGCGTCTGAATCTCACCTACACTGTGCTTGGCAAACGAAACCTTCGCCTGTTGATAGCGGGCGGACATGTCAGCGGTTGGGACGATCCGAGAATGCCGACACTCTCAGGGATGCGCCGCCGTGGATATACGCCTGAAGCCATCCGAGATTTTTGCAACCGTATCGGCGTTTCAAAAGCCGATAATCTGATTGAAATGGGGCAACTTGAATATTCTATCCGCGATGATCTGAATCGCCGCGCCCCCCGCGTCATGGCAGTGCTCAATCCGGTTAAGCTGATTATTGACAACTACCCGGAAGGAGAGGTTGAAATGCTGGATGCAGAAAATAATCCCGAAGATACAGACGCAGGTACACGGAAAATCCCGTTCTCGCGGGAAATCTATATTGAACGCGAAGATTTTATGGAGGATCCGCCCCGGAAATTCTTCAGATTAGCACCTGGACGAGAGGTTCGGCTGAAGCACGCCTATTATGTCCAGTGCGAACGCGTTGTTAAAGATGAAAACACCGGCGAAATCCTTGAGATTCACTGTACTTATGATCCAGAAACGCGAGGCGGTTGGTCCGAAGATGGGCGCAGAGTGAGAGGCACCTTGCATTGGGTTTCGGCTGAACACGCCGTTGATGCTGAGGTACGCCTCTACGATTCGCTCTTTACGGAACGTGAACCGGAAAGTGCAGCAGAAGGCGAAGATTGGATACAGTTCCTGAATCCGAACTCCTTAGAAATTCTAAACACTTGCAAAGTTGAACCGAGTCTGGTTGATGCACCCCCTGAAAGTCGGTATCAGTTCCTCCGAATAGGTTATTTTTGCGTGGATCCAGATACAACTTCAGAGAAATTAGTGTTCAACCGTACAGTACCGCTGCGGGATAGCTGGGCGAAGATTCAGAAGGGGCAAAAATGAAAACAGCGGCATCAGAGACAGTCCGTGTCCGGATGGCACCCTCACCGACAGGCTACCTACATATCGGCGGTGCCCGGACAGCTCTATTCAATTGGCTGTTCGCCAAACACCACAACGGCACGTTCATCCTCCGAATCGACGATACCGACACTGCGCGTTCCACTGATGAATCTATGCATGAGATTTACGACGCATTGAAGTGGTTAGGCATCCATTGGGACGAACATTATGTCCAGTCAGAACGGAGAGACATCTATGAAGGCTACATCGCACAATTGCTTGCAAGTGGCAATGCATACCACTGTTATTGCACACCCGCAGAATTAGATGAGATCCGTAAACAGGCGCGCGCGAATAAACAGACTCGTTCTTACGACGGCAGGTGCCGAGAACTGACATCGGCAGCTGTAGATCGTTTTGTCGCTGAAGGTAGAAAACCGACGGTGCGTATAAAGATGCCAGACACGCCGATTCTTGTGGAGGATCTGGTCCTCGGCTCCCGCAACATTGATCCTGCTACGCTGGAAGATGAGGTGATCGTCCGTTCAAACGGCATGCCGAACTACAATCTCACTTCGATTATTGACGACGCGGCGTTGCAGATAACGCATGTGATTCGCGGGACAGAACATCTCAACAACACACCGAAACAGATCGCTATCGCAAACGCGCTCGGTCTAAACATTCCGCAATTTGCGCATATTCCCTTAGTGCTGGATGATAGGGGTCGGAAACTCAGTAAACGTCATCACGGTGACCTCGTTGCGGTTAACCGTTATCGTGAGCAGGGGTATCTGCCCGAAGCGATGCTGAATTTCGTTGCAAGGCTCGGCTGGTCCTACGATGACAAACAGGAGATTTTCTCTGTGGATGAGTTGATAGATAAGTTTGCTCTCCAACGCGTCGGCAAAAGCGGTAGTGTCTTTGATATTAAGAAATTGGAATGGCTTAACTCTCACTATATTAACCAGCTTGATGTGGCAGCGCGGACGGACGCAGTGATCCCGTTCTGGCAGGCAGAAGGTTTATTGGATAATTCAACAGCGGATCGCGACTGGTTGGAAAACATTGTAGAAGCGGTCGGTGAACGTCTCACAACGCTGCAGGACATCATTTCACAGACCCGTTATTTCTTCACCGATGAATTCGCGTATGAACCGAAAGCGGCGAAAAAATGGTGGGGCGGTTCAGCAGAAAAGCGAGAGAAAACGCGTGAGATTTTGACGAACCTCGGACAGATTTTGGAAGGCGTTCCTTCGTTTGACGTGGAAACCGTTGAAGCGGCGATTTGGCAATACACAGATGAGAATAATATCAAACGTGTCGCAGCGATGCAGGCGTTGCGGATTGCACTAACAGGTACCTCGTTCGGACCGAGTCTTTTTGATATTGTTGTGCTGCTCGGCAGGGACGAGGTTTTAAAGCGGATCCCAAAGGCAGTAACGCACCTATAGAAATCTCCATGGAAATTATTAGACGGGATCGCCTTGTGAAGAATTATGAGGACGAGCATGTTCCAAGATTATAGTAAAGTCTACAATTAGCGGTGGCCTTATACCGCGGTAGCGGGAGGTTCTTCATGGCAGCAAAACTTGCAATATATGGCGGCAAACGGACCGTCCCTGATGGCTTGATTCACCCCTGGCCTCAGGTTACCCAATCCGACAGAGACGCGATTGCCGAGGTTATCGCTTCCGAAAGAATTACGGAACAGCAGCGAATCCAATCCGAAGGGTTGGCAAGCGAATGGGCAGAATACATGGGTGTCGAGTATTGCATCCCTGTCAACAGTGGCACTGCTGCGTTACATCTATGTGTTGCAGGTGTTGGCATTGAACCGGGCGACGAGGTCATCATTCCCGCCTTCACCTTCTGGGCAACGGCAGCGGCGGTGCTTCATCACAACGCCATCCCCGTTTTTGTTGATATTGATCCTGTGACCTATTGTATGGATCCAAACGAGATTGCGGCGAGGATTACCGAACGCACGCGAGCGATTCTGCCGGTGCATATCCACGGCATGCCTGCCGACATGGACCCAATCCTAACGCTTGCCAAAAAACACAATTTGAAAGTTATTGAAGATGTTGCACAAGCGCATGGTGCCCGTTATAAAGGGAAACTCTGTGGGGCCTTCGGCGACGCGGCGGGATACAGTACACAGGCATCGAAAACGTTAAGCAGTGGCTGCCAAGGCGGTCTGTTCACAACAGACGATGAGGAAATCCATAAGCGCGCGGCGTTGTTGCAGTATTTCGGAGAGATCGTCGTGCCAGGACGCGAGCGTGAGGAGCAGGAATACAACGCTTATGGACTCGGCTGGATGTATCGCGGTGATATGTTCAGTCAAGCGTTTATCCGTAGCCAGCTTAAACGGCTTGACGCGAACAACGCACTGCGTATCGAAAATTGCAACTATCTCACAGAACATCTCAATCAACTTGATGGCATTGAAACACCTTTCACACCGGACGGATGCGAACCGGTGTATTACAATTACGTCGTCGGTTTTAATCCAGAGGCATTGGGGTTAGACATTTCTGCGCGCAACTTACGTGAAAAAGTGCAAGCAGCACTGCGCGCGGAAGGTGTGCCGACTGGACAGTGGCAACGACTTCCCGTTCCATCTCAAGAGATTTTCCAGAATCGGATCGGTTATGGCACAGGCTGTCCGTGGCGATGCAACCAGTCAACAGTTGAATACAAGACAGAGGATTATCCCAGAGCCGTTGAATTTATTGATTCGCACTGTTATATCTTCGATGTCAACCCACCCAACACTCTTGAATTGATGTCCTATTACGTTGAGGCGTTCCACAAAGTGATGGATCAGCTGGATGCCGTGGTTCATGGCGCATCCGAAAATAACTGATCTGGAAGGAGGGTTCCGGTAGCACAAACTAAAAGTTTATGCTACAAGTTTCGCGTTTGTGCGCCAAGCAGGACAAAACATCATGTAAATTTGAGATTGCGTAGCCGGGTTGTTCATCTGCTACCTGCGGTATTAGTTCTTCTGATTTTCGATTGATGAGAACGCTTGTCATGCCTGCCCGGTTGGCACCGACGATGTCATTCTGAATGGAATCCCCGACGTACATAGCCTCCTCCGGTAAAACATTAGCACGTTCACAAGCGACTTTGAAGATTTCGATGTTCGGTTTTCTAACGCGGATTTCGCCGGAAATTGTCAACGATTGAATACGTTCGCTGAGTCTAAGGTGTCGGACTTTAGAAAGCTGACTGTCGGTGTGTTCATCGTGCGCGCCGTTTGTAATGATACCGACATGGTACGCGTGCAGCTTTTCAAGTACCTCGACATCTTTGTAAAGTTTTAAACTCGTGAGGTAACGCGAGCAGAAAAAGTCATTAAGTGCTTCCATCGTGCTATCTGTGGGCAAACCGAGTGCTTTGAACAGATAGGGGAACCGTGAATCTCTTACTTCTGCCATAGTGCATTTTCCGGCATCGAGTCGCTCAAAAAGTTCCTGATGCACCGTTGCCCATGCGTTTGTGATAGCCTCTTCCGAAATATGGGGTTCATGTTTGTGTAAACGTTGAAATGTTTCGCTTACCGCGATGTCCCATGCGGTGTCGGAGTCACAGAGTGTACCGTCGAGGTCAAAGAGGACTGCCTTAATCATTTATTTTCTCACCTTTCAAGAATTCGAGCAGCATGTTCTCGGTGATCGCTCGCGCTGCGCGGTGGTTAATACCAATATGAGGAGCTTCATTTTATCTGCTCCAATTGACTCGATTGGGATTGTATTGGTTTGCGCGGTATTACTTTGAAACCTTTATCGCTCCCCAGGTGAGTGCTAATTTCTGGGTGGGTTCAACGGCAAGGCCTACTGCGTCGCGGTTATTCTCAATCTCTGCTTGACTGAGTCCGCGGTTGTAGAGGCGGAGTTCGTCAAGGAGACCGTTGAAGGGAAGTCCATCCGATTTTCTGGCACCCATCCAAAAGTTCTCGTCATTGTGTTTGATAACGCCCTCGAATTTTTTCTTGCTATCCAATTCACCATTGATATAAATTATGGCTTCGGAACCGTCGTAAACGCCGGCGACATGATGCCATTTATCTAAGTCGGGCTGCGCCAAGCTGTGGAAGGGCCACGTCTCTAAGGCACCGTTCCAGATGTTAAAATCGACCCGAGTTTGGTCTGACCACGCGATCACATAAGAATTGCTGCCTGATCTTGACATGCCTGCGATGATCGCCCAGCCAGCTTTTTCGGGCTTTATCCACATCTCCAATGTAAGTTGATCGCCGATGTCGGTTAGACTCTTATCTGCGCCACAATCAACATGTCCGCCGCTAAACTTGAGTGCTTCACCGACTTTACCATCAGCGACCGCAATATCTCCATCCATGGTTCCATCATTGGCACCAAAAACGTCTTTAACTGTTTTACCCTCGACGGATGCCTTGTTAAAGGACCAGTAACTCACCAATCCGTCGGTGATCGCTTGGCGGGCTTGTGCTATGTTTATAGCCGTTAAAATAGTTGTTATAACGGCTAAAATAAATATTTGTCTCAGTGTTTTGTTAATCATTGGGTCCTCCGTGTAGGAAAAGCGTTGGGTTTCACTTGGTCCCTTTCAAACGGCAGATAGGTCAAACAGATGTCAGGGACCTCAAAAGAGTATGGCGATATCCGTTCAACCCAACCTACAAAGTTCTGACTACGAGTAATATGATTAATGACGATACGTTTCACCGATCAAATTATTGGCGGCACGGACGGGACGGAAAAGAGTCTGCCGTTTGGCAGGCATTTCTTCAAGTAACTTCGGATGCGGGTCCCAGTCGTGCCATTTGCTGTTGACGGTGTTGTAACAACTGAAAATAGCGAGCCGGTCGTTCTCCTCGTTTGTCCAAGTGTGCGTGCTATGTGTCAACGCCTCTGTGAAAAAGAGGAGTGACCCAGCGGGACACTCATAAGTATCCCAGATAGGTGCGTCCTGACTGCGGATCGTGTCGGGTGCTGTGTAGACGGCTTTATGGCTCGCCGTAATGAAGAGGGTGCCGCCCTGCCGGTATTTGACAGGATTCAGTTCCCAAACGATGCGGGTTAGTCCGCTATAGCCTCTGCCGGGGATACACCGGTAAAGGTGCGAATCGCCGGGGAAACGGAGCATGCCGTTGCCGTTGTGGGGTCCAAAGTTTCCATCGCCGACAGTGCGGTAGAACAGGCTACAGGATTCCATCCGGAAACCGTAGCATTCTTGGCTTGATAACGCGGGATGTGCAAGAAATTCGTTGAGGAAACCGATCACATTCGGATGGTCAGCGAGGCGTTGCAAGGGACCGCCGAGTGGTGAGCGTTCATGCTCCGGAATGGAGTCGGGTTCGTGGCGGAGTTTGTGACCGAATTCCTGCATTTCTGCGAGTTCATCACCCGACAGGACCCCGGGGACTAAGAGCCAGCCGCGCATATCAAAAAGATACTTCTGTTCTTGGGTCGGTTCGACGACGGGTGTCCCGTCAGAAGTTGTTTCTGTGAGTTGCGCGTTATCAATGTCGAGGGCTGCCCCGAGATTTTTATCGACAATAAAAGGTTTTGTGTGATTCGTGACTTGTGACATGAGAGGATCCTCTTGATTTATGAGTGGACGGCACGACGGCGCGTGCCTACTACCTTGTCTTATGCGGTTTTTGCGCGTTTGAGTGCATCTTCAGAGACGCTGAGTGTCTTCGCAACGTCTTCATCTGTGTGCGACATGGACATGAACCAGATGTGTCCGTCTGGCAGATATAAGCCGCCATCTAAGGTGGCTTCATAGAAGGTTTTATGGAACCGTTGTTGCTTTTCGTCGTCACTGTTGGTGCTCAGCCCGAAGAAGGGCATGGGTCCGATGCCGCCGATGCGTGCGTTTTCAATACCGAGACGCGCTGTCATTTCTCTGTAACCCTCTAAGAGTTTTTGTCCCTGTTTCCACATAAAGGCAACCCCGTCTTTCGCTTCGAGCTCAGCAATTGTAGCGATCGCGGCGGCGACGAGGGATACTTCACCGTGGAAGGTTGCGGCGACCCAGACATCACTCACTTCATCCATGATCTCCTGTTTTCCGACGACGACAGCCGTTGCGAAGCCGTTGGCGAGTGCTTTTCCGAAAACGGACATATCGGGCGTGACACCGAAGTATTCTTGGGCACCACCTAAAGCATAACGGAAACCCGTTTTGACTTCGTCGAAAATGATTAATGCGCCGTTGGCGTTGACGAGTTTCTTCGCTTCTTCAAGATACCCATCTTTGGGAAGGTCATGTCCGGAGGGTTCCATAATCAAGCAGGCGATCTCGTTTGGATGCGCTTTAAAGAGGTCCGCGAGTCCTTCAAGATTGTTAAAATCGACGCTGAGTGTTGCAGCGGCGGCACCTGCGAGGTGTCCGCGTGCGTGGCTACACCAATCGTGCCATCCGTGGTACCCGCATCGGATGACTTTGTCTCTGTCGGTATAGGCGCGAGCGAACTTAATTGCGCCGGTTGTTGCGTCTGATCCGCCAACGAAGTAAGCGACTCTATCCGCTGATGGGATAATTTGCACTAACTTTTCGGCGAGTTCTACTTCAAGTGTATGCCCGAAGTTATAGACGTTGCCACGTTCGGCGAGGTATTTGGTGACGGTATCAATGACAGTAGGATAGGCGTGCCCCAGGATCATGGGTCCGTATCCCATGAGATAATCGATATAGTCGTTGCCGTCGGCATCCCAGAAATGTGCGCCTTTCGCGCCTGCGATCATCACAGGTCTGGGGGGTTGGCTCTGTTTATGGGGTTGCCCGCCGCCGACAAGTGCGGCTTTGGCGCGTTTCTGCCATGCAAGTGATTTTTCAAAACTTCGTCCCATCGTGAATCTCCAATGTGCTGTCTTGTTACGGCACGACGGCGCGTGCCTACTACCTTCCACAATGTGCTGTCTTGTTACGACACACGGTGTGTGCCTACTACTTTTTCACTATTTTAGCATAATTATGAATTTGAGGGGAGATTTTCTTGAAAAATTGTCTGATTTTATGCAATAATAGGGTAACTTGAGTGTTGTGGATAGGATTTATAGTAAGTTTCGGAAAAGTGGGAGGGATTAAACATGGCAGTTAACCTCTTAAACGACGCACAGATGCGGCATTTTATTGTGAACGGTTTTGTGACCGTTATAACCGAGCTGCCTGCGCAATTTCACGATGCAGTCTATGAAAAGACGATAACAGTCTTTGATAAGGAAGGAAATCCGGGGAATAATCTTTTGCCACGGATCCCGGAGATTCAGAAAATTTTTGACGATCCAAACGTTAGTGGTGCCTTGACGAGTCTGCTTGGCGCGGATTACTACATGCAACCGCATCGGCATCCGCACTATAATCCGCCGGGGAGTGGTGGACAAGGGATGCATCAAGATGGCGGGAAACGGTGGTCGCATCATACACGCAGGCTGCTGGTCTTTTATTATCCGCAGGATACCCCCGTTGAACTGGGTCCGACGGGTGTGGTTCCGATGAGCCACTACTATAGTACGAGCGAAGGGTCAGGGGTGTCACCGGAACAACCTATTGTTGGCGAAGCGGGAACGGTTGCGTTCGCGAACTATGATCTGTGGCACCGCGCGATGCCGAATAGTAGCGAGAAGAGACGCTATATGATGAAATTCCTGTATGCGCGGATGTCGGAGCCGCAAGAAGCGACGTGGGCAAATACGGAGACAGAGTGGTCAAACGGGTCTTCTGTGGGACCGGCTGAACATCAAGAGATGTTCCGACATCTCTGGAATTGGCATCGCGGTGTAGAAGCTAATGGCGTGCATGGCACATCAAATGGTGAATCGTTGTCGGGTTTGATTAGCGCGCTGAATAGCACAACGGAATCGACTGGGTTGCAGGCGGCTTATGCTTTGCCGAGTTTCGGAGAGAAAGCGGTACCTGCTTTAGTACGGTGTTTGCAAGAGGAATCGGAGCTGACGCGTCGAAATGCTTGTTATGCGCTCAACGCGGTGGGTACCCCGGCTGTTGATGCGTTGCGCGATGCGTTGACAGATTCGCGTGAATACGTGCGGGATAACGCTGCAGAGGCACTTGGGGATTTGGGAAACAAGGCGGAATCGGCTGTGCCAGCATTGGTTGAGATGCTTTCGGATGAATCGGGTTCGGTGCGTTCACACACAATAGAGGCGTTGGGGACAACGAGCCAATCGAGTGCTATTGCGGTTCCGGGTCTTATAGAGGCGTTGGCAGAGGAGAATGATGGTATCCGTCGAAATGCGGTGTTTGCGTTGGCGCGGATCGGAAAGCATGCCGCGGCTGCTGTTGAAGGGTTAGGCAATGTGCTGTTCGACAGAAATCGGTATGTGCGCGGTGATGCTGTGCATGCGCTTTATCGGATCGGGACACCGGCGGCGAAGGCGGTATTGCTGCGTCATCTTGAGACGACGCGTTGGTGTCCGCTAACGTCACAGGAAAGTACGTTTTAGAGTGATAGTAGTTATCAGTTGTCAGTTCGGTTTTTCTGCGAAAAACCTTTCAGTTATCAGTTAAGAGGTTTCCGATTATCCAATATCTTTTGGTAACCGTCGGTGCTTCAATTCGGTAGCGACAGTTACAAAGAAATGATCAAGCAGCAAGAACCAGACTGATAACTGATAACTGATAACTGATGACTCCTTTTACGTAAAGAATTCTTCGTTATAGGGGCGGACATCGACTTCAAACGTCCACGCGCTTCTTTCCTGCTGTACGAGTGCCCAGTAGGTATCCGCGATTGCATCGGGTTCAAGGAGCGGTTCGTTTTCACTGAGTTTATAGCGTTGCCGTACGCCGGGGGTATCAATCACGCCGTCAATGATGACATGGGCGACATGGATGCCATGCGGACCGACTTCGCGTGCAAGTGCTGATGCCAAACCCCGGGTTGCGAATTTGGCACTGCTGAATGCCAGGGCATCTGCTCTGCCGCGGACAGCAGAGGTCGCGCCTGTGAATAAGATGCTGCCGCCGCCTTTTTTAAGCATTCCGGGTACGACCTGTTTTGAACAGAGGAATCCGCCGAGGGTGCAGACGCGCCAGGCTCCTTCAAACGCCTCCGGTGTGAGGTTGGCGAAACTGCCCCAGGCGGCGTTTCCGGCATGATTTACTAAGATGTCGGGATCCCCAAGTTCTTCACGAATACGATCGAAACTTTGAGCCACCTGCTCAGGCTCGGTGATATCCGTCGGGATCGGAATGGCTATGCGGTCGGATTCTGTCAATTTCGTAGACAGGTTTTTGATGTAGGCGGATGAGCGCGACAGGAGTGCTATGTTACATCCTTCCTGTACAAATTTGCGGGCGAGTGCAGCCCCTAAGCCGGGACCGACACCTGCGATAACTGCTATTTTTTTCATAGTGATTCCCTGAGACCTCGTGAATATTTGGGCGTTACGTCTGCTTTCGGTTCGATCTGCTCTCTATAGACTTACGAAAATTTGGCGGTTTGGTTTCATTCGGGCGAGGTTCGGAAACCTCGCCAGCAAGAACAAGAAGTATGGTAAAAATGACCAGATGTTTTACTCGTGTCTGAGTGCGTCAATCGGGTGGAGTTTTGCGGCTTTCCATGCAGGATACGCACCGAAAAAGACTCCTACAAACGCGCTGACGATAAATGAAACGACCGCGTACATTACAGAGACTTCGGTTCGCCATCCCCAGATAGAGGGAACGCCCTCCGCGCCGATGATGCCAACGCCAATCCCGACGAGGCCGCCGACGAGTGCGAGTGTCGTAGATTCAACGAGGAACTGCGCGAGGATGTCTATGCGCTGCGCGCCGACGGCTTTGCGTAGCCCGATCTCTTTCGTCCGCTCCGTCACAGAGACGAGCATGATGTTCATAATGCCGATACCGCCAACGACGAGAGAGACGACAGCGATTCCTAAAATCATGTTCGTAAAGGTTTGGCTTGATTCTTCCAATGTCTCCATGAATTCGGCTTGGTTGCGGATATGGAAGTCCAGTTCCTTGTTTATCGGGATTTTGTGTTGTTTGCGGAGGAGTTCTGTTACTTCGGTTTCAGCGGCTGGAATGAGTTTATCATTGTTCGCCTGTACACTGATGCTGGAAAGATATTCTGCCCCGAAAACCCGTTTCATAGCAGTTGAGTAAGGAATGAAAACCTGATCGTCCGGGTTCCGCCATCCGCTTGCGCCCTTCTCTTTCATTACACCGAGCACATGGAATCCGACATTTTTTATCTTGATAGTCTTCCCGACGGGTTCTGTCTCACCAAACAGATTATCAACGACAGTCTTACCGAGGACACAGACGCGTTCACGGTAACGGATTTCACGCTCTGTAAAAAATCGCCCTTTTTCAACATTAAAATTCGCTGTGACGAGGTAATCTGGCGAAGTTCCGACGATAGTTGTATTCGTATTTTTGTTCCGGTGCTTCACCTGTGCGCGGTTGCTAAGTTCAGGTGTGACATACCCAAAAGTCTTTCCGCGTTCACGGAGTGCTTCCATGTCTTCAACGGTGAGCGTTCTGCGCGCATCCGCGGAACCCCGCCCCCGGAACATGCTCTGTCCCGGGCGGACAGCGAGGATGTTCGCGCCTAATGTCTGTATCCGTTCGGTGATGTCGGCTTTCGCGCCTTCACCGATTGAGGTGGTGGTTATAATCGCGCCGACTCCGATGATTACACCTAACATTGTCAATAGGGATCGCAGTTTGTTTGCCAATAAGGCACTTAATGCGTTTGCGAAGCTTTCAAGGATACCCATAGCGTTGTCTCCTATGTAGGGCTGCCATTAGAGGTTGCGGTCTGCAGTGTTTATCGTCCTCTGCCCATGCGTCGCATTGTGGACGCTGGGTTCTGCATCATACGTCGCCGCCAATCTTCACCGCCGCCGCGTTCAAAGCCGCCGATTGCGACGACATCGCCTTCAGCGAGCCCTGAAATGATTTCGATCTTGTCATAACTGCTGACCCCTGTTACGACAGGCTGCGGTCGTCCGGGTTGTCCCTCCGCACCGATGATCCTGACCATCTTTCTGCCGCGCATGTCAAGGACTGCTTCGGCTGGTAACGTGAGGATGTCTGTTTTATTGACAGCTGAGATTTGGACGCTGGCGTTCATACCGGGTTTGAGAAACGGCATCTTGGTGTTTTCAGTCTCTGCGGGTTGCGCTTGGGGCGGTGATTCTTCTGCTGGTGCTTCCTCGAAGAAGCCGCCGAACAGTTCGCCCCAATCATCATCGCTCGTTTCTGCCTTCGCTTCGGCTACATCAGTTTCTTCTGCTTGTTCTGCGGATTCTGCGGGTTGCTGCTCGGTTTGTTGTGCGGGAGTTTCTATGGGTGTGGGTCTTGAAGGCATTCCATCAGCGTCGCCTTCTGCTTGACGTTGTTGGCGCATTGCCCGGAAACGTTCACGTTGTTCTTCGGTTAGATTTCCGCCGCCCTGCCAATTGCCGCCCCCGCGGCGACCGCCTGCACCTTGCATCATCCCCTGCTGTGATCCGGTAGCTGCCACATTTTTCAACTCGGAGGTTACTTCAAAAGTTGTGACGTTTTGAATGACTTGTCCCTGCGGAGCGATTTTCAAGACTTCGCCCTGAAACGGCATATCGGGGTAGGCTTCAACGTTAATTGTTACGGGTTGCCCGATTTGGATTTTGCCGATGTCGGTTTCATCGACTTCCGTTACGACGTAGACGGTATCAAGGTCTGCCATAGTGACGATTGCCTGTCCTTCTGATGAGGAGAGCGAGGAGAGCCGCGATGTAATGACCTGCCCTTGTTCAACTTTCTTTTCGAGGATCGTTCCAGAGATGGGTGCTTTGATAACTGTATCGTCGTATTCGATCTGACGCAGTTCTAATTGGACCTGATTGCGTTTGACCGCTAAACGTGCAGTTTCAATATCGCGTTCTTTGCGCTGAATTTGTTTCCGATTCGCTTTAGCGAGTTTCAGTGATTCTTCAGCCTGGACAATGCGTTGTTTCTGAAGTTCAATATCCATATCTCGCGTGGCTTCAGCCTCAACGCGTTCATTGGCGAGTGCACGGCTGAATTCCGCCTTCTTGATATCTGCTTTTCCTAATTCAAGTTCTGCTTCAGTGGCGGGTTTCTCTACCAATTTCAGGTTTTCAGCAGTTGACCGATGTCGCGCCTGTGCTGATTTAAGCTGTGCTTCCGAAGCTTCCAATGCAGCCTGTGAAATGAGTTCTTTATCGTAAAGTTTTTGATTTCGTTGATGCTCCGCGGTTACGAGATCCAAGTTTGCCTGGTCCTGTTCCAAAGAGGCTTTCGCACGCCTCTTATTTTCTTCTCGGACTTCGTCGGAAGTGAGCAATTTATACCGAATGTTGGCGATGTTGAGGCTGTTTTCGGCATCCATGACACCGCGCTGGTTGGCTATTTTTTCAAGCCGGATCTGTTCTTTGAGCTGGACAAGCCTCCGCTGCGCTTCTGCAAGGGATTCCTGCGCCTGCCGAATTTGAATATCAGATTGCTCTCGCTGGAGCTGGATGTCGATTTCCGCTTGTTGTAAGCGTGCTTTTGCAGATTGTAAGTCGGCTTGTGCCTGCTCCAAACTGATCTGGACGTAGGTGGTTTCAATGACAGCAATGATGTCGTCCTTTTCAACGTAATCACCGGCATCAACTTTGAGTTCCAAAATTTTTCCACTCGCTTTGGAGCTGACTTCTACGATATTCAACGGTTTGATGGTGCCTGTTGCGTCAATTGTGACAGCAATATCGCCGCGTTCAACGGTTGCTGTCTTAACTGCGGGTGTGTCCGCGCCATTTGTGCCGTCTTTGGTGGCAAACACGATACGTCCAACAACGACTGCGATCGCTACAACGAGCACGGCTGCTCCAACAATTGTGATAACTTTCCACTTTCCCATCACGGCTCCTCCTTTTTTAGTTGTCAGTTATCAGTTGTCAGTTATCAGTCTGGTTCTTGCTGCTTGACCATCTCTTTGTAACTGTCGCTACCGAATTGAAGCACCGACAGTTACCAAGAGATATTGGATAATCGGAAACCTCTTAACTGAAGACTTTTACTATTTAGTCAAATTTGAAAGAGAAAAGTTCGGGGTTTTGTTTCTATAGGTGTGGCATATCCACGGCGCTGTCTCTGCGTTCGTGCATGTTCTTTTCCATGGCTTCGGGGTAACGGTCAGGTAGATGTGAGATTTCGTTGAGTTTTTGGAGTGCCTCGCCTTCAAGTCGCCATCCGGCTGTACCGAGATTATCCCGCAGATGTTCGGTATGCCTTGCGCCGACAATCACGGAAGTCATGGCTCGCTGTTCCAGCACCCAGCGCAGCGCGACTTGTGCGGGGCTGCGTCCAAGTTCCTCAGAAACATCAAAAAGGGTTTGTAGGGTTGCATCGGCATTGTCTGCGAAATAGCGTTGCGGATATGCCCATCCTTCCTCTGAGCGTGTGCCACCGTGTGTGCGTTCGCCGGGTTTGTATTTCCCGGAGAGGAATCCACCGGCCAATGGACTCCATACGACAATCCCGAGCCCCTTATGTTCGCAGAGCGGAACGAGTTCCTGTTCTATATCGCGCACAACGAGACTATATTGGGGTTGATAGCAGGCGAACTGTGACCAACCGTGGACATCGCTGAGCCATAACGCTTCGGATAACCGCCATGCTTGGTAGTTGCTACACGCGGTGTAACGGACTTTGCCTTGTCGGACGAGATCGTCCAGTGCGCGCAGCATCTCTTCTAACGGGGTTTGCGTATCGACGTGGTGGATATAGTAGATGTCTACATAATCCATCTGGAGGCGTTTGAGACTATCGTCAATCGCTTGCATGATATGTGCGCGGGACATCCCGGAGTCGTTGGGACCGGTGCCCATGGGGTTGAAAAACTTGGTTGCGATGATTGTGTCGCGTCGTCTGCCTTTGAGTGCTTTGCCGAGGAGTACCTCGGATTCTCCTTCACCGTAGGAGTTGGCGGTATCAAAGAAGTTGACACCGGCATCCAGGGCGAGGTCTACCATGCGTTTCGATTCTGTTTCGTCGGCACCGTGCCCGAAGGTCATTGTGCCTAAACAGATTTCGGATACTTTGAGTCCACTTTTTCCCAATCTTCTATATTCCACGCTTTTTCCTCCGTTTTGCAAGTTACAGATCGCTTAAAGGCACTGCTTTATTAGCAACCTCCACAATAGCATCAAGCACCTCAGTAACTTCCGTATCAATTTGTTCTGATGGCACATGCTGGACTAAAGTGTGATAATTTGTTTTTTCCATTAGGTTCGGTAACTTCAACTTTTTGAAAAAAGCCGCGAACAAAGGTTCAAGAAAATCAGTACTGATCTTTGTATCCGGGGACCATGGTGACCCCTTACCGAGCGTCACAAGTGCATCCTCAATTTCCATAATTGTATCCTGCATTGTAGACACCCATATAGACACACGCTCCTCTGCAAATAGGGGCCCAATAGTCCGTTGTGATGCTGCTACGCGTGCCCAGTCAAATAGTATTTCTTTATCAAATACAATATAGTTCTCGATTTCACACCGTTGCCATGAATATTCTATTAATTCAGGGCGTGTCTGTAGCTCATCTGGAATTCGATCAAAAAGACAAAATCCCACAAGGTCATCTTTAGCTTCCTTTAACCCATAAAAACGCTCCCGAGCTTTCCGCGGTTGATTAGCAACGTAGTCAGCATAAGGACGCTCCAATTCAGAAGCAGCGGGGTGTGAAAGCTTCTTCGCAAAGGCCTGTAATATCGCAAGATCTGTTGAACCTTCAAGATAGAGGACCCAGCCCCTTTGCTGCGCCTGATAATACTGCTCAAAACCAATCGTCCGAAGCGATTTCAACAATTGACTACCGCGATCATCAATTCGATGCGGTGTACCGAGAAAGGCAATAACAACATCACGCTCAGCTGCTTCATTAAGGATAACCTCGGAATGGCTAGCTGCAACAATTTGACTCCCGTATTCGATTGCTGAATCTGTAAGCATCTGGTAAATTTGCCGTTGCCGAAGAATTTCAAGATGGGCATCCGGTTCATCAAGTAAAAGAATGGAGCCTGGATGTGCGGCGATATAAGTCAGTAATAGCAATGTTTGTTGTAACCCACGTCCCGATGAAGATAGATCTAAAGAAATGCGAGACTCATCCCTATAACTATAACTCATTGTAACCTCGCCTCGCTCTGCAATGTAATCTGGTCTATCAAGTTGTACACCAAACAACGATCGTATCTGACCACAAAGTTTCTCCCAGGTTTTAATATCCCCTGAAACCTGATAGCAGAGATTACGTAGAACCTCTGCCGTACGTCCCTCTCCGATTCGAACATTGATCGCGCCTTCATCAAGTCGCGTTTCATTCGAAGCAAGTCCAGACATTGGTGGAAGAAAAGCAACAGAAAGACTCGATGCTTCCTCTGGCACAGGCATTTGCTCCACCACTTTACCATCTTTCTCTGATTTTCTGAGAGGACGCAGTAAAAAGATTCCTCATTAGCGTAATCGAATTCTAAACCACATTGCCATGCTCTGCTAGCCGTCACACCTTCAACAATAATATCTATACGGATGTTTTGGGTGCGCTGCTTACCATCAACTCTTTCCGTATCACGAACCTGTAAATTCCACCAGAGTAATCTTGCACTCGGCACTGGAATGGAGATGAGGTCGCGTCGGTTGATAGCAACCCCCGGGCGCTTTTCCGGGTTTGCTCTTCCCTTACGTTTCTCATTCCACCGTTTGAGCCCTATCTCCCACAAGGCGAGTGCTTGTAGCGCGGTTGTTTTGCCGGAGTTATTTGGACCGATGAAGACGACGGGGTTTCCCAATTCAATCTCAACTTCACCGAAATTTTTGAAATTACGACAAATTAATTTCGTAAGCATTTTTGCCTCCGACTGTCCCAAAGTTTGGACAATTTTTAAGCGATTCTCACTGCGAAGCAATGTTGAAGAAACACCCAAGCAAAAACCCCCTACAGGGCTTAGCTTCGCGGTGTATGCCGTTTCTATAAACATGTCGCCCCTACAGGGCTTAGCTTCGTGGGGGATGCCGTCTCTATAAACATATCGCCCCTACGGGACTAAAGAGGGTGTATCCAACGTTTTTCTTATCCTCATACAACAGCGACGGTTTCGCCTTCTGAGCGGAGCCCGGCTTCGTAGACTTTCATGATTTCCAATGCGAATTCAAGCGATCCTTGCTCGGCAGGTTTGTTCTTCAGAATGCAATCGCAGAAATATCGCATCTCTTGATAGAAACCTTGGACGAAAAGTCCTTTGTTTTCAAGCGTTCCGAAACTGTATTGCGGTTCCCAGACGACAGCACCATTCTCAAAACCTTCGGGGACATAACTGGTTGTGCCGCTATAATTAAAAGGCATACCGCGCTGGAGGAGGACACGGTTGTTGTTCCGAATTTCGGCGTGGCATCCATCGCCGAAGAACTGATAGAGCTCGGAGGGTTGCTCGTGCCGCGCGCCATCGGCGAGGTGAAAGTTTCCGAGGGCACCGCTTTCGTATTCTAAGATACACACGCCACCACCGCGTTGCCCTTGACGGACGGTCACAGCGGAGACCTTGCCGCCAACGGCCACCATCAGCGATAACGGATGACACCCGTTTTGGAGCCAATTCGTATGCACCTTCTCGCGTAACACACGCTTTCCGTCGCTGGGAATCGTCATCGGATAGACAGCTAAGAGGCTTCGCAAAGGCCCGTATTCCGCTGTTGCGAAGATTTCAATAATCTTCTGTGTCGCAGGCATGAACGCCTTCTTGAATCCGACAACGACGACCCGGTCCTTGCGGTGGCGGATCATTTCCCGGACTTCATCCGCAAACATTCCAGGTGGCTTCTCTAACCAGACATGCATCCCGGCATCCAGTGCTTCGCAGGTCAATTCGGGGTGCAGACGTGGCGGCGCGCAGAGAAAGATGGCATCCAGTGCTTCGTTGCGAAACATCTCTGCCATACTCGGATAACACGCGCTAACGCCGTATTGCTCGGCAGTGATGCGCGCACGTGCTATATCAAGGTCGCATAATGCCTTCAACCGGATCGGGAGAAATGTTAGGGTTGGTAAAACGTTGCGATAGCTGTGAGAACCGACCCCGACGACTGCTACGTTTAATCTGTTTTCAAATTCTCTTTGGTAAGTCATAATTACTGATGCCGCAATACAAACCAAGCAAAATGTGTTGGGTTTCTCTGCGTTCAACCCAACCTACGAACTATTCTCCGGGAAGCACAGCATCAAGATAGGCATCCAGATCCTTTTTCATCTTTTGTAGCTCCGCTTGGTCAATGTACATCATGTGGCCAGCCAGGTAGTAAGCCATCGTGATGTTATCTTGTAAAGACTTATCAAGTCCGAGATGGCTGAAGGTATATTCTGATGCCAAAAATGGTGTTGCCAAGTCGTAATAGCCGTTCGCGACAAATACTTTCAAGGCAGGATTAACCGTCATCGCCTTACGTAAGGTATCAGCGACGTTGACATATTCGTTTTGATGCCCGCTATAGTCCCACGGATGCACACGTCTGCTCAGAATTTCATAAGGGAGATCCGACTCAAATTCGAGTTCGCCACGGACATAAGCGTTGAGCGTTGCAGTGTATGCGCCTTGGGTAACTGCACCACTCGGGTCGTATTCGTAATTTTCGCCTGCTGAATCGCGGTCAATCCCTGTGTATCGGCTATCAAACCTACCGACAGTCCGTGCTTCATCGCGGAGCAGCTCCTTGCAAAACCGAGCGATACCGATTCGCAAATCGGTTCGCTCAATGTATTCCGGCGTAAGCCCCGTATAACCTGCAAGTTTTTTAACAATGTCGGCACGTTCTGTGGCGGATATAGCGTTCCCTTTCATGAGTGCTGTCGTGTAATCGCCTATAGCGAACGCTCTGACCTCGTCGATGAAAACCTCAAACTCAGTCCCAATCTCGCCTAACTTTTGATGGTAAAATGCGGTGGCTGCATAAGTCGGCAGGAAGAGGATATACGGGAGATCGTTGCCGGGTGCGAACCGAATTGTCTGGAAGTTGAGGACCACCGAAACGAGCATGATACCGTTGAGGTAAGTGCCGTGCCGTTCTTGCAGGTACCCTGCGAGTCCGCCGGCCCGCGTGGTGCCATAACTTTCGCCGATAAGAAACTTTGGCGATCCCCAACGTTTATAGCGTCCTAAGTAGAGGAGGATAAAATCGCCGACAGATTCAATATCTCTTTTGAACCCGTGGAACTGTTTTGCTTCTTCACCGGGGACGGCTCTACTGAATCCTGTGCTGACGGGGTCGATGAAAACGAGATCGGTTTTGTCCAGAATAGAACATTCGTTATTGGTTAACTCATAAGGAGGTTGTGGCAATTCGCCGTTTTCGTCGGGTTTGACGCATCTCGGTCCGAGGACACCTAAATGCAGCCATACGGACGAGGAGCCGGGACCGCCGTTGAAGGAAAAGGTTATGGGACGTGTGGCAGCGTCCTCTACATCGTCGCGTGTATAGGCGATAAAGAAAACGGCTGCTTTCGGTTTCTCGCCTTCTTTGTCGACTTCTTCCTTGAGGATCAGCGTGCCTGTCGTTGCGGTGTAGCGGATCTCCTGACCATTGATTGTAACGCTGTGGTGCGTAACGGAGAGTTTATCCTCGGGTATCTCGGCTTTTTCCGTTTCGTCTTTAGTTTCTTCAGACTCTTTTTTTTCTTCGTGGTTCATATCGAATTCCTCCGTTTTTATCTACGAACTTTGATTATGGCATTATAGCATATTTTGCGGAAATAGGGCTAACAATTCCGATATTTATTAGGACTTACGCAATTTTTTCCATGAAACGCTATATAATCCACGCATTGGCGAGGGAGGGCTGCGTAAGTCCCGTTTCTGATATACTTCCGTTTTTACACATACTCCCGTAAATGTACCAAAGTCCGGTCTACCGCGCCCAGATTTTCCTGAATTAACTGCTGCCCGATAGTGCCGGCAGTTGTCCGCGCTGTGTCGTCTGCTAACCACTCGGAGATTGCAGCTGCTAACTGCTGTGCAGTCCGGACCAATTTTGCGCCCCCTCGCTCTAAGAGGAGAGATGCCTCATAAGCGTTCTGGATCGTCGGACCGAAGATAACAGGTCGCGCGAGCGCAGCGGGTTCCATGACGTTGTGAACACTGCCCCGGAAACTCCCACCGACAAACGCTATATCTGCTAACCCATATAATTTGGCGAGAAGTCCCACACTGTCAACAATCAAGACATCTACAGTTGATAAATCTACTTCAGATGTGAGTTCCGAAAAACAGAGATGCACCAATGCTTCACTGTTAAGAGATTTACGAATTTCCTTTATTCGTTCAGGTGTCGGTTCGTGCGGCACCAGGATCAGATGCGGAACATTTTCTGGCGTATTTTCGCGCAGCAGTCGGTAAGCCGGCAACAGCACCTTCTCATCTTCCGTGTATGTGCTGCCAGCGATAAGAATGCGATGTCTTAAGGTTGCTTGTCCAGGGAAAAATTCCGTGTCAGGGTCAACAGAGCTTGCGCGTCGGTAAACCTGCTCGTATCGTGTATCGCCTGTAACAACAATCTTACATGTCGGCGTGCAAAGTTCTTGAAAGCGCGCCGCATCCGCTTCCGAAATCGCACAATGCACGCTGATGTGTCGATGTACACTCCGAAAAAAGGGTTTCGCAAAACGCGACAACCGTTTCGATTCAGCGTGTAACGTTCCGGCGACCACGATAATCGGGATGCGGTGTTTAGCGGCTTTCCAGACGAGGTTGGGCCAAATATCGAATTTGGAAAAAACGATTAACGCGGGTTCAATCAGTTGTATCAAGCGTTCCGCGTTCCGCGGTGTGTCCAAAGGGAGATAGACAGCGGCATCGGCGTAAGCGTAGGCGTGTGCATTCGGGGCAACGGAGGGTGAGAAGAAGGTTAAGACAATTCGGGTGTTAGCATAAATCGCTTCGATGAGCGGTTTCGCCTGTTCAAACTCGCCGACAGACGTAAAATGGAACCACGCTGTTTTTTCTAACTGTCGAGCCGTTTGGCGTTGGACTGTGAGTTCTGCAAATACCCGCTTCCGCCCTTTGATGCCTTCTTGGATCTTAGGGTTGCAACATCTCGCGCAGTGAAAGCCGACGAACATTGCGGGAACTGCGAAGGCATTATAGAGAAGTTTCCAAAGCATAGCGCGTTGTAGGAAAAAAAATGGAAGGTATGGAAGAGAGAAGTTAATCTCTACGCTTCCAAACTTCCATTCTGAAGGATAGGTGCTTATAGGGCATCTAAGATTCTCTTCTTGAGGATCTCTTTAGGCATCGCACCGACAATCTGCCCAGCAACTTTACCATCTTTGAACACAAGCAGTGTTGGGATACTCCGAACGCCGTATTGCATCGCGGTTTGGCGATTGTCATCAACGTTGACTTTCCCGACTTTGAAAGTTTCCGAATTTTCCGCGGCAAGTTCTTCTAAGATCGGTGCAATCATTTTGCAGGGACCGCACCACTCCGCCCAAAAGTCAACAACAATAGGCGTATCTGATGTAAGTACCATGCCTTCAAACGTATCGTCACTAATTTCAAACGTATTGCCAGCCATTTTAGCTCCTTTTTTAGCGTAGATATTCTGCCATTTTACAATATTATCTTTGAGCAAATCCTCTTATGAATGCATCAAGACATTAATATGATACCCTATTTTAAGAAAAATTGCCAATCAATTTTTTATCTTCACCAAACTGAAAACTGATAACGATTTTACAGGGTCATTCAATTGTACGATTTGGATATTGGTTTTGTTTTACATAAGTGAACGTTCTTGGGAAAAAAATCGCGAGCACAGCTCGCTCCTACAATCAAAATCGCGAGCACAGCTCGCTCCTACAATCGAAGAAATTCACATACGTAAAGTGAATAGGTACAATTGAATGGCCCTGACAATTTTATTTTTTTCTTGATAAAAAATGCGAAATATGATATATTGATGGAAAATGTGAAATAACCAATTGTTTAACCAACGCGATAACCTTTACAATTGAAGGAGGCACCGCATGCCTGATAACGAAAAAAAACAAGGCACGAACATCTCGCGCCGGAGCTTCTTGAAAGGCGTAGGTACCGGGACCGTTGCGGCAACCGTTGCACCCGGCGTCTTAATCGGTAACGAGAAAGCCGCTGATGCCCAAACCGGAGACGCTGTCGCCAACGCCACAATCCAACTCAATATCAACGGGAAACCGTATCAAATTGAAGTTGAAGCCCGCACAACTCTGTTGACCGTTTTGCGCGACGGAATTGATACCAGCGGGAACAATGTTGACCTCACCGGTGCCAAACTTATTTGTGATCGGGGTGAATGTGGGGGTTGCACCGTCATGACAGATGGAAAACCGGTCTACGCCTGCATGATGCTTGCGATGGATGCCCAAGGAAAACAGATAACGACTGTTGAAGGGTTAGCCGATGGCGATAATCTACATCCCGTCCAAGAAGCATTCATCCAGCACGACGCGCTCATGTGCGGATTTTGCACCCCCGGTTTCGTCGTCTCATCCGCAGCACTCTTAAGTGAGAACACGAACCCGTCGCTCGAAGAAATTAAAGCCGGGTTGTCGGGGAACACGTGTCGCTGTGGTACCTATCCGTTCATCTTTGATGCCGTTGAGACTGCGTCAAAGAAGATGTGATTCTTATTGCTTGACTTGAAGCAAGTTACGGCTTGCAAGACTGAAAGCCTACGATTATAGGAGGAAAACAGATGGCATCATGGGGAGAAGCAAGTGAATCCCGTCTCATCGGCAAACGGATCCCCCGTTTGTCGGGTAGGGATAAGGTCACTGGAAAAGCGAAGTATACCTTTGATATTAATCGACCGGGGCTGCTTTACGGACGCATCTTACGCTCTGAAGTCGCACACGCCAACGTTGTCGGTGTAGACCTCAGCGCAGCGGAAGCATTACCGGGTGTCAAAGCAGTTACACAGATTATTGATGTCGGCAAGAAAATCCGTTACCAAGGCCAAGAGATCGCCGCAGTTGCGGCGGAGACCGATGATATCGCTAAAGACGCGATTCGACTGATACGTGTCGACCTGGAGGAACTTCCTTATGTCGTCACGGAAGAAGACGCGATGGAAGAAGGCGCGCCACAAATTCGAGACGATTGGGAAGCGAATCAGAGCAATCCGGGTGTCAGAGAAGAAGGCGACATCAAGGCAGGATTTGAGCAAGCTGCTGTTGAAGTGGAGGCAACCTATCACACGCCTGTCCAGACACACGTCTGTTTGGAAACACACGGGAATGTCGTAGAATGGGAAGATGAGCAGAATCTAACCGTTTGGGCATCTACACAAGGCGTTTTTGGGGTGCGTAACGATTTGGCAGGCACTTTTAATTTACCCGCAAATCAGGTCAGAGTCATCACTGAGCACATGGGGGGCGGTTTCGGTAGTAAATTCGGAGCCGGTGTGGAAGCAGTAACCGCAGCTAATTTAGCACGTATCACTGGTAGACCTGTCAAGCTGATGCTGACTCGGAAAGCCGAGCATCTCGTTGCCGGCAATCGCCCATCCATGACGCAACAGGTACGTGCAGGTGCGACAGGCGACGGACGACTCATCGCTTACGATATGAAAGGGTACGGCACAGGTGGCATCTCAAGCGGTGCAGGTTTTAGCGCCCCTTACGTCTATCATGTACCAAATCTGCGGACTGAAAAGCGGAACGTCACTGTCAATGTCGGTAACCAACGTGCCATGCGTGCGCCTGGGCATCCACAAGGCGCGTTTGCTATGGATTCACTGATGGACGAACTTGCCGAGAAACTCGGAATGAATCCATTGGAATTTCGCCGTATCAACGACGAGAGTGAGGTCCGCCAAGCGCAATATACGCTCGGTGCCCAAGAAATTGGATGGCACCGCCGTAACAGCGTCCCCGGCTCCGGTAAAGGTGTGAAAAAACGGGGCATGGGGGTTGGAAGCGGTCAGTGGGGCGGCGGCGGCGGCCGTGGCACACAAGCACGCGTCACGATTAATTCGGATGGCACTGTCGAAGCCGTCACCGGCACACAAGACATCGGCACTGGGATCCGAACCGCGATCGCGATTATTGTTGCCGAGGAATTCGGACTTGCGCCGACTGATATTATCGTAAAGGTCGGAGATAGTGCGCCGGGGCTGCCTTCTGGTGGCAGCGGTGGCAGTCAGACAACGGCATCCGTCGCACCGGTTATTAAAACCGCAGCAGCAGCAGCAAAACAGAAGTTGTTTGAGCACATCGCCCCTCAACTTGAGGCACCTGTTGCAGATCTGCGCGTCGGAAACCGCACAATCTACGTTGTCTCTGATAGAACGAAGACAATTAAGTGGGAACTTGCAACTGGCCAACTCGGCATGGAAAGCATCAGCGAAGGTGGCAATTGGGATGAAAACCTCCGTGACGACGGGGTCGCAGGCACACAGTTCGCTGAGGTCGAAGTCGATACCGAGACGGGAGCTCTCAGAGTCCTCAAGATTGTCGCCGTTCAAGATTGTGGATTGGCGATTAACCGTTTGACCACAGAAAGCCAGATTAATGGCGGTGTTATCATGGGGTTAGGGCAAGCCCTCCTTGAAGAACGGTTCGTGGATGCGCAGACTGGTCGAATGCTCAATGCGAACCTTGAGGATTACAAAGTCCCTGGCACTTTTGAAATTCCGGAGATTAAATCCATCGTTTTTGATACGCACCGAAAGGTTAGTGGGGTGGGTGAACCGCCATGTATTCCGACCCTAGGCGCGATCGCGAATGCGGTTTACAACGCAATCGGCGTTCGGATTCGGGAACTGCCCATCACCCCCGATAAGGTGCTCACTGCGCTCGCCGAGAAGAAGGCATAAGGAGGGAGGCAATGGAAAAATTTAGTTATGTCAACGCCACCAGTCTTGAACAGGTGACCGAACTGCTAAGCGACAGTGGATGGGGTGAAGTGATGCCTATCGCTGGCGGAACCGACCTGCTCGCTGAACTTAAGGAGTATGTTGAGACACCAAAGACGCTCATTAATCTCAAAACGTTACCCGGCATGGATGAGATCAACGCAGACGCATCGGGATTAAAAATCGGCGCGTTGGTCACCGTTGCAGCCATCGCCAGACATCCGACGATCCAGCATCACTACACTGTCTTGGCACAAGCCGCGGGGTCGGTTGCTACACCACAGATTCGGAACGTCGGGACGCTCGGCGGCAATCTGTGTCAACGTCCCCGATGCTGGTATTATCGCGATGAAAATACCAACTGCCTGAAAAAAGGGGGAGACCTCTGTTACGCAGTGGATGGCTTGAGCAAATATCACGCAATCCTCGGTGGGGATCCTGTTTACATTGTACACCCGTCGGACCTGGCACCCGCCCTGATCGCGCTCGGCGCATCAGTCAAGATTGTCGGAGCCGAGGGTGAGAAAACGATGTCGCTTGAGGATTTCTTTACCTTACCTGCAGCGAACCCGTTCCGTGAAAACGTGCTTGAACCTAACGAAATTGTCGTTGAAGTCCAAGTCCCGCCTGCGAAACCGCATACCAAGAGCTTTTATCTTAAAGCGCGCGAGAAGGGCGCCCCAGACTTCGCATTAGCGAGTGTGGCGGGGGTCTTTGAGATGGATGGAAGAACCTGTAAAGCTGCCAGTGTCGTTCTCGGGGGTGTCGCGCCTGCACCGTGGCGTTCTAAAGAAGCAGAAGCTGCACTTACCGGTAAGATGATTGACGACACAATCAGTAAACAGGCAGGGGCGGATGCTGTCAAGGACGCACAACCCTTGAACGACAATGCTTATAAGGTAACCTTAACCCAGAACCTCGTCAGCCGCGCCGCTATGATGGCCGCAAGCTAAAGGAGCATTGATATGTTAGAAGGAAAAACACTCCCAATCCTTAATCGTCCGATCTGTCGGAACCTTCGGACGAAGGCGTTCTACATTCCGGGCGGCAATCTGCAGAACCTTGTCGAGCATAATCCTGCTTCACACTATTGGTGCAACTGCACAATGCAAGTCGTAGGCCCCGACGATCAGTTCGTATCGCCGGATGCTTGCAAGCAGGCTCGCAATTGTTTTGACCCGATTGGCGGCAAGCCTGTGGTTTAGATAGTCATCAGTTATCAGTTATCAGTTATCAGTCTGGTTTTCAAGTGCTGAATATCTTCTTGTAACCGTCGTTTCCCAAATCAGATATAACGGTTACCAAGAGATGGTCAAGCATCAGAAACCCCTTAACTGATAACTGACGACTGAAAACTGAAAACTATAAGAATATGTTTCTGAAATCTTTGATGCAGTGGATACATGTTGGATCTGTCGTTCTGATGATAGGAGGCTTCTTTTTTTTTCGCGTTGTGCTGCTGCCGATCGCTAACCGTTCCGCTGATCCCGCGGCGTTAGTATTACCTGCGCTGCGACGTTTCGGTGGTATCGTTTGGACAGCCTTACTAACGATCCTCATATCTGGATTGTATAACTTTATTACCTTTTTTCGCGCCGCGCGCGCGGAGGCAGCTATTAATCCTGGTGTTTCAGATTACTCGATCTACATCTTCGTCTTGGCTATCAAACTTTTCATCGTCTTTCTGATACTTACGTTAGCAATTGTTCTGACGTTCCCGTATCCTGTCTTTAATGTATTTCAAAAGCGGCCTGCACCGTGGTTGAACATCATCGTCCTTTTAGGGTTAGTTGTAATTTTTCTATCCGCTTTTCTGCGCCGGTGGGGATAACGGGTAGCAGTTAAAAGCGTTCTACTAAAGGAGAAAGAGAATGACAGTTTTAAGTTCCGAAGACCGCGCATTTTGGGAAGAAAACGGTTACGTCGTTATCCACGATGCTGCCCCCCCTGAATTAATACAGAACGCGGCACAAGCCGTCTGGGACTTCATTGAGATGGACCCCGACGACCCAGAGAGTTGGTACCCCGACCCGCCGCGCAAAAGCATCATGGTAGAAATCTATCAGCATCCCGCACTCTGGGCGACTCGCCAATACCCGCGTGTCCATCAGGCTTTCGCCGAGATTCGCGGCACCGAGAAACTCTGGGTCAGCTTCGACCGCGCCAGCATGAGTCCACCCAATCTCCCCGGAAAATTTGAACGCACAAATTTAGGACTGCATTGGGACATGTCCATAGATGTTCCTGTCCGATTCCATGTGCAAGGGGTGCTTTATCTCACCGATACCGCGGCCAACCAAGGGGCGTTTACATGTGTACCAGGGTTCCATAACGAGATTGACGAATGGATAAAGAGTCTCCCAGAGGGTGCCGATCCGAAGCAGCAAGATTTAGTTGCACTCGGCGCGATTCCTGTTCCCGGCAAAGCCGGTGATCTCGTTATCTGGCATAGTGCTTTACCGCATAGTGCTGGCATCAATACTGCCGACGCACCGCGCGTCGCGCAATACATCACGATGTCGCCGACCGGCGAAGCCAATCAAGAGGCTCGCCAACGCCGCATCAATGCTTGGAAAGAACGTATGGCGGGATTTAGCGGCGAACGCGCAGAGAAGGAACATGAATCCGGCGAGACGGCTTACCTCACCGATCTCGGCAAAAAATTATTGGGACTTGAAACGTGGGGATGAACCCGCAACTCAATCGGTTTGTCCGCGCGTATCTCCGATGGTGTCCAATCACTGATGGGAAACGGCTGCTTTTGAAGTTGACACGAAAGTGGATTACACCCGAAAATCCGGTTGCCCCCTTTCAAACCAAGCATCCATTCCGATTGAAAGCCAACTTAGCGAACCCTGAGCATCAGTATCTCTATTTTTACGGTACACATGACGAACGGCATGTCGTTGCCAAACTCCTGAAAATTATTAGACCGGGGGATATCTGTTGGGACATCGGCGCGAACATCGGGTTCTATACCTGCCTGCTTGCTGCGCAGGTCGGAGATAACGGCACGGTCATAGCGTATGAACCTGCATCGCGCACTTACGGTTACCTCCATGAAAATGTTTCTCTGAACCAATTCACCAATGTCACTCTCGTCAATAAAGGACTCGGTGACAAACAGGCACAGCGACATCTCTACTATTCCGAGGCGGGGCTCGCCGAGGGTACTGCCTCCTTAAAATATACCGAAGGACGCGCAGCCTCCGAACGCGTAACGCTTGATACGATTGACAATCTGACTCGCGAACTACCAATTCCTGATTTTATCAAGATTGATGTGGAGGGGTATCAATTAGAGGTCCTACGCGGGGGTGAGGACTGCTTAAAAACGTATGCACCGCTAATAATGGCGGAACTCAAAGATGTCGGTGAAACTAACCGGACCGACTTCAGCGAAATTGAGCAGTACATTACAGATTTGGGGTACAGTCTTTATGAAATCCGGAAACACAGCCTCAGGCAGTGTGCGCATATCTCTGACAGCGAAAAACGCAATTTCTTTTTAGTAAATAAGGATTCCTCTGCCTTCCACCGAATAGCCTCTATGGTGCGGTTTCCTGACTGACAACCCCTCATGCCATCCGTATGCCGCCGTTAACATCCAGCGTCGCGCCCGTCACATAACGTCCCTCTTCCGAAGCGAGAAAGAGGATAGCACTTGCAATCTCTGATGCATCGGCGACGCGGCCCAACGGAATATCATCTGTCATATCCGGATGATTTTTCGCCATCTCTGTCGCCGCGACACCCGGCGCAATAGAATTAACCGTAATACTGTACTCGCCAAGCACACGTGCCAACGATTTCGTTAGACACATCACACCGGCTTTTGAAGCAGAATACGGTGCCGATGCGACCAATCCCCCGACCTGTCCTGCCAGCGAACCGAGATTGATAATCCGTCCCGATCTCTGAGATTTCATCGTTGCCATTACCGCTTGAGAACAGAGGAAGGGACCTTTCAAATTCACAGCCATCATCCGATCCCATTCGGCTTCGGTGCATGCGTCTATACGCGTGTAACTGAAAATACCGGCGTTGTTGACTAAAATATCAATACGTCCAAATGTCTCAAGCGTTTGTTGAACCATCGCACGCACAGAGTCACCATCGGCTACATCTGTCTCAATGACTATGCATTTTCTGCCGAGTGCTGTTATCTCTGCCGAAACCGCTTCTGCATTCGCGATATTCACTTCTGGGATAACAATATCGGCTCCTTCTCTCGCGAACGCGAGGCATGTCGCTTTTCCAATACCCCCGCCGCCACCTGTAACGATTGCAACTTGCCCTTCTAACCGCATCTATGTTCTGTTCCTTTGAACCTGTGTATGGACAAAAAAAACTCTGTCCAACACGGTTTGCATCTACCTAAGTAGATGGTCGAACCGACAAAGCACGTGCAACATTTTTGATAAATATCCCACGTGCGCCATTTAAATCCCTATCCATACGATGTCCTTCTGATGACTTTATGACTTTAGAACCACCGAGGTTCGCAATGATTTCTCCAGTCCAAGACACCGTTTTAGAAGTGTATGCTTCACAAACATCTATGACTTGTACACCATATTCCTTAGCTTTTTGCTTTAGAAAAACTTTGAATCTATAATGAGAAAGCGTAAGCATTTGACGCACTGATTTTTTACGCAACTTCCGGGCTTTGCGAGCAGCCATTTGCTGTGTCTCAAAGGTTGGAAGTCCGATAATATCAAAGTTCGTCACAAGGAAATGGGCTATCTTCTTATGAAGTTCATCGATGAGATTGCGGATTTGGACTTTAATTTTATTCGCAGCTTTACGCAAAGCACGCCGTAGCGGGCGTTTTTCTTGCGTGGCACGAGATAATAGATTATCGCAGTGTTGACATAAACGTTGAATTCGGTTGATACATTGCTGACCTAACCAACCAAAAGAATCTTCAGAAAAGAAAGTCATGAAATCGCGCACGCCAGGGTCAAGTGCTACTATTCTACCGTTTGTTTCTCGCGGTTTTTTCTTCTCAATATAGGAAATACAAAGAAAATACCTACCATTTTCCATTATCAATTGAGAATCTTTGACCTCACTGTTTGTATCACGTTCTGATACTGGACCAGTTCCTTGTGGTTTTGCTGGTAAAGGTTCAGACATCTTCATATCACCTAAGAACCTCACATAAAATCCATTTGATTTTATCGAGTCTGCTCGTAGGTAAAGTGTTTGTCTATCCTTTCTTGATCTATAGGAAATATGTTGCCATTTTCCTGTCTTTTTTCCTTTGATTTTGGCATTTGATACAGCTTGACAAGCAGCCATGACAGCACCTACTTTTATCTGGCGGGGTGTATCAACATGCCAATCAGGAAGCGTGTCAAAAACAATAGGAACTAATCCTTTGAAGTTCTTCGGTGTATTATCAGAATTCAACAAATCAATCGATTGGTTATAAGTCCATCGTGATGTTCCAAACCATCTACGAATTATCACCTTTTGTTCCTTTGTTGGAAAGATTTCTATCTTCCTTGATTTCATCACGGTATCTGCGGAGTCCGGACATTCGGCAGGAAAAGACATGGAGAATTGCGAGTAAATCGGCAATAAGTTCTTCCTCGGGGCTGTAAACAGTTCCGTCGAGAACCACGACTTCTCCACCGTTTTGTTCGACCAAGAATTGTATGACTTCTCCGCCAAATCGGGCGAGTCGATCCCTATGGGCAACAATAATGCGGAGTTTATCACCTCGCAATAATCGTTCCAGTATGGTTCTAAGCCCTTTTCTTTTGAAGTTAATACCACTTCCGAAGTCTTTAATGATCTCCGCGTCAGGATAGTGCTTTTGTAAGTATGCGACTTGCGACGCGAGATCGTCTGATTGGGCTTTCCCACTAACTCTACAGTATCCAATGGTAGTAATAATTGTGTCGGTTTGAGCATCAAGATAACCTTGCACATCATAACGCCTTTGTCCGCCAGGCGTTCTAATAGTAGAGATGGTGCCATTCTCTGCTAAACGTCGGAGCCTATCTATAGAAATACCGAGAATCTCCGATGTTTCTCGTGGTGTTTTGTAATGTTTCATGTCCTAATTATACCACAGAAACATAGAAAAGTCAAGAAAAACATAGGTAAAAGACTATTTAGAGCTTACTCCTTTCTGTGCTATGTCAGAGCCATTTAATTTTAAGAAATTATTGGGGTTTACGTTTTTTTCAAGGGGTTTCCGGTTCGGTTAGGAAACCGAACCTACCAGGCTATGTCAGAGACATTCAATTTTCGGTTTTTTGAACATTTTCACAAAAGCATCGCGAGCACAGCTCGCTCTTACAGCGAAAAATTCTCAAGTATCAGATTGAGATTATTGGACAATTGAATGTCTCTGCAGGCTATGTCCTTTTTTCTTGCAAAATTAGAATAAATATAGTAGTATATTTAGGATTTACGCAATTTTTTTCATGAAACGCTACATAGGATACCGCTGGCGAGGTTAGGAATGCACGTCGCATTTGGGCGAGTACGCCGCAAAACCTCGACAGCGTGGGGCTGCGTAAGTTCTGATAATTCTATTATCACACGAAGTTTGCGAAAAGTCAACACGCGAAATTCAGAAGGGTCATTTAGTTTTAAGAAATTATTGGGTTTCACGTCTTTTTTTTATGGGGTTTCCGGTTCGGTTAGGAAACCGAACCTACCGGGCCTTTATTGTCTCTCAGTTTGAAGGGAATTAAATTATGGAAAGAAAAATGTCTTTGCGTTGGCTTAAGGCAGCTCTCGTCTTAAGTTTCGTTTATAGTTTAGCATTTACGGCAACAGCTCAGAATTATTATCCAGCGGAGGTCGGCAATACATGGGTTTTAGCGGACGATGATGGTAAAGAACGGCGCACTTATAGCCTTGAGGGACCGGAAACGATTGACGGTAGAGAACTTATTACCTTGAAACTTGAAACTGAGGAACTCTCTACTGGCGATCTTGATACTGACAAATATTTTTTATCTGTCGGCAGTGAAGCCGTTAAACTGCACAGGACTGTACTACAAGAAGCCGGTATCGGGGTTGTGACGGCAGATTTTCCAACCCCTCCGACTTTCTTCCCTTTAAGCTTAGCATTAGGAGATCAATGGCAGATCGTGGGAGAAGCAGAGGTTAAAACAACTTTCGGGCTGACGGTAAGTGGAAATAACACCACTAATTTAGAAGTCGTCGGATTTGAAGACCTTGAGACCCCTGCCGGGACCTTCCAGAACTGTGCCAAAGTTGAATTGGCTTTGAAGTTTTCTGCCGCAGGGGTCATTAATATTAATGCCACGACTTACCAATGGTTGGCACCGGATGTAGGACCCGTCCAATACGAAAATAGTGAGGGTTTAATTTCTAAATTGGTGGACTACAATCTGATAACTAAGCCTGAACCTAATCCTTCTGACGTGAACGCTGATGGTGTTGTGAATATTTTGGACCTCACTTTTGTCGCTTCGCGTTTCGGTGAAATGGCTCCCGAAGCCGATGTGACAGGCGATGGTGTCGTTAATATTTTGGATTTAGTCCGCGTTGCTCAAAATTTCGGCAATTAACCTTATCCAATTTTTGGAATGAAACAATATGGTAACCTGGAAAGTGGTATTAGTCGTAATTATCGTTGCTATTCTGATTATGGCGATCGGAATGTGGTATGGGTATCGCTACGCGTCAGAACAAGAAGATATCCCTGTGGAAGGACACTATCCACCTTCTGAACCCGCGTTATCATGTCACAATCTACACCCTGTAGGGGTGTTATGTCTATAGAAACTCTATATTTTAAAAAGGAGCTCTAAAAATTATGAGAGTCACCAAATTTATGTCATGGCTGAAGCCGTTCTTGGTATTGAGCATTATCTGTGGGTTCGCGTTTACAGCATCAGCGCAAACCTACTATCCCGTGAATGTTGGCAATACGTGGGTACTCCGCAGCACAGATGGTGCTGAGCAATTCACCTATACACTTCAGGGGCCTGAAAATGTCGGCGGGAAAGAACTTATCCTTCTGAACATTAAGAGTGAGACACTCGGGACAGACACAACGAGTACTGACAAGTATTACATAACTGTTGAGGCCGATGGGGGATTGATGCTACATGAAAGTGCTGTAGACCAAGGCACCTTCGGTGTCGCAGAAGCAACTTTTGATCCACCGGTTCCTTTCTTTCCAGCCGATTTGCCGCTCGAATATAGCTGGGAAATCGTGACGGAGACAGAACTGAACCTCGTGGGGGCGACGACAGCCACCAGCACCTTAACAATTGTCGCAATTGAGGACGTTGAGACCCCAGCGGGGACTTTCAAAGACTGTGTTAAAGTGGAGGTTAGTCGAAGGAGTGTCACGGCACTCGCTGTTCTTCGTGAGACTTTTTACCAATGGTTAGCACCCGATGTGGGCCCTGTCAAATTGGTCGACAGCCAAGATATTGCCTATGAATTGCAAAGTTACAGCTTAGTTGAGCCAACCGTTGAACCGACTGAGGAACCGACTGACGAGGGAACCGAGGTTGAACCGCCTACAGAACCGGCCGTAGAGACACCTATGCCACCCGGAACCTTTAGCTTTGATCTCTCACTGGACCCCGGTTTAAACATGATCTCTATCCCGTTGATGCCTGCTGAATCGTATACAGCGAAATCATTGGCAGAAATGTTGGAGGCAACTACTGTCATCCAGTTGGATGCGACAACCCAGAGCTTCGTCGCTTATACCCCGCTTGATGAAGATGATGGCTTTGGCATCAAAGGTGGCATGGGATATATTGTCAATACCCCCGCTGGCGGTATGGTAACATTCACCGGTAAGGCGTGGAATAACCAATCTGGAACTGAAGCAGCACCTGCTGCACCCGCACTTGCTACCGCTAAGAGCGCGTGGGCGTTCGTCGTCACCAGTAGTATCCGCAATATGGAGAAAGGCACAGGGTACACCCTTGTTGCAGAAAACCGCCGCACCGGTACGATCGCTATCGATATTATTAAAAATCACGCGAAACGTTCTGCCGCTGTCTGGGCGGACCTCAACCGCAAGAGCGTCGTTAAAGTCGGCGATAATCTCGAAATCACGCTTTACGATGAACGCGGAACTATCGTCTCCGGTCCCTTCCAGCGTACCGTTTCAACGGCTGACATCCGTAACGCTTTTCTCGCGCTACAAATGACAGTCGGCGACGTGCGACCGAAGGATACCATATTGGCACAGAACTATCCGAACCCGTTCAATCCTGAAACGTGGATCCCGTACCAGCTGAGCAAATCCGCTGAAGTGTCTATTCACATTCACAATATTGCGGGGCATCTCATCCGCACCCTGGATTTAGGGCTGAAATCGTCAGGGACGTATATGACTCCATCTACTGCAGCATATTGGGATGGCAAGAACGCTGCTGGTGAATCTGTCGCCAGTGGTATCTACTTCTATACACTCCAGACCGCAGATTTTGCTGCAACCCGACGGATGGTTATCTTGAAGTAGGAGACACGAATAGCGACACGATTCAATTATAGCAGTAGGGGTTGGGTTACCCAACCCCTACGAGCGGGTCCCTACATAAGCCATTTTCAGAAAAGAGAAGGAAAATCAGATGATTAGAAACACCACATTGCTGATCGGACTGTTCTGCGTTTTCGTCGGCGCGGCATCCGCACAGAACTATTACCCCGCGGATATTGGAAATACCTGGGTTTTGGATAGCCAAGATGGTGCTGAACGCATTACCTATACGCTTGAAACAGCCGATGAAGCACTCGGCGATGGACAGCTCCGTACCCTCAAAATCTTAACAGAGACATTAGGCACAGACACCGTTAGTACGAATACGTTTCTTATTGAGATAGATGAAGCGGGGATGCAACTCCATAAAGTTGTCGCAGAGCTGGGGACTTTTGGGGTGGCGAATATGGAATTCTCACCGCCTGCAGTTTTTTTTCCGTCAACACTTCCGCTTGGCGAGATATGGGAAACCAGCGGAGAGACCGAAATATATCTCGTGGGTCCCGTTACAGTCTCCGCTACTAACGAAGTTATTGCTGTGGAAGACGTGGTTACACCGGCAGGTACGTTTGAGAACTGCCTAAAAATTAAGATACGCACGAAAACTACCGCTGCAATCGGAGCCAGTCGATCGACTGCTTACCAGTGGCTTGCGCCCGATCTCGGACCTATTAAATTTGAAACCGATCAGGATATCATCTTTGAGCTAACCAGTTTCAATCTGGTTACCCCCGCGAAGCCTTATGATGTGAATGAAGATGGTCTTATTAATATCTTGGACCTCACCTTCGTCGCTGCTCACTTCGGAGAAGCAAATCCGGAGGCTGATGTCAATGACGATAAGATCGTTAATATTCTCGATTTAGTGCTTGTTGCACAGCATTTCGGGAGTTAAATGATAACCCGAGTTGCCGCCTCAAGGCTTATAGGTGGCAACTTAGATTACAATGTCTTGAGAGTGTCTCACTGAAATTCCGGTGCGGTTAGATTAAATTCTGTTTCATTTCGCCTGCCGCGAGTGTTGTCATATCCCATGCAATTTCTCCATCGGCGCGCAATCGCCACGAAAAGGTAAGCGGCGCATCGCCGCCGTTATAGAAAACGGTTTCCGTATTTCCCTTCCGACTTCCTAAGATAGGGCGGACGAGAGATAGCAACGTCGGCGGCGCATGGTTTTTGCCGTTATTCTGTCGAATCTCCAAGAGCGGTATAACTTCACCCTGGACCTCACGCGTTCCCAGCAGCAGTGGACCATAGCACGCAGTGACCGCGCCTTGCCCCCAATTCCGTCCGTGTCCTGCTGCAACCGAGCAGACCGCGCCCCCCATATCCGCGTGTTCACGTCCACCGCGCAATACACGCCGCGCCATACCCAAACGCGTCGCAGCACCCTGCAGCGCACGCATTGCATAGCTAATCTCACCCGTCACCTGATACGCAAGCGTCAACGTAGCCGTCGACGGCTCCTGAATCGGTTTCACAGACCCGTCGTTTGACCATTCTCCCCAGTACGCCATATCCGCGCGTTTGCCGACACCGGGCTCCCGGCGACGTGTCTCTTGCGGAAAAACCAACGCCAACAGTTCCGGGGAGTTATCAGGCAAATCCGCTAATCCAGCACGAATCGCCGCATCGAACTCGGTATCTTCAAATGTCCAGCGGTAGTAACTCAACGCAGCCGCCGCGGGGTCGTTATACGGGTCACCCAACGATGCCACAAGCGGTTCAACGATCCGCTTTGCCGCTGTTTTAAATATCTCTTCCCCAGATAGCAGATAAAGATCGCCCAATGCATAGATCGCACCGGAAGCCAATAGGACTTCAATACCAGCGAGTGGGTCTCCCGGAATGTGATGTGTACTTGCCACAAGCCGCTGTAGATTCTTGGCATTGACAGCAGATTCATCAAGTCCTTCGCCATCAAGCGTCCAAATCAACGGCATCGGATCAGGTGCCGCAATCAGCCGTTCCGCACGTTTTCTTCCGTACCGCAACCCCCACGTCAGATAGCGTTCTTCACCCGTCACGCGATACGCCGCAATCGCGATATGGATAAATCGGAAATGCTCTGCCATCTCATAAGCGTTCTTTTGATCGTTCGTCACGTCCCGGCTGCCGATATTGTAACCGATAAATGTGTCTCGATCATAATCATACCACGGGGGAATCTCCGGCACCCAATTCCCGATATGCTCCGCTGCATCCGTTAGCAAAGTAACCGCTTCCGTGTCCTCAGGCACGAGTCCGATATAGCGCGGCAAGAAGAGTAGAAACGGTTCCGGCCCGTGATGTGCCTCTGCCTTCGGCTCATAGCCGTGGACGCAATCGCGCTGCACCCAACCGAGCAGTGCCGACTTCAACATATCAAAATGCTGCAGCACAGTTGCATCGCCCGTGATGAGGTAGTGTGGAAACCACGCCAGTGCATAGTTCGCTTCATCTTCGCCGCCATCGTTTGGGCCCGGGGGATCCAGCAGCATACTCTGCTTCAGCCATCTTCCCATCTCGTTTCTGAGCGTGTTATATGCCTCGTAGCATTCGCGGATAGTGCTGTTCATCGTTTTCTCCTTATATAGGACTTACGCAATTTTTTCATGAAGCACTATGTAGGACGACATTGGCGAGGTTAGGAAACCTCGCCAGCAAAAGGAGCTGCGTAAATTCTGCTATAGCTTGGCGAGGTTAGGAAACCTCGCCAGCGAAAGGAGCTGCGTAAATTCTGCTATAGCAGCGACTTCACAAATTCAATGCTCTGCTTCGCAATCGTTTGCGGGTCCGGTTTGAAGTCGAAGACCTCTGTTGAGACATACCCTTTATAATCAATCTCTTTCAATGCCGCAATAATCGGTGGATAATTCACGCTGCCGGAGCCGGGGAGATAACCGTTGTCGTCATTAGAGTGAAAATGTGCAACGTGTGCGGCGTGGTTCCGAATCTGTGTCGGCATGTCCAATCCCTCTTTCGCGGTGCTACAGACATCTAAAATCATCTGAAAATTCGGGTGATTAACGGCTTTCACCATCTCAACTGCGGTATCAGGGTTCGTGATAAAGTTCGTCTGGTCGCTGGAGAGCGGTTCCATGCACAGCATTACATCTCTTTCACCGGCAAGTGCTGCACTTTCTGAGAAAGTTGCACGTGCATACGCCCATGCCTCGTCGAAACTGAGCGGGTCCATCACATTCCGTTGCTGCGGTGAACCGATGACCATTACCTTTCCACCTAAATCCGCGCATAAGTTTACCAGTGCAAGGAAATAATCCCGCGTCTCTTCACGAATCTCGGCATCCGGGTGATTAACGTACAACCCCGGCGGCGAAACGAGTAGCCAGTGCAGTCCTGCGATCTCTATGTTCGCAGCTTCCGCCGCTTTACGAATACGCGTCCGTTCAGTTTCACTGATGTCTAACACCGAGTCTGCCAAGGTGAAGGGTGCGATCTCAACTGCCTCGTACCCCAGTTCAGCCGCATAAGTAAAGACATCTTCGATCTTCCAATCTTCAAACATTTCGTTGCATATTGCGATTTTCATTTTCTATCTCACCTCTGTTTTTTTACCTATTTTAAACGGTCTACCCTTTTTTGTCAATTTTTTCTCTCCGCAGGCCCAGGGTCATTCAATTGTTGGTTTTTTATGTCAACAAAAAGAGGGTGTGTAAAGTTTTTGGCGCGCTTATTAAAGGGACAGCCCTGTAGCATAGGAAACCGTTAGTCTCCTATTCAAAGATAAACAAGCATTGTAGGTTGGGTTGAATGGATACCACCCAAACCGTCTAAATCATAGAAGAACAGAACCTCCTCCATATACCCCGCATCAACCAGAAACCGAGTGAAACCCAACGCTTGTCTGCTGAGGTCTCGCGCAATGCTGCTGGTATGAAGTTGGGTTTCACTAAGTTCTTGGGGGTATACGCCGATATTTTTCAGTCGAAGCCGATTTGAATCCCCACAGTTTCCTTCTCAGGTCCGTTCAACCCAACCTACAGGACTAAAGGGAGTACAGTCCCGGTCTAAAGGATTGGACGCCGGATCGCTGCCAAAAACTTTACACACCCACAAAAAGATTGACATTTGCTTTGTTTTTTGGTATCCTATATGTAACTTGCTGGATAGGAATCACTACGGAAACGCGACCTGCTATGAAGCACAGGTTTCTCCAACCTTTAGATTCAGTATTCTTTGATATACATTGGAGGATTATAATGTTTCAGGACTTACGCAAAAGGCAGTCAGTGACCCCAGAATAAATTCCGGGGTTTCCAACCCGAATGTAGGAGATGAATTACGCTACGCTGGTTGCACTCGAAAACGTTCTTTACGCACTAACACCTTTTCAGCAAAATATTTACCCTTCCGAATATTTCCTTGACATTCAATCACATCTCCATATAATAGCCATATAACACCACATTACCAATTTCGGATTTTGGAGATGAAATATGGCGAAAATACGGATGGCACAATACGGAACGAAACATGGACATGCACGCGGCAAGATGCAAGCGATGCTCGTCAATCCCGATGTTGAAGTCGCAGGTGTGTTTGAACCGGACCCGAAACAACGCGAAAAGCGTCAGACAGATGGCGGCACATTTGCCGATGTCTACTGGTTCGCGGATGCTGAAGAGATGCTCAGCGATGATACTATCGTTGCGGTCGCTTCGGAGGGCAATAACGCCGAAAGTTTAGATCAGACAGAACAGATTGTCAATGCTGGGAAACACGTTTGGTACGACAAACCTGCTGGCGAAAACTGGGGACAGTGGCAGCGCGTCATTCATACCGCCCAAGAAAAATCGCTACACGTACAGATGGGGTATATGTTACGGTACCATTCCGCCTTCAAGCAGGTCGCAGAATGGGTGCACTCAGGCTTTTTAGGCGATGTTTTTTCTGTCCGGGCACACATGTCAACCAATATTTCTCACGACTCGCGCACACGTCCGAGTCAGCACATCGGCGGTACCTTTTTTGATCTGGGTGGCCATGTCCTCGACCAGGTACTCTGGCTCCTCGGATGCCCCGAAAAGGTCACCGCATTTCTCAGAAACGATGGCGACTCCCTTGAACCCTTCAAAGATAATACACTCACGGTTTATGAATTTGAAAAGGCGATAGCGTTTATCTCAATCTCCGCTTTGGAACCGAAACCTGTTGCGCGCCGATTTGAAGTCTACGGCCGCGAAGGGAGTGCTATTATCCTCGAGCCTTTTGAACCGGGGTTGAAAATTCGTCTCTGTTTGAACGAAGCAAAAGGCGGCTATTCAGCAGGCGAACAGATCGTGGAGATAGCAGGCGAGAGCCGTCAGCGTACCTATGAACTTGAACTTGATGCGTTTTTGGCGACTATTGCAGGTGAACAGGCACCTGATCGGCCAGTGTCCCATGAATTGCTCGTTCAAGAGACGCTTCTGCGAGCCACGGGGGTTATATCAAATTTAAATACTTAAACTTCATGCGGATATGGCGAGGTTAGGAAACCTCGCCAGCGGCGCATTGTGATGTGGCGAGGTGTTTTTGCCGGGGGACTTTGCTTGGGTATTTCTGTGGATTTCCCCTAGGAAACCTCGCCAGCGGCGGATAAATTACGTAGGCGCGTTTTGGCGCGCTTCGCTATTAATCTTCCAGGCCGCCTGCCCATTTGAGGCAGCCTGTGATATGTTCATGGAACCATTCTTCACGCCAAAGCGCGTCAGGATGACCGAGGGCAGTGTACATCACGCGCCCGTCTCCGTAAGTATGGCACCACCCGAGGGCGTAATCGTTATCCGCGCGATTGCCGCGGGAGACATCAATAGAATCGTTATCCAAACGCATCAGCACCCGTGTTTTGTTGCGATCCCAATCTTTGAAGGTGTAAATCTCGTCAACAACCTTGAAATTGCTGCCCAACATACGGGTCGCTGGGTGGTCGGTATCCTCAACGATGACGTTCACCTCTTCGTGCCAGGGATGACCAGCGAAGTAGCCACCGATCATTTCGCCGTATTCGGGCCAGTCGTAGCACGTATCTGTGGCGTTGTGGATACCGAAGAAAGCTTTGCCGTTACGGACAAAGCTCAGTAACGCCTCTTTTTGAGAATCATCAAACGGTAGATTGCCTGTCGTTGCGAACGCGACGATGTCTTGTTTTTCGAGATTTTCAGCGGTAATGCGGTCACATCGGTGTGTTGTGGTGACGTTCCAACCGTTTGCTGCACCGATCTGTTTCAGGGCAACTTCTGCATCCGGCAGATAACTATGTTCAAATCCAGCAGAATGTCTGAGCATCAAAATATTCATAGCAACTCCTTTTCAGCAATTGGGGCGAAAATTAACAGTTCTTAAATGTATTATACAAAATTATCCGAAAAAGTGTTAAACTATTTAGGACGTGTGAAATTCCCTGGTAGATAGTGAAACCCACCATATAGGAGAGCAGATATGCGATTTCTAAAAAAAGGTGACGACAAAAAACCTAAACCCAAATCGGATACGCCGACGAAGGGGCATCCTGACTTAAAAGTGATCAGCGGTTCCCAAATTTCTGGGCGGCAACCGCAACAACAGCCACCGCCGCAACAGCAACAGCCACAAAATATCACACTCCCGAATATCAAGTATAAAATCGCGGTCGCCAGTGGCAAAGGTGGTGTGGGAAAATCTACTGTCGCCACCAATCTCGCGATCTCCTTAGCGAACGCAGGGAGCACAGTTGGCTTGATGGACGCGGATGCTTACGGTCCGAGTATACCGACGATGATGGGCATCCAAGAACAACCCAAAGTCAGTCCGGAGCGGAAGCTTATTCCACTCGTGCGTCATAACATCAAACTCATGTCCATCGGATTTATGGTGCCGGAGGAGCAGGCGATGATTTGGCGGGGGCCGATGTTACACTCTTCTATACGTCAGCTCCTCAGCGATGTAGAGTGGGGAGACCTTGATTATCTCATCATTGATCTCCCACCGGGCACCGGCGATGTCGCCCTCTCGCTAACGCAAGCCCTCCCGCTCACCGGTGCGCTCATCGTCACGACCCCACAAGACGTTGCCCTCGCCGATGTCCGCCGCGGCGTTGCTATGTTTGAACGGCTTGGAGTTCCTATCCTCGGTATCATTGAAAATATGAGCTATTTTCTCTGTCCGCATTGCAACGAAAAGACGGAAATTTTTAGGAGAGATGGCGGGAAAAATATGAGTGAGCGATTCAGTGTGGCGTTCTTAGGACAGATTCCGCTTGATGCTGAAGTTTGCACAGCGGGTGACCTCGGCGTGCCAATCGTTGCAGCGGATCCTGAGTCCCCGCAATCCGAAGCCTTCGGCACAGTCGCTCAAGAATTAGCATCTGTATTAGCGGAAAGCGGCGATGAAGATGAATTAACGATCCTCTAACGACAACCCTATAAGTTGGGTTGAGCGGCGGCGAAACCCAACTTCACACTACCAAATAACGAGCTGTGACCACGGCTTTATCTTCAACGTCCCTAACAAAAAGAACACAGCCGACCCGCCGAGTGCCCCTTTTGTTGCAGCGACCAACTGAAGTCTACGCATGCGCGCCTTATACGCATCCGTATAAAAGTCGACATACGCTGCCGATTTGCCCAAAAGTCGCTCAGCGGGCGGAACAGGTTGATACATATAAGCTCCACCGATAGCAACAGAACCGAGCAAGCAGCTGCCGGCTGTTCCCAAAAGTCCACCCGCGGCAAGCCATAGTGTCGTGTTTACGTCGTCTTCGGCATCAAACGCTGCATCCGCTTTTGCTTTAAGAGCTACCGAGTCTTGCTGCGCGAAGCACTGCAAGGATATATGCATGCTCCACACAGCCATCAAAACAACCAAGACCCGGAAAATTTTATTTGTTTTCATCATCAAAAATTATTTAGGCGGTTCGGTGAGATCCTTGAAAATGTGATCGTGCAGTTAAATCTCGATAGCACAGCGTTCCGTGGTCGCCTTACGCGCTGCTTCTATAATTGCGAGGTTTTGATACGCCATCTCTGGACTCACAGGCAACGCTGTGCCAGCGGCAAGCGCGTTAAAGGTCTCCATAAAATAACGGGCATGGCCGCTTGCATCCGTGCGTTCCGCCTCGTCAAATTCAGGCAACTCTAACTCTTTCCAGCCTTCCGCTCTGGTAAAACGGCGGAGCGCGTCCGCTACATTGTAACGATGCCGAACCCGCAATGAACCGTTTTCAGCGTGCATCTCACACCAACCGTTATCTGTGCCAGGCACGCACCATGCCCCAGAAACGGTCGTGATGGCCCCATTTTCATGTTCACATAACAGCATCGCGATGTCGTCAACATCAATATCAAGATGCACCGTTTGCACGCGTGCCTCGACATAGCGCACCGGGGATTGCATCAAGGTACAGACAGAATAAATTTCATGATAACTCGTATCAATGATACAACCGCCACCTTTTGCTTTGCTGGCGCGCCACGCGAACGCAGGCGTAGGATGTGCAGCTGAAAAGTCTGAAGGTTTCAATCCCATGCCGGTGCTGCGTCCGAAATGTGGTCTCCCTAACGCCTCAAGTTCTGTCATCGCCGCCCGCATCCCGGCGGTGAAGATGTAGTTATGTACGACTGTATACGGCACGTTGTTATGGCGTACAGCTTCCAAAATTGCGTCTGCTTCCGTTAAGTTTGTCGCCATCGGCTTTTCCGAGATGATCGCCACGCCCGCGTTCGCCGCTGCGATAACCTGTTCGGCGTGAAGTGAATGCGGTGTAGCAATCGTCACCACGTCGATTGCTGCCTGTGCCAGCATCTCCCGGTAATCCGTGTAGCGTGCTTCCGTTGGCACATCAAACATATCGCCAATGTTTTGCAGATTTTCTGGAACGACATCTGCCAGCGCAGTAACCTGAACGTTATCCGATAGGGCGCGATAAGCGCGCGCATGTGTATTCTGCACAATCCCACCACAGCCGATAAGTCCCAAGCGAATCGGTTTTTGCATTGCGTCCCTCCTAATCAATGCCGTTGTCTATAGATTTGTCCGCCTTTGACAACGACAATAGGTTCCAATTTCTGTTTTCCAATCCTCATCTCTCCACGCGCGTCTATTAGTTGAAATTCACCCTCACGCAGTTCAAAAATCACCGCATCTCCCCAGGCATCAACCGCCAATGTCCCGACTTGCCCAGGCATCAGGACGGTTTCCGCTGGAATACGCGTTACCTTTGCCAGCGCGTCGTCAAGTGACATGCCGAGATATAGGAATTTGTTGACGACATTCACGAGATCGTAGACAGGACCGTTAACATTATAGACGTGTAGGTCAGAGGAGATAGTCGTCGGTTCAACACCTTGCGCCATCGCTTTCTGAACGACATCCCAACTGAACGAGCCTGCCCCGTGTCCGACATCAAAGATAACACCGCGTTCAATCGCTGCGTGAACAGAATCCCGAATTTTACCGTTTTCATCTAAGATACCGCACGCCATATCGTGAAAGCAGTGCGTGAGAATATCGCGTTCACCCATGAGTGCGAGTATATCGTCGATAGATTCGCACCACGCGTCTTGCGGATGCACCATTATCGGGAGTCCAGCAGCATCCGCGGCTTCACGTGCCTTGTGCAACGGTAACATCTGTGCCCGCGCACCGACGATAGTTTCACGCGTTAGCCGGACCTTGACCCCTAAAATGATGTCGCGATGCTGCTCTATCATTCGACAGGCTTTCCCGACATCCGCATAATCAGGGTTTTCTAATTCCCCAATTTCCTGTGTGAGCATGCCTTGTGACGAGATGTTCAATTGGGCGAGGATACGTGTGTCACTGACATCAATGACGTATTTACGGAACCCTGGAAACGTGTCTGCACCGGCGGAGCCTGCATCCACGACTGTCGTCGCGCCGCGTGCTAAGCAGGTCGGATCGGGTTCAACCCCGAAATGACTGACACCGTAGAAGACATGGACGTGTAAGTCGATGAGACCGGGTGTGACGAAACATCCGGCTGCGTCCAAGACCTCCCGCGCTTCGGATGTGGGTATCTCGTCGCTGATGGCTGAGACGCGCCCGTTCGTAAATGCTATATCTTTGGGCGCATGGATGCCCTGCGCGGGATCAATGACGGTTCCGTTTTTAATGAGCAGTTCATAGTTCATGTGCGGAGTCCTAAAGTGTAAATAGGCGAGGTTAGGAATGCCCATCGTTTATGGGACAGTACGCCGCAAAACCTCGCCAGTGGGTTTGGCACCTTTTTTTTTGGATCCGGTGCGGTTAGGAAACCGCACCTACCAGGCCCGGGAGTGCGGTTAGGAAATCGCACCTACCAGGCCCGGGAGTGCGGTTAGGAAATCGCACCTACCAGGCCCGGGAGTCCAAAATTGGACGAAAAAACCGAGAACTAAATAGCCCTGCCGAGATAAGCGAATGGGCGAGTCTGTTAGAAAGTGCTTTCGCGATTTGTAATCGGACACCATCGAGCCATCAGTAGATAATCAAAGAGTACCGATTCCGCTTCGGGGGTGTCAATGCGCTTCAGGGCGTGGATAGTGTTGTCTCGGACATAGCGATCTTCGTCCCAGAGGGCTTTCGCCAATACTGGCACTGCGGGGCTCGCGGCGGATCCAATCTGTGCCAATGCTAATGCTGCTTCAAAGCGCGCTTGTTTGTCGTCATCGTCCGCGACCATATCGGTTAGGTGTGGCACTGCAGGCGCGGCGGTTGCGCCGAGCCCCCCAAGAGCTTCAGGAAGATAGCGGCGGACTTCAACACATTCGTCTTTCGTCCGTTCCAGCAATGCCGGAATAGCAGGTTCTGCTGCGTCCCCTATCTGTGCTAAGGCGTAAGTGGCTTCAATCCGAACGGCATCGGCTGTGTGTTGTAATGCCTCACTCAAGGCAGGGACTGCAGGGGCACCGACTGCTGCCAATGCGTAAGCTGCCATCCGTCGGGTAGGTCCGTTCTCATCACCAATCATCTCAATCAGTTGTGGAACAGCTGGTTCGCCGAGTGCGCCGAGTGCGTAAGCAGCGTTCAGACAGACAGGTTCGTAATCATCGCGTAACGCTTGGATGAGGTGCGGTACGCTGTCTGCAGCGGATTCACCAAACGCACCGAGTTCATCAGCAGCGCAGGAACGGACAGACGCATCGTTATCGCTCAACGCTGTAATGTGTTTGGTAAGGTTTCCGTTCGCCGCTTGTGTTGCGTCGCCATTGAATTCTCCTGCCACCCAATTCCAGATATGCCGCCACGCGCCTTGATGTGTCGGTATAGACGGATCGCTCTCCTCCAATGTCCAGTTCGGATCGGTTACCTGCCACTCCGGTGTTTGCGGCGGGTCCATTCGAGTGAACTGAAATTTCATCATGTAGCGCGTCTTGTCCGTCTGGTTCGCCATGGCACGATGCCAGAGGTCGAAGTGGATGATTGTTAGCGTGCCAGCCTCACCGCTGAGTGCTAATTCGCCATCGTTGCCTTCGGTGATCCGGGTGTTGTAATACTGTGTTCCCGGTAAGACTGCCGAGGGACCTATTTCAACGGGTGCGTCCTGTGGGTAGTAGAACGCCATCGCCCAGCGCGGACAGTGGTGACGCACCTTCTGATACCCCCAATAACTATCCTTATGAAACCCTTGTCCATCGCTGTGTGGACGGTTTTGGTGTGGATGGCGATGGGAATGCATGGCGTAGTTCTCACCCAAAATACTTGTGAATGCGCCGCGCACAGCGGGATCCTCAAAAACCGCTTGCAGTTCAGGGACACGTGGCAAGATATTATTGCCTAAATTCCCCTCTTTTGCGGTATATTCCTGCGTTTTGCGATAGATCGTTTCATGAAAACTGCGTGGCAGATCGGTTCGGATGGTCAGATGTCCGTTCACGATAAAATCACGCATCTGTGTATCGGTCAGTTTTCCGGAATTATTCGGACGTGAATTCGGTTGCATGCGCAAGCCTCCCCTTTTCCAAAATAGAGCTGCTTCTATTTTACATGAGGTGCATTTATTTGTCATCTATTTTAATTCCTGCAAAGGATAAAAAGGAGACTTGTATTTTTTATGCATTTGAAAATAGCTTTGGGTTGTGATAATATAATAATATCATTTCTGATATGGAGATTGAAAAACGTGAACTACCGCGATATTTTAGAAAACATCCGACTCGCCTTTCCACAACCGGTATCTGATCCGATTCACGATTCCTATTTTGTGCATTCCATTATGCGCGCTTTGGACCAAGTGGACGCGCTTAAAACACATCTGCCGATGCTCGGTACGATCATTCCTGCTGATTTTGAGGGGGCACGGCAGACGACTTTGCCCGAGACTATGGCATCGGTTGAGGATGTCACCGCGGACCTCGTGAGTTATCTCCGAGGGATGACGATTTTCGGACATCCTCGGATACAACAAAACGTGATACCGCCGCCGACGATTCCAAGTCTGATAGGTGTGCTTGTGGCTTCGCTGTACAACCCGAATATCACGTGGGATGAGTTTAGCCGTCTCGTCGCATTGGCTGAAGTGGAGGTCGCCGGGATGACCTCAAAAATGATCGGATATGATCAGGGAGAGTCAGGTGGTGTGTTCACCTTCGGTGGCACCGGCACAACACTCTACGGTGTGAAAATCGGTTTGGAGAAGGCGTGCCCAGGGACTGTCCAAAACGGGACTTCTGAGGATGTGGTCGTATTCGTGTCAGACACGGGACATTATTGTGCTACGAATATCGTGGGATGGCTCGGTATCGGGACGAAGAATCTGGTTACAATCCCGACAACGAACGAAAACGAAATGGATATAACGCACCTCGAAAAAGCAACTCGGCATGCACTTGCAAATGGGAAAAAGATTGCTGCCATCATTGCAACGTTGGGTACCACGGATGCGTTCGGGTTAGACGATTTAGAACGCATTGCGGTGTTACGGGATACACTCGTCGATGAATTCCAACTTGACTATCGTCCGCATATTCACGCGGACGCAGTGATCGGCTGGGCGTGGTCAGTGTTTAACGACTACGATTTTGAGGAGAATCCCTTAGGATTCCGCCCACGCACTATCCGTGCATTGGCGGGGGCATGTCGGCGCATCCGGCACTTATCCCTTGCAGATTCTATCGGTATTGACTTCCATAAAACCGGTTTCGCGCCTTATACCTCCAGTCTCGTGCTCATCAAGAACCAGGCAGACCTGGAGTTGGTGAAACGGCATCCTGAACAGATGCCCTACCTTTATCACTTTGGAGACTATCGTCCTGGCATGTATACACTTGAAACCTCAAGAGCGGGGACGGGTCCCTTGGCTGCGCTTGCGAATCTTAAGTTATTTGGTGAACAAGGTTTGCAAGTTATCCTCGGTCATATCGTTGAAATGACACAACTCCTGCGGGAACACCTGGAAGGTCACGCAGGGACTACCGTGCTCAATCGGGATAATTTTGGAACTGTCACCCTTTTTCGCGCCTATCCGCTCGGTGTGGATACCTTCTCAATTAAGCGTCAGGAATTTGAGGACGCTGCCTATCGCGAGAGTTTGATCGCGCACAACGCCTATAACCAAGATATCTATCAATATGTCCATTCAGAAGCGATGGAGGGGAGAGGCGTGGTCATTTCGACAACCGATTGCTATCGGCACACCAGTTATGGCGAACCGATTGTTGCTCTGAAATCGTATATCCTCTCTCCGTTTGTGGATGAAGCCGATGTTAAAACTGTTGTAGATAAGGTACTGGAGGCGAGAGAAAAGGTTCGGTGAACCTGTTGTGCTCTAAATCCTAAAACAGAAAGCGAATGGAAACCATTATGTCTGAATTAACCGACTCCCCACAATTTTTGATAATTGCAGCCGTTCTCGCTGTATTTGTCATCATCGGTATCATTAAACACAACGCCCGTTTCTTAATTTGGATCGCTGTTATTGTTGCGGTTCTCATCTGGCTCGGTGTTATACAAATCTCTGAGATCCGGGAGTGGTTTGAGCGTCTGCCAAAACGGTAGCGTGCCCTCAACATTTACGGGCGTGGAAACGCGAGTCGATACAGCACGGGTCGCTTCAATTGCCATAGCAAGTACCAACCCGTCATCCGCCAACATCTCCGTCTCTGCGGTGTAAATTGTCTGACTGGCACTGCCAAGATATGCAAGCAGACTTTCTACTTTTTCCAATCGACACTGCCCGCGTTCGCCGCGCAGCCCGACCCGCCATGGATAAACATAAACATGTCGCCCCTACAGGGCTTAGATCCTCGTTTGAAAACGCTGCTATAAACATAACGTCCCCTAACGGGACTAAAGACTGAAACCTTGAGGTTTGTTAGGTTTGTGTCTAAGATCCGATAATTTCTTGAAATTGAATGGCTCTGAAAAAACAGAACTACGCAGCTTTTGAGATATGCCGACGTAGTGTTCTATCCAGTTTCGCACTGAGGGCATTTGGAGGTTGCTTCGCCCCACAGATGCTATCAATGTGAACTGGACAGAACAGTCGGGAGCTTTTGTTTTTTTGGAGGAGAATAAATCCTATTTCAATTCCCTTCAAACGGGAAAATGGGGGCAAAGTAGCGTAAATTTGTCCGAATGTCACGTTTTTTTATCCGTATAAGGTTATTTTACTTGACACAGATTTATTTGTCATCTATTTTATTATTGAGGTTTCAATTGTCGGTTAGCAATCGTAAAACTGGACGATGGAGGTGATACATAGATGGGACTTTTAACACAGGATCAACGTAAACAGTGGAAGACTGAGGGTTACCTTGTTTTGAAAGGGGTGCTCTCTCGTGATGAGGTGCAGGCATTGACAGCAACGGTGGATGCAATGGATCTGGTGTTTCGGAAAGGTGAGAATGTGACTGCGGAGTCGGTTTTCGATAAACGGAATGTGATGGAAGATAGTGACATTTTCGTTAATCTGATGGATCATCCGGTGACGTTTCCGATTGTGCGCGAACTGTTAGGCGATTTCATTCAGCTGAGTATGTCGGAGGTGATTGTGCGTCCGCCGAACCTGAAAGATCAAGGTTATTTGCACACGGATGGCGGACAAGCGATGCGAACTCTTCGGGTCAGCAGGTCGAGTTTACCGCTGCAAGTCAAAATCCATTATTTCTTGACGGACCTTGAAGTACCGGATAGCGGCAATTTTACTGTCGTGCCGGGGAGCCATAATCGGACTTTTCCTGAAATAGGGGTCAAGGACGGTCCGTATATCCCTGAAGCGGTGCAGTTATGCGTAAAAGCTGGTGATGCAGCGGTGTTTCCGCACGCGTTATGGCACGGTGTTGTTGCAAACCGATCAGAGCAAGCCCGGAAGACTTTAATCTATTGCTATAGTCATCAGTGTTTTCGACCTTTTGATTACGAGAAGGCATCGGCTGAACTTCTGGCACGATGTACGCCACGGCAACGGCGATTGATTGGGGATATCGGGGAGTGGAAACCGGGTTCGTATTTTTATTCGCCGGGGGATCAGGTGGAATTGATTGGCGGTTTGGAGGAAGATGAGTAGATCGGGCGAGGGGACCTCGCCCCTACGGATACAGGCAGGCGAGGGACCTCGCCCCTACGAATCAATTTCAATAACGATATATTTTTCTTCAACGGAAACAGGGAACGTGTCGGCGACATAAGGACCTTTTTCGCGTTCGGAATTGGATGCGTCAATGTCTTCACCGCTTTCGACCTGGACTTCGTATTTCCTGACGCGGCGTTGGGCAGGATTCCACCAAGATTGCCCGGTTTTGATGTCGAATTCCCAACTGTGCCAGGGACACCGGAGAATCTCGCCTTTGCGGGTGTAGTGATAGGTGCCTGGAGTCGGTGACTCTAAGAATCCGGTGACGATGCCTTTGCACAGGGGGCCGCCTTGGTGCGGACAACTGTTGCGGATGGCGAAGAATTCGCCATCAATATTAAATATCCCGATGGAACGTCCGCCAATTTGGACGATTTTACGTTCGCCGGGAGGGATTTCGTCTGGGGTTGCTACGACGTATTTAGGCATTTTGGTAGTTAGCTATCGGTTATCAGTACAGTTGCAGAATCTCTATTATTGAAATTATCGTTTTCCCTGTGTAAACCGGCGAGGTTAGGAAACCTCGCCTACCCATTTTAAGGGAAACTCTCACGACAGTTTGTCAAAGGCGTAAAGTTCACGAGCGTTTTCTGATAGGATTTTCTGACGGAGTTCCGATGTAAGGAAACTGGGGAGCGCGCGGTCAGGGGCATCAAAATCCCAATGCGGGTAATCCGTCGCGAACATGAGTTTTTCGTTCATGTCCATCTGCTCAAGCATCTGCTCGAAATACTCGCGCTTCGGTGGCTCTTCCATGGGTTGTGTGCTGAGCCAGAAATGGTCGCGGATGTATTCGGAGGGCTTACGTTTGAGATCCGGTATTTCGCTGCGGAGTTTTTCCCATGTCGCGTCGAGTCGCCAGATGAGGGGCGGGAGCCACGCGAATCCGCCCTCAATTAACACAACTTTGAGCGTGGGAAAACGGTCAAATATGCCTTCACAGACGTAACTGATAACTTGGGTGTGGAAAGCTTGCGGCATACCGCCGTGGTCTTCTATGTAATAGGAGGGCCACCCAGCACCTGTGATGGGTCCCTGATTGCCGCCGAAGTGGATACCGATAGGTAGATCGTATTCAACGGCTGCTTCGTAAATTTTCCAATATTTTCGGTTGCCAAGCGGTTCTCTGGTGCGTGCAAGGATCAAAATCTGAACAAACGCCGGATTTGGACCGCACCGATGAATTTCGGCAGCAGCAAGGTCCCCATTCTCATACGGAAGGACGATGGAGGCACGTAGACGGGGTTCAGGTTCCACCCAATCGGCAACTTGCCAGTCGTTGACTGCGCTTGCAAGTGCGGCACCGTACTCAAGATTCAACTGTTCACCGACAGGGATTAACGGGTTAAGCACGCCGTATTCAATATCCCAAGCGTCGAGGAGTTGCTCCTGCATGAACCCTAAATCTGCACCGGGTGAGAGCCCTGAGGGGGGCCATGCGTCGTGGCGTGCAGCATTTAGCAGTGCCCGTGGATAGTATCCGCCGATTTGACCGCGGAGTCCGAAAACCTTGTGGTGATCTTGCCACCGTTGGGATAGATAAGGAGACAAGCCGCCGGGTGGCACGGAGTTATGAATGTCGCAATCGATCACTTTGAATTTTTTACGTTTTGTTGTGTTTTCCATCGCGTTTATCTCCATGTAGTTAGTTTCCAGTTGTCAGTCGTCAGCTTTCAGTTGTCAGCCTGGTCTTTTGATTGCCTCATATCTCTTTGTAACCGTCGTTACGAATTTGGGTAACAAACAGGACGAAAAGATGCAAGCGAGTCAAATACGTACCTGATAACTGACAACTATTCCCTCTGATAACTGATAATCGATAACTACAATTGATAGAAGTTACTTGCGTTTTCGTGCAAAATTTTACGAGCGAGTGCGCTTGGTAATTCCGATGGCAGTGCCTCGTTTGGTGTGTTGAACTGCCAATGTGGATAATCCGTTGAAAACATGAGCATTTCATCGGATTCCAGTTGCCCGATAATCTGAAGCAGCTGCTCCGGTGTTGGGGGCGCATCAACGGGTTGTAAGGTAAACCGGATATGTTTTCGCATGTACTCCGATGGCGGACGTTTGACCCACGGTGTATTGTTTCGGAGGCCGCGCCACTCTTTATCAATCCGCCACATCATCGCGGGAAGCCACGTAAAACCGCTTTCAATGAGGACAACACGGAGTTTTGGAAACTGGTCAAAAACGCCTTCCGCGACGAGGCTAATTACCTGTGCTTGGAAGACCTGTGTCATGCCTGCATATTCCTCTAAAAATGTAGAGGGCCATCCTGTCGGTGAAGGTTGGGTTCCGGGTGCCCCGCCGTAATGGATACCGATAGCGAGATTGTGCCGGACTGCTGCTTCATAAATCGGATGGTAGCACCGGTTACCGTAGGGTGTCCGAGAACGGACAGGTAGTATGATCTGAACGAACCCTGGATGCTCCCCGACGCGTTCGATTTCGTTTGCGGCGAGTTCTGGAATCTGGCTTGGGATCACAAGTGAAGCACGGAGCCGCGGCTCCGGGTCAAGCCAGTGTTCTATCTGCCAATCGTTTATTGCTTGTGCGATAGCTGCAGCAAGATCGGGGTTATGAACGCTTTGTACCCGGTAGGCACAATTAAGAATACCGTATTCAAGATTCCAACCGTCAAGCAGCTGCTGACGGATATGTGAGAGATCGATGTCCCACGGGGAAGGTGCATCAGGGTGTGTTGTTAGCGGTGCGCCGCGGGGGTAGTCATTTGCATCGGGGCCTCTAAAACCGGAGTTACGACAATAGTCGCCCCAGAAATCAGACATGTATGGAAAAAGCGTCTGCAAGGTTGGGACTTCGTTATGGATGTCGCAGTCAATGGCTTTCACCCCTGCTTCTACGAAGTGCGGGGTCTCCCAGCTTTCCATCTCCGTCTCCTCGGTTCGGCGAACGATGGGGCGTACTGGATTTGAACCAGTGACTTCTACCGTGTGAAGGTAGCGCTCGTACCCCTGAGCTAACGCCCCCCGTGGGGATATGGGCCCACTAGGACTCGAACCTAGGACCAACCGGTTATGAGCCGGTGGCTCTGACCACTGAGCTATGGGCCCTTCATTTTTCAACTATAAGAATTATACTATATTTTGGATTTAAAATCAAATTTTTTATAATAACCTAAGTTGCCACCTATTGATAGACATAGCACTCCTACGGAGTGCGGTCGCTTAGATACACCATTTCTATAGACATATCACCCCTACGGGGTGAGGAAAGTGCCTGACAAGTCTTGTGAAAAGGTTAAAAACTTGTTAGTAGCAACTTGGGTTATAATAGTCTGTGGGCTTAGTGGACGAAGTCGCGTAGTTTTCGGCTGCGTTTTGGGTGTCGCAATTTACGGAGTGCTTTCGCTTCAATTTGCCGGACGCGTTCGCGGGTTATATTGAAGAAATTACCGACTTCTTCAAGCGTCCTCGGATGGCCGTCATTAATCCCGAAACGGAGAGAGATGACATCTCTTTCACGCTGGTGCAGTTCGGAGAGAACATCTTGTATCTGCTCTTTGAGGATATTCAATTCTGCCTGTTGGACAGGAGAAGGCGAATCGACATCCATAATAAGAGAAGCGAGGGGGTTATCGTCGTCCTCACCGATTGGGGTATCAAGAGAAGCGATTTCTGGTGAGACTGCGAGTGCCTCTTTGATTTTGCGGACCGGCATATTGAGATCTTTAGCAACTTGTTCAGCTGTCGGTTCAGTTCCGAGTTCCTGCAAGAGTGAGCGTTGCACGCTTCGGATCTTGTTAATCCGCTCGTGCATGTGTACAGGGATACGGATGGTTCGTCCTTGATCGGCGATCGCGCGTGTGATACCCTGTTTAATCCACCATGTCGCGTAGGTGCTAAATTTAAACCCACGTTGGTAATCGAACTTGTCAACGGCTCGCATTAATCCGATGTTGCCTTCCTGGATCAAGTCGAGGAAGTCAAGTCCTGCGGCACGGTGTTTGTATCTGTTTGCGTTACTAACGACGAGTCGGAGATTGGCTTCAACGATTGTCATCTTTGCCTCTTGTGCTTCGGATTCGCCTTTGTCGATTTGTTGGATGATAGCCTTGAGTTGCTCGCGAGGGATGCCAATTTCGTTGATATGCTGCCGGATATTGCGCTGTAAACGGATAATGGTCACATAGGCGCTCCTTCTGGAATCGGTTTCGAACTTCGGTTGCGTACCGTTGCTTCCACTGACCCATTCTTCAGGGATCTTATACTTCTGCTGGAGTTGCTGGATTTCGGTTTCCCATCTGCTAACCTCATGCTCCGCCTGTTTAACGAGGTTGGAGATCTTACTAATTTCTTCGGGGTCAATTTTCAGTTCCTCAAGGCTGCCGACGATGTCCACGCGGTTTTTCGATTTCTTCCCATTTGTAGAAGCCGCAGGGGGGTTAACGGTGAGGTATTCCATCTCAAAGGCTTCGAGTATATCCAATACGTTCTTGACCTGTTCCCGCAGCAGCTGTTCCTTATGCCGCGTTGAAGTGCTGTCAACTTCCATATCAACAATATCGGAAGCCCGCTTCTTAGCGGTAACGATTTTATAGAGCAGCTTCCGAATTTCGGTAATTGCAAGTGGCGTGCTGAAGGTGGCTTCTTGGACCGTTCGATAGCCCGCCTCAATCCGTTTGGCGAGTTCGATCTCCTGTGCTTTATTAAGCAGCTGAAATTTTCCCATCTCGCGCATATAGACCTTCACGGAGTCATCGGTATAACCGCTGCTGGCTGCGGCTATTTCGGCAAATTCATCGTCATATTCGATGTCATCAGCCTCGTCAACATCATCAAGATAATCAAGCGTAGGATGGTCTTCTTTAAAATTCATTTTCAACTCCTTCTTCGTTTAAATTTTCATGGCGATCGTGCGGCACGTCGCGATCGCGGAGCGCGCGCCTCTCGTTTGAAAGCTTTACCAACTGCTCAAGTGTTTCCATTTCATCTGCGCCTTCGGCGATGGCGTGGGATCGGACGCGCTGCTCAAGGTCTTGTAAGTGGAAGTTGCGTAATTTCTTGAGACATCCATCCACTCTTGCTTGCAGGTTCGGCGCGGGAGTCTTCCGCAAAAGCGCACTTGAAATGAAGGCACTCTGATTTTCATCAGGGCACTCACTGATAAGTACCTGGATATCTATCTGATCGCTCTCATCGTCTGTAGCCGCTTCCCAAAGCAATTGTGCGACTTTGGCGAGGCGCGGGTCCGTGAAATGTTGACAGTCAAATTGGGATTTGACATAGGAGATTAACGCTGGATTTTGGATTAATGCTTCAATAAGTTGATGTTCGATTTGGGCGCGTACAGGTAACTTCTGCTGGACAGTCTTATTTTGGCGCGTCGGACGAGAAACAGCGGTCTCTTTGAGTCCCGCGGCACGCAATTCATCCCAAAGTACACGTTCATCAACGTGAAGTTCGCGTGCAGCGTACTTGATGTATTCGCTGCGTTCAACGCGGTTCTTGAGATTCAAGAGCGTCTCGGTCACCTCTTTCACGATTTGCGTTTTTACATCTATCCGGTGAATGTCCTGACGCTGAATAGCGGATTGAATCTGAAATTCGATGAGATTTATCGCTTTGCCTATAAGTTCCGTAAATGCATTGACACCGTGCTGTCGTGTAAAGGAGTCTGGGTCTTCCCCCGTCGGGAGCAGTGCGATACGCACGCGTAAATCTTCGGCAAGTAGCCGATGCAGCCCACGCTGTGCTGCTTGAAAACCGGAGGCATCGCCATCATAAACGATAACGACTTCCGAGGTAAACCGCTTTAGCAAACGCGCGTGGTCTGCACTTAAAGAAGTCCCAGAGGAAGCCACAACGTTCTCAACACCAGACTGATGAAGCATCAAAACATCCATATAACCTTCGACGAGCAGCACGTGCTGTTGTTTGTAGATGGCTTGACGTGCTTTGTCAAGGTTGTAAAGAATTTTGCTCTTATCGTATAGCACCGTTGCAGGCGAGTTTAAGTATTTGGGTTGATGCTCTTCAGAGAGGGCACGTCCCCCGAAGCCGACGGGTACACCCCGTTCGTTCTGAATCGGAAAAAGGATTCTGTTCCAAAACCGGTCCTGAGGGCCCCGGTCTTCGTCTTTAATCAAACCGACATCAATAAGTTGTTGGATCGTAAACCCCTTGTCTGTCGCGACTTTCACGAGTTCCCGTCGTCCAGATTTCGCGTATCCGAGCTGGAACGATCGCAGTGTCTTGGGTTGGACCCCACGGTGTTTGAGATACTGCATAGCGCGCGCGCTGGTACGCTCGGTGAGAAGTTGAGCGTGGTAGTATTCGACCGCAAAGCGGTTGAGATCCTCTAAGTTCGTGACCCGTTTGTGCGCTGCGCTCTGGCGGACATCCTGATTCGGAAGTTCGATATTCAGCCGTCCTGCCAACCACTCTATTGTCTCAATGAAGGATTTGCCTTCATGTTGTTGCACGAAGGTGATGACGTTCCCACCTGTTTGGCAACCGAAACAGTAGAAAATCTGCTTTTGCACTGAGACACTAAAGGAGGGCGTTTTCTCAGTGTGAAACGGACAGAGAGCTTTGAAATCTCGACCGGCGGGCCGCAGCGCGATTCCGCATTCGGAAATAACTTCAACGATGTCGCTTCGGCTCCGAATTTCATCAATCGTTTCGCGCGGCACGTAGTGTTTTTTAGAAGAACGGTTCATTGGCCTACTCTTTAAATGTGACGACGGTAACGCCTTCACCGCCTTGGTCAAAGGGTGCAAACTGATATTTGGATACAAGCGGATTTTCACGCAACTCCTCATGAACCGCTTTACGTAAAGCACCGGTGCCTTTTCCGTGTAGAATACGCACCGATAGCAACCCTGCGAGGACTGCGTCATCAAGGTATTTGATAGTTATATCTAACGCTTCCTTTACAAACATCCCGTGAAGGTTAATTTCATTGCTAATTGTGTTGGCTTTGCTGTACTGAATATCCAGGACGGAAGTTGAGAGGTGAGAGCTCTGCTGTTTGGGATGAACTGAGTCAATATCGTGGTAGTCGGCTTGCATTTGCATATTTCCGACGAGGAGCTGGAGCGGTGTTTTCGCGTTCGATTTAACGGCGATGACCTCTGCGAATCGGTTTAGTTTCTTGACTCGGACCTTATCGCCAACGTTGACTTCCACTTTCGGTGGGTTCGCCTGCTTTTGGGGTTGCTCCTGTTGTAGTGATTTTTTGGCGGTTTCTATCTTTGAGAAAGCCTTTTGAATACTGGGTTTAGAGGCTTGTTGCTTGCGTATATCGGCGACAAGATTTTCGACTGTGCGCCGCGCTCCTGCAACGATTTCACGTGCTTCCGCCTCAGCCTGCTGTTTCAGCGTCTGCCGCTCGGTTTCCAAGTCTTGCGCGAGTTTCGTATGTTTCTGATGTGCGGCATCAGCGTCTCGAATTTTATCTTGTAGGCGGTTTTGATCGGCATCCAATTTATCCTGTTTCTGCTGCAGTTCCACGAGTAGGTCTTCAACAGCGACGTTGTTATTGCCTATATGGGTTTGCGCTGCGTCAAGGATTTCGGAGGGAATCCCTAATTGCGCTGCAATGTTTATGGCATTGCTACTGCCCGGTATTCCTACTTGCAATCGGTACGTAGGACGTAGCGTTGTCCAGTCAAACTCCATGGATGCATTTTCCATAGTTTGCTGTGTATGTGCATACGCTTTAAGCGCGCCATAGTGCGTTGTAACGATTGTATTGACCTGCCTTTCACCGAGCCAATCGAGGAGTGCCATACCGAAGGCGGTTCCTTCGCTGGGGTCTGTTCCTGCCCCAATTTCATCTAACAGTACGAGCGACTGGTCGGAAGCTTCAACTGTTTTGAGCATTCCGGCAATTTTCGTGATATGAGAAGAGAAGGTGCTCAAACTCTGTTCGATCCCCTGATCGTCGCCGATATCGGCAAATACATGGTCAAAGATAGCGATTTTGCTACCGTGTTCGGCTGGGATATGTAAACCTGACTGCGCCATCAATACCAACAACCCGACTGTTTTAAGGACAACTGTTTTGCCGCCAGTATTCGGACCGGTGATGATCAGCGTTTTGAAGGTTTTGCCGATATGAACATTTGTCGGTACGACCTTTTCTGGTAGATTCACATCCGCTTCAGCTGCCTGTTGGTTTTGGAGATGGAATTGTAACAACGGATGTCGCGCTTCAATGAGCTTGACGTTACCGCGTGTATTCAGTTTCGGTTCAACGGCGTTGAGTGCTAAGCTGAAGCGTGCTTTTGCGTTCAAAAAGTCGAATTCTGCTAATACTTCAAGCGATACTTCCAATTCGTTTAGATAGCTGCGGACGTGATCGGTGAGCGTAAGCAGAATACGTTGTATTTCACGGTGTTCAGCTTCGGCGGCTTCATGTAACGCGTTGTTCATCTGCACAATGCCCAGAGGTTCTACAAAAAAGGTTGCCCCACTTGTGGATTGTGCTTGGACGACACCTTGGAAAGATGCGCGTGCCTCTTGTTTGATGGGGATGACATACCGGTTGTTTCGGGTAGTAATGACGGATTCTTGAATTGCCTTTTGGCATTCTGGAGAGCGAAGCGTTGCCTCAAGTTTCTGATGTATATTTTCACGGAGTCGCAATAATTTGCGGCGGATGGATCGTAACTTGGGGCTTGCGCGGTCGAGGAGGATACCCTCTGCATTGATACAATAGTCAATAGCGTCGACCAATTCAGGAAATGCTGGGAGTGCGTCCACGAGAGCAAAGAGGTTAGGAAACTCTTCGCGTTCGCGTTTTTCAAATACACGGTGGATGTCGCTCGGAATTTTTGCGACTTTTCGGACATCAAGGAGTTCTTCAGCGTCTAAGAGTGAACCGAGTTTCGCAGCGTGGTTGAGTAAGCCTCGGATGTCTCTTAACCCTGGTAACGGAATGCCTCCGTAAAGTTGATGAAAGCATTTGGTTTCACTACACAACGCCTGTAGATAGCGCGCGTGGTCAATGTCATAAGACGGCGTAAGGGTATCAACCCGCGCTGTCCCGAGTTGAGAAGCGGTATACTTTTTCAAAAGTACTTTAATCTTATCGTATTCTAACGCTTTTTCAACGCTGGCTAACACGGGTTTGTCCTCTTTTTTAGGAGTTAGCGGTTATCAGTTTTCAGTCTGGTTTTCGATGGACTAATATTTTTTGTCACGCTTGTTACCCATAGTGCATAAAGACGGTTACCAAAAGATAATCAAGCATTAGAAACCTCTTAACTGATAACTGGCGACTGACGCCTGCAAACTATCTACGTTTAATATCGCCCCAGGTTGTGACCAATTTCTGCTGCGGTTCAACAGGTAGTATCCGAATATCACGTAACCACGATATGACGAATACGCTGCCATCAATTTCGACGAGTTCTTCGGTCTCCCCGTTTGCAAAGTCATAGAGGTAGACAGTGCCCCAGCGCGAATAGATCATATAATCTCCCTCAGGTGACCAGTCCGCCCAATATCCTGTGGCTTTGTCAACATTAAACAGAGGTTCAATGACCTTCGTTTCAACGTCAATTAGGCAGAACGTATCAAATTCTCTATTCCATCTGAGGAAGAGGATACGTTGTCCATCGGGTGCCCAGACGGGGTAAAAATCTTTATTGTTTTCGGTTAAGATTTCTATCTCTTGCGTTTCAATGTCTAAGATATAGAGGTGCTCCAGCCATCCGGGTCTGGAGAGCGAAAAGGCGAGCCGCTTTCCATTAGGCGACCAAGAGAGTCCCCAGAAAGAATAGGGCCATCCGAAGTGCGGTACTTGCGTCATGACTTCCATCTCTCCGGTTTCGGTATCCAGCATCCAAATCTGATTTTCTTGGGGGAGTTGTTCCATTGTCCATCCGTTGAAAGCGAGTTTCTTACCATTGGGAGAAACCGCAAGGAAGCGATAGGTGCCGGAGATCTGCGTAATCCGCTTCTTATTCTTTGGGTTGTCTGGGTTAATGGAATAGACATCCGATTGCCCTGCCTGCCACTGTATAAAATAGAGTAAATCTCCGTCGGGACCCCAGGCGGGATACATGCCTTTGTGGTTCAGGGAGATGGCACTCAAATCGTTAGTGTCTTTAATTGCGGTTGCATAGAGGTTCCAATCGAAACGTCCCAAATTTTCGTCAAATCCGTTGACGGCGTAAGCGAGTTGTCCAGTGGGCACCGCTTCGCTTATCTGTGTCCATGAAACTGCGATTAAGATAAGCGTGCAGCAAAGCGCGATCTTACCGACTTTAGCGGCATAAAGAGAAGTGGCCCTATTATTGTATATCATTGAGGCTCCTTAAAATAGATAATTATTGGGCAGATCCCAGCCTTTTATAGTGGAAAAGTGCGTTCTCATAGAGATGCCGACTTAATCCCAATGTTTCCAGTTCAACAACCGAATCGTAACCGTAAAGTGCGGAGCTCTCTCTTCCCTCATCGTCAGCACGGCGAGCGTTTTGAATACTGTTTATTACCGTCATCGCCTTTTTCTCAAAGTTACTGATCTGTTTTCGGAGTTCTGAGGAGAGCCCTCCGTGAATGTCTTTTCTTACCCGATAAGCACGGAGCGCGTCGACATAAGCGACATAAGCTTCAAAATAACGGTTCTCGTTTTCCAACTTTTCAGCACCCGGCAGGTCAATTTTAAACGGTTCGCCGATCGCATCAATAACGATTTTGACAGCTTCAATCTGTTCAGGGTTTTTCTTTCCAAGTTCCGTTTCCAACATTTGCCCAAATTTGTTAGAGATCTCATGATACGCCTCGTGCACTGCATTCGCGTCCTCGGAGTTTTGATCAGCGAGGATTTGATTGAGTTTAGATACAGGAATCGGAAATTCCAATGCTTCAGCGTTTGAACCATTAGCCATAGCCGTAATTACCACTTTGGCATCTTTGATCTGTTCAAGGTTTTGCGTTGCCAACTTCACTTCCAGCGTGTGCCCGAATTCGTCAGCGATCTGTTGATATGTATTCCGTGCGGTGTCTGTATCATCGGACTGTTGAGAAGCGAGTGCCTGATTGAATTTTTCTTGTGGTAACCCGAATGCCAGATTCTTAGGATTTGAGAGATCGCCATCAAGCGGCTCGCCGATAGCAGTGATAACGGATTTCACTTCTTCCAACAGTTCTTGACTTTTCTCTGTGAGTCCAGTTTCAAGGGTACTTCGGAATTCATCTACGATCTCTTTATAAGTGTTGCGTGCAGCATCCGAGTCGCCCGATTTTTCGTAAGCAAGTGCCTGGTTAAATTTGGCTTCCATCAGCACGAATTTCCGAATCTCTGGTGAGAGTTGCGGTGTCTCTGGAAACGCGTTCGCTTGGTAGGCAGCGATCGCTTTTTCATAGTCGCCTTCCTGTTCATAGGTGTTTCCGATAGCCTTCTGCGCGTACAAACTATCCATCTGATTTCCGGGTTGGTGTTCTTCAATCACCTGTTGGAATTGGGCGCGTGCTTCAGCGTAGCTGCCTTGATAATAGAGGGTTTTTGCGTACTGATAACGCGCTTTATCCGCAAGAGTGGTATTTGCGTGTTTCTCAAAGATGGCTTTAAGTTGGGTTTGCGCGGTTTTAAGTAATTCCTCACTTCCTTCCAATTTTTCAGCGTCAAAAAGACTCTCTTCCGCTTTCTGATATGCCTCGGTGGCTTCGCGGAGTGCAAGCGTAGCTTCAGCGCGACGGTTCTCTCTATTCTGATAATACGCTGCATACCCCCCGACAGCGACCAGGATGACGACTCCTGCGATGATGATCGTTTGAAGGTTTTCCTTCAAAAACGCGTAGGCTGTCAGTAGCCCTTCAATAAATTTATCTTCTTGGATTTCTTCTTTGGTTAGCCGTTGGTTGCGTGCCATGTTTTTCCTCGGTTTCACACGATTATATAAGTCCGTATACAAGCGGGTGACGGGAATTGAACCCGTGACCCTCAGCTTGGGAAGCTGACGCTCTACCGCTGAGCTACACCCGCATTAATTCTATTATACCATTATGCTGATCGCATTGTCAATGAAACTTAAAACGAGAAGCAGGCATCAATAGGATACACAATGATGATTTGTAAGTTTCGCCTGATGCCCGCTTTCCTTTTTGGCTAAGACAGGATACGGACAGGTCCATCTGGAATATCTACTGCAATTTATCTAATTCACCCAAGACCTGTGCTGCGCTTAGCGTATTTTCCGGTGGTGCATTTTCGACGTGCTTGAAGACGATGTTGCCGGACTTATCAATAATGAGGACACCGCGTGTGGTAATACCGACTTCTTCGAGTGCCATACCGAACTGCTTGGAAACTTCAAGGTTCATATCAGCGAGCAGTGGGAAATCGATGCCGCCGAGTGCCTCGCTCCATGCTTTGTGTGCGAAGGCTGAATCGCGGTTGATAGCGATCACTTCAGCACCTTTGTCTTGAATCGCGCCGAGATTTTCGTTGAAATCCGGCACCTGTTCAGAACAGACAGGTGAAAAATCGAGCGGGTAGAAAAGCACGACTAAATTTTTACCTGAATAGTCGCCCAGTGAAACTTCAGTATCTTCTTGATTGACTGATCCGGTCAAGGTGAAATCCGGTGCAGCACTTCCTACATCTGCCATAAAAATCCTCCAATATGCGCTTGAAATGCGCGTTTCGGTCGTTTATATCGTTTTATTTTTTAGATCAAAATGAAATAGGGCGGAGGCACGGGCCCTCGCCCTATCATTGAAATTTACTTCGCCTTAAGTGTTGCCCATTGCGTCGCAAGTTTGCCTTGGGGTTCAACGGAGAGTGTCCCGGGTAGGAGACTCTGAATTTCGTCTTCTGTCAACGCAACGTTGTAAATTCGGGATTCTGAAATATGGGCGCTGAGGTTACCGGGGCCATTGAGTCCATTTACATGTCGTCTTCCCCAGATTGCTTCGGCATCCCCTGCGGGCCATGTCCTGAGATCACCTTTTCTGAAGGTGCCGAGGCTCTCGCCGTTCCGGTAGCCGGTAATCTCGTATTGCTTTTTGTCGTCTCTATATGTGATCGCCAAGAAAACCTCTTCGCCGGTCTCCTTTTCGGTAACTGCATCCGGAAAATTCTCAGTGCGCCGGAAATGGCTGCTGCCGGGCATCCACTGTTTATCTTCTTTCTCAGCCCAGACGATTGCACAAAATTGATCTATGCTCTCTTTATCCAACGTAAGGGCTGAACCCATTGTCCGGGCATAGTCGTCCAAGCTTACCCAAGTTGCGAGTGTCAGTTCCGTGATGTCGGGTCCGGTGTAGTCCAGGGCGTGTGCCCATTTGTCAGTCGTAACGACCAATTGTCCATCTTTAATTTGGGCACCCTGGAGTGCTATATCGCCCCAGTTGCCTGTTTCCTCTTTTTTATTATCAAATAACCACCAACCTATCAGATGCTCTTCTTGTGCGTTTTGTGCAAACGCTGACATTGATAGACTCAGCATCAGCAAAACAGCACAGATATAATAGACTTTGACTCTCATTGTATCTATTGCTCCTTTTGTCGGATTTGCGGTTCGGCGCGGGCAGTTTATCTTGCGGACAGAAAACAGATTGCGCTGCTGCGCGCATTGGGTAAATTAAATATAACCCAAGTTGCTACTAACAAGTTTTTAACGTTTTCACAAGGCTTGTCAGGCACTTTCCTCACCCCATAGGGGTGATATGTCTATAGAAAGGGTGTATTTAAGTGACCGCACTCCGTAGGAGTGCTATGTCTATCAATAGGTGGCAACTTAGGTTAAATATATTATACCATATATTTTATGTGAAAGTCAAATGTATTTGCAGCAGATAGTAAATTGAAGTTCACTTGCAAATTATGTCTGCATGTGTTACTATTAATGGCATGTATCACTTAAGATTAAATATTCAAGAAACAAAGGAATAAAACATGAAACGGTTGCGGCTGCTATTACTCGTCATTGGTATCGGCACGATAATAATAGGTGGCATGTTCTACCAGTCCCTTTCCGCCCAAGAAAATACCGACACGAGACGGATGACAGCATCGATAACAGGCAGAATCGTTTGGGAGGGACACGATCTGTCACATGCGAATGTGTCTGTCTTCAGAGATGAGCAATTACGGAAGTTGTACATCAGCGGTATCCCGAAGCTGGGGGACGGACGATTTACGCTTGGCGTTGAACCCGGTCGATATTATCTCGTCGCTTATGTGGATGTTGACAAGTCGGGGAATTTTAATGTGGGCGACGGTTTCGGTGTCTTCGGGATCACTGTCTGGAATGATAAAGGTCAAAAGTATCAGATCATCGAAATAGGCAATAGAGAAACAGTTCGGGACATAGAGATTCCAATCACAGGCCGCGCGACGCTGACAGATGGAAAGTTTGAGATCGTTCCCGTATCCCGATATCGTCCGACCGAGCTCCAAAAGTTCCAAGCCGATTTACGGACAGCGACCTCTGGTTGCAGCGGGACCCTGAGCCTCGCGCTTGATAAGGAAAACCCGAAATCTTTCGCGCTTGAAGGCCGTAAGGCTTTAATTCTCGCTTATACAGACCTATCTTGGAAATACCGCGCTGGGGTTACCACTGTGTCGGATTCGGGTGCCTGGACGCTTAATTTGCAGCCGGGTAAATACTATCTCATGGCGATTATTGATAACAACAAGACGAATAAATTGGATGCAGGCGATAATTTCGGGTTTTATGGTGTCGAAAATATGCGAAAACGCGGGGAGTTCCCTGAACCCGTCCTGATTTCACCGAACAAACGCAGCACAGATATTGGCATCACAATTAGCGCGACTTATCAACAGCAGAAAAGAACAGCAGAAGAAAACGTAAGCGTCCTGACAGGTAAAGTATCGCTCCCTGAAGGCACACCTGCACACATAGAGGTGTACGCTGAATCTACGTTAGTCACGCCGATTGCAAGTGGCGAAACGGCTACCGACGGGCCCTTTCATATAGCACTTCCGCCGGGTGAATACTACGTTATCGTTAACTTAGATGCCAATAAAGATGGTAAATATAGCGAAGGTGACGGGTTAGGGGGCTATGGCACTATAGACATCACAACGCAGCCACCTGCACCGATCACACTGAGTGCTGGCGAAAATCGGAACATTGAACTGCTTATCAGCGCACGCTACGATGCAAACGGACACCTTCACGCGACACCGCCTGGTATTGAAGCACATATTGAGCAGGGCAGCCTCGCGGGACGTATTACTTGGGATGGCTATCCGATTGAAAAAGGTATCCTAACGCTTTCGTATACGTCTGACTTCAGTGAACCGGTAGCGATGCCGATCACGGTGGCTGGAGATGGGAACTACCGAGTGAGTGTCCTGCCGGGTACCTACTATGTCATGGCAGTCATGGATGCCAATAACGATGGGAAGACCGGCATAACCGACGGTGTCGGAATATATGGTACGCGTTACCCCGCACGCGGAGAACCTACAGCTGTCAACGTTTTTTCGGGGCAGCCGACATCGCATATCAATATTGAAATCCTTGCAAGTTATATTGACAAAGACGGCAATATGGCGGAGATTGAGGATGGCGGGCGCTGGGAAGTCAAAAAGCTTTACGGTGAACCCGAAGATATTTTTAGCATTACGCGCAACGGACGTGTGAATGAGGAGTGGAAATATTGGACGAAAGGTATCGGTTTCCTGTGGGAAGCGAACGGTGTCGGTTGGGAACTCGGAGACGTGGAAGAGTTCACACCTAAGACAGATGTTGCCGAGAAGATAGAAAAAAGTAAGACAGCAGCCGCTGCTATGGAACAGCAGGAGACATCCGAAACGGAACAACTTCCCGGCTTTATCTACTTTGCTTATGACAATATCATCTGGGGCATTTCCCCCGATGGTAAGAGCGCGCCATTAGGTGCTGGACACAGCCCGACAGTCGCAAACGACGGCACACTGACCTACCAAGACCCGGAGGGGAACGTTATCCTCCGAGGTTCTGATACGCCTGATGAGCGTTTGCTGCTGGATAGTCGCGCGCTGGCGAGCGATGTGGTCATCTCACCGGATGCGCACTATATCGCCTATACGCGTCCGGAGATTGACAATCGGAGTCGCGTTGTGATGCGACACATTTCGAGCGGCTCTGAATACATTGTGCCCTCAACGGCGTTAAAAAGTTTCACACCTGCTTGGAATAGCGATAGCAGTATGCTTGCGTATGTCACAGCGGGAACAATTGAGAACCCGGCTGACATCGCTGCAAATGCTGAAAAACAGAGACGAAATATCTACGCATTCGACCAAGTGAAAACGAGTGTAGAGCCGATTGTCGTGTCGCCAGCAGATGATGCGGAACCGTCTTGGTCGCCTGCCGATCCGAATCAGTTGGCATTCACACGAACAGAAAACAATTATCAGCAGATTTGGCTTATCACCTACGCCGGTGACGGGGTACCGACCGAACGGCAGCTAACGCAGAAAGGTGGCTCTCATCCGGTCTGGGTCCCGCCTGAAGGGCGTTGGATCCTGTATGAAAATAACGGTCAGCTTTGGAGAATTGACGCGACAAACCCTGTAGGTACCGAAGCACCCTTAACGCATAACGGTCAGGTCGTGTTTGGACATGAACCTGCCATTTTAGCGAATACCAAAAGTGAAAACCGATGAAAAAAACTTACGTTCAATTAAATCACATCGTCCGATTTTCTATATTGATAATATCCTTTATTGCGATCAACACTGCCAGTGCACAATGGCTTTTGATACCGATGGAGCAGGGAAAGCAGACGAACCATCTGAAGGCGTACGGTTTGACGTACTGGGCACTGGAAGTGCCACGTGAGTACCGATGCTATTGGTGGTTGAATTACCGCGGTGGCGCGTTCGTGCTGCCGGATTCCCAAGATGTGCGCGTCCGTGCTGCCCTCATGGGTGTCCGTTTTGAACCGATGAGCGATGCCGACTATACCGGTATCAAGCAATCTGTTCTTGAAGGCAACAATATGGACGAGATTCTGTTAGAGAAAGCACCGAAGATCGCCGTATATGCGCCCTCAAAGGCATCTCCGTATCGAGATCCGTGGGACGACGCGGTCAAAATTGCGCTGGATTATGCCGAGATTCCTTACGATGAAATCTGGGATAAGGAGGTCCAAAGCGGTGTGCTACAGACGAAAGGCTACGACTGGCTCCACTTACACCACGAGGATTTCACGGGTCAGCACGGTAAGTTCCATGCCTCGTTTTCGACGCAAGTCTGGTATCAGCAGCGAATGCTGATATTCGAGCAAGCCGCGGCGGAAGCCGGGTTTAAAAGGGTCGCGCAGCATAAGGGACAGACAGCACAGATGATCTCGGATTACATCGCTAACGGCGGGTTCATCTTCGCGATGTGTTCTGCACCGGAAACATTGGACATCGCGCTGGCGACGCGTGGCGGTGCAATTGACATCGTGGCTCCTGAACTGGATGGGACCCCGATTGGGGTGAACGCTGAAGCGGAGCTTGATTTTCAGCGCACTTTGGCATTTGAGAATTTCAGTCTCCATACGAACCCTTACCGCTACGAATTTTCGGACATAGACAATCCGAACCCTGGCAGGGATGCTCAGAGTGGGATTGAAGATTTCAAGCTTTTTGAATTCGCGGCGAAGCACGATCCGATTCCGACAATGCTCACGCAAAACCACGTTAGCGTTGTACCGGGCTATCTCGGTCAGACGACCTCGTTTAACATGGACAAGATTCGGGGGTCTATCACGATTCTGGGACAGGTAGAAGGGACAAATTACGCGAAATACATTCACGGCAAATTGGGGAAAGGCACCTTCACGTTTCTCGGTGGACATGATCCCGAGGATTATCGGCATCTTGTCGGTGAGGGGACAATCCCGACGAACCTCGATTTACATAAGCATTCGCCCGGATATAGGCTCATCTTGAATAATATTTTGTTCCCGGCGGCTCGTAAGAAACCACAGAAGACGTGAAGGATAAAACTATGAAAGCAGTCCTTGCAACGTGTAACCTTAATCAGTGGAGCCTTGATTTTGAAGGCAATACGGCGCGTATCATTGAATCCATTGAGATGGCGAAAGCGCGAGGGGCGCGGTATCGGTTGGGACCGGAGCTGGAAATTACAGGCTACTCTTGTGAAGACCATTTTCTGGAACTGGATACACTGCGGCACAGTTGGGAATCGCTGGCGTGTATCCTCAAAGGTGGATACACCGACGGCATTTTGTGCGACATCGGCATGCCTATCATGCACAAAAATGTCCGTTATAACTGTCGGGTCTTCGTGTTAGATGGGAAGCTGCTGTTAATCCGTCCGAAGATGGTGCTGGCGAGCGATGGCAATTATCGGGAGCATCGCTGGTTTGTGGCATGGGAACGGGGGTGGACAACCGAACCGTACACACTGCCACACGAGATCACCGAACTGACAGGTCAACGGGAAGTGCCTATCGGTATCGCTGCGATTGCGACTGCGGGGACGCTCTTGGCAGCTGAAACCTGCGAAGAACTTTTTGTGCCGATGAGTCCACATATCCATTTCGGCAATGCGGGTGTCGAGATTTTCGCCAACGGATCGGGCTCTCATCACGAGTTACGAAAATTAGATACACGCATCGCGCTGATTCGGAACGCGAGTGCTAAAAACGGCGGTGTCTATCTTTACGCGAACCAACAGGGGTGTGACGGCGGTAGACTCTATTTTGATGGCTGCGCACTGATTGCACAAAATGGTGAAATATTGGCGCAAGGCTCTCAATTCTCACTCAAAGATGTAGAGGTTATCACGGCTACGGTAAATCTTCACGATGTCCGTACTTATCGGGGTGCGAAGGCGAGTCGTGCTGTGCAGGCGAGTCAGACGGAGCGGCTGCCACAGATAGATGTGGATTTCGCGCTTGCTATTACCCCTTGGGAAACCGCGCCCGCTGCAAGCCAAAAACTCGATCCGTACTATCACACACCGGAAGAGGAGATAGCTTTCGGGCCCGCCTGCTGGCTCTGGGATTACCTACGCAGGTCCGGTGCGGCGGGTTACTTTATTCCGCTCTCTGGCGGTGCGGACAGCGGTGCTGTTGCGACACTCGTGGGGTCAACGTGCCAATTGGTCGCGAAAGCGGTGCGTGAAAAAGATGCTGCGGTCATCAACGATGTCGCGCGATGGCTTGTAGATGGCGAAACGCCCGATGTTTTTGCAGACCCGTGTGTCCTCGCCAATCGGCTGTTATATACCTGCTATATCGGTACGGAAAATAGTTCGCGTGAGACGCGGAAACGCGCGAAACTTCTCGCGGCGCAGATCGGTGCAGATCATCTGGATATTAATATGGACGGACTTGTGAACGCGTTGCAATCGCTTTTTACGCGTATTACGCAGAAAACGCCGCGATTCAAAGTTGAAGGCGGCACCTATCAAGAAAATCAGGCACTGCAGAACATACAAGCGCGGCTGCGCATGGTGCTGAGTTACCTGTTTGCACAGATGTTGCCGTGGGTCAGGAACCGTGAAGGGACGCTGCTCGTTTTAGGGACAGGCAATGTTGACGAGGCATTGCGCGGCTACCTCACAAAATACGATTGCAGCAGCGGGGACATCAATCCGATCGGCGGGATCAGCAAACACGATCTGCGGCGTTTCCTGAAATGGGCGGAACAGCATCTCGGTTATACCGCGCTTGCCGAGATTGTGGCGGCACCCCCGACAGCGGAACTGGAACCGATCACCGAGACGTATACGCAAACCGATGAAGACGACATGGGGATGACTTATGCAGAGTTGAGTCGGTTCGGGCGGCTTCGGAAAATGGAGCAGTGTGGGCCCGTGAGTATGTTTGAGAAATTAGTAGAAGAATGGAACCACTTACCGCCGCGCGAGGTCGCCGAAAAGGTAAAACGATTCTTTAGATATTACGCTATCAATCGCCACAAAATGACGACGCTAACGCCTTCTTACCACGCTGAATCTTATTCGCCAGACGACAACCGCTTTGATCTCCGGCAGTTCCTTTATAACACACGCTGGACGTGGCAATTCCGGCATATAGATGCCTGTGTCAAAAAATTGGAGGCAGCGCACAAGTGAAGGTCGCTTTCCATTCAAAGGTAGAAAATCTCGCATATTTCTACGCCCTGCTCATCTTATCCGTGTTCATTCTCAACGCTGCGCACGGCGCGCCCGATGTCCCTGCAAATTTCGATGGATGGGTTACCGACGCGCTTGCGAAGTTGGAGACTGACGGTATCACAGGCGGATTCCATCGGCAGACTGCCCCGCTTTCAAGGGCAGAGGTGGCACAAATTATACGACAGGCTGAAGCGCGGATACGTGAAGGTCGTGTCGTTCCGTCTGAGATAGATGGGAAACTCCTTGAAAAGTTGAAACGCGCGTTTCACAAAGAACTTGCCGGTAGCGAGGGCAGGAGAATAGACTTTCTTCCGCAACTCCGCGTCACAGAAGAAAAGATAGCCCCAGCACTTGAAGCGGCCTTTCACTGGACAGCCGGGCAGCTAAAACAGCGAAAAGCACCGCGGTTAACGCTCTACTCCGAATTTGAAGCGCAGAACTTTGAGAGTCGTCCGCTTGACGGAAAGACAGCGGGCCAAGGGCTTGAACGCTGGCGTGGGAACTACACGATGGACTTCAAACGGAGTTATTTGCAAGTCCATAGCACGCATCTGAACCTACTTGTCGGCAGAGATTGGCTTTTCTGGGGTGCGAGTCGGTATAAAACGGTAGGGATCTCGGATAACTCACCTGCGTTTGATCAAGTTCGCCTTACGGGTACATTTGGGAAACGACTCAAAGCGACAGCTTTCACGACGCAATTGGATTCAACGTGGTACGATGATGGCACAAAACGCTATCTGGCGAAACGTTATATGAGCGGACACCGTCTCGATTATCAATACAACGACCGTGTGGAAATCGGTGTTGCCGAGTGGGTACTTTACGGTGGCGATGCACAGACGCTGGAGTGGAAGTATGCGAACCCTTTTACCTTCTATTACGCGCTGCAATATAACGCAAAAGCCGACGATAACGTCATGTTCGCTTTCGATGCAGCGATCCGACCTGTTGATGGCGTGCGTCTCTATGGCGAATGGGTCATTGACGATATTCAATATGAATCTGATTCCGATGATCCGCACGCAGTCGCATGGCTTTTGGGAGTGACGTGGTATCCGCAACATCTTGACCGACGACTCGGACTCCATAGCGAATATACGCGTGTTAACCGCTGGGCGTACACACATCTCGTGCCTGATAACCAGTTCACGCATTTCGGTTATGCGATAGGACATCCGATCAGTAACGATTCGGATACGCTGAGATTTTCTGCATCGTATCAGTGGACGGTCTCAGCGGTGGCGGAGGTTCATGCTGCGTTGACGCGCCACGGGGAAGGGACAATTGCGGATCGGTTTTACGGTGAGGATTACGGGTCGCTTCCGTTTCCGACGGGTGTCGTCGCCCGCACGACAGAGATCGAGGGTCGGTTCTCCTATCGTCCGTTGGATGCGTGGAATATATTTTTCTCGTACGCGTGGCAGCACATCCAAAATAGCGAACACCGTAAAGGGGAAACGCATCAGGGACATAAGTTGACATTCCAGTTTGGTTATCTATTATAAAAAGAGATGATTCGCAAACGCACTTTTTTCTTTATTCTCATAACAGTCGCCTTGATCCTTGTGTTTAGTGGTGTCATTAACGTACGCTTGGATGGACGGCTGCTCGCGCTGACACCGAAGATCTTTAAATATAGGTCGCTAATTCAGAAATATGCGGTCAAAGAGGATTTAGACGCGCGGCTTTTATGTGCGCTGATTGCCCAGGAATCCGGGTTTGATGAAAAAGCGCGGAGTGCTGTGGGCGCGCAAGGATTGACACAATTGATGCCTACGACAGCGAAAGAACTCGGTGTCCAGGATCCCTTGGATGCGGAGCAGAACATCGCGGGTGCGGCGCGCTACCTACACACGTTGTATCATGCGTTTCCCGAAAGTAAGCATGAACATCGGGATCGATTGGTGTTAGCGAGTTACAATGGGGGTCTCGGTCGTGTCCGCGATGCACAGGCACTCGCGCGGCACCGACAAAAGGCACCCTGTCTGTGGGAGCCTGTGAGCGTCGGGCTCAGCCAACTCACAAAGCAGCATGCTGCTATACACCGCGAAGTATGGGGCAGCGAGGCACCGCCGCACGGTTATTTTGAGGGGTCTCAGGAAACGTTAGCTTATGTGGCGCGCGTGATGCATTATTATGGCAGGCTCCGTTTCTACGGGACATTGCTGTTTTTCTTGTGATGAAAGAGCTCTTCTAACTGTGCTGAGCGGTAGGCGAAAATCTTCTCTATATCGGGACGCACGAAAAATTTATTGATAAGTGCATTTCCCCAGACCGCATATTCTACCGAATCGCCTACAACGACCCCATTTTCTGTTTCATCAAAGGTATGTTTATGCCGCCAGAGTCGGTAGGGCCCGCGACGTTGTTCATCAGCGAAGGCGTAAGGCGGGTTCCATTCCGTAATCTCACTCTGCCATCTGATCGGTATCCCGCGGAGTTTCAGCCGATAATCAATACGCGTTCCGGGTAGCATTTCAATCGGTGCGGGGGTCAGGACTTCAAAGTGTAGCCAAGGCGGCGTAATGATCGCGAGGTTATGTGCATCAGAAAAGAAGTCAAAGACCTCTGATAATGGGCACGCAAGCGTCTGTTGTGTTTCGAAAAGGAAGGTTTTCATGTTTTTTCACCTTCCAGCTGCGCGAGTCGTTTGTCTATGGCTTGTTGCTGCTGTTCTAACCGGAACACATAGAGGATAAAGACCAACCAGATGACGATGTATGCGGCGAAAAGATAAGTGAGACGCTTCCTTTGTCCATCGTCCAGTATTTTTATAGATGACGCAACGGCGCGTTCTACAACATCCTTATCTACTGAAACCTCAGATGCTGCGATCGCTTCCGAAACGGCTTCGGAGACTTCGTCTTTAAAAGGTGCTGTGATGTCCCCTTTTTCAGTAATAATGCCGATTGGTATTTGGGTTGCAAAGAGGAATACCGCTAAAATCACCGAAAAACTTGCTACAATCAATATTTTCATGGAGAGACCTCCGCTAAATTCTTCTGGTCCGCATGATTTCATAACGCGCTTGGGTCTTTCTCAGACGATACCGGACGATTAGGAGCAGTGTAAAAATCAGAATGCATGTGACCAACACAACCAGAAATGTGTATTGCATGGAGGGAGCTATATCAAATTTTGCGCCGCGCTCAGGATGCGCTTCACTCTTCCAGAATTTGGTCGCGAAATGGACAATCGGGACATCTACGAACGCAATAACGCCGAGGACTGCCGAATAGAGTCTCCGCTTATCGTCTGCTAAAGCGGAGCGGAGGATAAAATAACCGATGTACATAAGCCAGAGCACAAGCGTACTTGTGAGGCGTGGTTCCCAATTCCACCACGTGTTCCATGCATATCGTGCCCAGATAGGACCGGAGAGCAGGACAATCGTACAAAAAATAAGCCCTAATTCTGCAGCCGTAGCTGCTAAGAGGTCATCGTTTGGTTTGCGCTGGATGAGATACTTGACACTAAAGGCGCAGTTGACAGCAAACGCCAGATAAACAGTGAGTGCTGCGGAGACATGATAGTAAAAGATTTTTTGTACCTCGAACATCGTACTTTCAATAGACGCGTAGCCGAAGACGAGATAGAGTGAGATGAAGATGAGAATCGCGGTGATAACGGTTATTATTTTTGTGCTTAGATTTCCCACAACGCGCTCCCGGTTAGAATTTCGGGGCCATCGGAGAGGATCGCCACCGTGTGTTCAAAGAGGGCAGACAAAGAGCCGTCTGCGGTCATAATCGTCCAACCGTCTGGTAACATCTCTACATCGGGTAGCCCAACGTTCACCATCGTTTCAATAGCGAGTACCATGCCGGGTTTGAGTCGCAACCCGCGTCCAGGAACGCCCATGCACGGAATCTCCGGTGCTTCATGAAGGCTTCGTCCGATACCGTGTCCAGCGAAACTCTGGAGTACAGAGAACCCTTGCGTTTCTGCGCCCTCCTGTAATTTGAAAGAGATGTCCCCGATACGGTTCCCGGGTTTCGCTTCGGCGATCGCAGCGTAGAGCGAACCGCGCGTCACGCTAAGCAACCGTTGCGCTACCGGTGAGATGCTTCCAACGGGGAAAGTGTAAGCATTATCGCCGTGATAACTGTCAATACTCACAGCTGTATCAATGCCGATGATGTCGCCTTCTTTCAATATATGATTTTTGTCTGGAATCCCGTGGATGACGACATCGTTAATCGAGGTACATATCGTGGCAGGATAAGGCTCGTGGTCGGGTAGCTGGTAGCCTAAGAAGGAAGATGTGGCATTGACTTTGGCGATTGTAGCCCGCGAGATGCGTTCCAATTCAGCGGTTGATACGCCCGGGGCGATTGCATCTCCGATGCACTTCAGAACAGTCGCCGCTGCTTTGCCGCTCTGTTTCATCTTCTCAATTTCGCGCTTGCTTTTGATCCTAAGTTTATCCATCAGAGACGGAACCTTCACTTCCGATGAAGCACTCCGGCGGAGTACCATGTCTATTGACTATCTGTCCAATTAAGGTATGCGCTGTGGTGCTGTGAATGCGAACGTTGACAACGTCACCGATTTGACTATCCGCTTTCGGAAACACCGTCGTTTTAAAACCGTCTGTTTTTCCGTAATATTTATCCGTTTCCCGACGCGATTCGCCCTCCACCAGCACAGCGACGGTCTCACCGACAAGCGTCGTGTTGATTTCTGCAGAGATTTGCTCTTGAAGTTCAATAATCTGTTTGAGGCGTTCTCCCTTTTCTGTCTCTGGTACATCATCGGGCAGTGCTTTGTGCGCGAGTGTTCCTTCGCGTTCGGAATACTTGAACATGAACGCCGAATCGTAGCGGATGTCCGCCATCATCTGATAGGTCTCTATAAATTCTGCTTCGGTTTCGCCACAGAAACCCACGATAATATCGGTGGAGAGGGTAATGTCAGGAATGCGTTCTCGGAGTTTTGCGACGAGGGCACGATACGCCTCAGCTGTGTAGGTACGCCGCATCCGTTCAAGCACCGGCGTTGAACCCGATTGCAGCGGGAGGTGTAAATGTGGACAGACGGTTGGCGAACTCGCCATCGCGTCAATCATACTTTCAGTCGCATCTGCGGGGTGTGGCGAGGTAAAGCGGACGCGTTCTAAACCCTTCACTTCCCCGACAGCATAGAGGAGATCCCCAAAATCGGAACCGTTGTCGCGATAGGAGTTAACGGTCTGACCGAGTAGCACGACCTCTTTGAACCCTTGATCTACCAACTTTTCGACATCCTCGACGAGCAGTTTCAACGGCAAACTCCGTTCTCTACCACGGACGAAGGGAACGATACAGAAGGTGCACATCTTATCGCAGCCCCGTTGAATCGTGAGCCATGCCCGAATGCCCTCTTTTCTGATGGGTGCGATGTCGGCGTAATCTTCGCTTTTGTCCAAGCGTAATCCGAGGAACGGATCCCGGTCTTTCAGGGAGACGTGTGCTTCCACGCCACCTGTCAACGAATCCAGTGCGACGGGTAGATTCCGATATGCATCCGGTCCCATGACGAGATCAACATAAGGTGCTGCGTCTAAGAGTCGGTCGCGGAGGTGTTGCGCCATACAACCGCAGACCCCGATAATGAGTTCCGGCTGCCGACGTTTGCGGTGGTTGAGATGCTTGAGCCGATTAATGACTTTCGTTTCCGCATTTTCCCGTATGGCGCAGGTATTGACAAGGACGACATCGGCATCGTCGATATGTGCCACTGTCTGGTGTCCGCTTTGTGTTAAAATGCCTGCCATCAATTCGCTATCGCTGACATTCATCTGACAACCGTAAGTTTCGATGTAGACACGGCGCGCGTGCGCCTGCTGCGGGGCAATTTGCGGTTTTTGAGGCGGCGGATGCGGGGTATCTGCGCGATCCGCTCTGTTATAGAGTGGGAAAAGCGTTTGGTTTTTCATAATCTTACAAGTTCGTGTAATCTTGGTAATATTTCCATAAGTCTACAGTGAATAGATCGCCAGCATAAGCAAGCACACGATATTTTAGTGTATGTGTTGTATCGGCATGGACTGTAAAAGGTACTGCCTGTGCGAAAAGGTATCCGAAAGAAGCATCTTCCGCGAGAAACGTTGTGTCGCCGTTTGATGGGTGCGGGAAGATAGCGACCCCAACGGCTGCCTGCTCAGCGGTTGTCAATCCGCAGAGTGTTCCCCACGCCGATATATTTCCGTTGACTTCCGATTCGCCGATCCTTCCGTCCGCGTTTGCTGTTTTCCGATACTCCATTTCGGCAGTGAGGCAACTCAGCCCTACGTTTCCAGCAAAGTTGAGAGAATTCTTCGGGGCGTATAGGGCGATGGTTATGTCCAGCCCCTGCCCTTCGGTCTGACGTGGATGAATTTCGGCTGTCCAAGTTTCTATCAGTAAAGAGTCTCCAGAATTTTTCCACGTTGTGACGATAGAAAATCTCGCTGAAGTTGCCTCCGTGTCGCGCGTAATTTCATTGTGATTCAGCGGCGTATTGTTGACGGTTCCGCGCGTAAAACAGATTCCTGGCGGATGCTGATGCCCGATGCGCGTATCATCCGTTACGACCTGTCCGTTGGGTGCATAGAGCGGATGCAGGTACGGGGGATGTGCGACATCGCCGCCATGATAGCACGTGAGTATCGGCGCGCCGTCTTCTGTGATGGATAATTCTTTTTCGTTAAATTCGTGTAACATAAATGCTCTGTATAAATTATACCATGCATCTCGGTATAATGCAAATACGATTTAAGAGTTGGGGTGTGTAAAGTTTTTGGCAGTGTTTTTAGTCCTATAGGGACGCTATATTTATAGCACTGCGGTTTGCAACGAAGACTTAGCCCTGTAAGGGAAACCCTATGTATCTTCGTTCTGTACCAACGCGATAAACTTACTAGAAGAAACGCCCAAGCAAAAACCCCTTACAGGGCTGAAGGAGGGGTGAATGCCACACATTTCTATAAACATACCGCCCTTACAGGGCTAAAGAGCCTTTGTAGGTTGGGTTGAACGGATGCCATCAAAAACGTCTAAATCATAGAAAAATAGAACCTCCGCCATACACCACACATCAACCAGAGACCCAGTGAAACCCAACGGTTATCTGCTGAAGTCCCCCGCCATGCTGACACTATGAAGTTGGGTTTCACTAAGTTCTTGAAGGTATACGCCGATATTTTGCGGTTGAAGTCGATTTGTACCCTCCACGGTTCCCTTCTCAGCTCCGTTCAACCCAACCTACAAGCTTCGGACAATGAATGACAAAAACTTTACACACCTTAAGAGTCAGATTTTTTTGTTATTTGCCATCAAAATAGCGTATAATTAATTCAGAGGAAAATAACTCAAAAGGAGACTTTTATCTATGGCACCCGTTATCGGAATTACGTGTAAAAAAACTGGCAATATGGAAAACTATATCAATGCAATTGAGGCGTTTGGTGGCGAACCGCGCTTGTTTGCTTCACTCGAAACACCTATTCGGGAATACCGCACTGCCCTCCGTGAATATCTTGCAACTATTGATGGACTTCTGCTGCCTGGCGGAGGAGATATTAATCCTGCCCTTTTCTTTGAAAAACGTCATTCTGCCGTTGAAGCTGTGAGCAGGTCACGTGACGCTTTAGAAATTTGGCTATGCCAAGATGCGTTAGAAGCCGATATCCCTATTTTCGGAGTCTGTCGCGGCATTCAGGTGATGAGTGTTGCTATGCGCGGAAGCTTACATCAAGATATCCCTTCACATTTTACACATCATTTGACTCATAAGCTAATGGAAAACAGGGACGATTCTTGGCACGACATTGAGATTCAACAAGGCAGTCTACTCAACCAAATTACAGGCGGAACCATCGCTAATGTCAATTCAAGACACCACCAATCCCTAAAAGACATTGGCGAGGGTTTTATCGTGACTGCACAATCAGAAGATGGAATTATTGAGGCGATAGAGAACCCATCAAAGAAATTTGCCCTTGGTGTGCAATACCATCCAGAGCGGATGTTCCGGACTGCTGAATCTTACGAACATAGACGTAAACTATTCGAGGCATTTATTCAAGCTGCGTCTGCTAAAAATTAGCGACTAATGAGAAACGATGCGTTAATCCCAGCACACCGAACGGTACGAGTGCGTAATCGATTTGGAACTGCCGAAGTGTCAACCCGAAACCGCTTGTGAGTCCAGAAATCGCGCCTAAATCGTTGCCGCCGATCTGATATTTATAGCCGGTGCGGAGTTGCAAAACATTGCCTATCGTGTAACCTGCGCCGACAGCGAGTGCAATATCGTTGTCGGAGGGACGGATGATGTCCGTCGTTAGAACGAGTGCCTCCTTCCAGAGTCTGTAGGCTGCACCAAGTCTGAAGGTGACAGGCAAACCGAAAGCCTCCTCAATAAACTTCACACGCGGTCCGAGGTGCTGTGCGTTGATTCCGACTGTAAGCGGCATATCCGAAAAGGTGTATAAACCACCGAAATCGAAGGCGATGCCGGTTCCCGTTTCGTCAGCGATCTGCTCGCGTAGGAACTTTGCGTTCGCACCGAAGGCGAATGCGTCGCCGAAACTGCGTGCATACGAGAAGATCACAGCGAGATCGTAAGGACGGAAAATAGTCGTCTCGTTTCCCTCCCGATCGCGTCCCTGTAATTCACCGAAGGCTAAGAAACTCGCGCTGGCACCGAGGGTACCGATCTTCCCAAACGGCAGCGCAACCCCGACAAACTCATGATTGATGCCGGCGAACCACTCGTTATGCATGAGTGCAAGTTGCGGCTTTTGGAGTTTCGCGAGGCCCGCGGGATTCCAATAGGATGCGTAAAGGTCATCGGTCGCAGCGACTTGCGACTCACCCATCCCGATCGCCTCCGCGCCGACTCCGATTTTGAGGAAGGTCATTGCGCGGGTGCCGGCGTTTTGGTGGATGTCCGTGTTATCGGCCGTTGCGGGTATAATACCTGCCAAGATGAGTATTGTAATGAAAGTATAAGCAAAAAATCGGTTCATTCTTTTTATTTCCTATTGCTAAACTGCTGCGGGGTTAACAACCTCAATTTCTTCAGAATCGTAGCGGTTAAAGTCTTGTCCATTGAAAGTCAGGATATGTTTTATGTTGTGAAAAATCATCGATGCAACCAACCGTGCGTCGTGCACCTGAACACCTGATACACCATATTCCATAACGAGTCACCGCCATATTGAATAAACATCGGGCGAATCCGGCAGCAGAGGGAAAAACTCTTCAAGACCCAGCAAAATTTGCTCAGTTTCAGATAGCGTCTGTCCAAAACCATTTTGATCGGTAGGCCGAGTTGCCACGTTCCAAAATTCCGCGAAATTTTGGAACGTAGTCCGGAATTGATGACCTTCTGTCTCTAATTTATGCACGGCATCCTGTACAATGTGATGACGTGAATCATCAGGACGTGAAAAACGCAATAAAACATTGGTATCGGCCAGATAAATCATAATTTTGGACGACCTTCGTATATGCTTTCGCGGCTCATCGCATAGTCGGACAATGGCTGGACATCAGGCTTAGCAATTTTCTTTATCAAAGCATTGAATTCCGCCAATGCTGCTTTAAATTCTTCATGTGATAACTCTTGATTGTTACCCGCCGGCGGATACTCTGTGCCATCAGGAACCTCTATAACAAAGCTATTATTAGAGTGGATATGAACTGTAATTGCCACCTATTTCACCTCCTTTTTTACGATAATTTTTCTGGCGTTATTGGCTCTTCATTTTTTTCTTTCTCACGTGATTCCTGCTCTCGCTGAGTGATAGAAGCGGCTAATTCCTGCAAAATTTCTTCTTGAACTTCGTTAGGGAATTGCTCTATCCGACTTTCCAAAGCTTTGGCGCGCCGCCTCAAGCGATGCTCGGATACTGTTTCCGTAAGAATTGTGGGTTTAGAAATGCCCGCGGCGATATTGCTTACATCCATTCGGATCCTCGTTATGGCTTTGGCGATTTCAAACAGGGGTGGTTTGTCAATTTGTGAGAAGCCTTCATTCACCGCAAAATCGAGTTGAAATGCGCGTTCGTGTTTGTGGTTAACTGAATCTCTATACGCTAAACGCACCTCAAATGGCATCTGTTTTAGGTCATCCAATTTGTTTGTTACATTGACTATAAATTGCTCAAGCTTGTGTCCCGGTTCAAAATAAGCGATTCCACTTTTGAGAAACCCAATTTTCTCAAATGGCACGTCAAGATTAGGTATAGAAGTGGGATTTGTTGTGAACTGCAGATCATGCGCTGCGCCTGTGCCTATGTTCTCTACGCAGAGCAGGACGAGCTGAACGTGCGCTTTATGGGGCCGCAAAGAGACAACAATTTCAGGTGTATTGCTGGCTTTTAGGAGCCGCCATGTTAAATGGATGTAATAACTGATAATGCCTACAAAGATAACAGCAGCAATGGCTATCACTGCACCGCTATTTGCATTTAGCCATTCTATGATTCCCATGAATTTCTCCTTTCTATATATTTTATCTTAATCTTGGTAAATTTTCAACAAGAACACCGACAAATGTTCCGGCACGCGGCGCGTGCCTACTACTATAACGCTGGCAAACCTGAAACAATATCCACTGTCTCCAAACTGACTGTGATGACTTTTCCGATGAGTTTGACGATGTACTGCGGATCATCTGCGCGGTTCGGGTCGTTGACGATGCCGCTGCGTTTGTCTGCTTTAACACAGTATTGATTAATAACCCACTCCAAGGCGGAACGCGTGCCGAGCCGGTAAGCAAACGCCTTTTCGGGGATACCGTCAAGCGTCAGAAAATCGTTGTACACGATCTGCGTTTTATCCTTCGAGAGTTTCATTTTTTCAACTCGCCAATTGAGCGGCACATCAGGGTTTTGGATAAATTTCAGTTTATCGGATTCGGGTTGGGATTCATAGTGGACGTGGAGGTTCGCTAATCGTTCACCTGCTTTTGCGAATCCCCAGAAGTCTTTGGTGAAGGGGATGCGCGGCAGATCGCGCTTGAGGTTCGCCTCGTATTTTTCGCGATAGTCCGGGTGATGTAAGAGTCCGTAGTTGTAGTGGAAGATGTCCCATTTGGTGATGGTGTCGTCTCGGTAGTGCTTTCGGAATTCTGCTAACGCCCAATCGGTGATATTTTCGCGGCGGTTGGTGCCATCCTCGTCATAAATATAAAAAGGGAAGCATTGAGAACCACCTTGTGGCAATCCATCAAGGAATTGGTTAGACATTAGTCCAAACATCGGCCATTCTCTTCCAACCTTAAGCCAAATCACACAATTTTCCGTTTCTGTCTCCAGAGTAGGGAAAATGGAGGGGAAGTGCGAAACTTCATCATTCATAACAGAATCAAAAAACAGATTGGATTTTGTGAAAGGGCGATACAGCGAATTTCTTACCTTATGTTCAGCATATTCGGCAATTTTGTTCCGTTTCAACTCCCGTTTTAAGTTGCGACTCCACTTGATTTTTCGATCATCGGATACCACAAAATCATCAAGGTTAGCATTCCGATCTGTCCGTTGCGTCCACCGAGCAGCTTCTGTGTTATAAGCTTGAATCATTCTGCTTATGTTTTCAATAAGCGCGTTTTGATTGAAATTGTAAACCCATGTATCGCGACCTGTTCTGATACCAGTACTATAAGTCTGAAAAATCACATCCTGTGCTACGTCTTTTACTGCTTTCGCTTTCTTACTTCCTATCGGGATAAAGGTATCAAACTCGGCGTGAAGTCCTTCCGTGAGCCATGTATATCGCGTGTCCGGTTGAATCGGTTGCCATTCAATACCACCTATGTGTTGACGTTCATTGAGAAAATCAAATTTCTGTTTTTTGTTCCACAGGTCATCGGTACGATAATAAAAAATGTAGGATGATCTTGAGGGATCCTCTGCCTTTTTCACAAACAGATTAATACTCACACCGATGCGAATTCCGAATACATTGGCATCAGAAACCTTCAATCCTTTCCGCGCGTTACCGCCTAAATCAAGGACATAGATAGTATCGCAATCGTCGGCGAGGTGTTTCCGCATCCCATCAAATGCCAAACTATCCAGAAAGCTGTTGTTCGTTACAAAGGCGACAATCCCTTCCTCGCTAACCCTATCCAATGCCCATCGGATCGCTTTGACATACGGGTCGTAGAGGGCTGTTCTAAGTGTCGCTTTGGAGTCCTTTACATACGTATCAGCAATCCGCTTATCCATCGTCTCGTATTTCCGATTTTTGTTGTTGTCGTTCTCGTTGACCTGACCGACATTATAAGGCGGGTTACCCATCACAACAGACATCGGTAATTTCTTCTGTTTCTCAACGCGTGCCGTATTGTCAGCAGTGAACAGCTGCATCTGTCTATCCTCTGCCAATTCAAAGGTATCCACCAAGCATAAACCCTCGTAAGGGATATATCGGTTTGTTGCCGCGTAAAACTCATGTTCAATGTTGAGACTGGCGATATAGTAAGGTAGGAGCATCACCTCGTTGCACTGGAGTTCTGGTGGGTCGGCGGTGTACTTCCGTTCCAATGCAATCGGATCTAGCTCTTGCATGATGCGGACGATGAAGTTACCGGTGCCGACAAACGGATCAATAATATTCACACCCGTATCGGAGACGGAACGGTTGAACGCTGTCTGTGCGATATGCGCGACGCTTCTCACCATGAAATCCACTATCGGCTGCGGTGTATAGACGATGCCGTGCGTATCTGCGACCTTGACAGAGAAACCTTGAAAGAACTGCTCATAGACGGTATTGAGGAACCCCTGTTTTTGTGAGAAATCGGTAATGGTCGCGGCGGTCTGCTCAATTGCGACGTAGAACGGGTCTAAACTTTGGAGGAATTGGTTGCGGTCAAACGTCTGTGAAGTGAGTGCGTCGATGACATTCTCAATTTCGCGTGCGATGATATTGCGGCGTGTGAAGTCGCGGTTGTTGAAGACGGTGCGGAAGATGCGTTCAGTGAGCAGGTGTTGGATGAGCATCTCCTCCACCGCTGCGATGGAGAGGTTCGGATTAATCGAGACTTGGCACTGCCGATGAAAATTGATAAACGCTTTTTGGAAGTGCGGGTTGTTCTGGCGTTCGGTTTCGATCAATGCTGCTAACTTCCCGCCGAGTTCCGGGACGGTCTCCTTGAATTCGGAGACGGCAGTATGCCACGCCGAGATGTCCTCCGCCTGATACGCGAAGAAGCTCTGAAGGACGTGGATAAGGTTTCTCGATTCGGTGATGTCCACGTCCAGTTGCAGCTGTCCGTGTTGATAGAGGAGCGCGCGCGTCGGCGACTGGACAACCATATTTTTGGAGGGATAGCCAGCGGCGAACTTTTTGTCTGCTTCGACGTAGAGATTGTCCTGTGTATCCTTTGCTTCCCAGTAGCCGTAAGGCAATCCGAAGGTATCGACGACTTCACCGTCCGGTCTTATCTGTCTGTTTTCCGGCGTGTAATGTGTCTTTTCGCAGACAAGAATGAGGTCTGCTTGTCGGCAGTAGTATTGGAGGAGGTTTTGGAATGCGGTTCGGACTGCGCCCTCGTGCGCCGCGCCGATGCTGTCGTATTCTCGGAGCTCGGCGTAGTATTGTTTGATGGGTTTGTGGGTAGTTTTGATATTGAGAGGTGGCATGGGTTTTCTGTTACACACTTTCGTCAGACAAAGTGCTTGTAAATTCTTCAAGGGTTTGTGCCTGCACTGCTGTTCGGCGGAGCTGCTTGAGTCGTTGTAAATCGTCAATGCCTGCTAAAATTGATTTCAGGTCTGGCATCAGATTTGGTCGGAATCGAAGCTCCAAAACCTCAAGGATACCTTCAATAGTGCTCTCCTTTGCCCCTTGGTGAACGCCTTGTTGATTCGCCTCCTTGAAGTTTTCAATAGGCTCCTTTGCGGCATGCTCCTGAAGAATCTTCACAATCATCGGTGCGATCAGATGAAGTTTTTCTCGTAATTCATCATCGTAAATTGACAGAAAGATTCCCTTGCTAACATCCAAAGGAAATCCATCTACCTGCTCCACACCATCAAGCGCGTAGCGAACGCGTGCGAAGGGGCCGTATCGGTGTCCGTTGTGATAAGGCTCTTCTACCCGTAGAAATTCAATGGAGCCAACGTTAGGTAAACGTCCTCTTACATCAACAGTCTTATATGTCAGCTCAAGTCTGTCAGCAGGATTCATTTTATGTATTTTCACGAGAGTAACTCCCCATTATGAAAGATACAGTTCTAATAGACATCAAAACGATTTTGGATCCAATTTTCGGGAATATTACCCTAAACAAGGACTTCTGCATCTCGGAGTGCGCGCACCAAAGTTTCGAGTTCAAGTGTCAAATTAGGTGTGCGCGGGGTGCCCCCATTTGATGGCGGTTGCACCACTTGCTGCACAAGAAAATGCCCCATATTTCTTGGATCAACAACACCGAGCAAGAATTCTTGCGAGCCATCATGCTGATAGGACGTTCTCATAGTAGGCGGCAGCAGTATCTCTGCAACTTCTTTCACAGGATCCAGAATTTGCACTTCGCCTGATAGCGGATCTGGAACCTCAATTTCATAGACATAAGCCGGATTGATGAGCGTAGGGATCACCGTGCTATTTAACACTGCATAATCTCGTGCCACTGCGTATGAGCGCGTCATAGAAATAAAAGGTGTATTGGCAGTGCCTCTGGAAATATGATGCATCACGCGGGTAGCTGTGAGTGCCAATTCAGGTGTCCTGGCGGTAAATCCGTTTTCTGATGGATTGTTGAGATACCAATAAGTGTTAATCCCTGCCCCTCGGTAAAATATCGGCATTATGTTCCTCGTAGTCGTTCAATGTTGAGTTTATAAGGTGATCCGTTCGTAGTTGGGAAACCATTTTGCGGCGTACTCGCCCAAATGCAACCTGCATTATTGCCCGTTCTTCTACAAACCTACCCACAAATTCAAAGTTGAAAAACTACTCGTGGTCTTCACCTGTCCTTCTTTAAAAATTGTGAAATTGCTATTCATCTCTTGTTAGTTTAGCACAAATCGTTGAACCATGTCAATTCAATTATCAGTTATCAGTTAGAGGCATCAATACATCAAGAGGGAGAAGGCACCTAATGTGATAACCTTTGTTGGTCTGAATCAAGATGAACATGCTTAAAGGATTTGCGGGATTATGGTTCCGGTCTTGAGTAACAATTAGCTCTTGTCTGAATCGCGTAGATCTCGTCTGAATCGCGGATTGTCGCGGATTACGCAGATGACGCGGATTTTAAGCGTTTTTTCATTATCGATAGATCGCTCCCATAGGAACGTTTTTAAAAGCGATTAATCAGTTGACTCTTCACTGTCTTGCGGATTTTCATAGTAGTGTAAAACCGCTTTCAGATCGTGCAAGTGGGCTTCTACAAATCTGATGTCGGTCTCTAATTCTCCGAGACGCACGGGAATCGTAGGATTGTCCGAGTTGATCAGTTGATTTCTCAGTTCCTCCATTACTTTTATGCCCTCTTTTACCCCCCTTACAAAGTATTTATATCTCGCCGCACATTCAGGACAGAGTGCCAGATACTGGACCTCATACTCTTTGGGGAAATGATTTTCCGGAAGATTATCGTCCTTGAACCTGATTGTGAGAGCCTCTACTGCCTCAAAATAATATTCACCATCAACCTTCTTGAACGGCATTGCCTCTTTACATATCTGGCAGATCATCTCACCAGAATCGTTTGTATACCACTTCTGTAGCAATGTCCTTTGATCAATCTCATTCTTAGTGTCCCGCTCCCTGCGCTCGCTTTCCTCGTATACTTTTTCCGGAGCATTGCTGACCTGTTCCAAAACTCGTTTTTTCCGTAGTTCCAGATTTTTCACGGTTGACGTTGGAAAATCAGGTTTCATATCGTTATCTTCGGAACTGTACTGGGAGATCACATCATCAGGGGCTAGCCCTTGAGATTTCAAAACTTGATCCAATTTTGCGTACTTTTCAGCTTTTTCACTAGAGTCAAAACCAAGATTCTTAGCCTGTTGATCTCGCTGAGCGGATTCTTCTTCCCGTTTGCTAGCAGTCTTGCCAAATTCAATTGCGTCGAGCCACTCTTGTCCTACCTTGTATGAAAAACCATCTGGAAGGAGTGTAACTGAAGCATCCTTAGGACACACAAAAGAGAAAGAATCTCCGTTTTTCTGTGGAACCCATTTTGCGCTCCTTAACTCATGCACAAGACTAGTGCTCTTTCAACTTTGAACTTGTGGGGGTATTTTACCCGTTGGTTATGCGTAGGGGGTTTTTGCTTGGGTATTTCTTCAAGGTTTTCTCGCCCGCTATCAAATCCAAACCTACATACTCAAAATGGATAGACTACTAGAACCAATATTGGTTATAGAGTCTACATCTTCTATCGTAAACAGTCTGTCTCCATTATGCTCAAATTCAAGGCTGTCAGTATTAAGCACAAATTGTACTTCTGTTGCTCGGGCATCCTCGGCATTCTGGAGTAGTTCATAAATGAAGTGGACTTTGTCTGAGTAAAGGACCGTGAGAAGCTCCTTAAAACCGTCCATTGCCTCGTTGTCAATGAGTTGCTGGCGCAATTTTTTTCGCTTTTCAGATAATTGATCTATTGTCATCACTTTCTCCTTTTATTTCCAGAATCCCGTAAGCCACAGGTTCTGCTGTAATATCTGCTTTTGCTATTGCATCGTCAAACTCTTGGATACGTCGTCGGTAATCTGTCTCAGCGTTGGCGAGCTCACTTCGACGCATCCGTTGAATGTTTGGATCCGTCGCCTGCTCAATCCTCTCTTCAAGCAGGGCAACCCGTTTCTGATGACTGGTTGACAGGCTTTCTTTGCGGTAGTCTGCTAACGCTTGCGTCCGTTCCCGATGTTTATTACGCGCTTCAGCCCAGAGGCACTGGTGCATTTTTTCTAACGCTCCTTGCGCAATAGGTACATCGCTTCCGTGTGTATCGCTATCCACTGCCCTCTCAAGCAGGTCGTTAAGGTGTGGTGTCAACTCGCCCGATGATGCGATGGGCTTAATTACCAAATGCTCCCTTATCCCCAAGTACCGCCATTGGTAGATAGCAAATTCATAACGACCCAGTGGCACCTTGTTTGTTCTGACCTTCAGTCTTGTGCCGACATCTTGTTCAGTGTTCAATACCACTGCTGCCTGTTTGACTAAAGGGTGCGTCGGCATAATAAACGCAGCGTCAGGATGCTGCGTCGCGCAATCTGCTTCAAAGGTTATAGACAAATGCGGATCTGAACCCTTCAACCAATTTTCCCACTCCCGATAGACTCTCGACTTTTTACCAGAAAATGGCTGTAAATCCGTCAATAAGGCGTTTCGCGCGCCTTCAGCAAGTCGAAGCGTTTTAAGGGGTTTCTCGCCGAGGATAAATTCCTGTGCTGTTCCGATTTTCTGTAGCAGATAACGCGTGACAAGCCGCTGTATAGATGCTGGAGATAACCAGAAACTGGATGCATCTTCGACCGCTTTCTCCATTCTATCTTCAGGGAAACGGAGTCCGAACAGATCCAATTGCTGTGCTTCAAGTTGCTCCTGTTCCTGTACTAACAAAATCTTGTTATCTGCTAACTGTTGCAATTTGATTCTTCGTTCTTCTTGCGTTAGCTCGTGATTTTCGGCAATTCCCCGGAGCTCGGTTGTGATTTCACCGAGGATTTCTTCACTACCGCCCAGTGCACTCTCAAACACACCGATGCGAAGTAAACACCGTTCATAGATGTCGGCATCAACGGTTCCGGGTGTGATGAGGTTGACGATGGTAACACTCTCACTTTGCTGCCCCTTCCTGTCAATACGCCCTATCCGTTGCTCCACCTTCATCGGGTTCCACGGCAGATCGTAGTTAACGATGCAGTCACAGAATTGGTAGTCCAACCCTTCACAGCCGACTTCCGAGAAAAGCATCAGGTCAAGGCTATCGTCCTCGGTTTTCGGCTTCTCAAACCGGGATCTGAGTTCCAATCGTTCTTCGTCCGGTACGCCACCATGAATAAGCCCGACGCGAAAACCGTCGGCTCTTAGATGTTCGTGAAGATAGGCAAGCGTGTGGCGAAAACTGCTAAAGATCATGATTTTGTTATTGCGGCGGCGTTGCCTACTACGGACAATTTTTCGGAGTGCTTCCAGTTTCAAATCGTCTGCATCAAGATTTTTAGCTTTCTCAAGAATCCCTTCGACCTGTTCACGAATTTGTGTTACAAGTTCTCCTGAAGGTATCTCATCAACAATACCGGCTTCCGTCCACTCAAGTTCATCAAGTCGGCGGTTCAAGATATCCTCAAGGAGTGGTTCAAGTCCATGCAAGCAGCTTGCTAATTGTCGGCGGAGTGTTGTCATCATGAAATTGACGCTCTGGTTACCGTGGAGACTCCGGAATATCTCCGCTTGCGTTCCAAGCAGTGCTGCATGAAGTTCAGATTGTTCGGTCGTCAACGCCACTTCCACTGTCTGCGGACGGCGAATGGTAAACTCACCGATATCGCGGCGGCGGGTTCTGTTGATTATGCCAGAAAATGTATGGAGTGCCTCCATATCAGTGATGAGTTGAATACGGTCTTCAGGGGTGATACGCCCATCTGATAGTTGACTTTTAATCCGTTTGTATTCTGGATTGGCATTAAGGATTGATTGTCCCCACGAGGTATTAGCAGCCTGATCGAGAGACTCTTTTGCGGTCTGTGCCCATTGTCGCTCTTGGGCACGCGCAGCGTCAACGGCTTGATTAATAAAAGGGTTCGGTTCCGCCATGTGATTAAAACTCTCCTCATCCAGAATCAGATCTGGACGCAGCACATTAAGCAGAATAAACAGGTCGTGACTGCCGAGTTGAATAGGGGTCGCCGTGAGAAAAATCGCTGCTTCCGCATTTTCACAGAAGAACCGGACTGCTTCATGATTGGCTGTCCCTTGATTTCGGATATGGTGTGCCTCATCTACGATGACGAGATCAAAGTTCGGCGGCGGATCCAGATATAAAAGTCCCTTCCTCTGCTTTCTTTTCTTACTCCCACCGGGACCAAAAAGGAGCGTGTTATTCAACAACGAATACGGGAGAATCACCTTTTGGTATTGCTCGGGCCACTCGCCGTCAAGATACATCTCATTAATGCAATACTGCAGGGTCTTGCCATCCAGATGTTCAAAGTTTTCGTCAAATCGTTTCATCTCGCGCTGCCACTTTTGCTCAGCGACCAAAGGACGCGGACATATAATCAGGACAGATCTGATGTCACTACGTGCCTGTAATTCACGCAGAATCAAGCCAGCTTCAATCGTTTTACCTACACCGACACTATCAGCAATGAGCAATCTCGGCAAGTCTGCCTTGATGAATTTGAGGACAGGTCGGTATTGATATGGAATAAAATCAACCCGTGCTGCGTTGAGCGAATACAAGGTGGAAAGGGCAGGATAACGGATTTGTAGCGCGGTGAGATACGCGTGAAATTCATCGCATGCGTAAAGGCGGGAATCATCGCTTGGCACCTCAATCTGCAATTGCGAGGCATAAAATGTTTGAACGCTCCCATCCACAAAAACATTGATACGGTTTTCAGGTGTCCCGGGTAACACTGCCATCACAGCACCCCGAATTTCGGGGTTTGACGTTAAGAAAACAATTTGACCGGGCGCAAATTCTGACGCAGGATTTAAGATGTCATTCATATTTTCTTATTTCCTCGCGCTACACTACGCGTCAACGGCGAACTCAAAGAAGCCGTGCCGATACACAATCACTATCTGTTCACCAATGGACATATAGAGCACATACTTGTCAAAATGTTGAATACGACCTTTCAAGACGTACCCTGCACGCGTAACAACGGTCACCACGGATCCGTTCTCGGTTGCCTCCGCAATAAGCTCGTCATCCACATGATACCGCTTGTCTTTGTTCTTAATCGGACGAAGTTTTTTGGCTTTCAAGGGTGCCCTTATTTTTATATGCGGCTTCAGTGCGTCCATCTTCTCTTGCGGAAATGCGAATAAGATCTCAAGCTTTGAGAAAAAACTTCTGCGATCATTGGCATCATTGCCGCCCAGCGCGTAGGGCTTCGTTTTGATCTTCGACAGATCTCTTATACCGGAATATGTGACAAAACGGATAGGTTGCGCGAAAGATTCGGATAGGAGAGTGTCAGCGTCCAAAGTATTTTGCTTTTCGTCCGGTTGTTGCGATTCCGGCTGTTGCTCATCTGATGGATCCTGAGAGAGCTCAGGTGAAGATTGTTCAATCATATTGGTACACTCCTTTTTATCAATAGGACTTACGCAACTTTTCTGTGAAATGCTATGTAGGATACCATATTGGCGAGGTTAGAAAACCTCGCCAGCAAGGGGGCTGCGTAAGTCGTGATCAATTCAGTTTGTTAGATTTACGATAAGACTTATCCCGCTGATGACGATGTAACCTAAAGTGCTGATAAGCCCCCAATTGACTTGGAACTTCTTTTTGACCTCTAAAACGTCGCCCGGGTAGAGTAGCATCTGCTGCGTCTCTCCTTCAGCCGGGTTGAATGCGAAAGCGGCTTCTACAGTTGTGCCATCGCGGCGATGAATACGGACTTCCTCACGGTTCGCAGAAGTCTCAAACCCACCAGCGAGTGCGACGGCTTGTGAGAGTCTCAAGGGTCCACGAACCCTTTGTGCCCCTGGGTTAAGGACATAACCGGTCACATAAATAGGCTCGGTCTTGAACACATTCGGAACGAACAGAACGTCACCATCTGATAGAGAAGGGACAGCTGCATCGTTTGGGAGCGATTTCCAAAACTGTTCGGAGAGGTTGAATTCTGAGAGTTTTCCGTTTTTTCCAACTTTCACAATAACGGTCAGGTCGGCTTCTTGATTGGGACCGCCTGCGCGTGCAAGTGCTTGTTGAATACCGATCTCGCCCCGCACAAAAAGCTTGCCGGGGTTTTGTACCTGCCCTTGCACCTCAATGACACTCAGCGGCATAACGAATACCAAATCGTTGATGTTGACGCGGATATCGCGGTAAGGACGGTTTGTTGAGAGATCATAGGTTTCAACCTTTTGGGTTGTATCGGTGCGGATTAATTGGACACCTTGGCGGTCAGCGTTCTCTGCCATACCGCCCGCGTGCGCGATCGCGCGGTATAACCCAATATCTGTCTCTGGCGAAATGACATACCGCCCGGGGGTTTTCACTGCGCCGCCGACGAAGACACCGTTTTCTTGTGATACCAATGACACCATAACAATAGGGTTGCTAACGTGATTATCCTGGACGAGGAACTCACGAATCAAACGATTGACTGCTGTTACCGTAGCACCGGCAACATCAAACTCGCCGCCGAAGTAGTTAATTCTGCCATCCTCACGGACTTGCACAGAATGCGTATACTCCGGTTGTCCGATCACAGCGATTAGAAGGGTATCGCCTTTTTTGATACGGTATACATCGCTAAAAAGTGGAGGGCTCGCAATGAAAAATAGTAAAAGCACACAGGCTTGCAAACGAGACGGACTGACAACTTGCAAGCTTCGCAAAAAGTAGGTCATAGCGTTTTTGTTACTCTGAGGCTTCGGTGGCTTCAAAGATCGTGAGTTGATCCGCTGTCGGCTCAAACCGTTTTTGGAAGCGAATCCTTGTGTTAGGTCGCCGCCGCCAATGCTCTTTGACGTAACTTCCGTTCCGTCTACGATGTCCGCGAACATGGACTTTTCCAGCCATGCGGACGTGCGCTTTTGCTTCCTTAATGAGATAGAGCTGTTTGGCTTTCATGGTGACCTGCTTATATGTGTTATTGGTCTTCTTTCAACGAATCGAAATAGGCTTTGAGACATAACCGTGCGCGTGGTGCTAAATTAATCGGCACAAGCACATCGCCCCACTCAGACTGTGAGGCGTTGCCTTTTACGCCCCCGTAATTAGGGACATCATGGCAGCGCAAATAGACAGGAATCCCGTCATCCTCTAAGACGCTCTGGAGGATATTTCCTGCTAATTCGTTCGGTACAGATTCAATCGCGTACCAATCCCCGTACCTCGGAGTCACGGCTTGTGCTGCTTGCGGCAGGAGGTCTACTTGGCAATCCTGACATGTTGAGATTGCTTCTTGGTATGTAGTTTTGCATTGTGGACAAAACGGCATCGTGTTTTCTCCTTGTAGACGAAACCTCGCCAGTAAAAGCGGACAGGTTTTGGACTACGCCACGCTTAAGCAATTGTCTTTCGGACATCTACGTCATTATCCTAACACACGTGAAAAAATTTGTCAAATACTAAAATTATCAGTTTTAAAATTTCCAGAGGCGTAGTGCGGTTTTACCTAACACCCATTCCCGGTCTTCTGGTGTAAAGAAATCCATTTCATCTCGGACAACGGCTAAGGTTTCTGGATAACTGGCACGGCTGAGACAGACGGGCCAATCCGTGCCCCACATCAGCCGCGAGCCGCCGAAGGCGTGATAGACTTTCTTAACCTGTTCAAAGGTGTCCGTCCACGGATACGCTGTTTTCGAGATTGACCACGTATGACTTATCTTGACATAGACGTTCGGAAACCGCGCGAGATTGAGCAGTAATTCAAGTTTTGCAGGCGCGTCAGGCGAGCAGTCTGCCATGTGGTCTATTACGACATCGAGTGCCGGGTGCTGTTCCAAAAGCGGCACGAGATCCACCAACCGTTCGGGACCTGTGAGCATAAGCAACGGCACGCCGAGTGCTTCGGCACGGCTGAAGATGGGAGGCATTAACGGTCCTGTAAACCAATCGCCACCGGCTCCGACAGATGGACTCAACCGTACGCCATGGAAACCGTGTTCCTCTGTCCAGCGACTGAGGTGTTCCGGTGCCGCCGGGTCTTCCGGATTGATCCGACATACGCCCATGAATTTATCGGGATACCTTTTCATCGCGTCCGCGGCGTAACTGTTATCCCATCGGTAGTGGATGACTTGAACGAGAACGGTTTTCTCAACGCCGTTCGCTGCCATAAGCTCCAAAAGCATCTTCGCTGTAGCGTCCTCGGTCGGTGGGTTTTTTGTCTCCGGTGCCCACGGAAACTGCGGATCGTTTTTCCAAACATGAACATGCGGATCGATAATTCTCATATTTTTATGACTCCTTCGGTTTTCTGAAGAATCCGTAAAGTCCTAAAGGTAGACAGTAAAGTAGTATCAAAATATGCAGGCTAAACCCTGTGACAGTTGCCACGCTTACCGATGTGCCGAAATGTGTTAGCAGCCAGACGAACGGAAACTCTGTTGTGCCGAAGTTGAGGAAAGTTTGCACAGGTAACAGATTAAAGACGTTGGTAAATGCCAGTGCGAACAAGACCTGCGGTATCGGCACATCAATCCCCATTTCAATGACAAGGTAGCACTGAAATCCGAAACGGATTAAAAGGCACACCACGGAATATACCCATACCTCCAAAAACCGTCGGTTTGATCGGAACGCAGTGAGCTCCTGCAGCACCTGCACCCCTTTATTGACAATCCACGAAACAGGTCGATTTTTCAGACGTAAGAGCGGATTCGCACATCGGTTGGCGAGTCTCATACAGACGTTTGGCGCGGCAGAAACGAAAATGATGACCGAAATTAAACCGCCTCCTATAAGAAGGGGCATGAAATATAGAACAGTGCCAGAGAACGTGTTACGAAGTTCAGCACGGAGGAGCCATCCAGCAGCAACTACCAAACCTACTAACAGTATCAGATCTATCAGGCTCGCTACAAGCAGCGAAGCGACTCCTTGTGTCGCGTCTACTTTTTGCCGACGTTGCATCAGGTAAACATAAGAGACATCGCCTGTCCGCATCGGGAGGATATTGCCCCAAAAGGTGTGCAACGCTAAGATTGGAAAGAGCTGATGGACACTGCTATCAAGATTGAGCAGTGCTCGGAACCGTGCGGCTTTCGCCAGAACTAACAAGCAGTAGCATGTAAACCCGATGAAGAGTGCCTTTATTGACAATTGACTCAGGGTTTGCGGTATTTGTTGGATGTCAATCTCTTTTAAGAGGAAGTACGTTATGATGACTGCCAGTGCTGTCGGTAGAACGATCTTCGTAACCCGCTGGAGTTGTTCTCTGTTCAAAGGCACGCTCCTTATGAATGCCTTAAGGTTAAAGGCTTCTAACCATAATATATGCTATAGATTTAATTGTCAAGCATAAAAAAATTGCTTTTTAGTTTGATATATCCTATAATGGAATACTATGGTAACATAGCCCGATTTTTATAGAAAAGCGGTATCCATTTCGCCTTATGCAAAACAATCGCAACGCTTCAAAAACCTCCACTCGGAAACAGTTCTATTTCCTGACGTTAGCACATACGGTTCTCGACTCCTATGCGACGCTTTTATCGCACTTGCAACCCCGCCTCCTGGACAAGTTAGCGACAGCTGGCATGCGGAACAGTTTAGCGGGTAACTTCGTCTCAATTTACAGCATTTTTAGTTCCTTCGGACAGATCCTTTTTGGATGGTTGTCGGATCGGGTGCGGACAGTGCATTTTGTGACGTTTGGTGTCGCACTTACAGCCATCGGTTTGAGCCTCCTATGGGTCGCCCCATCCGCCTTTATCGTGTATCTGCTATTAGCCATCGGTGGTATCGGTATCGCTGCATTCCACCCACAGGCGACGGCTTACGCGGGTGCACTCGCCTCGGAAGGGAGAGGCATGGGGACCTCCATTTTTCTCACAGGTGGTAACATTGGACGCGCGCTCGGTCCGTTGGTGCTGCTGTTCATTCCCTACCGTTTCGGTTTGGAATACCTCGTTTGGGAGATGATCCCGGGCGTGCTGTTGGCACTCATGGTTCCCAAAATCCTAAAATTTGATAAAACACTGGACCTGACGGCTTCCACACGTGGAACGCCAAACCCGGAATTGAGACCACAAGAACCTTTTTGGCGTGTTGCTTATCCACGCCTGCTGCCCCTCATTGTACTTTTCATTATCGCGTCAATCCGAACCGTTACGATAACCGGTTTAGAAACCTTTTTATCTGTCCACTTACACGATCAAAACTATTCGGACCAAATGCGTTCTCTTGTGCTCGCACTATTTATTTTTGCGGGATCCATGGGGATTATGTCAAGCGGATGGCTTATAAACCGAGTGAATACCTATGTGCTATTACTGGTTTCGCTCCTTGGAGCCCCCCCGCTGCTCTACGCCTCGCTTCACTCAGACGGATTTGGCTTTCTCATATTACTCTTTTTGGGCAATGTTGTGCTATCAAGTTCCATAACGATTAACATCATCCTTGCGCAGATGATCCTACGCGGTTATGAAAGCGTTGCCTCGAGTTTGATGATGGGTGCAGCGTGGGGTGTCGGCGGTTTGTTGAACAAAATCGTTGGTGTTTTGGGAGATGCGTATGGGTTGCCAATCGTGCTGGACGGGTTGGTGATGCTGCCGTTGATACTCGCGCCGCTCCTGATTCTGCTACGGGATCAGCCAGACCTGTCGAAGCCTGCGGTTTAACGATTATAGTTCGGAAACGCCGGGGGAACGGACGGGCTGGTTTACCCAGCCCGATTCTATTTTCGGATTCTACGATAAAAAATCAGAAGTTCCATAAAAGGCTTAAAAAGTGTGTGCTAATCAAATCGCCGAAGAGGAGGGCGTAATCGAGGCGAAATTGGCGAAGTTGGATGCCGATGCCGCTTGTCAGACGGCTATCGCGGTAACCGATCCGTAAAGCCAACGGTTTGCTAATCTGATATTCTATGCCGAGATGCGTCTGCCCGCCATAACGCTGCTGCCACTGGTACGAAAGGATCAGTTCTCGATTGAAAACACGGTTGTTCGTATAAGCTACCCCAACATTCCAATTCGCAGGAATAGATTCTTTTGGCGCGGATAGGGTGTTCCACGTCAAAGTCGTCTGTGAAATGTCCTGAAGGTTAATGCCGAAGGAGAGACTACCGAAATCCTCCAGGCCGAAAAGCGCGTTAAAGTCTGGCAACCGGACAAGCGCGCCGACATCGAACCCGTATCCCCAGCTGCCATAATTGTAGATGTCAACATCGCCGCCGCTCAAACGCTGTGAAATCCATTTTGCGTTTGCACCGACCATAAATTCAGGGGGCAACGAATCCCTACCGAAGTTATCCCACCACGCTTGGCTCACAACCCAGCGTGTGGCGAGTGTTAAAACATAGGCGTTTTCACTATCATTGAGGTAACCCGTTGGCGTAAAGTCCGCCTCTCTCGGTCGGTTTTTGACGAGTTTCCGTCGCTCGTCGGCACTAATATTCGGATCAAAAGCTGGAACAAGGGGGTAGATGGGGATGTCGTCTACACCTGCCCGAATCCAGGACAGCCCGAGATTAAGTTTCGGTAGGATTTGCTTTGTACCGCTGATATAGTTGAACGCGCCTAACCCTGAACGCCGCGCGGCGTGCATCAGACAGAACTGATAGTTATCGGTAACCCGCGCGATACCCGCAGGATTCCAATAGGTAGCGGTGGCATCGTCAGCGATGCCGACATACGCGCCGCCTAATCCGAGCGCGCGCCCGCCGACACCGTTTGTTAAGAAATCACCCGTATAGTTTTCGGCGGCAGCCGGTAAAACAGCGATACAAACACATCCGATGAGTATCCCGAAAAAACGGATGAGATGTAGCGTATTAAGTTTGCGTGGTCGAAAATTGATCAATGGGTTTCCCTTTTCCTTTTTATTTCTAAACTCTATTCAAATCAAAGGCGTTCCAATAGTACTGGTACTGTGTTGATTGCCAACCGGCATAAATTTGATCCCAACGCATCCGGTTGAAATGCGGTAAAAGCGATCCTTCCGTGACCGGCTTCGAACTTCCTTGATAGCGATAATCAACGGACAGACGTATCCGATCCGGACTCTGGTTCGGCAGTGCTTTATGAACGGCATGGCTGTGAAAGAAAAGCGCGTCGCCGATTTCAAAATCGCCCGCTGCCCAATGGAGTCCTTCTGCTTCTAAAGGTGCCGTATCAATACCGACTCCACCTGCCCCGAGTGCCGGTTTTACTGGATATACACCGCCTTGATGTGATCCAGAAAGCACCGTCAGCCCACCTAACGCCTTTCGGCAATCACCGAGCGGTATCCATGCGGTATAGGTCTCCTCGGTGCCTCGGATATGGATAAAATCTTGATGGGCAGGCGTTGTGTATTTAGTGTTTTCTGGGAACATAATTCTTCCAATATTCCGCGGATGCACGAGTGTCTGCTCACCGAAAAGTTTGTCTAACATATCCAAGATCGCTGGATAGTGTGCGAACGCGTGGAAGGATTCCAAGCATTGGAATTCGTCTAAGACGGGCCAATAGCCATCATCGCCTTCCATAAAGGGACCGCCGGTGCGGATGCCGTCCATGAGTGTTTCTCCGCCTTGCGCCCATCCGTGCCGATGACAGATCTCTAAGAAATCTCGACGCAAGCTATAGATAGCATCGGCATCAATCAAGCCCCGGAAAAAGAGGTAACCGTCCTGCTGTGCCTGCGCTTGCAGTTTATCAGGTGCATTTAAGAGTTCGTTCGAAACATTAAAGGGTTTAATCCTTGCCATAAAACGCTCCTTGCTGACAAAAACAGTTTTAGATGCTAAGGATATTATAGCAACAAAACGGGTGGCATGACAACTATTTATTTTAACCCCGTAATTTTGGAATTGTGATACAATTCGGGATAGTGTCCAGCAAACGTAGAAAGGTTCAGGCTCTCAATTTTAGGAGAAATCTTATGCTTAGCATCAAACACCTTGAAACGATTCCGTTGAACGTGCCCTTCTATCACGAGCGGGTCAGTCGGCACATGCACCGCGCTTTGACACACGGTGAACGGGTTCACGTTTACCGTGTTGAACTCAGCAACGGTGTTATCGGATATGGTGAAAATTTATCGGATGAATCGGCAAACATTGAACGATTGATTGGACAGAACGCGTTTGCATGTCTAAACGATGATGGCGTCGGGTTCGGTATCCAGATGTCGCTTTTCGACGCGGTCGGCAAATCGGTGGATGTGCCTGTCTATCAACTTATCGGACCTAAGGTACGCGAAAGGTGTCCGATTTCGTGGTGGGATATCGATATGCCGCCGGAGGATTGGGTCGCGGAAGTGCAAGAATCTGTGAAACGGGGTTACACGTCTGCGAAGCTGAAAGCGCGTCCGTGGCGCGACATTTTCGCGCAAGTGAACGCTGTCGGTGATGCAGTCCCTGCCGACTACAAACTCGACATCGACTTCAACGGATTCCTGCGGACTGCTGATAACGCTATTCCTGTGTTACAAGAATTAGATAAACACCCGAACGTGGCTATCTATGAGAGTCCGTACTATCTCGGTACGGATGTAGAGGGCGCAGCACGCTTGCAAGCAGCTGTTGAGAAACGGATTGTGGAGCATTTCAATGAATCGTGTTTGCATGCGCGGTGTTGCGGCGGGTTCGTTGTCGGGGGTAGCGTGAATTCGCTGCGGCGGACGAACGCGCTCTGTGCTTCGTTCGATCAACCCTACTGGCTCCAGATGGTCGGCACGGGGATAACGACAGCTTATTCGGTGCATCTCGGTGCGGTGTTATCGCAAGCGGAACTGCCGGCGATTACGTGTCATGAGTTATGGGAATCCGACCTGCTTGAAACGCGGCTCCCTGTCGTTGAAGGGACAATTCAGGTGCCGGAGTCGCCTGGGTTAGGCGTTACGGTGGATGAAGCGGCGTTAGCAGCCTATCGTGTGGATCCGTCTACACCGACCCCGCAGCAGCTGTTCCATCAGAGCGACTATACATGTAGGGTGCATATTCCGAACGAAAGCGGTGGAGAGACGGTTCACGATTTTGATAGCGAGGGTGTCTATTATCCCGCGTTCAGTGAAGGGGAGTATCCGGGGTTCGTGCCGGGGGTTTGGATGGAAGTGGTTTAAAAGGTCAAACGAAACAAGCTTCACTCTAAACAGATGAGGGCTGCTCTTGGACAACAGGAATAACGTAACTTCGAATTGTCAACCCATCTATCGTCTCTATCTCTACGCGCGGTGCAGGATTGCTACGGTGATCAAATACAACATAATATCCTTCCCGCGCGTTTTCTAATTTGAGATACGCAACAAGCTGCTGCTTACCTGCCTGATAGTATCTCTCGCCTTCCCATATCTTTGTCTCAACGATGTATTTACACTGATTGTAGATAACAAGGAGGTCTATCCTCCCACGCCCCGTTTGGACTTCAAGTGCAAACTGAAGGGCAATCCTCTCTCATAAGATGCGATTCGCATCAGGAGACTTTCAAAGCGGCGGTTTCTGCGGACATTGGTAAGCAGATGCTCAATATTGACATTTCGTTCCTGAAGGAGTTGCCTGTGTGCTTTTGAAAAGTGTGTCATCGTAATCTCTTCGTTTTTAGGAATATCCATTTCCTCGGTGAGAATTTGCGCGCACCGATTGACGAAGAAGGGTTGTCCAGCTGTCTGTTTGTAGATAACAGTGATAACTTCAGAGGCAAAGGCTTGACCCACCTCTTCGGTGTACTGCTCAAGCAGCTCGTGGACCTGTGCAAGCGTGAAATTGGGTAGGCGAAACTCATCTTGGATATTGAATGGCGAGATTGACCAGTCATAGTTGAGTTGCGTAATATTCTTGACTCCGACGATACCGACACTATGCGGACATCTAACCTCCGATTCTTCAAGGTAAATGTAGCGGAGTGAATGCAGGAAACCGCGAACAGCATCGCGGGGGATGGCATCAAACTCGTCAATGATGATGACAACTTTTGGCTGGTTACCGCGATGTGGTAGAAAACCAGCAAGTTCTTGAAAGAAAGTCCGCATTGAAAAATGATCCGTCACAGCTGTGTTATCCAAGAACTGGTTTAAGGTTTCAGTGGGTGTATTGCCCTGTTTTTCAATAACCCGTTCAATTTTCGTGCGAATATCTTTGAAGAAAGAACTGTAAAAATCGGTAGGTGTTAGATCTACATACGCCTCAAAATTGAGTTGAATTGGAAAATAATCTTGGGAGGCGAGGGTGTCTATAGCGGCACGAAAAAGGGTAGTTTTGCCGGTTTGCCGCGGTGCAAAGAGGACGATGTATTTGCCTTTTTTTACCCTATCAACAAACTCGGTTATCTCCTCGGTGCGACTGACGACGTAGTTGTCTTTAGGATTTACGGGGCCTTGGGTGCCAAATGTTCTCATTTCTTGCCTCCTATTGCTTCTTTAGAGATTTTCGGCGTTTTCAGTAAAATAATCGGAATCTACCCGTTTGATTTCGTAGTGTCAATAGTATAACACATTCAATCTATTTTTCAAGGGTGTGTAAAGTTTTTGACAGTGTTTTCAGTCCCATAGGGACGTTATGTTTATAGAAACACGGAGCCCCAACCCCTTTAGTAGGTTGGGTTGAACGGATACAACCAAAAACCTCTAAATCATAGAAAAACAAGACCTCCTCCATATACCCTATATCAACCAGAAACCGAGTGAAACCCAACGCTTGTCTGCTGAGGGTATGAAGTTGGGTTTCACTAAGTTTTTGAGGGTATACGACGATATTTTACGGTTGAAGTCCATTTGGACCCTCCACGGTTTCCTTCTCAGTTCCGTTCAACCCAACCTACAGGCTTCCGAACCAACGCGATAAACATATCACCCTTACAGGGCTAAAGGGGGAGTAGGTGGGTACCACGTGTTTCTATAAACATACCGCCCTTACAGGGCTAAAGAAATCACGGTTTCCGAATAGGTTGTGCGACAGAAGATATTTGGCGAGGAAACCCATCTATATTCTCAGTTCCGCTCAACCTGGGGAAACATCCAAGCAAAAACACATACGGTGCTTATCGGAAAGCGCAGGAGACCAACGGTTTCCTATGCTACATTTGCAAATTGTCCAAAGCTTAGGAAATATTAGAATCTGCGAAAAAATAGCAAACTTTCCTGCGGATGTGCTATACTATCTTTTAAATTCCCGTGAACCTCACATAAATCTGAAAAAACGAGAAGAGGAGAAGAAAATGAAAGCAATTGTGACCGTAGGAATCGTGTTGAGTCTGCTGATTGGCTTCGCGTATGCAGACGTAGCAACACTAGCAGAGACTGAACAACATGAAAAAAACATTGAACTGTGTACCCAAAACCTACTGACTATCGGTAAGGCGGTTGAAAGTTATCAGAAAGAACATGGCGATTTTCCAATGTGGCTTTCAGATCTCTACCCGAAACATCTGGCAGAGGAGAGTGCGCTTATCTGTCCTTCAGATAAAGAAGGCGGTAAACCGATTTATACTCGGAACACGGACCCGGAAATGCCTGTGAGTTATAGTTACGAACTTAATCCCGAGTATAGAGAGTGGAAAACTGAGCAACGCAAGGTATATGGTGATGCGATGCCGCTCGTCCGTTGTCGGCATCATGCGAACGAATCTTTTCAGGTGCTAAACTTGAGCTTCTCCGCGAGGGTTTACCGCTCAACGAATATCTGGGAATCCAAACCGGAAGAGATATACGAGAGCGTTGAAGAAACCATTGCAACCCTGGCTGCTGGCATTGAGCAGCATCCGGACAATGAGCATCTCCCTTATGTGTATGTTGCGCTTGCACGTCTCTATACGGAAGGCGAACACACGGAAGATGCCGAGAGTCTCCTCAACGGTTATAAAGAGACCCTGGAACCTAACGATATTCGCGGGCACTTTATCCTTGCTGATATGCTGATGATGATGAATCGAGATGAAGAGCTGTTGCAGGTTTACAATAAACTTGAGGAATTATCCCCAGGGAATCGGGGTGTCTTCAGGAGACTTGCCGATCTTCATGCGAAATTAGGCAACGCAGCACTTGCAGACGAATATCGCATAAAGGCTGATCCTGTGCTGGCGTTAATCGGTAAAACTGTGCCTGATTTCTCAGCGACAGACCTTGATGGCAAACCGATTTCGCTTGCGCAATATCGCGGAAAAGTCGTCTTACTCGATTTTTGGGCGGTTTGGTGCGGTCCGTGTATTGCGGAGATGCCGACTGTCAAAAGGGTCTATGATACCTATAAAGATGAAGGTTTTGACATTATCGGTATCAGTCTTGATACTGATGAAGATCGGCTGCGAGATTATCTCAAAGAGAACGAACTTCCGTGGCGACAGGTTTTCAGCGGGCAAGGATGGCAGAGTCCCGTCGCACAACAGTATGAAATCCGTGCGATCCCTGCGCCGTGGCTTATTGATAAAGATGGCACCTTAATCTCACATCAAGCGAGAGGCGAAAAGTTAGAACAGTTGGTAGTAGAGGCACTGAAGAAATAAAATGCGTCTGATTTCTCTGATTCTATGCGCGATTTTGATTCTATCTGGCTGCGGTGCCGATGAAACATCCGCGCCGATAGCGGATCAGATGCCGAATTACTTTCCCGATACTGTCGGAAGTAGATGGATCTATCGAAATCCTGACGGATCCGAGTGGACGCGAGAGGTTGTAGACCCAAGCACGCTTCAAACGGATGACTATCAGGTTTTCAGCTATACACCAAAGCCTTCCGAAACTGAACTTGACTATCTGAAACCCGACGCCGTTCGTGTCACGGATAGTCAAGTTTTATTCAGTATCGGTGAAAAGATAGACCGCTACGTTCGAAACGAACTTCCTGCCTCGGTACAGGATGAATTCGAGGGCTTGGAACTGGATATCGCAGTAGAGCCGACTACGCACCCTGAATTCGTTTTCTTTCAGTTGCCGTTGACTCTCAATCTCCAGTGGGATGCTTTCCGGACAAATGTTAGTGGGTCTATCATTTTACAGAATCTCGTCCTTCTCCAAATACCGTTTGAGGTGGAAGTGAAGGTCAAGGGAGAGGTCGTTGCTGTAGGTCCACTTGAGACACCGGCGGGGAATTTTGAGGAGACGTATCAGATTGCGTATCAGACAGAAATTACGCAGCGGCTCTTCTCAGAGACGGAAACAGTGCAGCAGCGTCAGACGGCATGGTTCGCGCCTTATGTCGGTATCGTCAAGCTTGAAGATGCAGGGGGCGTGACGGAGCTAATGACGTATACGTTTCCGTAAAGGTTACGGCACACGGCGTGTGCCTACTACTTTAATGAAAGTTGTTATTTTAAGCGACAACAAACCGGGGCACTATAAGCAGTCTTTAGGCATTGTGGAAAAGTTGCCTGAATCGGAAGCGGAATGGCTGAGGGTAGAATTTCGGCGTAAGTGGCGTGATAATCTGCTGCGTGTCTTTATGTGTGCCTTCGGGGGTCTGCGGCTCCCGACATCGCTTATTCAGACGCTGCTCCGTTGGAGCCTAACGGCTGAGACTTACAAGGCGTTGACAGTTCTTCGGATGGCTGATATTATCCTTTCGACGGGTTCATCTGTTGCAGCGGTCAATCTGCTGCTCGGTAGGATGCTTGGTGCTAAGACGGTCACGTGTCGGAGACCCTCGCCGTTGGGGGTCCGAAATTTTGATCTCGCCATTCTTCCGATGCTTTCATGGCACGGCAAGGGACACAAAGATAACGTCTGCGAAGTAGTCGGTGTGCCAAATCCTATCTCACCGGACACGCTGAATGCCGATCAGAAACGATTGATGCAGATGCTCAACTTACCGGAGCGTCCACGTATCGGGGTCCTTATCGGTGGCACAGACCGACACGAAACGGTTACAGCTGCGGATGCGGAACAACTGGGCAAGATTTGCAAAGCAGCCGCGACAGAATTGAATGCACAACTATTGGTGACGACTTCGCGCCGAACGCCATCAGCAGTGACGGAATATCTGGCATCAACGCTTAAACACAGTGAGGGGTGTCCGCTTTTTATTGAACCAGACACACCCTCAGCACTTGCTGACCCGTATCAAGCGATTCTCGCCTTAAGCGATCTGCTTGTCGTCACCGCGGATAGTTTCTCAATGGTATGCGAGGCGGCGAGTAGTGGTCGTCCGGTTATCGTGCTGACGCTATCAGATGAAAAAGCGAGAAAGCCGAAGCGGTATGATGTCTATCAGTATATGGAACACCGTGCGATTGTGAAACAATGCAGCCTTGAGACGCTAAAGCAGTCGATTGCCGCTGGACTTACCTCACGTGTGCCGAACACACCGCTTCAAGATACGGAGACCGCGGTGGATGCGATTCGTAATCTCATTGACAACGGGTGATTCGAGAGGATTGTGATTTATAGTAAAACCTATAATTAATTGGGCACTTCGAAATCGGTGCGGTTAGGAAACCGCACCTACCGGGGAATGAAAGTGTCTCTTTATTTTTAGGGTTCACTGTAAATATTTTAAGGCGAGGGCCGCGGCCCTCGCCTTTGTTGTAATAACATACGATGCGCTATTGCTGGTTAATTTGCTTCTGGTGTGGAATTTTCTGCGGCTGGCATAGAATCTTCCATAGTTGGCATGGAATTTTCCGCTACAGGTTCATAATACCCGGAACCGAAGAGGTAACCGTCGTGACGGATCGCCCAGGTACGCTTCGCTTCATCTTCGCCGCTTGCGGGGTTGGGCCACACGTACTCGATCCAGTGTCCTAGCGCAGTCGCCTTCGCGATTTCTTCGCCTAAGGCATATGATCCATCACGGCTACGAACATCCTGTAGCGGTGTTCCTACAAGGTCCTGCCGCGGTGCATGCGAAACAAAGAGACCGTCTGTGTCCACGATGAAAACATACCACTGCCCATCCACACTCGCTGGGTCGTTATAGTAGGTTGCCGTAGCTTCAACACCCGCAAATTCATAACGTGCGATCGCCGCGAGAACGAAGTCATGTGTAAACGCTTCTGGATCCTCTTTTGAGGCGAGTGTCAATGTGGCAGGATCTGGAGCCCACGGGGCATAAAACCCAGAACTGAAGAGATAACCGTCGTGTCGGATGGACCATGTACGTTTCTGTTCTATTTTGTTCGTTTCAGGATTGGGCCACAAATACTTAGTCCAGTCTCCCGCTTCTGTCGCCATGGCAATCTCTACCCCTATTAATGATCCATCAAGTCCGGGAATAATGTTTAGGTCTTGACCGACGAAACTCGGTGCCGCCGGGTGCGCGACAAACATATCGTCCGCATCGGTGATGAAAACATACCACTGCCCTTTAATATTTGCAGGGTCGTTGTAGTAGGTTATTGCAGCTTCAGCACCATCCGATTTGTAAAGATCGACCGCTGCTTGTACAAAGGCAACTGCAAACGCCTCTGGATCGTCCATTGTCGGCATTTCAGATGGTGTCATAGTATCTGTTATCGGTTTCGTCATGGGTCTATCGCAGCCAGTGCTACCGACTATCACAAATCCGATGATAAATAAAATCAACAAAAAATTTCTCAATTTTTGACTCCTTTTCAGTCAATAGAATTTAGTTTGCTTTTAATTATAATACCTAATTTGCCAATTGTCAAATGCATCAATTTTGCTTGTCATTTTTTTTGTGATAGGATAAATTTTGTAGAAAATTAACAACATTCTACCGAAAACGAAAATATGAATTTTCTTGCTTATGATTGGGTTGCCATCGGATACTTAGTTCTCACGGGTCTGCTCATCCTGATTTTTCATAAAAATGTTGCACGCTGGTACCTTCACTTGATTGTACGCGTGTGCTGTATCATCGGCATTGTCCTGCTGATACGCACTGACGAATCTTTGCAATTCCTGCGGGATTGGTATCCGTTATCTACGATTGCACTTTTCTATTTTGAGATGGGAAAACTGACGCAGATGGTGTTTCAACGCTATTTCGATGAAAGGGTCATCAGTTGGGAAAAGCGGGTCTTTAGAGGGATGCCGAGTCTCGAGCTTAACAGTCGATTTCCCTCTGTTATCTTATCAGAGATTTTACATCTCTGTTATTTTAGCTACTATGTCATCGCGGTATTTTTGGCGGCGTGGCTCTATCTGCAAGGCAGGACAGGTGCGTTTCAAGAGACAGTTTTCGCGGAAACGCTAACATTTAATCTGAGTCTCCTCTGTTATCCGTTTCTACCGGCTACGGGGCCGCGTTACCTTTTTGAAAAGATTGAAGGCCCATTGTCCAAAGGTTTTTTCTTTAAACTCACACATTCAATTCTCTCACGGGGGTCGTCGAAAGGCACGGCGTTTCCGAGTTCGCATGTTTCGTTATCCGTGATTGTGCTGCTCTGTGCATGTCGTTATGATAGCACGGCATTTTTAATCCTACTGCCGCTGTATGTCGGTTTGACACTTGGCACTGTTTACGGTAGATTTCACTATGCAATTGATGCCCTCGCCGGTGCGCTCTTGGCTGGCATCGTTTTTGGTATCATAACCATCGTCATTTAGCAGTTTGTCAACTTTTTTCTTGACAGATTTCTGGATAACATAGTAAACTTAAAGGTAAATAGATAGAGGAGATCGGAGATTCGTATGTCCAACCAACTGGCAATTTCAGGCGGCACACCTATCCGCAATATAGAAAGCGAACCGTGGGCTTCATGGCCCCTCACAACACCCGATGAGTGGGAGTCCAAGGTTGAACCACTGCTCAAAGAGGTTTACCTGAGTGGTAACGAAGGCTCCGGTGGCACGATGATTGAGCGTTTCGGAGACGCGTATGCGCAGTATTCTGGAACGAACTATGCGCTTTTTATGCCACACGGCACGGATTCTATTAGTGCTGCCTTAGCGGGTGCGTTAGACCTTGACGGGTTTAGCGATGGCGGCGAGGTTATCGTACCGAACTATACGTTTGTCGCAACCGCGAGCGCGGTATTGGAACGCCGATGCACTGTGGTTTTTGTAGACATTTCATCAGAAACGTTTACAATTGATCCAGCAGGTGTTGCAGCGGCTATCGGTCCGGAAACGCGTGCGATCTTGCCTGTCCATCTCGGCGGTCATCCAGCGGATATGGGGACCTTACGAGAAATTGCCCAACGCCACCAACTTTCAATCATTGAGGACTGTGCACAAGCACACGGCGCAGAATATCAGACGAAAAAGGTCGGTTCGCTCAGCGATGTCGGTGCGTTTAGCTTCCAAGCTTCAAAAAATTTGACCTCCGGTGAAGGCGGTATGGTCACAACAAACGATAAAGACATTCACGACAGGGTCTGTGCCTTCATGAATGTCGGACGCGCGCCCGGCGGGGCAAGATGGGAATATCCGCGACTCGGTTGGAACTATCGTCCGTCAGAATATCTTGCGGCGATATTGCTGGTGCGGTTGGAACTTTTAGCGGCACAAACCGACCGCCGTAACCGAAATGCTGCCTATCTCTCTAACGCCTTGGCAGCAATTGATGGTATTACACCGCCACAACTCGCGCCGTGGGTTACAAAACACGGCTATCACCTCTATTGCCTGAAATATCACCCTGAAGGTTTCGGCGGCAAATCCCGGCAAGAATTCGTTAGCGCGCTTGCTGCTGAGGGTGTTCCGTGTTCTATCGGCTACCGCTCCCCGCTTTCGGAGGAACCGGGAATGGCATACGTCGCGCAGAAATACCCGCACCTCATCCGATCGCTGCCTTGTCCGAATGCAGCCGCCGTTTGTGAACAGAGTGTGTGGCTTTTCCAAAACCTTTTCCTCGGATCAGAAAAAGATATGGACCAGATTGTGGAAGCCATTGCCAAAATTCACACGGCATGGAATTGATTGTTCACTCTAAACATTCGGATGCATCCACACAGCAGTACACCACTCCTTGTTTACGATAACGACTGCGATTTTTGCCGATATTGGGTCGGGCAATGGCAACATATTACGGGTGACCGTATCAGCTATGCGCCCTATCAAGAAGTCGCTGCGGCGTTTCCAGAGATACCGCTTTCCGCTTATGAAAATTCGGTGCAGCTCATCTTCCAAGACGGCACAGTTTTGAGCGGTGCAGAGGCTGTCTTTCGTGCATTGGACAACGGTTTACTGCTCTGGTGCTACTCTCATCTGCCTGGGTTCGCAAACGTGTCGGAATGGAGCTATCGCTTCGTTGCGCAGCACCGTCCGTTTTTCTCTGCCCTAACGCGCTGGTTCTGGGGGACACATACCGAGCGGACAACGTTTCATCTTTCGCGTTGGCTGTTCCTGCGGGGACTCGGTTGTATCTACCTTATCGCTTTTCTGTCTCTGTGGGTACAAATTCATGGGTTGGTTGGAAGCAACGGAATTTTGCCGGCAGAACAGTATTTAGCAGCAGTCCGGCAGCAAATTGGAACGGAAGGTTACTACCTGCTGCCGACGCTGTTTTGGTTGAACGCATCAGACGCGTGCCTCCATTTCCTGTGTGCGGGTGGCGTTGTTTTGTCACTGGTACTCATCGCTAGGTTCTTTCCAGCTTTTACCTTAGTCGGTTTATGGATATTCTATCTGTCGCTTGTGACAATCGGGCAGGTTTTTCTCAGTTTCCAGTGGGACGTGCTGCTCTTAGAAGTCGGTTTTTTAGCGATCTTCTTCGCGCCGCTCTGTATCCGTGATGCGTTTACGCGTGCGTCTCAACTCTCGGGTGCGTTTTTATGGCTCTTACGTTGGCTCCTGTTCCGATTGATGTTTGCTTCGGGGTTTGTCAAACTTGTGAGCGATGAAGTGTGGCGAAACCTTACTGCCCTCAACTTCCATTATGAAACGCAGCCGCTACCGACATGGTTCGGGTGGTATGTGCATCAGTTACCGGAGTGGTTGCACAAAATCTCGGTTATCGGTATGTTCGCCGTTGAACTCGGCGTTCCGTTTCTGATCTTCGCGCCCCGCCGGTTACGGACTGCGGGATGTATTGGATTGGTCGGGTTGCAATTGCTGATTCTATTGACAGGTAACTACTGCTTCTTTAATTGGCTGACAATCGTGCTGTGCGTGCTGCTTATTGATGATCTGACATGGAAACGATTAGTCCCGAAACGGTTCATGCCGAACTTCCAAGATGCTGAAGGGGATTCTCACCGATATAGACGTGTTTGTATAGCAGTCGTGGCAACGCTTCTCTTTGTGTTGAGTGGTATCCGATTCGGCGGACAACTCTTTAGACAGGCACCGCTGCCAGATGTCGCTTGGATTAGACCCTTTCGGAGTGTGAACACTTACGGACTTTTCGCAGATATGACTGAATCGCGCCCTGAAATTATCGTTGAAGGCAGCAATGATCGGATAACATGGGAGACTTATCACTTCCGCTGGAAGCCGGGGGATCTCACGGGTGCCCCGAAATGGGTTGCGCCGCATCAACCACGTTTGGATTGGCAGATGTGGTTCGCCGCGCTTCAAGGGAGTTATCAAAACACACCGTGGTTCCTCAATTTTATGGGGACACTGCTGCAAGGTAAACCTGAAGTGCTGGAGCTGCTGGCGGATAATCCGTTTCCTGACGCGCCGCCTCGTTATGTTCGCGCGGTGCTTTACGACTATCACTTTACCGATATTACGACAAAACGTTCTGAAGGCACGTGGTGGTACCGTGAACGGATAGGAGTTTATTGCCCTGCCATTTCACTCCGTTAATTGTCAGAATCAGGATTTACAGGATTTTAGGATTTGCAGGATTAGGGAGACACCTTGGGGGCGAGGTGACCTCGCCCCTACAAAACTTTACGAACTTAATAGGAGGATTTATGCCGAGTCAATTTTTAAAGGTTGCGTTGGAGGCAGCCAAAAATGCTGAAGAGATTATCACAGCTTACTATACAGGCGATGCTATGAAGGTTGAACTCAAAGAGGACGAGACCCCGGTCACGCTTGCCGATAGGGGGGCAGAAAAAGTGATCCGAGAAACTATCAAACAGGCGTTTCCTGATCACGGATTTTTAGGTGAGGAATACGGCATAGAAGAAGGCGATTCCCCCTACGTCTGGATTATCGATCCGATTGATGCGACGAAAAATTACATCCGCAAAATCCCGATTTTCGGCACACAGATCGCACTGATGAAAGGCGAGGAGCTCATCCTTGGTGTCTCCAACGCTCCGCTCTTGAACGAACTGCTTTATGCGGAAGCAGGCAATGGTGCTTTTCTGAACGGTGAACCGATAGAAGTGTCCGGTGTAGCACATACCAAAGCGGCAATGGTCTGCCACGGCGGACTGAAGTGGTTTGTAGAAAAAGGCACCTTCCCCGGTATCTACAATCTTATCAATGACGCTGCACGTAGCAGAGGGTTCGGCGATTTCTACATGTATCATCTCGTGGCTCCTGGCAAAGTGGATGCCGTCGTTGAAGCGGCGATTAGTATTTGGGACATCGCTGCTGCTACCGTCATTGTGCGGGAAGCGGGTGGTACGGTAACGGATATACAGGGACAACCCATTACGAGAGAGACTGAGTCACTTGTAGCAACAAATGGCGTGCTCCATAACACCATCCTGGACTACTTTAAAGATGCCTAATCGCATTTTACTGTCAATACGCGGCGCGGTGGTATCCTGTCAAATCAATTTCCTGACCGAATCCTAAAAACATATCAACTTGTGTTGTCCGTTCAAGCAGACACCCTACAGCGCGGAGGGAATCCTCATACTTACTTCCCTCAAAAGTCTGCCACGCACGCGGTGTGGAAATCTCGGATTGTACCGATTTGATAACCAGCATCGGGTCTTCAGCTGGCACAATAGGGTCACGTATTAGTCCGTGCAAACGGTGTTCTGAGGGTTCATCCCATTTTGCATAACCGACAATACTTCCGCCGTGCCGTAAAACCCGATACTGTTTTATATTGAATTGATGGACGACCTTACCTTGGCTGTCCCACAAAACAGGAAAATTATGCTTCGCCCATCTCTGATTCAACGCCTGTATAGCATCTAAATCTGCAAGGCTCACTGTTGTCCATTTAAATGGAGATGAAACTTGACGTGGCGCGACCTGTGTTCGTAACTCTCTGGTAGCCTCTTGATATCCGACTTTCTGATACAATTGCGCTGCTATTTCACTATCTGTATAGAGTATACTACCGCGATATCCTTTTCTTTGGAAGTACGCATGAAGTCTCTGCATCAAACCCGTTGCAATTCCGTGGCGGCGCATATCCGGGGCAACACAAGCAAGCGTTACCATCCCGAATCTTTGGATTTTGCCTTCAATGAAAATCGAAACCGGTTCGCCCCATACATGTCCCACCACCCGTTCATTGATTATTGCTAAGTGAACCGCTTCGGCTTCGAGCTGTGAATTGTCAAACTTCTTTCCATAGCGGTCAGCGCGAACTTGTTCAAATATAGGTAATATCAAATCTAAAATAGCAGCATCATCACCGGGCAACCAGTGTCTGTAAACGATATTATGGCGCATAGTTCTCCTTTAAGTCCCGAAATAGATTAATCATCTAATACACAAAATAGGATGCACTTTTCTGGAGTTACCAAAATGGGGTGTGTAAAGTTTTTGGCAAAGCTGTTAGAACTGTGATTTTTGGGATTGAGAGATTATCAGGATAAGAAGGGTATCGGCTGCTTCCATCATAATAGCGGGTGTGTAAAGCCTGTAGGTTGGGTTGAACGGAACTGAGAAGCTAGCCGTGGCGGTTCCAAATGGACTTCAACGGCAAAATATCGGCGTATCCCCCAAAACTTAGTGAAACCCAACTTCAGACCGTCAGCATCGCGAGGGCCCTCAGCAGACCCCCGTTGGGTTTCACTCGGTCTCTGGTTGATGTGTGGTGTATGGCGGAGGTTCTATTTTTCTCTGATTTAGACGGTTTGGGTGGTATCCGTTCAACCTGGGGGAAACACCCAAGCAAAAACACCTACAATGCTGAAGAGGTTTTTGAAGTCTTCAAGGTTTCCGCGTAGGAGCCGGTTCGGTTGGAATGCACGTCGCATTTGGGCGAGTACGCCGCAAAACCGAACCTACCGGGCCTTCCGCGCCAAAATATTTACACTGTCCCATCACATCGTAGGTTGGGTTGAACGGATACCACCCAAAGCATCCAAATCAGAGAAAACCTAAACTGTTTCAAAGACCGGCATATTCACCAGAGACCGAGTGAAACCCAACGCCTTTCGACTTTCCTGAACGCCTTGCGTTCTGAAGTTGGGTTTCTCTGCGTTCTTGATTGTGGAGACGATATGTTGAATAGGCGTGTATTGGGTGTCGCACATCTATCTTCTCAGTTGCGTTCAACCCAACCTACTCCGCTTAGAATTCGCTTCCAATTTCCTAACCTGCACCGACAATTGAATGTCTCTGATTAAATGTTAGGGCCATTCAATTGTACCTATTCCCTTTATATATGTGAATTTTTTCGCCTGTAGGAGCGAGTGTTTTTGCTTGGGGTATTTGATAGGGTGTTTCTGCGGATTTCTGCGGATTTCTGCGTATTGCTTGGGTATTTCTGCAGATTTCTTGTCGCTCGCGATTTTTCCCCAAGAACGTTCACCTATGTAAAGCAAAACCAAGATCCAAATCGTACAATTGAATGTCTCTGGTTACCAAAATGGTTTAACTTGAATATTTCTAAGAGATGTGTTATACTACATATTAGATTTGTTGGAAGGAGATAATATAAAATGTACCTTGAGTTTCGGGATGTACTGGATCTGTCTTATGTGGTCGATGAAAATAGTCCATGCGAGCTGCCGATTGATCCTGCTAAAATTTATGATCAAGCGACGTTGGAAAAAGATGGCTACTTTGAAAGCCGTGTTGACACGTCTGGACACTACTCTACACACATGGATGCTCCCTGTTTAATGTACCCCGGCGGTGCAACTATCGCCGATATTCCGAAAGAGAAACTGACAGGACACGCCATCCTAATGGACTTCTCGGCGATTAAGAAACCGAATGACGCTGTGACAGCAGAAGATATTGAGGCATGGATAGCCGAAAACGGCGATATCCCAGAAGATAGCATCGTCTTTATGCGAACAGGGATGGACAGATTCGTCTATCAGGATAACTTCAACCGAGAGTGGATCGGTTTCAGTGAGGATGCCGCCGAACTACTCGTTGAAAAGGGCATAAAAGTCATCGGGACAGACGCATGCAGTATTGACTCGGTAGCAGGGCACCCGCCGTTGCATGACGGTTTACCCCCCGCACACCTCGTTTTTCTCGGTGCTGGTATCCCGCACGTTGAAGATCTGTGCAATTTGAGTCAACTCCCGACACATTTCTATGCGGTCATCGCGCCCCTAAAGTTAGCACGAAGTTCCGGGGCACCGACGCGCGTGTTCGCGTTTGTATAAGTACAAGAAAAATGCTATCCACTATCCCTGAACCGATCTTAAATCTGTTATATGAAATCGGTGAAGTTGCAGGAAAAAACGCTTACCTTGTCGGCGGCTTTGTCCGAGATTTGCTTCTCAAACGACCGAGTCTTGATATTGACATCGTTGTAGAAGGGGACGCAATCCGAGTCGCAGAAACGATGCGTGATCGGTGGAACGGGACATTGGAGGTGCATCCACAATTCGGGACCGCAACGGTGACACCCGAAAATATGGACATGCCCAAAGTGGACTTCGTCACCGCACGCCGTGAAACTTATCAAGGCGCAGGCACGTTACCTATAGTGCAACGCGGGACGATTACCGATGATTTGCACCGCCGCGATTTTTCTATCAACGCGCTTGCGATGCGTTTAGATACAGATGCTTTTGGCACTATCGTTGATAAGACAAATGGACAGAGAGACCTCGCGGCAGGGATCATTCGGGTACTCCATAAGCAGAGTTTTATGGACGATCCGACGCGTATCTTCCGCGCGGCTCGGTACGCCGGACGCTACGGTTTTAGAATCGCTGAAACCGATACAGTTCTAATTCGGGAGGCACTCCCGATATTGGCAGAACTGAGCGGTGAACGGATACGTAACGAAATTGATAGGGTGCTTCTTGAGAAAAACGCAGCGAAGATTGTCCAACACCTCGCACAACTCGGTGTATGGAAAATTATCGCTACCGACTGGCTTATAGCGGCTACGTTGACAGACGATTTTGAGAAGGCAGAACAGGCAATATCTTGGGCATCTGCGCACCTCAGAGATGAAACGTTTCAAGCAGAACATGCAGAACGGGTCCGCTGGATGATACTCTTCAGCAGTCTGCCGATATACCAAATTGAAGCCATCAGTTTCAGACTGGTACTAGCGCGTCAACTTCAGCGGTTGATCAGTCGCACACAAGCGATGAAACGCGGCGTTTCACTTGAAACGGTGACGGCGGCTGCCTTTGAAAAATTGGGATTCCCGTTATCGGAAAATACATCTGTTGAACACCAAAACGGCATGTGGTGCATCGTTGATAAAGATAACATGAAAACCTACGTATCTGGAGAGGGAAATCTCTATCGGGTACAAACACCGCTCACGGCTTATCGGGAGTTGGCAGAGACACTTATGGCACTAAAGGAAACAGTAAGACCGAGTGAGGTTTACCAATTGCTAAAACCGTATCCGATCGAAGCGTTAGTTCTCGGTCACGTAGATACAACCGTGCCGGAATGGAAACGCGAAAAAATAAGGGACTATCTCCTCGTGCTTCGCAAGGTTCAACCCTTTATCACAGGAAAAGATTTGATAGCGTTTGGCGCGAAGCCGGGAAAATCTTTTGAGCCACTGCTTTGGGAATTATTCTCGGCGCAGTTAGATGGCGAAATAAAAGAAAAACAAGCGGCGTATGCCCGTTTACGGACTTTTGTATAGCAAGATTGGCCCCATACGCTATCACTATGGGGACCCCGACGTTGACAGGCGGTACCAAATATATAATGTTTAATTTCGATCCTTTTGCAGCGATTCTTTTGGTTACACAGTTTATTATTCTGCTAACTTTCCACGAGTGGGCACACGCGAAATCGGCGAATATGTTAGGGGATCCGACCGCACGCGATTTAGGACGGATGTCGCTGAACCCGGGTGTACATATCGATATGATCGGCACGATTATACTTCCCCTACTCGGTACGTTCTTTGGGGGTGCTTTCTTTGGTTGGGCAAAGCCGGTGCCAGTGAATCCATACAATCTCAAGAATCCGAGGCGAGATTTGATGTTGATCGCAGGGGCGGGTCCCATCATGAATATCGTTCTCACTTTCCTAATCTTGGGAGGACTCAAGATAGCCTTGGAATTTACGCCTTTCGATCCGCTTGACGTTGAATCTCATCACCATGAAATAGGCAGGCAAGCTGTTCGTATGGCACTGATCAGTGTATTTCTCGCAGCGTTTAACATGCTTCCGCTCTTTCCGTTAGACGGATTCAGCGTCGTAAGGGGCTTGCTTCCGGAAAGTGCAGCACGTCAGTTTGAAAAATTGACACCCTACGGGATGCCTATCCTGATGTGTCTCATCTTTCTGCCGCATTTTCTCCGCTTTTTCCCGAATGTGTTCGGGTTCTTGGGGCTTATCAGTTTCAAAACGCTTAACTTGACAGCACAGCTTGTTGGCTTATCCAAAGTGGTTTTATACAATTTGTTAGGTTAATTAATGCAAATCCTATAGTTTACGCGCAACACCCCGAAAGCACCCGATATGCTAACCGAAACAACTGAAACTTTAGAAACACCCTCTACTGCCCCAGCACTGCTCTACTCGATCAAGTTAGAAGGCTTTGAGGGACCCCTTGATTTGCTGCTCCATCTGATTCAGAAAGAGGAGATGGATATCTACGATATTCAGATCGCGCAGATCACGGACCGGTACCTGGAATATGTTAATTTAATGGAGCAGCTGGATTTAGATGTGGCATCCGAATTTTTGGTGATGGCGGCGACGCTTTTGCATATTAAATCGCAGAGCATCCTGCCACAACTCACCGCCAACGCTGAACACCCGATCCGCGACCAAGAGCAGCTCGTAAAACAACTCTTGGAATACAAACGCTTCAAAGAGGCTGCCAAGGTGCTGGACGTTTACGCCGAGCAACAGACATGGGTTTACAGCAGAAGTCCGAAGCTGCACGCGGATTTAGATGGCACGCGTGCATTCGAAATTAAAGCCACGTTGTTCGATCTACTTACCGCTTTCAAAACGATAAATGACAGGGTTGCGGAAGTAGATGCCGAAGAGCTCTATGAGACCTTCGAAGAAGAAACAATCACCGTCGAAGACAAAATCAGTTTTATTGAAAGCCAGTTGGAGATGGCAGAGCAACTGTTATTCGATGAACTGTTCCCGTTATCTTCAAGTAAGACGGATCGGATCGTCACATTCCTTGCGATTTTAGAACTGATTCGGATAGGAAAAATTGTTACTGTTCAAACTGACCATTTTGAGAGTATCTATATCGTTAAGCAGACGCACCAGCCGGCGCGTGAGATTGCGCCGCCGCCAACCGTCCAAACCGAGCGTTCAGAAGAACGTGGCTATTAGGAACTATGTCTATGGATTCTGAAAACGTTATTGCTGTCAACCCGATAGAAGAAATTGATCCGATGTCGGAACAAAAACTTAAGTCAATTTTGGAAGCGATTCTGTTTGCAGCGAGCGAACCGATTTCGATAGAACAATTTCAAGACGCGCTGCCAAGGATCGGTAAACGTGCTGTCCGGAAAGCACTCGCTGCACTCCACGCCGAGTACCAAGAGATAGATCGCAGTTTTCACCTCGTTGAAATAGCGAACGGCTACCAGATGTGCACACGCCCAGAATATTCGGAATGGATACAGAAGTTTTATACCCGACAAGTTCGCGTTACACTATCTCCATCCACGCTTGAGACGCTGGCGATCGTCGCATACAAGCAGCCTATTACACGCGCCGATGTCGCAGCGATTCGGGGGGTCAACAGCGACAGCGTCCTCAACTCGCTTGTAGAGAAAAAATTGGTGCGCATCACCGGCAGAAAAGAGGGGCGCGCCCTGCTTTTTTCAACGACGGACGAGTTCCTGCAACACTTCGGATTGAAGGATGCCGCTGATCTGCCTTCACTTGATGAAATCGACGAACTTCTTACGACACCAAACGGAGGTGAATCTCCCGAAAACCTACTTCCAGAGATAATGGCGGAGGGGGCGGAGCAATGAACTATAATGCCTGGTTCCAATGCAGTGAAGGCTGCGATGAGACCTATCCACTCACCGAAATTATCTATCGGTGCAGAAATTGCGATGGGTTGTTAGAAGTGCAGCACGACATGGCGCTGCTGAAGCAGCGCAGTGCCGCAGATTGGAAAAAGCTCTTTGAGCGGCGCTATATGCGCACACAATACCCGTACGGGAGCGGTGTCTGGGGAAAAAAGGAGCTCGTCTGCCCAAACATTGATGACGCGAACATCATCTCTATGTATGAGGGTGGCACGAATCTGTTCTGGGCAGAACGCTTTGGTGCGCAGCTCGGTTTGCACGATTTATGGATTAAACAGTGTGGGAACAGTCATACGGGTTCCTTTAAGGACCTCGGGATGACTGTCCTTGTTTCAATGGTAAAACAGATTATCGCGGATTCAGGGAACATCCGTGCTGTGATGTGCGCTTCCACTGGCGATACTTCTGCTTCCTTGGCAGCCTTCGCATCCGCTGCTGGCATTCCGGCAATTATCCTTTTGCCGAAAGCGAAGGTTACGCGCGAACAACTCATCCAACCTATTGCTAATGGTGCACTGACGCTTTCGCTTGAGACCGATTTCGACGGATGCATGGAGATCGTCCAAAAGCTGGCAGCACGGACAGATTTTTACCTTGCTAACTCGATTAATTCGCTCCGTATTGAGGGACAAAAGACCATCAGCATGGAAATTGTGCAGCAGTTCGATTGGGAAGTACCGGATTGGATTATCATTCCGGGGGGTAACCTCGGTAATGTGTCGGCACTTGGACTCGGTTTTCTAATGATGTACGAACTCGGTATGATAGATAAACTTCCGCGCATCGCTTGTGCGCAAGCGGAACGCGCGAATCCGCTTTACCGTAGTTATCAAACGGGGTTCGCAGAGTTCAGCGCGATCACGGCACAAGCGACACAAGCGACAGCGATTCAGATTGGGAATCCCGTTTCGGTGCATCGCGCCATCCGTACTCTGAAACGATTTGACGGTATTGTGGACCAAGCGACAGAAGTGGAACTCGCAGATGCTGCAGCGAGAGCTGATAGAACGGGGTTGTTCAATTGTCCGCACACCGGGGTGGCATTGGCAGTGCTGATAAAAATGGTTGCGCGCAAACAGATTCTACCTGACGATAGGGTTATCGTTATCTCTACGGCAAACGGTCTTAAGTTCCCAGATTTCAAGGTAGCCTATCACAACGTCGCACCTGGCGAACCTCCCCCTCGCTATCTAAATGCCCCGATTGAATTGGCAGCAGATTATGAAGGTGTCCTGAAACAGATCGGTACACATCTTGATGCCTGACATTCCTCACAATTCCAAATTTGGTTGCAAACTCTTGATAAATATGCTATACTACGGGAATGGTTAATCATGCTACGGAGGAGGACGTTATGGCCAACGAAGGTTTAGAGATCGCCCCAATTGTCAGAGAAGCAACCCGATCACAGAGTGAGGCTGTCCAGTCCATTATTTTTCGCTATGATAACGGTCAGTTAATCATTCCGGATTACCAGCGCGATGCGGAACAATGGGATCTGCGAAAAGAATCATTATTTATTGAATCGTTGCTGAATAACCTGACAACTCCAGCGTTTTTTTTATCAGAAGATCCGGATACCGAAATCATTGAGGTCGTTGATGGACAACAACGCTTAAGCACAATCCTGAAGTATGCCAAAGACGAATTTAATTTGATGGCGAGTGGAACAATTAATTACTTTGCCCCGGAAAGTGAACATTACAGTGGAAAGAAGTTTTCAGAGCTTCCCAAAAAACTTCAAAACGTTTTTAACCTTTACCCACTCACCCTCATTTTTCTTCCGCCGAGTCTGCCGCTTTCAACAAAGCTTGAAATATTTCGGCGTATTAACGAAGGTGGCACCCCTTTAACGGCTCAGGACATTCGGCTTTCATATTATAGCGAATCCAAATGTGTCTATTTTGTGCGCCTTGCAGGCATTTATGCGGAAACGCCCTCGGCAGAACGAATGATAGAAGCAGCGGCAAAAAAGGGTGTAGATAACCCTTGGGCTAAACATCCCCAGACATGGATACTTTGGAAAGATTGGTGGGACGGAAAAGAACGCGCAAAAGGGCAGACCCCCTCAGCGATGATTCTTTGGTATCTGGTATTTCTGCACAGGAAAACATTAAGTCGACTCATCACTTCTACAGACCTCATGGAGGCACTTCAGCTGGCGTTTCACGGTTCTACAGAGGAAGCACTTGACATATATTGTGCCTATTTGAAATTTACCGACGTGGATAGTGGCGACCAAATCTTTCCTACTTATGGAAACGGACTTGAAGCTGAATTCCAGAACTTCGTCAAGTGGATAGATGCGATTCTCCGGCGTGGACTTCCCGGTGTAAGTGTGGATAAATATAAGCAGATGGCACTATTGATCGGTGCTGCTGTTGAATTAGAAGTGGATCCAGATCGTTTAAGTCATGATGCCTGGGACGCGATTGCCCATTTTATCCAGACCCCGCGTTTAGCGGGTGAAAAATGGCTTGAAGAAGAAAACGGGTACCCAGAGCCGAGAGGACGCTGGAAAGGCAAACGCGGTCAGGAAAGCCAATGTGAAATGGCGAAACTCCTTCTATCAAGAATTGTGGAAAAACATCCGTGAGCACACTACCACCGAATTTGCCGCCATGTAATCCAAAGGCGCGTAATTTTCCATCAACATGGAAACAATCCTATTTTCGTAGAAACTACAACAATAGTCGGGACGGATATGTTTGTCCAGATTGTAAGGAGGTCTTCTCGGGACCCTCGGGTTTCAGGCAACTCGAAGCCGATCATATAGTTCCTTACTCGTTAGGCGGATTAACCGTATGGGAAAATTTGACTTTACGTTGCAAACCGTGTAACGTGGCGAAAGGTAATAAAATGTAGTACTTTCCTATAAACATTTCAGTGATTTGCAATAAATTTAGAAAATATGGTATGATTTAAAATATCAATAAATAAACAATAGGAGCAAATGAATGTCAGAACAGTATCAGCCTCAGCCTGAGCATAAGTTTACCTTTGGATTGTGGACTGTGGGGAACCCAGGACGTGACCCATTCGGTGATGTTGTCAGGCCCCCCCTGAAACCTACTTACACTGTCGAAAAACTCAGTGAACTGGGCGCGTATGGTGTCAATTTACACGATAACGACCTCGTTCCATTTGACGCTTCAGCCGCTGAACGCGATAATATCGTTAGCGAATTTAAAAAAGCACTTTCAGATCACGGCATGAAGGTGCCGATGGCGACAACGAATCTGTTTTATCATCCGATCTTTAAAGACGGTGCTTTTACTTCCAACGATCCGAAAGTCCGTGCATTCGCGATTCAGAAAACACTCAATGCGATCGATCTCGGTGTGGAACTCGGTGCAACGATTTATGTTTTTTGGGGCGGCCGCGAAGGTGCGGAAGTAGATGCCGCTAAGCATGGACCGGATACCGTCAAGTGGAACCGTGAGGCGATGAACTATTTCACGCATTACGTCCAAGACCAAGGCTATGACCTCCGCTTCGCACTTGAAGCAAAGCCAAATGAACCGCGCGGCGATATCTACCTACCGACGACCGGCCACATGCTTCACTTTATTGAAACTCTTGACCACCCTGAAATGGTCGGCGTTAACCCCGAATTCGCCCATGAAACGATGGCAGGGTTAAGCTTCATTCACGGTGTCGCGCAGGCTTATGAAGCGGGTAAACTCTTCCACATCGACCTCAATGACCAAAAAATGAGTCGTTTCGACCAAGACCTGCGTTTCGGTTCGGAAAACATCAAAAGCGCGTTCTTCCTCGTTAAATTCCTTGAGGATGTGAACTGGAACGGAAGTCGCCACTTCGACGCTCACGCTTACCGCACTGAAGATGAACAAGGCGTATGGGATTTCGCTGCCGGATGCATGCGAAGCTATCTGATTTTGAAGGACAAAGCGCGCCGTTTCAACGAAGATGCAGAAATTCAAGGGATCCTTGCGGAACTACAAGCGGGTGATCCTGAGCTTGAAGCACTCATGGCAAATTACAACGCTGAGAACGTCGGCAAACTCAGGAAGATAGACTTTGAACCGGACACCATCGCACAAAAAGGGCTCGGATACGAGAAATTGGATCAACTCACATTTGAAGTTTTAACGGGAGTGCGGTAAGGAAGTTGGAGCTGCGCTATGAACACACTGATTATCGCGGTTTTGAGTTTTGTCGGTTTCATCGTCGCCTATCATACGTATGGCAAATGGTTGGCGCGAAAGATTTTTGGCTTAGACGCGCAAGCCACGGTTCCGAGCCAAGAGCTGAAAGATGATGTCGATTATGTTCCGACGAAAAAGGAGATCATTTTTGGGCATCACTTCACAAGCATTGCTGGCACGGGTCCGATCGTAGGGCCCGCAATTGCGGTTTTTTGGGGATGGTTGCCGGCGTTGCTATGGGTTATCCTTGGCTCGGTTTTTATCGGTGCTGTTCATGATTTCGGCGCGTTGGTTGTCTCCCTCCGTAACCGTGGGCAAAGTGTCGGCGAAGTAGCGGGTAGAATGATTGGACCCCGCGCAAAATTTCTTTTCCTTTTCGTTCTTTTCATGGGGTTGACGATTGTCCTGGCTATCTTCGGATTGGTCATCGCCCTAATTTTCTCCTACTATCCTGAGTCGGTTTTATCTGTCTGGGTGGAAATCCCGCTCGCTATCGCTATCGGTATCTGGATTTACCGCAGAGGCGGTAATATCCTCATTCCGTCCATTGTCGCTTTGGGTATCATGTACATCGGGATGGCAGTCGGTGCCTACCTGTTACCGATCGATTTAAGCCACATACTCGGTGTGCCGTTACTCGGGAAAACCTATCTGAACGTCGTGGTGATCTGGACGTTGGTGCTTTTTGTCTACTGCTTTATCGCCTCGGTGCTACCGGTATGGACGCTCCTGCAACCGCGTGATTTTATCAATAGTCACGAACTCGTCCTGGCACTGCTCCTATTGCTGCTCGGACTCGCCATCGCAGGTTTGACAGGTAAAGCAGACCTGGTAGCATCCGCACCCGCGATTGCGTCAGACATCCCACCCGACGCGCCACCGATTTGGCCCTTCCTTTTCATTACGATCGCGTGCGGTGCTGTGAGTGGGTTCCACTGTATGGTGAGTTCCGGGACTTCCAGCAAACAGGTTGAATCCGAAAGCGATGCGCAATATGTAGGCTACGGCGCGATGTTGCTTGAGGGCGGACTTGCTGTCATTGTTATTCTCGCCTGCTGTGCTGGTATCGGTATGGGGATTTTCGATCGGACTGGCACCGGCGCGAATTATACCTTTGAGCCTGTTGTCGCAGTAGAAAGTCCTGTTCCGGTTACCAATCACGATGCGTGGAAAACGCGTTATGCGACGACCACCACAGCAACAAACGCTGACGGGACGACACGTGTGGTTGGCGGTTGGGCGAGCCACAATCTCAAAGCAAAGGTGAGCGCGTTTGTTGATGGCGGCGGCAATTTCCTTGCGTCTCTCGGCATTCCACTCAAGATGGGTATTGCGATTATGGCAGTACTCGTCGCCAGCTTTGCGGCTACGACGTTGGATACAGCGACGCGGCTGCAACGGTATGTCATCCATGAACTTGCCCAAACGGCTAACATCAAGCCGCTAACGAATCGTTACATCGCGACTGCGTTCGCGTTAGTGCTCGCTGCAGCCGTCGCCTTGCTACAGGGACCGAGTGGTCCCGGGAGTGGCGGATTAACGCTCTGGCCCCTCTTCGGCGCGACAAATCAACTCTTAGCGGGCTTAGCGTTTATGGTGATCGTTTTCTATCTCCTGCGCCGTAACAAACCGATCTGGTTTGCGTTTCTCCCGATGGTTGTTATGCTGATCATGCCTGCCTGGGCAATGCTACATCAAATGTTCGACCCGCAGACCGGATGGCTCTTCACCGGCAAATATCTCCTCTTCGGATTCGGTGTTGTCGTGGAGGCGTTGCAGGTTTGGATGGTTGCTGAGGGTGTCGTTGCGTGGCGCAATGCGCGTGGGAATTACCCGGAACTGCCGCCGTTGGAAAGTGTTGCTGCTGATTAAGGAGAATGTCACAATGAAAAGCACAAATAGGCAGCATAGATTAGAAGAATTGCGACACCGCGAGGGAGAAGGGACCTTAACAGAGCAAGAGCAGGCAGAACTGTTAGCTATTTTCGCTGAGTTGGATGCTGAGGAAGCGGAAGCGTTGAAGCCGGTGAAGGAGAGGAGTCGAAGATTGCAGGAAGAAAAATTAGAACTTGAGGAAACCGTTTCACAATTACAAGATATTGTTATTGAGCATAAGCAGCTGCTAACTGATGCTCGCGTATATCTGACGCAACTTCAATCAAAACGCGCTCTACTTGCCGATAAGTATTATCGCCTCACCGGTCAGAACCTCTTCCAAGGATAGTAGCAGGAATAGATATGTCAGCGATTTCAGGAAAACAGACAAAAACCGAAGATCTCCACAACTACCCTTTCGACGCGGACATCTTCCGAAAGACATTCAACAGATACGTTCAGAGATTCAAGACTATTTTTTTGACTTTAGTCTTCTTGATTTGCGCGTTTTTCATAGCATACGCGATTGCAGGGTATTTAGGGGAAGCAGGAGTTGATATTACAGGTTTCTTAAACCTTTGGCATGCCCCTGGGTCTCTACTGTTAGATTTGGGATTTCCATATATAAGCTACAGACCGATTTCATTAGAAATGATTTCACTCGGTCTCTTCTCTTTGGGAATTGTGTCTATTGGTCTCCATTTTTCTTTCGGCGTAATCTCGGTCGGAGGCTTTGTTTCTTGCGGTGTGATTTCTATAGGAGGCCTATCCTCTGTGGGTGTCATTGCACTCGGGAATAACAACGTTTATGGACTTATTGCAATCGCTACAGGGAACCGAAAACCTTTTGAGAAAGGCGTATACATGAGCGGAAAGGCTTTCGGGGTTATTGCGATCGGGCGGCATGCACGAGGCGTTTATTCGCTGTCTTATGGAGAGGAAGGTGAAGGCACTTATCAGTTTTCACCGAAACGTCAGGACCCGGAGGCTGTCGCACTCTTCACGCGGTGGTACAAAAAATTCAAAGACGCATTCGTTTTGCCTGCGTAAAATAAGGACAAAACCGGGGCTTCTCTCATGGTTAACGAGGGTGGCGGAATACTATCACTTTTCGCACCTGATGGAAAAGCTAAGTAATATGAAAAAAGACAGTAGGTTGGGTTGAACGGAACTTAGAAGATAGATAGAATGCACCAAATGGACGCACATCTAAATTACCCGTGTTCACAACAAAGAACCCAGTGAAACCCAACTTCAGACCCACACCGCTCCGCAAACCGCAAAAGCGTTGGGTTTCTCTCGGTTTCTGGTCGATGTGTCGTCTGTTGAAAAAGTTCGTTTTTCTCTGATGTGGACGTTTTTGGTGGTATCCTTTCAACCCAACCTACAATACTACTTATAGCCCTGGATTTTTCTCAACAGCCGCAAAGAAATCGGCGTTTGATGCACTAAACCCATACTGCTGTTCTACCTCCCGAATGGCGATCTCTGTTGTGAACAAATTATCGTAGGTATCGGGAAACTCTACACCGGTTGTGGCATCGCGGAGCAGGATGATGTTATAGCCATACCGTGCCATAGATCGGATCCCGTAATCCCTGCCTAAGACACACCAATTCGTTGCGAAACCTGCGAAGATCAGATGCAAAATACGCCGCGCCTCTAAGAGCTCATGCAACTGCTGCCCCGTTGCGATGACGAAATCTTCCGCTCTCACATCAATCGCAGGAGAGACCGCGAGTTGCGACGCAAGTTTATCCCAATGCACGCCGATGCCCGGCGGTTGACTGCGCGGACCGCGATAAACGGCGTAGTCGCCCGCACGACTTCGGAAATCGGAGGGCGGCCACGCCGTAGGGGTCGGGTTTCCCGACCCGTTCCGATCAGGCGACTTGTGTCGTTCAAGTTGCGGATACTGCTCCGCTACCGACGGAGAAGGGGCATGAACGATTGTCACACCCGCTTTCCGCGCGGCATCGATTACAGGAACGACACATTCAGTCGTTATCTGTGCGGCGCGTTCTATCCAGCTTTCGATGAAATGCACATTCCATAAATCGACGAGGACCAAAGCGGTCTCCTCAACTGGTAACGGCATCTCAAATTCCCGCCGGATGAACGCGGTTTCACGGCACGGCACATTCGCAGGGGTGCTATCCTGAAAGTAGCGGACACGTAAATCTAAGGTTTTCATTCTGGCTCCTGAAATAGCGATTCGTCAAGTTCAGCATTCAAGATGACATCTGTTACTGAAATTTCAGAAGCGAGTTGACCATCCACATTTTGAAGAACATGATGCGCTATTTTAACCCCGTCAACCTCGCGATAATCACCCAAGAACGTTTCCTGGTTTGCTACTATGCCTTGGACAGCTTCGCGAGATGCGAGTTTTACAATATAGTGTGTCTCCTCGCTAATGAAAAGTCGCAATACCTCTCCAGAAGGCTCGGGAACAAGCAGGATGTGCGCGGGCTTGTCCTGGACATCCTCGCTTCCAGCATACTGGACTTGGATATCGTTTTTCAAGAGGCGCGTTAGCAGCCATATAGGTTCCCGGGAAATTATATTTTTAAAGGCGTTAACAGCTTCAGGGGGAAACGGTTGAATGCCCATTGGTGATACAATAAATGCGGCTGAACCATCGTAGATCTGACTTATGTCCATTTGAGGCAACTTTAAATCTTGTCTCAACTTATCAGGGTAAAGATAGTATGACTTCGCCTTTGCCTGCATTTGTCCCATCGGCGAGTTTGCTAAAACGCTTGCTTCCGAGACAATGTTTTTCACGGCTTGCAACTTCTCAAGTCCACCGTGTGCTTCAACTGCTGCGGCAAGGATTTCTTTGGCTTTTGCCGTGTCGGCTTCAGTTGCTTCCGGCATCGGCTCGGCAGGCGGCGGTTTCGGTTGCGTGATCTCAATCTCGTTGACCTCACCGAATTCATCAAGCGGTCGGTCGAAATTCTCCTGATTACCGACAGCGACAATCGTGAGCGCATCAGGGTGGAGATATTTTTGTGCGACAGCCTGCACATCTTCGGCAGTGACCTTGGCGATGTTGTCGGTATAGGTTTCAAGGAAGTCCGGGGCATAGCCGCGATAGTCGAGTATCAGCTGCTGGAAGGCGATCTGCGTGCTGCTTTCAAACTGAAAGACAAACGAATTGATAAGTGAATCTTTAGTGCGTTGCAGTTCTGCATCCGGTACCGGCGTATCTCGGAGCCCCTTGACGACATCAATAATAAGCGAAATCGCCTCTGCGGTTTTATCCGTACGCGTCTGTGAATACGCGAACCATTCCCCCGGATTTGTGTAGTAACTGGTCTGCATGATGCTACCCACCATATAGGCGAGTCCATGTTTTTCGCGCACTTCCGTCATAAGGCGGGAGGTAAAACCGCCTTCACCGAGGATGTCGTTCATGACACGGAGCGCGAAGAAGTCAGGGAAATCAGGGGTGCGTTTGATACCGAAATGCCCGATCAACATCGTCGTTTGCGGGAGATCTTTGAAGATATAATTAACGGACGGTTTGGCAGTAGCATCCACCGTTGGAACGTCCGGAAACGCGATATCTGTGGATTCCCAGCCTTCAAACACCTTTTCAAGTTGCGCGATCAAGGTATCTGTATCAAAATCGCCGGTAATTGCGAGCATCATATTATCGGGATGGTAATATTTGGCATGAAATGCTTTGAGATCGTCAGCGGTGATGCTTTCTATGCCTTCAATTTCTGTATACCAACCGAAGGGGTGATCCGTTCCGTAGAGCAGAGCGGAGAAGTTGCGCCACGCCAGCTGGATAGGGTTATCGTTGCGTCGCCGGATGCGTTCAATAGATTGTTGTTTACGGAGTTCTAACTTGTCTTCGCGAAACGCAGGGTTCCGAAGGACATCGGCAAAGATTTCTAACCCTTTTTCAATGTCCTCCGCGAGCGTCGAGAGGTTAATCGTTCCGTATTCGCGGGACATGCCGACTTCAACGGAAGCCGCCATAGATTCCAATTCTTCATTCAGCATATCCGGTTCACGCGACATGGTGCCGCCGGTGCGCATAACGCTTGCAAATATAGCCGACAAGCCGACTTTATCCGCGGGGTCGTAGATGTCCCCGGTTTTAATCAAGCCGTTGATACTAAAAAGCGGCAACTCGTGGTCCTCAAGCAGATACAGCTGCATCCCGTTCGAGAGCACTCGCTTCTCTGGAGCTGGCGGTTTAAATTCAATAGGTTCAAACCGGAGTTTTTCGTGTGGCTTCGCGAAGGTAGGCGGAATGCTCCACGCTATGAGGCAAACCATCAGTATCGCGATGATAAGCCTCAAATAGGTCTGTTTTTTCATTATTCATTCCCCTCCGTGTCTTCACCGGCGGGTGCTGCTGCCTCTTTTTTAACGAGGGTGCCGACGGTGCGGTTGCTTTTCGTAAAATAGGTTTTTGCGACTCTCATGATGTCCTCCGGCGTGATTCTATACATCGTCTCCCGCCAATCCAACACATAACGCCAATCACCAGCGATCCCTTCATAGAAAGCCAACTGCTGTGCCATACCGGCGTTTGAGCTGAGATTGCGGATGAAACTTGCATCGACCTGCTTAAGAATGCGTTTAAATTCCCTTTCTGCGACAGGCTCGGTTTTAAGTCGTTCGAGTTCCGCATAGACCGCTTCTTCAATATCAAGGGTCGTATGGGGTGAACGGGGTGTACCATTTATGACAAACAGATTGTCGTAGCGCGCGCCCGGGTACCCATTTATTGCATTGGCAGAGACAGCGATTCCCTCCTCGACAATGTTTTTGTAAAACCGAGAAGCGCGTCCATCGGACAGAATCGCACTAATCATATCCAGTACATAGTCGTCGAAATGTGGGAGTGTCGGTTTATGATACCCAATCATGAGTTGCGGCTCCGCGTCAAATTCAACTTCAATGCGGCGTTCGCCTTCCTGGGGCAGTTCATCAGTGGTTACTTCAGGCGGAAGTGGTTGTGATGGCATATCACCGAAATATTTATCAATCAGCGCGACGGTTTTGCCTATGTCTATATTCCCAACAATCACCATGACAGAGTTATTGGGTGCGTAGTAGACCTTGAAAAATTCTTCCGCTTTGCGCCGATTGAGCATAGCGATATCTGAGGGCCATCCGATAATCGGCATACCGTAAGGATGCGCGGTAAAGGCGGCAGCCATAAACTGTTCATAGAGTTTGCCGCCCGGGACGGTATCCACACGCATCCGGCGTTCCTCTTTAACAGCTTCACGCTCTACATAAAATTCACGCAGAACGGCGTTCTTAAGCCGGTCAGACTCAAGCATCGCCCACAATTCTAATTTGTTAGAGGGTAGTTCCACCGTATAAATCGTGTAATCAACAGATGTCCCGGCATTGAATCCGGTGCTACCGTGTTGTGTATAGATTTCAGTGTATTCACCCGTGACGATCCATTCTTTCGCGCGTTCCTGTTGCTCTTTGAGTGCTGCTTCCAATTCGGCTATCTTGTCGGCATCCGCCCGCGTGCCTTTTGCACGTTCCATGTCAAGCGCGTCGCCGATCCGATCGATTTCAGCAAGTGCGACTTTCTCTTTTTGATAGTCTTTTGTCCCGATCGTTTTTGTGCCTTTGAACAACATGTGCTCTAACATGTGAGCGATCCCGCGTGTATCGTCCGATTCATCGACGGAGCCGGCTTTAAAGAGGATGTAGGGTGCGATCGTCGGCGAGGTGTCGCGCTTAATCATCAATAACTTCAGACCGTTGGAAAAGGTATGCTCTACCACGCGGTCCGCAAGGTCTTGCGCTGATGCTATACCGGTTAAAGCGATAAGGGACAGGATCAGCAAGTAACGTATTCGTTTCATTTTAGATAATCACGGCAGTTTTTATTCAGAAAATGCCGCTTCCTTTCTGTATAAGCAGAAAGGAGCCTCAATTGAAGGATCAAGGCTCCTCACGCTTTATTCTTTTTCAACGTCCCCGAGTAACCCGACGAGGGCAAATCTAATATGTGATGAGAGAGCAGAGTTCTCCGCACGGAGGTCCGCACCCTCTTCATCCGGGTACATGACGTGTGCTGCGACAGCGCGTTTGACCCATCGTTCTGCTCGGTCATCGTAAGGAATATATTTCTCTTTCGGCGCTGTGCACGCCGGGCACTCTTCTGGGGGGCTATCTGCTTCCTTCCACAAATAGCCACAAGCTACACAAACAAACATAGCAAAGTCCTTTCTCTGGCACAGGAGACTAACGGTTTCCTATGCTACAGTGGGAAATTGAAGTTATAAGTTTGGGATTCAAAACAACTATTGTATTTTAGCAGATTACGTTCTGAAGTGCAAGTATTAAATTCGGTTGGGGCAGGACCATTTTTATCTGTCAACCCACGCATTCATACTTTGTCGTAATGCATCTAACATCTGAATGTAACGTTCTTTCTGTTTTGCATTCTTGCCTGCATCAACGAGCTGTTTCCAGAAATGGTCCGATGAAGAATTGGTAGATAAAATACTGAAAGCGTATTTGTAGTATTTAAACGCCTCATCATAGAGATCATTTGCAATGCAGGCATGCCCAAGTGTCATCGGATAGTGATGGCTTGTACCTGCATAGCCTTGTAATGCACGTTTGGCATGGTTCAGCGCAATTTCTGGGAAGATACCCTTTTCAAGGAGTTCTTCAGCAAACCTGCGTTGGTAAAATGGTTCTTGTTCGCTGACTTCTCTCTGTCGAATTTCCAACCATTTTGTGTAGACAAGTTCAGCTTTTTTGAAATCCCCTGTTTTTTTGTAGAAATCGCCTAAGAGTTCATGCAAAACCACGCTCTCTTCCATTTTCGGTTTTATCTCTTCAAGGATAGCAACCAGCTTTTCCTCCTGCGTTTGGTCAGTGTAAAGTTCGGAGATTGCGCGAATTGCTGAATTATGGGTGGCTTGTGTCAATGGTACATCTAATGCCCGACGATACACCGCAACAGCATCTGATATTAAGTTCTTTTTAATATATAATTTTGCTAACAGAATGTAGAATTGGTATACATCTGGCCTAAGTTCAATGGCTTTTTCATAAAAGGATGCTGACTTTTTCAAGTGCTCAGCACTTAAACTGCCAAATATTAGACGTGTGTAGGGTTCAAGTTTCGCATCTCCAACAAGTTTGCCATCATTTTTATTCGGTGAACTATCGGAAATGCGTCCCTGCGTTTCTGTGTCAAATTTCCAATATCCGACCAAACCGTCTTCATCTCCCTTCAACTGCTTGTTCATATCGGAGCGAATCTGATTTTCGGTACGCGCGATGTTCCAAATTTGCACTTCATCAATTAGTCCGGCAAAAGAAGCGTGTTCAGATATTTCTTCTTCATGCGAACAACCGATACGGAATGGCAGTGTGGTTTTACTTAAATTATTCTGAAGTTTAAAGTTATTTCTTCGGACTTCAGAACCGTTGAGATAAAGTTTCATGACATTATTTCTTGCATCGATAGTTCCCGCAACGTGGTACCATTCATTTTTTTTGATAGTTTCACTTGCAGACGCAGTCCATCTAATAAAAAGTCCATCTGGGGATGCATCAAAATAAACGCAACCTTCATCAAACAACCAGAGCGCGAATTGACGATGAGAAAGATCGGGGGTTCGTTTGTCGCCTTTGAAAAGGACAGTCGTACAGGTGTTTGGAAAACCTGTAGGTCTGATCCAGGCAGAAATCGTAACTTGTTCGGTGATATTGTTAATGATCTCACTGTCCGCGATTTCCACGAAACTCCCATCTCCATCTAAGCTTAGTGCATTACTTTCAATTACTTTGCCTACCGGACGATCTACTCTTTGAAACAGATCCCCCAACTTTATGTACCACTGGACTCTTTCAGGTTGCAGTATAGTAAGTTTTTCATACTGTTCAATCGCTTGTTTGATATTACCATTGGCTTCATAACTTTCAGCAAGTGTCAAGATTAGCTTGGGATCGTTAGGGTTCTTCTCAACCTTCTTCAGTTGTTCCGGTATCCATTTTTCATAGAGTTTTCGTTCTCTGGAGATCTCACGGATTGCTCTTTTTGACATATCTCGTATGCTGTAACTTCTGGCTTTGCTTGCCATTTCCTGATACATATCAACAGCTTCAATGTATTGTTTTGTCTCACGGTAACTTTTTGCAAGTATAACGCGCAAGGTATCTTGAAGCCTACTATCTGTATCGCCATCACTTTTATCAATCGCGGATTTGGATAGTTCAATTGCCGGTTCATACATCCTATTTTCTATGCAAATTGTTGCGAGCGCGCCAAGAAACCACACATCATCTTTTTCACTGCAGGCTGCAAGTGCCTTTGCAGCTTGGTTGAGCATTTCTTTGGCTAAATCAGGCTGTTGGTTTTTGCTCAACGCAGCCGCAGCATCATAAAAATAACGGACATTGTCGGATTCTGCTTTGCCAAGTGCTTCATACATTTCAGCAGATTTCTGATAATCCCTTTTATCCCAATAGATTCTTGCCAAGATTATTCGTGCGGTAGGATTCTCTTTATTTTCTCTAAGTTTGCCTTCATAATGTGCTTTTAGCACTTCAAGTTTACCTTGGCTTTTGAAAGCCCTAATCAATGAATCGCGAGCAGACTCAAATTTGTATATCACCGCAATTCTTACCGAAGTAGTTGTAACTCTTTCCGATGTGTAGGACCCTGCTTTACTGTTTATATACGCATTGACTTCTGTTTCATAAGGTTCCAGTACTGAGTCCATATCACCGAGTTGTATATATACCTTGAACAATTCAGAATAGATTCTATCTTTCTCAGAAGAACTGGCTGTCATGTCATGTGCTCTCTTATATGCATTAGCAGCTTTTTCCAGTTGTCCGGTTTTGTGATAGTATTCGGCATGGGCTTTCTGCATCTCGAATGTGATTGTACCAACATCTTCTGCCTTTTGTAACTTTTCTTCTAAATTACCATAATAACGATAGAGATTAAGCAATTGTCGTTCCAAATTTTTCTGTTCCCGTCTTGATGTGGTAGATAGAATGGCATTCTTCAATGCGAATTCTGATGCATCTATGTCCTCATTGAAAAAGTAAAGTTGTGCAAGTTTAACATAAGTTTGTTTATCACCGTATGCTAATTCAATTGCTTTTTCATAGTGGGTGATAGCTGCATCTACGTTATCTTCGTCTGCATAGAGTTTTGCTAGCCGTGCGTAATGGAAACCAACTTCTGGATGCGTTTGGATGTATGACTGCAAGAGTTCAATTGCCTCGTCTACTTTGTCAGCGGCTTGTAAACTGTTAACAAGTGCATCTTGATACGCCGTGTTTTCTGGCGCAGCTTCAAGCAATTGGCGCCAGGTTTGAGCAGCTTTTTCGTGCTGATTTGTGCGGGTGTAGAGTTTGGCAAGTTCCGCTCGAGATTCAAAGTCTTCAGGTACCGCTTTGGTAATTCGTTCGTAGATGTCTATTGCTTCTGCTATTTTGTTTTGATGCACAAATTCTTGAGCCTTTTTTACGAATTCTTGGACAGTCGCGCGTTTCTCTTCGGTGCTCACTTCCTGTGCCTCAAGTCTGGCTGTGAAAGCACTTGCTGCGATTAACAATATGAGGACGACTAATAAGAAAGATAATTTAGATTGTGCCATTCAGATACTCCTCCTTTTGTTCTGGTACCTGTTCCTTGAGTTCTGATATTTGGTCTCGCAATGACGCTGCAAGTTCATAATCAAGCTCCAATGCAGCTTTTCGCATCTGTCGCGTGAGGTCGGTAATCATCGCCTCAATATCTTGCGGTGCCAGATCTTCAACAACGGCAGGTGGTTGTTCCGCCTGCTTCTTCTTATCATACGCGGTTTCCGATTCAGCGATAAGTTCCTGAATCGCCTTTTGAATAGTCGCCGGTGTAATATCGTTATCTGCGTTATATTGGAGTTGGATCTCGCGACGGCGGCGCGTCTCCTTCATGGCTTCTCCCATCGCGTCTGTAACAGCATCGCCGTATAAGATGACTTCCCCATCAACATTTCGCGCGGCGCGCCCAGCCGTCTGCACAAGAGACCGCACAGAGCGGAGGAACCCTGGGCGGTCAGCATCCAAAATTGCAACGAGAGACACTTCGGGGAGGTCAAGCCCTTCCCGCAGGAGGTTGATACCAACCAACACATCAAAGGTCCCTTCTCTGAGTTGGCGTAGAATCCGAGCGCGGTCAAACACGTCAATCTCAGAGTGCATATAGTCGGCGCGGACCCCTGCTTCGGTTAAGTATTCGGTTAGATCTTCCGCCATCCGTTTGGTGAGTGTGGTGACGAGGACGCGTTGTTTCTGCTTGACACGCTCCTTGATCTTACCGATGAGGTGGTCTATCTGTCCCCTTACAGGGTGAATTGTAATTTCGGGGTCAACCAATCCTGTTGGGCGGATAATCTGTTCAACGATCTGCGCGCTGTTTTCCATTTCGTAGGGACCGGGGGTTGCAGAGACAAAGACGACCTGGTTAACTCGGGTTTCAACTTCGTCGAAACGGAGGGGACGGTTGTCAAGCGCGGAAGGCAGCCGAAATCCATAATTGACGAGCGTCTCCTTCCGGGAGCGGTCGCCGCGATACATGCCGCGGAGCTGCGGAATCGTAACGTGGGATTCATCGATAAAGAGCAGAAAATCATCAGGAAAATAGTGCATGAGGCAATAGGGCGGATCCCCCGGTTTTAACCCCGAGAGATGCCGTGAGTAGTTTTCAATACCGGAGCAATAACCGACTTCCCGCAGCATTTCCAGATCAAAGCGGGTGCGTTGCTCAATCCGTTGTGCCTCCAACAGTTTATTCTCTTTCTCAAAAGCTAGGATCCGGTCTTGAAGTTCAAGTTCAATATTAATTAATGCCTGATCAAAGATTTCACCATCGGTCATGAAGTGCTTCGCCGGGTAGATTTCGAGGAAGTTCGCTGTGCTATGATTTCCCCTGTCGTGGTATCAATCTCGCTAATGCGATCAATCTCATCGCCGAAAAGTTCAATACGATAGGCGTTCTCACTATAGGCGGGAAACACTTCCACGACATCGCCGCGTGCGCGGAACACGCCTTGCCAGAACTCAACATCATTACGGACGTATTGGATATCGACTAAAGCGCGTAGGAGTGCGTCGCGACGGACAACCTCTCCGACTTCTATCTGCACCCTCTGATTCTCAAATTCATCTGGTGATCCGAGTCCGTAGAGGCAAGAGACGCTCGCGACGACGATAACATCACGCCGTGAGATTAAAGACGCTGTTGCGGCGAGCCGCATCCGCGTGATCTCCTCGTTAATGCGGACATCCTTCTCAATGAAAGTGTCTGTAGCCGGGATGTATGCTTCGGGTTGATAGTACTCGTAATCGCTGACGAAGTAGTGCACGGCGTTTTTCGGGAAAAACGTCCGGAATTCGTTATAGAGTTGTGCGGCGAGTGTCTTATTCGGCGAGATAACGAGTGTCGGTTGTTGGACATTCTCAATGACATTCGCCATCGTGTAGGTTTTACCGGAGCCGGTCACGCCGAGCAGCGTCTGCGCTTTGTACCCACGGTGGAGTCCTTCTGTCAGTTGGTCAATCGCTTGCGGTTGGTCACCTTCCGGTGAGAAATCAGAGATGAGTTCAAAGTCCAATTGACTCGATTCGGGGTCGTCATCTACTACGGTATCAATTTTGGTTAGCAATTCCCAATTTTCTCTCATTTCGGCATTTTGCTCCGTGTTAGGTTTCGGTATACGTTAGTTTTATATAGTATACCCTATTCCGCCGAAAATGTGTAGGGAAATTTTGCTATCTATGGAGGTTACAAATCCGTTTTGGTTCCTGACCTTCAATAAAAGGTTCTGTGCTAATGTCTTCTTCGGGGCAGGCACCTGCGCGTTTAAGAAGTCCGCTTTTTTTATTTATCTCACGAAAGACGATGCCGTTAGGAACAGGAAACTCTTTCTCGGGGCCTCGGGCGGCATCAATCATAAACCTCGCCCAGATCGGCAGTGCTGCCCAGGCTCCCTGCTGATTGTAGTTCCGTCGATCCGCTCGATTTTCATCAAATCCGACCCAAACCCCGACAATCAGGTCGGTGGTGTAGCCGACAAACCAAGCGTCTACATATTCGTTAGTTGTTCCCGTTTTTCCAGCGGCGGGTCGCGTAAGTCCCATATTGATAGCGCGTCTCCCGGTTCCGTGTTTCATCACATTCTCCAAACACGAAGTGATTTGGTATGCCACCCTTTCATCTAAGACAGGGATGCGTTCTACCTGATAGTCGTCGGGAGGATAGATAACTTTTCCGTTTGCGTCCAGAATATATTGGATGTGCCTCGGATCCGTCCGGTACCCATTGTTGGCAAAGATTCCATACGCGGAGGTTAATTCCAGCACTGTCATATCAGCTGCGCCTAAAGCGAGTGCGGGTTTTGGATCCATCGGACTTTTAATCCCCATTCTTTTCGTTAAATCTACGGTACGATTTATGCCTTCCCATATACCATTTGCCTCAATCGGCGTTAAGTCGATCACAGCTTTTGCCGTTGGCACGTTAATAGAAGATGTGAGAATGTCTCGCAGGATGACGGGTCCCCTAAATTTATTACTATAATTCCTTGGTGCCCACCACTGTCCAGGGAAAGGCGACATTCCCCATTTTTCATCAATGATAACAGTCGCAGGTGTCAATATTGCGGGTTCCTCTAACAAAGCGGCAAAAACAATCGGTTTAAAGGCAGAACCGGGTTGCCGTCTTGCGGTCCCGACAGCGCGATTATAGAAATTAAAGCGATTCCCTACGATGTGGTAATCCCTACCGCCTACCATCGCTTTAATGTGTCCGGTTTTGGGTTCATACGCGATGAGTGCGGCTTGCAAATAATCCTCAATCGGATGAATACCGTTCGGATTCAGTTTATTCGTATCGTAATCAGGGAGTCGGCTGCCCCCATATTTCCCATCCATATAACGCAAATGCTCCGCGACCGCCTTTTCAGCGACAGATTGCATAGACATATCTATTGTGGTGTAAACCTTCAACCCGCCACTATATAATTTTTGTTTCAGCTCAGGCAGCTCAGGTAGGCTGAGCAGTTCATCGTGGACGTATTGAAGGAAATGTCTACCTTCTTTTACTGTCGTTTTCGTGCTGCTTCCGGGCAGATTCTGCGAGAAGAGTGGCGCGTTTATACCTGTAACCCATTCCGTTTCATCAGCGATATAGCCCTCCTCTAACATTCTACCGAGTACTATATCGCGTCTATTTTTAGCATCTTTTGGATTATAGAAAGGCGAATAAGCGTGGGGGCCTTTTGGGAGTGCAGCGAGCAACGCGCATTCATGGTTGTGGAGTTCGGCGACGGCTTTATCAAAATAGCCGAGCGCTGCTTGTTGAACGCCGTGCAGCGTTTTGCCGCCAACCCGCGAGCGTCCCAAGTCTACATGATTCAGATAACGTTCTAAAATCTCATCTTTAGAAAAAACTTTCTCAATTCGCACGGCAAGGAGTATTTCTCTGGCTTTTCGGACGTAATCTCTTTTTGACCGGCGTTCAAAAAGGTAAATGTTCCGCGCTAATTGCTGCGTCAATGAGCTTGTACCAGCCAAACGCCTGCCTTTCAATAACCTATCTCTGAATGCACCAGCGAGACGTATGACATCCACGCCCCAATGCTCATAAAATCGGTGGTCTTCAATAGCGATGAACGCGCCTTGTAATCTCCGTGGCATTTTGAGCAGCGGCATCAACCGCCGCGTAGTGCCTTTATCCTTATCCGCGATGTCGTCTATTTTCTCCGGTTCAAGGTAGAAGTTTTGGCGTAGAGTGTTGTTCTCGTTTCGAATAGATACAATCTTTCCATCCTTCACAACAATCTCAACATATCCCGCCTTTACATCAAGATTCGGATACTCAAAATCTCGCAGGTAGATACGAACAGTGCCGTTTTCCTCCTTACGATCGAGTGCCTTCGCGTACTCTCCTGGTTGGTTCATTCCTGACACGACTGCTGGGAGCTTCTTATATTCCAATCGCTCCAATTTATCAAGTAAGAACGCGATTTTATCAGCCTTCTGCACTTCACAAACCGAAGAGTAGACCTCCAGATGTTGCTGCCACGTCTCAACGGCATTATATTCAAGGTCATCAAATTTGATGTCCTGTACATCCTCCCAACATCCAATGAGCATGCCGCCGGCAAACCCGATGCCTGCAAAAACTGCCATAGCTATTAGGATGCACACACACCACAATAGGGTTAGCAAAATTTGAGAAAATTGGTATAAGAATCGGGGCATTTGTCTTTTGCCTCCTGCCTCACATTCAATCGAGTAGGATTTACGGGGTTCTATCGTTTACACCCATTTTCCGCACCCGCTTAATCGTACAACCGATTGCTCTTGTCCTTTTCGCTGCCTTCGGAATATCTTTGCCAGCAATCACTAACTCCAAAGCGTCCTTGAGATAGTGTTTCGTCGGTGCCTTCGGGTTGTTATCAATTGCACCAGCATAGCGTAGTCTGTGTTCCGCATCGAGCAAAAATACTTCCGGCGTTCTTCTGGCACCGAAATAATCTGCGATTTTGTTCTCTGGGTCTTTTAGCACTGGAAATTCAAAACCGTGTTTCTTGTGATATGCTAAAATCTCCTTAACCTTTTCTTGCTTGTTTGAATTGATTCCGATAAACTGTACGTTCTTTTCGTCATAAGCGTTGACTAAACGAACGATCCGCTCGGCGTAATCGGTCACTCTAGGGCACTGCGTGGCGAGGAATAGGATCACTGTAGCAGGTTTTTCTTCACTCAATTTGTAAAGGGCGGAATCCTTGCCTTCGGCATCCTTGAGGGTAAAATCCTTGACCACAGCATCAAGTTTGACTTTTTCTTTTGGCTCATCCTTCGTGAAACCCGTCCCTATAGTCGCAATAGCCAAAACGATTGCTACGCACACCGCGTGAAAAACAGTTGAGGCGCGCGGAATTTTCTTAACAATAAGACGATTTTTCGTAAAAAAATACTTAAAGAGATTTCGCTGCTGCATTTTTCTGATTTTTCTCCGTTAATTAAGACGTTAGTAGCCTTATTAGGTTTCAATTTCTTGACATTTTTTGACAAAAGGGGGCGCAGATGTAGAAAATTCACTTTTTTTCTTGCATTCTTAACATGAATACAATATAATATATACATATCAACTAATCTATATCGTAGGAGATGACCCATGGCAAAGTTCTTAACTGCTCGACAACGCGAGATATTTACTTATATTCAGCAGCGCATCAAAGAGGGTTACCCGCCAACGATCCGTGAAATCGGTGATCAGTTCGGTTTCTCTGAAAAGGCGGCACACGATCATCTGAACGCGCTTGAGAAGAAAAAGTATATCGAGCGAGAAGGTGGCAAACCGCGCGCCATTTCCATCCTGAAGGAAGCGGATCCGAAGCTGGCAACCAGCAAATGGCTGGAGGGCCAGAACGCGAACCCCGCCTTAGTAGACGCGCAACGGGATATTATAGAAATCCCGATTTTTGGACGCGTGGCTGCAGGTACGCCGTTACTTGCATCGCAGAATATAGAAGGCACCCTTCCGATTCCGGCGCGCATGGTGAACAATTATGAGTGTTTCGCGCTGCGTATTATCGGTTCCAGTATGGCCGGTGCCGGCATCCTCGAGGGCGACTTCGTCATCGTCAGGAGACAGGCAAACGCCGACCCTGGCGATATTGTTGTCGCACTCGTTGAAGAGGAAGCAACCGTGAAACGCTTCTACATCGAAGGAGAGCAGGTCCGTTTACAACCTGAAAATCCGTCGATTGAAGCGGCTACCTTTAATGTTAAGGACGTGATGATACTCGGTAAAGTCGTCGGACTTCACCGTGAAATGTAGCACAGTCCTTTTAACTGGATGGGCAGAACGAAATATCTGCCCATCTCCCTCAAAAAGCTATGCCGCCTGCAAAAAATCGGTCAGTTCGTGTAGGTGCGAAAGTTGAACATCCACCATAGAAGGATCTTGGCACGTTTTCACTTGATCACCAACAAGCCATGCTGTCCACAACCCGGCGTTCTTGCCACCGACCATATCCGCGGCATAACTATCACCGACGTAGAGAGCGTGTGGCGGGGCAACATCCAATTCTGACAAAGCCGCTTCAAAAATGCGGGCATCGGGTTTTGCTATCCCCAAAACCGTAGAATCTATGATCGCCTCAAGTAACGCGGTGAGTCCATATTCGTCGCACCAACCGCGCGTATTGCCAAAATTATTGCTAATCACAGCGAGCTGATACGTACCGTGAAGCGTTTCAAGCCATCGCCGATTGTTTTCAAGATGCTCGGCGGCACCTGCGCAAAACCAATCGACATATTCATCTTTCATCTGTTCACTCAACCCCAACCGCTTATAGATTCCGGCTGCAATCGCGTCGGCAGTTTCCCGTAAGCTACAACGCGCCGCATGTTCAGAGGCAACCGCTCCGATCGGCAGCATGGAACCATCTTGATACGACCACTCATACGAAGTATCTCCAAGAAAAAATTCTGTGATCGTCGCCTTATCCGCCTTGTCAAACGCTGCCCGTGTAATTTCCGGGTGCCGCTCATGGATGAACTGATACGTCCGCTCCAACCAATGGATCCCGTTTCCGTCTAAAGTGCCACCGAAATCAAATATTAATGCGCGGATGTCTTTCATTTATTTTTCCTTTACGCCAATTTGATAATAAATGATGTGCGTTTTGTAGCACGATGCGCGTCGTATCTGGGCGAGTACGCCGCAAAACTTTATAGTTTGTGTGCTATGGGCGCAAACTCGAAAGTTTGCGCTACAATTGTAACGCTAACGTTTCTGATGAAATTTTATCTCTAATGCTTTTACGACTTCAGCAGTACTAATTTCAGTCATACATAGGTACGGTGCCTCTCGACGATGACATGTCCGTCTGTAGCACGGACGACATTCAACCGGTTTCTCAACAACAGTATGTCCAGCACCGTAAGGCTTATGACGTACTGGGTCTGTCGGACCGAAGAGGGCTAACGTCGGTGTACCAACGGCTGCGGCGATGTGCATCGGACCGCTATCACAAGTCAAGCAGAGCTCACATCTCTCTAAGAGCGCGCCGAGTTGTAAAATTGAGGTCCTTCCGATAAGGTTAATTGCCGGCACTACAGCAGGCAAGCCCTCTATGCGTGTTCGCTCTGCAAATGAACCGGTCAATATAATTTTTGCCTCTGGGACCAGGTGTTCAATTTGGTAAATAACCTCGGCAAAATTTGCTATATCCCATCGTTTTGTGCGCCACGTTGTGCCTACATTCAGAGCGACCAGTCTATCGGTTGCAGAAACGCCTTCAGCATGCAAGAGAGCTTGAATCCTCTCTCGGTCGGTATCCGTATGCCAAAACTCCAGAAAATCTGGGGCGGTGTTGATATTGAGTAGCCGCAGAACGCGTAGATACCGATGCACCTCATGGACACGTGTCGTATCCGGACAGGATGCGGTTAGCAACATTCCGCGTCCGCTGACGTTTGTCCCGACACGGACCGGCACCCGTGCAAGGAAGGGCAGCAATGCGTTTCGGAACGAGGTAGGATGCAACACAATGGCGGCATCGAAAGCAGCACTGCGTATCTGACGCGTGAGTCCCGTTAGGGACCGGGACCGGGACCGGTTCTTGGTATCAACGATACATGTATCGATATACGGGTGCGTCTCCATCAAATCCGCCACACGGGGTCGTAAGAGTAGCACCACATTGGATTCGGGATAGGTATGTTTCAAAGCACGCAAAGCGGGTGTCAGTAGTACCATATCGCCGATCCAGCCGCCCGTTTGACACACCAAAATATTTTGCATCCTCGCCCCCGTGAAAACCCAACAATTTTGTAGGTTGGGTTGAACGAAGAGAAACCCAACGAGCACCGGACAAAACACTCCCTTAGAAAAAGAACGGATTTGACCATGCCTTCTTACCGGTTTCGTCTGTTATTTCAACGCGAACGTATTTAGCACCATTCGGAACGTTATAGGTCGCTTCTGTTAAGAGTTCGCCCTCTGATGGCAGGATTCGGTTGCCTCGGCTGCACTCTGCTTTAAAAACGATGGATTGTGCGGGTGAACATTTGACCGTTATTTCTCCATCTTCTAACACCAAATCCACAATTTCCGGTCCGAGTGTGGAATAAAATGCGCCCGTTCGGAGTGCTTCCATAATGTTATCAAGTGTCAATTCCTCTGCTTTTACCATAATCCATCCGTGGAAGCAGTCGTGTTCTGTGCCGTGTGCATCATCGGAAGCGATACCGAGGACGGGGCCGCCTCTATCGAGCAGGTCATCCCACGCCTGTTCAGAAAAGCCTTTGCCGATCCCCATACAGGTATCGTTATAGACCTCAACGGCGAAATAACCGCGCAGCGGCAGATAATCAGAGATGGTATGTCCGCACCAATACGGATGACATAAGACGGCTTCACCGCCTTGTGCTTTGATCTCCTCAATCACTGCGTTCGGATGCATCTTCGCGCAATTGATCGCCTCATGGATATTAATCGCTACAAAATGATAGGTCGCACCCCCATAAGGATTTGAGGGATGCACTTCACTCCCTGATATTGCTAAAAAGTCTGATGTGCTGTAAGCACTGACATCGTTAACTTTGCGGTGATCTGTAAGCACGAGGAAATCATAGTCTGCTTCACGGTATGCCGCGAACCGATCGGACATGGAGAGCTGCCCATCGGACTCCGTGCTATGGCTGTGTGTATTTCCGCGGTACCACTGTCCGGGTTGCTGAAAAGGGTTTGCGTTGAACATAACTGGCTCCTTGTTTCGTTTGTGACGTATTCAAAGCATTCATCCATTAGAGGCACTTCACGCGCCTGTTTTTATTTTAGCATATCTACAATCTATCTGTCAATATTTTGGCAGCGGATTGCCAGAGCCATTCAATTGTCCACTTTTCGATTAGATTTTCACCGCCAGGCCCGAGAGAAAAAACTCTCCCATCACATCGTAGGTTGGGTTGAACGGATACAACCAAAAGCATACAAATCAGAGAAAACCGAAACTGTTTCAAAGACCGGCATATTCACCAGAGACCGAGTGAAACCCAACGCCTTTCGACTTTCCTGAACGCCTTGCGTTCTGAAGTTGGGTTTCTCTGCGTTCTTGATTGTGGAGACGATATGTTGAATAGGCGTGTATTGGGTGTCGCACATCTATCTTCTCAGTTGCGTTCAACCCAACCTACTCCGCTTAGAATTCGCTTCCAATTTCCTAACCTGCACCGACAATTGAATGACCCTGGCTCTGGTAGTAAATACTATTGGACATAATTTTTTGTATATGATATTATATACTACCAAGCCTTGGACAATTTGCAAATGTAGTTTATGAAACCGTTAGTCTCTTGGACTTTCCGACAAGTTGGTGAAAAGTCGTATAATAGAAAACAAGCACATAACACCGTAAAAGCAGGTGCCACTATTTTAGATATAAAAACCCTTATCTCTACTTTAGACAAGGATAAGTCTCTTAGACATTTTCCAGACAGGAGCGCGAATTTGAAGAACGTGCGGTATTAGAGCAAATCGTTTCTGAGACATCCCCATATTTACGGACCTCAACCGTCTCAAGCAGTTGAACGTAAACGCTGCAATCGCTGAAAGTTTGAACGCCTTCCAAGAAGCTCTAAACACAGATTAACAGGCAACCAACATGAGGTTTAAAAATTGACAACAAAACCGACTTGTGATATAATTTTGCAAGCGCAAGAGACTGAAGGAGAATGATCTGACTGAAGGAGAATGATCTTATGAAATCTTATAGGCAAATCGTTGAAGAAGCGAAAACAGAAATACCAGAAGTAACAGTTGACGAAGTGAAAACCGAACAGGATAAAGCGAGCGATTTCGTGTTACTGGACGTGCGTGATGAAGACGAATACCGCGCCGGTTATATTCCGAATGCTGTTCACGTTACACGCGGGATGCTCGAATTTTCCGTTGAAAACTATATTCCGGACCGGGACCAAAAGGTCATCGTCTATTGTGCGGCGGGGCTGCGTTCCCTGCTCGCCGCGAAGTCGCTCCGTGAAATGGGGTACACCGACACGGTTTCCCTTGCCGGCGGCTATCGCGATTGGGCGGCTGCCGGTCTGCCGACGATCCAAGATAAACCGATGACGCACGAGCAATTGGATCGCTACAGCCGACATTTCATGCTTACTGAGGTCGGTGAGCAGGGACAAGCGAAGCTGCTTGATGCCAAAGTCTTGATGGTCGGTGCTGGCGGCTTAGGTTCGCCCGCAGGCGTGTATCTCGGTGCTGCGGGTGTCGGACATCTCGGTATTATCGATTCCGATGTCGTGGAATTAAGTAATCTACAACGTCAGATACTCCACCGAACAGAATCCGTCGGCACACCGAAGGTGCAATCCGCGACGACAACGATCAAGTCATTGAATCCGGACATCAATATTACACCGTATAACCTCCGACTCACTGCCGATAACGTCGAAGAAATTTTCTCGGAATATGACCTGATTGTGGACGGTTGCGACAACTTCGCTACCCGTTACCTCGTTAACGATGCGGCTGTCTTGATGAATAAGCCAATCGTTCACGGCAGTATCTTCCAATTTGAAGGACAAGTCACGCTCTTCAAACCGCACGAAGGCCCTTGCTATCGCTGCCTATTTCCGACACCGCCGCCCCCCGGCATGGTGCCCAGCTGAAGTGAAGCGGGTGTCCTGGGCGTGCTCCCAGGCGTAATCGGCGTTATGATGGCAACCGAAGCGATCAAATACATTATCGGTATCGGTGAGCCCCTTATCGGCCGTCTGATCCTTTACGATGCTCTCAGCATGACCTATCGTGAAATGAAAATTAGTAGAGATGAAAATTGCCCGCTCTGTGGGGATACCCCTATTATTACAAAATTGATTGAGGATTACGATGCAGCGGCGGAAAATCCGGAAACGTTCGCACCGGCTGCCGATTAACAATTAGCATCTGATAAGGCATCTATATGTTGGGTGCCTTTACTTTTAGCAGGACTTCGGTATCAAAACAGAAACGCTTCTACTTATCTGCCTGATACTCGCTAATTCCGCCGCTACGCTGTATGCAGCTGAAATAACACTCCGTTTCACGGACCAGACGCAGGCGGCAGGCATCCATTTTAAACATACGAACGGCGCATCTCAACAGAAATACCTACCCGAGACGATGGGTGCTGGTGGCCTCTTCTTCGACTATAACAACGACGGCTATCTTGATATCTATCTCGTCAATAGCGGCACTCTCACCCCTAATGTACAACCCCGCAGACAAGCGCATCACGCAGATGTTCTTTACCTTAACAACGGCGATGGAACGTTCATAGATGTAACTGCAGAAGCAGGATTGCAACAAAACCACGGATACGGTATGGGATGCCTTGCTGCAGATTACGACAATGATGGCGATGCTGACTTGTATCTCACCAACTTCGGTAAAAATCAACTGTATCGGAACGATGGCGACGGCACCTTCACAGACGTTACATCCTATGCAGGGGTCGGGGATGACCGCTGGAGCGTCAGCGCGTCCTTCGGCGACTTCAACCGTGACGGATATTTAGACCTCTATGTCGCTAATTACTTGGACTATCACCTCGAAACGGCACACGCCTGTTTCTTGGAAGGTGTTCATATCTATTGCGGTCCACACGAATACCCCGGCGCGCGTGATACACTCTATCGCAACAACGGTGACGGCACTTTCACAGATATTACGACCCGCGCGGGACTACATCAAGCGGGAAAAGGGTTAGGTACGCTCTTTACGGATTGTAACGCTGATGGTTATCCTGACATCTTCGTTGCGAACGATGCCGTTCCCGATTTCCTTTACCGTAATAATAAAGATGGAACCTTCACGGACATCGCCATCACAGCGGGTGTCGCCTATAACGCGGAGGGACGCGCAACCGCCAGTATGGGGATCGCTGCCGGTGATTACAATAACGACGGACTTCCAGACCTCTTTGTCACAAATTTCTCTTTGGAAATTAACAGCCTCTTTCGCAACGACGGTGACAGCTTCTATACGATGACGACTTTTGAAACCGGTCTCGCTGATCCAAGTTTTTCACAACTCGGTTTCGGAACTCAGTTTCTCGATGCAGACAACGATGGAACACTTGAACTTTTCGTCGCAAATGGACACGTGTGGGATAATGTCCCAGAAATCACACCCTCTCTCCCCTACAAACAACGGTGCCAGCTCTTTGGTAACATTAGAACAGGGCGATACGGAGACCTCTCTGAAACAGCTGGACCCTTTTTCAAACGTCGCGTCGTCGCGCGCGGTGCAGCCACCGGCGACTATAACAACGATGGCGCGGTGGATATTCTTGTCACCTGCTGTGGTGATGTTCCAGTCCTACTCCGAAACGACTCCCAAATCGCATCCACAAAAAACAATTGGGTGAAAATTCGGCTCGTCGGCACTGAAAGCAATCGCGACGGCATCGGTGCGAAAGTGTGGGTGAAAACAGACAAGAGAACACAGTTCAAAGAGGCGACTTGTGGCGGAAGTTATGCCTCCGGTAGCGATCTGACCCTTCATTTCGGTATCAGCACACAAGAAACGCTTCAATCTATCAAAGTCCAATGGCAAAGCGGACGCATCCAGACAGTCGGTTTCTCAAATGCAGAGAATCCGGTGAATCAAATTATCCGTATCATCGAAAACGTGTCAAATTAAGTTGACATTCGGTTATATCCGCGCGTATAATAATAATAATATCACATCTGATAATAGAGGGCGGTTTGGAATCCCTCAATTTTTTGACTTCTTAATATGTGAGGAACACTCGAATTGGCTCAACAAAAAGCGACCAATATAACGTGGCACGAAGCGGCTGTCACGGTAGAAGATAGAGAAAAATTACTGAATCAGAAAGGCTGCGTGATTTGGTTCACCGGACTCTCCGGCTCAGGTAAATCGACATTAGCGAACGCAGTCGAACAAATATTGCATCAACAGCAGCATCACACTTATGTCTTAGATGGCGATAATGTACGGCATGGACTCAACAAGAATTTAGGCTTCTCACCAGCGGACCGGGAGGAAAACATCCGCCGCATCGGCGAAGTCGCGAAGCTCTTTACGGATGCAGGGACAATCGTTATGACAGCCTTTATCTCACCTTACCGGGTAGATAGGGATCAGGCGAGGGCACTTATCGCTGCGAATAGATTCGTTGAAGTTTTCGTTGATTGTCCACTCGAAGTTTGCGAAGAACGGGACACGAAAGGCTTATATAAAAAAGCGCGTGCTGGAGAGATCAAGGAATTTACAGGCATCAGTGCACCTTACGAACCGCCACTGAACCCGGAGGTTACAGTGAACACGGATATACTCTCTATTGAAGAATGCGCGCAGGCAGTCGTTGAAACGCTTGTGAAAACAGGTCTCGTCCCCGGAGGAAATCAGCAGGTATGGAATATTGTAGGCGCGATTTGAAGCTGCGCCTCTAATTGCATCGCACGTGCTACCCAAGGATAGTTATCCATGAAATTAATTCAGTTTCACCTACCGAATTTAGGCAAGCGGGTCGGAATTGTTACCCGTGACGAGGAAGTGATTGACGTAACAAGCGAGGAATCCGCCGGTGTCTTAGAAGTGCTCACACTCGCGCATCAGGAACAGATGAGCCTCGGTGTCATACTCGCTGACGTTCAAGAGAAAGTAGCCACCCCCGCGCCGATGAAAATCCCGTCTTTTGCAGATGCAGAAAACGCAGCAGCGGAACCAGAGGGGCTTACGCTAAAGAAGTTGAATGTCACACCCGCTGAAAATGTACCGCACCTTTTACCGCCAATCGATGCGCCCGAAGTCTGGGGATGTGGGGTGACCTATAAACGGAGTGCCGACATGCGCGACGACGACTCCGAACAGGACATCTACAGTCGCGTCTATTACGGTGACCGTCCTGAGATTTTTTTCAAAGCGACCCCTTCCCGCTGCGTCGGTCCCAACGGCTTCATCAGCATCCGAAGCGATTCTAAACTGACTGCACCCGAACCGGAACTTGCATACGTTCTCGGTGGCGACGGAGAGATCGTCGGATATACCCTCTGCAACGATGTATCCGCCTGGGACCTTGAACGCGACAACCCGCTTTACTTGTTGCAATCTAAAGTGTTTTACGGGTGCTGCGCCCTCGGTCCGATGTTTCTCACAGCATCTGAAGTAGACGATCCGTATAATTTGGAGATGCAATGCACCATCCTCCGGAATGGAGATGTCCTCTATGAAGGCGAAGTGAATACGTCTCAAATCAATTGGAAGTTTGAACAACTCACGGAATTCCTGATGCGGGATAACCCGATTCCACTCGGCACTATTGTTTCAACCGGCACCGGTATCATCGTCCCGAACGATCTACCGCTCGCTCCTGGCGACGTTGTCCAGATAGACATCGACGGGTTCGGCACCCTATCAAATCCTGTTAAGCAGCTTTAGGAGACATCACATCATGCACCACAACAGCGAACCTTTTATCGGAATGCCTAAAACGGAATTAGATACCCCCGCACTGCTGATTGATTTGGACACAATGGAAGCCAATATAGCAGCGATGGCGAACTATTTCAGTACAGTCAACGCGGATTTGAGACCGCACGTCAAGACGCATAAAACACCGATCATCGCCCATAAACAGATCGCAGCGGGTGCCATCGGGGTTACGTGCGCAAAACTCGGTGAAGCAGAAGCCGTTATTCACGCCGGAATCCGAGATGTCTTGATCGCCAATCAGATCGTTGGTACGCAAAAAATCGCCAGGCTCATCAACCTCGCTAAACATTCGGAGATCATGGTTGCAGTGGATAACGCGGAGAACGTGCAAGCCATCGCCGAGGCAGCTGCTGCGAAAGGGGCAACCGTCAGAATGTTAGTGGAAGTGAACATCGGTATGGACCGCTGCGGTGTTGAACCCGGGAAACCGGCGTTAGTATTAGCAGAGCAGATATGTCGGAGTCCTAACTTGATTTTTGAAGGTTTAATGGGATATGAGGGGCATACCGTCGCGAAACCGAACCGGTCGGAACGGGATACCGCCGCACGCGAGGCGATGCAGCACCTCCTGGACGCGAAACACTACCTCGAAAAGCACGGTGTCCAAGTTGCCATCATGAGTGGCGGCGGCACTGGCACCTTTAGTATCACTGGCAGCATTCCAGAGATGACAGAGGTGCAGGCGGGTTCTTATGTCTTGATGGATTCCACCTATCGAAATGTGGAAGGTATCGGAGAGGCGTTCGGCTGCGCGTTGTCGGTTTTGGCAACCGTTGTGAGTCGTCCAAATCCGAATCGGATGATCGTTGATACAGGGATGAAAGTACTCGCAAAAGAATTCGGTATTCCGCAACCTATTGGTCTAACAGGCGCGGAGATGAGCGGACTCTCGGAAGAACACGGCACAATACGGGTATCCGATGAAAACGTCTCTCTCAAACCCGGTGATAAACTCGAAATTTTACCAACGCACTGTTGTACGACCGTTAACCTCCACGACAGATATTACGGCATCCGTAACGGTATTGTAGAATCTGTGTGGCACATCACGGCAAGGGGAAAAGCACAATGATGCCTTGAGCACATCCCGCCACAAACACAAAATCATATAGGAGAAAATTGAATGCAAACGCTAACGTGGACTAACAAATTACAACGTATCTGGAAACCGTTTTATCTTCTGAGTCTACTGAGTGCTGGTTTTTTGCTCCTAAATCAACCGACTGCAGAAGGTTATATCGCAAAACGTTATACCATCCCGGAGATCGTCGGCGAAAGTAGCAACGTTTTGTATGGGACGGTTACTGTGGTCAATACCAAGCGGAAGACTGCCGATATTAAGGTCGAAGAAAACCTCAAAGGCACCAGCGAATTTGAGGTGATTAAGATGCGGTTTGATCTCTATAAAGGTGAGGAAGACCATAGAGAAGAGATCATCCGCTTCCTTAAACAAGATGAACCGATTATCGTCTGTTACTTAAAAAAGGGCGGTCGCATTGATAGTATCGCGCATACCAGAGGCAAGTGGTTTCAAACGCAAGTCACAAAACAGCGAAACAGCGGTTGGGGCAGATGGTCGTTTACGCACTTCGAGAAATACCTCAATAGAGACAAGGTATCAAGAAGAGATTCAACCGTTGGTCTGCTGAAAGAACTGCGCGGTATGTTGGGCGAAGACGCTATCCAACTTTTTCATCTACAGACGGATCGTTATAAGGACGAGTCCCCTGTTATCTCTGACATCAATTCGATCCGAGAACATTGGATCGCCCACCACACCACAACGAATCGCGACCTACCGGGTCTCAGCAAGGCAGAGATTTTATGGCTCGGCTTCCGAACACTTTCACGCGATGGGAAATATCGTCTTAACAACAAACAAGAAAATCGGATTAAAGAGTTCGTAAAAAACGGTGGTGTCGTGATTGTCTCAGGGCAGGATAGCGATGACGGTCGTCCGTGTCCGACAGGATGGTTACCGGAACCGCTCAATGGCGTAGAAAGCCAATACCGAAATGATTTCCAACCGACTTCCGATGCCGGTGAACTGTTTCAGGCACCTCACCGTATTCGGTCAGGGAATCTTTCACTTGACGACTCGTGGAGCGGCTGGAATGGAAAGTATGAGGTGCTCGCGACAACGAACCGTGGAAAAGAGATTGTGGTTGCCAAACTGAGATACGGCAAGGGCATGTATCTGATTACGAGCCTTCACAACGGTCAGAAATCGCGAGTTTCTAAAAACCGTCGGATGCTGGAAAACTTGGTGCATTTCGCCGTGGATTTCATAGAATCGTCGGAATAAAACACGAGGGAGTCATTTATGAAAGCAGCGCGTTTAAAACAGACGATAAGGAAACGGCGGTTCGGTTTCGCAGCCAAACTGCTGCTAACACTGTGCTTTGCGGTTCTTTTCTTCGGTACAGCCAGCCCCGCGTATGCGGTCATCCCGCAGCTGCTGGGACCGCTCACAGCTTTGCTGAGCATCATCCCACAAATTCTCGCTTTTGTTGGTGTCGCGCTGCTTACAGCACTCGTTTTTGCGCGCGATACCACGAAAATGATCTTCTACAAGTTCCGCGATTTCGCGACTGCCCACAAGATCGCTGTCTCTGTAGTGAGTGTGACTATCGTCCTCGGAGCCGCCTTTGGCGTTTATCAACTTTCCCGAACGCTGATGTCCTCACCTGAAACAACCGTTCAAAATGCCGGGGGGCGGAACATAAAAGCTAACAGGACATGGGCGACTTTCCGCGGGAACAAAAACCGGACAGGACACTTAGATGGGCACCCGGGGCCAACAAGCAGCCCCCCCGCATGGATTTTCAAAGAAGAGATGGCACTGGCGGTCGACTTCTCGTCATCGCCAGCAGTTACTGGCAATCGCTTGTATATAGGCTCCTCGCACGGTTCCATCTTTTCATCGGGGGGCGCGACATATTGTATTGATATAGAGTCCAGAGAGGTCATCTGGCGGCACGTTTCCCCGACCCCAATTTTCTCATCCCCCGCAGTAGCGGGTGGTAGAGTCTACATCGGCGAGGGATACCATGAAGATAGCGACTGCCATCTCCGGTGCCTCGACGCAAAAACAGGTGAACAGATCTGGTCTTTTGAAACAGCGAGCCATGTTGAATCAACCCCTTTTATCAGTCAAGGGAAACTCTACTTCACGGCGGGCGGTGATGGTATCTACTGTATTGACGCTTTGGAAGGACAGGAAATTTGGCACTATGGCGGGGTCCACGCGGATATGTCGCCCGTTATCCACAAAGATAAATTATACTTCGGTACAGGCTACGGCAATTACGGAATTTATGCCGTTGATGCGCAAACAGGCACTGAAATCTGGTCAAAACCGATGCCGTACCCTGTGTGGGGGAGCCCAACTGCTTATGAAAATCTCGTCTTCTTCGGACTCGGGCGCGGTAACTTTTCTGACAGTGATCCGATACCTGCTGGTAAGGTCGTCGCCCTTGATGTGGAAACCGGCGATACCGTCTGGGAATACGAGGCAAAAGATGCGGTACTCACAGCCATCGCTGTGCTGAACGGCAACGTTATCTTCGGTTCGCGCGATGGTTCTGTCTATTGTCTCGGCGCGACAGATGGGAAACGCAACTGGCAAGCAGAACTCGGTGCCCCGGTTGTGTCCTCACCGGCTGTAACGCCGGATACCGTCTATGCCGCAACGAAGAACGGTTATATTTACGCGCTCGCTACCGAGGATGGAGAAGTGAAATGGGAATTTAACACGAGAAGTGTCACCCGAAACGTAGAACTCTATTCATCCCCTGCGGTTGCCAATGGGTTCCTCTATATCGGTTCAAGTGACCGTTATATTTTCTGTCTGGGTGGCGATAACGAGAATAAAATTATCGGCGACCGCTAATAGGAGAGATAAAAATGAAAAATTATATTTGGATCGCAATGGCACTATCCGTTTTATGCATAAGTACCATAGCAGATGCCCAGTGGCGGAGTAAAACGCATGACGAATATAAGGCACTCACTGGGGTTGATGTTAAAATTGATGGCGACCTTGGCGAATGGGATGGTGTCCTCGATGCCGTTAAAGGCACCGATGGAAAACCTTTTTGCGGCGTTGAATTTGAAGGTGTCGGTGGCAAAGTTGGAGTCTTTGAAGAACATGGCGGTGGCAAATGGAACGGTGCTAAAGATCACGAAACCTGCTTTATGATTGTATGGAACCCGGAAGCCGTGTATATCGCACTCAGCGTGACAGATGATGAGCATGAACACGCTGCGGGTCAGGCGTGGAATGGCGATGGTGCACAACTCGCCTTTGAAATGACCGGCAAACGGGATGGAGGCATGCAACTCTTCCTTTATAACGCAGGTTTGGATGATACCGCCAAAAATATTCTGTTAGGAAATGAGCGGACAAACGGCAGTCCGGGAATCGTTGTCGGCGATGACCTCGCTATTGTCCGAAACGAAGCGAAAAAAGAGACTTACTACGAATTCAGGTTCACAGCTGAAGAACTACAAGTCAAAGGCGATGAGTTTAGCAACGGTTTCGAATTCGGTCTCGGTATCTGTGTCAATGATGGCGACAAAGCTGCCGGGCAAAACGGCCAAAAAGGGTGGAGCGGATGGTACACCCACTCCGTTGTCCACGGTAAGAATTCCGAAAAAACGGGACTTGTTGTTCTTACCAATGAAACCCTTGCTGTTGAAGCAGCAAATAAGTTAGCGACGACATGGGGCGAGCTCAAATCCGCCCAATAATTCACTGTTCTCAGGCAATCAACAACCTGTACAGGATTTACGCAGCCTCTCTCGCTGGCGAGGTTAGGAATGCACTTCGCATTTGGGCGAATACGCCGCAAAACCTCGCCAGCGGCATCCTCCGTAGCGTTCCGTAGAAAAGTTGCGTAAGTACATCCGTTGTGTTACGACCAGCGTTCACAACACTACAAATTGGAGAGATACAAAATGCAAAAAATCGTTTTGAGTGCCATTACTCTGTTCACTATCGCCTTGTTCCTATCTACAATTAGTATCGCAGACGCGCAGTGGCGGAATGAGACGCATGATGTCTACAACGCGCCCACAGGAATCGATGTTCAGATTGATGGTAATCTGAGCGAATGGAGCGGAGTCCTTGAGACCGTTACGGGTACCGATGGCACCCCGTTCTGTGGTGTCACATTTGAAGCCAATGGCGGTGCCATTAAAGCCTTTGAAGAATACAGCGGCGGTATTTGGAACGATGCCGACGACCACGAAACCTGTTTTATGTTCACATGGGATGCGGATGCACTTTATCTTGCACTCAGTGTCACTGACGACACACATGAACACGCTGCCGCTGCTGCGTGGAACGGCGACGGCGCACAACTCGCTGTTGAACCGACCGGCAAACGCGAAGCAGGACTGCCGCTCTTCCTTTATAACATCGGTTTGGATGGTGCTGGTGAAAATGTCATCTTGCAGAACGAAAGGACGAACGGTAGTCCCGGACTCGTCGCCGCTGATGCCGCAATTGTCCGAGATGAAGGCGCGCAAAAGACCTACTACGAATTTCGGTTCCCCGCAACAGAACTGCAAATCGAAGGTGATAAGTTCAGCGAAGGCACCGAAATCGGAGTCGGTATCTGCATCAACGATGGTGACACAGGCGATGGTCAGAATGGACAGAAAGGTTGGGACGGATGGTATCCGCATGCTGTCGTCTACGGTAAGAACTCCGAAAAAACCGGACTTGTTATACTCAGCAGCACAGCGGTAACCGCCGTTGAACCCGCCGATAAGTTAGCGACCACCTGGGGCGAATTGAAATCCGCTCGATAACATGACCAACAGTTAACCGGATGCTCCGTTACATCTAAAATGATAGGGTGTTCGTTGTAGGAGCGAGATTACCTCGCTCCTACAAACCAAATCCGTGCATCTCACGCCTTCTGCTTTGCCTCTTTGAAATGAACGAAAATTTCTATCACAATCGCGATAGCAATTGCCACTACACAGAGCAGATAAGGACTCTGCGTCCCCAACCGAGAATCCGCTGAAATACCACCGAGGAGCGGACCTAATAAAATCCCGACCCCCAATATAGCCTCGTGCCATCCACTCTTGTTTCCTTTATCTACATGCCTATCCAATCCGTAGTAGAGGCTGCTGAAGTAGGTAAAAGCTGCAGACACACCGATAATCCCGAATGCAAAGACCCACAAGAGCGTGTGTTGAATTTTCCATATCCCGAGAAAACTGATAACTGCCAACAGCTGAACGATTAAGATAGGAGCGAAACGATAATGCCATCGTGTTGAGTAACCGGTGCCAAGAATGCCAAACGCCAGCGTCTGCATACCACCGAGTGTGAGCATCAGGTTGCCGAATGTCGAGGGACGCATCCCCATCTCCTTCGTCAGTTTCGGCGCGAGCCGACGCAACACACCGAGCAGGAACCACGAGGTAAAATTCGCACACCGTGCAAGATTAAGATAGGTCGTTCGCACAGGTCGCGGGGGATAGAGCGTTTCAGGCGGTTCAGGACTGACTTCGGCGGCTGAATCGGTTTGTGGCGTATGGAATGCCTGCAGATTGTTCGTTATAATTGTCCCCAAAGTTAGTAGACTCAAGACACCCGCAAGATAGAACGGTCTAAACGGGTTCGCGTCGCCATACAGGTAACTTGAAAACGCCGGTCCCAGAGTGACACCAATGCTCCAGAACAGATTGAAAAGCATAACCCGTTGGAGGAGTTGACCTTCACCCTCGCGTTCAGCGAGCCATGCCTCGTAAGCGGGCCAAAAGAGTGCCATACTGATGCCGATACCGGGAAAGATGAGCATAAGGTGCATGCTGTTCCGGCAGTGCGGCAGCACGATACTGACGGCACCCAACACCAGACACGCCGCATAAAGCACATAGTGCCGCGCGATCCGATCCGACAACCGTCCGAACGGTATCGCAAGCACCGCGAAGAAGGCGGTCGTAATCGCCATCAGTACCCCTAAAAACGTTGAGGAGAGCCCGAGGTAACTCGTATAAAAGGAGGTGTTGGTTAAGATACTGCTAAGCGCGAAATCTATAAGCAGCACGGGCAGATAAACAGTGAAAAATTGGAGCGGTTTTAGGCGCATATTTTGTTGTTCCGCACCTGACGTTATGGTACTACAATCGCTGCGTCTACTACATGGTAACCGACGGCACCGACCGGTTCAATCTCAAGACCGATCTCGTCTTGGACGATACCGCTGTTGGTAGTGGCTCTTGCATAGATTTCCACGGGATTCGCTTCTGCAGGAACGGACCAATCCCATTTCCAAAGCACCCAAGCCAGTGACGTATCCTGCGCCCAAATTTCTGCCGGTTCCCACGTCTGACCGTAATCAACACTGACTTCTACTTTCTTGATACCGCCGTGGTTACCCGCATCGAACGCCGCGCCGCTCACAGTGTAGACCTTGCCACCCACGATTTTTTCACCTTCACTGGGAGTCCCTATCATAGTGGCGAGTTTCACATGCGCGATCGGGTCCCACCCCCGTTTCTCCCAATAACTTTCATGTGCCGCTGCGAGTTGGATATTCATTATCCATTTCGGATTTTTCGTACCGTAGTGACCGGGGTTCAGCAATCGGATAGGGAAACCGTGTTCCATAGGCAGTGGGACACCGTTCATCTCATAAGCGAGGAGCGTCCCTTCATGCATCGCGTCTTCTAATGGAATCGCTGTATGATAACCATCTGCACACCGAAAAACAACCACTTTCGCTTCGGGTTTCGGTTTAACTTTCGCAAGCAGATTCCGGAGCCGAACGCCTTTCCAATTCGCATTGCTCATCTGTTCTGTGCCGATCGGGTCACCGATACATTTCAAGGTGCGCATTGCTGCAACAGATTCCATCGCTGTAATATCCGCAAGCCGTAGGGGTGGTATCCGTTTCTCGATCAAGCCGGTGATTCCCATCTGCCACGTTTTCGCGTCAATCGCAACCGGATCCCCGATCTGCAGGATATAGAAATCCCCGTTCGGCGTAATCAGTGTATTCGGTTTCAGTAGTGGTTCCGCTGGTGCTTGTCCCTCCAATTGAAGCGGTAGCACCATACCTGCAGCACTAATCGCGCTTAGTTTTATGAACGTCCGTCTCTTCATTTTTTCCCTCTCGCATCCGCATTGTGATTTTTATGATACCTCTCACCATAATCGCAGTACCGAAGCACAATGCTAACGGCAGCCCCCATTTCCAGTGAAAGAAAAAGTAGGCGATAAAGCTAATACACATCGAAACGATGAAGGTATTCAGAAGTTTTTTGTTTTCGTACCATTTCTGCATCTGTTTATTGCTACATCTGTTTATTGCTAAGGGCACTCACGCTTTTTGGGTTATCATACTGGTGGAGTCTCTGGCGCGATTTCGGAAAACGTCCCGGCGGATTCAACCGTTTTTAACCCGAACGTTGTTCTGACCGTTTCTAAGGTAAAATTGCCATAAACCATGCGAAAGACTCCGCTTCTGGTCATTATCAATCTATTGAAATAATATCATATACGTAGTTGAATGTCAACGAAAAACAAACATAATTTTCAGATAAGCAGCAGACATGATTCCTTTTGACAAATTCGTTTAGATATTGTATACTATCCTATAATCCGTTATTCTGATTACGGCGGCAGTCTCTTGGTAGTATGATGCACGTTGCATCTGGGCGAGTACGCCGCAAAACTTTTAGTTTGTGCCTGCAATATGAACCCTTTATCTGCACACCTACAGAGTTAATTGAGGTATTTCACATGAAAGAAGATTTTGAAAACTATACAGATCCTATCCTTGAAGAATGCTATCGTATGAAAGAAGAGTTCAATGCCCAATTCAACTCTGTCGAAGAACTCACCGCGCATTTGCGGCAGGTTCAAGAAGAGTGCAAACAGAAGGGCATGAAAGTTGTTTCGTTTTATGTGCCGCCCGAAAAGCGTAAGCAGATAGAAGCACATGGTGATGATGAAAATTAGAAGGAACACTGTTCCAAAAAACTTCCGCTGTGTGAGCAGAATATACCCCTACGTCGGCGAACCTTTTTAGAGAAATCAGAAGTCTCCTTTAATGACATGGCGCAATACCTCTTTTTCAAGAAGACAAGCACCCCAATGCCAGTAGACACCACAAGGGCACTTGTAGAAGGCGAGCGGCCCTCGTATAGTTCTTGTACTACCGCCGAAAAACGCCAACGTGCCTTTTTAGGCAGCGCGGCCGGAGTCGGAGTCTATCTACTCAACAGTGACGATGTACTTACCGAAGATTTGATAAACCGCCTCCCGCGACATGATGGCATGAAGATTATCCATTGCAGTGGCACACAGCTCACCGAAGGCACTTTAAAGCAACTCGGCATCACCTTCCGCCAAATGCCTTACAATCTTGTATAGTCGTAGACCGTCACGTATGCAGTGTAGGATTCCTTTTGACAAATTCGTTTAGACATTGTATACTATCCTATAATCTGTTATTCTGCTTAGGACAGCAACGCCTTCGTAGCATGATGCACGTCGCATCTGGGCGAGTACGCCGTAAAACTTTTAGTTTGTGCATTTATACAAAGGTTTCCGATTAGGAGAAATCTTATGCTTCATGCATTAGAATTAGAGAATTTCAAAGCGTTTGGTAAACGTGCTCGCATCCCGTTTGCACCGATAACGCTCATTTTCGGAGAAAATAGTGCAGGTAAAAGCACAATCCTGCAATCTCTCTATCTGCTTAAGCAGACGCTGGAGAGCCGAGAGTCAGATGCTCCGCTACTCCCTCGAACTGAAAATAGCATTGTAGATCTCGGCAGTTTTCAGGAGATGATTTTCGACCATGATTTGGAACAGACGCTTTCGATTCGTGTTGAAACTTCGGTAGATAGGAAATATCCGTTTCGATTGATCGGAGACAAAATAGCGATTGAATTTGGTTTCAAACGCGACCCCCTTGACCAAGAAGTCCTTTTAGAGGAAATTGGGATTTACGATGGGAAATCTGCCAAGCATATCGCTAAATTTGAGCCATTGGATCGAACTGAAATATCAAGGGAATCTCGAAGGCTGCGAGGCTTTTTCCGTGATTCGCGTGGGGTTCTAGTTTCAACTTCAAAATTAGGGGCCCTAAAGTGCGTCTGGTTAACAAAAGAATCAGAGCATTGGAAACAGGAGTTTAAGTGTGGTCTCAAGAATAAGGAGGAGATCGCTAACCAACTCAAGGACAGATTAAATGATCTGAAACATTCTGATGAAGAACTTCAGGAAGATAATGATAGCCTTCCAGAAGAGATTAATTCCTTAGAAGACGGTATTAAATTCTTCTCATCGGGTTTTGATCTGAAAACCTACATTTCCAGGCGGCACGGTGAAGAAATAGATACGGTTTTAGGGATACAGGGTTTCTTTCCAATTGGAATTATGTCACGGAAAAGAAATTCGATAACAGACTTGTCCTTCCAATTACGTAGACAATATGGTAGAACACTATTTGATGTCGCTCAACTTACTATCGTAGTGGGCCGGGCATTGGAACAAACATTGGAAGCTCTTTTCCCAATAAGCCCCTTTCGGATTCCTCCAGAAAGATTGTATACTTTTAGGGGGACCACTCCTCAAAATGTCGGATACCGAGGAGATTTGCTTCCAGATCTGCTCTTCCGTCGTCCTGAATTAGTGAAGGACGCGAACGAATGGTTAAACCGACTCAATATGGACTACAAACTCAAGGTGGAAACGGTTGGAACCGCTTCAGGGGATCTTTTTGAGGTGAGGCTCATAGATAAACGTCGAAAGGAATGGGCAAATGGAGAACGCGTAAACGTAGCACTATCAGATGTCGGTTTCGGTATCAGTCAACTTCTCCCTTTCATTGTCCAAAGTTTAGTATCAGAGGAACAAATTATCTCTATTGAGCAGCCCGAAGTGCACGTGCATCCGAAGTTACAAGCGGATCTCGGTGACCTCTTAGCTGAAGCTATCAAAGAACCGCGCCGGAATAGATTTATTATTGAAACGCATAGCGAGCATCTAATCTTACGTTTGCAACGTTTGATACGTGTAAAGCAGATTAATCCCGAAGATGTCTCGGTTATCTATGTCAGCCGCCGTCCTGAGGGGGCAAAGGCAGAATGTTTACATCTCGACGAAAAGGGTTATTTTATTGATGAATGGCCCAACGGTTTTTTCCCAGAACGGCTTCGCGAACTTAGGTAAGAGAAAGGGTTAAATGAATGTTGGTTAGTGCAGTACTGGATCCTTCCGCTTTTGATTCCAATTGTTTTGATGACCTTTATAGAGTTCATGCTGAAGATCTCTTAGAGGGTCTCGAAAAAAATGGAGTCCTGATTGTTGATTTGAAAAACATATTAGAAGATAATCTTGCTGAGCGAATTTATTCTGTCCCAACTCAGTATGGTCAACTATTACGAATTTACTTTGAAGAACTATTAAAAAACAGAAACACGCGAATCGTTGAGATTGCTGTTTCGCTAAATGGTAGTAGATTATCGAGCAATCTTTTAGATTTAGCATACCACCTGAAAACGAATACGGACGCTGATGCATTAATTGTATCGGACGCAAGTTTGGAAAAATTAACGTCAGATCAAAAGAAGGAGGAAGGTATTGTTTTATTGTCAGAATACCGGAATAGCGATTTTGAAAAAGACCGCCGGGGGTATGAAAAGCAATTTGGACCAATAGATACCCGACCTAAATCGGAAGTTGCCGATCTCATTATTCGCTCTATCCGTTTCACAAAATGCTTGAAGTTTTATGACCCATATATTGGAAGAAATAATACTGACGACTTCCGGGAAGGTATTGCGTATATTTTATCCCTTTGGTATGAACACGGTTTCTTTGCATCCCAGCAAGGTATCGGAAGCGTGGAAATATTTACGTGTAAAGATAGGCAAGGCAGTATTCGCGGTCAGTACCAAAGAATCCATCAAAATCTCATAACACCCTTAAAACAACAATTTCCTTGGACAGTGGATTTCTTCATAAAGGAGGATTCCAATCGCATCTTTCACGCAAGATATATTGAAACCGAGCATGCTATAATCCGAGTCGATCGCGGTTTTGATCTTTTCAATCGAAACGGAGAGTTTAAGCGGAATTTCTTCACGTTAAACATGGGGGAAAGTTCTCACTTGAGAGAATGCCGCGAGTTACCGGACGCGAACCTTGATAGCACATCCTAACGACATGTATAAAATTCGCAAAAACTACACATATAATCGTTGAAGGTGGTAGAATGACACTCGATATTACACACATGACCTCCGAACAATTCATCGACTGGCTCGCCCCTATTGTCAATGATGAAATGTTTGCATCGCGGGAAAAACTTGTCGCGCTGCTTGCAAAGGATGCACCCCACGACGCACTTGAAGACGAGTTCCGAGAGTTCTTTAACGGCTACGACGTGCTTGCCTTGGACATGGAAGAGTGTGAGGAATCTGTCCTTGGATGTATAAACGGAGACCATACATTGGCACACCTAAAGCACCGTGTCTCTGCAGTCGAGGCGCAACGGAAAAGTTCACCGCTGGGTCGCGAGGCGCGGCGGATGGGACTATCCCTACACAGTGATCCTGTGCCAGAGATAAAGGTAGTGGAGTTACCATCTAATGAATTCCAAGCTTTGATGCACACACTGGGAAATTGGCGACTTTTTGTAGCACGGGAGCGTCTCGTTAAGTTGATGGGAACGAAAGAGTCTATTGAAATAGCGGATCGTCTGCGTAGTGAGTTCTACGAATTTTTCGTCTGCTATTTGGAACTGGAATTGTTTCTTGAAAATTACGATTACGATCCGGATGACGGATTGGAATTGCGGCCAGAATTCATTGAAGCACTGGAACGCGACGAAGAGTATATCAAGTCCGGTGGTAAAATGTATACGCTTGAGGAGGTCGCCGAAGAATTAGGGATCGAATTAGCTCTAACATCGCAAAAACAAAAACATGCACCTACCCCTTAAAGAATACCAAGAACGCACCCTTGAAACCCTGACAGAATACTATCAAAACTGTCTGCGTCTACAGAACGTCAACACGGCATTCTACGATCTCACCCAGCGACCTTACGCAGACCTGAACGGCTTACGCGGCATGCCTTACATCTGCCTGAGGCTGCCCACAGGCGGCGGTAAGACCTTCGTTGCGTGCCACGCAGTCGGTATCACGGCATCAGAACTCTTAAAGACCGAGAGCCCACTTGTGCTTTGGTTAACGCCTTCAAGTGCGATCCGAGACCAAACCCTTAAAGCCCTTAAGGATACCAATCATCCGTACAGAGACGCTTTTAGCTCCGCAAGACATAATATAGATGTCCGTACCATCGGTGAGGCACTCTCTCTGCCGCCGCATATTCTCAATACCAAAACCACAATTATTGTCTCCACGATGCAAGCGTTTCGCGTTGAAGACACAGAAGGACGCAAAGTTTATGAAGCCTCAGGCGCGCTGATGGGACACTTCACACATCTTCCCGAGGAAACCCTCTCAGAGATTGAACGCGACGAAGGCGGCAACCCTATCTATTCCCTCGCCAATCTCTTATGTGTCAAACGTCCGCTCGTCATCGTAGATGAAGCACACAACGCCCGAACCCCGCTCTCTTTTGACACGCTCGCTCGGTTTAATCCATCCGCGATCCTTGAGTTTACAGCGACACCTGATACCAGAGAAAATCCGCCCAATGTCCTCTATACCGTATTGTTGAATACAAAGGCGACCATCTTTGGTCGGCTGACGATGCGAAGGAGAAACGCGAGATAGGCGAATTATGGGAAGAACGGAGTGACGGAAAGTGCTTGTTTATCATGCCCAAAGGCCCTGATCTCGAAGCCATTCGAGCGAAACTCTCCTCAACCCCAAATTGATACAGAGAGGCTCAACATGAACATCAAAAACATTTCACCGTACATCCTTGTCCCAATTATCGGGCTTCTGATTGCAAGCTTTATCAGTTGTGAACGCAGCCAGCTCGTTATACCGCAGGTAGAAAGCAGGACTGACGAGATTTTAGTCGGTGCCGTCTACCCTATCACGGGACGATTCAGCTCAGCGTCCCCTCCGATAAAGTCCGGGCTTGAACTCGCCGTTGAAGAAATCAACGCACACCGCAGCGATCTGAAAATTAAACTCATCACCGAGGACGGTCAGAGTACCGTAGAGGGCGCAGTAAAAGCCTTTGACAAACTGATTCACCAAGACAAAGTACCTGTTATCCTCGGTCCCGCATCCTCCAGTCAGGTCCCAGAAGCCTTTGCGATGGCGCAACAGAATCAGATCGTAGCCATAAGTTCTATCTCAGCCGCCTCGGGTTTGAGTGCAGTTGGCGATCTTGTTTTCCGTACCAACCTCGCTGCAGATGTACTCATCCCTAACGGGGTCCGGGTGACCCAAGAGAAACTCGGATACCAAAGCGTGGCGACACTCTTTGATGACAGTGATCTCTTTTCCCAGACCAGCGATGCGGAATTGAAAAAAGCACTCACCGATCATGGCGTTGAGATTCTCACAACAGAAAGTTTCCAAACCGAGGCAGCTGACTTCTCTGAGCAATTCACACGCCTCAAGGCATTAAAGCCGGATGCCATCTTTATCTCATCTACAGTCGCAGACATCCCTAATATTCTGATTCAAGGGCGGAAACTCGGTATTCCTTCCGATATTCCGTTCATTGTCAACCTCAGTTTATCCAAAGATTTAGTCGCCGCTGCAGGAGATGCCGCCGAAGGAACGATCAGTTTTACAAGTTGGGATAGCACAGCGAGTACCCCGGGCAACCAAACCTTCGTTCAGAACTACACTGCTCAGTACGGAATTGCACCGAATGTTTGGGCAGCGCAATCTTACGCCGCCGTTTATATCTTAGCGGAAGCAATAACCAACGCCCAATCAACCGAGCCAGAGGCGATTGCTGCCGCACTCGCAGAAATTCAAGATTTTGACACGATCCTCGGCAAGTTCTCTTTTAACGACGTTGGCGATGCAGTCTATGACCCGATTGTCTTGATTGTCAAAAATGGCGAATTTAAGGTTTTCGAGTAGGCGGACATTCAACTTTCCTATTCATCCTCTTCTGGATAATCAATAGACCATTTACCCCGTCCATCGCCAGAAGGTTCTTCTTTCCAGAGATCCAAAAACTTTTCAGGCGCGTTATGCTCCGAAAGATGCGCCATAAAGTGCTGATGCAGCTCCTTGACGAGTGCCATATTATCTGCAGCGATGTTGTTCTCCGCCAATGGATCTACAGATAGATCAAAGAGTTCCGGTCTCCCGTATTCACCGACAGGCGCGTAACCCCAGCGTTCAGTGACGAGGAACGGCGTTGTCGCTCTGCGCGGCACACTGCCATCACGAGCACCGATGTGGCATCCCGTTACCGCATATTCTCTATGTTGTGTCTCGCCATTGCGGAGCGCATTTGCGAAAGAACGCCCCTCAAACGGCTTTGACGGTTCAACCGTAACACCCGCCAATTCACATAGCGTCGGCATAATATCCATCGGTTGCGCGATGAGATCCAAGCGTTGCCCGCGCGGCACATCACCGCCAGCAATCAAGAACATCTCATGGTTAATTTCTGGATATGTGGGCCAATAGCGTGAATCTTTAGGGTCAATGTTCGATTTACCTGTCCTACCGTGTTCACCGATAGACATCCCGTGATCCGATAGCACAACCACGAGCGTATCGTCCCATAACTCTAAGTCTTCCACCTTCTGCAGAATCCGTCCGATGTGTCGGTCAACAAGTTCCGACTCGCCAGCATAGTGTGCCCAGAGATTGTGCAGCTCCGCATCCGTAAAGAGAGATGACAGCCCGTAGTTCGGATGTAACATCGGCGGACCGGTATAATCTGGATCGTAGCGTTTGACAAGATACTCAGGCGGATCCCACGGTTCATGCGGATCGAAGAAATCAACCCAGAGAAAGAAGGGACCCGAACGGTGATTCTCCTCTAACCATCGGACTGTTGTCTCAGATGTCCTGCTGGAAAATGTTTCCGTCTCATACTGATAGTAGCGGTTCGTCCAGCGGTGTGTGTTCGGCAGTGTGTGCCCACGGAACGCTGGATGCGGTCGCGTTTTCTCATTCGGCATAACGACTTTTATTTCGTCATTGAGATGGAGCAGCGGTTTGTCTCCTTCCTGACCACGATGTTGGAACGCAGCTTCAAAACAGTGCTGGAAACGGACGTTGAACAAATGTGGCGTATCACATATCAGCTGCGTCGCGTATCCCTGTTCGCTCAGGAGTCTCGCTGTGACGCTCCGGCCGCTCTGATCAATTGGCTGCCACGGATAGTGGGGCCAGCCGACTGTTCCGGTCATAATATCTGTCCGATGTGGAACCGTCGGAAAACTGCTCATATAAAATTTGTCAATAGCCGTTGCGCGCTCCGCCTCAAATTTATCCAGCATCGGCGTACGAATAGGCCGCCGGGCGCGTTCACCTAAGTTGTCATACCGAAAGGTATCCGTAATAAGCAAAACAATGTTTTTCATTTTTTAAACCTCCTGGCGCGTCGTTTTTAGCAGAAACAGTGTAACCAACAGCAACGGGACAATCACCGCTGCAGAGATAACAATAGAGACCTGCGTGCCGATAAGGCACGGAAAAAAGAAAATAGACCCGACCATCGAACCCTTCAGCGCGAAATAGCCGTTTTTCTCGTTCGGTTGCAGATAGAGTGAAATACGGGTGCTAACAGTCGCAATGATACCTAAAATAACCCAAACGACATAAGACCGCTGAACGTCCGGTTCCAACCAGGACGGCAAAAGGGCAATAGCGAAAGCGAGGGCCGTTGCAATCGCGGAAACCACAAGTGCCGGACGGATACCGATCTGAAGCGGTGTCGTCAGGATTCCGAGCTCAGCGTCGCGTGAGATGTCTTTGAAGGTTGTAGTGATATGTGTCCCTAAATCGTAAAGTGTCGTAGCAGCGAAGACATACCACACCAAACGCGGCACAGTCCCACTAACGACTAATGCCCCGAAGATACTCAGTAACCCTATTCCCAAAGGTAGTGTGAGACTTCCTAACAGACCTTTCGCTTTGAAAATAGCGTTATAGAGATGCGAAATCGCGACCAACCCCATCACCAGAAACCCAGTTGGAGAGTTGAGCAAAAAACCCCCGATGACACATAAGCTATAGATAACACTCGCGGGTACAATCGCCTGCCGGGGTGTCAATCGCTCTGACGGAAGCGGACGTTCAGGATTCGTCTGCTTATCCGTTTCGTGATGGAAATAGTCGTTTTTTATCATTCCGGCGAAGTAACCGAAAAGCGCGATCACCAATGCCACCGCAACACGCCACGTAAACTTCCCGTGACTTGCGATGAGCGCGCCCGGAAGTGTCGCGACGATCGGAATCGCAAAGAGCGGATAACGGATAAGTTCAAGATACGCTTTGAGGCGGCTCATATCGGTTTCCTATTAGAAATTTTCGCGTGGCACACCTGCCTCTGCTACCGGAGAATTTCTCGGTTCAAACGACTCCTCTACGCCGTAAAACTGATCGCTCTGTACCCCGATTCCGAGTTCTGTTATGTTAGGTCCAACCTGTTTATTCCCTTGAATGAAATTGTCCCGGAGCCTACCACCGTCATAAACCGCCCAACCGACGTTCATAGTGATGTTGTTAGACACGATTTCAGGGGAAGCGGTAGAATAACACGTAATAGCGTTCTGATAATTCGCACGCAGGATATTATATTGGATACGCGGCCGGGAATCATCTTCGCATGAAATGCCGTACTCATTGGCAGTGAATTCATTGTACTCGACTTCTGGCGATGCACCGCCTTGGAATTTTGAACCTATGCCGTTCCTATTAAATTCGTTGTGGGTAATCACCGGATTAGTATTTTCACAAAGTACGCCTGTGTTATTCTCACTAAAAAGGCTACTTTCGATTTGGACTGCGTCCGTTCCGACTCTGATCCCGACAGTCGCGTGTTGGATACGGCAATATGTTAAACGGCTATTCGGGCTTGTGGATTCAATCTGAATGCCTGACCAATCGCCTGCTCTTGGCGGATCCGCCGTTAGCGTTTTCTGAATTCCCGGACCGGTACCCTGTTGAATCCCTATTCCGGAAGGATCTGTCGCAAATGGGGAAGCGGTTGTTTGTGTTATCGCTTTTTGTTCGCGTTCGCGCTGCTTTCCTAAAGAGCCGAAAACGATCATCCGCTCTGGCGATCCTTCAGCATAGAGTTCACCCCGCACGATGAGTTCGCTCGGTGTCTCCGTCGGTTCAAAACCGACAATCGTTCCCGAACGGATCGTCAAAGTGATCCCTTCCGGCACAACGACGGTGTTAGTGATATAGATACGCCCATCCCAAACCTCATTTTCGGTCAGTTCACCGGATTTTTCCACGATCTCCAAACTGCCACCATCTATATTGAGTTTAAACATCTCGCCTTGACATCCGCAATAGAATCCCGATAGCACACAGATCACGGAAATCAGAACCGTATAAGGTGTGAATTTCTGATGTTGTTGTTTGATGTTTGTTATTTTCATACCATAGTTTTACCATAGACACGGATTTCTGTCAAGCGTAAAAAAAAGTTTGACATCAGCGGTTAAATTTGCTATAATTGTATAATCAGGGGTTACGGTTATTCAGTTTTCTGTTTTTATTATAGAAAAAGGACGTAGAAACAATGTTTGAGAGTTTAGGTGATCGGTTACAAAGCACTTTCAAAAAACTCAAAGGGCAAGGCAAACTCACAGAGAACAACATCTCTGATACTTTACGTGAGGTGCGCCGCGCTTTTCTGGAAGCAGATGTTAACTATAAAGTCACGCGTGAGTTTATAGAACGGATTAAGGTGCGCGCCCTCGGTCAAGAGGTCCTCGGTAGCCTTACGCCTGAGCTGCAGATCGCCCGAATCATCGGCGAAGAGCTGACACAATTGATGGGCGACAAGGCAGAGAAAATTCAGATCGCACCGAGCGGTCCGACAGTGGTTATGCTTGTCGGTTTACAAGGTGCCGGTAAAACAACCGTAGCCGCCAAGTTGGCACTGAGATTCCGCAAAGACGGACGCAAACCGCTCCTCGTTGCCGCCGATGTCTATCGCCCCGCGGCCATCAAGCAGCTACAGGTACTCGGTGAGCAGACAGAAACCCCCGTCTTTTCCATGGGAACAGAGGTTTCACCGGTCAAGATCGCCGAGGCATCTGTCAAAGAGGCTTTAGCACACGGACATAACTGCGTTATTATTGACACTGCCGGGCGTTTGCATATTGATGATGAATTGATGGGTGAACTTCGGCAGATTAAAGAGCAGGTCACGCCTTCCGAAATTTTGCTCATCGTTGACGCGATGACGGGACAGGATGCCGTAAATGTCGCCGAAAACTTCAACAATGACTTGGACATTGATGGCGTTATTCTGACGAAAATGGATGGCGACGCTCGCGGGGGCGCAGCACTCTCAATTCGGCATATCACAGAGAAACCGATTAAATTCATCGGGGTCGGTGAAAAAATTGAAGCAGCATCTTTGGAAGAATTTCATCCAGAACGGATGTCTTCGCGTATCCTCGGACAAGGTGATGTCCAAACGTTACTTGAAAAAGCGGAGGAAATCTTTACCGAAGACCAGGCGAAAGAACTTGAACGTAAACTCGTAGAAAATAAAGGCCTCGATTTTAACGATTTTCTCACACAACTTGAGCAGCTGAAAAATATGGGACCTTTGGACCAATTGATGGACCTGATGCCCTTTAAGAACCAGTTGCCTGTCCAAAACCTAACCCCCGATGAGAGTCATTTGCAAACTGCAAAAGCGATCATTCAATCCATGACGATTGAAGAGCGAAAGACGCCCCGCTTGTTAGATAGAAGTCGAAAACTCCGTATTTCCAAGGGCAGCGGTACGACTGTAAATCAGATAAATATGCTGGTTTCACAGCTCCAGATGATGAATCGTATGCTAAACCAGCAAGCAACAATGGCAATGCCGCAGATGGGAGCGTCTCTAAACAAGAAGATGGGACGCAAGATAGGCGCAGCACCGCGTCCGAAGCGGAAGGCAGCCAGAAAACCCCGGAAGCGAAAACGCCGCAAATAGCGATAAGCCACCTTTGAATTCGGGCACCTCGCACTAAAAAAGCGGCACAAATACCATGAGGAGGTATTTTTTTGGCAGTTAGAATTAGATTACAACGGCACGGTAGAAAGAAACGTCCTTTTTATCGAATTGTCGCGGCTGATGCACGCGCGCAGAGAGATGGCGTGTTTTTAGAACGCCTCGGTCATTACAATCCCTTAGTGGATCCAGCAGATGTTGTCATCGATGAAGAGAAAGCCTTGAAATGGTTGAGAAGGGGGGCGCAGCCCTCGGATACAGCCAAGCGTTTACTCTCCAAAAGCGGAATTTTGATGAAATTTGAATACGAGAAATTGGGGAAACCGATGCCAGGCTCCGAAATCGACGAAGACATCGAAAAAACGGAGGATGCCGAACCTACCGAAGCACAAGAAACAGAACCTGAAACAGGAACTCTACTTACTGAAGAGACATCCGACGAATCCGCCGAGGAAGAAGAATAACACCTGCTACGCAGGTGCCGAAAATAGAGACGGTGGACGTATCTACTAAAATCCGAAAGTGAACTATGTTCAAAGATTTGATTGAATACATCGTAAAATCTCTCGTTGATTATCCTGACGAGGTTGTGGTTCGTGAAGTCACTGGCGAAACCGTGGTTATTATCGAACTAACTGTCACAGAGGAAGATTTAGGAAAAATCATCGGTAGATACGGACGAACCCTCAAAGCCATTAGAAGTGTTCTCTACACCGCTGGATTAAGAGCAAATAAAAAGGTGATTCTTGAACTGATTGATGAATCTCGACCGGATACAGACGCATAATATAAATGCTCTTTGTAACTAACGGTAGATGTCGCGTGATAGATTGCGGGTCGCTTGCAAACCTGTGTTAAAATGAAGATTGATGTTCTCGCCCTATTCCCAGAGATAATTGCACCGGCACTACAGACGGGAATCCTCAAGCGTATTCAGGAAGCGGATAAACTCACCGTTAATCTTCATAACCTTCGCGATTGGGCAACTGATAAACACAAGTCGGTCGATGACTACCCTTATGGCGGCGGTGCAGGTATGATTCTTAAACCTGAACCCATCTTCGCGGCAGTTGCAGCGTTGAATCCACAAGAAACAGCGCATATTATCTATCTGACACCGCAAGGTACACCTCTGACACAACAGCTCGCGGAATCGTTCTCTTTGGAAACGCATCTCGTGCTTTTATGCGGGCGGTACAAAGGCGTTGACGAACGCGTGCGGGACCGATTGGTAACGACTGAACTTTCCATCGGCGACTATGTCTTAAGCGGCGGCGAAATTGCAGCCCTCGTTTTGATTGACGCTATCGGACGCGTCCTTCCGGGCGCGCTTGGAGATTACGAGTCTGCACATGTTGATTCATTCAGTCAGGAATTGCTGGATCATCCGCATTACACACGTCCTGCCGAGTTTGCTGACCTGCATGTCCCTAAGATACTCCTAAGTGGACATCATGAGAATATTGAAAAGTGGCGGTATACAGAAGCACTCAAACGCACAGCGAAACGGCGCCCAGATTTACTCCAGAAACTGGAACTCAGCGAGGAAGATATCGCAATTCTGGAAGCAGCGGGATTAGCAGAGTAAACCTAAGCATAAGCTTCGCGTTTGGACGGAATCATAACATCGATTTTATGCTTTAGTGAAAAGGAGAAAACACTATGAACTTGATAGAATCTTTTGAGAACCAATACATGAAAAGCGATATCCCTGAGTTTGGGCCTGGGGATGTCGTCAAAGTCAATACCCGTATCCGCGAAGGGCAGAAGGAACGCATTCAGGCGTACGAAGGCACTGTTATCCGTCGCGCACACGGTGGACTCCGGGCAACCTTTACAGTCCGGCGCGTCGCATTCGGTGCCGGCAGTGAAAGGACTTTCCCGCTCCATTCCCCGAATATTGAGAGCATTCAGGTGGTCCGATACGGCGCAGTTCGGCGAGCGAAATTGTATTATTTACGTGAACGTACCGGTAGAGGCGCACGCGTCAGAGAACGTAGAGAATAACCGCATGCCAATGGACGTTTTTGAACGGGCTTGCCAACGAAGGGGTTATAAACAGATCGCAGGCATTGACGAGGCAGGACGAGGCGCGTTGGCTGGGCCCGTTATTGCCGCTGCGGTTATTCTACCCATCAATTGCGGTATCAACGGCTTGCAAGATTCAAAGCAACTCACACCTAAACAACGCGACCGTTTGTCCAATGAAATTTACAGAGTTGCCGTGTCTATTGGCATCGGCTCCGTAGATAGTCGCGGCGTAGACAATTTGAATGTTCTCCAAGCAACCCTATTGGCGATGCGGCAAGCAATTGAAAACCTCACACCGCAACCTGATTATCTCCTCATTGACGGTATCAATTTGCCCGCAATAGATATCCAAGGTGAAGCGATCCCGAAAGGCGATAGCCGAAGTTATTCTATTGCGGCTGCCTCCATCATCGCCAAAACGACCCGTGATAGACTTATGGTTGCGTTGGATCGTATTTACCCCGACTATGGATTCTCTCAACACAAAGGCTATCCTACATCCGAGCATCGACAAGCGATCGCGCAATATGGCCCGTCAGATGTCCATCGACACACCTTTAAACTGCTCCCAGAGGAAACGCGTCAATGAATCATTCACACTTAGCCATCGCAAAAACCGGTGAAGCTTTGGCAGTTACGCATCTCAAAGCGCGTGGCTATAAAATTCTCGATCAGAATTACCGAGCCGCACGCGGTGAAATCGATCTCGTGGTAAAAGATGGCGATTTTATCGTCTTTGTGGAGGTTAAAACGCGCCGCAGTCTCAAATTTGGCACCCCGCAAGCCGCAGTAACCAAACAGAAACAGCAACAAATTTCCAAAGTCGCTTTGGTGTACCTACAAACGCATAACCTTCTTGACACGCCTTGCCGTTTTGATGTTATCGCGATCCATCTATCCCCGCAGCTTAAATTGTTAAAACTTGAACAGATTGAGAATGCATTTGAATTTCAATCTGCAGGCAGATTCTGATCAAAAATCTTATATGGCAGGAAACCGTAAAAACCTTTTCGCATTCCCACCCATAATATCCGCCAATTCCGATTCAGATAGGCCCGGTAATAACTTTTCTATAACCGTCGTCAGCTGACCATATCCCGGTTCTTCCAAAATCCACGGAAAATCTGTCGCCCACATTAACCGCTTCGCACCAAAATCGTTGAGGAGGTTATGATGCCACCCCGCCAAATCTTGATACGGAAACGCCTCCTTACTGAACGCATACTGGCCGGAGAGATGTACCGTGACATTTTCAAAGCGCGCCAAGCGATAAGTGGTGTGCATAGCGAGGTTGTAACCCGTCACTTCGACTCGGGGTCTGCCGCATTCATCCCAACTGAATTTGCCTTTTCCGGGACACATACCCAGGTGATTTAGCACGACCCGTACCTGTGGGAATTCTTCTATGAGATATGGCAGAAGATGAGCGTTGATAGCGTTCGGATAGAGCCAGAGGACGTAATCGCGCTCAGCGGCATACTTCCAAATCGGATACGCGGCAAACTCACGCACATCCATCTTCGCAAAAATGTCGCGCGGTCCTCCGAATGTAGAAAACCGAAACCCAATAATTCCGGTGTTATCCGTCAGTTCTGCTATATGTTCTATCGGGTTCGGATGTCCTTCTGGTACCAACCCAATCCCTAAAAACCGATTCGGATAGTCTTTAAGGCATTGCAATAGATAACGATGATTCGCGATACTTGCACCAGCCATTTGGACAAGAACTGCCTGATCCACCTGATGTGTTTCCATCTGCTCTAACAGTTTTTCGACAGGTTCTTCGCGTTCCGCGGGCCATTCCGGTGTCGTCTCTCGCGGGAATTCCGGTGAATCCTTTGTGAACACGTGCAGATGTGCATCAATGCGTGGCATTGTGATACCCCCTTTGATTAACCCTCCAAGCTAAACAATTTACGCCGCTCTGGAGTTTGGCAAAAGTCTGAAATCGCAGCGAACTGTTCCGGTCCAATGCGTCCCGGTGTTCGCTTCTCGTAAATCAAGATGATCGACTTACGTGGTGTATCGGAATGATTATCCATTGAAACGTGCCATCCACACGAGTTGAACATGACCGCTGTCCCGGCTTTCCCCGGAAACGTCTTGTGTCCCGGCATACTCTCTTGCCGCATCGGGCGTTTATACGGACCCGCATCGGGTTTATGGCTGCCCGGCACGAAACCGAATTCGCCACAACCCGGTTGCACATCGTTAACGTAGATTTGCACCTTGATATGCAGCGGATTGCTATGCCCGACATCAGGGTGCCATCCCGTATAACTCACAGGCCACGGTGCCACAGTCCGAACCTGTGGAGCCAATATAATCAGATCGTGGTCTGTAAATTCCATCAGCGCGCCGTAGTAACTCGGATAATCGACAATATCAATGAAAATTGGGTCTTTTTCAAATGGATTCGGGATGTCATAGAAGGTTGCCGCAGCTTCTCCTGCTTCGACTCTATCCAGCCATTCCGCTTTACATGCGTCTGCCCAATAGTCGAAAGCGGTTTGGAGTCGCTTCAGATCTTCCCCTTGAATCGCATCTTCAAAAACGAGATAACCTTCTTCTTCCCACTGCTTTTTTTCCGTTGGTGTCGGTAGAATCATGATTTCTCCTTAAAAAACTTTGCCTCTGCCTGCAATTTGCCAAATTGCCTCAATATTATTGCCTCGGATACCTACCAGTGTGTCATGAAGGTTGCTCGTCATCCCCTGATGTAACGGGATAACCGAGAGCAACTCCCCCACCTTAAATCGGTGTGAACACGCACTCACATCCACGTGTCCATGCTCGACCGACATGCCATAAATCCTCGCGTCGGGATGTTCAACGATATGTCCATAAGGTGTCGGCGGATAACTTGCAAACGTCTTTTGACCGCCATCAACGATAATCCGATCAGCCGTTGGCGTGCTCACAACAGTTACGATAACACGCAGCACACACCGCTCAGGCGTTAGCATCTCGGAGCTCCCGACGCGCGTCAACCCTTCATAGACGTAAGAGCCGCTACGGGTTTCCGTACAACCGATCTCTTTTGACGCTGCTTCCGACCCTGTACCGCCACCACTGATAATATCCACCGGAATGCCGTCGCTTGAGAGCCGATCCAGCGTTTCATCAATAAACGGCTTCGCACGCACATTGCTCGGATACGTCATAATACCTTGAAAATCAATGCCTTGCATCTTCATCATCCGTTGTGCAAGGTGCTGTGCCGCTTGCGGTGATTGCACACCACACCGTCCGCTGCCGGTATCCAGTTCCACGATAACAGGCACAACACAACTGTCCGCAATTGCCTGTTTAGAGATACCGGTTGCAGTCTCTTCTGAGTCAACCGCAACGATAATCCGAGCGCGTTTTAGCAGAGCCGTCAACCGTTTCAATTTCGGTTTTCCAACGATATTATACGGGATCAAGATGTTATCAATGCCAGCGTCCACCATCACCTCTGCCTCACCTAACTTTTGGCAGGTGATACCTTCGGAACCAGCGGCAATTTGCATTTTAGCGATCTCTGGCACCTTATGCGTCTTGGTATGAACGCGTAGCGGAATACCGAGTTGCTGGCAATGCTGCGCCATTCCATCAATATTCCGTTCAAGCACATCCAGATCCGCTGCGAGTGTCGGTGTATCCAAGTTGGTGATGTTCATTTATGTTCCTCGCGATCCGTGCTATCAACACAAGTTTCTACGTTTAATATACCTATTGTTCACTTTTCTGTCAAGCTGCTCTTTTGATGGTTTCAGGACCATTTAGTTTTAAGAAATTATCGGGTTTCGCGTCTTTTTTTCGAAAACCCGGTGCGGTTCGGAATGCACGTCGCATTTGGGTGAGTACACCGCAAAACCGCACCTACCGGGCCTGGGGACTGAAAATCTGGTTAAAAAATGGAAAACTAAATAGCCCTGCTGATGGTTTATTCTTGATATTTTCTGCCAAAATGCTATAATAGATACACTTCACAAGCGCGCACATTTTGAATCTATCGAAGGAGAATATAACCATTGAAACGATTAATTGTAGGAATAACAGGCGCGAGCGCGGGGGTCTATGCAGTCCGCCTGCTTGAGGTGCTCACCAAACACGAGGATATAGAAGTACATCTAACAATCTCCGCATCAGGTGCGCGCGCCCTATTTGAAGAGCTTCAGATCGAGATAGACCTTGATAATTTTCAGCTGGAATCGCTGATTGGAGTCTCCTCGTCGCGGGTTATTTACCATCATGAATCGGACATCGCCGCACCCATTGCCAGCGGCTCCTTTCGCACAGAAGGCATGATAGTAGTGCCGTGTAGCATGGGAAGCATCGCCTCGATCGCCTCGGGTATATCACGGAATCTTATCCAGCGCGCCGCAGATGTGTGCATCAAAGAAAACCGCAAACTTGTACTCGTGCCACGCGAAACGCCTTTGAGTGCTATCCATTTAGAAAACATGCTTAAGTTGTCGCGCATGGGTGTCTGTGTATTACCGGCAATGCCCGGGTTCTATCACTTCCCAAAAGATGTGGATGATCTATTGAACTTCGTTGTAACAAAAATATTGGACCAGTTCGGAATAGATACAAAACTGATCCAACGCTGGAAAGAGTAAGGAAAAAGTCGCGAGCACAGCTCGCTCCTAATGTAATCGCGAGCACAGCTCGCTCCTACAGGAATATAACCATCATTTGATACTATTTGAGGATAACCATCTTTCGCAGGAACGACAAATTGTCTGCCTGCAATTGATAGAAATAGATGCCGCTTGCGACAGGTTCACCAACAGTGTTTTTGCCATCCCAATGTGCGGCACGATGTCTACCTATGTAATACCCCGCAGACTGATGCCCTAAATTTAACATTCGAACTAACTGCCCATCCCCAGCATAGATGGCAATTTTCACGTCCGCTGATTGCTTTAATTGATACGGTATCCACGTCTCTGGGTTGAACGGATTTGGATAGTTGTGGAATAAAGCCGTATCTTCTGGGACAAAAGTTGGTGCAGCAGGTTGTCCTCCGGCAATAATGAACACTTCAATAGGCGGAGAATCAATTGACTTATTGGTACTGGAATAGGCTTGAAAATTACGGAGCGTCACGTACGTCCATCCGTTTGCGAGTGCCCTGAACTGGATCGAAAGGAGGATGCCTCGACCCCTGGCCCCGCTTCCTGAAGTCCTCACGCTAAAACAACTGGTAATCTTGCCTCGCTGAATCGTGCCTCCTCTGAAAAAGGTATCTCCGCCCGCCTGTTTAAGAAAATCCCCTTCGCTGACCTTGTTTACTTTTAGCACGGCGGGATCAAAGGTAATATCGGTTTGCCATCCTTTTAAGTCGGAGATATTTTCTGCTTTGAGTTGAACAGTGAACGGCTCGCCAACCCGCACTTCTGTCGATGCTGTGGACAAAAGGAATCCAGTCGGGACGACTGTATATTCGGTGCCAGTTTCAAAGCCGAAAAAACCGCTCCAACCACCGCCTTTTTCATAAACAGCAACCAACAAGATATTTTTCCCCTCTTTCAGCGTAACCGGGACGTCATCTCTGAAATCATCGGCACCGCGGTTCACAGGATTGTTGTGAACCAACTTCCCATTGAGCCAAACTTTGACCGCATCGTCACTCCCGACGAGCAGCATTGTTTTTTGCTCCCGCGGTGAATACAAAGCAATCGATCCATAAGCAACATGATTATCTATGTCGCCGGATCCCAAGCCGGTAGCATTTGCCATATTATTCAGGTTATTGCTCTCTGTCGCTGATATTTTACCACTCGTCCAGACCTTGTTCCCTACAGGGTCACCCGCAATTGCGCCGTCGGCAGCGATCTTCGCCTCCGTTACAGCATTGTTGCTCATTTGTGCTAAAAAATCTATTCCAGAAGCAGCGGCTTTTGCTCCACCTCTTTCTCCGGTGGAGACAATCATCCATAACCACGGACCCGTTATCTTCGGACTTTTTTGTTGGAAAACACCTGTCTTCTCAGGCGAAAAGTCCGAGCAATTTTCACCATATAAGCAAGCAACAACTGCCCCAAAGCTTGAGGTCCACGCATCACGCTTCACTTTTCTATCATCAATCAGCAGACTCGTCAGTCCTAAATTCTGTAAACTTGGATTCTCCGCTATTTTGGCAAGTAGTGCTTCGGCTTCTAAACCGACAGCCGCCGCCGCGTGAGCCGCATCCAACGGTCCGTGAAACACGCCATAGAGATGCTCAACGGGCTCTGCTGAATCGTCGTCAAACGCATTACCTGTCGCTTCAAGTGCTGCCTTGAACCGTTGCCTATCCTGACGCACCAACGCGTCCATCTTGTCTTGAGAGACATACAAACGCAACACCTGTTCCTTGTCAAAAGCAGGGTTCGCTTTGTGCTCACTCTCCGCACGCACTTCATCCTCAAACCGCCTGATCCCCTTTGTGTGGCAACCGATACACGCTATACCTGTCCGCACAGTAGGCCCGCTCGGCCCCGGGTTGAAAACGATCTCTATCGGTGCCGCGTTTATCCGATTCCCGGCGGCATCCGAAATATAGTAAGCCTGTAAACCGTTGGGGAGATTGAAAATGATCTCGCCGCCATCATGTTCAAACGAGAGTGGATGTGTAAGAACATTCTTTCTTTCCACGCTTCCTGCAAAGTCGTAACTTTTCCAATACGCGCCATGCCCAAATGTGTGACGTTCCACAACGCGATTGTGCTTAGATACGCCGGATTCTTCGAACCCCGCACGCCATACCCACCGCCCCGGGGCATTCTGGCGGTTCCAAGCAACGTCTATCCCCAGCTGCCGTTCAAGTTCACGATCAGTTGTTGGCAGATCCAGAATGTTGTGATACAGCGGCGGCAGCGAGGCAGTTGCGAGAAACCAATCTACGTGGACAAACGGCACTTCACATTTCATCTCTTCACGGAGGTTCGTTAGTAGGAGACCGGCTTGCGTCTCGTCACTATATTCGATGGCATAAGGGTAGATATTCTCAAGCTGTGTCCAGACATCGAGTCCATCCCTATCCCACTCATAATCGCGTAGGTCAATATAAAAAATTGTCTTTTGATCATCAATAAGTTGTGGCTTGGTAATCTCAGATGCCCAAGAGAGACTGTTCACCAGTTTTGAGAGCGCGACCGTATAGTCCTGAAGATTCTCTGGCGTTTCACCAGCGTTATAGAGGTGCGTCATTGTAAAATAGCGGGCGGAGGGACGATCGAAGGCATCCAATGTTTTCAGATGCCGTTGGATAGCCGTGAGCATTATATCGGTTGTAATGAAACTGACATCGCGTTGACTCTCCCAACGGGGTGCGCCTGCTCGAATCCAGTTTTCGATGGTCTGAATCTGGGTTAGAGGCAGTTGCGGTTGCCCGCTCGGCATCCGCTTTTTAGGATCGCCTTCAAGGAGCCGTGTATAGAGTTCAGATTCACGCGGTTTCCCTGGAACAACCGCCCCGGAAGCTATCAAGGCTTTTGCCAATTCAATCAGAAGATTGTCTCTATAGGCACCCCTGGGGCCGTGGCAGCTGAGACAGCTGTTTTCAAAAATAGCGTTTGCGTCTTGCGCAAGATCAAAATCCTGCTGGGCGGATACCCTTCCGAATCCTAATCCGATGGATATCAAGGTTATGAGAGAAAGGTATTTGACAATTTTCATGCGCATATCATTTCCTTAGATAGCGTTTGCCACGCGGACAAGGTCCAGAATATCGATGTTCCCGTCGCGGTTTACATCTGTCCGTGGGTTGTCAGCATTCTTTTCGCCGAAATCGGCTGCGACTAAGAGGAGATCTAAAATATTTGTGATCCCATCTTGATTGACATCATGATCCGGAATTTTGACGACAATTTCCTTATCGGGCGGGTTCACCGTGTATGCTGTGTCCGCTGCGAAACCAAAGAAACCGCTAAATCTACCATCTTTGTTGCGATTGTCAATAGCGACCAATAACACATTCGTGCCCTGTTTCAATGTGACAGGGAATGCGTCCTGATAATCATCTGCCGATCGGATGACAGGATTGTAGTGAACCACCTCGCCGTTGAGCAAAACCTTGACTCCATCATTGCTGCCAACGAGCATTGTGGTGTCCTGTTCACGCGGTGCCTCCACCGTGACGGAACCGTAGACGACATGCGCATCTATTTTCCAACCCAGATTCGCTGCCAATTCGTTGATATTGTTGTCGCTTGTAGGTGAGAGGGTGTGAACCGTCCACTTGCTGTCGCCAACCATTTTTCCTTCTTTTGCCCCAAAGGTAGAAACTTTCACCTCCGTTGTGGTGCCGCCGCTCACTTTTGAGAGTAGATCTGTGTCACTAACGCTTCCTCCCGGTACAACAATCCAGAGCCAGGGGCCCTCTATTTTCGGACCCGGGGGTGGCATCGGTAAACTAACAAAACTCGAGTACAAAATAGATGTCTTCGCGGAGAATCTCTCTAAAATAGACTCGTCTGATAGTATATTGCCATCAAGTCCCAGCCACGTTAAGCGCCGCAAAGCGGTGAGCGCGGACACATCTGTTATCCTGTTATCACCGAGATCCATCCACGTTAGGTTGTCCAACGTTCCGAGCGGCGAAACATCTGAGATTTCATTGTCGCGGAGATCTATCCATTTCAACCCTTTTAATCCCGCAAGCGGAGACAGATCGGAGACCTCGTTGTGTTCAAGACTTAGGCGTGTCAACCCCTTTAAATTCGCCAACGCCGATATGTCGGATATAGCGTTGCCTGCAAGATAGAGCTCTTTTAAACCTGTTAGCCTTCCCAAAGCAGATATATCCGACAATTCACCACCGCAAATATTTATTCCCCTCAATTTCGGTAATCCTGCCAAGGCGGAAAGGTTTAATATAGGCGTGCCCCAAGCGTGAAAATTTTGTAAGTTGATTAATTCCGAAAGGGGCGTGAGATCTGTAGGCGGATTTTCACCCGCCCCAACCCATTCAAGATTTCTTAAACCTGCAAGCGGTGATAAGTCGTTTACTTCGTTCTCGCCAACATTTACCCATCGTAAGTTGATCAATTTTGCGAGCGGCGATATGTCGGATATCCGGTTAAGACTAATATCTAACCGGTCCAAGCTGGTTAATCCTGAGAGGGGTGATATGTCGGATATTTCATTATGTCGGAGACTTACATTGCGCAGTCCGGTCAATCCTTCAAGGGGTGATATGTCGGATATAGAATTGTGATCGAGGTTCAGATGCCCCAGGTTTGTCGCAGCCTCAAGCCCCTTCAAATTCTGAATATTTCTGCTGCCTGCGCGAAGCTCCGTTAACCGCAGCATATCTCCCGCAGTGATCTGGGCGGTCGGTACTCTGTGGAGCGTTTCATTAATTGCCTTGCGAAGGTTCGCATCGGGAATATTAAGGGTTTGTGCCTCTGCTGTCAATGACATCCAGAAAAGCATCGTACAGAGGGTGAAAATGAAAATATGCCGCTTTTTAGCGAATTGCATTCCGTTTTATCTCCTTTGTTCTTTTTAAAAAAATCTCGCCATCTAAATCCGGGACGGTGTGCGAACGTGCCGTGAAACCGCTCCCGACTCCCGTTGTGTCCACCGGTAACGCTATCTCTTGTGCCTGTCGGCTCCGATTGTAGACTGCCCAGCCATCGATGAACTCACGGATAAATAGCCCTTCGCGGTTTTTGTATCGCTGTGCCTTCCCGCCAACAGGTTTGCCCAGCGGCGCATCCCAGAACGCATACCAATTGATACCGTTATGTTTTGTGATGTGCATCACATATCCATCGGCGTGTGTCAGTCCCATTGTCGTAAATGCCCGCATCCAACGGAGATTCGTTGCACTCTCCGGTGCTTCGGCTTCAACGCCCCAACCTTCGAGACAATTAACCTGTGGCGAACGGAGATTCTCCTCTGCCCAAGAGAGCGTGCTTTCGATTTCCTTCAATCTCTCGTAACTGTAATCCCCGACGTGCTCATAGCCTGCTCGTATAAAGAAGCCTGCTCGTATAAAGAGACCATTGATGTAAGGTGCTGCGTGCATCGGTTTACTATGGCCCGCATTGACGATTATTAGAAAATCATCTCCAACCTCGGCGCGGATGCGTCTCATAATCACCGATCGCGCCTGCTGCTCTGCTTCCAACGTCCGATATCCGTTAAGATCTGGCCCGTTCTCGTTCCATGAGCTGATAAAAATACCGTCGTAAAGTCCACACTTTTTAACAGCAAGTGCTTGTTGAACAATTATGTCCTGCACGTCAGGATGTGTAAAATCGATTAAGAAATCTCTACCCCCTTCACGAATCCCTGGAACTCTTTTTCCCGCTGCATCTCTTATCCAAGGAAAATCAGCGTCGTATATGGCTTTATAAAGAGGTAAATCAGGATCCGCCCGCCGCATCCAAATCTCAAAAAGGGAAATTTTATTTGGGTTCATCTCGATCAAGAGATCACGCCGGGTCTCCACCAAGCTTTCAGATAGCTGAAATCCGTGCTCCGTTCTTTGGAAACGTAACCCAAATTTGGGAGTCCAAGATAGATCGTGATGTGCTAATTGGGCTTCATGCGATAATGCAGGCCGGTTTAACATACCCCCCCATCCCTTGAAGGTAGAAGGAAAACTCCGGTTTTGGAGTCGCGCTTGAATGGAAAGTCCCAGTGCATTGGATGGTGAGACCTTCCCAGACACCTGTGAACCAACACTATTCTTTTTATGGGTTGTATCGGTCGCGCCAACTTGTCCGGCTTGATTGCGCACAGCGGGTTTTGCATCAAGCGCGAGCATCGCAGGTACGTCAATAATTGTGATCGTGGGTTCGGATTCTGCATCGAAACTATAAGGTTTCTGAAAACGGGTGAGGTATTGATTGCTTCCCCCCAGCAGCAAAGCAATAAAAACTGCTGTCGCGCCCAAAGCTGTCCATGGTAGCCAAGGACTTTTCACTGGATCGGGTGTCGGTTTCATGTCAGCAACTTCCCGCATAACGTTCTGACTTACATTCACCGATAGGGGGACACTCCCGAGTACTTCTTGAACCAAGAGTTCTTCATCGTTTTGTAAACGTTTTCGTGCCCGATGGAGACGACTGTGAATCGTCCCTACAGAAACCCCTAAGAACTTACCAATTTCCTTTGCAGTCATTTCGCCGAGGTAGTGGAGCGTGACAACCGTACGTTCGCTCTCCGGCAGCTTATCCAAAATTTTTTCGACGATTTCATAACGACGTTCTTTGGATTCCATCTCTTGTTTTTCTGATATATAACGCGTGTATGCGGATTCCTCTATTTCTTTCACAGACACCTCCTGTAGGGATTGTGGCACAAATTTTTGCTTTCGCTGCCAATCAATGCAGAGGCGATTGGCAATAACATAGAGCCATCCAGCAAATAGATCAGGGTTCGAGAGTGTAGAGAGATTTTTGTATGCTTGTAAGAAAGTATCTTGGGTTATCTCTTCAGCATAATGAAAATCTCCGATCTTTCGCCACACGAGCGCGTGAACGCCTTTTTGGCACTTTTGGACCAACGTATTGAATGCCGAGTCATCGCCCGATAAAATACTTTGAATCAATTGAGCATCGTTTTCTATTTCCATTCGAGCTTCCTTTTCTATAGACATACTGAAGAAACACCCAAGCAAAACCGCCTACAAGCTTATTCTATAAACATGTCGCCCCTACAGGGCTTAGCTTCGCGCGGGATGCCGTTTCTATAAACATATCGCCCCTACGGGGCTTTGCATCGGTACAGCGGCGGTTATTTTTCTGTGAGTTGCGTTTGCACCTATAACACTAAGAAAAAACGAAAAATGCTGTGGAAATGGCGCGTGAACTCAACAGAAACTGTCCAAAGTTTAGTATCATTATTAAAGACGAAATTTTGGGGTAGAAAACTTGCATAATTTGAAAAAAAAACAAAAAAACTGGATTTTTTAGGAGATACTTGGCAGGGGCGGACCAGATTTTGGAATCTGGAATCGCGATTCGAAGATCGCTCCTACCGAGAGAGGAAAGGAATCTACCGGAAACAAGCCCTTATTCGTGTTTCAGCCGATTGTAACGGACCTGCCACAACCACCACAGTACCGCCGGAATAACGGGTAACCCCATCATTCCCCACAGAATAGTGCCGACATGGTACCGATCCAATAACGCGCCAACAATCGCCGTGCCGATACCGCCCATCAGTGTAAAGAGCGCGAACTCGGTACCGAAGATACGTCCGCGAATCTCGTTCGGGGCGCTTTGCAGCAGGAGTTGCGTTGAAAACACCCACGCGATCCCACCACCGACGCTCCGGATCAACCCGCCGATAAGTACTTCGACCAAACCGAAAAGAGGCGCGGTCATCGCAAGTCCCAATGTTCCAATCAGATAACCGAGACTAATGCTGACCCGAAGCGGTTTATCTCGATCGCCTGTCCACCGGCGCGCCAGAATAGGACCGATACCGCTCCCAATACCGTTCATACAATACATCAATCCCAAACTGATTGCACCACCGACCCCGATGACGAAGTGCTCTTTGGCAATTTCTATTTGGACGATTTGAAAACCGGAGGAGAGAAGGAGGGCTATCGCTGCTTTATGCACTGCGATAAAGAAAATATCAGGGTGTTGACGCATGTAGCGGAACGCCGTTACCCGCGTACGTGTCGGTTGATCAATTGTTGCGGATGATGAATCGGGCAATTGGATGCCAAGCAGAAATCCAGCTGAAAGGAGAAACGTGAAGCCATCAATAACAAAGGCGGTTCGGCTACCGAAGAGTCCTGTCGTTAGACCACCGATAGCAGCACCGACCGCAAGCATGACTGACCATGTAGCGGCACCGAGCGCATTAGCGGTACCGAGTTCGCGCGGCGTAGTAATATCCGGTAAAATTGCACTCCGGGCAGGGCTGAAGAAACCGCTGACTGCAAATAGTAGGGTCGTCAGTGTATAGAGCAACCATATATCGCTTGCGTCTCGGACAAAAAGAAATCCGAAAACGATAAAGACGCGGATAATATCAGTAATGATTAAGAGATGTTTTCGATTGTAACGGTCAGCGCATATCCCCGCAAGCGGCGTAACGACAAAGGGAGCTAACATCCGAATTGTAAACAACACACCTACAGCAAGCCCAGACCCGGTTAACTCTGTAATTAATATAGCAGAAGCGATAAGGTTAAACCAATCCCCCAGCAAGGTAACCACTTGTCCACACCAGAGCCATCGGAAGTTAGCATTCTGACGGATCAGTCTAATATACCCGACGGGTTCCTCTGTCGCTTGCTGGCGATCTATTGTAGACTTTATTGGGGCGCGTTCCTGTTTGGACAATTAGAAAGACTCCACGGCTTCATGCGGATATGAAAAACGGAAACCCAAACCGAGTTATGACTGGATTCAGGTTTCCGATTTAGTCAGCAGACTTCCGCAAAAAGGTCCGATATTTGCGCTTATCGGGCGTTTTTGATGCGTCCCCATGTGGTTGTGAGCTTGCGTTTAGGGTCTACCGGATAACTATCATCGCCGAAGAACTCAATTTCGCCGATTTGAAAGTACGCCCCAGCTGGGTTCGATGCGGTGTCAAAAGTAACATGTCGAAAAAACCGATACCCGGTTTTTTGAAAGTCGTAATCTTCGCCTGCCTCAAAAAGGACGACTTGCAGTCGCTGATCCCAAAAGCTATCCCCGTCGTGAGCAAAGATGGTCGTAAATTCCTCGCCGTCGTTCGAGCCCTGAACTTCCCACACTGTAGGGTCCCTTGCAGGAACATCGTTCGCTGAAGATACCGTGAAGTGTGTCAATGCGTACTGCTCTTCAAACTCAGCTGTCACGTGTAGGCCTTCCTTCGGAATGCCGCCGCCACGTCCGCAGCACCATTTGTCATTGCTCGGGCCAAGGCGGTTATCGAAGACGTTAAACGCAAATTCCCCGCCTGCGAATCCGGGTTCATCGTTGGCTGTGAAAACGGCATCGTAATCCTTATCTGCTTCAGGATCACCATCGTCTTCTGGATCGGTTAGGTCGCCTCCTAGCAGCGAATCCGTTCCTGTTCCCAAGACTTCCTCCGCCTGTGCCAAGTCGATCGGGTTTCCGATAACACAATAGGCTATCATCAACACAAACCCTGCGAATACCAACATAATTTTCATGCCATTCAACCTCCTAGAGAAATGAATCTCACTTTTTTTGATACTTACGCATCACGCTTTTACCGCTTACTACAATGGGTCGGCGAGGAAATTGCACAAGCGTGCAAATAGTAAGTCCCCGCCACGTGATTATGTTAATGATACCACATTTTGCGTGTAATATCAAATCTTTTTATTGTCTCACGGTTTGGTCTCATTCACGAGGGCGGACTTTCATCGCAAACCTAAAGGATTGGGTTTTGATACCGATCGGATTATGAACAATCAATTTGTCCTCGTTCATTTGACAAAATATATTTTTTTTGGTATAATACCACATTAGTATTCGGACGTTATCTTTTTTCAGTTCAAAAAAATGGTACTCAATTTTAGATATGCAATACTTGACTAAGGAGAGATGTTATGAAAATTTTAAATCCTGCACTTTTCGCGACGCGGTTCGGGATCCTTCTTTTCTTAATATCCCAACTGCTCATATTTAGTAGTTGTGACGAGTACGAAAGATGGACAAACGACCCGCCTGAGATCAATACCTTTACTGTTCCAAAAGAGACGCGCTACGGGGAAACCGTCGGATTTAAAGTTGGTGTCTCCGACCCTGAAAACAACACCTTAATCTACACATGGGAGGTATCTGCTGGAAGATTGACCGAAGATGAGGGCGCAGAAGTTCAGTGGACGGCTCCTGAACTCCCCGATTCAGAAATCGCACCTGACCAAACTGTTACTGTTCATGTATCTGTTAGGGATCAGGGTGAGGAAACCGTCTCTAAGTCCGCTTCAATTATCGTCTTTTCAAAATCATATAGAGTCGCTGAAGCACTCAGTGGTGTATATGAACTTATCCGAACACAAATTGACGGTAAGACGACCGAAGAATTTGGTTCTATGCGACTCACAACAACAACATTTACCAGAGAATACCAAAGTAACGATGCATTTTTCTTCGGTTCGTATAAGTTGATTGAACCGTTTGATGCCAAAAAGGGAACCATCTATTGGTTTTCCGATGAAAGTCCTGAACCGCTTGTGAGTACTTATACGTGGGACGGCGAATTATTAGTCATTTATATGCCTGCCACCTCTACCGGATATGTCTACCAAAAACGGAAATAAACTTTGTGCTTTCCGCACTTCAGGTCTAATAAAGTCTATTGAGAGTGCATACATCTAAACGGGAGAAGATAGTGAAAATAAATTTCCATTTCAACCTATCGGGACTTTTAATAATTGCTTTCATCTTTGGAGCACATTCGTTAGGGATTTGCAAAGAAAATAAGCGGATCACCGTAGAAACCGATGGCGGCCCAAAACAGTACGACGTGATTGAAACAAAACGGTACGAGATTGTTGAGGTTGAAGAGCCCGCCGCTACGCAGGATGCACTGGAGGCCGTTGCGGCGCAAGCCGTGAAAGATGCTGAAAAAGATGCAGCCGCACATCTCAACAGAACTTTATGGTTTAGTACGGGATGTTTTTTACCGTTGGTGGGCCCTATTCTTTCGCAGCGTTACCAACCTTTCATGCCTACTGCACGCGCCCTCGGTAAGTCCCCGCAATATGTTGCCTTCTATTATGACGCTTATAAGGTCAAAACAAAGAAACTTCAGTTTAATTGGGCACTCAGCGGTTGTCTCATTGGCGCACCTATAGGCGGATATTTACTCACTCGTCTGTATAGATCAACAAGGGATTAAGCAGCACCTTCAACCTATCCACGAATTCAAAGTTATTAATTGTACCAAACGAAAGGAAAAACTAACGATGGCTTCAACTCCTGAACAACAAACTGGTTCTGAACCCGGTATCAATACCTCGACTCCGCAACAAGGACACGGCTTCGGTACTGCCCCCGTGTTTCTTGCCTCGATTAGTACCATCCTCGGTGCGATTCTTTTTTTGCGGTTCGGTTATGCGGTTGCTCATGCCGGGTTGTGGGGCAGTCTAATGGTTATCATGCTTGGGCATTTAGTGACGATTCCGACAGTACTTGCCGTATCCGAAATCGCAACGAACCGACGTGTGGCAGGGGGCGGGGCATACTACATCGTCAGTCGTTCCTTTGGCACGCGGATCGGCGGCACCATCGGGATCGCCCTCTATATTTCACAAGCGATCTCGGTCGCCTTCTACATCGTCGCTTTCACCGAAGCTTTTCAACCCATCTTTGGTCTGCTCGAAATGACGCGGGACAGTTGGCCTGCAATGATCCGCGAGTGGCCCCTTGATCATCGTATGGTAAGTCTGCCTTCCACCGTTTTTCTCATCGTACTGATGTTGACGAAAGGTGCCGATCTTGGGGTACGGGTTTTGTGGGTTGTTAGCACAATACTCGCTGCCTCCATCGCCTCCTTTCTCTTCGGCACAGGCCCCGAAGCAATACAGCCCGACGGTTTGAATCTTGCCGCACGTATCGAGAACCCAGATAGTTTCGGTAAAGTCTTCGCAATATGCTTCCCCGCTTTCACAGGTATGATCGCAGGCTTAGGTTTATCGGGCGACCTCAAAAACCCGCAAAGAAGCATACCGCTCGGGACGATCAGTGCGACACTCGCCGGCATGGTCGTCTATGTCCTCGTCGCTGTCAAGTTGGCAGGAACAGCGACCCCGGAAGTACTCGCCGAAGATGAGTTTATTATGGCGAAGGTTTCCCTATGGGGCCCCATGATCTATGTCGGGTTAGGCGCAGCCGCTTTGTCTTCCGCACTCGGTTCAATCATGGTCGCCCCCCGAACACTGCAAATGCTCGCTCGCGACAACGTAATGCCTATCCCGAAATTGAACAGTCTTATGGGAAAAGGCATCGGAGACTCCCAAGAACCCGTATATGCGACATCTGTCTCAGGGATAATTGCAATCGTGTTCGTCGCCATCGGCGAATTGGATTTTATCGCCCAAATTCTAACAATGTTTTTCATGGTAACTTATGGTGCCCTCTGTGCAGTCTCGTTCTTAGAGCATTTCGCAAGCAATCCTTCCTATCGACCGACATTCCACTCCCGGTGGTTCCTCTCGCTCGTAGGCACTGTGATGTGCGGTGTATTGATGATCCAGATCAGCGCGCTCTACGCCTTGATTTCAATCGTCATCATGGCGATAGTCTATGTCGGACTCCGCCGAAGCCACCAAGGACACGGAGACTTGGCAGGCATCTTCCAAGGTACCATGTTTCAACTAACCCGATGGCTCCAAACCACCTTACAAAAAAGTCGTGTCATTTCATCTGAAGACGGATGGCGCCCTTCCATTGTCGCAGTAACCCGATTTGGCGAACGGAGACTCGGACATTTCGATCTGCTCCGCTGGATATGCCATAGACACGGATTCGGACACTTCATCCGCCTGTTCAACGGCGAATACTCTTTTTCCGGTGAAATCCAAGCACGCATCAAGGTCGATGGATTAATCAAACGCACCGAAGTGAGTCGCGCAGGCATTTTTGTGGATTCATTGATCTCCCCTACGTTCCAGCAGGCACTTGCACAGATACTCCAGATGCCCGGAATTTCTGGCTTGCCGAATAACTGTATTTTGCTTGAGTTCGACCGAGAAAATCCCGATGAGATTGGTGAAGTTGAACTCGGGGCGCAACTCGCTGCGAATTCGCTGTTTAACGTCCTCATCCTCCGATCCACCGGCTACCGATTCGGATACAAGTCTTCTATCCATGTCTGGGTAACAGAGGACAACTTGATGAACGCGCCGATGATGCTACTGCTGGCGTATATCATCGTCGGACATCCCGATTGGAGACGCGCAGAGATACAACTCTTTGTATGTTCCGATTCAACCGACGCAGAACTCGAGGCAGATCGACTCTCAGCACTCATGAAGGAAGGGCGGCTCCCGATCTCAATGCAGAATGTCACTTCCGTGTCATACAACGGCAAACAGGCTTTGGAAGAAGAGGTAACCCAAATTTCCAACCAAGCCGACTTAGTCATCGTCGGATTAACAGCTGAAAACCTCACGTCTGAGGAATTGACACCAACACTCCGAGCTTACGAGGGAGCAAACGATGTGCTGTTTGTCCATTCAATTGAGCAAATCTTAATTGACTAACAAGTTTAGGAAAGTATGAGATGGATGCCTTCGTTCAACAACTTCGTGCGTTATTTGAAAGGCGTGTCATCACTTTAGGCGATGAACCTGTACAAGTTTACCAAATTGCGGTGTTGATCGGAATTTTGGCTGCCGCCTTAATCATCGCAGGATTTTTACGGCGGTGGTTCCGACACCTGTCCAATCGGTTCAAAATACCCGAAAACCTCACAAATCGATTACTCGCTTTTCTGTTTCTTATCGTTCTAATTTTGGGGATCGGCTTAGCGTTCCGAATTGCTGGAATCAGTACAGGATTCTTTGGCGAGATTGTTAGTTACCCGCTCACAGACCTATTTCAACCTACGCAAAAACCCCAAGAAACTGGTGAAACTGGTGAAGTTGATGAAGCCCGGAACCCACTAACACTCGCAAGCCTCTTTTATGGATTCGTGATCGTTTTCGGGATGTTTATCCTGTCTAAGTATGTCCAATGGGTCCTACGGCGGCAGGTGCTACAAGCCTTTCAAATCGCACAACATACCCAGTTTATCTTACTCCGCTTCATTCACTTTACCTTTATCCTCGTCGGTGTCCTTATCAGTCTAAGTACGCTCGGCATCAGTTTTACCACATTAGCCTTAATCTTCGGTGGATTAAGCATCGGTATCGGTTTCGGGTTACAGAATATCGCCTTAAACCTAATCTCCGGGTTCATCCTAATTTTTGAACGTCCTATCAAAATCGGAGACCTCGTGGAAATTATAGATGTTAACATCTTTGGCAGAGTGAGTAGTATTAATCTGCGGTCAACGGTCATCGTTGCCTTAGATGAGAAGGAGATTATAGTCCCGAACTCCCAATTAGTTACGGAAGCAGTTCATAATTTAACGCACTATAATAACCGCTATCGTATCCGGATTTCAGTCGGTGTCTCGTATAGTTCAGATGTGGAGCTCGTCAAAGATACCTTGCTTGAGGTCGCAAACGCGCATCCTGAAGTTATCAAGCAACCGATACCAGATATAGACAACGTCACTGCTCCGTTTGTCCGTTTTATTAACTTCGGCGAGTCCTCCTTGGATTTTGAGCTGCTTGCGTGGATTCCGGATTCGTTTCAGCGTTTTGATGTCGCCAGCGACCTCCATTTCATGATTTGGGAAAAATTTCAGGAATATGGGATTAAAATCCCCTTCCCACAACGCGATATCCACCTTCACCCACGAGAAAACGACTGATACCGTCTCTATCGCGTCCCTGAATGCCGGATCACATCGCCTTTGACGAGGTAATACACCTCTTCGCTGATATTTGCCGCGAGGTCCCCGACGCGCTCCAAATGTCGAAAAAGGAGTAAAAGACTAATACCCGGTTCAATGAGCTTCGGATGCTCGCTTAAAATAGTGAGAAGTTCGTGGAGCATCCTTTTATAGATTTCATCAACCTCATTATCACGCGCTCGAATCTCTAAGGCAAGTTCAGCGTTACGATTGACAAACGCATCAAGCACATCCTTCACCATCGTCTGGATCACTTGTGCTACATGCGGTAGGTCAACGAAAGGTTTGATAGGCGGATATTCCAATAATTCAATGCTCCGTTTGGCGATAGCAACGCTTTTGTCTGCCAGTCTTTCGATATTATGGCTGATCTTCATCACCATCGTCAGAAAGCGGAGTTCAAACGCTACCGGTTGATGAAGTGCTATTAATTGGATACACGCCGATTCAATTTCATTTTCAAACTGGTCAACTGCATCATCAGCATCAACAACGATCTGCGCTAACATCTCATCTCGTGTTAAGACAGATTCGATCGCTTGGCGTAGCATCTGCTCGGCAAGTCCCGCCATTTCCAAGAGTCTATGCTGAAGGGTCCTGATTTCCGCTTGTAACATGTTTTCCGCCCGGCACGCGAAGCCTCGATTAACCTAATCTGCCTGTCACATACTGTTCCGTTCTATTATCCTGCGGATTTGTGAAAATTTTTTCCGTCGCCCCGAATTCGACTAACTCACTACCGTAGAGAAACCCCGCAACGTCAGAAACACGTGCAGCCTGTCGCCTTTTGTTGGTGGCGAAGATGAGCGTACAGTCGCTTTTAAGATCGCGCACAAGTGTTTCAATCTTAACCGTCTCTATGGGATCTAGTTCCCCACACGGTTCATCAAATATCAGAACCTCAGGTTCAACCGCCAACGCACGTGCGATACAGAGAAGTTGCTGCTGTCCTGTAGAGAGTTGTCCTGGCGTTTCATCTAAAATGTTTTCAACTTCACCCCAAAGTCCCGTTTTTCGTAGACTTTTCTCAACGATCGTATCAAGGTGTGCCGATTGGTTTACACCCGAAATCCGAGCCCCATAAGCGACATTTTCATAGATAGAACCCCGGAACAGCGTCGGTTTTCGGAAGACCATTCCGATCTGTTTCCGAAGTGCAGTCGTGTCTGTTGAACCGTCTAACGGGCTGCCTTTAAAAAATATTTCGCCGGTGGACCTGAAATTCGGCGTAAAATCATTTAGGCGATTGATGCATCGGACGAGCGTACTTTTACCACAGTTTGCCGGACCGATGAACGCTGTTACCTGTTTCCGCTGAACATCAAAAGAGAGCGCACTCAGGATCTGCTTATCGCCATACCAGATATTTAGATCACGAATACACAAAATAGATTGATCTTTTTTTCTCTCCATCTTTGGTATCGCGAGCTGTCCTAAAATTCGCGCCTCCCTGGTTAACTATACTACGCCGAGTCGGAATTGTCCATCTCTATAAGTCTGCTGGAGAGAATACTCAAGAACAGCGCCATCCCCAAGAAAAGTATAAACCTATTGGACATCTCTTTCAGTTCAGTTGTGTAGTGCCACGTGTAGATACCGAGCAGTAGTGCTGCGGTCGCAAAAGCGCGGGACATTGCGCGGCAGCCCCCAGCAAGTATTTGCGTCAAGGCGATCGGGACAACTTGTCGCGTTAGCACTTGCCACTGACTCGCCCCTAATGCATAAGTCCCTTCGCGGATCGGTGTTCCTACCGAGCGCAGGGCATCTTGTGTTCTCTTAATTGTTATCGGCATTACCATCAATATAAAAGTTGCCGCCCCCGCATAAAAGAGCACAGAATCACGCTGTAAGGGTGCTGCCGCCGCATTCTGAGGTATCGAAAAAATCCTGATCACTTTCAAAGCACCAGCATCCGTAAAGAAAATCCCGATTGCCAGGATCCCATACAAAAGTGACGGAATGCCAGTCAAAATAGAGACGAGACTTCCAATCAAACGCCGAATCCAATTCGTTTTTGGAAGCCATTCCTCTAAGTAGAAAGCACACACTATTCCGAGCAGAATCGCCAAGAAACTCATCAAGAGAACGATATAGACATCGTTAAGCAGCGTAGACATGGGTTTTCGCTAACCGTAACGCATCTGCACGTAATCAGCGGTTTTTTCGTGTTCCGGGTCTTCAAACAGTGCTTGCGTCTCTCTATGTTCGATCAGTTCACCGAGGAACATAAAAATACACTCTTCACTGACACGCCGTGCTTGTGCCATGTTATGTGTCACAATTAAAAATGTATAGGATCCTGCAAGGACTTCCATCAATTCTTCGACCGCACGCGTCCCCTTTGCGTCCAAGGCAGAGCAGGGTTCATCCATCAGAATAATTTTGGGTTTAAGGGGTAACAGGCGAGCGATACAGAGTTTTTGCTGCTGCTCCAGCTGAAGCGATGTCGCCCGCACCTTCAATTTGTCCTTCAGATCCTCCCAAAGAAAAACAGATGTGAGTGCCTCTTCAACAATCTCCTCTGACTCCGCACGCGTGATACTCCGCATCGGAGAGTGGATACGTAACCCAAACAAGATATTCTCATAAACCGAGATCGGCAACGGGTTCGGTCTCTGAAACACCATACCGACTGCTTTCCTGAGTTCCGGCAAAGAGACATCCGGATCATAAATGTTTTTCCCTAAAACTTCAATTTTTCCCTGTGTGGTAACATTGCCGTACCGTTCATTGACGCGATTAAAACAGCGCAGCAACGTTGATTTCCCACATCCGGAAGGCCCAATAAGGGAGGTTATCTGACCATCCCGTATTTTCAAGTTGACATCAATCAGTGCCTGAAAATCGCCATACCAAAGGTTGAGATTTTCGGCTTCAATACTATAATTCATTTTTTTTACAATTAAAAAATTTAACCAAAAGTTCCATTAACGTAATCATAAGTCGCTTGGTTTGTAGGACTATCCGAAAAAATTACATCCGTTGCATCAATCTCAATCAGATCACCGTTGAGAAAAAAGGCAGTACGACTTGCCAACCGCTTTGCCTGTTGCACCAAATTCGTGACAAGCAAAATCGTCATTTCTGACTGTAAAGTTTTGAGCACCTCTTCAATACGCATCGTTGTGACAGGATCAATAGCGATAGAAAATTCGTCCAGACAGAGAATTTCCGGCTCATGTGAAAGCGCACGAGCGATTGTGAGCCGTTGTTGTTGTCCACCTGACAACTTAGTGCCGAGCGTGTTTAACCGATCCTTCACTTCGTCCCAAAGTGCTGCTTGCTGTAAACAGCGTTCAACGATTTCATCCAATTCCGCCTTTACGCGAAGTCCTGCTGTCCGTGGCGCAAAAGCAACGTTATCATAGATGGAAAGCGGCAGCCCGACTGGTAAAGGTAGTACCATCCCGATCCGTCGGCGCAATTCATACACATCGCCAATGGTCCCGATATCTACACCATCTAATTTGATAGTCCCTGCTACAGTCGCCTCTGGTGTGAATTCCAAAGTTCTATTGATAACCTTGAGGAGCGTCGTTTTACCGGACTGCGCGGGCCCGATAATACCCAGAATCTCGTTCTTGTGAACATCGAAAGAGACCCCATTCAGCGCAGGTTTATCGCCATAGTGGACCTGTAAATCAGAAATTTCAATTTTATTTTCCATCTTCTTCCTCATTTTCTTCTGATTTCCGACGTTCCACCCGTGCTTCCGTTAAAACCGAAGCTAAGAGTCCAGATGGAATGGCTATCAATCCTACGCCGACAAGCGTAGCAAACGCGGTGAAAAATTTCCCACCCGCTGTCGTCGGATAGACATCGCCATAACCCACTGTCGTCAATGTCACAATAGCCCACCACATTGAGTCAACAATAGAGCCGAACGCTTCAGGTTGTGCCTCTCTTTCAAAGTAGTGGATACCACACGCTGCGAGGTAGACTAACATCATTGACAAAATCACAAGTGCCAACAATTCCCGCCGGATTTCATTCAATGCCTCAGTGAGCCGATCCACGGCTAAGATAAACCGGGTTGCCTTGAATATTCTGAAAACCCGCAAAAATCGCAATATCCGAAGGACGCGGAACCCTGGCACGAGAAACAGCGACGGTAAAATCGCCAGCAGATCAATGATACCGTAGAAACTGAAAATAAAATCCCGTTTCCTGGGTTCAATATAGACCCGCAGGAGATATTCTGATGAAAACAAAACAAAAAACACCCAGTCGAGAAGTACAAAATAAGTTGTGTATTTGGTTAACCCCCACACCTCTTTATCGGATTCAAGCACAAATACAACAGCCGAAGCAAGAATCAGAAACTGAATAAGTCCAGTGAATAGGTTGCCTTCAACGCGCGCCCGTAATCTTTCTTTTCTGTCCATGGACATTCCTTCCTATAATATTCCTAAAGTTTGGACAGTATATGTCAAGATCACGATCTGTTTCCTGGGGCTATTCAGTTCTTCTGTAGGAGTGAGCTCCAGCTCACGACCTCGGACTTTCTACCTACCATTTCTTCCGCGTTCGGAGATAAATCCTTAGCACAATCGCTGCTGCATTGATAAGTAATACACTGCCGACAAGTACCACCGCAGTGCCATAAGGGATGCCTTCCGTAACGCCCGGCACCTGTGTCGAAATCGTGAAGAGATGGAGTGATAGTGCCATACACTGTTCCATTATATTATAGGCGAAAAGGTTTCCTTCTGCAATAGCTTTATAAAAAACCGCCCCTGTAAACATAATAGGTGCCGTTTCACCCGCTGCGCGCGACACTTGTAGAATCACACCTGTCAAAATACCGCTAATAGAGTTCGGGATCACAATACGCCGGATCGTCTGCCAGCGCGTCGCACCGAGATTCCAACACGCCTCCCGGAACGCCATCGGTACCGCCTTCAAAGCCTCCGTCGTGCTGGCGATGATAACAGGGAGCGTCATGATTGCCAACGTAAGCGAGGCTGCCAAGATAGATTCACCGAGCCTTGCGAAAAGCACAAACGCACCGACACCGAACAACGCGTGGACGATGCTCGGCACACCCGCCAGATTCACAACAGCCAAGTTCGTGATACGTGTAAACCAACTCTCGCGGGCATACTCGTTGAGATAGACCGCTGCGAACACCCCAATCGGTGCGGATACTAACAGAGACACGACGACTAAATAAATTGTGCCGAGAAAGGGTGCCCAAAGCCCCCCAGCACGCATATTATCCTTCGGATTCGTAAACAGGAACTCAAGCGAAAGCACCGGTAGTGCTTTATAGAAAAGGTAACCAATAATCAGCAGCAGCGGAATAATCATCAGACTCGTCATCACGAGGAAGAAATTCCGCATCACATTTTCTATCCGCCGTTTTTGCCGACCGATCTCTGTTTCTCTGAACATCGCCTCTGGCGATACTTGCATATCCATGTTCATATTATTCTTGCCGAATTCCTTTAATAACTAAATCCGCAATGAGATTCACCACAAATGTAATGGTAAAGAGCAGAATGCCGATGATAAAAAGCACTTGATAGTGTTCGTCGCCTCTTGCCACTTCGCCGAGTTCTGCTGCGATCGTCGCCGTGAGTGTCCGAATCCATGAGAGCGGGCTCGACGGAATGTTAACAGAGTGTCCAGTCGCCATCAGAACCGCCATAGTTTCCCCAATAGAACGCGCAGCACCGAGCAGCACAGCCGCCAACAGTCCATTTTTTGCCGCCGGTAGCAGAACACGATAGATCACCTGCCATCGTGTCGCGCCGAGTGCCTCCGCTGCTTCGCGGTAAGAATCGGGAACAGCTTTCAGCGCGTCCTCTGCTATAGACACGATAATCGGAACACTCATCAACGCTAACATGATGCTACCGTTCAACATCGTTAAGCCGATTGGAGCATTGAACACCGCGATAATCAGTTGATTCATCAGCGTTAACCCGATGAACCCCCAAACAACAGAAGGGATAGCGGCGAGCAATTCTATGACAACCTTAAATGTTTCTCTCAGTTTCGGGCTACAGAACTCCGAAACAAAAATCGCCGCCCCGAGTCCAAAAGGCACAGCGATACACATCGCCAACGCGGTTACGCTAAAGGTCCCTAAAATTAAGGCGAAGGTACCATATCTTTTATTGCTCAACGAGGTCGGGTACCATTCAGGGCTTGTCAGGAATTGTCCTAAGTCTAACCCGTTGAAAAGGAAACCCGCGCCCTCTCGAAATACGAAGAAGAAGATACCAAAGACAAAAAGAATAGAACTAATCCCACATAAGCGGATGAATAGTTCTATTACGGTTTCGGAAAACGGTAGATTCGCAGCATTTTTTTTGCGTAGGATATTCATATTTTTTAGTTGTTCTCTAACGGTACGAAACCGAGCTCCTCAACAATCTTTTGACCTTCTGGTGACATAATCCAATCCAGATACGCCTTTGCTTCGCCTATAGGTTCGCCGAGGGAGTACATATACAATGGACGGGCAATCGGATAGGTTTTCGCGAGCACATTTTCAAGATTTGGCGCGTAATACGGTTCATCAGGTCCCTTTGCAACTTTTAACATTTTCACATGCGAAGTCGCGTATCCCATACCGCTATAACCGATAGCACAAGGCGTTCGTCCAATCACTTCTACCACATCTTTAGAACCGTGTAAATCCAAAGAACCGAGTTCAAAGTCCCGTGTTTTACCCAGCAGTGCCTCCCGAAAATAGAAATATGTGCCGGAGTTAGATTGCCGACTGATACGGATAATCTTGTCGCTCGGACAATTTTCATGTGCAATGCCGAGATCGCTCCATTTCGTTATTTTGCCATCTTCGCCATATATCTCTGCAAGTTCGGTAATCGTAATCTTATCAAGCGGCGTATCGTGGTGGACATAAACTGCAAGCGCATCGTACCCGACAATAAATTCCTGAGGCACTTTACCCGTATTTTGTGTTGCCTGTTCTAATTCCTTCGGTTTAATTTGACGACTACAGTTCGCAATATCTACAGTGCCATTAATAAGCGCAGCGACGCCTGTACCAGAACCACCCCCTGACACCTCTACGGATGCAGTGCTGCTGATATCTATGTACCTTTCTGCCCATGCTTGTGCCAAGTTCACCATCGTATCTGAACCTTTATTCTTGATGATAACCTGTGCAGCAGCTTTGCTGGAAGTGCTTTCCGCGTCTTTAGGCGAACAACCGGTAATAGCAAACCCGCACCCCAAAATCACCCCAAAAGATATAAGTGTGTAACCTATCCAACGCTTTTTTTTCATCAATTTGGTCTCCTCTGCTAAATTCTAATCTAAATTATAGCACTGAATTGTTACGAAAGTGAGACAAAATTCGGAATTTTTGTTTTTCTCTCCAAAAAATGTTTGTACTGCCATCGTTTTTTTAGACCACTCCCTAAAGGAAGATTGTGCTACAATAACAATCTCATTGAAAGGAGTATCCAATGGCGAAACGAAGAACCTTCACCCCTGAGTTTAAAGCGGAACTTGTTCTCGAAGTCCTTAGCGGTGCGACTTCACAAGCAGAACTGTGTCGGCGTCATAATCTCAATGAAAATCAACTCTCACAATGGAAGCACCAACTCGTTGAAAATGCGTCCTCCCTGTTTGAGTCTACTGATAAGTCGTCGAGCGATGCGGAGAAGCGTATCGCCCACCTTGAGCATCTCGTTGGGAGAATGGCGGTCGCGTTAGACATCGAAAAAAAACTATTGACATAGCTGGACTAACCTTAACTAAAAAGCGATGTTTCATTTCCGCATTGCGAAAGGAGCATTCCGTGCGAGATATTTGTGGAACCCTCGGTTTCAACCGGAGCAGTTTCTATTATCAACCCAAAGAAGACCGCTCCGAAGAGGTCCTGCGTGCTGAAATAGAGAAACTTGCGGGTGAGTATCCAAGATACGGGTATAGGCGTATCACGCAGTTGCTACAGCGTCAGGGATACACCGTTGGAACCCGACGCATTGCTCGGTTGATGAAAGAGAATAATCTCTTGGTTTCCATCAAACGTGCGTGTCAAACAACAAAATCGCTTCAGGGGAATAAACCCTGGAGCAACCTGCTCGAAACCCTTGAGGTCTGTCGTCAGGATCAGGTCTGGGTGGCAGATATTACCTATTTCGCAGCATTTCGCAACCAAAAACTTTACACACCCTCTTTAGAAAATAAATTTGATACTGAAACCAAAAAGTGATATACTATACACAATGTAATTTTAATGAACACCAGTTTTACTTAGGCGATAACATATGAGGCCTATGTTAATAGCAAATAGAGCACTTATACAGAGGAATTTTTTATGAAGGAACAAAAGTTGTTGGCATCAAAGTGAGAAGGAATCAGCACTCATGCGACATTTAGCATAAAGATATCAGAGGGAAAAACAATTAATTTCGAGCTCTAAGGCTTTTGATACCATAAACAAACTCTATTTCGGCGACAACCTTCAAATCCTCCGCGAGATGCCCGACGAAAGCGTCTGTCGGATACATGCCAACTCGTAAAATAAGAGAACATGCCTATGAATAATCAGTATGAATATGCTGAAAAACCTCTAACACCCAAAATAGCACAGCATCTCATCATAGAGCTATTCGCAGGGCGGACTGTCCAAAAACAGGAAATAATGAGTGCTGTAGATGAAACACATCGTGAAGGGGGTGGGCTGCCATCACGGGCTCAATTTAATCATCCTGTCACGCTTGCACTGTACAACATGAGGCGAGAGGGACGAGCAAGCAATCCTAGTAGTGCTTCAAGATTGAGTTTTCGGGTATAGTCTTTTTAGTTTGATGCGTGCGTCCTCTGTGGTAAAGCGCCAATCCACCTTGTTCGCCGTCTGATTGCGATACTTCTGCCAAGCGTCTGCTTCTGACCGAAGTGTCTCTATATCCGGGATCCGACGGTTCAGACATTGTCTTGAGAAAACACTCAACTCAATCTCTGCGATGTTCAACCAACTCCCATGTTTTGGCGTGTGCACCAATTCTAATCGTGAAGACAACCGAAGTGCCTCCTCGGCATCAAACGCATTGGACAAGGACGCGATTTTATGCGTATTGAGATTATCACAGACTAACGTCACTCGCTCAGCATCCGGGTAAACTTCATCTAAAAGGTGTTTGACTTCTTCTGCCCAATCTACAGCGGTGCGGCGTTCACGGATCGACACTCGCCGCCACCCCTGAAACGGGGCCGTAAATATGAAAGCACAAACCGATCCCGGACGCTTATATTCGTCCTCGATGCGCGTTGGACGCCCGGGTTTGCCGGGGATAGGCGGCCGCAAGTCCTTGATCAACTGCACGGGACGTTCGTCCATAGCGACAACCGGAAACCGTGCGTCTTTAGGACGCTGGTCCACGTCTAAAACCGCTTCCATCGCCGCAACGAAGGCCTCATCTTCATCCGGCGGGATCACCCAATAGCACGATTTCCGATGCGGGCGCAAGGCGTTTTTTTTAGCGTCTGTCGGATCGTTTCAATAGAGATACTTTCAATGATCTCAAGCTCAACGAGTTCATCAGCAAGGAGTTGTAACGTCCAGCGGGCAAAACCTTCGGGGGGATCGCTACACGCTAACGCTATCAAACGTGCCTCGCCTTGACCATCAAGTTTCCGCACGCGAGACAGGCGACTTTGCGGTTTGCGTTCCAAGGCGGCGAGACGTCCACGCGTCGCAAAGCGTTTGCGAACATTGTAGACAGTTTTCTCATGGCACCCGAACGCCTCAGCGATTTTCGCATCCGACCAGCAGGGACCATCGCTATCTGCCTTCAGCAAGATGTGGGCACGCGTGAGTTTCAAAGCACTGTGTTCCCCTTTGCGAACTATTGTTTCTAACGTCTGACGCTCTTCAGCGGTCAGCTCAACTTTATGTTTTTTCATCGCAGACCTCTTTGAGATAAGATACAAAGTCCATCAACAATATATCACAGAACATCCAAAAAAGTCAACAAACTTTATCGCAAACTCAATCTTGAAGCACTACTAGTCGAAGCAATTGGTTGATCCGTTTAAGCACTCAGGACGACGACAGCGTGAATTCTGAACCTGACAACTTAGAACCTGAAAAGATCATCGGTTCCGGCAAACAATCAGTCTATCTTTATTATTATCCGGCCTACCAACGTTTAGCAGAACTGCAGGGTGAAGAGGTATGGGCGTGCAAGATCGGCAAGGCGAGAAACGACCCGCTCATCAGAATTAGTTCACAAACTCGCACAGCACTCCCAGAATACCCAAAGGTCGGTCTCATTATTAAAACAGATGAATTGAACTTAATGGAAAATACAATACAGAATATTTTGAAACTCCAAGGCAAGCAAAAGCAAGATGCTCCCGGAAACGAGTGGTTTATTACCTCTCCTGGCGAAGTTGAAAGGGTGTACGAAAGCAATTTCGGGAATTTGGAGTAAATAAACGCTGTATTTCATACATAAAGGTAAGTTTAGATATCTACCGGACATCACAAGTAACCATAAAGGAGAACAATTATGTACATCGTGACTGATGACTTAGAAATCATAAACTTCTATCAGTACCAAAATTTGAGTATAGAAGGTGAGGACCCTGGCAAAGGCCAACTTGTTTTAACCGCTCAAGATGGTTCCAAACGCGTTATTGCCGAATTTCCTGACTTTGAGGATGCATACAATCTTTTTGCCGACATCCGCGATGCCCTCGCGGCAGGCGAAACCTACTATAGTCTGGAATCATACCAATAAGTAAACGCTATTTCAACGATAGTCTTGAAAACTAAAGTGTAGGCACGACTCCGAATCGCGATGACCGACGACTGACAACCGATAACTGAAGACTAATCATGAACAAACTCTACTTCGGTGATTACTTGGAAATACTAAGAGAAACAGATGATTTCTGTGTTCATCTCATTTTGTATAAGGAAGGACAAAATGACTATTGATTCATTAGGTAGTGTTTACATTATGTAAGTTATTGACATTTTTTGTAGGTTTTGATAGACTCTCCGCTATGAAAACAAAAAGCATAGAAACTACTGAAAATCTACTTGTGACGATCAGTGATGCTGCTTGGAATAGCATCCTTCCGTTTCTCAAAACACTTCCAATAAAAAATGTAAACACTACCTAATAAACCGTAAAGGACTACGCTAATCAGTTTTCTCAATCTCCATATAAGCAGCAAATGTAGGGGGAATATAACAAATGAATGAACAACAATTCCATAAAAATGTAAAGATAACATATCCGAACGATAGAAATGAACCTATTGTTGTGGAATGTTATGTTAACGAGTACATGCAGGTCAATGTCAACGACCCCAATATTCTCCGTTATGCCAATGAAAATGGTCAGATAAAGATGGAGTTTCACGTCGTTAATCGAGAAACAGATGCGATCATTCGGCGTGAAGTGAAGCACATTGCTATGGAGATATGATTTAGAATGGAGTGGTTGAATGACAACAGCGGAGCACTCACTGTAATTTCAACTTTTGTGCTGGTCATAATTACGGGTTGGTACGCCCACTTAACCAGGAAACTCGTAGATACTGCCAGCAAACCCGAAATTATAGTCTATCTACTTCGTGAGAAAGTCATCAGTGGTCTTGTGAGTGAGAGAGAGTTGGACCAAAGCATTTTTGAAACCACCGTCGCTACACTTTGTGTAGAAAACGTAGGGACAGGAGTTGCCCGTACAATCAGGTTTGGGGGCAGTCTTGCCTTCGCCCCTTATGGCGGCATCCCGCTTGAGCAAATTGGCTTTCTCAAGAGAGGAATCACCCTTCTCGCGCCAGGACAGAAGATAGAGCACAACCAAGTCAGTCGGCTAACTGGATCTGTTGATTTAAGTCAAACACCTATTGATATTGATGTTACCTATGAGGATTTACAAGGTAAAGAATATTCCAGGACCTTTACGCTTGATTTTAATGAATCGGACTTGCCACCACTTCAAAGTGATGCCCCATGAACAAACTCTACTTCGGTGATAACTTAGAAATCCTCCGCGAGATACCCAACGAACGCGTCCACCTAATATGCACCGATCCGCCCTTCAACAGCGGCCGCGATTACAACACCTTCCTCGGCGATTCCCTTGCACAAAAGAAGGCATTCACCGATACATGGACGTACGACACCACCACGGAGAAAACACACAGATATTGAACAACGCGCAATTGACAACGATACTTACAAAGCATTGGATAGCTGCCTCATGCGACAAGAGGCACAAGACATGGGCCGTTTTGAACATAATCAGAAAACCTATCCACGTCTCCAATTCTGGCAAATTGATGACGCATACCTTGATAACCCCGATATCATTAACACCCTTGTCCACCTACCAGATGCGTGGCGGCTCCGTCCTACCCAGAAATCCGAACGCCACGTTGATAACCAACAGATGCAACTCCTGCGCGGATAGCGGAAAGTTATTATCCTAACCTCAACGAAAAACCCGAAACTGCACCATTTTGTGCAATCTGTTACCAGATTTGCCCTATTTAGTGCAATTTTTATCAAAAAAACCAGTGATAATACGATCCAAACTGGCATAAAACTTGCTCATCATAACCAGTTATAGACTTGGCAATTCCTATAAAAAATGACTGTTCGCCAATCAAACGGAGGGAAAAACCGATGTTACGTAGAACCCACTCTTTGCATATAGCACTGGCAATCGGGGTATCACTACTCATGGTAGGGTGTGCATCCTTGTATCAGCCACTCCCGAGACGCATAGACGCGAAACACCTATCCTGTGAAACGTACCCATCGCTCGTTGATGGGAATCTTGCTACAATCAGTATGCTGAAGGTAAAAGTCTTTGTTGAAAAAGGTAACACAGGTTATAGGGACAGGATCCGATATGGCGACTGGATGGAAGGTAAAGATAAGGCTGAAGCACTGATTCAACTTGACGCGCTTACACATGTCGCTTATATTAAGGTGCATCCAACTTCGACAATTTATCGTCTCATGGTAGAAACATCGACCGCAGAGACAGCAGATAAAAAATCGACTCTCTTTGAGCCGGTGGTAAGTCATAAGATTGCGAGATCCGAAAATGGAGCAGTGATGCGCATCGACATCGACAGACCCGTGCGAATGCTAAAGGTTGCTATCCCTGTCAATCGTGATTCAGCAACCATCACACGAGAATCGCGAACCGGTAAAACGAAAGTGTCCTTTGAGGATGTTGTGCTTCGGGAAATTCAGGTGTATCAATCCGTATCTCCGTAATTCGCTAAAAAAATTTGCACATTCACATAAATTGTGCTAAAATAGATAGGTAAAATTGAAACTATCTTATGAAGCGAGTTACGCCGTTTAAATGAAATACTTTACCTACTTCGGAAACCATCTTATCAATGCGAAACTGCCGGATAATTCAGAGGTCTACTATGCGAAGCCGCCGCTGCCCGGAATTAAGCGTGCTGCGCTGAGCGAACACACGCGGCGCGCCTTTGACAATCCACTTGAGATGCCGCCGCTCAGCGAACTCGTCAACGGCAACTCCAAAGTGCTTATCCTGTTTGATGATAACTGCCAACCCTTTCCGCTCACAAAAAAGCCGGATATGCGGCAGATCATGATTCAGACGCTCTTGGAGATGCTCTATAGCTACGGCGTGGAGAAAAAGAACATCCAACTGATCTGCGCCGTTGCGTTGCATCGTAAGATGAAGGAACACGAACTCGCCTATATGCTCGGCAAAAATATTATGGACGAGTTCTATCCGCACCAACTCCGAAACTTCGATGCGGAAGATGCCGATCAGATTGTCCATGTAGGGCACACGGAACAAGACGAAATCGTTGAGACGGATAAGGCTGTGCTTGAATCTGATCTGGTGATTTATGTGGATATGATACAAATTCCACTCAATGGTGGGCATAAATCCGTCGCGGTAGGTCTCGGCACGTATAATTCCATCGCACCGCACCATTCGCCGCACATGACAGCGGAGAGTCCGCACGTGATGCAACCGGAAGGTTCACACATGCACGCTTGCATCGAGCGGATGAGTCGTCTCATTCAGAAAGAGACCCCTATTTTGGTGCTTGAAGCCGCTATGAACAGCGCGATCTATCCGTTTCATCTCCGTTACGTCGGGAAACCGAACCGTGACTGTAATATCGCAGAGAAGGTCATAAAAACCCTCACACCGGCAACCTTATCGCTTTTACCTGAATCATTACGTTACACAATTCTCAAGAGCGTCCGCACAGACTACGAACCGATACAGATCAACGCTGGCGATATTGATGCCGTTCACGTGAGAACGCTGGAGTCGATGAAGGACCAGTTAGCAATAGACATCCCGCGTCAGTTTAGCACATTGGTGTTCGGGCTTCCGGATATGAGTCCTTACGCTGTCGATGCACGCATCAACCCCGTTTTAGTGGTGAGCGACATTTTGGGCTATATCTTCAACTGGTTCTACAATAAACCGATCATCAAAAAAGATGGCGTTGTGATCATCATGAACCCGACGTATGAGCTCTTCCACGAAGAGTATCACGTCGCGTATAAGATGTTTTACGATGAGGTACTCGCCGATACCACAGAACCCTTTGAGATGCAGCAGAAGTTTCAAGAGAAATATGCGAAAGATGAATATCTCATCGACTGCTATCGGAACAAGTTTGCGCATCACGGTTTTCATCCGTTCACGGTCTGGTATTGGGCAACGTATCCGCTGAAATATCTCGCGAAGGTTATCCTTGTGGGACCGAAAGAACCGGGGGTGGCACAGCGATTGGGTGTTGACTGGGCAAAAAATTTAAACGATGCCCTCGCAATGGCGCGCGAAATTTCTGGTGCCGATGATGTCGTCGCTTTGACGATACCGCCGTTTTTCTATGCGAATGTTGGAGGCTCCCATGATTAAAAATTCCCCTAAAGAAACAGACATCTTGATACCCACAAGCACCATCGGGAGTTACGCGCCACCGAGTTGGCTGTGTGTGACACTTGAGGCAATCGGACGCGGCGAACTCGGCGAAACCGATATTAACGAAACCTTTGACGATGCCGTCCGAGCCGCCATCGCCGACCAAGAACGCGCCGGCGTTGATATTATCACTGAAGGCGAAATGCGGCGGCAAGACTTTGTACTCGGTTTCTATGAACGGATCCCTGGGTTAGAACAACTCCCCGCACCGAGAACACAAGGCCCGGATGGACACGACCAACGCGGCAAATGGCTGCCTTCTGTCCCGCTTGCAGCGCCTGATGGACTCGGTATCCTCCCAGAATTTGAATTCGCGAAAAATGAAACAACGAAACCGATCAAAGTAACATGTCCCGGCCCGTTTACGCTCTCCGGACGCATCCAGACGAGCGGCATCTATAAGGAACGGCTTGAAGTCGCCTACGCGTGTGCAGAGATTATCAATACGGAACTTCGTCAACTTGTTGAAGCAGGTGCGGAATTCATTCAGTTAGATGAACCCTCTTACGCCGTTTATCCTGATCGTCCACAAGAGTTCGTGAAATTGTTCAACCACACTGTTGAAGGCTTAGGGCGTAGCTCGCAAGCCCATATTGAACAGTCAGCCAAGATTGGGCTGCATATCTGTTTCGGAAACTATCGCGGTAGGGCGGTCGGCAAACGTTCTTACCGTCCGCTTTTCCCCCATATCCTTGATGCAGCGTTCGATCAACTCTCGTTAGAATTTGCAAATAGAGAGATGACAGAAATCGGACTCTGGAGCGAGTTTCCAAACGACAAAGAACTCGCAGCAGGACTCATCGATGTCAAAAACTATTATGTAGAAACACCCGAGGATGTCGCGGCGCGCCTCCGAGAAGCACTCAAGCATGTGCGGCCTGAAAAATTGGGTATCACACCAGATTGTGGTTTCAGCCAGACAGCACGGTGGGCCGCCGCCGCCAAATTGAAAACAATGGTAGCGGGGACTGAAATTGTCCGCCGTGAACTCACAGGAACAACGTCCTAAAAGGAATATTAAAAGCCATGAACACGAACAAAAAAATGCCCACACCTGAAGAAATCGAAAAGGAATTCCAAGAGTTTTGGCAAAAGAAGTATGGTGGCACTATCCGGTTAATAAACACAACCGTTAGCGAACCCACCGCCGAAGGAGACGCAGAGGCACCTGAACCGAAAAAGACCTTCGATCTGAAGTTTGATCTCAAACCGAAGGACATTAAGCAGTATCTCGACCGGTACGTGATTAAGCAGGACGAGGCAAAGAAAGCACTCGCTATCGCTGTCTGTGACCATTATAACCATGTCCGAGAATGCCACGAAAACCCGGATATTGCCGATACGGACTACTCAAAACAGAATATCGTCATGCTCGGGCCGACGGGTGTCGGTAAGACCTATCTGATCCGACACATCGCCAAACTCATCGGCGTGCCGTTTGTGAAAGCAGATGCCACCCGATTTAGCGAGACGGGTTACGTCGGTGCCAACGTAGACGACTTAATTCGTGAATTGGTAACACAAGCAGAGGACAACTTGGAATTGGCACAATACGGCATTATCTACCTCGACGAAGCAGACAAAATCGCCACCCCACCGAACATCATCGGACGCGACGTGAGTGGACGCGGCGTACAAATCGGGCTCCTCAAATTGATGGAAGAGACCGAAGTCGATCTGCGGGCAGGGAACGATGTCGCCTCTCAGATGCGCGCCGCAATGGAATTCCAAAAAAGCGGCAAGGTCGAGAAAGAGATTATCAACACACGCCATATTCTATTCATTATCAGCGGTGCGTTTACCGGTATGGAGAAGATTATCAAGAAACGCATGCATCAAAGCAGAATCGGGTTCAACGCCGAAATTACCAGTCAAGCGGAGGACACCGCACAGTATTTGGGGGACGTTACACCCAAGGATTTCATCGACTTCGGTTTTGAACCTGAGTTTATCGGACGACTCCCTGTCCATGTCGTTTGTGGTGAACTTGCCGTAGACGACCTCTTTCATATCTTGAAACATTCCGAAGGCTCTATTATTCGGCAGTATGAAAACGCGTTTCGTGCGTATGGGATCACAGTGCTGTTTTCGGACAGTGGTTTGCGCCGAATCGCCGAAAAAGCGATTGAACAGAAAACAGGGGCGCGCGCCTTAATGACAGTCTGTGAAAAGGTTTTACGCGACTATAAATTTGAGTTGCCCTCCACCGGCGTGAGCGAATTCGTTGTCACGGACGCCGTTGTAGACGCACCAGATGTCGAACTCAAACGCATAACCGACGATGTAGATTACAACCGCAAAGCCGTGATGCACGAGCAGGTCCGCCGCTATGAGGCACAGTTTTACGCTGAACACCAGTTACAGATTCAGTTCGATGCCGAAGCGACTGTGCTCATTTGTGAACGTGCAATATCAGACGAAAAAGCAATACAACAGATATGCGATCAACTCCTTGAAAGTTACCAGCACGGTTTAAACCTCATCAAGCAAAACACTGGGCAGTCCACGTTCACCTTCCCGAAGGAAGTCGTGGAAACGCCGGATCAGGTGCTTGAAAAGTGGATCCGTGCCTCATATACTACAAAACGTTAAAAAATTATGAACACTGAACAAAAGAGACCACCGCGTCCAGAACCGGTAGACCTTAGAGAGACTGGTGCCCCGATTGACGGTGAACCGCAAGTCAGCGACAAGAGACTTTTCTTCCAACTCCACGTTTTTGGGCACTGTTTGGCCCCAGAAGTAATCATTGAAAATATTCAATCGAACAATTATAGTCCATCTGCTGCGGTTTTCTACGACGATTTGAATAACCCTACAGGCCTCGGTGTCCTTCTTGTCGCGGCGGATCCTGCAGCCTTGATGCACCAATCGCTTGCACTGCGAGACATGCAAAGTCAATTCAATGGTGAGGTCTCATATCGTCCGGAAATGACGATGATCGGTCGCACCTATTCAAGCGGCAGGGAACCGGATTTAGAAGAATGGCTTATTAACAAACCGCTCCAAAACGTCCTGAACCCCGAATGCCCCTGGGCGATTTGGTATCCGTTGCGTCGAAACCCCGAATTTTATCGGCTTGAACCCCGCGAACGCGGACGGATTTTAGGGGAACATGCCATGCTCGGCAGAAGTTACGCCGCCGGTGGATACGCAAGCGACATCCGATTGGCATGCTTCGGATTAGATACCAACGACAACGAATTCGTCATCGGGTTAGTCGGTCCCGAATTATACCCGTTATCGCGACTGATACAGGATATGCGCCAAACGGAACAGACAACCAAATACATTGAATCGCTCGGACCCTTCTTTGTCGGAAAAGTTCGACAGCGGTTTGTTAAGGAAAGTTGAGTTTCATCGTATCATGCCCTAATTGGCTTGCCTGCACGCTTGGCGAATATCCAAAAAATAAAAAATGAGAAACATTCTTGCAGTTTGCACAAAAGAACTCTACACCTATTTCGTCTCACCCATCGCCTACTTCGTCTGTTTCGTTTTCACAGCGATTTCAGGATTCCTTTTCTCTATCTTGCTAATTTCCACGAGTGGCCAGGAGGCGGGTACCGGCACACAAGTAATAGGCATACTCTTCGGCAATATGGCAATCATCTTACTCTTTTTTACACCCGTGTTAACAATGAAACTCTTTGCCGAAGAACGGAAATCAGGAACGATTGAACTCCTCCTCACCTCACCCATCACGGACGGACAGGTAGTCCTCGGCAAATTTCTCGCGAGTTGGACCCTCCTACTCATCATGCTTGCCTTAACGCTCTTTTTCCCGATCCTGACGCAACGCTTCGGTCCCGTGGACAATGGAACACTTTTGAGCGGTTATTTCGGCGTTATCCTTATCGGCTCCTCTTTCCTTGCGTTAGGGTTACTCATGTCATCAATGTGTAAAAACCAACTCGTTGCAGCACTCACCAGTTTCGGTATCCTTATAACATTATGGGTCATCGGTTCACTCTCATCTCGATACGGCACCATCGGGAAATTTCTGAGCTATCTGTCGTTACTTGAACACTATGACGATTTCGCGCGCGGTGTCATTTTGCTTAAAGATGTTATCTATTATGTAAGTTTTACAGGGGTCTGCCTGTTCGCAACGTTCAAGTCTATTGAGTCTTCAAAATGGAGATAAGCTATGCCGAGCAAAAACGTTACAGGCCCGTTATTTGGGTTTCTTGCCTTAATTTTCGGTTTCATTGCAGTGGCAAGTCTGATTTTCGGCGCGAAAACTGTTTTTTGGATTTTTCTGCTCCTCTGCTTGGCTGCACTGGCTATTTTTGTACGACTGCGCTTCGCTGACTTCGTCAGTTTTTTCGTCAGTCGTCAAGCCCGTTACGGTGCAAACGTTGCGCTGAGTATCGTCGGCGTTATCGGCATAGCCGTCTTCGTCAACGCTATTGTGGCACAGCGGTTCGATAAAAGGACCGACCTGACCCGCGACCGACTGTATAGCCTCTCGGAACAGACCCAAAAAATTCTTGAAGCTCTTAACATTGAGATTCAGATAACCACATTTATGAGCGAAAAAATGCCACTGGCAGACCGAAAATACACAATAGATATGTTAGAACTCTACCAGCGTGAAACGAACTTCTTAACGATCTCTCATGCGAATCCTTACATTGACATTCAGCTTGTAGAAAAGTATAATATTCGTAGAGATGGCACCGTAATTTTTGAGACACCGGGACAGAAACCAGAGAAGGTAACGATACTTGAAGAGCAGAAATTCACAAGTGCCATCCTCAAACTCGTCCGAAAACAGACGAAGAAAATCTATTTTACTGTCGGACATGAAGAACATTCCATAGACGATTTTAACAGTACCGGATATAGCGAAGTGAAAGCGGAGCTCGAAAATCAGAATTATGCTGCAGTCTCGCTCTCACTGCTGACGCAACCCGCCGTTCCGACAGATTGTGAGGTGCTTGTTATTGCCGGTCCAAAAGACGCTTTAACTTCGCACGAAATTGGATTGGTGTCACGGTACCTGGCGCGGAACGGAAAACTGCTCCTATTGCTTGACCCGTCTATAACTGCCGCGGCAGATGTGAACAAGGGACTCGTTCAACTGATGAAAAGGTGGGGGATAGCCATAGGAAACGACTTGGTAGTTGATAGAATCAGTTTTGTGTTCGAGTTGGGCCCCACTGCGCCCTTCTCAAGTTTTGAACCGCATGACATCACTCGTTCCGCTATGCAGACATCCATCCCGTTTCCGGTGACCCGCTCCGTTACGCCATTGGGAGATCGCAAAGCAACGTTCAGTGTGAAAAGTCTCGCGAAAACCATCAACCCGACAGGCGTGAGCTGGGCAGAAACGCAGCGTAAAACCGATGAAACCTTCAATACGGATTCATACACCCCCGGATTAGATACACCGGGCCCTGTATCTATTGCAGTGGCGGCTGAACAGCGAAATCAACCGGAAAGGACAGCACCCGATGAAAATACAACGACTAAAACGACAGGAGGACCAACCCGAATCGTTGTCTTCGGAGATTCAGACTTTGCAACAAACATCTTTTTCCGATCCGCAAGTCGCGACCTATTTTTAGCCACAATCAATTGGCTTACATTAGAGGAAGACCTCATCGCTATCCGCCCCATTGATCTCAGACAGCAAGCCTTGCGTCAGATGACTCCCCAAGATATTCGTCTTGTGCAGATAACCGCTGTCTTTCTTATCCCTTTAATTGTGTTCGTTGCCGGATTAATTGTTTGGTGGCAGCGGCGCGAAGGGGGAAAGGCATGAACTTTCGGACAACGCTTATTATCATTCTGCTCCTCGTAGCCATTGGCGGTACATATTATCTGTTCTTTCAGAAACCGTCCGATCAGCCGATTGCCAACGAAAAACCGCCGATCTATCAGGTCTACGGCATAGCACGCGACACTGTTCAACAGGTGGCAATTGCGTTCGCAGATACGGCGTATCAAAATCTGGAATTGGTAAAAGACACAACAGCGAACTGGCGACTCACCTCTCCATTTCAGGCAGATGCCGACAGCGAGAAGGTCAACCAAATGTTAGACGACATGCTCAACAAAGGCATCAAGCAGCGTCTTGAGATAACCGAGTTAGCACAATACGGACTGGATACCCCGAGCATAACGCTTTCGCTTTGGACAGAAGGAGATTCGCCGGCAGCCACTTTTTTTATCGGTAAAAAAGCAATTAACTTTTCTGTCTATGTCAAAGAGAAGTCGGAGACACATATCTTTCTTATAGAATCGAGCGCGCTTGACGATCTGACAAAATCGCCGACAGACCTTCGCGATCGGTCGGTGCTTAAGTTCAACCCGGAAACAGTTTCAAGCATTCAGTTTAACCACAAGGATGCAGATGCTATCTCTGAATCGCGCACCATTAATTGTGAAAAACGGGGCGGGATATGGCACGTCCTACACCCCATCGAAGCGAAGGCAGACACGCAAGCAATTGAGACGCTGCTCTCGGAATTGCGTGCATTGAAAGTAGCGACCTTTGAAGCAGATGGTGCAAACACAAATGGCCTTGCAGCGTTAGAAAAGTTCGGTTTAGCGGATCCACATCTTCAGCTGAAACTTACTGCTGGGAACAACACCTACACCGTTGATATCGGAGCTTCAATTCCGTCTGAGAACAGCACACAAAAACGGGTCTACGTTAAGACTAACGTTTATCAAGATGCCATCTATACTGTCTCTGAAGACATCTATCAGCTTCTGAATAAATCTGTTTTTGATTTACGCGATAAACGGGTGATTGACTTTCAGCGCACCGATACAATCCGTATTGAAATCAGACACGATCAGGAGACAACTGTTTGCACAAAAAACTTGGATAATATCTGGGAATTGCAAACGTCGATCGGAAAACTAAAGGCAGACGCGAAAGCAGTAGACGATCTGCTTTTCGGTGTAGATTCGCTTGAGGCTGTCGCTCATGTTGATAACTCTACGAAAAACCTTGCGTCGTACGGGTTAGCACCCCCGGTAATCCAAGTTACGTTCACACAACGCGGCGAAGCAGCACCGGCAGTGCTACACATTGGAGACAATACACAGGACGGAACTGTCTACGCTAAAGCGGCACAGTCTACCCAAGTCAGTCGCGTCGAACGCGCCCTCATCGATAAGATCGCCCAAGGCACAGCATGGTTACGAGATAAACAGGTGCTCAATTTCCATATTGACGATGCAATTCGACTGACATCAACCTTGGCTAGCAAAACAGCTTTCACGTGTCAACGTTTGGGGACTAACTGGCGGCTTACTGCCCCGGTCCGAGAAAATGCAAACAACACCGAAGTGAACGCCATCATCTACGAACTTGATAATTTGATGGCAGACGCATTCGTGGGTAGCCAATCCACATCTATCGAGCGTGTTACAGGTTTTGACAAACCGACTGTAGCACTGACTGTTGCGCTGCGGAATGAGAAAGTATATACCTTACAAGTTGGAAACCAAGTAGATGCGTCTGGACGTTTCTACGCACGCCTTCAACATGAACCGAATCTAATTTTTCTGCTCAACGCAGAACGCATTCCAAAACTGAAAACACCCCTTGAACGGATCCGTATTTCAGAGGAGTAATCGTTGAAAACTATGCAGCCGTATATTATTGCAACCGCTTATTTTTTCTTTATTGTTGAACTCCTCATCATTAGCCGCTCTTTTTTCTATGCGCGCCGCGAACGCAATGCGGGGCGGCCGGTCTACACGCCAAAGGCGGCAATCATCGCGCCGCATTACGGATGGGATGCTGCCACGGAAGAACACGTCAAAGGACTTTTGCATCAAGACTACGGCGGTGAATACGAAGTTTTTTTCGTCACGCACCAAAAAGCGGATTCGGGATATGATGTCTCCTATCCACATCTCTGTGAAATTGCCGAACCCCATCCGAACATCCATGTGCTATTGGCACCAAACATCGTTGAAAACGAGCTGCCACGCTCGCAAAAGGTGCAGAATCTGCTGACAGCCATAGCAGCACTTCCAGACGATATTGAAGTCATCGCGTTTGTAGATGCGGATGTCGCTATCCGCGAGAACTGGTTAACGCTGCTTGTGACCCCGCTCCAAGAACCCGATATAGGCACAACTGTCGGGGGCCGGTTCTATTTCCCACAAACATGGAATATCGCAGCTTTTGTGGAATCCATTTGGGTCAACTTCCAGATGAGTTTCCAGGGTGATCATCTGCACACAATGGTATGGGGCGGTTCCAACGCCTTCCGACGCGAGACGCTCGAAAAAGCGAAAATCCTTCAACGCTGGGAGCAAGCAACTATCGAAGACCTGAATACGACGCTTGCAATGCAAGACGTTAAGCAGAAGGTGCATTTTGTTCCTGACTGTGTCGCGGTCACGCGTACCGCCAATCGGACATGGCACCAGATCCTTGAATTTACAAATCGGCAGGTGATCATGACTTTTCACATGGGCCTCTGGGTGCAGTGGTTAGCGAGCCTGATCATATCCTTACCGAAAGGTATCTGTGTGTTCGGCTCCATCCCGTTTCTATTTCACCGCAGAGAGTTATTACCGGTTATTTTTATCCCTTTTCTGGAGGCACTCAGTTATCGTCTTTTTTCTAAAAACCTACCGCGCTGGCTCCAAGACATGCCAAAGGTACGGGAAACAATTAGTATATCTTCTTACGTCACCTCAGTCGGGATATTCCTTGCGGGTCTGAACGCTATATATGCCGTATTCCAACGCAAGATCACCTGGGGTGGCGTGCGCTATGAAATTTTGTCTGCAACAAAGTGTCGGGTTTTAGGCGCGGTAAAGCGAAAGTCGGAAGACGACGGTTAAGGAATAGTCCTACACAATATTTCAGGGTCATTCAATTTTACTTATTCACTTTATGTATGTGAATATTTTTCCCTGTAGGAGCGAGCTGTGCTCGCGATATGTCCTAAGAAAGTTCACTTATGTAAACCAAAACCAAGATCCAAATCGAGAATTGAATAACCCTGCACAATATTTGAAACATGCTTGATTTTTTTTTCAAAATATGGCATAGTATTCATAAAGCACTTGTACACACGAGAGGAGCGAAAAATGGATGAAGATAAAGTTATCAAGTCAGAAAAAGAGTGGAAAGCACAACTCACACCAGAAGAATTTAAAGTGACCCGAAAGAAAGGGACAGAACGTGCCTTTACAGGGCAATACCACGATTGTAAAGAGCGTGGCACTTATCACTGTATCTGTTGTGGCAGCCCACTCTTTAGTTCGGACACCAAGTACGACTCTGGCACTGGATGGCCCAGTTTTTGGGAAGCTGTTTCTTCGGAATCTATTGAGACGAAATCGGATTTCAGCATATTCTTCATGCCGCGCACCGAAGTCGTCTGTAGCCGATGTGACGCACACCTCGGGCACGTTTTCGAGGATGGCCCGCCGCCGACAGGCAAGCGTTATTGTCTGAATTCCGCGGCACTCACTCTGGTAAAATCAGAAGACGAATAACTGACAACTTATAAAGGAGAATTAATGGCACTACGAAGTCGAATCTCATCAAGATTTCTTGTTAATGAACTCGCCACCGCTATATCGGAGGACTGGGGGACTTCGCGCAAGTTCATGCGGTACCAACTCGCCAAAGAGAGCTTCAACTGGCGACACCCGCTCGGCGCGAAACACGGCAGAGGCGACGCTATTCAACTGGTCAGTCTCCGCATAACCGATATGTGTAACCTCCGTTGCCACTCTTGTGGACAGTGGGGCGATAACGGCTACCTTCTCGGACAATCCCTCAAGGAGCTCAAACAACGCGAAGTCCCTGTCGAAATCTATAAAGAACTCGTCGACCAGATTGTTGATGAAGGGTGGGCACCTGTCTGGTATATCTGGGGCGGCGAACCGATGCTTTACCCCGGCATTATTGAATTGATGCACTACATCAAAGAGAAAGGGATGCCTATATCGCTCGTCAGCAACGCAACCAACATCGCGAGGCGTGCCGACGATATTTTGGAAACCTGCAAGATTATCTACCTGAGCGTGGACGGACCGAACGAGGAAATCCACAACACGCAACGGCCCGGTGTATCCGAAAACTACGACAACTTCAAGGATGTCAAAGCCGCATTGGAAATACTGAGCGCAGAGAAAGAGAAACGGAACATCACTTTCCCGTATATAATTCCGTTGAGCTGCGTCACAATGTACAATATTGATGTCGTTGTAGACCTCTATAAGTTCACGAGCCAATTCGCCGACGCGCAAATCTTCTATCTGACATGGTGGATAGATTCGCAATCCGCGCAGGAACACACGGAAGATTTTGAAAAACGTTTCGGCTTCAAACCGCAAACCCACTACGGTTGGATAGGGACGTGGAAGGACTTCGACCATGGTGTCATCTTGGACCGCTTTGAAGAGATGGAAAACCTCTCTAACGAGCAGCGCCGCTGCCCACCGATTATGATGCCGAGACTCAACACACGCGGCGAAATCCAACGCTACTATAGCGACCATGAGCAGACTTTCGGCTACAACCAGTGTGTCAGCATCTACATGACGATGGAGATCGATAGCAACGGCGACGTTAGCCTCTGCAGAGATTACCACGATTATATCATCGGCAATATCAAGACCGACAAAGTTGTTGATATGTGGAATAACGAGAAGGCGATGAAGTTCCGTAAGTCCGTGAGTAACGAAGGACCGATGCCTGTCTGTCGCCGCTGCTGCGGTTTGATGGGATTTTAAAAGGAGACCCTATGAAGATTGGTTTACGTATTCCCGGCACAGCCCGCCAACTACCCTTCGCAGACTTTTGCAAGTGGTGCGCAGATAACGGGTTCGATGCCGTCGATATTGGAGAAGTTACGCCCGAAATTGTCCAAACCGCGAGAGATGCCGGTCTCGCTATCGGCAGCGCGGATCTGCCCGGCACCAGAGACCTCCTTAGCACCAAAAAATCTAACCAGAAAGCCGGTGCTGCTGCAGCGAAAGCCGCCATAGAAGCCGCCGCTGATAACGACGTTCATATTATGTTCTGCGTCTTTGTACCGGAAGATGCCAGCCTCGGCAGGGCAAAAAACTTTGATATTTGGAAGGAAACGGTTCCACCTATCGCTGAATTTGCTGCTTCCAAAGGCGTGACCATCGCAGTAGAAGGCTGGCCCGGCCCTGGTCCCGACTACCCTGCGCTCGGCTGCACACCGGAGATGTGGCGTGCGATGTTCGCGGAATGTCCGTCTCCAGGCCTCGGACTCAACTACGATCCGTCGCACCTTGTCAGAATCGGTATTGATTACTTACGCGCCCTGAATGAATTTGCTTCCTACGTCAAACACGTCCACGGCAAAGACACTGCTTTTGATGAAGAGGCACTCTATCTGCACGGCAATTTGGGACCGACTTTCCAAAGTCCCCGCGGTTTCGGTGAAGATTGGTGGCGTTATACCATTCCAGGCGATGGGATCGTGGATTGGCTGCGCGTGGTGCAACGTTTAGAGGACGAAGACTTTGACGGTATCGTTAGTGTAGAACTCGAAGATTACCGTTACTGGCGCACATGGGAATCAGAATCCGATGGGTTGCGCCGTTCACGTGAATTTCTTGATGAGTTTGTCCGGTAATCCGTCTAACTTTTGCGTCCGCTCACACAATAGCGCAATCAAGGAGAAATTACCATGAACGAACTTTTTCATACAAGCATGGAAGCTTCCCCTGAGAAGTATCTGCCGCACTTAATTACAGAAGAAGAACGCACACATTTTGAAGAACACGGCTATCTGTATATACCAAACGCACTCTCATCAGAGATGCGCGAACAGTTGATACATGCTGTAGATACCTTATATAACAAAGCACTTGCAACCGGCAGAGCAAAGCCCGGTTCACACTGGGGCTGGTCGGATTTCTTAGGGAGTAACGACGCGCTCTTAAATCTCGTTGACTTACCGACAACGTTACCCAAAGTCTGGGGCATTTTGGGATGGAATATCTATCTATACCATGCGCACATGCACGTCAAACCGCCGGCACCCGCAGATGCCGAAGAAGGCGAAGGCTGGCTGGAATGGCATCAAGACAGCGGGCGCGTCAACATCGAAATGGAGACGCATCCACGCCCGCGGCTGTCCCTAAAGGTCGCATATTTCCTCACAGATGTCTCTGAACCCGGACGCGGTAATTTCTATATTCGCCCGGGGAGCCATCTAAAGTCAGATATGTCGGTTCCAGAATCCGAGATTAGTCGTGATCCGCGCGAAGCAACCGCAGACGATGTCCCCGACGATGCGATGCCGGTCTGTGTTGAACCCGGAACCGCGGTGCTATTTGACAGGCGGCTCTGGCATTCGCGCAGTCCGAACCGTTCTCAAATCACCCGAAAGGCACTCTTCTACGGCTACGGTTACCGTTGGATCCGTCCTAAAGACGAGATGACGGTTGAACCGCTCTATGAACGGTGCGACCCGATTCGTCGGCAGCTGCTCGGTGCTGCGACCCGAAATAACGGACGTTACGTTCCCGCTGAAGAAGACGTACCGCTTCGCGGATGGCTTATTGAGAACCTCGGTGACAACCCTGCATACGCAATGGGACCCCGACACGCTTAATTGACCATCTCTTTGGGCGAGGTGACGTGCCTCGCCCAATGCTTCCTGTCTACAATATATTGGATACTCGGAATGCCTGGTCCCCGACTCCCATGGAAAGACCGATAAGATAAGGGGTTTCAGATGAACGACGAACTTCAAATGAAGAAGGAATTGGTAAAAAAATGGATTATTGTCGGCATCCGAACAGGAAAAGTCGGTACCATTTTCAGTTTGACTATCCTATTCCTGGCACTGGGTAGCCTGATCACTCTTTTCATGGGTGATGCCTATAATTTTCTAAATCAGTGTCTTGTAACGCCTTGTATCTGGGTGGCATCAGTCCGGTTGTTTGTTTTTAGATGGGAGCATCCGGACTCGCGCGTTATCCGCTGGGCTTTTCGTATCGCTTTCCTAATGAGCATCGTTCATACAATATTATTGGTGAGATACTTATGAAAACGACATTGTTTATTTCCATTTTGACAGCACTCACGCTATCAAGTGCGTTCGCCGCCCCCGAATGGAAACCTTATGACGATTTTGAGGGCGATTTAGACGCAATCGATGAGACCCCCGGACAGATCCCGGACCTCGGCACGAAATGGATTCGTTTTATTCCTGAGAAACGCTTAGAGATGGGTATCAAAGACGGTACGTTCCAGATGAAAGTCAAAAGCCCTGGCGGTCGCGATCCCGGCTTCAAACTCGTTTTTGGATGGGAGCCGCGCGATATTCTCGGTATTCAGTTCACTGTGAAGGTCGCTGAACTTTCTGAAGCCGGTGGATGGTTCGGGGTGCTATGTACGAACGAGGAACCGAACTGGAAAAATCCGAACTGGGTGTTCGGCATGTCGCCGAGTCATCAACATAATTGGGGACCTAAAGGCGTGTTCGGTTCCGGTTCCGTTGGGCAATTAGGCGGTTGGGAGGCGTTCTCCTACGAAGACATCCCGGAAAACACGAACATGCTCCGAACGTTCCGCTTGGTATGGAACGATGCAAAGCATGAAATGGCGGTCACCGTTGATCCGGGTGAAAAAACGGAGTGGAAAAAAGAAGATATTCCATCTAACGCAGACTTAGGTGAATTCCCGTGGTGGAGTATCTATATCACTGCCGATCAGGAGGTTGAGGTCGCCGTTGACGATGTGTTCGTAAAATCGGAAAGTCTACCGTATCCAGTAGAAGCCCGCGGTAAATTGGCTTCACGCTGGGGCGAAATCAAGTTAGTGGATTAGTGCAGTCTTTCCATTATCTCGCTTTTATTTCAGAGCGAAATGTAATTTACAATTCAAACGTGTAACGCCTCAAAAGTTCTCTTTATGTGTCTTTTAGATAAGGTTTCAAATCCCATAAATAGATAACACCATCAAAACCACCACTTGCCAAGATGGTGCTATCTGGTGAAAACGTAAGACATTGAATATCTGTCGGATGTCCCAGAAAAGTGGCGATATTTTCACCGGTGCCAATATCCCATAACCGAACAGGAACTTTCTCAACACCGGGTTCCCAATTTTCACCATAAGCCACATACTGACCGCAAGGCGAAAACGCTATCGGATCTATAGAGGAGATATTTGCCGCAGCCGTGAGAGGTTTGTGTATTGTAACACGGGTTTCACACTGCTCAATATCCCACACAAGTATTCTGTCCTCAGAAAATTTTCCCACAATTAGATTTCCACACGAAGAAAACACCTGCGGTGTGAAAGCACCTAAATCTTCAAAGCGTTCTGCTAACGCTTCATAGTGATCGTAATCATCCCTATGCATCATAAAATTTCCTGGGAATTCACCGATCTCTTCACCGCACATCACGTCCCACAACAGGTTTGTACCGTCAATATCTCTGCTGATAAGGCGTGTGCCGTCCGGACTGAATCTCACGTAGTCTATGCGATCTATATGTTTCCCTCTGAAGATGTATCGTATCTGGCCGCTTGCGACATCCCAGACATACACAGCACCATTTTCAGGGTCATTTTCATCCCAGCACTCACCATCCCTTCCCGTTCCATTCCCACATGCAAGCAGATTCGTAATAGGCGCGTATGCTATCGCACGTCGATTAGGCAATTCTCCGGGGACCGTCATTTCGGTTATCGGTCTACTTTGTCCAATTTCCCACAGATTCAGGGTGTTGCCCCAATAGTCAGATTCTCCGAGGGGAAACCCAGATGCATAGAGTTTTCCAGTATAGGCGTTCGAAAAAACGGCACTGGTTTCACAACACGGTTCCGTAACGACACGTTGCGGGCGATGGGTTGTAACATCCCACAAAATAACCCCACCGAATTGCCGATAACCAGCAGCAAGCATCTTTCCATCAAGTGAAAATGTTAGTGAATGCAGATCTCCCAGTTCCCAAGGGAGCATAGAGAGGGTCTCTGCCTCTCCCACCGTCTTGACTTTTATTTCAAAATCGCTTTTCAACGCGAGATGTGCACCAGTGGAAAAGTGAAAACCTCTTACCTCCGGTCCCTCAAAAGTGTAGCGTTTCTCACGCTGTGCTACGTCCCATATAGCAACGGAATACTCATCAGGTGATATACCAGCTGCCCGAAGTGTGCCATCGGGGGCGTAGGAAATGTTCATCTGATAGTCACCGAACGATGGATACGTTTGTCGCAGCTGCCAAGTGGTAGTCTCCCATACTTGAACTGTCCCCTTCACCCCACCTGCCGCAAGGAACTGACCACAAGGTGAAAAACTGAGCGCGTGGACACCTTCCGGATGTCCCGTGAAACGGATGATGCGTTCACAGGTCGTTATATCCCAAACGCTGATAAAATCTGACCGATGTGAAGACGCAAACCGGTGATCGTCCGGTGAAAACGCCAAGGCACCGCTAAAATCCCAACTGAAATCATCATCACATAACCCGATGTCTTCAGCAGGTCCTTCCAGCGCGGCATGTAATCTACCGGTTAACGACTCATAGATGTCAACAATAACGCTACCATCGCGACTTACAGCAAACCATTGTCCTGAAGCAGAAAAACAGAGACTGCATAAATCGTTTTTAGGACGATTTTCCTTCAACCTCGTAGGATATTCCATGACAGCGATACGTTTCTGTCTTTGCGTATCCCATATCTTAATAACCTCATTCCCATTTTTGTTCGTGTTTTTCACTGCCAACCAGGGTTGCCCTGAACAGAGGGCAATGCGGTCGACCATACCTCGCTCTGTTTCAAACAATGTAACAGGCTGGTGTGTCGTGAGATCATACCACCACACGCCAGCCCAACTCCCAACTGCCAAGGACGTACCATCTGCAGAAACTGCTAAATCAGTTACGATACCCTGCCCATAACGGGAAATTGCATCCTGTGGCAGTTCCCAAACAGCGAAACTATTTTTATTCATAGAAACTCCCGAAAGTGACTCGCAAGAAACATGAAAATTTCCTAAATCAATTACTTACTTCAAAAGACTGACTTATATGTTTAAGTAAGGTTTCAAATCCCATAACAGAATAGTGTGATCAAAACTACCGCTTGCTAAGAGGGTGCTATCCGGTGAAAACGCAAGACATTGAATATCTGTCGGATGTCCCAGAAAAGTGGCTATGTGTTCACCAGTGCTAATGTCCCACAACTGAACAGGAACTTTCTCTAAACCCGGTTGCCAAACTTCACCGAAAGCCAGATACTGACCGCAAGACGAAAGTGCTATCGGATCCACCAAAGGATACTCTCCACCTAGCACTGTGAGAGGTATGTGCATTATCATGTGTGCTTCACACTGCTCAATATCCCACACCAGTATCCTAGCACCGGAAACGCCCACAATTAGATTCCCGCAAGGCGAAAAAACGAGGGGAACAAAATTAGTTAGCGCTCTTAAGTCCTCTCCAAGTGATTTAATATACGCAGCATCGAAATAGCCATCAGGCATCACAAAAACTTCTGGGAATTCACCGATCTCTTCACCGCACATCACGGCCCACACCCGATTGGTCCAGTCATTACATTTGCTGATAAGGCGTGTGCCATCCGGACTGAATCTCACGTAATTGATAGAATTCGTATGTTTGCCTCTGAAGATGTGTCGCATCTGGCCGCTTGCGACATCCCAGACATACACAGCACCATTTTCAGGGTCATTTTCATCCCAGCACTCACCATCTTTTTCCGTTCCATTCCCACACGCAAGCAGATTCGTGGTGGGCGCGTATGCCATCCCCTCTCGTCGATCAGGCGGTTCTCCAGGGACTGTGAGTTCGGCTATCGGTTCACTTTGTCCAATTTCCCACAGATTCAAGGTGTTTCCATAATACAGAGATTCTCCGGGCGGATACCCGGTTGCATAAAATTTTCCAGTTGCTGTGTCCGAATAAACAGCAACGATATGACAACGCGGCTCTGTAACAACATGCTGTGGGCGATGGGTTGCAACATCCCATAGCACGACACCGCCAAATTGCCGATACCCCGCAGCAAGCGTCTTTCCATCAGGTGAAAATACCAGAGAATGCAAATCGCCAAGTTCCCATGGCAATCTCGCGATGGGTTTTGTCCCTCCCACCGTCTTAACTTTCACCTCAAAATCGCTTTGGAAGGCAAGATGTGTGCCGTTGGAAAAGTGAATAGGATAAATTTCCGCGTTGTAATAATTTTTTTCCTGAAAAGTATATAACGCCTTTTGCTGTGCGACATCCCACACAGTGATTGTGCATTGATCGTGAGAGATCCCTGCTGCCCGAAGGGTGCCATCAGGTGTGTAGGAGATGTCCATCCAATCGTCACCGAACGATGGATACGTTTGCTGCAGCTGCCAGGTGGCAGTCTCCCAGACTTGTACAGTCCCTTTTATGCCCCCAGCCGCAAGGAACTGACCGCAAGGTGAAAAACTGAGCGCGTGCACACCTTCGGGATGGCCTGTAAGGCAAATGATGCGTTCACAGGTCGTTATATCCCAGACACTGATAAAATCAGCAAAATGTGATGATGCAAAGCGGCGATCATCCGGTGAAAACGCCAAGGCACTGCTAAAAAACCAACTGAATCCATTGTCAGGCCAGTCATCATCGTCTATGCTGCATAACTCAATTTCTTCAGAAGGTAATTCCAGCGATGTATGCAATCTACCGGTTACCGACTCATAGATGTCAACAATAACGCTACTGTAGCGATTTGCAGCAAGCCATTGCCCTGATGGTGAAAAATAGAGACGGCCTGAATGAATTTGAGGGGGATCTTCATATTCCATGATAGCGATATATTGCTGTCTTTGCATATCCCATATCTTAATAACCTCTTTCCCCTCTTTGTCACTGTTTTTCACTGCCAACCACGGTTGCCCTGAACAGAGGGCAATGCTACCAACCATGCCTCGCTCTGTTTCAAACAACGAAACAGGCTGGCGTGTCGTGAGATCATACCACCACACGCCTATCCCAGTACCAGCTGCCAAGGACATTCCATCTGCGGAAACTGCTAAATCACATAAGGCACCCGACCCATAACGCGCAATCGCGTCCTGTGGCAGTTCCCAAACAGTGAAACTATTTTTATTCATATCAAAAAATTCTCCTTATGCGTTTGTCAAGTAAGGCTTCATATCCCAAAGCAGAATAGTGCCATCAGTCCCACTACTTGCTAAGATCGTATTATCTGGTGAAGTTGTTGTGACAGCCACTACACCATTATGGGAACAAAACGCCATATCACTCGCGTATCCCTGTCCAAATCGTCTAATCGCACCTGGCGGCAGTCCCCACTTGCTAATATCGTTATCGTCGAAGTCACGTGGCATCAGCATTTACCTCTACAACTTTTCTTAGGAGATTTTTCACAAACATCAATTTTATCCGGCTGACCATTGGATTGAGGCAGCTTCAGACATCCTCGATTTGTACACGTATGCGATCCTCCTCCCGCACCTCTACAGTCAGCACTTACTGGACGAGGATACTCGCCGGTGTTATTACTGCCAGAAAAGTTCCCCTTATGTGTTTTTTAAATAAGGTTTCAAATCCCATAACAGGATAGTGTGATCAAAACTACCGCTTGCTAAGAGGGTGCTATCCGGTGAAAACGCAAGACATTGAATATCTGTCGGATGTCCCAGAAAAGTGGCTATGTTTTCACCGGTGCTAATGTCCCACAACTGAACGGGTACTTTCTCTGAACCCGGTTGCCAAACTTCACCGAAAGCCAAATACTGACCGCAAGGCGAAAACGTTATCGGATCTATAGTAGCGAAATCTATTGCCCCGCGTGTTTCACACTGCTCAATATCCCACACAAGTATCCTCCTATCACCGGAAACGCCCGCAATTAGATTTCCACAGGGCGAAAAAACCTTGGGTATAAAATCTGGAAACTCACAGAGCTCTTCACCGCACATCACGTCCCACAGAACCCTTGTGTCGTCCCAATCTATACTGATAAGGCGTGTGCCATCCGGACTGAATTTCACGTAGTTGATCCAATTCGTATGTTTACCTCTGAAGATGTGTCGCATCTGTCCGCTTGCGATATCCCATACATATACAGCACCGATTTCAGGATCATTTTCATGCGAGTCCTTAACATCCGTTCCATTCCCACACGCAAGCAGGTTCGTGGCGGGCGCGTATGCCATCCCATGTCGGCGATCCGGCAATCCTCCAGGCATTGTTAGGTCGGCGATCGGTTCACTTTGACCAATTTCCCATAGATTCAGGGTATTGCCCCAATAGTTAGACTCCCCCGGAGGAAACCCGGTTGCATAAAATTTGCCAGTCGCCGTGTCCGAATAAACGGCAACGATGTGACAACGCGGCTCTGTAACGACACGTTGCGGATGCCCGGTTGTAACATCCCATAAAATGACTCCACCAAATTGCCGATAACCCGCAGCAAGCGTCTTTCCATCAGGTGAAAATACCAGAGAATGTAAATCGCCAAGTTCCCACGGCAGGACAGAGAGGGTCTCTGCATCTCCCACCGTCTTAGCTTGGACTTCAAAATCACTTTGGAAGGCAAGATGTGTGCCGCTGGAAAAGTGGATAGGATGAATGTCTTTTTCACAATAATTTTTTTTCTGAAAAGTATACAACGCCTCTTGCTGTGCGACATCCCACACAGTGACTCCGGTTAGTGGAATTATTCCTCTTGGGGTTTGCTCATAAGATAGTCCTGCTGCCCGAAGCGTGCCATCGGGTGCGTAGGAAACATTCATCAGAGTGTCATCGGACGATGGATATGTCTGCTGCAGCTGCCAAGTGGCAGTCTCGAAGACCTGCACAGTCCCCTTCACCCCGCCAGCCGCAAGGAACTGACCGCAAGGTGAAAAACTCAAAGTGTACACAATTCCGTCGGGATGGTCTGTGAGGCGAATGATCCGTTCACAGGTCGTTATATCCCAGACGCTGATAAAATCAGTCCCATGAGACGACGCAAAAAGGCGATTGTCCGGCGAAAACGCCAAGGCACCGCTAAAATACCAGCTCGACATCCTAAATTTATCAGCATCGGAATGTAACTCGATTTCTTCAGAAGGTCCTTCCAGCGATGCATGTATTCTACCGGTTACCGACTCATAGATGTCAACAATAGCACTACCATAGCGACTTGCAGCAAGCCATTGTCCCGATGCAGAAAAACAGAGGCTGCATAAATAATTTAGAGGTGGATCGTCCCTGAACCTCGCAGGATATTCCATCACAGCCATACATTTCTGTCTTTGCATATCCCATATCTTAATAACTGCCTTCCCATTTTTGTCACTATTACTCACTGCCAACAAGGGTTGACTTGCACAGAGGGCAATGCGGTCGACCATGCCTCGCTCTGTTTCAAACAACGTAACGGGCTGGCGTGTCGTGAGATCATACCACCACACGCCCATCCCAGTGCCAGCTGCCAAAGACGTGCCATCTGCAGAAACTGCTAAATCACATAAGGCACCCGACCCATAACGCGCAATCGCATCCTGTGGCAGTTCCCAAACGGTGAAATCATTTTTGTTCATAGAAAACATTATGAGCAACTTGTCCTTTTGATATGCTACGTGAATACTCAGCATAGAAGTGTTTGGTTTTAGGTGAAGTATAGCAGAAGTCGCGTAAAAAATCACGCGACTTCTGCCTATTGAAAACTATTTGAGACTTGATTATTTTCAGATTTGTGGGTATAATTAATAGAGTTGACTTACGCAACACAATCTCAATCCGCGTGAGTCCTGCTATATATCTTTAAAATGGTGGAACGAATTGGAGGCAGAAGTGGCAAGAAAAAAAATCAGTGTTATTGGTGCAGGGAATGTCGGCGCAACGGCGGCGTTCCTGATCGCACAAAAACAACTTGGGGATGTCGTCATGATAGACATCGTAGACGGAGTCCCGCAAGGTAAAGCATTGGACATGGCACAAATGGGTCCCGTGGAACTGTTTGATGCCGCTATTGACGGAGACCTGGATTATACTGCAACCGCAGGCTCCGATCTCGTAATTATTACATCAGGCTCCCCACGTAAACCGGGGATGACACGCGAAGACCTGTTGCAAACCAACGCCAACATCGTCGGCAGCGTCACGGAAAATGTGGTGAAGCATTCACCAGATACTATTATAATGATGCTCACCAATCCACTTGACATCATGACTTACCATGCGTGGAAGGTTTCAGGATTCCCGTCACATCGTGTTGTGGGTCAAGCGGGTGTGCTGGATTCGGCACGGTTCCGTTATTTTATCTCGCTTGAACTCGGTGTCTCTGTAGAAGACATACATGCGCTTGTCCTCGGCGGACACGGCGATACCATGGTCCCGCTCCCGCGCTATACGACAGTTAACGGCATCCCGATTCCGCAACTGATTCCAGAAGATCGTATCGAAGCGATGGCACAACGGACCCGTGACGGTGGTGCTGAGATCGTTAATCTCCTAAAAACGAGTGGATATTATGCCGCGGGTGCCTCGTTAGCACAGATGGCGGAAGCCATCATTTTGGATAAGAAGCGGTTACTCCCCTGCTCTGCACACCTTACCGGTCAATACGGTATTGATGATTTGTATATCGGTGTTCCTATTAAACTCGGTGGTAACGGTGTGGAGGAGATTCTCGAAATTGAACTGACTGACGATGAACTCGGTTCCTTACAGCATTCCGCGAATACGTATCGGGAAGGGATAGGGCTGTTGGGGTATTAGGCGATTTTACTATTTTTAACTAAACTTTGGACAGTTTCTGTTGAGATCACGCTCTATTTCCACAGCATTTTTCGTTTTTTTTAGCGTTAGAGACGTAAGCGCAAATAGTAGAAAAATAAACGTGGATGCATCAATGATAAGCCCCGTAGGGGCGGTATGTCTATAGAAACGGTATCCGCTGCGAAACTAAGTCCCCGTAGGGGGTTTTTGCTTGGGTGTTTCTTCAACATGTCTATCACATAAAAATTGTCCAAACTTTAGTTTAGTATAAATATTAAGCTTTGGACAATTTTCAGCGGAGACGGGAAACCCGCCCCCTACGGAACTCTCACTGTCAGGCAATAGCACTCCGCTGGAGTGCAGCACCTTATCTTTTGTATTTTCTATAGACATAGCACCCCTACGGGGTGAAGAAATTATCTGAAAACTGATGCTCTCACGCCTTTTGTGCGACCATGCTGGCGAGGATACCGAGGATCCTGTCACACCGCTCAATCGTGTAGGTTGCCATATCAATGTGCAGGCACTTTTCTTCTAACTTCAGGAAATTCCAATTGGTTCCCGTCGTGGAGGCACCATAAATGCGAGCGATGTCATTCTCGCTTTCAGCATTAAAACGTTGGGCGGCGAGCATCTCCGCGACACACTGTCCGAGCCCAAGTTGCAAGTCAAGATTTTTTGCTTCAACCAGCGCGATGATAGGTGCTTCTATATAAGCTTGCCGAGGCGACAGACTCACTAAAAAATCACAGACACCCGTTAATCCGTTTTCAGCGTCAACGTTGAAGTCAATACCAGAAAAAAGACTAATTTTACGATCAAAGTGCTCACGCAGTTCAATGAGAACAGGAGCGATAATCATCTCAGATCGGGCTTTTTCTGTGTTTATTGTAGTCGCTAAAGGCACATTTCTCGCCAGCACATTTGTGAGTTCTGTACTTAGAACCACAGGTTCTATTTCGGCGAAAATGCCGGCTTCCTCAACGAGCTCAAGTCCAAATTCCTTTTCCACTGTTTTAAGCGTAAAGTTGCTATATGCCATCATGAAAACGCCCCCTTTACGCCTTTTGCGCGATCATACTGGCGAGAATACCGAGGATCCTGTCACACCGATCAATCGTGTAGATTGTCATATCAATGTGCAGACACTCGCCCTCCAACTTAAGGAATTTCCAATCTGTGCCTGAAGTCGTCGCGCCATAAATACAGCGGATGTCGTTTCCCTTCTCGGCATTAAAACGCTGCGCGGCAACCATTTCAGCGACACACTGCCCTAATCCAACGAGAAGGTCGTCCTTCTTCGCCTCGACAAGAATAATGACAGGGGCCTCTAAGAAGGACTGCCGTGGGGACAAACTTATTAAGAAATCACATACCCCGGTCAACCCATTATCAGCATCAACATTGAAATCAATGCCAGAAAACAGGCTGATACGGCAATTAAAGTGCTCACGCAGCTCGACAAGCACATCGGCGACGATCATTTCTGACTTTGCCTTCTCAGTGCCTATAGTTGTGGCTAAGGGGGCCTTTTTTCCCAACGCCGTACTAAGATGTGTACTCGGGGCAACCGTCTCCACTCGAGAAAAAAGGTCAGCGATGTCAACCTGTTCCAGTTGAAATGCCAATAGTACTGATTCCAAGGTAAACTCACTATAAGCCATTGATAGAACTCCCGTGTAGTCCTTTAATTTTTCTTCTCATCCTCGTCAACGACTTCATATTCAGCGTCAACGACTTCGCTCTCATCAGCATCTGTCGGGTCCGCAGCAGAAGGATCCCCCGGCGTTGCCCCAGGATCCGCACCTGCTGTCTGCTGATACATCTGTGCAGAGACTTCGTGCCAGACCTTCGTCAATTCGTCTGTCGCAGATTGGATTTCGGCGTGGTTGTCTGTTTCTAATGCCTGCTTGACGCGAGCGACAGCAGCGTTTACCTTCTCCTTAGCGGCATCGTCTACTTTATCCCCGAATTCGTTGAGGTTCTTCTCGGTCTCATAAACCATGGAATCCGCACTGTTGCGCGCCTCAACTTCCTCGCGTTTCTGCTTGTCTTCCTCGGCGTGCGTTTCAGCATCTTTCACCATCTGTTCGATCTCGGCATCGGTCAGTCCAGAAGAAGCAGTAATCGTAATCTTCTGCTCTTTGCCGGTAGCGGTATCTTTGGCGGACACGTTCAGGATACCGTTTGCGTCAATATCAAACGTCACCTCGATCTGCGGGACACCTCTCGGTGCGGGGGGTAGCTCACTCAAACGGAAACGTCCGATGGTCTTGTTGTAAACCGCCTGTTCCCGCTCGCCTTGCAGCACATGCACATCTACTGATGTCTGGTTGTTCTCGGCTGTTGTGAAGATATTCGATTTCTTGGTAGGAATCGTTGTGTTCCTGTCAATCAAGCGCGTGAACATCCCGCCGAGCGTCTCAATTCCGAGCGAAAGTGGGGTGACATCTAACAAGAGAATATCTTTGACCTCTTCGTCACCTGCCAGGACCCCGCCCTGAATAGCGGCACCGATGGCGACGACTTCATCCGGGTTGACCCCTTTATGCGGCTCTTTACCGAAGAGTTGTTCCACGGCTTCCTGCACTTTAGGCATCCGTGTCTGTCCACCGACGAGGATGACTTCATCTATTTCGGAGGGTTGTATCTCAGCATCGGCGAGTGCTTGACGACACGGCTCAAGTGACCGTTGGACGAGATTATCCGTAATCTGCTCCAGTTTCGCGCGGGTGAGCGTTAAGTTAAGGTGCTTTGGACCACTGGCATCAACGGTAATAAACGGCAAGTTGATGTCCGTTTGTAAAGTACTGGAGAGTTCACACTTTGCGGTTTCCGCTGCCTCTTTTAAGCGTTGCAACGCCATCTGATCGTTGCGGAGATCAATCCCTTGGCTACTCAGAAATTCCTGTGCCATCCAGTCGATGACCGCTTGGTCAAAATCGTCTCCACCGAGGTGTGTATCGCCGTTTGTGCTTTTCACCTCGAAAACACCATCACCGATTTCCAGAATAGAGATGTCAAACGTACCACCGCCGAGGTCATAGACAGCAATTTTCTTGTCGCCTTCGCTTTGTAATCCGTAGGCGAGCGATGCGGCGGTCGGTTCATTGATGATCCGCTCGACTTCCAACCCTGCGATCTTGCCCGCGTCCGCTGTCGCTTGCCGCTGCGAATCGTTAAAGTAAGCAGGCACGGTGATAACCGCTTTCGTGACATCCTCACCGAGGTAGGTCTCGGCTGTTTCCTTCATCCGCCGCAAAACCATTGCGGAGATTTCCGGGGCTGAGTAATCTTTACCATCAATATTTACGACGACAGCACCCTCTTTATCGGCTTTTAGTTCATACGGAACACGCGTCGCATCGTCACCGATCTCGTTAAATTTGCGTCCCATGAACCTTTTAATCGAAAAGATTGTATTTTGTGGGTTCGTGATAGCTTGTCTTTTGGCAACTTGTCCGACGGGACGTTCACCTTCTTTGGTAAAACCGACAACTGAGGGAGTCGTTCGATTGCCCTCCGCGTTTTCGATCACCTTCGCATCGCCGCTTTCTAAAACAGCCACACATGAATTTGTTGTTCCTAAATCAATGCCAATGACCTTGCTCATTTCCTATTCTCCTATGTGAATAATTTCGAGGTAGGCACATCGCGTCCGCAAGGTACCTACCTATTAAATCAAAAAATCTTTGAGTACAGTGCCACTACCGCCTGTTTAGATCAGGAAGTAAACAGGCAATATCTCTATCTACCAATCTACTACCAAATAATGTGCAATATCTGTGCCAATATTAATGGCTTGAAACAGGCGAAATTCGTGCGGGATGTCTGCCAAATTGGCACAGTCTCAAAAAACTCGTGATTTCAGAAGTCAATTTGACTTACCACGCCCTGCATATCTCTGTTTCAAGGAACCCCACGTTGTTGATAGCTTTGCATCAGGGTCAACAGCCAAAATATCTTGGATACCCGTCTGAATCGCTTTGATCTCATCTTGTGAAAGTCCACGGTTAAAGAGGGCGAAGTCATCAATAATACCGTTATAGTAGCGATTGAGATTCGGGGGTTCCTCAGTGCCGAGCATCAGCGGTGCATCAATCGGCACGAGTTTATCGCCTGGCTTTGTCTTCGGATAATCTATCAATACCTCACCATCAAGATAGGTGGTCCACCACTTCCCACTCTGAAAGGAAACGGCGACATGCTGCCATTTGTCTTTGGCGACATCCGGAGGGCTCTTTGCCGGAACATTACGTCCGCCCGTTAATTTCCAGCCCATCCATATAAAACCGTCCGGATGGAGCAGGATCTCGAAAAATTCCTGTACATCTGGTCCTTTCGCTGCGATCAGTTGCCATGTCCCCGGGCCCGCCTTCAAAGTCGGTTTGATCCAAGCGGCAATCGTAATTCCGTCGGTAAATTCAAAGGCATCGGAGTGTTCTACACGAACAATCCCATCTTTCCCACCGAAATTAACCGCCTTCCCGAATTTACCATCAGTCCACGCTGTATCACCTTCTAATTTGCCATCTTGTCCGTTCCCGGACAGATCTTTGACAACTTTACCGGTGCCTTCTTCAAAAGCGAAGTAGACGACTAAACCTTCCAGTTCTGCGGTTGTGCCAACATTTTGGAAACTTCCTACCAGATACACAGCACATAAGCAAATTAATAATTGACGCATGAGTGTCCTCCAGTTCGTTAAACAATACAGGCGGATGTGAAAAACACCCGCCCTTTAAGCACCAATATATATCTCTAAGCGAACGGGAATGTGCCTTGATACCCACGGGGTCGAGAGACGTGCCAAACGCCTTCATACATCGGGGTCACCTGATAGTGGCACACGACATTGCTCCGTTCCATATCGTCGCGTTCTTTGGCACCTTGATGCGGAATATGGTTAATAAACACAACACAATCGCCTGCTTTCGGATACAGGATAACGTGTTCTTGCGTTTCACACCACGTCTCAAATTTAGGGCGATCTAACGGATAGAGATGCGGGGGTTCTGACAGATGTCCGCCTTTAATAAACTTGAGATGTCCCTCACCGGGGTCGTTGTCCTGAAAATAGAACGTTGTGTTAATCCCGACAGGTGCCATCGCAAACGGATGTTCTTCAACATACCGTTTTTCCTGCCAGTAGCCGTAAAAATCCATGTGCCACTCTTGAAGATAAGGTCCCGGATTAATATGGGCGCGGAGGCTCCGGAGTTGACACTGTTTACCCATTAATCCTTCAAGGTAAGGACGGACACTCGGATGCCCGACGAGCGGTTGGTATGTATCCGGCTCCCGATCGAGCAGCGTATCAAACCACATATTTCCGACAGCGTTTAAGCCTTCCTCCCACCCCTGTTCCCGGGCGTAGTTAACGCGTTGACGGATATGTTCCGTCTCTTCCGGTGACAACGCGCCCGTTATTAAAACGAAACCGTCCTGTTGCAGTTGCGTGAGTTGCTCTTTCATGTCTGCCATGCTTCATCTCCTTTTATAGATTCAGAGTTATTAACCGTATTCTATGCGTTTATCACGTTAATTGCCAGCGAAAAGTTTGACGAATAAGCCCCAGCCACTAATTCCTGCGAACGTAACAAGCACTGCAGCAGAAATTAGCGCACCGATGAACATGAACGGACGCGTCCGATACGCAGGCGGTAGTTTGGCGTTCAGATACAACGCAGCAAGCATCATCAACGCGATTGAAAAATTCGCCAAAATAAAACCAGCGATCTGCGTTAAAATGTCAAACGGAATGTTTAACCATATTAGCACCATTGTCGTAAGAAAAATATAGAGGCATACCCATTTGCGGAGCGTCCCGTAGTGCCATTCGCGGTGGGGCCAGATCGCCCGAAAGAATTCCTGCATCACGCGTGCGTAGATTTCTGGAAGTGCTTGTAGTGTTCCCCAGAGTGCCACGATAATACAGATATAATAGACCCATACGAGCGACACATGGATATTTTTCCAGACGCTTGCTTGATCAGTGAGCAGGCTCCATCCCTCAAAAGTGCTTTTCATCCCATAGAGGACAGCAGCACCGGAGATCATAAACGCCCCCGTCACGATGAATAGGACGATGGCACCCATGCCGATATCCCACCGTAACGGGGCAAGGATTTTTCGGAGTTGACCGACCTGTTCAGGGTGTTCAGGAAGATAATCAATGCTGTCACTGTTCGCAGCGCGTTGGCGGATAGCATCAATATTCGGATGAGATGTCATGCCCCAGCGATGCATGCTCACCCAATTGGCGTAGACAACATATCCCATTACAGACCCGCCGACGTAGCCAAACGCTGTTGCCATTGTCAATAAAGGGTTCTCAACAGCATCCTTCGGTGCCCATTCAGGAAATTCGGGGAGATGCCCGAAGCGGAGACTCCCAATCAACGCCTTACCAAAATCTGGACGCACCATCAAGGTGCCGATAATTGTGCCGACAACAAGAATAAGGCAAATGATAAGCTGCTGTTTCTCCAACCTTTCAAAAGAGATGCGCAAACCGAAAAGGAGCGCGAGCGTGATAAAGCAGGACGTAATCAGGTTTTCCCAAATAGGTTGTGAGACAACAGCGGGAAACGTATCTTTAAACAGAAAATGGAGCAGCGCCCCGCACGGTTTACCGATCGGCACCCACGCTAAAGGCGCGCCCACCATCTCAAAGATGACAATCGCAATGAGGAGCCAACCTCGCGGTCCGGGTAACTTCGCGAGCCGATTGCCGATATACTCACCACTGACCGCGGTATAGCGTCCCAACAGATAGGTAACAAAAATACCTTTGACGACGCAGCTGAGCAGCACGAGCCAGAGCAAGTTATATTCTGCCCATGCACCTGCGCGAACAACGACAATCGTTTCACCTGCCCCGATGCTTACGGAAGCCACAATCGCCGCGGGTCCAAAGACAGCAGCGAGCCCAATAATTTTCTTAAGCGACCACGGTTCAGCAAACGGACCGGTGACGGGTGGGATGTCAATCTTTTCAATGTTTTGCGTTTCTTCTGTCTGCATAACCGGCTCTTTAATAGCAATGAGCGAACATAGAAGCGTCGCGCCTATCTGTTATTCTAACGGTTCTAACGGCTTGGCATTTCCGAAGACTGGGGTCGGTGCGTTGCCGGGTGCTGCCCAGCGTGCAGCATTGGCGATCACATGTTGCACGTTCTCATCGTAATAGATGGGGTACGTTTCATGACCGGGACGGAAATAGAAAATTTTGCCTCGCCCGCGATAATAACAACAGCCACTTCGGAAAACTTCACCGCCGGGGAACCAGCTCACAAAAACGAGTGTATCCGGTTCAGGAATATCGAACGGTTCGCCATACATCTCGGCGTGTTCAAGTTCAAAGTACTCTCCCAAACCTTCGACAATTGGGTGTCCGTGTTCAATCACCCAGAGGCGTTCCTTTTCACCGGCTTCACGCCATTTGAGGCTGCACGAGGTGCCCATCAAACGGGTAAAGGGTTTGGAATAGTGTGCAGAGTGCAAAACGATAAGTCCCATGCCGTCCAAGACGCGTGCGCGAACTTTGTCAGCGATAGCGTCTTCAACTGCACCGTGTGCAGCGTGTCCCCACCAGATTAAAACATCCGTATTTGAGAGGACATCGTCGGTCAAGCCGTGTTCGGGTTCATCTAAAGTTGCGGTTTGGACGTTAAAGCCGTCAGCGTTTTTCAATCCATCTGCGATTGCGGCGTGAATGCCTTTCGGATAGATACCGCGAATGAAATCGTTCGTTTTTTCGTGCCTAAACTCATTCCAGACTGTAACCTGAATTGGTTGCGTCATAAGTTTCTCCTTTAAAAACCCATCATTACTTAGAATACTAACTCCGTCTCTACGGTTTCATCGTAGTCTACGCCCTCAACCTCAAACCCGAAGAGGTTTCGGAAGCGTCGTCTGAAACCGGCGTAATCGGAGAGTTCATGGAAATTGTCGGTATCAATCCGCTCCCAACGCTCGGTTACCGCCTCGGTTATCTCAGATTGTAACTCGCGGTCATCAAGTCGGATATAGCGTTCGCTATCCAACTGCGGTTGTAACCCCGGTCCGAGATGCTCCGAGAAAAGTCGGCGCATCTGCCCAATCGGTGCTTCATTGATACCTTTGGCGTTCATAATGTCATAGAGGATACTGATATAGAGCGGCACAACAGGAATCGCTGCAGAGGCTTGCGTAACGACGGCTTTGTTTACAGAAATATAGGCAGCACCCCCGAATTGATTTGCGAGTCGCTCGTCAAGTGCATCTATACGTGCCTTCAGATCGTCTTTTGCTCTACCGATGGTCCCGTCTCGGTAGATGGGCCAGGTCAAGGCACTCCCGATATAGGTATAGGCGACAACTGTCACCGCTGGCGCGAGCAATTCTGCGTCCGCTAATGCGTCAACCCACATCTCCAAGTCTTCACCGCCCATAACGGCGATCGTGTCAGTGATCTCCTGTTCAGTCGCGGGTTCAATTGTTACAGGTGCGATAACTTCACGATTCAGATCAATCGTCTTCCCCGTATAGGGGGCACCGATCGGTTTGAGATCAGATTGATGTGAGACTCCTGTTCTCGGATGTATTCGGCGGGGCGCGGCGATGCTATAGACGAGGACATCTATTTTGCCGAAGTCCGCTTTGAGGCGGCTCATAGCTGCTGCCTTCATCTCATCGGAAAACGCATCGCCGTTGAGACTGTCTGCGAAAAAGCCATCCGCTGTCGCCTGTTGATGGAAAGCAACCGTATTATAGTAACCTGCCGTTGCGGTGCGTCTGGCATCGGCTGGACGTTCATAGAGAAGTCCGAGCGTTTTGGCACCGTAAACATAAGTCAAAGCGATCCGAGAAGCGAGCCCGTAGCCCGTCGATGCACCGATGACAAGCGCGTTCAGATTTGTCTCTTTGTACGGAATGCCTTGTTTAATCTCGTCTATCTGGTTCAGGACATTCGCATGACAACCCGCTGGATGCGCGTTGGTACAGATAAACCCACGGATTCGCGGTTTAACAATTTGAACTGCCATTGTTTCCTTCTTTTTTTCTCAAGCGGTTAATCATCAATTTCGACAACCATTTCAACCTCAACTGGGATTCCGCCGGGCAATTGCACCATCCCGACTGCGGAACGGGCATGTTTGCCTTTATCGCCGAAGACCTCAACGAAAAAATCGGAGGCACCGTTGACGACAGCGGGTTGATCCGTAAAGTCAGGAGCTGAATTGACGAACCCTACGACTTTGACGACACGTTTTACCCTGTCCAAATCGCCGAGGGCATGTTTGAGCGTGCTCAGCAAACCGATCGCTACTTGACGCGCGGATGCATAACCTTCTTCAATCGTCGCATCGGTACCGAGTTGACTTTTATAGATCGGACCTTCGCCTGTTCCGGGGCCATGCCCGGAGGTGAATACGAGATTGCCAGTTTGCACTGTTGTGACATAATTCGCTACCGGAACCGCTGGTTCTGGTAATTCCACACCTAATTCTTCAAGTCGTTGTTCTATTTTCATATTATTTTCCTCTTAAAAATGGATTAAATTCCTATACGCCGTAAAGAAAACGCTTTTGGCGTAACCTGCAAGCCAAACCTTGCTGTGATTGTTTGAAGCCGCCGCTATTATTAAACAGGTTATCACTAATTTTGTCAAGCAATCTTTTGAATAGTCGGTTATCAGTCATCGGTTTTCAGCCCCAGCATCAAGGCTCCCAATTCCCGTTTATCGGTCTCGGTGGGTTTCACAATCCCGACAATCTTGCCATCGGACATGACAGCGATCCTGTCACTGAGATGGAGCAGTTCATCTAATTCGGAGGACACAAGTAGGACCGCTTTGCCACGGTTGCGCGCATAAATAAGGCGCGTATGGACAAACTCCGTCGCATGAATGTCCAATCCGCGCGTCGGATGCGCAGCAATGATAACTTCAGGATTTGCGCCCAATTCCCGCGCAACAACGATTTTCTGCTGATTGCCACCAGAGAGCGTTCTAATCGGATGCATGATGCTCCCGACAAGAATTTGGTATTTATGCAGCGCGTTCAAAGTAGCCCGCTGAATTAATTGTCGCCGTAGCAGCCCTTTACGGCAAAAAAGCCGCCTTTTGTGGTGACCGATGATAAAATTATCATCAATGCGATCATTCAAACTAATACCGTGTCGGTGTCTATCGGCAGGTATGTGCGCAACCCGTTCACCATTTAATGTGAGTATACCGCTATCAATCTGTCGTAGACCGGTCAGCACTTGAACGAGTTCTGTCTGTCCGTTCCCTTCTACGCCGGCTATCCCGACAATTTCACCGGGGAACACTTCAAGATTGATGTCATTGAGGTGCCGTTTGTCCGGATTTCTATAGGACAGCACTTTTTGCCACCTATGCTTTCTTACGACTTCTGAACTGCCTGAGAGCGTAACGCCTTCCAGTCGAACCATTGGCGTTGTCTGCTCTGCCTGTTCGCGTGTCACGGTGGTCGGAATGATCGGTTCGCCGAGCATCATTTCCGCCAACAGGGTCGGATCGGTCTCAACAGTGGCGCAGCTATGGACAGATTGCCCGCGACGCATCACTGTGACTGTGTCCGCTATCGCCATCACTTCGTCGAGCTTGTGTGTGATAACGATGAGACTCTTCCCTTCACTTTTGAGGCTGCGCATACAATCGAAAAGCCCTTCGATCTCTTGCGGTGCAAGCACCGCTGTCGGCTCGTCCATGATGAGAATGTCTGCACCGTGATAGAGTGCCTTCAAGATTTCGGTGTGCTGCTGCGTACCAATCGGGAGCGATTCAATAGCCGTGTTCAGTGGCACATCAAAGCCGAGCTGCGCCGCGAGTGCCATAATCCTTTTCTCTGCTTGCTGGTAATCCAGGAGCGCGCCAAATTTGCGAGGTTCTTTGGCGAGAACGATGTTCTGAAGTGCTGTGAACACCGGTATGAGCGTGAAGTGTTGCTGCACCATTCCCAAACCGAGATGCATCGCACGCCGCGGAGAGGATATATCTACGCGATTCCCATTGACGAAAATCTCACCTGCATCGGGTTGGTACAGCCCATAGAGGATCTTCATCAGCGTAGATTTACCTGCCCCGTTTTCACCAACAATCGCGTGAATCTCACCGCGTTGCAGCGTGAAATCCACCGAGCCGTTTGCTCGTATCTGTCCAAACCGTTTGCTGATGCCGTGCATCTCGATGATAGGTGTAGGTGCCATGTTTACTGCCGTTCATGCGGAACAACGATGTCGCCCGCGATAATTTTCGCCTTGAACGCTTCTGCCTGTTTCAAAATCTCGTCTGAAAGAAGTTCGCGGTTCACATCGTCAACGATATATTCAACACCGCCTTCTTTGAGCCCATAATTTTTCAGACCGCCAGAAAAATTGCCTTCCTGGACGCTCTTTATCGTCTCATAAACAGACATTTCTACGCCTTTGATGACGCTCGTGAGCACTAAACCCGGGGCAAGATTATTCCCATTAGAGTCAACCCAGATAATTAATTTCTTTTCCGCTTTCGCGGCTTCAAGGACGCCGAGTCCGCTTGCCCCCGCGGCAGCGAGGATCACATCTATGCCTCGGTTGTATTGTGCCAGTGCAAGCTCTTTGGCTTTCGCCGGATCGTTGAATGCCTGTGGCGTAACACCGACGTAATCTGCCGATAGTTCAACATCGGGGTTCGCTGCCTTAATGCCAGCGTGAAAACCGATTTCAAACGCCTCGACCAACGGCACCTTCATGCCCCCGATAAAACCGATCTGATGCGTCTCTGTCTTCAAAGCTGCGATGACACCGGCAAGGAAGGTCCCTTCGTGTGCCCGGTAAATCAAGGAGGCGACATTCGGTTGTTCTATGACCGCATCAACCAGTGCAAACTTAACATCCGGAAATTCGCTTGCGACCCGTTTCATCGGTTCTTGAAAAAGAAATCCCACACCGATAATAAGCTCGTATTTCAGTTTCGCTAATCTGCGAAGCGTTAATTCGGTATCTGTGCTTTGGCTTGGGGTGACCTCTGTCAGTTTAAACCCCCATTCATCTTTCGCTTTTTTGGCACCTGCATAGGCAGCATCACAAAACGAGAGGTCGCCGCGTCCGGTGACATCGTAGATAAGACCGACTTTCAGTGCCGCTGGCGTTGTCTCTATCACGGCAAAGCAAGCGATAAAAACTGTAACTAAAATCCTTATGTACAAAATATTTTCCTTTCCATCTGGTAATTAGTGTGTAACGCAATACTATCTATGATATACCATAACGGTTTCAAATGCAAGCATTATTACTTTTTGAGCAGGACCGTTACCATTTTGTGCTTGATTCATAATACTGTCTGTGCTAAAGTCTATAGCAATTTCATAATTGGAGAAGATATTATGCAGGAAATTGTAGTAGATTCAGCGCTGTTACACGCCTTCGCCCGGACACTCTGCGAAAAAGCAGGATTGCGGACAGAAGACGCAGAGACGGTAGCGAAACATCAGGTGCAAACTGATTTGCGGGGTGTGCATTCACACGGTACCCGCGCTTTGCCCGGTTATCTTAACCTTGTGCTTGATGGCAAGATGAACCCCAAACCCGAGCTCAGCATCGCGCGAGAGGGACCGAGTTTCGCTGTTGTTGAGGGCGATAACGGCATCGGACATCTCACAAGCACATTTGCTATGGAGACAGCAATAGAAAAAGCACAGAGGACCGGTATCGCCGCGGTAGGCGTACGCAATGCAGGACATTTCGGTGCGGCTGCATGCTATTCGATAATGGCGGCATCCAAACAGATGATCGGGTTTTCCACGACCAACACAGGGGGTGCCTCTATTGTTGCACCCGGTGGTGCAGAAGCAGTCGTTGCCAACAATGCGATGAGTTATGCGCTGCCTACCGGCGACGGGCATCCGATTGTTTTGGATATGGCGTGCGGTGTCTCCGCATGGGGAAAAATCGGCACCCTTCGGATGTATGGTAAACCGATACCAGAAGGGTGGCTTATAGACGACACTAGACAACCTACCAACGATCCGGACAAGGGGCGGTTCATAGCACCCGCGGCGGGACCGCGGGGTTATGGTTTAGCACTCATTATGGGGATTCTCGCCGGTCCGCTGAGCGGCGGGCTGATGGCGTGTAACAAATCGGGGGAGCCGTCCGAACACTTCTTTTTCGCGCTGAACATCTCGAGTTTTACAGACTACGCCGGTTACATCGCGGAAGTTAAGCAGGGTATTGACAAGATTCACGCCTCGAAAACAGTAGAAGGTGTGGAACAAGCCTATCTGCCGGGTGAAATCGAGTGGCATAACTACGATAATTACATCGAAAACGGCATTCCGATCCATGTAGACCATTTACGAGGTCTCGCTGGCATCGCCGAGAAACTTGATGTCTCTATCTGTTGGACATGGTAAGCGAATTACAAAAACAAGGGGAAAAATATGGCAGATACAAATGAACGGGTAGCAGGTGGCGCGCTTCCCGATTGGGACGTTGCGGAACTCCCAGAACCACCGAAATATCAATTTGGCAAGGCATTCCGAAGTATCTTAGGGCCTGGTATTATTGCGTTAGGCGGCTCAATTGGAAGTGGCGAGTGGCTGTTGGGACCCGCAATCACTGCACAGTACGGAGGGAGTCTCCTCTGGATCGCGACAATCGCTATTTTGCTGCAGTCGCTCCTGAACACAGAGGCGATCCGCTATACCCTTTATACCGGGGAACCGATGTTGAGTGGCTATATGCGCTGTAAGCCGGGCGCGCCTTTTTGGGCATCCTTCTATTCGGCGGTCAACTTTTTTGTGATTTGGCCCGCTTGGGCGATGACTGCTGCGACGGCACTCGGGGCAGCATGGCTCGGTTATATGCCGCAAGACGCGGATAGCGGGACAGTGCGGCTGTTCGCATATCTCATCTTTTTCGCGTGCTTAGGGATTGTGCTATTCGGCGGGAAGATCTATAACGCCCTTGAGAAGGTGCAGCTTTTCATGGTCGTTTGGATTATCGGTTACCTTGTTATCATCGACCTGTTTATGGTGCCGCCGCGCGTGTGGTGGACAACGATCAAAGGCTTTTTTAGTTTCGGTTCACTCCCTGTGCCAGGTGCCGAGGGACAAATCGATTGGCTGTTGCTCGGGGCTTTCGCTGCGTATGCAGGCAGCGGCGGCTTAGGCAACGTCACCATCAGCAATTACGTTCGCGATAAAGGGTGGGGCATGAGCAGTCTCGTCGGCGCGATTCCATCAATCATCGGTGGACAAAACGTGACCCTCTCACACTGGGGCAAAGTGTTTCGCATCTCACCAGAAAACCTCAAACGGTTCAAAGAGTGGTGGAAATACGTCCGATTTGAGCAGTACGGTATCTGGCTTATCGGGTGCTTTGTCGGGATCGCGCTACCCGCGATGCTCACAATAGCGTTTGTCCCGGCTGGACAGGCGATGGACCAGTGGTCGGCGGCAGGATTTCAAGCCGATGGCCTCGCTGAAAAAGGGGGCAGAGTGTTATGGTATCTCACACTGCTCTGCGGTTTCTGGGTGCTGTTCTCAACGCAACTCGGCGGCGTAGATGGCGTACCTCGGACTTATACCGATATTATATGGACAGGGTTGAAACGTGCACGAAACCTCGGTGAACATAACGCAAAATGGATCTATTATCCGATCCTCGGCGTCTATATCCTATGGGGTATTATCGCTATGTATCTTGCCAAGCCGTTCTTTATGGTTATAGTCTCCGCAACGATTGGCGGGTACCTATTGGTCATCACCTCGTTACATACGCTCTACGTCAACCGGAAATTCTTACCGAAAGAGATACAGCCTCCTATGTGGAAACAGATTGGGTTGGTGTTATGTGCTGGGTTCTATTCAATCTTCGGGAGTATTACAGTCTATCAAAAAGTGCTTGTGAAGTATATTTTCCCGCTTTTTGGTTAACACGACATCAAAAGCGTGCCATATCTCATGTGCTTTGATACGTTCCAACAATTGCCTCAAAAAGCCTATCTATTGTGGCACGCTTTGCAACCACATCAACTTTCACTCCCTTCTCTACTGCTGTCTTTTGTGTGGTGGGACCGATGACCGCAACCTTGACATTCGCAAGTAACACTTCAGGCGTGTGTGCGGGAAACATCTCTAAGAAATTGGTAACTGTTGAAGAACTCGTGAATGTTATCAGGTCAATCTTGCCATTGCGGAGGTCCGTTTCAATTTCATCTCGCCCTTTATCGCTATCGCTTGCCACTTTGACCGTATCGTAAAGTGGGACATCATCAACGTGCGCCCCTCTTTGGCGCAAACCATTAGGGAGATCAGCTGTAGCGATTTTGGCGCGCGGTAGCAGGATATTCTTTCCGCTGATGTCCTCTATTTCAGTCGCGATAGCACTGCCCTGGGAATGTGTCGGAACAAAGTCGGGTTGAATACCTATGGCATTGAGTGCCTCAACCGTTTTCGGACCCACTGCACAGATTTTAGTTCCTCCGAAGGCCCTGACATCTCGCCCATTTTCCCGTAAGCGTTCATAGAAAATCTCAACGGCATTGACACTCGTAAAGATAACCCAATCGTATTCGTTTATAGTGTGTATATAGACACTGTCAACCTCAAGCGGATGAATCTGTATCGTGGGAAACTGGATGACCTCTGCGCCGTGAGCTGCCAAGCGGTCTGCGAATTCGCTTGCTTGTGCGCGTGCCCGTGTGACAAGAATGCGTTTTCCGAAAAGCGGTTTGGTATCAAACCATCGGAGACGCTGGCGTAGTCGGTTCACCTCGCCGACAATGATAACAGCGGGGCTTTTGAGTTCGGCTGCTTCAACTTTTGACACAATATCCGCAAGGGTCCCTTGGACGACTTGCTGTTGCGGTGTCGTGCCGACACGCACTAAACTTACAGGTGTTGCTGGATTCCTACCGTGTGTTATCAATCGTTCTACAATCTGACGGAGATGCGCGATACCCATATAGACGACAAGCGTATCTACTGCTGTGGCGAGTTGTTCCCAATTGATGTTTGAATCGGATCGCAGGGCTGCGGAATGTCCCGTCACAAATGCCACCGATGACGCATAATCTCGATGCGTGACAGGGATACCTGCATAAGCGGATGCGGCAATCGCAGCAGTGATACCTGGAACGATCTCAAACGGAATTTCAGCTTCGGTGAGTACCATCGCCTCTTCACCGCCACGTCCAAAGATATAGGGATCCCCACCCTTGAGGCGAACGACGACTTTACCGGCTTTCGCGTGCGCGACCAGTAACTGGTTGAGTTCGGTCTGGCGTGTCGCGCGAACCCTTGGATCGGGTGCTTGGATTTTTTCGGTGTGCGGCGGACAGTGTGCTAATAACGCGTCGTTCAACAACAAGTCATAGATGACGACATCGGCGCGCTGAAGGCACTCGACTCCTTTAAGTGTGATCAATTTTCCATCACCGGGGCCGGCACCTACGATGTAAACGATACCTGTGGGTCGTTTGTTCAGAGACGGATTCATTGCAAGTCCCCTTGTGTCCTCAACAATCCAGTTGCGCCGCCCTCGCAGAGTTTTTCGGCAACAACTTCGCCTAAATGTTGGGCAGCATTTGGTGCCGCTCGCGCGCGCTTTACAATACGCAAAGCCCCTTCTGGATGACAAACTACACCAATAAGAGAGAGTTCACCATCAACATGTTTAGCGTACGCGCCAATCGGGACTTGACATCCCCCGCCGAGGCTTTTCAACACGCTCCTTTCAGCGGTAACTTCTGCCACTGTTTGCTGATCGTTGAGGGGTTCAAGTAGCGGTTCAAGAGCGGTATCGCCTTCGCGTGCTTCAACGGCGAGTGCACCTTGCCCAACCGCTGGTATCATCCGTTCTACATCAAAAAATTGTGTAATAACTTCCGACCTGTGGAGCCGGTTGATACCGGCTGCGGCAAGGATGATGCCATCAAGCCCGGTTTCGTGAAGTTTACGCAACCGTGTATCTATATTGCCTCGGACATCAACGACTCGCAAGTCAGGACGCATATAGAGGAGTTGCGCCTTTCGACGCGGACTTGTGGTGCCAATTGTCGCGCCATTCAGCAAGTCTTCTAAGGGTAGCCCTGAAGCGGTGATGAGTACATCGCGCGGGTCTTCGCGTGTCGGAATAGCAGCGATACAAAGACCTTCTGGCAATTCTGTCGGGAGATCCTTCAAACTGTGCACAGCGAGGTCGATGTCTTCTGCTAAGAGTGCGTTCTCTATCTGTTTGGTAAAAACGCCTTTGCCCAATCCGACGAGCGAACGGTCTTGAATTGTGTCCCCTGTTGTTTTGATGATCTTCAGGTAGACCTCAAGATAAGGAAAAAGGCGTTCCAACTGATCCTTGACGAATTGTGCTTGCCAAAGGGCGAGTTGGCTACCACGGGTGCCAATTACGAGCGGGTTGTGCATCTTTAGTAGTTATCAGTTATGGGTTATCGCTATGATCGTCGTTAATATCGAGCGCAAACAATTCTTGCAATGCTTGGACATATTGGACGTGGTCGGCATCGCCATCGTTGACAGCGCAGCGAAGATTTTTCATAGGGTGGTGGAGCAGTTTTTTGACGATCGCCTGGGTCATAGAGGCTATGGCTGCCTCCTGTTGATCAGAGAGCGTTGTTTTGTAGAAACACGCTTGCAATTCAGTATCAGCGATCTCTCGAAACTGCTGATGGAGTGCCTTAATCGTAGGGTTCACCTGAAAGACTTGCAATTGGGCATAGAACCGCTTCGCCTCTTTGGAGATGATCTGTTCCGCGTGCGTCGCTTCCTGCTGTCGATCTTTGAGATTCGCGGCGACGACGGCTTCAAGATCATCAATATTATAAAGGAAAGCATGATCAATCTTACTCACGTCCGGCTCAATATCGCGTGGCACAGCGATGTCAATGAGAAACATATAGCGATGCCTCCGTTTTCGCATGATGTCAGCGAGGGCGCGTCGCTTAACGAGATAATCGGGAGCATCGGTAGAACTAATGACGATGTCGGCATCAATCAGGAAAGCGAGATCGCTATCATAAGCGATGGGCGTACCGTTAAACTTCTCAGCGACTTTGACAGCGTGTTGGTAGGTGCGATTTGCGACAATCACATTGGAGACACCATTCGCGACGAGATGCTTCGCAGTGAGTTCACTCATTTCACCCGCCCCGATAATCGCGACCGTTTTACCTTCAAGTGTATTGAAAATCTTTTTGGCGAGTTCAACGGCGGCATAGCTAATAGAAACAGCACCGGCGGCAATAGAGGTCTCGGAGCGGACACGCTTGCCAACGCTGAAGGCTTTGGTGAAAAGACGGTTGAGAACTGTTCCAGCACCGTCTGCTTCCCGCGAGGTATCAAAAGCCGCTTTGACCTGTCCCAGTATTTGGGATTCACCGACTACCATAGAGTCAAGGCTCGCCGTCACTCTGAAGAGATGCTGGATTGTCTCTAAGTTATGATGTAGATACGTCCATCGCTTCAGCAACTCCGCACCGATCTGATGGTAGCGAGACAAGAACTTAACCAGCGTTTTGGCAGCTGCGTCGGCAGTGCGTACTGTATCGGCGACTGCATAGATTTCCACCCGATTGCAAGTGGATAGGATCACTGCTTCGTGAACCTGATAAGATTCACGCAGGTGCTGGAGAGCTTCTATAATTTGTGTTTCGGAGAACGCCAATTTTTCCCTGAATTCAATCGGGGCAACATGATGGCTGGTTCCGATAGAGACGATTTGGTTCATTGTTTCTCAAGACAAAATTTTAAGAGTGAACACGCCTGCATTAAATGAATTATATCATATATCAAAGCATCTGTCAAATTTAGTCACGCGGCTGCAATCCGTTCTTGAGCATTGACGGGACCTTGCGTCCAAAATTGTCTCATTTTTTCTCCCTATCGATATGTATGCATGCTGTCCAAAAAGAGGTCAACGCCGACGTAAGTACAGAGGACAGCGACGAACCCGATGAGCGCGGCGTAGGCTGCCCTGCGTCCGTGCCACCCCCAAAACTGACGGAACCCGATCTGGACGACATAGATAAACCATGTCATCAACGTAGAGATTACTTTTGCATTGAGCCATCGCCACGGGACATCTCGGATATACTGGGTCCAGAGACTCCCGACAATGACCCCCATTGTGAGCAGAATCACGCCGAGGATTATACAGCGATAACCGAGTTCATCGGAGATACCGAGCGACGGGAGAAGATTATCAAGGAGCGCGTCCGTTTTTTTGCGGATTTTCCGTTCGGTTATCAAATACATCAATCCAAACCCAAACGCAGCGATGAACGCAGCATAACTGAGAAAAATGAGGGTAGTGTGTGCCAAAAGCCAATAGTTCTGCAACGGTTCCGGGAGCGCAGCGGTGTGTGTTGCGAAACTGTATGAGATAAGAATCGCGATGAACGCAACAGGCATCACAAAACTACCGAGGGCGCGGAGATGTGTCAGCCGCACGATGATGAGGTAGATAAGCGTGATTGCCCAAGCAAAGAAAGCGGTGGAGTCGGTCCAGTACGTCATCGGAAAATGCCCTTGCTGCAGCCACCACAGCGCAATAAAAAGAGTCAGAAAAGCGAAACCGATGATAGTACACCAAAAAGCCAGCCGCTCAATTGCTGGACGTATTACGGAGGCTTCGGTCCGATTTCCAATCGCCAGCGAGAGCGTCTGAAAGATGCCGGCCGCTAAATATATCAGAAGGGTAACGAGAAACAGAAAATTTATCATACCTTTTTGAGACCATCAGGCGACATAGCCGGTGAATAATATGCATCTCCGTTAGTGGTGTTCATTCGCTTTCGTTTTCCCTATTGGCGAGTGGTGCCCGGAGGCGTTCTAACTCGGCTTCTATTGCCTGTCGTTTTTCGAATTCTTCTCTGGCACGTCTTTCTGCGGCCTGCCGTTGCTCCGCTTCTTCGCTGGCACGTCTTTCTGCGGCCTGCCGTTGCTCCGCTTCTTCGCTGGCACGTCTTTCTGCGGCCTGCCGTTGCTCCACTTCCGCTTCCATTAATTCTTCTGCTGCCACGCGTAGGTGATGTTCCTCCATGGAAGTTGTAATAGCGGTGCCATCGGGAAGATACGGACGCAAAAGCCGCAGCTCCCACGCCTCATGAAGCTCCCACCGAAAATAAAGGTTTAACGACGCACTGAAGATACTGCCATCCGCCTCTTTTTCAATCTCAACGATGTTGCCCGAGGCATCCCGCCGCCACCCCCGAAATTCTACAGGGCGCTTCATATCCGGTTGATGAATGAAATACTCCGCGACCCCCATATCACGCAGATACACCTCAACTTTTTCATGTCGGTCCTCAGACGCTGTTGCATCTGAAAGGAACTCAAAAACTGCTGTAGGGACGGTGCCTTCTGCCCAAGTATAAAAACTTCTGCGTAACGGAAGTTTCGCGGCACCAAGGGCGACATACACATCGGGAGCCACGACCTTTCTGATATCACCCTCGCGGTAATAGATAAAGTTGTCCATACCGACATGAATATACGGGTGTGCCTGAAAATATCGTAAGAACTGGTCAAATAAGCTCTGCATCTGCATTCCGTGAAATTCGCCTGCTGGCATAGGGTTTTCGTCCTCCGAAGGGTAGCCTTCAATGTAAGTGGTAGGTTTTCCAATCGCCTTTGGAAAGACAGGCATGTACTTTCTTTGCTTCAATTCAAAATCGTTTTGCGTCCTCATAATTTCCTTCCTTCGCCTATAATACCATTTCTAAAAGTTTGTATTGCATTAACCGCACACTGTCCACCTAGGCCCGGTAGGTTCGGTTTTGCGGTGTACTCACCTGCCCCCCTGATAAGCAGGGATAAAGGGGGGTTGCGATCTGCATTCCTAACCGAACCGGGAAATTTTTCGTTTTCGTAAAATTTTAACACCCCTCGTCCGCTTTGTCAAGCAGTTCGGTGGTAAAGGCGTTGGCGCGCGCCAATTTACCGTGCCGAACCCAGTTGAAGAGGCATTTGGCGGAACATTCAGGATTTGTGAGACCGAGGCAACATGTTTGTGGATGTCCGTGCTTCATTTCAACGGTGTCAATGAGTGTGTCAAAGAAGGCTGCGCGCGCTTTCGGAGTCGGAAAAGCTTTGAGAATTTCAGAACGCCGCGTCCCAAGGAATCCGATAAATGCACCGTAGCCGTTGTTTTCAAACTGGTTCGTGAGTTGTTTATGCAGTCGTTTCGCATTGCTAATCCGTATGCCGTTTCGGGTGGACACACTAATTATCAGATTGTCATCTATCACCAGATCCGGCGTGAAATGCGTGCCTGCACTCGGTTCATCAAGATATTCCCGAATGAACGTGTCCTCGCTTCCGTAAGATGCATCTACTGAAGACGGTTTGTCCGCAATAACAAGGAACGCATTTTCAAGGTGATGCGGTTTGAGCGTGTCGGGTGTTAGACACAGCACTGCGGCACCACATTCGGATAGCAGGGAGATATAACGTTCAACTTCTGGCGTTTCTTGTCCACATAAAACGATGCACGGACGGCCTTCCAATAGCAGATAGATAGGATAGGGTAGTCCCTGGTTTTCAACAGGTACCGGTTTCCCATCTTCATATCCGAGTGTGTATAGCGAAGTCACGTTCAGCAGCCGCTCAAAATATTCACGAATGCGGCGACTCGTCGCCGGGCTTTTCCCACTCGTGGAGATGCTGAGCATTAGCTCACCATCCGTCACAACGGAAGCGGCGGCGAAGGTGCATTGTGGGATAACGTCAACGACGTTAACCAAACGGATTTTGTGCTTTTGGTATGCTTCCGCAAAAACAACCGAGTTAATATCCGTGAAATCGGTTGCGGCGCAGACGAGAAAGTAGCCGTGCGTATCGCCCGCCTTCAGTTGCCGTTTGTGCCAGCGAATTGTGCCGATCTGTGCAAGGAAGGTTAGCAATTCCGTTGCGTCCGGGCTAATCACGGTCACATTGCCACCGCTGATGAGCATAGCGACGACTTTCCGCTCCGCAACGGTGCCGCCCCCTACCACGAGACATTTTCGATCCTGAAGATTTAGGTATGCAGGATAAAACATTTCTTTAAATTTCCTTGCGGTTCGATGAGGTGGATTGGTGAATTCATCCCTCCAGATCACATCCAATGAAATTCCGATGCTGTAGGTGTGCCGCCGCCATGACAGAGAACGAGCCGGCAGCGGGATCGATGATGTAATCACCTTCATTGCTGACAGCGGCGATAAGCTCTGCCTGCAATTTGACAGGTTTCTGATGCGGATGTTTTTTTGTTTTTGTTCGCTCGCTCCATACATCAGGAATGTTATGAATTTTCCAGACACCTTTTGCTTTCTTCGGCTGCTTCTGTAGAATAACGCAATACTCACTCACACGCCTGGACCGATACCCCATTCCGATCCGCTCCTTATTCCAAACAATCAAATCAACAATGTCTAATTGCGTTCCATCTATCCAGTTTTTGAAACCCTGGCAAAGGTGAAATTTGTCCATCCACAAAAACAGGTGTCCTGATGGAATAAGCACATTATCAATACTTTGGACGAATTTCGCAATCAGTTCTTCAGGCATCTGCCTCAACGCGCCTCTGCGCTTCTCTCTGCTTTTACCCTCATTGCCATAATTCATCTTATCAAGCATCCCGCGATATTGCGGGTCAAGAAACGCCACCGGGACCGATTCATTTGGAAGATGTGAGAGGAGCTCCAAACCGTCCATCTTTAGCCTTGTGTTTGATTTCAGAAAATCAGGCAAATCAATAGGCGGTGCTTGAAGAGTCCGCTCAGTCGAGAAGACATTGTTTGTAGGTGTCCCCGCTGTATCAGGAAAAAGACTGGGAGTTTCCTCTATAGGAGTCAATTCTTTCATAAATTTTCCTTGTGTTATCTTGCTCCCCGTTTTAAGAGCTGTCAGGGGCAGACGGTCACACGCCTTATGATTCGCGTGAGACGACGTAGTCGGCAAGCTGCGCCAATGCGCCGCGGGCAGGGGTTTTCGGTAAGGCTGCTAACGCTGCTTTGGCACGATCAGCATAACCTTGGGCGACTTTCAAGCAGTGCGTTTCAACACCATACCGCTGGAACAAGGTTTCAACAAAGGCGATCGCCTCGGCTTCGTCCGTGTTCGGATTCAGGACTTTTTCCAACATCTGCTTTTCGTCATCATTACAAACACTCCGTGCATAAATGATTGGAAAAGTGAGTTTGCCTTCACGGAGGTCCCCAAATGTGTTTTTTCCTAATTTATCAGCATCTTCTGTGAAATCGAGCAGGTCATCAACAATTTGGAAGGCAGTCCCAATTTGTTGTCCGTAGATTGTGAGTGCTTCAATCTGCTGTGTGTCCGTTGGGTTTCCGAGGTGTGCGCCGAGGGTGCAGGACGCAGCAATGAGTTTCCCTGTCTTAAAACTGATGATTTTAAGGTATTCGGCTTCGGAGATGTCAAAGTCGCCGCTTTTATATGCGTGTATAACCTCACCTTCGCACATTGCCTGCGTAGTATCGGCAAGGATCGCCATCGCTGGATCATCCGCACGCCGCGCTACGAGCATAGAAAGGACGCGGGCATGCAGGTAATCTCCGACAAGGACAGCGACCTTATTGCCCCATTTCGCCTGTAACGTTTCGCGTCCGCGACGGATCGTGGCTTCATCCAGTACATCATCGTGAACCAGCGAGGCGACATGGATGAGTTCAACGACAGCAGCGAGCGTGTGGGCATCGCTCCCTTCGTACCCGCAGACTTTAGCAGAAAGCACAACGAGAATAGGACGGAGCCGTTTACCGCCGCCTTCCACGACGTGCTGGACTGCCATATCGACAAAACTATATTCACTCGCTGTCTGCTCGGTGAGTTTCGCCTCAACGGCAGTGAGGTCATCGGCAATTAAGCTAACAATTTCATCAAAACTGGACATTCAGTTCTCCCAAAGTGCGGTTACAAACCGTCCCTCCCCTTTCATCTATAGGTTCACCAAGACTTCGGCTGCGGCTTGAACGGTTTTGTGGATATCGTCTTCGGAATGGACTAAAGAGACGAACCCTGCCTCAAACTGAGAAGGCGCGACATAGACCCCGCGTTCTACGAGCCCCCAGAAGTATTGCTGGTACCGTTCAGTATCCGCTGTGCGTGCGCCATCGGCATCCGTAACGGTCTCCGATGTGAAGTAGAGCATCAGCATAGAACCGACGCGACTGTGCCAAGCATCAATCCCGTGTTTTTGGGTCGCTGCCGCGAGTCCTTCAGCAAGTGCTGCAGCCCGGCTTTCGAGGTGTTCATAAACACCTGGTTCAGCAAGATTTTTGAGCGTTGTGAGCCCTGCGGTAACGGCTAAAGGATTACCCGACAAAGTCCCCGCCTGATAGACATCGCCCTCCGGGGCAACACATTTCATGATCTCCTGTTTTCCGCCGTACGCCCCGACAGGTAAACCGCCACCGATAATTTTACCTAAACAGGTCATGTCGGGTGTGACGTTATAGTAAGTTTGGGCACCACCGTACGCTACCCGAAAGCCGGTGATAACTTCATCAAAGATGAGTACGATGCCGTGTGCTTCGGTGATTTCACGAAGTTGGTCAAGGTAGCCTTCACGCGGCGGAATGATCCCCATATTGCCCATAATCGGTTCGAGAATGAGACAGGCGATTTCGTCGGGGTTGGCTTCTACGACTTCGCGAACAGCATCCGGATTGTTAAAGGGTACAGTGAGCGTATTTCGTGCGAAATCTTCGGGGACACCGCCACTATCGGAAAGTCCAAACGTTGCGACCCCGGACCCAGCTTTTGCCAACAGGTAATCCACATGCCCGTGGTAGCATCCATCAATTTTGAGGATTTTATCGCGACCGGTATACCCGCGCGCGACGCGAATTGCACTCATTGTGGCTTCGGTGCCGGAACTGACGAGCCGCACCTTCTCAATCGAAGGCACAGCCTTAACGATAATTTCAGCGAGTTCCGTCTCTAATGTCGTTGGCGCCCCGAAACTGGTGCCATTTACCGCTGCTGCACTGATAGCCTGCACAACGTTCGGATGCGCATGCCCTAAAACTAAGGGCCCCCAAGAGGCGAGATAGTCAATATATTCGTTTCCATCGATATCGTATATTTTTGAACCGTTGCCACGTGCGATGAAGCATGGATGCCCGCCGACCTTGCTGAAATTTCGGACAGGACTGTTGACACCACCAGGGATAAACTGTTGTGCCTTTTGCCATGCAGTTAAGGATTTATTGCGCTCCAAAGCGTTTCCTCCAAAATTTTAATCGCTGAGCCATTCTACAACAGACTTCGCGAAATAGGTTAAAATCATATCCGCGCCTGCGCGTTTGATGCTTGTTAGAAGTTCCAAGGCGACACGTTTTTCATCAATCCAACCGTTCTGTGCTGCGGCTTTAACCATAGCATATTCTCCGCTGACGTTGTAGGCAGCGACAGGCACTTGAAATTCTGTTTTGACGCGATGGATGACATCCAGATAAGAGAGCGCGGGTTTCACCATGAGAATGTCTGCACCTTCCTGAATATCCAATGCGACTTCTCGGAGTGCCTCCTCTGCATTCGCAGGATCCATCTGATAGGAGCGTCGGTCCCCAAATTGCGGTGCGGATTCCGCGGCTTCACGAAAGGGACCGTAAAATGCGGAGGCATATTTGGCGGCGTACGCCATAATCGGTATATTTTCATACCCGTTTGCGTCCAATGCATCCCGAATTGCGCCGACGCGACCGTCCATCATATCTGAAGGGGCAATGACATCCGCACCGGCACGAGCGTGTGAGAGGCTCTCTTTAACGAGAAGCTCCAGCGTCGGGTCGTTTTGCACCTCGCTATCTTCAATGACACCACAATGCCCGTGGTCGGTGTATTCACAGAGACATACGTCTGTGATTACGAGTAGGTCGGGCACGGCAGCTTTGATCGCTCGGACCGCCTGTTGAATGATCCCATCATCGGCATAAGCCTCAGTGCCGAGGGAGTCTTTTGAGACTGGAATGCCGAACAGGATCGTTCCGGGGATTCCGAGTCCAGCGAGTTCCTTCGCGGCGGTGACGAGTCTGTCAACGGAATATTGGTAGCAACCGGGCATCGCAGCAATTTCGTTTGCCGTACTATGTCCGTGAACGACGAACATCGGATAAATGAGGTCGTTGACAGAAAGTGCTGTTTCGCGGACGAGTCGCCGCAGGTTTTCATTTGCGCGAAGCCGTCTCGGTCGATAGATAGGGTAAGTGCTCATTCTGTCTCCGAAGGCGAACTTTTGATTTCGTAGTCCGTTAGTTCAAGCGTGATCACGCCTTCCGGCTCCAATCCGAACTTTTCTTTTTCCTTGTCAGATTCGGGATGCTCGTGCCTGAATTTCACAATACCAACGTTAGGTGCCAGCCAGAGCGTTGTTACAGTGGTCGCTTTTTGTTCTTCGGGTTGTGGTTGTTCAAGACCAGGGACAGGGATAGACACAGTTATCTGAACGATCTCGTCTGTCTGGTATTCAATTACCAAGCAGTCCTCAAAACTGCCAGCGGATGTTTCAACGGTTTCTGTACCGGTGACTTTCCCGATCTCTACGATGTTACTGCTGGTCTTGATAGTCGGTGCGCCGCCCGGTATTTCCTCTGGTAACCCTTGGATATTCATTGTGACCGTAAATTCAACATTTAATTCAAGTGCTGTCCACTCTTCATTGTAGGTGATAGGGGTTGGTAGCAGATAGAAGTAATCTGCTGAGTTCACCTCAATATCGTAACCCAAATCGACGGTGACTCCCTCAGGTATGTCTCCGAAGAGTTGTTGCCGTATGATTGGCAGCATTACCTCCGCCTGCTCCATTGTGGATGCCTTAAGTCCGTTCTCAATTTCAGTACCGACAAAATACGCGATCCAGTCCTCGCCGACCTGATAATAATAGGGATGGATGTAATGCTCGAAGTCCGCCCAGTCCTCCAAGGGCGGGTCATAACTGAAGGCGCGATAGGTGTCGCCATCAATTTCCTCTGGCTCTATTGCATAGCGTGTTAATTCGTTGCCATCTTGGTCTTGATATGTCCAGGAGCTGCCGACTCTATCTGGAAAGTAGTAGTTCGCCCACTCATTTCCGACTGACATCGTGCTGAAACCGAAGATGAATAAAAAAATAAAAACCGACCACATTTTTTTCATAAGAATACCTCTCGTGTTTTGTACTTCCCAATTAAGTATACAGAACCTGAGCACAAACGGCAAGAAAAACGTAATATAGTGATGCCTCACTTTAGCGTTTTTCATAGTCAAACGGAAAAGTAACAGGGGCGCCATTGTTTGCCCATGAACGCGCCATTGCGACATCAATTTCCCGATCCTTGCGACCGTTGTATGCGCCGTATTCAGGTTCCGTATCGTTGCGAACGGCGTTGACGAGGCTCATCAGTTCCGAAGCGACCGTAATTTCGCCATCGCTGAGCGGATAATTTTGCAACGGGTTCTCCCAGACCACTTCAGGGGTAGTATCAGCGACAAGGGCAGCTAAGGTTTCATAGCCATCAAGGGTGTTGGTCCGACGCGTGATGCTAACCGCGCGCTGTTCATCGGCAGTATCGTTCAAAATCACAGCATCGTTTCGGAAACACATCCCACGCTCAGCATAGAACTTTGAGCCGTTAAAACCGCGTAGCGGTGAACCGTAGGAGAGACCACTAAAATTGAAGATACCGACAGCACCGTCTGCAAACTCAATCACTGCGTGTTGCCAATCCTCGGTATTGCGCGTGGGTTGCCCTTTCCGCCAGACGTGCTCCTGAACGTCATATCCCTTTCGGAACCCGTAAACTTGCACCGGTTCGTTATCAAAACCGACATAACTGCGGATGAGTCCGATGCCGTGATAGCCGTGTCCTCGGAAATCATTGTAAGCGACGTTAACTTTACCGAAGACCCCTGCAAGAATCATCTCCCGTTTTATCCGTTCCGTAGGGACACGATAATAGTTTTCATTGACCTCCAGCTTGATGCCGTTCTGCTGTGCGGAAGCGATCATCTTATCCGCCCAACCGAGGTCGGTATCAATCGGTGTCTCTGTACAATAGCTGATACCGCGCTCGGAGCAGAGCAATCCGGGAATGTGATTGTTGCTCGGTGTAATCACGACTGAACAGATTTCAGGCTTTACTTCGTCTAACATCTGCTCGGTATTTGTATAAGCGGGGACACCGTATTTCTCGCCCTGTTCTGTAACACTCTCTTCGCGCGGATCACAAACGGCGACCAACGCAAGGTCACGCGTTAATTTTGAGATAAGCGGAAGATAAGTACCGGCACCCCGTCTGCCCGTGCCGATATGTGCGATTCTGAGTCTATCCATGACTGCTCTCCATCTGGGGATGGCGGGTGGTTATTCTACCCAGAAGATATGGCTCCGCTCAAAGAGGTCGCCATCAAGGTAGACTTCAACGAACCACTCACCTGTAATGTCTGGTTCTGGCAGGTCAATATAAAACCACGTAATTTTATCACCGGTTGTCGATGTAAAGGTCTGTTTTTCTTCCCAGAACGGTGGATCGTCAATACCGTCTTCTGGGGAGTACCATCGGACGTTAACTGTATGTTCTTCTGTGATATTCGCCCATAAGATCCATAAAAACACCTGATCGTTGACATTGGCGGAGAACGTATTCGTGATACCGTCAGGTCTATCGTCAAAGACGCTAATCGCCAAGGCAGAATCAACGATAGTCGGTTCACCGCGTCCGACATTCGTGAAGCCGCTGCCGCCCGAAGTATCGTCACTACAACCGCTCAACGCAATCGCCAATGACAATAGTGCTATCCCAAATGCGGAATATAGACCTGCGGACAATGTCCTGATGGAAGTGTAGACTTGATGCATAAGTTTCTCTCCTATTGCCGATAAATCCTAACTGTTATTGTATCAGACATTGGATTTTTTGTCAAAGGAAATCGCGGTGATCCTTTTTCGTTGCGCGGATCTGGTACTTCTGCTAACATACACTGTGTTATAATGCAGAATTGATATTTTTTATTTGACACCTTCAGACAAATGTGATTTACTATATACAACAAGGAACACACAACGAAAGGATTCCCATGGCTTATGATAGCCTCGCAGCGTTTGTGAAAGCCTTGGATCGCGCAGGCGAACTCAAACGCATTAAAACGACTGTATCCCCGGACCTCGAAATTGCCGAAATCACCGATCGCGTGAGTAAAGCAGCGGGGCCCGCCCTCCTGTTTGAAAAGGTTGAAGGCAGCGAGATGCCGCTCCTGATTAACACCTACGGTTCATACCGGCGGATGGCGATGGCACTCGGCGTTGACGATCTCGGACAGGTTGCCTCTGAAATCGAAAGTATGATTAAATTGGATGCACCCGATACACTCCTTGATAAAGTCAAAATCTTACGGATGTTATCCCAACTCGCGAACTTTCCACCGAAAACCGTCAAAAAAGGCGAGTCTCAAGAGGTGGTACTGACCGGCGAAGATGCCTCGTTAGATGTCTTGCCGCTCATCAAATGCTGGCCCCTTGATGCTGATCGATATATTACCTTGCCCCAAGTCTTTACGCATAGCCTCAAAACCGGGCAACGCAATGTCGGCACTTATCGTTTGCAGAGAATAACTCCACACGCATTAGCGATGCATTGGCAGATTCATCACGACGGTGCCGCACATCATCGCGAATATCAACAAGCAGGGCAACAGATGCCTGTGGCAATCGCCCTCGGCGGCGACCCTGTGATGTCTTACATCGGGACAGCACCGCTGCCCTCCGGCATTGATGAACTCCTATTCGCAGGGTTTCTCCGCAAATCCAACGTCGAAATGGTGCCCGCTAAGACGATTGATATGCTTGTCCCCGCAGATGCCGACATCGTGATTGAAGGATATATTGAACCAGATGAGACTTGCATAGAAGGACCGTTTGGCGATCATACGGGATTTTATTCGTTAGCCGATGAATACCCACTACTTAACATCACAGCGATTACGCATCGTAAAAATCCCATCTATCAGACGATTATCGTCGGTAAACCACCGATGGAGGACTGTTACATGGGGAAAGCGACTGAGCGAATCTTTATGCCGTTGATTAAGACGCAGCTCCCGGAACTGGTGGATATGAATTTACCCCTGTTCGGCGTATTCCACAACTTCGCGCTAATTTCTATTGATAAACGCTATCCTTATCAGGCAAAAAAGATGATGCACAGCTTCTGGGGACTCGGGCAGCTGATGTTCAGCAAAATCATCATCGTTGTTGATAAAGATGTTGATGTTCAGAATGTTGAAGAGGTGCTTTTTTATGTCGGAAGCAATGTTGATCCGAAACGGGATGTAACCATTGTTGAAGGACCTGTTGACGTGTTGGATCACGCTTCGCCACTGATGGGTGCGGGTTCTAAAATGGGGATTGATGCGACAACGAAATGGGCAGAAGAGGGGTATCAACGCGAATGGCCCCAAGAGATTCGCATGTCCGATGACGTGATTGCATTGGTTGATGAAAAATGGAAAAAATATGGGTTTTGAGAAATAGAATTTAGATAGCATCGGGGGGCAAATCCCAAAATTAGGAGAAGAACGATGGCAGAAACGATCTACGATGTTGCAGTCGTTGGCGCGGGACCCGCTGGCACACAAGCCGCAGTCTCAGCGAGCCATCAAATGCGGCATGTTTTAGTACTACATTCTGGAAAAGTAAGTTTTAGTCGCGGGCGCGCGTACTGGTCAAAGTCGGTAGAGATTGAAGACGCCCCCGTCTTCCCGGGTATCATCGGACCGAATTTTGCAAAGGAGCTCATGAAGTGGATGGAGAGCCGTCCTGTTGTTGATTTCATGCTCGGATCGGAGAAACGGAAAACCGGCATTGATGTGCGCGATGGATTGGTGCAAAAACTCACCCGCAACGGGGACGTCTTTGAACTCGAAGCCTCTACAAAAACACTTAAAAAGAATGCACCTGTGGAGGTAGCACATTTTAAATCTCGCACTGTCGTGGTTGCTGCCGGTTTTGATGACAAATGGCCCGATATCGAGTTTGAAGCCGGTGAAGAACGCCTCTATAAGCAGTATGCTACCGTTTTCCGCTACGCCGGCAACAAAAAAGGGTGGCACGTTTGTATCCGTTGTGATGGACATCTCCATGTCAATGAACATTTGGCACTCCTCGGTGTCGGCGACTATATCTATGAAACAGCGATCGGTGCACAGGACTTTACCGATAAAATCACAATCCTAACAAACGGTAGACCCCACGCGATGTCACCGCCTGTGTTGGAACAGGTAAAGGCACGAAAAATTAATATCATTGAGACAAAGATTAAACGCCACATCGGTGAAAAAACCGACCTTCTGGGATTCGAAATGATTGATGGCACCGAACTGTTTTTCCACGGTTTCCTCGTCGATGAAGGGTTAATCCCGAATACGAAATTCCTTGAAGGATGGGATTACCAGAAAGACGAAGAGGGGTTGATTATCGCAAACGAAGATATGCAGATGTTAGATAGCAGCGGAAACCCGATTCCCGGGCTCTTTGCCGCGGGCGATATTATAGCCGGTGAACGAAACTTAATCGCAACAGCGTTCGCACTCGGGCAAGAGGCAGGTTTATCCGCATCAGATTCTTTGCGCCGCTGGCATTTCCCGCATTAGGAGGCATCCATAACACTCATGCAAACCGCGCAAAAAGAGACTGTCTATATTATTGATACACACGCCGAAATATTTCGCGCGTATTACGCAATTCGTGGCGGGTTGACAAGTAGCATCACCGGTGAAGCCACGCATGCTGTCTTCGGATTCGCGGGGACACTGATTAGAATCTTAACCGAACTTCAGGCGAAGTACGTCGTCGCTGCCATTGATACACCCGGGGACACGTTTCGCCATGAACTCTATGCGGAATACAAGGCGAACCGTTCTGCCCCACCTGATGATCTCGTGACCCAGATTCATCGCGTCCTCCAATTGCTGGAGGCATTTGGTATTTTGACGCTCGGTAAACCGGAACTCGAAGCAGATGACATCATTGCCTCTGTTACGCAGGTGATACTTGACGATCCAAAGGCAGAAGATGTTGAGGTCTCTATTATTTCCAGAGATAAAGACCTTGAGCAGCTGCTCGGTGAACGGGTGACGATGCTGGACCTCCACAACAATAAGATTATTGATGAGCAATCGTTATTGGAAACGAAAGGCATCAAACCGGAGCAGGTCGTTGATGTGCTCGCGTTAATGGGGGATACTTCTGATAACATCCCCGGTGTCGAAAAAATAGGCTTGAAAACCGCTGCGCAATTAATTCAGCAATACGATTCTATTGACGGTATCTTTGAAAACATTGATGCGATTAAAGGGAAACGCCGCGAGAATTTAGAGAAGGCACATTCCCAACTCGCTTTAGCACAACGATTGGTCACCTTGAAACGAGATGCTACCTTGGACTTCTCCTTAGCGCAAGCACGCGTCAAACCGCTTGACCTCCAGAAAATCCGACCCCTGTTCCAGGAATTGGAACTCAGGCGTTATGAAGCGGTCGTAACAAAACTTGCAGGCGGAGATACTGAAGCCGTAACTGCACCGGCGACACGTAAAGAACGCGTCGCAGAATTAGCACAAAAAACAGAGGCTATTTTGGACAAGGGCAGCTATGACACCGCCGAAACAGGCGACTATTCAGCGGTTGTTACACTCGAAGAACTCAACGCGCTCGTCGAGACGCTATCGGCACAAGAAATCATCAGTTTTGATACTGAAACAGATGGCTTGGATCGTGAAGCGAAACTTTGTGGGTTAAGTTTCGCTTGGAAACCTCAACACGGCGTTTACGTGCCAGTGCATTCGCCGCAGCCTGAAAACCATTTGGATACAGACACCGTACTGGCGGCACTCAAGCCGATTCTTGAGAATCCTGCACTCCCGAAATGTGGACATAACCTGAAATTTGATGCAAGTATTCTCATTAGGAACGGTGTTAAACTTCAAGGTGTCGTTTTTGATACGCTGCTCGCAAGTCAATTGGTCGATGCCAGGACACCTTCCCATAACCTTGATACGCTGGCACTGCTCCATTTAGCGCATAAAATGATCTCGTTTGAAGAACTCACTGCAACGCCTGCCGGTAAAACGGCGGAACCAGAGGGGTTGTTCGCATCGGAAGACACACGACAGAAAACCATTGCGGAAGTGCCTTTGGACGAAGCCACGATTTACGCTGCAGAAGATGCGGACATCGCGCTCCGCCTCTATCACTTCCTGATACCGAAACTCGAGGCGTTGGAGATCACAGAATTGGTGAGCGAGATAGAATCACCGCTCGCGCCTCTTCTCGCCGAGATGGAATATAACGGCATCGTTTGCGATAAGGCGGAACTCAAACGTCAAAGCGCGGTCATTGAAAAACTCGTTGATGCTCGGCAAGCGGAGATTCACGAAATCGTCGGGTATCCGTTCAACATTGATTCACCGAGCCAACTTGCAGCAGTGCTGTTTGAGGAACTCGGTTTCAAACCGATAAAACGGACGCGCGGCGGCAACGTCTCCACGGATGTCACCGTGTTAGAAGCACTCTCACTCAGAGAGGATGTCAACGATCCGAAGACGAGTGTCCCACGCTTAATTATGGACTACCGCCAATATCGTAAGTTACAGAGTACTTATGTAGCACAACTCCAGAACGCTATTGACACCAGAACGGGGCGTATCCATACGCATCTCTATCAACTCACAACCGCAACAGGACGTTTAAAGTCCGACGGTCCGAATCTACAGAATATTCCTGTCCGTACAGAGATCGGTAGACAGTTACGGCGCGCCTTTAAGGCACCAGAGGGGTATCAGCTAATCTGCGCCGACTATTCACAAATTGAACTCCGTATCTTGGCACATTTTAGTAAAGATACAAGTTTGATTGAGACATTCACCCAAGATTTGGACATTCATACCGCTGTTGCTTCACAGGTGTTTGAGGTACCCACAGAATCGGTTACCCGAGAACTCCGCGATAAGGCAAAAACTATCAATTTCGGTATCATCTATGGGGTCTCTCCGACAGGGCTCGCGCGTCGGATTAAGGGGATGCGTGTCAAGGAGGCATCAACGCTGATTGACGATTACAAAACGCGTTTTCCAGGGATAGATCATTTCCTGCAGCAATGTGTCCAGCAAGCATCGGATCACGGGTATGTGAGCACACTCACCGGTAGACGGCGTGCTATTCCTGAAATTTATTCCACGAACAGAAGGCAGCGCAGCCTCGGCGAACGGCTGGCAATCAATACCGTCGTCCAAGGGTCCGCTGCAGATCTCATGAAGGCGGCGATGGTACGTGTGCAGCATCGAATTGATAAAGATAAATTGCCGTTAAAAATGCTCCTACAGATTCATGATGAATTGGTACTTGAGACACCAGAAACACTCGCCACAGAACAGGCTGAGATTGTTTGCGAAGAGATGGAAAACGCTATGCCCCTGCAGGTTCCGCTTCGGACAGAGGCAGGAATCGGCGATAATTGGATGACAGCGAAATAAGATTTTTTTTATAAGCGAAATAAGATTTTTTTTATAAATGAAATTTAAAATTGACAAATGCCAAAGGTTGTGATATAATTTATCGTAGATTTTTTAAGGGAAATGTGATAGTGTCCGCTGGCAAAGTTACGAGTAGTGTTTTGACAGTTTTACAGTTTGGAACTAAAACCGCTCTTTTTTGTGAGACGGGATAAGGTTTCCGACAAGAGATTGATGATCGCTAATTGTTGCAATCTTTCCTACGCTTGCTGCCAAATTCTGCCTTTGAAAATGCTGACAGTGCTCAGTTTTCTCATTTTCCCGTATTTTCGTTACCCTATGCCGGTGTCGAAAAAAATATCGGTACGTGGGGATGCAGTGTGTGTCCTCACGGTGTACCGTATGTCCTTAAGGATCCGGTTAGGGTACATATAATTTCTAAAAGGAGAAAAGAGATGAATATCTACGTCGGCAACGTGCCTTACGCAGCCACGGAAGAAGACCTCGAAGCACTCTTTGGTGAATATGGTCCGGTTGCTACCGCCACGATTATCCGTGACCGGTACGACGGTCGCTCCAAAGGGTTTGGATTTGTTGAAATGGAAAACCAAGAGGATGGCGAGCGAGCAATAGAAGCGTTGGACGGTCAAGAGATGATGGGACGTCCCCTGAAAGTTAATCCTGCGCGCCCTCGCACAGAACGCCGAGAGCCGCGTCGGTACGACGATAGAGACGATGACGACATGGAAATATAGGTTGTTTCCTATTGGCTTCGGTGCTACTGCACCCGCATGAATCTCTGAAGTAGGAAGAAAAAATGCCGCGAAGCCTGCAAAGTCTTCCACGGCATATAGGTTGGCCCCGGTCTTACACCGGGGCTTATCTTGTACAACAGTAGGACAGAAAGGGGAAGTAGTAACGCGTACCAGTTCCCCGCTTCCGCCCCTGCCGAATGTTATCTAATAACTTTTCCGCTTGAGAGAACCCCAAGTTACAGCAAGTTTACCCGCCGGTTCTACCGCAACCCCTAAAGCCGTCAAGCCGTTATTCATCAGGTCAGCGATCTCTTCATCGCTTAAAGGTGTGTGGAAAAGACCGACCTCGTCCATTGCACCTGTGAACCAGTTACCGCTACCGTCCCAAACGCCACAACCACCGATATTGACATTGAAATCGGACCTACCGTGATTGATCCAGTTCCCGTTTTTCGTGGTCGGGGTACCATCGACGTAAACCTTTGTGAATTGTCGGGTCGCAACAGCAGCGACATGGTGCCACTCACCGGGCGGATGTTCGTAAGGATTCTCGTTACCCCCCGCCGTCGGTGTCCATAGCATGACGGTTGTCGGGTTAATAAAACCGAATTCTGGGGAGTCGTTCTGACCGATCACACCAACGCGATTGGTAGTGATATTCCCAGGTTTCACCCAAGCAACGACTGTGAATTCACGCACGCCGTTGAGAAGTTTTTGGTTCGTATTCACGCAGTTGCCTGCACCATCAAAGCCTAAGGCACCGCCGAATCGACCATCGACCCAAATCGGAGCATTGACAATCGTACCGTGATTATTATTTCCTGAAGAGTCCATCGCCATATTACCGGCTCCATCGTCGAACAGCCAAATCCCTACGACATCCTTCTGGCTAATTTCGGCGCTACTGCTATTCACAGCGACGAGACTCAAAATCATTAGTCCCAAACTCAATAGGACAACTGCTAAAGCATTAAATTTCATCTTAATTCCTCTCACTTTCTTTGAAGATTTACCGCGACGCAGCGCGGATATATTTCGTTGCCTAATCCGCTATTTGTAAAACTATCAGTGCGCATTAACTGCCTGATGTTCCGCACAACCTTAAAAATAGGTGATATAAACATTTTTACACATTTTGCATAAAAATGCAAGTTTTTTTTTCGGACGACATCATTTTACATAATTATAACATAATTTCTATATCAATTTCAACGCAAATTAATTCTTTAGTTTGTGATCAAAGACTCACACCGACGGCTTTGCGGACCTTCGCCAAAATCGGGACCGCGATGTCGCGTGCTTTTTCCGCACCTCTTTCAAGCATTTTATCCAACGCATCCGTGTTGGCCATCAACGCATTATATCGGTCGCGTTTCTCGGAAAATGTGGACTCCAGCAATTCAAACAGCTCCTGTTTCATCGTACCATACGCAAGTCCACCCTCAAGATAGAGCCTCCGCTTCGCAGCAACGGCATCTGCATCCGCAAAGTGACGGTAGATCGCAAAAATATTACACGCATCTGGATCTTTCGGTTCTTCAGGACGTATCGAATCCGTTACGATGCGCTTGACAGGTTTAAGTACCTGGTCCGATGGTGCAAAAATCGGGATGACGTTGTTATAACTTTTGCTCATCTTCCTACCATCAATACCCGGGATCGTCATCACCTCTTTCCGAATTACGGCTTCCGGGATCGTCAAGACGTTGCCATAGGTGTTGTTGAAGGTAAGCGCGACATCGCGCGTAATTTCAAGGTGTTGCCGCTGGTCAAGCCCGACCGGCACAACATCTGTGCCGAAAAGTAAGATGTCCGCAGCCATCAAAACGGGGTAAGTAAAGAGCCCAATGTTAATGTTTTTGTCCGCCTCGCGACCCGTGGCAATATTATCGTCAACTATCGTTTTGTAGGCATGCGCGCGGTTCAGCAAACCTTTTGCCGTGAAACAGGATAAAATCCACGTCAATTCAAATACCTCCGGAATGTCTGATTGACGGTAAAAGATCACCTTCTCCGGATCCAAACCCAACGCTAACCATGTTGCCGCTACTTGATGCGTTAAATCCTGTAACTGTTTTTTGTCCTTTACAGTAGTGAGTGCGTGATAATCCGCTATAAAGTAAAGGGCTTGATAATCCTTCGCCAGTTCCAGTGCAGGTTTGATCATACCGAGATAGTTCCCGATGTGTGGCTGTCCTGTCGGCTTGATGCCTGTTAAAGTAATCTGTTTCAATTAGATATGTCCTCCCTCTTCGGGTTAAGGACCGCTACGATTACACATCCTCTTTGAAGCGGTCGAATTCCGCCTGGAGACGTTTAAGTTCTGCTTCAGCATGTTCCGCGCGTTCTCTATCACGCGCTGCACGTTCTCTATCACGCGCTGCACGTTCTCTATCACGCGCTGCACGTTCTCTATCACGTTCCGCGCGTGCCTCTGCTGCCTCTGCGGGGGTCTGTAGCCACTCTCCCGCATTCGGATCATAAATGCCGAAGCTATCCGGCAGCACGTGAAAATCCAATCCGAGAACCGCTGAAGAAATTCCGCCATCAGCGTTCGGTGGAATCTCAACATACTCGCCATCGACCAGCCGAAACCCCATCAACGGCGCGGGCAAATAGCGTCTATCCACATCACAGAGGAAGTATTCTGGAATCCCCAGCTCGGCGTAGAGTTTCATTTTCGTGTTTAAATCGTTTTGAACGGTGCCTTTGCTTGCGAACTCAACTACAAAATCGGGTGGTTTGCCTTCTTCCCATATTTTGTAGGTGCGGCGGGGTTTGTTGCCTACCCCGAAAGAGATAAGCAGATCTGGAGAGACCGCTTTTGGAGGTCTCCCGTCTTCGTAATACATCATAATATTCCCGGAAATATAAGTGCCCGGGTGGGCAGCATAGTACCTCCGGAAGATTAACCGCATGCGGATTATTTCATCTATGTGAAGATCTGTTTCAGCCATCGGTTTCCCATCTGATTCAGGATATAGGTCGGTTGTTTCTGTTGGTGCGTAAGGAATGGAAAGCACGTCTGGATGCGTTGCCATGCGTATCTCTCCTTTTGCATTGCGTTTTATAGGTATAACCCAAGTTGCTACTAAAAATGGGCAACTTAGGTAGATACAATAAGTATACCCGAAAGATATGGGAATGTCAAGTTTTTTCATATATCTTACTTGATAAAAAATAGGGATTTTGCTAAAATTAGAAGAAACATTTTGGTAACTGTCAAAAATGGTTGCTAAAGGCTCCATGCTCAGACATACCGACACCGAGAAAAATAAGGAATTATCCTCATGAGAGATAACACAAGAACGCTCACCCCAGAATTAGTGGAAATGCAAGTTTATGGTGAAACGCGCGTCGGATGGGATGAACACACACCTATCAATGAAACCGTTGACGCTGACGGAAACGTTCCCACCGGCAATAGAGGTTTCGGTGTGTCAGATCCGAACTCGCCGAAACGTCGGGTCTACGACGATCCAGAAGTCGAGGCACTCCGCGAAAAGCTACGCCAACATAACGGCATCAGCGGACTCGAAATCTGTGATCCGAATGAAGTTAAGCGAGCCGCTCGTATTTTTCATCGGGACGGTTTCGTTGTCGTACGCGATCTACTCACCCCTGAACAACTGGCACGCTGGCGAGATGGATGCGCTGAAGCACTGCGCGACATTCTGTCAATCCCTGGCGAAGGCGATAGAAAATATGTAACCGAAACGGGGAGGCTGCCACACCGATATAGCTACGGCACCTCTTCCGCTTCAAGACAGATGCTGCACCACCCCGCTTGGGCAAGTATGATTGACCTACCGACCACAACGCCAATCGTTACAGAGATTTTCGGATCTTCAGATTATCGCGTGTGGGGTTCAGGTGGCGACCTCTGCCTCCCGGGTGCAATTGAGTACCAACATCTGCACCCAGATGGCAGAGACCCACAACATCTTACCGAGGCACGCATCGCGCAAGCGGAACGACTCGGCGTTCAACTCCATAGAGACGACAACGGAAACCTTGATGTCCCCTCACAAAAACTGGTTATGGAGATGACACCTCCGACTGTCACCATTAACTTCATCATGTGTGACCTCACTTGGGAAAACGGACCGATTCGACAGATTCCGGGAACACATACGCTGCAACAGAACCCGCCGCCGCCAGGCGATGAACCCGATTGGATGAAACACTCAACGCTTGTCGGGGCAACTGCCGGTTCTGGTGTATTCCGTGATAACCGGGCATGGCACGGCGCAACGCCAAACGTATCCAAGGAGATTCGAGCACTGCCCAATGTTGAGTACGCAGCACCGTGGCGCACACAGCACGGCTTCAGTCGGATTATGCCACACGAAATTTGGGAAACTTTGACACCACACGCTCAGAAATTGTGCGACTGGATCAAGGCGGAACCGGGAGTTTGGCCCCCGGGTGCTGGCATTATGCATCCACTTGCAAGCAAGCGGGCAGCCGCCGCCCGGATTTCGTAGCATAGGCTGTTAGCCTGTGCTACAACATTTAAGAGCACCAGAATCTATTCTATTTATGAAACACCGGCAGCTAATTAACAGGAGGAGATAACAGATGTTAAATTGGGGCGTTATGGGCGCAGGCGGTATCGCTTATGTATTCTGTAACGGCATGCGCTTTACAGACACAGGACAGATCCTTGCAGTCGCGAGTCGCACGCAGGAACGTATTGACAGACTCGCCGGCGATTTCGGCATCCATCGCCAATACAACGACTACGCGGATCTACTAACAGATGACGATATTGACGCTGTTTATATCGCGACGATTCACCCGTTACATGCCGAATGGGCGATAAAATGCGCCGAAGCGGGGAAACACCTACTCGTTGAAAAACCGATTAGTATGAATCACGCCGAAGCCGCTGCGATGGTGAACGCTGCACGCGAAAACGACGTTTTTCTCATGGAAGCTTTTATGTATCGTTGCCACCCACAGATCGCCAAAATGGTTGAACTGATACAAGACGGGACCATCGGCGATGTCCAAGCCATTCGTGCAACCTTCGGGTACCGTTCCGGTTTCAATCCACAGAGCCGTATCTATAACCGTGAAATGGGCGGCGGGGGTATCCTCGACATCGGGTGTTATACAGCGTCAATGGCACGGAAAGTCGCAGGTGCAGCGGCGAATGAACTGTTTTTAAATCCGATCTCCGTAAAAGCAAACGGAAAAGTCGGTCCGACAGGCGTGGATCATATCGCAGCGGCGACCCTGAAATTTGAAAACGACATTATCGCCGAGATCGTTTGTGCCGTTGAATGCAATTACGGCAGTAACGTCATTATCTATGGCACAGAAGGCACACTCACGATTCCGAACCCGTGGCTGCCGTCATCTCCCTGCCGGAGTGCAAGAACACCATTGCCGCCTGACACAACTTTTCCCCCAACGCAGCTGCTCGTTCAATCGTTCCAAAGCCGGGAGAAGATTGGCGTAACCGTCCCCGTCGATAGGGATCTTTTCACCTATGAAGCAGATACAGTTGCCTCACATATCGCGGACCGACAGGCACCGGCGATGTCTTGGGAGGACACACTCGGTAACATGGGACTGCTGGACGCTTGGCGCGCAGAGGTAGGCGTTGTTGTGTAACACGCTATGTCTTTGGATAAAAAGAAAAATGAAGATTCTCCTAATTCTGATGATCATCTGGTGTGCTGCACTGCTTTGGTGCAGCCTCAGAGAGACAAAACGATCCTTATCCTTCGTCTTTACGGTGATGTGTATTTCCGGTGGTATCATCTTTTTAGCGTGGCAAGCACTCGCGGATGAATTCTTTTCCTTTAGATTCTGGAAATTTAGATGGCGCAGCTATGAGGAACACTTCCGCACCCTTTCGGGTATCATCATATTCCTAACGATTGTTTACGGCGCGCGCGTGCTTGGCACCCGGATTGATAAGAAAGATGCGGATTAAAAAACAATTTCTTGCACGTGGGAGTTCAGGTATGGTAAACTAAACATCACAGATGGCATACAAAGGAGAAACCGACTAAAAAAGGAAGCTATATATGAACATCCTCGTCCTACACGGACCGAATCTACATCTCTTGGGGAAACGTCAACCCGAGATCTATGGACACGAAACATTAGCAGACATCAACATAATGCTCGACCAGCACGCCGCAGCATCGTCCCACGCGATTGTCCTCAAAATCTTTCAATCTAACCACGAAGGCGAACTCGTCTCCATCATCGGCGACCATATCGACTGGGCAGACGGGATATTGATTAATCCCGCAGCCTATACGCATACAAGTGTCGCCATCCGGGACGCGCTCTCCACCGTCGCACTGCCGGTCATTGAGATCCATCTGTCTAACATCTATGCCCGCGAAGAATTTCGGCATCATTCGTATATATCCGCGGTCGCTGTCGGTGTTATCGGCGGTTTCGGGTCCCATAGTTATAAACTTGCCCTTGAAGCGATGATCCATATTTTGCAACGCAAAATGGAGCCATCCGTATAACACTGCGAACCGTAAGGAATTATAAAAGAATGGCAAAGAATCCGTTTATACCGTTTAGTCGTCCTTGGATCGATGATACCGAAATTGAAGCCGTTAGCCAAGTGCTTGCCTCCAAATGGATCAGCACCGGCAACAGAGTCCGTGAATTTGAACGCGCCTTCGCCGAATACCTCGGTGTCAAGCACGCCATCGCTGTCAGTTCTTGTACCGCGGCGTTGCATCTGAGCCTTGTAGTCGCCGGTGTCGGCAGCGGCGACGAAGTTATCACAACACCTTACACCTTCACCGCAACTGCTGAAGCGATCCGATATGTTGATGCAAAGCCTGTGTTTGTGGATATCCATCCCGATACATTGAACATAGACACAAGTAAAATTGCGCAGGCGATAACCGCTCGTACGAAAGCCATACTCCCCGTTCACATCGCCGGTATCCCGTGCGATATGGACGCGCTACGAGACATAACGCAAAGTTATAATCTCACGCTCATTGACGACGCTGCACACGCCATTCCAGTTGAATACAGTGGGCAGCACATCGGTGCCATCGGCGACCTATCCGCTTTCAGTTTCTATGCGAACAAGAACCTCACCACAGGCGAAGGCGGGATGATTACCACCAACAGCGATGCGTTCGCCGAACCGCTCCGCACGATGCGACTCCACGGAATCGACAAAGACGCATGGGCACGTCAATCGCAACGCAACATTTGGCATTACGACATCGCCACCGAAGGCTATAAATACAACATGACCGATATTCAAGCGGCGATGGGGGTGTGTCAACTCATGAAACTCAACAAGCAACATGAACGCCGTCGCAACTTCGCGCAGATGTATCAAACGGAGCTGACAAAATTCCCAGAGATAAGCACACCTATGGCACCCGAAAACCCGCGCGAGCATGCGTGGCATCTCTATATTATCCAGCTCCAGACCGGCAACCGTGATGATTTTGTGGCATCTTTAAGAGCGGCGAACATTGAATGCAGTGTCCACTACATTCCGTTACATCTTTTCGAGTTTTATCAGAAACGGTACGGCTACCGCGTCGGCGATTTCCCGTGTGCGGAGGCAGCGTTCGAACGCGTTGTGAGTCTCCCGCTCCACCCAGGTTTGACCGAAGCGGATGTTCATATCGTAATTGATGCAATCGGGAAAGCTTTAGCATGATGGAGACTTCTAACCCTGCACAGACGACACTCTATCAAATCATCCCCTCCGAGGTCTGCTTTTCGTGTGATGTCTGTTGTCGGTTCTTAGAAGCAGATAGTCCGCTCGCGCCGATCTTTACCGAAACGGAGAAGGAAAAAGTTATAAAACACGGGGCAGATCCTTCACGTTTTCGTCCGCAGGCAGACGGAAAAAGCGCGCAAATCCAACTCAAACCGCATAACGATTTCTATATCTGCCCATTTTTCGATCCAGAGACGAGCCATTGCACCATCTACCCGATCCGCCCGCTCGACTGCCAACTCTACCCGTTCGCACTCATGTTTAGTGAAGATGGCAGCGAAGTCGTACTCGGTGTGGATATGCTCTGCCCTTTCGGTGAGGCACATCTCGAAACGGAAGCATTTCAACGGCATATCCGCAATGTCATTGCTTACGTCGAATCCGAAGCTGTCACCGCGCAGATCGCCGCAAACTGGAGCCTCATCGGCGACTATCAAGAGACTGTAATCATCGTCCACACTTTAGCGCAATTAACAGATGCGACTTCAGCCACTCACGCTTAACGATAAACCGATTTTTGACGCGCACGCGCATCGCATAAGGACGCGCTTATCACATTATGCCTTCGCACCGCTCTATGTGTGGCAAGAGCATTTTCAGTTGTATTGGACGCTGCTGGCGGACTACTTGTGCATTTTCGCGAAACAGGCGGATGACTACTTCATGCCGATACTGCCGATACCGCTCGAGACCGAAAACCGCTCCTATCTCAACATTATCAACAAAGCCTATCAATTTATGTTAAATAGCAATCGGAATCGACACATCGCCCGAATCGAAAATGTGCCACAGAAGCTGCTCGCTTATTTTGAAGGGAATGGATTTCAGACTATTTTGAAGGAGACAGAATATCTCTATGAAACGGCGGCACTTGCAGGGCTACGCGGGGATCGCTATAAGCGACAACGCCATGCGTACAACGGCTTTGTAGCAAAGTATCCCTCGGTAAAATTATGTGTCTATACGCCTGCGGATCAAGGCGAATGTCTCGCGCTTTATGACAGATGGCGCGAGACGCGGTCGGCAAAGTCGGACGATCCGATCTATAATGCGATGCTCGACGATTCACGATCCGCGCACCGAATCGGGATTTCACACGCGAACGCGCTCGGACTCTTCGGTAGGGTTGTCTATATTAACGGAGAGATTAGAGGCTATACTTTCGGCTACCCGCTGAATGCAGAAACATTCTGCGTGCTGTTCGAGATCGCTGACCTCAGTATAAACGGATTAGCACAGTTTATCTATCGAGAATTCTGCAGGGAGCTAAAAGATACCTATAGATGGATTAACGCTATGGACGATTCAGGGTTAGAGAATTTAAAGCGCGTCAAAAACGCCTATCATCCAATCCAACTGCTTCCCTCGTCCAATATCATCAAACCGCAAGGAAATATAGAAATGTCAAGTACCCGCCAACTAAAGTTGGGGCTTGTTAAGAGTCACCCCGTCGTTCTTGGCAATTGTTTGTTCCGCGGTCTCGGCTCGCTACTTTACCTATCCGCCACCGCACAGCTCAAGCAGCCGTTTAGAGAGATTACTCTACGCTCTCTGGATAGAACCTCAGACACTCCCGACTAAGGAAGTTTGAACGAGCGTTCTATTGTCTTCGAGTAACTTGCATACACGTCCTTGTGTGCATGCCATAGGGAGACACTTCCGACTCCCATGTTGTTGTGGGTATTAGCCACAGTCACAAGCCACAAAACAAAGTGGTTGGTAGAGACAACCGCAGAGTGCGGAAGTTGTTTTTCTCTACCAAGTGACTATGTTAATTATACCACATTTTAACCCTAAAATCAAATCTTTTTCCGAAAGGTTTGGTCTAATTAATGAGGGCGGTTTTTCCTCCCCTACCTAAAGGTAGGGGTCTCCAAACCGTTTTTTAGATGAAAGCGGGACTTATCTTCCTCAACGGCTATTACGACACACGGTATCTCGGATTTTACCGCCAAGAGATTGTAACCGCGCTGGAAAATCGGTTCCCGCTGATCTGTGCCGATGGCGGCATTCGGATATTTGAGGACCTAAATCGGCATGGAGGGCCGCCAATTGTCCCGGATATTCTCATCGGTGATATGGATTCGGTTGTAGATGGCGAAACACAGGCAAAACAGATCGTTGAAAAATGGGTTGGAAAAACAGATAAGGATTGGACCGATGGACAACTTGCCGTGGATTACGCGCTGGAAGAATACGGATGCCGACATATCATCATCTACGGCGGTTTACCGCGCCCAGAAGAATATGAGACAGATCAGTTCCTTGGCAATCTAAAACTGATGCGTTTCGGACATTACCGCCTCCCTACAGATGAACACTACAAAGCCGAAATGCGAGACCCGAAACAGACGATCCACTACGTGCTATCCGCTGTCCGATTAACCCGAAAAAACAGTGGCTTGCAACGCGTCTCACTCATTGCAGAAACCGACAACGTCGTCGTGGAAAAAAGCGAAAACCTACGGTGGGATCTGGCATCCCTACACATCCATCCCGATCTCACAAACGCGCTCCGCAACGAGTTCGTGGAAGGCGCGAAATGGGCAGCCGTTCAGTTGGTTAAAGAGTCGGACCCTGTCTACACAATTCATAATTGGTGAGCAAGCACTTTTTTGAGCGTTTCGGTGTCAAGATTTGCACCGCTCATGACCATCACAACGTTTTTTCCGGCTAATTGGTCCGTGCGTTTATGCGCAGCTGCAAGCGGGGCAGCACCTGCACCTTCCGCCAAGTTGTGTGTCCACCGTAACGCCGAACGGATACCGTCCGCAATCTCTGCCTCACTGAGCAGCACCATGTCATGAATGCCTTTTTGGATAATAGAAAACGGCAATGAAAAGGGCACACGCGTCGCGAGTCCATCTGCAATCGTCTCACAAGAATCGGTTTCTGTATGGTGTCCTGCTTTCCATGAACGATAGATAGCCGGTGCATTTTCGGCTTGCACGCCGATAACCTTGACATTCGGGTTGATCGCTTTCGCAACGGTAATAGCACCGCAGGAACCGCTGCCACCGCCGATCGGCACGATTATCGCATCTACATTCGGCAGACTTTCAAAAATCTCAAGCGAGTAGGTACCGACTCCGTGGAAGAGTGCCGGTTCCATGCACGGATGGACGTAATAAAGTCCGCGTTCGGCTTGAAGTGTTTCACACAACGCCCGCGCTTCGTCAAAATCTTTACCGTGTTCGATGAGTTCCGCACCGAACACTTGCATGGCACTATTTTTTTCGGGGTTATTGCCGTGTGGTACAACGACGGTCGCCTGGGCACCAAACTGCGCCGCCGCATAGGCGATAGACTGTCCATGGTTCCCGCGCGTCGCCGTAATAACGCCCTTTTCGCGTTGTGCCTGCGGCAGATGATGCATGAAATTCAGACCCCCGCGTACTTTAAAACTACCGGTAGGGTTATGATTTTCGTGTTTGATGTACGCTTGAAATCCGAGCCGTTCGGACAATTCCGGATAGCGAATCAGCGGCGTAGGTTTTAAAAACTGTGTTACGATGCGCCTTGCGGCAATGATGCCTTGAAATGTGATTGTTTTCACTTTTACCTCTTAAATTTTACATGGATATTGGGTCTTGCAATTGAATGTCTCTGTTGCAAACGTAAAAAATCTGTGCTAATATGATAGCACATTTTAAACGCATACATCAAAATTAAAAGGACAATCTATGGCACAAAAATGGGAAGTTGATACAACCGAGGACCTGATTGAGGTCTGCTATGAGAACGGTTGGACAGACGGACTCCCCGTCGTTCCACCGACCCCTGAACGCGTTGAACAGATGCTCAGTGGCACGGATCGCGATCCGGAGGAATTAATCGCCGCAGTACCCCCGAAATGGGGCAGAGCCACCGTCGAAAAGGTCGCAATCAACGCTGTCATGGCGGGCTGTAAACCCGCATATCTGCCGCTTCTGCTCACCGCTGTTGAGGCGATGACAGCCGAGCAGTTCAACCTCCACGGTGTTCAGGTCACGACATCGCACGTCGGACCGATGCTCATCGTGAACGGTCCCATCCGGCAGCAGTTAGACATCAACGACGGGTTCAACCTCTTCGGTCAAGGGTGGCGCGCGAATGCAACCATCGGTCGTGCGGTGCGGCTGATATGTACGAACATCGGCGGTGCCTTGCCGGGTGAACTGGACCGTGCAGCGTTTGGACACGCCGGAAAATATACCTGCTGCATCGCCGAAAAAGAGGAGGCAAGTCCTTGGGAGGCGATGCATGTTGACCGCGGATGCCAAGCAGAGGATAGCAGTGTCACAGTTTTCGCCGCTGCGGGTCCGCAAACCGTCAACGACCATGGGAGCAATACTGCTGAAGGCATCCTCAACACAATCTCCGAAAACATCGCTGCCCCGGGCAACAGCAGCGGCGAAACGCTCCTCGTCATCGGTGTTGAGCACGCAAAGACGATTTCGGAGGACGGCTTTAGCAAAACCGACGTCCGCCGCTATATCGCCGACACGACAAAACGATACACAGAAGCAGACCTACTGCTCATGGTAGCGGGGGGGCCAGCAGGTAGATGGACCATCGTTGTACCCGGTTGGGGTTCACCGAGCTCACGTGCCGTTACATTGACGGTATAGACGCTGGACACTCAGAAACTGAAGCCACAAAATTCAGAGCGAATTTTTCGCTGAAAATATTCTTGCAAATCGGTAAAAAATGTGGTATCCTTTTTAAGTAGAGAGAACAAGAAATGGAAATCTATTTTCTAACGTTCCACTATAGGAATAGTTGCAATGGATGCAAGAACGCTGTCTTTACCGATTAGTACATTAGACTACAAACAACCTGCTGCCGTACCGGTTGGATCCCCTGTCTCTATCGTCATTGATATAATGCAGGAGGGCGGACACGGGTCTGTTCTCATCGTTGATGAAGAGGAGCATTTGGTCGGAATCATCACCGAGCGGGACTTGCTGCGGCATGTAAGCGGACAACGCGCCGCGCCTACAGAATTCAAAGTCGAACAGGTAATGACACCGGAACCAGAAACGCTTCGCGCCAGTGACCCGATCGCTTTCGCACTCAACTTGATGCATCTCGGACATTTCCGGCACGTTCCGCTCTGCGTCTGGGGCGACCAAGGCGAAGTCTATCCGATCGGTATAATTTCAACGCGCGATATTCTCGAACATATCGCTATATTCATCGAAAATCAGCAGTAGGAGACGTAACCGTGCTGTATGACTTGGCTATTGACGAAGAATTAGAGCAGATGGACGAAGATGATGCCCTAAAAGCATGGCGCGCGCAAGAGATTCAGGTGTCTATGCGCGACCTGATGCGTCCGATTATCACCATTGACATCAATTGTACCACAAACGAGGCCATTGACCTGCTTTTAGTAAACAATGTCGGCGCGGCACCCGTCGTCGAGAACGGCACGCTCCGCGGAATTTTTAGTGAACGAGACGTGCTAAACAGAATTTTGAACAAGCAGGTCGGCGATCTCGACATCATCGGCGTAAAAGAATTCATGATTGTAGATCCACAGACAGCACGACCGGAAGATTCGCTAAACACCACTATTCTCTATATGGCACGCGGCAATTATCGACACGTTCCGATTGTTGACGCTGAGAAGCGTCCACTCGGCATGGTATCCATTCGTGATGTAATCTCCTATCTCGTAGAAGAATTTCCACAAGAAGTCCTAACGCTACCCCCGAGGCCCGTTCGTGATGCCTTCAAAGCCCGTGAAGGGGCGTAGCCGTTTTAAAACTCATCATATTTTCAGGTGCGGTTCCCGAGCGCGGAGTATAGCAATGGAATATCCGAAAAGTAGACCGCCCCAGCCCGCACCTAATCACAGAAAAAAGGAAGCAATTGTGATGCGCAAGCCAGTAGAGCAAATCGAGGAGGCGACAATTCTGTTTGCTGGCGACTCCGGCGATGGGTCGCAGACCATTGGCACACAAATGACAGAAACCACCGCCCTTGTCGGTAACGATGTCGCCACGCTCCCCGACTACCCCGCTGAGATTCGCGCACCCGCCGGATCCTTAGCAGGTGTGTCTGGATTCCAACTCCACTTCTCAAGCGAACAAATTCACACCCCTGGAGACCTCTGCGATGTATTCGTTGCGATGAACCCCGCCGCTTTAAAGGAACACCTCAATAAACTTAAACCCAACGGTATCCTTATTATAAATGTTGATAATTTCGCAAGCCGCAATCTACGACTCGCAGGGTACGAAAATAATCCACTCGAAGACGACACACTCACGAAATACCAAGTTTTCCCGGTCGAACTCACGCAACTCAATCGCAAAGCCCTCGAAACAACGCAATTGAAAATCAAGGATGTCGATCTGTGTAGAAATTTTTTCGCGCTCGGTATGATCCTCTGGCTCTACAACCGCCCGATGGAATACGCCATGAAATGGCTGAAAATGAAGTTCGCTAAAAAACCGCAGGTCATTGAAGCCAATATCCTTGCGCTCCGTGCCGGCAACACCTACTGCGAAGCCACCGAACAGTTTGCTGTCTCCTACGATGTTAAACCCGCGGTTTTTGAACCCGGTACCTACCGAAATATCGACGGCAACATGGCGACGGTGCTTGGACTCGTCGCCGCAGCACACCAATCCGGTCTATCGCTCGTTTATGGCGGTTACCCGATAACACCTGCAAGCGACATCCTTCATGGACTCGCACTTTATCGCAATTTCGGGGTTATCACGATGCAGATGGAAGATGAAATCGCCGCCGTCGGCGTTGCTATCGGCGCAGCGTTTGGCGGCGCACTCGGTGTCACCGGCAGTAGCGGTCCCGGGCTCGCCCTCAAATCAGAAGCGATCAATCTCGCCATGATCGCAGAGCTGCCGATCGTGGTATGCAACATCCAGCGCGCAGGCCCCTCAACAGGAATGCCGACAAAGACGGAACAGTCTGACCTCCTACAAATGTTTTACGGCAGGAACGGCGAGTCGCCGATCCCGATCGTCGCACCCTCACGTCCATCCGACTGCTTTGAAACAATCTATGAAGCGTGCCGTATCGCCATCAAATACAGAACACCCGTGATCTATCTCTCTGATCTCTACATCGGCATGGGGGCTGAACCGTGGAAAATCCCACAAATCTCTGAACTCCCTGAAATTAAACCCAACTTCACAGTAAGTGCAGATACCGGCGACGACTTTGAACCCTATCTACGCGACCCTGAGACACTCGCACGCCCCTGGGCAAAACCCGGCACCGCCGGCTTAGAGCATCGCATCGGCGGCTTAGAAAAATCCGATGTGACAGGACACGTCAGCTACAATGCCGAAAACCATCAGCTCATGGTCGAAACCCGCGCAGAAAAGGTAGCACGCGTCGCTAACGATATTCCACCAACGGAGGTATTCGGGGCACAGGAAGGCGACATCCTCGTGCTCGGATGGGGCGGCACCTTCGGCGCCATCCGAACCACAGTAGAGAACTATGTCGCAGAAGGGCTCCCCATAGCACACGTCCATCTCCGACACCTTAACCCGTTCCCAAACGACTTAGGCGAGATTCTCAACAGATTCAAAAAGATTTTAATCCCTGAACTCAACAGCGGTCAACTCCGCCAACTCATCCGTAGTACTTATCTCATTGACGCAATCGGGCTCAACAAAGTCCAAGGACAACCGTTCCACGTTTTTGAGGTGCATGCCAAAATTGACGAGATACTCAAAGAAATCAGACATCTTTAACCTTCAACACACACTCAGGGCGGTAAATACCATGAAAAAGACAAGAAGAACTTCAAAAGTTCCGGCTGGCGCACCCACGCTCACAATGAAAGACTTCAAGTCCGACCAAGACACACGCTGGTGTCCGGGGTGCGGAGACTATTCCATCCTTACCCAAACGCAACGCGTTATGCCTGAACTCGGTATCCCGAAAGAAAACATCGTCTTCATCTCTGGGATCGGGTGTTCAAGTCGGTTCCCCTACTACATGGACACTTACGGCTTCCATACCATCCACGGCAGAGCCCCGACGATCGCCTCCGGCGTGAAAATGACGAACCCCGATCTCTCCGTATGGGTCATCACCGGTGACGGAGATGCGCTCTCTATCGGCGGCAACCATTTTATCCACCTGATGCGCCGAAACTTCGACATCAATATGCTGCTGTTCAACAACCGCATCTACGGACTCACCAAAGGGCAATACTCACCGACATCCGAGCAAGGTAAAGAGACGAAATCAACGCCACTCGGCTCCCTTGAGTCACCCTTTAACCCCATCAGCCTCGCGCTGGCTTCGGGGGCAACCTTCGTCGCACGCTCATTGGACCGGAATACTGACCACTTGCGAGCCACAATAAAGGCAGCGTATGAACATAAAGGCACCTCTTTCATCGAAATCTATCAAGATTGCAATATTTTTAACAGAGATGCCTTCATCCAGTTTACGGATAAGTCCACGAAAGCCGAAAATACTGTCATCCTTGAGCACGGAAAACCACTCGTTTTTGGGAAAGATGGCGAAAAAGGGATCCGAATCAAAGGTTTCCAACCGGAGGTCACCACGGCGAATAACGGGACAGATACAGCCGATGACCTTATCATTCACAACCAATATGCCGAGAATACCACTTTGGCAAACTTCTTGGCACGGATGAGCGACATGCCAGACATGCCACACCCCATCGGTATCTTCCGTAGCGTCCGGCACCCTACTTACGAAGATGCAATGACCAACCAGATCCACGCCGCAAAAGAACGTATGGGCGAGGGTGACCTCGAAGCACTCCTCAACGCCGGCGAAACCTGGACTGTGGCATAATTACCTGAATTGTGAACTTTAACGAATGGCGCGGATTTTTTTTCGGAATCCGCGCCATTCGCTTGGAAATACTTATGTCAAACCTCCTCGACAACCGTCGTCGTGGCACCGTTTACGAGTTCTTAGCACAAGAAATTAAGGACGGTTCCACACTCTCCATTGTATCCGCATATTTCACTATCTACGCCTTTGAGGCACTCCAAAAACCACTCAACGAAGGCGAGTTTCCAACGCCGCAGCAACCGGAAAACTGCCACCCCCCGACCGATTTGACAGATGAACTCTCTTACAAAGCTTTGGCAGACCAGATCGGAGAACCCGCAACCCGTATCACCTCCGCGAATTAGATTGCAACCGCTGGAAACAGGACCTCCTCAAGGACAAACAGACCTTAACTGCTGTATGGGACAGAGTCAAGACGATCACACCGGAACGCGATGGCAAACTCAAGACGATTAAAGCACATATTCGGGCAAAGGCACAAAACCCGCCTACCGATGATTTTGAATTGGTAACGTGGTTGATTATCACATCACCTTAGCAAGAGAACAGCAGAATGAACAAGGAATCAATCAAAGCTGCTCTGGCAGCAATCTCCACCGGCGATTTCTTAGAAAAATCAAAAGACCTCTTGGCAACGATAGGTTATCAAAGCGAACGTACGCTTGAACTCTCCGGATCCGTAGACGACTTCATTGCGGAATTTCCTGCACTCAATCCAAACACCAAGACCGAACACGAATTCCGTCAAAACGTCAAATCCGTGCAACTTGTGTTCCAATTGACAAGCGACGAAATCGCCGATGACGTTCAACAGACGCTTTTTGAGGCAGACGCTTCCAATAACGAATATGCCAACAGTTTTCTTTTCTTTGCCGTTGAATTGAAAACGAACAACTACGCCCGCAGCAAATATGCCGAATTCACAAGAGAGATCAATAAACGGCTGTTAGTACCCACTGTTGTCCTATTCCGCGTTGCAAACCATCTGACTGTAGGTTTTACTGACCGCTGCCCAAACAAAACTGACGAAACGCGAGATGTGCTCGGACAAGTCACACTGATTAAGGACATCCGCCTTGACAATCCACACCGCGCACATCTCGACATCCTCTCCGAACTCTCACTCGAAGAATGCGCCGCTTGGATGGATGCAAATAACAAGCCAAAAAACTTCGCCGGTCTGCTTGCGGCATGGCTCGCCAAACTGGATACCGAAAAGCTCAACAAACAGTTCTACCGAAAACTCTTCGCGTGGTTTGAATGGGCAATAGACGTAGCAAAATTCCCGACAGATGAGAAACGCCGCTTGAAGCCAGAGGAACACGTTATCCGTCTCATCACGCGGCTACTCTTCATCTGGTTTCTCAAGGAAAAAGGATTGATCGCCGAAACGTTGTTTAACAAAACGCAAGTCCGAGACCTCTTGACAGAGGATAACTTTGAGAACGGCGATGCCTACTATCGCGTCGTGCTACAAAACCTCTTTTTTGCCACGCTCAACACCGAAATAGACAAACGCGGGTTTAGCACAAAGACGAACAAAACGCACCGCGATTTTTCACGCTACCGCTACAAAAGTCAGATGCGCGACCCCGACAAACTGCTGACATACTTCGAGCAAACACCATTCATCAACGGTGGCCTGTTCGATTGCCTGGATAGCGAGGCAGCAGCGCGCGACGGCGGTTATCGAATAGATTGCTTTTCTGATGAACAGTACAAGAAATTGTCTATCCCCAATTGTCTCTTTTTTGATACGCACCGCGGGCTGCTCCCGCTACTTGAACACTACAAGTTTACCGTCGAGGAGAACACACCGATAGAGCAGGAAGTCGCCTTAGACCCCGAACTGCTCGGCAGAGTTTTTGAAAACCTACTCGCCGCCTACAACCCTGAAACCGGTGCAACAGTCCGAAAACAGACGGGTTCCTACTACACCCCACGGAAAATTGTAGACTATATGGTAGAGGAGGCGTTGGTCGCCACGTTATCCCAAAAGTGCAACCCAACCGATGGCGACGAAAAACTGTGGAACGAGCGATTACACTATCTCCTCGACTATGCCCAAGCGTTCGACGATGCCCATGAATGGTTTGATGATGCCGAAACAGACGCGATTGTGAAAGCAATTTCTGAACTTAAGATACTGGATCCCGCAGTCGGTTCTGGGGCGTTTCCTATGGGAATGCTACACACATTGACGCTTGCCCTCAGACGACTCGACCCGGACAACACGCGTTGGGAAGAATTACAGAAAGCACTTGCAGGAAAACGGGCAACAGAAGCTTTCAACACCGAAAACCAACAAGAACGCAATGCGGAACTCACAGAAATCAGCGATACTTTTGAGCGTTACCGCGATTCCGACTTCGGACGGAAGCTGTATCTCATTCAAAATAGCATCTTCGGCGTAGACATTCAATCTGTGGCGTGCCAAATCGCCAAACTCCGTTTTTTCATCTCACTCGTCATTGAACAGGCACCGGATCAAGAGGCAGAGAATTTCGGTATAAAACCGTTGCCGAATCTGGAGACGCGGTTCATCGCCGCAAATACACTGATCGGTCTCAAGAAACAGGGAACCTTGACAAGCAGCAAAGCGCAACATTTAGAACGGGAATTGCGCGACAACCGTGAGCGGCATTTTCACGCCACTACTCGTCAGCGAAAGCGGCAATGCAAGCGGAAGGATGAACGTTTACGAGCAGCATTGGCAACAGAATTAAAGCGTTTCGGTATGCCTGCGGATGATGCCGAAAGGATCGCGCATTGGGATATTCATGACCAAAATGCGACTGCCGATTGGTTTGCCCGGGAATGGATGTTTGGTATTACAGACGGGTTTGATGTGGTAATTGGCAACCCGCCTTATGTTCAATTGCAGAAGGACGGTGGCAGATTGGGACGCTTGTATCAGTCTTGCAATTTTGATACGTTTATCAAGACAGCGGATATTTACTGCTTGTTTTATGAAAAAGCGCATCAACTTTCAAAAAATAACGGGCATGTCTGCTTTATTACCTCTAACAAATGGATGCGTGCTGGATATGGCAAAAAGTTGAGAGACTATTTTCTAACACACACCCAACCCGTTCAATTGCTGGATATGGGACCCGATGTGTTTGATGCCACCGTGGACACGAACATCTTGCTATTCCAAAATACCCGCTCTAATGCTCTTGATACCTTCAGAGGCGTGTCTATCGGTGCTGACTTTGACAAACAGACCGACGACATTTCGCAGTATTTGACCGATAATGGCGCGGATATGGAGATGCCTGCTAAGGGTGAACCGTGGGCGACCCTCTCATCTGCTGAACTTGCCATTAAACGCAAAATAGAGGCTCTCGGCATACCGCTCAAGGACTGGGATATAAATATCTATCGCGGGATTATGACAGGTTGTAACGAAGCCTTTATCATAGATGAGGCAAAGCGCGAAGCACTGATAACACAAGACTCAAAGTCTGCCGAAATTATCAAACCGATTCTACGCGGGCGGGACATCAAACGCTACTATGCCCAACCATCGGGACTTTACATCCTTGCAACTGGTTACGATCTGGATATTCCAAAAGAGTATCCTGCCATCTACAAGCACCTTGAAACTATAGGCGAACAGATAGTGTCAGGAAAAATAAGAACGAGAGGTAAAGGGCTATTTGATAGAGACGATCAAGGCGAGAATTGGTGGAATCTCAGGGCTTGTGCTTACTACGCAGAATTTGATAAAGAGAAGATTGTTTATCCAGAAACAACCCATTCCGCAAACTTTTTCTACGACAGCGGCGAGTTTTTTTTAGATAAAACCTGTTTCATGCTTACAGGGAGCGATTTAAAAATCTTGGTAGGCTTGCTAAGTTCTACACTGATGACTTTTGCGTATAGACGTTACTGTAGTGGTACGGTGCTCGGTGCAAGCGGGTATCAATACAACAAACATGCTTTAGAGAAACTTCCCGTGGTTAAAATTCCCATTGCACAACAAAAACCTTTCATCGCCTTAATGGATCAGATTCTCGACGCTAAGCAAGCCGATCCCAACACTGACACGTCAACACAGGAAAATGCGATTGATAATCTGGTGTTTGAATTGTATAATTTAACCTCAGAGGAAATTGCCATCGTGAAGGGAGTTGTCTAAATCGCGGATTATACGGAGGACACAGATTTATGAATCCGCGTTATCTGCTTCATCCGTGAAAATCTGTGATTCAGACTCGTCCGTAAAATTGAGATTGACAAACGTGTAGATTTATGATTTAATATCATAGAAAATTAGTGCTGTGGAGAACAACATCATAGCGCAGAAAAGCGTATTCGTTCGACCGCCCAAGGGTTTCATTGAACTGAAACACTACAAAGTAATTGATATTCCGGGATCACTCAAAGCACCGATGTTGGATCATCTGCAAACACAGCACGGTATATCAACGCAAACCGTTTATAACGATCTCCATGGGTTTATTAGAAACCAGAGCCTCCACCTGACGGAATGCGTGGACGCTTACAAAGACGAAACACACCAGATGGAGGATGCCTTCCAGACTGTTCCGGATTAACCAAGCAACAAAGAGGAGATATAAAACATGCAAATACAAACGAATCAAGCAGCTTACGAGAACAGCATTCAGCGCTTTAACAAAGCGATTCAACGAAGACCCACTTTTGTGCAAGGCTATAACTATCGTGGAGTCGCTTATGGCAATATAGGTGAAATTGACCGCGCCATTGAAGACTTTAACAAAGCGATCAGACTCAAGGACAACTATGCCGAAGCCTACAGCAATCGTGGAAGCGCGTACCGTATCAAAGGCGACTATGACAGTGCTATACGAGATTGTAACGCAGCAATAAAACTTGATCCCAATTTAGCAGAAGCATACAACGTGCGTGGGATAGTTTACTACCTCAAAGATGAGACAGATCAGGCTGTTGAAGACTATAACACAGCAATACAACTTGATCCAAACTTTGCTTACGCCTATTACAACCGTGGGACTATTTACCATAAAAGGCAAAAATTTAATCGCGCCATTAAAGACTATACCAAAGCAATAGAACTCAGACCAGACCTTGTCCGTCCCTATAACAGCCGCGGTAATGTTTATCTCCAAAAAGGCGAACATGAACTTGCCATCGCAGACTATACCGAAGCGATAGAGCGCAATCCGGATTTGGCAGAGGCACACTACAATCGCGGTATTGCGTGGTTACAGCTACAAAGATGCGAAAAGGCAAAATCGGATTTAACGGCTGCTAAAGATATGGAACTAAATATCGTTAAGGAATTCCATAAGAACCACGAAACCATTGAAGACTTTGAGCAGAAACATAATCTTAAAATACCAGAAACCATCGCCGCACTGCTAATGCACCAATAGGTATAATGCATACTTTCGACTGCGAACTCAAACAACAGATCATCTACGGCGACAACACGATTGAAAGACTCGGCGAACTGACACGCGCACGCGGCGGTAGCCGAGTGCTCGTCGTGACAGATGCCGGTATCCAAAAAGCAGGTATCCTCGCGAGAGCTCTCTCAGCATTGCAAAGCGAAAGCATCGCCGCTTCCGTTTTTGCCGATGTTACGCCAAACCCGACAACGAAAGATGTCAATGCCGCCGTTGAAATCGCGAAAACCAACGCACCGATAGACTTTATCATCGGACTCGGCGGAGGCAGCTCGATGGATTGTGCGAAAGGCGCGAACTTCCTGCTCACAAACGGCGGTCAAATGGAGGACTACTGGGGCACTAACAAGGCAACACAACCGATGCTGCCCTCTATCGGGGTCCCGACAACAATAGGCACCGGCAGCGAGGCGCAGTCTTACGCGCTCATCTCACAAACAGATACGTACATCAAAATGGCGTGCGGCGATAAAAAGGCGAGATTCGGAACCGTCCTTTTGGACCCAACGCTCACCAAAACTTTACCGAAAGCGATCGCAGCGAACACCGCAATAGACGCGGTTGCACACGCCGTTGAAAGCTTCGTCTCAACGCGTCACAACCCGATGTCCCGGATGTTCGCACGCCACGCATGGGAATTGCTAAACACCAACTTTGAGGCATGCCTTGAACCTGACAGCTCAGCAGCCCGAAGTCAGATGTTATTGGGTGCCTACCTCGCCGGATTGGCGATCGAAAATTCCATGCTCGGTGCCGCGCACGCCTGCGCTAACCCGCTCACTGCGAGATACGACATCACCCACGGAGTCGCTGTCGCGTTGATGTTACCAGCTGTGATCCGATTCAATCGCACCGTCGCGGAAGCGGCATACTATGAACTGTACCCCGAAGGAGATTTAGCAGACAGGATTACAGCACTCAAGCAGATCGGCAATTTACCGAACAGACTTCGGGAGTATCCTGTCCAATATATAGACCTATCGACACTGGCAAAGGAAGCGGCGACACAGTGGACAGCACAATTCAACCCGCGTCCTTTGGATGTTAGCGATTTTATGAAACTTTATGAAAAAGTTTATTGAAAAACAAAATAAACGGTTAATAGCAACGGCACAGCGGCGTGTGTCTGCTACAATTCTCATCCTTGGACTACTGCTTGGTATTGCAAATGCAACACTCGGTAACTGGCTAAGCTTTCGTGGTAACGCACAACTCACAGGTGCTGCGGATTCCGAACTTCCAGATAACCCGCAATTGCTCTGGACTTTCCAAGCAGGCGACATGATTGAATCCACCGCAGCAGTCGTCGATGGCACGGTCTATATCGGCGCGTTAGATGGGATCCTCTACGCGCTGGATGCAAAGACCGGCAAAAAGAGATGGATGTATCAGACGAACAGTTCCATCAAAGCGTCACCCGCTATCCACGCTGGCGTTCTCTACTTCGGTGACGGTGATGGTGTCTTTCACGCTGTGGACATCAACACCCACGAAATGAGATGGCAGTTTCAGACAGAGGGGGAAATTATATCGTCTGCGAATTTTGCTGGGGACCGTGTGCTATTCGGCTCTTATGACGGATTCCTCTACTGTCTCGACCGCGAAAGCGGAGAACTGGTCTGGAAATTTGAGACGGAAGGGTATGTCCACGGCACCCCTGGGGTCTGGACGCAGCCTGAAAGCGGGTCGAACTTCGCGATTGTCACCGGATGCGACAGTTATCTCCGTATCCTTAATATCGACGATGGCACACAGACCGAGCAGATTAACCTCGGCGCGTATGTCGCCGCAAGTCCCGCCATTTCACAAAATCGGGTCTATTGCGGCACCTATGGCACCAAAGTATTAAGCATCGCGTTAGACACAGGCGAGATCGCATGGCAGTACCAGCACCCGAAACGGCAATTTCCGTTCTTCGCCTCCGCCGCTCTCACCGAGAACAATGTTATTATCGGCGGACGCGATAAGATGGTGCATGCCCTCTCACAGGAGACCGGCGAACCCGTATGGACTTATACCACCAAAGCCAGCATTGAGTCCTCCGCTGTCATCGCTGGGACACGCGTCTTTCTGGGGACAACCCGCGGCTTATTTATCGCATTAGACATTAAGACCGGAGAATCGGTATGGGAATTTGAAACAGGATCATCCATCGTGGCATCACCGAGCGTCTCAGACGGTAAAATCTACATCGGCACCGAAGAGGGTACCCTGTACTGCTTCGGTTAATCAGGGCCATTTATGGTAAACCAGAAAAATAAATAGACATTTTAATCCGCCGCTGGCGAGCTTTCCTAAGCTCGCCAAAGTTTACATAATTAGGAGAAAGGAACAATAATGCCCGAAACAAAACCGGAACCCGCAACAGCAGGCATAGAGTCAAAGGACACAACCGTAGGGAGCGTCTTCGTCTCAAACTATCCACCGTATTCCATATGGGGTGAATCCGATGTCCCAGAAGTACATCGCGTCCTCGACACACCGCCGCGTCCAGATGCGACCTTAGGGCTTTACCTCCATATTCCGTTCTGTCGGAAGCGGTGTAAGTTCTGCTATTTTCGCGTCTACACGGATAAAAACAGTTCCGAAATAGATACATATCTGAACGCACTCGCGAAAGAGGTCCAACTCTACAGTGCACACCCCGCAATCGCAGATCGCCCGCTCAAATTCGTCTATTTCGGCGGTGGGACCCCCTCCTATATCAGTGTCAAACACTTGACAACGCTTGTCAATAGCGTCAAACAGGTGATGCCGTGGGACGCTGCTGAAGAAGTGGCGTTTGAGTGTGAACCCGGCACCTTGACAGAAAAGAAACTCAACGCCATCAAAGCAATCGGTGTCACCCGACTCAGCCTCGGTGTTGAAAACCTAAATGACGAAATCCTCGCCGAAAACGGGAGAGCGCACCTCTCTAAAGAGGTCTACCGTATCGCACCGTGGATAAAAGCGTTGGCATTCGATCAGGTGAACATCGACCTCATCTCAGGCATGATAGGCGAAACGTGGGAAAGTTGGCGTGAGACGGTCAGAAAGACAATTGAACTTGATCCGGACAGCATCACCGTCTATCAACTCGAGCTGCCGTTCAATACCGTCTATTCCAAAGACATCCTCGGTGGCGACGCACTGCCAGTGGCAGATTGGAAACTCAAGCGTGAATGGCACCAATACGCTTTTGAAGAGTTTGTCCAAGCAGGTTACACACAATCCAGCGCGTATACCGTCCTCAAGCAAGACAAAAACTGTCAGTTCGTCTATCGCGACGCAGTCTGGCAGGGCAGCGATATGATAGGCACAGGCGTTGCCTCTTTCTCACACCTCAGCGGGATCCACTTTCAGAACGCACCCGCATGGGGCGATTATCTCGGCAACCTCGCGGAAGATAGACTTCCAGTCTACCGAGCACTGAAACCCACGGAATCGGAACGCTTGACGCGTGAGATGATCCTGCAGCTGAAACTCGGCAAAATCAGACCTTCCTATTTCAAAACGAAGTTCAACGCAGACATCCTCGCTCTTTATGCAGAAGCCTACGAAAAACTACAGAACGACGGTATGCTGCGTGTGAACGCTACATCCGATGAGATTCAACTGACACAGCGCGGTCTGCTCCGGGTAGATAGTTTGCTGCCAGCGTTTTATGCACCTGAATACCAGAACACACGATATACGTAATACATTGTTACGGCAGAGCGGAGTCTGCCTACTACTATGCAAACACAATTACATCGCCTCCGTGAGATGCTCGCGCCAGTGCTAAAGACAAACGCTTTCTATCAACAAAAACTCACTGAAGCCGGGATTACGCAACCCAATGACGTGCAGACGTTGACAGATTATCGGCAGCTACCCTTCACGACAAAGGAAGAACTCAGTGCAGATCAGGTCTCGCATCCCCCTTACGGCACAAATATCACCTTTCCACTGGCGCAATATACCTGCCTCCACCGCACCTCTGGCACAACAGGTGCACCGTTGCGATGGTTAGATACAGCGGAATCGTGGGACTGGTGGGGCAAATGCTGGGGCGAAATCTATCGCGGTGCTGGCGTGACTTCAGCAGATCGGTTAATGATCGCCTTCTCTTTCGGTCCGTTCATCGGTTTCTGGAGTGCCTATCACGGCGCACAGATGCTTGGGGCGCTCACAATCCCAAACGGCGGTATGACCTCGGAGCAGCGGATACGTGCTATCCTCACCAACGATGTGACGGTCCTTATTGCCACACCGACTTATGCACTCCGACTCGCCGAAGTCGCCGAACAGGAGAGTATCAACCTGAGCGAAGCGTCTTCAGTTCGGGTTACCATCCATGCAGGCGAACCCGGGGCGAGTCTACCTGCAACGAAAGAACGGATTGAAACGCGTTGGGGTGCGCGTGCCTACGACCACGCCGGTGCTACGGAAGTCGGCGCGTGGGGTGTGATGTGTGAACCGCAGGCGGGGCTCCATCTCAACGAAGCTGAATTTATCTGTGAGGTGCTCAATCCGGAAACTGATGACCCTGCAGATGAAGGCGAGTTAGTGATTACCAATTTAGGGCGCGTCGGCATGCCTGTTATCCGTTACCGGACAGGAGATTATGTTAGACTTAAATCAGGAAGGTGTGACTGTGGTAGAGAGAGTCGTGTCCTTGCGGGGGGTGTGATCGGACGATTAGATAATGCCCTGATCATTCGCGGACTAAATGTCTACCCTGCAACGCTTGAAAATATTATCCTTAAATTTCCGGAGGTACAAGAGTTCGCCGGTCGCGTTTACGGAACAGACACGTTCGATGAACTCGAAATCCAGATTGAATCCACGAACCCGAATCCCACCGATACCGCCACTGCTATCGCCGCTGCCATCCGAGACGAGTTAGGTTTACGTGCCACCGTAAAAACAGTCCCGCTCGGAACGTTGCCGAGATATGAACTCAAATCAAACCGCTTCACCGATGAACGCCCCTCGTTGTAAGATCGACGAGGTCAAATCGGTTTACCTTGACATTTAAATCTTTGGAGACTATAATTGTTACATATACTTAGGGGTAGGAGCTAAAAATCAAAATGTCAAACTATGAAATTGACGAAATCCACAGAATTCGAAGGGAAATCTCCGCTCGGTTTAGACGAAGAATTTCGAAAGGCAGGGTACAAATTTGCAGACTTGCCCCCAGAGGAGCCAGCGGCAGCGAATACAGAAAAATATAAATGAACACACACCACAATTACGACACCATCATTATCGGGGGCGGGCCCGCCGGCAGCACCGTCGCAACGCTCGTCGCTGAACAAGGACACAGCGTCCTACTGCTTGAACGCGAAGCCGAACCGCAATTCAAAATCGGCGAATCGCTGATCCCCGCCACATACTGGACCTTCAAACGACTCGGTATGCTCGAAAAACTGCGCGCAAGTCACTTCCCACAGAAATATAGCGTGCAGTTCTACTCACGCACCGGTAAAGGGTCAGCACCCTTCTATTTCTTTCAGACCAACCCACATGAAAGTGCCGTCACATGGCAAGTTCTGCGGAGTGAGTTTGACCAGATGCTCCTAGACAACGCAACAGAGAAAGGCGTAGAGGTCCGACGCGGGGTCGGCGTGCGCGAAGTCCTATTTGAAGACGACACAGCAACCGGGGTTTTGACACAGAACACAGACGGCACCCGCGAAACGCTCCACGCAACCCTCATCGTCGATTCTACCGGACAACGCTCGCTCATCGGAAGACAGCTGAACCTGAACACAATAGAACCGAACCTCAAAATGGCATCGCTTTTCACGCACTACGAAGGCGCGCATAGAGACGAAGGCATAGACGAAGGCGCGACGCTTATCCTACATACCGAAGAAAAAGATTCTTGGTTCTGGTCGATACCCCTTCCATACAACCGCACAAGTATCGGCGTGGTCGGCGAATTAGACTACCTGCTTCAAAACCGAAGAGCGGCTAACGGTAAATTGGATACGCAGAAAATCTTCAACGAGGAACTCGAAAAGTGCGTACCCCTGAAGCAACGCCTCAACGGTGCCAAGCAGCTGTTACCGATCCAAACGACCAAAGATTTTTCCTATCGTGCCAGCCGTATCGCAGGCAATAACTGGGTGTTGGTAGGCGATGCCTTCGGATTCTTAGATCCCGTCTATTCAACTGGGCTGTTCTTAGCACTCAAATCTGGCGAGATGGCGGCAGACGCGATCCTCGAAGCCTTCCAAAAGAACGACTTTTCGGAAGCACAACTCGGAAGTTTTGGACCGGCGTTTGTGGATGGCATGGAGGCATTCCGGAAACTGGTTTACGCTTTTTATACTAAAGAATTCAGCTTTGCGCGGTTTCTATCAAAATACCCAGAGCATCAAGGCGGCATCGTTGACATTCTGAGCGGCGATGTGTTTAGGAAAGATGTAACGCACATCTTCCCGGCGATGGCAGAAATGTGTCCACTGCCACCGGAAATCTCACTCGACTAATATAGGAGAACACCATGAAATTAATCACGACCTATCTGTCCATTATCTGTCTCATCTTTGCGTTGGGGTGCGATAATGCTTCAAAACGCGACACCGCCCAGGACGAGAAAAACGATGCATCTACCCAGTTAGTCAACGATGAGTCTGAAAAACGCCGTTATATCAGCGTCGGCACAGCCCCTGCCGGGGGTGCATTCTTCGTCGTAGGTTCCGCCATCGCTGAAGTTGTTGCTGGCAACACGTCTGAAGCGAATTGGGAAGTCACTGCTGAAGCCACCAAAGGCACACAAGAGAACATCCGCCGCATTGTGAACAATGAACTGGAGTTCGCACTCGCCAACGCCGCGATCTCCTATTTCGCAGTGCGCGGCGAAGGCGATTGGAAAACGGAGCACGCCGTCCGTAGTGTTATGACCCTCGCGCCGAACGTAGGGCTGTTTATTACACCGAAAGCGTCGGGTATCCGTAAAATCCAAGATTTTGCGGGCAAACGCATTGTCGTCGGACCCGCAGGCGCAGGTTTCGAGTATTTCCTCAAACCGATATTAGCTGCACACGGTATCGCCTACGAAGACTTTTCACCACTCAACAGCCACTACCTCGGGGCAGTAGACCTGTTAGCGGATGGATCCGCTGCTGCGGCATTTATGGGCGGCGCGATCCCGACACCAGCCGTCACACAAGCCATTACCTCTCAGGACATCTTCTTTATCCCGTTCGACGCAGCGGCGAAAGAGTCGCTTTTTGCGGAATATCCGTTCTTTAACGCGATTACGATCCCTGCTGAAGCCTATCCGCAAGGGCTGACAGAACCGTTCGCGAGTATGAACGTTGGGGCGATGCATCTAATTACTGCCGAAAACGCTGATGAAAACGTCGTCTATGAATTCACAAAGACCTTGTATACAAACCGAGCGGAAGTGGTTAAGCGACACGGTGCTGGCAAAGCCATTAATCCGAAAAATGTCGTCAAGGACACCGGCACGCCCTTTCACCTCGGTGCCATCCGTTTCTATCAGGAAATCGGCATTTGGCAGGAGTAAACTTGACCAGCGCAAAGTTACTGGTTATACTATTACCATGGCAGAAGATAAATTGCTGGCAAGAATGAAAAACAATCCACGCGGTGACTGGCAAATTTCTCATGTTGAGACACTCGCAAAACGATACGGGTTCCGGCTGAGGCGACCTGGAGGTGGCGGAAGTCATGTGACGCTACGCCATGATTCAGGGGCGAGGTTGAGTGTTCCCGCTCGCCGTCCGATTAAACCAGCATATATTCGGCAACTCGTTCGGTTAATTGAGCATCTGGAGGAAGATGAATCATGAGTGAATTGAAGTATCCATTTCTTATGAGCATATTGCCCCCTGAAGAAAGTAAAAGTGATTTGAGCAAATTTTCTTCTCTGCCGAAGTATCCATTTCTTATGAGCATATTGCCCCCTGAAGAAGGGGGCGGCTATTTAATCGAATTTCCGGACCTACCAGGGTGTATGTCTGATGGCGAAACAATCGAGGAAACAATAGAAAATGGAAAGGACGCTGTTTTTTGTTGGTTAGAAACCGCAAAGGAATTTGGGGATGAAATTCCACAACCCGGCTCTGCTAAAGGATTCAGTGGACACTGGATTCAACAGGTTCCTGAGCATATTTATACCCAACTTTCGCAGCGGGCGGAACAGGAAGATATTAGTTTAAATGCTTTGGTTACTACAATGTTATCGGCAGGATTAGAAGCCAATAAGACTACTTAACATAGGTTAAAAAATTTACTTGACTTTAATATAACTTTTCTGGTAAAATTATAGAAACGCTTCTTAGTAAGGAGAACGTACCGGAAATGGAACTAACTTTTGAGAAACATGACCTCTTGCACGCGCTGCAAATACTACAAGGTGTGGCGAGCGGACGCCATAGTTTACCGATCCTTTCAAACGTCCTTATCCAAGCCGCAGATGGAAGTATTGAATGTGTCGCAACGGACCTTGAGGTCGGTATTAAGATGAAGGTGGAAGGTGGCATTCAAGAAGACGGTGCCATCACTGTCTCCGCCAAAAAATTGACGGACATCGTCAAAGAGCTTCCCGAAGATAAGACGATAAACCTTATAACCACAGCAAATGATCGGGTCGAAATTACGTGCGGTGACGGTGTCTATAAGATTATTGGGCTCCCGGACGAAGAATTCCCGCAACTGCCTGCCGTTGATGGACACTCATTGACCATTGAGGGCGAAATCTTGCGAGCTGTCATCCGCAGAACCCAATTTGCTGCAGCGACAGAGGATGTCCGATACTACCTAAACGGGATCTATTTTAACTTCCTTGAAGATAAGACTGAAGTTGTCGCCACTGACGCAATTTGGCTTGCACTCGCGCATTGTGAACGGTTCGATGTCCCAGAGGATGTAGAAGGATTCATCATGCCCCTGAGAGCCGTTAAAGAGATTGAACGCACTTTCGCTGAATCCGAGACAATGCAGATCTCAATCCTTGAAAATCAGGTGCTGCTCGCCGATGAAAAAGCCTCCTTAACCACACGCCTCATCGAGGGAGATTATCCGAAATATCAGGCACTCATTCCGCAGGACTCGCCGGGTAGAGCCGTCGTCTCCAAAGAACTGCTCCTCCACGCGAGTCGGCGCGTCGCACTGCTATCAAATCCAAAAACTCACGCGATCTCCTTAGAAATCAGTCCCGAGCAGATCCATCTCGCAACGAACACCCCAGAATTAGGGGAAGCACACGAGACAATCTCTGTGGAGTCCTGCAATGGACGTGAACGGATTGGGCTTGACGCACATCTACTGATAGAGACACTGGCACGCATTGAAACAGAATCCGTCGCAATTGAATTTACAAGTGCGGTGACCACTGTAGCCTTTAAACCGATCGGTGATGAAGGACATGTTTGTCTTATACACCCGATGCGTTTGGGATCTTAGAAGCACCGCTGTCGTCTTTAGTCGCGAACCAGGCGCAGCCCTATAGGAAAATATCGGGAATTGGAGTTCCCTTCTACAGAAGAACTCAATAACCCTATTTGACTTTAACGCGGCTTTTCTGTTAGAATTACCAAAATGCTTAGTGAGGAAATTGGAAATGGAACTAACTTTTGAAAAACATGACCTCTTGCATGCGCTGCAAGTGCTACAGGGTGTGGCGAGCGGACGTAATACCTTACCGATCCTTTCAAACGTCCTTATCCAAGCCGCAGATGGAAACATTGAATGTGTCGCCACAGACCTCGAAGTCGGGATCAAGATTAAAGTGGAAGGTATCATTCAAGAAGATGGTGCCATCACTGTCTCCGCCAAAAAATTGGCTGACATCATCAAAGAACTCCCTGAAGATAAGGCGATACAGCTTGTAACCACAGCAAATGATCGGGTCGAAATTACGTGCGGCGACGGTGTCTATAAAATTATTGGGCTCCCGGACGAAGAATTCCCGCAATTACCCGCTGTTGATGGACACCCGCTGACGATCGAGGGTGAAACCTTACGTGCCGTCATACGCAGAACCCAATTCGCCGCAGCGACAGACGATGTCCGATACTATCTAAACGGACTCTATTTTAACTTCCTTGAAGATAAAACCGAAGTCGTCGCAACGGATCTGCACCAGCTTGCACTCGCGCAGTGCGAACCCTTTGAGACCCCAGAGGATGTAGGCGGATTCATCGTGCCACTGAAAGCCGTTAAAGAGATTGAACGCACTTTCGCTGAATCCGAGACAGTGCAGATCTCAATCCTTGAAAATCAGGTGCTGCTCGCCGACGAAGAAGCCACTTTAACCACACGCCTCGTCGAGGGAGATTACCCGAAATACCGAGAAGTCATGCCCGAAGAGATAGAAGGCACCGCGATCGTTGCCAAAGAACAGCTCCTGAAAGCGAGTCGACGTGTCGCACTGCTATCAAACCCGAAAAGCTATGCGATCTGTTTAGAGATTGGTACCGAGCAGGTCCAAGTTTCAGTGAATACCCCAGAATTAGGCGAAGCACACGAGACGCTTCCGGTGGAATCCGCTACCGGACAGATAAGGTTCGGTATTGATGCACGTTTCTTGATAGAGACGTTGACACACATCGAGACAGAATCCATCGCCATCGAATTTACAACCGAAGTGAAGCCTATATTCTTTAAACCGGTCGGTGAGGAAAGACATGTTTGTCTTATCGTGCCGATGCGCTTGGCATCCTAAATCGGAGTTCACAAAGTCGTAGGGGCGAGGAGACATCGCCCCTACAGACCAAATTTGAGCTTGACAAAGCAGGAGGTTCGCGATTGTTCAGACATCTTTAACAATTGAATGACTCTGGATTTTTTTTTAAAAAACTTGACAACTCGCGCGCTTTGTGGTATTATTATATAGCCTTGTGCCGAGATAGCTCAGTCGGTAGAGCAGTAGACTGAAAATCTATGTGTCGGCAGTTCGATTCTGCCTCTCGGCATCTCCCCCAATTGTCATAATGCGATAAGCCGGTGTAGCTCAGGGGAAGAGCAACTGATTCGTAATCAGTAGGTCGGAGGTTCAAATCCTCTCATCGGCTCTCCATTTCTCCATCTTCCACATCTTCTGCTTCAGCCGCTATGTCCTCTTCAAGCGATTTGATATTCGCTAACACTGTCGGATGCGGTTCAATTTCATATACCTTCCGGTACATTTCAAGTGCCTTCGCCTTATCCCCCAGGAAACTGCCATAAATTTCAGCCATCCGTTCCCACGCGGGCACCTCTTGCGGATCGAGTTCCACAATCCGTTCCCAAACTTCAAGCGCGTTTGCATAACCGCGGGTTTCAATATCTTCGCGTTCAAGCGCACGCGCACGCACAGAATACAAACGAACCAGATCATTGATAACTTCGTCCATCCCAGGACGGTTTGCCACCGCCTGCTCCAATAGCAGAATTGACTCCGATTCAAGGCGGGCCCCTTCAGCCAATTCTTCACTTGTGAATTCCCGATCAAGAAATTGATAACTTTGAAGCATTTTGGCGTACGTCCTCGATAACTGAAGGCGGGCAAGAATACCGATAGGTACTTTTTCGGACGCGATATCTTGGAACTCTGGATCACTATCAATCGCCTTTTTGTAGTGTTCAACCGCTTGTTCCAGCTGCCTATTCCCGTGATAGAGGACACCGAGCCGATAGTGTGCTTCAGCGTTGTTTGGATCACTTTCAATCACAGCGAGAAATTCCTCCGTCGCTTGCGCCAATAATACATCGTCTAAGGCATCATCGCTCAGCAGTTTACCGCGTAAGAGACGCACATCCGGATGATCCGGTTGAATGCGTGCAGCGTGTTCCAAACGCGCCCTTGCATCTTTTGCCCAACTGCTCTGTGAGTAGATTTCAGCGATGCGGAGATTCGCGTGTAAACCGACCACCGCGCTTGTCTGGAAGACCCCGTTTACCGAGATGATTTGTTCCTTGTCAGCAGTCTCCAATGCCTGTAATACACGCCAATAAAGGAGCGCAGCATCAGCGAGATCCTCCTGTGCGAAAAGCGTGTCTGCTTTCTCAATAAAGGTACCGACCTGGGACACGGAAGGCGATTCGGGTTCAGCAGCCCCTCGCCGGATATAGAACGCGGCAAGCACAACAAAACCGATTGCCGCCAGCACTTCTGCATAAATGAGCCAACTGCGTAAGGAAAATAGGGATTTTACATTGAATGACATACGGACTCCTTCTCCGCGGGATTTTGTAGCGTAAACTTTTAGTTTGCGCACCCACAGGAAACCCAATCTAAAAGATTCGCGGCGTACTTGAAGAAACACCCCAGCAAAAACCCCAGATGCGACCGGCATCATGCTATAAAGGTGACAACTACTGCATGCTTCTCTCAATTTTGTCAAGAATACCGAGCATATTCTCTGCATCAACGAACCCGGTGAACCGTTTAAGCTCCTTACGGTCAGCATCCATAAAAATAACGACCGGCAATCCGGGAATCTCATACTTCTCGGCGAGTGCCTTCGTCGTTTCGGAAGTGCGGGTGAAGTCGAGCTTGACGTTCACATAATCAGCAAGTCTCTCAGCAACAGCCGGATCCGAGTATGTCTGGTGATCCAATTCATTACACGCGGCACACCAAGAAGCATAAAAATCGAGCATTACAAGTTTACGCTCCCGCTCAGCGATTTCAAATCCCTCCGCTTCATCGTAAACCCAATCCAGTTGCGGGCCGGCAGGTTGTTGAATGCCACCCACAAACATATAGGCACCGATTACCGCTAACAAGAGACCGCACGCTTTCTGGAATTGCATCCGTGGCGAGATACCACTGAAACGTTGTGTCAACTGACCGAGCCATAAACCGATAAGCACTAAACCGCCAGCGATAGCAAAAAATGGCAGTGAGTTTTGAAGGAAAGATTGTAACGGTTGAAACACATCTTTAAGAAAATAGAGTGCCATCGTAATAATAGCGATACCGAAAACATTTTCCAAAACATACATCCAACCGCCTGAACGCGGCAGCGCAGAGAGCAAACCCGAAAACGTGCCGATACCGATAAAGAGCAGTCCCATTCCGAGGGCATAAGTGAACATGAGCCAGAATCCGAGGAACAGGCTCCCCGTTGTCGCTATATACGTTAGCACCGCCGCTAATGCGGGGCCCGTGCAAGGTGCCGCGATCACGCCAGCAACCGTCCCCATAGCGAACGCACCGGCAAATCCGGCACCACCGACAGTGTTGAGACGATTCTGTACTGAGGAGGGCAACTGAATCTCAAAAACACCGAACATCGATAGACCTAGCGTAACGAGAATTAGACTGATGCAACCGACAACCCACGGGTTCGCCATTATCTGACCAAAGACGGCACCTGTCGAAGCAACCGCCACGCCTAAAATTGAATACATCACAACGATTCCGACGACATACACAACAGAAAGCAGAAAAGATCTGAATAGACCGGCAGACTCGTTGGCACCGAAAACAGAAACGGTAATCGGTATGAGCGGGTAAACGCACGGGGTCAGGCTCGTCAAAATTCCACCTGCGAACACCAGTAAGAACGCCAGCCAGACCTGTCCACCGAAGAGCGCACGTTCAAGACTCCCTTCGTCACCAGTAGCCCCCGGTGGTGCCCCAAATTCAATATTAGCAAAGACCGCTTCATTAATCCGTTGCACCGTCTTGTCTATACCGGCAATTTCAATAGGTATCGAAAAATCGAGCGTTTCAGGTAACAGACACTGTGCATCGTCACACGCCTGATATTCCAGCTGAAAATCCAACGTACTTGATCCAACTGGAGCCGTTCGGCTTAAGGCGGCTTGGATACCGATAGTAATGGTCCCGTGATAGACAGATGCCTCCCCGATAGAGCCGAGTTTTAGCACCTCACCCGCCGGATATACGATCTCTCCAAAAGTGAGATGCGGCACTTCAGGCGGGGTCACTTCGGTGGCGATAAATCCTTCCTTGGCTGGGTTAGCGTTAACATGCCATCCTTTGGCAATCTCGGCAACGACAGCAATCTGGAATTGACTGCCCGGATGCAACTTATTCAGTGAAAGGTAACCTTTCGCAGAGAGTTTCTCAATGGGTGCTTCTCCACCAAGCCCAAAATCTGCGAACTGCGCCTGTGTGCAAAGCGGGAAAGTTACAGCGAGAAGCGTTAGCAAGCAACAGTGTATGTATTTATGTCGGGTTTTCAACATCTGTAAGTTCTCCTCAATTACCTCGGTTCAAGCACAATGCATGGCAGAATCATCTCTTCAAGTGAAACACCGCCGTGTTGGAAACTGCCTTGGAATATTTCTTTATAGACGTTGAACTGCCTATCATAAACGAAATAGTAGTCCTCTTTAGCGAGCACATAGTTCATCCGTGTCGCTTCGCCGGGTAAGCGATACGCCGCTGGGTCTTTTATAATCCATCCTGTCTCAGGTGTACATGAAATGTGCTTGCCCTCTTTAAAGCGAAGCCCGGCAGTGAGTTCGGCTTGGCTTGAAATCTTCGCAGCATTTTGACAGCGTAACGAACCGTGGTCAGACGTTAAGATAACAGTTATATCGCGTTCGGCAGCAATTCTGAATATTTCATAGAGCCGTGAATGCTGAAACCATGCATGGACGAGTGTGCGGAATGCTGCCTCATCTGGAATCAGCTGCCGAAGTAACTCTACTTCATAGCGTGCATGGGTCAACATATCTAAAAAATCAACAACGAGTGCCGACAAACTGATCCTATCAGCGACGCTCAGCCAGTGCAGATATTGCATCTCGCCACGCACATCAAAAATTTTGAAGTAATGCAGGGGCGGTTTTAGCGGTATGCCGTGCCGTTCAAATTGCAAACGCAGAAGTTGTTTCTCATAGCGATTGATGCTTGTGTGTACGTTATCCGGTTCTGCGTACAGGTCTGGATATCTTTTTGCAAGCTCCAGCGGAAACAACCCGCTAAAAATAGCGTTTCGGGCATAACGGGTCGCTGTTGGCAGGATGGCATAATAATAATGCATCTTTATGTCAAAGAGTGGATAAAGCAACGGCTCGATTTTCAGCCAGTGATCCAGCCGCATACAATCCATAACGATAAATAGTACCTGTTTCCCCGCCTGAATTTCAGGGATCACATATCTGTAAATGACATCCACAGACAAGGTCGGCGAGGCTTTACCGACAAGCCAATGCTTATAATTATCCTGAATATAGTTCGCGAACGCCGCGTTTGCCTCACGTTTCTCCGTTTCATGGATCGTTTTGAGCCCATCAACACTATGTAAAGTATCCAGCCGCAGCTCCCATTCAACGAGACGCACGTAAGTATCTATCCATGTTTGCCAATCCGTATCGGCATCGGAAATGCGCGGCCGGTTAAAATTTTGGACGTACGCTTGCGGGACATACGCTTCCTTAATGTCCTGTTTTTCAAGCAAAAAGGCAAGCGATAACGCCAACTGTTTTGAAGAAGCCTCGACCGGAGCGTTCTCTGACAGCATGAAGATAGTGCCAACGTTATAAAGGCTCGCTTGCTGCAGTACTTCCTCTCCCTCCTCACGCGTGAGAAGGATGATCGGAATATGTGCATCCATATCTCGAATCCGGGCAAGCAGATTATCCGCTTGCAGTGCTGCATCGTAATTCAATATGACGGCGTGATATGTCTCGTCTTTGAGCAAAGCAATGCCTTCAGCACCAGCGTCCGCTAAGGATATATCGTATCCTTCGTACTCCAAAAAACGAACGTACGGTTTAGGTGTTATATATTTCTGTTTTTGATGATATGAACCTTCAGGCTGTTCATCAGATCGCTCTACAGCAGTTATCTGATTATCAATCCACAGAATCCTCCATCTTTTTTCTTTCATGTGGGTCCCCCTTTTGGCACAGCTTGCAAGTTTCCAAAACGCACGTGACGAAAGCACGACATAGGCTCACAAAATGTCCTCTATTTCGATAAAACAGGCAATCTGTCGCTTGCCCGATATTTTCGGGGTGAGTATCGTGAATTTTCAACAAAAAACAGCGCAAAAACTAAATACCAGAGACAAACCTCCCCAGGTTCAACAATCCTTCCACATCAAATTTGGCTTTAACCTGTTGCATTAAACCGAGTGTGTCTCCGACGGGACCCCAAACATCTATAAGCTGTTTGAGCTCAGGCGGTGCGGTTTCTACGATAAGGTTCCCGCCTACATCCATCGCAGAATGACGCAGCTGCGTCAGCATCCCCGCAAGTCCTTGGAAATCTGTGTCAGAAGTAACAGGCATGGAGAGATACAATATGCCACTTCCGAGAAGTGCCATTCCCTGGAGATCGCCCGCCCAACTTGTGTCCATAACTTGTGCAGCAAATTCGCCAATATTGGTGCGTTTCAGGTTCAATTTGACAATTACGCGCTCAGTATCCGCGTTCCGCGCCGGGAATTCCTGAATAGTTCTCTGAAGTTGCACGCCCGATTCGCCTTCATTAATTGTGACCCCCAACGCACCATTTTGTTCCATAATTCCTTGACATCGCGCCACTTGCCATGCCACTGTTTCGGGATCCCCACCGAACCCAACGACCAGCGTGGGGTTTTCCGTACCCGTAGCAACACCGGTTTCTATATTCACATTTATAAACAGATTTACAAACATCGGTAGTGTCTGCGAGCGGACAATGTTTAAACCCGTGTCAACCACACTTTGAACGTCTTGAAAGTCTGCTGCGAGTATCACCGTAGATGGGGGTATAGGTGACAACTTGAGCGTTATTTCGGTAATAATACCGAGCGTGCCAAAAGCACCGATATAGAGTTTGTTGAGGTCGTAACCCGCGACATTTTTCACCACTTTACCGCCACTCTTGACGACGGTACCGTTCGCGTGAATGACTCGTAACCCTAAAACCTGATTCCGGGCGGTTCCGTGTCGCAGCCGGAGAGAGCCGCTCGTATTTGTGGCGACAATCCCGCCGAGGGTGCATCGACCCGCATACGGCGGATCCAACGCAAGATACTGTCGATGCTGTGCTAACACCGCTTGCAAGGCAGCCAAACGGATCCCCGCTTCCACAGTGACAGTTAGATCCGCGGGTTCATATTCCACCACACTGTTTAGACGCGTTGTCGCCAGCACGACATCTACTTTCTGCGGCAAGTTCCCGATGCCGAGTTTTGTCCCCGCCCCAGCAGGCATCACCGATAAATCCTCTTTCGCCGCAAATCGCAGCACATCTTGCATTTCGTAAACAGATGCTGGCAAGACGACTGCCTTCGGAACATGTCCATCAAAAGTGTAAGCGTCAATCTGCGCCTCTGGGAGGATACCGGCTTCTCCAACAATAGGCTTAAGGGCATCGTGTAATGCCCGCGAATTTTCCATATCTCTCTCTTTCTGAAGATGATAATTATACTATATCAGGTTCTAAACCCAGTTTTGCGTAAGATTCGGCAGTCGGAAAAATTTTGCCCGGGTTGCAAAGTCCCGTCGGATTAAAAATCTCCTTAACTGTCGCCATCACCTGCAAATCGGCAGGACTGAAAATAAGGGGCATATAATCCATCTTCTCGACACCGATGCCGTGTTCTCCTGTGATTGTGCCACCAACTTCAGCACATACAGAAAGGATTTCCATATTCACATGCTCCACGCGTTCACACTGGTCCGCGTCACGCTCGTTAAAAAGCACAATCGGATGGATATTGCCGTCGCCTGCATGGAAGACATTTGCTATCGGAATCTGATACTTCTCGGAGATTTCGGAGATACGCCGCAATACTTTCGGGAGCGTTGTTCGCGGCACGACCCCGTCTTGAGTGATATAGTTCGGTGCCAGTCGTCCGAATGAACCGAATGCACTCTTCCGTGCCTTCCAGAGCTGCTGCCGCTCCGCCTCATCTTTGGCGTAATCCACCTTCCGTGCGTTGTGTTGTTTAAAGATTTCTAAGATCTGATCGGTTTGGTTCTGCATTCCGGCTTCAATGCCATCCAGTTCCACAATCAAGATCGCTTCAGCGTCAAGCGGGAAACCGAATTGAAACGCCTCCTCTAAAGCACGGATGACGAGACTATCCATCATTTCGAGCGCAGCCGGGATAATACCTTCACCGATAATCGTCGAAACGGCGTTTGAGGCATCGTCCATCGTTTCAAAGACCGCAAGCGCGGTCTGATAGGCTTGCGGATTGCGGGTGAGACGAACAACCGCTTTCGTCACAATCCCGAACGTCCCTTCAGAACCGATCATCACACCCCGTAGGTCGTAGCCGGGTGTTTCTTCAACCGTTCCTCCGAGTTCAATAATTTCACCATCCGGTAAAACGACCTCCAATCCGAGCACATGGTCAGACGTAACGCCATATTTCAAGGTATGGGGTCCGCCAGAATTTTCGGCGATATTCCCACCTATCGTGCATGCCTTCTGGCTTGACGGATCAGGCGCATAGTGATAACCCTGATTTTGCACAGCGTGTGTCAACAATAGATTCACGACCCCTGGTTCAATCACCGCCCTTTCGTTTTCAAGGTCTATCTCTAAGATACGATCCATCCGATTGAGGGCGATGATAATCCCACCTTGAACAGAGAGCATACCGCCGCTTAAACCTGTCCCACCGCCGCGCGCAATAAATGGTGCGTCATGCCTGTTCGCCAACTTTACAATCTCCGACACCTGTTGTGCCGTATCCGCAAAGACAACTACATCCGGCATCGCCTTAAAAGAGGGCGCGGCATCACATTCATAGACAGACAGCGCAGTGGCATCCGTTAAAACATTTTTAGGACCGAGAAGTGCAGAGAGGTCAGCAATAAGTTGTTCTTTCTGGTGCATAGTCTATTTCCTTTAGAGGCATAATTTTGAACTTACGCGTAGTCCGGCGATTTATCGCCTGTCTGTGTAAATCCTCTTTGTATTAGATTACCATAATTTCAAATGAATGTCCAATTAGAAATACATAATTTGAATCGGAGGTCCAATGTGAGATACTACGAACCCGAAATTTTCTCTTTGCGAGTGCAGCCTTTAGCATGCTATAATAGTGACAGTTTACACAATTCGCTAAGATTTACTTGCTAAAACCCGCGAGTAAAAGGACATAAAGGAGCTAAAAATGCGAAAATTGATATTGACGTTGGTGTTCACCTATTCAATCTCCTGGATGCTACCACAAGTCGGCATCGCCGAAATTGATCCGGAAACAGCCGTCGGTGTTTGGCTGCTCGATGAAGGAGGCGGTAAGGAAACGAAAGATGCGTCTGGAAAGGATCATGACGGCACTATCAACGGTGCTAAATGGAAAGACGGTAAATTCGGTAAAGCACTGGAGTTTGATGGTGGACAGTGGGTCTCAATCGAGTCAACACCGGAACTACAAGTCGGTGAAGAGCTCACAATGATGGCATGGTTTTTCGCCACAGACATCGGTGATTGGCGGCAACTCATTGCGAAAAGCGACGAGTATCTTCTACGCATTGATCCGCCGCAGGAAGGCAATAAGATGTCAGCGTTTGTCAAACCTGGGGGCAGCTGGGAACCGCGAGCCTCCGCAGGTGTCCCTGATGAAGACACGTGGATTCATTTCGCAGCGACTTACGACAGCAATGCGAAAAACGAGCATCTCGTTGTGTACGTGAATGGTGAACGTGCAGGTGTCAGCACACGTCCGGGAGCCATTGCTGTGACGGGAAACGCCGTTGAGATCGGCAGATGGGGTGGCGGTTCATACTTCGTCGGTATCATCGATGAAGCCGCTATTTTCAACGTCGTTCTCAGTGAAGACGATCTGAAAATTATCATGGATCATGGATTGGCGAAGGCACTGGGTGGATTGGCGGTCGCCCCCACGAACAAACTCGCAACAACTTGGGCAACCCTTAAGGCAGACCGATAATTTACGATCAAAGTAAATGCGTTGTCTTATAATTTCGACACTTCTATTGCGTTCCCTTTATTTTTCTTAACTATGACATCACGCGATATGCTATAATGACTTAAATCCAAAAGGAGGATTATCATGAGAATTACGATTCTCGTATGCGGAGTCCTGATACTCAGCCTCGCTGCGGCAGTGTCCGCCGGTGTATGGACAGACCCGTTTGATGGCAACGAACTTGTTGAAGGATGGGAATTCCGCGATTATCGCGACGAAGTTACGGAGTTTGAAGTCAAAGATGGCTTCCTTCAGATGATCAATCCGAATGGCGGTTGGGGGCATACTACCCCTGACAAACCGATGGTCGAACGAGAAGTCCCCAAAAGTGCAGCTAAAAATATAACGGTGAGTGGGGTCTTTTCCTCCGATCCTGAAGGCCCTGCAAGTGCGTGGGTCGGTATCTTTCTCTATAGTGATGACGACATGAACTACGCCTGCTTGTTATTTGGTGGCTCAGCCGGGGATCCCCAAAAAACGCTGATTGGGAGTATGGTCAACGCCAATTGGCAAGACAAGGGACACTTTGACACCAACTTTGATGTCCCAGTCCACCTTAAAATCGTCAAAGAGGACGATGTTTTCTCAGGCTATTACCGAGAGAACGAAAAAGATGACTGGACGCTCTCTGGCGGCAAAACATGGAACCATAAATTCGACGTAGAACGGGTTGGTATCGGTTTTATGAACAATTGGGGCGGCAAAACTGTCACATTCCTTGTGGATACGCTCTCTATTGAAGGCGAAGGGATCAAACCTCTCGCAGTCGAACCAGAAGGTAAATTGGCAACAACATGGGGGGATATCAAATCGAACCGATAACCGTCAGCACATTCAAAACGGGGCGGTGTTCGCGCTGCCCCTAAACCTGTTGCCATAAAAGACAACGGTTTAAAACACAAGGAGAAACGCTACTGTTATGTCCATCCCCAAAATGTCCGTAAACAACCCCGTTTTGGCGAACATGCTCATGCTTATTATCATCATCTTCGGGTTGTACGCATGGATTAACCTACCCCGGGAACTCACGCCTGAAATCGCTTTACAGAGCGCGACTGTGACAACTTTGTATCCGGGTGCCTCACCAGAAGAAGTCGAAAAACTTATATCCGCCCCTATCGAAGACGCAATTGAGGAAAACGTTAACAAAATCAACTTGCTGCTCTCTAACTCTTCTGAAGGTCGATCCATTATCTCCGTCGATTTTGAAGAGATGAGCGACCGGGATTTCGACAAGGAACTTGAAAACCTCCGCACCGCAGTAGAACAGGTCAATGAACTTCCTGAAGAAATTTTAGAGGACCCACAAGTCGTAGAACTTGATATCTCCTCCGGTTTTCCGATGCTGACCATTGTTGTGGGCGGTGACATTTCGGAATCGCAGATGCGCGACATCGCAGAAAACTTAAAAGATGAAATCTTAGATATTAAAAACATCGCGTCTGTCCGAATAGCCGGACTCCGTGAAAGAGAAATATGGATCGAAGTAAACCCGGATCGCTTGAAAGCCTATCAACTCCCGATTGCAGCCGTCATCACGGCACTTAGCGCAAGCAACTTAAACCTCCCAGCCGGCACTATGGAACTCGGCAACAGTGAATTCATGGTCCGAACGATGGGTGAATTCGCTAATCCAGACACCATCGGTGAAACCATCATCGCTGTCCAACCGACAGGCACGCCCCTCCGTCTCAGCGATGTCGCAAACGTCTCAGATACCTACGAGGATCCCCGGACCTTATCCCGAATCAATGGAAAACCTTCTATCAGTTTGAGCGTCCAAAAAAAGACGGAAGGCAACACGATCACTTTAGTCGCAAAACTTCGGGAACTCGTCGAAAAACGAAGAGCCGACCTTCCCGAAGGTGCCGAATTAACAGCCGTTAACGACTACTCTGTTATCTTGAAAGAGCGATTAGGTATCTTGGAAACGAATGCGGTTTTCGGGCTGATCCTCGTTGTACTGATGCTGCTCCTCTTTATTGGCTGGCGGAATGCAGTGTTCGCAGCACTCGGAATCCCGGTTGCATTCATGGCAACTTTCTGGTTCATGTCTATCGCTGGCTATACTTTGAGTGGGGTATCCCTGTTCGGACTCATCTTAGTCGTCGGGATTGTGGTTGACGATGCAATTGTCGTCATAGAAAACATCTATCGACACCTTGAAAGAGGCGAACCGCCGAAAATTGCCGCTATCCGCGGTGCCCAAGAAGTCGGTTGGCCAGTTGTCGCCGCAAGTTTGACGACAATTTGTGCCTTCGGGCCCCTCATGTTTATGTCCGGTGTATCTGGACAGTTTATGCGGATTGTCCCGATCATGGCAATTCTCGTCCTGATTGCATCTCTCTTTGAAGTCTTCGTCATTTTGCCAGCGCACGTCTCTGAATGGGGCGTAGCCAAACTACGCGAAGGGCGTAGCAGATTTGACAACCTCCGCGTCCGATCTCACAGAGCATTTACCATAGCTGGCTACATCACTGGCTTCTTCGTGTGGTTTACCACCTTTTTTGACCTCATTCGGAATCGGTATGTCAGAATCCTGAAAACAACGATTCGATACCGCTATGCTTTCGTAGGGAGTGTCCTCTTCATCGGCATGATCGCGTGTGTCAGTGCGTTCATGATTCTTGACAAAGAGCTCTTCCCAGGCGAAGATTTCCCGCAATTCTACGTTAAAGCGGAGATGCCACCGTCTTACGGCATGCAAGAGACGACCGCGGTCATGGCACAAATTGAAGCGGCTGCGAAGACGCTACCATCAACTGAAATCGCCGCGATTGTGAGTAATATCGGTCTGCATACGCCCACTTCAGGCTTAATGGAAGGTGTGACGTACGGTTCAAATTTCGGTGAAGTTATCATTGAGCTCACTCCCAAACAGCAACGGACCCGCAGTTTGGATGACATCATCGCCGCAATGCGAAAGGAAACCGAAACCATTAGCGGGATAGAACAACTGAATTACATTACGCAAGAAGGCGGTCCGCCACAAGGGCAAGATGTGGAAGTTAAAGTAAAGGGGCCCCAATTTGAGCAATTGATAGCACTCGCTGACGTTCTGAAGACATCACTCGCTGAAATGGATGGCGTTTACGACATCAGAGACGACTTTCGCATTGGCAAATCTGAACTTCGCATATACCTGAAACCGGAGAAAGCACATCAATACGGCTTAACAACGTTCCAAATTGCACAAACAGTGCGCACTGCCATTGAAGGTGCCAAAGCCACTACCTACCGGGAAGCCGATGAAGCGATTGATGTCGTCGTCAAATACAAGGAAGATAGTCTAAAAAACATCGCAGAACTCAACAATCTGTTGATAGCAACGCCTACTGGTGCTATCGTCCCACTCAAAGATGTCGCTGATGTCACAGCCGAGAAAGGCTATTCTGATATCCGTCGCTTCGATGGGGAACGCGCGATTACGGTCTTTGCATCCGTAGACAGACAGAAAACAACACCTTTCAAAGTGAATCAGGCGTTAATCAGCACATTCGCCAATGTGGAAACCTTATACCCAGGATACCAACTCGATTTTCGAGGGCTTTTCGATGAGATTAGAGACTCGTTTGCAGAATTGTGGAAACTCTTTATCGTTGGGCTGCTGTTAATCTATGTCGTGTTAGGTGCGCAATTCAAATCGTTTATCCAACCGATTATTATTATGTTTGCAGTGCCCTTCGGTATGATAGGGGCAATGTTTGGATTACTGCTTTCCAATGCGACATTGAGTATGATCGCAATGTTCGGTATTGTTGCGCTCTCTGGAATTGTCGTCAACGATTCGATTGTGCTCATAGACTTCATCAACAAATACCGAGAGCGCGGTTACAATAAGTGGTACGCCATCTTAAAAGGTGGGAGTGTCCGTTTGCGTCCGATCATTCTAACCTCGCTGACAACAATCTTCGGGCTTATTCCGATGGCGATCGGTCTCGGCGGTAAATCGCCGATATGGATGCCGATGGCGTATACGATCATCTTCGGACTCGCGTTCGCAACCACAATGACGCTGTTTGTGATGCCTGCCCTCTATGCGATCACAACAGACCTGCGCGGCTTGGTACTGAAAAACCCGGAGGCGCGGTTCCAAATAGTTTCTGACGAAGACCTGTTAGGTGCCGCTGTCTCCGTTGATGATTAGAACCCATTTAGATAAAGGAGAAGAATCACATGAACCAGCAAGATTTGAAAATCACTTTTATCGGTGTCGGCGGCATCGCTGGCAACTACCGCCGAAGTTTGAAACAACTTGAATGTCCCATCGCAGCGGTGTGTGATATAAATGCCGAGCGCGCGGCAGCCATCGCCGCCGAAGAAAACGCGACCGCATATACCGACCACACCGAGATGCTACAGAAAGAACAACCGGATGTCGTCTTTACCTGCATCCCGCCAGGGGCACATACGACACAGGTTGCCGATGCTGCAGCAGCTGGCGCGGCACTTTTCGTCGCTAAACCCGTCGCACAAGACTTGGAAACCGCCCAATACGCCCGCGACGCAATTACGGCAGCAGGGGTTATCAATCAGGTCGGTTATATGGCACGCTATAGCGACATTACCGCAAAAGCGAAGGAATTAGTCGGCAGCCAGAAACTTACGATGGGGATCGGACGGTTTCTCGCAAGGATGGGTGCCAACCACCCGTGGTGGGGAAAATATGATGTCTCGCGCGGACAGATGGTAGAACAGACCACACACGTCTTTGATCTCATCCGCTACTTTCTCGGTGATGTTAAGAGTGTTCACGCCTACGGCATCAAAGCGGTTTCTGATGGGATTGCCGATTTTGAGGAATGTACTGTCTGTAACATGCGGTTTGAGAGCGGTGCGGTTGGAAGTATAACCAGCACCTGTGTCGCACGCGCACACGACAATTTCGCTACCGAGTTGGTAGGCGATGATCTCTATCTCAAGCTTACACACGATCTCGGGTTGCGCGGTCAGATCGGTGGTGAAGGAATTGACTATACGGGTACGGAAGCCGGCTATTTCCGACAGGTTGAGCAGTTCATCAAAGCAGTTGCCGCAAACGATCAAGGATCGGTACTCTCTTCCTACGCAGATGCTGTCAAGACGCTTGCCGTCACCCTCGCGGCGAACCGTTCACTCGAAACAGGACAAGTTGAACAAGTGGCTAAATGATTGAGAGAAGAAATCAACGTTTACTTGACTTCGCCAAAACCTGAGCCAGATTTCCTTCATAACTGCAACGCGCGGTATTAAGCGGAAAAGCAAGGTCTACATCCAATACAATTCGGTTGGTCGGTACGTTAGCCATAGAAACGCGGCATCCTTTTTTAGTATAAGGGGATGTCGCTTGGTTGTCACCTACCCATTGGCGAATCTGCTCAAGAGCTTCATGAAGATTCACGTTCACCTTTCGTTTCTTCAAGTCTATTTTGGAGACGTGCGGAACGGTTGTAGAGATCTTCAGCCACGTCTAAGTATCCCATAGGTTCGATCCCGTTAATGCGGTCGTAAGGAATTTCCGCCACCCTACTATTCTTTTGAAAATGCCAAACGCCAACTTGTTCTTGCTGCAGAGAAGTCGGCAGTTCACTAACTTTCTTGCCAGCATTTTCAAGCTCCCCTACGCGTATCAGATTTCCGATTTCCTGAAGCAACCAATCGCTATGTGTCGTTATGATCACTCTTACCCCTGCCCGGACCAAACGCGCGAGGATGACCGCCATGTCCGCTTGCGCACCGGGATGTAAGTGTGCTTCCGGTTCCTCAATAATAAGGGTATCACCAGGGCGAACGAGACTGCGGAGAAACAAAACAAGTGGCGCAAGTTCAGATACCATTGACGCAGTTTGATTAAGACGAATTTGTTCTCTCGTTTCCTGTGGTTGATAGAAAAATTCTGGATATCCACTCAACAGAGGTTTAACAATTATCTTTCCTGCCAATACCTCGGACTCTAATGCGTCAGCGATAGCAAATATTGCGTCATTAGATTCTTTATTTTCTTCATAAATGGGAAGGTGTTTCATGAAATCCACAATCACCGATGAAAGTGTCGGAATCCCTGAATTGTTTGAACGGGTAGCTCGATCCATCAGAGAACTTGCCATGACTCGGTGACTTTGAATGATACCGCTTCGAGAGGCTGGCAAATAATACCTTTTTCGACTATTTGCTGTATTTGCTGTACGGTCAGTAAATTTATCGCTGAGTATTGAATTCCACGACAGCCCATCGTCTGGATCAAGTACCAAATCAGCATTAATTGCCTCGTCCACGATGAGGTCTGATTTGGTAATTGTCATGTTGAAGTTCCACCATTCTTGATCTTTGCTACTAACCTTTAAAGAAACTCTCATCTCACAACGGGTACTACCAGTAAATCGTATCAGGTCTGAAACCGATTCAAAATCAAAACAGCGATTGAGTTCAGTGCCAATAATTTCTGGATCTGTAAGACTTGATTGCAAGTGGTCGCGCAACGCTTGGGGGAGATCCGAAAACTTGAATGGAGAACGACTGGTTATCAATTCTTTAAGTAGTTCCGTTGTAGTATCAAGCAGTTCCTTTATTACCTTTTTCTCCTCAGCAGATACTGCTAAAAAGTATCTGCCCCGAAGTTGATAAATTACAGAAACTAAGGAAAGTGGAGTGAACCCTTCGGAGATACCGTGCAATGCATACACCAACGTAGCGAAATAGGTTTTTCCTGTATTGCTCGGACCGACGAATATCGTCAATGGACGCAGATCAATATTCGCTTCCGCAATCGGACCGAAATTCTCAACAGTGATTTCGACTTTCGGATGCTGTGTGTCTTTGATTTCGCTCATTATTATTGCTCCTACGGGCGATGAATCGCCCTACTACAAACAGCAGATCGCCATTAGAAAAACGTCAGATACGGTTTTCCAACAATCTCCCGCCATAACAGCACCGCGAGTTCGCGCGCGTGGTAATCACCCCACATAGATGCCTCACCGCACGGAATCTTCCGACCTTCAGGCACATAATCCCATCCATTCGGACGATGATATACCGAGTGTAATAACAATCCTTGATGCATATCGGACGCGGACAGATAGGGTTCAGCGAAAAGCGTCTTGGCGACTGTTAAACCTGCTTGATAATAGGAATCCCCTGCCTCCGTTTCACCGTGCTTTTTGAGGTAGTTCCCGAGTCGGATTAATCCCTGTGCTGCAATCGCCGCCGCGGAACTATCTACAGGTTCAAGGTCGTTGAATGGATCCGCGGGCACAGCCAAATAATCACCGAGCTCGACTAAACCGGGGGCACCGGTATCCCAATACGGAATCCCATCTTGTGCTGTATTTTCAATATAGAAATCTGCAGTCGCTTCCGCCGCTTTGCGTATATGCGCCGTTGCCAACGCATAACCGCCGTAAGGTTCCAGATCCTCTTCAGAGAGTGTATCAAAAAACTCAAGTTGCTCTGCATAGCCTGTAATAATCCATGCGAGTCCGCGCGTCCACGTCGTAAAAGGTGAATATCCCTGTTGTGTACTCGGACAGCGGTAATTCCCATCGTTCGTATTGAAGATAGACTCGTGCACCACCCGTCCACGCAAGTCATAGGCATCGCGTCCCTCGCCGTAGTAGACATTATAGGTCGCTGTCGTCTGCGAATGCTGGAGCAGGCGTTCCAACAGACTGATAGCGACATCGCCTTCACCCATTAGCACAGCACCGAGCGTATGTCCAACTGCCAAGACCCGTAATGAACGGATCGTGTCTGAAAAGAGCGAATGCGGGCCGTTGAAAGAAGCGATATACCCCGTTCCATCTTTAATATGGGTCCAGCGACTCGCTTGCACGGCAGCGGAAGCTTTGAGCGCAAGTTCATAGAAATGCATCTCGTTATCGTCTTGCGGAATCACACCCTCCCGCATAAGGCGGCGGAGGTTACCGTAAGTGGAAACGTTGTTAAACCCATGGTCATGCACACCGATATGTGTAACATGCGGTGCCATCTTTTCAATCGTGTTCCGCCTGCCGATCTCAAGGAACTGCTCATCACCGGTAGCATCAAATTGGAGGATAGCAGAGCCGAATTGGAACCCTTGCGTCCATTCGGTCCAGCCGCGTGTTGTGTAGGTGCCAGCCACCGTGAAGACAGGTGTGCCTTTTTCAGGGGGCCACGTGTCCTCAATCGCTAAAATCTTCTGACCGGAATATTCAAAAAGCCGCTCAATCTGTAACTTCAGATCGTTAGCAAGTAGTGAATGGTTTATCTGCATTGGATCATGTTTACCTTTTAGATTACGGCATAACGGCGTATGCCTACTATTTTGCACTTCGTAGATGTGTCTTATCTTTATATCGCTCACATATCACTTCAATGAGATTAGTTGTAGACTTACCGGGAACGTTCAGACCAACAACAACCTCGCCGCCGTTTGCCTCAACGACTTCCCTTTCAACGAGTTGTTCCAATGTATAGTCGCCGCCTTTAACGTGGATACTCGGTTTAAGTTCGGAGAGCAAATCAATCGGTGTCAACTCTGGAAAGATAACGACATAATCGACGCATTCCAAACCAGCGAGCATCTCTGCGCGCTCCGCTTCAGGCACAAGCGGACGGTTTTCACCCTTGAGCTGCCGTACCGAACTATCACTATTGACCGCTACCACAAGTAGATCCCCGAGTTGACGCGCCGCCTGAAGATATCGGAGATGTCCCAAATGTAGCACATCAAAACAGCCGTTGGTCGTGACAACGATGTTTCCATCTACTTTCGCTTGTTGGAGAACAGACGCAAGTTCACTGCGATGATAAATCTTTCGGTTCAACATATTTCTATTTTTAAAGTTTTGGACAACATTATTCTAAATCGCGAAGTTTTTATAAACCTATGCAAGCGTTAATAGTTTATCATGCTTTGGGCTATTTGACAAGTTTTTCCTCGTTGTCGAAAACTGTAATTTGCTTGAAAAGAGATTTAGCGTGTGTTATGATAATCTATAATAAACCCTTAGAAACAATCTTCAACAGGTGGTAAACGTACGAAAACATGAGAATACTGCACACCGCCGATTGGCACATCGGTCAACGGCTCCACGAGCGTCAACGCACTGATGAACATAAAAAATTTCTGGAGTGGCTGCTCAATACAATCCAAGCACATCAAGTCGAACTCCTCCTCGTTTCAGGCGACATTTTCGATACATCTCTCCCTTCAGCGGAATCAACGAACCTCTATTACCGGTTTCTCTACCGTCTTTTTGACGAAACCAACGCGTACACCGTCATTACCGCTGGCAACCACGACTCCGCTCGTCATTTAGAAGCACCACGAGAATTCCTTAAAATGGGAAGGATTCACGTTGTCGGGCTTGCGGAGGAGCCCGAAAAATGTGTTTTCACCTTCCCCCGTAAGAAACCGCGCGTCGCAGTCGCCGCTGTGCCATACCTTTCCGAAAGCGATCTCCGACACCGATCATATCAGACAGAGGTAGAACGGAACGAGCGGTATCGGGAATGGCTCAAGGTGTTCTACGCCGATTGCGTTGCCGCCATGCCGCCAGAACTCCCTAAAATATTGATGGGGCATCTCTTCGTCCAAGGGGGGACAGTAACCGATTCTGAACGAAACATCCAGATTGGAGGCGCGACCGCCATCCGTGCCAATGATTTTCCTGAAAATGTCAGTTATATCGCCTTGGGACACCTCCATAGACCGCAGACAATCAGGGGCACCGATTATCCGATTCGCTATTCGGGATCCCCAATTCCATTAAGGTTCAACGAAACGGGGTATCGCAAAAAAGTGTATTTGTTGGAACTATCTGATGATGGCACATTGAGGCGCGATGAAACCATTGAGATTCCTGTCTTCAAAGCGTTATGTACCGTTGAGGGTGATGAAGTTTCGATCTTATCAGATGCGATGACAGGAGAGTGGAATGGAAAGTATATCCAAGTCAAGTTGAAATTAGATGCACCGAGAGTCGGTATCAGCGATGAAATTCGGAAAGCCTTCAACGACCGTGGTGGTGATGTACTGAGCGTTGAACTTGAACTGCCGGAGGCAAAGCAAGGACCGACAATCCCTGTTGAAGATATGAAACGTCCGGAGGAGATATTTGAACAGTTTCACAAGTCGAGATTTGAAGGGATGCCACCCGATGAAACCTTAGCACAAACTTTTAATGAATTAGTTCAGATGGTGGAGGAGAAACAATGAAGATATGTAAGTTGAAACTTAAAAATCTAAACAGTTTTCGTGAAGCGATTGAAATCGATTTTGAGAAGTCACCGTTGGACGATGCATCACTTGTCGCGATTACCGGTCCAACTGGCTCCGGGAAAACCACATTGTTAGACGCGATCTGCGTCGCGCTCTACGGGAAAACACCGAGATTGAGTGGAACCGGGAGTCAAAATCCGAATCACCTTATTAGTCATGGTGAAAAAGAGGGGTTCGCCGAAGTGCTTTTCATGGCGAACGGCACCCGTTATCTCGCGACTTGGTCTGTTAAACGAAACAGCACGCCAAACGTTCAGCTGTTTTATGCTGATGATGGAAAACTAATCAGCGATAAACTCTCAACACGCGGTAAGTCACTCGGTTCGAGCCAAAACACGGTGAGTGAAGAGGTAGAGTCCATTTTAGGGCTTGATTTTGATGCCTTCAGACGCTCTGTCTTGTTAGCACAAGGTGAATTCGCAGCGTTTTTAAAGGCAAGCAACGAAGAGAGACGCACGATTTTGGAAGCTACCGCGGGCATCAGTATCTACGATGTCCTAAAACAGGCACTAAATGATAAAGTTAGCGAAGTTGAGATTGCGAACGCCGAAGTCTACGATAAATTAAATAAAATTCCAGAAGCTTCGCGTGAGCAGCTCGCAGAGGCGGAAACAGAACTTAACAGCTTGCAAACTGAAACCGCCGCTTTAGGTACGGAAAGTCGGCACATTCAGCAAGCGAAGGAGCGGGAAACGAAACGTAAAGAAGATTATGAAAAACACCAGTCTTCGGAAAAGCGGCACCGAGAACTTTCAGATCAGCAGCCAGAAATTGACGCACTCGAATCGGAGCGAGCACTTGCAGAGAAGGCACAGCGTCTGCTCCCCGAAAAACAGGCGTTTGATACTGCGGCATCGGAACTCGAAAGCGCGGACGAAGATTTTCGCGTAGCAACAGCGGAGAAGACCGAAGCAACGGAGCAAATAGAAAGCGATCAAACCGATTTTGATGCCAAAGCAGCAGCGTTCGAGGAGGCATCTGACAAATATGCACAGCAAACACAGGTCTACGCTGAAGCGAAATTAGATGTGGAACGTGCGAAAGAACGGTTCGAAGCGGCGGATAAACGGAATCCTGATTTGGTGGACTTGGATGAACAGATTAATACATTGAAAGGTAAATTAGCGGAAAGACGAACTGAGCAAACCCAATTGCAAGAACGGATCGGTGAAGCACAAGCCTTTCTAGATAACAATCACCTGCCCGCGAATAGCCCGCAACGTCTTAATGATGCAACCGGTCTGCTGGCAGAATTGGCGACACACCAGAAGCAGTTAGAGAGGACATCGGTAAGCAAGGCAGAGGGCGAAAAGAGAGTGTCGTCATTGAAACAGGACATCAAAAAATTGTCCGACACCCAAGCGAAACGCTTTTCGGAAAAAGCAGCGGCAGAAACGACATTAGAAGATGCTTCAGACGCGTTGAATGCGTTATTAACAACCGGCACCTTAGACGAATGGACTACTCAAAGACAGCAGGCGGTCAAAGCGCAGCCTATCGCTCAAAGGTATGAGACAGCGAAAGATAACTTAGTAGATGCTGAAGATAATTTGCACGCGTTAAACGAGGCAAAGGCAGGGTTGGACACCGAACTCGAGGAGATTGAAGGCAAATTGGTGAGCCAAGAGGCGGTATATCAGCGCGCGGCAGAAGTTGTACAACACCGCGAAGAACAGCGAGAATCCGCGAAGTGGGCAATCCCGATTAATCAGCTTCGGCAGCAGCTGCACACCGGAGAACCCTGTCCAGTGTGTGGTGCTACTGAGCATCCATCCGCCGATGTCGTGGAATCTGAAGGTGAGGAACGCCTACAAAATGCTGAAACAGCCTTAGAAGGTGCGAAAGCTGAGGCACAAGTCGCTCAAGATCAGATGCGAACTTTGGAAACACGGCAGGTTCAAACTGAACAGAGTCAACACAACACTACAGATCAAATTAAAGAAGGGACTGCAGAGGTAAAAGAACTGCGCGATAAGACAGAACAGTTTCTCGTGGAGTGGCAGGAAACTTTTCCGGATGTTGATATTTCAACCGATTGGACAAGCAGGCGAATCGAGGAAGCAGATGCTGCCATTGGGAATCTCAGAGAAGCCGAGCACGCACACACACAGGCAGAATCTGATTGTAAAATGGCAACGCAGCAACTTGAAATTTGCGAAAACAACATCGCTAATGAAAAGAAATCCTTGCGCCAAACTGAGAAGCAGCTGGAAGATGTTCATAATGACGTTGAGGATTTGGAAGCGGACATCACATCTGTTGAGACCCGTTTTTGGGAATTGCTGCCTGACGCTTTTCATGGCGTTACGCCGAAGGAAGCGAAAGATCTGTTTGAAGATAAAATTAAAGCGGTTGAGGCGCGTGAAGATGAACGCGACACAGCAAAGGCACAACTTCAGGTACTTGATGCCAATATTCGTGCAGATCAAAGCACTCTTAAGGACCTGAAAAAACGCCACAAGGCATTGCAAGCCGAAATCGATGGGTATAAGCAGGAGGGTGGAGCGTTCTTAAACACTGTCCGTGAAAAAACCGATGGGTTAGAAACGGAAGACGCAATTAACGCGGCTATTGATAGATTAGAGACCGCCCTGCAGGCGAAAGAAAATGAACGAGACACAGCGGATCAGCGATTACAAAAGAGCCGAGAATCGCTCACGCAAAAACAGACGGCTCACAAGATCGCCGAGGATCGACGTGCGCAATGCGGTGAAAAATTTGACAATGCCTATAGTGCCTATACCGATAAGCTACGGGACGCTGGTTTTGACTCCTTCGCAGCACACAGCGAGGCTTTCCGAGATGAAGCGCAGCTGCAAGAACTCACAGCCCAAATTGATGCCTACAAGTCTGAAATCCAACAACTCGCGTTAGAGATTACCGAGCTGAAGACTCGTTTCGAGGAAACGCCTTACGATCCAGAAGCATTGGAGCAGATTGAGAGTCAACTCGAAGAAATCGAAGCGCGGCTTGAGTCAAAGCGAGAAAAGATTGGCGCGCAGGGCGAGATAATTAAGGGCATAAAAGACGCACTTGAAAAACGTGAAGCTCTCGGTGATGAACTCGGTGCAGCGCAGCAAGAATTGGAACGCTGGCAGCGGTTACACGAAACAATCCCCGCCAACACCTTACGTGATTTCGCGCTGGAGATTATGTTCAGACAGATGGGAAATTTGGCAAACGAACAGTTGAAATATCTTACTTCAGAGCGGTACCAACTCAAAGTTGAAACGATCGGCGACTTATCTGTTATTGATCGCTGGAATGCGAATGAAGAACGTCCCGTTGAGACGCTCTCCGGCGGAGAATCGTTCCTGACGAGTCTCGCTTTGGCACTCGCGCTTTCGGAACTCAGTCGCGGCCGCGCACAACTCAATTCGCTATTCCTTGACGAAGGATTCGGCACGCTTGATGCCGAAACCCTTGACATCGCCATCGCGGCACTGGAAGGACTCCGCATGCAAGGGCGAAATATCTTCCTTATTAGTCATATTCAGGAACTAACAAGGCGTTTGCCTGTTAAAATCAACGTTAGAAAACGAGGCGATGACGGCACATACAGTTCGTCCATCGACATTCGCGGTTAACCTAACAAAACTGGAGGCTTTACATGCAATTTGGATTTATGTCATCGGTCTGCCCGCCACTAACATTGGTGGAACTGATTGATAAAGCGAAACACTATGACTACAAACACCTTGAACTCCGCGTCGAGTGGAATCACGGACACGGCGTGGAATTGGATTCCACACCCCAACAACTTCAAGAGACACGCGCCCGATTTGCCGACAGCGGGATTGATCTCTCCTGCATCGCTACCGGTGTGAGATTCATCGATCCTGATGCGAACAAACGCGCCGAGCAAGTTGAACTTCTCAAGCGTTACATTGATCTGGCAGCAGCAGTGGGCGCGGCGAATATCCGTATCTTTGGGGATCCAGTGCCAAAAACGCCTGCTGAAGTCGCGCAGACGCTTGATTGGGAGGCAGACGGTATCCGTGAATGCGACGGATTGGCTGGCGACGCGGGTGTCGCGCTCTGTCTGGAGACGCACGGCAATCTCATCGCGAGTTACGTTGCGGAGGCGATATACCGTGCGGAGGCGCAACATACTTATGTCAACTGGCACGCTGCGCATCATGTCCGCCACGGTCAACCGATAGATGTGGCGTATGTCCATCTGCGCGGCAAAGTCCGGCACGCACATGTCAACTTTGGCGATGATGGCCCCCTACCAGACACGGAGCGGGATTCACTCACACTCCTCGCAGAAGATGAATATGATGGATTTATCTCTATAGAGGTGATCAATCCCCCCGATTCCGATGCCGTGCTGCAACGGCATATAGAACTCTACAACGCGTTATAGAATTGTAGGTTGGGTTGAACGGACACTACCAAAACCGTCCAATTCATAGAGAAACCAAACTTTCTCAAAAGACGACACATGCATTAGAGACCGAGTGAAACCCAACGATTGTGCTATGCTTAGTCCCATACGGAGCTAGGAATAAAGCGTCGCCGTTAGATTTCGTCTGCCGCCCCGATTCCGAAATTCGCAGAGATAGATACCTTGCCACACGCCTAAATCGAGGCGATGGTTCGTAATCGGAACGGAGACAGAAAAACCGACGAGCGACGCTTTAATATGCGCTGGCATATCGTCGTCACCCTCTATAGTGTGTTTATAGAAGGGTTCACGCTCTTTGACGAGTCGGTCAAAACTGTTCGCAAAGTCTTCGCGAACTGTCGGATCATCGTTTTCGTTGATGGTCAATCCCGCTGAGGTGTGTTTGATAAATAGATGCAGGATCCCTTCTCGCGGCAGTTCACCGAGCGATTGCACGATCTTATCTGTAACAAGATGAAACCCGCGCGGGTATTCAGGTAAAGTTATTTCGATGTGTTGAATCACTTTTCAATTTGCTCCCTGTTTGCTGATTATGTAATGGCTTGAAATAAAGGAGTTATTATGGACATTATCTGTGCTTCTATCTGTTATCGGGGTTATGCCGAAGACGAAGTAGCGGCAACTTTGGAAAACGCTCCGAAAATCGGTTACCGCCTCATGGAAATTCACGGACCGCTTATCTGGAGCATCGACGCTGCCCTCGCTTTTGATATAGACGCTATGAAAGCAAAAGTTGACGCATCCGGCATGAAGTGTGCTGGACTCTACCCACCCGGATGGGGCGGGCAGGACGCTGCCGATGTTGACGCACGCGCAGCCGCAATCGCAAGATGTGTCGACATCGCCGAAGGACTCGGCGCAACCCATCTAACGACAAGTGGCGCGCAACGCAGAACCGACCCCGGCGCACTGGACAGAGTAACCGCCTGTGTCCGCGAGGTGTTGCAACGCATGCCAGCAGAGAGTCAAATCAAACTAACGCTTGAACCGCATCACGGGAATGTCTTAGAACAAGCAGCGGATTTCCAAACGGTTTTAGACGCGATTCCCGATGAACGCGTCGGTGTCTGCATTGATACAGGACACTTCCACACATCTGGCGTAGACACGCTTGCCGCGATCCGTCAATTCGGTTCGCGTATCTATGCGGTGCATCTCAAGGATCATATCGGTGCCGTATCTGTCGGCATCGGGCGCGGTGAACTCAACCTTAAAGAAATTATTGAGACACTCCAATCAGCAGACTACCAAGGCGACCTAACATTGGAGTTGGAAGTCGAGGATCCTGAAAATTTACCCCGTTATACCGAAGAAGCGTATCTCTATCTCAGCGGTATGCTCGGTTTACGGTTGTAGATCCCATGTCTTGATGAAATCCGCAGCACCGAAGTTCGCAGGCATTTCGTTGAAATAATAGTGCATCGGCCCCGATTGAAAACCCGGTAGATACTGCTCTTCGTCGGTTTTAAGAAGTGCATCCAGCGGTTTAAAACGGTCCCACAGGGTTGATGCCTCTTCCTTCGTGAACCGCTCAGCGAAGGGCGGTCCCCAGTTAAGCGTAATCGCGTGGAAACCCTTGCCGCGGTTCTTGAAATCATCAGGAATATCTGAAAGATCATAACCGTGTGCCATCGCCACAAAACAGGCAGCTTTGCACAAGAAAACGGTTGAAAGCATCTTCCCTTTTTCGCCCCTACCCGGATGCAAATTGTCGAGTGCCGTATAGTAACGACTGGCATCCTTTTCCACGACTGCCCGCAGCGCGTTTTCTGTCCATACTTGCATCTGTTCACTACGTTCATGCCACCGCTGAAATTTGTCCTGCACCTCCGGCGACAAGTAGTCTACGTAATCAAACGCTTCATAATGCGTGTGATTTGAAAACCCACCATGGATCGTACGCCGCATCTTCCGACTATAGTTGCTGCCCCAGTGCAAAATAGGTAGGATATAAACAACGCCATCCCCCGCGTTAAGATGTGTCTGCACTGCACCGGGTAGTGGGACTTTCGGATCCGCCAACAATTGTTGATTTTCCGTCTCCGTATTAACGCGCAGATGGCTGCCCGGAAGCACCCAAAGTACACTATCGTCATAAAGTGAGAGGTTCCACTGCACATAGCGCGGTCCCGTCTCCACAATGTCGTCAATATAGCCTTGTAGCGGCGCGGTATCAATCGGGTGGTGGTCGCGATGCCACGCTGCAGGTCCACAATCTCGGACAGGGCTGCACATGAGCATCATCTCGGTAACACCTGCGTCTTCTTCACCGAGCAGTTCGCTACTGGCACCTTGCATGTTTTCGTGCGCCCAAATTTCGACACTACTCGCCGTCTTCTCATCAACAAGCCCTGCAAGTGGGTTACGTCCGAGCAGTAAACGAGGTTGTGGCGAAGTCTCCCATACACCGCCGGGGGGGTCGTTTGGTCCCCGTTCTCGCGCCCAGATGTCCCGCTGCCGTGATACCATCCGTTCATAACTTTCCCGAAGCGCGTCCAAGTCTTCCGGCGGAACGACTTCGCGAAGGACGAGATACCCCTCTTCCATAAATTGAGTGCGGTTGACTCTCATGGTTTATCTCCGATTACGTGTTATCCGCGTCCGACATAGAGTTGCCCGACCGGTAGCACAGTCGCTTCTAACATATTAATATGCGGTGGAAGTGTCGCCATAAGGACAGCAGCTTGCGCGAGATCATCAACGTCCATCATCGGCTCGATCGGTGCCTGGGGTCGATTTTGATGCCGTTCTACGTAGGTATTACCGGGTTGCAAACAACTCGCCGTGATCCCGTACGGTCTTCCTTCAAGAGCTGTTACTTGTGTCAATCCCCAGATACCGAATTTGGTAGCACTATAAGGCGCAGTACGCGGGCGCACCCGATGTGCCGAGATACTCCCAACGTTGATGATACGTCCACCTTCGCCTTGTGCCTTCATAATACCGAAGGCTTCACGCGTGCAGAGAAACGGGGCCCGGAGATTCACACCCACAACCCAATCCCACGCTTCCGTTGAGAGTTCATCTATAGGACCGCCATCAAATGCACCGGCATTGTTGACAAGAATATCCAAGCGACCGTATTCTGCCATCGCTTTTTCAAACAGTGCTTTGATCTGTGTCTCGTCCGTCACATCGGTCGGAACAGCCAACACCTTCGCGCCATCTGCCCGAAATTCGTCAGCCGTCTGTTCAAGGAATTCGGCGTTCCTTGCAGCGATTGTCAGACTCGCACCTTCAGCGGCGAGTCCCCTCGCTATCCCTTTACCGATCCCACGGTTTCCACCCGTTACAATCGCAACTTTGCCCTCTAATTGTCCCATTATTAACTCTCCTTTTCTTCTTTCGCATGTCGCATAAACTATATGCGTGAACGGCACAACAGAGCGTGCCTACTACCTTATTACCGAATTGTTTTTCCAGCCTCATTTATTTCTGGTACTTGAAAACAGGTCTAACAATACGCGTTCTGTTCTAACGGCTTGGACTGTGTCGCCCGCAAGTCGCATTGCGGCTATATGTGCCTGCAGAAATGCTAAGTCTTGAGGTGTATCTATATCATACCACGGTGGTAAAAGTCCCAGCGTCACTTCTGCTTCACGGATGCGTGTAACTGTCTGTTGAAAAACGTCTGCCGTGCTCCACGCGATCTCTTCAAATACGTGTGGGACTGTTGCAGAAAAACCGATCAGGTAATAACCGCCATCTGTACTCGGTCCGATGACAGTATCCCGCGAATCGAGGCGTGTGAGTGCTTCGGATATGTATGAAATCGGCAGTGTCGGGCTATCGGATCCGACAAGTAAAATCTTTTTATATCCTTGCTCAGCTGCCCAATGCGTTGCTGAAGTCAGGCGTTCCCCGAGGTCTGATCCCATCTGTGGAATATAGATAGCATCGTCTCCGATTAACACCTGTAAATCGGATTGTGCCTCTGGCGGTGCATAAGCAATGACGAGATCAACATCGTGGCATTTAGCAAGCGTTTCACACCCATCTGTAAGGAACGCGGTATAGAGTGTTGCCGCTTGTTCCGGCGAAAGCGTCGGTATAAGCCGCGTCTTAACCTGGTTCGGTATCGGATTCTTAGCAAAAACAATAACACATGTCTTCATAATGTCCCTATTAACTTTATCCGTTCTATGTTAAAATGTCAACTTAAAATCTATTGACTGTTGTTAATACCAGACACGGTACACAGGTATCTCAAAAACTGACCCCACTAAACTCCAAAACGTTCCGATCAGAAAGTCACCCAAAACCAATCCAACAAAGAATGGACCCGCTTTCCGATACATTTTCAATCCCCCGAATTTGAGTAGAACCGCCTTGATAAACCATCCGACACACACCGCGCTCCACACCCAAACCATACCTGCGGATAAACCGAGCGCATAGCCCGCTGGATGGAAAGGAAACCAAATAAACTGCCTTCTCAGAAACATCAGACCCAACGTGAACAACGAGGCAAAAACCGTGAAACTTAATCCCGTGCTGTCCGGCGCGTGTGGCTGTTGCAACCACGGCAGCAGCAGACGTTCAAATGTTTCAAAACCGATACCGATAATATATCCTTCCGTCCGAACCGCACCGTGTTGATATATCAGATGCAAATACGCCCAAAACGAAACAGGGATAGCAACCAATAGCGCAACGATCATTGCAATCGCCATCTTTTTCTGTGACACTGGCGCGCGTTCGGCAATTTTGAACCCTTCCAACTGGCTCGGCATCGGGTGTGAGACGTTATCCCGAACATACGGATACAAAAAAGACAGAAGCGTCAAATTCCCCGCGCCGATCCGTCGCACACCTAAAACCGACACCAGCATCAGTTGCGGGTGCGTCCAAATAACCTCATGATACGGCACCCCGACCGCCGCCCTTGCGTAAGTTATAGCGATAGACATAAGAAAATAGAGGCATAGAAACGCCAGCAGAATCCCGACAGACATACCCGCCTGCTGGAAAATGAAAACCAGAACTGCAGTGCCTATCAAGATACCGAGCAGGGCAGTCCGATACTGAAACGGTTCGTTTGTGGTAGTGGAAGGCTGCAAAGCTGTCGTAAACACCCTTTTCAGGTGCCGACGGCTTGCCCATAAAACTAAAATCCCCAGCATCAACCATGCACCGACCCCCTGTTGATTATAATACGGAAAGCCGGGAAGTGCTTTCCATCCACCGATGCTCCCCACAATCAACTGGAATTTTGTAAACAGAAAAAAGAACCAGACCGAAAACGATAGTTCAAGCGGAACAAAGAACGTCAAACCGATGACCCAAGGATAAAAAAAGAGCGGTAACCACCCGATAGCACTCCAAGGTTTCGTCGTAAAAATTTTCGCCCCGAAGTCGGGTATTTTCAGCGGCACACCCGGCACAAACGGATAGAGAAAGTGAAGTCCGTTGAGAAGTTCTACCACAGCACAGATACCGAACCCAAGCCATAACAGTCTTTTTGAGAAAAAGCGCGGAGTCGTCATCTCTATCGGGAGTTGCGCGATCGGATAACTCAACCGTTCCCGCTCACTCCACTGCAAACGTTGAATGCTATTGAAGCACATCAAGATGAAGAACAGAACGAACGTAACGAAGGACCAAAGTACCGTGGGACCTATCCATGCCGATAGATGTTTTGGTGTGTATAGCGTTGAATTGCCTTCAAAGAAACCCGTAAGCACGCTTTTATCTTGGATTGTGAACCAGGTCGGAATATACCTATGAAAGAGGGCCGCATATTCGTTTTCAAAGGTAGCGAACCAAAACGGGTGTGCGAGGATCCCCAAGATAAAATCCATCGGATTATGCCCGGAGACGAGGCAAAGCATGACCAACATCTGATAGATGACGAGCAGTTGTGCGCGGCTCAAAGCGAGTTGCGGATGGATCCGTTTTAGCAATGTATTGAGCAGCACGCCAAAAAAGAGGTTAACAATTGGGGCGATGAACAGAGAAGCATAAGCAGGATTCAGGGAATGGTGAATACCGCTGACCAGGGCGATCCAGTACGCGTTGATCAGAATCAGTACCACACCAATGATGAGTGGTGGAAGGAGTGAAGTCGTTTGATGACTAATTTGGGAGTGATGTCTTTTTTCTGACATAAACCACATCTGTCCCCGGTCAGATACGATGACCTCTCCAGAACGAGTGGTGTGAGTCTCCGCTACAAATTGAAAGCTTGTCGAAGGCGTGCCAGAAATCTCTCCACGAAATGCCTTTGCGGTGGAGTTTCTGGGCGTTCTTTGAATTTGAGGTGAAGATCCATTACGTCTTCAAAGGCGGTCCGTAATTCTTCGTCGGTATCTCCGTGGAAACCGATAATATCATCACCACAGTCGACAACATGACCGACAAAGCATTCATCTTCGTCGCTATAGATAATTTCTGCGGTATAACCTCTGTATATCATTGTTTTCATGGTGTTATTCCTACTTTTTTAAAGAAATCTCGTGCATCGCGTATATGGTATCGTTTCGCTTCTTTTCCGGGATGCGGGCGGTGAAAAGTGATATGCTTTCCTTTCAGCTTGAAGGTCACAGAAGATCCGCGGCCTTCCTCTTTCGTGGCACCGAGTGCCATAAAGAGGGCTTCAATTCGCCGCCACGGCAACGTGGCTGGAACTTGCGTGTTAAAAATAGACGCTAAGGTTCTTTGATGCTTTTTGCTTAAGCGCGCATTCATTACGTATACTTTACCATATACAAGCTATACTGTCAAATTTAAAAAATCGGTTTACTAAAACGGAAGAGCCAGTTGAAGTGGGAGGGATTCAGTTGGCGGAAATTGCGTTTTATCCGTTATGAGTGCCAAGTAACGGTCCTTGTCTTGAAGCATCTGTTCATTAATCAATTCGTTTTTGGACAATGAAACAAATAGGGCAGCAGCGCGCGCTTGACAATTAATCGAACGATTCGGGTTGAAAACGATGTCCGAAAAACCTTGAAACATTTCGAGTTCTCTCACAAGATCCGTTTCATTTTGAGACAACGCTGTTATATATAACCAATCGTAAAAAGCCGTTTTGGGTTCAATAGAAAAATCTTCACCACAAAAGTTAAAGGCGACTAACTCTCCTGAATTCCGCAGTCGATCATCCGTTTTCGCCTCACGACTTGATACTGAATAGAGTTCGTGATAAGGACCGCCATTTTCAAATACTTTGCTTCCTTGATATGCACACTCGACGTTTATTTGTTGTCCGTTTGGTATTTCCAATAGCAGATTAAACGCACTTAACGAAACCCCTAAAGGTAACATAGATTTGCTTGAGATTTCCAAAATCGGCGAGACCTTATTCAACTTTTCGGCAGCTGCATGCAGAGACGCTATAGACTTTCGCATCTGTGATTTGGCAAAGCCAGGGTGCCATTTGAATTCTATATCAACCGTATCAACATACGGAAATCCGTTGAAATCAGGGATAAAGATAGGACGTTTCGCCATTGTTTTCGACTCCATATCTGAAAATCAGCGAAATCCGTGTAATCCGCGAAAATCCGTGATTCAGACAAAAAAACACATCACAACAAAATTTCTGCAAATCTTGATTCAGACAATTGACAAAATTTTCACACGCCCTACCGATCCTCAATCATCTCCCGAACGGGCGGGACCTCCGGCACTACAGGCTCCGGACGCTGCGCCAACCACCACGCAAAAACAACAACCAGACACGCCAACACCATCGCACTCAACGCCATCGGAATACCTGTCGATTGTCCATCACTTGCATCAATCTGATATTTCGCAGCGACCGCAGATACGATAACAGCGACAGCCAACACAAGGTTCACAGTCCACGGCACCTGAAAAAGCACCGCGATCAGCGAAACTACTGCGACAGTTAAACTCAATTGCGCAAGCGGATGGTAAGGGGTTGCATCCAATTCCTCAACATTGGAAGCATTACCCTGTCTGTGAGAAACAGGCGTAGGCGCGCCCTCTTGATACGTCATCTCAATGAGACGGATAAATTCTGCAAGGAGTTTCTCCTCTTGAATCCACTCGAAAAGTGCCGGATACTCGTGACGAAGAAGGATGACGAACTCTTGACGCTGCGCGCTGAAATCCGTGAACTCTTCCCAATCGCTCTCTGGCACAGTGACGTAAGGTTTAGGACCGACGCGGAGCTCATACCCTTGGCCAGCAACATAGACGACACTGCCGATACCCTCACGTTCTGCCATTATAAGCTCTGACGAATCGCTGGGCGCGGATTGTTGACTCGCATCTTCCTGCACAACAGCCATGTCGCGCGCCGTCTCTTCAGATTGCGTCTCCATTTCGCTGCTTGTTACAGCAACACCGATACGACTGACCAGTTCCATCGCTGCGACTTCATGCTCACGGGCAACGAGCAGTGCGGTCTGGCGTTCTTCTTTTAATTGTATAGGTCGGCATCGGATCTGTTGCGCGTTCAACGTGGTTTGAATCAGATTTGCTTCCCATTCATCGCCGGTGCGGTGGATTTCTACCCACTCGTGCGTATCGCCGATAGCTTCACCGAACAACTGGGATACTTGTCGGACTTGCCCTTGGCTCGCTTGCGCACCCTGTGGTGGACTAACCGTTTTTGTTCTCATAATATTTCCTCTCAATAGGTTGCTAACAGCTCCGTATAGACAGCCTCTGTCAAAGCGGTATTCTTTTCACTGCTAAATAATTGCACAGCGCGATCGCGGGCAGCTGTTCCCATTGCTGTCAATCGCTCCTGATCCGTTGCCAGCGTTGCGATCGCGGCAGCAACTGCCGACGCGTCTTCAGGTGGCACTAAAATGCCTGTTTCGGGCGTAACGAGTTCTTTGCTACCCCCGAGCGGCGTCGCGATAACAGGTTTACCGACCGCCATCGCCTCAATGATAGTCCGCGGACACGCCTCTGGGATAATTGACGGTACCAACACAATATCAAGCAGACTTGTTACGATACGCGTATCCGACAGAAATCCGGTGAAGGTAACGGAATCTTCAACCCCTAAGTCCGTAACCTCCTGTTTGAGTGTGTCCATATACGCAACATCTTTTTCGAAATAGGGACCGCCTACGATGAGCAACTTCACATCTATCCTATCTTTGAGTGCCTGCATAGCTCTCACCAAAAAGTGGATGCCTTTTTCGGGTGTAATCCGAGTGACGACACCAACCCGCACTGCAGCGTCAACCGCATCCGAAAACAGTTCTCTTCGGAGCGTCTCCACCTCTTCTGTAGATGCTTGAAATGCGTCTAAATCCACACCATTATAGATGAGTGTCTGCTTATCCGCAGGTGCGAAATCCCACCGTGTTGCCTCCGACACCAGAATCACGCGATGCAGCAGCTGCGCGCAGATTCTGTCCAGAATCCCGTAAGACGTTGCATAGCGTTTGTGCATCAAGATAGGGATGCGATTCAGCCGCGCAACGATCCCACCAAGCAGTGCCACTGAAAGCGAGTTCGCATGAATGAGGTCTATCGCATGCCGTTTTACTATCCGATGCAGTTCAATAATAACTTGAAGTTGCCGAAAATCTTCAAATAAGTCGCGGAGCGTGAACCGTCTCGCCTTATCCGTTTTGTTATGTGCCGCAGGCAGAGAGAGTGGAATAACATTTGCCGCTGTCTTTTTAACCTCCGCTGCAAAGGCACTGTCACCGAGACATCCGACAAAAGGTGTCCAACGCGCCTTGTCTAATAGATTCAAGAGGAGCAGAAGGCTCCGTTGCCCACCGCCGATACCTGAACCGCTATCGAGATATAGGATATTGGATGTCGATGTGTCGGATGTTTTCATCTTCAGGACTATCTAATATTGATGCCGAAGTTTCATCGGTCGCGCCTGCAAGCGTTATATGGATTTTTATGCAGGTATCCGGCAATGCATCTGCCATCCGTTCAGCCCACTCAACGATGCAAATGCCGTCGCCTTCCACATATTCACTAAGTCCGAGTTCCGCAATCTCTTCGGTGTCTTCAAGCCGATACAGGTCAATGTGATAGATAGGTATCGTCCCGCTATATTCGTTAATCAGGATATACGAAGGGCTGCTCACAATCTCATCGGGTGCGATTCCCGCACCGCGCGCGATCCCTTGCGTCAAACAGGTCTTGCCGGTGCCGAGGTCACCGATAAGAGCGACAACATCCCCCGGCTGAAGCGTTTTGCCGATTCTTTCACCGACCGCTTGCGTCTCTTCCGGACTCTCTGTCTTAAAGTTTTCATTTCTTCTCATGTTCCCGCTGCACACCGCAGAATCTCCTCTTGAGTCAGATGATCGTTGATAAATTCACCTGTAATTTTGCCTTCATGCAGCACCAAAACCCGGTCGCTCATGCCCAAAATCTCCGGCAGTTCCGAGGATACAAAAACAATCGCGACACCGTCATCGGCGAGTTTTGCCATCAGCGCGTGTATCTCCGTTTTCGCACCCACATCAATACCACGCGTCGGTTCATCAAGGAATAACACCTTCGGATGCGCCATCAACCATTTTCCCACTACAACTTTCTGTTGATTGCCGCCGCTGAGATTGTTCACCGGCACCGCCAGCGAGGGAGTCTTAATTTGAAGCGAATCCACATACTGTTCGCTTTTTTCTGATGCCGCGGTGTGATTAACGATCCCATAAGATGTAAGATCTACCGACAAACCGAGACTCGCCAGCGTCATATTGTGCGTGACATCCGCATCTAAGACGAGTCCGTAACGTTTCCTGTCTTCACTGACGAGTGCCAACCCTTGCTGTATCGCCTCGCGTGGCGAATCTATTTCGAGCGGTGCCCCTTCTATAAATATCTTTCCGTCCCACTTTCCGCTATTCGCGCCAAAAACAGTGCTAATCAGCTCAGTTCGACCCGCACCCATTAGACCCGCGATCCCAAGAATCTCCCCGCGGCGCACTTCAAAACTGATGTTTTCAAGACGTGGCGGTTCCGAGGGATAGGTGCTTAAATTTTTTACCCGCAGTGCGACCTTCTCACGCTTAGACCCGTTTTCAGTCTGTCTATGTGCTTGCCGTTTCGGGAAAAAAGTCGTTAGTTCCCTGCCAACCATCTGCGAAATTAACGCATCTTCGGTGCATTCCGGGGATTTAACGGATTGCGTTGCAACCGTTTTTCCGTCACGTAGCACTGTCACTCGGTCAGCAATTTGGAACACCTCTTTAAGTTTGTGCGTGATATAGATACAAGCGACCCCCTTTTCCCGGAGTCCGCCCAGAATCTGACGAAGAATATCCACCTCGCTTTCCGTCAAAGCAGCCGTCGGTTCATCAAGCACAAGCAATAGCGCGTTTCCAGATTGCAAGCTCCGACCGAGAGCCTTCACAATTTCAACAAGTTGCTGCTGTCCGATACCGAGTTCATAGACAGGTTTTTGTAGCGGAATCGCCAACCCAAACTGTGCCAGAAGTTCACCCGCCTCATGATAGAGATGCTGCTTATCAATGACCCCAAACCGCCGCGGTTCCCTACCGAGATAGATATTCTCAGCGACTGTCATCTCCGGGATGAGTGCTAATTCCTGATGAATAATAGCGATCCCCGCCCGTTCTGCGTCGCGAACAGCGTGGAACTGCTGCTCGGTGGCGTTGATACGCAAACGACCATTATAAGTGCCGTACGGATAGACCCCACCCAGAATCTTAATCAACGTCGATTTACCAGCACCATTTTCACCACAGAGCGCGTGGATTTCGCCGGCATGCACCTCAAAAGAGGCAGCATCTAAGGCACGCACACCGGGAAAATCTTTAGTGATTGCTTGCATCTGAAGAAGTGGTGCCATCATTGTTCCGCAACGCCCCGATACATAATTTACCGCTATTATAGCAGAATTGAAAAAGCAAATCAAGTTTCCTGATAAAAATAAATTTGCCTTCGCATATTATATATGTTATTATATACAATGTAAATTTGAATTAGGAATCCGCTTCGCTTCTGACGATAGAACAAATCATTAATTTCGGAGGAAATTATGGCTGAAGAAAAAAAGCAAGAAATGGTCCCGGTTACTGCTGAATATGAAGTCGTTGACCAAGTGGACGATCAAGCAATCATTGAGTTAATGACCGGACAAACAATTCAAGATTATGTCTATTCCTTTAAACAGGGCGGACGCACCGTTGAAGGGTTAACCTTAGCCGGTATTAACGAGGCCGCCAACCGTCGCGGCGGTATCCAAGTCGAAGAAGTCAAGTATGAGGAACTTGATAACTCTTGGATCGCGACCGCCAAGGCAGTTGATACAATCACAGGTTCATCGCGCTACGGTGCCTATGAGCAACCGAAAATGAACGGCAGCCGGCCCGATCCGTTCGCGTTCACCAAAGCTATTCACAAGGCACAACGGAATGCGATTAAGCAGCTAATACCTGTGCCTGTCATCCGTGAGGTGCTCAACTTCTATCTGCATCGAAAAACTGGGACTGGAAATGCAGCCCCGCAGCAACAGATACCGCAAAGTGGCGGCAATATCGCGCAGGCGCAAAAAGCCTCCTTCGCAATAGCGAACAATCTTGCGGAACCGCTCGAAAAGAAGGGGATCACAAAGGAAGACCTTTGGAATTACATCAAACGCAAGTATAGCGTAGAGTCCCGAAACGACATGAGCGAGATGCAGTGGACGCAGCTGTCAGCCGAACTCAAAGCAGCCGAAACCACACCGCAGTTGCTTGATGACTTATGTGAGCGCATCAAACAGCTAACAGCGGCTGCCCAAGAGAGTGATGTCCCAGAATCCGAGAAACCTGCGGAACAGGAGGCAGCAGCTTCTGAGGAAACAGAAGGAAAACCCACGGAAGCCCAAGACACGCCTTTCTAATCTATTCTTAGGACTTACGCACTTCCACGGAAGGTCAAATTAGCCCTAATCGGATTCAGGATCCGGACCCTTGACTTTTAGGTCTGTAAATGGGTTTCCATCAGGATCGGTAATTCGGAGATAGAATCCCCAAAGTCCCGTTTCATTGCAGACTTTGACGAGGATGCTATTTTCGCCGGACTTGAGCGTCACAGGAATAGTGTAGCGGTCCATGACTGTGCCGGTTGCTTCTGTGTTTGTGACGACTTCTGCGCCGTTTAGAAACACTTTCCCTTGGTCGTCGCTGTCAAAACGGACCTGTGCTTTTCGTTCATCAGGCGAGGTAACGGTCGCGAACGCATAAGCAACACGCCAATTGACATCTTCTCCGAGGTCAATGTAACCGTCCTGTGTATCATCGGTGCTTTTTTGCCAACGCACCTGTCCATCTATACCGTTGTGTTCGGCGGTTGTGTCAACCTGCGCTGTGTCCTCAGGGATATATGCCGTGCTGTAACCGATACCGTCGGTATTATCAAACGGACCGAGAATTAGCCACTTATCTTCGGTGATAAGACCCGTTCTTTGGATGTATGTTTTCGCCTTCTCCGGCATGGCATTTTCACGGCAGAACGCTGCTAACGCACGATTGACATTTGACAAACTGGTGAGATTGGTGGGAGGCATGGCACTCAGCAATTCATCCAACACTTCAACGTAACGTGCTTTGTCCGTAGCGTTCTTACCCATCCGAGAAATCCATGAAGTCAACCAGGATCCAGACTCCGTCTGTTCCCTGGTATTCAGCGTATTCAAACGCTTTTTAATTTTTTCCAACGCTTCTTCATATTGACCGTTGGCGACGTACGCCTGCGCCAACGTTTCGGTATACACTGATCCGGATCCCATTTGCGATGCGCGTTCGGCGTATTCCACTCCCTTTTCTGGCATGATACCCTTGTTGAGAATCTGTCTCGCAAGCGTAAGATAGCCATAGGGACTTTGGCGTCGGTTCGCGTCTTTTTGTTGAATCGTTAGCCACTCGGCGTATGCCGCATCTGCTTTTTCAGCATCGCCTGCTTCCTTGTAGGCATCACCTAACAATTCAAGTAAGGCAGGGCTCGCTTCCATTTTCGATCTTAATGCTTCAAGGACAGCAATTCCGTCGGCTTTCTGATCTTTATCGGCGTAAAGTTTCCATATCCCTCGGAGTGCGGCATCGTATTCGGTCTCTTCAAGGGACGCATCCAACGCCTGACGATACACCGCTTCCGCTGCTGACAACCGGTCTGCTTTCACGTGCGTTTGTGCCAACAAGTTGTATAACTCGTAAGAAGTCGGTTCCAGTTGAATTGCTTTTTGGTATGCTGCGGCTGCGTGTGCCAACTGTTCAGCGTCTGCAACAGTCATGACCGAACGGGTATAAGGTTCCAGTTTAGCATTCCCAACCAGTCTACCATCGCTTTTGTTAGGTGAGGCATCAGAGATATACCCTTCTGTCTGCTCGTCAAATTCCCAATAAGCAACTAAGCCGGGTTCGTCGCCTTTCAACTGAGCGTTCATATTTGAACGGATTTCAGCCGCCGTGAGCGCGACATTCCAGACAGAAACGCTATCAATCTGTCCGACAAACGAGGCGTGCGTTACCCGTTCCTCTTCATGTGAACCACCGATTCGGAACGGCAGGCTGCTTTCATAAATGTTGGCGTTCCCTCTAAAATCTCGGATCCCGACTTCAGTGCCATCAATGAACAGTTTAATGACATCTCTTGGGGCATCAATGACACCAGCGATGTGGTGCCACTTGTTGAGCGCGATGGATCCGGGCGGTGAAAAGGCGTACTTTTCCGCCTCACCACTCGGTGATGCAGCGAACTGAATCCTACCATCGTTTCGTAACCAGAGTGCATAACTCCTATTGCTGATTTCGGGTGTCCGCTTATCGCCCTTGTAAAGAATAGGGGTATACCTGTTAGGATATCCAGTCGGTTTAATCCATGCGGTCACGGTTACCTGTTGACTGATATTGTTCAGCGGGGGACTATCCGTAATTTCTACGAAACTCCTATTTCCAGCTAAGTGCAGTGCTGTATCCTCAACAACTTCGTCTGTCTGTCGCTGCTGTTGATAGAGGTCACCGAGCTTCTTATGCCACTGTGCATCCTCCGGTTGGAGTTCACTAATTTTTTCGTACTGCGCGATGGCTGCGTCAACCTTATCGCTTAACTCGTAGCTTTCAGCGAGTGTAAAGTGGGCATCAAGGTCGTCAGGGTTTTCCTTAATCTTCTGTAACTGTTCGGGAATCTGCTTTTCATAAAGTTTCCCTTCTACGTAAGCTTGACGTATTGCATTCTCTGCTCTTTCGCGACCGAAATCGAATCTGGAAAGGTTCGCCATCTGCTTGTACGCGTCAACGGCTTCTTCATACCGTTCCGCGCCGAGGTAACTCTGCCCGAGGATTTCGTATACATGCTCCGTCATAGAAGAGAGCCCGCCCCCCATTTGTGAGCTTTCAGCCATAGCGTCTTCAGCAAATTTGACTGCCGGTTCGTACAGTTCACCCTCAACACAAATAGAGGCGAGTGTCAGGAATGAAAAGACACGGAGGGGTGCCTGCGGATTGTTTTCAACAGCGGTTTCGCCTTGACTGATCATCTCTTTGGCGAGATCGGGTTGGTTGCTTTTCTGCAGGGCGGCGGCAGCATAGAAAAAACTCTCGAGGTTGCTGGGTTGCGCTTTGCTGAGCGCCCGATATGCTTCCGCTGCCTTTTCATGATCGTTGGCATTCCGATAAATTTCGGCAACTATTTCAAGCAGTGCTGGGTTCTGTGCGTCCGTTTCGAGTTTGTTCTTAAAAATGGTTTCCAACGCTTCCAGTTTCCCTTGAGCTTTATAGGCATTAATCAAGGTCTCGCGCGCCTCATCTCCAGGCGACATAATTTTGAAACCGGACGAACCCGTACTGAATGATATGCTCCCCATTGGACTGCTTTGAGACTGGTTTTCATAGAGCTCTATCGCCAAATCGTTATCGCCGGTTTGGACGTATAGTTTCAGTATTTCGTTGGAAATGCGTTCGCGTTCGTAACTTTGCGAGGTCATATCCAACGCTTTTTTATAAGCATCAATTGCTTTTTGCAATTCACCGGCGTTCCGGTAGTCTTGCGCGCGGTTTTGCTGCATTTCAAGCGTTAGCGTGCCAGCCTCTTCCGCCTGCTTTAGCATCTCTTCTAATTTACCCTGGCGGCGGTAGATAGTCATGAGCTGCCGTTCTATACTCCGACGTTCCCACTCCTGCGCTGTGTATTTGATGGCATCCTCAAATGCTTTTTCAGCGGCATCCAGGTCATCTTTACGGAGGTAGAGTTGCGCCAATTCCCGATAGATTCGCCCATCACCGGGGGTATATTCCACGGACTTTTTATAAGTTTCAATGGCATCGTCGACGCGGTCTTCAGCAACGTAGAGCTTCGCGAGCCGCGTATAGTGGACACCGTTCTCTGTATCCGCGTCGATGTATTGCTGCGCGAGTTCAAGTGCTTCAGCGGTTTTGTCAGCGGCTTGGTAGGCATCGACGAGCCCGTCTTGATACTTCGTGTTTTCGGGATCTGCGTCAAGTAAGGCGTTCCATGTCCCTATCGCCTGATCGTGCTTATTTTGGCGTGAATAGAGATTGGCAAGTTGCGCGCGGGATTCAAGGTCCTCCGGCATCACCTCTGCAAGCTTCTCGTAAATTGCGACCGCCTTTTTGACCTCGTCCTGTTGGACGTACTGTTGTGCTAACGTCCTTTGCATCCCGACATCAAACTTTTCCGCTTTTTCAGGCGTGCGGGTTGTCTTCGCCAATTTACCACGTTGCTGCCTGATTTGCATCAACTGTCGTTGGACCTGCTCACGGGTCCACTGCTGCGTTGAGACATCATTAATAATTTCGGTAAAGAGTGCTTCAGCATCGTCCCACATTTCGTGCTGCATGTATGTGTTGGCGATCTGCTCTTTGTCATATATGCCGCGCCCTTGGAGTAGACGCATCGTCCCCATCTTACGGAATGTGTCTTGCGCCTTCTCTTTCTGACCCTTTTTGGCGTAAACCGTGCCGAGTTTTTGATAGGTTTCCGTAAGGTGCCATGTATCTTGCATGTTGATGCTCGCGATTGCGGATTCAAGTAACCGCAGTTCACGGTCTCTGTCATTCGCGCTTCGGTAAGCATCGGCGAGATCATTTAACCAGTATGCATCCACAGGTATTGAATTGTCAACGAGTTTGTCGACGAGCGCGTCTGCCCCTTCCAGGTCGTCTGCTTCAATCTTCATAGAAGCTACGAGATAGATGAGCGTGGTGTCGTCGGGTTTCTCCTCAAGTTTTGTTTCATATTCGGTTAGCAATTCGTTTAGCTGGTTTGATGCTTTGTAGAGCTGAATCAATTTTGATACGATCTCGACCCGTTGGTTTGAGGATAGTGCTAAGGGTGTATCCGCTGTTTCCAGTTTTTCGCGCAAGAACTGGATCGCTTTTTCACGGTCCCCTGCAGCGACATAAGCGGAAGCTAGTGCGGTATAGGAAGAAATCTTGTCTGGCTGTGCGGCAATAATTTTTTCGTAGAGTTCAATGGCGGCTTTCGGGTTATTGTTTTCGATGACCAACTGGCGTGCCACGCCTTCTGCGAAAAAGTTGCTGTAGCTCGTCCCGACAGATGGGGCAATCATATCTTTGGCGATCGAAACGAGTTCATCAAGTCTGCCTGCGGTAAAGAGAGTCTGCATGACTTGGTAATAGTTAGAGCCGAGCGCGTTCGGATTCTCCTTAAGAAGTATAAGGTATTGCGCCGCAGCCGCTTTCGCGTTGCCGCGCCGCTCTAACATCTGTGCGTATCGCTGGCGTGTCATGCTATCCTGAGGCCTCAAGGAAAGTGCCGCTTGGTATGCTTCGGACGCTTTTTCTACCTGATTCGTCTGTTCATAGAAGCTTGCCAACCGGATTTGCGCCTGAAATGAATTCGGGGCTTTTTGGACAGCTGCAAGCAGTTGGGGTTCGCGTTCTCGTAATCCCTTTGAACGTCCAGCGGTCTGTACGGCGCGTTGGAAGTTCCACGAATACAGTGTGTGTCCGTACCGGTCGCGCTGGTTGATGAACTGCATTGCCCGCGCGGCGACACGCGCGGCATCCTGCCCGCGTCCTAACGTCTCCAGATGCTGACTCAAATCTACAAGGAAGTTTGGATCGCGCTCCCCCATTGCGAGGGTCATCGCCTTTTTGGCAATAGCGACCGCGTATTGCGTGAGCCCGTTCTGATGGAGTGTTTGCGAGAATTGATAAAGTTCACGCGCGCCACTGGGTGAATTGAGGACCTTGGTCACTAATTCACGTACGGCGACGGTATCGCCTGTCTGTGCTGCGAGCTGTAGGGTGAGCACATGGTACTGTTTGCGGTTTCGCGGGTCTGCTTCGGCGAGGCCAGTGATCAATTTGAATGCTTCGGCGTGTTGTCCTGTCTGGATGGAAGCAAAAATTGTGTTGAGTTTGAGGGTGAGGTCCTCCGGGAATTCTTTTTGAAGTGCGGCGAGTACCGCTTGAGCCTCCTCACGCTGCCCTGCCCACCAATAGCAATAACTAAGTGCCAAACTCGGATAGATACGATCTCGTCCTGTTGAACTCTCCAATTCAGTCTGCAATTTTTTGTAGAGTGCTTCCTGCTGATCGCTCGACCACAACTGGGTGAAAACCCCCTGGAGAAATTGTAAACGATTTTGATTGTAGTAAGTTGTTGGGGATGGATAGCTTGCCTGTAGCGGTGTGTAACGAGAATAGGAACGATTTGCATAAGCTAAGGTTGCGACGCGCCGCGCGTTTGTGCTTTGTGGTCGGGTGCGTTCAAAGAAGGTCCAGAACAGTGCGATCCCCTTATCAGGCTGTCCCTCCCGAATATAAGCGGTGGCAAGATTTTGATAAATATTCCTATATTGCCACCATAGTTGTGATGTGCGCGGGTTAAGTGACCCAACCCGGACACCGATCGCTGGCTGTTGTCGCTGCGTTGAAAGCCCTGGTACTGGAATCTGTGTGAGGATTTTCTCTGCAGCGTCTGTTTTTCCTACCTGTGCAAGCGTACTCACAATCGTCGCACCGGTGTTAAAATCAGACACTTCAGCGTCTACAAGTTCCGCCACCAGTTTTTCGGTATCTGCCGCGCGTCCCAGCCGATAGAAATACCCTGCATAGCGTGCGATATACCAAAGGCGTGCATCAGGTGCCAAAGCGGTGATTTCGTCAAGATATTTTTTTAGCATTTCATAACTGATGCCTTCCCCCATCAATCGGGTTAAGCGCGTGCCTTGATAGACAGGATCGTTGGGGGATGCGGCAATAAGCCGTTCAAATGTTTCATTGGTCTTGTCGGTATTTCGGGTTAAGATATAGATTTGTGCTAACGTTTCGAGGGTTTTAATGTTTTTCGGATCGGCCTCTGCCTGTGCTTGGAACTGGTTGATAAGTTCTGTCAATTCCCGTTGTTGTTGGGCGATTGTTGTTATCTGTACGAGCGCGCCGGCTTGTGCCTCTTCAAAGTTGGTAGGTATCCACTGCGTTTGCCGTCCTCCACTGATCTGAAATGCGGATCGCTGGATTCTTGAGGTGAGCGTTCGCGGTAGATTAAATCTATCTGTCCTAATTCCGGGGGGTCCCGATGTCGTTTGCGGTGCATTTGTGATTAAGTTCTGGGTCGGATTCTGCGCGGGTTCAGGCATATCAAGCACCTTTTGAAAAAGTGGACGCGCCCGGTCAAATTCGTTCATTTCGACCAAGGCGGCACCCAGCTGATAGTATTGAATATGCGCGTTCGCGTCTGTTACCTTTTCGGCTGCACGGTCAAGCACAGAGATCGCTTCATCAAGGAGTCCGTGCTGAATAAGCAGCGTCGCGAGTTTAATCTCTGCGTCAAACGGCTGATTTTTGGTATGGAGGAGTTTGGTCCACGCTTGAATCGCTTCTTGTTCACGACCGACATCAAAGAGTAATTCTCCGAGTCGTTGCCGATGCATAGGATTCGGCTGTGCCTTGACGAGGCGTTGTTGATAGGTGAGCGCGTCCTGTGTATCGCCGAGGTCGAGACTGATTTTGACAAGTTGTGCCAAGAGGTCGGGGTTATTGCGGTCTCGGTCTAAAGCGCGCGCGAGCTGGAAACGCGCGTTCGGTAAGTCGCCTTCTGTATGATAGAGGTTCGCCAATGCGACGACGGGTCCCATATCAGCTGTGTTGGTTTTCGACATCTGCTTTAATCTTTCTTCCAACTCGCCGCGGCGTCCCAAGTCGTAATATACTTCAGAGAGCGGTTTGACAAAAGCGAGCTTATCGTTAATGCTGCTGCTCAATTCCCAACACCGCCAGTATTGTTCAAGTGCCTGTCGGAGGTTTCCTGAAAGTTTGTAAATTTCGGCGAGTTCGGAACGGATGTTGGTCGCTTCCGGTCGTAGACGGATCGCCTGTTTGAAGCTATCAATCGCGGTCTCGTAATTTCCCGCCTGTTTGGCGATCAATGCAAGCATCTGATGTCCTTCGGGGTTGCGCGGGCTGTGTGCAGTTGCCTGCTTCGCTGCCCCCGTTGCGGCATCAAAATCCATGATGTCGAGGTGCGAACGCGCAATATTTGTGTAATATTCGCGGGCATTCGCGCTATCCACTTCAATCAGATAGGTGTAGATAGCGTTGGCATCGGCGCGCCGTCCTTGTAAAGTGTATACTTCCGCGATCCAACGGTTCGTAAGCCCATCGGTGGGTTCAAGTGCCTTCGCTTTCAGCAGGACCTCAAGCGCGTAAGTGGTATTGCCGAGTTTGAGGTACATCTTCGCGAGCTGCTTGGACTGCGTGAACGCATCAGCGGGGGCGATGTCTGGTTTTTCAAGTGCCGTTTCCAATGCCTCGATTTTTTCAACAAGCGTCCCTTGCCGTCGATAGATTTCAATGCGCTGGTTGTCCATCTGTTCCGCGAAAAATTCGTTGGGTGCAAGTTTGCCTGCTTCCGTGTATTCGGTGAGTGCCTCGTCGTAGTCCTTGTTCCCCACAAGTCGTTTCGCTAACGCCTCCCGATAACGGTACACCTCGGGTGCCAATTCAGCGGCTTTTCGGCTGGCAGCGATGGCTTCGGTTCGACTGTTGAGTACCCGGTCTTTGCTATCAAGTAACTTCGCGAGGCGGTCGTAATTCTCAGCGACTGCTTTGTCGCCTGCAACCATCTGATTCCATGTCTCCAAAGTTTTCTGACGATCACCTTGGCGGAAGTAAAACTCGCCAAAATATTCAATGTAATCAAGATTGTCGGGTGCAAGTGAAATCGCCTTTTGATAGGCAGCGATAGCGTCGTCTGTCCAGTCATGATTGGCGTAAATCTCGGCGAGGATAAGGTGTGTGCTTGCGTTATCAGGGTCTCGCTGGAGCATCCGTTGATAGGTTGTTCTTGCCTTTTCTTCGTCATCTAATTGCAGGTAGAGCTCGCCGAGTTCGCGGTAGATACCGAAATCGTCGGGTTGTTGTTCACTGAGGGATTCGTAGGCGGCGGCTGCCTCTTCAAACTTTTCAGCATTGCGGAGCGCAGCGATTAATTTCAGGCGTAGTGTAGTGTCTGTCGGTGCAAGTTCAAGTGCGTTTTGATAGGCAGCGATGCCTTCCTCTAACTGCTGGTTTTCAATATGCGCCTCGGCGAGCAGACCGATGCCTTCTGGATCGTTGGGCGTGTCTTCGAGTTTCTCTTTATAGTGTGTGATTAAGCCTTCCCAGTTGCCGTCAGCGGCGTAAATGCCGATGATGCGTTGCTGGAGGTCTTTGCGCAACCAGTTTCCGGGTGCGGTCAACGCTAATGCGGCTTCGTAGCTTTGGATGGCTGCTTCGTAATCGCTGTTTTCCTGATGGATATTCCCGATTTCGCGACGACTTAAGCAGACGCGATAGGGGTCGTCGGCTTTAAGGGTAATAATCGCCTCATGTTGCGCGATGGCTTGCGTGTAGAGTTGTTGTTCACGGAAAAGGTCGGCGAGTTCAATGCGTGAGAAGATGTTTTCTGGATCGAGTTCAGAGATTTTTTGCCATGCTGCAATTGCGTCGTCTACGCGGTCTCGGCTGAAATAGGCCCTTCCGAGTGCCTTGTAAATCGTCATCAATTCTTCAGGCGATGCGGCTTGTGTCTGTTCGGACAATTCTGCGGCTTTTGTGAGCTCTCGGATCGCGTTTTCATGCTGACGGAGGGTTGCGTACATCTGTCCGAGTGCGAAACGCGGATAATAATTGTCTGGTGCAAGTTCAACGGCGCGTTGATACGCGGTAAGCGTTTCGGTGTCTTTACCAAGACGTTTGTGGATATGTCCCAAGATAAGTTGGAGGTTTGAGTCGTTGGGTTTTGCCTGTGCTTCTGCTTGATAATCGGCGACCATGGCAGCTAAGCCATCGCCTTCAAGATAGAGTTGGTAGAGGCGATCGAACGTGCTGCCCTCTTTCGGGTTGCGATTGAGCATTAGTTTGTAGCGTTCGACGACCTTTTCGTCTTGTGCCAGGGTAGTTGGGGAAAAATAGAGGGTACAGGATATAAGGAACAGGACACACGCGACAATTGAGTATTTTTCTTTTGCGAACATGAAATATCTCCTTGGGGCAATAGTATTGTCAGAATGGCGTTACTTAATAGTAATACACTTTAGTTGGGAAAAGTTGTATTATTTTAATGGGATTCGCTGAAGACTTCCATTCCGGCGGAACCGTCTGCGACCTTACGGATCTGTTTCTCAAAACCTGGGGGTGAGAGCGTCCATGTGATCCAGAGCGGTTCGTCGCCTGTGTTGACAAAACGGTGCTCAACATTCGGGGGAAGATAGATGACTGTACCGGGTCTCAGGTCGGCAACTTCATCACCGACGAACGCTTTGCCTTGTCCACCGTAGACAAAAATAATTTCTTCGGCTTCGCTGTGGAAATGGCGCGGAATCTCACTGTTGGGGTCTATTTCTTCTAATCCCATTGCGAAATGTTCAGTGTTGGCAGTATTTGGTTGGATGAGCGTATAGAGTGTGCGCGGCGCATCGCCTTCAATGCGGACGACTTCGGCATCTTCTTTGTGGTAGATATGTTTCATTTTCTTCTCCAAGATTAAAAATTCCATGCGTTTTGTGCAGCTATATTATCATAGATTTGAAGGTATGTCAATGAAAAATGAAGCGTTTTCCAGGGGGTGTAAAGTTTCTGACATTTTCAATAATTGAATGCTTCTGGCCAACTTTTGACTTGATTAACGAACAGTTTTTAGGTAAAATTTAGATTAATTCCACCTTCATTTAGCAATAATCGCAAAAGTTTTACCTGGAGAACAGATGCGTAACCTCTTTTCTGCACGGTGTTGGATTCTTGTTTTCTTGGGTCTCTATGTTACCGTTGCATACGCCCAAGACAGTGTACCGACTCATCCCGTTGATGGCACATTTATCAAAGCGTGGCTGGTACTGGGTCCCTTCTTTCCAGAGGATTTGGAGACCGATTTCCTCGCCTCAACGAACGGCGAGGCTGCCGCTAATCCTAAACCCGGCGATACAGTGACCACAGCTGACGGCAAAACGTTAACCTGGCGGGTATATCGTACCGAGAGAAAAATGGTTAATCTGTTGCATGCCGTTGGAAATCATCGAGAAGCGGTCTGCTATGCGTTCTGCCTGTTGGAAAGTGACGAGGACGGGGCTGGAGAAATCCTTGTCGGCAGTGATGACGGCGTTGTGATTTTTCTCAACGGTCAGCGCGTACACACGCAGCCAGTTCGGAGATCAGTCGTCGTGGATAAAGATAAGGTCGCTGTTTCGTTGCGTCGGGGTAAAAACCGCTGCCTGATGAAGGTCTCAAACGGTTTTCAGAATTGGGCACTCACAACGCGTGTGCTGCCACCTACCCGTGCAGTGATAGCAGGGGTCATTGCCAATGAAGCGGGGAAGACCTTATCCAATGCCATCGTGCACCTGTGGCAAGGCAGTACGCTGATTGCAAAAACGGAGACCGACTCCAAAGGGAATTACCAGTTTTCGGTCTACCCGGCAAGTGGGCACTATGATATTCAAGCCACCCATGGGGACAAAGGCAATTGGACGAGAGGTGTGCAACTCTCTACCGGTGTTCGTGTGAACATGAACTTGACGTTACAAAAGGCTATCAGCATCTCTGGACACCTGTCAACGCTTGATAATACCCCACATGCGGGTGTCCTTGTGGAAGCGTTATCACTTGATGAGAGCGGCCCCCGTCAAAGGCGAGTAACGACCTTTTCAGACAAAGCAGGTAGATATAAATTCATCAACCTGGAGCCTGGGTCGTATCAATTACGTTGCCACACCTGGGACGCGGATAGCAGTAATCCAAATATAATTGTCTCGGTGACTGCCCAAAAGACTGAATATATTGGTTTCCATTTTCCTCCTTTTAAACGTGGGACATGGAAAAACTACACCTATCTGGATGGATTAGGAGATAACTATATCGAGTCGATTTACCAAGACCGAGCGGGTTTTCTCTGGTTTGGCACAAGCAGCGCTGGTGTTTCTCGGTATGATGGCGATAAGTTCGTCAATTTTACGATGGATGATGGATTCGTATCCAACACTGTCCCGGCGATCCATGAAGACAACGCGGGACACCTCTGGTTTAGCACTTGGCCAGCTGGTGTTTCTCGGTATGATGGTGAAAAGTTTATCAACTTCACCACAGATGACGGACTCGCATCCAACTTCGTACGGGCGATCCATCAAGACCGGAAGGGTTACATCTGGTTCGTGACAAACGCTGGTGTTTCTCGGTATGATGGTGAAAAGTTTATCAACTTCACCACGGATGACGGACTCGTATCTAACTTCGTACGGGCGATCCATGAAGACAACGCGGGACACTTCTGGTTTGGCACTTGGGAGGTTGGCGTTTCTCGGTATGATGGTGAAAAGTTTATCAACTTCACCACGGATGATGGACTCGTATCTAACTCTGTATCGGCGATCCATCAGGACCGGAAGGGTTACATCTGGTTTGGGACAGACGGTGGCGTTTCTCGGTATGATGGCGAAAAATTCGTCAATTTTACGACAGATGACGGACTCACATCCAACTTCGTCAATGCGATCCATGAAGACAACACGGGGCACCTCTGGTTTGGCACTTGGGAGGGCGGAGCTTCGCGGTATGATGGTAAAAAGTTTATCAACTTTACAATCGGTACGAGGTCCACAGCTAACGCTGTATCGGTGATTTATCAAGACCGGGCGGGTTACATCTGGTTTGGAACCGAGGGCAATGGCCTCAGTCAATACGATAGCAGCGGGGTCATCAACTTCACGACTGCTGATGGTCTCGTGAGCAATCTCGTTTACGCCATTTATCAAGACCGGGCGGGTTACATCTGGTTTGGAACCGAGGATGGCGTTAGTCAATATGATGGCGAAAAGTTCATCAATTTTACCACAAGTGATGGACTCGCATCTAACTTTATCAATTCGATTTATCAAGACCGGGAAGGCTTTCTTTGGTTTGGAACAGGTGGCGGGATCTCCCAATACGATGGCGAAAAGTTTGTTAATTTCACAACTGATGATGGACTCGGCGTTAACCCCGTATGGACGATCTATCAAGACCGAGAGGGTTACATCTGGTTTGGCACAGGGGGTGGGGGTGCCTCTCGCTACGATGGCGAAAAGTTCCTTACCTTCGTAACCGACGATGGACTGGCACAAAATTATGTGACCTCAATTCATCAAGACCAGGACGGTTTTCTCTGGTTTGGCACAAACGCCGCTGGTGTCTCTCGGTATGATGGCGAAAAGTTCGTCAATTTTACAACCGCTGATGGCCTCGCATCCGACTCTATCTGGTCGATCCATGAAGATAAAGCCGGGCACCTCTGGTTTGGTAGCCGAGGCGGCAATGGAGCCTCCCGATATGATGGTGAAAACTTCGTTAACTTCACGACCGACGATGGACTCACACAAAATGATGTAACCTCGATTTACCAAGACAGGGACGGTTTTCTCTGGTTCGGAACGCTCAGCGGGGGTGTGTCTCGATATGATGGCACCTCATGGATAACTTTAGATACGCGAGATGGACTCATAGATGATAGGGTTTTCGGAATTAATCAGGACTCAGATGGACGCCTTTGGTTCGCGACACTTGAAGGGGTGACCCAATATAATCCGAAGCGGGTTTCACCCAGCGTGCGGATCATTTCAGTTCAGAGCGACAAAACATCTGTACAAACGGGCTCTCTTAAGACAATTAAAAATATTACTACCGATACGCGTGTAACTATTAAGTATAGCAGTATCGACTTCAAAACCGTGAAAGAAAAACGACAGTATCGGGTTCGCATTAAAGAGATCGATGTCGATTGGCGGAAACCGACACTATCGGATACCCTTAATATCAGCTTTGATGACCCCGGCACTTATACTTTTGAGGTCGTCGCGATTGACCGGGACCTAAACTACTCTGCCCCTGCAAGTTTAACTTTGACAGTTGTATCGCCGTGGTACAAAAATGTATGGATTCTATACACATCAGGCAGCGCGCTTGTCGTGTTACTGTTGCTTTGTGCTATTTTTGCGTACCGCTACTACCACGCGCGTCAGCGCGTTTTAGCGTATCAACGGGAAGCCGTTTCTGAACTCGCCGATGCACGAGAGATGCAGACAGGATTAATCCCACAAACGGCACCTGAAGTCCCAGGGTTTGAGATTGCAGGTGTCTGTAACGCTGCCCGTACCGTCAGTGGCGATTTCTTTGACTATGTGCCACTTGCGAACGGGACACTCGCCGTTGTGCTGGCAGATGTCACCGGCAAAGGTATGAAAGGTGCGATGAATGCTATTTTATCTTCGGGCGCGCTTCACTCTGTGGCTCAATTGGAGGGGTCTCCCTCTCAAATGCTGCAGGCACTGAACAACAATCTTTATCCGCGATTTCAACGGTATACCAATTGTGCAATGGCGATACTGACCATTGACCCAAAGGATAAAACGCTTAAATATGCCAACGCTGGCATCCCTTATCCGATTATCAAGCGTGGTGGAGGCGATACTGAAGAACTCTTAATAGATGGAACACCGTTAGGAGCCTTCCGATCCCCTGAATATCAGGAAACGCCGCCAATTGAATTGAAATCTGGAGATTCAATCGTCCTTTTCAGTGATGGCATTACCGAAGCATCTCGGAAGGACAATACCGGTCAGCTTTACATGGAGACGGACCGTTTGGTACACCTTATCAGAGGGTTAGACGAAACGATAACGGCAGAAGCGATAATAGCTGCGATTATTAACGATGTTCGTGATTTTTCTGGGGGTGCTCAACAGAACGACGATATAACGATTGTGGTTATCAAAGTCCGATAGAAACGCTGCCAAAAACTTTACACACCCTTGTTCTCTCACGGTTTGGTCTAATCCACTTTCCCAGGATTCACGGTGTCAGGGCCCCTGCTTCGAGCCGTTGTGCCCCGTATTTTTCCAAATCCGCCTGTTCTTCGGGGGTCAAGGTCTCTTGCTCGGAGAGTGCTTCTGCAATTCGATGGAATCGTTCAACATCTCTCAATCCCATAATCGTTAAACCTACACTCTGATGACTGAGGACATAACGGTAGAATTGTTCTGGCGGTGGCGCGTCTGCGTCTCCAAAAAGCCTGTCATTACGGGAAGCATTCATAATGACAACCCCAGTATTATGCTTGTCGGCTGCAGGAAAAACTGTTTCCTCCGGTGTTTTCATTGCGCAATTATACCAACAGAGAACGGTATCAAAGAACCCTGTGTCAACGGCGTGCTGGATTTGGACCCAATCGTGTCCCGTAACACCGATAAAGCGGATAAGTCCTTCATCTCGTGCTTTTCTCACCATCTCCAGCGCGCCACCGGGTGCCAACGCTCGTTCGCGCTCCGCTTGCGTGTTCAGATGATGGAGTTGATAGATATCGATGTAATCGACATTAAGCATCTGTAGAGATGTTTCAAGTTCCGTCCGTGCAGCTTTTGCATCGCGCTTATCGGTTTTCGTCGCAATAATGAGTCTATCGCGTTGTCCTTTTATCGCGGCTCCGATGACTTTTTCATCCTCACCCTCTCTGTATGCGCGCGCCGTGTCCATATAATTGATACCGGTATCAATCGCCCTACGGTAGCCATCAACGGATTTGCAGTACGCGCCGCCGGTACCGAGTCGGGTAACCGTCAAACCTGTGCGCCCTAAAACTGTTTTCGGGATCTCATAAGCCATTCTGTTCACCTCTGTGTCTGAGAACGCCCTCGAATTTTTTCTGATTTTTTACTATTTTAGCATAATTATGAATTGGGTGGGAGAATTTTTTCAGGGAATTATTGCCTATTGAAAAATAGGTTGCGTTGCTTTTGGAAAGGTGGTATGCTGTTCCTACAGATTCACATAAATTAAAATCTTTCGTTAGTAAAAAAAAGATGGGGACCCGCATGGCAAAACAACCGAATATCCTTTTTCTTATGACGGATCAGCAGCGTTTTGATACAGTTGGTGCTCTCGGAAATCCGATTATTCAGACACCCGCGTTAGATCGCATTGTACAAGACGGTACAAGTTTCACGTCAGCTTATTGTCCTTCGCCTGTGTGTGTGGCATCGCGTTGTAGTTTCTTACTCGGTCAGTGGCCGCATCAGACAGAATGCACGAGCAATTCCGCAATGCCGCAAGACCGCGTCTCAGTGATGGAGCTGCTCAACGAGGTAGGCTATCAGACGCACGGGATCGGCAAGATGCACTTCACGCCGCAAGGACGTAAAATGTGGGGCTTTGAGACGCGAGACTATTCCGAAGAGGGACCCGGTCCCGACGATTTCACAGCGACTCTCGCTGAAAACGGCTATGACCATATTGTAGCACCCCACGGCGAACGCAGTGAATACTATTATATCCCTCAACCTTCGCAGCTCCCCGCTCGCTTACACCACACACAGTGGGTAGGCGATAGAACACTTGAATTCTTCGCACAACGCGATACGGATCGTCCGTTTCTGTGTTGGAGCAGTTTTATTAAGCCACACCCGCCATTTGAATCGCCAGTGCCGTGGAATAGGCTCTACCGCACTGTGGAGATGCCGTTACCCTTTCTGCCACAGGATTATGAGCATCTGTGGACATACTGGAACCGCCATCAAAATCGTTATAAATATCGGGACCAAGGCCGCGATATGAATCTCCTTCGGACAATGCGCGCCGCTTATTACGCAGCCATCTCCTTTATTGATTATCAGGTCGGTCGGATCCTTGAGTATCTTGAATCGGAAGGTGAATTGGACAACACGTTAATCCTTTATACGTCCGACCACGGCGAATTGCTCGGCGATTATGACTGCTACGGTAAACGCGCCTTCCTTGACGCAGCGGCTCGGATTCCACTGCTTGTCCGTTACCCTGAACGTTTCGAAGCAGGCGCGCAGTGCGACATACCCACCAGTCTTGTTGATGTGCTACCGACCTGTCTCGGTGCAGCAGATTTACCTGCACAGACGGATCGGAGCGGCGTTGATCTCGCTGCGCTTGCCACCGGAGATGCACAACGCGATGCTATCATTGGTCAATTGGGACAGGAAAGCACGGGGCTCTATATGCTCTTGACAGATGCGTACAAATACATCTACTCCGCCGCTGATCGGCAAGAGTGGCTTTTCAGGCGGCTACAAGGCAGCCTGGATGAACGGAGCCTCGCGGGTAACCCGGGGTATGGTAGGACACTGAACGCTTATCGCAAACGTTTAATTGAATGGCTCCACGGCGACGGTTACGAGCTGCCACTTGACGGTAACAGATGGCGAGACTTCCCGCCCCCTGCTGAACCCGAAAATCCTGATGCGGGTCAACTTTTCCAAGATGGACGTTCTGTGAGCGATCAGTTCCCAGTAGGGTATTCACCGAACGTGGACACGCTCAGATAATTAGAAATCATGCCAATTCATCGTTCTGCCAAAAAGTTATTCTCAAAAGCGGCGTGGTACGCCTACAATACGTACCGTAAAGGTTTGAACTACCGTTCGCAATTCGCGCAAACCGCTGTACTGTTAGATGCACCGCGCGAAACGATTGCAGCATTTCAGACAAACCGTTTAGAAAAACTTCTCCGGCACGCCTATCAGACAACGCCGTACTACCGTGAATTGCTAAAGACAGAAACACCTGATCTATCCCAAATCCCACCGCTTGAGAAGAAAAACATTCGAGAGCGATTGGACGAACTCTGTTCCACAACCTTTACAGCGGCGCAACGGATTGAGAACGCTACCGGGGGTTCAACAGGTACGCCACTTAAGTTTTATCAGGATAGAAACTATTGGAATCAGCGGAACTTGAGTGTCTACTATTTCGATCGCTGGGCAGGCTGGGATTTCGGGGAACCGCAACTCATTATTTGGGGCGCGCTTACGGATTTGGAAGGCGATGGACATTGGAAACATCGGCTCAACAACTTCTGGCGGAACCAGTATTGGCTCAACGGGTTTCACCTTACAGACAAAACGATGCGCGCCGCGTTTGAACGGATAAATCGGTATCCACCACAGACAGTGTTGACTTACCCTTCATCGCTTTACCAATTCGCTCTGTTTCTCTCCGAAAACGAATGGATCCCGCAACGGAATTTGAAGGGCATTATAGCTTCTGCTGAGATGTTACACCCACATTACCGCGCCTTAGCCGAGACTGTTTTCAAAGCGAAAGTCTATAACCGCTACGGTGGACGGGAAGTCGGGTTAATCGCGATGGAATGTTCGGAAGGCAGGCTGCATATCAACTGCCGCGATCTTTACCTCGAAATAGACAGTCCTGACCCCTACGGCGAACCGGGAGAGATTCTGGTGACGCAACTCAATAATTACGCGATGCCGTTTATTCGGTATCGGATTGGAGACATTGGAAGGCTCTCAGACGAGATGTGTCCGTGCGGTAACCAGTTACCTATTTTGGCGGAATTGCTCGGACGGACTACCGCAACTTTCCGGACAGAAACGGGGACATTAATACACGGTGGTTATTTCACACAACAGTTCTACGGCATCAAGGGGGTCGTCCAATTCCAGATAATTCAGGAGACCTTTAAACACTGTGTCTTAAAACTGGTCGTTGACACACAATGGGAGGCGGAGACAGGCGATCTTCTCATCCAGAAGATCCAGGAGGTACTCGGCGAAGAAGTCGTTGTTACAGTGAAATTTGTAGAAGATATTCCGCTTTCTGTTTCAGGTAAACGGGAATACACGATTTCAAAAGTGCCTCCAATTGGTTGATATTTTAGTTTTGACTCGGCTGGCTGCGACAAATATCCCGCAGCGAGACATCGCGTTTGGTGCCAGCAGGGACATAAGCCAAAATCAGTCCATCAATCGGTAGGTTCCGGTCCGCAACGATGCCTGTACTCCGTTCTGCTGTTATACCTTTGGAAAGCAATAGATAGAATGTATCCTTTGACCAACCGGGTGTCGTGAAGAAGTTCCCCTGTCCTTTTGAAATAACGAGGTCTGCCCCCGATAGCGCGTTGATGAATTCCGGTGTCGCCTGATAGAGATTGGTGCCGATCGTCTTTGCACCTGACGATAGCAATTGGAGCGTCCCATCCCGAACGGCTGCCCGGAGTTCCCGAAATTGTGGATAGTCGACAATTGCGTGTAGGTCTGCTACTGTCGCGTCGTTACTGGCGTTGTCTGCTTTTCCAACGATAGAGATACGGTGTCCAATCGCAAGGAGTTCCTGAATGAAAGCGATGTCAAATATCACCTCTCCGTCGTTATCAACGAGCCAGACAATTTGCTGTGGTGCGCCATCAAGCACCTGTTCGTGAAACGCTACATAGCAGTCGATAGCGAAAGACGCTTCGACCGCTGCGCGGAGGGCTTCGGAGAAATATTCGGGATTAGCATTCAATTTATGGACGACCCGCGCGCTGCTGTAGTCGATGATATTCCCAGCGACAACCAACTTCAGGCGCGTCAGCCAATTGTTATCCCAAAACTCTGGCAGTAAGGCGAGTGCGGTCTGCCGTGCTTTCAGTTTATCGTGATGGTAGGGGTTCGGATTGCCGGTATGAAGCTCTACCAACTCGAAGATACTTCCCCATAGCTCTTCGGGTGTGAGCGATTCAATGAAGTAATCGGAATTTGCGCGTCGCAGATCCAAGAGCGTCTCTACCGCGTCGCAAGTCGTCTGGTGCAGCTGCGCCTCGCGCGTTGCACGCGGAATGAGTTCCGCAGCACTATGCGATTGTACATGTGCTCGAAGGTTTTCCCAATCCGGTAATTCTCGCTTCTCTCCAAAAGTGAAGACCCCTGGCTTGTAGTCCGATGGCACAAGCTGATCAAATAGCGGCTTCGGCACGGCAGGCGGAACTTGTGCAGGTGGGACACCGAGTGTCCGATCCGTCAAAACGATACCGGCGGGAATCACTGTTCCGCGTGCTACAATGCCTGACAGCTGCACATCACCACCTACAGACACCACCTCGAATGTGGAATTTCTGATCGTGCTGCCTGTCGCGAGTCCCCGTACAGGTGCCGCCAGTGTTTCCGGGAGTGGATTGGGTTCAAAGGTCGTATCGGTCGCGGAGACCTCCTGCAATCCGACAGCGTTGCCTACTGTTGTTGTGCCAAGCAGCGTAACGTTTTCAAGCCTACAATAGTCGCCAACCTGAACACCTTCACCCAGATGGACGCGACCGAGAAGGTAACACCCGGTGCCGATCACAATGGTATCGCTCCCTAATGTTATCTGTGCAGCCGGATCCACGCGAATGCCTTTTCGCGCGAGCGATTCCCGAACTTGTGCATAGCGTGCAGCCTCACCTGCTAAAACATTCGACCAGCGGTTAACCCCGGATAACACAGCGTCACGATAGATGAAGGCGTTCGTTTTCAATCCATCTTGATAACAGTGGCGGATGAGATCAACGTGGTGCAGTTCATCGTTCCGATTTGCGTGCGGTTCCAACCGATGTATCCGTGCTAACAACGCGCTTTTCCGGATGAGTGTGATACCTGTGTTGGTATACGCCTCGCCGTTGTGCCATCGATCCCACATCTGCTGTTTTTCGGCTTCCGTCATATCGTACCACTCTTTGGTGCCGGTGAGTTTTCCTTCGGCATCAAAGAAAAGTCCACCTTTATCCGCAACAGTTTCGGGGATTTTGCCACAGAGCGTAACATCGGCACCGGAGAGAAAATGGGAGAGCAGCGTCTGTGCGAAAATCTCACGTTCTAAAAAGGGTTCGTCTCCGAAGGCTACACCGATCCATTCAGCGTCGGAGTCTTGGATTGCAGGGAGTGCTGCTTGCAGCGCGCCGCCTGTGCCGTTCATCTCTTCTTGGACGCAGGGGATCGCATCGGGCCCGAGCAGCTGCGCCACAGAGTCGTTTTTCTCAATCCGTGCCATCATCTGTGGATTGATAACGACGATATCGGGACGGTTGCCGGGCAGGTAGCGTCGCGAGCGTTGGAGCGTGTTCTGTTCTCCGAACATGATGTCGAGCGTTTTGCTCAAGCGTCCGGTAGGGTCGATGCGCGTGCCTTTCCCGGCAGCAAGCACGACCCACTGCGGGGTGAGATAGTTTTCGAGCGTGTCTGTGCGGAGTGTGGAGAGAAAGGTTTCAAGTGCAGCGGTATCTGCAGCTGCAAGTGTCCCTTCTACTGGACAACCGAGAAGTTTTTCAAGGAGGTGTATTTTCATTTAATCGTTTCTGTCTAATTCTGTTTGGATGTTCTGAAATTGTGCCAACGCTGTTTTCAAGTTTTCAGTGATTTCTGCCACTAATACATCCGGGGCAGGAAGGTCTGCTATATCCTCAACTGAATCCTCTGTCAGCCAGAAGATGTCAAGGTTCGCGTGTTCACGCTGCGTAAGTTCCTTGTAACTGAAGGCACGGAACCGCTCGGTCTCAACCCGTTCGTAGCGGTTCTTTGCATTATAAACAGTAATGAAATCTTGTAGGTCGGCATCGCGTAAGGGATTCGTCTTCAGCGTGAAGTTTTTGTTCGTCCGTAGGTCATAAATCCAGAGCTTCTGTGTCCAAGGCTCCGCACGCGCGGGTCGCTTGTCGAAAAAGAGGACATTCGCCTTCACACCTTGTGCATAGAAGATTCCTGTGGGTAATCGCAAAAGGGTGTGAACGTCAAATTGTTGAAGGAGCTGCCGTCGGATCGTTTCGCCGGCACCGCGTTCAAAAAGCACATTGTCAGGGAGGACAACAGCGGCGCGTCCATCTGTTTTCAAAATCGTCTTGATGTGCTGGAGGAAGTTGAACTGTTTATTAGAGGTCGTCACCCAAAAATCGTCGCGTTCATACGTAAGTGATGCGTTGCTCCGTTTCTTTCCATCCGCTGCGATTGTAATGCTACTCCTGTTACCAAACGGCGGATTCGTCAGCACCATGTCGTAGCGATCACCTGTGTCTCGGCTGAGGCTATCATCGGTTGTAATCGGACTCTCTGTCCCACCGATGCCGTGTAGATAGAGATTCATGACGCAGAGACGGACAACGTTATCGACGATGTCTGTACCCGCGAAGGTGTTAAATTTAAGGAATTCTTTTTGTTCGCGAGGCATCGTACTGCCGTAATTTTCGGAAATGTAGTCGTGCGCAGCGAGAAAAAAGCCGCCGGTGCCACACGCGGGATCACAGACAGTTCGCAGAGGCATTGGACGCATCACCGCAACCATCGCTTTGATGAGGGGGCGTGGTGTGAAGTACTGACCTGCTCCGCTCTTGGTATCTTCGGCGTTTTTCTGTAGCAGTCCTTCGTAGATCGTGCCTTTGATGTCGGCGGTCATCCCGCTCCAGCTCTCGTCGTTGATGAGATGGATGAGTCGTTGCAGATGTGCGGGGGTCTGAATACGGTTCTGCGATTTTCTGAAAATCACGCCGAGCAAGCCTTGGGCGTTACTCAGCTCTTGCAGGATTTTAACGTATTGTTTTTCTAACTCGGCACCACTTGCGTTGAGAAGACTCTCCCAATCCGAACCGGAAGGGATGGTTGCGGGTTTATTCAGCGGCGGTTTCGTCTGTTCATCGGCAAGTTTGAGGAACAGTAGATAGGTGAGTTGTTCGACGTAATCGCCGTAGCTGACGCCATCATCTCGGAGGACGTTACAGAAATTCCAGAGTTTTTGAACGATTGTTGCGGATTCGTTTGACATGGATGAACCTTAATTGGATTTAGGACTTGAATCAAGTATCTTCTGGCGGCACGACCAACTTACTGGCATTGGCAAGTTTTGTAGCAAGGGCGCGGCGTGCTTTCCTGTTTGTGGGGTTATCTACAGGCAGAGGTGTGATGTTAGCATGCCTTGGCGGATCATCGCCTGGAATAACTTCAAGATTATTCTTATAAACACTTGCTGCCAAAAGATCTGCCCTTGCTTTTACCGCTCTCTCTTTCGTTTGGACATATTTTCGTCCCATCTCCCATATATCAGCGTCTGAGAGTTCTTCGCTGCCAAAAAGTTCTGATATACGAAACACGGATATATCCACTTGCGTTTTATGTGGAAGGAACGCCGCATGTCTGACTGTGTCAGGTTCAGAAAAATGCTTGCTAAAACGAATAAAGCGGGTGAGTTGTTCACCCGGGGAAACTTTCATATCAAATCCTTATTAAAAATGGAAATTGGACAACGCTTTAAGAAAACCCGACAATATAACTGTATCTGATAAGGCACAAACTCCCTCAATTTGGCGCTGCTCACTAAAAAAAGCACAATAGATAACGAGTCCATCGCCATATATGCCTATTGTCACTATGCCATCCTCTGGTCGCCATTCAAATCCCAAGCTGCCATCTTCTGCCCAGCTGATGTGTGGCACCGGAATAGCACTATCAAAAAGTATCTTTGCCAAAAGAAGTGCTTCTTCGTATGCAGATTCTGGAACAGGATCGATTTCCTTATCCGACGCGTAGGCTTCCTCTGCCTCTTGACGGATCTTCGTGAGTTCGTGTTCTACACGTTCTACATAGATCCAAGACTGCGCCTCTGGCGAAAGTGGAGTGATAACCGGCTTTTTCCAATCTTGATTCTCATTTTCTGGAATCACGTCTGAGTTGGTTTTGACAGGTAAATCCATCCACGGTTCGCCGATTTGGGCGAACCCACTGGGGGTCCGGTCAGTGCTAGTTAGATTAGTACCCGCTATTGTTTGTGCCATCTTGCTTGTCCTCCAAAACTTTGCCAAGGGGTTTTTGGCGTATCCATTGGAAACCCTCAAAAAGGGTGACAAGTGCAATATCAATATCACCGCCTACCTGGGGCATCGTCTGCGAAAACCGTTGGTGATCAATCGTAGTGCGAATTAAAAATTCGGCATAGTCAATTGCATCTTGTAAGGAAAATAATGGATAGAAAGGTTGACTGTCGGGATGTGTTTTGTATAATTCCCATATCGCCTGAACAATTTCTTGACTTCCTGATACAGTGCTCCCAAATTCATGTCGAACTTGACAATGTACAGCGTTGCCTAGGAAAACTTCAACTGTTTTAGGATCTGTATCATCGTAACCGACGACTTGAAATCCAAGGACAGCTTGATTTTCAGGGATTATATCCACGGTGGTGTCTTCTCGCTCGAATTGTTCCTTCAAAAGACTGTGAATTTCGTTGCCTATCTTTTCGGCGATATCGGTAACCCCTATAAGAGGCGTTTCCTTTAATCTCTGCTCAAATAAGCGTATTGTGGAGTAGATAGATTTATTCTCAAGTAGACCTCCTACACCCCCAAATGCTCCTATACCGAACTTTCCATGAAATGGAAAAATTTTTTGCGCGGACAAAAAAGTGTTCTGTGGCAGCGGCAATAGACTATCCGCGGCAATTACAATTCCATCTGGAGTTCTAACTGAAACAATAAGTGTCATACTTAATATTCCCTAACTTAAATTAAGACGTTTGCAATTTCTAAATAGCGATTTTTTTTACGCGGCAGCTAAGACTGAAAAGTCACAACTACGTGCTGTTTAATTCTAACACAAATTTTCATTAGATTTCAAGACTAATTCTCTGGATTACCAAAGTCATTCAATTTTCGGTTTTCTGAGTGCATTATCAGAAATGGGGACGCGCGGGTTACCGCAAGTATCGGGGTTACAACCCCCTACAAGGGTGATTCGTTGCAATTGAATGTCTCTGTCTGGATTACAGTGAAACTATTTCGTTTTTAGCCTTTTACCGGCTTTAGGAAACCCAAAGTCGCGATTCAGAGATCATGCCTACTGCGACATGCTGCGTCATTTCATCGGGATGTCTCCTTAAAACGTTACACTTTGGTAACTTTTTTGCGTTAGTAGATTAATCTACTATTGGAGGAAAACCCAGACGATGTTTTACCTCTTTCGACTTTTCGATTTTGAATTTTCCATCCTAAAAAAATAATTTTGCGAAAACCGTAATTTTTTTGTCGAGATGATGTCACATGGCTGAATCACGAGTTAAAACGGATTATAGGTCCCTAAATCTTCCTCAATTACGTTAGTCATGCATTAAGTTGCAAGAAAACAATTTATTCTTCATTCTTTGTTTGTAACAATCTTCATGATTTAGGTTTATCAAAATCTTTCAACGCACTTTCGACTTCAGCGTCTAACGCTTCTGATGTGAGACTGTCGTCAAAAGGAGAGATTCCGACTTCGGACATCAATTCTAAGATGTCCCACCGTGAGATGTTAAGCAGTTGTGCCGCCCTACCAGCACTGATATCGCCTTGACGCAAAAGTTCAAGCACAAAGGCTTCTTTTGCCTTGCGTTCAGCACGCCCTTTGTGTTGTAGTAAAACCTCGTCGAGAGGAAATGTAAATCGGACTTCAACTTCTGTTTTTGCTGTGTTATTCATCTTCATCTCCCCACAATTCCGCTAAAAGTGCGTCACCAATATAGTCGTCGTGGCGCTCTCCGATGTCTGTCACATCGCATTCTAAAGTACCCAGCAGCGCGATGAGCGGATCTGGGTCGTTTGCGTATGTGCCTTCAACCACGCGTATCTCTGGCCGCTTAGCGTTCTGCAACTGTCTTTTTATTTCTGCCACGTCACATCGCAATGTTCCTGCCAAAACAAGAAGTGGATCGGTTTCTTGTATTTCTTCAACCGCATCCGCATCATCTGAAATCTCAGGTGAAACAATACGTGTCATAGTTTAATATCCCTCAATTTACATTAGGTGCTTAACAAATGACTTGATACCTACATTTTAGCATAATGTTGTCTTAAACACAAAACCGATCTTCAACTTCAATTAATCGGAAGCGACATTTGTTCTGCCGCAGAAACTGTTTCTGATTTTATCGCGCCCTTTTTTGGCTTTGGTTGCTGATGTGTTTTATCGTCTCGGATTTTCTCTAACAGGACGCTTGCGGGTTCATCGTTCGGGTTTTGCCGGACAAGTTTACCAGAAAATGCATGCTTGAGGATAGATTGTCGAAGACGTTCAGCACGTTTAAGTTGTGCTTCAATCGTTGCCTCTACTCCATTGGTGACTGAAAAATGCCGCTCAAGTTCAGAGACAATCTGCTCCTGCTCAGATAGTGGCGGTAGAGGTATTTGAAAAGTTTTTAGTTGATTTCCTGTTATTGCATTAAAAGTTGTTCCTGTCCCTCTACTTGCGATTTCATTCTCAAATCTACGAATCAAATAAAGGATAAAAAGCGACTGAATTCCATTCAAGCCTCGGATTGCCGCAAGCCCACGCCCCACAGCAGATTTCTCTGGACATAAATTTGTGGGTCCGACAGGAGCACGAATCGAAATAAATACGTCTCCTTTTTTGGCAATTTTCTTCGGAGCGGTACACCATTTTCGAGGCGTAGGATAAAGTTCTCCAAATTCAAGTTTGCCTTGATAAAAAGGCAGTCCTTCTCCATCTGTATTATAGGTTGAGGATGGAGGGGATTGCCCTAATATAATTTCGCTAATTTGTTCCAATGTTGTCCATACCCAACCATCAGGCAGCTCAGGTAAACTGTCCATATTAGAAACTTTTGAAACCGACATCGGTTTCAATTCATTTAAGTGCTCTTCACGCCATTCCTTTGTCAATTCGCCTTCAAAAGCAGCTTTGAGGATCGATTGACGGTAGCATTGCAATTGTGTTTGTGCTTTCTTTAAGGTATCAACAGCTACGTCTAATTGTGCAAACAGCATTTCCAGTTTAATAACAATACGATCTTGTTCTGCCAGGGGGGGCAGGGGCACCTCAATACGTTTGAGTTTCGTCGCATTAACGTTCACAAGAGCAATCCCTGCTTTTTCTTTTGAAATGATTTTCCAATAATCCGGGCTTTTCAAGAAAAATGCAAGATAATTCTCCTTAATAATCGGTGATGGTTTGAAACGAATCAGATACGACGCAAACACTGCATTTTGTGGGTTTTCAACCAGATGACTGTAACCAACAGAACCTGCTCGCGAAATAACAATATCCCCTGTTTTTAGCAAGTACTTTTCTTTATTTGGTGGTTCTTCCTGACAAAATGGAACTGTTTCCCAATTGACCTTTCCTGCAGTAATATCGGTTGTTCTAAGCAGCCGAAGCGTCCCGTGTGTGGCTGCTTTTGTTGTCCATCCGTATTGCGGCGTTGAGCAGACCTCTTGGATCGTTGTCCATATCCAGCTTTGTGGGAGATCAGTTAAATTAGTGTTCATTTTATTGCCGTTCTCTCCCATTTCGGAAAGGTTTTTCTCAATGAAGTCCGCCATATTTCTTGTATTATCTTGTCCAGAAGATATTGGTGGGTTGTTCTTTCGCATATCTTTTGTATGTGCGTATGCGTGGGGTTCCAGTCTTTCTTCAAGGCGATTATAGAGCTTGACAGTAGTATTTCGATCCGTGTCATAATGTGGTGCCGGTAGACCGAGTTTCTCCATTTCTATACGCATTGTTTTTGTGCCCTCCCTCAAACCACGTACAAGAGGCTCTCCGCGTTCATCTTTCAGGGGACGCATCCAATCTACAATTCTTGGATTACGTAGGACAGAAGTAAGCACGGTATCGGCAAGGCTAAAGGACTTTGGCACTTGCTGCAGGATGCCGCCCGGATTTTCTACTGCTAAGCCATTCCGATATGTGATGCAATGGATTGCTTCGGAAAATGCGTAGTCCCTATGAATCACTGCGTTGACTATTGCTTCATCAACTGCTAAAAGTGGATATTCAGGGTCTTCAATGAAGCCTCCATTAGAACTTCGCCTTGTGATAGTCCGAAACAGAGCAGAATCTCTAAAAAAGGTTCGTAATTTACGGATGATGTTTGGAAGGGGCCCATCAAAATCCTTGTCGAAGGTTGTTACGCCTCGCTTCCCTGACTCTTCAACATTAACCTCAAAACGTAGGACTCTTACATACGCCCCCGGCAAGTACTTACGTGGATATTCCGTAAAAAAGAGATAACCAGCTTTCGTGAACATGTGTTCGTCATTTTCACTTTTCCTAATAGCACCTATGTTTAAGAGAATATCTTCGGTACTATGATCATCATACTGGGCATCCCTTGATGCAAGGAATTCACGTTTGAATTCTTCAACTATGTCTTGATCAAGTTCATCGGGGTCGTAGGGACAGCAGTAGGACATTTCAAAATCGACTATCCTTTTATCCCGTTTAAGCTGTTCTCGATCTGGTTCAGTCAATGCAAGGTTTTGTGCACCGACCCTTTTCCATGATTGGGGAAAGTTCCCTATTGTTTCGCAAATCGCATTTGGTGTCCACGGTGTATAAAGAAGATATAATCGTTTTCCACCTGAATTCGGCAGCTCTACTTCTTGTACCTGCGTTGTGTGGTTACTTAAACTCCATGTGACTTGTAAGATATTATTGATTTTTTGTTCGTCAACGTGTTGCGTGCCTTTAATAGTTCCATCATTTGCAATGCCAAGTACCACAAGGCCATTTGCTCTGTTACTGTTCGCAAAGGCAGATATACACTGCTTAATTTTCTCCTTCAGTGTATCGATTTGATTGTTGTTTTCGATCCGAACTTCTTTTCGTTCAAATAACTGCCCCTCAAAATCAGCAGACTGTAGGAAACCCAGATGCTGCAAAGGATCATCAAAAACTTCTTTTGGGCTTGGCATTTATAAATTCCTCTTTGGTGTGTTTTGAAATTGGAACAAAATTATTACATCATAGACGAATCTGTATTAAGAAGTTTAGCACAAAATTGACTTGAGATGCAAACCTTTTTGATCGCTCCTACAAGGATAAAATTAAGAAACCAGCTTTTCTGTGAGATCCGTTAGGATGTCCTCTAAAGCATCGCCGAAGAGGGCATAGGCTTTCGGGCCGTTACCGAGTTCCGCAAACGGGGCGTACTCAAAATCAGACATCCGAATATCAAGCGAAGTGGCGATGTGATCCCGTATCAATTCCAGCCATTCGCGTTGCTCCGGTGCCCAATCTTTATCAGTTATCCACTCTTCAAAGTTCCTATTGACAATAGCACTAAACGGCTCCAAAAACATATTAGCACCCATCGCAAATCGGACGAGGGATATGAGGTCGGTCCGTTGTTCTGTCTCTCCGCGCACGTTCTCTGGCGACCGTCTTTTGTAAGCCAACCATAACGCCTCACGACTCAAGCTGTTGGAATGTTGTAGTAAGGCTTCTTCCAACGCTTTCAAGCTCTCTTCAGTCAGCGCGCCTTTTACCTCTGGCACCCCACAAAGCATTTGCAACGCTGACAATTCATCCATGTTTTGATTAATAAACGCTTTAAAGGCGTGAAGGACCGTAATCACCTGTGTGGAATTTTGATCGTCAAAACCTATTTCAATAATTCGATCTTCGTTTACATCGTCAATTAGCTGATTGGGGTCTCTTATTGGTGACCCATTTGGATCGGAGGTAGATGGCTCGCCTGGCAGTGATTGCGAATCGGTTTTGATGGAGTCAAAAACACCCACAGCGTCAACGATAATGAAGTGCGTTTTGGCAGTCGCATCACCGGTGACAGCCTGTAGATCATCCGTGTTAATAGTACGTACGCCCCGACCTATCATTTGTTCAAAATAGCCGCTGGATCTCACAGCACGCATAAAAAGCAGGCATTCGAGCGGTTTAATATCGGTGCCTGTGGAGATCATGTCAACGCTCACAGCGATTCGGAGAATCGGATCCGTGCGGAATCGTGCGATGAGCTCCTCCGGTCTATCGCTCTGATAGGTAATCTTTTGGCAAAATTCGTCACCTTTCGCAAAAACTTCCCGGACAATATGGACAATATCTTCGGCATGCGAGTCATCTTTCGCAAAGATAAGCGTCTTGGGGACATGCGTTCTACTCGGAAAAAGATCCGTGAAAAGTTTGTTCTTAAAGGTCTGGATGACTGTCCGAATTTGGTCTGTCGCAACAACATCGCGATCCAATTGTGTTTCTATATATTGAACATCTTCGTCTAACTCGTCCCAATTCAGCCGCCGACTCTGCCTATTACGCCTTGCGACATAATTACCCGCCGCAACCGTGCTGCCGCTTTCTGTAATTTCGGTTTTAATCCGATAAACATAATAACCGACATTTACATCGTCATCAATGGCTTGTTCATGACGGTATTCATAGACGAGATTTTGATTAAAAAAGTTGCGCGTTTGTCCGTATGGCGTCGCCGTGAGTCCGATAATGAAAGCGTCGAAGTATTCTAAGACGTGTCGCCATTTGCCGTAGATAGAGCGGTGACACTCGTCCACGATGATAAGGTCAAAGAAATCAATCGGGAGCTCTGGGTTATACGCAACTTCTTGTGGTGTTGCATCTTCTGTTTCCTGTTCAAAAACGGAACTTTCCTCATCATCGTCCGATTCATAGACGGGTTCACCTTTCAGCATTGAGTAGAGACGTTGGATAGTCGTAATACAGACTTGACTGACCGGATCCATCGTGTTGCTCGTGAGGTGTTGCACGTTATAGAGTTCAGCGAATTTTCTACTGTCATCGGGAGTTGTGTAATTTTGAAACTCGCGAAGAGCCTGTCTACCGAGATTGCTGCGGTCTACGAGAAAAAGCACGCGTTTGACTCTTGCAAATTTGATGAGTCGGTATACGCTGCTTACGGCGACATACGTTTTCCCGCTGCCTGTTGCCATTTGGATTACCGCGCGTGGGTCTCCTTCTTTTAAGGATTCTTCAAGGTTGGTTATCGCCTTAAACTGGCAGTCCCACAGATCGCCTTCGTCTAACGGCGGTATATCGTTCCTAAGATTTTCCCGGAGAGTCGTTAGATTATCAATTTGCAGCAAAAGGGAATCAGGTGTATGAAATGTGGATACTTGCCGTGAACGAGAATCTGGATCCCGAATATCCCGAAAGTATGTTTCAACGCCTGTTGAAGCGTAAGAAAAAGGAAATCTGGGATGATTTTGCAGGTTCTCTGGAAGACTGGCACGATACCGTTCCGCTTGTTGGAGGGCACCGCTAAGCGTTGTGCCTTCTGGTTTTGCTTCTATAATCCCAACTGCAACACCACTAATAAAGAGGAGATAATCTACTCTCTGATTATATTTCAGCGGATGTTCGCGCACAGCAACCCCAAACGCAGCAGCTGTATCGCAATCAGCATAATTTTCGATATGCCATCCAGCTGCTTCAAGCATATTATCTATATTGCGTCTGGCTCTCTGTTCGGGGGTCATAATAATATTAAGACTTACGCAACTCCGTTTTTTTCGGTTTCTTCCGGTCCTTACGCCGCGATTTAAACACATCACTGGTCTGCTCAATATGTTTAACCCGATCCAAAAAATACAGACGCATGGGGGCTGCAGATTTATAGTGTGGGTTATCCGCCAAAACATCCGGTTCACCTAACAACTCGTTTATAAGACCTTTTGTCCAGCCGCGTTCAGAGATGAGCCGTGTCTGCGTCATCTTTTCTCTTTCACGAATTGCCTGGCGTGCTGCAGCCTTTTCCTGCTTCTCAGTTTGCCACAACGTTTTGTAATCGTCTGAACGTTCGACTTTGCGAACATCGGATTTCAGATAGATAGGATAGGTTAAACGTCCACCTAAAAACGCTGTAGAGAAAGACTCGGACGACAAGAATCTATCTATACGTTCGGGGGTCCAATGTCCGCGCGACAACAATTCTTCGCGAGAAAAGTGGGTTTCGGGATGTGCTTCTATTTCTATACCGCGAATCTCGCAAAACCTCTCCCGCATCGAGACATCGTGGATATTCTCAAGCATCAAGTTTTTTTCTGCTTGCTCAATATCCTTGTAATGGAACAGCCGAACCGTGTTCAAATCCTGTACTGTAATCACAGTAACATCACCTACCGTTCTACCTATTTCCCTTTTGACTTCAAACTCCTGAAATTGCGATTCAGACAGAATCGTGCCACGTTTTAAGAGTTGCGATTTTGTAATATAACCACCTTTTCTGATAGTGAAATTACGTTTTCTCATTTTGAATCTTTCCTACGATTGCGTTTTTGTTGATAAAAAAATAGGGACAGGTATAGAAAAACCTGTCCCTGTAACCTTAGTAATTAGACGTTACAGACATCGTAAGCGTGTTGCATCGCGTCAAACGCATCGCCTTTGGGACCGAATTCGTGGCCGACATAGAGTTCGTATCCGGTGTTCGCGATGGCACGCATCACGGCAGGATAGTAAATCTCCTGTTCGTCATCGAGATCGCGACGCCCCGGGTTGCCTGCAGTGTGATAATGCGCGATGTAGTCGCTGTAGTCAGTGATGTTACGGATGAGGTCGCCTTCCATAATCTGCATGTGATAGATGTCGTAAAGCAGCTGCGCTCTCGGTGAACCGACACCCTTACAGACTTCAACGCCCCATGCCGTCGTGTCGCATTGATAGTCCGGGTGATTGACTTTACTGTTGAGAAGTTCAATGCAGAGGTTGATTCCTTTCTCTTCAGCGGCTTTGGTAACGCGGGACAACCCGGCTATCGTGTTATCGCGGCCCTCTTCTTCTGAGCGACCTTCTCTGTTACCAGAGAAACAGATCAGTCCGGGGATGTCGTTTTCCGCGGCGATGTCAATGTTCTTGAGGAGCTCATCTTCGATCCGGTCGTGGTTACTCGGATCGTTCAAGCCGGATGGAAGGGACGAATGCCCTACGATAATCGCGACCCGCATCCCGTGGTCCTTGACGACGGGCCAGAGATCTACGGGCAGCATCTCAACAGATTTATAACCGATGTCGGCGGCTTTCTTGATAACCTCTACGGGGTCTCTGCCACGACTAAAACCGCCAAAACAGATGGATTGATTAATTGGCATAATTCTCTCTTTCTTTAAAGTAGTACTTTGTCACATTCAAATCTTTAGTCCGTAGGGGCGAGGTCATCTCGCCCCTCTGACACGAACTTATGAAAGTTAGCAAAACGGTAGTAGCCTCGCGCCGCCGTGCCGTAATCAGTATCCCTATAGGTCTACTGCCTTACCGGTGCGGAAGGAGGTGCTTGCCGCGAGCATAATACGGAGCGTCTCTAACGCGTCACTATAAGGCGATAGAATCTTGGACGAGTCACCGGTTTTTACAGCGTCAATGAAAACGCGGTCCCGGTCTTGTCCGCCACCGCCGGCAAGCGGCTCCGTTTCTCCGCCGCGGTTCACATTGTTCGGACCCCCAACGGTAACGACGAGTCCGCGCGTAAACACTTCCAGATGGACACGCCCGAACCCTTCCATAGCACAACTTGAGACGATATTGGCGACTGCGCCGTTCTTAAATTCGATGTTCACCATGCTGATGTCATCTACATCGTAGTTTTCGATGTGCGTCATGCTACCGCTTGCGGCGACACCGTGTACGGTTTTACCGTCGCTGCCGACGAGGAAGCGTGCAAGATCAAAGATATGCGTTGTCTGTTCGACGTGCTGTCCGCCGGATTCTGCGCGCACGCGCCACCATGGTGTACCAGGCATCCCACCGATCCAGTAGCCGAGGGCACCGAGAATTTGCGGTTGCTCTTCAAGCATCGCCTTCGCATTTTGCGCATTGCCGCCGTAACGCCAGTGATAACCGACACTCGTGACGACACCGCTCCGCTGAACGTCTTCATTGATGATGATTGCGGGTTCTAATTCGGAGTGGATCGGCTTTTCAATAAACATCGCGATGCCCTGTTCGCAAGCGATGCGTTCTTGTTCACCGTGTGCAAACGGCGGTGTGCAGATATAAACCGCGTCCAAGTCCTCTTTATCGTACATGACGCGATAATCGGTGTAGGCGTTGCCACCGAATTCTTCGGCACGTGCCTTCGCGCGATCTTCCGAAATATCGCACATCGCACAAAATTCAACGTCCTCAAAGTTATCTTTAAGGTTGTTCATGTGCGCACCAGCCATACCGCCGGTTCCGATAAAACCGAGTTTCACTTTATCCATATTTTCTCCTTAAAAAAGGGTTGTTTCAAAAAAATCCCTAAGTTTTGCTGCTATAGTTTAACAAAAGTAGATGTTTATCGCAAGTAATTTATTTGCAATTGTGGTATAATATCTGCTATCAGCAAAGTAGGTTGGGTTGAACGGAAACCCTGAGAAGATAGATGGGCAACGCCAAACACACACATATTCAACATATCGTCGTCCACAAGCAAGAACGCAGTAAAACCCAACTTCATAACGCTAGGGATTCTGGAAAGCCCAAAGGCGTTGGGTTCCACTCTTTTACTGATGGTTTCCGACAGCCAAAAAACATGGAGGAAGACTATGGATTTTAAATTTGGATACAGTACGTTACGGTGGCAGCAACCGGATTTTGAAGAACTGTTGACCCAACTCAAAGAGGCAGGGTGGGACGGTTGGGAGATGCGGCAATCCTTGGATTGGGTCGGGACACCGCAGCAGATCCGACAGGTCTGCGATAATGTTGATTTGCCCATCGCTGCTGTTACAGCACGCGGACTGCCGATCGATAAAAATCCGGAACAGATGGAACTCAATAAACGTAGGATTGACTTCGCTGCAGCGGTTGAAGCCGACTGTTTTATGTTCATGGGGGCAGGCAAACCGAAGGATAGACCTGTTGACAGCTCCGACCTCGCAGCACTCGCTGATGTCTCCGAAGAATGGGCGGAATACGCCGCGCAATACGGTTTAGATGTCTGTTATCATATCCATACGAATACCACCGTTGACTCTATTGAGGATTGGGCGAAATATATGAGTCTGCTCCGAAAGTGTAAACTCTGTATTGATGTATCACATTCCGCACTTTGGGGGTTCGATCCGATAGAATCTATACGCCGTTATAGCGATGTCCTCGTCTATGTTCATCTCCAGGATTACGCGGGTTACACAGGCGGAGATGGCGACTCTTATGATGTGGACTGGGTGGATGTCGGCAGCGGTAATGTGATGGATTTTCCTGGAATCATGTCCACTTTAGCGGAACTCAACTATGATCGGTGGATCACGGCGTGCCCCGGCATGGTGGAAGAGCGGACTGATCTTGAACGTATGTCGGTTAACAGGCAATATTTAAGACAATTAGGTTATTAGGAAATCTACAAGGAAGAGAAGAAGGATATGAACACAGTAGCGGGCGATATCCGCTCTATTCTTGCCACAGATTGTGGCAGCACAACCACAAAGGCAATTCTGATTGAAAAACGCGGAGATGAATATCAACTCATCGTCCGCGGCGAAGCACCTACTACCGTTGAGGCACCCGTTGAAGATGTAACCGCAGGCGTTATCAATGCCATCATTGAAGTCGAGGAACTTGCAGGACGGAAACTCCTTGATGACGGTATTATTATCAAACCACAGAACGGAGATGCTGGGGTTGATATCTATATTTCGACGAGTAGTGCTGGCGGTGGATTACAAATGATGGTAGCCGGTGTTGTCCGTAACCTGACAGGTGAAAGCGCGGAGCGTGCTGCACTCGGTGCCGGTGCGATTGTCATGGATGTCATCGCCTCTAACGATAAACGGCTCCCACACGAAAAGATCGAACGCATCCGACATCTCCGTCCGGATATGCTCCTCCTCTCCGGTGGCGTTGATGGCGGGACGACTTCACACGTTGTGGAATTGGCGGAGATTATCGCCGCTGCACGTCCGAAACCGCGGTTGGGGATCGCTTATGAACTTCCACTTATCTATGCTGGCAATATAGACGCACGTGAAGCGATTCAAGAACGCCTGCAAGACGTGATGGCATTGGAGATGGTAGACAATCTGCGTCCCGTTTTAGAGCGTGAGAACTTGATGCCGACACGTCAGAAGATTCAGGAACAGTTCCTTGAACACGTTATGGCACATGCCCCCGGTTACAAACGGCTCATCGACTGGACGGATGCCCCGATTATGCCGACCCCTGGGGCAGTCGGTGAAATTATCCAGACCGTCTCCGCGCAACAGGATATTGAAGTGGTCGGTGTGGACATCGGCGGTGCAACGACAGATGTCTTTTCTGTCTTTAAAAATAGGGTAGCGGAACCGATCTTTAACCGGACAGTGAGCGCGAACCTCGGTATGAGTTACAGCGTCTCAAATGTCCTCGCGGAAGCCGGTTTGGAAAACGTGCTCCGCTGGGTACCGTTTGATATTGAAGTCGGGGACCTCCGTAATCGTATCAAAAACAAGATGATTCGTCCGACGACGATCCCGCAAACCTTGCAAGAGTTAATTCTGGAACAAGCGATTGCCCGTGAAGCACTCCGCCTGGCGTTTGAACAGCACAAACAACTTGCGGTTGAATTGAGAGGTGTGCAGCAACAGCGCACTATCTCCGAAGCGTTTGATCAAGCGGAAAGTGGTCAGACGCTTGTGAATATGCTCGGTTTGGATATGCTCGTTGGCAGCGGTGGCGTTTTATCGCATGCCCCGCGTCGGCAGCAGGCGATGCTCATGATGATAGATGCGTTTCAACCCGAAGGCATAACGCATCTCGCCGTTGACAGCATTTTCATGATGCCCCAACTCGGTGTGCTTGCGCAAGTGAACCCTGAAGCTGCGACACAGGTTTTTGAACGAGACTGTCTCATCCACTTGGGGACAGCGATCGCGCCGATCGGTAAAGGGCATACTGGGGATGAATGCCTTACTATTGAGATTAGTGGTGAGGCGATCCCTGTAACACGTGAAGACATTCAGTTTGGTGAACTCCGTCGCTATCCGCTGCCGTTGGGTGAAAAAGCGACCCTGAAGCTCCAACCTTCACGGCGGTTTGACCTCGGTGCGGGGAACGGGAACCCTGTTGAAACAGTGGCGATGGGTGGTGTTGTCGGAGTGGTTATTGATACCCGCGGCAGGCCGCTTGAAATGCCCACGGATCCCGAACAACGCGTCGCGCAACTCACGAAGTGGCACACGGCTTTAGAGGCGTATCCAGTTCCGTAAAAATTGTCTGAACCGGGATTTATAGGATTCAAGGATTTTCGGGATTACATAGCTCCTAAAGCGGTTTCGCGTGAAAAAGATTGGATGCCTTTGCAAATTCTTATTTTTTTCTGGAAAAATTTTTGTATAAATGTTATATTGACAACAATATTGTAACGTTGGACTGTTTCAACGTTGCATAACTTACCAACGAATCTGGAGGACATCAGCGTTTACTCCAGTACTTTTAACCAACTATTCATTCCGAAAGAAGGAGATCGATTGAATGAAAAAATTCTATCACCTTACGCTTGCGACGACGATAATGTTTGCATTGATCGTAGGTATCCCACACCTTGCATTCGCGCAGGCGAACGAGATTAAGGGGGGTCCTTTGAAAAAGGACGAGCTCATGAAAGACCCAGATCCCAATCTTGACGGGCAGAGGGAAAGTCACGCTGGGAACCCGAATTGGATTAAGAAGTGGTATGGTCCTGAGGGCAACTATGAAAACAACGGCACCTTTCAGGTTTCTGCCCCGAAAGACCTTATTGATGAGGGCAGCAATGGTAAACTGAACCAGGTCAAACTCTCGACAGTCGCAGGGCTGAACCTCACAAAGAGCATTGACATGAAATGGAAAGCTGGGAACGGCGGCACTCGGAAGTGGACAGTCTTTGAACTCGATCCCGCGGACGGCAACAATATGAACCGAGGCGGTCCCATAGATAACATTGATACCTACGCAATGATCGTTATTAAAGCACCTGTAGCGAGAAAAGCGATCATGTCACCCGCGCATGACGATCACGCCCAAATCTGGATTAACGGCGAGAAATGGTATAACAACTCCAAATGGACAGGTGCCGCACAAACGATTCTTCACACCGTAGAAGTCGACTTGAAACAAGGTGGCAATGTGCTGCTTTATCGCTGTGGTGAATCCGGAGGCTCCGCGTATCTTAACCTCCATTTTGATGATGACACCCACAAAGATTGTAAGATCTATCCCGACAAATCGAAAGACCAGAACAGTTTCTTTAAAGAAGTCGCTGGTGCTCTTGATGTCGAGCCTGTAGGAAAGTTGACCACGATTTGGGGAGCCCTTAAGCGGCGGCAATAAATCGTGCGTGAAAACGGGAGAACCATGAATGGTTTCCCTACTACGAACCGGGTTTAACCCGCATTTGAAAGTTGACAAACTATTAGTATTGCATTTGACAAATATTTGTCAAAATGCTATCGTAATGTTACGGAATATTTGAAACATTTTCAGCATCTCGGAATCTATCTAAAGGGTACTAAGCTGCCCTTTAACACGGTTTCGTATTCTTAACTATTAATTCAAGGAGAAGGAATTAACTATGAACAAATTTAGTGTTTTTTCACTCGCGATCGCTATTGTTTTCGCTTTAAGTATGAGTTTCTCCCACTTTGCATTCGCGCAGGCAAATGCTATCGTTGGGGGGCCCTTGGCGGAAGACCAACTCTTAGAGGATCCAGATCCTAACGATGACAGCCAGCGAGAAGATCACAGCGAGGTAGAAACTTGGATTACGAAGTGGTATGGTCCCGAAGGCAACTACGAAAACAATGGCACTTTCCAAGTTTCCGCTTCGATCGACTTCATCGACGAAGGCAGCGGCGGTAAGCTGAACCAGACCTCACTTTCAACGATGGCAGGTCTGCTCATGACACAAGATATTGATATGGAATGGGGAGACGACCACGGCGGGACGCGTGCCTGGACGGTCTTTGAAATTGATCCCGCAGATGGGGACAACATGAATAGGGGCGGCCCCATTGATAATCTTGATACCTATGCCATGCTCGTGATTGACGCGCCGAAGGATATGACAGCCATCATGTCCCCCGCACACGACGACCACGCCCAAATCTGGATTAACGGCGAAAAGTGGTATAACAACTCCAAATGGACAGGTGCCGCACGAACGATTCTGCACACTGTAGAAGTCAAATTACAAAAAGGTGGCAACGTCCTCCTTTATCGTTGCGGTGAATCTGGCGGTTCCGCATACTTCAATCTCCATTTTGACGATGCAACCCATGACGCGGTTACGATTTACCCGAAAGATTCAACGGATAAGGCGAGTTTCTTCGATGAAATCGCACCGCTGACACCCGTTGAACCCCAAGGGAAATTAGCAACGGTTTGGGGCGACATCAAACGGAAATAGGCAACGCTTGCTATGATTACGGGCGCGCTGCTTACAGCGCGCCTTCTTTTTTTAACGCAATACCGAAATACACTTGACAAATCCGAATTGGCACGTTAAAATATTTTTACATAACCTACCAAAACGGAGACGCGAATCAATTGCCCTATGCGACATAAATCCTTTATCTGCTTTCTCATCTTGTTCGCCGCTGCGCTCGTCGGTTGGACGCGCGCGATGAAAACCGGTCACGAGGCATATCTGCGGGGGGATTACGACGCAGCACAAATTGCTTTTCAAGAGGCGACCGCTCAGAAACCTGATAATCCTGTCGCTTATTATAACCTCGGCACCGCACGCTATCGCAGCGGCAGGTTTGACGAGGCGGTACAAACGTTCCGAGAAGCGTTGGCAAGGCACAGCGGGAAAGGCGAGCGGACGCTAAAGCTGGCACATATCTATTACAACCTGGGAAATGCCCAATTTAAGACCGGCGATCTTGGCGGTGCCGTTGACGCTTATAGGCAGGCACTCCGTTTGAATCCACAGGATACCGATGCAAAATATAACCTTGCATTGGCACTTCGACACCTGCAACAACAGAAGGATTTGGCACAACAGCAGCAGGCAAATAAAGACACAGAACAAAAAACCGAACCGAACGATATTGGCGAAGCGGAGGCACTTCAGCTCCTAAAACGTTTTAGTCAGAATGAAAATAGGCTACGGCAAAAATTACTGCAGCAACAACGCAAAAGCGGCCCTCGGCGTGAGAAGGATTGGTAGACTTCAGAAGGAGACAAGGATGCGGTTTCTACGCTTTTTCATCGGTGTCGTTTTCATCCTTATTGCGACAGCGGCACAAAGCCAAGAGGTTAATGTCGCCGCTGTGATAAAGCCGCGTCAGATTCAGCTCGACGAAAAGGCGCGTTTGGACCTCACGATTTCAGGGGATACCGCCCTCACGCACATTGCGGCACCGAAGTTCAATTTTCTGCCGGCGTTCCTCGCGATCCCGCTTCACTCCGAAACGATTCCCCGATTGGCATCAAATAAGATCGCGGTCTCTATGGCGTGGGCTTATGAACTGATCCCGCAAACAATCGGCGACTTTTCGCTCTCCGATGTCCGTTTCGCTTATCAAGGTAGTACCTATTTTGCGAATCCTGGATCTATCCGAGTCAGTGGGAGCAACACTTATACAGATGTTTCGACGGGCAGCGTCCATCAAATTGAGACGGAAGTGAGTACCACCGAGCCGTATCTCAACGCGCCAGTGACCTATACCTTTCGTTATCTTTATACCGCAGTGCTGCCAACAGAAGAATCGCCAACGCCACAACTCCCTACATTTCCCGATTTTTTAGTTGAGGAGCTGCCACCGTTGTCGCCACAAACGCAGCGAATTCGCGGAAAAACGTTTTGGGTGCAGGAACAGGTGCGTCGGTTATATCCGCAGCGGACAGGACAGATTGTTATTGCACCTGGGACATTAATACTCCCTATCCCGCGTGGACGTAAGACCCCACACGGACATAAGACACTGAAAGCGAAAGCCGTGAGATTGACGGTCCAACCTTTGCCCGAAACAGGAAAGCCAGCACAGTTCAGCGGTGCCGTTGGCGAATACCAAATCTCTGGATATGTGGATCGCAGTGTTGTAGAAGCAGGACGTGCCCTCACATTGTCCTTGCAGATCTCTGGACAGGGCAGCATGCAAACTGTCACGGCTCCCAAACTGCCAGCGATATCTGGCGTCGTTGTGAACGGACCGAACCTCGTTGAAGGCACCGTCCCGACAATCCGAACGTATGCGTATGTCTTAATCCCAGCTCGCTCAGGAACGCTGCATATCCCTGCTATTACGTATCCCTACTTTGATCCGAGTCGTGCAGTTTATGCGACGACACAGACGACTCCCATTCCTGTCTCTGTACGTCCGAGCCCGGATGCTGCCGCCAGCGTTGAGACTGAGCGTGCTTCGTGGTGGATATGGGTTATCTTATTGGCAGTGTTGCTGCTCGGCGTGTCAGTAGCAGGCTTTCTGTGGTACCGTGCCAGACTGCAAAGGTCTACGGGTGCAGGCGAACCGGAAGGGCGCAGTTCCGAACCACGTATCCCAAGAATGAAACGGGTGCCGGTTGACCCCAGCGAACTGCAAACACGAGACGCGGAACAGGCAGAAACGGAAACAGGATCGCCTCTTTCACAGGCGCGCGTCGCGCTTAGAGCACTCGCCGACACCGATACCACAGGGGAGGCGACGGGGTTTGCGAATGCACTCGCGCAGACGTTGTATCAATATCTTGAGGACACGCTTGGATTGACACAACGCAATATTGACACGGCGCGCGCGGTTTGCATGCAAGCAGGTGTCCCCGAACCTATTCTTGCCGGGTTGGTTGACATTCTGACGAAATGTGATTACCATCGGTTTGCACCCGTGCCGCTCCCTACGGAAGACCGGGACGCATTAATCGCACGGACGGAAGCCGTTATCGGCAATATTGAGACCCTTCTCATAGTTGATAGCTAAAAGGAATTTTTGATATGGATATATTTTCACTCTTTGTGCTTTGGTTACACGTTATCGCGGCTGTTACATGGGTCGGCGGTAACCTTATTTTAGCGATGGTGATCGTCCCACACTTCAGGCAGAGTTTACCGCCTGTTGAACGTATCAAACTTTTGACGCAGATAGGCAAACGGTTTGAACCTGTTGTTTGGGGCTGTATCGGTGTGCTATTTTTTACAGGGCTTATCAACATTTTCACCGCTATAGACATCACCTCTCCGACCGCGCTCTCTGGTGCTTTTATGCGGACGCTCCTGATTAAGCTCGTCCTCTTTTTTGTGTTAGTATTGCTTACGGCGTTGCACAGCATGATCTTCGCGCCGAGATTGGCAGCAGCGGTTGAAGATTTAGACCCTACACTTGAAGAACTCCCCCCAGAAGTCAAGCCGCTCCGTACCCAGATGTCTATTGTCTCCAGTTTGATGGGTGTTATTTCGTTGTTAATCCTACTCGCAGCAGTCGCCCTCCGCATGGGGATTTAGAGGAGGCGATCCGATGCGAATCAAAATCCTTGCAGACGTTGGGGACGGGCTCACGCTCCCTATTAACTACAACCATTTACTCACCGGCATCATCTATCGTTTCCTCGCAGAATCCGATCCTGAATACGCCTCCTTCCTACACAACGAAGGCTACCGGGGTGCAGAGAAACGCTTCAAGCTCTTCACCTTCTCGCAACTCATGGCGGAACGCAGACGCATCACTGGTGACCGGATCCATTTCCGTTCAGCTTTGACGTGGTATGTCTCCTCACCGGTAGAACGTTTCCTCTCCCATTTCGCCGATACGCTCTTAATCGGCGGGTGCTTATCTCTCGGACACCGAGATTTACGAATCGAGGATGTTAACGTGCCGCGTATCCCACGTTTCCGATCAGAGATGTCTTTCCGGTGTCTCTCTCCTATTACGATGTCTACGAAACGGGAGCGAGACGGGAAAGCGGTCATGCACTATTGTCTCCCTGACGACCCAACCTTCTCCGAACTCATCCGTCAAAACCTCATCCGCAAACACGATGCGATCCACGGTCGCGCGCCCCATGAGGACGCTTTGACCTTCACCTTTGACAAAGCCTATATTGACAGGCGACAAGGGCGTGTCACCCGTTTGGTAGACTACAAAGGTATTAAGATAAGGGGTGTATTATGTCCGTTCCACGTTTCGGGCAGTATCCCGCTGATTCAGATAGGTTACGAATGCGGTTTCGGCGACAAAAACAGTGCAGGCTTCGGCATGGCAGAAGTCTAATGTTTCGTAGCATAGTCTGTTAGACTGTGCCACTTTCGGTGCCGGCTTCCGCAGGGTGGAAGTCTGATACCGTTGCTAAGCCCCGTAGGGGCGACATGTTTATAGAAACGGCATCCCCCACGAAGCTAAGCCCCGTAGGGGCGACATGTCCACCGCCCTCCAAATCGCACAAAGCGAGGCAATAATCAACAATCCCTAAAATTACAAACCTAAATTGATTTTTATTTGATTTTATTTATAATAAATTATATTATACATTGTATAATATATCTATAATGGTTTTGAGAGGGGGTTAAACTATGGCAATCTACGAAAAACTAATGGGAAATCCGTTTGTTGACGCCGGCGTGTGCGGTATCTGCGAATGGCTGGGACGCACTGTCCAACCTGAACAAATTACGCCCACAGACCTTGAGAAAGTTGTAGATGACATTGCTCCAATGATGCAAACGGATGCTGGTTGGAAAAACCTACACGGCGTGTTCCCAAATAGTGTGTTGACAAATGCTGCATTCCGAAAGCAGGATCAAGTCGAATTGCTCAGAAAAGAGTGTAAAAATTATTTGGATACAATCGTTGCGTTAGCAGATACTGGGGATTGTATGGGCTGTGGTAGGCGGGTTGCTAACACATGGCTTTCAAGAACAAACATTCCACTATCAGGTTCTGGAAAGTTACGCAACTTCTACCCCGCCTTCGCTGAGGGTGCAGGTTACTGTTCCGCGTGCGCTTTCGCTATTCAACTATCGCCATTAGTTTTTATGGCAACCGGTGGAAAATTTCTTACACTCCATTCCAATTCATGGCGGGCACTGAGAAGTTGGGCGCGTTTATGCATTAACGATATTCGTCAGCAACAACTTCAACAAGACATAACAGGATGTTTTAACCCTGGATACGCAAATCCGCGTAACGGGATATTTTACATGGCTCGGGAAATGGTACAATATCAGGAAATGCGGACTGATGAGAATATATCTATTCAGGTCTACTGCTGGACAAATTACAACCAAGGTCCTGAACTTGAAGTCTTTTACATGCCAACCCCTGTATTCCATTTTTTACGCATTGTGTATCAAGGCGAATTTAAAACCGCTTGGCAAGAAATTGTCCGAAGTGGATACATAAAAGTCAACTGGGATAAAGTTAAATCAGAGGAGGATTACAAAAATCGGACAAACCGCGTGTATGAAAATCTGTTACAAGATAGATCAATTCTCAACGCCTTTTTAAACCGTAAGTCTCGCAAGACTCGAGGAAATTGGGAATTGCTTTCCTTATATTTAAAGGAGGTCAGGACTATGGAACCAATCCAACTTGAAAAAATTAAACAGGTCGGCGATTTAATCGCAGACTGCATTCAAAAATCTGGACGCGATAGACGACTAACACAATTGGAGCGTGCTAACAGCTACAGTGAATGCAGAAATATCCTGCGATACGTCATTCGTGAGAGGATTCAACAAGGCGCATCGGAACCCCTCTTTTCAATCGATGATTATATGGAATATCTTTTCCCCGCAAGCGATAACCTCAACCTTACACCCTGGAGAGAAACCCGTGACTTACTCCTATTTCGAATTTATGAACAACTTCACGACTGGCTCCAGGAACGAGGTTTCGTTGATTTTGATGAAGCTAACACATCGGATGTAGACGATACATCTGATGACGAATAGACTCAGGAGGACTCATAATGTCTAAACACTTAATCGGATTAACGCTAATTGACGCGCCCTATTCCGCATTGAATAACGCTGGTACCGAAGCATCTCAAGCAACTGAGAACGTTGTCGCCGTTAAAAAACTTCAGAAAGGGCGCAATACTTATCCCTATGTCTCCGGGCAAGCCTGGCGAAACTGGTGGCGCACCACACTCGAGCAAGAATTTGACGATTGGAAAAGCTCACCCATAGAACGTGAGAAGAAAATCGCTTTTACCGCAGCAGACCCTGTGACTTATGACGACGATGATGTCTTCGGATATATGCGCGCACAAAGCGAAATGCAAGGCAAAAAGAAGGTGAATCTAACGGTAACTCGTTTATCGCCTCTTAAATGTTCGCCACTCGTTTCAACCTCAGCACAAACGCTAACGAATGATTTTGGGGTCATGGCACGTCAGGAAGGGGATCCAGTACCTTACGAACACCAATTTTATTCTTGCATCCTTCAAGGTATCTTTTCCCTTGATCTTGCCGCTGTTGGGGCATTTTCCGAAGTCAATAAAACAGGTTATCTAAACATTGCTTCAAGCTATATCCCTAAAATCCAAGATGCAGGCGGAACACAAAAAGACGAAAAGTCCCCTTGGATTTTACCAAAAGAAATCCGTCTACGCAGATGCCGACAGACACTCGATGCACTATCTGTCCTCAGTGGAGGCGCAAAGTTAACATCGCATCTCACCGACGTTACCCCCAAACTGATTATTCTTTCAGTCCTTGATGGCGGAAATCACCCCTTCATGAATCTTATGGTTGAACGAAATGGAGTCGGGGAATTAAGCCTGCATGCCCTAATAGAGGTCATAAAAGACTACACAGACCGATTCTGCGATGCAATTTATATCGGCAGGCGAAGCGGATTCATGGATGAGTTAGATGAAGAGTTGCGCAAACTGGCAGACGATACAAGCTTACCATCTGAAATCGTCTATAATACGCCAAATAAGGTGATTGCCCAACTTTCACAAAAGTTAGAAACACATATCGGAGACTCGCCATGAAAGTGATTCGTGTGCACATTACTGGATGGGTTTCATCATTTCGGAATCCGCTCTTTATTAGCGGATTCCAGCCAACATTGCCGCTACCACCACTATCCGCTCTTTATGGACTTCTCACTGCTGCAAAAGGTGACTGGGTTACACCACATGATGCTGCAGTCGGGTTTGTTTTCAGGAGTAACGGCAAAGCGGTTGATTTAGAAACTGTCTATGAATTTGCGGGAAAGTTAGATGCCAAGGCAAACATCAATAGACGCGAATTTCTCGTTCAGCCCGAACTCTATCTCTATACCCCCGAAATATGGTTGAAAGATGCACTTGAACGCCCCAGATACACTTTACTGATGGGACGTTCCTCTGATTTAGCCACTGTGGAATCTATAGACGAAGTTGAATTAGAACGTAAATCGGAAACGATCTATCACAATACGATCCTCCCGTTTCCAGACGCACAGCTTCATGGACAGGTGCAGGCACTGCCGACCCACTTCACCGCAGAAATCCCGCGGCGTCCATGCGGCACCCGCGCATATTGTTTGATAACGGAGCAGGTTAAATATACCGGCAATGTCCTACACGACCCTGAGAAAAATTGGGGAGTCTATCTACACGAACGCATCCCAGGTGATTTTATAGTTCCTATTGAACAAGGTGCGAAGCCTCTTGATAAGGATTATGAAATTCCTACTATCAGTGGTGAACAGATGTCACTTCCCGGCATCTAACTCTAATATAGTAGGTTTTGAAACTATTTACACACTTTTTACGACGGGCGAGGAGAACTCGCCCCTACGGGGTGGTGAGAGACATTTGAAGGGGTAAGGCGGGCGAGGGGACCTCGCCCCTACGGTGCACCTTCTGTGAAAAGATGGGGGATGGTAATTACAAACTTTACTATATATCGTAGGGGCTGGGTCCCCTGACCGTCTACATAACATAAAACCATATCGTAGGAGCGAGGTCCCCCGACCAATAATATAAAACCTCAGGAAATTTCCTTATGAAACCCAAATCCAATCTGCCTCAGCGGTGTTCCATGCGCTTACGTGATTATGATTACAGCCAACCCGGTGCCTATTTCGCGAGCATCTGCGTACAACATCGGAAATGTTTATTTGGGACAATAATAGATGGGAAAATGCAACTGAATAAAATATGTCAAATTGTCGTTGAATGTTGGAACCATATTCCACAACACTTTCCATCCGTCGAATTAGTCGACTATGTCATTATGCTCAATCACATGCACGGAATTATTGCATGGAACATCACAGACACGGGCACCCCTCACGCCCCAGAAAGCGCGCCGAACCGGAGGGGCAAGATCACCTCGTCCGCATCCACATCAAAAAACCCAAAAAAACGTAGGGGCGAGGTCACCTCACCCGCCTTAGGCAAAATTATGGCATATTTCAAATATCAATCCACCAAGCGTATTAACCAATACTACAATAGGGCCCCGACGCGCATTTGGCAAAGAAATTATCACGACCACGTCATCCGAGACGACAAAGATTTGCAACGGCTTCGCCAATATATTCAGGAAAACCCAATGAAATGGTCGTTGGACCAATTGCATCCTGATAACCCGTCGAGATGGTGAGAGATATTTGAAGGGACAAGGCGGGCTTGAAGACCAAGCACCTACGATGTTGTTTCTCATTGGTGCACGGACTTGGAAACCAAGCACCTACGAAGATAATGTCTATCAGGCGGGCTTGGAGACCAAGCACCTACGAAGAGGAAAAACCATGTCAATATTGCTTGCAAAAAGCGACCCACCAGAATCGCTTAAAAAACATACAGAGAATTGCCTGGCCGTGTACAATAGCCTCAGAGAACGGATGCCGTTCTTAGCCGATATTGCCAAAAATCCTGATTTTTTTGAGCATCTTTTCTATGCAGTGGCACTTCACGATTTCGGGAAGGCAGCAACCGGCTTTCAAAAACAACTCACCAATGGTAAGCGATGGAGCTATCGCCACGAAATCCTGTCTACTGGATTTGTTGTTAATCTTCAATTCCCACAAGATGTAAAACAGGCAATCGCCCTCGCGATCTTAACACACCACAAAGATATTGAAACCTTGAGAGAAAAACACCCGTGTTGGCCCCGAAACCCTTACGGCTATCAGGAATGGCAAAGGCGAGTCGCTGAACTCACACCGAATTGGGACACTTTGATGGAAATTCAAGAACAAGTCCCCTATTGGTGTCCTACTGAAGAATGCTTTTGGACACCTGTCACCTCACCCGATCAACTCATTAGCGGTTATGGAGAATTTCTCGCTCCCTATTGGAATAGCTTTGAAGATGCAGAATTAACGCCCTTACACGGCACGTACGGTATGCTCATGCGCGGGTGCATGATCGCTTGTGATCATCTTGCTTCAGCAGGGAAAAATGAAATACATACCGCGCTTGCAAACTTCGAGGAGCACCTTACACAACATATTAAAGAAAAAGCAAAGGAAAAAGAACTGCACTTTCACGGATGGCAACTCTTCCAAGAAGAGACTGGGCAGACTGCGGGGCAACTCATGCTCTCGGCACCCACAGGATCCGGTAAAACGGAAGCAGCCCTCCTCTGGTCCGATAAAAATCAATCCGAAACCTTTGGGAATAGAGTCTTCTATGTTTTACCCTACACTGCCAGCATCAATGCTATGTATAGTCGGTTGCAAGAACTTGTATCCGACGAGAAAGTCGGTATGTTGCATGGTAAAGCTGCCTACTTCGTGTATCAGCAACTCGTTGATAAAGAATACACACCAAACGCAGCTGCTACCGCTGCCAAAGAAGAGCTAAACTTGACTCGGAAAATATGTCGTCCCTATAAGGTACTAACGCCTTTTCAACTCCTAAAAGCCTTTTTCGGTATACGTGGGTTCGAAATGCAAATGGCGGAGATGGCACAAGGACTTTTCATCTTTGACGAAATCCATGCCTATGACCCGCATACAACCGCGCTTATTTTAATAATGATAGAGAAACTTCGAAAAGACTATAAGGCAAAAATCTGCATTATGACCGCCACAATGCCACAGTTCCTCAAACAGATGATTAAGGAGGCAATCGGGGAAACAACACCCGTAGAGATGGGACCCGAAGAACGAGACAAATTTACTCGGCACCGTGTCCTGTTACTCGATGAAAACATCCACGCAGCAATTCCGCTAATTCGCGAACGACTTGCACACAACCAACGGGTCATGGTCGTCTGTAATACCGTCAAGCAGGCACAAGATGCGTTTAAACAGTTGCAAAATGTAACCGACAACGCAAAACTCCTTCACAGCCGATTTATCCTACGAGACCGGGAACGGATTGAAGGTGAACTTGAGGACACCAACCTACTTGTCGGTACACAAGCCGTTGAGGTTTCACTTGACATCGATTTTGATTGTCTCTTTACTGAACCAGCACCGATAGATGCCCTCATCCAGCGTTTCGGACGAATCAATCGAAAACGTCAGAAGGACATTTGTGATGTCCACATCTGCAAACAAGGTGGTGAAAGCGATTACTACATCTACTCCAGAGATAAGGTTGAGCGTACCCTAAATGCCTTTACATCAGTTGATGTCCTGCACGAATCGAAAATCCAAGCTCTTATTGATGAAGTCTATTCAGACGGTTATGACGAGAAAGAGCAAGGAGAATTTGATACCGCCCAAACGTTGTTTGAACGGCACCTGCAAAGTATCGTGCCTTTTATTGAACGTGCATCAAGTCATCAAGAATTTTACAAACTCTTCAAAAGTATTGAGGTTGTACCAGCGTGTTATGAAGAAGATTTCTGGGAGAAAATTGAGAAACGCCAATATTATGAAGCCAGAGCATACATCGCCCAAATTAGCCACAACCAATTTGCACGATTGGACAAAGAAGGACAACTCTATGAACGGAAACGTTTTGGTCAGTTAGGTCAATGGTTCATAAAGGTTCAATACGATCAAACACTCGGTTTGCTCACAGAGGAACACGGCACGAATATCTTGTAGTGTTAAGAAACGTGGAGGCGAGATTTCCTTGCCCGACAACAATAGCGGCATACCGTAGGAGCGAGGTCACCTCGCCCGACATTGGCAGCAGCCCCCTAAAATTCAAAAAAGGAGGACACCAAACACATGCAAAGCACAGACCAACCCAACATCACAGGCACCGCCATCAACTATCTCTACATCTGCACGCGCAAGCTTTGGTTCTACCAAAACCACATCGAAATGGAGCACACCTCCGAACGGGTTGAGCTCGGACAACTCCTCCACGACGAAAGCTACCCACGCGAAAAACGCAGGGAATGGAACATCGACAACCTCGTCCAGATAGACTTCATTGACAAACACGGTGTTCTGCACGACATCAAGTCCGGACCCGCAATGGAAACCGCACACATCATGCAGATCTGTTATTACCTCTATCTCCTCAAACAGAAAGGCGTATCCAATCGCAAAGGCGTTATCAACTACCCGCGCCAACGACGCATCACCGAAGTGGAACTCACACCCGAAAAAGAACAGGAAGTAGAGACCGCTATTGAAAAAGTAGGCGAGATCGCAGCATCACCCACACCGCCGCACGCCGACTATATGAAAATCTGTAAATCCTGCAGCTACCAAGAACTCTGCTGGAGTTAAAGGGAGGAGACACACGCCGTGGGTTTCCGTTACACTGTTAAAATCGGAGGGCTCTCAAATATGTCACGCAACTATTACATCACCCAACCCGGCAGATTCCGCCGGAAAGACAATACACTTTACCTCGAACCAGAGGAAGCACCACGGATACCGATTCCGGTCGAAGATATCGACGCGTTGTACTTCTATGGTGAACTTGACCTCAACACCAGACTCCTTAATTTCCTCACCCAGAAACATATTCCTGTTCATGTATTCAATTATTACGGGTACTATGCCGGAAGTTACTATCCTCGCGAATATCTAAACTCTGGGTCCCTGCTCGTCAAACAGGTCCAGCACTACGAAAAACCTGCCAAGCGTATGGACATCGCCCACGAATTCGTCGAATCTGCTGTTTTCAACATGCTTCGAATTCTACGTTATCACACCAACCGTGATAAGGACTGTAGCACGCAGATTGAATCAATTGAGAACATCCTTGCAGAAAGCCGCAACGCGAAAAACACCAACGAATTGATGGGATACGAAGGCACCATCCGAGACATCTATTACACTGCCTTCAATACAATTCTGGCGTTAAAAACGCCATTTGAGAAGCGCGTACGGCGTCCCCCAAATAACCCAATTAACGCCGCCATATCTTTCGGGAACTCGATGATGTATACCGCCTGCCTCACCGAAATCTATCGGACGCAGCTCAACCCAACAATCAGCTATCTACATGAACCCGGCGATCGTCGCTTCTCACTCAGCCTCGATTTCGCTGAAATATTCAAACCGCTTATCATCGACCGAATTATCTTTCGCCTATTCAACCGCCGACAACTCAATGAATCAAAGCATTTTGAAACCAACGTTGACGGTTGTTATCTTAACGAAAACGGACGCAAACTGTTCATCGCCGCATTTGATGAACAACTCAAACAAACGGTTTCACATCGGAAACTAAAACGGCATGTCTCCTATCAACGCCTCATTCGCTTGGAGTGCTATAAGCTCATCAAGCATCTCGTCGAGATGGAACCTTATCAGGCATTACGCCCCTGGTGGTAAACCACATACGCAATATAGAGGCGAGGTCACCTCGCCCGCCCATATACACTGCGTAAATCCTAATAGCATAACCGAGGACTAAAACTATGTACATCATTCTCGTCTACGATATTGAAGTCGCGCGTGTCGCGAAGGTATGCAAATACCTACGTCAACACCTGAATTGGGTTCAAAATTCAGTCTTTGAAGGACAGCTAACCAAAGCGCAATTTGCGCGCGTCAAAGCCGGATTAGCAGCCATCACCGACCCCGAAAAAGACTCTGTCATCATCTATCAACTCCGCGATGCGCGCTGGTTGAACAAGGAGGTAATGGGTCTCGATAAAAACCCAGCCACAAACCTGTTATAGGCAAGCTTTCCGACGAAGTAGAGACCGTCTATCTGCTGTCGACCTCACGAAAAATTGGTCCTTGGCAGCCCACGAACATGCCGATTTTAGGCAATTGTGTGCCTAAACCCACGTGCTGCTTGATGCCGTCAACCGCCCAGAGAATTTGCATGACCGGAGATCGACAGCAATACGCCCATAGAAATCGTAATTCTAAAAATTAACTTGACACAGCACACAAGGATCGCGTATAATGTTATGAGGGTTTTCACAAAGCCTTTTAATCGAACCAGTTTGGAATTGAAACATAAGCCACTGAATCCCTTTCGACGTCCAGTTTTGCCTTTTAATCGAACCAGTTTGGAATTGAAACCTATGACTTTCAGGCTGTCAAGTTTTGCCTCATCTTCTTTTAATCGAACCAGTTTGGAATTGAAACGAGAGTCTTGAGTGGCGGAATGGTGGCGAGACATGGTTCCTTTTAATCGAACCAGTTTGGAATTGAAACGTGTGGAAAGAACCTTTGACTGCCGATAGGCTAAAAACTTTTAATCGAACCAGTTTGGAATTGAAACTTCAAATACCTATGCATATGCGAAACGGAGACATTCCTTTTAATCGAACCAGTTTGGAATTGAAACGATATTAATTATGTTTCAGCGATCGCCGTGGAGCGCTTTTAATCGAACCAGTTTGGAATTGAAACCCAACGTAGACACGAAAACTGAAAGTTGTAGATGCAGACTTTTAATCGAACCAGTTTGGAATTGAAACCCATCAATGCGGGTGCCGTTCGGTGTGTCGCTGACCGCTTTTAATCGAACCAGTTTGGAATTGAAACGTGCGTACGCCTTGTCATTTCCGCCGCCGATCCACTTCTTTTAATCGAACCAGTTTGGAATTGAAACGCGATGCCTGTGCCTTCGGACAGCGTTTTTTTACCGACTTTTAATCGAACCAGTTTGGAATTGAAACCACCTTGCACGATTAGGGTTTGTGCGCGTATCTGCCTTTTAATCGAACCAGTTTGGAATTGAAACGACTCGTGGACACCGACAGAGAAAGAGCAGCAGAGGAACCTTTTAATCGAACCAGTTTGGAATTGAAACCTGCTCCCGCATTATCAGGAACAATCACCGTAGTCGTCTTTTAATCGAACCAGTTTGGAATTGAAACGTACCAAAAACAAGAGAAACTCTTTGGAGGTGGCACACTTTTAATCGAACCAGTTTGGAATTGAAACACTGCTCGGGGGTGAACTCGGAACGGCTGGTAACATTGACTTTTAATCGAACCAGTTTGGAATTGAAACTGTATCGCGTCTATGAGTTCTTGCGTAACATTAGAGCCTTTTAATCGAACCAGTTTGGAATTGAAACTGCCTCTACGGATGTAAGCCTGGACAATCAGGTTCGTCTTTTAATCGAACCAGTTTGGAATTGAAACATGGCACACTCGCATCACTTCAACAACGCTTAAAAACTTTTAATCGAACCAGTTTGGAATTGAAACGTGGATACCGCTTGAGCAAGTCCTCAATCGTCTTTTCTTTTAATCGAACCAGTTTGGAATTGAAACATTCGTTTGTGAACTGCTGCGACTTTAATTTTTCTTCTTTTAATCGAACCAGTTTGGAATTGAAACCAATGCGAGACTCCAAGATACCGGCATCAACGGAGTCCTTTTAATCGAACCAGTTTGGAATTGAAACTTGTCAAGGATGTGTTCAAGTTTCAAGAGCTGCCATGCTTTTAATCGAACCAGTTTGGAATTGAAACCCGTCATTTCTTCTTCGGGTTCGGGTGGCTGCGACTCTTTTAATCGAACCAGTTTGGAATTGAAACTGACGCCACATATTAGAACGTGTGTAGATGAGTTGTCTTTTAATCGAACCAGTTTGGAATTGAAACAGATGCCATAAGAGCAGAAAGGCGGTATTAGCATGCCACTTTTAATCGAACCAGTTTGGAATTGAAACTTTGATAAACTCGTTATCTCACTTGCATGGGTGTTTACTTTTAATCGAACCAGTTTGGAATTGAAACGTTTCTTTGTAGCCAAGCCCGACGCGGATTTTCGCTGCTTTTAATCGAACCAGTTTGGAATTGAAACGAAAATGACTGGTTCAAAACAGCGTAAAACATCACTTTTAATCGAACCAGTTTGGAATTGAAACGCATCTAAACAGCATTCAAATTACAGATGCAATTGGCTTTTAATCGAACCAGTTTGGAATTGAAACAAATGAAGTTCGGGGTTATGCAGGTTTTGGCGAACTTTTAATCGAACCAGTTTGGAATTGAAACGTGTCTTTGCAGGTTGCGCCTGTGCCTGTGATGTAACTTTTAATCGAACCAGTTTGGAATTGAAACTTTGATACAGGATTCAGAATACCAATCAGGTTGTTACCTTTTAATCGAACCAGTTTGGAATTGAAACGTAATTCTAACTTTTCAGCGTGTAGGTTCGATCTGCTTTTAATCGAACCAGTTTGGAATTGAAACTCGGGTTCTCCTTTTTTGCTGCCGCTCTTCCATCGACTTTTAATCGAACCAGTTTGGAATTGAAACTCGGAATAGGATAGTCCACTGGAATTAACCCATATTCTTTTAATCGAACCAGTTTGGAATTGAAACTGAGGCGGGTGAGCAGAGGACATCGGCGATTGCGAACTTTTAATCGAACCAGTTTGGAATTGAAACTACGAACCGCAAAAGGTAATTGTTTACAGGATAAACTTTTAATCGAACCAGTTTGGAATTGAAACCGTTCAGTTTGCGGAGAGGCTTTCGGAATGTCCACTTTTAATCGAACCAGTTTGGAATTGAAACCAGATAGAACGTCTCTCTGTTGACTGTTTGGCGTTTGCTTTTAATCGAACCAGTTTGGAATTGAAACCGTGCATCGGATGCCCCTATCATTCAAACACGTCTTCTTTTAATCGAACCAGTTTGGAATTGAAACTCGTGCGATCAATCAGATGCTGCGATAGGCGTAGCCTTTTAATCGAACCAGTTTGGAATTGAAACGGACTTGACCTCAGCGCTGACCCTGAACACGATGCTTTTAATCGAACCAGTTTGGAATTGAAACTCGGATTCGTCTGCAACTTCGAGAGGAAAGGTATCCTTTTAATCGAACCAGTTTGGAATTGAAACCGAAGCGAGTGAAGAAGATTTAGACCCAATACATGCTTTTAATCGAACCAGTTTGGAATTGAAACTGCACCTCCAAACACCTCAACATAGCACCGATGCGCCTTTTAATCGAACCAGTTTGGAATTGAAACCAATGACCAAATGCTTGTTGAGGATGGTCTTCAGACTTTTAATCGAACCAGTTTGGAATTGAAACAGACGCTAAAAACTACAGTAATTTTTGTAAATCTGGACAGCTTTTAATCGAACCAGTTTGGAATTGAAACACGTATATAAGGAATCAGTTAATTTTAACATGCACCTTTTAATCGAACCAGTTTGGAATTGAAACGACATTAATGGAAGATTATCTCTCTTTCACTCGCTGACTTTTAATCGAACCAGTTTGGAATTGAAACGCAGAGTGGTGAGCCTATCAACGGCGGTTAGCACGAACTTTTAATCGAACCAGTTTGGAATTGAAACCTCAACGTCTGCGAGCACTAGGATTTATTCGAATTCCCTTTTAATCGAACCAGTTTGGAATTGAAACCAAGGTAGACGCGGTCTGCTTGCCGCAAGATAGCGACACTTTTAATCGAACCAGTTTGGAATTGAAACGTGATTTCGCGGGCTTGTATCCATTGCTGGATAAACGCTTTTAATCGAACCAGTTTGGAATTGAAACAGCCCGTCAATCTGCTTTCCCATGATAAATCTCCTTTTCCTTTTAATCGAACCAGTTTGGAATTGAAACACTGGCGTTCTTGCGTCTCGTAACTGTTCAGTTAAGGCTTTTAATCGAACCAGTTTGGAATTGAAACCCGTGATAGGACTATTATAGCATGCTTGACAAAGTTCTTTTAATCGAACCAGTTTGGAATTGAAACATGGATTTGTTGAATAATTTTGACTCGTCACATTTCTTTTAATCGAACCAGTTTGGAATTGAAACTCTGCTATCACACTGAAAGCAGAAGGAACGCTGATTGCTTTTAATCGAACCAGTTTGGAATTGAAACTTGCTTGCTTTTGAAGTAGTGCTTTCAGTTCGTCAGACTTTATAATCGAACCAGTTTGGAATTGAAACGAAATACCAGCATTGGATACCTTGACACAAGAGAACTTTTAATCGAACCAGTTTGGAATTGAAACCTCACTTTTCGGAACATTCTCCGCCTCCCACTGCCGACCTTTTAATCGAACCAGTTTGGAATTTTCCCAAATCTTCCATTTTATGCAACCTTCCACCCTGCAGCACGTCTCTTTATATTATAAAGGATAATATCTTCTTGGAGTTGACGTATGCAGAACAGTGACGCTAAATTAATTCAACAGATCTTAGCAGGCGACCAGCACGCTTTCAGCACACTCGTGCGAAAATACCAAAAACCGCTCCACGCACTCGTATGGCGAAAAATCGGTGACTTCCACATCGCTGAAGAGATTACACAAGATATTTTCCTTAACGTTTACAAAAAATTGCGGACCCTGAAAGACCCGAATCGGTTTGCAGGATGGCTTTATGTGATTGCGAGTCGCCGATGCTTCGCTTGGTGCAAAAAGAAACGGATTCCGATGGAATCGCTGGACACAATATCCCCGGAAGAATTAGAAGAACTCGCATCCGCACAATATCACGCCGAGCAACAAGCAGAGATCGTGAATGAACACCGCCGCGAAGTCGTCAAACGGCTCCTTCAGCAGCTGCCAGAGAGTGAACGCACCGTCGTAACGCTGCACTATCTCGGCGAGATGTCCTGCGAAGATATTAGCAAGTTTTTAGGTGTATCGCCGAATACTGTTAAGAGTCGGCTCCATCGCGCTCGTAAACGATTAAAGAAGGCGGAACACATCGTCCGCGAAGTTTTGGGCGGCTGCCAGCTACCGCCAACACTAACGGAGAACATCCTTCAAGAAATTGCGCGCATCAAACCGACCCCGCCAGCAAACAGCAAACCGTGGATGCCGTGGGCAGTCGCTGCCTCAACTGCTGCCTTGGTCGTCCTACTGATGGGCAGCGGCACACACTACCTGCCGCGCTTCCAGCAACCTTACAGTTTCGACGCAACCTCAGAGATGACTGTTGAACTCGTTGATACGTCCATTATCAGTGCTTCAAAGCAGAAACCGAGTCCGAGACATCAGATCGGAAACGCTGATACCCCCGGCAAGCGTAACGGAAACACCAATCGCGGTGCAAACGCGCTGCAAGTCGCCGCCAATCAATCTGACCCATCTGAGCAACCTACCCTAATCAAATCCCCGTGGCTACCGATGGGCGGTCCAGAAGGCACATCAGGCGGGAGAGCCGGGTTATTCGCGACAGCTAACCGCACCCTCTACGCCGTTGCAGCGAGGGGCATATACAGCCTAACGGAAGATGAAACTGCCTGGACCCTTATCTGCGAAAGCACACCAACCCGTCAATTCCATATGCCGATGGCAGAACGCGGCGACACCCTCTATATCTTGACCGCTGATGAATTATTGGCTTCAACCGATGCGGGTAAAACTTGGAACTCTATTGGAAATCGACCGCAAGGACGTGCTTTCGAATTGCTCGTCACCGATGAAACGTTTTACCTCGTTTTTGAAAAACACATCTTTCGGTCTGACGATGCCGGTAAAAATTGGATACCGATGATGCAAGATTTACACGCCTATGTTATGAAGATGAATGGCGCACCTGACATCTCAATTTCGGATGCCGTCGCACTTGATAACAGGGTTTTCGTCGGAACAAACCAAGGACTTTACCGGGTTACCACAGATGATTGGAAGAAATTACCGCTCCACGGTCCCCAATTCATTAATGCGTTGATAACCACCCAAAGCAAACTCTATGTTATAGCAGGTGCTGATTTCACGCAGCATATAGACCTGTTTGAGGAATCCCTTGGACTGGATCATTGGATTCAGATATTAAAATTGCCGCCGAAAATTTTTCGTTCGACCAACCTTGGCGATACGTGGCTTGATATTTCACCAGTAATAGGAGAAAACGAAAGGGGTGAATTATGGATGGAGTTCCCGCCAATAGATGATAAGTTCCGACTCCAGACGTTCAGTGGTATCCAGTTAGCCGCAGTCGGCGAAATGCTTGCAGTGATGGGGACCCACGTCTTGCAACACTCTTATGATAGCGGTAATACATGGACAGATATAGAAGTTGACAAAAATTCATTAAGCCAAAGTATTTTCCCCGTTGTCGCGCTGGACGAAAATAACTTTTATACCTCGGACATCTCTGGGATAGCGCGTTCAACGGATGCAGGTCTCTCGTGGCACGCCTTTACTACCGGAATGGTAAACACCCATGTCCAGAGTCTGATTGCTTCTGAAAATGTTCTCTATGCACTCACCCCTGAAGGCCTCGTTAAATCAAAGGATCTTGCGGAATCGTGGACTTATGTTAACCTGAATCTTGGCGGCCGCCTTGGGCAAAAAGCGCAGCTCCAAAAGAAACAGCCAGCCCCAGATGCACTGGGCTTCGCGAGAATCAAAAAAGCTAACGGTTCATTCTACATCAGCAACAGTACACCCGATAAAGTTCTACTTTTTCATTGTTCTCTTGATGGAAGCGTGCTGGTCCCTGTTCAACGGATGCCTGTTTTTGGTCTGGGAGATACACGATCCGGTGAATGGCAGAAGAAATTTAAAAAGGACCCTGCCAAAATAAGCGAACTGTCTCGTCAGCGACGAGCAGATATGCCTAATATCATTGAAGAGCGGCTCACAAACGGCGGGTTTACAATCACTGACGAAACCGCCTACATGGAATTCCGACGCAAACTCCTCAGATGGCGACGCGGCGAAATGCAATGGTTTAATACCGGTCTGATAGATACCACCGAACGCGCCCCCGGTGCCGATACATCTAAAGGGCTAACACTCGCGGCTTCGCAGAACGTTGTTTACGCCGGTAAACGCGACGGTTCCCTATTTCAATCGTTTGACAGTGGAGAAAGTTGGAAAGAGATCACCGCAGATTTACCCTTCTCTTTCGCATACTTTGAAGAGATAGTCTTTGCGGGTGCTACCGTTTATGTCGTAACGGATCAAGGGGTGATGCATTCGCACGACGGGTTTAATTGGAACACTCTCACTGATTCCAAAGGCGATCGAATCCCTATCACTCGGATAGCCGTAGAGGGTGATAAGGTCTACGGCATAGCCAACCGAGGCATCTATCATATAGACACCGAGACAGATACCTGCATTCAACTGTCATCCGAGATTCCATACAAAATAACCGCTTTTGCTGTTGACCGTGGTATCTGTTATATCGGCACGCGGCATCGCGGGGTACTCCGCTTACACCTCAACCAACCCCACAATTATTAGAACCTACGCACTACCCCTGCCAAAGTATTTACACACCCCTCAATTTAAATCCTTTTCAAAAAACATAAGATATGATATAATAATATATCAAAAAGCGTCTTAACAAATTACAGACCCCTAAAACACACGAGGAGGCACAGAAATTTGTACTACCGAAAACAGGACTTTTGGGCACAACTTATAAACCAAAGTCTACTATGCATCTGCTTTATTTTCCTTGCCATTCCCATGCACGCCATCGCCGGCGATTGGCCAACGTGGCGCGGGCCCAACCAAGACGGTACCTCTGACGAAACAGCGTTAATCTCATCTTGGTCGGTTGAAGGCGAGAACCTGCTCTGGGAAGCAGAATTTATCGGACGCTCTACACCGATCGTCCTCAACGACAGAGTCTATGTCATCGGGCGCGTCGGCACAGACATCACTGAACAGGAACGTATCGCCTGCTTCAACGCAGAAACCGGCGAACGTTTGTGGAATTATCAGTTTAACGTCTTTCATACCACCATCTCCTTCAACCGAGTCGGCTGGACAAGTCTCGCTGGCGATCCTGAAACAGGAAATATCTATGCACACGGTGTCCAAGGACTCTTCTTCTGCTTCGATAAAGATGGCAATATCCTTTGGTCGCGCTCACTCACAGAGGAGTACGGACGAATATCCGGTTACGGCGGACGCGTTCATACGCCTATCATCGCAGGCGACCTCGTCGTTATCAGTTACCTTAACTCAGGATGGGGCGACCAAGTCGCGACACGCCACCGTTATTTCGCTTTCGACAAACGCAGCGGTGAGCTGATTTGGGTCTCAACCCCCGGCGGTAGACCCTTGGATACGACCTACTCTACACCCGTCGTCGCCAACATCAACGGACAACAGCTCATCATCGGCGGCAATGCGGATGGCGGTATCTATGCAATGAAACAGAACACCGGAGAGATGGTCTGGGGATTTAAACTCAGCCAGCGCGGTATCAATACATCTGTCATCGTTTCAGGCACGAAAGTCTACGCCTCACACAGCGAAGAGAATATAGATAGCACCGAAATGGGACGCGTCGTCTGTATCGACGCAACCGGCACCGGAGACATCACCAAAACCCACGAAGTCTGGCGGTATGATGCCGTTAACGTCGGATACGCCTCACCTACAATTCACGCAGGAAACCTCTACGTCGTAGATAACTCCGCTAATGTCCACGCCGTTAGTGCGGATACCGGTGAACTGCTTTGGCAACACAACATCGGCAAAGTCGGAAAAGGCTCACCCGTCTGGGCAGATGGCAAACTCTACGTCACAGAAGTCAACGGCGGATTTATTATCCTTCAACCCGGCGAAGATAAATGTGAGACGCTCAGCACACAAGAGATAAGTCGCGCGGAAGAAGAACACTATGTCGAAATCTACGGCTCACCCGCCATCGCCAATGGACGTATCTATTTCACAACAGAGGAACGCCTCTACTGTCTTGCGAGGAAAAAATAATGAAAAACTTTATCCTACTTTATGTTCTCCTGATGGTGTGTATCCTCACCGCAGGGTGTGCCAGCAAAGAGACAGCACCGGCACCGGTCGAGATCAACACAGCTCCCGCTGTTTCACTGCTGCTTACCCCAGCAGAAGCACTCACGTCAGGCGAAGCTGTTCCGTTCAATATCATCGGGTTCGATGTAAACGGAAAACAGACGAGCGCGATCAGTGCGATACAATGGACAAAAACCGGCTTAACAGGTGCACTTGAGAACAACACATTCACACCCGATAAAAGTGCCGGGGCGCATGCTGGCACTGTCACTGTCCAATCCGGCGATATGAAAGCGACGGCGCGCGTCCGTGTTGTTCCACTCCTCCCGTGGACAGAGGATTTTGAGGGAGTCGAACTCGAAAAAATACCCACCCACTGGATCGGTGCTACTGGCAAATTCTTTGTCCGAGAGAAAGATGGCGAGAAAGTTCTCGCTAAAACACCTGTCCAGCGCGGGCTAAACCGGTCTAACGTCTACCTCGGACCCTCTACAATGAAGGACTATCAGATTCAAATCGACCTGATGGGAACAAAAAATAAACGCCGACTGCCAGATATGGGACTTATCGCTAACCGCTACACATTGGATATGCAGGGCAGACACCAACGCTTGCAAATCCGCTCCTGGGCATCAGACCTACGCATGGCGAAAACGATCGATTTCTCATGGGAGACCGACGTTTGGTACACCATGAAAATGAAGGTAGAAATTGTTGATGATAAAGCAATCATCCGTGGAAAAGTCTGGCGAAGAGGTGAAGATGAACCGACAGCATGGACCATCACCGCCGAAGACCCACTCCCGAATCGCGAGGGCAGCCCCGGTATCTACGGCTACTCCGCAACTGAAATCTATTACGATAATTTAAAAGTTATCAGTCGTCAGTAGTCAGTTTTCAGTCTGGTCTTTGATTGTCTAACATTTCTTTGCAACCGTCGCTACTCAAATGGGTAAGGAGCGAGACAAAAAGATGTCGGTGAATCAAACGCTTAACTGAAAACCGATAACTGATAACTCTAAAAAAGGAGGCGTTCAATTGAAATCGCTTTGGAAATCACGATTTATCTATATCATAAAATTCGTAGCGCTGCTCGCTTTCGCAGTCTCCACTGCACCCGCGGAAACAGAGATCGCCCTCTGGGGCGGCACTTTAAGCCGTAACATGGTCTCTGACGAAAAGAACATCCCCGCAAGTTGGGACCTTGAAACCGGTGAAAACATCAAATGGACCGCAGAACTCGGTTCACAAAGCTACGCGGGTCCTCTCGTCATCGGTGGAAAGGTCTTCGTCGGAACGAATAACAAAGCACTCCGCAACCCGAAACTCACTGGCGACCGCGGGAATCTCGTGGCATTTCGCGAATCCGATGGCAAATTCCTCTGGCAATCCACGCACACAAAACTCACCTCAGGCAGGGTTAACGACTGGCCCCTACAGGGAATCTGTTCTACACCGTATATTGAAGGCGATCGGCTCTACTATATCTCTAATCGGTGCGAAGTCGTCTGCGTTGATACGGAAGGTTTCCTTGATGGTGAAAACGACGGTCCCTTTACAGAAGAGACCGAAACAAGCGAGATTGATGGCGACATCATCTGGAGCTACGATATGATGGATGAACTGGACGTTTTTCCGCATAATCTCGCCACCTGTTCACCGATCGTAGTGGGAGACCTGATCTTCTTGGAAACCAGTAACGGTGTTGATGAGGGGCATATCCACATCCCTTCACCCGATGCTCCATCCTTTATCGCCTTGAATAAAAACACTGGAGAACTCGTCTGGGAAGATGCCTCCCCCGGCGAAAATATACTCCACGGGCAGTGGTCAAACCCTGCTTATGGCGTTATTAAAGGCGTGCCACAAGTTATCATCCCCGGCGGCGACGGGTGGGTCTATGCTTTTGAACCCGAAACCGGGGATATCATCTGGAAATTTGACTGTAACCCGAAAGATTCCGTTTGGGAACTCGGTGGCCGTGGCACACGTAACAACATCATCTCAACACCTGTTGTTTATGACGACAAAGTTTTTATCGCCGTTGGACAAGACCCAGAGCACGGCGAAGGCGTAGGACATCTCTGGTGCATCGATGCCTCCCAAACCGGCGATACGACCGAAACTGCGGGTATTTGGCACTTCGGCGGCGAAGAGTTCAATCGCACGATGTCCACCGTCGCTATTGAAGACGGACTCCTCTATATCGCTGACCTCAGCGGATTCCTCTACTGTTTGGATGTCAAAACCGGCGACCTCTATTGGAAGCACGACACCTTCGCTGCAATTTGGGGATCCCCCTATGTTGTGGATGGCAAAGTTTACCTCGGCGACGAAGATGGCGACGTTGTTATCCTAAAGACAGGCAAAACTGAACAGGTCCTATTTGAGACCAACATGGGCAGTGCTGTCTATACGACACCTGTGGCAAAAAACGGTGTGCTTTACATCGTAACTCGGAATACACTGGTCGCAATAGCAGAGTAGCAATTGCCTCGGGAGGTTCACCCATAATGGCATACAGCAACTTCACCTTAAAAACAGTACGGGAAGCATTTGACCTTGAAGAGGTTGATATCGCCGGGCTTTTCTCTGATAGCGAACCGATGCCTCCGAGCGACCTGCTTATTGCGGTATTGGCGCGAAATATACCTCTCGCTACTGCTATCGCCACCGAGAAGGCAAAATCTGAAATGATTGTTGCTGATGTTCTTATAGAACTTCGCGAGCAGTTAAATCTAAGCATCAGCCTTTTTTCTGGCATTGATTTCAACGTTGATGATGAGAGTGGACTGACAGGTGTTTGTGATTTTCTGATCAGTCTGTCACCCGTCCAATTTGTATTGGAAGCGCCCGTTATCGTCCTTGTTGAAGCAAAAAACGATAATTTGGAGGTCGGCCTCGGACAGTGCGTCGCGGAGATGGTCGCCGCCCAACGTTTCAACGTCCAAGAAAACAATGACATTGCTTGCATTTATGGTGCCACCACCTCTGGCAGAGAATGGCGTTTCCTCAAATTAGAAGGTAAAAAACTCTACATTGATATGTCTGTGTACCAAATCGTGCGATGCGACAAAATCCTCGGCATCCTCGCAAGCATGGTCCAGCAAAAAGCATAAAGGTAGTAGGCACACGCCAATGAACATTTTGAATCAAAATTTCTCTAAAAAAATCACCGACACGCAAAGGGCACTTGATGCACACGTCCGGGAAATCGTGGAATGGCATTTCAGTCCAGAGACCGGCTGCCCCTTCTGGCTGGAATTCGCGGAGAACCTCGACTTCGACCCGCGGAAAGAGATCGGTGGTTACGCCGACCTCAAGTGTCTCGGACATTTCCAAGACGAATGGCTCCGCGGCGGCCCCGTTCGACGCTGGGTCCCCAAAGCTTACGTCGATGAACCCATCTATGTCTTTGAAACCGGCGGCTCAACAGGTGTACCCAAGACACGGATCAGCATCCGCGACTTCCACATCGATTATGAAATCTTCAGTAAAACACTCTCCGATGAAGGTTTCCCGCCCGGTAGCGATTGGCTCATGTTGGGCCCCACGGGACCGCGACGATTGAGACTCGCCGTTGAGCATCTCGCGCAGCATCGCGGTGGCATCTGTTTCCATGTGGATCTCGACCCACGCTGGGTGAACCAACTCGTCCGTTACGGAAAAAACGAGGAATTAGACGCATATAAAAACCACGTCATCTCTCAGGCACTCAATGTGCTGCGCGCCCATGAAAACGTCCAATGCCTCTTTACCACGCCGAAACTTTTGGAAGCGTTGTGTGAAAAAATCTCGTTGCCAAAAGCGGGCATCAAAGGCATCTTCTGTGGCGGCACCGAGATGGACGCGCAATTCCATCGGTTCGCTCGTGAAGAACTCGTGCCGGGCATCGATTTCATCCCGACCTATGGCAATACGCTCATGGGCTTAGCCGCTTGTAAACCCTTTGACCCCGTGGATAACTATGCGATTATCTACTATCCGCCGCAACCGCGCGCCGTCATCGAACTCGTCAACCCGGAAAACCCGGAGGAAACCGTTGATTACGGCGAAACAGGGCGCGTCGTGCTCACAACGCTAACGAAGGAATTTTTTGTGCCGCGTTTCCTTGAACGCGACGAAGCCGAACGCGCCGAACCGATCCCAGAATACCCATGGGACGGCGTTGAAAACCTACGCCTACTCACCGAACTCCAAGAAAGCGTTGTCGTAGGTGTTTACTGATGAGAAAATATCGCACATGGCACGAGGTTCTAGTTGAACAACTTGCAGATTTGGATGAAGCACTTGACTACCTCCAATTTGCCCTGGAAGGGTACCAAAAAGACGGGGACACGCCCTTCTTTTTACGCGCCCTTAAGACTGTTGCCGAATCACAAGGCGGGATTGCTGAAGTTGCCAAGAAAATTGGGATCGCCCCAGAATGCCTCTCAGAAATTTTGAGTAGTGATGAGCCGCCCCGGATCGATACATTCGGAACTATTCTTAATGCTTTCGGGTGGCGACTTACCATTGAACCACTTGAAAATGCAAAACTCGATATTGAAACGCAAAGTAGCGAAAGCGTGGACTTGAACACATCAACGGAAAAAATAGCAGCGCAAAGCGTTGAAATCGGGAACTTCGACAATAGGAGGTAAAGTGATGGGAAGCCTCAGCAGTACAAAAAGTGTACAAGTCCAAGCACATTGGGATCCGATTGCGGATACTACATACAATTTGCACCGACCCACACAAGAACAATTCGATCGCTTCAAAACAAGGTGGCCAGAACCGGTGAACATGGAGTTGGAAGATGCGTTAAAGTTGTTTAACTTCAAACCCCTACATCCCTTGAAAGATTACAGCATGGAAGATTTTCAAGTCTTTCTTCCACCCTCAATTACTAACGTGGGCGATGTCTGGGACCTGAATCCAGATGGGATTCTTCCTTTTCTTCGTCAGTTTCATCATGGCGCGACAATGGAGTTCAGAGTCCACAGCACAAAACGTGGGACGTACGTCTCAAAAGGCAAGAAAGGAGCAAAAGCCTGCTTACGGGCACTCTCACCAGAATATGCTGAGATCGCTTTCCGAATCCACGCACTGTTCGTCCTAGACGGTCCCGATGCCCGTTTCGTGCCAGCACAATTTGCAGGACGATTGATAATTAGTCGCAGCGAGAACAACGTTATCGCGTTCTCTCTGTCCCTTCCACGGCGCAATAGCAATGTAAATATTAATGCGTTTGGTGTAGCAGACATCGGCTTTATTCCCCGGATGGAGCTCTTCGCTATACCAGAATCACTTGCGGACGAAATATCTTGGGAATCGACTATCACTGAGGAAGAATCTCGAAAGAAGTTAAAATCTGCCTTCTACAAGTTCGCTAAAATTGAATGGACACCGATTGAAGAGACAGTTGAACTCGCGAAAACAACAAATCGACCCATCCACGCGTTGGTTTTATTCGGCACACTTGATGATGAATCGTGCTGAGGGACAGGTAAAAGTTTGAGGGCGGGTCCGCTCTCTTCATCGAAAGTCATCCAGTTGCTTAACACACACTTTGTGAATGTTTGGGTGCTACTACGGGAATTACCCGAACTACAAGACGGCGCTAAAGGATCTGCTGCAGCTGCCTTAGTCACAAAACTCCAAGAGCACTTTGTTTATCCGGTGGATTCCCTGATTCTGACACCTGAACTGAATTTAGTTGAACATCTGCCAACAAATGAATTTCTACTTGACAAGTCTCGTACAGAACGCTCAACCCGATATTTGGAGTTGCTAAAGTCAGCTTTAGCACAAGTAGATAGACACTAAAGAGGAGTCCAAATATGATAACGAAAATTGAAAAAGTCTTCCGATCCCCCTACTCCGTCCCGAACGGTTTGCAAGTTACGGACGACGGTTTATGGATCGTTGACCAAATTACCGACAGAGTCGCATTGGTCGAAATCACATCAGATCCGGACTATACGGTCCCGAAACTCGTCCGCGACATTCCGAGCGAATCTTCCAATACAAGCGGGATGACGTTCGGTGGCGGCTCGCTCTGGTTAGCGGCGAATGGTACTGGCGAACGCTGGCGTCCCGTCCGGAATACAGATGCCGAAACAGGTGAGATTTTCCAAGTGGATCCCGATACTGGCGAAACCCTCGGACGCTACCCGATACCGGACGGCGGCGGCACACACGGCGTTGAATACGACCACTACGATGAAGGACATCTCTGGGTCCAAACGCTTAAGAATCAAGTCACACATAAGGTCAGGATTTCGGACTGGTCTGTGCAAAAGACGCTTCCGTTGCCGCATGGACGGGGACACGGCATGGTGCGCGTTGAAGATGGACTCTGGTCAACCCATACCTCTGATAGAGTCATCGTCAAACTCGACCTTGAAGACGGCACACCGATTGATGTGATTGAGGTGCCTGAAGATTATCCTGAACCGCACGGGCTATCTATCTACGGCGACGATTTCCTCTATTGCGATGCCGCCTCCGGGTGGGTAGCGAAGATTACCTGGTAGTGTGGGTAGATCTGGTGCCTACTCGCGTGCCCCGTACGCTGTCACAAGGAAAAAGAAAAAATGGCAGCCTGCAACAACGGCACAGGCGGTAGGTACCAAAAAATCGTTATTGAACCAACCGCTTCATTTAACGCCTTGCGAATTATTAAAAAAATGATACACATTCCAATTCTACGTGCCGGTCGTTCCTACAGAAGTCTGAACACCGTCCGCGTGCCACATATCAAAACAGGCGAACCCTTAGTCGAGGTGAGCCAAGCCAATCGTGGCTTGATAGCGAAAGACCTCGTTGACATCGCACTTCAGAAAGAGGCACTTGCACAACGTTCTGTCGCCGAATTGATCGCTCTCTGCAAAAAGGCAGCGCACCTCTTCACAACCGCAACACTCCCACTTGACCTTGACGGAAGCGACCAATCACCGGTAGACTACATCCAACAGGTTTCTGGCACAACCGGTCTGCCTGAGGCACTCTGCCAACAGAACTTGGTCAAGATCCAAGGGGTCATGGAAAACATTGATACCGTTTTAGATGGGTTAACCCGTGGGCTTGACTTACAACTCCTTGACACCGGCTGGGGTGTCCAAGATGGACGCACGTTGAGCTACGTCTGTGAAACGGATTCCCTGGGTGCTATCCTACCGAGCAATTCGCCAGGGGTACATTCGTTATGGGTGCCTGCTATCGCCTTGAAAGTCCCTGTTGTGTTGAAACCCGGACGCGAAGAACCGTGGACACCGTATCGCATCGCGCAAGCGTTTATCGCAGCAGGTGCTCCTGCAGAGGCGTTCAGTTTCTATCCAACCGACTACAGTGGTGCTAATGAAATCCTAAACCGATGCGGCCGCGCGATGCTCTTCGGGGGCGGCTCGACTGTTGCACCGTGGGTGAACACACCGCGCGTCGAAATCCACGGACCCGGACGCAGCAAAATCATCATTCACGAAGGCGAGCAGCGCAATTGGCAGCAATATCTTGATCTCATTGTAGAATCGGTCGCCAAGAACGGTGGGCGGTCTTGCATTAACGCCTCTGGTGTGTGGGTAACGGCACACGGACGCGAAATCGCGGAAGCGTTAGCAGAACGCTTGGCGCGCCTTGAACCGAGGCCGTTGGATCACCCAGAAGCAGGAATCGCAGCGTGGGCAAATCCCAAAGCCGCACACGGCATCTCATCACTGATTGATCAACACCTCAAAGAACCCGGTGCAACGGAATTGACGACCGGTGACCGAGTCGTCGAATTGGACAGCTGTACTTTCCTCAGACCGACTGTAATATGGTGTGAAGATGCGGAACACCCGTTAGCAAACACCGAATTCCCGTTCCCGTTTGTGAGTGTCGTCCAAGTTCCACCAGCAGCATTAGTCGAAACAATTGGTGCGACTTTGGTTGCCACTGCCATCACAGAAGATGCATCGCTTATACAAGACCTTATAGCAACACCGCTCATTGACCGCCTCAACTTAGGGGTGATCCCGACGAATCAAATCTCTTGGGACAGTCCACATGAGGGGAATCTGTTCGAGCATCTCTATCGGCAGCGGGCATTTCAACATGAATAATATAAGGTGGTTCACAATGAAGGTAAAATATTTTCACGACACCGCTACAGCGTTGATTGAGTTTTCAGCACATCCCATTGCCGAAACGAAAGAAATTAATGAGAATATCTACATAGACTTAGATGCTGCGGGAAACCTTGTGGCAATAACCATCGAACATGCCGACTTACACGCAAATCTACCTGATTTTTTCTATGAGCAGGTAGGCGGACCGGAACCTCAATCATTTTTGCATGAAAAAACTTGATTTTTTTAAACGTTTGGTATTATTGTTATGACCGATAACCCGAATGTTATTCTCATCTTCGCAGACGACCTTGGACGCGGCATGCTCAGCTGTTACGGACAGCAGCATTTCGAGACACCGAATATCGACCGCCTTGCAAACGAAGGCATGCGGTTCAACCACGCCTATGGGTGTGCATTCTGCGCCCCATCCAGAGCCAGCATGCTGACAGGGATCCACGATTGCCACGACGGGACATGGACATACACCCAAGGCGGACTCTACCACAGATTGAGTGCCGGCGAACTGACGTTGGATCAAATTACGGAGTTGCTACATACAACCGGACTACAAGCCGATCCCGATGATGTTTTCTTAGCACAGATCGCAGAGCAAGCCGGGTACGTCACAGGACAAATCGGGAAACTTGAATGGGGGTTCGCCACAACCGGCGCACGCATCCGCCGGCACGGTTGGCAGTATCACTACGGTTACTATGACCATCAGCGGTGCCACGGGTTTTACCCGCCTTTTCTCTTTGAAAACGGACAACCCACGCACATCCAAGGCAATACACACGCCGACTGTGGCGTACATCCAAACTCGGAATCTGCCGAAAATATGGAGATTCGCAGAAACAGTCAAGGGAAAGCGGTATATTCTCAAGACATTTTCAACGAAAAAATCCTTGAGTTCCTTCGCACCCATCAGGACGAACCGTTCTTCCTCTATCACCCGTCCCAGTTACCACATGGACCGATCGCCATACCTGATATTCACCCCGCAGTCAAACAGTCCTCTGCGTTGACGACCTACGAAAAAGAATACGCCTCCATGATCCTAAAACTGGACGAGACTGTCGGAATCATTTTGGACGCACTCGAACGCCTCGGAATCGATGACCGCACCATGATTGTTTTTTCTTCTGATAACGGGCACGAAGTGTATTACCGCCAAGAAGGACGAACGACAGGTCGGCAGCGGAATTTGAATGGAGAATCGTTCGATGAAATCACGACAAAATTCTATTCGGAGACAGGTGGTGACGTATTCAACGGCAACGACGGTATGGGCGGATTGAAATTTTCAAGTTGGGAAGGCGGTACACGCATCCCTTATCTCGTCCGTTTTCCCGGCACGATTACACCCGACTTTATCTCGGATCAGATGCTCACAAACTACGATCTCATGCCAACCCTTGCAGACCTCATCGGCGCGGAGATGCCCCACGGTAAAGATGGTATCTCGTTCCTACCGACTTTATTGGAAAGGCATGAAGACCAGCAGCACCACGAATGGGTCATCTATGCATCCCGACTCGGTCCTGCACTCGTAACAGCGGATGGCTGGAAATTACGGTATATCAACCGTATGGACAGTTTCCAGCTATATCATCTCCCATCTGACTACCGCGAAGAAAACGACATTTCCGGCGATCACCCGGACCTCGTTACCCGGCTCAGTAGCTGGATGCTTAATGCCTGCGATGGCGATTATAGAAACGGCACCCCCGGCGCGCACCTCGCCGCCTACCCAGATGACATCTGATCTTCTCCTTTGAATTTCAACCCATCAGAGAGGCTCGTTTATGCTCATTATTGATGCTCACCTTGATCTATCCATGAATGCGTTACAAGGCAACCGAGACTTGCTAAGCTCCGCCTATACGATTCGCACCCAAGAAGTAGGGCTGCCCGGAAAGGGACAAGGAACCGTCGCACTTCCCGAGATGCGTCAAGGTCGGATCGCTCTGAGTTTCGTTACGCTTTTCGCGCGTTCAACGGGTAGCCCCGCCCCACATTTCGATTTCGCTTCGCCTGTCCAATCTTACGGCATCGCCCAAGGGCAATTGGCTTACTACCACGCTTTAGCAGAAGAAGGGCACGTCCGTATCATCACAAATCAGGAAAACTTGGATAGCCATATTGACGATTGGCAAGCTTGGGAGCGCGAAACCACAGCGGATAATGATGGGACACCGCCCTTGGGGTTTGTGATTAGTATGGAAGGTGCCGACCCGATTCTTCATCCAGAACAATTAGAGGTGTGGGTCAATGGCGGGTTGCGCCTCCTCGGATTGACGCACTACGGGCCCGGACGCTACGCCGGCGGCACAGGCACAGAAATCGGATTGACAGAACTCGGTCCACCTTTGCTGACTGAAATGGAACGCTTAGGTGTTATCCTCGATCTCACGCACTGCTCTGATGAAGCGTTCTGGCAGGCACTGGAACACTATAATGGGTTAGTCCTCGCCAGTCATAATAACTGTCGAGCACTCGTTCCGCATCAACGCCAATTTAGCGACGCACAATTACGTGCAATTTTTGAGCGCGATGGCATCATTGGTGCCGCTTTTGATGCGTGGATGCTCCACCCCGGTTGGATTACAGGTGAAACGCCTAACGACAAAGTTACCTTGAACAACGTCGTCGACCATATCGATTACATCTGTCAATTGGCGGGTAACACTCGGCACGCCGCTATCGGCACAGACTTAGACGGCGGTTATGGACGTGAACAGTCCCCCAGCGACTTGGATACTATTGCCGATCTACAGAAAATACCGGGCTTATTGGACGTACGGGGTTATAACACCAACGACATCGCCGCCATCATGCACGGCAACTGGCTCCGATTCTTACACGACGCATGGCGTTAGAAACTGCACAGGATCTATTCTATCAGACAATAGGTATCCTTTACTGTCTTAAAGTTGTAAATTTCGCACAACTTTTTTACAAAAAAATTACACCCGTGTCACCGATCTGTAACAACATTTCTATATAATGTACATGTCTCTAAATCTAAACAACGACAAGGAGCTTTACACATTATGTGGAAGATCACAGGTAGAACGTTAGTTCTCTGCTTATCTTTAATTGTTTTAAATTCAGCGACGACAGCACAGATCAACCTCCAACCGCTCGGTACTTATGAAAGCGGCCGCTTTGATGAATCCGCTGCTGAAATCGTCGCACACGATCCGAATACACAGCGTCTCTATGTCGTCAATGCCGATTCAGGTAATATCGACGTTCTCGACATCTACTATCCTACGAATCCCACACGCCTTTTCCAGATTGAGACTACTCCCTATGGTGACGGTGCAAACAGTGTCGCAGTCCATAACGACATCGTCGCAGTTGCGGTGCAAGCAGACCCTAAACAAGCACCCGGTACAGCCGTTTTCTTTAACGGAGATGGCGAATTCCTCAGTGCCGTAACAGTCGGCGCACTGCCAGATATGCTAACCTTTACACCCGACGGACAATATGTTCTCGTTGCAAATGAAGGTGAACCCGACGAGTATTGTGTAACACCTGACAATCAAGGCGATCCCGAAGGATCCGTCAGCGTTATCAATCTAATGAACGGTGCAGCGAACCTCACGCAAACCGATGTCCGTACCGCTGATTTTGCGAACTTCACAGCAGACAATCTCCACCCCGATATCCGTATTTTCGGGCCCGGCGCAACAGTCGCACAAGACTTAGAACCCGAATACATTGCCGTAGCACCCGATTCCAGCAAAGCGTGGGTATCACTTCAGGAGAACAACGCTATCGCTGTATTAGACATTGCCAGTGCTACGATCACTGAGATCTTTCCGCTCGGATACAAAGACTACGCACAGGATAACGCTCTGGATCCGAGCGACAGAGACGATGGCATCAATATCGCCAATTGGCCCGTCAGCGGTATGTATCAACCCGACGCAATCGCTGCTTTTCAAGCTGACGGCGAAACTTTCATTATTAGTACGAATGAAGGCGACGCACGCGATTACGACTGCTTCAGTGAAGAGGTCCGTGTCGACGACTTGAGTCTCGACCCCACCGTTTTTGACAATCCCGAATTCCTGCAACAACCCGAGAATTTAGGACGACTCAAAACGACTACCGCTACCGGCGATGCCGACGGCGACGGGCAACACGAAACGATTATTAATTATGGGGCGCGATCGTTCTCTATCTGGCGTGGAGACGGACAACTGGTCTTTGACAGCGGCAGCGACTTTGAACAATATACCGCCGAGTTGATCCCTAACGACTTCAACGCAACAAATGACGAAAATGACTCTTTTGATAACCGAAGTGATGATAAAGGCCCCGAACCTGAAGGCGTGGCTATTGGACACATTGATGACCGTGTTTACGCTTTTATCGGTTTTGAACGCGTCGGCGGCATTATCGTCTACGACGTAACCGACCCGTACCAGCCGACATTCGTCCAATACACTAACAACCGCGATTTCGATGGGAATGCCGAAGAAGGAACCGCCGGCGACCTCGGACCAGAGGGGATACTCTTCATCAGTGCTGCTAACAGTCCGACAGGAACCCCGCTGCTTGTTACAGGAAACGAGGTGAGCGGCACCACAACAATTTTCAGTGTAACCGAGCCAGTCGCGCAAAACGCTTTTACTGTTGATCTTGCCGAAGGCTTGAACATGATTTCAGTCCCGCTCAAACCCACGGTTCCCTATACTGCACGCTCCTTGATGAACGCATTGGCCTCCACAGTGCTCATCCGATACAATAACCAGGGCGGCAGATTTGAAGGTTTCACAGCAGAAGCACCAGACGACGGGTTTGAAATTAGAGGCGGACAAGGGTATATTGTCAATGTCTCGCAGCCACAGACTTTCACGTTTGCAGGGAGTATGTGGACGAATCCGGCACCTGCTGCGCCTCCGAATAGCACGCCAAGCGCGTGGGCGTTTGTTGTCAGCGGCAAATTCACCAATACTGCCGAAGAATATACTGTCAGTGTAACGAACAGACGCACGAATGTAACTGTTACTGACACTGTACAGCAAGGTTATTTCGCCGCAGCTTTTGGCGATCTGACCCAAAAGCCAGTCATTGAGGTCGGTGATGTTATCACAGTTCAGGTGCTCGACACAACAGGAAATAATGTCGGTGAACCTGCAATGTATACGATAACACCGAAGATGATTGACACGGCGTTCATCTCGCTTGCACTTGAGGTAGCACCGCCGCCAGAAACAACTGTCCTATTACAGAACTACCCGAATCCGTTCAATCCTGAAACTTGGATTCCCTACCAACTCAGCGAAGCCGCTGAAGTCGCTATTACTATCTATGATGTGACGGGGAACGTTGTCCGCTCGCTCAACCTTGGGCATCAGACTGGAGGGTACTATCGCAGCCGTACACAAGCAGCGTATTGGGATGGCAAAAACAATCTGAACGAGCCTGTCGCTTCTGGAATCTATTTCTATCAGATTCAAGCAGGCGAGTTTTCAGCAACCCGCCGTATGCTGATTCTGAAATAGTTTTATACTTGCTGGCGAGGTCTCCGTGCCTCGCCACATTGGATAAAAAAGTTTTCCTTGAATACCAAACAAAAATCTGTTAGAATTACTTTATTCTCACATCGTTTACAAAAACAGCAAAGGAGAGCTTATCCATGCAAGTCAATATCCAAAACAAAAATTTCACACTGTTAGAAATTCAAGGGAGAGTCATCGGGCAAGACGCGCTCGTGCTCAAAACTATGCTTGAGGAACACATCCAAAAACTTGAGACACAAGATGGGGTACCTACGCTGATTTTTGACATGACAAAAGCCCAGACAATGGATAGTGCCGGATTAGGGGTCCTTATTACCTCCAGCACCCAAATCAGCCAAAACGGCGGGAGCACCGCACTCGTTAACGTCAACAAAGGCATCAAACGCATGTTAATTCGGACGAATCTGACACATCTTTTCGACTTCCCTAAGAACGTTGCAGAAGCGATAGCCAGCAGCTTCTAATTTTTGTTTATTGAATCACAGTTCAGGCAATGAACATCGCACATTTTACTCTGTATACCGTGTCCTATCTATGTTTCCACCATACTTCAGCGCATAGATCAGCAGATTCGACATAAATCGGTAGACATCCGTAGAACGCCGAAGCCGTAACATCGTACGGCTCTCAATCTCCGCAGTCTCCATCGCGCACAGGTAGTCCTTACGATTGTAAACTACCGCCAACCGATTATCTATCGTAATCCCCTTCTGAAAACGGAATTGCGTTGGCTGTGCGTTATTTTCATTACCCCAGAACACATCGCCGCCTGTCGGGGGTTTCGGCAAGTGGTAATGGATCCGATAGATTTCATGATCGTGCGGTATAAACTCAAGCGGGTATTCTGGGAAAATCTGCCGAAGTTCATCAGCCACAATATGTGCGAAAAGCCCGTTGAATCCGCAGTCATCAAAAAACAGCATACCGCCCTTCTCAAGAATATATTCCCGAAGGGCCGCACGTTCTTTCGGTGTGAAACCTAGCTGCGGTGGACCCTCTTTCGCAAGTCCACGGTTGATAGTAATATCTTTGTCGTGTCCTGTCATGATGATGAGTGGCGCATCCAGAATCTGTGGATCCGTGAGCTGTAGCGCGCCCCCCGCGAAATCCATATCCGCACGAATCGGGGTCTGTTGCTCTAACCACTTGATGAGTGCCGGAATCGCTGTCGGGTCCTGCCACCAATCCGAAAGCGAGTGTTTAAGCCGAATCAAGCGAATGTGTCCCCGAATCTCGTTGGCTGAACCTTCAAGAATACCACCCAATTTTTCTTTCGGTATCTTCACAAAATTTCGCAACGTAATATCCGCCCCGTCGCCTAATCCTGTTGTTGGCAAAGCACCATCAAGAAATTCCGTGAAACCCGTATCTGCTGTTCCTCTGCTTTTGATTGTAGGCGATGCCGTACGCTCGATCATCGGGACCCCGCCTGCAGGTGCAGCAGATGAATGTGCCGATGAAGCGTTCGGGGTCTCAACATTAGACAGTGTAGGCACATCTGCTACGCCTACAGTTTCCAAGGCATCATCAAACTTCGGCACTTGCCGCACGACTGCCGTCTGTTTTTTCGGAAATCCCTGTATATGCGATACCTGCGTCGGCGCGCGCGGTGTGGAAGTCTCTATCGTAAGTGTCGGATTGACAGTAACGGTGCGATGCGTCGGACGGATTTCTATCTCCGTTTTCGTCGGATTGAGCTTAACAAGCGTCGCCTCAAACGCATCTTTATCTAACATCCGTTGTTCAGATAACAACAACGCTACAATTAGCGCGAAAAGTAGATGTAATCCAATTGAAGCAGTAACTGCATGAAAACGTCTTTTTTTCATCTTGATCCCTATAAATGCCGCTGAATTTGCTGATAACTCTGCACATCTAACGTCCGATAGTCCGGAATATCGTACCGATTGCCGCGTACATCCGTCACAAAAAGGCGGGCAGGCGGTACCCGTTTGATGTTCTGATTCAACCCACGCACCGAAAAGGTTATCCGTCCGCGTTCCGTTTCAACCTCCCATTCATGGATCCCAAATTGCTCCTTCACCCGGTAAATCTTCTGGATCGTTGGCGTGAAATACCGTTTATCCAACTCTTCCATCACAATTTCCAGACTTTCCTGCGCGAGCTCCGAAGGGTTCACAAGGATGCCGATTTCAGTATCCTCGTCCGCTGCGAGCGAGATGTAGGCTTCAGGACGACTCAACGGCATCAGCCGCCGCACCACGACACGCAAATGGCAGACCTCTCCCCGAATTTCGAGGCGAGCCGTCCCGACTTCAGCGCGCGTAAAGGTCAGTTCAGCAGCATCCAAGTAGCGCGGCGTAAAATCATCTCCTTCAGCCGCGTCAGCTGTAATAAGTGTATTCTGTTTTTCTTCCGTTGCCCCTTGCATATCGTTCTGCATGTTTATCTCTCCACGACTTGCGCTTCCGCACGGACATTTGCAGCTTCGCGTTGTGTCTCCACAAGTTTATAATAGATACCCTTTTTCTCCATGAGTTCCCCGTGAGAACCGCACTCAACGCCTTTGCCTTTCTCAATAACAAAGAGTCGGTCAGCGTTGCGAAGTGTTGAAAGTCGATGCGCAATCGCAAAAGTTGTCCGATTCTGCACCAATCTGTCAATCGCTTGCTGAATTTTCTTTTCAGTCTCCACATCCACGGACGAGGTCGCTTCGTCAAGAATCAGAATCCGCGGGTTATGCAAAATCGCGCGTGCGATAGAGATACGCTGCCGTTCGCCCCCGGACAGACTCCCGCCGCGCTCACCGACTTCGGTATCATATCCGTCTGGGAACTTAACAATAAACTCATGGGCGTTCGCCGCTTTCGCTGCCGCGATAATATCTTCCATACTGGCATCCGGATGCGCATAGGCGATGTTCTCAGCGATAGTGCCGCTAAACAGATACGGATCCTGGAGTACCACCCCAATCTGCCGACGGAGATCCTTGAGGTCAATTTGTTTAATATCTTCGCCATCTATCTCTAATCTGCCAGAGTCAGGCGTATAGAAACGACAGATCAGATTGATAAGCGTCGACTTGCCAGCCCCAGAATGCCCCACGAGCCCGATCATCTCCCCAGGTTGCACGTGTAGGTTGATATCCCGAAGCACCGGCTTATGCGAATCATAGCCGAAAGTCATGTTATGAAATTTCACCTCTCCCGTAATATTCGGCATCGCTTTAAGGTTGCCATCATCCACCTGTTCCGGTTGCGAGTCTATCACCTCAAACAACCGTTCCGCTGCTGTCATTGAACGGGAAGCCCAATTAATAAGCGGACTCACATAACGCAACGGTTGATAGAACATCGCGAGATAACCGTGAAAAGCGAACAAGGTACCCAGTGACATCGGCCCCGTGATAACCTCAAGCCCTCCGGCATACCAAACGATGAGCGTTCCTAACTGCACAGCAAACATCAAAGGCGGGTAATAAGTCGCCCAGATCATCTCAGCGTGCGTTTCATAGTCACGAGCATCAATGTTCGCATCTCCAAATCGATTGACTTCATCGCGTTGTTGTCCGAAGGCACGGACAACGCGAATGCCGGATACCGAATCATTAACGATATCGAAGAGTTTTGAGCGCCGCCGATACGCACGGTGCCAAAGACTCCGCACTTTCTTCCAGAACCAACCTGCCCCCAAGACTATTAGCGGAATAGGCACTAAAATAAAGCACGCCAATCGCCAATTCATCAAGAAAAGCACACTGCCAATCCCGAAGAAGAGAAACAATTGCACGCTCAGAAACGACAGCCCCTCTAACATAAAATCCTGAAGTCTTTCGCTATCCTCAGTAATGTGTGAGATAACCGTTCCTGTCGTCCGCTTGTCAAAGAATCGGATGGATAGGTTGTGCAAATGCTCGTAGACATGCGCCCGTATATTCGCTGCGATCCGAAACGTCAACCACGCTCCCAAACGTTGTTGGAAAATTGTGAAAGCTTCGCGGACGATGTATATAGCGAACAGACTGCCGACAGCCACGGATAAAGCCACCGCAGCGGGTTGAATAGTCCGAAATATCGTGCCCAACCATGTCTCTGACGCTTCTGGCACAGCGTTGGCGATTTCATTCAACCGCAGGATGTCATCGACCAAAATGCGGGAGAAATACGGCGGCACTAACGTAATTAATGTGCCAACGACGATGAAGAGCATATAGAAAATTGCCCTACCACGATACGGGCGGATATACGACAAAATCCGTAGCATCACCTTGTGCTTTTTCGTGCATGCCGGACAAGGCGAAAACTCGTCTGGTAACAGAAGTCCACAACTTTTACACGACTGTTCCTCCGGTTTATAGTCCCAAATGGGCGGTTCATCGCGTTTACCCTCTCGGAATTCAATCTCATCGCCGATGAACCGAGCCACGAACCCGAACTTCGGCGCATAACCGTTGGAATACCGGATCAGATCAACAGTCCCCTCTCGCGTTTCCAGCACCAAAAGCCCCGCATCTACCACGACTTCCGCCCGGATACCCAATACACCTTTATAAGGGATATAGTGCAGCACTTCACCTTGTCCCGTTACGGTGAATATTGCCGCCGCTGTCAGGATAAACCACTCCTCGCCGTAACGTCCTGATGTGTTTATATCGCTTCGGACCGCAAATCGGATCTGTTCTGTCGGTATATTCAGGCTCTGTAATGTTTTTTCCAGTGAATCGGGCAGCGGATCAAGCGTACCCGTCTGCGTCTCTGCAGTTGCCATTCCTTCTGTGTTCCTCCATCCTGACTCTTTGTAACCTTTAACCCGTTTTTCGCATTACAATTCATAGAACTTCCGCATAAGCGAAAGGATGCCGGGGACCCATCACCTTCCAATCGCACCTATGCTTTAAACCGCGACCGAATGCTTCTCTAAAACCGTCTCGTTCAGTTCAACGCCCAGCCCAGGTTTCGTTGACGGTATAATGTAACCATCTTCCCACTGCAACGGCTCCTTGAGAATATCGGCGTGGAAACCGTCCCACGTATGGATACCCTCCTGAATCAGGAAATTCGGGCTACACACATCTAACTGGATATTCGCCGCACCCCCAATCGGTCCCCCGTACAAATGCGGTGCGATCTGCGCATAGTGCGCCTCACCCATAGATGCAATCTTCTTCGCCTCAAGGATACCGCCAGTAATCGTCAAATCCATCTGCAAAATAGAAGCCGCCTGTTGTTCCAGCAGATCCGCGAACTCGTACTTCGTTAGCAATCGTTCCCCAGTCGCAATCGGGATACTCGTTGCCTGCGCGACCCGTGCCATCTCCTTGATATTCTCCGGGGGTATCGGTTCCTCGAACCAGAGCGGATCGTATTGCTCCACACGTTTCGCGAAGCGGATCGCACTGTTCGTGTTAAATTGTCCGTGCGTTCCGATCAGAATATCGCATCTATCACCAACCGCATCCCGAATCCCGCGGATAACGCTCTCCGCATAGTCGAGCGTCTCTAACCTATCGGCTGTGCCCGCATCAACCGGATCGAACTTCACAGCCGTAAACCCTTTCTCAACGTAAGAGAGCGCGAGTTCGCCTGTTTTTTCTGGCGAATCGCCGCGTCGCCACTGCAAGAGATAAGAATAGGCGCGCAACTTCTCATGGAACATACCGCCTAACAGGTTATAAATCGGCTGGTTCAACGCCTTGCCAACGATGTCCCAACACGCCATCTCAATCGCGCTCATCGCTGGAGTCGTCAGCGGACCCGAATGCCGTACGCAGGGCCCTTCATAAAGCGTCGACCAGATCCTTTCAATCCGAAACGGGTCCGCGCCGATCAGAAAGCGTTCGCCCCAGTCCTTGATGAGTTCAACCACGACATGATTGAGTTGCGTATGATAAGTGCATTCGCCTACCCCCTCAATCCCTTCATCCGTTACCAGTTTGACGAAAATCCAACGCCTTCCACCCCAATGGGGCGGCGGCACATCAACAAGATAGGTTTTCACATCAACAATTTTCATGTTTTTAACTTTCCTTGCGGAGTAACGACGTGAGTTTGGCTTTGACATGCCTATCAAAAATCCGCCCTCCACTACGTTACGGGCTATGGTTTTCTATAGAAGTGAAGAATTGCAATCGGCGCGTATCATCCGGAAGCCTCACGGATTCCACCAAAATGTCACTTTACCGACCACGGTTGTATCCGCTAACCCCGCTGTCATGCTGTCCGTTCCATACGTCTGGTTGAAAACAAAGTAAAAGTCGCTACCGGGTCGATAGATATAATTGACTAAAAAGTTCGTGGTAATCAGGTTTCGGTCGCTGTTCCATTGTACGTAGAATTTCGTAAACAGGTCAGTCGAGAAGGAATAGACCACACGTCCCCCAAACACGTTTGTATCAAACGCACCTTGTGGCAACGTGATGCGGTTAAACTCGTATCTCGGTTCCAAACTAAAGCGTCCAGTGAATCGGAGATCCAGACGAAGGTCGAATCCACGGCGGGTGCCGTTGTAGAAATCCCCAACATTGAATCCCAACCGTCCGTTAAAAACATTACCCTCAGCATTGAGCATGAGGCTATAGTTATTGTAATCGTACGCGCCGCTCGGAATGACAATCCCTTCTCGAATTTCAAAATCTTCCGTGAGGTTCTCAAAATTTCTATAGATTCGGATACCGCCCCAACCGTTTGTCTCCAACTCAAGCCACGTGCTCCAGATAAACGTTCGCGTCTCCAATTCATTGTCAGCATTTAGGATAATATCGATCTCCGGTCCAATCCACATCCGGCGGAGCCCGTACCAATGGAGATAAGGTGTTCCGCGTACTTCGCCTCGGAACCAGCGTGACCCAGTGCGATACACATAACCGACTTCAGGGTTGAAATCCGCCCCGATGTCCGTATAAGAAGCATTCACGCGGCCTACTGTGCTTTGCCAATTTCCACCGAAATACAACGCGTTCGGACTTTCGGGTGCTTGTCGCGCGGCTTGCGTTTCAGGTGGCGTAAACGTACGCGCCCAGAGCCCCCGAAAATTCATCTTATCCGTTGGACGATAGACAAAATCAACCCCAGTCGCCCGGTTGTGTGCGTCAAAATCCTGTTTATTAACCGCAATCACCCCGAGGCTCGACCCGGTGAACAGATCACGCTTAACCCGCAAAACGGAGTAGTTTGTTCTGCCGATATCCACCGCGTCTAAATTTTCCGTAGCCTCAGCGGCATACTTATCCGTCAGCACATTCAGCAATCCCACGCCGAAACCGCCTACTTTACCCGTAACTTTTCCGCCGCCCAAAATCGGGATCGCATGTCCCGCTTCAATACCGATGCGCCGGCTATAGAAAAGTAGAAGTGGGGGTGGCGCGTTAAAACTTGTACGCGGGATACCAAAATCGAATAAGCCCGCGCCCTCCAAAAAGAATTGACGTTTTTCTGGAAAAAAGAGACTGAACCGCGTTAAATTCGCTTGCTCTCGGTCCGCTTCAACCTGTGCGAAATCCGTGTTGACAGTCAGATCAGCCGTCAGATTTGAGGTGATACTCACCTTCATGTCCGCACCGAGATCAAACACACCGAAGGTCCCTTCCGCGTCTGTCCGAGCGACACCCGGGAGCAGATACGGCAGAAACTCAATGTTCCGGCGTTGCGAAACCTCGGATAAACCCGTGAGGCTGCCCAAATGCGTCGTCCGATAACGCGCCAAGAAGGTATACGCCGCCGGCACGGGTGCCCATGTCCCCTCTTCCTGATTTTTCTGAATGGTGCGTCCAAGGTTCAAACCCCACACTAACGCTGCCTCGTCCTTAAACCTCAGCTGACTGAACGGGATCGCGATCTCGGTCGTCCAATTATCGCTATTAATTTTGCCCTTACTGTCCCAAACCGCGTTCCAATTCTCGTTCCGACTGTCGCCGCTGTCCATTATCGCCACATCTTCCCGCGCACCCAGTGGATTGACTCGGAAAAAGAATCCGCTCCGCCGGTCATTATATGTATCCAACAGCACAAAGACGTTATCATTATCCCATAACATCGCATCGCGGCGCATCTTATTCGCAACAATCTTAGCGCGATCGGGTTCCCGACAGACGAAACCGAAATAGATGTGTCTGTCATCGTAAAGAATCCGAACCTCTGTCGCTTCTGTGAGTGGCGCGCCCGCATCGGGCTCAAATTGAATAAACCGGCGGATAGGCGTTGCCTTCTGCCAATCGGGCTCTGTCAGTTCGCCATCAATCTCAACGTTCTCGTAAGTCCGGTATGCTTCTGCTTGAAGTGCCTCAGTTTCGGCATGGACACCAACACCGATAGAAAAGAGGAGTAGCATTGATAGCCATCTACATAGATAATCCATGGTACACACAGTGGAAAACACAACCTCCCTGATTGTCCTATAACTTCTATCTATTATACCATATTTACCGAAATTCTGCACATTCTTATCTATACAGGACGGGTGTGTAAACATTTTGTCAATTGTTGTCTGCGTTTCTACAGGGTCATTCAATTTTAAGAAATTATTGGGTTTCACGTTTTTTTAAGGGGTTTCCGGTCCGGTTAGGAATGCAGGTCGCAACCCCCCTTAGAAGAAATCCGCAGAAATACGCAGAAATCCACAGAAACACCCTATCAAATACCCCTATCAAAGACCCCAAGCAAAGACCCCCAGCAAAAACACCCCCCTTATCACGGGCAGGTGAGTACACCGCAAAACCGCGAAGAAACACCCCAGCAAAAACCCTACCGGGCCGGGGAATGAAAATTTGATCGAAAAATGGACAATTGAATGCCTCTGGCGTTTCTATGAAAGTTATGAAATTTCATAGTATTTCACAGTAAGGATTCAAAAAAGTGTTTCGGGTACCGCTACAAAGTAAGGTGTGGCAAGGGTTTTGAAGGGACTATGAACTTTATCAATTTTTTGCGTACCTGTGAAATTATGATTTTAATGTGCTGGTTGTTTTGCGGACAAACGCAGTGGTGGGAGGGGTTTACAGGCGTTTCTATTTTTGTCACTTAAGACGAGTTACTGTGAAATTTTTGTTGATGTGTCTAAGGTTCTGGGATCGTTGTTTTGCTGCATGTTGTTACGTTGTTAGGATGCGGTGCACTGCACGTTGGATCGCTGCCAAAAACTTTACACACCCATACAGGACTTAGGCTGCATATCGTCGCAACCGGTGAGGGTTATCACTGCCATTGCAGTGAATAACAATGTGAGTGTATATACTATCGTCTGTTTCAAGTTTTACCTCCGTATTAAAAAAATTAATCTTCATGCAACCGAACCGGACCTGAGCCACAAACTTTTCGTTTGATAGGTTCAGTTCAGGCTGAGGAGGCGACCTAAGAAGTATAGTTGTCTGCTATTCCTCTAACTGCTGTTGGAATTGACGAAAACTATTTGCTAAGGACGCATTTAGAGTTAACTGCTTCAAGCGGTTAAGATCGTCAATTACTTCAAGCGTAGGTCTTAGAGCGTTAACGTCAGCATTTGGGAAACGTGCGTTGAGAATCTCGATAGTATTTTCGATACTATTTTGACGCGCCCCTTGTTCTATCAGTAAATCAGCTGTTGTCTGTACCATGATTACCACCTCACTTTCATCGCGACTATGCTGTTTGATCAACTCGATTAAATCTTCACGCTCCTCAGCCGACCGACGATGCACAATCAATTGAATAAAATACAGAAGGACTTGACGCACTTGCGATGCCTGCGCCTCATCCAACTGACTTAACGCCGATACCGCCGATACTAACGCCTCACTTATCTCAGACTTCCCCGCACCCTCCTTTTGAAGAACACTTAACAACCAACCGAAGGGATGTCCCAGCTTCGTCAACACCTCTGGGTCCACTGCGTTTACCCCTAAAAATAGCGTGTCAAAGGTCGGCACGAACCGCGCAAGCACTTCGGGAACCTCCATTTGAGGATGAGATTTGAAGAATAGTATAACATCAATGTTCAAAGAAATCAAGTTTTTTTCATACGGGGCCACGGCGGTTTATCTTTGATATTTTCTCGGAAATGGATATAATAGAGATACTTTACGAGCATGCACACCGTTGAGGGGTAGTAGTTAGACGCGCTCGATTTGAATTGCGGAAGAAAAGTCCACCTTTTCGGAAAGGGCGAAAACGTAAAAAAAAACATTTGACTTTGGGCGGAAATTATGGCATGATTAATGCACCACATTGGCAAACATAGTAAGCGGGATCACGAGATTACGTATCTGCTTACTTATGCAAATCCTAAGGAATATCTCAAAGAATAGATTAGAAAAAATGTAGAACACGATTGGAGGAAATATGAGCAACGAAAATAAGTGTCCAGTGATGCACCACTCCCAAGCACAGGGCACTATAGCGAACCAACAATGGTGGCCGAATCAGTTGAACCTGAAGATGCTCCACCAGAATCCACCCACATCTAATCCGATGGGCGAGGATTTCAACTACGCAGAGGCGTTCAATACCCTCGACCTGGATGAGTTGAAACGGGACGTTGATAAGGTCATGACAACCTCACAAGAGTGGTGGCCCGCTGACTACGGCCACTATGGACCCCTCTTCATTCGCATGGCGTGGCACAGTGCCGGCACCTACCGCATCCACGACGGACGCGGCGGCGCAGCCTCCGGTACAATGCGTTTCGCACCTCTCAACAGTTGGCCCGACAACGCCAGCCTCGACAAGGCGGTCAGATTACTCTGGCCGATCAAGCAGAAATACGGCAGGAACCTCTCCTGGGCAGACCTGATGATCTTCACAGGGAACTGTGCTTTGGAGTCCATGGGCCTCAAAACCTACGGATTCGCCGGCGGACGAGAAGATGTCTGGGAACCCGAAGAAGACATCTATTGGGGCTCCGAGACCACATGGCTCGGCGATGAACGCTACACCGGTGACAGAGATCTCGAGAAACCGCTCGGTGCCGTTCAGATGGGATTAATCTATGTCAACCCGCAGGGACCGAACGGTAACCCCGATCCAGTCGCCGCAGCGATAGACATTAGAGAGACCTTCCGGCGCATGGCTATGAACGACGAGGAAACCGTCGCACTCATCGCCGGCGGACACACATTCGGCAAAACCCACGGTGCCGCTGACGCGGACGAGTACGTTGGCCCCGAACCCGAAGGGGCTCCGCTTGAGGAACAAGGACTCGGCTGGAAGAACACTTTCGGCAGCGGCAAAGCCGGCGACACTATCACCAGTGGATTGGAAGGTGCCTGGACCGCTACGCCGACCACATGGGATAACGGGTTCTTTGACAACCTATTCAACTACGACTGGGAACTCATAAAAGGCCCCGGCGGTGCATGGCAGTGGACCCCCAAAGATGAATCCGCACAGGACACCGTGCCAGACGCGCACGATGCCTCAAAGAAGCATGCACCCATGATGCTTACGACGGATCTATCCCTGAAAGCGGACCCAGCCTATGCAGAGATTTCCAAACACTTCCACGAGAACCCAGCGGCGTTCTCAGAAGCATTCGCGAAAGCGTGGTATAAGCTCACGCATCGCGACATGGGACCCCGCACACGCTGCCTCGGCCCCTGGGTGCCCGAAGAACCGCAGTTGTGGCAAGACCCTGTCCCTGATGTCGATCACGCGTTGATTGACGCGCAAGACATCGCTGCCCTCAAGGGCAAGTGTCTCGAATCAGAGTTGTCCATCTCCCAACTCGTCTCGACCGCTTGGGCATCTGCGGCAACATTCCGCGGCACCGACAAACGTGGTGGCGCGAACGGCGCACGCATCCGTCTTGCACCGCAGAAGGATTGGGCAGTCAACAATCCGCTCGAACTACAAGAAGTGCTGCAAACGCTTGAAGAGATTCAAGACGAATTTAACGGCGCGCAATCCGACGGGAAAAAGGTCTCACTCGCGGACCTGATCGTTCTCGCCGGGTGTGCGGGAGTCGAAGCAGCCGCGAATAACGCCGACATCGACGTCCAAGTTCCCTTCACACCGGGACGCACGGACGCAGTGCAAGAGCAGACCGACGTGGAATCTTTTGCGGTGCTTGAACCGACCGCAGACGGATTTCGCAACTATCTCGCAAACGGACACCAGAGAACAGCCGAAGAGCTGCTCGTGGATCGCGCACATCAGCTGACGCTCACCGCCCCTGAGATGACGGTGCTTGTCGGCGGCTTGCGTGTCCTGAATGCAAATGTCGGTCAGTCCGAGCACGGTCTCCTCACGCATCGTCCCGAGACGTTGACCCCTGATTTCTTCGTCAACCTGCTTGACATGAACATCGAGTGGTCGGCATCCGCTACATCTGAAGATGTGTTTGAGGGGCATAACCGCTTCACAGGCGATCTCAAATGGACCGGCACCCGCGTCGATCTCGTATTCGGCTCAAACTCCCAACTCCGAGCCGTTGCGGAAGTCTATGCCTATGATGACGCTGAAGAAGCATTTGTGCATGACTTCGTGGCAGCATGGAACAAGGTCATGAATCTCGACCGTTTCGACCTTGCGTAATTAGTTTTCAGTTTTCAGTTTTCAGTTTTCAGTTAAGCGTTTGATGCACTGACATCTTTTTATCACGGTCATTACTGATTTGGGTAACGACGATTACAAAGAATGTTGGAGAACCAAAAACCAGACTGAAAACTGACGACTGACGACTGATGACTGTTAACTCCAAATGAAAAACGATAAAAAAACAATCTTCGGCTGGTGCATGTACGACTGGGCAAATTCGGCCTATATCACGACTGCTGCCGTCGCTATATTGCCCGATTATTTCGCCAGAGCCGTTGTCGGAGAAGCCGGCGTTGACATCCTCGGTACGAATGTGAGTGCTACGGCATTGTGGGGCTTTATGTTAGGCGGTGCAGCATTTCTCGTCTTCCTCTTCGCACCTGTACTGGGAGCCGTTGCCGACTTTTCCTCAGCGAAGAAGCGGTTTCTCGCGACTTTCGCGTACGTCGGAAGCATTTTCGCAACGCTGCTCTATTTTTGCAAGTCCGGTGATGTGACGTTGACAATCGTGCTGTTTATCGGCACGCAAGTCTGTTTTGTCGGGGGCAACGTCTTCTACGACGCATTTCTACCACAGATCGCCTCCGAAGACAAAATGGATTCCGTTTCCGCGAAGGGATACGCGTTCGGATACATCGGCGGATCGCTCCAATTCGCTATTGCCCTTGCCCTCGTCGCCATGCAAAAGACACCGGAGAACCAAGCAATGGCAGCCCGCATCGGGATGGCGATGACAGGAATCTGGTGGGCAGGCTGGACCTTGCTGACCATGAAATATTTAAAAGAGGTAAAAACACCACATCAACTGCCAGAAAAATACCGCAATCAGCCGACAATCTTCGCATATCTGACCCTCGGTATCAGTCGGACGATCGCCACAGCAAAACAGGTTGGACGTTTTAAACACCTCATGCTATTTCTGATCGCCTACATGATCTACAATGATGGTATCCATACCGTTACCAGTATGGCGACAATTTACGGCACCGAAGAGCTAAAATTGACGACAACAACACTGATGATAACGCTTTTACTTGTCCAGATCGTTGCAATTGGCGGAGCGTTGATCTTCAGTCAGCTTGCAAACCGTATCGGTGCCAAACGTTCCGTGATGTTTGCGTTAGTGCTGTGGAGCGGTGTTGTCACTTACGGCTATTTTATCCATACCGCAACAGAATTCTTTGTCTTAGGCCTGGTCGTCGGCATTGTTCTCGGCGGAACGCAGGCACTGAGTCGCTCCTTCTACGGCTCGATGATTCCTGAGAATGCCAGCGCAGAGTTTTACGGATTCTATTCCGTATTTAGCAAGTTTTCGTCCATTTGGGGCCCTGTGACTTTTGGCGTTATCAAGCAGGTCACCGGTAGCGCACGTCTTGCTATCATCTCCTTAATGATTTTCTTTATCGTTGGATTGGTACTGTTACGGTTTGTCGATGAAACAAAGGCAAAAGCCGATAAAAATACGTTTGCATTCTGATTTTTGGGTAATTTATGACATTTTATGCATTTTATGCACGAAAAGTGGGAAAAAAAAGAGTCTATATAAGAGAGCATCGGATGAATTTTTAGATTTAAGCGTTCATTTCATTGTTAAAATGAAATTTTTGCTTCCGGTTGTGTAGCAAAACCTTAACTTCTGAAAATTGTCCAAACTTTAGTATCAAATAGTATGAAGAAAAAAGTAATGTATATGCCCTGAACAGTTAAAGAATAAACGTTCCAAATAACTTCTCTTTTACTTTGTCAGGGCAACTGGAAAATACCTCTTACATATAAGTAAAGGAGTGGGTTATGAGAACAAAAGTTGACATTTCTCAACCTCACCGGCTTTATGCATCTCTTAACCGTTTTATTTCCAATACCGTCCAGATGTCTGCAGAAGAAGAGTGTCCCCTTGCCCTTGACGAATCAGTTGAAGCACGCGACCGGCTCATCCTATCCCATCTGCCGCTCGTTAAGTCGATAGCGTTCCGTTTTAAAGACTATGGCATTGATGTGAAAGACTGCTTCGGTCAAGGTGTAGTAGGTCTCATTAAAGCTATTAATGGATATGATCCTATTCGTGGCAGGCTCGCCACATTCGCACGCCATTTTATTCTCGGTGAAATCCTCTGTTATCTCAACAAGAATCGGAAATTCCTGCATCTGCCAAGTCCGTTGCGGCGCGCCATAAATAAATTTTGCCGGACGCGCAGGCAGCTCGGCGAAGGCGCGACAGATGCGGATATCGCAGCAGCGATGGACCTGCCGATTGATAAGGTTTCCTTTTTGCGTGAATGCGCAGAATCCAGCGTTGAAAGCCTTGACGCGCCTTTAGCGGACTCGGCAGATAACGTGACACTGGGAGATACAGTCGGCAGCATTGACCCTGGATTTGCTGAGATAGAAACCAGGGTATCAGTCGAACAACTCTTGTCTCATCTTTCCGAGGTGGAATGTGAAGTGATCCGGCTTCGCTACGGGTTAGATGATGGCGTTGAGATGAGTCTGCGTGCCGTTGGTGAGCGGTTAGGGCGGTCACACGAGTGGGTTTCTAAAGTCCAAAAAGTAGCACTCGCGAAGATGCGTAAACGCACAACGTAAAAAAGTTGACACTTTTAGGGTATGCAGCACATATTAAACGGTGTGATACGGATACGCAATTCGATGAATGAACAAGTTTCAAAGCAGCAGATTGATCCAAGTAGGACTCGCTTTCTTTGTCCTTGTTGTCGGTAGCAGTCTGCTCTATAGTTGGCACATCGTCAAGTTTTAAAGCGAAATATCGCAGTCGGTTTCGCTGCGATCGCACATCCATCTTTTGATAAAGGAGACAATAAATGTTTAGATATAAGACCCTTTTAATCACAGCAATACTTGCTGTATTCGTTTTATTTTGTTTTATCCATAACAGTGAAGCGGCTTCAATAACGTCGTTTTCTGTCTATGCAGGTGATGATTGGGGATCAGGTACAACTGCCTACGCGTCTCTGACAGCGGATGAAGAGATATCCTTTATAGATTGGTATATAAACGATGAATATGAGTTCTCGAGTGAGCACGGTAACGGTACCAGCTCTGTCTATGTTTACCTGGACACGTTCCCCGGTCACATTAAAGGCAAAAAGCATAGTGTCAGGGCAGTCGTGTCATTTGTGGAATCCTCTGATGAAGAGGCTTCTGACACGTTCAGGGTCTATAAATACATCCCAAGTCCGAACAATGGTATCGGCTCCAACACTGGTGCCAACGGATATGCAGATGTCTCACGTTTCTACTACGACGGCTCGTCCGTTGTCATGAGTGCCTCTGCTTGTGCTTCTAACAACACCGATAGAGACCTGAAGGTTGCAGTCTGGTTCCGAACGAAGGAATACACCGGACTCGGTGGGAATGAGATATTTGGGAGGGAACAGCGAGATACGAAACCCATAGAAGATGTGGATAAGGGCAAATCGTCTAAGTATTATTCCCCTGATGGTTTTACAGTCAATCGTGCGATCGGAGATATCGGAAATAATACGTATTATTTTGATGCGCATACGCATCTCCATGTGTATACAGCGAAGGGACCTCACAAAGAAGACCATTGGGAAGCGGATACCGGTGTTTTGGAGTTTACTAAAGCCGATAGATAAACCAGATTGATAACAACGAGAATTCATAACCCTATTGTAATGGCAGGAGAACGTATCCCCTGCCATTCATAAAAGGAGTCTCGCGATGCGTCTACAAAAAGTCGTTTTTCTTTCGCTGCTGCTATTGATGATCTCAACAGTAGCACATGCAAAAATCGTTTTTAGCACCGAACGGGACGGTGTAGAAGGTATCAGCGTCATGGACGATAATGGCAGCAACTTGACGCTTCTCATAGAAGACGATCAGACAAAACCATACCCCGGTTCCTGGGCTCCAGACGGCAAACAGATTGTATTTACCGAATATCACAGCGAGCTTATCGATAAGGAGGGTGTCTTTAGCAAAATTGACGGTGATGTCCTTTTTTTAATGAATGCGGACGGCACGAATATTCGGCAACTTACAGAACTCGACATCAAAAACAAGCGGATTTCTATCGGGAGAGCATCATTTTCACCGGATGGAAAATCTATAGTTTTTAATAAAAGCATTCGGAGAAACGACAAGCTGCACTACGGCATCTCTGTGCTGAATATAAAGACGGGGAAGATGAAAGAAATCGTCCGAGGAGTCATGGCGAGTTTCTGTGATTGGTCGCCCGATGGTCAGAATATTGTTTACTCGGAATGGATTTCGGGCGGTGGCGATGTTAATGGGACGATCTGGATTATCGGGGCAGATGGCCACAATCCACACCCACTTATACCCGCCGCTCCGCTTGGCGAATTCGTTATTCACCGGCACAGACCGCGCTGGTCCCCTGACGGTAAACAGATTGTGTTTGGACAAAACGAGTATAAATGGGATGCCAATTTTGGAAACGCCCTGGTCTACAAGGCGTTTCGGTATATGATTTATGATCTAAAAAGTGGAAACATCAAACAACTCAGAATACCGAAGGACTGGAAAGGGTGCGGCATTGACTGGATGGATGACGGTAAATCAATCGTTTTCACCGCGAATGCCGGCATGCCGTTGAACGAACCGATACCGCGTGATTTTGTGTACCCACCACGTAATATCTATAAGTATCATATCGAAACAGGTGAGACGACGCAGCTCACAAACATTCCCAGCGTGGGATGGCCTCTTGATTGGATCAGCGATAATGCGCTGTCGGTTTCACCAGAAGGCAAAAAAAAAGTAGCCTGGGGCGAACTTAAGCGAACAAAATGACACAGCGGAAGACATAAGTCAAAACTTTACAGAAAATAAAAGGGACGACACAAGGTCGTCCCTACCCTACTGCTTTGTCAACATTAAACTGATAGGCGGTTCGTAGTGGCGCAATTTATTGCGCCATGGGATGAGGTGATAAATCACCTCACTACGAACTGGGTTTATCCATCATATCAATGTTGACAGACTACTACGCTGCTCTATCGTGGCAAAACCGGCGCGTTTCCGAAGTGCGCCTTTTAATTCAACAATTCAAAAATAATCGGGAGTTCAAGCCGCAGACTATTCCCCTCCTGCCCTTCAGGGAAAGGCGGATAAGGCACCGCATTCCGCACCGCAGCGAGGGCAGCGTTATCAAGTGCCTTAGAGCCAGAAGAATCGCTGACGATTGGATTCCGCATAGTCCCATCTTCGAAGAGCGTAAACCGAACCGTTGTTGTCGCGCCATCGTCCAGATTCCGCACCTGTGGCGGGAAGCGCTGCACCTGTTTGATCCGATCCCGGACCGCTTTTAAGAAATCTTTAAACGACTGCTTCGCAGCGCCTATGTTCACCGAGGCGAGTTCCAAGTTACCCGCATCGTTGAACTCCGTTTGCGCAAGACTCGTTCCCATATCCATCTTTGACACTAAGCTGGTGCTTTCAAACTTCGGCACTTCAAACTTCGGCATCGTTGTAACAACAGTTGCCTGTTGTTGCGTCGCTTTAAACATATTTTTCCCGATGCCAGCTGCACTCGGTGCCATCACTGGACGCGTCGGAGCCTCACTCGTCGGCAATGTGAAGCGTGCGTTGCCCATCGGGATTTTAGCACTCGTCGTGATAGGCTGCCCTTTCGGTGCCTGAATCTTAGAAAACTTCGGTTTTTTCGGCGTGCGTGTTGTACGAGGCGGCGTGCGACGTTTCGGCTGCGGTTTCGCTTCATCTAAAAGGACACTCTCTACTTTGTCATCGTTCATATCTAACACCGTTTTATGAATAAAGTAGATAGCCCCGACGATAATTGCAAGCGCGTGGAACCCGATCGCGAAACTGCTTGCGACACGCATCGCCTTCGTTTTCCGTTTTTGCGCAGCCTCCCGATTTTGCCGTTGCACATCAGTAATCGTCATTGAAATTCCGGCGACATCACGCACCGGTCGCGTCTTTTTTTCGACGTTCACCGATTCTTGTGACTGTCCCATCTGTCCCGCCATCTTCTTTTTCTGCTGTTTCCTTTTCTGCCTACCCATCTTCAAATTAACGAGCGCGTAACTCATAAATTTTCCTCCTCAAGGCTATTCCTTGTAACTAAGCAATTTATATCTATCCTTCTTCACAACGACCGAACCGAGAATCTTCAAATCCCGTTTCTCGCCAGCGGCGTTCTGTAACGTCAAAACTGTTCCACGCAAAAGTTGGAACTTGTGGTATGTTTCTGATGGTCGCTCAAAGCGGATGCGCACGAACTTCAGATTATGTCCACCATAACGGGCGACCCACTTTTTCATACCGATATTACATTTCTTATTCATATTTGACCAAGCAAAATCGCCGGGAAAATTACTCGGCGGACGACTCGCAGGGAACGCAGGCCAAACCCAATCCAGAAATTCTTCGCGTTGCACCCGCAACCGGTTCAACTGCCGAATATCTTTGCGATTAAGTGCGTCAACGACTGCTAAACCGAGTTGGTCTGGCGAGTGTAGGGGTTGGGTCACCCAACCCCTACGCTGCGATAACTCACAACCTACCGAACTGCTGTAAATTAGCAATACGGCTAAAAGTGTGTAAGAGATGTGAACGCTGAGATCCCTACTTCTGCGCACTCGTTGTCCACCCTGTTGTCCAATTGTTAGATGGGCTCACACCCCCGACGAAGTCAACGGTTTCAAAGAAGCCATCAGAAGGCGGCGGGGCAGGAGACACTGCCTTTGCACCCGCGCCCGGGGTGAAGTTCGGGGCACTCTTGTTGAACGGATCTGACAAGTTCGGATCCGTCTCCTTGTTACCATTTTTGGCAGCAAAAGCAGCCTCATCAAACCCGTCGTCATCCTTTTCGTCTCCGAAATTGCCTTTCCCATTTTCAAAGAAAATGCTGTTTTTGACGACCAATTTACCGCTGTCTGCTTGCGCATGCGTTGCTTCGTTGTTAATATCAAGTCCGACTTTGTTAAACCCGGTAACAATGAAGTTCGCATACATGCCAGCAGCACCTTCACGAATCAACATACCGTTATCGCTTTCCGGACCAGATGGATCGCCTACAAGCGTTACGTTGTAGATAGTCGCTGCCGACCGCGGTGTCGCTTCGTTATCTTTACTACTGTTATCAACTTCAAACCCGTTATCTGCGTCGTCGCCATACTGCTGTGCAACCCAGAATTGCCCCTTACCTGTCCAGCCGTCTGTCCAGTCAAAAGAATCGTCGCGTGCACCTGTCACGAGGGCATATTTAATGTTGACAGTGCCACCGAACATCTCAATGCCATCATCTTGGTTCATGTGTACCTGGACGTGATCTACAACTGTCCCAGAGCCAACACCTTGGAAGGCGATGCCGTTCAATTCGTTATCCGGGCTGAATTCGATACCTGCGTATTCAATACGGACGTAACGGAGGGTACCGCTGCTGTCAGCTGGATTATTTCCGCCGAACGCACCTGTGTTGCCCTCACCGAAAGTCAGACCCTGGTTTGTTGGCGCGCTCCCGTTAATAATCAAACCGCCCCACTGTCCACGGGCGCGAGACCCTTCAAACGCATCACTCGACATAACGATAGGCGCGTCGGGGGTCCCCTCTGCCATAATCTTAGAACCTTGTGCAATAATAAGGGTACCGTTGCTCACCTGTTCCCCGTAAAGTTTCACACCGGGTTCAATCGTTAGCGTCGCGCCGCCTTCAACAAACACAGCACCCCGTAGCAGATAATCATAAGCCGCCGAGAGCGTTTTATCCGCATCCAATTTGCCTTCAAGCACAACGACCTGGCGACCATCAATGTCAATAACCGTCTCTTCAGGGACAAGTGATTCTTCCGTTCCATCGGTATCTTCTTCGTCATCGCTACCACAACCGACAAAAGCGAACACTACGCCGACCGTGAAAATAGCCACTAACTGAAACAACCAATTCTGATACAAACCCCGCTTCCCTGTGGATGCAGGGGTAGACCCAATATTCAACATTAGTTATCTAAGCTCCTTTATTTTTTGTTTGTTGCAAACAGGACTCACGTAATTTTGAATAAAATGTTAGTGACGGCATGACAGAGCATGCCTACTACCTTGCATGCGTAAGTCCTATGTAAATTTTCTTTACTCTTACTAAAGTTTGGACAATTTTTAAGATAGACATATCGCCCCTACGGGGCTTTGCATCGCGGAGAATACCATTTCTATAGACATATCGCCCCTACGGGGCTTTGCATCGGTGCATCCACATTTATTTTTCCGGGAGTTTCACTTATAGAGAGAACCTTGGGAAAAATATAGCAACTTGTCGGAAAGCACAGGCTAACAGCCTATGCTACATTTGCAAATTGTCCAAAGCTTAGTTACTCTTAAAGAATACCCATAAATTGTTACAAAACATTGACACTGTTATGATTTTTTTCTACCTTTCAATTGTCAAAATTGTCGCTTTATTTCACAGTGAGAGACATTTCTTTGTAACCGTTGTTACCCAAATCGGTAACGATCATGATAAAAAGATACCAGTGAATCAAAGGCTTAACTGATAACTGACAACTGATAACTGATAACTAAAAGGATATTACAAATTATAGCTAATTCCAAACGAGAACGACCTACCTAACTTATATTCAATGTATGTCTCTTCACTCATCTTGTAACGGACATAAGGATCAAGCAGGTTTTTCGCCGAAACGCTGAATTTGAAATGATTTGCAACTGTCCTACTGAAACTCACATCCAATTGTCCACGGGGTTGCTCATACACATCCGGCGCCCCGTGGTTACCTACCTCAGACAACCTGCGTCCAAAGATGTTATACGCAACCGCACTCGAAATACCCCAATCGGGATCCTCATACCCCACGGAAATGTTGACAATGTAAGGACACTGCCCCTGTAGTGGACGTTCCGAAGAAGTCTGGATGCCGATATCCTCCGGTAACACCACTTGCGAGGCAATCAACGCGGCGTTGGTATTAATCGAAAATTTGCGCAACGCGTCTGTCAGCACCCCTAAATTCTGGCGAGCTTCTAACTCCAAGCCATAGTTATGTGCACCTTCCGCGTTTTCATACGTAATTCGGACTTCAGCCTGCGGCTGCACAATCTGCTCAATCGGTTTCTGGAACCGTTTATAAAAGGCGCTAACCGCCAGAATGCCGCCTATGTCTGGAAAAACTTCCCAACGGAAATCAAAATTATCAATTTGTGTCCGTTCCAATTCCGGGTTGCCAAGAATCGTCCTGCCCCCCACAAAATCTGTGAACTCAAACGGGGCCAGTTCCCGGAAATCCGGGCGCGTTATCGTTCGAGATGCCGCGAGCCGCAAATTCATCCGCTCCGTTAAATGATACGTTACATTCAACCCCGGCAGCCAATCCAGTGTCTGTAAATTCGCTTCAATTGCCTTTCGGGTCGCAGCGAATGGATCATAGGTCGTTACCGTTTGATCCGAAGATTCCAAGCGCACACCGCTCATAACTTGCCATTTCGCAGAAATCGGCAGATCCAGCATCAGGTAACCCGAATAAATATTGTGATCTGCCAAGTAGTTATCCGTAGAGCGCGTAGATTCACGTAACTCAAAAACACGCGGGGCTATGTTTTGGCTTTGGAAAAGGACTTCCGGGGGATCCGATAGACTAACGGTAGTGTCTACTTGGTCGGAAGGCAGGAATCTAAACCGCCGTACATCGAAGGTCCGCGCTCTATCTCGGAGCAACCCGCCAAATTTGAAGAAACCTTCTGTACGAACCCGAACCTTCCAATCCGCGCGGGCGTTGTATTCATCGTCCTCAAGATCAAAGAAAAATCGGCTACCACTGTGTGTAACATCACGGAATGTATATGTGCCATCGCCTCTATCTTCATAGATATTCTCGCGTGTATCCGGTTCATCACGCGACGCACGCGAATAGGTCATCCGCCAGTCCACAGAGAGCGCAGACACATCCGGCACCTCTAACGCCGGTTCACCAAAATTGAAATTGTGCGTACCTGCCAACTGTCCAGAGAACAGCTGACGTTCAACGTATCGGAGGCGAGTACTTCGCATATCTGTGTTTCTGTCAGCATTGAAGCCTTCCCACGTACGCGTCTCGTCCTCAGCTGTATGGGTGAAAAGCGACCGTAAATTGATTTGGTGTTGCGGTGAAAAACGCAGACTCGTATTCAGAACAGTCCCCCAGTCTACTTCATTGCCGCTCCGTTCAACGGCGTACGAAGTTACAGGTGAAAGCGTCTCGTTCAGACCGATACGGAACGCATTCCGAACCTGCGTACCGTAACTGTGGCTATTCCCATACGAGATCACACCCAAGTAACCCAACTCTTTACCGAAAAGCGTATTGCTATTACCCAGACTGAATTTATAACCTTGATTGACCGGCAGTGCTTGGCGTTCCGGCGACCATACATTCTCAAACGATTGCCCGAACGCCTGAATCTCCGCAGGCGTAAACCCAGCCGGTGTAAACCGTCCACGCTCCCGGATAGGCACATCCGCTGCCTGATCGCGAATGATGTTCGGGAGTTCACGCGAACCATCGTCAAATCCCAAGAAGTCAAAATCGCCACCCGGATACGTTAAACCCTCTTCACCTGTTGTCTGCGTGTTGAAACCCGTCGACATGGATAAGGACATCGTCAAATCTTCTGGAAAATCCTTCGTAAACACTTGTACCGAACCGCCAGCAAAACCGCCCGGTTGGTCCGGTGAAAACGTTTTTACCGTCTGTAGACTCGCCAACAGACTCGCCGGGAAAATATCCATAGGTACAACCCGTCTATTCGGTTCAGGGCTCGGAATCTCCACATTATTCAGTAGTGTATTACTATAGCGTTCCCCCAATCCACGCACAAACACATAACGACCCCCGACAATGCTCACACCTGTCACCCGTTTAATCGCTTCCCCGGCAGACGAGGCAGGGAGTCGGCTAATTTCTTCCGTACTAATGCTGTCCTCAATCCGAGAGCTCCGCATCCGTTTTTCAAGCAGCCCACGTTCACTTGCCTGGCTCAACTGCACCGGCATCTTAATCGCATCCAATTTCAGGATTTGTGCCACCAACGGTACGCGAAGCGGTTCGGCAATCCCATCCGCTCTCACCTCAAGATCAGTAATCACATAAGTGTTATAAAACTGCGCGTTCGCTTGGATTTTATAAGTCCCGATCGGTAATTCCAATGAAAACGCGCCTGTTTCGTCAGTTTTCACACGGATTTGGGTATCAGTAACCCGAATTGTTACATCGGGCAGCGGCACCTCGGTATCGCTATCCACAACAACACCTGTTATTGTGACGAGCCGTTGCGTTTCATGGTTATCAGCACCTACCCCATAGCACACAAACCCTGTCCCCATGATCACAAGCAACACCCCGATACAGAGCCGTCCCACCAAGGATGAAACCTGCAAACCCATATTAAGAAATCCTCTCATTTTATATTCTTATCCTTTTATAGTAGATTTTGGAATTACTTATACACCCGTAGAGGCTGGGTTACCCGGTTTCCCCTACGCCCATCGAGTGTGCAGGTAATTATGAGTTTTACTATAATTCCGTAGCATAGTCTGTTAGACATTGTAGTCGTCAGTTCAATTTTTCTGCGAAAACCTTTCCTAAAAATTATAATCTCTGAATGCAACAAAAATGTGCGTTTTTTTTGGCATTTATTTTTTCTAACCGCACTCACTGAAAACTACTCCCCTGAACAATTCGGCGGGTGTGTAAATATTTTGGCTCGGAAGTGTCCAAAGTCAATTTTCTTTGGCAGCGTCCGCTCTTTAGTCCCGTAGGGTTTATTTGCGAAATGCTGCGAAAAGTGTATCGGTAACGGCTTCGGCGCGCGAAAAAGACGCGTTCGGATTTTGTGCATTTTTTTCGGCGGTCAGTTATCAGTAAGTTGGTTATCAGTAGAGAAAAAATATATTGTTGTCTGCGTTTCTATGAAAGTTATGAAATTTCATAGTATTTCACAGTAAGGATTCAAAAAAGTGTTTCGGGTACCGCTACGAAGTGAGGTGTGGCAAGGGTTTTGAAGGGACTATGAACCTTATCAATTTTTTTGCGTACCTGTGAAATTACGGTTTTAATGTGCTGGTTGTTTTGCTGACAACCGCAGTGGTGGTATGGGTTTACGGGCGTTTCTATTTTTGACACTTAAAACGGGTTGCTGTGAAATGTTTGTTGATGTGTCTAAGGTTCTGGGATCGTTGTTTTGCGGCGTGTTGCTGTGTTGTTAGGATGTGGTGCACTGCACGTCGGATCGCTGCCAAAAACTTTACACGCCCATCAAGACGTTTTACAATTTTAGGCAGGATCATTCAATTGTACCTACTCACTTTATGTATGTGGATATCTTTCGCCTGTGGGAGCGAGTGTTTTTGCTTGGGTGTTTCTTGGTGCCCGCGATTTTCCTAAGAACGTTCACTTATGTAAAGCAAAACCAAGATCCAAATCGAGAATTGAATGACCTTGGGCAATAATACAATAATACTTGCAAGCTTTCCTAAAATAGTATATCATATATGTATCAAAAAATATAATCATTTTCGGCATAGATTGCCCAGCTGAAATTTACTACGCCAACGAGCGTCGCCTGCATTTAGGGGCCGTGGTGTGCTATAGAAAACATAGGAAACGCTTCCATGCGACATAACCTCTTCGTACCCAACAAAATGCCTTATGCCAAAGGAAAAAACCGACCCAATGTGCCGTGTATTCTGTGTGCAATTGTTGAGAAAAACGATAAAGTCCAACGGCTTGAGGTCCATCGAACCGAACGCTTTACGATCTCACTTAATCTCTATCCGTACAGTCCAGGCCACCTCTTAATCTTTCCAAATCGGCATGTGGTTGATGTCCGAGAATTACATCAGGCAGAGATCCAAGAGCTTCACGAACTCCAATGCCTCTGTTTTGAGGTGTTGACGCATGCATATCAACCGCGTGGTTATAACGTCGGGTACAATATGGGAGAAGCCTCTGGGGCGAGCATCCCACATTTTCATCTGCACGTTGTCCCGCGATACCCGCGTGAATTAGGGTTCATGGACATTATCGGCGGTGCACGCGTCATTATTGAAGACCCGAACGCCACGCAAGAGAAACTTGCACAGATATTTCAAGAATTGGTAATATAGTTTTCGATAACTCTCCAAGAAAGGAAAACAAAATGAGCAATCTCGCTTATGATCTTTTAGCTGAAAAGTTAGAGAAACAGGGAATCCAGATAGAAACAGTCAAGGCGCACCTCAAAACGCAGCACATTGAAACACCATCGTGGGGCTACGGTAATTCCGGCACGCGATTCGGCGTTTTTGAGCAGCCCGGCGCAGCACGAAACGCCGCGGAACGTTTGGAAGACGCAGCCGCTGTCCACCGCTTCACCGGCATTGCCCCCACCGTCGCACTCCACATCCCGTGGGATAAAACCGACGATTGGGGTGCTTTGAAGCAATACGCCGCAGATGTCGGTATCGGCATCGGTGCCATCAACCCCAACGTCTTCCAAGATCAGGTCTATAAACTCGGAAGCGTCTGTAACCCCGATGCGAATGTCCGCAGACTCGCCATTGACCATATACTTGAGTGTGTTGACATCATGGAGAAAACAGGCTCCGACTTACTCAGCTTGTGGTTCGCAGATGGCACCAACTTTCCCGGTCAGTCGAACTTCAGGAAACGCAAAGGATGGATGCAGGCGGCGTTAGCCGAAGTCTACGACGCGCTCCCAGATGCCACTCGGATGCTCATCGAATATAAATTCTTTGAGCCGGCATTCTACCACACCGACCTCGCCGATTGGGGCACCGCCTACCTCATGGCGACAAAACTCGGTGAGAAAGCACAAGTCCTCATCGACTTAGGGCACCACCCACAAGGCACAAATATTGAGTTCATCGTCGCCTATCTCATTGACGAGGGGAAACTCGGTGGATTCCATTTCAATTGCCGGAAATACGCAGACGACGACCTCACGGTAGGTTCTATCAATCCGCAGGAGCTTTTCCTGATTTACACCGAATTAGTCGCCGCGGAACTCGATCCCGACACAGAAACCGACATCGCCTATATGATTGACCAGAGCCATAACCTGAAACCGAAGGTAGAAGCGAGTATCCAGTCCGTCTGTAACCTCCAAAAGGCTTATGCGAAAGCATTGCTCGTTGATCGGGAGGCACTCACAGCCGCACAAGATGCCGCCGATCTCGTTGAAGCGGAGTCGATTCTCCAGCGCGCTTACGAGACAGATGTGAACCCACTATTGGAGCAGGTCTGCTTGGAAATGGGCCGCGACCCACACCCCTTGGCAGCCTATCGCAAAAGTGGCTATTATGAGAAGATTAGTGCCGCGCGCGTCGGGGGTGAAAGCCAAGGTTGGGCATAGGTGCATCAGGGCTATTCAATTATCCCTATTCACGTTATATGTGTGAATTTTTTCACTTGTAGGAGCGAGCTGTGCTCGCGATCTTTTGCCCAAGGCTATTCAATTGTCCCTATTCACGTTATATGTGTGAATTTTTTCACTTGCAGGAGCGAGCTGTGCTCGCGATCTTTTGCCCAAGGCTATTCAATTGTCCCTATTCACTTTACGTATGTGATTTCCTTCACCTGTAGGAGCGAGTGTTTTTCAACACTTCACACCGTCAGGAGCTCAGAAACCGCAAGGGCGTTGGGTTTCTCTCGGTTTTTTGTTTCACGTCCGATCTATGGAGAGAGTTTAGGCTTGTGTTACTTTTCAGAGTTTTGAGGGTATCCGTTCAACCCAACCTACAGGACTTTCATGAAGATTAAATTATTAATTCGGTAATTTTTTGGGAAGTCCGGTGCGGTTAGGAATGCAGATCGCATTTGGGGTTTTTGCTGGGGTGTTTCTGCGTATTGCTTGGGGTCTTTGATAGGGGTCTTTGATAGGGTGTTTCTGTGGATTTCTGCGGATTTCTGCGGATTTCTTCAAGTACACCGCAAAACCGCACCTACCGGGGCTGGGAAAATGTAGAATTACCGAAATATTTTCTTAAACTTCATCTAAGCACGCCTCTTTTATGGAATCTCTTAGAAAAATATGACCCAAATTAAAATCGGAATCATCGGTTCAGGGGGGATGGCACGGCACCACCTGGACCGATTCTCCACTATGGCAACCGCGGATATTGTGGCGATCACTTCGCGAAACGAACAGACAGGAACGCAACTTGCTGCAGCACATAACGCCGTATTTATCCCCGAATGGCATCGCCTTGTTCAACGCGAAGATATAGACAGCATCGTGATCTGCACACACAACGACAGCCACGGCGAGATCACCCTCGCGGCGTTGCAAGCGGATAAACATGTCTTTGTAGAATATCCACTCGCCAGTGATGTCGGTGAAGGAGAGGCCGCGCTTCGGCTCGCTGAAGAGCGCGGGCGCGTTCTCCGAGTCTCACATCCAGAAGTCGTCTCCAATACGCACAAAGCACTCAAGCAGAAAATAGGCGAACTCGGCGACTTACTGCTCACCTCTTTTGTGCGCCTCACACCCAGTCGCGGGGCGCGTCCTGAGATCCTTTTCAACCTATCGGTATCAGGCACACCGGCGCATTTCTTCATTTACCATATCTACCCGATTGTCGATCTTTTCGGTGGTGCTACGTCTGTTAAGAGAAGTGAAGTCTACGAAGGATTGAAGGATAGCGGGCAGTATGACAGGTTTGTCAATACACTGACCGTTGAATTTGCGCGTGGCGGTATCGGGCAGTGGACATGGGCGGGCGGCGTTGCGATTAACGCAGCAGAGGAACATGAACGCTACGTCCTCACCGAAGGTACAATCAGCGATGCAGGTGGTGAATGGCACTGCACGACCCCTACTGGTGTATCCCCGCTCGCTATCCCGGCTTCACCGCAACCGACCTTGCAGGAATTATGGCTCTCCGAAATCCGGGATGCTGTTAATCAACCGCCATGTTTAGAGGACGCAGCGGTTGCACTGGAAGCAGTCCGTATCAGCCTCGCATCCGGAGAATAAGCCGTGGGCTGATGAGAATTTTCTGTCTCCAGGGGCTCAATTGAAAGTCTACATCCGAACGCGTTAAGAATGGTTTTGAGCGTACCAATCGTCAAAGCTATGTCGCTTGATAATTCTTCGGAGAGTACCTCCGGTTCAATGTCAATTCTTTTCGCAAGTGCTGATATGCCTCCCTCTGCCTCGGCAACGGTTCGGAGTGCCAGCAGGACTACTCCCGGATCTCCAAAGGTTTGGTATTCCTCCATAATCGCTTGGAGATAACTTTTTACGCTCCCCGGGTCGGAAGCGAGGCGTTGAACCACATATTCCCGCCATGTTCCCGAATTTCTCATCGTTGTGTCTCCTTATATTCTCGCCAATAATTTTTTGCTTGGAGTGCGGTAGCGTTGTATTTCCCGTGGATACGCCTCATGTATTGTTAAATCTTAACTATTTGGGTCTTCGTCACCGAAGAGTGTGTTATCAGATTTTAGACCTATTAAGAATAACCCAAGTTGCTACTAACAAGTTTCTAGCCTTTTCACAAGACTTGTCAGGCACTTTCCTCACCCCGTAGGGGTGATATGTCTATAGAAACGGTGTATCTAAGCGACCGCTTGATGGGGACCGAGGAAGGGTTCTACCTCACCAAAACCATTCCATAATTGAACCTGCGTTCTGTTCTGGGTGCACCCATGTCCCTATTCACGTTATATATGTGAATTTTCTCACCTGTAGGAGCGAGCTGTGCTCGCGATCTTTTGCTTTATATGCTCGCGATTTTTTCTTTCTATGTGTGATTTTTTTTTCGCCTGTAGGAGCGAGCTGTGCTCGCGATCTTTCTTTCTATGCTCGCGATTTTTTTCACTTGTAGGAGCGAGCTGTGCTCGCGATTTTTTGCTAATAACGTTCACCTATGTAAAGCAAAACCAAGATCCAAATCGTACAATTGAATGACCGTCCAATATTAATTTGACTTATCGCATTATATGTGTTATTATATATGATGTAAGTCCAATATTAAACATAAAAATGCCAAAGCGGAGAATAGCTATCAATTCACATGGGAGCAAAGTCAAGAGGTTTACAATTAGCATCCCAATTACGGGATATATTTGAAACCGCCATCGTCTTCCTCTATCCTGCAAAATGCCGCATCTGTGACAGTTTTCTTGCCGTTACCGCTATCCCCTATGTTTGTGTGGATTGCTGGCAAGATGTTCAATTCGTTGAACCGCCGTGGTGTGATATATGCGGCACACCAGGTGTTAACGGACTCTGTGATGAATGTGCGATCTCGCCGCCGCGTTACGGTAAATTGAGAACCATCGCATTTTACCATACGTCGCTCCAACAGGCAGTGCAGCTCTTTAAATTTCAGAAGAAAAAGGTGTTTGCACAGCATCTGAGTCAATTGATAAACGCACATATACCGTCGGATTGCGATATTGCAGAATACGACTTTGTGCTCCCTATTCCGATTCATAAGAAACGACTTCGCGAACGCGGGTTTAATCAGGCGGCACTACTTGCGGATGGAGTTGCGAAAGTGGCAGATATACCTGTTCTCACCGATACGTTGGTTCGGAAGCGATATACAGTCGCACAAAGTAGTTTGGACAGAGAGGAACGCCAGCAGAACATCATCGGTGCTTTCGAAGTCCGAAACCCAGATGTTATTCGTGGAAAACGGCTCCTAATTATTGACGATGTTTTCACAACCGGTGCTACGATTCGTGAAGCGGTCAGCGAATTGTGGACTGCCGATCCTGCCGAAATCGATGTTTTGATACTGGCGAGGACTTTGGATACTTAAGAATCATGAAACTTTTTCTCCTGATATTGCGTATCATATAGATGTTCACGCTAAGACAAATTGCAAGCGTGCTTTCGCCTTGAGAGCTGCCTTTATTGAATGACCCTGAGTAGGAGGGCTGAACCGTTGCACTTAAATAGCATAAAAATTCGGGGGTTCAAGAGTTTTGCAGAAGAAGTTGAATTGATACTTGAACCCGGCATCACTACTATCGTCGGACCCAACGGTTGCGGAAAAAGCAATGTCTCCGATGCGATCCGATGGGTGCTTGGGGAGCAGAGTGCCCGCGCCCTTCGGGGCACCTCCATGCGAGACCTACTTTTCAATGGCGGTGCCAATTTCGCGCCCGCACAGAAAACAGAAGTCGCATTACGTTTTTCAAACACTAACGGTGATCCGAATACATCTACACAAGATGCCCCTAACATCGCGCTTGCATCTCCCGAAGTTGAAGTATCTCGCCACCTCACCCGTAATGGTGAAAGTCGCTATCTCATCAATCAGAGCCCGTGCCGACTCCGCGATATCAGCGAACTCTTTATGGATACAGGGATCGGTGTCGATGCTTATTCCGTTATGGAGCAGAGCAAAATTGACCTGATCCTGAACGTGCGACCCGAAGAACGCCGCTTTCTATTCGATGAAGTCGCTGGTATTACCAAATATAAGCACCGAAAAAAAACCGCACTCCGTAAACTTGAACAGACCGAGCAAAACCTCGTCCGCATCAACGATGTGATTCAGGAACTACAACACGAGACTGAGTCACTCAAGGAACAGGCAGAACAAGCACGACACTATAACACGCAGCAGGAAAAACTAAAGCAGTTTGAGTTGGACCTTGCACATCGGGAATACGATAAACTCCTTACCGATTATAGCCAGGCACAAACGGACTTAGATGAGATTTTAACCACCGTTGCAACTGCCTCTGAAACGCTTAAAGCTGCTGAAGAACGTATTGAGGGCTCTACAAACCGCCAGTCCGAGTTAGATGAAGCGATCCGTGCCGGACAGACAGCACTTCGCGAGATCGAAACGCAAATTGAGCAGATTGAGCGTCAGATAGTCCTCCACAAGGAACGGCAGCTCAACATCCAAAGGCAACGCGAGCGCGCCCTTCAGACGCTCGAATCCTTGAAAGCACAGCAAACGGCATTGCTCACACAGAAGCGGGAACGCACCCAAGAGCACCAAACACTTGAGGCATCTTACAAAATAGAGGAGAGCCGACTGACAGCACGTCAACAGCTCCTGACCCAACTCGCCGAGCGCATCACTGCCACTAAGGAATCTGTGCAAGACGCACAGGCTGTCTTACAGGAGACCGCAACCGAATTAGACGCGCGCGAGCGCAAACGTCTTGCAATTGAACACAATTTGAATAGTAACGAAGGCAATCTGAATCGCCTTAAAGAGAATACAGACGTATTGACAGCCGAGCTCAACGCTGCTACGGATGCACATGCTGCTGTTCAACACGCCGAAACACAACTGAAGGCAGAATTGGTTCATATTGAAGCCGAGCGAAATTACGTGGAGACGGACCTGAAGGAAAATCAGGACGCACTCCGTAAAATTGAAGCCGAAATTCAAGGTTTACAAAATACTTTAGGCGGTAACGTCTCACGGCTTAAATCGCTACAGGAACTGCAATCCGCTTATGAAGGCTACTATGCAGGCGTTCGGGCGATAATGAAGGCGAAAACGCACTATCCGGATCAGTTTCAAGGGGTCTGTGGCGTTGTTGCCGAACTGATCACGACAGATGCCGAATACGAAGTCGCCATAGAGGTCGCCCTCGGCGGTGCTATCCAAGACATTATTACCGAAACTGCTGAGGATGCGCAGCACGGTATCGCTTTCCTCAAGAAACATCGCGCCGGTAGGGTCCGGTTTCTGCCGTTGGATATGCTACGGGAACGTAGATTCAGTGATGAAGCACTTTTGGATCAGCCCGGTGTCATCGGTATCGCTGAAGAGCTTTTGGATTATGATCTCACATACGAAGTTGCCATGCAATATCTGTTAGGCAATACTCTCGTCATTGAAGATTTGGATACTGCAATCGCACTCGCCCGTCGATTCCGTCCGAGAGCACGTCTCGTCACGTTAGATGGAGAAGTCATGGATACGTCGGGGTCTATCACCGGCGGTCATACGAATCAGAAGCGCGGGGGATTACTCGGTCGCACCCGCGAGCTTGAGGTGCTTGAAAATGAGATCGGAAAATTGACGCGGAGCTCCAATCGAAAAGATGAGAAGCGCAAGGCGTACGCCGCGAAGATAGCGGATTTACAGAAAACGCGGCAGACCCTCACTGCCCAGTGGCAAGATAAACGGGTTGAGAAAGCTGCGCTCACAAAAGACATGGAGCAAGCGAACCTCCAAGTTACTCGGCTTGAACAACAACTCACCGAAGTTCGGGCAGAAAACCGAGAGCTAAGCAAGATCGTAGAGGCATCACGTGAGGAACAGCAGGCACTTGAGACTGAAATCTCCGAATTGACCCAAAAGCAGACGCGCACCCAACGCTGGATTCAGCGAGTCTCCGAACAGATTGAGAGCGAAAATAAGAAACACGCTGAAGTCGCCGGAACCTGTCAAGAGATGGAAGTCTTTTTGGCGGGACAGCATCAGAAACTGCAAGGTCTAACCTCCGAGTTGGAAACCCTTGAGGAAACCTACCAACGCGCGACAAAGGATATTGCTGAACAACAGGCGATTATTGACTCCGATGAGCAGACAAAGGTTGATCTCGGCGAACAGGTCGCCGCAGCGCAACGCGAATTCCTCCGTTTAGAGGGCGACCGTGCCGAAGCAGAATCGCAGCTGGATGAACTAACGCAAGAACGGGAGACGCTCCTGCAAGAGATCGCTGGTCTCCAGAAAGAGATGCGTGCAACTCGGAGAAACTTTGAAAAGCAGAATAAGGCGCGGCATCAACTTGAAGTCGCAACAACGCAACTTGAGATGCGGATAAAATCGGTTTCAACCCGTATCCACGATAAATATCAGGTCTCAATTGATGCGCTGCCACCGCTGATGAATGATGAACAGGCGATGGACGAAATTGACCTGCTTGACAATATCGAAAAGTTAAAGGTGGAACTCTCAGGCATGGGTGCAGTGAACCTCAAAGCGATTGAGGCTTACGCGGAGCATAAGGAACGTCACGATTTCCTTATTGCACAGCGCGACGACGTCCAGCAGTCCATGCAAGCTACTATTCAGGCGATCCAGAAGATCAACCAAACCTCAAGAGAGGTATTTCTTGAAACGTTTGCACAGGTCCAAGCCAACTTCCAAGAGGTGTTTACGCAACTCTTCGGCGGCGGTGAAACGGAACTGCTATTGACGGATCCGTCCGATGTGCTTGATTCAGGCATAGACATTATTGCTCGTCCCCCGGGTAAACGTCCGCAGAGCATCACGCAGCTTTCCGGCGGTGAGCGTTCGCTCGTAGCGATCGGCTTATTGTTTGCTGTCTTCAAAATCAAACCGAGTCCGTTCTGTGTACTGGATGAAGTGGATGCAGCCCTTGACGAAGCGAATGTGCTACGTTTCGCGAATCTTATCCGTGCCTACGCCGAGAATACGCAGTTCATTATCATCACACACAACCGCCGCACCATGGAAATCGCTGACGCGATGTACGGTGTGACGATGGAACAGGCGGGTATCTCTAAGATTGTGTCTGCCAAGTTTGGTGCGTAACTGAATATGGATAAACTGAATCGTGAGCAACTCATAATCCGTCCGCTCACTGAACGCCAGCACAAGATGACAGTGGCGGATGTCTACCCGTTAGACGCTGCACCCCCACCTTATGAAAATCCCAATCTCCGTATTGTTGCGGATCGGATTGTTGCGGCGCGTCGCGCCGGACGGCAAGTTATCTGGATGATGGGGGCGCACGTCATGCGGCGCGGGAACTCCCGCTTCATCATTGATTTGATGGAACGGGGTATCCTCACCCATGTCGCGACTAACGGCGCATGTGCCATCCACGACTTTGAACTTGCGCACATCGGAGCAACGCTTGAAGATGTGGAAGACTACATCTGGGACGGTCAATTCGGTAATTGGGAGGAGACAGGCCGCTACCTGAACGAAGCGATCCTTCACGGTTATCGAGATAAAATCGGTTTTGGGGAAGCAGTCGGTAGATTAATCCAGGAGGGTGTGTTCGGTATCACTTTTCCGCATCGCGATGTGAGTATGTTTGCAGCGGCGTATCGCTTAGGTGTGCCGTTCACAGTTCACAAGGGTATCGGGTTTGACATTATTGATCAGCATCCTGCTGCCGATTACGCCGCGATGGGATGGACGACAGGCGAGGATTTTCTGTGTTTCGCGCAGAGTGTTTCACAATTGGAAGGCGGTGTTTTTCTGAACTTAGGCTCCGCTGTGATGGGGCCGGAAGTCTATCTTAAAAGTCTCTCAATGGCACGGAACATCGCAACGCAGCGCGGAGAAGAGATTCGGCATTTCACGACCGCGAACTTCGACCTTATTGACTTCCCTGATTTCCAAGACGAAGGCGCACCCACCGACGCGCACTACTACCACCGCCCCAAGAAAACAATCCTCATCCGTACGGTGAAAGATGGCGGCGAGGGATACCACATCTCTGGCGATTTTTCTGTTACTGTGCCACAATTATACCACTTGGTAACTGCCTCTGCATAGAAAGTCAGCTTTAACTAACCCACGGAGGCGATCTCTAAATTGCCGCGCCAATGTTTCTGTAACATCTGTCTCAGCAATTGATGTGCCGGCGCGTTCAGCCCGCGATCCGCTTTGACCAATCGCTCCGCCTCCTGTTTCGCCGCTTCCAAAAGCGAGACATCGTGGATGATGTTCGCGATTTTGAAATTCGGAACCCCCGATTGCCGTGTCCCAAAGAACTCTCCCGGCCCACGGATATTCAAGTCTGCTTCAGCGATCTGAAAACCGTTATTCGTCCGGATCATCGCTTGAATCCGTTGATAAGAATCGTCGCCTTTCGGCGTAGCCACGAGGTAACACGCCGATGCATGCTTGCCACGTCCGACCCGCCCACGCAATTGGTGCAACTGTGACAACCCAAACCGTTCCGCGTTCTCTATTATCATCAGCGTCGCGTTCGGGACATCAATGCCCACCTCAATCACCGTCGTTGAAACAAGGATATTAATCTGCTTATCGTTGAATTTTGCCATAACCTCCTGTTTTTCAACGGATTTCATCTGTCCGTGCAATAACCCCACACGTAGGTCTGGAAACACCGCCTTTTGAAGATGTTCTGCCATCTCTGTGGCAGCTTTAAGCTCTTCCAGCTTTTCGGACTCTTCAACGAGCGGATAGACAATGTATGCCTGTCTGCCGCGTTGAATCTCCTTCCGAAGGTTACCGTATAACTTTTCCCTGTCCTTCTCCTTTATCCAGTGGGTCTTAATTGTCTGTCTACCGGGCGGCATCTCATCAATGACAGAGACGTTCAGATCACCATAAAGCGTCAAGGCGAGTGTTCTCGGAATCGGGGTTGCTGTCATAACGAGGACATCTGGCGGCAGCGGTTTTTGTGTGTTGTTCTTGTTCCGCGCCTTGTTGCGAAGTATTGCGCGTTGCATCACACCGAACCGGTGTTGTTCATCGATGATAACGAGACCGAGCCTGTGAAAATCGACACCTTCTTGTATCAATGCCTGTGTACCGACGATGAGGTCTGCGGTGCCATCGGCAATTGCCGCTAACGCTTCTTCACGCGCCGCTTTCGGTAGATCGCTTTTGAGAAGCGCGACATCTGTTTTTTGATTATCCGTAAGAGGCGTGTCTTTACGCAGCGACTCGAACATCTCGGAGAGGTTATAGTAGTGCTGTTCGGCGAGAATTTCGGTCGGCACCATCAACGCGCCTTGATACCCATTTTCGATGGCGCGGAGCAGTGCCATCGCAGCCACGACAGTTTTCCCTGAACCGACATCCCCTTGCAGCAGCCGGTTCATAACGTTTTTCTGGCGCATGTCGTTTTGGATTTCAGCAAAAACCCGCTTTTGCGCACCTGTGAGTTGATATGGCAGTGAAGCGATGAAATCTTTTAGCAGCGTTTGGGTCTCGGTGCCAACTTGGAAGGCTATACCCTCTTGCGAGATTTTACGGTCTTTTTTCATCTCCATGCCAACGCTGAGCAGAAAAAACTCTTCAAAAGCGAGCCTTTTTTGCGCTGCTTTTCGATGTGTTTCCGAAGTCGGAAAATGGATCTCGTTAATAGCCGACTGTCTATCTATCAAACCTTGCCGTTGGCGGAGTTCAAAAGGAAGAATTTCTGGAATCTGCTGTCCATGCGCGTCAAGTGCTGTCCGCATCCAAGTCCGAAGCATTTTCGCCGTGAGTTTTGCCGTAAGCGCGTATTTCGGAACGATCCGTTTTGTATGGATTAGGTTGTCTTCCTCAAACAATTCAAACTCATAATCGGTTGCTTGAATTTCATTGTACCGCCGCGAGAACTTACCACTGACAACGACTTCGGTATCAACGGGGAGCAGTGCCTTCATGATACCGATACGTCTCCCGAAGTTAACTAACATCGCAACGCCGGTACCGTCATAAATTGAGATTTTGCCGATGCGTTTCCCTTTCGCGGTTGGCGATGACGTATGGTTAACGACTTTGCCTTGGATCGTCTCCGGCTCATCATCTGCTGCTCTGCCTACCCTATAAATCTCTACCATTTTGGAGCGGTCGATATAATCGCGGGGATAGTATGCCAAGAATTCGCCAACCGTCTCGATGCCGAGTTCTCTCGAGATCATTTCGGCACGGCGGGGCCCAATCCCTTTGAGATATTGGAGCGGTTCAGATAGGAAATCGAGGGCGGCGAGGTCTGTTGAGACTGAAATATCTGAGATCGGTACAGCTGTTGCGGTTTCTTCCGCGGGCGCACTTTCTGCCTGTTGTGCAGGACCCTCCGCATCTCCGAAGAGGGATAAATGTTCTGTCTGTTTTGTATAAGTTGTAGGTGCTGGTACAGGTTCCCGCTTTACAGGTGCATTGTCTGAACGATTTTCCTGTTTACCGAAGAGCGGCAACATCTCTGTTTGTGTCTTCTTTTTGGAACTGGTACGTTGCTGACGCTTCGGGGACGGTTCTACGCCTGCAGTGTTTATATGTTGTCCTCCGCCAAGTGCTGTATCAATGCGTTTGGTTGCTTCTTCGAGCGTCCGCTGTCGTTCGGCGGGTGATACGTCTGCGTAATTTTCAAAGAGACTCGCCAAATTGTTTAGCACCTCTTTTTCAGCTGCTTCCAATGTGAAGGCATGACCATTTTTTACCCATAGCTGCACATAGTTTCCCAGTCCGTTGACGACGACATCGTCGCGACACCCCTTTCGGAGTTCCTGTTGAAACGGACGCCGGATGGTAGTGAGGATTTTTGTGAAATCGTTCATATTTTGGTTGGCGAGTCCTTTTACGAATATACGTTGGGTCCACGTTGATTGTAACAAATTAGACGTGAATTCACCGAAAACGTTGATTTTGATTGATACAACAGACTTGACACACTTTCCTGAATCGTCTATAATCCTCTTAAAATTAACAGACTCATAATATCGGGAGAAACATAATGCTATCTCCATATCTAACGGATGTCCAACAAAAGGTGTGGCAGACAGAGGGGTATCTGATCATCAAGAACGTGCTTTCGACTGCTGAGATTGAAACGCTTTTGGAAGCTGTAGACGCAGTGATTGAAACCTACGCCCAAGAGACACCGAGCCTACAAGGCGATCATCGGTTCGGGAAAGGTGCCTATACGATTATCCGAGCGATTGAACAGACAGACGCGCTCGACCCGCTTACCGACCACCCACGCACCTTCGGCACGATTCTTTCGTTGATGGGCCCCTATCTCCAGATTATGGGCACCCAAATTTATGTCCGACACCCCGATGTTGAGGCACTTATGGGGTTTCATACCGATGCCGGGCCTTCACTGCAACGCATCCATCCGCATCCGGATAGTTTGCCTTTACAGTTCAAAATCCAATTTTTTCTGACAGACCTCACTGAACCGGACCAGGGGAATTTTATGTGTGTGCCGGGGAGCCACAAGGTCCGTTTTCCAGAGAGCGGGTTTAAAAAAGGCGCGTATCCCGAAGGCGCGATTCAGGTACTTGCGGAAGCCGGGGATGCTGTTATCTTTCCGTGGGCTTTATGGCACGGTGTCGGACCGAATCGGACGGATCGCATCCGCAAAAGCGTCACCTTCCGGTATGGACAGATGTGGAGTCGCCCCTACGACTATGACAAACTTCCCGCAGACGTACTCGCACGGATGACACCGCGCCGTCGCCGATTATTCGGCGACATGGGAGCGGATCATCATCCTACCGATTACTTCAAACCACACGATCAACTTGAAATTATTCGTGGCGATGAATGGAATATCCCAATCTAAGGTAGGTGCGGTTTGGAACCGCACCTTAGTCTGTCCGCTCCTGCAGCTTCTCAAATAGGTCCCTAAAAATCGCATCCCGATTGACCTCCGTCGCGACGCGCATGAGATGACGACTGTTATCAAAACTCCACGTCACCGCCTCGGTCAAGATCGGACTGTGGACAATTTCTGTCGGCACCCACCCGGGGTTAACAAGGTACGCCGTAGCAGATATATCCCAGATCACCTTTGACCACGCAAAGTGGTCGCTTGAATACGCTTTAAAGATTTGGACGAGATAATCCCCGACTCTGCCTCTACCTTGCACATAGCGTTCCATCTCTGCGACTGTCGTATGCAGATGTGAGACAACCCCGCGTGCTGGCAACCAAACGAATGGCACCCCGCAATCCAAGACGACTTGTGCACTCGGAATATCTTGTGCAAGGTTGAACTCTCGGGTGTGCGGCCAGTACAACGGATTGCCACCGAGCCAGATAACCACAATGCGTTCAATGATTTCAGGTGCTATAAGGATAGCGGAGGCGACGTTTGTTATCGCGCCGACAGCAACGACATAAAGTGGTTCATCTGTATCTTGCGTCAGGGCGCGTTCAATCATATCCGTCGCGGCATCGCTCGGCACGGGAGTCTCTTTATCGGAGAGAAACGCTCTGGAGCCGCGATAGACGAAATCCTCGGCGGGGACATTCAGGAAGTCCAATAGCCTTAGAATTTCATCGTAGCTTTTCTCCATACCGTCTTCGGCGTTCGCTGAGCGGTTGTTATGGAACGGAGCGGCGTAAAGTGCTTCAACGTTGAGGTGTTCCGGTGAAAGCAGCGCATGCACAACTGCAAACTGATCGTCGATTTCGTTATAGGTGTCAGTATCAAGCACCATGCGTACTTGTCCTGTCGGCGGTTGGAGCATTTCAAGGCGTTTTGACTCTGACAGCGTTGGAAAGTTCATAAGCGGTTTTTACCTTGCAAATAGAGTGTTTTCTTTGTTATAGTATATCACATCTGCAAAAAGATAGAGAATTTATTATACATTTTTGGATTTACCGCTGCAATAAGCGTTTTGAACGGGAGATTTTTTCATGAGCACCGGACACAAGTCCACACAAGTATACAGAAAGGTCTTCTTTTTCTTACTTTTACTAAGTGTCCCCTGTTTCTTGCTGCTACACCGCCCAGAAAAAACAACACAGAGACCGACGCGAGACGCTGCTGCCTTACCACCTGGGCCTGGAAAGAGCCCTCCACTCTCTGAAACCCCCCAATTTGTAGAAACCGAAGGACTCCCACGTTTGTCTACGCAAGAAACACGCCTCTTAGAACAACTAAAAACAGAAATTGCCGCATATCATACAAAAATCAAAAGCGGCGAAATTGAATTCTCGGTGACGGTAAGTCGAATTCCACCACCAGAAACAAAGCCCTTTTTCGTAGAACTGTTCGAAGGAGTCCGCGACAGCTTCAGAGACAAAAAAGAAAAAGATGTGAACGCACTGCCAACGTATGAAGAAACGGGACATTGGCATATCATTTACCGTTTTAATGGAGAGACCGAGTTTTTTGATGTCAAAGCACACCTAAAGCGCGATATAAACGGAGGCGTTATCGTTACACGGACAGAAAACGGAGGCTTGCGTCATGACATCTGGCGGGAAACACACTATCAATTCCTAAGACACCGAAAACAGACACTGTATATCCGAGAAGGCACGAAGTGGCGGCTGTACGACCAATGGCAACAATCCCTGCCTGTATGGATACCGACAGATGTTTTTGACAAGTGCTTTAATCCGCACTGGTGGCATCTTGGACACGACGAACCACTTGATACATTCATTGACCGCCATAAAATAACAGAGGTCAAGCGGGTGGAAAATAACGGGGTCCCCCACGTCTATCTCCAATTATATCACACTGAGGAGGAAGATATGAACCTCCCTGTTTCAAGAGCCACGACTCACGAAATCTGGATGCATCCCCAAGCCGGTATCTATCCGAAGCGTATCCTGATTGCCAATCGAAGAGCGCAACTCCAACCAGAACTTGAAATTGTCGAAAATTTCTTCGGCCCAGCGCAAGCGAAACCGGTGCCCGGGAAATACTACTATTTGGAGACCATTGGGTTCCAGAGTCTTACATCTGAAATCGCAGAATATGAACCGGGCATCTTCTTTTCGAAGACAGTTACAGAGGAATACTATGGCGAAAATAGCATGTCCGAAATCTTTCCAGACCGCCCCAATTCTGAGTATCCTGTGATAATGCACGAAGCACTCCTACCCGAATTGTTCCGCAAAGAATACCAGAAAGCACCGCGTTTGAAGAGAGTCATGAACGTGCATCGCGCTGTCTTTAACATTCCAATGGTGCTAAACCACTCCTTCACACCATGATGAAAGGAAGCACCGAAAGCCATTTCAAAGACGCGGAAAATGTTTACGTGCATAGTCCAATCGTTCTGGTACCCCAATATCGATCCAACTTGTATCCGTTTGCAGCGTATACAAGTTGGAAACCGACGGAAAAACCTCGCGCTCCATAGAGAAGTTCTCTTGTCCTTTTGGAAACGCCTCAGCAATGCTCCGATCAAAAAGATACACCCCACCATTGATATACCCAGCCCGACAGACAGGCTGCTTCTCACGAAACGCCAGAATCTTTCCATCGCCATCCGATACGATTTCGCCATACGCACGGATGTCCGGCACATGCACACTCAGCAGCACCCCCGCCATCCCGTGATGAAAACGATCTAACATCTTACGGAGCGAAAAACCGGCAAGCAGTATATCGCCGTTCAAAACAAAAAAAGGGGAGGTATCAACCTGTTTCATAGCGTTCTGAATCGCGCCACCCGTCCCGAGCCGCTGCTCCTCTTTCGCATAACGGATAGACACGCCGGCGTAATTGTCACCCACCCGTGCATAAAGCACATCGTGCAGGTGCCCCGATGCAAGCACTACCTCCGTAACACCAGCATCCTTCAATAACTGGATCTGCCACGCCAGCACCGTTTTCCCTGCGATCTCCAACAGCACCTTCGGAACCGTTTTCGCTGCCGCACCGAGCCGAGTCGCGAGACCACCGCACAGAATAATCGCTTGCATCGTTACACCGACCTATGCCCTGCGAAACCGCGCGGATTTTCAAAAGCATCTACCCACAAATCGCACCAGTCTTGATGTTCAGCCAACACAGTTTCAGGATTTTTCCGACTCCGCACAATAAAATCCGGATGCGCCGTTCGCCCGGTATGATGTCCCGTCGTCTGATACCGCAAATCCAGCGACCAGCGGCACCGGTCAGACGTATTCGGTTCCGAACGATGCGGTGTAAAACGGCTCAATAAGATAACATCGCCTCGGTAGCATTCCAGCATCAGGGGTTCAACATCCGGCATCAACTCCGGCTTGATCATTGTCCCACCCTCTTTCTGATGCGTCAGATACCCTATATCTTCAGTGATACCCGGCAACGCCTGAAGGCAGCCCATCTCTATCGTGCTATCCCCCAACGGCAGCCAACACGTGACGATCTCAGAACCTTCCGCCTCCGGCATCATTACCCCGGCATCCTGATGCCACGGCACCCCGCCTGCCCAGCTCGCGTTCCCATCTACAACCGGCGGTTTCGCACGCAGATGCTGAATCGGATTACAAGTAATCTCCGGTCCAACAATACCTTCAACAACATCTAAAAGATTATCGTTCTTCAGAAAGTCAAAGATCGCTTTACCGCGGTAGTGCATAATATCCAACCCGCCAGCCATCTCGCCCGACTGTGCCAGTAACATTCCGAACCGCTTATCGAAGGCTTCATCTTCATGTAGGTCTTCGATTTTACCTTCCGCTTTTAAGGCGAGGGCGCGTTCCGAAATCCAGCCTGAAATCTCGTCGATGACAGGCTCGAGGTCTGCATCTGTCAGCGCATTTTTAGCGATCAGAACACCTTGTGTCCGAAAAGTTTCGCACTGCTCTTGCGTAAGTCTCATAAAGAAAGTTTCTCCTTTAAATTTGCTGCTTTACATTGTCCACTAATATGTGAAGGATTGTGAAGAGCTTCACCCCTACTGGTCGGGTTTCGATCATCCGGTATGGTAAGCAGATAAGGCTTTTGGACAGTATAAATGACTGCAGAGGGCTTCTCCATTACAGATTCCATTTCCTCAACAGACATTTGACCACATCCTAAGCGACTTAATAGGAAAACCAACAAAGCGATGCCTATCGGAATAGCAAGAAAACCCCAATTAATCATTCGATCAAGCCATTTTGCCATTAGTCTAATCCTCTCTATTAAAACCCTTCTCTATTTTCACCCATTTGTACAAACCAGAGCCTAACATTGCTGCCAGAGATACCGGATAGATGAGAAATAGAAGATAAAGTTTATTTGGAAAATTGTATAACCCAAATCCCATTAACGCTGTGAAACAAATGAAAAAAAGACTTGGTAAGGTGAGTTCAATTCTCGATCTTTGCCAATAAGTTTTTTTCTTTTCATCGTCAGCTAAAAATTCCCACTCGTCTTTAAAGAATTGGTATTCAAGTTCATCTTCTAATTTCTTTAATGCCTCATATTTTCGAGAATTCACTCGGAGGTAAGAATTAACAGAAATGCACCATATCCAAGATAAAGATAGACCTAATACGCCTAATATTACTATGAGCTGTTCAATAGATACTATATTTAGTAGTTCTGTAGGTAATTTTTCTTTGTTTTGTAAGAAGGTAGAGAAGATCAAAATTAATCCAGACATCACTACTATATAGAAGCGATTTGTTGTAGTGCGCCAGTTACTTATGTTGTTTGTCAATTGCGCTTGAAGTTTGTAGATTTCTATCAATCGTTCCTGTCTTCCATCTATGTTTTCATTCTGTTTTTCGTTCATGTCTAAACTACCCCGCAATTTTAACGGCAGACATTCTTCAGTGCTAGAAATGTTTTAAGGGTCCCCAAAATTAGGTTTAAATAGTATACCATACAGAGGAGAAAAAATTAAAAGATATTTTTTAGTGAGGAAATAAAGGCTTTGAATATTTCTTTGAAATGCGTTATCCTAATTTTAGGATTTGTCAGTTTTGGAGAATATCTCCTTAACACATACACGAAAAATGGGAAAAAATAAAGAGGAGGCGGGATTTCTGCCCCGTTCTAAAGAATGGGCTCCAATCCGAAAATACTGATGAAAGGCAAACAGATTGTGATGCCAGCGAAACGTTCCGCAACGCTGGAAGATTTTGAACTCGACGAAACGCTTGCACCAAACCAGATTTTACTCAAAACGCACTACAGCTTGATCAGCCCCGGCACCGAGGGCGCAGGCTATACCGGGCTCGAAAGCGGCACCCGATTCCCACACGGCTCCGGCTATACAGCCGTCGGTGAAGTGCTCAAAGTCGGTGAAAACGTAACCAAATGCGTCGCCGGCGATCTCGCCTTCTGCTATAGTCCGCACGCCTCTATCGCCAAAACTGAGGCGGTGCTTTTGGCGTTCAAACCACCTTTAGATATAGATGAGAAACTGGTCCCCTTTGTCCGAATGGCAACAGTCGCCATGACCTCCCTGCGCGTATCATCTGCTGAATTCGGAGATACTGTCGCCATTATCGGCTTAGGACTGGTAGGCAACTCCGCATCACAACTCTTCAATCTGGCAGGTATGAACGTCATCAGCATCGAGCGAGTGCCGCGCCGACTTGAAATCGCCCGGCAGTGCGGCATCCGGCATCTCATTAATCCTGACGAAGAAGATGTACAAGAACGCGTGAACGCATTGACAAACGGCGAAAAAGCAGCCGTTACCGTCGAAGCCATCGGCAACCCTCGACTCGTAGAGACTGCATACCAATTGACCGGCAGGAAAGGCGAAGTTATCTTACTCGGTTCACCGCGCGGCGAATACGTCACCAACGCAACAGAGATTCTGAACTATAGTCACAGCATCGGTTTAGGCGCGATTACCCTTAAAAGCGCGCATGAATGGGTCTATCCGACGATGCACTCTGGTGAATCAAAGCACTCGCTTGAACGCAACTCGCGTTTGGTGTATTCGCTGATATGTGACAGCAAGTTCAAGGTAGAAGAATTACTGACGCACGTCATTGACCCGGAAGATGCACAATCCGCCTATGATGGATTGACAGATCGGAAAGATGAATACTTAGGCGTCCTCATGGACTGGACAACTTAAACCGGCCACCGATCTTGGAATTGGGCGACCATCGCTTCAGGGGCCCCGTGCTGCCCTAAGAAATCCAAAAATGCTTGATAGAGCCGACGCGCTTCCGACGTATCCGATTCAAACCGATTATTCACCTGCTCCGGATCAGAAGGTAAATGGAATAAAGACTGCGGCGCACCGCGGTTTTCCAAGAGTAGAGACCAAGTACCATCAGTAATGCTCCCGTGTGGACTCCCCCCATCGGGACTCCAGCCGCCGACCCAAGCACCGTGCGTAATCGCATAGTCGCGTCCCGTATCCGTGTCGCCCAGGACAGCAGGTAGGAGACTATTACCTTCTACCTGTCCACTGCGTTCTGCACCGAACACATCAATAACAGTCGCAGGAATATCGATGATACTTGCAAGCGCGTCCGTGTGGCGCGGCGTTGCCTCTGGATGATAAACCAGCAGCGGAATGTGAACGATCTCTTCATACATGCTGAGGTTCTTAGCGAGCAAGCCGTGTTCACCCAATAGAAACCCGTGATCCGCCATGAAAATCACCATCGTGTTTTCCATTAATCCCATATAGTCAATCTTCCGCAAAAGCTGCCCGATCCAATTGTCAACCAGCGACGCTTCCGCGCGATAGAGCGCGTTGAGCCGCTCCGTCTCGCGTTCATTCATCGGATTAGGACCGTAAGGCGGATAGATCGGTTCTGGTCCGTCATAATCGCTTGCATCAAAACGCTTTAGGTACCATTCAGGCGCGTCCCACGGTTCGTGCGGATCGAAAGTGTCCACCATCAAATAAAAATTATCGTGTTGATAGTTCCGTTCCAACCAATCGCAAGCCGTTTGCACAGTCTGTGCAACGAAAGTATCCGCCTCTGTCTGCCGAAAGTCACTGTTTCTAATGTGATTTCCGAGACCAGCAGGTAACCTATTCGGATGGGTCCGCGTATACTCGCGATACCGCAAGGACTCCTGCGATTCATAATCGTACGGATGCGTTTCTAAACAGTCGCCTTCCTGCCCGCGAATCCATTTCCATCCTGTAAACCCACGATTGTAAAAGAAACCGTTGTTGATATGGTGCGGCGTATCCGCAATCATCATACTCACAACGCCAGCCTTCGTTAAATCAGTCGCGATGACCGGCACATCTCGTTTGAGCGGTTCCCAGCCCCGTCGACAGATACTCACCTCTCCTGTCACCAAATCCCCTCGGATCGGCACAGTCGGATAACTACACACATAAGCTTTATCAAAAACAACACATTTTTCTGCAAAGGCGTTTAGGGAGGGTGTATATCCTTTTCCGCCATAAATCGCCAAATTATCGCGTCGAAACGTATCTGAAATAATATGAATAACGTTCATCTAATCTCTCCATTGATTTTCTAACCGAATTGCATCTATCCTATATTATACACCGCCTTCACTTTCTGATAAAACCTTTTCACGGGCAGCCATCTGCACCACAGCCGGCAACAACCCGTAAATCCCCCAAAACGGAATCCCAATCGCATCACCGTTCAAAAGATTGTTCACCGTAAAATGCACCATTAATGAAATCTCTGCTGCCAGCAATCCGATGACGATGGAGCGGTAAAAACCATCATCTATCGTTTTAAGGGCGCGAAAACCGTAGCGTAAGAACGCAAGAGTCAACCATATCCATACGCCTAATCCAATGATCCCCAATTCCGCTATCACTTGCAGGTATTCGCTATGGGCGCCGAGTTGATACTGCGCCGTGTAACTGCCAACGAGTGCTACATCTTCTTCGTAAAGCATCGCAAACGCCCCGTAACCTTTACCCAAAATCGGGCTCTCAAGAAACATCACGACCGCCTGTCCCCACCGTAAGAGACGCGCGCGGTTTGAAGCATAACTGATATCCACAGCAGACGAAACCCGTTCAATAATAATATTATAGACACCGGGCAAATTCAGACATATCAGGAAGAGCAGACCTGCAGCACCGATAAACAGCACCTTTTTATGCGTAACGCCTCCGCCGAGTTGCAGCAGCATAAAACCGACTGCGACAATGACAGAAAGCCAGACCCCGCGCGAAAAGCACATCAGCAGCCCGACGCTGAAACAGACGAACCACGCTGTCCATAACACGCGATCATAACTGCCGTTATCAAACAGCAGGCGGCTAAGGCAAACCAAAAAGAACAGTGCCGTGAAAGCACCGTAAACCGAGTAATTCGTAAACGGCGCGCTCCGATAGGCACTTGTCCACTGCCACGCGTCAATGTGATAAATTAGCACAATAACCGTCCAGATAACAGCCACAGCAGCAGATGGAAAAATAGCGATAAACAGGCGTTTCAGAGTCGCTCTGTTTTGGATAACAGCATACACGATTACGCTGAACAGCATGTACACCGTCGCGCGAAGCGCACCTTTGAGGGTCCCGAAAAGATCAGGCGTATTAATTGCTGAAAGGAAAGTAACGAAGATATAGGCGCAGAGCGGGATCAAGAACGGAAAGGTATGTTCTGGTTTCTCTTTCTGGAGTGCCCGATCCGCTATTTTTTGTACGCAATAAACAGCGACGAGCATACCCAACAGCGGTTCTGTCGGGGTTTGGATTTCAAATCGACCCGGGAGAATGTAGCGGAATGAAAAGGGCAGCGCAATTAACAGCAGATAGACCGCGAGCTCCATGCCGAGAAAAATGAAGGCACCCGTTACAGCCAGCAGACTCAGCAGTGGAAGCGGTGTCTCCGAGTAGCCGCCGATAATGCCACCGACCACAAGACAGATGATAAAGGGGAGGATTCGCTTACCGGATTCCAAATTTCAGTGGTTTATGAAAACTGAAAACTAAAACTCCATTTTGACACCCAACCCGATTGCAGTGCCATCTAAAATCAGATCGAGCGGTATCGTACCCGTTGTCTCTACTGTTTTGAGAATCCGTTTCAACTCAAGATTCAGCGCAAGGTTATATTCCCACTGAAACAGTTCTGCACCGATAAGCACATAGCCAGTGAGACCAGAAGAATTGCCATCGAAACTGATACCTTGCTGTTCAATCAGATCCACCGCACTGCCACTAAAACTCGTCCCCAAAAAACCGATACCACCACCCAAATAGATCGGTAAAAATTCGGACAGCAGAACAGGTCGATAGATGAGTTGATAAGAAACTGGAATCAGCGTGGTAGAGAGAGACGCCGAGGTCGGGGGCGGAATATCAAGGTCCATCTGCCAATAGCCGAGCTCGAAACGTGAATCTAACGCCGGTGTATGTTCAAACACAACCGAAAACATAGGCAACAGCGCGCTCGGAACGTTTGATACACCGACACTCTGGAGAATATCTGTCAAGCCGCCTAACTCCGGTTTATATGAAAATAGGGAAAGTTGAAACGCAGGAAAATCGAGGTGTGCGCCCAAAAAATCTCGGACAGGAGACGGTCGCAAGGGCGGGGGATCAACAGCATCCGCGGGTGTTAGGCTCGGCATCAGGAGCAACAAGAGACATACAAATACCAGACGCATAGAAATAAAATCCTTATCCGACAAATGCTGTAAGACACTGATATGACAACGATGGGCGGGCGAGGAACCCGCCCCTACGTTGGTATCAAACAGGTTAAGCTACCGCATCGCGCCAGCAGGGAGCAGAATGACTTCAACCCTGCGATTCATCGCTCTGCCAGCAGCAGTGTTTTGCGGGGCGATAGGTTGCGTGTGTGCCACGCCAACCGCCTCTATTCTGGCAGCATCAATGCCTTTCGATTGCAAATACTTCGCTGCCGAATTGGCGCGCGCTTGTGACAGATCCCAGTTGCTTCTATAACTGCCGCGTAGCACTGGCGTACCATCCGCATGTCCAACAACGTTGATCTGTGCATCCGATGCCATCAGTACATCGGCGATACCGTCAAGCATCTCTTTGGCTTTGCTCGATAGACCCGTCTGGCCACTGCCAAACGCAACGGTCACCACCAGCGTCGGCTTTGCAGAAGCCTTCGCATCCACCATTGACACCTGTTCCTTCAAAGCCATCACATCGGACTGCAGCTGCTTTATCGCTGCGTCTTGTGCTTTGTCGGATTGCTCATGTGCCATACTCTGTTTATCCAATTTGGCATCTATGCCTTTCACAGCCTCCATCGCCTCTTTGCCTTTCATATCAATAGTCTTCGTCAGGTCAGCGCGGAGTTGTGCATCGTTTTCTTTGGCTTTTTGGTCTGCAGCAGCAATTGTATCGGCATCACCCTGTTGCGAAGCAGCAATCGCCTCTTCTTTCGCTTTCGTGATCGCCTCTGTTGTATCTTTGCTTTGCTGGTCGACTTTGCCCTCTAACGCCGTGAATTTGTTTGACATGTCAGTGTTGGTCCGCTGTATCTCTGTGACATGTTCGTTCTTCCACATTTCAAACTCTTCTTGGTTCAACTTGCCGCAGCTACTCACAACGAGCGCAACGCCCAAAAGAGCCATAATTGTGAAAGCGGTTCTACTTAACATGGATTCCTCCTAATTTTTTACAACAATTTTCAGCGCCACTCACGAACCGACATGACAGCATCAGTTTTTAAGTTACGCCAAAATAAAATAGTAAACTCTATTTCCCTCGGAATTCTTCTCAAATCCCGCTTTGATTGAGTGTATATATGCAAACGGAATAATTACGTTCCCGCGCACAAACAACGCTTGTTAATGCCTGAAACTACATCGCGCACTTGCAAAATATGGAAAACCTGCAAGCGATTTCTCCTCACAGGTGCTTCTAATACAAATTATATCACTTTTTCCAAAAAAAAGTCAAAATTTTTTTCTCACCTGCCACAACGATAGAATTAGATGTGAAAACACACTTGATTTTTTGATGCAAGATAAGATACAATTGAACAGAAACACTCAATCGTCACGAATCACGCTCGTAAATCCAAAACTCGCAAGACGAATAAAATTATAACGAGGACAACTGGCAGCATGGGACAGATAAGCATTATCTTAATCGCGGGGTTACTCTTTCTCTTCTACTTTGAACCCCCGGAGGCACACATAGGCCTCACCGATATACAAGTGTTACTGTGGACAATTGTCCTGACAGGGGTCCCTGTCCTCATTACCAGTTTCGTGACATCTTACGTAACGCGCAACTTTTCTGCCGACCAGGAAGAGAATCTACCGAAACTCTATCGGTTGCGCCGATTCATGATCGTTTTCGAGTGTATCAGCTTAGCAGCGTATCTCTGTAATCTATACCTGTTGAATTTGCCCGCCTTGGTTGATAGATACCTTGCTTTCTTGCCGATGAAAAATCTACGCCAAATATTCGCCTTGCTACCGCTCCTGATCGGACTTATCTGTATCCGGCTTGTCTTCTATCAAGTCAACCGGCTCCAACAATCGCACTATCGAGAGGTCGCTACGCTTCAATTCAAATTCTTGATCTTCCCACTGCTGCCGATGCTTGTTTATCTCGTCATAATAGATACTGTCTACTGGCTTCCGTATTCAGTGCAACTCTTCGTTGTAGAGCATCCTTATGTACTCATAGGTTTGATTCTACCAGTGATCGCCTCCGCTTTTATCCTCGCACCACTGCTCATGCGGTTTTTATGGAAAACGGAACCCTTGGTGGCGGGTTCAGCATTGAAGGAGAAATTAGATGTATTGACCAAACAGAGTGGCATAAAATACCGGGATATTGTCGTATGGCAGACCGGTTCCCTGTTAATAGCAAACGCTGCAGTCGCGGGGGCATTCCCTTGGAACCGCCGAATTTTTCTCACAGACGCACTCCTCGAATACTTTACAGATGAAGAGATCGAAACCATCGTCGCCCACGAACTTGGACATATCCGCTACAGACATATTCCGACATATATGCTGTTCTCAATCTTTTATCTATTGAATTATCTGTTTTTCTTTGTGCTTGTTGAAGAACCCTTGGTGGCATATTTCGGGGAATCACAAATCCTGCCAACCTTATGTTCACTAACTTTTCTCATCCTCTATTTCGTGTTCATCTTCCGGTATCTGTCAAGACGCTGTGAACATCAAGCCGACCTATATGCAACCGCACTCACAGAAAAACCAGAAGAATTCAAAAATGCCTTGCTCAAACTTGCTGTGCTGAATTCCGTACCGAAGTCAATTCGACGGGTCTTTGAAATGTTCAATACACACCCCTCTATCCACCGGCGAATCGGTTTTATCGACCAATGGATAGAGCAGAGTTCCGCCATTCAGCGTTATAAAAGCTATCTGCTTGAAGTCAAAATCTTAATTGCGCTGCTGCCGATACTGGGTGCCCTCGCCTTGCTGTTACTCCGTTAAGCCACAAAATAGATAGGACCGACGCACTCCCTAACTTGACTCCTCTTCTGTCGCAACGGTTACTTCTTCCTCTTCAATCGCAAATTGGAGGCGTTCCACTATCCGGTGTAATGGCAATTCATACTCGTCTTGCAGCCGCCGCTTTTCATCAGCGATGTGGAACGCGACGAGCAACGGGACCCTCGTTTCATCAAAACCCTTCCTGAGATAGGATTCAACTAAACTTTTGACTTCCTCAACCAGTTCGGCAATCGCTTCCGGAGGTAAGTCCTCAGTCGGTTTGATAGTATACGGTATGCCGAGTATAACGAATCGAATCGGTTTATTAAGATCGTGTTCTTGTTGTTCCATATTTTTAGGTTTCCTTGCGGTTAGTTGACAAGGAGAGTGCTTCGCGCATTGTCTCCGTACAAGGTGCGATACCCGTCCATGTCTCAAAAGCGATAGCCCCCTGATGCACTAACATACCGATGCCACCGAGCGTTTCACAGCCGCGCGCAGCAGCCGCTTGCATGAGCGGTGTCACCGGAGGCGTATATACAATGTCGTAAACGATAGTCTTCGGTTGAAGCCAATCGGCAGAAATTAACAGTGGATGCGTCGCATCCATGCTCACCGTCGCAGTATTGATGAGAAGCATGCTCTCACGCACAGCAGCAGCCAAGCGAGCGTCCGCAAGACCCAACCCCTGCATCGAAACACCCGTCTTTTCACCCATCTCCGCCGCTAAGGAGACAGCTTTTGCCACTGTGCGATTGGCAATCGTAATCGAAGCCACACCCGCAAGGGCAAAGGCGACGACGACTGCCCGCGCAGCACCCCCCGCACCTAAAACGACAACATTTTCACCTACCGGTACAGACATATCTCCGTTTTCCGATAAGGCTCTCAAAACACCCGGCGCATCTGTATTATCGCCGTGGATACCTTCAGCTGTAAACGTGAGCGTATTCACCGCACCGATGAGTTCCGCCTCCCGTGAGACCGATGTCAGATGTGAGAGGACCGCCTGTTTATGCGGAAGCGTCACGTTAATTCCAACCACGTTGATCGCTTTAAACCCCGCAATTGCATCTGCCAAATCATCTGGGCGAACATGAAAAGGGACGTATACATAATTAAGCTCCGCTTTCGCAAAAGCAGCATTGTGCATCTGAGGCGACCGACTGTGTTTAACGGGGTCTCCAATAACACCGACGATACGCGTATGTCCTGTTAGTAAGTGTTGCTTTTGCATTTTTTAGTGATGCCCCCCATAGGATCGACTGTCTCTCGCCGATGGCTGGCTGCTATTCGGCAAGCAGTGCTTCAACGCTCTGTTTCGCTGCTGCCATCTTCGGATAGCGAATCTCGCGATAACCGCGGACCTCTTCCACGCATTCTAACGCGCGGAGATGTTTATCATATCCCGCTGCATCCGTCGGCGCGAACGTGTCAATCACGCGCGTAATATACCACTCTCGGAACGCCTTCTCCTTCGCATGCCATTCCGGTAACAACCGCCTGAGAAACTTCATCCGTTTCATCAGGTTTAACTGCCAGTTCTGCGTATCAATATCCGCCTCAAAGTCAAATCCCATAACAGTGAAATGCGGGCGATTAAGGTGAACATATTTAATACTGTCGCCATTTTTTGTGTCAATTTTATACAATGCCTTATCCCGCGTCAATTTCTCTTCGCTCGTCAGAAGATGTGCAACGTAGACTTCGTCCTTAATCAGCATTACCTTATGGAGATATCTGATAGCCGCTTTTGTCGCACGATAGTCATATACTTCTGAATCCTGCGCGTGAACGTGTTTTATCTTTTCAACATACCGCCGGGCATAGTTAAGATTCTCAAATTGGATGAGATCGTAGATATAGAGTGCCAAGAGTCGATGCATGTTGTCTGAATCAAGGTTTATCGTCTCCACAGCACTTTCGACGAGCGTTGTATACCCTGCTGTCAAACGCTTTCCGCCACGTTTTCGCTCCAAAATCTGGCGTTTTTCAGACAGCATTTCCGCATAACTCGACTGTCCGGACACCTCATCCGCGAGCTGTTCCGAGTCAAGCGCGAGCCGCCGTCCGACATTGAACGCTTTCATATTCGTCTCCAAATCCGCATGCGGCACCATCTGTTTAAGTGCCAATTGGAGCGGTCCCAGCTCAAGAGGAATCAAGCGGCGTTGGAACGCAGTACCCAGCAACATCATGTTCGCATACAACTTGTTGCCGAACAGCTGCTCAGAGACACTAAACAGATCAATGCCGAAATAAGCATCGGATTTCGTATGGGTCTGAAGCGTCTCTTCAAGCGTATCTGGATCAAAGTCGTCCTTGCCAATGAGCGTCGTTATCGTCTCGGTTTTCGCCGTATTGATGACAGCAGCCGTACGCCCGGGGGAGGCGACACGGAAAAGTGAGCGCGGTGTAATGCCACGCACAGCTTCTAAAATGTCAAGTCCTAACAGCAGATCCGCTTTGCCATACGGGATCATCGGAGACGTGTGAGTGCCCGGTTGCGTATAGACAATATGTGTATAAACCCCGCCATTGCGAATTGCCAACCCTTTCCTATCGCAGAACTTTACATCGTAGCCTTGGAGATACCCGGCAACCACAAGCACCTTAGAAATAGTCCCGATGCCCATGCCACCGACGCCCGCAGCGTAAGTGTTCCAACTCCGATCAAACGTTAGGGGTGGCGGCGGCGTTAGAGACTCATCACGCAAAAGATCCTGATAAGCAGATGCTAACGTCTGCTCTCGCGGGGGACGTTTACGCGTGACGATAACCTCTTCAAAAGCCGGACAAGCGTATTTGATCCGCGCACATGCCCCATCGGAAACGCAATTCGACTGGTCAATCGCAACCTTCTCGCCGTAATCTGTCTCAACAATTTTTAAACCCGGACACCCCGTCGCTACAGTACATTCCCGACAAAATTCGCAGACCTCAGGCGTGATATTGATATGCTTTTCGGACTTCAGGAAACCCTCATTCGCTATAGTCTTGCGTTGTTCACGCCGCAAACGGCGCTGATAAGTAATCGCACACTCTTTATCCGCAATAATAATTTTGACCCCTGGTTTAAGGATCGTCTGCTCAAGGTATTTTTTATAGTTGACCCGATCTTCCGGGTTCGTACGCACAATATCTATTTCCGAATTGCCCGCGAGCCCTTGGGCAACCTGCTCAATGTCTTGCGCGAATGTCGGATTGCCGAGGAGATCAAGTTCACCCGCCGGAGTCGGTTGATGTCCAGTCATCGCCGTCGTTTGGTTGTCTAAAATGATATAAGCGATGTCTTGATTGTTTTTAATTGAATCTGAAATTGCCGACATCCCACCGTGGAAAAACGTTGAATCACCCATGAAAACGATCTGTTTATTTTCGATAAACGGGTCAATGCCGGCACCTGATCCACCGCCTAATGCCATCGCGGAGAGGTTGTGCATCAACCGCGGAAACGGCTCATATTTGAGCATCGAATAGCAACCGATATCCCCGTGAAACACGAGATCTATCGGGCCCGAATCGTGATGCTTTTTCATATAGTCCGTATCCATAAATTGCCTTGTGATTTCAAGGAAAACACTCGAAGAGTCCCGGTGGGGGCACCCTGGACAGAAGGTAGGTGTCCGTTGTGGAATGTCAATCTGTGATTCCGAAACTTCCTTTTGAAGTGCTTCTTCACGCGCAAGGTGCTGCAAATCAACAGAAGCGTCGCTCCCTCGCGCATAACCCGTGGATCCCACCGGAGCCAACCGGTGTTTCAGAAGTGGAATCAGTTTCTGGATGAGAATAGACGCATCTAAACCGGACGCTGCGGGAATGCCGGCTAAACCGTCAGGGAATCTTTTGCCCCAAACGTTGACGTACCGCTTCATGCCACCCTCTTGATACATTTGGGTAAGCAGTGCCTTAATTTCGTTTTCTAAGAGCGGACGTTTCTCTTCTACGACGTAGATTTCGTCGACCTGTTCGACAAACTCGCGGACGATATCCGCATCGATCGGATGCGTCATACCGAGTTTCAGAACAGGAATCTCGCCGTCCATGTTCAATTCTCCGAGTGCGTGGAGAAGACAGCTGTGTGCCAAACCCGCACTCACAAACCCGATAGCTGCCCGCTTTTGACTTCCTGTCCCTCCGACAAACTGAATTTTATTGAGTCCCAGATCCCTCGCCGTTTCAAGAGCAGTCGGCAGCCGTTCCCCCAACGTTTCCTTCTCAATCTGGGCGGTATGCGGCGGTAAGACAACCCGTTTATCCGCATCAATCAAGGCGGTATCAAGACTCACGCGTTTCAGACCAGTAATGTCAGGATAAATGTTAGGTTGAAGTTCAACATTTCCACCACCACTCGCCTGATTTTCGGTCGTTAAATAACAGACATATAAATCGGCTGCAGCAGAAATCTGGAAAGCAGAGTTCACCCAATCCTTGAGTTCCTGAAATGTACTCGGTTCAATAAGCGGCGTATAAACATGCCGCGCCAAAAATCGCGAGTCCGCAGGCACCTGCGTACTGTGCGACCATGTATCATCACCAACCACAACCACAGCGCCGCCAGTTGTCCCCGCAAGGTTGCTAATCGCCAGCGCATCGGAAGCGACATGCAAGCCCACGCTTTTCATGAACGCAACCGCACGGACATCCGCCATCTGGGAGCCATTCAGACGCGCAATACTTAACGCTTCATTGTTGGCTATCTGTGCCACGATACCGTTGTTTTTCAACAATTCGGCATTACGTTGGAGGACATCAAATACTTCGGCAAGTGGTGAACCAGGGTAACCCGTGAGAAGGCTAACGCCACTCTCTAAGGCACCTTTCACTAATAACTCGCACCCAGTATAGACATGCGTTCCGTTCGCTTGTGTAAACCTGTCGTCCATATTTTTGTCCACAGCATTTTCATGCAGAAACACAACACCCGGTAAGCGCGGTTTGCAACCGCATCGGGCACCCCTATGAAGTTACCTGTTTTTCAGACAATAACTCTCGCGCATGCGCAAGCCCTATTTCTGTCTCTTCGCCACCATACATTCGCGTGATCTCATTAACCTGTTCCGCTGCCGTTAGTGGTTTCGCTGTAATCAGCGTCCGTTCATCAACAACCTTTTTTTCGACCCGGAAATGTTTGTCAGCAAAACGCGCAATCTGTGGCAGATGCGTAATACAGATGACCTGCGAAAACGCCGAAAGTTCCTTCAATTTCTTGCCAACAACATCTCCAACCTTGCCGCCAATCCCGCTATCAATCTCATCAAACAGCAGCGTCGGAATCTCATCAACTTGCACCAACACTGTCTTTAAAGCCAGCATGATCCGAGAAATCTCACCACCTGACGCAATCCTCACAATCGGACGCGCTTCGGAACCCACATTCGGCGCAATCAAAAATTCAACAGCGTCCATCCCATCGGAACGAAACGCATACCGCTTGCCATCTACCTGAAACGCACCCCGTTCATCCGGAATATGTTCAACAGATGCCTGAAACTCCGCTTTGTCCATGCCGAGTGTACGAAGTTCCTTCTCAATCCGCTCTGAAAGATGTTTCGCAACGTGCATCCGTTTCGCCGAGAGCCCACTACACAGATGCTGAGCTTCTCGAATCGTTTTTTGAATCTCCGCTTGAAGCGACGCCTGCTGCTCTGAACCGAGGTGTAGCGTCTCCAATTTTTGCTCCGCGTCAGCGTGGTATGCCAATATCTCGGAAATAGTGTTGCCATAACGCCGCTTCAGTTTCCCAATCAGTGCCAGCCGGTCGGTGATCTCCTCCAATCGCCCTTGATTGAATTCCACCGTGTCCGCATACTGACGGATCTGTGAAGCGAGGTCCTCCAATTCGTAGAGCGCTGATTCCAAACGATCCCGCAATTCCGAGAGGCTGCCATCAATATCTGATAAGTCGGTCAGCGCGTTCGCAGCATCTTTCAAACGGTCCAGTGTAGACAAATCCGTGCCCATAGACCCACTGCCAAAACCACCCCGGGTGCCGCCATCGAGGTGTTGACACACAGCGTTCGCGGACTTCGATAATTTCTCGGCATTTTTTAAGACGCGCGCTTCATCTGCCAACTTTTCGTCTTCATCTTCCTCCAGATTTGCCGCAGTCAGCTCTTTAATCTCAAATTCAAGGAGCTCTTTTTCGCGTGCGGATGCAGCCAAAGTGTCTGCAAGCGAGTCCGACTCTTGTTGCAATGCGCGCAGCTGCGTATACATCTTGCCAACCTGCTGCCGCACCTCACTGCTCCCACCGAAATCATCCAAAAGCTTGAGGTGTGTTTCCGTCCGAAATAGCGATTGATGCTCGTGTTGTCCATGAATATCAACAAGCAGCGTTCCGAGTGCCTGCAATTGCTTTAAATTCACCAAACGACCGTTGATATGGCAGCGGCTCCGACCGTTCGCGCTGATTTGCCTTGAAAGAATCACCACATCCGAGGGATCCAAGACATCACTAAAGGCAAAATCTGTGTGCCACATCGGATGCGTCTCGTCAGGGGCGACACTTGCTTCTACCTTGGCAAAATCGGCACCCTCGCGCACAATATCCGCGGAGGCTCGTTCTCCTAACACCAATCCGATGGACTTCAGGATAACAGATTTACCGGCACCCGTCTCACCTGTAAAGATATTCAACCCGGATGCCAGTTCCAATTCAAGTTCATCTATGAGGGCAATATTGCGGATAGAGAGTGTTTCTATCATTTTCGAGAGTTCTATTTAATACTTAGGCGCGTCTGATACTTTCGCCTAACATCAGTTTTTCACGTAAAGCTCTATAATAACTATGATGTTGTGAACGGATCAACCGAATTGTCCGTTCCGCTTTTTCCACTTTTATGACCGCACCCGCAGTCAAGCTGTGCGTCTCACGCTGACCATCCACAAAAACATCAACGCTCTGATACGCGGCGCGCATCTTGACCGTTATCTCAGCATTACCATCGGCGATAAACGGACGTACCGTCAGACTGTGCGGTGCTATAGGTGTTAGAAGCATCGCCTCTAACTGTGGCGCGACGATAGTACCAGCACAAGACAGCGAATAGCCTGTTGAACCACTCGGCGTTGCGATGATCAAGCCATCTGCATTATACGGGATAAACAGTTCGCCGTCAATGTACGCGTCTAACTCAATCAGGTGCGTATAGTGGCGAATAACAACATCGTTAAGGGCAAAAGCCCGGAACGGTTGTCCGCTTTCCTTTACTTCCGGTTGGCTGTCTACAACCACTTCTAACATCATCCGATGCTCTATCCGATACTCACCCGCCAACGTCGCCGTCAAAGTTGGATAGAGTTGATCAAGCGATGCATCTGTCAAAAACCCAAGCGTCCCAATATTAATCGCTAAAATAGGCACATTTTCAATCTGTGGCGTATGCGCCGCACTCAGCAGTGTTCCATCGCCGCCGAGAACGAGCAGCATATCTGCTTCTTCAACAACCGCCCTTTTGGAGATACCCGTTTGTGGATACCCCAGTTCAACCGCTTGTTCCTCCGGAAGCAGCGGAACAATACCGCGTTCCGTAAGCCACGTAGAAACGCCTTCGACGACACCTGCGGCGTTCGCTTTAGTCGTATTGACAAAAAAACCGACTTTTTTTATTGCTTTCATCTCGTCATGCGAAACGGACTGCTTGTAAACTATGAGTAAAAGGTTCGCCTTCTAATTCTCCAACCGTGTAAATAAAAGAATAATGCCACCACCGACGAGAAAAGCCCCCATAGTGATCAGCAAATTCATATCAAGTTGCGGTAATATGTGAACCGTATCTATACGTTCCCCATCAACCATCGCGAACTCCCGAAACGGCCATAATCCGTAAAGTGAGCCCACCATCAATCCGATCAGAAAGGCGATTGTGAGATTCCGGTAACGTTCCAACAAATAGTTGAGCAATCGTGTAAATGCCAGAAGTCCAAACACACATCCAAGCGCAGCAAAAAAGAGTATCAACACACTGCCTGACATCGCCTTCGTTAAAGTGCCCTTGACCAATCCCGGAACGCCTTCTATCAGCGTGTTTATCGCCGCTAAGAGCGGAAAATATACCCCCAGCGCTAGCATCAAAAAAGAACCGCTGATGCCGGGCAAGATCATCGCTGAAATTGCGAGTGCCCCGCTTGCAAAAAAGAGTCCGAATTCCCAGTACGTGGGAAACCCATCCGAGTCTCCGGCACCTTCAACCGTCATTGCCGCGCCCCCGGTTTTATAAGCCACCCGTTCTAACTGCTTTTGACCTGTCCCGATAGAGAGGCTTAATATCAGCGCAACCGCAATCAAGAGTACCAATACTTCCTTCCAACCGAACCCTTTTAGCATTCGCAACGGTACAAGAATAGATGTCAAAATCAACCCGCTAAAGAAACCGTAAGTCGCATCGTGGTAATTGTTCAACAGATGCACAATCAGTTTTGACGTAAGCAATAGAGCAGCGATCGCACCGATGCCTAACAACGCGAGAAAACCGAAGTCAATACGGCGCAGCTCCGCCCCCGCTTCCGTGAAGGCAACTTTTTTGAAGCTGAGGATCCCAATTAATTTTTTAACCGTTGAAAGTCCGATGCACCGCAATGCCCCGATGAGCCGTTCATAGATACCCAAAACAAGTGCAAGAGTCCCGCCGCTCATACCGGGAATAATATTCGCAATACCTATCAGAAAACCGTTCGCAAGAAGGCGGAGTGAATTCATAGTAAGCCGGTAGCAGACAAAATTTCATGATTTTAATAAATTATACTATTAAAAAGGTTTTCTGTCAAACGATTATAATCGAAAGACCTCTAATTTTTCCTTGCAATTTGCTATGAAATTGTATATAATACTTCACATAGGTTTATGAACATCACACCACTTGCTGCAGGAGGCATATATGAGACAAACTGTCGCCGTTAAAGGTGCCCGAGAAAACAATTTACAAAACATTGAACTTGAGATTCCACGCGACCAACTCGTCGTCGTTACTGGCATCAGTGGTTCCGGTAAATCTTCGTTGGCATTTGATACTGTTTATGCTGAAGGACAACGGCGCTTCTTGGAATCCATGTCCACTTATGCCAAACGCTTTATTACACAACTCAAAAAGCCGGATGTTGATTTCATTGACGGGTTGTCGCCTGTCGTCTCTATTGAACAGAAAACGATCACGATGAACCCGCGCTCCACTGTCGGAACCATGACCGATTTGCAAGACTATCTCCGTATGCTCTATGCAACCATCGGGGTCGCGCACTGCCCTTATTGTGAAGTCGAGATTCCGACCCGCTCACACTATCATATTTTAGAGCGGATGCTCTCGATGCCAGAAGGCACTGAAGTCGAAATTCATGTCCCGGTCTTCAAAATCTACGGCGAAGATTACGATTACCTCTTCGACGACATCCGCACAAAAGGCTGCAGGCACGTCAGAATTGACGGTATTGAACACGACATCAGCGAGGAAATTGAACTCGACCCAGACCAAGAATACGACCTCCAAGTGATTGTTGACAAGTTCTTTGTCAAAAAGGATATTGACAAACAGGTACTCGCCTCCCTTGAACACGCCATGCTCGTAGGCGAAGGCTTCATGCGTTTTGATGTCCAGCTCCCAGAAGATGCCGAAGCAGACGCAATAAAGCAGTTAGAAGGTTTCGGATGCCCAAAGCACGGCATAATCATGGCTGAACTCGGACCGCATCACTTTACCTTTAACGAACCCACCGGCGCATGCGTAACCTGCTCAGGGCTCGGCACCTATCTACAGGTACATCCCAATTTACTCGTCCCTGACAAGACGCGGAGCATCGCCGAAGGCGCATTCGTCCACCAAGCGTTTAACTATGATCCCGATAGATGGGATGGCAGGACAATGTACAGCCTCGCTGAACACTACGGATTTGACCTTCACACACCTTTTGCAGACCTACCGGAAGCCGTCGTTGATATCCTCTACCACGGCACACGTGGCGAAGAATTCCCTATCCGACAACCAGAAGGGGCGCGCCCCGTTGAGAAACGCCACCTCGGTAGAAAAATCCGTTTTGAGGGAATCATCACCCGTATTGACAAACATTATCGCCGCTACCGCAAACAGGGCGAAGCACACTCCGGTATGGAAGAGTATCTCCGAAAGGTCATGGTAGAACACACCTGTCCAGATTGCCGGGGTGCCAAACTGAAGCGACAACGGCTCCTTGTTACCATTGAGAATCAAACCATTCATGATGTCGGTGAGCTGCATTTCGAGGAATTGCGAGATTTCTTGCTCAGTGTCACGGATATTCCGATAAAGCAGCGTGAGGCAGGCAACCGCGTCATCAAGGAACTTGTGACCCGCATTAATCTGCTCCTCGGCATCGGATTGGATTATCTGAACCTGAATCGCCGATCCGCAACACTTTCCGGCGGCGAATCGCAGCGGATCCGGCTCTCCACACAGATCGGTTCCGGGTTAATGGGGATGCTCTATGTCCTTGATGAACCGAGTATCGGCTTGCACCCGAAAGACAATGTTAAGATGATTGAGACGCTCCGAAAGTTGCGCGACATCGGCAACACCGTCATCGTCGTCGAACACGATGAAAGCACAATCCGTGCAGCAGACCATATCATTGAACTCGGACCAGGACCGGGAATCCACGGCGGGAAAGTCGTCATTCAAGGTGAACTGGAAACTATCCTTGACTGCCCCGACTCCTTGACAGGACTTTACATGAGTGGCAGACGAGAGATCCTGTTGCCAAAGGAACGTCGCGGTTTGAACGGGAAATTCTTGACGATTACAGGTGCCAGAGAAAATAACTTGAAAGACATTGACATTGACATTCCGATCGGCATGCTTATTTGCATTACAGGTGCTTCAGGTTCAGGGAAAAGCACCCTTGTCAACGAGATCCTCTATAAAAAGTTGTATGCTATCTACCACGACAGCCGAACCCTCTACGGGGACCACGATGAACTTGAGGGGCACCAACACGTTAGCGATGTGATCAGCATTGATCAATCCCCTATCGGACGTTCCTCGCGTTCTAACCCTGCCACCTACATCGGATTTTACGATAATATCCGTAAACTCTTCGCCAGCACCCCGCTCTCGCTCTCAAGAGGTTATACCGCCTCCCGATTCAGCTTCAACGTCAAAGGCGGACGCTGTGAGGAGTGCCACGGTGAAGGCACTATTACCACCAAACTCCATTTCATGCCGGATGTAGAAGTCGTTTGTCCAACCTGTAAAGGCGCGCGTTATAATGAAGACACGCTTGATGTTACCTACAACGGTAAAAATATCTCTGAGATCCTTAATATGTCAATTGAGGAAGGCGTCGACTTCTTCGCCGATCAGCGGTTAATCCACCACAAACTCAACGTTCTCAACCAACTCGGTATGGGATACCTCCAGATCGGACATCCCGCGACAATCCTCTCTGGGGGTGAAGCACAACGCGTAAAATTGGCAAGCGAACTCGGCAAACTCAAGCGTGGCAAACATAACCTCTACATCTTAGATGAACCCACCACAGGGCTGCATATCGCTGATGTTCAAAAGCTCTTAGACAGTCTCAACCGACTCGTCGATAGTGGTCATACTGTGCTTGTGATTGAGCATCATCTCGATGTCATCAAAACCGCAGATTACGTCATTGACCTCGGACCCGAAGGTGGACATAAAGGCGGGGATGTTTTAGCATGCGGTACCCCTGAAGAGGTCGCAGCAGTCGATGCTTCGTTCACTGGACAATTCTTGAAGGAATATCTTATCTGAAATTTTCCCTTTGCAAAATTAATCCGAATCGTGTATACTTTATAGCATAAAATTAAGGCACCAGACCGGCTGCTTGCAAATCTGTTACGGCACAACGGTGTGTGCCTACTACTTTAAATACCAAGCAACAAGAGGCAAACATTGACCGATAAGCTATTAAAATCCTTAAACGATGTCCAACGCGAAGCTGTCCAGCACGTCAACGGACCGCTTCTCATCTTATCCGGTGCCGGCAGCGGTAAAACGCGCGTCATCACACACCGTATCGCCTATCTCATCAAACACCACGATGTCTCCCCCTTCCGCATTCTCGCTGTTACATTCACAAACAAAGCAGCAAATGAGATGAAGGAACGGTTGGATACACTCGTAGAAGGCAGTGTGAGCCGAGACCTCTGGGTATCAACCTTCCATGCCACCTGCGCCCGCATCCTCCGCCGAGATATTGAAAAATTAAGCGAGCCCGCAGAGACTGAAGGTGTATCCCAATCCAAAAAACGCGCCTACACCCGCGATTTTACGATCTTCGACACAGGTGAGCAAGCCACACTCGTTAAAGATGTCCTCCGGCAACTCAACTACAGCGATAAGCAGTACAACCCGCGCGCGATCCTCAGTCTCATTAGCCGCGCAAAAAACGAATCCATTTCGCCCGCCGAATACCAGAAAATCGCTGATGGCTATTTTGAGAGTATCGTTGCAGAAGTCTATCCGCTTTATCAAGATGCCCTCCGTCTCAACAACTCCCTTGACTTCGACGATCTGCTGCTTTTCACAGTGGAAATCTTGGATAAAAAGCCCGAAGTGCGTCAATTTTATCAGAACAAATTTGAATATATCCTCGTTGATGAGTATCAGGATACCAACCGATGTCAGTACGAATTGGTGCGTCTGTTAGCTGGCACGAAACAGAATATCTGTGTCGTTGGGGACGATGACCAATCCATTTACGCCTTTCGCGGCGCGGACATCAGGAATATCCTCGATTTTGAGGAGGATTATTCGAACACCCGTGTTCTCCGTTTGGAGCAGAATTACCGGTCCACACAAAACATATTGGACGCGGCCTGGAACGTTGTCCAAAACAATAAAACCCGAAAACCGAAAAAACTTTGGACAGAACACGAAGACGGCGAACAGATTACCTGTTACGAGGCGATGGATGAAAGCGACGAAGCGGGTTACGTCGGAACACAAATTGAGGATTGGCATGCAGACGGTGTAGACTACAAAGACTTTGCTATCTTCTATCGCACCAACGCGCAATCCCGTATCTTTGAGGAGGCATTCCGCGCTGCGAACATCCCGTATCAGATTGTCGGCGGTGTCGGTTTCTATGATCGGATGGAGATTAAGGATCTCCTCGCCTACCTCCGTGTAATGTGCAATCCGAACGACTCCATGAGTCTCCGCCGGATTATCAATATACCCAGTCGCGGCATCGGGGCAACAACGCTTGAACGACTCATTGATTTTGCTGCCGGAGAAGATATTACGCTTTTTGAGGCTGTCCAACGGGTAGAAGAAATCACCACTATTAACCGCGGCATCCAATCAAAAGTGAAACGTTTCGCTACAATTTTTGATGAATTTGATGCCACCGCGCTACCTACCGACGCGCTTGTTTATGTGTTGAAAGTAACAGGTTATCTCAAAAATCTGGAGGCACAGCAGACGATTGAAGCGCAAAATCGCGTCGAAAACATTGAGGAATTGATTAGTGCTGTTAACCAATATGAAGACGATGAACCCGAACCGAGCCTTGCCGATTATTTGGAGAACGTCGCACTCATTGCCGATATAGATACGATGGACACCGACAGCACTGATTTGGTTACCTTAATGACCTTACACAGTGCAAAAGGCTTGGAATTCCCATTCGTTTTCATCGTCGGTATGGAAGAGGGTTATCTACCGCACCAACGTTCTATGGATACAGAAGCAGCATTAGAGGAAGAGCGGCGCCTCTGCTACGTCGGAATCACGCGAGCGATGGAACAGATCTATCTTTTGCATGCCAGATCCCGCAGAACATTTCGAGATGTAGAATATCGCACACCCTCTCGTTTCATCTCGGAGGTCCCTGAACACCTTATCAAGCACGTCGATCGATACCGCTCCCCGTTCCGCTATGAAGAAATTTCCGAGGACCCAACCGATTACCACGTTGACCAGATTGTTCTGCATCCACAATTCGGAAGGGGCAAGATAACGAAAGTCACCGGCACAGGGATGGATGCTCATATCACCGTTCGTTTTAGTCGGACGGGGATGACAAGACGACTCGCTGCTTCAGTTGTCCCTGACCTAACAGTGTTTGACGAATAAGGAGGCAAAAAACAGTGGAAACGATTACCGTAGAAGGTGTCCGCCATGTCGCAAACTTGGCGCGCCTCGAATTTAACGACAATGAGACCGAACATTTCACCGAGCAGCTCGCCCGAATCCTGGACTACATAGGGAAACTAAATGAACTTGAGACAGATGATGTGCCACCTACATCGCACATCCATCCGCACCAAGTTTTCATCATGGGGTCACAGACCGGCGCAGCGCATGTCGCCAAACCGGATGTTGTCAAACCTTCCTATCCGCGCGAAGATGTCCTCACTAACGCACCTGAAGCTGAAGCGGGATACTTCGGCGTTCCCAGAGTGGTTGACCGCAGCCACTAAAAAATAAGGAAAACGGAATGTCGCTCTATCAATTGACAGCACATACTTTACACGAAAAACTCAAAAATCGGGAGATTACCGCTGTAGCGTTAACTGAATCTGTCTATGCGCGTATTGCTGAAGTTGAACCTCACGTCAAAGGCTATTTGAGGCTAACGAAAGACTTGGCTCTGGAACAGGCGAATCGTGCCGATGCAGGATTTCAAAAAGGCGACGAGATGCCACCACTCGCCGGGATCCCGATCGCCATTAAAGATGTGATCTGCACCAAAGGGGTACGGACAACCTGCGGTTCTAAAATCCTTGAAAACTTTGTGCCGCCTTATGATGCAACTGTCATGACGAAACTCTATGACCAAGGCGTTGTCATGCTCGGTAAAACGAATATGGACGAGTTCGCCATGGGCTCCTCTACCGAAAACTCCGCATATCAGATTACGCACAACCCGTGGAACCTTGATACCATACCCGGCGGCTCAAGTGGTGGCTCTGCTGCAGTTATAGCAGCCGATACAGCGATCTGCTCACTCGGTTCAGATACCGGCGGTTCCATCCGGCAACCCGCAGCACTCTGTGGAGTCGTCGGAATGAAACCCACTTATGGACGCGTTTCCCGCTATGGACTCGTCGCTTTCGCCTCGTCACTCGACCAGATCGGCCCCTTTACCAAAGATGTCACCGATTGCGCCTTGTTACTCAACGCTATCTGTGGCAGCGACGCAATGGACGCAACCTCTGTTGATGTCCCCGTGCCAGATTTTACGCAGAGCCTCATCAACGATGTCCACGGCTTAAAAATCGGGGTGCCAAAAGAATATTTCACATCGGCATTAGACACAGAAATTGCAGAGCGCGTTCAGGGCGCGATTGCTGTGCTTGAACGCCTCGGGGCAACCGTTCAAGAAATATCGTTGCCGCATACGGAGTATGCGATCGCGACCTATTACATTATTGCCCCCGCTGAAGCGAGTGCCAATCTCGCAAGATACGACGGTGTCCGTTATGGATACCGCACCGAGAACCCGGAAGACCTCATCACGATGTACAAAAAAACACGAAGTCAGGGGTTCGGTGAAGAGGTGAAACGGCGGATTATGATCGGCACCTTCGCCCTCAGCGCAGGGTATCAAGATGCCTATTATAAAAAAGCACAGAAGGTACGCACCCTGATCAAATCTGATTTCGATGCCGCATTTGCGGAAGTTGACGTTATCGCAACACCGACCTCACCGACACCGGCGTTCAAAATAGGAGAGCGAACCGCAGATCCATTGCAGATGTATCTCTCCGACATCATGACTACACCCGCAAGTCACGCCGGGTTACCCGGTATTTCGCTACCGTGTGGTTTCGTCCAAAGCGGATTGCCGGTCGGATTACAACTGCTTGGTGCCCCTTTTGCTGAAGAAACCGTTTTGCGCGTCGCTTATACTTTTGAACAGAACACCGAACACCATCGGCAGAAACCACAAATTCAGACGAATGGAGATATTTGACGATGAAAACCGTAATAGCCCCACTCGGTGGGATCCTTGGAGCGATAATTGGCGGTGTGCTTTGGGGAAAGTATATCCAATGGACAGGACATACCGCCGGCTTCATCGCCATCGGAATCGGGGTACTTGCTGGTGCTGGAATGCTGCTGACAAGCACCCGAGGGCTGCCACAAGACGCGAAAACAGTATGGCATCTCGTCGGTATCGGTGCTGCCGTTTTCGCCATCCTCGGTATCTTTATCGGAAAGTATCTGGATGTCCAGTGGAACGCCGTCGCGCAAATCGCCGAGCAACTGCAGCAGGAAAATAATATATCATTAGAACAAGCAATGCCTATCGCGACAACACTTTTCAGTGGACAGTCTGTTTGGGAATTGATGCAGACACGGATGAGCCCCATTGACCTGCTTTACGCAGCAGTCGCCGCTTTCGTCGCTTTTCGCATTCCAAATATTCAACGATTACGAAACCTTTTTTATTAGACAAGAGGGAGAAAAAATGAAATTGCTAACAGTCCGTTCTGGAAACCTACAAACTGCAGCCAAAATCACTTTTCACATTTTGTTATCTATATTTCTGGTCTGCGTATGCCTGCCACTCGGTTGGAGTTCGGAAGATACCGAAAGAACAGCTGACGATAAACTCTTGGAGAGCCTCGCGCTCTTTTCAGAAGTCTTGGCTTATATCCAACAGGCGCACCTTGATACCCCGGATAGCAAAGAGATCATAGAAGGGGCGATCAAGGGCATGCTGCGCGAATTAGATCCATACAGTCAATTTATTCCAGATTATCTTGAATTTCAGACTCAGAACCAAGGGAGGTACGGCGGGCTCGGTATGGTCATCGGGATGCGGGAAGATATGTTGACCGTAGTTACGCCCTTTAAAAATAATCCAGCTGCACTCGCTGGCGTACAAAATGGGGACATCATTAGTCACATTGAAGGTGAATCTACAGCTCCCTTATCCTTGAGCGATGCTGTAGACCAACTCCGCGGTGAACCGGGGACATCTGTCTCTATTACGATCATCCGTGAGAACGAAAGTCGTCCCATCGAACTTACGATTACCCGTGATGTCATCCGGATCCCGAGTGTTGAACACGATGTTATCGGAAATAATATCGGTTACATCAAAATCAATCAGTTTCTTGATACAACAGCGAATGATGTAGATAATGCCCTTACTGAATTCAAGACCCAGAACACCCGCGGCGTTATCCTCGACCTCCGCTCAAATCCAGGCGGATTGCTCTCCTCAGCCGTTGAGATCGCAAGTGATTTCCTCACACCCGGTCAACTCATCGTTTATAGTAAAGGGCTTGAATCACGTCAGAACTTCGACGCGGAAGGAAGAAAAAGAGAGAACTTTCCCCTAATTGTCCTCGTCAACAATGGCAGCGCGAGTGCCTCCGAGATCGTCGCAGGGGCTATCAAAGACCACGGGCGCGGACTCGTTATGGGCGACAAAACCTTCGGAAAAGCCTCTGTGCAACGCGTCTTCCCGCTCAATAATTCAAAAGCTGCCGTAAAACTAACCGTCGCGCGTTACTATACACCCAACGACGTTGATATCGATAATGTCGGTATTATCCCGGATGTAGAATCCGCGTGGTTTAGCCGTTCTGAACGACAGATGCTCTCGAAACTCCAAAATCATGAGAAACTTAAAACCTTTATAGAAGAGAATGGCGATGAGGTGTTAGCGAAACTCACCGCCGCTGAAAATGCTGCGCGTGATGACCACCAAGCCGAAAAGTTGCGACGGAGCTACCAACGCTTGAGCGACGCACTTACTGAAGAACAGATTATTCTCAGCGACCTCGGCATTAAATATGCACTTGCAGACATCACGGAAACATCCCTTGACGAACTGATACACGATCCGCAGATCATCGCCGCTATGGATCAGTTGAAGGTCCTTGAACTCTTTGGAAATGTGAACTAACGGAGGAATCGGATGTCTCAAACGAATATTATCAAAGGTAGTTCGGACGCGGTATCGGGCATACAAACACCCCTCCGAAACTATATTAATAGCGAATGGCAAAAATCAGGGGCGACTGAACTGCTTGACGTTACGAATCCTGCGACTGGCGCGGCACTTGCACAAGTGCCGCTTTCACCCGCTGAAGAAGTACATCAAGCTGCCACCGCTGCTGCCGAAGCTCTCTACGAATGGCGACGCACCCCACCCGTCCAACGCGTTCAATACCTATTTACCTTGAAGAACCTACTTGAGGAAAACTTAGACGACATCGCAAGGACGATCACTTTGGAGTGTGGAAAGACACTTGACGAAGCAAAAGGTGAAATGCGACGCGCCATTGAAAACGTTGAAGTCGCATGCGGGATCCCAACGCTCATGCAAGGCACCAACTTAGAGGACATCGCCACCGGTATTGATGAATTCATGATCCGTCAACCCGTCGGTGTCTGCGCCGCGATCGCACCTTTTAATTTTCCAGGAATGATTACCTTCTGGTTTTTACCTTATGCAATCGCTTGTGGCAACACTTACATCGTCAAGCCCTCCGAAAAAGTACCCCTCACGATGCAAAAGGTGTTCCAACTCCTTGAACAGACAGGACTTCCGAAAGGCGTGGTCAACCTCGTTAATGGCGGTCGCGAAACCGTAGATGCCCTCTTGACACATTCTGACATCCGCGCCATCAGTTTTGTCGGTGCCACTGCAACTGCGAAAGCCGTCTATGCCAAAGCCGCTGCAAACGGAAAGCGCGTCCAGTGTCAAGGCGGCGCAAAAAATCCGCTAATTATTCTACCAGATGCGGATCCGCAGTTCACTGTCAACGCCACAACCGAGAGTGCCTTTGGCTGTGCTGGCCAGCGTTGTCTCGCAGCATCTCTCGCACTCACTGTCGGGGGCGCGCGCAACTGGTTTACAGAAGCCATCGCTGATACCGCAACGGATCGCGTTGTCGGAAACGGATTGCAGGAAGACGTTGAGATGGGACCCGTCATCACTGCCGAAAGTCAAAAGCGAATTGAGGGACTCATCCAAGCAGGTACAGAGGAAGGCGCGCAGCTCCTTGTTGATGGTCGGTATCCAAGCATACCCGGCGGCGAAAACGGCAATTTCATCCGCCCCACCATTCTCAACGCTCTTAACCCAGAAGGCGAGATCGCCAAAACCGAAATCTTCGGACCTGTTTTAGGACTCATGCATGTTGAGACCATCGACGAAGCGATCGGACTCATCAACAGCGGTCATTACGGCAATATGGCGTGTCTCTTTACGAGCAGTGGCGCGGCTGCTCGGAAATTCCGCTATGAAGCAGAGATCGGAAACATCGGTATTAACATCGGTGTCGCCGCCCCGATGGCGTTTTTTCCCTTCAGCGGTTGGAAGGACAGCTTTTTCGGAGACCTCCACGGTCAAAGTTGGGATGCCGTAGATTTCTTCACACAGAAGAAAGTCGTCGTTGAACGCTGGGCATAATCTCACTGTTTTCGGAGGTCCGCTTTTCTTTTTCCTGACTACCACGGATGCTGATATGATGGCGCGTTTACGAAACGCGTCATTCCTAATTCCAAATCGATAGCTGTGTTCGGGGGCAGCTGCACACGGAGATACATTCCATTGACCGGAACTGTTTGCACCGTCTGACCCGTATTAACACGTGCTGAAGTGAAGTTATGCTCACCCATCGCACCCGCCTGCACAATAACCTCTCTCGCTTCTGTGCTATTAAGATTAACGAGTTGCAGTGCCGTCATATCCGCAGTCATCTGGGTAACCAACGCACCGACATCCGGCGGAAGTCCCGGACGTTTTCGCTGCGCGTCAAAGTGCCGCAGCCGCGCCACAAATAAACCGCCGTTGTAATGCGGCAATGGCGCACCACAGGTAAGTTGAACCAACCCTTCACAGGTGATTGGGTTGCGCCGTTGGAAATAGGCATCCCCATAGCTTGCTGGATCTTCATCGTCGTTCGCCATGAAGTTGAGGCGTGCCTCGACTTGAGAGAGGTTATGATTAAGGATCGCTTCCGGGTATTCCGCGTATTCACCGCGCATATACGCCAGCCACCCGCCATCATGACCACCGCTATCCTTCGTATGATGCCACGCGTTGATATCGAATTTCGAGCCTGTCTTTTTCGCGATTTTCGCCGCGCGTTCCTGATCCGCTGGTGCCATTGACATCGCCCATAAATGCGCCACATCTGAAGCGTGCATCGGCATAAATTCAAACCAGCCATCTATTTCTAAAGCAGTCCCATCCGCGTTTGTAATCGGATACTGTAACCATGCACCGGGGACGTAATTAATCTTACCCGGATCCCCGTACTTCTGTGGCACGTAAAGCTGATCGTTATGTGCAATCCCCTTTTCAATTAAAACATCAATCTGCGAACGCGGAAAATCGAGATACCCCAAATCCTGCCAGAGCAACGCCGCATTCTGTCCAGCGATACTGACCGCCTGTCCCACGCTATGCCACCCGTGTGGCCAACTCCACCCGTAGTAAGACCCGTACCACTTACCGTCTATGTGTTCACCAATCTTTCCATTAAGTCCGACGTTATCGGGGACAATCCCGCCATTTTCCGCTGCCCGCGCGATCCATGCATCGACGTATTCCTGTACCCATACTTTATATTTTTCTTCACCCGTGAATACATAAGCATTGGTAGCAAGTGTCGTGGCAGCGAGATTAACGATTGTGTCTCCGACACCTTGCCGTTCACGGATAACCTGCGACATACGCATAGGTCCGTCTTCATTTTCCCTGATCGCATCGTGGCTCGTGCAGCCCGGGACATCGTAAAACGGTATATTGTAGCCGTTCGAGGGCCAAAATGGGTGTTTACCGAAAATCCAAAATGCCGGTCCCTTACTACCGTTCATCGCGCACTTAATGATTTTGTGCTGCGGATCGTAATTCTGGGCATCCGGGTCTTCATTGATAAAAAAACCAGCGAACCGTTTAGCCCGGTCGATGTGCTTAGTGTTTGACGGATCTGCCATACAGAGCATATAAAACAGGTAATTTCCTTCACCCTGATGAAACCAGTCGTAACCCGGTTGATAGTCTTTCACCACCATCGGGTAATCGTAACCGGAGCCATATCGCGCCATATCTTCTGTGATGACATCGAATTCCCTATCGGCATCAGCCAAAAATTGTGTGTCCCCACCGAGCATATAAAACAGGGGCCAGTTATGGAAACTCTCGTAGGCATCATCGAGTCCGTCGATACTCTGAAGCTCGGGGCTCGTTGGCCAGAACAGTGTCCCATCTGGGCGCGTATATTTCTGCAGCACTTCTGGACCTGCCGCGTTCATTTTATCGATAAGTTGACGTTCAAGCACAGCCCACGTCGGCGGTGTCTGGATAGTTGTTTGTGCTTCGATTGTTGGAAACATAATCTCTCCTCCTAATATGGGTTGCGGTTAGTTAGGGCATAGTATACCATATGACCGCCGAAAAAAATGCACAAAAATTGAATCACAATAGATAAACAATAGAATCGCAATATTTTGACGCATTTTCTATTTCTCTACATCCAAAAACTATCGTATAATTAACACGTGATTGAGAATGCAACGTCCAATACGACTTCTGTGAGGTTCGATACTCTTTAGAGGTGCGGGCGGCTCCCTGACGCAGCGACAACACGGGAACCCAACTTTTACACCGCAAACTGTTACCGTTTTAATGAATACGTATCAACAACCAACAGACCCTAACCCCTCGGAGAAAAAAAATATAACGCAGATTTTTGCGTACAAAAAAAATTAAAGTGCCTTTATGACAAAAATCACAGAAGTTTCCGAACGCGTCTTTTTCGCGCGCCGAAGCCGTTACCGATACAATTTTCGAAGCATTTCGCAAAGAAACTCTCAATATGTCAAAGCTGACAATTGAATACCCCTGGTTGCCCAACCAGAGCCATTTAGTTCTCGGTTTTTTCGTCCAATTTTGGACCCCCAGGCCCGGTAGGTGCGGTTTCCTAACCGTACGGAAACCCCTTGAAAAAAGACGTAAAACCCAATAATTTCTTAAAATTGAATGACCGTGGGTTGCCCAACCAGAGACATTCAATCGTCGGTGTAGGTTAGGAAATTGGAAGCGAATTCTAAGCGGAGTAGGTTGGGTTGAACGGAACTTAGAAGATAGATGTGCAACACCCAATACACACCTATTCAACATATCGTCTCCACAATCAAGAACGCAGAGAAACCCAACTTCAGAACGCAAGGCGTTCAGGAAAGCCGAAAGGCGTTGGGTTTCACTCGGTCTCTGGTGAATATGCCGGTCTTTGAAACAGTTTCGGTTTTCTCTGATTTGGCTGCTTTTGGTGGTATCCGTTCAACCCAACCTACGATGTGATGGGAGAGTTTTTTCTCTCGGGTCTGGCGGTGAAAATCTAATCGAAAAGTGGACAATTGAATGTCTCTGGTTGCCCAACAGAAAGTGCTTGCGATATGAGTTTGAATTGTGCTATAATTATAGACAAATTTAATGTCTATGGATTTATACAGTTTTTCCAACTGCATTTCAAAAACCTCAATGCGGAATCTAAAATGATAAAACCTAACCACTCTTGCACTTTTCGGAATGCTGATGGCTGACAACTAAACCAAATGTTACACTTTCCGCTAAATTATTTTTTTAAGGTGGCACAAAGCAGCAGAAAAATCGTCTCTAAACCCTTACAATAACTGGGTTTATACCGATAACCTATCTACACCCAATGTTACACAGGTGTAACATTTTTAGTATTACCTTTGGGAGCTTGTATCTACTTGTGCAGAGCAATTTGCAACACTTGAGAATATATCTTGACACATGCTGTTTGAGTCGACTGCTCGATTTGTCAACGCAAGAACGTGTTATTGCAGAAGCAGAAGCTGTTAGGCAGATTTTTACTTATGACAGGTTACTCAGGAGAGCGCAACACTATCAGGCACAACTTTATATTCGGGTTGAAAACCCAGTTACATGGTTAGAGGAGGTAACAGGAAGTGGATATTTTAGAGATGACCGATCTTGAAATCTATGAACTTGGGATTAAGGAACTTATAGAGCAAATTGGACCAGCATATACCGATCGGTTTCTCCGACAATGTAAACCGAGTGAGTATGATTACACTGCCGAACGGCATAAATGGTTAGCTAATCAGCCGGATATTCCCACGATTGCAAAGCGTATCCAAAAAAGAGAAGCAGAACGAGAAGCGGAAGAACACATCAAAACGGAGCGGATCGCTGCATGGCGCAAAGGCTTATTAGAACTCACTGATATTGAAATCTATGAACTCGGACTGAAGATCCTTGCGGATAAACTGCATGCGTACGGGTATGTTGGGTTCTTACAACAGCACTTTAAACATCTTAATAACAATCAACCTCTTGACTCATCGCAGCAGTCTTTACCCGATGCGGATGCCGCCACAGTGCTTTTCCAGCAGCTGCACGAATCCGAACCAACTGGATGAATAGTTAGATTTCCTTGACATTTGTTCCTCTATTGTGGTATGCTAATCCATTAAAGCATTCTGTTTTGTATTATGTTAGTGCTGTTTTTATCCGTTCGCCGAAACCTTTATGCTATTTATAAAGTGTCCCGGACCTTTACGAATCTAGAAAATAGAGTAAAAGAAAACATGCAGGTTCAAGATAACACTGAGACTCTAGAACAGATTATCGCTCACATTGTTGAGTTCACAAAAACCATTACAGAATACGATTTTGACGAGCCTGCAACAAGGCAGTTTGTTGTTCTACCTATCCTAAGAGCCTTGGGGTGGGACGACAGAAATTTGAAAACCTTAGAAGTTCTTCCGGAAAGCCGAACTGATCCTGAAAATAATAAGCGGATCAAAGTCGATTATGCCCTACGGCACGAAGGGAGACCCCTGATACTCGTTGAGTGTAAACGGTGGCGTGAGAATATTGAGGAGTCAGAAGAGCACCATGAACAGCTTGCTAAATATATATTCCAGAGAGGGGTTGACCTTGGTATTCTTACCAATGGTAAAACATGGCATTTCTACTTAGCATATAAAACAGATGTATTATGGCGAGATAGAAAGTTTTGCTCCATCGAACTCAATAAGCAAAAGGAGGCTATAGCTGATTTTCAGAAATATTTGTTCAAACCCAATGTCATAGACGAAAGCGCGAGAACAGAAGCGGAAAAAATGGTTCAAACCTACGCGGAACGTGCGAATATCCAAATGAAGGATCGCGCACCTGCTTCAGATGAAGATTTGGAACCTCGTAGGATACCGGATTGATGGCATTTATTCGTATAGTCGCGTTTTCAGTTGATATTTTTCGGGAGCATGGTGTCATTTTGAAACCGAATGGCACCGTATGTATGGAGGAAACCGAATGAACACACAATTTGATCACCAAAACGGCCTCAGCAGAATTTTGGAAAAAATTTGCGAAATAGCCGAGAAATCGGCGGATGGAGACTATATCTTCCGTGGTGAGCCAAAATTCTATTCAGAAGTTGCCTCAAGTCTCTATCGTCAGTACCAAGGTGATATTGATATAGATGATTTTGATATAGGGGTCGTTCAAACAGAAATTTTGAGCGAGGCGAAAGAGTATACTGACAAAACCGACGAGTTTGAAATTCTTAGTGAACTTCAGCACTTTGGTGGTAAAACTAACCTGATTGACTTTACAACTGATTATCTTATTGCCCTCTTTTTTGCTTGTGATGGTGCCCAAAGTGAGTCAGGGAGGCTTATTTTATTGAAAAAAGAATCAGGAGATTATGAAATCCAAAAATCGAGCGATCCTAAGGACCCTCAGAAGAAAGTGTTTGTTCAATCTGTTAAGGGTTTTATTGAACCTGAGGCGTACGATTTGGTTTCAGTCCCCGGAGACTTAAAAGAGGATATGTTAGACTACCTCCGAAAACATCATGGTATATCGACTAAAACCCTCTACACCGATCTACATGGTTTTATTAAAAATCAGGGTATTCACCGGAGCACCTACACAGAATTTCATAGAGGTTTGACATCTCAAAAGAGGGGTGCAGCGGCACAGAGTCGTACAGAAAAGCAGGTATGGTATGAGAAAGCCGTTGTGCATTACACTGATGCTTTGAAACTGAAACCTGATTTTTCCGAAGGTTATTATAATCGCGGCTTGGTTTATTTGGAGGCAGGTGATTTTGAACGTGCCATCCAGGATTTTAACACAGCGATAGAGTTGAATCCTGCTTCTGCACCTGCTTATAACAACCGCGGCTTAGTTTATTTAGACATAGACGAGTTTGAACGTGCTATCCAAGACTTTGGTAAAGCGATAGAGTTGAATCCTGTTTCCGCTTCGGCTCATAACAATCGTGGAATTGTCTATAGTAAGAAAGGCGATTTTGACAGAGCTATTCAAGATTATAGCAAGGTAATAAGGTTGGAACCTGATCTTCCAGATGGCTATAATAACCGCGGCATCGCCTATCGTGAGATAGGTGATTTCGACAAAGCTATCCAAGATTTTGACGTAGTGATAGCCCTAGATACTAACAATGCTTTTGCCTTTAACAGCCGTGGCAACACTTATCGTGGGAAAGGCGATTTTGGCAGAGCCATTCAAGACTATAACAAGGCAATAGCATTGAAACCTAATTATGGCGGGACATATAACAATCGCGGTGTTGCTTACTATGAGAAAGGCGATTTTGACAGAGCTATTCAAGACTATAATAAAGCGATAGATCTACAGCCGGATGATGTTAAGGCCTACAGCAATCGCGGTTTAGCTTACAGCAAAAAGGGTGATTTTGAACGTGCTATCCAAGATTGTGGTACAGCAATAACATTGAAACCTGATTATGCTGAGGCTTACACTAATCGTGGTTTGGCTTATAGTAACAAAGGCGATTTTGACAGAGCCATCCAAGATCATAACAAAGCACTAGAGTTGAAACCCTACGATCCCAAAGCATATTCTAACCGTGGTAGTTTCTACTTCCGCAAAGGCGACCTTGATAGAGCTATTCAAGACTATACCAAAGCGATAGAATTGGACCCAAGACTTCCTAGTGTCTATACTAATCGAGGTATTGCTTATGGGAAAGTAGGTGATTTTGATCCAGCTATTTTAGACTTTAATACGACGATCGAATTGGAACCGAATTATGCTGAAGCTTATGGCAATCTCGGTGTGATTTACGGTAAAAGAGGTGATCATGAAAAAGCTATTCAGAACTATACCAAAGCGATAGAACTGAAAGTAGATTATGTTGAAGCTTATTACAATCGTGGCGAATCTTGGTTGCATCTAAAGGAGTGGGAAAGGGCTAGAGCAGATTTTGCTTTTGCTATGGACAACGGAGTGGACATCGTTGCAGCGTTTCACAATGACTACAAAAGTATTGCCGATTTTGAAGAAAAAAATACTGTTCAGTTGCCTGAGGATATCGCTGCCACGTTAAAGCAATAATAATAGGACTTGCGCATTTCCTTTTACAGATCTGTTGGGTTTTTCCAGCAGCATTTCAAAAACCTTAATGTTGATCAGTTCATCGATCCGCAGCAGCATTTGCCGGATAGCGATGCCGCCGTAACACCTTCCCCAGCAGCTGCACGAATCCGAATCGCAGTATTAAGACAGATAATATTCGGTTACCGAAAATCCTTATACACGGGTTCAGGAGATGACAGAAAATGAACGCTATAGAACTGACAGATGATGAACTTTATGAAAGAGGTCTCAAAGTCCTTACCGATAAATTCGGTGTCTCTGAGGTGCCACGGTTTATTCGACAGTGCAAACCAGGTAAAGGCGATTACTCCATCGACCGGCATAAATTGTTGGCGAACCAACCCGATATTGACACCATTGTCAGGCGGATCCAAGAGAGTCGTCCGGCAAGGGAAGCAGAAGAACGCGCACGCGCCAAAAGATTTGCTGCATCTCAAAGCGAAATCCGAAAGATGACGGATATTGAGATTTCTGAAATCGGGAATCAAGTCCTTATCAATAAACTTGGAATTTCTGGATTCATAGGGTTTATCAGAATCTGCCAAGAGTTGAATGGTGGCCCCCCTCGGTACCTAATTGAAAATAGGGAAGACGCTGAAGCATACATTAAACTTTACACTACAACCCTGATCCTCACTCCGAAAAGAGTCGAAGACTACATTAAGCGTGGGAACGCCTACAGTTACATCGGCGAGTATGATAAAGCCATCACAGACTACAGCGCGGCAATAACGCTGAAACCTAATTATGCCAAAGCCTATTACAAGCGCGGTGAATCCTGGTTACATCTAAAGGAGTGGAAAAGGGCTAAAGCAGACTTTACTTTTGCTAGGGACAACGGAGTGGACATCGTTGCAGCGTTTCACAATGACTACAAAGATATTGCCGATTTTGAAGAAAAAAATACCGTTCAGTTCCCAGAGGACATCGCTGCCATGTTGAGACAATAACGAACCAAAATCTCAAATGCCGAATCGTACCAAAGCCCCATCGGGGCGACATGTTTATAGAAATACAGGAAACTTTCAGCCCCATCGGAGCGACACATATCAAAATAAAAATGTCGTATAGGTGATAACATTCCCCATTTTTGGAGGTAATAATGCACAATCCGAATGATGCCGAAACCTATTATAATCGTGGTGTTGCTGACTACAAAGAACGCGAGTATGAGAAAGCAATTGCTAACTTTAGTGAAGTCATAAAGCGCGATCCCAATCATGCCGAAGCCTATTACGAGCGCGCCAATGCTTATTCGGATGAAGCTGATCTTGACGAGGCCATGGCGGATTATACCAAAGTAATAGAAATTAACCCTGATCATGCCGAAGCCTATTACAAGCGCGGTAGAATTTACGCCGAAGATGATGATCTTGACGAAGCTATCGCAGACTTTAGCATGACAATAAAACTTGAACCTGAAAATGCCAATGCACATGGCTATCGCGCAGACCTTTACTATGAAAAGCGTGAATATGACAAAGCCGTTGAGGGCTACAGTAGAGAAATAGAACTTCGACCCCGTGATCCTGATACCTATTACCAGCGGGGTATCACTTACAGTAGAAAAGGTGAGTATGACAAAGCCGTTGAAGACTTTAGTATGGCATTGGAATTATACCCAAAATTTGAAGATGCCTATATTGAGCGAGGTGTTGCTTACTTCCGCATGATGAGAAATGGGGGCCAAATTCATGTCACCAGATAACATTCTTGAATGGTTCGACCAGACATCCATTGACAAAGCGTGGTCGTTTGAGGGCTGCAAACCGTCGGACACAGGGAAATGGACGCACGGTTACCATCGTTACCCTGCCAAGTTTATTCCCCAACTTGTTGAGCGGTTGATGGATACCTACATAACTAATGGGACCGCTTGTATAAACGACCCGTTTATGGGGTGTGGGACAACCGTTGTTAGTGCCATAGCGCGCGGATTTCACGCAAGTGGGACAGACATTAACAAAGTCGCCCATTTGGTGACTGGTGCCAAAGCGAAAGCGATCTCCCCTGACTACCTTACTGAGAAGGTGAAGCGATTCCTATCACAAATTTCTTGTTTTGAGGCGAAATCAGGTCTTTTTTCAGTTAGTCAGGTAAAACCTCATATTCCAGAGAAACACTTGAAAAGAATTGATTATTGGTTCGCGGAAGAGGTACGGGATAAACTGGGGAAAATTTTAGCTTTAATCTTTAGCGAGACCGATCTGACAGTTCAATCTTTCCTCCTTGTTGCATTTAGCCATGTGCTCAAAACGTGCTCAATTTGGAACCAAGGTAGCACCAAACCCACGCGAGATATGAAAAAGCGACCCACGCCGCCTTATGATGCTATCAAAAGACACCTTCTAAAAATGCTAAAGGGGAATGCACAGTTTTACGATGTTGTTCCCTCTTGTATGAAAGAGAAACCCGATAACTATCTAAATATCCGAGTGAGCTCTGCTGAAGTGCAGCCTGTTCCAGATAATAGCGTTGATTTAATTGTGAGTTCAAGTCCCTATGTGACGAGTTACGAGTATGCTGATCTGCATCAACTCTCAACACTCTGGTTGGATTTGGCGGATGACCTTAAAGCGTATAAGAAAGAGTTCATCGGCACCTCTTACAAGCAGTACGAAGGTGAAACATTATCAAGTCAAATTGCCTCCGACATCGTTACTGAAATGCTACCGAAAAGTAGAAAAAAGGCGAAAGAGATCGAAGCTTTCTTTATTGACATGCAGGCGGTCTTTAACGAAAGTTTTAGAATTCTAAAACCAGGTGGTAGATGTTGTTACGTCATCGGCAACACAAAATTGAAAGGGGTTGATATACTTAACGCTGAAGCGTTTGCTGAGTCTTTGCAGTATTCTGGTTTTAAACTTGATCGACTCATAAAACGGGAAATTCCGTTGAAAATTCTTCCGCAAAAAAGAGATGAAAAAACAGGACGTTTTGCTAGCAAGGATAAGGCTGATTCCGAGGCATATCCAACCGAATATATTGTTATTGGACTAAAGGAATAGAGAATTATGAAATTTGAAGATTTGAGAGACATGTACAGTGAGGTGCAATTGATAGAAGGGGCAGAAGCCTATAAGACAGTTTCTCAACTTTTACGAGATGCTAAAGAACGTCATAAACAAGATTTTTTGAGAGACAAACCCAACGGAGACCATGAACAGAGTTGGCGCGCTTTCAAGGGGAAAAATTTTGAGAAGTTAATCCAGCATATTATCACCGAGTCAATTGAAGCACTTGGCATGAAAGTTATCAACGGCAATAAGTTAGAACGGAGTAAAAACCTATCGCTCGAACTGAGTCAAGTTAAACGGAATTTGGCAATCGATTATGGTGAATTTGGGTTGCATCTACCTGATGTAGATATTGTTGTTTACAACCCCAGCGATCAAAAAGTAATTGCTCTCATCTCAAGCAAAGTTACGTTACGGGAGCGAATTGCTCAGACAGGCTATTGGAAGCTCAAACTTCTGGAGAGTAAAGCGACAGAACACATCAAGGTCTATTTTATCACGCCGGACGAAGATGGCACCTTGACGGAAACATATCTTCCAAAGAAAGGGAGAGCTATTGTGGAAATTGACCTTGACGGGACTTATGTACTAACTGAGGCAAATCTTGACGAAAGCGACAAGGTCAGACTTTTTGAACATTTCATTGAAGATTTCAAAAAACTCATAGAACAAAACTAATGCTTTGTTAACTTTCATAAGAAGTGTGAACTCATAGCCCGTATAGGTGAATAAAATGAAGGGCGTTGTCTAACAATCCCAAGTCTTTAGACTTGGGTCCAACCCCGTAACGCCCGTCCCTCGCGCCAAAAAAGATTTGACAATTGGTGGTAAATGTGGTAGGATTATATTCATCGTGGTCGGGGACTTATCAACCAATCGCACAATTGGCCGCCCCGACACTCAACTTGATAAGTGGGTCCAGACGACGCGCGAGGTTACCAGATGTTACGGAGTCATAAAATAGCATTATCTCCCACAGCGGAGCAAGTGTTAGCCTTCTTTCGCAATTGCGGTTATGCACGTTTCACATTTAACTTCGCCTTGTCCGATTTTAAGGATGGTCTTGCGAATGGCGAATGGCGAAGCTGGAAAACATTAAATACTCGTTTTAATGCGCGTAAGGATGAGTTTGATTGGTGCCGCGCGAATGATCAGCGTGCAGGGTTATTTGGGATAGCGGCAGTTGAGGATGCGGTGGATCGGTGGCGATCGGGACAGAACCGCTTTCCGAAACATAAGCGCCGTAACGCCCGGCAGTGTTACACAACAAATAACGATAGCATTAGAGTAGATGGCAAGCGTATAAGGTTGCCCAAAATCGGTTGGGTGTGGATGCATCAGAAGTTGCGTTTTAAAGGTGAGATTGTGCGTGTTACGATTAGTCGTAGGGCGCATCGTTGGTTTGTGGCTATACTGGTAAAGACAGAGGACACCCCTAAGGTAGCGGACCCTGCCCACCCTGTCATCGGTGTAGACGTAGGCATTAACACACTCGCAACGTTAAGCACGGGCGAGAAATATGATAACCCGCGCCCGTTACAACGCTATGAGAAAAAACTGGCACGCGAACAGCGGAAGTTAAGCCGCAAGCAATATCTCTCGAACAACTGGTTTAAGCAGAAACGTAGGGTTGAGCGGATCCACTATCGCATAGCCTGTATCCGCGAGGCTGCTCAGTGGCAGTGTGCGGTTGGTATCGTTAGGTCTGCCCAGGTTATCGGCATAGAGACGTTAAAAGTGTCCAACCTGCTAAAGAATCGCAACATTGCAAAAGCCTTGAGCGATTCAGCCTTGGGCGGTTTACTGACTAAAATTAAGGCGAAAGCTGATCAACAAGGTCGTCTCATCGTGGAAGCACCCCAGTTTTTTGCGAGTAGTAAAACATGTAGTAGCTGCGGAGCCAAAAAGGAAAAGCTGTCGTTATCAGAACGGACCTATCATTGCGAAGAATGTGGGCAGTGCGTCGACAGAGACGTTAACGCCGCGATCAACTTAAGAAACCTCGCCGTGGGTTTCACGGAGAGTTAAAACGCCTGCGGAGTCTAAATAAGACCTCTGCAAGAGGAGGCATAAGACGTGGAAACAGGAAGACAACGGAATCCCAATCCTTTAGGTTTGGGAGGTTTCAAAAATAAAAGAACGCCGCTATATCTAACATACTCATTCTTTATCCATTGTGGGTTGGTATTGGTCCTATGGTCATTAGCACCCAAATCGGCTCCACAGGACGGATTCATTGACAAAATAGATATTTTTATAGCGAGCTTTAAACCCGCGCCGCCTGCTAAACCACCGGTTTTTATTGAACCACCAGCACCTACCGTCGCAGAAGAAATAAAGCCACCCGCACCGCCGAAACCGAAAGCCGGTTTAAGTGCAGCGTGGCAACTGGCAGACCAAGACGCAGCGACGCTCGCACCTGAAACACGCCGAAGCACACAACAAATCGGAAGTAGATCATCGGATACTGTAGTCGGGAAACCCGAAAATTATACGCCCGAGAAGCGGCTAACAGTGAATTCACTCACACAACCGATAGCTGCATCCGCAACGATTTCAAAGACAGATTACGTCGAACCCCGTGGAGAAACGAAACCGATTGCTTTAGAGACAGCTGATGTCTTAGAGGGTTCCGGTGCCTCGCCGGGAATCGATGCACCCAAGATCCACTACGGCAGCGAACGCGGCGACGCGCTCCGCGCAGGCGGTGTAGGGAACTCATGGGGCGGTGGCGGCGGCTCCGCTGGAAGTGCCAACATAGGCGGTGTTTTCGTCTATATGATGCAGGACATTGCACGCACGCTCGCCAAGGCGACCATAACCCAAAAAGTTGATATTGTGTTCGTTCTCGATGAAACCGCAAGTATGGCAGACAACATCCGAGGCATCCGCGCTTATGTCGATTTTCTATTTGAGGCTATGGCGCGAGATGGACGCGATACGACTTTCGGATTGGTAACGTTCACAGATAAAACAAGACAGTACGGACGCACAGACGATCTCGGAACTTTCAAAAACTGGCTTGCTAAGATCGGCGTTGATGGGGGTGGCGACCTCACGGAAGCAGGCTTAGAGGCACTCATGGCAGCCGTAAAAGCGTCTGAATTCCGTAAAGGTGCACAACGTTTCATCGTCCTCGCAAGTGACGGCGCATTCCATGATGCCGATTACGACGGCAGATCTGCCTATAGCCTCGATGAGGTCATCGAGACCCTACAAAACGAAAAGGCACGTGTTGATGTGATCGGAATTGATTATCTCCCTATTCGACAGATCGCATTGGCAACAGGTGGCACATGGCGCGCAATCCCCGGTAGAGGAAACGCTGAATATATACCGCCATTAACCTTGACAGTAAAGTTATTCTCCCAGTTAGGCACGTTGCGTTTTGAAGACGGACAAGTAGACGATAAAATCACCGTCTACATCAATAATCCGCCACGTCCCAAGCAACTCACCTTGACATGGAAGGTCCTTAACCCGTTAGGCGAAAGATGTTACGGGCCCTTCACAGAAGAAAAAACGGTGCCTGACGACGGTTCAACAGAAGTAGAATTGACACCCGTGATAAATAAGGAAGTGTTTCAAGCGATGCCGGGAATATACACGATCATCTATCGCCTTGAAAACGATCATGGACACCGAAGCATTTTGCGACGGACACTCACATTCTAATTCGCATATCAAACCTATTAATGATGAAGCACCTAATTTTTGAACAGTGCCACCAGCATTTTAACGATATTGTCGCCATCCGACGCGATATCCACCAGCACCCCGAATTGGGATTTGACGTGGAACGCACCGCCGGTATCGCTGCGGATGCGCTGCACGCACTCGGCATGCCAGTCAAAACCGGTATCGGTAGGACAGGCGTCGTTGGAGATTTGGAGGTGCCCGGGGCATCAAAACGCATCGCATTGCGAGCAGACATGGACGCGCTCCCGATCCAAGAGCTCACCGATGTGCCTTATAAATCGAAAATTGACGGTAAGGCACACTTATGTGGACATGACGCGCACACGGCTATGCTGATCGGGACAGCGCGAATCTTATCACATCTCCGAAGTCGTCTTAAAACGCATGTGCGGTTCATCTTCCAACCGAGTGAAGAGGTGTTTCCGGGTGGCGCAGAAGCGATGATCGCAGATGGCGTTTTAGAAGATGTAGACGAAATCTATGGCATACACGTCTTTCCACTCTATGCCGTTGGCGAATATGCGACGTGTCCGGGACCCATGCTTGCACAATCTGATACTTTTCAGATTGCGCTCACCGGTAGAGGTGGACACGCCGCATTTCCGCATCTCACTATCGATCCCATCGTTATCGGCGCGCAGTATGTGTCGGCAGTTCAGTCTATTGTCGCCAGAAACGTTAATCCATTAGATTCAGCGGTCGTCAGTGTGACACAATTCCACGGCGGAGATGCCAACCTACAAGAGGGTCTCAAAGGCGCAGCACTCAATGTTATCCCGCCCAAAGTCCTCATCGGGGGTACGGTTCGGACACTTCAAAAAAGGGTGCAGACACAAGTTCGGGAGCAGCTGGAACGACTTATTGCGGGTTTAGCAAACGCCAACAATGCTACTTATGCTTTTCACTACCAAGAAGGGTGTCCTGTGACATATAACCATGAACCTTGCGTTACGACAGCCGTATCTACGGCGCGCGGGTTAGTTGGCGCGGACAATCTCATATTCCCAGTGCCTCCGATCTTGGGCGGTGAGGATTTCGGTTGCTATTCACAGCAAATCCCCGCATGCTTTGTCATGGTAGGTGCCGGAAACGCCGAAAAGGGTATCGTCAATATGTGTCATCATCCACAATTTGACATTGACGAAACTTGCATGATTTACGGTATGGCACTGCTGGCAAGTCTCGCCATGCCTGAAACATCTTAATATACAAACGGAGACCAAATGCAACGACACGTCATCTTTCTCTCTATTTTATTCCTACTTCTCACCATTGTCATCGGAGAGCAATTATATATGTTCGCGCAAGTTCAACAAGCATCACCTGCTCAAATAGTGCCGCCTTCGTTAGACTCTATCGAGGCAGCACACGACCATTATTATGAACGTCGATACACGGAAGCGATCAAAGCGTACGAGGCGTTGATTGAAAAAGGTATTCCTATCGCTGATGATTCGCATACACCGCTTCAGCAGAGCCAAAAGGACTCCATCCGCTTGATGTTAGGACAGAGTTACGCCAAAACAGGTGAAGATGGTGCAGCGCAACGCCTCTTCAGAGAAGTTGTTGACGAAAACCCGGACGGTTCTTATGCCACACGGGCGGTGCATCTGGCAGCAAACCTCCACTGGGAACGCTATCAGTTTCGGGAAGCCGTTCTACAATGTAAGCAAATTCTCAAGCAACACCCTGACACCGCTGCCGCTGCTACCGCTGCCTACCTCGTCGGACAATACGAACAAGCAGAGGGCAAATCTGAGGAAGCCATTGAAAGTTACAAGTATTTTCTTGACAACTTCCCGACTTCACCCTATCGCACCAGTGCAGCCAATGGTCTTATTCAGCTTTACATTACGAACCGCCGTTATGGTGAGGCTGAAAAACTGATTCAAGAGCGGATGCAACAGTCCCCTGATGATAGCACTTTATTGGAGCAATTAGCCGAACTCTACCAGAAGCAGAACGACTATCCAAAGGCAATTGAACTGTATCGGAAAGCCATTAAACAGAATCCGAATAACACAAACCTGCGTAGGAAGTTAGGCTCGCTCTACGCTGAAACAGGAGAAACCGCCCAAGCAGTCGCTGAGTGGCAGAAATTAATCACAGGTGATGCGAATCGAGCCGACCGCCATCAACAACTCGGTACCATCTATCTCTCGCATAAGATGTATCAGGAGGCGATCGCGGCATATCAACAGGCTATCCAGATGAACCCACAGGATAGTTACCTCTATACGCGATTGGCAGCGGCGTACAAAATTCAGGGCAAAGTGCAAGACGCTGCGAATGTTTACATAGATGCCTTGCAACGCATCGGTTTCCGGGGGAACCAACGGGAAGTGATTTGGCAAGAGATGCGTGAGATTTATGAAGGCGCAGCACACCAACCGCTTCAGCAAAAACTCATTACTCGGCTTCAAAAACAGCGTCCACACGCGCGATCCAATCCGAATGCCGTTATGACGTTGGGAGAACTCTATTTCTATGCCGGAAAAGCGAAGCAGGCACTTGAGACGTTTAAACAGCTCCATCGCTTTTATCCCACGGATACAACGCTTGAGAAGTACGCACAGATATTGGCGCGCGCCGAAAATCTTCAGGCTTCCGCCGATTTCTACACGGCGTTGATAACAGGTTCAACAGATAGGCAGCGCGTCCGTAACACACGCTTCACACTCGCGAAGCTCTATCAAAAGATGGCGCGGCCGGTTGAAGCCGTCGCGCATTTGAACGAACAAATCAAAAGCGGCGAAGCTTCCGCTAAAGATAAGTTACTGCTCGGGCAATTACAACTACAAGGGCTCCGAACCCCGAAAGCTGCGCAGATGACTTTCGAACCGCTGCGCACGCAACGCTTGTCTGCAACGCAATTGGTCGAAACGGAACTCGGTTTAGCCGAATGCCATATCCTACTGAAACGCTACGCATTGGCGAGAGAGGTGCTTGAACCGATCGCGAAGCGTCCGAGTCGTTTCAATGCCAAAGCCCGAAAACTGATCGGAGATTCCTATTTTTTCGCTTCAGACTTTGAGCAAGCCGTCAAAGAATACAATCTTGTTATCCAGACCTCAAAATCCGACCGACTCACGAATGACGCGCTCGAACGAATCGTCCTGATCCAGAATCATCCGGATTATTTCAAGGTTCCGCTCACGGATTATGCGACTGCCGTGCGACTCTATCTCAGTGGGCACACAGAAGATGCGCTACAGCAGTGCCAGCGAACACTTGAAACCTATCCGCAAGCCACTATTGTCGACGATATATGGCTGCTGATGGGTCATATCTACCGCGTAGCAGGTAAAGATAACGAGGCGATCCAGACATACCAGCAGATCGTTGCACAGGAGAGCACCATCGCCGCAGAAGCATTGGTAAACATCGCTGAAATTTATCGGCAGCAAGCCGATTTTGCGAACGCGACTGCTACCTACACCACGATCATCACCGATTATCCTGAGAACGTTATCGTTGCGCATGCACGCCAGCAACTTGATGAACTCGCGAAAGCTCAACAGCAGAGATAACGGACACATTTGGAATAGTAAAATTATTAAAGCATTATCTACAAACCAAAGGAGATAGCAGATGCCCCACCCTGCTCATAATTTATTCAAAACACACCGAACCCTTGAAAGCGGAGGACTCACGTGTAACTATTATTCCCTGCCTGCCTTAACGGAAGCAGGCATCGGATCCATCGCGACTTTGCCTGTCAGCCTCCGTATCTTACTTGAATCGCTCCTACGCAATTACGACGGACACCAAATCACAGAAGAGGACATCGTGAATTTGGCAAGTTGGGAGGCGCGTTCGCCCCAGGCGTCGGAGATACCCTTCAAACCGGCACGCGTGGTCGCACAGGACTTTACGGGTGTACCCCTTGTCGTTGATATTGCAGCGATGCGTTCCGCTGTTGCCGAACTCGGCGGCGACGCAAGTATGATAGAACCCCTCGTTCCTGTCGATTTAGTCATTGACCACTCTATCCAAGTGGATGCCTACGGTTCGGAGAACGCTTTTCAATTCAACACGCAACGCGAATTTGAACGGAACAAGGAACGTTATGAATTCCTGAAATGGGGACAACAGGCGTTTGACAAATTCAACATCATTCCGCCTTCTATCGGTATTGTCCATCAAGTGAACTTGGAATACCTCGCGAAAGTCGTCATGACCGAAGATTCGCTCGCCTATCCCGATACTGTCGTCGGGACAGACTCGCATACCACAATGATTAACGGCTTGGGTATCGTCGGGTGGGGTGTCGGCGGTATTGAAGCAGAAGCGGCGATGTTAGGGCAACCTGTTTATATCTTGACACCAGAAGTACTCGGTGTCCACCTCAAAGGCGAATTGCAAGACGGCGTTACCGCAACAGACCTCGTGTTGACCGTGACACAACGTCTCAGAGCCGCTGCAGTCGTCGGCAAATTCGTCGAGTTCTTTGGCGAAGGCGTCGAAGCACTCGCCTTACCCGACCGCGCGACGATCTCCAATATGTGTCCTGAATACGGCGCGACCATCGGCTTCTTCCCCCCCGATGCAGAGACGATGCGATATCTGCGGCTCACAGGACGCGACGAAACACATGTTAGCACAGTAGAGGCATATCTTAAAGCACAAAGCATATTTGGGATACCGCGTCCTGGCGAAGTTGAATATTCGGATGTCCTCGAAATTGATCTCGGAGACATCGAGCCGAGTATCGCCGGACCGAAACGTCCACAAGACCGTATCGCCTTATCGGATGTCAAACAGACTTTCAATGAACTTCTCACACGTCCCGTAGCAGATGATGGCTTTGGGGTGATAGAAAATACAAGCGATAGCGGTGATATAACCCACGGTTCTGTCGTTATTTCCGCAATTACGAGCTGCACAAACACAAGTAATCCATCCGTGATGATTGGTGCCGGACTGCTCGCCAAGAAAGCCGTTGAAAAAGGGCTGCGTGTTCCCAATCACGTCAAAACGAGTTTAGCCCCCGGTTCCCGCGTCGTCACCGAATATCTCCAAAATACGGGGTTGTTGCCCTATCTTGAGGAACTCGGCTATAACGTCGTCGGTTACGGATGCACAACCTGCATCGGTAACAGCGGTCCCCTTAACGATGTAGTTCAAACAGCAATAGATGAAGGAGATCTCGTCACCGCCAGTGTTTTGAGTGGCAACCGAAACTTTGAAGCGCGCGTCCATCCAGAGATAAAAGCCAACTTCCTGATGTCGCCACCCCTTGTCGTTGCTTACGGAATTGCAGGGCGGATTGACATTGACCTCGCTACGGAACCCCTTGGACACAACGCCGCCGGCGAAGCCGTCTATCTGCAAGACATTTGGCCCACCCATCAGGAAATTACCGAGATGATCGGGGCAGCGGTAGATCGACGCACCTTCAAAGAGATGTACGAATCCATCGGCAACCAAGCACCGGAATGGGAAGAACTTGCGGGTGCGACAGGCGTTCTCTATCCGTGGAACGAGCGAAGCACCTATATCCAGCATCCGCCGTTCTTTGAAGGCTTTTCGCGCGAACCCGCGCCCATCTCAGATGTCGTGAACGCACGGATCCTCGGTATCTTCGGGGATTCTGTCACCACCGACCATATCTCGCCAGCGGGTGCCATCGCAGCGGCGAGCCCAGCAGGTGAATATCTCCAAGAACGCGGGGTTGACACACCAGATTTCAATACTTACGGTTCCAGACGCGGCAATGACCGCGTGATGAGTCGTGGCACATTTGCCAATCGGCGTGTTCGGAACCTAATGACACCGGATATAGAAGGCGGGTGGACGGTCCAGTATCCAGAAGAGAACCAGACGACGATCTACAAGGCAGCGCTCCACTACCAAGAAAACGATATTCCGACTGTTATCTTCGCTGGACAAGACTACGGTATGGGAAGTTCTCGCGACTGGGCGGCGAAGGGCCCGAAACTTTTGGGAGTCAAAGCGGTTGTCGTAGAGAGTTACGAACGCATCCACCGCAGCAATCTCATCGGTATGGGGATCTTGCCGTTGCAGTTTAAAGCCGGTGAGAACGCGCAGACGCTTAACCTTGATGGTAGTGAGATCATCAGTATCATAGGCTTCGCAGACGACCTCCAGCCGGGACAGCTGGCGACAATGAACATCGCCCGTGCAAACGGTGAGACGCAGACAACCGAATTGTTAGTCAGAATTGATTCACCTGTAGAAGTAGAATACTACAAGCACGGTGGGATTCTGGATTACGTAATTCGGAATTTCTTGTCCGCCTAATACTGAAAGGAGAAAACATGCAATCCCTAACGAAGTTAACGCTGTCAATTACCTTAATCTTTATCACATTCAGCATCGGATGTGGGCGGGATGAAATAATCAAGGAAATCCCGCCTACTGATGATCATATAGAAACGATCATCATAGGACCCTATACCGAAACCTGCCAAGGTTTTATTGAGCAGCAGTGCTATCTTGAATTCAATGAGGAGAGCCAAGAATGGGAATTTTTCTATGAGAGCATACAAGGGTTTGACTTCGTGCCAGGGTTTATCTACAGACTTAAAGTTAGACTTGAGGATAGGGGTACAGAGATTCAAGACGTGGGACGATACGCCTATCATCTCATAGAGGTGCTCAGCAAAGAGGCGGCATCTGTAGATGAGAAGCCGCCGCGAAAACCGTAGAGGTGCTATCTGTTCAGTCTTCATCGGTTGCGTCTGCAAAGCTGTCAAAGATCGCTTCATCGCTAACCTCGAACTGGCTGCCACAGGAGCGCTTGATCGCCTGCCAAATTATTTTGACTTGTGCCATATTTTGCAGCACGGACACATCCATTTCGCCTTCGGCGCGTCGGAGACAGCCGTATAGCAAATCTAAAGCCGGTCCCTCTAAGCGCACATCTTCCGCATCGCTGTCAATGTAGTCCCAGATCGCCTCTCTCAAGGCTTCTGGAAGCCGACCGATCTGACGGAAGGTCAACTCTGTCAATAGAACGCGGTAGGCTGAAATGCTCCTAATCGCGTCTGCTTTGTCGTCCTGCGCGATTTCTACCGGGATGCCATCATCCACATCCATCGCCACAAAAAGATGGATGCAAACCGCGCGTATCCCTGGAAACAGACGTTCTTGTGTTTCTAAGTCGGGTTGGCAATCCTCAGGCGTGATGTAAGCGAGCTCGCACCTCAAAATCCGTTTGTCAATATTATTGCGTTTACTTCGTTTTTTCCTTTGCATATCGCCTCCAACATTCCCGTAATATTTTTCACTATCTCCCATGAATTGCTCTCAGGTCCAATCGGGCATCAACGTTGTCAGAAACAGCGTTTGTCCAATCTACATCGTCAGTGCTCTGTAAACTCATGAGCGCAACATTTACCATCGGATTTGAGAGCGAATAGTTGAGGAGAAAACTATCCACATCAACGTCCGCCATTTCGCTTGGAAAGCAGTGCTGCATGAGGTTCTGGAAAGCGTTACTGGTAGTAGACCGCATCAGCACAATCCCCATCTCTTGTGCAACCGCATCCGGAATGACCCCGCGTCTGCCGAACGCATCACAAGTGCTCTGATACATCAGGTTATAGTGGATCTGCATCATATCAAACTGTCCGGTGGCAATCAGCTGTTCCGTGCCACCGGAGGGACCGTCCGCAGAAAACCCGATAAACCGAACCTTACCCTCCGCTTTTAGTTTTAGATACATCTCTAATCCACCGTTATTCAGTATCTGATCTGTCTCTTCCGCGTAGAACCAACCGCCGTGGAACTGTAGTACATCAATATAGTCAGTGCCGAGCCGTTGTAAGCTGCCTTCTACATCTGTGAGAATACCGTCCGGATCATAAGCTTCCGTTTTGGTAGCAACGATGCAAGATTCTCTTCGCCCTGTGATCGCTTTTCCGATGACTGTTTCGCTATAACCGCCGCCGTAATTGGGCGCGGTATCCAGAAAGTTAAGACCACAATCCATCGCATAATGGAGCATCTTGACGAGTGCCGTTTGATCGTGTTCTGGGCGGACTCTACCGCCGCCGTAACCGATTTCTGATACGCTGAGTCCTGTTTTACCGAGTGTACGATATTGCATAACAAACTTCCTTCCTATTGCATTGCGTTTCTGCTTGCCATTTTACACAAAATCCATCTGTGAAGTACGATTTTTCTTACTGCGGAGCGTGCGATTGCTCGGTTTGATACAATCTTTACCAAATAATCCCTCTACCTGTTCGATAATTTGCGGTTTATAAGCGACATTATATTTTCTGCCACACCGCGCAATAACTTCACCGTAACGGGGACTGATGAGGCGTAAAATCAGATCGTGATCGCCTCTGTTGGCACGTGCAATCTCCTGAAGTGCTTCCAATTTCTCGGTGTTTTCGAGGTCGGATTCCGGAATCGTTACCTCAAGTGCGGATGTCTGCTGGTCGGTGACGGACTCAATATCCAATATTTTGTCCGCTTGAATCTGCCGTACCTCGTCTTGTTTATCCTCATCAGAATTTCGATTTCTGTTATCAAGTTTGATGCTACCACGGATCCAAACCACTTTACCCTCTACGAGTTCGACAGCATTTTTGTATGCCTCCGGGAAAACTACAACTTTTACGGCACCTTCCAAATCCTCCAATTCGATCACCGCCATGGCTTCTCCTTTTTTCGTGGTACGATTTATCACTTCCGTGATCATACCTGCCACATCGACTTCGGAGTCAATACGGTTTTCAACGAGGTTTTGGGTGCTTGTGCTCGTATAGTTTGTGATGATATCGCTATATTCTTCAAGGGGGTGCCCGGAAACATAGAAACCGAGTTGCTCCCTTTCTTTCATAAGGCGTTCTAATGGGTCCAATTCGGGGACTGCGACAAGTGCTACGCTTGCTGTGGGTGCTTCCTCTCCCTCACCAAAGAGACTCATCTGTCCGCGATCGCGCTCAGCTTGTGCATTCTGCGCTGCTTTCATGATATTCTCTAAACTCGCCAGGAATTGGGCGCGGTGACCTTCAAGCGAATCAAAAGCGCCGCTCATAATCAGACTTTCAACAGCGCGTTTATTGACGAGTTTGGTATCCACGCGTTCGCAGAAATCTTGTAGCGATGTAAACGAACCACTTTCCTCCCGTGTTTCGACAATGGAGTTTATCGCAGCATCACCGACGCTTTTCACAGCGACAAGCCCGAAACGGATATCGTTGCCGTCTGCAGTGAACTCTCGCCTGCTGCTGTTGACATCCGGCGGCAAAAGCTTAATTTCTACATCCAAGAAGTCAGCAAGTTTTTTGCACTCAGCGCGGTAACGGGTAATTTTCGCTGAATCCCCCGCTTCGCCAGTCATCATCGCCGCCATGAATTCGTGGGGATAGTGCGTTTTGAGATATGCCATGCGGTAGGCTAACATCGAATAAGCAACGGTGTGTGATTTGTTGAAGGCATAGCGTGCAAAAGGTTCGAGCAAATCAAATACCTCCTCCGCCTCTTTTTGCGTAATGTTATTTTCCGTCGCTCCTTCAATAAATTTCACGCGCTGTGCTTTGAGGAGCTCTTCGTCCTTCTTTCCCATGGCGGAACGGAGGATATCCGCCTCACCGAGCGTGAAGCCTGCCATATCACGCGCGATTTGCATGACCTGTTCCTGATAGATACACACACCGTAGGTGTTTTTGAGCGCGCCTTCCAGTGAAGGATGCAGATATTCTACCGCTTCCAACCCGTTCTTCCTGTCTATGAACTGTTGCATCATACCACTCTCTATGGGACCCGGGCGATAGAGGGCAGGAATGGCGGAGAACTCCTCAAAGTTATCCGGTTTGAGTTGCGTAACAACCCGAAACATACCACCAGAGGCTTCCAGCTGGAATAAGCCGGGAATTAACCCTTTACTGATAAGCGAGTAGGTCTTTTGGTCATCAAAAGGGATCTCGTCCAACTTGATGTCTTTATCGTGATTCCTCTTAATCATCTGTAGACAGTCGTACGTCTCAGTCAGGCTGCGTAAACCGAGGGAGTCGAATTTGACGATGCCGACATCTTCAACGGTCTTCCCTTCAAATTGGGACGCGACCTGTTCATGTTTATCCTTGAAGAGTGGAACATAGTTCGTCAACGGACCGTTTGAAACAACGATTGCGGAGGCGTGGCAAGAGACGTGCCGTTTCATACCTTCCACGGCTTTACTGAGATCCATCAACTCCCGATTCTCAGGGCGGTCCGCAAGTTTCTGAAAATCAGGCACGGTTTCTAAAACTTCATCAAGTGTTATGCCTGGGGTCGTTGGAATAAGTCCTGTGAGTTTCTCAACATCTTCAAGCGGCACCTCAAGTGCACGACCGACATCTTTGATGGCGGCTTTTGCCCCCAATGTAGCGAACGTGGCGACTTTACCCACAGAAGCTTCACCGTATTTCTGTCTCAGGTAATCAATGACGTGCTCACGGGCGCGGTCGGCGAAATCGATATCAATATCAGGCGGACTGATCCGTTCAAGGTTCAGAAACCTTTCGAACAGGCAGTCGTAGTCCATTGGATTAAAAGCGATCACATCAAGCGCGTACAGTACCAGACTACTGGCGGCAGAGCCGCGGGCAGAGAGCGGGTACCCCTGTTTGTGAGCGTATTTAACGTAATCCCACACAATGAGGAAATACCCCGAATAACCCGTTTTACTAATAATATCCAGTTCATAATCGAGTCGCCTTTTAACAGGTTCTGCAAGCTCGCCACCCAACTTTTCGCGCACGCCTTGGTAACACAGTTCCCTGAGAAAACTATCGTTCGTATGCCCTTCGGGCACCTCATATTTCGGCATCACGCTCTCGCCATAATCGAGTTTAAGCGCACACCGATTCGCGATTTCAAGTGTATTGCTGATGGCTTCCGGCGGATAATCCTTCAATGCCTCACGCATCTCGTCAACACTTTTAAAATAGAAGTGGTTATCAAACCGCATCCGTTCCTGATCGTTAACCGGCTTCCTCATCTGGATACAGAGAAGTACATCGTGCATCTCGTGATCGGATTTACGGAGGTAGTGGCAATCATTTGTAGCGACAAGCGGCAGATCAAACTCTTTCGCTAATTCAACCATGATTGGGTACGCCTCAAGCTCCTTGTCGATATAATGGTTCTGAACCTCGACGTAGAGATTCCGTTTTCCCATTATCTCCATCAACGTCTTAAAATTTTTGATACCTTCTTCTCGCTGACTTGAACAGAGGAGTTGCGGCACCTGTCCTTGAATGCACCCTGTTAGCGCGATAATTCCATCGTGGTGTTCGCTGAGGATTTCCATATCAATGCGCGGTTTGCTATAGAACCCATCTATGTACCCGGATGATACTAATTTTAGGAGATTTTGGTAACCGGTGGCATCCTCGGCAAGCAGCGTGAGGTGATACGGACCGCCTTGTTCTTTTCCGCGCTTTCTGCGGTCTCCGGGTGCAACATACACCTCACACCCGACAATTGGCTTCACCCCTGCTTTTGTCGCTTTGCTATAGAGTTCCCATGCACCGAACATATTGCCGTGATCGGTGAGCGCGACAGCCGGTGCACTGTTTTCAACTGCCCACTCGACCATATCCTCAATACGGCATGCACCATCAAGCATGCTATACTCGCTGTGGTTGTGTAGATGAACAAATTCGGTCGCCATTTTTCCCCCAATGTTTAAGTTTGATTGCTGAATGTTTTAAGAATTATGAAACCATTTTTATAATACCAAAAATCTGCGAAAATTGCCATAATAAATTTGCCATAAGTCCGCCTTCAATTTTATATTGATATGCTTGCCTCAAACCTGCTATAATAGACAATACTATATTTATGGATCCTTCTTGCGAATTGTCGCGTTTCACCTTAGATGGAAAAATCAAAACTGCTTCTCCTGTTTTTAACCCTATTCTTCGTGATGCTTGGGTTTGGCATCATCATTCCGAACCTCGCCTATTACGCTAAAGAGATTGGCGCGACCCCAACTGAAATCGCGATATTAATGTCCATCTATTCTGGGATGCAACTGCTATTCGCGCCGATCTGGGGGCGACTATCGGATAACCATGGTAGAAAACCGGCGATTCTGTTCGGGCTGCTTGGGAATGCCGCAGCCTTAATTGGGTTCGGATTGGCGAAGGATTACGTTTGGCTCTTCACCGCGCGGAGTGCAGCCGGCATCGCTTCAGCGGCGGTACTGCCAAGTGTCATGGCTTACGTTGCCGACATCACGACATCAGAAGAACGCGGCAGCGGCATGGGGCTCATGGGGGCAGCGATGGGACTCGGTTTCATTCTCGGGCCAGCGATCGGTGGGGTCATGGGCAGCCACGATGTCCCCTTCTTTGTCGCGGGCGGTCTGTCGCTCCTCACTTTTCTTTTCGCGTGGGTGCTACTCCCAGAATCGCTCCAAAAAGGGCGGCCAGGCGAGCAACTCGCAGACCGGCATGAATGGATCACACCGCGCGACATATTTCGTCAGACGACTCTAAAATCGCCACTGACTCCCCTATTTCTTGTGGCGTTTTTCTCAACCTTCAGTTTCGCAGGATTAGAGATGATATTTCCGCTGTTCATCGAAAAAGGTTGGAACTACGGCGAAAGAGAGATGGGGTGGATGTTCATGGTTATGGGTGCGATTGTCGTGCCACTCCAAGGCGGGTTGCTCGGCAGATTGATCAATAGATTAGGCGAACGGCGGATCATTCTCGCCGGTCTCCTGTTTAACGCACTCGGTATCGTGCTATTGCTGCCCGCCAACTCCTTCATAACACTCACGGCATCCCTGACGATTGCGGGTATCGGCAATCAATTGATCCGTCCGACGAACACGTCGTGGATTTCCAAGCAGACGCAGATCGGTCAAGGGGCTGCGATCGGTCTTATGGATGCCTTTCTAAGCTTAGGACGCATTTTGGGACCGCTGCTCGGCGGCTGGCTCTACGCGAAAGATGCCTACCCTTACCTCATTCTGTCCGGTATCTTGGCCATTGCGACACTTTTTCTGTATCTTCCGCTACGTCGAATTAGAGATGAAGGTGCAGCAAGGGACATCCGTTTGGACCAAGAGAACAGCGATGATCAATAGGTGCTTTGTTTTCACGGTTTTACTCCTGTCGGCAACGGGGGTAGACGATGTTCCACGCGCCGCGTGTTGTATTCCAACCGATACCGGCGATGTGCTTCGTCATCTGGGTAATGCTCGGTGTCTGGATATGGATAGGCGGACATCCCGTGAAACGGCAGCGGTTCAACCGTCTGCGATGTGAGCGTATTGATGTCGCCATCTTTGTCCCAACCGTCACTATAGAGGATAAAATCGCGCACCCACCCTTGTTTTAGGGTAGGCAAGCGGGACGCATCAAATTCTACTGTAATCTCATCGCCCGCGTTGAGGATAACGTACATATCGTCTACTGCTTGCAACAAAGGGGTGACATCACCGTAGCGGGTGTAATAGCCTGAAAGGTCCCGCCATTGTGCATCAGTCGTCACTTTTTGATAATCAAATAGATGCGGGGCATGCGGGTTCGGACGATACATCTCCGAAAAGCCGCGGTAATGCAAATCCGCGCTATCGGGGTTCAACGGCGTCATCTCTATCGGCGCATCTTGCGTTCCGACAGTGAAGAACGCTGCGTCCCAGTAAATCTGCATATCGGTCTCAATCCGAACATGTCGGTCATCCGACAGAAATTTGCCTGTCAGATCAACCGTAATCGTCTTATTTTTACCTGCTGGCAACCCAATCATATCAATAACAGTTTTCCATTCGCCCGCTTCATCCTTCACGGCGACCGAAGGGAAGCGTGGATTAATTGAGGGGTTTTGGAACAGTGCCACATTGATACTGGTATCTGTCGGAAAAATCCATCCACGCAAAAATAGCGTCACAGGTGTCCCATTCGGGACATTGCCGAGGTCAAGCACAATGGCGTGCGGTTCAACAACACCTTGGTAGGGCCCCGGCGCGTGTTCAACAGCATAGCGGTAATCAAACGCTTTCAAGGCATCGGCAACATCTTCGCCGCGATGGTTGACCGCAGATTTCGGGTGCAGTTTCTCTTGCACACCGTAGACTTTGAATTCTGCGAAGGGCGGCGGTATGTATTGCTCGTTTACGAAAATATCAGTGTCCGCCGGATGATCAACCGCTATCAGTTTCACTTCATCAAAATAGGCGGTTTCCCACAACTCCTCCGTAATCTGAATGGAATACTTTCCAGCCTTCGGTTGCATCTGACTCCCCGATATTTTTACAAAGTCCTTTGTTTCATCGGGCGCAACAAATCCCATTGAAGTGACAAGCCCTAACGGGGCGCGCCAGAGCAGATCGGTGACGAATTGATACTTCTCACCATCGTAAACGTATAGGAACGGACAAGACCCCTTCAGTATCTGTTTCTCCAGAATCCGTTGCCTTGCCTGTGGTTTGAGGACATTCTGCGGCACGCCGTTCGTCCAGACAACACGCACAACATCCGCGGCATCAAACGCCCCTAATCCGAAATGCGATACCTGCTCGGATACATATTGCAATTGGGACAGATCGCCGACTTTCACCTCCAGCTTCGAGCCGATACCGTCTCTATTGACCTTATTGCTCCCTGTAGTGATACCCTCTAATCGGACCTGTAGCCAATTGTTTTTATTCCCACCGTTGTTTTGCAAGGCGCGGAGTTGCCCCTTACTATTGATGAAAAAGAGGTCGAGGTCGCCGTCGTTGTCGTAATCGCCGACTGCACCAGCGGTTGCAGTCTGGAGGATCGCACCCTCGGTTGATGTGACGGTTTCTATCAGCGGATACGGTTCGGCAAATTGTCCGGTGCCGTCGTTTCGGAATAGGAACATCCCATCTTTACCACTCACCCAGAGGTCAACACATCCATCGTTATCATAATCTATGTTTCTCAATAGCACAGGAGACAGATCCCGTACGCCTGCCTCTAAGCGCGGATCGTTGACGAAACTTCCATCGCCTCTATTGCGGTAGAGGTAGATCCGATCCCTTGTTGATAAGAAGATGTCAAAGTCTCCATCGTTATCGTAATCTCCGGTAGCAGCTGCTGTATAATGCACATCTTGCGGAATCCCTGTCTCATCAGGAACCGCGCGAAGTCGTCCTTGACGAAGATTGTCATATAGGGTACATCCCATTTCGCGATGGACTACAAAGATGTCTATGTCGCCATCGTCATCAAAATCAGCGGAGAATGCTGCAGCGGGCCTCTGTTGGAGCTGCTTGTTCGTCTCAACAAAGGCATGTTGCGTAACATCTACAAAAGCTTCTTCTTCGTTAGTTTTGGACGTTTCATCTCCATCGGTGTTGTTGCGATATATCGTGATGCCTGTTCGTCCTGAAAAAATATCCAGATCGCCGTCGTGGTCATAATCTACCAAATGAAGTATCCCCGTTTCTCTTTCTAACCGCTCATTTGGACCTAAGAGAGATGATCTCGCCCAATTCCCATCTTGGTCTATCTGGAGGGACATTATCCCGTTGGACATCTGTAATAGGAAATCTTGTCTGCCATCTTTATCAATATCCGCATGCGCGACAGTGTGTGGATTCAAAGCGTCCTGTCCAACAAATTTCCCATCGGTATTCCGATAGAGCTTTCCTGTCGTCGTGTACAGGTCTAAGTTCCCATCGTTGTCGTAGTCAACGAGCGATATATCGGTAGAATCGGTAGGCATATTTTCTACATTGATAAGTCCAAGGGGTTCGGTAACATCTACAAATGCCACTTCAATCGGTGGGTGTTGTGTCGCCACGATTCGCGCTTTAAATCCTGGACTGAACGTCTCTATCGGATGTCCAAGAATGTCGGTCACCAATTCGCCGATACCCTGCTGATAGCGCGGGCTTGCGCGGTGTAAGTTCTCAAAGATTCGGATATTGCGTATGGCAAGTTTTAAATCCGCTTGCGCTATTGCTGCTATCCCTTGTGTGAGATATGCAAATTTTTCGGGGTCGGTATCGCCCAAGAGGATCTGCAGTTCCTTGCAGAGGTCTTCAGCGGCTTCGGGTTGTTCTTGTGCCAATAATCCGAGTGTCAACTTCAAAAGCACAACGATATTCACAGGCGATCGGGAATGAAGTTCCTGTAGATGCCGAACGGTTTCCTGCTGTGCTTCAGGGTCGTTTCGTTGTCCGACATAGTGGCGGACGAGTTTGTAGCGAAACTCCAACTCATCGGGTGCTAATCGTACCGCTACCTTCATCGCCGCCACCGCTAAATCGCTTTTCTGCTGCAACTGATAGACTTCGGATAAAATGAAGTGTAACTGACTATCCATCGGTGCAACAGCGATACCGAGTTTTACCGCTTCTTCGGCAGCAGTTGCCTGTTGTAAACGGAGATGTGCAACCGCGAGGTTCCCGTAACCGATCGCTTCATCGGGTAACAGTTCGATGAGTGCTGTAAACGCCTCGGCTGCCTTTGAAGGCTGCGACTCTTCAAGGTACGCCAACCCCAAATTCTGATGGCGGATCGCTGCTTCGATAAGCTCTGTGCTGTTCATCTCTTGCGCGTCCGTTATTGAGATGGCAAAACTCCATACCAACAGCAGCGCGCAGATCAAGCACTTTCCTATATTCGGAGACGTGAATCTCAGTATCATGCATTTTCCTCTTTCTGAATATCTTCTGCGGTTTCCTTAATTGCCTGTCGTATCGTATTCCGTCTAAGCGCGAGTGAATCCTCGAGCTGCTTGAGGTGCAGCAGCCACGACTCCTTAGAGTCGCCTTCTTCGGTACCGAATCCATCGGTCATAGCGAGACGGATGTATTTCAGTCGCTCTGTCTGTAGGATTTTCACCTGTGCATCATAGTCTTCAATCCCAGACTCCAAAAGCGAAATCAGTTGACGAATTTTTTCCAATGTGTATCTCCTTTTTTAATAATTGCATCAATGCCAGCCATAAGAAATAGTTTATCCCATTTTGTATTTCTAATCAAATTAAAACGCGGTGCGTTTCTCTTTTCGCTTTGACAAATTGAATAGCCTGTAGGTTGGGTTGAACGAATGCCACCAAAACTGTCTAAATCATAGAAAAATAGAACCTGCTCCATACGCCCTACATCAACCAGAGACCGAGTGAAACCCAACGGGTGGCTGCTGAGGTTCCCCGCGATGCTGCCGGTATGAAGTTGGGTTTCACTAAATTCTTGAGGGTATACGTCGATATTTTATGATTGAAGTCGATTTGGAACTTCCACGGTTTCCTTCTCAGTTCCGTTCAACCCAACCTACGGGCTTGGGACGATGAATACCAAAAACTTTACACACCGTAGCATAGGAAAATGATAGACTATTGTTGGAAAATGGTGTATACTATACCACAAATACTTTTATCGCAAATCAAGGAGAGGGAAAATGAAACACACAACAAAAATCAAACTTGCAAATCGAAAAGATCAGTTTTTAGCAAAAGCTGGTGTTATCAAACCTGAGGATATTCGGCAAGTGACCGTCGAAAACGCAGTCGTTGATACCGGAGCGACTGGATTGTCCTTACCGAAACCGCTAATAGACCAACTCGGCTTGACCCCTGTTAGACGCAGGAGGGCACAAACCACGAACGGCATCGTAACACGGACAGTTTACTCCGATGTCCGATATACCGTCTTGGAACGGGAAGGGACAATGGAGGTAGCGGATCTACCAGCTGAGCTCCCTGTCCTTGTCGGACACATGGTCTTGGAATACCTGGATCTCTATCTTGACATTAGAGAAGGACTTATCTATAATCCAGCCCACGACGATGAGTGGATTGAAGACCAGCTCTAATGTCAGCTCCTATAATCTATTCAATAGCAGAGGAGATTCTATGCCGAAAAAACCGATTAATCACTACGAACACCCCGATAAACTTCCCAACAACCCGACTCAAGAATTAAGCGGGTTTGCCGAAGATGAGAAAAACGTCCCAACCCTTTACCCACGCGACACAGCCATCGATCCGCAACTCGTACGGTAGATACATCCCGCGTCGCGTTAGCGTTGGCGCGGACGCGTCTGATGTCTGCTAAATATCCCTATTATCGTCTTGACGATGCCAAGGACATCAAACAGGGGTTTGTCTATAAAACTGCGCAGCACGTGAGTCTATCAGATTTGGCAAATAACGCAGAGATTGACGATATCCATGCTGAATGTGCGAAGAAATTGGATCCGCTGCATGCCGAAATGAACCGTCTCATCAGACAGAACTGGGAAGAATGGGAAGTGCCAACCGAAACCGATCCGAAATGGGATCCAGAATTCCAGAAACTGCATCGCGAGTAGTTATCTCTCAAACGCGAGCGGCAACGTGAGATGGATGCCTCTACCGCGCGACGCGCAGAAAATAAAATCCTTTACGACCAGCCGCATGAAGATAGAAAGCGTATCCGTGTGACAGGCCCCTTCACAGTAGACAGTTTATCACCGCACCTCGTGCTTGATCCTTCAGGTGCCGAGGATACTGCGCCAACATCTGTTTCCCCAGAAACTTCGCAAGATTACCATCAACATATCCTTGAGCATCTTAAGACAGCAGGCGTACAAAATCGGACTGAGGATCAGCGTATCACTTTTGACTGGTTAGCGGAGTACCCAGGCGAATATATCCAAGCCGAAGGCGTAGGGAACACACAGAACATCGCTATTAGCATCGGACCACAATACGACACTATAGGGAGTCAATGGATAAACGAAGCTGCCAAAGAGGCCGTCCGCCGCATCCCGAAATTTGATATGCTGGTGACGAGGTAATGAAGGAGTATAAGTTATAGGTGCTCAGTGTTCATTGCCAGATAATCCCGCAAATCCTGCTTCTGACAGGACCGATGCCAAAATATTTACACACTTTAGCCCTGTAGGGACGGTATGTTTATAGAAATACGTGATGCCACCCGCTCTTTAGCCCTGTAGGGGCGGTATGTTTATAGATTTCGCAGCATTTCGCAAGAAGGTCCAACCATGAACACAGAACACCAGAACGCAAAGCCACAGTTACCACGCACAATTGAATGGCTTTAGTAGTTTGTCACCTCTAAACTGATAGGTGGTTCGTAGTAGGGAAACCATTCATTGCCCGTTTCCACAACTATTTGCACACCATAATTCGGGTTTTTCCTTGCACATCCGCGCGAAAATAGGTATAATAACCCAAGTTGCTACTAACAAGTTTTAACGTTTTCACAAGACTTGTCAGTCACTTTCCTCACCCCGTAGGGGTGATATGTCTATAGAAACGGTATATTGAAGGGACCGCACTCCGTAGGAGTGCTATGTGTACAGATAGGTGGCTTGCGTTATAATACGGATAATACAGAGGCAGGAAAATGGACTCGCAAAAAATAGGGAGCGGACAGCAAACTTTAGATTCAGACTACGCCGAATTTAGGGAGACAGACCCGTTTAACCCGCAAAACCACGTTTGAAAACTGGGAGAACCCCGAACTTGACGAGATTATTGCGATATTAAACGAAGATTACCCGATCCATCAAATCGCTGCCTCGACGGGACAGATTGAACGGATGTTTAACACCGCCAAAAATGAGGCGGATACCCAACAGAAAATCTGGGAACTCATGGTCCTGCACGAGTTCGATGGCAATACCGACACAGCAACGGTGTTCCATAAAATCGCAAGCCAACTTGATCAGGACAAGCGACTCGTCTATAAGGCGATTAAGAACGTGCAAAAATTCATGACTTCATGAGCGAATATGCGTCGTAACTATCATCTTTTTATCCTCCTTTTTCCCGTTATTTTCTGGTTGGTCTGCTTCTTTCTGCTGCCATTAGTATCCGTATTTATCTATAGCTTCTTGGAGCGTGGCACTTATGGCGGAGTCCGATGGAACTTCACGTGGGAAAACTATGAACGTCTATTTGATAGTCTCTATCTCGGTATCCTCTGGCGTTCCGTATCCACAGCATTGATCTGCACGGCAGTCTGCTTACTCATCGGTTACCCGTTCGCGTACTATCTGGCACGCTACAGACCGAAACACAGAAATATCTTATTACTGCTCGTGGTTGTCCCGTTCTGGACGAACTTCCTTATCCGAACTTATGCATGGATAATAATTTTACGCACGGAAGGTTTACTGAACACTCTCTTAGGCGGTGTGTTCCCGAACTGGAGTCCGTTGGAATTGCTCAATACGCCGCTGGCGGTGCAGATCGGGCTCGTTTACGGCTATCTACCCTTTATGATACTCCCCCTATATGCAGCATTGGAACAATTAGATATGTCCCTGCTGGAAGCGGCACAAGATTTAGGGGCATCGCCGCGACGGGCTTTTTGGCATGTGACTGTGCCGCTGAGTCTGCCCGGTATCCTTGCGGGATCGATGTTGGTCTTTATTCCGACGGCGGGTGCGTTTTTGACCCCTGATCTGCTCGGCGGTGGGAAGGTAAGTTATATCGGGAACGTGATTGAACGGCAATTCAAAACGGCGCGAGATTGGCCCTTCGGCTCCGCGCTGTCGTTTATACTGATGGGTATAGTGCTTGTTGGCACTGTGCTGTATTTTCGCGCTTTGCAAGGCAGTGAATCTGCAGAATCTTCATAGAGGTTACGGCACACGGCGTGTGCCTACTACTTTAATGAAACGGATACTTGAAATCAATATTGGATTGGTTTATCTTTTCCTCTACGTTCCTATTTTAGCGGTTGTGGTGTTCTCGTTCAATAGCGGTGAGCAGATCTCCGTTTGGGAAGGATTTACGTTCGGTTGGTACGCAAAACTGTTTCAGGATGCGGCATTGTGGCGCGCCTGCCGAAATAGTCTTTTGGTCGCCGGTATTGCAACGCTAATTGCAACCTGTATCGGAACAACCACCGCCCTTGCGATTGAACGCTACCGGTTCCGTTTCCGGGCAGCACTCCTGCGATGCCTTTATCTGCCGATTATCATTCCAGACATCGTCCTAGCGATCGCATTATTAATCTTCTATGTACAAACCGCGATACCTGTCGGTTTAATTTCTGTTATAATTGCACATTGTGTCTTTAATATCGCGTATGTCACGATTGTGGTCCGGGCGCGCTTGCAAGGGTATGATAACACCGTAGAGGAAGCCGCGCGCGATCTCGGTGCCAACGAGTGGCAGACGTTTTGGCGGATAACCTTTCCGCTGATCGCGCCCGGTATTATCGGCGGTGCCTTGCTTGCGTTTACGCTCTCTATAGACGACTTCGTGATTACCTTCTTTACGGCAGGCGTTGGGTATACAACGTTGTCCGTCCATATCTATTCGTTGCTGAAGTTCGGGATCACGCCGAAGATTAACGCCATCTCAACGATGTTGTTAGCGAACTCTATTGTGTTTATTCTGCTATTTCTGTGGTTTCAGGGTGGCACCGCTACTTCTCAAAAGCAGGGAATTTGACAGTCTGTGTGCGAAAACATTGGCAAATTTGCACAGGATATGCTATAATCTTAAAGTAAAAAGCGATATGGATTACTATCGAACATACACTGAAATTGATTTGCAGGCAATCCTACGCAACGCTAAAGCCATAAAAGCACATACTGGAAAACGTTTAATCGCTGTCGTGAAAGCGGACGCTTACGGACACGGTGTGGTACCTGTCGCAGAGACGTTGCGTCCAGTCACGGATATATTCGCCGTTGCGACCATTGAGGAAGGCGTAGCGTTACGTCAGGCAGATTTTCGCGAACCGATCTTGGTGCTTTTTAGTTCGCTCCCGGAACAGGCGAGGCAAATCGTTGCACACGAATTGATACCGACGATAAGCGATTGGCAATTCGCGGATGGATTAAACGGGGTCGCCTCAAAAAGTGTCCGTGTGCATGTCAACATCAATACAGGCATGAACCGATCTGGGGTTCATTGGACAGAAGCGGTCCAGTTCCTGAACAGGCTGAAGACACTGCCTCGACTTGATGTTGAAGGGGTCTTTACACATTTCGCTACTGCGGACGAGATGGATAAGCACTATGTTTTTGTGCAACTCGACAGGTTTGCTGCTGTACTTGAAAGCATTAGCAGTGGTGATGCGTTGATCCATGCAGCGAACAGCGCGGCTGCGCTTGCGATACCAGAGTCGCATTTTGGAGCGGTGCGTCCGGGCTTGAGTCTCTACGGCGTTTACCCCGCATCCGAAAGACCTATTAAATTAGAACCGGCACTCACATGGAAGACCCGCATCGGTTGGATCGGCTCTCTCTCAGCAAGAGAGGGTGTGAGTTACGGATTAACATATAAGGCACCGCATCAAACACACGTGGCGATGGTCGAGGTAGGTTACGCAGACGGTTATCCGCGCGCACTTTCCGGTAGCGGTGAAGTGTTGATTGGTGGGGCGCGCCGCCCGATTATCGGGCAAATTTGTATGGACGTGAGCGTTGTGCGTTTAGCCCCTACGGATAACGTATCTGTCGGTGATGAAGTTGTCCTGATTGGGAAGCAAGGGAAGGCGGAAATTACAGTCGATGAACTTGCTCACCGTGCTGGAACGATTTCCTATGAAATCCTGACGCAGATCGGGAACCGCGTAAAACGGATTTTTAACTATTAACAGGACTTACACAAAGCGCAATAATGCACGTCGCTTATGGGGTATTTGATAGGGGTATTTGATAGGGGTATTTGATAGGGGTATTTGATAGGGTGTTTCTGCGGATTTCTTCAAGTACGCCGCAGAATTGCGCGACTACGAGCCGGAATTAAAAAATGCTAATTGAAATCAAAAACGTTTCACTCTTTTTTGGTACGACTGCTGCGTTAGATAACATCTCACTCGCGGTGCAAGGGGGTGCTGTCGGTCTGCTCGGACCGAACGGTGCAGGCAAAAGCACCTTGCTGAAGACCCTCCTCGGGTTTGTCGCTCCGAATCAAGGCACAGCTGCGGTGTTTGGGTTGAATGTGCAGGAAGACCCGTTAGGCATCCGAAGGCAGGTCGGGTACATGCCAGAAGACGAGTGTTTGGTACTCGGGATGAATGCTGTTCAACTCGTGGCTTATGCAGGCGAATTGTGCGGGATGCCGAGACGCGATGCGATGCAACGTGCACACGAAGTGCTCTATTACGTTGGACTGGATGAAGAGCGTTACCGAACAATAGAGGGCTACTCGGCGGGTATGAAACAGCGGGTGAAGTTAGCGCAGGCATTGATACACGATCCAAAGTTGCTCCTTCTTGATGAACCGACAAACGGAATGGATACCAGCGGTAGGGAAGAGATGCTTGCACTTGTTAAAGACATCTCTTATGATAAAGGCATCAATGTGATTTTGTCTTCGCATCTGCTGCCCGATGTAGAATTTGCGTGCGATGAAATTATCGCGCTCTCACATGGGAGCGTTGTGATCCAAGGACAGATAGAGGCACTGAAAAAAGACAAGGGGCAAGCGTTTGATCTACGGATTGTGGGGGATAGCCAAACTTACATCGCCGCTTTGGAACAGCACAGCTATCATGTTGAAGTGCGGCCTGGCAACCACCTGCGGGTTACGTCCGAAAGTCAGGCAGAGGCTGGCACAAAGTTCTTTTTTAAACTCGCCTACGATACCGGGGTCCAGCTCCGGCAGTTACGTGAAGTAAAACACTCATTAGAAGATGTTTTCGCCGAGGTGATGAGTGTAGATGCACAGTAAAGGAGACAAATAGATGAAACAAAAGAAACGCCCGCCCAGGTACCGTCGGCTGCCGGATGCACACATAGATCGGATAGCAGAAACAGTGGCGACTGCTATCCGTATGGCTGAGCAAGGGTTGCGCCCTATGCCGCTTGAAATAGAGAATATGTTTGAAGGCACATTCACTGGCGACACCTGGGAAACCAGCTGGTATTTTGCAGACCATCTGCTCTTGATGGCTCTTGGCAGCACTTTACACGGAATGCAACCCAGCTTTGATATCCTTGTAGATGAATATGAACTCGCCACCGCACTGATTGACATCCCAATCATCGCACATTTGGAGCTGCAAGTGACACCTATTGACACGCTTCCGAGCGATGACATCAGGTATGACGACATTCCAAAGGGGATTTCGCTTTGGCGTATCCATTCATCGAACTACGAAGAATATCCGGACGATACACACCACATGCTTTTCATAAGCGGAGCTGAGGGGAAACAAGATGACAGCGAAGAATAATCTTATACAGGTAGGCGTTGCCGAAGTGGATATTACGCCGGCTTATCCGATCCGCCTCAGTGGTTACGGGAGCCGCCGCACAGAATCCGACGGTATTATCCAGCGGATATGGGCAAAAGCACTCGCTATCGGCAGCGATTCAGATGGACCCGTTGTCCTCGTGACGGTCGAAAACTGCGGTTTACCGGACGAACTGACCGAGGAAGTCTCGCACCGCCTCAAAGAGGTCGCCGGCATTTCGCGTGCACATTTCGCGGCGTGTTTTACGCATACACACAGCGCGCCTTGTTTAACAAACGCCGCACCCTTCCTATTTAGTTCAGATATCCCGCCTGCCCAGCAGGAAACGATAGACCGATACACCCGCCAATTTACAGATTGGATGGAAGCCGTCGCATTGGAAGCACTTGCGAACCGAGAACCCGCAACATTGACGTGGAGTATCGGTGAACTCGGTTTCGCGAAGAATCGACGCACCGAAGGCGGACCGGTAGATCACGCCTTGCCGTGTCTACAGGTCAGGAATTTAGATGGGACTTTGCGTGCGGTGTGGGCGAGTTACGCATGCCATTGCACGACTTTAGCGGGTACGGATAACCATATCTGTGGCGATTGGGCAGGATTTGCACAAGAGGAGATCCAAAACGCGCTCCCCGGGGTAACGGCTTTAATCTCTATCGGATGTGGTGCTGACGCGAATCCTGAATCGCGGATGATGCCGATGCCGGAAGGGAAGGCGGAGGTCTTCAGCATGCGGCTCGCGTATGCGAAAGCACACGGAGCAGCACTTTCCGAAGAAATCCAACGCCTAATTAAGGCGGATACGAAACCGCTTTCCAGTGTTCCGACCGGCGCGTTTGAACGGGTTAACTTGCCGTTTGATACATTGCCGACGCGTCAAGAATGGGAAGCACGCGTAGCAGGCGGTGGTGCTGATGCTTATCACGCCCAAAAGCATCTTGAGCGATTGCAGAAAGGATTGCCGATACAGACCGAGCTCTCCTATCCGGTACAGGCGTGGCGGTTCGGCGATGAACTTGCCATTGTTTTCCTGGCGAGTGAAGTGGTTGTTGATTATTCACTGCGTCTGAAGCGTGAATTAGATGTGGAACGGTTGTGGGTAGGTGCTTACGCAAACGCGTTTCCGTGCTATATTCCCTCGGAGCGGGTGTTAGCGGAAGGTGGCTATGAAGGAGGCGGCGCGATGCTCTATTTCGGTCCGCCAACCCGATTCGCCCCCGGCGTTGAGCAGTTGGTGATTGACACCGTGCATCGCTTGGTACCAGACGAATTTTTAGCAGAATCACGATAGCAATACCTTTGCTGTAGCATAGTCTGTTAGACTGTGACGGTATAGCATAGTAGGTTGGGTTGAACGGATGCCACCAAAAACCTCTAAATCATAGAAAAACAGAACTTGCTCCATACACCCTACATTAACCAGAGACCGAGTGAAACCCAACGCTTGTCTGCTGAGGGCCTCCGCGATGCTGCCGGTATGGAGTTGGGTTTCACTAAGTTCTTGAGGGTATCCACCGCTATTTTGCGCTTGAAGTCGATTTGGCACATCCACGGTTTCCTTCTCAGTTCCGTTCAACCCAACCTACAAGCTTCACGTTCCTGATGTCATTGGTCGGTGTCGATTTAGCAAGTTTTTGTGCCGCAAGTGCATAAAGGTTCACACCAGCTTTCGCAGCCTCATCTACCAAGGCATGATAAAGTTTCGCATCAACGGGAACGTTATGGGGCCTTCGTAACCTTCCCTCGACGGTGCTTGTGGAATGGGTTCACCAACCGCCTGATAAGATTCTTTGACCGCTTGCCAGGCCGTTCTCAATTCAGTCAATGCCTCGGCGGGGGTCGGTCCAAAAGCAGAGACATTTGGAAGTTCCACGAGATGTGCAAGATAATCACCATCTTCATCAAGGAACACATTAATCATGAATCCATCGAAATCATCGTGATTATTCTTCTTCATTTGCTGCTTCCTTACTACGGGTAAGTTCAAGCATCCGAGCGATCATTGGGTTAAATCAATCCCGATTCTGTAAGGGTATTACGTAAGGATTCGAGAGTCTTGGGAACCATTGAGGCAAGCGGTAACCGTAATTTCCCGTTGAGCTTGCCCATGAGCTGTAGCGCGGTTTTCGCAGGAATCGGGTTCGTCTCAATAAAGAGATCAACCGCCAATGGTAACGTCTTATAGTGCAGTTTCTGTGCAAGTTCAAGGTTTCCTGCGTGGAAAGCGTTACACATCTCCGCGATATCTGTGGGTGCGATGTTCGCCACAACCGAGATAACGCCTTTACCACCGACAGCGAGAATCGGTAACGTGTTGACATCATCACCGGAGAGTACGACAAAATCATCAGGACATAAGCTAACAACTTCGCTGGCGCGTTTGAGCTCCCCCGTCGCTTCCTTCAGTGCGATAATGTTTGGATGCTCTGCAAGCCGCGCGATAGTGGGTGAAAGGATGTCAGTGCCGCAACGCCCCGGAACGTTGTAGACAACGATTGGGATGTCCACTGTGTCGGCAATCTTCATGTAGTGGGCATACAGTCCATCTTGCGTAGGTTTATTGTAATAGGGCGTGACAATCAATGCAGCATCCGCACCAGCGGCTTTGGCGTGCTGCGTTGCGCGTAAGGTGCGCGTCGTCGAGTTAGAACCCGTTCCAGCGATAACAGGTACCTGTCCGTCCACTGTCTCAACTGTGAGTTCTATGACCCTATCGTGTTCAGCCTCAGACAGCGCAGGGGATTCGCCTGTTGTGCCACACGGGACGATGCCGTGTGTGCCGCCGTCAAGCTGAAATTGTATCAGTTCCTTGAGTTTCGCTTCATCAAGCGATTCATCGTCCTTAAACGGTGTGACAAGTGCAACATAAGAGCCTTGAAACATGTAAATCCTCCTTGCTGGCTACGGAAACCCAATGGCGTGGGTTTTCCGACTACGTTTAATAATTCCATGCATCTGCTGCGAGTTCACCGACGTAGATAACACGCGCATCGCCTTCAAGATAGACGTTCCGCACTTCTCCATCTTCCAAATCAAAGTGGATCTTCAGAACGACACCGCTGGCTGTTTTAACAGAAACGGGTGATTCTACTTTACCCAACGATGCTGCGACGATAGCAGATGCGATTGAACCCGTGCCGCAAGCGAGCGTCTCATCTTCTACACCGCGTTCATAGGTTCGAATGTCAATGAACGCAGGTGATTCTACACGGATAAAGTTGGCATTCGTGCCATCAGGTTTGAAATCGTCGTGGTAGCGTGTCTGCTGCCCAAGATTAAAGACATCTGTCCCTGCCAAATCCTCAACGAAAAAAACAACATGCGGAACACCACTATTCGCGAAACCTACGGCGTGCATCCCTTCATCGAGTTGGAGTGGGACATTCAGCCGAATATCTGTCGGATCGCTCATACGCACTTTAACGTTCTCACCGACTATTTCGGATTCATATATGCCTGCGTTCGTCAAAAATCGCATCTGTTCAGACGCAATACCGTTCAGGTAGGCGAATTTGGAGATACAGCGTGCGCCGTTACCACAAGTTTCCACTTCACCGCCATCGGCATTGAAATAACGCATCCGAAAATCAACGTCATCTGCCTTTTCGACGAGCAGTACGCCATCGGCACCAACCGACATACGGCGTTGACAGAGTTTTTGCACGAAATCTGTATCGGTGCTATCGACGATCTCCATCAAATTATTGATGATGACGAAGTCGTTCCCCGCACCACTGAGTTTCATAAAAGGTATTTTGTCCATTGTGTTTCCTTTGCGCTTTAAACTTCATTCAGTTTCTGGGATCGGTAAAACGTCCCGATGAACGGGTTCCATTTTTTCGGAGTATGTATCGCCCCGAACCCACATCACAGGACGGACATGCTTTGCTTGTTTATTAGGTTTAGGTATACGTTCTGCATTGCCACTCATATAGTGAACAACATTACACCGTCGAAAACGGAGGCTATGGTTATCCGTGCTTTTATGGAGGAGTTGGTTATTGAACCAAACAACACCGCCAGGGGGTAATTCAACAGCGATCCCATCTTCGTCCTGTGCATCGTGTGCTATCTTAAACTCATTTTGTTGGGGGCCTTGAACGTCTTCATGTGCAAGAATACCGTATTTGTGGCTCCCGGGAATAACGTATAGACACCCGTTATCTTTATCCGCTGCATCAATCGCCGTCCACGTGCCGACTGTCATTTCGGTTTTATAGTTCCAGTTAAAATACCATTTATCTTGATGCCATGGAAACCCTAAACCGATTTTTGGTGCTTTCCAAATATACAGATTGCCTTGATTTAGGAGATTTGGGCCAAGCAGATCAACAATTGAATCCGTTAGACGTGGGTCCCGGACACGTGCAAGAAATTCGGGACAATAACAACTCACCTGACTGATTTTGTGCATCGCCTTGATACCCGATGCTTCAACTTTTCTGTCTCGGACCAATGCGTTTTTTTCAATGCCTTCTGAGGGGAAGGGCCGTTTCCCTTCAACAATGTCATCAGCGATTTGCCGTAAAATGTCGTTTTCTTGTACTGTGAAAACGTCATGACGGACAAGGTAACCGTTTTCGTTCCAAAATGATAGTTCATCAGGCGTTAGGGCAAATTGGCGTTCCGGTAGTGATGTGTCTGTACTCATTGATTTTCCTCTTCAGGGATAGGGAGTGCGTCCCAACAAACAGGTTCCATCTTTTCGGAGTATGTATCGCCCCGAACCCACATCACAGGACGTATATTTTTTACATTCCTCTGTGGCACGCGTTCTGAATCCGCACTGATATAATGTGCAACATTACATCTCCGAAAGCGGTCAGTGGGGTTATCCGTGCTTTTATGAAGCAGTTGGTTGTTGAAAAAAATCACGCTTCCCGCAGGGACTTCTACCGGGAGACTATCCTCATCTTTTGCACCGAGTGCCAATTTAAACTCATTCTGTTGTGACCCTTCAAGTTCAACATGCTCATGCACTTCATATTTGTGGCTACCCGGAATAACGTATAGACATCCATTCTCTATATCTGACGCATCAATCGCTGTCCACGTGCCGACTGTCTTTGTGGTTATATACTGATGGTTAAAATACCATTTATCTTGATGCCACGGAAACCCTAAACCGATCTTTGGCGGCTTCCAGATATACAGATTGTTGAGACCGAGGATATTTGGGCCAATTAGGTCAACAATCGGGTCAGTGAGGCGCGGATCCCGTGTGCGTTCCAGGAATTCAGGAGAATAATTATTTATGTGATGAATACAGTGCATCGCGTGGGGGCCCGATGCCTCAACTTTTCCATCTCGCACCAATGCGTTTTGATGAACATTTGCAGCGCGGAAAGGTCGTTTGCCGATGGCAATCTCATCAGCGATCTGCGCTAAAAAATCGTTTTCTTTTTTTGTAAAGACATCGTAACGGATAAAATATCCATTTTCCGCCCAGGATCCTCGTTCTTCAGGCGTTAATCTAAACTTCCGTTCTTCGGGTGTTGTATTTCTGTCCACGAATTCTCCTCTTGAGCAATCATCAAAGCTTAAAACCAAAACTATATCGCCCTGACTTGGGGCCGAAGCGAGACTCTATCAACTTCCAGATTTTCACTGTGGGGTTGGGGGTCATTACATCTTTTATAGGTCCTATAACATCGTATTCCATTATGCTGACCGATGTCTCATTCATCTTTATTGTAGGGATATATATGTTGATAGAGTCGGCACTTAATGGATTTTCCCGACATATTAACCATTCCAGATGTGTTAACATTGTAAGTGATGAAACATCGGAGACTGAATTTTGGGTTAGAATTAGCGTTGTCAAATTTTTCAAGTCTTTGAGCGGCGATACATCTGAAATATTATTGGAAGTGAGATTCAGTTCCGCCAATTGTGTCAGGTTTGCGAGGGGCGACACGTCTGAGATAGTATTGCTTTCAATATCCAGGACCGTCAAGTTTTTCAAGTTCGCGAGGGACGGCACGTCCGAGACCTTAGCATCATGAAGCCGCAGAGCTGTCAAGTTTTTCAAGTTTGTGAGGGACGATATATCTGATATAGGGTTGCTAGCAAAGTCCAATGCTTCCAAATTCACAAGGTTTTCAAGCGAAGATATATCTGATATAGCATTAGAAGCGAGACCTAATGTTTTCAGTTGTGTCAGGTTTGCGAGGGGCGACACGTCTGAGACATCGTTATTGCGAAGGTGCAGTATTCTCAGGCTTATCAAATCTGCAAGGGGTGATATATCCGATAGGGCGTTGTAAGAAAGAGATAACTCTTGGAGTTGTGTCAGATTTGCGAGGGGCGACACGTCTGAGATAGTATTGCTTTCAATATCCAGGACCGTCAAGTTTTTCAAGTTCGCGAGGGGCGACACGTCCGAGACTTTGGCATTGTAAAGCCGCAGCGATGTCAGATTCGTCAAGTTTTCAAGGGGTGATATATCCGATAGGGTGTTGTGAGAAAGAGATAACTCTTGGAGTTGTGTCAGACTTGCAAGGGACGATATATCTGAGATATTATTGCCTTGAATATCCAGGACCGTCAAGTTTTTCAAATTCGCGAGGGGTGATATATCTGATATGGGGTTGTGAGAAAGGGATAACTCTTGGAGTTGTGTCAAATTCGCAAGGGGCAATATATCTGATATGGTATTGCCAGTGAGATCCAGTTCCACCAATTGTGTCAGATTTGCGAGGGGCGATACGTCTGAGATATTATCGGTATCGTGCATACCGTGAAGGCGCAGGGTTCTCAGATTTTTCAAATCTGCAAGGGTGGATATATCCGATAGGGCATGGACAGAAAGAGACAATGCTTGCAGTTTTATCAGGTTTTCGAGCGGCAGTCCACCCTTCATCCAGCAGTTCATAAGATTTAGGTTTGTTAAATTTTTCAAGTTTTTCAATAGCGACACATTTTTGAGATCTGCATGAGTTATAGTCAGCGTTGTCAATTGTGTTAAGTTTTTCAGTCGTGTCACGTCCAAGGTTGGGGTAAACGGCATGGCGGACTCCGGACTTAATCGCGTCGCGCCGCTCACGGACAGTTCTGTAAGATTTGTGGCATGTTCCAATCCTGTGAGTCCGAAATCACCAAGGTTCTCTGCACTGAGTTTCGTCAGACTCCGCATATCTGCCTCCGTGATGGCAGCCTTGTTTGATTTTTTGTTGAGGCTCTTGATAAGTGACGAACGGAGGTTTGCATCCCGAATGAAGACGGCCTGAGGGGCAGCAGATCGGGTCAGAAATACTACGCAAAATGAGGTGATTAGCACTATTATAATCGTTTTAGTTCTCATTTTTTCTCCGTAACTTAGGTTCGGACAATAAGGACAAGATGTTATCGAAGTGTCTGTAGGTGCCACTAAACTATCGGACAACTACAGACATCAATACGTTACATCGAGAAATCGCCGACGAAGACGTTGTTCTCAGCACCACTTTGCTGCCACTTCACCGGGAGGTGCGTGTCTTTATAACGATAGACTTCAGACTTGCCGACGATGGCGTTCTGAATCGTTGTCAGCGGTTTGTACCAAATCTGATGCGGTTGCGTACAGCCTGCACACGGATAGCGGTTCGCGGAGAGTGTGAGGACTTTTCCAACCGTTACGTCATATTTGGTGCCGTCTTTCGTAAACTTAATGGAAGCTGTTTCGATCGCAACGACTTCGCCTAAAACGTCGGCGCGCTTCGTTGCTAACATATCCTTGAGTGCGACGCGCTGTTCGGGCGTAGTGCTTGCGTCCATGTATAATACACTTTTGCGAGTCTTGGAATCAATTGCCAAATTATTTTTTCCACTGATAACAGCGACAGCCGTTAACCCGTCTAACGAAACACCCTTCCAATTGCCTTCATGGATGTTCCAGACAAGGGTGGCTTCTCTTCCGCCTTCAACATATTCGGCACCGAAGTGGCACGCGCCGACATACACACTCGCTGATCGGGCTTCAATATATTCGCCTTGGACTGTTGAGGTTTCAGTCGCAAGCGCGAGCCCTGCTACGAGCGTTAGGGCGAGTGTTGTTAAAACAAATATACCTTTCATCAATTTCCTCCTTACGCTTTACTTGAGTGCGGTGTAGTTTGCAAATCGGTTTCGCGTTAACAGTCCCGAACAGAAGACTACACCGTTTAATGCTATTATACCGTGACCGATGTAAAATGTCAACTTTTTTCGCAATCATGCCCGGAGCTATTTAGTTATCTATTTGCGCGTCCCAAAATTAAAACCACAATAATCACGCCAAGGATCAGGACCCAGTACATAGGGACAGAACTTTGGAAAAAGGTGAGGATATTATCCCTTTTGGTCATCTTGAGTGGGAGGTAGTGATCTCCGCCATTAACAACAGTAACAGGCCTACCTATTCGCTCAGTGTATCCTTTTTTGGAGATGTTGATAAGGTATCTCCCTGCGGGAATACCTGTGTGCACATAATCGCCGTTTGCATCTGTTGTCGTTGTAAATTCCGTGCCATCCATAGCAACAATAACGACTTCAACGCCCGCGATCGGGGCCTGCATCTCGGTTGTATCAACAATCTGACCCCGGACGGTGCCCCCCTTTTCTTGTTCTAAAAGGTCATCTTGTGCAAAGGCGATGCCAGTGCATACAAGGCAAATTAACACTAAATTTAAGCGAGCCATTGGATCGGTTCTCCTTAAGATTAACTATGTTCCAGCGTCCGCTAATAGCCGTTGGAGGGCGCCACCTAAAATCTCGGCTTTGTCGGTCTCTGGAATAAAAGTGCAGTGTGTCCGAAACGCCTCAAGTGCGTGTTGATAGGTCATGAAGTTCCGAACAACCGGATAGTCGGATCCCCAACAGAGACGACCGGGCCCGAAATGTTCATAAAGGGCGCGCACGATCCAATGCGTATCCGAATGCGGATAATCCCACGAGACCTGTGAGACATAGGCGAAACCTGACATCTTGATATGAATATTGGGAACATCTGCTGAGGCGAGTACCTGCTTGAGCTGCGGATAGGGATGTGCCTCGCCTGTCCGCGCCCCGCCCATGTGATGACATAGGAATGGAACGTTCGGAAACGCTGCAGCGACTTTGCGGAGGGCGGCATGCTGATGGCTGCCCATGGCGATGCTGGCGATCAATCGCATTTCGGCTGTTGTTTGAAAGAAGCGTTTGCCCTCCTCCGAGAAAAACCAGCTCCCATCGTCATCGCCTCTAAGGTAGTGTGTATAACCTTTGAGACTATACTGTTCCGCAGCGGTTTTCAAGCGATCGGCTGCGCCACCTGTATGGTATGTGTCTGTCCATGAACAATCCACATCCGCGAATTGGATCAACCGTTCAGGGTAACGTTTGACGCACGCTGCGACGTAATCGTTATTGTCAGGATTCCTATCAATACGCGCGCAGATAAGCACTGCTTTATCCACGTTATGCAAATCCATTTCGTGGAGGAGTTGCTCAACTTTGCCACGGCTTTCGTCATCAGGGACAGGCGGTTGGTAGGGCCACCGGGGCCATGCGTGTGTATGTGAATCAATAATCATCTTTTCTCCTCCCTCCTCAAAAGTCATGGTTCATAGGACTTTCGTTCACAACTATACCCTGAATTTCTCTTTAACTATTATAAATCATCTTGAAATTTAAAGCAACTTTTTATATGATGTTGGGTAAGAAAATAGTAATCTTATCTCGCTTGAGGACAGATATGACACCGAAACAGAAATATCTCTTTGACCTGCGCGGCTACCTGCATTTAGAGAACGTCCTAACGCCAGAAGAACTCAGCAACGCACAGGCAGCCATCGAACGACTTGTGCAAGCATCACCAGAGGAATTGCCACCCGGGATTAGTCGCGGCGGTGAAGGTTTTTCAAACGGGTTTTCCGCGGATAAATCGCTGGAGGCATTGGCACTACATCCTACGACATGGCCGATTATCAAAGAACTCACGTGGAACAAACCGCGCTTCAATCGCGGGTCGCTTGTTGTGAATACACACGAGCGGCAGGAGATGACACCACTGCATTGTGGCGGTGAAGATTTCCGCTGGACGCGACGCTACGAAGTCAAAAACGATCAGATTTTCACGAATGACATTGTTGCTTTCTTCTATTTCACGGATGTCTATCCGGGGGACGGCGGTTTGATAGTTCTACCGGGTTCGCATAAGCGCGAGTTTGCGCGTCCTGAAAATCTGTTTTTTCCGGAACCTGATAACCCAGATGCACCGCTCCATCAGGCTCTTGTCAATGTGACACCGAAAGCGGGGGATGTCGTACTTATCACCGAACTGTTGACGCACGGCGTGCTGGTCTGGAAGCCGAAAGACCGCGATCGCAGGTTCTTGATTTTGCGGTATAAGACGCAGTTTTTTCAAGACGAGCGCGGGATCCGAGAAGTCTTTCCGCCTGAAGTGATGGAGCGACTCTCTCCGGAAACAAGAGCGTTGGCGGCTTACGGATCCGAATGGGAAATAAAGGAGCTCGTCAAACAGGACAACGTAACGTTGACCTAATCAGGTTAGACTGCAATGGAAGATTAAATATGAGAGTTCGGCTTGATAGTTATCGCGAGATATGTTATACTTGGGTTGAAAGGGGGTTGGCATGGTTACGCGAACAGAGATTCAAGCGACATGTGACGACATTGTGCGCGAATTCGCGCCGCTACAGGTTATCCTCTTCGGCTCCTACGCGTATGGAACACCTACAGAAGACTCAGATGTGGATTTATTGGTTGTGATGGATATTCCGAAATCGGAGTTCCGCAACAAAGCTGTGGAGATACGAAAACGTATCCCCTACCGTTTCGGCATGGATCTGTTGGTGCGTTCACCAGAAGAGATCGCTTACCGCGTCTCGTATAATGACTGGTTTCTCCGTGAGATCACTGAGAAAGGAGAGGTACTTCATGGACGCGCCTCACATCACAATAGCGAAGACAGAGCAACCGCTGTCAAAACAGAGGTGGACTGCATGAATCCATTAACATCAGAGTGGATACAGGGGGCAGAAGAAGATTACACAATAATGCGATTGATTCAGCGAGAACGGAGTTCTATGTATAACGGTATCTATTTCTATGCACAACAGTGTATTGAAAAATATCTTAAGGCATGGCTGCAAGCGGCGAACCTTACTGTTCCAAGAACACATAACCTTGAAGAGCTGCTGGCGTTAATTCTACCCACCCAGCCTGCTTGGCACAATTGGCAGCCTGATTTTAAGGTAATCACAGAGTATGCAGTGGAATCGCGCTATCCTGGAAATCCGGCTACAGAGGACAATGCACAGCACGCTATGCGCATTTGCGATGCAGTGCGTCAAGCCATTCGCACGCAGTTGAAACTCCCATCCGATGCGATTGAGTCAGCAAATTGATATTGAAAACCAAATCTAAGGGGAAAGTTGAGAGGTAGGGAATCAACAATGAAATACGACGAAGTAAACCGCACTTTTGATTGTGAACCGACACTCACCGATACGGAGGTGCTGCAGTTTTGTAGAGACGGCTACCTGCAACTCCAAGGGGTCGTGCCTGATGAAATTAATCAGCGGACGTGTGATTATCTTAACGGCGATGTGCCGATAAATCCGTGCTTTATGCCGCCGGGGATGACACACGCTGATTTAGAACGCATCCGAGGGACACACGAACCGAGCTCTATTCTGCTTGAGGACTGGTATATTGAGCATGTGCTCCTGAATCGTGAACTCGCTGGGGCGTTGCGTTCACTGCTCGGTAAGAACGTCGGGTTACCTGTGCTGGTGAGCAACCATCGTGTAGAGTGTCCGATGCCTGCACAAGGGTGGCACCACGATGCCGATCACGTTTTCGGACCTGAAATTAACTTTGTTGAGGTCTTCTACTTCCCACAAGATACACCGCTGGAGATGGGTCCGACAGAACTTTTACCAGGGTCACATATCCGCTCCACCAGTCGCGATATAGCCGAGAAAGGCGTTTCAAGTGAGGGACCCGCAGGCTCTTTCGTTATCCACTCCCAGAGTATTCTGCATCGGCGGGGCGAGTCCACAGCGGAAGGATTGCGGCACATGCTGAAATATAGTTACTGGCGGACGGTGCCGCCGACACGGGATTGGAAACAGACACCCGATTTTGACTTTCAAACAGCCGAGTATGGCGGACACGGCATCGCGAGATATGTGGCGCATATTTTCTATTGGTTATGCGGTAAAGGTGACGAATTCCGTTTGATCGGTGGACAGGCGTGGCCCTGGTCGAGCGCGAATCAAATTGGACCCTCTTACGGCTTCGGACATTCGGCGGGGTATCTCCCGAACTGGCGGAAGGACAACCCTGACGATTACGCAGCACCATAGGTAACGCGATGGACGGCGGGCCGTGCTGCGCGAAAAACTGATTACTAACACCTACAAAAGGAGACTTTCTAAATGGCTAACAATTTACGTTTTGGCGTTGTCGGTTTAGGTATGGGTATGAACCGCTCCGGTGTGATTCACGGCACCGAGGGAGCGGAGCTTGTCGCTGTGGCGGATTTGGTCGAAGACCGACGCAAAGCAGCTGAAGAACGTTTCGGCTGCGAAAGCCATGATGACGCGCTTGAGATGTTCGATCGCGACGATATTGACGTGGCGATGATTATGACTCCGAGCGGTCTCCACGGGAAATTCGGAGAGGAAGCGGCACGCCGCGGCAAACACGTTATCACCACAAAACCGATGGATGTCAGCGTCGAAAATTGTAATTCCCTCATCAAAACTTGCGAAGACAACGATGTCAAGCTGCTTGTTGATTTCGGGGAACGCTATGGCAAACATAACCGCAGAATCCAGCAGGCACTTGAAACGGGTGCGCTCGGTCGACCGCTGCTGTGTGAACTCCGTATGAAGTGGAAACGTCCGGATAGCTACTACGTCGGTTGGCACGGCACATGGGAACTTGACGGCGGCGGCTCCATCATGAATCAAGGCGTGCATTACATTGATCTGATGCTCTGGTTTATGGGACCCGTCAAACGCGTTATCGGTGCACATTTTGATGTCTATGACCACGAAAATTGTGAAACTGAAGATATGACCTCAGCGATCCTTGAATTTGAGAACGGCGCGCTCGGTCACGTGCTGACCACGACAACCTTCCCCGGTAGCAGCGTCTCAATGATCCACATCCACGGCGAAAAAGGGATCGTGGGTCTCGGACCGGAGATGTGGCAGTTCGCCGATGACGATGAACCGGAAATTGAGCTGCCCCCTTATCCGAACAATGTGATTGAGGACGCACTTGGCGTTATCCATGACAACGCATCCCCTGCAGTTGATGGCTACGAAGGCAGACGCTCCGTCGCGCTCAATATGGCTATCTACGAATGCGCACGCACCGGTAAAGCAGTTGAATTGTCATGATAGATGGTTATCAGTTGTCAGTTGGGCGCGGTTATAAACCGCGCCTACCGGGCCTGGGAATCTTATTTGCAATTCGGGCATAAAATCGGTATAATTAAAAACATGAAAACCGCGAAACTGATTACGATGGGATGTAAGGTCAATCAATACGACACACAATCTATGCGTGAGGTCCTCCAACGTAACGGATATAGACTTGTTGACGGAGAAAAATCACACCAAGAGACCGACCTCTATCTCATCAACACATGCACTGTAACAAACACCGCAGATCAAAAAGCACGGCAAGTCATTCGGAGAGCGATTCGGCAGCATCCGAACGCTAAAGTGTTGGTCACGGGCTGCTATGCCGAAAGCGATCGCGAGGCGATTGAGCAGATACCGGGTGTGACGTTCGTTTTCGGGAACCGGGAAAAGGCGGATTTTCAGAACTATTTAGACCTATTGCACGCTGAAACCCCGAAAAATGAAATCGGGGTTGAAAACCGGCTTCTCTCCATAGAACCGGTACAGCACGATGCTATCCGTGAACACGCGCGTTTTAGCAAAGGCGTTAGCGATGCCGGTAAACGCACACGCGCCCTTATCAAGGTGCAAGATGGGTGTAGCGCGTTCTGCACTTACTGCATTATTCCGTACGTGCGTGGTCGGATGACCAGCCGTTCACTTGATGACATCGCCGAGGAAGCCCGTCGTATCGCTGACAGCGGTATCAAAGAGGTCGTCATTACTGGCGTGCATCTGGGTGCCTACGGCATGGATACCGGCAGGGATAAAGACATCGCCGACATTTTAGCGTGCATCCACGACATTGAAGGGATCGAACGGATTCGTTTTAGTTCTATTGAGCCGATGTATTTTCCGGATACCCTCGGTGAACGGATGGCAGCGTTGCCGAAATGCATGCCGCATTTCCATCTGCCGCTACAGGCCGGTTCGGATGCGATATTACGACAGATGCGTCGACGTTATACCACAGCACAGTTCGCGCACCTCGTTGCGAATTTACGACGTGTTTTTGGCGACGATGTCGGGATTACCACCGACATTATGGTAGGATTTCCCGGTGAGACGGATACACACTTTGAAGAATCGTGCCGTTTTGTTGAAGATATCGGGTTCAGCCAACTGCATGTGTTCCGCTACTCTCCCCGCAAGGGTACACCCGCTGCGACTTACGTGGATCAGGTGTCACCGCACATCTCAGCTGCACGGAGCCAAACGATGATCGCGCTCGGCGAACGCCTCAATATTGCGTTTCGACAACGGATGCTTGGGAAGCAGAAAGAGGTGTTGATCGAAGCGAGCAGAGAAGGCGAAAATAACCATCTCGCCGGTTTTACGGACAACTATCTCCGCGTCCTCGTCGATGCGCCAGAGAGTGCGATCAACCAGATCCAGCGCGTCACGCTCGATGCGTTAGCAGGCGATTGCATCGCCGCCGCCTAACCTTCAGACTCCTCGGCTTTCGCTTTTAAATCATAGAGGATATTCACTGCATCTAACGGTGTTACTTGCGTGAGTTCTAAGCGTCGGATTTCCTCGACGAGCGGATGCGTTTTCGGTGTAAAGAGTGCCATCTGAAGTGAATCGCTCTGTATCGTTTTCCGGGAGACTCGGCTGCGCGGTTTTGGCATCTTCGGATGCGCTTTCGGCTGTTGTCCGGTTGCCCCGTCTGCCTCGACACTGAGATTGTGTTGTTCCAGTACCTCAAGTATCTGCTGGGCGCGTGTAATCACGGCTTGGGGTAGCCCCGCGAGCCGTGCGACGTGGATGCCGTAACTCTGGTCGGCACCGCCGGGGACAACTTTTCGCAGAAATGTCACCTTCTGTCCATCTTCATGGACCGCGACGTTGTAGTTCTTGGCGCGTTTATACTTGCTGGCGAGTTCCACCAACTCGTGATAGTGCGTCGCGAAAAGCGTTTTTGCACCCATCCGTTTCTCGTCAAGGAGATACTCCGAGACCGCCCATGCAATACTCAGCCCATCAAATGTGCTGGTACCGCGTCCGACTTCGTCAAAAATGACGAGGCTGTTGCGGGTCGCATTGTTGAGGATATTCGCCGTTTCGTTCATCTCAACGAGAAAAGTGCTCTGCCCCATCACGAGGTTGTCAGACGCGCCGACGCGTGTAAAAATCCGATCGACCAAGCCGATCTTCGCGGCGGCGGCAGGCACGAAACACCCGACCTGTGCCATCAAAACGATGAGTGCCGTTTGACGTAGGTAGGTGCTTTTGCCGCTCATGTTCGGTCCCGTGATGATATGTAATTGCTCGTCATCACAGTTGAGGAGCGTGTCGTTGGGAACAAAACCCTCTTGTGTGAATAGCTGCTCGACGACGGGATGCCTGCCGTCGCGGATAACGATCTCGTCTACAGCTGCGACTGTCGGTTTCACATAGTTGTATTTCGATGCGATATACGCGAAATTGGCGAGCACATCAACCATCGCGAGCGCGGCTCCGATTTTCTGGATCGCTTCCGTAAACTTTGATACCTCCTCCCGGATCTGACAGAAGAGTTCGTATTCCAAAGTCTGGATGCGATCCTCGGCGTTAAGCACTTTCGCCTCCTGCTCCTTGAGTTCAGGCGTGATGAACCGTTCGGAATTCCGCAGTGTCTGTTTACGGATATAGTGTTCAGGCACCATGTCCAGATTCGGTTTTGTTACGTCGATATAATAACCGAAGACCTGATTGAATCCGATCTTTAAGGATTGGATACCGCTGCGTTTGCGTTCCGCTGCTTCCATAGCGGCGATCCACTCCTTGCCTTGCCCGACAATCTGACGAAGTTCGTCAAGTTCTTCGTTATAGCCGTCATTGATGACTCCGCCTTCACGAATCGTTGCGGGCGGGTTCGGATGGATACCGCGTTCAATGCGCTCGACTAACTCTGGAAGCGGATCCAAGGTGTCATTGAGAGATACCAATAGTGCGCTATCACAATTTTGCAGCTGCGCTTTGACATCGGGAAGCAGGTGTAGGGAGTCCTTGAGCGAATGTAGGTCGCGGCCATTCACGGAGCCGAGACTGATACGTGAAATGAGCCGTTCAATGTCGTACATCTGTCCGAGTGCCTCGCGCACCTCTTCTTGTAAACTGATCTGGGTTTTGAGTTCGTCAACCGCGCCGAGACGCGCCTCAATCTCTTTTTCATCGAGCAGGGGTTGTAAGAGACACTGACGCATCCTTCTGCCTCCCATCGCTGTCACCGTCTGATCGAGGACCTCAAGGAGCGTGCCTTTTGTGGATCCGTCACGAATGGAGGTCGTGAGTTCGAGGTTGCGCTGTGTATCCGCATCCAGCACCATAAAATCGGAGAGCGTATAGGTATGCAGCGAGACGATGTGTTCGACTTCCTGTTTCTGTGTTTCGTTTAGATAATAGATAAGCGCGCCAGCGGCACAGATAGCGGTGTGTAGGTGTTCACACCCGAATCCATCGAGCGAAATCGTTTGGAAATGTTGAAGAAGTTCCGTACGGGCGGTATCCAATTCAAATCGCCAATCGGGTAGGTTATTGATTGTAGCTTTGAGTTCGGTTTTGAGACGGTCACACATCTCCTCATCTTCAAAGGATTCGGAGAAGAGGCACTCTTTTGGCGAGAAGCGGTGGATCTCCGCCCAGAGGCGTGAAGGGTCGGTGAGTTCGGTTACCAGAAATTCGCCTGTAGAGAGGTCGGCAACGGCGACACCATAGGTATCCTTGTTGAGATAGATGGAGATGAGGTAATTGTTCTCTTTATGCTCCAGCACTTTCGGGTCGGTGACGGTGCCGGGTGTGACGATGCGGACGATATCGCGTTTAACGAGTCGGTTTTCATCGCGTGCAAGTTTTGCGTCCTCGGTCTGCTCTAAAATAGCGACTTTATGTCCGGCTTTGACGAGCTTGTAGAGATAGGAGTCGAGGGCGTGGTGTGGGATGCCTGCCATCGGGGGTGGCGGCGATTTCTGGTTTTTATGGCTTCTCGTTGTCAAGGCGATCTCAAGAAGGCGTGCGATGAGTTCCGCGTCTTCAAAGAAGGCTTCGTAGAAATCGCCGACTCGGCAAAGCAGGATAGCATCTTCATGCTGTTTCTTGAGTTGTTTATAGAGGTCCATCAACGATAGGTCTGACTGTTTTGAACGTGCCATATAATTAGTATTCCTTGATATAATTGGTATGTTTATGTTTTATGCGAAAGGTTAACTGCTAATACCATAGCAGATTCTTATTTTAATGTCAAATCTACTTTGGTTTTCAGCAGGACCATTTAGTTTTAAGAAATTATTGGGTTTCACGTCTTTTTTTCAAGGGGTTTCCGGTTCGGTTGGAATGCAGGTCGCATTTGGGCGAGTACGCCGCAGAATTGCGCCACTACGAACCGGACTATTTTTGAGAAACGCCTGTCCTGGGAAGGTATATCTGTTGGTAGTGAGGCGATTTATCGCCTCTATGTGTTCGTCCTATTCCTTATTGAAAGGGCGTTGGGGTTCATTATTAGTATTTCATACCGTCTTTTGCTGTTCAACCCAATCTACAAAGACCAACCCTTTACTATAAACATATCGCCCAAACATATCGCCCCGCTGGGGCTAAAATCCGTGTTTCAGACGAGGGATGCCGCTTACAATCTGTGTTAATCCGTGATTCAGACAATTAACACCTGTTGCCCTTAACGGGATTAATAGCACATTTCAGATAAGGATATTGGTGACATTAATCTTGTGGTTCGGTTGCGTGTTTCTGTTGAGTCAATATTGCCTCAGTGTCACTATCTGACACGGGTTGCTGCGGTAGGTCTACAGACGGAGCCCATTCATTCTGTCTGAAATGGTGGCGCAAAAACGCTATGGAACCGGGAACGCCGAGTTTATCCGTAAGGATTTTCGCGCCAAGTTCACAGATTTCAATATTGGTGAGTTCAAGTAAACCTTTACGCCATGCATCGATTCTTTCAGCCCTGATGCGTTCTTCCGCTTCCCGCGCGATTTTTTTCTCTTAAATCTGATTGACCATCGTAGGGATATCTGGGTCATCATCTAACCATTTATGCCGCTCAGCCGTGTAATCGTAATCATTAGGTTTACACTGCTTGAGAAACTGCTCCGTATAGGTGGTCCCCATTTGTACTATCAATTCTTCAAGTCCTGCTTTATAAAGTTCGCCTTCTGTCATTTCTAAGATATTCATTTCAGGGCTCCGGCGGATCAAAAATCCGGCTCAAGCAACAAGTATCGAGGTAAATCTTCCAGAAGTCAAAATCGACTTGCATGCCTTTATCCAAACTCCGCACTCCTAATTGTTCAAATTTTGGTAAAATAATTATAACACAATTCAAATTCAGGTGGCAAATTTTCTAGCTTATCAGCATTAATCCGGATTCAAACATCAGCAAAATCAGTATCCACGATCTCCCAAATGATGTACCACCATCACCTCGTTCCCGCGTGGGTCTATGACTTTGACGACGACGCATGCACGATCGCCAGCAGGGAACGGAAAGGATTCGGTACTGCTGAACTGCTCAAGCCGGTCTTCGTCGATGACACCTTCATTCACAGCGGAATGTCCTGCCATCGGCAATTTGGCAACTGTCTAAACCAAGCTTGTGATAGAATAACAATTTCATGGAAAAGGGCATCCGATCAGGAGATAAACAATGGATATAGTTGAGTTTTATTTTTTAATGCTCAGAACCCTGCCAATGCATTTAGCGACGTTTTTTATGCGTTCTGTGGTTTAATAGGACAGTTTGTAATGGATATGCTTATCACGTTGGCAACGCTTCTCTACTAAGGAAAACACTTTGAAATATCACATCATTACTGCCCTTGTTATCTTAATAAGTCTCATGGGCTGTAACCGAGACCCGGATACGATTATTTCCGACGCGCACGTTCAAAATGTTGAGATACATGTATCAGAAACTGAAATTGATAAAGAACAACTTTCTCTCGTTATTGCTATCGTCAGACTCGAATTCTGGGATGGATGTTCTTCATATCATGACACAGAGTATCCTATGGCAAACCCGTTTGGCTTCGCCTCTGAAGGCGATCTTCCTATATGGCAAGATGGGGACACTATCAAATTCAAGATAACTCAATCGGATTATGTAGGTCCGGAGGGCAAAGCTCTGTTAGACATGCTATCCAATTTTTGTTAGGCGAGGAACTTCTTTCCTCGCCTATATTTTTTTTCTCTACTGCATCGGTGAAAAAGGGGCAGGTAATAGCAGCTTGCTCTCTTGTGTGATAGGTCTGACGGAGCCTTTTGGGGGCCAGATGTCCTTTTCGCGCGACTCTGCTCTAACCCGGGCCCGCTCTTCAAAACTCTTATATGCCCATAAGTGGATAAAGTTGTTGACACCGCCGTATTCAGAGTACCAACACCCCGCGAGCGATGAGAGTTTGACGCGCTCAGGGATACTCGCGCCCCACGCCTCTAAGACTTGCGGCATGCCCTCTGCGGGATAGGTGTACAGACGCATTTCATAGAGCGGTCCGATGTCTTTTTCGCCTAAGGGTTCCATAAAGGGGGCAGGTAGATAGATCTCAGATACCATTGAGATGATGAGGTCGCTTGTATTGGGGGGCCACACTGGATTTGGTTCAGCTTCGGCAGCGCGGCGGATTTCTGCGCGTTGCTCAAGGTTTTCGTAGGGCCAAATAGCGACCATCTGATTTAAGGGGCCTACTTCGGTATACCAGTGTCCACCGAGTTTCGAAAATTCCTGACGGCCCGGGAGTTTCTCGTCGAAGCGTTTCCAGTATTCTTGAAGCTGGCCGAGTTTTAGGTTATAGGTTCTTATTTCGTAGATCACGCTATCTCTCCTATGTCTTACTGAGAATCAAACGAATATCATCTTGACAAATGAAATCAATTGTAACCCCATTTTGATGGAGCGCGTCTCGGTGATTCCACCATCCACTATCTACCGCTTGCAGGATGGGAGGGGTTTCTGAGTGTGCGCGTGCAACAGCGATGAATTTCCTATCATCTGGATCGAAACCCTCTAATGCCGGATCTGTTGGAAACTCGCGAAAGTCATTTTCGGAGCCGTTAATCGGTGTAATAGAAACCAAATCGCATCGTTGCGAGTTTGCCCAATTTATCTCCACCCACTTGAGGAATGCGTCTCCAACACCGGGAAAACCTCCCGGATTCAACTTATTCCGGTATTCTTCAATAATGCGACGCTGGTCATCCAGAACTAATTTTAGGTTACCTTGGGTAATTTGCATCAGCCTGTCAATACAAGTTTCCACACAATCTTCAGACGCTTGGTCTGCTGTTCCATTGGCAACCAACGGAACATTTGTATCTACAATAACTTTCATAATTTGTCGGCTTTCTTGCGTTTCATCTCCGCTTTAGCCTTTGCTGCCAAGTCACCCATCTCATCGCCGAAGAAATTTTGTGGCCAATTCGTGATGTTTCCGTAGCCATCAACGTTGAGCCGCTCAATTTCAGATATGCCTTCGTTCATTTCGCAAAAATAGAAAGCGGTATCGTCTGCTGAAATTTGCTCCTCAGCAATGCGTCGCATTAACCGGATAAGTAAATGCTCGCTGTGACTCTCAAGGATAATCTGCAGCTGCCGAGTTTTTATGACCTCAATGAGCAGATCCGCCAATTCTGACTGCACTTTCGGGTGGAGATGTGCTTCGGGTTGTTCAAGGATAAGGATGCTTCCTTCGGGGACGTAATAACAGAGCACTAAAACGGGTAGGACCTGTGAAACACCGAAACCGACATCTGTGAGTCGGACTTCGGGCCCGCCCTTGTACTTTCGGACGAGAAATTCGTAATCTCCTTCTGTATTGGGGATAGGGTTAAGGCGATAAGAATCGATTAAATCCAACCGCCGCAGCCATTTGGGGATCTGCTCATCAATAGCGCGCAGTTGAATCCGCCCGGAAAAGAGCGCGGTAACCATATCTTCTCCGTGCTGACCAACACCTGGGGAATGCTTACCTTGCCATGCGTAATGACGACGGGGATATTCTCGGAGTGGACCGAGATAGCGAATGCTGCGGAACAGGTTTTCAAAACTCGTCTGGAGTTGAGAAATATCAGAATCGGGACCCCGGATTGCGTAACATCGGAATAGGTGTGCCCGATAACTTAGAACATCAGAGACGAAAACACCATAGGAATCCTGCCCTGTTGACTTGACTTCAAAACTTTGTCCGCCAATTTCATAATTGAACTGAATGCTATGAACCGAATGTCCCTCGCCACGTATAGTAAGATTAAAAGAAACAGCCTCCAGGCTATCTATATCTCTGATATTTAGCTTTTCGGTCGATTTCCATGATAGAGAGATTCCAAGTGATAAATCCTTTCTGTGTTGGCGAATGATATCTTCAAAACTGCCCAAGTTAACGAGGGAGGTCTCATTCCCGAAATCAATCACTCTGTTCCAAGCCGGGGGATGTTCCGCGGTCTGCTTTAGCATGAGCAGCGTTTGCAGGATACTCGTTTTTCCAGAACTATTCGCGCCGAAGAATCCTGTTAAGGGGGCTATCTGCAGCTTACTTGTATCTTTCCACGATTTGAAGTTTTGCGCGCGGAGTTCGGTAATCATGATGTCTCTACCTTGTGCGCTTACCTGAAACGGCATTTATACCATTTCTGAAAATAGATATGATGGACTATGATGCACAAACTAAAAGTTTGTGCTACGGGTTTTGTATTGAAAAGTATTCAATTAGAAACGGCATTTACTTTTCGCCTTGCTCGCGAATTGCGACCAACTCTTCCAAGATACGACTGTGAAGTCGATATAGTTCGAGACCGATGCCGATGGCGGCTAATATACCTGCTCCGAGAATAAGTTTCGTTTTTAAGGACATTCTGCTGCTCCTCTGTTACGCACGCTAAAAGTTTTCAATAATCGCTGCGCCGTATTCGGAGGTACGCACCTTCGTCGCGCCTTCCATGAGACGCTCAAGGTCATAAGTCACCCGCTTTTGGAGGATGGTTTTCTCAAGTCCGTTGATGATCAGGTCAGCGGCTGCTTGCCAATTGATATGCTCCAGCATCATCACTGCAGAGAGAATCAGGGAGCTCGGATTGACAACGTCCTGGTCGGTGTACTTCGGTGCGGTGCCGTGTGTGGCTTCAAAGAGTGCAACTTCGTCGCTGAGGTTACCACCGGGGGCCATGCCGATACCGCCAACCTGCGCTGCCGCTGCATCGGAGAGATAGTCGCCGTTCAAGTTCGGTGTGACAATCACATCGTACTCATCTGTCCGTGTGAGAATCTGTTGTAACATGCTGTCGGCGATCCGGTCGTTGACAATAATTTTACCTTCAGGACACTGACCGTCGTAGTCGCTATAGAGTTCGTCTTCTGTAATGGTTTGATCCGCGAACTCCTCCTTGGCGAGTTCATACCCCCAAGCACAGAACGCACCTTCGGTGAACTTCATGATGTTGCCTTTGTGGACAAAGGTGACGCTACGTCTGCCGTGGTCAATCGCGTATTGGATCGCCATGCGTGCCAAACGTTTTGTGCCGAAAATGCTGATCGGTTTTATGCCGACCCCGGAATCTTCGCGTATCTCTACACCCATCTCGGAGCGGAGCAGCTCAATAACCTTTTTGACTTCCGGTGTGCCTTGTTCCCACTCAATACCGGCATAGACATCCTCGGTATTCTCGCGGAAGATAACGACATCCATCTTTTCCGGATGCGTGACCGGGGCGGGGACACCCTGGAAATAACGGACGGGCCGGACACACGCGTAGAGTTCAAGCACTTGCCGCAAAGTCACGTTTAGACTGCGAAATCCGCCGCCGACAGGTGTCGTCAGGGGGCCTTTTAAAGCGACACGGAAGTATTCGATCGCGTCAAAGGTATCCTGTGGCAGCCATTCGTTGTATTTTGCCATGGCGTTTTCACCGGCATAGACATCAAACCAAACGATGCGTTTTTCGCCGTTATAAGCCGTTTCGACAGCGGCATCAACGACGCTGCGTGTCACCTTCATGATGTCTCGTCCGATGCCATCGCCTTCAATAACAGGGATAATAGGTTCGTTCGGCACGGCGAGCTGCCCGTCGATGAGTCCTATTCTTTCACCCGCTGTTGGCGCTGTTAATTGCTCAAGTTCAATCACTGATATTCCTCTCTCATTAAAAGGCGTTTTCGCCTGCCATCCGGTTGTGTAATGCCACAACTTCGTTTGCGATTGTCATATCATCGGTTGGTGTCGGAATGACATCCGGATGTGGCGGGATAACGGGTCGGATAATCTTCAATTGGAGTTGTTCACGCGCGTCCATCATCCATCCAAAGCCGCGGAAGATGTATGTCAATAGTGTTCTGTCGCTCTCATAGATATCCAAACCTTCTTGGACTGCCCATCCGCCGAAGTCGGTGTTGGGTGTTAGACGGAGCGGTGGTTCATCTTCACGTCCGGGGCGGACCATCCCTTCAATAAAAGCGATTTGGTAGATGCGCTGCACAATAGCCAATCGCTTTTTCTGTGCGTCATTGAGTTGAATGTTGCCGTTATCAATCGCTTCAAGGAAGGGATTGAAATAGATAGCGGGTCTGGGGTCTTGTTGGATTTCATCCGCGCGTCCGGCGGCAGCGATTTCTGGGTGCCCGAAGGTCGGCAGTGCGGATTGCATCCGTTCCCGTATAGCCGCCTCGCGTGCTGCCGTATCAAGCGGTTCGATCTGATTGATAAACGCTGTCATATCGTGGATCGCTCCGAAATGTCGGTCGCCATCCAAGGCCATCTGTGCCGCGACAAAAAAGTCGGAGACTGCCCCGGTGTGCAAAGAGGCAAGATAGCGTGCGACAACGTTAGAGCCTGCGGACCCGTGATGTATCTGTATGATCCCCATCTGCTCTAAAATCCCTGCTTCGACGGTGCTTGCTTCTCGCCCTAAGAGGAGGCTATAACAGGTTTGGAAGGCGGTTTTTTCAGCCTTTTGGTGTGCGTTTATAAGATCGGTTGCGCGCATTGCGAGAACTTGTGGATGTAGTGCGGTGTTCTCGCGGAGTTGATGTCGCATATACACAGAAACTGTCCCGACAGCGACATTCTCTATATGTGTCTCAATCAATTCGAGGAGGAGCGAATCCGGGTCTCTCGTGGTGTTAATACCTTGCTGGTTCGGGATACTCAATTTACGGAGCGTTGAAAAGTGTTGAATGACGGCTTCTGGGCCGGCTTCTGGAAAGGCTTTAACAAGTTCTGCGACCTGATTAACGAGCGGTCGTTTGTCGGTGAGGCTCTCTCGACGCGTGGTGGTAAATTCATAAAATTTCTTATCTATTAACCCGGATAGTATCGCTTCTTCATCGAGCCCGTTGGTATCTGTTTCCGGTCTTCTGCCGAAAAGTCCAACGAAGATCACGGCTGCGGGGCTGAGTTTGTCTGCGACAATTTCGCTTTCGGACACAATACCGCGAATCGCAAAGCTGCGGATATTCAAGGTTATCTGTGTGCCGTCACAGTCAACCGCGGCTTTGTGGAGGACCGGATTCGCGAAAACGGTTGTGGACTGGGGCATCGAACTGAAATTTTTGAGTACCGCTGCGATCTCCTCCTCTCCCAACTCAGCGGCTCTATTTAAGGAATCCGTTACGGGTGCATACGCTGAGGCTTCTGGCATATCTGACAGGATTTTTCGGAGTGCTGTTTCCTGTTTCGCCTCCAAATTCTTGTTCAAAATGATTTCTCCTTCGTTAGAAAATAATAAGTTCCATCTTGCAAACTTCGCCGAAATTTTAATGCCACAGATCGGCACAATCATGTTTCACGTGATAGGACGGTGAGGTGTTCAAGTTTCCATTGTCATAACTTATAATATTTTATCAGAATTCGGATTAAAAGTCAAGATAAAATTGGAAAAATTAGACTTGCAGAAATACGGATTTTGTAGTATCATTATTAATGAACATATTTAATCAAGGTTCCTACGCGCGGACCTACACTATAGCAGAATCACAAATACACGTCGAGGGTGCGCTGCGGGGTGCCTTGCATTCTACTTTCCACAGAACAGATAAGGAGTTTACTACATGCGTAATGAAGCATTAGGAATGGTTGAAACACGCGGACTCATCGGAGCAGTTGAAGCTGCCGACACCATGGTGAAAGCCGCGAACGTGAAATTAGTTGGCAAAGAACAGGTCGGTGGCGGTTTTGTCACTGTCATGGTTCGCGGAGATGTCGGTGCGGTGCAAGCCGCGACGGACGCTGGCGCGGAAGCTGCGAAAGCGGTCGGCGAATTGGTGTCGGTACACGTCATCCCTCGCCCACATTCAGATGTGGAGACTCTTCTCGGTGGGGGTCCAGAAGAGCCGAAGAATAGTAGCGAATAGATTGGCTTTGTAGGGCGAGGGATGACTGTTTTGCCTTTGCCCTACGCCGTTTTACCGGAGAACATGTTAAAATTGCCACGGGTTCTGTATCTATGGTGCCGCCCAGTGGTTTGATGAGGTATACTGGAGGGTTGAATGGCACAAATTGACGAAAAACAGATTGAAGAGATTGTCTCGCAAGTCTTGAGAACACTGCAACAAGATGGGTCAACGCCGGTGCAGCCCACGCCCGCTGTTGACACGAGTTCTTCGCGTGCGGGGGTTTTCGCGACAGCGGCGGAGGCGATTGCAGCAGCGAAGACGGCGCAAGCAGCATTCGTTAAACTTGCGTTTGCCAAAAGACGCGAGATCATTGAAGCGATCAAAACGGTCTCGCTTGCGAATGCGAAACGTCTTGCGGATTTGGCAGTACAAGATACGAATATGGGCAATGCAGCACATAAAGTGATGAAAAACGAGGGGGCCGTAACACTCTCACCCGGTGTAGACGATCTTATCTCGGAGGCGATATCGGGTGATTCGGGAACACTTCTCATCGAATATGTCCCATTTGGCGTTATTAATTCAATCACACCTACCACGAATCCGACATCAACGGTGATTAACCACGCGATTATAATGCTATCGGCAGGGAACGCTGTCGTCTTTAGTCCGCATCCGAATGCGCGTGACTGCACCGAAGAGACGATGCACGTCATCAACGAGGCGATTGTTAAGGCAGGTGCTCCGCCTAATCTGCTCACTTCTGTTGCAAATGCGAGTCTACGGACGGCAAAGGAAATCATGGAACATCCTGACATCGCTATGCTCGTTGCAACGGGTGGTGCCTCCGTTGTGAAGGCAGCGTTATCAAGCGGCAAAAAGACGATCGCTGCGGGGCCTGGGAACCCGCCCGCGATTGTTGATGAAACGGCGGACGTTCAGGCAGCGGCGAAACACGTCATCGCAGGCACGAGTTTCGATAACAACCTGCTCTGTATCGGTGAGAAGGCACTCCTTGTGGTTGAATCCGTTGCAGATGAGACGGTACGAGAGCTCACACAGAACGGTGGTTATCTGTTGAATGCGAGTCAGCGTGAAGCATTAGAAGCGGTTGTCACCGAAAACGGTGAATCAAATAAGGAATACATCGGCAAGGATGCGACAACGATTTTAAACGCCGCTGGTATTACAGCGTCTGCCCAAACAGTCGCGATCGTTGTGGAAGTTCCTGCGGATCACAACTTTGTTATTAACGAATATTTGATGCCGATTCTACCTGTTGTTCGGTGTCGCGATTTTGATGAAGCGTTAGCGGGTGCAGTACGAGCAGAAGGCGGTCGCGGGCATACCGCGGTACTCCATACAAATAATACCCAACGGATTACGCAATTTAACAAAACGATGGATTGCAGTGTTGTGGTTATTAATGCCCCCTCTTACGCGTCTTGCGGGTTAGAGGGTGAAGGGTTCTTAGCAATGACCATTGCAGGCCCGACAGGTGAAGGGTTCACGCGTCCACGCACCTTTACACGTCAGCGACGATTAACGATCGCAAACAATTTGTCAGCACATACACAGTGAGGGAAATAGGTTATCTGCGGCCGGTCTGGGGCGTTTAAAATTTTTCCTAAACAGGACAAAGGTGTTATGCGAACAGAGATTGGCGATCTGCGGGCGTTGCTACGCCATCATGAGCGTAAATATTACATCGAAAACCAGCCGGAAATATCAGATGCCGAATTTGACGCGCTCATGAAGCAGCTTGAGGCACTCGAAGCGGCATCTGATGCGCCGATCCCACCGGATTCGCCGACGCAGCGGGTCGGTGGCGGTGCTGTATTGGGTACCCGTATCCCGCATCGCAATCCGATGTTGAGCCTGAACAACAGTTATGACGAACAGGATCTGCGCGAATTTGGGGCACGCGTCCGGCGGTTATTGGAAGATGCGCCTGTTGAATACGTTACAGAGTTAAAGATAGACGGTTTAGGCGTTTCGTTGATCTATGAGGACGGGGTATTTACGCAAGGTCTCACGCGCGGGGATGGTGAATATGGTGAGGATATAACGGACAACTTACGAACGATCCGTTCTGTGCCGTTACGACTTGTAGAAACGGAAATAGCGGTGCCTCCGGTGTTAGAAGTCCGTGGTGAAGTCTTCCTCCCGAAAGATCGGCTCAGCGGCATTAACGTGCAGCGCGAGGCAGCAGGGGAACCGCCTTTTGCGAATCCGCGGAATGCGGCTGCCGGTTCGCTACGGTTGCAAGATGCATCTATTACCGCCTCGCGTCCGTTAGATATTTTCATCTATACGCTCAATTATGCGGAAGGCGTTGAATTCACAACGCATACAGAATCGCTTGAACGCATGAAGCGTTGGGGATTGAAGTGTCATCCGGACACTGCCTGCCATAAATCCATAGAAGATGTTCACAATTACTATACAGATTGGGTAGAAAAACGGCACGACCTCCCTTATGAAACCGACGGTGTCGTCGTAAAAGTTGATAGTCTCTCCTACCAACATGAACTTGGTAGCACCTCCAAATATCCACGCTGGGCGATTGCCTACAAGTTCGATGCGCAGCAAGCCATTACAACCATTAAAAACATTGAGATACAGGTAGGACGCACAGGGGTTCTGACACCGGTTGCGATTCTGGAACCCGTAACGCTTGCGGGTGCGACAATTACGCATGCAACCTTACATAACGCGCAAGAAATTTGTTCGAAAGACATCCGCGTTGGAGACCGGGTTGTGCTTGAACGCGCTGGAGATGTGATCCCAAAAATTATTGAGGTGCGGACAGCAGATCGGACTGGCAATGAAAAAGTTTTTGAATTTCCAGATACGTGTCCTGCGTGCGGTACTGCTGCCAAACGCATCGGTGACGAAGTCGCAGTTCGTTGCGTGAATGTCGGGTGTGTTGCGCAACTGAAACGCCGCATTGCACACTATGCTTCGCGCAATGCGCTCCAGATTGAAGGTCTCGGTCCCGCGAAAATTGATCAATTGGTGGATAACGCATTGGTTCGCGATGTTGCTGACCTCTATGCTTTGGAGGTGGAGCCGTTAAGCAAATTGGAACGGATGGGTGTCCCGTCTGCGCGTAACCTCATCCATCAAATTGAACAGAGCAAGACGGCACCTGTGGCGAAAGTGCTTTTCGGACTCGGTATTTTCCATGTTGGCGAGAGCGTCTCGGAAATCTTAATTGAGAGTTTTTCATCTTTAGACGCACTCAGTCGCGCAAAGGTAGAAGACATTAAATCAGTAGATGGCATCGGTCAACAGATAGCGGAAAGCGTTGTGAACTTCTTTTCGCAAAACCAACCGTTGCTTGACAAATTGCGGGAAGCCGGGTTGCACTGTTTCACAGTGAAAGATGATGCTACGCCAATAGCATCAAGTGCGTTAACCGATAGTTTCTTTGATGGCAAAACGTTTGTTGTTACGGGAAGTCTTGAAGGCATGACGCGTGCGGAGGCATCTAAGGCGATTAAAGCGCGGGGCGGTAAAGTTACATCAAGTGTAACAGGCAAAACGGATTACCTCATCGCTGGGGAGGGGGCTGGTAGTAAATATAATAAGGCATTGGTGTTAGACATTCCGGTTTTGGCAGCGGATAAATTTTTTGAAAAACTTTAACGACCGCGACATGTTTTGCAAGCGTTACCCGTAATCGTTTGTCCGTGACGAAATCCGCTGCCTATGCGAGAATCAACCACCGCAAGAAGGTTTCAACGATAGAGATCATCACAGCGACGAAGAATATCGTGAAAAACCCTTGGATCTCAAATCCGGAAATTAGTTTATTGGTGAACCACAGCAAAAAAGCATTGATAACAATATAAGACAACCCGAGTACTAAGACTACAGTTGGCAATAGCAGGAACATTAATATACCTGTGAGTAGTGACTTGAGAAGTCCAAAAACGATGGCGACGCCTACTGCTGTTGCGCATCCTTTAACTTTTGTCATTGGCAAGAGTTGTACGACAACGAAAACAGGTGTGCTGAGAAGAAAGAAGTCTAATAAGAAGCCTTTTGCCTTAGAGGGTGTATCTTCGGTAAATGTTTTCGCCAGTCCCGAGTCCGTAGATTGTTTCCGTAGAGCCTCAAGATAGTTTGAAGGGATAGCGAAATTAAGGTTTTGACCATCAACGCGAGTTGCGACAGCGATCCCTATCACCTGGCCTTTGCTGTTTAGTACGGCACCGCCACTGCTTCCGGGTGAAATGGGTGCCGTAATTTGGAGTATCTTGCCGCGGATTACGGCGTTCCCTTCGGGTCGAAGGCTACTGATGACTCCGGGCGAGAACGTCCCTTCTAAACCGCGCGGATTCCCTACGGCGTAAACGGTTTCGCCGACCTGGACATTATCGCTATTTCCCAAGGGAAGTGCTGGGGCGTGAAGACCTGTAACTTTGAGTATTGCAAGGTCTCGGTCCTTATCCATTGCAACGTAACCGTCAATAGCGAAAGATTTATCTTGCCCAACGAGTTTTGCGGTGCCCCGTTTAGCATTTTTGATAACGTGGTAGTTAGTTGCAATCAGACCGTCTTCAATGAAGAATCCACTCCCTAATGAAAGACTTCCACTTGCGTGTTGCATTTTCAAGAGCACTGTAGAGCGCAAGGCTTTTTGTGCAATTTTCTCAGGGGCCTGAGCGCAGACAGTGATGAGTCCAGAAAATAGGAACATCATTAAAACTGTCAAATTGCGGAACGATTTCTTTTTGTATATCATTGGATTCCTTCCAAAACTGTTCTTTGTCTTGACTATGGACGTGCAAGACGCAGTCGTTTGTATCAGCATTCACGCCAAGCAAGCGGAATGCGGTGTTATAAACATTCTAACACATTCTGTTGATACCGGATAGTTTTTTCACACTTCCGAAAAATATGCACACGATTCGCGTAGACGACACTCTTGACAGCTCGGCGTTTTTTTGTGGCAGATTCTTGCGCCGTGTCGAACAATCAGGGCGTGGTATTCGTTGAACAGTGCAACATCGTGCGGGAGATTATCCATAAACAGGGCGCGAAGTTTGGCATAATCGTATCTCCCTGTAACCCATCCGAGCCGTGAAAAGAGTCTATAGGTATAAGAATCGACGACAAAACTGGGTTTACCCGCGGCGTAGAGGATAATCGTATCCGCAGTTTCGGGACCGACACCGTAGATGGAAAGCAGTTCTTCACGCAATTCAGGGACATCCTGCTGAAACATGACATGCATGGGCCGCTCCGTGATATAATCCACATAAGCGCGGACCTTTTGTGCCTTCATACGAAAGTAGCGCGAGGGTCGGATCAAGCGTTCCAATGCAGCTTGACTAATAGAACTTATCTCTTCAGGTGTAAAGGCACCAGCGTTTCTGAGATTGTCCATCGCTTTTTCGACATTGCGCCACGATGTGGCTTGTGTTAGGATCGCGCCGAGTGCCACTTCAAAGGGTGTATCTGCGGGCCACCACTTACAGTCTCCGTGTTGCGCAAGCAACTGATTATAGAGTGCATACAGTTTTTCGGTAATATTATCTTCACATAGAATTTGCATTATGTAGACAATCCTCAATACTACAAGGGGAAAATCATGGATTTAAGTTTTAGTACCAGCGCGGGCAACGGCGGTTGGAGCCTTGCCGACTGCGCAGCGTGGGCAAAATCGAACGGATTTGACGCGATTCGTCCGAATGCCACTGGCGTTTTTGAACCGAGTGTTATTATACAATCGGGTGGCGAATCTGTCAAGGAAATTTTAGATGCCAACGGTATCTACCTCGCAGCCTTGACCGCTCACTCTAACCTGCTTGACGATGACAGCGAAAAAAGTGAGAACGCTCGTGACGGACTGATGCAGGCAATTGAAGCGGCACATATCCTCGGTGCGCCGGTGGTAGTGACTTATGCGGGGAGTCCGGTAGGTTGGCATTTTTACGGTCAGTTCTCATCTGAACCGGGGAACCCCGGCGATCGGTCGGTTGAACTCGTAGATCGGTTCAAAGAGCTGTGGACACCTGTTATTCGTTTCGCCGAAGAGAGAAACGTGCAACTTGCGTTAGATTGCGCCGTACGGATGGGTAATATCGCCTGTAATCCTGAAATGTGGGAGCGTATCCTTGATGCGATTCCATCAAACGCGCTGGGCCTCTCCTGCGATCCGTCGCACTGGCTATGGATGGGTATCCTACCCGCTGAGGACGCGATCCGGATGTTCAACGGCAAGTGGTATTATGCGGATGTGAAGGATTGTGAGATTAGTCCGCGTATGAAGTTTCGACAGGGGATTATCGGGAACTGGTGGTGGCAATATCGGGTGCCAGGACGCGGACAATTGAATTGGGGAACGATCATCGGCGCGCTGCAGGAATCGGGTTATGATTATGTGTTATGCGTCGAAAACGAGGATCGCGGGGCACCGGGATTAGACGGTTTTGCACTCGGTGGTAGGTATCTTCGGCAATTCCTTTAATAGTTGTTAGTTATCAGTAGGAGAACTGGATAGGTCTATCTTCAGGACCATTCGATTGTCCCTATTCACTTTATATATGTGAATTTTTTCGCTTGTAGGAGCGAGCTGTGCTCGCGATTTTTTCTTAATAACTTTTCAACTCCTTGAAATTGATTGGGATTTGTGTTAATGTACAAGTGTATCTATTCTGCCTGAAACGATGGACAAAAAATGGAAAAGCAATTACAACCGAAATCACACAGCATAGCGATTCTTGCCGAAGGTTCGTTCGGTGTACTTGAGTCGAAAACCGCCACGGTCTTAGTGCGCTATCTGCCAGATAATGTTGTGGCGGTTATCGATAGTGTGAATGCGGGACGCGATGTTAGCGAAGTCATTGAGATTGGAAAAGGCATTCCGATCGTCCGCGATCTCGCTGAGGCGATGCGTTTCAATCCGACGATGCTCGCTATCGGCATTGCACCGCCGGGCGGCGAGTTACCACATCCGTGGCGCGCAATTCTCCGCGAGGCGATACGCAACGGTTTGCATATTATGAGCGGGCTCCACCGATTCTTGAGTGAAGACCCAGAACTGTCGGAATTGGCGGCGGCACACGATGTGCTGCTATGGGACGCGCGAAAACCGCCTGCAGATTTACCGGTCGCAACGTGCAAAGCCGATGAAGTTGATGCCACAGTTATTTTGACTGTAGGTTCAGATTGTCGTGTCGGAAAGATGCTTTCGGGTATAGAGGTGACGCGTGGTGTGCAAGCGCGTGGCGTGAACGCTGAATTTTGCGCGACAGGTCAGAACGGGATTATGGTCTGGGGATGGGGTATTGCGATCGACGCGGTCGTCTCCGATTTTACCGCCGGTGCAGCGGAGCAAATTGTGTTGGAAGGTGCGAAAAATCATGAGTTGCTTATCGTTGAGGGACAAGGGTCGTTGGTACACCCTGGGTATTCAGGCGTAACGTTAAGTTTGCTGCACGGCAGTTTACCAGATGCCATGATATTCTGTCATCAACCTTCACGCGATACGGTTGCGCGGTATACGGTACCGTTGCCATCGTTAACTGAGATGATTGCACAATATGAAAGTTTGGCTGCACCGATAAAGCCTGCTAAGGTGATTGGATTGGCGTTAAATTGTTTTGATCTCTCCGAAGATGCAGCACAAGCGGCGATAAGCACAGCAGAGGCGGAGACAGGGTTGCCAGCGACGGATGTTGTGCGATTCGGTGCGGATAAACTGGTTGATGCTGTTCAGAAAGTGCATGCTGAAAAATAAGGAGAGATTCCCATGAGTGAAACAAAAACGTCTGAAACGTCAAAAATACCTGAACATCCGAATGTTGAAATTGCTGTTAAGAACTTTGGTCCGATAGCAGGAGCCACAATAGACCTGCGTTCGTTGACAGTGTTCGTGGGTCCGAGTAACACTGGGAAAACTTATTTTTCTACGCTTATCTATGCGTTGCACGGCGTTTTTAATGGCTTTACACTATTGCCAAGGCGATTCATGGATTTAGGTTACCTCAATTTCCCTGACTTGTTTCGCCCAACTGATACTAACATTCGTGCTATTCTCAAAAAACTAAACACACCCGATCGATCGTTTAAGTTTTCTGACTTGCCACAGGAAACGCGGACCCTGTTCCAGTCAGAAATCAAGGATCCTGAAAGTTTAAAAGCTGAACTCAAACGGTGCTTCGACCTTAATTCAATTACAGAACTTATTCATTTAAAAGATGGTCAACGCAATGATATGAATGTTTCGCTGGAAGTCAGCAAGGAAAACCAGTGTCTATGGCACTTCAGTTTAGAAGCTCACGAATCAGATATTACAACACGAGCATCAATTAACAAGGATTTAGTCCTCTACTCTAAAGAATGGTTAACGTCGAAAGGGAAACTTGACATTGATGACTTATATTCCCTCGATCTTCCAATTGAATTAAACAGATACACAAAAGACAAAGTCTACTTACCAGCTGCACGAAGTGGAATCATGCAGAGCCATCGGGTGATTGCAAGCTCACTGATCAAGCGTGCGACTCGTGGAAGCCTCACGCCATTGGAAATTCCAACGTTCTCAGGAGTAGTTGCAGACTTTATGCAACTACTTATACTCTATGAAGAATCCCAAACACCTGAGAAAAAAATAACACGCCTTGCTGGAGCCATAGAATCCGATATACTTGCAGGTCAAATACTCATGAAACCCACACCAAGTGGGTACCCAGAATTCCTTTACTGTCCGCAAGAAACGGGGGAAGATATCCGTCTTACGCGCGCAGCGTCTATGGTGTCTGAACTCGCCCCTGTTGTGCTGTTTCTCCGTAGTGGGATTTGCCCTGGCGATACACTTATTATTGAGGAACCGGAGGCGCATCTGCATCCCGGCGCGCAAACTGAGATAGCCTTAACGCTTGCCGGCTTGGTCCGTGCTGGCGTGCGTGTCGTTGTGACAACGCACAGCGATTGGCTACTTAAAGAAATCGCGAATCTAATTCGGATAGGCGAGCTCAAGCGAAAAGGTGTCCAAAAAGTAGAAAAGATGGCACCAGCACATTGGTTGTTACAGGAAGAAGTAGGAACATGGTGGTTCCAAAAGGACGGAAGCGTAAAATATATTCCGTTTGACCGTACTGAAGGCATAGAGCCCACAGATTACGAAGACGTGGCTTGTAAACTCTATGACAGTTCTGTTAACCTCCAAGATCTGCTCGAAAAAGTCGACAAGGAGGACCAAGAGTGGGATTAAAAGAGTTCTTGCAGAGATTGAAAGGAAGCGAATGTGGCACTAAGCACACTCGGAATTACATGCGTTCCTGCTCTGTTCCATGGTAAAGGCATCGACAGGTTTGAACTCCGCGAACTCGAACGGGCTAAAATCGGATTCCTTAGCCAGAACCTAACAATTAAGAGACGTAAATGTGGCGAAGCAAAGAACCTCGCCTTAGTCTTGAGAGGTTAGATTTGTTCTAATTCTGAGAGGAAACACGGCAGCACAAACTAACAGTTTATGCTACAAGGTTCCCAGTAAACTTATTCAATGAGAAAGGGTGTAAACAAATGACTGATGAAGAAAAATTTCGGTTTGACTTGAGCGGATTCCTTGTGCGTCCTGCGATCCTTGAACGCGACGAAGTGGCGGCAATCGTTGATCAGATCGAAAGGATACACCATAATCCTGAATCCTTGCCACCGGAGCATCGCGCTGTGCCGGGGGGACCGGCGAGTGTCTTGATTGATCATCCGAAGGTGCTTGATGTGTTGCATGAAATCATCGGGTCTGATGTCCGATTGGAGAACTGTTTCTCTGTCTGGCGCAAAAAAGGGCAAGAACACGGTGGTCTTCACGGTGGCGGACCGCAACAAGGGGATCCGATCTTCGGATACCGCTTCAACAACGGACGAATTCACGCGGGGATGGTCCGCGTTGTCTTTGAACTCACAGATGTTTCAAAAAAAGACGGGGCGACGCACTTCATAGCAGGCAGCCACAAGTCTAACTTTCCGATGCATCCGGAGCATCTGTCGTTAGAAGAAGGGAAACGGAGTCCGTTTTTGATGACGTACGAGTGTCCAGCTGGCAGCGCGATCTTCTTTACGGAAAACTTGTGTCATGCGGGGCCTGTATGGCAACGCGACACGCCGCGGGTGGCAGTGCTAAACGCTTATGCACATCTCGCAACGCATTGGCATCGGCTGCGGATTCCGCCCGAAGTGCTTTCGGCACTACCGCGTGAAAAACAGGCATATTTCCGTGAACCGTGGGTTGCCGATTTCCGTACGCGTCCAGCGACGATTAACACGATTGAACGGTTCCTTAACAACGACGAACCGCCTGTTAATACCGATACCAAGCCGTGATTTTTATCCGGTTTCAACGGTTGCGCGGTCCCAGATAAGGATCGTGCCATCTGCGCTGCCGCTGGCAAATGTTCTACCATCGGAACTGAATGCCAATGTGCAAACCCTAAAATTCTTAATGATCGCACGCTGCTGCTCGGTAACAGTATCCCATAATCGGATCGTGTTGTCCTCAACATCCCCGCCGCTTATGAGCGTGTGTCCAGCTGGCGAAAACGCAACCGTCTCAACAGTATCGGTATGCCCTATAAGCGTGGCAGTGTGCTGACAATTGTCCATATCCCAGAGACGTATCGTATTGTCAGCACTCCCGCTGGCAAGGCTTCTGCCATCGGGTGAAAATGCGACTGTTTTAACAGAGTCCGTATGTCCGTTAAGCACAGCGAGATAATGCCCTGTAATAGCATTCCATAACCGAATTGTGTGATCTTCACTGCTACTGGCGAGGGTTCTGCCGTCGGGTGAAAATGCGACTGCCATAACCTCTGCAGTGTGGCCCGTTAAAACCGCTAATTGGTTTCCGGTATCAATATCCCATAACCGAACGGTGTTGTCTTCACTGCTGCTGGCAAGTGTGGTACCCTTCGGGGAAAACGCCAATCCGGTAACTATATCCGTATGGTTTAACATTACAGTCTCGGTGCCGGTATTCACATTCCACAAGAAAATCCGATCATCTTGACTCGCGCTGGCGAGGATTGCTCCATCCGGTGAAAACGCAACGTCCTCAATCAGATACTCATGTCCATTGAAGGTTTGAGACTCGGTATAAGTGGACAGGTCCCACACCCGAAGCGTTTCGTCATCACTGCCGGTAGCAAGGCGGCTTCCATCGGGTGAGAACGCTACGGCGTTAATCCACTCGATATGCCCATCGATAATTGCCTTCTCTGCACCGGTATCTGGATCCCAGAACCGAACAGTATGATCCCCACTTGCACTGGCGAGCGTTTTACCGTCCGGAGAGAAGGAGATGGCGGAAATAGCATCTTTATGCGCTTTGAGGGTTGCGTGTTCAGTGCCTGTATCGGCATTCCAAAGTCGAACGGTATTATCCCCGCTCCCACTTGCCAAAAGCGTTCCATCAGGCGAGAATTCCAAATTACCGACAACACCGATGTCTGTTGCAAGCGTTTCCAGCTTCTTACCGGTAGTGGTATCCCACAAAAGGAGTGTCTTATCCCGACTACTACTGACGAGGTTCATGCCATTCGGGGAAAACGCCAACGCCATAACATTATGTGTGTGTCCCTTGAGCGTGGAAAGCTGCCTGCCAGTATCGGCATCCCAGAGTTTGATGGTGAAATCAACGCTGCCGCTCGCGAGGACTTTTCCATCGGGTGATAACGCCAAGGCATTGATCGGATACGCATGTCCAACGACATGAGAAAGGAGGCGCCCGGTGTGAATGTCCCAAAATCGGATTTTCCCAAGTCGTCCTGCGCTGATGAGGGTGCTACCATCCGGGGAAACGACGGATGCCCAGACTTCATCTTCATGATCCCCGAGTGTCATTGTGGTGCGCCGCTGTCCGGTGTGAACATCCCACAGCGAAATTGTGCTATCTGAATTTCCTGTTACAAGGGTGGTGCCGTCGCGCGAAAAAGCGAGCGCGATGGCACCTTGATGCGGTTGATGTTTCAAGAGTGCAAGTTCGGTGCGGGTGTGTGCGTCGTAGAGCCAAACGCCGATAAGAGTGGCAACAGCGAGGTGGGTTCCGTCTGGTGAGTACTGAATATCGGTTATCCGGCCTTTGCCGAGGCGCGCGATGGCACCTGGAGGCAGTTCCCATTGCGTATAGGGTTGGAGATTTTGTGTGTTCATAGGTCTAACTCACGAATTTGATAAGGAGTATAATAGCATCAAATAATTTTATTTAACCCAATCCATTAGATAAAATTCATAAAAATTGTCCAAAGTTTTGTCTGCAGTTACGCTAAAAGTCCCTTGCTTTTTCGCGTTGAATGGTGTATAATAACCGTGAATTATTTACGATATTCTCCCGATAAGATGGAAGGAACCTAATGAACACTTTGCACGGTTTAAATGAGAAACAGATAGCAGCGGTAACACATAAAGATGGCCCCCTTCTTGTCATTGCAGGTCCTGGCACGGGTAAAACAAAAGTTATCACGCACCGTATTGCACATTTGATTCGCGAACACAACATCAAACCTGAGAGGATCCTTGCGATTACGTTTACGAATAAGGCTGCGGAAGAGATGCAGGAACGTATCAATACCGAGATTGGTGAACCGCACGGATCCAGTGTTAAGGCTTGCACCTTCCATGCGTTTTGTGTCAAGGTACTCAGGAAACATGCGCTGAAGATCGGATTGAGCGAAAACTTCACCATCTTTGACCAGGAACTTCAAGACGAGATTTTAACAGAAAGTGTCCGTGAGTTGAACCTCAACGCGGACGACTATCCGCCATGGTTGCTACGCAATATTATCAGCGATGCCAAATGCAAACTACAAGATCCAGTTGCGGCGGTGGATACCGCAGACCTTGATAATCCAGAGAGCGTCGAAAATACGCGAGCTGTGCTGGAAAGCTATCAGCAAAAACTCGACGCATACGATGCGCTCGATTTTGACGATCTTCTGTTGAAAACGGTTGAACTGTTAGGCGTAGCAGAAGTCCAGGCAGCTTATCATCAGGAAATTGCCTACATTCTCGTTGACGAATTTCACGATGTGAACCGCGTGCAGTACCATCTACTTCAACTGCTGTGTGCGCCCTCGGAACTGAATCTCATGGTAGTCGCCGATGAAGATCAGTCTATCTATAGTTGGCGCGGGTCAAACCCAGTGTATATTGACAATTTCAGAACGGATTTCGACCCGCGAATCGTTGAACTGGATGATCACTATAGATGTAGCGAGAAAATCTTGCGTGCTGCGGAAGAGGTTATCTCCAGAAATCCTGAGCGCCAGAAACAACACACGCTCAGAACGCACAAAGATGCGGGACGTGACATTTTTCACTACACTTTTGACACACCGATAGCAGAGGCACTTGGTATCATTGATGTTATCAATAATTTGGTGACGCAGCGCGGCTATTCTTATCGCGATATCGCGGTCTTTTATCGAACTCACAAGCTTGCCGATGTTTTGGCGGAACAGTTAATCCGAGCAGACATCAAATTCCAACGGATTCTACCGACGAATTCCTTCGGCGAAGGAAATAACAAGGATATTCTCGCGTATCTGCGTCTCATCCAGTGGCAGCTCCCGCAGGACCTGGAACGGGCAATTAATTTTCCTGAGACCTATATTGATGATTTGACATGGGTGCGTCTGAAGTGGATCGCGCAGCGCAAGCATATTGCGTTCATGGAACTATTGAAGAATATTGAGGCATACCCAGAGGATGTCGGTCCCTTGACCCGCCGAAATGTCCGACAATTCTGGACGCAATTTGAGAAGCTGTCTCTTGAAATCAAAGGTGAGAAGATAGATAAAATCATCTTGAAACTCTTTGATGCTTTAGAGATGTCTCGTTCGCCTTACCGCGCCGAAGAATTGGAGGTCCTCGAAAAACAGCCTGAACTACCGAACCTTGTGACCGCGCAGGATGTCCTCTATAGTGCGCTTGACCTTGATGAACCAATTCAGATTATTGCCAGTCACGGCATCGACGCGTATTGTGCGGCACACATCATTCATCAGACGCTTGAAACCTATCTCAACCGGAATGTGGAACTCCAATTCCTACCGCCTGATGAAAATAGACTGCCGCAGCTCGACAACGGTGTTCATCTACTTATTGGCGATTTTGAAGAGCTTGGCGAAAAAGGACGGGATGTCCGGCTAATTCTTATCGGTACAGCCGCTACAACCGATACCGATTTAGTTCACCTTGAAACCGAAGGGGTTCTGAGCATCGCGGCACTCAAGCTCTGTCAACGGCTTATTAATCGGTTTGAAAGCCCAAATATGGCGGATATGGTTGTCTATGATCTGGAAACGACGGGTATCAATCCACAAACAGCAGAAATTGTTGAGATTGCCGCGCACCGTCTGAGTCCAGTCGGGGATGAGGTGGAAAAGTATTACTGTTTGGTAAAACCGCCGGGCGGACACATTCCGCGCGCGGCGACGCGCATTCACCAAATTGATGAAGAAACTGTCAAAAACGCCCCCGGAATTGAGATGGTATTGCCTGAATTTTCTGGTTTCATTCAAGATCGGATTTTGATTGGTCACAATGTGGCGGAATACGATAACCCAATTCTTGCGCGAGACCTCAGAAGATATTTGAAAACGGAGTTATCGGCCCCGCATTACGATACGCTGGTTACGGCGCGTCGGCTTTTCCCGCGACAACGGTGTAGCATCAGCGCACTCGCTGAGAAATTTGGTATTGAACACGGTCGCTTACACACTGCTATAGAAGACGTTGGTGTCAATAGAGAGATATTTAAAGAGCTCATCAAAATCGATGCTTACAAACGTGAAGTGAAATCTCTCACCGAGCTACTACCGCTTGTGGGGGTTGGTATCCTCACCAAACAAGCAGTTGCAGGGGCGGGAGATAACTTAACCGAAACCGATGTGTTCCTTAATGCTGCGAAGCGTTTTGTCCAGACGCATAACGTTGAGCTGCCGGATCGTCTACCGCTTGAAGCAGCAGCAGCAGCGCAAGCGAAGGCATGTATGGGGGTCCTACGAGATACCGCTGTCCCGGAATTCCGAGAGGATATTGAATGGCGGCAACGCCGTATTCAGTTTATGAACGCCGCAGTCCATTTTGAGTCAGTGAATGACGAGCACCACCTCACTAACTTCTTGGATTATCAGAAGTTGCTGACCAATATTGATGAGCTTGACAATAAAACCGAGCAATTGACTTTAATGACGTTACACGCAGCGAAAGGCACAGAATTCCCAGTCGTTTTCATTCTCGGCATGGAGGAGGGAAGTTTTCCGATGTGGCGGCAGAACATCACGGAGGAAGACATTCAGGAGGAGCGTCGTCTGTTCTATGTCGGTATGACACGCGCACAGAACCAACTCTATCTGTCGTCCACTGTGTATCGTACCGGTGATCGGGATCGTTCTGCGTCTATGTTTGTCCGAGAGATTCCCTCTAATTATGTGATTAGATGGAGCCCGCGGCGCAGGCGATAAAAGGTGTTATGCCTGCGATCCGGTATCTGGAGGCGTTGAAGAGTCGGATTTTTCCTGTTTCTTTATCCGGACGATTGGTAAGTGTACGTATTTTTTTTTACCCAGCTTCATCTCCTTTTCTTGTTTTTTTGTCATAAATTCCATATAGGTTTCCAAATCCCCGAAAAGGGCGACGAGCCGTGCTTTGGCATCAAGGCATTCTTTCAAAATTTCGTCATACATGAGAGCTCCTCCATTATTGCTTCTGGTGTATCAATGCGCGGCACTGAAAAACCTGCGTCGTGACAAACCTGTTGAATTTTTGGTTTCGTATGTGGGTTTGCAAGGTGCGCGAAATTCCACGTTGCCAGATAGGGAATAGTCCGTATTGCCGAAACAGCTATGTGGACAGCATCAGTAAACGCAACTTGTGGTAATGCTCCTTGGTCAACCAGATGTTGTGCAAAGGCGCGGTCAGCATTTTCTACAATCACAATGCCGATATCTTCAACCACTTGCTGCCTCTCTGCCGCTTGAGCATTGTCCCCCATTGATATTTCGGCAATAACATAATTAGACAAGATAAATTCAAAACGAGTATCTTGCCAAAACTCGCGCGTAATTCTTTGCCACTCTGCTATTTTTGGCACCCGACTCGGGTTAGAAACCAGATAACTCGGAATCGTTGCATCAATGTAAGCAAGGTACTTCTTTTCTTGAGAATGGGTTGTCATGTTTTATATAATAACGTAAACTTTCCTGAAAAGCAAGAAATTTTCGAGGGAACGCGCTTTATATGTGGTGAATTTTTTATATCACTTCTTTATTAACATTTTTCGGGTAGCGTTAAAATCGCCTGCAGTGAGGGTATAGAAATAGACACCACTTGCAACAGGTTCACCTACGCTATTTTTGCCATCCCAATACGCTGCACGGGGGAGGCTTTCATAGATACCCGCGAACTTATGTCCCAATGCCAACTTCCGAACTAATTCACCGTTTATAGTGTAGATCGTCACGGTAACCTCTGCAGGTTCGGACAACTGATAAGGTATCCACGTCTCCGGATTAAACGGATTCGGATAGTTGGGGAGCAGTGCTGTTTCTTCAGGGATTAACAGTCCTAAAAGCCGTTCAAGATTAGCGATGCCTTGTTGGAAGGCGACGGAGCCATCGTTTTCAACGTGTGCTTGTGCTATCCACGCTTGTATCATCGCGGGATCGAGTTCTCCATTTGCAACAAGTGAGGGGGCAGCTGCGTTTGTTGATTCACCGAGATGTTGTGCTACAATGATAAGGTCTTGGATGTTGATAATGCCATCGCGATTTACATCTGCTTGTGGGTTGACAGACGCGTCTTCTCCAAAGTGTCGGGAAACGAGGATCATATCCAGGACATTCACCTGTCCATCTCGGTTTATATCTCCAGTGGCAAGTTGTCTTTCAATAGTGATGACAACCTCGTGGAGGGCTATGGCGATGGATTCACCCGTGGTCGATCCCAATTGAAAGTTGTTTAGTGTCAATTGAGTATCACCTTCCGCTTTGGCTAAGAAAACCACCGATAGCAGCGTTCCAGTCCCCGTGGCCCCGTCCTCGTTGAAACGTGTTGCATTAAGACCTGTAATTTTGCCAGTCGTGTTATCAATCGCGCCTTTCTGAAAAAAGGTCGCGCCACCTCCCGATTTCAGAAAATCGCCTTCATTGACTTCAATTGCCTCAAGGACTGCCGGATCAAACGTAATATCAAATTGCCATCCTGCTAAATCAATTACATTCTCTGCCCTAAAGTCGAGGGTAAATGTATCACCGACATGGATTTTAGAATCAGATAAAGTGGACCCAACACTCGGGTTGAATATCTTATATTCGGTGTCAGGTTCAAATCCGAAAAAGAAGCCCATTGGTCGCCGCGTGTCGTACTTATGATGCACTAACAACACATTCTTCCCTTTTCGCAGTGTGATAGGGAAAAAATCCTGGTAATCAGTATTCCATGCATCTCGATCAATATAGTGTTCGTAGTGGTAGACCAACGCTCCATTGAGTAAAACTTTTCTAGGGGCATCCGAGGCACCTATAAATACTCTCGTCTGCTGCGTCCGTGGAGAATACAAGGTAATAGTGCTATAAACCTCAACCGAAGGGGTTTTAGATTCAACAACTTCTTCTTCAGGTAGCAGCAATCTCCGAAGATTGTTATAGTTTCTATTGAGATCATCATAATGATAAGGCTCAAGGGTGCCTTTTAACCATACGCTATCACCAATCCTTTCTCCCGCCGCCGCACCGAGAGTAGCAATCTGCTGTTCAGGAACCTTTCCATTAGATGCTTTTGACAAATGATCTATTTGTTCCGTCCCTGTCGTCCAATGACTCTGTAACATCAACCATAACCAGGGCCCCTCAATTTTTGGCCCCCCTTGTGGATAGCCCGGGTTTCTGTGCCATGTAAATACCTCTATTTTTTTTCGTATATCATCTAAGGCCGAGAAATCCTCGATGTTGTTGACATGAAGGTATAGAGTCTTCAAGTTGTGCAAAGAAGCAAGTGGCGAGACATCTACAATTCGGTTTGCATCAAGTATCAGCGTTTCCAAATTAACCAATCCTGCTAATGCGGAAAGATCCGAAATCTCAGTATGGAAAAGGTCGAGATGCCTCAACTCTGTTAATCCCGACAAGGGGGAAAAGTCAGTGATATTATTGGTATGCGGAAAACCGAGCCATCTGAGTTTTGTTAAACCCTTTAAAGGTGAAAGATCTGTCGCTTTGCAGTCATATAAGAGCAATCTTGTTAAGTTTGTCAATCCAGCCAGAGGCGAGAGATCGGAAATATCAGAATGTATCGTATCTAATTTCCTCAGTTTTGTTAATCCAACCAAGGGTTCAAGATTTGATATGTGGGTTATCGCAGCACCTATGGTATCAAGGTCGCGCAATCCCGAAAGTGGCGAAAGGTCGGCTACTTGTGTGTCGTTAAAATATAGCTCTTGTATCTTGGTCAATCCCGCTATTGGTGAGAGATCCGATATTGGGTTATGTCCGATTCTTAATACGGTGAGATTCGTTGCAGATTCAAGTCCTTCTAAACTGTGAATGCCCTTTCCAATTGCCGTGAGGTCCGTTAGTGTTGCCATGTCCTCCGCTGTAATTATCTCATTGAGTGTTTTACCCAGTACTTCCGCAATCGCCGCACGAAGATTCGGGTCAGGAATGCGAACATAAGTCCCAGGAATGCGTTCCGTCTGAGAATCAACTGGAGTTACAGTGCTTTTCTCTGGGAAATCCAATGCAAAAATCACTTCACTAAATTGCTCTGTCCATGTATCCCGTTTTATCGTGCCGTTTTCTAATACCAACAAGCCTAAATTCTGTAAACTCGCGTTTGCACGTATCTTTTCAAGGAAAGATACGGTTTCTAAACCGACCGCAGCTGCAGCATGTGCAGCATCAAGGGGCCTCTGAAACGCCTCGTGGAATCGCTGGATCGGTTCAATGCCACCAAATACACCACCCGTTGCTTCTAACGCTTCTCTGTAACGTTGCGTATCCTCCGACACGAGTGCGTCCATGACGGTTTGCTCCGTATAAAGCCGTAACGCTTGTGCTTTATCGTAGGGTGGGTTCGGGGTCTGCTCAACAACTGCGCGCACTTGATCTTCAAACGTTTTCATTCCTTCCGTATGGCAACCGATACAGGAAAGTCCATTCCGGACGGTGGGATCGCTCGCAGCAGGATTGGAAACAATATTTATCGGGGCTGCATCCAGACGGTTACCACCGGCATCTGCAAGGTAGTATGCCTGCAAGCCGTTCGGGAGATTAAAGATAATCTCACCACCGTCGTGTGTGAAAGAGAGCGGATGCGTAAAGATATGCTGTGTGCCGACACTCCCCGCAAAGTCGTAACTTTTCCAATACGCACCATACCGAGAAAGGTGTCGTTCCACAACGCGGTTGTGATTGGACACACCCGAATCACTGAACCCCGCGCGCCAGACGCGCTTTCCCGCTGCATTGCGGATATTTTCGACAACATTGACATCAAGGTCTGCCTCTAACTCCCGATCTGTCAGCGGAAGGTCAAGGATATCGTGATACAGCGGCGGAAGAGATGCGGTTGCCAGAAACCAATCCACATGGACAAACGGCACCTCACACTTCATTTCTTGACGCAGATGGGTCAGTTTCTCACGAAGTGCGGTCTGCGTTGGGGCAGTGAACTCAATACTATACGGATACACCGCCTCAATTTGGGTCCAACGATTCGGTTCGAGCTCCCATTCGTAATCTCGGAGGTCAATATAGAAAATCGTTTCTTCGGGATCAATAGGTTGTGGATTGATAACCTCGCGCCCCCAGGAAAGACTGTTTACGAGTTTTGAGAGTGCGCGTTGATAGGCATAGCGTGCTTCAGCCGTTTCGCCAGTGTTATAGAGATGTGTCAATGTAAAATAGCGTGCGAAGGTGCGATCGAACGCGGCGAGCGATTGGACGTGCTTTTCAATCGTCTCAAGCATTTCTTTGGAGGTGATGAAGGGGCCCTCTACTTCAGTTGCGCCTTCCCAATTCGGCGCGCCGGCGAGGATCCACCGTTGAACGGTATCAAGTGCTGCAGGTGTGAGCGGTGGCTGTCCGAGAGGCATCCGTTTTGCTACAGTCGTTTCAATTAAGCGTCGATAGAATTCAGAGTCGTTCGGGTTGCCCGGAATAACCGCTCCGGTCTCAATGAGTGCGGTGTGTTCAATGATAAGTTCTTCGGTATAGGCACCGTGTTGTCCGTGGCAGTTGAGACAGTTCTGTTCAAAGATAGCGTACGCCTGTTGTGCAAGATTCGCTTGGGCATCAACATTTTGCTGGACACCCACGTTGAGCATAAATAAATAAATGATTGCGATAAAAATTTTCCAGTTTTTCAAGTGTTCTCTCCTTTTGGTAATGTGAACCGGCGGATTGAAATGTCTATTTATTTTTCTGGTTTACCAACAGTTAACGCCTATTGATCTGGCGGATTTGATCCCAGTCCCAGAGCAGGATTGTGCCGTCAGCACTCCAACTGACGAGCGTCTTGCCATCGGGTGAAAATGCTACGACATTCACTTCCTCTGCCTGATCTATCAGCGTTCCAAGAGGAGCAGCAGTGGCGACATCCCATAACTGTACTCTGCCACTAAAACATCCACTGACGAGCGTTTCGCCATCAAGCGAAAATGCCAAAGTCCGTATTACACCATGTTCTCCTTGAGAAGCTGCTAACCTTCGGCGATGCCCGACATCCCATAGCAAAAATGCGTCCAATCCACCGCTTGCGAATAGACTTCCATCCGGTGAAAACGCGATTGCCTTCATAGCACGGTTATCACCCTTGAAAGTGGATAACAATTCACCATTAATCGCATCCCACAAGCGGACTGTGTCATTTTCATCTACACTCGCGAGGGTCGTTCCGTCCGGCGAAAACATAACCATCTCGGAGTCTGTGTCACCAATTTTAAGGGTCCCGAGTAACGCGCTGCTTCGGACATTCGACCACCAAATTTTCCCAAGTCGTCCTGCGCTGGCGAGCGTGGTACCATCTGATGAAAACGCTAATGTCGTTGCGGCTTCCATGTTTTCGTGGCGAATCAACGAGGCTTTTCCTGTTCCAATATCCCACAAATGGATCGTCCCGTTAGCGTTCCCATTCGCGAGCGTCATGCCATCGGGTGAAAATGTCAATGTTGTCGGAGTCCTCATATTTTTATGACTAATCGTCACGGCTTTTTTTGTGTCAATATCCCACAAATGGATCGTATCGTCGGCGTTTGCAGTGGCAAGGGTCCGACTGTCGGGTGAAAATGCTAACGCGGTTCCAACTTGCTTATGTACTATGGCGGGAAAAGGTTGGTCGCCGTTAGTCGTATCCCAGAATCGGATTGTCCCCTTCTGTGTGACAGTCGTCAGCATTTTGTCATCCGGCGAGAACACCAGTGCAATCACCCACCCCGGATGATCTGTTGGAAATATAGAAAATTTATTGGCACCAGAAATCAAGTCCAACCACTCAACTCTATCTGTATCTCCACCAATAGCGAGTTTGGTGCTATCCGATGAGAACGCTAATGCATAAACCGACCAGTTATGGGAATGATGTTCCTGTCGCACTTCACCTGTCTTTATATCCCAAACAAGTAGAAGTGGCCACTCGTTACCGCCACTGGCAATCATTTTGCCATCGGGTGAGAATGCCAATTCAGTAATGGAACTATCGGCATTAATATCCTTATGCTCAAGGAAGGTATACTCGAGTGCACCCGTTTCTGAATTCCATAAACGGACGGTTTGGTCCGAACTTCCGCTGGCGAGCGTTGCCCCATCGGGTGAAAATGCAACGATGTTGACAGCTTTTTCGTGTCCAGTGAGGGATCTCCGGAGTTTGCCAGTCTCTGTATCCCATAATCCGATTGTGTTATCACGGCTTCCGCTGGCGAGTGTTTTACCGTCGGGTGAAAACGCGACTGAAAAGATATTTTGTGTATGCAAGGGAGAAAAATGTTTAATTTCGCCTGTATCTATACGTTGTAACCAGATCGCGCCTTCATGACTGCCGTTAGCGAGGGTTTTGCCATCGGGTGAGAATGCGATTGCAGAGACATCAAAAGGTGTTGCGGGGGGGATAGCCGTTTCGGTGCGAGTGACAGTATCGTAAAGCCAAGTACCGATATTGCTTACGATTGCGAGTCGGGTGCCATCGGATGTGAAGGCTGTGTCGTTTATGGGACCTTTATTGACACCGAATCGGGCTTTGGCACCGAAGGGTAATTGCTGCTGTGCATCAACCTTTTGATACCCAATGATGCATATCAGTAGGAAACTGATGCTTATGATGAAATACTTAAGGTTTGCCATGTTTACCTCCATTTTATATAATAACCCAAACGATCCTGAACGGCAAGAAATTTTTGAGTGAAAAAAAAGATTAGATATGGCATACTATGGTAAAGTTTACAATTATGTTACATTGGCGAGGTTAGGAAACCTCGCCAGCGGTGGATCGATATATCTATTTATTTTTCCGGTTTACCATAAAAGACCTAAAAAATGCGAATTGATTGTCAGAGTCATATATTTCCAAACGCGTATATTGAGATCCTCGCGCAGAACCCGCAGCCGCCTCAGGTTATTCGGAGCGGCGGCGAGGCTGTCGTGACGTACGGGGATGTCCAAACATTTCGTTTGCAAGATGAGGCTTACGATCCGAAACGCAAACTTAAGGATATGGACGCAGCCGGGGTCCATATGGCACTGCTCAGTACGAATATACCCCCGCCGTGTATGCTCGCGCCCGAATTAGGAAACAAAGGAGCACAAGCGATCAACGATGCGATTGCTGAGCTTGTAGACAGATACCCAAACCGATTTGCAGGGTTGGCATGCCTTCCGTGGCAAAACCCAGATGAAGCGATAACAGAGATGGGTCGGGGGAAACGGCTCGGGTTTCGTGGGATCATGCTCTATTCGCATATCGGTGGAGAGCCGGTCGACGCGCCTCAGTTTGAACCGGTCTATGCGTCCGCTGAAAAACTGCGGATGCCGATTGTTATGCATCCCACCGTACCGACGTGGGGAGCGGCAATCAAGGATCATTGGATGATCGGTATGATGGGATTACAGGTGGATAACAGCTTTGCGCTGTTACGGTTGATTTTGAGCGGGATCCTTGAACGCCATCCACACCTACAAATCGTGATGCCGCACGTTGGCGGTATTTTACCCTATATGAGCGGCAGGATTGACCATCAGACCGAAGTATTAGGCAGAGCGAGGGAGCATATCACACAGCCGCCAAGCAAGTATCTCCAATCTATCTATTTCGACACTGTGTCGCCATCGGTTCAAGCACTACAATATGCCTACGAGTTTGCTGGTGCGGAGCGTCTGTTGTTCGGGACAGATCATCCGTGGGTGGATATGCCACGATTTGTCGGTTTGATTGAGGAGATGCGTATCTCTGAAGCGGATAAGGCACGCATTTTTGGTGAGAATGCGAAAAAATTGTTTAATTTAGTATAAAATATGTGTAAATGAGGGGTCACTATATGTCGCATGATTTGACGGATGCTGAAAAGTTTTTCTTTGAGAACAACGGTTATCTCGTCTTGGAAAATTTTCTCGCGTCTTCACACATTGAAACGCTCAGGAGCGCGCTCGCTGAATCTATTGCGCAGCGGCGGGAACATGAGGAGAAAGGGTTACCTCAAACCGGTATGACCCACATTCACGGTGAAAAAAGCACGCGTATCTTCTACATCCTCGGCGATCACCCTGCGTTTTTGGAACTCTTGGATTGGCAGCCGATTCTACCTTATGTCACAGGATTGCTCAATAAGATGCCGCACCATCACGCCTCGGACGCTATCGTTGAAGAGGGGTCGGAACTGATAGAACGCCCGATGGGTTGGCATATCGACGGACACGATGAAGGTTATCGTAATTTGCGTCCTATTCCGTTTTTGCAGCTGAAAATCGGCTATTATCTGACAGATATGACAGAAGGCGGACAGGGAAATCTGTGGCTCATACCGGGCAGCCACACGGCTATGTATGACCCGAACCATGAAGACCTGCGGTATCCTTATCAGTATCCCGGCGCGCTTGAGGTGTGTGCACCAGCGGGAAGTGCGGTTCTGTTTCATAACGCGGTTTGGCACTCGGCGGGTATCTTCACGAAACCGGAGGGCAGGCGTGAGATGCTCTATTATGCTTATGAACACCCATGGATGATCGCCTCACAAGAACATTGGGGATATCCTGAAGATTTCTATAATAAGCAACTCTCATCGGAACAACGGAAGTTTTTTCACGGGTTCGTTTTCGATCCGCCGGAACAGCGGTGGGGTTAGTATTTAAGGCAAGGAGGCTGTAAGATGCGTTTGACCGAATCTCACGTTTCGTTTTTTCACGATAACGGGTATCTGTTGCTGGAAGATGCGCTTGATAAAAAGGATTTGGGACCCGTGATCGCTGAATACGAGAGTATTATCGCAGAGCGTGCCGAGAAATTGCACGCGGAGGGAAAGGTTAGCGGGACGTACGCCGATAAACCCTTCACGGAACGACTGCTCCATCTTGCAAGTGAAGCACCGGAGGTAACGGCGAATTTGGATATTATGCAAGCACGCGGGGAAGCAACGTTCAACTTTCTGAAAAATCCTAAAATCTTGGATATTGCAGAATCTTTTGTCGGTTCCGAGATTATCTGTAACCCGATTCAACATATCCGTGCCGTTTTGCCGAAACGGAGTTCACAGCGGTTACCTACGCCTTGGCACCAAGATGCAGGGGTGTGTTGGCCCGATACGGATCCGTATTTTATGCTCACTGTCTGGATTCCGATTGTAGATGCGACACTGGAAAACGGATGCCTTCAGGTGATGCCGGGCAGTCATAAGATGGGACTTTTCAGGCACGATTGGAACGAGGCAGGCTTAGCGGTGCTACCGGAACATCAACCTGCTAATCTCACCCCGAAACCGTTGCCGATCCGAGCAGGTGGTGTTATTCTGTTTCACAATTATACGCTCCACAGTGCGAAACCGAACGAATCGGAGAGCGTCCGATGGAGTTTCGATCTGCGTTATCACGATGTGTATCAACCGACGGGTCGTCCGTTTTATCCTGCGTTTCTGATGCGGAGTCGTCTGCGTCCGGAAGCAGGTAACACGAAATATGAGACGTGGTGTCAACGCTGGGCGTTTGCGTTAGAGAATTCTAAGGGTGCGCAAGCGTATCGGTGGCCCCGGTAGCGGAAGGAGCAAAAGTGTTAGAGATTTCAGATTTGCCAACAGTCAATGCAACGTTGAATACCGTCAGTGGTATCTTACTGATGATCGGGTATGTATTCATTCGGCAGCGGAAGATTGCGGCACATAAAAACTGTATGCTTGCGGCGTTTGGTGTGTCCGTGCTTTTTCTTGTCTCTTATGTTATCTATCACTATCATGCCGGGTCAAAGTCGTTTACAGGGCAGGGGTGGATTCGTCCTGTCTACTTTACCATCCTGATTTCACATATTATTTTAGCATTCGTCATCGTGCCGTTGGCGTTGCGGACGCTCTATTTGGCGTGGCGTGAGCGGTTTGACGCGCACCGTCGCATTGCGAAAATTACCTTCCCGATCTGGCTCTATGTCTCGGTAACGGGTGTGATTATCTATCTGATGCTGTATCAGTTATAGAGGAGAGGATCCAATTTATGAAACCGACACGCTTTTTTATTGTGATGATGTTGTTCATTAGCCTGCTACTTCTCTCACCCGCTTTTGCGGAAGACTACATAAAATGGGAATTGCCTGAAGGTGCGAAGATGCGGCTTGGGAAAGGGGAGATAAAATCCTATCAATTCTCGCCAGATAATACGCAACTTGCAGTGATGAGTTCAATTGGGGTTTGGTTATACGATGTCCAGACAGGCAAGGCACTCAGATTGCTGATTGGACATACGAAAGTTGACTTTAGTCCTGATTGGCAGTCATTTGTGAGGAGGGGTAAGGATAACAAAACGGTTGAAGTTTGGGACTTAGAAACCAACACACTTAAAACGACCTTTGAGGGGCATACAAAAAGTGTGTCTTCTATAGCGTATAGTCCCGATGGGAAGATGATTGCAAGTGGTGATTATGGTGGTGTGATTTGGTTGTGGGATACTGCAGCTGGGAAACATAGACGTATTTCAACTCCCCATAAACCTGTGCAGCAAGTAACGTTCAGCCCAGATGGGCAGACAATTATGAGTCGTGGGAACAATGATTTCAGGTTGTGGGACACTGCCACGGGTGAATTTAAGGCGAGTCTGGAGGAGACAGATCAAGTTTATAAAATTACGTTTAGCCCCGATGGAACTATTCTGCTCGGCTTAAATCGCTTGTGGGACCCTGATACTGGAAAAATCAAAGTGAGATTAGATACTGAAAAAGTTTCTCATCCACATCCGGTATTTTCGCCTGACGGGAAAACGATTGCGCGTGCGCGTTGGAGTGACTCGGCGATTGAGTTATGGGATCCACACATAGGACAATTGAGAAGGACGCTTATAGGAAATCCAGAGCGTTTGCGATTTATAGAGTCTATTGCATTCAGTCCGTCTGGAGACACACTCGCTGCCGCAAGGGGTCGTGAAATTGTGTTTTGGGACCCTGATATTGGAAAACAACAGGCAACATTGAGGGGTGATGTAACTTTCCGCAGTCTTTTGTTCAGTTCAGATGGTAAAACACTTGTTGGGAAGTATGAATCTAAAATTTACTTATGGAATATAGAAACGACAAATATACAAAGATCCAAACTTCGGCATATCATTACTGGCTATAGTCCAGAGGTAAGCTCTATCGCCTTCAGTTCAGATGGGCAGAAACTCGCGAGTGGACATGAACACATAATCCATTTGTGGAACACAAAGGATGGCGAGTTCCAAGTTCTCAGTTTTCCAAGGTGGGTTCGGTCTGTTGCATTTTCTCCGAATGGAAAAACACTTGCGAGTTTGAGGGTTGCTCCATTTTCAAGTTCAAAAGCCGATATTCAGCTGTGGGATGCGGTTACTGGCAGGTACCAAGTCACCCTCGAAGGACATAGTAAAGCTCCTGACCAGTGGATTCCGACTCAAAGTCAAAGTAGCCTTGCTTTCAGTCCGAATGGCGAAATGCTAGCGAGTGGCAGTGGCGATAAGACAATTCGGCTGTGGAACGCTCAAACTACGGCACGTGATTCGTTCTTTCATCGTTTACGCGGTACAATCTTTGGTCACCATAGAGCGACCCTCAGAGGACATACGGATCATGTACTTTCTGTTGCGTTCAGTCCGGATGGAGAGACTATCGCAAGCAGCAGTTCAGATACAACTGTCCGTCTTTGGGATGTACGCCGTCGGAAACTGAAAGCGACGCTTGAGGGGCATGTGGATAGGGTCCCGGCACTTGCGTTCAGTCCGAATGGGAAAGTGCTTGCGAGTGGCGGTAGGCGGGGTATCCTCCTATGGGATCCTGTCACCGCGAAACACAAAGGCACCGTTACCCTAATGCGGAATTCTGATACAGGGCAATACAAAGCGGTTACCACTGAGGACGATCGATTGTATTTGCCCACGCCTAAACCGCTCAAACCAAACGCAGCCACTCCGAAACCCGTTTTCCATATCGTTAGTAGCTCCGCCCTTGCCTTTAGTCCTGATGGAAAAACGTTGGCAAGTGCAGCAGGGAAGGCAATTGTGTTGTTAGATCCATCGACTTGGCAAGTCAAAGAGAGTTTTAGTGGACATACGGACTGGGTGCATTCGGTTGTGTTCAGTCCGGATGGTAGGACGCTTGTGAGTGGCAGTCGGGATGGAACAGTGCTGATTTGGGAATTGGAGCCATAGCGGATCGGCGCGGTTTTGCGGCGTACTCGCCTATAAGCGAGCTGCAGTCAAACCGCGCTTACTCATTTTTGTCTCTAGTAGTGCTTCAAGATTGAGTTTGCGATAAAGTTTGTTGACTTTTTTGGATGTTCTGTGATATATTGTTGATGGACTTTGTATCTTATCTCAAAGAGGTCTGCGATGAAAAAACATAAAGTTGAGCTGACCGCTGAAGAGCGTCAGACGTTAGAAACAATAGTTCGCAAAGGGGAACACAGTGCTTTGAAACTCACGCGTGCCCACATCTTGCTGAAGGCAGATAGCGATGGTCCCTGCTGGTCGGATGCGAAAATCGCTGAGGCGTTCGGGTGCCATGAGAAAACTGTCTACAATGTTCGCAAACGCTTTGCGACGCGTGGACGTCTCGCCGCCTTGGAACGCAAACCCCAAAGTCGCCTGTCTCGCGTGCGGAAACTTGATGGTCAAGGCGAGGCGCGTTTGATAGCGTTAGCGTGTAGCGATCCCCCCGAAGGTTTTGCCCGCTGGACGTTACAACTCCTTGCTGATGAACTCGTTGAGCTTGAGATCATTGAAAGTATCTCTATTGAAACGATCCGACAGACGCTAAAAAAAACGCCTTGCGCCCGCATCGGAAATCGTGCTATTGGGTGATCCCTCCTGATGAAGATGAGGCCTTCGTTGCGGCGATGGAGGCGGTTTTAGAGGTGGACCAGCGTCCTAAAGACGCACGGTTTCCGGTTGTCGCTATGGACGAACGTCCCGTGCAGTTGATCAAGGACTTGCGGCCGCCTATCCCCGGCAAACCCGGGCGTCCAATGCGCATCGAGGACGAATATAAGCGTCCGGGATCGGTTTGTGCTTTCATATTTACGGCCCCGTTTCAGGGGTGGCGGCGAGTGTCGATCCGTGAACGCCGCACCGCTGTAGATTGGGCAGAAGAAGTCAAACACCTTTTAGATGAAGTTTACCCGGATGCTGTGCGAGTGACGTTAGTTTGTGATAATCTCAATACGCATAAAATCGGGTCTTTGTCCAATGCGTTTGATGCCGAGGAGGCACTTCGGTTGTCTTCACGATTAGAATTGGTGCACACGCCAAAACATGGAAGTTGGTTGAACATCGCAGAGATTGAGTTGAGTGTTTTCTCAAGACAATGTCTGAACCGTCGGATCCCGGATATAGAGACACTTCGGTCAGAAGCAGAAGCTTGGCAGAAGCATCGCAATCAGAACGCAGGTCCGGTGGACTGGCGATTTACAACACAAGACGCACGCATCAAACTAAAAAGACTATACCCGAAAACTCAATCTTGAAGCACTACTAGGCAGCAAAGGGTCGGAACCCGCGTAACATTAAACCGCGATCGCTGTTGGATTTTTTCGCTTCTTCAGCGGCGGCGGCGCGTTTTTCTGCTTCTGCACGGTTTGCTGTCGTTGTCCCGCCGATGATGACAAAGTCGTCTGTTCGGCGGTAGCGGTTGATGAAAATCGGACGCGGTTTGTCGGACATATTCTGTTTGGAACCGTGGACGGTCTTGACGTTAAAGAAGATAGAATCCCCAGCACTGCCTTCGACTGGCAGCGCGCTTTCCCAGGGCCACTCATCCTCCGCCAAACCGAGGTGCGAGAACGTATCAATATGCTTGAGTTGTCCGAGTCGATGTGAACCCGGCACGACGTGTAACGCCCCATTCACCAAATCCGTATCCACAACATAACTTAGAATGCCGACGGGTCCCTGATAGCGGTGTTCAAAATAGGCAGAATCTTGATGGAGGTGCTTCGGATGGCCGCCGACGGGTTCTTTATAGAGACACTGTCCGTTACCGAAAATCTCTACGTTCGGCCCTAAGATCGCCTCTACGATTTCGGCTGTGTTTGCATCAAAGGCGGATTGGAAAAACGCCGCGCTCGTCTGGTAATTCACTGCCAACACCATGATCTGTTTATCGCGTGCGTAGCCTTTTGGTGCCGGTAGGAATAGCGTGCCGTTTGGTGTGCGCCAGCCTTCGACGATCTGCTCTGCCTCGTCCAGCAGCGATAGGGATTCCGCAGCGGCGGCCTCTATATCCTGATGTATTGCTTTGATATAGGGTGCCATCAACCCGCGTACGACGAGGCAACCGTGTTCTTCAAAGATGTCTGCGGCTTTTTGGACATCTAATGTATCTACGGACATTTCAATATCTTCAACTGTTATTTTGGGTTCTGGGTTCACGAAATATCTCCTTAAATGTTGACAGTCTACTCTTCTTTTTCACCCCACGCGGGGCGTTTGCCTGTTAGTTCTTCGAGATACTTGGCTGTTCGGTTGACCTCTGCTTTGAGTTTGTGGCTTGAACTCCGTTTTGCGGAATCATCGGTGGTGTATCGGACTCGGTAGACTCCCTTTTGGGTTTGGTAGAAGAGGAACTCACCGGGGACATTATGGTTTATATATCGGATCATGTCGTGGAGGAGCCAGTAGACATCTGTGGACGAATATCGGAGAGGATTGTGTGCTGACTGTTCGCTCACGTTGTCCAATGCTTGCTTGACAAAGTCAACGACTTCGCTGAGTGTATAAAATTCGCCTTCAGATATACAAATATCATTAGAGACATCAAGCCGCCACTCCACCCGCCAGTTGCCCGGCGATTGGTCGTCAGAGTAGGAGATGCCAGCGATTTGGAGAGCCTCCTTGTTCCGGTGCCAAACCTCCCAAAACTCCGGGGTGGCAGGGGCGGTGCGAAGTTCGTGGGAACTGCTGGGAGTTTCAACAAATTCTGATGGACCCCAATTGAGCTGTATGCCTTCCAGTTCGGCTGGCTGATCAATGTCAGCAACATCCTGTATATGAGTATCATTCATTTTTTATACCTCTGCTATTTTGACAGTTGGCATTCGGGCGGGTTGCGCGTCAAAGGTATGGATAGTATCGGCGGCGTTTCGGATCTGAATCAGCTGTGATGCGATGCTGACAGCAATCTCTGGGACAGTTTTAGAGTTAATATCTAAACCGATCGGGGCATAGACCCGCTGAAGGTTTTCTTTGGAAATTCCAGCTTCCAATAAGTCGTCGAAGATAAGTTTAATTTTGCGGCGGCTGCCTATTAAGCCGATATAACGGGCATCCGACTCAACAACGCTGTGTAATGCGGATTCATCGTGCTGATGTCCGCGGGTGACAATCACGACGTAAGTCAGTGGGGTAATCGGGTAATTACGGAGTTCGGTCGCAATATCGCCGATGATAATTTCGTCTGCTTCTGGCAAGCGTTCCTCGGATGCAAAGTCGGCGCGGTCGTCAACAATAGCGATGTCAAAGTCTAACCAGCTGCCGAGATGACAGAGTGCCTGCCCGACATGCCCGGCACCAGCAATGAGCAGCGTCGGACGCGGTTGCAACGGTTCCAAGAAGACTGCAGCGGTTTCGTTGTCCCGAAATAGACTCGCTTGGTTTTTTTCAAGGACTCCGGGGGTTTCCTTTTCGATGGCGGCTTCTAAAGTTGAATCGCCCAATGTGCCGATGCGTTCACCGGTGGTGGCGAAAATCATTTTCATGCCGACATCGACACCGTGCTTTGTACTTGTCACAACGGTTGCCCAGACGAGCGGCGTTTTTTGGACGTTCAGCGTCTGGAGTCGCTCGAACATTTCAGCTTCGGCTTGGGTCTTCGGCAGATCAATGAATATCTTCATATTTCCACCACAGATAAGACCGTCGTCCCAACCGTAGTCGCTATCCAATTGAAATTCGAGGAGTCGGGGTGTTCCGCCCTGCATCAACCCTATCGCCTGTCGGCGGGCCTCCGCTTCAACGCAGCCGCCGCCGAGCGTACCGATGTTCCGCAAGCTGGGGAGGATGAGCAGTTTTGAACCCGGTTTTTGTGGCGTTGAACCCTTCGTTTCTACGACAGTACAGTAAGCACCGACTTGATCGGATTCTATGAGTTCTGGGATTTTTTGATATATTTCTCGCATTTTATAGTTTACACATTGGCGAGGTTAGGAAACCTCGCCAGCGGTAGGGCGCATTTTATAGTTTACACATTGGCGAGGTTAGGAAACCTCGCCAGCGGTGGGGCTCGGTTGTCGGTTGTCGGTTTTCAGTTTTCAGTTGTCAGTCGTCAGAATAGCGTATTATGGAGATTGGTCTTCGGCACTCTGGGCGGCTAATGTTTTAAACTGCTCGCGTTGATGTGTATCCAACTCAAGCGGGACAATGGACGTTACGCCGTCGCTTCCGATTTGTGCAGGAACATTGAGGTAAACCGATGTTTCGCCAGCGGATATATGCGTGCCGACACTCATCACGCGCTTTTTATCAAGAGCTATCGCTGAAATGACCTGTAAAATGTGGCTTATTAAGGTCCATTCCGATTGCATGGTATAAGGACAACGCTGTGAGACGGTTTCACGAAGACTGGCGACTTCAGTTTCAGGCATCAGTTGTGCTAAGGGAATGCCGTTGACTCGGCAGTATTGCGGCAGCGGATAGGTCTCCGAATCACTTCCAATCGTCAAAGCTGTCACATCTTTTACTGAGACCTCAAGGCGTTTCGCGATTTCGGCGGTTAAGTGTGCTGTAGCGGCACCGTTTCCGAGTCCGATAATTTTTCCTTCACCGAGGGCCTGGTGCGTCCATGCGGCGATGTAATTTGTGGGTGATATTGCCATTAGGATCTTGGCATCGGGTGCATGCTGTTGGATCCCAGGGACAAACCGCCTGACGAGTGCGATTCCCGTTGTCTTTGACGCTTGCGCGGATCGGAAGCTGGAGGGTCCTGTAGGGGGCAGCAGAATAATCACATCTGCGCCAGCTAACCCGTCTAACGCGTTGGAAAATGAGATTGCGGTATCGCTTGCGCTTAACGCGTTTGATTCTACAAGATCCCGAAGACTTCCGGGCGCATCTGTTTTTGAGGCAACAACCCTATTTCTGTTGGATGTTGCCTCCGACACAAAGACAATTTCGCGTGCCGTCTCCGATTGACATAAGCCCCAGGCAGCTGAAACGGCAAGCTGGCTGTTGCCTAATAAAACTACTTTCATCTATTCACCTTATCAACAAATAACTACACTAAAAGGGTTTCAACGATTGCTTGAAATTGTTCCTCAATATACTGGCGGTGGTTGTCCATTTCGGCATCGGATGCCAATTTCGTGGCTACCAATTCATCGTAACGTTCGACGTATTCGAGCAAGGTGTCTACCTCTTTTTCATAACAGATTGCCGAGGCGATCACTTTTTCCTTCAACAAAAGTGGGAGTTCCATCTCAGTAATCTGGGTTAATTCCCATCGCCACACCTTTTCGGATATATAGGCGACGAACTGATCAAGCAGATCGCCTTGATAGTCGGTGCTTTGAAGAGCCTTTACCTCCTGAATGAGTCCGAGGACGTGGTTAAAGAGTTCATCAGGAAATTGCTGTCGCAACTTCATGAGTAGCCTACCGGTCGTTGAGATTGGCAGCTGATTTTGGAGGAGGAACACCCGGAGGTTCGGATAATCTTCGACACTTTTGCTATCGCCGAGCCATGTTTCTTGTATAGCTGGTAAATCGCTTACATCGAAACTAAGGACCTGTTGTTTCCGAATCTCCTCAAGTTTAGAGGCGCGTGGGTCAAGTCCGGCTGTTGCTAAAGTGACGATAACCTCTTCCTGTCGGTAAGGTCTGAGGAAACTCATAAGTTCTTCAACTTTTTGCTGTTCTGCTGTAACAGCTTGAACATTTACTGCCCCGCCATTTTGGGAATTCCCGCGCTTTCGCTTTTTCCCTTTTTGGGGTGCGTTTGTGAGCCTGTTCGCTCGCTTCGCTAAAACATCGTGATAACCGAGGAGCTCGTCATGTAGTATTGCGAGCAAGGTATCGCCATGGATAGCGAGCATCGCCGCGGTAGTGATATTCGCCAATTCGTGTCCGGTTTTTGCGATAATTGCGCGATTCAGGTTGCGTTCTATCGATTTCCGGTCCTTTTCAGCTTCGATAATCAGCGTACTTCCTAACATGAGGTTGATTAGCCTTTTCGTCTGGTCCGGTACACTGAGATTAATATCACATGTGGGTTGGACATCTGCGAGGAGTTGCTCGCGGAGTTTACCATCAAGTACTAACGTCCACAGGGTGGCATAATGCTGTTGTGCATCTGCTTTCGATGGCAGGTTAGCTAACCACTGCTTAATCGTTGGCAGATACAATTTCACATGGTCAAGCAGGCGTTTAAAAGTGTCATCAGGAATTTCAAAACCGGGGAAATTAGCGGTCCTTCCGCGCTGCTGCGCTTTTTGCGATCGGCGCTGTCCCTGCCCGGTTTTCGCTGCGAGTAGGAGATCGACTAACGGTTGAACAACGGTTTCAAAATCCTGCTTGTGCTGGCTTACGAAATTCGCGAGTTCCAGCAATTCCAACCAGATAGTTGTCAAACGTTCTATTTGGGTCACGTGTAAAGTGGATCGGAGCGTGAGTCCAGCCATTTTTTCGCGCACGGTGGCGCGTGTCCACTTCGGTAGATATATCTCCTCCAAGCGTTCATTATTCTCGAAAGTTAGGAGTTGAACCTGTTTGACGAGACCTGTCTCAATGAAGTCTTGTTCAAATACTAAATCATGAAATAATCCAGCAGCCCGATCGAGTACCTGATTCGCCAATTTGTAAGCGGATTGGATGAGGTGATTCAGGGTTAGCTGTTGGTTATCCTGTAGCTGCCAAAATTCGATCATAGGGTCGATATTTTGGGTAAATGCCTCTGTTTTTGCTGCTGCGACCGTTTGCTCAAAATGTTCGGTAAGATATTCGCGATAAAAATCAACAAAAGCGAGTATTGTGGTCCGCAATTCTCGGATCACGAGGTCGTCCCATACCTTATTGTGAACGCGTTGCCCGCGGCCTAGCACAAGTGCGCGCAATCGGGTCTCAACGCCCTGCTGGAATTGTGCCATAAGTTGATGTGCCTGCTGGTTGGCTCTCACGGTATACGTTTCGATTTTCTTTGAGCTTTCAGTGATCGCGGTCTCAACATCTTCAGTGGGTGCGTCAAGCGTGACAGGGACTAACTTGAGCGTCTCTGGTTCAAGTGGATCGTAGACGGCGGCTGTGGCAAGTACTTGAACGGTATCAAGTGCCTGAACTGCGTCTGGCAGCTCTACTTCGTTGTCAGCGAAAATATCGGACAGTCTGTTCCGAAGTATGAGACTGTAAGCTAAATCAGCGAGGTCCGGGTACTGTTTAATATGTGTCCGAAGGACGACAAAGAGTACGTCGTAATCCACTGTAAGTATTCGATCGAATAGGACATCCTCATTGAGATGGATGCGGTGGATATGGGTCTGCTCTGGAATAATAACAGTTGCCGAGTGCATATTCTCGGCATAAGCATCCTCAGTTTGCGCGAGTATGTACGCGCCGGTTTTGATAGTTGTAGGTATTGCCAAACGTGCTTTCAAAACATCTTGTGTGAGTTCAGAAAGCGTCAGGGATTTTCCGCGATTTTGGATGGTTATGTCGGAGACGACACCGTCGGCGAATTCTGTGATCTGGCGCGCATTTCGTTCCAATTCTTGTATACTTCTGTGTACCCGGTCATAATCATCTTGTGTCTCAGCACTGACTTTCGCTTCGTCGATCCAAGAGACCCATGCCCCTGGACGCGGTCGCATTTTCAGTGTAAGTTTACCATCTTCTGAGTCAAAACCGGGTAGAATGTCGCCTTCTGAAGTCTCTTTCGGTGTCCAAACGATGAGGTGTTTATCGGCTTTGACACCGAGCCCCAAGCCAAAAGTATCTCCCCAACTGATCCGTCCCTCAATACTGGATTTGATTTTATCAGTTAACGTAAAAAGCGTTTCTGAACGAAAATTAAGCGATAATCCTTGCATTGGGTCGATTTGATATGTGCCTTTCAAATAAATTTAGGCAATAAATTTGTAAATGACAGGTATCTGCGCAACGAGAATCGTTACGCCCTGTCCGTTAGAATAAATTATAGATTAACAATTATAACAAAGAATCAGAATTTGCTCCTGTCTTATTGGCGAATCTGAGATTCCAGTGCTGCGCGATAGATTTTAGGAAGTTGCTGCCTGAACCTCAAGTCCCCATGTGTCCCACCCTTGTGTCTGTTTACGTGCAAACAGTTCAATCTTACGCTGATGGGGGAACATCTCCTCAATCCCCTGACGGACAATATCCGGTTTTTCAGAGTGGCGTGAACGTTTGGTTTGGACGAATTGCCTAACGTTTCTCGCTCCGCGTGGTTGTGGAATTTTGCCGCGTTTGAAAACGAGGCAGAGTTCACACTGGCTCATGGTATAGAAACCAGGGTTTACGCTCTGTTTATCCCAAATAAAGGCGACTGTTGCCCACTGAAATCCCCAAGCTTTGCCGAGGTGAATCGCTTGATCGAGGTGTGGAGAAGAACTCCACATAAAAAGTAGGCAATCGTCTTCACTAATAGCAGCGATGTCCCAGGTCTCCATTTCTGATACTGGTACAGTCGGATAATGCCGAATAGCACCGCCGCTGTCTTTGCCGCCGAGCCCCGTGTGTTGAAGTTGTCCTTTGTAATCCCACGGGGGATCTGCGTAGATAATCGCGTACTTTTTATTCGGCAAGGGCGCGTATAATGCCATTACTTCCTACTTCGCTTCGACACTGAGTCCCTCTTGGGGGATGTCGTTGTTAGCGACAAGCATGTCTCGGTCAAAAATGAAGTCGTTACGCGAGCTGCCGAGGCTTTCGCCTTCTTCCTGGCGTTCACGGAAGTATTGGGGGAGCGTTAATCCTGTCATGCGGATAGCATCTTCGGGACAAGCTTCAACGCAATAGCCACAAAAAATACAGCGGAGCATATTGATTTCAAAGACATCCGGGTACTTTTCGCGCTGGTAGCCTTCCTTGGTTATCCACCCTTCCGGTGCGGGTGCTGCCTGAATGGTAATGCAGTCAGCGGGACAGGCGGTTGCACATAAGAAACATGCGACGCACTTAATCTCATCTTTCTCTGTGGTCGTCAATTTGTGAATACCGCGATAGCGTTCGTTGCGTTCATCGATGCTCCGCGGGTCTTCAGGGTATTGATATGTCAACTTCTTTTTTGGGATATGCTTGAGCGTGGTAAACATGCCTTTAATCATGGCAGGAATATAGAGTCTATCCCAAAAGGACATTTCTTCGTTAACCTTCATAAAACTTTCCTTTCTGTGATTGTAGGGTTTAAATAGTACCTACGCGTTGAGATTCGCGACTGTATAATTCGGTGCTTCCTCGGTAATATCGATATCGTGTGGATGGCTTTCGCGGTAGCCGCTGCTGGACATCCGGACAAATTGGGTTTTCGTGCGTAAGGTGTTAATATCTGGCGTGCCACAATAGCCCATCGCGGATCGGATTCCGCCGACCAACTGATAGACGAAATTACTGAGTTTGCCTTTGTGTGGGACACGTCCTTCAATGCCGCGCGGCACGAGTTTGGAGATGTCTTCTGCGCTCTCTGCTGGCTGCCGTGCGCTCCGTTTCCGTAGCGCACCTATGGATCCCATGCCGCGGTGAATTTTATAGGTTCTGCCTTGATAGATGACAGTATCCCCTGGACTCTCGTCGGTGCCAGCGAGTAGACTGCCAATCATAACGGAGCTGGCACCGGCACCGATGGCTTTCGCGATGTCTCCTGAATAGCGGATACCGCCATCGGCGATAATCGGGATGTCTGCCTTATCGGCTTCCTGTGCACAATCGTAAATTGCTGTAATTTGAGGGATGCTGACACCTGCGACGACCCGGGTTGTGCAAATCGAACCGGGCCCAACGCCGACTTTGACAGCGTCGGCACCAGCATCAATCAGGCTGCGCGTGGCTTCAGGCGTGACAACGTTGCCTGCAATGAGTTCAACTTCAGGGAAGTGGGACTTCAGGTACTCTGTTGCTCGGATGACGTCTTTGGAATGGCCGTGTGCTGTATCCAAGACGAGTACATCGACACCGGCATCTACCAATTGGTCAACGTCTTCGAGAGGCGTTGACGGTAGGACAGCGGCACCGACACGCAAGCGTCCCGCGTTGTCTTTACAAGCTTGTGGAAACATTTGAACTTTGTCAATATCTTTAATTGTAATCAACCCACAGAGTCGAAAATTTTCATCTACAATTGGCAGTTTTTCTTTGCGAGATTTATGGAGTATTTCTTTGGCTTTATCGAGTGTAATTCCGGGTGCTGCGGTAATCAGCTTGTCTTTCGGTGTCATGCGCGCAGTGACAGGGAGTTCGAGATTGTTTTCATATTTAAGATCGCGGTTGGTAATTAGACCGACGAGGTATCCATCTTTGGTAACGATAGGTACACCACCGATGTGGTAGCGCGCTGTCACGTGAAGTGCGTCGCGAATTGTTTTATCCGCTGTTAGCGTAATGGGTGCGGTAATCATACCGCTCTCGGATCGTTTGACGCGGTCAACTTCAGAAACCTGCTCCTCAATAGAGCAGTTGTAATGAATTATTCCGATGCCACCTTCGCGCGCAAGTGCAATAGCGAGGGCAGATTCGGTGACAGTATCCATAGGCGCGCTACAGATAGGAACGTTTAGCTGGAGGTTACGTGTGAGTTGTGTACTCGTATCCACTTGTTCCGGCAGTACATCGGATTCAGCCGGTATCAGCAAAACGTCGTCAAAAGTTAGCCCCTCTTTTGCAAATTTCGGTGGGAAGCCATCGGAAATTTTAGTCTCCATTGGAATCGTCTCCTTGATTGCAGGTCGAGATGGAAGGGTGCCTACGGACACCGCTTGCAGAATTATACATGAAAACGTTGCACTCCAATTCTTAAAATATTATAAGATATTTCCTTTTTTCTGTCAAAGGTATTTAAGGTTCTGCTTTAATTATACAAGAAAACGAAAATTATATCAACCAATTTTTCTCTCAAAAATCGGTATCTGTGCTATAATACTTTCAACGAAAAATAAAAGGAGAGCATAAATGGATAATCTAAATGTCGGAATTGTCGGGCTCGGTTGGGTGGCTGGTGCTCATATTGAAGCCTTTAAAGCCGTTACAGGTTCGGATGTGACCGCTATCTGTTCACGGCGCGAACACGATGAATCTGTATTGGCGGAAACTTACGGGACACCCCTGAAAGCGTATACCGATTTTGATGAAATGCTTGCCGACCCGGACGTGCATATTATTGATATTTGTACGCCACACCCTTTTCATGCGGCACAAGCCATCGCTGCTGCAGAAGCGGGGAAACATCTGATTATTGAGAAACCGATCTGCCTTACGTACGATGATGCGAAAGCGATTCGGGATGCCGTCAAAAGCACAGGTGTGAACGTCTGTGTCTGCTTTGAATGCCGATATAGTGCACACTTCACGATGATCCGTTCGATCATTGATAATGGACTGCTCGGTGAGCTCCACTATGCGGAAGTTGACTATTATCATGGTATCGGACCTTGGTACGGACAATACGAATGGAACATCAAAAAAGATTTTGGCGGTAGTACTTTACTGACTGCTGGCTGTCATGCGCTTGACGCGCTTCTGTTTTTTATGGATGGCAGCGTTGAAGAGGTAACCAGTTATCATACGCAATCTATAGGGGATGCTTTTCAACCCTACGAATATAAGACGACGAGTGTGAGTCTGCTTAAGTTTGAAGGCGGCGGAAAAATTGGAAAAGTTACCTCCTGCGTGGATTGTTTACAGCCGTACTATTTCCACATCCACCTTGTGGGGAGTGAAGGGAGCCTTCTTGACAACCGTATCTATTCCGCAAAACTTAAAGGAATGGATAAAAGTAAGTGGAGCACACTTGAGACCTCGCTTATTGACTCCGGTGATGTCAGCGATCATCCTTATGAACCGCAGTTCCAAGCGTTTATAGACAGTATCGGACGCAATGAACCGATGCCGCTGACAGATTTTGATACGGCGTTTGAAACACACCGGGTTGTGTTTGCTGCGGATATGTCCGCAGAAGCGGATGGCAGAACCGTTAAACTCTCCGAACTTGCCTAATCACCACCGCATTGCTGCCTCGCGATAGAGTTGAATCTGCTCCATATTGCGAGGCACTGCTATTTGGATAGATTTGCGTTTCCGATTCATATCCTTAATGACAATCGGGGCGCGCAGCATGTTCGTCATTGTGACAATCCCCGAATGGTAGAAAACCCACAGACGTTGTTCGGTGTAAGGATTAAGCACGTACTCTGATGTGTGTTCGGCAGGATGTCCACCTATGTCAGCGAAGTGGTCATACTTTGGGTAGACAAGTTCAACACTCTTATCATGTCCCTCTAAAACCAATTTTTCGGGTGGCGGTTTGGGCGAGTATCCGCTTAATTTACAGCTCCGAATTCGGATAGGCGCGGCTGATTTGTTGATGAGATGCAAGGATACGACGATTGCAAGCCGATGATTGTCGTCGCGGTTGATAAACCAGGTATCTTCACGGATAGTCTCCACCGTTAATCCGGGAATCTGCCGCTTTTTGTGATAGAGGATCGCCAATACGACGAAACTGATGACCCCGAGCACAATCCAGTTGCCGGTAGGCGTGGCTAAAAATTGTAGCAGCTGCTTTAAAGCTTGTTGTAGCACGCGAACTCCTTAGTGAGCGTCTCTTCTGAAATCACGCCGTGCCGTCGGATAAGCGGGGGTGAGACTGAGATGTCATAGACCGTAGACGGAACGGGTCCTGGTGTTTTACCGCCATCAACGATCACATCAATTCTCGATGCCAACGCCTCACCAATTTCCTGTGGAGAAGTGGCTGGGGGTTCGCCTGAGAGGTTCGCGCTTGTTATCGCTGCGGGGCCGCCAAAAGTGTGTAGGATTTCCAGGAGTAGTGGATTGTTCGGTATCCGCACACCGACAGTGTTGCCACCGGCTGTCAGCACCGGCAGCAGATCCTTTGCTTCAACAATAATAGTCAACCCCCCGGGCCAAAACCGATCGGTCAGGTGAAAGAAGTAGTCCGGTAAGTTTTGGGCGACACGATAGACATCGTCAACCGAACTGAGGACGAGAGGGATCGGTTTACCGTCTGGCCGTCCTTTCAGGGTGTAGAGTTTTTGCACAGCATTGGCGTTAAACGGGTCTGCCCCTAATCCGTAGACCGTGTCGGTGGGGATGGCAACAATACCGCCTGATTTTAGGCATTGGGCGGCTTCAATACACATATCAGATTCCACGTCCATCTCCTATTCCTATTTTAGACATCTACGATAGAGCCGTTTGGAGCGGCATTCAGAGAGAGACCGTCTCGGAGTCCCTGCTGATATTTCTCGTAGGCAATCCCAGCGATCATTGCGCCGTTATCTGTACACAGGTTCATCGGTGGATAGTAGACTTCAGCATCGATTTCCACGGCTGCGGTTTTCAGTGAGGCGCGAAGGGCGCTATTCGCAGCAACGCCACCTGTCAATGTTATTGTTTTCGCACCTGTGGCTTTCGCAGCAGCTATGGATTTGTAAGTTAGGACATCGACGACAGCCGCTTGGAAGCTGGCGGCAATATCTTCAAGGGTTACGGTATCCGGGTTTGCATTTTTAATATCCTCTTGTCCGTTTTCCACGAGAATACCTGCACGCTGTGCTTTCTCTACGAAATAACGGACTGATGTTTTGATACCGCTAAAACTAAACTGGTAGTCCCCGCTGTTTCGCATCGGTCTTGGGAATTTTATCGCCGAAGGGTTGCCGTTCTGCGCGAGTTCATCAATGATCTTACCCCCGGGAAAACCGAGTCCGAGGTACTTCGCAACCTTATCGTAAACCTCACCTGCGGCATCGTCTTGCGTACCCCCTAAAACCTTGTATCGCCACCCTTCGTGGACCTCTACGAGCTGGGTATGTCCGCCGGAGACCGTGAGACAGATATGCGGAAAGGTTAGGGTCTCATGGACCATATAGTTAGCGTAGATATGTCCCTCAATGTGATTAATGCCGAGCAGTGGGAGATCGTGAGAATAGGCGAGGCTCTTCGCTGCTGCAACGCCGACAAGCAACGCCCCGATTAAGCCGGGGCGGTTTGTCACTGCTATGGTTCCGAGGTCTTTGAATGTGGCGTTTGCCTCCGCTAATGCTCTACTGACAATGAAGTTGATGGCTTCAATGTGTTTGCGGGATGCGAGCTCTGGCACAATGCCGCCGTATTCTTGGTGTGTTTCAATTTGTGAAGCGACGACATTAGAAAGCACTTCTTTGCCATTCGCGACAACTGCGGCGGCTGTTTCATCACATGAGGTATCAATGCCGAGTATCTTCATATTTTTTCGTTTAACTTGACTTAGTGAACTGTTTACCCGGTAGCTGCTGGACGATGCCTTTGAGCTCCAGCATTAAAAGCACACTGGAAATTTGACTAATTGAGAGTTGGGTCGTCCGAACGATGGTGTCAATATGTGATGATGGGGCTTCTATAGCATCAAAGACTGTTCTTTCATCCGGTGTTAAATCTGGTGGCGGTGGTGTTGGCACAGGTTGTGGCACTTCAGCAGAAGGTTGCGGGTTAACAGGCGACTCTTGTTCAGGGGCTGCCCTCGGCGACGTTGATGCTTGGGGCTGAATCTGATTTAGGACATAGGGCGGTAGTTCGTTAAGGAGATCGTCCACAGTATTGATGAGTTTCGCACCGTTGTTAATCAACTTGTGGGTGCCGGTTGAAAGGGCAGAAAAGATTTCTCCGGGTACAGCAAAGACTTCCCTGCCTTGCTCACCTGCAAGACGTGCGGTGATGAGTGCCCCGCTGCGGTTTGACGCTTCTACGACGACAGTCCCGAGCGTTAGTCCACTGATGATACGGTTCCGGCGTGGAAAATTCTTCGGTTTCGGTTGGACTTTCATAGGGAATTCGGAAATTAAGGCACCGGATTCCGTGATTTTCTCCGCGAGGTCGCTATTCACTGTGGGATAGATGAAACTCAATCCACTTCCCATTACGGCAATTGTTCTACCGCCCGACTCAAGTGCCCCGCGGTGTGCTGAGGTATCAATTCCCTTCGCCAATCCACTAACGATCGTTAGGCCGCGCTGTGCAAGCTGATAACTCAGGCGATAACTCACCTTTCGCCCGTAATCTTTTGCATCGCGAGAACCGACGATTGAAAGACTGAGTGAGTCTTCCGGTGTGAGTTCACCTCTGATATACAGCACAAGGGGTGGTGTATCAATTTCCTTCAAGCATTCGGGATACGCGGCATCATAAAGCGTGACGATCTGACAACCGTATTCGTGTATTAATTCCAATTCACGTTCTATTGGATATTGAATCGGTTTACGCTGCAGACGGTTACGCATTGCAGGCGGAAGTTTGTCGATCTTTTCGAGTTCAGCGGGTGTCGCCTGAAGTGCGCGCGCTGCGCTCCCAAAAACATCGCGTAGAAGTTGAACTGTTTTTAGTCCGACCCCTTGAATCATGTTTAAATGAATGAGGCTGATTGTCTCGTTAGAAAGCATTTTTAATAGTCGTCAGTCTTCAGAGGTTCTGTTCCTATTGCGTTGTCTCGGCTTGCATCGGGTCGGGTGGGAGTGCGTAATAGAGTTCAATTTCCTGAATTTTCTTGTATTCTGACGCGCTCGGTGCCCCGGTTTCGCCGCGTGTTGATCGTTTTTGCCCGCCGACTCGCCGTGAATCCCAACGTCGTGGCACTTTGAGGCGAAACTTGGTCGTCACAATCGGGTCTCTGAAGGTGAACGTGTAAGCCGGACGCATGTTGTCTTGGACGTGTTTGAGGGTGATCCATTCTCCTTCATCGTCCATGTACTGGACGTAGAAGAATTCCATTTGCCCTGGCTCGGCTTTCACGACAACCTGTTGAATCGTTTGCGGCTGCCGCCATTTGAGGACGGCTTCGGTGTAGTCATCAGATTCCTTCTGCGATGCTTCATCCTTCTCATCTTCGAGAATAGGTCCTGTTTCTCCAACGGAGTACATATTATCGTCATGGTACTTGGTATCCTCACTGGTGGCATTAAGTGCGATGTTCTTGCTCCGATTAAACGACGGGTTTGACGCAAGAATGCACCCGGATAATCCAACTACCACACAGAGGGGGATCACGAATAATATAAAACGCATAGATTACCTCCTCGTCCGGGATAACCCGGAGAGCATGAAGTTGAGGCGGTGCTATAGAAACAACCGCCTTATTATGAATTTCTTAGGTTACTCTAAATCGAGCAAATCATCAAGTTCTTTTTCGCGTTTATCGGTAGCAGCTTCTGCCTCTACTTGTTCAGAGGTTTTGTAGCCGTAGAGTTCGATTTCTCGTATTTTGCCAGGTGCGCGTTGGTTTTCTCCAAGGACGCGTACTCGGCCGGCGTATCGTGCACTGTTACGCCGTCTCAGCATGGCATCGTCTTCGGTGCTCAGCACGCGTAGTCGGATCCGGTCTGTTGGAAATGGGACCATAACTGAAACTTCGATCGGGCGGGTTTTAACGCTTTTTATATCTGCGATCAGCTGCCAATCCGAGTCAGCTATAATTCCACCTTTATCGGCGTAGACATCAAACGTTTTGAGATTATCGGAGTGAATTACAATCCGTCGAATAACCTTTTTTTCGGGAAACGTGATAACGACCTCCGAGGCGGGGCTTGAACCGATGTACATTTCTGAACCTACCGGAAATGTTGTCTCGCCTGTTGTGCTCAAGCTTCCATCAATCATTTGAGGGCTTGTGGCGCGGGTACCTTCCAGAAGTGCGTAATTCTCACTCCATTCTTGGGCGGAGAAAAGCGCGCTGCATCCGATTATGGTAGCAGAAGAACAGATTAATAGAAAAATCATTGTAGCTCGGTAAATCATTTTTAACTCCTCTTTGGGTGAATTATGGACATCAGCGATTCGCCTGTTGGATATGCTGAAGTATGTCCGATTTTGTGAGTTTTTGCACTTTAAACTGCAGTTTTTCAAAGAACGGCACCAAGTTGACTCCGGAGGCTTGATTGAGATAATAGACGAGGAAACTGGTTGACATTTTGCTCGGTAATTTGTTGTGGAGCTGATCGGCTTCCATCAAGCGAAAGACTTTGATATAGAAATCTTCACCGAACCGCCTTCGGAGTTCCGAAACGATGGTGTAAGCGTACCGATAGCGCCACTGGGTGAGTTTTGGGTTCCCGCCGTGGGATGCCCAATCTTCAAGATCATTGATACCATCCATATTTTGCTTTAAGTTTTCTTCAAGGCTGTCAAATTTCGGGTGCAAGCCGCCTTTAGCCCATTCTGTCTCCATGAGAATGGCAATACCTTCGTTAAACCAAGTTGGCAGGAAATAGATATTTGTGAAAGCGTGTGTGAGTTCATGTACCCGGACGGTGGGTTTTTGGTACATGGCTAACGGAAAATCCATCTTGATACCGGTAACATATTTTAGCGACGTGTTTCCTTTAACTTCATAGCGATATTCGGTAGTGGTAGTTGCGGTGCTTGTTGTGCCACGATAGACGTTATGGAGTGTTACATGGATTTTATGCTCAGGTTGGAACCCAAAAACAGTATTCATTTCGCTGTAAACACTTTCCATATAGGCGAGCGCGCTTTTCAGGAATTCGCTCCGCTCCGACGTTTCGTCAAAGTTTTCGTGTGTTTTCAAATCTTCGGCGAAAGTGATTGAGTAGTGTGCACTTTCGGCTGTGCGTGCTCCATTGGTAACTTCCACATCATCGCTTTTGGCGGCTGCCAGCATTAGATATTCTTTATCCCGCTGTTCTTTTAGTCGCGCCTCCCGCTGTTGCTGCGCCTTCTTGAGTGCCGTGCATCCACTGAAATAGAAACAACTAATAGTGAAGATTAGCAGCAGTTTTGTGATAAGGCGTGAAAATGAAAACATTTTTACACCTTTAATATTTCGAAAACCTCTGTTAGTGTGCATAATTCTCCTTCGCCACAATGTAGATGTGAGCGAGCAAAAGGGGTGTGTAAACACTATTGTGAAAATGTATCGGCTTTACGACGTAGTTTTCGGTATAAGGCATTTTTTTCTATTTTTTGCAGATGTTCACGCTTTAAGAACAGTGCTACATTTGGCGGTGCTGCACCTATTGGTTTAAAGATATAAATTGATCCGACTTCAAAGGCATCATCATAGGTAAACTGGATTCCTCTTTTCCAGTACCAATGTTCTCTACCAGGCTGAACTTCTTCAGCAGGTCCAAACTCGTCCTCCACATGTTCACGGCTGCTGCCGACACCGGTTCCCCCTACTGTTTTAGCTTTGTTGGGTTCATCTATAGAGAGACTCCGAACGGGCCTGTCCCTAATATTCCTATCAACAAAGCCGGCTAGCCCGATGTCAGGGTCCCAATATGAAAAGAAACCCACCCGGTTAATTGGGTCGTCTGGTTCCCCGTAAAAGACTTTGACAGTTTCGAAAGGGTCGCCTAACTTAATCCCTGCGCCTTGTCTGCCCGGTATAATGCGTATTGACGGTTTTTCCGGTGGACGCTCTGCCGCATAGTTCACTATTTTGGAGCGCTTGATGCTGCTTGTGGGGCTGTCATGCACACGGACTGTGATGGTAACGGCTCGTACGTCGGCAGGGGTCGTCCATTTGACCTTTGCTTGTGTCGTCGAGTCGAGTGTTCCTGCGGTCACATGCCATGTATAACTCAGCGGGTCATCATCTGGATCGTGTGCGATGATCTGGAGTTCAATTGTCTCCCCCGGGGTGAATACATCCGGGAGAATGAGCTTAGTAACCCGTGGTAACCCGTTAGCCGGTTCATCGGTTTGATCGTCAGAATCAGAACCGCATCCATTTATAACAAGCACCAATAAACATCCGATAACGCATACTTGAGTAAAGAATCTATTGTTCATCAGGATCCTCTTGCAGCGAGTATTCGATTAATTCGGTTGTTCCGTTCTCGTTTTCGGTTTTGATAACACCGACATCAGGCGCCAACCAGATCGTATCGGTTTCCTGTGTCGTAGTTTCTTTTTCTTCCCAAACTTTAGTTGTGATTTCCAAATTGTATTCAATTTTAGAAGTCGTTTTGAAATGGCCGGCGGGTGTTTTTACGGATCCGCCCCCTACAATCGCGCCTTCGATGAGAAAAAGTATTTCAAACGGAATGCCGCGCCCTACATCCGGAAAAAAGATATCCCCCTTGATCTTCAGATCCAAGACATCCCATGTCACAGTGCGCGTTGGTGGAATACGAAACAAAACGAGTTCATGTGCGGATATGGCATCCACTTGGATTTCCGTATTATCTTCTGCGAATATCGCTTGCAGATCGGCTGTGAGTTCGGTCTCAAAATAGCGATTGATCTCGTCACCAACGAAAAATAGCACGCGATTTGGGGTGACGCGATAGGAGGGGACTCTTAGATAATCAAATTCAGTGTCTTCGATGGGCGGTGTGTAGTCAAAGACCCGATAAATCCTTCCTTGAAGGATATGTTCTCGTGTGACCTCGCGTTCCCATTGGGTCCCGTCTGAGTGCTGATAAACCCATCGATTACCGATAGCATCCGGAAAATAATTCGGTATCCTCTTTTCTTCTGTAGGCGCGAGGACCGCCCCATTTTCTTCAGGCGTATCGGATCCGCATCCGGAAATTATAAGCAGACCACAGAGAAGTAAGTTAATAATTTTCACAAATCTCATGAAATGGGTTCCTTAGGTAAGCAATATATTGCTTAAAAGTATATCATACTTTACGGCAAGAATTCAATCACAATTATTATATTCAATTTTAAGAAATTATTGGGTTTTACGTCTTTTTTCCAGGGGTTTCCGTGCGGTTAGGAAACCGCACCTACCGGGCCTGGGGTGAAAATTCGATCAAAAAATGGACAATTAAATGGCCCTGTTAGATTAGAGATTTCCAAGTTGTGCCGCTGTGGGTATCCTGTATCTCAATATTCAGTGCTTTTAGTCGGTCACGAATTTTATCGGATGTCTCCCAATCTTTTCGATCGCGTGCATCCTGCCTTATCTCTAAGAGGAGGTTAATGAGCAGATCGCGTTGTTCGCTGTTGTCGCCATCGTCATTTCGCGTCTCCGTATTATAGATTCCGAGGACTTGGCAAGTTTCAGCCAACGCTTGATATGCTTGTGCAAGAACGGGAGCTAGGGCTTCATCAGGCGCGCTGAGTGCTTTGTTAACCTCACCGACAAGGGTAAAAATAGCACCGAGTGCTTGTGCGGTGTTGAAATCGGTATCCATTGCGTGCGTAAATTGTGTCTTCATCTCCTGGACAGCGTGTTGTAGCGGGGCATCTGGCACTTCATTTGGCTCAACGTCCGGATTGTATTTTTTTAACGCGTCTAAACAATTGTTCAAACGTCTAATCGCGCCTGCCGATTTCGTCAAACTTTCTGGATTGTAGTCGAGGGGATGCCGGTAGTGTGCGGAAATGAGGAAATGCCGAATGACTTCGGTCGGATAGTTGTCCAGCGCATCTCGGAGTAAGATAAAGTTCTGTTCGGATTTGCCCATTCGCTTGCCATCAATTTTTAAGAAAGCGACGTGCATCCAGTAACGTGCGAAGCAGGTTCCTGTTGCCAATTCACTCTGTGCTATCTCATTTTCATGGTGTGGGAATAGCAAATCTTCGCCCCCGGCATGGATGTCAATAGTTTCACCGAGATGCTTCATCGCCATGGCGGAGCATTCTATATGCCATCCGGGTCTGCCTCTGCCCCACGGGCTCTCCCAGGAGGGTTCGCCGGGTTTCGCTGCTTTCCACATATCAAAATCACGGGGATCTTCTTTGCGTTCGTCAATCTCAACGCGTGCGCCGGCGAGAAGGTCCTCAGGTTTGCGATTAGAGAGTTTGCCATAGTCAGCGAACTGATTTACGCGGTAATAGACGCTTCCATCGATGACATAAGCTGCGCCCTTGTCGATCAGTATTTGGATCAAATCTATCATCTCTCGGATGTGTTCAGTTGCTTTCGGATGGACATCTGCGGGTTGAATACCGAGGCGTTGCGAATCCTCAAAGAAGGCTTCACCTTTCTGGTGGGCGAGCTGCTTCGGACTGACACCTAATTCAGCGGCTCGGTTGATAATCTTGTCATCAATATCTGTCAAGTTTTGAACTAGTTTGACGTTGTATCCCTTATAGACGAGATAGCGTCGAATAATATCGGTAACCAAAGCGGTGCGCGCGTTGCCCATGTGAATGTAGTCGTAAACGGTGGGCCCGCAGCTGTAGATTGACACCTGCTCAGAATTTAGGGGTACAAAGTCTTCCAATTGTCGGCTCAATGAGTTATAGATTTTCATTTCGGTTTTTAAATACACAGCGAAAAACAGAGACATCTATAGCGGAGAGAGGCAGACGATAGCATGGGCGACAATGGCTTTGCCTTCTCCAACAATGCCCAATTCTTCCGTGGTAGTGGCTTTAATATTGATCCGTGTTAGGGCAATATCAAGCGTTTTGGCAACTATTTTTTTCATCTGTGAGATGTAAGGTGCCAATTTCGGGCGTTGTGCGATAACTGTGGTGTCTATATTTTCGATCTGGTAGCCAGCCTCCTTGACTTTCAAAGCGGTGTCGCGTAGGAAAATAAGACTGTCCATGCCTTGGTAACGGGGATCGGTATCTGGAAAATGTGTGCCGATATCACCGAGTGCAGCTGCGCCTAACATCGCGTCTACAATAGCATGCGTGAGGACATCCGCATCTGAATGTCCCAACAGCCCTAAGTGATACGGGATCACTATCCCGCCCAAAACCAATCTTCGATTTTCAACCAACCGATGAACGTCGTACCCGATACCTACTCGCATTTTTTTTATACAACAAGGATATTAGTGGACGGAGAACCCGACAGAGCGGGTTTTCCTACTACTTTGCACCAAAATTTTCAAGTGCGTACGAAAGCTCGCTACCAAAGTGTAGGATCTGCGAGTAAAACTTCAGCGACTTGCAAATCCACGGGTGTCGTTATTTTCAAGTTCGCGTAGCTGCCCATCACTAATTTAACAGGAAAACCGAGTTGCTCAACGAGTGCTGCATCATCAGTGGCAGTGAGTCGACGCGCTTGGGCTTTCTGATGTGCCGCTTCCAATAGAGATTTCCGAAAAACTTGGGGTGTTTGCACTGCCCAGAGTCTTTCTCGTTCCGGTGTCTGCGTAATAAAACAGTTCTCGTCGGCTACTTTGATTGTGTCTTTGACGGGTACAGCAGCAACGGCGGCACCGCATTCGTCTGCGGCAGTGAGACACTCAAAAATGGTCTCGTCAGTTACAAAGGGTCGGACCCCATCGTGAACAACAACAAAATCCACATCTGTTGAGACTGCGCGGAGACCGTTGTAGACAGACATCTGCCGTGTTTCTCCGCCTGCCACGAGTGGCTGTACCTTTGTGAACGGATACGGGTCCAATACGGTTTTGCGACATTCGTTGAAATCCGTTTGGTCTACGATGACGTAGATCGCGTCTACGGCAGTATTTTGCTGAAACCGCTGGATCGTATGCGCCAAAATGGGCAGCTTTGCTAATTTTAGGTACGGTTTTTTAAGCGAATGTGTCATCCGGGTTCCCTTACCAGCTGCGGGGATAAGGGCGCCCACCTTGCTGTTCATCAGCGTCCATTTCATCTTCTTTGATACGCGTGAAAATCATCTGCCCTGCACTTGTGCGCAGCATCTGCGTAACCTCAACGTTAAGCGTTTTCCCGATGTAGGGTTTCCCTTCTTCAACGATTACCATGGTTCCGTCATCAAGGTACCCGACCCCTTGGTTGGGTTCCTTACCTTCTTTAAGTAGGAGTACTTGAATGGTTTCACCGGCAATCACGACGGGACGCACGGCATTTGAGAGTTCATTAATATTAAGCACCTTTACACTTTGTAATTCTGCGACTTTGTTGAGATTTAGATCGTTAGTTATGATTGTTGCCTCTAGCTGTTGTGCGAGATGTACTAACTTAGCATCGACTTCAGGCAGATGTGGTACTTCCTCCTCGGTGATCTCAACAACAATCGCTGGATTGTTCTGAAGGGCTCGGAGGATATCGAACCCGCGTCGACCTTTATTTCGGCGGAGCGGTTCTATAGAATCGGCAATATGTTGCAATTCATTGAGAACAAACCTTGGAATAACGAAGGTGCCTTCAATAAATTTTGTTTGGCAGATTTCAAGAATCCTGCCATCAATAATAACACTTGTGTCTAAAATTTTTAAGTTATTTGTAGCTTTGCCATCTCGCGATTCGCCGGACTGGTTGGACGTATCTGCTCTGAGTATTTGGGATAAATTGATTGATGTAGAGAGTCGGTAGCCACTCATAAGGCCAATGTACCCTATACCGAGGGCAATCACGACTTTGAGGATGTTATCAAGTCCTGAAAGAAGGTGTAGTATGCCCAGGGCAATTAATAAAGCAATGGCGAGCCCTGCTAGACTCACTATGGTACTACGCATAGCAGCGACTTGCAGGCAGAGCTCTGCGCCGACAAGGATGAGTGCTGCAATAAGTCCAATAAGTACGACTAATGGGTCGCGATAGATGATGTAACAACTCGCTGTACTTGCGACGATAAAAAGGAGACGAATACCCCAAACTTGCATGTTTTATCCTTATTCTTTAAAACGGACAAAATTTGTCCAAGCTTTAGATTCTTATAAAGTAATGATAGCATTCTTATAAAGTAATGATAGCATAATTAAAAAAATAAAGCAAGAGGAAAGTAAAAAACTGCCAGGACCATTTAGTTTTAAGAAATTATTGGGTTTTGCGTCTTTTTTCGAAAACCCGGTGCGGTTAGGAATGCAGATCGCATTTGGGTGAGTACACCGCAAAACCGCACCTACCGGGCCTGGGGGTCCAAAATTGGACGAAAAAACCGAGTAGGTTATGCCACAAGGTTACCAGTAAACGGTCTTATTCCAATAAAGCTGCTAAGCTGTCGTATACATCCTTAACGCCGACAAGTTCAATGTCGTCATCGATATTTAATCCTTTCCGGTTGTATTCGGGAAAGATAGCGCGCCTGAATCCGAGTTTTGCGGCTTCCCGGATGCGCCTGTCAACATGTGTGACAGGTCGAATTTCGCCGCCGAGTCCGACTTCGCCGATCATCACAGTTTGGCGATCTATAGGCATATCGCGATGGCTTGAAGATATAGCCATCAGTACGCCGAGGTCTATCCCGGGTTCATCAATCCGTAATCCGCCGGTAATATTAACAAAAACGTCGGAATCGCCAACGTCGATACCTACACGTTTATTGAGGACCGCGATAAGGAGTGCGATTCGGTGCCGGTCGACGCCGGCAGCCGTATTGCGCGGATTTCCGTAATTGGTGGGTACGACAAGTGCCTGTATCTCCATGAGTAAGGGGCGTGTGCCTTCCATGCTTGAAACCACGACGGATCCTGAGACCTGTTCCTTCCTGTCGCTCAAAAAAATCTCTGAAGGGTTCATGACATCGGCAAGTCCGGTGTTGCGCATTTCAAATATTCCGATTTCGTTTGTTGAACCGAATCGGTTTTTGATGGCTCGGAGGACTCGGTAGATGTGATGCCCTTCGCCTTCAAAATAGAGCACGGTATCGACCATGTGTTCTAAGACGCGGGGTCCAGCGATCACGCCTTCCTTTGTCACATGCCCGATAAGAAATATCGGTATATTGCGGTTCTTTGCGCAAATGAGGAGATGTCCGGTGCACTCACGAATTTGGGTGACACTCCCGGGTGCAGATTGAATACTCGTTAGATAGACGGCTTGAATAGAATCGATGACGACGACTTTCGGTTTCCTGTCTTCAATGTGTTTTTGGATCTGTTCCAAGTTATTTTCACAGAGGACATAGAGTGTATCAGATTTGATGCCGAGTCGGGTTGCCCTGAGTTTTGTCTGACTTACAGATTCCTCGCCGGAGACATAGAGGACATCTCCATAATTTCGGCTTAGCGCGTCACTCGCCTGTAGCAATAGTGTGGATTTACCAATGCCTGGGTCTCCTCCGATAAGGATGACTGCGCCTGGAACGATGCCGCCTCCGAGGACTCTATCAAATTCTGACATACCTGTTAGGTGGCGTTCGACCTCACTTGCGGTAACTTGGGAGATGGGTTCGGGTTCACGGGATACCTGCCCAATACCGCGATGCCTTGATGGCGTGATGAGTTCTTCTACCTCTTCGGCGAAGCTTTGCCAACTTTTACAATTCGGACATCGTCCGAGCGTCTTTGGCGTTGTATAGCCACACTCTTGACAGACGAATTTACGTTTTTCTCGTGCCATTGTTTATGCTACCAGTTCTTAGGAAAGATCGCGAGCACAGCTCGCTCCTACAGGCGAAAAATTCACAACATATATAAAGTGAATAGGTACAATTGAATGGCCCTGTACCAGTTGTAGAGGTGGTATTACCATGCTCTGTTGAAAAAGCGGAATCCGGTTGTCCAACGTCTTCTATCGCTATCGGTTAAATTCTCGGCACCAAGGAGGAGTTGTCCGTATCGGAAGAATCGGAGGGCGACTTCTGTGTTCAATTCTGGTTCGCGACTTGTCAACCCGACGCCTTCAATACTGAGCCCTAAACGTCGGGACCACAACCAGAAATCTATACCGATACCGACTTGGGAACGCATGAAGCCAGCACGTGCGCGGAGGTAGTCTGTCAGGTCGTGTGCGTATTGCACTTCAAAACGCACTGTTTCGTCGCGCACACCGACTCCAACCCTGTAACGTGCTTTTGAATGTTGTAAGAGAGAAAACGCGAGTTCGTTGTAAAGTCGCTCTTCAAGACTTAAATAACGGAGTTCATAATCCCATCCGAACCGTAATGGTGCTTCAAAGCGTCCAATCTGCTTCTTAGTCCGTTCTGAGAGATCTGTTACTGCGTTTAACGTTTTATTAAGGTTTTGAAAAGTGCTTCGGAATTCTTGGAGCGGTTCTGGTGTATTAAGGAGCTGCGCAATAGTGCCTTCACCTTTGAGTTTAGCATTAAGTTCAGCAAGGAGGCGGCTGGTATTCGTCTCTAAGGCGTTGACGGCATCGGTTGTTCTCTGTAAATTCTCTAAGAGAGGCTCGATGCTGGCTTCCCCGGTTTTAACGGCGTCGCTGCTTTGTGAAACAAGCGTGGACATCTGCTTCGATAATATGTTAAATTCGGATCGAAAGTTCTGTGCGATTTGTCGGAATTCTGACGTGGTTGCGCGTACATCGGTAAAGATGGTGTTTAGTTTTGGCGAATTTTGGTTCAACACTCTTAAAATTTCACGCGTAATATCATTCACTTGACTACTGACCATGAGGGAATCGCCTTCCAACTGCGTAATAAAATTGTTAACCTTTATAAGGGTTTCTTGAAAGCGTTTGTCGTTTGCTTGTGCGAGTTCTGTTAGGGTCTTGACTGTTTCTTCGGAGTCAACGCTTAGTTTCTCAATGGTTTTTCCTGTGAGTGCGACGACATCTCGTATCTCTTTGATAGCGAGCTGAATTGATTCTTGGTTGGCTTGAAGGACTTCATTTGCGGCGGTTGTGAGTTCAATGGCTTGTGTCATGCCGGCACTTGTCTGTTCAAGGAGTTCTAAGGCGTTAACGGGGTCTTTTCCGACAATAGGGAGGTTCGCGGGTTTTAGGGGCGGATTTCCGATGGGTCCATTGTCAAGTGCGATGTAAACTTCTCCGACGAAGCCGTTCATAGAAATTCTGGCACCGCAGTCTTCCCGCAACCATTTAAACCCATTTTTGACTTTCGCCTTGATATGGACATTATCGGTATCGGGTTGAAGTTCAATAGCTGTGACTTTGCCGATTGAGACACCGGATAGGTAAACGCCTGCGCCGACATAGAGTCCATTGACAGATTGAAATTGGAATGTGATTTCATCGCCAGCAGTTGCCCATGGCCAATTTTCGGCATTTGTCAACAGAATAGTTAGGAAAACGATTGCAACCAATATCATTATGCCGACTTTCACAGATGCGGTCCAAAAATTCATGCTATCTCCCAATGTATTCTTTTAGAATAGGATTTTCCATGTTGAGTATTTGGTCGGGTGCACCGAATAAGACAAATTGTTGCACAATGGGGTTATCAATGTTGATAATTTCGTCAGGGTTTCCATAAGCGATCTGTTTACCTTCATGGATCATAGCCATTCGCGTTGCGACGCTAAATGCGCTGTGCATATCGTGTGTGACGACGACAGAGGTGACTTGTAGCCGTTCGTGTAAATCTTGGATGAGTTGATTAATTTCGGTGCAGGTAACAGGATCAAGCCCGGTGGTCGGTTCATCGTACAAAATAACTTCTGGGTTAAAAGCGATGGCTCGTGCGAGTCCGACGCGTTTGCGCATGCCGCCGCTCAATTCGGCGGGTCGTAAGTCTTGAACGCCTGCTAAATCGACAAGTTCAAGTTTCTCATCGACGATTTGGTGCATCTCTTTTTTGGTGTAGTCTGTATGCTGATCGAGCATAAAGGCGACGTTCTCAGCGACGGTCATTGAATCAAAGAGGGCGGAGGATTGGAATAACATACCGATTTTTTGGCGGAGGCGATTAATTTTTTTCGTACTCAGTTTTGAGATTTCTGTGCCATCGAACCAGATTTCACCGGAATCAGCGGGAATCAATCCAGTAATAATTTTCAATAGAATGCTTTTACCGGAGCCGCTGCGTCCCATAATGACGAGGGTTTCGCCGCGTGGGATCTCAAGGTCTAAGCCGTTTAGAACGTTTTTCTCACCAAAATTTTTGGTAATATTTTTAACTGAGATCATACGGAGTTATACCAGTCCCAAGATGTTAAAGAGAATATGGTTCAAGACGAAGTCTAAAATAAGAATAGTGATGAGCGAAATAACGGCGGACCCTGTCGTCGCGGTGCCGACACCTTCAGCTCCCCCGGCGGCGGAGATGCTAAATCCTTTATAGCAGCCGACTGCTGCGATTGCCATGCCGAACGAGGTCGCTTTAATGAGACTGATGAGTACACTCCCGACGAAAAGATTTTTTTGGACTTCCGTGAGGAAAAAGTAGCCGTTGACATCAAAGAGCGTAACGACGGCAGTAAAGCCGCCGGCAATCCCTGCGAATGTTGAGTAGATCGTCAAAGTTGGTAGCATAATTGAACATGCGAGAAAACGTGGCACGACCAAATATTTGACAGGATTTGTGCCCATGACTTCAAGCGCGTCAATTTGTTCTGTAACCTTCATGGTTGACAGTTCAGCAGTAATAGAGGCGCCGATACGTCCGGCGAGCACGAATGCGGTAATCATCGGTCCGAGTTCTTTGACGATCGAGACGCAGACGAATCTTGCGACGGAGCCTTCTACGGCATAAGGTTTAAGTTGAATATACCCTTGAACGCCAAGGACCATTCCGGTGAAAAACCCGGATACCATAACCACAGCCAAAGAGTTGAAACCGACCAGCAACAACTGCTTAACGAGCAGATCGAACTGAAGTGGGGGGCGAAAGATTTGAAACAGTGTTTGAAAAAAGAGCGTAAAGGCTTGCCCTACTTCGGAAAGCATATTGTGCAATCGGATTTTGCTACTTTTTAATATTGGGTAGCGCCGGAGTCGTCTGGAGGCTTCGGGCGTAGCGACTTGCTGATTCATATTTTTCTTTAGCTTGCGTTTTCAAATCGCATCTGATTTTTAGTGAAATAGAGAACGACAGCTCCGGTTGGTCCGTTACGCTGTTTTTTAATCATGAGATTGACTTCAACGCGATCGCCGGCATCTTCACCTTCGTAATAATCTTCTCTATGTAAAAAAGCGACGAGGTCTGCGTCTTGTTCGATGGCACCGGATTCGCGTAAATCCGAAAGTTGTGGTTGTTTGTCCGGGCGGCGTTCCACTTCACGGCTGAGCTGCGAGCAAGCGACAATCGGTACATTGAGTTCCCATGCGAGGACTTTCAAGGCACGTGATATTTCGGAGATCTCTTGTTCACGGACATTGTATCTCCCTGCACCTCTGATCAGTTGCAAATAGTCGACGATAATAAGTGCCAGGTCGCTGTGTTCACCTTTAAGGCGGCGTCCTTCGGCACGCAAGCCCTGAACTGTAAGTCCTCGGTTATCGTTAACGAGGATAGGTGCTTCATGCAGCCTTGTCACTGCATCCAGCAGCGGTCTCCAATCATCTTGACTGAATTTACCGGTTCGGAGTCGTCCGAAATCGATATGAGATTCAGCAGATAGCATGCGCATGACGATATCTTGTGCTGGCATCTCAAGACTAAATATAGCAACTGGACGCTTTTGTTCAAGTGCTATGTTCTGTGCGATATTCAGGACCAAGGTTGTCTTTCCCATACTTGGGCGTGCAGCGATAATGATAAGGTTGCCAGGCTGCAATCCGGATGTCATGTGGTCGAAATCCATGAATCCAGTGGGCATTCCTAAGAACCTATTCTTTTTTTGAAACAGTTTTTCAACTGCATCGATACTCTCTGTGAGTAATAATCGAATAGGCGCAAATCCGCGTTGTGCATCTGTCTGTCCGAGTTCAAAGACGGCTTCTTGCGCTTGATTCAAGACATCAGCGATCCCTACAGTTTCGTCGTAGGCAATCTCGCGCACCTGCGCGGTTGCTTGAATTAACCGGCGCCGCGTTGCCTTTTCATGGAGGATGTCTGCGTAGAACTCTGTGCTTTCCGTTTCCACAATGGGTGCTTGAAGTTCATATAAATACTCTGTTCCGCCCGCTCGGTTCAACTGGTTTGTCCTGTTCAGTTCGTTAGCCACCAGAAGCGGATCCGCGTTGTTAAAGCGATCATATACGGCGAGGGTGGCTGTATAGATGAGCTGATGGTCGGTTGTAAAAAAAGCATCAGAAGTATGCCCAAGTTTTGTAATCACCCGAGGAATAACGGATTTCTCGGTCATCATAGCGCCGAGTACGGCTTGCTCAGCTTCCTTGTCAGAGAGGGACTCAACCGCTTGCGCTTGCATAATTATTCTTCGCGTTCCACAACGACGCGGAGTTCAACGATGACCTCCGTATGCAATTTGACGGGGACCATAAACACCCCGAGTTCACGGATGGGGTCTACGAGTTCGAGGAATCGGCGTTCTAATTCGAATCCTTCTGCCCGTAAAGCTTCAGCGACATCCATAGACGTAACGGAGCCGAAGAGTCTGTCATTTTCGCCAGCGCGCCTTTTGAGCGTACAGGTAACACCGGTAATCTGTGCCGCGATTTCCTGTGCGCGTTCTTTATCTTTTGCCTCTTGCTGATCGATGACTCGTTTTTGATGTTCAAGATAGCGACGGTTGCGCTCTGTTGCATGCACTGCCAATTGCATCGGCAGGAGATAGTTTCGCGCGTATCCATCGGCGACTTTCAACACATCGCCCGGTGCGCCGAGTCCTTCAACATTTTTCTTTAGGATCACTTCCATAATTAAACACCTATTTTTATCGTGTAAATGGCAAGAGTGCCATATTACGTGCGCGTTTCACTGCGCGGGTCACCATGCGCTGTTGCTTCGCTGATAAGCCTGTGACCCGGCGACTTACGATTTTGCCACGTTCGTTAATAAATTTTCGCAGCGTATCAATATCTTTGTAGTCAAAAGATTCAATTTTGTGATAGCGCTGTCTGCGACGGAATGCCATATCAATTTATTCCTTTTTTGAAAGTATCGGGTGCCAAAGTATGTCTGGGGCGCCCTATCTATAAATTACGACGTGGGAGAACCTCTGTATGATGACGGCTCTCCCCTGATCGTGCCTATTTAAAACGGGATGTCATCTTCTGTTGCGGAAGGGGCACTGCCCGTTTCGGGAGCGGGTGCATCTTGATGGGATTCGGATTGTCTCGGTGCCGCTGCGGGTTGTGCTTCGGCATACCCATTGCCTGCTTCATCTTCATCACGCCGTCCAACAAACTGAAACCGGATCAGCCGGACTTTAAGCCGGTTCCGCTTAGTGCCATCTTCGGCTTCCCACGAATCGTATTTGAGGGCCCCTTCAACCAAAATGGGTCTGCCCTTACTGAAATATTCACCCACAACTTCAGCTTGCCTGCCCCATGCTTCCACATCAACGAAACAGGTAGAATCTTTCTTTTCGCCAGTTTGTTGATCCGTGTAACTTTCGTTCATAGCCAACCCAAAATTAGCGACAGCTGTTCCACTCGGTAGGAATTTCACTTCAGGATCCCGGGTAAGATTCCCCATGAGGATAACCTTGTTGAAGCTTGCCATATTTTCACCTCTCTATACATACTTAGGGTTTTCGGACCTCTTCTCTTTAAAAAGCCCAAAAACCACTGTTTAAAATTCAAATGTTACCTATTTCAGACAGACTCTGTTGTGTCTTCAGTCTCTGCCTCATCATTATCATCTTCAGTTTCTGCGTCCTCACCAGCGGCTGATTCTTCTGCCTCGGGTGTGGGTTGCTCGCCTTCAGATGTTGGCTGCTCTGCCTCGGCCTCAGCGGCAAGTTCGGCTTTCAACTTAACGATATCGTCTTCGTACTGTACGATCATGTAGCGCAGAATGGATTCAATGACGTGTAAAGCCTGGTTTAATTGTGCGACAAAACTCGGTGGGCTCTCAAAAATATAGAGCACGTAGTAGCCTTCGCTCCGTTTCCGGATGGGATAGGCGAGTCGTTTTTTGCCCCAAGGGTCAAGTTTCAGGAGAGTCCCGCCATTTTCGATGATGCCCTTTACTTGGTCAGTAAGAGCTTGTGCTTCATTTTCATCGTGGTCAGGCGTAATGATAAGTAGGAGTTCATAAGGTTTCAAATTTTCATGCCTCTCTTTGGACTGATGGCTCCACTGCTTTTATTTTAGAAGCAGAGAGCAGAGATTAATTATTTAAACGCCACCACCGTAAAGTCCTGTGACCATCAGATGGAATTTTATGCGTTAAAATTAGTTTATATAATTATACCACATATCGACTCGGATATCAACCAAAAATCGTATTTTTTTTTGTATCGTAAACTTTAGAGTTAACTTTAACATTGGCGAGGTTGGGAAACCTCGCCAGCGACGGCTTGGAATGTCTATTTACGACGGCTTGGAATGTCTATTTACGACGGCTTGGAATGCCTATTTACGACGGCTTGGAATGTCTATTTTTTTCTGGTTCACTATAGTTGTCAGTTATCAGTAGATATTGTGAGCAGGGTTCGCTCGTACAGCAAGAGACTGCTGGAATATGACCGAATGAAGCGGACAAGAAATTTAGGGGGATAGCGTTGCGTGTGCTGTCACATGCAACGGTAAGAAGAACGGACGTTTTGAGGCGGTAACCTCTTGCCGAATCCGTGCGGCTAACGTGTTCACCTCAACTTGTTCTGCAGTTGCGAGTTCATACTTTTCGAGGAGCGGTAACAGACTTTGAAAGATGGTCGCCATATATCGGTAACCTGCCCAGGTTTTTTCAGCACCGATTGGTGCTTCAAGGTGCATCGTGGGTGCCGGTAAACCTGCGTTTACAAAAGCCTGATAAAGTCCAATCCCCATATTGAGATGTGCCCCGGAATGCTCAAACACCTGCAATATCCATCTGATGAGTTGATTCATAAGCGGCGTATCTGGATGTAAGAATGCGGGATAGAGTGTGTATTCCGGTTCTTGAAAGGCGGCAATTCCGCCAGGTCTTAAGTGCGTTAGGAGTGTAGCGACTGCTGCGCTTGGATTCGCCATGTACATCAACACAAACCGTCCGATAATAGCGTCAAAGGTATCCGAAAAATTAAGATTTCGGGCATCGGCTGCGATGAATTCTATGTTGTGCATGCCTGCCTCGGTTGCGCGTTGGCGCGCGGTGTCCAGAATTTCCGCGTTAAGGTCTACACCAACGACCTTACCTGCCGGTCCGACGAGTTCGGCAAGTGTGAGTGCGACATCGCCGGCACCGCTCCCGATTTCAAGGACGCGCATTCCTTTTGAAATACCGGCTCGTTTGCAAAGGCGGTGCGTTGACTCGCCATAGATTCTTGATTGCTCAATGAGGCGGGTTGTTTCGTGGGAGGTGCGTCCTAACGTATAGGTAGCATCGCTATTTGAGGCGTTCAAACGTTCTGGATGATTTTTCGCCATGGGTGAAAACTATTTATGCCGTTAGGGATGCATACGCGGTGATGTGTGGCGGCAGCAGGAGTGGTCGTTTTGATGTCGTGACTTCTGCTTGAATCCGATCTGCGAGTGTGTCAATATCTATTTCTTCAGCCGTTGCAATGTCATACGCCTCCATGAGCGGAACGAGGCTCCGAAAACTGTTGGCAAGATACTCGAACCCGGGCCAGCCCTCGGGCCCGCCCATGGGTGCCTCAAAGTGTAAGGTAGGTTCGGGCAAACCTGCATCAACGAAGACGCGGTAAAGTTCCATACCCATGTTGAGATGTGCGCCTGACCGTTCGAACACTGTGAGTCCCCATTCGACCAACTGGTTTATCAAAGGTGTATCGGGATGTATAACCGTCCGGTAGAGCGCGAGTTCAGTATCCTGAAAGGCGACAATTCCGCCGGGACGCAGGCGCGTTGCCAAATGTCTAAGTGCTTCGGTTGGGTCTGCCATATAGAGCAGGACAAGTCTACCGACGATAGCATCAAAGTCGTTGGGAAGTTCAAGGGTTCGGACATCACCAGCAATGAATTCCATGTTTGTAAAGCCTGCTGCATCTGCCCGCGTTTGCGCCGTTTTGAGAACATCTGGGTTGACATCTACACCAACGACGTTTCCTTCGGACCCTACGAATTCGGCGAGGGTGAGCGCGACATCCCCTGCGCCACTACCGACATCAAGGACTTTCATGCCTTTAGCGATACCGCTTCTGAGAAAAAAACGGCGTGTTACATCGTCATAGAGTTGTGATTGTTCAATTAAACGCTGTGTTTCTTCTTCGCTGCGGCCCATTGTATATTCTGCATCTCTGTTTTGATTGCTCATGTTGGTTTACCTCTCTTATATTGTTGTTGTAAATTGAGTAGGCGCGGTTTCAACCGCGCCTTTTGCGAAAGTGTTCCTAAAGTCTTTCATGAGAAAGGTTTTAGAAACTGTATCCGAATCTGGCGTACCAAAAAGCACCGTCGAAGCCGAAGGGGCTGAATTGGCCGTATTTGTTTCCGATATTACCAGACTTTGGATTTTCGTCGGGGTAGGTGTTGAGGATATTGTTCCCACCCAAAGTGATTGACAAACCGCCAGGGGCATTATAAGTGGCTTCCAAGTCAAAGATAACCTTGTTTGCGTATGTTTCATCATCCTCAGAATCGTACCAATCGCTAAAATAGCTGGCACGCCCGAGGACACCAAAATCGTCCAGGATAGGTTGCACAATCGTTATACTTCCACGGTGTTTCGGTAGGTTTTCTTCGAGTTCCTTGATCCGAAGATCATCCAGCGTTTCCGGATTGTGATCCGTAACCGTGGTTTGCGTGAAGTTATAGACAGCGATGAGATTACCGTCTAAGAGGGGTGCGGTGATAACAGCATCAATCCCTTGGGTTGTTGTGTCAAAGTCATTGGTAAAGAAACGGAATTCCTGCAGGTTCGCTGCGCTTGTTACGCCGGCGTCGATTAAATCCTGTTTCTGTGCTTCCTGGAGCGCGAAGTCTTGGGAGAGAGCCAGCCTGTCTTTCATCCGAATATCAAAAAAGTCTACAGTGAGGTTTACGTCGAGAATTTCGACGGTAAATCCGCCTGTGAAGTTATTTGATGTTTCGGGTTCCAGCTGTTTTCCACCGACAAGTGCCGCTGCTGGGTTTGTTGATGGGATGGTTCCGTTGTTTACCAAGTCGTTCTTTTCAAAATTGAATTCAGTGGTAACGTTGAAAGTATTTTGCTGTCCGGGTGTGGGAGCTCGGAATCCAGTGCTATAACTACCGCGCAGTTTCATGGTTTCGGTAATCCCGTAGTTCGTTGCCACTTTGTAATTCAGCGTGCTACCGAAATCCTCAAAGTTTTCACCGCGTACGGCAAGTGCTACAAGCCAGTTTTCAAGAGGTCTGACTTCGCTTTCCAGATAGGCGGCAATATTATAGCGGTTCCACGTGCCAGCGGCAATCGGACTAAACCCGGAAAATCCGTTAGATGCAGCAGTGAAACCTTGGGTTGCCAATGGCCCAATCTGATGGGATTCTCTGTCGCCCGATACGACCTCAAAGCCTTCGTTTCGATATTCCAATCCAGAGGCGAGGAACACCATATCGGTAAGCGGATAGGCCACATCAAAGTTGAGGTTGTAGTCTGTCTGGATGTAGTCGCCCGGATTAAATATTGTGGGCGTTTCCGGTCCGAGGGAGGCGTTGACAGTGTTAAAAATAAAGAAGTCGGCATGGTGTCTGCCGAAATAACCGCTGATATCCCACGTTAGAGGTTTGCCTAACTCTTCTTCCAAAGTGGTGCCTTTAACACCGACAAGGACTGAACTATCAATAGTGTTTGCACCAAACCTGGGTGTGAACCCCCCTGGAAACATTTCTCGGTACGAGAATAAGTTGGGATCATCAATCACGTTCTGTAATTTAGCAGGATCTGCTGGTACCCCATTAGCGATTGCGGTACGATCCGCATCGGTGACAGCAGTTACAGCTCCGGTTTCAGGATGGGCAAGCTGAATATCGTCAGCCTCTTTATCCACGCCTTCTGGCAAGCCTGATAAATTGCCGACGAGCAAGTAGAATTCGTCGGGTTTATCGTCGTCATCCAAATCTACGTTACGTCCAAACACACCACTACGCGTATTCGGGTTTCGGAAATAGAATCCGCCTTCAACGCGTTTGCTTGCATAGTTAGCATGCCCGTAGAAATTGATGGTATCGGTGATGGTGCTGCCATAATTGGCGAAGAGTTTGAAGTCATTGTTTACAATCGGTTGCCCCCAGATTTGGGCGGGGTCTTTGACATTTAGATTGCCAGCCTCGACCAGGGCGAGTGCGTCAGTCCGTTGTACAGAGCGGATCGTCGGGTCTGCGCCTCCGTATTCCACGCTGAGATTTGTCCACGTATCTGGGTTCCCTAAACCGATGTTTCCAGCAATCGCAAACTGTTGCCCATCGCCGTATTGATAGATACCGGGTTTGAATTCGAAGCTGCCGCCTTCGTAATCATCCTTCAATTGGAAGTTCAATACCCCTGCAATGGCATCGGAGCCGTATTGTGCGGATGCGCCGTCCCGGAGCACTTCTACCTGTTTGAGTGCGATTGAGGGAATAGGCGATAAGTCAGGGCCTTGTGCGCCATCAGCCAATCCGTTTCCGAGCCAATGTATAACGGCTGCGCGGTGGCGGCGTTTATTGTTCACTAACACAAGCGTTTGATCGGGTGCTAACCCACGCAAGTTTGCAGGACGCACGACAGTGCCTGCATCACTAATCGGCTGCGTGTTAATATTGTAGGAGGGTACGACGGTTCTCAATAAGTTGGTCAAATCTGCGCCGCCCTGTTTGACAAAGTCCTCTTTTGATACAATATCAATCGGGACAGCGGATTCAAGTACAGAACGCGGTCTTGCGCGTGTACCGACAACAACAAGACTTTCAAGCTGGACAGGTGCATCTCCTTCGGATGCTTCTTCAGTTGCCTCTGCCTCGCTCGTAGTCTCTGCTTCTGCGGCGTGTTCATCGGCCATAACCGCCGTAAACGTGCAGAACAGAAGACATATAATAATGCTGAACCCGAGGATGATCGGTTTAATGTAATTTCTATAAGACATACAATTTTCCTCATATTTTCGCGTAAATGCGGGATTTTCTACTAAAGGTTTCACGACTCTTATAGTTTCACGACTCTTGTAAATTTATGCCTTACGTAAAGCACGATAAATTGCGCGATTACGAAGAGGACAAATTAACAGTGTTAGGAAACACAGCAAACAATCTACGTGCCTTTCACAAGATGTTACCATAATTATACTGAATTTCACAGCATTATGCAAATTATCAGCACGGAAATTGTGTAAAATTTAGACTTGACAAAGGAAATGTGTTGATATATACTTAAATGATGTGCTAAACTTAATATTATACGTTCACCAGATACCTAACGTTATTATACGTTCACCAGATACCTAACGTTACAGCGAAATAGAGGACTATGGCAAAAAAGAAAGGTCGCCGCACCACAAATGTGGCACGGAAACGCGAAAAACGGAATCGCGACCGGAAATTCAGACAAAAGCAACTTGCGCTTGAGAAGCAGCGTAGACTTCCACACGGGAAATCGGAAGAGGAATATCTACACACTTGCATCTCACAGAGTCGAGAGCTGCTTGGTGAACCTGAGTTTGAGGGCGTACATTTCGACCCGACCCTAATGTATAAACGGGTGATGGAGGTCCTTGAACACGATGATGAAACGGAGGGGCCAGACCCACCCATAGATATATCGGACTATCTTCTGGATCCTGAAGCGGAGGAAGAGGAAGAAGACGGCTCAAGCTATATTACAAATATGAATGTAGATGGGATTATCGGATATGAGGATCGACCTATGATGGTAGAAGCCGAAGAGGCATCCGATCATTTTCGTTTGGGGGTGCTACCGTATCTTGTTACACCGGATTTCATGCAGAAATTAACACAGGCACTTACCAGATGTGAAAAACGCCTCAAACTGACTGGCAACCGCGAACTCGCTGAGGTTGCTTTCGTTAACCGTTCGCTTTTTGAAGCCGCCCCCCCGGAAATACTGGCGTTTCATCCAATGATTCAAACCATCGGTATTGAGACGTTACGGGCACTTGTGGAAGAAATAGACGTAATTATTGATGGGCGTGAAGAGGTGAAAGAGATTCTTACAGATGTGCTGGCACACGAAGATTCGGAAGCATATCCATCTCAACCGCTCTCTGTCTTTTCAAATACAGGCTTAGATGATAAGATTGAATCTGTTACTTCTGGCTCTGCAGAAGAGGTTCTTATTGAAGAGGAGTTGCTGACGGAAGAGGATCCGCCTGAGGCATCTGTTGAACCTTCCGAGCCGGAGCCGGTTATCGTTCAGGAAACAATTCCATCAGAAGCAGTGCCGCCGCCACCAATCCCGTCCCTTGATGAGCTACCTGCCTGCGCGCTCTATAAAAATTTCAACGGTTTGGGTATAAAAGAGAACTTTGCCGAAGCGTCTTCACAAGAAGGGGTACCTGTGAACTATGCGTTGGTGAGCGAGAACGAAGAACAGCTTGAATTTGCCGATGCAGCGAATGCGCGTTACATCACAGTCACTGAAAATAGATTACAATTATATGCACGTTCAGAATCAGAACTTACTATCGCTATGGCAGAGTTAGAAGCGTGCTGTACATCAGCGATCATGTACCTTGCCAAAACGATTGAAGAAAGGGGGTAAAGTATGCCAAGGAGTAAAAGTGGACAGATCCGGCGCCGGACACAAATCCGTCAACGCCAATTGCGGCGGTTGAAAAGAAAGAAAGCGGCATTGAAAGAACTTCTGCAGAATCGCGAAGTTTCATAGACACACCGGGTGTTGCGGCGGGCCTCCATGCCCGCCTATGTCTCTCCGAATTTCTCAAAATGGACGAACTCCGAAGTTTGCAAGCGCACGGAGTCGCCACCACTTTCCTCGACATATCCCATTCTGAGCAGCGTGATTACCTCGTGAGCAGTAGGTAGATTGAAAAGTTGGCGGATATGTTCACGATCTGCTGGACGTTCGAGCGGCGGGCTGACGAACTGCACGCCGATTTCCAAAGCAGTCGCGGCGAGGAGCATGTTTTGGATCAACATTCCCATACTCAACCACATCCACCGAGTTCCGCCTTCGCCGGGTGGGTATCTTTCGGAATTCATTGTCACCAGGACGAGCAGGGGTGCCTCGCGGACTTGTGTCGCGATTTCTTTGGCAGGCAGTTTCCCTGCGCCCAAATGCCCCAAAAGCGTGAAAGACTTCGCATTTTTTAGCAACCCTTGTAATAACTTTTCAGGCGCGTCCTGAAGCGGTTTCGGTAGCGTGACATGTTCTTCCAGCAGCACGCCATCACCGTGTTCCTTCCATCCGGCTTCTGTCAGACGCATCCACCGACTGTTGTCATCCAGAAATTTTGCGTCTTTGAATTGGTCGATAACAGCGCGTTCCGTCACGTCGGCGAGTGCTGCCTTGCCCTCGGCTTCCTGAATCAAAATAAGTTCCCAAGGTTGGACGTTGAAAGGTGAGGGTGCCCATCGCGCGGCTTCAATGAGTTTCTCAAGGTCAGCTGCCTCTATGGCGCGTTTCTGAAATGTTCCGCGATGGCTTCTGCGTTGTGTTATTGCATCAAAAACATTCATAGGTTTGCAAGGCTCCGATGGCGTTCAAGGATTTCTGTGGGTGAAGCAGTGCCAGTCGTCCCGATTTTGGTGACAGTGATTGAAGCCACCAGGTTCCCGATATAAGCGGCCTCAACGGCAGCATCAACGCCAAGGCTACAGAGGGTTGCGACAAGTCCAGCCGAAACACTGTCCCCCGCGCCAACTGGATCGGTTTCGTCAGCAATTGGAATCCCGTGAATGTGTGTAAACTCACCTTTATGGTAGACGAGGATACCGTTTTCACCGAGGGTGATGTAGACGGTATTTTGGGTCTGCGCTGCGAGGGTGACGGAGCACTGCTTCGCTGCTGCAATGTCAACTTCCTGTCCACTCCATTCTGGCTGAACGGCACGTTTTGCTTCAAACCGGTTCGGTTTAATGATGGCGTTTTTATAGTGACCGATTCGCGTGCGGGAGTCGGCGAAAAAGAATTTTTCAGGGGACGCTAAAGCGAGCTTACATAACACATCTCTTACACGGGTTGTCACCACGCCTAAGTTCTCAAGTGGCATCTGGTCACCAACGATGATGCCGTCAACGAGCGGAATACATACTTGGAGCGCGTCAATAACGGATGCTTCAACTTCTATCGCCATTGGGGATTGATTCTCAATATCAAACCGGGGTCCCTCGGTTTCCAGGTCTTCATAGCCTCGGTGAATCGGTTTAAGGTAGGTAGGTGTCACCCTGTTTGGGGTCTGGACCATAAAATCTGTGAGGCATCCGTTGGTTTGTAGGCAATTAAGCAGTGTTTGTCCGAATCCGTCTTCACCGATAACGCCTAAGGTATAAACCGTTCCTACACCTAACGCTTTGAGGTTATTTGTGACGGTGCCTGCTGCGCCGGGACTATAACGTTGTTCAACGACGGGATTTGTGTGCCATGGCGTTTCTAACGATAGCGTTGAACGCGTTTTGTCTATGTACCAGTAGGCATCAAGGTAAAAATCACCTACGACGAGAATCCGTTGGTCTTGAAAGTGGTTGAGGATTGTTTTTAGGCGCGCTTCGCTGATCAATGTGCTGCTCCGATGTTCGAAAATATATTGCAATGCTGACAGGCATTATAGCATATCAATGTTTTTTAGAGAAATATCAAATTCGTTGAGGGTCTGCCTCAGCAATTTGCAATATCGCCGCTGATGTGATAAAATATAAGGAGTCCAAAATTCAAGATAAAATATTTTAGGAGAAAACATAATGTATAAAATCGGTCTCATCCCTGGCGATGGAATCGGCCCCGAGGTGACGCGTGAGGCGCTGAAGGTCTTCGGGGCAGCAGCTGCGGAATCAGGCATTCAGTACGAAACAGTGGAATATGATATCGGTGGTGACCGATACCTTGCAACAGGTGAGGTTTTACCGGATTCGGTATTGGAAGAGCTCCGAGGGCTTGATGCTATCTATCTCGGTGCGATTGGACACCCCGACGTTAAACCCGGCATTTTAGAAAAAGGTATCCTACTGAAGGTCCGGTTTGAACTGGATCTCTACATCAACCTACGTCCTGTCAAACTTTATCCGGGGGTGCCGACTCCTGTGAAAGATAAAGGTCCCGAGGAAATTGATTTTATCATCGTTCGCGAAAATACCGAAGGCTTGTACGCAGGTATCGGCGGTTTTTTGAAACGCGGTACACGCGACGAGGTTGCTATTCAGGAGATGATTAACACTTATAAAGGTGTGGAACGTTGTGTGCGTTATGCGTACGAACTGACGCGAAAGCGGAATAAGGAAAACACCTTGACGCTCTGCGATAAAGCGAACGTGCTGACCTACGCGCACGATCTGTGGCGGCGTGTTTTTGACGAAGTTGGTGAAGATTACCCCGACATCAAAAAAGAGTATGCATTTGTGGATGCGACAACGATGTGGATGGTGAAGAATCCGGAGTGGTTCGATGTCGTTGTGACGTGTAATATGTTCGGTGACATTATTACGGATCTGGGTGCGATGATTCAAGGCGGTATGGGTGTCGCAGCGTCTGGGAATTTGAATCCGGAGAGCGTTGCTATGTTTGAACCGATTCATGGGTCGGCGCCCCGCTATACTGGGAAAAACCAGATTAACCCGATAGCAGCTATCGGCGCGGCAGGAATGATGCTGGATCATCTCGGTCATGAAGATGCGGCATCAAAAGTGGAAAAATCTATTAGCGCGCTGCTTGCAAGTGGGAAAATCAAGGACCTCGGTGCCGGACGCATGGGATATACGACTGAAGAAGTCGGTGATCTGATCGCAGAAGGGCTATAAATATTTATAGGGTGAGCCGTGCGGTAAAGTTAATCCGGTCTGAGTAGCGGTTCCACCGATTGAAGGTGTACATATCGTAAGCGCTCAAGGGTTTATAGCCAGCGGCTTTGAGTAGGTCGTTAACAGTGGAGACTTCAAAGATTCGCTGCTGGTGTACCTCCTCGTAGCGTCGGAACAATTCGCCTTCACGGATGAAAAAGGTGAGGAGCGTGCGACATATCTTGGAATGGTAGAGATAGTTATTTTTCCAGATATAGGTATAATCCTCGTGGTTTGCGGCGAAGGTTTTGTTGTGAAAATGCTCAACGATATTGCGTTCTGTCGTCACATCGAAGATAAATAATCCGTCGGGTTCGAGATGTTCGGCGACGCATTGGAAGACGTTGCTTAATTCGGTTTCATCGTAAGCATAGTTGATGCTATCATAAGTGCAAAGGACTGCATCAAACTGCTGGTTCAATTGAAAATCGCGCATATCGCCGGCATGTAATTCTATGTCGAGTTCGTGTGCTGCGATCTTCTGTTTGGCGATGTCTAACATACCAATGGCGCGGTCGACACCGGTCATTTCATAGCCTTTCGATGCAAGTTGCATAGTCAAGGCACAAGTGCCGCATGCGACGTCGAGGATGCGCTGGGGTTTACAATCGTATTTCTCAAAAAGTGCCTGAATGTAGTTTGTCCAGCGCGTATAATTGACGTTCTTCATCATCCGATCATAGGCGTAGGCAAATTTTTCATAAGGGGAGGTTAGATGTGTTTGCATTGTCTAAGTGTCGCTGCATATTGATAATGCGAGTCACTCGGTCCCTCCTTTAACCCCGACAGAGGCATTCATCATTCGTAGGAGCGTATTGATTTCATCAGCGTTCCAGACTTGATCGTGATTTGCTTCAATTGCATATCTGCCAACGGCTCGAATTTTGCGGGGGCTGATTTTTCCGGTGAGGAAACTGAATGGGAGCTGCATGCCAGCCGTCTTGACGCGAGCAAAGGTTGTCTCGATGTCCTCCCGTTCAACGCCTTCAGGTGCTTGTCGAAGGAGTGTGTCTTTTACCATATCCACACCGAAACCGAATAATTCTTTGATGATAAACCATTGTAAAATTGCAAGGCATACTGTGAGGATTAAGAGAACTGTCAAACCTTTGACGATGTACCGCTTCCATTTTCCGTTCTGGGCGCTCATGTTCAATTCACCTCTGGCGCAGATTTTGTATTTACTTTTATGTTACCAGTTTACGCAAATATTGTCAATTAGATTTTGTCAACAGTGAGATAAACGGGGTAAGAAACAATGAAGATCGGTATTGTGGGTAGACCACAAGTCGGAAAAACGACAGTGTTCAATACTTTAGCGCAATCTAATGCGGAAGTTGGGGGTTATACGAGCCGCGGGCAAATAAACCTCAGCACTGCGAATGTGCCCGACGAGCGTTTGGCGTGTTTGGCAGCGATCTTTGAATCCCCGAAAATAACACCTGCTACGATTGATTATGTAGATGTCGCGGGTGTGACGAAATCGGATATGGAGCAGGCGGAATTAGATTCTGGGATACTTTCGGAACTGCGTACGGTCGATGCGCTTGCGCATGTTGTCAGGCTTTTTGAGGAGGCATCGGTGCCACACGTTGACGGTGGCGTTGATGCGGAACGCGATATTGAGAGCGTCTCGCTTGAGTTCGTGTTCGCGGATCTGCAAATTGTTGAAGGTAGACTGAACCGCTTGCGTAAACAATTTCAGAACCAAAAACTGCCTGAACAGCAAAACGAGATTCGGGTTTTGGAAACGTGTCAGCAGGCTTTAGAAAGTGGAAAACCGCTCCGCGCGCTTGACCTCTCTGTGAATGAGGAGAAGTTGATACGCGGCTACGGGTTCTTGACGCAGAAACCGTTGTTGCTGGTCTGCAATATTAGTGAAACACAGCTGGAGGCGACAGATGAAATTGTCAAACACTTCGTTAAATACGAAGCGGAACCGCAAACGGCGGTGATTGTCCTCGCTGCGCAATTAGAGATGGAGCTTTCACAACTTGACGAAAGCGACGCTGAAATTTTCATGGGAGAGATGGGGTTACACGAATCGGCTTTGGAGCGATTTATTCAGACTTCGTATAGGTTGTTAGGACTGCTCACGTTCTTCACGATCAACGAGTCAGAGGCGCGGGCGTGGACGCTGCGTGATGGGCAAAATGCGGTTGACGCAGCGGGTCGTATTCACACGGACTTTGCAAATGCTTTCATCCGTTCGGAAACGATCAACTGGGAAGACTTGGTAACATGTGGCGGTTATCCACAAGCGCGCAGCGAAGGCTTACTGAGAGCGGAAGGTAAAACGTATCAGGTGCAGGAGGGCGATGTGCTGCTTATTCTGGCGAACCCCTAAACATCTCGTCCCGTAAATCGGCGATTGCGGTCATCATCTGATTCCCCATCTGCTGATACTTTTCGCGTCGCGTCTCAAATTCTCCGGTGATAAGTTCAAGCGGCTCCCCGAAGCTAACAGTTAGTTTTGCGCGGCGGAGCCGTTTGCTGTTGCGGGGCAATATGCGTTCCGCGCCACGATGGAACACGGGAATTGTTGGGACACCGGCACGGTCGGCAATAAAACATGCGCCGTCATGTGCTTTCCCTAACGTGCCATCAACGCTGCGGGTGCCTTCTGGGAACATCAGCACAGCGTTGCCGTCTTGCAAAAGTGAAATCGTCTTTCGCAACGCGCCTAAGTCCGGCTTGCCTCTATTGACAGGGTAGGCATTGTAAAGCGCGATGAGTTTTCCTAAACCTGGGATATCGAAGGCGTTGCTTCGCGCCATGAAATGAATTTCACGGCTGGCGGCGGAACCGACAATTACAGGGTCAAGGAAACTGACGTGGTTTGAGACGAATAGCACGCCGCCTTCCCTCGGAATATAGTGAACGCCGCTCGCCTCAAGGTGTCCGACAGTTTTACAAAACATGTTTGTGAGTCGATGTCCCCATCGGTAGAGTGGACGGGGTGTCCAGAATTGATTGTTGGTGTACCACATAAGAATATATCGGGGTTACAAATCCTTCCTACAGCTTGTGATAATAAACGCAACCACTTCGTTAATTGTTTTATCGGTTGTGTCAAAGATAATGGCATCGTCAGCAACACGGAGCGGACTATGTGCGCGTGTTTTATCTTTCTCATCGCGATCGCTAATTTCTGCTTCAACTGCGGTTAAAGTTGTATCTACATTTTGGTTTTGAAGTTCGGCGAGTCTTCGCTTCGCACGTTCTGTCACAGAGGCATCAAGATAGAACTTAAAATCGGCATTCGGAAAAACAATAGTCGTTAAATCTCTGCCTTCAGCGATGATGCTTCCCTCTCTGCCGATACGTTGTTGATGTTTGACGATCTCGTGGCGGATCTCTGGTATTTTAGCGACATCCGCGACGCGTCTATTCACTTCGGGGGTGCGGATTTGGACAGAAACATCTTCAGTATTCAGCAAAATCGTTTTGCCGTTATCCTTAAATTCGATGTGGCAGGTTTTTACCTGCTTAAGCAGTTCAGGACTATCCGCTGCAAGTTCATCGCGTATTGCTAACAGGGTCACTGCGCGGTACATAGCACCGGAATCGAGGTAAAGGAGTCCGAGTTTTTCTGCGACGCGCCGTGCGACTGTGCTTTTCCCCGACCCTGCGGGTCCGTCTATCGCGATTGTTACGTGAGAACCGATTTTTTTCATGCGCCTCCCAATTCTTCTCTGCGCTTCTTGACTGTAGTTTGTGCTTCCAGGAGTGTCCGTTCAACCTCAGCGAGGTTATCTGTCTGAAGCAGGGTTTTGAATTCTGTTAAGTTTTCAATGGTGTTTTCAATCAGTGCTAAGAGGACATCTCTATTCTGTGTGAAAACGCCGGTCCACAAGTCGGGTGACCCTGCGGCGATACGGGTAGAATCCCGAAAACCTGTCGCAGTGAAATCCAGTGCTTTCGCGTTTTCGGTTTCCACGTCGGCAACTGTATTCGCGAGAATACTTGCCATCAGGTGCGGGAGATGGCTTGCGGCACCGATGAGGAGATCATGGGTTTTCGGCGGGAAGAGATGCGGTGCTGCGCCGACAAATTTCCATAGGTTTTTAACGCGTGCTAAGGCATCCGCGTCGGTGTTTGGGGTGGGTGTTAAAATACAGTTTGCGTTTTCAAAGAGCGTTGCACGTGCGGCGCCGACGCCGGTTTCATGAGAACCTGCCATTGGGTGTCCACCGACAAAAAAGAGGGTTTTCGTTCTCTGTTGCTGTAGCTGTGCCTCGATCGTTTGGACGAGCGTTGACTTTGTGCTACCGACATCGGTCAGGACGATCCGCTGTCGCCGTGTGTCAACAGCCTCAGCGATCTGCTGTACCAACATGGGTATTAACTCGACAGGTGTACACAGTACGACGAGATCCGTTTCTTGCAGTCCTTCGGCTAATTCTGTTGTTACGACATCGACGGCATCGTGTTCAAGCGCGTTCTGAAGTCTGCCAATGTTGCGTCCTAAGCCGACGCGCTGTCCCTGAAATCCGTTTTTTTTCAAGGCAAGCCCAAGCGAACCGCCGATTAATCCGACACCCCATATCGTAATTCGGTGAAGTTGTTGTATCTGTTCCATAACCTTCAATCTTTCAACATATTGTGTTACATTTCATCAAGAGCACTTTAGTATATTTTAAGGGAATTGGGGATCTTTGTCAAGAGAAAAGCACTCAAGAATTTTGCTTGCAAGATTTAAGGTGTATCTGGTAAAATAAGGCTAAAATTAAAAGGACATGATCTTCTTTTTTCTTAAACGACATGAACGCTATCAAAGAGGCACATTACAATCTCGGTATCGCTTATCTGGAGGCGGGACAATACAGCAGGGCGGTGCCTGAGTTCGAGGCAACGATACAACTGGATCCGAATTTTATAGGGGCGCATTCCGCGCTGTGTCGCGCGTACCTCGAACAGAATGAACTGGAAAATGCAGGCAGAGCAGTCGCAGCGGCATTAAGACTTGATGCGAATTATCAACCGGCGTTGTTGTTGCAAGGCACTATCATAGCGGCATACCATAACAGGGGTAAAGCGTGCTTAGATGATAGGCTTTATACGGAAGCTGTGGCAGCATTTCAGAAAGCCCTAGCACTTGACGCAGATTTAGGGGATACCTCACAGGTCGATCCTCCGGAAAATACACATATCTATGTCCATCTTGGTGCTGCTTATATCGGTATGAAGGCGTATCAGGAGGCGATTGCGGCGTTACAACAGGCACTCGCTCAAGATGCGGATTTGGTTGATGCGCACTATAACCTCGGCTATGCTTATGTGGAGCAGGGTGCGTACGATCAAGCGATACCGCACCTTGAACGCGCGATCGCTATTGCGCCGCATCTCAAGCGTGCGCATCATAATCTTGCACGCGCCTACCGGGAGTCGGGCAATTTGGAAGCGGCGACACATGCTGTTACGGAGACGCTAAGGCTGGATGCGAATTACCAACCCGCACGCGAACTCGCGGATACGATTAAACAGGCGCATTACAATAGCGGTATGATCTACTTCGACGATGAACGTTATAGTGAAGCCGTTACTGCTTTCCAAAACGCGATAACACTGGATTCGGATTTTGCGACTGCACATTACAATCTTGGATTGACTTATCTGAAGATGGAGGCGTATCCCCGTGCAGTCCTATCGCTTGAAAAAACGGTGGCTCTTGATCCGAACCATAAAGCTGCATATCACGCGCTTGCTCTCTCTTACCTTGGACAGCAGGAACTCGGAAAGGCGGGAGATACCGCGAGGGCGGCGTTAAAAATAGATGCGAATTATGAACCTGTGCGCTCGCTTTTGGCAGCGATTGATCCGAGTTTCGCGCCATTAGATGCTACGGACCAGGTGCGTCCAGTCGATCCTGAACCGCAAAAAGGTCCACCTGATATGAAACAGGATTTAGAACGCGGTCACGTTTTTCTTGTCAGTAGGCAGTATAATCAAGCGGCGGCTGCATTTAAGCGGGTGATAAAGGCAGATGCGAATTCGGTGGAGGCGCACTACGGTTTAGGGCAGGCGTATCTTGAGATAAGGGCGTTTGCGGATGCTAAAGTTGCGGCGGATACTGTGTTAAGGCTGAATCCGAATCATCAGCAGGCGCGCGAATTGATTCAAGTGATAAAGTTCGCCAGAAACAGGGAGAAAAATAAGGGAATTCGAAAGAAAGTTTTGTCCTACGTTGCTATTTTAGGGATACTTGCCGCGGCTGCTTTTTTTATGTGGCAAATATGGTCGGACCGCGATTCAGATCAGTCAATCCCTCAACTGGCACCACCAAATCTCTCAATGCAAACGTCTTTGAATAAAGGTTATCTTCGTGCTGGTGAAGGCGCGATGCTCACTTTGAAAATCAGAAACAGCGGGGGCAGCGTTCGTAATGTCAAGATCAGTCTTCAACCACAGTTTAAGAAGGGCGTAAAATACGAGTTCCCACCTTCTATTCCAGAAGTGCGCGAAAGTGGTGAGCAAACAATTCAAATTCGTATTGGAGTAGAACAGAATGTGGAACCCCGAAAAGAGACCTTGAGAATTAAGCTGCTTGGTCAAGATGGAAAGAACCTTGCAACTCAAGACTTTTCTTTCACAATTTTAGGTCCTGTTCGGGTAAAAAGATGAGGAGATAGTAATGAATGAAAGAATTTGGGGGATCATCGGTGGGGTTGCCTTGATACTTGCGCTTTTATCGCCACTCGTGTTAGGCAGTGCTAAAAAAGTTGAGAGACTCTTTGGTGCTGCTGAAGAATTGTACGAACGACGGGATTATGAGAGGGCAATAGAAAAATACAGTGAAGCACTCAAAGAATCAAACAAACTCGCGGCAAAAACGAAACATATTGACAAGGATTTCACGACTCTCGTTAATCTTAAAATCGCGCAATGCTACTATCACCTCGCTGAGAGAACTGGTAATCAGAGGCATTACCAAACCGCGCTCACACACATCAAAAAGGTTGTATTGAAAACAGAAGTTGTCAAGCATCAGGAGGAACTCACATATCTTTGGGCGGACATTCTCTATAAAATAGGATATCTAAATCAAGCGGAGTCCAAGTTTTCTCGATTGGTAGAAAAATTTCCAAGTAGCCTGCGGGTACCAACAGCCTTATATGTTATTGCGGATATTAACGCTAAGCAAGGAAACCATAACGAAGCACTGAGAAACTTTCAAAGGCTCGTTGATGAATTTCCGCGATCGGATTTTAAAACGGAGGCAGACCGGCACATCGTAGAGCTTTCAAAACTTTTACCTTCAGATGACCGAGAGCCGCCTGGGCCGCCAGCTCCGAATCCCCGGATAAAGGCAATATTAGACGAGGCTAACACCTTAAGACGGCAAGGCAGGGTTCACGATGCCTACCAACGCTACACGGACCTTATCACACAATATCCTGAAAGTGAATATGCCTGTGATGCTTATATTGGAAGAGCAGAGATTCATCTTGCGGCTAAGGATTATCCGAATGCGCGCGCGAACTACGAAGAAGCGGTCACCTGCACAAATGATGCGGAACGAAGAGCGGAAATTTATGAAGCATATCATCGGACCTATCTCATAGCTGTATATCCAGGCCCAGAGCCAATAGAGCCTAATGATGAACTTTTTGTAAAGGCAAGACTTCTTCGGAGCGAAGGTGAATTCGTAAAAGCAGCCGAGATATATGAGAAACTTGTAAATGAAACCTTCTCTATTGATGATACAGTTTATGCACTCTATTGGGCAGCGCGTTGTTATCAGGAAGCGAGCCGCGAGGATACGAAACTATTCAGCAAATCAGTAGACCTTTTCAATATGATTATTGAGGATTATGGCGACAGACCAGAGACGATTAAAGCGTATTATTACTTGGCTTTGTTGTACAGAGATTGGGCGCAAGAATCTGGGGATATATCTAAATACCAATCTGTAATCAACACGGTTGAGAAAGCTAACATGAAATATGCAGACAGCAATGATACAGGTGATCGAGCTTGGCTAAGTCGCATGCAAGAACTGAAAAAAATAGCTGCCCAAGAGTTAGAACCAGCCCCTCCTAAACCTGTCCCAGCTCCCGAACCGCCAAGCCCTAAACCTGTGCCAGCTCCCGAACCACCGCTTAAAGAAGTTTATGTCGACGAAGGTTACAGATACTTTGAAGAAGGGAAGCTTGAAGAAGCAAAGGAAAAGGCGTACCAAGCTTTAGAAATCGATCCCAATTATCAGCGTGCCCTCACTCTCTTATCAAAAATAAAAGAGAAATATTATGATCTCGGTTGGACATTCCTTGACGAGGGACGATACAATCAAGCAATTACTGAATTCAAAAAGGCTATCAATATTGATCCGAAGTTTAAAAAAGCACATTTCCACTTGGGGGTAGTTTATATTGAGCAGAAAAGGTACACTGAAGCAATAAAAGCATTTAAAAAAGTGATCGACATTGACCCCGATTTTAAGGAGGCATACTTCAACCTTGGTCTTGCACACTTTGAACGCGAGGAATATGAGGCAGCGAAGCAGGCTGCCAATAAAGCCTTAGCACTTGATCCAAATTATGAACCGGCGCGCGTGCTTATTGAATTTATGACTAACCTACGTCAATAGAATTAACGAATGATTTGACATCAAATGACATCATACTATGGTAAACTTTAGAATTAACTTTACATTGGCGAGGTGTTTTTGCTGGGGTGTTTCTGTGTATTGCTTGGGTATTTCTGCGGATTTCCGCTAGGAATGCACGTCGCATTTGGGGTTTTTGCTGGCGGTCTTTGATAGGGGTCTTTGATAGGGTCTTTCTGCGGATTTCTGCGGATTTCTTCAAGTACGCCGCAAAACCTCGCCAGCGACGGATTGAAATGTCTATTTATTTTTCTGGTTTACCATAAAATCAGAGAAGTCATTTCTTATTTTGTAAATCTATACTTCAAAAGGAGATAGACTACATGAAAAAAATGTATTTATTAATCGTTGCATATCTACTAACGTCATGCTTATTTTTATCAAATGCTTTTGCACAAGGGTCTACGCAGTGGGACTTGCCGAAAGGCGCGACAGCCCGTTTTGGTAAAGGCTGGATTCATGATATAGAGTTTTCTCCCTCTGGTAAACAGTTAGCGGTGGCAACTACCATCGGCGTTTGGATCTACGATGTCCGGACAGGAGCAGAAGTGACTTTGCTCTCAGGGATTATGAGCGGTGCGAACGCGGTTTCATATTCTCCAGGCGGTCTCATGCTTGCTTCTGCACATTGGGATCAAACAATTAGGTTATGGGATTTTAGTGCGGACACCGCACGACTCAGAACCACTTTTAGAGGACATACGGGCGAAATTCACGCTGTTACATTTTCACCTGACAGCAGCATGCTTGCCAGTGGAAGCGCAGATAAAACGATTCGGATTTGGGATCCTCACACTACTATTAATAACAAAAAACTAATCTCAATTCTGCCCTATAAGGATTCTGTTAATACTGTAGTCTTTTCACCAAATAGTAGATGGTTAGCTGGGGGAAGTGAGGATGGCATAATTCAGGTTTGGGATGCGGGTACTGGCGACTTGGTATACGAATTTAACGATCATACAAGCTCAGTTTGGGCAATGGATTTTTCACCGGATGGCAAGATTCTGGCGAGTGCCGGTTTAGATGGGACAGTTCGGTTATGGGATCTCGTAGCCCCTAGCGGCAGATTTGCTGAGCCGACCGTACATAAAGCACCTGTCTATACAGTCAATTTCTCATCAGATGGGCGTAACTTTGCCACTGGTGGTGCAGACGATGAGGTTCGAGTGTGGAATACTCACACTGGCGAGCTTATATCTACGCTTGATGGACATAACGATATAATCCCGATTGTCAAATTATCGCCCGATGGCACTACGCTTGCGAGCGGTAGCTTAGATGGAACGGTTCGCTTGTGGGACATGGAACTCTTCTTCGAACGGTTAAAGCTGCCCGAACATACGGGTGGAGTCAAAGCATTAACCTATACTGAAGATAATCGTATTCAAGCATGCGGTACTGGATTCGACAACAAACTTCGGTTGTGGGACGCGAGTACAGGTAAGCAGCTTACCAAACTTCATGAACATCGGGGATTAACACAGTCAGTGGCTTTCTCAAAGGATGGCAAAAGGCTTGCCAGCGGTGGCAGTGAAGGTGGTATAATTTTCGTATCAGATGTTTCCAAAGCACTTGAAAACCGTGACGACACCTTGGAAAAAACACTGGTTGGAAATACACACGGCATCACAGCCATAGCACTGTCACCAGCGGATACCACGCTTGCGAGCGGTGGCACAGACGGTAAAATCCATTTACTGGATGTTGATACCGGCAATACGTTGAATATACTCAAGGGGGCTCAGGGGACCATCACTGCCCTGACTTTCTTTGCGGATGGCACCCACCTTTTTAGTGGGGAGGAGAATGGCACTGTCCGGCGGTGGGATGCACTTACCGGGCAAGAAGTGTGGAATTACCAAGGTTCGTTCAGTGCAATTACTGCCTTAGCATTTTCTGCAAATAGACGTTTTCTTGCAATTGGGGATAGAGCAGGAAAAATTAGGTTATTCGATTTCGAGGCGAAACAGGAGAAACGCGAAATCTCCATATCCACAGGTCACACCGGTAAGATAACTGCGCTCATTTTTTCTAAGAACAGTGGGACACTTGTTAGTGGTAGTGAAGATGGCACGATTCTTCTTTGGGATATAAGTCAAATCCTATCACATAACGGTGGCACAAACTAACAAGTTTATGCTACAAGTTTCCGGTTTGGAAAATGGTATCGGACGAGGGATGGTTATGAACACACGCACGGTTACAAATTATTATGCCAAAAGACGGAGAAACTGGGCACTGATGCTCTCGTTGGTGGTGCATCTGATCGCTATTATTTTTACTGCAATTTTGGTGCTGAAACCCCGCGTAGAACAGATGATAGATAATGCTATCATTGCGGATTTTGTGGAACCACAACAGAACCAGCGGACATACGTGCCGAAAAGGATCGTCCGCGTCGTGAAACGGAAGCAGACTACAGCAGCACCTTCTGTTCAGAGCGCAGCGGCGAAACTTCCGACGGCATCGCTGTCATCAGTCCCACGCATTACGGAGACACCGAACTTAGAGACCCCGTCACTCCCTACAGCGGCAGGCCTTGCCCCCTCGCCAGAGGCGATTCTTTCAACGACTGATATTAACGCACCGACAGTAGAGAGAGGGAGCGGCGAACTTGAGGGCGGAGACGCTGTGCGCGGTTCAGGAAATAGCGGTGAAATTGTGAGGCAGCGAAGTGGCGGTGCTGGTGAAAGTCTCGGTAGCTTAACGGAATCTGGGGGCGGCGGACAAGATGCCTTCGGTGAGGGAGTCCCAGATATTGGCGGTTACAAAGCGGATATTGGTGATAAACTCGGCAGCATTATAGATGAAGAAGGTGGCATCGTGCGTGGACATATTCGGCTGATACGCCTAAAGCATGAAATGAGTGATTGGTGGCAGGATCCGACGGCGATCCCGTCCCTAATAAAGTGGTTACGCGAGCATGCACGCACAATTACGGCAGATATGAAGTACGCCGGTGGGGCGTTGCCACTGACAGATGAACGTATCATGGATGCACCGCTCGTGATCATGACAGGACACGACCAAGCGATGGCAAGGTCCCGCCCCCGGTTAACTGAACGCAATACGCAGGCATCCGGGTTCACCGATGCGGAGCGCGCAGCTCTCCGGAAATATATTCTCGATTATGACGGTATGCTGTTCTTCGACTACTGCGGTACCGGGGGCAAGGAGAAATCGTTTGCTCGTCTCGTGGAAACCGAGTTACGCACGGTGTTCCCGGAGTATCCGATGAAAACGCTTGCGGTTCAGCATGAGATTTTTCAATCCTATTTCAAACTGAAGAAAACACCTGTGGGCGGGTCAGTCTTCTGGAGTACAAATTACAAAGGTGGGAATTATAAATGGCGGCATATCAAGGGTATCTCGGTGCCGGGCCGGTTAGGCAAACCTCGGTTGGCAGTCGTATTTTGCCCGCTCGATTACCTGTGTAGTATGGAGACGGCGGAGGTGGATAGCCGCGCACCGCTCGCGTCCAGACGTTCCTCGGATGTTTATCGGTTCATGACGAATATGTTCATCTATCAGATGCGGCAGCGCGCAGCGAACGAATAGCGCGAAAAAATGGGCGCGTTTTGTGAACGCGCCCACAGAAGTTCATTCAGGGAGATGACTCTATAGGCGTAGCTGCTCTTATCTCTCGCCCTATTCTTTAATCACAAAGAATTTTTCCTCTTTAATCCGTTCTTCGGGAAAACGGGCGCGTGCCCAGATCGCTTTCGCGTTCTCAATCATTTGCGGGTGTCCACATGCATAGACGACAGCGTTGGTATGGTCAAAACCGAGTTGGTCGCCGTATTTCCGGATGACATCTTCGGCACGTCCATTTTCGCCTTGCCAGTCTGGGTCCTCCCACGGCCGGCTGACGGTCGGGACAAATGTGAACCACTCCTCTTGCGCTGCGAGTTCATTGAGTTCGTCCATGTAATACCCAAGTTCCCAAGAACGGCTTGCCCCGACGATTGATACGATTTGATGGGGGCTCGTTTTGCCCTGTTCCTGCTCAATTTTTTGCGTCCGCGCGATGCTAATATAGGGTGCAGCACCGGTCACAGTTCCCGCCATGATGTGACGGGTCATCCCGCTCTCGATGTCCATGACGAATTTCCCGACAAGGCGTTCCCGAAAAAAGACGGTATCGCCTAATTCCAGTGCCCAAAACCGCGGTGTGGTTTCACCTTCTGGCACTAATTCCACGAAAACCTCCATGAAAGGTTCGTGTGGGGAGGAGACTATCGAATAGGGACGTTGGACGATCTTTCCATCAACCTCAAAACCGATAGTGGCGTATTGTCCGGGTATAAAGGGTAATTGTTTGTCAACTTGGAATTTGAACGCGGCTAAATCTTCGGAGAAGTCCTCGCGTTCGATGAGTTCACCTTTACAATATTGCGTTCTGGCGCGTCTTCTTTGCATAATTATTTCCTTCAAATTATCTATAACAAGTTTCGGTTCGTAAGTTATACCGAAAAGAAAACCGTAGAATTGAGATTAAATCTTGATATATTATACGGAAAATGAAAATGCATATCAAGTTTTTTTTTCGGAGATTCTCGGTTGCGCTTGTAATGCAAATGCCTTCGTGGTAAATTATAGTAGTAGCGAATGAAATCTCTTTCTAAAAAGGAACTTCAATTGATGAAAAATCCGAAATTCCGCTATATCGTGTGTCTCTTAATTTCGGGGCTACTGCTATCAGAGGGTTTCGCGCAAGAATACACGGCGCGGTGGCAGTTGCCTGAAGGCGCGAAAGCGCGGCTCGGTGGCGGGAAATTAAACAATATCATATTTTCACCGGATGGGACGCGCGTTGCTGCGGTAACGTCCATCGGTATCTGGGTCTATGACGCACGCACTGCCGAAGCTGTTTCACTGTTTGCTGGGATACAGACGGGTGAAATAGGAGGGTATTTGCCGACGAAACCACCGGAGGCGCTGACGTTCTCGGCTGATGCATTAATTATCGCCAGTGCACATGGTAAAAGAATTTACGTTTGGGATACGGCAACAGGCACGGCGTTCGGGATGCTTGATAAGCACCCTGATACCGTTAAAGCGATCGCGCTTTCACCGGATAGCACGAAACTCGCCACCGCAGCGGGCGACTGGGTCGTGCGCTTGTGGGATGTTGGGACCGGTAAATATATCAATAGTCTTCAAGGACATACAGGAGCAGTCAACGCGGTGGCATTTTCGCCTGATGGGAAAATTCTGGCGAGCGCGGGCGATAATCTGCGTCTGTGGAATGCCGACACGGGTGAACTGCTACGTGCTGATGACAGAGATTTAGGTTTTGCCAGCCGACTTGTTTTTTCGCCCGATGGCAAAGTGCTTGCGACCGGTGGCGGATGGGATCATACGGTACGCCTGTGGGATGTGAACCCGCTCAACCTCCGGCAAACATTCGAGGACAATACCATCAAAATTCGCGATCTTGCGTTTTCGGGTGATAGCCGAACCTTTGTCTCTGCGAGTTCCAATGGAAAAATGCTGTTGTGGGATGTTAGTACGGGCAAAGAACTGAAAAGTCTACCTACACCGCAAGATAAAGAAGATAAAGTCCATCTGTTCATGCAGCCGCCTGTTTTAAAGCTTTTGCAGAAAGATTCACATCTATCGACACGACACGACGATTTTCATTCCGTGATTTTCTCTGAAGATGCAGAACAGATCGTTACGACCAGTAAAGACGGGGGTCTTCATATCTGGGACGTTGAGACAGGTCTTTATCTCTCATCTTTTTCTTTGGGCGCGCATAGCGATTTCGTGGGTGTTCTCGCCTTTTCTGAAGATGGGAAATATCTCGCCAGCAATGATGGATTTGAAGGGCGGATACGTATCTGGGATGTAGACACCGCTACACAACATGCTGTTCTCACGCTTGAAGGCGGCCTTCTTGTTCCTGGTCGTGATTTAAGGGTTTCTCAAGGCATCAAAAAAGTTGCAGGACAGGATTTGCAAGGTACAATTTGGGTTTGGGACGCTGAGACCACAGATAAGGTGGCTGTTATCCTAACGGAGCAAGGGATGCGTTACTGGCCACTGGTGCTTTCTCCGGATGGAGAGATGCTCGCGGGTTGCGAAAGATCGGGTCGGAATGTGATAGACTTGTGGCAGACTGACGGGGTTCACCGCTGGACGCTTGATGAGCACACAGAGGCAGTGACCGAATATACGTTTGCTCCGGACAGTAATACCTTCGTTAGTGGCGATGGAGACGGAACTGTTATTTTATGGGATGTCCGGACGGGTAACCAACGCAAAAGTTTCACAGAACATGGGGAAAGTATCAATGCGTTAGCGTTTTCCGCGGATAGCAAAGTGCTGGCGAGTGGCAGTGGCAACGAGATACACATAAGGGATGTCGGGACTGGTAAGTTAATCGCCACCGTTGATGATGCGGAGAATGTCCACGCGTTGGCTTTTTCGCCAGATGGGAAGGTGCTTGTCAGTGGGGCAGAGGAGGGGCTGATTCAGGTTTGGGATTTAGTGCCAACGCCGCAGGAGCGTTCTACTTTTAGGGGACATCAAGGGGCGGTTTATGTGTTGATGTTCTCGCCAGATGGGAAAGTGCTGGCGAGTGGGAGTACGGATGGGACGATTCTTCTGTGGGACATGTAAAGGTGCTACGGGTTTGATAAAAGGAGATTCTATTGATGAAAACGACTGGAGTGTTTTACATTGCGCTTCTGTTGATGGTAGGGCTTTTTTTTAACGGGAGCCTTGCGGAAGATTATACGCGATCGCAGTTGCCTGCGGGCGCGAAGATGCGACTCGGGAAAGGGAGCGTAAATGACCTCGCGTTTTCACGGGACGGAGCACAGTTCGCTGTCGCGACTACCATCGGAATCTGGATGTACGAGGCGCGTACCGGCGAAGCGATTGTATTGCTCACCGGGCACAAACGGCCAGTGAAAGCGGTGGCATTCTCGCTTGATGGACGCTCGTTGACCAGTGCGGATGCTTCTGGTGAAACGCGCTTATGGGATGCCACTACCGGTGAACTACGCTCCGTTTTGACAGCAGCCACAGATTTAGTTGACCGCGGAATGGTAGTCCTCTCGTCCGATGGCACAAGACTTGCCACTGGCAACATAGGGCGGACAGTGCGGTTGTGGCATCTCGGAGGCAGTGCGCAAAAACCAATTGTCATGAATATGGAGGGAAGTGTCAACGCATTGGCACTCTCACCCGATGGAAGAATCCTTGCGAATTCAAACATGCCATACCACCCATATCATTCAGAGACACCGCCGGTAGAGAATTTTAGGCTTCAGGTGTGGGATACTTCTACGCAAAATATGTTGTTCAGCTTGACTGGAGATGCACCACAGATTTACGCTTTAGCGTTTTCACCTGACGGTAAAACACTTGTGGGTTTAAATACAGATGAAAGCGCGCAATTATGGGATGTAGGTACCGGGAATTCTCGGTTCATCATCAAAGGAAAAGGAGATGAAATGTCTCCACAGACCTTGGCATTCTCCGCGGATAGCAAACATATTGCGATCTCGGATGTCGATGGGAAGGTTGGCTTATGGGACATCACTAAAGCAGCGCAAAGCGCGCCACGTCAGGAATTCCGGGTAGACGACGAAAGCGTTCATGCAGTGGCATTTTCGCCGGATGGGAAAACGCTTCTGACAGCGAGCGAATCGGGCACGCTCCGTGTATGGGATACGACGACGGGTAACCAACGCTTCACGATTACAGAACATATAGGTCCTATGCTATGCCTGACCTTTTCTGAAACGGATGGTGCTCTCACGAGTATCAATTCCCCTGAAATTTGGTTGGCATCCCCCTTCCAGCGCCAGCAATGGGATATTAGGACAGGAGATCGGTTATCTACCGTCTTTTTAGCGTTAGATTATCCATCAGAAATATCGCCTGACGGCAGCACCGTCCTCACCGATCGTCCGGATGGCGCATTGGATCTGTGGGATACTCACACGAAACGGATCCGTTCGCGCTTGAAAGCGGATCAGAAGGATATGAGCGGTAGATATATCGTTTTTTCCTTAGATGGTAAAATGCTGGCATACATAGGCGATGATCGTGCGATTTATATGTGGAAAAATAATCAATCGGCTTGGCGACGGTTCTTTGCGGGTCTGCCTTTGGGGCGATCCCTTTTCGCCTCCGATCCACATTTTAAGTTTAAGAGACGTAAAACGGAGTCAACCGGGGCGTTGACGTTCTCAGCGGATGGAAAAATTCTGGCACATACAGGCACGCTGCTAAGGACGGTTAACACAATCATCCAGTTGTATAGCACAGAGACGGGTGAAATACTTTCCACATTCAAAGTGCTTACAGAACGTCTCGATTCCTTGGTATTCTCGCCCGATAGCAAAAAACTTGCGGGTGGCAATCAAGAGGCGATCTATTTGTGGAACGCGTCAACAGGTGCGCAGTTGGCTGTATGTACACCGGAACGCCTCGGAGGAAAGAGGACACTGATATTTTCGCCGGATAGTAGCATCCTTATAAGTGCGGTTGGTGGGACAGTGGTTGAATTTCCGGTTGGCACGGTTAGGGGTAGGAGTGGCGGCTGGATAACTGGGGCGACGAGTATATATGGGGGCGGTACTATCCAACTGTGGGATGCCAGCACGGGGGCTCTGTTATCTACGCATGAGGGGCATACAGATCACGTCCAGACGTTGGCATTCTCGAAAGATGAGAAAACGCTTGCAACCGGGAGTGCGGATGGGACGATTTTGCTCTGGGACTGGGAAACACTGAAGAAAGTCAATATCAGGTGATGACCTTAGCGTGATAGCGTATCACCAATACTGTAAAAAGGAATTTGAAATGAAAAAGCCGATGCTTTTCTATATTGCTTTGCTGTTAATTTCAAGTCTATTGTTGTCAAATTCAAGCCTTGCCCAACAGCATTTACCAGAAGATGCCAAACTGCGCCTCGGAAAAGGCAGTGCAAATGACATCACCTTTACACCAGATGGCACGCAATTTGCTGTTGCTACCAATATTGGCATCTGGATATATGATGCGAAAACGGGTGCAGAAATCACCTTGCTTAAGCAACCTGACCGTGGTTACGGGAAAATAGTCTTCTCACCAGATGGGAACGTCCTCGCTTGTGCAACGGGCAGTAACGGACACGGAGAAGTGCAGTTGTGGGACAAAACTGCTGGACAACTTGTCACAACGCTCCCTGCACCTACGGGCATTTCCTCTCTATTTTTTTCTGAGGATGGCACGAAACTCGCCTGTGCAGGATCTTTTGGGCGTGTTCATGTCTGGGAGATTAACCCCGACACACCTCCGGTACTTGTTACAGACATAAAATTATCTTTTGAAAATTGGAGTGATCTTTGCCTAACGGAACTCTCACCGGATGGGCGTTTTCTTGCTATCACAATACCGGATTGGCAGGATAAAGAGTTCTCAATCCAATTGTGGGATGGTAAGACAGGAGAACGCTTACACACTTTGAAGGGTCATACACGATCAGTTACTGCGCTAACGTTTTCACCCGACAGCAAGACATTATTAACTGCTGATGCGTATGAAACAATGCGTGTGTGGGATACTGAGTCCGGCAACTTACAATCGACAATGAAGTGGCGGGGTCGCACCGCAACCCATGCGTTAGCATTTTCGCCGAGGGGTAGATTTCTTGCCAGCGGGCATGATGATGATGGGATTCGCTTGTGGCATTATACAGGTGGCGAGGTGCAACAGTGGGATTATGCAATCGGTGAATATCAAAACATCATGGATTTAAAAGCACACCAAGACTATGTTTACAGATTCGCATTTTCGCCTGACGAATTGACGCTGCTCACTGCCAGTAAAGATGGCACCATTATCGCATGGGATACGACCACCGGTACCCAACGTTTTACGTGCGAAGGTCACCAGCAAGGTATGCAGGTTGTAGTAAGTTACCAAAAGTTCCACGTCGTTGCCCACAATCTGGACGAAACAGGAGACCTCAAGGCTGAATGTAAGGCGCAATTGGGTGAAGGTGTGCGCCTCGCCGACTGGAGCGACATCCTCGGCTATTACCGAGAAGGCGGTTCAATGGCGGATTTCATCACCGAACTCGAAATACCGCTCGAGTATGGCAATCCCGGGGATATGGAAGCGATACCGAACACCTCCTATCGTATTTCAAGAAACGGCGAGCTGCGATGGCAAGGGAATCGCCATTACTTCTTCGCGCGGCATGATCACGTCAAGCGAGCAGATTTTTTAGCACACGACAACGTTGACAATTACTTACTATCACTGGGTTCATGGTTCGGCAAGGGCGGCTTCGCACTCTGTTATGGAGACCTCAATAGCACGGTGCCACCCCCGGAGCCAGAGGTCATTGGCACCAACGAGATGTGGAACCGCGCCGTTCCAGCTATTGAGCTAAATCCAGCTATTGCGCCAGATGCCCCTGAACCGGAGTTGACACCGGTAGTGAGTTACCAAAAGTTCCACGTCGTTGCCCACAATCTGGACGAAACAGGAGACCTCAAGGCTGAATGTAAGGCGCAATTGGGTGAAGGTGTGCGCCTCGCCGATTGGAATGACATTCTCGCCTATTATGAAGCAGGGGGCTCAATGGCGGATTTTATCGCCAAACTCGAAATACCGCTCGAGTATGCTAATCCTGAGGATCTGCATCCTATACCAAATGCCTCCTATCGTATTTCAAGGAACGGTGAACTGCGATGGAACGGAAATCGCCACTATTTTTTCGCGCGGCACGATCACGTCAAGCGAGCAGGTTTTTTAGCGCATGACAACATCGATAATTACCTCCTATCATTGGGTTCATGGTTCGGCAGGGGAGGTTTCGCACTCTGTTATGGGGACCTCAACAGTACGGTGCCACCCCCAGATCCTCCAGAACTACCAGAGGTTAATTTGTCACCCCCTGGATCTCAACTGTTCGATCGATGAAGCTAACAACGAAAGAGATATAATCAGAAATGGTATAAGTCTGGTTTACATTTCTGCCAATTTCTTCTGGAGCCACCGCGTCATTGGGGCGTGTCCGGGATCGCAGACTTCAATGAAATGTCCAGGCAGCGGTTGTCCGATCAGTGCTTCAATATCGCGTCTCCGTTCTGCGACAATCGTCGGATGGTCGCTCGCGACGTTTACCTTCTCCTCTGGATCGTTTCGGATATCAAAGAGCTCATCGCCTTTCTGATCATTGTAACCTACCGAAGTACAGAAGTTCCAATGGTCATCGCGGACGCTGACGCGTCCCCGCGCGTTGCCTGTAGCAAAGCCTGCCCACCCCGTGATAATCCGTTCACGGAGCTGTGCCTTCTCCTGTGTGACGAGTTGCCACATATTCTCACCGTCTGTCCAATCGCACGGAACGTCAAGCAGGTTCAGGAGTGTCGGCATGAGGTCGTGATTCTGCACAAACGCAAAAATATCGGTGTCGTTGGGTCCCTCTGGGTGCCGGATCATCAAGTTCAGTTGCGTGTTGAAGGGGTGCAGCTTATTCGCGCCTTTTCCGAAGCTTCCGTGATCGCGGAGTTGTGTGCCGTGGTCGGACATCAGCACAACTAATGTATCGTCTTTGATGTTGAGCTGCTCTATCTTATCGAGTAGCACGCCGACCCATTTATCCACGAATGTGACTTCTCCGAGATAGAGTGCTTCAATTCGGCGGCGTTCGTCTTCCGTGGGACCGTCGCCTTCGTTCGCACTTCCGGGCGTGATGAAATCCTTGCCTGAATAATCAGGAAAATAGAGGTCTGCATAAGATTTCGGTGGGTCCCAGGGTTCATGCGGATCGAAACTATCTATCCATAAGAAGAAGGGACCGACGGTGTGATTATCTTGAAGCCAATCCGCTGCGGCACGGAAGACGCGTGCGCAGCTATAGTCATCTTCGGATTGGCGGTGGCGTTGCGATAAGAGGTAATTGACGAGTCCGGCGTGGCGTTGCCAGTTGATGGGTTCCCGGACGTGTTTTCGGAGTTGTTCTTCAATGAGTCTCGGATCGCCGCTGTGCCAGTTATCGGATTCTTGGCCGCGGATGAAGTCGAAATGCGCGAACCCGCGCGAGAAATTCATCGTCGGTTTGAACATGTGATAGGTATCGGCAATCAGTGCGGTCAGATAACCACGCTCCAGTAGGACTTCTGCAAGGGTGTCCTGTTCGGGTGGGATCCTGTGCCAACCGGGTGCGTGGTGCCAGTGTCCGCGTCGGTCGAAGTTATATTTCCACGGGAAACTCCGCATACCTGTGAAGTTGGCGCGGCGGACTTGAAGCGTCGGTTGCCCTTCGCCAAAGGCACGTGTGAAACGGACGCTCTCCGATGCCAATGCGTCGAGGTTTGGGGTTTGCACGTGGCTGTATTTCTTGCCTTCGCCGATAATGTCGGCACGGAATGTGTCTAAACAGATACAGACGATGTTCATGATGTTATACCTTACTAATTTCAGCAAGAATTTTCTTCGCGGCTTTGACTGGATCAGTTGCCTCAAGAATTGGTCTACCGACAACAATGTAATTCGCCCCGCGCTTGATTGCCTCCGCTGGTGTGGTGATGCGTCTTTGGTCTCCTTGAGTTGACCATTCAGGGCGAATGCCTGGCGTAACAATTACAAAATCATCGCCACACGCCTTCCGAATCGGTTCAATTTCCAACGGAGACGCGCAGACTCCATCCAAACCTGCTTCTTGAGCCTGTTTCGCGAGATAAACTACTTGTTTTGTAAGTGGTCGTTGCGAGTCGAAGTGGGTCTGAAAACCCACCTGATCCATACTTGTTAGAATCGTGACACCAAGCAGAGTGGGTCTCGGAATTCCTTGTTCTGCGGCTGAGCGTTCAGCGCTATCTCTTGCAGCACGCATCATCTCAAACCCCCCAGAGGCATGCATGTTAATCATGTGCGCGCCACGTTTTGTCATAGCCCCCACATCTCGTGCAACAGTATTTGGAATATCATGGAACTTAAGATCCAAAAAAACTTTATATCCGAGTTCTTTTGGTTTTTCAAAGCACTTGGATTCCAAAACACCAAAGGCTTGAAAACCAATTTTGACCCACGGTACAATAGTAGCAAGTAACCGCAGTAAATGGTGAACCTTCGGACCTTCGTTAGGATCTAAAGCAAAAATTAATTGCCCTTTTTTCATATAACACCTCATCCATAAAATTAAAAATTTAAGCCTATTTCATCATAGTATAACACATTTGTAAAGAAAAAACAATTTTTTTGCAGTGTCGGGTGTGTAAATATTTTGGCGCGGAAGGCCCGGTAGGTTCGGTTTCCTAACCGAACCGTCTCCTACGCGTAAACCTTGAAGGCTTCAAAAACCTCTTCAGTCCTGTAAGGACGCAATGTTTATAGAAACACCCAAGCAAATAAACCTTACAGGACTAAAGAGGACAAGGTTTTTCAAATAGATTAGACACGGGAACGCTGCCAAAAACTTTACACACCCCAATATTTATTAGTGAAACAAGCAGAGACATTCAATTGTTAAATTGTCTGAATCGGGATTTATAGGATTAAAGGATTCTCGGGATTATACCTTCCTTGTAGCATAGGAAACCGTTAGTCTGTGCTTATTTAACGCCGCACAACCTAACAGGTTATGCTACAAAAGAACGCGACACCCGCGTAGCATAGGCTGTTAGCCTGTGCAACAGGCTGAACTCAGAAGATAAAAAAGGACAAGATGCACAATCTAATAGGTTATGCTACCAGAGCCATTCAATTCTCTGGAAAACTCTCCAATTATCAAATCGATTTCGGATGACGCATATCTTAAAATCCGCGATTCTGATAATTCGACAATTGAATATCTCTGGCGGAATAAGAAATCAATCGGCCACAAGTTCGTTTTCCGTATTGGAAGCGTGTTGGGCTCTATCGCTCTGAATTTGCGCTGCTAACTCTGGGATGATATGTGCATGGTCATATTTTTCAATAAGCACAAGGATGAATTCCATTAAGGGTGCGAAAAAGTGATTTTCGTCGTCAAGGACTACGTCTGTTAATTCATGCAGCAGTACGACAAGAGAATCGTAGCCCTCTTCAGTTAAAGGGATGGAGTCATCGTCTTTGTGTATGCTAACTGCATACGTTAAAGCTTTCAATGCTTGCACAAATGACTCAGAATCGTTAGGTATATCATCTCGAAATTCTGATCGTGATACCTGGGGTATAGGGTGTTTTTCGGTTAACATAATTTACTCCTGAAATTTTTAGAGTTAGATTTTCATACTATCAGGGCTGCCATTTATCGTACTCGGGGTGCGTTAGTACACGATGAATAGATACCGTCTGGCGCCCATAGTGAATAAAGGCAATAAGACGCGCTTTATTGCCGCCAATATTGAAGACAGTCCAACCTTTAACTCGATCTGCATGAGGAAAGACCTCACGCAACTCTGCAATAGAGCGGAAATTACTTCCGCTTATCAATTCATACCAATGGTTAAGTGCCGAGCTGGTATTCGGATGTTTCTGTGCAAAATCCCTCAATAGTTTGTACGGACCTGTACGCATTGATTGCTTGTATTCCTCCTCTTACAATATTATCTCAATCGGCACTCCTAAAATTTCGTCTATCGGACTCCTTACTCATCTCTTGATTATCATGATTCTTGCCTTAATTATGCGAGTAAGTCCTATAATCAACCAACTACAAATCAGAGCTCCGAGAAGCACCCTGACACTAAACACAACATTTGTGTTTTTTATCAATATCAAATTGGTAATTAAGGACATAATAAACGAGCCGATATAACAAAAACAAGCGGTTTTTTTTTCAATCTGCCCACTGATTTTGATGGTAATCCACGCGAGGATCCAGCCGAAGAACAAATTCACTGCCCAAACTAAAAAGACAGCTATCATGACAGCAGCGAATAAATGAATATTAATCAGCAAATTTTCAATAAAAGTCCAACAGAAGAAAATAGCCCCTCCAATAAGACGGAAACGCTTGATCTTTTTTTCACTATTTTCTTCGGCTTGTTTTCGCTTAGCCTCTGCCTCAGCATGTTTACGTTGGGTTTCCTCCTCGGTGCGTTTGCGGGCAGTTTCGGCTTCAGCCTGTTTCTGTCTTGTTTCTGTCTTGGTGAATTCTTGTTCAGAATGGTCCTGGATAACTTCCCACGCATCCTGGATTATCCGAAACATTACAGAGGCATTGGACGCTGCATTTTTATCAGGGTGGTAGTGTTTCACTAGCGTACGGTAAGCCTCTCTAGCCTCGTCTAACGATGCATCCGAGTCTAAACCTAATATTTCAAGTGCTTCTCCGCGGGTCATTTTGAAATCCTTTACTATTTAGAACTTACACAGTAAGCGAATGTTTGCCGGGATCCCGTGCTTCAATGGACCTGATGCTCACGGTCCCGAAAATCTACGCGTACGCTTACTTCTCAAAGGGCGTTTGCGTCCAGCCTATGTTTAACCTAAGTTGCCACCCATAGGTGTCAATTTAGTGATTTTTTATGGTGTTTTATAGAGCATCTATATAAACATGCTAGAAGAAACGCCCAAGCAAAAACCCCGGACAGGGCTGAAAAGTTATAAACTGATGCTGCTATAAACATACCGTCCCTATAGGACTGAAGAGGTTTTTGAAGTCTTCAAGGTTTCCGCGTAGTATCCGGTTCGGTTAGGAAACCGAACCTACCGGGCCTGTGAGTGAGACGGTTACTATTTCTAAAATTGACACTTATGGTTTAACCTAAGTTTCCACCTATTGATAGACATAGCACTCCTACGGAGTGTGGTCGCTTAAATACGCCGTTTCTATAGACATATCACCCCTACGGGGTGAGGAAAGTGCCTGACAAGTCTTGTGAAAACGTTAAAAACTCGTTAGTGCTTGGTCAAGACTAAATTGATGGGCATACAGGACCATTTAGTTTATATATTTGGTTTACATTTGTGAATATGTTTAACCCCTTTTGACCCGCCAAACCCGCTGGCGAGGTTTCCTAACCTCGCCAGCTCCGCCCAGAAAAGGTGAAAACCCCCAATAATTTTTTAAAACTAAATGGTCCTGGATGGGCATATCGGGCGGGGAAACCCTGAAGAAACACCCAAGCAAAAACCCCCTACGAACACTTTTACCCTTCACTTGAAAGTTGACAGACTATTAGTAGAAACTTGGGTTATGTTTAATAGATACTGCTACGGTGCCCGACTCGGTGAACAACAATCTCTCGGATACGTCTATCAAAAGTATAGAGAACCCGATAATCTTTAGCAACGGATAAGCTAAACTTCCCTCTATGGACACCTTTCAGGGCTTTATGGGGATAGTCGTCACAAATCTCACATAATCGTTCCAGTTTGTTGAAGACCAGCAAGTAAATCGGTGGACTCAACCGTCGCAAATCCGATGCGGCACGGCGTTTTATTGTCAATGTGTACATTTCAGCGTGACCCCAAATTCTTTTGCCACCTCTTGGAGGGGTCTGCCTTTAATTTCACCAGATTCATGATCGGTGATGCTTTGTTCCAGCTCTTCAGCAACCTCTAGGCGGACCTCTAATCCTTCGTCCGGATCGTACTCATAATCTTCAAGGAACTGTTCCAATTCCAGATGGCACACGAAAAATTCGTAAACTGCTTCACGTAAGTGTCTATTCTCGATATCTGTTACTTCACGTGCAAGCGGTTTTGTACCACCTACCCACTCTACGCTGAGCATCTTAACGACTTGACTATGTGCCTCAAAAAATTCGGACTTCACCAATGTATGCAGAAATTCGCGGAAGTCGTCATTCGATAATTCAGATATTTTTATCCGTGGTACGGGATCTCCGGGGAGGTATGAACCCATCCGTCGTACTTCCCGTCCCATAGGTGATGCCTTTCGTTTACTTTCAACAATAACAACTCGGTGTTTTAAAGAGGCATAAGTATCACAGGAATCCAAAACCGAAAGTAGGCACTTCTCATAGCGATCTAACGCAAATGCTACATCATAGTAGTAGTCTTCAAAAAATTCGCGGAAGGCTTCTGTTAGTGTATCCCTATCTGTATCCATCGTAAGCAATTTAAGGATCCTCTCACGGTCCACAAATAGGGTATGTTCCACAATCGGAAGTAACCATTTACGAAATTGCTTATGTGTCATATCTTTTAAAGACACTTTTTCCATGTTTAGTTCCACAATAATCTCCTCATAAGGTGCTAACTTGTTCTTCCAATACTTTGTCAACAATCTGCAGCGTCTCTTGATGCGCTCTGTCAATTTGCGACTGGCAATTATAGATATTCAGCGCAACCGCATTGAGTTGTGCTTCAAAGTTATCTATCATCCGATGAACTTCTGCAGGTGACGTGCCGCCGAGGCTTTGGTTGTTCCGAATTGCCAATTCCGCATCCAGAATCTGTTTGAGTTGCGGAATGGATATGTCAATTTCTCTCTGTTTCAAGAGACTTTGCGTCAACTCCCAATCCGCGAATGTTTTTTCTTGTTGTACCAGTTCACCGACGAGCCATCCAACAATTTCGTGGCACTCCCGAAAACTGATTTGATGTGCTTTAGTGAGATAGTTCGCTAATTCCGTGGCGGTTGCGAAGTTGGCATTTGCCAATTCTGCCATCCGTTCCGTTCTGAAATCTGTTGTCTTGAGAAGTTCCGGTAACAGACCGAGGCACGCCTTCACAATATCAAACGCTTCCCATAACGGCGGTTTATCTTCTTGGAAGTCACGGTTATAACCCATTGGTAAACCTTTGAGGTTTGTCAATAGGTCCAGTAGTGCGCCGTAGACGCGCCCGGTGCGTCCGCGTGTGAGTTCGGCGATGTCAGGGTTCTTCTTCTGGGGCATGATGGAGCTCCCGAAAGCATAGGCATCGTCAAGCACTGCGATCCCGAATTCGTAGGTTGTCCAATAGACGATTTCTTCACTAATGCGTGAGAGGTTCGCCATCACGAGCGATAATGCAAAGAGTGTCTCTGCGATAAAATCGCGGCTGCTGATAACGTCAAGGGCGTGTTCGTGCGGTCCATCGAAACCGAGCAGCTGCGTTGTGAGTTCTCGGTCGATCGGGAAGGTTGTGCCAGCCAATGCACATGCGCCGAGCGGGTTCGTATTCGCGAGTGCATAAGCAGATTGTAGGCGTTTCTGATCCCGTAGGAACATACTGACATAAGCGGTTGCCCAGAACCCGAGGCTGATCGGTTGGGCGTGCTGTGTATGCGTATAGCCGGGCATCACAGTGTCAACGTGCTGCTTGGCGATGTGAAGAAAAGCAGCACACAATTCAGAGAGACCGCGTTGGATATTAAGTATTTCCTCTCGGATGTAGAGATGTGCGTCTACAAGTACCTGATCGTTGCGAGAACGGGCAGTGTGGAGTTTACCACCGAATTCGCGTCCGGCGTTCTCAATGAGGTAAGATTCGACGTTCATGTGGACATCTTCTTTATTCGGATCGAGCGTAAGATCGCCGTTCTGAAAATCTTCTTCTGCTTTTCGGAGCCAGCGTAAAATCTCGCGTAGGTCGGCATCGGAAATGATCTTTTGTCGAGCGAGCATAATCGCGTGCGCTTGACTGCCCCAGATATCGTATCCGATGAGTCGGGTGTCTGCCTCGATGGAATGTGTGAAGGCTATTGTCTCTGTCGTGAGGTTTGTGCTGAAGCGTCCGCTCCAGAGCGTTTTTTGTGGTTTTCCCATATTCTGTCAGTTTTCCGATAGTCTTTCAAAAGGGTACTAAAAACCTAACCATCTCTTTACCGTTTCTTCAATTAACTTCATTTCTGCAGACTGCAATGTTCCCAATCTGCGAATGAATTTGGATGGTGGAATTGCCGTAAGTCCCTGAACATTGAAAGCTCCAGGTCTCAGACCTGATATAGAAAGTTCAACTTGGAAGTCAGAAGATTTTATGTTTGTTGTGCGTGGTACAACTGTTATTAAAGCATAATCTGAATCTGAAAAAGGCACACTTAAAACCAGAACAGGGCGTGTTTTTGCTGCGAATCCGAGGTCGGCTAACCAGATCTCACCACGTTTAGGCATCGACATTGTCCTCTAAATTTTCTTCTTTCTCAAACAGTTGAAAAACCTCCGCTGCTACAGAAACCTGATCCTGCTCGGTCCAGATTCCATAGTCATCATCATAAATGATAGTTTCGTGACGCGCACGATATAAATCGCGAATAACTTGCTCAATGTGTTGCAGCTCATCGGTACTAAGGTTTGGCAACGCCGCCGTTATTTCTTGAATTGTACTCATTATGAAAATATCCTCCACAGGTTATTTCTGAATAGTGTGCCTAGTGGGATGTCCAGTCTAAAATTGGCGTTTATTTGTAGTCATCTGATTTATTTCACACTGCGACAGGTTAGGATGTTGAGCGATATCCTCAAGCAAACCTACAAAAGATATACTATCCTTCTGTGGTTTATCGCTACACAGCTTGTGGCGGCCGGCGTATTGACATCGGTTGGATAATTTTGCGTTGGTCGGGTGTCAAACGCGCTAATAACTCGTCTGAATGCGGATAGTCGAAACGTTCACGGACATATCTGGGAGAATAACGATAGACGATAGAGCGGCGATACCCATCATTTGTCCGCTCTGCGGATCCATGGGTGATGGCATCTGTGAACATGACGACATCTCCGGCTTTGAGATAGATCTCTTTTGTGCCAAATGCTGTGCCTGCGGGTTTACCGCTAAAACCGTCGTAAACGATGCCTTTACCATCGTGCTTCAGACGCGGATGAATTTCGGTACATTTGTGGCTGCCCGGCACGAGGACAGGGGCGCCATCCCCCGGTCCAATATCGTTAAGTGCCATGAGGACGTTAATCTGTCCGACCATCCATTCGCCAGTGTTTTCTTGTCGGAATGTGAGGTAACTCAAAGGGACATGTCCGCCACAGTGGATATGAATGAAACCGCCGGGCCCGCGAACATTGAGGAAATTCTCGTGGATTGAAAGTCCGTTGACTTCATGGACGTATTTCCGAACAAGGTTGATCCATGCGGGATGGTCTATTAGCTTCTGGAAGACATCGCCGCCTTCAATGATATTCTGAAAATTTACGCCGTTTTCAATGTTGTAGGTGTGTGTCTCAATATTGCCGATCCAACGCGGAATCCGTTTGTCCTCTGTATTGTCCGCCCACGGTTTTGCGACGTATTCCCAATGTGCGTCGATCCAGTTGTTCATCTTATCCAGATCGGGTTCTGAGATGGCATTTTCTAAAATCAAATAGCCTTGCAGGTCGAACAGATAATCTTGTAATTCTTGTTCCATTTTTTTCCTCAGCAAGTAGGTGCGGTTTTTAAAGATTATGGTAGTTGTCAGTTATCAGTTAAGGGGTTTCTGATGTTTGATCATCTCTTTGTAACCGTCGTTACACACTATGGGTAAGGAACGTGATAAGAAGATATTGATTTATCAAAAACCAGACTGACAACTGACAACTGATAACCGATAACTATTCCTCACACCCTAATAGGTTATGCTACAAGATGTATTCCACTTAGAGATATGCATCCAATTCAGTCTCCGTCGGTGTCGGTGTTGAGATACCACCCTCAGGGATTTCCAGCTTTGCTGTCCATGCGATTGCGTTGAGGATGAGTTTACGGATCTGGTCATCTGCCCAATTACGATGGAGATGTCCGCCGGTAAACCCGAATCCACGTCCGCCATCAGGACGCTCGACGCACCATGCCAAGTGCTGGGGTTCACCGTTCGCGACGGATGCGCGTACATGCGGGTTCCCGCTGTGGGGACCATCGGGTCTCTCAAGCGTTGATTCGGGTGCGATCGCGCTTAGCACTGGGGTTACACCCTTCATATTCTCGCGGAAACGCATGTGATAGTACCATTCATCTTCCAAGGAGAAGGGTTCTAATCCGCGGGTGATGGGGTGTTCAGGAAATCCTGTAAATGTGGCTGTCCAATACGGATTGACTGAAAGATGTGTTTCAAAATAGCCGCCGATCCAGTCCAAGAATCGGTCGCCGGGTTCACCTTTCGGTACTTCGACGGCATAGTGCAACATTGCAAGCCCGATGCCTTGTTCCATAAGTTCGGAAATCTGCTGAAGATGCGGGATGCTAAGATGTCCGCCGCCGCCATCGGAATAAACGATGATTGCATCCGTATCTATGAAAGTGGCGGGGTCTTCGGGCCAGCCTTGGAAGACTACGGCATCCACGCCGTCAACATTTTTGTTCAATAAATCGGCGAAGAGTGCGCATCCTGCGGGGTGTTCATGCGAACCGCCGCCATGGCTTGCACTGCCTGCTACCATAACAATTCGAGATTTTTGTCCCATATTTTGCTCCTCCGTATCCAGATTTTTTCAACCTACTGCTTTAAATTTTACACGCTATTGTTAGTGTTGTCAATGCGAATTTTAAAATTGATTGACAATTTCACGCGGCGGCCCTAAAATGGAGGTAAATTTGATACAAGTCGGAGGGCACCAATGGAACAATTCGCGATTGTTGATACACACGTTCACCTATGGCACCCGAAACAACTCAGATACCCATGGCTTGGAGAGGTACCAGCCCTCAACAGACCTTATCTTCTAAAAGATTATACCGCCGCTTACGGCGATCTGGAAATAGAAGCGATTGTCTTTGTGCAATGCGATACACATCCGGATGACGGTTTGAAAGAGACAGCATGGGTGACTTCTCTGGCGACGACGGTGGAACCGCGGATTCAAGGGATCGTTGCGTGGGCACCGCTTGAAGAAGGCGAACATGTTGCGCCCTTCGTTGAAAAGTTGACAGAAAATCCGCTTATCAAAGGCATCCGTCGGCTTATTCAGTCCGAAAGCATAGATTTCTGTGTCCAACCGGACTTTGTGAAGGGGGTCAAAACGCTCTCTCGCTACGGCTTGAGTTTCGACATCTGTATCTTCCACCCACAACTTGCCAATGCGATTCGGCTTGTGGAACAGTGCCCATACGTCCAATTCATCTTGGACCATATCGGCAAACCCGATATTAAAAATCAACTTTTTGAGCCGTGGAAACAGGAAATTCAGACGCTTGCGTCGTTTCCAAATGTCCATTGTAAAATTTCAGGGTTGGTAACGGAGGCGGCCCTTGAGGCGTGGACATCTGCTGATCTCCAGCCGTATATCGAACACGTCATCACGTGTTTCGGTTTTGATCGGGTTATATATGGGAGCGATTGGCCCGTCTCTACACAAGCGACGGATTATCCGCGGTGGGTGCAGACATTGAAAAACGCGGTCTCAGGATGTTCGCCCGAAGAGTTGCGGAACCTTTTCCGGGACAACGCCATCAAATTTTATAGACTCGATTCATAGAGAAACAATCCAAAGCGTGGCACGGCGCGGTTGCATGTAGATTAACTTTACACACTGCCTGCTTTGACTTCTCGCCGTCGCGGATGTAGCACAAATTCTGTATACCCGTTGGGGAGTTCACAACCTTTGAAAACGAGGTCTAAAGCTGCTTGGAACGCGATGCTCTGGTCGTAATGGGGTGCCATGTTCCGATAGTTCGGGTCACCGGCGTTTTGTTCGTCAACGATCTTTGCCATTCGCTGGAACGTCTCGGTTACCTGCGCCTCCGTGACGATTCCGTGGTGGAACCAATTGGCGATATGTTGGCTTGAAATCCGCAGTGTGGCGCGGTCTTCCATCAAACCGACATTGTTAATATCGGGTATCTTTGAGCATCCGATACCTTGGTCGACCCAGCGGACCACGTATCCTAAGATGCCTTGTGCGTTGTTATCCAATTCGCGCTGGATTTCATCGGGTTGTAGTTGGCGGTCTTTTAGGAGCGGCGGGGTTAGCAGGTCTGCCATGCTGGCGCGTTGCCTTGCGGCTAATTCCTTTATCCAATTGCCGACATCAACGCGGTGATAGTGCATCGCGTGAAGCGTTGCGGCTGTCGGTGAGGGCACCCATGCGGTTGTCGCGCCGGCTAACGGATGATTCATTTTCGTTTCGACCATCTCTGCCATCTGGTCAGGTTTCGTCCACATCCCTTTTCCGATCTGTGCGGTACCGAGTAAAGCTGTCTCGATTCCGATATCGACGTTCCAATCTTCATAAGCGATCATCCAGGGCGCGTCTCGGATCTCCATCTTGGGGATGACGGGGCCTGCTTCCATGCTTGTATGGATTTCATCGCCTGTTCTGTCCAAAAATCCGGTGTTAATAAAGACGAGTCGTTCTCTCGCTATCCGAATCGCCTCTTTGAGATTGACCGTTGTGCGCCGTTCCTCATCCATAATTCCAATTTTAATGGTGTTTGTTGGGAGTCCAAGTGCGGACTCTATCCATTCAAACAACCGAATCGTCATATCGACTTCTTCGGGTCCGTGAAATTTCGGTTTGACGATGTAGATGCTCCCCGTTTTGCTATTGGTGTAGGCACTGTTACGCTGTAGGTCATGCATTGCGGCGAAACTGGTGATCATCGCATCTAAGATCCCTTCCGGAATTTCTTCGTCCGCTGTTGTGGTGACGGCATCTGTGTAGATATGGAGTCCAACATTCCGAATGAGGAGAAGGCTTCTGCCGGGTAATGTCAAAGTGCTGCCATCGGGTGCGGTAAACGTTTTATCGGGTGTGAGGCGGCGGGTGATCCTTTCGCCGTTTTTCTCGAATGTGGTCTCCAACGTCCCCTTCATGATACCGTTCCAATTGCGATAGACTTGCACTTTGTCGGCTGCATCCACTGCAGCGACGGAGTCTTCGCAATCTTGGATCGTTGTGATTGCGGACTCAAGGATAACATCAACGACACCAGCCGGATGTGCCTTACCGACGGGATGCTCTCGGTCTATCCGTATTTCGATGTGCAATCCGTGGTTACGGAGTAGAATAGCGGTGAGTTGCCCGTTATTTTGCGTAAAACCTGCGAATTTGGTCGGATCGGCTAAACCGACCTCACTGCCATCGGTGAGGGTTGCGCGTAACTGCTGCTGGTCATGAACAGTTTTGAGTGAAAATTGTGTAATGTCAGAAAAACTGCCGGCTTCAAGTCCGGTCATTTCATCTAAAAACTCTTCAGTGTATGCGATAACTTTCGCACCTCGGACGGGGTTATAGGTAGCACTTCGCGTGGCACCCTCGGATTCATCAATAACATCTGTGCCGTAGAGTGCATCGTAGAGGCTCCCCCAGCGGGCGTTCGCTGCATTTAGGGCATAGCGTGCGTTATCGGTCGGTACAACTAATTGCGGTCCTGAGATGAGTGAAATCTCTATGTCGACATCTTCGGTAATGACGGTAAAATCCCGTCCTTCAGGCAGTAGGTACCCTATATCGGTAAGGAAGGCTGCATAGGCTTCACCATCCAAGGGTTCATCTTTGCGTGCGAGATGCCATGCGTCGATCTGTTGCTGGAGCGTATCCCGTTTCTCTAACAGTGCCCTGTTTTCTGGTGCGAATGCGGCGACGATGTCGCTGAGTGCTTTCCAGAAAGCATCTGCTGCTATTCCCGTGCCAGGCGCGATTTCATCTCGGACCAGTGCATACAAATCTTCATCTATTTTGAGATTACCGATTTCAATTCGGTTTCCCATACTTCATTCTCCCCACCCAAGGTGCTGTAAGGTGTTGGATATTCGTTAGCCGATGCTCTGTTGCACCGACGACACATTTCGCCTCAATTGCCAATTATCATAGCAATATCTATATAGTTTGTCAATTATTTTTTTCTGAATCAAATCAGAGACATTCAATTGTCGGTGCAGGTTAGGAAATTGGAAGCGAATGCTAAGCGGAGTAGGTTGGGTTGAACGCAACTGAGAAGATAGATGTGCCACACCCAATACACGCATATTCAACATATCGTCTCCACAATCAAGAACGCAGAGAAACCCAACTTCAGAACGCAAGGCGTTCAGGAAAGCCGAAAGGCGTTGGGTTTCACTCGGTCTCTGGTGAATATGCCGGTCTTTGAAACAGTTTCGGTTTTCTCTGATTTGTATGCTTTTGGTTGTATCCGTTCAACCCAACCTACGATGTGATGGGAGAGTTTTTTCTCCCGGGCCTGGCGGTGAAAATCTAATCCAAAATTCGACAATTGAATGTCTCTGGAATCAAATGCACATTACTTGCAAAAATATAGAAGTTGTGTTAGTATGTTAAGTGACGTGGGGATTTTATCTTTTTCATTGAAGCAAAACGTATCACACGCAGTCTGAAAAGTATTGGCAACAGATATAGAGAAATATAAACTCAATGACGATGAGACTATTGGAGGTTAATTTTATGGGTTCTAAAACTGAGGGTTTCTTTCCGAATAGTAGAAAGGTGTACGTTTCCGGTAATTTGCATCCCGATATCCGCGTGCCTTTCCGTGAGATTACACTCACACCGACACACGTTGCAGATGGAACGATTGAAGAGAATGAACCGCTGCGGGTTTACGATACAAGCGGCGCGTGGGGCGACGATTCGGAATCGTGTGATGTGGAGTCGGGGCTTCCAGCGATCCGAGGCGACTGGATTTTGGCGCGCGGGGACGTTGAAAGATATAATGGGCGGGAAATCCAACCGCAGGATAACGGTTATCTCACTAAAGGACATGAACAGTATGCCCGTATGCGCTCGGAATCAAAGGGTGGATTGAAGAACTACCCGGGTCTGAAACGGAAACCGCTGCGTGCGAAGAACGGTGAGGCTGTCACGCAAATGGCTTATGCAAAGCGTGGGATCGTGACACCTGAGATGGAATATATCGCGATTCGGGAGAATATGGGTAGAGCGCAAGCGTACGCGGCGATTCACGGCGATTATCGGACACGTAACCAATTGAACCATCAACATCCGGGCGAAACATTCGGGGCGTTTATCCCTGAATATATTACGCCAGAATTCGTCCGCGACGAGGTTGCACGCGGTCGAGCGATTATTCCAGCCAATATCAATCACCCGGAAAGTGAACCGATGATTATCGGCAGGAACTTTCTGGTGAAAATCAACGCAAATATCGGTAACTCTGCCGTCGCTTCTTCCATTGAAGAAGAGGTCGAAAAGATGCGTTGGGCAACGAAATGGGGAACGGATACTGTGATGGACTTGTCAACTGGCAAAAACATTCACGAAACGCGTGAGTGGATTCTGCGCAACTCGCCTGTCCCGATAGGTACGGTGCCGATTTATCAGGCATTGGAGAAGGTCGGGGGCAAAGCGGAGGAGCTGAGCTGGAAGGTCTATCGGGACACACTCATCGAACAAGCGGAGCAGGGGGTTGATTACTTTACAATCCATGCGGGTGTCCGTCTCGCTTATATTCCGTTGACCGCGAACCGTTCGTGCGGTATCGTGTCGCGGGGTGGCAGTATCATGGCGAAATGGTGTCTGACCCATCATCAAGAAAGCTTCTTGTATACGCATTTCCCCGAAATTTGTGAGATTATGCGTGCTTACGATGTCTCTTTCTCCCTGGGCGATGGCTTACGTCCGGGTGCGATTCCCGATGCGAACGATGAAGCCCAATTCGCAGAGCTGGAAACCCTCGGCGAACTGACGCAGATCGCTTGGGATCACGATTGCCAAGTGATGATTGAGGGGCCTGGGCACATCCCGATGCACCTGATTAAGGAAAATATGGATTTGCAGCTCAAACATTGCGACGAGGCACCGTTCTATACGCTCGGTCCGTTGACAACTGACATCGCGCCCGGTTATGATCACATCACAAGCGGGATAGGAGCGGCGATGATCGGGTGGTTTGGGTGTGCGATGCTCTGCTATGTGACTCCAAAGGAACATCTCGGATTACCGAATAGGGACGATGTGAAGGAAGGGGTCATCGCTTACAAAATCGCGGCGCACGCTGCTGATCTTGCGAAAGGGCATCCGGGGGCGCAGGAACGGGACAATGTGCTGTCGAAGGCGCGTTTCGAGTTCCGTTGGGAAGATCAGTTCAATCTCAGTTTGGACCCGGAAACTGCCCGTGACTATCACGATGAAACGCTTCCGAGCGAGTCGGCGAAAACGGTTCATTTCTGCTCGATGTGTGGTCCGCATTTCTGCTCAATGAAAATCACGGAGGACATCCGTCAATATGCGGAGGAGAAGGGGATCACTGCTGAGGAAGCATTGACAGAAGGCATGGCGGAAAAGAGTGAGCAATTCAAGGAACAGGGATACCAACTCCATATCGCATCGGATGCCAAGGATCCGGATACTGAAGCGGCGGACTAATACCATTATTGTCAGAATCAGGATTTATAGGATGACGGGCGCGGTATGGACGAGTACGCCGCAAAACCGCAGAACTCCACTAACCCTTCTAACCCCCTTACCCTAACCCCCCTTATCAGGGGGCGGGGGCGGGGGAGTTCATGAAACGCAGCTAACGCCCGATGACTTCACTGTTTTTGAGATAGCGGTAGAGATCGCTATCTGTCGTGAGAATGAGTTTTGTGCTGGCACCGGTTGTTTTCCGATACGTCTCTAAGGTTTGGATAAAAGCGAAGAACTCTGGATCTTGACCGTGTGCCTCAGCATAAATCTGGATCGCTTGTGCATCCGCATCACCTTTAATTTGCTCCGCCTGCTTATAAGCCTCGGACTGAATCCGTTCTAACTCCTTCTGTTTCTGTCCCTTGATGTCGGCGGCTTCACCTTCACCCTCGGATTTGTATTTCTCAGAGATGCGTTGCTGTCTGGAAATCATACGATCAAAGACTTTCGTGCGGACTTCGTCTACATAATTGATCCGTTTGACCTGAACATCAACGAGTTCGATGCCGAATTGGGGGACAGTTGCTTGGACTTTCTCAAGGATCCTCCGTGTAATTTGCTCTCTGCCGATCCGAATCTCTTCCAACGGTTCGCCAGATTGCCCTTCCTCATCTTCAAGGACTTCCAGATCAAGACTTAGCACCCGATTTGAATCGCGGACGACTTCAATTAAGAGTTGCGCGGTGACTAAATCACGGGCAGCGGAATCGATAATGTCATCTAAACGCGATTGTGCGAACTCTTCTGTGCCGAGTGCCTGATAGAATTTGAGTGCGTCTTTAATGCGCCACCGCGCGGTCGTATCAAGCCAGATGAATTTCTTGTCTTTTGTCGGAATCTGGTTTGGGGACCCGTCCCATTCAAGGACGCGTTTCTCAAATCGATGCACTTGCTGGATAAAAGGGGTCTTCATTTTTAGTCCCGCGGTGACAACAGGCTGTCCGACGGGACGACCAAATTCAGTAATGACGACCTGCTCGCCTTCATAGACGGTATAGAACATCCCCGCAGCAATTGGGATCGCGATAATAACGATGATGATCACCGGTATAAGGATTTTTGTCGATTTCATTGGCATACTCCTTTATTCTTTGAGTTGCAGCAGTGGGATCGGTGAGTTGGTTTTACCGTCGATGATATAAATTTCTTTGACCTGTGGCAAAACTTCTTGCATCGCTTCGAGATAGAGGCGGCGGCGCGTGACCTCTTTTGCCTTCTGATATTCTGAGCGGATCGCTTTAAACCGGTCTGCATCGCCTTGCGCTTCGTTAACGCGTTTGAGGGCGTAGCCTTGTGCCTCCGAAATCTGTTGTGCGGCTAACCCTTTTGATTTCGGGACGGATTGGTTGTAATCGCGCCACGCTTCGTTGATGAGACGTTCTTTTTCCTGCTTCGCCTCGTTAACGGCGTTAAAGGCGGCTTTTACCGCTTCTGGTGGATTGACATCTTGTAGGGTTACTGTTGCGACATCTAATCCGGTCTGATAGAGGTCAAGCAGTTGCTGTAGATGTTCTTCAACCTCGGCAGCGATTTCAATACGACCGACGGTTAGCACTTCGGTAACAATGCGGTCTCCGATGACTCGGCTCATGACGGATTCTGAGAGGTCTCGCAATGCGCGTTGTGGATTTCGGACGGAAAAGAGGAATTTTTCGGGGTCTTTGATCTTATATTGAACGACCCATTCGACATCAGCTATGTTCAGATCGCCGCTGAGCAGTAGAGATTCTTCGGAGAAGTCTCGGGTGTCGTACTGCGTGCGTACGCCTGCTTTAAGGGTGCGGAATCCGAATTCTTCTTTGAAAACTTTTCGGACGGGGACGCTAATAGCTCGCTCAATGCCGAGCGGTAATTTGAAGTGGAGTCCGGGTTCTGCTTGTCGGACAGATTTCCCGAACATGAGGACGACAGCGATTTCGTCTGCTTCGACTGTATAAAAGCTTGTGGCTAAGCACCCCAAGATTACAATGCCGAGTATCACAAACAAGATTCGCTTGGGTGTGATAAGGCGTGTATAAGGGTTGCGCTCAGTCCATTCGTGTATTTGTTGCACGAGGGTTCTCCTTTTTGATACGTATCTGTCTTCAGGAAATAGATCGTATTTCTGATGGTACTATCATAACGGTTTTGGCAAAAACAGTCAAGCAGAAGATTTGCACAGGGCTATTCAATTGTACCTATTCACTTTACGTATGTGAATTTTTTCGATTGTAGGAGCGAGTGTTTTTGCTTGGGTGTTTTTTGTCGCTCGCGATTTTTTCCCAAGAACGTTCACTTATGTAAAGCAAACCAAGATCCAAATCGTACAATTGAATGACCCTGAAGATTTGCATCGGCAGCGGCATTTATAGTGAACCGTAAAAATAAAGAGACACTTGCATCCCCCGGTAGGTTCGGTTTTGCGGTGTCCTCGCCCAAATGCGATCTGCATTCCAACCGAACCTGTGCAGGGTGTCCTATTAATTCTAAACTTTACTATAATTTACCCAAGTTGCTAACAAGTTTTTAACGTTTTCATAAGACTTGTCAGGCTTTCCTCACCCCGTAGGGGTGATATGTCTATAGAAACGGTGTATCTAAGCGACCGCACTCCGTAGGAGTGCTATGTCTATCAATAGGTGGCAACTTAGGTTATAATTTCTTTAGGCGATTGCAAAGGGTGTGGTTGATGTCTGAACCGGGATTATGGGATTTTCAGGATTGGGGATATTTTTTGTTGTAAAGTACACCTTAACCCCCCGCAAGCGGGGGGTTTTGGGTTCGAAGGTTTACAAACATGCGTCTGCATTCCGCTTCGAGGCATAGGGATCTCGTAATCGAGGTTCTTTTGTTTTCAAGGGCTCTACATTGCGTTTGAACGTTTGCGCATACTCTTGCCAGTTTCAATCTCGTAATCAAGGTTCTTTTATTTTCAAGTTCTGTAGGAATAGGTGTCCCTAATATCTTGCCTGCAGTTTCAATCTTGTAATCGAGGTTCTTTTATTTTCAAGTCTTCAGGAGTCATCTGCTGTTCAGCGTGTGCCTTATTGTTTCAATCTCGTAATCGAGGTTCTTTTGTTTTCAAGAGACGCTTATCCCGTTGTAGCCTGTATCACTTGACGTCAGTTTCAATCTTGTAATCGAGGTTCTTTTATTTTCAAGTGTTGCAGCGACCAGCACCCCCTATACCTACACCGCGTTTCAATCTTGTAATCGAGGTTCTTTTATTTTCAAGGATATCCACTTTGGCTTACCATTGAAAACTGACTGCGTTTCAATCTCGTAATCGAGGTTCTTTTGTTTTCAAGGTTTACAACTTAACCGTGATTGAGGCGGATCGCGTCTTAGAGTTTCAATCTCGTAATCGAGGTTCTTTTGTTTTCAAGTAACAACGTCCCTTGCTTCGTAGAACGCGTAAAGGGCAGTTTCAATCTCGTAATCGAGGTTCTTTTGTTTTCAAGAAGAGCTTGAAGCAGAACTGATTGACGCTTATAAACAGCAGTTTCAATCTTGTAATCGAGGTTCTTTTGTTTTCAAGACGGGAAAGTGTGTAGCAAGCATTGCCCTGACCTCTATATTGGTTTCAATCTTGTAATCGAGGTTCTTTTGTTTTCAAGGCAGCTGGACGGTGCCAGAGCCGAGCAGTCCATGTTTCAATCTTGTAATCGAGGTTCTTTTGTTTTCAAGTCCGCCCCTCCGGAAGCCTTATTGTACCTACTTCAATCCCTATCGATTCCGCGATCGACGAATTTTCGGACGCGCGGAGAGAATAAAAATATAGCATAAATTGGTTCAGTGCACGGCTCATAAGGATCCCTGCATCTCTGTGAGGGTCCAGGTTTTTTCGGTTCCCTTTCGCTCACAGAAGTAGTTACTCTTTTAATTCTACACTATATATGACTGTTTGTCAAGTCCTTTTTTCAAACCTATTCGAGCAATCTGTTTTTCACATGTTGTACAGAGATGGTAAAAGGTGATTGTATCTTCTTGCAAATCAATGGCTTTTTCCAATCTATTCTGGAGGCGCAAAAGGGCGCGTCGATCGGTGTTGCATTCAAAAACGCTATACTGGATGCGGGTTCCGAAGTCTTTGAGAATTTTAGCGACTCTGTTCCGGCGTTTGTCGTCGGTAATATCGTAAGCGACTGTGTAATGCATTATCAACTCCTCACCGAACTGTCAACGGTGTATACTGTTCGATTTCACCGGTTAGATATTTCGCGAGCAAGCGGACTTGTAACTCCATAGCGCGCCGAAATGTGAGTTTATACTTGAAAAGTGGGTGCGTAATCGTCTCGTTCTTCCGCGTTTCATAAGCCGCATAGAATACTTTCCGAAGGTGATCTTTGAGATACCAGCCGCCGTGGGATTGTGTGAAATACTTGGGTTTAATCCGCCGGTTGTTGATGAGCGTAACCACGACGGAGTCTGCAATAATCGGTCGGAATTCCTCCATTACATCCATGCTAATTGCTCCTTTGGTGGTTCCCGTTTTAATCAATCCGTCGCGTTTGCCCCATGCCCATTGTGGTTTTATAGCCTGTTCCGCAATAGAAGGCGAAATTGGCTAAGCAGTTTGCTGCGCGGATCAGATATTCATCAAGCGAATCTTCCGGGTAGAAGACGCATGCACAGGTACCGACCCAGCCGACTTCGGTATGTCTTCCAAAATTAAGGGCTCGTGATTCCGCTTTTAGGCTGGTCACTTGTGCGTGATCCGAAATGAATTTGAGGATTTCGGTTTTGTCGAGTTTTATAGGTGCGAAGGCGTTCCACTTGTTGACCCAGCTTTGATAGCATCGATCGAGGTCTACGTATGTTTCGCTATGGGTTTTTTGTCCGCGTGGTGTCATCCTGCGGAACGCTGTCGGTGAATAGAATCGGAAGGACATCCGGGTATCCGCTTTTGCGGATTCGACGAGCTCGGCATAGGTTGCGCTCCCGCTCCAACTGCGTTCCTCGGTGGCGTGCGAAACGAGCTGCTTGACCTGAAATTTTGCATGCCCGAGTCGGATCGTGGGGAACGCGGTTGTCAAAAAAGTTTGACCGAAATGCGTGAAGAGTGCATCGTCAAGGAATGTGAATCGGAGTTTACAGTCGGTGCCGGCTCTGATATGGAGCAGATTATCGCGCTTTTTTGCTTCGGCAATCAGGGGCGAGACAGTAAACGGTTTCTGTGCGGATTGTGCGTGGAGCGTCTCTGCGATGTCTGGGTTGCTTGCGCGCGTAATGGCGAGGAATGCAGCGTGTGCGTGGTGTCCCATCGTTGGGCGGAGCGTTACATCGGTTTCGGGTATGAGTGAGATGAGGGTGCTGATTGGCATGGTGGTCTCCTTATGTGGTCCCGGCAAAGTAAGCCATAGATGTCGGCAAACAGACACCGTCGATTTCAACATATTCGCCATCAAATCGTGCGTTTTGCAGTAGACTCACCGGTGGCATTGAAATGAGATCATACAATTCCGGCGGAATAGGCAGATCCATCGGATTCAGGAGATGAGAACACGCAAAAACTCCCGTTTTTGGTGTTGGGGACGATTCCACGTCCTGAACCTCAATATGTGCTTTACTCATCCACAGCCCCAATCGTATCCATTTCGGGAGTCGTTCGGGTAATTCACCTACTATGTAAAATTCAAATTCACTCTCAGGCGCGAGTTCCTTCGTTTTTCCATAAGAGGGTTTATTGGTGCGATTGGGCGTTGAAAATGCGCGGTGCCGATTATCGGCGAATTTGAAAGTGTTAATCACGTAATCACAATGGATAGGTTGGGCAGGCGTGACGTAAATGCCTGCCGCGTTAATCGGTTGAAGGTCATCCTGATACGTTGGAACACTATTAGGACAATAATACGGTTTTTGAATGAATCCTAATGCGTACGTCAGTGCCCAATTATGGATAACCTTTTCGGTTTCATAGAGCCGTCCCATTTCACGTGTTGCATAATAGAGCGAATCGTGTAAAACGAGTTGGCATTTCGCTACTTGCATCGGTGGCTCCTTACTTTCTCTTTTTCTCGCTTTGGATGACGCGTTCTGAATATTCAGTGGTTTCAGCGTCGGCTTCCTGAAGAAATGCCCGGAGTTTGTCCGCGTCAGTGGTTACAGCAGTAACACAATTCATTAGTTCATCAAGATCGCTGCCGTTGACATGATTGAAAACGACCCGGTCTTCGCTGAGAAGTTTCGGTATTAGGGTTTGAGCACTTTCAAGAACCGCTGATTGATTTAACGGTGTATTCTCCAATTGTCCTGCATCGGAGAGGTGATCGTAGATTACTTGCGTCAACTTTAGGTTGGAAAAGATCTCTCCATCAGCAAACACAATTCCGACCACGTGATTGGCAAGTCTGCCTGTCCGCGTTGTCTGTGCGCCATAGCGTTTGGTGCGCAATAGGTTGTTTAGCACGTATGCGAAACTGTTGCGTGTTACATCCTTGATTGTAATAACTGAAGGGAAGTAAACTTGTGGAACAATATGGTCTTGTTCACCGAAGCTAGAACGGACTTTGCCTTTTTGGCTCATATTGCCCTTTTCAAACAAGGCGTTAAACGAAAATTGCTGATGTGATTCATCGTACCCGCTAATAGAATAAGCAGTATCCACATAAATCTTTGACTTTTCCGCTCCAGCGTCACCGATGGCAAACCCGTAGTAGACACAATCTGGACAGCTCTGACAGAAGTGTTCATTGTAATCGCAGTACCTATCATTTTTCTCGTCTTGATTCTGTGTGATACCGCTGCGGCGGAGAAGTTCTCTGCCTGTCAAACGTTCTGGTGATGTCTGCTTGCGTTTAAACATGGCGAGTCTGATCAACGGTTTGGCTTGCTGCAAACCGCCTTTGACGTTAGCGATATTTAGGGTCCCATCGGTTTGGAAAACCGAATAGGATTCGGTTTCCCGAATCAGGATGATGTGTGCATATCGCCCCTCAGGTGCCTTCGGAATTGTATCCAAGAAACAGGTTTCAGGGACAAGGGTTTGGGGAATTTCAATTATTGACATCAGTTGCCTCCTCATTTTTTTCTTTTCGGAATTGTTGCCAGTTCGCCTGATACCAAGCGTTGATACCAGCGTTAAGACGGTTACGCCGTGCGCGCAAGATCGCCCGTTGTCCTTTGTAGTCATGCATAAATACTTCTTCATAGAAGTAATCAACCAATGCTTCAATAGCTGCGGGTTCATCCTGTGGGTGTAAGCGTGCGAAACCTTGCGCGCGGCTACTTCTGACGCGTTTCATTAGGTTGTGAACTTCACCGCGTGCTTCCCATTTCAAGTCAATGGGGTCAATCGTAGGCTCGCTGTTAATAATGACATCTTCTACTAAGGAAATTACCCTCAATACACTGTGGGGAGTAAAACGATCCGCAGGACCGTAAAAATTAAAGCACCGTTGTGCAATGCCTTCAATCAGGCTCATTTTGTCACCTCCAAGGGTTTCGTAGAATTGTAAATAGCGTTCGGGAATAAATATGTCCCCATCTTTGGGTTTTGGAAAACTGTCCCATTTGTTTTTGCGGCGGAAAACATCGAGATAGTGAAATACGTACAGCGGATCCGTCTCTATATTTCCTGCGACACTGTTGAGATGCTGATACTGCGGTTTAGCACCGTCGCGAAAAGCCTCAATGTTGATGTCATAGATGGCGGTAAGTTTCTGCAAACTTTTCTCGACTTGATCAATGCGGAGTCGATCCTTTTGCAAGATATGCGTTACAAACGGATGTGGGGCGTTGAACACCACAGTTTCCTTAAACTCCTCCGCGCTGTGGTAAAGCGGTACTTGTGACTCCGTTACAACAACTTTTGTATTGAAGACCAATGGTGAGAGAAGGCTGAGGAGTGTGGGCATCGCCCAGGACTCGGTATCAGTAGGTCGTGTCCCCCAAGTTGGAATACCGCAGAAATAGAACGTTGCCAAATCGTTTTCACTAAAATCCATTTTGAGCAGATTTTCTTTTTCAGTAACAGGAATCTCGGTGTCAATGATGAATTCATCAAGTTCTATGAGATCTGTTACGGTACTGCCCTTGTGAAGTTTTTTCCGTATATTAAAGAAATTCAAGGATTTCAGGCTTTGATAAACTGTCCCGATAACCTTGGACGTTTCTGGTGTAAAGAAATAACTCGGATAGAAATAAAGCCACTTGATTTTAACGTTTTCATAGCCCGCGCCAACGAGATTCCATCGGGATCGGATTAAGATTTGGCGGAGCATCATTTCCAACTGGCATAGCTGACAGATACCGCGTTTAACACGCCCGGAATTAATGGGGTTCTTGTTGCTGTAGACCTGCGGTGCAAAAATTACATCTGTTTCGCTGGATTCCTGGGTCTGGAAAACCGATGAACATATTGAACACCCTTTGTCTGAACCTCTCCCACTTTTTTTCGTGTTCATGTAACGCGCAAGCTCAGTTTCAAAATCTTGGCGGATGTTTTGATGTCCATCGATGTCGACTGTCTGCTTGACGTAGTCCTGCAGTGTAGCAAAACTATCGGATTGGGGTTGGTTTTGGATAGTTTCAGCAAACACCTCAGTAACATGCTTGGTTATATTCTCAAACAGCTCTCGCATGTCGTTTTCATCTTTGCCGGGATTTTGCAAGAGGTACTTACCGGCAATAAAATACCATGGTAAAGGCACACCGCCTTGGCTCGGAATTGACGTGAAAGCTTCTTGCCATTCGCTCATTCCGAGGTAAACGAGTACTTCACTTGCGACTGCCTCGCGCGAGGCGAATTCGCCAATCAGTTTTTCTACCTCAACAAGGTATTCCGCTAATTGATCGACGCGAAGATCATCTTCAAAATCCAGTGGAATATCTTCAGGAATTTTACCTTCTGTCTGAAGTTGCTGGAGTTTTGCCAAACGTTTGCCTGCTGAAGGTGCTTTATCTTGGCGCAGAATTTTAAAGCATCCCTTTTGGATGAGGCGCAGCATTTCGTGCGGTTGGAAAAAGGCATCATAATAATCAGCGTACTTGAAACCTTTGCCGCCGCGGGTGAACCCATTGAGATTTTGTTGGAGTCGAGAAGTGCAGTACCCCTTGAGTTTTTCAACAACAACTTCGGCAATCTCATCTCCGGTAGGAAGGGGACCCCCCTTGGAATCTCGATGTCGCAGATATGTTACACCGGTAGGGAAGAACAGCAGCGGTTTCCAACTGAAGTTGCCCTGCATCTCTGTAAGCACAGCGTTGTTGATAACATTGGTCAACATTCCTCGGTTCTCGGTAACTTTGTGGTACGCAAATACAAGTTTTCCCCGGCTTAAATGAGTGAGCGATTCTTGAATATCCAGTCTTCCCAAAAAACTTGCCGGATTCTTCATGAAATAGGCGATGAGATCCGAGCATCGACACATCTTTTGCAAAAATGGATAGCGGTTGCTTGGAAGTTGTCGATCAAAATTTTGCGAATTGAGATCCACACCATATTTCACCTGCGTATTTAGGATTAAATATCCAATATCCTCTCGATACTCATCGTATTCTGGACAGAACTTGTCGAAGTGTAACCGTTCCACCCACTCATCAAGGTAACCGTAAAACTCGCTTTTTTTCTCGGCGTTTTCAACACTCAGGCCTCGAACATCTACCAACTTATCCAAATCGTGAAGCGTGTAAGCGACAAGATAGAGCTGTTTCTCAATATCGCTCAAAGGTTCTCCTGCTTCTCTGACAATCTGCAACGTTGGAAAAACCCCGTTTAAGACGTGCGTCAGCATGCTTTGATCGTCATTGTGTTTGTACTTTTCAATGGAGCTCCCTTTAGCGGAACGCAACGCAAACTTTTCTTTGAGCATCTGTGGTCCGACCTTTTCAACATAGTCTTGCAAAACTTCATCATCTGGTGGAATAGCCCTTTTCAACAAAACGAGATAAGCGGGTACTTCTTCAAGTTCCTGCTCTTCGTCCGCGAAATCAATGAGTTGATCTGGTTGCGTAGGGATAGAGACCTTTTCGCGTTCCTCCTCGTCATTGTCAAATTGATTAAACAGTTCAAGTTGTTCAGCCATTTTCATTCCTCCTTTGCCCAAATATACGGTAGCGATTGTACCAAAAGCGCGTCTTTAAAAAAGATAACGCTCAGTGGATTTCCTTCGGAGTCAACTAAAGGAAAGATACCAAAAAGTGGGGGTAGTCGTAAACGTGCTCTCAGTTCATCTGCTCGTTCCTTGCGGATGAGACACAAGAGTTTCTTACGCTTGAGTAAACGGTTAATTCTATGAAGGTCTTGGAAATTGCCATTAATCTGAAAGCCTTGCCGTACTTTTACCATTCGATATGCATCCTCACTAAATTCGCTCAGAACTGCCTTGTTGTAACAGATTCGGATCCGCTCTGGTTCGGGGCGATATTTTAGCAATCGTAGATAGACATCAACGTACTTATACGGATGTAGGTGTGCCTCAGTTTTCTCAACGGCTTCTATGAAATCGCGCTTATTGACCCATTCTGTTTCAGCGTTCCTGAGAATCCACAGTAAATTGTAGGTTTTGATGCCCCCATCAACGTTATCAAAAATACCACATGTGAAGGGAGTTTCACCGCGAAACTGAGTCACAGCGTTTTCAATGATTTCCGGTCGCTCTTGTGTGATTTTATAATACGCCCTCACTTGTTCACTGATATCCACCTTAAAGACATTGCTATAGGTGTGTGTCAGTTGTTCCCGTAGCGATGCATAATTATAGCGCAACTGACAGTGCCCCAATGTGTTGATAATATGTGCAGGCTGCAGCCAACCCCACGTGCGTTGATAGTTCCGAAAATCGTTGGTAGGTGAGAAAATACGTTTCTCTTTGTCCTCGCTTTGCATGGATTTTATCAACGAGTCCTTATTGATTTCCTCAGGAATGCTGGCAGCTTCTGCCCGTTCAACTATATACTTCGGGAGTACGGAGTGTGCCACGAAATTAGTAAAAGTAACCGTTTCGCCATTTTGTTCGTCTCTTTCGTGCCTTCCGAGTCTACCAAGCCGTTGAACCCAGGACCCAGCATCAAGTGCCTCAAAGATGAGATAGTTAATCTTAAAGTCAATGCCGACATCAACCGTTGATGTTCCGACAATTAATTTTGAGTTGCGGGCGGATTCTCTTTCTGGTTTACTGGTCAATCCAGTAATTTCACCGAAGCTCAGTGGAAAGTCACCAGCTTTCTGGCGTTCTTTAAAAAATGCTACGATACGTTTTGCTGTTGCAACTGAATTGACAATAATAGCCCCGCGGGACCCAGGGTTGTTGGAAAACCAATTTACCATTTCCTTATAATGGTTTTGAATCCATGTCTCAGTCTGTCTTTCAACCTTATGGAAGTGAAGTGTAAAAGGTTGGCAAATCTGATTCCAATTCTGTTCATCGGCACTTTCAAAACGATAGACCCCTTCAATCACTTTATACCGAAGCCCGGATTGCTCCAAACATTCTAATAATAAAGGGTTTGGCGTAGCAGAGAGAAAAACAAATTTCTTCCGTTCACGTGTCCCTCGTGCTTGTTCGATGATATACAGCATTGCAGTTAGCACAGACAATACCTGTGAAACGTCATAGATGTGGAATTCGTCAAACAGAAAGACATCATAACAATTCAATATGGTCGCCAGTAGCCGATCAGGATTTTGGTGCTCACTCATGTACTTGAAATTGGCAATAAGGTTGAAAATATCTGGGTTCGTGAGCAAAATCTGGTGTCCACCCGCCAAAAATTCTATCGTGCTCGCCTGACTTCCGAATTCCAACTTGGAGCGGAGTTCGTATAGGTGCTCGCTGAACATGTACTCAGGCGTGATATTAGGATTAAAAAGATTACAGTAAGATTTTATCTGTTCAAGCTGATCGCAAATTAACTCATTCGTTGGATACATTGCCAGTATACATTGATTATCAACTAACGCTGGAAGATAAGCGGCAAGGCTTTTTCCATCGCCTGTCATTGCTGTATTGAAGACAACGTCAATATCAGGGCTGCGAATTGCATCAAATGTTTTAACTTGATGCTCTCGTAGAGAGATACCTGTTGGTATACCTGCAATCGGTTCAGATTGAGAGAGGCGAGAGTAGACAGGTAAAACTTTAATCGGGTTCATTTTTAATTCTCCTGAAAACCTAAAGTTTTTCTTAATCTTAATTATATCATATAAAATTAGTGTTTTACGCCAAAGATAAAAAATCCGACTTAAAAATTAGAAAATTCGGTCTTTTTTTCAAAAAATTGCAGTTTTACATAAAAAATTTCTTGACTTTGGACGCAAAATCGGGTATACTATTCTTTAAACATTGACTTGCAGAAGTAAAAGCGCAGCCGAAGACTATTACGTACGTTAAGCTGCCTACTGACCGGTCAGTAGGATAGGTTGCCCACTTTTTCGCCAAAGTGGTTTTCTGTCGGTTCCCAGAAGTAAAACCGCAGCCGAAAATTATTACTTAGATTGTGTTGTCCCCCGGCCGGGAGAATAGGTTGTCCACCCTCTCACAGTGGTGGTTTTCTGTTTTAAAGTTCAACAAGATACACCGATAATTCCTTGAACTACTACACTTCCAAATCCCCAGAATAGAGTCTGTGCATCCGATTCACAATCTCTTGAAACTCCGCTCGGAATTCGGGTGGATCCAAGACCTCTACCGCATCGCCGAGACTTAATACCCAAAATGTGAAATCTTCTTTCGGGACTTCATAACGGACAATCACAGAGCCATCTGGACACCGTTCTGTAATCTCTTGTGAAGGATGCCGTTGCTTCTCTTCTACGAGGTACGCCTTATGTGCCGCAATTTTGAGGGTTATACCAATGGGTTCACCGCTGAAAAGGTCCCAGCGGGCTGCTAAATTTTCGGATAACGAAAAATCTGTAGGTGGCTCAAAAGGCTCATCACTCAACACAACGCGATGGAAACGGAGGATCTTGAAGGTGAGTGAGGCACGCTCGGATCGATTAGAACGCGCTTCAAGATACCAGTCTTCTTTCCGAAAGAAGATGGCATACGGATGTAGGAGGTGGACCGTAGGTCGCGATTTTCCGCCCGGTTGATAATTGGCGCGTACGGTCTTTTGTTTGTAAAGTGCTTCCTCTAAAACGCGAAAATGCTGCTCCGCATCATCACCATCAGGCGTATAGGTTGGCGCGTCCTCGGAGAGATGGGAAGGTTCTGCAATCTTATCGTCGGAATCAAGTTCGTGAAGCTGCACCGGTGCATCTTGCGCCAATTTCGATTGGATATGCTGCGCGAGGGACGTGTCGAGTTTTTCCAGAACATTGTTGAGCGTTTCCTCGAAATGTCCTTGCTTTGCAAGCGGCGAGGCGGTAATCACGAGTTGCAGGGTCTGCTTTTCTTTGGCTGTGATTCGGGGCCAGCGCAGCAAATGTTCGGGATCAATCCAATAAGTTCCCTTGCGTTTTTTCAGTTCGTAGAAGTCTCCGATAATTTTCAGGTCTTCGTAGATGCGGGTTATGTCAACTTCATAGAAGGCTGCGAGATCGCGGACTCTGATGCCGTTTGACTTTCGGAGACGCTCTACTATGCTTAAAATACGCCGCATCTGTTTTCTACCATCACTATAGCCCATATTTTTCTCCTCAGGATTTACGCAAATTCAGAATTGTATCAAATATAACATACAGAGACGCCAAACGCAAATATTTCTTGACCGCCAACGCTTTTTGGCATATAATGCCATTTGGACATTGGCGAGGTTAGGAATGCACGTCGCAACCCCCTTAGAAGAAACACCCCAGCAAAAACACCCCCTTATCAAGGGGGTAGGCGAGTACGCCGCAAAACCTCGCCAGCGGGTTTGGCATGGAGATTGGATTAGAGATAGTATAATAAGGGACAATATGACACAAGGGATTTTTATTACAGGGACAGGGACAGAAATTGGAAAGACGGTGATCGCTGGGGGGCTCGCTGCTTCGCTTAAACAGGCGGAGATAAATGTCGGCGTGATGAAACCGATCAGCACTGGCGATACTGCGGATGCGAGGTTTCTTAAGCACGCTGCAGAAGTTGATGATGAACTGTCGCTGATTAATCCTGTCTACCTTCGGCATCCTTTGGCACCCTCCGTTGCAGCGAGGATGGAGGATAAGGAAATAGATGTGTCCGGCATTGAGACTGCTTTTGCTACCCTTCAACAGACGTATGATTTCGTAATAGTGGAAGGGGTCGGCGGGATTGCGGTTCCGATACGAGACGATTTTCTTGTTGTTCATCTTATCAAGCAGTTAGAACTGCCTATACTCATTGTCGCTACAGCTGGTTTGGGGACGCTGAATCACACGCTTTTAACTGTCGCGTTCGCCGAACAGTTTAATATCCAAATCGCTGGTATTGTACTGAATGGATTGCGTTCGGAAACAGCAGGGCTCGCTGAAGCGACGAATCCAGTCGAAATCGAAAAGTTGACAGGTATCGCCGTAGTTGGTGTTGTCCCTTACGAGAAACAGCTGGAGACACCTTATCCGGATTTAAAGTTTTTGGCGGAATGGACGAACCAGCATATCGCATGGAGGAAATTAGGAATACTTTAAGATGGATACCGCTATTGTTCTCGCTGCAGGATTAGGACGTAAGGTATGGCCCTACGGTGAATTTCGGCAGAAATGTACAATTCCTGTCGCTAATAAACCGATAGTTCGCCGAGTTGTGGAAAATTTGCTTGCGGGAGGCTGTAAGCGAATTATCGTTGTGGTGGGGCACTACGCGCAACAGGTGCGCGGTGCACTTGCCGATATACCGAACACTGTTTTTGTTACACAGCACTCGCTTGATGGCACTGTAAGCGCGGTGCTGACGGCACTCGAACATCTCGAAGATGAACCTTACCTCGTGATTTACGGTGATATTGTAACCGCAGCTGATAATTTCCGTAACTTTGTTAGTGAATTCCGATCATCCGATGTGGAGGCTGCAGCACTCGTTCAAGCTCTCGGTAATGAAGATGCAAGCGATTGGCTTTGCGCGGGTATCGGGACGGAGACTGTCGGAGATAGGAGTGTTTTAAAGCTTAACGGTATTGAGGGACATCCGCGCGGCGGCTCCTATCGGCTTTGTGGTGTATACGCTTTTCAGCGGAGCGCGACACCCTATCTCTTAAGAAATCCGGGTATCGTTACACGGGTGCCCGTAGGGGGTATGCCGCCTCCTGAATCCGAAATTGCACAATCTTTGCAACTGATGGTAGACGACGGAAGACCTGTGTTGGCGGTTCAGACAGAGGACTTCTTTGTTGATGTTGATAAACCGTGGCATGTGCTGGAAGCGAATAAGCGGTGCGTTGATTATCTTGCAAAACAGGTTACAAAGGACGATGTCGCGGCGGGTGCGAAAATTTCGGATGTTGCTGAAATCAATGGACACGTTGTGTTAGGGAAAAACAGTGTGATTGGTCCCCGCGTTGTCGTCAACGGAACACTTATCGCGGGTGCGAATAACAATATCACGAACGGTGCGATTTTACACGGGAATATCTTGGTCGGGGACCACTGTAGAATCAGCGATTATTGTGATGTGGACAGTAGTGCTATCGGAAATCGGTGTATCATTGGGCATGGTGCGGAGATGGCAGGTGTGCTGTTCGATAAAGTCTATCTCTATCATTATTGTGAGATGTCGGGTGTTTTCGGATGTGCGACCGATATTGGTGCGGCGACGGTGTGCGGAACGCTTCGGTTTGATGATAGGGACACGCCGATACAGGTGGAAGGACGTTACGAAGTGCCGCCCTACGGTGCGAATGCGACTTATATGGGAGACTATTGCCGGACCGGGGTGAATGCGATGATTATGCCGGGGCGGCGGATCGGGTCCTATAGTGTCGTTGGGCCGGGGGTTATTTTATACGAGGATGTCCCGAGCAAAACGATGGTGATGGCGAAACAGGAGTTAATTACGAAACCGTGGGGGCCGGAGCGTTACGGCTGGTAAGTGGTGTTGGGTTTCACTGCGTTCAACCCAACCTACATGCCTCAATTCAGGAGTTCTTTGAGCAGCTGCGTTAATTCGTCATTGCTGGCGGCGAGTTCAAAAACGCGCTTAATCTTGGTTTCGCGTGTATTTTCGGGTTCGGCGGTTCCCTCTGGAGCCCAAAGCACTTCAAGTTCCTTCGGGTTGAGTCGGTCGTAGGTAACTTTGACGAGCGTGAAAGGATAATTCTCAGGGATGATGACGATCCAATCAATCGTTTCGCCACGGGCGGAGTATTGTCTATCTACGGTTAGTTTTGAATCTTGATGTGGGACGTTCTTTTTGATCCACTGCTTGCGTCCGAGGGTATCTGTTTCAAAATGGCCGACTTCTAACCAGTTGCGTCCTGCACCGTTGGGTTTGGTAGTAATTTCAATACGTTGCATAGCTGTTTGCTCTCCGTTTCGTGTTTAGATTTTGATTAAACGGACAAGTTTTGGTAAAAGAATTTTAACACGCTGCGCCGAAAAAGTCAAGGGGTTGAATTAAAAAGGCAGGGCCATTCAATTGTCCCTATTCACTTTATATATGTGAATTTTTTACTTGTAGGAGCGAGCTGTGCTCGCGATTTTTTCCCAACAACGTTCACTTATGTAAAGCAAACCAAGATCCAAATCGTACAATTGAATGACCCTGGGGTTTACGGTAAATTAATTTGCTTTTTTTTTGAAAAAACGGTATAATTGTAAAAAGGCATAGTATTTTCACAATTTGCATTTAATTGCTTTAGGCTGAAGGGACACGCTTGAAATGAAAGTGGAAATGAGATATGGGACCGGTACATTGCCGATTGAGGTGCCGGATAAGAACGTTGCCGGTGTTCTTGAAATTTCGGAAAGCGTTCCGCTATCGGATGAAGATGGTGCGGTTCGAGCTGCGATTGCGGAACCGATTGCGTCGTCTCCTTTAGTTGCGCTCGCAAAGGGCCGCGAGTCGGCATGCATTGTCATCTCTGATGTGACGCGCCCGGTGCCAAATAAGGTTATTCTCCCGCCACTATTGGAAACGCTCAAACGCGCAGGTATCCCCAGCGAAAAGATTACTATCCTCATCGCGACCGGTATTCACCGTCCTAATGTAGGTGCAGAACTGGAAGAGATGGTTGGCCGGGATATTATGGATACATACCGTATCGTCAACCATTTTTCGCAGAAACCGGAGACGCACGAATATTTAGGTAGGACGCGAAACGGTACGCCCGTTCACATTGATAAGACCTACCTTGAATCGGATCTGAAAATCACGACGGGCTTGATTGAACCGCATCTAATGGCGGGCTATTCCGGTGGTAGGAAGGCGATCTGTCCTGGAGTTGCGTCTGTTGAGACGATGAAGGTGATGCACGGTCCGGAACTGATGGAACATCCGAAGTCGGCAGTCGGTATTTTAGAGGGCAATCCATTTCACAGAGAAGCGACGGAAATCGCGCTGATGGCTGGCGTTGACTTCAACCTGAACGTTGCGATAGATAAGTGCCGTCAAATTACGGGTGTCTTTGCTGGCGATATGGTTGAATCGCATCGTGTCGGTGCGGAATTTGTGGAAAAACAGGCGAAGGTCACGTTGCCGGCACCGGCGGATGCAGTTGTGGTCTCCAGTGCAGGTTATCCTCTGGATACAACGTTTTATCAAGCGATCAAAGGTTTACTGACGGGCGTTGAAATAGTAAAGCAGGGGGGTAGTATCTTGCTCGTTGCGGCGTGCAGTGAGGGGATCGGCAGCAAACCGTTTACGGACTTAATTTTCAAGACCGATGATTTAACTGCGTTTGTGCAAGGACTTTACAACCCTGCGAATTTTGTTATCGATCAGTGGCAACTTGAGGAATTAGCGAAAGTTGCCCGGAAAGCAGATATTTATTTTTATAGCGATGGCATCCCTTACCACCAACGTGCGAAATTATTCGTGCATCCGTTGAAAAGTGCACAGGAGGGCATTGACGAATTCTTAACCCGCTATGGGGCAGATGCCCAAATTGCTTTGATTCCTGAGGGACCTTACGTTTTAGCGCAGTTAGAAGTTGAGAATAGATAGAAAAATGACAAATTCTATTGTGGTACTTAGAGCTTATGAAGACGGTTTACACTTAATCATCAAGCCTCACCTATCAATAACAGAGGTTGAAGCTGCGATTGAGCAGGAAATATCGCGCATGCATCGTTCTTTAGCTGGGACATCGGTGCAAATTGATTTTAAGTCTCCAACCTTGAAAACGGAGGAGATGGAGTCTCTGAAGGCGAAACTCCAGGAGGCCTACGATCTTAGGGTGCGTAGTGTTGAAGTCGAAGATGAGCCGGTTTTGCCCCCGATTGCTGCTGCGCCGACGACGCATGTCATCTCGCAACCGCCGGATAGTCGTACGGATCGGGATAGTGAACCGTCTCGGATTATCCCGTATACGATTCGTTCTGGCCAAATAGAGGAGTTTCCGCAAGGGAGTCTTATTATTTACGGAGATGTTAATTCGGGCGGTGAAGTGAAAGCAGGCGGTGATATCGTTGTGCTTGGGACGCTGCGGGGGAGCGCTTGCGCTGGCATGAATGGTAGACTCTCTGCGGTGATTATCGCGATGGATTTTGAGCCGTTACAACTTCAGATAGGCACCTACGTGAACCGTACATCAGTTAATCAGAAGCCGCGCGGTTATCCAGAGATTGCACGCATCGGTGCAGAAGATGTGATTATTGTTGAAAAATTTGTTAAATTTTAGGATAGGAGGTTCCGGCTATGGGAAAGGTAATCGTAGTGACATCAGGAAAGGGAGGTGTCGGCAAAACAACGTCTACAGCCAATTTAGGGACAGCACTTGCGAAGCTGGATAAGACTGTCGCCGTTGTTGATGCGGATGTCGGGCTTCGGAATCTGGATATCGTAATGGGGCTTGAGAGCCGGATTGTCTATACCTCAATGGATGTCATTGAGAAACAGTGTGAACTGAGTAAAGCGTTGGTGCGGGATCGTCGTGTTGATGGACTTGTGCTGCTCGCGGCATCGCAGAAAAATAACAAAGACGATATCCAGCCAGAACAGATGAAAGCGATTTGTGACAAGTTGCGGGCTACGCACGATTTCGTTCTCATTGATTCGCCTGCAGGTATTGAGCGCGGTTTCAGCAATGCATCTGCTGGTGCGGATGAAGCCATCGTTGTTACAACACCGGATGTCTCCGCGATTCGGGATGCGGACAGGATTATCGGATTGCTGCAAAATGCGAGGATTGAACCGATCAATCTGATTTTAAATCGTGTCTCCGCCCAGCTTGTCGGGAGCGGCAGCATGATGGATCAAGATGACGTATTGGATATCCTGAATATTGATCTCATCGGTGTTGTTCCGGAGGACAGTGGCGTAATCACTTCTACAAATAGAGGGTTCCCGCTCGTACACGACGAGAGTTCACCTGGGGCTCAGGCGTATATGCGTATCGCGCGGCGCCTTACGGGGCAGCGGATACCGATTCCGGATTTAGAGCAGAAAGGCTTATTTAGCAATATTCTAAACTGGTTCACGAGAAAGAGATAAGGAGTTTTCCGATGAATATTAGCATAAGACAATTATTCGGGCGCAAACCGAAATCAAGTAGTATTGCTAAACAGCGCCTGAAACTGGTCATTACGCAAGACAGATTCGATGTTGATGACCGGGTTATGACACGGTTACATCATGAATTGGCGGAGGTGCTGGCAAAGTATTTTGAATTTTCAGCGAACTCTGTTAAGATGGACTTGAAACAGGAGGGGAATTCCTACATCCTTGTTGCGGATTTTCCTTATACGAAATTTCACGATGGGAGTATGCGGCAATAGATCGGTTTATGCGTCTTGAAAGCGTGGCTGCGGGCAGTCAGGGTTTCCGGTATCAAAGAATTAATTCCCAAATCGCTTTTGCGACACCATTATCGTCATTTGTCGTTGTGATGAAGTCAGCACAAGCCCGGATGGGTGCGACGGCATTTTCCATGGCTATGCCGAAACCTGCTGTTTTGAGGAGGCTCTCATCGTTATAACTATCGCCAAAAGCAACAACTGTCTCCATCGGGATGTTGAACCGGTTGGCGAGTGCTGTGAGTGCACGCCCTTTGGTAACTTCTGGATTCATAAATTCAATATATTCTGCTTGGGTCTGCGTAACATAAAGCTTCTCGGCGTAATGGGTTTGAAATTCCGTTAGGAGGGGTTGCAATTTTTCAGGCGTATGGATAATAAGGAGCTTCGTTGGTGTTTCGCCCGCTAATTCGCGCAGGTCTCCGACAGGCGCAGCGGGAACACCGGTTCGTGCTTCGTAAAGGTCGCTCCATGCGTTGCGTTCGGCGACATAGAGTTCATCGTTGAGACAGAAATTGAGATGTAATCCTTGCTCGCTGCAGTCATTGACGACTGCCATGGCGTAGTCTGATGGCACAGGCGTGTGATGATATATCTCGGCGGTGGTAGCGTGTCGTACCATTCCGCCGTTATAAGAGATAATAGGGTTTTGGAGTCCGATCTGATCGCTAATGGGTTGGATAGAACGGTGCATCCTTCCCGAAACTAATACGACCAGTATACTGTTTGCCGCGAGTGCCTGAAGTGCCTCGCGGTTTTTTGGTGACAATTTATGATCGCTACTGAGGAGCGTTCCATCTAAGTCGAAGGCTGCTAAACGACACGGTATTTTCATAGTTCTCCTAATTACCAGAGGGCTTGTTCTGTCTCGCGGTTGAAGAGATGCATTTCGGTTTCATCAAAATTTAAGTGAACAGTATCGCCTATCGTAACGCGAAACGTTGGATGCGTTCTGACGCGAAGTAAGATAGGGTCGTGGGTTTCTGCATGCGTGCCGAGACGGATGTCAAGAATGTTGACTGCACCGAGCGGTTCAATGAGATGCACCTGCGCAGAAATATTCTGTTCATTCGGTTGACCGGTTGCTGTGATATGCTCAGGACGGATGCCGAAGACTAAGCCGTTTTCTTGCACGCTTTCGGTGATAGTTTTTTGGCGTTCTGGAGAGAGGCGCAGGTGAACATCGGTGTGACTGATATGTAGCACGGATTCGCCATCCTTGAGCGTGAGTTCAGCGTCGAGGAGGTTCATGGTAGGCATACCCATAAATCCTGCGACGAAGAGGCTCTGCGGTTTATTGTAAATCTGATGCGGGGTACCGATCTGTTGTAGGATGCCCAGATGGATGACAGCGATTCTGTCTGCAAGGGACATGGCTTCGACTTGGTCGTGCGTCACGAAGATGGTAGTGGCACCGATTTCATGTTGGAGTCGTTTAATTTCGGCGCGCGTGTCGACGCGGATCTTTGCGTCTAAATTCGCCATGGGTTCATCAAGGAGATAAACCTTCGGTTGGCGAACCATTGCACGTCCGAGTGCGACGCGTTGCATCTCGCCCCCGCTGAGAACGCTCGGTTTCCTATCTAACATGTCGGATATTTGTAGGATTTCTGCGACACGCTTGACTTGGGTGTCAATTTCCGTTTTTGAGACCTTCACGGCTTTGAGCGGAAAAGCGATGTTATCGTAGACGTTCAGGTGTGGGTAGAGGGCATAGAATTGAAAGACAAAAGCGATGTCGCGATCGGCAGGTGAAAGATGGTTGACACGCTGCCCATCAATGAAGATGTCGCCTACTTCAGGGGTTTCCAAGCCTGCGATGAGTCGGAGCGTTGTCGTTTTACCACAGCCGGAGGGACCGAGGAAGACGACGAACTCTTTATCTTCAACTTCAAGGTTAAAATCTTTGACGGCGATGACATCACCGAAACGTTTTACAACGTTTTCAAGTTTGATATGTGCCATAGCATTTAAAAATTGAACGTATTATTTATTAGCAAGTGCATGACTGCGCCGGAAATAAGGGGTACCGTAAGGTTGTCGTCAATCGGGAAGGGAATGAGTTCCACGATTGTGGCGACCAATGCACCAACGATTGCGATAATAGGGTTGAATTTCACTAAAGCGATTGCAGTGCAAACGATGAAACACGCCGTGCTGCCCTCTAAACTCTTTTTGCCGAGCAGTTTTGTTTTTCCCCACTTTTTGCCGACGAGTGCGGCTGCCATATCGCCTAATACCATGAAAAAGATACAGACAATAGCGAGTGTTTTCGCAAATAAGAGAATACACAAGAAGGCACTGATGAGATAGTAGGTCGCGCCTGTCATTGCGCCTTTGCGTTCATGCCTACGGAGGAGCGGTTTGAAAATTCGGAAAAAGAACTCGCCGAAATGTGGAGAGCCCCATTTCACCAATTCCACAACAAGTGCAAATCCGGTTAGTATCCCCATTAGAACCAGCATCTTCGGTTTATCTAAGAAGAGATAGATGACTGGTAGGGTGAGTCCTGATAAATGAATGCTTTTCCGGAGCAGCTCGCCTAACATCGCTTTGCCTTTCATAGGACTGAATAACGGACATTTGCACTATTATAGGATTTAGCGGAGAAAATATCAAGGGAAAAGCCGAATTGGGGTGTGTAAAGCTTTTGGCAGCGATCCGACGTGCAGTGCACCACATCCTAACAACATAACAACACGCCGCAAACGAAAAAAGTGCACAAAAATTGAATCACAATAGATAAACAATAGAATCACAATATTTTGACGCATTTTCTATTTCCCTACACCCAAAAACTATCGTATAATTAACACGTGATTTAGAATGCAACGCCCAATACGACTTTTGCGAAGTTCGATACTCTTTAGAGGTGCGGGCGGATCCCTGACGCATGGAAAGCAGGGGTTCTTTCAGTGAGCAGTGTTCACATATCTGCCTGCACTGGAACGAAGGTCTCATACCGTGCATCTCCGTACGGATGCACTGAATCCCCACATCCACTGGTGCCTTTGCGCACCGGTTCAGGGGGATTTTACGTCGTCTGTAGGATAGGCAGCTCCAACGCGATGGAAAACAATTATAGGACGGACGCAAAATGGCAGGGCTATTCAGTTGACGAAAGGTCGACATTCTGTCGCACCGCGAACCTAAACCAACAGCCCCTAACCCGTCGGAGAAAAACATATAACGCAGATTTTTTGCGTACAAAAAAAATTAAAGTGCCTTTATGACAAAAATCACAGAGGTTTCCGAACGCGTCTTTTTCGCGCGCCGAAACCGTTACCGATACAATGTTCGCAGCATTTCGCAAAGAAACTCTCAATATGCCAAAACTGACAATTGAATGTCTCTGTATTGTTGCCAGAGCCATTCAATTTTAAGAAATTATTGGGTTTTACGTCTTTTTTCCAGGATCCGTGCGGTTAGGAATGCAGATCGCATTTGGGGTTTTTGCTGGGGGTGTTTTTGCTGGGGTGTTTCTGCGTATTGCTTGGGGTATTTGATAGGGGTATTTGATAGGGGTATTTGATAGGGGTATTTGATAGGGTGTTTCTGCGGATTTCTGCGGATTTCTGCGGATTTCTTCAAGTACACCGCAAAACCGAACCTACCGGGCCTGGGGCACCGTTGTAGGAGATTTTTGATGGAAAATAGAAATTTCTTTGCTCCCGCGCCATGCAGTGTGGGGGGTGAGGATGTGACAACTTGGGCACTTCCGGAAGGTGCGATTGCTCGGTTAGGACGGGGGAAGGGCAGTGATATGGCATTCTCACCAGACAAACATTACCTCGCTATCACAACGTCGATAGGGCTCTGGTGGTATGAAATAGCGACGATGTCGCCCATAGCACTTTGGGATATGGAAATCGGCATGACCAATCCCGTGGCTTTTTCACCGGATGGCAGTCAGATTGTCACGCACAACTTTCGCGAGAACATGAAGATATGGGATGTTCAAAGCGGCATTTGTATCACACAGATAGAAGTACCGAACAACCATGATATTCGGGAATTCATTTTTTCCGAAGACGGACAGCGCATCGTCGCGATCAGTGATGGAAATGATGGTAACATTTACATCTGGTGTCCGCATACTGGAAGGCAACTCAATGAAATTAAACTCGGTTCTACTACGGAAGGGATCTATCCTTTCCAATTTTCTTCCGATACAAATCTATTGGCGGGCAGAAAACGCGAGTCGGATGCCGATCCTGAATTTATTTCAGTGTGGCACATGGAAACTGGAGAACAAATCGGCTGCTTCACGGAATATTCTGGGGAAATGGAGAAACTCTGCTTCTCACCGGATGGAAAGCATCTCGCTGCTGGCAGTTCAGAAGGCATATTACATGTATGGGATGTGGACAGCAGAGAACTGTCGACAATCTATACGGATTACGGAGATGCCCAGATATTTCCACATTATACACCAGAGGATGGATTGATTGTGGCTGCAGTCTCTCCGCGGAAGGTTGAGATTTGGGATGTAAAGCAGGCGCAAAAAATAGATACATTTGAATATCGAGGAAGCAACGAGTATCGATATGCTTATTTTTCAGAGACTGGGGAACAATTAGCAGTTGCAAGCCCCAGCGAGATCCAAATCTGGACGAAAGATAAAAATTCCAATTCCCATACCCTTTCAACCCTTCATGGACATATCCCTTCGATGGATACATTAGTTTTTTCGGCGGACGAAAAGACGCTTGCTGCCGGGCTTTGGCGCGACAATGTCCTCTTATGGGATATTGAGAGCAGACGTTCTCACCGACCATACGGCGAACAACTGCCCGGGACTTCGTATGTTGTTTATCGTTCAGATGACGGACGAATTATTTCCCTCAACCAATATGGAGATAATTTAAAGATATCGGAAGTAGGCAAGAATGAATCTGTTGTTGAACTCCCGCCATTGGAAGCAGGTTTAGGACGTGCGAAAGCGTTTTCACCCACAGGACACCGGATCGCAAGCGTAGACGAAAACGACAACATACACATCTGGGAGCGGTCAGGGAATAAAAGTTGGGAAAAGCACCCTACGGTCATCAACCATTCAGAATTTACCGATAGCTTGGCGTATAGTCCGAGTGGATTGGCATTTAGCCCGGATGGAAAACGACTCGCAAGTATATCAAGGTCCCTGGATTGGAAAGCCGGTTTGTGGGATGTTGATTCAGGCGAACAGATCTCTGAACTTCCGTTAACACCGCTGCCAAGTCGTGACGGAAGGTATATTATATATACATATCGTGGCTACGATACCGGAATAGCGTTTTCACCGCGTGGCGACATAATTGCTGGTGGCAAGTGGGGTGAGATTACATTGTGGGATGCGACAGATGGCAAAACGCTTATGATCCTACCACAGCCCGAAGAGAGTCAAAGACCGATTACGTTATGTTTCTCGCCGTGCGGACAATATTTAGCCTCTGGTGCTTGGTGGCAGTCAGGTCTGGAGAAGGTGCCTATCCGTTTGTGGGAGGTCGCAACAGGTAAAGAGATTGTGGCGTTTTGGGGGCATACCACTGATGTTCAGTGTTTCGCATTTTCGCAGGACGGCACGCTATTAGTCAGCGGCGGACACGATGGGGCGATCTACCTTTGGGATCTAAAACCTTATCTGTAGTATTTTTTCGCTCAAATGGTGTTTCAAATTTCCATACTTCATACCGTCAGCATAGCGGGGTCTTCAGCAGACAAGCGTTGGGTTTCACTCGGTCTTTGGTTGATGTAGGGTGTATGGATCAGATTCTGTCTTTCTATGATTTAGACAGTTTTGGTGGCATCCGTTCAACCCAACCTACAATGCTGTCTAAGCAGGGTCATTCAATTGTACGATTTAGATCTTGGTTTTGGTTTACATAAGTGAACGTTCTTGGGAAAAAATCGCGAGCGACAAGAAATACGCAGAAATACGCAGAAATACGCAGAAACACCCAAGCAAAAACACCCCAAGCAAAAACACTCGCTCCTACAGGCGAAAAAATTCACATATATAAAGTGAATAGGGACAATTGAATAGCCCTGATCTACCAGGGTCATTCAATTTTAAGAAATTATTGGGGTTCACGGCTTTTTTCAAGGATCCGGTTCGGTTAGGAAACCAAACCTACCAGGCCGGGGAGTGAGGGAGCAGGTGCGGTTAGGAAACCGAACCTACCAGGCCGGGGGGTCCAAAATTGGACGAAAAAACCGAGAACTAAATAGCCCTGTGTAAATGGAAGAAAAAGATGACTTTTTTTGCGTTTTGGTGTATGCTATTATTCAATCCACAAAACCGGCGCGACGCGGTTAGATGATGGTTTTGCCGCGTCCGATAAGGAGAAATAAAATGTCTATTCAGCACCCACTTCTGGATGTTACGGCAATTGATACGCACATTGAAGCATACCTGAAGCAGATCAGTCAAACATTGTATCCGTTTCCGGAACACGATTCCAGATGTCAATCATTTCAGGCAGTGGTAGACGATCAACGTTGGTTCGTCAAATACGGTAATATACCACAAACCGTTACGTGGCTCAAACAGGCTGTCCACTTCCACGCTGCTGTCCAGCACGAGGCACTCCCGAAATTGCACAATGCTTTCACCACACCTGATGGATTCACACTCGTCTACGATTGGGTTGATGGTGAGGGTTTGCGTCCCGAAAGGGAACTTGGTGCAGGTGAGACACATCCGCGGGACAGGTTTTGTGCGTTGCCTGCAGCTGAGATTATTGAAGTACTGAATGTCATTTATGATGTCCATATTCTTATCGAAAAAAGAGGCTTTATCGCTGAAGACTTTTACGATGGTTGTATTATTTATGACTTTGAGAAGAAACAGGTACATCTATACGATTTCGACCACTACCATCCGGGACCCTTCATAAACGACAGAGAGCGGTTGCATGGCTCAAGTCGCTTCATGGCACCCGAGGAATTTCAGAAAGGTGCCCGCATCGACGAAAGGACAAATGTCTTTATGCTCGGACGCACGGCGTTCGTGTTGCTCGCCAACAACAGCGATTCACGTGAGGACTGGAAGGGAAATGATGCCACATGGCACGTCGCAAAAAAAGCAACAAATGTAGACAAACAACTGCGATATTCATCTATCCAAGCGTTCGTTTCAGCGTGGCACGCCGCGATTACTAATGGTTAAATTCCGATTGTTTGCCTTGGCTCAGGTAGGATGAGAAACCGAACGGATTCCCAAAGACGCTGCGAATTCACCGAACGCCATCATGGAATGATGCACAGGAGGCCCATAGTTAAAAAAATGCGAAAAATTACCGATAACGAAATCCAATTCTTTAACGATAACGGTTATCTTATTTTAAAACAGGTGATCCAACCCGATGAACTCGCTGTTACGCAAACGGAAAGCCAACGGCTGATTGACGAGATTTTGTCGGGCGGCCCCGCAGATGAATGGTGCATGCGTGGTCCTGAAGGGATCCCTTACTACCTCACTTATTTACATTCCCATCCCAACGACTTTTCCCTACGGCTGCTCGGACATCCGTTTATAGGCGATCTGCTCCATCGGATTATCGGACCCGATTTTATTCCGTGCTATGAGTCACTCGTTTTCAAGCTGCCGAAACACGGTTCCTCTGTGCGCTGGCACCGCGACGGCAACGCCATCCGCGAAAATCATCCGATCTTCAATGTTGACATATATCTGGATAATTCCACTGTTGATAACGGATGCGTCTGGGTCATTCCAAAGAGTCACCTTTGGGGCATTGAAGAAGCGCAGGAGGTTATCGATAGAGGTGAAGTCAATTTTGAACGTGAAGACGCGGTGCCAGCAGAGGTAGCACCGGGTGATATTCTGCTGCATCATACCAAGGTCTTGCACGGCAGTAAAATCAATACGAGCGATACGCTTCGCCGGGTTATCTACTTCGATCAGCGGACCCCACGGTGGAACGCGCGGTATAAATGGTGGCAGAACGATTTTCTTACAGAACGGTGTAAACTCTATCAACGCGCACTCCATGAACGCAGCACGAAGCCTTACGCGTCGGATACCGAGCAGTTTGCTTACGAAGTGCCACGCGATATGCCGACGTGGGATCTAAAGGACGATTTTGATCTACGGATTCAGCACCGCGCTTATGCATATCAAACGTGAATTTGATAAAAGCACATCGTAGCGCGAACTTTTATAGTGAATTCTAAAAATAAAAAGACACATTCGTAACTGCTCTGGGACCTCCCCTCGCAGCCGTAAATATTTCAATACTAACGAAACAGGAGGCAAAGCGATGAACGTTCTACTGATAGGGGGTTCGGGGCACGTCGGAACGATGACGCTCCCGTACATGAAAAGTCATCATAATTTCCGAATCCTTGATCCCAATCCGCCGAAAGATGCATCTGTAGACTATATCCAAGGATCTGCTACCGATCCTGACATCGTTCAAGAGGCGTTAAAAGGGATGGACACGTTTGTCTACATGGTCATGCTGCAACCGACGAGCGACCGCTCATCTGTGGCGGATTTCAGCGATATTGTCGCCAACTACGAGGTAAACGCAAAAGGGCTGCACATCGTGCTACACGCCGCGAAAGCGGCAGGGATTCAACACGCTGTCTATACAAGCACATTCACCGTGCATGAACGGACGCGCAACAATTTTCCGTATGAAGATGTCGTGCCGCGCGATAATCCCGGTGTTTATGGGTTGACCAAAGGTTTCGGGGAACAGGTCTGTGAATACTTTGCGCGGGAACACGGTATGTCGTTGATAGCCCTGCGGATTACGGGTCCGTCCACACGCGAACAGTGGCTTGAGCGTTACAACCAACCCAAAGATTCGTCAGTGCATATCTGGTGGACAGATGAGGAAGACTTAGCGACTGCCTATCTCGCTGCCATCTCGGTTGAACACGAAGGTTTTGACGCTTTTTTCATTGCGGGAGACCACGAACAGAAAGAGATTAATCTTTCAAAAGCGAAACGGCTGCTCGGTTGGGAACCGCTGACGCACACACGTGTGTGAAAAATGTTATAGATAACCCAAGTTGCTACTAACAAGTTTTTAACCTTTTCACAAGACTTGTCAGGCACTTGCCTCACCCCGTAGGGGTGATATGTCTATAGAAACGGTGTATCTAAGCGACCGCACTCCGTAGGAGTGCTATGTCTATCAATAGGTGGCAACTTAGGTTATAGATACAGAGACATTCAATTGGACGATTTGGATATTGGTTTTGCTTTACATAGGTGAATGTTATTAGAAAAAAATCGCGAGCGACAAGAAATACGCAGAAATACCCAAGCAAAAACACCCCAAGCAAAAACACTCGCTCCTACAAGCGGTTATTAGGAAAAAGTCGCGAGCACAGCTCGCTCTACAGACGAAAAAATTCACACATATAACGTGAATAGGGACAATTGAATGGCCCTGCTATAGATACGGAGAACCTTTACGATGAAAATAAGGCTACTCTTCATTTTTCTGACGCATATTCTCATTTCAATCCTATTTTTACCCAATGCCTTTCCGCAAGAGTATACACAATGGGCACTGCCTGATGGCGCTATCGCGCGATTTGGGAAAGGGGGCGCAGGTGAGATACAATACTCCCCTGATGGCAGGTTTCTTGCAGTATCGAACCTAATCGGTATTTGGCTCTACGATGCCGCGACCTTTCAAGAGGCAACCCTCCTTCCAGGAGTGATAATCAGCATGGCAATAAGTCCGGATGGACGCACTTTTGCGATCGGGAGCGGCAACGGGACTATCCAGCTTTGGGACACGATTATAGGCGCGCCTACAACAACATTTATCGGGCACACGAATGGAATCTTCGGCATAGCGTTCAGTCCTGACGGAAAGACGCTCCTTAGTGGGAGTAGCGATGGCACGGCTCGACTCTGGGATGTAGATACTGGTACAGATAAAAAAACGCTCACGGGACATACAGATTGGGTCTGGAGCGTGGCGTTTAGTCCGGATGGACGGACGGTCGCCAGTGGCGATAGCGCTGGCAACATATATCTTTGGGACGCAAATACGGGTGTACGTAAGAAAACGCTCACGGGACATGCGCGAGCGGAACGTTGGCGATACGTCGTCAGTTTAGCGTTCAGTCCGGATGGACGCATACTCGTCAGCGGCGGTGAAGATAATACCGTCCGACTCTGGAACGCGATCACGGGCGCGCACAAGAAAACGCTCGAGGGACATACAGGGTCTGTCGAGAGCATCGTGTTCAGTCCGGATGGCGATACGCTTGCGAGTGCCAGTAGCGATGTCCTATTCTGGGACGCACACACCGGCGAACGCAAACTGACTCTCAAAGGGCATCTCGGCGTTGTGGGTAGCGTAGCGTTCAGTCCCGATGGAAACATCATCGCTACCGGCGGTGATGGGAACATCCGAATCTGGGACGCGAATACCGGAGAACATAAGCGGACGCTTACTGGACACACGTCTATGGTCAGAAGTGTGGCGTTCAGTCCGGATGGGAATACTATCGCCAGCGGGAATTACGATAGCACGATACGCCTCTGGGATATACCTACAAAGACACACAAGATGACTCTCACTGCGAAAGCATGGGATGTCCAAAGTGTGGCGTTCAGTCCGGATGGGAATACTATCGCCAGCGGGAATTACGATCATAAGGTTCGACTCTGGGACGCACACACCGGAAAACAGATAACGACGCTCACGGGACATACAGAGGGGATCTATAGTGTGACCTTCAGCCCGGATGGAGAGACGCTCGCCAGTGCAAGTGAAGACGATACCGTTCGCTTGTGGGATGCGAAAACGGGTACGCACAGGAAAACGCTCACCGGTCATACCGAAGATGTTCAAAGTGTAGTGTTCAGCCCTGATGGAAGAATGGTCGCTACCGGATGCTCCGACGGCACTGCCCGTCTGTGGGATGCGGAAACAGGTACACATAAAAATACGCTCATTGGACATACGCGACATATTTGGGATTTAGCGTTCAGTCTCGATGGAAGGACGATTGCTACGGGCGGTGGCGATGGCACTGTCCGACTCTGGAATGCAGATACCGGTGAACATGAGAGGACCTTTAGAACTGACAATAAGCAAAGTGCTTATAGCGTGGCGTTTAGTCCCAATGGCGGCATACTTGGCAGTGGACATGAAGACGGTGCCCTCCGTCTATGGGACACACATACAGGGGAACATGTAACAACATTGACTGGGCACGCTGTAAGGGTGTGGAGTTTGGCGTTCAGCCCGGATGGAAAGACAATTGCCAGCGGCAGTGGCGATGGTACGGTGCTGCTGTGGCGGCTACGTTGATACTGAGGGTCATTCAATTGTACGATTTGGATCTTGGTTTTGCTTTACATATGTGAACATTATTAGAAAAAAATCGCGAGCACAGCTCGCTCCTACAGACGAAAAAATTTACATATATAAAGTGAATAGGTACAATTGAATGGTCCTGGGGATGTAAAGTTTTTGTTGCAATTTTCGCCTTTCTGTGGTATTCTATAGTATTGATTATGAGAAGCATATTTATTGGGACACCTCTATATAACAAATACGTAGTATACATTGGGAAGGCTGTTATCTCCGCAGCATTCATCTACGGGATGAGCACGCTTTGCACTGCCGCCGAATTACCCAAAGTGCGGACCCACTTACCTTCCAGTTCCATCGCTATGAGCGATGATGCCTTAGCCACTTTTTTTAATCCTTCTGGGCTCGGCACCGGCAGCGGTTTAAACCTATACTATCTCCGAACATATCAGAGTGATTGGGCAGGCGATGACGCTTTTTTCCTCGCTGTCCCTAAAGCAGGGTTCGGTATGGAGTTTGTTACTGCCGACGCAGACACAGACTTCACACGTTATACATTTGCCGGCGGACACCACCTCGGCAACGCACTCTACTGGGGAACCAGCTACAGTTGGATGAATTCCGACGATAAAGGGTATGACGCATTCCGATCCATCTCCCTCGGCCTGATGTACCGGCGACGTTACTTTTCAATCGGTGCAGCCGCACGCGACCTCAACAGACCGAAATTGCTCGGCGAAAAAATCGGTCGCTCCTACAACTTCGGATTAGCACTCCGGCCAGGCACATGGCGAACCACGCTGTCTATTGATATGCAGAAGACACAGGGGATAGAGGATTTAGAATTTCGATACGCGTTGGAAATCCGTCCCATCCGTGAACTCATGCTCCGCGGTACCTTAAACAGCGACCTCAGTTTTGATGTCCGATTCGGTATAAATATCGGAAATTGGGGAATCGGAACAGGGAACGCCTTTGACAAAAACCGAGACGCACAAATAGGGGTCGGCTATTTCCATTTCTCCAATGCCATTAAAACGAAACCGATACCCCGCCGCCGCATGTTCCTGGACCTCCCGATGCAATCTCTCAAAGATGTCCTCCCCATCGCCAAATGGGACGAAGATATTGCGGGAGTCCTCATCCGTATCAACGGCAGCAATTATGGCATCGCGCAACTCCAAGAGATGTCAGACGCTATTTTGGACTTCAGAGAATCAGGGCGCGTTGTACTCTGTTATCTTACCAACTGCTCCACCGGCGACTACATCGTCGCAGCGACCTGCGACGGCATCTTGATGAATCCCGCCGCTGAAGTCCGATTGATCGGGTTGCGAACAGAACGCGCTTTTTTTAAAGGTGCGTTAGACATGCTCGGTATCAAAGCCAACCTTGAAAGCATCGGTAAATACAAATCACTCACAGAACCGTTCACACGAAATGAGATGTCCGAAGCACACCGTGAAATCCAAAATATTATTCTTGATGATCTCTATAACCAACTCGTAGAGACAATCGCAGATGGGCGCGGATGGACACACCAAAACGTCAAAAAACGCATTGACGCAGGCCCCTATACAGCACGGCAAGCACTCGCTACGGAACTCGTAGACCGTCTCGTCTATGACGACGAACTCCATGATGTTGTAACCGAACTCACGGATACCCGCACCGATTTGGTTACATTAAGCGACTACGCAAAAAGTGCCCTCGCCACGCAGCACTGGCAGGAACCAAAGCCGAAGGTTGCTATCGTTGAGGCGAAGGGATTGATGCTTACAGGCGATAGTTTTATTGATCCGCTTTTGGGCACACAAGTCATGGGTGCGGATACAATCGCACGCGTTATCAGACAGATAAAGGAGGACGATGACATCAAGGCAGTCGTCCTACGTATTGATAGCGGCGGCGGACTTGTGACCGCAGCCGACACAATATGGCGGGAATTGGTACGACTTACGGAAGTCAAACCGCTAGTCGTCTCAATGGGCGATGTCGCAGCATCGGGCGGCTATTACATCGCAGCCCCCGCAGATACGATCGTCGCCGAACCCGGAACGATCACCGGCTCTATCGGCGTTGTCAGCGGCAAGTACAGCTTCAAAGGATTATATGAAAAACTCGGTATCCGAAAAGAAATTATCAAACGCGGCGAACACGCCGACTTTTACACAGACTATGGAGACTATCCACCCGCAGAACAAGCAATTCTAAAGAAACAGGTCCAGGAAATTTACGAAGACTTCATCAAAAAGGTGGCACTCGGACGCGCCGAACTAACCGTAGAAGATGTGGACAGACTCGGACAAGGACGTATCTGGTCGGGGAGACAAGCGAAGGAAAATGGGCTCGTAGACGAATTAGGCGGTTTAAGGCTGGCACTCGCAATCGCGCAGCAACACGCCGGATTAGGAAAAAAGGCGTTTGAGATAGTCCAATTCCCTAAAAGAACATGGCTGTCGCAAATATTCGGGAGCCTACTACCCTTTGCGACACGGGCTCACGCCCATATAGAGAACAGCGGTGTGGAAACCCAAGCTCCGCTATGGTTTATTGCGAATTATGCGGGTTTGAACACCACCGCCAGACTTTTAAATATAATCAAAAAACAGAGGCTTTTTCTGCTAATGCCTTATCACATCAGCCTCGGTAACTAAAGAAGCATCAAATGCAGTTTGCCAAAAAACATTCAACACTGCGCAGCAAAATGGTCACAACCCAAATCGAAGCGCGGGGGATCCAGGATCCGCAAATACTTGCTGTTATGCGCAAGGTAGAACGACATCTCTTTGTCCAACCGCAATATCGCAATGTGGCATACACAGATGGACCGCTACCGATTGCTTGCGACCAAACGATCTCACAACCGTATATTGTCGCGCTCATGACACACCTGCTGGAACTCACGCCGACAGCAAAAGTCCTTGAGATCGGCACGGGATGTGGCTATCAAACGGCGATACTTGCAGAGCTGGCGAAAGCGGTTTATTCCGTTGAGATTATACCTGTGCTTGCCAAAACTGCCAAAGCACGACTGGAGAAACTCAACTATCGGAATGTTCATCTCAAAAAAGGCAATGGACATTACGGATGGAAAGAATACGCACCTTACGACGCTGTACTTGTAGCCGCAGCCCCTAAAAACGTGCCGAAACGACTCATTCAGCAACTCGCAATAGGCGGGCGGATGGTGATACCCGTCGGCGATTCTAAACAGAATCTACTTTTAATTCGGAAAAGTTGTCAAACTGGAAAAGACGCAACACCGTCTATTCAGACCAGCAAGGTCACACCTGTCAGCTTTGTACCAATGACAGGCGTGCCAAAGTAAAGGACACAACAGATTGAAACACACTATTCAACTACTTCTATCTATTGCCATGCTTTTCCCAACTGTTACCTTCGCTGCATTTAACAACATCGGCGTTGGCGCAAGACCCTTGGGCTTAGGGGGTGCATTCGTCGCACTCGCCGATGATAGTAACGCTGCGAATTACAATGCCGCAGGATTAGGATATATTGAGGCAATCCACCTCGGGGGAACACACGCACAGCGTTTTAATGGACTCGTTACTTATAACGCCGTCAGTGGCATTATCCCTTTCGGAAAAATAGGTTCGCTCGGCGCAAGTTTCGGGGACCTCACAGAAGACTCCGACGTTTACGGTGAACAGACACTGCGACTCTCTTACGGAAATGCACTTTTCAAACAATTCGCCATCGGTGTGAATCTGAAACTTTTCCGTACCGCTTTTAACGAGACGAACGAATTTGTCGCAGAGAATCCATATTTCGCCCAAACAGCCAGTTCAGCTGTCTCTTTCGACCTTGGCGTGATCGCAAAGCCATTTCAGAGCTTGAGCCTCGGCGCATCCATAGAGAATTTACTCCCCGCAAATACGAGTATCTCCAGTGACGAAACAGACACGGTACCCCTGAACATCCGGGCAGGCTTAGCATACAGCCTTGAATCTATCGCAGAGATGAGCGCGCAAGGGGCAGCCGTCAGCAATTTGTTGAAGGGGAGTTTAGCAACCTTTGAAGTCGCCTCTCGCAATGGAGAGATTTATATCCGTACAGGCATAGAAGTCTGGTTGAGCAAATCCATCGCTGTCCGGGGCGGTTACGCCCTAAAAAATGCCAGCGATTCCGCGACAACCCTCTGTTTCGGGGGAAGTGCTAAGCTCCCCATCAGCAGCGTCGCACTCCAACTTGATTACGGCTTTCAGCTGCTCAGCGGAGATTTTCAGGACAACACAACACAGCGGTTTTCTATCAATTTATTATTTTAAAAAAGGGGGTGCCTCATGAAAAACATAAGGATTGCTTTAGCACTTATTGTCAGTCTATGCATCACTCTCAACAGTTATGGCGCGGTTACCTCCGTCGGAGAGATAAATGTCGTCGGTCAAACACAAGGCATTGTGCCTGCCAGTTCAACGGTTCCATTGATTGTGACACTTATAATAGACAGGTCGCTTGCAGAACCGGGTGAAGAAATTCAGGTCATCGAAATCTTAATGCCCCCTGGATTCCTAACACAATCGTCCTACTTCAAAGGTATCTTGCGCGACCGGAACCAACTCGTCGCAAAAGCCGTCGTCTCCGGCGGAAGCGTCCTGCGCGTTGAACTCGCGGATCTTATCACCGATACCCAAAATTCGATCTATGAAATTACCTTTGATTGCCAGACTCCGAACACCGTCACATTAGAGGCAATTTTCAGAGTGCGCTTGCGCAATTCTGACGACGCGCCTATCGGTGAATTTATCCGAGGCCGACCAGCAGACGGAAAACTCAACAACGACGATTTTACATTCCAGGTGATCCCGAATGTAGCCCCTAACCCTGTTATAGGCTTCGCCGCTGAAGCCGATACCACCGGTGAAAACGATGTGACCCTCCGCTGGCAGAAATCGAATGATCCCGACGTCAACGGCTATCTTATCTATCGCGACAATGGGCTCCCTATTGACGTCGAAAAACGGGCCTCAACGACCTTTCGGGATATAAATGTGTCACCGGGAAATCATACCTATCAGATAACCGCTTACAAGACGCTTTTCTTGCAATCGGAACGTTCCGCTATACAGACAGTGAACGTATCACCCGATACGGCTGCACCCGAACCCCCCTTGATGCTCAGCATTGCCATCTCAAGGGAAGGCGTAGAACTTTTATGGAAACCCAGCGTTAGTCGGGATGTCATAACGTACCAAGTCCAGTTCGGGGCTTCAGCAACCGATATCGAACCTATTCCCAACGGCGAAGTACAGGTAACACCGGAAGATGAACTCACAGAATACAGATTGATTGATGAACGCACATTATCCACAGGTAGCTTTACGTATGCCATCATCGCAATTGATGAAGCAGGGAATGCATCCGCACCAGCGCAAGAAAAACTGCGTATCTTTGATAAACCCTATCCAAACCCGTTTACCCCACTTTCTCCAGATGAAGATTTTAATCAGGTCGTATTTCCTGCGCGGACCCTTGAAGACGCTTCGGGCGAATTCACAGTCCGCATCTACGATATTGATGGCATGCTTGTTAAAACGTTAACGGCACTGCCCGGTGAAACCGAATTGACCTGGGACGGTCGCGATGAAGCGGCGAAAATTGTGGAAAGCGGTGTTTATGTCTACCAACTTCAGGTAGGCGAAAGTTTTAAAACAGGAACCGTAATCGTTGCTAAATGAAGTTTCAGTATTTAAAACTATTGACTTAATTCTGCATTCAAGGTTATATTATAATTTTACTTGACTATCGCAAACCTTTAGCTTGCTAATCCAAAATCAAAAAGGAGACAGAATAACAATGAACAGGTTTGAAGCACGCCCCTTCTGGCGGATAACACTACTTGCAATCGTCGGCATTTTAGCAATTGTTTTACCGGCGGCAGCGAATTTGAGTATTTTACAAGAAAGCGACCCAGAGACAAGGGATTATATGTCTATCGTTTTTACAAGCGAGAAAAACGGCTGGGTCGTCGGTGTCTCTCCGTTTGAATTAGACTATCCCGGTTTTGTCGGATATACAACAAATGGTGGTAGAACATGGAACAGAGTCGAGATCGATATTGATGCCCAACTCGCCAGCCTCTATTTTCTGGATGACAAACACGGCTGGGCCATCGGTGAAAAGGGGAAGATTGTCGCCACAACTAACGGTAAAGATTGGGAAATACAAACCAGCAAGGTTGACAACCCGCTTAAAGGAATCTACTTCGTGAATAAAGATGTCGGATTCGCCGTCGGTGCAAACGATACCATTCTTTCAACAAACACAGGCGGACGGACTTGGAAAATACTTCAAGGCGGACAAATCGGTGCCATTGGCGATGACGAAGCAACAATGTACAACGCCATTCAGTTCCTTGACGAATCTACCGGTTGGATCGCCGGCGTACACGTTGTCCCGCTGGTCAGCCAAAATAGCGTCATTCAGAAGACAATGGATGGCGGACAGACTTGGGAAGCACAAGATACCGGAACTGCTGAAGATGTGCTTACGGACATCTTTTTCTTAGACGACAAGCACGGCTGGGCAGTCGGCGAAAACGGGCTTGTCCTCCACACCAGCAACGGCGGCGGCAAATGGACACCCCAAACAAGCGGTACTGAAGAAACGCTGAGAAGCGTCCGATTCGCTGATAAATATATGGGCTGGGCAGTCGGTGGTGATGTCGGCAAAGGTGTGATTGTACGAACCAATAACGGCGGTAAAAACTGGGAAGTCCAAGATTTGAGCGGTCTCAAGGCAGGCATGTTAGCGGTCGGGAAGATCCAAATGAACAGCGTCTTTATTTTAGGCAAACAGACCTGGTTAGCCGGTGGATACGGCGTAATCTTGCTCGGAGAATAAATTCCGCTTACCTTAGAACATCAGTGAAATAGCGAACCGACGGAGGTGCCATTTTGGAAACAGCCACATTCGCGACGCGAATGCGTCGATTGGGAACAGAGTCCGCTTTCGAAGTACTTGCCAGAGCCAAACAACTTGAGGCGCAAGGCAAAGACATCATCCACTTAGAGATCGGACAACCCGATTTCCCAACACCGAGCAATATCATTGAGGCAGCTTACAAAGCCATGAAAGATGGGCATACCGGCTATTGCCCATCTGCAGGCGTGCCAGCCTTTCGAGAAGTCGTCGCACAGCATATAACCGATACGCGCGGGATTACAATACACCCTGACGAAGTCACAGTAACGCCCGGCGCGAAGCCGATTATTTTCTTCACGATCCTCGCCTTAATAGATGATGGCGATGAAGTGATTTATCCCGAACCCGGTTTCCCGGTCTACGAGTCCGTTATTGACTTCATCGGCGGAAAAGCCGTACCGCTGCCCCTGCGCGAAGAGGTTAATTTCCGATTCCGACTCGAAGACCTCACCGACGCCATCTCTGACCGCACGAAACTGCTGATCCTCAACTCACCGCAGAACCCAACAGGCGGAACCCTAACCCTTGAAGACCTTCAAGCCATCGCTGAACTTGCACAGAAACACAATTTTTATGTCCTCACAGACGAAGTCTATTCACGCATCCTCTACGAAGGCAGACACCACAGTGTCCTCAACCTCCCCGGCATGAAGGAACGCACAATTTTGATTGAAGGACATTCTAAAACCTATGCAATGACAGGCTGGCGACTCGGGTACGGTATCGCACCGCAAGCCATCGCTGATAAAATCACCCAGCTAACTATTAACTCAAACTCGTGTACTGCCACCTTCACACAACTCGCCGGTATAGAGGCACTCACAGGGCCCCAAACTTTCGTTACAGAAATGGTTACAGAATTTCAGAAACGGCGGGAGGCAATTGTAGATGGACTCAATGCAATCGACAGGGTGACTTGTATCAAGCCGCTCGGTTCATTTTATGTGTTTCCTAACGTGACGCAAGTGCCACTTTCATGTGAAGCACTTGCCGATTACATCATGGACGAGGCAGATGTCGCACTTTTACCCGGAACCGCCTTCGGTAAGTATGGGGATGGTTACCTTAGGCTTTCGTACGCGAACTCCTTAGAGAACATACAAGAGGCATTAGCCAGAATGGAAACTGCAATCTCAAAATTGTGATCGGTTTTCGGTTAACTCTCGTGGCAGTTATTAGGAAAAAATCGCGAGCACAGCTCGCTCCTACAAGGAAAAATCGCGAGCACAGCTCGCTCCTACAGGAAAAAAAGGAAAAAAAGGAAAAAAAGGAAAAAATCGCGAGCACTGATAACTGACTACTGACGACTATATCAACAGGAATTTCTTATATGCCTCATAATTTTAACCAGAAAGCAACCGCACGAATCCCAGCAAGTACAACGAACCTCGGACCTGGGTTTGACGTGTTAGGACTGGCACTGCAACTCTATAGTGAAGTCACGTTGGAAACCACCGAAACCGACACCCAAGTCGTTGTTACCGGCGTGGACGCAGATAAAATACCGAGCACACCCGAACATATCGCGTTTCAAGCCGTCCAACTCGTCTTTGACCGAAGCGGTACCAAACGACCCAGCGGCTTCAAATTGCATATAGAGAATGGGATCCCTGCGATTCGCGGATTAGGCGGGAGTGGCACAGCCGTTCTTGGCGGATTGCTAACGGCAAATGTCTTGTGCAGCTCCCCCTTTTCCGATGAAGAACTCCTCAATTTTGCGACGGAACTGGAAGGGCATCCGGATAATGTCGCCGCCTCACTGTATGGTGGCATCGTCGTCTCCGCGCAGGAGGATGCCCAAGTGCATACAGTTCGATTGGAATGTCCGCCTGTGCTTTCGATTGTGCTGGCAATTCCAGATTTCCCGCTATCAACCGAAAAAGCGCGCGAGGTGCTACCCACCTCCATCGGCTTCGCGGATGCCATATACAATACAAGTCGCAGCACATTGTTAATCGCAAGTATTGCCACACAACAATTTGAGATGCTCCGCATCGCCATGAAGGATAGATTGCATCAACCTTATCGTGCCTCCCTGATTCCAGGCTTTGATGATGTCGCAAAAGCTGCGACTACTGCTGGTGCCCTCAGCGTCGCTCTGAGTGGCGCAGGCCCGACAATCGCAGCCTATTGTCTGGAAAATACAGAACCCGTCGCCGAACAGATGCAGGCTGCCTTCAGAAAACATCAAATTACATCTGATATTAAAATTCTAAACCCAGATGTTGATGGCGCAAGCCTTCACGTTGAGAAGATATGAAATAACGCCTTACGAAATATAGAAGAATGTCAAATTTTCATACAGAAAACATTGCATCCATACTGAACAAGTTCGACTCCAACATGGACCAAGGGCTGAGCGCAGAAGCTCTTGAGAAAGCGAAAGCGCGGTACGGCAAAAACGAATTCGCCTCAGAGGAAAACGCCTTTCCGCTTAAGGCGTTTTTACGACCGCTCCTGACATGGCGTATCATCGCTTTGGCACTTGCCACGGGCATTTTAATCGCTTTTTTTTCCAGCGGCACGGGCAGCGTTACACTTCGGACAATAGGTATTGTCGCAGCAGTTTTAGGTATCCATATCGCCTATGCCTGGACAATAGCGTATCGCTCTTGCACACGCAATGCCAATATCAAAAAACGCATGGCGCATAGCATCAAAGTTATTCGACAAGGGAAATTTGAAAAATGCCCGCCCGAGGATATTGTACCCGGCGATTTACTCTCGTTGACACCAGGAGATTACGTGCCTGCGGATGCCAGAATCATCGAAGCTGAAGGACTTATGATCGATGAATCGGCACTCTTCGGTACCGAAGGCCCCGCACAAAAACTAAGTGCCAAGATTCCAGAACCCGCATTACCACCAGAACAACAGAAAAATATCGCATTTGGCGGAACTTATGTCGTCGCAGGGCATGCCTTCGCAATCGTTGTCAGAACCGGAAAACAGATAGAAATATGGAAACAGCGTCGCGATGATCCCGCGGCAGCTATCGCGAACACGCGCGCCGAAAACGAAACGCGAGATTTACATACCATAATAACGATAGGCGGCATCGCTATCGCAGCTGTCGCTGTCGTTATCGGATGGTGGTTTGAATATCAAAATCGGGTTACCGATTGGTACGCGCTAATCCTTCTCGGTTTGCTCTTCACACTTGCATCTGCACCAGCCAATGTTATCGGATTGATCCGATTGGCGTTTTCTAAGCATGCCGAAAAATTAAGGGAAAAAGGGATCACACTACGCCATCCAAACAGCCTCGAAAAATTGAGCCGTATCACCCTCTTTTGTGCAAATGAAAATGGACTTGCGACCACCCGGGCCCTAACGATCTCCAGTCTTTTCGTCGATGAACAACTCGTCGATGGCAATACTTGGCGGACATGGTTGGATTCCTTGGAAGCCCTTGCCCCTGCAGAACGACAAGAGGCAATCGAAGCGATACCACAAAGTGCAAAAATTCCGCAAGGGGCTCCGCACTTAATCTTTACTGCTGGACTCGGCACCTCTGACAGACGGAATATGGCGAACACATCTAATTCCGATAGCGCAACAACCCCGGAAGCCCAAACGCAAGGGACAGCACCTTCACCCCAGGCAACCATCCAAACAAACATGGAGAGACTCGGCTATCAACTGGAAAGCGTCAAAGCTAAACTCCCTTTGGTTGATGCATACCCTTCCACACGGAACTACGGATACCAAATGCAAGTGTTCGAGTCAGCACCAGACAACTATCTTAATGTCATTTTTGGAGACGCCCAGACAATCCTTAATACCTGCGGTGCCGTACTTATTAATGGCGAAATTACAGTCCTCTCCGACGAAAAGTATGAAATGTACCGTGAAATCATAGACTATCTGCTCAGTACCAAATCCCAGGTTTACGGAGTCGCCTTTCATACCTCTGATGTTATTCTGAAACCGCAAGAAATAGAAGACAATCCCATCTTTTTAGGATTTATCAGTTTCTCTATCAGCAATGATGAAGAGACAAAGACAGTCCTGAAGTCCAGTCTTGACACCGGTCTTAAAATTATCCTTATCTCGGAAAGTAAAGAGCAAGAAACGGTTGACTTAGCGAAAGACCTCGGCCTTGTTCACAACAGGAAAGCCGTTGCCTCAAGAGAAGAACTGGAGGCTGTCCCGCGTGAACAAATCGACGAAGAAACAGCGAATTGGTTCGCTTATTCACAGCCAACGTGGGAACAGCGTAGGAATATCGTTCTCAGCCTGAAGCGTCAAGGGCACGCTATAGGATTTTTAGGGCAAAATAGGACCGACCTACGGGCGATGACGGCCGCTGATATTGCCCTTGCGAATAGTGCACACGCATCACATGTTGTTCAAGCGGCTGCCGACGGACTCATCAGCAGTAAAGGCTTTCAAGCCGTCCGAGATGCACTGCTGCATGCACGGGAAGCGTATCACAACGCAGCTGGATTCCTACGTTGGAATCTCTCCTGTACACTCGCCCTACTCTTCACCCTTACGATTGGCACAGCCCTACACTACATCTGTAAAATGCCGATGCCGTTAACACTCACGCAGTTAATTTGGGTGCAATTGCTCACAACCCTACTCCCATCATTAGGTATGGGCACGGAACAGATATTCGCTGATGCCGACAATAGTGACTGGCACCACCGCCCGACTCTCTTTTCAAGGGCGCGCTTCCTTTCAAGAACAACAGGCGTAGATGTCATTTGCCGTGCCGTAACGATTAGTCTGATGGCACTCATACCGTTCTTCTTTATGTTGTGGCGTTCCCCTGCATTGTCAGACACCATCGGGGTTTCCACGCTCATGACAGATGTGTTCGCAACTGGAAATGGCGGAACGCCAATTGCCCCAGATATCACTATCGCCAGAACAGTCGTATGTACGACACTCATCCTCACACAGTTGGCAACATCTTGGCAGGCTTTGCGCTATCCATGGGAATCACTATTTCGAAGAATGTTCGCGAATTCCCGTCTCCTCATCATCTCCTGCGTTGTTATCGCACTTCACCTTGCAACCCTCTATATTCAACCTGTCGCGCAGTTTTTAGAAATGGCACCCCTCAAATGGGAATGGCAATGGACGCTCCTGTTTAGTCTGACGTTGTTCTTATTGCCCTTAAATCTCGCAATAAACGCGCGCCCAGAGGACGATTAACAAGGCGCGCTAACCCTACACGGTGCCTACACCCAAAATCCGTAGGTCGGAATTCCCGCGATAATTCCGAAGATCGTCCAGAGACTCCCGACCGTAAATTCTCCCAAGATTAACCCTAAAAAGAAGGGAGCTACCTTCCGATGCCGAACAACACCACCATATTGAAGAATTAGCCATTTGATTAACCAACTCATGAAAAGGCAACTCCACGTCACATGCATCCCCCAACTCGTTGAGATCGCAAACCCCGCAGGATGAAAAGGCCACCACACAAATCGCATCCGAAAGAACATCAACACCGTCGTCAGTAGGAAACCGAGCCCCATAAACCCGCTCTCAGCGAGGAGCGTCTCTTCAGGGGCTTGCAACCATCCCGCAAGCCGACGATACGGCTCTATCCCGAACGCGCTCAAAGAGGGCCAATAGGCACGCACCTCCATCCCCAGTCGGTAGCCTCGATCAATTAACGCCCAAAACCCCGCCAGCGACCCTAAAATAGTCGCAAGTACTAAGGCGAAAATAATGCGATGCATCGTCATGTTCGTCCGTTCCATGATTTTAAAGCCTTCTAACTGATGCGGCATCGGATGACTCCGGTGCGCACGATTAATAAACCAAAACATGGAGAACATAATCAGGTTGTCTCTGCCCAATTGGCGCGTACCAACAGTCCGAGTCAGAATTTCATCAGGACCGGAATAGTGCAGATCATGCACAGGGGTACCGAGTTCAGCACGCATCCGAGTTATCGCGATCGAAATCATATAATAGATAACGAAAAATGCAAACATCACCCACAGCTCAGCACCGCCATAGTAGCAGAAAAGTACAAGGAACACCATGACAGCGATCAGACCGATCGTCGCCCCCCGATACGACATCGCTTCCTGTGTTTCGCGCCCTGAAGCACTATCCCCTTGTCTATTGAGCCCTACAACCGTTTGCGCGACGTGCAATAGATGTTTCCGACTCGCCCAAATTGCCAAAACGCACAGCGCGAGATAACCCCCGGCTGCTTGCTCGTTCATATACGGAAAGCGGGGTAGCGTCCGCAGGCCGAGCGCAGCACCAAGCACCCGCATAAACCGCCAATACCAAAAGAAAAACCAACACGAGAATGACAGGTCTAACGGAATAAAGAAACCCAGTCCGATCGCAAACGGGTACAGCGAAAACGGAATCCTGCCCATAGCGTTCCATGGGCTTTCCGTGAAGACTTGGAAACTACGGATACGCGTTCTGAATTCGGGTAAGATCGGATATAAAAAATTGATACCGTTCCACAAGGCGAGTCCGCCGGCAATCCCAAATCCAATCCACATCAACCTGTTCTGAAATAGACTGTTCTTTGGTGTCTCTGTTAACTGTAACGGCAGCTGGATGATCGGGTAACTTAACTTTTCATGCTCAATCCACTGCTTTCGGACAATTATATTGATGCAAAGCATCCCGAAGATCAACACAGTTATAAAAGCTGTCCACCAAAGTACAGGGGTCGCCCAGCCGAGGAGCGTCTCAGCCGTATAGAGCGGCAATTCCCCTTCATAATATCCGCTTAAAAGCGATGGATCGCTCACAGTCAGCCACTCTGGAAGAAAGGGAACGAACAACTGCTGCCACTCATTTTCCGGGGTAGCAAAGCGGAACGCGTGTCCTAACATCGGCACTAAAATCTCAAGCATATCGTGCCCGGTAATCCCCGAAGCGATCGACAGCATCAGGTAAACAATCACCAGCTCGCTCTGCACCAACGCCATACTCGGCACAAAACGACGCAACAATTGGTTCACGCCGATAACCACGAACAGACTGAAGATTACGTTAAAAAAGAGGGAGATCGTCACAGGGTGCCCCGAATACCGAATAACCTCCATCTCAATAACCCAATAGCAGTTAATCGGTATAAGGATAACGGCAATAAGGATAGATTTCAGTGTAACACCGTGGGCAGGGATTTGCGATGACGCTGACGATGCGGAAGTTTCAACTTCCATATTATAGTATTGCTCCAATGAACGTAAGATAATATTACATAAATTTACCACAACTGCTTTAAGATGTCAATCTCTTAATAAGCGCAAAACTTTACACACGCTTGATTTATATAACTTTTTCATGTTATAATAAGTTTCGTCTTGTGTGCTTACACGCTGTGCTTTAATCGCAACTTGCGTCAACAAATTAGGATTCAAATATGAAGCCATTCCGTTACATTAAAAACCGAATTGAGAAATTCTTTTATAACGCTTACCAAAGGCGTTTGGAATCCGAAGCGAATGCGTGGAACATCCCGCGGCATATCGGCGTTATCTTGGATGGAAACCGCCGCTACGCCAAAGCCAGTGGACTTGACAACGTTATCAAAGGACACTACGAAGGCGCGGACAAGTTAGAAGAAGTACTCCACTGGTGCGACGAACTCGGCGTTGAGATTTTCTCAATATGGATTTTCTCGCTTGATAACTTCAAACGCGCAGCCCATGAAGTCGAAGGTATTCTCGGACTTATTGAAAGAAAAATGCGGGAACTCGTCACAATTGAGGGGCTCCACGCCAACCAAATCAAAGTACGCGCTATGGGACAAATAGAACTGTTACCGCCGAGCCTTCAAGAAGCGATTCGGGAAGCAGAGGAAGCCACACAACATTATGAAAAATTCATCTTAAATGTCGCCGTCGCTTATGGGGGGCGTGAAGAAATCATTGAAGCTTTTCGCGGACACCTAAAAGCCGAAAGTGACACGGGAAAATCGGTCCGCCAAATCGCTGATGAACTCACTGTTGACAAGATTACACCGTACCTATACACCTCTAACCTCCCGGACCCTGAGCTCATCATTCGCACCAGTGGCGAGGTACGGCTATCAGGGTTTTTGCTCTGGCAGAGCGTTTACTCAGAATTCTATTTTTGCGACACCTATTGGCCCTCGTTCCGCAAAATAGACTTTCTCCGCGCATTGCGCGCCTATAGTGAACGCAAACGCCGATTTGGAAAATAAAAATGTAAAGGTAAAAATCGCGAGCACAGCTCGCTCCTACAGACGAAAAAGGGAAAATCGCGAGCACAGCTCACTCCTACAAGCGAAAAAATTCACATACGTAAAAGGAACGAATACATGCAATTTGGAATCTGTACCAGTTTAGAAAATGTTGATCGGCTTGCAGAAGTCGGATACGACTACATCGAATTAGGGGTCCGCGCCGCCTTGATACCCGAGGCAGACGAAACCGAATTCCAGAAAATTCGTGAGCAGGCGGTGAACGCCCCTCTAAAACCAGAGTCCTATTCAGGCTTTATCCCCGGCGATCTACGCGTCGTAGGTGATACCGTCGATATGCCACGCTTGTCTCGCTATGTGGAAACTGCCTGCCGCAGAGCTACCGAAATTGGCGGCGAAATTATCGTTTACGGCAGTAGTGGTTCCCGGAATATTGAGGAAGGCTATTCAGAAGAACGCGCCTTGGCACAGATCGCAGAATTCCTTGATATGGCTGCAGACCACGCCGAAGCGCATAACATCATTATCGTCATTGAACCGATCTGCTGGCGTGAAGGGAACATCCTCCGAACCGTCGCAGATGGTGTCGCCATGGCAAAACGCGTCAATCGTCCCGGCATCAAAGCCTTAGCCGATCTCTATCATATCTGGCAAGAAGAAGAACCGATGCAAAATATCATCGATGCCGCCGAGTGGCTGGCACACGTCCACATCGCGGAGCCTGTCAAACGTTCTTACCCCGGAAACGATGATTTTGATTTTACAGATTTTTTCGCCGCGCTCCAAAAAGCAGGCTATGACGGTCGCGTCTCCTGTGAGTGCAAATTTGATAACTTTGATGAAAACATTGAGGTCGCTTTGAAAACCATGAAGGCTTACGTCTGATACATACTTGGAGGTGGTGTTTATCCTCACACGTGAACAAGGCAGAGTCATCCGAGCGCGAACAGGGTTTTATGACGTTCAGCACGGTGATATTGTCCTCCGATGCACACTCCGCGGTACCCTCAAGCGGAGACATCGCTCAGCAACTGGACGCAGAATCTATGCGGACCCCGTTGCTGTCGGTGACCAAGTTATCTTCACGCAGCTTGATGCCGAGGAAGGCGTGGTAGAAGATATTCTGCCCCGTCAGACGAAATTCTCACGGCAATACGCAGGAAAACACGGCGACATTGAGCAGGTTATCGTCGCCAACGCAGATCAGATCGTGGCTGTCGCCTCTACCGCCATGCCACCCCTTAATTTTCGGACACTCGACAGATTCCTCATCTTAGCTGAAGCCGGCGACATGGACGCAGTGATATGTCTCAATAAGATGGATTTAGCGGATACAACCCAACGCGAAGAACTCACCACAACCTTCACCACCTATGAGAAGTTAGGCTATCAAGTCCTTTATACCAGTATCCATGTTCCTGAAAGCCTTGACGCGTTTCGGGATGTTTTAAGGGACAAATTCAGTGTGATCATCGGGGCATCGGGGGTAGGGAAGTCCAGCCTGCTCAACGCCATCCAACCGGATTTAGGTTTACGAATCGGTGAAGTCGGTATCAAGACGCAAAAAGGGCGGCATACTACCACGCTCGTTGAACGTTTCACCATAGACATCGGCGGCGAAGTCGCTGACACACCCGGTATCCGAGAGGTCGGATTATGGGGCGTAGACACCGAGAATTTAGAATATTACTTTCCTGAGATGGAACCTTATCTCGGTCAGTGTAAATACAACGACTGTGCCCATGTCGCGGAACCCGATTGTGCTATTCAGGATGCTGTTGAAACTGGCGAGATACATGCCGAGCGATATCGGAGTTACGTAGTCCTGCGAACAGGTGAAGCCACAGAGCTCTAAAGATTTGTTATATAAATGGTTTCCCCGATAGAACCCAGATGTTCAGCGATTTGGTCAATAACAATCGATTCAGGTTCAGAGACATTCATATGTTTCGTCAGTTTTCGGTATTGAATTGTTGAGTTCTTGAAGTTGTCTTTCAACAAAAACTTTGAGGTCAGTGTTTCCCTGCTGTGTTGCTAACTCGAATGCTGTCTGAAAATCCGATCTTGCTTCATCAATACGATCCAAGATAACTTTTGCCTGTCCTCGTCTGGCATGCGCCTCCGCGAGATCAGAGTTTATGCGAATAGCTCCATCATAATCATCGATAGCAATTTCATATTGTTTGAGCATTGACCTTGCAACGCCGCGATAGCAGTAGGCTTCGGCGTAATCCGAATTCAGAAGGAGAACTTCGTTGAAATCCAAGATAGCGGACTCATAGAGACAAAGTTCATTCTTCGCACAGCCTCGGTTAAAATAGGCTATTGCATAATCACGGTTGAGACGAATAGCATCGTTATAATCAGCAATAGCGGCTTCATGTTGTCCAACCAATGCCTTAGCAACCCCGCGATGGCAGTAGGCTTCGGTGTAATCTGGATTCAGTCGAATTGCTTCTTTGAAGTCAGCAATGGCATCTTCATGCTCCTCAAGATAGTATTTTGCCAAACCTCGATTGTTGTAGTTTACTGCCTCTTGAGAATTTAGTTGAATTGCTTTGCTGAAGTCAACAACGGCTTCGTTATATTGATTCAAGGCAGCTTTTGCCCTACCACGACTGGCGTAAGCTTGGGCATGATCAGAATTTAATCTTATTGCTTCATCACAATCGGCAATAGCAGATTCATACTCTCCGAGATAATGCTTTGCAAGGCCTCGATTATTGTATATATCAGCATCCTTGGGATCTAGTCTTATTGCTTCATTATAGTCGGCAATTGCTGACTCATGGTTCCCAAGGCAATCTTTTGCTGTTCCTCGGTTGTTGTATGCGTTAGCATTTTCAGGGTTTAATCTTATTGCTTCATCACAATCAATAATAGCAGATTCATATTGGTCGAGTTTGATCTTAGCGGTCGCTCGATTGCTATAGGCATCGGCATAATCTGGGTTTAGTCGAATCGCCTCATCAAGATCAAAGAGGGCAGCTTCATACTGATTAATTTCAAACTTTGCTCCTCCGCGCCCGTGGTATATATTAGCATCCGCTGGATTTAGGCGGATTGCTTTATCAAAGTCGTTAATCGCAAATTCATATTGGTTAAGTTTAGCTTTTGCACGACCTCGATTATAGTAAGCCATTGCAAAATCTGGAGCTAACTCTATTGCTCGATCCAGATCAGTGATCGCCTCCTGATATTTTTCTTGTACGTACTTTGTGGCCCCCCGGTTATTGTGAGCCTTTTCATAATGAGGATTCAAGCGAATCACTTCATCATAGTCAGCAATAGCGGCATCAAGTTGACCAAGCGCGTGTTTTGCGTTCCCTCTGCCGTTATATGCTTCAACATAATCGGATTTTAACTGTATAGCTTCGTCATAATCGGTGATAGCGGTGTTATGTTGTCCGAAGTCAGATTTTGCATTACCTCGGCTGGCGTAGTATTCGGCGGAATTTGGGTTTAGTCTGATGGCTGTATCATAATCTTTGATAGCAGATTCGTATTGTCCAAGGGCCCTCTTTGAAGCACCGCGGTTGTGGTAGTATTCAGGAAAATCTGGGTCTAGAAGGATGGCTTGATCATAGTCAGCAATAGCGGTTTCATATTGATTGCTAAAGTATTTTACGTTCCCAAGCCAGTTGTAAGCGTTGGCGTTGTCTGGTTTCATCCGTATGGACTCGTGGATATCTACCATAGCAGCATCGGGTTGACCAAGCATGAGTTTCGCAGCCCCTCTGTTGCTGTAGGCTTCAACTAAGTCTGGTTTTAGACGAATCGTTTCACTATAATCATTAATAGCCATTTCATGTTGACCAAGGATATTTCGCACGTTCCCGCGATTATTATAAGCTGCAGCATGGTTCGGCTTCAAAAAGATTGCTGTGTCGTAAGCAGTAAGTGCCTTTTCCAATCTCTCTCCTGCTAAGAGGAGACAACCGATAGAGAAAAAGACGTTTGCTGCGAGTTTATCTTCGCTTAGTTCAACGGTGTCCACAGCGGGTTGACTGTTCCGGGTTGCGGGGGAGTCTGTAGTTTTTTCGTCTATCAATTCTGGAAATAGTTCTGTCAGTTGAGAAACGTATTTATCTTCATAATTGACAACGAGCTGACAGACAAATTCCATTAAGGATCGTAGCGGATGTGTGTCAGCTTCGCCTACTGCATCGACTAACTCTATGAGCAAGGCGTGAGCCCAATGATAGTCCTTTTCTTCCAATTCGGGGACGCTCCAATTTTCGTCACGATGCATAAACTTAATCAACTCATCCAGCACATTCACAAGCCAATCATAATCATCTTCCGAGTAGGCTGCAGGATCAATAGGCTCCGGGATAGGGTTTTGTAGCAGATCCGTGTTGTCTGACAATTGGGGTACACTCGGCGTTACGCCTGTGAATGGAAAATTTCGATCCAAAGATGAAGGTGTGAACGCTCCAATAAAATCTTGTAAATCTGGTGCCACTGCTAACATTCTTTACTCCTTCCATCTCCCTTTATCGTACTCTGCATGGGTTAGAATTTTATTAATTGTAACTCTCCGATCCTTTGGATTGTATTGTATAGAGGCGATCAGACGAAAATTGTTACCAGCTATATTGAATACTGTCCATATTTTATCTTCCGGATTGAATCTACGTTTACGCACTTTTACCTGATCTGCATGCGGAAAAATCTTACGCAAATCGGCAAATGAATCAAAAGTTTCCTGACGCATCAGGTTATACCAGCGATTGAGCGCGGATCTGGCATTCGGATGTTTTTGTCCAAATTCGATTATTACATTTTGTCCAACGATATTCATTAGGTATTTGCAGAGGGCTTCCGCTCCTTAACTAATTATGTCCGGTTATTCATCTAACTATTATACCATATAAAAGCCCAGCAGTCAAAAAATATTCACGCGAAAAATTTATCCTTGAATTCAACGACGGCGCGTTCCCAGTTGGCGATGTCGGCTTGTTCGTAACCGAAGAACGCGTGAAGTACCCGGCTAAACGCCTCTGGGTCAGTGAGGTCTATATCCATCACTGCTTCTCCATCTTGATAGAGGATGGCGCGTTCTTGGGTTGTAAAGAGGATATTATCTTGTGGAATAGAAGTTTACTATCGGTTTATGGGTCGGTTTGATGGCTCGCACGATTTGTTTCTCCCTATAGGAACGGATTGTTGGCATCAAAATAATATGCGGGTTCCTCAACGGAGACTTTGCTATCCTTCGTCAAACGGATAGGCGCGGAGTACTGTTCAATAACACCCTTTTGCGCCAGCCATTCGCATGCCAATTCAAAAGCGAGAGACCGACTGCCGAAATGCGTATAGATGTCGGTGATTGTCCGTTCTTCACCTGATTCCTCTAAGAAATCAAGGAGCGGTTTGAACAACGTTCGTAGATTGTCTTCCAGATATATGTCTACCTGTTCAAGTGCCTCGCGAAGCAGTGCCTCATCTTTTGGTTTGTCCAGCAGATCCGTGAAAACAGCCTTGAAAAAAGTTGGATTGTGCTTAAGTGCCTGATAGATAACCTTCCGCCTCGGTGTTTCACTGTGCATGAGGACCTCAATGCGTGCCAATTCTCTCACAAGATATGTGAGGTAGAGAAACGTGTAATTGAAATCCTGCTTGAGGTGAAACCATTTTTCGGCTTTCGCGAGGATAGTTGTCGCATTCGCAGCAGCGTTGAGAAGTTGGGAGTACATATCCCGTTCACCGACCTGCAAATAGGCAGAATCTCCTATAGGAAAACTTGCATCAAACAGACTGTCCTTAGAAAAGAGGAGCCGACTATCAGCAAGGATCGAATGGAGCGTGCTGCCTTGTAATGTGCTATCCAGCATTTTTCTATAGGCACTACGGTGGTAGAGTTGGATCCGGATCGGGATCCCACCTTCAATCAACTGGAACTGTTTCTGCTTGAACTTCGTACCGTCACGGAGAATCAGCGTTATGTGAACAGCCGTTTTTTCCCAAACGTTGTCTTCGGCGAGGTTGGTCGTGAGGATCGCGGCGAGAATGTACATGTCCTGCTCAAGTGTGTCCGTTAGATTTTCCACTGCTTGCTGAATCTGTGTGTGGATATCGCCTTGCAGACGCACCTGTTCTTTTTTAATCTCGGTCCCATCGTAATAGTAGGCGGGTTCCTCAACAGCGATTTGACTTTTCGCCGTGAGTTTCATCGGCACTGCGATCTGTCTGATAGTGCCTTTCCATGCCAACCACTGACATACCATATCTAAGGATTCTTCATCGTGTAAGCTGCGTCCGAAGTCGGCGTTCAATTCAGTGACAGAACGCGGTGCCTGCTGCTCGGTAAGATAATCAAGAACCGGTTGAAAAATGAATTGCCGCGCGTCAAGATAACCGTTAATTGCATCAAGTGCCTCCTGAATGACAGTCTCGTTCTTTTCGCAGTTGAGTAAATCTGTATAGACACGGTTAAAGAAATCGGGGTTGTAGCGGAGCGCGGGTTGAATCACCTCGCGCGCAGGAATTTCATCGTTCAGAAGTACCTCTATCCGTGCTAACCCTTGCACGACAGTCAGAATTGATAAGAAAGTGGTTAGGCAATCCTTATTGACGTAAAACTGCTTTTCGGCGTAAACAAGACTCGGCAAAATGTTGGCGACGACGTTGAGGAGTTGGAACTGTTTATCGCGTTCACCGATGTTGTTGCGGTTTGCGTTCTTATCATACCATTCTTGGATGGAATCATCACGTGAGAAAAGGAGTGTACTGTGTGAGAAATAGGAGTGCATAAAAGACCCCTGTTGCGCGCTCTCAATATTCTGCTTAAAAGCGTTCCGGGGTGTTATACTGGCGTGGATGTTTACGCCGTTTTCGACGAGTGAGAAAAATGATTGCGTTGGACGAATTGCCTCTCTGCCGATGAGTTCAACATCAAGGTCCGATTTCTCCCAGACTTGCGCGTAAGAAAAACTACCTGCAACAATAGCCGCAAGGATGTATGGGTCCTTCTGAACCTTTTCGACAAGCGCGTCCACGGCTTCGTGGTACTGCTTTTCAATAACGTCTTGGGATTGCATAGGATTCTCCTATTTTGATGTAGCTTGAAACCGAATGTCGTTGTTAAAAAACGGGGGATTTTCTATTTTATAGTAAAACTCATAATTACCTGCACACTCGATGGGCGTAGAGCTGGGTAACCCAGCCCCTACGGGTGTATAAGTAATTCCAAAATCTACTATAATTATACTATAAACCTGTTAAGAATGTCAAGTAAATTTGCTGATGGAATAAAGGTTTCTTGAAATAATTCTGTCTTTGTGCTAATATTTACAATATAGTAAGTACGATCGGAAACGGAGGGATGTGCAATGAGATGGACGCAATATTGTTGGATTGTCTTGATAGCAGTACTAATCAGCACCCCTGCTGTCTTCGCAGTCCACGAAGAAGCTAAGGGTCCCGAGAAATTCGGACGCTACATATTCAAGGAACAAGACATCAAAGCAGCAACAGATGCATGTGAAGCCGGTGGAGCGTCGGGACCTGAATTCGTGCCGACAGTTCGAGATAAAGAACCCAACTTGGCACTACTCGAGGATGCGACAGCAGAAGCTTCCTCACAGTTGGAAGGGTGGTGTCCGCGTAGACACTGCATAGAATACCTCAACGACGGTTTTTACAACAATTGTCGGAGTTGGATCATCGGTGCGCTACCGGGGTGGGCACAGATTGACATAGGTGATGTCGCGAATGTGAACCGTATCTATTTCGCGAGCGATCATGCCCAAGATTTCCAAGACCGGAAAGCGGTTGACTTTGATATTCTCGTCGCGACGACCAAAGCGGATCCAGATTCCGAAGCGAAAACATGGACAAAGGTTTATACGCACAAAGGCGACCCTGTTAGCGAGACAACCGAGTTCACGTTCAAAGATGTAGCGGCACGGTGGTTACGCCTCCATATTCGTGCCGACGGTGGCGCGCGTGTTGATGAAATCGAGATTTATGGCGGCAGCGATCCGATGGCTGTTGAACCCAAAGATAAACTCGCGGTAACGTGGGGAGCCCTCAAAACACAATGAACCCGCAAAAACCTTTAGCAATCGGCATCATTGGTGCTGGCAGTATGGGTGGACATCATCACAGAGCGGTAACCGACTACGGTGGCCATGTTGTCGCAGTCCATGATGTCCGGATTGAAGCGGCGCGCGAACTCGCTACGCGTGCTGAGACAGCCTTCGCGACCTCCGCACTTGATGCTTTTTTCGACATAGAAATGGACGGGGTAGTGATTACGACACCGCCCCCCATTCGCTTTGAACCTATCCAGATGGCGTGCGATCGCGGTATCTCTATGATGGTCGAGAAACCACCCGCGCTGAATATCGCTGAAGGTAGAAAATGCCTCGCAGCGATTGAGAATGCTGATGTTATCGCTGCCGTCGGATTCCAACTCCGGTATCATCCGCTCTATGAACGGTTGAAAGCGTTAATCGCCACGGAGACAGTGCATCTCGTCCGAACCGTATGCACTGTTGACTACTATCTCACTTTTAGAATGTCGCCGTGGTTCCTACAGTCTGAGATAAGTGGGGGGCCCTTACCGGAACAGGCGGTGCATGTCCTTGACTGTGCAAGGTTTGTTATGGGAAATCCGAAACCGGTACAGGCACATACCTTGGCTATCAAGAATATGGCGTTGGAGCGGACTGAATTCGATGCAGAAAACGCCATCCAGATGACTTATCAATTAGATAACGGTGTTTTCGGGACGCACATGAACCACTGCGGCACCGAAAGATTTAGTTTTGAGGTGGAAGTCGTCGGACCGCATTTACGGTTACACGCAAATATGACAGATAATGCTATTCGTGGATACCTTAACGGTGAAACCGTCAATGAACCAACGGACCCCAAAAATAGTTTAGGTTTAGACAAAACTGGAGCGTGGCTGCGCGCCATTGAAACAGGCGACAGGACACTCATCCGTTCACCTTTCGTTGATGGCATTCAGACGCTCGCTTTAATTGATGCTGCTGTTCAGAGTCGCGATACCGGTAGATTTATTAACGTGAAAGAATTGGATTAGAAAAGCGCGAAGCTTGGAATGAAGTGGAAAGACCCTTGAAACCTCAAATCCACTTCACCGAACCGTAAGGAAGATTAGAAAAATGATAGATTGGATCTATTTTCGGAATAGCTGAAACTCATGCAAAAAAGTACAAGAGTTTCTTGACACACGGAACTTACAAGTAGAAAACCGCACTGATGCCCGAAAAGAGAAGATGGATGCCGCAGCGGTCTGGGATTTAATGGGCAGTGCGAAACAGATCATCGTTGCGAAAGGGCAACGTTTGGAAACTTTCGTGCCAACTGAGGATCCCCAGGAAGCAATCCTAAAAGGGGTGATGGGGCGAAGCGGTAGCCTGCGTGCACCGACGGTTCAGAGTGGCGATGTTTTCTTTGTCGGTTACAATGACCTGCTCTATGAGACTGCACCTTTCGCTTAAATGTTTTGTTTTATGGCACGGCGGAGCGTGCCTACTACCTTCAGGGAAACCGATGGCAACTATTGAAAAAATTCTAATTACTGGCGCGAGTGGATATTTAGCGCAATTTATCATTGATCGGCTGCACGATACCTATCGTTTGACGCTGACCGACATTGTTGAACCCGACCATGTGCCTGCAAACGCGACTTTTATCAAGGCGGATGTGACGAACACTTCTGAAATTGAAGGGGCGTGCGCGCAGCAAGACGCTGTTGTGCATCTTGTCGCCTTGGTACGCGGACGCTCCGATAAACCCGTTTCGTTGTTTGCTGATGTGATGGTCAAAGGCACATGGAATGTGGCGGAAGCTTGTGTCCGACAAGGCGTGCAAAAACTCGTGAACATTTCGAGTATTTCAGCGTGTCCTCCTGCGCCGAGTGCTCAATTGCCATACCAAGTCAGCGACGATTTTCAGTTCGGTCCGGGCGATCTCTATTATTCGCTCTCAAAGTACCTCGGCGAGCAGATCGGTGCAGCGTATCATCAAGCACACGGGTTGGACGTGATTCATGTTCGCCCAGGAGTCATCGCGGGAGACGGGCAAAACCCCGGCCCGGCGGCACCTGATGTTGTAACGGGTCCTTGGTTCGTTTATGTGGATCCGAGGGATGTTGCGCAATGTGTTGCCTGCGCGCTTGAGACAGAGACGGTAAGATATGGTGCGTATAACGCCGTTGCCGGACGTGCAGATTCCCGTTTTGCATGGCAGCAAGCAAAAGAGGATTTAGGATATTCACCAGAGCATAATTGGCCAGAAATCCCCGACAGCGATGCGTAAAGATGTTTATGACAGCTAATGAGGCGGCTTACTTGATTTTTGGCAGGTTTGTAATTCCGTGTCCCTCTTTAATGTGTATAATTCGATTTAACTTTAGATTGGAAAACTGATCTCTGTGTCCGCTTTGCCAGTGAATTTCTAAAGTGTCAATCCCTGTCCGTTTCCCCAGTCCGAAATGGACGCGTAAATCGCTTTGCGAAAGGTAACTTGCACCGCTGCGCACTTCTCTCATCAGGGACTGGTCACCCGCTTTGACAACTATTTTAGTACCGATACCCGACGCATTGCTTTCGGTGCCAATCAGTCGGATCGTTAACCAGCGATTCTTGTTACCCCCCTCGTTTCGGAGCAGCGTCGCCGGTTGATTAGAATTATTGAGAAAAATATCAATATCTCCATCATTGTCGTAGTCACCAAACGCTGCCCCGCGGCTCACTTTCTTAGGCAGTTGTGCCAGCCCAACGTCGACAGAGACATCGGTAAAGTGATAGCTCCCATCTTGTCGGCGCGTGTTACGAAAAAGCAGATCAGACTGAGGATAGGTGCTATCCGAGAAAAGCGCGATGTTTTCCTGAAGATGTCCATTTGCCACAAAGAGATCAAGCAGACCATCGTTGTTGTAATCAAAGAATTCGACCGCCCACTTAAAATACGGAAGCGTCACTGCGCCAATCCCTGCAGTAAAAGAGACATCAGTAAAGTACGTGGCACTTTCGTTTTGATAGAGTATCACCGGCAGCGAAGACGCATTACTGACAACAAGGTCGAGGTAACCATTGTTATCGTAATCACCGAATGCGCTTCCCATACCGCTTCCGGGAAAACCGTTTCCATCATAACCTGTGCCTGTGAGGTCAGCCGTTTCAGCAAAGGTGCCATCACCCCTATTGCGGTAAAAAAAATCTGCTTCCATATCGTTCGCAATATGCAGATCCGGATACCCATCATTATCGTAGTCTCCAACCGCAACGGCGAGACCCAGCGCACGGTGCGAAATCCCTGCAGTTTCAGTGACATCTGTGAAGGTACCATTGCCATTGTTGCGATAGAGAATATCGGGCTCACCGACAAAGTGGCTGCCAGCAATCTGATCCGTCGGGCTACAATAGGTTCTGATACCGCGCGTCTCCCACCACGCGTTCTCGACGATAGAAAACTTCATATAGTTGACGACATATAGGTCAACATACCCATCTAAATCGTAATCCAGGAAGGCACAACTTGTGCTCCAGCGTTCATCTCCGACATTCGCCTTCCGTGTCACATCTGTAAACGTGCCGTCCCCATTGTTATAATAGAGGCGGTTATGCCCGTAGTTGGTTACGTAGATTTCGGGGTAGCCGTCGTTATCAATATCTGCAGTAGCACATCCGACACCGTAGCCAGTATCGCCGACACCGGCTTTATCCGTAACGTCGGTAAAGGTGCCATTGGCGTTGTTTCGATAGAGTGTGTTTCGCGGGAGATGTGGTTGAGACGTTTTTTCAGGGACTGGTGGCGGGATATGTGTGGCGTTTACGACATAAAGGTCTAATGCCCCATCAGCATCAAAGTCAAAAAAGAGTGCGCCGGATCCGAGCGTTTCAATGAGGAATTTTTCGCCAGTCCTGCCATCGATATGCTGAAATGAAATGCCTGCAGTGGCGGTCGCGTCAACAAATTTAACTTCGGCAGGCATAGGGGCACAGAAAATAAAAGAGAAAACAATACAACAGAGGTATTTCATTCGGCGTTGGCGGCGGCTTCCCGTTTTTGACGTGCGAGTTCTGCCTCATTTTCTAACCCAAGTGCATCGCATATCTGAACGAGCGTATCCCAATAATTCCGTTCAGTCGGGGCAAGGCGGACAGCGGTTCGGGCGTGGCGGAGTGCCTTCTCCAGGTCCACCTTCAATTCGGTATAGCAGACTGCGATATTATTGTGTGCAATCGCCAGATTCGTATCGGCATTGAGTGCTTGCTGATACGCCGCAACCGCAAGGTCAAGCTTTCCATTTTTATGGTAAGCATGTCCTAAATTGTAATGTGCGGTCACTAAATCGGGGGCGAGCGTGATGGCGTGTTTATAGTTCGCTACTGCATCTTCAAACCGGTGGCGTGCAAGGTAAACGATACCGAGGTTGTTATAGCCTCTTGCGTCGTTAGGGTGCTTTTTGACCCACATCTCCGCTTTCTCAAGGAGTGGGTCGGTCTGACGGAGGGTTTTAAAAAACGCCATTGCCGTGGCGGCTTTCTCTTTTTCACCGCGTTTGATGTAAATGCGTGCGAGTTGGTAATGTGCCTCTGTGTTGTCCACTTGAATTTCAATCGCCTTTTCAATAGCAGTGATCGCCTCATCTAAGCGTCCCTGTTTTGTATAGACTTTCCCCAACCCTAAAATTGCACCGACACCCTTTGGGTTGAGATGTACGGCTTTTTTATAGACGTGGACAGCCTGTGAAAAATCACCCTGTTTCAAGTAAACTTCCCCGAGTCCGGTATAGGCATCTTCCCATTCCGTGTTAATAGCAATTGCCCGTTTAAACGCGGCGGCAGCGTCTGCTAAAGCTCCTCTCTTGAGGTAAATTATCCCAATATTATAGTGCGGCTCAACCGTCATCGGCGATAATTCGAGTGCCTTTTGATAGGCATCAAGTGCAGCATCGTATTGCTTAAGTTCCGCATAAGCGATGCCGAGTCTATTATAGATAATCGCGGAATTTGGATGATGGGTAATCGCTTTTTTGTATTCGGAGATCGCTTGTTCAAATTCTCCGAGCGCGTGGTAGGCAGTCGCGTTTTTATAATGTTTTTCGGCAGTTGAAGTATCGGCTGCAGCAACGTTTCCAAAAGCACTGAAGAGGATAAATAAAGCGAAATATCTTAGCATATACGCTTCCGTACAGTGTAAGGGCGGCGTTGGCACCGCCCCTATAGTGTGTCGCGTTAGCGGTTCCGCGCGTTTCAATTTTAAGTGGCGGAAAGAGCCAAGCGAACCCGATGATTCCGATGCTTACGATGCCTATGTCAATAACGGTGATCCCAAACCAACTGAAGTCCATTTTTGGATTCCTAACTAATCGCGATCAGCTTTAATACTGCCCCATGTCGTCGCGAGTTTTTCTGCGGGTTCCACCGGTAGAAAATCACCAGTCATAATTTCGTTGACTTCTGCCTCGTCGAGAATTCTATTGAACAGAAATACCTCGTCGATGATACCCGTAAAAAATTCTTGGCCGGGGTGGCGTGCGCCGACCATAATGGAGCCATCAATCTCATCGACAGCTGGCGGTTTACCGCCGCCGCCTACCTTTTTGCCGTCGTTGTAGATAACGATCTCTGATTTGTTGTCGTGGGTCACAGCAAGGTGCACCCAGTCTTCGGGTTGCGTGTCATCACTGACAGCTTTTTGTGTCCATGCACCACCGGACCTCGTGAAGATGTAGGTTTTTTTGTCCCCATCCTTGAAAATCGTTGCCCATTTCAATTCACCTGCTGCCACCATGTAATTCCAATCCCGAATTTGGGTATCGCCCCGTTTAACCCAAAAAGCGACTGAGAACTGTTCTCGTAACTGCAAAGTATCGTTGATAGGCACCATTACGTACTGTCCCTTTGTTCCATCAAACTCCAATGCCTTGCCGAACTGTCCATCCACCCATGTCGGGTCTTTGATAAGTTCGCCGTCATGCCCATGCACGGAGCCGTCTGCAGCATCACCGCCCTTTCCGTCATCAAAGGAGAGGTATAAAACGAGGGATTTGTCATCTAATCCAGCATATAGAGATGTCGTAAGCGTGAACAGTCCAAATATTGCCACAAAGACCACTATAAATTGTTTGAATGTGCGCACAGCGAGTTCCTCCTTCGATCATTCAGTCGGTGGTATCAGAAAAAATTTAACAGGCACCACACTTCTTACAAACGGTTGTATCACATTCACTGGTCATAAAACCTTTTTCGTGTTTGTTGAACTCAAGTTGTAGGAATTGGGGTTTAACGTTCAGATCAAGATGGTCCCACGGGTTGACCTCATGGAGGGGCCGTTGACGGGTTGCGTAAAAGTGTGGAACTAACCCGTGCATACGGAAGGCTTGGTTCCACGACGTGCCATTCGCAAGGGCGAGAATAACCTGTCCGAGTCGTCGATCACCGCGTGCGAAGACGGCTTCTTGATGCGCGAGCCTTGCACTTGCCGACCCAACTTTTATGCTACCGAGTCGATTAATTTCACGTTTCAGAAAATCAAGTTTTCTGGCGATGGTTTTCGGGGGTTCCATTGCTACCCATTGAAAAGGCGTATGCGGTTTAGGCACCATGGGCGAAATCGTAAAACTGATGCGTGCTATCCTTCCTGTCCGCTTCGCGTGCGGAAGAAGGATTGTGCGCATCTCTTTTGCCATATCAACAATAGCCTCAACATCCGCGGGTGTTTCGTGCGGGACACCTATCAGGAAATAGAGACGCAGGTTCAGAATATCACGCTTCAACGCCTCTTCAAAGACGTGATAGAGCTGCTCGCGCGGAATCGCTTTATTAACAACCTTTTGAAGTTCTTCAGTCGCAACTTCTGGAGCAATGGTAATAGTGCCTTGTTCGCTATTTGCGAGTGCATCCAGTAACGGGGCGCGAACAGTTTCAGCACGAAGGGACGCACAAGAGATACGGAAGCCTCGTTCAACAAGTCCTGTCGCGATCTCATCGATTTGCGGATGATCGGAAATAGAAGCACCGACAAGTCCAATTCTATCCGTGATACCGCGTGCGCGTTCCGCAAGGGCAAGCGTACTTTCCACAGAACGTCGTCTCGGCCATCGGCGCGCATAATCCGCGACACAGAAACGGCACTGTCTACCACACCCCCGCACGATTTCAATAAGATGTGCATTTGAGAACTCCGTATTTGGCGTGTGGATGTGTGTGCAAGTTTCGACGTCGTCAAGTTGTGGCACAGCACCTGCGCGAATCTGGGGCGCTGCCCCTGGTTTAGGAGAAACTGCCGCAATAGTCCCATCATCGTTATAGGTTACATCGTAAAGACTCGGCACATAAAGTCCGGGAACAGTCGCTAATGTTTCGAGTAACGCACGCTTTGGGGCCCCGGACTGTTTCCACGCGGCGAAGTGCGCCATGAGTTGATGGATTACAAGTTCAGCTTCGCCAACAACAAAGACATCAACGAAATCTGCGATCGGTTCCGGATTGTAGGAGATATTGATACCGCCAGCGACGATGAGCGGATCCCATTCTGTCCGTGCTTCAGCAAGCGGTGGTATATTTGCCATCTGTAAAGTACGCGGAATATTCACATAATCCGATTCGAAGGAGACAGAAAACCCAATAACATCAAACTGGTTCAGTGCAGTTTGTGTTTCAAACGAAAAGATCGATTTTTTCTGGCTGACAAGTTTTTGAATGTAACCCGCTTCGGGCACAAAAACGCGCTCACAAGCAGTGTCCGTTCGCTCGTTAAGCGTGGCGTAGATAACCTGAACACCGAGACTTGACATTCCAAGTTCATAAGTACTCGGGTAGACAAGCGCGAATCTATTAGGTTTTCTGAAATTATAACGCGCACCGTGTTCCTCGCTGCGCAAATGTCGGTAGTGTTGGCGTAAGTCCACTATTTCCTCGGTTATGATTAGGAGACACTCTAACACGGATACCTATTTGTCGTTCCGATTTCTTTTTTCAACACGTAGAAAAGCTGGGATTTCCCAATCTGTATCCCGTTGCCGTGCCTCTGAATCCCTCTTTCGTGCCGGTTTTCGTCCGGTCTCTTGGGGGGGTTGCTCTTGCTCTACGGGTTGTTCTGGCTCCGCTCTTTGTCGGCGGGTCGGCGCAGTCGATCTACCCGATGACACTCTCCCACTTGGTCGGGTTCTGCCTGCGCGCGTCGTACGCTGTTCGGATGCAGCTGATGGCTGCCTTTGATAAACATCTTCATCATCATATCGTGTAGATGGGTTTCGTCTGCCGGGTGCTTCTGGTTCCAATGCGTGTCCTGTATCAGAATCGAACCCTGTCGCAATGACAGTCACAAGCACTTCATCATCGCCATCGAACTCCAATTCATCTTTGTGAACAAGGCCGAAGATAATTTCTGCTTCGGGGGCAGTATCCTTGATAACTTGCATAGCTTCATCGAGTTCTTGCATCGTGAAATCGAGGGGTGCGGTGATGTTGACGATCATACCGACAGCACCAGCGATGTTGGTTTGTTCGAGGAGCGGGGAATTAATAGCTTTTTCGGCTGCAGCGGGGGCGCGATTATCACCCGCAGCATGTCCCATTCCCATTAAGGCACTGCCTGACCCGCGCATGATGGATTCAACATCGGCAAAGTCAACGTTAATTTCGCCTGACTCTGTAACGATGTCAGAGATGCTTTTAACACCATGCAGGAGGATTTCGTCTCCCATGCGGAACGCCTCTCGGATTGGCAGGTTCCTGTTCATTGTGTCAATAAGGCGCTGGTTCGGGACAACAATTACGGAATCGGCGGCTTGACGGAGTTCATCGAGGCCTGTCTCGGCGACTGAAGCTCGGCGTCGCCCTTCAAAGTTAAACGGACGTGTCACGACCGCGATCGTTAGGGCACCGCGTTCTTTGGCTTGTTCAGCAATCAGGGGTGCAGCACCTGTCCCTGTACCGCCGCCCATACCGGCAGTGATGAAGACCATGTTTGCATTTTCAACGATAGTCTGAAGTTGTTCCCTATTCTCATTAGCCGCTTTCTTACCGATTTCGGGATTGGCACCCGACCCTAAACCTGCAGTCGTCGTAACCCCAATGGGGATTTGATGGGCACCCCGGCAGCTCAACAGTGCCTGCTGATCGGTGTTGACAGCATAAAATTCTATGCCGGTGATACCCGCGTCAATCATACGTTTCACGGCATTGCCACCAGCCCCACCGACCCCAATCACTTTAATTTTTGCGCGTAAATCTTCAAATTCCTCTTGTTCAAATTCTATCATATTGGCTTTCAGTTACTATAACGAAGACACAGCAACCTAATTCCTCCTATCAGTGTAGCCTCAATCCCCAGACCGAGGTTCCTTCATAACTTTTGTTGGTTCGCTTCTTCACATTAAATTATACGCTATTAGAAAAGTTAAGTCAAGTATTCCTGCAAGTTTAACTCGGATAAGACTGAGTTATCCAAGCAGATAGACTTAATATCCGAACCATTCTTTAATGCGTTGCAGAAAATTTCCAACGCCACGCTTGCGATGCCGGGCGTTGTGTTCTTGCTCTTGCCGCCGTAAAGATTCCACGTAAAGCGCGACTCCGATACCTGTGGCATACATCGGGTGATTGACTCGGTCGGTTAAACCTTGTAACCCGCGTGGATAACCTATCTGAACGCGTAACTGAAGCACAGCCTCAGCGAGTTCTTGAAGCCCGTCCATTAGGGCGGTCCCACCCGTGAGAACAAGCCCCCCCGGAAGCGGAATATCTCCCAATTCATCGCCGATCGCTTCTAAGATTTCTACCATGCGGTATTCTATGATTTGGGCAAGTTCAACTCGGTCTATGAAGCGCGGCGGCGTAGACTCACTCGTAACAGGAATAGACCTGACTTCATCCGGGTCAACTAAGTCTGTCCACGCGCACCCCCGGTGTAGTTTTAGCTCCTCCGCTTCTGGCAGCGTGACTTTTAAGTATTGAGCAATGTCGTTTGTAACATGCTGACCGCCAACAGGGATGACTGCTGTATGTTGAATAGAATCCTCTTTATATACAACAATTTCCGTGGTCCCATCACCGATGTCAACCAAGGCAATGCCAACTTCACGTTCATCTCTTGAAACGACTGCCTGCGTTGTAGCCAGAGGCGCAGCGACAAGCGTTTCTACTATCGGCACGCCTGCCTTTTCAATACTATTGAGCAGATTCTGAATAGCCGTTGTACTCCCTGTAATGATGTAAGCGTAAGCTTCCAGCCGTGCACCAGACATCCCAATCGGTTCTCGAATACGGTCTTGAGCGTCAACGACGAAATTCTGCTGGATCACATGCAATATCTCTCGGTCATCAGGAATAGAAATCGCTTGTGCTGCTATCATCGTCCGGTCAACATCGTCGTATGAGATTTCGTTGTTCGCGACAGAAACAACCCCATGCGACGTTTGTCCAAGAATATGCTCCCCGGAAATACCGACACACACAGAGTCTATTTTCACGCCTGCCATTAACTCCGCATTCGCAATCGCTTTACGAATAGCCTCCGCCGTTTGGTTGATGTCAACGACAACTCCTGCTCGGATCCCTTCTGAGGGCGCATGCCCAACGCCAATCACGCCTATTTTCTCGGACCCCCCGGGCAGCGCATTGCCAACAATTACTGAGATTTTGCTCGACCCGATATCAAGACCCGCAATAATATTTTGTTTCGGCATTTAATTGTTTTCACCTCCCTTTCCCATAAACATCTTAATTATAAAGAACGATGAACAGGGATATCGCTTTATTCCTGTACCTATCGGGGTCTACAAAATAGCCACTATTCGCTTTCTGCTAATCCCCCTAAGTAGACGGTATCCTCAAATCTTGCATCCAAATACGGTTGTGTTGCCCCCGAACCGGCTGGCATAAGTTGGAGCACTCGGGTTTTATGTTGTTCTAAAAACAGAGCGACATGATGAAGTCCCGATCCAATTGCATCCGCAGCAAGCCAGACAGACACAGGAAAAACTTCAAGCTGAAGTTGTATCTTCTCGGGATCCCTTGCATCGATACTTTCTATCTGTGCTAAAAGGCTGCGTTCCTGAAGCAAAGCGGTTTTTAAAATTTCCAATCCCAAGGCAACTTCGGACATCCCGACAGCAGTACCAACTTTCGGCAAAGCATCGCTGACTGCTTTAAGCACTACTATCTTTCCGAACTCATCAGATATCTGCGAATTAGCATCTCCCCTATCTATATGTTTTAACACATGTCCTTCACTATCTACCAAGAAAAAAGAACTTTTCGTGCTAACGGCGGCCTTTGCAGTAGAATCAACTTTCAGGAGGGCAAACGGTTCACGCTCGGTAATTTCAATCGTCAGCATTCGCTTCATCACGTGTTTCGTAACGTGTGCATCTTTGATATAACTCAGATGCTTCTTGAGATAGATAGCCGTCTGTTCCTCGGAATCTGTGACGATATTTTGCAGCTGCTCTCCCAGGGTATCATAAATTTGCACGTCAGTATAGTGTCTGTTGCCAGAAAGCTTAAGAGAAACATATTCAGCACCAAAAAAACTGAGAACTATCTTACTAATAAACGCTAAAGTCAGCCCAATCGTAACAATAAAAACGATACGCCGTAACAGATAAATCTTGGCATTCGCGCGCCGTCCGAGTCGCTGTGCAGGCATTGAAATCCGCCGTATGTATCCATCACGCTTTCTGCCCAAGGCTGAACCCTCCGTTTATCTTCTATGGCAAGCGTCTGTTGGCACCGGGATGTTCAATGTCCGTCAACCTTGAAAGTTAAGAACCCAGCGCGCAAAAGAAGATAAGTTTAGTTAATTTGCTGCTTGAAGCCTATTTAAGAATTCGCGCCCTACTTTACTAATGTCCCCAGCACCTAACGTAATCACAATATCCTCAGGTTGCGTTATCTGCATCAGCACATCGGCAATCTGATCTGTATCGGGAACATAAAGGACGTTTCGATGCCCGTGTGCCTGTATGGATTGGGCAAGTTTTTCAGCCGTGACATTCTCAATAGGTGCCTCCCCTGCACTATAAATCGAGGTGACGATTAGAACATCCGCTTGATAAAAAGATAGAGAGAATTCGTCTGCCAAATCTCTAACACGCTGGTAACGGTGCGGTTGAAAAACCGCCACGATCCGACGTTTGTAACCGTCGCGCGCACCGCTCAACGCTGCTTTCAACTTCGCTGGATTATGGGCATAATCGTCAACAACAATAATGTTATTTTCCTCTCCAAGAATTTCAAAACGGCGATGTACACCTTCAAACGCCTCCAGACTCTCTCGGATACGATTAAATGGAATATCCAGCTCCAGTCCAACAGCGATCGCAGCTAAGGAATTAGAGATGTTATGACGCCCCGGCATTTTCAGGTGGACTTCACCGAACAGGTGTCCATTTTTGCGAACCCGATAGCGCGATGTCGGCCCTTCTACCGTAATACCCTCAGCGACCAAATCCGCGCTTGTCTCAAGACCGTAGGTAATATAACGCTTCTTAACGCGTGGGATAAACTTCTGGATATTCTCCGCATCCAAGCAGAGGACTGCTGCCCCATAGAACGGTACCTTATTAATAAATTTAAGAAAGGTCTCCCCGATCTCATCAACGCTATTGTAATAATCCAAGTGGTCGGCATCAACCGACGTGACAACCGCAACCGTAGGATAAAACATTTCAATAGAGCCATACGCCTCGTCTGCTTCAATCACCATAACGTCGCCTTCACCGCTTCGCGCGTGGCTACCGTTCATGAATTTCCCGCCTACAACCACTGTCGGATCAAGGCTGCTCAGCACTGTAGCGGTCATAGCCGTTGTCGTCGTTTTTCCGTGTGTACCACTGACAGCAACGCTATAGCGCATGCGCGTAATCTCATTGAGCATCTCCGCACCCCGAACGATCGGGATTTTTTGACTCTCCGCAGCAAGCAGTTCCGGATTGTCAGCTGGAATAGCGGGTGAGATAACGATAACATCAGCCCCCTGTATATGCGATGCAGCATGTTCGTAGTAGATCGTAGCCCCGCGTTTGCGCAGGTGCTCTGTCGTATAGGACTCCCGAATATCTGAACCTGTCACATGAAACCCGAGATCCAGCAGGATTTCAGTGATACCACTTAAACCTGCTCCCCCAATACCGATGATATGGATATGTTGTGTTTTTCCAAACATGTTTTTAAATATTAGGTTTCTGCCCTACAATGCGGCAGGAGTTAAGCGTAAGAAAGAATAGATTTGGCAATGTCATCACTGGCGGATGGCTTGCCGAGTGCGCGACTGGCGGTTACCATCTGTTCGTGCTTATGCCGATTCAATAGTATATCGGTAACGGTTTCAACAAGGATGTCTACCGTGAATTGACCCTGTTCCAGCACAACGGCAGCCCCTTTTTCAGCAATACTGTGCGCATTTCGCACCTGATCATTGCCTGTCTGTGAGGGTAAAGGTATGAAAATTGCTGGAATACCACAAGCGGTAACTTCAGCAACAGTCATCCCACCTGCCCTGCACACCATAAGGTCTGTAATGCTGTAGACCTCCTCAACAGCATCGAAGAACGGGCGCACACAGTGTCGGAACGCTTTATGTGAGGCAAGTTCTCTTTCATACGCGGTCTGGACTGATGCCACCTCAACCGCCCCAGTTTGATGCACAATCTGGATCTCGTCGGCGAATCCGACTAAGTGTGGCAGTGCAGCGACAACAGCTTCATTAATAGCGCGCGCGCCCTGGCTACCCCCCATTACAAAAACTGTTTTCCGATCTGGCGACAATCCGAATTTCCGATAAGTCGCCTCACTTCTCGGAAATGCTGCAATTGCTGGACGGATCGGATTTCCGGTCACCTCTATATGCGTTGCGTGTCGGAACGTTTTACCCTCGCGAGCTGACTCCATAGCGAGATAAACCGCCTTTGCCCAGCGTGCCAACACACTGTTTGTTAATCCAGCAGAAGCATTCTGTTCTTGAATCGCTATTGGAATCTTGTGAAAAAGTGCTGCTAAAAGCACTGGTCCCGAAACATATCCGCCTGTCCCCACCACAACATCCGGTTTCAGTGTCCTCATATAGCCCAATGATTGCGTGAGCCCCCGCAAAACCTTCCAGATAACGCGAAACCATTGGAAAGTTAAACGGCGTGGAAAACCTGCGACTGAAATGGGTAGAAAACGAAAACCGTGTTGAGGCACCAGCGTGGCTTCTAATCTGTCTGCCCCCCCGATGAAAACAATATCGACTGTCGTATCCATGCGCTGCAATGCCTGCGCGATGCCGATCGCCGGATAGATATGCCCTCCTGTCCCGCCACCCGCGACGACCACCCTTTTGTGTTGAAGCGCCGTTACATCCCGGTTATCAGTCTCTGTCCGCTTAGAAATAGTCATAATTAAGCCCACCAAACACTTCGACTCAAAAGCCCATTTTAAAAAATCCGTTAGCTTCGTCTTAGTCTGTCTCGCGATTGCTGCCTCTCGAAATATTAAGAAGGATACCCACACTCACCAGACTAAGGACAATTGATGAACCACCGTAACTAATAAACGGCAATGTAATGCCTTTCGTTGGCAGCAAACCTGTCACAACGCCAATGTTAATAAACGCTTGTAAACCGATCAGTGTTGTGATTCCAGTGGCAAGCAGAGATCCAAATAAATCACTAGCTTGTCGGGCTATATGAAACCCACGCCATATAAATAACATAAAAATAAAAGCTACAGTCGCAGCCCCTATAAACCCGAACTCTTCTCCTAATACTGCGTAAATAAAATCGGTGTGTGGATAAGGGAGGCGCGAGATTTTCTGAAGGCTGCTATCAATTCCCATCCCGAGGAGGCCCCCACCTTCAAGAGCGTCTAACGAACGTGTTAGTTGATAATTCGCTGCGTCCGGTGATTTCAGCATTGCAAAGTGATCCAGGATCCGATTCAGTTTATAAGGATCCCGAATGATGAGTAAACTCAGAAGCGCGCCCCCTGCCCCGGAGATCGCCAACACATGCCAAATACGCATCCCGCCAATGAAGAGTACCACACAGACGGTCACTGCCAACAAGAACGCCGACCCGAAATCTGGTTGGTAAACCACGAGCCCAAAGGCAGCAGCGACAATAAGAATATTCGGAAGTACGCCGTTAAAGAAACTTTTAATGCGTTCAGGATTGCGGCTTATGAAATTCGCCACATGAACAACCAACGCGATCTTCGCGAATTCAACAGGTTGAAAATTGATAGGGATATTTCCTATGTTGATCCAGCGTCTAAATCTACTCCCCCCGGCCCCTTGCACACTAAAACCTAAAGCCGGCACGAAAACCAAAACTAATCCCACAAAACCGAGTATCAAAAAGAGGTTCGCGTACTTCGTATAAAACCTATACGGCAGATAGGAGGTCATGAACATACCCACTAATCCCAGCGTACATGCGATGATGTGTATTTGCAAGTAACGGTAACTATAGCCATCATAGTGTCTTGAAGAGAGGAGATGACTTGAGCTGTATACCATCAAAATGCCTATCGCAATAAGGCAAAAAGTAAGGGCTATTAACGCCGTATCCATTCGTCCAGCAGCGTTTCTATGCAGGGTTTCCGGTCCCTGTTCCTGTGAATCTTCGGCAACCGAATAGGCGCGTCTATTCGTCCACCAAGGTCCAGATTTTCGTTTAGACTTGAAATTCCGCTTGCTACGGGGAGAGGTTTGGTAGTTGCGTACCATCGTACGGGCTTTTCCTTCCTGCGTTATTTGATACCTAATTCGTTGAAAATTGTTTAATGAACCGGTTTAAGCGCGTTAACCGCTGCTTTAAAATTAATACCGCGTGCCTTATAGTCGGTGTACATATCAAAACTTGCATTGGCAGGGGACAATAATACAACATCTCCTGGTGCCGCGCGTTTGTAGGCAGCCTGGACCGCTTGTGTCATTGTTTTCGTCTTTATGATTTCGGTTGTATCGGCGAGCGTTTTTTCAATCTGAGCCGTATACTCACCGAGCATCACGGCGGCTTTGACCCGGCTCCGAACGATTTCACGCAGCGGTGTATAATCATTACCCTTATCGTAGCCACCCATGATCAGAATAATTGGAGAGTCTGTTATTGCCTCAAGTGCTGCTTTGACTGCAGCGACATTTGTTGCCTTTGAATCATCTATGAATTCAACACCTGTCAAAGTCCTTACAGGTTCAAACGCATGTGAGAAAGCAGGATGTGACCGATCAAACTGCCGAAGTGCTGCTTGAATTTGTGTTTCTGTTACCCCAAAAATCAGTCCTACAGCAATAGCAGCGAGCGTATTCTGGACGTTGTGCGCCCCCGGAAGTGGAATATCCGCAATATTACATATTCGCTTACGCCTACCGTTCCATTGTGCGAAAACGCCCGAACCTTCTCTAAATACCCCTGAAAACGAGGAATCTTTAGGAATCCCTCGGTCTGTAAAGTAAACTTTTTTCGCTGCGGTTGATGTCTCGAAGTCCTTAACAGAGGCATCTGCGCTGTTGAGGACTATCCAGTCAGCACTTGTCTGATTTTCGGAAATCTTCTGCTTGGCTGCGCGATACGCAATCATCGTTTTATGCCGGTCCAAGTGATCGCGCGATACGTTAAGCACCACGCTAACCCTCGGATGAAACGTGACAGTACTTTCCAACTGAAAACTGCTTGCCTCAACAACAACGATATCTTCGCTCGTCAGTTTTTCAACCTCTGCTGCTAAAGGGACCCCAATGTTGCCAGCCACACAGATGTTCTGGAACTTATTTCCTGCCTTTAGTATTGCCGCTGTGAGGAGTGTCGTGGTTGATTTACCTTTTGTGCCAGTAATAGCAACAATGGGTGCGGGCGATATGTTTGCAGCGACCTCTAACTCTCCGAGAATCGCAAGCCCGCGCGCGCGCGCCTCGCGAAGAATCGGAATGTCCAGTGGCACCCCCGGTGAAACGACTATAAAATCGGCATCCGCAATACATTCCGCCGGATGCCCATCAAAAAATGTTTGGTAGAGAGAACGCGTGCTGTCCGATTGGGAAAACGCGTTGAGCGCAGTGATTTCGGCTGACAACGCTTCCGCGGAGCGTGTATCTGTAACCGTAACAGCGGCACCGGATGCGCGTAGCAACCTTGCAGCGGCGACCCCACTTTGGTTTAAACCAAAAACTGTTACACGTTTTCCCTGTAATTCCACCAAAACCCTCCAACGTTTTGTAGGGGCGATACCTACCGAAGCTTCAAAGTACTTAACGCTATCAACACTAAAATAAGACCTACAATCCAAAACCTGATGACGACCTTTGATTCTTTCCAACCCGAAAGCAAGAAGTGATGATGAATCGGCGACATCTTGAATACGCGTTTGCCAAATGTACGATACGACCAAACTTGGATGATAACGGACAACACCTCAGCGACGAAAATAGCACCGACAATTAGGAGAAGAAACTCCTGCTTTATAAGCACCGCCACCGTTCCGAGCGTTCCCCCGAGTGCCATAGAGCCGGTATCGCCCATAAACAGTTGTGCTGGATGACCGTTGTACCATAAAAATCCTAAGCCTGCCCCTACTAAGGCAGCACAGAAAAGTGCAGCAGCTTCGCCACTGACGGGGAGATGAAAGATGTTCAGATACGCTGCGATCTCGCTGTGGCTTGTCATATACCCGACGATCCCTAATGTGCCCGCAACGAATAGGGTGCATCCGATCGCCAATCCGTCCATCCCGTCTGTAAGATTCACAGCGTTAGAAGTTCCCACGATGACCAAGGTTGCGAAAGGGATAAAGAAGATACCCAGATCTGGCAGGACATCTTTGAAGAATGGCAGAATCAGGGAGGTGCGCGTTGTTGGATCGTCGGCTTGCGCTGGGCCCCACTGGTAAAGGTACCCCGCAATCGCTAATGCTCCGACAGTTTGCAACGCGATTTTATGCCATCCCCGCAGCCCTAACGACTGTTGTTTTACGAGTTTACTGTAATCATCAAGAAATCCGAGTCCGCCGAACCAGAGAGTCGTCAAAATCATTAGATAGATATACGGTTGATCCAAACGCGACCAGAACACTACCGAGATGAGGACAGAAACGATAATCAGGACCCCGCCCATAGTCGGTGTCCCAGCTTTGCTTTGGTGTGCTTTGGGACCCTCTTCGCGTATATGCTCGCCAATGCGGAGCTGCTTCAGTCGTCTTATCATAAATGGACCCAAGACAAGGGCGATGATAAGCGATGTTGCCGTTGCATAAATTGCTCGGAAACTGATGTAGCGAAAAATATTGAATGGCGAAAAGATTTCAACGAGATTCTCGTAGAGAAGATGGTAGAACATTGTTTCCCACAGGAAAAGCGGTGGCGATCTGAAACGATATTTTACGCCGTGCCCCCAAGTTTTTCACCTTTCTTCAATTTGGCAAGGCTCGCACCTGCTTGGCTTAGCAGGTTAGTTGTATAAGTATACGTTAGCGCGTTTTTCTCTGCATGCGCTGCGAACGCTAAATCTATAAGTTCCGATACAAGTTGCGGAAACGCAATGTCTTCGTGTGCCCACAAATAATAACTATAAGAACCGGGAATCGTATTAATTTCATTAACGTAGACACTTTGATCCGCATCTACAAGGAAGTCAATACGTGCAACACCGGCGCAATCTAAAACCTGAAAAGTCTGTACCGCAAGCTGTTGTATATATAACGTCAATTCTTCTGAAATGGGTGCAGGAATTTTCCGATCGGCACCCGCCATCCCGGACGAGCCCTCTTCTTGATGGATATATTTATCATCAAAACTCAGCAAATTCGTCTCCGTTACGGGTTGCTCACATACAGAAACTGTCGGTTCATCTGTACCCATCACGGCACAATTGATTTCAACGGGGTTCTCGACTGCCTTCTCTACGAGTATTCTACGCGAATAAGTTCCCGCCACCTCAACGGCACTGACGAGCTCAGACGCATTTTCGACATAACCGACACCAATACTCGAACCGCCCATCGCTGGTTTAACAAAGACCGGATAGGAGAGGGTTGTCTCTACGTCTTCAATGATGGCATCACTTCCAGTTTCCCATGCATTGTGATTCCACCACAGATAGGGCAGCACCGGAAGATTATTTTCGTTGAGAATCGCCTTCATCATGATTTTGTCCATACCGACAGCGGCACCGACAACCCCTGCACCGACGTAGGGCAAATTCATCAGCTCTAACAAGCCTTGAAGCGTTCCGTCTTCGCCGTGCATCCCGTGAATGGATGGAAAGACAACATTTATCGGAAGGACGTTCCTTTTCCGAACCTTCTCACCGAGCCAATGGTTCGAACTCACAACGAACTTCGGCTCCGGATGAAACTCGACGGTAACTTTGTCAAAATCCGGAGGATGTGGTAGTGTTCCATCTGTAAAAGTAGATAAATCGCGAAGCGCGTCCCCGGTTAACCACTCGCCGTTTTTGGTGACGTAGATAGGGATAACCTCATAGTTTTCTTGTAAAGCGAGACAGACCTGATGCGCGGTTACGATTGACACCTCGTGTTCAGGTGTGCGTCCGCCAAATATAAGTGCTACATTGTATTTTGGCATTTTTAATAGTTATCAGTTATCAGTTATCAGTTATCAGTTATCAGTCTGGTCTTTGATTCACCAATATCTTTTTGTCACGCTTGTTACGCTTATGGGTAACAACGTTTACCAAGAGATCGTCAAGCCTCAGAAATCTATTAACTGAAAACTGAAGGTTTTTCGCAGAAAAACCGAACTGACGACTGACGACTACTCCTTATAGTTGTCGGGAAGGTCGTTCTCAAAAAGAACGACATCACCCGCCTGTACATGTGTTGCTAAATGCTGTTTAACTTCTTCTAAGTTGAGAGCCACAATAATCTGTTGCTTCGGATATTCAGCAGCCTTCAAACCCTCTAAGATCGGTCTGGTGCGTGTAGGACCGACCAAAATCACTAAATCACAGACATCGGCGGCTTGTTCTCCGAGTCGTCTGTTTTCTTCGTCCTCTCTTTCACCGAGTTCTACCATACCCGGTGTCACCAAGACTTTTTTCCCTTCTCCAATCTCGGCGAGGACTTCAAGTGCCGCTTTCGCCCCCACAGGATTCGAATTGAAACTGTCATCAATAATCGTCACGTTGCCGACACCGCTCGTCAATTGTAACCGATGTGGCACAGGCTCAACAGTGACGATCGCTTGCCGAATTTCTTCAAGCGTCATGCCACATTCTATCGCAACCGTCATCGCAGCGAGGATGTTGGATACATTGTGTCTGCCTAAAAGCCGCGTCCGAATTTCCACGGCAGTCGCATCCTGTATCTGCACCGTGAAAGCAAGCCCTTCGGCAGTATGCCGAATATTCGAGGCGATTAAATCTGCCTTATCAGGAAACGGCTCTGTGGCATAGCGACGGACCGGCCTTCCACCTTGCTCGCGTTTATCAGAGAGCCCTGCACAAATTTCGTTGTCGCAATTGAAGACAGCAAGTCCATCAGAGGGGAGTGACTCAATCAATTCATATTTTGTCTGCGCTATATTCTCAATGCTTTTAAATCGTTCTAAGTGTTGTGGGCCGACAGCCGTGAGAATACCGATTTCGGGGGATGCCAAATTACACAATTCGCGAATGTCGCCGCGTTTATAGGCACCCATCTCAACGATAAATATCTCGTGTTCGGCTGTCAATTCGCCACGGATAACCTTACAGATCCCCATCGGTGTGTTGTAACTGTCAGGGGTCATCAAAGTATTAAATTTCTGGGATAAAATTTGCTGCAAAATATACTTCGTACTCGTTTTACCATAACTGCCTGTAATACCGATGACCTTGGGGTGGAGTGTCTGAATTCGCTTTCTCGCCGAAAGGAGGTATCCCTCATTTATCGTCCGTTCCAAAGGATAAATGAGAAGATTCGCAAGCGTTAAATTAATGACAGAGACTTCACTAAAAAGGAAAATAGCAATCCGCCACGGGCTGGTTTTTGTCGTTAAGACGAGTGTTGCCGCGAGCCCGACAAGCAGACAGATCGAAAGCCCGAACACCCGTTTCGCGCGTGCCGTATAGACAAGCGGCTTTTTCACCTCAACCTTTTTCCGTCTTATACTGGTATAGACTTGGAACCCGCCCCAAGCGACGCACAGCGCAGGAAAAAACCACGTGTTATGATACTGTGGATAGAACGCTGTAAGCACGAGCAAACCAGCGATAACGAGAATCTCTTTAACTTCAAAACAGTTCTTCAGATGCTGACGCATCCACTTCAGGTATCTACCTGTCTTATAGCCATCAAGTTGGAGTATATGGAGCCCACCTGCTGTTCTGACGATAGCTCGCACTAAACAGGCTAAAGTTACAAAGTAGAAGAGTCCAACGCCTATCTTTTCCAAAATCATTTCTTTTTCCTCTGTGCGGTTCCTACGCGTTTGCGATCTTTAAGAAACTTGCGACAATTCGGCAAAACTGCGGAAATTTATCAAGGTATGAAAAATGTCCTGCTTCCTTGAGGATAACCAGCCCCGCGTCTGGTATCTCCTTCTCCATAATTTGCCCGAAGCCTACGGGGGTATCCTTATCGTGTTCACCCCAAATTAGCAGTGTTGATGCCGTTATCCGTGGTAGGAGCGCACGCAGGTCTTGATTGACAACCTTAACAAGCGTGGCACGCATCTCTCCAGCCTCCTGATAGTCTTTGGAACCGGCGCGGGCAGCCATCGTGTTTGCAAGCCGGACACCAGGGGTCCCACACTTACGGAGCACTTTACCGACTTTTGCCATACCTACTCGGAGATAGTATTTAGTCGTTCGTGGCGGTTTAATCCCGGCACTGTCAACAAGGATAAGTTTATCAACTTTTTCAGGGTGCTCCGCTGAGAGGATAATCGAAATCCTACCGCCAAAGGAGTGCCCGATGAGATGTACCTTCGGGATACAAAATTTCTCCAAAAACGCTCTAACAAATGCCGCGTAGTCCGAGGAATCCCATGCTGCAGGTGGAATCTGACTCTTACCGAAGCCCGGCAAATCGAGCGCGTAGACTTTATGCGACTGCGCAAGCCAGTCAAAAACAGGTTGAAAACTTGCAGCCTCCCCGCCCCAGCCGTGTAGAAGGAGAACAACATCGCCTTCACCGGCAACCTGATATGAGATATTGAGGTCGTTAATTTGCGTACTTAGCATCTGTGGCTATCTCGCGCGTGCTGAACTTGATTTCGACTTTACAGGACTTACGCAGCCCCTTGCTGGCGATGTTTCCGAACCTCGCCAGCGACATCCTACGTAGCGTTTCATAGAAAAGTTGCGTAAGTCCTACTTTACTATAAAGATTCCAAAATATCTGAAGCGACGACTCTATCGTCAAAGGGGAATCTTTCACCGTGAATTTCTTGATAATCCTCGTGACCTTTACCCGCGATGACAACTACATCTCCGGATTTTGCTGTAGCGATAGCGTGATGGATAGCCTCTCGCCTTTCCGAAATACACACATATTTGGTGTCATGTGGTAAATTTGACACAACCTGTGCAATAATTGTATCAGGCTCTTCTGTCCGCGGATTGTCCGACGTAACGACACTATAATCCGCTATTTTGGCAGAAATATTCCCCATTTTAGGGCGTTTTCCGTTATCTCTGTCGCCACCGCACCCGAAGACGCAAATCAATTCCCGTTCCGTGATACGCTTCGCAGCAGTTAGCACATTCTCTAAACCGTCAGGCGTATGCGCATAATCCACAATAACAGCGAAGTCCTGTCCGCGATCAATGAGTTCAAACCGCCCGGGAACGACCGTCGCTGCGAGTCCTTCTTGGATCGCTGGCAGCGGGCAATCGTAACGAATCCCGACAGCGATAGCCGCGAGCGCATTATACAAGTTATATTCTCCGAGCAATCGCAGCTCAGTAGGAAATCGACCTTCTGGGGTAGCCGCTGTAAAAGTCAACCGGTTATGCGAAAACACTACATCTTCGGCATACAGGTCACTGCTATTGTCACGTCCATACATCAAAATTCGTGAATCTCGGCAGGTTTCCACGATGCGTTCCGTCACCGGCGAGTCGCTATTCAGAACCGCAACACCTTTTTCACTGAGTTGTTCAAATAGCATGAGCTTCGCCTTCAAGTATGCCTCCATCGTCTGATGGTAATCGAGATGGTCTTGGGTGAAATTGGTAAAGACAGCGGTATCAAAAACCAGGTCTGCCAACCGTTGGAGTGCTAACCCTTGGGAGGAGGTTTCCATCGTAACGTATTCTACGCCGTCTTCAAGAAACTGTTTGAAGAGTGCATGGAGTGCGAAAGCATCAGGCGTTGTAAGAGAAGCGTGGAGCTTTTTCGTTTCGCCTTGCGCGTTCGTATACTGGTGCCCGACTGTCCCAATAAGCGCAGCTTTTCGGCCGCTTGACTTGAGGAGCGTATGGATGAGATGTGCAGTTGATGTTTTACCGTTGGTGCCAGTGATACCGATGAGTTTGAGGTGTTTTGCAGGGGTGCCGTGCCAATTGCCAGCGAGCAAGGATAGCGCGCGCCGCCCGTTAGGCACTTGCAGATATGGGACAGATGGTGTCGGTATGCCTAACGCCCCCACCGGTTTTTCGCCGATGATGGCTGCTGCGCCTTTTTGCAGTGCATCTGCAACAAAAATGTGGCTGTCTACACTAATACCTTGGTAGCAGACAAAAACGTTACCCTGCTCGACTTCGCGATTATCGCTGACGATACCCGTAATATTAATATCCAGCGACTCGGTACTTGCAGTCAGATCTAATCCATGGAGCAACTCACGCAGCTTCACAACCCCTCTCCTTTCGCAGTAGAGCGTTGCCCCGGGATTTGTTTTGTTGCAACGGTTGCGAATTCCGGCGGTCTTTGCAGCTGGGGTCCGAAGAGCTCTGTCTGTTTCAAGTATTGCATCGTTTCGGCGGCGACCTTTTGGAAAAGGGGCCCAGCGATTTGTCCACTGAAGCGCGCGCCTCGCGGCTCATCAAGCATCACGATTATTGACACCATCGGATTTTCTGCGGGGAGGAACCCCATAAACGACATAATCTCTTTTCCTGCATAGCCTCTACCATTTGGTTCCGCTTTTTGGGCGGTTCCTGTCTTGCCTGCAACCCGATAGCCTTCAACACGTGCCCGGCGACCACTCCCGCCCTCAACGACCCCAACAAGTATATCTGACATCTGACGCGCGATGCGTGAATTCAGCACTTGTTGCACCTCAATCGGGTACATCTTTTTAAGTACTTTCCCGTTACTGTCCTGAATTTCTTTGACAATATGGGGGCGGAGGAGTTTGCCATCATTCGCAATCACATTTAGTGCACTTACCATCTGCAGCGGTGTTACCATAATCCCTTGACCGAAAGGCACAGCACCCAGTGAGTGCGTATCCCAACGCTTAACTGCATAAAGACTGCCACTGTGTTCATAAGGCAGATCAACCCCTGTCGGTTTTCCAAAACCGAATCTTTCAATATAATTCCCAAAGTCCTTATGCCCTAACCGCTTCACAATCTTAATCATGCCGATATTGCTGGATTTGTGAATCACCTGTTCCAGTGTCAGCCACCCTTTTGCCGAAACGTCCCTGATAACTCTGCCGTTTGAGAGGCGATACCGACCATTCTCACAGTAAACGGTCGACTCACGACTCATAATCCCCTCGTTGAGGACAGCGGAAGATGCAACGATTTTAAAGATTGAACCCGGTTCATACGCGAACCAAACACCGAAATTCCGCTTTGCTTCCTCATTACTATCCGCATATTCATTCAAATCGTACGTAGGGGAACTCGCGAGTGCCAATATCTCTGCTGTTTGTGATGCCAGCACAATCACCGTTCCGTGCGGCGCGTTCCACCGTTTGCAGGCTTTTGCCAATTCTTTTTCAGCAACATCTTGGATGTATTCGTCAATTGTCAAAACGACACTATACCCGTAATCATGCGTAGAGTCGCCATCCGTTAGCAGGTTTATCGGTTCGTTCCGAGCCGCAGCTGCGCGTTGTGCGGCTTGGCGTTCCTGCGCACTCAACAGGTAATTGTTGTAATGATACTCGATACCCTCACCCATATTCTGATCGTTTATATGCCCGATCACTTGGGCTGCAAGGGGCCCTTTCGGGTAGGTGCGTTTTTGTTCAACTTTGTGCTTTATACCGCGGATCTCTCGTTCGACTGAACGGATCTCATCAAGCAATTTATAATCCAGATCCTTTTTCAACCACACGAACTGTTTATCCTTACGGTTGAGTTGCGTAATCAAGTCAGACTCAGCGACCTCTAAAACGGGGGATAGTCTTTTGGCAACTTTTACCGGATCCGTCTTCATATACTTCGGATCCGCATAAACAGAGAGGCTATGACGACTCAACGCTAAAATATTGCCATGCCGATCCAAAATTTTGCCGCGCTTTATTGTTGCTGTACGCGGCGCGTGCCAAGTGCGCTCTGCTGTTTCCGGATGTGCTGTATTGTTGGAGATCTGCACTGTGAATAGTTTACCAACCAGCAACAGAAACCCAACTTGTAATGCAATAAGGACGAAAACGAGGCGGCGAACGGATAAATGCAAATTGCTTTTCATGTTTTTCCTATAAAAATTATGATAAATCCAAATACCTTTCAAAAAGGCGAAAAAACAGAACTATTTGTCCCAGACTATTTGTGAAGTTTCAGTCGGTTCAACCATTTTAAGCTCAACAGCAATTTGCCGAACCCTTTGAATATCGGTGAGTGTAGACTCTTCCAATTCGAGTTGATAAATCGCATACTGAACGTTGTGCTTTTGTCTTTCGTAGACAGGTTGCCGCAATAAAGCGACATTTTTGGCGTAAGAGGAGAACCAAATGCTACCAGCGAAGGTACAGAAGGATAACCCTAAAACCACATAAACTAATGGAAACCTCTTTTTGGGCTTGGGTTCCTCCGCTTTTGTAGTACGTGCTGAATGGATATCTGGTGTCTGCATTTGATTCAACTTTCTAACCGATTATAGGCAATGAAGGTGTTGAGTTTCGCTGCCGCCATGCCCTTTATAATGGATCGCGGAACATCTATTGATCACAAAAACGCATTGTTTTCTAAACGTTGAAAATCGCGTTTAAGATACACTTTTTCGTCCAAGCGATCGGCTACAATTTACGAGCGACACGTAGTTTTGCGCTTCTCGCTCGCGGGTTGTGTTGGATTTCAGTCTCACTCGGTAACACCGGACGCTTTGTGATAATTTCTACCGATGGCTTGTGTTCACAAATACAGATAGGCGTTTTAGGCGGACAGATACACGCCTTCGCACATGTCTGAAACCAACGTTTGACGATACGATCCTCAAGCGAATGAAATGTGATAACACACAAGCACCCCTCCGGTTTCAGAAGTGAGACCGCAACCTCTAAACCGGACACAAGGTTTTCCAACTCCGCGTTGACATGGATCCGCAATGCCTGAAACACACGAGTCGCTGGATGAATTTTGGATGTCTTTTGCGGGACAGCTTGCTTGACAATTTCTGCAAACTGCGTTGTTGTTGTTATCGGTGCTTGTTGTCTCGCGTGAACAATCCGACCCGCAATCCGTTTCGCGTAGCGTTCTTCACCATACCGTTTAAATATATCCGCAAGCACATCCATTGAGCTATCGTTGACCACTTCCATCGCGGTGGGAGCCGTTTGTTCCGCACTATTGAGATTCATACGCATGTCTAAAGGACCTGTGTGGTTGAAACTAAAGCCTCGGTGGGGGGTATCTAACTGTAACGAGGACACCCCTAAATCGAGCAGGATACCGTCGACGGCGTGAACTGAATTTTTTTCCAGTAGAACATCCATCTCAGCAAAATTGCCGTTAATAAGGGAACACCGTTCCCTGAAGGCGTTTAGTCGACTTTTAGCAATAGCGAGACCTTCAACATCCAGGTCTATGCCGAACACACGTCCATTCGGTGCGGAGGTTTCGAGAATAGCCCGACTATGTCCGCCTAACCCCACAGTGCCATCTATATAGACCCCATCCGATCTCGGTTTGAGAAAATCAACCACTTTATCACATAAAACTGGTATGTGCTGCGTATCCATACGCGTTCCTTTATTTTATAGTTTAGCAAGAAACGTGCCAATTTATTTCGCGCCTTAACAAGCATCAATCCGATTCCGATAGATAGCTGTCACAAGTTCCATTGTCTTGATTGCATCCGCAAAACAGGTGAGTGGCTGCTCGTTGTGTTGGATACAATCCACAAAATGCCGACTTTCGCCATAGAATCCGTAAGTTCTGTGCAGCTGATCAGAATCCGCTGCGTTCTCAGGCGTAATTTCGGTAGTCCCGTCGGACGTATGAAGTACCGCGCGCCCCCCCGCGTCGGGATTGATATAAGCGGAAATCCCACGTGCGTGCATTTCGAAGGTATGGATACGTCCGCCAACTGCCCAATTTGTGCCAAGATAGCCAGAAGCACCGCTCGTAAATTTGACGAGCGCGTTGAAACTGTTCTCACGCTCGGCATAGAAGCTATTGATGTCGCTGGCAACTGCTTTCACCTCACCACCGCCGAGCCATCGGAGCGCGTCTACCGCATGAATCGCATCGCAAGTCAAAACGTCTATGACCCCATCGTAATAGAGCGCGTTCGGCGTGTTTTTATGGAAGGTCGACATGCATTGAATAATCGGACCGTTCGCCTCCACCATTGCCTTCACCTTTTGTAAGAGTGGGATGAAACGCCGATTAAAACCGACCATCGTTTTACAGTCGTTCTTCTCCGCTGCCAATGCCATCTCTTTTGTTTGATGGAGGGTAACACCGGGCGGTTTCTCAATAAAAACGTGGTGCTGCTGTGAAAGACAATGGATAGCAAGTGGGAACAGGTGCTGTGGTGGCATCAAAATATAGACAGCATCTGGGCTTGTTTTCTCAAGCATCTGCTTATAATCGGTAAAGGTCTGATCAATCTCAAACCGTTCTGCCGTTGCCTGAAGTTTCGATGGGACCAGATCGCACAACCCAACAAGATTTACATCTTCACATTCTTTAAGCGATGGATAATGGACACCGTTTGCCATTCCACCTGCGCCGATTAGCGCGATATTGACCTTTTTCATCTGTTTCGCCCCCTGGATAATTTTTCTTGCATATTACCCGATAATGTGTTATTATGCAACCCAAACCCTCAGTCAGGATATAAGAAAGGTAATTTTATGGACAATAATAATTTTAACGAGCTGCTCCTTCATACATTAAAACAGCTCGGTATCCGTTTGGATCGCGTGGATGATCGTTTGGATCGCATGGATGATCGCTTGGATCGCATGGATGCGAAACTGGATCGGAAAGCCGATAAAGAAGATGTTAGCGCGGTTAAAGAAGATGTCAAAGCGATTGCTGCGAAACTAGATCAGAAGGCCGATAAAGAAGATCTCAAACGCTTAGAAGAAAAACTTGATGCTACCAACGAAACCGTCAAAAGCCAAGGGGAACGTCTCGATCGGATTGAAGGCGGAATTAAAACGGTACAATGGGTGCTCGGGGTTGAGATAGCTCTCGTCGGCATCATACTTGCGTTCCTCAAGGCATGTTAGGATCGTAGAGAATACAATGAATGCAGACCCTATCAAACTCGAGATTTACAAAAATATGCTCACCTCAGTCGCGGAGGAGATGGGTGTGACATTACAACGCACAGCGTTTTCACCGAACATCAAAGAACGGCTCGATTTTTCATGTGCTGTTTTTGATGGCACCGGCAAGATGGTCGCACAAGCCGCACATATTCCGGTGCATCTTGGCTCTATGCCGCTCTCTGTTCTCGCCGCGATTGAACACACCGAAATGGCACCCGGCGATATGATCGCCCTCAACGATCCGTATCGCGGCGGCACACACCTACCCGATATTACACTCGTTGCCCCCGTTTTTTCAGATGCAAAGGAAAACAAGCCGATCTTCTTTGTAGCGAACCGCGCGCACCACGCAGATGTCGGTGGCATGGCACCCGGTTCCATGCCGATTGCCACAAGTGTTATCCAAGAAGGCATCCGTATCCCGCCTGTCAAACTGATCCGAGGCGGAGCATTGGACACCGACCTCTGGGAACTTATTCTCGCCAATGTCCGTACACCGGAAGAACGCCGGGGCGATATGGAAGCACAACTCGCAGCGAACCGCGTCGGTGAACGGCGATTGCAGGAGATAATAGCCAAATACGGCACACCAGAGATTACATATTATGTGCAGGAACTCTGTGCGTATGCAAGCCGAATGGTTCAGGCACGCCTCCAAGAAATTCCCGATGGACGATACGTCTACGCCGATGTGCTTGATAATGACGGGATTATCGATGACCCGATTGAAATACAGGTCGCGATTGAGATAGAAAACGATAAGGCGGTCGTTGATTTTACAGGTACAGCACCACAGGTCCGCGGGTCGGTCAATGCAATATACGCCATCACGCTCTCCGCAGTCTTTTATACCTTCCGATGCCTCGCTGGTGCGGACGTTCCTGCCAATGCCGGATGTTTAGAACCCATCCGAGTGATTGCGCCGGAGGGAACAGTTGTAAACGCGAAGTTTCCTGCAGCGGTTGCAGGTGGAAACGTTGAAACATCGCAGCGCATTGTTGATGTGTTGCTCGGTGCATTGGCGCAAGCCTGTCCCGACCAGATTCCTGCTGCCAGCTCCGGCACGATGAATAACCTGACAATAGGCGGTTATGATGCTGCACGTGGCAAGGATTTTACCTATTACGAAACGATTGCAGGCGGGATGGGGGCGCGTCCTGACCGAGACGGTATTAATGCTATCCACACGCACATGACGAATACAATGAACACGCCTATAGAGGCAATTGAGACGAACTATCCGATGCAGGTGGTAGAATATGCAATCCGACGTGGGACCGGGGGCGCGGGGAAATTCCGCGGCGGTGCGGGTGTTATTCGAGCATTGAAACTTTTGACAGATGCGGAGGTTACTATTCTTTCAGAACGCCGAACTCGGGGTCCTTACGGCTTACAGGGTGGGGAATCAGGACAACCAGGGCGTAACGTGCTAATTTCTGGTGGAGAAGAACATCGGTTAGCGGGTAAGGTCTCTATCTCTACACGCGAAGACGATGTTATCCGCATAGAGACCCCTGGTGGTGGTGGCTTTTCGTTTTAATGATTAACCCAGTTTCCTGTCTTATGGAGGGCAATACATGAAAAGCAAACTTTTGTCGTGAGAAAAATCTTGAGGTGATGCCAGATCTGAAAACGTATACCTACGACTTTGGTGATGTCTGTACGATTACGGTAAAGTCCCCTAACGGCTATGATGTTGTTTTTGAGGGTGATTTGTAATAGATTAACGCAAATTGCCACCTATTCATACACATAGCACTCCTACGGAGTGCAGTCACTTCAATACCCTATTTCTATAGACATACCACCCCTACGGGGTGAGGAAAATACCTGAAAACCGCTGTGGAAATACGCAGAAACACCCTATCAAAAACCCCTATCAAATACCCCAAGCAAAAACACCAACATTTGTGAGTAGCAACTTAGGTTAGATTAACCCAAACCATTTCTATAGACCTAGCAACTTCTCATTGTGTATGTCATGTCAAGGGTTTTCGCATAAATACAACTTGGCCCGCAAAGAAAAGCACAACGCTATAAAGCAAAAGGGCTACCAGCAGATTGAAATGCATCGCTATTACGTCTGAAAGAAAAAACTTCGGCGGAACAAAATCTGGCGGATCCGCTTTTAAAATGCGATGCAGAATTTCATAATCCCCCGTTTCTTCAATATATCTATTGACGTGTTCAGCGTATTGTTGCCGATATCGGATAACGGCGCGACGGAAACTCCATTCGCTGAGAATTCCGGTATTTGCGACATCAGTCGCTAAATAAACAAATGCTGCTGAGGGTGAGATTAAGGATATGGACAAGTTCAGATCAGCTTGTGCTTCAACAGCATTGATGAAATCTTGCCGGATTTCTGCTGCATTTCCCACGCTTAGGTTCATCTGTCTTCGCGCCGCTTTCGCTCGGATTTGGTCTATAGTCTGTTTCTCCACATCACTTAGGGCTGCTGGATCGCCGCCATGTTCCTGTATGAATGCCGCTACCTCCTCCTGATTCTGTTGCCAAATGTCTCCTGTTAGCCTTCGCATATTCTCATGAACCTCATACACCGAGGGTACCGGTCGCAGATAGGCGGCTAAAAATGGACTGAAGTTGGGAATCACCAAAACGATAACAACCCATAACGCCATCAAAGTCGTTAGGGTCGTTTTCGGATGTCTTGTCAAACACGACCCCAAAAGTCCCAGCACGCAAAAAACAGATAGGTACAACAGAGCCAGCAGAAAAAGAAACAGGGTCGCCACCCAATCGGAGGGGCGAAAATTTACATTCGGCATCAGGTATAAGAGTAGAATCACACTAATCAATGCTGGCAATAGAGAGGTGAGGAGACTGAGATAACTTCCAAGGAACTTCGCAGCCAAAAGTAAAGGACGTGGGATGGAATTTATCAGCATCAATCGCAAGGTACCGCGACGATACTCCCCCGAAATAGTGTCATAAGTAAATACAAATGCTAACAGACTCCCGACGATGTTAAAGAAAAAAACAAAATCCAACTGGGAAAAGAGATAACGATTTGGGTTGTTAACGAATTGTCGGTTGTTCTCAAATTGAGGGCCCATTATCGCTTCACTATTGGCGTTCAGAGAAAGTTCTTCGTCCAATCCTGTTGCTAAAACCCGCAACGTTGGGAGATCTCGGTTCATCCAGTACCAACTATACTTATTGGTGTACAGATAGTCTTTGAGTTTGTAACCTGTATATAATTGGCGGCCCGCCCAGGTTCCATCCATCGCTAACATTAGCGTTGACCCGATGAGAAAAATCAGTGCCAGAATCATTGAAACGGCGAAACGAGCACTAAGGATATGATCATGTATTTCCTTTTTGATTAATGTCCAGAACATATTTTCCTCAATTCCGCTGTCATCTAACATCATAACGCTGAAACGCTAAATTTGCACCCATGAACAACAGGATGTTCCACACGAAAAGCAGCTGCAAATCAATCCAAACCGCAGAGAAACTGCGTCCAAGTGATTGGGGACGATGAACGAACATCGGCCATTTTCCGCCTTGTCGTAAGTTTCGTTTAAGCCATCCGAAAAGTCGCCGCCGATAATCTTGATAATCCGGTATGCCTGTTTGTGCCAACGTCGTTGAACCGTGGACATAGGAGGCTAATGGCGAAAGACGGGAGAGGTTTTTACCCAACTCGATCTGACGGTCAATTTTGGCAATGTAGGCATCATCCATTGACCACAATATTTCTCGTTGTTCTTCAGTGATGTCGTGTTCGGTAACAGCCTGTTCTTTCATTTGTCTGTGCTCGCCTTCAGACGGCGCGGGCGCAATTGTCCGCGTCGTTAAAAGCGCGAGTCTCGGCACCCACAACGTCCAAATCATCCAGATAAATAGACACAAAACGAGAGAAGTGGCTTCTCGATGAACCACCGTAGAAATAAACAGACCGAGTGTGAAGAACACAGAAAGATAGATTAAAGTAAAACCGATAATACCCCCGAGTCGTAGAAATTGCTCACCAGACAGTGAAACACCGGAGAAGGTAAACAGGTAAATAAACATGAGTAGTATTGCTGGAGCTAAACTCAAAAGCAGACTGATATAACCGCCGATCCATTTGCCTAACAGGAACGTCGATCGTCGAAGGGAATGGCTCAGTACTAAGGAGAGCGTATGCGCTTCTTTCTCCGCGCAAATGCTATCATGGGAGAGAAAAACCGCAAGAACTGACAAGATTATACTAACAATATAGACGAAATCAGGAGTCTCAAACAGTTCGAAGATGTGACGCTCCTCACCAAAACGCATGAAAACCTGTCCGATAACGTTATATCTGGGATGAAAATTGGGGATGACTGGGCGCACTTCATTTGTGCCTTTTGCGACCAGACTGAGGGGTTGTGGAGGGATGGAGATGCCGCGCGCCAAATTAGCCTGTTTTTCTCGGTGTTGGTAATCGTGCGACATTAAAACGATGGAAATTACACATAAGACGATACACACAAGGCTTGTTAGAATGTAACGCCCACTCGTGAGGTTATCAATCAGTTCATGTTTGATTAAGTTCCAAAGTTGACTCATATTCATCCAAAACCTTAAGCACTTAGTGGCAAATTAAAAACTTGAGTTGAGAATAAGCCGGATTCTGTATGTGATGATCATTCATCTGGGATGGATGTTACCATCCACCTCAAGCGGTTACCTCGGGACGAGGTGGGCAACCTACATACATCCCTGATTTACCTTGCTCCAGATGGGGTTTACCAAGCTCCGTAAGTCACCTTACGGACTGGTGCGCTTTTACCGCACCGTTTCACCTGTACAACGCCCGCCTCTATATAAAAAAGTGAGCGTTGTAGTCTACTTTCTGTTGCACTTTCCATAGCGTCGCCGCTCCTGGGGGTTACCCAGCATCCTGCCCTGCGGAGTCCGGACTTTCCTCATCCCGTTATTAACGAGACGCGACCATCTACTCAACTCAAGTGCTTCTATTATACCCTATCCGACAACTTAAAGGCAACGAATAAGTTAGCAATATGTCATTATAGTGAGGCATGAAAATACGTGGATACTCTGAAAACACAAAACGCTTTCCTTCGCGCGTGATGCTGTATTTCCCTTTAGAAGCGGTAGAACTCCCGGGCATTTTCGGATAAGATTTTGTGTGCCAATGACTGGGGCAACTGGGTAGGGAACGCATCTTCCGGGGCATCGTAGTGCCAATGCGGATAATCGCTTGAAAACATCAACATATCTTCTGAATCAAGCTGTCCTACAATCTGAAGCAGCTCTGTGGCTGTTGGTGGTGCGTCAACCGGTTGGAGCGTCATACGGATGTGTTCCCGGATATACACCGATGGCGGTCGTTTAACCCAGGGTGTCAAATTGCGTAGCCCCCTCCACTCTTTATCGAACCGCCACATCAGTGAGGGCATCCATGTAACACCGGTTTCTATGAGCGCGACGCGTAAATCGGGGAACTGGTCGAAAACACCCTCGGATACGAGACTCAAAACCTGCGCCTGAAATACTTGTGACATGCCGACGTATTCCTCCAGATAGGTTGAGGGCCATCCTACGGATGTCGGGGGCAATCCGGGAGCACCGCCGTAATGGATACCGACTACGAGTTGATGCTTTGCAGCTGCAGCGTAGATCGGGTGATAACGTCTGTTACCGTAAGGTGCTTGTGATCGGGCAGGTAACATGACTTGGACGAATCCGGGATGCCCGCCTAAGCGTTCAATTTCTCGGGCAGCAAGTTCAGGATTTTGGCTTGGTACAATCAGTGAAGCCCGTAAACGCGGCTCAGGATCGAGCCAGTGTTCAATTTGCCAATCGTTGACAGCTGAGGCGAGTGCTGCTGCGAGGTCTTCGTTATGGACACTCTGCACGCGATACCCGCAGGTGAGGATGCCGTATTCAACGTCCCAGAAATCGAGGGCGTGCTTTTGTAAAAGTGCCAAATCGGATGTAGGACGGTCTTCTGAGGGATGCACAATTTCTGGACGTGTTGAGGTCGGTACACCCTCTGGATAGTCGTTTGCGTCGGGGCCGGGGAACCCTGATTCTTCGCAATAGTCGCACCAATAATCGGGTAGATAGGGATAGAGCATCTGGTGTGAGGGTACCCGGTTGTGGAGGTCGCAGTCGATGATAGGTGTGTCTGTTTGTACGAAGTCCGGTTTGGATTCGGTGCTGCTTGCGAATTGGGAAAAGTCTGTTGCCATGCTGTTTTCCTTTTGTGTTTAGGATTAGATTATACCACATTTTATGATTTTTACCAAATGAATTAAAAAGTTTCAGACGATTCACTGTTGACCACCGTAGGTGTGCCAGAAGAGTATCGGTTCGCCTTCATATCCATAAGTCTTTACGTAGTGAATTAACCCTGCGAATGCTTTGCCGGTATAGGTGTTTTCGAGGGTGATACCTTCATGTTCAGCCACCATCGCGACTGTGCGTTTGCCGGCTTCGGTGGGGATGGCGTATCCATCTCCGAAGTCTTCGTGCCAGAGTTCAATGTTGCATGTGTGAATATTCGAGCCGATGCGGCTGAGGGTCCGTTTCACTAAGCGTGAGATTGCCCAAGTATTTGCCACCACGCGATCGGCGACGCGAATGCCGACAATTTGAGATTTTAATCCCGCAAGCCGGACACCGGCTAACAAACCTGCCATAGTGCCACAGGTCCCCACCGGTACGAAGATAAATCGCGGTTCTGGAAGGGTGCCTTCCGCAATCTGTGATTTCAGTTCCGAAATCGCTTTTACATAACCGATAGAGCCGAGTGGTGAAGAACCACCCCCTGGAATGAAATAACGTTCCTCCCGAATCCCAAGCGTTGTTTTTATCTGTTCATAGGCGTAACGGGCAAACATTACTATCATGTGGTCGACTTCGTAGACGGCTGCGGCGTGTTCACAGATTGCGCGATAGTTCGTTTCGGAATACTCCGTAGGTGGTTGTTTAAAAAGCAAGCACTCTACTTGGAATCCGGACGCTTTGCCGTAGACAGCTGTCGCACGAACGTGGTTAGAACCTGTGGGGCCGATCGTGAAGAGTGTTTTTTTGATGTCTGCTGGTGCTGCGTCTGCGAACATATACTCCAGTTTTCGGACCTTGTTGCCACCACCTAACGGACCGCTCAGGTCGTCCCGTTTAATCCAAAGCGATTTGAATCCGAGGACGCTCTCAAGATTTGAGAGACGTTGCACAGGTGTCGGGAAATTTCCGAGCGAAAGGCGTGGGATCGATTCAATCATAGTGTTTTATCTCATGTGCGACATGCTCAGCAAGTGCAGCGATTGTTAACGTGGGTGGTACGCCGATAGAGGTTGGAAAGAGACTCGCATCGGCGACAAATAAACCTTTCACTGCATGAGATTCGCCTGAAAATTGGACGACGCTTCGGTTCGGGTTTTCACCCATCTGGAGGGTGCCTTGCGGATGGCTTGAAGCGAGCATGATGTCGTTCGGCACAATACCGCGTTGGCGGATAATCTCAAGATCTGCTTCTGTTTTAATAGGGAGATGTTGTGTATAAGGCATCACAATCTCCGTTGCGCCTGCAGCGAAGAGTAGTCGGGCAGCGTTGATCGCGCCCTCTACTAACACCCTTTTATCAGAGCGTCGCAGTCGGTATGTGATGTTTGGCGCGCCTCTGTAATTGATTGAGACCTGTCCTGTTGTTCGGTCATGCAAGAGGACAAGGAGCGCGGCGATGTGGCGGTAGCGTTCCATCAGTTCCCGGTGATCTTCACCGAACCCTGGGAGACTTGCGGCGACTATCATCTGTGAGCCGAAAGCCGGCATGAGCAGATAACCGCTGTCCGGTGACTGCTCTAAGTCGAGGAATTCATCAATATAGTAGCTTTGCGGGATGCCGAGGTGTCCGTCAATGGTCTCGTTGAAGATGCCGCCGACAAAAACGGCAGGGTGGAGATGGAGATTTTTCCCGACCTGTCGGTTTAGGTTCGGAAGCTGACTTTTGAGCCAGAGCTGCGGCGAGTTAATAGCACCCGCGGCGAGGACTACGACCTTACTTTGAACGTACAATTTACCTGATGGCAGGCGTGCTGAAACGCCGACGGCTCTTCGCTTTTCTACGTGGATTTTTTCTGCAGTGCAGTTACTGTGGAGCGTGGCACCCGCGGCGAGTGCTAAAGGGATATACGTGACAGCCATACTCTGTTTGCCGCTTCTTGATGCTCCGTTCTGCGTTGATTTCGCGTGTGGACATCCGAAAAGACACTGCGCGCCGCATGTGGGACAGTCGCCGCGGTTATGCCTTTGCACGACTCCGTGCCATTTCATCACTTCACAGCCGCGGCGGATAACGGCGTTTAGGCGGTTTACGTCTGTCTCTTGTATCTGTGTAACACCGAGTGTCTGCTCTACACGCGCGAAGTTAGATGAGAGGTCTGGGATGCCCCACCTGTCTAATAATACCTGTGAGGGACGGACAGCGTAGCAGAGGTTATGCACGGTTGAACCGCCGACCCCTCTGCCTTGTGAGATGACAATCGCTCCGTCGCGTGTGCGCCGTAAACCGCTATCCCAGAAGAGACGGCGTAGCATCTCCGGTTCGTAGCTACCGAAAGTGGTAGCGTCATGATTTTCGCCTGCCTCTAAAATGATTACGGATAGCCCTGCTTCAGCGAGTTCTTTTGCGACAACCGCGCCACCCGCGCCAGAACCGATAACGCACACGTCGGCATGTTCTTGCTGCTGGTGGTTCTTTTTGGAGAAGAGATTTGCGGTGTTCATATTGAAGATTACTTTGTTAGGGTGCGGTAGCGTTGGAACGCTTGCTCTGCTTTCGCTCGTTCGCCGATTTGCCGATAAGCGTTTGCCAGGTTTCGATACGGTTGTGGGTTCGTTGTGTTCAGACGAATTGCGGTCTCAAATTGTGTGATCGCCTGTTGCGGTTTTTTTAGCATCATATAGACAATACCGAGGCTATTCCGGTATACCGCACTCTCTGGATGCGATTCAATGAGCTGTCCGTATACTACAAGTGCATCCTCGTAAGCCTCTGTTTGAAGATAGATATAGCCGAGCAGTTCAGATGCCTTTTCGTCGTCTGGCGAGATGGCAAGACACGTTTTGAGTTCTGCAATAGCGGGTTTCCATTCAGTTCGCTTGATGTGCAGCTCCGCGAGTTGATAACGCGGTTGAAGGCGTTGCGGGTTGTCAAGAAGCAGACGTTGGAGTGTCGTCAGCTGTTCTTCTTCACGGGTGAGTTTCTCAAATGTGCGGAGGACGGCGCGTCCTTGCGTAATTTTTCCTGTGCGTAGATAGCAATTCCCCAGATTGAAGTGTGCCTTCGCGTGCCGGTTTTGGCGTTTAATGACTGCCTCAAAGTGTGGTATCGCTTGTGTGAAATCCTCTGTTTGGAAGTAGGCGAGACCGAGGAGGTAACGCGCTTCGCTGTCCTGCGGTGCCTGTTTGAGATGATGAATTGCTTCGTCGATTCGGTTGAGACGTAGGTAGGCTGTGCCTAAGAGCCTGCGCATTTTAGAGGGGTCGGTTTGCAGCTCTAAAGCGCGGCGCAGCGGTTCAACGGCTTCTTTGGCGTTTGCCATACCGATAAGATATGCCTCACCGAGACGAAGGTGTGCATCCGCGAAATCAGGCGTAAGGTTAATGGCCTTCTGGAGTGCATGAATCGCTGGTTTCCACTGCGATTGTCTGCCGTAAAGCAGACCGAGTTGATAGTGCGCCTCGGCATGCGCTGCGTCGAATTGGACTGCTCGCTGGAAGGCGATAAGCGCAGCGCGGTCATCTTTCCGGGTGAGTGCTTGCAAGCCGGTCTGATATGCGCGTGCTGCTTCGGTAGGGCTGCTTTGCGCCACAGGCGCGAGGCATGCTGTGGATAATAGTACTGATAAAAATCCGCTGAGAAGAATCGTTTTCATTTCCTTTTTTCTCTGTAGACACGATTTGGGATTTATGATAACATATTTCCACACGTCTATCAAGCGATAACAGCGAGAAGATAAAGGAGAAAACTGATGGAATTTGTTCAGTTGACAGATGCACAACGTCAGGAGTTTGATACAAACGGTTATCTCATCGTGCGTTCTGCAATTGATGACGAGATGATTGATCGTTTGACTGCAGCAGGCGATCGGCTCATGGAATCGTTTGAATACCACGGTTATTATGCACATCGGCGGGACGGTTTGGTGCAAGAACCTGCCTTTGCTGATCTTGCGACAGAGTCAAAGGCGGTGCCGTTGATTCTTCAACTGCTCGGTACGAATATTCATATTACGAATACCGCGCTGATCTATAAACATCCGCAAGCCCCGGAGAAGTCCGAAAACCGGAACTGGCATCGGGATGTCGGTGTGCATTTGGATGTCGGGCACGCGGGGTGTCCACGCGTAGGGTTGAAGGTAGGGTATTGCTTAACGGATTTCAGTGTGCCGAACTCAGGGGCAACATGGTTTGTTCGGGAGAGTCATAAGTTGGGTGAGCCGCTGCGTATTCCTGAAGGCGAAGTGGATCCGGCTGTATATGATGAACCGCTGCTTCGGGCAGGCGATGCGTTTCTGTTTGAGAGTCGTATCTATCACGCTGCGGGTTTGAATTTCAGAGAGAATGTCTCTAAGGTCGTTATCTACGGGTACCACTACCGCTGGGTTAAACCCGATTACTACCTACGCTATTACAATGACAGCCTGCAACCCGATGAAACGGTGGTTGAAAATCTGGATGATCTGGGTAGGCAGTTTCTTGGTGCCGCTACGGATACGCAAGGGCGGCGCGATCCGAACGGTGTTCATTGGGCGGGTACAGAGTGGGCAACAGCACATAATCTGGCGTTAGAACAGGCACCGCAAGTTGTAGCAATTTAAAACAGGACTTACGCAGCCCTCCTTGCTGGCGAGGTTTCCTAGGGGAAACACCCCAGCAAAAACACCTCGCCAATGCGTGTACAAGTCCTATAAAATATAAAGATTGTTCTACAAAGGCGGCAACTTAGGTTAACGCATGAAAAACGTGATAACGTTCTCAGCTTTAATAGGGATTCTCGCCAGCGCGATCCTTGGCTGTGATATAGATAGCGAGGAAGAAGTAAGAGATCTGGGTCCAGTCCAGTTCGTTTCAGCGGATCCACCCAGTGGAAGCACACTCCTATCAAACGCAACTATTACCGTTTCCTTCAACGGCATTCCAACAGAACTGATCGTGTCGCAAGGTGTAGTTTCTCGATCTGATCAGATCCGAAGGACTGTTACCATATCGGGACCTTTTACTGTCGGAGAGCTCACGCTTACAATGAAATGGAAGGATGGAGGCGCACACACGCTCTTCTATACAGTTGAGCCTGTTCCTGTCAAGCTCATTTCTGTGGATCCCCCGGATGGGAGTCTGCTAGTGCCGGATGGACAGGTCACAGCTTCATTTGATGGAGAGCCGAAGAATTTGAGCGTGACACCCGGAAAAATCAGTGTCTCTGGTAGGATAGCCATTATACCGGGGCCTTTCCCACGAGGAGAACTCAAACTTGAAATGAAATGGGACACTGGAACACACACACTCACTTATACAATCGAATTTGCTGCGCCAGAGGGAATGTCCGTGATTCCTGAAGGTGAGTTTGAGATGGGCAGCGATGCGGTTGCTGCGAATGACGATGAACATCCGGTGCACACTGTGTATGTAGATGCGTTTTACATGGACAAACACGAGACAACAGTTGGCGAATATCGGGAGTTTGTTCAAAAAACGGGACATCGCGCCCCGGATTGGAACAAGGTTTCTCGCTATTCGCCGACCGATCAGTCCCCGATCGTTTTTGTGAGTTGGCACGATGCGATGACATACGCGAAGTGGAAAGGTAAGCGGCTTCCGACAGAAGCCGAATGGGAAAAAGCCGCACGTGGCGGTGTCCCCGGTCAGTCATATCCGTGGGGCAACACTGCCCCGGATGGGACACAGTGCAACTTCGCCGATAAGAACATCGCACACTTTTGGTGGGCAGATAAAGCGGTAGACGACGGTTATACCCATACTGCACCTGTGAGAAGTTATCCTGACAACGCTTATGGTTTACACGATATGGCTGGAAATGTATGGGAGTGGTGTCTCGATGAATACGACTCCGGTTTCTATGCGATTTCGTCGGGCACAAACCCTTTTTCAGAGGTTGACACTATAGAAGTGATAATTGATACTTTTTCGAGTGTTCAGACCCCACGCGTGTTGCGGGGTGGTTCCTGGCTGGTTAATTCTCAAGTGGTACGGAACGCTGTCCGCTTCAGACTCGATCCGTCCAGCACGAATAACAGTATCGGTTTCCGGTGTGCGAAGGATTTACCGTTTTAGAAGAATCAGATATCGTTAACCCATTATGCGTTAATTTAGTGATTTATTCGGAGGGTTTCTATCCAATATGCGAGTCAAACGTTTCTGTTTCATATTTATCCTCTTGTTGAGTTTTCCGCCGATGGGTTTTGCCCAAGACTCACTACCGAGGCCGATAGTGCGGTTGATCTATTTTGTACCAAATGACCGTCAACCTCTGCCGGACATAGATGAACAGATGGATAGACAGATAAAGGATGTCCAAGAATTCTACGCGCAACACATGGCAAACCACGGGTTCGGCAGAAAAACCTTTCTGTTTGAAACCGATGCGCAGGGAAAGGCTGTTGTCCACCATGTGAAGGGCCGTTTCAACCAAAGCTATTATCAGAATCAGAATAACTGGGAGGAAGCCTGGGCCGAAGCCGAGGAACGATTTGACAGATTAAATCATATCCTTTTTACTGTGTTGGATATAGATGTGTTGGATATAGACCTTCCAATCATTTGCGGTCGGGGCGGTGGAAACGGACGCACAGGCGGCGCGTTTGTCACCGCCAGGTGTTTTAACGTTAGGATTATTGCGCATGAACTCGGGCACGCCTTTGGACTCGGGCACGATTTCCGCCCCTTTGGCGGCAATTGGAAACCTGTACATGTCGGTGACCGCATACGCGTTTCGGAGCGCATGACAACATCTTTCTGTGCTGCAGAGTGGTTGGATGTGATTCCCGCCTTCAATGCCCCTCAAACCCCGATCAATCAGAGAACAACAATTGAGATGCTTGGGCCGCCAACCCTCATGGCAGCCCCGACCACCTTCCGTTTCCGCTTTAAAGTGTCAGACCCGGATGGCCTCCATCAGGTGCAACTGCATATATGGGATCCCATGGTCCGACATCAGGGCGACTCTCTGTTGACTTATAAGGGATTAAAAGGAGGCCGCAGCAGTACGCTTGAATTTGTTAGCAGTATTCTATTGGGGCCGACGACGAATTATGTAGTGATTAGAAGCATTGATGTGCATGGATACACACAAGGGCAGTCTTATCCAGTGGATCTGACTCCGCTACTTCCTCCGCCTGAAGTTGTGTCAATCCCAGACGCGAATTTAGCAGCGGCAGTGCAGAGCAAGATTGGTAATTCCATCACGACGCGCACGCTGCTAAATTTAACAAGGCTGGATGTCCCGAATAGCGGAATAACAGATTTAAGTGGACTCGAGCACGCACACAGACTGACAGATCTGGGTCTTAGACGCAATAATATCACCGATGTGGCCCCTCTCACAAACTTAACACAACTGACAGATCTGGATCTTAATAACAACCGTATCTCGGATGTGGCACCCCTCGCAAACTTAACACAACTGACACGTCTGGATCTTAATAACAACCGTATCTCGGATGTGGCACCCCTCGCAAACTTAACACAACTGATATATCTGGGTCTTGGAGGCAACAGTATCACTGATGTGGCCCCTCTCACAAACTTAACGCAACTGATATATCTATATCTTCAAGAGAACAGTATCTCGGATGTGTTGCCTTTCGAAAACCTAGCACAACTGATATATCTGTATCTTGGAGGCAACAGTATCTCGGATGTGTTGCCTCTCGAAAACTTAACGCAACTGACACATCTGGATCTTGATAGAAACAATATCTCGGATGTATCTCCGCTGGTGGCACTAAACCTGACAGGGATGGAGTGGAACGACACAGGTTTATCTCTTAACAACAACCCGTTGAGTTACGCCTCCATCAATACGCATATCCCCGCCCTACAAGCGAAAGGGATCGTCGTCCAGTTTACGAATCGCGCGCATCCCACACTCCTGAAAATTTCAGGTGATGCACAGGAAGGTTTCGTAGGAAACAGCTTGGCAGCTCCCTTGATCGTCGAAGCACAGGATGAACATGGAAAACCGATGCGGGGTGTGTCTGTCACGTTTGCGATGGATACCGGCGAGGGCACGCTCACCCCAACAACCACTGAAACCGATGCCGATGGCAGGGCACAAACAACTCTCACACTTGGATGGACCCCTGGTACGACTACTATTCGCGCAACTGCTACCGGCATTAAAACTTATATCCGTTTCACAGCGACCGCCACCGTGCTAACAGATCGCCGCGCTGAAGATGTCAATGCGGACGGTGCCGTTGATGTGGAGGACCTCGTCTTCGTTGCATCCAGCTTTGGGGCGGTGCCGACCCCAGACGCGCTTCCCGATACCGATGTCAATGACGACGGGGATATCAATCATGAAGATATCGAATTGGTTTTAGCGGCACTCGAGGGTGTCCCCGCCGCACCTTCCCTTGATACGCAGTGGACAGCAGCAAGTTTACAACGGTGGATCGCAGCAGCGAAGCAACGGAACAGCGAAGATGCAATCTTTCAGCGAGGCATCGCAATGTTGGAGAAACTGCTCGCGGATTTGCTGCCGAAACAGACACTACTTCTTGCCAACTATCCGAATCCGTTCAATCCAGAGACATGGATTCCGTATCAACTGTCGGAACCCGGGGATGTAGTGGTGCGTATCTATGGGGTGAAGGGTGCGTTGGTGCGGACATTGGCGTTAGGGCATCAACTTGCGGGAACGTATCAAAACCGGACGCGCGCGGTATATTGGGATAGGCGAAATTCTGTCGGTGAGGCTGTGGCAAGTGGTGTCTATTTCTATACATTGTCAGCAGGCAATTTCACAGCAACGCGGAAGATGTTGATACGGAAGTAGAGAACAGCATCCGTTGCACACGCATTGGCGAGGTGTTTTTGCTGGGGTGTTTCCCCTAGGAAACCTCGCCAGCAAGGAGGGCTGCGTAAGTCCTGTTATAATCCAAATTGCTACTCACAGATTTTAGGGAACTAGCAGACCCCGTCTTTCATTGAAGAGGGTTCATTACCTCCAGAAATGGCAACGTGGGTTAAAATAAGTGAAAAGGAGTTAATAATGAAAGAAATCAAGGTAGGTATTGTTGGGTGTGGTGGTATTGCTGGTGGTAAACACCTGCCCGGTCATAAAGGTGTCAAGGGTGTTTCGATTATCGCCGCGTGCGACATTGACGAAGCCCGCGCGAAAGCGTTCGCGAAGCAGCACGACATTCCACACGTTTTCAGCGATTATGAAGAATTGGCTGCGATGGATGAACTGGATGCGGTGAGCGTTTGCACGCCGAATAATTTTCACGCTGGACCGACGATTGCAGCATTGAACGCCGGAAAACACGTTATTTGCGAAAAGCCAATCGCTGCCAACGCGATTGACGGACAGGCGATGGTGGATGCCCAGAAAGCGAGCGGTAAAGTGCTACAGATTGGTCTACAATCTCGGTTCGGTGCCGGGGCGCGCACCTTACGCAAACTCTACGATGAAGGGTTTTTCGGTGATGTGTATTATGCGCGGGCAATGGCGATGCGGCGGCGCGGTGTGCCAGCTTCGCCATCGTTTCTGAGTAAAGCGATCGCAGGGGGCGGACCGCTGATTGATATCGGGGTTCATATTTTAGATGTATTGCTCTGGATGATCGGTTGCCCGAAACCGGTTGAGGCGTTCGGGATGGCGGTAACGAAGTTTGGACATAAAAAGGATGTCATCAACCCGTGGGGCAAATGGAATCCTGAAGAGTTTGAAGTCGAAGATTTCGCGATGGGGACGATCCGATTTGAAAGTGGGTTGACCGTAACCTTGGAAACCGCTTGGGCATCGCATATTGAGAATATCGGTGGCACGTTCTTTATGGGTGATTTAGCGGGTGCGACTTATGAGCCGCTGCAGATTTACCTCGATAAGAAAGATGAGATGGTGAATTATGAACCGAAACTGCTCACAGGATTATTGGGTGAGTTTGAGTCGTTTCATAAGGCGGTTCGTGAGGGTTTACCATCTCCTGTGCCTGCGGAAGAGGTGCTGAACGTAGCGAAAATCTTTGACGCGCTCTATGAATCGGCGCGGATTGGTCGTTCTGTCCCGATTCTTTAACATTCATAGCTTGCGCGTACAACTGTTTTGATGCCGCCGCGGATATTAAAATCACCGACGACTTCTGCTTTTCGCGGCTGGCATGCTTTAACGAAGTCCTCCAACACCTTATTGACGACATGCTCGTGAAAAATGCCGACATCCCGGTAGAAAAGGAAGTACTCTTTTAGCGACTTCAGTTCAACACAGTGCTGGTCTGGCACATAAGTGATACAGAGCGTGGCGAAATCGGGTAACCCCGTTTTTGGGCATACGGCGGTAAATTCGAGGTTGGTAACCTCAATCGTGTAGTCTCGGTGACTATACTGATTTTCCCATGTCTCGATTGCGGGTGTCTCTAATTCAGGGATATGGGTTTGTAAATCGTCATAACCGGTGTGCTGGCTCATTCTCAATGTCTCCACTGTGGTGAATATGCGACTCGCGCTATTTATTTTAGGATTACCATTCGGCGGGTGCTTTGGAAATCGCCGGCGGTGAATGTGTAGAAATAGATACCGCTTGCGACTTTTGTTCCGGATTCATCTTTACCGTCCCAATACGCGGCTTTCTCTTGACTCTGATAATTCCCGGGTTCCCGTAGCCCGATATTCAGCTGACGGACAAGTCCGCCACCGATGTCGTAGATTTTTAGGGTGACTTCTGCCTGTTCTGCTAAGTTGTACGGAAACCATGTTTCAGGATTAAAAGGATTCGGATAGTTTTGGAAAATCATCGTCTGTTTGATATATCCGAGGGTTGTGAGCGTCTGGGATTCTGGATCGACGGAGAAAGGAACATCGGCGGGTCGGAATCCCAAATCGATAGGATTGTAGATAAAGGCGGAGCCGGCGTTATCACCAGCATTATCGTTCCCTGCGGCACCAACGATGGCAAATACGCCTTTAATGGCAACCGAAGCACCGAACAGGTCTGATGGGTTCGTGCCGCTTGCAGTAATTCTGCGTTTCTCCACCCAAGTCAACCCGTCCCGGAGATAGGCGTAGGCGGAGCCTTTGTCGATTTGTGCTGCGACATCGCCACCGGCGCTGAGCGGATGGTCATCTTTCCATGCGCCGACGATGGCTGTTTCCTCATGGATTGCGACGGCTGATCCGAATTCATCGCCTGCTTGCGCATCAGTGGCAGCGAGTTTTGCTTGTTGGAGCCAAGCGTCCCGCGTCTGCACAAAGACATAAGCGGCACCCATGTCGGGTTCGCGCCGATCCTCTTTAGGCGCGCCGATGATAGCGACACCATTGGTTAGATCAACAGCATACCCGAATTCGTCGCCGAGTCCACTGTCGTTTGGGATAAGTTGGAAGTCTTGTGTCCATGTGGTGCCGTTGCGGGTAAAGACATAAGCGGCACCGGAGTCGGGTCCGGTTGCGTCACTACGGTGTGCGCCGATGAGCGCGTTATCGCCGTAGACAGCGACAGCACGGCCGAACTGGTCTCCGGGTACAGGATTTCGGTGTGTGAGTTTTGCCTGTTGGAGCCAGGAACCCCCGCTTCGGACGAAGACATAAGCCGCACCGGCATCTACACTGGCTTCGTCCTTTCCGTGCGCCCCGATAATCGCTGTATCCTGATGCAGTGCGATCGCTGTTCCGAATCGGTCGAACATGCTGATATCGTCTGCGATGCGTTTGGCTTGTTGGATCCATTCGGTGTCTGAACGGATGAAAAAGTAGACGGCGCCTGCTTCCGGTCCGGCATCATCAACGCCGGGTGCGCCGATAATGACGGTTTCGTCACTGATAGCGACAGCGTTTCCGAAGAGGTCGCCTGGTTTTGCGTCGTTAGCGATAAGTTTGGCGCGTTGGAGCCAGAGGGTACCGCTGCGTTCAAAGATATAAGCGGCACCAGCGTTGGGTGCGACATCATCATCTTGCTGCGCGCCGGCGATAGCGAGATTGCCACTAATCGCGACGGAAATACCGAACTGATCTTCGGCAGCTGTTTCACCGTCACTCAGCTTGATATTCTCTATCCACGCCCCATTTTCCTTTTGTTCATAGAGATAGACGGCACCCGAAGCGATTCCGCCTGCTTTGTGTCTGGGGGCACCTACAATAACTTCGTTTCCACTGATAGCGACGGCGTACCCGAGTTGGTCCCCCTCGCGCCTATCGCTTGAGACGAGTTTGGTATGTTGGTTCCAGAAGGGTGGCTCGTTTTGTGTGAAGACATAAGCGGCACCGACCACCTCTTCCCCGACGACACCCCCAATTGCGCCAATAATGGCGGTTTCACCACTGAGGTCAACAGAAATCCCGAAAGATGATGCGCCCTCTGGATCAATAGGGACCATACGGAGGCGGATGCGGTTTCTTTTTTGTTCCCATTCGGTACCCTCGCGCTTATAGATGTAAGCGGCACCGCTGCCTCTATTTTTCGGTGAGGTTACAATCGCGAAATCGCCATCAACATCAACTGCGTATCCGAAGTTATCGTCTGCTTCGGTGTTGTTCCCGATGAGTTTTGTTTGCAATATCCATTGGAGACCACTTCGGACGAAGACATAAGCGGCACCGGCATCCTTGCCTGCCTCGTCATCACGGATTGCGCCGACAATAGCGGTATCTCCATCAATTCCGACAGAAAAGCCGAAGTATGCGAAGTTAGTGGCATCTGGGGCGGTAAGTTGTGCCGTCTGTATCCAGCTGTTGCCGATACGCTCAAAAACATAGACGGCTCCTGCGTCTGCGCTGGGTTTATTGATACGGTGTCCGCCGACGAGTGCTATATCGCCATCAATCGCGACAGAGATACCGAAATAGTCGCCTTGACGTGCGTCGGGCGCGACGAGTTTCGCCTGCTCTACCCATTGCGTGCCTTGCCGCGTAAAGATATAGGCGGCCCCGGAGTTATTTCCTACATCGTCTTTTTTGGGTGTGCCGACGATAGCATAGTCGCCGCTCATTGCAAGGGCCGTTCCGAATTCGTCCTCGTCGACTGCGTCACTGGCGTTCAGTTTCTGATGTTGGATCCAGCCTGTTTCGCTCCGAAAAAAGACCTGTAGCGACCCTGCATTTCTGCCGTTGTCGGTATCATCTTTGGGGACCCCTACCATTGCGTAATCGCCGCTCATAGCGACACTTGCGCCGAGGTTATCGTGGATGACAGCGGCACTCGTATTGAGTTGGACGCGGTCGGCACTGCTTTGTGCTGCTAACCCGATTCCGAGGAGCAGGGTTAGTATTGTTATCTGTAATTTTCTCAATTTTCTCCCCCTTCACCATTTATATGGCATGTATGTAGCAAATTACATGCCATCCGGAAAACCGCAGGAAATCAGCGAATTTTGACCTATTTCGGATATAATCTGTCAATTGTTGTTCATTTATTGGACACCGCAAAAAATCTATATGCTGAGTCTATAGATTTTTTGGGCTTTATCTTCGCCATACCATAACGCTGTGCCGTCCCAAGTCAATCCATGCGGTTCACTTGGACATGAAACGGAATTAAGGACCTCACCAGATTCGGGGTGGATTCGATAAATGATGTGGTCATTTGTATCGGCGTTCCAAAGTGCTTCGCCGTCCCAGGCGAGTCCGTGTGCGCGGCCGCCGGGTGTCTGAAGTTCGGCAAGGATTTCGCCGGTCTCAGGACACTGTTTGATGAACCGACCCGTGTTCATGTCAACGCTCCAGAGATGCTCGCCATCATAAGCCAACCCGTGTGGGCCTTCCGCGGGTGAGGAAAAAGTTGTGACGACCTCTAAATCCGGGATCGTGAGTTTGTAAAATGTTTGCTGCCATATACTATTGTACCAAAGATGCTCACCTTCCCATTCCAAACCTGCGCCCCCGGGGTAAGGCGGCGTAAGTGTTTGTAAAACCTCGCCGGTCTCAGGATCGATTTCATGGATGGGCCCGACACCTTCGACACTCCAGAGTGATGTGCCTCGCCATGCGAGTCCATTGGTACCAGCACCAGGTGCTGCAATTTGATGATGTCCATTTGTTGTTTCACGCATTGTTTTGATGCCTCCGTGTGAACGGAGAACCCGGCAGAGCGGGTTCTCCTACTACTTTGATGTGAACGGAGAACCCGGCAGAGCGGGTTCTCCTACTACCTTGATGTTTCCAAGAGTGCTTCGTTAATTTCAGTGATAACTTCTTGATCGGTCTCGATAGTGAGTCGCGTCCGCAGTATCTGTTTAGCGGTATCGCCGCCAATTTTTCCTAATGCCCACGCGGCATGGCTTCGGATCAAAGGTTCGTCATCGGCTAATGCGCCTTTGAGTGCTGGAACAGCGATCGGGTTGCCCCAATTACCGATGGCAACGAGGACATTCCGCAAGAATCCACGGCGTTTCGTACGTTTGATGGGGCTACCCTTGAATCTTCGGCTAAACGCCTTTTGCGTCATACCGATAAGTGATAGCAATTTAGGTGCCAGGTTTCCTTCGCGTGGTTGGAATGCTGGCTCGTGCGTTGGCGTTGCTTTACTGTTCCATGGACAAACTTCTTGACAGATGTCGCATCCAAAAATTAGGTTGCCGATTTTCGGGCGCAGTGGCTTCGGAATACTCTCCTTGAGTTCTATTGTCAGATAAGAGATGCAAAGTCGAGAATCAAGGAGGTTCGGCTCGACAATCGCATCTGTTGGACATGCGTCAATGCAGCGTGTGCAAGTGCCACAACTTCCGCGGAGGGGCGGAGTTTCCGATTCCAAGTCGATGTTGATGAGCACCTCGGCGAGGAAATACCAAGACCCGGAACGCCAATGGATGAGATTGGTATTTTTGCCGATCCAACCGATCCCTGCCTTTTGGGCATATTCCCTTTCAATGATGGGTGCGGTATCGACGCAAACACGCGTTTTCAACTCTGTTTCGGCTGTCCGCCTAATAAAATCGACAAGTTCCGAGAGCCGTTGACGAATGATGTCGTGATAGTCGTCGCCCCAAGCATAGCGGGAGATTTGTCCGTATGCGGGGTTTTCCGCGAGTGCCTTGGGCGGATCAAGCGTGTAGTAGTTCATAGCGAGGCTGATCACCGATTTTGCTTCCGCTAAAAGTTGACGGACATCCGTTTTGAGCGGGAGATGCCTTTTGAGATATGCCATCTTTCCGGCATAACCGCTTTTTAGCCATTGCCGATAACGCGCGATTGTTTCACTCTGTGCTGCCGGTGTAATTCCGACGAGTTCAAATCCGAGTTGATTTGCGTGCTGCTGAATTTGCTGCGTTAGTGTTGCCATCAAAGTGTTCCACGCGGATAGGATCCGATAACATTGACGTCTCGACACACTTCTTCAAGCTGCGCGAGTGCCAAAATGACGCGTTCATCAGCGATATGTCCCTTGATCTCGGCGAAGAAAACATATTCCCAAGGCTTGGTGCGTGATGGTAGCGATTCAAGATAGCTGAGACTCAATTGAGCCCCGTCTAAAACGCCGAGGGCTTGGTGTAGCGCGCCGACCTTGTCTCGCACTGAAAAAAAGAGCGAAGTGCGATCATGTCCGCTTAGGTCTGCCATCTGACTGCCGATGATAAAGAAGCGGGTTGTGTTATCGGGTTCATCCATAATAGCGTTTGCGACAATGGGTACCTGATAAATCTCGCTTGCAAGTTCGCTGGCGATGGCGGCTGCGGTGGGTTCTTGTGAAGCCCGCTGCGCGGCTTCAGAAGTACTGACAACTTCAATGCGTTCAACATTAGCGAGATATCGACCGAGCCATGCCCTGCATTGCGCGAAAGGTTGGGGATGCGAGTAGACACGCTGAATTTCAGGGAGCGGTACCTTTGACAACAGGTGATGTTTTATCGGTTGAAATGTCTCAGCACAAATCCACAACGGCGTGTGTTGAAAGCGTTCTAAAACGTCGCGCACAGTGCCTTGGAGCGAATTTTCGATGGCGACCACGCCGTAATCTGCTCTCCCTGATTCGACTTCAGTAAAGATGTCGACCTGGGGATGGACGGGTATCAACTCCGTTGACGCGCCGAAATGCCGTCGCGCTGCCATGTGTCCGAAACTTCCGACGGGACCGAGAAAAGCGACCCGTTCCGGTTCCTGTAAAGAACGGGATGCGGATAAAATCTCTGTCCAGATCGATTCAAGCGCGGCTTCCGGGAATTTGTCGTCGTTCTGCGCCTTCAAGCGTTCAATAACCTGCTTCTGCCGATGCGGGACATAGACGTTTGTGTTTCCTATCTCTGCCTTGACTGCCCCGACTTTCTTGGAAATTTCAGCACGTTTTTGTAGCAAGTCTAAAATTTGGTCATCAATCTGGTTGATCTGGTCTCGGTACTCAGTTAATTCCAATTTTTTTATCTTCCTTGCGGTTCGTTTAGGATAGATGTTTTAGAAGACGGTTCGTGGGTTAAAATGTCGAAACCGTCTTCACACAATTTACCACTATTCATTCAATTTTTTCATAGCGGCAATCATTTCATCGTCTGAGGGGTTATCTTTGACCATTTCAACAAACGCCTCAGCAGTAATGTTATGTTCCTCCAGGAACATTTTATCTTGCGGTCACGGGTAGATATACTCACCGATGATGCCTTGCAATTGTGCGTTGGCTTTATCGCTGATTCTGGCTAACCATGGAATACCGCCGATGATCATATCCCTGTGGCGTGGTTTCCAATCAAGAGCCATCTGTTTCACCTCCCTTTTTTAATTTACCTTATAGTTAAAAAGTACTGTCAAGTTGTTGTAAGGTTTCTTCCAAAAGTTGCAAGGCGCGTCCGTATCCTGCCCAATCGCCGGCGCGTTGTGCGCGCTCCGACTCCTTGAAATACTCGCTTGCTTGGTCAATGAGTTCTTGTAATGAGAGCTGATTAGTGCCGGGGCCGGAAACCGTTGTGGCCGTTGCTGTGGTTTGTAATCCTGTTCCGGGTCCGAACATGTTGCGGAGTGCTTCATCCAGAGTTTTACCCCAGACGACCTCGTTTTCATATCCGATGACGACTTGGCGCAATTCGGGGATAGCGGTTTTCTCGTCTTCAGATTGGATATAGATCGGTTCGACATAGAGCAGGGAGTTGTTCATCGGTAGCACTAACAGATTGCCGCGTAGGACACGGGAGCCTTCTGTATTCCAGAGGCTAATCTGCTGCGAAATATCTGGTTCTTGGCTAATGAAGTTTTCTACTTGCATCGGTCCTGCTATCTGTTTTCCTTTTGGGAAGCGATAGACGAGGAGTTGCCCGTATTGGGGCAGATCGCATCGTGCAGCCATCCATGCGGTAAGGTTCGGTTTATCGAGCGGCGTGAAAGGCAACATCAACATGAATTCGGGTTTTTCCTGCCCGGGTAGCCTGATAACGACGTAGTAAGGTTCAACGGGTTGCCCTTCGGCTGCTGAACGTTGGACTGTCTGCTGTTGTGGTGTGAATGGACTTCTCTGCTGTTGTGGAACCTGTTGCGTTTGTGCATCCGTATTGTCATAGAGTTCTCTTCCGATTTCCCATTTATCTTCACCTGCATAGAAGGTCACGGGATCTTTCATGTGATAATCCTGATAAACCTGTGCCTGGATGAGGAACATCGCCATTGGATAGCGAATGTGTGCCTTGAGTTTATCGGGCATCTCTGCAAACGACTTGAAGAGGTCTGGGAAGATTCTGCGATAACATTCCGCGATTGGATCCTGCTCGCGTTCCATAATATAAAAATCGGCGGTGCCGTCGTAAGCATCGACAATAACTTTAACGGAATTTCGGATGTAATTGCCCCAAGGTTGATCTGCGCGTGGTGCACCGGGAAGTCGCCGTCTTCTTTCATCAACGAACTCTGTCATAGAGACGGAATACGGATAGCGATGTGTAACGGTATAGGCATCAATCATCCAGACGAGTCTACCGTTGTAAATAATGAGATAGGGGTCTTTATTTTCATATTGCAAGAAGGGTGCGATTTTCTGGACCCGTCTTATGATATTCCGGTTGTAGAGGATTCGGCTTGTTGATGAAATTTCACCGGGTAGGACGAGGTTAATTTCGTTATCAAACTTGAACATGTACGCCAGTTTCCGCCAGAAGGAGTTTAGCGGTACGCCGCCCTTTCCCTGATATGCGTATTCGGCGTATTTTTGTTCATCTTGTGGATAGTCGAACTCAAGGGGTTGGGGACGGTCAGGGTTTACGATAACATAACGGTCTGTGCGTTCACCGTAGTAGATACGCGGTCCCGGGGTTTCATTAAACCGATGCTGCCACTCTGGTTTATACTCGATAGGGGGCAGTCCTTGAATATACATGTTCGGTTTGCCGTTATCAATTTCATTGACAGGACTAACAACAGCACCGTATCCGTGGGTATAAACATAAGTGTCTTTATACCAATCGTTTCTGATTTCTATAGGCAGCTCATTAATATTGAGTTCGCGTCCGGAGAGCATGACTTGGCGGATTTCGCCGTTAACCATATAGCGATCGATATCGACATCGTTGAAGTCGTACTGTGAGCGCAATTCTTGGAGTTGTCGGAAAGTTCTGCGTAAGGGTTTCCAGTCCCAAAGACGGATACTATTGAAAACCGGTTTGTTCTCTTGGCTGGTGATGTCATCGTAACTGAGTTGCTCCGTGAGTGGGTACTCCTGTTCGGTTACGGTGTTCTCGGCTAAACCATAAGCTTGAAGTGTTGCCTTGATGTTATAGTTGATGTAATCTGCTTCTAAGACCTGTTTGTTGGGTTCAACCTGCCACCGCTGTATAGCGACCGGGTAGAGTTGTCCGAGGAAACCTGCAACGAAAAAGACGATAAGTCCGCCGAAAGCGAAGGTGTTACGTTTCAAGAAGATGCTGACGATGAAGACCAAGGCGCAAGCGATTGTGAGCCAGAGCATAATATTGAGTATAGGGAGACGTGCCTGTATGGCGGCATATCCGCCCCCGCCGCGTACAACCTTGTTTGAAATATAGAGTAGGTCGTACATAGCGAATTGGTAGTTCCATGCTCTGCAGAGGAGTGTCACACCGGCAAGGGTGAAGAGATGTGCTTTAACGTTGAGAGGTGGACGGAACCGGAATTGGCTCGTATCGCCTGTGATGAGTCCGTGGAAAAAATAGATGACGATGGCAAATATTGTCACGAGCATAAAGATGCCGAAAAGGGTTCCGCAGATGTAGCGTAGCAGCGGCATTTTGAAGACGTAGAAGGTGACATCGTTTTTGAAAATCGGATCGCGTGCGGGGGACGTGAAGAACGCTTTTTGTCCGGGTTCTATTTGGACTTTCGTATTCAATCGGATAGCGTCTTGGAGGACGGCTTCAACGCGTGCCTCCTGAGTTGTGCCGTCTATCTGAACGTTGACGGGGTCCCCAACCATTATATTTTTTGCTTGGAGTTCTAATTGTGAGACGGGTATTTCGTTTGAGTCAATGGTGGCTTCTACGGTAATAAGTGTGGCAGCCGGGAAAACGAGTTCATCTGCGTTGGAGTAGCGCAGATAGATTTCCCATCGATCGCTTGCGGTATAACCCATGAGGATACTGAAAAGTATGGCGAGGAGCGTAAGTCCTCCGTAGACCATTTTTCGGGTGGCCCCCGGGTCGCTTGCGTTACCGGCTGCGAATTCGGTACCGCCCATAAAAGCGGGGCTCAGATGTGCTGGCGTGAATCGGTAGATCAAGGCGAGGTTTGTTAAAAGAATAGCTAAGTAGCAGATGCCAACAATTACGCCGACGAAGATTTTTGTCCATAGAATTTTAGTGAAAATAGGTTTATAGTTCACCATCTCAAACCATAGGAAATCGGGATAGAGTTTAACCCAGAGCGCGCCTAATCCGCCGACAATGGCGAGAATGATGATAGTGATAACAAAACGTTTCGTTCGTGATTCCATAATTTAAAAGTTTTCAGTTTTCAGTTTTCAGTTAAGAGGTTTCCGAGATGTCTTGCAGTGAGAGACTTTTTTTTGTAACCGTTGTCACCTATAAGAGGTAAGACGCACAACAAGAAGATGTTTAGCACTCAAAAAAACCATACTGACGGCTGACAACTGACGACTGATGACTCCTCCGATAACTGAAAGGTTTTTCGCAGAAAAACCGAACTGATAACTGGTAACTAATTTAAAAAGCTTGTCCGAGTCCGAAGTGATATTTGAAACCGGGTTCCAATTGTGTAAGGTCCGTATTTCGGGCTGCGGCGAAGTCTATAGAAAACAGCCCGAGTCGGAGTCGCATCCCGATTCCGATAGCGGCTTTAACATCATCGAGTCGGATGCGATTTCCTTCTCGGACGATGATATTGAATGGGTTGTCTGGTCCGTATTGCCAATCTGACCAGGCACCTCCGAGATCAGCAAAAATGATACCACGGATACCGTCGAGCGTCCATCTGACGGGCCATGCGAAGTAAAGTCTATCTATCAAAGGGATACGAATTTCTAAGTTGAGAAGTCCGATGCGTGTGCCGACTAAATCTTCATAATTGTAGCCGCGTAAGGTATCAATCCCACCGAGGTAGAAGTAAGATTTGTCGTTCCCAAAGCTGCCGCCGAGTAACAGGCGTAGTGCAATCGTAGACCGCCTGCCGAGCCCGAAATAGCGTCGTGCGTCAAAAACAGCGTTTGTTAGCGAAAGTTCACTGCCGAGTTTTGGGAAAGATTGTTCAAGTTCAATGCGGTATCGAGAGCCTGTATAGGGTGCCCATTCACGCCACATGGTAGTATCCCCGACGAAAGCGATGGACCCCATTGTGAGTAGACCTCTATCGTCATAAGGGTCGAAAGTTCGGCTTGTCTGGAAGTTGTAGGAAAAGGGTTGTGAGTACATTGAGAAATCAAGATCAAGTCGATGGTATCTATCAAAGGGGTAATTGAGATAGACCCCGAGCCCTGTAATACGTTGTAGGATACCGCGTCTGCGCTGGATGCCGCCTAAAATATGGTATTCATGATAATTGTAAATCATCGCGCCGATATCGGTGCGGTGGGTCAAAAACCCGTATTGTGCGATGAAGTCGGGTGCAAGGTAGCTGGATTGATTCATCACGCTGACACCGATCCGATGGTTGCCCAACATATCGCTGCCGACGATTTGTACGGTGCTTCTCAGAATGCCATCAGCACCAAGGCTGAAATCGGGAAAGATTGCGTCTAAAGCGAATGAGGATTTCGTGCTATACTTCCGTTTGGCTATCCTATAGTTCCGTGGTTCTTCCGCTGTTAAGATAACGGAGGGTTCCGCTAAGTCTGTCGCTTCAGCCTTTTCTTCAATCGTTTTAGAAGCCTCCATGACACAGACATCGTATTTTCCGTTCTGATAGGCACTAAACAATAAACGCTTTCCATTGGGTGATAAACTCGGATTGAAACAGCCTGTCATCATATTGGTGAGACGTGTCAATTCAACTTTTAGGGTTTGGTCTGCGAGGTCAGTTCTGCTATTTTCAGTGAACAAGTTTAGGGTGTCGGCTTGCTGTTCAGGCTGTATATCTTCATGAGTTTGTGCGTACGGTTTCTCTGTGATTTCGAGTTTGTAGATGTCGTAAATGCTTTGTCCATCCGAGCAGAAGAGGATTGCTTTTCCGTCGGGTGTCCACGCTGGGCTGATAGCGTTATAGGTGCCGTCGGTTAGCAGGCGTTCTGTACCGCGGTCGAGGTCTATCAGGACCAATCTATTTTTCCCGCCACGTTCGGAGGTATAGACGATTTTTCGGGTTGTTGGGTGCCACGAGGGGTGTGTGTCGTTAAATGGGTCGAAAGTGAGTCTATCAATTTCGCCGGTCAGGAGCTCCATAATATAGAGGTCTGTCTGTCCTTCCTTGAGTGCCGAGAAAATGATGCGTTCACCGCTGCCATCGTAGTCTGGGGAGCTAACGCTATCAAAATCGAGCTCATAGTACTGTGTAAGTTCCTCTGTGAGGATGTTGACTTCAAGGAGGTAGTTCGCGTCGTGATGCTTGGCGACGAAGGCGATCCTATCGCCATCCGGTGCCCATGTGAGACTTCTGCCGAATCCGCCGAAATCGGTTCGGATTTCTTCATATTTCTCTCGGAAAAACCGTTTGGTAACGCGGTCAATGCGTTCACCGGTTTTTGCGGACATCAGGACGATCTCAAGAAATCCTTCATTTCCGGTAACATAAGCGATAATATCACCGCTCGGTGACCAGACAGGCTTAATGTTATGGGCGTATATGGATTCCTCGGTAAGATTTTTTGCGACGAGGTCGGGCAATTCTCGGTCTACAACGAGGGGCCAATACCGTTTGCGCATTGTCTGTTGCCACGCCTTATCAAATTCTTCGAGTTCGACACCGAGGACTTCTCTGAAAACGCGATCGATGTCTTTCGTCCGGCTTTGCCGTAACCCCTGCAAAATTTCAGCGATTTTCTCACGTCCGTAGGTTTCCGTGAGATAGGCGACCGCCAATTGCCCCAATTTATAGCCGACGAAAGGGGAACTGAGTTGATTGAAATTCTGGAGTTGCGGTAAAGAGACGATGTTATTATTCATACTGGCATCTCGGACGACCATCTCGCCGATTGCATCGTTATCTTCAGCGAAATAATCCGCCATGCCTTCTATGAACCAGATGGGGGGCGAGTAGAGAAATTCGCCGCTGTAGATGCGCGCATGCGGTTTCTGATAGATAATATCGTACTGGAAGATATGGATGAGTTCGTGAAAAATCACCTCTCGAAACGCCTCAAGGGAGCCGGTAAAGGGTATAACGATCCGATGTTTAAAAAGTTCCGCGAAGCCGCCGATCCCTTCATGAAGTTCTTGGAGGATGATGTTGGTCTCCTGAAAGTCTTTATGGGATTTGTAAAGGATAAGCGGTGTTCTATCTCGGAGTTCGTGTTCAAAATCTTCGCTGTGCTGTTCGTAAGCTTCCTCTGCAATAGCGGCCATAATAGGGACCAGTTTCGCTTCGCTCGGATAGTAGTGGATATCGAAATGCTCTGTTCGATGGATATGCCAATCGAAGCGTTGTGCAGTGATTTTATTTTTTCCAAAAGCCTGTGCCCATCCGACACAAGGTGCCAATAAGCTCAGCAGCAAGAGACTATGAAAGGCGTATCTAACTAACAACTGCCGTGTATTAATTGCTCGTGCTGTTCGGATTCTGTCTCTATTTTTTTTCACACCTTTAACCTCTGTCTTTTAGGTTAGGACTTACGCAATTTTTCCATGAAACGCTACAGAGTCTCATTGGATTGGCGAGGGAGGGCTGCGTAAGTCCTGTGGGTATTCGCAATTTAATTGACTAAATATCTATCTTCACGTTCGTAGTGTGGCGAGATTTGACGGGTAAATTCTGAGACGGCACGCTTGCCGAGTTCTCTAATGGTGTTTGCCTGTGGACCTGCTTGAGAAAAGATGAAAGAGCCAATGGTATGCGCTTCTGCTGTGCTCCGTCGGTAAGCTTCATCCCAAATAATTTGTTCGGTTTCGACATCAACGATTATCACTCTCAGTGAGAGCAGATAGGTTTTTTGCATGTAGTCCTGATAATCCATGACGTAGCGTTGGCGTTGTACGGAGTAGCGTTCGCCATAATATCGCCTCGGGCGGCTATCTGAATAGAAACGAAAGCTGCCGATGATAATGCCTTTCACCTCAAAATATTCTCCGAGTTGACTGAGGTGTTCTGTATCAGCGAGCCAGTCCTCTCCGACGGTTTCGCCTGTGAGAAGTCTCGCTGTCTCTTGTGTGCTGACGACCTCAAATTGTTTTTGACGTGCTAAACCTCTACGGAGTATAGAAGCGATTTCTGCACCGATTTCTTCGGGCAGATTTTCGTTGCGTTCTGTCTGTTTTTCTGGGACAAACGGCAAAACGGCGAAGTTGGAATACCGGCTGATGTCAATTTCAGATTCGACTTTGACCGGAATAGAGACGCGCGTCACGGCACTGCCACATCCCCAAAGCATTAGGACCGCTAATAAGATTCCGAATTTTCTGGTGCTGCTTGCCAATCGCAAACTTGCTGTTCGCAATTTTATTATTTGCATATCGGTGTCCTCACTCTTCTGTGGGTGGGAGTTCCTCTTTTGGTTGCGATGCAGCTGCGTCATCAAGTCCGCTGCGTCGAAGGTGTATACGGCATCGTCGATAGTTGAGTCGATAGTATTTGTTGCCGGGCTCTAATTCCGCTGCGCGTTGGTAAGCAGCGATGGCATCGTCTATGTTTCCGACTGCTTCGTAAGCGACACCGAGGTTGTTATGTGCCTTTGAATCATCCGGGTCAACGTTGATGACCTGTTTCCATCGGAAGATGGCTTCGTTCCAGAGTTGTGCTTGTGCGGCACGTATCGCGAACCGATTATAGGCTTCGGTTTGCGATGTGTCTCGGAAGGCTGCACATCCGGGCAGCACTAAGAAAATCAAAATAGCAATGGGTATCCGTCGGTTGTATTTTAGCACATTTATCACCGTAACATTTAGTGTGTTTGTTTCGCTTATTATTGCATTTTATATTTTACACTGAATTAACCTTTTGCGTCAAGGGAAAAATTCAGGGCTATTTAGTTTTCCATTTTTTAACCAAATTTTCAGTCCCCAGGCCCGGTAGGTGCGGTTTCCTAACCGCACCATAGGTGTCAATTTCGGGATTTTTGACAACGTTTTTAGCAATAAACATAAACATACCGCCCTTACAGGGCTGAAGAGTTATAAACTGATGCTGCTATAAACATACTGAAGAAATACCCAAGCAAATAAACCCTACAGGACTGAAGAGGTTTTTGAAGTCTTCAAGGTTTCCGCGTAGTATCCGGTTCGGTTAGGAAACCGAACCTACCGGGCCTGGGGGTGAGACAGGGCCATTCAATTGTACCTATTCACTTTATATGTGTGAATTTTTTTGCCTGTAGGAGCGAGCTGTGCTCGCGATTTTTTCCCAAGAACGTTCACTTATGTAAAGCAAAACCAATATCCAAATCGTACAATTGAATGACTCTGGGGGTGAGACGGTTACTATTTCTAAAATTGACACTTATGGTGCGGTTTCCTAACCGCACCGGGTTTTCGAAAAAAAGACGCGAAACCCGATAATTTATTAAAACTAAAGGGTCCTGGGAAAAATTAGATTCTGATTTTTTTCTTGAATAATATGCTAAAATAGTGTAATCTATTAACCGAAATGTCCTATAAATGTTATTTTCATGGAGTGAAACCAAAAAAGCAAAGGAGATTTGCAATGCGAAATAGGCAGAGTATCTTATTGGGGATCCTCTGTGTTCTCTTTGTTGCCGCTGAACGTAAAGTTTTGCCAGATGACTGGCGTATCCAACTAAATAAGAACAATAGTTTGTATATCATTGGGGAGAATGGTAACCGTTTCCGTCTCATAACCAACCAAAATAAAAAATATCCATCAGATTTTTCGGTAATTTTAGCGGTTATAGATCCTAAAACTGGTACAACCTTTCGTATCCGTCGCTATAATGGTATGCCTAAACGTCCGCATAATAACAAAATTGAAAAACAAAAAATTTACGGTTACCACATTCACTTTGCTACAGAGCGTTACCAGGAGATAGGTTATGATGAGGACACTTACGCAGAAGAGACAGACCGTTATAATAATCTTGAAGGGGCTCTACAGTGTCTTATACAAGATGCGGGCTTTGAATTACCTGCACAGCTAGAATTTAATTTTTTAGGGGGTGAGAACAATGTCAGTTAAAACAATAGAAAGAACAATAGAAAGAGATTTTATTGATAAGGTTTCCGAAGAAATACAGCTTTCAGCAGATGGTAAAGACCGTTTCCTCGTTCTAACGCCATTCCATTTCAATGATGGGGATCAGCTAGTTATCGTCCTGAAAAAGATGGGGAATAGGTGGGTCCTCTCAGACGAGGCGCATACCTATATGCACCTTTCATACTATATGGATGAACAGAAACTTCATAGTGGAAACCGCCAGAAGTTAATTTTAAAAGCACTCTCTATGTTTCAAGTTGAAGACTATGATGGGGAATTAATTATTGATGTATCTGATGGATGTTATGGGGAAGCTCTTTATGATTTTGCCCAAGCCTTACTCAAGATAATCGACGTTACATATTTGTCAAGAGAAAGAGTTCAATCAACATTTATAGATGATTTTCAAGCCTTTTTGTATCAGAAGGTAGAATTAAATCATATCACATTCAACTGGCAACACCCAACAAATGATCCCGATGGAATTTACAAAGTAGATTGTAGAATAAACGGAAAGATACCGCCCCTATTTGTATTTGCCCTAAATAGTGATACTAAAACTCAAGCAGCCGCAATCACATTACACCAGCTCAAGTCGTGGGGTGTTAATTGCCAACCGGTAGGTATTTTTGAGAGAGAGAATGCAACTACTCGTGATGTGTTCTTACGCTTCAAAGATGTTTGCGATACATATTTCACCGACATAATCAAAAATGGCGAGCAAATTGAACAATATTTGCAAGATTATATATCAGGTGAAGCATGACAACCGATATAGGATTTACTAAAACCTCGTAAGAAGGAGGACCTTAAATGTCTAATACAACGCCAGTTCGTATGGTGATTGTTGGGTGTGGTATGATTTCTGCAGGCGGCTATCAACCGCGCTGCCAAGCGTACCCGCATCGGATTGAGTTAGTCGGTTTCTATGACCAAGATGAGGGGCGCGCCTCGGCGTTGGCGGAACGCAACGGCGGACACGTCTACAAATCGCTTGAGGAGGTGCTGAACGATCCGAATGTAGAGGCGATTGTGAATTTGACGCTGCATATCTCGCATTATCCGGTTTCGCTGGCGGCACTGAAGGCGGGGAAACACGTCTATTCTGAAAAACCGATCTCTATTCGGACAGATGAGGCGAACGAACTCGTAGAAACCGCGGAAGCAAATGGTCTAAAATTGGCGTGCGCGCCGTCGGCGATCCTCGGCTACGTTCAGCAGAACGTCTGGCAACGGATTCGGGAGGGTGAGATTGGGGATGTGATCTCTGCAATCGGGAATTTCGGGGGTCCGTTAGAACATTGGCATCCGAGCGCGGACGCGTTTCTGATGCATGCGGGTCCGTTTCGAGATGTCGCACCCTATCCGCTCACGACGATGACGACGATGATCGCGCCTATAAAAACGGTGCATGGTTTTGCGCGCGTGGCTGTGCCGAAACGGACGCTCAACACGGGGCCGCGGCAAGGCACTGAATTTGAGGTCAATGAGAAGGATCACGGGTTTGCTGTGCTTGAGTTCGACACTCCACAAAAGGGGGGTGCCCACGGATTCATCTATCACAGTTTTACCGTTGTTTCTGGGATTCCGCCTTATGAGATCCATGGCACGGCAGGAGGGTTCTCGCTTCAGGCGCACGATGATGGACGCGGCATCAAGAAATTTACGCCACAAGGCGGGTGGCAAGAGGAACCCTCTCCCCCAAAGTCTTTCACCGGATTGGATTGGGGTAAAGGGGTTGCGGATTTCGCAGACGCGATTAGATCTGACCGAAATCCGCGGTGCAACGGCGCGCAGGCACGGCACGCGCTGGAGATATGCGAACGGATCATTGAATCGTCCGATGCTGGTAGACCGGTCGATGTGGTGAGCCGTTTCCCGGCACCAGTGCCTGTTGGCGATGTCGCACCCTGGGAAGCGGCTTAGAGTCCAAGGGCATCACGGAGCATTTCTACGCTCTTTGGCACGCCGATGTGTGCATCTGCTTTCCCTTCAAATTCAATAGAGACGTATCCGTGGAAGCCGACATCTGTTAAAATCTTGCCGATTTTGGTATAATCTAAATCTAACGTATACCATTCACCTCCACCGTAATAGGTTTTTGCGTGGACAAGCACCGCCTCACCCGCGATCTGTGCCAGTTTTTCGTAAGGGTCTGAGAGGAAGTTGCCGCAGTCCATTGTTACTTTCAGCCATTCTGAGTCTATAGCGGAGACAATACGGTTGACTCCTTCGGGTGTGCAAGTTAATCCCCAATGGTTTTCGAGTCCGAGGACGACACCGTATTTTTCAGCGTCTGGGAGACACTTTTCGATGGCTGCGATGACCCATTCAAACGCTTCGTCTTCTGTGTGTCCGGGGAGCGTGGGTTCTTGTCCTTCGGATTTCATCAATTCGTTGAAGGACGGGACAGTTCCCCAGCGTCCGGAGTTGAGACGGATTGATGGGATACCGAGTTCGTGTGCCAGTCGGATACAGTGGATGGTGTGGTTGATGTTCTTTTGCCGCGTCGCTGCGTCTGGTGAGACGAAGCCTTGATGGATGGAGAGGGCGTATAGGTCGAGTCCGTGAATGAAGGCGAGCCGTTTGAGTTTCTGAAGATAGGGGTTCGCTTCGGATGCCATCTGTTGATGGAGGATTTCGATGCCGTCGAGTTCAAGTCGCGCGGCTTCTTCGATGACGTGTTCAATAGGAACACGTTCCGATTTGAAATGCCAATAAGAGTAAGTGGATACACCGAGCTTCAATTTTTCACCTCAATAGGGAATATATTTTCCATTTATAATAGCATGACTCGGAATGCAAATCCACTCTTTATTACGGGTTCTCGGATTTGTCCACCACTGCTGCTGCGACTAACCGCTCTAAATTCGCCTCCCTGCCTTTGTGAGATAACAATTTGTGGCTGGCTTCATAGGCGATCAACTTGCCATCTCTACCGATAAGCCACCGTGTCGGAACAGAACGAATATCGAACTGTTGAGCAAGCGGACTCTGCCGTTCTTGTCCGCTATAAATCTGCCGCCAAGCGATGCCGTTTTCCTTGAGATAGTCACGCAGTTTCGTTTCATCGGTATCGAGACTAACTCCGATGATGTCAAAACCGTGATCTCTATAGGTGTCGTAAACCTTTTTGAGATTCAGGACATCTCCGATGCAGAAACTGTTCCAGACTCCCCAGAAATCGAGCAACACAACTTTCCCGCGATATTGCTGCAGCGAAATTGGGTTGCCATCAAGATCGGTTGCGGAAAAATCGGGGACGGGTTTTCCAATCAATGCCACCGTAGGCTTAACCTTGCTGAGGTATTTCATGGCAAGTTCGGTGTTGCCTAACACCTCATGGATCTCGGCAATTCTCCGGGATAGACGGCGTGTTTCAGGATACTGTTCCTGAAGTTTCTCGAAAATCGTGGCCACCTCTTCATACCGCTTCATCCGCTCAAGCGTTGCACCGAGCACAAAATGTGCCTGAAGGTTGTCAGGTTTGATGATGGATTTGACACGGTTAAGGAGGTGCTCAGTCTCTTTCTTCCGCCCGACTCTATTGTAGAGACAGACCAGCGTAGGGTAGATATCGAAAAAACTTTCATCATCTGGTTGTTGCTGAAGTTTGGCTTCCAAAGCGGCAATCGTTTTTTCGATGGTTTCGTCCGTGTCCTCCGGTAGGTCCTCCCCTGCGACATGCAGCAATTCTAAATAGCGAGGGACCCGCTCCGTACGAGGTAGACAATCGCTACGGAGTAAACTTTCGCCGGGTAGATGTTCAATCACTTCCAATTCGGGGGTTAATGTCAGAATATCCACAGAATCGGTGTAATGTTGCCGAAGTTTTGTTGCCAAGGCGGCAGCAGCTGCCCCTTTGGCACCCGCTTGTAACTCGGGCAAGTCCCTCATTAGAACCCAGACGTTTACAAAATACGTGTTGAGCAAATTGACAATTTTCGGTGAGGAGAGCGGACCCGCTCTCAAAACTTTGCCCGTCCCTCAGCAGGATTCATCGTCAAGTACGCCGAACAAAAGCACCGCATGAATAGGGCGATTTGAGGTTTTCGCGAGTTCAACGGCATCTTCAACCGGGGTCCATTCAATTTCAAAGAACTTGTAGAGCGAATCCTGAAATTTCTTCTCAACTTCTTCTGCTGTGATAGCTGCCTCCCAAGCAATTGACCTCGGTTGCATCTCTGATAGACTGTAGAGTTCCATACGCGGCACGAACCCTAAATCGTGAGTTCTGAAAGCACCGATATCAACATTGCTATTGCGTCTCGGAAGCGATAGGGTAAACTGACAGACCGTTTTGCTGTTAAGATTGATGACCAGATGTCCAGCAAATTGTGCGGGTCTAAAGTAGGCACCAATTGATTTGTCCAATATGAACCGCGCATGGATTCGGAAGGTAATATTGGCATATTCAGACGAAAGTGCTTGTAAGCAGGCTTTCGCACCCTTCTGACCATTTCTGTCATTCATTGTTGCGCCTGAGTGAAATTGGTGGAGAAAAGGGAGGATCCGCTTCGGATCCAAGTCCCAGACATCTCCGATGTTAGCGGTTGATGGTGGCAGAAAGACCTGAAAATCGGTTGTGTTGTAGTTTTTTAGTGGCTGCGCGGGCCCGGGATTGAATAATGTCAGCCACTGTTCCCACGTCATATCCACCGGCTCTCGCCATTGTGTCTTGGTTCGATTAAACTTTTCTTCTGTTGTCCAATGCAAGTTATTCGCTGTGTTTTCAATCGGATCCCAATGGGCTTGCACTGGGATGGTCGCTGAAGTTCTTAACATGTTACGAAGGTCTATCACTGTTTTGTCTCCTATTGTTAGGACAATTAGGACGGGGACATTTGGTTTTCGGTTTTTTTAAGCATTGAAGGTCGCGAGCCCAGCTCGCTCCTACGAGGGTCGCGAGCATAGTTTGCTCCTACAGACGGAGGTCGCGAGCCCAGCTCGCTCCTACAGACGGAGGTCGCGAGCATAGCTCGCTCCTACAGGGACGCATCCTATTGGTTTGCGGATTTGGGCTTGAGTGCCTCTACTACAAGTCGTTCTAAGTCTTCACCTCTGGCTTTATGCGAAATTAATGTGCCATCTCTGTCGATAAGCCATGGTGCTGGAATACCGCGGATACCGTATTGCCGGACAAGTGAATCTGCACCCCTTATGTTATCGAAAATTTGCCGCCACTGGATGTCGTTCTCCTTAATGTAGTTCCGCAGTTCGGATTCCTCGTCATCAAGACTGACACCGATGATGTCAAACCCCTGATCCTTATAGGTAGCGTAGACCTTTTTGAGATTGGGCATTTCCGCAAGGCACGGCCCACACCACACCGCCCAAAAGTCGAGCAAGACAACTTTTCCACGATAGTCCTGAAGCGAAATCGGATTTCCATCGAGGTCGGTTGCAGAAAAGTCTGTCACAGGTTTTCCCCACAATTCATATTTGGGATCAGCCTTCCGATCATAAACTTCAGCGAGTTCAGTATTGCCTAATTTTTTATAAATAGAGGCAAGTCTTGCATGGATAGGTTGTGCGTTAGGATGCTGCTGTTCAGCCGCCTTAAAAATCGTAAGCAGCTCCTCATATCGTTCGGCTCTCGCAAGCACATCGAATAGCATTCGATAATAATCAATGTCTGTTGTCTCGTATGACTTGAGACGTTCTATAAGGGCATTTGCAGATTGTTCATTGCCTACTTTGGTATAGAGTCTGATAAGGTGTGGATAGACTTTAAAGAAACGAGAGTCATTTGGGTGTCGCTCAAGTGTCTCCTCAAAAGCAGTAATCGCTGCTTCGTGGCTACCGTAAATAACTTCAGGCTCGGATTCCCAAACAGCGGATGACTTGTAGATTTTTAAAGAGAAACTCAAGTTCAAGCAATTAAAATCTCCATTCGGATGATGTCGGCAGCGAACAAGCGGCATAGCATCTCCATACACCAAGCGTTGTTTACTTTTACTCGCTCGATATTCCGGGTGAAACTGATACCCATAACTCACCGGCATTTTCGGATCTGTGTTTAGGGAAAAGAGAGTCTTGCCACGCTCTTCGTCTGCGGGACAGATCAAGGTGTTCGCATCTGCCAAGTGTTTCGGATGAAGGTCTGAAAGCCAGTCAGGGAAATCACCGTGTTCTTTCTGATATGCCTGAATCGCCTTGCCAATTGCCACCAAATTTTGTGTACAAAGTTCAATGTTTTTCTCATGCTGTTCCATAATCAGATCCTCACTCGGTTTTTCTGCCGGTGAATCTGCGCTTGCAGAGGTCACCAGTAAACTCAACACCATTGCCACAGTCAACATTGCTTTCATTTTAGTATGCTCCTTTTTTAGATTGCCTACGAAATACTATTGAACATTTCCCACATCTGTGGGAACTGACTACTCACGCTTTTCCGAAAGTAGTTCCTGAAATTTGGAAATGACACGGCTCGTCATTTTTTCTAAGTCGTCTTTAGGAAACAGGTGTAAACCTATTTGAGAATGTTCAATCAAGTTTTCTGTGAGATTGTTAACGCGTTCCCAATTGGACACAGCAACATCCGGTTTGAGAATACTATTGTCAAAGTAATTAATGAACTGAACACAAGCAGCAATATTACCGGTTTTTTGCTTATCTCCTCCGGCACGTGCCTCCACGAGCACAACCGATACGACATAGGATACGTCTGTTTCAATTTCCAAAACAGCATCTATATTTTCGGTTCTGCGAAATGCTTCAAGTAAGGATGCCTTTACTAAAGGTTTAAGATCGTTTTCACCAGCGACATCAAGCAGAACCTTGATTTTCTTTGCATGTTCAGGCGATTTTTGGACAGGTATGCCTTCTAAGGAAAGTGCTATGAAACTTAGAATGACACTGACTACAAGGAAAAGTATCAAAAATCGGTTCATTTTGTTTTCCTCTATTATTCATTCTTGGTTTTGTCTTTGAGTGCTTCTATTACGAGTCGTTCTAACTTCACACCTCTGGCTTCGCGTGAGATTAATGTGCCGTCTTTGTCAATGAGCCATGGGGCGGGAATAGAGCGAATATGATACTGTTTTGCAAGCGGACTGTTCCATTTTTGTCCGCTGAAGATTTGTCGCCAAAGGATATTATTCTTTTTCAGGTAGTTTCTTAGTCTCGCTTCATCGGTGTCGAGGCTAACCCCAATGATGTCAAACCCTTGGTCTTTATAGGTATTGTAAACCCTTTTTACATTCGGCATCTCTCCGAGACAGGGACCGCACCAGACTGCCCAAAAATCGAGTAAGACGACTTTCCCACGATAGTCTTGAAGTGAGATCGGTTTGCCATCAAGGGCGGCTGCGGAGAAGTCAGGCACGACCTGCCCAACAAGTTCTGACATAGGGTCCGCCTTTTTTTCATATGCCGCTGCGAGATCAGAATTTCCAAGTTTTTCATGAATTCGAGCGAGTTCTTCAAGCACATAGTGTCTGTTCGGATACCGCTTCTCAAGTTTCTCGAAAACTTTAAGGGCTGCTTCAGGTTGATTCGCGATTTCAAGCATTGAACCGAGACGGAAATTATCCATAATACTGTTGGGTCTCATAACCGATTTGAAACGGTTAACGAGGTCTTCTACATCTTCTTCGCGTCCGACTTCAATGTAGAAACGAACGAGCGACTCATAGATATGAAAGAACTTTTCATCAGCCGGTTGTTGCTGAATACCTGCTTCAAGAGCAGCAATGGCCTCCTCAACGGTTTCATACATTTCTTCGGGGGTGTATACACCTGAAGACCAAAATACCTTGAAAGCGAAATTCAAGTTTAGACACTCAAACGCTTGGTTCGCATGATGTCGGCACCGTACAAGCGGTAAAACGTCTCCATACATGAGGCGTTCCTGAGTTTTATCGGCTCGGTACTTAGGGTGAAACTGATAGTCGTAACTCACAGACAATCTCGGGTCCGCATTAACAAGGAAATAGGTCTTGCCGCCGTCTTCATCTGCTGGACATAGCAAGATATTTTTATCTGGCAAGTATTTCGGATGCAGTTCGGAGAGCCATTGCGGAAAATCGCCGTGTTCCTTCTGATATGCTTGAATCGCGTTACCAATGTGGAGCAGATGCTGTTTGCATATCTCAACGTTTTTATCCATCTGCTGCGCTTTCAGTGGGTCATCAGCTGGTGTTAGCTGTGACGTGGATGTCTTCTCTGCATCCACCGCTTGTGTCAGGTGTAACGCGCCCATCGGAACAATAAAACAAGTGAGGACAAACAGACCCATCGCGACGGCAACCTTCGTTACCGGATGCCGATTCAGGTTTTCGGCGAGAACAGTTCGGAGTCGTCTTTCAATCTTTGAGGAGCGTACGATCGCGACAGCAGCACGCGAAGTAGCCTTTGCTATTTTCACGTTACGTGTAATATCAAGCAAAAGTTGCGCGTACTCGGTTGATTGATATCCGGCGTTTAGCACTTGGTCATCACACGCTTGCTCTGCCTCTATCCGCATCCAGCGCACTGCCAACCACACAAGTGGGTTAAACCAATAGACTGCACACGTTACCTGTGCAATCGTCTGCATCACCCAATCCCATCGTTTGATGTGCGCCAATTCGTGGAGTAACACAGCACGGAGCCGCTCGGTTTGCCATTGATCTGCATCAACTGGTAGCAAGATCACGGGGCGTAAGAAACCCCAAACCATTGGTACGCTAATCCTATTGCTGAGACGGACATTTGCTCGTTGATTCCAATTAGGTTGGAACTGATCAACAGCACTCCTAAAGTTATTACTACGAGCAGAGATATGCCAGACAGCACCAATTCCGACAATTAGACGGATAAGAAGAAACAGTCCAACACCTGTCCAGACGATCGTCATCCAGTCTGTCCAATGCAATGCAGTGAGGGAACCGCTCTGACCTGTTACAGGGCTGGGTTGAGGCTGTGCCGATGTGATTGGTATTGACGATACCGGTTTTGGTGACAATTGACTCTGTGCAATTGAAACTGGTGTTTCCGGTAGAATACCGAGTTCCCACTTCGGAAGAATGAGAGAAAGTACCGGAACAATGAGGCACCCAACGATTGCCATACTCCAAACGAAACCGCGCACTGCCGCCGATTTGCGACGAAAACAGAATGCGAATAGACCCGCAACGGCAAAAATCACGAAACTTTTCATTGTGGTGTCAACGAGAAATTTCAGCAACGGATCTGCATAGAGTGTCTCAATGAATCGCATCATGATGGGTTATCTCCTTTTTTGGCTTGCTCAATGAGCTGGCTTAAACGGTCAAGTTCCTCATCTGAGAGGTCAGCCTCCGAAACCAGGGCGATGACCGTCTTCTCAATGGACTTATCAAAAAACGTCTGGAAAATCTGTTTGAGCGCGGAACGTCCTGCAAGATGACGCGGTTGCGTCGGGCGGTAGATGTAACGTCTGCCATCTTTTTCGTGGGTGAGATACCCCTTCTCCTCCAAGATTCGCAACAGTGCCCGAACAGTAGAGTAACTTGGCGGATCCGGGATATCTTCGAGGACATCGGTGACAGACACGCGACCGCGTTGATAGACGATATTCATGATTTGACGTTCCCGACGACTCAGTTTGATGGTCCCGTAGTCTTCCATTTTTTTCACCTCTTTTGGTAATATGCTAATATTTTAGCATTTACGAAAAATGATGTCAAGAAAAAATGCTAAAAATTTAGCATAAATTAATCAGATCTCAACACGCACAAACGCGAGGAATGCACCTGCCAGCAAAACGATGACAAACAGCGTCAACAGCAGCAATTTCGTCGCAGCGGTGTTGAAGTCCTTACCGATGTTGCGTGTGTCTTCAAATCTTGGCACTGCTTCTGGATTGACGGGTTTCTCGGACAAACCCTCGCGAACACCCATGATATGGAGGCTCTCTGGATCGCCCCTGTCTATTTCTACGGTGAATTCTCGGTATTCGCGGGCGTAACGCTGCACATTTTCTATAAATTGCTGGTGCCGATCAAGCCCTGTTCCGGCGAACGATTCAAGGAGATGCTGGAGGAGTGCGGCGGGTGAGATGCTGGTTATCGCACGCGCACGTTGAACTTGGTTAATCCTAAAGGTTAAGTACTCCGCATCTAAGCGTTCTTTGCTTAGTGCCATTTTGGTGTGCCATTCACCTCTTATCCTTAGCGTTTTTTCATCATTTGACTCGCGCCAAGAAAATCGCCAAGTTCTCCGAAGTGCAGTATGATCTTGGCCGTATCGTTCCTCATATTCATAGCTTGCCATAGATGATGAAAAGCCGCTTGCAAGTGCGGCGAGCGTACTCGGCATAAAAACGACAACAGTGACCCAAGTCAGCAGAAGTATCACGAGACTCACAGCACTCCGTTGCACACGCGCCGAGACTAACAGCCCTAACGCTAAAAACAGACACGTATACAAAAGCGCGATAAAGAGAATAATACCTAAGCGTCCCCAGGCTTGCGTATTTAGATGAATAGCACTTGCCGAGGAAAGCATCAAAAGGTTCACCAACACAGCAAGCATAAACGGAATGGTCGTACTGATCAACGCCCCCAGAAACTTACCGATAAGTACTGTATGTCGTGGGATTGAATTTGCCAACGTCAAGCGGAGCGTGCCGTGCTCGCGTTCGCCGGAGATAGCATCAAAAGTGAAAATAAGTGCGATGAGACTCAAAATATAACCGATGATGAATGTCCAATCGATTTCGGAAACGTCGGGTCCAACATTCTTCATATTTATGTTGGCATCTGGGTATCCCAGTCTCCAGAATCGTATCCGATCATAAGCACTATCAATCCTATTGGGTAAAAGGGTTTCTCCACCCGCTGCGCAGAAATGAAGGGGCGACGGTTTTTTGTAGAGCGTTCCGGGGCCCTCGTGTGCCAGTTTGTAGAGACTATCTTCGGCGCGAGCAGTTAAGCTGTCCATGGATTCAGCGACAGCGTCATGATACTTCTGGACCCGTTTCGGATGTTCTCGGATATGTCTCACGGCGTTGGTTACCATGAGTGCCAGCAGCAACACGGTTGTCAGCGCAAATCGGAGGCTATTCAAGTTGTTATAGAGTTCACGTTTCGTGATATGCCACATAAGTAACCAGTAACCAGTAACCAGTAACCAGTTAACAGCCTCCCCAGTAAAGAGGTTAGCATCTTCCTCACCTCAATTATTGTGTCCATTAACGAGGTCAACTCATACATCCTCAAAGTTAAATCATGAGATTTTGCCAAACTTGCAACTTCTTAAAATCCTGCATCTCTTCTCCTATAGTAGGTTTTAGAATCATCTATACATTAATCAGTCAAAAGAGGAGTATTAACTGAAAACTGAAAACTGGAAACTACTTCACACTTCACTTTTGATAAAAACCAGAAATATTGCGATAAAGAGAAAGACATTCATCATGAACAGCAGGAACAGATCCGGCAATGCTCGTTTTGCATTGATACCTATATCGCTTTGCTGAAAAGAGAACTGCGGGAGTGCATCCCAATCGACGGCACCTTGATCGGCAGAGAACCACTGTCGGGACGCAAATATTTTTTCATCAAGAAAATAATTGACGATTGCTTGTCGGTAGCGTTGCGCTGCTATAAAAAAATCTCGGGTGCCGTTGAGATCGGTGCCTGCCCACGCCTCGGTTGCTGCATCATATAAACCCGCGGGTGAGAACTTTAGTAATATTCTCGCTCTATTTGCCGGTTGGACGTAGATCGTTTCAAATGCTGGTTTTCGGATGCGCCATACGCGTTCTGCGGTACTGATGGTCAGGGGTCCAAGGAAACGGAAAAGATTTTGGGCGTGTGGCACCAAGGGTTCGGATTCTTCGTCGATTGTTTCAAGGTCGCCGCTGATGTCGGTGTGATATATTAATCTTGACAGATCGTCGTCAACTGTCAAAGAAAATTCTAATCCCAAACTCCAACTCTCTCCGGGGATAGGGTCGTTTCGGAGAAATTGCTCCCGCTTTCTCTCAAGTGATTCCCACACCTGTTTAACCTGATTGTAAGCGTCGGTTTCCGTGTCTGTTCGCGGGGCAGTATCAACTGCGGTGAGAATCAGATTCGGGTAGACGAGTACTAAAAACGCCCAGACGAACATCGAGAAGATGAGTGCAGTACTGGTTCGGCGTGTGATTGCAGAAATGAGCATGCCGATGAGGTAGAACAGCGACAGATAGATGAGGGATGTCAGAACAATCCCGCCGATACGCAGAAAATCATCGGTGTTCAGGGAAACCATGGCGGATGTCGTCAGCAGAATAAGCATAAGTAGTAGACTCATTAATAATGGCACGAGCAAACATACCATCGCACCGATATATTTGGCACACAGGATGTACCCACGTCCGACGGGATGGCTTAGCACCAAGCGTAACGTGCCGTGTTCGTATTCTCCAGCGATGGCATCATAGGCGAAAGTGAGTGCCAGCAGGCTGAGGATCCCTTGAAAAATAAGGACAATGTCGATGGAAGTCAGGATGTTGAAATATGGATTATGTGCATCGTACTTTTTGGCATCCCAAATTGTCGGTATGAAAGTATGAGAGACTTCAATTTCGTTCCCCAATCGCTTATCTAAACCGGTGTTGAAAATACTCAGCGGGTTCGGCGGTCGGTCAACGACTATCGCTCCCCATACACCAAGCATTCCATCTGAATAGGTTTTGTTGATCTCCCGCAGTTCTTGTCGGTGGGTTTTGACAGCGCTGTTATAGTCCGCCAACCGCCCTTCATAACCCTTGATAAGCACAACGGTATTGGCGACGACCAGCAACAGCATAATCACAACAGCTGCCGCAAATCGGAACGTCATGAGATTGTCGAGGAGTTCTCGGCGAATGAGTGTCAGAAACATCTTATAGCAGTGCCTCAATCATCCAAATTAAGGGTTGACCCTTTATGAGATGTGAACCTAAAAAACTATATTGCCAGTTCCCTGCTTTATCAATCACGATAAAAAACGGGATTCCTTTAATCTGATAAGCCTTCCGCACCTGTTGGCTCCGGTCGAGCAGAACGGGCCAGGGGTGCTGATGTTCATCTAAGGACTTCCGTACCTGTTCAGGGGTTTCGCCGTCATTTATCCCCCAGATGACGGCATCATCGTTTGTGCTGAAGTGCTCGTAGACGGTTTTGAGCTCTGGGATCGATATTATGTGCCTTCTCTATAGACCCATCGTTACGTTTAATCCATGTCTGTTCCTCTGCTTCACCTAATCTGGTTCCGGCACGTTTTAGGATTTCCAACGCTTTGTCTAATCGGTTGTTATGCTTGAGCCGTGATTCAACGGCTCCGATATAAGCCCATACCAAACTTTGTTGTGTATTTTGGCAAAAGACGAGATGTGCTTTCAAGTACCGGTCGATCAGTTCATCACGGTAATTCTCGCTCGCCAGGGAGTTGTCTTCCGCTACTAACCATAGCATCTCCTCATAAGCTAACAGATACCAAGACAATTCAGGGACATCCGATTCGGTAAACTCATCAATGATACGTTGGTAATAGTGCCACTTGCGAGATGCATCTTCGCTCTGTTCAGCTAACCCTAACAGGGCAAGCAGATGGAGCTCGGTTTTAGGGTATTGCAGCATCTTATCAAAGAAACTGTCGGGGATGTTCTTGGCACGATCAGGAAGTAGCATATATCCCCAGTGTGCAGCGTTTAATATTTCTGGGGTTTCTGGGTGTGCTTGCAGCAGGGCTTCGATTTCAGAGACAATCATTTTTCTTGCGTCTGTCTCTGAAAACATTTTAACTATCAATCTCCATCGAGCGTCGTAAGCCTCCAAGTCCACCGGATCGGATTGTAAGGCACGTTCACTGATCCCTAAAGCCTTATCGAAATCACCTGACTTCTGGTAGTTTTTGATTTGCGTGGCTAAATTCTGCATTTTTCTGTCTCCTTTTTCAGTTTCCGCGAACGCTGCTTGGATAGACTGCATCCAGAACAGCGTACCCAAAACAGACAGGCAGCAGAGTATAAGTGTGCCGCGTCTCGGACGAATTAAAAGTTGCATAGATACCTCCTTTTCGCTGAATCGTTCGTAGACGAGTTTTACTTAAGGAGTTCTGTTTTTAATATGCTAATATTTTAGCATTTACGGAAAACGATGTCAAGAAAAAATGCTAAAAGTTTAGCATCAATCCCGAAATTGATTACATTTTTCTAAAAAAACTAATGAAATTCGCTAAGGAGCTACTGTTGGGGAAAAATCAGACATTGTGTTCGCGGTGCTTGAAAGAGAAATCGGTTGGATCTTTTCTCAATCAATGCAAAATGTTAGGACTATTCAGCTACCCTTAGAGGATAACCGAATAGCCCTAAGTGAAGCGCGGCGTTAAAAACCGCACTAAGAGACAAAAGCATTATTCAAAACCGCCGACTTTCGCTGCTTCAGGTGCGCGTGTCGGGAGTTCTTTCTTTGCCAATGTGTCTTCAGGGACATAGCCGGAGTAGTCAGAAATTTGACCGTGTGTCAAGGCGTACACGACACAGTTTGTCATGAAACGGTAGACACCGGGTGAATAGTGGACACTGCGTGTCGGGAGGCTGACAGACTCCATTGCGCACATGTAGTCGCGACGGACAACGATGACAGACAACTTTTCACCGACGGAGACACCTTCAAGGTAGTTCCGTTTCGGTGGACGTGTGCCCCACCAGAAGATGTCGAATCCGACCGGGGGTCCGCCCATTTCATAGAAGTTGTCATAGACTTCGTGATCGTTGGCAATTCGCTCAATCTGGTATTCGGGCATGACGTAGCGCATCTGTGCGAGGAAGAGCCGGATCATCGCTTGCGCAGGGGCGTTAACACCGCAGTCATCAAAGACGAGGAATCCGCCTTTTTCGACGAGATATTTCCGCATGCCGGCGGCTTCCGTCTCAGTGAGACGGCTGTCCATTTTACCGCCACCGTATTGCCGTCCGAGCAAGTTACGGGAACGGACGAGTGACGGGTCGTGCCCTGTCATGAAGACGAAAGGCGTTTTGAAGAGGTTGGCATCGGTAAGTTTCAATGCGCCGCCTTCAACGTTCATGTCGGTTTTGATTTTGGTCCGCTCGTTGAGCCACTTTGTCAATGCGTTGAGCGAAGAAGCATCTGCCCACCAGTCGGATAGACTGTGTCGGATCCGTGTGAAACGGAATACGCCGCGGATGTCTTTACCTTTACCGATAACACGGCCGCCGGGTTCGCCTCTGGGGAGGGGCGGTACTTCGACGTTACCGAGGGTGATGTTTTCGACGACATCACCGAGGGCATCGCGTGCGGCACCGACGTTTTCGACCATAGCGAGGCCGGGTGGACGTTCAAAAGCGACTTTGACCTGTACTGCGGTGCCAGCGACTCCGCGACCGATGTTAGCGGGTCCTGCGGAGGGAGCATTTGCGACAGGTGCGGAGAACGCCAAGGCACCGGGTGCATCCGATACCGGGAGATCTGTATGTGTTACCACCGTCGGCACAGGTGCGTTGGGTGTAACGACTTTGGGGACATTCGGGTTAATTGGTGCGTCAACTTTGACGTTCTGGTTTGAGAATTCAAGTACCGTCTGCGGTTGGAAGCTTGACTTTGCGACAAACGCAGTCGTTACACGCGGTTGTACCTGGACCTGTTCGACAACAACGGTGTTTTGCGTCGGCACAGTCGGCTTAATAACCGGTTTTACGACGGGTTTCCGGACCTTAGGCTTCGGTGGCTCCTTGGGTTGGAGCACTTCGGCACCGACGAGGTCTTTGAATTGTTCGGTTTGTGTGACCAGGTAGACACCTGCAACCAACACGATGACCGCGTGAAGTACCAATGAAGTCATGAAGGCACCAGAGGTTCTTTTTGCACTCATTACTTTATTACCTCCAAGGGGTAGAGTTTGCGTATCCTACGAAAAAAGTTGTTGATGTAGAAGATATGTGCAATTTCTATGCCAATGCAAAAGTGCTGAATTTGCGGATATTTTCTACATCAAACGGGTTAAACTGCACGAAAAGGGGCAACTGACGCTTTAAGCTGCACAAAAAGGGGCAATTTTTAAGAAGCGGTACAAAACTTTACGGTGCTTTGTCCTTTTCGGTGGTAAAGAAATTACCTTCATCTCTAAGGCGCGCGTCTTTTTTCAAACCGAAGATCCCGAGGTTGTTTTGGGTGATGCTATCAAGTTCATGAATTTTCCACCCATCCTTGGAATCCTTCATCAAATAGAGATGTGTTTCACCTGGATACTGTCCTTTATAGCAGTTGTAGCCTACTGCAGAGGCTTCTAATTTGCTGCCTTTGTAGCGAATCCAGAACGTTGAGAGGGTGGAGTTCTGTCCCCATTTGGCACCTTTCGTTCCGATCCCGTTCCACAAGCCTAAGATATTGATTTTGACATCGTTCCAGCCCTCGGCTAAAGGTACAGGTTCATTTCCGGCAAAGATTGTTCCGAATACAATAGTAGCGGTATTAAAGGTTTCGCCGATGGCTTTGATATCGTTTTTGTTAAAGGCGTTATAGAAGTCGGTATAAACATCTTGGATCGCCTCTGTTTCGACATCCCACTCGATGGGTGGTCTTGAAGCCACAACGGGTTCTTCTCCGTCACTCTCTGTTGGGGTGCTGCTGGTTGTTGGCGTTTTGGGTGCCTCTTCTTCAGTATCGCTGCCACACCCTACAATGCCGATGCTCATGATGCCGACTGCGAAAAGGACAAGCACGAGCCACGTTAATCTCAATTGCATTTTTCTAAATTCCTCCTTTGAATTCATCGCGTCGCCTGCAAACCGATGCTGCAAGCCAGCATCCTAAAACTGTATTTTCCTGCCAAACTTTGCTGTGGAATTTCCAATACGCGATCAGGGAAAAATTGATTGTTGAATGGCTAAGGTATATTCCCATAGATGCTGTTTCAAACTTTAAAACATTATACCTTTTTTTTAAAACGATGTCAAGTTAATTTGTCACTGTGTTAATAGAGGTTTTGTTTTCTGACAGCAAATACTTGGCATCTTCAAGCGTCTGAATTACGTCGGCGACCTGTATTTTGGACATACACCCTTCTTTTCCGAATTGACAAGTTGCGCCCACACAAGGCGGACAATCGTTTTTGCGGCGTATCGTCCGACATTTTGCGCCGACCGGTGCAAAGCGGGTTGGATCCCCGGGTCCGTATAATCCAATCGTCGGGGTACCTACGGCTGCAGCGAGATGCATCGGTCCGCTATCGTTACCGATAAACACATTACTTATGTGCAAGATTGATGCCAATTGTGTCAAACTTGTTTTACCGGCGATATTGTTTGACTCTGCCTGCATAAGCCGTTGGATTTCGGCGATTATCGGGATTTCGTCTTTGACACCGACAAACAGAATTTCTGCACGTTTCTGTGCAATTAGCCAATCCGCTAATTCTGCATACCGCTCGGGCAGCCACCTTTTCAATGGAATCGGAGAGCCTGGATGGATAGCGATTAAAGGGCGTTCTCTGTCAATTTGATGCGTTGCTAAGAAATCAGATGCCCACTTCTTGGCTTCTGCTGTTACCGCGAAAGTCGTTGTCTGTATAGGTGTAGGTATACCTGCTCTATTTAAGACATCAAGGTTGCGCGTTGTTTCGTGCGTTCCGGTGAATCGTGCGAAACCTAATTTGTTGGCAACTTGCAGGGCTGCTCGGTCGAGGCGTTTCGGGGTAACCCGCAGTAGCGCGAAACAGGTAATTCGCCAATCGCCTCGGAGTTGGACCATGAGTTCGTATTTTTGATGGCGTAACGCTCGGTAAAGTTGGCACGTTTGTCTTAGTGAAGTCGGTTCCTCTGTGCGGCAGAAAGCCTGTGAATTGTATTTTAGGACCTTATTGATGTTCGGATGATTTTCTAAAACGACGCGGCTCCATGTACCAGTGAGCGCGTGCAGCTCGGCATCTGGATACGCTTGGCGTAGATTGGAAAACACCGGGGTTGCTAACAGGACATCGCCGAGATGATCGAGTTTAACAACGAGGACGCGCTTCGGCGTGAAGTCCTTCGGCAAACGTTTCCGATAAAAGAGCCACTGCATGGCAGCAGAGACGATTAAAGTGAGAATTTCGGAGAGTTTCTGAAACATCTTTTTTAGTTTACGTAATTCGCGGAAATTTGTCAAGGGATATGCAGAGCATCGCCAGGACCATTTAGAAAACCCGGTGCGGTTAGGAATGCAGATCGCATTTGGGTGAGTACACCGCAAAACCGCACCTACCGGGCCTGGGGGTCCAAAATTGGACAAAAAAAACCGAGAACTAAATAGTCCTGAGAGCATCGCGGGTTCCTACTTTTTCTTGACTGTTCTGTGGAGATGTGTTATTCTCTTTATTAATAAAATCTATTAGGGAGATATTGTCATGGTTATGAATATACGAAGATTTTTTCTACTCACTGGTGTTTTGTTGTTTTGCGTGCTTGGATGTACCCGCGATCGTGGTCATCTGCTAATGCCCGATCACGGTTCAGCACCAACCGATGATGCCGCTGCTAAGGCTTCTTTTGAACAGAATGTTATGCCTATCCTCGCGGTAAAATGTGCGTTATCAGGCTGTCACGGAGAGAACCCACAGGAAGGTTATGATTATAGGACTTACGAATCTTTCATAGCCGGCGGTGAGCACGGGCCTGTCTTCATCCCCGGGGATGCTGAAGGGAGCGAAATTGTTAAAGTAGTCGTTGAGGGTAAAATGCCACCTCCGGAGAGCGGTTTACCTACACTGTCTACAGCTGAACTTCAAATCCTTAAAGACTGGATTGATCAACAGGAACCACAAGGTGATGTTGGCACACATGACCACGATCACAGCGATGACGCGAAGTCTGACGGTCATGGCGAGGCCGATGATGCACATAGCGAGGCCGATGATGCACATAGCGAGGCCGATGATGCACATAGCGAGGCCGATGATGCACATAGCGACATGAATGACGAGCATCCCGATGATGGTGAGAACGGTCATGGTGCCGATGACAATGAGAACTAACACCGACACGAATGCAGCGTATGCAATTCATCAAACATTTTTCAGAAGTTGACAATGCTGACCTATCCCGCGTTGGTGGAAAAGGGCTGAATCTTGGGAAATTGACGAGCGCGGGATTTCGAGTGCCGCCCGGTTTTTGTGTCACCACAGATGCCTATCGATTTTCTGTACAGAATCTATCGGAACAGAATGCCAGTGCTATTAAAGCACTTGTGTTGTCCTCGGAAATTATCGGGGCAATCAGGACAGCACGGAAGCAGTTGCAAACCGCTACAGTTGCGGTCCGTTCGAGTGCGACTGCGGAGGATTTGGCGGAAGCGAGTTTCGCGGGTCAACAGGACACCTTTTTGAATGTAAAAGATGATGAACTCTTAGATGCGCTCAAAGCGTGTTGGGCATCGCTGTGGTCGGACCGCGCGATCGCTTATCGGCAAACGCAAGGCATTTCAGATGAAGGGTTGGCGATGGCGGTTGTCGTCCAAGAGATGTGCGAATCGGATGTCTCCGGTGTGCTTTTTACGGTCAGTCCTTTTAGGGCGGATGTCTCTATCGTTGAGTCGAATTGGGGGTTAGGCGAATCGGTTGTTTCCGGTGCGATTACGCCGGATAGTTTTCATATCTCGCGGGAGACAGGCGCGGTTTTGGAAAAAAATATCGCTGCAAAACGCGAAATGATAACCGCTACGGGTGTAAGCGCGGTGTTAGCTGCGAAACAGGACGTTCCGAGTCTGACAGATACACAACTGCAGGAGTTGACGCAACTCGGTATGCAGGTTGAAACCTTCTACGGAAAACCGATGGATATTGAATGGGCACTCAGCGAGGCACAGTTCGTGTTGTTGCAAGCGCGCCCTATTACCACGTCTCTCATTTCTGGCACAGACAAGGGGTTGGTTGAAAAGGAGATACAGAGACTGAAAGCACGGATCGAAACACACGGTACCGTCTGGTGTCATCATAACATTGCGGAAGTGTTACCTGCGCCGTTGCCGATGACCTGGGCGATTGTCCATCGATTTATGTCCGGTGCTGGCGGATTAGGCAAGGCGTATCGCGGTTTAGGATTCCACCCGAGCAAACGGGTGGATGATGAAGGTATTCTTGATTTAATTTGCGGACGGATTTACGTTAGCTTGAACCGTGAGGCGGAGCTTCACTTTGACGGTTTTCCGCTTGCACACGATTTTAATGCCTTGAAACAGAACCCACAGCAGGCGATGTATGCACAAGCAGAAACAGATATTACGCGAAGTACCGCATCGTTTTGGTTGAAACTACCGCTGCATATTATCCGTATGAGCCGCGCGGAGACGCGTCTCCGTCGGTGCCGCTCGGACTTTGATCGGCTGCTAACAGAGCAGGTCTTCCCAGCGTTTCGAGCAGAAGTTGAAAGCGAACAGAATGTTTCATATTCAGGGCTATCGGATGCAGAATTAGTGGCAAAATTTCGGGCGTGGCGCGCCAAAACATTGGACGACTTTGCGCCAAAGGTACTCACTGCCACGCTACTTGCTGGTTTTTCACTTCAAAGGGTAGAGGCGATACTCCAAAAATGCTTGGATGAAACAGCGACAAAGGCACTTGCAAGTCGACTGATTAGCGGGCTTTCTGGGAATCTTACAGTTGAAACTAACGAGAAATTATGGCAGGTGGCAGTGGGGGACTTGGCATTTACCGATTTCCTTAAAGATTATGGACATCGTGCGGTTGACGAGTTTGAACTTGCCCAACCGAGATGGCGTGAGGAGACGGCCTACCTTGAACAGATCATTGCGTCTTTTCGGGGAGAGCCCCAAGAACGCGCTTCGCATTTTGCGCGGCAAGGCGAACAACGCGCGGCTGCGGAGGCAGAACTCAGCGAGATCCTCAGAGACAAAGCAAGCTTACAGAAACAGATTGCAAGCGAACTGGATTTCACAAGGCGTTACATGCCTTTTAGGGAAACGGCGAAATTTTACCTGATGCTCGGCTATGAGCAGATTCGGCGCGCCTTACTTGAATTGGATAACCGTTATGAACTTGCGGGTGGCATTTTTTATCTGGTGCCAGACGAATTAGATCGACTGATTGATGGTGAGGTTTTCGCTGATATTATCACTAAGCGGCGGGTTGAACGGGAGCTTCTGTTACAGATTGCCCTGCCGGATGTGATTTTCAGTGATTCGCTGGAAGAGATCGGTGCGCCGGTGTCAACTGATGCAGCGGAGATGTGGACAGGCGTAGGTGTTTCCGCTGGTGTTGCTATCGGAAAAGCGCGCGTGCTTCTGGCACCGTCGGCGGTGAATCCATCTGACCGCGATTATATTTTGGTGTGTCCATCGACGGATCCTGCGTGGACTCCGCTTTTTCTGCACGCGGCGGGTTTGGTGATGGAGCGGGGGGGCATTCTGTCGCACGGTGCGGTTGTCGCGAGAGAGTACGGTGTTCCCGCGGTTGCGAACATTCCGAACGCAACGCAGCGCATTGCTGATGGACAGGAGCTTCAGGTTGATGGGAATAGAGGCATCGTCTCAATTTGCCACGGGCCATCGTAGTGAGGCAGAGAACATGTTATTCCATACATACACATATAGACGATACCAAAAGCGCAAGAAAACGCGTCGCGCGTTTCTGATATCGTTGGTTTTACATACCATAGCGATAGGAATTATGAGTATCGGTTACATTCAGTGGTATCGTCCGATGGAGCCATCGGAACCGCTGGTATCTGACGCTATAGCGGTGACGGAACTTCGCCGTTTTCATGTTAGTAGTACGCGTAAACGTTCAATGCCGACACGACGTTCGATGCCTACGCAGACGCAGCGTTCACCTGCTGCGAATCAAAATGCTGCACAGCTGACACATTCAGCCCCTCCGCCGCTATCTAATGCTTCAATTCCTGTGGTAAAAACGGCTGCGCGGATGCCGATGGCAGAGACCTCGCTGCGCGAGGAGATTCCAGAAACGCCAACATGGAAAACGATTGCAGCTGGACATACCAAAACACCTACCATCACGCCTAAGCCGAAAACTACCCAGGGACAACAAACTGAGGTAAACGAGATCGAAAGTCGTTCAAGTCCTGCACAACCGATTGACAGAGATGCTCGGATGGGGGAGGCACTGGAAGGCATTGCGGAGAGCGTCGCTGACAGCGAAACTGAAACTGCCGTTGACCTCGTTTTTCTGCTTGACATTAGTGGGAGTATGATAGATAATATCCGAGCAGTCGGTAGGCAGTTGAGTCGAATGGTCGCGGTATTTGAAGAAAAAGGGATCGACTTCACACTCGGTATCGTTATTTTCAGGTATCTTGAGCGGGATACGATCATTCATCCGCAGACGCGGGATAGCGAGCGATTCAAACGTCTGCTAACGACACATGTCGTTGCGGCTGCTGGCGATGAGCGGGCACACAACGCTATTATAAAAACGATTCGCCGCGTCGATTTCCGTGAGGGTGCAAACCGTCGATTCGTGCTCGTTACGGATGAGCCGAGTAAAGGGGATTACACACTATCAGAGGTATTGACGCAGTGCTTTAAAAATAAGATCACCATGGATGTGATCGGGATTAATCATACGACACATCGGGCACTGACAACTAAAACTGGGGGGATCTGGTTTCCGATTCCGATACAGGAATAGTCGTTGGTAATCAGATCAAGTTTCCAACCCGCCTCAACGAACCGCAAGGAACTTTAAAAATATGAAATGGGCATTGAATACCTATCAAACCTGCCAAGAGTGGGAATTAGGTCGGATACTTGACACTGCTGAGGCGACTGGCTATCACGGTGTTGAGTTATTGATGGACTATAAACAGAAACACGGATTTGAGTGCGATACGCCGAGAGCGGCGTGGGACGGATTGAAGGCACAAGTCGATGCGAGTGGGGTTGTTATCTCTTCGTTGACGAGTTGCCAGAATTTCCATTCCGAGAACGCTGCGGATCGCGAGGAGACTGTCCATCGGGTTACAAACGTTATTGACATGGCGGAATTTATGGGCTGCGACCACGTTCGCGTGCTGGGTGACCGGTATTCGGAAGAGAATCGGGACGCGGTGGTCGGTTATGTCACTGATGGATTAAAGGCTCTCGGCACATACTCAGGTGAGAAGGATATTACGGTCTCTATTGAGATGCACGGCTCTTTCACGGATCCGGATTCGGCGATGGAAGTGATTGAAGGCGTGAATCTGCCGAACGTGGGTTTCGTTTTCAATTCGCAATTTGTTGGGTGTGATGCAGGCAGTATTGAACCGCTTTTTTCGCGTGTAGCCCCTCACATTACTGCGGTGCATACCCATCGAGTAGAAGAACCCGCGACTTTTGATCTCTACCGGCAGATGTTTCAATGGCTGGATCGTATCGGTTTCTCCGGCTACATCTCCAATGAGTGTGCGTATACGGGACCAGATCCAGAAAAAGTGCTGGCACTCTATGTTGGGCTTTTCAAGGCATTCGTTTAAAAATGGACACACCACAATTAGCACATCTCTATAAACGGGTGGCGATCCCGGATCTATTTCTGAACGAGACCGCTGGAAAGGCGTGGGGTGGCGATATCCGTATCGGCGACCTGACAGGCGATGGCACTGTCGATTTTCTGGTGTATAAATCGCTCGGCGGTATCCATCCATGTTTTCTCGGCGCGTGGACGCTGGAAGGTGAACAGCTTTGGTGCCTCGGTAATAAACATCTTGAAATCAGAGACGCAGATACCAAAGACACCTGCCTAACAACGCTCTCCCCTGACCGTCCCGGGCCCGTTGCCATCTACGACATTGATGCGGATGGACAGGCAGAGGTTATCTGTTTTTGGATAGATGCGGACGCGCCAGAGGTGAGTAAGTGGGATTTGTCTGCTATCCGCTTGATGATTTTAGACGGTGCGACTGGGGCAATCAAACGGACCGCCGTACCGGATGTGTTGCGTCAGTGTAATGGGTACGCTGACGGCGAACTCCATATTTCTAACTATGTCCATCAGCGGCTGATGATCGCGAATTTCTCTGGGAACGCACAACCGCAGGATTTCGTTGTGAAGGTCGGTGTGAATTTGCTTGCCTTTAATCATCAACTGGAACTGCTCTGGCGATATACGGACGAGTGGTTTCATTATCCGAAGCATTCTGCCTATATTCCAGCAGTTGGCGATTTTAATGGCGATGGATTTGATGAAGTCAACGGTGGGAATTTTGGGCTGGCTGCTGATGGCACAGTGCTGTGGAATCGCTACTTCGGGGAGAATATGGATTCGGTCTTAGTTTCCGAATGGGATGGTGATAAACGGGCTATCCTCTCTGGAGGTGGATACGTAGTTGATGCGGCAGGGGATCCGATTCTCTCGCTCGGTTTTGATAGAGTGCCGCACGGACAGGAAATTCGGTGTGGTCAATTGTTCTCGGATCCGTCCGAAGATGCTTTGGTGATTCGCTATAACGGACATCATCCCGATTTGATGGTAGTAGACAAAAACGGACGGGTTAGCAGTCAATTTCGCGTTGATGAGACCCCGAACAATACGGGGCTGGAGGTTATTCGCTGGCATGGCGCGGCGGGGCCCGAATTGATTTACAGTCCTGCTGCGCTTTACAATAGTGCAGGCGACAAGGTGGTAACGTTCCCTGAACTTCCTGTACCGTCGGGTGGGAAAATGGGGTGGTATCACTGCTTCCCTGCGGATGTGTGTGGCGATGCCCGCGAAGAGGTTATCCTTTACGATCCCTATAGCGATGCGGTCTATATCTATACGGCTACGCCGTTTCAACCCAACCTGTTTGGTGGGTATCAACATACTGAGCGGCAATATAATGCACGGTTAATGGATTAGCATAATGGAAACTAATGTTGTCAATAAATTTCTACTGATCTCAATAGATTGTTGGCGGTATGATGCGCTCAGCCGGACGAATCCGTTTTTTAATACGCCGAAGTTCGATCTGCTAACACAAGATTTTTCGCTCGCTGAAAAGTTTTTCGTGTCGGCACCTGCGACCCGTCCGTCTCATACCTCCTATTTTACAGGTCTCTATCCGTTTGAACACGGTGTCTACGGGCAGACGTATCTGAAGATGTTTGAGGGTATCCCGAACCTGTTTCAGATATTCAGTGATGCGGGTTATCATATCACAGGACGTTCGGAACGCCCGGAGGTGTTCCGTTTCCTCGACTTTGAACCGTTTATCACGGCAATTGATCCGAATGCAGCGGCGCAACATCTTGGTTCGCTTGAAGACCTGATGCAGCACTTAAAACAGCCCTCGGATACACCGCAGTTCTGTTTTCTGCATTTTTGGTATACACACGGTGGTTACGGTATGGGTGGGATCCCAGGGGCCCCAAGTCTCAAGTGGCTTGTTGATCAAGGCAGGATGGATGAGGCACTGCGTATCTACTATGCCGCAGCGACGCACATACTCGAATTTAAACTCGTTGAAATTCTGAAGCAACTTAAACTCCCGGAATGGGCGGTTTTCATCTTCGGGGACCACGGTGAAGGTATCTGCGAAGAACTTATCGACCACGGCAGCACGCTGAACCAGAATGTGTTACACGTGCCGCTGTTGGCGCATATTCCCGGTGTATCCAACCTTGAATTCCCGATACCACCGATTTCAGCGATAGACCTGTTTCCGACGATTACGAATCTTGCGGGTATTGATGTGGATTATCACGGATATGGACAGGACTTGTTATCTCCATCGGAAATTGGTGATGATCGCTTGGTATTGTCGGAGTTGGATAGTCTTTACGGGATCGGGTTTCTGAGTAAAAATAATTTGGAGATGCCGCATCATCGGGTAACCTCGCGGACGACGGTTGATAACATGGAGATCAATCGGTATTCGGAGGGTGTTCGGCTCTGGTCGCTGACGGATGGTGAGCATCTCTATCGTGAAGATGAAAAGACTGGGGAGTTTGTATATCGGCAAGTGCTAAGCGGCGAAGACCTGACCTGCGATGATCCCGACCGCTTCCGGGACGCTTACGACGAACTCTTGATGAATTCTAATTACCAACATCTGCAGGCACAGGAATCTACGACTGAAGAGACGAAGATTTTAGAGGGGCGGTTGCGGGATTTGGGGTACGTTGAGTAAACACAACAATTTGCCTTATAGCTCTGTTAACCTTCCAGCTTGAATATCTTCAAGTATTTCTTCGCGAAGATGGTCAAGCCTCCCCGCTTTTATATCTTCTTCGATTTGTTTATCCCAAGCATCCGAACGAGCCTTCGGGACTTCACAGATTTCACAACACGGAACAGACAGGTTGCCCCCATCTCTAAAATTCATGAATTGTTGCCTCAAGCGTTTCTATATCTACGACTGCAACCGTTGCCTTTCCTGTCGTCCATCCGCCTGTTTCTCCCGGATTGATCAGGAGCGAATCGCCTTTTTGGATGTCTATCTTATGCGTGTGTCCGTAGACGACGATGTCGTAATCGCCGCTTTTGGAAATCGGGATGGCGAGTTCAGGATAGTGCATCACGGCGATGTTTCTGCCGCCGAGCGAGACGCTTGCGAGGTTGGGGTGTACCTCACCCCCAATGGCTTCAAACCGTTTTGCAACGACGATGCGTTCACCGTCATTATTTCCGAATACGCCGACAACGCGGCAGTTCAGATCGCCTAACGGGTCAATGGCGAACGGGGCGATAAAATCGCCTGCATGGACGACGAGGTCTACGTCGAGTTCGTTGAAAAGTGCGACGGCGCGCTTGACGTTTGGGATATTATCATGACTGTCGGACATAACACCAAGTTTCATAATTTTAAATTTCCTTTACCGAGATCGGTATCCTGTGGATAACATTGCCGAGGTAGCCTTTCGGGTTCCACGGTTGTGTGAAAGGCTGCGCGGCACCTGTATCGTCGGACGCGCGTGCCCATATTTCATAGTAACCTCTGTTTGCCAGGGACAGTTCGGTTTCCCAATGGTACCACGCATATCTGTTTGAGGGCAGTATCAAGCGCGCCGCTTGCCAGTGAAGTCCGAAATCTGTAGAGACAACGACTTTATCAATCCGGTTTTCGCCTGCCCAAGCGTGTCCTCGGACGTTTATAGGTGCGCCCGCGCTGAATTCCAGAGAGGTCTGCGGCTGGGTAATCAAGGATTTAACCTGCCATGCAGTCGCGATGTGCATATCCTCGATGGGCGGTTTATCTCCCGGTGCTATCGGATACGCTGGGATGCGATAGGAATAACCACTCATCTTTTCCGAGTCGTGCACTGTATCTCTTACCCAGATACGGTTGAGCCATTTTTGCATCGCGCTGCCGATCCAGCCAGGGACGACCAATCTTGCCGGGAATCCGTGGGCTGCTGGCAACACTTCTCCGTTCATCTGGAATGCGATGAGTGTATGTTCATCCATCGCCTTTTCGATGGGAATGCCTCGTGAAAAGGGTTCGCTGCCGTCGTTGGGTAGGTCTTCGCCGTAGTTGCCTGTATAGACAGCACTCGACTTCACACCTGCGGTTTGCAAGACATCGCGCATGCGGACCCCCGTCCATTGACTACAAGCGACGGCACCGCGTTGCCACGGCGTTCCGCTAACTTCCGGTTCAAATAGACTTCTCCCGTTCCCTGCACATTCTAATACCACTTCCATGGTGACTTGCTGGAAACGCGTCAAATCGTCCATTGACAATGCCAATTTTTTATGGACTTCACCATCTACGACTAATCTCCATCCACGGAGGTCCCTGTTTATCGCGCGTTCTGGAATACCGCTGTTGTTCCGGACGAAGTGTCGGTGTGTAGGTGTGACATCGTCGTTAAGAAGGTGCGGGGCGAATTCGCCGTTAAAAGGGTTCTCCGAATGGACAAGCATGTCGGGTTTCGGGATCCCTGCTGCCTGTAAGTCTTCTAAAACAACAGGTGTGAGTCCTCTGTCTAACAACCCTCGATCGACGGCTTCGCACCCTGCACCGAATATGCCTAAACTCGCGAGGAGTCCTGTTTTGCCTACTTTGGCGAGAAAATCGCGCCTTGTTATGTCAAGTGTATCCATGAAACTGAGTTTTAGAAACCGCTAAATTTAATCATCGTCGCGTTCGCTAAGCAGTTCACCGCGTGCGAGACGTTCGGCGTTCTCCGTGGACCACAAAATGTTCTTCATGAGCTTCTGTGCCGTGATGTAACGGGTCGCTGCGAGTAGATGCATCCGCTTTTCTTCGAAGTCGTCTGATAAATCGTAATGCCGGAAGGCGACTTCAAGGACCTGGAACATGTGGAGTTCCGCGTCTTCACGGAGCAAGATGTGTGCAAGTGCACGCTTCAGCGCGTCAACATCATGCCCTTCTTCAAGATATTGATTCACCAGAATCTCGGCTTCGTAGACTTTTTGGAAGTCAGCGAATTCTTGAAGCCGTTCTAACATTTTGTCAACGGAGGCGTAGGTTTCGTCAGGGATTCGCTGCCCGGGCCGGGGGATACGTGCGGCAGGCATGTTCAACCAGCGCAAGTATGCCAAGTAAACGACCCCGTGAAAGATGCCGCGGAGGAGGTTCGGGCTCGGTGCGTACTGGAACGCGTGATAAAGGGCGTGCGCATAAGAATAAATGTTCGCGACATCGTGCCAGTCGCCTTCGTTTTTGAGATGGAATCGGGCGGTTCGAACTGCTGAGGCGTAAGTCATTGCACGACATAAGTCGGTCGGTTTAACCCCTTTGCGGAGCTGCTGCTCAACCTCAGCGACAATAGGTTCGAAGTCGTCACCGAGTAGCGTCTGTGTAAAGGCTGAAATATCGAGCTCGGCTTCGTTTGCTTGATTGTCTTCCCATATACTCTCGAGTCTCTCAAAGACAGGTTCTAAGACAGGTACAGCATCAGCCCATCGAGAGGTTTCCTCATGCCGTGTTCTGCCGACGAGGTCGACGACGATCGGTCGCAAAATTTCGTGTGAGCCTTCCCAGTTGACGTAATCCAATGCCTCAAACATTTTATTTGCGAAATCGAGGGCGTGTCCATCGCCGGTGAAGTAATAATCGGTTGCTGCCGTGAATACGAAGTCTGCGAGGACCGATTTATCGTAGCCTCGGTCATTGAGCGTGAGCAAGATTCGTTCGGCTGCGCCGCTGTGACGCTTGTCAATAAAATAACGGAACCATCGCATCAGGGTTTCGAGATCGTGTTCCTCGTTCATTCTTGGGAAGGGTGCGCGATACGGACGTGCGCTTCCGGTTGTTCTACGGCTGATCTGGCTTAATCCGTGTACGAGAAAGAGGTTATGGTCATCTGGGTCAACGTCATCCCATAGGTTCGCTGCGAGTGTGAGGATAGCAACGCCTGAGGACCATCCGTCGCTACTTTTATGTGCGCCGTAGTGGAGTCCCTGTTGGATAATCTCTGCGGGTGCTGCGCCCGCGTCTCGCAGTGCGGTGACGGCTTTCGCGATAAAGAAGGTGCTCCGGTCTTTGAGTCCCCGCTCAAGGGCGCGCTTGCCATTTGCGATGACTCGTTGTTTGGCTGCCTCGCGTTCGCCTTTGCTTAACCCGACGTATAGATAACCATCTTCTCGGGCTTCAACCGGGAAGGCTTTCAGGTCATCGCCGAATGCTAAGAAGCAGGCACCAGATTTGAGGTCAAATTCCCAATGGTGCCAATGGCATATCAGGACACCGTCGCGGATACTGCCTTTGGACATCGGGTAGCCCATGTGGGGGCAGCGGTTGTCGACAGCGTAAAATTTGTCGCCGGACTTGAAAACAGCGAGATGTGTGCCGTTGACATGAAAGGGTTTGCCTTCGAGTTCCTCAAAATCGTCGGCGGGACAGAGTTGGTGGTAATCCAATTCGGTTTCTTCTATAACTGTTGGTGGCAGGGGTTCAACGTGGATGGAACCGATGCCGGTTTCTTTAAGAGCGGTAGTTGGGGTTTGCACTATGAACCTCCTATTGAAGATGTTTTGTTTCTGAGTGTTGGGTCACAAACGTTTTGCGTATACTATTTAAGAGTATACACCACTTTGCAAAAAATGTAAAGAAAAAAGAGGAAAAAATCGCGAGCACAGCTCGCTCCTACAGCCGAAAAAAATTCACACATATAAAGTGAATAGGGACAATTGAATGGTCCTGGAGAGGAGGGCACTATTTATTGATTGAGTTTTTCCCATTCCTTTTCAAGATCGCACTTTGATTTCTTTCCGCCGTGGATACTCGGTTCGGCACATAACAATTCGCGGAGGCGGTGAACAGCGTTGTGTGCATCTTCACTCGTGATGTTCAACACTTCAGTTAGCAAAAGACGATCAAGTTTGTGGCGGACTGAATCGTATGCTGCTTCGTTGAAGGGAACCCGTTCCGCATGCGAAATCTGCTACCTTCAATTCGCTCACGTTCTCCTGTGTTTTCGGGAAGACTAATGCGGATAGCAAGGCAACGGACTCGAGACGCGTGTAGTTGGCTTTGACATATTTTCGATCAACGATAAGCCGTTGGAAAACAGTGCCAGCGAGTTCATGGATCTGTGTGAGCCGCTGATCTACGAGTTCCTTGGCGGTATCGCAGAGCGTTGCGAGTATTCTATCAACGAGTTCATCATCGGTAGCGATTGCGTCCACGATTCGTTTGGCAACATGGTGTTTTCGCTATTTGCCATGACTTCTGGGTTTATAACAGGTTATGCTACGAAAATAACGCTGCGTCGGGCTGACCGTGGTAGAGCACGACACGATACTGCAAGTTCAAGGTTTCATCGGGTGCAAGGCGGAACGGCTCATAATAGACCGGGGACGGATGGATGAGACAGTAGTTTGCGCGGTTGCGGACCCACCACGTTGTCGGATAGCGCGGGTTATCGGGATGATCAACGATAGCTACGCCGTAGGTTTCGTTGTCTGTGGGGTATTGTGTGGTAAAACTACACCAACGGCTCTGTTTGCCGAAGATGTCCATCGGTTCAGTGCGTCCGTCGGCATCCAATAGGTTGCCCGGTGTGATGCTATTGTCGAATCGGATCGCCATGCCGCTGTAGAATCTACCGTCTGCACCGGGTTCACCGCGCCGTAAATCTAAAACGACCTCACGCTCGTTCGGTTGAAGTGTCAAAGCGACAGAAATTTGCATTGCATCTGCTGTGGGTGGATGGACGGTTATCTCGCGTTGTTCGGTGAGATGTGTTGTGCCTTGCCAATCGATCCATGCGTTCTCCGTTGTGAGACGTGCGCTGTCGGCATCTGCATTTTGGGCAACAATCTGTTGGTGGACGATTTTGCCGAAGCCTGTCGGATCACTACCGGGTGCGGGTTGCTCCCAGAAATTGACCTCGTTGACCTTTTTCCAAGCGACCCATAGCCCTTGATGATGGACGTGGTCGCCGGGTTCGTTCATCGTGAGCGGTGGGGCACCGGGCAGGTTCAACGGATGGCAAAAGGGGCGGTTGCCGTCTTCAGGGAAATGGTAGCCTAAGACCTGTTGTTCGTTCCAAGCGACGGTTAGACTGTGTTGTGTCTGTGAGAGTGAAAACATATTTTTATCCCATTAATTGAGGTAAGGATTCACAACCTCGCGCTCCAGTGCCAAGCCTTCCCATTCATCGTCCCCGGGGCCGTCGTAGATGAGCGTATGCGGTCCAGCGAAACCTGCTTTTTGGGTAAGTTCAAGGCATTGCACGTAGTCTTCTTTGTCCATTTCGCGGGGTGCTGCGAAATGCGCTTTGGTATGACACGACTCTGCTAACGAAGCGATCGCTGCGAGGTCTTCGTATTTTGTCCCGCCGCGCCAGTTGCCAAAGTCAAGACATAGCCCGACCTTACCGTCTAATCCGCTTAAAATGGTGTTAACGTTTTCGGGTGTAGAGAAGATAGAGAACCAGTTTTCAGTCATCAAGCGGATGCCTGCGGTTTCAGCGCGTTCGGTGAGCTGGGCAAGGACACTGCGACTCTGTGCTATAGTATCTTCAGATGGATCGGCTTTACCGCCGATGACGCGGGCGCACTTCGCGCCGAGCACGCCTGCAATGTCAATCCACTTTTCAATCCAAGCGATGTCGCGCACGGCTTCGGATGGGTGCGTGATGTCGCCATCGTCAATTAGCAAGGAAAAGAGTTCAACGTTGGCCTCTATGAGTGCTGCGCGGAGTTCAGCAAGATAAGCCTTCTCAATAGAGGGTAGATGGAAATGACAAATCTCTAAGGTGTGAATGCCGAATTCGGCGATACGTGCGGGTAACTCCAAAAGTGAGATAGGGCCCTTATTGTGGGTTTCGAGCGGGATTTGCATATCGTGCGCGGGTCCGGTGAATCCGGGTTTCCCGAGTTGCCGATGCAAACTCCACGTTGAGACTGAAAGACGCGGTGTTGACATAGTTTTAATTCTCCTTTTCGTGAATCGCTACAAGTTTCGATCAATCCATGCAACGACTTTTTCGACCATGACAGCGGTACCGTCACCTGAAAAAACATGGTCTACGCCGGGGAGTTCAAGAAGTTCTGTCGGTTCGTTTGCGAACTGTAGGATGTCGTGACTGTCCTCTATTGGAACGATATCGTCTTCTGTACCGTGAACCAGTAGCCACGGGCCACCGAATTTGCTGGCACGTTTTGCGACGCTGTCGATCGTTGCCATGTCGTCCATATATGCTTGTGAGAGCGGGCAATCGGGTTCGTCCCACATGCAGCCTTCGTCGGGGGTGACATCACCGAATTCACGTTCTGCAAACGCTTTCGTGTGTACCATTCCGGCGAGCGAGACGAGTGCTTGGATCCGTTCATCGGTAGCAGCACGCAACACGCCGACGGCACCGCCCATGCTATGTCCGACATAGCAGACATTGTATCCATCAAGTGCATCAATAACGCTGCCGAGGTCTGCGACCTCTTTGGTGATAGTGGAATTCGTGAATGCGCCTTCTGAATCGCCATTGCCGGAGAAGGAGAAGCGCAAGGCAGAAATGCCAGCAGCAGCGAGCCCTTCTGCTAAAGCGATGAGTGCTGGTCTGTCTTTGTTGCCTGTAACGCCGTGTCCAATCACCACAATTTTATCGCCTTTGCCTTCGTGGAAGGTATAATCAAGGCGTTCACCGTGTTCGTTTCTAATTTCGCCAAACATAAGTCTTTACCTTTCTAACCTACTTGCTAAAGTTGATCTTCGGTCCATTCACCGTCTTGCTCAGGATTGTGAATTAATCCTTTTCTGATGTCTAAACAGAGATCGAGCATTTCTAAAACGATGTGTCCTACAAGGACGGGGACATCTTCAGGGAGCTCTGTTACCTGAATTGTTCCGCCAATTTTACGTTGGACAGAGCACTATACTATCCCCTATTTTTCTTGTGGGGCTCGGAAGGTGGCGGAGGGGGTGATATAAATTTCCTACCGTGAGCTTTTTCTCGTTTCTCTATCTCCTTCAAATAAGCAGAGAGTTCCTCCATAGAACTAAATTGTGCAGCAAACTCTTCCTTCATTCGATAACATTCTTCAAGAATAGGATCTGTTGGCAGTTCAAATTTCTCTTTCATTCTAAGCTCCTCAATTATGTCTGTAGGTGTACAGATAATTGTAGGTTGATACCCTGCAGCACTACAAACTCTGTTGATGTGCTGTCGCTTATTTTCACTAACAATATGTTTATGGTTCCAAGAAATGAGATAATCAAGGCCATGAACCGTAGCAATAGCTATGTGTTGAGCGTCCTGAGGTGAGTTATGCGGAACAGCATCAGCATCTATTAGTTCTTGTGCCAGCGTATCCGAGATCGGAGAGGTCTGTAATGCAGTTAAATTGGCGACTGCGTTAAGCCTGCGTTGTGCTTCTCCGGGATCCCCACGCTCAATTTCACTAACAACTATAACTGAAACCATGAACTCAAAATTATCAGAATATTCATTCCACAGTTGCTTAGTGGCTTCCTGTCGAGAGAATATCACCGCATCGTTACTCGGGCGTGAGGTTAAGTAACTCACTATTGTAGTTTCAACATAGACTGTCGGTTTTATTGCCGCGTATTCTTTCATGAGATAATGTTTTTGTCAAATAGTGATTTTGGTGTAGATACTTAAGGGCATCAGTATTAGGTTTTGCGAGGCACGAATGCCTCGCAAAACCTATAGTCAAATAATCTATGCACCGTGCCCGTTGCTTTTCAATGCCTCAACAACGCTTTCCGGTTTGATCGGTAACTCGGTGATCCGTACGCCGATGGCATCTTTGACAGCGTTTGCCATCGTTGCCAACGTTGGCGTGATGGGCGGTTCGCCGACACCTTTGGCACCATAGGGACCATTCGGGGCAGGCACTTCAACGATGACAGACTCTACGGTTGGGAGGTCTGCGGCGGTCGGGACGCGGTAGTCGACGAAACCGGGATTTATGTTCCCATTTTCGCCGTACTGCATCTCTTCCATCATCGCCCAAGCGTAGCCTTGCACGGTTCCGCCCTCGATCTGCCCTTCAACCGCCATCGGATTGATGGCGAAGCCGACATCTTGTGAAGCGATGAGTTTAAGGACTCTGGTTCTGCCGGTGTCTGGGTCTACTTCAACTTTTGCGATCTGTGCGGCGAGCGCGGGGGTGCTGGGTTGTCGTGCGAAGGAACCTTTTCCGACAATAGGACCGCCGGTGGTGGAGAGACTATACGCTGCGAGTTCGCCGAGTGAGATAGACTTCGGCGGGTCCGCGCTGATAATATGGACGGCTCCATCTTTGAGTTCGAGGGTGTCCACATCGGTATTGAGTCGTTCTGAGGCGAGTTCGAGAATCCGTCGGTGTGCGTCCTCAGCCGCCAATTTTGCGGTGTTGCCCATCGTGAAGGTCACAACGCTTCCGCCTGAACCTGTAGAATAGGGTGCGGAATCTGTATCGCCGCGTCGAATTGTAACGCTTTCGTAAGGCACAGTGAGAATCTCGGCGATGATCTGTGAAATTGCGGTATCCGTTCCAGTGATGTCCATGGATCCGTGGAAGATACGGACACTGCCATCTTCGTGAACAGAGACGTAAACGCCACCCGGACCGCAACCGTTTGTCCAATCGCCGATTGCAACGCCCCATCCTTGGTTTTCACCGGCTTCGCGGTCCCACCATCCGGCGGCATCGGCGACAGCCTCCAAAGTCTCTTTATAGCCGACTTCAGGTTCACTTCCGCCTGCGGGGACTTCGTCGCCTTCTTCGCGCATGTTCATGAGACGGAATTTAACGGGATCCATGCCGATACGTTCGGCTATCTCATCAAGTTGCGATTCACCTGCGAAGATGGCTTGCGGTGCGCCGGGGGCTCTATAGGCAGCAGTGCCGGATTTGTTAGTATGAACGCCATAAGCGTCTACTTTGAGGTTTGGAATCTTGTAGACACCGCGGACGCGAATTGTGCTTCCGATAGATGCGCCGGAGACGGATCCGGAATCCCAGAAAGCGAGTGCTTCGCGGGCAAGGATACGTCCATCATTCGTGGCACCGGTTTTGAGCTTGATAACGCATCCGGGTGCGGGTCTACCGTCCGTGAATTCTTCCTCGCGGGTCATTTGGACGCGTACCGGACGTCCTGTCTTCTGTGAGAGTAGTACGGCTGGCACGTGCGTGATGATAACGCCGAAACGTCCACCGAAACCGCCGCCCATCGTCGTTCCGATAACATTGATTTGCGTTAACGGGATGCCGAGTGTCCCCGCGATCCCGGATCGGATCGCGAATGGGCCCTGCGTGGATGCCCAGACAGTTACCTTACCAGACGAGTCTGCACTTGCAACGGAGACGTGCGGTTCCATATAGGTCTGATGAACGCGCGGGATCACGTAGGTGTCTTCAACGACGACATCAGATTCAGCGAATCCTTTTTCAACGTCGCCAGCTTCGGTATGACTTTCAGCAGAGATGTTATAGTAAACTTCATCTGGATAGTTCTCTAATTCTGCTTCAAGTTTGCTGATTTCGTCGCTGTGATCGTTTTCTTTATCGCGCGAGAGTTTCCTTATGTCTCCGCTGATTTCTCGCCGATTGGGTCCGTCCTTTGTATCATCGCCATGCAAACGGGGGGCGGAAGGTTTAATGGCTTCCATGACATCCTGTACAACCGGCAAAACTTCATACTCGATCTTAATAAGTTCGGCGGCTTCTTCAGCGATATCGGGATCGGTTGCGGCGACAGCGGCGAGCGGTTCGCCTAAGTAAAGCACTTTATCGGTTGCGAAGACTCTACGACCACTTGGGACATCATCTTGGGTGATAATTGCCCTGACTCCGGGGAGTTTTTCGGCTTCGCTGGTGTCCATGCTGCGTATATTGGCGTGCGGATGTTTGCTACGGACAATTTTGCCGTAGAGCATACCGGGCGGATGGACATCTGCACCGTATTGGGCAGCACCGGTCACTTTCTCGACCGCATCAACGCGTGCGACTTTTTGACCAACAACAGTATATTCTGACATCTAATGCTCCTCTCTTATTGGTGATAACTATTATACACTTGCGACGAGATGGTGGAGTTTACCGCGTCCGATAGCTGTGTTACATCTTTTACAGACTTTTACGGTGTCCTCGCCGACTTCTCGTTCATAAAGCACTTTTACACCGGTGCGCTCACAAACAGGACAGGTGCCACGACCGTTGTTATATTCGCCTTGGTGGACGTTTCCGTTTGGATCGACATAGAGGTGTCTTATGCCTGTTCCACGATGCGTCTTTGCCATATTTTCTCCTCTTGAAAATAATATATTTGTAGCCTCGATGTCTTAATCGAGGGAGCTGAATTCGTTCTTTATGCAGATGCGCGGAGCTCTTCCGCTGCTTTCAGGACTGCTTCAAGAATCTTCGTATATCCGGTACAACGACAGATATTCCCGCCGAGGGCATGTCTGAATTCTTCTTCGCTCCTGTCAGGATTTTCGTCTATGAGTGCCTTGGATGCCATGATGAAACCTGGGGTACAGAATCCGCACTGATAACCGCCTGTGTCAATAAATGCCTGTTGGACAGGATGGAGTTCGCCATCGCCGGCTAAACCTTCAATGGTCGTAATCTCTTTTCCGGATACGGTGACCCCGAGGACCATACAGGAAGTGACGGCTTGCCCATCAATAATGACGGTGCATGCGCCGCAGTCCCCTGTGCTGCAGCCCTCTTTGGTACCTGTTAAGCCGATGGTATCGCGAAGCACAGCAAGTAAGGTTTTGCGGGGTTCAATGAGTAAATCGTGTTCGTCACCGTTGACCGTTAGTGTGACTGGGAGTTTTGCCATATTTTTCTCCTTGATCTATTGGACGGTGCAAGGCATGAAAATCCGGCCTTGCGTTAAATATATTTCAATAGTAAGTTTCGGCTTGCGAGCTGCGCCGAAATGCTATCTATCCGTTCGCTCTTTCCAAAGCGTATTGGAGGGTTCGCTGTGTAAGGACATCTACCATTTCTCTGCGGTGTTCAGCGGAGCATCGCAGATCGGATATTGGACTGGATGCGGCTGCCGCTGCTTCGCCGGCTTGTTCCAGCAGTTCTGCTGTCGGTGCGTTCCCTTTTAGGAGATTCTCCGCTTCGGTGGCGCGAATCGGTGTAGGTGCGACGGCAGCGAGTCCGATGCGGGCATCTGTAATTGTCCCGTTGTCGAGATTGACAGCGGCGGCGACCCCAATAAACGCCAAGTCCATTACTTCTCGGATTTTGTGTTTGATGTAGTGGGAGCCGGCTGCGGGACTTGGTAGCCGAAAGCGCGTGATAATCTCACCGGGTGCTAAGACGGTCTGTCCGGGTCCGGTGAAAAGCTCATTGATCGGTACGCTCCGCTCGCCATCAGCACTTGCGATGTCAACCTGGGCATCAGCGACAAGCAATCCGGCGACCGTGTCTGCCGCTGGAGAGGCGTGCGCGATATTACCACCAATAGTCGCGAGATTTCGGATTTGGATAGAGCCGATTTCTGTGGCACCTTCCGCTAATGCCGTGTGGTGTTGCTGAATAGCTTCGGACAACTCAACTTCCCGCACCTTCGTCATCGCGCCGATGCTGATGCTATTATCGGCTTCAGTGGTGATGCCAGCCAATCCGGGAATCTTCTGTAGGCTAATCACGGACTCTGGCGTTTCGGTGTATGCCTTCATACCGATAACGAGGTCTGTGCCGCCCGCAAGGAGCTGCGCGTGTTCCTCTGCGAACAGACGAGATGCTTCCGCGAGGGTTGTGGGTTCAAAAAACGCAAAACTTTTCAAATTTAATCCTCCATATCCTATGTAGTATTTTCCACTTCATACCTGTTCTTGCACACCCGACAACGCATTAAAGGATACCTGATTAACAGGTTATTTGTCAACCTTAAAGTGTCGGTATCCATCGGTTATGGCAGGTGCCACCCCGGTGTTGGTTCCGCGCGGAGAGCCTCTATTTCATAAAGTTCTTCTACGCTGATTTCACGTCCGAGCTTCGCGGACAAGAGCGAACCGCTCATGATCTCCGTAACCTTTAAACCGACATCACCATTACTGACAGGTTGTGCGTCGCTGTTACAAGCGTTGAGGAAATCGCGAAACTTATCAGGGAAAGATTTCTCTGGCAGTTCCAACGGCGTTTCGACGAGATTGCTTTGATAACGCCTACGGTTGCCTTGATCGTCGGTATCCCACTTCCCTTTCTCAAGAAAGAGTTTATTGCCGCTGAATGATCCCAGAGAGCCTAAGATGAAAATGCCTTGCGGGTGTTCTGCCAAATTGCTTGCCCAGCCGTGTTCATAAGTAAAGGACATGCCGTTGGTGAATCGGACGAAGACAGAGGCGTATTCTTCAACGTCGTTGATCTCTTCACCCGTATATTCAGGGAGCATGCCACGATAGGCGATGCCGCTGATTGTGGCGGGTTGCGGAGAACCGAGCAGATAGATAGAACGGTTGATGTCATAGACCCCTGTGTCGTAGACTGTGCCGCCGCCGCTATAGGCTGAATTAAGGAACCATCTGCCGAAGCCGAACATATCTACGTTCGGTCTGCCACGGACACGGAAGCTGGTAAGTCTGCCGTAGTAGATATCACCAAGTTTTCCAGCAGTGATGTAGTCCCGTATGGCGTAACTCGTCGGGTCGAGGCATGTGCCACCGCTTTGGTATGCGAGTTTAACGCCAGCTGCGTCGCAGGCATCCCGCATATTTCTCGCCTCTGTTGCTGTACGTGCCATCGGTTTTTCACAGAAGACGTGTTTTCCAGCCTGCGCAGCTGCAACGGTGGGCCCCTCATGGACAAACGGAGGGGTCGCAAGACTGACGGCATCCAAATCGCATTCCTTGATCATCTCCTTATAGTCGCTGAAGATTTTGACACCGTTGTCGGCATATTCTGCCCAAAGCGCAGCATTGGCTTTCAGTTGTTCGCGTGCTTCTGCGGTCTCTGCCTTTTCTGCGTCGGTTTTTGCGGTTTCCGCGCGTGACGCTGCGCCTGATAGGACTTCTGCGTGTCGCCGCTTTGCGTTCGCGTCCACTGTATCGCAAACAGCGACGATTTCAGCGTGCTGCGGATGCGCGAGGTAACCGTTGACGTGTGAACCGGAAATCATACCGCATCCGATAAGCCCGATTTTAATCCGTTTTGACATTACGATTCTCCTTCTGAGCGTTCAATTCGGTTATGATGTCTACTACTATTATAGGGGTTCATAGTTTTGTCAAGCGATTTTTGGAATTGATGGAAAGATTAAGAAACTACAGACCTATTCACACCTAATAAACTTTGCTTCTGTTTTGAAGTCCTATTATTTGAGTATAGCATATTTTTTCTCAAAGGTCAATTGAAATGTGAAATTAACGGAACGCTTGAAAATTTTTCAGAATTCTGCTAATCTATATCCGTAACACATCCAGAAACTAAAACGGTGAAAACGACAGTGAACGTATTTGCCAAATGGAGATGCAGAATGAAATTAAAAGAACAGGTTTGTATCATCACAGGGGGCGGCAGCGGTATCGGTCGCGGTGCTGCGCTTGTTATGGCACAAGAGGGTGCGACAGTTGTTATTCTTGGTAGAACAGCATCAAAGTTAGCATCCGTCATAGATGAAATTACCTCGGTAGGAGGAACAGCGACGCATTACGCGCTTGATGTGGCAGACTACGATGCTGTTGAACAGATGGTCGCTGATGTGCTTGACAAATTCGGGCAGATTGACGTGCTTGTGAACAATGCTGGCCACAGTTCACACAATCGGCGGCTCCTGAACACGACTCCTGAAGAAGTGCGCTCGGTTATCGATTCGAATCTGATCGGCACGTTTTTCTGCACACAAGCGGTTGTCCCGGCGATGTTGAAAGCGAAATCGGGGACGATTATTAATATCTCGTCGCTGGCGGCGGTTACCCCGGGGCCGTTTAGCGGTTTCGCTTACAGTGCGGCGAAGGCAGGTGTTATCAACTTCACCGAGTTCCTCAACAACGATTTACGGAACACAGGTATCCGAGCGAGTGTGGTAGTGCCTGGTGAGGTCGCAACACCGATTCTGGACAAGCGTCCGATTCCGCCCGATGAAGATGCCCGCGCCACGATGGTAGACGTTGACGAGACCTCTGCCGCGATTCTATTGATAGCGACGCTGCCGCAGCGGAGTAACATCCCGGAATTAGTCATCCGTCCGACGATGCATCGGAATATGACAGGCGAAGTCGTGGAATTGGACAATTGATTACTGACCATAGATTGTCGTTTCGGGATAGTAGCGTGCCCACGCGAACCAGTAGATATTGACAGCGGGTAATCGTTCCAGACGCACCGTTATATCTTTCCCCAATATCGCTGTGCCAGTGATGAGGTTCCAGCGTGTGCCGGTGTTATCCACTGCAAAATGATCGGTTTGTGGACTAAAGGTCCGCACGTCCTGTCCCACGTTTCGTTTAAAGACTGCCGTTGCGAACGACTCTTTGTCGTGGAAAATGAGGAGCGGCACCTCGCCAAGCGTATCGTTGATCACAGCGGTTTCGGCGAAGTGTGTCAATGGATACGCGCGAAATTGTGTGTTCCCATCTCCCGTTGACACCTGGACACCGATCACGAGCGATTTGTTGGGCAGTCTGTCATCGGTGTATTCCATTCCACTGACACCAGTCCGCTGACTGGCGTGATAATCTGCATAAGTATCTCGACTTATGCCTTCACGCGTTCCATCTCCGGCAGGCACGGACAACACCTCGGTCTCCGGATAATTCCGCTGCCACGTTTTCCATGCGATCTGCGGCATCGAGGCGAGCGGTGTCAACCGTTTGCCCTTCAGCGGTCCTTGTATCGCTTCTCCGGTGATATGCGACCAGAGGGAACGCGTCTGATGGTCGTACATCAACAAGGCATCTCGCCACAATTTACCACTCACACCGAAGGTATAGGTCTTACTTTCCAGCTCTCGACTATACACGATAGCCGTTTTGCAGAGTGGTCACCACGTCGTGGCGATGTTCAGTCCACCCACAACATCGTTGACGATTTCGTGTCCGTTTAGGAGATAAAGCGAATAGGCGTGACTTTCGCCGTTGAAGGTTACGCCGATGACAGGGGCATCTGCGTCTAATTGTGCTGCGTTGGCGGGGACAAATTGTGGTTCGGTGATGGCGGGGATTGCGTCGAAGGGCAATAGGGTTCGGATTTTGTCATCGGTATAATCTGCCTGATCTTCGGCACTTGCGCAGGAGATAGTGGCAAGTAGGAGTATGAAAATGTGTGCGTAGTTTTTCATGATCGTTTCCTTGTTTTTCTCTATAAAATGTGTGATAGTATGCTTATCTATTTCAATAGAATTATACAGCAATAAAGGCACTTTAATTTTTTTTGTACGCAAAAATCTGCGTTATCTTTTTTCTCCGATTTGTCTGACAGACTAACAGTCTATGGTACGAAAGAGGGTTTTTGATTCGGGAACCTTTAGCTATCTTTAAAATTGTCCAAATTTCAGTAACGTTTACATCACTTTACGTTAGTAAGAGACAGAATAGACCTATTACATGCCAAATTCCAGGACCATTTAGTTTTAAGAAATTATTGGGTGTTTTCACCTTTTTTCTTGGATCCGGTGCGGTTAGGAGGGAAACACCCCAGCAAAAACACCGCACCTACCGGGCCGGGGGGTCCAAAATTGGACGAAAAACTGAGAACTAAATAGCCCTGGCCAAATTCCGCTTAAAACTTGTTGCAAAACATCAACCGTGCTATAATGTTTCCAAATTATAACACAATTGGCAAAGGAATTCAAGAATGAATGAAACTTCAATTGAACTGCTGAAATCATTGACACAGGCTGACGGTATCCCAGGATATGAGGCGGAAGTACGAGATGTTTTTCGTAATGCTGTTTCTGATGTGGGTCCGATAGCGACGGATAAATTAGGGAGTATCTTCTGCACACACGCTGGAAGTGCTGAACACCCAAGAGTTCTGCTCGATTCACATTTAGACGAGATCGGTTTTGTTGTGCAAAATGTCACGGATAACGGTTTCGTCAAATTTCTGCCGCTCGGTGGTTGGTGGGCACATACACTCTTAGCACAACGCGTCAATATCACGACGAAGTTGGGTAAAGTCCCCGGGGTTATCGGTTCTACACCGCCACATCTGCTCTCAGGATCGCGCGATAAGGTCTTAGATATAAAAGACCTCTTTATCGACATCGGTGCGGAAAGCGAGGAGCAGGCAAGAGAAGAATACGGTGTTGTCACCGGATGTCCGATCACACCTTATGGTCCCTTTATGCGTCTGAAAAATGACAAATTGCTTACGGCGAAAGCGTTTGATAATCGTGTCGGTGTCGCGATCGTGATTGACGCACTTTTGCGGCTTGACGAACATCCGAACACCGTTATCGGTTCTGGAACTGTGCAGGAAGAGGTTGGACTGCGGGGTGCAAAAACAGTCGCGGCGAGCGTGGAACCCGATCTTGCAATAATACTTGAGGGGCCCCCTGGCGATGATACTCCCGGCTTAAGCGTCGGAAATACACAAGGTAAGCTCGGCGACGGCGTGCAAATCCGAATCATTGATTCTTCAATGATTGTCAATCCGAAGTTGGCGGATTTTGTGGTTGAGATAGCAAAGCAGCATGAGATACCGTATCAAATAGGCGTGCGTCAATCCGGCGGAACAGATGGCGGCGCGATTCATCAATTCGGTAGAGGGGTGCCCTCCGTTGTACTCGGGGTGCCGTCGCGTTATATTCACAGCCATGTCTCAATTATTAATACCGATGACTATATGGCAGCGTTGGATTTGACGATGCATCTTGTGCAAGCAATTGACGCATCTGTTTTGGAAGGATTTTTGTTCGATTAGCCGCGCATCTGAAACGTGTTCTCTTACTTGGAGGATAAACAGTGGAAACGACGTTACCGAAAGTCTCTTTTTGTAATCATCAGATCAGTAAATTAGTGATTGGCGATAACCCGATTTACGGCTATTCGCATTTTAATCAGCTCCTTTCACAGCACCAGAAGGAATATCATACACCGGAGCGGGTCGTGGCGACGCTCAAACGGGCGGAGGAAGCCGGGATTAATGGTTGGCAGAATAGTATGACAGAACGCTCTATGTCGGATCTACAACTTTACCGTGATGCGGGCGGCACGATAAACTGGTTCTGTCTCAGCCAAGGTTCCCGTTGGTACGAGGATCCCGATCATGTTTTTGAAGCTGCGAAGCATAATCCGTTCGGTATGGCACCCCACGGCGGTGGGGTCGGGCAACGCTGTTTACGCGAAAACAGGCTCGATTACCTACAAGACATCCTCAAACGGATTCGTGATACGGGAGTGTTTGTCGGTCTATCTGTCCATGATCCGAAACTTCTCCATATTGCTGAAGATGAGGCGTGGGATGTAGACTATTACATGACAGGGCTCTATAATCTGCACGGCGGTAGCGAAAAGTTTACCCAAAAATTCGGATACGCGCCGCTGGGTGAGATTTACGCGCGGGAGGACCGTGAGGAGATGTGTGAGGCGATCCAACGGACAGAGAAACCTTGCCTTATCTTCAAGGTGCTTGCGGCGGGTAGGACAATCGGCAGCGCGGAACAGATTCGGACAGAAGTGAAGTTCGCGATAGAAAACACCAAGCCGATTGACGCGTTGCTACTCGGTATGTATCAGCAGTTCGGTGATCAGATTGGCGAAAATGCTCAATTGATTACGGAACTCTGTGCAGAATTGGGGTAGATTGTATCCGACATCATGGGGGCTGAAAAATGGAAATGCGGACGTGTGGAAAATCTGGAATTGAGATTTCACCGATGGGAATCGGTTGTTGGTCTTATGGCGGGGGCGACTATTGGGGACCACAGGCACAGTCGGATGTTACGGCTGTCGCGAATGCTGCGTTGGATGCTGGGATCAATTTCTTTGATACAGCAGAAGGATATAACGACGGACGCAGTGAAGAGGCACTGGCTGTCGCACTGAAAGGCAGACGACACGAAGCCGTCATCGGCACGAAGGTCAGCAGACCTGATCCCGCTACGATACGTGAGCATTGCGAAGCGAGTCTCCAACGGTTGCAAACGGATTATGTTGACATCTATATGATTCACTGGCCCGACGATGAAATTGCTATTCAAGAGAGTATGGCTGAGCTCACGCGCTTGCAGGAAGATGGACTCGTCCGTGCTATCGGCGTAAGCAACTTCGGGGTGGAACAACTCACGGCGGCACTTGAGGCAGGTGCAGCTATTACGGTGAATCAACTCTGCTATAATCTTTTGTCGCGAGCGATAGAACCGGCATTGCTTCCGCTGTGCCGAGATCATAACGTCGGTATCTTGGGGTATATGCCGTTGCTACAGGGTATATTGACCGGACAGTATAAGAGTGCAGAGGAGATACCGCCGGTGCATTCTCGGTTTCGGCATTTTCGGGACGATCGTCCGCAGGCTTCGCATGGTGAAACGGGTGCCGAAGAAGAATTGTTTGAGACCCTGGAGGCTATCCGCAAAGTTGCGGAAACGGAGCAGATTCCGATAAGTCGGCTTGCGATTGCCTGGGCGATGGCGAGACCGGGGATTACGTGTATGCTCGTCGGGACCCGAAATGTAGATGAATTGGCGGAAAACCTGCATGCGGTTGCCTACTCTCCGTCTGCTGATGTGATTGAAAAACTTGATGCAATAACCGCACCACTTTTGGAAAAAATGGGAGCGAATCCGGATTATTTTACGGGTGGACGTATCCATTAGCTGCAGGCGGTTATGGGACTGGAGAACCCAGCCCCTACGTGCATGTAGGTACCCGTTATGGAGTGCCCCATATTTTCGGCTTTTATTATAATCGGAAGGGAAATACTTATGGCAGAACAGTTAGGTATTAAATTCAACAAAGATTTAGGGAGTCCGTTGGCGACGGCAGCTGCCGATATTACACAGACAAATGCCGATGGTGAACCTGTTGCCCCTCTAACGCAAGAACAGAAATATCTCTTTGATAAAAATGGGTGGCTCTTGGTGCCGGGTGTGCTAACGGAATCGGAGATTGCGGAGATGCGCGATTTCTGTTACCGATTAAAGAATGACCCTGAAACGATTCCACAACAGCACCGCTCAACTTACGGGGGTCCCTTGGAGAAATTGACAGATCATCCGGTTGTGGTGGCGTTTGGAAACGAATTCCTTGCATCGCCGTATCTCGCTTCGGATACCTGCTACGGTTTCCGTATGGAGATGAGTTTTTTGGCGTTGCGTTCTACATCGGACGAACCACCTTTTTCGTTTCACGCCCACAACGGTAACGGTCTATGGCGAATGCCGGGAGATTGCCACCAATATTCCTGCCTTCCGGGTCAAGCGTATAGCGGATTGACACGCGTCGTCTGGGAACTCAATCCTGTGGAGAAAGGAGACGGGGGCACGATGTTCATTACGGGGAGCCATAAGGCCGCTTATACTGCGCCGGAGGGTGCACATACACAAGACTGGGAGTTTTGGGATACCTATTCTTGTCCTGCCGGGTCTATTATTATTTTTACTGAGGCAATTACGCATAGCGGACAAGCGTGGCAAAACCCTGATGTTGATCGGGTCGCAGTTTTCAACGCGTATAACTCGGTGGATAAACGGTGGAGTCTCTCTAAACCGCCACAGGCGTTACTTGCGGAAATGCCACCGAAACGCCAGACTCTCTTCCGCGATGCTTACGTAAAAGGCAACGTAACCGGTACAGATTTTGATATGGCGTTATAAGGTCTGGCAAATTTTTTGCTTCGATTCTTGGAGCAAATTGGCTTGACAGCCGGACGTAAATTGTGTAGAATACAGATGCATAGGTCCTGAATTTGTTAAGCCGTGAAAGGAGAATTTTGACTATGTTAGAAACGGTTGAGACGCTCACCCAACGGGTAACTCGGTTAGAAGAAGCGGTGGAGGATATAACATTGCGTCTGTCTGGGGTACTCAATCAATTGGAAATTGACGGCTCTAAAGACAAAAAGCAAGACGCGGAAATTGCTCGTGAAATCCTTGGAAGGATGGGAATCTCAGGGAATCCTATCCCTGCCGAAGAGCTTCAAGCACGAATGGTCCGGAACGGCCTCCAGCCCGAAGGAAACGAGTTTAGCAGCGCAATTATTGAAGAACGAGGAAAATAGCGGTGTACTATTTTTATTTTGATGCTAGTGCACTTGTAAAACGTTATACACAGGAGCTTGGTAGTGATAAAATCAATTTCCTTTTCGCTAACGTGCCTCATAACCACTTGATGTGCCTGATCTCGGTGCCATTGAGATTATCTGGGTTCTTGTGCGAAAAAAAAACGATAATCGCCTCACAAATGCTGATTTTCGTCAAGCTGGCATTAATCTTGATTATGAGATAATAGATGATCAGTCCGGTTTCAGGACGATTCCCGTTCCGAATTCGCTGATTTGGTCCTCAATGGATTTGATTGAAACGCACTCACTCAATAGCGTTGATGCAATTGTATTACGTTCCGCATTGGATACTGCAGCAGCATGCCACGAAGCAGGAGACGAACTTATTCTGGTTGCGTCCGATCAGCGATTATTGAGAGCCGCAATCAGTGAAGGACTCCTTGTTTTCAATCCAGAAATACATCCAGAACAGATGATAGTGGAGTGGCTTGCCACGTCATAACCCGGCCGGGGACATTTCCAAAAACTGCAATGGAATTGGCATAAGAGAGGAAAATTAGAAGAATGACACCGAAGCAGCGTTATTTGTTTGATGTAACAGGTTATCTCCATTTAGAAAACGTTATCACCGGTGATGCATTAGCGGAAGCGGCTGAAGCCGTTGATAGATACATAACCACACCGCCTGATGAATTACCCCCCGGATTTGAGCAGCGTGGACTCCATCAGCACGGGTTCGCTTTTGATAAATCGCTTGAATGTTTAACGATGCACGCAGCACTCTGGCCGATTATCAAAGAACTAACGGACAATCAACCACGGTTTGGCAGGGGCTCGTTGAAGCATGATAAACACGATTTATGGGCAGCTGGTGAAGGTACAAAGGTGAACCCTGGCGGTCTGCACTGCGCGCGCGATGATTACGGGTGGTATAGCACGCGTTATGAAGTCGACAACGGACGCATCTATTGCAATAACTTCGTCTGTTTTCCGTATTTTACGGATGTCTATCCGGGCGATGGCGGACTCATCGTCATCCCGGGTTCGCATAAGAGTGAATTTAAGCGACCGGAGCAGCTGCTGTTGCTTGACGAGGAAGATGGCATTAATCCGCTTGACGACCCTGTTTTCGTCAATATCACACCGAAGGCGGGAGATATTGTCATTATTTCGGAGTTGCTGACGCACGGTGTGCTACGTTGGAAGCCGAAGGATCGGGATCGGCGGTTTCTGGTGCTGCGGTATTTTCCACAGTTCTCTGGTGCGCATAGTTTTCCGCAGTCTATTTTAGATCGGTTATCGCCGGAGACGTTGGAATTGGTAGCATCTGCTGGGTATGGACATGTCAAGGAGATCGTGAAGCAGGATGTGGTTACGTTGACAATGTAGATGAAATTAGGTGCCTCAAAAAAAAACCTAAAAAGTCATAGAAAGGAAATGAGTTATGAAGACAGAACAAATTGTCTCCCAAGATCCACAGGTGATGCACGGTACCTTAGTTTTTGCGGGGACTCGCGTACCAGTTGAAAGCCTGATTCAACACCTTGTCGCAGGTGACTCGCTTGATGTATTCCTTGACGATTTCCCGACAGTCTCACGTGAACAGGCAGTGGCTTACTTGCAGATGGCTCTGGAGTTTACTAATGCGCGTGTTGCTTGATGAGCATCTACCTCACAGACTGAGACAACTTTTTGCCGCTCCAATTGAAGTTGTTACAGTTAGATATAAGGGGTGGAAGGGTCTAAAAAATGGAGAGCTCTTGCGAAAAGCTTCGGCTGAGTTTGATGCCTTTGTTACAATGGATAAAGGATTTTTATATTAGCAAAACTTGGAGAAAATTCAAATAGGCATTGTGTTGTTGCAGGCTGAGAGTAACCGTTACGCGCATCTTGCACCGTTGATTCCTCAAGTGAATACGGTGCTGAAAACTCTCAAGCAGGGTCAAGTTGTGAGCGTGAGTATGAAACAAACTGTGACAAATCAAAAAAATGACATCTCTTAGACTGCGTTAAGGAAACCTCCGATGAAACATAAAAATAGATTTTTATATCAACGAGCTCTTTCTGCAGCTGCAGTGTTATTACTGTTTTGCACAATAAATACTACTCCTGCCCAAGCCCCTCTTTCTGCCGAAGATATTGCCGAGAAAGCGTTAGCAGCAACGGTGTACCTGGAAATGAAGGATAAAAACGGTAAAACTTTGGGTATTGGTAGCGGTTTTTTCGTCAAGTCCAACATAATTGCTACCAACTACCACGTGGTTGAGGGTGCAGCAAAAGGCACTGCAAAGTTGGTAGGCAAGTACACGACTTACGAAATTGAAGGCGTTACTGCAACTGACAAAGCCAATGACCTTGCACTCCTAAAGGTAACTGCGTATGGTATCAAACCACTTTCCCTTGGCGATAGTAATGATATTCGGATTGGTGAGACAGTCTATGTCGCTGGTAACCCTAAGGGTTTGGAAGGGACGTTCTCGGATGGTATTATCAGTAGTCGGCGAGATAAGTATACGAAAGAACGACTCCAGATGACTGCACCGATTTCTCCAGGGAGCAGTGGCGGTCCTGTGCTAAATCGTAAGGGTGAAGTTATTGGGGTATCCTTTGCTGGTCATCGCGCTTTGGATGCACAGAATCTTAATTTTGCCATACCGTCGAAATATCTCAAGGCACTGCTTGCGCGGTCAAAACCAGCAAAATCTCTGTTACAGGGACATAATCTATCTATATCTGCGGATACCTACTTTCTATGGGGGAAGGCAAGGTACGGACTGGGTGATTATGTGGGTGCCATTGCAGACTATACCATGGCTATCCGACTAAAACCCGATTATGCCCTTGCTTATGTTACCGGCTCGGTTTTGGGAATATCTAATTCCTCTGTGAGTTTAGCATCGTAGGTTGGGTTGAACGGAACTGGGGAGACAAATGTGTCTATCCAAATACCCTCAATCCAATGTGTCGCTTTCCATAATCAAGAACATAGTGAAACCCAACTTCACACCGTCAGGGTTCCGGAAACTGCAAAGCTGTTGGGTTTCACTCGGTTTTGTCTGACGTAACACCCATGGAGAGAGTTCATTCTTCTGTAACTTTTCAGGTTTTTGTGGTATCCGTTCAACCCAACCTACACGACTTACTTATAGATTTATGGGTGATGGGTGGTTTGATTCATCCATCGGAGGCGATAGGGGATCTTTTAGCGGAGGACATTATGCAAGATTCATCGGTTTACCAACAGATTACAGAAAAAGCGATAGCGGAAGGTTTTGAACAAGGACTTGAACAAGGACTTGAACGGGGAGCTAAGGAGAGCACTATAGAGAACATCCTTATGTTCCTGGAGGATCGTCTTGAGAACGTGGCTACAGAGGTCCTAAAGCCTGCGCTTGAAGCTATAGACGATTTACCACGGCTTAGGTCCCTGCTACGCGAGGCTGCAGAGACAGAAAGTCTTGAAGCGTTCATCATCCATTTAGTGAATGGCAGCCAGTAGTCAGGGTGTTTGTTTCTGTGCGCTCGTGTGTGAGGGGACTTCTTGAACGACAGGGATGACATAACTCCGAATTGTTAAACTGTCAAAGTGGTCGGTTTCTACGCGGGGCGCGGGTTCTTTTCGGTGATCAAAGACGACATAATACCCTTCCATCACGTTTTCCAATTTGAGATACGCGGCGAGCTGCGCTTTGCCTGCCTGATACCGAGTGTCGCCTCGCCAGATTTTGGTTTCAACGATGTATTTTCGCTGATTGTGGGTGATCAGGAGATCCATCTTCCCACGCCCGGTTGGCACTTCAAATGACATGATGCCGCCTACTGTCTTGACAAACGAATCTAAATACGTCAAAAGCAGATGCCTTCCGACATATTCTTGTGGCGTTTCGGGGACCTGCAGAATCCTAAAACCTACGCGGGTAATGAAATCCCGGAAGTTATCTAAGAGCGACTCCATCTCAATCTGCCCCGTAGAGGTGAGATAATTGAGAAATCCGTTGATGTTTTCTTCCGCAAAATAGTCTCGCTCCAAGCCGTTCACCGCGGGCGTAAATGCTTGCATGATGTGATGCAGATAAATCGGATTGAGAATCTCACATCTTCCGTCAGGGTCTTCTCCGATAACGCCGTAAGTTGTGAGCTCACTGATGAGTTCATCGTGTAGATTAAAGCGGACCCCTTCCTCATACGTCATGATTTCCATGAGTATCCTTTCGAAGTGACGGTTTTTGCGGATATTCGTTGTCAGATGATCGATGTTGGTGTTTCGTTCGCGAAGGAGTCGGGCATGTGCCGCTGCGAAATGCACCATCGTTACCGGCTCGGTTCTGGGAATGCTCAATTCCTCTGTGAGTATCTGCGCGAAGCGATTGACGAGGAAGGGTTGGCCCGCAGTCTGTTTATGGAGGCTCTCAATAACCTCTGGCGCGAAGGTTTGCCCAACTTCATCGGTGTACTGTGTTAGGAGTTCTTGAACCTGCGCCAGCGTGAAATTGGATAGGTGGAATTCATCTTGGATATTGAAGGGCGAGATGGACCGGTCGTAACTCAGTTGTGTGATGCTTTTAACGCCGATGATACCGATACTGTGAGGACATCTCGGTTTACCGGGGAGATAGATGTGGCGGAGCGAATGCAGAAAACCGCGCACTGCTGCTTGCGGGATACCATCAAACTCATCTATGATAAGGACAACCCGCTGGTTGACAAGAAAACTTGCAAGGTGTTCGAAGAACTCCCGCATTTCAACGTGGTCGGTTATCTGCGCGTCCTTTAAAAATTGGTTTAGCGTCTCCGCCAGTGGACTTCCACGTTTTCGGAAAACCGCCTCAATTTCTTTGCGCACTTCCCTATAAAAGGAGGCGTAAAAAGCGGAAGAGGCGTAGTCTCCATACTCTTCAAAATTCAGACGGATTGGAAAGTAGGTCGGCTCTGCTGTGAGTGTGTCCAAGGCACGTTGAAAAAAGGTCGTTTTTCCCGACTGGCGCGGTGCAAAAAGAACGATATAGCGTCCCTCTTTGACGCGATTGCTGAAATCTGCAGTTTCTTCGGTGCGACTGACAATGTAATTCTCTTGGGCATTGACGGGGCCTCGGGTTCCAAATTTTCGCATTGCCCACCCCCACTTAGGAACAGCAAGTCAACATCTACAAAGCACTTGCGACTTTGATGCGGTTTTGGGCGCGGGCGAGTGCTGCTTCTGCACGCGGTCGGTTCAGATCGGAGGCGTCTGCTGTGAGCTGCGCCTGGGCACGGTCGCGGGCTTGCTCAGCACGTTCTACGTCAATTTCTGATGCCCACTCCGCGGTTTCAACCAAGGCAGTGACACCTGTCCGTAGCACTTCAAAGACCCCACCACTTGTCGCCATTAACTGCTGCGTGTCTGATGATTCGCTGATACGGATCTCGCCTATGTCTAATGCCGTCAGGAAAGGGATGTGTCCTGTCAGAATTTGGAAGTTGCCTTCCACGCCCGGTGCCTGAACGCTCGTCACGTCGCCTTCGTAAATCAATTGTTCCGGTGTACGGATTTCAAGATGGAAATTTCTGCCTTGCATAATACTACCTGTACGAACTTATCGGGCTGGAGAACCCAGCCCCTACGAATGAGGATATTGCTTATCGGGCTGGAGAACCCAGCCCCTACGAACTAATCCGCTGCTTCTTCTAAATCTTCGCCTTTTGCTTGCTCAAACGCTTCGTCAATTGTGCCGATATAACGCAGCGACTGTTCAGGTAGCTCATCACAATCGCCGTTAAGAATCGCTTGGCAGCCTTGTACGGTATCCTCAATTTTGACATATTTGCCCGCGCGGCCAGTGAAACGTTCAGCCACAAACATCGGTTGTGTGAGGAACATTTCTATCTTCCGCGCCCTATTGACGACCAACTTTTGATCGTCCGACAATTCATCTACCCCGAGGATAGCGATAATATCTTGTAGGTCGCCGTATTCCTGTAACACCTGCTTGACTCTAAATGCGGTCTGATAATGTTCTTCACCGATAATCTCTGCTGTCAGAATACGTGAACTTGACGTGAGCGGATCTACCGCAGGAAACCTCCCCTTCTGAACGATGCTGCGTTCCAAGCGTGTAACAGCGTCAAGGTGTGCAAAAACAGAGACCACAGCGGGATCGGTATAGTCATCAGCGGGAACATATACGGCTTGGAAAGATGTGATTGAGCCGTGTTGTGTGGAGGTGATGCGTTCCTGCAACTCACCCATTTCTGTTGCGAGTGTCGGTTGGTATCCGACAGCGGAGGGCATCCGACCGAGCAGTGCTGACACCTCACCGCCTGCAAGTGTGAAACGGAAGACGTTGTCAATAAAAATAAGCACGTCTTGCCCCTGTTGATCGCGGAAGTATTCTGCCATAGAGAGCCCTGCAAGCCCGACTCGGAGACGCGCGCCCGGGGGTTCATTCATCTGTCCGAACACCATCGCCGTTTTGTCAATAACGCCGTATTCGTCAAGTTCAAGCCAGAACTGATTGCCTTCGCGTGTCCGTTCACCGACCCCACAGAAAACAGAGTACCCCCCGTGCTGTGTTGCGATGTTATATATCAGTTCAGCGACCAAAACGGTTTTGCCGACACCGGCACCGCCGAAAAATCCGACCTTACCCCCTCGAACAACAGGTTGGATCAGATCAATGACTTTGATGCCTGTTTCTAACATCTCGGCAACTGTAGTAAGTTCAGACTGGGGTGGCGGTGGTCTGTGAATAGAATAGCGTTCAGATTCACCGGGGTCGCCTCTGTCGTCAATGGGTTGACCTGTTACGTCGAAAACGCGGCCGAGGACAGCATCGCCGACTGGCACAGAAATGGGACCGCCCGTATCGGTTGCAAGTGCGCCGCGAACTAAACCGTCTGTAGTGTCCATAGCCACTGCACGGACTCGATTTTCGCCTAAATGCTGTTGCACTTCAAGTACCAACTCGCTTCCGTCGTGGCGTTGAACTTTAACAGCGTTGAGGATATCCGGCAGTTCACCTTCCGAAAAATCGATGTCAACGCGTGCGCCGACAATTTCTAAAATTTTACCTTGGTTCATAAGATGTTCCTTTTGCATATCAATCAAGTATTGCGTTCGTTCTCATCGATCTGAGTGTACCGTGCAGCAAATACTTGACATATCTGTTAAATTGCCGTTCTGCTTCGGAATTCCCAAGAACTTGCTGTGCGTACTCTCGTAAAGTAGAACTAAGCATACTATTTTGAACGAGATCATGCAACGATGGAATTTCTTCGCGAATACATTCGGCTATTTCATTGTAAAGATGGATTCTTGACTTCTCCGGACAGTTTCGTTGGCGAATGTGAAAATTGAATTCCGACTTGTTCTTAACTACATTTGAAACACGATCTAATAACCTTTGACCATTCAGAGTGTACGGATCAACCCATGCTACTATAATGTATTCGGCTGATAGCACTTGATTTGGCACCGAACAACTGATTTCAGGAGATTGCGGTTTTGTTTTTTTGAATTCCTTAGCTAATAAACGTTGAGATTTTACCCTAATACTTCTGGGAAAAGGGGCATTGCAAGGGTGATAGAACACTCTATCAATTTCGTCAATTGTCAATGCTTCTGATTCCCGATCGAATCCTTCACCCCCTGCAGATTTTATACATATAGCAACATCAGATGCCTCCAACAAAGCCGATGGCTTTATTTGAAGTTGTATGGGGCCATAAACGGTTGGTGGCCAATGCCTACCAGCAGCGAAAATGTCACCAAATTCCTTCAAGTTTCCAAAAACTTTATCCCATACTCCATTTGCTTTGTCATTAGTATCAGTATCAAAGGGTGTAAACGGCAATCCTTTGTTTTCGAGCAAAGCGCGTGAGGGTATACCTCCAAGGGCAATATACGACTCAAAATCAATTAGTTGGCAGGCATGATATAGCGAAACATCCCTCTCTAGTAAGAGATCGACTAAAGACTGAATCTCATTGCCACTTATCATGCATTTATTTCCTCGTATAGCGAGAATAGATTAAGTTGTTCACCATCAATAATGTTGTTAGATTGGCTATTATTTATACCTATATGTTGTTCAAGGTGTTTTGATTCGCTCTGTAGCAATTCCATAAATACTGGACGAGCCTTGGTCCACATTGATTTCGCATCGTCGAGTGAAAGTCCGACTTTTCCAAGTCTCCATTCTATTTCTCTGTCCCACCATCGGGAGGGTGTGAGATTATAAACCAGACCACTCTCGCAATAGAAGCTAACCCAATTCAGCTGCCTCCATGGAAAACCTGTTACCTTTGCTGCTTTACTAAGGGCAGTCTTTCCCTGAGGAGTATGTTTGTCCAATGCAACCCAAAATGGAAATTTTGATTCGGTTTTGGATCCGTCGCGCAATTTGGGTAAACCATCAGTAACAGCCAGATATGCCGCTGCTTGTATAAAAGCTTTGTCCCACGGCCATCCGCCTTTCCGATAAGCAATAGAGGCTCGTTTCACGAGGCGATTGGTTGAATCAGACGAACATTGGGAAACGATCCATTCCCAGTATTCTTTTTCTCGCTGAATAGCAGCACTCACGTGTTTAATATCAGTATCTTCATCGGATCCAGTTAATACTGAATCGTCGCCTTCCGACAGGGCATACGCCAGAGAACCAAGTCCAGTGGCATCCTTAAATTTTGCACATATAGCGGCTCGACTTAGCACATCTCGTATTGCTGCTTGCTGTTCCTCAAGTTTTTTAGGTAGCTCCCATTCCCCAATGAGGGGCCAGCATTCCTCCACAATAATCACACCTACTCGCTGTTTCAACCATTTTATGTCATCAATTTCATAAAGATGATCTACAACTTTAGCGACGAGAGTATGGTTACCACGGCGCACCGCTTTTTGAAGCAAGGATCTGCAATCTTGATGTGTGTTTGGATTAACCTTGTACATCTGTCTTAACTTTTCGTTAAAAGATTCGGACATGCTTTCTGAAAGCGGTTGATTGCTTCTGTCCGATTGATTAACGCGTGTTGCCGATTTCGAGTTGGCATGAGAAGATTCACGCGTTGGATTTTCCGATTCAGGTTTTCAAGTTTCTCACTATATTGCGTAATACAGCGGGCACGTTCGTGTTCAAAACTCCGGATTGATTGGCATCTGAAACCTCCGGACAGCAGAACGGTGTCTGCTTACTACTTTGCAACGGCAGAGCGTTTTAACCCTCTAATGCGGCTGCACCACTCACGATTTCGGAAATTTCTGTTGTAATCTGTGTCTGACGTGCTCTGTTACGTTGGAGAATTAACTCGTCAATGAGCTCTTGCGCCTTTTGTGTGGCGTTCTCCATCGCTGCCATTCGCGCTGCTTGTTCCGCAGCGTTCGAGTCTAAAAGCACTTTCCACATTTGCATGTTCAAGTGTTTCCCGAGTAGCATTTCAAAGAGTTCAACCTGCCCCGGTTCATAGATATAGTCTAAGAAAAGTGTATCCCCTTCTGGTTCTATCGGTTCCAATGGCAAAAGTTGTTCAACAAGCACCGTCTGGAGAATCGCGGACTTGAAGTTATTGTAGATAACCTCAACTTTGTCAATCTGCTTGTCAATATACAAGTGTTCAAACTCGTGGACAACGTCAACAGCCGTTTGGAATTCAAGTTGGCGGAAGATATTTATGTAAGCATCCGTGATGTCATAGTCACGTCTGGCAAAATGCTCCTGCGTGCGCCTACCGATACAGATAAGCGTCACATCAGCACCATTTTCTTCGTAGTGTTGTATCCGTTCTGTCGTTGTGCGGATGACATTGCTGTTGAAACTGCCGCACAACCCGCGGTCACCCGAAACCGAGATGATACAGACATGTTTTATTTCCCGTTCCTCAAGCAGCGGATGTGTCAATGCTTGTTCTTCGGTATCCATCTGTGCGATCAGATGCCCGAGGATTTCATTGAGTTTATCTGCGTACGGACGCGTCGCCACAATACTCTCTTGGGCACGCCGGAGCCGCGCAGCGGCGACGACGCGCATGGCATCGGTAACCTGCTCGATATTTTTAATACTGGCGATGCGCCGCCGGATTTCTCGTAGCGTTGCCATGATTATTCACCTTCTGTGGGCGCGTCCTCTGATTCTGTGGGCGCGTCCTCTGATTCTGCTACCGCGTCTTCTGATTCTGTGGGCGCGTCCGTTTGGGCTGGTGCTGCTACCGGTGTATCACTCCAATTTTCCTTGAATGCTTTAGCAGCAGCGTGCAAGGTTTCAAGCAATTCATCGCTCAACTCACCGGTTTCTGCGATCTCTGAGAGGAGCTCCGTATGATTCCTGTCAAGATATTGTAGGAATTCAGATTCAAACCGCGCCACTTCCGATTCAGGAACATCGTCTAAATAACCGTTGGTGCCGCAGAAGATAGATGCCACTTCACGTTCAACAGACATCGGCTCATATTGCGGTTGTTTCAGCAATTCCACGAGTCGTGCGCCGCGTAGGAGCAGAGATTGCGTTAATGCATCCAAATCAGATCCAAATTGTGCAAAGGCAGCAACTTCTCGGAAACTCGCAAGATCAAGTTTTAACGTGCCTGCAACCTCATCCGATTTCATCGCTTTTACCTGTGCATCACCACCAACACGCGAAACAGACGTACCAACATCAATTGCAGGTCTCACCCCTTGGTTAAACAGGTCCGTTGTGAGATATATCTGTCCGTCGGTAATAGAGATAACGTTTGTCGGGATATAAGTTGTCAGATCGCCTTCAAAGATTTCAATAATCGGTAAGGCAGTGAGAGACCCGCCGCCGAGTTCGTCACTGAGTTTCGCGGCGCGTTCTAAGAGGCGTGAGTGTAAGTAGAAAACATCGCCCGGATATGCTTCGCGACCTGGGGGTCTCCGTGAAAGTAGCGACATTTGTCGGTATGCCCAGGCGTGTTTTGTCAAATCATCGTAGATGATAAGCGCGTGTTTGCCGTTGTTACTGAAGTACTCACCCATTGAGGTGCCGGAGTAGGGGGCGATGTACTGAAGTGGTGAGGGCGCGCTTGCCGGGGCAGACACGATGGTGGTATATTCCATCGCATTATGATCGCGGAGCGTATTGGCGACCTGTGCCAACGTAGACCCCTTTTGACCGATAGCCACATAGATACAGTAGACATCTGTATTCCGCTGGCTCAGGATAGCATCTATCGCGATCGCTGTTTTACCTGTCCGCCGGTCCCCGATGATAAGTTCACGTTGCCCTCTGCCGATAGGTGTCAAGCTGTCAATCGCTTTTAAACCTGTATAGAGGGGTTCACTAACGGGTTGCCGCTCCACAATACCGAGTCCTTTCTGCTCTACTGGGAGTCGGTGTTCTGTTTCAATAGCACCTAACCCGTCAATGGGTTGACCGAGTGCGTCAACGATCCGTCCGAGGAGTGCTTCGCCTACAGGGACTTCAGGGAGTCTTCCGGTCCGCTTAGCGGTATCACCTTCGTGTATGAGTTGATCTTCGCCGAACAGCACGCAACCGACATTGTCCTCTTCGAGGTTGAAAGCGATGCCGTAGATGCCGTTAGGGAACTCAATCATTTCGCTCGCCATTGCATTGGCGAGTCCATGTACCCGTGCAATACCGTCGCCTACTTCCAGTACGGTACCGGAATCATAGACATCCACGTCCTGTTCAAACTGTTGCAGTTGTTGTTTAAGGATATTTGATATTTCGTCTGGTCGGACTTCTCTTGCCATATTTTCTGTCCTCTATGGCTGTCGGTTAGCCGACTGCCTTCTGGTTTCGGATAGCCGCTTCAGCCTTTCGCGAGTTGTTGTTTCAAACGTTGGAGTTGTGAGGCGATGCTTGCATCAAAAACGGTGTCATTTAATTGTACGATAAATCCGCCTTGGATTTGTGCGTCGGTTGTGGTTTCCAACCGCACCTGTTTTCCCGAGTACGCGCTTAATTGCGCTGTGAGTCGTTCTTCTTGTTCGGGTGTTATAGGCACAGCGGTTGTCACTTTCGCGACGAGTCTACCCTCAGCTTCGTCAACAATCGCTGAAAAGGCATCTATTATAGCGATGAGATAGCGTTCACGCTGCTTTGATGTGAGGAGTTTGAAGAAATTAATCGTCAGCGGTTGCATTGCGTCGGTGAAAAGTGTCTGAAACGCCTCGCTTTTAAATTGTGGAGACAGTACAGGGCTCTGAATTAATTGCGTAAGTTCTTCAGAGTGCTCAATCAATTCTTGCAGGTTACCCATATCTGCAATGATAGCGTCCAAAACATCTTGTTCTACCGCTGCATCGTATAGGGCGCGGGCGTAAGGTTTCGCAACCCGAATATCTCTCATAATCCGTTTTCACCTTCAATAAAAAACTGCTAACGGGGATCCGCTGGCAATCTGCTGATAGATGCGTCGATAATCTGCTGATGTCTCTCTGCGTTGAGTTCTTCAGTTATGATTTTACCGGCGGCATCAATAGCAAGTTCAGCAACAACGCCTCGAAGTTCGGAGATAGCTTCGTCTTTCTCACGTTGGATCTCTGCTCTGGCTCTCGTGATTTCATCTTCCGCTTCTTGTCGCGCCTGTTCAAGAATTTGCTGACGTTCGGCGTTTCCCTGTTCAATTGCGGTTTGGATTTTCGTTTGCGCCTCGGTCTCAATATCGGCTAAGCGTTGGCGTGTCTCTGCGGTGAGCCTGTCCAACGCCTCGCGGTCTGTTTTTAATTGCGCTATTTGCGTAGTGATTTGAGATCTGCGTTCATCTAAAAGCCCCCCGATTTTACCGAAGGCAAACTTCCACAAAACAGCAAGAACAACCAGAAAACCGATGACTTGGATGAGAATCGTTTTCGGATCGATCCCAAGTCCTGCCAACAGACCGCCTTCACCTGCGGGTGCATCGGCGGCGAATACACTTGTGACGCATATTCCCATGAAGATGACACAAAACCCGTATATTTTTTTTTGCATAAATTTCCTACGTTTTGCTGTAAGTTGCTCCAACAGGTTGGGGCGATCTGTGGATTGCCCCAACGTGGTGGAGGCGTAAGTTTTTAGTGCTGCTGTGGGTATCGCTAATTTCCGCCCCCTTGTTGTGCTGCAGCACGGATCAGTTCTATAAGCATCTCTTTATCTGGGAGGTTGAAGAGCTGCAAAATGAAGAACATCAACAAGGCATAGATAACCAGCGATTCGATGAGTGCCAAACCGATAATCATCGCCGTTTGGATCCGCGGCGCGGATTCAGGTTGACGCGCGATTCCTTCAAGTGCCGTACTGGTAGCACTCCCTTGGGCCCGTGAGGCAAAGATGACAGCGATTGGCAACCCTAACGTTACGCCAAACGCCAACACTGCTAAATAAATCATGAAAGTCTCCTATCTTTTTTAGAAATCGCGACCTTGAAGTCGCGTCTGTGTATATTAGTGGCTCGAACGGTTGGCATAGGCACCAAATTTTCTGCCGGTCGAGCGGGATTAATGATGTGCTTCGTGTGCCTCATCATCATGTTCTATAAACATCACTATGTAGATAGATGTTAAGATGGTGAAAACGAACGCTTGCAAAAAACCGCCGAACATTCCGAAGAACAGCATCGGGACTTGAAGCGGTAAGAACGGGATGGCCCCGAAGAGGAGTATGCCGAGGCCGAGTTTAGTAAGTTCCGCAATCACCGATTCTTCACCGAAGATATTCCCGAAAAGACGGATGGCGAGCGACCCTGCCCGAGACAGTTGCGCGATGACCTCAAGTGGAAACATCAAAACACCTAACCACGGTGGATTGCCTGCAAGGTGCTTGAGATAACCGACGACACCGTTCTCTTTAATAGCGATAATTTGAACGCCTAACACAGCGGTTACGCCGAGCGCGAGCGTTGTATTCAGATCTGCTGTCGGAGCTTGAAAACCCGGAATCAGACCGAGGTAGTTCAGGGAGAGGATGAAGATGAAGTAGGAGCCGACGAACGGTACATACTTTTTGCCGTGATCGCCTAAAATCCCACCGAAGAAATCAATGATGCCGCCGACAAACACCTCTAAAAGCGTTTGCCCTTTTCCCTCAGGAAGCCGTTTCAACTTCCGGGTCGCAAAAATGAAGAGCAGCACTAAAACGATAACCGCGAAATATGTATTTGGAATCAGGTCCGGTTGATGCCACCGACCAGGCTCCGGGATAATGTCGTTGGGTAACATCTCTGAAATTGTGTAGAGCCAAGTGCGGTGCCCGTGGTCATCGGAGTGGGTTTCATCTGCTGCGAAACTCCCGGCGACTGCTGCCAAAGTGAATCCGACAACCAAGCAGATAAACGATAGTTTGTTCATGTTTTGTCGTTGTGTTTTTTGTGTGGAAAATAGTACAAATACTTTCCACTTGAAGCTGACTTACAAGTCCCACCTCAAGACTGATTTGGGTCCTTATTTGAAAGGATATTCACCATTAGACCGATCGCTTTAATAATGATCGCACCTTGGATTAAAGCGATCCCGCCGGCGAAGGCATAGACGTTCATCCATTCCACTTTATTAAATAATAAATAGAGACACACGCCGAGGACTGCGTATTTGCCAAGGGTGATAAATCCGAATAAGTGTTTTGTTTTTTGCGTTTTCCCGGGTCGGATAAGTCGCCGAACCATGAATTCGAGAGACCAAAAGAGACCGAGTCCCATAGCACTACCGATTAGAAAACTTGGGAGCGCAGCACGCTTGAATCCTAACAACACTGCAGCAACAACGATGGTGAGGCAGATTGTCAAGATGTAGACGTGGCGGATAAACCGATCTCCAAATTCTAAAACGGGCCCCATTTATTTCTATTGACTCCTTTGTCAACATAACGGTAATTTTCGGATCCCGATTGCTGTCAGCCCGATTGCTGTCAGCCCGATTGCTGTCAGATTTCCGCCTGCTCATCTTCTGAGGCGGCACGTCGCTTTTTTTCCAGACGTTCAAGTCGCCGGTTCCAGCGTGCTATTGAGCGAAACATCTCCATGAATCCGGCAGCAACCCCCATTCCGAAACCGATGTATGCTCCAATGGCTGCGTTGCCTAATTTTCCGCCGATCCACTTGCCGCCGAAATAGCCGATACAGATAGCGAGTGCCAGCATGATCCCAATAGAAGCAAGGTCAAACATTCCCACATTTTCATGTTTGAATTGGTCTAACCGATGTTTGAACATGACGGTTGCTCCGATAAAATGAAAACGGTGTTAGAAACAGACTTCCTCATTAGCAACGGTATATATTATATCACAAGATTGGTGAGAATGCAAAAAAAATGCAATTAGGATGAGTGGAACGGTGGCGATTATCTGGATTGAATCAGAACTGCCCAATGACCTTCGGTCGGTGCAGACAGCGTCAGGCTATCTTCAAAGGGGACTTCCGCTTCTTGTGTCCATTCGCTTTTAGCGATATTGAGCCATCGGATTGTTAGCGTTTTGGTGTCTTTCATGACATGCAAGTTAATATCGACCGATCCGCCGTTCGGAAAGTAGATTGCGTATTCTCGCTCTGGATTTGCGAAGGTATACGCCTCGTTTTCTGCCCTGTTGGAAAGCAAATCGTTATGCGGTTCGCAGGTAAAAACGTCCATTTCATCTGTGATACTTCGCATGCTTTTGAGGTGCGCTTGTGCCGTTTGATTTAAACCGATCCCACTATCGGGACGGTGAAACCGGGCTGATGCGAATCCGCCGAAGATGTTTCGCCAGAACCGCTCTAACCCATCTTGTGTCCTGCCGAATCGTCCGCCATCAGCACCGTAAATTTTAATATTATTGATGGGACGGATCGGTGAAAGTTTTGCTCGGATTTTCTGAGCGTTATCCCAATGCCGCTGCCGCTTCTGATGGTTGTTCTGCGATATATCACAAAACGAATAGGTTTCAGGATGGTCAAACGTGGCTTTATGCTTTTCATGGGATAGATCCCAGGGATCCCACATCTCTGTCGTTTCAACCGTCCGTCCAGTTTCTGCTGCCTGTTTTTGGATATACGTTGCCCAATATGCACCCCATTTAGCTGTAACAGCCGTTTCATTGTCCATGCAGTAGAGGATATGCCCGTACGGAAGCGTCTCGGCGAGGAGTTTATCCACAAATTTTTGCTGATATTTCAGGACGGTCTGCTGATTGCGTTCCTTCGGCACAGACCAAAAGAAGTTATTCTCTGTCGCAACAGGATGGCTGTTAACCCGAGTGGGTAACCCTGTCTCTTCGGCAGTGTAATTGCTGTTGTTTTTTGGATTGAAAGGATTGGCATCCCAAGGTTCTCGGTAATAGTTGAAGGTCGCCCACACTTCGATCTGGACGATGATGTCCATCTCGTGGGTCCAAGTGATGAAGTTCCGAAAACGGTTCCAAAATTCGCCGTTCCACTGATTTAAATCGTAGAGGTCGCCGACTTTTTTGAAGGGCGGGACATCGCCTTCATCGACCCAACTCATTGTGGAGCGGACATAGTTGCCACCGACTGATTTCAATAGCGCAAGGTGATCTTTAAGGTTCGGAATCTGAAATAGATTATCTTCGACGGAGCCGCCGATGAGTAGAACGGGTTCGCCTTTATATTGCCAATAACGCGGGTTTTCTGAGTATATTTGGATTCGATTTTTTTCCATCTCTATATCCTCTTGGGCTTTGGTTTCCTGTGCTGCTGTATAGAAGAAAACGAATATGATCAGAGCCGACACAAGCCTGCTAACAGCTACGTGTGCCCTCCATAGACTTTCCATAAAGTTGCCTCCTGAATAAGCGTCGTTCTCGTTAAACAACGAGATATATTATACCATAGGATTAAGCAGAATACAATTAGACTGTTCACAAACAACACAGATATGTTAGACACCTAAAACGCGCGAATCACCTTTGCCACCAAACGTTGTTTGAATTCCGAGGCGTTTGGGTCGCCAAGGATGATAAAGAAATCCGTGCCAGCATATCCGGATCGGCGCAATGCGAAGTAGATATTCACGCCTTCTATTTGCCAGATTAGGCGACTGCCGAGGCTTAGTGCAGGGCTAAAATCATACGTCAGTGTTAGAATCTGTTGGTATCGCCGCTCGAAATGCCACTGGATTTGGGAAGTCAAGCCAGCAGTGAAACCGTAAGCACGTAAATTTAGATTTCCACTCATGCTATAAAACCGCTCATCTGCCTGTTCGCCCCAGTCATAACTGACACTGAAGTTATTGAAGCGATCCGTGGCACGAGCTCCCAAACTGATGCTGAACAACGAGTCTGAGAATTCTTTAAATTGACCACCGTTCCAGAAAACAGAAAACGAGTAGTCGTTGTGAGTCAAGATTCGTGAGGAGAGCCTGATGTCGCGGCTGAAGACCTCACCTTGGTATGTGTTAGTAGCGTCAGTATGAAGAAAGAGGTTAAGACTACGAACGATGCCTTCACGCCACTCGTTTCTAAATGTAGTGGTGAAGTTGATGCCCCGGTAGCCTTTGAACGGATGATAACCGAGATTGTTCACAAAATCCGGATCTACGAAGAAAACTCTTGAAACCGATTGAATCAGAGGACCGTTGTAACGCAAACCGACGACCCCTTCTCTGCCATCCGACGCGTCCGCCCAACTTTGGGTGAAATCACCGAATACTGCAAACCTACCCTGCCGGGCATTACCTGATACAGAGCCGACACTGTTGGATGGATTATCCTGTTTGTGATGTGATAAGAATGCAGCACTGATTTGAGATGTCGCTGTCAGGGATTGGGAGGCATTCAAGATAAAATTCTGGTTGTTTCGGTGGTACGTGCCTAAAGTGCCGACTGAGGTATTTTTTCCGAGTTTTCCAAAGAGTTTAAGCCCGCCGTCCATATCCACTATCCGCCGCGAATAGAAAAGCTGCCCCACGTTGTAGACATTGCCACCCTCAGAAAAGAAAGGACGGCGATCTGGGACATAACGCTCGCCATAGGAAAAATCAATGCCTTCCACGGCTTGTTCAATGTTCTCAAAGTCAGGATTCACTGTCCCGATGAGGCGTAACTGTGGTGTAACCTCATAGCGGAGGTCCGCACCTGCGCGGGCAGTATATGTTTTGTCTGTTGTCTCTTGTTCACTGAGCCCGCCGACGAGATACGGCAGAAACTTCAACTCCCGTTGTCGGGGCGGGGGCAGCACATCGACCCAATGCCCATCGTTCTCTCTAAATTCGTTAACACCTAAATTACACCACCACGATTTTTCGCCTGTTCGCTGTTGGCCGCGATCGATGTTGATACCCATCCGAATTGGTTCTTTTGTATCAGGATAATCCAGCATCTGCCACGGGATTTCCATCTCTACGACCCAGCCATCCTCTACAATCTGTGCTGCAGCTTTCCATAACCCGATCCATTCGCTTTTTTCGGCGCGTCCGGTGGCGAGATGTGCATATTTCGTGCCAAGTGGATTTACAATAAAGAAATTCCTGTCGGAAAACTGGTGTGTATGGAACGGATCGAGACTAAAAGAGACGGAATCTTCGCCCCGAATCCGCGTCTGATCTTTGGTTTGACGGGCGACAATTTTGTCGGGCATATCGTCGTAGAGGTGAGCAGCGACGTAGATGGCTGTGTCTGTATAGACGAGTCGAGCAGCAGATTGATTTTTCGCCAGTTTTTCAGTGCGTTCATCGGTGAAACCAATAGCTTGCGGTGCGTCTTGCCAGCAGGCATCGTCGAGGACACCGTCAATGGTGGGGGGTTGATCTGTTTTTGTAGCAGTTAGATCTTTTTTTATTGTTCTGTCATTTGAAACAGCCGTTAGTTGAGAGCATATAGTGAGTATCAAGACTATAATCATTAACAAATTTGTTTTCATGTGTTTATCCCATTATTCCTTTTTGTTGTTCCTCGCGGTTCGGTCAGAGCAGCAGTAGGTGGAACGATCCGTTCCGTATATCCAGCCAGCCCACCTATGCATTGACTGAAAACCGATAACTGTAGTGAATCCTAAAAATAAAAAGACACTTTCATTGCCCGGTAGGTTCGGTTTTGCGGTGTACTCACCCAAATGCGATCTGCATTCCTAACCGAACCGGCACAGAGTGTCCTATTAATTCTAAACTTTACTATAAAATCTGACAAAAGACTTATAAGGGGTACTACAAATGGGATAAAAAAAAGTTGCACTTTTTTGCTTATGTTTATACGGATGGCGGCGGTGAGGAAACTGCACCTACCGAGTCTGGATGGACGGTGTGGTTAATGTGATATAAATCTCCTGTACGGACATTTAGCAGAATTTCCTTATACCGATTCTGGGAAATGCTCATCAAACCAAGAAAGGACTCGTTGCCAATAGTCAAATACATTGGGGTATCGCCATGTTGTGACTTGTGAATGTCCTTCGCCTTCATATCTTGCTAAAACGGCTTTTTTCCCAAGTCTGCGCAAACCAGAGAACATTTCCCCTGCCTGTGGGACAGCAGGAACGTCATCTAAAGCACCAACAACCAACAGTAGAGGTGTTTCCACCTTGTCCAGGAAAAAGATGGGTGAGTTTTCAATATATCGGTCCCGGAATTCCCAAAGCGAACCTCCCATTTTGGCTTGTCCGCTTTCCGTCCAATCAATCCACTGGCTATCCCCTTCATCCGTCAGGTGTCCATAGAAACTAATTAAATTCCCAATCGGGGCACTGCTGACAGCTGCGGCAAACCTTGGTGTTTGTGTAATCAGGGCGTTGACGCAATAACCGCCATAACTGTGTCCCATTATTCCTAAACGGTTGGGATCGGCAATTCCCATTTCAATTAGGGTATCTATCCCAGAGAGCACCATCTCTGTTAACTCCTGGACAGGCGCGTTGGTTTCCATAGGTGTATCCGGGAGAAAGACAGCGTAACCTTGGTTCGTCAGCAGAAAATTGCCCCCATGGCGATCTGTGCCAAAATCGTTAAATTGATATGAGAGCAAATGACCGCCGTAGACCTGCGTAATTAATGGATAGCATTTACCCTCTACGTAGTCTGGTGGGAGTAACAAGGCACCTCTGAGAGTCTTGCCAGAGGGTGTCTGCCAAGTGACGATCTGTGAAGTGCCAAGCGGCTCTGTTTCAATGTTTGGATTCAGTCGAGTGAGTTGCCGTGGATTTTGAAAGTTGGCATCCGCTACCCACACATCTGGAGGACGACGGACATCCTCAATGCTGTAGAAAATGTTTCCCGTTTGCGGTGCTACATCCATGTTTCTACCCATAGGATTGTAATTACGCTTTTCTTCAACCAACTGTGTAATTTCGCGCGTTTTCAGATTGACGCGATGAAAACCGTGCTGTGCACTTTTAAAGTGTACTGTATGAATGTATATCACTTCAGCGTCGTCCGGTGCCCAGACGGTGTCTGCTTGGGCACAACGAACAATCCGGACAATATGACGGTCAAATCCATCTGTCAGTTTCTCGACAGTTTTATCAGCGACAGAGATTCGCCAGAGATCGCCTCGCGCAACCCAGAATAGATGTTTGCTATCTGAACTCCATAAAGGCGATAAAGGTGGGTGCGAACCATTTGTCAGTTCAATATCGGTGTCTTGAGTGAGATTCAGTTGGCTACCATCAACTGTTGAAATGAGGAAAAGTTCATCTTTTGCTTCTTCGTCTTCTGTCATGTACGCAATGTAGCGTCCATTTGGCGACCAAGTGAACGAAAGTCCCCAGCCAGATTTGAGCGAGTCAGCAAGTAATTTCGGGGGACCACTCTTCAGAGGTGAAAGATAGAGATCGTAAAATAGTTGGGAGTTACTTTCTATTCCTTGAAAACTCATAAACGCCGCGGATGTTCCATCTGGGGCGACGCGAATACCGGATGGGTAGAATCCGTGCGCTAACGTTTGGACTTCCCTTGTGGCAACCGTTATTATGCCAATGTCTGCGCGATACCTCGCATCAAACCATGCGGTTCGCCGCGGTCGAAATTCATTTTTCGATTGTCCAACAATAGGGCTCGTAAAGACTGACACTGATGCCTTTTCTTGGCCTGGAGGTAGTTCTTCGCCTATCTCTGTTTCTGCATGCAGCCTAACGATAATACGCGTTCCATCAGGTGTCCAGAGCGGTGGGGGTGTGAACGCCAAAAAAGGTCGAATCATGACATCACTCGCGAGTTGTGGTTCATTTTCGCCGACCTCCCATATCCACAATTGGGCTGTTTCATGTTTATCGGAATAAAAAGCCAGTCTTTTTCCATCTGGTGACCAAGCAGGGCAGTAACTTGTTCCCCAGTTCGGTGTGAGATTCCGAGATTCGCCACTTTGAACATTGACAAGCCAAATTTCACTGCCTTCCTGCAAGCCATCTAAGCCGGTTGGAAGATACTGATCATCAATTCCAGTTCCTAGGCGTTTTCTGGAATAACTTTGGACAGCAACAGCAAGTCGCGTCCCATCTGGGGAAGCAGCAATTGGATCAAATAGCGTGAGGAGTTCTATTGACAGAATGTCCTCAATACTTCTTAACATTTCGGTGTGCATTATTTCGCCTTTCCTTTTCTTATGTTGAACTTACCTTTAAAAAACATGGGTTTGATAATAGAGATAGGTTCTTGTAGGTTGGGTTGAACGAGAACTTACTAAAAAGGGCAGAATAGATGGTTTTCAGGGGACATCCAGAAACCTGAAATTACCAAACCGCGAGTGAAACCCAACGCATGATCACACCTATAACGTTTGGAGTGTTGGGTTTCGCTATATCTATCTACAAGAATGGGGATCAAAAGTCGACGTTCTCTGTACAAACTGAAGGATTTTGGTCTTTTACCGCTCTACCCAACCTACGTTTACAGTTACTGCCAATATTAGTTTCGTTGGATGCTGGAATGAAATTCTGAGATGCTTCTTTCAACGCTGCGGCGCAGCATCTCATCGCTGAGATGGAACGCCTCACGTATTGTGATTGGCGGTTTCTGTTTCTCTTCTATGGAGTCAAGCAATTGTTGATTCGATACGACAACGACAGAGTCAGCATTTTCTCGAAGTTCCTGCAGTCCATATTCTGCTTGTTCAGCGCGTCGTTCTCCTTCAAACCTAAACGGGCAAGAGACAATGCCGACACTTAAAGCACCTTGTTCCCGTGCAAGAGATGCAATCAGAGGTGAAGCACCTGCGCCTGTTCCGCCCCCCATACCCGCAATAACAAAAACGATGTCCGTGTCCGCGACGACGGTGCGGAGTTTTTCCCTGTCTTCTTCAGCTGACCTTTTACCGATCTCTGGATTCGCTCCACAACCAAGCCCCTGCGTGGTGTTAGCACCGATCTGGACAGGTGTTGCGTTCTTGCTGTTATTGAGTGCTTGCTGATCTGTGTTCACAACATAAAATTCAATGTCCGTCAAACCGTCTTCAATCATTCGTTTAACGGCGTTGCTCCCCGCGCCACCGACCCCAATAACCTTGATTCTGGGTTGAATGTGTTTGGATTTTTCCTGTTTAGATGACATGGTTCCCCCTCTTTCAGGTTCGACACCGAACTCCTCCCGCAGGCGTTCACGTGTCTGTCTTAATTTAGTCTTGATTGTGCCTATTGCTAATCCGAGTTCGGCGTGAATCTCTTTGACGCTCCACGATTCCAAGTAGTATAGTACTGCGACGCTGCGCATTTTATATGGGAGGTGGTGCACTGCTTCCCTGACAGCCTCACGGAGTTCTATGTCACGAAAACGTGCAACCGCGTCTTGATCGATGTGATCGGTTAAGTCAGCGTAACTATACGGCATCTCGTCTCTTGAATGATGCGGTGAAGCGTAGTACCGTTTGCAAGCATTATAAGCAATGCGATGCAGCCATCCACCAAAACTTTCAACATTCCGCAGTCCGCTGATATTTTCCCAGACGGATTTCCAGACATCCATGAGAATTTCTTCGGCATCGCGGCGTTGTCTCGAATTTGCGATAATCACTTTCCAGACGCGAGGACTGTAACGTGACATCAACTCTGTAAACGCTGACTCATTACCAACTTGTACGAGTTGAATGAGTTCTTCATCTTTCAAATCGGTGTACATTGATATATCTGATCGCATAGACAGTCCTCAATTTGATTTTAACTTAATGAGCGGGATTCTTCGGGGGGCGGTTTAAAAAAATAAAATTACCTGAGAATTTATTATACCATTTCTGAAAGGGTCCACGGTGGCACAAACTAAAAGTTTATGCTACAACGCACGGCACAACCTAACAGGTTATGCTACAAATAGTATTATGTGTTTTTGCAAGCTGAGGTGATTTTCACTATGCCTTTTGTAGTGGCTTATATTTCTGAACGTAGGAAGACGAGGAATGCACCTGAAAGAAATATACCGAGCAGTAAAATGAGCAGCAGTATATCCATTATAGCCGAGTTGAGTGTATCTTGAAAAGTTAACTTATCCTCAAACATCGGGATAGCCTCTGGTGAGACAGGCTTTTCTGACATGCCTTTCGGGATGCCGATGAAGTGAAGGCTTTCTGGATCTGTTCTATCCATTTCAACGATAAAGTCTCGGAACTGACGGATGTGAAGATGGCAATGTTCTAAGAACTGCAAATGGCGATTAAAACCTGTACCTGCCATGGATTCAAGCGCGTATTGGACAATCGCCGCAGGGGAGCACCGGGTTATCTGTCTTGCGCGGAGCACTTGCGCACTTTGTGCAGCGAGATGCTGGCGGCTAAGCCGCTCCCGCGTCTCCATGTCTTTGTTAACGAACTCGCGCTGGATCTCTAATTCTGAAGTGTCTACCTCTGCAACTTCTTCCTGAGAGGTTCCTGCTGATTGACGGCGTTCTTTTAAAGTTTCCCTTTTGTTGAGGAAATCGCTTAAAATTTGGTCGAAGGCAGTCCCTTTTGCCATCCGAAATTGATGGTGTGTTTGGACAGAGGGCATCCATTTTGTTGAGAGGGTGCCGAGGGTTGATGGCATAAACACTACAACGGTCACCCAAATGAGCAATAGGACAACGAGGCTTAACCTGCTTTCTCGTGTCATCGCGGAGACGATAAGCCCAACTGCGATGAAGATGCCAGCATAGGAAGAAGCGATGAGGATGATGAGACCTACGCGTCCCCAGTCTGTCCCACTGAGCTGCGTCCAACTCTCGGTGGAAATGATAGCGAGATTGAACAACACCGCAAAATAGAAAGGAGTGAGGACTGCGATCAGCGAGCCAAGGAATTTACCGACTAACAGGGCAGGACGCGAGATGGAATTTGCGAGGCACAGCCGCAATGTACCGCGTTCTCGTTCTCCTGAGAGTGCATCAAAGGTAAAGAGAAGCGGAATGAAAGAGAACAGATAAGCGATCATAAAAACCCAATCGATCACCACGGCGGTCGGGCGGTGATTGCTGATCGCATCCATATTCAGACGTGGAACGCCCATCGACCAAAGATAGGTAAGTCCGTAGAGTCTCCAGAAACCGCCACTCACGCCTTCGTCTGGTAGAAGTGCATCCCCTCCATCGGCAATGAAGGCGAGGGCGGAGGGACGTTTGTATAGCTTACCCGGACCCTTTTGCAGCAGCGCATACAACTGTGTGCGAGATTTCAACTCGGTGTGGGATGCACTAAGGTTCTCAGAATATTTCCGAACGCGTTCAGGATGTGTCTGTAGATGCACAACGGCGTTGGTGACCATTAATGCTACAAGGATAAGCACTGTTAAAGCAAAGCGGAGACTCGTAAGATGGTCTAAAAGCTCACGTGTGACAATATGCCAAATCATTCTTTTAATCTTCCTTGCGGTTCGTTCAAGGCTCCTGTGGAAAGTCGCGAGCACAGCTCGTTCCTACAAGACTGACAGCCGATAACTGATAACTATTCTACACCTCGATTTTCATAAAAATCAGAAATGTTGCCATGAATAGGGCAAGGTTGATGAATACCAGCAAAAGTAATTCCGGTAGGGCGCGCTGGGCGTTGGTGCTGACATCTGCCTTCTCAAAACGAAAGTCAGGCAGAATTGACCAGTCGATCGTTCCTTGATTCGTTGAAAACCACTGTAGACTCGCGAAGGCATCTCTCTCATGAAAAGCGTCAATGAGAGTACGCCGGTATGTCTGCGCGGCTCGGATATAGTCGGTCATGCTGTCTAAATCGGTACCTGCCCACGCGGCGGTTACGAACGTGTAGAGACTTGCAGGACTGAGTTTCATGAGTCGCTCATCCCATCGTGCTTGCCGGCGGGATATCTGTGCGACCAGCTGCTCTCCAACTAAGTACACCTTTTCGGCATTCTGGATTTGCAGCGTCGCGGCGAATTCATAGTAACGGCGCAAGTGTGTTACCAAGGGATCCGCAGTATTTTTCAATTCTATTTTGATGTTAACCCGAGGAAAATCCCCGAGATACCACCCCCCGCCTTTAAAAAAGTCGGTACCTCTAAATGTATCGAAAAATATTGGAGGGTCTCCCTTAAGCGGACTACTCGCCAAGAACCGAGCCCGTTCTCGATTTGCTTCTTCCCGAATCTGTGCTATCTGCTGGTCAGCGGATAATTTCTCTGCACGCATGTCGCCCACTGGATTCAGGACAAACCGGCTCCAGTTTGGATAGACGAGTACTAAAATGACCCATAGGAACATGCAAAGCATCAGGGATGTGGCAGCACGGCGGGTTGTTGTGGAAATGAGCAGACCGATCAAGTAAAAAATCGACAGGTAGACGATTGTTGTCAAAACAATGCCGCCAATTCGTAGAAAGTCGTCTGTGCCGAATTGCAGGGAACGCGCGAAGGCACACTGAATCAGGGCAAGTAGCAGGCTCATCAACATAGGGAACAGCAGACAGACCATTGCCGCGATATATTTGGCAAGCAGAACGCTCCCGCGCCCGACAGGGTGTGAGAGCACCAAACGCAAGGGACCAGTTTCCCAATCTCCCGCAATCGCATCATAGGCAAACAACAGGGACAGTAAACTTAACACAACTTGGAAGATAAAGACAAGATCTATCTGTGAAAAGAGATGGAGATAGGGGTTCTTTAAACCGAGCGGTGCTCCCGGGCTTGAGAGAGACGGTACACTGCCAAACGCCCACTGTTCTTCCTCCGGTCTGACATCAACTATGGGGTTTGAGAGGGCTGGCACGCTGTCAAACGCTATGTCAATATCGCTGCCAAAACGTGTCTCTAAACCGGCACTAAAGAGACTCAGGGGGTTCGGAGGACGCTGAACTTTCAACTTCAAGACCGAATAGGCAGGTGTTGCGGCGACTGTTTCACTGTTCACCGCTTCTCTCTGACTATAGTCGGCGAGTCGCTCTTCATGTGCACCGATCAAAACAAAAGTATTGGCGACAACGAGTAAGAGTGTAATGATGACCGCAGCAAAAAAACGCGCGCTCATCAGATGAATCAAGAGCTCTTGACGTATCAGGGTTAGGAACATTATTTAACTTTCAGTTTCGACTGAACTGTTCAGCAAGCGTCTATTTAATCTTCCGATTCGAAATCTAAAGCCACTGTACAGAGGAGACAGATATGTCCTTCCTCACCAATCGGTTTAACGGCAATGGGTTTCAAGGCACTCGTGAACTCCAGCGATACAGACTCCGTTCCGATGTGTGAGAGTGCCTCTATAAGCCTCTGCGCATCCACACCGATACGGATACTGCCAGTGCCAGATTCCACTGCTAATGTCTCGTGATCCGGATTCGGTTCGGCCCCCCTCGGGGAAATCCGAATCTGTTGTGTATCTATCTCTAAACAGATCACAGGGAATTTCGGATTTGCAAGTGCCGACACCTTACGTGCCGCACGCAGCATAGATGCTTTTGCCACAACAATACGTCCATCAAAAGATCCTGGAATGAAGTGACTATAATCTGGATATTCATGGTCCACGAGCTGCGTCGTTAAGGTGGCGTGATCGTCCGCAAAAAGAATCTGGTCATCAACGCGTGAAATCTTGATCTCTACAGAATCCGAAAGGGTTCGCTCAATTTCTTTCACAGCTTTGAGTGGAACGATGAAGCCATCATTACGATCAGATAACTGAAGCGGTTCACAATGCGCAAGTGCAAACTGGATGCCATCGGTTGCAACGACTTCGGTTTTATCTTCAAGTAAGTTAAAATAGAGCCCGTTTAGAAATGGACGACGGTCATCCTTTGTGGGTGCAGCAAATCGAGTTTTATGGAGGACAGACCGTAGAACTTCCCCATCAATAGCGAATGCTCCCTCGTCAATAGAGGGGAGTTGTGGAAACTCTTCATCGGCAAGTTTGACGGTTTTGTGAACACCATTTCCAGCAGTGATTTCAATCCGGTTGCCTGCTGTTGTCGTCAGATCTATCGGTTTCTCAGCGGGCCACGTTTTAACGATATCCGCCAATTTCCCCACGGGGACAAGGATTGTGCCCGTTTCTTTGACTGTCCCGTCAACTTTCATTCTGATGCCGATTTCCATGTCTGTTGCCATGCACTCAATCGTGCTTCCCTCCGCACAGATGAGAACATTTGAGGCAATAGGTGAGATATTCGCGACTCCCTGCAGCATTTGTAGGGAGGCTAAAAGATTATCTCTTTCAAAGGTTAATTTCATTCCGAAATCTCCGTTCAAATGTTTTTGCGGGCGATGTTCGCCTTCAATAGTGATATCTAACGCTTCTTGAATCATGAATTCATACTTCTTTAACTGTTGCCGCGCACGGAGGAGGCGACTCCTAATCGTATTTTCTGGTACACCTAAGAGGTTAACTATTTCTGCATAAGTCATACCTTCAAGGTAATGAAGCGTGATGACCGTTCGGTTGTTTTCCTTCAACTTCGCAAGCAGCTTTTCGACCAGGTCGCGTCGCGCTTCAGCAAAAGTTTCCGCGTGCTCTGTTGCGACAAATCGGGAATATGCTTCTGTTTCTATTCCTGAGAGGTCGGCTTCTTCGAGGGGTTCGGTTTGTCGCTGGTTTTTTCGGAGCCACGCGATACAGAGCCGATCTGCAATCACATAAAGCCATCTTGGAAACCGTGTCGGGTCTTCCAAGGCTTCCAATTTCTGATAGGCTTGCAGAAAGGTCTCCTGCGTAATATCTTCAGCGATATGGAAATCCCGAATTTTCCGCCATGCGAGCGTGTGGACCTGTTTCTGGTACTTTTTAACCAGACTTGCAAAGGCGGTCTCATCACCGGCAAGGATGTGTTGGATCAACACAACATCGTCGTTTTTCATCAAATATCTCCAGAAAGACTGTTTTCACCAAAGGATCTTATACGATTTGCGTATGGTTACAAATCGCAAAGAAGCACTCTATCAATTCCGTTCACTTATAGTGACGCGAACTACGAAAAAAAAGTGTGCATAATTCTGCAAAAGAAGCGAAAAAATCACTAAAATAGAAAAAAGAGGGCATCCTTTCAGAAACATATCACCGTTTTGAAAGGAGGTTAACAGTTGCCCTCATTTTCTAACTACATATATTTTAACTAAATTCTGCGCTTTGCTCAAGAAAAATAATATCGTGCTGTTTGTGTATTCCTCCTCAACTTTGTTGAATTGCTGTGGTTAAGCGTACCATGAGGCTTGTGCGTCCCACATTTCGGCGTATAACCCATCCATTGCGAGTAACTCTTCGTGTGTGCCATCTTCAACGAGTTGTCCTTCGTCTAAAACAAGAATTCTGTCGCAGAGGCGGGCGACCCCAAGCCGGTGCGAGATGACAAGGGTGGTACGCGATTCGTCTTTGGTGAGCAGTTCTCGAATCATTTCAACTTCAGCGACTGGGTCGATGGCGGCAGTGGGTTCATCAAACACGACGAATTGGCTCTGTCGGAAAAGTCCACGTGCAACAGCGAGGCGCAGCCATTCTCCGCCGGATACATCGCGTCCACCGAATTCATGTCCCAACCAAGTATCAAGTTCTTGTGAGAAAGTGGAACCTGCTCTGTCGAGTGTGTGCCGCATACGGTTGTCGTCTTGCATACGATTCAGGTCAGCGAAGCCTACGTTGTCTCTGACAGGCAGTAGGAACTTCGTGAAGTCTTGAAAGACTGCACTTGTTGTGGGTTTTTCGGAAGTTGTATCGCTCTGTGAAAACGTGAGTGTTCCGCTATCTGGTGCGTACAGACCGAGTAATATATTTGCCAGTGTTGTCTTTCCTGCACCATTTTTCCCGACGAGTGCGACGGTTTCGCCGGGTGCAATTTTTGCGGTAATCTCTTTGAGGGTTTGCGTGGCTGCCTGCGGGTATTGAAACGAGAGATCGTTCATGGAAACTGTCATCTCTCTCGCTACTGCAGCGGATGAGGGAGCGTCCTGAGGTATCCCTGTTGTATTAGCAGTGCTTTCCTCTTTCGTAGATTGCGTTGTGAACAGCGTCGCAAGGTCACGTAAGACGCCACTCTGTTCGGCGAGATTTCCCATAGAGTGTGCCATATATGAGAGAAATCCTTGTAATCCAGCGGCGGCGGCAATTAAGCCGGTGAAGATACCGGCGATTTTTTCTGGATCTCCGTTATGTGCAGTTCGGGCTGCGATGAAAACAATCACGCAATATCCGAGGATAGAACTGAGGTTGGCGAGTGCGTTCCAAGCGGTTTTCCTTTTGAGTGATCCGACTTCCACCGTAGCGAGCGTATGATATGCGTTTTCCCATTTTGAAAGTAGCCAGTGTTGGAGTGTAAAAAGACGGACCTCTGGACTGTTGACACGTTCATAGAGTCGAGCTGCCCACGCTGTCTGTGTTCGGTTCGGACGTGCTGCCGCTCGGTCTCGTTCGAGTTCAAGCCTCGCAATGGGTTTCCTTGTGAAGAGAATGATAGCGGAACTGACGAGCAAAGCGACCATACACCATATATTACGACTTATAATGAGGACCGCTCCTAACAGTCCGCACACGCCAGCAACACTATGGATATTTGCCAGAACACTCTGAAACCAGCTGACAACTCGCCCGCTGAAGTCTTGGGTTGCCCGGCTAAGATTATCGTGAAAGTCAGCATCCAAAAAATGAAGCAATGGTGTTTGTCCGGCTTGACGCAGAAGGTCTTGTTGGAAATGGAGGACCGCTTTATTGGAGAACCACATCTGTGTTACACCGTTGAAAACATCGGTTAATATCTCCACGGTCATTAGCACGAGATAAACACCCATCCAGAAAAGGAGTCCCTCGGCGTTTATTAACGCGTTTGTGAATCCAGCAATAATAATCGGCGAAAAACCGCGATGTCCCGCGTTTATCAAACGGAGCAGAAGAATGACAAGGAGGGGAAATGGGGCAATCCGTATAAATTGCCAGATTAAGCGGAGAACCGCGCGTCTCGGTAACTTGTTTGTGTTTTTCATTGGTACCACTCGCTTTGTGCTGCGAACATTTCAGCGTATTTTCCATTTTGTTGTAGGAGTTCAGTGGGATTTCCGATTTCTGCAATGTGTCCATTCTCTAAAACAACAACGCGATCGGCAAGCCGTGTGGGCCCGAGTCGATGGGCGATGAGCAGTGCAGTTTTACCCGCTACTAATTCAACGAACTGTTGAAAAATTTCCAGTTCAGCGAGCGGATCCAGGGCTGCCGTGGGTTCGTCAAAAATGACAAATTCGCCTCCTTCTTTAATCAGACTTCGGGCGATAGCGACGCGTTGCCATTCGCCACCGGAGAAATCTACACCCCCGAATTCGGGACCTAAAAACGAGTTTAGCGGGAACTTTTCTGCTGGCAATCCGACTTGGGTTAAGACTGCCTCAACATCTGTATCGGAGACATGTAGGGGCGAGGTGACCTCGCCCCTACTGTCCAAAACTAAATTTTCTTGTAGGGTGGTCGGATAGCGTGCCGGATGCTGAAAAACTACGGTGCAAGCGTGCCGGAGGTCTTCCGATGGGATTGCAGCGGTATCAATACCGTCTATTGTGACATGTCCTGCTGTTGGAGAGCGCAAGCCTGCTAAGATATGTGCCAAAGTTGTTTTTCCTGCGCCGTTTTCACCGACTATAGCGAGAATTTCACCGGGATGAATATCAATGTTAATATCGGAGAGTGCGTCTGCGTCTGCACCCGGGTAACGATACGCGACATCATGCAAACGGATACCCTCACGTATCGGGTGAGGATAGGGTGTCCGCTTTGTGGGGGAATCTTCATCTTGGTCTCTTTCTAACAGACAGCGAAGGTCTTCTCCGTAACCAGCGTGTTGGACAAAACCGATGATGAGATGCTGCATGGAGTTCATACCTGCAGTGATATTGCGGAGTGCCGTTAGCACCAAAGCGGCGAGTCCTGCTTCGGTCCTTCCCTGTGAGAGCGATGTAACGAGTAATGCTCCAGCGATGATGGCTACGAAAATAAACACTTGGAAAATACCTTGGGAGGCATTTTGAAATGAGATACCCAAGCGTTCCCGAAGATATTGGGCGAGGATCGTCCGCCAGCGTCGGAGAAGGGTTTCGCCGATGGACCATAAACGGATTTCGGGGGCACTGCGTCGTTCTGTTAGAAGTTGGGCGTAGTAATCCGCGAGTCGTTTGTTGCGTGTATTTTCCACTTCAAAATGGCGTACGCGCGCCCCCATCCGAATTTCAAAAACTCGCAGCAATATTGCGCCGCTGATGATGATAGCGGGGATCCAAATTGAAATCAGTCCTAAAACAACGGTACTGGTGAGTAGGATTGGGATAAATTCAATAAGGCTCAGACCATTTTGCATCAATTGGACAACGCTCGAATCCCCTCCAGCCAGGACGCGATTGATGAGGTCATGCGATTCTTCGTCGTCAAACGCCTCTAGTGGTAGTTTGCCTGTCTTTTGCAAGGCAGCACGCTGCAGAGTGAAACCGGCTCTAATGCGGAGTTGTTCGCGTAGAAGTGGGAGGAGTGTTGAAATCGCCTGATCAATGAAAAAGAGGAAACAGTGCGCGGCCAGCCATGGGACAGCACTGCTCATGAGATCTGCATTGACGAGGGTATTAACGGTTTCTCGGAGCACGAGGAGCTGGGCTGCGCCAGCACCTGCATTGATGAGAACAAGGATTACCCACACTGTAGCAATAAAGGGCGATGTTTTCAACACCCGTGCGAATAACCAGAGTAGGTCCCGAAATGAAGGGCGGGTTAATTTTTCTTTATCCCACATGATTTTTTATTCACCTCTACACCTCAACGCTCACAAACACAAGATATGCTGCAGACGAAAGGACAACGAAAAACAGAACCAACAAAAGCAAATCTATCGCTGCAGCGTTGAAATCGCGACCGAGATTGAGCGTATCTTCAAAGGTCGGGATTAATTCCGGGCTGATAGGCTTCTTCGACATCCCCTCACGAACCCCAATAATATGGAGACTGTCAGGATCCGCTCTATCCATATCCGTGACGAATTCTCGGTATTCGCGTGCATAACGATGCACATTCTCTAAAAATTGTTGATGCCGTTCAAACCCTGTTCCGACAAAAACTTCAAGAAGATGCTGGATAAGCGTAACAGGTGAGATACGGGTGACGGAACGTGCCAGTTGAATTTGGGCAATCTGTTGATTTAAATGTTCTTGGGACAAACGTTCCTCTTGTTCAGTGCCTTTGGTGACATACTCACTATCTATCTGTATCTTTTTATGTGGCAACCCACGCGTCTCTTGCAAAAGAGCAACGTATTCTTCCTTGAGGTTTTTTATGTTTTGGTTTCGGCGTTTGAAGAATTCATCATAAGTCATTGGGTTTGAGAAACCACTTGCAACGGAAGCGAGAGTACTCGGTACAAATACGACAAAAACACACCACGTCAATAGGAGGATCACAAGGCTCGCAACACTGTTCTGCACAGATGACGAAACTAACAAACCTAACGCAATAAACAGGCATAGGTACAAAATCGCAATAATGAAAATAATACATAAACGTATCCACACATCTGCACCAAGATCAATGTCTCTGGACATAGAAATTACCAATAGATTCATCAATATCGCAAGAGTAAACGGAATGCTAATACTTACTAATGCACCTAAAAATTTGCCAATCAATACAGTGTGCCGTGGCACTGAATTCGACAACATCAATCGGAGCGTACCGCGTTCACGTTCACTGGAAATAGAATCAAAGGTGAACAGAATTGCTATCAGACTCAGAACATACCCGATTACAAATCCCCAGTCTACTTTGACAGTATCCGGACGTATATTGAATACATTAGGAAACGCTCCGGGATAATACAACGACCAGAAAGTCCTTAAATTATTGGCGATATGAACGATAGATGTGCCGTAGACATAATTTGGCAAAAAGATGTCACCTCCTTCTTCACAAAAATAGAGTGGAGACGGCTTTTTGTAAAGATTTCCAGGTCCTGCTTGTGCAATGCTAAATAAATCTGTCCGAGATCTTAAGGTATTCAGAGATTTTGTGGTCGCATCGTGATATTTCTGCATACGCTCAGGATGCTCCTGGACATGGATAACGGCATTGATCAGCATCAAAACGAAAAGCAACGCTGTTGCAAGTGTAAATCGTAAACTATTGAGGTTGTCGTACAGTTCGCGTTTTGTAATATGCCAAATCATATCTCAGTCCTCAGTTATAAGTTTTCAGTTGTTTGTTACAGCCTATTCTTGTCAACAATAGACTGCTGACAGCCGACAGCTACCCTATACTTCACTTCTTTGGAAAACCAAAAATATTACCAAAAAGAAAATTAAGTTCAACATGAGCAGCAGCAGTAAATCCGGTAGGGCTCGCTTCGCATTTATATCCACAACACTTCTCTGAAAAGAAAACTGAGGTAAACTATTCCAATCCACTGACCCTTTGTCAGGAGAAAACCATTTGCGATCCTCAAAAGCGTTTTTATCGTAAAAATAGTCAATCACAGTCCTTCGATACTTTCGCGTCGCCTCGTAAAAATCTCTGAGTCCGATCAAGTCTGTACCTGCCCACGCTTGCGTCGCAGCATCATACATCCCGACTGGCGAAAGCCTCAAAAAGATGCGATCAACTATTGCTGGTCGAAAGTAAACAGATTCCAGTGCCTGTTTTCGCACGAGCCATGTTCGTTCTGCAGCGTCAATCTTCCTCGGTATGATGAAACGGTAATAGTTCTGAACATGCGGCACCTGAGGTTCAAATTCATCATCAAGTTTATTTATGTATGAAGCTGCAACATAGGAGAATAGAAGTGATGACTTATCTTTATACCATTTCTCGAATAAACCTGAGCCGCCTTCCATGCCGAAATGCGACTCTTCTCCCGGGATAGGATCATTGGCAAGAAAGTCCTTACGTTCTCTCTCGAATTCATCCCATATCTGTTCAATTTGATTAAAAGCGGATGCCAGACGCTCTTGGGAAGGCTGCGCAGGAGTAATCATAACAAGAATCACATTCGGATATACCAACACCAAAAAAGCCCAGACAAACATCGCAAGCATTAACGCAGTGCTTGTTCTTCGAGTTATTACGGAAATCAACATACCTATGAAGTAAAATGCCGACAGATACGCAATTGAACTCAATACAATTCCACCAATACGAAGAAAATCATCAACCTTTAGTGATACAATAGTCGATGTGGTAAGTAAAATCACAACCAAGAGAAGACATATCAAAAGTGGTACCAGCAAACATATCATTGCACTAATGTATTTCGCCAACAAGATTTTAGCGCGACTCACCGGATGTGTTAGGACAAGACGTAATGTACCGCGCTCACGTTCTCCCGCAAGTGCATCGTAAGCAAAAATAAGTGACATTAGGCTCAGAACTACTTCAAAGATAAAGACAATATCAATCGATGAGAAGAGATTCAGAAGTGGATTCGTTGATCCATGCACCTGACCATCCCACAATGTGGGCACAAAACCGTAAAATACAAAAATTTCGTTACTCAACCGTTTATCCAAGCCAGCATTGAATATACTCAATAAATTAGGTGGACGGACAACAGCAAAACTACCACTAGAATAGGTTCTTCTTTCCAGCAATCGATCATGATTCGATTTAACAGCAACATTGTAACTTGCTAATCGTCGGTCATAATCCTTAATTAGTACAACGGTATTTGCAACAACAAGCAGCAATGTAATGAAAACCGCTGCTGCAAATCGAAACGTCATTAGATTGTCAAGGAGTTCTCGGCGGATGAGTGTTGTTAGCATCGTATTCCTCTAAAGTTTCAACAACTGGACAACAAGTTAAGGTGCTTCCATCGCACCTGCCTCCAAGTATTTCAGCGGACTTTCGATGATGTAATCTCCTGAGTCTTCGAGAAATTGCTGCACAAGGAAAACATGCCCGCCACCGATAATCAGCAGAATGCGGTCATCTGTAGATTCGGTGATACGCGTCAGGTTAACAAAGATTTTGAGGTTCCGATCGTACCACCGATGGGCAACCCAATTTGCACCGGGGTATTGGTCACCTATGCCAACTCGTGCCATCCGTAGGTATACCTGATGATCCGCGCGTCTCGCTTCAGGTTCGTTACCGCGTATGTACATGTCAATGATTGATTCATATTTCAGAGGTTCAATCCAGACTCTGCCATCTTCCTCTTCGTGGAATTCCACGTCGGCATCAGCGTAAAAATCCTCTATGCTTGGCAAGAGATGTTCTTGATTGTGTGCCTCTGCGAACTTGCCAGCATCGGTTAAATCTGAGTCAAAATCTTCTGGGAAAAACGGGTCTTGCTCTGGCCAATAATCGACACAGTACATCTTTGGATGTCCGAGCTGCTTGGCTAACCGAAACCCGATTTGATCGCCTTCCCCGCGCTTGAGTTCATACGTTCCTTTTAGATAGCCGTGATAGTTTGCGTTAATCTCAGCGTCAAATCTTTCGCCTGCCTCAAGGGCTATTTTGGTCGGCTGAAACGGTTTGAGTTGCGTCACCAATTGTTCGATTTCGCGTTGGCGTTTAGGGGCGAGGACATCATCCATTCTGAAATTGAATGCGTCTGCGCCGGGATTCGCTAAATGTCCGCTGCCGAGAATCATGATTGTGGGTTTCATTTGGGTGTTTCTCCTTTTACACTGGATCCTTATAGTCTTAAGGCCTCCGTGTCTCAGTGCGTACCTGTTTTATGTAAGTTTGTGTTGTCGCAAACTTGGGATTTGGTTAATCAGTTGCTGCTGGATTTAAATATTGCAGTGGGCTTTCGACGATGTAATCGCCCGAATCCTCAAGGAACTGCTGAATTAGATAGACATGTCCGGCACCGATAATTAGCAGAATACGATCATCGGTGGACTCTGTGATTCGCGTCAGATTCACAAAATTCTTGAGATTATGCGCATACCACCAATGTGCAACCCAATTCGCACCAGGGTATTGGTCGCCAAGTCCAATGCGCGCGGTGCGCAGATATGATTGATGGTCGGCGCGGATCCTTTCAGGCTCGTTAATCCGTATATACATGTCAATCAGGGGTTCGTATTCCTCACGTTCAACCCAGAGTGTGCCATCTGCACTCTGCCGAATTTTTCCTTCGCTTGCAGAAATGCGCGGTAGGAGATGTTCCTGATTGTGTGCCTCTGCGAACGCGTCGTAGTCCAATAAACTCCTGTCAATTTCATCAAGAATCGGCCTATGTTCCGGCCAGTCAGCAACACAGTAAAGTTTTGAATGTCCCATCTGTTTTGCTAACGGAAAACCGATCTGGTCCGACAACCTCCGTGTAGGTTCGTAGGTGCCTTCCAAGTAGCCTTGATAGGTTGCGTTAAGCTCAGCAGCATCCCTTTCGTCTACATAAACGGCTATCTTGGTCGGATTAAACGCTTTAATTTGCGTCACCAGCTGTTCCATTTCGCGTTGGCGTTTGGGTGCGAGGACATCATCCATTCTATAATTGAATCTATTGATTCCCGGATTTGTGAAAAATGCACTACCGAGGATCATAACTGTCGCTTTCTCTCGCGTGTCTTCTCTTTTCCATGGGTTTTTCAATTTGCCGCCAAGGTCGATGTCTGTCGCACCGAAATTGCTGAGATTTCCGAGCAGTTCCTCAACGCGTTCGGGGGCGATCTGCCCGACGATATTGACGAAGGTAACTTCCTCAGGCATTTTAGGGGCTACAATGACAAAAATCCCGTAAACCGTGTTTTCGTCAACCAGCAGGTTGATTTCCACCGTTTCACCGTTTTCCTTGGTTTTGACGAGGACCTCCCACTGATCTTTTTTGAGCCGGTCCCGAAAGTAGTTCGGTAATTCTTTATTATCAATAGTTACCCTATCGTAGGTGCGAACATAGATGCCATCTAACATCTTGATGAGTTCAACGACTTCTGGGGCATCATTCACCGATTTGGCTGCCAAGTCGATAAGTTTCTCGGTTAAATTAACCTCGACTTTCGCCTCAATGACCTCAGGCAGATCAAAGAGGATAAGTCCTTTCCTATCGGTTTTATCCTGTTGTGCGACTGCTGACTGCATCAGTGTTGATGATAAGATTAAAAATAGCAGTGTAAACAGCCGTGTAAAATGTCTTGGCGGTTTCATCTATTCTCCTCCTTATTTCGTGAACGTTGGTAAGGTTCTGTATCTGGATCGTTTTGGGATAACCGATTAAGGCTACCCAAACTCCGGTAAAGTGCCGATGAAATATTCCGTTTCTGTTTCGATGCCCGGCGCGAGGCTGCTTCAATCCGAACAAAAGAACGCCGTGAAGTCCTATCAATCCGAGTATCTGAAAGTTTTTCGTTAACGACCATCCCTGTTCGCCCCACCGCGTAGTTCAACGTGCTGAGTGCATAGGCCAAGTCACGGGAGGCTTGCTGAACTTTCAGGGACTGTTGATACTGATAGGTCCCAAATAGAACAACGCCAACGAGGCATACCAGCGCGCCCGCGCGAACAAGGGGTGACGTTAAATAAGCCGAGACCGTGAACAATTGAGATATCCGATTCATCCATTTCTTGTTGCTGTCTGGGTGTGCGTGGACGTAATCCGAAATTTCGTTGAAGATTTTCGGTGGTGGTTCCGGTCTCGGAAGTTCGTGTAACGCTTCGCTAATTGCTTGTACGAGGCGAACTTCATTATGACACGTTGAACAGGATGAGATGTGTGCGGCTACTGTCGCGTGTGTGTCTGTATCCAATTCATTGTCGAGATACGCTTCTAAGGTATCCTGAACTTCCGTACAAGTTGGATTGTGGGGGGAGGTCAATTGGTTCATTCGTCATTTCTCCAGTAAGGACGCAGTAGCTCCCGCAACTTCTTGCGGGCACGGAATACGGTTGATTTTACGGTGCCTTCGGGTTGCTCTAATACTTCAGCAATTTCCTTAAAACTCATGCCCTCTAATTCTCGCATAATTATTACCGATCGCATCTCTGGCGGCAATTTACGGATTGCACAGTGGACTGAATCTTTGAGTTCTTGCTCAATCACAATTTCATCTGGCAACGGATTTGATCGGGACGTGTGCTTGTGTAGCAGCGTTTCGAGTTCGGCATCATCGCCTTCTGTTAAAGGTTCCTGAAATTTGTGCCGTTTTAGCAGGTTGAAACAGAGGTTCTGTGCACATTTTAGCAACCACGAACGCACGGTTTTCGGACGCAATTTGGCGCGGTTTTCCCACGCTTTGATAAACGTTTCCTGTGTTATATCTTCTGCATCTTCCCGATTTCTGAGTAAGTAAAATGCATGCCGATAAATCTGAGTTTTGTGTTCATGGACAAGCTCAAGGAATTTATCTTCCGTCATATTACGACTCCGCTCTTTTGGCGCAACTTGCAGGTTTCCAAAACGTGCTGTTAAAAAGTGAGGTTACTCTATACTACAAACGAGTTGCAAAAAAGTTGCACTTTATTTACGATTTAAGAATTAAGAAATTCAGATTTTCGTATGGGGTGGGTGCGGTTGGAAAACCGCACCGGATCATTTGGAGGGTGAGTCTTTTGTAATTGATGTAGGGTAGCGAGAGCTATTTCTATTCCCATTCAAATACGGTCCCAAGCAAGCGCATCGGTTCATCGCGGAGCCATCTGTATATCTGTGGTGCTTCGTCGACGTGGACGCGGTGTCTAATGAGCGGGGCGATCTTAATAGAACCTTGCCGCAAAAATCGGCAGAGATTTTCCAAATCATCACGCGTGAAATGGCTGCACTGCAGGATGCTAATCTCCTTAAATTGTCCGACGTTAAAGGTATAATTGACATCAAACCGTCCTGCAACCAAAAGCAATCGTCCCCGGGTTTTACAGGCACGAATCATCGGCGTGACCATATCCGGGGCACCCGCGAAGTCCATAACAGCGTCATAGGCACCGTCTTGGATGTGTGCGTTCCAACCCTCGCCGCTTGTATTAAAGACCTGTTCTGCGACATCTAATTGGCGGATCTGTTCCAAACGCGATTCTTCAATATCGCAGACGGTAACGCGTGCGCCCATGGCATAAGCGATCTGTGCTGCAAACATACCGATGCATCCTTGTCCGACGATAAGCACTTTTTCACCGATACGTGGGTCAACGCGCCGGCAGCAGTGCATCGCGACCCCGGAGATGCCGAAAAGTGCTGCGTCAGCAGGGTCAACATCTTCTGGTAATTTTAGGAGGAGTCCATCTTCTGGGATAGTGAACCGTTCAACATGGTCTACGCTGGCATAGATAAGGTCGCCGACCTGAAGCTGCGTCACGTCCGGTCCCGTTTCAATAATTCTACCGACGTTCTGGTACCCGCCCCCGGCTGGAAGTTGGTCGTCGGACGGTGAATAGTTCCCACCAATAATCTGATTCCGTTCTGTGCCGTTGGTAAGTCCAGTGAAGACAGCTTGACAAAGCACTTCGTTCCGAACAGGCGGTGTAGGTTCTTTCCAGTCGGTAACAACAGTTTTTTCGCGACGCTTGTCTGGTAGTAGTTTTGTGACAATCGCTTTCATGGGGTTGATGCCTCTTTGTAGAAATTTGTATTTGCTTTTATCATAAATAAAACCAGTGGATTTGTCAAAGCCAAAGTTACCTAATGGCAAAATTCTCGACTTCCATTAATTACGAATTAAAAAATTTGTTGACAGGTTGCTGCATTTACTATATAATTTTTTTAAACTGTTATACCAGAACAAGATGGAATTAGTTGAAACCATTTTTGATTTTTTACGTTAAATGCTTTAGCATTTTATTGCCTGACATAAGGAGAATGCGCAATGCCAAAACGCGTTAATAAAGCGATTGAATTACTGGAAGATGACTTGCCTGTCTTTTATACCGGCAGTCATACAGGGGCGGACCTGAACTATGATGCGGGTCTTGCGATGGCAAAGACGTGGGCAGATTATATCAACGTCGGCATGGAACACGGGAGTTTCGATCTCGCTGGATTGGATAGTTTCATGCGTGGCCTGGCTGATGGCGGTCCAACAAACAGTGGCCACAAAACGCCAGCTGTGATTGTTGAATTACCGGTGGATGGGATTAGTGCAGATGTAATTCGCGCGAACGGTTGGCAGATGCGGCAACTCCTTGCACGCGGTGTACACGGTCTCCTCCTTTGTCACGCTGAATCTCCGGAGGCTGTCAAAGCGTTCGTTGAGGCGTGCCGGTACCCGTTCCAGACGATTGGCGTTGGTACACAGTTAAATGTCGGCAGACGCGGTTCAGCGGGTCAAGGCTCTGCTGCACCTATCTGGGGTCTCTCTGCTAACGACTATCTGGATGTCGCCGACCCGTGGCCCTTGAATCCGAAGGGTGAACTCCTCTTAGGTCTCAAATTTGAAAACAGACGCGCGTTAGCGAACGTTGAAATCACCGCGCAGGTGCCTGGCATCGGTTTCGCGGAGTGGGGACCGGGAGATATGAGCATGTCGTTCGGTTATAAGAATCCGCCTAACCCGCGTCCGCAGGAATTGCAGGATGCCCGGGATCGCGTCTTTGCGGCGTGCAAAGCGGCTGGTATTAAGTTTTTGGAAAGCACGTCCTCGGATACAATTGAGGCGAGCATTGACGCTGGTGTACGGATCACGGGTGGTGGCGAAGAAGCTGCACGCATCGGACGGGCGTACGCTGGTCGGACAATGCCTGTCTAAAACCTATCTTTCTACGCATTGAATCCCTATCTTAAACGCAAGGAAATTAGAAAAACCGTAAGGAAAATTAGAAAAATGGCACTAACAGAACAGGAAATGTTGGCAGAATTGCGCAAATATGATACGCCCTCGATTACGAATGTAGTTGCTACCTATCCGGGGAATCCGCTCTGTCTTGGGCTTTACAACCCGTGGACCGAGAATTGGTATACGGATACAACGATCCGTTGTATGTACCCTGAACTCGGCGCGGTCGCTGGGTATGCGGTGACGTGCGTTTACAGTGTACCCGATCCAAACTATTCGGAACTTTCGTTTATGGATGTTATTGATGCGTTAGGTGCTTCCAAACAGCCGACGATCTTGGCGTTTGAGCAGAAATTTCCACCCGAATTGACGAATAAAGTCGGTTTAGCAGGTGGCAACATGACAGCAGCGATGAAGTCCATCGGTTGCTTAGGTGCGATTTCAAACGGTCCCTCCCGCGATATTGACGAAATTCGACCGATGGAGTTTCAGTATCTGTTAAGCGGCATCACACCTGGGCACGGGGCGATGGCGGTTCAGGCTGTCAATGTGCCGGTCTCAATAGCGGGGATGGATGTCGCACCGGGCGAGATTATCCACATGGATGAAAATGGTGCGTGCAAGTTTCCTGGGGACAAATTGGAAGCGGTGCTAACCAACGTCAAGGCGTTGCTTGAAGAGGAAGGGGATCGGATTGGGCAGCTGCTTTCGGGTCCGAAAACGGCGAAGCAGGTTCGTGCGATTTTCAGTGGGCACTCTTATGCCGAAGATGATGAGGAATAGCTATATTTTTTTTAGAAATGGAGGCATGCATGGCATCTGCTGCAGCTCAAACCTATCTAACGCCTGAAGAATACCTTGATTTTGAGCGCAAGGCGACGACTAAGCATGAATACGTGAACGGACAGATATTCGCAATGTCCGGCGCAAGTTTCGCGCATAATTTCATCACAGCGAATACGGCTAATCAACTTTATAATCAACTAATAGACAGTGAATGTCAAGTCGTTACCAACGATATGCGGATGAAGGCTATCGAGACAGAATCCTACTTTTACCCAGATATTGTCGTTGTTTGCGGTGAGCCGCGCGCGGAGGATGATACTTTTGACACGCTCCTGAATCCGACGCTCATTGTAGAAGTGCTTTCCCCGTCGACAGCCGCTTATGATCGAGGTGAGAAATTTGCACATTATCAACAAATTGCCTCCCTACAAGCGTATATTCTCGTTTCTCAGGATAAAATTCGCGTTGAACATTATTGTCGCGAAGAGACCGAGTGGCGACGTGCCGATTTTCAAGGGCTTGAAGAGGTGCTACCACTTTCCTCTATAGATTGTGAACTCCGTTTGCAAGACATATACAGACGCGTCAGATTTAATCGTGGCAGCCAATAACACATCAAAACAGACCCGGTTTTTGTCTCTTTAGTTTCAGAAGCATGGGAAATTTTTAAAAAGAATTTGCAAAATATACCGAAAATTTTGTATAATAATCAATGCGAATATTTAGCTAAGAAATTCTTTCTCTAATTTCCGCATTAGATTGTAAGCACAAATGCGCTATTAAATCCTCCCAAATTGTGAAAAATAAATCTGAACCGAAACAGGATAAAAAATGCAAAACGTCTTTGAAACCCTGAATGAACGGGGTTTTATCAAACAGATTACAAACGCGGAACAGGTCGCAAACCTGTTAGCTGAAGAACAGGTCACGTATTATGTCGGTTTTGATTCGACAGCAGCGAGCCTGCACGTTGGGAGCCTTGTCCCGATAATGGCGATGGCACACCTGCAACGCGCCGGACATACACCGATTGCAATCATCGGTGGCGGGACGACGCTGATCGGGGACCCGACTTACAAATCTGAGATGCGACCGATGTTGTCGCAGGAACAAATTTCAGCGAACGGCACAGGTATCCGGACGCAGTTGCAACGTTACTTAAATCTTGATAACGGCGTAACGGATAGCGAAAAACCAGCGGGAAAATTCCTCAACAATGCTGATTGGTTGCTTTCGGTCAACTACATTGAATTTCTACGCGAGATCGGTAGACACTTTCGGGTTAATGAGATGATTAAGGTGGAAGGCTATCGGCAACGGCTTGAACGTGAACTCGGTCTCTCATTTCTTGAATTTAATTATCAACTGCTCCAAGCGTATGACTACTTGTGTCTTTTTCGGGAATATGGGTGCAGGCTGCAACTCGGTGGGGACGACCAATGGGGGAATATCCTTGCAGGGGTTTATCTCGTGCGTCGGATTGAAGGTGAACGCGTTCACGCTGTCACTTTTCCGCTGCTAACAACGGCGAACGGTGCAAAGATGGGAAAAACCGCGGGCGGTGCAGTTTGGCTTGACGCTGAACGCACGTCACCTTATGAGTTCTATCAGTATTGGATCAATGTGGACGATCGCGATGTGTCGCGCTTCTTAGCGTATTTTACGTTCCTGCCGATGGACGAGGTCCGACGGCTCGGCGACTTAGAAGATGCAGCGATTCGGGAAGCAAAGGAGATCCTGGCGTATGAAGTCACACAACTTGCACACGGAGAAGTGGAAGCAGATAAAGCGCAAGCAGCGGCACGCGCTGCTTTTGGGGGCGGTAACCTTGATGCAGCCGAGATGCCGACTTCGGTTATTTCATCGGAACGGTTTGAGAGCGGTATTCCAATCATGGCGTTGTTCCACGAAGTCGGGTTAGCGAATTCGCGTAGTGAAGCACGGCGGCTGATTCAACAGGGCGGTGCCTACATTAATGAGAAACAGTATCGTGCGATAGATATGATTGTTAGTGCTGACCTGCTTGAGGAGAACACATTGCTGCTTCGGGCGGGTAAGAAACGCTATCATCGAATTATTTTAGAAGAAAATTAATATGGTTCTACAGGCTTATGATGCTTGTGTGCCAATAACTAAAGGGGATGGGTATGGCAGTTGATAATCCGAAAGAGGTTGATGATGGGGCAACCTCTCCAAAGCCTTCTAACGACGGTTATCGGACAGGGCTCACTTTCACACCTTATTTTACGACCCCCGGTGTTCATCCTTATGATTTGTTGGAATGGGAACGCCGTGACGCGGTCATTTATAACGAAAAAGGTGATGTGATTTTTAAACAGGAGCAGGTTGAAGTACCAGTCGACTGGACGCAACTCGCGACAGATATTGCGTCATCAAAGTATTTCCGCAAAGCTGGGGTTCCCGGCGTGGAAGCAGAGGATAGTGTTCGGCAGCTGGTTACGCGCGTGGCGCGGACACTCCGCCGCGCAGGCGCAGAATTCGGGGGCTATTTCGCTACGCCTGAAGACGCACAGACCTTTGAGATGGAATTGACGCATATCCTCGTTACACAACGCGGTGCGTTCAACTCACCTGTCTGGTTTAACTGCGGTTTGTGGCATGAATATAATATTGAGGGAGGCGGTGGAAACTACTATTGGGACCAGGACGCGGAAGAAGTCAAGGTCACTACCAGTGCCTACGAACACCCGCAAAATTCCGCGTGTTTTATTCAAAGCGTTGACGATTCTCTGGACTCTATGTTAGATCTCCAGAGGTCCGAAGTGCGTCTGTTTAAATATGGCAGTGGCACAGGCTCTAACTTCAGTAAGGTTCGCGCCAAAGGTGAACTGCTTTCCGGAGGCGGTGAGAGCTCGGGGGTCCTCTCATTTCTTGAAGGCTTTGATCGATGGGCAGGCAGTATCAAGTCCGGGGGTACGACACGGCGCGCGGCGAAAATGGTCATCCTTGACATGGACCACCCAGAGATTGCTGACTATATTGACTGGAAACTGAGGGAAGAAAACAAAGCGAAGGCACTTATCGCTGCGGGGTATCCAGCCGATTTTAACGGTGAGGCATACAGCACCGTTAGCGGACAGAATAGCAACAACTCTGTCCGGATTCCGGATGAGTTCATGAATGCCTACCTCCGAGGCGATTCTTGGAAAACTACGTATCGGACGAGCGGTGAAGTTTCTGATGAATATGACGCACGAACATTGATGGAGAAGATCGCTTATGCAGCGTGGGCTTGCGCGGATCCGGGTGTGCAATTTGATAGCACGATCCAGAAATGGCATACTTGTAAAAACACAGGCAGAATTAATGCAAGCAACCCGTGCAGCGAATACCTCTTCTTAGACGATTCCGCGTGCAATCTTGCAAGTATTAATCTGGCTAAATTCTTGAGAGAAGATAATACTTTTGACATTGAGGGTTTCCGTGCTACTGTCCGTGTTTTCGCCACTGCGATGGAAATTATAGTAGATCTCTCCTCATATCCGACGGAACAGATAGCACAGCGCTCTCATGAATATCGCCCACTTGGACTCGGTTATGCGAACCTGGGCGCGCTTCTGATGCGTTTAGGTATTCCTTACGATAGCGATCAGGCTTGTGCTTACGCGGGCGCGCTTACGGCTATCCTGAGTGGACACGGGTACCGAACAAGTACCGAGATCGCTGCGAGTATTGGTGCTTTTGCTGGCTACGCGAAGAATAGCGACTCTATGTTAGACGTTATGCGGCTGCACCGCCATGCTGCTTACGATATTGATCCGACTGCGTGTCCTCCTGAACTTTTGGATGCAGCAAAATCAGATTGGGATGTCTGTCTTGAGAAGGGTGAGCGTTGGGGGTATCGGAATTCCCAAATTAGTGTTATCGCACCGACAGGGACGATCTCTTTCCTAATGGATTGTGATACGACAGGGATTGAACCGGAGTTCGCGCTCGTAAAATTCAAGAAGTTGGCAGGCGGTGGATACATGAAGATTGTGAATCAGAGCGTTCGGGATGCGCTGCACAATTTAGATTACACCCTTCAGCAGACCGAGGCGATTATTACATATCTCGTCGGAACGGGAACTTTTGAAGGGACACCGCACATCAACTCGGATACATTGAAGCGGAGGGGTTTCACACAAGAAGATATTGATCGCGTTGCGGAGATGCTACCGACTGCCTTCGATCTGAATCTTGCATTTGCACCCGGTTTCCTCGGTGAAGACTGTCTTAAACGGTTAGGTATAACCGAGGAAGCAGCAGCAGATCCGAGCTTTGACCTGCTTTCTACACTCGGATTTAGCGAAGATGAAATTAGTATGGCTGAAGAGGTTATCTGTGGTACAGGCACAGTAGAGGGATCCCCGCATCTCTCGCCGACTCACTACGCCGTTTTTGATTGTGCTGTCCAATGTGGTAAGCACGGCACTCGTTATATAAATCATACAGGACCGTTGAAGATGATGGCGGCAGTGCAACCCTTTATCTCTGGTGCTATTTCCAAGACTGTTAACGTTCCGCACAACGCGACCGTAGATGACATCAAGACATTATACGTAGAAGCGTGGCGGCGTGGCATCAAATGTCTCGCTGTTTATCGGGATGGTAGCAAAGGCAGTCAGCCGCTTTCAACCCGAAGTCAACAGGATACGGAAAGTGAAACCAATGAAGCGATTACAGATGCGCCTGTTGACCGTCCGATCAGAAAACGTCTCTCAGACACGCTTCCTTCTCTTAGACACAAATTTAGCGTTGGCGGTCATGAAGGTTATATCCATGTCGGTTTTTATGAGGATGGCAGTCCTGGCGAAGTCTTTCTGCGTATGAGCAAAGAAGGAACGGCGGTCTCTGGCTTGATGGATACGGTAGCCGTCCTCACTTCTATTGCGTTGCAGTACGGTGTCCCGTTAGAGTCGCTTGTTAACAAATTTAGCCATGTCCGGTTTGAGCCGTCCGGTTTCACGGCTAACACTGACATTCCGATGGCGAAGTCGATTATAGATTACGTTTTCCGGTGGCTCGGCACTCAGTTTCTCGATCAGGAACCGCAGGGTGGGTCTAACATTTTAGATATGGAGGAAGAGATGGTACCGCCTGAGGAGCTCCATCCTTATGGGCACGGTAGTAACGGCGAAGCAGATTCATGGTCGGCGCATGAGAAGCAAATTTCGCTGCAATATGCGGATGCCCCGCCGTGTCTTGAATGTGGTTCTCTTATGGTGAGGAGCGGTGTCTGCTATCGTTGTACAAATTGTGGCGCGACGAGTGGATGTTCCTAAGGAGGACAGAACCGACGGTTGTTATTTCATTCGCGAGGGGGGCCGGCACTCACGGTGGGGTAATCTGTAAACAATTACGGATTAAGTTGTACCTCTTTGCCAGCATCCATAGGAGTCAATTTTTTAGCCCTGTAAGGGCGATATGTTTATAGAAACATGTGATGCCTCCCTGCTTCTTTAGCCCTGTAGGGGCGATATGTTTATAGAATTTGTTTTAACCACACCTCTATAAACATGTCGCTTCTACGGGGAAACCTGTCTCCGCGCGGAATGCTGTTTCTATAAACATCCTGGAAGAAATACCCAAGCAAATAAACCCTTTGTGAGGACATAAGGATGAATAAAACAGAAACGCCCAAACCGCCAGTCATCGACTGCGATATCCACAACACGCTCGCCGCTGAGACAGTGTTATACCCCTATCTTTCCCAACGTTGGCGTAAACATCATAAAATGGTCGGCACAACCGACCGCGTCGGCGCATACATCCCACGCGCCCAGCCCTTCGGTGCCAGATACGACGCATGGACACCCTCAGGACATAGGCCCGGTTCCGATCTCGACTTTCTACGCCAGCAACTATTGGACGCGTTCAACATCGAATACGGTATCCTCAACTGCTTGACACCCGTTTGCGAGATGCCGAACCTCGCCTACGCAGCAGCATGGGCACGCGCTGTCAACGACTGGCAAATCGAAGAGTGGCTTGAAAAAGAACCGAGACTCCGCGCCTCAATCATCGTCGCCTGCGATGACGCAGAATTCACCACTGCAGAGATCAACCGACTTGCCGACCATTCGGGATTCGTACAAATCCTGCTACTTGCGCGGACGATGGAGCCATTAGGACGCCGTAAGTACTGGAAAATGTACGAGGCAGCCGTGCAGCACGACCTACCCATCGGCATCCATTTCACAGGTGTCGGTGCAGGACCGATTACCGCCGTCGGTAGACCTTCACACTACATCGAAGATCACGCAGGCATGACGCAGGCGTTCCAGACCCAAGTAACCAGCCTCGTTTGCGAAGGAGTCTTTGAACAGTTCCCGACACTCAAAACCGTTCTCATTGAAGGCGGATTCGCATGGCTACCGCCGTTGATGTGGCGACTCGACCGCGCTTGGAAAAAGCTGCATGACGAAGTGCCAGAGCTGAAAAAGTTACCGTCCGAATATATCCGCGAACACTTCTGGATTACTACACAGCCGATTGAAGAACCGCCCAAACAGGAATACTTCGACCAACTCCTCGCGCAGCTTAACTTAAATGATAGATTAATGTTCGCAACCGACTATCCGCACTGGGATTTCGATTCCCCCGATCAGGCACTTTCGAGCAACCTCGAACCGACACTCAAACGCAAAATCATGGCAGATAATGCGCGCGCATTCTATCGGTTTTAAGAGAAAACAAAATTTTTCAGCTCCGATAAAGCACTCCGTAGGAGTGCCATATCTATAGAAAATGTGGGTTAGATTGTCACAACTTGAGGTGCCTGCGCTAATTCCAAATTATGTTCCACTGCCCAGTGCGCTGCTGCACCACCGCCACCACCGAGAAACTGTTTACCCAAATCATCAACGAGTTCCAACACATCTTCATCGGGCTGCAGTCTATCATTGTAATACAACAGATACCCTTCTGGCTTGAGCCACGCGTAATGGTAACCATAGATAACAATCTTAGCAGTCTTATCCGTAAAGTTAAGCCCTGTCGTGTGATAGATACGATTTTCAAAAAAATACGCGTCCCCGGCGCGGAGCAGCGGTTCGGCGTACGGTTCAATCGGATCAATCTCGCCTTCAGGAATACCTAACGGTTCCCCCGACTTATGACTCTTCGGGATAAACAGCGTCGCGCCAGAATTCGGTACATCGCAATCCGTTAAGCAGTAAGCCACCTTCAAACCAACGCGCGGGCAAGCCTTGTGCCCGAGGTCCAAATGCAGACCGACATCCCGGTGCCACCCACGGTTCTCTGGAAGCTCCTGCGCCTGCGGATGCTTATAGAGAAGCGCGGTATTCGTGATATGGATATTTGTGCCAAGCAGTTGGATTACCAACGGGATCGCTTTCGTTTGCGATGTCAGTTCCGCGAAGGCAGGTTCCTGCACCAACCCGTCGCGTCTGTGTCCGTAATGCCCGCCATTGAGATCCAACACTGCCATTAAACGATCCCCTGCCTCCAGCAAGCGATCTATCATCTCCGCGTCAAGTACCGAGCGCATGATAAAATATCCGTTCTCCTCAAATTCCTGACGTTGCTCCTCCGTTAATTGGACGAATTCCATGTCAATTCTCCTTTCCTAAACAAAAAATGGGGTGATAGAATTGTGTAAAATATGGTATCATAAATTGAAATGGATGTCTACTCACGCCAACTTACAAGTGGCAAGATCGCGAGCGACAAGAAACACCCAAGCAAAAACACTCGCTCCTACAAAGGATATAGGATATGATTCAAGTGTCACAGCTTACCAAAAAATACGGACAGACCACAGCAGTAGACGACATCAGCTTTGAAGTGCAGCAAGGCGAAATTGTCGGCTATCTCGGTCCCAACGGTGCAGGAAAAAGTACAACACTCAAAATGCTCGTCGGTTTGCTGCACCCGACCTCCGGCGACATCACTGTAGCAGGATACAGTGCTAAAACCGAGCTCCTCGAACTCAAGCGACATATAGGATACGTTCCCGAAGAAGCGCAACTCTACGAACACCTCACCTTAGTAGAACATCTCCAGCTCATCGGCAGGCTCTATCATTTAGAGGAACGCCTCATCGCCCAGAAAATAGAAGAGCTTGCGAGGTTATTTGATATGGCATCTCAGGCAAACCAGAGGATAAACAGTTTTTCACAAGGCATGCGCCAGAAGTGCATCATCATGTCCGCGTTGTTACACAATCCCGATGTCCTCTTTTTAGATGAACCCTTCACCAATCTGGATGTCGGAACCGTAACCCTCATGAAAACACTGCTACAACGGCTCGCCGATTTAGGCAAAACGATCCTCTACTGCACACATATCCTTGAAGTCGCCGAGACGCTCTGCCCCCGAATCATGATTATCAACGCAGGAAAACTCATCGCTGATGCCCCCGTGGCGGAATTGCGACAGCAGACAAATCAAACGGCGCTCAATGAAATTTTCGCACAACTCACCGAGACAACAGGGATCGATGAAAAAACCGAGGAAGCCATTCGGATTGTAATGGAGGAGACCCCGAATGCTTGATAAAATCGTAACGATGCTCGGTGCATCGCCAACCCAGTACAGGTATCTCTTAAGAACCGAGAAATTGGTCGAAAAGCGGGCTCTTAAAGGCAACCGCTTCGTCAACCTGTCACTCGGTTTGACCTGCGCACTTTTCTTTTTCATCGGACTTTCAATTGCATCTATGCTGCTCGTCTCTTTAGATGTGTTCACCTACGCACTCATCGGTATCAGCATGTCTATGATGACGATAGGTTTCTGGACGATCCCGTACTTCGATATTCTTATCAGTCCGATACATTATCCTATTGTGGCACACACCCCAGTGTCCTCACGCACCTATTTCCTTGTGAAACTGACGCAGATACTCACTTATACCGTGCTGTTGTTAAGCAGTTTGAACCTGCCACCTGCCATCGCCGGTATCTGGATTCATGCTAAAGAGTCTTCTCAACTACTATACCTTTTTCCGGTGGTCTATCTGTTTATCGCTTTCATGGCAGGTTTCTTTACGATTGGCGTGATGACGACATTCGCAGGGTATTTAACGAAACTCTATACCAAGAGGCACCTCCGAAATATCGCACAATACGCCCAGTTTATATTTCCTTCACTTTTCCCTGTCCTATGGATTCTCCTCCCGCGCTTACCTCGTTCATTATCAGAGGACAGCATAGAGCAATTAACCTCTGTCCTGAAATGGTTCTATGCGCTTCCGAATGGTTGGTTCGCCGGAGCCGTATCATTAGGGGTGGGAGAAATAGAAAGGCCTTTTCTGATTTTAACAGGATTGGCTATCATCTCAACGCTCATTTTGGTATTGGTACCGCTGCGGAATATTGCAAAGGGGTATTCAGAATATCTCTCTTACTTGCTGGAATCGGGCAATCGTCAGAAATCTGAATTACGCGTCAAAACCCCGCTGTTCGCGAAACTATTCCGAAATTCTATTATTCGGGCAGGCTTTTGTCTCGGTTCAGCCTATATGTGCCGCGACAAACACATATTGCGACAGTTTTTCGCTTCGTTGGGAGGCATCATTATAATCGTGGTTATATTCGCTCAGGATGAGCTGTTTTCTCTCAATTGGCTTCAAGACGCTTACGCCATCGGATTAAGTCCGGGGTTCTCTATGATGTCCTGCTTTGTCGGCATAGGTTTTATCGGTTGCTTCATTTTACCTATCAGGTATTCAGAACACTGGAAAGCCTCATGGATACTAACGCTTGCACCGCTCTCAGCCACGCGTAACCTATGGCGAGGTATCCAAGCGGTCGCGTTGCTCTACATCGTCGCCCCGTTTACGCTCGTTATGCTTTGCATTGCCACCATTATTTGGGGAACTCTCGGTATATTTTACGTCTTACCCGGATCAATCACGTTACTCTATTATGTCATCTTTTATCCAAAACCCGTATCTAACTTACCGCTTGCCGAAGCATTCGTCCAAAAACGGGTAGCCGCCGGTGCTTGGATACCGTTTATCATAAGCATCTTCGGTATTGGGGCCTTTGTCGGCATCCAATTCTTGATTCATCTATTGAATATATGGGTTTATTACGGCTTCTATTGCGTCATGATCGCGGCAGGATTTATCGGTTGGATCCACTTTTTCAGAAAAAAATGATAGAGTTACATGAAAAATAGACGGGAATTAGAGGGTAGAACTTATGACGAAATGCCGGAATGAACGCTTATCAAATCCGGCATTTTGCGGTGTGAAACCTTAAATTCTCGGTAAATCGTCAGACAGCAAAGCTTCAGAAACAGATTTTTTCGTCGATTCTTCTTCTTCAGGACGCTCAATATGAAAATAACGGAACCAATCTTTAAAATCTTCAACAGGAAAATTGCCATCATAACATTCCGTGAACTTCTCATGAAAATCGTCCATATAGAGACGCAAATAACCACTCGCCCGTTCAAGTGCCTTCCAATCAAAGATATTTGAAGGTATCTCAACAACACCACCCTCAAGCATATTACGTCGCATTTCCAAGTAGTAAGAATAGCGCGTTCCAGCTATAAAATCAAGGATTCTGTCAAAGAATTTTGACGGAATCTCAGCAATTTTCCCTCTGAACACCTTCTGCCGAGTGCCCATCTCTTTTTCCAGATCTCTACTGAGTATAAAACCGACAATAACATCAAGAATTCTTTCTAACATTTCAACCGTCCTTTATCAGATAGCGGAGTATAGATGTAACACCCAACCCGCGCTCTGCTTCTGTCTATTTGCATAACCGTAAAATCAATTATATCATTAATCCACAAATATGTCAATTAAAAAAATAAATGCAACAACGAAACTAATTCGAGCTATAACTTTCATCTATTGTCTCATTCACCGTCTCACGCCACGAATCCTCAAATAGCAGGCGGAAAGACATCTTTTTCTGACTCGGAGCGGTGATGTTCATTGTGCCGTGTGATGTGGCGTTTCGATATGCCGTTTCCAAGGTTTCAATGAGTTTCTGTTTATAGGTGGTGTCGCTATTACCTTCAAGATGCTGCCCTTTAGTTTCAAAGATGCAGAGCCGTTGCTGTCCAGTTTCACTTCGTTGAAGACACGCGATAAAATCGGGATAAACGCGGTCGCGCCGCCACCCTTGCAAAAAATACCCCTGCTTTGCAGCGATACGATGCCACCACTGAAGCGCATTCTTTTTGTCTAAGTAGAGCGCGAAATCCGTTTCTAAATTGTTGAACTCAGCTTCAAACACCTGTTCAAATAGGTTGAGTTGTAACGGATCCCCGTGCGAATGCGTCAAGGGCCTCGCTTCAGATGCAAGATTCACCACCAGCGTCTTTTCCAATTGATAGTTCAATGCTCCATCTGCTTGCAGGTTAAACTGAATTTTCCCTGCTTCCAACTTTCCTTTGAAAACTGTTTCAGCGAGTTTATCAACGCGGTCCCGCAAATGCCGTTTCAAATACTCAGACAAGTATAACCGATGTGTATACAACGTTTCTTTATCAACCCCTGCTTTGCTATAGGCAGCCAGTGTTTCTTTTACGATACGCGCAGCGTGCCACGGGTTCGGCAGTACATCCGCCAGCCGCCGGACGAAAAACGCTACTTCCAAGTTGTGGGCTGCACTCTCCTGCAACTTTTTAGCAATTACAGCTTCGTCTTGGAGATGAATAGTGGCACGGATCTCTTGAAGTTGTGCCGCCTCTCCTAAATTGATAGGAGCTACCGCGCCGAGTTGCTGCCAATCAATTCCGCTGAGAATGTCGCGCTCATAATTGAGTTCCTGCCAGCCTCGTCCCTGTTTATGTAACACACGCGGCAGAAAGATGTCTATATCACGGTAGCCTTGCTTACGTTCAATCGTTCGCTGTACACGATCCACACCTGTCCCCTGAACAAAGTTGCCTAATCCTGTCAATCCTTCTGCTTCTAATCCTTTCTTAACGTTCGTAACGGCGGCCTTGACACCCTGATTATAGCACAAAATATAACAGTTATCCAGTTCCGAAAGGTTCGTCGCACGCGCATAAGGTTGACGCATCACCCGACCAATGAGCTGCGTCATCGCTGTCGCCGCAGTGGTGTTGTCAAGAAGTGCGAGCAGATAAGCAAACGGGCAATCCCAGCCCTCCTTCAAAGCATCTTTCGTGATGATATAACGTACAGGACAGAACGGACTCATCAGGTCAATCCCCGAAAGTTCATCTTGGTCGGACGATTTGACCTTCACCTGTTCTGCTGGTACACCTAACGCATCAATGAGTTCCTCGCGCGCATCTTCGGCGTGCACCCGCACACCGTCACGCTGGTTTTTGCCTGTCCGATCAACCCGAATCACAGCAATAGGACGGATATAGCGGTCCTCCGCTGTCTGAAACCCTTTGGCTACCTCCTCAAGTTTATCGCGTTCTATCTTCGTCTGCGCGAGTGTATATTTCCAATCGGAGTTAGGGAAATTTCGAAGTTGAATCGGGAGTTTAATCATCTCCTCATCTTTTAGTGCTAAACCGGAGATGTTGACGAGAATATTACTGATACCGAGTTTCGGTGTAGCAGAAAGTTCCAATACAAAGCGTGGGTTGAGCCGATTCACCGCCGCTACAAACTGCTGATTATTCTCTTCACTTCTACTGCCATACGCTTTATGTGCTTCATCCAAAATCACCGTTGGACGCAGCAGCTTCAGCACATTGAACAGACTCTGCTTGATAAAACTATCTTCTGGGTTCAAAGTGATGCGAGCCTGCGCGGGTTGATCATCTGCTGCCTTCTCAAGGTCCGGGTATTTGTCCGATAACGCCTGATGTTCCCGCATATCGTCTTCAATCGGAAAAAAGGAGGCATAACCGCTGCTATCGCGGAAAATCTTGAGGAACTCCTTATTTCTATTTCGGTTAGCGGCAGGTAGCATAAGGAGCATCACACAGAGATGGTTCTCAACGTCCTGTTTCGTGAATCTGTCATCTTTTTGGAGCAGCTTGACGCGTCCGCCCGAAGCATGCTCCAGAATCTGCCGATACGGATGTTCCTTATTCCGGAAAGCGTCCCAAGTTTGTGTATAGATCGCCTTTGTCGGCACGAGCCACAGCACAAATCCGGTGCCGAGTTTCAAACGACGTACCGCCTCCACCCCTAACAGCGTCTTTCCGCCACCCGTTGGCACTTTTAGGCAGACATGCGGAATGGGTTCTCCAGCGGCACTCTCACGCGAGATGTGTTCTGGAATTGAGTTCTGTCCTTGTGCATCTGTAACACCCGGTAGGACAGACGCTTTTCGCAAATTTTCCCATGCGACGTGCGGATAATCTTCTGCTTGTTTTACAGCATCCTGTGTAGATTCTCTTACAACGGATGGAAGGGCGTTCAGATCAAAAGTAGAAAGTTCCGCCGCTTGTTGACGCGCTTCCTTGAGTGCCTCCAGATAGCGGTCTAATGTCCCTAACGCCTGTTGTTGATAGTTTTTCAGTTCCATTGGTATTATAGTAAACTTTAGAATTAATGATACATGTTTATAACTTCATCAATGGTTATATCAGCATTGTATTCTCTAAGACGTTTAATATTCGCAAAGTCGTGTTCAATCGGGTTGTAGTCCGGTGAATAAGGCGGCAAAAACAATACCTCTGCTCCCGAGGCTTCTATCAACTCACGGGTCCGACGCGTCTGGTGTCCCTTCGCATTATCAAGAACAACCACGTCTGAGACAGACAACCGTGGACATAAATAGGCTTCAACCCAGGCATTGAAACACGCAGCGTCACAGCTGCCATCAAACAAACACGGCATCGTCCAGGTCGAACCGCTACGGGCAGCGACTAACGTTGTTGTGCGTGTCCTTGTGCCTGAGATCAAACCTAAAACACATTCACCTTTCGGAGCATACCCATGACGTCTATAACTTTCAGCACGAAAACCGCATTCATCAACATAAACTATCTTTTTGCCAGCGGCGTGTTTCTCGGCGAGGGCTTGACGATAGACTTCACGTTTCACTTCACACCGTTGCTTATATCCGATTGTTTTTTTTTTCGTGTGATACCGAGTTTCCGCAGTCCATAAGCTATAGAAGACTCTGAAACGCCGAAATGTGAGGAGCGTTCGTTTTGCGTCAAGTCTGGAAAATCGGCGACATGTTTTTTCAGTGCTGCCTCGTCAAGCACTCTCATGTGTTTAGGCCCCGGTTTTTGGGTCAAAAGTGGGTCTTCAGCCGCTAACCATCTATAAATCGTTGAACGATCCACAGAGAAACGACGGGCGGCTTCGGTTTTTTTTCCGCCGGTTTCAATAAAATCTAAAACGCGTTTGCGTCCATCTGTTGAATAGGTTTCCATAATAGACACATTCTATTACAAAATACAAAAAATGTCTCTTTAATTCTAATGGTCACTATAAATCAAGGTTCTCCGTATTTATGATCTTTCATCTATTTCCGTATAGAATTCCTCAAGAGTCTGGCTGGTGGCGGCTTTCTCAAAGAGGGTCTCTAACCGGTTGCGGTCATCAAGGCCGCGGATATTTTCAGCGAGTGTCTCCGGCACGGCGTGAAATCGAAACCGTAAAAGTTTGAGAATATCTTCGCGTTTGGTGCGTGTTTCACCTTGTTCTCTGCCTTGCTCTCTGCCTTGTTCAATGCCTTGTTGGAAATAATGTTCAGCCATGCTTTGCATAAGTTTTTCCTCCTCATCTGAGATACCCAAATATGGGGATGTCTCAGAAACGATTTGCTCTAATACCGCACGTTCCTCAACTGAACGACGAAAAAAATAAGTAGATAAAGATAGTAAATCGCTTGTTGCCACGCGGAACGCTCCGAATAACTTCTCGCCTATTTTCTCAAGGTTTTATCTCTATCTACCTCTAACGTCCGGACAGGGACGGTCAGGTGATGTCCGCAAATGAATTGTTTGCCTTTGAAGTCGAGCGGGGGCATGGACGTTCCTCTAGTAGAAATATAATTGAGGGCCTCGTTTAATTTTGCCGTTCTTGAATAATTGAACCGTAACGGACAATCTGTGTGCGTTGTTCACGCAACCAATAGGGTGGACGGTAAGGACCATAAGTTTCAATTGTTGCAACCAGTGAAAAACGACGGCACCCAAAAAGTTCTTGATTACGTGCATATTGTTCTTTTCTTCGATCTACATCTTGTATTTCTCTTCGGGCAAAAACGCGGTCGTAAGGTAAATTTTTTATCAATGCCAATTTATCGTTCCCATAGAGAGTACCTGAAATCGGTTTTGCCCAAGTTGCCTTTACGTCAGGACGTAGATTGACTTTAAAGGAAGCAATCTGGCCGTATCCTAATGTAGTTTTCTTCCCTAACCCTACCCGTTCATTGATAGCGAACTCTAATAAACTTTCAACGCCGTCTTTGTCACCGCGAAAGAAAAAGGTATAGCTTTTAGTGAGTGGAAAGTAAAGGCGGTTGTCAAGTGCTTTTGTTGAGCCGCGACTCGCGTCCAACTCCCCTTTAAGACGAATTGGACGACCAAAAGGTTCAGTTACCCGGCGGCGCAATGGGATTGAATCAACAACTTCAGGGTATCCTTTGAAGTTTTGACCGTTGGAGGTGAAAAGTGCCCCCACAGGAGTAAGTACTTCACCGTTGGCATCAATAGGCAAACCTATCGAGCAATCAAACAAAGGCTTCAGCCTTTCCTTTCGTGGAAATGGAATCTCGCGTAACGGTAATTGAAAGTCAATCCACATGTTTGGGTCGCGTAGTGCGCCATTCCATTGCCAGAGCAACAGTTTAGAAAGTTCAGGATCAGGGTTTGTTTGCAATGCTTCAGCCAATGCTGCTCGAAAGACAACATAACTAAGAAAACCATCAAGCGTAGGAAGTCCAATGACAGGGGCATTGGACTTCTCCGCCGTGACGACTGCAGGTGTCGCCAAATCCAAGCACAGTTCATATATGTCTTTACCATCCATTTTCCCAAAGGTTCGCTGTGAATTTTCCAGTACTTCCTTTGGAGATATCAATGTAGATGGTCTGAACAGATCGGGTTGATCAAACTGTAGTGCTAAATTAGAACGGCGGGATTTCATTCGTTCGCCTCCGCCTGCTGAGCGTGTAGGACTTTAAGAATTTCCTTCTGTTTTTCCCCGAGATAATCTTGGTAATCAGAGACTGCCTTTTTGACAGTTTCCGGCCACTTATCGGGCCATTTCACAGATTCTGTTCCGACAGATCCGCGTAACTGGACGCGAACCTGGCCATATCCAGCGGCACTTCTGCCGCCAAGCGTGGGCTGGCTCAGAAAAGCGTTCAATCCATTGAAAAGACAACCGAGCTCCAACTGATCGAGCGGAAACTTTGAATAGAGTTGCTGCAACAACCACGTTCCAGCGGGAATACACTCAACATAGTAAATCATCTGCTGGGGATCCCGACTTGTTCCATTGTTGTTCGTTTCACTTTGGGACTCAGGTTGCTGAACAGTTTCTGAATCAACAAAACGTTGACGCGTCAGATCTTTGCGATCATCTTTTCGCGTGAGGGGGCCGTCATTAAAGAGGAGATTGCGAGCGTTTGTCCATTCGTTTGTCGGTGGAACAAGCCCACCTTCAAGGGTAGCATGCATACTTTGCAAAATCTCTTGTGTTTCCTTGGCACAAGGCACTACACGCGTCATCGCCAATTTGGATGGAAGCATCCTATCCCCGAAAGCCGCCCCCATCAACCGCATTGAAGGCAGATATTCAGAAAAATTACCCATCAACTCTGCACTCTCACTTTTGTCGGAAAGTGCCCCGCCACTATATAAGATGGTGTAGACTTCGTTGTTATCAAATCTTAGCCGCTGTTTACCGTAGTTGCTGAGGCGCGAACAAAGCTCATCAGCAAGAATGTCACGCAGTTGGCCTCGAAAACTATTACCGGACAGGGCTGGAACGGATACAGGTTTTCCCTTGTAAATGACACGCATTTGCTTGAGTTTGCTGATATTCCCAATAGTCTCATCCGTGTGAATAATTGGCTGCTCGGCAAGGTATGCCAAGGTCAACTTCACATCAATAAAGGCGTAGTTAGTTTGTGTCATGTTGTGTGTCTCCTTCATTAGCACCGTTAGGTTCAGTTCTATCGGCTTCATCAAACCCCCGGGCATCTTGATAAATTTTCTTCATGAGTACCACCAACGGCGTTGTTTCCTCTTGTAAGAGTTTGAGTGCCTCAGCGTCAAGTTCTGTCTCAGGACAATAGATTGCTTCAGCCAATTCACCCAAGGACCGTAGCGTAATGAAATTAGGCGAAATTGCCCGTATCACTTCATCAGTCAAGCCTCCAAGGGTTTCTGCATTAGAGGCACGAATATATTTGACAAGAACAGGATATGGATTGAACATATTACCTTCAAAATTAAGTGCACCGCGCATTAGAAGGAGGGTTTGGACAGCTAGTTGAACAGCTTCATTCAATTCAAGTTCTCTCACTATTTTTATGGCATCAGTTAAAGCTTCTTCTAAAGGTTTTTGCATATTTTGGGGTTGTGTCATAGGTGGTTTCTCCTAGCTTTTGTCTTTTTTCTGAAGTGTTTGTAAAAGTAGTAACAATGCGGGAAATTTTTCAAGGGCATTTGTCGCTTTTTGGTTCAACCGTTCATATTGCTTCCAACTTTCGGCAAAATCGCCTGTATCAATATGTTTGTCCCAAAAATTGTTTGCGGCGTTGAACGCAGCAGTCTCTAAGGACAAAGTTTTGGGAAGGCTTCTTGTGTCGATCGTTGCAGCAGCACTCTCAAAAACAGCCGTAACCGGATCACTACTAATGGTGACCAATTTGAGCCATAGGTCTTTTTGATTCACTTTTTTCTTCCAGCGATTGAGGTCATTAGTTAACTTCGCTAAAAGGTTCACCCGCTTGAAAAATTCCTCGTTCAAGTTAACATGCACATTGTCATCAATCAGAATCGGAATCACTGACTTTGGTTCGACGGTGATGGTATGGGACATAGCTTTGAGCAGTGTATGTTTTGTATGATGGTGCTGTTTGTCATGAACAGACACTTCCAAAGCAATTTCTATTGCCGGTTTGGCACCTAGCTTGAAGGGATATGCCTCCAAAGATACCTCCGAAAACAATAGGTCAAGTTGCGGCAAAAGTAGATTAATACGATTGCGTTGTTCAGATTCTTGGGTCAAAGCAATTGCACCCAAATACGGTAATGGAAGATGATCATCTTCTATGATGCTTTGCCACAGTTTCGCAATAATACGACGTGACATCTGCTGAAATAGCGTAAATTCTTGCGTCGTAACTGTAATGCGGTTAAGTTGGTCAGCAAAGCGACCCCCTCTGTCCAAAATAGGTTGTTCAACTGCTTTCACCCTATGTTCATCAATAGCAAAATGTGAAGCAGGGGCAAGATATGCAAACGAGCCGCGAAATGCCTTGCGTGTTTCCTCGCCTTTTCCTGCACCTGATGAATTGATAACATACAGGTACGCCAGAGGGGAAAGATACCTTTCCTGATTGATGTCTTCGACAAGACTTACAAATTCGGTATCCACAAACCTTTCTTTGAGCAAACTCTTTTTTGCACTTAAAGTACTCGCGGACAGATTAGCCTTAAACCAGGTTCCAGTTACACAACACAATCTTCCATTCGACGAGTTTCTTGCCTCTGTGAGCAGCTCCGTAGGATGCTGTACCGCATCATTCAAAGAGCGAAAGTTATCATTCACACCTTCCTTCTTGGGTTTAGGACGTTTATTCAATCGTCCGGGAACTTCACGGATTCGAATCTGACTATCAAAAGCAGATGCAAGATAATCAACACCATCTTTTTCGGTCAAAACTTTGAAGTCTTGTTCAAGTCGGGATCGACTGGTATCAAAAGTCGCTTGCTGAATTTTTGATTCATCAATTTTATAAAGTTTAGGCTGAGGGACTGCTATAATCACTGTGCGGCTGTCCTGATACAACACCAACAATTCTGCTAAAGAGAAGGTATTATTTAGCATTTCATCGGGTGACAATGGATTTCCTGTCAGGTCAGCCGTAAATGCTGTCTTAAACGACTCATGTTCGAGGTTAACTATAGGCGTAAGATGATGCATGATGAACCTATTGCCATCTATGTGCACATTAAAATGTTTCCCGACTTTATTCCAGATTTCGTCATCAGTTGGTTGTGAAGAAAAAGTTATGTTTGGCGTAGTTTCAAATTCAAACCGAACCTGCTCAATAGGAGTGCGTCCAACAGCCTCAAACGCTTCTCGTAACACATTGGCGACATCTTTCGTCACGACTTCAATAAAAGCATCTGCAATCACTGAACGCGTTAGTAGCGTAGGCAATGCCGGCTCAGCCGCAAGACTTAATTGGATATAGTTGACAGTAGCACCAAGATTGACCTGGTCCCCCTGATCTGAAATGAAATCGTTCTCGTGTAAAGCAAAATGGGGTGCTTTATTTTGAAAGCGATGATGAGTTCTAACCAAGCTCCCACGAATGTTTGTATGTTGTGAAAATTTCCTTTCTCTTTGAGAAAAGGCACCTAGCCCTGGGACATGAAGCCAGCTTAATCTCCCATTACGAACCCAATAGAAAGCAGGTTTGTACAGATCGTGCCATAACCAAGCGATAAATTCCTCAACACTTGTTGAACCGACAAGTGCGTTGAGCATGACGTGGAGCGGAAATGAGGCGAGGTTAATGGTGTCATCTATCTTCCCAGCAGAAGTTCGTGCTATGGGACCGAAATTGAATTGTGTCATTTTAATGTTTCTTTCGACAAAAGTTTTATCTGTTCAGTGAGAGTTGTATTTGCGCTAAAGGACATTGCTCATGTCAACGAGCAGGCCCACGTTTTGCATCCCTTGTCTGATTTGCAATTGCCAGTTGTCACTATCCATAGAGGTATAGACTAAGCCCGGAATATTTGATAGTAACTCAACGCCATCTTTATAGAGGGCACACACGCGTTCACTGCCTAAGCTCCGAAAAAAATAGCCGAGTTCCAAAATCACATTCTGGTGTGCTCTGGGTTTGCGTTTTCCTATCGCTTTTGAGGAACCAACATCGTCGGGAGTCAATAAGACAATTGCAAACCCTACTTCGTCTGCATTTTCTTCAAACTTATCAATGATCGTTTGTCCATTGTTAGGTTGTCCATCAAGTATAATTGGCTTTAAACCTAAGTTTTCTACAAAATTAGCAACCGTCGTCTTGGCTTCCTCGTCTTTTCCATAAGAGATCAATACTTTCCGCCGAGTTTTCGCATTCATGATCTTTCCTCTATTTCCGTATAGAATTCCTCAACAGACAGACCCGCGTTCCGCATACCCTGACTGAGTTTTAATTTCCAACCATCGCCACTATCCATAGGAACATAGACGACATCATGAATACCTGATGGTAACTCAACACCCTCTTTATAGAGAAGGCACACTCGGTTTGGATTCAATTTACCAATGAAATAACCAAGTTCAAATATGACATTCTGGTGGGCTCTGGGGTTGAGTTGTCGGTCCGCTTCATCTTTTAAAGCACCAACATCGTCAGGGGTTAGCAAGGCAATCGCAAACCCCGTGTCATTTGCATATTTTTCGAGATTCTCAATAACTGTTAGCTCGTTGCTAGGCTGTTCGTCAAGGACAGTTACCGTTAATCCCAAGTTCTCTACGAACTTAGCGACGGTTGCTTTGGTTTCTTCGTCTTGTCCATAGGATATGAAAACGTTTCTCCGAGTTTCTGCATTCATGATCTTTCCTCCATTTTCACACTGATACGCTTGGGGCAAGAAAACGCCCGTTCATAATCAAATCAAAACACAATTCTGCATTAAATTATAGCATTAAGTCATGAATAATATCAAACCTGACTTTTGTACAGCGTTTGGATATTTCTATCTGCTATAGAAGTTTATTTGCATCAATAGGGAGTTTTGCACTCTTCATTTCTCTCGCCACTTTCAATTGCCAGCCATCGTGATCATCCATAAGGATGTAGAATTGTCCGTGAATATCTGATGGCAATTCAACCCCCTCTTTGTAAAGGAGGCATATTTGGTTACGCTCTAGCTTCCCAATAAAATAGCCGAGTTCCAAGATAACATTTTGTCGTGCTCTGGGTTGAAGTTCGTTCTTTTCTGCTTTTGCAGCTCCAACATCGTCTGGCGTTAGCAAAATGATAGCAAAGACTATGTCCTCTGCCTGTTCTGCAAATTTATCAAGGATCGCTTGCAAACCGCCGGCCTGTTCATCAAGTATGATTGCCTCTAAATCAAGCCTTTCTATGAACCTGGCGATAGCGTACTTAGCTGCCTCGTCATGCCCATGCACGATGAATACCTTTTGTGAAGTTTTTTCTTCCATGCATCCTCCTTAATTTTCGCGGGGACGAATCGCGCGGTATAGGTTTGTACCATTTGTTTTCCCTCTCCGATACACCTCTTATCCTGCTAATCCCTAAATCCCAAAAATCACAGTTCTGGCAACTTCAACGACCTCCTACACATCTGCAATACGATAGATATTATACGGAAGTTGGCAGAAAGTGATACCCATATCTGTCAACTCCTTCTGACTGACAAATTTTTGGGGTGCATAGACATAAGCGTTCTTACCGGTCTGTTTGCACACCTGAGCAATCTGCTCGGCGCGTTCTCCATTCAGCGCAGACGCATTACTCTCCAAAAATTCCAATGTCGGTTCATAAATAAGATAGAAACGGAGAGTGTTAGTTTCACCGAAACAGCAATCTTCGCGTTTGGCAATAACGGTCAACGCGTTGCCAGTAGCCGTATACGCGATATAATGCGCCAAAGCCTCGTAAGTGGGGAGTGTCTCCCCTGTAAGCATCCTTTCCTCGTCAATCGGTTCGCCGAGGGTGCAGTAGGTAAAAGAGCCGTCGAGCCCCTTTCGGAGCGTTTCATCTTTCGCGTTCTCAACGCCATTTATGACGCGTCGCACCCGTTCAGCCGTGATAGTATCCGCATAATCTTCACACTCAACGAGGATAAACTTTCGGTCGCCGCCATCTTCCTTATTGAGTGCAAGCACAGCTTGGGCAGTGGTACCACTACCTGCGAAGGAGTCAAGGATGAGCCCTTTGCCCTTACAAGCAATCCGAATTAAACTTATTATAAGTGCTGTTGATTTAGGATACTCAAAAGGGGCCCTGGAAAATAGTTTTGTTAGCATTTCTTTACCAACCTCATGATTGACTTCTGTACCCGTCAAAAGGGATTTAGGCATTGTCAACCAGCTTTCGCCTTTCAAATGGTCCTTACGGTAAATCCGCCATTCACCATTTCGAACTTTTCGACCCACAATTAGTCCCGGATTTTTGTTAATTTTCTCTTTGCCCCAAGTCCAACATCCTTCTACTCCTTCGTTAGTTATTGGCAAAACTTCAACAGAGAAATTTGTACTTGGAACGAGAGAAGTCTCTCCATTTATTGGATTGACATAGATAGGGAAAAATAAATTCGGACGGGTCTTCCGATTGAAAAACTGGGTTCCTGTATTTCGTAAACGTAAAAGCCGATAAGAACCGTCTTTATCATTTTTGTTGTATTCTGAAAGAGCTTCTTCTGTTTTCGGGATTTTATAAACTTCTGCCATTTTTATACTTTTAGCGTACATTAAAATATACTCATGCGTTTGCGCGATATATTGTTTCAAAGAACGCCCGCGTGGATTTGTCTGGACAACTATTTGTGCGATGAAGTTCTCTAACCCAAAAATCTCATCCATCAGCATTCGCAAATGGTGTTGTTCATTATCATCAATAGAGACAAAAATAACGCCATCATCCGCAAGCAGTTCGTGCAATAAATGGAGCCGGGGCCACATCATACACAACCACTTATCGTGGCGTTCTAAATCTTCAACGTCAATAGGACTATTTTTCTGAAGCCACACTTGCATCAACGGACTGTTAACGTTGTCATTATAGACCCAATTTTCATTACCGGTATTGTAAGGGGGATCGATATAGATACACTTAATCTTGCCAGCATATTTCGGGAGGAGTGCTTTTAGGACATGCAAATTGTCGCCGTGGATAACCAGATTATCGTTTAGAGATGGATCGTTTTCGGTATTGAGCGATTTATCCGTATCTATCTCTAATGTTCGGACAGGAACGGTGAGGTGGTGTCCGTAGATAAATTGTTTGCCTTTGAAGTCAAGTGTAGGCATAAGGGAGTACTTAGAAAAGCACAATTTGTTAGTAATAAATTTGATTATATTTAATTATACCGAATAAAAAACGATTTTTCAAATTAAAATTTGATTTATTTTTAGTTTTTTGTTGTTTCTTATCCTGATAATCTATAAATCAAAAAAATCACAGTTCTGACAACTTCAACAATTGAATCCCGCTGTGGAAGAAATTAAGATTGCAATACAATCCGAATTCTGCTATAGTTACATCATGCTTGTATTTTATCTGGCAATCGCGGTGCTGACGCTACCATTAGGTGCAGGAATCGCTTTTGTATCCCAAGCGCAGCAAAAACATTTTGGAAACATCTTCGGCTTGACCGCTGGCGCAGTCCTCGGTGTCGTCTTGATAATGATGCTGCACCTCTACACCGAAGTCGGATACCTAACAATCCTCGTCATGTGGGGCGGGTTCCTCCTGATCGCAGTGACGGAACATCTAACAACACATCAGCGGGATGAAACTGATAACAGAAAAATCGGGTGGGGAGTCAACTTAACAGTCTTCGGATTATCGCTCCATTCGCTCACAGATGGACTCGCTTTGATGATCGCAGCAAGAGAAGAAGTCCTCGGCGGTGCCCTTGCATTCGGCATACTGATCCATCGCATACCCGTCGGGGTGCTTATCACTGTCGCGCTCCTGCGAGACCAGATATTTGCTAAAGCATTGGCGCGGCTAACACCACTGATAATTGGACCCCTCGTAGGCGCAATATTGGGAGAGCAGCTCCTCCGTGGGACTTTCGCAGAATTGACAGATTATCTCACAGCATTCGCCGTCGGCACACTCCTACATGTCGTTATGGATGGATTCCGTGGTAAATATACCGCTGAAAAGACCGGCTTAAGCCGAACTGCCAAAGTACTATTTGTCATCGGATTCGCGCTAACCTTTTGTATTATCTACTTCTTTCAGGGAAGTGAAGGTGAACATGTCCATTAAATGGAAACCATCGGAAACTATCGGAAACCATCGGGTGTCGGCAGTGTCTGTGGCGGTTGCTGATGTTTTTGCTCGTTTTCAACGACTAATAGTCATCTTGTGCTTTCTGATCGCTGCCCTGCCAGCAGAAAGTAATGAAATTCCGATCGCGGTATCCGGTGAACCGAGAGCAACACTTCAGATCGGCGCGAATGCCTCAGCACAAGAACAATTCGCCGCAGAGGAAATACAGAGTTTTATCCAAGAGTTTACAGGTGCTAAACTTGACATCCGCACCAATCGACAACAGACAGAAACCCAAACAGCGATCGTGTTAGGCACCCCCAAATCAAATCCGACGATTGCGGCACTACAAGCGGACATAGAACTCTCGCTCGGCGAAGAACTTGGAGAAGAAGGCTATCGCATTAAAACGGCTGAAATCGGTACCGAAATTGTTATCATTGTAACAGCACATACCCAAAGAGGCGTTATCTATGGCGCGTACGCTTTCATAGAAAAATGTATTACGGCATTGACTGGCTTAACACCCGTGCATCCAGAGATAATGGTTAACAGGGCGCAGGAATTACTCGTGCCATTTATAAACGAGACATCGGCCCCCTTTTACCCCGTACGTGCTGTGTTAGAGATAGAAAACCCGGATTGGCTTGCACGCCACCGTATCAACATGAGTGGCGGCGAAGGCGTTTGGACAGGTACAGGCATTGAAGACGGCTTCGGAACCGCTTTCAAATATGTGGATACCCCCGCATTTGAAGCACTACAGGACGAACCGCTTGCCCAGCGACGGCAACGCATTGCAACCCTACAAGATCGTTTTAATGCCCTCAAACGGCGCGGCATTGACGCTTACCTTTTTATGTACGTGACCGGGGAACCGACAGAAGCACTGATTCAGCAGCGGCCGGACGTTTTGGGACCAGAAGTACTTTACGGCGCATCGCGGAACGAAGTCTCTTACCGACCGTTCTGCTGGTCCAGACCTGAATTCCATACGCTCGCAAAGGAACTGATTCAGGCGATTGTCCACACGTATCCAACACTCGCCGGTTTTCACCTCAGATCCTGGGGATACGAGACGCGCGCATGCGATTGTCCAGAATGCGGCGATAGAACAGAGAAGGGACAAGCGAAACTCTGGCAAGTCTACTTTACGATTATAGATGCCGCACGCGAAGTACGTCCAGACTTCAAATTCTACATCTCCGGGTATGACAGCAGCTGGCTTAAGGATGCTGAAGGGGACTATGCACGCCAATTACCGAAAGGGACTATTTTCTCGCGAAAGTGGGGTGCCGATGGCGAACCCGTCGCAGATGCAGGCGTGCCTATCCCGCAAATCAGAGCACTTGGTGAAATTGGACATCGATTCATCGTCCTGTCGCACGAAGTAGAAGAAGTAATGCCGTTCTGGATGTTAGAGAGCGACATGTTCGTACAAGGGGTCCGGCAACTCGCCAACGATCCCGAAGTCATCGGTTTAGGAGGTTTTACTGTCCAAGGCGCAACACAGGGGTTGGGATACCTCGATAGACTCGTCAGCGCGCGCCTCAATTGGGACATCGAACTCGACTATTTTCAGTTACTGCTTAATGAATTAATAGCCCGATACGGAACTGAAGCGGCACCACATATCCTGAACGCTTTACGGGTAAACGGATGGAACATGGCGAGCTATTTTTCTGATTATGCTGGATCCTTAACCGTAGGCGGAACCTACGGCAGCGGCTCCGCCGGACTCGCCACACGCTTCTGGACGCTCATCGGACCCCGCGCAGTAGAAGATACATTGGCTATTCCCGAATTTAAGATCGCCAAATTTGCGGCGAACCGGTTTACCGCACTTCTCGCACCACAACAGCAAGCCGCAAATCAGATACGCGCAGCAACCGAGATCGCAGAACCCTTTGACTTGGAAGCAACTGAAGATTTGAGCGACACCCTTCACTTGATGGAGTTGTGGGTCCTCTTATTTGAAAGTCGAACCAAATTAGTAGACGCGATAACACTCGGCTATCAACTCGGAACCGCAGAAGCTATCCATGCTAAACTTATAAGTGCCACAGAGTTCTCGAAATCTATACAACCGCACATCAAAGCCATTAAGGAATTTATACCACTTTTTGGGTATTCACATCGGACGATTGAAGCGGAGTTATTGAACACTTTAAACGCAGAAGCCGATTGGCTAACAAATTTCGATTATCAGACACTTCAGAAGCATGATACTGACTTCTCCCCAGACGATGCCTCGCTTCAAATTTGGGACATTCATAACTACCCAAATCCGGTAAAGCGAGAAACCACATTTACCTATCGATTATCGCTGGACGCAGATGAAGTCTCTATCACGATTTACACGACATCCGGACGCAGGGTGGCAGTCTTGAAAAACGCTTCTGGAAACGAAGGCTACAATGAGCATAAGTGGGACGGACGAAACGATGACGGCGTATTACTTGCCAACGGAGTCTATTTTTACAGAATACGCGCCATCACCGGAGAGCAAACCACGCAACTACTCGGACGCTTAGCAGTGTTAAGATAACAACGTGTGGATTAAAATTACACACAATAATCCATATACTAAAATAGGAGGACGTGATAATGGGACACCAAATTACACTTGATATTCCCAATGCAATATACCAACGTGCCCAACAGGTTGCCAAAACGCGAGGTATACAATTAGAGAATGTCCTTGTTGATGTGCTAAACGCATATTGGTTCTCTGATGACGATTTTCTCAGCGATGCTGATAAACTTGCATCTGTTACTTCAAGTATTGAATCAGCAGATTGGTGGGATGTTGAAGGCGATAAGGAGTGGGACGAATGGACACCTTGAAATCTGCAGATGTTATTATTGCTGATTTCCCGGGGATAACGGGAATAAAAAGACGACCTGCAGTGGTTATTTCAACGACAGAGTACCATACCGCCCTTGGAGACATGATTCTTGGTGCGGTAACAACTAACCTAACTATTGCAACTACTCCAACAGATTATTTGATCGCTGATTGGGCAGCAGCTGGATTGCGTAGACCAAGCGCATTTAGAACTTTCCTTGTAACGCTTCCACGGAGAGAAGTAATAGCAGTTATTGGACACCTATCATCTTCAGATTGGGAAGCGGTAAAGGAATGTGTACGCAAGGCTATCGCTATGTAACACCAACGCCTTTAAACTTGGAAATTATGGTAAAACAAAGGAGGTCAACGATGCTGCGTGCGTATATTTCATGCCTGACGCTTTTACTTGCCATAACGAGTTGTAAATCGCAAACTTTGCAGGAACACCTTTTAAAACCGCCGCCGCCGCTCATCAATTTTGCACTGAGCCGAAACGGTGCAACCGCAGATGCCTCACAATCCGTGCCAAATCATCGCGCTGAGGAGGTCATCGATGGCGATACCACCTCTGATACATGGGATGAAGGCAGCGGGTGGGGGAGCAGCTTAGAACATCTCCGCACCTCCGACCTCAACAAGCGGCCTTATGTGGCCGTAACACTTGCCAAACCCGTTGATGTTCGCAAGATTGTCATCTGGACGATTGACTCCGAGAAGTATCCAGCACCCCAATTCGGGTTGAAAGACTATCGGATTGAATACTGGCACGGCACCGGCTGGGGACTTATTCCATCAGGCGATACGAGAGATAAACAGTACACAGCCCGAAATAACACCAAAGGCAAGCGTGTCCACGAAATCCGTCAACGTCTCATCGCAAAGAAAATACGGCTTGTCCCTATCTCCTCAAACGACACCGTGCGGCGTTACCAACACATGGCAGGCAAACGACCCGTCTATGCGGTAGAAGGCATCGCACGCGTCATAGAACTTGAAGTCTGGGGATATGCCGCACCGGAGGTACATACCCTGCAACAGATTGTCCAGGGCATCCCGCCCGAATCCGTAGGACATGCTGTACAGACAGAGACACAACACCAAAAAGATCAAGCCAAACCGACTATCAAGGAGACCATTCAGAACGTCTTAAACCGATATGAACGCGGATATGACATGGCGGATTTGACACAGGTTATGGCATGCTTCTCCGAGGCGTACCTATCCAACGGACGCACATATCAAGACGTTAAAACCAAGGCAGCACACTTTTTTGAAACTTATCATGAGATTGACATGACGCTGACCGACATCAATATCCACCCGAATATCGTTGACGATACTGCAATCGTAACCGGCGACTACACATTGCAATATGTCATAAAAGCAGATGGACAGGTTAAGCAGACAGCAGGTAAAATAACACTTGTCTTCGCGAACGAAGCGGAGACATGGCGAATTATCCGAGCAGAATAATCGGTAGTTTCAAAACCGACTTACAAAGGAAGTGAAATGCTACAAGAATACGCTAACCTTTGGGCAAAATCATACATCAACGACGGGTATTTAATGCTTCCAGATCTGATTACATCGGAAGAATGCGATGCCCTGAAGGCAGAGATGCTGAAAATCTTTCGGGGGGATTACGGACGCGAGGCAATTCCACCGATGCCAGAGACAACCAGCGAACTGGAAGTATTAGATAGAATTATGTGCGTCGGCGAGCCGCACGTCTTTAGTCCACTCGTCCGTCGTTACATTGAACATCCAAAAATCTGTGAAGTCCTTCGCGTCATTGTCGGCGCACACATTCCGTTTTGGGATGGCGGCGTAAAATGCATGCAGTCCATGATGTTGAGCAAAGTCCCCGGACACACAGGTAACCCGTGGCATCAAGATGAACATCCGATCCCCACGCGAGATCGGTCACTCGTCGGCGCATGGATTACATTAGATGATGCCACAATTGAGAACGGTTGTCTCTGGGTATTGCCGAATAGCCACCGCTCTGGAGTCATCTATGACCGCGTGCCGCACGACAAACGCCATGAATTCGATAGTTGTCACGAAGCCATCGGTTTTAGCGACGCTAAGGAAATTCCGATTGAAATGTCAGCTGGCAGTGTCCTTTTTTTCAACGGTTACCTTTTACATCGCTCCAAAAAGAATCGGAGCGATACATACCGCCGCATCCTTGTGAGCCACTACTGCTCAACAGCATCGTGGTTAGGCTGGAAAGGACAACGGAATTATCGCGGCGTTATCACCGTCGCTGGCGAAGACCCGTACATAGACGAAGGATATATTACACCCAATGTCTGGGCTCGGTGGGAATAACGACCCTCCGTCTGCCACCAGAACTTAGTTCCGTGCATCAGGCACCCAGGAGGCACCATGCAATTAACAGAACACCAAGTCAACTTTTTCAATACATTCGGTTACCTTGCAATACCGGGGATGTTTTCTCCGAGCGAGATGGAATGGATTACGGAAGAATTTGAGATGACAATTCAGGAATTCGGGGGCGGAAAAAACCACGACGGTACACAGCGCACGATGTTCGGCGGCCCCATTGAACACCGTCCGCGCCTCTGCACGCTGCTCGATGATCCGCGTGTCAAGGGACTCATCGGCGGAGTCATCGGTCAGGACTTCAACTATGCCGGCGGCGATGGCAACTATTACACCGGCGATACAGGCTGGCACCCTGATGGCGGTTGGGGCAGACTCTTCGCATGTAAAGTAACTTTCTACCTTGATGATCTCACGAAAGACACCGGATGCTTGCGCGTTATTCCCGGCAGCCAAAACCCGACGCATTTCGTCAGGGCACAGAAGATTGATCCGAATCAATCAGAGGCACTCTACGGTATCCCACCCCGGGACTTTCCAACCAGCATCGCCTTAGAAACCACACCTGGTGATATTGTCATCTTCAATCATGACACCTATCATGCAGCGTTCGGTGGCGGCACCCGACGCCGCATGTTCACGATGAATTGCACACAACATTGCACAACCGAACAGGATTTGGAGACGTTGCATCAATATCTGAGCGTCCATTCCGCTGGCGGCTACCAAATCGACACCGGCGCGGGTATGTTTTTCCCAACAATGGTTGACACCGCAGATGAAAACCGCAGAATCCATCTCCAACAATGCAGCGACATCCATGATGAACTGTTCCCACAATATGCCCGACGCACTTAGCGCGGAATAAATCCGTAATTTGACAAAAACTTTATTTCATGATACAATATACTGTAACAAAACGCCTACAGAACCCATTAAGGAAAAATCGTCAATGACACAACATCCAGAACTCACCTTAACAGAAAGCCGCCCTTTTCAAACCTTACGTCGAGATACATGGTGGTTGCAACCGTTAGCCGTGTTTGTTGGATTAGGGGCATTTATCGTTTATGCAACCTTTCGGGTTTTTGAAGGGGATCATTTTCTTCACGAGTCCTACTTGTCGCCTTTCTATTCACCGTTGCTTTTTGGTACTGAAACGGCTGCACATAGTCTTGATCATAGTTGGTTCGGCATGATGCCGGATTGGATGCCAGGGTTCATTACACCGGCTGTTCTGATTTTGTGGGCACCCCTCGGATTCCGCTTTACCTGCTACTACTACCGCGGGGCGTATTACAAAGCGTTTTGGGCAGATCCACCTTCCTGTACCGTATCAGAACCGCGTAATAACTATAGAGGCGAACACTCCTTTCCGCTGATTATACAGAATATACATAGATATTTTCTTTACGTTGCAATTGTTATTGTGGGTATTCTCGCCTATGATGTATGGAAAGCACTCTGGTTCGACGACGGTAACGGTGGGACAACTTTCGGTATCGGTATAGGCACTATCATTCTGGCAGGCAACGTTGTCCTTTTAGGCGGTTATACGTTCGGATGTCACTCTTTACGGCACTTAGTCGGCGGGGCAGTTGACTTGCTTTCTAAAGCACCCGTACGTCGAAATGTGTATAACTGTGTCAGCTGTTTAAACCGTCGGCACATGCTCTGGGCATGGCTGAGTCTCTGTTGGGTCGGTTTTTCTGATGCGTACGTCCGCTTTATAGCACCGGCAATAGGTCAGGACTGGATTACATTTTAAGAATAGAAGAAGAGAGAGGGAATTTTAGCGTGGCATCTTACGAAACTTTTGAATACGATGTATTAATAATCGGAGCCGGCGGTGCTGGCCTTCGTGCTGCCATTGAAGCCGCTGTAGGCGATCTTAAAGTAGGGCTCGTGTGCAAATCTTTGCTCGGTAAAGCACATACCGTCATGGCGGAAGGCGGAGTCGCCGCTGCTTTGGCGAATGTTGACGAAAGAGACAGTTGGCGGGTTCACTTCGCTGACACCATGAAAGGCGGCCAGTATCTCTCTAACGCACGGATGGCAGAACTTCACGCGCAAGAAGCACCAGACCGCGTGCGCGAATTGGAAGGCTGGGGCGCGCTCTTTGACCGGACCGAAGAAGGTGGTATCCTTCAACGAAATTTCGGTGGACACCAATATCCACGCCTTGCACACGTCGGGGACCGCACAGGATTGGAAATGATCCGCGCCCTACAAGACCACGGTATTCATCAAGGCATTGAAGTACACATGGAGAATACCGTCGTTTCGCTCCTCAAAACCGGGGACAGGGTGTCAGGGGCATTCGGCTATGAACGTGAAAAAGGACGCTTCAAAATTTTTGCTGCGAAAGCCGTCGTCTTGGCAACTGGCGGGGTAGGGAAGGCATATAAAATCACGAGTAATAGTTGGGAATATACCGGTGATGGACATTCTCTCGCCTATCACGCTGGTGCTGAATTGATTGACATGGAGTTCGTCCAATTTCATCCGACAGGTATGGTGTGGCCCCCCAGTGTGAGAGGTATCTTGGTCACAGAGGGGGTCCGGGGTGAAGGTGGTATCCTTACAAACAGTGAAGGTAACCGCTTCATGTTTGACGACATCCCAGAACTCTATGTGCATCAAACGGCAGATAATCCCGAAGAGGGTTGGTTGTATACACAAGGCGATCGGGAGGCACGCCGTCCCCCTGAACTGCTAACACGCGATCACGTCGCACGCTGCATCGTCCGGGAAGTTCAAGAGGGTAGAGGCAGCCCACACGGCGGCGTTTTTTTGGATATCGCATGGATTAAAGAGAAGATTCCGAACGCGCCGGAACATATCCGTAGGAAACTGCCGAGCATGTACCACCAATTCAAAGAACTCGCGGACATCGACATCACACAAGGACCGATGGAGGTTGGGCCCACAACGCACTATATCATGGGCGGCATCCGCGTCGATGCGGACACACAGATGACAGCGGTGCCAGGGCTCTTCGCTGCAGGCGAATGCGCAGCGGGTTTACACGGTGCGAACAGACTCGGTGGCAATTCGCTCTCTGACCTACTCGTTTTCGGCAAGCGTGCAGGTGAATACGCTGCGCAGTTTGCATCGGAAAACGAATCTGTCTCGCTTGCGGAAGATGCCATTGATGAAATCGCTCAGCAGGTGCTCAAACCCTTTGATAATCCGGTAGATGGTGATAATCCTTACGAAATTCAGGCACAACTTCAAGATAAGATGCAAGAATTAGTAGGGATCGCACGCAGTCAGGAGAGTCTAACGCAAGCATTAGCAGAAATTAAGAATTTGCGCGAAAAAGCCGATAGTGTCCATACCATCGGCAACCGGGAGTATAATGCCGGCTGGCATACTGCGCTTGACCTTGATTGTCTGCTCACCGTTTCAGAGGCGATTGCCCTTGCAGCACTTGAACGTAAGGCAAGCATCGGTGCACATTCACGGGACGACTATCCTGAGAAAGAGGAACCCGATGCAGGTAAATATAATACTATCATTAAAAAAGCAGATGATGGTACAATGGAGATCCACCGACAATCGGTCGACGAACTCCGGTCAGACCTTCAGGAAATCATTGACGAGGTGGGATAGGCTAAAGAGCCCCTTCCAGGGCGCAACTATTAGGTAGGTAATATGGCAAAAGCAACTTTTAGAATCTGGCGCGGGGATGCAAACGAAGCGCAATTCATTGATTACGACACTGAGGTTTCCGAAGGGATGGTCGTCTTGGACGCTGTCCACCGTATCCAAGCGGAGCAGGCAAACGATATGGCTGTTCGCTGGAACTGTAAAGCCGGGAAATGTGGGTCCTGTTCCGCCGAAATCAACGGGCAACCGAAATTGATGTGCATGATGCGTCTGAACAACCTACCACTTGACGAACCCGTTACAGTTGAACCGATGCGTGCATTCCCGCTCATCAAAGACCTCGTTACAGACGTGTCGTGGAACTTCAAAGTCAAAGAGAAGATGAAACCGTTCGCGCCGCGTCCCCCTGATGTTGAAGATGGTACATGGCGTATGGAACAGGAAGACATCGACCACATCCAAGAGTTTCGGAAGTGCATCGAGTGTTTCCTCTGTCAAGATGTCTGCCATGTACTTCGCGAACACGATCTGCACGATGAATTCATCGGCCCGCGGTTCTTTGTCTATGCTGCATCTCTGGAAATGCACCCGATTGACACTGAGAATCGGTTGGAAGAACTGAAAAATGAGGACGGTATCGGGTATTGCAATATCACGAAGTGTTGTACGAAGGTGTGTCCAGAGCACATCACAATTACGGATAACGCCATCATTCCGCTCAAAGAACGCGTGGTCGATGAGTTCTACGATCCGATCAAAAAACTTTTCCGTGTCTTTAGTCGTTAAACATATTGCTCGGATTAACGAAAATGTATTGACTTTCCTCAAAATTTATGGTAGACTTTATCTACTTTTGGAGATGCTATAATCATGGGAACCAGCAAGAATGATATTTTAAGAGTCGGTGTGATTGGGCCTGGTGGTGCGGGACGTGGTAATACACTCGGTTTCGCAACACACCCTGATGCTGAAGTCGTCGCCGCAGCCGACACACACGAAGGCAGTTTAGACGCTTTGGAGAATGCGCTCCAAGAACGCGTTGATGGCTACAAATCGAACAGCCTTAACCGCTACCTCGGCGAACATGAATTCATTGAGATGCTCAATCACGAAGATCTGGATATTGTAGGCGTTTTCTCACCACACTCCCTGCACGATATCCATGTGAAATACGCGCTCCGCGCGGGGTGTCATGTCATCGTCGAAAAACCGATGGCGAACATCGTTGGGGATGCTGTCACAATCACCAAAATAGCGATGGGGAGCGGGTTACACCTCGTTGGCGGGTATCAACGCCATTACGAAGATACCTATATGGCAGGTAGGCGCGCAATCGCTGAAGGCCGCATCGGAAACCTACAGAAATTCGAGGTTTATATGGCACAACGGTGGGGTGCAGGTGGATGGCGCGGCGATCCACGCTTTTCCGGGGGCGGTCAACCCAACGACTCCGGGAGCCATCTCCAAGATATATTTTTGTGGATGACAGGGACGTTGCCGGCAGAAGTCTACGGCACAACCGACATGAAGTTTGAAGATGACGACGGCAACCTCGTTCCGAAGTTCGTTGAAATCAACTCCTACTCCGATGTGACGCTGGATAACGGTGCTGAAGGAACAATCACCATCCTCGGCAACACACGCGTCGGGTTCGAAGAATGGGTAATCCTTGAGGGCGACGAAGGCACGATTGAAATCAAAAACGGGATTCGGTACATACCGAAAGACGGTGAAGCTGAACCGCTCACGTACCCGCGCCCGGAAGGGTACCCCCGCAATAAAGTTGACCAGCTCGTCGGTTTAGCGACAGGTGCATACAAGTCAAACTATACCTCCGGTATTAACGGGATACGCACCAGCTGGCTGACAAATTCGATCCTTGAAGCAGGCAGGGGACCCGACGCGAAAAATAGGGTAAATTGTGACAAGCTCATTGAAAAAGAGGGGTATACCCGAGGATACATTGAAGCACTGATTAATTCATGTGCTGCCAGATCGTGCTACTAAAACCTTGGGTTGCCTATTTCCGAAGATTAGATGCAGAAAAGGAGAAAAACCGTGAAATTTTTGGCACAACTTGCTGTTAAAAGTATGAAGTATTTCGCATGTGCAGCTGTTCTAATAGTAGTTGCATCGCAAATTGGATGTTTATCCGGCAGTGCGTTAAGTCAGGGAAAAAAACTGGAGGCAAACAAAGATTACTATGGTGCGATTGAGGCCTACCAAAGCATTGTAGATACTCAGCCCGGCACACCGGAAGCACTTCAAGCACAATTCGCTATAGGTAAGCTGTCTATTGATCAAATGAACCGACCGGCAGAAGGCATTAAGGCTTACGAAGCGGTCATCGCTGCTGCGCCTGAAAGCAACCAAGCTGCGGAAGCACACTATGAACTCGGCATGCACGCTTACAGAGAAAAAGACTTTAAAGCCGCAGAAACGCAATTTGACACAATCGTCAACAACTTTCCACAACTGGAATTAAGCCAAAAGGCACACCTGATGTTGGCGAAAAGTCTTGAGGAAGGGAAAGACTATGAAAAGGCGGCGGAGGCTTTCGATACTTTTGCGAACCGCAACCCGCGTAGCAACCGAGCGGCAGTAGCACTTCAGAACAAAGCGCGCATCCAACGCCAATACCTCAAAGATGAAGAGGAATCGAAACGGACGAACCAATTAATCGTTAAGCGGTACGGCAAAGTTGAAGGTGCTGAAGAATCCGTTGAAAAGGCGAAGCAAGAGCTGCGAGATTTCAACGCCACTATCCCAGAGCCAGACGATCCGTTGGCAACACAGCAGGGAAGAGCGTTAGCACAGCTTGAGGCCCGCCGGGAACGTGACCGACCGCGCGGGGGTGTTGAAAAAAGTGCTGCAATGGGAACACCGAAGATAAAAATCGCAGACTCTGGCTTTGGCATTAGTGCTGCAGATGTTATGCGGAATTTCGGGGGCCAGGAAGGTATCGCGGGTGACGATCAAGGGAGCTACCACGATGCTGAACTCATGATCGCCAACTTCTTCTACGGCGATGAGAGTTATCGAGACGCAGGGGCGTTATACTTCGATGCAATTGCACGCGCGGAAGCCGAAAAAGTGAAAATCGATCCGTACACCTACCTCAAACTCTCAGTGTGTTACCGAAAAGTCGGAATGCATAAACGCGCAAAAGAGGTGCTCAGAAAAGCCGCAAGCCGAGACGGCGGAGTCGTTGATGCTGTTATTAACACCGGTCGGAATCACTACACCTCCGAAGTTTATGACAAAGCAATAGAGACTTATAATTCTGTTGTCGGATTAAATCGGAGTAAAGATTCCGAGATTTACTGGCTCATCTCGCTGGCACATAAAAAATTAGATGAACCTGAGAAGGAACGGGAAGCTCTTGAACGTTCTATCGCTGTTAACACACAGAATACAGACGCGTTGCAAAGCCTTGCCGAAGTGCTCCACTATCGGTTGAAGGATCGGAAAACCGCGGCAATCTTTCAAGACCTTGTCGATCAGAAAGGCGATTCATACATCGGTGCGAAAACGCTCGGCGATCTCACCTATAAGTATGGCAATTACGTCCAAGCGCGTGCGCGGTATAAAGCCGCCGCTCGAACAGCGAATCGGTTGCTCGGTAAGTCAGAAATTGATGCCGAAAAGCGGGAACTTCGCAATCAGATAGTCTATGCAACGATACTTGCTGCACGCACGACCCATCAACTGAAGAAGCCGGCAGAGGCACTGCAGATGATAGACGAATTGGCAGCCGAATATCCAGAACATGCTTTGATTCCTTATGGTAGAGGTGAGCTGGCACTTCTTAAAGGCGATACCGAAACCGCTGTCGCCGAATTCAAGGCGGCGATTGAGAAGAATCCACACTCCGATATTCCAGTCATCGCTCTTGGGGACTATTACGTTTCGCAAGGCTATAATGATGATGCGATAGCACTTTGGGAAGGTTTTCTCGCAAATAACCAGTACAACCAGAATGTCCAGCGCAGGCTTAAAAAGCTGAACAGTGACACCGAAGAAACTGAAGAATAATCAACAAAGTGCGGCTGAAAACCGCACTTTCAACGTTGATTTTCGGCAGGGTGACCCCTTAAAACTGCCCCGACACATCACGTTTTTTTGGAATAATCAATCTTTAAAAAAAAACTTGACTTTTACAGCAAATTGTGTATAATTAATAATTAAGAAACATTCCCACGGGCAACATTGCACCTACTCCATCGATACCCCTTTATGCCTTGCATTTTGCCTTGTTGCGTATCTCAACGACGGCGCGCGTTGTTTGAAGCGCATCTTCAGAAACCTTATGCACTCGGTTCGGGTATCATACCAGTTTAACCGCTTTGTAGGCAAACCCAGTCTTCGTGCCTTAGTCTCCCTTTGCCACTTTATTAGAAGGGTATATTGGGAAACCCGGTAGCCGCGGTTTCAGCCGCGCACCGAAACGATAAAAACCAACATTAGTCAATTATTCTACAGAATCAGCCCCGATTCCATTTTAACCTTCTCTTAGTCTCCTGCTTTTTGTGAACACATCTATTGGGTGGGAACTCGGAATTTGTTAGGCTGTTAGATGAACACCTACCTTGGAACTGGGCATAACGAGGAGTATTAGAAATTATGGAGAGCTTGGACATTGGCAAGCTCCAAGAAATGGAGTTCTCGGAACTCAAAGACCTTGCACAGACGCTCGGCGTAGAGGAATACACAGGATTTCGGAAAGAGGAATTGATTAACGAAATCATAGAGGCTAAATCTGAGGGAGACACCCAATTTTACGGCGGTGGTGTCTTGGAAATCTTAGATGACCGAGATCAACACTACGGTTTTCTCCGTTCATCGCGCTCCAACTATTTGCAGAGTAACGAGGATATATATGTGTCTTCATCGCAAATTAGGCGTTTTGATTTACAGACGGGGCATGTTGTTGAAGGTGTAATCCGCCCGCCTAAGAAGACGGAGAACAAGGCAGAACGTTACTTCGCAATGTTACAAATTGAGAAGGTCAACGGAGAGCCACCGGAAGCTGTCAAACAGAAAATCCTTTTCAATAACCTCACCCCTATCCACCCGTATGAACAATTGAAACTGGAACACAACCCGTCAGAATTCGGTACCCGGATGATGGATTTAATAGCCCCCATCGGGAAAGGGCAACGCGGTTTGATTGTCGCGCCGCCTTATAGCGGCAAAACGACACTGTTGAAGAATATTGCCGCGGGTATTGAAGCGAACCATCCAGAAGTCTCTCTCATCTTTCTCCTAATTGACGAGCGTCCTGAGGAAGTTACGGATGTCGCACGTTCTGTAAAAGGCGAAGTGATTTCTTCCACGTTCGACGAACATCCCGAACGCCACATTCAAGTCGCGGAAATGGCGATTGAAAAGGCAAAACGCTGGGCAGAGTATGGCAAAGATGTCGTTGTGTTATTAGATAGTATGACACGATTGGCGCGTGCTCACAATGTGATGACACCGCATAGCGGTAAAACGCTGAGTGGTGGCTTAGATGCCATGGCATTCGTGAAACCCCGTCAATTTTGCGGCGCAGCCCGGAAATTTGAAGAGGGTGGAAGTTTGACAGTGATCGCAACCGTCCTGGTTGATACGGAAAGCCGTCAAGATGAATACATCTACGAAGAATTTAAGGGCACCGCTAATATGGAAATTCACATGGAGCGTGCCTTGTTAGACCTTCGTATCTATCCGCCGATTAACATTGACAAATCAAAAACGCGGCGTGAAGAACTCTTATTAGCACCGGATGTACTCAACAAAGTCTGGGTGCTGCGGAAATTCACAAGCCAAATGGAGCAAGCGGAATCCCTCGAAATGCTCATTGAGCAATTCGGTAAGAACAATACAAACGAGGCATTTCTGGAACGGATGACAGATAATGCAAGTTACACGACTACATCCGTGAAACCCAATACCATGCGTCCGAAGCGGTAAGTGGGAATCCCTACACACCTACCTCGGCACGCTTGAGACGCACAATAATTTTAACGAAAAAGCTGAATTCTTAATGCAGAAATCTCAAATTTGAGGAAGGACATCATGAAACCTGAAATTCATCCTGAAATGGTAGCGTCCGTTATTACTTGCGTTTGTGGCGCAATACATAATACGCTCGCTATCCAACCCCAAATGCGGGTAGATATTTGTGGAAAATGTCACCCATTCTACACTGGACAACAGGCGCGATTTATTGACACTGCTGGACGTGTTGAAAGCTTCCGCCGACGTTACGGGCTGACCGAAGAGGCTGAGGAAGAGTAGATATACAACTCGACAGGTTAATCCAAATTAACCAAGATTCCGAGGCAGTACCCGTGCCTTATCAGCCGGTTGATATCATATAGGAAGAATAGACACGGGCACTATATCAATTCATCTCTACTTTTTTAGCAGCTAACAGCAAGTTAGACTTGCAATCGGTGACAAAAATGTTTGAAAAACTCAAGGACATCGAAACGAAATATGCTGAAGTTGAAAAGGCACTTGGCGATCCGGTGCAAATTTCAAATCAGCACCGGTTAATGGAGCTCTCCAAAACGCACGCGGAGCTCTCACCAATCGTGTCGACCTATCAGGCGTACCAACAATTAGAATCCGCGCTTGCGGAGACACACTCCTTGATAGAATCAGAAACAGACGCAGAAATGGTTGACTTGGCCCAGGAGGAATTGCACAGCCTCACTACGAAAAAAGAGGTGCTGACCGAAGAACTCAAACTGCTCCTCGTTCCGAAAGACCCGAACGATGAAAAGAATGTTATCATCGAAATTCGGGCAGGCACCGGTGGCGAAGAAGCCAGTCTTTTTGCAGCAGAGTTATTTCGGATGTATACGCGTTACGCGGAACGGCAGAATTGGAAAGTTGAACTGCTTAGCGCGAATCCGACAGGATTAAAAGGCTTTAAAGAAGTTATTTTCTCAATTGAAGGGACGGGTGCCTATAGTCACTTGAAATATGAAGGCGGCATCCATCGTGTCCAGCGGATTCCTGCGACGGAGACGAGCGGACGCATCCACACCTCCGCTGCAACCGTAGCAGTGCTTCCTGAAGCAGAAAAACTGGAACTGGCAATCGATGAAGCGACTGAATTACGCATCGATACGTATCGCTCCTCAGGGCCCGGTGGTCAGAGCGTTAACACAACCGACTCGGCTATCCGGATCACACATTTACCAACAGGACTCGTTGTAACCTGCCAAGACGAAAAATCGCAGCATAAGAACCGTTCTAAGGCGATGAAAATTCTCCGAGCCCGGCTCCAGGAACAAAAACAGGCTGAACTTAACAGTGAGAGAGCCGAAACGAGACGATCTATGGTTGGCAGTGGCGACAGGAGCGAGAAAATTCGGACTTATAATTTTCCACAATCTCGTGTAACAGATCACCGCATCCAATTTAGTTCTTACCAACTGGATGCCGTTGTAGACGGTGATCTAGAAGCTTTTATTGAGCAACTAACAACTGCAGACCAAGCAGAAAAGTTACAAGAGACTTAAAGCACGCCGACTAAGGGACAGAAACTATGCGTAATAAGATGTGGCGTGTGGTAGATTTACTGGATTGGACAACGCGGTATTTTGAACAGCACGGTATCCCAAATCCGAGGTTAGACGCAGAGGTATTGCTCGGACATCTACTCGAAAAAAGTCGATTGCAACTCTATCTCCACTTTGAGATGCCTGTCTTTCAAGAACATCTCACGCCGTACCGAGAACTGATAAAAAAGCGTGTCGCGCACACCCCTGTTAGTTACTTAACGAATCGAAAAGAGTTCATGTCGTTAGAGTTCTACGTAGATGAGCGGGTTCTCATTCCGAGACCGGAGACGGAGCAGCTCGTTGAAACGATTCTCAACGAAAAAGATGCGGATTCCGGACGTTTACTGGAACTCGGTACAGGGAGCGGGGTCATCGCTACGAGCCTTGCGGTGCACCAACCGGACTGGGATATTATTGCGACAGACATTTCTGAATCCGCCCTTGCAGTTGCACAGAAAAACGCGGAGACCCACGCTTGCACGGCACAAATCCGATTTTTGTCGGGTGATTTATTTGAACCGATAAAAGCGATGGATCCGACTGGTGAGATTCGATTCGATTGGATCGTCTGCAATCCGCCATACATCAAAAAGACAGAGTGGGATACCTTGCGTCCGGATGTCCGCGACTATGAACCGGAGATCGCGCTTTTCGCTGGTGAGGATGGACTCGCTGTGATCGGTAGATTAATTGCGGAGGCACCTGCGTACCTCGCCGCCAACGGAAAACTGATCCTTGAAATCGGTGATACGCAGGGCGATATCGTTCGACCGCTTCTCAATGCGGAGCCCGCTTACTGTACATACAAACTTCTCAAGGACTATGCGGAGAAAGAACGGATTGTCCTTGCGAGTGTCGACTAAGCGTACCTTTAAAATTTGGAAAAAAAGTCTTGACATATTTTGCGACAATTTGTTACAATAACCATAAGAAATGTTGGTAGCGCATTAGTTTTCCAAGGCGTGCCACTTTTTTTTCGTCTTTTTTGAAACGCGATGAGCTATGTTAACGTTATATCGTGTAGCCTGCTAAATAAGGATAATTATAGGCGAAGGAGCAGATTATAATGGCGCGCCAAACACCTAATGATTTATCTGCTGTCGAAGACACCTATCTCGCAACACAAGCGAAAGCAGGTAATGATGCCGCGTTTAGGCAATTGTTCGACAAGCATTATAAATGGGTTTACAATAAAGCCTACCGAATGCTTGGAAATTACCAAGATACAGAAGAGGTCGCCTCGGATGTCTTCATTAAGGTTTGGCAGAACCTAAACAAAAACAAGTGGGACGAAGAGAAAGGTAGTTTTCAAGCATGGTTAAATACGGTGGCTCGACATACTATTATTGATGCAATACGAAAACGGAATCGGATTCGGGAACACCCGCTCAGCGGTTCGCCTGACGACGATGAACAGCAGTTGGGGGACTATGAGGATCCGTATTCGGGCCCGGAACAAGAATTAGAAGCCGCAGAAGCACAACAGATTTTGGAGAGTGCGCTTGAACAGGTCACGAAATCCAATCATCGGATTGCGTGGATGTTGCGGCATTTAGAAGGTTACAGTATTGCAGAGATTGCCCGTATTCTTAACCGAAAAGAAGGGACTGTGAAGATCTGGATTTTTCGGTGTACAGAAGAATTACGGAAAATTCTGGTTGCTAAAGGTATCCAGTGGATTTACTAATTTGGAGGACTAACGAATGCGCTTCTGGAAGAAATGGCGGAAGGCTGAGATCTCAGTAGACGATCTCAAGAAGGCAGAGATGTTGGAAGCTTATACGTGCTGGCTGAAAAACGAAAAGTTATCACGTAAACAAAAACGTCTTTTGAAGGAGATCAACAGTCTCCCGGAACTTCAGCCATTGAAACAATTAATCGATTTTTCACACTATCGCTTTGAGGAAAGAGAGAACGTCATGTTACCGCCGGGCAGTCAACAGCGTGCCCGGGAACGGGTGATGGCAGAAATTCGGGGCGAGGCACCGGAAACCGAGGTTTCCACTGACGGCCTGCAGCCGCAACTCGGTTATAGCCCACAAGGCATGGGGAACGAGAACACTGAAATTATGCAGGTAGACGCGACGTTACCGAACGCCGAAGCACTGCAACAGTGGGATACCGAACAATCACCGACATCCCCAGAAATGTTAAAACGTTACGATGCAATACGGACGCTTTCGCGTTTGCACGTTCGGTTTGAGCAGAAGGACGACGAGGTGTACGTCACAGACTTAGGCAGCTCTAACGCAACTTATGTTGACGACAAACGCGTCGAAACGCCTACCTCTGTTCAAAACGGCTCTACGCTAAAGTGTGGAAAAATTAGTTTCAAAGTCGTTGAGATTGAACGTTCATAGCTATATAGGAGAGGGAGCAGGTGTGCATTGGAAAAACAACATTTAACGCGCCTGTTCCTTACGGAGAGCAGTGCATCTCAGGCATACCAATTCAGTAGCATTATCACATTTTCGACAAGCAACGGTCAGTTATGGGCAAGCTTGCTATGTCGAAGCCATCCAACATTACCTCGCTGGCTTGAAAGTGGGCGCGGCTCAGCACCACTATATCTATGCCGATCTTGCGAAAGCTTATGAGATGGTTGGCGAATGGGATACAGCATTGGCATGCCTAGATATTGCGCTTCGGTTGTGTCCGGATTCGCCGACAGCCCTTAGACGTAAGGCACGTATTCTTGATGAGAAAGCGTGTTATGACGCGTTGGTCTGTTCAGATGATTTGCAGAACCCGCCGCCCCAAGAATTCATTGAACGGCTGCAGCTGGACGCGACAGCTCCATCTAAATACGCTATCAATTCCAAATTTTTCAGTCTGACCTGTCATTCCGCGATGCACCCGCAGACAGTGTGGAATATTTGTCGGTTGATTCACCGAACTTATGAGGAACTGGGTGAAATGTTCGGGTACTATCCTCAATCTCCTGTCCCTATCTCAATTACAAATACAAACGGTACCGAACTATCGCAGCGTTCGCTGCCGAATTGGGCGAGTGGTTGCTATGATGGTAGTATCCAGTTGGTATACTGTGCGGTGAGTGAGCCAGTTCTGGGCATTTTATACGCGCTGCTTCGGCACGAATGGGTCCATTTATTGATCCATCACCTAACGAACGGATATTGCCCTATATGGCTTGATGAAGGACTCGCGCAAAGCGTTGCACGTCCTATGTTCCAATTCGAACGCCGCCATTTGCAACAGGCAGTCCAAACGCAGCGATTGCTTCCGTTTGTGGCATTGAGCGAACCGTTTAGCCAACTTCCTGAAAAATATCGGAACTTGGCTTATGTTCAATCCACAGCAATAGTTGAATATCTTATTCAGCAATTCGGTCTCCCGAAAATTCACGATCTGCTTTATCAATTAGGCAACGATATGCCTATAGCGGCAGCCATTGAACAGACCTTCGAATTGACTCTGAAAGAAATTCCGTTCGTGGGCACCCCTTAGGGCACAAATTGTAGACTTCTCACACAAAAATACCCAGCGATGACGAAACTTGATATCGGTATCCTCATTCTTGTTGGACTGGCAGGTATAAGTTGTTACCGTACGGGTTTCACCCGAAGTGTTTGGGGTGTATTCGTAATTGGCGTAGGATTTTTCGCGGCGTGCCAATTCTGGCATCAACTCGCGGCACTCCTTGAGAACCTCATAGCAGATCCCGTTTGGGCAAAATGGCTGAGCATTGTTGCCATCGTCCTTGTCATTTCTATTCTCGTTGATTCGCTTTGCGAACGTATCCAGCGCATCCTCGAAAAGGGGGTCCTGGGTTGGGCAAACAGCGTCTTAGGGCTCTGCTTCGGTATCGTTTCTGGGGCACTTCTTATTGCTTTCACCCTCATCTTACTAAACACATACGGTAGCAATGGGTTCAAAAACGAGATTTCAGACTCCCGTTTCGCGCCACAACTCATAGACATTGGAAATAACGTTTGGGCAGTCAGCACAGAGCAGGTACAAAAACAACTCGACGACACCGAATGAAAACCTTTTCCGCTATCTTAGTCCAATATACCCTTGTCAGCTGTACCCTGTATTCCGCTTTTTTTGGCACGGTTCCGCTGGCTGCGGCAGCAGAATCCGCCTTTGCAGACTCACTTTTCCAAGAAGGCGACTATCTCAACGCCGCCCACGAATATAAACGTCTCCTTTTTCTACATCCCGATACGCCGCAAAGCGATTTCATAGCTTTTCGCGTCGCTGCATCCTACCAGAACGCCGGCAAATTGAAAAAAGCAATGCGTGCCTACCAACTTCTGATTGACACCTATCCGAAAAGTAGTCTTGCTGTGCGTTGTAAGAACAATATTGCGCAGTGCCATATCTTGTTAGGTGATAGTAAACACGGACTTTCGGCACTAAAACGATTTCTTACGGAACATGCGGAGAGTGATTTAGCACCGCGCGCCCACTTCACAATCGGAATGCTCCATATAGATAACGGAGAGTGGGCACAAGCGCGCCAAGTGTGGCAGGATGTCTCTTTCGCTTATCCAGAGAGCCCTTTTGCTGAAGTGAGTGATAGATTGGTAGCGCAGGTAAAAGATGCCGAGAATTTGCCTCGTCGTTCTCCGACGGTTGCAGGCATGCTTTCAGCGTTGGTCCCGGGGAGCGGACAGGTTTATGCAGGCCGGGCTGTTGATGGCCTCTACGCTTTTGTGAGTGTCGCAGTTCTGGGCGGCGCGAGTTTCTATTACGCGGACCAAAGCCGTTACGAAGTTGCTATTCCTATCGGAATACTTGGCGCGTTTTTCTACGGGAATAGCATTTATCAAGGGATCCAGACCGCCCGGACTTTTAACGGACAGCATGAAAAACTGTTTCGTAATAAACTCCAACAAGAAATTCGAGATTCTGGTTTATTTGGAGCAATACCACGACCAACAAATGAAGTGAAATTAGTACTATGGAAATCAAGGTTTTAAGATGTCCATTTGGTAGTGATAGGTAGAACCCTTACGGGTTTTTCCCCCACTCCAAACCGTGCGTGCGACTTTCACCGCACACGGAACCTTCCAGTTAAGTGTGGCAATAAATGCTTTAGGTCTGAGACCACTTTGGTTTACCTCTAATTTCATTACTACGTGCGAAGGCACGATTTTAGTATAAAATGTTAGGTCTCAAAGCACTCAACCTGATTATGCTCGCGTTATACAATAACGCTACCTAATCTCCTCAACCTTGCCAACTTATATGATAGAAAGTCGGATTAGGTTCTGTCTAACTTCCTGTATAGAGACTTTATTGACTGATTTAGGGTCGCTCTCTATCCCGATACATACTCATCGTATGCCTGTGCTACACAATCCCAATCTGATAAAGTCTAAAAAAAACTTTATCAATTAGCATAACATAGTATAAATCATGCCTGTAGCACCACAACTCTTTCAAGGCGGTTGTGTTCCCGTTTACGGGACTTACAAGCGTTCAACTTGCTTACCCGTGTCAGTCGTGTCGGACGTTCCGATTTTGGACGTTAGCGTTATTGCTAATGCTAACTTTGCCTGTGTCCGCAGGAATGCGCCATTTCCTCTTGCTTTCCACGTTATCGTTTCCCATAACGCAGTTAGAGTGAGACGGACATTGTTGGGTTAATGTAGTGGATTTGCACCACATTCTCTATGCACTTGTTAAACCGCACATACTATTTCCGGATCAACATCTTCTTCGTCGCAGAAAAATCACCTGCTTTGAGCGTATAGAAATACAGACCACTTGCCACCTTTTCACCAAACGCGTTTCTACCATTCCAATACGCTGCACGACTCCGACTTTGATACATATCCGCAGGCTGATGTCCTAATGCCAAAGTGCGCACGACTGTCCCGTTTGCTGCATAGATTATGAGCGTTACATCGGCAGGGACTGCCAACTGATACGGTATCCATGTCTCAGGATTGAACGGATTTGGATAGTTTGGCAGTAGTGCGTTTTTGTCCGGTAAGGTAACCTGGACGGTGGGTGCTGCTTGTGTTTCGGTTACTTCAAAGCGCGTGATTTCAGTAAAATCGTGGTAAATGGTATTCCTTGCTTTGTCAGTAACCGATATTCCGATAACCCCCCAAATACCGGGGAAACTGCCTTCCGGCAAATAGATATTCGCAGTATATTTCCGAAAAACATTTGGGTTATCTTGAAAATAGATTTCATTTGTATTCCTATAATTGTAGGGTCCCGCAATAGGATAGCCTCGTTCACCCCCGAAGGGGTCTCTGATAACGACAGACCCTATTTCAAACCCACTTATATCGTCTTTCACATAATACTCTACATTGACGAACGTCTCACCATTGGGGTCTTCAGGATATGCGGGTTCGGCATTAACAGTGATCCTGTTAACATCGAGTGTAGGTGGCGTCGTATCCGGGTGCTTCGTTTCTATTGTTACTTTTTGTATCTGATCGTCAATCTTAGGTAACCAAGCACTCTCACGGTTTATAGCATCCGCAAAGTAGAGTCTTTTTAATTCATACGCCCCTCCGGGCATATAATTTGGGATAAAAAAAGTAGATTTCAATGTCCAAACATCATCCTCTCGACTGACTATAGAAGCATACACCAGCCCAACAGAATTACTCCGATATGACTGGCTGTATGGGTGTAGGTAGTCGGCACTATCGCCATAGTTCTGTTCTTCTGGTCGTATATAGGTCGACCCGGAAAGTGTCCTATCCTCTTTCACTTGCCACGTTGCGGTTACAGCGTAGAAATGCTCGTTTTTATCGGTGTATGCGTCTGATACTGACAACTTTGCGGAATTCGGTACATACTGCGGTGGGTATAAGTCTTCGTATATGTTATTGATATAGACCTGCAAGCCGAAGGCACCCGAATTATATCTTGTGAGTCTATTCACATCATAAGTTGACACCTGTGTTATTGTGTAATTCCCTTTAGCTTGATACGCTTGCACAGTCGTCTTTCCGCGCAATATATTGCTCTGGCGAAAATATCTACCACCTTCTGGATCTACAGGGCTTAAATTAACAGAGAAGCTCTTGAGATGATTTCGATCCCCATTTAACAATCTGAAGAACACACGCCCCCCTGTTGAGTAATCCAATTCGTTTTCTGTATGGGTTTCGATTTCAATCTCAACCTGTTTATATCCTTCGGGTTCACCTGCCACTGTCACATCCACCCGTATGACTTGACCGGGGTATACATAATCGGGATATAAGTTATAGACAACAAAAGTGAGGTCTTCGCGTATTTGCGAAATATAGCGTGTGCCGTGCATAATCCTGTTCTGTATGAACGCATACTTGGCAGGCGATCTTGACCTGAGTTTATCCGGGGTGACGATATAGTAAGCGATACTTTCTGCCATATCTTCATTTGGATTTTCTCCATGTGCGTAGTCGGATACAAACTCGGTCTGATTGGTCGTCAACCACCTTCCATCTTCATAATACCACCCGCCCAGTTCTATCCAGTCTGCTTTAAGTTGTTCCTCAAATAGATAAGTCCACAAGAAATGTGCTTTTTCATGGAGAATGATCCGTTGTGTGCTGTGTGTGATCCCATCTATAAAAGCTTCGTCGGTAAACTCAATATAGCCTGCACCCGTATTCGCGCGTGCGGTGTATTCAACAAATGGATCTGGGGCCCGTCTGATAAGATATTTCAATCCTTGCGTCACATGCATGCCTGATGGATATTCTTCGAACATTACCATGATACCCATGATTTCTTCATAGGTAAATTTGTCAAACTTATGGGCAGGTTCACCTGTTAAAGCCTCGTAGTCAGGGACATGCACCGTAACACCATAGTTGTTCTGCAGCAGGCGGTCTATCGCACGGTGTTGGATTCCCATTCCTGGTATGTATGTGGCAAATCTGAGGACGGCTCGCCAAAGTCGCTTGGAAAAATATTGTCCTTGAATGCCATCTATTTTTGCGACAAACGGATGTGCATAATTGAAAGCCTCTGATGCAATTGTTATCATCCGAAGACTACCGACTTCGACTGCCACATCGGGACCCAGGTCAATGTCTTGTGCCACATGCGCATCACTTAATATCCAATAACTGGGGTTCTGTCCCCAAGATGAAGGACTCCCACCATACCCTTCCGTCATATCTTGTAATGCCAGCAGAAGCAGATATGCTTTATCAGCATCCCATTGTGGCGATAAATATACTCTGAACCTCTCTGATAAAATAGCACTTGCACTATCTGATATAGACGTTTTTATCCCAGTATCTTCAATTTCCACCTCTATCGGTTGGGGAACAAAGACTGTTTCTTGCTCTGAAGGGACTTCATCTATTTGCCAGTGATATGTAGTAGTCTCCCTTTCTGCAATCGCCTGCCCTGCAAATAGGCTAATTAAGAAAAGAGCGATCGTCCAAAGGACTAATATTTGCTGTCTTATCAGAGTTTCATGCATTGCTCTGTTCCTCCGTAATTATCAAGTTGGTTATTATGTGTTGCCATCGAAGTCAAATAATACTAAATCTAAAAAATAAAGTTGCATTATAGAGGTTTTGGAACGCTATGAGGCCTCTGCATGTAAGAGGCGCAATGAATTGCGCTACTACGAGCCAGTTTTTTGTTAATGACAGGCGTTTATTTAGAAATGGTATAACATGTGTTGGTAAGTATCTAAACCATTATTGCAACAGACTTACTTGCGTATTAACATCTTACGCGTTGCGGTAAACTCGCCTGCGGTGAGCGTATAGAAATACAGACCACTTGCCACAGGTTCACCGATAGCATTTCTACCATCCCAATACGCTGCGCGACTGCGGTTCTGATACATACCCGCAGGTTGATGCCCAAGTGCCAATGTCCGCACCAATGTGCCATCTATTGCATAGATACGCAGTGTAACATCTGCTTCTTTTGCTAACCGATAAGGTATCCACGTCTCAGGATTGAACGGGTTTGGATAGTTTGCCAAGAGTGCCGTTGCTTTCGGCACCGTCTCTGTCTCTCTCAGCGTCGTTAGGAGATTTTGAAGCACAGCAATTCCTTTTTGAAAACGCGCATCTGTTCGGTTGAGTTGCTTGGCGCGGTCAATCCATCGTTGGAGACTTTCGGTTGTGGACACAGCAGCAGGTGCTGCGGCTGCCGCATCAAGTGCGTCTAAAACCGCGATGATGTCCTCACGGTTTACTTCACCGTCGCCATTGATATCGCCTGTGCAAGGGTTGCATCCGGATCTCCCAAAGTTCTCGGCAACTAATACTAAGTCTTTCACATCCACGACACCATCCGCGTTGACATCCTTCGCAGGCGTAAACGCCGCGTAAATAGTATAGTCGCCAGTCATTTGCTCATAACTTTGGACTTTGATGTAATATGTCCCCGGGTACACACTCTGTTCTATTCTGAAATTTAATTCTTCATTCACGTTTTTATCGGCATTCGTTGCTAATGTGACCCCTTCACTATCTTGCAATGTGCCTATCGTATCCAAGGGACCTATCGTTGTCGTCCAAAGTGTGAGTTGACCAAACGCCTCCACTTGGACACTGAAGTAATCCACATCATTGCCAGGGGCTATCTTTGCTGTGAGAAAGCGATCCAGAAGCAGCGAGGTCGCTTCAACTGATGCGATGTCCCACAACAATACTGTGCCGTCATCACTCCCACTTGCGAGGATGTGTCCATCCGGACTGAACGATATACTATTGACAGCAGCGGTATGCCCCTCAAGTCTGCCTATTTCTGCCCGTGTATCCCACAAACGCACGGTGTTGTCAATACTCCCACTTGCGAGGATGTGTCCATCCGGACTGAACGATACACTATTGACAGCAGCGGTATGCCCCTCAAGTGTACTTATTTCTGTCAGCGTAGCAACATCCCATAAACGTACAGTGTGGTCATTACTCCCACTTGCGATTGTTTTGCCATCCGGACTGAACGATACATTATTGACCCAACCGGTATGTCCCCGAAGTATAGCGATTTCTGTCCATGTATCCACATCCCACAGACGTACAGTGCCATCAATACTCCCTGCACTTGCGAGGATGCGTCCATCTGGGCTGAATACAACACTTTTGACAGCCCCGGTATGTTCCCAATGTCTGTCTATTTCCGTCAGCGTATCGACATCCCACAGACTCACAATATCGTAAAAGCTCCCACTTGCGAGGGTGCGTCCATCCGGACTGAAAACAACACTACTGACTCGACTGATCTTAAGTGTGCCTATTTTTGTCTGCGTAGCAACATCCCACAAAAAGATGCGGACAGCGGTACTCCATCCTGAGATACTCACACTTGCGATTGTTTTACCATCCGGACTGAATGATACACTATTGACATAACTGGTATCAAGTGTGCCTATTTTTGTCTGCGTAGCAACATCCCACAAAAAACTACCACCAGCGGTACTTATGCCGTGCCTACTCCCACTTGCGAGGGTGCGTCCATCCGGACTGAACAATACACTCCTGACAGGCTCGATATGCTCCTCAAGCATGGTGCGGAACCATGAATACCCCCTTTTTTCTATTTGCTCATCAACAATCCACAAGACATCCCATGTATATTCAGGTTTTTCGAATGACGTTATGTGTTCCAGCCTATTTACATCCAAGCCACCCGCGAAGGTGAAGATACCCGAATCAGTCCTATATGCAAGGATGCGTCCATCCGGACTGAACGATACACCCGTGACATTGGAGCTATTCCTCTCAAATATAACTATTCCTGTCAGCGTAGCCATATCCCACAAACGCACGTCACCACCGTAGGGCGCGGCACTACCCCCACTTGCGAGGGTGCGTCCATCCGGACTGAACGATACACTATTGACCCAACCGGTATGCCCCTCGAGTACACCTATTTCTGTCTGCGTATCAACATCCCATAAACGCACGATGTTGTCATGACTCCCACTTGCGAGAGTGCGTCCATCTGGACTAAATGATATACTACTGACGTATCCGGTATGCCCTTCAAGTGTGCCTGTTTCAGTCCGCGTAGCAACATCCCACAGACGCACAATGTCGTCATTACCTCCACTTGCGATTGTCTGACCATCCGGACTGAACGATACACTCTCTACCGACCCGGTATGTCCCTCAAGTGTGTGCATTTGCGTCTGTGTATCCACATCCCATATACGCACGGTATTATCATTGCCCAAACTTGCGAAGGTGCGTCCATCTGGACTGAACAATACACTATTGATAGCATCGGTATGCCCTTCAAGTCTGCCTATTTCTGCCCATGTATCCACATCCCATAAACGCACGGTGTTATCATGACTCCCACTTGCCAATGTGCGTCCATTTGGACTGAACGATATACTATTGATACGCCCTGTATGGCCAATGAGCAGGGCAAGCTCTTCGCTTGTCTGTACATCATAAATCCATATACCGATCTTACTCGCCACAGCAAACAACGCTCCATCTTGTGAGCACGTTATATCATTTATCCCGCCTTTGCCAAGCCTCGCTTTAGCACCTTCAGGTAAACTCCATTGCGTACGCGGTTCATCCTCCGCATACGTCTGTGGTATACACAGAAACAGTGAAACACTCAGAAATATCAAGTTGAGAAATAGTGTTGTTTTTATCACATTGTAGACTTTCATCAACTTTCCCTTCTCATCGTATCGCGGATGCGTGAGGCAATGAATATCACGGTCATTCAATTGTCCGATTTAGATCTTGGTTTTGCTTTACATAGGTGAACGTTATTAGGAAAAAATCGCGAGCGACAAGAAACCCCCAAGCAAAAACACTCGCTCCTACAGGCGAAAAAATTCACATATATAAAGTGAATAGGTACAATTGAATGGCCCTGCAATGAATATTTTTGTATAAAGAGAATCCTTTTGGTATAATGAAGTTACCACAACTCTTTACTCAAAAGGAGTTCTCTGATGAATATCATAACACTTTTCTGCAAAATAGACGACTTTTTTCCTTGCTTAATCGTAAAGGAGAAATTGTGCAACTGCAAAATATGATGCCCATCTTGATGAAATTATTATATTCTCTATTAATCTCTATCATGGCTTTTGCAACGGGCATCCACGCTGAGACAACAGACCTGCAATATCGCTATGCAGAACAATTGTTTGAATCGGGTGATTATCAAGCAGCGAGGCTCGCGTATAAACGGCTGCTGTTTTATCATCCTGATACGGAATTCAGAGATGTAGCGGATTATCGAATTGCCCAGACTTATTATTATCAAAACGAGGCGACACGTGCTGAGGCGTTGTTTCGCAAGTTTTCAAACATTCACCCGAATTCGCCTTTGCGCTTTCAGAGTCAATTGATGCTTGGGCAGCTGCATTTCGATGCCGGAGAGTATTCGTTAGCGAGAAGTAGCCTCTTTGAGCTTTTGCATGCAAGCAAAAAACCAGAAGTCATAGCTGCAGCACACTACTTACGCGGCTGGTGTTACATTCAGACAACCGATTGGAACAAGGCGATCTCCGAGTTGCGACAAGTGCGCGGTGCCTTCCATGGAAAAAAAGCACGCGAATTAGCGGATACGCTTCTTGGAGAGACACCGTTACGCGTTAAATCACCACAAATGGCAGCTTGGCTTTCTACAATCGTTCCCGGGAGTGGGCAGCTGTATGTCGGAAAAATCAAAGAGGGCATCCTCGCGGCAGCCTTGAGCGGAACGTTTATTTATCTTGCAGTAGATGCAATGCGTGAACGCCGGTACGTTGACTGCACCGGCATCGTTTTAGTTGGATGGCAATTCTACTGGGGTAACCGTATCAATGCCCGCCTGCTTGCATCCGAATATAACAAAAATCACGAACAGGAATTGATCCAAATGTTGAAACGCCAAGTCGCAGCGGTTTCACCGTAGGACAATACCCTTCCATTACCACGCTGCCTGTTTAAGGAATTCCAACGCCATCAAGGTGTGACCCTCTGCGTTCGGATGAACACCATCTTGGGTCGTCCAGAGTGCGCCGGGACGGGCAGCGACTGCGCTATCAAAAGCGGCGTTCGTTGGTATCAATCTTGCATCAAATTCGTCTGCAAGTTTATGTATGCTTGCGTTGTAGCCATCTACGTCCAACGGGCGCGGTGCGTCAACATCTTCTTCAATATAAAAGATTTCAAATAGAAAAAGAGACGCATCTAACTCGGTTTTCGCGCGCGTGAGAATCCGCCTATAGCACGCTTCCCAAACCGGTAGGTACTCTTCCGACGAAACGCCTTCTCCATGCTGCCGACTGGCATTGTTAATACCAATTTTCACCGAGAGCCACTTCGGTGCTTCGTCAATCACATCAGTGTCCCACCGATTTTCCAAACCCTCAACGATATCGCCACCAATGCCTTTGTTGACATAAGTAATATCACGTTCCGGGTATTTTGCAGTAATGAGTTCAGTTATTTTTCGGACGTAGCCGTGTCCCAAGGGGGCATGTGCATCCCTTCGTCCGCAATCCGTGATACTATCGCCAATAAAAAGCACCTTATCTCCAGATTGAAACAATAAATTATTCACAAAGTGTCTCCTATATGTGGTATACTAAATTATGAGTTATCAGTTATCAGTTATCAGTTGTCAGTTAAGAGGTTTGCGAAACGCTGACGCTCTTTTGTAACCGTTACATCCGATTTGGATAACGACGGTTACAAAGAGATGATCAAACATCAAAAACCAGACTGATAACCGATAACTACAATTTATCACATCTCGCGGAATATACCAACATGAAAAACATCGGTGTGCTACACGTCATTACGGATACGACCCTGCAATCCCGGTTCACGCACGCGGAACTGGCGGAACTGGCAATTTCAGGCGGTGCGGATACAGTGCAATACCGTCAAAAGCACGGAACGACGCGCGAATTGATAACAACGGCACAGCAGATGCAGACCGTATGTGAGCATCACAACGTGCCGTTGATTGTAAACGACAGGGCAGATATTGCACTCGCCGTCGGTGCGACAGGCGCGCATTTCGGACAAGACGACATGCCTGTCTCTATTGGAAGAGAGATTCTCTCTACAAAAGCCATCATCGGTGCCTCTGCCCGAACGGAGGAAAAAATACTCGCGGCTATTTCCGAAGGTGCTGACTATATCGGGTTCGGGCCTATCTACGGCACCACTTCAAAATCGGATGCGGAAATGCCGAAGGGATTGGCGGGGCTCCGCCGGATGTCCGACATCGCGGCTTGTCCAGTTATCGCTATCGGCGGTATTACTGTTCAGACGGCAGGGGACGTCATCCGAGCAGGCGCGCACGGCATCGCTGTTATTTCTGCCGTTTGTGCACATCCCGAACCGACTGCTGCAACACAAGCGCTGCTGAACGAAATTCTGGGAGCAAAATAAACCAAAGCAGATGAAAACACATACAAACCTTATAACCAACAGTGAGCATATCACTAAAAAGTTTAGGAAGATTAACGAGACCTATCAGCCGGAATTGGCTAAAATCGATGAGGCATTGGTCCAGAAATGGTGGCATGAGCAACACCTTTTTAATACCAATATGGAGGCAATTGATCGCCGCGCAATTCGTGTGCTGAAGCCTGGTATCTGGAACCATAACGAAGGTCCCGATTTTATGCACGCCGAGATTGAGATTGATGGCAAACTTCACATCGGCGATGTCGAAATTCATGTCCGAGCTTCAGAGTGGTACGCCCATCAGCACCACCTCAATTCCAGATATAACCGCGTTATTACGCATGCGGTATTTTTTAATGACGATTTTAATCTACGGACGCGGCTTCAGAACGGAAAGCGCGTTCCAACTTTAGAACTGCTGAAATGGGTCGCTGTAGACACCGGAGAGCTGTACGATAACACCAAAGACACAGCATCGACTGACGGGTTGTGTCGGATAACCGGAAAGCAGCTGAATATAGACACCCTGAAAGGCGTTTTTGAATCGCTTGGACGTGAACGGTTTTTAGAAAAGACGGAGTCAATGCGACTGTTAAGAACCCGCCTCGATTTCGAGCAGCTCCTCTACGAAGGCATTATGGAGGCACTCGGATATGAACGCAATAGTAAGGCATTACGCGAGTTAGCACAACATGTCCCTTTCGCCGACTTGGATCAGAAATCGGAGTTAGAGGTCCAAGCGATGCTCTTCGGGGTTGCTGGGCTCTTGCCATCACAACGGGAAAAACCGCTCCCCCCTGAAGTGACAGATGACAAAAGTATCATCGCCTTAGAAGAGTTATGGCGGGCTTCCGAATACGCGAAACTTCCGCAACGCATGACAGAGGCGCGTTGGAGTTTTATAGCGAGACCCTTCAATCATCCCGCTCGACGTATTGCCGCGATGAGCCAGTTAATTCATCACTGTCAAGGCAGCCTGATGATGTATTTTCTACCGACCTGTGAAAAGGCTGCAACCGCGGATACACCAGATGCCCTGAAAACCATCGAAAAGGAACTCCGCTCCCTGCTGATGCTCGAACCTACCGGCTATTGGAAGATGCATTCTAACTTTGGGACAGGGGGTACCCGGAAAGCAGGACTGATTGGCAAGGATCGGGCTGCGGACATCATTATCAATAAAATTTTGCCTGCCGCCTATATCTGGGCAGTTGAAGCGGGAAGTCAGAAGTTACAAGAGGCGATCCTCCGGCTCTACAGTATCAGTCCCAAATCTAAGGGGAACAAGATTACGCGCAAGATTGATGAACAAATTTTTACGGAAGCACAGCAGATGCGTCATTTGAGACCGAATGCCAAAATTGAGCAAGGGGTTATCCGCCTATACAAAAACTATTGTGCTGATTGGCTCTGTGACCTCTGTCCTATTTTGGAACATGATGCGATTCTCCGGGAGGAAAATTAGTATGGGTTCACAGGTTAACCCGTTAACAGATGAATCCTATTGGACAACGCTTTGGGATGGACAGCAGCACAAGGTTCGGCACTTACGCTGGGCGTACGTGGCAAACCGTCAACTCGCCAAACTGTTCCACCGCGCGCTTGCAAACTTTAGACATCCGACACTCGTTGAGCTCGGTTGTGCCGATTCGCTGTGGCTTCCCTACCTTGCCCAAAATTATGACGGCGACTGTTATGGCGTTGATTTCTCTGAACTGGGGTGTCAACTTGCGCAGCGGAATCTCAGTCTTGCAGGTGCCGAAGGGACGGTCTTATGTGAAGATGTGTTTGCGTTTGCCAAAGCACATCGCACAACTTTTGACTTCGTTTATTCAATGGGACTGATTGAGCATTTCAGTACGCCCCACGCGATTTTGGAAGAGATGTACAGTCTCCTTAAACCCGATGGAGTAATGCTCACAGTAACGCCAAATCTACGTGGTATGTATACACCGATTGCACGCGTCGCGAGCCCGAAACTCCTTGCGACACACACGGTAATTCCGCCAATCGCACTTGCGACAGTATTGCAAGAGACCGGATTTCATGTTACAGAATATGGATATACAGGAGGTCCGTTGAAGCTGAGCGTTGTGGATTATTCACCGTGGCGGGCTGTTATCGGTAAGTGGGGACACGAAGTGCTCTGTAAGTGCGTCAATCTGACAGATATTGTCGTTGGCAATCTATTAGTGGGGCTTCGCGTGCCAAATCAGCAGTTAACGTCGCCTTATGTATACGCTCTCTGCACAAAGCCAAAAAACGAATGATTTTAGTCTACATTACACTGTTTAGTTCATAGTCTGTGGGGCGGTAAATACACCTCCACAATCTAACAGAAATAGGAGAAACTTTTATGAAAACCTTATGTCTATTGACGATTATGTTGCTTTGCGTCTCAGTCGCTACAGCAGAAGAGACGTTCTTTTCTGCGCTTGAGAGCAAAGCGGAAGTAGAAAAAGAAGGGGGCACCGTTGATGGTGGGAGCTTCGAGCCCGGTAAATTCGGGAACGGTTTTGTCAGTAAAGAAGTTGGGGATGTTATTCACTTCCCTGTAGAGGACCGCTTCGTCAACCTTGATGAAGGGACTGTTGAGTTATGGGTAACGATGGGGTTTGATGCCAAGCAAGTTACAGGCGAGCTTTTTATGTTCATGACTTACAAGCGCGGTACCGATGCAATATTCCTACAGTTTAACAACGGCGGGATCGCACAGATGCGGATTAAAAGCGCGGGGTCATGGCATAACGCCAATAGCGAGGCTCTCAATTGGACAGAGGGTGAGCATCATCACATGGCAGGGACCTGGGGACCCGACGGCTTGAAACTCTACTTAGATGGCAAACTTGAAGGTGAGGCTGATTTCAAAAAGGGACCCACTGTATTCGCGGAAACCTTTGAAGTTAATAACGCTTCCCCACCGGATCCCAAATTCCCAACGAATTGCGTCGTTGACGGGCTGCGAATCTCTGATCATCAGAAAGAACCCGATGAATTTGTAATGGATGACCCGGCACCTGTCCAACCGACCGGAAAACTCACAACAACTTGGGGACGACTCAAGCACTCCAAGTAAAAATCACCGTAGGGACAGCTAAAGTGAGACACTCTGTCCCTACGCAAAGGAGGCTCTAATATGTATAAAACGGAGAGTCCGCTTTGGACAGCAGGCACGGAAGGGTATCATACGTTCCGAATTCCAGCACTTGTCCGATCGAATGCGGGAACGCTGTTAGCGTTTTGTGAAGGTAGACGGGGCGGTGGCGGTGATTCAGGAGATATTGATATTGTCTTGAAACGGAGTTTTGATAACGGCGAAAGTTGGCAACCGATGCAAATCGCTGTCTCCACAGGGACCGATACGGACGGTAATCCTGCTCCGGTCGTCGATCGCGATTCTGGAACAATCTTTCTCCTTTTCTGTAAGAACCTCGCTGACGGCGCGGAGGGAAAAATCGTTGCGGGAGAAGCGCCGCGCACTGTTTGGGTAACTTCCAGCACTGACGACGGCGAAACTTGGTCGGAACCGAGCGAAATTACGGCTACAACGAAAGATGAAGCGTGGACGTGGTATGCGACGGGGCCCTGCCACGGAATTCAACTCGCAAACGGCAGATTGGTTATTCCGTGTGACCATGTACTTGGTAACAATCGGAACTACGCTGAATACGGCTACTCACACTTGATTGTCAGCGATGACCGCGGTGAGACATGGCGGATGGCAGGCAAAGCGCAACCGGGAACGAATGAATCGGTTGTGGTTGAGACAATAGATGGCGGACTCTATTTCAATTGTCGGAACTATGTCGCCCCAAAGCGGCGCGCTTATGCGCGAAGCAGCGACAGTGGCGATACGTTCACAGAATTCGGTTATGAGGCAGACCTCGTTGAACCGATTTGTCAGGCGAGCATGGTGCGGTATACAGATGCCAATCAGCACGATAAGAATCGTATCCTGTTTTCTAACCCTGCAAGCGAGAGTCGTGAACGGATGACGATTCGCATTAGTTACGATGAGTGTCAAAGTTGGAACAGTGGCAAAGTCTTGCATGCGGGTCCTGCGGCGTATTCGGATCTCTGTATTGATTCGGATATGAATATTTGTTGTCTCTATGAACGCGGTGAGAATGGTGCATATGAAACGTTGTCGTTCGCGAGGTTTGACTTGGCATGGCTGACAGATGGAGAAGATTCGATTTGAAAGTAGCCGTTTTTCAGGATTTCAACCCATAACTGTTTGCACACCAATAGAATTAATGGAGGAGATTCAGATGAAAGAAATCTCAGAAAAACACCCAGATTTCGACCCTGAAACCTACACGAATCCTATTCTTGAAGAGTGTTATCGTATCAAAGCGGAGATCAGTGCACAATTCGAGACCCCGGCAGAATTCTCCGCGTATTTGAAAGCGACAGAAGAAGAGGACAAACGCAACGGGATAAAATATGTCTCGTACGATCCATCTAAACATACATCGCCAGAAAAATCTGATGATGATACCTAATCACAAATGGAAACTTCAGTTCCCGCTATTTTTGCAACGTCTAAAAGCTTCAGACAATAGATGAGGATATCCTAACGTAAAACCGAAAACGCGTTCATCGGCCAAACCCATTAAGGATACAGCAATCTTAGGAAAAGAAAAACGATTTGATGAGAGCTAAAATCGCTATAGCAGTAGAGACAATAATACCGCCAATTTTCCACCGCTCATTGGTATCAGTCTTACGCTCGCCTATGTTGGTGACAACCCCATCAATTTTGGCTTCCACCCGTCGTAACTCTGTTTTTAGTTCGGATTCTATGCGTTCTAAACTCGCAGCGAGCTTCACATCCGCAGTTTCCGACCGCCGGCGATCGTCCGCTTGTTGTAACTTCACATCAGTTATATCCTTCTGTAGACCGCCCATATTTTTCCGTAGGTCTTTGACATCTTCTGAAAGTTCGGATAACTTCTGAAGAATCAATTCATCTCTATCCATTTGTGTGTTCCTCCAATTTTCATCGGCACGAATCTCGTTTAAACGCTTCCTTTCATTATCCAATATGCATTGCCAAAATTCAAGGAAAATGCTAAATGACAAGCGAACACGGTGAGATGCGCAAAAACTTTCTACCGCACATATTCCGCCCCACGATGCTCCGCAATCCATGTCTTCAACGGCACATCCGCATCTGTGGGTTGCCACCAGCCTTTAATGTCCACGCCGTCACCGAGGAGCTGTCGCCGAATCGGGTCGCACTTCTCAAGGAGTTCCGAGGGCATGAGGTTGTAATCCAGACCGCGCAACCAACGGTAACTGTAACCCATAAACAAGACTTTCCGCGTCACATCGGAAAAATTCCAACCGCGTGAGTGCCACATCCGGCGATCAAACAGAACTGCTGTGCCCCGTTTGACGATCAGGTCCATCGCACCCTCTGGATCACCATCGGGTTCATTTGTTGGTGGTCGGGTGTCAAGTTTATGGCTGCCCGGAATAAGACGCATCGCGCCGTTATCGCGGTGTGTAACATCGGTCAGCCAGTAACTTACCTTCAACGAGAGTCGGGGGTGTGGCCGTTCCATCTCTGGTACAGGTCTGCCGCCGTCCTGATGCCAATGTGCGGCTTTGGTAACACGCGGTGTATCGGGCGGTTCCGGTGGATACATGATGAGATGCGAAATGTAAAGTTGGATGTTCCACCCCAAGATGTCCCAGAGGAGCGGGAAAACCTTTTTGTTATCAAGTAATTCCAGCAGTAGGTCGTCTTCAATGACGGTACGGAACTTGGATAACAATTTGTGGGGTGCCAACCCGGTTTTAGCGCGTTCCTCAGCATCAAGTCGATCTGCGACTTCCTCTAATGCGTCTACCATTTCAGGACTTATAGCGTTTTCAACAATGAGGTAACCTGTGTCATTGAACGCTTTGAGTTGTTCTTCCGTAGCACAATATTCAAGCCAACTTGTATCCATTGTTATCATCTCCAGCTGCTAACGGCGGACTTCAGATTTAATCCGCCCCCACGTTGTTGTGAGTTTTCCGGTGACTTCCACAGCAAACGCGATGCCATCCTCCATATCCTCTTGAATCTGTTCTTGCGTGATTGCGATATTGAGAATACGGAGCTCATCAATTGTGCCATCAATCCAGACACTCTCTATCGACTTCTTACCGATCCAGACCGAGGCATCGTTTTGATTGATGTCTCCTTTTCGCGGGGCTTCCCCGTCCAATTCACCATCCAAATAGATACGAACTTCTTTGCCGTCGTAGACCATAGCGAGATGATGCCATGTATCCAATTTCATCTGTGTCGTGCCGTTCGCAACAGCCGGATCGCCGGGTGCGGTATAGACGAATCCACGAATTTTTCCGCCGGGTGTATCAAAACCCCAGCCACTTTCAGCAACGGAGCCTTTTCTGGCAATCGGTGGATGTCCACCCGGGAATGTCGTCGGTTTGAACCATGCCTCGATCGTTAATTGATCGCCGCCAGGCAGGAGGCTATCGTGGTGTGGGACTTCAATAAGGCTGCTCACACCATCAAAGACCAATGCGCCGCCGATCTTTCCATCTTTTGTCCATTCGGCATCAGTAATTTCTCCGTGATTCTCAAACTCCGATAGGTCTGTCGCTTCATTGTCAGGCTCTTCATCAAAGAGGTATAGTAACACCGTCTCCTCTTCAAACGCTGCGAAACAACTCAGACCGAAACAGAGCAAAAACACAAAAACTGTCAGCATTCGAGTCATCTCGGATCCCTCCTTTTAATCTTCCACTCTCTCAATAATCTCACCAGTTTCACGATCCCTGAAGATACGTTTCAACCTGCCGTCGGGCATCCGTTCATCTTTGAGGTGTGCATAGCGTTCATCGGCATCTGACTGGGTTGCTTGTGCGTCAGTGGTTTCCGTTGTGCCTCGCCAATCCTCGATTTCAACCGCTTCCCACTGCTTGGATGTGGCGGATTTATAGCAGGCATCAATGATAGCATTTACAACGTAGCCATCGTAGAAGGTCTCCATCGGTTCTCGTTCTTCGTCAATGGCGTTGAACATATCAAGGAACATATCTCGGTAGCCGAGTTCCGCAACTTCATCACCGACAGGAAAGAGCCAACCGGTATCGCTCTCCGCCTTTTCAGCGACATAGCCTCCTTGGCCTACTGCCGTGAACATCTCATACCCTGTACGAAGCCAGTGATTGAGCCAGATAGTGCCTTCACTGCCAGAAACTTCATCGCGCAAGTCCATACCGCCGCGAAATGCCCAACCGACTTCAAACTGTCCCATCGCGCCGCTTTCAAATCGGATGAGCGCGATGCCGTGATCCTCCGCATCAATCGGATGTACGAGCGTATCCGCCCAGCACATCACCTCAAGCGGTTTATCGTTTTTGCCAACAAAATTTCGGATGATCTCAATACAATGGCATCCCATATCGACGATAGCACCCCCGCCCGCCTGCTCCAGATCCCAAAACCAATCGCTGTGGGGACCTGGATGCGTCTCGCGAGACCGCACCCACAGGATTTTACCGAGCGCGCCGTTTTGAACAGACTCTAACGCTTTGAGGGTTTTCGGAGGATATACCAAATCTTCCAGGTAACCCCCAAATACGCCTGCGTTTTCAACGATGTCCAACATCGCTTTCGCCTCTTCAGCAGTGCGTCCGAGGGGTTTCGTGCAGAGGATCGCTTTGCCTGCGGCGGCGGCGAGTTCAACTGCTTTCAGATGTAGGTTATTCGGCAATCCGATAACGACAGTATCCGTTTCAGGGGTGTTAATGGCTTCTGCCAAATCGGTCGTTGCGTGCGGGATATTCCACTCTTCGGCGAACGCGGTTGCCCGTTTTTCGCGCCGAGAATAGACAGCATGGACGCGGTCTGCGCCGCGCTGGTTATGGAGCGTCATCGTGTAGAACATTCCGATGAGTCCAGTGCCGAGCATCGTGATTTTATGACTTTTCAATTCTGACATTCTCTCTCCTTTGAATGACTATGGGTGAATGACTATGGGTGAATGACTATGGGTTGTCAGTCGTCAGTCATAGGGGAAACCGGGTTACCCGGTTTCCTCTACGAACTACTCTGCTTTATATCCTGCGATTACGCCCCAATCGTTAATGGTCCAACAGTGGTTCTGATCTGTCGCATGAACGCCCTTGAAGGTCGCGCCTCCCGGTATATTCGATACCGCCCATGTTTTACCGCCATCGGTGGTATGCAAAATAGAGTTATAACCACCGACTGTCCAACCGACCATAGCATCGACGAAGATAATATCGTGAAGATCGTCAAAGGATTCGGTTTTCTGTTGGTTCCAGGTTGCACCGCCATCGGTGGTATGCAGAATTAAGCCCTCTTGCCCACAAATCCAGCCGGTGTTTTCATCAAGGAAGTAGATACCGAACAGATTGTTATCAAAGCCGGGATCGCGTTTCTCCCAATTTCCGCCGCCATCAGTAGTGTGTAAGAGCGTCCCGAATGAACCAATAATCCAACCTGTTGTAGGAGAAACGAACCAGATATTTTCAAGATTGTTCCGAGTTTCACCGACGCGCGCCCGTTCTGAGCTACCGACCCAAGTCTCTCCGCCATCTGTAGTTTTGAGAATCGTGTTCTCGGATCCAGCGATAAAACCTGTTGTCTCATTAAGCATCTGAATGCCCATCAAATTTGCACGGAGAGGTCGTGGATTTCCATCGCGTCCGGGGGTATCGCTCATCGCTCTTTTTCGTGCCCAAGTCTTGCCGCCATCTTCGGTTTTCAAGATAGTGCCTCTACCACCTGTAATATACCCGACGTTTTCATCTACAAAATAGATATTATAGAACGGTGCGGGTCCGCCGCGCCCGAAACCTGGTGGGGGGCCACCCCCTGGTCTTTGCCCAGCACCCGGAGGACGCATATCAACTTCCATTTTCTCCCATGTCTTGCCGCCATCGGCTGTTACTAACATGAGACCATCATTCCCAACGACCAGCCCATTTTGGTTATCCATGAAATAGACATCCTGCAGCATACCTTCAATGCCATCACCGCGGATGATATCGTCTTCGCGGAGGACGGTCCACTCCGCATCGGCAATCGTCGCGTAAGAAAAAAGGAGCGTGACTCCGATAAATATTCCGAATAAGGTAATAATCGTTCTGCTCATAGTAATTCTCCTTTGTTAAGGGGGGGACGGCACGACGGAGCGTGCCTACTACCTTTAAGCCGATTGAAATGCATCATAAATCTGTCGTGCTCTGTTTTCAACACGCCTTAAGTAATTTTGACCGATCTGCGCAATGTAAAGTTCGGTCAAGTCACCGCTCGCCTGACCGAAGGCTTTGGCGAATTTCCGACACTCCCCCTTATCACCGCCGGAGGCATAGGCTTTGGTCTTCGCATCTGTGCCGGATTTTCGGACTTCAACAAACTTATCACGAAATTTGAGATAACTCCCATCCCCAACGAACCGCACATCCTCAAGCATCGTGAAATCAAGATTTGGAAGCGCGTCTTCAAGAATAGCACGCGCTTGCGCCAAGTCTATCCTTCCGTTGCGGAGCGCAATGGCGATACCGAGGAAAAACAGATCGTTTTTATCGCGTTTCGCTTCGCCTTCCAATTTGGCTGCACGGAGTTTTTCAGGATTCGGTTCAGATTCGTTGTAATAGGTGATGTCTTCTCGAACATCGCATGTTGCAGTAATTTGGTTCTCCGTAAAAACAGCCGCAAGGTAATCAGAGAGGGTAATATCCACCTGCTTGCAGTGTGCTGCGAGTGCAGTGGCAAGCACCATAGACTCACCTGCCGACTTCTCACGCATCGCAATAGCCGTTCTACCGGCTTGACTTTGAATAAGTGCTTCAGGCCCAGTAATCATCCCCCCGCTCTCTTCGCCTGCAAAGAGGAGCCGCGGCTGCACGCCGAGTGAAATTGTCTCACCATAGACATCTTGGATAACGACCGGTGCGTCTGGTGCATCCGCGAGCTGCCTTTCAATCTTTTTCATAATCGCGGCGATTTCTTTGAAACCGACAGGCACGTTAATAACCTTAACATCGTTGGCTTCACCCCACTGATCCCAAGCGAGTGTGGAAGGCGTTGTCTTTATCATGAACCGCGGATGATTTTCCCAGAGTCCGGCGGTTTTGAGTTGCTTGGCATAGAAATCCATCAACATAAGAAACGCTTGATTCGGCGTGTAAATTGTCAAAAGTCGGTTATCGCCGAGATCAAGAAAGTCTATGCCGAGCTGTTCGAGTGTTTCTGCCTGTGATGCGTCTTCTATTTCACAAACGATAAGTCGATCGCCATCGGGATCTGTCGCTTCGATAATCGTCCCGACGGGTTGCGCTTTGAGTTTTGTGGCATAATCAGCGGATCTGACGACATCAAGGATACTCAAGTCGCATCCGAGGTCGTAAAATTCAGCTGCGCCGGTTTTCGGATTCCGATCCAGTTTTCCGATGTTATGATAGAGCGGGTCGGCTTCAACATGGAGCCAGCGGACAGAATTGGCAATCCCCAACCGCTCAAAGATAGCACGCATCGGACGATACATACATCCCCCGACACAATCAACGACAATCGCGGGTTTCACCGCGCGGATGAGATTAATATTCGCATCTGTAGCGACACCGCCTTTGAGGTAGCCGACATACAGTTGCACGCCGTCGTGGAGTTCATCCAATCTTTCAAAATCTATATGTGCGTCGGTGACGGCACTGAACTGAATGGAGTATCCATCTGTTTCAGCAGTTTTGAGCAGCTTTTCAATTTTGTTGACGAATCGCATGGACTCTTCAGGCAGATATTGACTTCCCTGATTGTTGAGGTCCTTGGTTGCGTTCTTGGTGCTGACAGAGTGGCTCGATGTGACATGCTCACCGCCATCTAAATCAAGCATGAAAATCAGAAACGATGCCATCCAGATAGGCAGTGTGCCGAACTCTTTCGGTACATAAGTGCGGATCCCTTGTGCGGCTTGGATGCGAGCGATGCATTCGACATATTTCTGTGAATTATAGCGGACCTCACATGCTGCGAGTTTCTCAACCAACTTTCCATCCGCTGTTTCCTTCGCGACGAGACTTTTTCCGAGCGTTGCCAAGATGATTCCGATCTGATTGATCGGAAACCGGGTGTCCCACGGGTATACGATGTTCTGTGGCCCCCGAACGCCAGCGGTCGAGACCTGTGCCTCTTTCGCATAGTTACGAAACCATTCCCAGAGGTTCAAACGCTCGATCAACGCCTTATCGAGATAGAATGTGAATGCTGCTGGCTCGTCTTGTGGAAAAAGGGGTGTCTTGATAGCATCGGGTGTATTCTGCTCAATAACGGCGAAAAGTTGCTGTTCGGTGTGGTCCCGCTTATGCCGATAGCTTTCGTCAACTGTGATAATCATCAACGCGCTCCTGAGAAGATAGGAATTTGAGAGACATATTATCACAGATACATGTTTTTTTCAAATTTTATATTGGGTTGGGTGTGTAAATATTTTGGGGCGGAAGTGTCCAAAGTCAATTTTCTTTGGCAGCGTCCGCTCTTTAGTCTCGTAGAGTTTCTTTGCGAAATGCTTCGAAAATTGTAACTGAATAGCCCTGCTATTTTGCGTCCGTTCTATAATTGTTTTCCATCGCGTTAGAGCTGTCTATCCTACAGACGACGTAAAGCCTCCCTGAACCGGTGCGCAAAGGTGCCAGTGGATGTGGGGGTTCAGTGCATCCGTATGGAGATGCACTGAACAGTGTGGAATGCAAGGCACAATAACGACCTTACGAATTCCCGTTTTACGAACTGGGAATGCAGACTTCGTGAAGCACGTTCGGGTTGAAAAATCCCTCTGCCACTATACGATCCCGAGATCCTGCCGTGTCTCGGAACCCTCCACGACTCAGTGAGATTTTAAACAGTCTTTTTACGTGGGCATCAAATCCGTCAGGTTGCTGTAAGACTGTTAGCACCAAACAACCTGCCCACGACTCTTTGAGATTTTGATGGAACCTTTTACAGACTACAGGAAAATCAACAGGTTGACGAGAGGGATACCTTTTTTATTTTAAGAATAGATATCATACACCGCTTTTTCAGACGGGGTACACGATGCAAAAACTGTTCGTTGATGCAGGGTGCATGTTGATATGTATTGATTAAAACGGTATGAGAACTTCGTTCCAGTGCAGGCAGATATGTGAACACTGCTCACTGAAAGAACCCCTGCTTTCCATTTTCCTGTAACGTAGGTGTTCGCTGATGCCATCAGTGTCAGCTCGACCTTCTGTACTCTGTGAGATTTTAGACGACATGTTCTTATGGGATAGTATCTATCGGTGGTTGTGTTGATGTCGACCAGCAACTCCCACTCCCACGACCGTGTAGGTATTTACGCGACGTTCCTCCATGTTGGTATTTTTCCGTCTCCGTTTGGTGTCGCGAGTTCCAAGGAGACTGCCCACGGACTCTTATTTCGAGATTTCGAGCGACAGTTTGCGGTGTAAAAGTTGGGTTCCCGTGTTGTCGCTGCGTCAGGGATCCGCCCGCACCTCTAAAGAGTATCGAAGCTCGCAAAAGTCGTATTGGGCGTTGCATTCTCAATCACGTGTTAATTATACGATATTTTTTGGGTGTAGGGAAATAGAAAATGCGTTAAAATATTGCGATTCTATTGTTTATCTATTGTGATTCAATTTTTGTGCATTTTTTTTGGCGGTCAGTTATCAGTAAGTCTGCGTTTCTATGAAAGTTATGAAATTTCACAGTATTTCACAGTAAGGATTCAAAAAAGTGTTTCGGGTACCGCTATGAAGTGAGGTATGGCAAGGGTTTTGAAGGGACTGTGAACCTTATCAATTTTTTGCGTACCTGTGAAATTATAATTTTAATGTGCTGGTTGTTTTGCGGACAAACGCAGTGGTGGTATGGGTTTACGGGCGTTTCTATTTTTGACACTTAAAACGGGTTGCTGTGAAATTTTTGTTGATGTGTCTAAGGTTCTGAGATCGTTGTTTTGCTGCGTGTTGTTGTGTTGTTAGGATGTGGTGCACTGCCCGGCGGATCACTGCCAAAAACTTTACACACCTATTGGGTTAGTGGACGTACGGTCAGCGGTAATTGTCTGAATCACGGATGACAAGGATAGATCGGGGCTGGAAACCTCTCCGACGCGGATTTTTACTTGTAACCCAAGTTGCTACCAAACCACTCCTATCATAGTGGCTATAGAGGATCCGGGCGAGTCGCTCTACAGATGCGACTGGGTCCGAGGTTGGAGCGTTTTGCATTGAGGTTCCAACTTCCGATGCGCCTTGGACACCTCTGCCGTCTTCATTGCGTGGGTTGAGATGGTAGACCATCAAGTGGCACGCCTCCCATGTAGTTATCTGTAAGAGCGATAATTCCGCGTTTGGATGGGTATCATCATAAGCATCAAGTGATAGCAAACGGACACTGCCGCTTTCCGCTGTGAGTACGCGTTCACGCATAGAGTCAATTGTAATGTTATTTGCCCGCGTCAAGACCACAGCCCTGTCGTAGTCCCCAGGGGTGAAACTGTACTGCTTGAACCATACAATGCAGAAACGGGTATGTGAATCAAATTCGCCCTCCTGTTCGGCGTGGTATCTGTCAATTTCCTCGTTGATTTTAATGAGTGCTTCTCGCACCGAAACATCCACGAGTTCACCGTTTTGTCTGGCTTTGACACTCTTATATCGAGAATAGATTTCCATAAAAGGTAGCGAAACACTTCTACACACCTTTGAGAGAAAAGGAAACAAAAACCGCGATTTTTAGCACTTTTCACCCACGCCAGATCGTTTGAAAAAGCGGTTTCCTGCTATCGTGAGAGTTTCAAAGGTAGGGTGTTATGATTTGAGACCTTTGCTTCCTCTTGAAAGCAGATACGGACTGGGGTTGATAACCTTTCATTGATCAACTCGATCCCGATGTGCTTGGACAAAAACAAGGAAACTAATAGTTTATGCTACAAAATCAATTCACCATTTTGCAAATCCATAAATCCTGATTCAGACAAAATCTGGACGCATCCACTACCGCTCACGTCCTGAAATAAGCAGGTCAAACGAATTGCTCTGCCATCCGCCATCCGTAACGATGTTATCTTTCGTCTCCTGCAGGCGATCAACCATGCGCGCTTTCATACGACGAAGCACGTGCTTGTAACCGAGATGATTCGCTACGTTATGGAGCTCGTGTGGATCGCTTTTCATATCGTAGAGTTCATCTTCGCTGTAGGGATTGTAGACGTATTTCCACGAATCTGTCCGCACCATCCTGACAGAGGCAAGCGTCGGCTCGTAACCGTGAAATTCTGCGAACACATCATCGGGCCAATCTGCTACGGTTTCGCCTCGTAATAACGGCACAATCGATCTGCCATCAAGATTATTAGGGGTCGCAGCACCGCTGAGTTCCAAAAATGTCGGCATGAGATCGACAAGGTTCACAAATTCATCACAGGTCGCGCCAGGTGAGGTTGCGCCGGGCCATCGGATCACAAGTGGTATATGATGCGTTTCCTCGTACATGTGGAACCCTTTGTTGAAAAGCCGATGGCTGCCGAGCATATCGCCGTGGTCGGTTGAAAAGATAACAACGGTATTTTCCGCCATACCGTTCGCTTCGAGGCAATCGAGAATCCGCCGTACTTGGTCGTCAATGAAGGTGCAGAACCCCCAATACGCAGCGATAACCTTCTGCCAATCGGGCCATGTCAGATGGCTGGCGTTCCACCGGAGCATCTCCTTTTGCTGGATGAGCGGTTTATTGATGAATTGTTCATCAAAGTTGCCCCACCGTTCAACAGCCTCTGGATCGTACATCGTGTCGTAAGGTGCGGGTACGGCATAAGGGAAATGCGGTCCGAAGAAATTGGCGGCAATCATAAAGGGTTGTTCGGAATCTGTGTAGCCGTTGATAAGTTCAATCGTTTTATCTGCGGTCCAGGCTTCCATCGTTCTTTCTGCGGGGAGTGGAAGTCTGCCATAGAAAGGTGCTTCGCCGCCCCACTCAAAGGGTTGGACAGCATCTCTATCAATTCGGAAGTCAATTCCGTCGTCACGGAGCCACTGATGCCACTCATTATAAGGGTGCCATTTGTCGTAGCCCCAGAACTCGGTGTCGCCTTGCTTGGCGAGGTGCCATTTACCGATGCAACTTACTTGATAACCTACTTCTGTCATAAGCTTTGGATATGCGGGTTTGTCGAGGATCTGGTTTGCGAACACGCCGTTGAAATTTCCCATGTTCGACAGCTGCCCGTGGTTGTGCGGATAGAGTCCGGTGAGCAATGAGCCACGCGCAGGAGAACAGAGCGCGATGGGGGTATAGGCGTTCGTGAACCGCATACCTGTTGCGGCGATTTCGTCAACGGCAGGTGTTTGGCAAATTGGCGCACCGTTGCAACCGAGCGAATCAAAGCGTTGCTGATCAGTGAGAAGAAAGAGAATATTGGGTTGTTGTGCCATATTGTTCCTTTTCGCAAAATCCGCGAATTTTAATGTATTGTTGATAAGGTTGATTATCTTGGAATCTATACCTCGGATTATCTCGGGGATGCCACCTTCTAAAGATGAGGCGGTTTTCTATGTTCATACACTATTTATGATTACTTTTCTAAATGTTAGAGATACCCTTCGGTTTCTGTCACGCCTCTCTCCTTCCCACTCGTCCCATTTTCTGGCTGCAATACTGTGCAACCACGCATATCTCGCTTTACCACTCAGGACGACAAGACTTCTTGGCTCAAGCCAGACAGGTATTTTTTGGTTCCTGTCTAATTTGTTTGTAAAATTCATGACGCAACCGGATCCCAAACTTAAAGAGGCGATTGTATCCTTGAAACAGGGTTCACAATCAATATGCGCTGAGATCCCTTGCCCGGGAAGGTATTCATTGACAATCACCTGATCCGCTACTTCTGGCATATATTCATCTTGATGCAATTTTTCGCTTAGACTTTTCAACCATTCTGGCAACTCACCAACACGCATGCTCATATCCACCTTACGTGCTCTGTAGTTATACTTGAAGCCGTAATGCTGAACGCGACGTCTTAAATCATCAAGCCAAAGTCCATTGTCAACATGCGCTAATAACGCGTCCTGTTCATCTGCTGTGATATAGTTTTCTATATACAGCAACCCTGGGACTGACTCAATCAATACTTCTTTTTTTTGAATGGGTTGTGGCTCAGGCAACTGCTTTTTTCCTATCTCTGAATTAATATACAGCATTTTCAGTACCTTTCCAATAAAAGCAGGTTGTTTTTGGAACCTCTGCACAACCTACAAAGCGAGGAAGGATTTAGGAGCTATCTTCATTAGATCTTATATCAAACCCATGTTAAGTATAATCGAATACCAAGAAAACGGCAAGAAAGAAATTGATCGTTATCCGTGTTACATTTCCCGTTTGGTGCCTGATGTGTTAAGTTTGATCAACATCCCAATTACGGGAATGACGATCAAAACAATGAGAAGGATGATTAGATAGCGCGTTGGAATCTGGAACTGTTCTCCGATGAGGGCAATAAGATAATAACGCGGGAAACGTCCGAGGAGCACTGCTAAAAGATAGAGTGGCAAATTGTACCGTGCCAGAATCGCGGCGAATCGAAAAGGTTCAAAGGGAATCGGTGTGAACCCCGTAAAAACTAAGCATACGAATGCCATACGACGAAAGTAGTAGGAAAATCGTTGGAAAATACGGTTGGTTTCAACGCGCTGTTGGAGTTCAGTTTTTGAAAAGATCCAAAGCAGCAAATTGTATTCCACAAATGCGGCAATGCAATTTCCGATCGCTCCAGCAAGAGCAACGATGCCGGGATGAAAGACTTTGCCGAGCGCGATAACATACGGCGGTGTCGGCAACGGGACCAGTGTACAGGCAACACTCATATACCCGAAAAAACCGATCAATCGTGTATAGCGGCTGCCTTCAAGAAAGAGGTATCCCAATGTGAGCGAGAGGCTGATTCCGATTGCCGTGAGAATCCATTTTCTCATAAGTTGAATTGTAGTTACAAGAAACTTGGTGTCAGCGTCTGCTTCAAGGTTCAAACAGGTTCGGATACGATAGCGATATTTTTTGGGCCTTTAAAGTCGAGTTCAATTCGTTCAAAGTTGTGTTCTGCTCATTTTAAATTCTCCGGATTTAACGCTTCCAATGCTGGGTGGACAAATCGTCCATCCTTCCGAATCAAGTTCCCATCAAAGAACATTTCTCCACCGCCGTGTTCCGGTGTTTGTATCATCACCATATCCCAATGGACTGCGGAACGGTTTCTGTTATCTGCTTCCTCGTAAGCTTGACCGGGTGTGAAGTGAAACGAACCTGCAATCTTCTCATCGAACAGAATATCGAGCATCGGTTCTGTGATGTAAGGGTTGAACGCAATAGCAAACTCGCCTACATAGCGCGCTCCTTCGTCTGTATCAAGGATCGCGTTTAGCTTTTCAGTGTTATTCGCTGTTGCCGCAACGATTTTACCATTTTCAAAACGGAGTTGAATATCCGTGAATGTCGTTCCCTGAAAGATTGTAGGCGTATTGAAATGGATCGTGCCGTTGACAGAATCCCGGACGGGTGCAGTGAAGCATTCGCCATCAGGGATATTACACTCGCCTGCGCACGGAATAACCGGTATATCCTTGATACTGAACCGCAAATCGGTATTCTTACCGACGATGTGGACTTCATCCGTTTCTTCCATGAGAGACTTCAGGGGTGCCATGGCGTGTGCCATTCGGCTGTAATCGAGCGTGCAAACGTCGAAATAGTAATCTTCAAACGCTTCTGTGCTCATCTTCGCCTGCTGCGCCATCGCCGGATGGGGCCATCGCAGGACAACCCATTTTGTGTGCGGCACGCGGATATCGTTAAGGGGTCGCTGCCAATACTTTTGATAGCGTTGCATCGCCTCCGATGGGACATCAGCCATCTCTGTGATATTATGGCTACCGTGTATGCCGATATATGCCTGTACCTTTTTCATACGATATATTTCGTATTCGCCCATCAGTTTTATGCCAGCATCGTCTCCGCCGAGAATGATTTCACGGTAGATACGGTTCTGCCTGAGTTCAACGAGCGGAATCCCATTCGCTTTCCGAACTGCTCGGATGAGGGCAATGACCATCTCCTGTGGAATATCAATGCCTTCAATCAGCACAAATTCACCGGGTTGGACTGTTGTGGAATGGTTGGTAAGTACATCTGCAAGTTTATCAAGTCGTGGATCGTGCATATTTACCTCAGAATTCGTAATGCGGGTAGTGAAATAAGTTTACCTTCATTTGCTTTTATTATACTCGTCACTATACACTAACCTTGAAAGTAGTTTATCACAATTTGGGATAGATAGCAAGTTCAATATGGCGGTTTAACAGGGTCATTCAATTTTAAGAAATTATTGGGTTTCATGTCTTTTTTTCAAGGAGTCGGTTCGGTTAGGAATGCAGGTCGCATTTGGGGTATTTGCTGGAGGTATTTGATAGGGGTATTTGATAGGGGTATTTGATAGGGGTATTTGATAGGGTGTTTCTGCGTATTTCTGCGGATTTCTTCAAGTACACCGCAAAACCGAACCTACCGGGCCGGGGGATGAAAATTCGATCGGAAAATGGACAACTGAATGACCCTGGGCGGTTTAATTTTTGGTTGTTGGTAAAAATTTGTGTGTTGAAACAAAAACGAAAATCTATTAGAATAGAGTTCAGGCAGCACAGAAAAACGAACCGCAAGGAATAGTAAAAGAATGAAAACACGTCTATTATCTGTAGGATATGTCACGGTCATTGTGTTAATGATAGTCCATCTCTTGCCGGTCTGGGGATTCAAATATTTCCCAACGCAAGATGGCGCAAGTCATATCTATAACGCTTATGTTGTGAAAGAGTACCACAATCACGAAAACTATCGTTTACGTGAAGTTTATGACTTGAATGCGACTGTCTTCCCGAATTGGACATCCCACGCGCTCTTGGTATTATTGCTATACATCTTTCCACCCCTTATTTGCGAAAAGATCGTGCTGACCCTCTGCATCGGTCTCTTACCACTCTCTCTCCTCTATTTTCTCAATAGTGTCCAGAAGAGAAACATGGTCTTCGGACTGCTTGGGTTTCTCTATGCCTACAACTACCTGCTCCACATGGGATTCTATAACTTTGTCCTCAGCATGTCCCTGTTTTTCTTTACACTTGGCTATTGGTGGAAAGTCAAAGATAAACTCCGATTAGCCAACATTGTCGTCATATACATACTGTTGTTGGTGACCTACCTCACGCACTACCACTCTTATGCGTTGCTGCTCATGTCCATGACGTTCTTCGCGCTTTTCTCATCTGTCTACGATGCTCTGCGTGCAGGATGGGGAAACCGCAAAGAGACATCAGACCCTCTCACGCACGGGCTTAAAGAAGGTGTGATGACCCTCAAACCTGTACTGACTTTCATAGGCAGCCTTATACCTGCTTACTTTATCCTGTTCTCGTACTACTTCTATCTTACCGACGCTCACGGGGGTGATGGTAACCATAAAGGCTTTGAATGGCTAAATGACTACTTCTTCGCCATGAAATCCTTAGTCTCCTTTCGGGACGATCACGTGCTTATCGGGCGCGTGTTGCTACTCTTTTTCGCTATTGCCTTCGTCCTCACAATTATCAATAGAATTTGGCAGCACTACCAATTAGAATGGAAAGAGACTGGTGAACGGTTCTGGACGCGCGTCGTGACGCAGATGGATGGGTTTCTGATCATGGCAATTCTCATCACTGCGATGTATTTTATCGCTCCATGGTCAGGCTACAGCGGCGGTTGGATAAACGACCGGTTTCATCTGTACATATTCCTTGTGTTGCTTCCGTTTTTCGCGGTCAATTTGCATCGCTACGCAAACTATGGGATAGCAGGAGTCATCATCGTGCTATCCTTATGGCATCTCGGCTACAACGTCCACACTTACGCCTTGCTCAATCGAGACATCGCCAACGCGCTTTCATTAGAAGGCATGGATGAAAAGGATACGATCCTCACGAGTGAACCCGGGGAATGGGGCGGTTTTTCAGATTCGCTCGGTTTTCAACCGAAATACGTTGAACCCTTCGGACATATTGAGTGCTTACTGGCGGTGAAAAAAGGAATCGCCTATCTTGATAACTATGAGGCGAATACGGATCATTTTCCATTGCAATACAAGCAAAAGGAACTTCCTGCCGATTACGCCATCATCTGGCGAACGGAATACGATGATGTTGGAGGTTTGGAAGAAGAATACGAACGCATTGACTCTAACGACTATAACCGGCTCTATCGCCGCAAACGCGCAGTGCCTGATAGTCAGATGTGGAATGGGAAAACCGCTATCACTTTTGATATGCAACCCGAAAATGAACAGACTGCACCAGGACATATCGCTATATATACGGATACGGTTTACACTGATGGGAAATATGGTTGGCTAACGGAATCAGAACGCGACGATTTCAAAACTGAATCCGAGGTTGCACAACCGTATCAGGATAGTATTTGGGGAGCAGAAGATGGCGTTTTCCGAGTGGCTCTTCCTAATGGGACGTACGAAGTGATATGCTATTTCAGTGCCCACGAATCTGAACTGTTAGAGATAAACCTCATTGCGGGCGGTGAAAAGCAGATTCAACGCCTGCGAATGCCCATAGGAAATGAGACGATTGAAAAACGTTACACCATCAAGATTACCGATGAACATCTGACACAGGTGATCTATACTCGTGGAAAAGGTGAACACAAACGATGGGCGTGGAGCGATTTTACGATTCAATCAACCGATGGCGGACCGAACTTCCAGCTTCCCTGAGAAACCGAGAAATGATGATTCTGTGGAATATTTAGTCTTTATATTTTATCAATGCCATCGCCTCGAATTACCGCAATTTTGTATTCAGCCATATTTTTCCTTTGTTCGTGCTAACATCGTGCCTCCGCCGCGCCATAGTTTGCCTAAGGACCTCTTTGACCACAACTGAAGACATAAGGTTAGGTACCGTCGTGTCCATCTGAAGATACAAAATCAAATGCCAACGCGTCTGCTATAGGCACATAACCGATTTTGGTGTAGATATTATTGGAAGTTGGATTTGATAAATCGGTATATAGACTGCAAAATGAATAACCATCCGAAAGCAGCTTCTTTGTCAATAACAAAACAGATGAAGTCGCATATCCGTTATTACGATGCTCAGGTGGTGTGTACACGACACCGATCGTTACACCATTTTTCATTGGACGGGACACGCCAGCAATAGACACCGGACCTTTGTTATCCCAAATGTATAGTTGCTGATCCGTTATGAGTTTCTCGGCGCGACTTTTAGCACCATCAAAACTGATAGATTCACCTACTGCTTCCGAGAGGGCGGCAATCCATTTTGCCATGAGTGGATGGTCATTGGGACGAGCGAAACGCAACTTCCCGGGCGAAAATGGTAGATTTGTGACACTTCTCGCCTCAAATACACGCATTCGCTTATCTATGCTGGCGGATATACCTCCTATACCTTCAATCCAACAATCACAAAAGGCTTGTGCTTCTGCCGCGGGTCCAACAACCCCCGGTATTTGTGTATCAATTCTACGTAGGTGACACACAAGGTGTTTGACAGCAGGTTGGGTTTTCGCCTCAATTCTGCTTAAGATGATTCGCTTAGGTGGGGTCCGTACTGCGACACCGACGACTTTTCCTTGCTCTAAAATACTTAACAACAGCGGTGATTCGGGGCCATAGTAGTGTGGATCCTCAGCAAGTCTATAAGCTAAACCGATAGGTAGGTTGTTTTCACACTCATTCTGTTCCAGATAGGCACCTGAGAGTGAAATCAATTCGCTTGCCTGATTGTGCGTTATTATTTCGATCATGGTGCTTCAATCTCCTTTACTGTTAAACAATATTCTAACCGACTTCCTCGGATTATTCAACTCATTTTTTCATTTAGGCGTTGCACAAGATGAAAATTTATGCTATGCTTTCAGGCAAAGAAAGAAATTGGAAAATCAGAACAACTTCTGACGATAAAACAAAGGAAAAACCGATGCCAAATACGCAAGAAATTGGATGGAAAGCCGTTAGTAAAACTGGGGTCGTCGCTGCCGGTGGCGCGAAGGCTGTCGCAGCAGGGATCGAGATACTGGAAGCGGGCGGAAATGCCGCAGATGCAGCAGCAGGGACGATTCTTGCCCTCAATGTCACAGACCACGGTGCCTGCTCTATCGGGGGTGAGGTGCCGCTTCTTATCTTTGACGCGGAAAAGCAGGAAGTGAAATCGCTCTCTGGACAGGGACGCGCACCGCTTTCACAGGCTGCCACTGATTGGTATATGGAAAACGGTATCCCGGACCGCGACATCAAAATGGCACCTGTACCGTCGGTTGTGGACCTCTGCACGACAACACTCAAGTTGTATGGTACGAAGACATTCGCGGACATCGTTGCCCCTACATTGGCACTGCTCGATGCCGGCGAGTCGGACTGGCATTCTGATTTGGCGGTTACCTTGCGGCGGATGGTCGAGGAGGAACAGAAAACGTCTGGCAGTCGTGAGGAAAAAGTGCAAGCCGCAAGTGATCGGTTTTACGGACGGAACGGCGTGCAGAGTGATATTGCGGATGCCTTAGAAGGTTTCTACATTGAAAAGGATGGTTTTCTCCGTAAGGCAGACCTCGCCGCGCATGTTACACGCGTTGAAGACCCTGTGACAGTCGAATACCGGGGCTATACGGTGTGTAAGTGTGGTACATGGACGCAAGGTCCCTATCTCTGTCAGGCATTGCGTTTATTGGAAGGTTTCGATCTCAAAGCGATGGGTAACGCCTCGGCAGACTATGTGCATGTCGTCACGGAGGCACTCAAATTGGCGATGGCTGATCGAGATGCGTACTACGGCGACCCGGAGTTTGTAGATGTCCCGCTCTCCGAGCTGCTTTCGGATGCCTATACTGAGCTCCGTCGTCCGTTAATTGATATAGAAAAGGCATCGCACGAAGCGCGACCGGGCGATGTGGACAACATGCAGCCCCTAAAAGCGGATGGGGTTTTCAGACCTGGTGTGGGCGGAACAACGACTTGCACTGTTGCCGACCGATGGGGAAATGTCGTCTCTGCGACACCGAGTGCTAACGTCTATCACGCAGGCGGTATGGTCGGTCCGACAGGGGTCAGTTACGGTAACCGCTTACGGAGTCTTAACACAACGCCAGGACACCCGAACTGTATCCAACCCGGAAAGCGTCCAAGAATTACGCTTACGCCTACGTTGGTTCTCAAGAACGGTGCACCGATTTTAGCCATCAGCGTTGCTGGTGGAGACTTGCAAGATCAAGCGACAATGAATTTGCTGCTCAATTTCGTTGTGTTCGGCATGTTACCGGAAGCTGCTGTTACGGCACCGCGTTTCGCCACGGCACATCACGAAGATTCGTTCGATCCGAATCCGAACCGCGCGGAGACGTTTAAGGGAGCAGGTTCATTGACGGTTAATGACAGTGTGAACGAAAGTGTTAGGGCAGAACTTGGCAGTCGCGGGCATCACCTCAGGGTGCAGAGAGGTGCCATTGCCGCGCCTTCCATGCTCTATATTGATAAAGAGAATGGGATGTTCTATGCTGCTGGGGATCCGGCTGCTGGAAGGCACGCGGCAGGAATGGCGTAAAATGGGCGCGTAGCGTCAATCCGCTGTTTGTTGCCAAGTCCTAAACCTGCGTTGTAATGCACTTAAAAACCGGTCAATGGATTTATCTATTTGCGCCACACGTTGAAGATCTATCGCACTGACGAGTTCATCTACACGTTCAATTGCATTTAATGGAGAAACCCTTGTTGCGTCCCGGATTGCTTGTAGTAGAAGACGCTTGTAACGATTGCGTTCGCATTTTCGATCAGGAGGTGGGCATCCCCTGCCAAACACAGTTTTGAATGCTGCTGAATCAAGAAGTAACCACCGTTCAATATGCGGTTCAGGAACCATGCTAATGACTAAATCCCCTAAATCAGAGGTTACATGATTAATCTCCGTTTCTCGTTCTGAAAATCCCTTGCAATTGCTGTCTGTTCCTACAATGATGAGATCCGGTAAATTTTCTTTGCTGTGTTGCAAATCTTGCAGATATTGTTTCAGCTCGGTAATAACCGTTCCATGCCCACCTCGCACATTGGATGCCCTGATATTGACTATGATGTTGTAATCATCAGCTAGCCGATGGATCAACGTTGTGAGGAAATCTTCATGGGCAACATCTTCAACAAATAGACTGATATTACGCATCAAAGTCCCCTCGCAAGATACGTTCGGAAGGGGACAAAACATCTTTATCTTCCAATGCTATCTCAATGTCTGACTTCTTCCATAGTGGTCCGATATGCATCATATTGAATGGCTCAATTTCTGTGCTCCCGTTCACTTTACGACAAACATATAACGATTCCGGAGGAATGAGATCAGGCAAAATCGATGAGTGTGTTGTCACAATAAACTGGATATCTTCAAGAAGCATACGAGTTTCCAAAAACCCAGCAATACGTCGAATCCTACGAGGGTGAATGCCATTTTCCGGTTCTTCAAACCCTATTAACGTCGGAGGCTCCTCAGCACCAACGAGTGCTAAAATCCCTAAAATTCGGAGTGTTCCCTCCGATAAGACACGGGCAGAGATGCGCTTTTCACCTTCACAGATATCCAATTCAACTTCACCCAATTTGTTGATGCTGACATTAATGCCTGTTATGGATGGAATCATGCTATGGAGGGATTTCTCGACGGATTTAAATTGTCGCTTACTACGAGCTTGCAAGGTATTGAGAAAAGCTGCGAGATCTTCTCCCATTGGTCCAATATCGTGAACTGCCTTAACCGGATTTGGGAGTCGCATTTGTTCTCTTGGCTCAAGGTAAAAAGTAAGCCAGTTTGTCAATTCTTGCTGCATTGCAGTTAAATGGGGATAGTGAGGTGGGTAGTGCGATCTCGAAAGGATACTGAAGTCAAGATAGCGTTCATAGTAGAGTGGATGTGACTGTCCCTCCATTCGCAGATGTAAACGATTCCCGATTCGCTCTAAGAAAGGTTTTCTGTTTTGTTTGGGTTTACCATCAGCACTAAGTGCTCCAAGGTATTCATCCGCTACCCGCAAAATACCTAACTTCGGAAGCATTTCTACCTCAATCCGGTAACGCAGATATTTCTCGCGCACCGGTAGCGACTTCCTTGAGACAGGATTAGTTACATTCTGTATATCCTTTTCTGTCGTTTCTCTGATTTTCTGAATACGTTGATTGACACTCTCAATAACAGCAGTGGAAAGTTGAACATCCACCTCTATACTAAAAGATGCTTTTTCCTTTTCCAGGAGACTCTTAATACCGTCATCTCCAAAAGTAAACGCCTCCAATGGATGCCCACGATATGGCGGTTCAAATACATCTTCTAAAGTTTGATGGGTTGCCATTCGAGACAAAAGTTGCAGGGCATCAAGAAAATTGCTCTTCCCGGAAGCGTTAGGACCAACGAACACAGAAAGAGGTTTGAGATTTAACTCAAGATCCACGAGGGATTTATAACCTTGAATTCTAATTCGCTTTAGCATAGTTGCGTGCCTCCGTTCAATATCCCAAACTTCGCAGATATTCGCGGTTTACCACTGCGGCTTCGGCTGCGGGACGCGGCGGATATGGACGATCCAATTCAACAGAGACCCATCCGTCATAACCGACTGATTCAAGTGCTTCCAGGACGGCTTTGACATCAAGCCCTAAGTTTCCTGCACCGAGCTCCGCGAAGCGCGCCTTTTCGCCGAAACGTTGCGTTCTATGATCCCAAGTATCAGGATCATCGGCGTGGCAATCTTTGAGATGGACATGTCCAATCCGATTCCGTAAAAACTCACTCTCAAAAACCTGCATCGGATCGCTCCCAGCGGCGAGCATGTGGCCCGTGTCAAATAGCAACCAGAGACTCGGTGCGGCTGCCAAGAGGCGTTCTGCATCATTAACTGTCTCAAGCAACGTACCGAGATGTGCATGGTGGAAGCCTTTAATCTGATGTGCATCGCAGAACGCGAGAATGTCGTCTAAGGTCCGGGCAGCATTCTCGAAATCGGCATCGCTCGGATCGGATCCCCCCCATTCTGAACGCCGTAATGATGGAACTTCCGCAGCATTGTTGCCGAGGGTGATGTTGAACCGAACCCTATCGAGTCCGGCACCGCCTGCATTGACGATATGGAGTCCAAGACTGCGTGCCAGCGTCGCCATTTCAACGAGTCCATCTGCGCCTTCAAAAGGCACACTTTCCACGCCTTCCCAGCCTGCATCGGCTACTTCGCGCAATACTTTTTCTGGGTTCTCTTGCTGTTCTCCACCAAACTGAATGAGATGGCAAGCGAATCTTAAATTGCTCATGAACACACTCCTTACTTATCCAACTGATAGATATAATTTCTTTCCGATTTGTGTTTGTTATTATTTCGTTGATTGGGAGGTTGAACGCTTACTTAAACGCATATTGCCACCGGTGGTACTGACCGTGATTGGTGGCACTGGTTAACAAATCAGATGCGATAACATCTTTAAGATCGTCAGGAATAAACATACCTGTATTTAAACGGTCCTCATCAAAAATACGACTCTGAGCGATACGAATCACATCGCGCTGCGCCTGTTGGGATAGCTGAGACTCGCTAAACCCTTCAATCCACAACCCACGATAGGTCAACGTGTCAGCGGGTATAAGATGCACAGTCTCCGGTACATTCGCGACGAATCTGAAAGCCAGAGGTTTCCAAAGGAAAAGGGTACATATTTGGACATCCGTCGTAAAGCCAACCTTGGAAAACGCACGCTGACTCGCATAATTATCAATACGGATTGATGCCTTAGCCGACCGTACTCCGAGATGAGAACCGTAGGTTAACGCTTCCTGAATGAGAGAAGTCCCGATCCCTTTTCCTTGACTCGCAGCGCGAACGATAATAAGATCTATTTCCCATCGAGGATCTGAACTGGATACCAGAAAAGTGGAAAGGAAACCCGCTACCTCACCAGCCTCAACCGCAACGAAGACTTGATGCTCAGGCGACGAAATGTGATCCGCGAACACATTAAATAAAAGCGATTCTCCCCATGTCTCTTGTAATATTAGATGAATTGCTTGTGCATCCTCCGGACGCGCTAATCTAATATCTGACATATCTGTTTTGTCGCTCAACATTTCCATCAAGGAGCCAGAACACTTATCTCTTAACGTTTTTGAGGAGTCCCCAAGTCGTCGCAGCCTTGTCCAATGGTGATACGCTTAAAACCTGTTCCATATCCTGCTGAATTTCATCTTCAGTCAGCACACGGTTATAGATGACAAATTCATCAAGTTTCCCGCCATAGGGCCACGGACCATCAAGACGATTGCCGAACCAGTGATCGGATTGAGAAACCGGAATTTCGCCTTCCAGTTTATAGGTGTTATCAAGCTTGCCGTTGATATAAAGTCGAAGCTCTTTATCAAACTCGTAAACTGCGGCGACGTGCGACCATTTATCGGTCGGAATCTCGTTCTTTGCGCTGTTCCATGTTCGCCCACCAGCTCCGGGACATCCCATCCACACGGATGGTTTGCCTTGATGGATACTCAGATAATACGTGTGAGGTCCCGCCTGTCCGCGCACATTGCGATAATCACCGACGCTCTCTGGGTATACCCATACCTCCATCGTCAAACTCTTGGTAATCGCCAGACTATCGGACGCTTCAACGGCGACGACCCCTTTCTGTATCTGTTCATTAAAAAAGACACCCGAATTGATCTTTCCGTTTTTCTCCCATTTGGCATCGCCTTCGAGCGTCCCATGATTTCCTTTTCCGCTCAGGTCCTCAACATCTTTTCCCTTACCCGCATCGAACGAGAAGTAAAGGACCATTGCGTCGTCCTTAATTGCTGCGCTTACAAAGGGAAATGTGAGAAGGAGTGCCGCGCTCAGAATATAGATAACCATCTGTTTCATATCAAACCTCCATATTAATTTGATAAATCTTCCGTCGTGCAATACACGGAATAGGCGGCACGATGTGCCGCACATTTGACAATTCCCAACAGACATAGCCAGGAATCCAATCTATTCCTTTCGCTTCGGCTGCTGCACGCGTCCATTCGCGAACGCCCGTAATGTCGACGATTGCACGTGCCAACCCGTTCGGATCTTCCTGTCCTTCCTCGGTCAAGTAAATTTGATTCTCCACAAGCACGAGATTGAAGAATGGAATCTCTGGCGGAAGCCAACGACGAATTTCGACAATCTTTTCACCTGCAATAACGCGCTGAACAGATGGTGAAACTATGGACAGTGCATTAACGATCAAAACCGACCTACTTCCAAGCGTCGTCTGGCGGGTAAATATTGGAACTTCCGCCGCCTGCGCCTTTAAAGTCGCTTTCAGCGAACCAATCTTTGACGGTATCCCGCCACTTGATGAAGTGTGGGGCTTTCAGATGCTCTTGGAACGCTGCCTCGTCCACATAGATTTCGTAGAGCCAGATCCGATTTGGGTCGGCCCCGTCTTGAATTATATCAAATCTCAGGCAGCCGGGTTCGTTTTCAACAGAGCCTTTCGCGTCGTCTATCATGGCTTCGACGAACGCATCTCTGTGACCTTCTTTAATCTGAATTGGGGCGATGATAACATACATAATGTGTCTCCTTCTTTATAGACATTCACGGTTGATAATACTCTAATCTATCATAATACAGGATAGATGTCAAGTTGAAAATCCTACATGTGCTATTAAACGAGTCTTGCGTAAGTCAAGTACAGCTTCGTAGTGTTTGGTTACCCAACCGTTGCACTTCGTCTCAATAAGATTAACAATTCCTTCAAATAGCAGCTGTCTATTTTTATCCGGTAACGCGATGTGCCCTGAGTAGGTACTGAGAAGCTTGATGTATTGTTCAGATGAATACTTTTGCGTCCACGGGTATACACGTCGAATTGACGATTGAAAGGCTTCTGCACCGGGGAAATTTATAGCGTGAGTCAGGCGATTCGTAGTCGGTGGCAGGTAATATTTATCATACAGCCTCTGGCTTTCTGCAAAGAAGCCTTCGTCCTTCCGCACATGTTGGTTCGAAAAAACAGCGAGGAAACCCTTTGAGCCGAGTGCCTCGAACGCTCTCAGGTATCTCACTGTTGGGTCTATCCAATGAAAGGCAGTGGCGGAAATAATGAGATCAAATTTACCAGCCGGTTTCCATGCTTCAAATCCTTGTTGCACAAACGAAACATTTGGAAATTCCCTAAACTTTTCCTTTGCAACGGCGATCAGGTCAGCACCAATGTCCAGACATACCAATTCGTATCCGCGTTCTGCGAAGGGGCGTGTCGCTTTTCCGGTACCGCAGCCGATTTCGAGAATTCTACCGTGGTCGTTAATCCCAGAGAGATCCACGACATCCCGAATCAATTCTTCAGGGTAACCAGGCCGTATCTCGTCATAGAGCGCTGCAGCAGTATTGAACGTGGTTTTGAGTTTAGTGTTTGGCATAGGATTTTTCTGTCAACTACGACAACTTGCCGCGGAGTAGTGGGTTGTCTTTCATCACTTCGCCATCGCGATTTCGTGTACCGGAGGGCATGTAATGGATCGCCATCGCCCGACGGTCTCGTGATGAACGGTTCGGATTCGTTTGATGGAGCGTCATGCAATGATGCACCATCACGCATCCGGCTTTAACTGGCACGGGTACAGCGCGATCTACATCAGCATCTACCTCCAACAACGCTGGTAAATTACCTTTCTCCGACTTCGCACGTCCGTGTGCCGCCAATCCTTCCAGATAACTGCCCGGAATAACGTTCATACAACCGTTCTCCTCGTCGGCATCATCGAGTGCTAACCAGATGCTCACAAGATTGGGTGGGTCGCACTGCCAATAGGCGTTGTCTTGATGCCAATACACCTCACCCCCGTGATAGGCGGGTTTGTAGAGTGCCTGATCGTGAAATAACTGGATATCGGGTCCGATCAAACTCTCAACGATGTCTAACATCGGTTCGTGGTAGAGTAGCTTCCGATATTCTTCATCGAAACGCCACATCTCCATAATCTGTAACATTTCTTCCTCACGATCCGCGTCTTCATCGCTTTCCGAGTCTCCGACGACAGCGAGGTTACGCAACCCTTCACCGATTGTGCCGCGTTTCTGTGTAAACAGCGCGTCGTAATGCTCGCGCAGTACGGTAAGGTGTTCGTCATCAATGACGCGTCCGTCTATTTTGAGATAGCCTACGCGCTTGAATTGCTCGACCTCTTGAAGCATAAGTTTCATAACACAACTCCTTATGAAGTGTCCTTCAATCTATATCAGATTCTTCGAGAATTTTTTGGTATGTCTGCGATGCTACGTTGTATGCTTCGCGCGCCGCATCGCGTTCTTCCTCTCGAATACGGTTCACCTTTTGATTCCAGCAAACCTCTACAGCATCTAAGCACCATTTGGCACTTCTGCGACTCGCTCGGATCGGTTTTCCATCTACAATGACGAAAACCGGATTCGTATGAGCCGATGGGAAGATACGGAGCGCCACCCAACTGGATCTATCAATGGATGCCTCAAATTGAACGGGTACGATTTTACCGTCAGCGACGATTTCTTGTGTCTCAACCGCCTGACCGTTGACAAGGAGTTCAACTGGCACCTTTCGGCTTTCTGCAATACGCGCCCGCTCAACGTCCCAATACGGTTGCTGATCCAGAGATCGGTTCTTTATCTCAAGATTCGGCGTTTCGCCAAGCCGTGCAGCGACGCGAGCCGTGATGGTTACCGTGCTGGGTGCTTCCAAATCCAACTGGCTAAGTTCTCCAGTTGCTGTCTTTTCTCCAACGGGGACACCACCGACAGTAAAGTCTAATAGATGACTTTTGCCATCTCCGACATAAGATCGACCGTCTTTCAATCCATCTACCCATGCATCGAAATCAAGGGCACCGGCGGGCATTTTCACATATATGCGACCTAATCCGACGCGCTCGCCGTAGATACAAGGAAAATCTGTCTCGCCACTGATTCGCGTGCGGAAACCGCAATTCAGTGTGTGATACCAGATATTCAGTTCCCAAACGGCGGGTGTATCTACCGTAGAGATAAAATCAACGGCATCATGAACAACGTCAACGATGTATTCATTTGCACCGATACCGTCAAACGGCGGCATATTGTAATTCGGGAGTTCGTCGCCATCCACTTTCAAGCCCCAACCGCTGTGACTGAAACCCGTTACCGCGCCCTGCTCCTTTGCCCACTGAAGCACCGGCAGATCCCAACTGGGCCACTCTTCAATGCGTTCAACACCGTTGTAGTCGTCCTCAGTTAACCCCAGCAACGAGAGATGTCCAGCGTGTGAAGAGGGGAAACCTGAAACCTCCACATCGTATCGCATGACGTAATCATCGGTTGAGAGTTCGTGAACCTTGCCATCAAAAAACTGCTTCTGGAAATACCAGCAGGGTCCCCAAGAGAGCACGCACCCGACATTGAGGTCTTCCCCGAGAATGTGGCGCATCATATCTTCAGGTGTAACACCCTCTGTGGGACTCTCGTAGTGTGCACACCCTGCTGCATGTACGTGATGGTCCCCGGAACGCCACCCCTCCGCAGCGAGATGGATCCATCTTTCCAGATGAAACGTCTCTTGATGTGTCTTAGCATTCGGGACAGTCATGGTTTTTGTTTTTACCTTATATTCTGGGCCGCGTGTATATTCAACAGTATAACTGCCCGGCGGCAGCAGCACTGATTCGCCGCTGTGCCGATAGATTTGGTTATGAAAGAAGAAATCCGGTGCGAGTCTCCGCCCGCGCGACGGGTATACCCTGTTCCATTCATCGCGAATAATAAAAGCCGCTGTTGTGGGCTTCTCGTCAAAATCTAATACTTCCAGCGTTACCTTCACCGCTGGTACACAGTTGAATAGGATCGGTACTTCACTACGGAATCCGATGTCTTGTGTCCCCTGACCAACGTTGAAACCCAACGTTGCTTCCCGTTTTCCTGCATCTCGGCTGTAGAGTTGAACGATACGATATTCCAATTCCAGACCGGAAAGACTTGCTTTCAAAGGTGGATTGGCGTAGACTTGAATCTCAAGAAACCGATGCGGAATTTCGCTTTTAGGGACAGTCATTTCGGGATCAGGACTTCCAGTGGAACGTTTATAGAGTGGCGCGGCGTTTTCGCTCTCTACGGCTAAGGGTGCCGTCACACCGGCCTCGTTGTGAACCTTCACCAAAAAGGTACGCCAACCCTGTTGCATCAGTTCTTTATTGACCTGACCTTCCTTAACCTTGACCCGACTTTCAGGGTTGATGTTGACCCCTGCTAAACAGTATGCATCAAGAATGCTTTGAATGTCAGCAATCGCCTGTTCGTGGTTCGCAGAAATCAACGCTTCCTCAATTGCGGCGAGATCGTTTTCAGACAGCGGTGAACCGAGATAGTCCAACGCCTCAATGAGCCGTTGGGTTGCTGCTGCTAACGGTTGAAATTCCACTTCAGCAACCAGAGTCAATTCATCGGTGAAACCTATGGAGATAAAAACTGAGAGCAACATCCAACCGATAAGTAAGAAACGAAATTGGCTGCTAAATTCGTTCGTTATGATAGTCTTATATTGACGATTTATCAATTGTCGCACGGTCTCTTCCTCCTAAGTGAAGTTCATTAAAGTCTCTACATACGCGGTTGTGGATTTGTTTAAGCGTTTAATTCTCTCTTCGGGAATCGGACCGCTATCCTCTTCAACACACAAATCAGATATCACGCGAACGCCGACATACTTGACGTTATTAATCGCACAGACATCCACAATCGCCGACGATTCCCAATTGACTGCGACAGCTCCACTCTCTATGGCAATCTCATCCCTCACCTCACGATTATATATGTCCATATCGCCGCAAATTACGGAGGCTTTTGTAAGCATAACATTAGGTGCCGCTGATAGCGCAGTTGCGAACCTATATATTGAAGATGAAGAAGCCTGAAAGAGGCGAGCTCGCCACATATCCTGCTCACGCAGAATTTCGGGTCTATTTGGCACGTCATGCTCAGAGACTCCGGTAATCACCACAATGTCTCCGATATTCAAGGTATCGACCAAACCCCCCGCAAATCCGAATTCAAAGAAGGTGTCTACCTGATAGGTGTCTATTATCATTTGGCACATTGATGCTGCACGCACCTTGCCCATCCCCGACTGCATGACAACCCATTCTTTGTCTCCATCAACCCCTTCAAACTGAAGTCTGCTGTTCCAGTCAACTGAACTATTTACATCCTGACCCAAGACTTTGAGTAGCGCAAGGGTTTCATCGGCGTAAGCTGTCATAATGCAGCGTTTTTTCACCATAGATTGCACTCCATAACGAGACGAGGGTTGATTTTCTATAAGGATACACGATTTGTCACTGTTTGTCAAGTGTGAAGCCAGAGACATTCAATTGTCCACTTTTCGATTAGATTTTCACCGCCAGACCCGAGAGAAAAAACTCTCCCATCACATCGTAGGTTGGGTTGAACCGATACAACCAAAAGCATACAAATCAGAGAAAACCGAAACTGTTTCAAAGACCGGCATATTCACCAGAGACCGAGTGAAACCCAACGCCTTTCGGCTTTCCTGAACGCCTCGCGTTCTGAAGTTGGGTTTCTCTGCGTTCTTGATTATGGAGACGATATGTTGAATAGGCGTGTATTGGGTGTGGCACATCTATCTTCTCAGTTCCGTTCAACCCAACCTACTCCGCTTAGAATTCGCTTCCAATTTCCTAACCTGCACCGACAATTGAATGTCTCTGGTTACACACCGCTTTTTTCTTGACAGGTTTTATGGAATTGGTTATTCTTTTAATACATCTTATTCCAATTGACTGAGGGTAGGGAGAATACCGATGAAAACGTATCGTGCCGCTGTTATCGGCTGTAGCCGGATGGGGGCGTTTATTGATAACGAAGTTCCGGATTATGAAGCAATTAAGTTACCTTATTCGCATGCTGCTGGTTTTTTTGCCGAAGAACGCACCGATCTTGTCGCATGTGCCGATCTGCGTCCAGAAGTGATGGAACATTTTGGTAACCGATATAATGTCCCAAAAGCGAATCAGTACACCGATTATCGTGAGATGCTTGAAAAAGAACAGCCTGATATCGTCAGTGTTGCTACACAACCGGAGCATCGCGCAGAAATTGTTATCTATGCAGCAGAACACGGTGTGAAAGCCATCTATGCAGAAAAGGCGATGGCAGCTTCTATGGACGAAGCCGCAGCGATGGTATCCGCGGTAGAAGAAAACAAGGTCGCCTTTAACCTTGGCACAAATCGCCGGTGGCATACAGGTTTCGACAAGATGAAAGAGATCATTGACAGCGGTGAAATTGGTAAACTCCGCAACTTGATCATCTATTCAAACGGGACGCTTTTCAACACAGCCAGCCATAACTTGGACCTAATTTTACGTCTGAATAGCGATGCGGCTGCGAGTTGGGTCACAGGTTATCTGCCACAAGGCGATTCGGTTTTTGATGGGGATGTACTGCAAGCGGATCCGTCTGGCGGCGGAACAATCCAGTTTGAAAATGGTGTGACGACACACGCGCTGTTAACGCCACGGAGTAGTGAATGGGAAGCGATTTGTGATGGCGGCACCGTTACCTGCTGGAACAACGGTTGGCAGTGGCATCTCCGTAAACGGCAGGATGTACCGGGGTGGCGGACGTGTCAAGTGCCTGAAACCTTTCCTGAATTTGAACACACCAGTAGCACAGCAAACTTGATCAAAGACCTTGTCCACGCAGTGGATACAGGGGAACCAACCCGGGGTGGTGTCCGGTGCGCGTATGCCAGCACTGAACTGATTTTTGGGGTAATTGAATCACATCTACATAACGGCGCACGTATTGAGCTACCGTTGAAAGACTCAAAAGTCCGTTTACAAAGAAATCCAACTGCAAGACAACCCCGGGTCGAGTAACCATAGCAAGCTTGGAAATATGCTCTTTACATGACACCTTGTTAGCATCTCTCTGTGGGAGTTTACCAGTATTTTTGTTTATAGTAAAGTTTAGAATTAATAGGATACCCTGTGCCGGTTCGGTTAGGAAACCGAACCTACCGGGAGATGTAAGTGTCTCTTTATTTTTAGCGTTCACTATAAATCGAGAAAGCCGTCTGCTTCGGTTGTTACCTCCTGCCAACGGATAGTTTTGTCGTTAATTCCTTCAAAGGTTCTCTCAAGATCGAGTTCAATTTCTTCAATAAACGAACGAAGTTCAGTTAACCCATCCGGGTAGAACTTAAGCAACCGGATGTCGAAACTCATCTCAAGCAGAACAACACCATCTTGGACTGCATCATCTATCGCCGAAGCAGCGATAAACTCGAAACCTTGACGGTGTTCTAAGTGAGGTGCCAAGATCGCGTTCACGTATTCCATCATTCCCTCTAATCCTTTCATTTTCAGGGGCGGTTTGGTTAAAGGATATCCCAACCAACGTTCCGTATTTTCTCGGCGTGTGCTTAAGAAGGCATGTGAGTGAACGTCGGTTTTAGGGGCTGCTCTTATAGCGATTAAGTCATCTGTAGAGAGTGTTCAACAAAATCCATAGAGAGTGTCTCCTTATAGATAGTTTTATGGTATAATACTCCTGATAGCAAGGTAATATTATGCCAATGTGTAAGATAATGCGAAAGTCAAGAAGTATCGAAAAATAGACTTCTGCTTAAGTGTTTAAGTCGAATTCATCTTACTATAAAATCAGCCCTCTATAACCGCCGCCCCGTTGATAGCGACTTCCTGCTTGGTAGAATCAATACGAACCTTCATGCCCATCGGAATAACGAACATCGGATCGGTGTGTCCGAAGTCCATATTGGTGACAATCAGTATGTCGTTCAACCCATATTCCTCGCGAACCGCTTTACAGAGCGCATCATCGTACTCGTGGAAAGTGTTCGGATCAACACCCCCACCAGGTCGTCCGAGCAAAATGCCGCCAAGCCTTTCAAGAACACCCATCGCCGCGAGACATCTCACGAACTCCGTTAGAAACGAGGGAGGCGGTGCGTCTTCAGAGGTCTCTAAGAAGAGAACAGCACTTTGAAGATCGGTAGCAGCAGGAAAAAAGTCAGTGCCTCGAAGCCAGTCCAAAACCTCAACGCAACCGCCAAAAAGTTGCCCTTCAACGACACCCTCCTCCTGATGGAACTTCCAGCCAGTACAAGGATTCAGTTTCCGACGAACTAACTGATTTTCTGGATTCTCCCAGGGCAAATATTCAACTGTCCATCCTGTGAGGTTCGGTTCAATAACACCAATCGGTTCAGTAGAAAAAAGGGTACGGCGGACAGAATCCACCATGTATGGGAACATTCCACAGTTTTCGGCAAACCCTGCCATAAACGAGGGACCGTAGAACGAAACGAGGCCCGCTTTAAAACAGGCGGCGTGTGATATTGTGGTATCCGAATAGCCCATAAAAACCTTGGGGTTATTCCGAATCAGATCCAAATCGAGGTATGGGAGCGTCCGAATGGAATCTTCACCGCCAATCGTTGAGATAATGCCATCGATCGTCTCATCGGTAAAAGCCTCCATCAAATCGTCGGCACGCGCCTTGGGATTCCTGGCAAGCCAATCTGCGTCGCGCAGGGCGTGTGCCGTTTCGACAACCGTTACACCGAATTCCTCTTCAAATTGTTGTTTACCTATCCGGTGGCGGCAGGGGATGGTGCCGGGACCACCCCAAGAGAGTGAAATCGCTGCGATACGACTACCGGGACGTAGTACCTTGGGTTTTATCATTTGGAAGTGTCTCCATCCTCCACCAAATCGTCAATCTGCGGTTCAGATAATTTCTCGTATTAATCAAGAATAGTGAGAGACGCGCGCCGTATATCGTCTAATTCTTCAGCACTGAAGACTCCTGCGCGGTAGAGATTTTGATACTCCTCAGAGACACTCTGACCGAATATCATCAGATCATCCGTGTTAATTGTCACCGGCACGCCGTTATCAAACAAGATGCGAATCGGATGCGCGGCGAGTTCCGACACACCACCCAGCATCACATTGCTCGTTGGACACACGTTCAACTGAATCTGATGCTCAGAAAGCCATCGCATGATTTCAACCGATTCTGCAGCAGCGATACCGTGTTGGACTTCATCCAAATCAAGGACTTCAACAGTTCGTCGGATTTCCTCCGCGTCCTCAAATTCTCCAACGTGTGCTTTCAGTTTCATTCCTGCCGCGCGCGCCCTTGTAAATAACGGTTTCATAACCTCTGGTGGACACACCTCTTGACGGCTATAGAGATCAATTGACTGGAACACACCCATTTCTACTGCTTCGTGTGCTAACGCCATCAGTTTTGGGTCGTCAGCATTTCCACGCGAAAAGCCGAGTTCTGGACGCAGATCCGCTTGTGCGCTATACCGCTCAACCAACGCCTCAATAAACGCGCAAAGCTCCTTTATCCCATTGGAATAGAACTCCGCCAGTCGAATGTCGAAACTCATCTCAAGCAGAACAACGCCATCTTGAACGGCATCGTCCATTGCCGATACTGCGACGAACTCAAAACCTTCACGGTGTTTTATGTGCGGGGCTAAGACCGCGTCGGCGTATGCCATCATCCCCTCAACGCCTTTCATTTTCGGAGGCGGTTTGGTTAGAGAATGTCCGAGCCAACGCTCTACGCTTTCCTGTCGTGCACTGAAGAATGCATGACAGTGAACATCCGTTTTGGGCGATGCTTTTATAGCGGTTATGTTATCTGTGGAGAGTGCTTCAACGAAATTAATAGACATTATGAACATGCCCCGGCTACGGCCCACGGTGTGTGCCTGCTACTTTAAAGGTGCGCAATGTCGCCTCTCTTTGAATATTCTATGATGCGCAGGTATTCACCATACACTCGCCCTCTCGATACCTCGTGCTGATACCAATCTTCTTTGGATATTTTGACACCTTCATATTCAGCAAGATATGTAACAGGTAAAAGTATTTGAGAAGGGAAGAATTTCCGCAAGGTTCGCAGGCAGCGACCACTATGGTGCGCCTTGCACAGAAATGCGATACTATCGGGAGAAACGCTATGCTTTTCTAAGACATCAAGACTGAAGGCAACATCCTCAAGCGTGTTCGTTGATCTGTCCTGAACGAGTATTACCTCTGATGGAACACCGCGTGCTATGAGTTCATCACGCATTATGCGTGCTACAGGTTTGCCTGTTTCGGAATAGAGTCGTCCACTCAAACCGGTGACCATGACTTTTGGAAAGCGACTTTTTTGATAATCACGCGCCACAGATTCTAAAATTTCATTATCAATAGTGGAAGTCCCAAAGATAAAAAGGAGATCAACGGGTTGGGACTCAGGCGCGACAAACACGGTTTGCGTGATGCGCTCAATCTCCTCTGGTGATAAATTTTCCACCGCAACTTCTCTCGGAATGGGGCGATTCTTGAAATCACTCATCTACTAACTCAATTCAGGCAACTTTTCCATCTGAACGTGTGTAGCACTTTCACCGACGATTGTGAATCCCAGCCGTTGATAAAAGGTGATACCACGGGTATTGACCTTTAGGACTTGAAGTACCACAGACTTCCCCTCAAGATTGGCATTATCAATAATACGGGTCATGCACGCGGAACCGATGCCTCTCCCCTGATATTCAGGAAGAACAAAAATCTGATTGACCTTGAGCGTGTCGGAAGTATGAGATATTGCCAAAAAACCGACATCCACCCCACAAAACTGGATAATGCAAACATCCTGTGCAGCGAACCGTCTATTGTGCAGTTCCGTTTGATAACTATCGTCCCAACCCCAGACCTGTTCCACATATTCTTGGAACGCTGCCTTCTTTACGATAAAAACGAATTCACTGTCGTTTGCGTGTGCCTTGCGAAGACTTACCTCCTCCACAGTAAAACCTCCGCCTTTCAGACCTATATCTCTTTCTTCGCAACAACGGCAAAACTCACATTGTAAGCCATTTCATGTGCCCAACTTCCCGGTGTAGCCTCGATATCTGGCTGCGTCCAAGCACGTTCCTCAACCCGCTCAATCCGGAACCCGTTGTCCATAAGCCCATTGAATATATCACTCAAATAGTGTCGAAAATCAAACGCTCCATCTGAATACCTGAAAACTCGCTCAGAATAAGGTTCGGTGACGCGATAGTATTCACCATCCCATTCCCAAAAATGATTGGCAGGATTCCCAAAATCTACGCGATACCGTCCGCCGGGGCGAATGATCCTCGACACGCCTCTATAGATTTCATGAACAGATGGCACCCAACTCATAGAAGGTCCTTGATAGACGAGGTCATACGAAGCATCCGCAATTTCGAACAAATCTCGGATGTTGGCGCAAATTGTCTCGACTGGATAGCCGTAATGCTTCGCAGCAGTAATATCTCCGTCAAGCTGCCCCTGCGTAAAGTCAATCACGGTTACACGGGCATCAAGCAAACCGAACACGGCTGACTGTTGTCCACCCCCCGCCGCAAGACACAGCACGTCCTTGCCAGCAACATCTCTGAGTAGGTAAGCCGGATAGATTTGGTAGAGATGATATAGCACCGGATCGAGCCGATCCGCAGCATACTTTAGAATTTCATCCCTGTCAAGGTCAAGCCACGGCACGGTAAAACCGTTCTTTTTCACGACTTCGGCTTCCCAATGCGCTCGATTGGCAATCGTAATTTCGTCTTTCATTTGATTTACACCATCACACTTTCTATCCACGCCTCGTCAATTTCAAGACCGAAACCGGGGGCATCCGATGGCGCGACATAGCCGTCCTTGATAACAGAGGTACCGGGCAACTTGACCATCTCTTCAAGTGGCACACCGGGCGAGGAGACCCCTTCAGAGCGTTCACCCCACGTAATCGCAGGCATGGCAAAAGCCAAGTGTTGACCGTAAGGGTAATTCATACCACCATGCGTAATCACGTTAATCCCAGTCGCTTCTGCGATGTGACAAATCTTCGCTGCAGCGGTAATGCCGCCACACCATAAAACATCTGGCTGGAAGATGTCAACAAGTCGTCGTCCTGCCGCCGCTGCGAATACGGTTGGCAGGTACCAGTGTTCTCCTGTCGCAAGGGTTTGCCAAGGAAGACGTTGACGCACTGTTTCGTAACCGACAAGATCGTCTGCGGGGATGTAGTCCTCCATCCATTTCAAGCCGTAAGGTTTCATGGTCTCGCAGACGCGCACAGTATGCTCTATATCGAACCCTGTCCAGGCATCCAACATTAATTCAACTTTATCGCCGATCACTTCCCGCGTCGTTGCCACCAATTCCTCAAGTTTGCGTAAGCCATCTAATCCCTGCTCTGGTCCCCAGGGGGTGAAAAGTTTTGTCGCTTTGAATCCGAGTTCCATATACCACTCTTGATCGAAACCGGAGGCGTAGCAGAAAATCTTTTCTTTTTGCGGTCCTCCGAGCAATTCGTAGACAGGTCTGTTTAGGATTTTGCCTTTGAGGTCCCACAAAGCGCAATCAACCGCACTGATGGCGTAACTTGTCAGGCCCGTCGCGCCAAAGGCAGTAGATAAACGTACCATCATATCCCACAATTTCTCAGTCGCCATGCAATTTTCGCCGATGAGAAAGGGCGCGAAGTGATCGGAGATGATTCGGGTCACGGGACCACCGTAAAGCGAGATACCGAAGCCCCAAGTGCCATCTTCTGCTGTCACAATGCATGCTGGACGTTTCCATTCTGAATAGGAAACGTGTCCCTCTTTTCTGCTGAAAGACGGATATCGTGTAATGGGTCGGTTCAAGTGATATGTCCTGGATCGGCTCGGTGTGCGCGGCGGTGTTGTCGGTTTTGGATTGAGCTCGATTTCTACGACGCGAATTTCTTTAATTTTCATAGCGTTCCCTTCGGTAACAGAGAGTTGTGCGATTTTTCTTGCACGAAATGTGTCTTTCCTATATCATAAAGGCGCATAGAGAAGTGCTTCTGCCCTTGTCTACAGTATAACAGCTTTCACTGTTTTTCTCTATCAAAAACAGCGTTTAAGCAGGGTCATTCAATTGTCCGATTTGGATCTTGGTTTTGCTTTACATAGGTGAACGTTATTAGGAAAAGATCGCGAGCACAGCTCGCTCCTACAAAGGATAGTCCGCAATTTGGAAAAAGTACCGTTCAGGCAGTATGCTGCACTCCTTTCACAGTATCTTAGACCGCAGTGGATACGCGTGATGCTGCTCGCCATCTTCATGTTCACCGGGATAGGTTTGACGCTACTCAACCCGCAAATCCTCCGCTACTTCATTGACACGGCAAAAGCGGGAGGCGAGACGCGAAACCTGATTATCGCTGGCTGTGCGTTTTTCGGAATCGGGTTGCTCCGACAAGTGTTGATGTTAGTCAATACTTATTTAGGGCAGGACATCGGCTGGCGCGCAACAAACTGGATGCGGGGCGACCTTGCCCACCATTGCCTACAGCTCGACATGTCCTTCCATCATGAACACACGCCGGGTGAGATGGTCGAGCGCGTTGATGGCGATACGGCAGCACTGTCAAACTTCTTCTCGGAGTTCATCGTTCAGGTAGCGGGTAGCTTGCTGCTGCTTGGCGGTATCCTAATTGTAATTGCCCTTGAAGACTGGCGTATCGGTGTTGCGTTGACAGGGTTCGTAGCAATCTCCATCCTCGTTTACAATCTTACTCGGAACATTGCCGTCCCTGTCTACACAGCCGAGCGAGAAGGTTATTCCAGACTGTTCGGGTTTCTTGAAGAACGACTCACAGGCATTGAAGACCTCCGCACAAACGGTGGTATCGGCTATACGATGGATCGGTTCTACGATGTGAATCGGGATGTCTACGGTCGCGCCGTAAAAGCACATGTGATGGGAGAAGTACTCCAAACAATCAGCGGCGTGCTTTTCGCGTTAGGGGTCGCGCTGACGATGGCGATGGGTATCTACCTGTATCAGATAGAAGCGTTCACGATCGGGACCGTCTACCTTGTCGTTTATTATACGATGATGCTTCGGGGTCCGTTGATCATGATTAGTCGTCAGATTAACGAACTGCAGCGGGCAACCGCGGGGCTCAAACGGATTGAAGCCCTCTACCGCGTCACCCCAAGTATTGTGGATGGCACAGAGTCACTTCCGGCATCAGGCGCGCTCGGGATTGAATTCGACCGTGTCACATTTGGTTATACCGAAGATGAATCGGTGCTGAAAGATGTTTCATTCCAATTGCAACCGGGGAAGTCGTTGGGGTTACTCGGACGGACAGGCAGCGGTAAAACAACGATTACTCGCCTCCTATTTCGGTTGTACGAGATTAACAACGGACAGATTCGCGTTGCGGGGAAGCCGATTGAACGGATCCAGTTAGACGATTTACGGAACCGGATCGGTATGGTTACACAGGATGTCCAACTCTTTAATGCGACGGTGCGTGAAAATTTAACGCTCTTTGATGCCGAAATCACGGACACCCGGATCCTGTCAGTCATTGAAGAACTGGGGTTATCGGAGTGGTATCAATCGCTACCGAACGGGCTCGATACGTTTCTTGAAGGAACCGGTCTGTCGGCAGGGGAAGCGCAGTTGCTGGCGTTTGCAAGGGTTTTCCTAAAAGACCCACGGATCGTTATCCTCGATGAACCTTCGTCCAGACTGGATCCCGCCACGGAACAACGTATTGATAGCGCGGTGCAGCGGTTATTGAAGGGACGGACGAGTATTATCATTGCACACCGACTCGGGACGGTTCAACAGGTAGACGAAATTATGGTGCTTGCCGATGGTGAGGTTCGGGAACACGGGGAACGCAATCGGCTTGTGCAAGACCCAGATTCGGTTTTCTCACAACTGCTGAAAACAGGGTTGGAGGAGGTGATCAGATGACGACTGGGAAAGCGTCAATTCGCCTCATCCGTTACCGTCCGCTCCTTTTTCTCGGTACGATCTTTTTCCGTGGATTAGACGACCTGATGCCGTTCTTCGACGGCCTGATTCGGCAGGCATTTTTTGATACACTTGATCCGACTACTAACGGATCGGGGGCAGGACTAAATCCTTGGACACTCGTCGCGCTTTTTGTTGTCGCTCATCTCGCGGATCGCGGTGTTCTCATATCGTCCGCATTCGTGTGGGCGCGGTGGCGTTACGCCATTTCAACGCTGCTCCGCAAAAACCTGATGACAGCGATCATGGATATGTCGGCACCGCATAAGGTCTCAACCGCCTCTGGCGAAGTGACAAACCGGTTACGGGACGACGTTCAGGCGATTTTGAATTATCTGGAGCAGTATATCCACCTATGGGGAAACCTTATCTTCGCGATCTTAGCGATCATCTGGATGGCGCGGATCAATGTAGCCGTGACAGTGATTACGGTTATCCCGTCTATTCTGATTATCACAGTCGTTAACGTGTCAAGGCGATTCATTCAACGGTATCGTACGGCACAGCGTATCACTACGGAACAATCAACGAACTTCGTTAACGAACTGTTCCAGTCCATCTTGGCGGTGAAAGTTGCGCGAACGGAAGCGAATGTAATTGCCCATTTTCAGAAACTCAACGATGCGCGCCGCAAGGCGACTGTGGTGGACAACCTGTTTAACCAAGTCTTGCGATCCATCAGTTTCAACATCAATACCCTCGCCACCGGTGTTATCTTGATTCTGATTGCTGAACAGATGAAGGCAGGCGTATTCACAGTCGGCGACTTCGCGCTGTTTACGACGTATATTGGAGAAGTTGCAAGAAGTGGATCGCTCGTCGGCAGTATCATGGCACAGCACAAACGCGCAGAGGTCTCCTTCTCGCGTATGGAACAGACCGTTGATGAGATGCCGAGGGAAAAATTGGTAGAACACACGCCGGTCTATCTGCGAGAGGAACAACCGACGCTCGTTATCCCTGAACGGACAGAGGCAGATCGGCTGGGTGAACTTACCGTTAGCGGACTCACCTATCGTTACGATGACGACACAGCTGGAATCGTTGATGTTGATTTGCGAATTCCATCAGGATCGTTCACTGTTGTTACAGGACAGATCGGTTCCGGCAAAACGACGCTGGTGCAAACACTTTTAGGTATCCTGCCGAAACAGTCAGGCGAGATCCGCTGGAATGGTAAAACCGTTGAGGATTCGAAATCGTTTTTCGTCCCGCCACGGTGCGCGTATACACCGCAAACCCCGAAACTCTTTAGCGAAAAGCTGAGTGCTAACATTCTCATGGGCTTGCCGTGGAATTGGGATGCCTTAAATCGTGCGATCCGACTCGGTGTTATGGAGAAAGACCTCCCTACACTTGAAGAGGGTCTTGAAACGGTTGTCGGACCGCGGGGTGTCAAATTGTCGGGTGGACAGATGCAGCGTACCGCAGCGGCACGAATGTTTATCCGAGACTCGGAATTACTCGTTTTTGACGATCTTTCATCCGGACTTGATGTGGAGACGGAACAAATTTTGTGGGAACGTCTCTTTGAGACGAGACGCGCAACCTGCCTCGTCGTTTCGCATCGGCGACCTGCCCTGCGGCGGGCAGATCAGATTGTTGTCCTAAAAGAGGGTCGCGTTGAAGCAGTCGGAACGTTGGACGAACTCCTCGCAGCCTCTGAGGAGATGCGGAAATTGTGGACAGGAGATTGATTCTAATCAAGCTAACACGGAGGATAACAACGTGAACGCAAATACTATCCGGACACTTGACACCGGCACAGAACCCTTTATTGATGACGCGCTGATTGCTGCCAAACGCGGCGTGACACGCACATTGCATCAGTGCGTGAAGCACGATGTTCCCGTACTTGAACCGGATCCGAATAACCTATGGGAACACGGAGGACCCGACCAGTCCAGACGCGTCCACCTCTACGGCACAACTTTGTACGACGCTGCGTACGGAAAATATCGGATGTGGTATATGTGTCGCATGGGACCGCATTGGCGGTTCACAGCGAACGAGATTCCGGGGCTTTACGTGCCACGTACTGACCGAAACCCATCAACATACAGAGGGAAGACCCACGATGCTTACGGACGGAAGTTCGTAGAAAACGATCGCGGTGACCTTACGTGCTATGCGGAAAGCGATGATGGATTAACATGGACGAAACCGAATCTCGGTCTCTTTGAATTTAACGGGAATCCAAATAACAATATCGTGTGGGACCTACACGGCGCGTGTGTCTTCCGCAATGACGAGGAATCGGATCCGCAAAAGCGGTATAAGATGATCGGTTTCTGTAGAAGGTATCGCAATATCTTTCTGCTCACGTCGCCGGACGGTATCCGATGGGACGATTCAGATTACCTTGAACCGGTTGCAGATAGAGACAACGAGGGCGCGTTCAATGTCATCTACGATAAAAAAACCGATTTGTTCCGGGCTTATGCCCTTATACGTGGGAATGATAAAGACGCAAGACGCATGATTGCATACACCGAAAGCCCGCGTCTTGAGGGACCGTGGAAACCGCTTGAACCGATGTTCGGTGCGACGGATGCGGACGACGCAATCGGGGTGCAAAGATATGGTGCGGATCGCGCTGAGATCCACAATATGTCGGGATTCCTCTATCATAATATCTATATCGGCATCGCTGGGGTGTTGTATGTGACGGGCCCGGGTGCAGCGGAGCATGAAATTCCTATAGACGGACCGATTGATGCACAACTCGTTTGCAGCCGAGACGGATTTAATTGGGATTATCCCGATTCAAACCGAACGCCGATTATTCCACGCGGTGAAAGCGGGACTTTTGACACCGGCATGATTATGGGAACTGCTATAGAGCCGATTATCACCGACGACGAAATTCACTGGTATTATACGGGGACAGAGCACACCCACGGTGCCCAAATGAAGGACAGACACAAGGCGATCGGGCTCGCGAAATGGCGATTGGACGGCTTTGTTTCGCTTGATGCTGATGCGGAGGGTGGTATCGTTGAGACTGTTCCGTTGCAAATTGCAAGCGGAGGGCTTGAAATTAACGCCGATGCAAATGGAGGACAGATCGGTGTTGAAGTGCTAACGGTTGATGGACAGGTTCAACCCGGTTTTTCGATGGATGACTGCGTTCCGTTGAAAAGTGATAGTGTCCGGCATTCAGTGCAATGGAAATCGGCGACGTTGGCGAATGCTACGCAGCCCCTGCGGCTCCGTTTTATGATCAACGACGCAAAACTGTACGCCTTTCGCACTAAATAGTTAGGAGTAGAAAAAATGAGACACACTACGGAAATTGAACTCGTAAATCTATACGATCTGGTTGCGGTAAAGTTAGGTGTTATGACTCCCGAAGATGTGCGGCGACTTACAGTCATGGATGCCCTCGTTGATACGGGCGCGACGGGTCTCTGTTTACCGACACCGCTCATTGAACAGCTCGGGCTCACGCCTATTGAAATAAGGCGGGCACGCACCGCTACCGGCATTGTTGACCGCATTCTCTATTCAGCAGTCCAATTTACGATATTGGAACGCGCTGGCATGATGCAGATCACCGATCTGCCTGAGGGTTCGCCTGTTCTCGTGGGTCACATGGTATTGGCGCATTTAGACCTCTGTGTTGATATAAAAGAGGGGTTAATCTATAATCCTGCTCATGATGGCGAATGGATTAAAGAGATTCTCTAATCGTGAGCCTGATTACGTAACTCCTAAAGGTGTTCTCTTGTCCAATCACTTTCCAGCATCTGGGTCCAGTGCCTTCGCTTTTTGAAAATCTGCTTTTGCGGCTTCCTTTTGCCCAAGTGCCTTCTTTGCTTGTCCACGCCAGTAGTAGGCTTCGGCATACTCAGGAACTAACTTAATGGCTTGGGTGAAGTCCGAAATAGATGCCTGATATAACTTTTTTGCTTGCGCCGCATTTCCGTGAAAGTACTCGGATCCACCAAGTCTGAATTTTGTTTTCGCAAGATTCTTGTAAGCATAAGCAAACTTCGGGGCAATTTTGACAGCTTGAGTCAAGTCTTCAATTGCAGCTTCATACGAGTTTTGGGCTTTTTCGGTATTCCCGCGGGTAGACTCCAATTCACCAATTGCTAACTTTGTCCCCCCTCGATCGCTGTATGCGTTAGCATCCTCTGGCGTTAATTGTATCGCATGCGTACAGTCTTCAACCACCGATTCGTAGAGTTGAAGTGTCCCTGTTATATCTCCCTGTGCTAATTTTGATTCCCCAAGTCTGAATTTCACTTTTGCACGATTCTTGTAGGCACCAGCATGCTCTGGGTTAATCTGGATCGCTTTATTGAAATCAAGTACCCCCCCTTTAGGATCGCCACGTCTAAACTTTGCCCAGCCCTGATTATTATAAGCATTGGCCTGATCTGGATCAAGTTTGATAACTCTATCATAATCGACTATCGCTGCTTCGTGGTTACCCAGGGCAGTCTTTACGTTCCCGCGCTCGTAATAGGTGTAGATAATCTCAGGGTTTAATTGGATCGCCTTATCAAAATCGGCGATCGCCGCCTCATGTTCACCCAAGGCAGCCTTCGCAGCTCCACGCTTATGATAGGCGTAGGGAGTTTCGGGGTGTAACTGAATGGCTTTATCAAAATCGGCGATCGCCGCGTGGTACTGTGCAGCATTGTAATTATTTTCCCCCTGAACGTGGTAGGCATAGGCACGGATAGGGGCGCGCTCGCGCCACTTCACCAAAGACTCCATTGGTTTTGATTCAGCGAGTAGTACCGCCAATGCCTTTGAGGGGAGCGCGTAACTGTAATCCTCACTCCCAACGGCGTGAATCCCTACGACCTGTCCTTTACCATTGAGCATAGGGCTGCCACTACCACCACTACCAATATCAGCTTTCACCCGGAGCCATTTATCAGTACTCCGGATGCTATGTATCGTTCCCAGCATGACTTTGTATCTTTCGCCAGGATATCCGACAGCAATAATTTGTTCACCACTTTGAACTGCATCGCTATCCGCTAAGAGCAGCGGCGTGCCTTTATCAGTGAGTTTTAGGATGACGAGATCATTTTCCGCATCAAAAGCACGGACTGCCTCAACTGCACAGATTTCCGCTTTGTCCCCGAACTTGACGAAAACGGGCCCGGATCGGGCAACGACATGGATGTTCGTCGCAATTTTGTCCGTATCGACAAAAAAACCGCTACCGCTATAAAAGCTGCTTGAGGCTCCAATCCAACCCATCACGTGCACAGTTGAATCTTTGGCTTTTTCGGGTACCCGATCCGCTGGCTGGGTATCAACATTCTCTGGCGGGCCCAGTTGGAGGGATTTATCGTAATCCGTGATGCCCTCGTGATACAACCTTTGTACGTTCTCTACCTCACCACGCGCGGATTTAATGTCTCCAAGTTTACACCTTACTGTTGCCCGATTGCTGTGGGCATCCGCATACTTTGGGTTAATCTGGAGGGCCTGGGTGTAATCAACAATCGCTGATTCGTAGAGATCCATCGCTTTCTCAGCATCTCCACGGGTGGATTCCAGGTCACCCAGGGCAGACTTCGCAAGCCCAAGATTGTCATAGACTAAGTTATCATCTGAATTGAACTTGATGGCTTGCGTATAGTCAACAAGTGCCGATTTATACAGACGCTCTGCTTCCGTAGCATTTCCGCGGGCAACCTCGGATTTGCCAAGTCTAAACTTCATCAATCCTCTATCATTGTAGGCTGAATCATCCTCTGGATTTACCTTGATGACTTGCGTAAAATCTTCAATCGCTGATTCATATAAATCTTCTGTTTTCTCCACATTTCCGCGGTCGGATTCTAATTCACCCAGGGCGGATTTCGCAAGCCCACGATCGCTGTAAGCATTAGCCACCTCTGGATCGATTTTGATGGCTTGCGTATAGTCAACAATCGCTTTTTCATATAAACGCTGCGCTGCCGCAGCATTTCCGCGAGTAGATTCGGATTCACCAAGTTCAAATTTCACCACGCCTCGATTCCTATAAACCTCGGCATGCTGAGAGTCAAGTTCAATCGCTTTATTGAAATCGAGAAGTGCCCCTTCAAAGTCATCAAGAGCCGCCTTCGCTGCCCCGCGACCATTATAAGTATCAGTATCTTCTGGGTCAATCTCAATAGCTTTATCACAATCGGCGATCGCTGCTTCATATAAACGCTGTGCTGCCTTGACGTTCCCATGGGCATCCTCAGATTTACCAAGTCTGAACTTCACACCGCCCCGATTCCTATAAGCCTCGGCATGCTGAGAGTCAAGTTCAATCGCTTTATCAAGATCAATGATCGCTCCGGCATAATCACCAAATGGAACCTTGACAGTTCCAAGGCCGTAGTAAGCATCCGCGTTCTCTGGATCTATCTTGATAATTTGTATCAAGGAGGCGATCCCACTGTCATAGTCACCCAGGTAAAACTGCGCTCTGCCGCGCTCGTAGTAGGCGCGGACATACGCAGGGTTGAATTCAATCGCTTTATCAAAGGCAACGACTGCGCCAGCATAATCTTCGGCATCTGATTTTTCTACACCCAGACTGTAGTACGCCGCAGCGCGGACCTGTTTTCGCTGCTGCCACGCCATCAAAGGTTCTATTGGCATAGACGCGTCAAGCAATGCCGCAAGCATCCCCGCAGAAACTGCGTAACCACCATACGGCACAATAACCCCGATGACTTGTCCATTATTGTTAAAAACTGGGCTGCCATTAGTCTTTTCAGCAGTTGTTGTATTTAACCTGAGCCATCTATTACTTTTCCGGATACTCTGTATACGACTTTCCAAAACTTTGAATGCGCCATCAGGATAGCTGAGGATAGAGATAGACTCACCGATTTGAGCCGTATCGCTGTTCGTTAAGAGTAGTGGTGTGCCTTTACCCGTGAGTTTTAGGATAACAAGACCGTTTTTGGCATCAAATCCAACAACACCTTCTATTGTCCAATTTTTTGATTTGTCGGGAGATGTTATAAGAATGCGACCCGCGGGCGCGACGACATGAATACTCGTTGCAATCTTGTTTGGTGCAATGAAAAAACCCGTGCCAGATGCGTTCTCACTCTCAATCAGGACTATGGAATCTCTTATTTTTTCGGACGTTAGGTCCCCTGATGGGACAACCGGTTTTTTGGAAAACTGCTGGGGGGTCCGCGCACAGGAAAGGAAAAGTGCTAATGCCAATAAAACCAGTAAAAACTTGATGTTTTGTTTCATGAACGGATACCTCTAATTTTACTATTTAGCGTTACTGTCCAACATCTGAATTTAGTTCTTTAGCCTTTTGAAAATCAGCTTGTGCTGCCTCGCTTTGCCCAAGTGTCTCCTTCGCCTGTCCGCGATCGTAGTAGATTTCGGTATATTCGGGGTTAATCCGGATCGCTGCATCAAAGTCCTTTATTGCCGCCTCAGCATCGCCAAGCGCAGCTTTGGCAACACCGCGATTGCCGTAAGCATAAGCACTCTCTGGGTCCAATTGTATCGCTTGGGTGCAGTCGTCGATCGCTGCTGCATATAATACCTGCGCGGCTGCCATGTCTCCGCGATCTGCTTTCGTCTTACCGAGTCGGAAGTGTGCATATCCACGATTGATGTATGGCTCGGCATAAGCTGGATGTAATCGTATTGCTTGGGTGCAGTCTTCAATTGCTGCTGCATACAATTCCTGCGCGGCTGCTATATCCCCCCGACTGCCTTTAGATTCACCGAGGGTCGCCTTTGCTATTCCGCGATTGTTATACGGATCCGCAAGTCCCGGATTGAGTTCAATAACTTGCGTCCAATCTTGGATCGCACCTTGATAATACTGCTGGCCTTTCGCGATATCGCCTTGATTGGCTTTGGATTGACCGAGCCGGAACTTTCCACCCGCACGATTGTGATAGGCGTAAGTATCTTCAGGGTTAAGTTTGATGGCTTGCGTGCTGTCTTGAATTCCGGCTCCATATAATTTCCAAGCTGAGTTCAGATTGCCTTGGACGAATTCAAGGTCTCCAAGCGTGAACTTTGCAAGCCCGCGATTGTAATAGGCATCCGCCTTCTGCGGGTTAAGTTTGATGGCTTTATCAAAATCTGCTATGGCTTCAACATAGTGATTGGCATTGTATTTACGTTGCCCGCGAACAGAATAGATATAGGCACGAATAGGTTTCCGTTTACGCCATTGTGTCAAAGGCTCTACAGGCCCTGATCGGGCAACCAATGTCTTTAGCGCGTTTGATGGGATAACATAACTATAAGGATCTTCTACGGCAGAAACAATCCCTATAATTTGACCTTTACTGTCTTGCACAGGACTGCCGCTACTGCCACCCGTAAGCGCGATTTGCAGCTGGAGCCATTTATCGTTATTGCGGACACGATGGACAACCCCCTTCGTGATTCTGTATGTGCCACCGGGGTAGCCTACGGCGATAACCGTATCTCCGATGTCAACAGCATCGCTGTTGCCGAGCAGAGGCGGTGCTCCTTCACCTGCGATTTTTAAGATGACAAGATCGTTTTTAACATCAAACGCTGTGATACCTTCTACACTCCAGATTTTCTTTTTGTCAGGGGATTTTATGAAAACGGGGCCGGGGTGTGCGATGACGTGAATGTTGGTTGCGATTTTGTCAGGTTCTACGAAAAAGCCGCTCGCAGCCCCGTATCTGCCTTCTACACGGATGACTGTAAAATCGCTGCCATCTTTGGGAACTGGACCGACGCCAAGCACTTCAACAACCTGTTGCGGTGCCCGCGCGCATGAGAACAGAACCGTTAAGGTTAGTAAACTGAGTAAAAATATTCTGCTCATTTCCATTTCCAAGTTTCGGTTTCGATACGTCTCTTGCTAACTATTATAACTCACAACTGTTGTCTTGTCAACAGTTCCGAAGTTCTTGGCAGAGCCATTCAATTGTCCACTTTTCGATTAGATTTTCACCGCCAGACCCGAGAGAAAAAACTCTCCCATCACATCGTAGGTTGGGTTGAACGGATACAACCAAAAGCACCCAAATCAGAGAAAACCGAAACTGTTTCAAAGACCGGCATATTCACCAGAGACCGAGTGAAACCCAACGCCTTTCGGCTTTCCTGAACGCCTTGCGTTCTGAAGTTGGGTTTCTCTGCGTTTTTGATTGTGGAGACGATATGTTGAATAGGTGTGTATTGGGTGTCGCACATCTATCTTCTCAGTTGCGTTCAACCCAACCTACGACGCTTAGAATTCGCTTCCAATTTCCTAACCTGCACCGACAATTGAATGTCTCTGAGTTCTTGGGAAAAAATCGCGAGCACAGCTCGCTCCTACAATCGAAGAAATTCACATACGTAAAGTGAATAGGTACAATTGAATAGTCCTGAGTTGTAGAAAAGTAATAAAAAATAATTGAAGAATAAAACATATTTCGAGTTAAATAATAAAACGTCCATTACTGAACGTCACAACATAGAATTTTTTTTAAAGGACAACAAAATATCACGTTTGCAAGCAAAAACCTTAAACGGGGAGAAAAGATGCACTACCGGGTGATTCTTTTGATACTGGTGGGGATCGCTACAATAAATTTCAACACGTATGCAAGCAAAGAAATCAAGGCGTTGCTAACGCAGGAAGCCATAGAAATTGACGGCTACCTCAATGAGGAAGATTGGTCCCGGACCCAAGTTATCGACGACTTTACGCAACAATCTCCCGATGAAGGTCAACCGATTACCGAACACACAGAAGTCCGTATGTTGTATGACACAGAAAAACTTTATATCGGGTTCGAGTGCTACGACTCCGAACCTCATCAGATTGTTGCGAATGAAATGCGGCGCGATGGGATGCTCTGGCAAAACGATAACGTCTATATCATGCTCGATACCTATGGCGATAAACGGCAGTGCTTTTTCTTTCGGACGAATGCACTCGGCGCACTATCAGACACCGCTGTAACAGACGGGGGCGAAAATCTTAACGGGAGTTGGGACTGTATCTGGGAAGCTGCGGGACGACAACACGATAAAGGATGGACAGTTGAGATCGCGATTCCGTTTAATCAACTGCGATTCAAGAAAAAAGATTCTATGGTATGGGGTGTGAATTTTGGACGCAATATTCAACGGACAAACGAAACATCGCAGTGGATTCAGGTGCCTCGGAGCCAGAGTTGGCCAGGCACATACCATCCAATATATCAAGGCAAACTAACCGGGCTTCACGGGATCGCTTCGCCATCGTCCTTTGATTTAAAACCGTATCTCCTCGGCGGCTTGGCAAGAAATCTTGAAGACGAAGATTGGCAGCGTACTACCGAACGCGACATCGGACTGGACATGAAATACGGGATAACCTCGAACTTGACATTAGACCTGACTGCGAATACCGATTTCGCACAGGTAGAGGCGGATCAAGAGGAGGTCAACCTTACACGGTTCAGTCTCTTTTTTCCTGAGCGGCGCGAATTTTTTCTTGAGGGCAGTGGTCTGTTCGCCTTTGGCGCGGGTATCGGCAATTGGGGACCCCCACCGTTGTCGGTTTTTTACAGCCGACGTATCGGGATTGAAGATGATAAAGAGGTGCGGCTCCTCGGAGGTGGCAAACTCACCGGAAAGGTCGGGGCTTACAGCGTTGGGGCATTAAACATGACAACCGCCGCTGCCGAAGAAACGCCTATGACAAACTTCTCTGTGCTCAGAATGCAACGTAATATTCTCAGCGATTCAACCCTCGGGTTCATTCTCACGAATCGGCAGAGCGATTTTGGTAACGATTACCATCGCAACGGCGGAATAGACCTGTTTCTGAGGCCACACGATCAGTGGCGGATGCGTGCGATGACAGTCGGGAGCTGGTCTCCGGACCCAGAAGAACGCGATCTCGCGTGGTACCTTTCAAATAACTGGCGTAACAAACATTTTCGTATCAACGCCTCTTATCTGGACATCGGTCCGCAATTTACGAGTAAAATGGGCTTCATGCATCGCAGAGACATTCGCTCGTTGCGGTTGAACACCAACTACGAAGTCCAAGTGAGTCGGTATGGGATACGGGATGTGGGTGCCAGCCTCTCCGGCAGCTATCTGCTGGACCACGATAACACACCGATCGGTTGGAACATCGGGATCGGTGCGGATATGCTTCGGGACTCAGACGACGGAATCAATCTTGATTTCCGACGGTTTTTTGACCGGGTTGATGAATCCTTCAGTATCGGTGATGCTGAAATTTCGGTTGGCGATTACGAGATGAACCAAGTTTCGGTGGGTATTTTCACCGAGAGCAGCCGTCCGTTTTCCGTGTCCAGTAGTGTGGATTATGCCGATTATTTTCACGGCAATCGCGTGAGTGTTGATCTTGATAGTCAGTGGCGGATGACCTATCAACTCGCGATCGAAACGCGATACCAACGCAACTGGATTAACTTACCCGAAACGGTTCTGTTTACAACAAACGTTGTCGGCGCACGCATTAGTTATGCACTCAATACCCGTTTCTTTACGAAGTTGTATACGCAGTGGAACGATAGTGCGGAACGCGCAAGCGCGAATTTCTTGCTTAATTACATCTATCGCCCTGGGAGCGATTTTTATCTTGTATACGATCAAGCGTGGGACACATCGGACGGTTTTCACGCGCACGATTGGACAGTCCTGAGCAAATTTACTTACCTGTTTAGTCTATAGCATTTACTTGATATTTCTTGCGCAGATCGGTTATAATGATACGTATGAAACCGGCTGTTTCGTTTTCGATACAGCAATTGAAAAAAGGAGTTGACCCATGCGAAAACAACAAATTGCGGCGAGTTACCAAAACTTCCACGTCATTGCCCACGATTTGGACGAGACAGGCGATCTCAAAGCGGAATGTAAAGCACAATTGGGGAAAGGCGTTCGGCTCGCTGACTGGAACGACATAGTTGCTTACTGTGAAGCGGGTGGCTCGGTGGCGGATTTCATTGAGGCTCTTGAGATACCGCTGGAGTATGTCAAGCCCGAGGATATGGACCCGATACCGAATACCGCCTATCGTGTTTCAATGAACGGCGAACTACACTGGAGTGGGGATCGCCACTATTTCGTTGCTCGGCACGACCACACCAAGCGCGCCGATTTTTTGCCCCACGACGATATTGATAATTTCCACCTGACACTCGGTTCGTGGTTCGGCAAAGGTGGTTTCGCACTCTGCTACGGAGATCCAAATAGCACAGTGGCACCCCCTGAGCCAGCTATCACCGAACCGGTGCGGAGATCGGGCGGCTGAGGCTGCGGATGCTAATGCAGTGGCGGTGCCACTGCCCATTTTTTCTGCCCGGTAAGCACGTTTGCTAAGCGTGCCTATCGGGTAGTATTCTGCTAAGGAAAATTCAGACATGACCCAACCGGATAACTTTGCCGACCATAATATCCACTTGGAAACCGAACGCCTGAAACTGCGCCCATTTAAGGATGCGGATTTTGATATTGCGGTGCCCTTTTATAGAGATCCTGAGTTCCTAAATGCGATGGAGGGATCCATCCCTGAAGAACCTGTAACAAGCGATTACCTCAAAGGCGCAGCGCGGGTTATGACAAAAGATGGATTCCTATTTGCCATCGTAGAAAAGGCGAGCGGACGGACCATCGGTGAAGTATGTCTGCAGTGGATGAACTTAGAACGGGCAAAAATTGCGGGTGAAAAAATAATGCGCCTCCCTATCGGCATATGGGACAAAACCTTGTGGGGAAAAGGCTACGGAAAAGAGGTTGTGCGCTGCTTGATGGGATATGCATTTGAAAAATTGGGCATTGATCGGTTCTGTCCGGTGGATGTCTGCGCGAACAATGCCCGTTCAAAAGCGTTGTGGCTGTCGCTTGGACTGATCGTTTCACGAGAAGTGGATGATGGGCAGACGTTGGATTTTGAAATCACCCGATCCGCATATCAAAAAATCAATCAAAGCGCCCCTTAAGCCCACGGATGCAGCACGACTTTACCACATTCCCCCGTCGCCTGAAGTTCCCACGCCTTCTGAACATCATGCATCGGGAAGGTGTGTGTGATAAACGTGTCTATCTGTTCCGGTGAATTTTGGATCATTTGCATTAATTTTGGATAGACACCGAGGTTATAATGCCAATTTCCGCGGAGGACTAACCCTTTCCGAATCATATCACGGCTCGCTGCAAGCGGAAACTCGCCACCCTCACCGACGAACGTGACCTGTCCCTTTCTTCGGGCTGCATCGACCATCAATCGATGCGCTGCAGACGCGCCTGAGCAGTCTACGGCTTTATCGATGCCAACCCCATCTGTGAAATCGCGAATCTGATCGAGAATATCCTCATCGTTTGGGTCCAAGACGATCTCCGCGCCTAACTTTTTCGCAAGTTCCGCACGATACGGATGACTTTCTACGCCGACGACGCGTGCGCCGCGATAGTGGGCATTCATAATGCCGCCTAATCCGACGGGACCTAAACCGGTCACCATAACCGTATCCAATGAATTGACTTGCATCTGTTCCATCGCGCCGAACGTCGGTCCGAGTCCACAGCATGCCATGCCGGCGTGCTCATAGCTGACACCGTCAGGAATTGGGGATAACAGATCTTCCATCTTGTGCATATATTGTGCATAAGTTGCCGAAGCGGGATCCGTCCCGATGAGTTCCCGAATGTTTCGGCCGCTTGTACAATGAATATGCTCACCGATGGCACACATCTGACATTTACCACAAGCGTTTTGTGGTTGCACGACCACACGGTCGCCTACCTTGACGCGTCCGGGTTGCGCGACTTCAACGACTTCGCCAGCGGCTTCGTGACCGAAATGCTCGCCAGTGCCGCCGTGGATGAACCCTTTATACTCTGTACACATTGGGACAGCATGGATTTTGACGACGACGACATCGCCACCGGCGCGTGGATCCGGTTTGTCAACCACGCCCCCTTTTTGATCACCAAACATTGCTGCTACTTTCATATCTATCTACGCCCAAAACTCTACGAGACTTCATAAGGTCAGTTTTATGCAGAGAAAAAGGACGTTCCTCCTTATTAAGATGTGTTAATACGATAACATAGGTAATTAAATCTATCAAGGCAAAATAATGTCGCCACAGGGTCATTCAATTTTAAGAAATTATTGGGTTTCACGGCTTTTTTCAAGGGGTTTCCGGTTCGGTTAGGAATGCAGGTCGCATTTGGGGTTTTTGCTTGGGGTCTTTGCTTGGGGTCTTTGATAGGGTGTTTCTGTGGATTTCTGCGTATTTCTGCGGATTTCTTCAAGTACACCGCAAAACCGAACCTACCGGGCCTGGGGATGAAAATTTGATCGAAAAATGGACAATTGAATGACTCTGATGTCGCCAAAGGCAGTCCAGACAGGATTTTAGGTTTATCCTCGCTTTAAAAGGTCAGCTAAAGGCGTATAGTCATTCGCTTGCGGTAATTCCTTAACAACAGCATTGCCATCACGCTTAAAGAGTTTATATGCTTTCCCATCGGGCGCGGAGGTCAGAATACGGTAATTTTCGCCAACGATCTCAATTGCGGCATTGTTATCGCAGGCGATTCCGATGCCGCCCCGTTTTGCAATCATTTGTGAGAAGGAAGCTTCTCGTTTCTCAAAGTGATAATGTGGACAATATATTGCGTTGACGACACCCAATCCGCTGACGCGGATATAGTCCCATCTTGGGTTGCTGGAAAAAGAACGCGAATCGCTGTGTCCGTATTTAAACCAGCAGATCGCGCCAGCACTGAGCCCGGATAAAACAGTGCCGCGGGATGCTGCTTCCGCCAACACAGTATCCAATCCCAATCGCCGCCATAACTTCATCATTCCGTAAGTATTACCACCCCCAACATAGACGAGGTCTGAATCTAACACCAATGCGGACATCTCATCAAATGTCGGTGGATTTTGCGTAAGTTTGAGCACGCGCGTTTGACATCCAAGATAGTCGCCGTAATACGCATCAAACGTTTCAACGTATCCGGGTGCGTCGCCGCTCGCTGTTGGAATAAAGAGTGCCTTCGGTTGTGTTTTACCGGTCAATTCAACGTTGCGTTTGTCAATCGCAGCGGTTTCCTTTTCACTAATTTCTCCGCCGCCAATTGCAACAATTTTCGGGACCGTTTTCATCAATTGTCCTCCCTTGCTTTCGGAATATTTCGGCAATCCTGTCCGTTGAGCATCTGATAATTTTTTTTAAATGATAACACCTTCAAGGAAAACTATCAAGAACATTCAGAAATTTAACTACACTTCACCAAATAATTGTGATAAAATAAAAGGAGCAACACATAGAAAATGGATGTAACTTTTTGAGGGAAAAAATGGCACCTGAACAAAAAGGTTTGACACCTGCACAAAAGAAGTTCTATCAGGAGAACGGGTATCTCGTCCTTGAAAGCGTCTTCGGACGTGAAGAATGCGAACGCTTCGTTGAACACATAGAGGATCTCCACGCCGGACGTAAGCAGCTGGAGGGATTTTTCCAGCAGGATAAATACGGTTCCCGGACGTTTAATCAACATCTTTACGATCCCTACGTCTTAGACTTCCTTATCGATTCTCGCTTGCATAGCCCACTCGCCGACTGTTTTGGCGGCGAGCCGGAGGGAATTCAGACGATGCACTTTTATGAAGGATCTGAGCATCCGCTGCATCAAGATCAGTACTACTTACCGGACTGTATGTCGGCATGGATTGCAATGGTCAAGGTGGATGAGAATAATGGGCCCCTCGTGGTGCAACCGGGTTCACACAGAGGTCGGCTGATTACTAAAAATGATGTGCCTATGACGTTGCAACCAGGAGAGACATACGAACTGCAGCAGCATAATCGGTATTTTCCGGCAGTAGAGCAGGTTTTTCTTGAAAACGGTAAGGATGCGATTCGGGTGTTGGTGGATCCGGGAGATGTAGTTCTCTTTGATGGGAAACTGATTCACGGAGGTGCGGAAGTCTTAAAACCCGGCACGCGCAGACATGCGTTGGCATGCCACTATATTCCATACGACTCCGAAAACTGGGAACGCGATTGGCCGCGATTCTCATTTGACGGCAGTCGCCGGATTTATTATAATTAGGACAGTGAGGCTTTCAGCTGACAGTCACTCTCCCATGGATGTTGCTTTTGTTTTAACTGCCACAAGTTGTCTCTGACTGATAACTGATAACTGACAACTGACGACTCTAAAATAGGAGAAGAAACGATGCGCTATCTATTGACTTTCTGGGTCTGTTTAACCCTAATAAGCGGTTATTGTGTTTCAGTATCCGCTCAGGAAGCGGCAAAACCCGAGACACAAACAGCACCCGCAAAAAAGAAGAAAGAGTTTGAAGATTTTTCTAAAGTTACTGAAGACAGTAAAAGCTATCAAGGTTTTTTCAAACTATACGAGAAAAAAGCGAACCTTTATTGCGAAATTCAACCTTCACAATTAGACCAGCCTTTTCTATGCATGATTAGTCTTTCACGGGGTTTGGGAAGAGGTCGCCTTATCTCAGGGATGACGATGGAGGAGTGGTTGCTTGTCTGGCGGCGTGTGGGTGATCGTGTGCATCTTGTACGAAAAAATGTGCGCTTTCGTGCCAAGAAAGGCACGCCGACTGCACAATCGGTGGATTACAGTTACAGCGACTCTGTGCTATTTTCGCTTAAGATTGAAAGCATCCATCCACAACGCCGGAGCCTCTTGGTGAATATTTCGCCTGTCTTTATGTCGGATCTACCGCCGCTGTCAGGGAGTATCGGTGGCGGTGCCCGCTTTGATAAAACGCGTAGCACTTGGGGAACCATCAAAGCGTTTCCGAAGAACGTAGAATTGAGAGTTGAAGCGGTGTATGCGGCAAGTGGCTCTATGGAAACCGTTCCCGACAATCGTGGTATTCAGTTGACCTTGCACTATAGTCTCGCGAAACTTCCATCAAACAACTATCGCCCTCGGCTAGCTGATGACCGTATGGGACATTTCATGACTGTCGTCAAAGATTATTCACTCCAAACCAGTGATGCCCCCTATATTCGGTATGTCAACCGTTGGCATCTGGAGAAGGCAGACAAAAAGGCGGAACTCTCGCCCCCGATGGATCCGATCATCTTCTACATTGAGAAAACAGTCCCGCACCGTTTCCGTCCTTACATCCGGCAAGGGATTCTGGAATGGAATAAAGCGTTTGAAAAGGCAGGCTTCGTTGATGCGATTGAAGCACGGATTCAACAAGATTATGAGGACTGGGACCCCGAAGATGCCAGATATAACACGATCCGCTGGGTCGTTGACGCAGGTTTCGCGATCGGTCCGTCGCGCGTGAATCCGTTGACAGGTCAGATATTGGACGCGGATATCCTTATCAGTGACGGTTTCATCAGGTCTTGGCAGCGGGAGTATACGACGTATTTTGATGAACTTGACCACGAACACGATCACCCGATAGATGAGTCCTCACGCTTCCAGTGTCAGATGGCAGACGGATTGGCACGCCAGATGGGATTCATGGCGAGCGTCTTGCAAGCGCGCGGCGTGGTCGGCGAAGACGGTGAGTTACCGGAAGAATTTATCGGTCAGGCACTTAAATCACTGACGATGCACGAGGTCGGACATACGTTGGGGTTGCGGCATAATTTTAAAGCGAGTACGATACATTCGCTTGACGACTTGAACAAGAAAAGCGATGAAGCACTTCTCGGCTCCGTGATGGAATATGACGCTGTCAACATCGCACCTGAAGGCAAAAAACAGGGTGACTACTATACGACGACCATTGGCCCCTGGGACTACTGGGTAGTCGAGTATGCCTATAAACCGATCAATGCAGGCAATCCTGAAGGTGAATTAAAGGAGTTAGGCGAAATCGCTGCCCGGGTCGCAACGCCAGAGCTGACGTACGGCACCGATGGCGATGCATCCTCATATCAAAGCAGGGATTTAGACCCGCTCGTCAATCGCTGGGATCTCGGTGCTGATCCGCTCGATTTTGCTAAACAGCGGCGCGAGATTGTCGTGGAACTCTGGGACAAGATTGCCGACAAGGTTACAAAAGAGGGGATGGGGTATCAGCGTGTCCGGCGCGCCTTCGGATCGCTGCTCGGTGAACACGGTTATTCCATGTACCTCGCAAGTCGTTATATCGGTGGGCAGTATCACCATCGCGATCACCGTGGCGATGAGAACGGACGGCTGCCGTTCGTGCCTGTCCCGGCGGCGAAACAGCGTGAAGCACTGGAATTTATCAAGGAGCACGCGCTCTCGGACAAAGCCTTCGATTTCCCGCCGGATCTACTCAACAGTCTCGCGATTACGCGTTGGAGCGACTGGGGATCGAGTAGCGGGAGTTCTACACGTCTGGATTACCCGGTGCATAGTGTCATTCTGAGTTATCAGAACCGAATCTTGGGACGCTTGCTTCATCCGAACGTCCTTGCACGCATTCAGGACACAGAGTTGAAATTTCCGAAGGGTGCAGAGGCGTTCACACTGCCAGAGCTCTTCTCAGGCATTACGGATGCGGTCTGGACAGAATTGGATCGGAACGTCGGCGAAAAGCAGTGGTCAAATACGGACGCGTTTATCTCCAGTTTCCGGCGTGCGCTGCAACGTGAACACCTGAAGCAGCTTATTAAACTGGTATTAGATGCCGATGGCGGCACGCCTGAAGATGCGAGATCGCTTGCGCGTCGCCATCTCGGACAGATCAACAGTGAAATTCAGGGCGTGCTTCAAAATGCACAAGGGCGACTTGATGATTACAGTCTGGCACATCTTGAAGAGTCGCAAGTCCGGGTTGCAAAGGCGTTAGATGCCAGTTTCCAGGTACAGAAACGATGAAAGCATAGCTGCTTCTGTTCTTTGATTTGATCTTACTCTGTAGGTGTGCTTTGTAAGCGCGCCTACTCTTCCGAAGAACAGGAAAAAATTTGGTTAATTGGGTTCACTAAAATAAAACGGACGACTGAGAGACAAAAAGATGAAAACAATATTCGTATACATCATTACTTTATCCTTACTTTTTGTATTGTTTCCGCCGAATGCATCTGCCCAAGGGAACACTCAATTGGATATGCCTTTACCAGAAGGTGCTAAGTTACGGATAGGTAAAGGGACATTGGAGGAGATAGCGTATTTCCCAGATGCCACTCGATTTGCTATAGCGACTTCAATTGGTATTCGGATATATGACAGCGTAACCGGTAAAGAACTCAATCAACTTACTGACAGCAAAAGCCGGATGACAGGTTTCAAAAATATCCGCTTTTCACCGGACGGAAAGACTATCGCTACAAACGAACTGAATGAAACCGTACTGTTGTGGCATGCTTCCACTGGGCGACTCTTGGGGTCGATCGCTGATGTTGAAGCCCTTGATTTCGATAGTATCTGTTTCTCACCGAATGGAGATATTGTCGCTGCTGCTGTGCGGGAAAACAAAGACGGACGTGAACACTCGAGAGTTCAGTTATGGGATGCCCGAACAGGAAAGTATCTGAGAACGCTCACGAGATCTAACTTTCAATCATCATCCCCCAGGACTATGATCTTTTCACCGGATGGGAAGATATTCACAGCTTGGAGGTTTGGAAATAACGCTTCTAATTGGGGACGCGCCGAGTTAGGGTGGTGGAATGTTGACGCAGGAGAACTGATCAGAACCTTTGAAGTACCTATCAAAGCAACTGTCTATGACGTACGTTTTTCACCGGATGGCAGGACGTTTGTCACCCGATCAAATCGCCAAGTTGATCTGTGGGACGTTAGCACAAGACAGCATCTCAAAACTATTATAGAACTCGATAAATCCGCTTCCGATAATCGCATCAAGGAGGTCCGTTTTTCACCGGATGGCAAGACACTTGCTATATGGAATAAGGTGGCGCAGCGGGGACGATATGTTGAGCGCGTGTACCTCTGGGATACCAGCACACAGTCAGGGAAATACTTGCATAAGCCTGCACCGTATCTTTACGACGATTTTTCCAGTATCTCCTTTTCGCCCGATGGAAAATTTCTTGCAGCCGATAGTTCGTCGGGTACTACGAGATCTTATACAATACATTCCAGCGGAAAGACGGAAGAAAAAGTAAATGAAGCGGCAATTAGCGTTCATTTGTGGGATACCAGCACAGGAAAGCACTTGACCAGCTTTTTTGAAGTTGGGGGGGATGCCATATTTGCAATCGATCCGAATGTATGCTTTTCACCGAATGGGAAAGTTGTCGCCGCGAGTGGAGTAGATGGCAGGATACATTTATGGTCGGTTACGACAGGACAGAACCTGATAAAACTCACTGGACATACCGGTAGTGTTCGCGCCTTTTCTTTTTCACCGGATGGCATTACAATTCTTAGCAAGGGTTCGGACAAAACCGTACGACTATGGGATGCCATCACAGGTGAACTCCTGAAGACGCTAATCGGATATACCGATGACATCAATGCGGTTTCCTTTTCACCCGATGGAAAAACGATTGCTAGGGGCAATTTAGACACCGTGCAGCTATTGGATGTCAGTACAGGACAACTCCTCAAAACCTTGACCGGTTCCAAGGGTTATATCAGCAGCCTCTTCTATGCGTCTGATGGAAAAACGATTGTCTGTAAGAGTAATAACACCGTTTGTCTATGGAATGTCAACACAGGACAACTCTTGGAGACGCTGAAAGGAATTAATGGAAACTATTATGAGATATCCTTTTCACCCAACGGAAAGATGATTGCCATTATAGGCGCGGAGAATACTATCCAGTTATGGGACACCGGTACAGCGCAACTTCTCAAAACGCTAATTACCGATAACGCTCATGAAATATCCTTTTCACTTGATGGTAATATTCTCGTCAGCAACGGTTCAAACGGGGTACAACTATGGGATACGCGTACAGGAGAGCTTGTGAGAACGCTGAGCGGAATTTCGGGTACTATCGATGGTGCCCACTTTTCACCCGACACAGATACTATTATTACGAGCATTTATGATGAAAGTCCGGCGGATGGTGCATTTTTATACGACGGTAGGACAGGGGAGTTGCTCGAAGAACTCTCGGAATGGTCAGGGCTTGAAAGCGGCATGAGTTCTTCACCGGATGGAAATATCATCGCTATGGTGGGTTATGTAGTGAAATTATTCGATCTCAGTAACAGACAGCATTTGAGTACCCTCTCTGGACATCTGGTGTATGATCATTGTGGCGGCGGGACCATCACGACCGTTCGCTTTTCCCCTGATGGACAAACCGTTGTTAGCGGAAGTTTGGATAAAACCATCCGTTTATGGAATCCCAAAACAGGAGAACATCTGAAAACGCTTACTGGACATACATACGCGGTTAATTCTGTGGCGTTTAGTCCAGATGGCAAAACGCTCGCCAGTGGCAGTAGTGATGGAACAATTTTACTCTGGGAAGTTCCGTAACTGCACCTTCTTCGCTAATTCTGCAACAAGTGCCTCACTCGGTGGTACAGGCTCTATATCAGAAAAGATATTTGGGGATTCGATTGTCTCTAACTGGAACTTTTCCCGTACTGTTTCTAAGGTAAAATGGCTATAAGACATGGGATAGAATCCCCCTTAATCTGCGGCATCAGCACCAATTTCTTGTAAAACTGCGGCAGCCTGCAGGGCGGGTTCGCTGGTCGCATCGCGTTTGATCGCTCGGTTTAAGTGTAGGATCGCGCGTTCATCGCCGTCTTTTGCTAATTCCAACGCTTCCTTAAATCCCTTTTCTCCGTAACTAAAATCTCTCGGAACGACGGTGAGATCGAGGTCTTTCCAATAATGCTGCAGTTCATCCGACTCCCAACCTTGATAGACATGTTCCCACCGAAGCGAATTGAAGATATTTAGATGCGGTTCGAGCATGTGCTCAGCGATCGGATCATCCGCAGCTTGATAACGATTATCAAGGGATACGCGGAGTCGATCCTCGGTCAAATTCGGTAGTGCCTTGTGGATAGTCAAAGCGGGAAAGATGAGCGTATCGCCGACCTCATAATTCGTAGAATGCCATTCGCCGGACAACTCGTCCTCATTAACACACAGGCTCCCCGCCCCGAGCGAAAAGTGGTGCTCCATAACCTTATTGACTTTATGTGAACCGGGGAGGACTGCCAAACCGCCCAACGCAATCGGACAATCTCCGACGGGTGCCCAACAGGTATAGGTCTGGAAATTGCCTTGGAAGTGGACGAAGTCTTGATGTATCGGCGTGGTATGTGCTGTGTATTTGGGGAACCAGAGGCGGGCGATCTTCTGCGGATGCGGCAGCACCGCTCTACCGACAATTTTCTCTATCATATCAACGACTTCGCGCCAGTGTCCGGAACGATGGAACGCCTCTAACTTATAGACCTCGTGATATACATCGGTGTATTCCGGATCGCCTTCGGTACACTGGTTAGAAATATCGGCGATGCCATCCATCGGGTCGGTCCCCGCGACGAGCCAACCGCCTTCTTGCATCGTCGTTAGCATCTCTCGCCGCAATGCCCAGAGTTTGTCGGGGTTTTGCAGTTTCTTGAAGAAGAGATACCCCTCTTCCGAGATTCGGTGACGCAATTCTTCCGGATCATTCATCGCATCGTTGGATACGCGAAGTTCTTTCAACGCTTCCATTTGATTTTCTCCTTGTATCTATCCGTGTTGATCGCCATTTTGTGAGGGTGGCGGTTCATCAAAAGGTATGCCGTTGGCTTCGACTTCGAGCCGGCGTGTATTCCAAGCAGCAATGGCTTGGTACGCTTCTGCGCGCCCCTGTTCAAGACCTTGTTCAAGACCTTGTTCAAGACCTTGCTCTTTAGCTTTTTCAAGGCTTTGTGCATGTTCAGCACGCCATTCATTAAAACGTCTTAACATAATATCTGCTCCTTCCTTGAAGATGATGAGCGCAATTTTAGGTACTCATAGGATAACATACATAAAATGAAAAATCCAATTGTTTTAGGAGATTCGCTCTTGTCTATTTTTCTCAAGCCAATCAACGCCAAAATCTACGATGTTCTGTTGGGGCATGAGTTGGCAATCCGCGATGCCGACCTTGCCACACCGCACGACTTTGCCTGCATCAGAACGCAAAAAGTCTGCACCGATGCGGTCGAAATCCGAAGCGTCTACATCTATATCTTCAAAGGTAACCCATGTCCTTGCACCTGTCAGTGAGATCGGGGCACTCTCCTGGACAATGCGTTTGGTTGGAAAATCTGCTCGGTATTCTGCAAGATGGATAGATGTATTGCTCGAATGCCCGACACCGAGAAGCAGCACAAAACCTTGCAAGTCGTAGATTCTGGCAAGTGGTGAATTTTCACCCATACCATACGCCAAAGTGTGGTTATTGATGATATAGGATGCTTGAGGGCCGCGGGCACAAAAGGAACTCTGCGGATGTGTACTGCGAAAAGTGTCTTTCTGTTTTCGGAACGTTTCGGCGATTTTTCCCATTGAACGCGTTGGAGTCAAATCGGGATCGTAGGCAGGCATCGTCTCGCGTATTGTTTGCCACCACGATTCGGGAACAGGCGGATTTTCCCACTGGCTTGGGTCGCTGAGGTCGGTTGAATGGGTCGGCATTACAAGCGTGCCCGTCTCGCCTAAGGTTTCCTGAAGTGCGATGATGACAGCGACGGCACCCCCGCAGACCCATCCCATCGTACTCAAGGACGAATGGACGAGTAAAACCATTTCTTTTTTGACACCGAGTGCTTTAAAATCAGCTCGTAGCGATTCAATTGTGACGGGTGCCTGCGTTTTGTTAACTATTTGACCTTCATTCATTATTTATCACCTTAACTCTTCCGAAACCAATTATCGGAGCTGCTTCATCCATGCCCATGTTATCGCCAACTTATCTTCTGGGTCAACAGAGAGTGGTGTAAGATCAAGGTCTTTGGTGACATCAATATAGTTCGGCTTTCCGAACCCACCCTTGCCATCGTTCCCGTTTTTGGTATTATCGTCGGCGTTGCCTTCATCAAAAGTGTAGTGTGCGTTCAAGCCCTTTTCATCGCCGTTGAGTACCTTCATCATGAATTCATTAATTTCTTCTTCGGTCCGAGCGACTTCCCAGATACGGATTTCGTCAATGGCACCTGTACAGAACCAATTTTGACTGTCACCGACACCGATATACAAAGACGCGTCCGTTGCCGCTAATTCCTTTGCGTCAAACGGCAGGGCACCCTTCTCCTCGCCATCAATATATACCCGCATCTCTTTACCGTCCCAGAGGCCGGCGACGTGCTGCCATTTGTTAGGTTCCAATCCGGGGACATCAAGGATTTTTGTGCCGGGCCAGAGAACGAATCGCAAGCCGTTTCCATTTTGGACAATCTCTGGAAAGATGTAATCCCTTTGGCCGCCCCAGTCTTTCGCAAGACACTCACCGACAGGTTTGCTCATGTTCATCCACGCTTCTATCGTTATCGCTTTTTTGGGATTTAAGCTGTCACTGTTTGGCACTTCAATAGCCGTTTCGCCATCTAATTCAAGTGCCAGATTTTTCGCCCAAAGTGTGCCCGGGATGACCAGACCCATAACGAGAGTTATACAAAACAGAAATTTCATGGTGTTCCTCCTAAATGGAAATTTTCACATCTATGATGCCAAATCGTCAAGCATTCGGCGGATGGTATGTTCACCGCTATCAATAAACAGGGGTGCTAAGGGACCTCTACCGTGTAGGGTTTGAAGTAAGGTATCAATTTGTATCATACGCTGTTGTGGTGTACGGCACCTGAGCCATCTTTTAATGAATTCACGCGCCGGTATCGGATTGCCGGTTCGCAATGAACGGGCACTCTTACGCCATGCCTGCCACTTAAAAGTATATTCACACGTAGGACATTCAAGGGTCTCATCTTTCTTTTTCAAACTTTTGCGGTAATCCCGCCAGCGGCGTTTGTAGCCACAGACTGTACATTCAATATTACCGTGTTGATGGAGTGCAACCGATTGGCACTTGGGGCATTGCAAGTCAGGACTCGATCGCCGAGCTCTCGTAGCCCGAACTTTAGGGGCAGCCGGTCTTCTGACGAGGTTAAGACAGTGTGGACACGGCAGACGGACGCGGGTTCTCACGGATTGCTTATAGCCCTCTTGGGACCACGTTTTACCACAAGCACACGTTAGTTCGTCCGTTTTTTGCAAGACATCCCGACACTCAAAACATCGGGGTGTGTTGCGGAGGGATTGACGGCAGTCGCGCCAGAGTAACCGTTTTCCACAATGTGTGCAGCGAAACCAAGGATCGCGGGTTCCACCTTCACCTGCCGTAAAGAGTGGGTCAATGCGTCGGGTTATCTTTGTGCTGCACTTCGGACACGGTACGCGTCCCTCACGGTAAACATCGGCAACTGTAGCAATATCGGTACAGCGCGCATAAAGCTCCCACCCGACATCGTGTAACAACATATCATCGTAGATGCCGAGTCGCGCATACCGGTAAAGCCGACGGATTTTGATAGGTTTTACACGCGGTGACCAGTCCATAGTAACTGCTATTCATTCTACAAATCAGACGAGAATTTGAACGACCTCTCCTGTCTCAACACTGCGACTAATTGCTTCCAACACGCGCATGTTCTGATAGGAGTCCTCAAGGCTGGCGTGCGGCTGTGTTTCTGCTTTTAACGACCGCGCCCAATGCTGCATCTCTTCAAGGTAGCCGGGTCTACCAATACCGTGATATGCAGTGTTGAGGTCCCATTCTTCGGTCGGGGTATCGGCATAACCGCCGCCGAAACCGAGCCATGTCGGATTCCGATAACGCCGCAACTTGCGCGTCTCCAGCACCTGAATCGCTTGATTACCTGTGCCTTTCACGAAAACCATGGCTTCTAAAACTGGACCCGTGCCGAGCGTCATCGTGCCGATGCCGCCGTTCTCATAACGTAGGTTCACAGAGATTGAGACGGTAGTAGATGCTGCGTCAACAGTGCCTATCGCGAAGACCTCGGTGACCTGTCCCATAAAGAAACGCATGCAATCGGTCGGATGAATGACTTGATCGAGCATGAAGCCCCACGCAAAAGGCGAGCCTGCTTCTTGGAGCCGGGGTCCCGGGGCGAGGTATCGGGTATGATATTGACAGGCCTCACCGAACGCCTCTTCGTCTATCAATCGCTTGGCGATCTGGTGTGCCGGTGCATGTCGCCACATTGTACCTACCATACCCGTTTTGCCGGTTTCAACGGACGCATCAACGAGCATTTTCGCGCCTTCGGCGGTAGTGGCGGGCGGTTTCTCGGTATAGATATGATACCCACGTTGGAGGCATTCAATACCGATGTCCCGGTGCAATTTGTCCTCTGGTCTGCCGACAACGGCGACTGCATAGAGGTCTTCGTTTTTGAACATTTCGTTGTAGTCGGTATAGTGGCGGTGTGCGCCGAATCTTCGGGCATTTGATTCCGCCTTTTCTGCAACGAGGTCACAGGTCGCAACGAATTCAAATTCTGGCACCATCGGTATGCACTGTTGCAGTTGCGACGACATGCCCCCACAACCGATAAAAGCGATTCGGATTTTATCCATTATGTCCTCTCTACTTTGCATTTAGGAACGCCGTTCCTACTCAAAAAGTTGTGTAACTTGACAGGAAAACCCCGGCACAACATCTTCACCCGTAAGCGTATCGTTAACAGTGAATACTTTGATGTCTGTTGCTGAACGATAAACCGTCACCGTCTCCATAACAGATTCGACAACCCATATCATCTGGGTACCCGCCTCCAGATAGGCTTGCACCTTTTCGAGAACGCGCCAATAAATATCTGTGGGTGAGATCACCTCAACGGCGAAATCGGGCGGAATTGGAGAACCTTTGCTCTCGTCTTCAGGCAAGCGTGCTGTGGAAATAAAAGCGACATCAGGTTTCACTCCGCGTTCGCCTACCTGAAATCCCGATTCCACATACACGTCACCTAAATCATTTTCACTGATATGTGTGAACAAGTAGTGCGCGATTCTTGTACTAATTTTACCATGCCCGAGTGAGGGGGTTGCCATGGGGACCAATTCTCCTTTAGCGTATTCATACCCATCTACATCGCTTGCAAGAAATTCCTCCAGCGTCATCGCGGTGGGTTCCGGTAAGGGTATCTCTTGAGGGACTTGGGTGACTTCGTGTACATTCATTTTTTATTCCTCTCTAAAATCACTGGCGACGAGATCGGACAGATGCGTGGTGGCCATCACAACCAAAACTTTAGCAATAGTATAGCGAATTTTAGTGTGAAAGTCCATAAAAAAAGCACTCTGACGCGGGTTGCGCGTCAGAGTGCGAAACGGCTTGAACATCCGAAGTCTGAAGACTTCAATTTTACAAGTTTGCTCTATAGGGTGCTAAAAATTTCCGGAGTTGCTGAATCGCGGCGTTTTTACGCGATGCAACGGTGCCAATCGGACATTCGAGGATCGTCGCGACCTCCTGATACGACAATCCTTGAACTTCTGTCAAACGGAACACCACTTGATGTTCCTTGGATAACTTACTAATCGCAGTTTGGATCGCCTCGTAAGTCTCTTTGGCGATGATCAGTCCCTCCGGGGAATACCGTGTATCCGCTATAGCAACAACAATGGGGTGTGAGTATTCATCATCATCTCCGTAAGGTGCATCCAATGATTCAACCTGAGGGGTCCTCTGCTCTTTCGCCAACTGTTTCAAACAGACATTTTTAGCGATATGATAAAGGAACGTTCTGAATTTGGCAATAGGACGGTACGTGGGGACGCAGCGCCATAACCGTAAGAACGTTTCTTGGCAGAGGTCTTCCGCAAGTGTTCGATTTTTGACAAATCGATAGATAAAGTTTAACGTGTTCGTATAATGTCGCTCGGTTAAAATTCGGAATGCGTCTCTGTTTCCATCCTTCACAGAGAGCATCAACTGCTCGTCGGTGTGTATCATGCTTGTCTCCTCAAACGAGGAGCGTTTCAAGCGAAGGCGTGTAACCCTCCTTCCATTCCAGCAGAGTAGAGGATGCCTGCTTGTTCGCTCCTTGGCCTGTGCCTTCTCCATAATCGAACCCTCGTCCAACAACAGTGCACGTCGGTAATTGTAGATGCCCGTGCCTTCCTTGAAGTGCGCTCTCCTAAAGCACAATCCCTATTATTGTTTCTACTACCACTATTCCATACACTCTTGCCAACCGCCCAAGTGTGGGACGGGGCCGTTGTTAAACACAAAAAACTTTGAGACATTACTATAATCCTCCATTAGGTTAGTCATCAGACAGGGGAGATATTCAGTTCCCCTTTTTTTGATTGTAAAAACTCTTAATACTTTAATCCGTACCTTCTGAAATAATTCATTTAAAATTGAAAAAAAATAAATTTTTACCTTTTATGCCCTGTTTTTCAAGCTGCCCGCCTTTTTTTACGTCTTTTTACGTCACGATCGGCTGAAACGGTTCCAGTGGCAGTGAAGGCTGTCCGGTTGTGAGCAATTCAGCGATGAGTTGCCCGGTAATCGGTGCAAGGAGAATGCCATTTTTAAAATGTCCAGATGCCAAGACGACGTTGTCATACCCCGGCAGATAGCCGAGCAGGGGCCCTTTTCTTGTATAAGGCCGCAAACCTGCCCATGTCTGCACGAAAGTGCTGTGTGCAAGTTGTGGAGCTATACCGATGCCCGCGTCAATCATCTGTTTTGTACCGTCCACCGTCGCAGTTTTATCATAACCGACGTATTCTACCGTCGCGCCGAGCAAGATTTTGCCATCCGCCCTCGGCACGATGTAGATACCCAGCCCATCAACAATATGCTGAAACGTCGGTGGCATCGTTTCAACGAGAACAATCTGTCCTTTCGCGGGTTCAATCTGTATGGGCACATCCAGTTGCGCGGTGAGGGTGCCTGCCCAGCAACCGGCGGCAATCACAAAGGTGTCAGCGGACAAAGTCTCGCCGTTCACGACGACCCCACTCACGCGACCCCCGTCATATTTATCGTCTCGGACGAAGTTCGTAACAGGATTGCCCAATTGGAACTTTGCCCCGAGTTTTGCAGCACCCTTCGCAAGTGCAGTCACCATTCTTGGGTTGCGTACGTGTGCGTCTTCAGGAAATAGGACTGCCCCGGCAATAGATTTAGAGAGCATCGGTTCTAACTGCCACGCCTGTTCAGCGGTCAAGACTTCCGCTGAAAAACCGCGTTTTACGCGCCGATCCGCGAGGCCTATTAACCCTGCAGCCTCAGCTTCGCTGAAAAATACCGACAACGTGCCAGACTGGATAAATTCAATATCAATCTGGGTTTCCGCCCGAAGTGCTTCCGCCAACGCAGGATAAAGTGCAAGACTCGCTCGGCAGAGCGTCGGATACGGTTCGTATGTTGAGGCGTGTGAGGTTAAAATCCCTGCACCTGCCCAAGAGGCTTCTGTACCGACGGTGGGTGCCTTGTCAATCAATAGCGGTTTTATGTCTCGCTTGGCAAGATTGTAAGCGATGGCACATCCGATAATACCACCGCCGATAATGATGACCTCTGCGTGATTTCGGTTCAAGGGTTCCTCCGTTTTATCGGGCTATCCGTTAGAAATAGTTTAGCATACGAATCAGTCGCTTGTCAACTTGTGTTACGGCATACTATGCCACCCAATCTATGTTGGATTAAGAACCCATCACAGATTTCAGGTCCCAGAGGAGGAGGGTGCCGTCATAACTGCCACTCGCTAAGAGAGTGCTGTCGGGTGAAAACGCGAGATCTTGGACAAGTGATAAAAACTCTGGCTATACACATTTTCGGATGCAGTTTACAGATTGTCGGTTGAAATTTCAGCGGGTTTCGTGTATAATTTTAGACACAGAAATAGTGCAAAGCGAATTATTACTTCATAAGAAAGGTTATAATTAAATGATCCTTGGAAAAGTTACTGGGACAGTCGTCGCGACGCAGAAAGATGAGAAACTTATCGGCAGCAAGCTGATGGTTGTCCAAGATGTGGATCTGGATGGAGAAGTCGACCGGAAATATACAGTTGCTGTGGATGCGGTGGGCGCGGGTATCGGCGAGATTGTTCTCGTCGCGACAGGGAGCTCCGCCCGGCAGACCGAAGGTACATCAAACAAACCGGTTGATGCCGTGATCATGGCGATTGTTGATACTATAGAAGTCGCTGGAAAAATCCGGTATTACAAATAAAAAACGGAACACACGTCTATCATGGAAAAAATAGTGGAACGTGAACGCGTGCGCGCTGAAACGCGCCGCCGCCGCGATGCCCTCGCCCCTGAAATTCGTGCCGCGTTCAGTCGACAGATTGTCGATTCGGTGCTATGTTGGATACAAAGCGAAGGTTTCGATACCGTGATGCTCTATCTCAACATGGGGAGCGAGGTCGAAACGGACAGTCTCCTTGAAAAGTTGCTCTACAGCGGGAAGCATGTCTGTGCGCCTGTTGTAGATACGGAGCAGAACCGCCTTATACCGCGGAGAATTCAGGGGCGAATTCAGGGCAGAAAAACAGCGTTGGTCCGGCATCCGTATGGTATGTTAGAACCGAACGCGGCCTGTCCACTTGTTCCGACAACCGAGCTGCAACTCATCATCGTTCCCGGTATCGCCTTCGATGGTAAAGGGTATCGCCTCGGATACGGTAAAGGTTTCTACGACCGATTTCTTGCAGCGTGTTCACACGCCATTCCGATTGGACTGGCATATCAAATCCAAGTCGTAGAGGATACGTTCCCGCAAATATGGGATGTCCCCGTTAAAAACATTTTTACAGAGACCGGTAGAATAGATATTTAGCTACTCGACATCAACAAAAGGTCTTAACTTTTCGAGTGTCTTCGTGCCGATACCTTTGACATTCTGGAGTGCATCTACGCTGGTAAAGTTGCCGTGCTGCGTTCGGTAATCTACAATCCTTTGTGCTGTCGCCACGCCGATGTTCGGGAGGGTTTGGAGTTCCTCGGTTGAAGCCGTATTGATATTAAGAAGTTTCGGTTTGTTGTGTATCGGTTGTGCCTGATTTTGTGAGCGTTCGTCGTTCGGTACAGCGATGAGATCCGGTTTTCCGAGAAACATCGCCGGTGCGAATCGCCGCAACCCCCAAAAGCCTGTCCCTGCTAAAATCAGTATCACAAGGAAAGTGACTGCCTTCCAATAATGGCTTTCAACTATGTTCTCTAAGTTATTCATCGCTATTTTCCTTAAGAGACAGCACCTGATTTGCAGGGGTTAGGACATTACGGTTAAAAAAACTCAATCAAAATCTCATCTTCACTAAACTTCGTCCACGATTCAAATGTGGGGAACGGTCGCGGCAAGTTGTCGTTGTTGATATTCAATCTAAACCTTATTTTTTCACTATCAAAAAGGTTCTGGATCGAGATTGAGATGCCTGTGGTTTCGATGCAATTGTCGCATTGGGTCGGGAGTATTTGTCTGGAACGTGGTACCTCAAAATAAATCCTAACTGTTATTGTATTAGACGTTGGATTTTTTGTCAAAGGAAATCGTGGGGATGCCCCGCGCATTTCCTTGACATATACCGTTATTGTTGATAGAATCAATCAATAACAGAGGTGAGTCATGAAATTTGATACTATTATCGCAGGTGGAAATATCGTTGATGGAACAGGCGAACGGGAGCCGTTTGTTGCGGACATCGGCATTCAGGACGACCAGATCGCCGCGATTGGCGATCTCAGCGCAGCGGAGACACCGCGGCGGATTTCAGTGGCAGGACAGATTGTCTGCCCGGGGTTCGTTGATGTGCACGTCCATTCCGAAATCGCTCTGCTCGGTGGACGCGACCAGTTCGCGGCTGTCAGTCAAGGCGTGACGACACACTTGGCTGCACCAGACGGTTTCGGCTGGGCACCTTTACCCCCAAAGCAGGCGAAAGAACTGTGGCACTATACACAATTCGCTTATGGCGATAACCCCCTAAATCCCCCTTATCAGAGGGACTTTGCAGAGCTGCCGCTCAACTGGCAGACACCCGACGCGTATCTTAGTATGTTCGAGGGACGCATCCCTGCGAACCTATATCCGCAAGTACCGCACTGCGCTGTCCGCATCGGTGCGATGGGATGGGATCCGCGTCCGGCAACCACTGATGAACTGAAAACGATGGAACGCACGACACGCGACTGGTTAGAGGCAGGTGCGTGCTGCCTCTGTTTAGGATTGGATTATCAACCATCCGCGAATGCCGATCTGCACGAACTCGTGTATCTCTCAAAGATCGCAGCAAGTTACGATGCAATCTACGCTGCGCATATCCGGTATCGCATTCTCGGCAGAAAACAGGCGTGGGAGGAGACGATTGAGATTGCACAACGCGCTGAGATTCCGGTGCATATTTCACATGAACGCGTTGACGATGAAGCTGCGGCGGTGCTTGAACGCGTTGAGAAAGAACAGATTGATTTGACGTTTGAATCCTATCTCTATCCCGCCGGTATGACACATCTCGCCATGATGCTCCCGATGGAATTTCAGACGGGTGCCCCGGCGGATATGTTAGCACATCTCGAAAAGCCCGAAGTCCGAGAAAAATCGATAACATATTTGCAAGGTGAATTACGCGACGGTAGTCAGATTGTGGGTTACAACCGTTCCGGTAGGTTTATCGGCATGACGCTCGCCGAGGCCGCCGAAAGTGAAGGTAAATCTAACGAAGAATTCGCCTTCGATCTTATCTGCGAAGAAGCCGCGATTGAGACCTTTGTGATGCCGTGGGCGACACCCCCCGAAGAAAATGAACGTATCCTGAATCAGACAGCAAGCCACCCACGTATGATGATCGCGAGCGATGGTGTCTATAACATTCCACATCCACACCCCCGGAGTTACGGCTGTTTCGTGCAATATCTCGGCAAATTCGTGCGCGAACGTCAACGCGTCTCGCTGAAAGAAGCGATTTACAAGATGAGCGGTTTCCCCGCTGAACGCTTCCGACTCGCCGACCGTGGCAGAATCAGTCGCGGACTTGCCGCGGACATTGTCGTTTTCAATCCAGAAACTGTTGCCGATAAGTCTACATGGTTCGATCCTGTCCAATCTCCTGTCGGTGTCCATTGGGTGTTCGTCAACGGCGTTCCAGTTGTTGAGGATGGCAACGTGACCCGACAATTGCCCGGCAGGGTGCTACGTCAACAACGGTAAAAGGTACAACATGGAGGCAGAACCGTGGATACGTACGACTTGACGATCATCGGCGGTGGAAGCGCGGGACTTGTGCTTGCTGTGGCGGGGGCAAAATTAGGGAAAAAGACCGCGCTTGTAGAGAAGCATCGGATTGGTGGTGATTGTCTCTGGACGGGGTGCGTGCCGTCCAAAGCTCTCCTGAAAGCGGCGAAGGTAGCGAATTACGTTCAGAACGCGGAGAAATACGGCATTGCTGTCCGCGATGCCACACCTGATTGGCAGCGTGTGATGGAATACGTGCGGGGAACACAACACACCATAGAAGTAGCACACGATAACCCGGAACGGTTTCGCGAGATGGGTGTCGATGTTATCTTCGGAGACGGACATTTTGAAGCATCCGACACCTTCGTCGTGACGGATACCGAAAGTGGCGAGGCGCGCACGCTCAAAAGCAAGAAGTTTGTGATCAGTACCGGTTCCCGCCCGATCGCGCCACCGATACCTGGTTTGGAATCTTGTGGCTATCTTGACAGTGAAACCGTGTGGGATTTAGCGGAATTTCCTGAACGGATCCTCGTCGTCGGTGCGGGTCCGATCGGTATTGAACTCGGACAGGCGTTTCATCGTCTCGGTGCCGATGTGACGATCGCGCAACGGAGCGGACATATCCTCACAAAAGAGGATGCCGATGTCTCTGAACAGCTGCTGCGCTACCTCCGCGCGGAAGGGCTCACAATCCGACTCAATACCCGTATCACACAGGTTGTAAAGGCGCAAGATGGCACGCGCGTGACATTTAGCAACAGTGAAAACGTTACCACGGAACAGACGTTTGACAATATCCTCATCGCAGCAGGACGCGCGCCGAATGTGGAAGGGTTAGGCCTCAACACAATCGGGGTACAGATAAGTGAACGCGGTATAGAAGTTAACAGCAAACTCCAGACAAGCGTCAAAAACATCTATGCTGCAGGTGATGTGATCGGACATTACCTGTTCACGCATGTCGCCGCCTTCCAAGCGCAGCTGCTTCTCAGAAATATCTTCTTCCCATTCTCCAAAGCGATCAATTATGCCGTTGTGCCGTGGACAACCTTCTGTGATCCAGAGGTTGCACGCTGCGGTCTAACGGAAGCAGCGGCGCGCGAACAATATGGAGATGTTGACGTATTCACGTTGGACCAAACGGACGTTGACAGAGCCGTTGCGGAAGGCGAGACACACGGCTTTAGCAAGGTGATTGCGAGTCGGTGGACAGGGAAAATATTAGGGGTTCACCTTGTCGGCACAAACGCCGGAGAAGTCATCCATGAGTATGTTTTAGCGATGCAGTCCGGGATTCCGTTACGAAAATTGAGCGGGATGATTCATGTGTATCCGACGTTTTCGAGCAGTGTGTGGCGTGTGGCAGGTAAATGGTTTTCGGAAAGCACACTGATTCAGCGGTTGCGGAAATTGATGCCGTAGTATGGTAATGGGCTGGCGAGGTGTTTTGCTTGGGGTCTTTGCTTGGGTATTTCCCCGCAAAACCTCGCCAGCAAAGGCCTATTTCAGAATTAACATTTTCCGCGTGGCAGTGAACTGCCCTGCTTCAAGTGTATAGAAATAGACTCCACTCGTAACCCGCTCGCCTTGGGCATTCTTGCCATCCCAATAGGCAGCACGGTGTTTGCTCTGATAAACCCCGGCAGGCATTTCGCCCAACGGCAGAGTTCGAATCAAAGCCCCATTTATCGCGTGAATAGAGATAGTAACCCTCGCTGATTGTGCCAACTGATAGGGTATCCACGTCTCCGGATTGAACGGATTCGGATAGTTCGCCAAGAGAGCCGTTTTTTCCGGTGTCGGTTGTGTCATCTGTGCAAATGCTGCCAAAAGTCGTTCTAAAACAGCAATCGTCTCTGCATCCGCGCCGATGTCTCGTGCATCTTGGATCCACCGCGCCACCGCTTCCTCGGTGAAAGCGAAAGCGTGAGACTGTTGTCCAAGCGTTGGTGCCGCTTGCGTACTTGCTGCTTGCGAATCTACTGCTTCAGCGACAAGAATAAGGTCTTCAATGTCGACGATGCCATCTCTGTTGACATCTGCGCGTGCGTCTGCTCCTGCTACGACAGTTTTTCCGTAGTTCTCCGCCACAGCAATAATGTCAAGATATGTTAGACTGCCATCGTCCGTGATATCCACGGCTGTAAGCGGCTCCCACAAGCGGATTGTGTCGTCACCACCACCACTCACAAGAATCGATCCATCTGAGTTCCACGCGATTGTATTAACAGACCATGTATGTCCTGTAAGGGTGGCTTTGTGTGCCCCGGTGGTGGGGTTCCATAAGCGGATCGTGTTGTCACTACTACCACTGGCAAGCAATGGATCGGTCGGATGGAACGCCAAGGTGTTGACTGTCCGTTTATGCCCTTTCAGCACATAGGCTGGTGAATCGGTGTCCACTGCTGGTGCCCAGATACGGATTGTGCGATCATCGCCTGCACTGGCGAGCAGCGTTCCGTCTGGACTCCATGCAACCACCTCAACATCGTCGTTATGGCCACGGAGTATGGCAATATCGCTGCTGTCGTCTGGATTCCACAAACGGACCGTGTGATCTTCACTTCCACTGGCGAGTATCGTTCCATCTGGACTCCACGCAACTGCCTTGACATCTTTTTTATGGCCACGCAGGGTCCGCACGGGTCGACTTTTCCATGCGTTCCACGTCAGGTCCCAGATACGGATTGTGTCATCATCGCTCCCACTGGCGAGCGTAGAAGTCCCGGGCTTAAAGGCTAAAGTATTGACCGTGTTCGTATGCCCGATGAGGTCGCCTCTGATGTCGCCATCATCTGTATAAACCATGCTAATGTAAGGGTGAAAAAATAGCCCGCCAGCATAAACCACGAAGCGCGTATCATGCGATGAGATAGCAATATCAGAGGGCGAGAGGAAGAAACGGTTAACTTCGGCACTCCAGCGTTCTGTACCGGTGTCAAGGTTCCATGAACGGAGTGTGCTATCGGAACCGAGACTGATAAGCGTACTGTCGTCCATAAATGCGACTGCTCGGACAGAAATTTCATGTCCGACGAGCGTCCGCGTGTGGAAGTACTCCTGTGCAGTACCAACTGTTGCACTAACAGCGAAAATGGAGAGTAGTGTTAGGATTAAAAAGTTTAGTTTTTTCATCGAAATGCATCCTTTCCCGAGAACACTTTCGGGTGTAAAATTTAGGACTCACGTAAATCCGGTGTCTGATCATTGAACTTCGGAATTTTGCGTCCGTCCTGATTAGCAATTATTCGCTATTTAAAGATACTATTTAAGGGGCGAAAGGGTGCATAATGCGAAAAAAAAATTCATGAACTATTCTTCTGGCAGTGAAGCGCGAAACATCCCGCTCCGTTTGGTAGCAATATAAAGGGTGTTACCGTTGACAGCAACAGAAATAACTCGGCTTGGGGAATCTGACAAAATCTGTTTCCATCTGTCTCGGTTATCCAATTGATAGACCCCCGTATCACCGGTGCCATAAACCGTGGTGCCATGGACAGCAATTCGGTCTATAACAGTATGTGTCCCGCCTGTATCGGTTATCGCGCGCCAGTTTTCACTGTCCTGCGATTTTAGGACACCCGCATCTGTAGCGACATAAACCGTTGAACCGACAAAAGTGATGTCTCTGAAATGGTTAAATCGAAGCGGCAGCGTTGCAGTTAGGTCTTTCCATGTGTTACCTCTATCAAACGATCGGAACAGGTGTCCATCGCGTTTTCCGACATAGACAGTTTCCCCTGAAACGGCAAGGGCAAAACGCATAGGACTATCATTGCCAACGGGTTTATCTGTGTCCATCAGTCCAGTATTGAACCATTCTGGTTCGCCACGGGTCCATCGGAAAAGTTGTCGTTTATACACCACATAGAACGTTTCCGCGCTGACTGCCAAACTTTGAGGGAAATTTTCGATTGGCGCGTTCGGAGGATCGTCCGCTATACTTTTTTCCGGTACTGCTTGCAATTCAGGTTTTGGAGGCTGTATAGAAAGATCTTCATCAAAAATAGGGGTTTCTTGAATAAGCTCCAGGGCATCGCCCTTCGTAGAAAGATGGAAAATGTAATACTGATCCCTTCCGGCACTTAGGGCGCGTGCGATCCCGTAGAGTTTATCGTCAGAAACAGCTAACCGAGAAAAACCGAATAGAAAATTGGGATGCAATTCCCACACTAAGGGATTGAAGCTTAAGGTTTGCCATGACATCCCGCCGTCTGTGGATTTGGCGACATTTGTGCCGGTATAGGCGTAGAGCCTGTTTTCAAATGCTACCAAGTCAGATATTCGGGTGCCTACCATTCCTGTCATAAACGGGTGCCACGATGCGCCGCCATCCGTTGATCGGGTAAGTCCCCAAAGGCTCGCCTTGAAGAGGGTATTTTCGTCTACGCCAACAGTAGGGCATACACTCAACATGAACGAATTCATCATCGCTACGAGATCCAACGTTTTGGGGCCGGGGTTTGTCCACGTTTTCCCGCCATCCGTTGATCGGACAACAGATCCGAGGTATCCGAGTGCCCACAGCGTTCTTCCAGCAGCAACGACCTTAATACCCGGCGACATTTTCATCAAGAGTCCCTCAGGAGTTATTTCATCCCACGAATCGCCCGCACTTGCGGGGGTTATTTCGATCCACGAATCACCGAAATCGGTTGAGCGGAAAATTTCCCACATGGCTCGTCCGGCGGACAGCTCTTCGCGTATCTTCCCCTCCTTAGGGGAGTTCAAGTCGGGTCCTGTTCCGACATAGAGGGTGTTCTCAGCAGTTGCTAAGGATTGGATAGCCTTCGTGCTCGTTAGCGGTAATTTTTCCCATATACTCCCGGTTTCCGAACGATTGCTTGGATTGATACGATAGAGTCCTTCCGTTGTTCCGACAAACACGGTGTTTTCGAGCGTAGCCACTGCGTTGGTTTGCCGCTCAGTTGCTTCGTCGTCTACTCGAATCCACTGCTTGCCTGCATCTACGGATCGGAAGATGCCGTTAGTTTTCAGGACGAGGTACAACGCTTCATCTGTTATCGCTAATCCGACAGCAAATCCATCTGGACGCGCCCCAAGCGACTCCCACGCCTCACCGCTATCGGTTGAAATAAACACTTCATTGGTGGAAGCAAGATAGAGGGTCCCGTTTTGCTCCGCCATCGAAATCATGGAGGGGTCGTCAAAAGTTGTAGAAAGGTTAAGGGCAGCGGCAGGATTGATGAATGTCCATGCCGGTGCATCAGGTGCTAATCTGTAGAGGCTGTGGCGTGACACAGCGTAGATATCGCCTTCCGAACTTACGAATAGCTCCCGGATAAGGCTACCTTCTGGTCCACTCGCTTGTGTCCACTGCTGTTGCGCGGTTGTCAGGACTTCCTGCTTCTCTATCTGTGCAACGGCAGGTAAAACAGGTTCCGAAGTCTGTGGGCCGGCACCGCTGCTTCGACCCGTGGTGTCGAAACTTCCAGCTTGGTTTCGCACATCCGGCTCCGCCTGTGTATCAAGCACAACGGGTGCCTCGATGATCTCAACAGTGGTTTCCGATTCGGCGTTCAAGTTGTAAGGTTTCTGAAAGCGGGCGAGATATTCGGACCCGAGACCGAGCATTAGGAGTATAAGAAGGGCAGCGGTCCCAAAAGCCAGCCATGGTAGCAACGGTTTCCCCGCTGAAGGCGATGCCGGTTTGATGTCGGCAACTTGTTCCATAATTTTTTCAATCAGATTGGCAGGTAATTGGACACCCTCAAGCGTTTCGCTAATCAAGTGTTCCTCTGCCTGTAAACGCTCCCGCGCCCGGCGCAGCCGACTCTTAATTGTGTTCACCGAGACCCCTAAGAATTTACTAATTTCCGTTGTTGTCATCTCGCCGAGATAGTAGAGTGTCACCACCGTGCGTTCACTCTCCGGCAACTTTTCCAGAAGCTCCTTGACGATTTCATGCCGACGCTCCGCAGCTTCCTGCTCCCGTTGTTCCGATACATAACGTTTGTAAGCAGATTTTTCTACCTCCGGCACAGGCATGTTCTCCAGCGATTGCATCGGGGTTTTTCGCTTTTGGATCCACTTCAGACAAAGCCGATTGGCGATGACATATAACCACCCAGCGAACTGGTTCGGATTCCTCAGCGTCGCAAGGTTTTTGTATGCCTGAAGGAAGGCATCTTGGGTAATCTCTTCAGCGATGTGAAAATCCCCAATTTTTCGCCATGCAAGCGCGTGAACGCTCTTTTGGTATTTTTGGACCAAAGTACTGAATGCCTGCTCATCACCTGATAAAACACTGTGAATCAGCTGAACATCGTTTTCTACCATCAGAATCCCCCCTGACTAATACATAGATATGATTGTGGCTTATTAAGGATACTATTTTAAGATGGAAAGGGTGCATCATAGCAAAAAAAATCCGATACCCGTAGAATTTTGGCAGCGGATTGTCAGAATCAGGATTTACAAAATTAGGGAATTTTCCAGAGAATGTTAGTTCGTCGCCTGTTTCAGATGCCCCCATGTTACTGCAAGCTTGCTTTGTGGTTGGACTGACAAACCGCCTTTATTCGGTACTTCTTGACCGGTAATCTTGAGATTGTCAAACCGCGCGGTATACCCCGCTAAACCGAAACCGACACTGCCAACAGTGAGATCTTCCTTAAAAGGCATGTTTTGAAACGGACAGTTGAAATGTAGAGCGACCTCCCCATTAACTGAGAATGTAAAATTTTCCTGAGCTACGCGGAGTTTCAAATGACTCCACTCTTTTATTTTTAGGAAAGAATATGGCCAAACCGATGTACAATCCGTACTTACCCCTTCTTTCAAAACATTTTCTTCGATTACTGCCAAGTTGGGTCTGTTGAATAATTGATTTGCTTCGGCAAGCTCCCGCCCTTGCGCTCTATTCAATAATTTATCCATTCTGGCAATAAAGAGCGGCAGTCCGGCTATTCTCCCAAGCGGCAGGTCCAGAATGACACCCGAACTGATCGGCGCGGGGGCGTTCCAGAAAATATTGCCGATTGCGAAAACAACACTATATGCTTCATTCACTCGCGCAGCAAGCACGATGTGTCCCCGTCCATGTTTGGCAAGCGGCATGACATCGATCTCTACCTGGTAATCGCGCCACGCTGCGTCTTTGATAACCAGCATTCGGATCGCGTCATCTCTACTTTCTGCATGGAGTTCTCCATGAACGACCCGCCATTCACTAACAGGAAAATTTCGTTCACTAACTTCTTCCCAATCTTTTAGATCAAGTCGATCAAACGTCTCCAGAAACGTCCCTGCAGCAGCAGGTAGCGTTGCTAAAAAGAGCGCGCATCCAATAACAATCCAAATAGTAAATCTCATTATGTTTTCCTTCGCGACGCGGGAGCAGGTTTAACCTTTAACGACGCCGATGGGGCGGAGGCGCGCGACTCGTCGCGAAAGCCCGGCTTTGTCAACGACACGGACGACTTCATCGACATCTTTGTAAGCCTCGGGGACCTCTTCTTGGAGGGTGCGTCTACCTTCGGCGCGCACGAAGATCCCTTGCGCTTCCAAATCTTTTTGGATAGAACGTCCCTTCGTCAAGGCGATCGCTTTGCGGCGTGAGAGGACCCTACCGGCACCGTGGCAGGTAGTGCCCCATGTCTCTGCCATCGCACCCGGGTTGCCGACAAGCACATAAGAGGCGGTTCCCATATCGCCGGGAATCAACACGGGTTGCCCGACTTTCTGGTATTTTTCGGGAATTTCTGGATGGCCTGCCGGAAATGCGCGCGTCGCCCCTTTGCGGTGGATAAATAGCTCACGTTCTTTACCATCAACGGTGTGTTTCTCAAATTTTCCGATGTTATGCGCGACATCATAGACAAGTTCTAAGCCGAGTTCGGCTTCTGTTGTCTCGAAAAATTGCATGAAAGTCTGGCGGACGAGGTGCATAATACACTGCCGATTGTTCCAAGCATAGTTCGCACTACACGCCATCGCGGTGATGTAGTCCTGTCCTTCGGGTGAATTAATCGGTGCGGACGCGAGCTGTCGATCCGGGAGTTTGATGCCGTATCTTTCGGCGACTTTGACCCAACTCTTGACGTGTTCATCGCAGATCTGGTAGCCGAAGCCGCGGGAACCGGTATGGATCATAACACATACATTGCCCTCGGTTAACCCCATCGCCTCGGCGGCTTCCCGGTAAAAGATACGGTCAACGGCTTGGACTTCAAGGAAATGGTTGCCGGAGCCGAGGGTGCCGAGTTGGTTTTTACCGCGTTCTAATGCGCGTTGGCTCGCCGCGTCGGCGTTTGCGTGCTGGAGGAGACCGGTCGCCTCGGTAAAGTCGAGGTCGTTTGGGTGTCCGTATTCGCGTTCAATTGCCCACTGCGCGCCTTTTTCTAACATCTGTCGTTCTTCGGCTACGGTAAGCCGAATTGCACCGCTGGAGCCGACACCACACGGGACGTTCTCGAACAACTTGCCGATGAGTGCCTTCCGTTTTCCGTCAAGCTGCGAGACATCAAGGTTCGTCCGGATGAGCCGGACTCCGCAATTGATGTCGTATCCGATGCCGCCGGGAGAGACGACGCCATCTGCCTTCGGATCGGTCGCAGCGACACCGCCGATGACGAAGCCGTACCCCCAATGTAAATCCGGCATTGCGAGCGAGTGTTTGACGATGCCGGGCAGATGCGCGACGTTTGCGACCTGTTGCAACGCCTCGTCGCTCTTTGCGTGTTCAAGGAGTTTCTCGTTAGCGTAGACGATTCCGTCAACGCGCATGCCTTTCATGTAACTTTTCGGGATACGCCAGCGGTATTCATCAATCTTTTGGAGCGTTACGTTTTGTTGTGCCATGATGATGATTCCTGATGTGTTTCTTTATGCCTTTTGTGCTACCATACTTGAGAGGATACCGAGAATTTTGTCGCACTGCGCGATTTGATAGGCAGCCATATCAATGTAGAGCGTCTTTCCCTCCAATTTGAGGAAGATCCAATCTATCCCGGATGTGATGGTGCCATAAATGCCAGGGATGTCATTCCCTGCTTCGGCGTTAAAACGTTGGGCTGCGACCATCTCCGCGACGCACTGCCCGAGTCCTATCAGCAAATCATCCTTTTTTGCTTCAACAACGATGATGATAGGAGCTTTCAAAGAAAATTGCTGCGGCGAGAGACTAACAACAAAATCACACACACCGGTCAGATTGGCTTCGGCATCAACGTTAAACTCAATCCCTGAAAAAAAACTGATACGGTGTTCCAGCTGCTCGCGGAGTTCAACGAGAACATTGGCGACAATTAACTCTGATTTGGCTTTTTCTGTGCCGACAGCAAAGGCTAATGGTACGTTTCGAGCCAACACAGCGGTGAGCAGTTCACTCGGTGCCACAGGCTCACTGCCCGCGAAGATATCGGGGGCATCAACTTCTTCTAAATCAAACGCTTCCAGTGCTGTGTCTAAGGTAAAGTTGCTGTACGCCATTATGAGAGCATCTCCTTGCAACAAACCTGGGTATTATTTTAACGCGTTAAGTATTCGTTGTACAAAGGCTGCTTTGGGCATCGAGCCGACAAATTTTCCGACGACTTCGCCATCACGGAAGACAATGTAAGCCGGAATCCCTTGGCCTCCATACTCTCTCGCGGTCTTACGGTTTTTATCAATATCCAATCTTGCGATGATAAAGCGTTCCTGATATTCTGATGCAACTGCATCAACGGTTGGTTTCATCAACCGGCAGAAACCTCACCACTCCGCGCCGAGTTCAAGCACGACCGGCAATTCAGCATCCAACACAGCGGCTTCAAAGGTCGCATCGATGACTGTAACGGGCTGCCCGTCGGTCGCAATGGGTTCATTACCCGGTTCACAGAACTGCTAACTCCGGCAATTCTATCCACTTGCGGGTCTGCCACGATTCCATGCCTTTCTCTGCTAACTGCACACCTTTTGCACCGGCGAGCAGCGTCCACGGGAAGGGTTCATCGGCGACGACATGTCGGAGGAACAATTCCCACTGCGCCCGGAATGCGTTCTCATAAGTTTCCTGCTCCGGTATCTTGAGCCATCCGTCGAAAAATTGGATCGGTTGCTCAATATCGGGGTTCCAGACAGGACGTGGCGTGCCGGAGAGCGGTTGAATCCAGCAATCCCGCAATCCTACGATAGCAGATCCGTTCAAGCCGTCTATCTGTATGGTTAGGAGATCGTCGCGGCGGACTCTGACTGCCCAAGAGGAGTTAAAATGTGCGATGATCCCGTTCTCCAATTCAAATGTCGCATAAGCGGCATCTTCAGCGGTACAGGGATACGGCTTGCCTTCTTCATCCCAGCGTTGCGGGAGGTGTGTGGCAGCGATACAAGAGACGCTTTTGACCGCGCCGAAAAGGTTGTCAATGACGTATCGCCAGTGGCTGAACATATCGAGGATAATACCGCCCCCGTCTTCGGTGCGGTAGTTCCACGAGGGACGTTGAGTCGGGATCGCATCGCCTTGGAAGACCCAGTAGCCGAATTCGCCGCGGACAGCGATAATCTTTCCGAAAAAGTCGGCATCTATCAAGCGTTTGAGTTTTTGGATACCGGGTAACCAGAGTTTATCCTGAACAACTCCGTTTTTGAGTCCCGCCTTTGCTGCCTTTTCATAGAGGCGATATGCATCCGCTGTGGTCGTCGCGGTCGGTTTTTCACAATAGATGTGTTTGCCTGCTGCTATGGCGGTTTCGACTGCATCGACGCGGCGTGACGTAACCTGTGCATCGAAGTAAACGCCGTAAGCGTCATCGGCGAGGGCAGCCTCAAGGTCGGTGCTCCACTTCTCAACGCCGGTGGTTTCGGAGAGTTTCTCCAATTTCGCAGGGTTTCTACCGACGAGATACGGGTCGGGCATGATAACTTCACCGTCACCGATGGGAATACCACCCTCTTCTGCGATTGCTAAGATGGAGCGGATGAGGTGTTGGTTCGTTCCCATCCTGCCCGTAACACCGTTCATAATGATACCGACGCGATGTGTTTTTGGGGTACGATTGGTCATGAGTAATCCTTATGTGAAGGGCTGTGAGTGTCTACGCAGACTCTGCAGGTTCAGTGCATTGCGGGGCTGCGCCTTCAGGGAGTGGGGGTGCGTCCACACCGGCTTTCGGAAGTGTGCCAGCGAGTTCCTGTTTCCAATGCGCCACATCACCCGCGGGTCCATAACAGTAGACCATGTGCATCGGTGTATCACCCGTGTTCGTTAGTTGGTGGAAGACCCACGAGGGAATAAAAACCGTCTGTCCGGCAGAGAGGGTTTGCCGCTCTTCACCGAGGCACATCTCACCTTCGCCTTCAACGATGAAGTAGATCTCTTCCTGTTCGTGGTTGTGCCACGGCACTTGCCCGCCGTTGGGTTCTAACACGACGAATCCCAGACAGAATTCATCTATCTGGATCGGGGACGCGCCGCCGACGAGATTTTTGGTGCGTCTTCGGGCGGGATAGGTGCGCCCTTCAATTTGATTGACATCTGCGATTAGCATAGATAGTGTCCTTTGTAACGGCACACCGGCGTGTGCCTACTACTTTGCATTATTCAAAAAGTGTCGCCACTTGACAGGAAAAGCCTTCAACGACATCCTCACCGGTGAGGGTGTCGTTCCGCGTGAGGAGCGTAATGTCTGTCTCTGAACGATAAACCGTTACCGTTTTGGATTGGGGCTTAAGCACCCATACCAGCTGTGTGCCTGCTTCCAGATAGGCGAATGCCTTTTCTTCAACTCGGCTTGATGAATCTGTCGGAGAAACCACCTCAATGGCGAGGTCCGGGGGAATCGAAAAGACTTTACTCAGATCAGCGGGAACACGTTCGTTTGAAAGAAAAGCAATATCTGGCATTAGGACTCGCTCCCCAACCTGGAAACCTGTTTCTGATACATAGAGATCCCCTAACCGATTCTCACGAATGTGCTGACCTAACGGCAGAATAATACTCACACTAATCCTACCATGTTCTCCTGATGCAGGGGGCATTGGTACTAATTCTCCTTTAACATATTCATATCCCTCTAAATCGCTTTCGAGGAATTCCGCCAATGTCATCGTAGCGATTTCAGGAGGGAGGCTTTCTGGCGTGAATAGGCGAGTTTCCTGTGCATTCATTTCTTGTCCTCCTCTAAGTGTGGCGAGGTTCGGAATGCCCGTCGCTTATGGACGCGTACGCCGCAAAACCCCGCCAGCAAGGGATCTGTGTAAGTCCAGATTAATCTCCAGCTTCAATGACCGCCTGCGCCGCAGCGAGCCGTGCAATTGGAACACGGAACGGGGAACACGAAACGTAGTTGAACCCTAATCCGTAGCAGAATTTTACAGAACTTGGTTCGCCACCGTGCTCGCCACAGATGCCGACCTTCAAATCCGGGCGTGCCGATCGCCCTTTTTCAGAACCGATTTGTAAGAGACTGCCGACACCTTCCTGGTCAAGCACCTGGAAGGGATCGTATTCGAGAACGCCCTCTCTAACATAGTCGTCAAGGAATTTCGCAGCGTCATCGCGGCTCATTCCGAAAGTTGTTTGGGTGAGGTCGTTGGTGCCGTAAGAGAAAAATTCGGCTTCAGCAGCGATTTTGTCCGCCGTGAGTGCTGCACGGGGCAGCTCAATCATCGTTCCGACGAGGTATTCGACGCGCGTACCGGTCTCTTTAAAGACGGCTTCGGCGGTGTCAACGACGACTTTGCGCTGCAATGTGAACTCGTTGATATGCCCGACAAGTGGAATCATAATCTCTGGTAGCACGGAGATACCGCGCTTGGTAACATCAACAGCAGCTTCAAAGATTGCCCGCGCCTGCATCTCCGTTATCTCTGGATAGACGATACCGAGTCTACAGCCACGATGTCCGAGCATCGGATTGAATTCATGCAATTCTTCAATTCGCTCACTGAGTTTTTGCGGTTCAACGCCGATGCGTTCTGCAAGTTCCTGGATTTCGGCTTTGTTCTTCGGTAAGAACTCGTGAAGCGGCGGATCAAGGGTTCGGATCGTGACCGGGTAGCCAGCCATCGCCTCAAAGATTCCGATGAAATCTGAACGTTGATGCGGGAGCAGTTTCGCCAAGGCCGCCTCGCGTTCTGGGGTCTCATCGGCGAGGATCATCTCACGGACAGCGTCGATTCCTGTGCCGAAGAACATGTGCTCGGTTCGGCAGAGTCCGATACCTTCCGCCCCAAATTGTCTGGCATTTTTAGCATCTTCGGGGGTATCGGCATTCGTGCGCACATCCAATGATCGGGCTTCGTCCGCCCATTCCATAAGCGTCCCGAATTGTCCGCTGAGTTCGGGTTGGATGAGCGCGACCTGTCCGCTGAGGACATCGCCTGTGGAGCCGTTGAGCGTGATGAAATCGCCTTCGGCGTAGCGTTTGCCTTCGGCATAAAATTCTGATGCCGCTTCATTGATAAACAACGCGGAACACCCGGCGACACAGGATTTTCCCATGCCGCGTGCGACGACAGCAGCGTGGCTCGTCATCCCGCCCCGCGCAGTGAGGATACCTTCTGCTGCGTCCATACCGCCGATGTCTTCCGGCGATGTTTCGGTACGGACGAGAATAACTTTTTCGCCAGCAGCTGCGAGTTCCTCGGCGTGAAGCGCGGTAAAGACAACTTTACCGACAGCAGCACCCGGGGAAGCAGGCAATCCTTGTGCGATAACCTCAACCTCCGCATTTGGGTCAACGCTCGGATGCAATAACTGATCCAGATCATTGGCAGGCACACGCGTCAAGGCAGTCTGTTTGTCAATCAAACCTTCCTCAACCATCTCAACAGCGATTCGGACAGCCGCTTGACCGGTGCGTTTCCCGTTACGCGTCTGGAGCATATAGAGCTTGCCGTTCTGAATAGTAAACTCTACATCTTGCATGTCGCGATAGTGCTTTTCAAGGTTTAAACCGATGTTGACCAAGTCCTCATACACATCGGGCAACATATTTCTCAATTCGGCAACCGGAAGTGGTGTACGGATCCCAGCGACCACGTCTTCACCTTGTGCGTTAATGAGGAATTCACCGTAAAATTGATTCGCGCCGGTTGAGGGGTTCCGCGTGAAGGCGACTCCTGATCCGGAGGTGCCTCCCATATTCCCGAACACCATGGCTTGGACATTGACAGCCGTGCGTCCGAGTTCTTCAGAAATATCGTTGAGTCGTCGATACGTAATCGCGCGCTGGTTCCCAGAGGATTCAAAAACGGCATCGCGTGCCATGTCTAATTGGTGCCGGGGTTCATCGGGAAAATCGCTGCCCGTGTGCTGCTTGACAGCGTTCTTAAATTCGTGGACGAGTTCGACTAAATCGCCTGCCTCTAATTCGGTATCTAATGATACCCCTTTCGCCTCTTTCTTTGCTTCAAGTAAATGCTCAAACTCATCGTGATCGACATTCAGTACAACGTTCCCGAACATCTGGATGAAGCGGCGGTATGAATCGTAAGCGAACCGTTCATTTTCGGATTTAGCGATTAGTCCCTTAACGGTATCATCATTCAAACCGAGATTGAGAATTGTGTCCATCATTCCCGGCATTGAGACTGCAGCACCGGAGCGGACAGAAAGCAGCAGTGGATTTTCAGTATCACCGAATTTCGCGCCGAGTGCGGCTTCTACTTTCGCTAAATTCTCGTCAATTTGTGCGTCAAGTCCGGTGGGGTACCGTTTGTCATTTTCGTAATATAATTTGCAAACCTCAGTGGAGATGGTGAATCCGGGGGGGACAGGGACACCGAGATTGCTCATCTCTGCAAGATTTGCCCCTTTTCCGCCGAGCAGCGTTCGCATTGTGGCGTTGCCTTCGCTTTCACCGCCTCCAAAGAAGTAAACATACTTTGGTTGTGGCATCAAAAGCCTCCTGTGTTACAGTTTCCAGTTTTCGGTTATCAGTTGTCAGTTAAGAGGTTTCTGATTCTCTAACACCTCTTTGTAACCGTCGTCACTTATGAAAATAACAAGTGTAACAAGCAGATATTCAGCAATCAAAAAACCAGACTGACAACTGATAACTATTAACTATTTAGATTGAATAAATCGTGCGACTGGCTTCGTCAAATTCTGGCTTAAATGGATCCGTTGAGAGATAAAGAATTTGATACGGTTCATAAAGTTGGATATAACTCCAATTGACACCGCATAAGATTTTCCCTTCATTGACTTTCTTGATGAACTTACCGCGAAACTTGGCACGGGTCCGTTGAGGTGGAAAGTGTTCGGCGTGTCGAATCTGTTCATCTTTGACGATTCGCTCGACCTCCGACCGGCTTTCAAGCGTATAGTAAAGACTTTCCTCTGGTCGCACATTGTGATATTTCAAATCAAGGTGTTTTACCTGTGGCGCGTCCCACTCAAAGCCGCGCTTAGCGAGATAGGTTTGCAGCCATCTCCACTTAATGACCCAATCCACTTCTCGGTCTAACTGCATCGGATCACTTTCCAGGCAGGTGAGGACATACTCCCAGCGCGCCATAATCTGGGTTGTCGTTGCATCAGATTCGGCTTGCTCCAGATAACGCTTTGCACATTCGAGATATTGCCACTGCAGTTCGACGGCGGAGAGGCGTTTCCCGTTTTGGAGTTCGATGAGATGTTTGCATTTAACATCCTCAGAAATATCACGGATGGCTTTGACGGGGTTGCGGAGCGCGAATCGTTGCTGAATGAAATTGTCTTCAATCATACGCAGAATAATACCGGTGGTGCCGACCTTCAAAAAAGTCGAAAATTCGGACATATTAGAATCCCCGACGATGACGTGTAAACGTCTATATTTTTCCCGGTCAGCATGCGGTTCATCGCGTGTGTTAATAATCCCGCGCGCTGTGGTTGTTCCGATAGAAATTTCCTCTCGGATATGATCGGCCCGTTGTGAGATCGCATAATAGCCGCGATGGCTGGGTTTGATTTTTCCGGCACCTGCGAAGACCTGACGCGTAACAAAGAAGGGGATCAGCTGCGCTGCCAATTGGCGGAAATCAATGTGCCGTTCCATGAGATAGTTTTCGTGGCATCCGTAAGTATTTCCAGGGGTATCTAAATTGTTTTTGAAAATGGAGATTTTTCCGTAGAATCCATCATTTCGCATGCGCTGTTCTGCGGTCCTGGCGAGCCGTGTGATAATGCGTTCGCCGGCTTTATCGTGCGCGACGAGTTCAGCAACATCATCACATTCTGGGGTTGCATATTCTGGGTGGCATCCGATGTCCTGGTAAAACCGCGCGCCGTTTTCAAGGAAAACATCTGGGTACATCCGTCCCGCTACGATTTCTCGGAAGAGGTACATCACAACGTTCTGAACGGTGAGCGTCTTTCTACGCGCCCCATCGGGTGTCCAGATGATTCCGAACTCGGTTTCCAGTCCATAAATTCTACGTCTCATTGTTAAGGAGAACCTCCAATTCCCGAACCACATCGCTTACTTTAAAGATCTAAAAGTGTTGTGACTTCATCCGTAGAGAGCCGCCGGAATTTTCGGCGTTCAGCGGTTCGGGTGAGGCATGCCACCTCTATTGTCTGCGGCGTTATCTCATAATTGTCTTCCGCATCCGCTTCAATGGTCCGAAAAGTCTCTGTTACGAGTTGGAGTGCCGCCGCCATCTCTAACCCGCCTGTGTAACGCTGCGATAGGATCTCCGTTATCTCTGCGGCACGTCCGCCGATAACTGCATACTTTTCTTCTTCCGAATAGATACCATCAAAAGCGATATGATAAATCCGATGGTTCTGTAGTTCGGAATTTGTGGGTGCTTCCGCCGCCCCTAATTCACAGACAAGCAGTTCAATCTCCAACGGTTTCGCATCCCATGCTTGTGCCACTGCGCCCATGTGCTGCGAATAGAGGTTTGTCAGCCACTTTGCCGTAACATCTTCACGGTAATAGCGAAACCCTTTAATTTCAGCCTCACGGATACCGACAACACGGAGTATCTCATATTCAGCAATCCTACCGGCCGCTGCGAGCGCGATCCGGTCATAAATTTCGGAGATTTTAAAAGTAGTTTTGCGCGGATTCTCAGCAACCATCAGGAGTCCATCTCGGTATTCCAAGACGACAACCTCTTTCGCTTGTGCGATGCCGCGACGGACGAAATCCTCTTTATCCTGACGAATCTGCTCCGGTGAAACATAATAGGGTGTGGACATATCTGTATTTAAAAAGACGTGATAAGATCACGATAGAGTTCCTCAACGGTTGTCTCAGGAACTTCGGCGACTCCTTCTTCAGTAACAGTGTAAAGCGTTGGGAAAATTTTTCGGATAAGATCAGGACCACCAGTTGCGATATCCTCATCGGCAGCATCCCAGATAGCCTCCGCGACGATTGCTAAGGCTTGTTGACGGTCAATCCCTGGTGTGTAGCGTTTCTTAAGGGTCGTCCGGGCATCTTTACCGCCGGAACCGATTGCATAATAGTCGTTTTCCTCATAACGTCCGCCGACAGCATCATATTTAAAAATCCGCCCGCGTTGCTGCTTTAGATCATACCCCGCAAAAAGCGGTAAGACAATTAGTCCCTGCATTGCAAGTGCGAGATTTGAACGTACCAAGTGTGAGAGGAAGTTCGCCTGTCCTTCAAGGCTGAGGCTCACGCCTTCCGTCTTTTCGTAAAATTCGACCTCAACTTGGAAGAGTTTCGCCATTTCAATACAGGGGCCGGCGGCACCCGCAACAGCAATTGCGGAGTGCCGATCAACCGGGTAGACCTTCTGAATGCGTCGCTCGCCGACCTGATAGCCTTCTGTTGCCTGCCGATCACCTGCCATAACGACCCCGGCGTTGTAGACAACCGCGAGGACAGTTGTGCCTTCATAGTACCGGAACGACGTTTCCGGTGCCTCGGCAGTTCCGTTGAACGTCGCGAGTAATTCCGGATGGCGCCGCTTGAGGATTTGGAAGAAGTCGGAGGTGCCATAATCACTGAGGTCAAGCACTCCTACTGCCCTCCTCGCTGGATATAGTTTTCAACAAATTCCTGTGAATCTTCTTCCAAAATCTCATCGATTTCGTCAAGAAGTGTATCTAAGTCTTCGACGAACGCCTCATCCATTTCGCCGGTGGCGACATCGGGCTGCATGTCTTCGGTTTCATCGACATGGCGTTTGAGGTGTTCCTGTTGTTTCTCAGTCGACATGGTGGTTTACTCCTTTTTAACTACGCTAATGCCTCGCCTCGGATTTCCTTAACGAGTTCTTCTGCTGTACAGGTGTTCAGCAGTTCGCCAACAATTTTTTGTGTCCCGAAGTGGGGGCGATCCATCATAATTTTGTCAAGTCCCCCGGATTTACCGATAAAAATCATTGAATTCCAACTTGCACTGTAAATGTGCTTTGGAAATCTGCGTAAACAGGTGCCGCGAAAATAGGCACGGGTGTCTACAGGTGGATAGTGCATGGCATGCACAATTTCTTCATGGTTGAGTAAGCGTTTAACATGTCCGTTTTTGCATAGACGGATATAGAGTCCTTTGTCCGGACGAATATCATGGTACTGCAAGTCAAGCATCCGAACATGTGGGTTGTCCCACGGATAGCTGTGCCGTTTTCGGTACGCGTCAAGTAACTTCTTTTTGATAATCCAATCGAGGTAACGGCTGAGCCGCTCTGGGTCTATTTCCAAGTTATCCAACACAAATTGCCATTTCTCAAGGACATCTTCAACGACAGGGGTCCGTTCCTGAGGTGTGAGATGTTGCTGTGCAAGCTTGAGATATGCGCGTTGCACCTCTATCGGTGACCGCTGCTGTCCATCCGCAAGTTCTATCTGTTGTTTGCAAGACAGGTCGCGCGAGATATGCTTTATCGCCGCGACGGGATCCTTCAAACTGAATTGCTTTCCGACAACGCCTTTCTCGATTAACTGGAGGGCGATAGAAGTGATGCCTACTTTGAGATAGATACTGAATTCAGACATATTCGAGTCGCCGACGATAACGTGTAGCCGTCGATAGAGTTTATCATCAGCATGCGGTTCATCACGCGTGTTAATCAGGGGCCGGTTCACCATCGTGCTAAGCCCAACCTCCTTTTCAAAGAAATCTGCGCGTTGCGAGATTTGATAATCCGTCTCCTCACTCCTATTCTCGGCACCGACTTTGCCGCTCCCGGTGATAATGATCCGAGTAACGAGGAAAGGCATCAACCCCTCAACGATAGCATCAAACGGGACTTTACGGGACATGAGATAGTTTTCATGTGCTCCATAGCTGTGCCCTTTGTAATCGGTGTTATTTTTATATATGATAATTTCCTGATTGTCAAGTAGTAACCGTTCAGCCGCGAGTCTACTGACCTCTAATATTAATTCGCCTGCCTTTTCATAGAGCAGTAGATCGCGTGCGTTTGCACATTCCGGCGTGCAATATTCAGGGTGCGCGTGATCGACGTAATAGCGTCCGCCATTGATCAGAATATCATTAACAGCAGTGCTGGTGTCCGCCTCGGAGACAGGTGTTTCTGTCTCCGCAAGGAACCCGCGCGCATCCATGAGCGGACTCTCTTGATCATAATCCCATGTGACAGCAGTCGCAGTACTCGGTATATCTTCTCTACAGGTCTTATAAGCGTTGACGACCAAAGTAGAGGCTGCAACCGGATCTTGCTCACGTGCATTTTTGACTGAGATGCCGTACTCAGTCTCTGTTCCCATTATGATTGGTATTTCCATTTTAATAGTTTTCAGTTATCAGTTTTCGGTTTTCAGTTAATCATTTGATGGATCAAAATCTTCTTGTCACCGTTTTTTTATTTCAGGAACGACCCGGACAAGAAACCATTAGATAATCAAAAACCAAACTGACGGTTGATAACCGACAACCGACGACTCTGCATTTAGAGGAATGTCCCGCCTCGGGTGACTCGGACTTCCTGTTTTTTCTCGCGTGCGGGTTCATTAATCAATGCACGGATATTGACGATCTTTTCGCCTTTCCGCCCTGAAATTTTTGCCCAATCATCAGGGTTCGTCGTGTTCGGCAGATCCTCATTCTCGTGATATTCTTCTCTGATGGCTGCCTTGAGATCGTCAAGACACATCCCTTTGTCTGTTCCGTTGGAACCGATAAAGCGTTTGATTGCTGCTTTTTTGGCGCGTGAAACAATGTTCTCTATCATTGCGCCACTGACAAAGTCTTTAAAAAAGAGCGTTTCGCGTTCGCCACGGGCATAAGTTACCTCAATAAACCGATTTTCATCTGTGGTGGCGTACATTTCACGGACAGCTTCATCAATGAAGTGATCCACAACCGCTTGTGTATCTCCTTCAAACTGCTGGCAAACCTTTTCAGCAAAGGGGAGATCGGGTGTGAGATATATTGCGAAAATGTCTTTGGCGCCGTCTAAGTTGGGTCGATCAATTTTAATCTTAACATCAAGCCTGCCGGGCCGTAAAACCGCAGGATCCAGCAGATCTTGCCGGTTGCTGGCACCGATGACAATGACATCGCGTAAGTTCTCAACGCCATCAATTTCGGAGAGAAACTGCGGTACGAGCGTCGATTCCATATCCGATGAGATTCCCATCCCTCTGGAACGGAATAGGGAGTCCATTTCATCGAAAAAGATGATAACCGGAAACCCTTCTCTCGACTTATCGCGTGCTTTTTGGAAAACTTCTCGGATCTTACGTTCGGTTTCGCCGACATATTTATTCAGCAGTTCAGGTCCCTTAATATTGATGAAATAACCGCGCACTTCATCATTACCGCTCTCTTTTCGGACCCGTTCGGCTATACTACTTGCGACAGCTCGAGCGATCAAAGTTTTACCACATCCGGGGGGTCCATACAGTAGCACGCCCTTCGGGGGTGAAAGGTTAAACTCTTCGTACTCCTTCGGATAGAGGTATGGCAGCTCAATGGCATCCCGAATTGCTTCTATCTGTGTATCAAGCCCACCGATGTCAGTGTAACCGATATTCGGTACCTCCTCAAGCAGCAAGTCTTCCACTTCGCGTTTGGGGAGTTTTTCCATGAGCATGCTTGTCGTATGGTTGAGGAGCACATTATCACCGGTTTTCAAAGTCTCCTTTTTCAGAGATTCGGCTATTCTAACGACGCGTTCCTCATCGGTGCGGAGACTCACAATAGCGAGTTCATCTTCGACGCGCTCTTTAATTTTCACAACGTCTCCGTGTCTTTCAGCACCTTTGATAGCAATAACGTTCATACCACTGTTGACAACGACCTCTTGTCCGACTGCAAGCGTTTGCCCCTTGAGTGCTGGATCGATATTGACGCGCCATTTTCTGCCGCTGATGTCAATATCGACAGTTTCATCTTCGTTCGTGCCGAGGAAGACTCCGTAGTTATTCGGAGGTGCACTGAGTTGAGCGACTTTTTCCTTGAGGATCTGCAGCTTCTCTTTCGCCTCTTGCAAGGTACTCGTCAATCGCTTGTTGCGGCGTTCCGTCGCCATCAGCTCACGCTGCGTCTCATAGAGTTGTGCTTCAAGTTCCTTGACATGGACGACCCGCTGCTGCTGCCGCATGCTTTCGAGTTCCGCTTCAAGCATGTCAATTGTCCCTTGAAGGGCACGCATCTGTTGTTGATACCAGACGACATCAAGCGTCTTTTGCTCCTCAAAGGCATCCTCGGAATTTCCTCTTTTGATAGCCATACGTCAAGCTCTCACTTTCTAAGTAGTTATCGGTTATCAGTTGTCAGTTATCAGTTAAGAGGTTTCTGAATCCTTTAGCATCCTCTTGTAAGCGTCGTTACCCATAAGGACATCCGAGATAAGAAAAAAAATTTCTACTTTCAAAAGCCAAACTGATAACCGACAGCCATTTGATTAGAGTATAGCACTTTGAAAAAATAGTGTCAAGAAAAAGTTATTTTTGTATAGCGAGGCAGAAGACCTCGCTATACCGGTTTTGGTCTTATTCCACTTCCTCAACTGTTTCGTGAACCTCGGTTTCGTCTTCAGGTATCGCGCCGGCTCCTGCCTCCGGTGCCATATGCAATGCCTCCCGGATCTTCACTTCAATCTCCGCGGCAATGTCAGGGTTGTCCTCTAAATACTTCTTCACATTCGTCCTGCCTTGTCCGATGCGTTCACCGTTGTAAGAGAACCAAGACCCGCTCTTTTGGACAAATTCGTTGTCAACGGCGATATCTAAGAGGTTCCCTTCTTTGGAAATCCCTTTTCCGAAGGTAACATCATATTCAGCCTCTTTGAAAGGCGGTGCCACCTTATTTTTGACGACTTTAACACGCACGCCGCTTCCGACTACCTCATTTCCTTCTTTAATCTGGTTCCCACGGCGGAGTTCTAATCGGACAGAGGCATGGAACTTAAGAGCGAGCCCACCGGGTGTCGTATCCGGATTGCCGAACATAATTCCGATTTTTTGTCGAATCTGGTTCGTAAAGATAACACACGTATGAGACTTATTGGTAACCCCGGATAACTTTCGGAGTGCTTTGGACATCAAACGGGGCAGCAACCCGACATGTGCGTCCCCCATTTCACCTTCAATCTCGGCTTGGGGTGTCAATGCTGCCACAGAATCAACAACGACCAAATCAATGGCACCACTACGGATGAGTGTCTCGACGATCTCCAATGCTTGTTCGCCTGCATCGGGTTGCGCGATCAACAGATTTTCCATATTGACCCCGATATTTCGCGCATAAGTGGTATCAAGGGCGTGTTCAACATCAATGAACACAGCCGTCCCCCCTAATTTCTGCGCTTCGGCGACGATATGAAGTGCTAAAGTCGTCTTACCGGTCCCTTCATGTCCGAAAATTTCAATGATTCTCCCGCGCGGTACACCGCCTACACCGAGGGCAAGGTCAAGCGAGAGCGCACCGGTCGAGATCGCTTCGACCGGGACAACATCACTATCTGTGAAACGCATGATAGCACCTTTACCGAATTCACGTTCCACTTGTGAGATCGCCTGGTCGATAGCTTTCTGTTTCTGTTCATCTAACATGTTCTTAAGATTTCTCCTTTATGGCACCTACCGCTAAAGGTGGTGCTTTGGATTGTCGTACTACGCCGAAAAATGACATACTTTTAAAGGCGTATAGATGGCCCCATTCGGGTGAAGTTGACTTTGCATGACAGCGATTTCACTGACACTCACCATCGCGCCATCAATTGTATCATATTTCTGTAAAATGTTTTTTAGCGGTTTCAGATTCATCGGCCTCTTGACCCGTCCGAGCGTAAGATGCGGATGAAAGCGGTTGTCCGCTGGGAAGTCGAGAGGTTTCAGTTCAAGGTTCACGGCTTTCGCGAGGCGTGAGACAGTCGCTGCGCCGTGTTTAAGACCTACCCAGATAACCCGCGGACGCGTAAGCGTGGGAAACGCCCCAATACCGCCGAATTCAATAGAAAATGCGGGCTGTTTCGCAGCGACGTTTTCAACCGCTTCGGTCACAACACTAATTTCTTCAGCATGGACATCCCCGAGGAACTTTAAGGTCAGGTGGAAGTTGCCAGGTTTCGTCCACGAAACTTTGGGAGTCTCGGATTGAAGCCGTGTCTGTACAGGCTTCAGCAGCACCTGTACCGGTTTTGGGACTTCAATCGCTATAAAACAGCGAACGCTATTACCTTTAGCTGTAGACATCACGCACCTGCTTCTGGATCGTAACGGGTTGAAAAAATCAATGCGGATAGTGCTTTGCGGTTATTAACCAGGAACTCCACACCGGACCCGATTGTGAGTACCAGGGGGAGATACATCATAAAATAGATGGGTCCCCGGGTTTTCAAAACAAACGTAGCGGTCTGTTCGTTCTGAAGCGCGAGCAAAACTAAACCGATAGCAATAACAACGAGTTGTGAAGTCATCTTGTATTTTCCCCACTGACTTGCGGAGACCACCTGCCCGTATTTTGCGATGAAAACGATCCGCAGGAATGTAACAAGCACTTCACGCCCCATAATGACGACGACCATCCACATCGGGATGAGTCCGCCCCCGATGCCTTCAAAAAGGGTTAAACAGATTAAGGCGGCACCGACCAACAATTTATCCGCGAGCGGGTCCATGAATTTCCCGAAACCTGTCACCCCTTGTATCCGCGCAATTCTCCCATCAAAGTGATCTGTCAGTGCAGCAATCGCAAAAATAGTGAGAGCAGGCACCATCATATCTGCCTGAAAACAGAAGATGAAAGGCGGTATCAAGAATAGCCGTAAAATCGTTAGGAGATTTGCCAACCGAAAAAGGGTACCGAAATCCATAATGTATAGAAATGGTTATCAGTTATCGGTTACCAGTTATCAGTCTGGTTTTTGATTCCCCCACATCTCCTTGTTACGCGTGTTACTTATTTGTGCAACGACGGTTATAAGAAAACGTCAGCGAACATAAACTTCTTAACTGACAACTGATAACTGACGACTAATAACTTTACTTAAGGTTGATGACCTCGGCATCTTTAGGCACCACAAATTTGAAAAGATCCGGTGCAAGTTTTTTATCCCGTTTGATCTCTGAGAACTTAACAATCGCGCTTTGACGGGATCCGTCTTCAAGTTCAATTTCGTGGCCAACCTGAACGGGGAGCCAGCCATCGGCCTGTACCCAGATTTGAAACTTTTCCTTCACTTTCGGATTCGCCAACCCTTTTTTAGGGGTGAACTCAATGTTGTGTATACCCTTCGGATTCGCGAATTCGTCAGGGACAAGTACCATATCATACATCGCTTCAAAATCGTCAAGTGATGCCCCGATACCCGGAAACAACTGACCCTTTGGGTTGTCCAATTTCATCTTATTAACCTGGTTGAGGGTCGGTGTATACGTCCACCCGTATTTCCCATCAAAAACAGTCAGTTGGATAACTTTAGCGGCATTTTTTCGACCGACATACTCCCTACGGAGCAAATTCGGTTTCTTAAAAACAATTCGCCCGCGAGCGACGCTTTTCGTCTTTGCCAACAGCGTTGTCTCCTCAAAATTCGCGCTGAAATTGTCAGATTTGTTATAAGCTTGTTTGAAATTCTGAAAAATTTCATCAACAGTTTGCGCATGTGTCTGGTTCACAACCAGCAAGGATAGGAGCATTACTGCTACCAGTAAACATTGTAACCCCGGAGCCTTCCGCCATATAACGTTCCAATAGGTTCGTCGGATCATTTTTATCGTTTACCTTATCGTGTCTTGAAAACTCATTTTTTCTTCACCTAATATTATATCTATTTTATTTTTCGATGTCAACGCTTTTTTTTAGTAATGGCTAATTCGCTACCCGCGTCCAATCCGACAGGATAACCTCGGCATCGTTGGGTGCGTCCAGAGCCTGCACGACGAGGCATTCCAAAACCTCGGTAACAGAGGCATCTCGGAATATCGCCTGAAACCAGTTCGCAAAGGTTTTAATCGCATCCGGGGATTCGGCAGATACCCAAAAAACAACCCGACAGAAATCCAGCCCTTCGTCTACCCATTTTTCAGAAATCCAGACATCGTGCGGGAAACCGTGAAGGATCGGTAAAAAATCTGCGATTAAGAGCACCAACGCTTGATTGAGATAGGAAATCTCTGGGAGTATATCAAAATGCACAGCGTATTTATGGGAATGCGGAGAACGTTGAGGTGTTTCATTTCGGTTTTGCATAGGGACTTCTCGTAGACTTTTAATGGACAAACGGGTTCATATATGGTATACTATATTTTATGACAAATCCGAAAAAAATAAAACATCTTAAAAACGAACTGGAGAAACGGATTCTAATTCTTGACGGTGCGATGGGGTCATTGTTACAGACCTATCGCCTCACGGAGGCAGATTTTCGTGGCGACCGGTTTGCAGATCACCCGTGCGAACTCAAAGGTTATAACGATCTGCTCTCCATAACACAACCGCATATTGTCCGGGAAATACACGCCAGCTATTGTAGTGCAGGCGCGGACATCATCGAAACAAACACCTTTACGAGCACATCCATCTCAATGACAGATTATCAACTCCAAGATATTGCGTATCAGGTCAACTATGCGGCAGCCTGCATCGCTCGTGAAGTTGCAGATAAATGGACATCGCCGAGTAAACCGCGTTTCGTTGCCGGAAGCATGGGACCTACAAATCGCAGTTGCACCCTCTCGCCTAACGTAAACGATCCCGGCTATCGCAATATCACGTTCTCACAACTCGTTTCCGCCTACACAACACAAGCAGAAGGCTTAATTGACGGTGGTGTTGATCTGCTCCTCGTTGAAACCGTTATGGACACACTCAATTGCAAAGCCGCACTCTTTGCGATCCAGACGCTTGCCGAGACGCGAGGCATCGACATCCCGCTTATCGTATCCTCTGACAGAAGTGGTGGCGGTGGACGTAATCTTTCAGGACAAACGGTTGAGGCGTTCTGGAACTCTGTCCGGCATGCGAACCTGCTTGCTGTCGGACTGAACTGCGGTTTTGGGGCGCAGCAGATCCGTCCCTATCTTGCAGAGCTGGCGAAATTGGCAGACATCCCCGTTATCTGCTATCCGAACGCTGGTCTCCCCGACGAACTCGGTCAGTATACGCAGACCCCGGAGGAGATGGGGGATTGGCTGCACGCATTCGCGCAAAACGGCTTCGTCAACATCGTGGGCGGATGTTGCGGCAGCCAACCTGAACATATCGAAACGCTTGTCAAAGTCGCTGCGGAATACCCGCCGCGCCAACCCACGCCACAAGAACGCGCCTGTCGTCTCAGTGGTTTAGAGGCGTTTAACATCACCTCCGATTCGCTCTTTGTTAACGTTGGTGAACGGACAAACGTAACAGGCTCTCGCCGATTCGCAACCCTTATTAAAAACGAGGATTACGAAACCGCTTTACAGGTTGCCCGCGACCAAGTAGAAAACGGCGCGCAACTCATCGATATTAACATGGACGCAGGCATGTTAGATGCCAAAGCGGCGATGGTCAAGTTTCTCAATCTCATCGCAGCGGAGCCAGATATTAGTCGAGTCCCGATTATGCTGGATTCCAGTCGCTGGGAGGTTATAGAAGCAGGATTGGCGTGCATTCAAGGGAAGGGTGTCGTTAACTCAATCAGCTTGAAAGAAGGTGAGGAAGACTTTTTAGCAAAAGCGCGACTGATCCGTCGATACGGTGCCGCGGTTATCGTTATGGCGTTCGATGAACAGGGGCAAGCAGATACCTACGCACGGAAGGTGGAGATCTGCCGCAGGGCGTACCGGCTGCTGACAGAAGAGGTCGGTTTCCCTCCAGAGGACATCATCTTCGACCCGAACATCTTCGCTGTCGCAACCGGCATTGAGACACATAACGAATATGCGAAGGCATTTATTGAGGCGTGCAAAGAAATCAAAGCCACGTGTCCACACGCTTTAGTGAGCGGCGGTGTCAGCAATATTTCTTTTGCGTTCCGTGGCAATGACACGGTGCGTGAAGCGATGCACGCAGCGTTCCTCTATCACGCCATCAATGCGGGTATGGACATGGGAATCGTCAACGCTGGGCAGCTCGCGGTTTATGACGATCTCCCCACAACGCTTTTAGCAGCAGTAGAGGATGTGCTGTTTAATCGGAGGGAAGATGCAACGGATCGGCTCGTTACACTCGCGGATACATTGAAAGGTCGGAGCAAAAAGAAGCGTGTCAACAAGAAATGGCGGAAACTGCCGGTTGAAGAGCGGCTCAGTCACGCGCTCGTTGAAGGGATCATCGAACACATCGAAGCAGATACGGAAGAAGCGCGCCTTAAGCATGAACGTCCGATACAGGTGATAGAAGGACCGTTGATGGATGGTATGAATCGCGTCGGTGAACTCTTCGGGGACGGCAAAATGTTCCTGCCGCAAGTCGTTAAAAGCGCGTATGTTATGAAAAAGGCGGTCGCGCATCTTGTTCCATTCATTGAAAAGGAACAGGCGGAAGGGGCTCTCCAATCCAGAGGTAAAATCGTTATGGCGACGGTGAAGGGCGATGTACATGACATCGGTAAGAACATTGTCGGTGTCGTGCTTGGCTGCAACAATTACGAAATCATCGACCTCGGTGTGATGGTGTCCGCGGAAGATATTTTGGACACGGCACGCAAAGAGAACGCCGATATTATAGGGCTGAGTGGACTCATCACGCCATCATTAGATGAAATGGTACATGTTGCTGAAGAGATGGAACGTGAAGGCTTCCGCATCCCACTTCTGATCGGCGGCGCGACTACCTCAAAAGTCCATACCGCTGTCCAAATTGAACCCGTCTATAGCGGCGCAACGATCCACGTTAAAGACGCGTCCCGCAGTGTCGGCGTTGTCAGCGATCTGATGAACAGTGAGAAACAGGAGACATTCGTCGAGCAGACCCGTGAAGCATACGCAGCACTCCGAGAACGTCGCGCCAAAAACCGGAAACAGGCGACCTTACTTCCGTTTACTGTTGCGCAACAGCGGAAATTCACACCTGACTGGCGGAATTACAATCCGACTAAACCCGCGATGATAGGCACTAAGGTCTTTGAGGACTATCCGTTAGCGAAACTCGTTGATTATATTGACTGGAGCCCGTTCTTTACGACATGGGGACTTCGCGGTAAGTATCCGAATATATTGGAGGCTCCAGAAGTCGGTGAGGAGGCGTGCAAACTTCTTAAAGATGCTGAAACGCTCCTCCGGACTATCGTCGACGAGAAACGGATTCAGGCACGCGCTGTCGTCGGAATTTTTCCTGCCAACGGTGTCGGTGAAGGGACAGAAATTTATGCGGACGAAGCGCGGTCGGAGCTGATCGCCATCTTACACTATTTACGCCAGCAGACAGAACAGCCGTTCACGAGACCGAATCTGAGTCTCGGCGATTTCATTGCACCGAAACCAACAGGGATTCCGGATTATATCGGTGCGTTTGCTGTGACGACGGGGATCGGGGTACCCGAACTCTGCGCCGAGTTTGAACAGAAACAGGACGATTACAACAGTATTATGACGAAAGCGTTGGCAGACCGACTTGCAGAGGCGTTCGCGGAGAAGATGCATCAGCACATTCGGACAACGCTTTGGGGGTATGCTGTGGATGAGGCATTGAATAATGAGGCTCTAATTGCGGAAAAATACCGAGGGATTCGTCCCGCCCCTGGCTATCCGGCGTGTCCTGACCATAATCAAAAACGGGTGTTGTTTGAACTTCTGAAGGTTACAGAAAAGACGGGTATATCTCTCACGGAGAGTTTGGCGATGTTTCCGGCAGCATCTGTAAGTGGTTGGTATTATTCACATCCAGAGGCAAAGTATTTTAGTATCGGCAGAATCGGGGAGGATCAGGTTGCGGATTACGCGGAACGCACTGGCATGGACATCGAAACTGCAAGACGTTGGTTGAAACCGTTGCTTACTTGAATTTGTCTTGATATTTAGCCCAATTTTTGTTATAATTGAATCTTAAAAGATAGGAGGGGTCAAAATGAATTTGACGCTTGAATTAACAACTGAACAGGTTATTGATTTTCTACAGCAGATGCCGCCGGAAGAGAAGTTAAAAGTAGTTAAGGTGCTTGCAAAGCAGGCCCGCGCCGGGTATGAAGAACATAGAAAACATGCCGAATCAAAGGTGCGAGAACTATCTGCCGAGCGGGGGTTGGATTGGGACGCAATGACAGAAGACGAACGCTTATATTTTATCAACGATATTATCCATGAGGACCGTGAATGCAGCCAGTAGCGGTTTACGATACAAACGTTCTGATCTCTGGGATGGTTTGGGGCGGAATACCTTATGACTGTATTGAGTTAGCACAGCAAGAGAAAGTTGTAGGGTTAACCTGCGATGAAATTCTTGATGAATTTGAAGATAAGCTAGCAACTAAGCTGGGTTTTTCCGCATCAGGTGCTGCGGAAATAGTAGCTGGACTTCTTGACTTTCTCCAGATAGTCGAAATTCCTAATCGCCTCAAAGGCATTACAACTGATCCAGACGACGACATGATAATAGAATGTGCCCTTGTGGGACAGGCTACCCATATTGTTACTGGTGATCAGAAGCATTTGTTGCCCATTGGAAATTATCAGGGTATCCTTATTATAAAGCCCGCGGACTTCCTTGCAGAGTTCCAATAAAAGTGAAAAAAGGGGTCAAACAATGATTCGTTAAAGGGACATTATGCAAACATCTCATAAATATTTAGATCCGGTCGCGCTCTCTCGGATTGGCGGCATGGAACTCGTTGCACGCCTCGTCGTTGAGGGGTTCGTCACGGGTCTACACAAAAGTCCATATCAAGGGTTTAGCGTGGAATTCGCTGAGCATAGACAATATATGCCCGGCGATGAAATCCGCTATATCGATTGGAAGGTGTTCGGGAAATCTGATCGGTATTACGTCAAGAAATTTGAAGAAGAGACGAATCTGCGCGCCTATATCCTTCTCGATAAGAGCGCATCCATGAACTATAAGCACGCAGAGGAAGGCTTGACGAAGTTTGAATACGGGTGCTACCTCGCAGCGACACTTACCTATCTCATGCTGAAACAACGGGACTCCGTCGGGTTGGCACTCTTCGATACAGATATTACGCAATACATCCCACCGAGAGGTGCCGCAACGCATCTTCAAGCGATTATGTCTGCACTGGAGAATGCTACCCCCGGTCAAGAAACGCAATTAAGCAGCCTCTTCCACGAACTCGCCAAACGGATTGTGCGGCGCGGCTTGGTTATCGTTATCTCGGATCTGCTCGATGAACCCTCGCAAGTTATCTCCGCGCTGAAACACCTCCGCCATCAGAAACACGAAGTGATTGTCTTTCACCTGCTTGATCCTGCAGAACTTACCTTCCCATACACCGGCTCTGTCGTTTTTCGGGATATGGAGACCGGGCAGACACTATCAACGCAAGCGGACACCTTAAAAGCAGATTATCTTGAGAAGTTGAACGAGTTTATCCAGAGTTACCGTCGCGGGTGCGGCGCAAGCCAGATAGATTACGTGCAAATGGACACCGCCACGCCGTTTGATTACGCGCTATCCGAGTACCTATCAAGGAGAAATTGATGAAAACATATCGGATCGGAATTTTAGGATGCAGAGGACGTGGGACAGCAGCGGCACGCGCCTATCACGCGCACCCACGCACAGAAATCGTCGCGCTCTGTGACTTGATTGAAGAACGCCTGAACGCCTTGGGTGAAGAGGTCAACGTCACCGCACGCTTCACCGATTTGGATGAGATGATCCATCAGACGCAACCCGACATCGTAGCGATTCCGACTGGCACAGAGTTCCATTACGATCTGTGTATGCGTGTGCTGGAACACGGTGTCCATATTGAAGTCGAAAAACCGATGTGTGTAGACCTTCTGCAAGCGGATGCCGTTATCGCGAAAGCGGAAGCGAAAGGTGTGCAGGTCGCTGTGCATCATCAAGGGCGCGTTGGCGCATCTATGCAGGCACTCGACCGTGCTTTTAATGCCGGGAAAATCGGTGAACTGCGTTATATGTACGGCAGCGGGAAAGGCTACTACGGCGGCTATGGACTGATGAACATCGGCACACATAAGCTCAACAATATGCTGCACTTCGGGAAACGCTGCAAAAGCGTTGTGGCGCACCTAACGACAGGTGAAAAACCGATCACACCGACAGATGTAGTGCCATCGCCGAGCGGTATGGGAACGATCGCGGGTGAATATATCACCGCAACGCTGCAATATGAAGGCAATGTCACCGGCACGCTGCTCCAACACCGATTCCCTAAAATGGACACCGATGCGTATGCTATGGAACTCTACGGCACTGAGGGACGACTCTTCTGGAAAAGTGGCGGTGCATGGTGGCTACCAACCCCGCACTATCTCCCCGATGGCATCCATGACGCGTGGGAGCCGTTGGAACTCATCTATCCCGAACATTACGATCCGAAAAGCAGCGCGTCAGAAGCGGATTACTGGTTCGTGGAGGACTATGTCAACGCTTTAGACGAAGGCAGGCCCCATACCTGCAGCGGTGCTGAGGGACGGCATATCGTTGAGATGATGATGGGTATCTTTGAGTCAGCGGCGGACGGCACACGTGTGGATCTTCCGCAAGTTGATCGGCGGCATCCGTTATTACGCTGGCGTGAGGAATCAGGTTTAGATGCCCCTGCAGAGATGCCGCGTGGATACGGTGAATGGCTGGCGTTAGAATCTAAACGGATTAATTAACTTCAAAAAACCTATTCTCACCGCTGGCGAGGTTTCCTAACCTCGCCCATTATCTGCGCAATAATCGCATTCGTCTGCAACCCGGACCCACCCGAACACCGGATCGGTTCACCTGTCTTGAGATGGTTGACGAAATCTGCTACGAGTCCCGTATGCGTATGTGGCAACGGGGTTTGGTTCATCTCTACGCGTCCCTCTGATTTTGTTTCAAGCGTCAAGTTCCCCGAATTCAACGGCGAACACCTTAAACTGCCCTCTGTCCCGTAAACCGCAACATCGTCAATAGACACGCCGACATTCCAATTGATATTAGCAACGGCATGCGCGCCACTCTCGAAACGGAGCGTAAACACAGCAGAATCGTCCACGTCAATATCCAGATGCACCGTCTCTGCGTACCCTTGCACAGATTCGATGTCTCCCATCAGATACTGGAGTAGCGAGATACGGTGGCTACCGAGGTCCATCAGCACCCCGCCGCCACTGATTTCTGGGTTAACCCGCCAATTCTTTAGGTCGTGCCGATTCGGGTTATAGAAACCGGTATGATTGACCTGTGCAAGCACCACATCACCGATCGCACCCGCCTCCATCAACGTCTTCATCTCCACGATATTTGGATAGAAGTTCCGGTAATAGGCGAGCATCAAGGTAACACCCGCGTCGTGGCAGGCATCCACCATACGTTGGCACTCTTCAACCGTCATTGCCATCGGTTTCTCACAAAGGACGTGTTTCCCTGCCGCTGCCGTGCGGAGCGTGTGTTCGCAGTGCAAATATGGCAGCGTTGCGATGTAGATTGCATTAAGTTCATCATCTGCAAGGAGTGCATCTATGTCGGTATAGACGCGTTTCGCGCCGTGTCTTTCAGCGAAAGATTCCGCTTTGGCGCGATCGCGCCGCATCACAGCGATAAGTTCGGAGTTGTCAAGGGTATAGAGTGGCGGTCCGCCCTTATATTCAGCGACATCGCCACAACCGAGTATCCCCCATCTGAGTGTTGCCATGAAAATGCTCCTTTTCCGACTCAAATTTGTGGTAATCGCCGTTAGTATACCGCGAAGCTCCGGATGTGTCAACGCTTTGCTGTAGGAGCGAGCTGCGCTCGCGATATTTTGGAAAAAACGTTAACATCTATAAATGAAAACCAAAGTCAAAACCGAAAACTAAATTGCCCTGGTAGGAGGGTATTCCGATTCCCGACTTTTCATTGAATGCTGATCAGAAATCTGTTAGAATATTGGGGAAAGAAAATCAGGAGGATGGACGATGGCAAATAACGCAACACTTGAGAGGATCTATCCATTTTTTATCGTCAAAAACCTTGCGGAGTCTATTGACTTCTACAATCAGAAACTCGGTTTTGAGACGGACCTACTCATCCCAGAAGAAGACCCATTTTTTGGGATCGTCTCTCGCGATGCTGTGCGGATTCTGCTAAAGCACATCGCACCGGACACGTTGCCGGTCCCGAATCATACTCGGCATGAGTGGGCAAGATGGGACGCTTTTATTCTTACTCCCGACCCTGACGCATTGTTTGCGGAGTATCAGTCGCGTGGCTTGGCATTCCACGAACCGCTTGCAGATACCGATGACGGTCTGCGTGCTTTTGAACTTAAGGATCATGATGGGTATGTGTTGTGTTTTGGAAAACCGCTTTGAGCGGAGGAGGACTTTATCAACAATCGGTTCTTACATCCTTCAAAGCGAAATGTAGAAGATTTCTCTTTATGAGATTCACAGTAAGTTTTGCAGACTGCCTGTCGAAAACGGCTACGGTGTCAAGTGTGACGTGTGTTTTCTCGGTGCTGTGAAACCTGTCAATTTTCTGTGTTACTGTGAAATTAGATTTTTAAAGTTGTGCGTAGAACGCTTGAGAATCCAGTGGTGGTGTGGGTTTTCAGGCGTTTGTGGTTTCGGTGCTTCTGATGGGTTACTGTGAAATTTTTGTCCATGTGAACGGAAGCCCAAGGCGTATCTTTGCGGAATGTTCCATACAAACAAGGATACTTCACATTACCATCTGTATTGCCATACTAAAGTTTGGACAATTTTAAGAAATATGGTGCGAAAAAAAAGATTCCTTTTGACTTCATTCCATACCGCTAAGCTTTTGAATCCACTGCTCTAAATCCACTTTGAGAGCCGCTTCACCAAAGCGTTTCGCGAGTTCCAAGGCAGTCTGAAAATCCGCCCTTGCTTCTTCACATTTATCAAGAACATACTTCGCAGTTCCTCGATTGATATAAGTCACAGCATAATCAGGTTTAAGAGCGATGGCTTTATCATGGTCTGTAATAGCTTTCTTATATTCGCCCAATTCTAGCATCGCAGTTCCGCGGTTCGTGTAAGGCTCGGCTAAATTCGGATTTAGGTGAATAGTTTTATCAAAGTCTGCGATAGCTGCCTTATATTGACCTAAGGCTTTTTTAGCAGCACCACGATTATTATAAGCCTCGGCATAATCTGACTTCAGACGGAGTGCCAAGTCGTAGGCACAAATAGTCTCTTCTACCCTGTCTGCTTCTGAAAGGATGAAACCAACCGAAAAGAAAACTGCCGGAGCAAGATCTGTCTCAGTTCGCTCTACCGTAGAAGTTTTACGGTTACTACCTTCGTTAGCCAATTCAGCTTTTATTTTCTTTGCCAATTCTGGATAGAGATCCGCTAACTTTGGGAAGTGAGCATCCTCATACGCTTTAATGAGCAGGCCAACCAATGCCATTGTGTCCGACAAGGGGTGGTCCTCATCCTGACCAACACCCCAGATTAAATCCTCCAGCACTGCTAAGAGTTGTTGATGTTCGGCTCCTGTCACAACGACGCGGCTGAGGTCTTCATTCCGATTCACGATACCAGCTAATAGATTCAGTAAATCTATTAGCCACTGTGCGGCAGCTTCCGGGTGAGATGTAGCCTCAACAAATTCTTGTGAGATAGTTTGCGCAAATTCAATGAGTTTGTGTTCGGCAATAATCTGCATCGGCAAATTGTCCTAAAAAACAGAAGTCGTGCGCATAGCTGCTCTTAGATACAAATTATACACCGATTTGCGAAAGATTTCAAGGGAGAGAATTTAATAATCCCATCTACTAATCGTCAGCTACGATAGACATATCGCCCTTACAGGGCTAAAACAGATAGCGGAACGTTTTCTATAAACATGCCGTTCCTACGGAACTGGGAAATGGAAATATACTTATGCTGCGATGCACAACCTAACAGGTTATGCTACGGTTCCTAACACGGTCATTCAATTTTAAGAAATTATTGGGGTTCACGGCTTTTTTTGAAGGAGCCGGTTCGGTTAGGAAACCGAACCTACCAGGCCGAGGGAGAAAACCGGTTCGGTTAGGAATGCAGGTCGCATTTGGGTGAGTACACCGCAAAACCGCGAAGAAATACGCAGAAATACCCTATCAAAAACCCCAAGCAAATACCCTACCGGGCCGGGGGAGGAAAATTTGATGAAAAATAGACAATTGGAAAATAGACAATTGATTGAATGGCCCTACGGTTCCTAATATCTCTCCTTGCAAACTTACGGAAAGCACAGTATAATAGACGCAAATTTGGGCTGAGGTGCTATTCAATTGCGCGACGGACGGAATCTTGTTAAACCGCATATTCTATTGATCGGGTTGGCTCTCGTCGCTTTTAATAGCTACTGGTGCCTGATGGGGACAGAGGTGTGGCACTCTACACAACTGACAATCGCTTCGCTGTTCTTTAATGCGGTCTTCACACTCCTCGTCTTCGTGCTTGTTAATCTATTGCTGCAACGATTCCTGCCGCGGCTGGCGATGTCGCAAGCTGACCTGCAAACTATCTATGTCATGGTGGTCATGGTAACAACTATCAGTGGACATACCATGATGGGATACCTCATCCCTGTCCTTGCGCATACGTTTCAGTTCGCAAGTCCCGAAAATGAGTGGCTATCGCTCTTCGGAAACAGTATCCCCAGCTGGATCGCGGTTAAAAACCCGCGGATCTTAGATGGGTTCTATAACGGGGATTCTACGCTCTATAATCCCGCCACGCTAAACGCATGGATACCGCCAGTGTTGGCGTGGTCGAGCTTCGTTATCGCGCTTTGGCTGACCCTGTTGGCAGTAACGGTTTTTCTCCGAAAGCAGTGGACAGAAAACGAACGCCTGAACTATCCTATCGTGCAACTTCCACTGGCACTCACGAGCAACCCGAAACGTTTCTTTACTTCACCGTGGATGTGGGTCGGGTTCGCGGTTGCAGGGAGCGTAGAACTGCTGAATGGATTGAGCTTCCTGTATCCAGAGATCCCTTCGCTACCGATTAGAAACAAAACACTTGGACAATTCAGTTCAAAACCGTGGAGCGCGATGGGACCGATTCGTATCTCGTTCTATCCGTTTAGTATCGGGTTGATGTTCTTTACGCCGCTGGATCTCTCGTTTTCATGCTGGTTCTTCTGGTTACTGACGCGGCTGCAGATGGTCGTGACAGATATGTTCGGCGCCCGCAATATCTATAACCTTGAACAACAGACGGGTGCTTGGATCGCGTTCGGATGTATCCCGCTGTGGATGGGGAGACGGCACTATGGACGGATTATCCGTAAAATTTTCGGCATCGCACAACGCCGTGGCGAACCCCCACCGGACGATTTCCGCGAACCGATGCGCTATCGGACTGCAGCAGGGTTGTTCACCGTCGGGTTGCTGTTCCTTTTCTTTTTCTGCTATCAGATGGGGATGACCTTCTGGGCAATTGGGCTCTTTTTTGTTTTCTATTTTCCGATGATTATCGGTATCACGCGTATCCGTGCCGAAATTGGGCCGCCGCTGCATCAACTCATCCTTGTGGATCCGGGTCGCACGATGGTGCTGGCACTCGGCACACGCCGCCTCGGCACAGGCAACTTGATGGGATTAACATTCCTCTATCCGTTTGTCCGCTGTTTCCGGGCACATCCGACACCGAGTGAATTAGAGGCGTTCCGCTTGGCAGAACGGAGCAGCATCGGGTATCGGCAACTACTGATCGGGATGATTTTGGCGATTGTGTTCGGTATCCTGATAACGTTTTGGGCATATCTACATGTCCTTTACGATATGGGGGCAGGAAGCAAGGCACGCGGCTGGATCGTGTATATGGGATGGGAGACATTCAACCGCTTGCAAACGTGGCTTGTCAGTCCGAGAGAGACCGCCGGACCAGAACTCGGTGTTATCGGTAGCAGTTTCCTGTTCACGATTTTTCTGATGATCATGAAGATCCGGTTTTTATGGTGGCCGTTACACCCTGCCGGTTATGTGTTGGTCAGTGGCACCGGCATGGGAAGGTTGTGGTTCACAATCTTTCTGGGTTGGTTAGCAAAAGCAATCGTGCTAAAACTTGGCGGTGTGAAACTCTACCGACAAGCAGTGCCGTTTTTTCTGGGACTGATCTTAGGGGATTACACGCTCGGATGCGTCTGGAGCCTCATCGGACTGGTGCTGCAGATACCGACCTATATTGTTTGGCACTGATGCCGAAATACCCGGCATCCCCGCTTGAAAACTTACCGAAAACACGGTATAATAGATACAAATTTGGGCGAGGCAACCTCGCTCCTACACGAAGGTGCTATTTCAGTGAGCGACGTTCCGAAAACGCATCCGCGATACCTCTCATTGACGTTGCGAGACAAAATCGTTGAAGGCGTGGAGCGAGGGATCACCTCTATCCACGGACTCATCGCGCACGGACGCGGGGAGGCGTTTGATTATCTCATAGGGGAAATGACGCAGCCGTTCGCGCGTGAAGCGATTCACGCTGCTGCGGTTATGCTCCTATCGGCAGAACACCCTGTCATCTCGGTCAATGGGAATGTAGCAGCGTTGGCACCGGAGGCACTCATTGAATTAGGACAGGTGCTGAAGGCACCGCTGGAGGTGAACATCTTTCATACGGAAACGGGACGCGAACAGAAAATCCGAGACCACCTGCTAAAGTATAAGGCGAGGTTGGAAACCTCGCCAGCGAAATCGAGAATGGAAACCTCGCCAGCGAAATCGGGAATGGAAAGTGTCCCAGATGTACTGATGCCTACGACCAAGGCGCAACTCTCCTATATCGACTCTAATCGGAAGTTTGTGCACCCGGAGGGAATTTTTAAAGCGGATGTCGTTTTTGTACCGCTGGAGGACGGCGACCGATGCGAAGCACTCCGGAAGATGGGTAAAGATGTCGTGACCGTCGATCTCAACCCGATGTCGCGGACAGCACAGCAGGCAAGTATCACAATCGTGGATAACGTTGTGCGGGCACTGCCGCTGTTATGCGAAGAAATCCAGAGGCTCTCAGCACGCGATATGGAAATACCTTCCCTCAACGACTATAGCAACGCATCGGTGTTAGAGAAGGCACTACAGTATATCAGCAGGAGCGGGAATGGTAACTAACGGAAACGAAAAACCCACCCAGGTTAAAGGGCTCGTCAAACCGCACATTCTGCTGATAGGGTTGGTGCTTGTCGCTTTTAATAGCTACTGGTGCCTGATGGGGACAGAGGTATGGCATTCCACGCAGTTGACGATCGCCTCATTGTTCTTTAATGCGGTCTTCACGCTTCTCGTCTTCGTGCTTGCTAATCTACTGCTGCAACGGTTTATACCGCGGCTGGCGATGTCGCAAGCCGACTTGCAAACCCTCTACGTCATGGTCGTAATGCTGACAACCATCAGCGGACACACGATGATGGGGTATCTTATCCCTGTCCTCGCGCACACTTTCCAATTTGCATCGCCAGAGAACGAATGGATACCGCTTTTTGGGCATCACATCCCGACGTGGCTTGCAGTCAAAAGTCCGCGCATTTTGGATGGGTTCTACAACGGGGATTCTACGCTCTATAATTCCGCCACGCTAAACGCATGGATACCGCCAGTGTTGGCGTGGTCGAGTTTTGTCGTCGCGCTCTGGCTGACGCTATTGGCAGTAACGGTTTTTCTCCGAAAGCAGTGGACAGAAAACGAACGCCTGAACTACCCTATCGTCCAACTTCCATTAGCATTGACGAGCAATCCGAAACGCTTCTTCACATCGCCGTGGATGTGGTTCGGTTTCGCACTCGCAGGTAGTGCGGAATTACTGAACGGCTTGAACTATCTATTTCCTGACATACCCGCGCTACCGATCAAAGGCAAAACCATCGGGCAATTCAGCTCAAGACCGTGGAGCGCGATGGGACCGATTCGTATCTCGTTCTATCCGTTCAGTATCGGGTTGATGTTCTTCACACCGCTGGATCTCTCGTTTTCGTGCTGGTTCTTCTGGCTCCTTAGCCGTATTCAGTTGATTGTAACAGATGCGTTCGGGGCAAGGAATATCTATCACCTCGAACAGCAGACGGGTGCTTGGATCGCCTTTGGATGCATCCCGTTATGGATAGGTAGGAAACACTACGGCCGCATTCTTCGGAAGGTTTTCGGCATCGCGCAACGCCGTGGCGAAGCGGCACCCGACGATTCCCGCGAACCGATGCGCTATCGGACTGCAGCAGGGTTGTTCACCGTCGGGATGTTGTTCCTTTTCTTTTTCTGCTATCAGATGGGAATGACCTTTTGGGCAATTGGGCTCTTTTTCTTGTTCTATTTTCCTTTGGTTATCGGTATCACGCGTATCCGTGCCGAGATTGGACCCCCACTGCATCAGCTCATCTTTGTGGATCCCGGACGCACGATAGTGCTGGCACTCGGCACACGCAGACTCGGTGCAGGGAACCTGACAGGGTTAACGTTCCTCTATCCGTTTGTCCGCTGCTTCCGGGCGCATCCGACACCGAGTGAATTAGAGGCGTTCCGCTTGGCAGAACGGAGCCGTATCGGATACCGGCAACTGCTAATCGGCATGATTTTAGCGATTGTGTTCGGTATCCTGATAACGTTTTGGGCATATCTACATGTCCTCTACGATATGGGGGCGGGAAGCAAGGCACGTGGCTGGATCGTCTATATGGGATGGGAGACGTTCAACCGCTTGCAAACGTGGCTTGTTAGTCCGAGAGAGACGAGCGGACCGGAACTCGGTGTTATCGGTAGCAGTTTCCTGTTTACGATATTCTTGATGGTTATGAAGATCCGGTTTTTGTGGTGGCCCCTGCATCCGGGCGGTTATGTGCTTGTAAGCGGGACAGGGATGGGCGGCTTGTGGTTTCCGATCTTCCTTAGCTGGTTAGCAAAAGCGATTGTCTTAAAACTTGGCGGTGTGAAACTTTACCGACAAGCGGTGCCGTTCTTTTTAGGGTTGATCTTGGGGGATTATACGCTCGGCTGTGTCTGGAGCTTGATTGGACTGGTGCTGCAGATGCCGACCTATATCGTATGGCATTGATGCCGAAATTGTTTGACACCCGATACAAATTTGTGCTAAAATTGAGAAGACTTTTATCCTAAAATGTAAGGAGAGAATAAAAATGGAACATACAACCCGCATTGAACTCACAAATCTAAGAGATTTGCATTTAGCAGAAGCAGGCGTTATCAACTCCGGAGATGTGCGGCAACTCACTGTCGAAAACGCTCTCGTGGATACGGGTGCAACGGGACTTTGTCTACCCAAATCGCTCGTTGAACATCTCGGACTCACACCGCTCCGCAAAAGAAGGGTGCAAACCGCAAACGGGGTTGCAGAGCGCACTATTTATTCGGAGGTGAGATATACCGTCTTGGAACGCAGCGAATCTATCCAAGTAACGGACCTTCCTGAGGACGCGCCCGTCCTCGTTGGCCACATGATATTAGAAGCTCTTGACCTCTGTATTGATATAGAAAAGGGATTGATTTACAATCCAGCACACGATGGGGAATGGATAACAAAAATCCTTACTATAATTTCCTGATCCCTTCCTGTCCTTTGTACTGCAACTGATACAACCGATAATAGATACCACCCTTTTGCAATAGTTCATTGTGTGTGCCAGTTTCACGGATTTCGCCGCGGTGCATCACAATAATCTTATCCGCATTTTGGATCGTCGAGAGCCGGTGCGCAATCACCACAGAGGTGCGATCCTTCATCAGCAGACTCAAAGCATCTTCAATCAAAATCTCTGTTTCGGTGTCAACGCTGGAGGTCGCTTCGTCAAGGATGAGGATACTCGGATCGGAGGCTAACGCACGCGCAAAAGCGACTAACTGTTTCTGTCCAACGGATAACCCTGCACCATCTTCTTTAATCTCTGTGCCGTAGACATCCGGCATCCTCTGCACAAACCGGTCCAAATGCACATCTTCCGACGCACGCTTCACCTGTTCCGCAGAGATGGACGGGTCCCCCAAAGTGATATTCCGTTCAATTGAATCCGAAAAGAGGAAGATGTTCTGTTGCACAATACTGATCGCACCGCGCAGATCCTCCAAGTTCATCTCTCGGATGTCCACCCCGTCAACCAAAATTTGCCCCTTGTTGATCTCATAGAACCGGCAGAGTAGATTGATAATAGAAGTTTTCCCTGCACCCGTATGCCCTACGAGTGCGACCTTTTCACCGGGTTTCACTTTGAACGAGACATCGCGTAGCACATAGTCATCATCGTTATAGGCGAACCAGACGTTTTTGAATTCAATCTCGCCTTTTAGCGTTTCGGTGCCGGCTTTAGGCACTGCAGAAATGACAGTCGGTTGTGTATCAAGCAGATGAAAAATCCGTTCGGAGGATGCCATTGCGTTTTGGAAGATGGTATACTTTTCGCTCAACTCACGGATGGGCCAGAAGAACCGTTCGGCGTAGCGGATGAACATCACCAGTACCCCGAAAGTGAGTGCGTTTTGTATAATTTGTCCGCCCCCGTACCAGATAATCACGGCTGTTGCAAGCGATGCCGCCACCTCTATCAGTGGGTGAAAGATCGAAAAATAGAAGATGCTCTTTAGGTTCGCAGCGAGGTATCTCCGGTTACGTTCATTAAAGCGGAGATGGCTCCGGCGTTCTTGTGCGAACAACTTCATCGTCGTCATCCCCACGATGTTCTCCTGTAAAAAGGCGTTGATTCGCGCAAGCTGCTTGCGTTGTTCCCGAAACGCGCGACGCGAATAGATCTGGTAGACGAGCGTTGCACCGAAAATGATTGGAATCACAGTGAACGTCACGAGTGCCAACTTCCAATTATAGAGAAGCATCACCACCACAATTCCCAAAATGTTGAGGAGGTTCGCGAAAATGGTAATTACCCCGGAAGCGAAGAGTTCGTTGAGGACTTGAACATCTCCCATAACACGTGTCATTAGCCTACCGACCGGATTTCTATCAAAAAACTGGACATCCAAGCGTTGCAAATGCGAAAAGAGCGTCCGCCGGAGATCGTGCATCACATTTTGCCCGATCATCTGCGTACGATACTCTTCATAATAGCTAAACACGAAGTCTCCAATCAGTGCTAAAACAAGAAAAAGCGCGATAGTCCGTAACCCCGCGAATACCTCAGCCGAAACAGGTTGGTCCTCCGCTATAGGGGCAATATATTCGTCAATAGCGATTTGCATCAGGTATGGCGCGGCTAAGCGTGAGAGCGCGGTTCCTACCATGAGACATCCGATAATCAGGAGCTGGACTTTATAGGGTTTGAGGTACGCGAGTAGGCGTTTCATCAACACCCGGTCATAGACTTTTCCGAGGTCCTGCTCCTCATCGCTATATTCGTATAGGTTGCTTCCCATGCCAAACACAGATGGATTCCTCCCTTTAGTGCTTTAAAGTGCCTCAAGTTCCTCTTGTAAGAGTTGTGTTTCATAGATACCGGCGTAAATCCCGTTCTGCTCAAGCAGTTGTTCGTGTGTGCCTGTCTCAACGATGCTACCGTCATTGAGAACGATGATGTGGTCAGCGGCTTTGACAGTAGAGATACGGTGCGAAATGAGGATCGTTGTGCGATCCTTCATAATCTCGGAGAGTCTACCGAGAATGGTATCCTCGGTCTGTGTATCTACATTCGCGAAGGCATCGTCAAGGATCAGGATTTTGGGTTTAATGATGATTGCGCGTGCGAGTGCGCTTCGCTGGCGCTGCCCGCCGGAAATTGTCATCCCACGCTCGCCGAGGAAGGTTTCTAATCCTTCGGGGAATTCCTCAATTTGTTCGAGGAGATCAGCGGTATGCGCTGCGTCTCTTACCTCTTCATCCGCTGCGACTTCAAGGCCGTAGGTGATATTGTTTCGCAGATAGTCGGAAAAGAGAAACGGCTCTTGCTCCACAAACCCGATATTAGAGCGGAGGACCCTTAGCGGTATATCCTGAATATCTACACCGTCCACAAAGACGGTACCGCGTTCAGCTTGACGGATGCGTGGAATTAGGTTGACAAGCGTGGACTTTCCTGACCCCGTTCCCCCAACAATCGCGAGTGTCGTGCCACGCTCAACTTTTAGGTTGATGTCCTTAAGCACAGGGGTGCCGTCAGGATAAGCGAAATTGAGATTTCTGAATTCAATTTCACCCGTGATGTCTCTGATCCCCCATTTCACCTGCGCGTCATCGAAGATCTCTGGCTCTTGATTGAGGATCGCTTGGATTCGCTCCATAGACGCGGCACCGCGTTCAAAGGTATTGACAATGAATCCGAGGGTGATCATCGGCCGGACGAGCATCATAAGATAGGCATTGAACGCGACGAAATCACCGAACGATATTTTCTCTTGAAATACATGGAGCCCCCCCATCCACAGCAGGACGACACCGCCGATCCCGGGTAAAAAACGGAAAAGTGGGAAAAAGAAGCTCATCAGTCGGATCAACCGATGGTTCCGATGGACGAACTCTTGGTTCAATTCTTGGAAGTGCTCAATCTCGCTTGCCTCAAGCGTGTATGCCTTGACAACGCGAACGCCAGATAAGTTTTCCTGAACCTTCGTGTTCATTATAGAAACGGCTTCTTGGATACCTTCATAATGCACGTGTAATCGCTTTCCGAGGAAACGGATCAAGATTGCAAGCACCGGATACGGGAGCAGTGCCACAAGCGTCAAAGTCGCATCAATACGCAGCATGATGACGAGTGCGAGTCCGAAAAACACTATTGCATCGGCAGTATACATCACTGCACTGCTCAGCACCATTCTAATAGCGTTTAGGTCGCTGGTGGCGCGCGTCATTAGATCGCCGGTACGGACATTATCATAATACGCGGCGGAGAGTTTTTGGAGATGGAGGAAGAAGTCGGCGCGGAGGTGGAACTCCATCTGCCGTGCGACACCTTGGATGGTGTACCGCTGGATGAAACGGAGGATACCCGCAACGAGTGCGACCGCAAAGATAAGCAGCGCGAAAAGGAAAACCTGTCTGAGAGACATGGTAAAGTTTGGATCCTTGATCGCGCGTTGCAATTCATCAAAAAACGTCTGAAGAATCTTGGGACTGATCAGGAGTATTCCATTCGTCACAACCACGAGGCAGAAACTGAAAAAGATAGGGGACCGATACCGAAGGATATACTTCTTGAGACCGAGTAGACTGCGAATTGTGGGGCTCCTTTCCGACAGATGAACCGAGCGTCGTTAATTTTATATTTTGACGTAAATGTTAGACATCTGTATTAATCAAGTTTTCAGTCCGCCTAAGAAATCGAAATCTCTCCCTATATGAGAAAACTGTCCTCGCGATGCCTCAGGGACACGCAAAAGTGCATCCAAAAATGCGTATAAGTAAATCATTGTCCGTTTAGAATGTAATGAATCTATCGATCTTAACCATTCTAACGTGCACAAAACCGTAATTTAAGGAGTGAATATGAAACAAAATCGAAGACCGGCACCCTTTAATGTTGTGCAGAGCGACCCTGAAGCGACCACATGGGCACTACCGGAAGGCGCAATCGCCCGATTGGGGAGAGGTAATGTGCGTCCTGTGGAACCGTCCCCAGACGGCACGTATTTCACCGTTCCAACTGGTATGGGGCTCTGGTGGTATGAAATGGCATCAAAATCGCCTATCGCGTTGTGGGAAACAGAACGCGGCATGATCTCCGCCGTCGATTTTTCACAAAACGGTGAATGGATCGCTATCGCCAATTACGACGGTGTCGTTAAGGTCGTAGACATTCAGAGTGGTGACTGCCTTGCACAGATGAAACGGACAGAAGAACATAATATCTATTGGCACATTAACTTTTCTCCGGATTGTAAATGGATCGCCACCGCGAATTTTAGCGGCATCGTTGAAGTGTTAGATGTCCATAAAGGTGTCTGTGTTGCACAGATGGATCGAGGCGAGCGTGAAGTTGAATCAGCTGATATTTCCCAACTCGGATTCTCGCCCGACGGCCAGTATATCGCTGCGACTGGAAACAACTCTAAAATTTACTCAATCCGTGATGATAAAATCATTAACCCGGACACCGAAGGCATGCAAACTTATATCTGGCACCCAGAAACGGGGGTGCCAATTGTCAAATTCGCGGGTACAAATTTTGTCTTTTCTCAAGATAGTCGTCTACTCGCTGCCGGGACACCTGACGAATTCACCAATATAGACGATCGCGTTGACCGATGTATCTCAGTGTGGGACATAGCGAAGGCAGAACGTATCGCCCACTTCACAGGACATGACGATTGGATAGATGCTCTCATCTTTTCACCGTGTGGTGAATTTCTTATATCAAGCAGTAGAGATGAAAGCTTCCGTGTGTGGGACATCGCAAAGGGTATACAAAAGGCGACTTATGAGAACCTTGGAACGGCTTGGACAGTCCCATTTTATTCTAAAGAAGGCGAGTTATTCGCGATTGTTGATGGACAAGACACTATTGAAGTCTGGGATGTGGAACGCAATCAAAAAATACAGATCCCAGAACTACATCGGAGGAGTATTGATGCCAGATGGTTTAGAAAATTTCCACAGGTGGCTCTCGCCAACAAAAAACCTCAGAACGGCAACATACATACACTTTCAACGCTTCGCGAACCCGATTGTTTTCCAGACCCTGTCCTGTTTCTGCCAGATGGAGAGACACTGGCGATGAGAGGCCATCGGACCGGTGTCGTGTTATGGGATGTCGAACGTAAGCAGGTTCGGGAAACACTCCTAAAGGACACGCGTATCACCTCTTTTGCAGTCTTACCTTCCGGAGACATTCTAACTGCCCATAGTCAAGATAATAACATCAAAGTTTGGGATGCAGCGAAACCTGACGCGCCGGTTGCTGAATTTACCGAAACTGAAAAATCGCGACTGATATGGAATATCGCATTCGCACCGACAGGCGATCGACTTGCGGTGGGTAGCAGAGAAGGCACTATCTATCTATACGATTTCATACATAAGGCGCGGTTAAAACCGCTCATAGGGCATACCAAGCACATTTGGTCGGTGTGTTTCTCGCCAGATGGCAAGCGACTGGTAAGCGGCTCAGATGATGAAATCGCTCGGCTATGGGATGTTGAATCCGGTGAAGAAATTGCCACATTGCCATTAGGTAAACCTCGCACGCTTATGGATATAGCATTTTCACCGTGTGGTAACTTGATTGCGGGTGGCTTGTCCGGCGAACTCCGTTTGTGGTGTGCTGAAACGCTGACAACGCTATTTGCGATACCGCATCCAGAGCGGCGGGCACCGTATGCGGTGGCATTTTCACCGTGCGGTCAGTACGTTGCATCTGGCACTTGGTGGGAAGACGGGATGGAGAAGATGGCAATTCGGTTATGGGATGTCGCAAGTGGTGAAAATATTGCTACCCTTTGGGGGCACCCGACAGATATTCAATCGATCGCCTTTTCGCCAGATAGCACACTGCTCGCGACCGGCTGTTTTGACTGCACCACCCTCCTCTGGGATTTGAAACCCATTATAGGTGTTTCAACTGACAACCGATAATCATTTTCTGACTGCCGCTTCGAAAAAATATATTGACACTATTTCCTCCTATAGTGTATGATATGTAAAACAGACACGACCATAGGAGGAAACAGATTTGGCGGCAGATATTGGACTTATCGGATTAGCAGTGATGGGTGAAAACCTCGCACTGAACATGGAAAGCAAAGGCTTTGAGGTGGCGGTCTTCAACCGTACCGTCTCACGCGTTGACAATTTCATCGCAGGGGCAGCAAACGGCAAAAATATCACCGGTGCGCATTCTATTCCCGAACTGATTGAGAACCTCGACGGTCCCCGAAAAATTATCTTGATGGTGAAAGCCGGGGAACCCGTCGATGCGTTTATTGACTTACTTATTCCGCATCTCTCAAAAGGCGATCTGATTATTGATGGCGGGAACTCTAACTTCAACGATACGATTCGCCGACATGCAGAATTGGCTGAACAAGGTATTTTGTTCATCGGCACAGGTATCTCCGGCGGCGAAGAAGGCGCGCTCAAAGGACCGGCAATGATGCCGGGGGGTTCAGCGGAGGCGTATGCACTCGTGGAACCGATCTTTACGAAGATTGCGGCGCAGATAGACGGGACACCCTGCTGCTCCTACATCGGACCCGATGGCGCGGGGCATTACGTCAAGATGGTGCATAACGGCATTGAATATGGCGACATGCAACTGATCTGTGAAGCCTATTCGCTGATGCAAAGCGTCTTGGGGATGAACTCGGACGAGATGCATGCGGTCTTTAGTGAATGGAACAGCGGCGAACTGAATTCCTACCTTATCGAAATCACGGCAGACATTTTCACACAACTGGATAACAGCGGTACGCCTTTCGTGGATGTCGTATTAGACCAAGCAGGACAAAAAGGGACCGGTAAATGGACGAGCATCTCCGCGCTGGATCTCGGTATCTCTGCACCGACGATCGCAGAAGCGGTTTTTGCGCGGTGTATCTCTGCTATTAAAAGCGAACGCGTCGCAGCATCGGAAGTTATTCAGGGGCCGGTCGGCACCTTCCAAGGCGACCGAGACGCAGCACTCAAGGCGATTCACGACGCGCTCTATGCAGCGAAAATCTGTTCTTATGCCCAAGGTTTCGCTCTCATGCGGGAAGCAAGCGAAGAATTCGACTGGGATTTAGATCTCGGCAAGATTAGTCTCGGTTGGCGTGGCGGGTGTATTATCCGTGCAAAATTCCTGCATCGGATCGCTGAGGCATTTGAGCGGAATCCCACACTTCCCAATCTACTGCTTGATTCCTATTTCCGAGGCGTAATTGAAGCGGCACAACCGAACTGGCGGAACGTTATTGGCACCGCCACACAACTCGGTGTCCCGATCCCTGCGTTCAGCTCCGCTTTAGCCTATTTCGATAGCTACCGGAGCGGCAGACTCTCCGCGAATCTCATCCAAGCGATGCGCGACTACTTCGGCGCGCACACCTACCATAAACTCGATGCAGATGGGAACACGGTTCTCGGAGAAGATGGCGAGCCGACGGTGTTCCATACAGAATGGATGTTGGAAGGGCGCCCGGAAATCATTGTTGAATAAGGAGAATATATGGCTCAAGAAGCACAACAAGCACTGTACGATTTTGAACCGCAACACGAGTTTTTCGTCGGAATCGACTCGGACGGTTGCGTCTTCAATAGTATGGAGGTCAAACACAACGACTGCTTCAGCGTGAACCTCGTCAAGCATTTCGGTTTAGCCTCCATCTCACGGCAGGTGCATCAAGCATGGGATTTCGTGAATCTCTACTCAAAGACGCGTGGCACGAACCGGTTCAAGGCGATCCTGCTGGTGTGCGATTTCTTACGCGAGATGCCACTCGTGCAGAAGATGGGTGTCGCGGTGCCGGAACTGCCTTATCTCCGAGAATGGTCGGAAACCGAAACGAAACTCGGTAACCCCGCACTGCAAGCAGCGATTGATAACGCCACCGGCGAAAGATGTGACGAACTGAGTCAAGTGATGGCATGGAGTCTCGGCGTGAACGAAAGCGTCGCCGAGATTGTCTATAACCTCCCCCCTTTCCCTGGCGTACGTGAGACCTTGCAACGGCTGCAAGGTAAAGCGGATGTCATCGTCGTCTCCGCTACACCGGACGAGGCACTCCAACGCGAATGGCATGAACACGAAATTGATAGTTATGTCGCGTTGATCGCCGGACAGGAGATGGGCACGAAAACGGAACATCTCACGATAACCACGAAAGACAGGTATCGCGAAAACCACGTTTTGATGCTCGGCGATTCTCCCGGTGACCTGAAAGCGGCGCGAGATGTGGGTGCGTTATTCTTTCCGGTCAACCCTGGTAGCGAGGACGCATCCTGGCAACTGTTCCTCGACGAAGCGATGGAAAAGTTCTTCAACGGACAGTACGCCGGTGCTTACGAGGACGCGTTGATTGACAAATTTCAGGAATTGTTGCCGGAAACCCCGCCGTGGCAATAAAAAAGACGTAGGATAGTTTTTTAAATATTTGGGTTAACGTAAGCCCGTAATGAAATGGAGGGCGACTCTACATAGAAGTCCGTAAAGTTCCCTACCAACATCACTTAACCGCAAGGAAATTTAAAAACATGAAGATTTTATTGCAAGGAAGTTTAGAAGGGCCACTCCTTGAGAGATTAGAAAGCATCATCGGCGATGAACACACTTATGTCGCGCCGGGTTCACGTGAAGAACTTATTGAAGAAGGCGAAGATGCCGAAGTCTTTTTCGGTTTCTGCAGCGAGGACCTCTTCCCGCATCTACCGAACATCAGATGGATTCAAGCTTCCAGTGCAGGCATGGATCGGCACATGTATCCTGCGATCCGCGAGAGCGATGTCATTTTAACGAACGCTGCAGGCTTGTATGCAACGCACGTCGCGGATCAAGCCTTCGCGCTTCTGCTCGGTTTGGCGCGCGGTATCCACGATTCTGTTCGGAACCAAGACAAGCATCAATGGGGTGGTAGCAGGCGAGCTCCGATGATTGAGATTGACGGGTTTAAGATGGGTATCGTCGGGATGGGCGGTATCGGGATGGAGATGGCGAAGCGTGCGAAAGGGTTTGATATGCACGTGAGTGCTGTCGATGCCTACCGTACCGATAAACCCGATAACGTCGATGAACTGATGTCGATGGATCAATTGTCAAATATGATGAGTCAAGTGGATGTCGTCATGATTGCGTGTCCGTTGACAGAGGAGACGCGCGGGTTAATCAATAAGGATAACTTATCCGTGATGCAACCTACGGCGTTTTTTATTAACGTCGCCCGCGGTCCGATTGTCAATGAACCTGACCTGATAGAGATTCTACAGGCGAGAAAAATCGCAGCTGCGGGTTTAGATGTCACCGAAATAGAGCCGTTGCCAGCGGATAGTCCGTTATGGGATTTGGATAACGTGATCATTTCGCCGCATTCTGCGGGGGGTTCGCAGCACCGCATGCGCCGTGTCACTGAGTTCTTTTTAGATAATTTAGAACGGTATCTGAAGGGTGAAGAACTGCGGAATGTTGTGAATAAGCAGCTTGGATTTTAGGAATACCTATTTTCCCCAGTAGCCTCGATCTCACGGTCGAGGCACTGCTTTTCCTCATGATTGAACATAAAGGTTACAAATGAGAAAATTCGGCACACGGGGGCCCGTGAACCCTGAGCAGCATTATGTCGTTCCTCGCACGGAAGAACTCGCGGAGTTTATCAAACGCGTCAAAGAGGGACGTTATATCGTTATCTTCGCACCCCGGCAGACAGGAAAGACGACTTTCTTTCAACGCGCCGTTGCAGCACTCACCGCTGAAGACCTAACCTATTTTCCTATTCAACTGAATTTTGAAATATATGTGGACTGCAGCCGTTCCGAATTTTACGACTCGCTCACCAAACGGATTTGCAAGGAAATTGAACGCGTTTTCCAAGAACGCGGAGAGGTACTCGACGAAGCACTAAAGCATTTTCTCGACAATGCCCAGATAACCAACCATTTGTCAATGATGGAATTTTTTGAACAGGTTCAGCATTTCCTGAAGGATGGCGAAAACTGGCAGAAAGTTGTCCTCATTATTGACGAGTTTGATGGCATCCCCACATCTGTCCTGAAGGGTTTTCTGCACGCGTTCCGACATACTTATATCACTCACACCACGCTTCAATGTCCGCACAGCCTTGGCATTGTAGGTGTCAAAAGTATTGAACAACTTAACTATGATCGCTCTGTTTCTCCGTTCAATATCCACGACGATTTTGCTTTGCCCAATTTTACGCTTGCTCAGGTGCAAGAACTGTTTGGGCAATATACCGCTGAGGTCGGTCAGGCTTTCGCTTCAGAAGTGATTGAAACCATCCACAAACAAACGGGAGGACAGCCCTTCCTCGTCAACCGATTCGCACAGATACTTACCGAGGAACTGGACATTCCGAAAACCGAAACATTGACAATAAGACATTTTTCAGAGGCACTTATACAACTCATAGACGAAAACAATACCAACCTAACACATCTCACAACCAATATCCGCAAAGACCCGCGCTTTCAAACCATACTTATGCGAATCGTCTCTTATGAGAACAGCGTGCCATTTAACCCTGATAATGACATTATCAATGAACTCGCTACGTATGGGGTCATCACAAAAGGGAGCGATAAAAAGTGTGAGATTGTTAACCCAATTTACCTGTACCGCGTCATACAGACTTTCAAACCGATAGTCAACGGATTGGAGAACGATTATTTCCCTGAAGATACAGAAGTCTCTCAGTACCTCACATCTACCGGTCAGATCCAGATGGAACGCCTCCTGGATAACTTTCGTGATTTTATTGCCCGTGCGGGGTTCAGAATTCTGCAAGTCCCTGAAACGCCACAAGAATTTATCGGACAGCACCTCCTCTTGGCATATCTTGACCAATTCGTTACCAGTGTAAACGGCGCAATGTACATAGAAGTGCCAACAGGGCGCGGCAGAATGGATCTCCTCATTCTTCACAAAGGCAGAAAATACATCATTGAAACAAAGATATGGAGGAGTGAGCAGCACTATGCCCAAGGCAAGCAGCAACTTGCAGTATATCTGGCGACAGAAGGTGTAACAGAAGGCTACTACGTAGTGTTCGATCATCGCGAGGCACCAGAACCGCGCGCAGAGACAGAGACGATAAATGGATTGACGATTCGGAGTTACATCATTCCTGTGGTGCAAGAACGCCCTTCAGGAGAAACGGTTCGGTAGAGTGCCATTTTCCTCTGAAAGTCTTATGGTAGGACTCAAAAGCCGCTGAGAAACAGTTAAATGTTTGAGAGAGGACACATCATGAGAAGGTTTGGTACACAGGGGCCCGTAAATGCTGAGCAGCACTATATTGTCGCACGCATGGAAGAACTCACAGAGTTCATCAAGCGTGTCAAAGAGGGACGTTATATCGTCATCTTCGCACCCCGACAGACAGGAAAGACGACTTTCTTCTATGCTGCCATGGACATCCTTGCGGCCGAGGAGCCAACCTATCTTCCTATTCACTTGGATTTTGAGGCTTATAAAAACCTCACGCCTTCGGATTTTTACAGTAACCTCACCGAAGACATCCGAGAGGAGATCGCGAACCTTTACGATAAACGCGGAGAAGTGCCTTCCGAGACGTTAAAAGATTTTTTAGAGAATACAACCCTAACTGATAATGTGTCAATGCTTAGAGGCTTTCAGGCACTGGGGAAGATATTAGAAAATCAGCGAGTTGTCGTCTTTATTGATGAGTTTGACGGCATTCCTCCGGCAGTCGTGAGTGATTTTCTATATGCCCTCCGCCGCATCTACATCTCCAGAACGACCCCCCGGTGTCCTCACAGCCTCGGCATTATTGGGGTCAAGAGCATCGCGCAACTCAACTATGATCGCTCTGTTTCTCCGTTCAATATCCACGACGATTTTGCTTTGCCCAATTTTACGCTTGCTCAGGTACAAGAACAGTTTGGGCAGTATACCGACGAGGTCGGTCAGATTTTCGCTTCAGAAGTGATTGAATCTATTCATAAACAGACAGGCGGACAACCTTTCCTTGTCAACCGATTCGCGCAGATTCTCACCGAAGAAATGGACATCCGGAAAACCGAAACATTAACAATGGAGCATTTCTCAGATGCCCTTATACAGATATTGGATGAACGGAACACGAACCTAACACATCTCACAACCAACATCCGCCGAAACCCCCGCTTTGAAAGTTTTTTGATGCGAATTATGTTGCATGATGAAGGGGTCCCTTTTAATCTAAGCAATGAACTTATTAATGAACTTGCCATGTACGGCATACTCGCGAGAGGTGCTGACAGAAAGTGTGAGATTGTCAATCCGATTTACCTGTACCGCATTGTCCAAGCATTCAAACCGATAGCCAACGGATTGGAGCGCGACTACTTCCCCGAAGACACCGATGGATCTCAGTACCTCACGTCCGATGGACAAATTCAGATGGAACGGCTCTTGAATAACTTCCGAGACTTCATTGCCCGCGCAGGGTTCAGGATCCTACAAGTCTCCGAAACACCCCAAGAATTTATCGGACAGCACCTGCTTTTTGCCTATCTCGACCAGTTCGTTAGTAGTGTGAACGGGACAATGTATATGGAAGTCCCAATAGGACGGGGTAGAATGGACCTGCTCATTCTTCACAACGAAAAAAAATATATCGTTGAAACAAAGATTTGGAGAAGCGAGCAGCGTTATGCCCAAGGCAAACAGCAACTCACAACATATCTATCAACAGAGGGCGTAGCCGAGGGTTACTATGTGGTGTTCGATCGCCGCGATAACTCAGAACAACGTGCAGAAACAGAAACCGTACATGAATTGACAATTCGGAGTTACGTCATTCCCGTAGTTCAAGAACGTCCTTCAAGGGAAAATTTTGGTTAGCGGACCTCGGTTTAACAGCGAAAAACCGACCTGTGCTTGTCGTATCCCGCTATGAGTTGACTGTTTCGATACTATAACTTTAACGCAACCTGTTTACTCAAAAAGTCCTACACTTGAAGATATAGCGGTATCCCAGTCGGCTGTGAAAATCCACCAATTTGTTATGTGCTGCTGTCCGTATCGAATCTGGTTACCGTGCCCAGGCATGCTCTGCATCCAGTAGATATACCACTGTGATTCTATGCGTTGCGGAATTTTAGCAGCATCCGCCTCCGGCCATGGATACGGGAAACCTCCATAGGTATTAACATCAACCAATTTCTTTGCGCCGCTGTTTTCCGGCGTCCAATCTTCAATATCACTTTCAACAGGTGTAAGGTTTCCGGTGTAATCGTAATGTTTCGTTGTGTTCGGTGGCATATGTGTCGATCCGACGCGCCCTGTGATGGCATCGCCGTTTTCGTTTTGGCCGACAAATTTCTGCCAAAAGAAGTCTGTATTCCCCTCTTTTAACCAATTTACATGGCTTAAGATCGCCTCTAATTGGTGACCGTGGTTATGGACCGCTTCAGCCTGCGTCCGCCAAATGTTCTGTCCATATACAGTATAAGTGGAATTATATATGGGTAAGTCGGAATTATCCCTATTACTGTTAGAAATATCCCCAGTCAAGGGGCTAGACATGTTTGACTCCCACCAATGCCTGAAATCTTCAGGTTTATTGCGGGTTAGGTCGTAACTCGGGAAATCACTGTTGCCGCCGCCCATCCATACCCAAATCTCCTTAACACCTAAATCATCGACATAATGTCTCATGTTAAATCGGTCGAAAATCCGATGAAAATCAGGCGAGTAAAGTGGAGTTCCGTCCTTCATACGCTCAGTGACGGGACCAGGTGGGGTGTGCTCATAAACGGTAATGTACGTGACCACCCGATAGCCTAAAGATGGCGGTGCTGTTGGATCTTTGTAGCCTCTAAAACGGCTTCCTTCTTCAAGCATGAACTTAATGCGTTTATCGAAAGTGTCGATTCTCGCTTTCATATCCGCCAAGGAAATTTCTCCCATTTCCCAAAAATCTGGTACCTTGGTGGTGTCTAAATTTTCACCATCTGCCGTAGGTAAAAACCTTATGATAACGACAGGGATCTCATAAACGTGGCCGGGTGCCGGCGTGGCGAGATAGGCATCAATGGGTTCGTACACAGGATCCATCTCCTTAGCAAGTACAGCGAATGATTGTGTTAGCAAGATCATCAGCATGAAAGTTAAAGAAAAGGTATTCGCTTTGTTCATTGTAAGCCCCTAATTCATTTTTTAAATTAGTGAGATTGTTATTATATCACAATCTTGGTTTAAACAGGGGCACAAATTTCCGATGGCAGTACAACAATTTATAGTAAAGTTTAGAATTAATAGGACACCCTGTGTAGGTTCGGTTAGGAAACCGAACCTACCGGGGCTGAAAGTGTCTCTTTATTTTTACGATTCACTATAGTTCGCGTCTATGAATGATTAGACTCAATCCGCACGGCACAGAATTTTAACTCTGGCTGCTTAGAGACCGGATCAAACGCTGGATTCGTCACATAATTCGCATTCGTCTCCGCATGGAAGAGATCCCCCCAATGGAACGGCGTGAAGAGCAACCCACGACGAATCGTCTCTGTGATACGCGCCTTCGCATAACACCGTCCACGTCGCCCGACGAGATAGACCCACTCACCGTCCTGAATATCGTTTTCCACTGCATCGTCCGGATGGATTTCCACAAACGGCTCCGGGTCCTTACGGACCAGCTGCGGCACTTTACCTGTCCGCGTCCGCGTATGCCACTGACTCTCAATCCGTCCTGTCGTCAATCCGAGCGGAAATTCTGCATTTACGTCCTCATCGGGCGATTGATAGACCGGCGTTTTGAACTGAGCCTTCCCGGACTCTGTGAAAAACTTCGTGCGGACATACCGGCGCGCCGTACCCGGATGCCGTGGATGCGGACAGGGCCAACGCAGCGATGTCTTCGCCAAGCGCTCATTCGTCATTCCGAACTGATCGCACGGGGTGCCTGCAGTCAACATCCGATATTCGTCCCATATCTCTTCAGCGGTGTAGAAATCAAAATTCCGCTTGAATCCCATCGCTCTCGCCACCTGCGTGAATATCCACCAATCCGGTTTCGCTTCGCCCGGCGGTGTGAGAAACTGATCGCTCCGCACGACAAGGCGTTCGCTGTTTGTCATTGTCCCTTGCTTCTCACCCCACTGTGCTGCAGGCAGCAACACATCCGCATATTCCGCGGTCTCCGTCGGGTAATAACAATCCTGCACGATGACCAGATCTGCACGCCGTAAACCTTCTTGCGATACCTTTGTATCAGGCATGCTAACTGCCGGGTTAGTGCAAGCAATCCAGAGGGCGCGAACCTCACCTTCAGCTGCTGCCGCAAACATCGGCACTGCTGTTAACCCCGGTTTCGGGTCAATACTACCCGGTGGCACTCTCCATGCCCCCTCCAGATACGCACGGTGCATATCATTGGTAACAACACGATAGCCGGGGAGTTGGTGAGACAGATAGCCGACCTCTCTGCCACCCATCGCATTCGGTTGTCCGGTCAACGAAAACGGACCCGCTCCCTTTCTGCCAACTTCACCTAACTGCAGATGCAAATTGATAAGTGCTACGTTTTTATCAACGCCGCTTGTGCTCTGATTGGTGCCTTGACAGTAAAAACTGAGTAACCGACTCGGTTTAGAGAGGTATTCGACGATCTCATCAATACGTGCAGGATGAATATCGCAGGCAGCGAGCAGCGCGTCTTCGTCCAGGTCCTTCAAATGGTTCTCGTAAGCCCTGAAGTTTTCGGTACTCCTACGGACGAAACGTCTATTGACGCGTCCCAGTGCCAAAAGGCGTTTGGCAATAAGTTGCAGGAAGGCAACATCGCTGCCAGGTGCAAGCGGCACATGGATATCTGAGTAGTCTGCTGTTTTGGTGCGGCGCGGATCTACGGCGATAATCCGTGTATTGGGTTCCACTGCCCGCCGTTTCCGAATCATCTGAAAAAGCACCGGATGGTTCACCGCCATATTCGCACCGATAATCAGAAAGACATCGGCGTGTTGGATGTCGTCATAGCAGGTAGGGGGTCCATCCGACCCGAACGCCTGCATATAACCGACCACCGCGGAAGACATACAGAGCCGACTATTTGTGTCCACGTTATTCGTCCGGAGGAACCCTTTGAACAACTTGTTGAAAACGTAAGAAGTCTCTGTATCCAATTGTCCAGAGCCGTAGAGCGCGATGGAGTCCTTGCCGTGTTCTAACTGGATATCGCGAAGTCGGTTCGCTGTGAAAGCGATCGCCTCGTCCCACGAAACCTCACGCGGGGGTCCACCCCGGCGATCCCGAATCATCGGATACGCGAGTCTACCGTCATGATTTTGAAAGACCTGTTTCAGATGCGCCCCTTTCGGACAGAGCATTCCGTAATTTGGGGCGACATCGGTGTCTGCTGAGATTTTCATAATTTTATTATCTTGGACGGTTGCCCGAATAACGCAACCGACCCCACAATAGGGACATACCGCTTTTCCTGTTGAGTTTTCCACTGGTTTCTCCATTATCTATCCTTCTTTTCTTGAGAGTGCTTAGGACAAAGCACCTGCCTCCGCTTTCAGACGCTGCCGCTCTGCAAGAGCTGCATCAAACGCTTTCTTCTCTGCAGCTTGGACCGCAGGCGAGAACCGCACTAATACCGTGACAACCGAGACGACTGCAACCATTACGCCGAGATAGAACAAGCCTTGCTGCATCGTGATATTCTCGGAACGGAACAGGAAACCCGCTGCAACGGCACCAGCGTTTCCACCCGCGCCGACGATACCGGCAACAGCACCCAACGCCTTCCTATTGATAAATGGAACGATTCCAAACGTCGCGCCTTCGGACATCTGTACAAAGAGACTAAAGACAATCATCGTTCCAACAGCAAGGATAAGCACTGCCATTTGTGAGAACAGGACCAACATGACACCTTCACCTAACAGTACAACAAAGAGGAACATGACGCGCCCGCGAAGTCCCATCTTTTTCGCAAAGAAATCGGAGAAAAATCCACCGAGGCTGCGTGCAAAAATGTTCATTAAACCGAACAAACCCGCAATAAGTCCTGCTGTCCTGACATCCAATTGGAACTGATCGTGATAGTAGAGCGCGGCAACGTTGTTAATGGTGAGTTCTACGCCGAAACAGCCAGCATAAATGACGAAAAGTGCCCAGACACGGTAATCTTTGATCGCCAGCATGAAAGATTCCATGCCTTTGCCTTCCGAAGGTTCAAGTTCACCGCGTTCGCGGAGTTCTTTATAGTTGCCATCGGGAGCGTCTTGGGTCAGGAAGTAATAAGCGAACCCGGTGATAAACAGCGCGACTCCGGGAACGATCATTGCGAGCCGCCAGCCGAGGAATTCGTTCACACCCAAACTGAGAACAGCCGTAAAGATGAGTGGCATCACTATCTGCGTAACACCGCCGCCGAGGTTACCCCATCCTGCCGTCGTCGCGTTCGCTGTACCGACAACATTTGGCGCGAACATCACCGATGTGTGGTATTGTGTGATGACGAAGGATGCGCCAATCGCGCCGATTGCCAAGCGGAATAGCAGGAAGGTTTCGTAATTCTGAGCGAGTCCGATTCCCATAACAGGCAGTGAACCGAGGATCAGGAGCCATGTATATGCCTTTCGAGAACCGATTTTGTCGCAGAGGGGCCCGATTAAGACGCGCACCAGCACCGTAATCGCGACGGAGGCGATAATTGTATTACCAATCTGTGCTTTTGTTAGCATCAGGTCTTCGCGCACAATCGCCATGAGGGGGGCGATCCCGAACCAACCGAAAAAGGCTAAGAAGAACGCGAACCATGTGGTATGAAAGGTACGCATCTGGATCGCCTTTAAACTGAAGAGATTTATTTGTGTCGCTTTATTTTTAATATCCATAAACTTTTCAGACTTTTGAATAGCAAACCTAAATCTATTCCGAAGTCATCATCTTCCTTTCTATAATGTGTGTTAATTAGGGTTTTCAGTCATTAGTTCTATCAGGCCCGTCTCACCGCCGTGAAAGGTAAGGGACGAGTCCTTCAAGCACTTGCGGCAGATCGTCGCAAGGTACATTTTCCAATACTTTGGGTGCGACTTTTGGATTCGCACCGGCATTGCCCTTGAGGAACACATCCACCGCATCGGTAATAACCCCATCAATCTTAATCTTCTTACCGAGCAGTCCAATGTCTGCAGCCGCATGGTTGCCACATCCGTTCGGGCATCCGGACCAATGGATCGTCAACGGTTTGGTATTACCGAGTTTTGCTTCCAAATGCCGGATCGCTTCCAGCGCGCGTTCCTTCGTTTCAATAAGCGAAAAGTGGCAATAGTCGATACCTGTGCAACTCACCATACCGCGCATGACTTCCGAGGGATCATAGCGGAGTTCCTGTAGGAGCGGTTCCGCGGTTAAGTCTCCGATCTTTGCGTCCGGCACGTTGGGGATAATCAGGTTCTGGCCTTGCGTGAGGCGGATGTCGCCGTTCCCATAAGCGTCCGCAAGCCGGGCAACCTCAAAAAGTTGTGTCGTTGTAATGCGTCCGACAGGTACAACAAGTCCGACGTAGTTGAGGTGTGGCTGTTTCTGTGAGAAGATACCGGTGTGGTCGGTCTTGTTCTTGCCGCGCATATCTTCGCCAGCCGTCTGTAACGGTTTACCGTGTCGATCCGCTAATTCTGCTCGGAATTTCTCTACCCCCCAATCGGCGATCAGGAAGGCGAGGCGAGATTTATTCCGCGCTGTCCGGGGGCCATGATCTCGGAAAATCCGCGTAATGTCGCCACACAAGGCTGCGGCTTCTTCAGGGTTCACAAAAACATTAAGCGGTTGCGCGAGCGTATATCCCCCAGAACCCATCTTCCCGCCGACAGCGACGTTAAAACCCTTCGTTTCTTGCCCCTCAATCTCCTTGACTGCAGGCGTCAGGGCAATGTCTTGTGAGGCGGTATGGGTACAGTTATCCAGACACCCTGTGATACCGACATTAAACTTGCGTGGAATATCGGTAAACTCCTTATTGCCGGCAATGAGTTTCGTGAATTCCCTGCCGACGTGTGACGCATCAAAGAGTTCATTGGGAGTCAGCCCAGCGACGGGACACCCAATCACCCCGCGAATGTTATCAAAACCTGTTTGGAGCGATCCTAAACCGACTGTCTCAAGCCGATTCCAGATGTGCTGGACGTTCTCAATAGCGAAACCGCGGAGCTGAATTTGCTGCCGCGTCGTGAGATCCACGAATCCAGGACCTTGTGCTTCGCTGATTTCGGCGATGACGCGAAACTGCTCAGCATCGCTAAAACCGCTGGACATGCGGAGACGCATCATAAATGCTCCTGGTGTCTGTTTCCGGTAAAAGACACCTACCCACTTGAGCCTGTCGCGTTCGTTCGGCGGAATGGATTCCCAACCGTTCCGAATGTAGTTCGGAATGTCATTGATCACATCAAGCCCGTTTTTCTCACGTTTGAGAACTTCCGCAGCGTTTATCTTCGGCTTCCTTCTCTTCGCAGCCGCCGTTGGTGCTGAACGCACCCCTTGGCTTGCAGGAATAGTTTTTCTCTTTGATTTCTCGTTCACCGTTCAACCTCCTTGGAGTAGTTTTCAGTTATCAGTCGTCAGTTTTCAGTTAAGAGGGTTTTGATCATCTATCATTATCTTGGTAACCGTCGTTACACATTATGGGTAACCCGCGTGACAAGAAGATATTGATTTATCAAAAACCAGACTGATAACTGATAACCAGTAACAAAAAAAGGTGCCCATCGGTGAGCCTACAATTCTGTAGCAAGTTTCCGTACAGAAAGCTCAGCCAAATGGACACCTGTGTCCTATCCCAGACCTCCTTTGGTCAGGGAGTATCGTTATTTTACCTACAATTTGTTCGTTAGCACCTCTGCAACCGACAGAATATCTCGTGAGATTTCCGCGAGCCGTTTCCTGCGATTCATCGCCATCTTCCGCAAAATTTGATAAGCCTGTGCTTCATTACAGCCGCGTTGCTGCGCCACAAGCTCCTTTGCGCGTTCAATGATTTTGCGTTCAGCAAGGTCTATTTTTGTCTTTTCAAGTTCCTTTTGCAATGCTCGAAATTCATAAAATCGGGCGACGGCTGCCTCAATGATCGTTTTAACTCTGGCACTCGTAAGCTTCCCGACTGCATACGCCGACACGCCCGCGCGCGTTGCTGCCTGAATCGTTTCGGATCGTTCATCCCGTGAAAACATGACCGTCGGGCATGGATAGTTCTCGTGAAGTGCCGCAAGCCAGTCGAGGATTGCGTGCCCCGGAAAATCGACACCGATCAGTATGATGTCCGGTTTTATGCGTGAGACTTGATCCGCCAAGCCTTCCTGTAGACGTAGCGGCACAGCGACATTGTATCGACTCGCTTCCAAAATTTGGACTAACGAGGTCGCACGCTCTGGGTTGTTATCAATGATTAAAACTCTCGGCGTTGAGGTGCTTGCTCCCATCTTCGACCCTTTCCGCAGTTAATTGCCCATAGATACACTAAAATAATGACGGATGTTAGTCTTACATAATCAGCATTAGCAAAAACCTTGCCAAAAGTTTGAATGCCTGATTTCTGTAGGGTGTGTAGGGCTTTTGCGAAACAAGAACCCCGTGGTGTATCCGCGGGGTCTGAAATTTTGCCTATTTTTTTAGCAGAATGTCCGCATATTTTCCTATTTTTTGGGCAAGGCAACCGAAACCTATTTCATCAAGATCCGCCTTTGGAACCGTAAGGGTTGGGTAACCCAACCCCTACGAGCGATAATCTATCCGGGTTCCATGCCAGAATGACGCACGGTGTAGATGGAAACACGGTTAGTCTTTCCATCCAAGGTAACAGGATAAGTGGATTTCTGATAAGAGAAACCCCTGTCGTCGAGCAGCTCGAAGAATCCGACGGCGTTACGCCGATTGGGTTCGGAAAAGAGGGCTACCCCATTGGCGGTAAGATAGTTCCGAAGTAGCGTCACAATCGGCTCCCAATGGTGCTCTTCATAGATAACATCGGCGGCGAGAATATAGTGGAACTTGCAGTTGAAGCACGGTGCGTTCCAATCCATCTGGACGCAATTGGTGTTATGTGCTACGCCGTTTTGCGCTGCATTGTGTTGCGCGAAGCAGAGCGCGTCCTGTTCTATGTCCGTAAAAACCACCTTCGCTCCCTTATGACATGCGACGATTCCAGTGAGTCCAAACCCACACCCGATTTCTAAGACGCATGTATCTCTGAGCCGCGTCCCAATTTTCTCTACATGGCGCGCGAGGCCGATAGCAGAATCCCAAAGGTAGGTCCAATACGGGAGATAGAGTTTGCCTTCTTCGTCTTCTCGGCTGAGCTGATCGAGGAACCAGTCCGGTTCTTCTATAAGCGTGAGCTGGACCTGGAGGGTTTCCAGCGTAATTGTGGTGTGCGCTAGGGGGTAATCTTGTAATCGGGTTTCCATCTTCCTTATGATACCGCAAAATCAGCGGGACTTCAAGAAAAAGTTGAACTTTAAGAAATATTGTTGTAAAATAAGAACACAAGATAAAAATGGAAAGGATGAGTGAGAAAATGGCGACATCAAAAAACAGAGGACAAAAGGGATTACGAGGTTTGGAGGTCCGGTTTTTACTTGCATTGACTCTTCCGCTTTGTCTATCCGTACAAGCCGATAAACACGCTCCTGATGTTGAAACCATCGTCAAGAAGATTGATCAGCTCTATCGGAGTGAGACTAGCCATGCCGAGATGGAGATGCAGATTATTACGCCGCATTGGGAACGTACTCTGGCGATGACAGTGTGGTCAAAGGGGATGGAGAAGACTTTTATCCGAATTACCGCGCCAAAGAAAGAACAAGGTGTCGCAACACTCCGCATCGGAAATGAGATGTGGAACTATCTCCCAAAAACGAACAAGACGATGAAAATTCCACCGTCTATGATGATGGGGTCGTGGATGGGTTCCGATTTCACGAATGACGACCTGGTTAGGGAGTCGTCAATGCTCAATGATTATACCTATCAGTTTATCACACCCGAAGACGCCGCTTCGGATCATCTCTATATCCAACTCGTACCCAAAGAGGATTCTCCAATCGTTTGGGGGAAGATTGTTGCAGCTGTGCAGGCTGACGATTATCTGCCGGTGTGGCAGCGGTTCTATGACGAAAAAGGGAAGTTGATGCGGGTGATGAATTTCAAAGAGATTAAGACGTTTGGGGACAAAATCGCGCCATCCGTGATGGAGATGATTCCGCAAAACAGAGAAGGGCATAAAACAGTTGTTCGGTGGTTGAAGGCTACCTTCGATTCGGATATCGACGATAAAATCTTTACACGCCGAAACCTCCAAAAAAGAAGATAGGTTACGGTACACGGAGCGGGTTCTCCTACTACTATGGTACTCAAAATTGCGTTTCGTAACATCTTCCGCCAAAAGCGGCGGACAATCCTGACGGCACTCGCAATGATTGTCGGTTTCATGCTTTCGTCGGTATTTATCGGCTTGTCTGATGGCGCGTATGGTAACATTATCGCGATGTTCACGCGGAACCGTATCGGACACATTCAGGTGCATCGTGAGGGGTACCTTGATAAACCGTCGCTTTATAAAACGATCAACAACTCGTCTGCTATAGGTGAAGCGATTCAGAGCACTGCAGGCGTTGAAGCGTGGACACCGCGCGTATACGGGGCAGGACTCGGTTCGGTCGGTGAAAAAAGCACGGGTGTACAAGTCGTTGGCGTTGATGTTGCGCGAGAGACCGAGGCGACACACTTTGATAAAAAAGTGGTTGAAGGCAATACACTGGCAGAAACACCAGCGCACGAAGCGGTTATCGGAAAAGGTTTGGCAAAGATTCTTTCCGCGAAGATTGGCAGTGAAATTGTGATTTTCTCACAAGCCGCAGACGGTTCAATTGCGAATGACATGTATAAGATCGTCGGTATTGTAGAAAGCGGTGACGACATAACGGATCGGGTGACGTGTTATCTACACATTGAAGACGCGCAGGAATTGTTTGTGCTTGATAGACGCGTCCATGAAATTGTTGTGATCGTTTCAAACATCAATCAGGTGACTAAAGTTAGAAATGCAATTGCAGCGAATCTCAATGACGCAACACTTAACGTTGCACCTTGGCAAGAGGTCGCCAAATCCTTCTATCGCGCGATGCGCGCCGATCAACAAGGCGATGCCATTGGACGTTTGGTGATTATGCTGATTGTCGCTATCGGTGTGCTTAATACAGTGCTGATGTCCGTGCTGGAGCGGACGCGTGAATATGGTGTGTTGAAGGCGGTCGGGACAAAGCCGGTGCAAATCTTCTGGCTCGTCGTTTGCGAAGTGGTGATTATAGCACTCGGCAGTATCTGCATTGGCGCGCTCCTTGCGGTCCTGATCAATTATCTGCTCTCCATATACGGCATCACGTACCCTGAGGAAATTACCTACGGCGGTATGAAACTCAAGACGCTGTATGCTGAAGTCAACGTCCGATCCCTGGTGATACCGGCTGTTACGGTTATGCTATCAGCGGCCATAGTGAGTCTATTTCCTGCGATAAAAGCGGCACGGATTATGCCTGCAAAGGCGATGCGGACACATTAAGGGTTGTCAGTCGTCAGTTATCAGTTATCAGTCTGGTTTTTGATAAATCAATATCTTCTTGTCACGCTTGTCACCTATAGTGTGTAATGACGTTACCAATAAATGATAGATGATCAGAACCCTCTTAACTGAAAACTGATAACCGATAACTTTAAAACTATGTGGTTAATTTTAATAAAGCTCGCTTGGCGGAATATCTTTCGGAATAAACGGCGAACACTCATCGCTGCATCAGCGATCGGTATCGGTCTGGCTGCGCTAATTTTTGTTGATGCCTTCATGATCGGGCTGAGCGAGAACATGGTGCGGACTGCCACCGCCTCCTTCCTCGGCGACGCACAGATTCATCGGGAAGGTTTTCGAGACGCACAAGAGGTCGCATTGACAATTCAGGCACTTGACGTAGTAACGGAGGGGCTCGCTAAGGAAGGGATTGTCGAACATTTTACACAAAGAACGCTCGCGCCCGGCATGATTACAGCTCCAGCGAATGTCAGTGCCATCGCGCTTGTGGGGGTTCATCCGCCGACAGAGCAGTTCTTGTCCCAAATTGATGACGCAATAACGGAAGGTGTCTATTTTGAAGGCGATAACAACCGTGATATTGTTATCGGCGCGAAACTCGCCGAAATCTTGGAAATTGGACTTGGGGACCGAGTCGTCGTGACGGTCGCGCAAGCCGAAAGCGGAGACCTCTCTCAAGAGATGTTCAGGATTTCCGGTATCTATCACTTTGCTGGCGAAGAGATGAACACCGGCATGGCGTTCGTTCGAATTGAAAAAGCGCAAGAGATGCTCGCCATCGGGAACGCAGCACATGAAATCGCGATTAAATTTATTTCGCTCGCCTATACGCAGGATCCGACACTGCCGTTTTGGGAAACATATTCCGAACACGGCAACGAAGTTTTAAGTTGGACAGAACTGATGTCCGAATTGACAGCAATATTAGAGATGACGAAAATCAGCAAATATATCATGGGCGTTATACTGTTTGGGGTGGTCGTCTTCGGGATTATTAATACGCTTTTTATGTCGTTGTATGAGCGGATGTTTGAGTTCGGTGTGCTACGTGCGGTTGGTACACGTCCTTTCGGGATGGCGCGCGTTATTTTATTTGAGGCGGGTGCCTTAGCCATTGTGAGTATTGCACTGGGGATGGTCCTCGGCTTCCTTGTGACAATTCTATTAAATCAGATAGGGATTGATTACACCGGTATCGAGATGGTAGGGGTGACAATGCAGGAGCTCATCCGTCCAGTTATGACAGTTGAACAGTTCATTATCTATCCGGTGTGGCTCTTTATTTTTACAATCATCGCTGGACTCTATCCTGCACGCTATGCAGCCAAGATGTCCCCGGCAGCCGCGATGCGACGCAGTTTTTAGGGAGTTAAAATGAGACAGGCAAAAGAACGCGATGTCATTGTCACAGAAGGCGTGGCAAAGGTTTATGAAGCGGATGGAATACCTGTTAACGCGCTTAACGGCATTGATTTAACCATTCAGTCGGGAGAATTTACGGCACTCGTGGGTCCCTCTGGTTCCGGTAAAACGACCTTTCTCAACATCATCTCCGGGTTGGACAGCCCCACAGCCGGGAAAGTGTGGCTCGCTGGCAAAGTGTTGTCGGAGATGAGTGGCAACGCACTCTCCGACTTTAGACGCGATAACATCGGTTTTATTTTTCAGGCGTACAACTTGATTCCCGTCCTGACAGTTGAGGAAAACGTTGAATACATCATGCTCTTGGCAGGGGTCCCGAAAGCTGAACGACACGAACGGGTTATCGCAATGCTCGAGGCGGTTGGATTAAAGGGCGTTGCGGACCGAACGCCAACGCAGCTTTCGGGGGGACAACAACAGCGCGTGGCTATCGCACGTGCGATGGTCTCTGAACCTGCCATCATTCTCGCCGATGAACCGACAGCGAACCTCGATTCCAAAACAGGTGCCGACCTGCTTGAGATGATGCGCCGTCTCAACGCGGAAACCGGTATGACGTTCATCTTCTCAACCCACGATCCGATGGTGATGGAAAGTGCCACGCGTTTGATTACACTTCGCGATGGACGTATAGACACCGATGAAACGAAGCAATAGTTATCAGTTAAATGCAATTGTGGTGCTTGCTATCTGTTTGATGACAATGCCACTCGTAGGAACCGCCCAGGCAGAATTCCAAGTGGGCGGTTACTACAAAAACTTTTCCACGATTTTCAATGCACCGCTCCCAGACGCACTGATAACGGGAATCGTGGTCAACCGATTACGGCTCAATCTCTCCTACGCACCAGCGGATACACTTTCCTTTGCTTTCGCCTACGATTTTACGCCACGCGTTCAAGACCCTTTACGCTTTTCACAGTCTCCTATTGCTGTCGGTATCGCCTCATCGCGTTACCGCGTCGCAGATTTCGACTCGTTGATTTATCCGAATGCAGATGAACCCATCGGCAGTGTCGGCATCTATCATAATCTCGATCGCGCTTCGGTTCAGTTCAGCACAGATTTTGCGGATTTCTCCATTGGTCGGGACGCGATTGCGTGGGGCAGTGCTCGGATTATAAACCCAACAGATGTCGTCGCGCCTTACACTTACGATCAACTGGACACGGAAGACCGCGTTGGCGTAGACGCAATCCGGATGCGTATCCCTGTAGGTGTGATGGGAGAAGTGGATACGGGTTACATCGCCGGCACCGACTTCGATTTTGATAAGAGTGCTGTCTTTCTCCGGACACAGTTGAATGCTGCAGAGACAGATTTCTCAATTTTACTGTTAGCATTCCAGAGAGATATGCTTGTCGGTTTGGATGTCGCTCGCGGTATCGGGGGTGCGGGGTTCTGGTTAGAAACGGCTTATGTGCTTACGACCCCGTTTGATGATGAACCCGATGCATCAGCAGACTATCTCCGCGCCTCTGTCGGCTTGGACTATAGTTTCGGTGGCGAAACCTACGCCTTTATAGAATATCATTTCAACGGCGCAGGTGCGAAGCGACCGGAAAATTACCTCACCCACTTCGCGCGATCGGCGTATACCCGTGGCGGTGTTTATCTACTGGGGAGACACTATCTCGCTCCCGGATTCACGCATCAATTGACACCCCTAATTAGTTTCAGCGGACAGCTATTGTTTAACCTATCTGACCCGTCGATGTGGGTGGCACCGCAGATTGCCTATAACGTCGCGGAGGATATCCACCTCTCTGTCGGTGGTTTCGTCAGTATCGGGAAGCGACCCAAAAACGGGGAATCACCCGAATTTCAATCGGAGTTTGGGAGTTATCCGAATCTTTTCTTTTCTTCATTTCGTGTCTATTTTTGAAGTGTTTCTATTGACAAAGTGTGAGACAGCAAGTATAATTAAGACATATCGTTAAACAAAGTCATCCTATGGAGGAGATACAGAATGAACAAAAAACGGTTTCTTTTCATAAGTATACTCGGCATTATGCTTTTATGTGTAGGACTCTTCTATTGGTATACTGAACGTCAAGCGAACTATGCCAAAACACGAGAACTGTTCGCACCTATCTACGAATATTCAGGAAGATTGACCCCAGAGGAGCAACAACATTTTTCTGATTTCACTGATTCGCTTATGAGCGTTGAGCCTTCCGTTGTGAAAAAATACGCGCTTCCCAAACGCGAGAGTCTTCAATTGGAGGCGCATAGTATGACGTTACATCGTAACAATCCTGAACTGTTTTTCATGGGTGATAACGCCTTCTCTGCCGATACTGATGTTGAGCCGTATAGACGGTACTTCAGTATCCTGGCACTCATCACTAAAACGAAGCTTGCGGATTTGCCTGCTGACAGCAGGAAGTCGATACTATCGCACTTGGAAACGCTGGAAAAACGTCTGACGAAAAACAGCGTTGAGGTCTATATGCAAGAGGTCCGAAACCTACCCGACCGTCCGAAGCAAAAAGCACCGCCGATGCGCTTCGGAATTGCTTCTGCGCCTGGTGAAGTCGGTGGTGGATGGATATTGGAGGCGGAAGGCTTGGTACGGCCGGAAGGTGCCAAACGCGGTGTTTTTCAATTCACAGATATGTATGAAAACGAGTACACCATTGATCTGGATGCCCCTACGGATCCGGAGATGACAGAGGATACCGCCGAGTTGTATGCGGAGATTGACCGGGTTTTTGAAACACTCACCGATGCGGAGTTCCAGAGGCTTTCGGATCTCAACAAGGCAGACCGTTCGGGGGAAATCGAAAAGTTGTTTTCAGCAGAATAGTGATTTAGGATTGTGATATAGGCTTGCGCACAAAGCAAGACAGGAAAGGAGTGCCCCTTACGAAGCAGTTATGAATGAATCAGAGTTAAAAAATGGTCCCGACGGTACTGCCCTCATCAAAATAGATCCCTTGTTGAAACCCTACAAAGCACAACTTCTTGAACGGTTTGCGCACTATCAATGTTTCAAAGCAGAGATTGAAAAAACAGGTGGTGTATTAGGTGAGATCAGCCAAGGGCACCGGTATTTCGGTTTCAACCGTGGAGAACACGAAGGGGAAACGGGGGTCTGGTACCGTGAATGGGCACCGGGGGCGGAGGCACTCGCGCTCATCGGTGATTTTAACGACTGGTCACGTGATGCCAATCCGATGGCTGTTGATGATCACGGTGTGTGGCATCTATTCTTGTCCGACAAAGATTATGCCGAGAGGTTCACACACGGCAGCCGCCTCAAGGTGCATGTTGTCAGTAAGGGCGAGGGGACCTCGCCCCTACGCGGACTTGATCGAATTCCGGCGTATATTCAGCGTGTCGTTCAGGAAGGTGATGCCGATTTCACAGGTCAGTATTGGGCACCACTGCATCCGTATCAGTGGCAGCATCGCGCCCCCGATTTCGATATCCACACCGAAGGGTTGCGGATTTACGAAGCACACATCGGCATGGCACAACAAGCCGAGAAGATCGGAACGTTTGCGGAGTTTACAGAAAATATCTTGCCCCGGATTGCGAATTTAGGCTATAACGCTGTGCAACTGATGGCGGTAATGGAACATCCGTATTATGCAAGTTTCGGGTATCATGTGAGCAATTTCTTCGCCGTCTCAAGCCGTTTCGGAACGCCTGATGAACTCAAAAAACTCGTTGATACTGCACACGGTATGGGATTGCTGGTTATCATGGATCTCGTGCATAGCCATGCGGTCAAAAATATCAATGAGGGATTGAACTGCTTTGACGGCACTGGACATCAGTATTTCCATGCCGATGCGAAGGGTGAACATATTGCCTGGGATTCTCGCTGTTTCGACTATAGTAAGTCCGAGGTACAACGCTTTTTGCTGAGCAATATTCGCTATTGGTTGGAGACGTATCGGTTTGATGGGTTCAGGTTCGATGGTGTCACGAGCATGCTCTATAGCGACCACGGGTTAGGTCGGGCGTTTACGGATTATAACGCTTACTTTGACTCCGACGTTGAATTGGATGCTATCGCTTACCTGATGTTGGCAAATGAAGTCGTCCACGCTGTCAACCCTGCTGCTATTTCTATTGCTGAGGATATGAGCGGTATGCCGGGGCTTGCGCGTCCTATTCAAGAAGGGGGACTCGGTTTCGATTATCGGCTCGCCATGGGTATCCCGGATTATTGGATTCGGTTGTTGAAAGAGAAAACGGACGAAGAATGGCATATCGGCGAGATTTACGGTATGTTACGCGACCGCCGTGCAGGTGAAAAGCATATCGCTTATGTCGAAAGCCACGATCAGAGCATCGTCGGCGATAAGACACTTGCGATGCAGCTCATGGACGCTGAACTCTACACGCACATGAGCATTTTCACGACAAGCCATCGCATCTCTCGTGGTGTTGCACTTCACAAACTCATCCGACTCCTGACGTTTAGTTTAGCGGGTGAGGGGTACCTCAACTTTATGGGAAATGAGTTTGGACATCCTGAGTGGATTGACTTTCCACGCGCGGGGAACAATAATTCCTATTGGTATGCGCGGCGGCAGTGGCATCTTGTTGAGGATGAAACCCTCCGCTATAAACATCTCAACACTTTTGACCGGGCGATGCAGCAGCTTGATAAAGTGTATCATCTGCTTGCTGATGCGGACATTCAATTTTTATCTATACACGAGGCCGCGAAACAGATCGTTTACGCGCGCGGTGGACTCGTTTTTGCCTTCAATTTCCATCCGAGTGAATCCGTTACAGATTGGCGGATCCCTGTGCCTGATCGGTCAGATTACCGGCTCATTCTCAACACTGACGATATGGTATATGGCGGCTACGGTGCCGTGACGGGTGTCCATTACCCGTGGCAGGATATTTCGATAGAGGGGCATACGCAATCTATTCAGTTGTATGTGCCTGCCCGAAGTGCACAGGTATTAGCATCTGATCATAAATAGTATTTGTTTTGACAATTAGATCTTATGGTATATCTATGTTGGGTTACTGGAGCCAGACACCCCAGTTTTTTACGTGAGCATCTCGTGAGTGGCGCGCTGCTGGCACCGTTTATAACCGTGCTCCTTGCGCGCGCCAAAGCGACGTTTATCATCACGTCGTGTTATTCTCCAACGAATACGCACGGTTGCCGCCGGGACCACCGCCTATCGCCCACGTGCCACGGAACAACGATTGCCGTTTCAGTGGCATCGTCTCAATGACTTCGTGACTCAGATTCAACCGATGCCACTGCGCCCAGATGGAGTTATAACAGTTGAAGACTGCACACCGTGGATTTGAAGGATTTGTCCAATCGTTCGCGGCATGGACGAGGCTCTCCGTGAAGATGACGACGGAGCCCGGTGGGCAGCTATAATCGTCCATCATCTCACGCATATTCGTCTCCCAAGGTGACTCGCTAATATTCGGGCGATACCGATCAGGGCCCCCGTAGTTGAAATGCGCCTTATGCGATCCACTGAGGAAAGAGGTGCCACCCTGTCCAGCCTTGACCTCCTCAAGTTCCCAAACGACGCGCGTCAATCCTGCAAAGATTTTTCCGCCTGCAACTTGATACCGCATCGCGTTTGCCTGCTGTGGCGGACGCACGACGTGCGGTAGACCGTTATCGCCGCGTGATGCCTTGCTCCAGCCAGGTTCCCGGACAGTCGTGAAAGACCCTTCGCATCGAAAACCGTAGCAGTCCTCGTGCACAAAAGGATCCTCGGACAGAATCTCGTTCAAGACCCCTACAATCGCCGGATGGTCCAACAGGTTCTGAAGGGATCCCTGATAACTCTGTCTGGCACCCGCATAGACTTCCGCTTTCATCTCCTCTATTTCCGACTCCGATAGAATAGATGGCAACAGAATCCAACCGCGGAGGTCAAAGAAAAACTTCTGTTCCGGGGTCATCAGGACAGGTGTGTCCGTTAAAGTTTGATTTGACATTGATATTTCTCCTTAAAAGTAGTAGGCACGCTCCGCCGTGCCGTTCACGTAATGGTAGTAGGTAGTGGGCACGCTCCGCCGTGCCGTTCACTAAAAGGATCCTATGTAGGTTTACGGCACGCGGAGCGTGCCTACTACCTTAGATCTGATATAAAAAATAATCACCTTTCTGAAGATGGCTCGGATTATTCCGAATGTATTGCTGGATTGCACAAAACTGTTCAGGTGAGCGTACGAGATGATCAAAGCTCTCCTCCTGCCAAAACCGCCCAGTTTTGCCAAGCACTTTGTTAATTTTACGAGCACTGAATGTTTTCCATGAGCGACATTGTTTCAGAAGATCCGTATCACCTAACAAACATACCAATAAATGAACATGATTGGGCATAACCACAAAGTCGCCTATATGGTAACGACTGCCATTAAAATATAATAAACTGTCTGCTACGATCTTTGATAGTTCAGGTTTCTTCAGAACACATGCTCCTAATCCCTTGTCCAAATTTTCCATATACTGCTGTGAAAAGATTTCATGAAATTGTTTGCGAAATTTTTTTGGAAGCCTCGCCAATTTGTCTTTCCAATCTGACATTGAAGTAGTGATTCCGTGTTGTGCAAGCCATGTTGATCGCTCGGCATACCATCGTCGAGCTACGTGCGATGGAAGTGAATCCTCAGTACGGAACGTGATAAAGTAGGTCACTTGCGGTTGAAACCAATGTGGCAGATTTGAACCAGCTATAATTTGAAAGTCGCTGTTGCGATCAAAGAGATTAAACATAGTTATTATGTGTACGGCATACGGAGTATGCCTACTACTTTTAAAGAGCTTGTTTCAATCCAGGCAAGAAATAATCCTTAACGACGACTTCCCAGCTCATCCGGGAAGCGATGTCGTAACCTTCTCGAAGCATATCCTCTACGTCACGGGGTTTGCGCGGCAAGCGTCCTAAGAGCTTCGCGGCGATGTCTCGACTGTTTTCCAATTCAATGGCGTTCCGTTCTGTTAAACCGATATGAAGCACATCGTTTAGCGATTTCGGGGGGATCTGCAGCTGCGTATAGTCGGCGACGACGATATTCGGAATTTCGCGATTATCGGTGGCACGTTGAATGAAACCGCAACATCCGCATACGTTACTCACCACGCAAATCGCGCCGAAACTCAGCGGCTCTACCTGCGCGATTCCGAAGGGCTCATAGATAGATTGCCCGAATTCCGCATCACTTCCCTTACGGATGTCCATAAATTCCATCTCTACCGGCATCCGTTTTCCGCAAGCGGCTTGGCTCCACCCGAACTGATTGACAAAGACCACTTTGATCGCCTTAGACCGTAAGTTGAAGGCGGAAACGCCGTTGTTCAATTCGATTTCTGCACCGACGAGGTCTGGGTAACCGATTTTGTGGTACACGGGCCAGCCGTAAGCCGCCTCCATCTCATGAATGTTTTCGTTTGATCTGCCTGTCGCAATTTCTGTGGAGAGGATGAACAAAACCGCGGTTTTATCGTTAGAGGCGAGCAGCGAATCGAGATGCGTGAGCACTTGTAAATCGCGCCACAACCCCTTACTTTTAACGAGCCGCGTTACGTGCGTAAAGACGTAATCAGGGCGGTAGTCTAACAACGTTTTCGCATATTTTTGGAGTAGTGCCTTAGATGTTAGTTTCTCTTGTAGACTCACCTCAAACGCAGGGATGCCGTTGTAAACGAGATTAATCGGGAAGTCCTCGAACGGTTTTGCAAGGAATCGGAGTTCATCCACAACGAGATCGCCAACGGCGAAGATCGTATCGCAGAGGTGTGCCTTATCAATCAAGGCGTGCTTGAAATACCAGAACGGATCGTCGAACACATCGCGGAGGGATTGCCCTTGTGCTTTCGCCTGATCTAACGCGTTGTAAAAACGGACATCGTGACCGGGGTGTCCTTCAACAATCGGACGGACGGTTGCCACTTCGTGTGCATAGAAGACAGTCCGCATATTCCGTGCCTTCTCGTTGTTCTCCCGTTCAATAAGCGTTTTAAGCGCGAGCGGCATCCCCATAAATTCGTGGGAGATGACAAAGACGGGTGTCGTTGTCTCTTCGCCGATGATCGCCCGCAGGGCGGCATACGCGGGTTCAGCGAGCCGGATATACTCTTCAAATTCCCATTCGCTTTCGTAACGACTGGATTCGATGTTAAAGTGTTCGTAGAGTTGCCATTTGAACTGACCTGTTAGTGCTTCGTTGCTGCTTGAAACGTTCACCAAGATAACATCCGTGAGGGTGGTAACTTTCTTATGTTTATCCTCAAATTGGCGTTGTCCATAAACGAGTTCTACCTGATAGGTCTGCTCAATTTCGCTGAGAGATTTTGCGTGGGGTGTGTCTGTTATCCCCTCGCTTGCGCGGTATAGGATAGTATCTAAGCTTCCCAAATCGGCACCCGGAAAGAGAGACCCCACAAGAAAAGTCCGTTCAATTGCTGCATTATAGGCGTGGGTTGTCAATAACCCTTCTAAAACCGCCCCGATGCCCCCCATTTTTTGGATGGCTTCGTGTGTGACGTGAACAACAATACTCAAATTTTTACCTCGCCTAATGTTTTCTATGTAGGTTTGCAAATAAACCCAAAAAACAAAAAAATTACAAAAACGTATGCTTTAGGGAAATTATAGCATAATAGCGAAAAGGGAGTCAAATTCGCGTTATCAGGGATGAGTAAAAATTATGGCGTAATATGATGAGAAAAAGCCGCGTCACACACGTGTGACGCGGCTTTTATTTCAATCGCTGCTCAGATTGCCTTACAAACGACAGACGCGGCCAGGTGCAACGCCAGGGGATCGAGGATTCATTTCTTTAGCGTTCCCCACTGTACTTTTTTTTTCCCTAACGGGGTAACGGGGAGAACTGCATCGCTTATCCAGTTAGGTCCTAAGTCATCCCCGGGATGGTTTGTAAGATTTGTTAGGGTATCGTTGGCGAGGTGATATCGGTAGATGTCAATCTGACTATCCGGCGCGCCATATTCACCTGCGGCAATCAGCACCTGTTTTCCGTTATTCATCCAGCAGGCGGAATGTATTAACCATTTTTTAGAGGTTTTGAGGAACCGACGCGCCTTAGCACCGTGCCGCTGTATCACAACCCGACTGGAAGCCAATCGGGCCCCCTGCCCCGGTACCTGTACCTTGTAGAGTGATTCGCAATACAAAACGGATTTGCTATCGGAAGACCAGCAAGGCGCATAACGGTACCACTCGTCCCCGGGGACGAGTGGGTGCGGTGCTGTTCCGTTACTACGCATCACGTAGATTGTTGTTAATCCGCGGGGTGGGAGTGCCTGTCGGTAGGCGATGTATTTGCCATTGGGGGACCAGGACGGCCCCGCAGCCCATGATCTTGCCGCTTTGTTATGAGTTAGTTGCTGCAGCTCCTGGGTCAAGATATCTATCACATAGAGGTCAAGACGACCCTTCCGGTTGCTTGCGAATGCGATGCGGTGTCCATCCGGTGCCCACGTAAACAAACTATTCAGTGATGGGTGGTTTGTAAGTTGCTGCTCATTGCTGCCATCTCGATTGATTAAGAACAGATTTGACTGTTGGTTCTGCCCGATCCCACCCTTAGCCGTCTGTCTTACAAACGCAATGTGCTTGCCATCTGGGGACCAGGTGGGTCCGATTTCAGGCATACCAGGAATCTTCGCGAATGTCAATCTTTGGACATTGCTCCCATCATCATCCATGACATAGATACTGTTTCCACCACCACGGTTTGATGTGAACACGATTTTCGCGGTAGCGAGGCTCGGAACAAGCAACAACAAATAGCAGATTACCAAACGTTTCAGCATCTTCATTGTAATACTCCGTTAATTATTTTCGTGGACGTGCCAAAAAGAACTACAAATGTCAGTTTAATAGGTACTCATAGGGATCTATGCCCGAAGAATCCATGTCTAATACTTGAACGCCTGGCGGAAGTATTCCCTCACTGACTTGGTCTGAAATTGTGCTATCTTCTGGCCCGTAAATCACAGATGCATATTTAGTGATCGTGCCATCAGAAAGTTGGGTATCCTCCCATTTGACATAAACAACATTTGGATAGTGCAAATAGATTTTCCCATCAGCCATGGTAACACCAACAAAATCATGGTCACCTTCATTCCATTTCCTGACCATAACGGCCCCCAACAATTCTTCCTGGGTCAACGCATTAATTCTCGCGGTTTTTTCTTTCGCTTGCAGCCAAACTACAGAAAACGGAAAATCAGACGGAACTTGCGGACGTTCAATTTTTTTCGGTCCCAATACCGAACACCCACATATTACGGATAATCCAAATAGAGCCAAAAGGGTCATTCGTAACACTTGGCGATATTTCATGGCTTTAGCCTCCTTTGAGAAATTATTTACAGTGCCAAGGTAATTCTAAAATCTGCCATAAATAACGTAAAGTTAATTCTAAAGTTTACCATAATTGTCAGTTTTTTTGTTGTTTTTGTCGAAGAATTCGAGATTCCGATACCCTCCTATCCGGATAATCCGTAAATCACAGTTCTGACAGTTTCAACAATGAAATGTCTCTGTTTTCAGAGACATTCAATTGTACGATTTGGATATTGGTTTTGCTTTACATAGGTAAATGTTATCAGGAAAAAATCGCGAGCACAGCTCGCTCCTACAAGCGAAAAAAATCACATATATAAAGTGAATAGGTACAATTGAATGGTCCTGCTCTGTTTTTCTTTAGCCTTGACAACCCCACCAGATCCAACTATAATATATATGAAAACCTATGCGGCGGTTTTGGATTTCTTTTGCAAGTAGCGCAAGCCGTTGGCTAAAATGTGTTCAATGAATCCGTGAAGTTTTGTCCCTTTTGGAGGTAATATGTTAGAAAATATTGGAAGCGTAGCAGGTGACGTGTGGCACTATCTTGAAGAGAACAGCGAAGCCAGCGTTACCAAATTAACCCGCGAACTCGGCGAGACCGAACGCACAATCCTAATGGCGGTCGGTTGGCTCGCCCGCGAAGGCAAATTAAATTTTGAGAAACGGAAACGAGGCACCTACATCACACTAAAGACACAAAAATCAGACGCAGCAGCGGCATAGATTTCGGAAGGAGAAGAGATTAAGAGTCAATAACCCCGAGCTAAAGCATGGGGACTTGTGCGAAGCGTCCGCCAAACGTTCACTCCACAAGTTAAACTATTTTCTACAGTCCAATATCGCGGTATCTTTGGCGTGGCAGCCTCAACTATGTTTTGGATACTCCCCTCGTCTGACTCCACTTGGATACTGCGATCTGGAAGGGGAAATACAAACTCCACAGGAGACGGACAAACTATGTTTGTTCCAGTAGTAGACAAAAACCAAAATCCGCTGATGCCTACAAAGCCTTCTCGGGCACGGAAGTGGATTAGAGACAAGAAGGCAACACCGTTTTGGAAAAATGGCGTATTTTGTGTGCGTTTGAATGTAGACCCGTCTGATAGATACTTTCAAGAGATATGCGTAGGCGTAGACCCTGGAAGTAAAAAGGAAGGCTGGACCGTCAAATCAGAGTCTTATACCTATTTGAATGTGCAAGCGGATGCTCACAACAAGGTAGGAAAGAAAGTAGAAAAGCGGCGTGAGTTGCGTAGAGGCAGACGTTCTCGTAAATGCCCGAACCGCAAAAACAGAACAAACCGCCTTGCGAACAAAGAACGTATCCCTGCTGGAACACGTGCGAGGTGGGATTGGAAGTTGCGTATCCTTGACTGGTTTTCCAAACTCTATCCTATTACACATGTATGTGTGGAAGATATTAAAGCACGGACAATTCAACGTGCTAAGAAGTGGAATCAATCATTTAGTCCTTTGGAAGTAGGTCCGCAATGGTTCTATACCGAGATAGAAAAGCGTTGGGAACTATTGACCCTACAAGGATACGAAACTAAAGAGATCCGAGATCGTCTCGGTCTCAAGAAGTCGTCAAAGAAACTATCAGAAACATTTGACGCACATTGTGTGGATAGTTGGTGTCTGACATATCACACTGTAGGTGGAACAGAGATACCTGATAATACTGATATTTTTTGTCCATCACCTATACCTATCAAACGCAGAACGCTGCACAGAGAGCAAGAAGCAAAAGGACGAAAACGTTCAAGATATGGTGGAACTGTATTAGGTCAAGGTTTAATCAAAAACACTTTGGTTAAACATATCAAATATGGTTTGACGCGCCTATCTGGTGTCAATGCGAAAGGTTTGTTTGCAATCTATAGTTTGGAAACGTGCCAACGCCTTACAACAGGTGCGAAACGTTCTGATTTTAAAACACTCACACGCATTAACTTTAACTATAGGAGCGGACATTCCTCCCCAAGCTAAAGCATGGGGTCTCCTGTCCGAAGATTGATGAAACCCCTTCGCCAGTTAACAGTGGTGCCTACCTTACCCCCAAATCTTGAACCACTGCGTGAACTTGCTCTAAATCTGTGGTGGACCTGGGATCGCGAAGCCCTGGATCTATTTCATCATCTTGATGCGGAGTTGTGGGAAAAAACCTATCATAACCCTGTCGCGATGCTCGGTCAGATTTCGCAAGAACGGTTAGATGCCACTTCAAAAAACAGCGTGTTCCTCGCACGGCTTGAGGTTATCTATAAGAAATTTAGAGAATACCATAAGACCCCTTCATGGTTTGAGACAAATCACAATGATGAGACGCTGAGCGAGCTACAAATCGCCTATTTTTCAATGGAGTATGGGTTGACAGAGTGCATGCCGCTCTACTCCGGCGGTTTAGGTGTCTTAGCGGGGGACCACTTAAAATCCACGAGTTACTTAGGGCTACCTTTCGTCGCAGTCGGACTCCTCTATCAGCACGGCTATTTCCGCCAGACGCTTACCGCAGATGGCTGGCAGATGGCAGATTACCCAACGAATGACTTCTACAATATGCCGATTCAGCCAGCGACACTTGCTGATGGCACCCCGCTCTTCGTCGAAGTCGAATATCCGGAAGGAAAAGCGATCGCTAAAGTCTGGTGTGCTCAGGTGGGGCGCGTCCCGCTGTATCTATTAGATACAAATATCCCCGAAAATCAGAACGACGAGTTGCGGAACATCACAGATTACCTGTACGGGGGTGATGAACGGCTCCGTATCAAACAGGAAATTCTGCTCGGTATTGGGGGTTACCGTGCGTTGACAGCACTCGGTATCCACCCGACTGTCTGCCATATAAATGAAGGGCACGCTGCATTCCTCGCAATTGAGCGGATTCGACAACTGATGTCGCGGACAGCCATCCGTTTTGAAGAAGCCTGTGAAGCGACAAAAGCAGGAAATATCTTCACGACGCATACGCCTGTTCCAGCTGGCATCGACTGGTTTCCGGCGGATTTAGTCAATCACTATTTCAGCGGTTACTACCGCGAACTCGGTGTTTCCACTGAGACCTTTCTCGGTCTCGGTAGAGCAAACCCTTCGAATACGCAGAGCGAATTCAGTCCTGCCCTTGTTGCGCTGCGGCTCTCCGCAATGTACAACGGTGTGAGTCAGCTGCACGGAGAGGTCGCCCGCGAGATGTGGAAAGACCTTTGGCCCGGTACCCCTGTGCATGAAGTGCCGATTGGCGCGATTACAAACGGCATTCATACGCGTTCATGGGTTTCCGGTGATATGCAGAGTCTGTTTGACAGGTACCTTGGTCCGCGCTGGATTGTTGAGCTCACGAATCAAGCGGTTTGGACACAAATATCGCAGATTCCAGATGCAGAACTCTGGCGGATCCACGAACGCAGACGTGAGCGTCTGATTACGTTCGCGCGGCAACGCCAGGAACAGAAACAGAAGCTCGGCGGCAGCATTTCTAAACGTCCACAAGAGAGTGACACGCTGGCAACGAAAATCCTCAATTCAGCGGCGTTGACCATCGGTTTCGCGCGCCGGTTTGCGACCTATAAACGCGCGACCTTACTATTCCACGATGTTGACCGACTTGATAAGATTCTCAATCACCCGGAGCGTCCCGTTCAGCTCATTTTTGCGGGGAAAGCGCATCCGCACGACTATGAAGGGAAATTGCTGATCCAGCGTATCGCTCGTATTGCAGCAGAACCGCGGTTTTATCATAAAATCGTTTTCATCGAAAACTACGATATTTGTGTCGGACGTTATCTCGTTGAAGGCGTGGATGTGTGGCTTAACAACCCGTTACGTCCGAATGAAGCGAGCGGTACGAGCGGTATGAAGGCTGCAGCGAACGGTGTTCTTAATCTTAGCATCGCAGATGGCTGGTGGGCTGAGGCGAATCATCTCGGCGGCGGGTGGACGATTGACACGGGTCCCGTTTCCGAGGATTCCAAATCTATCAACAAAGCGCACGCGAACGCGATCTATGATCTGCTTGAAAACGAGATTGTGCCGCTCTTTTACCAGCGGAACCCCGTTGACGATGTGCCACACGAATGGGTTGCACGGATGAAGACTGCGATGCAGAATCTTGCACCGATTTTCAATACCAAACGGATGGTATCCGAGTACGCAGAACAGTTATATTTTCCGGCACATCGGCGTTGGCAAACCCTTAATGAATCGGAAGCGAAACGCAGCATCGCCCTCGCGCGCTGGAAAACGCACATTCGCGACCATTGGGGCGACCTTCGGATTGAGGAAAAGCGTTCCGATGCGGAAATCGCTGCTGCGCAAAGTGCTGAATTGGGGGTAGGTGAATCCACAACGGTGCAGGCGGTTGTCCGAACCGATGTCCTATTTCCGCATGAGCTTGCCGTTCAAATCTATCACGGTGTGTTAGACGAAGCGGGTGAAATCCACAACGGGGCAATTAGTCCGATGGCGTATAAGGACGACCTTGGCGGCGGCACCTATCTCTTTGAAGGGACATTGACTTTGAAAGAGACAGGCTTGCACGGTTATACTGTACGGGTTTTGCCTTACCACGAAGATATGCAATCGCCACACGAACTCGGATTGGTGACATGGACATAAAGGTTCCAAGGTCATTCAATTGTACGATTTGGATCTTGGTTTGCTTTACATAAGTGAACGTTCTTGGGAAAAAATCGCGAGCACAGCTCGCTCCTACAGGCAAAAAAATTCACACATATAAAGTGAATAGGTACAATTGAATGGCCCTGATAAAGGTTCACTTTTGCGTTGCGTAAAATCGTTTTTAAGCGTATAATTACAATAAATCCATTTTCCTGTAACGGAAGCAGGCGCATAACTAAAAAAGCAGTATGGACAGAAAAGCAGAAATCGCCCGTGAAACGGCAGAAACCCGCATCAGGCTTCGGTTTGATCTTGATGGAACGGGAACATCCGACATTAACACCGGCGTTGGATTCTTAGATCATATATTGGAACTCTTTGCCAAACATGGGTTCTTTGACCTGGAGATTGAGGCGAAGGGGGATTTACATGTAGATGCACACCATACGACCGAAGATGTAGGCATCTGCCTGGGGCAAGCTCTTCAAAAAGCAGTACGTGACAAAGCAGGCATGCAACGGTTCGGTAGTTTCGCTGTCCCGATGTATGAATCCCTTGCTAAAGTTGATCTGGATGTCTGTGGCCGTCCGTATCTACACTTTGAGACCCCACTGGCTTACGGCAAAGTCGGCGACTTTGATGTTGAACTCACAGAGGAATTTTTCCACGGGTTCGTGAACCACAGCGGTACAACCCTCCACATCAACGTCCCTTACGGTACGAATCAACACCATATCATAGAAGCGATCTTTAAGGCGGTGGCGAAAGCGTTGCACATCGCAACACGTCTTGATGAAAGTATCATCGGTGTCCTATCTACGAAAGGAAGTTTGTAGTTATGAGTACAGGTAACGTTATAGCCGTGATTCTTGGAGGCGGCCGCGGCACCCGGTTATTTCCATTGACACGCGATCGCGCGAAACCGAGTGTCCCGATTGCAGGCAAATTTCGACTGGTGGACATACCGATCAGCAATTGCCTACATTCAGGATTGGAAAAAATCTATGTCTTGACGCAGTTTAACTCCGTCTCCTTGAATCGACATATTGCGCAAACGTACCGCTTCGATACATACCGCCGCGGGTTCGTCCAAATTCTCGCAGCGCAACAGACGTTGATGGGCGAAGAGTGGTATCAAGGCACGGCGGATGCCATCAGGCACAATGAACCTTACATTCTCAACCCACGGTTTAAAGATGACCATGTGCTGATTCTTGCGGGTGACCATCTCTATCGGATGGATTATGAAAAAATGTTGGCTGTTCATACTGAATCCAACGCGGATATTACAGTCTCTGTGCTCCCCGTGGAGAAATCGGTTACGAGCGGACTCGGCATTCTCCAAGCAGATGCAAGTGGACGTATCGTCGATTTCGTCGAAAAACCGCAAACGGCGGAACAACTCCAGCGACTACGCGTTGAACCTGAGGTATTTACATCGCGAGGCATTGAAGCACAAGGAAGGGAATACATCGCTTCAATGGGGATCTATATCTTCAATCGAGAGGTCTTGCAAGAGGTACTTCAAGACGCTTCAAATGTGGATTTCGGTAAAGATATTATTCCGAAGAGCATTCAGACGCGTCGGGTTTCAGCCTATTTCTTCGATGGGTATTGGGAGGATATCGGGACGATCCATGCGTTCTACTCGGCAAATATAGCACTCACCGATGCCACACCCGCGTTCAATTTCTATGATGAACAGGCACCGATTTATACCAACCGTCGGCACCTGCCGAGTACCAAAGTTAATAGCAGTAGTGTCCGTTCTTCGATTCTCGCCGAAGGCTCTATCATTGACGATTCTGAATTGGATAGAACGATTGTCGGTATCCGAAGTATCATCTCCGGTGGCAGTCGAATTTACCAGTCTATACTTATGGGCGCAGACTACTATGAATCAGATGCGGCGCGTGTGGAGAATGAAAGCACGGGTATCCCGAATGTCGGTATCGGGCGCAATTGCCTCATCCAAAATGCAATTATTGACAAAAATGCGCGTATCGGTGATAATTCAGTACTTGTGAACCGAGACAGCATTGACAACTACGATGGCGAAGACTATTACATCCGGGATGGCATCGTCATTGTTCCAAAAGATGCAACAATACCACCTGACACTATGGTCTAAACGATAACCTTGAATCTGTTTAAAACGGAGGTTTTCTGATGTATAGAGTATTAACATTCCTAATAGTGAGTCTTTTTGCGTTAGGACATTTCACAGCGACGCAGGTCGTAGCACTGGATACAGATGGTCTCGTCGGCGCGTGGTTGTTCGACGACGGCAAAGGCGAAACGGTTACGGATTCATCCGATAACGGATTGGATGGAAAAATCGCGAAGGGTAAACCGAAGTGGGCTAAAGGCAAATTTGGTGGTGCGATGGAATTCGGCGGTCAAGACATGGTGACGGTCGATGATGATAACGCGCTGGACTTGGCGGAATTCACGATTGCCGCATGGGTAAATATCCCGAAGGTCTCCGGGGTGTGGCAAATTATCGCCTCTAAAGAACACCGCAATCCGACCGGTAGAAACTATGGGCTCTTCGGTCATATTAACAGCGGGGTTGTCCATTACTCTTTCACAACAAACGCCGGATGGAAATCCTTTGATGCGAAAACTGTTGTGACGGATGGGGATTGGCATCACGTCGCAGGCACCTATGATGGCTCTGATTTCAAACTCTATCTCAATGGAGCCGTTGATGCACAAACATCGCCAGGGACGAAACCCGATAACCACGATAATTTTCTGTTTATCGGTGGGTGCGACATCGGTAACTATTGGATGACAGGCACTATTGACGAGGTGGTGCTTTATGACAGAGCCCTCAGCGAGAAGGAACTCAACGAATTAATAGAAGATGGGATGTCTGCTGCGTTAGACGTACAACCCGGTGGAAAACTGGTGACGACTTGGAGTCGCATTAAGGCTCAATAACGTCTAAGGCAGGTATATCTCATAAGCGCGTTTACAGTGCGCGTCAAGAAAGGCGAACTTTCAACATGTCTGAATTAAGACAGAAACTTCTGGTGCTGCATTTGCACACACCTGACCTGAACAGTAGCGTTGTCGCGTGGGCGATGTATGACGGTACTGGCGAAAAACGCCACACGACAGGCGATAGCGAGGCACCGCCCTATAACTCGGTTATGGAAGCGATGCGAGATGGCTGGCGGGTGATTCAATTTCCACAACAATTCCCTGCCTATCCCGGCATGGAATATCATACTTCATATCTCAGGTTTGAATATATCCTGGAGAAATTGGAGGAGATACAATGTTAGATAAAAAGTATTTGCTCACTACGGAACAGATGGCGAATTTCGTTGCGGACGGTTATCTCCGCTTCGATAAGTTAATTCCCGATGAATTGAATAAAGCCGCACATGCCGAGATGGAATCCGGTGTGATTGTCCGCGGGCGGGGTGGCACGGTTTTAAACGATGTCTGGAGCGATGAATCCGCTGTAGGCGAAGTTTTTCGGATGCCAGAAGTTGAAGGTATCATTCAGAGTTTAGTCGGTGCGGATCCGCTTTACGATCATCATGCCGTTCACATCGTCCGTCCCCAAAACGAGGTCGGTCAAATATGGCATGCAGATGCGATCATTGATCTACGGATGCACTTTGATATCCAGTTCTTCTATTTCTCACACGATACGCCACGCGAAATGGGTGGGACGATGATCCTGCCGGGCAGCCAATACCGGCGCGTCTGTGAAACAGACATCGCGCGTTACCAAAACTTTCTCGGACAGATGCCGGTCGTCTGTGACGCAGGAACGCTCCTTGTGGTGCATCACGGGATGTGGCACTGTGCGCAACCGAATTTAACAGATCAGACGCGCTATATGTTCAAACTCCGCCTCAACCCGACAGTGCGTCAGTGTAAGCTCTGGAACACTGATGATATCGACTCAGCACCGATCCACGGTGCTTTAGGCAGAAACCACAGATGGTACGGGAACGACGTTAGGCTTGAGATCGTCAACAGGATCAAGCAGTGGCGTTTCCTTATCGGTGACGACTCATTTGATGTCGGCTATTGGCTCTCTCGACTTGAAAACATGCCGGAGAACATTGCAGCGGCAGCGTAGCAAAGTAGTAGGCACGCTCCGCCGTGCTGTCCACGCTCTTGTAGCAAAATTGCGTAAGTCTTGGAAAATAAAAAAGGCGCGGTTAGAAACCGCGCCTTAGCCCTGTAGCATAGGCTGTTAGCCTGTGCAAAGCATTTTCAATCCGCGTCATCCGAAGAAAATCCGTTGTCGCAATACTATCTATCGCGGCCGCGACCTCTTCTACTACCTGCCCGCCTGCGGAACTCTTCTATCATTTCTCGCCGCTCCTCTGGGGAAGCACTCCGCATTTTCTCCATGCGCTCTTTCCATTCTGCAGCCATTTGCTTTTGACGTTCCATTTGTCTGCGCCTTTCAGCGTCCATTTGCTTGGCTCTGGATTGGTTTTGCGAGGCATTATTATTGCTGGCCTTTTCGGAGTCATCTCCACCGCGCTCTCCACCTCTGTTGCCACCACGCTCCCGCCTAACCGTGAGGAGTTGCAGTTCCCCGATTTTGAGCGTTATGGGCTCGCCGGCTTTGTCCAAGGTGACCTTCCGGGCTTGGATGTCCTTTACTGTCACATCGCCGAGTTTGGTTCCGATGGTAACAAAATGGTGACGATTGGACCTTCTCTCCAGCAGTGTCGCTTGTGATATGGCACCGTTTTGGTTCACAGCTGTGCTGACCAGACTATATTGCGGTTCGTTTTTTGGCGGTGTCCACCCCAGGGGACGGAAGAGGTTGTGGTCAATAATTGTTCTGTAAAACGCCGCATTCTCGCCGAAGTCAACTTCCCCGCGATTTTGACGACCCCACGACCTATTGCCGTCAGCCCAATTGCGTTGCGATCCGCCTTGCCCTCTTGCCTTCATCATCTCTTGTATTTTAGCAGGGTTCATCTCTTTCATTTCAGCGAAGTCCATCTGCGGCATTTTGCCGAGGAACTCAGACTTTGTTTTCTCTTGCGCATAGAGCAAAATCCCAAAACCGCAAAGCAGGCATACAAGGCAGCCTATTCCGAGTTTTGTAATGACTTTTCCGTGTTTATTCGTAATTTTCATTAGTTTTCCTCCATCGTTCCTTTTTTTGAGATATTTCTTATCTTAAGCATTCACTCCGTATCGTCATAGGACTATGTTGTTTAGGAACTTTGTATCGGTATTATTGACCCTTTACAATTTAAGACAGACTTTGTTGCAAAATGTTCTCTTTAATTTTACTACACATTTTGCGAAATGTCAAGCGAACAATTAAAAGGCATCGCAAAAAGCGTTGACTTTCAAGAAAAAATACGGTAAACTTTATAGAAACAGGTTACTTCACAAACAGAGCCATTTAATTTTAAGAAATTATTGGGTTTCACGTCTTTTTTTCAAGGAGTAGGTTCGGTTAGGAAACCGAACCTACCGGGCCGGGGGAGGAAAATTTGATCGAAAAATGGACAATTGAATGATCCTGATTTCACAAAGGAAGAAATTTGATATGAAATGTTATCGTACCAATCAAAAATATATCGCGTTTGCGTGTAGTTGTCTTCTTATGGTCGTCCTGACGAGTCAACATGCGGATGCGGCGCGCCGCTCCCGCGTGTTCTCAATCGCACTTTTCGCTTCTGGTATGGGTCTCCAAGTCGGTAGCACGTTTCTCAAAGCCTCTGCCCAAGAACACTACGACACTTATCTCAACGCTGCCATCCAAGCCGACATCCAAACGCACAAAGATGCTTTCCGCGTCCGGCGCAATGCCAGTACCATTATGTCGGGAGTCGGTCTCGGCTGCGTAGGGCTTGCCGTGCTTTTCTCAATCTATAATCAACTGGACACACCATCGGAGTCATCCGAATCTGCGGTGGGTGCGCTCTCCGCTGGTTCTCGGTTACAAGTCCGTAGCAGAACATTGAATGCCAGAACGGTCTTCTCTGGAAATACGGGGCTGCTCATCCCGCGTACATCGTTCCAATTGCTGCCGCATTATGACTTCCGAACCGGGAACACCAGTCTAAGACTTCTACACATTTTTTAGCTATTCTGTTTCTTTAAGGAGGGACGTTATGCGTTTGTTCCACACCCTTTTTAACCATAGGATTGGTGTGCTAAGTTTTCTGATATGCTTTGCTTTAGTGCTTCTATATGCCTGCACGAATAGCGAAGATTTCGCGAATCCGCTTGACCCGGAAAATTTGCGCACTTCTGGCGCGCCGGATGGACTCACGCTCTCCGCGGGTGATAAACAGGTGCGCGTCAGATGGAACGATATTGGACAGGAAGGGATTAAGGCTTACCGGATCTATAGACGCTCTACAGGTGGAACGGATACGACGTTTGCCTTAGTCGGTTCCGTTGACGCACCCGCAAATGAATTTATTGACACACAAAATCTCGAAAACGACCGGCTTGATGCTTCTGGGCAGCTGCTTGCCTATGAATATCGCATTAGTTATGTTGATGTCAACGGTATTGAGACACCGGATCCGACGAATCCGCCAATTGAGGGTGAAGAACCGCATCGTATTTGGAAAACAGCGTCAGCTACACCGAGTGTCCCACCGCCTGCGCCCACCGTAACGCTCGGCGACCCGACCGACCTCACTATTAAACTCTTTTGGGAGGGTTATGAACCGCCTTACGACTTTTCTGTTTTCCGTATCTATGCTGCACTTGACAACGAAGATGGGAAACCGCTGAGGTTTAAAGTCATTGCCGAACCGAAACGCGATCAGCTCTACTACTTTGATCACGATTTTGAATTTGACGGTACTCGGAAAGTCTATCGTATCGCTGCTGTGGATGCGTTTGGTGCGGAGGCATTCGCTACAATCAATGCAGCAACCCCGAATGTCCCGCCTGCGCCGCCGAAAAACGTTCGCGTCGTTTACCTACCGCGCTCGTTATTTAATACAAAATACGATGCAGTTATCTCATGGACCCCGAATACCGAACCCGATCTTGCTGGTTATCAACTTTATACCAGGGACGCAGCTGGAAATCTACTCTATCGTCCTGCGCCCGGAAAAAAGGACCGCAGCTGGACAATTCCCGGCGAAGACCCGAATCTTGTCGGACAATCCCTTCGTTTCAAACCGTACTACATAACAGCTTTTGACAATACACCTGGACCGGATGGCCAACGCGACGAAAGTGAACTCGTAGAGGCACAATCGCAATAACAATACAACACTAAAGGATACACCTATGCACCCTAACTTTTCTGGCGCGAATTTTCGGCGGACAGGGTATGCCGAAAAAAAGAGATACTATCGGACACAAGCCTTCATATATCTGCTCTGTGGACTCCTTCTCATCGGCATCGCATCGCCGCTTTCAGCACAACTGCCAGCCATTCCACATCTCAGCACCATTCAGACCGCGGAGCCGATCGGCAAGGGCGGTTCGAGCACTACGTTTGGACTCCTTCAATACTCGAAGGTTGATCTGTTACCCGATCATCGCCAAAAAGTGAATATCGGTGGATTTGAGGAACTGCATCGCGTATCGCTCCAAATAGAGACTTTCCTCGTGCCAGTCAGATTCAATTACGGTTTAAGCGACGAACTTGACTTGATACTCGGCGGGACGCTTTCGACCGGTGGCGTACGGAAAACTGTTCACGATTTCTATAACATTGCCGAAGAGACCGATGTTGACCCAACCACTGATCGCCGCGTCTACGATCAACCGCTGTTTGATGGCGTTATCGGGCTCAAGTATAACATCAAACCCGATCGGAACGATAATTTTCCGAGTGTCTCTGTCGGTGGAGACGCGCAGTTCGGTTTTACCGCCGATGATCGGCTCAATTCGGACAACGACTTCCTCGATTATAGTCCCGCCGATGGGTTTCCGTTTTTCGGAATCAACACTTATATCGTAGGTACCCAAAGATTCGGGAGTCTCTTTAAACTCCATGCGGGTGTGGGCGTCTTTCTAACGTCAAAATTGTTGAAAACGACAGACTTTTTTACGCTCAATTGGCAGGTCGGTGGTGAAGTTGGTATCGCAGATAATATGTGGTTGGTGGCTGATTTTTCGCGTGAACTGCCGTATGCGGGCATAAACGTAACGAACTTCATCGGATTCGCTTTCCGTTACGAAGTCTCGAATACGCTTGCATTCCAACTCGGATTTAATAGTCAACCCGGATTCCAGTTTAACTTGACCTTCGGCGGCGAGAAGGCACAGGCATTCGATGGCGAGAATTTGCTGTTTTAGGAGGAATAACCCATGAGAGCCGTTGTTCAGCGCGTTAAATCTGCAAGCGTTACCGTAGAGGGTAAACTCGTTTCCGAAATTGGGGCAGGCGTACTTGTTTTCATCGGCGTTGCGCAGGACGACACCGCAACGGAACTAGAATATATCGCCAACAAAGTCGCGAACCTACGTATCTTTGAAGATGAAGATGGCAAAATGAATCTCTCACTGTTGGATACAGGCGGTGCTGCGCTCGTGGTTTCGCAATTTACACTCTACGGTGATTGTCGTAAAGGACGACGACCGAGTTTTATTACTGCTGCCCGTCCCGAAGTGGCGAACACACTTTATGAACAGTTCATTACTACCCTAAAGCAGCAGCATATTCCAACGCAAGGCGGCACCTTTCAGGCGATGATGGATGTGCAACTCGTTAACGATGGGCCCGTCACCATTCTATTAGATAGCAACAAACAGTTTTGAAACTGCTAAGGAGAAAACTATGGCTCGGAAGATGCGTCTCGGTTTAGGTCAATTCAGTGAACTCAGCGAAGAGCGGTTAAAGTTTATCAAACAACTCGGAGTCGAAGATGTCTTGCTCAACACGGCACGACTTCCCGGCACAGCGCGGTGGGAATATGAGGACATCTTGCAACTGCGGACAGAGGTAGAATCGTTCGGTCTACGGTTGGCAGCACTTGAGAATGTGCCTATCTCGTTTTACGACAAAGCCATGCTCGGCCTGCCTGGTCGTGATGCGCAAATTGAGAATATGGCGACGACGATTCGCAATATCGGCAAGGCCGGCGTTGAGATTTTCGGATACCACTGGATGCCAAGTGGTGTTTGGCGAACTTCTCGAACCACACCCGGTAGAGGCGGTGCAGAAGTTACGAGTTTTGATATGGAGGAAGTTAAAGACGCGCCCTTATCGCATGGCCGCCTTTTCACTGAAGCCGAAATGTGGGAAAACTACGAATACTATATGAACGCAATCCTGCCTGTCGCAGAAGAAGCAGGCGTTAAACTCGCACTCCACCCTGATGATCCGCCCGTTGAATCCCTTGCAGGCGTCCCGCGTCTGTTCCGCAACTTTGAAGGCTTTAAACGGGGCATGGAAATCGCCGACAGTCCGATACACGGACTCGACTTCTGTGTCGGCTCGTGGTCTGAGATGGGACCGGGTGTCACGGACGCGATCCGCTATTTTGGAGAACTCGACAAGATTTTCTACGTCCATTTCCGAGATGTCCAGGGGCATGTCCCCAAATTCGCCGAATCCTTTGTAAATAACGGCAATTGCGACATGTTTGAGGTGATGCGTACATTAAAAGAGGTCGGCTTTACAGGCTTCATGATTACCGACCATGTGCCGCACATCGTAGATGATACAGGCTGGGGACACCGGGGCAGAGCGTATGCTATCGGATACATGACCGCCTTTCTTGAAATCTTGACAGCAACATAGAAATGGATAGAGAAAGCAATGAGACATCCTGAATACATTGACACTATCAGGCAGGGGGACTGTATTGAGTTGATGTCCGAGATGCCGGCTGAATGTGTTGACCTCATCATAACGGATCCGCCTTTTGCTATTGATTTCAAAGCGACTCGTCACAACTACAATCGAAAAGGGAATCGCGTCCTTCAAGGATACAACGAGATTCAAGGCAGCGACTATCTTGCTTTTACACTCGATTGGCTTTCCGCTGCGACGAGAGTTCTAAAAGATTCTGGCAGTATGTATGTCTTCTCCGGTTGGAATCATCTGAAAGATCTCTTAATAGCCATTGATCAATGTGGACTTACGACAGTCAATCACCTCATTTGGAAATACCAATTTGGTGTTGTCACCAAGCGGAAGTATGTAACTTCTCACTATCACTGTCTTTTTGTGTGTAAAAACGATAGCAAGCGGAAGTTTTATCCGTATCGCCGATTTAGTAAAGATGCGAAAACCGAAAACGGTGGGTCGGCACACTACAGAGACAAAGAGGATGTCTGGGAGATCAAGCGAGAGTATTGGCAAGGTGCCGTTAAAACGCCAACGAAGTTGCCTGCTGAACTCATTGAAAAGATACTTGATTATTCCAGTGACAAAGGCGATATTGTTTTGGATCCATTTTTAGGTTCTGGGCAGGTTGCCGTTGTGAGTAAAATGAAGGAGCGGCATTACATCGGTTTTGAGATCGTGCAGGCGTATTACGAATTTGCACTTGATAGGCTTGAGTCAGGGAAATATTTAATTCAGAAAACTGAAGAAGAACCTGCATGGGATTTATTCAGTAAGGAAACATAATCTTATTATGATAAACCAAGAGATAATTGACACAATTGAAAGACTGCAAAACGCCTCTCGAAACATGCCTAAAATTTGGGATGGCAGAAGTGCTATTCTTGAAATGAAAGAAGCGGGGTCTAAACAGTGGCGGCAGATGGAATGGATGGGTTTCTACTTTGAATTTTTATGTGAAAACCATTTTGATGCCATAATTGACATGCCTGGAAAGAAATATGGTAATACAAGGTTTGATGCATTTCGTGAAATTTCGTGGGACTTTAAGACGCATGCAGCCAATACGACAAACCATACGGTTATTACAAATGATGCGAAAGCAATTGTAAACACGATAAGCGATTACGATTACTACGGAGTGATTCTTGCAATCGGTGAAGTAGAGTACAACGACGAAGAAAAAACCTTTAAAAAATGGCATGATGAACTGAAAGGGGGAATTAGCAAATATGAAGAGAATAGGATAAACAGAAAAGCGATGTCAAGGAGACGTAAAACAGAGTTCGTCTTATCGGAAATCCATTTTGTCTGTTTTAATACTGAAACACTGAAGCAATGTGGTGGTTCATTCCAGAAGGGCTTTAGAAATGCCGATGGTAGTCCAAGACGCGAAAAAATTACGGTAAATATTAGGAAAATTCCCGACATAGCCCTTGTTGCCACTGAGGAATTCTAAAAAACATAATTACATCAAATCGGTGTGGCTACCTGTTCGTCCGTATTTTTTGTGTAAGTGCCGCAAATTGCTATCTACAAATGGTGTCTTTTCACTGGGGGTCTTAATTTTCATCGCATTATGTCGGGGATCCAGCATGGTGACGAGTGTATAGCAGCACATCGCCGACGTACGACTCAATCCCAGCGGGGCGATATGTGTATAGAAATATCGCTCGCTCCAATGGTAAAGTCCCAGCGGGGCGATATGTGTAAGTATTTGACAAGATATTTGCATACCCCAACCCCGAAAAAAATTTGATATTTTCTCAAAAATGTGGTTCAATTGAAAGTATCAGTAATTATCATTGTAGGTTGGGTTGAACGGAATTCAAAAGATAGATGGGCTGCGCCAAATGCCCGCAAATCAACATGTCGGTGGCCGCAATCAGGAACGCAGTGAAACCCAACTTCATAATACCAGTGTTCCGAGAATCGTAAAAGCGTTGGGTTTCACTTGGTTTCTGGTTGATGTGTCGTTCCTTGAGAAAGTTTCGTTTCCCTATGATTTGGACGATTTTGATGGCATCCGTTCAACCCAACCTACAATGCTATGAGACTGACATTGCCCCTGTTGCCGCTAACGGTGTTGATTCGTTTTCGTTCGTATTTTCAGGAAATTTTAATTTGTAAAAACCTACGGAATATATTACAATTTCAATTGATCGTTTTATTGAAAAAGACCATTGGAGAAATAGCTTTAGAAAGGAATGTGAGCCATGATTAAAAACACGGTGTTACTTGTATCAGATGAAGCAATGCCGAATGACCTCCATAAGGAAGTACCTAAGCGCTTGTTATCTCTATTTACATCTCCAGTTATTGGAAGGGATGATATTGTCTATCCTGATTTTCTTGAAAAAGATGTCTCAATTGAGAGTATCGGCGTATTTAGCGATCCGATTCCTGGATGCACTGCGTTCGCGTTTCGATCGGACTGGCAAGAAGTCAATATTGATCTTGAGATAGCGTATGTTAAGATGAATGATACCATTGGAACGGAAGTGTCATTGATTGGCATGTATTCAGAATATTCATTAAAATATCCATTTCTTATCAAAAGTCTGTTCGATGAAACATTTTGGAAGAAATTACCTGTGATGACACATGAGACTTTCCTATTTTATATAGAGAATCTGGGTATGTATGTTACAATGCTTGCCATACCAGATTTAGGAGATAAATATAATACAAAAATTGGATTGTCCGCTGCCGGATTCAAGGAATGGTGTCCGATAATGGATTCGGAATTAGCGAAGTTACGATTTCACGAAAAAGGTATGACCAGAAATGCACCAGCACAATACTTTTCCGGGTGAGATTTTTGACATAATTCAAGAGATCGCCAACCTCTCATCTGAGGGCAATTATCTCTTCCGTGGTGAGCCAAAACACCATGGTAAAATATCTTCTACACTTTATCGTGAATGTGAGCGTATTGTTCAGGAAGCGGGTCTTGAGAGTGAGTTGTCTGATTTTGACATTGAGGCAATAGAGAGAGAAATTGCAAATCAAGTGAAGGTGTTTATCCCTCGCGGTGAGCACGCGTCAGATTTATCTATTTTTACGGAACTACAACACTATGGGAGTCAAACGAACCTAATTGATTTTACGACTGATTTTCATATTGCACTTTTCTTTGCGTGTGACGGTCAACCTGATGAGAACGGGAGGGTTATATTACAACAAAGAAACTTAGTAAAGATTGAACGACCATTGGGGACAGGACATCGCGTTTTAGCACAAAAGAGTGTGTTTGTTCGACCAGAACGGGGTTATATTGACCCAAGCGAAAGCAACTACAAAGTTGTCAATATTCCAGCATGCTTTAAAGAGGACATACTAAAGTATCTGAAAAATACCCACGGAATTACGACAGAGACCATTTATAACGACATCCATGGATATATTAGAAATAGAGAGATCCATAGGTCTGCTTATAGTGAATTTTACATAGCGTTTGCCTACGAAAGTAAAGCGGAAAAGATGGAGAGTCCAGAAGAAAAACAGGAGTTGTGGGATAGAGCGATTGAACATTATAGTAAGGCAATAGACTATAATCCTAACATCCATCCTGCTTATACCAACCGTAGTAATCTATACAGAAAGAAGGAGGAATATAGTAGGTCTATACAAGATCGTTTAAAAGCATGGGAAGATTCCTCTGACAATGTTCTTGATTCCGATACTTACCGTGATTCTATAGGAAAGTGGATGGGAGAGCCCGTAATTGCGCTCAACTTTATTTTGCAAGATTATGACTATCTGGAATATGATGAAAGAAATTCCGAGGGCATTCATAAACTACGCGTTAAAGTTAAGGAAACGCATTTAGACGTTGAACGTGATAGTGCGGTCATGCACTACATTAAACACCAATTAGAGCAAGCTACCGGTCGGTTCTACGTCCCTATACTTAATCCGATTTCAGGTTCGCCTTCACAGGAGATTCTAGACAAAAAATGGATATATTTCACTTTGCATGAGAAGGATAGACCTTGAAGCATAGAGAGCACATAGAAGACCTTCCTACCCTCTGCCATATTGCTAATACAAGGAGTCCAAGATGGCGCGAGTTGTTCCCTTACGATACGACACTGCTTTTAAGAAAGCGTTCGGACAACCCGAAATTTTTTGTCAATTTGCTGAAGACGTTTTAGGTATCAAATTTCACACCGATGAGGTGCATCGGGGCTACAAATTCCTTGAACCTATCGGGCAAGTTGATATTGAATACGACCTGTTCGCTGAGGATACAGACTCCCGAATTGTGGTTGAGATACAACACGTCAAAGAACGCCAATTTTATGATCGTTTCCTGTACTATCACCTTATCAACCTCATAGAACAGGTAAAAAACAGCAAAGCGTATCAGTTCGATCGGACAGTTTACACGATTGTCGTGCTAACGAGTCCGTATAGCGAGAGCGAAATCGACTTTAGCGTTGCCATCTCGGATTTCAATCCGGTTAACGAATTTAGCCGCAAAGTCGATGTCTATCCGCATCAACTTGTGTTTGTGGTGCCTCGTATGGTCAACGATAAAACGCCATCTGGTATCAAAACGTGGTTGGAACTCGTGTTGGATTCTCTGGATGGGGAGATCGACGAAAATCGTTATAGTTCGCCCATCTTCGAGCGGGTGATTGATGCGGTTAAACTCGACAACATCTCACCTGCAGAGCGCCGCGTGCTTAAAGATGAAGAGTCCTGGGAAGATACCCTAATAGATGTCAGGCAGGAAGAAAAGGTTGCCATTGCACGCGCGCTGATTAGTGAAGGTATAAGTACCGAAGTCATCGCAAGAACAACGGGCATTCCAGAAACAGACATCGAAAAATTGAGAGAATGAGGAGACATCATGTTCAATAGACCCCCAACAATCGGCGAATACCTACTTAGAAAACTGGAGAGTTACGATATTGAACACATCTTCGGTATTCCCGGCGATTATGTGCTGCGGTTCTATGACCTCATAGAGCAGAGCTCCATTCGGCATATCGGTATGACGCGTGAGGACGCGGCAGGTTACGCGGCAGATGCCTACGCACGTATAAAAGGGATGGGCGCGGTTTGTGTTACCTATTGTGTCGGTGGGTTATCAACGGTAAACGCCGTTGCGGGTGCTTATGCCGAGAAATCACCCGTTGTTGTCATTAGCGGTGCCCCCGGTATCAGAGAACGCGGGAAAGATGCGCTGCTACACCATAAAGTCCGAGATTTCCATACACAGCAACATATCTATGACGAGATCACCGTCGCGACTGCGCTGCTTGATGAACCCTTTACGGCTTTCAACGAAATTGATCGGGTGCTGGATGCGGTGTATCGCTATAAACGCCCCGGTTACTTAGAACTCCCGCGCGATATGGTGGATGTCCGTGGCACACTCCATCAACGTCCATCAACCGGTGGACATCTCAGCGATCCGGACACATTAGATGCGGCTGTTGCGGACGCTATTGATTTCATTAATCAGAGTAAAAAACCGGTGGTGCTCGCGGGTGTAGAGTTACACAGATTCGGCTATCAAAACAAATTGATCCGGCTTGTAGAAGACAAACGCATTCCTGTGGTGGCGACGCTCCTCGGAAAATCGGTGGTACCGGAGTCACATCCGCTCTACTTGGGTATCTATGAAGGGGCGATGGGTCGGGAAGAAGTCAGACAATTTGTTGAAGATTCGGATTGTGTTATCATCCTCGGTGCCTTCATGACAGATGTGAATCTTGGGATTTACACTGCAAACCTCGACCGTTCACGCTCTATCTATGCCACGTCGGAGAAGATCGCAGTCCGCTACCACACTTACGAAGAGGTGATGTTTGATGATTTTCTTGATGGCATGAATTCATCAAAACTTCGAAAGCGGCGGAAACCGAATTTGGAGTGGGTACACCGAGATTCAGACCCGTTCGTTGTTGAACCTAACGCACCTTTAACGGTGCGGCGGTTGTTTCGACACCTCAACGAATTTATTTGCGAGGGGTTAGTCGTTATTGCGGATGTCGGCGATAGCCTCTTCGGTGCTGTGGAATTGCGAATGTCTGAAAACACGGATTTTATCAGCCCTGCGTATTATACATCAATGGGGTTTGCAGTGCCAGCCGCAATTGGTGCGCAATTCGGGATGCCGAACGCGCGTCCGCTCGTTATCGTTGGCGATGGTGCCTTCCAGATGACTGGCACCGAACTCTCAACAACTGTGCGTTACGGACTCAACCCGATTATCCTGCTGTTAAACAACCACGGGTACGGCACGGAACGCCATCTGCTTGAAGGAGCCTTTAACGATATAGGGTGTTGGAACTATAGCAGCATACCCACACTTTTTAGTGCCGGTCGCGGCATCCATGTCCGAACGGAGGGTGAGTTTGAAGCTGCCATCAAAACCGCGCTCGCTGAGACGGAACACTTTACGCTGATTGAGGCGGAACTTGAAAAGTTGGATACCTCGCCTGCCCTTGCTCGGTTAGCAGAGCGGATGGCAGGAAAAGTGTGAAAACGGATACACCCTATAACGCAGCAATTTTCTCCCGCAAGAAGTTCGTGCAAAAAGGCACTTGTGCTTCCGATAATCCGTGTAGCACGACTGCGCCGTCATAACCACTCTCCTTTAGCAGACCGAGATATTGGTCATAGTCCAACAATCCTGTCCCCGCGGCGAGATGTCCTGCCTGTCCATCGCGATCTAAATCTTTGGCGTGTGCAAGCGCGATGTCTTCGCCGAGCAGGGCAAACGCTTCATCAAGGATTTCACGCATCTTTGGCAGCTCACCTTTATGGAAAATATTCGCCCCATCCATACACACCTTCAGATAAGGCGATTGCATCTCATCAAGGAGTCGCCGCGCTTTCTGTGCTGAATCGATGACGTTTGCCACTTCAGGTTCAAGCGCGAGCGTCACGTCGTATGCCTCGGCGACTGCCAACGCCTGTTTCATGGATTCAATGAGATCGCGCCACGCTTCTGGTGTGTTGTTCTCAGGATGTGCGCGCCACATGCTGTGCGGGTCGCGAGAGCCGGTGCAGAGCGTGATAACCGACGTGCCGAGCGTCGCGCATGTCTCCGCGACGAAACGCAGCATCCGCAAACCGGCGTGGCGTTTCTCAACATCTGGATCAATCATGTTGTAAGTGCCTGAAAGCGCGGAGATTGTGATCTGTCGCGCCTCCATCTCCTTGCGAATCTCTGCAAGCGATAGTGCCGATGCAGGGACATGATATTGTAGATAGTGGACCCCGTGTGCGACAACGGCATCAAGGTTCGCGGTGAGTGTTTTCCGGCGGATTGTTCCTTCCATAAGTCCAACGTGCATAAGTTTCTCCTATCAATCAAAAATTGGCACTTTTGTTTACCGAGTGATAATTGTAGCATTTCTGCGCGTGTTCGTCAAGTTGTTTGCACTCAAAAAAATAATCCTGCTCTTGACCATTTAATGCATTCATGATACGATATTTCCCAATCTGTAGGGGCGAGGTCCCCTTGTCCATCCGGTGGAGGTGACGTTTGTGGTGAATCCAGAAGTAATTATTGCTAAAATATGCAACGCTATTGATCTGATGATCGAGAGTAGTATGCCGTATAAAGGGCTGTTCCCGTCTATTCTACATGCGCAGACAGGTGAGATGCTTACGGAGAAACCGCCCAAGATACCGGGGCAGCGGAACGGCGACCGCGCGCATCTCGGCACGAACCTAATTCACGATGAGCCGTTACTCGCCACGATGAACGCGCTCGCTGAAACCGAATCGAAACCGGCATACGCCGAAGCAGTGGATCGCTACTTGACACATTTCGCCCAGAATTGCACCGGGACGACAACTGGGTTGTTTCCTTGGGGTGAGCACTCGTTTTGGCAGCTCATTGAAGAGCGGGTCGGGTGTTCACGGAATCCGGCGGGTGGTGCCGCTATTCACGATCATCTGCGTAAGGTTCCGTTGTGGCTCTGGCAAAAACTGAGGACATTTAACCCCGCCTGTGTGCAAAGTTTCGCCGATGGGTTGGATTATCACTGGACAGAAGGTGACGGATTGGAATATATCCGCCACGCAAATATTGATATAAAAGCACACCTTGTTCGCGGGGGCCGCGCGTGCGATTTTCCACGGCATTCCGGCTTTTACATCTTCGATTTGGCGTTCGCGTGGACGCAAGACCAACGTCCTGAAACCCTTCAACAAATTCAGAATTATACCGATTACTGGTGGGAGAAACGGGAAGCGCGTGGACTTTTGCGGATCGAGAGTCGTTCACCGAAGGCGGATGAACGGTTTTTTGAGATGAACGCGCCAACACAGACGCTCTCGTTGGGGATCAGTCTGCTTGAATCTGCAGCGTTATTAGACACATCCCTGTCTGAATTGGCGAATCAGATGCGGCAATACGGATCGGTTTACATTGACGGATTTCTCGCTGCACCGCACAACCTTGAGACGCGTGAGTTTATCAGTCTATGCGCGTGTGAGACGGATCGGATTGTTGAACGGATGTCTACTTGGGGAAGTGTTTACGGTTCTGGAACCGCGTGCAGCACGGGGGTGCTTTGCCTCGGCGGATGGCGGTTGACGCAGAATGAGAAGTTGATGGCATACGCACACGCCGTTGGTAGGACCTATCTTGATGCGGAATTTCCGGTGGATCGCGTTCAGAGAGAAGGGTTCAAAATTCCGGCATCCGATGCGGGTCTGACGCTTGAGCTGTTTGCGGATCTCTACGATATCACCGGGGAGTCGGTGTGGTTGGAAGGTGGCATTGAACTTGCGGAGCGGGTGTTGGAAGTCTATTTTCCGGACACGCTTCCGTACGGTGCATCCGGGATTGACTGGTATGAGTCGCAGATGGGTGCTGCGTTCTTGATTCACGGTCTGGCGCGGGTAGCACTGCTATCGCTTCACCGAACCTGCCCCCTCGCCCCGAATTACACTGCCCGTTAGTCCTGTAAGGGGTTTTTGCTTGGGTATTTTTTCAATATGTTTATAGACGGCACACACATCGTGTGCCGTACACAGAAAAGAAAGGAAAAATTATGTCAAGAGTACCGATTGGTTTAGAACTGTTTTCCGTCCGAAATGAGTTAGCAGAAGATGCCCGCGGCACAATAAAGGCTGTCGCCGAGATGGGATACGAAGGCGTAGAATTCGCAGGGCCCCCACAACATCCGGCGGAGGAGTTGAAAGGCTATCTCGATGAGTTCGGTTTGGTCTGCTGTGGTTGGCACACGCCATTCAACCTCGTTCAAGAAGACACACTCGCCGAAACGATTGAATTTAACAAGGTTTTGGAGAACCGTTATGTCATCATCCCCGGTATACCGGGCGAATTGCGTCAGTCGCGGGCGGATTGGCTGAAATTAGCAGATTTCTTCAATGACCTCGCCGACAAACTTGAACCGCACGGCATGGTAACCGGATATCATAATCACCACGCCGAATTCTCACCTATGGATGGCGAAATTCAGTGGGACACTTTCTTCGGAAATACAAACGATGGTGTTGTAATGCAGCTGGATATGGGGAACGCCTTATCTGGTGGTGCGGATCTCGTGGGTATTCTGGAGAACTATCCCGGACGCGCTGGCACAGTGCATCTCAAACCTTACACCGAATCAATAGGTGAAACGGATAGACACGCCGGTTTCCGTCCGATTATCGGTGAGGACAGTGTACCGTGGGACGAAATCTTCCGAATCTGTGAGACAACCGGTGGCACGGCGTGGTATATCGTGGAATATGAAAGCGATGCCTACCCGCCACTTGAGGCTGTTGAACGCTGCTTATCTGCTCTAAAAGAGATGGGTAAATAACAGCTATGAATACTTTAACTCACAAATACCGCTGGCGAGGTTTCCTAACATCGCCACATTAGAGAGGCTCCGCTTAATTTGGGTAATTAATTTTAATTGGAGTGGATTTATGAAGACCTATTGTGCAAGTACCCTTCCATTTTCGGCTTTTCCTTTGACAGAATTTGTCGGTGCGTTGTCCGAAGGCGGTGTGTCTGCGATTGAACTCGCGCAACCGCATTTTTCGGATGTGCAAGTCGAAACGATTAACGCACTTCGCGAAGAGACTGGACTCAATTTTAAATCCATGCTGAGCACGGTGCGGGTTGACGCGCCAGATGGCCTTGAAGCGTTGATCTCAATTCTTGACACTGCACAAAGGCTTTCCGTTCCAATCGTCAGTATCGCGAGTGGTGGTAATGAAACCGCCACCGCTCGCGAGATTGACGTGATTATTGAGCATCTCAAGACAGTGACAGCAGAAGCACAGGCTCGGAATCTAACCCTTGTGCTCTATGCGCATGAAGGGAGTTTGGCGTACAACCTTGAACGCACGCAGCAGATCCTCAATGCGATCCCTTCCGAAAATTTTGGATTCTACTACAGTCCCTATCATTTCCATCGCGCTGGAGACGATCCCGTTGTCGCCTTGCGAACGTTATCAGAACGGCTGGTTAGCGTCTATTTCAACTGCGGTGTCGATTCTCAGACAGGCAGTGAACCGTTCTGGGCACCGGAGATGGATTTTCCTGCCATTTGTCAGGAGATAGACCGCGTCGGCTACGCTGAAGAAATCATGCTTATCTACTTAGGGTTGAAGGCAGAAACATCACAACCGATTGTTGATGGAGTCTTAAACGCGCGAGCGAAGTTAGAAACCTACTTCTAATCGAACTCACCTTAAAACCACACAAACACTCACTGACTGGCTTTCACGACAGTGTATTGTTGCGGTTGACCATCAACAATTTTCAACACGCGGATACCCGCAGCAGGTTTGACAGGATGACGGTTCCCATCAAAGCCAGAAATAGTTGTCGCCCCTTGGTAATCAGTGATAGCAGCGACCGCATCCCGAATCATAACTGGGTCTGTTGATTGCACGTTTTCAATCGCTATTGCCAATAACCTCATGGCATCGTAACCTAACGGCGCAATACCAATAGGCTGATCTTTAAACATTGTTTCATAAGCATCAGTAAAATCTGCAGCAAGCTCATCGGAGATACTACAATAGTAGGAATTTTCGAGAGGGGTGTTATCCTCTAAAATGTCTAACATCAACGAATCATCCCAACCATCGCTGCCGATAAAGATGGACTTAATGCCCATCTCCCGTGCCTGCTTTATTATCATCGGGTTCTCTGGCGGAAAACTTGCCAGAAGCAGAACATCAGGACTTGCCTCTTTGATTATCGCAAGTTGTGCATCAAACATTACATCGCCTTGTTCATACGTTTGACTGGCAACAATACGACCGCCAAGTTCCTTGAAATTCGCATCAAATGTGTTAACGAAACCTTTAGAGTAGACATCCCCGTTCTGCCACATCATCGCTGCAGTTTTTTTGCCGAGGTCCTTCACCACAAAACCCGCCATCACTTTTGCCTGTAAGGCATTTGAATTCGCCACCAGAAACAGAAAATCTCTCGGATCATTCCCCGTATTCGTTACGTCGGCACCTGTTGCCCCTACAAGGACAGGGATATTGATGATCGGTCCAACTTTAACAGCACTACTTGAAAACATCGGACCTAATATAGCGACAACATTTTCCACTTCAGCTAATTCTCTTGCAGAATCAGCAATGCTTCCTGTTTCTACTTTATAGATAAGCTCTACCTGTCTCCCAAGAACACCGCCTGCCTTGTTGATTTCGGCTATGGCGAGTCTTGTCCCATCGCCAAAAGTGGCGTAATTTAGCAACGGATGAATCAAACCGACTTTAAGTGGCGGCATCGGATCTTCCGTTCTCTCCTCCGCAGAAAGGCAAGCGACTGAGAGGACAAGTAGTATGCATAGTGTTAACCTGAAAATTTTCGGATTCATAAACCACTCCTGCGTTTTTAGACCAACTCACCCAAGATGAATTGTCCAAAATTTAGTAATATGTAAAAATTATACTAAATTTTGTTGTTTTAAGCAATATTAAGAAACAAATTTTACAAGGTTATTTAGTTTTCCATCATTATTGGATCTCGTCGCTATCTCGTCTTTATTACTTAAATCTAAACGAAAAAAATAACAATGTCTGTAGTATTGTGTGTGAATACTCCCGGTCCTTACGCAGTCGGCGGTTTATTTCGCGTTTGAAATCCGACTTTTGCAGAAAAACGGCTAAAAAATTCAGATAATTTTCATTTTTTTTCAGATTATGCACGTTTTCTGCACCCAAATTACGTCTTAAGAAAGCAAGCGATAAAACAATCGTTTTGTTTAACGATTTCGTTCAAGATTTCGAAGACTTAACATTTGGAGGTAAAAAAGATGATTAACAGGATTAAACACGCCATCGTGGCATTACTCATCCTTGGCAGTTTTTCTCTCGCTTCCGCTGCACCGCCTGAGGTGACACGCTTTACATTAAGCAACGGCATTAAGGTTGTCAATCTCTATGTTGAGAATTCCACGGATGTGGCGATTTTCAGTTATTTGCCCCTTGGACTTGTTGCGGATGGAAAAGCAAAGACACAGTGGAGCCATCTGATTGAACACCTGACAATCCGAACCACAGGACCCATTGATTTCAAAACGAGTGGCGCAGAAACAATGGCTGATAACATGCGCTTGGATTTTATCGGTAACACCGACAACTGGACACAAGGCTTGAAACGACACGCACAATGGCTTTCTGGATTGCCATTTTCAGCAGAAAGCTTAGCCGAGGAGTTACCGAACGCCTTGTCCGAGATTAACGCTACTGAAATCAGATTAGCGACGCACAAATGGGCGTTCGCTGCATGGAACCAAGTTTTTCGACATGGCGAAACCACCATATCAATGCGCGGTGATGTTCAATCAGCACAGTTGCGTGAATTACAAGAATACCGAGATCTACACTTGGTCCAAGCAGATCGGGTGCTTTTGTGTGTCATCGGTGGCGTTAAGGCGGAAACACTACAACCAGTAATGGAAAAACAACTCGGATCTATCACCCTAACGGCAAAAACACTTCCACCAGCAACAGCAACATCGGAGACAGCGAAAAACCAAGTTGCTACTTGGGACATCAACGTAACCCACTACATGGAAACTTACGCGATACCCAACGTTGCGAACAGAGACTACCCAGCACTTTATATGGCACATCTGCTTTTGCGGATAGCTTGCATGCAAGATGCCCAATTGAAGGAATTGATTGGACACGTTTACTGTGGGGTTGACCTTATCACGCCTGAACAAGTATACCTATATGTCAGTGCTTCGCTTAAACCGGATACAGATATAGAAAAGGTTAAGCAGCGGATTGGAGAGTTGATCAACCAGCTAAAGCAACCAGCGAACAACGCGCAGGTGCCGATGTATGCGCAGGCCCTTTCGATGGAACTCGGTTCACCTCCAGATATGACGATGGTAATGCAACAGAAACCTATAGGTATAACAGAAATTATGGCACTTGGGAATATCGGTTTACAGTGGGGTATGCTTGAATATCAATATGGCGATACTTTAGCGCAGCTTGCAAGTGCACTTGCGAATGTCTCAGCGGACGATGTCGCAGATGTTGTCAATCGGTATTTAACCGAAGATGAGCGGTCAACGTTAGCACTCACGCCGCGTGCATCGGAATGATATGAAGCATTCGCAGAAACCCAATCGTTTATGTTGACCTATTATGGAGAGTCCTGATGGAGAAAGACGACGTTCAGTTGATTCACAAGGTCTTATCTGGCGATGATGAGGCGTTTAGCACCTTGGTTCAAAAATATCAAAAGAGTGTTCACGCCCTGGCGTGGCGGAAGATCGGTGATTTTCATTATGCTGAGGAAATTACACAAGACACCTTCCTTCAAGCTTATGAGAAACTCCCGACACTCAAGAATCGTAATCAGTTTGCAGGGTGGCTGTATGTCATTACAAATAATCTATGCACCGATTGGCTCCGAAAGAAGAAACCTGCGATGCAACCGCTGGGAGACGCGTCTGTGAAAGCGATAGATAAACTAACTTATGAGCGTTATATGTTGGAACAACGCGAGAAAGAAGCAACCGAGCGTCGTCATGAAATCGTCAAGCACCTTCTGGAAAAATTGCCGGAGAGCGAGCGGACTGTGGTGACACTCTACTATCTCGGCGAAATGACCACAAGGGAAATAAGTAAGTTTCTGGGGGTATCGGTGCACACAATTACGAGTCGGCTCCAACGGGCGCGGGAGCGTTTACAGGTATCAGATGAACGCTTGATTAACGAAACGCTTGGTGGTTGGCAATTGCCTAACAATCTATATGAGAACATCATGCGGCAGATTGCTGATATAAACCCGGTATCGCCGCCAACAGGAAAACCTGTGTTACCCTGGATGGCTTTTGGTGCGGCTACGGTCTTGGTTATATTGCTGCTCGGTGTAAGTGATCAATATCTCGCCAGATTCCAGCGACCCTATAGTTTTGAGGCACAAGCCGAGCCTACTATTGAAATTATTGAGACGGCTGTCGTTCTTGAAACCGACGCAAAACCGGCGGTACGCAACCAAGCCGGACAAGCTGCCACCCCTGGTAAAAGCAGCAGTATTGGGGCACAAGTCTCTGAGGAAGTCTTAGCCCCTAATGCATCAGAGGATTTCCCTAATCTCCTTACTTCTAACACCACACCTAAAGTGAGACGCTTTACTTTAGAAAACGGTATCCGAGTTGTTAATCTTTATGTCGAAAATTCCACGGATGTCGGTATCTTCAGTTATTTGCCCCTGGGACTCGTCACTGACGGGAAAGCAAGGGCATATTGGAGCCATCTCATTAACCATCTGACTGTCCGAACCACAGGACCCATTGATTTCAAAACAAGTAACGCGGAGACAATGGCTGATAACATGCGCTTGGAGTCTTGGGGTGGGAAAGATACATGGACCCAGAGTTTAGCACGACATGCGAAATGGCTTTCCAGACTGCCGTTTTCAGCAGAAAGTCTTGCTGAGGAACGCCCGAGAGTCTTGTCCCAGTTTGACTATATTGAAGCGAACTTGGCAACGCATAAGTTGGCAAATGTTGCATGGAACCAAGTCTTTCGACATGGTGAAACCGATATAGCAATGCGTAAGGGCATTCAATCGGCACAACTGAGTGAGCTTCAGGAATATAGCGATCAGCATCTGGTCCAAGCAGATCGCGTCCTTTTGTGCGTCATTGGGGGCGTTGATCCCGAAACACTGAAAGACACAATGGAGAAACAACTTGGATCTATTAACTTAACCGAGAAGACCTTTCCTACCCCAACAGTTCCTCCAGCGATGGCGAAAGATCAAAATGCTACCTGGGATATCAATGTAACCCATTACATGGAAACCTACCTAATTCCTCGCCCTGAAAACGAAGACTATCCTGCGCTCTATATGGCAAGTCTGCTTTTGCGGGTAGCCTGCATGCAAGATGCACAATTGAAGGAATTAACTGGACACGTTTACTGTGGGGTTGACCTTATCACGCCTGAACAGGTATACCTATACGTCAGTGCCTCCCTCAAGCCGGATGCAGATATAGAAAAGGTTAAGCAGCGGATACGGCAGCTAATGAACCCACTAAAGCAATCCGAAAATAACGCACAGGTTCCTATGATTGCCCAGTCTCTTTCCAAGGAGCTCAGCGCACCACCGGACATGAAGACACTCATGCAATATAAATCGGAGAATATACCAGAGAATCTGGTGTTTCTGCAGCTCGGTGTGAGTTGGGGAATAATGGAATATCAGTATGGTGATACCTTATCGCAGCTTGCAAGTGCATTCGCAGATGTTTCCGCGGCCGATGTTGCCAACGCCGTTAACCGATATCTATCTGAAGCACATCAGATGACGTTGCTTCTCACACCACGGGCATCAAGATGATAGGAAACGTCGGCAGAAATTCAGTTTATGAGTCTCTCAACTTTCCCAACAGATCCGTTATTTCCGTTTGGATCTGTGCTTCAACTGATGGTAAGAGTGCCAACCGATAAGGGCCACTCAGCGCATGGTTCCGCGGTCCCGCCTCATAACCTGCCTTCAAACCCAACGCATAAGCGGCTTTGGTTGCAATATAGACTTCGCTCCCATTCGTGTATCCAAAAACGAATGTGTGTGAGAACGGCGAGGTTTCGTCTGCAAAAAGTTGGTACTCCGAAAAGAGTTCATGCGATACAGACAAAAAACAGAGCGCGTTACCAACCGCAAAGGCACTCATGGGAAAGGGTAAAGCGCGCTGCTCACCGCTTTTAGCGACTTCCAATAAGGCGACGTAACGTTCATCGTCAGGAAAATCTTTGACGAGCTGCTCACATTCCGGAACAGATGGCGGATCTCGGAACGGCAAGTTAACAAGCACCGAACGCGCTTTAAGCGATGCTGCAGGAATTTCTTTCGCAGTCTTTAACGCTTGGTGTGTCGCAAACGCGAGTGCAAACCCAGCGACATCACAGGCACTGAAACCGCCGCGCAGCGGGTATCCGTTAATATCTGCTGCACAACCTTGCGCGAATATTAAAACGCTTTCTGGTTTCAGCTCCAAGAAATTACGGAGGTGTTCGACGGCATAGCCCGGATAATCGGCACCCATCTCCTCGCTCGACCAATGGACAATCACTGGGTGTGCGGCATGCGAGAATAGCACGGTGATAATCTGTCCATTTTCGTCGTAAACCCCTAACACATCAACCCACGGTACAACAGAGCCTTCCGGGTTGGGTGCCATTGTAATATAACCCTCGTCGTTCATCAGACGGCGGTTATATCCGATTTGGGCAGGGGCGCGTCCGACTCGCAGGGTCGCAGGTTCGAGGGCATCTACTGCATTTTTCACCAACTCGGCAAGGCAGGTCGCTAACCACGCTTCGGACTCTTCGCTAATCCATCGTCCATCAACACCCGGGGCGTTATGCGTATGACTGCAGTTAATGACAACATGTTCTGGCGGTATATCCGTAGCCTTTTGGATAGCATCAAGCAGCACTTTATTGTACCAGAGCGGAAACTGCCCATAGTCCGCTGTGACGATAGCGAGCTGTGTTTCGCCATCAGCAAGGACTAAAGCGCGTGCATATAACTCGGCATAGACTTCAGGTCTATCCTTTATTGAGGTAATAGGTGTTTCCGCTGCACCTGCCATGAGTTGTGCTGTCACAAGATTGCTCCTTATGTATGTGTTTACGGCACGCGGCGTGTGCCTACTACTATGTCAAATCTGAGAGTTGCGGCATAACCTCATTCTTGAGGAGTGTCATTGAGTGCAACCACTGCTCTTTGGGATCCCATTCATGTCCCATAGCGAGTAGTACGCCAAAACCGCCGACTTCTTCGTGGAGTTCGCGCAAGCGGTTGGCGACGTGATCCGGGCTTCCGACAATCCAGAGCGTGTCTAAGAGATACTCCAGGCATGCCTCTACATCGGGGATATCGGGGTTCATCTTAAATCTCTCCCATCCGAAGAGCGTAAACCAGTAATCCCGAAAATCGCGTCCGAGTGTGCCTTCGATCGCCTCTTTTCGTGCCTGCTCGTTGGTGTCCGCGACGTATACTTCGCGTGCGATACGCCACGTTGAACGGCACGGGGAGAGTCCAGTTTTCTCTGCACCCTCTTCCACAGCGTCCCAATGCGTTTTGATGACCGAGACGGGAGCGAGATTAATGCTCATCGGAATCCAGCCGCGCTCGCCAGCGAGGATCAACGTGTCTGACTTCGTGGAGGAACCCGCCAATGCGATCGGGGGGTGCGGCTTCTGGTACGGTTTCATGTGGATGCTCACAATCTCCGGTCGACCCTCTGGAATCTTAAATTCCCAAAAATCGCTTTTATAATGTCCGGGTTGCGGGTCGGTCCAGATTTTGAGGACAGCATCAATCCCTTCGCGTGTAGATTGTCGCCTGTCCCCGTCTGCCATGAACATCTCCGCATCGCTCGGTGTAGAGCTTGAACCGACACCCCAATGAAAACGTCCGTGGGTTTGATGATCCAATTGCGCGATACGATGCGCAACAACGGCAGGATTGTGTATCGGCATACACGTAATCCCTGTGCCGAAAATAATATTCTCTGTCATCGCAGCCGCTTTTGCAATAAACAGATCCGGAGACGGAATATTCTCCCACGTAAACGTAAAATGTTCACCAACATAAGCTTCTTTGTAACCCAACTCGTCCAGTACCACCATCTGCTCAATATCATCATCAAGCGTTTTAGTGGTGTCACTACCGGGGGGATGCAGAGGCATCGTGAAAAAACCGAGTTCCATGAAAAGCTCCTTTGTCCGTTTAGAAACTTGACAAAATCAATCGGATATGTTATCTTGTTATCGTGTTTTAGGATACACTTAAAACTTACCACAAATCCAAATATTTTTCAAGCATTTTCGCGAAAAGGAGAAATATAGCATTATGCATACGCGAATTTCTATTTTAATGTCAGTTATTCTATTCACTGCGCTGAGTATTTGCCTACTCAGTTGTGAACGCGTGAATCAGATGGTTCAACCTGAGCCCTCCACACCACCAACAGAGGCGACATTAAAGATCGGTGTGATTCAACCGTCTAACACCTTTACGACTTTTAGCCAAGGTGCTGAGACCGCTCGTGCGCAAATTAATGAAAGAGGCGGGGTACTCGGTATGGAAATAGAATTTATCACCCGAAATAATCAACCCGTGGCGAGTGAACCACCAACACCGGCAGCGAGTGTCAGTGCTGCGAACGAGCTCATCGATGCAGAGAACGTTTTCGCGCTTTTGGGACCGATTTATTCTACGAACTCTGTTGAAGTCGGTCCGATTGCACAGCAGGCCCAACGCCTCATGCTTCCCGGTTCCAGCGGTTCAAACGTTCCTGAAGCGGGGGATTACGTCTTTCTCATTACTGTCCCGAACCCATTTCAAGGAAAAGTGATGGCAAGTTTCGCGATGAACCCTGACGAACTCGGTGCCACAACTGCAGCGACAATTCACGAGGCGGGCGATGTCTATTCTGCCGATCTCGTGCAGGCATTTGAAGCGGCTTTTCAGGAAAACGGGGGCGAAATCGTTCATAGGGGCACCTATGCTGCGGGCGATACAACTTTCACTGCACTGCTCACAGAAATTCACGCCGCTACGCCGGATGTTATCTTCTGTCCGAGTTTTCAGCCAGAGGTCCCGTTGTTAATAAATGAAGCGCGACAGGTCGGTATCACCGCCAACTTCCTCGGCGGGAGTGCATGGGATGACAGAGAACGATTCTTGAGTATCTTAGACGATAACACTGTATTGGACGGCAGTTATTATCCAACTAATTTCTCCGTTGCGACACAGGACGCGGACGTTCAGGAATTTGTGATGGCTTACAACGCTCTTTTCGGCAGTCCCCCGGATGGTATCGCCGCGTCAGGCTACGATGCGATGCGCCTCTTGGCACGCGCGATAGAGGCAGCAGGTTCATTGGATCGCGTTGCTGTCCGCGATGCATTCGCTGCAGTTAGTGGTTACAAAGGTGCTACAACGATTTCGCGTTATGACGAAAACCGGCATCCTGTCAAAAGTCTTGCGATTCAGACAATTAGTGGCGGGCAGGTTGAACACTACAAAGTTGTGGAGCCATAGCATAAAGCGGAGGGACCTCTTATGACAAACCAACGTATTCAACTCGGTGTCGTTGGGTGTGGATGGGCAGGCTGCCGTGCTATTGAAGCTGCGAATGCGACCGCCCGCCTCAACGTTATCGCGATCGCTGAACGGGATCCAGTTCGTCGTGAACAAGCAGGAAATGACAATGCAGTGCCGTACCGTTACGCCGACTATCGCGAACTGCTTGAAAACCCTGATATAGAAGCTGTCTATCTGGCGACTTCTCCAGATGGTAGGTTGCAGCAAGTGCTGGATACGCTCAATGCGGGGAAGCACGTCTTGGTGCAGAAACCGCACGCCATCCGCGCCCCCGAAATTTTAGAGATGGAGGCAGCGGCGCAGCACGCCGGCAAAACGATCCAATTCTGTTATTTTATGCGTCATTTCCCAAATAACCGAAAGATTCGCAGTGCTGTCCTGAACGGCGCAATCGGGGACCTATACCACGCCCGCGTCTTCGGGAAATACAACTTCATCCCCGACCTTGATGCCAATAGTCGATGGTTACACGTCTACGGACAGAAGGGTGGGTCGTTAGGGCAGCACTACTCCCATGAACTCAATCTAACGTGGTGGTGGATGGGGTGTCCGAAACCTGAATGGGCGTTTGCGGCGAAGCACGTGCTTTATCCGCAATATGAGGGTCCCGAAGGCGCAGCGGAGGACTATTTCACCGGTCTCCTCGGCTGCGAGGGCGGGAAAACGATACAGATCGACTGCTCTCGGATGAGCCATTCAGATTCTGCAAGTGTCGTTGAGCTTTACGGCACGACGGGTGCGATCACAAACGGTGGTATCTCCCGATTCAAAGACGGTGAGTTTATTCGAGAGGCAATTGATGAACCACTTGAGATTGACCACGGTGCGCTGCCTGAGGAGGTGCATGTCTTTTACTACGAACTGAACCATTTCGCGATGGCGATCGCGAGTGAGGTTGCCCCTGATGTATCTGCATCAGATGCTTATGTCTTTATGCAAATCTTGGACGCGCTTTACGATAGCGCGAAGAGTGGTAAGAAAGTAACTATCTCCGCATAGAAAGGATTTAAGAAATCGCGGATTATTGTGAAACCCCATTTCACGTTGATAAGCAATGGACAGTCAACGAAGATGCCATTTGGATTTGAAACGAATTTTAGGTGCAAGGAATTCTTATGGATCCGGGGTTGCATAGTCATACCATTCAAGAATGCGCCAATCTTCACCTTCTCGAAGTTCCAAGACAAAAATCATGCGTCCGGATGGAGAGGATTTACCATACACGGGAGAGAAAAGTTTGAGCCCATAATCGTAGTCAGCTATAGCGACGGTATCACTCAAGAATTCGATATCTCCATTTCTATAGAGATTCAGCGCAATGCCGTCCAATGTATTGAACATGTTCAATGCCGCTTCGCGCTCTTGTTGACCGCTCCGGAATATCAGATCATCATCCGGATTATCAGGGGTGCCCACGTCGCTGAAATAGAAGAAACTATCTTCCCATATCGCCGACATATACCCTTCAATATCGTAAGTTTCGAGACTATTTTTCCATTGATCCTCAATCGTGAATTTTATGTGTGATGTCTCAAGATCATAATCGATTTCATCATTTTCTGCCGCTTCTGCATTGGAATCCTCTTGTTCTGTTTCCTCCAAAGTGTCCTCCTCGGCAAGGATGGAAGAGAGCCATGCCTGAAACGCTCTGATTTCAGCATTGCTGCTCTGAGCGGTAGGCACGGTCTTTGGAACAGGTATCATTTCTATTTCAGGAGACTCATTGTTTACCGCTTCTTGTTGTGTTTCTGTTCCGGTTTCAGAAGTGCTCTGAACAAATGGCGGTTTAGTGATTCGCCGCCCCTCTAACTTGACTGTTTTGATGATTCGTTGTGTTCTCTCTACATCAGGCGATTGGAGTTTCAACACTTGGAATCCAATGAATCCGACAGCAAGAACACCAAGGATACCAAGGATTATTTTAACCCTCTTTTTCCCTTTCACTGCTGTAATACCTCCTGAAAAAGTGATAGATATATCTTCTCAAAAAGGTTCATGTTGTAGCAATATGTTAGCATATTTTGCGACAAAAATCAATTTGTTTTGCTGATATACTTTAACGATTTAATAGCATTTGACAAAAACATGTCTTTCTGATAATCTAATGGCAAAACTGCTGATGGGTGTCACGCATAGGAGACAGTTCCATGTACAAAACTGCGATGTTAGGGTGCGGTGGACGCGCCCGTGGACACGCAGATGCTTATCGTTTCGTCAAAAATGGTAAACTCGCCGCCATCTGCGATATGAACGTAGAACGACTCAACACATTCGGGGATGAGTTCGGTATCTCATCACGCTACACAGACTTGGACGAGATGCTCGAAAAAGAGAAACCCGATGTGCTGCATATCGTCACAACACCTGTAGTTCCGAGTAGCAACGCACGGATCCGCTATCCGTTGATGAAACAGACATCGGAGCACGGTGTACCTGCGGCGATTGTGGAAAAACCGATCGCTGTTGAAGGCGAGGATTGGAAACAGATTGCAACGTTAGCAGAGGAGACGAAAACGAAATTTGTCGTCAATACACAGCTCAACTTCCACCCGAAAAATCTGGAACTAAAAAAAGATGTCGAGGAAGGACGGATCGGTGAGATTAGGTTTATTGATGCCAGTGCGCGGAGTAGAGCCGCCGAACAGGGAGGACATGTGCTACAGTTGGTGTCCTCCTATATTGACAACGCGCGTCCGGTGCGGGTTCTTGGACAAATCTCCGGAAGGGAGAATTTAAATTCTGCCCCTGGGCACCCCGGTCCACTGCATGCGGTCGGGCATGTTTTATGTGAGAACGGTGTCCACGTTTCTCTTGCATTCGGAACAGAGATGGCACAAGCGGCATCCGATGACCCCGGTATCTACAGCCACAAACGCGTTTTTGTTGCTGGAACGAAAGGGTTCGTTCACTGGCGGTTCAACAGTTGGGAACGCGCAACATTAGAAGGGGGCTATGAGGGCGGTCCGCTGAACTATGGAGAGCAAGATGTCGTTGCACAGGCTAACTTCACCGAAGCCGTTTTTGATTGGTTAGACGATGAAAACAAGGTCCATCCAACGCATCTCAAACAATCGCTCGTTGAGTTTAACCTTATCTTAGGGATATACTACAGCGGGATAACAAACGAAATTATTGAACTGCCATTTGAACCGCCCGATGGGTTAATAGACTCACTCCGGGAGAAGTTGTAATTTGATGAGGGACGGTCTCCGTGCCCTTACCTGTACTATTGTCAATATTAGAGGAGATAACTTTATGTATAAAACAGCGTTTTTAGGGTGTGGGGGTCGTGCCCGTGCACACGCTGATGCCTACCGCTTCGTCAAACGCGGCAAAATCGCCGCAATTTGCGATATGAACGAAGAACTGCTCAACAGTTTCGGAGACGACTTCGACGTTTCATCACGCTATACCGACCTTGATGAGATGCTCGAAAAAGAGAAACCGGATGTCCTCCACATCGTCACTGCACCGGTGTTACGCGGCACAAGTGAACGGATCCGCTACCCACTGATGAAACAGGCATCCGATGCGGGTGTGCCTGCGGCGATTGTAGAAAAACCGATCGCTGTTGAAAGCGAGGATTGGAAGCAGCTTGCCGGCTTAGCGGAAGAGACAGAAACGAAGTTTGTTGTTAATACACAACTCAACTTCCATCCGAAAAACTTAGAATTGAAGCGAGATGTCGCAGAAGGTAGAATCGGCGAAATCAAGTTTATTGATGCCAGCGCACGCAGCACACCTGTCGATCAGGCACCGCACGTGTTGCAACTCGTCTCCTCCTACATTGACAACTCGCGTCCGGTGCGGGTGCTCGGACAGGTGTCTGGAGCTCAGGATTTGGACTCCACGCAGCCCTCTCCGATGCATGCTGCCGCGCAGGCTTTATATGCAAACGGTCTTCACGTCTCCCTTGCCTTCGGAACGGGTTTAGGGCAAAAAGTGCCTAAAGAGCCGGATGCGGGGAATCACACCCACAAACGCGTCTTTGTCGTGGGGACGAAAGGGTTCGTGCATTGGCGGTTTAGCAGTTGGGAGCGTGCAACGCCGGAGGGCGGTTACGAAAGCGGTCCGCTCGATTACGGTGAGCAGGATGTCGTGGCGCAGGGTAACCTCACCGAAGCCGTTTTCGATTGGCTTGATGATGAGAACAATGTGCATCCGACGCATCTCAAACAATCGCTTGCGGAGTTCAACCTGCTTTTGGGAATTTACTACAGCGGTGTAACAAATGAGATTATTGATCTACCCTTTGAACCACCAGATGGGTTAATCGATAAACTTCGGGAACAGTTATAATTTGGGATAAATTATGCGCGTAGGGCAGAGTCACTATGCCTTTGCCCGATGCAGTTAATAGGGAGATACTTCATGTATAAAACAGCGTTCTTAGGGTGTGGGGGTCGTGCCCGTGCCCATGCAAGTGCCTATCGTTTTGTCAAACGCGGCAAAATCGCCGCCATCTGCGATATGAATGAAGAATTACTCAACAGCTTCGGAGACGACTTCGACGTTTCATCACGCTACACCGATCTTGATGAGATGCTTGAAAAGGAAAAGCCGGATGTCCTCCACATCGTCACTGCACCGGTGCTACGAGGGACGAACCAACGGATCCGGTATTCATTGATGAAACAGGCATCGGATCACGGGGTTCCTGCGGCGATTGTAGAAAAACCGATCGCCGTTGAGAGCGAGGATTGGAAGCAAATTGCAGGGTTAGCCGAAGAGACGCAAACGAAGTTTGTCGTCAATACGCAACTTAACTTCCACCCGAAAAACTTGGAGCTAAAGCGGGATGTCGCTGAAGGACGGATCGGCGAGATTAAGTTCATTGATGCCAGCGCACGCAGCACACCTGTCGATCAGGCACCGCATGTGCTGCAGCTCGTGTCCTCTTATATTGACAACTCGCGTCCGGTGCGGGTGCTGGGTCAAATTGCGGGAAAAGAGCAGTTAGATTCTGCGCAGCCGTCTCCGATGCATGCCGCCGGGCAAGCCATCTATGAGAACGGGCTCCACGTCTCTCTTGCATTCGGGACAGGTATGGGGACGTTAGCATCAGAAGGTGGGGGTACTGTGACACATAAACGCGTGTTCGTCGTCGGCACGAAAGGTTTTGTGCATTGGCGGTTCAGCAGTTGGGAACGCGCGACGCCAGAGGACGGTTACGAAGGCGGTCCACTGAACTATGGCGAACAAGATATCGCTGCACAAGGCAATCTCACCGAGGCAGTCTTTGATTGGCTCGACGATGAGAACAACGTGCATCCGACGCACCTGAAGCAATCGCTTGCCGAGTTCAATCTGCTTTTAGGACTCTACTACAGTGGGATAACAAACGAAATTATTGACCTCCCGTTTGAACCGCCTGATGGCTTGATGGATTCGCTTCGAGAGAAACTATAGCGAACTGTGTGTATAAAGTTGGGTTTCAACTCCGTTTTAACCCAACTTACAGACTATAAAGAAGGTCTTAGCAATGTATTCTCGAATTAAAAACAGTTTTTTGTTTTATATTTTTACAATGTTTGTGTGCGTTAGTTCCTTTTTCCTAAGCAACGCCGCGGCACAAACTGATGAGAGCACTTTCGGAGCCGTTGCTGATAACTATACATTTGAGACGATCAAGGTTCCCGGTATAGATTTTTTAGCAGTGACGGCGAGCAGCGACTTTGAAGATTACGCCGGCTACACAAAAAGTGCTGATGGTCAAAAAGACATCGCCTTTACACTTATTGATGACGTTTTTACGACCTACGATTTCCCAGGTTCAGAGAACACTTACTTCTACGCGCTCGGTAATAATGGAAACGCTGCGGGATACTATGAAGACAGCGAAGGAGCCCACCACGGGGTCGTCTTAGAAAATGGTGAACTGCGTCAATACGATTTTCCGGGTTCTATTGAAACGGAGATATACGGTATCAGTGATGCCACAGGGGCATTGACAGGGAATATAGTCGGTGCTGATGGCGTGCGTCGAGGCTTCACCGGAGAGAGAACCGTCGAGGTTCCTGGGGCAACGGCAACTTATGCAGATTTTATTAACGCGTCAGGTCGTCTGAGCGGCACCTACACAGATGCGGACGGCATATTTCACCGATACTCAGAGAACGAGGAGGGCGCGTTTTTATCTGTTGACATCCAAAATGCAGAAAATCTCGAATTCGTTTTTCTGCATGGGATCACGGATGCATGGGTTGGCGTTTATCGCTCTAAAGCGGTGGATGACGTGCCACGCAGCTATGTTGGCAGAGTTTCCGATGGTTTAAAGGAATTACGGGTGCCGGGCAGCGTCAGCACGGAAGCTTGGAATATCAATCAAGATACCTCTGTCGTGGGATACTATGACACCGCGGATGGAAAACGACACGGGTTTGTTGCCAAACCCACTGAGGCAAACGTTGCTCCGACTTTCGCATCCACCACATTTAACTATATTTTTGAGAGGATTGATGTTCCGGGTGTAGATTTTTTAGCAGTGACGGCGAGTTCCGACTTTGGAGATTACGCCGGCTACACAAAAAGTGCTGATGGTCAAAAAGACATCGCCTTTACACTCATTGATGATGTTTTCACGACGTATGATTTCCCAAGTTCAGAGAACACCTATTTCTATGCGCTTGGTAACAACGGGAACGCTGCAGGACACTACGAAGACAGCAACGGGCTTTACCACGGGATCGTCTTAGAAAATGGTGAACTGCGCCAATACAATTTTCCGGATTCCGTCCAAACCGAGATATATGGTATCAGCGATACCACGGGGGCATTGACAGGCAATTTTATTGACGCTGCCGGTGTGCGACGCGGATTCACACACGATCAAATCATTGAAGCGCCTGAAGCCACAGCAACTTATGCCGATTTTGTGAGCCCAAATGGTGCTATGGTCGGCAGCTACATAGATGCTGACGGTGTATATCATCCATACGTCCGCTCTCCTCAGGGAAGGTTTGTGCCTTTTAACCTCCCAGCCGCAGAAACTATTGAATACTATTTTGTGCATGGGACCACGGACGGCAGGGTGCATATTGTCCGAACCAAAAGGGTAGGGGATATACCCCGCACTTTTGTCGGCACATTTACGGCAGGACGACATGAGGTGCAGGTTCCGGACAGTGTTAGGACGGAAGGTTATAATATTAACGCGGATCTCTCTGTAGTCGGACATTATGAAACATCCGATGGACGCATACAAAGTTTTGTCGCCAGACTCGCTGACACGGCAGCACCTGAAGCGGTAGAAGCGGAAGAAGCAGCTGAAACCCCTGGTAACGTCTACACCGTTACACTCTCTCAAGGATTGAACATGATTTCTGTACCGCTTGCACCACCAGAGCCGATGAATGCTAAGGCATTTGCATCAATGACAAAAGCAACAACCGTCATCACGCTCGATTCAGCAAAACAAAATTTTACGGCATGGACACCCGGGGCACCCGATGACGGATTCACCATTGAAGGCGGAAAAGGCTATATCATCAATGTCCCAGAAGCCAGTGCTGTGGACTTCACGGGAACCGCATGGACAACCCCAACAGAGGCTCCCGCAGCACCTGCCACGCTCACCACGGCCCCACCCCAAGAAGCCTGGGCGTTTGTGGTCAGCGGACACTTAGAAGGCAGGCCCGCATTTGACGACTACCAAGTCAGCGTCCGTAATCTGCGAACAAACAGCAAAGTAACCACCCCAACGCAAGGCAATTACTTCGCTGCTGCTACCGCAGACTTGACGCGCAGGAGCGTCGTCCAAGTTGGAGATGTCATTGAAGTGCGCGTCGTAGCACCCGATGGCAATGTTGAATCACAGACGCTGCGTTTCAAGGTAAAACCGACTGATCTCGCAAACGCTGTTTTGTCCATCAGGCTTGAGGGTATCGGTCAACCGAGTCAGGACCTGTTGTTACAGAACTACCCGAATCCGTTTAACCCTGAAACATGGATTCCGTATCAACTCTCGGCAGACAGTCCAGTCTCTATATCAATTTACGATACGTCGGGCAGGTTGGTTCGGACGCTTTCGCTCGGTTTTCAATCCGCAGGCTTCTATAACAGTCGGAGCCGTGCGGCGTATTGGGATGGACGCAACGCACTCGGCGAACGCGTTTCAAGCGGTATCTATTTTTACCAGTTGACTACTCCGTCTTTCGATCAGATAAAACGGATGATCATTTTGAAATAGCTTTGTCTGCTTTAAATTTAGACAGGAAATTCTCGATTTGCAGTCACAAGGTTTGATAGCTATTAATTAAAGGAGACCTTTCTATGTATAAAACCGCGATGTTAGGGTGCGGCGGTCGCGCCCGTGCGCATGCAGATGCCTATCGCTTCGTCAAAAATGGTAAACTCGCCGCCATCTGCGATATGAACGTAGAACTACTGAATAAATTCGGAGACGACTTTGACATCTCTTCACGCTACACCGACTTAGACGAGATGCTCGAAAAAGAGAAACCGGATGTCTTACATATCGTCACGGCACCGGTGCTGCGGGGCAGCAACGAGCGTATTCGTTACCCGTTGATGAAACAGGCATCCGATGCAGGTGTACCAGCGGCGATTGTAGAAAAACCGATCGCTGTCGAAAGTGAGGATTGGAAGCAGATTGCGGGGTTAGCCGAAGAGACGCAAACGAAGTTCGTCGTCAATACGCAGCTCAACTTCCACCCGCAAAACTTGGAACTAAAACAGGATGTCGCAGAGGGACGGATCGGTGAGATTAAGTTCATTGATGCCAGCGCACGCAGCACACCGGTTGATCAAGGGCCACACGTGCTGCAGTTGGTGTCCTCCTATATTGACAACTCGCGCCCGGTGCGGGTGCTGGGTCAGATCTCTGGTGGTGAACACTTAGATTCAGCGCAACCCTCGCCGCAATATGCGAGTGCGCGCGTCCAGTACGAAAACGGGCTGCATGTTTCTGTCGCGTTCGGTACAGCCATCGCACCGACTGCCTCCGATGATCCCGTCGTCTTTTTCCATAAACGGGTGTTTGTGGTCGGGATGAAGGGTTTTGTACATTGGCGGTTCAGCAGCTGGGAGCGTTCAACGCCGGAGGGTGGCTATGAAGGCGGTCCGCTGAGTTATGGCGAACAGGATGTCATTGCGCAGGGTAACCTTACCGAGGCAGTCTTTGATTGGCTCGACGACGAGAATAAGGTGCATCCGACACATCTCAAACAATCGCTCGCGGAGTTTAATCTCCTGTTGGGGATTTACTATAGCGGCATTACCAACGAAGTGATTGACCTCCCGTTTGATCCGCCCGATGGGTTGATGGATCAACTGAGAGCCAAGTTGTAATATAGATTTTTTGACGTATTGTATGGTGGGGTTTTAATGCCTCACCATATACGCGTCCGAATGGAGGTATACTTGTGCCCTTTTCAAAAATTGCGTGTCTAATGTTTCTGCTGTTCGGTGTAATCGTTCTTGCAGCAGACGCTGAATTGGTTGGTTACTGGTCATTTGACGAAGCAGATGGCGCGGATGATCTCAGCGGGAACGGTAACGACGGTGTCATCCACGGCAAGCCAAAGGTTGTAGATGGAAAATTGGGCGAGGCGTTAGAGTTCAACGGCAGCACGGACTACGTTGAAATCCCGGATGCACCGGCACTTTCTGAACTAGAAGCACTTTCTATGGCGGCGTGGATTAAGCCGCTAAAACTCGGTGCATGGGTGGCAGTTGCTGAAAAAGGGATCCACCTCAACTGGAGTTACGGGTTTTTCATTGAACCTGACGGTACATTGTCATTTGAAGTATCTACCGGTCCCGGAAATAATCTCGTCTGTTGCGTTGGCGACGTTGCCCTTAAGGTAGGGGAATGGTATCACATCTTTGGCTCTTATGACGGCGAATCGGTTAAAGCCTACGTTGATGGAAAACTGGAGGGTGAGATGGCGGGTAATGACGCTGTTCACATTACAGAAGGACTGCCCTTTACTATTGGGAGTCGTAACGGTCAGAACCATTATGCGGGTGCCGTTGATGAAGTGGCGTTTTGGGACGAGGCAATCCCTGTTGAAGATTCAATGGAACCGCTTCCTGTGAAACCGAGGCACAAGTTAGCAACTGTTTGGGGCGCGATAAAGGCGTATTATTAAAAACGATGGGAACGTATTCTGAAAAATTTACGGAACAAGGCTATCTCGTTGTGAAGGCGGCACTATGTGAGGCAGATTTCGCCCCGTTGATCGCGGTCGTCTCGGATGTTGTCGATAAACGTGCCATTGCGCTTTATAACGAAGGTGTCATCTCTGACACCTTCGAAAAGCTGTCATTTGAACGCCGTTGGCATGCTATCCTGAAGGCGTGTGGTCGAGAGAACGAGGTCTTTGGCTGGCATACGCTCGTCTTTAGTGAGGCACTCTTTGATCTGATAACGCATCCGAAGGTGCTGGATGTGCTTGAACGTCTTATCGGTAGCGATATTCAATTCAACGGTGATTTTTGGGTGCGTCCGAAACTCCCCAACGAAAAACTGACGACACTGCCATGGCACCAAGATAGCGCGTATATGCCGCATACCGAAAACGATACACATCTGACGGTATGGCTTCCATTGGTGGATGTCGAAACTGAGAACGGTGCTTTGCAATTCCTACCGGGTAGCCACAAGGCGGGTTTACAAACGTATCATCGCGTTCCCGGTGAGGCATTCGCTGTCCCTGTGCTTCCACCTACGGCAGCCAACACCGCTATTGATACTTTAGAGATGAAAAAAGGCGACTTACTCGTTTTCAACAATCTCGTCTTTCATCGGTCGCTCTTTAACCGCAGCGATATAATTCGTTGGTCGGTAGATTTTCGGTTCAGTCGAAGCGGGACTTCGTTAGATGGACTCTGGCACGAAGCGATTGCCTGCCCTGCTCGTGAAAGCGAAACGCGACGGTGTCCAACATCGTGGCAGGTTTGGCACGCCCAATGGCAGGCGAGTCCACACAAGGATAGATTTGTTTAGATCCAGAGACATTCAATTTTAAGAAATTATTGGGTTTTACGTCTTTTTTTCAAGGATCCGGTTCGGTTAGGAAACCGAACCTACCGGGCCTGGGGATGAAAAATTTGATCGAAAAATGGACAATTGAATGACCCTGGTTTAGATTCGATAACAAATTGCATTTTTGTATTTTTTGTGTTATAATTTTGTAAAATATAACACGGAACAAGAATAGGTCGTGCAGGTGTCGGTGAACGGACGTGGTTTACCCGATCTGCTAACGACGCATAGGAGGCTATTTTGCTAAACGCAAGGATAATTATGGTTGCTCTCGGTGTGATGCTCCTGTTGGGTATGAGTCTAACAGCCTCTGCTGAGATCAACGAGGATATGATTGCAGCGGCATGGCTGTTTGATGGCGATGCCGAAGATGTTTCTGGGAATGGATTTGACGGCGAGGTAGAAGGCGGTAAATTTGTCTCTGGCAAAATCGGGGACGCTATTGAACTCAACGGGACAACCGAATGGGTCGAGATTCCGAAGCGGCTCGGCGAGTTTGAAGAAATTACCTTCGCACATTGGGTTAAATCCACTGGACGCGAAGCACAGTGGCGTGTTTTCTTCAACAACAACGGTTGGAAAGCCGGCGACATCCACTACCAGCTGCACCCCAATAATAAAGTCGAGTTCTCCATTAACGGCAATCCGGGTGGGAACGATACGTTTGCAAACTATATGTTGGCAGGCGGTGAAATGAATAAATGGGTACATATCGCAACCGCCTATAGTGCCAAGGAAAAGAAAATCCGCTTTTACATTAACGGCGAACTTGATGTCGAAAATGACTGGGGCGGCAACCCCGGTATTCTTGATCCCGCCCGAATCGGCGATTGGGGACAATCGAGACAGTGGGAAGGGCTAATAGACGAATTCATCATTTTCAACACTGTCCTCAGCGAAGACGACGTCCAAGCCGTTATGAACGACGGCTATGAGACAACGCTCGCTGTAGAAGCAAAAGGAAAGTTGGCACTTACATGGGGAAGCCTCAAAAAATAAGATAGATTCCCGTAGGTGCGTTCACAAAACGCATCTACGGAAATCACACGAATCAAATGAATGTCGAGAATCGAACCATCTTTGAAAACGATAATCTTCATGTCCTTCGTCGTCTTGAGACCGATTCTATCGACCTGATTTATCTGGATCCGCCTTTCAATTCCAATCGGACGTTTGCGGCGCCGATAGGCACCGAAGCTGCAGGCACGGGGTTCAAAGATTTTTGGACGTTGGACGATCTCAGTCATGCATCCCACGGTGAACTGGCGGAAAGAGAACCCGAACTCTATCACGCCATCAGTGCTGCAGAGTTCAGTCATGGGAAATCTATGAAAGCCTATCTGATTATGATGAGCCTTCGGATGTTGGAGATGTTTCGTATCCTCAAACCGACCGGGACGCTCTACCTCCATTGTGATGATAACGCCAGCCACTATCTGAAAATCATGATGGATAACGTCTTTGGGAAAGAGAATTTTAGAAACGAGATTATCTGGCAACGGGCGGTAACCACCAAAGGCAACCTGAAAAAGGGGTTGGCACGGGATTCCGATAGTATCCTCCGATATTCAAAAAGCGATACGTACATCTGGAACATTGAGGCTGTCACGATTCCCTACGACATGGCCAATTTGGACGAGAAAACGAAACGCCAATATTACTGCGTTGAACAGGACACCGGACGCCGCTTCTCACATACGTCTATCACTGCGCAAAACCACGATCCCGATTCGCATCTGACGTATGAGGTGATGGGAGTCGTAAGAACATGGCGTTGGGCAGAAGCACGTATGCGTCAAGAGATAAAAGCGGGACGCGTCGTTCAAACGCGACCCGGAAATGTGCCACGCTATAAACGGTATCTCGATGAACAGAAAGGCAAAAGACTGAACAATATTTGGGTGGATATTCCAAACTTAACCGCCAGAAGTAAGGAGCGTATCGGATACCCTACACAGAAACCGATCGCGCTCTTAGAACGGATTATTGCGGCGAGCAGTCACCCCGGTGATATGGTACTGGATCCGTTCTGTGGGTGCGCGACCACGTGCATCGCCGCTGAACGCTTACACCGCCAATGGATAGGTATTGATTTAAGTCCGAAGTCTTTTGAATTGGTTCAGTCGCGTTTGAAACAGAACGGTATCATCAAACAGGCTATCTACCGGAAGGCCTCTCCGCAACCTCACAAGCAAAATTTAACTTATAAACACACACTGTTCGGAATGCAAGAAGGTAAATGTAACGGCTGTCAGATGCTGTTTCCATTTCGCAATATGACAGTCCATTATATTGTGGCAAAATCCAAAGGCGGCACCGATGCCGCTGATAACCTTCAGTTGTTGTGCGACGTGTGCAGTTCGCTGAAGAAAAATCGTACGCAAGAACAACTGATTCAAAAGTTACAAGACGAAGGAGTTTCCCAATGAAAAAGTTTATGAAATTTAAAGTTGCGATCTCAGTGACAGCAGCAGTTGTCTTGTTGTTTAGTACAATGAACGGACCGATTGATGCGAAACGCGATAAGGAATACGTTGCAAAACAGATTAGGAACCTTAAGGTAGATGGAAAACTTGACGAATGGCAACGCGCTGAAATTGTTGCGTTTGACGAATTGAAAGATGTCGGTGAGGGTCTCCCGAAACCCAACGATTTTACCGGTCAAGGTAGGGTCGCGTGGAGTTCCCAAGATCCGACGCGCATCTATTTCGCTGTTGAAATTACGGACGACGAACTCCAAGACATTTTCCCAGATGATAATAAATGGTGGGAAGATGATAGTGTCGAATTTATGTTTGATTTCGACAACGGCATGGTGCGGGAGAGTCTCGTTCAGTGGACACTCGGTGCGAACGGTAAGGACTTATCCGCTGCAGCTTCAAAGGAAAACACTGAATGGGTGCTAATCAAGGACGGGAACGATTACATCTATGAAGTCGCCATTGATCCGACGAAGCCGCGCGGCAACCCGCAGTTTGCAAATCCTGGAAAAGGCAAGAATTTCAAAGCGAAAGCCGGATTAACGATCGGGCTCAGTTTCCACATGAACGATTGCGAGAAAGGCGGCCGGCAACATCAGATCGGATGGATACCCGGGGGTGCATGGGACGGGCTCGCCTACGGAGACCTTACCTTTGACGATGAAATATTAGCCGTTGAACCTTCCGGCAAACTCGCGGTGGTGTGGGGGTCCCTTAAGCAGTAAAAAAGCCGTTATTAAAGATGTCAGAATCTCGTGCCTCCTTTACATCTGGGATTACGCTCCGTGCACTCCTGATCGGTACGCTGCTCGTTATCGGGAACGCCTACTGGCTCGCTTATGCAGCGGAGATGATTCAGCCGCAGTTTCTGCTCAACTTTGTCTCGCTTTTCTTTAACGCCGTTTTTACGCTTTTCACTGTTGTCGGTTTTAATCTCGCTTGGAAAAAGCTCTCTCCGCGTAACGCACTAACGACACAGGAACTCCTGGTTATCTACATTATGGTCGTCATGGTGTCCACAATCGGTGGGCATTCCATGATGACGTTCCTTATCGGCACACTGGCGCATCCGTTCCGGTTCGCTACGCCGGAAAACGAGTGGGCCTCTCTCTTTTGGCGTTACATCCCGACATGGTTCGTGCCTGAAGACTATGCCCTCGATGGATATTTTAAAGGCGGTTCAACTTTTTATCTGCCGAAGCATCTACGTGGATGGCTGGTGCCGATCCTTGTCTGGACAGGGTTTGTCACGTTACTCTGGTTTACACTGATATGTCTGATTACAATTATCCGTGTGCAGTGGACTGAGCGTGAAAAGTTGGCGTATCCGATCATCCAGTTACCGCTCCAAATGGCACAGGGGCGGAAAAGCTTTTTCAGAAACGGTACGATGTGGATAGGTTTTTCGGTCGCCGCGGGGATCGAAATTCTTGCAGGTTTAAGCCATCTCTTCCCACAAATCCCGGCTATTCAACTCAGCTCCTACTCCATCACACACCTATTCACGGACAAACCGTGGAACGCTGTCGGGTGGGTGCCGCTATCTATCTATCCGTTTATTATCGGTCTAACCTTCTTCGTGCCGTTGGACATCTCGATGTCGGCGTGGTTCTTCTATCTGTTTGGCAAAGCGGAACGGGTTGTCCGCATGGGGATGTTAGGTGAAGGTGAGCTCTATTTTGCGGAGCGTGCAGGTGGTGCTTGGCTCGCCGTCGGTGCATTGGCGTTGTGGGGAACTCGGAGACACCTCCGCGATGTCATCCAGAATTGCTTGACACCCAAGAAAGCGTTTGATGATTCAAATGAACCGATGCCTTACCGTTTCGCGATCGCTGGGTTAATTTTCGGAGGTCTCGGGCTCACACTCTTTTCAGTGAAAGCGGGGATGTCCTTAGGCGGTGTGTTCGGTTTTATCGTCATTTTCATCGTGATGGCACTCGGTGTGACGCGCGTCCGTGCGGAATTCGGGCCGCCATCACACGAGATCCTCGCGTTGGATCCGGCGCGGTTGATGGCTGTCACTTTCGGACCCCGATTCGTTGGCACTGAAAATCTGACCATTATTTCTTTCTACTACTGGCTCAATCGGCTCAATGTTTCGCATCCGATGCCGAATCAATTGGAGGGGTTCAAACTCGCCGAGCGTGCGGGAATAAACAGCCGAAGATTGGTCTGGGTGATGATGTTCGCGATTGTTATCGGGACGCTTGCCTCGTTTTGGGCGTTCCTCTATCTCCTTTATGAGACGGGTGCATTTGCTGTCCACGGTTATATCGTCGGTATCGGTGAGGAGGTCTTCGGTAGACGTTTAGAACGGTGGATTAATAACCCGACCGGTCCGAATTGGGATGGCACACAATCTATGGGGATCGGTGCGGCGATGACGTGGGTTCTGTATTTTCTGCGGCATAAATTTATCTGGTGGCCCTTCCATCCGATCGGGTATGTGATGACGGCTGCGACGTGGGGCGGTCTTGCGGATTTCTGGTTCTCTGTCTATATCGGTTGGATGGTAAAGTTCATTATCGTCTCCATCTTCGGTCTGCGGGCGCATCAACGTGCAATCCCATTCTTCTTAGGGCTCGTGATGGGGGATTATGTGTTTGTAGGACTGTGGGCCCTGATTGGTACGTTGTTTGGCATACCGACTTATGTGCTTTGGTCACCCTAGCGGTATTTCAACTTTGAATGTTTTTGACATCACGCCTGAAACCTGCTATACTCTGCACACTTTCATAATCCAAAGGAGTTATATCCCAATGTACAACTTAAACGGAAAAGTCGCTTTGGTGACGGGTGCAGGGGGCAAAAACGGCCTCGGACGCGCCATTGCGACACGCTTGGCGAAGGAAGGTGCCGATGTCGCTGTCAATGATATTACCGAGCAACCCTACGCCGCGGATCAGACGGATTGGCAGGGATTACCCGATGTTGTCCGCGAGATTAAAGCGATGGGACGACGTGCTATCAGTGTCGTTGCGGATGTCGCAGATGCACAACAGGTTGGCGAGATGGTAGACAAAACCGTTACACATTTCGGTAAAATAGACATTCTCGTCAACAACGCCGGCACGATCGCTGGCAAGGATCGGGTGCCTGTCGTGGATCTGGCTGAAGAAGACTGGGACCGGGTGCAACGGGTCAATGTGAAAGGCGTATTCCTCTGTTCACAAGCGGTGGCACGTTATCTGATCGCGCAGGGAACCGGCGGTAAAATTATCAATATGTCTTCCGTTACAGGAAAGCGGGGGTCGGCGCGCTTCGCTGCGTATAGTGCCTCAAAATTCGCTGTGATCGGCTTCACACAATCGCTGGCGTGTGAACTGGCACCCTATCAGGTCAACGTCAACGCCATTTGTCCTGGGCTTGTAGACACAGAACGATTTGGACACCTCGCCGCTGTGCTAATGCCCGAGGATCTTTCCGTTGATGAACAACTTTCGGAATACGCGCGCCGCTCCGAGGCAGCCGTACCCTTCGGACGACTCGCCGAGGTAACAGATGTGGCAAAGATGGCTGCGTTCCTCGCCTCCGACGAAGCCGCTTATCTCACAGGGGTTTCTATCACTGTCTCAGGCGGTTCGGTGATGGACTAATACCATTTCTGAAAATCCATATTGCATGCACGACTTTTTTAAAAGGTCACGGTTGTACAAATTAAAAGTTTATGCTATATGCCCATTGAAAACTAACGCAAGATGCGTTGATCGCTGAGGTCTTTCCCGCCGACTGTTTTGACGATAGATGCGCCACGCCACTCCTTAACTTCCAACGCGTGGAAGGCGTTGACAATGTTGTACTGCGTCGGGAGGTCTTCCCAACGGGCTTTGTGGAATTGCACTGTCCCTTCACCGCGCCAATGCTCCTTCACGACTCGGTTGGGCGTAGTGGCAGGCGTTAGCACGGCGTAGGCAACATCGGCAGTCCCCCATTCGCCGGTTCTCGGCATATATTTATAGTGGAGTGTGCCAGTGAGCGGTTGCTCGGCACTCGGCTGTTTCGGTGGCGCAGCCGCGGGTTGGACCGGGACCTGCTCTGTCGCTCTCACGTGCATGTCCATAAACTTGAAACCGAGCCAACTGGCAGTGCAGTGGGTTTCACCCTTAAATGTTAGCGGTTCTGGCAGTTCACAATAGATTTTGGAGAACCCCAATTCCTCGCGTCCTGTCAAAATCGGGTCTGTCAAATTTTCCCACAGCACTGTCAACAGAGAACCGGTTGCTCGGTCCACTTCACCGTTGAAAACGACTGGAAAACTGACACCGAGGGTGTTGTAACCCCGCCCTGCAAGCCACTCGATTTCTTTCATATAGCCCCCGGACACGGACACCACAGGTTCACCGTTGAGTGCGAATCCTGGCGGTAAAAAAACCTCTAATTGCTCGCTGTTTGTCAGGAAACTTACTGTGATTGATGTCGATTTCGGATTGTCTTTACATTCAAATTTTCTGCCATCGGGTCCGTATCTCGGTCCCGTTCTCGGTCCGAAATGCGTCGGCATCCGGTACATTGCCTTCGGATCGAATTTATATTCCATCTCATTCCTCCCCACTTTCAATAGTATACCTCTATTATATCAATATCGCGGGGTATGTCAAGTGCTAATCATATTCTGAACCAGAGACATTCAATTGTCGGTGCAGGTTAGGAAATTGGAAGCGAATTCTAAGCGGAGTAGGTTGGGTTGAACGGAACTGAGAAGATAGATGTGCCACACCCAATACACGCCTATTCAACACATCGTCTCCACAATCAAGAACGCAGAGAAACCCAACTTCAGAACGCAAGGCGTTCAGGAAAGTCCAAAGGCGTTGGGTTTCACTCGGTCTCTGGTGAATATGCCGGTCTTTGAAACAGTTTCGGTTTTCTCTGATTTGTATGCTTTTGGTGGTATCCGTTCAACCCAACCTACGATGTGATGGGAGAGTTTTTTCTCCCGGGCCTGGCGGTGAAAATCTAATCCAAAATTCGACAATTGAATGTCTCTGCGTTTATTGCGAAAATCGGGGACTTCTGCTAATATGTCAAGTAAGTGGCGGGACGTTGTTTTCGTCATGGTTCACCTCAAAATATGTGGTTGTATATTGAGGTATATTCTATCAGAGATGACGTGAGAAGTCACGTCATCTCTGATAGATTTGCATTTACCTTTACGCCCGTGAAGGAATTATCAACAATTGAATGTCTCTGCCGTTCTCATCAAATCACTTGAATTAAACACTATGTTATGCTATTATGCAAAAAACCTTCAACGGAGCGAACGCATGAAAATCAGAGACATACAGACAGTTCGAATCAACGTGCCACCCCGTGATACCAAACGTACGGAACCTCGCCGAGAACCGTGGAGCGCACATGCCGAAGTCGCGAATCCGATGTCACGCTATCCGCAATACAAACGCCACCGTTCCAGTTGGATGCCGAAGTGGGATCAGGTCTACGTCAAAGTCACCGCAGAAGATGGTACTTGGGGTATAGGCGAAACTTCGTTCGGCACGCCAGTCGCAGCGATTATCGATGAACACTTCGCACCGATGTTAATCGGCGAAAACTGCTTCGCTGTTGAAAAGATTTGGGATATGATGTTCCGTATGTCCAAACCTTACGGCTCACAAGGCTTAACAAGTTGTGCGATCAGCGGCATTGACATCGCATTATGGGACCTCAACGGTAAAATTAAGAACCAACCCGTCTATGAACTGCTCGGCGGCCCCTTGCGTGAGAAGATGTTCGCTTACGCGACCGGCAATGATACCGACTGGCAATTGGAACTCGGATTCAAAGCCGTGAAATTAGCGTGTCCATACGGACCCACAGACGGTGAATGGGGCTTAAAAGAGAACGAAAAGTTAGTGGCAAAAACGAGAGAAATGGTCGGGGACGATGTTGAAATTATGCTCGATTGCTACATGGCGTTTGATGTCGACTATACCATCCGTTTGGCGCACCGGCTCCGTCCGTATCGTCTCAAATGGATAGAGGAGTTCCTCATCCCGGAAGACATTGATGGGCTGGTGAAGGTCAGAGAGGCTGTCGATTGGATCAGTCTTGCGAGTGGCGAGCACCACTACACGCGCTTCCCGTTTCAACAGATTATCGAGAGACGATGTTTGGACATCTTGCAACCGGATACCTTCTGGGTAGGCGGTATAACCGAATGCGTTAAAATCTGTCATCTTGCAGATGCTGCAGGGCTCACGGTTATTTTTCACGGTGGTGGGCTCCGTCAATCAGGTCTCCATCTTTCTGCTGCGATGCCAAATACCCCGTGGGTAGAATACTACCTCGGTGTCCCTCCAGGTGTGCCGTTGGAGGAGACAAAACTATTTGAAGGCGAATCGCTGCCAAAGGACAGTTACATTTCCCCCAATGATGGTCCTGGGCTCGGCTTGCATATCGAAGAAGAATGGTTGACACCGAGAAATCCGAGATAATATGCGACGCTACATCCTCTTTTTTCTTTTGCTTTGCATCAGCGGCAACACATACACGCAAACGCTCATCGATTCAGTCATTGCGGTTGTTAATATGGAGGCTATTACGCGCAGCGACCTCGAAAATGAGTTCCGTATCGCTGCTGTTATGGGCAAGCCTTTTGTTGCGGCACCGACTGCCGCTCAGAAACGGGCCGTTCTTGAGACAATTATCAACCGTAAATTCGTCCTACAAGAGTCAGAACAGATCGGTGTTGTGGTTGCCGAGCGCGATGGGCAGATTGACAGAAAGGTTGCAGAAATTCGCGCGGGTCATGCCGCCGAGGCAGATTTTCTGAATGCCTTACAAGAATATCAGTTAGAACTTGAAACCTTGAAGATGTGGGTCTATGAGCAGCTCATTTACGATGAGTTTTTTCGACGCATATTTTTTAACACTGTCAACAGTGCAGAAGTCGCACAGTTAGCCAAATCATACTATGATAAGCATAGTGCCGAATTTGTTGTGCCCCCTACGGTCACTTTTAAGTCACTCCTTATAATCGTTTCTGCGGATATATCAGAAACGGAAAAGCAAAACGTGGCGGAGTTGGTACAACAACTCAGCGCAGATTTACAGCAAGGGAAAACATTCAAAGCAGTGCGTAAAGTTTATGAGACGCAGCTGACACTTAGGGTCTCGGAACCGACAGTTGCAGCAGATACACCGTTGGGGCGTATCCTAACCGAATTGAAAACTTCTGCGCGCAGTCAACCGATTCCCGTTGCGGAAGGATACCAGATCGTTGAACGCATTCGGAGTAATCCTGAGCGTCAAAAGGCGTACTCAGAGGTCAGTGAGGAGATCACAGCGCGGATTCGACAAGAGGCAGCAGAACAACGGTTTGAAACGTGGTTGACCGCGCAGAAAGCCGAGAAGACTTGGCATGTTTTAGATACGGAGAACGAGGTCGAATAAACAGATGTGGCATTATCAATCCTTGATTCATCACGAGAATAGACGACCACACATAAAATGGAAGCATTGTGTCATCGGAATGTTGCTGTTTATGTTCGCTACAGGGGTACCCGGGGATATAACAAGGTTTCAGAAAGAGTTGAAAACCGCACAACAGGCGTTTCAGGAGGAACGGTGGCAGGAGGCATTCCATTTATACCGAGCCCTCGCTGAGGCGGTGCCAGATGCGCCGATTGTCCATATTGGCGAAGGCGATGCCGCCGCGAAGCTGAAAGACTATCCCACCGCGATTACGGCTTTCCAACGCGCTTTGCAGCACCTCTCAACGGAACAACGTGCCGATATTGCGGTCGCGCGCCTGCAATTCATCGTACAAGCCAAACTCGCCGCTGCATATCATCGCAACAAGCAGCTGGATAAAGCGGATATGTGGTTCCAAAAAGCCATCAAAGGTGCTGGTGAGGACGCGCCGGTGACGTGGTATGTCGCTTTGGGGCAGATTGAAACCGAGCGCGGTAATTTAGAACAGGCGCGTAGATATTATATTGTCGCCGTGCAATTGGATCCAGACACGACTGCTGCATACAACAATCTTGGGCATGTGCTTCTGAAACTCAACCGTATTGACGAAGCCGATGCAGTTTTTAGGGAGGCACTTACGCAAGACGAGACGCTTGCAAGTGCTGCGTTCGGACGCGGTGAGGTAGGCGTGAACCGTGGCCAGCTTGATGTTGCGCGTCGTTTTTATCAACAGGCTGTCCGACACGCGCCCTCCGAACCGACATTTCACAAATCACTTGCAGATGTCCTTCGCGGCATGGGAAACAGTGAAGCAGCTGAAGCAGCCGAAGCGCGCCACCGCCGAACGCTTGCTGAACGCTATCTCCGTCAAGCACATTGGTTCATTGAAAACAAGCAGCTACAACGGGCATTAGCACCGCTGCGAAAAGCACTTGAAACGGATAGGGCGTTTATACCAGCATTGAAAGACTATGGGTATGTCCAGATGCAACTCGGCGAACTGGCAGCCGCGCAGCAGACCTATCAGCATGTGCTAACCGTAGAGCCGAGCTCCCGTCAGGCACTTTTACATCTCGGCATGATAGAAACCAAACTCGGAAACGTGACGAATGCAGCCGCGCACTATCTTACGCTCATCAAACACGACCCAGATTTTATGGATACCTATGTGCAACTCGCCAATTTACACGAACGGTCAGGAGACTTGGCGGCTGCCGAGCAAGCCCTCACGATGGGAATAGCACACGAACCGACATGGGCACCCGGTTATTTATGGCGTGGAAAGATTTACCAAAAACAAGCGAAATCCAGTATGGCGGAAACCGATTTTCGTTACGCGATCCAACTTGCACCGGAGGTGCCGTTTCCGAAAGAAGCCTTGGCATCTTTATTGGCGGCGGAAAACAGGAAGCTTGCCGAAGCTCTTACGCTTGCTGAGACTGTTGTTAAAAGTGATAGCCGACCGGTACACCGTGCTACGCTTGCTTATATCTATTACCGTCTCAAGCGTATCCCTGATGCACACCACGAAATTAAAACCGCTTTTACACAGGATCCTAAACACCCCTACATTCTAAAAATTCGCTCCCAAATTCTAAAAGCCGATTAAAGTCTTGACTTTTTCTCTGAAATATTGTATCATTTTAACAATTAGATTGCAGTAGCAGACGGTCTGGATATTTTCAGCCACTCCTACAAATAATATTACAATTGAGTCAAACCCTCACTCATAGATTGACAACTTTTGTTAATCAACTTCAAATATGGAGGAAGGAACATTAATGAAGCTCAAATTTCAGGTAGCGTTAATTGCTATTTTGATCGCTTGTGTCGCCTTTGTGTCCTGTGAGCGGATGCAGAGTGTGATGGAACCGGTTGTTGACGACACGATGACAGACGGCACTATGGATGACACCATGGACGACGGCATGGATACTGATGGCACAGACGGCACTATGGATGACACCATGGACGACGGCATGGATGCTGATGGCACAGATGGTATGGATGCCGGTGGCACAGACGGCACTATGGATGACACCATGGACGACGGCATGGATGCTGATGGCACAGATGGTATGGATGCCGGTGGCACAGACGGCACTATGGATGACACCATGGACGACGGCATGGATGCTGATGGCACAGATGGTATGGATGCCGGTGGCACAGATGGCACGGATGCCGGTGGCACAGATGGCACGGATGCCGGTGGCACAGATGGCACGGATGCCGGTGGCACAGATGGCACGGATGCCGGTGGCACAGATGGCACGGATGCCGGTGGCACAGATGGCACGGATGCCGGTGGCACAGATGGCGATGGTGCCTAGTAGTCACATTTTATAACACCTATAAGAAGGGGACTGGTAACAGTATTTTATAGTTGCCGATCCCCTTTTTTTTTACCGTAATGTCTTAGGCGATAAAAAAAGCCGTGTCACGTGGACACGGCTTTTGTCTTTCTATTACGAATCTGCTTACTTATCGCCCCAGGCACGTCCCCGCGGTATCAATAACAGTTGTCCGACTTTCAAGTTCGTCCGGTCAAAGATGTAGTCATCTTGGTTGGCTGCGACTAACCGTTTCCACATCTCTGGGTCATCAAAAATCTCTGGACGTGCAGCGATGTGCTTGAGGGCAGCTTCGCCGTTTTGTTCCTGGATATCCTCTTCTTGGATATGGTACTTGTAAAGTCTCTCTGGACTGGTTACGCTGAAGCTGAAGCTATGGGCATTTACGAGGGCATTACCAGCCATATCGGCGGCACCAGTGACGGTGACGGTATACATACGTCCTGCACGCATCGGCATATCGGATGTAAACGTTACAGAATCACCTGTCCCGCTGACTGCACCGGGTAATGTTTCGTCCATCGGTTCGCTCATAGAATCTTCTGTTTTCGTAACTGCAATATCCACCGCGACGCTATTGCTATCCACCGGTTCGCTGAACGTGACAGTCAAACTATTCATCACATTCAGTGAATCTTCATATTCAGAGATGACTGTGCCATCCGCTGGGTCGGTCATCGTTACGGTCGGCGGTGTCGCGTCGGTATAGGTAAATTGCTGTGAAAGTGTGACAGGTACTTCGGGTTTCCCTTTGTTGGTAATGACAACAGAGACGGAGTCTCCTGCGTTGCCGCCGGGCGTTACTGCTGTAATTTCGGTTTCACTCGGAACAGTCACGCTTGTAGCGTTTTTCCCGCCGAACGTCACGGTTACCCCATTTTTCATATCAAATTTCTCGCCGGTAATTTGGACGGTTGTCCCGCCGTCTTCGGAGCCTTGCGTAGGGTTCATACTGCTCGGCACCGGTTCCGGATTACAGCCGCCGCAGCCTACCATCCAAGCACAGACAATGGCGAGGGCAGCCAGCGCGGCTATGTTTCTGGTTTTTAAAGCTTGCAAGTTAAAACTTGCTTTACAAAAGTTCATCAATTGGGTCTCCTTATCATCAGAAAAAGTCTCGTTCCGTAAACTTGCTACGGCAAAGTAGTAGGGATCTTGTGGATTAGAAGGAATCCTCTCAATTACGCCTTGAAATTATTATACACATAAATTGGTACAGATGTCAACACTTTTTTGTGCAGTTTGTATGCTACAAGTCATCTAACCGCGCCAGCTCGTTCGCTTTAGTGGGTCTCGGACCGAAACGGCGAGTTCTGGACCGAAACCTTCTATTGCTAATCTTACGGTATCTCCATCACCAACGGCTGTGAGTGCCTCATGGTGCGTTCCTGTAGATACAACATCGCCTGGTTCCAGCGTTACAACGTTGGTTACCTCTACCAACAATTCTGGAATGAAGCGTGCCATAGAGTTCGTGGAAAAATCGTGTTGTAACCTGTCATTGATCCAGAGTTGCACGCCGAGTGCATTGCCATCAGCCACTTCGTCGGCGGTGACGAGGACGGGGCCCATTGGGGCAAATGTGTGCCAACTTTTCCCTAAGAAAAAGCCGCCCGGTAAACCGCGTGCGGATACATCAATAAATTGCGTATAACCGAATACGCAGTCAAGGGCATTCTCTTCGGTGAGATGTTTCGCGGTTTTACCGATAACGATCGCTAATTCTGGTTCAAAATGGAACACCGTAACATCTGCTTCAGGCAATTCTACGGTATCTTTTGTAGCGATGATGCCGGTGGGTGACTTTAGAAAGGCGTTGAATTCGCCGCGAGACGGGCTATCCGGCTCAATGTAATTACCTGCCATGCACACGAGTTGGCCTGGGCGCGGTAGCGGTGCTCTCAGGTTAACACTGTCTAAAGCGATTGCAGGCCCGTGTTCAATAGCTTCCGTTATGATTGAACGTAGACCATTGTCAAAGTCGACAATCACCCTCTGTATGAGTTCTTGCGGTGTCCGATGTGGAATCGGACTCAGAGCATCGCTGAGATCAACGATGCCGTCTGCTGTTATAACACCGAGTTCGTAGTCGTCAAAGAATGCAAGTTTCATTCAGTTAGTTGCTCCTCTGCTAAAGCGTTTTGCAAGCGGATGTTCCCGCTCCATCAAGGGTAGTTGCACCTTTTGCCCACTGAAATGGGAAGCGTAAGTCGCACTCACACATTCAAGCGAGGTAAGCGCGTTGTGTCCGCCGAGCTCCGGTTGATTTTCGTTAAGAATTGCGTCTCGCATATTTTTCGCGCTCCAGATCGTGTGCCGAGACTGCCACATTTTCCCGGAGATGAGAAATGCCGATGTGTCAAGTTTTATCTGTTCCCATTTGGGGGTGTGTGCCGCAAACGAAACATCAAAGGGACAATACCACATCTCATCTATACCTGTATCAGGGTTCGGTTTTATCATCAATTGTCCTTCCGATCCGAGGAGATGCGGGCCCATCATCCACCCGTGTCTCTGTTGACGGCAATAAAGTTCCATAATGCCGTAGGCACCGCCGCCACCCCCGATATGCACAAGCATCGTATCCCCGGCGACGATGCCGTTGTCGCGTCGGTCAGTTTTGCACAATTCACTGCTGTGCATAATATCCGCCTCGGTTACATCGTGTCCCTGATACGTGATGTGTGCTTGGATCCAAGAGATACCATCCAAAAAGAAATCCATCTCATCGAAGTAGTGAACCCCCATCTCCATCAATTCAAATCCTGCTTCGCGGCCTTTGCCGACCTCTCGGATGGAGCGGAGTTCACCGATTTTGCCTTCATCGATCAAGGTTTTCGCGCGCCGAAAGAGCGGTGTAAATCGGAATTGATGACTGACTGCCAAATGCACGCCTGCCGCGCGACACGCTGCAAGCATCTGATCCGCTGTTTCTAAATCGACGGACAACGGTTTTTCACATAAGACATGGATGCCTGCTTTTGCAGCAGCAACCGCAATCGGTGCATGTAGCGGGGCATGTGTACATACACTTACCATATCCAGCGATTCACCCGCGAACATCTCTTCATAATCCGTGTATCGTTTTGAGATCGCGTATTCATCGGCGCGGTTGTTAAGGGCCTTGCGATTGATGTCGCACATTGCGACGAGGTCAACGTTTTCAAGATTCGCGTGTGCCGCGGCGTGACTGTTGCTAATCCCGCCGCAACCGACAATCCCTGTCCGTAATGCCATACGTTTTCTCCGTTGTGCTGCGGCACACGGTGTGTGCCTGCTACTTTAATGCATCGCCAATAACGCCTGCCATTGCGTTTCGTCCACAAGGACTCCTTTTTCGAGGCTCTCTTGTCGTGTCCGCAACATGCCTTCCCCTGGATACCGCACACCTTCATTTTTGTCCAAAGGGATAGCGGTATGGAAATCGTCAATAATCTTCGTTACTGTCTCATTTAACCGAGTGCATCCCATGACTTCTGTAATATCAATGGCGATGTAGACCTGAGAAACCGCGTATTCAGAGTCCTGCTGTGCAATTTCGTGCGTGGCTTGCCCACCTGAAATGACAGCTGCCATCGCGTCAAGTACCAATGCCAACCCAGACCCTTTCCAATAACCGATAGGGAGTGCTCTTTGGGACTCAAGTATCTCTCCGGGGGCCACTGTGAGTTCTCCATCTGTGTCGTATCCACCAGGGAGCGGCAGTTCTTTTCCCTGCTGCTTTAGGACTTCTAATTTTCCGTTTGAGTACTGGCTCATCGCCATATCAAGCAGGAGGGGTCCTTCTTCGCGAGGCACGGCGATCGCCATAGGGTTATTTCCAATTTTCTTTTCAGCAGAACCCCACGGCGGCATGAGGCGGGTTGTATTCGTCCAACATATTCCGATGTATCCGTTTTCTGCTGCTTGGAGCGCGTAAGCCCCACCACGCATCCAGTGGTTCGTGTTTAAAAGCCCGACACATCCAATAGTGTGTAGTTCGGCAAGGTGCATCGCACGCTCCATACAGATATAAGCGTTGACGAGCCCTACGCCTCTCATACCGTTCCAGCGTTCTAATGCCCCGTAACTCTCAGTTTTCTCTGGCTGCGCACGAAAATTAATCCGCCTGCTTTCCAAGCCAGCAACGAATCCGGGAAAGCGATTGAGTCCGTGCGAATAGACACCGTCACGCTGATTTTCAGCGAACAGTTGCGCACATAACACCGCTCGCTCGCCGGTAAAACCGACTGAAGCGAGTACACGGTAAAATTCATCTTGTAAAGTTTGGAAAGGGACACGTATCATTATTTTACCACATTTCGAGCCATTGCGTGACAGGGGTTATAGGTTGTGTTTCGCTACGGATGACCCATTTGAAATCGGGGTCTTTCCAATAGATTGTTCCTGGATGGTCACCGTCACGAAGATAACGGATGTCAATCGCCCAACGGATAATTTCGCTGGTAGTATGCGGGAGCGATCGGTGGAACGTCAGATTGTGGAAGACTAATGCATCGCCTAACGCCATCGGGCAGGTCACAATACAGGATTCCTCAATAAGCTCATCCATCACCTCAAGAAACCTACCTTCCCGCTCTTCTGTCCGATGGTCAACGACACCTAACCGATGTGAACCTGCGACCACTTGTAGACAACCGTTGGTCTCATCCACTGGCACCAAGGGTATCCATGCAGTCGGGATGAGCGAGGTTTCGCTGACTGTGCCGAAATAGCCGCTGTCCTGATGCCACGGAACGACGGTCAATTGTTGACCGGGGAGTTTCGGACGCGCGTTGAAAACAGGGTGTCCGATGACATCTGTACCTGTAAGTTGTCCGATTGCGTCTACGAGTGGCGGCGCGTGGTGTATCTCAAAAATTTCAGGGGTCGCAACTTGGTTACGCCAAGAACGACCAAAGCGATTGGCATGTTCACCAGCGACTTGCACGAATCGCGTCTCAAATGGAAGTTCCACGCCTTCATCTTCAATAATCCCATCGGCTTTCAACTCGTGAAGGATACCATCTACGACGCGGGCAAAACTGTCGCGCACGCCATTAATCGCAGCCTCCGGAACAACGCCTTTTAGCAATAAATATCCATCATTTTCCCACTGATCCATCTGTTCAGAAGATAGCGGGGTTAACGCTTCCTGATTAGTCTCCATCTGTTAGTCGCTCCTTTCTTGTAAGCGTGCAAGTTCCGCTCGGAATCGTGTAAGTTCCGCTTCCGTGACTTGCAATGTCCAAAAGAGGATTTGTCTGTGAAGATCACTCACCGCTATCGGTTCGTCATCTTCTTCAGGGTAAAATATTGACTCGTCTGTGGGAGCAAAAGGGATGCGCTCCTCTTTTGCCTGGATCGCCATCGGGACTTCTCCTTTTTCCATAAGATGCGTAAAAAATTATTGTAGAGATAATAACATATTTAACAAAAAAAGTCAAAAAAACAGTACCATCTGATATCTAAAACAATTGACATTTCGCCCGGAAAATGATACGCTACACAGCAAAGGAGGAGACGCAATGGCAACTTTAACGCAAACTGAAAATCGGATTAGACCACTCTATATTGACGGATACACGCATCAACTGAGTTACGCCCCTGGTGAAGAAATCGCCTTCCATGTCTCAACGAGTGCAGGTAATTACGCGCTTGAGATTGCGCGTATCGGTGCGACCCGTGAGGTCGTCTGGAGCCAAGGAGACCTGCCCGGCGCGGCGCATCCGATCCCCGACAACGCTTCGTCGCACGGCTGTGGATGGCCCGCATCCTTCACACTTGAAGTGCCCGAATCGTGGCAGAGCGGTTATTATGAAGGCATGCTCCGCGCGACAGATGGCGGCGGTGACCCTATCTATCGGAATCACCGGACTGCTGAGAGCAGCCTATTCTTTATCGTCCGCCCTGCCCTTGGTAATATCGGCTTGCAAGCTTCGCCGAGATCAGGCGCGAATACCCCGATCCTGCTGCAACTCTCTACGAACACCTATAATGCTTACAACAATTGGGGTGGCTTCAGTCTCTACGGGTATCATGGACAGAGCAAAATACAGGGGAACCGTGTCTCATTTGACAGACCGACAGGTGGACTCTTCAGGACCTGGGAGCTACCCTTTATCGCCTGGGCGGAGCAGAACGGGTATACGCTTGATTATGCAGCGAACTCCGATCTGGAATTTCATCCTGAAATGTTAGCACATTACAAACTTGTATTGAGTATCGGACATGATGAATACTGGTCTGCGCCGATGCGCGATAATCTTGAAACATTTATCGCAAACGGTGGGAACGCCGCCTTTTTCAGCGGGAATTCGGTCTGTTGGCAGGTGCGTTCTGAAGATGAAGGCAGGGCTCTCGTGTGTTGGAAGCAGACCTATAACCAAGATCCTGTTTACAAGACAGATGATCACAGTACCCTCAGTACACTCTGGAGTCATTATTTGGTGGAGCGTCCTGAGAACCAATTGACGGGTGTCGGTTTCCTTCAAGGCGGTTATCACTTGAGCCACGGTCAATTTATGGATGGTGCCGGGGAATATACGGTGCATCGTCCGGAACATTGGGTTTTTGAAGGGACGGATCTCGCGCGAGATAACGCTTTCGGTGGCGAAAATACGATTGTCGGTTATGAATGCGATGGCTGCGAATTCACGGTTGAGGACGGCTTGCCAGTACCGACCTATCGCGATGGTACACCTGAAAGTTTCACGATCCTCGCGACTGCTCCCGTACGGTGGCATCCTGATGATTGTGAATGGTATGAACGTTGGGAAAGAGGGAGAACGGGTGCCGCAACGATGGGTATCTATACAAAAGGTGGGACGGTCTTTACGGCTGCTACGACCGATTGGTCACACGGATTGGCAGGTGGCGATGCGGTGGTTGAACGCATAACGCATAACGTTCTGCGCCGGCTTACGAGCTGATTGAAATGGAGATTTAAGCGTCATGCAAAAGGTTGCTGTTATTACTGGTGCAGCGAGTGGGATCGGAAAAGGATTAGCAGAACGATTTGCAGCAGCGGATATGAAAGTTGTGCTTGCCGATATTGAAGCAGAAGCGTTAGCTAAACTCGCGTCCGACTTAAAAGCGAAAGGCGCGACCGTTCTCACTGTGCGGACAGATGTCTCAAACGCTGTCAATGTCGAAAACCTTGCGGTGCAGACGCTGGATACCTTTGGCGCGGTGCATATTCTCTGTAATAATGCGGGCGTTGTCTGTAGTCGTCCTATCTGGGAACATACGCTTGCCGATTGGGAATGGGTGTTAGGCGTTAACCTGTGGGGCGTGATTCACGGTATCCGCGCGTTTGTGCCGCGCATGCTTGCGCAAGGGGATGCATGTCACATTGTGAATACTGCCTCCATTTTAGGTTTGGTCGGCGGCAGCGGCGAAGGCATCTATAAGGTGAGCAAACACGGGGTCGTCGCACTTTCGGAAACCCTTGCTGCTGAGTTAGCAGAGAAAGGTGCGAATATTCAGGTGCATGTGCTGTGTCCGGGATGGGTTCGCACGGGAATTCTGGACTCAGCACGAAACCGTCCGAACCCATTGCAAAACCCAGAGACAGAGGGATCGCCGCCTCAAGAAACTATCAGTAATTCACAAAATATCCGCGCCGAGATGGAGGCAGGGATGTCGCCTGCCGAGGTTGCAGAACACGTCTATAACGCTATTCAGACGGGGACTTTCTATATTCACACACATCCTGAACACAAAGATTGGATTCGTGAACGTATGGCGCGTATTCTTGAATAGTTGTTTTAAGATGTAGCAAAAGTGAAATTTGTCATTTTGTGTCGGCAGTTTTATTTTCGACTGCTCCGCATGAAATGTCAATCCAAGTCTTATGGAGGAAAAATGTTGATAAAGGAAGGATTTTTTGTAGGAGATTGTGTTGAGTTTATGGCTGGTATGGATGAGGGCATCATCGATTTGACTGTGACCTCCCCGCCTTACGACAATCTTCGCGACTATCAAGGTTATTCATTTGACTTTGAGAATATCGCAAAGCTGCTATACAAGGTCACAAAACCTGGCGGGATTGTCGTTTGGGTGGTCGGCGATAAAATCAAGAAAGGGCGTTCACTTACCAGTTTTCGGCAAGGTCTATTTTTCCAAGAGATCGGTTTCCAAATGCACGATATCATGATCTATCAGAAGAAAAATACACCCTTCATGCGCAGCAACGCCTACACAAACTGCCACGAGTTTATGTTCGTGCTATCGCGCGGGAAACCTAACACGTTTAACCCGTTGAAAACCGAAACAGTCAGACATGGACTGGAAATGCTTGTCTACAACAAAAAGTCGGATGGTATTAACAAGAAGGTGCTCAAGGAACTGAAAAAGGAAAAGACACGGACGAACATCTGGTCTTATGCAGTCGGTTTAGGTGGCACAACAAAAGACAGAATCGCTTTCAAACACCCGGCTGTTTTCCCGGAAAAGTTAGCAGAAGATCACATTTTGTCTTGGACAAACCCTGGAGACCTCGTGTTTGATCCGATGTGCGGAAGTGGTACAACAGGTAAGATGGCATTAATCCACAACCGTAAATTCATCGGCGTGGATATTTCCGAAGAGTACATAGCCATCGCAAAAGAACGTATAGGAACACTAAAATTGGAAATGCTATGAAACCAGATAATTTTGTTATATGCGTGTTAGTTTCGTATAATACTGCGACTTTCATAAGATTCCTCCGAAATTTGATACGGCAATATTTATCCTATTTTCGTTGAAAATAGAGGTTGTCTCGAAGAAAAGGGATTAAGGCAAAAGTTACGGCTTGTGTATAGTTTTGTAATCTGTCTACTGCACCCTTCGTAAAAAAACCACTTGCACTCTGTTTCTCTCTCGTGTTGAAATCTCCGGTAAGTTCATCAATGATGTATCCTAATTCGATGCCCGCCAAGAGTTTTTCGACGATCCAGTCTGGCAATTCATACAAACCACTTGTACCAAGGCTTTCTCGGTGCTGCTGATCCAATATGTGGATGACGGTAAATTGGAACCACTTGTTATGTAGTTGAAGGACCCCACCCTCAATACCCACGAAAAAGTTGGCGTTTAGGTGCTGTTCATCGTTGATCCGCTTTGCATGTTCAGCACGGTTCTGAGCACCGACGAAAGTGTCTTGATTAAAGGGCTGAGCAGAAACACCGGAGTCAACGGATAATCCGTGAATCTCCAACGGATTGAAAAATCTTGAGAAACTTTGTCGGGCACTCTCAATTTTGACGCTGTTTTCTGAACCGATTAAAACTTTAGTAATTTCCATGGGTGTATTATAGCATTTTTTGTAAAGAGATACAAAACCAGATTTTGAATTGACATTCATCATTAAAAAAAGATATAATACATTAGGTAGACTTCTTGACATGAGAAGTCTGCAAGCTGCACTTAAAACAGACAAAAGGAGAATTAACGTGTTGCGTTTTAACTTGCTCTGCCAACCTTTATTAAAAAGTCGATGGGTAGTGCTCATTGGTCTCTGCGCTTTTGTGATGCTTTCATGTGGAAGTGGCGAGATTCAGAATTTTGAAGGCATCGCGATCCATGCGGATCCGCGTGTTGACAGGATTAACCTGCGGATCTACTTAGTTGACAGAAATGGCACACCGTTGATATGGAATCAGAGTATTCTCAGCCCGAGTGTCGGTGTGAGTACTATCTCTGAAGCGGATTTTACCACTAACGCCAAAGTCTACTCTATGCGAAATGGCGAGAAACATCGCAAAGTCTACGATGGGCGGTTGATAGACCTTCGCTGGTCGCAGGAACTGAATAGACTGGATCGGCTCATGACTGCGGAGCTCCCACGCGCGCTTATTGAGGAAGACCCGGAACGGGATACACCGTTAGGGATCATCACGGTTGAAGTCCAGACAGAGAAGCAGGGTCCCTTCACGGATACCTTAGAGAAAGCCGAAATCTATAAGTTCTAAAACAATTTTACAACGATAGCAGGCACGCGCTGTGTGCTGTAACCCAACGCATCCGCTTAAATGGTTGCTTATTGAAAACCGATAACTGAAAGCTACTAAAAAATATGCCTATTCATACACAAGACTACAGACATTGGGAAGGTACGCTGAAACAGCGTCATTGGACACGGTGGTGGATCATTGCGAAGGCGGAACTCAAACTGCTTGCGCAACGCAAAATCGTTCGGTTAATTGTTGCGATTCCGCCTGTAATCTATATATTGTCCCATGCAATTTTTATCTATGGCGTTAATATTGTGCCGGAAAATTTTATGAGCTTTAATATTGATAGCAGTTTTTTTCAGAAATATTTATTCAAGATTGCTCAGTTCCCCTCAGCATTTTTGATTGCCCTGATAGTTGTTTTTGGCGGTTCTGGGTTAATCGCCACAGATATGAAGAATAATACGCTCTCTCTTTACCTATCTAAACCGCTGTCATGGATAGATTACCTCATCGGGAAATTCGCTGTTATTGGAGTCTTGCTTGGCTGCCTCACATTGGTGCCTGGGCTTTTGCTATTTCTGGAGCATGCACTCTTAGCGGATATATCCTTTCTGAAAGAAAATTATTGGCTGCCTTTTTCGATCATTACCTATTCCGTGCTAATCACCGTTTCTGCCAGTCTGTTAATGCTACTTTTCTCGTCGCTCACCTCAAATCCGCGCTATGCCACAATCGGTTTCTGTGCCGTGTGGTTCGGGTCACCGGTTATTCAGCAATTGCTGAAAGTGTTTACGCGTACCAGTAAAACGGATGTTGTTTCGATTTGGGCGAACTACGACATCATCGGTACAGCCCTCTTTGCTGGTTCACATACGCATGCTGTGCATTGGGTTTGGTCCCTCCTCATTGTGCTTGCGTTGATAGCTTTCTGTCTTTTCGTGCTACACCGTCGGATTCGGGCGGTTGAAGTCGTTAAGTAACCGTTGGATCACGCTTACGGATTAGCGTAATCTCGCGCCATTCGCATCCCACATCTCACTCTCCGAATAGACCTGTGGTGGCGTGATCGGTGTCAGCGTTGGCAGCCAAGCTTCGCGGAACTGTTGAACTAAGCGCACGGCATTCTGATAGGCGATCCGTTCTTTTGTTTCTTCATCAAGGCGGGTTGCTTCAATCTGTGCTTGGACTAAGCGAAAGTCGTAATACGGTAAATCGCTCCCGAACATTATCCTATCGCTGCCGAGGTTATTGACGAGATGCACCAGATCCCAACTCTCATCTGCACCTTCCGGCTTCTGTGCTACGTCAAACCAGACATTCTCACACATTCCACAGTGTGCGATGGCATCAAGATGTCCGGCTTTGTTCATCGACACATGTCCGATGATAAATGTTATCGACGGGAATCGCTTCGCGTAAGCGGCGATATTTTGCGTGGAGCCTGCCTGATGTAGTAGGCACAATCCGTCGTGCATCGCTACGACTTCAAGGAATGCATGCAGTTCACCGCCGAGGGAATGGCCTGACAACCCTGGGTGGCACATAAATCCGACTAAGCCATCCTCGCGCATCGCTCTGTCGAGTTCATCTACACCTGCTTGCTCGTGTCGGACTTCCACGTTACTGAGTCCGATAGGGAAGCGTTCTGGATGTAGTCTGCAGGCGTTGGCGATTGTCTCGTTTTGTGTTCGTGTGTCCAAGACACCGTGTGCTTGCGGACCGCCCGCCGTTGGACACGGAATCGCGCCAATCACATTTGCGGAAGCCATCCGTGCGAGACATCGTCCCACGCTCTGTCCTATTACCGGGGCACGTGAGACTGTCATACCGATATGGCAGTGTACATCAAAATAGGGACGCATAGGTTCTCCTCTCTCAGTGTTTAAAAAAATTCTGGCACAGGTGTGTAGGTATTAAAACCGTCCGTTCTATCTTTGCCCTGCAAAAGATAGATATAGTGTGCGCGTCGCCACTCTGCACCGGGGTAGCGGACATTCGCCGGCATGTAGCGCATTGTGTAGCCGCACCGCCGTTTCTGTGAGACGTTTGGACTGGAGTTGTGGATTGTCCATGCGTCATGAAAATGGCATTCGCCGACCTCCAATTCCAAGTTGACTACCTTTGATGCATCTAAATCTGCATCAACAACTTCGCTGCCGAATAGCATATTTTTTCGGTCAACTTTTTCATAGCGGCGGTCGCGTAGGTTATGGCTGCCGGGGATGACACGCATACATCCGTTTTCAACCTTCGATTCATCAACTGCCAGCCACATAGTGATAACGTGCATTGGATCGAGCGACTCGCCCCAATAGACACCGTCTTGATGCCACGGGACCTCCATGCCGTCATGTTCGCGTTTACTGATAAAGTGGCTCGACCAGAGTACAATATCCGGTCCGATAAACCGTTCTATCACTTTCAGGACGCGTGGATGCGTTAGGTATTTGAACAGGTACGGATGCTCAAAATGTGGGACATCCATCTGTTCTGGACGTTTACCTTCCGGTAGATTCGCGATCATATCATCTACATAATCCCGAAGTTCGTCCAACTCCGGTTTCGTGAAGATGCGTCCAAACGTGAGATACCCGTTTTCTTTGTAAAATTTGACCTGCTCATCAGAGACAGTCGTTTCCAGTTGCCAGTCCATCTGTTCACCTCCGAAATTATTCATTTTGAATTTTGGCACGAATTTGCATAGATGTCAAGCAATTTTTCCATTTTCCGTTTTTATCCTGATAATCCCTAAATCACAATTCTGACATTTTCAACAATTGAATACCTCTGGTTGACTTTGTGTCGTTCATTGTAAAATCTGCTATCGTATGCTAAAATATTAGCTACCCCTATACAAAACGCAACACATCTATTTTTGAGGAAACTATGAACTTTAGTAAACAATTTTATGCTTTGGCTTTATTGATGATACTGTCTATACCTCTAACGGTGGCCGCCGAGGAGGACACCGAAGAGGTTGTTCGAATGGAAGAGGTCGTGGTTACCGCACGCAAACGCGAGCAGCGATCTTTTGAGGTGCCGCTCTCTGTTTCGACACTGCAAGGGGAAAAATTCGACGCTATCCGCTCGTCAGGTATGGATGTACGCTTTTTATCGAACCGCACGCCGAGTTTGCAGATGGAGTCGTCGTTTGGACGTATCTTTCCACGTTTTTATATCCGTGGTCTCGGCAATACGGATTTCGATCTCAACGCTTCGCAGCCGGTTTCAGTGCTCTACGATGGCGTTGTGCTGGAAAACGCGCTGTTGAAAGGGTTTCCTGCCTTTGACTTGGATCGGGTTGAGGTCTTACGAGGACCGCAAGGGACGCTATTTGGACGCAATACGCCCGCGGGAATTGTGAAGTTTGAATCGGCGCGTCCGACGCAGACAGTGGAAGGGTACGGACGCGTGAGTTACGGACGGTTCAACACGAGTAACTTTGAGGGTGCGGTGTCGGGTCCGCTGATTCCGTCTGTGCTATCGGCGCGGCTTTCGCTGCTTGCGCAGTGGCGGGACGATTGGGTGAACAACGAACACACCGGTGAAGATAACGCGTTAGGGGGACATCAAGATTTGGCGGGTCGCTTGCAGTTGTTGTGGACACCGATACCGGCGTTAGCGGCACGACTCAAGTTCCACGGGCGCAATCTTGATGGCACTGCGCGCCTGTTCCGCGCCAATATCTTATCAAAAGGTGAAGGTGGTTTAGTGCAGGATTTTGCCCGCGACCGCATCGCACACGATGGACGCAACGAACAGACGCTAAGTACGCAGGGATTGACCGCTGAAGTGCGGTACGATATTGCGGATTTCCAACTGGTTTCGCTGACAGGATTTGAACGACTGACTAATTTCGCGCGTGGGGATATTGATGGCGGATACGGTGCTGCGTTTCTTCCGGTGAGTGGTCCCGGTGAGATACCTTTTCCTTCTGAAACAGCATCGGGTATTCCGAAACTGCGGCAATTGAGTCAAGAGGTCCGCTTGATGAGTCCTGCGGCGCGTCGGCTGGCGTATCAATTCGGATTATACTATTTCTGGGAATTCGTAAAGATGGAGGATTTCAACTACGACACGTTAGCTGGCGGTACTTTGGATGGCGTGGCGCGTCAAGAGCAGGAAGCCACAGCACGGGCAGTGTTTGGGGCGTTGACTTTCCAAATGCTTGAGAATCTGGAATTGGGCGCGGGTCTACGATTGTCGCATGATGCGAAGGACTATAAGGCGTGGCGGGATCAGGCACCTGCCGTTACGGGGGCAGGCCCCCTCGATCCTATCCACCAGAATCCGCAGGACACGGTCTGGAGCGGCGATCTGAGTCTTCGTTACCAAGTTGCTCCTACTGTGCAGACGTATCTGCGCGCGGCGCGCGGATTTCGCGCACCGAGCATTCAGGGACGCTTGTTGTTTGGCGATGCTGTCACGGTGGCAGATACCGAGATGATTCTCTCTTTTGAAGGCGGCACGAAGTTACGTTTGTGGGACCAGCGGTTCCATCTGAATATGGCGGCGTTCCACTATTTCATGCAGGATCAGCAGTTGACTGCGGTGGGTGGCGAGACGAATTTCAACCGATTAGTGAATGCTGATAGCACCATTGGCCGCGGCGTTGAAGCGGAATTGGTTTTTGTACCGACTACGGCACTGGAAGTATCAGCAGGACTGAGTTACAATCAGACGCGGATTGACGATCCGAATTTGGCTGTTCAGGGCTGCGGTGCGCCGTGTACGGTTCTGGATCCCCCCGCCGCTGCTGACGGCACTTTCTCTATTGATGGCAACAGTCTACCACAGGCTCCCGGGTGGATTGCAGATATGGCACTGCGTTATGTTGTCAATCTTCCCGCAGGTGTTCGTCTCGTTGCCTCCACGGATTGGGCGTATCGCAGCCGAGTGCGGTTCTTCCTTTACGACTCTGTGGAATATGCCGATGATCGGCTCTTGGTGGGCGGAATTCGGCTTGCTTGCCTATTCGCTGACGTAGAAGTGGCGATTATCGGACGTAATATCCTCAACGATACGTCCGCAACAGGGGGTATTGATTTCAACAATCTGACAGGTTATGTTAATGAACCGCGGTTTTGGAGTTTGGAAATGGTGCGGCGTTTTTGAGAGTGCGCCGCTTTGAAACTTGACACATCGCCGGGTTTGTGATAGATTATCCGCTATGAAGATTGTAGTTGCACCTGATTCATTCAAGGGAAGTGTGAGTGCGCTCGAAGCTGCGAATGCGATTGAGCATGGGCTGCGTCGCGTGTTTCCGGATGCCGTTATTGACAAAATCCCGATGGCAGACGGGGGCGAAGGGACTGTGCAGTCGCTCGTTGATGCCACTGGGGGACATCTCCACACCCAACGCGTGCTTGCACCTCTCGGGAACGCGGTTGACGCACAATTCGGTATCCTTGCAGATTCCGAAACTGCAGTCATTGAGATGGCATCCGCCTCCGGTCTGACGCTTGTCGCGCCGCATGAACGGGACCCGCTCCGTACCACTACTTACGGCACCGGGCAACTGATCCACACTGCTTTGGAAGCAGGCTGTAGACGCTTAATCATCGGTATCGGGGGCAGTGCGACGAATGATGGCGGCGCAGGTATGGCGGAGGCACTCGGCATCCGGTTACTGGACGCAAATGGGAACCAGATTCCGCGTGGCGGTGGCGGGCTCAACCAATTAGCATCAATAGATATAACGGGCTTACACCCTGCTATTGCCGAGACCGAAACCGTTGTCGCCTGCGATGTTAACAACCCGTTGACGGGTCCTGACGGTGCATCTTATGTCTACGGACCGCAGAAGGGTGCTACGCCTGAAATGATTGAGGTGCTGGACGCGGCGCTTGCACATTTTGATGCGGTCTTAACGCGGACCCTCGGCAAATCTTTTAGCGACATCCCCGGTGCAGGGGCTGCGGGTGGATTGGGGGCAGGATTGATGGCGTTTCTCAACGCGGAATTACGACTCGGTGTTGATATTATGGTTGATGCCGTTAACCTTAAAGAACGCGTAAAAGGTGCTGCTATCGTTATCACAGGTGAGGGGCAACTAGATTTTCAGACAGCATTCGGGAAAACACCTGTCGGTGTTGCAAAGGTTGCAAAAACACACAATATCCCGGTGATTGCGATTGCGGGCGGTATCGCTGAGGGTGCCGAAGCGGTCTATGAAGCAGGTATTGACGCGATGTTAGGTATTGTTCAAGAACCGATGGCACTTGAAGCTGCCGTTGCGGACGCGCCGCGGCTGATCGCTGATGCGGCGGAGCAGGCGGCGCGGTTGGTTGCCATCGGTCATAATGGACTGGGAAGTTAGGATCCGAATTCATCAAAAGGTTGGAAAACGCGCATTTTCAACATGTAGGGGCTGGGTTACCCAGCCCGCCCTATTAGGAACACAAACACTATAGCAGCACAGGCGTGTCTTTCATGAAATCGTCTGTCTCGTTCTGCCACATTTTCATATCTGCAGCAAGTGAGCGGATACGATCAGCGTGCTCTGGCAATTCAGCGAGGTTTGTCATCTCCCACGGATCCTGCTCTAAGTCGAAGAGTTGGATGCAGTCCGTGCCTTTGCCGTTTTCCTCAGAGACATAGTAACGGATCAGTTTCCAACGTCCATCGATGACGGTGCGGTGAATGTCTTTGTACGCCGCGAAGACTGTTTCCCGGACCTGCTCGACACAACCTTCCATGAGAGGAACTAAACTTTTTCCTTCAGTCGTATCCGGGCACTCGACACCGGTGAGATCACAGACAGTCGGAAAGACATCGTATAGATAGGTCAATGCGTCAACTGTTACGCCTTCAGGAACGCCGGGCCCTGCGAATATTGATGGCACGCGGATGCTATGGGCATAGAGATTCTGTTTGCCGAACAGTCCGTGTTGGCCGACGGCAAGCCCGTGGTCTGCAGTGTAGATCACGATGGTGTTATTCAGATGTCCGGTGGCTTCCAGTGTGCTTAGCAGGCGCCCCATTTCGGCATCCTGATGCGTAATCATCCCGTAATAGTCGGCGATGTGCCGTTGAACGACTTCAGGGGTGCGTGGGAAGGGTGCCAGCTCTTCGTCTCGGATACGCATTTCACCGTTATCGAACGGGTGTTCCGGGAGGAAGTTTTCTGGGAGCGGTATCTCTTCTGGTGGATACATTGTCGCGTATTCGCCAGGCGGTGTTCTCGGATCGTGTGGTGAAGTAAATGAGAGGTAAACGAAAAAAGGATCCGTTTGGTCGTAGCTCTCTATAAACTGCACGGCAGAATCTGTAAACAGTTCCGTAGAAAACTTGTCGCCGATGTATCTGGCATCATTCGGGTATTTTCCTGTCGAGTCGAAATCGAAAACTGGCACTTTATATTGATTGCCCATGCCACCGAAGAAAATTTTGGCACCGGCATCGAAACTGTCGGTAAACGTTTGGCGGTCATTGTGCCATTTGCCCGAAAAAAATGTGTGATACCCCGCCTCGCGCATGACTTGTGGCCAGACAGCCAAATCTCGGTTAATCTGGTTGCCACCGCTACGGAAAAGATTGGCACTGGTCAGTACGGCGGCGCGACTTGGGACGCAGACAGCACCGACGAGTGAACCCATGATGTGTGTTTGGCGGAAGGTGGTGCCGCGCCCCATGAGCGAGTCCATCGTCGGTGTTTGGACAGTTGGATCGCCCATACCGCCGATGGCATCCCATCGATGGTCATCTGCGATCATAAAAAGAATATTGGGTTGTGAAGACATATTTTTAAATTCCCTTGCCTTAGGAGGCCAAAAATGAAAATTGCGACTATTGAACAATTTTATCCGCGTCGTCGGACGCGCCTCGTTAAAATCACGACAGATACGGGTATCATCGGTTGGGGCGAAACGACGCTTGAAGGTAAACCGAGAAGCACGTGTATGGCTGTTGAGGAACTTGCCGACTATTTTATCGGTAAGGATCCGTTGCGGATTGAACACCACTGGCAGCACGTCTACCGCTCTGCATTCTTCCGAGGCGGGAATATCTTGATGTCCGCTTTATCTGGGATCGATCAAGCGTTGTGGGACATCGCTGGTAAATACTACGATGTGCCTGCCTATCAACTTTTAGGGGGTGCCGTGCGCGACCGTATCCGTGTTTATGCACACTGGGGCATCGGGAGCTTAACTGACGAAGGCAAAGCTGCTGCGAAAGAACGCCTCGAATTTTTGCAGCGAACAGGCGGTTATACCGCGTTTAAAAGTGGGCCCGGTGGCAAGTGGCGTGGACATGAACCTCCTGCTGTGATTGATGCGTTTGTAGAACGCGCCTATCTCATGCGCGAATGGGTCGGTCCTGAAGTTGAACTCGCGTTTGATTTCCACGGTAAGATGACCCCCGCGCTCGCCATTGAAATCTGCCATGAACTTAAAGGGATGCGACCGATGTTCGTTGAGGAACCTGTTCCGCAAGAGAATGTAGACGCGCTTAAATTAGTCTCCGACCATGTGCCGTTTCCGATTGCGACGGGTGAACGGCTGCTCACCCGTTGGGGGTTTCGCGAGGTCTTTGAAAAACAGGCGGTCGCTTATCTACAGCCTGATACCTCCCACGCCGGCGGCATCACGGAACTCAAGAAGATCGCGAACATGGCGGAGGTTTATTATATGCACATCGCGCCGCACTGTGCTATCGGTCCCGTTGCTTTTTCTGCCTCGCTTCATGTGGATGCGGTTGTGCCGAATTTCCTAATCCAAGAACAGATTGATGCAGGGTTAGGCGACGGTCTGTTTATTGGGGATTGGCAGGTTACAGATGGACATATTGAATTGCCGACAAAACCGGGCCTCGGCTTTGAGATTGATGAGAACGAAGCCGAACAGACGCTTGATACCTACCCTGAAGAGCTCGGCGGCGAGTTCTATTACGATACCGACGGCAGCGTCGCGGATTGGTAGCGCGATGTATCCGCATGCCTCATTCCTAAACTACCGGTTTTCGGTGTGCAACGTAAGGCGGCTCCAACATCAACTTTTGATCTTCATCGGACATCAGGTTGCGGAGTTCGTCGTCGTATCTGCCCTGTCCCCATGAGGCATGCCCTGGTGAGTACTTGAACAGAATTGAGCGGCGTTCGTGTGTCGCTGTCCACGGTAACGTGCCGTGTGTCAACGCTTCCGTGAAGATAACCACGTCGCCTGCCTTCTGATGCACCGGTGCCATACACGTTTTGTTGTCTACCACCGGTCGGAATTGCGGTGGACAGGGATAGTTACTCTTGTGGCTGCCGGGAATACAACAGAAACCGCCGTGTCCGGGCAGCATATCGGTGAGTGCCCACGAAACAACGGTTAAACCGTTGTACATCTGGCCGTTTCTGAAGACATAATACTGTGATGGATCGTAAGGTGTGCCGCCGCCGTGAAGCGTTCCACCCGGATTGCCTTCTATCATCAAGATGCCGTAGACGTGATCCAATCGGAATTTAGGACCGATGACCGCTGCTAAACACGGCATGATGCGTGGGTGGTTAAGGAGTTTGCGGAACGCGTCGTTCTCCCAATTCAAGAACCCACCGAATCGTTGGGAATGGATGTTATCATCCGCAGGATCGGCGTAGTCTTGCGCGTCAATGAGCGCATTCAGTTCCGCGAGGTCATCTGTTCCCAAGACATTTTCGATGTTCACGTATCCCCATAAGTCAAACAGATATTTTTCTTCGGGGCTCATTAAAACACCTCCGTTTTGGACTGCTAACGGGGCACAAACTAACAGTTTGTGCTACTATTGATGTGCTGAGCGTGAAGTCGGTTCAAGCCGTGTGACAACGATTTTTGATCTGTCGATCAGTTCGCCGACGCGCGGTGAAATCTCGTTTATCCACCGGTCATCTTCATAAACGGCTGCATAGAGTTGTTCACGCTGTTCTTCGCTCTCGAACCGTCGGATCCAGACATAAAGATCGTCCTCTTCTTCAGCGATAAAACTGCCAATCACAACCATCCCTTTAGAAATTTGGAACGGCAGGATCGTTTCTTCCATGTATTTCACCCAGTTTTCGCGTTGACCGGGTTGCGTTCTGTACTGTCGTAATTCAAAAAAAGCCATAGAAAATCTCCTTTTTACGTTAGAGGCGGTTATAGCCGTAGCCTTTGCCTGTGATTTCAAAGAGTGCTGCCGCCGCTTGAAAGTGGATTTCTGCGTCCTGATCTTCAAGAATCGTTTCAAGCAGCGTCACAGCGTTCGCGTTTTTCGCCTCGCCGAGTGCTTTGATGACATCGAGGCGGAATCCTCGCGTAATTTGGGCTTCATGGAGTTCTGTTAGCTTTGCGACCAGTGCTGTTACGGCTTTGTCGGTTGCGATTTTGCCTAAAGCACGTGAGGCATCGCGCCGGATCTCCACGTGGTTATCATCGTTGTTCATAACTTCAATGAGTGCGTCAGTCGTTGACGGATCTGCGAGCCCATTGAGTCCCTGTGTAGCGGCGCGTCGGACATCTTTATTATCTTCGTTTTCGCCTTTCATGATCTGAACGAGGTCCGGTATAAACTCCGAAAGCCCGGCTTCGCCAACAGCGAGTGCTGTGGCTTTTCGGATGTCTACATCCGGATCGGTGAGTCGCTGTTTGAGTTCAGATACATCTAAGGCTGCCTCTGCAGTGCTACAACGTCCTAAAGCGACCATGGCTGCGTTTCTCACGGCATTGCTTTCCCATTCATCTGCGGCGCGTTCAGCCATTTTCGGTGCGACATAAGCGGGTAAGTCGAGTTTCTTAGCGGCGACAACGAAGATCTCCCAGCTCCAATTCCGTCTCAGGTCATCAAGCCCCAAGTTTTGCCTGTTCCACGCGTCCTCAAGTGCCACGATGTATTCTGCATCGTCAATGAGCCGTCTGCCGATGGCTTCACCGGCGCGCGGTCCACCGATTGTGCCGAGGGCGCGTGCGGCTTTTGTGCGTGTGGAAGCGTTCGCTAAGACAGCTGTCCCCGCGTTCAAGGGTACCCGCTGATCCTCAAGGATAGCAATCAGTTTTGGAATTGCGGTCTGGCTTTCGAGTTTGCCGAGCGCAATTATGGCATTATTAGCGATGTTTCCGACTCGGATATCAAGGGCGCGGACAAGTATATCCTCCGCTGACTTATCGCCGACATTACCGAGGGCGGCTACCGCTACAGCACGCACATCATCCGGTTCCAACGGATTTCCAACGATCTCACTGAGTTTGGCGACCGCCTTTGCATCCTTGAGATTTCCTAAAGCGGCGGCGGCTTGCAATCGGATTTCGGCGTTTTCATCGGAGAGTGCTGTTAAGAGTGGTGCAGCGGCGCGTTCATCTTTGAGTGCGCCGAGTGAGACGATTGCAGCGGCGCGAATAGATTTCATCTCACCGCTGTTTTCAAGGACAGCGATCAGCGGCTCAACGAGGCGGCGTTCTTTAAAGCCGCCGAGCGAGTTTGCCGCGCGTTTTCGGACGACATAACTCGGATGTTCCAATTCAGTGAGCATTGTATCGGCAGCAATCTTTTTCGCAGTTGCACCGAGAATATGAACATAAGCCCATCGCGTCCATTCATCACCGGCAGATTTAAGGGCATTGAGAACGAATTCTGCCGTTGCGTCATTTCCGTCTTTGATTAATGCCCCGATGACCTCGTTTTGTACGGAGAGGACTTCGTATCCATCATCAAAACTTCCTAACCCCTTCTTCAAAATATCAACAAGTCCCTTATCCGCTGCTTGAATTTCCCGGAGTGCGACTGCCGCTTGAAAGCGGGTTGTTTCGTATTTATCGTTACGGAGTACATCTAATAGCGGATCGATGACCTTCTGACCTTTGATTTTGCCGAGGGCGATAGCGGCTTCTTGTCGGACGACACCCTGTTTATCTTTTTTCAATGCGGTAATGAGAGCCGTCGTTGCGGCATCGCCTTTAACTTCACCGAGTGCCCAGGCGGCACTTTGGCGCACTGTTGCGCGGCCATCGTCTTTAAGCGCACGCGTCAGTGGTTCTACGACGGTGTCACCTTTGATGATACCGAGGGCATGCGCGACTTCACTCCGTACGAGACTCGGTATCGGTTTGAGTTCACCCCAGGTGCGATAGTTTGCGCGCGGGTAATCGACTGTCCACTGAATCTGGAAGGATTCGACCTCTGCGCGGAGCGCGTCCAATGTTTTATACTCGCGTTTCATGTGTCGCTGAAAGTCCGAAATCTCGTCGAATTGTGTAGATAGGATCCAAAGCAACACAGGTGTCGTTTCGGGTGCCTTGATACGGCTCAGGACCTTGACAGCGTTGGCACGTAGAATAGGACTGGTTTCATCGCTGAACATGAGAAGGAGCATCGGTTGTGTCGCTGCTTCAGGCTTGAGTTGCCAGAGCGCGGCGATAGCAGCCAGGCGTAGGGTTTCCCGCATCTGCTTATCCATCGCCATGATGATCAACTTTTGGACAGTGTCCTCTGTCGTAACCCCAATTTTTCCGAGAGCCTCCGCGGCATTAGTAGCAGTGGTGTCGTCGTAGGAGAGCGCGGATGTGAGTGCGGGGACCGCGCGCCGCGCCCGTATGTTGCCGAGTGCTGTCGCCGCCAAGGCTTGGACCTCTTTATGCGGGTCGTTATTGAGTGCGTCAATAAGCGGTGTCATTGCGCGCCGGTCACCGATTTGTCCGAGTGCATCTGCTACTTTTATCCGAATTTCATTTGTGTCGTTTTTAAGCGCGTCAAGCATAAAGGGGACAGCGACACCACGCATTTCAACAAGTGCTGCCAAGGCAGCACCTTGTAACTCTTCATTTGCTAATTCTTTTATCAGGGGTCGGACAGCGGCTTCCGCCTTGAGGAGTCCAAGCGTTTGGATTGCAGCGGCCTGTGTGCCGATCCGGTATTTTTTCATCCATAGATCATCAATATAAGCACTCGCGATGTATTGATAGTCTGCGGTGAAACCGGTATCCTCATCCGGGATTAGATTCCGCGCTTTCGTTGCTAAGACCTCAAGGAGCGGTGCGGTTGCGGGTGTTCCTATACGGTTGAGTGCTGCTATGGCTGTATCTTTGACGTAGCTGTTAGGGTCCGCAAGCAGGCGAATAAGGTCGGGAACAGCGGTTTCGTCTTGAATACTTCCGAGCAGTTTTGCGGCGTGCATCCTAACCTGTGCACTATTATTTTTAAGTGCAAGCTGGAGTCCCGGCACAAGCGCGGCACCGTTGGCTGCACCTGAGCTAGCCAATTGTTCAATGGCGACAATTGCCCTGTACGCGACCTCCGGTGTGTTCACCGCTTCTGTCAGTGCGTCTTCAAAGGTTAAGATAAGTTCGGGTTTCTGCATCGCGCCGAGCAACCGGATAGCTTCTTTTTGTATGGCGGGATCCTTGTGGCGTGTTGCCTGTTGCAGCAGTTCAACAACAGCAGCATCACTTCCGTGCTGAAGCACGCCTGACTCCAATAATTTCTTCGTGAGTTGCGCGACAGCTGAATGGACGTTCGGTTGATAACACTTTTCCGCTGCTAATAGTGCTTGGACGACAGCAGAATCCGGGTGATCAATAAGTTCAGTGAGTAATTCGGCGCGCTTTTCGACTGCTTCCGCAAGCGACACGGCGAAGAGCCCAGAGATAGAATTTTGAGCACGGATGAGCCGTTCCTGCTGGTCAAGATCGTCAGAATCCGGGTCTTCCAGCACTGAGATAGCGAGGATATCGGTGGCGAGTGTTTCAAGATAAGCATTTGATTCGACGATCGCTTGGTGCCAGGCTTTTGTCTCTGTGCGTGTCCGGTTTTGTAGAAAAGCCTTCAGATGGCGCGCCTCTTGGTTTCCGGATCCCGTCTTTTGAACTGCGGTTTGTGCAGCGGCGTAATCTCCGCGGACAATAGCGGCGCGCGCTTCAATAATATCCCTATTTTCTTTCTCACCACACCCAATCAGCAGCGCAATAGCCGCGATGAGCGGGAGATAGATACCGATTTTCAATGCATTAGATATGTAGTCTTGCTTCATAACTATTCCCCTAACGACTGACAACTATTTTTGTCAAGTCTGCGATGGCATAAATATTCCGTCCGATTCTGTTCAACAAAGCCAATCGGTTCGTGCGCACTGCTGGTTCCTCCGCCATCACCAAAACATCATCAAAGAAGGCATCAATTGCTGGTTGTAAAGTGGCAAGTTGCGTTAGGAGCTTCACATAGTCGCGTTCCTGAATGCTCTGTTGAAAATTCGGTTCTTCCGTAATAAGACGTGCGTTTAATTGCTTTTCAGCGTCTACAGTCTCTGGCGCGTCTTGCAGGAGCGTCGCGTCTACAGTCTTTGGCGCGTTCGGCGGTAAAATCCTCAGCACCCGATTGAGGGCATTATATACTTCTTCAAAGTTTGGTGTCAAGCGAAATTCGGCGAGCGCGCTGGCACGTTTGAGGATATCAATGATGTCAACGTCACCGACTGCCAGGACTGCATCAGCAATATCAGGGGCGTATTGCTGTGTCTGCACCAAAATGACACGCATGCGTTCTTTGATAAAGTCAAGCACACCCGTTTTTGTATCCGGTGCCAACGCTACTGTATAGCGCGAAATCGCCTTTTGGACGACGGCATCCAAAGAGAGCGGTAACTGCCGATCTTGAAGGATACGAATTGTGCCGAGTGCGTGTCGTCGTAACGAGTACGGGTCTTGCGAACCGGTCGGACGTTCTTCAATGCCGAAGTATCCGACGATGGTGTCAAGTTTGTCAGCGATGGCGAGTAGCGCGCCGACTTCGGTTGCGGGGAGCGGTGTATCCGCACCGAGCGGTTGGTAATGCTCGGCGATAGCAGTGGCAACAGGTTCAGGTTCCCCTGAGTTGCGTGCGTAGTATTTCCCCGTAATACCCTGCAATGTCGGGAATTCGATGACCATCTGTGTTGTCAAATCCGCCTTACAGAGCTGTGCTGCGCGTTCGGCATGCGCGACTGTCCTTTCTGTTACTTGTAGTTCTGTACCGATGAAATTAACTAACGCCTTAAGCCGTTCCGTCTTCTCCAAGAGTGAACCGAGTTTGGCGTGAAAGACGACCGCCCCTAAACGTTCCACTTTATCGGCGAGACCGGTTTTCTGGTCTTCCTCGTAGAAGAACTCGGCATCGTTGAGCCTTGCGCGGAGAACACGTTCGTTTCCGTGCTGAACGCCCTCGAAATTCCCATCTGTTCCATTGGAGATGGTGATGAATTTCGCCGCCAGTTCTGATTGGCTTTTCCACATCGGAAAATAGCGTTGATGTTTCTTCATGGCGGTAATCAGCACTTCAGGGGGTAGTGCCAGATGCGATTCACTGAAATTGCCGACGATGGGGTGCGGGTTCTCTACGAGATAGTTCACCGTATCGAGCAGTTCTTCGTCAAGTTTTGGGAGATTCCCTGCCGCTTTTAAAATGGCACTTACCTGCTTTTCGATCACCGCGCGGCGCTCCTGCGGACAGACAATCACACCGGCAGCGCGCAACACCTCGGTATAGGTCTCTAAGTTTGCCGATGTCAAAGTTATCGGATCGGGATGCAAGGAGCGGTGTCCGTAGGTTACCTGTCCGGCGTGCGCGTCCCCGTAGGCGCAGTTGATGACTTCATCGCCTAACAGTGCTACAAGCCAGCGAATCGGGCGCGCAAAGCGTGTAACCCCCCTGTCCCCCTTTTCAGGAGGGTAAGTTCTGCTCTGACCTGTTTCCCAACGCATCGTTTTTGGAAAACGGAGTGCCTCGATCCATTCGGGTAGGAGCGTCTGTAGTACCGATCGCGTCGGTGCGCCGGTTTCGCGTTTTGAAGCGGCGATGTATTCACCACGCTCGGTTTCAACAACGCGGAGTGCTGAGAGTTCAACGCCTTGGGTCTTTGCGAAGCCGATGGCTGCTTTTGTCGGTTCGCCGTTCTCATCGTAGGCGATGCGTTTCGGGGGGCCTACGACTTCTGTCTCTTCGCTTTCTTGAAGGGTCTTCAAATCTTTGATGCTGAGTGTGATACGGCGGGGTGTACCGAGTGTTTCAATTTCGCCGAACGGGATTCTATGGTTCGTTAGGGACTCGGTTGCGATTTCGCGGAGCTGCGCAAGGGCAGGCGACATATAACTCGCGGGTACCTCTTCGGTGCCGATTTCAAATAACAGATCGGCGGTTTCTTGGTTTTGATCTGATTCTGAAGACGCATCGCTTTCCACGGTTATTGCGTCCGCTGCAGGGGTTCCTATGCTGAAACGTCCCATGAGCGGGTGTCCCATTTCTTCACGCTGTTTGACGTACGCCCGCGCGATTCGTTGTGCGAGTCTTCGCACGCGTTCAATGTAGCTGACACGCTCTGTGACGCTAATCACGCCGCGCGCATCTAACATATTGAAGGTGTGTGAGCATTTTAAGACGTGATCAGTTGCAGGTAGCACTAACCCTGCATCTAAGCAGGCATGCGTCTCCTTCTCGTAGGTGCTGAACAACTCAAAAAGCATCTCTACATTTGCGTGCTCAAAGTTGTAGATTGAGTATTCCACCTCGCTTTGGCGGTGGACATCGCCGTAGTTGAGATGTTCATTCCAGCGGATGTCAAAAAAGTCGTCCACATCTTGCAAGTAGAGCGCGATGCGTTCGAGTCCATAGGTAATCTCGGCGCAGATGGGGTCGAGATCAATGCTGCCCATCTGTTGAAAGTAGGTGAACTGTGTGACTTCTGCGCCGTTCCACCAAACTTCCCACCCGAGTCCGGATGCCCCGAGCGTCGGTGATTCCCAATCGTCTTCGACAAAACGGATGTCGTTTTTGCGGGGGGAGATGCCGAGGCTATAAAGGCTCTCAAGATAGAGGGGTAGCACATTCTCAGGCGCGGGTTTCAGTATCACCTGATACTGATAATAGGCACCGACACGGAAAGGGTTTTCGGCGTATCTGCCATCGGTTGGGCGACGGACAGGTTCTACGTAAGCCACTTGCCACGGTTCTGGACCGAGGCATCGTAAAAATGTGGCGGGGTTAAATGTGCCTGCGCCGACTTCTATATCGCACGGTTGTTGGATGATACAGCCGTGGTCTGCCCAAAATTTCTCTAACGCTAAAATTATTTCTTGAAGAGTCATATCTGTTTTTTTCTTTGGACGCTCCGTTTGGTATTGGTTAATTCATATCTATTGTAACATAACAGATTTCTTTAAGCAATAGCTTCTCCGCAAAACTCTTCTTGACAATTCAATTCAGGAGCGACCAGTCAGGTTCGTCTTCTGGGTTGCCGAGGGGGCCGTGGGCGTTACGGACGATGCGGCGTTGTCTGTCATACCAATCCCTATAACTTGTCGCGGGTAAGAGCTCGTCATTGCAAGCGTCCATTAGGTTTGAGAGGGTGCTCTCCATTTCATCTGCTAACGGTTTCGCTTCGGGGTTGTCAATGAGATTGTTCATCTGCAGCGGGTCTGTTGCTATATCATACAACATCCGTTTGCCGTTGAGCCAGCGCGCGTAACTATGCGTTTTTGTCCGCACACCGCGCCACTCGTTACCGTCTACGAGGTAGTCGTAGGTTGCGCCGAAGTTCATCGTCAGGACGGCTTCCTGCTCAAAGGCACCGGTTTCGCCGCGCCAAGAGGCGGATAGGTCATAGCCTTCAACGGTTCGGGGAGGTTGGATGCCGCATAATCCACAGAGCGATGGGAACAGGTCTACGGGTGATGTGAGCGTCTCACAAGTGCGGTGGTTTCCATCAAAAACGCCGGGGAGGCGCATGATGAGCGGCACTTTGATAGATTCTTCGTAAGGTTCGCGTTTTGCCCAGAAGTTGATGCCTTGGGCGCCGCCTTGTGTCCCGTGGTCGGAGCCGAAGATGAGCAGCGTATTGTCAACGCGTCCTGTTCTCTCAAGATACGCCATCAATTCGCCGAGCATATCATCTACAGTTAATGTCATGGCGAGATAGTGTCGGTAAATCCTTAACGAGTCTGCTTTAAGCGAATCGGGGACATTTTCCGGTAGTTGGAGTTCGCTCGGCAACCTGTCGTAGTATTGCTTCGGTGCGAATTCGTAAGGTGTAGAGTGCGCTTGGTGCGGCGAGATGAACAAACAGAACGGGGTGTCATCGTCCCTATCATCCATGAATTGGAAAGCGTATCGGTTGAGTGCATCGGTTTCGTAGCCCTCCCATCTTTCATTCCGCCAGTCTTTGTCGAGATTCACAGTGCCGTTGAAATAGTCGGTATGGAAGTTATAGCCGCGCCAATGTTGGAATCCGAGGCGGTCGCGCCCTTCCGGGACGTAGTCGCGTCCGCCGATTTCTGGGAATGAGCCGGTGTGGAGGTGCCATTTGCCGACCCACGCTGTCCGGTAACCGTTTCGACTGAAAACGTCGCCGAGTCCGATTTCATCGTGTCGGGTTTTGACGAAGTTGATGAGGTGCCCCGTTGTCTGCGGGTGCCGTCCAGTAAGTAACATGGAGCGGTACGGGGTGCAAACCGGTGCGGTGGCGATTGCGTTTGAAAAAACGGTGCCTTCCTGCGCGAGTCGATCAATATTCGGCGTGTCAATTTGTGTATCGCCGTATACAGGCAACGAACAGGCGCGAATTTGATCTGCAAGGAGATAAACGATGTTCGGTTTGTCTGTCATATTTGATGTCCCTTCTACACCGAATTAGGGCGGCGAAGTTCAATAGTCCCAGTTGAGAATGAAATATTGACATCAAAATGCCTCAGAAAATTCAGACCTAATAGGCCTTCTATGATTGAACCTTGCGGTAAATCGTGGCACACAACATCAATATTCTCAACCGTTTCACCAGCTGCTGTCAATTTACGTACGGTAATACGATTTGTTGAGACAATGCCACTGGCAGTGATCATCTGGTCATTTGGGTTTGAGAGGTCATACCCCAAGTCCGTGGCTACTTCTGGTGGGATCATGGTCGTTGAAGCACCTGTATCCAATGCTACAAGTATATCACGAGTGATATCAGCATTGATACTACTAACTTTAAGGTGCAGAAAAATTGACTTGGCTGTGGGGTTAAAGGAGATATGTCCCATTACAATAGATACCCCATGCCCTCTGGCAATTTGCTTGTACAATGTATCGCTGCGCTACCTTTGTAACGCGACGAAGCTTCATAAATATCAGCACGGGAAGGACTATGGACAAGGACATATCCCGATAGTAGTTCGGTATTCTCGCTGTATTCACAATCAACGATGAATAGCCATTCATCGGGGTATTTCTGCTCCATCTCTTCAAGTGTGAGACGTTCATTCGTCATTTTTTATCCTCCGTATTATCGCGCTAAAATTGTAGCCCCAGGCTTACCCGATGTGCTTGTTGGAGATGCCCGAAATCGGCGTAAGCATAATCAAGCGCGAGCAACCTGTTGCCGAGCGTCAGGTGGATGCCTAAGCCGAGCGTCAGCCCTTCTTCATCATCTTTCCAATCCTCGCCTAACCGAAATTTGTAGCCGCCGCGAATGGCTGCCATCTTCTTATACCAATACTCCATGCCGATGTTCAACCGTTCGCTGTTGTCGTTGGGATGGTTGGCATCAAGTGCAAGCGTCAGGAGGTTATCACCAGCATCGATGACATCATAGGCGATTCCGAGCCGGAAGTTAGAGGGGAGCGGGAACTCAATCGTCTCTAACGCCGCTTTCCGTGCAGGATTCGTTGTATCTGGGAACGGTCGGTAATCCGCTGTTCTTGGGTCACCTGCTTCTTCGGCACCGCTCTCCAGATCGGGACCGCTGAAACGCATCTCCGGTCCGAAGTTTGAGAAACACATTCCGATCCGTAGACTCCGCCACCCGGTATGGTACAGGGTTCCGACATCAATGGCGACACCTCTGGCACTTTCACGATGGATCTGCTGGTGGATATATTTGGCGTTGATACCGAAGGAGAGTTTAACGCCGGATTCCTTTTCGTAGAGCTGTCTGGCATACGCCAAGGAGATGGCGGTATCATAAGCAGAATACCAGAGTCCAGTCCCGTCCGGTTTTGCAAGCGTGGTAATTTCAGTATCAGGGACGTTGAGGAATGTAACGCTTGCCCCTAAAGTGCCGACCTTTTCTATCGGTGTGGCGAATGCAAGATAGTTATAGCGAATATCGGCAAGCCAGAATATTTGTGTATCTGAGAAGCTGGTTTTTTCGAGTTGGCTGATGCCTGCGGGGTTCCAATAGATGCTGGTCACGTCGTTGGCGAGTGCGCCGAACGCGCCGCCGAGGCTGTCTACGCGCGCCCCGGGACCGATTTTCAGAAATTGGGCACCCGCGGTGCCGACGTTGGTTGTGGCATGACTGGGGACGACCCATAATAAAAGAAGTGTCAGTAAAAGGATATGATTTATATATCGCATGTGGTTCTCCTGTTATCGGATAATAGCAAACCTACCGATTTTGTTGCCGACGACAGTGTCGCTTTCATCGCGGGCTTCGACATGGTAGATATAAATGCCGCTTGCAAGTGCTTGGTTGTAGCGATTAAGGAGTTCAAAAGACGCTGTTCCACCCTTGTCGCCCTGTGAAGAACGAACATCCGGACTGTAAGGTGCAGTGCTTTCGTGTTCGACGGTGCGGACCAATTCACCGACCAATGTATAAATCCGAATGGTACACCGCGGGGGTAGGCGGGTAAAAAAGATTTTGTCGGTCCCTTCCGAAAGTACCGCCTTATTCGTGACGAAATACGGGTTTGGAACGACGCGGATTTTTTCGAGATCGGCTTCGATATTTTCAGCGGCCAGTGTCTCCTCTGTCGTAGCCAAAAGGAATTCGTCGCCATCTTGGGGCGCGCTGACACCGCCCATCTCAACCGTGAAGACATCGCCGGCGGAGATTTCACCGTTGGGGTCTTTGATGTAGACGTAACCACCGCGGATGAAAATACGGAAGAAGCCTGGTGTCTCGGCTGGCACGTATTCATCACGCCAACCTGTGCCTGTCAGAATCGCGTATCCATCTGCACGCTGATCGTTAAATTTAATTTCTTCACCTGTATCTTCGTCGACCACCTTGACGTGTGTATCGTCGGTAAACGTAATGGAATACGCATGCGGACGGTAATAGGTCGCCCAAAAGATGTTGGGCCAAGTATTCTCACCGACACCAGGGGATTGGATGTCCACTGACCAATCTGTTACTGATCCTGCTGTCAGTTTCACATCGTTAATTGGGTTTTCGGTTGGGCTTCCATAGGACACATCAACACCCGTTATCTTTAAGACGACACCATCAAACATCGGTGAAAGGACTTCAACAGTTTCTTGATGGAGAGGATCATACCAGTCAAAGGATTGTTTTTCGACAACGGTTTGGTTGATTGTGGTGTTGACAATTTCATAGGCCGGTGGCTGATAACCGCCTCCGGTAATATACGCAGCGGGTCCCGTCTGTTTCGCGCCGTACCAGACGATTTTATATTGGTGTCCCGTGACTTTGTTGGGGGCGAGGACCATCGGTTCAACGGTAACACTTCCCTGCATCTGCTGCTGTTCGGGGACATCAACAATAGGGCCACGGTATCCGGCAGGTTGGGCTCGCGGAACGACATGAACCATCGTTTCAATCTGGCTGCTCTCCATCGCAATCAACCCTGTTTTTGGGTTGCCTGTATCGTAAGAGGTAACGGCATAAGTGTATTCGAGTCCGTTGGTTAAGCCTTCGTCGGTGTAGAAGTTCTTGATGCCTGCATCTTCGCCGAGTGCCTGTGAAGGTGTGGAAACAACGCGAAAAATATCGCCAGCGACAGGGGCCCCTGAGGGACCATCGGTTATCTGGACATAGAGTCCACCGAAATAGATTTGGGTGCCGGAGCGATATGTGCCGTCGGGATAAGGTTCACCGGTAGCAGGGTCCTTGATGACGACATACCCGCCGCCGTCTGCGGGGAAATCTGCATTGTAAGGCATCACTTCCCAGAGCGTCGTGTTGACAACTTCAAAACTGGTGCTGGAGTTGAATTTGATAACGTAGACAGCGTTCTTGAAGAAATCCGCGAAGTAGGGTTCATCTCCCATGTTCTCAATCTTCGCTTCCGACTGTTTTCCGACGTGCGCGACTGTAAAGAAATTGCCGGTCGCGCTCGGTTTGTCGAACTCCATCAGCATTGTCCAATCTTCAACAGGATTACCGGTGTCTTCGTCGTAGGAAACATCACGCCTATAGACGCGATAGCCTTCAAAGATTTTCTCTGGGTCGGTCACGTCAATGTACTCTTCGATATTCTTGTTGACCCCTGCATCCACCCAGCGGTCTTCGCTTTCCCAGACGAGTGTGACCTGTCCATCAGCGGGGTAAGCTGTTACGAGTGGTGAGGGTGGCGGTGCTGGTGCAACGTAGCCGTCGTCGTACAATTTCTGCGCCCAGTCGGCGGATGACTGCAAACCTGCGAGTCCTTCACCGATAGCTACAGCGATGATGATGTTGAACGAATCGCCGGGTGCGAACGATTCAACGGGTCCGTAGGACTGGATAAACCGTTGGTCGTCATAATTCGCTGGGAGGGGTTCAACGCCGGGCGTGCTAATTAAGGCGTACATCTCTGCATCGGTTGAGGGATCCGTGGAAATCGTAATCCGTTTGTGTGCCGTGAAAGGAATCTTTGTTTCAGGATCGTCCGGGTTTTCGCCTCTGTAGGCATCTAAGACGCGTAAACCGATATACCCGGGGGCGGAAGCGTTTGAGAACCCGTAAGAGAGATAACGGTTCGGGTGGTCTATGGGATTGAGGGCATCGGGTGTTTGATCCAGCGCGACAAAGTCATCGGCGGAATAACTCGCTGTTCCTGTTTCGTTACTCGAGATGTCCACATCGTAACGGAACGCCATAAACAGGTCTTCAAGCGTGTCGCTGCCGACATTTTTGACGTTGTATTCAAGGATAAAGAAGTCATAGAGCGGTGCGTAGCTCCATTGGAACCCGTTGACTTCAAGTTCTAATCCGAGGATTAACCCTTTGTTTGCATCTGGGTTTGTGTCGGAACATTTGAACATGATGGCTTGATTTGTCGGTGTGCCTTTTGTCGTCACACCGGGTTTATTCGAGATGACTTCGGGGACATCATCGGTGGGCCAAAGTTCGCTGTGTCTGCCATCTGCCTCAGAGACACCGACCTCCCCACCTTTCTTGGCACCGATCCAGATGTCGCCTTCAAAGATGTAGGAATCGTTTGTGCCTGCGGGCCACCAGCCTGATGGATTGGCGACAGGGTTACTGGGGTACCCGACGACTGCTGTGTTAAAAATAGCAGACGATAGGTTACCTACATCCAATGCTTTCCAATCCACATCGGCACTTGTGGGTAGCGTGGCGAGTGCCAAAATCGTGAATAAAACTAATTGATAGCGTAATAATTGCATAATTTCGTTTACCTCGTATACAGATTTTCGGTTGTTAGTTATCGGTCATCAGTTAAGGGCGGTACGTAACTACATCATTTGCCTCTTAACCGAGAACGATAAAATCGGTTGTAAAAAATACTGTGGTGTATATTATACCATAACGCGCGATTTATTTGCGAATCTCCGCAGTTACATCACAACGGCGTGAATTTCTTACTCCTCTGTTATTTCAAAGACGCGATAGCGTTGTGTTTTCCCGTTCCCGATGTCTATTTCGCCTTCAAGGAATAGCGGATACTCGTACGCTGTCTCCTTTACAGAAAAGAGGTAAGGGACTGCCCCTGCTTCCCGTGCCGTCTTGGCTTGGTTCTCGAAGTCGCGAGGCGTTGACATGTGCCGATTGGAAATCTGATATGTTGATCGATCGGCGTAGTACATCAGATCGAAATGCGCGCCGACGCGTTCATCATCAAGGAAGAAGCAGGCATTTTCTGGCATCTCACGTTGGAGACGGGGACCGCTCTTTTCGTAGAGCGGGACTTTACTGTTGCGTTCTGTGACTTGATAAGCAGCATATACATAACCGCTTGCATAGAACAAGGCAATCGCGAGCGTTACTGTCCGGAGTCCAAGCCATAACCAGTTTTGCCAGTTATAGCGGCGAACCATTAAATAAATGCCAGCGAAAACCGCAAGCAGGATACCGAATCCGATGAGCTGCTCAACAATCCAGAAATTTGTCTCAATAAAGGGCGCGATTTTTTTCAGTCCGTCGAACTGGTCTCGGCTTTTGACTAAGGTACGTCCGCCAGAGATGATCGTAATTGCGAGCATACCTGCGCTCCAGATAGCTGTGTAGACCCAATCCCGTTTTTGCCATGCACGACTGATAACCGCTGCGAAACAGATCAACAAGGGTGGCGCGGCGATCATCGTTGCGGATGGTGTTTTCGTGTGCGCGAGGGTGTGCGGCACAACGACACCGATCCCCCACGCTAACACAAAAAGTTCCGCTAAGTTCCAGCGCCTGAACATAACGATTAAGAGACACAAAACCGCTGCAACGAGCGCAGCATAGAACACCGGATAGAAGAGCGGCATATAGTCAAACAAGGGACGATCCCAACTCGCGCCCCATCCTTCAATGTCGGTGTTGAGATGGTCAAGGACTCGTTTATGTTCCCATATATATTCCTTCCGATAGTAGATGAGGCAATAGGTCACCCACGGTGCGACTGTTGCGATTGCTGCCAAGAGTTGTAACCCGAGGTCGCTGAGACGGATCTTTTCTTCTATTGTTTCACTTGATGCGCGTTTCTTGAGATAGAGCTGTTTCCCGCGCGCAACGCCCCAAACGACAAGCGCGATGCCGAAGGTGATACAAGCGAGGTAGCTTTTGGAGAGGTACGCGATCCCGATGGCTATCCCCGATAAGATGTAATTCCTGCGTTTTCCGGTCCGAATGGCTCTCAGCAGAAACCAACAAGAGACTTGCACCCAGAGGAGCAACGCAATGTCAATATGATCTGAATAGCGATAACCGTGAACCGACGCAAATAGAAACGGGTTGAAACCGACAAGAAAGGCAGCGATAAGCCCCGCCCGTTTGTCAAAGAGGTCCGCGGCGATCCGATACGTCAACCACGCTGTTAGAACGAGACTGATTGCCGATGGCAACCGGAGCGCGAACGTGTTGATACCGAAAATCAGATGCGAGAGCCAAATTGTCCACATCGCGACAGGCGGTTTATGCAGCCAGATGTGATTCTCGCCCCAACCCTTATAGTCGTAAGGGAGCCACGGTTGATCGTAGAGCGTGAATTTGAGCGGATGCTTCGTCAAATTCCGAGCGACGACCGCGTGAAACCCCTCGTCCCAATAGGTGATCCCACTATGTCCAACATTCCTTAACACCAAAACACCGGAGGCGATCAGGATGCAGAGGAGGATAATTTTTATGAGTGTAGCTTCGCTTTTTAAGCGACTTCCCGCAAAGTTCATTATCTCTATATTTTATCATATAGAAAAAATAGATGCAATTGGAAAAACAGGGCGTAAATTTTCTATTTCGGAGGCACGTCTTTTACGCAGCGAAAACCGCGGAAAACGCTGGTATAGTTTTGCGGGCCCCAGTCTCGAAAGGCGACCCGGAGGAATAAACCGTTATCGCTCCAGCAGCCGCCGCGTAAAATGCGATCCTTCTCCTTTACCTCTCTGAAATTCTGGATAATCGCTTGGCGCGTGCCCTTGGAAACTGGGTTTTTACGCGGAGACGTTGCATAGAAATTAGGATCGTATTCATCAAGGCACCATTCGGAGATATTGCCTGCCATATCGTATAAACCGTAGGCGTTAGGTGGGTATTGCCCGACAGCAATCGGTGCGTTGAAATGTCGTGCGTAGTTTGCAAGCGATGCGTCTATGGTATCCCCCAACGGATATGCTTTCCCGGTGTGTCCGCCGCGCGCTGCTTTTTCCCACTCTGCTTCTGTGGGTAATCTTTTACCTGACCATTCCGCGTAAGCCATCGCTGCGTACCAACTGACATAAATGACCGGATGGTCAGCCTTGCCTTCAGGATAGGCGTTCCCATTCCAGAGTCGGAGGTATACGCCGTCGTGATATGCTTCTGGCATGTTGGCTTTTTGCCACTCTGGATTTGCATCGACGAAGTGCTTGTATTGCGCGTTTGTTACTTCATGGGTGTCCATATAGAAGGCATCAAGATAGACAGTATGCGCTGGACGCTCGTTGGCAGCACCGTTGTCGCTGCCCATTTCAAACTCGCCTGCGGGTATCAGGACCATACCATGCGGCGCATCATCGGCAGAAGGGATCTGTTGTGTACCGCAGATCCATAAGATAACCGAGACCAAAATGAATGTAATTCGTTTTCGGGTCATTATTTTTCCTCTCTTAACTTATGCTGCTTGTTCACGAGATAAATCCCGGTTGCGACCAAGCCAGTGCCTGCTAACAAACCGACGGTGAGTTCATCAGCTAAAAACAGATGGCTAAATAGGACACCCGACACCGGCATCAGGAAGCTGAAAACGACGAGTTTACTCGCTTTGTATTTTCTGAGTATGGATGTCAATACCAAAAAACAGAAGCCCGTGACAATCCCGCCTTGGTAGAGCAACCCTACGCTGCTTGTCAGCGTCCATTGAATCGGTTTGTCGATTTCAAAAATTCGAGTCAGGAGGTAAAAGCAGGGAATGTTTAGACCTAACAGCCAAACGAGGAGGCGATAAGGGTGGATCTCTTGAACGAACAGCTTTGTGAGTGTAATGCGAAGCCCCAAGAATATGGCACTGAGGATTACGATCAGGTCGCCGATGAAGGCACCTGTGCTACTCTCACCTTGCAAATTTGGGGTGATGGCGAGAAAAACACCCCCGAATGCAATGAGAATTCCGAATGCTTTTGTGACAGTGAGTCGATCATTTGGAAGCCAGAAGTGTCCAAACAGGACTGTGAAAAGTGGGTATAGACTGAAAAAAATGGTCGAACGAGAGGCTGTTGTGAGTTGCGTTCCGACGTTTAAGGTAATCGTATGCAACATGTAGAGGACAGCGATCAGGAGCAAGCGGCGGAATTCCTCAAAGCGCATCCGCATTGACATCCCATATAAGAGTCCTATACCACCCACAGCGATAACGCCTAATATACAGCGAAAGAGCGCCATTTGTAGGGGCGGGAAGCCTTTCAGACCGAGTTTAACAGCGAAGGCACCGCCACCGAGGAGCGAAACAATGAACAGGACCAGGGCAATAATTTTGCCGGAGGGATCCTCGTTTCTAAATTCTTTTTCAAGCATAAATGTAAATGAGTCCTGAAAAGAGGGACCAAACTGTGATTTTGTGGTATATTTATTGTGCCCTATGATGTCAGAAATCCGTGAAGTGGTACTGATTTCACTAAGGATACCGTATCTATCCTTATTGATCAAGAAAAAAATCGTTCTAATTTCTTTGACATTTTTTTCGACTTATGTAATACTTTCTGATAATTGAGGATGGAATAAAAAGGAGAAATTAAGCATGAGAATAAAAAGAATCATAATATTCACACTTGCTTTAATAAGCATCTCTTTGAGCGGCGGACTTTTCGGTTGTGATAGAATCGTTTCGGTAGCATCTGATGGGGAAGTGTCTCAGACGATGGACGAAGAAATTCCGATTGGTGTTGTCGTCGCACTGACAGGGAAACACGCCGAAGCGTATGGTTTTGCAATGCAACGCGGTTTTGAATTGGCACGAGAGGAGATTAACAGGCGCGATGACGTGAATCTCAGGTTTATCACTGTAGACGATCAGAGCAGCGTAGAAGGCGCGAAGGAAGCCGTACAGCAGCTGGTTAATCAAGGTGTGCCTGCTATCGTCGGGCTTGCTATCTCGACGCACCTTAAAGAGGCTGCTCCAATTGCAGATAAAAATCGGGTCATAGCCTTCAGTTCGGTCTCCTCCGCTGCGGGTTTGAGCGGGATGGGAAGTTTTATCTTCCGCACCAGTCTCGCCACAAATATAAGCATTCCGAGTGGAGTGATGGTGACTCAGCAGAAAATTGGCTATCAAAAAGTCGCGACGATCTATGATGCCATCGATGTCTATGCCAGAAGTAGCAACGAAGTGTTAAAGACGGTACTTGCGGCAAACGGGGTTGAGATTCTAACCCAGGAAACCTTCAAAACGGGCGATACCGATTTTTCTCAGCAATTAAGGAATATCATGGCGGTGGAGCCGGACGCCCTCTTTATCTCCGCACTTTCACAAGAGATAGCGGGGATTGTCGCACAAACACCTGAGGTAGGTTTTCCCGATACGATTCGCGTTATTTCGCCTGATTTAACCATGGATGAGGTCCGAAAGGCGGGCGCTGGTGCTGAAGGGACAATAGGTTTTATCGGATGGTCAAGTATATCTGATGCCCCCGGAAACCAAACCTTTATTGAGAATTATAGAGCGAAATACGGCATTGAACCTGAGCCGTGGGCGGCGCAGTCGTATGTGACTCTCAATGTTCTTGCCAATGCAATTAAGATAGCACAATCGGCAGATTCGACCGCCATTCGGGACGCGCTTGCAGAGACTAAGGATTTCCCCACTATTTTAGGCAACTTCTCTTTTAATCCTGATGGAGACGCACTGTATGACCAGCTTGTCCTGGTCGTTAAGGACAGAGAATTTCAGGTTTTTGAATAATTTCCAGTGCTGTATGCTATAACCTAAGCCTCATCTTCTTTTGATTTCACTCCACATTGTGGTTAATTTGACTTCTGGGGTGACGTTTAGTCCCGAAATAGTGAAAGAATCTGCCCAGGCTTCGCCGACCCACTCGTTTGCGATGTTCAGACCTTCCATGACAAAACCGAGGATTTCTATCTTATCAAAGTTCGCGTCTCGGAAGGTTGTTCGGAATTCGCCATCCGCGAATAGCGTAAAATATCCCGAATTAAAGAACAATTCCATCTGTGTGAGGCGATCGGTCTCCCATCGGATGCGCGGTTCTCTGGAGAGTCGGTAACGGAAAGGTTCGCTGCTGCCTTTGCCATCAAAACGGCGTGCCCTGATTTCATCGGGGAAAAAGACGTAGAAGAAAGGGTCATCTCCCGGTGTATCGGCAAAGCTCCGTCCAACGCAAAATCCGAAACGTGTTTTATCGCCCCCGAAATCGGTTATCTTGATTATGAAATCTCTGTAGGGCGGTGGGATTGCGGTGAATTGATAGAGTTCGTATTGCACGTCCCAGTCGCGGTTGACTTCTACGCTTAGAAACCCGTCGCTTATTTTCCAGATAGCATCGTTCCCGACGATATGCCATGCATCCGGATTTTCGGTATCAAAATCGTCGTGCCAGACCTCGGCGGATGCGAAAAGCGTGGCACTGATGAATATGTAGAAGAGTGTTAGCATCGCGATTAGATTTTTGTGTGGCATAGAAGGATATTTAAAGCCTCTAATTAATTTTTATGCAGTCGTACCAGCGTTGCGTTTTCTTTCCTCTCCGGCTCAGGACCCCCGGCTTGCGTTCGACAGGGGGTCCGAAGTCTCCCTCGTGCTGTTTCAAAACGTCCCAATCGGGTGGGAACCAGGTTCTGAGGGTTTTACAGTTAACTTCAAGCGGTTCACCTTCCCATCCGCCGATTTTGTAATACATCGGGCAGACCCAGCGTTCCGCGCCGCGTGCATAACGTTTCCAACCGATAACGAAGGTTTGCGCGCGGATAATATCGCCATCGCGCCAGTGCCGTTCAACACCGCTCCATGGGTAGCCGGTTATGCCGCCGCCGACACTAATCTCACTCCATCCCAAATCGTCGTGGAGTGTAATGTAGGAGTAGTTTGTCCTCCAAGGTGTGTCGTCTGTCGCGAAACGCCACTGCTGTCCGCGGTACCAATGGAGCGCGCCGCGGATACTTGAGCGGGAGACGGCTGCATTCTCAATGGTTTCTACGATGTCAAACTGCCCCCTATTGTTGTAAGGATTATGGACCCCTTTACAGAGCGTGAGAGAGTTTAGCTCGGGCCCGAACCATCTTCCGTTTACGCCGGGGGTTCTATAATAGGCACCTGAACTGACAGGCTGAGCACGCTCGCCCGGATTCAAACGCGCTTTGGCGTAGGTGTTCCAAAATCCGATGGCGAGGACAATCATGAGTAAAAATGCATTGAAGAGGAGGTCTAAATTTTTTCGAAACATTTACGGTTGTTCTTGTTTTAGATGTGCCCATGTTGTTGCTAATTTTCGTATGGGTGAGACTGCAAGTCCATCAATTGTGAAGGTGTCTACCCATGCGCTGCCGACATTTCGATCTTCGGTGACAAATCCTGCGAGTACAAAAGTGATCGTATCAATACGATCGAAGTTTGCGTCGGTAAAGTCAATGCGGGATTCGCCATCGGCGGAAAGTTGGAATCTGCCGTCCTTAAAGTGTAATTCCATCTGCTGGAGTTCGTCGGTGTTCCAGCGTTGTGCGGGTTCGATGAACAGGTTGCCATCTCTTGATGCATACATATCGTTTGTAAAAAAGAGGTAATAACCGTGTTCGTCTATTTCAGTGACAGGATCATAGAAACGCTTTGCAAGTGCGATGCCGAAACTGGCACGCGTTGCGCCGATGGTTTCAAGCGTAATCGTAAAACCGTTATAGGGTCCCGGGTAAGCGATGAATCGGTAGCGTTCAAATATGGTGCTCCACTGCTCTCGCGCCTGAATTTCGGTTTTTAAAAATCCATCCTCAACTGTCCAGACAGAATCATCACCTTCGTGCTGCCAATCGGCTTCTGCCTGCTGATTAAAATGGTCTTCCCAAAGGACGGCATCGGTGCTCTGCGGCGGCATGAAAGAGAGGCAAATGATTATGAGTGCTATTGGAACGTAGACGCTGGTTTTCATTAGTACAAGTATTTCTGTATGCAAGGTGTTTATGCACAGCCTAACAGGCTATGCTACGGCGTGCCTACTACTTTGTAAACGGGGTGCCATCCCGTTTGCCAAGATAGATACGGTATGCAGTGCCGGTGTTAGGCACTGTGACCTGTTTGTGAACGCGTGTTCGTTGATAATGTTCTTCGGTTCCCTTAAGGACTGCATGGACTGCACGGATGTGCAGCTGGTAGCGTGCTTCTGTGAGATTAGCGAATTTAAATTTGCCGTGCGCGTCGGTTTCCACCTCAAAACGATCCAGTGTCATTGACATGTCAGATGGATGCAATTCCCAAGGATACCACGACCGCGAAACGATAGCATTATGGACAGGCTCACCTGTATCCGCCCAAAGCACTTGACCTTGCAGCGTTGCAGCGGGTCGATCTGCTACGATAAGGAGCTCTCCGGCATTCGTCGATGCGTCTATGTTGATACTTGTTGCCGAGATGCCGTCTCCGCTGATATAGAGGGTGTACTTTTCCGCGAAAAGTCCCTCAATAACGAAAGCCGATTCTGTTACAGGAAAATATTTCGATAAGAGCGGTTTATGCAATGCCAGCGGATTCAAGCTCGGTTCCATCTGCGTCCCTGCGGGGAATACTGTTACAGTGAACTGTGCCTCCGCGGGGAGGTCCTGTGGCAGGCTAACGCGTCCTTTAACGGTAACGCCTTTTTCAAGCGGTATCATCGGCGGCATCTGTTCGATGTCCACGTTCTCGTAGATTCTGGAAAAGTAACCCTTCTTACTTACCTGTAACGATAGCAGGTGCGGCTCGGTTTCTAAGACGTGCATCTGAAAGTTGCCTGCCTCGTCTGTCTGTGCCGCTGCGAGAATGGCAGTGTGCCCGTGTGGCGTTTCTGCGTGGCGTGTTGCGTAAATCCGCGCGCCTGCTATCGGATGTGCTTGCGCGTCAACAACTGTGCCGCGTAACGTTTCCAGTTTCGACAAACGGATAGCAATCTCTGGCTGCTTTTGCGGGTTAATCGCCGCCACATAGTCCATAATAACATCGTTTCGGGAAATTGTCAAGGTGTATTCAATCGGGTAGAGTTCAGAGAAATTGAAATTGCCTGTGGTGTCAGTTTTCGCTGCGTGCGCAATCGGTGCGGCGGCACGAAAGAAGTCCGCAGACTTCGCGTGCATCTTTAGGTTCACGATGAGTCCGGCGAGATTCTGTTCTCCAGAAACGTTGCCTTTCAAGGATAGCGTGCGTTTGAGTGCAATTTTTCCTAAATTATATCCACTTTTTTCGGGGGACATCTTGTGTCGTAAACGTTTCGCCTGATACTTCGGGTGAAGTGCCATGAGTGAGAAGGCGTAGTAGGTCTGCGGGTCATTCGGGATCGTCAGTGAAAAAGTGCCTTTTGTGTCTGTTGCTGTAGCATGCTGGAATTCACGGTCAGGGTAGACGCGCGCGATCTTTTCGGCATCGGCGCGGACAAGCACATCGGAGATCGGTTGTCCATTTTCGGCATCGACGAATATGCCGCGGAGGGTTGCGCCGCTTCGCGTTTCGCAGAAGGCAACGGCAGTAAACAAAAAGAGGAGTGATAAGATAAAACAGGTGCTGCGGGTGTTTGTCATTGCGTGTACCTGATGGCGTTATTTGCTAAGATTATAACACAAAATGGCGATAATTTCAGTTTTTGTGTAACCTTTTGGGTGGATTTTCATTCTTAACTTATACAATTACGGGTCCAGACTTACAGGTTAGGCTACAAAAGATAAGACAGGCACAACCTAAAAGGTTATGCTACGAAAAACAGAAGCACAGGCTAACAGTCTATGCTACCTTGGAGGTAAACTGTGAAAGAAAATAAGGTAGATGTATGGGATGCGTTAAGGTTATCTCGGTTAAAGCGAGAGGTTCGCTCTTAGATGAGCTTGTTGCAGCAGAGATTGCGGGTAAAAAGGATTAGGGACATTTGTCCATAAAGATAAAGGTTGTGATGGCAATGGATGAATCACGCGATGAAGAACTGGTGCATCAAAGTTTAGACGATGAAGATGAGGGTGCTTTCGAAATCCTTTATCACCGCTACGAGATGTCGCTCCTCAATTTTTTCTACAGACGGGTCGGGAGTTGGGAAACCGCGCAAGACCTTGTGCAAGAAACATTTATTAGAGTGCATGCGCATCTCGGGACGCTTCGGGATCGGAAAAAGTTTTCTGGTTGGATGTTTAGCATAGCCAAACAGCTTATCGCAGCACATATCAGAGAAAATCGGAGAAGTATTGAGACGGATCCTGTTGATGAAATCTTTGAGACCTATACGATAGAACCTGAGCACCGTTCGCCTATAGAGTCGATAATTGCTGAGGAACAATTAGAAATCGTCCGTGCTTTGGCGCAGCGGTTGCCGGAATCAGAGCGTAGCGCGTTTGAACTCAGATTGGACAATATGACGCTCGAAGAAATTGCGAAAACTTTAGACATTAGTGCATCGGCGACGAAGGTGCGGTTGCATCGGGCAAAACAGAAGTTAGTGGCTTGGATGAAAGCGGAATATCCCGACGAGTTCAATCATATACTTTCTGATAGTTGAAAAAATTTGATTTTTTAGATGTAACCTTTTCTGCCGATTTGCATTCTTAATTCATAAAAGGAGAAACCAACATGACACCGACGGATGTCAAGGAATTGTTGAAGCGATTACTTGTAGAGGAAAGTTTTCCAGTTGACGTAGTAGATATGCCACCGCTCCGGAATTTAGAGGCGACGTATTCTACAACAGAGGCGCGTATTAAGGATGTTATCAACCAATGGAACAAGGATGGTAAAATCCACGTGCTTCCGCCTGGAAGTCCCGATATTATGGAATTCTATACGAAAACGGATGCTTCTTCACCTGCCAAGGAATTGCTGGAATTCGTAACGATTGAAGCATTTCTTGAATCTGTGATAGCGGAACAGGCGCTGCCGATCCGTTTCAGTGACGGTGGTTTCCGGTTGATTACACTTGCGATGGATGATCCGACACCTTACCCCGTTAAAATCCTTCACGGTGCCTTTCGGTTAGCAAAGAAAGCAGGTGCTGAGCTTCAATCGCCGCAGCTTGAGAAGGTTGCGAATCGCTTTGAGGTCTTACTGAAGGAGAAGGGGGTCAAGGCGAAAATGTTTCATCGGGGTTTCCAGCTCGAAAAAAGTGCGGAAACTGACATACCGCTCTCGCAAGTTAAAAAACTCGCCGAACAGATAGATACAACCTTCGGAATTAATTATGTGTTGAACGCTTATGAATACGCGAACCGCGATAAAGCCACACAAACGGGTTGGACGAGTGCTAATATCTGTGTTTCGCTGTGGCGTTTCCCACGGCACGGGACTTGATTAAAGAAAGGAGACAACTCATGAGTCCAAATGATGTTCAAGAATTATTAGACGTTTCAATCGCTGAGCTCGGACTGCCGCTGATTGCTTTTGATAAGGGTCCTCAATTGGTTAGTGAGAAGTGGGATGGTCCGACCCAATCCAAGATAGATGAAGTCGTGAACCAGTGGATGAACGGGTGCAGTAGGAGCCGCTCTGTCTACGTTGGGCAGTCCGCTGCTAATGTGGAGAAAGGGATAACACTTCTCGCCTTAGAGACACACCGTGTCCCAGAAATTAAGGAGCTCCTGAAATCCTTAATCACGGAACAGTCGCTGCCCTTGAATGTTATCGATTGGGGTTTTGAATTGGAAATCCTCGCAGATGAGGGAGTCGACTATTGCGACGATGATATGGTAGAACTGGAAGTCCTATTAGAAAAAGCGGGTTTAGATGTTTCAGTGCGCCATCACGGTTTTACCCTATGGCAAGAAGAAGGCAATGCTATTCCCCAGTTCTCAAAGTTTGAGACTTTGGTGAACCGACTGCAATCTCAATTGAACGGACATGGATTGCAAGTGAGATTGCTTCATAAAGGCTTTGAACTGCAGAAGAACGCGGAAGATGAGGTGGATATCGCGGAGGCGAAGGAACTCACCTATCGCTTAGAGATTATGGTAGGGATCCGCTACGTTCAAGGGGGATATTCGTATTCAAATGATGTCGAGAACCCTGAAGTTCATTGGGAATCTGCTCACGTAGTTACCGCCCTGCCGGTACTTTGAAATAAAAAACGACTGGATTGGCACGCGCATAGAGCAGCCTATCCAATCAGAAACATACAAATAGGAGATTAATCAAATGACGTACGTAATTTGCGAACCTTGCATTGACGTAAAAGACAGTAGTTGCGTTGATGTCTGTCCGGTGGATTGCATCCACCCACATCCGACGAACGCAGCTGACGAATTTGAGGAAGTTAACCAACTCTACATTGATCCTGAAGAATGCATCGACTGAGGTATATGCGAACCGGCGTGTCCGGTTGAGGCTATTTTCATGGAAGAGGATGTGCCTGAAGAGTGGGAAGAGTACATAGAAATTAATGCAGCGTATTTTGAATAGATAGCAAGCGTATTTTGAATAGATAGCAAGCGTATTTTGAATAGATAGCAAAGGAGAGTTAATCAGATGACTTATGTAATTTGCGAACCTTGCATTGATGTAAAAGACAGCGCGTGTGCTGATGTGTGTCCTGTAGATTGCATTTATCCACACGCGCATGAGACACCCGACGAATATGAGGCGGTCAATCAACTTTACATTGATCCTGAAGAATGCATTGATTGTAATGTGTGTACTCCCGAATGTCCGGTTGAGGCTATTTTCATGGAAGAGGATGTGCCTGAAGAGTGGGAGGAATTCATAGAGATCAATGCAGCGTATTTCGAGTAGGACAGACGCACCATATCCCAAAAAAGACAAGCCCTGTGAAAAACCGGAGCTTGTCTTTTTTTGTGCGAAAAGATACCCCCGACGAGATTTGAACTCGTGTCGCCGCCGTGAAAGGGCGGTGTCCTTGGCCAGGCTAGACGACGGGGGCGTAAGAATGTGAGCCGTACATTTCAATTCCACATTGGTTCGATTAGTCCACATTGGTTCGATTAGATAGAAAGAAAGTGAATGAGCCGTACAGGAATCGAACCTGTGACCACCTGATTAAAAGTCAGATGCTCTACCTGCTGAGCTAACGGCTCAAACTAATCACAAATTTTAATGATACCATATTTTTGGGCGGATGTCAAATTAAAATGTAAAAAATACAGCAGTTTTCAGTTACCAGAGGGGTTCTCCGAGTTGGACGATTTGGTCTCTATCGGGACCGACAGAGATAATCGGAATTGAGACATTGAGATAATCTGCCACGTACGCCACATAGTCTTTGGTGCGTTGCGGAATATCATCGGCGGTTCGCGCTTCGGTTAGGGGTTGTTCCCAGCCCGGGAGCGTCTCATAGACCGGTTCACATTCTTCCAACACCTGTAGGCTGCTTGGGAAGGCGGTCGTCTGTTCTCCTTTATAGCGGTAAGCAGTACACACTTGCAAATCGGTGAGCGTATCAAAGACATCAAGTTTCGTCATTGCGATAGCGGTGAGTCCGTTAATCTGCGTTGCATATCGGAGCGCGACGAGATCGAGCCAACCGCAGCGTCTCGGACGTTGCGTTGTGGCCCCGTATTCTTTGCCGATCTCCCGAATTTCTTCGTCCAAGTCCGGTGGCATCTCCGTTGGAAAGGGCCCCCCACCGACGCGTGTTACGTAGGCTTTGGAAACGCCGAGTACCTCTTGAATCGCCTTGGGTCCGATGCCGAGTCCTGTACAGACAGCACCTGCGGTGCAGTTAGAGGAGGTGACGTACGGATAGGTACCGAAATCTATATCCAACATCGTTCCCTGCGCGCCTTCAAAAAGGATCCGTTTTTCAGCGGCGAGTGCCTCGTGCATGAATGCGACGGTATCGGTTACATAAGGTGTGATCCGTTGTGCATAACCGTAGTAAGTTTCGAGCAGGACGTGCCGATCAGGGCCGCCGATCTGGAGTGCTTCGGCTTTGGTTTCAAGATTGTAATCCAATTTCTTTCGGAAAACGTCGAAGTCAAGCAGGTCACCGACGCGAATGCCGGCATGTCGGTTCATCTTATCAGAGTAGGTAGGTCCAATACCGCGCGAGGTGGTTCCGATTTTGGTAGCACTTCCCATCTGCTCCCACTGCTCAACAGCCTTGTGGTAGGGCAGAATAAGGTGGGCGCGGTCGCTGATTTTCAGATTATCACTGGTGACCTGAATATCGCGTGCCTGTAGTCGGTCAATTTCGCCGAAAAGCGTCTCCAAATTGATGACGACTCCGTTGCCGATAACGTTCACGGTGTCCGGTCTGAGGATACCCGATGGGATGAGATGGAGGATAAAGGTATTATCGCCGAGTACGATGGTGTGCCCTGCATTATCGCCGCCTTGATAGCGTGCGACGACATCTGCGTCGGCGGCAAAAACATCGGTCAGTTTTCCTTTACTCTCATCGCCCCATTGTGCCCCTAAGATGACAATGTTTGACATAAAAAACCTCGTGACTCTAACGCTTAGAGAATTGAAAGCGTGCGCGTGCGCCTTTTTGTCCGTATTTTTTCCGCTCGACCATTCTCGGATCGCGAGTCAAAAACCCTGCTTTTTTCAAGGAAGACTTCAAGGATTCATCAGCTTTGACGAGCGCGCGTGCGAGTCCGTGTGAGATCGCCCCGGCTTGCCCGGTATGTCCGCCGCCTTTGACGTTGACGTGTACAGCAAATTCGCCGCTTTTGTCAACATGCTGGATGGGACGTTGTGCTGCTTGCCAATGGTCAGCCCGTTGGAAGTATTCCTGAATCGGTTTTTTATTTACAGTAATCCCAGCTTCACCGCCGGGGATGATACGGACCCGCGCGACTGAAGTTTTACGTCGACCGGTTCCCCAGAATTGTTCAATAGCCATACTGCTCGTATTCTCCAAAGGTGTTGTACCGCTTTGCGATGGCGGTTAAAACGTTAAGACTTCCGGTTGCTGTGCTTGATGCGGGTGGGAGGGGCCCGTGTAAACTCTGAGTCCCTTCATTAACTGGCGCCCGAGGCTATTTTTAGGAAGCATTCCTTTGACAGCATCCATGATAATTGCCTCCGGCTTGAGTTCCATCTGCTTATTGAAGGTTCGGTATTTATCACCGCCGGGGTACCCGCTATGTCTAAAATAGGTTTTCTGCTCCCGTTTGTTTCCTGTGACGCGTACCTTCTCTGCATTCACAACAGCAACGCGAAAACCTAAATCTGCGTGTGGTGTAAATCGCGGATCATTTTTCCCACGTAGTACCTGCGCGATGCGCGAGGCTAAACGCCCAAGTATCTGCCCTTCGGCATCTACAACATACCATTTAATGTCTTTATCCGCTTTCGGAAAATAGGTTTTCTTTTTCAGTACCATAATTCCCTATCCTTTTAACCCAATTTAGCCGATACAGGACTAAATTTTGTCTTCGCTTTACATTATTTTTGTGGCTTATCGTTCGCGTACAGTTCTGCAATGGCGTGTTTGCACAACCGCCTAATATTATACCATAGAAAGCGTGCGCTTGTCAAATTTTTTGTAAACGGTGGGTGAAAGCGCATCGCTTTTCTAAAGCCCCTACGCCTCTGAAAACCTACCCAATTGAAACGGAGCGATTGTCTCTGAAGTCTCACCCGTCAGAATCAGGTTGGCGATCTCGTAAGCTGTGATGGGTGTAAGTAAGATGCCGTTGCGATAATGCCCTGTTGCGTATATGAGATTCTCGACAGGTGTTTTACCGAGTATAGGAGCATTGTCGCTGCTCCCGGGACGTAAACCTGTCCACGTTTCGATAAGTGGCAGTTTATAAACACCCGGTACAGCTTCACACGCCCCGTCGAGGAGTTCATATATACCGCCAACAGTCAGATCCGTGTCAAACCCCACCTCCTCGGTTGTTGCCCCGACGATAAGTCTACCATCGCCTCTCGGTACCAAATATACCGACATCGGATACCGCGTCGTGACGGTACGGATGACGTTTTTGAGGATAACGCCGTCCTGCATTCGCAACGCCAACATCTGTCCCTTCACGGGACGCACGGGCGGAATAAGCGTATTCGGTAACCCGCCGATCCCTCCAGACCAGCATCCTGCGGCGAGAATACACACATCTGCCTCTTGAAAACCGTCTTGTGTTTGAATCCCAGTTGCGGTTCCGTTTTCTATGACAATTCTTTCAACAGAGCTATTTTGATGTAACACACCCCCGCGCCCCTGATAGGCACGCTCGAGTGCCTGAGCCATCAGTCGGTTATCGACTTGATGGTCAGTTTGACAACGAATAGCTGCAGTCACGTAGGGTGAGAGCGCCCCTTCAATCTCACGGGCTTCTTGTCCGCTTAACCACTCGACATTCAACCCTAAATCTTGTTGTAAGGCGTAAGTATGCCGGAGTTGATAGGTATCATCAGGGTCAATGCCTATAATGAGCGTACCTTCTGCTCGGTAACCGATGGACATTCCTGTTTCTGTTTCTAACTCCTCAACCCACTCTGGGTAGCGCGCTAAACTTTGATTGCTGAGTTTCAGGAGCGTGAGTTCGTCGCTATGTGCTTCAGCAATTGGGCCGAGCATACCGGCGGCTGCCCAAGAGGCACCACGTCCAGCCTGTCCGCGGTCATGAATAGTGACAGCGGCACCCGCTTTCGCCAGCTGCCAACCGATACCAAGTCCAATCACACCGCCACCAATGATAAATATCTTCTTATTTTTCATAAGTTACCTCACTATAACTAAATGTAGCATAGACTGTTAGTTTCTTGTGCTTTCCGATTCGCCTTAATCCACCGGCATCGCGTGCGCTGGGATTTCGACGCTTTGTTCACTCCAAAATTTGTATGCCCCGCGATGAAGTGGGATCACAAAAGCTTTCGGTCCGTTTTCTATCGTCATATCTGCTGCGGCTTGATTGACGAGCAGCATCGCCTGATGTCCATCCGATGAATAAACGCGCTTTAGGATAGTATAGATCGTGTCTTCGCTGACATCTTTGTGTGCGATGAGTAACGTTGGCATCAAAATCGTTTTTACGGGCTTAACTTTCCCATCGTACGCGCCTTCAGGCAAAGCACCAGAGAGGTAGAACGGGTATTTCTCGTAGAAGCCGTACTTTTTAGCAGGTGTGTCAAGGTCCAACATGCGGATGGATTTAATCGTTGTCAATTCAATAACGGCACTGTTCGGTACACTGACAAGCCATTGGAATGCAGCGACTTGTCCATTTTGCAGTGCCTCGGCGGCTGCGGTGCCGCCCTTATAAATCGGTGTGAATTGTCCCCAGATACCCGCCAATTTTGATAACCGTTCCAACGTCTGTGCGGTGCCGGAACCGCTCGCGCCCGCGGCGATTTTTCTGCCAACGATGTCCTCAAACTGATGCACATCACTGTTCGTTAAAGTCGAGAACTGGTCATAGGCGATAAAGAGGAGCGTCACGGCGCGGATATTGGTTTTTGGGCCCTCTTCGGTGAAAATATCTTTGCCGTGGTATCCGAGATAACTCTCAGCAGCAAAAACGACACCGAGTGTTTCCGGGTCTTCGTTGACACGCCGCGTATTTTCGACGGAGCCCGCGGAGCCGTCAACAGATATTTTCAGATGCGGTTCGTGTTTCGTGACAACCTGACGAATGCCGCCTGCGAATTGCGAAAAACTACCACCGATGGTGCCGCCCAGAATTGAGAGCCACTCCTTTTCCTGGGAAACGCTGTTTTCCGTTGTTTTGGTTTTTTCAGTGGATTGTTTATCACCACACCCATAAGGCACAACGCACAGTGCCAATGTGAGGCATAATAGAGATATATTATGTCGTAATCTGTTTATTGTAAACATAAGGTTTCCTTTTTTCGTTTGTATTTTATAGGGCTTATAGAAATAATAGCAAACATTTTCGGAGATTTCAAGTTTTTTCTGAAGGCATCGGAGATGCTAAATTTTCTTGATAAATGTTTAAACAATTGTTAAACTATTGACAGATGCGTAACGAAAAGGAGACCAAAAACACAATGAAACGCTTTTTCTCATATCTATTGCTCGTAGGCGTGAGTTTAGGTTTTATGCTTAGCACTGTTGCCGTTAGCGAAGCAACACAGAAAAAACGGGTTGCTGTGCTCTATTTTGAGGACAACAGTCGCTTTGATTCTCCGACGGGCTGCGGTTGCATACCCAGTTTTATCGGCAATATTTTCAGCACAAAGAAAAAATGGGACCTGGAGTCAGGATTCGCCAAAATGCTCAACCGGAAGTTAGTGGAAACGAACATGTATGAACCGATTTCCAAAAACGAACTGTTAGATGCTATGGCACAGATGACGCTCTCGCGACACGATTTGAAAAGGTTAGATCAGGCACAGCTGGCTACGCTTGCGAAGCATCTCAATGCGGATGTGATTGTGTTAGGCAATATTCGCAAGTTTAATCAGGAACGGCTACGCACGAACGCTTCTCGGACGTTGCGAGAAGGCGGACGCGAAGCACAGCAAGGCATGGCAAGTTACACGGCACCCGTCATCTTGCGCGGCTCGCTCCACCGTGTAACGATTCAGTTGGGTATGAAATTTTACAATGCGTCCGGCGAACCCGTCGCTGAACCACGGATTTCTGCCACGCGTGACCATTCTTATGCTGGCACCAAATTCGCCTCGCTTGAAGCGAGTGTAACGGAAGCAGGGACAAATGTTTCGTTTGGTCAGAGCTCGGATAAACAGCGGAAAAACCCACGTCCGATCGTTAAGCCGACAGAACTGAATGAAATCAAATTTGCGAGTGCTGAATACGATAGAACACTTTTCGGCCTCGTGACGAATGAAGCGTTGATCAAAGTGGTTTTGGCACTCCGAGATAACGTTGGACCGAACTTCATTACGCGTTGGGAACCGCAACCTACAGGCACCGAAAAAGGCGGACAAACCGATTCAGCGCCAGCGGATGGCCCTATCAAAGGGAAGATTCAGTATGTTGATCATGAAAATTTGGATATGATCTACGTCAATATCGGTTCCAACACGGGTATAGCGATCAATCAAGAGTTTGATGTCTTTACCAAAGGCAAACCGGTGCGAGACATCGATACCGGTGAAGTGCTGACGTACCTGCCGAAAAAGATTGGGACCCTGGCGGTCTCCGAAATTTTAACAGATAAAGTCTCTGTTTTCCGCGTTGTTGAAGTCGCGGAGCCACTGAAAATCGGGGATGTCGTTAGTCAGGGGACCCCCGAAGCAGATACATCTGAAAAACCAGAGTAAATCTTGAAAAAAGGAGTGCTACACACACGATGAAGTACCGCTCGACTTTTAATAGTATGCTTAAAAGCAAGTTTTATGTGAGATTGATCCCGATTTTCTGTGTTTTGACAGCGTGTCTTGTGCTGCTATCCGGATGTGCTGATCAGGGTGCTCAGAAGATTAAAATCGGTTTGTCCATAGATTCGTTGCGGGTAGAACGGTGGCAGAGGGACCGGGATATTTTCACGGCTGAAGCCGAAAAACTGGGTGCTGAAGTTATCGTTCAATCTGCGGATGGCGATGAACGCCGACAAAACGAACAGGCGGAGAATATGATTACACAAGGCGTGGATGTCCTGGTTGTGCTTCCGAAGGATAGCGTTGCCGCCGCCCAAATTGTTAAAACCGCCCATGCAGAGGGCGTCAAAGTCATCGCTTATGACCGATTGATCCGTGAGAGCTCACCCGATCTCTATATCTCTTTTGACAATGAACAGGTTGGGTATTTGCAAGCGGAATACTTACTGCGTCAAAAGCCGAAGGGCAACTATTTTCTGCTCGGCGGCGCGCCAACGGATAATAATGCACAACTCCTTCGCGAAGGCCAGATGCGTGCATTACAACCTGCGATTGACAGTGGCGACATCCGATTGGTGGCAGAAGGCAAACATTGGGCAGTCAATTGGGACGCACGCGATGCCCTCAAGAAGACAGAACAGGTGTTGACACAAACAAATAACGCCGTCGATGTTGTGGTCGCTTCTAATGATGGCACAGCCGGCGGTGTTATCCAAGCACTTGAAGGACAGAACTTAGCAGGGAAGGTTCTCGTCTCTGGACAGGATGCGGAACTCGCCGCGTGTCAGCGGATTGTTAAAGGCACACAGACGGTGACGATCTATAAACCGCTCCACCTCCTCGCAACAAAGGCGGCACAAGCGGCTGTCGCGCTTGCCAAAGATGAAACCATCGCTGAAGCTAAGCAGACCGTGAATAACGGTAAAGTCGATGTGCCCTCCATCATACTTACACCTATCCAAGTGGATAAAGCGAACCTCGACGAAGTTGTCATCAAAGACGGCTTTCACACGCGTGAAGCTGTGTATCAGGAATAGTTGTCAGTTAACAGTCATCAGTCGTCAGTTAAGAGGTTTCTGATAGTCTATAGTTTCTTGGTAAACGTCGTTATTTCAATGCGGTAGCAACCGTACCAATAAGATGTTGGCGAATCAAAAACCAAACTGAAAACTGAAAACCGAAAACTGAAAACTATTGTAATATGCCTATTTTTCTATTGGGAGTAGATACTGAAGGTATCGGAATTGGGGATCGACTGCGTTGGGTCTGGCATTCCGATGCCTATCAGAATATTATTGTTATCGCCTGCCTCGCTGCTGGGGTGTGGCTCTTGCGATACGCTTCGCGGCAAGAGCATTGGCGGAACGCTGCGAGACAGATACGCGCCAACCGTCTCGCGATGGTTTGTCTTTTTATCCTCTTAGGGTATCTCCTGATCGGTGTATTGGATAGTATCCAGTGGCGCGACCCGTTGGTCCGTCAGACAGATCAAACACTCACGCGAAACGAGAAGGGTGCGGTCGTTTATAAGCCGAGAAGCTTGAGTCTACTGGATAGACTCTGCACGCCGCTCCGGGAACGCACAGAGAAAACCTATTCCGCGCCTTTAGCAACGCACCTGTACGCTAAGACTAACGTTCAGACAGCTGAGGGTCGAACGGTTCGGGACTATCCACCGCTTGAACATCCGCGTATACATCTTTTAGGGACAGACAAGGTCGGCAGCGATGTCTTTTATCGTGCTTTAAAGGGGATCCGTACGGGTCTGATTATCGGTGGGTTTACCACGCTGATTGCTGTGCCGTTCGCCATGCTTTTTGGGGTCATTGCGGGATACTTCGGCGGCTGGGTAGACGATGCAGTTCAATACATCTATGCTACGCTTGCTTCGATTCCGAGTATTCTCCTTATCATTGCCTTCATGCTGCTTTTTGGACAGGGGTTATTCAATCTTTGTCTCATCATGGGGATCAGTAGTTGGACAGGGTTGTGTCGTATCTTGCGCGGCGAAACTTTGAAGCTCCGAGAATTGGAATATATCCAAGCCGCGGAAGCCTTCGGTGTGCGGCGCGGACTGATTATTCTTAAGCATATCATTCCGAATCTGATGCATATCGTGTTGATCACTGCTATTTTACGGTTTAGCGGATTGGTGTTGACAGAGGCGTTGCTGAGCTATCTCCAGATAGGTGTTGACCCGACGACTGGGAGTTGGGGAAATATGATTAACACGGCGCGTTTGGAACTCGCGCGCGATCCGATTGTGTGGTGGAATCTTGCTGCGGCGTTTGCCTTTATGTTCGGATTGGTGCTGCCTGCAAATCTGTTCGGAGATGCTGTCCGTGATGCGTTGGATCCGAGGTTGCGCACGGAGTAGGGAACGATGCTTGTTGGAGAGAAGGAGAAAGAAGATGATACGGAACAGTTTTGTTATTCCAATCCTATTTGTTGGCACGATGCTTTTAGGGATAGTTGGTTGCGGTAGCGAGGAATTAACGGAAGAGAAGCCTGAAGTATCAACTGTCCCGTCTTTAGGAAAAGAAGATTTGCTCGGTTCATGGAAACTCATCTCAATCTTCGGCACAACTCCCGCTGCATATCTCGAATCGCTAACTATCGGTGGGGAAACAGAAGTCACGATAAAACAGTTTGATTATGTTTTTACCTCTGATGATCAATGGACGGTCAACTATGCGTCTGAAACAGTAGCTATTTTTCCTGAGATACCCCGTACTAACATAACGTTAGGGGGGACATGGTCGGGGACTTACGTCTTCGACGGTTTGACTCTCTCCTTAAATGTGGAAGATGATGATGTGAAGGTAGCAGCTGACCCGAAAGATATTTTTGAGAGGCTTGAGCAGACAGAAAAAGAACTAAAACAGACCTATAACGAAAGTTTCAGGGCAGCCTTCCTTAAACCTTTTGAAAAATCTACTTGCACGAAACAGGCTGATACACTTATCTTGATAACCTCTGCTGGCGAAAAAATGGTGCTTGAGAAGCAGTAGATTTTGTTTTCCGCGTAGGCACTGATCTTTTGAGCATCGCTTCGATGACCAGCAGATTATGTGTGAGGTAATACTGATCGAGCATTTTATTCAGAGATGTCCTGAACCCACAACTGAAACGGGATAGACAAACGATGATTGTAGAGGAAAATATAGGAGGCCAACAGGGACAAGTAAAAGTCGTAAACATAGGTGGGCCCCTGGACAATTTTATTACACCTCGAAGCCAGCGTCCAGATTTCAGACATGTGGACTTGAATTATGGACCGAATACAATCGTCGCGGATGTCAATGAGGTAGAGTTGACGGCTTTTTTCGGAGAGCATGTTCGATTTTTGCGAGTATCAAATGTTCCTTTCGTTCCAGTTCCGACAGGAGCGTTTGTTGAACCAAGTGCTTTTGTCAGGCAGGCACAAAATCTTCAGGTTAAACGAATTGTTATTACAACAGGATACCTCAGCGAGCTTCCGATAACTGATGCCTTAAGCAGAGCAGGTTTCTCAGTCCAGCGGAGAATCATTCACCAACGAACGTTCATTACAGCGAGATGCTAACACCAAGGAGGCCTAAAATGTCAGTCCCACAAATTATTTGCGAAATAGATAAGGTGATTAGAAATACGCACATACCGAGGGGAAAAAGGATTGAAAATCTGCAAAACCTCGCCATGACATGCTGGCAGGAAGTTGTTCCAGAATGTGTAGATCCAGGGACCTTCCAGAATCTTGAATCTACTGAAATACAGAAGCGTTGGGCAAATGTCCGTGATGAAGTTGAGAAATACGAGACAAAATCTCAAATTTTGTATGTGCTCGACTGGCCAGCTTCGAGCGGCGATTTCTATTGGGTGAAGTGAAGGGCATAAGAGGCACTGATCTTTTGAGGTGCGGTTTCGCGGCGTACTCACCCATAAGCGATCTGCCTTCAAACCACACCTGTTTTAATCGGATTAGTCTTTCTCGAATTCTTTGAGGAAACCTCTGAACTCCCGGCGATGCTTTTCTTCATCGGCGAGGAGTTTGACGCAGAGGTCCTGCGTGACGTAGTCTATCCCATCGCACATACGAATGATTTTGTTGTATTGGTCAATGGCGAGATTTTCTGCTTCAATAACGCCACGAATCGTGGAAATAAGGTCCGTGGAATCTTCTGGCGGTTGGAGCGCGGCTTGTTCGGGTTTAAACGCGAAGGAACCGGGCACACTGCCGCCGATCTCCTTGATGCGATTTGCTAATTCCTGTGCATGTGTAATTTCTGTTTGGATATCTGTTGCGAGGGACTTTTTGATCTCCTCAGCGCGGATGCCATCTAAATCAACAGAAATAGCGAGATAATTGATGGTTGCCTCTATCTCCAACCAATAAACACGAATCAACTCTTCAATGATTGCGTCGTTTTTTGTTTGTTCCATGATGTATCTCCTAATAGTAAAAGATTAGAATTTCAATATTGTCTCTATTAGTATATCATAGATCAGAATTGATTGCAACTTTTTTCTATTTTAAACTCGGCATGACCCACGGATAGCCGTTCGGATGCGGCAATACTTCAAAGGAGATGGCATAAGTTTCTGATAACAGCTCCGCGGTTAGCACGGCTTCAGGGGGTCCCGATGCAACAGTGATTCCATCTTTCAATAACAAGAGTTGATCTGCGGACATTGCGGCGAGATTCAGGTCGTGGATTGCGGTAATAACGGTTTTGCCTCGGTTACATATCGCTTTGCAGAGATCGAGTATTTGGACTTGGTGTCTCGGATCGAGATGATTCGTCGGTTCATCCAACAGAAAGAGGTCGGGGTCTTGTGTGAGGATCCTGGCAATATCCACACGGCTCGCCTCGCCGCCGGAGAGTGTTGGATAGAGGCGTTGCGCGAACATGTCGGCTTCAACGTGTTGCAGTGCTTCCTTGGCGATTAAAAGGTCGATAGCGGTCTCTTTTGTGCCGTTGAGATACGGATGTCGTCCGAATAAAACAATCTCCAAACTGATAAATGGGAAGTTTATGTCGCGTTTTTGCTGGAGGTAAGCGCGGAGGCGTGCTAACGCCTTCGGTTCATAACTATGAATAAGTTTACCGAGGAGCCGAATTTCGCCTATGGTTGGCAAAAGTTCGCCAGAGATGAGGCGCAGGAGTGTGGATTTACCGGCACCGTTGGGCCCGACGAATCCCCATAACGTTCCGTTCTCAATGGTGAGGTTAATGTCTCGGACTAACCACTTTTCGCCGATGCGGTAACCCACATTTTTCAATTCTATCATTGTGTTTTAGTTATCGGTTTTCAGTTGTGGGTTGGCGGACTCAACCCCTACGGCGGCCGATAACTTCTCCTATAGAAAGACCTCGCGCTTGAATCTGATCAGTAACCACAAGAAAAATGGGCCGCCAATGAGTGCGGTGACGATGCCGACAGGTAATTCGGCAGGCGCGACAATCGTGCGCGAGAATAGGTCGGCGGCAACGAGTAGTATCGCGCCGCCGACTGCTGACCCGGGGAGAACGTAGCGATGGTCTGCGCCACCTAAAAGTCTTAGCAGATGCGGAACGACAAGCCCTACAAAGCCGATACCGCCTGCAGCTGAAACCGCTGCCCCGACCGTCAACGCAACCCCAAAAACTGACCATCTTTTCAAATTTTCCGTTGAAACGCCGAGGTGATACGCCTCAGATTCTCCTAAACTCATAGCATTTAGCGCAGCTGCTTGCCTTGATAACACAAACAAACCGATAACTGCAATCGGCAGTGTTATAAAAACTACGGGCCACGTCGCCCCGCCGAAACCGCCGAGCAGCCAAAACGTCAGGCTCCGGAGCTGCTCATCGTCAGCGAGGAAGGTCATTAGTCCGATACCTGCTCCGGCGAAACTGTTGAGAGCAATGCCTGCAAGTAAGAGCGTTAATGTACTGACTTTCCCTTCGCCTTCAGCGATTTTCCATACACTGAGCGTCACGAGCATGCCACACACAAAAGCGGCGATAGGGAGTCCCCAGATACCGAGCGCACCGCCACCGATCAGGACGATCCAGAGTGTCGCCCCCAACCCTGCGCCTGCGGTGATCCCGATTAATCCGGGATCTGCGAGTGGATTGCGGAAAATGCCTTGCAGTGTCGCGCCGGATATAGCCAACATTGCGCCGACACTGGCAGATAGGACGACGCGCGGAAAACGGACATGGACGAGGACTGCGAAACCATCTTCTCGGAAAAATAGGATCCGTGGAATCCGCCACGGTAGAATTTGATACGCGCCGATCCCAGCCGCGATACATACGGATATCGGCAGTAAACCGATCAAGATAAGCAGAATCTTTGTTCGCTTTTGCATTCTGGGTAAAGTCATTCACCGGTTGCAACGAAGAGGCCATCCGTTTCGTAGATACCTCGGAACAGGTCAAGTGCGGCGCGTCCACAACGGGGCCCGAAGCCGGACAAATACTGTCCATCCAGTGTCACGACGCGTCTGTTTTGTCCGGCGGGTGTGTGTGCTAAACCTGGTAGCTTGAGGAGCCCATCAATCCCACCGATCGACTCCAAACTTGAGGTAAACAGCACGTAGACATCGGGTTGCGCAGCAATCACGGCTTCCGCTGTCATCGGTTTGTTCCCTTTGATGTTGGCTGCTGCATTTTCAGCACCGACAATATCAAACATCGCACCCGGGGCAGTATCTATTCCCAATACCAGTGTGGTTTGCGTTCCGCGTAGATAGAGAAAGAGTGCTTTCTGTTTCGGTTCGCCTTTTCGAGCAGCGAGCTTGGTTTCCAGCTTTTTGATGTCTGTATCCAAAGCCTTCGCCAATGCGTTAGCCTTTTTCTCGCGGTTGACTGCCTTACCGAGCGTTAGCAACCGTTGCTTGGCAGTCTCAAAGCTGCGCGGTTCTTTAAGCAATAGCACCGTTACACCTGCCATGCGGAGTTGTTGTACGACTTGTGGGGGTCTCACATCGTCGCGCCCGATCACCAATGTTGGATTTAAAGAGAGAATCCCTTCAGCGTTAAGCCCGTACTGATACCCGACGCTCGGCAGTTTCTCTTTTATCCCTTTTGGATATGTTGAGGAGGCATCACAACCGACTACGTTGTCTCCGACTCCTAGTGCGAACAGGATTTCGGTCGTGCTACCGTTGAGGCTTACGATCCGTTCTGATGATGTGATAACCACAGTTTTATTATTCGCATCTGTGACCGCAATTGAATCTGCGACAGCAAGACAGATCATAATGCCAAAAAATATAAAGATCGAGATGCTTAATATCCACGCTTTGAACAGGTTCGATCGAACTATTTTGGACCAAGTTTCGGAAACCTGTGAGTTACGCCAAAAAAACATTAGAGTCTCCTATAAAAGATGAGTGGTTGGCCATAGAACCCGTTTTAATTTTTTAGGGAGATTTATGATGCACGGTATTCTATGCCCAACACCTCATGAACACGGTGTTCAGTTGTTCTGTATAGACGACTTTTCATAGATAGCAAGGCTTAATTTTCAGGTGGTGCCTTCATAGTTAGAAATTAGGACTACCGTCGGGTTGATGGACGTATTTAAACGTGACGAAACCGCTGTCCTTTTTGTTTTCGTTGTCTTTGTAATATCCGACAAATTGGACTTTGGTGAACGTTCCATCTGCGGCTTTTATGACAAACACGCGATCCTCTAAAGGGAGGATCCAGTGCGTTGGGGGTCCCGTGTAGATGTACCAGCCTTTTTCACTTTGCGGAACAATAGCGAGGGTGTCTTCTGTATCCTCACGGTAACCGTCTGCTGGGGCTTCGGTTACTGCCTCAAAAGTTGTTTCGGTGAGCATGACGACGCTGCCCTTTCCTGGGCCGCTGATCCCGCCATTGAGTTTGACTTTCGTTATCTGAAAACCGAGATCCCAGGCTTCCGAGTTTTCGGCATCATCTACCGCAACAACGTCTCCGGTAGCGAAAGAGAAGTATGCCCACCCTTCCCTATCCGTCGCGTCAATTGTGAACGTTAATGTTTCAAGTCCGGCGGGTTCTTCAACTGTTGTCTCGGTATCCGTCCCCACTGGTGGTGTCGCCTCGCTGGTCTCCTCCGGTTGAAGCAGCTGCTCAACGTCATCTTCATCAACGGGTCCACAACCGAAACTGAAAAGAACGACAACACCTAATGTTAGGATAAGAAAAGTGATGCCGTATTGATTGACAAAACCTCTGATGTTTTCCATAATAACTCTCCCATCAAGATTTCATGAACAACTTGTAGCACAAACGAACAGTTTATGCCACACTTTGGGTTAAACTTTCGCGAGTGTGTCCATATTTTCCAGATCGATTTCCTCGGTCACAGGTTCTTCGAGTCTTTGTAAAATACGGAGTGCTTCAATAAAGACTCCAGCAACTTGTTGGAAATCACGGGTATCCATAGCGATGTCTAAAGTGCGATACTTCAGATGAATATGTCCATCAAGGCATTGATAGATGGCACATACTTCAGCTTGCGATAAAAATTCAGCTTTGTAACTCATTTTTAGTCTCCTTTTATTAATAGGTTAAAGAGAGTCCGCCATAAAACGAACGCCCGGTAAATGTGTAAAATGTAGGAATTTTGAAATCAAAAATATTATTGCATCCGACTGAGGCTTTGAACATTTTAAGGAAAGTTTTTGAAACGCGAATGTTCCAAACCCAATAACTCGGTGCGAATTCTTCGGGTTCAAGCACCTTGTCACCGTCGTCAAAGAATCCCCAACGGCTGGCGTATCGCCCGCGTAGGTCAACCTGAAGTCCGCTATTGGCGTGTAGATATGCCAGTTTGAGCGTGCCGTTGTGCGTGGAACGGTTTAGTAAGGGTAGACCGCTCTCCTTATCCGCACCGCGGAGGTAAGCATATCCGACAGTTGAGGTAAATCCGCCTATTGAACCGATAACGGCTTCTGCGTCGACCCCTTCTGTGTATGCCCGACTGATATTTTGGTATTCAAATTTGCTTCCACCCGCCGCGCTCTGTCCGATCCGCTCGGCTTCAATCAGATTGTGCAGGTCATTGCGGTACACGTGGATTCTGGCGAGCAAATTGCTGAATACCTGATATTCTGCCCCGATATTCCAGTTGCGTGAGGATTCGGGGTGAAGGTCAGGATTGCCCAAAACTTGGTAGCCGGATGTCACATTTGTGAAGTCGAGATAGAGGTTTTTGAAGTCCGGTGCGCGGAATCCCTGTCCATACGAGGCGCGAACCCGAAAATCGTCAGTTACCCGATACATGGTGCTCAACTTCGGGCTGAAATGGGTACCGAACTCGGAGTGATTGTCTAAACGTCCGCCGACGACGAGTGCGACTGCCGAGATCGGCCGGAACTCGTTTTGTACAAAGAGTGCGTTGGTCAGAACGTCACGCTCGCCGCCTGTAATCCGTTGAGATTGGAGATTTTCAAGGACGATCTCCCCACCGAGCGTGATTTGGTGTTTCTCCCAGAGCGTTGTATCCAATTGAACTTCCGTCTTGACAAGGTCTTGGATGTTGAGGTTTCGGGAATCCACTGCTGTTGTTTCTCTATTGATCACAGTTGATTCATCGTCATATCGGGTGGCGTAGAGTTTACCGGAGAGCAAAGTCGGGGGTACTCTGGGACTGTCCCCGAATTCGTGCGCTATCCGCAAATTCCCACTGAAGTTTTCAATATCGCCGAGTCTGTCAAAAGCAGTGGGACCGTTTGCGCTGATACCTTCCTGATCCTGCGTGAAGTATTGTCCGGAAAACAGGAGACTTGTTGCAGATGTGAGTTGATACGCTATCCGCGCGGTGCCTGTAACATTCGTATAACCGTCTATTGTCGTTGTGAGATCAGTGGTATCCAAATCAATCGGATTTCGGCGGTTCCTGCTGAGTGTTAGGAGTGCGTTAAGTCTATCGCGTTTGAGTTCAAGCGTGCCGCGACTGTCAAGTGTGCTGTTTTGTTCAAAAGTCTGGGAAATCTGTCCTGAAAAGGGTGAAGTTGCTTTACGGGTAACGATATTAATAACGCCGCCGAGGGCAGCATTCCCGAAAAGAGAAGCGGTGGCACCTTTGACGATTTCTATACGTTCAACATTTTCGATGGCGAGTCGGGCCATGTCGAGCTTGCCTGCGATGCGCCCCACTTGTGGTTCGCCATCGACAAGAATCAGCACATATTCGGAACCGAGTCCTTGGAGTTGTACGCCGTCGCCGTGTCCATCTCGGTGGATAACGATGCCTGCGGTATGTTCGAGGACCTCTCCGACGTTCTCCGCCCCGGTTGCTTCAATCTCAGTGCGTGTAATGAGATTTGTAATAACGGGTGTATCTTTGAGACGTTGCGGTGTTTTTGTTGCCGTCACCACGACGGGTTCTAATTCTACGGCAGGTTCGGCTTCACGCGTATTGTCCCCGTTGTCTGCTGAGCTGAATATTGCGAATAGAAACAACCCGAATACAAGGTTGATTAGTACTCGCAAGATCCAAATTTTCGTGTTTGAAATCATGATTTTCCCTCTTAAATTTGTTAGAAGGCTCGCCAAACAAAGAAGATAGCAAGGGTTAGGGATCCGAGTCCGATACGCCTTCGCTTTAGTGAACCTTGAAGGGTCCACCCCGTGGTTCTTCTTTCAGGTCTGACCGAGTGGAATCGAGAAACACTTCGTGAAGTTCGAGTTTGTTTGATTGCGTGAATGCTTCTTTCGGCAACGTGCCGGATTGGGCATGCCCTTTACGGAATTCCTCAGATTCTACCCAGTTTTCGAAATCCTTTCGTGATGCCCAGAGTGTAAAAACGATATACGGGTCGCCGTCATTGACAGGACGGAGGACTTGATTAGAGATGAAGCCTGGCATCTCATCAATGAGCCGGGCTCGGTTTCGGAACCGTTCCTCAAATTCATCCCTATACTCAGCTGCGACGTAGATTCGGTTCGCAACAGTTATCATAAACCTTCTCCTTATTGAAAATGAAACTCACTATCAAAATTATGGTAAGGCGAGGTATTCTGTTCCCCGCCAACCATAAAGAATATGCTGCACTTCGGCGGATAAGGTCTCGTTCCGCCTTCAGTAAGCATTACCCTTAACCACCCCTGGAGGAAATTGATATGTCTGAACGCCTGCCCATAAATTGAAAATGAGTCTCATTATCATATTTTATGAACAAGGTACCCAAACACTCGTGTGTACCAAACACGTATATATTATACGATATCTGTTAGGAGATGTCAAATTTTTTTCTGAAATTAAATTTTTACTGCTCCGATTTTTTCATTGTAAGTCCTAAACGCTTGTAATCTGCTCTATCACCTCCTTCCCAGCTTTAAAGAGGTCATGCAGGTGCAGATACCGAAATAGAGAACTCCTTCCAGTGAGATAGAGGTTTTCAAAGGTTTCAAAGTAGGCAACGAGGCGCGCCACGCTCTCTTCAAATCCGACTTCAAGCACAGGATAGGCGAACGGTAGCCTATAGACTTGATAGTGGAGAACCTCCGTTTGCGATAGCGGTTTGACACGCTGTAAGGCTTCCCATACCTCGGTTCGCAGTTCCGATTCCTGCATACGCCATACCGCATCATCGTTGTAGCAAGGCAACTCCAGTACGATGACCGTCTGTCCTTCGGGTGCCATGTGTGAACTCCGATTTTTGGGTTCATAGAGACGCGTAAACGGAAATTCTGGACTCGGAAAATAGATGGAAGCGTTCGGTGAAAAAGTATCGCGGTTTAAGCAGAAGACACAGAGCAAAAGATGTCGATATTTAATTGTATCCGCAACCGCAGAAAGTTCCGGGGGTGGCGGCGGTTCTAACATTCGCATGGAAAGCGTTAGCGGTAGCGTGTTAATCACCGTAGAGACAGGTATTTCAACGGCATCATCGTTTACGGTGATACCTTCAATTCTCTGATCTTTATGGATTAATCGGTTGACCCGGTGTCGCAACTTGATATGTTCCGTGCCGATAAATTCGCCTAATTTATCACTAATCATGCCGATACCGTATTTCGGATAAAAGAAGGCACCATCCAAGTGCTGCGGGTTTTTCGGGGGACCGAGCATAGCCGAACGGAGGAAACTCCGCGTATCCAATCCTTTGAGTCGGTTGCCTGAAATAGCGGTAGAGAGTTTGTGTGCGGGTTGCCCCCAGAGTTTCTCGGAATAGTTGAGTAAAAAGCGTTCAGCCAATGTTTTTCCGTACTGGTTTATAGCAAACTCGGAGAAGTTCTCTGCCTCTTTTTCGGGTCTGTTATATAGTTTTTCGCCGGCGATCCTGAGTAAGGTTTTCGTTTCAAGTTTTTGGACAAGGTCGCTCAGTAGCAGCGGGAATCGGTAGAACTTACCCTCAAAAAAAATTTCACTCGGTGCCGTTACCTGTAACAAATCATCGCCGAGGAGGTTTTTTACCTCTGCGGTGACCTGCGGATCTTTGTCATGGAAGCGGTGTGCGCCGGTGTCAAATCGGAAATCACGGAAAGCGTGCCTTTCCGAGCTGTTTTGTAGACCACTAAACGGACACTCTGCGCCTTCGATCTTGAGCGTACGGCAGTTCCCCCCGGGGTGTTCACCGGCTTCGAAGATGGTGAAATTGCGGAGCCCGTATTTCTTGGCGTAGTATCCGGCAGTCAATCCAGCAGGACCGCCCCCGAGAATATGAAAATGCGTATTTTCCATTATGTGCTGCCTCTACAGATTTAGTAGACAAATAAAGGTATTTCGGGCCACATCCGATTGACATAGGGGTTGTGATAGAATACCTTTTCGACTTTGGGATCCCGATTTGGTAAGCGACTTCCGATAACAACGAATTCGCCCTCTAATTTATGAAGGTGGGCGAGATCTGCCTCACTTTTAATCGGTATATAGACCGCCTCTATTGCTTGTGAAACCAAGTAGTATTTAATCAGTGGCACGGACACAATATGTAGTTTATCACGCTGTTGACTCTGTTTGTGTCGTAGATAGGCGTGTACCTGTGCGATCGCCGTGGGTTTTGTATGTTGCGCCACAGTATGTAGCGTGATATAGCTGTAACAAAGAAAAAAGATGACAATAATCCCCCAAACGAACGGATAACGCACTTTTGTAATTCGGTGGCACGCGAAAGCGATCCCTAAACAGAAAAAAGGTAGTACCGGCAAAACGTGTCGGCTCTTATGGATAACGTTCTGTCCTAAGAATATCCACACGAGATAGACAACACATCCGATAAAGATAGGATTCAAAAGCGGGAAATCGTTTCCAGCAATTTTTTCTATCGTCCATCTCTTCAAAGTCTGCCAGTTGGCTGCAATAATTCCGATGACGATAACAGCTGTGCAGACGGTTATAAGATGCCTCCCGCCCCAATAGAGTCCAAATCCATCTGCCCAGATACTCTCAAAAAGCTTCGTCAAGCGGGCCCAGAATTCGGGATGCGTGGAGATAGTACCACCGAAATCTGAAAAATGCCCTTGGCTCTGTGTCTGTGCGGCGGCTATAAGCGTGTTCCATCCGGTAGTTGAGAGCAGTGGCAGAAACCACACAAGCACCCCGATCATTCCAACTATGATGCACTTCAGTCGTCCAGGCGGGTACTTTAGCCGCACTAACAACGCTGGCACTAAGAACGGGATATAGGAAAGTCGGATCCCGATCAAAATGCCGGCGAGGAAGAAACCGATGGCGTTACGGAAACCCGACGGCGTGTGCCTACTACATTCTATAAAGTAAAGGCTCCCGAACAGGCAAGCAACACCCATTGCATCTGGCATGTAACGGTTGCTCATCAGCCAGAGCAGAGGGTTCATGAATATCACAAATATGGCAAGTTTTGCCAACAGTGTGTTGACTCGGATTTTCGCAATCTTCAGTGTAAAGAAGATTGTGAAGAAGATGGATACCCCGCCAATGAGTGAAAATGCCAATGCATAACGACGCGTGAGTGTATAGAGGAGTTTGGCAATACCACAGAAAACAGGATACGCTGGAAAATGGGGTTGCAACTTGGCGACATCGTAGTCTACCATGCTCAGTGCAAAGCGGAGACTATCTAAATCTTCGATGTAATAGATAGTGCTTAGCAACCGAGAAGCTACGCAACTAACAAGGACAATCGTCCAGACTCTGAATTCCGTCGACATTTACTTATAGTAATCCCACAATTATCTGCACACACGGTAACTCGTAGGGGCTGGGTTACCTAGAAGAAACGCCCAAGCAAAAACACCCCTACGACAGGGCGAACTGTAAACTTATTTTCGGGTTTTACTATAATAATTGGGTAGGTACGCTTTAGGCGTACCTACCGATGGAAAGCATCTTTGTAGTTAAAACCCCACCTACATTGATGCCTACCAGTTCGCCATGTTATCGTTGGAGAACCCATAAGCTGTCTGTAGGACAACTTTGGCGCGTTCGTAATTGGCAACCTGCGTTTTATAGCCGTTGCTGCCGGGTTCGCTGTATATGGGTGCTTCTCCCATGATACCATGCAATTCGGCGAGTTGTCCATCACTAATCAGCCGGAACGGATTGTACTGCAACGCGACGGTATAGCCTTTCATTTCTGCCCAATGTTTATTTAAGTTCGCGCGGTTTTCTTCTGCTGTGCCTAACTGCGACATATCACTGAGCGTATCGTTAACATAGTGTACCACGGTTGCGGCGATAACCTTCTCCATACCTTCAGCAGCGGCTTGGCGGTGCGCGCTAATTTCTGCTACCGATCCCTGATTCGTGATTGCTGTTCTGCCGGCGAGGAAGGCATTGAAGATGTCTTGTGTGAAATCGACACCTGAGCCGCCTTTATCGCGCTTCGCTGCGTTTCTGGAGAGCCCGAAGTTGTATTCTGACTTGAAGTCGATGCTTCCATCACCGTTAGAATCGAACGTGAAATCGTCAACGCTGCCTGCAAGTTGGGCATCGGTGTAGCGTGCGTAGTCGCGAGCGGCACCGAAGTAGCCGAAGGCTTCATCCCATGCGTGTTCCATCGCGGTGTAAGGGTCAGTCCCGTCCCTTGCTTCACTGTTATCGCGTTCAAGCAAGGTGTTGAGATAGACACCCGTTGCTTGGTAATACGGAACAGCACCGATGAGAACTTTATTAATCATCTGCGACATATCAACGCCATCCTCGGTGGTATAAGCCATAGCTGTGCCGAGTTTGTCTGAGTCTTGGGAATTATCGGCGATAGCTTCAAACCACTCTCTGACCAAATCATCTGCGGTGCGTCCGTAACCGATAACGGGTTCGTCTGAAATCTTACCGACAAGATTTTTTCCCGTTGAAAGTGATGAATAGTGGCTTTCGACTGCGGGGAGCCCGCCTGTAGTCGTCAGCGTTTTTAAGTTAAGCGCGTCATCGTATTCATAGAATTTAAGCATATCGGCTACGGCAACAGCACGCGCACCATCTTTTCCGACGCTGTCGGTGAGGGATTTTAGGTCTTGCAACAGCAAGTTGCGTACGACCTGTCCTGAATAGGCGACACTGCTCTCGCCTTCCATGAAGCGGCTGTCAAAGACGTAAGCCTGTGGAATTTCGATGGTAGCCGCAGCATCTTCTAATGCATCTTCATCGGCATCCTCGTCGCTTCCACAAGCCGCGAGAAATAGGCTTGCAACGGTTAGCAATAGCACTAACCATTGGAATTTTTTCGTCAGGTAATTCATTTTGACTCCTTGTTATGGTTTTCAGTTTTCAGTTTTCAGTTTTCAGTTAAGAGGTTTCTGATCGTCTATATAATCTTAGTAACCGTTATATCCGATTTGGGGAATGACTATTAGAAACCTTGCTTGATACCGAAAAGTATCTGTCGTCTCGGTCCGATGAGGATGCCCGAGCTGAGGTTCGCTTCGGGTTGTCCTGCATTTGAATGTAGACGCGACCCGATATATACGTGATCCAAAATGTTTTTGGCAGTGAGAAACACCTGCCACTGTCTGGTTATTTGGTAATCTATGCTTGCGTTGGCGATTGCGTAACTCGGAATAGGTCCGGTATCGCCGCGGTTGAAAGTTTTCTGTAGATTTTCAAAATCGGTGAAGACTTCGTCCACAAATCGCAGATCTGCGCGCATGCGGATGATATGACCGATCTGTTTCGCCAATCCGATCGTGAAAGTATGCCGTGGTGCATAAGGCAATTCGTTGCCGTTGAGTTCCACATCAACGTTGCCTGCAATCGTGGCGGATTTCACGATGCCGTCAACAATTTTTGTCTGGAGGTATGTATAGGAGAGGTTGAGGTCAGGGAGGACCGAGACGAGTTCGGATAACCCCAAAGTCATCGCTGTCTCGACGCCTGACAGATCAACTTTGCCTAAGTTTTTGAAGGCTGTGCCGCGCCCTGCTGCGACTAAATCCTCAATTTTAACGAAGAATCCGGAGGTCTCTAAGCGGATACCCGGCAGCCGAGAGCGGAATCCGAGTTCCATGTTCCAACTCTTTTCAGGTTCAAGGTCGAGGCCGCCGACATCAACGTTCTGTCCGAAGTTGGTAATCTTCAAAGCACCGCTGGAGGGTGCGGTATACCCGCGATGGATACCACCGAAAAAGTTAAAATGTCCGAATTCATAGTTCACGCCAATCCCTGGTAACAGCACAGATGAGACTTTATCTGCGAACACGGCACCGCGTAACCGGTCTACGCGCTCCTGTTTAAACACCTCAAAACGCAAGCCGGGTGTAACAACTAATCTTTGAAAACGCATCCGCTCCTTAGCATAGAGTGCCAAGGCAATCGTTTCATAATGGTGGCTTTGTCCGACGATCTTGACAGGATCTTCTTCGGAGCCGGGGGTGCCGGTGTAATAAACGCCATCTCGGGCATCTGGGGCGTCCCCGATTTTCTTATCGTCAATGAAACGTTCCCAGTGTACTCTTCCGCCGAGCTCAGCATGTCCCAAATTCCCTGCAATAGCGTGGTTAAAGGTATAGTTCTGCTCAATTCCGCCCACGTAGAAGGTACGGAGGATACCGAAATTGCTTTTCCTGTTACCGGTTCGGACAAGGTCACCCGTTTGGAAGTAGGGTACTGGGACGAGATTTCCGGTTTCAAGGGCTGCAGGACGCACGAAGATATCGTCCTCACGCCACCACCGCCGATCAAATACGCTTGTATACATAATCGTATTGCTGACGAGATTTGTCGACATTCTGTTGGTGTAGATGACATCAAGGGAGGGACGCAGGATTTTAAAATTGTCATGTTCTTTCGGATTGAAATTCGGGTCGGTTTCAAAGGAGTACTCTGTCAGCCCGGTATACGTTGCATTTGAGTTTTCATAATTACCGTTGAGTTTGAGGTAGAGCGTCTTTTCGGGACTGAGTTGGAAAAGCGTTTTTACTGTGCCGTTGACCTGATCAAATGTATTGTTCTCTCTAAACCCGTCCCCGTGCTTATAGAGGAGTTGTATGTCAGAGACAACTTTATCAGGATTCCCGACACCTCTTAACTCTGAAAATGCGCTGTAGTAGCCGTTGTTGCCGCCTGTTAGCAGATTCGCGAATGCTTTTGTCCCATCGGGTTTCCGTGTTGTATAGTTGATAACGCCGCCTATTGTCTGCGGTCCGTATCGTAGCGCAGCACTGCTTTTAATAACCTCAACGGCATCGATACGGTCTGCGGGCGGATTGTAATAAGCATTCGGATAGATATAAAGGGCGGGTTGTATCGGAACGCCGTCTTCCAATATAAGGACGCGCGCGCTGCGACGGGGGTTGAGGCCCCGGATGCCGATGCTCAAGCGTGAGTTGCTGAATCCGTCATCCGCATAACCGTTGATGCCCGGTATTAACTCAAGCAATTCTTGTGTGCCGACCGGTTTAATCAGATCAACGATTTCTGGTTCCAACATGCTCATCGTCCCAGTCAGTTTTCTATGCCGCTGCGATGATTCACCGATAATTTCTATCGGTGCAAGTTGGAAGGTTCGGGCTGATAACGCTATCTCTAAATTGTGTGTTGAATCAGCGGCAAGTGCGAGCACTTCGCTGTGACGATTATACCCGACTGAACTGACGTGAATCTGCTTCTCACCGCGAATATCCTCAGCAAGGTGGAAACTCCCATCTTTTCCCGTTGTTGTCTCTGCTAAAACCTGTCCATCCGATTCAATCTGAACAACGGCACCCAAGATGGGTTGTTCTGTCTCTTTATCAATCACGCTGCCACCAATTTCAGTTGACGCCTGACAGAGGAGTGCCATGTTAAAAATGACTAAAATTAGTATTGTTCTAAGGTGCATGAATTCTATTTCCTGCGGTTTCAAAAGCGTTTTGGATTGGTAATTGGGGTGCGGTCCCCTATTTTCACATCTTTAACACTGTTTTGCGTGTTGTTGGTTCCACCGACCGGTAGATTCGTATTGCCGTAACTGCCGCCGGCCTCTTCATCAACTTCGGCTTGCGGTGCAAGTATCGGGTCGCTCTCACAACCGAACAAGACAAGGCAGGCTGCTACAGTACACCCCAACAACAAGATTTTGAGTACGATAGCGGTTGTGTTCATGATGTCCATCCTTAATCTGGTGCGTTTTATTTGAAATTGAGATTCATTTTCAATATACACTTGCTGCGAAAGGTATTAGGAAAAAATCGCGAGCACAGCTCGCTCCTACAAGCGAAAAAATTCACATATATAAAGTGAATAGGTACAATTGAATGGCCCTGGCTGCGAAAGGCATGCTTCACAAAGACTCTAAAAATGCAACAAGTGCGTCACGTTCTGTTCTTGACATCTGTTCAACGGCTTTCCGGGATGCTTCTGCTTCTCCGCCGTGCCAGAGGATCGCTTCCATCAGATCCCTGGCTCGCCCATCGTGGAGGAAATTGGTGTGCCCGTTAACTCTGTTTACCAACCCGATGCCCCACAAGGGCGGTGTCCGCCACTCTGTACCGCTGGCGTGAAAGTCCGGACGGTTATCCGCTAACCCAGGTCCCATATCGTGTAGCAATAAGTCCGTGTAGGGATGAATCGTTTGGTTGCTGACCGAGGGAACACCGGCTAAAACACCGGTTCTGAGTGTGGGCGTATGACAACTGGCACATTGCGCTTCAGCGAAAAGTTGTTCGCCCTGCTTGACTTGCGGATCATCTACATTGCGTCGCGCTGGCACGGCTAACGTCTGGACGTAGAACGTCACCACGTCCAAAATCTCGTCGCTGACCTCCGGCCTTGCACCGTGTTCCGTGAGCTGCGGTTGCCCTGCCGAGTTTTCGACCCTGAAGAGCGAGGTGGTTATCCCCATATCGTCGTGATACGCTGCTGCGACTTGCTGCAGCAGTGTCGGTTGATTGGCTTTCCATCCGAAGCGTCCCAAAGCGTAACGCTGCGCAACGACATCCCACACATAATTGGGTCTGCCTGAGATACCGTCTCCATCAGCATCTGTTTCGTCTGCATAAGCGAGGATAGCATTTTCAGGGATTGCCTCCAATAAGCCGAGTCCAAAAACGGCGGGTGCGACGCGTGGCGATACTTCAACATCTTCAGGTAGCGGTTGGTAAGTTTCTGTAAAGGTATAGTCCGGGTAACGCAGATGGACACGCGTGCCATCTTCGGTGGTTAGCGTCTGCTCGGTATAATTGATTTTGACTTTCCCCTCCGGACTGGCGTTGACAATTGCGCGGTTGTTCAGTTGTGTGCCGAACCCCGGCACCGGAGTCGGTGGTTTCCCGTCGCCTGCATCTTCTGTTTTCGGGAGGCTAAGCCTGAAGAGTAGCGACACAAGCCCTTCATCAGCATCAGGGGGTCGTCCGCGCCCATCGCGCGAATGACAGTTAATACATGAAACATTGTTATAGATGGGTCCGAGGCCCGGGTTTACGACTGCGGGTGCTGTCACAAAGACAGCCTCAAATTCGACATCGCCCTCAAGATGCTTTTCGAATGCTGCTGGCGAAAGATTCGGGGCAGGGATTGAGAATGCATGGCTTGACTCATCAAAGACAGTCGTCTCTCCACCGGCAAGTTCGCTTGTTGAAAATACCGGTGTCGGTTTCACAGTCACGGGGGAATCGGAACCGCATGCAGTGAGCAAAACTGCTACCAAAAGGATTAGCGCACGTAAACGCTGAAAATGTTTCATTTGAGGAATAGTTTTCAGTCGTCAGTCGTCAGTTTTCAGTTAAGAGGTTTCTGATGTTTGACCATCTCTTGGTAAACGTTGTTACCCATAAGCGTAACAAAAAGATACTGGTGAATCAAAAACCAGACTGATAACTGGTAACTGATAACCGAAAACTATTAAAACGAAATAGCCCTTCGTTGTTTACGGCACACGGCGTGTGCCTACTATTATTAACCCAAGTTGCTACTAACAAGTTTTTAACCTTTTCACAAGACTTGTCAGGAACTTTCCTCACCCCGTCGGGGTGATATGTCTATAGAAACGGTGTATCTAAGCGACCGCACTCCGTAGGAGTGCTATGTCTATCAATAGGTGGCAACTTAGGTTATTATTAATTAAACGTACTCGACTGAACGAGCGGGAGTATATCTTGTTCGAGCGTTTGTTGTACTTTGCTGACAGCGTCAATCGCGCTTTGGACAGCACCACGGTTCGCAGTAATGGAATCGCGGAAGGGATCTGGAATTGCACCGATAGTGTCGATGGCTGCTTGGACTTCCTGCTGGAAGCGTGTGTCTAAGTCTGCATCTTTGCCATTCACGAATTCGTTGAGTCCCTGTCCATCCGTCATAAATTTCCCCATGTAAACATTCTGAATGCCGCGAATGTTGTCTTGGAAATCCGAGATAGAGTTGAAACTAAACTGCGATTCAACGAGAGTTGTGTCCGATTCGTTGTAAGGGTCAGAAATTTTGCCGTTGGCGACTTCGTCTGCGATGACAATCATACCGTTGACCATCTCTTGCACGGCGGCACTCTGGGACGGATAGACAGCACTGCCCGCGCCGGCTTGTGCGACAGTGTTACTGAAGTTTTCGCCTTCTGGTGCCCATGCCAATCGCAGTTGAGAGGTACTCGCCTTGAGGTTTTCTGTGGTCGAGACGAGATATTCCAACTCGCGATCGGTTATATCTGATGCTTGGCGTTGGTCGCCATCACGGAACAGTAGGAACTCAATTGTGTGAAATCCTTTTTGCGTATCTTCTAAACCGCTGACAAAATCTACGGTTAAGGTATCGTTGCTGTCAAGCACAGATTGCAGATTAACGTGATCAACGGGCCAGCTATCTAACGCTGGATCGAGACCTTGTGTGTCAACGGGTCCGAACAGAAAGGCTTCGCTCTGTTCCCAGGGTGTTCGCGTTGCTTTCCATGCCTGTTGTGCTTTTTCAAGATTTGCTTGCGAGGTATCCGCTTCCAATGCCTTAACAGCATCTAACAATTCCCCCGCTTTTTTATCCAATTCAGTGTATGTTGCTAACACGACGGCATTGGCAAAATTGTCAAGCATCGTGCCTGCATCAAAAGCTTCGCCGTGGTCGTGTTCATCATCATGTTCGTCTTCATCACTGCCGCATCCGACGATAAAGGCGGATGCAAGTAGTAGACAACACATCGCCATCGCAAGTTTTGACTTGCGAACTGCGTCAAAAAATGTCCAAATTTTATAGCGTTTCATAGTTAACTCCTCCATCAATATTGAAAACCGAAGCCGAGTGCGAAGGTATTTTCTTTGTTCTTATCCGTTGTTGCTAATCGCCGTAGCGAATAGTGGCTCTTGAAGACCATCTTTGGATGGACGTGGTAGTTAATACCGAAAGTCCACGTACGCCGTTCCCAGCGCGGATTGTCGAAAATAATGCCTTCAACGCTCGCCATGGTATCGTAATAATCGTAACGCGCGAAGACATCTAAGACCTTGTCTGTAGACGTGTCCTTTGCGCTGTTATTTGGTGTTTTCCTAAAAAATGATAGGATGTCGTAGCCTGCCTCGACGTACCAACCGAGGGCTGAGCTTCCTATCGGTGTCCGTTTCACATTGAGGTTATTGGAGAGGGCTCGGTTGACTTTAGAGAGGCGATCAGCATTCTCAAGTGCTCCCCAGAGGAATAGGCCGCGTACCTTCACTGCATTCACCTCATAAAATCCGTGAAGGCTGACGATTCCGACGTGTGCATCGAAATCCACATCGGGTTTTGGTCGGTTCGCTGCGGTGTCTCCGTAGTAGCCAGAAATACCGAGGGTAGCGTTTTCGTGAAATGCATAATCGAATCGTCCGACAAATGCGGGTGCCTCTGCGTTGACAGTTTCAAATCGCAGTTGGTGTCCGCGTACGATCCAGTGTCGTGAACTGAAACCGGTTGAATCCAATCCATTGACGATCTGTGCTTGGTATTTCAGGGAACCGAGTGAACCGAAGAGTTCAATACCGGTTTCGTGCCAGATGGTCGGGATAAGATGCGTCTCTGCTTCGGGACGTGTTGTTGTGAAGTAGTGTTGCGGTCGATGCCGCTTGGCGACGAGTCCGACAGGGACAATAATATGTCCAACGCGGAGGTTGAGCGATGGCTGGAAAGAGAAGACAGCGGCGAGTTTTTCGACGATCACTTCGCCACCTTTCTCGATCTCCGTTTCAAACTCTCCGAACTCTTCAAATTTGTCGAATTCCATCGTGCTGCCGGTACCGCCGTGTTCAAACTCCAGTTCGGATTCCAGTCGGATGGTATCGTTGATACGGTATTTCGGCGCGATGACGAAGCGTTCCACGTCAATAGCGGCGCGCCTGCCTGGGTCGAGTTCCCAATCGAAGTGGGAATAGTGAATTATCCCGTATCCAGAAACCGAAAATGGGTTTGGTTCAGCGATAGCAGGAGCACTTAGTAAAACAAAGATTCCCCACATAGTGAGGAGAGCCAACTTTTTATTCATAGATACAAATTTTACAAAAATGATATTGAGACTCATTATCGTTTTTTAGTTGTTTGTGTAGCGTGAAATCCGAGGTCATGCTTCTTAAAAATTGATAACGAATCTCATTATCTATTAATTATACTCACAATTTTCGCGAATGTCAAAAAAATCGTGATAAATTTTCGGATAACCGCCTGAATTGCATTAATTATACTCACAATTTCGGTGAATGTCAAAAAAATCTGCAAAAAATACGGTATGAGCTGTCATCGGTAACTCTGCATCCCGGTTTCGATAGCCGAAGCCGCCGGCAGCGATAATCTCTCCATCCTTAACAATTGCAGCAGCGACCCCAGGAATCCCATCTTTTTCTCTTATGGATTCAATGATGTCCACTTGATCGGGTGAAAAATCGAAATTTTGTGTCATCATGCTACTCCTTACACGTCGCCTGCTTGGTCGGCCAACCAAGCGGATTTAATGGTCCGCCACTCCTCGTCGGTCATCGTGCGTCGCCAATACGGAGAGATCGAGGCCTTTTTTCTGTCGATCCCGCGTTCGGACAATAGGTGCTTGCGGACCTCGCGGACCTCGCCGGCCTCGCCGTGGACGAACACATCCACAGGCCCCGGGGCAAAGTCCAGTCCAGCAACGGCATCGGGTAGCAGTGCCGCAGGGTTCTGGGTGCTGCGCCGATGCAACCAAGTGATATTAGCATCGCCAGGCGTGGTGAGCACCAGTTCGTGATCGGGACCGTCGACTACCACCAACACCACCGCGCGAGCCCCTGGTGGGAGTGCATCCAGCGATGCACCAATGGCCGGTAAAGCGCTCTCGTCGCCCGCCATGAGGTGCCACGCCGCATCGGGGTCAGGAGCGTATGCGCCGCTCGGTCCCCTGAACTGGAGGCAATCACCCGGCTGGGCGCGTTGGGCCCAGGGGCCTGCGTAGCCGTGGTCGCCGTGGACGACGAAGTCGATGGTGAGTTCCTGCCGGTCGTCGTCCCAGGCGCGCACCGTGTAACGGCGGCCCCGGGGCCGGTGGTCGCTGTCGAGTGCTTCAAAGTCAGCCGGGTCAAATGGTGCCGTGTAGGGCTCCCCGCCGGGAAAAAACTGGGCATTGATGTACTGATCCGAATAGGAGGTGGGAACAAATCCGTCCAGGTCGCCGCCGCCCAACACGACGCGCATCATCGACGGGGTCAGGTGTTGGGTGCTTCTCACTTCTCCATACATGGGTCTACCTCCGTTTTTCAGTCGTTAAATTTTCTACCAGTTAGATGCTTACATCCCGAACCAATATCGGCATTTCACCAAGAAGATGTTCTCCCCATCATCCCTGAAACTGCTCCCCAAACTCTGCAATGGACGAAACGCCAGGTCCGTTTCCGCACCTGATGCCAAGTCAGCTTCTCGCGATTGCGTCCACACCAAAAACAGCGTGCTTCCGGGCTGGAACTCCCAACGCAGAACCGCGTTGCCTCGCAAAGAACGGTAGTGGAAGTCTCGGTTGCCCTTCAGCGGATACGGTTTGAACTGATAGGTCTTCGGTGCCACAAGCTCCTTGAAGTTGGCATATTCACCGATGGTCAAGAAGGGCTGCAGGTAGAGCTGCAGACTCAGGGTCGGTGTAAAACTGATGTCGGCGCGCGTCGTAAAGTCAAGCGTTTGACTCTCTAACTCGCCATAGACATAGTGTTTTTTGAGCTGTCCGCTGACGTTCTCTTCGACCAGATCTACCCATTGTGCATCCCGCACACCATAGGTATAATTCGGACCTATCGTAAACTCAATATTGGGTGCGAGACGAATGCGGATATGGAGATCCACATGGGAGCCATAACTCTGTCTATTCGGCTCCCAATAATAGATAGAAGTTCTCCACCAACGCGGATTTAACTGGAGTTGAACCCTTCTTCGGCTATCCGTTGAGAGCGATGTAAAAATCCACCAGACTGCTGGCCTCTTAATCAGCGTTCCGCCGCGTCGAACATCGCGATCGCTAAACGATTCAAAATTGCGCCCAACGCCGAGTGTCCACTCCCAATAATTCTTGAATTGCGCCTCTGCCGCTATATAATGATAAACACTAAGACTGTCACCTGCGTAGGTCCAGATGCGATCACCAAAGGAGTAAAGGGAAACGCGTCTGAAGATGCTAAAGGGTTTCTCCTTGTTCGCCGAGAGATAATAACCCCAGTCCAATATATTCGTACGCCCACGCAAACCGAGGTCGTTTATATCAAGATCAGGGGATATCGCTTCCAGATAAGTTTCACCTCTCAGCCATCCACCCTTTTTATCCAGCTCAATGAGCGCAATATATCCCGACTTGCGGGCATCCGATTGCCCTGCCTGACTTCCCGCAAGCGTACCCGTGACCTGGTACATATCATTGGCAAACCTCAAATCCCAATCGAGACCACCGACGTATGCTGTGTGAGAATCCCATCGATTCACAGCAGTTGTTAGCAGCCCAACGGTCGAGTTCCCTTTCAGGACGCTCTGCTTAAGGCGACCGACAAAGTAATTCGTTAGCGGTTCAACGAGGTGATCGCTTTGCACTTTTTGCCCGTTGACCGTCTTTTCAATCTGGGCATGCTCTGGTGCAGTGATCGCTTCCATGATGCCGAAAGAGGTGCCGCCTTCCGTTCTGCCAACAATCTTAGCCGCACCGAGGATCGTTGTCGCTTCCGGACGACTCAGTTCGGTCGCATCCTGCGGAATATGAAAATGCCCCGGCCTTCGCCCGATCCGACGCGAGTAAAAGAAGAGATAATCCGAGTGGACAAAGGCGGTTGAATCTTTCACAAAGAACGGACGGCGTTCCGAAAAATATTCCTCATAAGCCGAAAGATTTAGTGTCGCCGGATCCGCCTCCACCTGTCCAAAATCGGGATTAACTGTTGCGTCAAGTGTAATTCCGGAGGTAAGCCCTAATCGCACATCAGTGCCGATGTTGCCCCACAGGTCAGTGTCATCGTCGAAACGCATGCGTCCCATGACGTAAGGCACAATCTCAAGATGACGGGGCGGATTGATATTTTTGATACCGGTGAGGTCCCCAAAGCGAGACACCCAACTCGGCGCATCGAGTTTAACCAACCGCCAATGGGCCATCTCTTTTTTACGACTGATGTACCGCTCGACCTGTAGTCCCCAAGTGTATTCATCTTTGGGGGAAAAACGCAAAATATAGAACGGGATTTTAAACTCGGCTGACCAACCATTGTCGTGAATCTGGGGCTTCACGTCCCACACACCGTCCCACGTATCGTCAAACGGAGGGTTATATTCATCCGTAACAGTACCGTCCGTGACAGACCCAGAGGAATAGACAGTAAACCAAAACCCGCGCACCCGGTTTTGATGCGGTGCCAGACTGATGGTGACCCTATCCGATTCAATATCAGTGTCTCGCCTGACCAGTCGGGAGACAATTTTATCGGGTTCACTGTCATAGCACATCACCCCGAAATAGAGTGCCTCGTCATCGTAAGCGATTTGGAAGGTGATGCGTTCGGTCGCGGGTTTCGCTTCATCGGGTTCACGCTGACGAAAACCTTCGTGGAGGGGGGCATTTTTCCATATTTCGTCGTCCAAAACGCCATCCACCTCTGGTGACGCGCCAGTAATTCGGACAGCAGTCGCTGTTCTGTGGGACGAGTCTGTCGCGTCTTCAGCTTGTGCAGTACTTGGTGATTGAAACGCCAAAAAGATGGAGAAAAGCATCGAGATCATCCAAAAACCAAAACGAATTTTCATGGGAGCCTCCTCTTTGTTTTGCATAGTTATTTGAGATTGGCACCTATACCTCTCTCATCGGGTCGAAACACCGTTCTCAGGATTTCGCTTTATACCCACTAACATGATGGCAGCAAGATTTTTCTCATAAGTTTGAAACACCTTTCGCATAGTTTTCACTCGGTGTCGGGCTTCACTGTCCCGTAAAACATTCCCCACGAAACGGAGTGCTCCCCAAAACCCCTCATCCTGAATCAAGCGTTTAGGTTCCAGCAGATGCATTGGGGCAGTTGCTTGTGTATGGACGATGAACCCTTCAGCTTGTAAAAGTGTCCGCCATTCGGTAACAGTGAGCGGACGTGCCCCGACATGTATAGCGTCTGTTAGTGCTTTCTGGATTTCTTGTTTGGTGTCTTCATCAAGATCGTCCGGGACAAGACAGAGTTCATGAATCCCATAACGCCCCCCAGGTTTTATCAACCGAGAGGCTTCTTGCACAATCTGCTGCTTTTTACCGGGTGTCTGCATCGTCAGCATAGCTTCACCATAGACCACTGTTGCTGTCGCGTCTGAAAGTCCGGTTTTTTCTGCTCGTCCGATCAAACACGTTTGATTGCTCCCCGTCAAGTAACGACGCACCGCGTTGGCAGCGGCTTCGTCACGTTCAACAGCTATATAGGAGGCGGGTTTTCGATTCAATGTGAGTTGTGCCGTGAAACCCAACCCCGGTGCGAACTCCACCACATCATCTGAAGATTTGATACTCAACCCATTTAACATCTGTCGGGTAAGTTCGTGCCCCCCAGGTCGCAGGACGCGCTTTCCGAGCCGAGCCAAAAGCCAGTGTCCTGGCATTTTGGTTGTATCAAGTTCCTCACCAATGATGTCCCCTTGGTTATTGATGCTCATTGTTTCCTCCTTTTAGGTACGAGATGACGAACCGTTTAAAATTTTGAAAGTGAGTCTCATTATCAATAATGTGTGTACTAACCCTTTGTAGGAATTTCGACGTTGCGTTGGAGCGGACGCTTGGAGGAAATTGCCTCCGTTTAATAAATGATAATGAGACTCATTTTCACATTCATGCCCATATTGCTCACGAGGGTCTGAAAACTCGCGGGACATTACAGATAATTGCACGAATTGTATTAAGTATACCCGCAATTTTCACGAATGTCAAGAAAATATGCAAAAAATATCAAAAATTTAATAACTGTCCCGTTAAAGGATGCATGTAAACGCAATTTCGGGCTTTACTATAATAACCTAAGTTGCCACCTATTGATAGACATAGCACTCCTACGGAGTGCGGTCACTTAGATACACCGTTTCTATAGACATATCACCCCGACGGGGTGAGGAAAGTGCCTGACAAGTCTTGTGAAAACGTTAAAAACTTGTTAGTAGCAACTTGGGTTATAATAACTGACGCATTGCCGCTTGATACAGTGCTTTTCCTTGGTTGGCAAACGGTCCTGGGTCGGATAGGTTTTCTGGAAAACGCGAGAACAACTTCGCCGCACTGATCTCCTCAAGGTCGGATGGCGTGCCTAATGTCTCAATTTCTCCCAAATAAGCGAGTCCCCAATACTCGGAGTTGTACATGAAGCAGTGAATGTAGCAGAGGACTTCAATGTTTTTGAAGGTGGCACCGGTTTCCTCAAGGAGTTCGCGGTGTGCGGTCTCTTCGGCGGTCTCGCCGGGGTCAACGCGTCCACCGGGTATCACCCAAAAGTCATTATCGCGCCATTTGCAGAAGAGGATTTGGTTTTGTTGATATGCAACGCAATTGACGAACTCAATTTTTCCCACATTCTCTGGCGGTGCACCGAAGTGGAGAAACATCTGTCCGTCTTGTTCCTCAATCTTTTGAATCAATTTTTATTCTCCTCACAATTTGAGTCCGATTCTCTTCGAACGCGAGTTTTGTGATGCATCTGTTTTTGATATTCACGTTGAATTCCTTCACAACTACAATCCCCGCTACTTGCTCTTACGCAGCAAGGGTTTGGATCGGGTGTTCGGGTGGTGCCCAAAACGGACTCCAATCTGTGGCGCGCTCCTTTCCGATGTAAAGCGTCTTTCCGATAACTGCCCACGCGGTTCCATCCGATGCAAAAGCGATCCAGCCTGTGCTAATCCGATCCGCGGATTCTGTGAGCTGATCGTTGAGTTCTGTCCACGTGGCACCGCCATCTTCCGAACGACAGAGCCAAGCACCACCGCCTCTCGGTCCGTTTTGGACTGTGGCGATCATTAGGTCTGGGTCTGTTGGATGTACAGCAATAGTAGTGCCGTAGCGACGCGGTAAACCTTCAAGCCGATGTTCCCATGAGTTCCCACGATCTGTACTGATATAAACACCGTTTTGCGTGTTCGCATAAACTCTATTATCGTCTGCAGGACACGTAGCGACTTGATGGACATCCTTATTGAGGTCTGGTGTAACGGGTTCCCAAGAAATCCCTTCATCGTTGGAACGCATGATACTTCCGACGTGGATATCCGCGTAACAGAAACCGTCTTGGGTTTTGGCAAGCGTCCGGACAGCGGGTGGCCCGCCCCACGGCGTATACCACTCTTTGCGACATTCTAATGCGTCAAAGGCGACGACCCGTTCAGCGGGTCCTTCTTCGCCAACGAGGCGATAGACATAAGCACCCTCATCGGTTCCGATGAGCAGTGTCAACGGATTTTCGCGAATAATGAGCAACGAAGCGATTGGATCTTCTATACCTGTCGGGATCCGTTTCTGGTTATCTTCTGATAAAACGAGTAGCGTTCCATCGGACAAGGCAGCTACCACGGCTTGACCGTTTGAGAGTGAAACCATTGCGCCATGGGGAGCCTTTCCATGGTCTGTGCCTTCATAGATTTGGACAGGTTCGCCGTTTCCGTTATCTTCAACGGTATAGATGGCATTGTTCGTGGCAATGAACATTATGGGATCTCCTTTGTTTTGTAACATTGACTTTCAAGCATCGCCTGTCCCTTTATCGACAAGGCAATAGTATTTCCATAGGTCAGCGGATTTATAGGTTTCCACCTTGTCTGGTATTATCTCATCCTCGGTTACGGCAAGCTGCCACGGATCAATGTAGATTTTCTTGTCATCTGAGATTTTTGTGGGGTCTACAAAATAGACATAAACCGTCTCCTCTGGTTCAAACTGATCGGGATTGTCAAAGGAGATGAGCCGTTTTGTCAGATCTATATTAGAAGTCCCGGGTGGACGTGCCGCGCAAGCCAATGCGAAGAGAAAGTCAGGTGTAAGATAGATTGCTTCTAAAGCTTCTTCGGGCGGTCTTCCCGGTGGTGCGTACGCCTTACGTTTTCTCAATTTAGAAAACAACTGCTTGCTTCCGTGGTATAAATACGTTGTTTGTTTTTCCATAGGTCCACCTATAAATAACGCAGATAGTAGGTTGGGTTGAACGGTTACAACCAAAATCGTACAGATCATACAAAGAGGTCACTTTTTCAAGAGACAACACATCAACCAGAGACCGAGAGAAACCCAACGCTTTTGCCGTTCTCGGAACATTCAGGGTTTTTGAAGTTGGGTTTCACTACGTTTTTGATTGCAAACACGGCCAGACTGGATAGACGGGTATTGACACATCACCTCTATCTGCTGAGCACCGCTCAACCCAACCTACTATGCTTGCGAATTCCGAACCTCTCTTTAGTCCTATCAGGACGGTATGTTTATAGAAAAACGTTCAAGAACGGCATCAAGCCCTGTAAGGGCGACATGTTTATGTTTATTTCTAAGCATGTAGCATTTTCATAAATGTATCGTGACTCGAAAAGTCTTCAACCCAAAATTCAGATTTTCCCTTTAATCGCGCGCCGACACCTATGAAGTGCCATCCGAGTGTTTTCGTTGCCTGCATATCCCATTCAGCATCGCCGATATATACGATACGATAGAAACGGTTCCCTAAGGTAGATAGGCATTTCTTCATAATCGTTACACGCTCCTCGCCATCATCACTGGAAGCCAAGACAGTACCCTTCAAATTGAATCCTGCATGCTGAAGTTTCATTTTAGCCGTATGTCCCCAACCTCCAGTTGCGAATCCAACTTCATAGTTATCTGCAGCAAGGAGTTTATCAATCACGCGAACAGCCCCTTTTATTGGGCGGCATTCGCCCCCGTTTTGGAGATACTGCCTAACCAATTCGCCGAATTTCGCGCGGACTTCCTCAATTTGTCTCTCTTCCTGAATTTTATTCTCTGCCATGATCTGTCGCAAAATGCCTGTATCAGTTATATTTTTATAGGTACCGCGATTATCATGGATGTAAACTTCGCCCAAGACATCTTTTATTGCCGAGAAGTAGCAGTCTCCATCGAAACCAGAACTTTCGACTAAGGTGCCATCAATATCAAATATCGTTGCGATCATTGCTCGTCCCCGATAGAATCCACAAACAGTTTTCGCCCATTCAAGGGTTGTACCGGGCGGTTGTTATTATGGATAATCGCTTTGAACGCTGCGATTTGGGCTTCAGACATCTCAACCGGGGTTGTCAGCACGATCCATTGGACTTCTTCTGAACAGGGCGGAGTTGTCAGTGAACCGTCGTAGCGATAATAATCCGAGACAGTTTGCGCGGTCCCAGTTGGCGACAACATCAGCTGAAGATCAATGTTAACATTCTCAATATTTCGCGTTTCGCCTGCAGTGTCAGGCAAATGCGCCCAAACGCTCTCCAATTCGGAGTTGTGTTTCCCCTTCTCAATGAGCAAGCCAACGACTGCTAAGCTGCCTTCCTCGCTTTTGTGAACGAGGTGCATCTCCATATCGAAGGACTCGCCTGCCACCGTATGTTCACTGGGGGCGTGGAAGTGGAATTGGAGCAGCTGATACCGCACGCCATCGACTTCAATCCAGCTGCCCTCTGGATATGACACTTCAATCGTATGGCCATTGTTACGGATGTTCAGGTCCGTCGTCCGGTAGTATTCGCAGAAAATAGGTGGAAGTTCGGCTGGCGTTGGGTTCACAAGATCAATCGGCGACTGATGTTTCCCTTCCGCGCAGAGACTATATTCCGGACTGAGCTGCCCCCAAACGTCCGGTCCATTTTCTGCTTCATAACCCCATTCTATCTTTTCGGTGTGGGATTGAATTGCGCATCCTGTTAAACACATAAGCACACACATTATACTAATAGATGCGTTTGCGATATGATGCAAACTGCCTCCTGTAACCAACTTTGTATAGTTAACCATAATTGTCTCTATCCTCCGACGAATCAAAAGGTTGACAATCTACTAATCTTTATAAGCGTTTCTTATAGCAGTTCCTGCGACTATACCGATCCCCACGAGAAACACTGCAAATGCAAGAATTGGTGCCCATTCCATAAATTAACGTCTCCATGTAGTATACCGTCAAAAGCAGTTTTCGTGCCATAAAAAATCATTTGCGGTGTAGGATTGATACCTTAAATCTATTCATATCCTTTAACAACCAGCGCGAGTTTTTCGCTGTCTGGACCTAATTCAGCACGCACCCCGTTTGGATTCAGCACAGTGACCGTTCCTGTGATGTCGTGAAGTGGGAAATCGCTCTGCGGTTGCGTGAACTCGATTGCAGGACGGTTGCGATTATCCTCAACAAAACAGTCGATAAAATCAATACCACCCATGGTCTGGACGATGTTCGTTTGCGGTAAAGATAACGCAATCGGTGACGATTCGCCGCCAAACTGCTGATCGCTGGCAGCGTTAATGACATTACAATTCGTGAAGGTTACGCGCGCGCCTTTCAAAGACTTTTCTTGAACTTTGATGCCATAACCGACAGTGCTTTCAACGGTGCAGTTGTCGAATTCAATGCTGCCGCCGGGTCCATCGTCTCCAATTTTCGTCACACGGATGCCGGTTCCATGCTGGCTACTGATGTGGCAATTTTCAAAACGGAGCGTCACATCTTCAGATTCGCCAGTGGTATGTGCTAAGAACACTTCAATGCCGTCCCCGACGTTATCAATAAACTTGCATCCGGAGAAGAGGACATTTTTTATCCGCTGATCGCTTTTGTCGGGTTCAATATCTACGCCAGAGCAAGGCGGCGTTCCCCATGTATTTGAAAACTCACAGTTCTCGACTTTGAGGTTTTCCGCACTAATCACACTGATACCCTGCCGGTAATGGTTATCGCAGCGGATGTCGCGGAGTACCACATTTTCAGAGGCGCGTCGTTCTTTACCGCCATCAACATAGATACCGTCTCCGCCACTATCTTTGAGCGTAAGACCGGATACGTTGATATTTTTACTGCCTCGGATGGATAGCGTCATCCGCCATTCTGCTTTTGGGTACTGCCCATACCAGCGGTGCCAGTCGAGTTGTTCAAGCACAAGCCCGGCTATATAGTCCTGTTTCCACATACGGAAGGTTGCGCCGTAGCCGCGGATCGTGAGATTTTCGACATCTTGGGCGGTGAACAGTGAGTCGCCACCGCCGCGGTATTCACCCCGTTTTGCGGAGACGACTGTCCCACGTTCAAAAATCAGTTCTTGATTGCTGGCAAGTTTGATGGGACGGATTATCCAATCGGTGCGCATATTCGGAACGACCAACCGCTTTGCACCGGAATCAATGGCTGCTTGTAGGATTTCTGTTGCGTCGTCTGGATGAAAACCCCACCATGCGGCGTTGGCGACTGAACTTTTTCCGGACTGAACGTCCGCGATCGCTTGAAGGTTTTTCATAATTTAAAACTCAGTTGATCATCCAGGTCCTGGAGTGCGACCCATGTCGTAATATCTGTGCGGCTTGGGTCTATCTCTTGGATGCGCGCGTTAAAGCGTTCCTGTGATGCTTCGTTAGGTCCGTAGTTTATCAAGGTTTCATTGAAGGCATCAATGTCGTCCTGCGATTTACCGCAATTTTCCAGCACCCATGCGCCGATTTCAAGATCGTTCGGGTTGTTAACGGCGGCTTCCTGAAAATCTGCGGCTGAAATGCCGAGGAAGGTCAGAATGCGGACATCTTGTCCGGAGTCGTCGCCGTATTTGTATTCGCCGATTTTTTCGGCGCGTTCGGCGCGCGCTTTGTCTGCCATCCGTGCGACACCGCAGATACCAGCAATATCTTTCGCGCGTGCACTGCGGGGCGGACCAGCAGTGAGATCCACCTGCCAGAAGCTGCCCCAATCATCCAATTCCATCGACTGGACGACTGTGGTAATGTCGGTTCTGCCGGGTGCAAAGCGAGCGAGCCGCTCCTTCAAACGTTGTTTATGTCCTTCGGTATCAGGATTGTCGGAAAGTGCAGCGTCGTTAAACTCGGCAATTTCTGCTGCTGTTTTTCCGCTGGTTTCAAGGACCCAGTTTCCGAGCGCGATATCGTCGTGTTCGTCGGCGGCTGCAGCGAAAGTATCTCCTGAAATGCCTAAAAATATTAAGACGCGCCGATCTAAACCGGAGTTTTCACCGTAGAGATACTCGCCGAGGGTCTCCGCGTTATGTGCGCGCGCTTTATCTGTCAGCCGTGCCGCGCCGACAATTCCGGCGATTCCGAGGTTTGAAGGGCGGCGTGGGGGTTGGCGTGTTAAATCCATAATTTGTCTCCTTATTACTATGTTTCTGATTATTATACTCAGATTTAAAAGACGTGTCAACAAGTTTTTTCTTGACATTTTTCGTGCAAAATGTTATATTTATTTCAAAAGTGTATGGAGGCATGCGATGGGGTTTCCTGTTTACGATTATCGGACAGATGTCCGCAATGTGTTGGTGACACCGCAAATTCGCTCGCGGTTCTTGAAGATGGAGCCTGGACAAAGCGCGCAACTGCATAGTCACGACTTAGGACACGAGATTTTCTTGATTCTGGAAGGGCGCGTCGAATTTGAGATTGATGGCGAAACGGAAGAGTTGGGGCCGGGTCAGATGTGCGTCGCTTTGGCGGATCAGCCGCATACGGTGCGCGTTCTTGGCGATGAACCGATGACGATGTATTTGTCTGTTACGCCACATATCCACCCGACACATACGCCGCGAAACGAAGCAGGCGAACGGTTGCCACACAATTTTTCACCCGCCCGCGCTTACGATGTGGAGCCGGATATGCAGGTGTCTGTATCGGAACTCATTGCCCGCCAGATCCATGCTGCTGAATTGCTTGCGGAACTGACAGAAACGTGTGCAGCGGTGCAGCAAGAGATGGGGGCCCAACTCAAGGCCGCGCTTGCTGAAGGCGATGTTGATGCTGCGACTGCAGCACGCAAAGCGATGTGGGAGGCACTCTATCCGGTTTATAAGGCGACTGCTGAATTAGCGGACGTTTGGAATGCTCTTGCACCGCGTGTAGATTCGTAATTTGTTTTTAATTTGTTTTATAGTTAAGGTTTATGGTATACTTAAGGAAAGCAATGAAGGTATGTTGATCCGATTGACGGAAAATTGTCTAATTTAAACTTTAAACCGAATTTAATTTGACAACGTTATAATTTTAGGATAAACTTACCTTATTATCAAGAAACCTCGTTTAAGCGAACCGTCTTTGTGCCTTTGAGAAAAACATACGACTCTGGGAGATATTCCATATTCGCGAACGAGGGCTGACCTCTATACCGCTAAGGTAAAGAAAATGTCACAATATTAACGAATTATAAGGAGTGTCTTATGAAAGACCAGCTTTTTAATAGGAAAACGCTTTTTTCCTTATTAGCTGTTGTAATGTGTTTAGGATTTACAGCCATGAGTTACGGTGCAGCCGTTGTCTCTGTGGATCCTGCTACGGTTGAATCCCCAGCCGCTGGGGAACAACTCATGGTCAATATTAATATAGCGGGTGGCGCAGGTGTTGCAGGATATCAATTTGACGTAACCTTCGATCCAACTGCCCTTAAGTATGTCTCAGGTGCAAACGCGGACTACCTGCCTGCAGGTGCCTTTGCGGTCCCAGCTAAACTATCCGCTGCCGGGGACAGCGTTCAAATCGCCGCAACCGCTCTTGGTGGCGCGTCTGATGGTGACGGCACACTTGCTACGGTAACGTTTGAAGTTGTTGAAGCGAAAGCATCCACTATTGGTCTGACAGGTGTTGTTGTTTCCGATGCCGCTGCTGCTTCATTGGAAGTCACAACTGCAGATGGCACGGTGACTGCGCCTGCTGTTGAAGCACCACCGGCAGATGACACTGGTGATGATGGTGCTGATTCTGGTGATGCGGATGCCGACGCCGATGCGGATGCTGATGCCGACGCTGACGCCGATGCCGACACCGATGCTGACGCCGACACTGACGCTGATGCCGATGCTGACGCCGATGCCGACACCGATGCTGACGCCGACACTGACGCTGATGCCGATGCCGACGCTGATGCTGACGCCGATGCCGACGCTGATGCTGACGCCGACACTGACGCTGATGCCGATGCCGATGCCGACACCGATGCTGACGCCGACACTGACGCTGATGACACCGCTGATGACGCCGCTGACGACGCCGCCGATGACGCCGCTGATGATGCCGCTGATGACGCCGCTGATGACGCCGCTGACGATGCCGCTGATGACGCCGCCGATGACACCGCTGATGACGCCGCTGACGATGCTACTGATGAACCTATGGAAGGTCCTGGCTTTGATGTTACACTTGCCCCCGGTTTGAACATGATCTCCATTCCGTTGATGCCGGAAGAACCTTACACCGCGAAATCATTGGCAGAAATGCTCGGCGCGACGGTCGTCATCCAACTCGATGCCGCAACGCAGAATTTCGTCGGCTATACTGTCGCTGATGAAAGTGATGGATTTGGTATTGATGGGGGTATGGGATATATCGTCAATACGCCAGAGGGTGGTATGGTGAAATTCACGGGTAGTGCATGGGACAACCAGCCTGAACCGGAAGAACCACCTGCTGAAGAACCTGTCGTTGATGCTGGTGACGATGCCGCTGACGATGCCGCTGATGACGCCGCTGACGATGCCGCTGATGACACCGCTGACGATGCCGCTGATGACACCGCTGACGCTGCTGGTGATGACACCGCTGACGCTGCTGGTGATGACGCCGCTGACGCTGCTGGTGATGACGCCGCTGACGCTGCTGGTGACGATGCCGCTGACGCTGCTGGCGATGACGCCGCTGACGCTGCTGGTGACGATGCCGCTGACGCTGCTGGCGATGACGCCGCTGACGCTGCTGGTGACGATGCCGCTGACGCTGCTGGTGATGACGCCGCTGACGCTGCTGGTGATGACGCCGCTGACGCTGGTAACGGCGAAACTGAAGACGCTGGCGACGGCGAAACTGCTGACGCTAATGGTGAAGCACCTGCTGCACCCGCACTTTCTACTTTCAAGAGTGCCTGGGCATTTGTGGTCACGAGCGATATCCGCGGCATGGACGCAAGCACAGGTTACACACTCATCGCTGAAAACCTCCGCACTGGCACAATCGCCACGGACAACGTCACGAGTGCTGCGAAACGTTCCTCCGCTGTTTGGGCAGACCTGAACCGTAAGAGCGTCGTTGAAGCCGGCGATAAACTCGAAATCACGCTTTACGACGAACGCGGTACAATCGTCTCTGGTCCCTTCCAGCGCACCGTTTCAACAGCTGATATTCGCAATGCATTCCTCAGTCTGCAACTGGCTGTCGGCGACGTTCGCCCGGAAGATACGATTCTGGCGCAGAACTATCCGAACCCGTTCAACCCTGAAACATGGATTCCGTATCAGTTGAGCAAATCGACTGAAGTCTCCATCCATATTCATAATATAGCGGGTCATCTGGTTCGCACGCTGGATTTAGGTCTGCAGGCGACAGGCTCTTATATGACACCTGCGACGGCAGCGTATTGGGATGGTAAGAACTCGGTTGGCGAACGCGTCGCGAGTGGTATCTACTTCTATACGCTCGAGACTCCAGAATTCTCCGCAACCCGACGGATGGTTATCCTGAAGTAGGAAGCGTAGCGAAAACGCTTTTTGGCGAAGCTTGCAGGCTTCCAAGGCGAAGCTTGCAAGTCTCCGAAATTGCTATTAAAAATAAAACGCCTCGACTTACCGGTTTAGCTAGTTGGGGCGTTTTTTATAGTCAAACCCATAATTATTTGCGCACACCGTAACTCGTAGGGGTGTTTTTGCTTGGGGTCTTTGCTTGGGTATTTCTGCGGATTTCTTCTAGGTAACCCAGCCCCTACGACAGGGTGAACTGTAAACTTATTTTCGGGTTTTACTATAATCTACTAAAGTTTGGACAATTCGTGTTGTGTGTCCGTTGAATTTTCAAGGGATTATGTATTTTCTGTGAGTTTCTTATGCGGATGGAACTCGTAGAAAAATACCGCACTCCAGCGGAGTGCTATGTCTATAGAAACCCACTGTCGAAGAACTTGCACTCCAGCGGAGTGCTATGTGTAATGCCGACATACCGCTCCGCTGGAGCGGAAGCCTCGGTTTGTCCTGCTGCTATAGACATCTTGCTCCGCTGGAGCAAAGAGGTTTTCTGTATGGTGTTGGGTCTTAATGTCGTTGCCTTGAACAGATGTGATGAACCCATTTCTTATATGGAACTCACTTTTGAAAAAAATTGTCCAAACTTTAGTATAATCTATAAATAGAGGAAAAGTCTTTAATGAATCTAAAAAATATCTTACCTGTTTGGGGCGCGCTTGTGTTGCTTTTCGGTGTGAGTACTGGGAGTGTATTTGCTCTTTCTGCGGGTCCACCAGACGAGAGTACAGGGGCACCCAATGAAAAAACTTGTGCTCAAGCAGGATGCCACGCTGGCAATGACCTTAATATCTCAGGGGGTTCCCTGATGCTAACAGTTCCTGAAACATATATACCGAATGAGGTGTATACGATCATTGTCAATCTATCGCGTGCCGGTCAGAGCAAGTGGGGATTTGAGATGACAGCGTTGGATGCCGATGGTGCACGCGCAGGCTCCTTTGCTACAGACACCGCAGGAAATACACAATTATCAGAAGCAAACAGTAAGCAGTATATTAAGCATACCTCTGACGGAAACGCCGCAGGCACGAATGATGAACATAGTTGGGAATTTCAGTGGACAGCCCCCGATGCGGATATAGGTGCAATTACTTTTTACGCAGCCGGAAACGCTTCTAATGGGAACTTCAACCCGATAGATGATTACATCTACACAGCAAGTTCAGAATCGACACCGCCGATATCGGTAGTCGCAGGTGTATCGTTGGAAGTTGTCGGCGAAACCGCACGCGCTACCACGGAAGCAGTCGCAGGTGTCAGTTATACGCTCAAAGTTACGAATACCGGCAATATGCCGGATACGGTAACGCTTGAAGCGTCAGCAGAGGTCGGCATTGGCGGGAGTGTGCTCGGCACGCTGAGTGAAAGGTCAATTGAACTTGAGGCGGGTGCGTCCGCAGAAGTTGCATTGACGGTTAGAGGCGATCTATTAACAGTCCCCGGGGAGTATCCGATTGATGTGACGGCAACTTCTAAAACGGATGGCACGATGACTGCAAAAGTCACGACCACAACGACGATAGAGATGCCGCCGACACCTTGGGATGTTAACGATGACGGCACGGTCAATATTCAAGACTTGGTACTTGTCGCTGCTCAATTCGGTGAGTCCGGTGAAGATCTTAAAGGGGATCTGAACGGTGACGGCACGGTCAATATTCAGGATTTAGTTATTGTTGCCTCACATTTCGGTGAAGATACCAGATAGTAGGTTGGGTTGAACGGTGTTCAAAAGGCGGACATCTATGTTCCAGACACACCTGAAAGGACACCAGAACCCGTCATACATTCAAGAACATAGGGAAACCCAACTCGGACACTACAAGGATAAAGATACCAGATAGTAGGTTGGGTTGAACGGTGTTCAAAAGGTGGACATCTATGTTTCAGACACACCTGAAAGGACACCAGAACCCGTCATACATTCAAGAACATAGGGAAACCCAACTCGGACACTACAAGGATAGAGGCACAGGCTAACAGCCTATGCTACAAAGAGGAATATGGAAACCACTAAATATCGTGTTGGAATTATTGGATGTGGTGGTATTGCCAATGCGCACGCTCGCGGCTATCAGGGTGTTGACCAGACAGAGATCGTGGCACTCGCCGACCCGGTGCAAGTGGCACTTGATAAGTTCTCGGACACCTATAGTGTTCCCGCGGAGAACTGTTATTTAGATGCGCGCGAGATGTTGGATACCGAGAACCTTGACATTGTGAGCGTAGCGACGTGGCATAAACTGCACGCGCCGATGACGATCGCCGCTTGTGCCCGGAGTCCGAAGGCTGTACTCTGTGAAAAGCCGATGGGTGTGAGTTTAGGTGAGTGTGATGACATGTTAATCGCTGCGAACCGCAGCGGTGTTAAGGTCGTCATTGGACATCAACGTCGTTTCAACGCCGCGTGGACAGATGCCCGAAACCTTATCGCTGAGGGCGCAATCGGTGAACCGAGGCAGATCGTCTGTCACGGGGGACAGGGGTTACTCAATGACTGTTCACACCTTTTCGATATGATGCGCTACGTCCTCGGCGATCCCGCGCCTACGTGGGTGATCGGCAACGTTGAACGTAAAACCGAGCGTTATGAACGCGACATCCAGATTGAGGATCGGAGTGCCGGGATTGTCGGCTTTGAGAACGGTTGCATCGGCATGCTTTTGCAAGAGATCGGTAGGCCGAATTACCAAGGCGGCATCGTCTACGGTACAGACGGCATCGCGGATGTGACAGAGGGACGCGTCCGGCTGCTGAACAATAAGACAGCCGAATGGGAAGAACGTCCCTCTGATGGTGCGAATCAGCATGTCGCGCAAGCCGCTGAACTCGTCGAATGGATTGAAGGCGGGCCTGAACACCGCGGTGAGGCGAAACACGGGCGCGCTGCGGTTGAAATTATTATGGCGATCTATGAATCCGCCCGTATGCACGAAGTGGTGCAATTGCCGTTGCGGACGCATGCGAACCCACTGGATTTGATGATCGAGAGCGGTGATTTACCCATTGAACGTCCTGGGCGTTATGACATCCGTGCATTCTTGTTGCACGGCGAATCTATGAAACCGGAATAACCATGCAAATTACACAAGGCGTTAGCGTCGGTTTGGCAGCACTCCGACGCAATAAATTACGATCAGTGCTCACGACCCTCGGCATTATCATCGGCATCGCTGCAGTTGTTGCAGTTGTTTCGGTCGGTGGCGGTGCGGAACACCTCATGCTCGCTGAATTAGAACGGATCGGCGGTGCCGGGATGATCGTCTGTTTTCGGAAGGAGGCGATTCGGCGCGAGGACGGCTCGTATAGAAGAAATAAACACCCGGAATATATTGAATACGACGACCTCGCCTTTATTACTCAAAACTGTCCATCTCTGAAGCTGGCGACCGCACAGTCAGGCATGAACCTTCCCGTGTCGCACAAACACGTTAACCGGTCTTTGGAGGTACAAGGGACGACTCCCTTCTATCAAGAAGCCAACAATTGGTATATCAACCTCGGTAGGTTCATTACTGAGGCCGACATTGAGCAGAGGGGTTCCGTGTGTGTGATCGGGTCCGAGCTTCATAAGGACCTCTTCCAGATGAAGAATCCGATCGGGCTTGAGCTGAGAATCGGTCAGGATCGGTTCACTGTAATAGGCGTTATGGAGGAAAAAGGCAACAGTATGGCGAGCGAGGGGTGGGATAATCGGGTGATCATCCCGCTCACCACAATGAAAATCCGTTTTTTCGGGAGTTTTAAAGGCTGGATGTACCTGTTTTGTCAAGCGGAGAGTTATGAAAAAGTGGAGCAAGCGGTTGCTGAAATCAAGGTCGCCATGCGGCAGCAACACGGTGATGAAAAATATTTTGAATTTTTCACGGCGAAGCAGATTATAAAACAGGTGGGGAATGTGAGTCGGATTGTTCAGATACTGCTCGGCGGTGTTGCAAGCGTCGCCCTCTTCGTAGGTGGCATCGGGATCATGAACATTATGTTAGTCTCTGTAACGGAGCGGACGCGCGAGATCGGTTTACGTAAAGCGATTGGCGCGAGACGGCGCGACATCTTGACGCAATTCCTGATTGAAGCGACCGTTTTAAGCATTTGCGGGGGGTTCATCGGCATTTTCATCGGCAGCAGCCTCGCTTCCATTTCGGGTTTGATTATTTCGAAGCTCATGCAGGCGAGTTGGCCTGCGATCGTCTCTATCGAGGCGGCGTTGATTGCGTTTGGTGTCTCCGCGTTCATCGGTGTCTTCTTCGGGCTCTATCCAGCAAACAAAGCCGCAGGACTGATGCCAACAGAGGCACTGCGGCATGAATAGTTCTATAATTGTATATCTGGCGTTTGTGGCGAAGTCGTTCCAAAAGCGGATGCAATATCGGGTGGCGAACCTTGCAGGTTTGACGACGAACTTCTTTTTTTTGCTGGTGCATGTTTTCGTCTATACCGCTTTCTATGCGGCGGCGACCGGGCCACAACCGCTCGATTTAGATGAAGTTATCACCTATTTTGTGCTCTGTCAGGTCTTTTTCATGCTCATGCCGTTTTTTGGGGCCCGTTCTGACGTTACCAACGCCATAAAAGATGGGAGCGTCGCACTCCAGCTAACGAAACCGGTAGACTTCCACGGATATTGGCTCGCCGATGAATGTGGGAGAGCCTGTTATTATTTATTAATGCGCGGGCTTCCGACTTTTCTGATTAGCCTTCTCTTCTTCGCAGTTGCGATCCCGACGGAACCAACGACCTTAATGGCGTTCACAGTTTCAATGAGCCTCGCCGCTTTCATGAGTGCTGCGATCACAATAACGATTTTTAGTTCTGCGTTCTGGACGCTGGACACCACAGGCATTTCCGGGCTTTCCTATTCCATAATCACCTTATTTTCCGGTATGCTCGTGCCGATCGCGTTATGGCCGGATTGGTTGGCACACATCGCAGCATGGCTACCGTTTGGCGGTCTGATTGACGTTCCGTTCAGTATCTATTTGGGTAAGCTTATAGGCACAGAGGTCTGGATTGCTATCGGCAAACAGATGCTATGGGTACTCTTTTTCCTCGGGTTAGGGCGGATTCTTTTAAACCGCGGATTTTCGCGGTTGGTTATCCAGGGCGGTTAGCATGCACCTCCTTTCACTCTACTTGCATTTTGTGAAACTGCGGATCCGCTCGCAGATGGAATATCGGCTCTCGTTTGTGTTGGACCTCTTTGCACAAGCGAGCGTCTCTGTCATCGATTTTTTCATGATTGCCCTGCTCTTTAACCGTTTCAAAGCGTTAGCGGGATGGAGTCTATGGGAAGTCGGATTCCTTTATGGCATGATCGGTATCTGCTTCGCTGTCGCTGAAATGATAGGCAGAGGGTTTGATGTGTTTCAGCGACATGTTGTGCGCGGCGATTTTGATACGATGCTTGTCCGCCCGCTTGGCACTTTCTACCAAGTTTTTTCGCACGAATTTTTACTCCGTCGGGTCGGTCGGATCGCGCAGGCAGTGGTTGTGCTTGTTATCGCTAATTCACAATTAGCTATCGCTTGGTCATTTGTGAAGGTGGGATACCTGTTGATTTCATTGATAAGCGGGACCTGCTTTTTTATCGGGATCTTCGTGATAGGTGCGACGAGCTGTTTTTGGACTGTGCAATCCATTGAGATCGTCAATATTTTCACGAATGGCGGGGTTTTTATGGGCAGCTACCCGTTTTCAATTTATCGGCGGTGGTTTCGCCATTTCTTTACTTTCATTATTCCGCTGGCGTGTGTGAACTATTTTCCATCGCTATTTCTATTGGAAAAAGGGGCATCTTCTGGGATCTCGTCGCTCGGTGTGCAATTCGCGCCTTACGCGGGGGTCCTTTTTCTCGGTGTTACGATGCTGTTCTGGCGGTGGGGTGTGTTGCACTATCAAAGTACGGGGCATTGAATGATTAAAGTTGAAAATCTCAGCAAAACTTTCAAAGTCTATCACCATCGCAAAGGGTTCTTTGGGAGTTTTGTGAACCTCTTTTCTCGGAAACACGACCTCGTCCGGGCAGTAGACGACGTTTCTTTCTCTGTCGCGCGCGGCGAAGTCGTCGGATATTTAGGACCGAACGGTGCAGGAAAGTCGACAACGATTAAGATGTTGACAGGTATTTTGGTGCCGACATCCGGGAGCGTGAGCGTGAACGGTTGGACACCGCACCGTCAGCGTAAGGAGAACGCGAGACGTATCGGAGTCGTGTTTGGGCAGCGTTCACATTTGTGGTTTGATCTACCGGTCCGAGAATCGTTCGAGTTGCTGCGGCGTATCTACCGGATCCCAGAGACACAATACCACTACAATGTGGAAATGTTTGACGCATTGTTGAGCCTTGGCGACTTTTTTCAGACACCTGTCCGCCAATTAAGTCTCGGTCAACGGATGCGTGCGGATATTGCTGCTGCACTTCTGCACGACCCGGAGGTGCTGTTCCTTGATGAACCGACGATCGGTTTGGATGTCGTTGCGAAGGCGCGTATCCGCGAGTTCATTCAGCAAATTAACGCCGAACGGCAGGTGACAGTGGTCTTAACAACACACGACTTAGATGATGTGGAAAAACTTTGTAAACGCGTTATCCTTATTGATAAAGCGCGTCTCTGTTTTGATGGGGAGCTTGCGACACTCCGGCGGTTGCTTTCCACGGAACGAATTTTGAGCGTCGATTATGCCGAAGTCTATCCAGACATCAGTATCCCGAATGCGGATGTGATCTCTCAAGAAGGCACGCGCGTGCAATATCGCTTTGTGCCAGAGGCGATTAGTACAGCCGAGCTTATCGGTGCGATCCTCCAAAGGTTTCGGATTGTGGATATATCGGTTCAGGAGCCGGATATTGAGGAACTCATCAAAGTTGTCTATGAGGATAACCGCGCGCTTGTGCAGAAAATCGCCGAAACAGATGCAATTGACTTGACAAACCGAAAACATATAAGTTAAAATGTATAATCAGGTTTTGATAAACCTAATAAAGCAGAATAGAATGGAACCTAATTTCTACAACCAAGAAGGAGAAACTCAAATGTTTTTAGCGACACGCTATCTGAATTACACATACATTGCAATTGCTATTATCGCGCTCAGTTTCGCGGTGATACCCGCAAGCGATGCGAATCTTGATGAAGATTCAATTGCAGGGATGTGGACATTTGAAGAAGGTAAAGGTAAAGTTGTAAAAGACCTCTCCGGTAACGGTACCGATGGCGAATTTGTTGGCGACCTGAAGTGGGCGAAAGGCAAATTCGGCGGCGGATTGGAGTTTAACGGTCAAGACACCTGGGTCAAACTCGGCACCAAGAATGAAGCGAAGACGCTGGAGGCGTTGGATTTCAAGGAATCTGAGGGGTTTTCGATCCATGCCTGGGTGTATGCAGCAGAGGATCCCACAGGTAAGTGCGTCATCTGGAAAGGCCTTGGATGCTCAACGTGGTCGCAGTTCTTACTCGGCACAGGTGCACACGAGAACGGCGAAAATAGTACAAAGGCCGCGTTTCATATCCGAATCGCGAACGGCGGGGCAAAACTCGAAGTTCTTGGCGATGAGGTCCCAGCCAAAGAGTGGGTGCATCTCGTCGGGACGTGGGATGGCGCGAAGCTGCATGTCTACGTTAACGGTAAGTTACAGAACAGTGAAGATGCCAAAGGACCCCCGTGGCCATCGCTTGAAGAGGTTTACATCGGTGCAGACCCGGGGTGTGGTAAACGTTGTCAGTGGAACGGTATCATTGATGAGGTCGTAATCTTCAACGTGCCGCTCACGGATGATGAAGTCACGAAACTCGGAGATGGCATTGAAGGCGCGTTAGCCGTCGATGCCGCCGGAAAAGTGGCGACGACGTGGGGGCAACTCAAAGCCGCACAATAGGTATATCTTGAAATGCATTGACAATGAGATGTCCGCCAAATTTTGGCGGGCATTTTCGCTTAAGCGGAGACGCTATGAAACCGATTCGAAAAGCAGTTATCCCTATCGCTGGCTACGGGACACGTCTCTTTCCAGCAACGAAGGCCGTACCGAAAGCACTTTTCCCAATTATTGACAAAGACGGCATTGCAAAACCGGTCATCCAGTTGATTATTGAAGAAGCGGTATCAGCAGGTGTGGAAGCGGTATGTATCGTTGCGCAACCGCAACAGGTTGAACCAATTACCGACTATTTCTCTGGCACGGGGGTTGCGGATGCTATTCTGGAAAAGGAAGCGTTGGCAGCGCAGGCGGACAGGCTAGCGGAAATAGGACAGCGGTTGCATTTCGCTATTCAGGCGCAACCGGAGGGGTTCGGACACGCGATCTATTGTGCGAAGGATTTCGCCGCAGGTGAGCCGGTCATGATTCTGCTCGGCGATCATCTCTACATTTCGGAATCTGACACCTCATGCGCGAAACAGTTAGTGGACATCTACGCACAAGTCGGTCAGTCCGTGACGAGTCTCGACCTCTGTCATGAAAGCGAGCTCTCACTGAATGGCATTGTTCACGGCAGCCCTTCTGTTGAATCTGCCAGACTTTTTAAATTAGCACAAATCTCCGAGAAACCCACGCTCGCGTTCGCGCAAAAACATCTCCGTGTGGAAGGCATCCCAGCGGCGCAATATCTCTGTAACTTCGGCATAGACCTGCTGACTCCTATCGTTTTCGATATATTGGACTATAACTACAAGCACCGGATTGTGACGCACGGCGAGATTCAATTACGGGATGCGATGGCGGAGATGATCAGGCAAGAAGGGATGTCCGGTTACCGCGCCGCGGGGCGGCGTTACGATACAGGCAATCCGCAGGAGTTGCTTCGGACAGTGAATGCGTTTGGATTACAAGGTCCTTATCGGGAAGCTCTACAAACACTTTGAGCTTTTTTAGGGTCATTCACTGGTGTAACATTTTAAGGATGGACGCAAACCCGTCGGAGAAAAAAATATAACGCAGATTTTTGCGTACAAAAAAAATTAAAGTGCCTTTATGACAAAAATCATAGTTCTGACAATTTAACAATTGAATGTCTCTGGCTGCTTTTGTCAGAGACATTCAATTGTCGGTGCAGGTTAGGAAATTGGAAGCGAATTCTAAGCGGAGTAGGTTGGGTTGAACGCAACTGAGAAGATAGATGTGCGACACCCAATACACGCCTATTCAACATATCGTCTCCACAATCAAGAACGCAGAGAAACCCAACTTCAGAACGCAAGGCGTTCAGGAAAGCCGAAAGGCGTTGGGTTTCACTCGGTCTCTGGTGAATATGCCGGTCTTTGAAACAGTTTCGGTTTTCTCTGATTTGTATGCTTTTGGTTGTATCCGTTCAACCCAACCTACGATGTGATGGGACTGTAGGAGCGAGTGTTTTTGCTTGGGGTATTTGATAGGGGTATTTGATAGGGGTATTTGATAGGGTGTTTCTGCGGATTTCTGCGGATTTCTGCGGATTTCTTGTCGCTCGCGATTTTTTCCCAAGAACGTTCACCTATGTAAAGCAAAACCAAGATCCAAATCGGACAATTGAATGTCTCTGGCTGCTTTTGTAAATATCCTTGACACGGAACGCTATGTATGGTATCCTAATCGTACCCTAAATTTTTCGGAGTTATATTATGAACCGTGAGACGATTTTCACCGTAAGGAATGAAAACCTTACCCAGCTTAAGCAGAGCAAAGATGTTGATTTTTTTCAGAAGCTGCTTTGGGCGGAAGCGCGCTCGCTCGGTATAGAAATTAGCAAGATTAACGTTTCTCGTTGGGTTAATGTCCCGGACAGTGGCGTTGACGCTACTGTCGATGATGTGCAGAGTGAAACAGGACAAGGGATAATTAAGCAAGGCAAAACCAGTTATCAAATTAAATCGGGAGCATCGTTTAAACCGTGGCGGAAGTCAGTTATCAAAGAAGAGCTCTTCGGAACGAAAACGCCTGAATTGCAGAACCTTGGTGAAAGCATCTGTGCTTGCCTTGATGCTGATGGTACTTACGTTTTGGTTTGCACCGGAATTGATCCTGTTGAGTCCCAGCGGCAGCAAATCTATTCTTACATTGAAGAATACTTAAAGCAGTGCGGTTATTCGCATCCCAAAGTTGAAGTCTGGACGCAAAATACACTCATTGGTTTCCTTCAGAAGTTTCCATCTTTGGCATTATGGGTTAATGGGCGCAGTCATGCCGAATTTCGAACGCATCAGAGCTGGTCGACCAATGCCGACATGCAAGTTGAATTTATTGCTGCAGAGGCACAGCACGAATTAATTGACAAAATCCGAACTGAATTGCGAGAAAAAGTTAATGCGGTTCACGTGCGCGTGTTAGGTGAACCCGGCATCGGTAAAACGAAACTCGTTTTTGAGGCGACAAAAGTAGATGATTTAGCACCGCTTGTTATCTATTGCACGCCTGCTGAGTTTCGTGCCAGCGGTCTGAGGCGTGAAATCCTCCGCGACGACAATGACTTTTCAGCTATTTTGATAGTTGATGAGTGCGATCCAAGCAGCCGGTATGATATCTGGAATGAACTACAGAATCGGGGACCTCGGATTAAGCTGATTAGTATCTATAACGATTACGATCCCGTTGTTGATAGTGATATTTCTGAATTTGAAACGCTACGGTTGGAGGATGATCAGATCTCCACTATTATTCAAGGACATGGGATATCCGAAGAACAAGCGGATCTCTATATAGAATTCTGTGACGGTTCGCCACGGATGGCGCACCATACAGGTAAAGTTTTAGTCGATTACCCAGGATCCCCATCGCTGCTGCTTAAGGAAGATAGACTTTACAAGAGTTTCTATACTAACTATCACAAAGAGAATCCGAATGATTCTGAAGTTCAACAGAGAGAATTGGTGCTGCAATACATCGCACTCTTTAAGCGGTTCGGTTTTGGGGGACCTGTTGTCGCTGATGCCCAAGCGATTGCAAAAAAAGTTGAAAAAGCGAATCCGCTGATCACCTGGAACAAGTTTCAAAGAATTATTAATGATCTGAAAAGACGCAAGATTCTTCAAGGTCAGTCTACGCTCTACATCACACCGAAAGCACTCCATATCAAGTTATGGGTAGAATGGTGGCGAATTCACGGGGACTTGTTTGATCTTGAAACCTTCACCCAAGGTTTACCCGATAAATCCAAATTGATTACGTGGTTCCACGAAATGTTTCAGTACGCCGCTGAATCGGAGCCTGCAGCGAGAATTGTCAAAGAACTTCTCGGTTCAAACGGACCCTTTCAGGATGGTGAATATCTGAAGACAAGGTTGGGTAGCCGTTTTTTTATAGCACTGACTGAAGCGGATCCGAAGGCAGCCTTAAAGTGCCTGCTGCGCACTGTAGGGACCTGGGATAAAGATACCCTTTTGCAATTCACAACTGGACGAAGGGATGTCGTATGGGCCCTTGAAAAGATTGCGATGCAACGCGACCTGTTTGTTGATGCTGCAAGACTACTTCTCGCCCTCGGTGAAGCGGAGAATGAAGGTTTTTCCAACAATGCAAGCGGTGTATTTGCAGGTCTCTTTTCGCCAGGGCGTGGCAGAGTCGCACCGACCGAAGCATCCCCAGCAGAACGTTTACCCGTCTTGAAAGAGGCATTTGAATCCGGGTCAAAAGAGAAACGGCTCCTTGCATTGAAAGCGTGTAACGAAGGTTTAGAGTTCGACCATTTCTCACGGATGTCTGGTGCAGAATATCGCGGGTTACGCAAGAACGTTGACTTTTGGCACCCCAAAACTTATGGCGAACTTTTTGACGCTTATCGTCAGGTTTGGCAGCTCCTTTCTGAACAATTAGGGCGGTTGCCAAAAGATGAACGTGAAGCAGCGACTGACATTTTATTACAACGTGCCTCTCATCTTGCCAGGAGACCGAATCTCAATGCCATGGTCCTTGACACACTCCAGCTGCTCTCAGACAAAATCTATGTTGATAACAGGCTGCTTATTAAAACGGTTGTTGCGTTTCTGCACAATAACGGCAAAGATTTACCTGACGATATGAGACAGCGTTGGGAACAACTCAGAGATGAATTGGTCGGTTCGGACTTTCCTTCTATGATGCAACGATATGTTGGGATGAATTTGCGTGTAGATGCATTTGATGAAGCCGAAAATTACCTTGAGCAGGGACATCCACAAATCCAGACACTCGCGCAGCAAGCCGTTGAAAACCCGCCCCTTTTGGAAGCGGAACTGCCTTGGCTTGTCACAACTGATGCCAAAAATGGGCACGCTTTTGGATACCAACTTGGGCAGAAAGACAACGGAATTGTGCTACTGCCAATGCTACTTGAGGCACAACGAAACGCGGGTGAAAACGCAAGTGCGTTCTTTTTGGGGGGTTATTTTTGCGCAGTTTTTGAGAAAGACCAAGCACAATGGGAAACACAACTTGATGCACTCGTTGAGGATACTACACTGAATAGTCTAATCCCGGAAATCACGCACCTTTCTGGAATAACAGACCGGGCAGGCTTGCGTCTGCTCAAACTTGCCAAAGCGGGGGTTATGGAGATTAACTTCTTCGCATCTTTCTTTGGCAGCCGTGTGATGGACAACTTATCGGAGGAAGTCTTCACAGCGTGGACCGAGTTCCTCCTTAATTCTTCAGACAAGTTAGCTGTACCCATTGCACTCAAGTTGTATTATTTCTACTACATTCACGCCAAGCAAGTCTCAGTTTTACCGCGTGATCTGACATTCCAACTGCTCACCCGTCCAACCCTATTTGAAAATGTGCCGGCATTACATCAGCATTTCCAATTGGCAGGATCAATGACAGATAGTTATTGGGTAGACCTTGCCAAGGCGTTCCTAGATCTCTACCCAGAAAAGGGCTTAGAACTTCTTGAGCGAGTCCTACCTCATTTCGGAAAGCAGGGCACTATTTTTGGAACATTCGACACAGACACAGTCTCTGTGATGAACGAGTTGACGAAACAATATCCAGAGCAGGTTTGGAAACACGTCAGCAAACGCCTATCGGAATATGATTTTTTTGTTGAAAGTTGGCTTAAAGATGGAAATTCCGAAGAGGATTGGGAAACAGGAGAGGAAAAAGGCGCGTTAACCTTGATTCCACCTGAAAAAATTTGGGAGTGGATTGATGAGGACGTAGAAAATCGGGCATGGTATTTCGCCTACAGACTCGTTCCGAAAACCCTTTCAGTGGATGAATGGCCGAATTCTCTCGTACGCGCCTTCCTGATTCGTTATGGACAACGAGAAGATGTCCACAGAAATCTAAGCGCGAATTATTCGACAGAGATGTGGACCGGAGAACGTAGTTTATACCTTGAAACAAAAAGAGAGAAACTGATTAATATCACAGCACTTGAAAATAACGCGAATGTTAAACACTGGCTTGATGAATATGTAGAGGACTTAGAAGCCAAGATTACGCACGCAAAGATTGAAGAAGAAAGAGAATTCTAAATATGGATACACGACCGGGAGGCAATATGTCAATAGAGGAACTCGCGCGTGAAAACGCCGAGCTCAAAGCTGCGAATGCGGAACTTGCGCGTGAAAATGCCGAGCTCAACGCTGCTCATCTTGAACTGGAAAATCAAGTCAAACGGATGCAAGAAACAGAAGCACAATTGGAAATGACAAACGGTCAATTGAAGCTTCAAACGCAGTTCCTCCACTCCATTTTTCATAGCATCAGTGATGGCGTCGTCGTCGCCGGTGAAACCAGTAATATTATAATGGCGAATTTGAACGCAAAACGCATCCTCGGCGCCATACCCTTTCTCAAAAGTAGCGACGAGTGGTTTAAACCAGACCTCTACTTTTACCCCGATAGAGTCACGCCGTTTCCTATGGAGAAACATCCCATCTTTGAAGCCATCTGGGGGAAATCAACAGACGGCATTGAAATGTTTATCCAAACCGATGAAGACCAAGAGGGCACCTATGCCAGCGTGAGTGGGAGACCCCTACGCGGTGATGGCGGCAATTGGAAAGGCGGCGTCGCCGTTTTTCACGACATCACCGAGAGAGTCAAAAGCCAAGAAGCCTTGGCACAAGCATTCGAGCAGGGCAGATTAGAGGTCGTGGATACCATCCTCCACAATATCGGCAATGCTATCAATAGCGTCGCGGTCGGCATTGATACGATCGACCACGAACTCACCAACGATAGACTCACACCGCGCCTCATTGCATTAGCCGAGACGATCAAAGCGCATCAAAACAACTTGAGCGATTACATTACCAACGATCCGCAGGGTCAGAAAATCGCACCGTTCATTCTGACGCTCGCCACAGATTTCAGTGCTGCCAAGCAAGAATTGCATCACACAGTCCAACGCGTCAAGGACAGAGCAAGGCATATCGTTGATATCATCCGCACCCAGAACTCGTATCAGGAAACAAGCGGAACACACAAAGATGTAAACCTTGCAACCGCAATTTCAGATGCAACCAAGCTGCTCCAAGATTCAATAGACAAGCGGCAGATTCGGATTCAGATTGACTGTGAGAAGGCACCGCCAGAGATTCGGATCCAGGAGAGCCAATTTCATCAAATGCTCGTCAACCTCATCAAAAATTCGGTGGAAGCGATTGATGCGTTGGCAGCAGCCGGTGAACGCAATGAACTGCCACACATCGCATGCCGCGCCTACATTGAGGGCGACTTTTTAGTCATCGATATTACAGACAACGGTATCGGAATCGCCCAAGAAGACCTCAAGCGCGTTTTTTCGGCGGGGTTTACCACCAAAGCGTATGGCAGCGGTCTCGGGCTACATTCAAGTGCAAATTTTGTAATCAGCTGCGGCGGAAAGATTGAGGCATTTAGCGAAGGGAAAGGAAAAGGCACAACCATACGGACAATGTTCCATCACGCCTCAGTTTAACTAAAACACAGAAAACGCCAACTGTCAAGAAAACGACATGGAGGTAATAGGTCATGTCCATAGAAGAACTCAAACGTGAGAATGCCGAGTTAAAAGCTACCAACCTCGAACTGCAGAATCAAGTCAAGCTGATGCAAACGATTTTTGACAGTCTCAGTGAGGGGGTGGTAGCCACAAATTTAGCGGGCGAATTTTTCGTTGCCAATCCGAGTGCCCAAGAGATCGCAGGCATGGGGCCAGTAGAGGGGGAACCTGAAGAATGGAGCGAGACTTACGGAACGTTTTATCCCGATGAAACGACAATGGTTCCGTCAACGGAGCTGCCGCTCTACAAAGCGATGCAGGGCGAGACAACTGACGACGTTAAATTGGTGCTTCGGAACAAGAACCGACCCGACGGTGTCTTCGTCAGCGTCAGCGGCCGACCCTTATACGACGAAACAGGCGACTTGATCGGCGGCGTGATCGCTATGCGCGATATCAACGAGCTGGAGCGCGTCACCAAGCAATTAGAAATAACAGTCAACAAGTTAGAAGCACAGAACAGCTTGATGGACACTGTTTTCAACAGCATCAGCGACGGTGTGATCGTTGCCGATAAGGAAGGTAATTTTTTACTTTTCAATCCGATCGCTGAGGAGATTGTCGGGGTCGGGGCGACCGAGGAGTCGCCTGAAGAATGGATGGAGACCTACGGCACATTTTATCCTGATAAAGTGACCCCGATTCCATCAACCGAACTCCCGCTCTACAAAGCGATACAGGAAGAAATAACCGACGAGGTTGAGATATTCATCCGGAATAAGAATCGGCCGGACGGTGTTTTTATCTCTGTCAGTGGGCGACCTTTATACGACGAAACGGATAAGTTGATCGGCGGCGTTGTCGCTTTCCGCGACATCACGCATCTGAAGAAGGCCCGGGAGCAGCTCGAAACAACAGTCAACGATTTACAAGTACAGAACAGCTTGATGGATGCGATTTTCAATAGCATCAGTGACGGCGTGATCGTCGCAAATCAGCACGGAAAATATGTGTTGTTCAATAAAACCGCCAGAAAGATGGCAGGTCAGGACCTTGAAGATGTACACATCCCGCAAGCCTCCGAAAGATTTGGGTTGTTTCACCCAGAAAGCAAAGAGCTTTATCCGCCAGAGGAACTGCCACTCGCTCGCGCACTGAAAGGGGCACAGGCCGATAACGTTGAGATCATGATCCGCAACCCGCAACTCCCAGAAGGCATCCACGCAAGTATCAGTGGGCGACCCATCTATGACGAAAAAGGCGTTGTGAACGGCGCAGTCGCTGCTATTCGTGATATATCGCAGCTCAAAGAGGCGGAGACACAGCTCCAAATCACAAACGATCAACTCGAAGTTCAAAGTCAATTGCTACACTCCATTTTTAACTCTATCAGTGATGGCGTAGCCGTCACGAATGAAACAGGGCATTTCATCATGTTTAATTCCGCTGCGCTCCAGCTCGCCGGCACCGGCCTGCTTCTGAAAAATCTTGAGGAGTGGTTTGACATATACAGCTGTTTTTATGTGGATAGGGTTACGCCGTTTCCCCGTGAAGAGCAGCCAGTCATACGGGCACTCCAGGGTGAAGAAACAGATAACGTTGAGATGTTCGTCCGAAATCTCAATGCTGCAGCGGATGATGGACTTTATGTCAACGTTAGTGGTAGACCGCTACAGGACATAGAGGGTGACCAGAGAGGTGCGGTGGTTGTTTTTCACGACATAACCCATAAAATCAAATTGGAAGAAACATTAGCACAGGCATTCGCACAAGGCAGATTGGAGATCGTGGATACCATCCTCCACAATATCGGCAATGCCATCAACAGCGTTTCTGTCGGCATTGACACTATCCATCATCAACTCACAAACGACCAACTGACACCGCGCTTGACAGCATTAGCGAATGCTATTGAACAGCATCAAGATAACTTCAGCGATTATATCAAGAATGACCCGCAGGGACAGAAAGTGTTGCCGTTTATTCTCACGTTAGCTGCGGATTTCAATAGTGTAAAGCAGCAATGGGGCCAGACGGTCCAACGAATTAAAGATAGAACGGGACACATTGTGGATATTATCCGCACCCAGAATACCTATAATGTCGCCAGTGCGGTCCGCAAAGATATAAACCTGAAAGCCGCAATTGCAGATGCCATCAAAATCCTCCAAGAAAGTATAGACAAGCGACAGATTCAGATTGAGATTGATTGCGACGATGTGCCGCCAGAAATTCGAATCCAAGAAAGCCAATTCCATCAAATGCTCGTCAACCTCGTCAAAAATGCAGTGGAAGCCATTGATGAGTTAGTCGTATCCGGTGAACACCCTGGCGTGCCGCGTATCCAATTCCGTGCCTACATTGAGGGCGATTTTTTATGCCTTGATGCGACAGATAGTGGCATCGGTATTGACCCGAAACACATCAACAGAATTTTTTGGGCAGGGTTTACCACCAAAGAACACGGCACCGGCTTAGGCTTGCATTCCAGCGCGAATTTCGTGATTAGCTCCGGCGGGAAAATCCAAGCATTTAGTGAAGGGAAAGGGAAAGGCACAACGATACAGATTAGACTCCGACGTACCTCAGTTTATCGAGAGAATTATGAACCCCGGCAGGAGAATTAGCCAAATGCACGATTTCAATACACGCGTCTTGATTGTTGACGATCAAGAGGAAATTCACACCGATTTTCAGGAGATCCTGAGCAAAGGGAGTAGAGAAACCGCCTCCGACGATTTGGCGGATGCGTTTTTGAAGGAAGATTCGCAGGACAGCAAGGGCTTACCCACGTTTGAACTGTCGCACGCCTCCAGTGGTGAGGAAGCCTACCAGATGGTCAAAGCCGCAGCCGAGACGAACCTACCTTTCGCGGCTGCGTATATCGACATCCGCATGCCACCGGGTATGGATGGCATTGAAACGATACGCCGAATCCGAGAGTTCGAGAAGAACCTGGAAATCGTTATCATGACCGCCTACACGGATAAACCCTTGCACGAAATCATCACGAATATGGAGCTCCTCCACAAATTGCTCTACATCCGTAAACCCGTTGCAAGAGAAGAAATTCAGCAGATTACATTATCGCTTGTGGAAAAATGGAACGTTGAACAAGCGGCAGCTCACCAGCAGCAGCAACTGTCGCTGAGCTACCGAAGGCTTGAAGCCGTGCTGGACGCGACAGGTGATGCCATCGGTGTATTAGACCCGGACGGTAAGCTCCTCTTCGCGAATCAACACTACTGTGAACTGTTTGACATATCGCCGAGCACCTTCAGAGATATAGCCCCAGAGGAACTGACCGCCCGCGTTAGTGCACGCTTCCGAAAAGTAGAACTCTCCGAGATAGAACATATCGGTACTCCTGACGATTTTACAAGCGTCCTGGAAGAGATTGGCGACTCCACCCGGTCCGAGCCGCGCCTCTTTTATTGCGTGACCACCGCACTCAAGGGGCACGGAAATGGAGGCGCGGATAAAGTCGTCGGATACCGCGATATGTCCAAAGACGCTGATATCCAGCGGATGAAAGCGGAAGTCCTCGCTTTACGCGCCGAACTCGAAACAACCTATTCATTTGATGAAATCATCGGCACAACTAAAAAAATGCAGCAATTGTTCGCGCTAATCCAAACGGCGGCAGAGGGTGCTATTGCTGTGCTCATTCAAGGCGAAAGCGGGACTGGCAAAGAGCTCGTCGCAAAGTCGATACACTATAACAGCGAGCGAAAAGCGGGACCCTTTGTTGCGGTCAATTGTGCCGCAATCCCTGAGAGTCTGATCGAAAGCGAGTTGTTCGGGCATGAACGCGGGGCGTTCACGGGTGCAACGGCCCGGCGGATCGGGAAATTTGAAGCGGCGAACACGGGAACGCTCTTCCTTGATGAAATCGGGGACATGCAACCGGCGTTGCAAGCGAAGCTATTGCGTGTGTTACAAGAACGGCAGTTCCAACGCGTCGGGGGTACGCATAACATCTCCACCGACATCCGTGTGCTGACAGCCACAAACCGAGATTTAGACGCTGCTATTGACAGCGGCGATTTCCGTATGGACCTCTACTATCGGATTGCGGGGTTCCACATCATAATTCCGCCGCTCAGAGAACGGCGCGAAGATATCCCTATTTTGGCGAATCACTTCCTAAAAAAGTATGCTGCCACCGCAGAAAAATCCATCCACGCTATCTCCGCTGATGCCTTACAAATGTTGATACAGCACGACTTCCCCGGCAATGTCCGAGAACTGGAGAACGCCATTGAAAGCGCGGTTTTGCTGGAGACAACAGACGTGCTGCAGCACCGGAGCCTCCCCTTACCGTTATTACAAGCAGCAGGACAAACCGCCACAGACACCCCAACAGATACACCCATCATCCGCCCGCTTGACGAGGTAGAACGAAGTGCGATCGTCCATGCCCTTGAAGCGTCAGCCAACAACATCTCCCGCGCCGCAGAAGCGTTAGGCATCAACCGGTCCACCCTGCATCGGAAATTGAAGAGATACGACCTGCTCCAATAACTACTATTGTGTCGCAATCTGCCACACCTGTTGTATATCGCAACACAACGCCCCCAATTCCTTTCATAGCAACGCTTCCGACCCCATACCCACCAAAAAGTTGTTGCATTTTGAAACAAAACCCCGCAAAAAAACACTTCTAAGCGATCCGAGCGCACCCCGAGCAGCAGTCACCCTGCAATCCCCCGTACCCATTGACATTCAATCCTATCACAGAAATCTATAGCCATAGATAAAACGCAATTTCCCCGATTGGCACACTTCTTGCCTATAAGAGTAGCAATACGAGAGCGATTCATAACATCATTGCTTTAATAGAGACTGTTAGTTTGTGTCCCGTTCTCCGCAAACTGACAGTTTCCACTACAAAGTAGTAGCTCACACATATAGGGGAAACAACAAAATGAGCAACCGCAACACCCGCGTTTTGATAGTTGACGACCAAGCCGCAATCCATAGCGATTTTCAAGAAATCTTGAGCAAGGCAAACGGCACAACCGCTTCGGAAAATTTAGCAGCCGCATTTCTGCCAGCAGATTCCAAACGCAGCAAAACGGATTTGCCGACCTTTGAACTCACGCACGCCTCCAGCGGCGATGAGGCTTACCAGCTCATCAAAGCAGCACAGGTAGCGAACCAGCCTTTCGCCGTCGCCTTTATCGACATCCGAATGCCCCCCGGTATGGACGGCATCGAAACCATACGTCGGGTGAGACAGTTCGAGAAGAACCTGGAAATCGTTATCATGACCGCCTATATGGATAAACCCCTATATGAGATCGTCACGAACATGGAGATGCCCCACAAATTGCTCTATATCCGTAAACCTGTTATGCGGTTGGAGATTCAGATGATTACGTTTTCGCTTGTGGAAAAGTGGAACGTTGAACAGAAGGCTTTAAGATAAACAGAAGGCTTTAAGATATATCGCCGCTGGCGAGGTTTTGCGGCGTATTCGCCCAAATGCGACGTGCATTCCTAATCTCGCCATAGGATAGAGGAGAACGAAAAACGTGAAAACTGGCAACACTTTAAACAGACATCTACGATTAAGCGGAGTGCTGTTCCTCCTTATCGCAGGGGCACTGCTGACAACGCCCCAGGACGCGCTGGCACAAGCACCCACAGTGAGCAGTATCACTATAAAGACCTCTGCCGGCGACGACAACACTTATGCGAAAGACGATAAAATCTCATTCGAGGTGACCTTCAGCGAAAGTGTGAATGTGACAGGCACGCCATATTTGAGCATAGATATTGGGACCGAGGATGAGAACGCCAGTTATATAAGCGGGACTGGCACCACGAAGCTCATGTTTTCATACACGGTTGCTGCGGGGGATAAAGATACAGATGGCATTTCGATTGGGCAAAACAAAATCGTTCTCAATGGGGGATCCATCAAGAAGGCAGATGACACCGCAGATGCGAACCTAAATCACTCTGCAGTCGCCGCCTCAACTTCGCATAAAGTGGATGGGGTCGCCCCCACCATCGACAGAAAAAGCATCACCAGTAGTGCCGGCAGCGATAATACTTATAAGACAGGCGATAAAATCTCAGTAACGATTAACTTCAGCAAAAGTGTGAAGGTGACAGGCACACCCCAGTTGACGCTGAAAATCGGCACCGCTGATAGGACCGCGAGTTATGAGACTGGGAATAACAGCAAAGACATCGTTTTTGAATACACTGTTGCCGCAGGCGATGCGGATACGGATGGCGTTTCGATTGAGGCGGATAAACTCACACTCAACGGCGGCACCATCAAAGATGCCGTTGGTAACGCCGCAAGCCTGACACACACAGCACTCGCAGCCGAATCCTCACATAAAGTGGATGCGGTTGCCCCGACTGTCAGCAGCATCGCGATTACAAGCAATCTCGGTTCTTCTGAGAATAATATTTATGTGAAAGACGATACCATCCAAGTCACAGCGACGTTTAGCGAAAGTGTGAATGTGACAGGCACACCGCAGCTGACGCTGAACATCGGTTCAGCAGATAAGATCGCGGCTTATACAAGTGGGAGTGGCAGCACCAAACTCGTTTTTGAATACACGGTTATCTCTGGCGATGCGGATACGGATGGGATTGAGATTGCGGCAAACAAACTCGCAAACAACGGCGGCAGCACCATCAAAGATGCAGCAGGCAACGCGGCAACGCTGACCCACACAGCACTTGACACGCAAGCCAACCATAAAGTCGATACAACCAAACCCACTGTCAGCAGTGTCGCCATTACAAGCACCGCCACCAATAATTACTATAAGAAAGATGATAAAATACAAGCCACAGTGACGTTTAGCGAAAAGGTGACGGTGACAGGCACACCCCAGTTGACATTGACAATCGGCTCCACGGATAGGGAAGCGAATTATAAGAGGCCCGAGCAGCTTGTTCTTGAAACCAAGGCACTGATTTTTGAATACACGATTGTTGATGGGGATAACGATACAGATGGGATTTCGATTGCGGCGGATCAACTCGCAAACAACGGCGGCAGCACCATCGAAGATGCTGCAGGCAACGCGGCAACGCTGACCCACACAGCACTCGACACGCAAACTTCACATAAAGTCGATACAACCAAACCCACTGTCAGCAGTGTCGCCATTACAAGCACCGCCAAAACCTATATGACAGGCGAAAAAGTCCAAGCGACAGTGACGTTTGACGAGAACGTTAACGTGACGGGAACACCGCAGTTGACACTCAAAATTGGAGATGCGGAGAAGACAGCAAGCTATACGAGCGGGACCAGCACCACAAAACTCGTTTTTGAATACACCGTCGCATCGGGGGATACAGACACAGATGGCGTTTCTATTGACGCAAACAAACTCGCACTTAACAGCGGCACCATCAAAGATACTGTAGGCAATGCTGCGACACTGACACACACAGCACTCGCCGCACAAGCCTCGCATAAAGTCGATACAACCAAACCCACCGTCAGCACCATCGCCATTACAAGCACTGCCAACAGCAGCAACACCTATGCTGCAGGCGAAAAAGTCCAAGCGACAGTGACGTTTGACGAGAACGTTAACGTGACGGGAACACCGCAGTTGACACTCAAAATTGGAGATGCGGAGAAGACAGCAAGCTATACAAGCGGGACCAGCACCACAAAACTCGTTTTTGAATACACCGTCGCATCCGGTGATACAGACACAGATGGCGTTTCTATTGCGGCAAACAAACTCGCACTTAACAGCGGCACCATCAAAGATACTGCAGGCAATGCTGCGACACTGACGCACACAGCACTCGCCGCACAAGCCTCGCATAAAGTCGATACAACCAAACCCACCGTCAGCACCATCGCCATTACAAGCACTGCCAACAGCAGCAATATCTATGCTGCAGGCGAAAAAGTCCAAGCAACAGTGACGTTTGACGAGAATGTTAACGTGACGGATACGCCACAATTGACACTCAAAATCGGGACTTCGGATAAGACAGCAGACTATGAAAGTGGGTCTGGCACCACGGCACTGGTTTTTGAATACACCGTTGCCACAAACGATGCGGATACAGATGGGATTTCTATTGCGGCAAACAGCCTCGCACTCAACAACGGCACTATCAAAGATAGTGTTGGTAACGCTACAACGCTGACGCACACCGCAGTAGGGACGCAATCCTCACATAAAGTGGATGGAGTCGCACCCACTATTGTTGCAAGCGGTATCTCCATTACGAGCACCCCCAGCATTGGTGACAGCTATAAGGCGGACGAAAAAGTCCAAGTCACTGTGACGTTTAGCGAAACTATGAAAGTGGCGGGAACACCACAGTTGACACTCAAAATCGGAAACGAAAATAAGACCGCGGACTATAAGAGCGGGACAGGCAGCACGAAACTGGTTTTTGAATACACGGTTGTTTCCGGTGATGCGGATACAGATGGCATTGGGATTGAGGCGGATAAACTGACGCTCCCCGACGGGACCATCAGCATTACAGATGCTGTTGGCAACGATGCAACGCTTACGCATACCGCACTCCTCGCCCAATCCGCACATAAAGTGGATGCTATTGCCCCCACCGTGCGTTCGCTGTCCTTTACAAGCAGTGCGGGTGCTGATGAGGTCTATACTGCAGGCGATAAAGTCGAAGTCACACTGACGTTTAGCGAAAATGTGAACGTGACGGGAACACCGCAGTTGACACTCAAAATCGGAAACGAAAATAAGACCGCGGACTATATGAAGGGGACGGGCAGCACGAAACTCGTTTTTGAATATAAGATTGTCGCGGGAGATGAAGATACAGACGGTGTTTCTATCGCTGCCGATCAACTCGCCCTCAACAGTGGCACCATCAAAGACAGGGTTAGCAACGCTGCGACGCTGACGCACACCGCAATCACGGCGCAAACCGCACATAAAGTAGATGCGGTCAAACCGGCGGTGACAACCAATGGCTTGGCGATTACCAGCACAAGCGGCAATAATTACTATAAACAGGGTGCCACCCTCCAAGTGACCATGACGTTTAACGAAACTGTAACTGTCACGGGCACCCCGACCCTCGCGCTCACCATCGGTGACTCAAGTGAAAACGCCAGTTATACAAGCGGAACAGGCAGCAAGACCCTTATTTTTGCCTATACGATTGCCGCGGGTGATACCGATACAGACGGTGTTTCTATCGCTGCCAATCAACTCACGGTGCCGTCGAACGCGACTATCAGAGACAGTGTTGGTAACAATGCGACGCTGACGCACACTGCCCTGACCATGCAAAGCAGCCATAAAGTAGATGGGGTCGTGCCGACCGTGGCGACAAATGGACTCGCAATTACAAGCATAGGCGCGCCGTACGGCGTGGGTGAAAAAGTCCAAGCCACGGTAACGTTTACCGAAAAGGTGACGGTGACGGGAACACCACAGTTGACACTCAAAATCGGTAGTACGGATAAGAAGGCGGATTGGACGAGTGGGACTGGCACCACAAAACTCGTTTTTGAATACACGGTTGCCACAGACGATGCGGATACGGATGGCATTGAGATTGAGGCAAACAAACTCGCACTTAACAGCGGCACCATCAAAGATATTGCAGGCAACGATGCGACACCAACACATACCGCTCTCGCGGCACAAACCGCACATAAAGTGGATGGGGTCGCCCCTACCATTGTCACAGACGGGGTCTCTATTAGCAGTGGCGCGGGGGACGATAAGACCTATAAGACAGGCGATAAAATCGAAGCGACCGTGAGATTTAGCGAAAATATTAGCGTGACCGGCACGCCACAATTGACGTTAACGATCGGCTCAAAGAGCAAGAAAGCACTTTACACAGGTGGAGTAAATGGGGGGGGTACAACCGACCTCGCTTTTGAATACACGGTTGCTGAAGGTGATTCGGATACGGATGGGATTTCTATTGCGGAGAATCAACTTAAATTCAACGGCGGCACGATTACAGATGCTGCTGGCAACACGGCGACGCTGACACACACAGCACTCGCGGCGCAAACCAACCATAAAGTCGATACGACCCCAAGCAAGTCTCCCAAGAAGGAGACACCGACGATCAGTTCACTGACTCTCACCAGCACCGGTCCCTATCGTACCGGCAGTAGGATTGAAGTGACGGTATCCACCAGCGAAAATATTACTGTCACGGGTACCCCAACCTTGACGCTCATCGTCGGCACAACCGACCGGACAGCGAATTATAACCGTGGGTCTGGAAGTTCCGCACTTGTGTTCAGGTACACGGTTGTTGCTGACGAGACGGATACAGATGGGGTCGCAGTGAAACTCAACTCTCTGGCGTTGAATGGCGGGACTCTTAAAGACAGTGACGACAATGCGTTACCCTTGACGCATAGTGCCATCACCAATGCGGGCACTTCACATGTTGTGGATACCACGGCACCGGCGGTGCGTGCAAATGGACTCAAAATTACCAGCACAAGCGGCAATAATTACTATAAACAGGGCGCAAAACTCAAAGCCACAGTGACATTTAAAGAGAATGTGACTGTCACCGGCACACCGACCCTCACGCTCACCATCGGCTCCTCGAGTGAAAACGCCAGTTATGCAAGTGGGAGCGACAGCAAGACGCTCGTTTTTGAATACACGATTGCCGCGGATGATGAGGACACAGACGGTGTTTCTATCGCTGCCAATCAACTCTCTTCTAATGGCGGCACCATTAAGGATGCAGCGGGCAACGCGGCAACGCTGACGCATTCTGCACTCGGCACGCAAGCCGACCATAAAATAGACGGTATCGTACCGGCCGTGGCGGCAACGAATGGTCTCGCGATTACGAGCACAGGCGCGCCGTATAGTGTGGATGAAAAAGTCCAAGCCACCTTAACGTTTAGCGAAAGTGTGACGGTAACGGGCACGCCACAGTTGACACTCAAAATTGGAGATTCGGAGAAGACAGCGAATTACACAAGCGGGAGTGGGAGCAAGAAGTTGATTTTTGAATACACGGTTGCTGCAGGTGATTCGGATACAGATGGCATTGAGATTGAGAAGGACAAACTCACACTTAACAGCGGCACCATCAAAGATGTGGCAGGCAACGCTGCGACACTGACGCACGCCGCACTCACAGCACAAACCTCACATAAGGTGGATACAACCAAACCCACTGTCAGCAGTGTCGCCATTAAAAGCCCCACCACAAATGATTACTATCAGGTAAACGATAAAATACAAGCCACCGTCACATTCAGCGAAAAGGTGAAGGTAACGGGCACACCACAGCTGACACTGAAAATCGACTCAGGGGATAAGACAGCGAACTACACAAGCGGGAGTGGCACCACGAAGTTGGTCTTTGAATACACGGTCGCCTCTGATGATGCGGATACGGATGGCATTGAGATTGAGAAGGACAAACTCAAAAACAACGGCAGCAGCACCCTCAAAGACCTTGCTGGCAACGATGCAACGTTGACGCACACCGCAATCACAACCAACCATAAAATTGAGAAAACCAGTACTGGTTTGGATGGGACCGCACCCACCGTCAGCAGTGTTGGGATTACCAGCAAACCCAGCACGAATGGGACCTATAAAACAGGCGAGACCATCAAAGCAACGGTGACGTTTAGCGAAAAGGTGATGGTGACAGGCACACCACAGTTGACACTCAAAATCGGAAACGCGGATAAGATCGCGGCTTATACAAGTGGGAGTGGCAGCACCAAACTCGTTTTTGGATACACGGTTATCTCCGGCGATGTGGATACGGATGGCATTGAGATTGAGAAGGACAAACTCGCAAACAGCGGCGGCAGCACCATCAAAGACGCTGCAGGCAACGCTGCGGAGTTAGATCACGATGCAGTCCCCGCACAAGGGGAAGGTGTAAGCGGGCAAGGCGCGCTTGCCACAGAAGGCGCGTTTGGCATACAAGGGTTTGCCGCCCTACAAGCCGCGCAAAGCTCACATAAAGTGGATGGAGTCGCACCCAGCATAAGCAAGATTGCCATTACAAGCACCGCCACAACTAATTCTTACTATCAGGAAGGCCATACCATACAAGTTACTGTCACCTTCAGCGAAAATGTGTACGTCACGAACACCCCATTTTTGCAGTTGACAGTCGGCTCGGATACGAATACGACCGCGACTTATAAGAGTGGGACTGGCTCCAAGGCACTCGTTTTTGAATACACGGTTGCAGCGGGTGATATGGATCCGAATGGCATTTCTATCGGTCAGGATGCACTTTCAGGCACGATCAAAGATCATGCTGGCAACGATGCTGACCTGACAAGTACTTCGCTCAGCACGCAACCCGCCCATAAAGTGGATACAATCGCACCCAGCATAAACGGCATCGCCATTACCAGCACGCCCGGCAGCGATCAGACCTATGGTGTCGGCGAAAAAATCCAAGCAAGGGTGACCTTCAGCGAAAGTGTGAAAGTGACCGGCACACCACAGTTGACACTGAAAATCGGCACGGCGTATAAGAACGCCGCTTACACCGCCGGGAAGGACACGGCGAGCCTCGTTTTTGACTACACGGTCGCCACGGGCGATGTGGATACGGATGGTATCTCCATTGACGCGCATCAGCTTTCAGGCACGATTACAGATGTTGCAAGTAACCCGGGCGATCTGACGAATACCACACTCACTACACAAGCCACCCATAAAGTAGACGCAGCACCGAACACCCCGATCACCGATATTGTGCCACCGACGATCAGTTCGCTGGCGATCACCAGCACTGCCGGTAGCAACCATACTTATACCTTCGGTGAAGCCGTCCAAATCACCGTCACCTTCAGCGAAACGGTGACCGTCACAGGGACACCGCAGTTGACACTGAAAATCGGCACCGCGTATAAAGATGCCAGTTATACCAACGGCAGTGGCACCTCAAAACTCGTTTTTGAATACACGGTTCAGGCGGGGGATACGGATACGGATGGCATCTCCATTGATTCACATCAACTTTCAGGCACGATTACAGATGTTGCGGGCAACCCGGGCGACCTGACGAATACCACACTCACCACGCAACCGACCCATAAAGTGGACGCAGCACCGCAAACGCTTGTTGTGCCGCCGACGATCAGTTCACTGGCGATCAGCAGCACGGGACCCTATGGCGTTTGGGAGACGATTGAGATCACAATGACGACCACAACACCTGTGATGGTGACAGGCGGTGCCACACTGACGATTGTCATCGGGAGCAGCGAAAAACGCGCCAGTTATCAGAGCGGCACTGGAACGAACACCCTCGTTTTCGGATACACGGTTGCAAGCGGAGATGGCGATGATCCGAACGGTATCACCGTAAAAGCCAATTCCCTTTCGGTCAACGGTGGCACCATTCGCGATGCCCATGACACCGACTTGGAACTCTCCCACGATGCGCTACGCGACACCGGCTCACAACACGCCGTGGATACAACCGCCCCGAAGGTGAGCTCCATCGCCTTCAGCAGCACGGGTCCTTACGGCATCGGCAGCACGATTCAGGTGACACTCACAACCAGCGAGGCCGTCACCGTTGAGGGGCGCCCCACGCTCACTCTTCTTATCGGCAGCACGGAACGGTTGGCACACTTCTACAACGGGACCGGGACAACATCGCTCAGCTTCTATTATCAGGTGAACACTGCCGACAAAGACGATACGAATGGGGTCTCCGTGAAAGCCAACTCTTTGGCACTCAACGGCGGTACCATGACCGATAGTGTCGGCAACGCGTTTATCCTCAACCATAACAGTGTCGCCAATGGTGGCGATACCCAAAGAGTCGGGACCACCATCTCAAGCGTCAAATCCGTTGCGTTTACCAGCACAGGACCTTACAGCGTTGATGATGTCATTAAGGTCCAGGTCACCACGTCTGAAAAAGTGACCGTGACCGGCATACCGAGGATAACCCTCACAGTCGGGTCGACGACGCGGTATGCCGATTACGCCAGCGGTTCCAAGACAACAACGTTAGCCTTCCAATACGCTGTCGTCGCAGGGGATACCGACAACGATGGCGTAGAGATTCCTGAAAACGCCCTTGAAAATAATAGTAGCATTGTCATGAACGATCATCGAATTCCGCTCCACCTGAGCCATCCGAGCGTAGCAGCGGATACGAAACACACTGTGGATACCACAGAACCCGAAGTCCAAGAGATCGCTTTTGACCCCAATGCGCCGACTGTCTATACGGCTGGCAGCACGCTTGAGGTCATCGTGACGTTTGAAGAGGCAAACGTGCAGATGGTGCCAAGCACCAGTGGGGATATGCCGAGTTTGACGCTGCTCTTCGGCGAGAATTCAGCGCGCGATTCGCAAAAGACTGCACTTAAAGCAGAATATAAAGAGGCCCGAGCCGGGTCAACGAAATTCGTTTTCACCTATGCCATTACTTCGGAGACACCGGTAGATATGGATGGCGTTCAGATCGAAAGTAGGAGCCTCAGACTCCCCGCCGGGGCAGCGATCACCGATATAGGCGGAAACGCTATTAAAACTACACCGGATAAAGATGGCGGTTCAATAGTTGCGATCCGACCCTCGTCTCGAGTGAGCAGCTCCCCGATTTTACCGGCTGTCGCGACAAAGGGTGTCGTCTTCAACGAGTTCCTAAACGCGAAAACGGATAAAGAGGACTGGGTTGAACTGCGAAATGTAACCAGCAGTGATGTTTCTCTCAGCGGTTGGACACTTAGTCTCTCTACCGGTAACGGCACGCGGACCGATACGCTTGAACTCCCGGATATAAAATTCTCCGCCGGTGCTATTCTGTTACTGATGAACAGTGCGCACAAGGACAATCGCCTTGAATACTCCAAGGCGTATACCTACCACTATCTCATACTGCCGAAACTCCACCTCAGCGGTGCCGGGTTCTCGCTGATATTGCGGGATAGGTCTGGCTCGGTTGTAGATATGCTGAGCGAGCATTCCACGTTCGAGCAAGATGAGGCATACGTCCGCAAGCAGCTGAGCCTGCCAGGCTACGACAGTGCCGCGTGGGAACAGAGCGGTTATCAAGCCGGCCTCGGTTATGATCGGAACACCGCTAAAGCCCTCAGCTCGGGCACCCCAGGCTACTTACAAACCGCATTGACACAAGAGAGCCAAATCCCCACGGTAAGTATCAGTGAAATTATGTTCGCTGTTGGTGACACATCGGAACGTCTCCCGCAGTGGATAGAGTTATATAACGCTTCCAAAACGGAAGTCGCTTCGTTGCAGGGATGGCGGTTCGAAGTGGAGATATACGATCCGGCGGGCGAGGCGACACACCGATTCGGCACGCTTATTATCCAAAGGAATTTGCGGATACTACCGAATCAGACGGTACTCGTTGTCACCAAGAAAGGACGCAACTCTGGACATTTCCCGGAGCAACGCGTCTATAACTTTACGGAACAGAACGCGGATAGAATCGACACATTTGGACCGGAGGTCCAACTCGCTGGTGACATCGGATTTGCTGTTGTGCTGCGGGATGATACCGGGAACCAAGTAGATATCATCGGGAATCTTGATGGCGAAAACAGCACGCGCGATGAACCGAGATGGAAACTGCTCAACAGTCTTACTGACACGGGGCACCGCACCTCAATCGTCCGCCAATACGAAGACGGGCTGCCGCTGACAGGTACACGAAAAAGTAGCTGGTTCCGTGCGGTAACTATGGGGCGCACAGCGATCCGGACTTACTGGGGACATCCGAGAGACGTTGGCAATCCGGGGTGGAAAAAAGGCGGAGCTTTACCGGTGCAACTCTCCAGTTTCCATGCCGAGCGGACAGACGCGGGCGCGCGGATCAAGTGGACCACGGAGTCATCATTGGAGAATGCAGGGTTCAACGTCCTCCGCAGCGACACGAAAACCGGGACTTTCAAAGTCATCAATCCCCGAATGCTCGAAGGCGCAGGGACCACATCCGAGCGGAACACTTACACCTATGTGGATACAACTGCCAAGGCAGGGGTCGCCTATTATTACCGATTGGAAGAGGTCTCATTTTCCGGTCTGCATCAACCGATTGCGACCCGTCGGTTGCGCGGTCATGTTTCAGCGGCGAACCGGTATCTCACAACGTTAGGACACATCAAGAGAATGGAATAATGCCGTTCCGAAAACTCATCCCGAAAATCCTTGAATCCTGTAAATCCTGATTCTGACAACGCAGCACAGCCTGTAGGTTGGGTTGCCTGTAGGTTGGGTTGAACGAAAGTGAAACCCAACTTCGGAACCTCCCACTATGTGTTGCAATCTGCCACACCTGTTGTATATCGCAACACAACGCCCCCAATCCCTTTCATAGCAACGCTTCCGACCCCATCCCCACCAAAAACTGTTGCATTTTGAAACAAAACCCCGCAAAAAACACCGCTAACCCATCCCAGCGCACCCCGAACAGCAGCCGGCACACAATCCCCCGTACCCATTGACATCCAATGCTATCACAAAAATCTATAGCGATAGATAAAACGCGATTTCCCCGATTGGCACGGTTATTGCATTAGGTTATTGCACATAAGAATAGCAATACGAGAGTGATTTATAACATTATTGTTTTAACCGTTAGTTTGTGTCACGTTCTCCGCAAACTAACAGTCTCCGCTACAAAATAGGCGGAGAACCCGCTCCGATGGGTTCTCCGTTCACACATACACGGGAAATAACAAAACGAACAATCGCAACACACGGATTTTGATAGTTGCCGACAGAATAGAGGAGAACAGAAAACATGAAAACGGGTAACACCTTAAACAGACATCTACGATTAAGCGCAGTGCTGTTCCTCCTTATCGCAGGGGCACTGCTGACAACCCCACAAGACGCGCTGGCACAAGCAACAGTGAGCAGTATCTCCTTTACCAGCGATCCCGGTGCCGATAAAACGTATGCAAATGGCGATAAGGTCCAAGCAACGGTGGTGTTTAGCGAAGCTGTAACGGTGACAGGCACACCACAGTTGGAATTGAAATTTCAGTACGTAAGCGAAAAGATAGACTATAAGAGTGGGAGTGGCACTGCTAATATCGTTTTTGAAAGAGCACTCCAACAGTGGGATGCCCCGAGTGGGATTGCGATTGAGGCGAATAAACTTGCCTTAAACGGTGGCACCATCGTATCTGCTAATGGTAATGCAACGCTGACGCACACCGCCGTTGCCGCCGACTCGAACCATAAAGTGGATGCAAGCGGTCCCAACATCAAAGACGGCGGTTTCAAAATTAGCAGCACTCCCGATAGCAATAGCACTTATGTGAAAGACGAAAAAATCCAAATCACGATAGAGTTTGACGAAACAGCGAAGCTGGATACGCATGCGAACTATGGCGACCCTTATGTGAATCTAACAATCGGCGAGAACACGCGGAAAGCGACCTATGTGAGTGGGACTAACACCAAGAAATTCCTTTTTGAATACACGGTTGCCTCAGGCGATACGGATACGGATGGGATTTCGATTGTGCAACACGCTGTCAAAATGCTCAAATGGGGGAACGTTCAGGGCGCTTCTGTCAAAGATGTGCATGATAACACTGGATATGTCTATAACTCTGCTGTCGCCGCGTCAACCTCGCATAAGGTGGATTCTTCTACCTCTCTTACCCCTGCTATTAGCAAGATCACTTTTACCAGCACACCCACTAATAGCACCTATAAGACAGGCGATACCATCGAAGCCACGGTGACGTTTACCAAGAATGTGACGGTAGATACCACGAACGGCACGCCGCAGTTGACGTTGAAAGTCGGCTCGACGGATAAGACAGCAGACTATGAAAGTGGAACCGGCACTAAGAAACTCATTTTTGAATACGATGTCGCCTCCGGGGATGCGGATACAAATGGGATTGAGATTGAGGCAAATAAACTTGCACTCAACAGCGGCACCATTGTAGACACAAATGACAGCACCCGAAATGCCTCCCTGACGCACACCGCAGTCGCCGCCTCAACCTCACATAAAGTGGATGGGGTCGCGCCGACAGTCAGCGGCAGCCCCTCAATTACCAGCACGGCTCAGACCTATGTGATAGACGATACCATTCAAGCAACATTAACGTTTAGCGAAGCTGTGACGGTGACAGGCACACCGCAGTTGACGTTGACAATCGGCACAGCGGATAAGACGGCAGACTATGAAAGTGGAACCGGCACCACGAGCCTCGTTTTTGAATACGATGTTGCCTCAGGCGATACGGATACGGATGGGATTGCGATTGAGGCGAATAAACTTGCACTCAACAGCGGCACTATCAAAGACGCTGCAGGTAACGCGGCGACGCTGACGCACACAGCACTCGCCACCCAATCCACACATAAGGTGGACGGGGTCAGACCTACGGTTGACACAACAAACGGGATCGCGATTACCAGCACTGCTCAGACCTATGGGATAGGCGGTATAATCCAGGCAACAGTAACGTTTAGCGAAGCTGTGACGGTGACAGGCACACCGCAGTTGACGTTGGCGATCGGCTCGGACAATAGGAACGCGAATTATACGAGTGGGAGCCCCGGCACCGCCCTCGTTTTTCAATACACCGTTGTCGCCGGGGATAACGATACGGACGGGATTTCGGTTGCGGCGAACAGCCTCGCACTCAACAGCGGCACGATGAAAGATGCCAACGGCAACACGGCGACGTTGACGCACACCGCCCTCGCCACCCAATCCACACATAAAGTGATCACCGTTGTTGCCCCCAAGGTGAGCACGGTGGCAATTACCAGCGCTGCCACCAATGTCAATAATAGCACCTATATAGTTAGCGATAAAATCCAGGCAACAGTAACCTATGACAAGAGTGTGACGGTGACGAACACACCGCAGTTGGCGTTGACGATCGGCTCGACGGAGAAGAAAGCGAATTATAAGAGTGGGAGCCCCGGCACCGCCCTCGTTTTTGAATACACGGTTGCTTCGGGGGATTCGGATACCAACGGGATTTCTATTGCAGCAAATAAACTATCCCTCAACGGCGGCACCATCAAAGACACCGATAACAGTAACGTCAATGCGTCACTGGCGAACACCGCAGTCTCCGACCAATCCTCACATAAAGTGGATGGGGTCGTCCCGACCATTGCTACAACAAACGGGGTTAGAATTACCAGCACTGCACAGACCTATGTGAACGGCACAAAAATCCAGGCAACAGTAACGTTTACCGAAGCTGTGACGGTGACCGGCACGCCACAGTTGGCGTTGACGATCGGATCGTCCAGTAAGAAAGCGAATTATAAGAGTGGGAGCCCCGGCACTGCTCTCGTTTTTGAATACACGGTTGCTTCAGGCGATGACGATGCGGACGGGATTTCCATTGCAGCAAACAGCCTTAGCGGCACCCTCAAAGATGCTTCCGGCAACACGGCGACGCTGACGCACGCCGCACTCGCCACGCAAACCTCGCATAAGGTGATTACGGATGCCCCTTACGCTGTCGATGGCGGCATTTCCATTCAGAGTAATGGTCAGGTCAACGGTACCTATAAGGCAGGTGCCACCATCCAAGTCTATATGAAGTTTAACCAAAGCATTACGGTGACGGGCACACCGCAGTTGACACTGAAAATCGGAAACGCGGATAGGGCGGCGAGTTATACACGCATATATAACGACGGAACACACCCATACCTCGTTTTTGAATATACGGTTGCTGCGGGAGATGTGGATACAGATGGGATTGAGATTGAAGCGAACAGTCTCTCACTCAATGGCGGCACCATCAAAACTGCGAACAAAAATGCGATACTGACGCACGCCGCACTCGAGATACAAACCTCACATAAAGTGGACGGCGTAGCACCCACTATCAGCGGTATCACCATGCACAGCAGCCCCACCAATAGTACCTATAAAGTAAGCGATGACATTGAAATCAAGGTGACGTTTACCAAAAGGGTTACGGTAACGACAACAAGCGGCACGCCGCGGTTGACCTTCAAAATCGGCACGGCGGATAAGATCGCGGCTTATACGGCTGGAACTGGCACCCAGCACATCCGTTTTAAATATAGGGTTGTCGGCGGAGATGTGGATACAAACGGGATTTCTATTGAAGCAAATAGTCTTGCACTCAACGGCGGCACTATCATAGGCAGTATAGGCAACACGGCGACGATCACGCACACCGCAGTCGCCGACCAATCCGGGCATAAGGTGGATGGGGTTATCCCCGCGGTGACCGGTGTCGCCTTTAGCAGCACACCCGCCAGCAATAATAGTTATGCGATCGGCGAAAAAATTCAGATCACGGTGACGTTTAACAGAAATGTGACGGTGACGGGCACACCGCGCTTGACCTTGCAATTGGGACCGCAAGGGGGTTATCAGGTCTCACAGTATGCAAGTGGGAGTGGCACCAAGAACCTCGTTTTTGAATACACCGTTGCCGCCGGAAATGAGGATACCGATGGCGTTGGGATTGAAGCGAACAAACTCACAACCGGGGCAGGCGGCAGTATCAAAGATGCTGATAAAACCAACGCAACCCTCACGCACGCCGCAGTCGCCGCCTCAACTTCGCATAAAGTGGATGGAATCGCCCCCGGCTTCGACTACGATACAGGGATCGATATTACCAGCAGTCCCTTGAAAAATTATACCTACGGCGTTGGTGAAAAAATCACCCTTACGTTTGCGTTTAAAGAGAAGGTGAAGGTGACGGGCACACCGCATTTGGGGTTGACAATCGGCGCGACAAAGCAGAACGCGGCTTATAAGAGCGGGAGCGACACCAAGATACTCACTTTTGAATACACGGTTCAGGCGGGAGATACGGATACGGATGGCGTTTCGGTTCTGAAGAATCAACTCACACTCAACAGCGGCACCATCAAAGATTTTGTTGGCAACCCGGCGACGCTGACGCACGGACCCTCGCCAGCGACTTGGTCGGTGCATAAAGTGGATGGGGTCGCCGCTACGGTGAGTTCCGTCGCGGTTACCAGTTCTGCCGGTGATGATAACACGTATGGCGTAGGCGATAAAATCGGAGCCACGGTGACGTTCAACGAAAAGGTATGGGTGACAGGCACACCGCAGTTGACACTGAAAATCGGCACCGCGGATAAGAAAGCGAATTATAAGAGCGGGGACAGCACCACGAAACTCCTTTTTGAATACACGGTCGCTTCAGGGGATAACGATACCGACGGCATAGCGATTGCGGTGAACCAGCTTGCACTTAACAGCGGCACGATCACAGATGTGGGTGGCAACCCGGCGACGCGGACGCATACCGCACTCACGGCGCAAGCTTCACATCTCGTGGATACCACCGCTCCAACCGTTGCCACCACAAACGGTATCTCTATTAGCAGCGATCCCGGTACCGATAATACGTATGCGACAGGTGATGCCATCCAAGCCACGGTGACGTTCAACGAAAATGTCTATGTGACAGGCACACCACAGTTGAAAGTGAAAATCGGTGCTTTTGAACCCCCTGCGAATTATAAGAGTGGGAGCGGCACCAAGAGCCTCGTTTTTGAAACCACGGTGATCGCAGGGTATGAGGATACGAATGGGATTGAGGTCCAGGCGAACAAACTGTCCCTTAACAGCGGTACGATCAAAGACACCGCAGGCAACGCGGCGACGCTGACGCACACTGCCCTCACGGCGCAAGCCTCACATAAAGTGGACGCGCAAGCTCCCATCATTAACACGAACGGTGTCTCCATTCAGAGCAGCCCGACCAAAGATAACACCTATAAGAAAGGCGAAAAAATCCGAGTCTCGGTGACGTTTAACGACAATGTGTATGTGACGGGCACGCCGCAGTTGGCGTTGAACATCGGCACGAAAAAGCAGAACGCGGCTTATACGAGCGGGAGTACAAGCACGATACTCTTTTTTGAATACACGGTCGCCGAAGGCGATGCGGATACGGATGGGATTTCTATTCAGAGCAACGCAATCAAGGGGGGTGCCATCAAAGACAATGTGGGGAACGATGCGAGCATGGTGAGCACCACCCTTACCACGCAAGCCTCACATAAAGTGGATGGGGTCTCCCCCAAAATTGTCGCAAACGGCATCAAAATTACCACCGAGCCCAAGGGCGGCGGTACCTATAAGACAGGCGAAGACATTCAAATCACAGCCACGTTTGACGACCCGGTATGGGTGCTCGGCACCCCGAAGTTGACAGTAGAGATGGGCAGCACGGATACGGATGTCAATTATTTGAGCGGGAGTGGCACCACGATCCTCATTTTTCAATACACGGTTGTCGAGGGAGATGAGGATACCGATGGCTTGGGGGTTGAGTCGGATAAACTGGCACTCGGCAGTGAGACGGTCACCATCAAAGATAAGATCGGGAACGATGCGATCCTCACACATGCTGCACTCGTCACGCAAGCCGCCCATAAAGTGGATGCGGTCAAACCCACGGTGAACAGTGATGGGATCACGATTACCAGCAATGCGGGCGCGGATCGCGTCTATACCGTGGGCGATACCATCGAACTGCAGGTAGTGTTTAGCGAGAATGTGACCGTGACGAACTCGCCGCAGTTGCCCTTGACAATCGGCACTGAGACTAAGGACGCCGACTACTCCAAGGGTACCGGCACCACGAAGCTCACTTTTGCATACACGGTTGTCTCCGGAGATGAGGATACGGACGGCATAGCGATTGCGGAGGATAGTCTCAAACTTAACGATGGCACCATCACAGACAGGGTCGGTAACGCAGCGACATTGGATCATAGTGCACTGACGGCGCAAGCCTATCATAAAGTAGGGGCTAAAGGCCCCGGTGTGGATAGTATCGCTATTACGAGCACCAGCGGCAATAATTACTATAAGAAAGGCTCAAAACTCCAAGTAACCGCGACCTTTAACGAGAATGTGACTGTCACCGGCACACCGACCCTCACGCTCACCATCGGCACGCAATATGAGACTGCAAGTTACACGAGCGGGAGTGGCTCCAAGAAACTCGTTTTTGAATACACGGTTGCCACGGATGATGAGGATACAGATGGTGTCTCTATTGCCGCGAATCAACTCACGCTGCCGAACGGCGCGAAGATCCAAGACAGCAACGGCAATAATACAGCGTTGACGCATGCCGCGGTTGCGGGGTCAACTTCGCATAAAGTAGATGCCAAAGACCCGACCGTGGCGAACAATGGGGTCTCTATTACGAGCACAGGTGCGCCATACAGTGTGGGTGAAAAAATCCAAGCCACGGTGACGTTCAGCGAAAATGTGGTCGTGACGAATACGCCACAATTGACGTTGAAAGTCGGTACATCGGATAAGAAAGCCGATTATGCAAGTGGGACCGGCACCACAAAACTCCTTTTTGAATACAAGGTTAAGTCTGGGGATACGGATACAGATGGGATTGAGATTGAGGCGAACAAACTGGCACTTAACGACGGCACCATCACAGATGCCGCGGGCAACGTTGCTGTGCTGGATCACGCTGCCCTCAGCACGCAGAATGCACATAAAGTGGATGGAAACGCCCCGACTATTGTCACAGACAAGGTCTCCATTAGCAGTGGTGCGGGGACTGATGATACCTATAAGACAGGCGATACAATACAAGCCACGGTGAGATTTAGCGAAGCTGTGACGGTGACCGGCACGCCACAGTTGACACTCAAAATCGGCACGGCGGACAAGACAGCGAATTATAAGAGTGGAACTGGCAATACGGACCTCGTTTTTGAATACACGGTTGCCACAGGGGATGAGGATAAGAATGGGATTGAGATCGAGGCGAATAAACTTGCACTCAACGGCGGCACCATCACAGATCTTGCGGGTAACACGGCAACCCTGACGCACGCCGCACTCGCCACGCAAGCCAAGCATAAAGTGGACGGGATCGCACCCACCGTCAGCAGTGTCAAGATTACCAGCAATCCCGGCACCGATGGGTTCTATAAGACAGGCGAGACTATCGAAGCCACGGTGACGTTTAGCGAAGAGACCACGGTGACGGGCACACCACAGGTGACGTTAGCAATCGGCTCAAACGATAGGAAAGCGAGTTATAAGAGTGGAAGTCCCGGCACCGCCCTCGTTTTTGAATACACGGTTGTCGCAGGCGATGAGGATACAGACGGGATCTCAATTGTGAGCAATAGTCTATCCCTCAACAGTGGCACACTTAAGGATGATGCGGGCAACGCTGCAGCACTAGCGCACGGCGGAGTCTCTGCGCAAGGTGCGCGGGGTGCGTTCACTGCGCAAAGTACGCAAGGTGTGGGTGTTGCACAAATGGCGCAGGCACAAGGGGCGCAGGCACAAGGAGCACAAGGTGCGTTTGGCGCAGAAGCCAATTTCGGTATACAGAGTGAACCGCTTGTCAGCGGACAGTCCGTGCAAACCACACATAAAGTGGACGGGATCAAACCGACCGTAAGCAGTCTCGCGATTACCAGCACGCCCACCAATAGCACCTACGTGCCGGGCAATACCATCACAGTTACAGTGACGTTCAGTGAAAATGTGAATGTTACACAAACGCCGCGGCTAGGGTTGACAATCGGATCGGCAAATAAGTTCGCGAATTATGCTGGTGGAACCGGCACAACAGGAATTAAGTTCGAATACACGGTTGCCACGGGTGATACCGATACGGATGGGATCTCTATTAAGGCGAATAAACTTGAACTTAACGGCGGCACCATCAAAGATGTCGCAGGCAACGCAGCGACGCTGACGTACACCGCACTCAGCGACCAATCCGGACATAAAGTCAATTCACAGCAGTCCGGGCAGCAGGATTACACGAAGCCGACGGTCACTTCGCTTTCGATTACGAGCACAGGCGCGCCTTATGGTGTAGGAGAAACAATCCAAGCCACGGTGTGGTTTAGCGAAAATGTGAAGAAGACGGGCACACCGCAGTTGACGTTGACAATCGGCAACACGGATAAGACCGTGGATTATGCAAGTGGCAGCGACAGCGCGGCACTGGTTTTTGCATACACGGTTAAGGCCGGGGATAACGATACGAATGGGATCTCTATTCCGGAAAACGGTCTTGCACTCAACGGCGGCACCATCAAAGATAGTGCAGGCAATGCCGCAACGTTGACGCACACCGCAGTCAGCGCGCGAGCCTCACATACAGTGGATACAACTGCACCCAGGGTTAGCAGTGTTGCCATTACGAGCTACCCCAGAAACAATGGCACCTATAAGGTAGACGAAACAATCCAAGCCACGGTGCAGTTTAGCGAAATCGTAGTTGTGACTGGCACGCCGCAATTGACGTTGACAATCGGCTCTACGAATAGGAAAGCAAATTACACGAGTGGGAGTGGCACCAAGAACCTCGTTTTTGAATACAAGGTTCAGTCCGGGGATGTGGATACGGATGGGATTTCTATTCCGGCAAACGGTCTTGCATTCAACGGCGGCACCATCAAAGACATCGCAGGCAACGAAGCGACGCTGACGCACACCGCAGTCAGCGCGCAGGCGGTACAAGAAGCGAGAGGCGCGGTTGGCGCGGGGATTGCTATGGCTATGGGTGCCACCGCACAAGCCACACAAACCTCACATAAAGTGGATGGGGTTGTCCCCACCATTACCTCAAACGGTATTTCTATTACCAGCACACCCAGCAGCGGGGATACATACGGGACAGGCGAAACAATCGAAGTTACTGTCACGTTTAACGAAAAAGTGTATGTGGAAGGCAATCCCTATTTGATCCTGGAAGTCGGCATCAAGGATAGGCAGGCAAATTGGATGCGTGGCGACGATAGCACGGCACTCGTTTTTCAATACACGGTTGCCGCAGGGGACACCGATACCAACGGCGTTTCGGTTGGCGGGAATAGTATCAAAACTAACGGTGGCACCATCAGAGATGCGACTTACAACGATGCCAACCTAACACATAACGGAATCCAAAGCGGACACAAGGTTTTAGCTGCCGCGAACGGGTCGCTTCCGCCGGGGAGCAGCCCAACCCAGCCGACTGCGACGATAAGTTCGCTCGCTATTACGAGCAGCCCCTACAGCGGGGATACCTATAGGTTCGGCGAAACCATTCGAGTCACGGTGACATTTAGCGAAGCGGTGAAGGTGACCGGGAGACCACAGTTGGCATTGAGAATCGGAACGGTGGAGAAGTTCGCGAATTGGATGAACGGAACTGGGACCACCGCCCTCATTTTTGAATACACAGTCAGTGCCGGTGATGAAGATATGAATGGAATTTCGATTGGTGGGAACAGTCTCTCCGCCGGTAGCGGTGCCATCACAAACGCCACAGGCACCGCTGCGGATCTGACACATAACGAACTCGCGACGCAAGCTTCACATAAAGTGTCATCTACCGCGAACGGGTCCTTTCTGCCCGGGAGCAGCCCAGTCGTAAGTTCGGTGGCACTCATCAGCACGGGTCCCTACGGCATTTGGGATAACATTCAGGTGCGAGTGACAACAACAACACCCGTAACGGTCACCGGCAGTCCGACCTTGGGCGTTATCATCGGCAACACGGAGAAACGCGCCAGTTATCAGAGGGGTTCTGGAACGACCACGCTCGATTTCCAATACACCGTTGCTGCGGGAGATGGCGACGATCCGAACGGTATCTCGGTGAAAGCCAACTCGCTGAACGGCGGCTCCATCACAGATACCGCAAATAACGCCTTGAACCCGAACTATCCCGCACTCCCCGATCAAGGCACGCAACACCGCGTGGATACAACCGCACCACAAGTGAGTTCGATCACGTTCAGTAGCATCGGTCCCTACGGTATCGGCAGCTACATATCGGTGACGGCGACAACAAGCGAACCTGTAACAGTTACGGGGCAACAACCGACCCTCACGCTTGTTATCGGTAGTGCGGAAAGGCAAGCGTACCTCTTCAGCAGAGCTGCGATGAGCACGTCCACACTCGTTTTCGGGTATCGGATAACTGCAGTCGACAAGGACGATAAGGACGGCATCTCCGTTAAAGGCAGTTCTTTGGCACTCAACGGTGGCGTAATCGCCGACAACGCTGGCAACATGCTAAACCTCAGCCATAGCGGTCTCTCGAATGGCGGCGATACACAGACAGTCGGGGTCACTGTCTCCGGTATCAATTCCGTCGCCTTCACGAGCACAGGGCCCTATACCGTTAATGATGCTATCCAGGTAACCGTCAGTACGGCTGAACAAATCAATGTTATCGGGGCACCGCGGATAGCCATCACAGTCGGGTCCGATACAAAGTATGCCGATTATGTCAGCGGCTCCGGGACAACAGCGTTAGTCTTCCAATACACAGTCGTTGCTGGCGATATAGATACAGATGGGGTCGTAATCCCCCAAAACGCGCTCGAAAATTACAACAGCAGCCGTATGAACAACAACTACGGCACACATTTAGTCCTGAACCATCCGAGCGTGCCTGCAGCTGCGAACCACATCGTGGACACCGCGCATCCGGAGATCACGGAGGTCGGTTTTGCGACCGAGGGACCTAAAGTCTATACAGCTGGCACCACGCTTGAAGTGGTTGTGACGTTCCAAGAGACCGGCGTGCAGGTCACGCCGAGCCCGAGCGGCGATATGCCGACGCTGCAACTGCTTTTCGGATCGAATGTCGCATCCAATTCCCAAAAGACAGCACTTGAAGCACGGTACACAGGAACAAGAGCCGGGTCAACCAAACTCATTTTCAGCTACACCATCACTTCGGATACCCCGATAGATACAGATGGCGCTCAGATTGAAGCCCGGAGCCTCTGGATGCCGTCAGCGACATCTATCACAGATGCGAATGGAAACGCTGTCGAATCCATCCCCGCTGGCGATGGAAGCGTCACGGTAGACATCCGGCCCCTGTCTCGGGTGAGCAGCCGTCCGATTTTACCCGCGATCACGGCAAATGGGATTATCTTCAACGAATTCCTCAACGCGGACATCGATAAAGAGGATTGGGTGGAGCTGCGGAATATAAGTGGCAGTGAGGTCTCGTTCAGTGGCTGGAAACTTAACCTCACCACGAATGGTACCCAAAGCACCGATATCCTTGATCTCCCGGATACGATCCTCCCTGCGGGTGAAGTGATGTTGCTTATGAACGCTGCGCACACCGAAACCCGCCTCGAACGCTCAGACGCGTATACGTACCGGTATCTGATACTGCCCCAACTCCATCTCCGCGGATCAGATTTCTCACTGATATTGCGCGATAGAGCCGGGACAATTGTAGATGCGATTAGCAATCATTCCACAAACGGGGGTGCCCCCGGTAGCACTACAGGATTTGTAGAAAATGAAGCTTATGTCCGAGCGCAGCCGAGCATCCCCGGGTATGACACCACGGCATGGCAGCCGAGCGGCTATCAAGGCGGGATCGGTTACGATAGAAAAGCGACTAAAGACGTGAGTCTCGGCACACCAGGTTACCTACAAAGCATATTGACACAGAAGAGCCCGATAGCCCCGGTGAGTATCAGTGAGGTTATGTTTACTGGAGGTACATCAGAAAACCTGCCGCAGTGGGTAGAGTTATATAACGAATCCAAAACCGAAGTTGTCACGTTGTACGGATGGCGGTTCCAAGTAGAGATGTACGATTCGAGCAGTCCGACAACGCACGGTTTCGTCAATCTGATCATTCAGAAACCGCTGCGGATACTACCGAATCAGACAGTGCTTATTGTCACCAAAGCCGGACGCAACTCGCAGCATTTCCCAGAGCATCGCGTCTATAACCTCACGGAACACAACGCAAATAAAATCGAACAATTTGGACCGACTGCCCAACTGCTGAAAACCACCGGCTATGCCGTTGTCCTGCGCGATGAATCCGGTAACCAAGTGGATATCGTAGGGAACATGGATGGAGACAGCAGCACGCGCGATGTCCCGACTTGGAAACTCTACAACTGTATTACGCCGAATGGCAACCGCACCTCAATCATACGCCAGTATGAAAAGGGGACAGCACTTGATGGCGTGCTCAGAAGCAATTGGTTCCGTGCAACAAGTATTCATAGACGCGCCATCGTGACATACTACGGTCACCCGATGGATATTGGTAATCCGGGTTGGAAAAAAGGCGGTCCTTTACCGGTACAGCTCTCCAATTTCAGTGCGAAGCGGACAGAACAGGGCGCGCTGATCCAATGGACAACCGAGTCTGAGTTAGAGAACGCGGGTTTCAACGTCCTCCGCAGCGACACGAGGACAGGGACTTTCAAAGTCATTACCCCTCGGATGCTTGAAGGCGCAGGGACGACATCAGAGCGTAGCACCTACGAGTATATCGACACGACTGCGAAAGCGGGTGTCGCCTATTACTACCGGTTAGAGGAAGTATCTTATGCGGGTGTACGCCAACCCGTTGCGACGAGCAGGCTGCGTGGTCACGTCTCAGCCGCGAACCGTTATCTCACAACCTTCGGTAGTATTAAGAAAATGGAGTAAATTGTCAGAACTGTATCGCGCGGAACCTTCCGCTATGTGTTGGAATCTGCCACACCTACTGAAGGTGAACCCTTCAACGCACTGCCACCAACACCACCCAAAAATGGTGAGCTCACACCGTAAGTGTGCCGCCTACTGCTAATGAAATAATTTCCACATCTTGAGAGGCGGTCAATTGGCAGAGTTCCTCCGGTGTCCCTGTTAGCAGTGGAAAAGTGCCGTAATGAATGGGTAGGATCGCTGGGACGTTAAGCAGCTGTGCGGCATACGCGGCTTCACGCGGTCCCATTGTGAAATGGTCCCCGAGAGGAGTGTTTGTTCGTCTGCTTCGATTTTGAAGGTAGAATGTCCGAGCCATGTCAGGCGAATACCGTTGTTAAGTTGCATTGAGAATTTCCTTTAGTCTTTGGGCGATAAGTTCTACTTCTCCGGGCATCAGCGTTTGCCCGTTAATCAGGACACCGTTCGCACCCGCACCTGCGATGTCAATAGACGGTTCACCCGCCGCAAGTTGCTGAAGAATTTCGTTTCGTGTGATCCCGAGGTGTGCCTCGTCAAATCGGATTTCGGTGCGAGGCATCGGCTGCCCGGCTTCGGACGGAAAACTGCGCTGCACTGTAACGCCTTGCGTGTCAGCGAACACTTCGGTATAGTAGGTCACTTGATCTTCGTAAGATTGCTGTAACGCTTCGGGGTCCTGATCCAAATACCATTCCACAGCGGCCAGCAGTCCGACCATCTCCTCTTTCCCGACCTTCATCCCCCTACCGATAAACGGATGCGGGGGCCCGTTGAAAGCGATCGCCTCAATCAGCGATTTCTTTCCGACGATGAGTCCGCTACTTTGCGGTCCGCACAACCCTTTTCCGCCGCTAAAGAGTGCCAAATCCGCGCCCATCTCTGTAAAACGCCATAAGTTCTCAGGCGGCGGCAGCTGCGCCGCAGCATCAACGATCAGCGGCACATCGTGCCTTTTGGCAATCGCGATGGCTGTTTCATAAGGTACCCAGAGGTGTTCTCTACTTGGGTTTGCGAAGTAAAAGATTGCAGCCGTCTTTTCAGTGATAGCACTTTCTAATTCATCAGGTGTCGTTCCGTTCTCGTCGCCTATCTCCACAAATGCAACCCCGACTTGGCGGACAGCAAAATCGTATCCGACGCGACCGTGGCGATGCACAATCACCTCGTTTTTCATGGATGCATCGAGATGGGGCAATTTTTCACGCTTAGTGGCATCAAGTCCCGTGATACACGCGGCGGTGCTGAGCGTTAAGCCAGCAGCAGCACCACAAGAGACATACGCGGCTTCGTTATGTGTCCGTTTCGCGATCGCTTCGCCGACCCGTTTTTGGAGGTCGATGATGTCTACGAAATGCTTGGAAGCATCAGCCATCGCCGCGACGACTTCAGGTGGCATAATAGAGCCACCGAGTCGCGTAAGCGTTGCATTACCGTTAATCACTGTGCGGATCCCCAAGCGTTTGTAGATGGTCATGCTACCCTACTTCTTCACCGTCCAATTTACCGACGTGGAGGTCAATCTCATCGCGAGATTCGATCTTATCCACTTTACCGTCAGCCATGTGGAAGATACGGTCAGAGACATCTAACATCTTATGATCGTGTGTCGCTGTGATGATAGTCACACCGTTTTCATCGTTGAGCCGACGGAGCAAGGCGATAATTTCCAATCCGGTCTTCGTGTCAAGATTTCCTGTCGGTTCGTCGGCGAGGACAATCGCTGGGTCGTTTGCGAGGGAGCGTGCGATAGCGACGCGCTGCTGCTGTCCACCGGAGAGCTCTAACGGCTTGTGCTGCACGCGGTCTCCGAGCCCGACGAGTGAGAGCAGGTCAACGCCTTTCTCTCTGCTGTCGTCCGCACTCATACCTGCGAAGATCATCGGCAGCGAGACGTTCTCAAGTGCTGTCATCACAGGGATGAGATTAAACGACTGAAAGATGTAACCGATCTTTCGGCAGCGGAGCCAGGCGAGTTCGTAGGCATCCAATTGTGCGATGTCCACCTCGTCAATATAGACTCTGCCTTCAGTCGGTTTGTCGAGGCCGCCAATCATATTGAAAAGCGTTGATTTCCCGGAACCCGAGGGTCCCATGATTGAGATGTATTCCCCGCGCTGGATTTGGAAATTAACACCGCGGAGTGCGTCGACCGTCTGTGTCCCCATCTCGTATCGTTTGATGAGATTTCGGACGCGGACTGTATTTTCTTTCGGGATGAGCCGTTCGAAGCGTTCCGGTGTTTCAGCGAACGTTGCGGCAACATCACCATTTCCCATCTGTTCGTTCATTTTTTTCTCCTTTTCAGCCCCATAGGGTTTATTTGCTTGGGTATTTCATGACATATTTATAGAAAGCATCCTTCAAGATTCAGGAACATTGTAGGTTGGGTTGAACGCATACAACAGAGACCGAACATATCATACAAAACGATGATCGCTCCATAGAAATCGTATTAACCAGATAACGAGTGAAACCCAACGACTTTGATGAGGCATCCGGAACACTGTAGGTTGGGTTGAACGCATATCACAGAAACCAGCCAAATCATACAAAACGATGATCGCTCCATAGAAATCGTATTAACCAGATAACGAGTGAAACCCAACGATTTACCACTTCAACCCAACCTACAAGAAATGCAATTTATTCATTACCGATCCGCGGATCAAACGGAATCTCACCATCCGATCCCCAGAACTCATCATATAATCCCGCCCGAACATAACGATGAAAACTGGAGTATTCCCAATCCTTTGGAGCAGTTACCAAACCGTGTTTGACCGGGTTGTAGTGAATGTATTCAACGTGTTTGGCAAAGTCCTGATCGTCTCGAATAGTATGCTCCCGGAATCTACGTTGCCAAAACGCTCGTTCTTGTTTACTTCGCCGCGATTTGGAGGCAATACCATTATACTTGTCTTGACAATGACGACTGAAATGGCTTTTGATCAATCGCCACCGCATTGAAAAGTTGTGATCATTCTCAGGCAGTGTCCAGATACTATGGAGGTGATCAGGAAGCAAAACGAAGGCATCAATCTTCATAGGATGCCGTTGCGTTGTATACTGAAATGCCTGGCGTAGTAATGCTACATTGTCTAGATCACAGAGAAACGGTCTACGGTTGTAGGTAACAACAGTGAAAAAATATGTTCCCCCTTTGATTTTTGTTCGACGATATATCATCTATACCTCATCATAGCAGTGTAGGTTGGGTTGAACGAATACTACAGAAACCGCACAACTCAAAAAAAACAAACTTTTTCAACAAACCATACAGCAAACTGAAAACCAGAGAAACCCAACGATTTAACACTTTACAGAAAAATAATACTCTGAAGTTGGGTTTCACTACGTTCCTGAACAGATAAAACGATATTTTGCCATCGAAGGCCATCCCGAACGTCAACCGTTACCTTCTCAGGTCCGTTCAACCCAACCTACAAGCTACGGACTCGCCTCAATATCATAATGTTAAAGGAAACACGAGTTGATGGTTAAGGTTTTTTGTTGTCTTTGTTGAATAATTCACGATTCTCATCTACCTCTTATCCTGCTAATCCCTAAATCAAAAAAATCACAGCAGTGTAGGTTGGGTTGAACGAATACTACAGAAACCGCACAACTCAAAAAAAACAAACTTTTTCAACAAACCATACAGCAAACTGAAAACCAGAGAAACCCAACGATTTAACACTTTACAGAAAAATAATACTCTGAAGTTGGGTTTCACTACGTTCCTGAACAGATAAAACGATATTTTGCCATCGAAGGCCATCCCGAACGTCAACCGTTACCTTCTCAGGTCCGTTCAACCCAACCTACAAGCTACGGACTTTAACCCTTCGCAGAAAAATAATACTCTGAAGTTGGGTTTCACTACGTTCCTGAACAGATAAAACGATATTTTGCCATCGAAGGCCATCCCGAACATACACCTTTACCTTACCAGGTCCGTTCAACCCAACCTACAGGCTACGGACTTTAACCCTTTACAGAAAAATAATACTCTAATGGAATACCTCTGATAAGGGACTTCCTTCCGTTCTATCGTTTCTGTAGGAATCCGAGAAGGCTCGGTTTTGCAGGTTCCGGTTCCAGAGTGGCTGCGGAGGCGTTCTGCTGCGGGATGGCGAACTGTATAAAGTTCCGTTTGCCGAGCTGCTGCATAAACGTAAAAAGCGAAGTCTCTGCCTCTTTTCGTGTCAATTGATACTGTTTCTGGACTCCGCTGACAATCTGTGAGATGGTATGCTTGCCGTCGCACATCTGCCACACGTAAGTACCGATAGCATCTAACACAATCACCCTTTTTTCAGGGAGCATAAAAAGTTTGGTGATAAGGCTTATCCAGAGCTTCGTTTTCTGTGGAATGACGAGCGCGGCTTCGCCTTTGTCGTCTATCTCCCAAGTGATGAGCTGATTCCGTACAGGGAACGCCTTCATGACGCGTGTCCGATCCATGTCGGGACGCTTTTTGAGTTTGAGTGCGTAGAGAAGTCTGTTAATCATTTTTTTAGTGGCATTTGATACTTTGCGTAACCTTTTGGACAGTCGGGGCACCATCGTCACTTCCGATGGACTGGATGACATAGATACGGTTGGAATGATTGCATCGCCAGAGATGAAACACAAACCCGGTCCGCTTGGAAAGTTTATCAAGTATCAGCACAGGACTGAAAGGGACACCGTCGTAGAAACGTGTCTGTTCTCCGACAAGTGTCAACCGTTCATCATCTGCATCTATGTGCGTGGTCACCTCAAACCCGTAGCCGCGGATCGCTTTTGCGTACTTCGCGCGAAACCACGCTTCCAGTGGGTTCGGTGTATCTTTATAGTCGTCGAGCATCATATCTGCGGGTCCGTATCTTTCAACGCTGAGTCGCCCTACATCCGGTGGTATAAAATCCGTGCTGCCAGCAGTGCTGTTCGGCTTTCGTATACGGTCAAGTCCGCGTTTCGCCAGTCGGAGAACACTTTGAAGCCGCATCGGTTTTGCGACAAACACAAACAGCAGATAGCCGCTGAGCAGCTTCTGGCGTTCCAATTTGTATTCTTTCGGCACCCCCAACTTGAGCCCGTAAGCACTCCACAAGGTTTGTGAGGCTTCACTCCGATCTACAATCGATTGGAAAATTCGGAGTACCGTGGGTCGCCAGTTCTCTTTGAGCCGTCCCATCACCTGTACGATTGTGATCCGTTTTCCGACGTGGAAAATCAAGCCGTTTGCACGGATGTCGCCTTTCCAACTAAACCCGAGGACCGTATGTCCCTTAAAGAATTCTTCCTCTTTAATGAGGTTAACGTTCCGGCGGAAGGAGAGTTCGGCACCTCTCCTTTTGTAAGTCTTGCGGATCAACTTGAAGTATTCGTCAAGCGTCGCGTGAAGATCCGGTTTCTTCCGTCGGGTATGCGCCCATTTCAGTTCGAGGCGAGGCATCTCCCCATCATCCAGTCGGAGATACCCCGTTTTCTGATCTCCGCTGAGTCCGCTCAGTTCCCACGTCGCGGGTATTTCGAGTTGTATGCCTGCCCAGCCAAAAACAGTCCAGTCCATTTTGTAACTCTTAGAACGGTTTGACGATGACCGCCTTGGAGACGAGCGCGATCGCCACAGTGCCCATGCCGATGAGACCGACCCCACAAGCGAACCCAGCTGCGAGTACCGGATTGAACATATACCAGCGTTTCATGCCGAATCGCTTGATCATATAGAATCGCCCGATAACCGCCCCGAGGAGCCGTGCGATCATACTGCCCGGATCTGCCCCGATACCGCCAATAATACCGTAATACCACATGGAGGGGAGTTTGAAGACCCACAACATGCCGTAGATTGCCAGACTTGAGGTAAATCCGGCGGCGACATAATCGCCGCGAATTGCTTGCAACATTTGGCTATTCCCATCTCGCAGTGACGTTTTCCAGAGACATTCGTTTGTGGCGTTAATCGGCCACATCATCTGTGCGAACGGATACTGTGCACTCGGAATAGGTGCGATCTTCCAGATAAAGTGAAGTACGACAATCCCGCTGACGATCAGAATCGGCATAATCAGGAGTGTGCCAGCAAGGTTAGAAGTGAAGGTGGTGCCTGTCAACTCAAGTACTCGCCAACTCTGGGTGCCGCGCCCGTAATCTTCGTCTGGGAGCGGTGCGAACCAGATATCTATCTCCTCGTATCGGCTCAAAATAAAGGTAATCTCGTGTAGGTACGGTATTTCAAAGAGGTCGCGCCCTAAGACCCCGAAAGTTCGTGCGGTAATATACGAATTAATCGGTGTGTATAAGAAGGCGTACCCGAGCAAGAAGCTTAACGGGAAATTAGGTACCATCCAGTGAATAAGCCAGACAAAGCCGCCCATACCGACGAGCCACATTAAGCCCATCAACCATATCGGAAAATCGCCACGGTTCGGCGGTGTTGCAAAGGAACCGCGTTCGCCGGCTGTTTTTTTAGATTTCCGTAGTTTGAAGAGCATCGGGATAGAAGCCGCCATGCCAACGAGCGCGAGGCTAAAAGATTTTCCCATGCCATAACTCATCCAGAAATCCAGTCCGTTGAATAAGCCGACCCCCCGGACATCTAATCCAGGTTTCCACTGGTGGAGGATCTCGTATCGGTACAGAATTTGCGGGTTCAAGACGAATTGCGATGCCATTGCAGTGATAAATTCCGTCATCACAATCGGGAACGGCAGCACGAATCCAAAGAGCATTTGTCCGAAGTCTGTTCGGAGGGCGAAGACACCGGTGGGTGCGAATCCTTCAATGCTTTGCGTGAAATCTATCCACGGGATCTTTAGGATCTGGATCGGCTGGCTCATCATGACACCGGTGAGCGAAGGCACCCCGATATAGAGGAACCCCCATATTAACCCTGCCATAGAGCCGATAGAAAAGACTCGCCATCGCCAGGTCTCTTCTTTTCCGGTGGTTTCCGCGAGTGCGGTTGCGCCTTGGGCGGTAATCGGTGCCATCGGATAGGGTAGCCGTTCGAGGTCCGCCGTGAGCCGGAACAATATATACTGTCCACTGACAAATCGCAAAGTTCCGAGCAATTTGCCTGCAAGGTAGACAGCAATTGGTAAAAACCAATCCGGATGCAACAGACTTCGCGTGAGTACCCCGACTGAATCGCCTGCCGGTACAACCCACTCCGGTATTTTGTCGGCGATTTCGTAGGAAACCGCCTGCGGCGTATTAATGAAGTAGGCGTACCAGATAAAACTTCGGTACTGGAGCCCACTCCCGACCGCTGCGCCGGTTAACCCGAGGAGCATATAGAGCTCCTGTCGCCGGGCGGTTGTAAAGGAACGCCGAGCGAGCTCGGTAAATAGAATGACGGCAACCCAGGGTGCTGCACCAGCACCGGACTCGCCGGATACATAACTGAGATAAATGGAACCCGGCATCATTAACAAGCCGACAAAAAGTGCTCCGACGAACACTTTAACCGTCAACCCCGACTCAAAGGTACGCATACCGCCTTCAATGTCGTATCGTCGCGCCCAAGCTTGCCATTCATCTGCTTGTGTTACTCTTTCTCTTGCCAAGTTGAATGTTCTCCTTTCCTCACTCGTCGCCTGATTCTTCGGTGCTGTCAGGATCGTGTAGCTCTTCCCAGAAATGTGCCCAGAAGATGCCGATTGTCAGCACAAGTGCTGCGAACATTTGCCATTGCCAACGTCCACCAAGAACGATAACACTGAACAGCCATAAGAAGGTACCGATGATGATAATAGTGCTTGCTACTTTTTCCATATTTTTAACTAGGGTCCTCATTAATCTGCTGGGGTGAGTGCTGGATCCATCTGCGCCGCTTCTTCTGCTGATGTGTCTTCTGCACCCTCGGTTCTGCCGCGTTCATGGAACTCTGCACGGATATCGACGCTGAACGTCCGCCAGATGAGCAGCTGCTTCCGAAGCAGGTTCAGGAACCGGCGGTTTACACGTTTCCAAGAAGCGATCTCGCCACTTTCGCGATGTACATCTAACGTAATTTTGTAGAGGTCTTCCTCCTCACCACCCACTGGCGATGTAACGAATTGAATCGATTGACTCACCCCGAGATCGTAGGGCGCTAACCATACCATCATACCGATCTGGTAGGAGTCTTCTCCAGTTTCACTGAACGCGACTTGATCCGTGTAGAAATCGCTTGCGGATTCATCGGCGTGCGCCTCGAAGTAGTCGCGCATAAAGACGTTCAAACCGAGTGCCTCTTCTTCAAGGACAGTGAAAGGTAGATTGAAGTGCCAGACATCGCCTTCAGGTTCTGGCAGCTTCCATTTACGCTCAATATCGGGGACAGCCATCCGTGAGGCTTTAATTGCAGGATACAGCGTACTCAGCAGCACCACAATCATGACGATAATCGTTGCGACAACGGTTGACATTGACGAATAGTTGAGCGTCAACCCGGCGAGCCATCCGAAGTGGACAAGTGTGGTTGCGATTGCCTGTCCCATGAGGTAACCCAGCACAGCACCGACGATAGCATATACACACGCCTCAGCGAGGAAAAGGAAGGCGATATGTACAGGTGCCAACCCGACAGAGCTGTAAATCCCGATCTCCCGGACACGTTCATAGACCGCCCCGAGCATCGTGTTAAGTACGATGAGCGCAGCAATCAAAATCGGCACGAATAGGTTACCCATCCCACTGAAACTTGTCATCCCAATACTACTATAGAGATAGGTATCTTTATCGCGTCCGACGAAGAAGTCGAGGGCGATACGGTTCATGAGCGGTGCCATGATGAGGTCTAACTTATCAACCGCGCCGAGCAGTTTCGGGTCATCTTCTCGCGGCTCCATGTTAACGGCGACGCTGCGGAGCGTGCCGCCTTGGTTCATAACGACTTCATAAGGCAGAATAGCGATACTGTCTGGCGTGAGGTGCAGATATTTCTGTAATTCGCCCTCAAGCGTTTCATCGCCTGTAGCCCCGCGGCTGCGTTGCTGTTGCATTAATTGATAATCGACAGGTGTCAGTTCCTCACCATCGTTATCAGTGAGGTCTTTGAACCCGATGCCAAGCACACCGACAACGGTGAAGTCCGCGCCGTAGACAGAGACGGTCGCTTTGCCCATATCACTTTCGGTGATTTTCAGCAGTTCTGCCATGCCTTTCGGGAGGACAATCGCGTAGGGCCACTCTGTGGGCCATTCACTTGCATCGGCAGAATCAAACCACTTTCCGTATTGCAGGTATCTATTAATACCGCTGACAGTAGGTTCCGCTTCGTCCATGCCGACGAGCATATTTGCAGCGAAGGTCAACGCTTCACCCGTAAGTTGATGCGTCGGGGGTGACGGGTCTGCCGTGTTAGGTGTGCGTGTCAGCTGCACAAACGACTGATCGCCAGTCCCTGAAGATTGGTACCACGCGCGGGGTGCAACGACGTTTCGGACAGTCACGACGGATTCTTCGTCTACCTGTTCAATGAAACCGTCTTGTGCTAAAGCGGCGACAGCTGCTGCAACTTCAATCGGTTGTTGCCCCTGTTTGACGAGGATTTCATTTTTCCGTTGCAGAAGTCTTTCTAAGGCGGTAAGTGTGATCTGTGTTTTCTGCATGTCGTTGAGTACAGAGGTCAACACGGGTTCCTCAAGCGGACGCCAGTATTGGTCGCGGATGAGCAGTCCTGTATACCGCGGTGTCACCTGCGGGAGACTCGTTCTATTCGGATGCATAAACGTCCGCACGGATGTAAATGAGATAACCGTGAACGTCAAAATGACCAACGTGCAACAGGTTAGGATCGTCCGTCCTTTCCGCTTCCGCATGTTGGAAATCCCTAAGCTAAACGCTGCGGCACTCGCGCTCAACCTGCCGACATCTGCCTTGTAAACCTTGCTGCCCTCCTGCCGAATTTTTTCGAGTTGCTCCTCAAATTTTCGGACGATGATGCTGATGACGATAACCGTCAAAGCCAGCACGACGAACGCGATAAGAATAATTACGGGAGTCGTCGTGATCTGGAAGGCGGGGTGAACTTGGCTTAAGAAGAAGAAAACGAGCAAGAAGATACCGAACGAACCGAGAATTTGCTTGTGAATGTTTGGGAAACCGAAGATGAGCCGCTCCATAAAGTAGGCGAACGGCATCAGCAACGCCAGATAGAACATGACACCATTGACAACGTCGTTACCGGTCTGTTTGACATCTGGGTATGCGCGAGATTCGTATCCCCATGCGGCGCGCGCAAGCTTGAGTGCTTGTTGATAGTCACTTTGGAGCAGCTCTGTCTCGGCGCGGGCGAGGTATTCATTCGCGAATTGATGGAGTTTGTCGAGCCTGTCGCTGGAGATACCGAACCGTTTATAGAGCCGCGATCGGTTCTCGTCGAGCCACCACATATCTCGAACAACGACGTAGGGCGTAAGACGGATGCGTCCATTCTCGCGGACGACAAACCCTTCACCGGTGTATAGGGTGGGATTCTTCATACCGCTCTTCGTCGCTTTGATGAGTAACAACCGTTTGCCGATCTGTCCGTAAGCCATGCCGACTTTAATCCGGGTATTCGGTTCACTATAGACGAGCGCGATCGGTTCCGCTGCGGAGACCCCTTCTTGCTGCCACGGTTTGGACATGCCGTATTTCTCCGGCGCGCTATCGGTGAGTGCGTCGTAAACTTCAAGTTCCCGCAAGGTGCGCAGATACCGCTGGTCCACCAAATCATAGATAGTTGTAGAGACACACGGGAAAGTTACGACCCGACATCCACGCCGCCGGGTATTAATAGGTACCTTATTTGGAAGCAGTTTCGCGCCGTAGTTCCCTAAATCCGGGGCGTAGACGATGTCCCCTGAATCCTTGTCAAGAATGTATGCTTCAACCTCTTGTGCACCGCCGAGCCGACGCGTGGCTCGCCCCTCCATCGCCAATCCAGCGACTTCAAAGTTGCCTTTGTTATCCCCCATAACGAACAGGTCCCCACGCACACCCATCATAGATTTGTGCTTTCGGCGAAGCGTCAAGATCGGATACGGTACCGGCTTATTCGGGAGTGCCGACTCACGTGCATCGAATTCCACGACATCCCCGAAGAGGTTACAGTAAAAATTGCCGACACGCGCCGCGGTTGGCATCTCTTCGTCGCGGAGTGCTTGGATGAGTATGGATGCCAACGTCTGCGCCTGCTGATGGAGATTACCGCCTTTTTGCAAATCGACACGCTCAATTGTGTCGAGCGGTGTATCCGTTAAGACGCGCGCATCTTCAATCGTTGCAAAAGCGATTCCGGTTTTTCCAACGAGCGTCGCAACCTCACTGTCAAAAGCGATCTTACCGGGGATGTAGGTTTTCCACGTCTTTCCACCACTTGCGGATATAGCATTAACGAAATTGGATTGTCCACCGAGCCCTGCGATTGAAATGAGCGTTTTGATGTCCTCAATCTCATCGTCGGAGAAGGTGTCTGGGTCTTCGTGTCGGAGGCGGAGCATAGCGTCAAGTTGCTCACGCGTACGGATACTATTCTTCCGATTTTTCTTAGCGGTGCGGACATCGTTTCGGATGAAGCGTTCCACCTCTTTTCGGATATAATCCATATCCTTAAGCATATCCTCGGAGGGCTCGCCCTGATTGCGCCACTGTTCAAACTGCATCTTCATCAGGCGACTCACACCACTGAGCCCCGTAAGTTTGCCGAAATGCGAGCTGAGTAGGGTTTCAAGGGTTTTGCCTTCAAGAGCGGTTTTGTCGGAAATCCCGTTTGCGACCGTCCATTGACGCGCCATAACTGCCTGCCGGATCTGGTCATCCGTCCATTGCCAAAGTTTTCGTATACGCACACCGAAATCAGCATCTTGCGCATAAGTCGCGAGTTTATTGCCGATACTTGCAAACTCACGCCGCAGCACAAATTCGGGTTCCTGGTCGTAGAACCAGCCCTTATTGAAGACACCGAATTGATCCGATTGAGACGAGAGATCAATACTAATATAGAGTGAGGTATAATAGCGATTGAAGAGGTCTTGGAGAGCGATAGCGGCTTCAATTTGCCCGAGTTTCCGATTGTATTCACTCGTATCTATCCGCAACATTTTTTCAATGCGACTCTGGATATTGCGGAACCGCGCATTTCGGAGGGTGAGCATGTTATCCCGGAGGAGCGTCTTTGTCTCTTCGTCGAAATCTGTGTCCAATGTCGGCAGCCGCTCAATAAGATTTTTGAGTGCCACAATGTCGGTAGCCGCGCGTTTTTTGACAGTCGCCAATAGTTCCGTCTCATTAATGAACGCTGCAATACGTGAACGGAGTTTCAGTGCCTCGTCGACCTCATCGTCCGATAGATAGTGTTCCAAAATGAGGCGTTCTTCCGCTAAATATTCGCGTCCTAATGTGCCCGCAGTTGCAATTAAGTTCTCAATACGCGTCCGCTCCAACCGGGCGTTCCGAAGGGCTACTTCAAAAATACTCTGCTTATCCTTAAGCAGATCCGCCGTGAGGATACCCGTGTCAACAGTGTCCTCCGATTCGGCTAAGCGTTGCCGGAGTTGGGTATCAATCGTGTTCAGCCGTTCTATACCGGCTTTGGATAAGAATTTTCCATCATAAATCAATTCACTGGGCTCTGACGCCAATGCTGTCTCCTTGAGTTTCCGAATGCTCGCCTTAATGCCATCTTCAGTGGGTTGGCTGTCAGGAATTTGTGAAAGCACCTTCTGAAGGAGTTGGGTTTCGCGTTGGATTGCGACCGTTTGGGTGTCGGTTACATCGCGTAAAACGCTGCGCGCTTCTTTCGCCTTATTGAGTCCGGGCAAATCGAGATGTCGATCCAGTATTTTCTCAGGGGTCCACATCAGTGCGAATTTACGTTTGTCGCTCATTTCCCAGTTTGCAAGCGTTTTGTTAAGCATCTCAATATCAGGGACAAGCGACTCGGGGAGGTCTCCAGGAACAGGGATGAACCAGTCCGAGCCTTGTTGTTTGGGAAGCAGATATGCGTCATTTGGGTGTCTGGCATACTCGTCGACAGTCCCCGTTTCTACAGCGCGAATGAGTTTATCCACTGCCCAAACATCGAGGCGGGCTATCGGCAGTGCAAGCGTCATAATCAATTCGTGCTGCGCTTCTCGGCTTGTGTTGAGTGCTACGGTGCGGACACCAGCTAACTTTTCAACGATGTCTCGGAGGAAGTGCGTTGTTTGTAAAGCCTCTTTCTTTGAACGGGCGAGGTTCGCCAGCAACCGGCTCTTCTCTTCGCCGGTAAACCCTTGTTTCTCGCGCTTCCGATTTCTATCTGCCTGCTTCTTTTGACGCTCTGAGAAGTCGCGCTGTTGATTCGTGAGATTTACGATTTCAGAGCGAGTTTCTGCTAATCCATCAAGTGTTACGCTGAGCGAGTCGAGGTCCGCCTTTACATTGTGTATGCCGTGGTAGAAACCGGCGGGGAGATCCACGAGAACGCTTCGGTCGATAGAGAACAGTAGCCTTCTGCCTAACTCTTCAAATTCGATAACATCTGTAGAGAGGCCACGGCGGAGCCCTTGCATTGTAGGTGTACCGGGTGAGTCCGTAGCCGAGCCGACAATATCCTGCCCGATGCCTTCCATGAAGGCACGCATCCCTGCGAGGCCTTGGAAATGTCCATCCACTGCAACAAAGAGAACGGAATACCCTGGGCGATATTGAGACTGACTAAAGAGGCGTGCAAGTTCCATGAGGGTTGCGATACCACAGGTCGGGTCTGCGCCAGGTGCCATTGCCGGCACAACAGACATGGCATCGTAATAAGCGGTGATAATGACAAGCTCGTCGCGGAGTGTAGGGTCTCCGCCTTCCAAAAAGCCGCGTATATTCTGTCCGACGCGGCGTTCCCAAGTCATCTTACCTCTGACGCGGACATCCACCTGTAGCCCTTGCGCGTGCTGTTTTTCAAGTAAATTCGTGAGGACCTCTGCATCTTCCTTAGCGATCCAAAAGCGGGGTATGTTAGCGGGGACGGTACCGAACTTGTTTTCTGCTTCTCCGCGAATAGTTATTTCAGGTTGGATGAAGATGACGGCGGTGCCGCCGAGCATTGCGGCGTTGATGTAACGCGTACTGGAGTTAAAATCAAGGAGTACAATCGCGCCTTTCGGGATAAAGATATTTGATTCGCTGGCGGCGACGAATTCACCGGCCTCATCGATTTCGCCGTCTCTGTTGTTATCAATCCCGTCGGTAGCGTCGCCCGGAATTTCATCTGTCCATCCATCAGCATCGTTGTCAATACCATCGGTTGCCCATCCGAGAATTTCGGAGAGGAGTGGAATTTCGCCATATTCATCAATCGTGCCGTCTTCGTCGTTATCGATGCCATCGGACGCTTTTTGTAGGTGTTCATTGAGTATATCGTCGGTGATACTGGCTTCGGTGATGCGATAGCGTCGGGCGAGCGTTGTGAGGGTATCCCCGTCTTGGAGTTCATACCAGAACCCCCCGATGTTGGTGCCGTTAAAATCAGCGAGTTCGCCATCATCACCGTAAAGGAGCGGACCGGACAGGCCGCCTGTCGGAATAAATACGTTACTCCCTTCAACGACAGGGGTCGCCAAGAATTGGTTTCGGTTGTCCGCAAGGATAGTCGCTGCGTCAACTTGGTAGCTTTCAGCGATGTCTTGTAGGGTTTCGCCTGCTAACACAGTATGCTTAATGCCGTCTGCTAACAGTGAAGTGCGGACAAGGTTGGGCCAGAGCGGTGTGAGTTTAAAGGTATGTAGCACAGTCCCCTCAGGCGAGAGCACCTCAATGACACTATCGCCGTGGTCAATCGGTACAGTGACCGGGAATTCGCGGCTCTCCACGTTTTGCAAACCGATTTCGACGAATCGGTCAAAGATGTATTTACTACCACTTGCGGCTTGCGGGTAACCCGTTACACGACTTTCAAGACTCGATAGCCGTGCGATGTCCTTCCGGATGTTCCCGATAGAGATATCCTCTCGGATCTGGATAGCAGCGGTTTTCATGCCGGTACTGGAAACTGTTTGTGCATGCAAGCAGGGCACCAGTAGTACAGAAAGAAAAAATATTAATACAAGAGCAGTGAAGTGTCGCGCGCAGTATTTGCGACTTCTACAAATTATCATATTTTTAAATCTCCCACCTTCTAATGTTCAATACGATCTTGGCAATGGTTAGATATATTTTATACTATTACTACAATTTTTGTCAAATTAAAAATTGAACTGGCATTATTTATTATCAAACTGGCGTTGTGTATTTTTTGGTTAAGTAGGACACAAAACGACCTTACCGAAATTTTGACGGTTCTCTAACAACAGATGCGCTTCATCGGCACGCTGGAGCGGTAAAGTCCGATCTACAATCGGCTGCAATTTTCCTTGTGCAGCGAGCTGAACAAGTATGCGGAGCTCCTTCACCGTGCCGAGTGCAGACCCCATTAGGGTTAACTGCTTCTGATACAATTTTCGGATATTAATTGCGCCGATGTTACCCGTCGTAACGCCACAAGAGACGAGTCTCCCATTTTTCGCGAGACTTGCGATGCTTTGGTCCCACGTCGCAGCCCCGACATGCTCAAGCACGACATCCACGCCGCGTCCGGCGGTTGCGTCAAGGACAACCTCTGAGAAATCTATGTCTTTGTAGTTAATCGTAACGTCTGCGCCCCTCTCTTTTGCGCGTGCAAGTTTTTCATCGCTGCTTGCTGTCGCTAAAACTCTGGCGCCCGCCAATTTTGCGATCTGTAAACCCGCGCTGCCGACTCCACCGCCTACGCCAAGAATCAGCACATCTTCTCCTGGACGAAGTTCTGCCCGCGTCATCAGCATGTGCCATGCAGTGAGATAAGCGATCGGCATCGCGGCAGCATGAATAAACGACAATGTATCGGGTATCGGAATAGCGTTTTGGGCAGGTACTTTCACATAGTCTGCGTACCCGCCGTTGATTTGAAACCCGATGAGTTCCTGTGTGTCGCACAAATTTTCGTTACCACGGTGGCAGTCGCTACAGATACCACACGGAATGCAGGGCGCGAGGACAACGCGCGTTCCGACCGTAACACCGCACCCCACATCGCCAACCTCAGCAATTGTTCCAGCGATGTCGGATCCGAGTATATGTGGGGTCTCTCCGCGACTGAGTTTCGCGGTGATCTCCGGTCGATCGCGTCGGGCATGGAGGTCCAGATAGTTGACAGCGCAAGCCTCGACTTTAACCAGGACTTCGTTAGCACGAAGCGTCGGTTTCGGGACATCGGCGTATTGAAGGACTTCTGTGCCGCCTTGTTCCGAGAAAATAATTGCGTTCATGTTAGTTTTCAGTTTACGGAAACTACCCGTAGGCACCGTGATTGAGGAAACCGAGCAATCGTCGTAAACGGGGACTCGCGTCTCTGTAGACGGACTCCGGCATACTATAGTTCATAAACGGATAATACTTATGCCCGACGAGTCGGCGTGCGTAAGTCACCTGCGTGATATATCGGGTGCGCTGGCTCTGATTGGGTCCCCCGCGATGCCACACCTGATTATTGAACATGATAACACTTCCCGCCTTGCCAAGATTATACTGGACTTTATCTTCCCACTCCGTGCCTTCTATCGGATTCGGTGGCGATGCCCCAAAAAGGTGTGAGCCCGGGACAACTTCTGTACCCCCGTGCTCGATCTCGGTGACATCGGTGAGATAGTAATTCGCGGTAAAAAGGAGGACCGGCAATCGGACGTTCTTTGGCGGCTCGCCCTCCGTTACGATATAGTGCGGTGCGTCGTCTTGGTGCCAAGAGGTAATACCGCCGCCCGGGAACGTCTGGAATGAATTGTTGTGGATAACGTGGCAATTTTCTGCGACAAGTGCCTCAGCGAAAGAGACAATCGGTTCAAGCTCAAACAATCGGCGATTCGCTTCGCTGTGTTCAAACATCCGATGGCTCAAGTGCATGTTTCCGCCCGGGCTGCCGCCATTTAGACCGTTTGGGTTGTTTTCGAGTGCCCACTCCAAATCCTGTCGAAGCTGCGCACAGAGATCCGGGGGCAAAACATTTTGCAGAAACAGGCAGCCGCGCTGGTTAAAAGTGTCTACCCATTCCTGTATCTGTTCATCGCTGACAGCCTGATCTGCCAAGTAAGTTGTTTGCGACATTACTTCTACCCTCCGTAGATTCGTCTGAAAAACAAGAACCTTTCCGTCGTGAGCTATCCACCCATTGCAGCGGCGACAATGATACCGAGGGATACAAGCACCCCGGCAACAGCAACACCTGCAGCGACGTTATTCTCCTCAGCGATCTGACGGTTTAGGTCGTACGGGGTCGCTAAATCGAAAACTTTGTAGCCTACCATCAGCACTATTAAACCGACGATGCTAAAGACAACACCTTCAATGATAAAACCGCCCAAGACTTTGAAGTTTATCATTGGCGCGTCCGATGCAGCCGCGTCATCTTGGGCACTTGCAGTATGTGTGAACATAACAAGAGAAGCCACAATCGCTACGATAACCAAAATAAATGTGGTGAAAACAATTTTTTTAGCCATTTTATTTAAGTCTCCTTAAGGTAGCAGGCATGCTCCGCATGCCGTCCGCCTTTCTCGGTTTGTTACGGCACACGGCGTGGGTTTCCTACTACTATGTCAAAAGTTCAAACTGCACATCCGTGGTAGGGTGCAGGTACTTTATTAATACGACATCCTTATCTTCAATATAAAGCCATCCGGATTCAACATCTTCAAGCGTCTGCGCGAGCGGCATTTCGATTTCGGCATATTTGCCGAGTCCATTAGCAGCCTCAGAATCATTCGGAGGTGCCTCGCCATCAGCAGTTGGCGTGTCATCTGGAGACGCTGCGAATTGGTACCGCACGCGAAGTGTTTTTGGGGCGCGTCCGTAACCAGCAATGAGCGTATAGCTTACTTCGTTTTCAGCGTAGATGAGCTGCCAGCGCAGTTGACCGCGGTCGGTTAAGGTGAGTGCATCCACCTTCGCGCCGGAACTCAGGTGGACATTACCCGCGATAGCGGTTTTAATACCCGGATCGAGCCCGCGCAGCGTATAAACGTTAACCATAATATCCTCAGGATTCAGATGCGGTCCCTTGCCTTCGGTACAGAAACCGTAGAACCCATCCGGATAAGTGCCTTTGAGTTCGCCGTCCGCCCACTGCTGATACATTGCACTGATGGTAATGCCTTCAGCGATCCGATGCCAGCGTTCATCTTCGGTGTGTTGATTTAAGCGTTGTAAATAATAGGCAAGCACCAACCCGTTCCATTGGACAGGTACGCCAAACCAAGGGTGTGTATAGAAAGTCGTTCCGAAAACAGGAATTGAGGCGAACTGCATGCCGGGTCGGTCAGGGAGATGCCAATGGTAGAGAAACGGGAGTGCTGTTTCTGCCCAATAGTTTGCCTGCTTGAGGTGCCTTTTCTGTTGGGTGAGTTCAAAGGCTTCAACATAAGCCCCGATTGCGTGTGCAGCTGCGAGAACGTCGGGTTGGTACATCGGGCATTCCCACATTTGTGCGCCGCGCGGCACAGAGAATTGTTTCATGAAGGCAAGTGCCTTCAAACCCGCCTCACGCGAGGCTGTATTTCCGGTAATCCGTGCGTGTTTGAGGAGTAAGCGTGCCGATTCTGCACAGGTGCCGAGGACTGCTTCGCCTGCTTTTCCGAGGGTGGCAGTTTTTGGGTCCGTCGAATTCCAACGCCAGCTGCCATCTGCTTCCTGTGTCGCGATGCGTTGCTGGGTCTCCGATTCCATGTGAGCTAATGCGGCATCAAGGCTGCCAACATAGAACGGGAACTCCCATCTCAAGATATGACAGGAACCGCGTGCTGCCAAACCCTCCGGTCCAGCATCGGTTCTGGTATTATTCATAATTTCCAACACGCGTTCCTTCACCTGCGCGTCTTTCGTCGCGAGATAATCGTACCAGAGCAGGGTACCGAAACCGGGTTCGTTGTGCGCTGCCCAGTCAACACAATGGCGCGATTTTCGCGTATCTTCGTCCCACGTTGTATGCATAAACCCGTGCCGTGAAAGCAGGACCTCTTCTTCGTCAGAACGCGGGGGTTTCAGCGGCTCCGGGGTACCATAAGCGTCTGTCCAGTGTGCAACAGCATCTAAAATAGAGGCGTTTCCATCAACGATAATTTCGGTTTGGATAGAAATAGGACGCGCCGCGATCAGCGGGTAAGGGATAGCAGCCTCCGTTTGATTCTCCTGAACCCATGTCGGTATCGTGGGTAGGAACACCCCGAGTTTATGGTTTTTCTGATGCTGGTGCCAATTCGGTGAGGCGAATATCGCTGAGAGCGTCTGGTTTTCACCATCCCAAGCTTCCAACGGATTCCAGATAAGACCGACCAGCGTCTTTTGCATCTCTACCGCCATAACTGGCACAGTAATCTTATAGGGGTGCGGTACGAGACGGTTGTCAAGCGGCGGTGCTGCATCCCGCGTGCTTGAGGAGCGTTCATCACTTTCCAAGAATTCAAGTCCAGGGAAAAGTGCGGCTGTCTTCTTCTCACGATTCCGACCTTGCCCTGCATAAAGCATCGGACCGTGGAAGGCGAGGAGTTCTCTGTCGCCATCCGTTTCTAACTGACACGCTGTTTTAATCCGTTTTGCATCTTCAGCAAGCGTCCACTGCATCTCATAGGTCCAGCGCACCCCATCAGCATCTGTATCTGCACCGCTGAGCCGAATGATAGATTCACCGCGATTGTTCCCCGCCAATTGATACACTGTCGGAGCGAGTTGGACGGTTTGACGGTTTTGCGATGCATCCAGGTAGGTAACCTCAGAGAGTGCCGGGCAGGTTGCCACCTGCTGATAGTTGCCCCCCTTCGTGACAAATAGCACATAGTATTCAAAACCGCGGTCCGTAGACTTCTCGTCTTTAGCACCGTCGTCATCGGTTTTTTGCGTGTCTTCCTGCTGTCGAACAAAAACGACGCGAAGATTTTTGTTTCCGATGACAACGCTCCCGTCTTCCGTCGTGTAGGTGTGCAGTTCTTTCACCACTTTGGATTCAAGTTTCGGAGATGCGGTCCGGATTGGAATCCTGCCTTGAACCGTATCCCGCGCTTCACCGGCTGCGGTTTTGCACTTGAGCGAAACTGAGGCAGTTGCGACAGTCGGTTTTGGAAAACGGCGCGCCGTCCAAAAAAGAGAGGTCTCCTCGCCCGGTTCAAGTGCTCTCACTGTTTGTCGGGGTCGTCCACGTCTTAATTTCAGACCGTTAATAGAGATTCGGACATCATCTGTCTTACTGAGCGGCGCGGGGCCGGTATTCCGAAGCGTACACTGGACCTCAAAGTCTTCGCCGACAGCGACAATAGCATTTGTCGTACCGACACTGACAATCTCTAATTTGGGGAGTGCTGTATAAAGCGATATTTTGACAGGCGGTTCTTCTGATTCTATCGCTTCAAGGCAAAAGCCCATGAGTTCGGAAACTGCTGTTGGTGTCGGCTGGTTGAACGCAAGGAGCTGTGTCCTTTCATCACCGAAGTGTAGGATCGCAATACCGCATCGGAGTTCGGGTTCTGCCTCTCTTCTTCCTTTTCGGAGAGCCGTCTGTTTGAATTTACAGAGCTGCGGCTTACCCCATAATGCCCAAGCGTAGTTGCTATTGCCCGCTACGTTGCATTCTGTCAAAAATGATATGAGGATCTCTTTGCCTGCGTAGTGCGTCAGATCAATCCCTTTTTCCGACCAACGACACTCGGTAGATACCGCTTCAAAACATCTATCTGGTGCGGTTTCTACGCTTCCATTGTTATGAAGGTCGAAAACTTCAATAGCGAATCGGACACCGCCGGGCTGTCGCGCCGGGTCGTCAAACACAACACCGTCCCGCAAACCGATAGAAAAGTGTAAGAAAAGTTTTTCTTCGTCATCAATATCGGGCAGTGAAAGGGTCCAGTCAATTTTTGCGGTTTCTGTAGGTGTCGGATGTTCAAGGATCGCAGGTTTGGTAACACCGCCTGCACAATCTGTTCCGCTTGCAGATGCCTGCTCTGTCCCAGAAACAGTGCCTTGTCCGAACAGCTCCACAAAGTCATAAAGCTCCTCAACAAACCCCAGTTCCAAGGATGGCGGTTCAGGTGCTGCTTCGGCAGCATCGCTTGTTTCCTGCGTTTCAGTTTCTGCGTCTTCGCTCTCGGCAGCTTGTAGCCTGTCTTCAGTTTCCTGTTCAGGCACTACAATCTCTGGTTCGGGTTTCGTGTCATCTTCGGAAACCGAATTAGCGGCCTCTAAGGATTCGGAAGACTCCTCATCCGATTCGGGCGACTCCTCATTATCGGGGGACGCGGTGTCGGCAATCTCGCCAGAAACGTTATCAGCGTCTGGAGTCTCGGCATCGCTGTCCGGACGCGTTTCGGCACTATCGTCTATAGTGACAATCGGCGCGTCTTCGTCCGGCGGTTCTTCGGTTACGGCATCTTCGGAAACCGGGTTAACCGTTGAGTCATTATCATCAACTGCGACTTCTAATTCCTTATCATCTACGGAATTATCATCGACTGTGATTTCTAATTCCTGTTGGGGTTCATCATCGCGCTGCATATCGTCGGGTTGCTCGGTCTCTTCCTCCGTTTGTCCGATACAAGCGGCTAAAAATTGTTGAAAACCGGTGATCATCTATTCTTTGTCACTCCATTTCTGTTTGTTATGTTTAATCTCATCGTTGGGCACGAGTTCCCCTGATGGCGTTTGTGCAGACGCTTCAAAGCGTGCTTTCTTGAGACGCGTCAACGCTCCCAATAATCCATCAATGTAAGTCATAGTTTAATTTCCTATCCGCGCGAAGTTCTTTCACATCGCCTTCAACTCTGTCAAAACGCTGGCTCATCACCTCTTGGAGTTTTGTACTGTCATAATGGAGACCTCACTTATTAAATTTAGAAACGAGTAAGGAGGCCAACATATTATCATCAATTATAACACATAACGTTAAAAAAGCAATAGAAAAATGAACTCTCACCCTACATGCCACATCAAACAGAAACCGAGTGAAACCCAACCCTTTTGACGTTATACCATACTGACGGTGTGAAGTTGGGTTTCACTATGTTTTTGAACATAGTGCGGGGTTATGGTTCGTTTTCAGGTGTGTCTGGTATATTAACGTCCGACTTTCCAGCACCGTTCAACCCAACCTACAATGCTGCACCCGAAAATCGTTTTCCCGCGGAGTTACAACTAGCTATCTATGACAGCCTGCATCTTCTCCAAGCCAATCCGCGCAACTTCTACAGGGTCCTGCTCCCAATAGCTTGGATTGAACAATTCCAGTGAGATGACACCTGCGAAACCGGCATCTTTCAGCATAGCGATCATCTTTTTTAGATCGAGAATACCGTCGCCCGGATAAACCCGATCCGCGTCTGTCTGTTCCGCACGCGCAGGTTCCGCAGGGGCATCGTTGAAGTGAAAGACTGCGATCTTTTCGCCGGGGATACCCACCATATCCTCTATTTCTCCGCCGCCACGATAGATATGGAACGGATCAAGCACAATCGTGCTGTCTGGATGATCGGCGACTTCCATGACTTTCCACGCGTGTTTGACTTGATTGACTCCATCAACGAATCCGAGGAATTCCATTGCGGGTTTAACGCCGAATTCACGACCAAGCTCAAGCAGTTCGCGGTAGTTCTGACCGCCTAACTGCAGATCGGCGACTTCACGCGGCGGACTTGAAATGATATGCGTTGCACCGACAGCGGCAGCCTGCGCCATCCGCCGCTTCGCTTCTTCAATCGCTTCCTGATGTTCGGTGCCTGTCGTATTGAGCCAACCGTGTAAAGCGATGACGGTAGGCACCGAAAGCCCGTTGTCGTCAAGTGCTTTTTTGACTTCCGAGAGCGAACCGCCCTGTTCTTCGTAAGCCGTTAAATCGTCGTTCCATAACTCAATCGCTGAATAGCCGGTTTCGGTAGCGATCCGAATTTTATCCATTAATCCGGCGGGGCGAATTGTGCTTGTGTTTAAACCTAATTCAAATTGTGACATGCTGTTGTTCCCTTTTCTATAGACATACCATCCCTACGGGATGAAGAAAAGATTTGAAAAGTGCTTTTTGAAATACGCAGAAATACGCAGAAATCCACAGAAACACCCTATCAAATACCCCCAAGCAAAAACACCAAAATTTGTGAGTAGCAACTTGGGTTATTGTTCTAACAAACTCCTAATGAAACGGACATCTACACGCGCAAGGTCGATGACGGTATCCACAGGTTCTCCGCTGTATTCGCTATGAAAACTCACCGGCCCCGAAAAGTCGATGGTCTGTAATGTCCCTATAGCCGTTTTCCAGTCAACGAAGCCTTTCCCCATTCGGACGACTTTACCGCCGCCCATACCGGGTGAACGCGCCAAATCCTTGAACGCCATAACCGCAAGATGCGATTTGACGATATCGAGTGCCATGTTAATCGGTTCCCCGACGATAGAGAGATGTCCGGTATCGGCGAAAACACCGACATGTTGCGGGTCGAAACCCTTGACAAGGTTCATCACGGCACACGAATTCAGACCCATAGAGGTGCCAGAATGGTTATGGATACACGTCCGGGGTCCGTATTGTTCGGAGAGCTTTGCAAACCCCGCCAATTGCGCTCGGATAAAATCAACTTGCGCCCAATAACCGCTGTCTTCGGCGTGCCAATGCCAGTATCCTAATTTGATATTTTCGACACCTGCTTCGCCTGCAGCGGCGTAGACACGGCGTGTCTCTTCGTGCGCCGGATCCAGAAAATCGCCCGGTGTGGTAACAAGTGGAATAGATAAACCTTCAGCGGCGAATTGTTTTGCGGCGGTGGGTAGTGCATCCGTCGCGTTCTCTGGGTTCACCGGATAGCCGGGACGGACACAGAGATCCGCACCGCTAACGCCTACCGATTGTAAGGCATCAATAATCTCTGGAATTTCTAAGCCTTCCAGATGTTTTGTGAACATGATAAATTTCATAATAGTTGTCAGTTGTCAGTCTTCAGTTGTCAGTTAAAGAGGGTTGTTGTGGAGAAAACAGTTAACTGGCCTGCTACAAGAGACTCTTAACTGATAACTGACAACCGATAACTGATGACTATTCCTTTACCAATCAACGACGGAACCGTCGTCGGGGTGGTACGATGTTGGATTCTGCCAGTCGTGGTCAATCTTATCCGCGAGTGCGTCTTCATCGAGTTCAATGCCGAGTCCAGGACCGGTCGGCAGTTCAACGAACCCGTCTTTGAAGACGAAGGGGTTCTTGAGATAACCTTCACCGAGCGTGGTATGCTCCTGCATCACAAAGTTCGGGATAGAAGCATCTAACTGGATACACGCCGCTAAGGAGATCGGACCGAGCGGATTGTGCGGTGCGATACCGCCATAGTAGGCTTCCGCCATACCTGCAATAATACGGACTTCATTGATACCGCCAGCGTGACAGAGATCGGGTTGGAGGATAGAGGCTGCCTGTTTCTCTAAGATTTCACGGAACCCCCATTTTGTGAAAACACGTTCGCCTGTGGCAATCGGGAGATGCGTGCCTCGCGCGATTTCGGCAAGCGTGTCCACATTTTGACACTGGATCGGTTCTTCGACGAACATCGGTTGATAAGGCTCCAACGCTTTAATCAAGACCTTCGCGGTCTGTGGGCTGACTGCCCCGTGGAAATCGATGGCGAGATCCACTTCTGTGCCTGCAGCTTCACGCAGTGCTGCAAAGTGATCCACGGCTCTATCGATGAAGGCTTTGTTCTCAATAATGCGCGCGGGTCTGCCGCCAGCAACACCTGTCTTGAAAGCGGTAAACCCTTTATCAATCCACTCTCTGATACCGTCTGGGTCGCCGCCGCCTTTATAGAGTCTGATACGGTCGCGCGTCGGTCCGCCAAAGAGTTGATAGACAGGAACACCGAGCGATTTTCCTGCCAGGTCCCAGAGTGCCTGCTCTACGCCGCTGAGTGCGCTCGTGAGAATGGGACCGCCTCGATAGAATGCGTGACGATACATCGCCTGCCAGTGGTGGACAACACGTCTCGGATCTTCACCGATGAGGTACGGCGCGAGTTCGTCAACGGCTTGTGCACACGTTTTCGCGCGTCCCTCTAAAATCGGTTCACCGAGTCCTACGAGCCCTTCATCCGTATGGATTTTAAGGAAGAGCCAGCGCGGTTGCACCAGAAATGTTTCCAATTTTGTTATCTTCATTGCGTTTCCCCAATATGGTTTGGAAGTTGCTGCTTGAAACGGTTTCTTGTGGACTTTAGAGTGTTATGTTACCACTGTCTGCTAAATTTTTCAATGATTAATCTTGTCAATAATTCACACATAAGTTATAATGTATTGTACACAACACACATACACGCCAATTTATCACACCTAAATCCACAAAAGGAGTCGTTTACCATGGAACGTTTTGACTTCATACCCTTTGTAGTTTTCGTTGGAAGCCTCGCGCTGCTGCTTGCGACCACTCTGCCAAGCGGGGCAGCAAGTTTTTCAGGTAGAGTTGTTGATGAGGAGGGGCAACCGGTTGAAGGACTTATCATCGCTCTCCCATCGCGCCCAGGCAATACGCCGCCACAGCGGCACCAGCGATTTCGAGGTCGGGGTATGTTCCCGCCCGCACAACCCAGCACGACAGACGCGACTGGCGCGTTCGCCATTAAAAACATCACTTCACCTTCGGTGAGCCAATTAACACTGTTTCCTGAATATGAGTCGGATTACGAGATTCGCTCTATTGAAATTGAGGGAGTCCCCTTTTACTTAGATAAACGGCAGCAACATTTTGGGAGTCTAAATTTTGCGATTGCGGCGGAGGCGGATATTAAAAACGTGGAGATAACCGTTGGGCTTCGGATGCGTATCCGGGGGCGTGTGCTTTCCGCGGATGGCACACCGCTTCGCAACGCACGGGTTACCCTCGGGGTCCGTCACCGCGACGCAGATGGTAGGGGCAGAGGCAGCGGCAGTGGTACAAGCACGCTTGATGCCGATGGCTACTTCGTGGACTACGTGGATGATGGAAATGCCTATTACACTGTCACTGTAACATACCAGGGACAGACTGTGGAATCCGAGGAGATTCTGCTTGAAGAGGGACAGCGGCTTGATGGACTCGTTTTGAAGTTCGGCGAGGCGCCTGAACCCGCTAAAAAACAGGAGCGCGTCGTTGTGGCTCGCCCTCTCCGTGTCCACGACCCTGCGCGTTTCGAAGCCGCGCGAAAACGCGAACGCGAAGGGGTGTGGGTCATCAATCCCGACAACCGACACGCCTATAAGATGATCCATTGTGAAAGCCCTCAGCGGGCACAGGAACTGGCAATCGCACAAGATGCACATCTCCTCACTGTCAGCGACCAAGCCGAACAGGAATGGCTTCTGACAGTCTTTGGACAACGCGAAAACTATTGGATTGGACTCATTGCTGGCGCAGCGGAAGAGAAACAACAATGGGATAACGGTGAACCCGTCACCTATACAAACTGGATGTCGCCACAGGATGCTGCCGCGCTCACGAAATCCGCTCAAGATAGCGATGCTCCCCCGAATTATTACATCGTTCTTGTCGGAATGACAGGGAAATGGCAGGTGGCACGTCCGGACAATCCACTGATACAGATGACGAAGAGAGCGATTTTGGAAAAAGAGAATCTCATCATTGGTGCCCCTGATACCGAAAAGCGTTGAACGCACCAACACACAAGGAGATACAGAAATGCGTAAAATTTACACCCCACAAAAACTCACAGTTTTAGCACTGACACTTCTGTTTACCATCATAAGCATTACAGCAGCACAGGATCCTGAGGATCCAGCGTTACAGATACCCAGTGGTATATCAGGCACAGTTGTCGATCCAGAAGGCAACCCCGTTGACGGGTTCACGTTCACCATCCGTCCTATGAAACTCAAAGACAATTTCCTACAACCCGAAGACGGTTTTATGCCCCGACTTCAGCGACCTCCTGAAGGTATAGCGGTTCCGGGTATGCCACGCGCCACAATCAAGGCGCGAACCAATCCAGACGGCACTTTCACTGTCAGGAATATCCAACCCGGGCTGGTCCAATTAAACGCTGTTTCGAGTGCTATGTTAGATGCATTTGAAAAGATTGACCCTGAGAAAATTCGCCAAGGCGAGGAGCCGCCACCTGAATTCATGGGGCTTCACAGGCTTGAACCGGATAAGAATATCCTCTCGCTACAGGTCGGGCAGGTCACCTTTTTCTATAACACGGAGGAACCGCATTTCTTTGGAGGGCTCACGTTTGCCCTGAAGCCCGGCGTGACGTTTGAAAACGTCAAAATCACGGTCGAATCTCGGCTGCGGATTCATGGGCGAATTGTATATGCCGATGGCACGCCGCTTGTCAACGCCAACGGCAGCCTTAACATGCGGCATAGAGAAGAAGATAATCCGAGCAGCGGCGGAACGCACGGCACCGAATTTTTTACCGATGCTGACGGTTACTTTACAGTATATCGGGATGAGCCAGGGTTTTACATGCTTTCTCTGAAATATAAAGAACTCGCTGGCGGAGCGGGTACTTTCCTGCTCAAAGAGGGTGTAGCACCAGAGAATCTGGTTATCACACTGGATGGCAACGCACCTGAGGTCAAACCAAAACGACCGATCGCTCAGCAAGGTGTTGTCCGTGAAGAGGTTGACATCCCTGATGGTGCTGGCAAGGTTGTTATTGAACAGGTGGAAGTCGCGCCTCAAGTCCGGGCGGCTGTGCCACGCCAAGCAGCAAAGCAACCGGAAAGTGTGTGGGTTATTAACCCCGCGAACGGACACGCTTATAAAAAAATTGCGTGTCGGGACTGGCACGATGCGCAACAACAGGCTGTTAAAGAGAAGGCACATCTCGTCTCTATTAACGATGAAGCTGAGCAGCACTGGCTTCAGGTGATCTTTCGGACGCATTCCGCATGGATTGGACTGACCGACGTGGAAAAAGAGGGCGAATGGCAGTGGGATAGCGGTGAACCTGTTACCTACACCAACTGGGCAGCCCAACCGATTTTCACTGCCGGCCGCCCAGAAACCGAAAAAGACTATGTTGTGATGACTTTTTTCAGAAATTGTGAATGGCAGTCTGTCGGTCCTGAAAACCATTTTTGGCGAGCCACACACGAGGCAATCCTCGAAAAGGATGGCTTGGTTTCTAAGGCACCTGTTCCAGAAGCGTCTGATGAAGAGTAGGGACACTTGACAACCCCAACGTTTCTGACATATCGCACAAAAGGAGGCATTCCAATGAACCGTTCTCACTTCGCCCCACTTTTCGTTTGCGTTGGATATGTCGCGCTTTTGCTGTCTGCCTCTCTATCGAGTGTAGCGGCAAGTTTTTCAGGCCAAGTCGTTGATGAAGCTGGCATCCCCGTTTCAGATGTCACCGTGGCTATCCTGCCAAAACTATCCGAGACAGATGAGACAGGGGCGTTCTCAATTACGGACATTGCCTCGCCTTCTGTTAGCACACTGATGTTATTGCCGGCAGGTATGGCTGAACATGAAATTCGCACAGTTGCAATTGAGGGGGTACCCTTCTACCCTAACCCACTATGGCATCGCGGCAGATTTTCTATTGCGATTGAACCGGGGGCAGATGTTAAAGATGTGGAGATAACCGTCCGGCTTCGGATGCGGATCCGTGGGCGCGTGCTTTTAGCGGATGGCACACCCCTTCGCGATGCCGAGATTCAGCTTGAGATAAATCAACGCAACACAAATGAGAGACGCGGAAGCAGCAAAAGTCGTTCAAGAAATCTTGATGCTGATGGCTACTTTTTTGAATACGTGGAGGACCCCGCCTATTACACGATCACCGTAGCGTATCAAGAACAATTCGCAGAATCCGAGGAGATTTTACTTGAAGATGGACAGCGGCTTGATGGACTTGCCTTGACTCTCAGCGATGATCCCGATGCACAGTTACCCTCAACAGCCGTGGTGAAACCGGTGCTTAAAACGACAGTATTAGCCGCAGTCAAACCCGCCGTCAAACCACAAATAGTGACACCCCCGCGTGCCTACGATCCACAAAGTTGGGCGGAAGCCGCGCGGCAGCGCGAACGCGAAGGCGTGTGGGCGATCAATCCGGACAACCGACACGCCTATAAAAGGATTTATTGCAAAACCCGTGAGGAAGCAGTAGCGAAAGCCATCGCGCAAGGGGCATATCTCGTCGCTATCAATGACGCAGCAGAACAGCATTGGCTGTTTGAAGTCTTCGGAAAAGAAAACCTATCGGATAATGAAACAGAGCAGACATGGAACTTCAGAGCCTTTGGACGAGAAAGCCATTGGATCGGACTGACTAACGGGAAAAAAGTGAGGACTCCACACTGGGATAACGGTGAACCGGTCACTTATACGAACTGGGACTCCGCGCAGAGGGTTATTGAGGGCGATCCTGGTGACGTAAACCAAAATTACGCTGTTTTCGTTGGAAGAATAGGAAAGTGGCAGAGCGTGCCTCAAGGAAGTTCAATTGCAGGTTTAGTTGGAAAAGCGATTCTTGAAAAAGAACACTTCATCCCTGGCACCTCTGAACCATCCAGAAACAACCAAAGGAAACAAAAGGAGTGATACGTATGTATTTTGGACAGAAAACGCTTGTATGTATCGTTGGGATTGTAATCCTTTCGCTTACTATTTTTTCAAAGAGCAGCGCACAAGACGGCGTGCCAACGCCTATCTCCGGACGTGTTATTGATACAGCAGGCAACCCGATTGTCGGGCGTGCAGTCGCCATTATTCCCGTTGAAGACGGCAAGGGTGCTTGGTTTCCGGCTGAAGTAGAGGGACTTGAGTGGCCGGACGATCCTTTTTCATTTCAAGCGAAAACCGACGCGGAAGGACGTTTCACTATTAAGGCTCTCATCCAAGGTTCTGTGATGCTAACGCTGCTCCCCTACTATAAACCAGAAGCCGCGATTTTGAAGGTTAAAATCGGAAAAATATTCGCGTATCCAAGTGGACACGCGGTCGGACGGGGCATTGTGTTTGCACCGGCACCGGACAAACCGCTTGAAAACATTGAGATTACAGCACGCCCCTTCCTGCAAGTTCAAGCGAAAGTTCACCGTATGGACGGCACCCCACTTGATAATGCGCGGATCAAATTCAGGGTTCGACAACTGAGTTTTGATGGAGATGGTGGCGACAGATCGTGGGGAATAGAGACAGACGTTGCCGGAGATTTTGTGCAATATATAGAGAGTTACGCGGATGCCCCCGAGTTTTACATCATGTCTGTAGCATACCAAGGGCAGCGCGTCGCGGCAAAGCCTGTTGTGGTTAAACCTGAAGCTCAAACCCACAAGGTCATCTTTACGTTCAAAAACCTGCTCATGTCTGATATAGTTGACGGGGCTGCCCACGGACTTCAGGCAAACGCGCCGGATGCAACTGGCAACGAAATTGACGCGGGCGGGGTCTGGATCGTCAACCCCGCAAATGGGCACGCCTACAAAAAGATTTCGTGTAGCGACCCGGAAAATGCTATCGCGCAAGCCACAGCAGAAGATGCTTATCTCGTCGCGATTAACGATGCAGCAGAACAACATTGGTTGGGACGGGTTTTCAAACTTCATCACACTTTTATTGGACTCAACGACCTCGAAAAAGAGGGAGAGTGGGTCTGGCACAGTGGGGAACCTGTCACCTATACGAATTGGGGGAGCTATAACGAACCAGAAGACAGTGACAAAGGCGATGAGGATTACGTTATTCTGCTCGCGGGTCAATGGATGGACATCGGGCCGGGAGACCATCATTGGAATTTTACGCGAACAGCAATTCTTGAGCGGGAAAAACCGCCGGTGGAGGAAAAATGAAACACATAGAATTTAACAAGCCTCTTTTGGCACTCCTGACAGCAATTGTCGTCCTTTTCATCGGTTTCACTTCACACAGTATCGCCCAGGAAGAGCCGATTACTTTTTCTGGACGCGTTGTCGATACAGAGGGTAACCCGGTTGTAGAGTTACCCGTATTTATCGCGCCGCTGACAATTGAGGGTGAGTGGGTAGACACCCTCTTTCTGCCGGACGAGTACTTTCAGATGCGTCGTGCAGATACAGATGCAGCAGGACAGTTTTCCATAACGGATGTCCCGCAAGGGTCTGTTTATTTCGGGGCACTCCCTTACAACATAGACAAACGTTTGCCCAGCGACTTCAAAGAAACTATAGAGGCGTGGGTGTCCAGGGATTGGCGAAAAATAACAGAAGCCGATATAGAGGCGTTCCTTGCTAAGGGTTTCGGGATGAGATACGGGGATTTTGAACCCGATGTCGAAATTCTATCCCTCCGCATTCAAGGGACAACCTTCTATCCCAAGTATGATTCAGAGCCGCTCGCGTTCGGCATTGAACCGGGAACAGACATTAAAAACGTACAAATTACAGTACAACCCCGTATGCGGCTTCGCGCGCGGATCGTTTTTGCGAATGGCACACCGCTTCCCAACACTCAGGTGCGGCTTCACTATCGTGCTCAGAGGGTAGATGGAAGCGGACACCGACAGTCCGGCGGAAACCCACGGACAGACGCGGAGGGCTACTTTATCTGTTATCTGCAAAGGGAAGACGATACTGCAGATTACACATTTTCCGTAGAATACCAAGGGCTCTCTGCAGCGGCTGAACCTGTGCGTCTTGAATCAGGGCAGCGGATTGATGGACTGACGTTCACGTTCGAGGGCGAACCGATTCCACCTGAACCGCCACAGCAAAAGACAGAAACTGCCGAAACTGAACAGCCATCAGACCCAGACCCACCACCGAAACCAGAGTCGAGCGAGGTGTGGATAGTGAACCCTGCAAATGGACACGCCTATAAAAGGGTCCCGTGTGAGTCTCGCGAAGCGGCGGTTGCCCAAGCCACTGAAGAAAAAGCACATCTCGTTACAATTAACGACGCCAAAGAACAGGCATGGTTAACCGCAGTCTTCGGAGAAGAATGCCATTGGATCGGCCTCAGTCGGGTTGAAGAAGCGTGGCAGTGGGATAGCGGAGAACCTATCGGTTATGAAAATTGGCTACCCGATGATTTCTTCTCCGAATCCTTCGATGCCAGTGAAAGGCCTCACGCTATCATGACGTTCACCGATGGAAAATGGTACGCCGTTAGTCCCAACAGTCTGCTTCTACGGATGACAGCGATGGCGATCCTTGAAAAGCCAGATGTGCTTGAAAATCCGATTGCCGAAGAGAAACCATAAATAGTTGACACCGTCTGTTTTTTTACTCTCCTTTTTAAGAGTAGATGTCTCTATATGCTATAAGAACAGTTCTTTACCCGGTAGGGGTAGTATGTCTATAGAAGGAGAATCTAGTATGAAGGTTCAAAGTTTCAGGCAAAATCTCGGATTTTTTATCGGGATTGCAGTGCTATCCGTTTTGGTATCCGCATCTACCTTTGCGGAAGAAGGGGTGACGGTTTCCGGACGTGTTGTTAATGAAGTCGGGGATCCGGTTGTCGGTATTTCAATAGCGATCCAACCGTATAAAATTATGGGTAACAAACGAATAGGCGGATGGGTAGAAATATGGCAAAGGCAGACCGGTTTGGAAGGACGCTTCTCTATCTCACATATTACACCGGCGGAATCCGTTAGATTTGCCGTAGAAGACGAACAGACAGAAACACAAATTCTGTCTATCCAAATCGGTGAACTCACGCTTTATCCGAATATTCATCCACATTTTCGGGAAATGCCGTTTTCCCTGGCGGCAGGGATGAACATCGAAGACGCTGTTATTACGGTGAAGACAAATATCCGGCCGCAGGTCCGTGCGCGCGTCGTTTTTGCTGACAAAACACCGGTTACCAACGCTCAAATTCGTACGCACATACTACACAGGGATCTGGACGGCAGTGGAAGCGGGTATTCAGGTAGCACAGCACAAACCAATGCGGATGGATATTTCGTGCAAGACCTTAAAGATGACGATCCTCACTTCTACGTGATCGGTGTTGAACATCAAGGACTCCTCGCGAAAGCACCGCCTTTTATTTTGCATGAGGGGCAACCGCAAGTCCACCTTCTTTTGACCCTCAACGGCAATCCAGTTCCCCCGGCTAAACGTCCGCTAGAGCCGCCTCTGTTCGAGGCATTTCTTAATCCACCAACAGTGTGGGTAGTGAACCCCGCAAACGGACACGCTTACAAAAAGATTTATTGTCAAAGTGTAGAAGATGCGATGAACCAAGCTGCTGGAGAAGGGGCTTACCTCGTTTCCATTAACGATAAGGCGGAAAACGCATGGCTACAAGGTATCTTTGACCGAGATAGTTTTTGGATCGGGCTGACCGATGTCACCGAGGAGGGACAGTGGCAATGGCACAGCGGCGAACCTGTTACCTACACCAATTGGCAAGAACATGAAAAAGAGGGTGGTAACACTGAGATGAAAGACTATGTCATCACCGGATTTCTTGGCAGATGGACGGCGGTTGCATCTGGCCCTGGTGGCGGAGCGGATTTTATCAAAGTGGCGATTCTTGAAAAAGCATCCTTAGCCGTTGAGACCCGCTCTAAGGACAATTAGCAACAAGGAGAATTTATGATGAATCGTTTGAATTTTATGGGCGTTCTATGCCGCATCGGAATTGCAGTATCACTTTCCCTCATCGCTTTGAACCCTTGCATCGCAGAAACCGAAAAAGGGACACTCTCCGGTGTCGTTATTGATACGACGGGAAAACCGATTACAGGATTTAACATTAGCCTGGCACCAGCTTTTCAAATAGCAAAGACCGATGAAAATGGAGCTTTCACGTTCACTGATGTCCCTGCCGGACCGGCGCAAATTATGATTCCGCCGCAGCAGTTCGGGAAAGATGGCAAGCCTACATTCAACCTTGAACCGGACAATGAAATTGTCTCCATTAAAATCGGAGGGATAACACTTTATCAAGGCGAGCCTCCGCCTTTCAGAAACCTAAGATTTGCCACCAAACCGGGAAGTCACTTCAAAAATATAGCGGTTACTGTGCGTCCGCGGATGCGAATTCGGACAAGAGTCGTTTTCAAAGACAGGGACCCCTTAAGGAACGCTTCTATTTCTAAGGTAATTCAGAGCAACGGCACACACAGCGGGAGCGCAACTACGGACACCGACGGCTATTTTGTGCATTACCTCGATGACAACGAGGAACCCGTAACTTGCAAGGTCTCGGTGAAATATAAGGGTTTGGCGGCGGAGTCGGAACAGTTTGAAATTGAACCGGGTGGGCGCCATGACAATTTGGTACTGACACTCGATGGCGAGGCACCGTCCGCCCCTGCACCAACGCAATCAAAACGTCCTAAGGAGTCACTGCCCGATCTCCTACGTAAATTGACAGGTGGATCAAAACCGTCCGATCAAACAAACCCTGCTGCACCAAATCGTGTTGAAGTTAAACAGGTGGAAGTAAAACCGGGCGTAACAACGACGCGTGTAACAAGTCCTGAACCCGTCCGGCAGATACGTCCGCCGTGGGAGAAAGATGCCTGGGCAGTAAATCCAGCAAATGGGCACGCCTATAGAAAGATACGGTGTAGAAGTCTGGATGACGCGAAAAACCGAGCCGCTGCCGAAGGCGCGCATCTCGTCGCTATTAATGACGAAGCGGAACAGAAGTGGCTATCAGGACTCTTTGGGAATCATCTCTATTGGATCGGGCTCAGCGATGCGGAGAAAGAGGGGGAATGGGTGTGGCAGAACGGCGAACCGCTCACTTATTCAAATTGGGGAGACAAGCACAGTTTTCCGCGCAGTACACTTTCACCGGAAAGGAGAGATGGTGCTGTGATGACGTTCGTAAATGGACAATGGCACGCTGTGGGTCCAGGGGATCTGTTTTGGCGGACGACAAAGATGGCGATCCTTGAAAAAGAGGTGCTACAAACCAGCGAAGGCGCAGAAAGCAAGTGAATCTCTTGATCTTCGCCCTTAAAGCACAAGATTCCCACAGTAGGCGCAGGCATGTAACGCAGTCCTACGACCAAAGGTTTCACGCTCAGGCGTTAGATACGTCTCATGGTTGGTGACACAGTTTCGGTTTTCACAAGGTTTATCAGTCGCAGCGATGTCTCGTTCCGGCGGTTGCGTTAAGATGAGCTGTTCCAATCCCATAAGACTCGCAATCAGTGCCATCCGAACCGGCACAGCGTTCGCCGACTGCTCGAAATAGGCGGCGCGCGGGTCGTCATCTAACTCATAAGCGAGTTCGTTGACGCGCGGGAGCGGGTGCATAATCATCGCATCGGGTTTGGCATGCTGCATGACTGCTGCATTCAACAGATAACTGTCACGAACAGCGGCGGCATCCATATTCAGTGGGAGCCGTTCCTCTTGAAGTCGATTGACATAGATGACATCCAGTTTATCGATTACCTCTGTAACGCTTTCCACTTCAAGCGGTTTTTGTCCGTGACACTGTTCGAGCTGCGCGAGCACCCAAGGTGGCATCTGTAGTGGTTTCGGGGCGATATGAATCAGTTTCCCGCCGAATCGTGCGACGGCAAGTGCGAAAGAGTGCGCTGCGCGTCCAAACTGAAGGTCTCCGCAGATACCGACCGTTAATCCATTTATCTCCGATTTCCGCTGTATAATCGTATAGAGATCCGCGAGTGCCTGCGTCGGGTGGGTGTGGCTGCCATCACCGCCGTTGATAACAGGAACATGTGCGTGGTGTGCGATAACCCGTGCCGCGCCGGCCCAGTTGTGTCGCACGACGATGAGATCGGCATAATTCGTTACCATCCGTGCGGTATCGGCGAGGGTTTCGCCTTTAGCAGTGGAAGTCGCACGCGGATCAGAGAAACCGAGCGTTCCGCCGTTGAGTCGTTCCATAGCACTCTCAAAAGAGAGCCGGGTGCGTGTGCTCGGTTCATAGAAAAGCGTTGCGAGCAATTTACCGCGGCAGATCCCCGCCCACGTCTCTTGTTGCGACTGCATCCCCGCTGCGAGTCGAAAAATCTGCTCAATTTCAAAATTAGATAAATCGTCAAGTGTTACCAGATGCCGCATTGTTCTCCTCTCAGTCATAATCACGAATCGACTCTCAGACTCCCGATGAGTTCTTTAATGGATCTCATATTAGCCTCTTGGAGATAGGCGCGAATGCCTTTGACTACCTCTATCGATGCCTGCGGATTGACGAAATTTGCTGTTCCGACCGCGACAGCAGACGCACCGGCGATGAAAAATTCTATAGCATCTGTCGCCGTCATAATACCGCCCATCCCGACAATTGGAATAGAGACACTTTTATAGACCTCCCAAACCAGACGTAATGCTACCGGCTTTATCGCGGGTCCCGAAAGCCCGCCTGTGACGTTTGCGAGTTCCGGTCTTCGCGTTTCGGCGTTAATCGCCATACCTATAAGTGTATTGATGGCAGAGAGCGCGTCCGCCCCGGCATCCGCAACGGCCCGCGCAATAATAGTAATGTCCGTTACATTAGGGGATAATTTCACCAATAGGGGTAGATATGTTATTGCGCGGACCTCTTTAACGAGCTGATGTGCCAATGTTGCGTCGACACCGAAGCTCATACCGCCGCAATCCAAGTTCGGACAGGAAATATTGAGTTCTACACCCGCAATGCCATCCACCGTGCTTAGCTTGTCAATGACCCTTAGGTATTCTTCAACCGTTTTGCCACAGACGTTGACAATTACCGGCACCTCAAAATCGCGTAGATACGGCAGTTTCTCGGAAATAAAACCGTCCACTCCGACATTTTGTAACCCGATTGCGTTGAGCATCCCGGAAGGCGTTTCCATGATACGTTGCATCGGATTGCCGGGCCACGGAGTGCTTGTAACGCCTTTAACGACCACTGCGCCGAGTCGGTTCAGATCCACGAAATTGGCGTATTCACTGCCGTAGCCAAACGTGCCAGATGCGGTCATCACGGGGTTCCGCATCTGTATCCCGCCGATATTTACGTTGAGGGACTGGTTTGTTGTATCCATCATGAATAATAATAACAAGTTTCCGCGGAAATTTCAAGGCTATATTTTTATTTTCGATCGTCCTCAATTGTCCTGTTGAAAGTATCACCAACTCAGATAGACCACACGAAAATCGAAAATCAGTCCCAGAATACTAATCACGGAGGCGACGATCACATCACCGATGACCAAACCGATGAAAAATGGGATTGAACGTCGATATAACCGGACACCGCCTGTTGAAAGCAGTATCCGTTTAATCGTCCAGCTGATGAGGAGTGGAAACCAAAGCCCGGTAAATGTCCACCAACTTGAAACCACGTATCCGACAGGATGTAGGGGCCACTGAATGAACCGCCATCGCAAGAACAAGAGACTAATAGCAAAACCAAATCCGCCAGCAGTATAGAGCATACCGCTGATACTCGTTTCGCTGGGGTTATAGAGCCAGCCCGCGAGCCTGTTGAAAGCGGCGCGGGCATACCACGAACGCGCCTGCTCTAAACCGACTTGGTAGGAGAGATGCAGGTGCCCCCACGCAGCAGAGAGCGCGCCTACGAAAATAGCGATTGCTAATACCCAGAGGAGTTGCGAGGGATTAAAACGCGTCTGATGCGCGAGTTTTAACCCTTCCAGCTGGTGCGGCATCGGGTGTGCGCGGTAAGAGAGGTGATTTAACCAGAAAAAGAGCGACATCACCGAAAGGTTACGATTGCCGATGCGCCGCGTACCGAGGGCATCTGTTAGGAGCAGATCAGGACCGGCATTGTAAAGGTCGTGTGCGGGCGGCCCGAGTTCGGCACGGATACGGGTGATCGTCACCGACATCGCGAAATAGAGGATGAAAAACAGACCCGCGAACCAGAGAGACATCCCTGCCTTGATGCAGAACGCCAGAATCAAGATAAAACCGATGATCACCCCAATTGCTGCTGTCCTATAACGCAACGCTTCGCCTTCGTCATTCGCGGAAGGTGTCCGCCATCTGAAAACCGTTTGCAGTACGATCTTGACATGTGCGCGCCCCATCCATAACGTCCAGAGAAAAAGTGCCATCCATACCCCCCGAATTTGTGCCATCTCTTTCGGAAACCCGATAGCCCCTCGCCAGCCGAAACTCTCACCCATAATCCTTTGGAAGTGCCAAAACAGATGGAAAAACCAGCAAGAGAACCCCAAATCGAGCGGTATTAGGAAACCTACGCCGATCGCAAACGGAAAGAAACTGATACGGAAGCCGGGGTTATTCATTGCACTCCACGGTTTCTCTGCAAGTCTAAAGCCTCGGTAAAGTGGAATTGTTGGAAAAACGGGGTCAATTTGGTGTAAACTATAGAGTAGGTTTAAGACAGCAGCAATGCTTAAACCGACAACCATTATTCGCCGATTAAAAAACAGATTCGGCGTGTTTCGGAGATTGCCTGTATTTAACGCTGCGCGTGTGATTTCATAAGGGAGTTGCGCAATTGGGTAGGTAAGCCGTTCATGTTCCTGCCACTGTTTGCGCAAAAGCACATTCAGACAAAGCATTGTTGCACCGATAACGAGGCAGAAACTGACCCAAATCAGCGTCGGCAGCAGCCATGCGTGTATGTGTGCCTGAAGATATAAGGTGCTTTCACCTTCATAGAACCCACGTAAGACCTCCTGTTTTCCGACAACAAGCCATTCCGGGAGATGCTGATGAAAGAGTTGTGCCCATTCATTTTCGGTCGTCGCATACCAAAAACCGTTGCCCATCAACGGCACCAAAACTTGTAACATATCGCGTCCAGCGAAAACGGAGGCTTGGCACAGCATCACATAGATCGTTAGCAATTCGGTCTGCGTGAATGCCAATGCTGGACGCAAACGCCGGAGTATCGCACCGAGTCCGATAAGCACAAGCAACGTAAACAATACATTGAACAGCAACGCCAAACTCGTGGGACGGTTGGAATCCCAGATATAGCTGAGATGTAGAACCCAATAACTATTGAATGGAATGAGGATGATACCGATCAGCGTTGCGCGTAGGGTGATGGAGTTTTTTGAAGGGTGTCTCATGCAAGTTACACGCTTGAAAGGAGATAGCAGGACATGCTGACAGCAGCAGTATTCGGTCTCGTCGTTATCATTATGATATGTGGCGGCATGTTAATCGCACGTCTCGGAACAGCTGCCAAATCCAAAGGTTCATGGGTGTGGGGATGCTTCATTCTCATCGCGTTGATCTGTGTTCCGCTTTTCGTGTTAGGACTTTGTGTATGGTTTCTTTTTTTCAGTGGCGTGTCGTCTGAAAACTTTAGTCCATTTGGTTGATATCGGATTAGCGTCGGCACACAATTAGAGATTTTCTTCAGTTGCGGTTGATTGGTCAGTCGTGATAGGTTTACCTGCAAGATAGAGAAACCATACCGTGAGACCGATTGCGATGAGAATCCAGAGGATGCCCCAGAATTCCGTTGGAAGATTTGTCACTTCTGAGAGCATCCGTGCATCTGAACGCAGATGCGATCTGTCAAGGACATCGCTCTTGATGTCAAGGATCGCGTAAAGGCAGCTCGTTACGCCGATGACACGTAAGACCCAATCGTTGACAGGTTCTGGGAGAAAAAACCCGATAGCGAGCAACACGACCCCGAAACCTATACCGAACAGATAGGTAAATGCGCTTTCACCGAAGCCAATAGTGATCGCCACCATGCCCAAACCGATAATAACACTAATCGCCTTATCAAGGTGCGTCCTCGCTGCGAGCAGCAGGATAAGCCCGCCCCAGAGTAAGCTGCCGAGATAACCTGCAGTCAACGTCCAGAACCGTGAACCGCCTTGTGTAATCGCATGTCCACCCTGCTGCGGGTTAATTTGAATCTCGACGATCCTGCCGCCGGTCACGATTGCGGCAAGCCCGTGACTCACTTCATGCATGAACACGACGAAGATTTTGAGCGGATACACAAACAGTGTATTCCACAAAAATACAATACCTATAAAAATCAGAAGCAGGGCGATATAACGTTTAAAAAGTGCTACCATAAGTCCCCTTAAATTGTTTGTATTTTAGGATAGAATCTGCTATAGTATATCATAAGATGTCTAAAATGTCCAATCCTAAAAGCAAAATGGCACGCTTTCAAAGTGCCTATGTAAGTAAAAATGAACACGTTCGGTCATCTTTTTCGGATTACGACCTGGGGCGAATCACACGGTGGTGCCGTCGGCGTTGTGGTTGACGGCTGTCCGTCGCAGATCGCCCTAGATAAATCCGCGATACAATTTGAACTCGACCGGCGGAAGCCGGGGCAAAGCCGTCTCACGACCCAGCGTCAAGAAGGCGATGAAGTCGAAATACTTTCTGGGGTCTTTGAAGGCAAAACGCTCGGAACGCCTATCTCCATGTTGGTATGGAATAAGGATGCGCGGCCTTCGGCTTACGACCACCTGAAAGACCTCTACCGCCCCTCACACGCAGATTTCACGTATCAACAGAAGTACGGTATCCGAAACTGGCAGGGTGGGGGCAGAGCGAGCGCGCGGGAAACGATCGGTCGCGTCGCCGCGGGTGCGATTGCGAAGCAGATTTTGCGTGAGCACGCCGAAACTGAGACGCTCGCTTATGTCAAACAGATTCATACATTAGAAGCCTCAATAGATACAAACACAGTGACGCTCGAACAGATAGAAGAGAGTCCGGTGCGGTGTCCTGACCCGATTGTGAGTCCAAAAATGGCGGAACGCATCGATCAAGCACGGCGCGATCGGGATTCTCTCGGTGGTATCATAGAGTCTGTAGCGCGGAACGTTCCCATCGGACTCGGCGAACCGGTTTTCGATAAACTCAAGGCAGATTTGGCAAAAGCGATGATGTCGCTTCCCGCAACAATGGGTTTCCAAATCGGATCCGGGTTTGACGGGACCACGATGACAGGCTCCGAACACAACGACCCTTTTTATATCCAAAAAAACGACACAGGAGAACACATTCGTACCCGCACGAACCGTTCCGGCGGCACACAAGGCGGTATTTCAAACGGCGAAAATATTGTGTTCCAGGTCGCATTCAAACCGACAGCAACGATTGGCAAGCCGCAAGAGACGGTTGATATGGATGGAAACGCGGTAACGTTAGCAGCAAGCGGACGACATGATCCGTGTGTGTTAGTGCGCGCGCCTGCGATTGTAGAGGCGATGGCGGCACTTGTTCTCACAGATCATCTGCTCCGCCAACGTGCAAAATCCTAACGTTCTGTCAACTTTCAAATGAGCGGTAAACCCGGTTCGTAGTAAGGCGATTCATCGCCTTGAACCGCCTATCAGTTTAGATGTGACAGACTATCAGAATGTGTGGGAGCATAGCACAATGACTACAGCACCGAGAATCAGCAGAATCTCACCTGACGAAACGCTTGAAGTTTGCGCGCGGCAGATCATCGTCAACTATTTTCAGCAAATGATGTCCTATAAAGACGGTGCCAAAGCGGGGTGTGATATTGAATTTGTTCACGAGATGCGCGTTACCTCGCGACGTTTACGCACCGCAATGGACAATTTTGTTGACTGTTTTCCTAAGAAGGCGTTTAATAAACACTACAAAAGGGTAAAATCTATAACGCGAACGTTGGGAGCTGTACGTGATTTGGATGTGCTTATCGCTCGGTTTGAAGAAGAATTAGGCACTTTATCTGCAGATGAACAAGCAGATATCCGTAGGTTAATAGAACACCTACAGCAGCAACGCGAAGCCGTTCGAAAACCGATGCTAACGCTCTTTGCGAAACTTGAAGAGACCGATTTTGAGAGAAAGTTCTTGACATTCTTTAAGGAGCATGGCGAATACGCGTAAGGTCTATTAAAAAATGGCAAAAGCACATAAAATTACCGGTGTTCAGCCGTTGCGCAGCTATCGCGAAAACGCACGCATTATTCTTCCGCAGAAGGTTGAAGAGGTCTACACATGGGAACCGTTTATTCGGGACGCAGCGAAACGTGAAGAGCTCCATAATATGCGGATCTCGATTAAACGCCTCCGGTATACGATGGAACTTTTTCGGGTCGCTTACGGGTCCCCAAAAATGCATGCCAGAGAAGCTGCACGTTTTACGGAATTCCTTGAAGTGATTGTTGACCTACAAGAAATACTCGGTGATATCCACGACTGCGATGTCGTCTTAGCAGTTCTAACCGATTATGGGGCGCAACCGGAGCAGGGAGTTGTGGTACCAGGTATCGCTAAGCTCATTGCTCAGGCAAGAGAAACCCGAAACGTGGATTATAAAACATTTTTGGAAAAATGGGAACACTTATCAGCAATAGATTTCAAACAGAAATTATTGTCATTTTTGACCTCATAACCAACTCAATTATATATTGTAAAAAACACGTTGAAAACGTGCGTATGGGAGATAATCGCGATGAGCACTAATGTTATCGGTGTTGATATGGGCGGCACCAAGATTCTGTCCGCTGTCATAGACGCTGAAGGCAATATTTTAGGGACAGCCAAAGTTCCAACGAAGGCGGATGCCGGGACATCGGCTGTGATTGATCGGATTGCCGATAGTATCCAAAAGGCTGTTGACAAGTCCGGCGTTGATAACACATCAATTCAGGCAGTCGGCATCGGTGCCCCGGGCCCGCTGGATCCGGAGACTGGCATTGTTATTTTCGCGCCGAACCTCGGGTGGCGGGATGTTCCACTGAAAACTGAACTTGAAGCACGCGTCGGTATCCCGACGTTCGTTGACAACGATGTGAACATCGGAACACTCGGCGAACACGTGTTCGGTGCGGGAAAAGGGGTCCAAAATGTGGTCGGGATTTTTGTAGGCACCGGCATTGGGGGCGGTATTATTCTGCAAGGCGAGCTGTTCCACGGCGCGAGCAAGACAGCTGGCGAAATTGGACATATCATCGTCAAAGCCGGTGGCCCGAAATGCGGATGCGGCACGCGGGGCTGTTTAGAGGCAGTCGCAAGCCGAACCGCTATGGCAAAGCAATTTCAGAAGGCAATCCTGAAACGCGGAAAGAAGAGTGTGATCGCCAAACTCACCGATGGCGACTTGAGCACTATTCGGAGCGGCGTTTTGGCGAAGGCGATTCGGTCAAAAGATAAGCTCACCCTGAAAATTATCAAAAAGGCGACGAAATATCTCGGTATCGGCATCGGCTCCATCGTGAATTTCTTGAATCCTGAGATGATCGTTTTAGGCGGCGGTGTCGTTGAGGCACTCGACGATACATTTTTAGACAATATCCGCGCCGCTGCAGAAAAATACGCACTCCCCAATACATTAGACGGGGTACAGATCGTGCCAGCGAAACTCGGCGATAATTCCGGTATTCTTGGCGCAGCAGCACTGGCACGGCAACGATATTCTGCCTCTGCAAATGAAATGGAAGGCGGCTCAGGATAGATAGATATGAAACTTTTAACCTGCGAAACTTAACCGCAAGGTAAATGAAAAAATGTTAGTTGATGATAACAGAGAAGAACATCGAATGATGATTTTCGGCAACGACAGCCGTCTCGTCCAGGAACGGTTAATCGTGGAAGGCGACGCGAAACCGGAGGGTATTCTGGCACAGAAGGTCCACGCCGATTCTTATACTGTCACACTATACGTTTTGCTGAAAGATTACGGACTCACACCCGTCTTTCGCATCAAGCCACGGATCCGCTTCCATCGTTCTAACTATGATAACCTCTCTTCGAGTGCACCTCTGCAGTACAGTTTTGACGACATCATCCATTTCGCGGAACTGAAACGTGGGATTGATTTGACAGAAAAAATTGACGATGTCAAACTCGCGGAAATCCTTGGGGATGCCCCTGCCCTCAAAGACATAGCAGATGACATCGCATTGCAGCTGGTCTCACAACGCGATGTATCGCTCCGCAATCCACCTTTCAAAACCAAAACCAAGGTTTTCGGAAAAAGCGAAGATGAAGGCGTGGAAGAAGGCGGTATTCGGATTGGAACGTTTCTTGATGCCTTGAATCAGCCACAACGCACTGAGCAAATTTTTAAACAGTTTGCACGCGGCAGTGAGTTCGCACGCGATTTGCGGGAGGCGTTGTCTCCCTACGAAGACTTTGAATTTCAATTCGGGCTCTACTCCCGATATGAACGCCGGGATTGTGTCTTGGCGAATGGCGATGCGGAAACCAGCGGTAACTATCGCGCAACGTTTGACCCGTGGACCTCACTCGGTTACATCCGAACTGATGGTGATATGCAGCAGTTCCAAATTCTAATACATGAACGCGGGACACGATGGGAACATAAGATCATGTTGGAGCAACTCGATGCGCCAACGCTTGAACGCCTCGCGAGAGAAATTCCAACGCTTCGCCGCGAATATCTCATCGGACGCGTCTTATCTAAAAGCCAAACTGCCTTGACTCGCTTAGCCGAACTCCGTCAATCACAACTGAACCTTACAACCGATTTACAGACCGGATATACACTGCGCTTGGAGATCCGTATTCCTAATAAGCGGTTCTCCGTGATAGAACACCGCCGAAAATTGCGGGAAATATTTAACGGAAACGGCACTTATCGCCTGCATCCGTTGAATAGTGAATTCGTTGAGAGACATCATAACATGGCGAAGGGTATCCGAGACGGGACCATCTGGACCCTGGATTCCGTTGACTTACTCACAGGACAATCGCCATCAGCGGCGCAAGATGAAGGTTTTCTGATTATCAAAACGCCGCATCAGAACAGATTTGTGGTGCGTTCTGCCGAAGAACTCCGCGAACGTCTCCCGAAGAACGGCTTTGAGAAGTGTTGGAACGAAACCGTTGATGCGGGTGGTTACACTGTGCTTAGCCATAAGAGCGGTAGAGGTTATGCTGTGAATTATGGACGCAGAAATACGGGCAGTATCCATGAAGGGAACATCACAGAGGAAGCGGTCGCGCACTATCTCTCCATTGAATACTTAGGAATAGACCCGTCCCGCACCGACAATTCACACTTCGGGATACCCACAGCCGCACAGCGCAGTTTTTTTGACAGAGTTTTTAATAGGCAACCGATACCGCCGCTCTTTAGTCATCTGATTAAAACCGAGGCACAGATCCTCTCAGAGATGAAAACGCTTGCCCGTTATTGCAAAGAAAAACTGGAAATAAGGAGCTGAAGCATGATCCAAAATCTTAAAGTTGAGGAACTTAATCATCGGCTGAGTGGTGAATTTGAATTCCATGAGGATCTGAATATTTTCACCGGTCCAAACGGTTCATGTAAAACGACTCTACTGAAACTAATATGGTATCTCATCAGCGGACACCTACAGCAAATCCTTATTGAAATTCCGTTTCGTACGATTTCAATTCAAACGGATCTGTTTGATTTCACTATGGAACGCGATGAACCCGACCTAATTATATTTTTTTACAGATTCGGTAAAGAAGAAGACACGAGCAACCCTATTGCCATAGATGCAGAAACCGGAAGGGTCAGCCGGGCAGATGTGGACAGAGTAAAAGCACTTGAAAAGCAGATTGCGCGAATGACCGATCAGAGTCTATTCTTCCCTACCTTTAGAAGAATTGAAGGCGGTTTTTCAAAAATCCCCACAAACACCGACGATTCAGCGACGCGGTTGCTCGCTTCCACGCCAGAAATGCTTCAAGCTTCAATGTCAAGATTTTCTGATGAGGCATCAATCAATGGACACAAGTTCATCGCTTCGATCTCAACAGAGGATCTCGGTGAACTGCTCATACAGAAATATGCCGATATTTATGAAGAAATCAGCACACGTCAGGCACAGGTATTAGAAAACATTTCAAAAGAGATACAAAAAAATCCAGATAAGGACAAAGCTTCTGAGATACCTCAGGATTCTTCAGCTGTTCTGAATGCCATTCAGAAAGTTAATGAAGAACGAGAACAGTTGAGTAAACCCTTTTCTGTGTTATCTGAGCTGTCTCGGAAGATTCTACGATATGACGCGATTCGTATTCCTGGACGTGTGATCCGTGGTGAAAAAACAGGTGGGATTACCTTGGGTGAAGGAAAAGACGGCGTTACGGTTGGGGAAGCAAAGGATGCTATCTCCTCTAACAAACTTTCCGCTGGCGAGAAGCAGATGCTCAGTTTTTTATGCTACAACGCCTTTAATGACAACACGGCTATTTTTATTGATGAACCGGAATTAAGCTTGCACATCGATTGGGAAAGACTCCTTCTACCGACTCTCCTTGATCAAAGCACTGGAAATCAGTTTTTTATTGCAACGCATTCACCTTTCATCTACACTTTGTATACTGATAAAGAATTTATGCTGGAAGTTGATCGAGGTTTTCAGGAATGAGACTGATCGTGAATCTCGGTTTCAAACGACGCACCACGGATTGTTTGCCATCGCGTTAAATAGACCTGTTTCAAGTCAATTATTTGATAGATTGATACAAGAGGTAGAGAGAAAATTATCCGATCAAAAATAGAGGTTTACCCCATGAAAAACCGTAGAAAAGTCCTTATCACCGGAGCATCGGGTTATGTCGCCGGACGGATGCTTCCAGAGTTTCGCGAACGCTATGAACTCGTCTTGTTGGACGTGAGAACCACAAATCGGCAAGGCGAAGCGGTCGAAGATATTCACATCGTTGATGTTAGCAACCCTGATCGCGAGCTCTATCGCCACTATTTTGAAGGTGTTGACGCAGTTGTTCACTGTGCTTTCAAAGGTGGCGGTTTTGAGGACGAACTTGCCAATATTCAGATGGCATACAACATCTATCACACCTGTTGGGAAACGGATGTCCGACGCGTTGTCGTCTGTAGTTCCAATCACGCAGCGGATTATTATGAAAACCTTATCTGGGCAGGCAAATGGGATTTTGTGACACCAGAGACGCGTCCATTGTCGGATAACTTCTACGGGTGGGCAAAAGAGGCTTACGAGCATCTCGGTTTTGTCTTTGCAAGTGGGTTCAGAAAAAATAAAAAGCTGCAAAATGTGCAGATCCGTATCGGTGCCCCGCGAGAAACAGATATGGACGATGTCACAGCGGATAATTATCAGAAGATGCACCGCGCCCTCGGCGCATATTTAAGTGTTCGCGATCAAGTTCAACTCTTCGTCAAGAGTATTGAGACAGAAAATATAGCGGACGAAAACGGGATTCCGTTCCAAATCTTCTACGGTATCAGCGATAATTCACATAAGTTCTGGAGTATCACTAACGCACGGAAGGTAATAGGTTACGCGCCAGAGGACAACAGCGCGTTCCGTTTTGCTACACGGATAGCAGAATTGTTGAAAAAAGTAGAAGACACCTAACGGTGTGCCGCTGTTTAACCGGCTTGTGAAGGCCGTTTTTGCATCACGGGGATAACGTAGCTCCGAATCTTCGTTCCATCTACCGTCTCCGTTTCTACTTGTGGCTCTGGTTGTTCACGATGATCAAAAACGATATAGTACCCCTCAACGGCACCTTCCAATTGCAGATACGCCGCAAGTTGTTTCTTGCCAGCTCGATAGGACCGGAGCCCTTCCCATATCTTGGTCTCAACGATGTATTTTTGGGCGTTATGGAAAATCGCGAGGTCTATTTTGCCGCGTCCAGTTTGCCCTTCAAGGTAGATATGCCCATTTATTAATTGGACGAATTGATCCAGATACGCGTAGAGAAGATGCTGTCCGACGAACTCTTTTGGTGTATTCGGCACCAATAGAATCCGGAAGCCCGCCCGCGCAATAAAATCCCGAAAGTTGTCAAGGAGCGAGTCCATCTTAATTTGACTTGTAGGGGTCAGATAATCCGCCAAGCCTTGATGGGTATCCTTGGAAAAATATTCGTTTTCTAATCCATTGACGAGCGGCTTGAACGCTTGCATGATACGCTGCTGATATATCGGATTGAGTATCTCACACATCCGGTCGGATCCTTTTGTAATGACTCCATAAGTAGTGAGCTCATTAATGATTTCGTCGTCAGGATTAAAGCGGAGGCCGGTTTCGTAAGAAGTGATTCGCATCAGGACGCTTTCAAAACGCGGATTTCTGCGGATATTGGTTAGTAGATGGCTGATATTGGCATTTGTTTCTTCAAGGAGTTGCGTATGTGCCGAGGCAAAGTGCGCCATCTGGATCGCCTCATTCTTCGGGATATCGAGCTCCTCGGTGAGAATCTGTGCAAATCGGTTGACAAGGAACGGTTGTCCGGCGGTCTGCCTATGAATGCTCCTAATAACTTCAGGCTCAAACACTTGACCGACCTCGTCGGTGTACTGTACAAGCAACTCACAGACCTGTGCAACTGTGAAATTGGGCAAGTGAAACTCATCTTGGATATTAAACGGCGAAATGGATCTGTCGTAATCCAGCTGTTTGATGTCTTTAACCCCAATAATACCAACGCTATGCGGACATCGCGTCCTGCCAGAGAGATAGATATCGCGGAGCACGCGAAGAAAACCTTTCAGGGCATCACGTGGAATAGCGTCGAACTCATCAATGATGAGGACAACGCGTCGATCCTTTAACACTCTTCCCAACGCCTTAAGGAATTGTCGCAGAGAGAGGTGATTAGTGAATTGCGTGGTTTCTAATAAGTCGGTGAGTGTCTTAGGGAGTGCCTGTCCACGTTCTTGAAAGAAATCTGTGATTTTCTCACGCATATCACCTGTGAGCCCCTCGTAAAACTCCGGGGGCGTGCAGTCTTCATACGCCTCAAAATTGAGTTGAATTAGGAAATAAGTTGAATCTCTTGCGACGAGTTCATCAAGTGCCAGCTGGAAAAAGGTGGTTTTGCCGGTTTGCCGGGGCGCGAACAGAACGATGTACCGTCCCTGTTTGACGCGGTTGTTAAAATCGACGACCTCTGCTGTGCGCGGGACAACGTAATTATCTTCAGGGTACACGCGGCCTTGGGTTCCGAAACGTCTCATTTTTTTACCACCTTGTGCATTTCTCCACTCCGTAAGTCAAAGCTTGTTGTTGTAAAGTATAGCACAAAAGATATTTGCTTTTCTATTAGTTTATCTCCTTTTCGGATTTTTATCAACTTAATCGGAAAATCTTACAACGGGCAAATTTTTTCTCAGAGACATTCAATTGTACGATTTGGATGTACGATTTGGATCTTGGTTTTGCTTTACACAAGTGAATGTTATTAGCAAAAAATCGCGAGCACAGCTCGCTCCTACAGACGAAAAAATTCACATATATAAAGTGAATAGGTACAATTGAATAGCCCTGATTTTTTCTCATTTGCACTTGACAACACCGATGGAGATTTGTAAAATAGCAGTATCCCATATAGTGAGGTTCCTAGGGGAAATCCGCAGAAATACCCAAGCAATATGCAGAAACACCCAAGCAAAAACACCTCGCCAGCGAAGGAGCCGCATCGCAATGCCGAACTTTACAGCAGCAGAACTCACCGCTATTTGCCTTAACGTCTTTGAAAAATTAAAGGTGCCCGCAGCCGAAGCGGAAATCGTAACCCGCTCTATGGTGGATGCCAATCGCGTCGGACACGATTCCCACGGCGTTATCCACCTCCCAAAATATGTCCGCGAACTGGAAGCAGGATTAATCCAACCCGGCGCACCAACAGAGACGCTGCACGAATCCGCGTCTATTGCGGTGTTAGATGGCAATTGGGGGTTCGGTCCCGTAATTGCGACGCGCGCCGTTGAATTGGCAATCCAGAAAGCGAAGCACACGGATATAAGTTCCGTTGCTGTTTCACGGTGCAATGAAGTCGGTAGGTTAGGCGGTTATGCCTGCCTCGCGGCAGATGCGGAAATGATCGCGTTGCTCATGGCAAACGATCACGGCGGAGGCACGTGTGTCGCACCACACGGCGGGGTTGAAGGTAGACTCTCTACGAATCCGATCGCGTGTGCAGTGCCTGTTGAAGGACAAGATCCGATCATATTAGATATGTCTACGAGTGTTGTGGCATCGGGGAAGCTTCGGGTTAAACAGCACCGAGAGGAGGCACTGCCACACGGATGGTTGATTGACGCAGCAGGCAAGTCGACGACAGATGCAAATGATTTCTATAGCACGCCACCGGCTGCCTTATTGCCGTTCGGTGGGATCGCTGCACATAAAGGATTCGGGCTGAGTGTTATTGTCGATATTCTTGCGGGCGCGCTGACAGGTGCAGGGTGTAGCCAAGGTGAAGATGCCCGCGTCGGCAACGGATTGTTTGTCCTCGTGATTAATGTTGCAAGTTTTAGAGAGTTTCCTGGATTCAGCGCGGAGATAGCGCGGTTTATTGGGTATCTCAAATCCGCAAAGCGCGCTGCCGGTATTGACACCATTCGGATGCCAGGGGAACGCGGTTGGGAAGAACAACGCAAACGGGAACGGGAAGGCATTCCGATAGACGCGGAAACGTGGACCCAAATTAAAATGTTATAATATCCAAAACCCCTCTCAGAGCTGGTCTTCAATCCATTCACCTTCATGGTCAGGGTTATAAATTAAGCCTTTTTTGATGTCCAGACAGAGATCCAGGTATTCCAAAACCATGTGACCGACGAGAACAGGCAGGGATTCAGGTAGGTCGGTTACCAACATAATCCCCTCTCTATCCAATACTGAGTATTCCACATCCGAATAAACAGTGCGAGTAACGATGCCATTCGTCGTTTGGGCCCTTCGGCTCCTGATAGGTGTCAGCCCGAGTTGTTCGATGATCGGTTTCGGTAAAGCCAACCCCGTCGCGCCAGTATCCACAACAGCGTCTTTAACGACTACCCGTCGAATGTCTTCAGGTTTGATAACTCCAGCTTCTGCCAAAATCTGGTCTTTTCTATTCGCGAGTTCAATTTGTGTTGTATGCTTCATTGGTCAACCTCCCTTAATAATCAAGGATTCACCTGTCTCTGAGTGAAATAGGTGTGCTTTGTTCATGTCAAAGCTAACGGTCAAGGGCGCGTTGTGTTGTGGTAAATCAGCGAGATCCGATTGGGCAACGAAACTATTTTTCTCTGTCCGCAGGTACAAAAGCGCGTGATTCCCAAGCGGCTCAACCAGTTCCACCTGCGTTTCAATGCGATTTTCAGCGTAGCTTGCACCGTTTTCGCCGATATGAATATCCTCGGGTCGGATACCGAGCGTTACTGCATCTCCCGAAAGTGTGTTCAGTCTCGACTGGAGCTGCGAATTCAGTGCCACCTCAAAACCCTCAAATCTAAGTTTCGGGTCGCCACCGTTATTCACGATGTCCGTCTCTATAAAGTTCATCGGTGGCGTGCCGATGAAGCCACCGACGAATTGGTTTGTGGGTTTGTGGTAGAGCGTCCCCGGATCCGCAATCTGTTGGATTTTCCCCTCATTGAGAACGACGATCTGGTCCCCCATCGTCATCGCTTCAACCTGGTCATGTGTGACGTAGACGATGGTGGCGTTAAGCCTGTCATGTAGACGGCTGATCTCCATCCGCATTTGCACACGCAGCTTCGCGTCAAGATTGCTCAACGGCTCATCAAAGAGGAATACCTTCGGCTGTCGCACGATTGCTCTGCCAACCGCAACGCGTTGGCGTTCACCACCGGAGAGATGTTTTGGTTTACGATTCAACAGGTGCGAAATACTCAGAATCTCCGCCGCTGCTTTGACGCGTTGTTCGATCTCCGCTTTCGGATATTTGCGGAGTTTCAGCCCGAACGCCATATTCTTATACACCGTCATGTGCGGATAGAGTGCGTAGTTTTGGAAGACCATAGCGATGTCTCTATCCTTAGGCGGCGTGTCGTTGATGCGTTCGTCGTCGATGTAGATGTCGCCTTCGGTAATCTCCTCCAACCCGGCAATCATCCGTAAGATCGTGGATTTGCCACATCCTGAGGGACCGACAAGCACGGTAAACGACTCATCTGGAATCTGAAAATCCGCCTGTTCAACTGCAAGGACATCACCGTCGTAAATTTTGGTGACATCTTTTAAGGTGACCTGTGCCATAATTTTCGTAATTTGGGGTTACAACCCCTCCCACATCGCTTTATTCTCCCGGTCGAAACAGTGCCTCGTCAACTTCAGCGTTCAATTTAACATCGGTAATCAAGATTTGCCGATATTCACCGTTCTTTGTGGCGCGATGATGTGCGATTTTAATGCCATCCACATCCCGATAATCTTCAAAGAACGCTACCACGTTTTCCACGCCGCCGCCGATCTCAACGTCATAACTAAACTGGACGATATAGTGCGTTGTATCGCTAATGAAGACTTTCAGCTTTTTCCCAGAAGGCTGCGTAACAAGAAGAACGGACGTAGGCATCCCCTTGACTTCCGCTGTGCCTGCGTATTGAACCGGAATATCGCCTTTTGAGAGCATGGGTAAAAGCCAGATCGGTTCCCGAAAAAAGCTATCTTTAAAGAAGGTAATATAAGATTGAGTTGCTTCAGCGGGTACAGGTTGGACCGCGCCATCTGCTAACTGAAAGAGAGAATTACCATCAAAGATTAAACCGCCTGTTTGACCGTTTGCCTCCCAATCGCTACGGAATTTGTCGCGGTAAAAGTACGCTTTAGAGCGTCCCTCATCCTGCACATCCCCATCAGGAAAATGTTCAAAACTGTGAGATTCTGTCACGATATTTTTCACGGCTTGTAGTTTCTCAAGTCCGCCGTGTGCAGCGACAGCAGCAGTGATGATGTCTCTGACATTAGGTTCCGTCCGTTGCGCGCCTTCAGGCGTTGTCTCCTGTTTAAGAATCTTCGTTGCAGGTATCGACTCGGTAGGTTTCGCAAGATTTTCCTTCACCAATTCGGCGACGGCATGCTCAAGCGAGTGACCGCGGAGACTCGTCTTGCGGATAACACCTTCACCATCAATCAAAAAGGTTGACGGGATCGCCTGGACTTTGTAAAGATTGCTAACTTTGCGCGTGTTGTCCCAATATTGGAGCCATCCGAGCCCCTTTTCCTCAATGTATGCCGCAAGCGGTTCTTTTGACCTGTCAAGACTGATACCGATGATTTGGAACTTCTGATCCTTATACTTTTCATAAGTCCTTTTAACGTTCGGTATCTCTGCGATACAAGGCGGACACCACGTCGCCCAGAAGTCGAGCAAAACAACTTGTCCACGGTAGTTTTCTAAGGAGAGTGTTTCACCGTTTAAATCTGTCACCTGAAAATCCAATGCGGGTTTGTTAAGCCATTCGCTCGGCCGCATTCCGGGTGCAGGACTTGCCCCGGGCGGTTTGGGCAATTCGCCCTTTCGGTCGGTTCTTTCCTGCTCAAGGATCTTCTTCGCGAGTTTCGCTTGTGATCGTGAGCCGTACTTCGGGTGATTTATTAATTGCTGGTAAGCCGCATCGGCTTCATCGTGCTTGCCGAGTTTGTCATACGCTAATCCTAATTCTAATAGGCAGCGTTCAACGTAGCGTGCATTCGGACGATCCTTGATAAGTCCGTTAAAGACTTCAATGCCTTCGTCAACACGCTCCAAGCGAACCAAAGCGTTACCGAGAAGATAGTAAACTTCATCCACGCGTTTGTATTCCGGGTGTGCCTTAACAAAGTCTCTGGTTTTCGCCATCAACTTCTCTAAATTTTCAGACGTGTTCTGTTTCCTAAGGCTCTTAGTAATCGCCTTAATTTCCTGATATTTGTAAGCGGCTTTCAACGAATCGGCATCGGCACCAGCGAAGTTCATACAAAAACCGATTAGCACAAGACCTGTGAGCGCGCCAACAAGGACATTACAGAAACCTCTATTTTCCCTCTGTTGTGAACCTACTTTATTTTTCCAGAACATCTTCAACCTCCTCAGCTTTGTTGAAACTTGTTTGTTATCGTAAACCTCACCAGCAAAACGGTATTTAATTCTCCAAATTCTCCTGCACGAGTGCAGCAACCGCTGTCTCAAGCGCGCTGCCCCGCAGATTGACTTGACGGATAATGCCTGCACCATCAATCAGAAAAGTTGACGGTATTGAGCGAACGTTGTACATATTGCCAATCCTGTCGTTATTATCCCAATATTGTCGCCACGTGAGCCCTTTATCTGCGATGTACGCTTCAAGCGGTGCTGTTGACTGATCTAAACTGATGCCAATAATCTCAAACTTCTGGTTTTTGTACTTCGCGTAGGTCCTCTTAACGTTCGGCATCTCAGCGATACAGGGTGAACACCACGTCGCCCAGAAATCGAGCAGCACGACCTGTCCACGATACTGCGACAGCGAGAGCGATTCGCCCCACAAATCCGTCACCTGAAAATCTAACGCAGGTTTATTAATAAATTGACTCGCACTTGGCCCCGTGTCCGCGGCAGATGCGTCAGCTAATTCGCCTGTTCTGGCATCTCTATCCTGTTCAAGGAGCTGCTGTGCGATTTCAGAGTATCTACTCCTACCATGGTCCCTCGTACGATTTACCAGTTTTTCGTAAAGCGGATCCGCCTTATCGTGTTCACCGGCTTTATCGTAAGCCAATCCCAACATTAACAAACTCGGTTCAACGTAATCGGCAGTAGGGTAGTACCGAATGAGTTCCTCAAATACTGCAATCCCTTCTTCGGCACGGTTGCGCTGCATTAAACTGGTTCCGAGCAGATAATATACCTCATCGACGCGTTTATATTTCGGGTGTGCCTTGATAAAAGCCCTTGATTTCTCAATGAACATCTCGTGCGCATCTGGATCACCGCTATATTCAAGTTGTTCAGCAGTCATTTTGATGTCGGCGTACGCCTCGTTACTTGTCATTGAAGCTGAACCGGTTGTGTTAAGCGTCGTGCTCACACAAGAACTGAGTCCGGCGAATCCGGTGAGTACGATAACGAGCAAATACCACCGGCTTTCTCTACGGGTTTTATTTCGGGCAAGCATTTTAGCCTCCTTCAGGTTAATTGGCGGGTTTTAAACGGCGTGCCGATAGGCATACGCCAATAAAAGTTTGATTTCTTCCGCCTGTACCTGTTGCAAAAAACGGGTTACATCAGGGGCAGAATTGTCTTCGGCTGCTTGACACCAATCAATAAATTGATACGCATCCCAACTATCTTCTGCCTCAATCGTCTCTGCAATACGTGCCAATGCGTCTGACGGATTCGCGGTCTCTTTGAAGATTGCAAGGGCGCGTTCGCGGAGTTCCGGGAAAATCGGGTGCCTACCGACCCTGCCGAACCAATACTTGGCGTTGCTGTAGTCCGGCTCACGGCGGTGCATCATACCGTGCCAGTAGCTGCCTGTCTGATTATCGAGTTCTTGCGAAATATTATGTGATTCATCCAGGGCATCGTTCCACAAAAGCAGACCGCTCTTGATACCTTCACCCAGCGTGGTATTCGTCACGCCTTCCCCCTCAAAAAGTTCCTCAACGGATGTCGCTTGCAACGCATCTGTCAGTTCGGTGCTCCACGCCTTCTGCGGGACAAGTGTCGGTAGCGGATTACCTGCTTTCAATTTTTCGATAACTTCGGCGATCGCCGGTGTGTATGCTATATTCATCTAAAACTCCTCCGTATGCAAATTGGTCAGTTGAAATTTAGTTTAGCACCTTTTGCTGAATATATCAAGTCTTTTAAGATTTTCGTGGATATTTCAATAAATTTTGCCATCAGCTCCGTCAATATGTTACAATTGTCGAAAAGCACTTTGCAAGTTTGGAGAAAGTCTTGGTTAAAATGGGAAAAGCGTTTAAGAAAACCCTAATTGTTTTTATCGGTTTTATTGTGGTTTTGGGTGGCATTTTAATCGGTGTTATCCAAAGCTACTCTCAATTCGGTTCGCTCCCGGAAACGATACAGATGGTAGATTTTTCTGGGATCCTGTTGGCGGTTCTGGGCGCGTGCCTCCTGAGTTTAATAAGCGTCGTGTTAACCTTCTGGTTAGCGCGCGCTTGGGCAAGTGAACAACCTGAACTTGGCGAGCAGATTATTCGGCTCGCGCTGATCGTCAGTATCAGTTTAATCGTCGTTTTCGGAGGTTTGGCAGGCGGTTTGATCGTTTTACGCACGTTATGGACTATCGGTTTTTTTTAACTTGCATTTACAGTACCTATATGGTATAATTAATTAATCGTGATTCGGATGTAAGGTACTCAGCTCTTTCGCTTCACTGTTTTAGAGCAAGTGGTGCGTTTCGTAACGTCCGAGTCAATGCAAAACGTTTTGTAGGTAGATAGAGTGCTTAATACCGTAGTGCTATGAGTCGTTTTAATAGCGGCGCGCTATGGGTTATAGCTTGTAAGCGGCGCGTTGATAGCGCCTTTACTTGGGGGTGTGAAAAATACACTACAGAGGCAAACGTAATCAGAGAACGAAGGAAAGACAGAGTCGTTCAAATTATCAGATTCGAGCCAAAGAGATTTTACTAATAGATCACGAGAATAAGCAGGTGGGCGTTATGTCGCCGCGTGATGCCCTGAAACGCGCTGAAGAAGTTGGATTGGATTTGGTAGAGGTTTCACCGAACGCTAATCCGCCCGTTTGTAAGATCATGGATTACGGGAAATACCAGTACGAGAGAAACAAGCGCGCGCGTGAGGCTCGAAAAAAGCAGACGAAGGTTGTCTTAAAAGGGATGCAGTTCCGACCGGATACCGCGGAACACGACTATCAATTCAAGAAACGGCATGTTGAGGATTTCCTGAAAAATGGGTGGAAGGTCCGGGCAACTGTCCGATTTCGGGGACGTGAGATGCTCCATACCGAACTCGGTAACAATCTACTCTCACGGCTCAAAGATGACCTTGCAGAAATTGCCGATGTCGAACAACCACCACGCATGGAAACGCGTGTCATGTCAATGATCCTTACACCAAAATCTGTGTAATGTTTTGTCGTTGCACTCTTTCTGTAGGCGCGGGTTCCCTCCCCACTAACGGGTAGGGACACAACCGCGATATATATTTTTTGTAGCAGCGACCGTCGGTCGCGCACTGAAAACGGATGGTACTTACAAATGCCGAAAATTAAAACGCATAAAGGCGCGGCAAAACGTTTCAAATTCACCGCAAAAGGTAAAATCCGTCGCAAGCGTGCTTACGCTGGACACCTATTTCTCTCAAAGTCGTCAAAGCAGAAACGTAGGTTGCGGCAAGCGACGCTTGTTGACCCAAGCAATACGAAACGCTTGAAACGCCTCATTCATCAGTAGACCTCATTCATCAGTAGAAATGGATGCCCGAATGAACCATGGGCAAAATAGTGGAAGTGATCGTGAACGGCAACGCTGCTCGCGATAGGAGTTTTATTTAAATGGCACGAGTAAAAACAGGAAATGTCCGACGCAAACGGCGCAGTCGGATGCTCAAGCATTCCAAAGGTTACCGCGGCGGGCGGAACAACCTCAAGCGTACCGCTATGGAGGCGGTGGAGAAGGGTTGGAACCACGCCTACGCGCATCGCCGCGCACGCAAACGCGATTTTAGACGACTCTGGATCGCCAGAATTAACGCCGCCGCCAGATTGCACGGCCTCTCTTACAGCCGATTTATACACGGGCTCAAAACCGCAGGCATTGAACTGGACAGGAAGGTCCTCGCCGACATCGCAGTGAACGACGAAGCCGGTTTTGGGCAGCTGGTCGCCCTTGCAAAGGGGTAGAATAACACAATCGCTGTTAATAAAATTAAAAGATAAAAGGCTACGAAGGGACACACGTAAACTGTTGAGACCTCCCAAATAGAGAGACCGCGTCATCGGCTGGAAGCGCGGTTTTGAGAGCAGCAGTCGAATTTCATCCTGGAGCTGGAGTCCCTGCCCGTTGCTGGGTAAGGGGCAAATTAGAAAATGAAGCGGGCAGACTTGTAGCAACAAGCTGCCAAGCGGGGTGGTACCGCGGAAGTAGATGCCTATCGCTTTCGTCCCCATAATAACTTCAACCACGAGATTGAAGTTACGGGGCAGAGGGATAGGTTTTTCCTTTTAACAATTGTCAGTTTTCGGTTATCGGTTGTCAGTAGGCTTATGTCGGCATCGGAAATGTTTTCCTGCCACAAACATTTTACGAGGTAAATATGAAAGCAGAACTGCAGGCGATTCAGGCAGAAGCACTTGCGGCATTAAAATCGGTGGAAACGCCAGACGCGCTTGAATCGCTCAGGATCACATATTTTGGACGCAGGGGCAAACTAACAGATGTTATGAAAGGCATGGGTAAACTCTCCAAAGCGGAGCGTCCAGAGATTGGAAAACTCGCCAATGAGGTACGCACTACGCTCACGCAAGCGTTTGAAGCAGCGACACAAGCACTGCATCGCCAGCAACAAGAGCATCAACTTGCCGCAGAAGCTGTTGACATCACACTTCCCGGACGAAAGCCGGCTTACGGGAAAGCGCACCCTATCACACAGACCTTGGAGCGGATCGAGGCGATCTTCCGCCAAATGGGGTTCGCAGTTGTGACCGGCCCAAACATTGAGACCGAATATTATAACTTCGATGCGCTGAACACGCCTGCCGATCATCCGGCTCGCGACTTACACGATACTTTTTATCTTATGGATGGTCACCTGTTACGAACGCATAACTCCCCTGTTCAGATCCGGGCAATGGAGAATCAGAAACCTCCGGTCCGTATTATCGTGCCAGGAAAATGCTATCGGGTGGATTACGATGTCTCACACACACCAATGTTCCATCAGGTAGAGGGTTTGCTCGTGGATACGCATGCCACCTTTAGCGATCTAAAGGGCGTTTTGACCGCTTTCGCCCGTCAGATGTTCGGTGACCAGACACAGATGCGTTTCCGTCCACACTTCTTTCCATTCACTGAACCCAGCGCAGAAATGGATATATCCTGTGCTGTCTGTCAAGGCAAAGGATGTCGGAGCTGTGGCGGTACTGGATGGGTCGAAATTTTGGGTGCCGGTGCTGTTGACCCAGCCGTATTTGAAGCGGTGAACTATGACCCGAACGAAGTTACCGGGTTTGCCTTCGGTATGGGGGTAGAGCGGATCGCGAACCTCCAATTCCGTATCCCTGATATACGTACCCTTTATGAGAACGATCTCCGTTTCCTACGCCAGTTTTAAAAGTAGTAGGCACGCTCCGCCGTGCCGTAACGCAGGATCCTATCTATGAACGTAACCCTCAATTGGCTTAAAACCTACATTGATTTTGATTTTTCGCCGAACGAACTCGCAGACCGATTAACGATGTTGGGCATTGAAGTTGAATCCATCAAGCAGCTCGGTGCCGAACTTGAAGGCGTGGTCGTCGGGAGCGTCACCGCTATCCGACCGCATCCAAACGCCGACAAACTCGTCCTCTGTCAGGTAGACATCGGAGAAGCACTCCAGATTGTTTGTGGCGCGCCGAACGTCCGAGAAGGGATGCTTGCCCCCGTAGCCACAATCGGTGCCACGCTGCCCATCGGTTTAACAATCAAACAAGCGAAACTGCGCGGCGAACCTTCGCACGGGATGCTCTGCTCCGAAAAAGAGTTGGGTCTCTCCGACGATGCCGCGGGTTTAATGGAACTATCGGCGGATATACCCGTTGGCACATCTCTATCAACCGCTTTAGGACTCGATGATGTCGTGTTTGAACTGGAAATTACGCCCAACCGTCCAGATTGTTTGAGTCTGATCGGCGTTGCCCGCGAAATCCGTGCGGAGACAGGAAATGCCTTAAAACTGCCTGAAGTTACCCTCAACGAAGATGAAACCGATATTCAAGAGATGACATCTGTGACAATTGAAGCATCTGACCTCTGTCCGCGTTATGCTGCACGTGTTATCCGAGGCGTTAGCGTAGGACAGTCTCCAGCATGGCTACAGCAACGCCTTGAATCTGTCGGTGTCGGCGTTATTAACAACATTGTTGATATTACGAACTTCGTCCTGATGGAATACGGGCAGCCGCTCCACGCCTTCGATTATCACAAACTTGCGGAAAATCGTATTGTTGTGCGGCGTGCAGCGGCGGGTGAAACCCTAACAACGCTTGATGAGATCGCACGTGAACTCACACCTGACATGCTCGTTATTGCGGATGCTGAAAAGCCGGTCGCCCTCGCGGGGATTATGGGCGGATACGATTCCGAAATCACAGAAACCACTTGTGACGTGTTGTTAGAGAGTGCCTATTTCAATCCATCAAGTATCCGTGCGACCGCGAAAGCATTGGGAATCAGCACGGAAGCCTCCTACAGATTTGAGCGGGGTGCCGACCCCAGCGCAGTCCTAACTGCCATGGACCGGGCGACACAACTCATCACTGAACTGGCAGGCGGTAGCGTCTGTAAAGGCACTGTCGATGTGTATCCGGGACAACAACCCCTGCATCGGATTCAGTTCCATCCAGAGCGTGTGAATTTTATATTAGGCACCGCACTTGCAGCAACAGAGATGGTACAGATTTTAAGCGACCTCGGTTTCGATGTGAATGCAGCGGGTGAGACGTATCAGGCCACCGTGCCTACGTTCCGATCAGATGTTACGCGTGAAATTGACCTTATTGAAGAGATTGCGCGTGTTCACGGCTACGATAATATTCCGACAACGCTGCCTAAGGGTGATATTCCTGTGCCTGCCCCGAATCCGAGCAGAGAAGTCCGCAAGCGTATAAAAGAATTTCTTCTTGCTGCCGGAATGATGGAAGCGATCAATTATAGCTTCTGTGATCCGAACTGCTTTGACAAAATTCGTTTCACGGCTGACGATCCACGCCGCGCTGCCTTGAAGTTGCGAAATCCGTTGAGCCCAGAAATGTCGGTGCTCCGCACAACATTGATACCGAGCCTCCTTGAAAACGCGCAGTATAACCACAATCATCAGATAGACACCATCGCGCTCTTTGAGATCGGAAGCGTTTTCATTGGTAACGGCGAACAGAGAGAACCGGAACGGGTTACAGGCGTTCTCGCTGGGCAGATCGGGGATGGCGTATATAGTAACCCGTACCGGGAACCGGATTTCTATGACATCAAAGGGCTTGTGGAACGAATACTTGAGGTGTGCGGGATCGTTGATTACACGCTCCAGAAAACGGACACGCCAACCTTCCACCCGGGTCGTAATGCAGCTGTCCTATTCAACGACAATCAGCTCGGCACATTCGGGGAGGCACACCCAGAGGTGCTCGAGACCTATAATCTGCCTTATAAGGCGTATCTCTTTGATTTTGACATGGAAGCGTTAGTAGACGCTGCCATATTTGCCAAACGCTTTGAACCTATCCCTGTCTATCCGAAGGTTGAGCGTGACCTTGCGATTGTCGTGGATAAGGTGATATTGTCAGATATGCCGACAGCACTTATCTATGCGACGGGTGGCGAATTAGTCGAGTCGGTCCGCCTATTTGATGTCTATGAAGGCGAACAAGTTCCGGAAGGCAAGAAGAGTCTCGCCTACGCGATCACGTATCACTCTGCAACCGAAACCTTGACAGACAAGGCAGTCAACGCCCTTCACGATAAGGTTGTCAAACGTCTCAATCAGGAACTAGGTGCGGAACTACGGATGTAGGTGAGCTCAATTTTAGAGATATCTGCTCTCAGGTTCGTAGGGGCGAGGTTACCTCGCCCGTACAACGCTTCGAAGTTGACAAGACACTATGCAGGCACATCGGATAAAAAACCTATTTTCAGCCATTGCTCGCTATTATGACTTTCTTAACTCGCTGCTAAGCCTCAAGCGCGACAAGATGTGGCGACGGGAAACAGTCCAAGCAAGCGAAGTTGAACCGACGAGCAAGGTGTTAGATGTCTGTACGGGGACAGGTGAACTCGCCCTTGCATACTCGGACAAACTTGGGACAGACGGTTTCGTTATCGGCTCAGACTTCTGCTTCGAGATGCTCGTTATCGGGGATCAGAAACTTCAGCAGCCGGTAGGTGCGGTTTCTAACCGCACTACAAACTTCCTGGCAGCAGACACGCTCATCCTCCCGTTTTTAGAAAATACCTTTGACGTTGTCTCTGTCGGCTTCGGGATTCGGAACGTTTCCGATTTAGAGTTGGGGATCCGAGAGATGGTGCGCGTTGCTGCCCCGGGTGGCAGGGTCGTTATCTTGGAGTTCACACAACCCGTAAACCCGTTGTTTCGGAGCCTCTATTACTCCTATTTCACAAAGATTCTACCCTTTATCGGAAACCTTATCTCTCGGAACAAAGACGACGCGTACGGGTATCTCCCGCGTTCTGTTATGCAATTCCCGAATTGTGAAGCGTTGAAGGGCATTATGGAGCAGTGCGGACTGACAGATGTGCAGTATTCTCGAAAAACATTCGGCATCGTTGCGATTCATGTTGGGAAGAAGCCGAGTTGACGAACTCTCATTTTTGGCGTATAATTTGATTGAAAGGAGAAAGCGATGCGAACGTTTGGCACCCAAGGCTCGGTACGACCTGACCGGCATTACGTCGTCCCCCGCACCGACGAGATTAAAGATTTCATCAATCGCGTGAAGGATGGACGGTACATCGTTCTTTTCGCGCCGCGCCAGACCGGCAAGACAACGTTTTTCCGATTGGCACTCGCCACGCTCGATGCGGAAGACCTAACCTATTTCCCGATCCAACTCAGCTTTGATATCTATAAAAACTTCTCGCCTCCCGATTTTTACGAATTGCTTTACAAAAGGATCCGCAAACAGATAGAGAACGTTTTTCAGAAACGCGGTCACGGACTTTCTGAAGCATTGACACAACTCTTGGATAACACTACATTCAGCCATCACGGTTCAATGCTGGAGTTTTTTGAAGATTTCGCGAGTTTATTGACGGTGGAATATGGGGAGCAAAAAGTGGTCTTCATCATTGACGAGTTTGATGGCATCCCCCCAGCTGCCGTCAGCGATTTCCTTCATACACTCCGCCACATCTACCATTTTGAAGACGAGCGATGCCTGCACAGCGTTGGCATTGTAGGAGTCAAGAGCATCGCACAACTCAACTATGACCGGTCTATCTCGCCCTTCAACATCCAAGACGAATTTCACCTGCCGAACTTTACCTTGGAACAGGTGGGCGACCTCTTTGGGCAATATACCGATGAAGTCGGACAACCCTTCGCACCCGAAGTGATTGAATCTATTCACAGACAGACCGCAGGACAACCCTTCCTCGTCAATCGGCTCGGACAGATTCTTACCACAGAACTGGATACTCCGAAAACCGAGACGATTGCAATGGAGCACTTCGCACAGGCCCTTACACAACTCCTTGCGGAGGATAATACCAATCTGTCGCATCTAACGACGAACATCCGAAAAAACCGTCGATTTGAAACCGTATTGATGAAAATCATCTCTTATGACAAAGGCGTGCCTTTCCTGCTCCGTGACGACATCATCAGTGAACTCGCCACTTATGGGGTTATCGGAAAAGGGGCTGATGGTATGTGTGAGATCATCAACCCGATTTATCAGCAATGTATCATGCAAACGTTCCAACCCTTGCTTAATGGACTGGAGAATGACTACTTTCCTGAAAATACCAGTCCCGACCTTTCTGAATATCTTACTTCCGATGGAGATATTGAGATAGGGCTGCTTATTGAAAATTTCAAGGACTTTATCACTCGCGCAGGTTACAAGATCCTCCAAGTGCCAGAAACCCCCCAGGAATTTGTTGGGCAATACCTGCTTTCTGCCTATCTCGATCAGTTTGTTCGCACTATGGGCGGAACGATGTTCCACGAAGTGACAACTGGGCGCGGCAGACTCGACCTGCTTATTCTCCATAACCAGCAGAAATACATCATCGAAACCAAGATTTGGGAAGGATCGAGCCGTTATGCGGCGGGGAAACAACAACTCGCTGCCTACTTAAAATCGGAGGGCGCGGAGAAAGGCTACTATATCGTCTTCGATCACCGCCAGAATCCGGAGCCGATGGTAGAGACAGAGAGGGTGTCAGGCCTAACGCTTCGGAGTTATGTTATTCCTGTAGTCCAAGAAGCCCCATCAGCACTTCATACCTAACGCTATCGGGCGATCAGAAAACTCTGCTCAACCCTTCAACATGTGCGACAACAGACTCGGATACGCCTTCTAAACTATACCCACCTTCCAACGTAGAAACAACGCGTCCCGATGCTGTCTCCCCAGCAAGTTCAAGCATCAGATCCGTGAGTGTGGCAAACCCATCCGCTGTTAATTCAATATTGGCGAGTGGGTCGAGGTAGTGCGCATCAAAGCCTGCTGAGATTAATAGCACTTCTGGCGAGAAGTCTCGCAATGCCGGGATAAGAATATCTGTAAAGACTTTGATGTATTCGGCATCGCCACTGCCGGCAGGCATCGGGACGTTTAAAGTCGTGCCGCGCGCCTTTCCGGTACCGCGCTCACGACTTGAACCGGTCCCCGGATAGAGCGGCGATTGGTGGATAGAGAAAAAGAAGACCGTCTCATCCCCGTAGAAAATGTCTTGTGTGCCGTTACCGTGATGCACATCCCAGTCAACAATCGCGACTTTCCCGACACCGTGTTCGCGCTGGAGATAGCGCGCCGCAATTGCGATGTTATTAAATAGACAAAATCCCATACTTTGCCCCGGTGTGGCGTGGTGTCCGGGCGGACGGACCATCGCAAAAGCGTTTTGGACGACCCCGGTTGCGACCACATCTGCTGCACGCAACACACCGCCTGTTGAAAGCAACGCGATATCAAACGATTCATAACAGACAGTGGTGTCATAACTAAGCGGGATTTCTTTTTCACAGTGTTGTCGGATATGTTCACTATAGGCAGGGTTATGCGCGTAAGCGATCTGTTCAATACTTGCAGGTGTTGGGTCAATCTGGTGCAATTGATCCCATACATCGCTTTGTTGGAGTGCAGCTAAACTCGCGCGTAAACGATCCGGCCGTTCAGGATGCCCTGGACCGGTATCGTGATTAAGGTAATCTGGATGATAGGCGAAACCTGTTTTTTGTGTCATAATCTGGGTTGAGGGACCTCATCGCCGTATTGGACACTCCTATAAATGGATATTGGAGTTTCCTCATAATTGACTCATCATCAGCAGGATATTGTTCTAATTATAGCGTGTTTCGTACCCATTATCAAGTTAAAATCGGTGTGTAAATATTTCGCTAAAAGAGTTCATTCTTCCTACACACATGTCGCCCCTACGGGGCTAAACAATAGGACGGACGCATCTCTATAAACATACCGTCCCTACGGGACTAAAATAGAAATGATAGTCCTATTTTTCGTATTGCTGAGCCTTATAGACAAAACAAACCCACAGAAAAACGAACACAGACGCATCGATGCAAGGCACTGTAGGGGTGCCATATCTATCGCTTAAAAATCGTCCAAACTTTATTAATCGTTGCAAAAACCGAGAATAACGGGTATCCTTTAATGAAATGAAAAAACAAATCGGACAGGTTTTTACACCACTCAAATGGTCAGAATGGCTCATCAACAGGTGGAACATCTTCGATGCATGGCTCAACGGCGCACATATCTGCGACCCGACTGCTGGACAAGGCGCGTTCCCGCTCGCGATGCTCCATATTGCGAAGCGAAAAGGGGTTCCTATTACGCCTGAACGCCTATCACGCCTAACGCTTATTGAGATAGTCCCCTCACATCTTGAACGGTTCAGAGAAAACGTTAAGCGTGAGTTCGGCGTTGATTTTCCGATTGCTCAAATCTTTTGCCAAGATGTGATTACGGAGACACATGCAGGAAAATATGACATTCTCATCGGGAATCCACCGTGGACGAACTTCGGAGATTTACCGTTGGCATATAAAACACGTCTAAAACCTTTTTTCCTTGAAGAAGGACTCGTGCCAGACAGACAGAAGACGCTTTTGGGCGCCTCACGGGTCGACATCGCAGCACTGGTGCTGAAGGTGGCTTTGGGAAGATTGCTTAAAAAGAATGGAGTTGGCTATTTTTACGTGCCTACTTCTCTCTTTTTCGGTGAGGGTACGCATAGCGGATTTCGGAATTACACTGCAAACGGTCATGATTCTCAAAGGGATTTTGCCGTAGATACCGTCTATGAATTCACTTCCACAAAAGTATTTGAAGGGGTCGGGACATCGTATTGTTGCGCGAAATTTCAGGTAGACACACGCCAAGATTTTCCAGTCTCTTATATTCGAGAGTTAGATGGAAAATGGACTGCACACAAGGCACTGCCACTCAGAAACCCGACAGACCCGTGGCGAGTCGTGCGAAATCTTGACGAACTACATACAGAAACAAATCTTGAAATCAGATTGTCGCCAGAACAAAAACCGCGACAGGGTGTGAATACCTGCGGTGCCAATAGCGTTTTTATTTTCGACCACAAACCTTCACATCTCCCTGAACAGTTCCTATATCCGCTTGCAACGAAGGAGATATGGCGGCAGGAAACATTCCTACCCCAAAAGTGGATCCTGTTGCCGTATCATCAACAAACGGGAAAACCGCTTACATGGAATGAAATTCAACAGTGGGATACTTTAAAAGAGCACCTCCAGAACGCGCAAGACATCCTACAAGCGCGAAAGGGAACGCTCCTCCGATCTGCTATGAAGCGAGGCAATTGGTGGGCACTGCTCGGTGTGGGTTCTTACGCGTTCGCGCCCTTTAAAGTGATCTGGCAGGCGTATGGAAAAAGCGATTTCACGCCGGTCGTGCTGAGCAGTATAGCAGGACAGGTATGGCAAGGCAATCAGGCAATGCACGCATTTATTCCGTGCTGGTCTGAACGTGAAGCACAACGGATTAAGACCGCGCTTGAGCACCCAGAGATTCCGACTCTGTTGCGACAACTCAACGGCGCGGGAAAGTGCAATTGGGCACAACCGGGTAAGATTAAGAAAATACTGGAATTCGATAGAAAGGCTTGAGATGTTGTGCGAGGACTGCTATTGAAAGCGTCCCCGCACATAAAATATGAATCTATTTTACTCCGGTGCAACTATCGGGCAGCCTTCACTCTTCCCCACGTCGTCGCCAGTTTATCTTCCGGCTCAACGGCGAAAGCTTCGTCCCAACCGTTGAGGAGCTGCTGAATCTCATCTGCCTCAAGGGCGCGACTGAGAATGACAATCTCGTCAATACCACCGGTAAACGACTCTGGCCCGAATTTGAGTTGCAAGACTTGACCCGCGGCGACCTTGCCGTTCCATTCCGGTTTCCAATCTGCCTTGCCGGAATCCAACGCACCTTTCTCGCTTTCAGGTTCGCCATCAACGTACATCTCAACATTTTGCCCATCATAAGTGCCGGCGACGTGATGCCACTTTCCCTGTTCCAGTTCTGTTTTACCATAGAATCCAGGGGTGATACCCGCATCGGTCCAGACTCTAAACGAGAAACCGTCAGGGATCGGTTCACCACCGGACTGGTCTTCCAACAGATAAGCACCATTTTTCCTGACACCGGTATCTGAGTCGGCATCGACTCGGAACCATGCAGCCACAGTCAATTCCTTGCTGACACTCTGGAGACTTTTTGAATCTTGGACATCAATGCTGCCACCGCCACCAGCGACGACTGCCTTACCAAATTTACCGTTTTCAAATTTAAAATTGCCGTTAATGTCTCCATCATTGCCGTTGCCTGATGAATCTTTAACGTCGCCTTCAAAGAGCCATACACCAACAATCGCTGGATCATCTTCTTCAAGTGCCCACGAAACGGCGCAAAGACATAAGAGCAACGCAATACTTGTAATCAGTAATCTCATTTTGACTCCTCCATGTCCAAAACATTTTTGGACCCATAATAGTTTTAAGACATTAGGATAACAATTCTCCTTGTATATCCTTTAGGACTTACGCATGCCGCTCTTTTGTAGCATAACCTGTTAGGTTGTGCCACAAACCGCCTGCGTTTTTTGGACGCTCTGTTTCTCATAGTGCTGGCGATGATCAAAATTGCGTAAGTCCTGTCCTTCATTTTAGATATTATATCACATCCTTTTCCTGTTTGCCAAACGCATTTCCGTGCATTAAATTTTCTTCTTGTAGATTCGCGTGAGATATGTTAAACTTTAAGACATCTTTATGAGGCCAAATAAAAAGAGGACTATCAGATGGTTCAACAAAACACACCGCGCGCATTTCATGTGATGACAAAGCCCATCGGGCCGATATGCAACCTGGATTGCGAATACTGCTTCTATCTCGACAAAGAAGAACTCTATCCGGAAACACGCTCTTTCCGGATGGATGACGCAGTCTTGGAAAATTACGTTAAGCAGTACATTGAAGCGCAGGAAACTAACGAAGTCACGTTCGCATGGCAAGGCGGCGAACCGACACTGATGGGTGTAGACTTCTTCCGACAAGCGATCCGATACCAGCAGAAATATCGCCGCCCGGGCATGCAGATCCAGAATTCGTTTCAGACGAACGCCACGCTCCTCAACGATGAATGGGGCGAATTTTTCAAACGGAACAGATTTTTGATCGGGGTGAGCATCGACGGACCGCCAGAGATTCACGATAAATACCGCTACGACAAACGCGGTCGCCCATCGTCCGAACAGGTTATCGGTGGTTTACGCATCTTACAGAAGCACAAAGTTGACTACAATATTCTGTGCGTCGTTAATAAGCACAATGCCGAGTATCCGACGGAGGTCTATCACTATTTCAAGGAACTCGGTGCAGAGTTTATGCAGTTTATCCCTGCGGTTGAGCATTTCGGTGGTAAGAATGTGTCCCCGCGTTCTGTTACTGCACGTCAGTACGGTAAATTCCTCTGCGCGATTTTTGATGAATGGGTGGTCAACGACATCGGCAAAATTTTTGTCCAGATTTTCGATGTCGCCTTAGAAGCATGGTTGGGCTATAACCCGAGCCTCTGTGTCTTCAACGAAACCTGCGGCGACGCGCTCGCGATTGAACATAACGGCGACCTCTACTCCTGCGACCATTTCGTTACGCCTGACTATCACGTCGGCAACATTGCGGAGAACACGATTGCGGAGATGGTGGATTCGACGTTCCAACGCAAATTCGGTACGGATAAACGGGACACGCTCCCTGAATACTGCCGCAGCTGCGAAGTGAAGTTTGTCTGCAATGGCGGTTGCCCGAAAAACCGTTTCATCAAAACACCTACAGGTGAAGACGGGTTGAACTACCTCTGTGCAGGCTATAAGCAGTTTTTCAATCACATCGACGAACCGATGAAGATGATGGCTTCCGCGCTGCAAGCTGGACGACCGGCGAATAGTATCATGCCTACCCTGCGGCAGCGTCAGCAGGAAAAGATGCATGCTAATAACACTGCAACAGTTTCGCAAGCCTCACAAAAAGTCGGACGGAACTCGCCGTGCCCGTGCGGCAGTGGTCGAAAGTATAAACAGTGCTGTCTAAACAAGCAATGACCCAGTTTCCTTCGTTAGAGAGGTAAAACTTACGCAGCCCCTCTCGCTGGCGAGGTTTCCTAACCTTTCCAGGGGCCCCCTACGTAGTATTTCATGGAACAATTGCGTAAGCCCTGGAGGTAAAACTTTGTCAAAAAATGTGTTGATTATTGCCGGCCCAAACGGATCCGGCAAAACGACTTTTGTGTCCCAATATCTCCGCGATTCAGAGGTCTCTGTATATATCAGTGCCGATGCGATCGCCGAAAGACTGGTCTCCAGACCGGAGGAGATGGACAGTGTTAAAATTCAAGCTGGACGACTCTTTATAAAGGAGATCCAGGAGCTCATTGCAGCAGGCACAGATTTTATCGTAGAGGTGACGCTCTCAGGCAAAGGATTTGCAAGAACTATCTCTCAATTGAAACATGCCGGCTATACGGTCACCATCGTCTTTATTTTTCTCAAATCTCCTGAGACAAGCGTCGCTCGTGTACGAAACCGGGTAAGTGCTGGCGGACACCATGTACCAACGGAAGATGTCATCCGTCGGTTTTATCGGAGCAAACATAACTTCTGGTATACGTATAGAGAGCTGGTAGATCAATGGCATCTGTACTACAATTCTACGGAACGTTTTCAGGTAGTTGCGTTTGGTAAGAAAAATCAGGTTACAGTGATAAATGAAGATTTCTTTGAATTATTTATGCAAGACATTCCCAATGGAGGTGTATAATGCCCCAAGATAAATTAGATTCTGTTGATATTCATAAACAGACACTTGAGCTCTTGCGGATTGGCAATCGCGCTGTCAAAAGGGCACAAGAGGAAAACCGCAAAAAAGGGATCCCCAATGTGTATGATTTCAACGGACATCTCTACTACGAACTCCCCAACGGTGAATTAACAACAGAAGACCCGTATCCGCTATCAAAAGAGACGGATTCAAAAGAGGAAAAATGCTAACTGTCTGTTACGACCCTTACGCCGGCACATTAGGCAGATTCACACGTGCCGAAATTTTTGAGCTCGTCGCCGAAGCAGGCTACGAAGGTATCAATATCCCTGTCCATGCAGGTTTTCTCGGTGAACTCTCCGCTGCGGAGATAGGCGACGCGGTGAACCTCGCCGAAAACCATGGACTCGTCGCGCCAACAATCGGCTTCGGCAACCATATTTTGACAACACCAACCCGTAAAGCCGAGGCGTTGCAACATTTTGAGATTGTGCTTGAAGTCGCCTGTCGGTTCGATGCCGATGTCATCGGCGTATGGGTAAACCCATCAGAAGGTGTGTCACGGCAAGAATCTCTGGACGCACTCGCAGATAACCTGTCCCAGATGATAGACCCGTGCCGTGAAAACGGAATGATAATCGCGCTTGAGTTCGAGAAGGGATGCCCGCTCGATAACTACCGCGAAGGCATTGCATTCATTGAAGACACAGGATTGCCTGTCTATCTGACCTGCGATACATATCATCTTTTCAACGATAGTGCCGAGCCGCACGCCGCGGCACACGCCATGAAAGCGTGCCTCGGTGATGTACATGTATCGGGAAGCAATCGCGGTGAACCCGGTGGTGGCGTTTTTGATTTCAAGACGTTCGCGCAAGGTTTGAAGGAGATCGGTTTCTCCGGACCGCTGGTCGTCCAATATAAGATGGAAGATGTGGCGAGCATAGCGCGCAGCTGCGAATTTACCAAGCAATTCCGAGCGATGCTACAGACATAGAGAGGAGATTTCGGAATGAGACAGATCGTCTTTTTAACTTTTGCCCTTATCTTTATAGTCGGGCACGTTCATGCACACCTAATAGGACATCCATCAACAGAAATGGACTCTTACCAGTTTGTCGCGCATCACGAGGTACCTGACGCGAAACTGACCAGTGGACAGGGCGCGCTTAAGTTCAGAGTGCTCTATACACGTGAGCATTTCCGACCAGAGGTTATCGCCGCGATTGACAAGGCACACGGCGGATTTGACGTTGACCGACGCCAAGGCAAAGGCGAAACGTATTTCGCATTACCGGGAGTCGGTATCATCCAAATCAGTGCTGATCTGAAAACAACGCGACTGATTAAGACCCCAGCTGCGTTGAAAAAGGCGAACGCCCACTATGTAACCGTCTGGACGACATCTGCTGGTACGCCTTACCTCTCTTTTCCAGCAAACGATGTCGGTAAAATCTTCACTACAACATTAGAAGGTCAACTGGTGCATACGTTGGAAACCCCAGGCGCAACAACGGATTTCAAGCATCGAGCCGTCAACACCTATTTCAGTGAAGGCGGGAAGTTTGTGCCGACTGGCGTAACGCATATTGATGGCATGCTTTACGTTACGACAGGTTACTCCGAATCGTCCAATCGTGGAATCCTGGGGACATCGTTATTTTGGAACAGGTGCAGGGAACGGATTAAGTGCCTATCACGGGTTTCATATCCCAGAGTAGGATGGTGGAATCCAAACTTCCGCTCGCTAAAAGCGTGCCATCCGGTGAAAAAGCAAGTTCCTGAATATCTGTCGGATGGCTCCAGAAAGTCGCAATATTCTCACCTGTTGAAACTTCCCACAACCGGATAGACACCTTTTCTTGTCCCTCTTGCCACCAAGAACCGGAGACAAGATAGCGTCCACACGGTGAAAATATCAATGCCATAGGACGCTGACAAGTATCCGGTGGGACTATCACCATGTGAGTCTCGTAAGTCGTAGCATCCCACAAACATACCTCACGATGCAGTCCACCAGCAATGAGATCGCCAGATGGAGAAAAGGTGATGGAATGAAGGGAGGACCTATCAGTGTAACCCTGACTCAAACGATTTAAGATGCGCCGGATTTGCCGTTGGTCGCCTCTATATAGGGATACATCTGGTTCCTCGGCTAAGAAGGGTAGGGGTAGCAAAGCGAGCTGTTCACCGCTTTCAACATCCCAGACTCGAACTGTGTAGTCGCGGGCTGCCGTAGCAACTTTCTCGCCACTCGGATGAAATGCTAAGGTTGTAACCCAAGTCGTATGTCCGATGAATTTTCGCAGCTCCCGCCAAGACTCAACAGACCATACACACAAGTTTCCTTCCAAATCTCCGCTAACAAGGTGTTCACCGGTAGGTGAGAATGCAAGGGCAGTTACTTCCTGTTTATGTTCAGTGAGCGTTGTCACCGGTATCCCGGAGGCACCCCTTAAAACTTCAATCGTTTCCCCATTCTCGCCAACGTTGATAGCCAACATGTTTTCACACGGGGATAAAACACACTTTCCGTAAGAGGGCCTAAGTGTTCGCTGTACTCGCCTTTGGACAACATCCCAGAACATAATACCGCTTTGACCACCGTACCCGCTCACCAATGTCTTACCACCTTGCATAAAAAACAGTGCCCGAACCCTGCTCGCCGTATGTTCCAGATGAGATGCTACCGTGAGCGGGGCATCCGCGCGCCACACGCGCATCTCACATTCTGTGGCGATTGCGAATTGCTGCCTATCAGAAGAAAACCTGCAGGCGTTTCTGACATTTCCGCTGTATTCGAAAGTGTCCAGCGGCTCTCGCTGGGATGCATCCCACAGTACCACCTTATCCTCATGCAAGTCGGCAACCCGTAAGGTTCCATCAGACGAGTAGGCGGGTATCAATTTATCTCCACCATAATCCGAATCAGTCATCTCAAGGGTTTCTTCATCAATATTCCACACCTGTAACTCAGTAGTGCCCTGACGCTTGCTGGACGTATTTTGACTACTAACAGCAAGGAACCTTCCACACGGTGAAAAGGCGAAACCTTGTATACGGCGTGTTCGGGATGAATGCTTGAGGCGCGCGATGTGTTCTTTCGTTTCTATATGCCGGACAGCAAGCTCGACTCGCCCCAAAACATAGGCGAGACACTGCCCGTCGGGTGAAAAATGGACCAAAAACCTGGCGGGTGCCTGTTCTCCTTCCTTCAGGGGTGCTGCGCCTTGGAAACTTGTGACATGCCTGCCGGTTTCTGCGTCCCATACATAAGCACCACCGTAACCACTCCCGGATGCAGCGAGATATTGGCTATCCGAGGAAAAAGCAAGGGCGTTCCGATAGCGCGATATTTGTATCTTAGCGGTGCACCGTTGCGTCTCTGTCTCCCTTATCTTAATGATACCGTCCCAGTTGATGGTGGCAATCCATTGTCCATTAGGAGAAAAGACGACGGTAGAAACCAGTCCCCTTTCAGTTTCCCACAACGCGATGGGTTCCATGGTAGCGAGTTCATAGATCCAGACTCCAACGGTAGTTGCGATTGCAAGGGACTCGCCATCCGGAGAAAACGCCAAATCAGCTATACGTCCCCTACCTAACCGAGCAATCGCTCCCTCGGGTAACCCCAAGGCGGTCTCATCACCGCTGCTACGACTGTTTTGTTCAGAAAAGCGCGATAATTCATTCATCTATAGAAACCTCCTTATTCAGTAAAGGGGTCAACTTGTTTTCACCGGGTACATACAGATACGCGTTCCTACCAGTGAAATACTGTGCGTACACATTCTCCCAATCGCTGTTGGTCAACTTCCAGCGCGGTGCGGGACCCAGTTTAAAATAGACGATATCCGCCTCTTCGAGACTCTTAAACGGATAATCCCCAATTGGCGCACCCCGGTGGCGAGATACGAAAATAACGGCGTTGTGAATATCCTGCTCCGCCACCATCGGGGGCAGCTTCTGATAAACATGTCCCCAATTCTGATACCTTTCCCCAATACGGACATAACTCCACACAGTATTGACGCTGAACAGCAATAGGCATACACCGACAACAAACGCAAACCCGCGTCGCTGGCGCAGCTTGAACCCTTCATAACAGATAACCATCCCGCGTGCTACTAACGGAATGAAACCGAGAAATGTCGACTCGGTATAATAACGCGCATTGACAGGCGTGAATCCCCACGTTGAACCTTCAAAATAGAAAAAGGCATAGAGCAGCAAATTAGCCACAAGTAGTGCCAGACAAAACACATCATACCTGTTCCGAGATTGATGGAAAAAGGGAACAAGTAGCAGACACCAGGGCAGAATTAGCGGCACAAAGGCGATGAGCCACGTCAACGACAATTCGGCATCCCTCAACAAATTGTGATGATAACTCCCCCACCCGAGCGCGTTGAAACTGATACACGGCAGAATATGCCGCCACGTCCTTTCAATGGCCCATGACGGCGTGAAAATAAACGCCTGTTCTATGTTAGGGGCATAGCCTTCTGTCCGCGCCCCGAACCCGATTTTATCATAAGGTTGCGCAACCGTATGTGTGAACATGAACGGATCTTCTGTGAAATGTGCGTTCCACGCCATACACACGCCGAGCATCACAACAAACGGAATAAAGAAGAATCCGAAACGTTTCAACGTAGCGGATAGTACTTGCCACTGCTGCCGTTGCGTGAAAAGATGATAGAGTGTTAACCCTGCGCCAACAACGCCAAAGACGATAGCCGAGAGCGGACGCGTATTGAACGCATATCCCAATGCAAACCCGGAAAGCAACGGATAACCGATCCGCGCGAGCAGCGGCGCATCGCTTTTGCAATTCAAGGTCTTGAGGAGTGTAAACAGGAAAAGCGCGAGGTAAAAACGACTCACCGGTTCACTAAACCACGTTGACCCCATACCGAGCGTTGCCGGCGAAATGAGCCCAAGCACCGCAGCGAGGAGCGCAATGCCATTATGAATGTCCCCGTATATCTCTTTCACAAAAAGGAAAAGAAACAGGAGCGCACCGCCTGTCGCCAGCGCGGGAATCAGCCACGGTGCGTTGACAAACACCCCGAACATCAGCATCAAGGCGTTGCCGAACGGGTATTTTGAATACCATTTGCCGTTGAAAATGTTAATATGTGGTGAAGAAGAGAATCCGTGTTCCGGGGGCGCGGGCACCGAGAGTTTACCGTCTGCGAACAACTTCGCTTGGAACAGGTAGGAGACGGTATCCGGTTCAAAATAGGTGAACTGAAAATAGATACCGCATAGGAGTACCGACAACAGTACACCGAGTATTGCGATGATAAAAATAGCTTTAATTCTCATTGCGTTATTTGGCGACCTTTAAAAAAATTTGACATTCATCTTCCAATACGGTATAATATCATTAAATGGAATTAAAATCATTGGTTTTCTTGACAAGAAAAGATCGCGACCGGGAGGTCGCTCCTACAAAAAAACAAAGAAAATGCGTAACATTAATAACATATTCAACATGCATCACCATCATTCGGTCCACCTTTGAGTAGAGCGGATGAGGGAATATAAATAAACATCTTTGATACGAAGCAAGTTTAACCTGTTTGGATCCCAGTAAACGAGCCGCTCTCCTCCGTGCTATGTTGTCAGCATGCGCGAGAAAAGAGCAGACGTTTACTGGTTTTTTTATTTTTAACTATTAAGTTTTCGCTCCGTTTTTTCCGTTTTGATCATCAACTCGTGCCTTTATAAAATAAAATGCGGAAGACGAGTTGATGGTCAAAAAAACGGGTTTCTGCCGAGATCGCGGCCGGATTGAGAATTTTTAAGTTTTTTGAAAATAGATAAATAGATAAAGGATGGACCCTTAGGGACATAAAAAATATGGAAAATTTTGATAAACCTGCCGGGACGAATGACTTTCTACCCGAGCAGATGGCTCAGCGAAATTTCGTTGAGAATATCGTACGTGAAACCTTTGAAACCTACGGATACGCACAGGTACAGACACCGTTGTTTGAATCCTTCGCACTTCTGTCCGCACAAGCCGGCGAAGAAATCCGTCACAAAATGTTTACCTTCGTCGGTTCGGATAGGGTAGATTATGCGCTGCGCCCTGAGTTGACCGCGCCTGTCTGCCGTCTCATTGCCAATGGCGAACTCAAACACCTGCCCTATCCGTATAAACTCTACTACATCGGGCAGTGTGTCCGGCAGGAGCCGATCACCGATGGCACCGAAGTCAAACGCGAATTCCGACAGGCAGGCGTTGAACTCGTTGGACCGGCTTCTGTCCATGCTGATGCCGAAATCATTGCGATCCCGATCCGAATCCTTGAGAAACTCAACATCTCACAGACGCAATTAAGAATCGGTAATACCGGGATCTTCCGCGAGATTTTCAAACAGGTCGCATTAGATACCAAGGACCACGCTGAAATTATATGGGATATTGATTACCTCGTCCGTCTCCGCAACGAAAGCCATCTCTGGGATCTGGAGACACTCCAAGAGACGCTCAATATGCTGCGTCGGTCACAAGGACCCGACTACCAAGGTGCCAATAAAATTGAGGCTTCTACAGTTCAGGAATTAACCGACACTTACGTAGAGAAATTACCAGCAATCGCCGAAGAGACCTATAAAGCACGGTGGCTCCGCTATTTCAACGTTTCCGAAGAGACAGCACAACGGTGTATAGATGTCTCAAAGATTTGTGGCGATAAGGATACCGTCATGGCATCGTGGGAGACACTTCTCGGCGACACTGCAAAAACGGCACGTCAAGAACTGATGGCACTCTGCAACTGTTTGGAAAACTACAATATTACAGATTTTGAGATCAATTTGGGTATCACGCGCGGGTTTGATTTCTATACCGGCACGGTCTTTCAGATTGAAGCCTCCGAAAAAGGATTACCGCTCTGTGGCGGTGGAAGATATGACGAGCTCATCGCTTCTTTTGGCGGTCCCTCAATACCCGGTGCTGGCTTTGCGTTCCAATTTGAGGTACTTGTCCAAGCCTTTGCGGCCACAGGCGCGGCGACCGGTAACGGAAGCAGAGATTATTTCATCGCTGCAAAAACCCCAGAGTGTGTCGCCCAAGCGCAACGACTCGCTGAAACATTACGGGCGCAAGGCAAGCACGTGGAAGTGGATCTGATGGAACGCGATCTACAGGTACAACAGGATTATGCGGCACACGCGAACTACACTTATCTGCTCCGTTTAGACCGTGATAAACCGATCCAACGAATTCACATTAAAACGGGTGACACACAGGTTGTCGCTGTTGATGATCTTTCATAGAAGAAGGAGAACCATGATGCAAACGGAATCACAACGGACGCTGAAACTACTTTTACCGAAAGGGAGTCTACAAGCGGATACCCTTGAAATGTTTCAGCGTGCCGGTTATGAACTCAAGGGTTATACCGCAACGGATCGATCCTATCGCGCAACCTTTTGCAATGATAGCGAATTTCAGATCAAGATTTCACGTCCACAAGAGATACCCGTCTATGTCGGCATGGATGATTTTTACGACGTTGGGATTACCGGTCAAGATTGGGTTGAAGAAACAGATTCAGATGTTGAAGAGATCCTGCCTCTCGAATATGGACACATTGATATTATTCTCGCTGTCCGTGAGGAACGGGAAGACATCAGCACATTTGAGGATTTGATGAACCGCGCCGATGGAGACATCCTCATTTCTACCGAATATCTGAATATCGCCGAGAAATATATCCTTGAAAAGACTGAAAACAGGGTTGCTCCGACAATTTTAACACCGTGGAAGCGGTTGAATACGCGCGGTTCTTACCAGTCGCCGATCACGCTTATGCTGTCCTTCGGGGCAACCGAGGGGAAACCACCAGAGGAAGCCGATGCCATCATCGACAACTCGACAGCATCCCGGCGCACAATCAAGGCGAATGCGCTCAAGGAGATTGAACTTTTACGCGAATCCGAATCTACGCTCATCGCCAACCCGAAGGCACTCAGAGATTCTTGGAAACGGGAAAAAATTGAAGCGTTCAAGCAGACGCTCCAGAAAGGTTTGCGAAGAAGACGCAGCCAAACACTTCCCGGACACATTTAGATTTGCGTCAATTATCCCTCACCCCATAGGGGTGATATGTCTATAGGAGCAAAACGTATGGCAACCCCATTCATTAAACCGCGCGTTCCCCGCGGGATGCGCGACATCTTACCTGAACAGATGATTCGCAGGCAGTACGTCATAGGTGTGATTCGTGAGGTGTTCGAGGAATTCGGGTTTGAACCTTTACAGACCCCTGCCCTCGAGTTATCCGAAGTCCTCACAGGTAAATACGGACCGGATGCAGAGAAACTTATCTATCAGGCAGGACACACCGGTGGAAAAGAGGACCTCTCCCTCCGCTACGATCTTACAGTGCCGCTCTGTCGAGTTGTCGCGATGTATCCACAACTCCCGAAACCGTTTAAGCGATACCAGATCGATCCGGTCTGGCGAGCGGAACGTCCACAAAAGGGGCGTTACCGTCAATTCTTCCAATGTGATGCAGATACGGTCGGCAGCGAGAGTATGCTCGCTGATGCTGAAAACGTCAATCTCATCTATCAGTTACTAACTCGACTCGGTTTCAAGCAATTTGAGATTAACATCAATGACCGGAAGCTCATCACCGGCATCGGACAATTCGCTGGCGTACCGACTGAACAACTTGGCGGTCTCTATCGTTCCATCGATAAACTGGATAAAATTGGGTTAGGAGGTGTCAGAGCCGAATTAGCAGAAAACCAGATACCGGAGCCTGTGATTGAGAAACTCCTTGCTCTGCTTGAGATTGAAGGTGATGCAGCGACAGTCTTGAATGCGCTCAATATGCAACTCGGTGATTCCGAAGCAGCACGAGAAGGTATAGCGGAATTGGAGGAGTTGCTCGGTTATCTCTCAACGCTCGGCGTTCCAGAGGAATTCTATCGCGTGAACGTCGCGATGGTACGGGGCTTAGAATACTATACGGGTCCGATCTATGAGACTGTCGTTGAAGAACCGAAAATCGGGAGCATCACCGGTGGCGGTAGATATGACGAACTTATCGGAAGTTTTAGTAAACAGGGATACCCGGCAACCGGCATCAGTTTCGGACTTGACAGGATTATTGATGTTATAGCAGAATTGGATATGTTTCCGCCTACAGTCGGGAAGACGGTGACGCAGGTATTAGTAACCGTTTTCGATGCCGATCTCGCGCAGGAATCCTTGAAAGTTGCGACGCTGCTGCGGCAAAGCGGTATCCGTACAGAGGTTTATTCCCGACCAGCGCGCATGAGTGCACAGATAAAGTATGCGGATACCAAAGGCATTCCGTATGCTGTTATCCTCGGCTCCGATGAAGTAGCAGCTGGCACAGTTGCACTCCGAAACCTCGCGAATAGAGAACAGCAAATCGTCCCGCGGGAGGAACTGGTTGAACATATCAAACAGTTGTCCACACATGAAACATAACGCTTCCCGTTTTTTAAACCGCCCGCATCTTACCCGCTACATTATTTTGCTCTGTTGTATTATTCAGGCGATACAGCTGACAAGTGCAGGGTGCAGTCATACCAAACCCTATTACCATCCCGACATACCTGATATTGAAAGACGTGCGCGTGAAACAGAAGGCGTACTCCGCTACCGCCTTTTGTTACTCGGTGATGGCGGGGCACCGAAACCGGATGAACCCGTCCTGAAAACCCTCGGCGAGTGGGCGCGAAAGGACGCAACAAAAACGAGCATCGTCTTTCTGGGGGATAATATGTACCCGGAAGGCATGACAGAACGCCGAAAGCATGAAGCAGCGGAACGACTCGTCCCACAAATCGCCGTTGTCAAAGACGCGGGGGTCCATGGACTCTTTATTCCCGGAAACCACGATTGGGCAAGCGGCGGCGCGGAAGGATACAGCGCGCTGCGCACACAAGAAAAGTTTATCAACGATGCCCTCATTGGCGAACAGAATTTCCTGCCTGCTGGCGGTTCACCCGGACCCGTTGCGATCGAATTACCGAAAGCCAATCCAGCCATCCGGCTTATTGTGCTGGATACACAATGGTGGCTTCACAAACATGAAAAACCAGAGAAATCGCCTGAAACAGTTATAGCGGAACTGATAGCACTATTAGATACAGAATTGCCAGTCATCGTTGTCGGACACCATTCATTGCAAAGTTACGGTCCGCACGGCGGCTACTTTGACTGGAAATCGCATCTATTTCCCGCCAGAGTTTTAAAGAAGTGGCTCTGGATTCCGACACCGATCCTCGGTTCAATGTATGCGTACACAAGAGGACACCTCTACACACCTGACCAAGATATCGGCAGCGCACCCTACAATAATTTGATAGCACAACTCAACCGCGCATTTTCCACGCGCAAACTGCCACCTGAAGGCACACCGCTTTTAATCTATGCCTCCGGACATGAACACTCTTTACAGGTCCTGAAAGGCAACGTTACCGATTATCTTCTTGTCAGCGGGGCTGCCGCGAGTCGAAAAGTAACAGAAGTGATGTCCGGGGACAACACTCTGTTTGCACATCAGCATACCGGTTTCATGGCAGTGGATTTTTACACGAATGGAAAGGTGTTGCTGCGCGTGGTTGAACCTGAAGGAAAAGGGGTGCTATTCCAACGGTGGTTGTTTTAGCACCCAACACGATAGGCAAAACATAGCTATGTCTTGCCTATGATTCATTTTCTCCCGATTTGTGATTTTGGCGGGCGTACTTTAGAAATTCCATATTCCGTAGATGCGACTCAGCCATCTCCAGTTGCGAACGGATTTCCTGTAAATCCCCAGCCATCTGTTTTAAATCCGAGTCCACTTGATTATAGGTTTCTTGCGCGGTCTTCGGGTCATATCCGGATTTTTTGAGGTAATACGACGTGGCCACCCAGACGCACGCGAGTATAGTGACTGTTGTCGTCCCCGCAACGACTGCTATGATGGCAGTAACCGCAGCGGTAAACTTGATAACAAAGAAGAACACCAGTCCGATAAAAATCAGTAGTAACACCGACATAGCCGTTCCCCTCCTTACTCGCCGCCACTTTTAGCGATTTTGATGAGCCGTTTCACCTCATTTTTCAGTACATCAATTTCTTGCTGCACGTCGTTGACTTTCTGATGCAGTGCTTCTACCTGCCGTTGTGACGCGCCTTTTTTCAAACCTCTTTTCTTCGCAAAGTAGGATGTCCCCATCCATACGCATCCGAGCGTCGTTATCGCGATACTTCCAAATACAATAGCGATAATCAGGACGATTTCTCCCATTTTCAATGCCTCCAACTTTCAAATAAAATGTAGTTTCATTTTATTAGAGTCGGTAGACGAGAAAAAGAGAGTAAAAAATGCACATCCAATTGATTTTAAACAAATTTCGATTCAGTTTCCGTAACTGGCAGTTGAAAAGGTTGCTCTGTTTCGTCTTTTTGAAGGAGTCGAGCGACATCATAACCTCTTCGGAGCAATTCAATGAGAAGTTCATCATCTTTGGCTTCATTGACTGAACTTAACGTTTTGGCTCTTTTGTTAGATTCGGAATGAACCGACATCGCCTCCGACGCCTCCCGAACACTGGCGTAATTCACGCCTAAATATTGTTGCGTCGTAACCACCTTTTTATGCCCTAACATCTCTTGAACAGCATAAATATCGTTCGTCTGCTCATAAAGACGCTGCGCATACGACTTCCGCAGCGAATGTGTGCCGAGTTTTCCATTTAATCCCGCAGCCTCAAACGCCGGTTTCAGCACATCATGCGCCGCTATTCGCGTCATCGCTTTCGTGCCGCCGCCTTTCCGGGACGGAAACAGCGGACGGGTTGGATCGGCCCCGCCATATAATTCTATATGCCAAGCGATGAGTGCTTCAATTGCCTGCCTCCCATCTGCATTCACAGGCACAGCTCTTGACACTTCGCCGCCTTTCACAATACTCCGATCAAACAACAGATCCTTGACAGGCTTGTTATTCTGCCATACATCTCCCACTTTCAAGGCAAGTAACTCGCTAATCCGTCCCCCGACGGATACGCCTAACATAAACAGGTTCCGATTCCGAATCGCAAACGTCCCGCTAAACGCTTCCGATACCTTTCGGATTTCGGTATTATCTAAGGGTCTTGTGCCTTTCATATAAGAAACTCCTTATTTTATACGCAACATACACATAATAAAACGAAATAAAAACTGCGTCGGTTTCTAATACGCGCTAAAGCGAAGTCGGTCTCCTTCCCGGTGCGGTCGTGCAAAGTTCACATACCAATTGCTCTAAAACAGATATAGGATCCGGGGTACTTGTTTTGAATTGGATGTCCACTTCCAAGGCTTTTTCAAGGGCGGCGACCAATTCCTCAACCGTGAAAGCGTTGAGTGTCTGAAAAGTCTTGTAGGCCACATAAGGATTCTGCCTGAGGATGTTGTCAGCCGCTGATTTCGGTAGGAGCTCCTTTATCTCCTCAGCGAGCGGCTGGAAAATGTTTGCTGTAAAATCACGGAGTGGCATTCGGCTCCGGATAGCTCGGATCTCCCGTTTTTCAGCGATGAGCTTGGCTTGCAGGGCAAATCGGAATTGTCTTATGATCATTAAGTTCACATAGATCGGCGATTCTTGACCGCTCGCTAACACCTCATGAAGGCTCTTCAGCGCCTGCCCCATTGCGCGTTTTCCGATCGCATCTGTGAGATCAAAAATGCCATCATAAGTATTCTGTGTCACCATGTTCCGGACATCCTGTTCGTCGATTTGGGTTTTGTCGCCAACAAAACTGACAATTTTATTGATGGCTTCAGCAACAGTGTGCATATCGCCGCCGGTTCGCGTCCTTAGTAGGGAGAAGGCGCGTGGTGTGATCTGTTTACCGTATTCATTAAATTTGTCCGAGACTTTTATATAGAGCGGGTCTCGGTTTAGCGAGGGTCCCTCTGCTACTGGATCGAAAGATCGGTAGCGTCCGACAGTTTCAATGGCCTTTACAACCCGGTTCCGCTCGTTCACGGGTCCCTGCACCGTAAATATCAACACACTATTTTTTGGTAGATCGCCTTGTAGCCATTCAAGGAGGACCTCAACATCGCCAGTATCATCAACATCCGTAGCGTATGTATCCAGTTGTTGGGCGATTTCCGGCAAACGTTCAAGAAACCCGCGTTCTTCGTCGGAGAGCTTCGTCCCTAATTCATCAATGAGCGAGTTAACGGCATTTATGTAGTTAAAATGATTTTCGGCGATCTGCTGTGTACCCACCTCTAAAAGTTTTGCCAATGTAGAGATAGATTTTTGCGGGTTTGTCCTTTCAACCTTAAATGCACTTCGGACGATTGTTATCGGTGTCGTCCGTTGCTGAACTGAAAAGAAAGGGGCCTCTCGGACAACGACAATCCGCCAATCCGACATGACTGGATAGCGATCCGCCTGACTGAGAATTTCTCGAATTGTTATATCTGTATCCTCTAAAAAAGTGAGATTGAAATCGCGCGTATCGGGTGTAAGCAGATGGTCAAGCATCTGCTTGAGCGTGCCCTCAATGAGAAAACTCTCCTCACCACAAAGCAGGTACACGGGTAAAATTTTATTCGCTTGGATTTCTCGGAGGATATTCGGGGGAGGGTTTGTAGGTTTTTGTTTCATTTTTTTCTAAACTGCGAGAGGCTTAATAATTACCTTCACCTTTGTGCCTTTAGGCGGAATTACATCGGTATTGACGCGATACGTCCGGTCATCGGTGCCGGTAGGCAAAGGATGATTAAAGAGAGAGTCCGGATCGCGATAGACAGCAATAATATTATGAAAGAGCTGGGCGGTCAGTTGATTACCTTTCAGCTGCCCACCTGTGAAGATCCATGGGGTTTCTTGCATCGGTTGCTCCGTGAAAGCGTTCCACACCAACTCGCGGGCGCGGCGTTCAATCACCGTATCCCCTCGGTTCCATTGCACCCAGATTTCAACGGGTGCCCCTGTTGGCACGCGTGGATCCCCTTCAACAGTGAGATTTCTGCCGGGTTCCAACTCCAAAGCGGCAAGTGCTGTAAGGATATGGACAGGTTCTGCATCAATAATCAAAATACTCTCATGTGTTTTGCCGAGCTTGCCGCAGGCAAAAAATTCGATATTCGCATCTCCACCGACAATGTTAATTTCAGCCGGCACGGATACCTCACGTTTGCCGATATCCAAAACGACATTGCCGAGTTGGTGAACGTTTTCGCTAATTTTCTTGGGCTTCATCAACAGCGCATCCGTCGCCGCCGTAGATTGTGGATAGACCGTGAGTTTTTCGGAAGCAGTATTGTCGCTTTCATCTGTATCTGCGATCGCCACGCGCGCGACAAGCTCTATTTCACCTTCCGTTTCAGGTGCCCAATCCGCCGAAACAACGGTCTCACCAAGCTTTGGTGTCCAAAGCACCTCAGTTGTGGTAACTTTTTTGTCATCTACGTAAAAATCGACGTTGAGAATCCCATCAAAAGGCGTGCCTGTATTACGGAGGGTTGCGCTGAGTCGGACGGCTTCGCCGACGCGCGGAGAAGGCGGCGAAAATCGGAGGCTTCGTGGAACGATACCGATATTCGGTTCCGTTGGCCCGGCGAGTGCATGACTCAAAGACATCACCGCAAAACAGGTCGCTAAAAAATCGCTCTCCGATCCACGCCATCTCCCATCCGCTTCTTGCTCAGCGACCATCATCTGTGAAATCTCCTTATACCAATCGTAGCCAGCAAACGCGTTCAAAGTCGGGGGGATGTCACAGAAGCGTTGCAACGAGAGTAGATAGTAGTAGAGCCATGAGTTAGACCCGGGGTTCCGCGTTAAAGTCCAGTGCTTTTTCACCCACGCCATGCCTTTCTGGATCTGTAGGTCTTCAATAGGGACACCACAGGCGCGAAGTGCCCACAATCCGGTTGCGGTCATACTCCCGTAGACACCGATCGCCCAAGGCGAACCGTCGTCCACTAAATTATAGAGCCATCCGCCTGTCTCGGTTTGGTTTCGGCGAATCCACTGCTCGGCGCGTGTCCAGGTATCCTGTGGAATATCCAATCCCCACTGCTTCGCAGCATAGAGGGCGTAGATCACCATGTTCATGTGCGCCCCATCAGCACTAAAGCCGTAACCCCAGCCGCCATCGTCGCGCTCGTCAGCGAACTCACTATCGGCGATAGGCAGCTGTTTTTTGACCAGCTGATTCACAGCAAATTGCGCCCGTTCCCTGTAGCTTTCATCCTGCGTCGCTACCAGCACTGGAATAATCACTGCATGTTGGTAAACTGCGAATTCGTTCCAATTTTGTGCCAATAGAAATTCTAAGCCGTTTTTAACGGATGGATGCGAAGGCGTGTGCCCTGTTGCGAACAAGGTTTGCAATGCCAGTGCCGTCTCCTGTGTCTGATCTTCACCGAAATTCCATACAGCATCCGGAACGAAGTTCTCAGCCAACCCTTTCAGACTCGCTTGGCAAGTAATGCAAATTAAGATGAGCTGGTTTTCAGTACCACATTGCAAACAGGTACGGCTATGCTTCCCCTGCTGCGCCTGTATCCACTCAACGCCTTTTTTTATGGCGTTCTGGATCTGCTCGGACGTGACAGAAGGGAACGTCCGCGTTTGCACAACAAGCGTCGCATATGCAACGTTATTTCCTGCATCCGCTTCGTCAATATATTTAGTGCCTGAAGGGTTAACGACAGCATAAATTTCTGCCTGACCCGGGGGCGGCTGCCACTGTGCTTGCACCCGATCAGTTTTTCCGGGCTTTAGTTCCAAGATCACATCCTTACAGACGATTTGGAGCGGCTGTGTCGCTGGATCCCCCTCGTAAAGTTCAACAACGAGATCCTCGTTCATCGTTGGGGTACCCTCGCCAATGTTCTTCACGTCAACCCAAACAGTAATTTCTTCACCTTCGACGGGTGTCGGGTTAGAAAAGGTGATACTGTTCGTATCAACGCGAAAATCGGGTAGTTGTGCAAAGCCACTCGTAGCGCACAATCCAACAACAAAAATTCCTATTGCAAACTTTAACAGGAGGGACTGGCAACCTATAACCTGTTTCAAAAGGGGATACTTAACCATAGGATACCTCAATATTTATCTATGATGGTTCAGGATTAGTTGCCTTCCCAAAAACCGACCGAAACAGAGGACGGCTGCGGAATAGGGTTCCCGAATAGCTTCGTTCCATTCGTAGAGAACTTACTGACTTCGCCTGTGAATGTAGCACCGAGTATATCTGCGACCCAAATACCGTCATCGGCAGGTGAGAGACTTATGCCGACAACTGCCATGCCGGCAGGAAATTCACCTATTTTCGTCCCATCTGCCGATAAATTGACTAACATCGATTGTTCTGCAACCACCCAAACGCTACCATTCTTAGGATTGACGCGCGGAGAAACCGGATTTGTTATCGTCAGCTTCGCTAACTCCTGACCCGTTGGCGAAAGCCGAACGAGCGTATTAAATTGACTGTCAGCGACCCATGCATTGCCTTCGTAGTCAACTGTTACACCGCCCTTAGGTTCTTTCATCGCTGGCGCGGCGGCAAGCCGATTTCCGTTTGCATCGTAACGACCAATAGGGCCTCGGGCATCCGTTATCCAGCAACTCCCATCCTTCGGGTTCACAGCCACATTGAATCTACCGGTCTCCGTGAACCCTTCTGCGCCCGCGGACGGATTGCTATCCTCTGGAAGGACCTGCGCGAGAATTTGTTTGCCATCGCTTGACAACTTCCACACCCCACTGAGGCCCGCCACCCAGACGGTACCGTCTGCCGGATTCACAGCGATCATGCTGGGACGCTTAATTTCTGGTGATTGTATGAATTGTTCCTCTGGCGACTGGGTCGGATCAAATCTAAAGACAGCATTCGAGGCAGAAATAGCGATCCAAGCGACACCGTTGGTCGGGTTCACCTCCGCAGCACTCGCTTGCGTCAGATTCGGAATGACCGTCGGATCGGCGTTGCCATTCGCATGCAATTTGTAAACTGTATCTCCGCCACTGACAACCCAACACTCACCATTATATTGTCCATAACTGGTAGCAACACACATCACAAACAGCATCGCCACCCACAACATCTTTTTCATAACGTGTTTCTCCTATTTTGTCCTATATATTATCTTTGACTCAAAGCTTATGGCATAGAGTCCATTTCTTAAATGTTAGCATATTTCCTTGTAATTTTCAAAGAATTTGTACAACCGTTTTTTTGACTTTTTTCGGGAAATCCTATATACTTTAGTAAAAACCAGTTGAACTTGTGTCAATTTCGCTGTCAGGAGACGAGGGGCCCTCGCCCCTACGAAATCTATCTAATACCGAGTCTGTTGCTTAGATTGTAGCAAATTCTGTGCCAATCTGAATAATACGACACCTACGTTGTTCCCCTCAAAAACGCAGAGAACCGTTGCACAAAATGGGGCATTCTTTACATTTAATTGCACGAAATAGGGCGCGCTTAATAACCTAAACTGCTTTTGGACGCAGAAGCGAAAATTCGTAAATTATCCGATACCTCTGTAAACTTTTTTCTCCGTTTGGCAGTTTAACGTTTCAGAGAATCAAAAATTATGCACCCTTTTCACCGAAAGAACGCGTCACTAATAATTAGACCGCACTGGAATCAAGTTGCATTTTACGTCATAGAAACTATCGGATTGAGGTTCTGTAATTTTTTTTGAAACTTTTTACTTTGAATGGTGTCTAATAGGTTAGGAAAGAGAAACTTACAAAATTAAGCGAGGAGATGAGAATGAAACGCACACACTTCTATTTACTCACTTTTCTGGTGGTCATCCTATTTGTAGGGATCAGCATGGTCAGCATGGCTGAAGATGCGGTTGTCCTGAAAATAGAGATTTCCGATGTTGTCAGCAATGCCGATGCATGGCAGATTCGGCGGCTGTTAAAACCGTGGGCGGACCCAAAGGATGTTACCTTTAGTCCCGCCGTTGATAAGCACGGCAGAAAACGGCCCTTCACGACTGTAGTAGAAATCAAACCGAGACAGGGCGTTTCCAAATATAGCGAGACCCACACGTTTGACGTTTATAATATCATGCGGCAGCTGAACGATTCACGTTTCCGGGGCCGACATGGACTCGGTGGTGCCCGTGTACTTAAAACGCATGCGACTATCCGCGGCAACATGTTCGCACACCCCGGCTTCGCCCGGAGCTATATCCGAAACGTTCCATCATGGCGACGCTGGCGGCCAGAGACCTCCAATATCCAGCATGCGATGACCACAAGGAATCAGGGACAGAACTTCGTTTTTGACGCCAATCCTGAGTTCGATCAACTCCGGACAGATGTAGGCAATACTGGTAAACCCGTTGAAGTACAAGGCATCGTCGTCGGATTTGACGGTCCCTATCCAATTATAGCGGTGGAACAGCATGAGGTCGGCTATCATCTGAAGAAAAAGGCATCTGAAACAGGAGAGGAAACCGAGGAAACTAAGGAAGCCCCAACTTACGACTATCTTGAAAACCGATAGCGATCTCCGTTCATGCCTGATAGCCACCGGTATTGAATAAGACAACGCGTTCGGAAGGATCGATCATTTTGTTCGCGACGAGTTGCGCAAGTGCAGCGACAGTCGCGGCACCTTCCGGACCCGCTAAGAGCCCTTCAGTTGTAGGAAGCAGTCGCATTGCCTCGCGGATGGCATCGTCCGTGACGGCAATTGCGGCACCCTTACTCTTACGAATCGCCTCTAAAATAAGAAAATCCCCGATCGCTTGTGGCACACGCAAGCCGCTTGCTATCGTGTGAGCGCCCTGCCACGGCATTGCCTCCGTCGCACCTTCTTCCCACGCCTTAACAATCGGCGCGCAGCCGGCAGATTGCACCGATATAAAACGCGGTCTCTTCTTACCGATCCACCCGATCGTCTCTAACTCCGCGAAACCTTTCCACATCCCGACGATACCCGTGCCACCGCCCGTAGGATAGATGATAACGTCCGGTAGCTCCCACTTAAATTGCTCTGCAAGTTCAAAACCCATCGTCTTTTTGCCTTCCACGCGGTACGGTTCCTTGAGCGTTGACACATCAAACCAGCCTCCGCCCGTTTTCCGTTCCGCAACGATTCTGCCAGCGTCTGTGATTAAACCGTCAATTAGGGTAACGTTTGCTCCTGAGAGTTGACACGTCTCCTTATTGAAGGCGGGTGTATCCTGTGGCATAAAGATGTGGGCGGTCATTCCTGCGGCGGCAGCATAAAGCGCGAGGGCGGTCGCAGCGTTACCAGCGGACGGGATCGCCAGTTGCGTCACGCCGAGGGATTTTGCCTTAGAGACTGCCATCGCTAAACCGCGTGCCTTGAAACTACCCGTAGGCAACCGTGATTCATCTTTCACCCACACCTCCGTGAGACCGAACCGCGCCCCCAATGTTTTCGCGTGGAGGAGCGGTGTCATTGTTTCCCCAAGCGTTACGATGTCCGATGGATCGGATATAGGCAGGAGTTCCGAATATCGCCAGAGTGATGCGGGTCGTGATAGCAGTGTGTCGCGCGTCCAGGTACCTGCCAGTTGTTCAAGGGCGTAGCGCGCGAGCAGCGGTTTCCCGCAAGCGGTACAGACGTTCTGCGGCACCGTATGCGGATAGATTTCACCACACTTGCTGCAGACAAGGTCTTCTAATGTTTCGCTATGTGAAAAAGAGGGATGTCGGTTCAAAAACTTTTTCCTTGTTAGCATAGAAGGTGAATTAGGCGTGCGCAAGCAATCTCAAAAGGATCGCTTTCATGCTATGCAGCCGATTTTCGGACTGATCAAAGATAATTGCGCGTTCATCGTTGACAATTTCACCTGCGATTTCATATCCGTGATGTGCGGGGAGGCAGTGCATAATCTTACCCGCGTATCCTTTTAGTAACTCGGCATTCAATTGATACGGCATCATCTTTTTTAACCGACGCTCCCGTTCTTCCGCAAAAGCCGGATCCGTGAAAAATTCCATGTCCACCCACGTATCCGTATAGACAATATCACTTTCGGCGATGACATTTTCCAGCGCACTACCGACGTTGATACTCTCCGTATCCAGCACTTTATAGAGTCCTTTCCGCGCAGCAGTATCCCATAATTCGCGATCCACAGCAGCGGGGTTCACCTCCGGTGCGACGACGGTAACTTCAATACCGACCTTCATGCCAGCAGCAATCAGCGAATTACAGACGTTGTTATGCACCCCGACAAAGCACAACTTGACCCCTTCCAGTCTACCGAGGTGTTCCTGTATCGTCATGAGATCGCCTAATGCTTGCGTCGGATGATACTTATCGCAACACCCGTTAATGACCGGTACCGTTGCGGCAGTCGCGGCCGTAACGAGTTCAGCGTGTTTTAAGAAGCGAGCTAAGATAATATCAACGTACGCCGAGAGGACACGCATTTCATCGCCGAGGTCGGCTAATGCGAAGTTCGTCGTGCGCCAGTCGAGGTAATGCGCGTGTCCACCGAGCTGTGTCATACCGATCTCGCCTGCACAGCGGGTGCGCGTGGAGGTTTTTTGGAAGAGTAGGCAGAGACTCTTTCCACCCACAGCGTGCCTATACTTTTCGGGATATTTTTTTATATTCAGGCTGGCTTCGACTGTCTCAAGAATATCTGTTTCTGACCAAGGGTTCAATGTAATTAGGTGCATAATTACCTCCACAACATGTATTGTTTCAATAAGAAACCATAATTATACCTAACTTTTAAAGGAATGTCAAATATTTTTTGTTTTAATCCAGGGCTATTCAATTGTACCTATTCACTTTACATATATGAATTTTTTCGCCTGTAGGAGCGAGTGTTTTTGATAGGGTGTTTCTTGTCGCTCGCGATCTTTTCCCAAGAACGTTCACTTATGTAAAGCAAAACCAAGATCCAAATCGTACAATTGAATGACCCTGGTTTTAATCCGAGAGGTATTCAATTGTTGAAACTGTTAGAACTGTGATTTTTCTGATTTAGGGATTAGCAGGATAAAAGGAAAAATTCACTGCTTGTTCCACGGGATTTCGACACCTAACTCATCGGCGAGTTGCTCAAGTGATTGCAAGGGTTCCTTGTGTAGCGGAATCCCGTTTTCAAGGCGTTCTTGCGTCAATTCCGACTCAATCTCGCCGGGTAAGGTAACGCGCGTAAAACCGGCTCGTGGCGTAGCTTGGCGGGTCATCCGAATCTGACGGTCAATTTCTGCCTTGAACTCTGAAACAGCGGTGAAACTGGCGATATTAATAGCATAGAAAAAGTGTGCCGATACGCGTTTCCCTGGGGGCGCGTCCCCGGGCTGATACTGTTTATTGATACCCATTAACCCCCCACTCAGCGGTCCGCATAAAACATCCATCACTATCGAAAGCGCAGAACCTTTCGGACCCGCAGCGGGTAGGATAGCGGCTACCTTCGTTGGATCATCGGTTTCGTTGCCATCTGCGTCAAGTGCCCATCCCATCGGAATTTTCTCTCCGTATAACCTTGCAGTTCCGATCCGACCAGCCGCAGCGGCACCGCAGGCCATATCCAACACAATCGGCGGTTCCTCACCCGCAGGGATCGCATAGGAAAACGCATTATTTCCGATAGAGACGCTCCTGGCACCGAAGACAGCCACATTCACACCGAGCCCGTTAGTTGTTGCGAAACCGATCATATCGTGTGGCAAGGCGCGCATTGCATGACTTGAGGCAGCCCCGAAGTGATTGCTGTTCCGAACACTAGCCACACCGATAGAAGCAGATTTCGCCTTTTCTATAGCGATGTTCATCGCACGAACCGCGACGAGATGCCCCAACCCGCGGTCGCCATCTAACAGAACAGAGGCAGGGTTATCCTCAAGTGTTCGAAGTTGTGGATTGGGATTAATACTCCCGCTGATGATGCCGCGGACATACCCCGGTACGCCGCGTGTCGCGTGTGAATGAACGCCGCGCAAGTCCATCAAGACCTGCATTTCCGCGACGGTATCTGCATCCGATTGGGTAACACCGACTGCTTGATAGAGGCGGCTACAGACATTTTGCAACGCCGTTGCATTCACAATTACCTCTTGTTCGTGTTGATTCATGGATATAGATTCTCCTATCGCGTGCGTTTTCAACGCGTATGAATTCCGAAGATAAGTGTAGGTTGTGGGACTCTATTGCCACCATTTTACCAAAACCATCTTAAAAAAGCAAATTGCGTCTGATTAGCGTAAAAAGTAACCTTTTCAGGCTCGAAAAGGTTGATTATTTGCCAAAAATGTTTTATACTTAATGATACAAACTCTTAGCATAACCGCAGAAAAAGGGCAGAAATATGGCATTTACTAAGATCCGCGAACATGGACAGATAACCATTCCTAAATATATCCCACAATGCCTCGGTCTAATGCTGGTATTAGTCCTCGTAGTTTTTACGGCGACCCCGCGGGAAGAGGCCACTTCAGGCTTCTCAAAAGAAGGCATCCCCTTCATGAAAAAATACTGCTTCAGCTGCCACACCGGCGATCAACCCGCTGCCGAAGTCTCTCTTGATATATTTTCAGATGGACGCTCCCTGATTGAGAACCGCGACGTATGGGACCGCGTCTTAGACATGGTAGCGACAGGTTACATGCCGCCCGCCGAGAGTGACCTTCAACCCCCCTTAGCAGAATCAGAGGCGTTCGTTGCGCATATCGAATCAATCTTTGAACAAGCAGATCGCACAGCAAAACCCGATCCAGGACGCATCACGATACGCAGACTGAATAAAGTTGAATACAAAAATACCGTACGAGACCTGCTCGGTGTTGATTTCGATCCGACCGAAAATTTCCCAGCGGACGACGTAGGACACGGCTTTGATAATATCGGTGATGTGCTAACGATGTCGCCGCTCCTGATGGAACGCTACCTTGAAGCAGCAGAAGCGATTGCGACGCGTGTTATTTTAGTAGAACCACCGCCGCCATCAAAACGCTACCAAAGAGGATCGCGCCTCGATCCACGCCACGACGATGTCCCCGATCAACGCTTCCGACTCCTCGATCCAACCGCCACAGAGACGTGGAAATCCGGCCCCTTTACGACAGGTGCGCCATTCTTCAGGATGTTCCCCGAAGAAGAAATCCTTTACAAGGCAACACTCTATGCTGAAACTGATAGTGAAGTGCCTGTTGAAATCGCCCTCTTTATTCAAGGCGAATCACTCGCGGAGGTCTCCACGCCAACCGAACTTGGGCGGTTAATCGGTGTGGACACGGCATCGAACAACTCTATCAAGATCCTAAAGACTTTTGAGATTACCGCCCGCGACCCGAAAAAAACACAGACTGTCAAAGTGCTTGTTACCGGGATCCCGAACATCGACAGAGTCGGGATCGCGATGGTTAAGCCTATAGAGGGTGAGGTGTCCGCTAAACTCCAGATTCGGACGCTTTGGGCAGAAGGTCCGTTAGATACCCGTCCGGATACCCAACTCGAAATTTTGGCATGTACACCGGACCTCCCGCAAATAGAACAGACGCGGGAAGTGTTGACCCGTTTGCTCCATCGAGGGTATCGCCGTCCGCCGACCGAAACCGAAATAGAACAACTCACACAGTTCGTCCAATCCATTCAAGCCGATGGCGCGAAGTGGGAAGCAGGCATTCAACAGGCGATTAAAGTTATTCTCTGTTCGCCTAAGTTCCTATTCCGATTGGAATTAGATGATCGTCCACAAAATCCCGATCCCCACCCGATTGATGAGTTCCAACTTGCATCGCGGCTCTCCTATTTCCTATGGCGTAGTATGCCAGATGATGAACTTTTTGAACTCGCGGCGAAAAATCAGCTGACTGACAATCTTGACGCACAAACTCAACGGATGTTAGCGGACCCGAAAGCAGTAGAATTCGCGCGCGACTTCGGTTCACAATGGCTGCAAATCCAACGCATCGCAACGGTTACGCCTGACCTTGATCGATTTCCAACCTTTGGTCGCAGGTTGCGCGCCGCGATGTTAAAGGAGACGGAACTCTTTTTGGAATCGATTTTCCGTGAGGATAGCAGCGTCCTCAATTTGCTTGACGCAGATTATACCTTCCTCAATCAGGAATTGGCGAACCACTACGGCATCACGGATACGCAAGGAAACTGGATGGGACAGAAAAAAACTGTACCCGGTGGCGAAAAGATTAAAGGCAAAACGTTTCAGCGCGTCGCGTTGCAAGGTGCCTCCCGCGGCGGTATCCTTACGCACGCCAGCGTCCTCACCGTGACTTCTAATCCGACGCGTACCTCGCCTGTCAAAAGGGGACGTTGGGTCTTGGAGCAGCTACTCGGTTCACCGCCACCGCCACCGCCACCCGATGTCCCAGAATTGGAAGAAGACCACGATGCCATTACCGGAACTACATTGCGAGAACGCCTTGAACAGCACCGAGAAGACCCCGCGTGTGCCAACTGCCATGCCAAGATGGACCCCATCGGATTCGCGCTGGAAAACTATAATGCAATCGGGGCGTTTCGGACCCAAGAAGGCGAATTGGAGATTGATACAACCGCCGAACTACCAGACGGCACAGCCTTTGACGGTATAGCAGACCTGAAGCAGATCCTTAAGGATAGGAAACAACAGTTTGTCCGTTGTTTGACAGAGAAAATGTTGACGTACGCTTTAGGGAGAGGCTTGGAATATTACGACCGACCCACTGTTGATAGAATTGCCGCACAGCTTGCAGCTGAAGGTTACAGAAGTTCTGTCCTGATGACTGAAATCGTTAAAAGCGATCCGTTCCGTTTGCGGCGTGGCACTAAGGACAGTTTATGATGCGAATTATTAGTCCCTTCATTCTTCTTGCCATCATAATTCTACAACCCAGTTGTTATATAGCCCATTATAAAAATCCTACTTCGCAGTCGGAGAAGAAGTATGCTGCTCACTTGGCATTGGAGGCAAAATATTCTGTTTACTTAGATGCGATCTGGACGACAAAAGAGGCTGCTGCGCTGCTAAATGCCTTTGAATCCGTCTCTGGGAGTCTGAACCTAAAGTTTTCCAGATGGCATATCAGCGATGATATGTTGGAAAACGGTATCAAGATTGAAGCGAAAGACAAGTTCAAATTCGTTACGATTAGTCGAAATATCCTTCCAGTTGAGGGATCCCAAGAGGTTGTGCGCCCAGATCAGGACCTCTATTATGCGGTCATTCAATTCATAACGGAAAATGGAACAAACCGATCCGCAATCAAATTCATATTGAAAAAACGATATGGTATTAGTACAGATGTCCCTTCTTACGCTGCATTAAGCAACCGTGCCGCGAACAAAACAATCAAACGTTATTCGGACTTTGAAAATGCAGATCTGATGCTTATTATATCTATGCTTGAAGAATTCCCGCCGGTATTACATAAAACACCGCAATTAAAATATATAGTCCGCAGAATAGATACCGAGGACAGAGGACAGAATTATGCCATGATAAGTCGCGGTTATATAGAATTTGCTGAATCTACTTTCCTTCGCGGTCGCCATCATCGTAATGATACGCGTAAGATAATTGTCCACGAAAAGGCACATTTTTTATGGGCTTATGTTTTTACCAACCAGCTTAAAGCGGATTGGGCGAAACTCGGCGGTTGGCATCAAGATTCAAACAGCGAATCAGGCTGGTCAACGACTCAAGAACGATCCACGTTTGTAACAGAGTACGCGTATACAGAAAATCCAAATGAGGATATGGCGGAAAGCATCGGTTATTATTTTCTATATCCCGATCAACTCCGTGCCTGTTCCGCTGAAAAATACGACTTCATCCATAATCGGATTATGCTGATGTACGGCAAACGTTGGAGCACGTCTAATGTTATGTGAATTAACTGACAGAGTGCCAAGACTCGCGAAAAAATAGTTCTAGCAACCCCAGTGGGAAACTCTATATTTCCCCAAGTTGCTCCTAATAAATTTTGGTGTTTTGCTTGAGTATTTCTGCGTATGTCAACAACATTTTTCAAGGATTTTCCTCACCCCATAGGGGTGGTATGTCTATAGAAACAATGTATTTAAGCGACCGCACTCCGTAGGAGTGCTATGTGCCAGAATAAGTGGCAACTTGCGTTATATTTATAGAAACCGGGGGACTCCTCCTTAGTCTCAGCGGGGCGATATATCTGTAAATTTGAGACTCGAGGCTACTCAAACAACCAAAAAATGTTAATAAGTGTGCATCGGAATGAAATTATTGACAGCGTGACAAGAATTCATTCTGAGAGAGGTGGGGAACCAACAAAACCTGAGAATATTCTCCATGCTATTAAGAGGGCTGGGAGCACTCTAAAAAAGAAGGGATTGGTGCAACAATCTGTTACAGGTAAAGGCATTTGGCAAGTTTATTTTGACCCTATATTCTCTGATGTTTCAGAATCAAAAAAAGAAATAGACTCAAAACCTGAACCGAGATCTAAAAACCTCTCTGATATAAATAAGGTTATTGACGATGGCAAAACCATCGGAGACGGTGATAGTTATGTTTATGTTTATTATTATCCCATGTGTCGTGATTTTGCTGAATTGCATGGACAGTCTGCTTATCCATGCAAGATAGGAGAAACCGAAGACACACCAGCTGAAAGAGTGAGGAAGCAGTTGAACGAATCTACTTTTCAATACCCTGTAATAGGACTGACAATCCGTACAAACAATCCCGAAAAATTAGAAAAGTTAATACAGATTCACCTTGAGCTTCGTGGTAAGCATAAAAAAGATACTCCCGGCAAAGCATGGTTCATGACCTCCCCAAGGGAAGTTGAACAAATCTATAAGAGCTTTATGTCCTTTTAGATTGCCTTACTAAACTTTGGGCAATTTTCAGTTTCGGGCATCCTTGCACAAATTATTGGAAAACTAAATGAACCTGCCAACAATGCAGGACCATTTAGTTTTAAGAAATTATTGGGATTTTCACCTTTTTTGCGAATATGGCGAGGTTAGGAAACCTCGCCAGCGGCATTTGCGAGTGAAAAAGGGGCAAATATATTCACAAAAGTAAACTAAATATATAAACTAAATAACCCTGGCCAACAATGCAGAGACATTCAATTGTCGGTGCAGGTTAGGAAATTGGAAGCGAATGCTAAGCGTAGTAGGTTGGGTTGAACGCAACTGAGAAGATAGATGTGCCACATCCAATACACGCCTATTCAACATATCGTCTCCACAATCAAGAACGCAGAGAAACCCAACTTCAGAACGCGAGGCGTTCAGGAAAGCCGAAAGGCGTTGGGTTTCACTCGGTCTCTGGTGAATATGCCGGTCTTTGAAACAGTTTCGGTTTTCTCTGATTTGTATGCTTTTGGTTGTATCCGTTCAACCCAACCTACGATGTGATGGGAGAGTTTTTTCTCCCGGGCCTGGCGGTGAAAATCTAATCGAAAAGTGGACAATTGAATGGCTCTGGCCAACAATGCCAACGCCCTTGAGAATTTTTCCCGTGTGGTGTATAATTGTTTTATGGATATACGGATCTACCAACTGGCAGCATTTTAAGGAGTTAACGCGATGAGAAAATACAAAAACTACGAAGAGAGTCTCAAGGTGCGGTTGGCAGATTCAGCGTATGCGAAGGAATATCTTACCGTAGCCCTTGAGGAATATGAGGCAGATGGTAACATTGAAGCCTTTTTGCTTGCAGTCAGAGATGTAGCAAACGCTCAAGGGAGTTTACCACGCAATGATTTGTATGGCTCATGATAAACCGAACATCAACAATGGAAAAGGCTTATGAATACATCAAAACAACTTTCACGCCGAACATTTTTACAAGGTTTAGGTGCCAGTGCCGTTCTACCGTTATTGAACCCGCTGACCCCCTGGGCAGATATCCCCTCAAAAGAGGGACCCATCACCCGCTACCCCGATCCAGCGGTTGAAGTTATCGACCCGCGTTTTGCGAAATATAAAATCGGGAACGCCGTCGTAGAACGTTTATGGACAGGTGCGCGCTGGTCCGAGGGACCCGTCTGGTTCGGTGATGGCGGATACCTCCTCTGGAGCGATATTCCGAATAACCGTATCCTGAAATGGCAAGAAACCACCGGTAAGGTGAGCGTCTACCGCAAACCCTCTAATCATACCAACGGTCATACGCGCGACCGACAAGGCAGACTCATCAGCTGCGAACACGGCACACGCCGCGTTACACGCACTGAATACGATGGGACAATCACCGTCCTAATTGATAGCTTTGAGGGCAAACGATTTAACGCACCGAACGATGCAGTCGTCCACCCGGATGGACATATCTGGTTTACGGATCCGGGATACGGCATCATGTTCAATTATGAAGGCCATAAAGCCCCCTTTGAATTGCCGACTTGTGTCTATCGTCTCAACCCAGATACAGGGAAAGCCACTGTTGTAACGGAGGCACTCGAAAAACCAAACGGCATCTGCTTTTCACCCGATTACGATAAACTCTATATCGCTGACACAGGCGCGCCCAAACAGATCGTCGTCTACGATGTTATAGACGGTGAGCGACTGGATAACAAACAGGTATTCCACGAGATGGCACCCGGTGCTGCTGACGGTCTTCGGTGTGATACCGATGGTAACGTCTGGGCAGGAACAGGTTGGGTCGGTGAAGACTACGATGGCGTGCATATTTTCGCACCCGACGGAACGCTTATCGGTAAAATTCATCTCCCAGAGATCTGTTCAAATATCTGCTTCGGCGGTGTGAAACGGAATAGACTCTTTATGACAGGTAGTCAATCACTTTACTCGGTCTATGTCGAAGCACAAGGGGCACCGTATTTTTAATTGTATCGCTCCGAATAAATATTTGACAATCCTTGTCAAATAAGGTATAATTGTGGTACGGGTAGTTATGAAACGAAAAAAATCATACAGTTCAAGGAACTATTATGAGCACTTCAAAACAACTTTCACGTCGGACATTTCTACAAGGTTTGGGAGTCACCATCGCGCTACCGTGGTTGGAAGTGATGGGACCTGTTACATCGTGGGCAGCCGCGCCCGCAAACGCGACACAGACAGTCCCTAATCGGATGGCGTTCCTCTATGTACCCAACGGAAAAATTATGGAGGATTGGACACCGAAACAGGTAGGGACCGGCTACGAACTCACGGATCTCTTGAAACCCTTGGTAAATGTGAAGGATAAAACACTCGTACTCAGCGGTCTCACAGCGGATAAAGCACGCGCCAACGGCGACGGCGGCGGCGATCACGCACGCGCGATGGCAGCCTTCCTGACAGGCACGCAACCCCGTAAAACCGACGGTGCGGACATTCACGCAGGCGTTTCCGTTGACCAAGCCGCAGCAGCGAATATCGGCGATCAAACCCGTCTCCCATCTCTGGAACTCGGTATCGATCCCGGATACAGATCAGGTAACTGTGACTCGGGTTATAGCTGCGTCTACTCCTCAACGCTGTCGTGGCGTTCCGCAACGCAGCCACTCCCAAAAGAGGTTAACCCGAAACTCGCCTTTGAACGCCTATTCTCCACCATGCCAGACGCGGGACGCGCCGAGCGCGACCAGCAACGAAAAAGTATCCTCGACTTCGTTATGCAGGACTCAAAGGACCTCCTCCGCCAAGTAAGCGGGAACGATGTCCGTAAACTTGATGAATACTTCTCCGCTATCCGAGACATTGAACTGAGAATCGACGCGGCTGAAAAATTCCCGTCGATCGAAAACCCCGATTACACCGCACCGGAAGAGATTCCCAAAGATTACCAAGAACACGTCCGCCTCATGACAGACCTGATCGTCCTCGCCTTCCAGACAGACGTGACCCGCGTTGTGACGTTTGTGATGGCAAATGAAGGGAGCAATAAATCGTATCCGGCTGTCAACGTCACTGAAGGACATCACAACTTGTCGCATCACGGGGGCGACGAAGAGAAGAAAGCGAAAATCCGTAAAATCAACGTCTTCCACATACAGCAGTTGGCATACTTCTTAGAAAAGTTGAACGCGACCCCCGAAGCGGACGGCTCGCTCCTCGACCATTCAATGATCTTGTACGGCAGCGGAAACGCAGATGGCAACCGACACAGCCACCACGACCTCCCGATCCTGCTTGCAGGCAACGGTTGTGGTACGCTTAAAAGTGGTCGCCATATCCGCTATCCGAAAGAGACACCGCTGAACAATCTCTGGCTCTCGATGCTCAACCGTATGGATGTCAATTTGGCACAAATAGGCGATAGCACCGGCAGTTTACGAGACCTGTCTTAAAACCCGGATCCCTATGTATTCGCTGGCGAGGTTTTGCGGCGTACTCGCCCAAATGCGACGTGCATTCCTAACCTCGCCCTTTTTTTTGACCACTAGGCGAATGAACTTCGCAGAAATACCCTATCAAAAACACCCTACGACGAACTGAAATAATTTATCATATTGTGAATTTATTTTAGCGGGCCCGCACCCTGAATTTTTACCCTGCTGCCGCCCTCTCCCCGACAGCACATCCGAGAGATAACCAAATACCAACGCTTTCAGTATCACACCCGCCACTCAAAATCCGAGTGTTAGATTTTCAGAATAGAAAGTCCATAAACCCTGGTCTCATAAGGGTTTATCGTAAAATATCATTACTTTGGAAAAACTTATTTGATACTGGGTTTCATTATCAATAATCATAAATCGGCAGATATTTAGATGAAGTTAATGGTTCTCTAAATTTCATCTAACCGACCTATGAAATTGCATACAGAAGGAATCACCAATCCTTAAATGGAAATATACGGGTCTCCGTTGCCATACCGTAGAAACTCCATAAACTCCCTGCCACGAACTCGCCCAGAATCAAACCGAGGAAAAAAGGTGCTGCTTTCCGGTGTAGCTGCAACCCGCCCTGTTTGATAATCAACCATTTCGCGATTGTGCTAATCATGAGGGAGATCCAGAGCCAGTTCATACACCAATCCGCTGCCCCGGATACAGCATAACCGACAGCATGAAAGGGCCACCAAAAGAAACGCATCCGTAGAAACATCAGCAGAAACGTGAACCCCATCCCGATACCCATAAACGTCACTTCAGGGATGTTCGTGTTCGTCGGGAAATTGAGCTGCTGCTGGAGGCGATTGAAAGGGTGGTGTGCGAAACTGCCCGATGACCCGAAGCGGTAGACATCATGCAGATATGCCCAGAAAGAGCCGATAGACCCCACAAACACCGCCAACAGCATGACCCACACCAACGGTTTCGGGTTAAATCGCGCCCGTGACGCGAGTTGGAAACCCTCCAACTGATGCGGCATCGGATGGCTGCGGTGGGCGCGATTGAAGAAAAATAGAAAGGTGAGCGCGGTGAGATTGGAGCCACCCATGCGGCGTGACCCTAAAATCGCCGGCAAGGCGTAATCGGGTCCCATAAAGTGTAAGTCATGGGCGGGTGCGCCAGATTCCACCCGCATCCGTGTGATCCCCGTTGACAGCGCGAAATACATGACGAAAAAGGCGATACCGAGCGAAATGCTGATGCCTATCTTCACAGAAAACGCTATAAGATAGATGCATCCCAACACAATACCGATGATAGCGGCACGGTACCGCATCGGTTCAACCGATTCATCAAGACTCGAACGCCCCGTGATGACCTGTTTGAAGACTTCAGCGAGGTATTTGCGACTCGCCCATACCGCGAAAATCGCGAGTCCGAGATATGCCCCCAAGGATTGCTGTCGGTCATAGGGGAACCCCGGTAAACCGCGAACCCCGATGATCGCGCCGCCGACCCGTTGCATCTTGCGAAACAGATAAAAGAACCAACAAGAAAACGACAAATCCAACGGCATAAAGAATCCGAGTCCGATCACAAACGGATAGATAGAGAACGGTGTCCAGCCGATGGCGTTCCACGGTTTTTCAGTGAAAAACTGGCTGATATTCCGAAACCGAACCCCGATGATCGGGATCGTTGGAAAGAGATAACTGAGTCCGTTAATAAGATTCAGGAGTGAAACGAGGATAAATGCTGTCCAAAAGACCCTGCCCCGGAAGAAGTTGGCACCGCTGTCCCGCGTCATTTCTAACGGCAGTTGGATGATCGGATACGCGAGTTTCTCGCGTTCTGTCCACTGTTTGCGTAGCACAACGTTGATGCACAGCATAACAAAGACAAGCACGACAATAAAACTTGTCCACCACAATGTGGGGCCTAACCACGCCTGTAAAACCTCTGTGTCATAAACCGTGGATTGTCCCTCGTAAAATCCCTCCAAGATCCGTTTATCTTGGACTGTCCCCCATGTCGGCATGTATCGGTATAACAGTTCTCGCCACTCGTTTTCCGGTGTATCGAACCAAAAAACGTGTCCGATCATCGGGATCAGCACCTGCGCGTGATCGTGTGAGGCGATAGCACTCGCCATACAAAGCATCACATAGATAACGAGCAGCTCGCCGTGTGTCAATGCCCACTGTTGTTTGAGGCGCCGAAGCAGCAGGTTCAGGAGGGTGATAAGAAAAAGAAAAAAGACCGCATTGAAAAAGAGCGACATCGTTGTCGGAAAGAGCCCCCACCAGACCATCTCGGTATACATAATCCAATAGCAGTTGATCGGGATTAAGATAAGTGCCACTGCTACCGATTTTAGGGTGACACCACGTGTCAGAACCATTGCGTTCTCCTATCGTTCTCTTAATGTCTATTCCATGACCGCTTTGAGCATCTCCACGATTTCTTGATGTCCCTTTGATTCGGCAAGTGTCAATGCTGTCCCGCCGCGCCTATTTTTCAGCGTAACATCGGCGCGGTTCTCAAGTAGAAGTCGAACGATATTCGCATGTCCACGCCACGCCGCATACATCAACGCAGTTTCACCTGTGCGGTTTTGCGTGTTTACCGCCGCGCCTTTCTCAAGCAATCTTTTGGTTATCGCCAGATCGCCTGTCTTGTTGATAATGAAAATCAGGGGTGTATTCCCGTTGGCATCCGTTACGTTGACATCCGCCCCATTTTCAATGAGAAACGTCACGATATGAATAGCGCCGCGCTCCGCTGCAATACGTAAGGGAGTCCGCCCTACCGCATCTTTTATGTGGACATCTATGTCTGTATCCCGAAGGGCTGCAATATCGCCTGTCCATACTGCCTTGAAGACTCTATCCTCGGGTGTATCAGCAAATTCGGAAATGACGTGTTCTTGATTGACCGGAAGATTTTCAAAGACTTGCACAACGCCGCTCTGCCACCGTAACTCAAGTCTATCAACAGTCGTCTGTGTCCCTAATCCGAAATAGCACCGAGTGTCATGGGCAGACATGTAACTTGATCCCGAATTGACTTCCCGCGTCTGTGTATGTCCATCCGCTGCGAGAGTGATACGCGTCCCAATACCGTCTCGGTTGCTGATAATTCCAAGCGTTTTAATGGCTATCCAATTGTTTTGCGTTTGCGTCTCATTTCGCAATAAAGTTACGGGCCCATTATTCTCCGTAACGAGCATGTCAATATCGCCGTCGTTATCATAATCGCCGAAGAGTGTTCCACGGCTCACCGCAACACCTTTAAAATAGTTCCCTGCGTTCTCCGAAACCTCCTGAAATGTGCCATCTCCGTTATTACGGAACACCTGATCGGGTTGGCGATACGTAAGAATGTCGTGTGTGGCTTCAATGTTATCAAGGATATGTCCATTTGCAATGAAGAGGTCTAACCAGCCATCATTATCCGCATCAAAGAAACCCGTACCGAACCCGACATATAGATAACTCTCTTTTCCGAGATGTGCCTCATAAATTACGTCTGTGAAGGTCCCATCGCCGTTGTTCCGATAGAGCGCATTGGTTTCATAAGAGAGATTCGTAACAAAAATATCGAGCCAACTGTCGCTGTTATAGTCACCGACAGTAACCCCCATACCTGCTTGCGCGACCCCGTTAAAGCTATAAGCGCATCCGGCGAGGAGCGAGATTTCACTAAATGTACCATCGCCATTATTATAAAAGAAATCGTTTCGGGTATCGTCATTGGCAATGTAAAGGTCGGGCGCGCCGTCGTTGTTAAAGTCTGCCGAGACGACACCTAAGCCTTTCCCGTGAAACATGCCACCGATCCCACCGACACCCGCCGCTTGACTGACATCGGTGAACGTCCCGTCTCCATTATTGCGATAGAGTCGATCGGGCGCGCCTTCAAAGAGCGAGGGATGGCAATACGTGTGTTCGCCATCTTCTCCACACGGCAGGTAGGTAATATCTAATGAATACACAAGATAGTTGACGACAAACAGATCGAGATGTCCATCAGCGTTGTAATCAAGAAAGCATGCGCTGCTACTCCAGCCCGGATCCCCTACCCCTGCGGTGTCCGTTACACCTGTAAACGTCCCATCGCCGTTGTTGCGGTACAGCACATTCGCACCGAAATTGGTCACATAAAGATCGACGTTTCCATCGTTGTCATAATCTGCACATGCCACACCTTGTCCATAGTTGCCGAGATTTGCGACCTTTGCAGTCTCTGTGATGTCAGTAAACGTGCCATCCCGATTGTTGCGATAGAGGGTGCTTATCGCCTGTTTCGCTGATGGTGGTTTGTTCCAATAACCGCCGTTGACGAGGTAGATGTCAAGGTATCCATCGCTATCTGCATCAAAGAACGCGCCGCCGGCACCAAGTGTTTCGGGCAGATGGTACGCGCCTTCAGCACCGTTGATGTGTCGGAAATGGAGACCTGCTTTTTCGGTTGCATCAACGAATTGAATCGCAGCAGCCCCGAACACGGACGATGTCCATATAAGACATATCATTAAAAGGAGTGTACTTTTACTTTTCATACGCGGGGGTTGCATCTTTCGCGAGGCGGAATCCGATAAAGCTGGTGCCGATTGCGGGGTGCTGACCGAAACGTACGGAACACCGGGCGAACGTTTCAGGATTTAACCACGAACCACCTTTCACAACGCGCCGGCTCCCACCCGCGGGTCCTTTCGGGTTCCGATCGGGGCTGTGGTGGTAGAAGTTCTCGGAATACCAGTCCGACACCCATTCCCAGACATTACCTGCCATATCGTGTGCGCCGTAAGGACTTATCCCCGTCGGATAAGTGCCAACGGGTTGTAGGTGTGCTCCATCCAGTTTCCAAACGTTTGCGTGGAGGGTTGTGTCTTTAATTCGTTGTGTGAAGGTATTGCCCCAGGGCCATCGTCGCGCAGTCGTGCCGCGTGCGGCTTTCTCCCATTCCGCTTCAGTCGGCAATCGCATGCCTCGCCACGCCGCATAAGCCGTAGCAGAACCCCACGAAACGCCGACGACAGGGTGGTTCGGTTTTGTCTTCGCGATCTCGGGCCAAGTCCCGAACGCACCTTCATAACTGATAGGTGTATGTTCACTACCAGCACCCCCGCTCTCAAGCCAAAACAGATAATATTCTGCGTTGGTCACCTCGGTTTTACCGATATAGTAGGCATCCAGATAGACTTTACGCGCGGGCGCTTCATTCGGAAGGTCGTTATCACTCCCCATTGTGAAGGTGCCAGCAGGAATGCGGCACAGCTCGGGTCCTGCCAAAGCATCAGGTAAAAATCCCACAATTGCGAAAAGTAGGATTAGGTATTTTATCCACGGATAGACACCAAAATTTGTCTTATTTTGGCTCTGATTTAAGACGTTCATACGCTTTATAGGTTTTCTCGGCTTCCGCGTCCGCACCCGCGAGTTGATATACTTTAGAGAGGTTCAGATAGAAGCGCGGTTCGGAAGGCTTTAAGCGGATAGCGGCTTGATACTGTTCTATCGCTTTAGGATACTGCTTTAGCATCAAATAAGCACCACCGAGACTGTTGCGGTAAGTTGCGACGTTCGGTTTCTGCTGAATAACTTTCCGATACATCGCCACGGCCTGCTTATAGTTTTGCCGTTGAAATTGAACATAACCGAGTGCTTCATAGCCGCGTGTCTCTTGGGGCGCGAGTGTGACAGAATGTTCCAAAGATTGCGTTGCCTCGTGCCATAGTTGCCGCTTTAGCTGGATTCTACCGAGTCGGTACCAGGCTTCGGGATCGGTAGGGTTTTGCTGTACAAATCGCTTAAGATGCGTCAACTTTTCTTCTTCAACAGATAGCACCTCAAAACGTTGTAAATGCTTCTGTGCCACCTCTGTTTCCGCAATCCGGCGATACGCTGTGCCTAAGCTAAAATGTGCCTTCGCGTGAAACGGATCCATCTTAATGAGTTTTTTGAAAGTATCAATAGCGGATTGCCACGCCTCTTGTTGAAGAAAGGCAGTACCGAGCGTGTAGCGTGCCATCAGGGAAGTTGGGTCGCGTTGGATAGCGTGTTGAAGTTCACGGATAGCAGCATCGGTTCGGTTATCACGAAAATAGGCGATACCTAATAGGGTCCGTGTGCGCGCATGCTCGGCATCCATCGCGACCACTTTCTTTAGGACGTGTATAGCCTGTGCGGTGTCCCCTAAGTGCGTGAGTAGCACATCCCCCAATTCATAATACGCCTCAATATAATTTTCATCTGCGGTCGTTGCCCGTCGAAACGCCTCTGCTGCTGCATGGATTTCCTCGGCATCTTTATAAATCACGCCTAAAACGCAGTGTGCATCCGCTATAGAGGCATCAAGTTCGACCGCCTTCTCTAAAGCCGTTCGTGCCTTCTCCTGTTCGCCGTGTGTGAGCGCGCGGACCCCTGCGTCATACAACCGCGCCGCTTCGGGATGATATCGCGGCGCGCCAATCGCAAGCAGTGTGTGGAGAAATATGAGAAGTGTGAAGGTTGATTTGAACAGTTGCATATCCTGACAGCGTAAAGTTAAATTTGCGCTATTTTATTATAGGATATGCGTAATGTCAAGCAGAATTTCCCAATTTAATTAGATTCAGGCATCAAAATTTGCTATAATTTCATAACAGATGAATTCACGCGGCAGTCGCGTGCTTTTAGGAGAAAACCATGGACGGTAAACATCTACCTTGGCACCTCCCTTTGACAGATTGGTGTATCGGTGCAATGGTGCTATTCGCCACCACTGGCACTGTTATCCTATGCCGAGCCTTGTGGCGGAAATGGCAATCCTGGCGGACACAACGGTTTCTCGAACAACGGGCAGCACTCGCATCGCCAAGCGATCAGAAACTGACAACGTACGATAAACAGGTACTAACGAAAAAGGTTCGGCAATCCGGAAATGAACGTTTGGCAAAAAGTTTCGCTTCCCAAGGAAACATGGATCTTTATGTCGCCGTTGGGCTCCTCGGGTTAGCAATGATCGCTTTGATCGTGTTGGCTGTCGCGAACGGCTTTCATAAACACGGCATGCCGGGATAGCATACTTATAGCAAGCACAATCTAACAGATTATGCTACAACTGTTCTATTGGAGAAAATTGATGAAAGTCGTTGCAAAATTCGGTCCCGAAAGGGCAGGATTAATTGACAAACCCGACCCGATTGCTAAGGGCGAGTTCGCTGTCGTTAAAATTCATTCAGCACCGATGTGTACGGAATACAAAGGTTTCAAAAATGAAGGGACAAGCGAGAGTTTCGGACATGAAGCCGCTGGTGAAGTCGTAGAAATCGCACAAGAAGGCACTGTCAAGGTAGGGGACCGCGTTGTGGTGATGCCACACTATCCCTGCGGAAAGTGTTACCTCTGCTTAGCAGGCGAATATGTGCACTGTCAGCAGGACCACCAGGGTCCAAACGTCCCTGAACAGGCGGGTGTGACGGCGACTTATGCACAGTATATCCTTAAACGAGATTGGCAGTTAGTGCCAATTCCGGAGGAAGTCTCCTACCATCATGCCGGAATGGCATGCTGTGGACTTGGCTCGACGTTTAATGCCATGCGATTGATGAATGTCAACGCGCTTGATACTGTTCTCATCACCGGGATGGGCCCTATTGGGCTTGGCGGTGTGATTAATGCTGTGTATAGAGGTGCGCGCGTCATCGCCGTTGAAAGCCATCCGTATCGTGCCTCGCTCGCGAAAAAACTCGGTGCAGCGGAGGTCGTCAATCCACAAGATGAAGATGCCCTGGATCAAATTCAAGATTTGACCGGTGGCAGAGGTCCAGACAAAGGGATCGAATGCTCAGCAGCCGCTGGAGCAGTCCAATTATTGATCGATGCAACACGCCCGAAGGGACATATCGCATTGATTGGTGGCATTGGTGACGTGGAAATTCAGGGAGGTGCCATTATCAATAAAGGCTTGACAGTACACGGTACGCGGCACTACAACCTGATAGACACACCTGCTATGATGCAGATGATTACACAGGTGAAGGCGCAGCTGGATACATTCATCACGCACAGTTTCCCTATGCACCAGATTCAGGAGGCGTGGGCGTTGCAGTGTACGCATAACTGCGGGAAAGTTGTGCTTGCCCCATGGCAATAGGACTGTGCCTTAGTTATCCTCCACATCAGCGGTTTCGATCTCATACGCCTTCAGTTCAAGCGTTTTGACTGTAGTTGCAGCCTGAACCTCAGGCATCGGAACTATTTTCAGAAATATATCCTCCGCTTCTTGATGGAACTTGACGATCCCAACATTCGGTGCCAACCACACGGTTGTGACAGATTCGCCGGGCGGATGCGTCCCTTCTGCCGCCTCCGGATGCGATATTACAAGTTCCGTCTCCGTCCGGTACTCAATCTTTAAACAGTCCTCAAAAATCCCAGCAGGTGTTTCAACGTTTTCCGTGCCGAGGATACGCCCTGTTTCAACAATAGTAAAATCAAATGTGACCTCTTCAGGTTCTCCTGGTGGCGGGGGCGGATCAGGTCTCAGTGGGAGTTTAACGTTTATCTGCGTTACCTCCCACTCTTCATCGACAGTACCAGATATTGGCAGCATATAAAACTGATCTTGTGCTGTTACCTCAATCTCGTACAGGAAATCAAAATCTGCCTCCACTCCGGGCGGTGCCATTTGCTTCGCTATTGTAATAAAATCCGTTATTTCTTTATCAAAACGTGCTTCGACTAATTTTTCGGCTGCATCACCGACCCAAAATGTAATCCACTCTTCACCGACTTGGTAGAGATCCGGGCGAAAATGATAGTTATAATCCAGCCAATTTTCCAAAGCAGGTTCATAACTAAAAGCGTCATACACCTCGCCAGCGATCTCCTCGCCTTCAACAGCATGACGTGTTAGCTCGTTACCATCTTGGTCCACGTAAACCCAATAACTGTCGGGTGTCCTTGGAAAATATGTTCCCGATTCATCTCCGATGATGACAGTGCTGAAACCGAAGATGAGTAAAAGTGTAAACACAGTGCAAAATTTCTTCAACATACCGAATTCCTCCAATATTATCAAACGGTAGGTGCTATTTGATTAAATAGACTCCATTCAGGTGAAAAAAGATAGTAAAAATAAAAATTTCTTGACATTTTTAATGTTCTACTATATACTTGGCGCATCCATTGCATGAGGTTAACCGTTTTCGTACACGCCTCGTCGTTATCCTTTTGAAAACCGCGCTTTGCGCGTATTGTAAATGAGGTGGAATCATGCTAAAAACTTTTGATAAACACAGCGACGTAAAATCAACTGAACCGACTCAGTTGCCAAAACCGAGATGGACATTTGTGACAATCTTCAGGGAGGAACTCCAAATCCCTGAGATTGCCTTGCTCAGTGAAGTTACGCTTGCTGAGAACTATGTTCCGACAGAGGAAGATAGTCCCATGGACATACATTCAACCGGCATAGGTGTCTAATATCGAAAATGAGCAGACCAAATATAATCTATATCCATTCACACGATACGGGACGGTATGTGCAACCTTACGGACACGCCATTCCGACTCCGAATATACAAAAACTCGCGGAAGAGGGTGTACTGTTCCGAAACGCGTTCTGTGCGAACCCGACCTGTTCACCCTCGCGCGCCGCACTGCTCACCGGACAGTGGGCACACAGCTGCGGTATGGGCGGATTGGCAAACCGCGGGTGGAGCCTCCCCGTACCAGAGCATCTCATACCACACACCCTGAATAGCGCGGGGTACACCACTGCCTTAGCAGGCTTTCAGCACGTTGTCCGAGATGTCAAAGAGACAGGTTACCAGCGAATTTTAGCGGAAAATAACAGACCGGCAGGTGCCGAAGAACGCGCACGCGACTTCATTGCTGAAAACCACGATGCCCCGTTCTTCTTGGACATCGGGTTTGGCGAGACGCACCGCCGCGCGAAAGGGTTCGATCCGCCGCCAGCGGGCGAACCGAAAACCGATCCACGTTATGTCCAACCGCCTGCGCCTTTCCCCGATACACCTGTCACACGTCAGGATATGGCGGAATACATAGACGCCGCCCGGACACTGGATAGAAAAATGGGCGTGGTTTTCGATGCTCTTGAAGAAAATGGCATCGCTGATAATACGCTTGTGATATGCACAACCGACCACGGACTCGCTTTCCCCCGAATGAAATGCCATCTCAGCGACCACGGTATCGGTGTAATGCTTATCGTCCGGGGTCCTGGTGGATTTGACGGCGGACAAGTCATAGACGGACTGGTTAGCCAAATTGATCTGTTTCCCACCATCTGCGAAGTAGCAGGTATTGATGCACCCGCATGGTTACAAGGCACCTCCGTTTTACCATTGGTTCGCGGCGAGGCGGACGACATTCGGGACACTATTTTCGCCGAGGTTAACTATCACTGCTGTTACGAACCGCAACGCGCTGTCCGTACCAAGCGGTGGAAATACATCCAACGCTATGATGATGCGGAAAAATGGGCGTTGCCGAACTGTGACGATAGTATCAGTAAAACCTTTATGCTGGAACACGGTTGGGCAGATCAACCCGTTGAATCGGAGCGGTTGTACGATGTCGTCTACGATGCAGCAGAGGCGCATAACCTCGCAGCGGATCCCGATTATGCGGATGTCTTGGCAGAGATGCAAGACCGTTTAGAACAGTGGCGCGCAGAGACAGACGACCCAGTGAACGAGCACGAGATTATGGTGCCGCCGGAGACAGCTGTGCTGAACGATCCGACGGACGTATCACCCGGTGATAAGCACTATCCTGCCCGCGAAATGGTGTAGTAAAGACGGGACGCGGTGACCTCGCCCCTACGGGGTTCCGTGTCCTACCCATAAGGCACCGCGGCGGATAACCGTCTGAAAACTCGAATTTTCAAGCACTGCCATATCGTGACCGAGTGCGAAGTAGAAGACTCTCCCGTCCCCGTACGTATGGTGAAATGCCATGACGTGGGTTTCATCTTTCGTCTCATCATAGGCGTGCATCAGATGGTGCGATGCATCGGGGTTATGCTTCAGATAATAGAGTTCATCTGTCGCCTCAAAATCAGACAACCCTTCGGTAATCGGGTGATTAGAGTCGCTGACATTAACGGTGAAGTCCATATACGGACTGTGCCCGTTGAAAAATCCGTTGAGCATGCCGTGGTAACCTTCAGCTTCCCTGAACGAAGCGGCAGCGGTATGTAGCCCGAAGAACCCTCCGCCTGTCCGGATATAGTCGAGTAAGCCTGTCTCTTGTGCTGCCGTGAGTTCCCCGACATCCGTGTAGAAAAGCACAGTGTTATACCCTTCAAGCCCATCCGCAAGCACATCGTAGTCTTGTGAGAAATCGGCTTCAATGGTATCAGTGTCGTTAAGCAGTGATGTGAGAAATTGTCCGTTCCCTGCATGATCGTGATAGATGCCTTCTGTCCCGACAAATACAAGCGATTTAAGCGTTTTCATTTCGTCTCCTTTAATTGTTAGGCATCACGAGCACTTTGACAGACCCGTGTTCATCGCGCCCTGCGGCGACAGCGAACGCCTCGTTAATATCGTCTAAGTCGAACCGGTGCGTGACGAGTGGGTTCGGATCCAGCTTGCCAGCGGCGAGTAGATCAATAGCGACTTGGAACTCGGTTTTCCCGCCACGTCTCCCGTAACAGAACGACCAAATGACTGTCAGTTCTCTGCTCCGTGCGAACCGTTCCGAAAAGGTGAGCGGTGTCCGATGTCCACCGACCATACAGACGCGTCCGCGTTTCGCTGCGATCTCCGTCGCCTGTTCCAGTGTATTCGCGGTGCCGCCGACTGCCTCAAAGACGACATCCGCGCCGCGTCCATCGCTCCACTCCATGATAGCCGCCACAGCGTCTGTTTTATCCACATTGATAGGCACTGCTCCCACGGCTTCATGGGCAATCTGTATCGGTCCGTCAGGCTTCCCGAGCATGGCGATAGCAGTTGCGCCGGCGACATCCGCGACCTGCGCGATTGTCAATCCCACGGGACCACTTCCGATAATGGCAACGCGATCCCCAGGCGACACCATCGCTCTGTTGACAGCATGCACCGCGACCGCATAGACCTCCGCCAACGCGCCCCCTTCAGCAGAGACGCTCTCCGGCAACGGATACACGTTTGCTGTGCGTGCGACCATAAATTCTGCGAAGCCGCCGCCACCGTGTCGTAAATTTCCGCAGATATTATAGTAACCGTTATAGCATTCCGGACAATTGTTGCAGGGACTAATCGGTTCAACCGCCACGCGCGCGCCTCTGTTATACCCTGTAACATCTTTACCCGTATCCATAACGAGTCCTGCTAATTCGTGTCCGCCGATGCGCGGCGATAGGGGCTTATCGGGTGGGTGATGATACCCGTGCAGATCACTGCCACAGATCCCCGATGCCTCTACTTGAACCAAGACTTGTCCTGCTTCAGGCGTAGGGTTGGGGACCGTTTCGACTCTTATATCTTTTCCGCCATAAAATTGTGCAGCTTTCACAACAGTCTCCTCAAAAGTTTGTAGTCTATTTGCAATATAGCACAGCCGACGAATTGTGTCAAACGGCAATTTCGGGTTCATTTCCGTCCACGATAAAAATTTTCTTGACTTCTAAGCCAAAATACATTAGAATGAAAAGCATACAATACGTAACAGGGAGATGTAAATGAGAACAGTTAAATTAGGTTTGATTGGTGCAGGGGGCATTTCAGGGGCACACTGTCGAACGCTTACGGATATTGAAGGTGCCGAGATTATCGCTGCTGCCGACATCGCCCCCGCAAATTTGGAACGCGCGAAAGAGCAATGGGGCATCAAACGCACGTTCACCGATTACAACGAAATGCTCAAAATGGACGAAATCGAGGCGGTCTACGTCTGTACGCCTACAGGTGTACATGCAGCCCCTACGGTCGCTGCGCTGAACGCCGGTAAACACGTTTTTTGTGAGAAACCGATGGAAGCGACGTTGGACGCTGCCGCTTCAATGTGGCGCGCCGCAAAAGAGAACGACAAAATTTTGATGATCGGTTTGAAACTCCGGTATTCACCACAAGTGATTAAGGCGAAAGAAATCGTTGACGCTGGCACGCTCGGCGACATTTACTATGTTGAAACCGTCGCAGACCGGCGGCGCGGGAACCCGGGCGGCAGTTTTATCCGAAAAGCGACTGCGGGTTTAGGCGCGTCCGCGGATATCGGCGTCTATGCACTTGACACAGCTCTCTATCTGATGGGACACCCGAAACCCGTTGCGGTCTCCGGTATCACCTCCAACTATTTGAGTCTGCACAATACATGGAATCCTGCGCTTAGAGAGACGGAGGTAGAAGATTTCGGTGTCGGTTGGGTGGTTTTTGAGAACGGGGCGCGTATGGTCTTCAAGACGTGTTGGTGCATGAACATGGATTCACTCGGTGGAACGATCTTTCTCGGCAAAAAAGCGGGGTTACGGCTCGGTATCGGCGAAGTCCGGGGACCACAAGAAGGCGTACGCGTCTATGGCGATAAAGATGGCGAGATTTTTGACCAAGAGTTCACCGAGTTTGAATCCGTGAGCGTATTCCACGAAGAAGATTCGGCGTTCATTGACGCTGTTCGTGAAGGTAAACCCTCACCGATCGATCCGTACGGCGTGATGCTTACCAACGTTATCATCCAAGGCGTTATCGATTCTTCAAATGCGGGTGGACGCGAAGTCGCTGTCACAGTACCGAGCTTATGATTTGTGGACTTTGTGGACAAAGGGGCTATCATACTTACGAGGTCTATAAATGGCTTACAGCAATTTTACTTTAGAATCCGTGCGGGCAGCATTTGAATTGGAAACAGTTGAGTCCATAGACCTCTTTTCTGAAATAGAGGTGGTAACGCCGAGTCCGCACTTCACAGCCGAGTTGCGTAAAAAAGTTCCATTAGCTGTTGCGATAGGGACAGAAAAAGCACGATCAGAACTGATTGTCGCGAATGTTCTCTTCGAACTCCGTGAGCACTTCGATCGCCGTATCAGTTTCTTTTCAGGGATTGAATTCAGCGTTGATGCCGAAAACGGCTTAGTTGGTGTATGCGATTTTTTGATAAGTTTATCACCGGAACAATTTTTCCTAGAGGCACCGGTTATCGCACTTGTTGAGGCAAAGAAAGCTGAACCTAAACTTGGATTAGGTCAATGTGTTGCCGAGATGTTCGCTGCACAACGCTTTAATCACGAGAAGCAGAACAATATAGCTTCTGTTTATGGTGCCAGCACGACAGGAACAGAATGGCAATTCCTCAAATTAGAAGGACACCGGCTGCATATTGACATGGCGATCTACACAATCACACAATGCGATAAGATTCTGGGTATTCTCTCAAGTATGGTCGAACAGAAGGCATAAATGTCATCTACAGCCTGTCAAAGTTTTAGGTTGTAGATAAAAAAATTGGACTATCCTTTTTGGCGCTGCAGACTCTATATAATATATCCTGAGGACAGACAGGGGTTTTCACGATGAAAACTGTTAGTATCAAAATTGCAGGCAGAAATTTTCAATTAGCTTCCCTAAGCCGACGGTTCTGGGCGTTTTTCATAGATGCACTGATCTTATCTGTCGCCACCTTGATTTTATACTGGGTTTTAGGCTGGCTTGGGATCAGGACGTGGCACCCAAAACTTTTTCAGATCGCCAGCCTTCTGTTATGGCTATTCGGGCTGACTTTTATGGAAGGCTTCAGCGGACGCAGCCCCGGCAAAGACCTAATGGATATCCGGGTACTCCGATTGAAAGATGGCAGACCGAGCAATTTTACAGATGCTTTTTTTCGCCGACTCACAATGATCCTTCTCCCCCTGGATCTCATCTGGATGTTCAGCGAAAAACGGCAACGCTTGGGAGATCAGCTCGTCAAAACGGTCATCGTCAAATTCAGTCTTATCCATGAACATTATACGAAATTTGGATCGCCGGCCCCGGAAATGTCTATTAAGATCGTAGGCAGAGATTTCGAATTGGGGGATCGGTTCGCACGCCTTTTCGCTTTTTTCATAGATGTGCTGCCCTTAGTTTTCATCCCGATGATCTTACTCTGGCTGGCCCTTGAGGTATACAGCTCTTATATTGATCGTAGTTACTATGTTGATCCTGGGGTTATCATAGAAAAAGACACTATAGAGTACACGGTCAACATAATCCATACCGTCGTTTATGCCATAAGCATCGGTTTATGGATATTTGGACTCCTCTTTCTTGATGGGTTCAACGGCCGCAGTCCCGGCAAAGCACTGATGAAACTCCGGGTGATCCGATTGAAAGATGGTACACCGTGTAATCTCAAAAGCGCCTTTTGGCGCAGACTCACAATCGTGCTTCAACCCTTCGATGTTATTATCTGTATACTTCACCCAAAAGGGCAACGCATCGGCGATCGGTTAGCCGGAACGATCGTCGTGAAATTTGACCCGGCAACTGCCGCGAAGCCTCTGCGGAGGACTCCAGAAGAGGTCCTCGAAATGGCGGGAAAAGATCCCGAATTGACAAAGTGGACAGCACGCTCATCCGCACAATCTATCAGAATCGGCGGAAAAGAGTTTGCGTTGGCGGATCGCTTGGCACGGTTTTTCGCTTTTTCCACGGATGTACTGCTCTTAATCTCCGCCACCGTGATTTTACGCTTGCTGGCATTTGCTGTATCCGCGTATTATTTTGCGCGTGAACGTGCCATCTACTATTCTAACCCTTCTACAGTTGATCCTGCTATAATAGAAACAAACGACATACTTCCTATGTTCGGCATAGTGCCTATCGTCTTTTATACTGCAACTGTCAGTTTATGGATACTCGGGCTACTCTTTCTCGATGGATTCAGCGGACGCAGCCCCGGCAAAGCAATGATAGGGATTCAGGTACTCCGATTGAAAGATGGCAACCCTTGTAATCTCAAAAATGCCTTTCTGCGTAGACTCACAATCGTGCTTCAACCTTTCGATCTGATCTCAACCTTTGGGCCAAAATGGCAACGGATCGGGGATAAACTCGCAGGAACGGTCGTCGTAGCAACCACTGTAGCGGAAGTTGTGCCAGAGACAGAACCGTCTATTAGAATTGCAAGACAAGAGTTTGAATTAGCACCGCTAAAGCTGCGGCTGTCCGCATTTTTGATAGACGTAAGCTGCTTACTTTATATTACCTTTTTTGTTACTTTAATTGCCTATCCGAATCCTGAGATTGCTTTGCTTCCTTTCAGGACTGTTCAATCTATTAATCTTGGATTATGGATATTCGGGTTATTTTTTATGGATGGATTCAACGGATGCGGCCCTGGTAAGCGCGCGATGTCCATACAGGTCGTCCGATTAAAAAATGGCAGACCGGGCGGCTTTAAAGACGCTTTTCTGCGGCGAATCGCAAGTGTCCTTGCACCTTTGGATCTTATTCCGAGCCTTGGAAAAAAGCGGCAACGGCTCGGCGACAAACTCGCCGGAACAGCCGTCGTGAAATCCGAGCAGGAAGTCGTTATCGTAGACCTTGAGGCAGAGAACAGCCCCATTGGGGAGCCAGAAGAGGTGTTAGGGGTTGCTATTCTTGAGATGAAAAGCAGGCTGTCAAAAGCGCGCGAGCAGGTTGACGCGTCTATCGAAGCGGAAAAACAGTTCCAAATCTCCTATGAAGACGCGGTGGCACAAGCAGAGCAGGCTCAAGCGAGTGCAGTCGCTGCCCTACAAGCAGAAGATGAAAACACCGCACGCGAAGCACTGCAAAAACGGAACAAACACCGCCGACTGGCAGACGGCTACGAAAAGCAGTATGAAGAACAGAAACAGGTCGTGCAATCCTTTAAAAATACGCTTGAATATCTTCAGCGGAAAATGATGGAGGCACAAGTCAAAAAAGCCGTCATCGTTGCACAACACAAGAACACGAATGCCCAAACACATCTCCGTAAGATGCTTGCAGAGATAGAGGAGAGCGAACCCTTTGAAACGTTCGTGGAAACGGAGCAGCGCGTGACCAAAGAATCCGCTTTAGAAAAAGCAGCGGCTGAAATGGATACCGCATATCAGGACGCAGAATTAGAACGTGAATTTGCGGGAAATGCCGAGGAGGCCACAATTGATAAAGAACTTGCTGAACTAAAGGCGAAACTACAGTAGGCGCGATAGGGATATCCCAGCTTTGACACGACTCTCGCGCCGTTTCACACCAGCGTTCATCCATACTGAGGGGCTTTCAAGATGAAACATATTAAAATTGCAGAGAGAAATTTTGAACTCGCACCGCGATGGGCGCGGTTCGCTGCGTTCGGCATAGACCTTGTATGTTTGTTTATTGCCGCCTTCATAATTACGGTAATTGTCTCAATTGCAGGGGCGATCTTGATGATCCCTGTCGTCATTATAGTCGGTATTTTAGATATCTTTATGGACTTTCCTGACTCGTCTGGGCCGGGGATAGAAGATTACTTTGAGTATCTTATACCTTATATAGTGCTGCCAGCCCTGATGGTAGGCTCATATTTCGTCAAACTCGGTAGCGGATTTATGGAAATACATGTGATCCGACTGAAAGATGGCAGACGGCTCACCTTTAAAGAGACTATGCTTCGCAAACTGGTAGGATTATTTCAACCCATAGATATTTTCTGTGTCTTCTGGCCGGAGCGACAACGCCTCGCTGACAAGCTAGCCGGAACAGTTGTGGTGCGCGCGCGGGACGTGGAACTCGTGCCGCAAACAAAAACAGTAGAAACAGTAGAAACAGTCATTGAGAGTGAGGACGCTGATGCCCTCAATCAAGCGGAAGACCCAGAGCAGGTGCTGGAAGCTGCTATCCGTGAGATGAAAGACTGGCTTTTAGAAGGTCGCCAGAAGGTCGATGAATCTATTGAAGCTGAAGAACAACTTCAAGCCGCCCACGAAAGTTCGCTTGCACAAGCAGACCGGTATTATGCCAACGCAATGACCGCTTTGCAAGCACAACGTGAAGACTCCGCACGCGAAGAACTTCGAAAACGCAGCGGATACCAGCAACTTGCAGAACAATGTAAACAGCATTGCGAAGCACAGAAACAGGTCATCGGGGCATTCAATAATCTGTTGGCGCACCTGCAACAGAAGGTAATAGAGATGGAAGACAGAAAAGTAGGCACCGTGGCACAACATAGAAACGTTGATGCCCAAGCGCATCTGCGTGAAATACTCAAAGAGATACAAGAAAACGCGCTGATGCAAGTCGAGCTGGATGCCACTGAAGTCATCACTTTGGCGCAGGTGGAGGCAGAGACAGCCCTTGCATCACAGAGTGTGGAATTAGAGGAAGAATTCGCGCAGTACGCTGAAGAAGCCACTATTGACAAAGACCTCGCTGAATTGAAAGCGAAATTAGAGACATAAACGTTCATAAAGATTTCTGGAGTTTGCGGATGGTATCTATCACAATTGCAGGAAAAAAACTCAGATTAGGATCCCGATCGAAAAGGCTATACGCCTTTATCATAGACTTCACGCTTATTAGTATCGTCTCCTTAATTGTAGGAGGTTTCTTAGGGGCACTACTCCCGTTTTCCTATTTCCTATCTGAACCTTTGAGCAGCCTCTTTTTTATTGTAGGCCTGCTTTTTATAGATGGTTTCCAAAAGGGGCGGGGCATAGGAAAGCGGTTGCTTTCCCTACAAGTACTGCGTTTGAAAGATGGAAAACCATGTACTTACAAAGACTCTTTTGTTCGGCGTTTCGCGGGTCTTATCCTCCAACCGTTTGACTTAATCTGGTTACTCGGTGAAAAACGGCAACGCCTCGGAGATAAGTTGGCAGAGACAGCTGTTGTAAACTATAAACCGCAAAACGAACAGATGGCAACCCAAACCGAAGACACAGAAGATGTTTTAGAAAATGTCCTCACTGAGATGAAAAATCTATTTTCAGAGGCACGCCAGACACTCGGAGGGAAAGATGATGTGAAGCATGAGCCGGAACCGATCAAGCCTAAAACTGAAAACCCGGAAGCTGTTTTAGAAAATGCCATCGTTGAGATGCAACATCGGCTTTCAGAGGCGCGCGAGAAAGTTGATGCCTCTATCGGCATCGAAAAACAGTTTCAAGATGCTTATGAAGGCGCGACGGTTCAAGCAGAACAATGGCAAGAGCGCGCTGTTATCTCTTTGAAAGCAGGACGTGAGGATTTGGCACGCGAAGATTTGGAAAAACGCAATGAATACCAGCGATTAGCAGCCCAATACAAAAAACAATGGGAAGAACAGCAGCAGATTGTTCGCGCACTTAGAGACCTGCTTGATCATCTCCAACAGAAAATGGTGGAGGCAGAAGGGAAAAAAGCGGTTGTCGTCGCGAAACATAGAAACCTTGATGCCGAAACCCATCTGCGCGAGATGTTGGCAGAGGTTCAGGATAACAAAGCGTTTGAAACGCTTAAAAAGATGGAAGAGGAAGCAACTGAAGCTTCCAATTTGGCGAAAGCCGCCGTCGAAGTGGATGTCGCCTATCAGGACGCGAAATTAGAGCGCGAATTTTCTGAACACGCAGAAGACGCATCCATTGAAAAAGACCTCGCTGAATTAAAGTCAAAGCTGGAGTAGCCATTGGGTATTTTGAATGGCGATTTATTCAAGGGGAGACATTTCAGATGGCATCCATTATTAAGGTTGCAGAAAAAAAGTTTAAGTTGGCTTCGCGATGGGCCCGACTCGGCGCGTTCTTACTGGATGTAGGACTCTTGGGGCTTATTCAAACCCTTTTAATTTTCCTCAATTTTGAACTCCGTGAAATTCTTGAGGCTACTATTGGCTTTGGGGAAGCATCAGATATAAGCTCAATGAGTATTAGGACCCTCACTGTTATTTTGTGGGGATTTGGTCTATTTCTTATGGATGGCTTCAAGCGGGGCGGCGGGTTTGGAAAGCGGTTGTTATCTCTGCAGATCGTGCGTTTGGCTGATGGGAAACCTGCGAACTTTAAAGATGCTTTCGTTCGGCGTTTTGCCGGTATATTCCAACCGGTTGACTGGTTATTTGCATGCGGAAAAGAGAGACGGCGGATGGGGGATAAACTTGCCAAGACAATTGTGGTTCAGTTAGACACAAAAGCTGTGGAATTTGTCTCTGAATCAGAATCCGAAGATAAGGTCGGTATCAAAACGAGGGATTTAGAACAGGTTTTAGGGGATGTTATTAGTGAAATTACAAATCGGTTTTCGGAAGCGAAGCAGAAGGTTGATGCCTCTATCGGCATTGAAAAACAGTTTCAAAACGCTCATCAGGGAGCACTTGCGCAGGCGGAACGTTGTGAAGAGCGGGCGATTATCGCTCTCCAAGCTGGACGTGAAGATCTCGCGCGCGAAGATTTAGCAGAACGCAACGAGTACCGACAACTCGCCAGCACCTACAAAAACCAATGGGATGAGCAGAAACGGGTCGTTGCACACCTGACAACACTCTTTGAAACGCTTCAACAGAAGACTGAGGAAACAGAAAGAAAAAGGGATCAAGTGATTGTACAGCATACAAATGTAGATGCCGAGGAACATCTGCACCAAGCGTTGACCGAACTCCAAGATAGCAAGGCTTTTGAGATCCTGAGGCAAGTAGAGCAAAACGCCACCGAAGCTGATGCGTTAGCACAAGCGGCTTCTGAGGTGGACGTAGCGTTTAAGGATGTGAAATTACAACGTGAATTTGCTGGATACGCGGAAGACGCATCCATTGACAAAGACCTCGCTGAATTAAAGGCGAAATTAGAGTAGACGCGATGTCTTATCGTCATACCCCCACTTAGGAGCTATCATAATGGACACAAACACTTCTCCAAACATTGTCTTTATCATGGCAGACGATATGGGATACGGTGATGTCGGCTGCTATAACCCGGACTCCAAGATTCCGACTCCGAATATGGATAGACTCGCGCAAGAGGGTATCCGCTTTACAGATGCACATTCGCCCTCAGCTGTCTGTACACCGACACGATACGGTGTGCTAACAGGTCGCTATTGCTGGCGGAGCCGTCTTAAACACGGTGTGCTTTACGGGTACGAACCGCCCCTCATAGAACCCGAACGCTTGACAGTCGCAGGATTACTGAAAGATGTAGGGTATAATACAGCATGTATCGGCAAATGGCATTTAGGGCTTGGGTTTTCGACGGTGCAAGGATACGACTTCGATTTCAATGCCCCACTGCCTTGGGCAAACGCAGGCCGTGCGTTGGAAGAGCACATAGATTTCACTGCCCCGCTAACCGGGGGTCCGATTGATCTCGGTTTTGACTATTTTTACGGAAACTCCGGTTGCCCGACATGTCAACCGCCTTATGGTTTTATTGAAAACGACACCTTCGTCGACATCCCGAGCGTCTATCATGAAGTGCCAGAGTTTACGAGCCGTCCCGGTATGATGACCCCAGGCTGGGAACATAAAGATGCGGATCCGATGATAGCACAGAAAGCCGTCGAATACATTGAAAGTCAAGCCGATGCGGATGCCCCCTTCTTTCTCTATCTGACCCCCTCCGCACCGCATGAACCTTGCACAGAAACGGTCGTCCCGGACTTCGCACGCGGGCAGAGTCGTGCTGGTCCCCGTGGTGATCTGGTCTGGCTTGTGGATTGGATGGTCGGTGAAGTTATGGATGCATTAGAGCGCACTGGCAAAACCGATGAGACGTTGATCTTTGTCACGAGCGATAACGGTGCCTTGCCCGGCGACAGGATTCAGGGAGATAGCAGCGCAATGCCCTATCATCTCTACGACCATAAATCGTGCGGCGACTGGCGCGGCTACAAGGCACATATCTGGGAGGGCGGACATCGTGAACCGCTGATTGCGCGTTGGCCCGGAGTCATCGCACCGAATACCGAAACCGACGCGCTCACTTGTCTCACCGATTTGATGGCGACCTGCGCAGCGATTGTCGGGACAGAAGTGCCAGCCGACGCAGGACAGGACAGTTGTAACATTTTGCCAGCGTTAGTCGGTGAAGACATAGAAACCCCGTTGCGGGAAGCGATTGTGCACCACTCCAGTACGGGTGTTTTTTCTATCCGGCACGGCGATTGGAAGTTAATACTGGAGACGCAAGGCTCAGGCGGATGGCCCCCACCAAGAGATGGAGCACCTAAACCGGGGACACCGGGGCAACTCTACCATATCTACGATGACCCGGGTGAGACGAATAATGTATGGGAAACGTACCCAGAGATTGTGGAACGCTTGACAGGGTTGCTGGAGAGATTTAAGCAGGAGGGCCACAGTCGGATGTGAATGGAGGGTAAAATATGGAAGCCTATAGTTTTTCCCAGCTGTCTGAAGAGACGCTTCGGACACTTGTGACGCTTGATATACAAGTAGGCATGTCTGACCGGTGGAAGCAGATGCAACAAGGGGACCTAACACCCGCAGAGGTTGCCCAAATTGATTACCTCAAATCGATTCTGCGCGAGCGTGACCTCGTCGTTATGAACGAAGCGACGCTTTGGGCACGCGCCATCTATCCGCTATTAGTGCTGGCGGAGCAGACTTACATTCAAGCCTGGTCAGGTATTGCCTTGAAAGCTACATACCCTAATTTTCAACTGGAAGGGGAGGCAGATGGCGCGCTCGCTCCCGCTGCGGGCGGAAAACCGCAAACGCCGTATTTTATTGTGCATGAAGCAAAACGCGGCATTCATGCTCCCGATCCACAAATCCAACTCTACGGCGAACTGCTGGCTGCCGCATGGCTCAATTGGACAAGTTCAGAGACACCCCCCAAAGGGGCCCAAGAAGTTTTTGGATGCTACACTGTCTCCGAGAGTTGGACCTTTGTTCGAGGAACTGTGGACGGTCTTGAAACAGAAAAGCCGACGCTCACTGTTGAGTTTTCGCGCGTATATGACGGCGTTTTTGAAGCGGAATGCATCGTTCAGATTTTGAAAGCGATCGTTGCACAACAATTGTAAAACCGTGGCCTTACATACGCAAGGAGAAACATTTATGGCCCCTGAATTTGATTCACTGTTCCGATTATCTGCTCCCTCACAAGCGGATATAGATTCTTTCCATAACGATGGTTACATCGCTTATCCAGATGTATTCACGGACAATGGCAGAGAAGGACTAATTAAAGAAATCACGCAGCAGTTTGAACCCACGCGACAATACATTGAGACGTTGACTAACGGAGAGCAACCAGCGCGCCCCTATTTCATTCGTCCCTGGAACGACCGTCGCGAATATAGCGATCGACTTATCGATGACCCCTTCATTACGGCATTGCTATGTGCAACTATCGGCGATGCATACCATTTCTGCCATTCCGCGCTCAATATTGCACCTCGCGGGGTTGGACCACTTGGATACCATCAGGACCATCACCATTGGAAGCACGAGAATCCCGTTAACCTTGCCGAACGCGACAACTACTATGTGCAGATTTTGTATTACCCCAACGGTTTCACACGTGGCGATCGGAACCTTAAAGTGATCCCTGGCAGCCATAAGGTCGCACCGACGCGAGCGGCAACGCCTGACCGGATGCTTGCCGGCGACTACGATACCGAAGCCGGACGTAAACTCGAAGAGAAACGGCTTGAATTGCCGCCGGGCAGCATGGTCTACATAGACGCTCGCATCTTCCACGCTGTAGAGGCAAAACCTGTGGATTCACCACAACTTTATCGCATCTTCAACATTGACATCTTTAAAGAGGCTGGACCACCCCACCGTTACACGCAAGAAATCCCTGAGGAATGGATGGCACAAGCGACACCGTTCCGTCAGAAGTTATTTGACCGTGAAGGGTATACGGAAGGATGTTGGGACTAAAACATTAAATCACTGTCAAAAGGGAGTCATAATGAGCACATCAGATCGTCCGAATATCCTCTGGATATCTTTAGAGGATACAACGCCGCGTTTCGGTTGCTATGGTGACGTAATCGCCCGCACCCCCAATATTGACCGCCTCGCTGCAGGCGGGTGTCGGTTTCCGAACGCGTTCTCGACTGCCGGGGTCTGCGCCCCGAGCCGCTCGGCAATCATTACCGGTATGTATCAAACCTCTATCGGTACACATCACATGCGAACAGCGCACACGAACCAAAACACGCCAGACATGCCGACCCCGTATTCCGCGGTACCGCCGCCTTATGTCAAGACGTTCACGGAATATCTCAGAGGCGCGGGTTATTACTGCACGAACAATAGCAAAACCGATTATCAGTTTACGCCGCCAATTACAGCGTGGGATGAATGCAACAACACGGCACATTGGCGAAACCGCGAAGATGGCCAACCCTTCTTTTCGGTTTTCAACCCGACTGTCACGCATGAAAGTGGTATGTGGGAACGAGAGAATCGCCCGTTGACGACAACCACAGACCCAGACGCTGTCCAGTTACCGCCCTATCTGCCGGATACACCGAAAGCGCGGCAGGCGTTGGCGCGGCAATACGATAACCTTGCGATCGCAGATGCGCGCGTCGGTGAACTGTTAGATCAACTCGAAGAAGATGGCCTCGCGGAGAATACTATCGTCTTTCTTTGGAGCGACCACGGTGAAGGACTCCCGCGCGGAAAACGGTGGCCCTACGATGCCGGTATCCGGATCCCGTTGATTGTTCGTTGGCCCGGTACGCTGAGTCCAAACACTGATAGCGACCAACTCGTGAGCTTGATTGACCTTGGCCCAACCGTGCTATCCCTCTGTGGCGTGCAGGCACCTAAACATTTACAAGGGCAACCCATCCTCGGCCCGGAGAAGGTAGCACGCGACTATATCTTCGCAACACGCGATCGATACGATGAATCCTACGATATGATGCGCGCCGTGCGCGATAAGCGGTACAAATACATCAAAAATTATTATCCTGAAAAACCGTATCTGCTTTGGATTCCGTATCGTAACCGGCACCCGATTATGCAGGAGATGTGGCGGTTATACGCCGCGGGCGAATTAGAAGGGGATCAGGCGGTTATGTTCCGTTCACCGCGTCCGGCTGAAGAGCTCTACGATACCGAGAACGATAGGTATGAACTCAACAATTTGGCAGAAGATGCTGAATACGCCGATGTACTAAAACGGATGCGTAATGCCCTCGCAGAGTGGCAATCCGAGTTCGGCGATATGGGAGATATATCCGAAGAGCAGATGGTCGCAACCTGGTACCCTGATGGCACGCAACCGCAAACGGCAGCTCCGATTTTCATCCCGATTAACGCTGAAAAACCCGGCACAGCGGTAGCACACGAGGATGGTGAGTGGGCAGCACCGCTCGTCTTACAACTCCACTGCTCCACACAAGGTGCTTCTATCGCCTACACAACAGAACAGGGAGAAGATGCACATTGGCGGTTGTATACCGACCCGTTACGGCTATCAGAAGGGAAAACGACCGTCCGCGCAAAAGCCATCCGAATCGGCTACGGTGAAAGTGAAGAGAAAGCAATTCATTTCACAGTTTCATAAAGTAGTAGGCACGCACCGCCGTGCCGTCCACTAATACCCAATGTAAGGGAGACTCTCAATAATGGCACAACAGCACAAGCAAGACTATTTCGTTTATGTCGGTACCTATACGCACGGAGACAGCGAAGGCATTTATGTCTATCGTTTAGACAGCGCGACAGGTGCTTTAGAATATAGCAGCAAAATCACAGGCGTTGAGAATCCATCATTCTTGGAGATACATCCGAGTGGACGGTATCTCTATGCTGTCAACGAACTTAACGAGTTTGAAGGCAAAGCCAGCGGCGCGGTCACTGCATTTTACATTCATAAAGAGACAGGAGAAATTAGCTATCTCAACCAACGCGCGACAGGCGGTGGTGCTCCGTGCCATCTGAGTGTGGACGCTACCGGTAAATGTCTGCTCGTGGCAAATTACGGCGGTGGTAGTGTTACGGCTTTCCCGATCAGCTCGGACGGCAGGCTCGGTGAAGCCTCCGATTTTGTGCAGCATCAAGGCTCCAGTGTCAATCCACAACGACAGATGGCACCGCATGCCCACGCGATTATGATTGATCCCGGCAACCGTTACGCTTTCGCCCCGGACCTCGGGCTTGATAAAGTGCTCATCTATGCGTTAGATGCGGAAAACGGGACGATCACGCCTAACGCACAACCGTGGGCGCGGGTGCAGCCCGGCGCGGGACCCCGTCACTTCGACTTCCATCCGAATGGCAAGTACGCCTATGTGATTAACGAAATAGATTCAACCTTCACCGCTTTTCGGTACGACGCAAGTGCAGGAACGCTGACTGAATTCCAGACGATTTCAACACTGCCCGATGATTTTGATGGGACCAGTCACTGTGCCGATATTCACGTCCACCCTTCTGGAAAATTCCTGTACGGATCAAACCGTGGGCATGATAGTATTGCGATCTGTGCAATTGATGCTGAAACCGGAATGCTGAATCCTATCGGCTATGAATCAACGCAAGGGCAGACCCCTCGCAACTTCGGGCTGAATCCGGAGGGTACGTTCCTCTTTGCAGCCAACCAACAAACCGATACAATTGTTACGTTCGCGATTGACGCTGAAACCGGCGAGCTAAATGCGACGGGCGATGTCGCAGAAGTGCCGACACCTGTCTGTTTGAAGCTGTTGGCGTGCAGTTAGTTTTTTACGTTGATGGGTGAGCACTAAAGGAAAAAATTGTACAGCTGTCAAAAGGCGCGCGAATTAAGCAATTTTTGTCTATACAATTTTTGCACATATACAATTTTTGCGTATTCGCGCCTTCGATTTGGGCAGAAAACATGTCCATCGCAAACGCGCGACCCTCTCTTCCCTTTAGATTCCTTGCGTAACAAGAGATTACTCCTATTTTCCACATTCCATTCTCTTCCGTACCCCCAATTGGCATATATCTTGCTTATAATGATCAAGTAGACAGTTGTTTCCTTACTTCGCTGTTGGAAAACTATGCGTTTTTAGGCATAACTTTTCGGAGAGAAGCTATATGAAAATGAAAGTTGTTAGTTATTTAATAATCCTTCTATGCGTATTCACTATATCCTGTGCGGTCCGGGAGTGGGTGGTAGACTATGAAGTCGTAGACGCGGACGGTTGCAAGACCGTGCGGTATAAGAAGGTGCTGTCAGATAGAGTAGAATACAAAGAGGTTATAACATGTCCTGATCGCCCGTCCACCACGCGCACCTGGACCGAGTACAATTGATTTTAACACGCTGCTGGAAAACCATGCGTTTTTAGGCATAACTTTTCGGAGAGAAGCTATATGAAAATGAAAGTTGTTAGTTATTTAATAATCCTCCTATGCGTATTCACTATATCCTGTTTTAACGGCGATGATCCGGAGTGGGTGATGGAATTTCGAGTCACCGATGCGGATGGTTGCGAGACTGTTCGGTATAAGAAGGAGTTTTCGGATAGAGTAGAGTACAAAGAGGAAGTGACATGCCCTAATGGCTCGACGATCACGGACCCGTGGACCGAGTACAAGTAATCGGTATGAATCGCGCCACTACGAACAGACTATCTATTTAGGGAGTCGTGCGATTCATCGTATGTCACAAGGCACGTGAATTGCATGACAGTCTAATCGTTCGCTCTTTTCTCTTGATATTTTTTTTAAAGTTTTGTATACTTCTACCACTATATTGCGATTGTAGCAGTATGGGATTAGGACAAGAGGCATAACAGAGGGACCGGTTCCAGCTTTTTTGTAGCTGCTGGTGGTCTCATTTGCCCCGAACAGTTTTCAAGAAATTTTGATATATCTTTCGCCTTATTCGGTTTTAACGCTTTGTGAGTCAACTCAGTTACAAAAACTCGCTAAAAAAACAAGCCAAGGCGGAAATTGGTGTTGTGTGCCAAAAAACTTTAGATTTAGTTACACAATGCGTAAAAGAAGGGAGGCACTTATGAAACGGAGTGTTTTTTTCAGCTTTTTTTTAGTGCTACTGTTGCTCTTCGCTAACTCGGTAGTAGCGGCGGAACAGAAACGAACGCTAATCGTCAAAAATAAAAACGTGAACGAAGTTCGTTTTGCATACTGGTATGCCGTTGACCCTGAAGACGTTGATAAGATCGGGGAATTAGCCGGATATCACGTAAAAGGGTGGGTGCGCGTCCCGTCTGGACGTTCCGCCATAGTAGATATTCCTAAGACGAGTTATCATGACCTATCTGTAGCGGTTGTACTGTCGAACGGAACAGAACTCGTTGCCGGCGGAAAAGCAGTTGGATCCGCGTATTATCGTGTTCATCCCGAAAAGAATTTCAAAATCGTTCAGGCTTTTGGTAGTGGGGAGATTCGCTATGCGTCTCACGGAATCGGTGAAGCGGATACGAAACAGATAAAATTCTACAGATACAAGGTTCCGGATACACTTGAGCTTCCCATCCCTGGAGACGTGCCCATAGACTTCGATGGCGACTACGACATGCGTGGCTTTAGCAGGCAAGAGACCGGGACAGATTACGCCCTGCTGTTCGCTACAGACACTTATGCGCATTGGAGCGATCTCATCGCCCCGATAGCGGATGCGGAGGCTATCGGCGAGAAACTGGAAAACCGATACGGGTTTAAAGTGGATATTCGGAGAGATGTGACGATAACGGAGATACTTAATGCGCTCGCCGAATACAAGCAAAAGTCATATCGCCCCGGTGATCAACTGCTCATCTATTTCGCTGGACATGGACATTTTGATGACGTATTAGACGATGGACACATTGCCGGAACAGAGTCAAAGCGTCCAGATGCGGATGAGCGTCTTGGCACCTACCTCTCCTTTAACAAATTGAAAGCGGATCTGGACATTTTCCCGTGTGACCGCATCATGTTGATGCTGGATGTCTGCTATGGTGGAACGTTTGATAGAGATATCGCTTTAGGTGCTTCGGATAAAAAACGACTACGAACAAGAGGTTTCCAGCAGGGGAAAGTTGCTGAGCAATTGAAGCCTATGGATCCTAAAAAAATATTGGCTTTGAAAACGCGCTGGTACGTGAGTTCCGGGGGGAATGAGGAGGTCCCTGACGGTTTTGACCATTCTCCGTTTGCTTCGGCACTGTTGACTCTGTTAGAAAATAGAGACGACCAAGATGGTGTTCTGACCTTACATGAATTTGAGCGGCGACTCCCTTCAAACCTTAAGGATGAACTTGATCAGTTAAAAGAACTCTACAGTGGAATTACTGACCCTACTCCTTCTTTTGGTTCGTTCGGGAGCAGCAAGGAAGAAGATAAAGTATTTCTGTTCATAGAGTCTAAATGAGTTCGGCACTGTGTCAAAGCGGATATGTTACGACTTGCATCGCAAAATTTTTAACCTTTTTTACGGAGGAAACATGTTGAAAAAAAATTGTGTTTTTCATATTTCAACTTTTGGTCTACTGCTCTTGTTCATGGCGTGTTCGCCCAAAATTACAGAGGCTCCAAAACTTTTCACACCCGAGGGCTGTTGGGAGGTCACCTCAATCGACGGTAAAAACGTCACAGAGTACTTCGCCCTTTTTGGGGGCGATTTATCGGTGATGGAAACGGAAATTCTCCAGAATGATTTGTGTTTTTTTCAGAACGGTTCGTGGTTTTGGACGCTTGATTTTGAGGTAGAGGCAGACATGGGTGGCGGTCTGGTTCTGAAATCACAGATAGGGTTGGCCGGCAAAGGCTCCTACAACGGCTCCTACACACCGAGAGGCGGGACCATCACCATGGCTCAAGAGACACTTGATATCCGCCTTGAACCCGAAGACTTTTGGCTGTCATCCGGAATCACAGAAGAAGCCTTCAAAAACGAGATTACCAGGAGTTGGCTTTTCGCGAAACTCGAAAATTGGAGCGCAAGAGCAACTGGGCCCAGGCTCACCTTGACAAATTCCGCCGGAATCCAACAAGTTTTGATGCGAAAATAAGTTGATATTTACCAATAGGGCACCAGCACCGCCAGTTAGATATCTCAGCTCCGTTCTGATAACGGGGTTAGGAAATCGGATACTGATTAAGGTGTCCAATTCATCGTGGATTTTGCCACAGTTAAGTAATGACAGAATTAATCTGCAGAATTAATCTGCAAAAGGGAGAGATAAACCCATGCGTAAATTTTTTGTTTACTTTTTGATCCTAGGTGTGTTGGCAACAACCGCTCTGCTCACCTGGGCACAACAACAACAACAACTGCCCCACATTGTGACGACTGGTTATTCAGAAGATGGCTACCATACGCAACTGGCGATAAACTCTGGAGGCACGTTAGAAGATACTGTGACAGCTGCTAAGGCAGAGGTCGCCCAGCAGATTTTTAGGAACGTCAAGTCTGTCTTTAATCCTCGCCAAAAACAGGCGAAGAATAAGTGGGTGCCGGTAGAGGAGGCGTACGGTGCGGCTCTTTATAACCTTGACAATACCAAGGGGAATCGGCCTCTTAATGCACACCTCGTGGGGAATTTTAGCCAACCTCGGCATCAAAACGGATACGTCTATGTCAATGTTAAACACCATGAGCTCAGACGCGCTTATCTTGAAAAGGAAAATGCCCTGAATCGGCAAATTAATACCCTCATTGCAAGTGCAATGCAAGCAGAAGCTGTCAATCCGGAGCAAGCCTTACAGGCGTATCTACAAGCCTCCCCACTTTTTGAACAATTGAAGGAAGCAGTGCTCCTTCAACAAGCCACACTACTCTCCGGTCATGACATGGGGGCCCGGATGAACCCGGCACTCGAAGATATACGCGACAAGTTGATGGAAACAGCCACTGGTACTAACGGGGGCGCGCTAAAGATGTCCCATCCGGATGTGACGAGGCGAGTCAATCAACTCCAGAACCAAGGGCGTTTGGCTAACAACGTGCAGCAAATCGCCACTTCCATTGCTCAGCAATTTTCTGTTCAGGCAAGGGGAATGAAAAAAGGCACGATTACAATAGATCGCTTTAACTATAGAGCTTCCAATCAACACACTACTATTTCCAAAGAGCTGAAGCATACACTCATAAAATTGCTCAGGGAAGATGGTTGGACAGTTAAAGCACCAACGCGTGGTATGATGCGCGCTTCGTTTATCTTTAGAGGGAACGTCCGAGAAAATGAAGATGGAAGTGGGATACAGTTTCAGGCGACGGGGCATGCGATGGGAACCGGTGAGATAGTAATGAGTAGTACGGTGGACTTGAATACCAAGTTTGATGCCGAACTCCAACCTCCAGGTTTTGATGCGTTGCAAGCACATGAGTCCGCTGCAGAGGAGCTTGAGTTAACGACTGTTCTCTCACAGCCAGTCACACAACCACGAAACACCACAGGACAAGCGTTGACTCTCAAAGCTTGGACAAACGAAGGGAAAACGCTTTACTCCGATGGCGAGCACATGACTGTTTATTGTCGCGTCAATCAACCCGCCTACGTCCGATTAATTTATGTGCTTGCCAACGCAAATGGTCAAAGTACAGAATACACGCTCCTTCACGACAGCACCCATATTCAGGAGGCTGAAACGGATGTAACCATTGGACAATTTGTCGCCGCACCCCCGTTTGGCAATGAACAGTTGATCGTCTTGGCGCAAAAGGAACCGTTCCCAAAGATTCCGACTTTTGAGCGGGACGGATATTACTACATAGACGCTCAGAGTGCCAAAGGGGCACTTGCTATGATATATCCACCACAAACTAGGGGAATGCAGCAAGTTAACAAGCGGAAAACTATTGATATTCTCACGCAACAGAGATAGTAGTTGTCACGCGTTAGACTTGACAGACTACCAGTTGTTGTACCCACATACAGAAGCGGGGCTCCTATGTCCCGCTTTTTTTCTAAGCATGGACTGACTCGTCCCAGACTTGAAAAGGTTCTTGCATCCATAGAAGGAAACACCACCGATGAAAAAATTGAGAGGCATCACGTTATTCACCCTTTCCATTATTGGCTGCTTTTCTATGACCGGATGCAGTAAACAGGCACTGAAACTTGACGCTTGGACAGACAAAAAGGTTTACGCCGAGGGCGAACGCATGATTGTTTCTTGTCGCGTGAATCAACCCGCCTACATCCGATTAATCTATGTGCTTGCCACCGGTGATCAAGACGGTCTAAAATACACGCTCCTTCACGACAGCACCCATATTCAGCAGACACAGGTTGGCAGTGATGTAGTGATTGGGAGGTTTGTGGCCACCCCACCCTTCGGTTCAGAACAGTTGATCGTTTTAGCACAAGAACAGCCGTTTTCACCGATCAAAACTATTACGCGCGACGGATATTACTACTTGGCTGATTCAGAAGCCACCAAGATTCGGGAAACCCCGATCACACATAAGAGCCTTGCCATTTTGACTAAACCGTGATGTTAGCGACTACCCAGCCGTTTTTTCTACAGACTACCTAACACTTTTTATTACAGAGAAAAGGAGAAAACACATGAAACGCTTCCGTTTTTTTAGTCTTTTTTTGGTATTCGTCACACTCTCCGCAAGCACAGCATTTGGAGCTGCATTACCTCTTAAAGCAAGTAGATCGGATTACGCCCTGCTATTCGCCACAGACGCGTATGTGTATTGGCAGAATCTTGACACACCAATAGCGGACGCAAAGGCTATCGGAGAGGAATTGCAAAACCAATACGGGTTTGACGTCGATACTCGCACAAACCTGACGATAAAGCAGATACTTGCCGCACTCGCCGAATACAAGCAAAAGAAATATGCCACCGGAGCTCAACTGCTCGTCTATTTCAATGGACATGGACATTTTGATGAAACTTTGCAGGACGGATACATCGCTGGGATAGAGTCAGAGCCTCCAGAAGTAGATAAGAATCTTACCACTTACCTCTCCTTTAGCAAATTGAGAGCGGACCTTGACGCTTTTCCGTGTACAAACATCATGCTGATACTTGATGTCTGCTATGGCGGAACATTTGATGAGGAAAGAGGACTGGATGCTGCGCAGTCATTGGATAATCTCATGAAGCCGCTAGATCTAAGCGTTGCCGATCCGGATAAAAAGACGCGATGGTACCTGAGTTCTGGTCGGACAGAGGCGGTCCAGGACGGTATTGAACATTCTCCATTTGCCTCGGCACTCCTGCAGATTTTAAGGGATATACCTTTAGATATTGGTGGAGGGACACAAATACTGCTGTTAGCTGATCATAGATTGACAATACCCGAAATTGAATTCGCGCTTTCGATTAACAAGTTCTGGAAGGAAAATCCATATCTCAAGGTCGAGGTAATCTCCACGCCAAGCTATCCAATTAGAAAGGGAGTTGTAGAGGATTTAGCGGAAAACCCAGATCTTGAGATCAAGCTAACCGCGGCTTCTGGACCCTTCGGGAACAGCGAACCAACAGATAAGGCGTTTGTATTTCATAAGATGCCTGTAGTTAGCAAATCGATACGGGATGTTTTTCGTAAAAGTAAATGATACAGCCTTGTGCCTGAGAATTTAGCCAATCGTAGGGGTTGGGTAACCCAACCTCTACGCGTGTCTCAAAAATGTGGCGAAAACTCTCGGATTATAGTGGATCCCCTAATCCCTTGCGCATCTTCCGAACTCCGAAATCTTACGGCACAGGCTAACAGCCTATGCTACAAGTGTAAACATATATAAGGAGGTACTCATGAAACGAAGCAGTTTTTTCAGTCTTTTTTTGGTGCTATTGTCGCTCTTCGCCAACTCGGTAATAGCGGCGGAACAGAAACGAACGCTGACCATCAAAAATAGAAGCGATTCCGAAGCTCGTTTTGCATACTGGTATGCCGTTGACCCTGAAGACGTTGATAAGATCGGGGAAGTAGCTGGGTATCACGTGAGAGGGTGGGTGCACGTTCCATCTGGACGTTATATGAAAATAGATATCCCTAAGACGAGTTATGTTGACCTCGGTGTAGCGGGTGAACTGTCGAACGGAACAGTATTCAGTGGCTCATTCAGTGGCTCCAACGTAACGGGATCCGGGTATTATCTTGTTCATCCTGAAAAGAATTTTAAAATCGTTCAGGATTTTGGTAGTGGGGAGATCCTCTCTGCGTCCGCCGAAGAAAATGACGGTATCTATCACAAAATCAGTAAAGCGGATACGAAACAGATAAACTTCTACAGATACCGGGTTCCGAATGAACATCTGTTGCAGATACCCGGAAACGTGTCCAGAAACGACTTCGATGGCAATTACGATAGAAGTGGATTTGTCAGAACAGGCACGGATTACGCACTCCTGTTCGCCACGGACATGTATACGCATTGGAACAATCTCAATACCCCAATAGCGGACGCAAAGACTATCGGCGCGGTATTGGAAAACCGATATGGGTTTAACGTCGATATTCGGGAAAATCTGACGATAAGGCAGATACTTGTCGCACTCGCCGAATACAACAAAAAGGAATATGCCCCCGGCGATCAACTGCTCGTCTATTTCACTGGACATGGATATTTTGATGCAACTTTGCAGGAGGGACACATCGCTGGAACAGAGTCACAGCTTCCAGAGACAGATGTGCATCTTACCACTTACCTCTCATATAGCAGATTAAAATCTGCTCTTAACAATTTTCCGTGCAAACGCATCATAGTGATACTTGACGTCTCTTATGGCGGGACGTTTGACGCTAACATCGCCTTGGACAAAGCCTTGGACAAAGCTCCCTCAAGATATCACCGAGTAGGAAAAGAAAAACGGAACCAGCCACAATTAGATCTTGCGGAGACGCTGAAAGCCAAGACACGCTGGTACCTGAGTGCCGGCGGGAAGGAGCCGGTCCAGGCCGGTATAGAACATTCCCCTTTTACTTCGGCACTCCTGCAGATTTTAAACAGTAGTGATGAGATTTTAGCCGACGGGGTGCTAACCATACCCGAAATTGAACGCCAGCTCCCATCAAAACTTGAAAGTGAACTTGACAGGTTAAGATCCCTGGACAAAGAAAGCGAAGTTGAGCAAACCCCCGCTTCAGGACCCTTCGGGAGCCCCCTCAGGCGCAGGAAAATAACAGACCAGGCGTTCGTCTTTATACAAAAAGATTTTGCACCACCACCTACAAAGTGAGGATCTTTGACTGTTTTGAACCCTATGTTTCAACACAACAATCTAAAAATAACACTTCCCGGCACAAATACGCCGAGAATAAGGAGAAAAGTATGAAAATTATCAAAAGCACGCTGAAGATAACGCTGATCCTTTACATCTGCACAGCACTCTGTGCCGTTTATGTCTTATCCACCTCGGCTGTTGAACCCGCCGAAGACGAGGTAGTCGTTGAACTCACCGAAGACGAGGTAGTCTTAAAGGCAGAGGGACTTGAAGCGTTACAAAAAACGTTGGAGGAGCTTGATGCATTACAACAGCAGCTCCTGGAAGAAAAAGCAAAGTGGAAAAAGGAGCGAGAGACTTATGCAGCTGAACTGGCTAAGCTCAAGGCAGAAGTGGAAGCAGAAGTTCAGTCCGGCAAAATTATAACTGGCTCTTGGGAAATGGTATCAATTGATGATAAACCTGTTACAGAGCATTTTTTGAAAATGCCAACACCTGACGGTAAACCTTTAATGGAATACCTGGCGGAAAGGATAACGTTAGAGTTTCTTAAAGGGCAATCTGTTACGGAACTTCTTGGTAAAGAATTCTTCTGGGATAGCATAGAGGCCAAGGACATCCAGAATGACCTTATTTTCTTTCCGAACGGTTCGTGGTTCCGGACACTTATGTTTGATATAAAGATCGATTTAGGGGGCGGTGTGAGTTTGCTACCAAAAGTAAGTCTGGCAGAAAAAGGTTCCTCCAACGGCTCCTTCACACCGACAGGCGGGACCATCATCACAGCTCAAGAGAAGCTTGAGATCCGACTTGAACCCGAAGACTTCTGGAAGAAGTCCTCCGGCATCACGGAAGAGGATGTCCTGAAAGTAATTCGCCCGAATTGGCTCTTTGGAAACGATGAAAATTGGGAGGCGAGTCTAAACGAAGACACACTCACCTTGACGAACACCAAGGGAATAAAGCAGGTTTTAAAACGCAAAGTCACACAGGCAGATTTGGCAGAAGATCTGCACACGAAGTTGCAAGATATGCGCAGAAGGCTTGCTTCTATAGAGACAGCCGAAAATACTTGGCGTTCCACGTTCAAAAATACTTGGGGGCCGGCAGAGAAACAGGCTAATGAAAAATTGACGGAAGCACTCAAGGCTGACGGATGGCAAGTAGCCAACCCTAACCAAATATCACCCTTCGACGGTAATTACGATAGAAGTGGATTTGTCAGAACAGGCACGGATTACGCACTCCTGTTCGCCACAGACGCATATACGCATTGGCCGTATATCGAAACCCCGATAGGAGATGCGAAGGCTATCGGAGAGGAATTGCAAGACCGATACGGGTTTGAAGTGGATATTCGGAAAAATGTGACGATAAAGCAGATACTTGCCGCACTCGCCGAATACAAAGAAAAGAAATATGATCCCGGCGATCAACTGCTCGTCTATTTCAATGGACATGGACATTTTGACAAAACCTTGCAGGAGGGACACATCGCTGGAACAGAGTCACAGCTTCCAGATGCGGATGAGAATCTTACCACCTACCTCTCATATAGCAGATTAAAATCTGCTCTTAACAATTTTCCGTGCGAACGCATCATGGTGATACTTGATGTCGATTATGGCGGGACGTTTGACCATAACATCGCCCTCGACAAAGCTCCTTCAACAGTTTTCCAGGCAGTAAACGCAATGCTGAACCAACCACAATTAGATCTTGCGGAGACGCTGAAAGTCAAGACACGCTGGTACGTGAGTGCCGGCGGGAAGGAGGAGGTCCTGGCCGGTATTGAACACTCCCCATTTACCTTGGCACTGTTGACGCTGTTAGAAAATAGAGACGACCCCGATGGTGTTCTGACCTTACCTGAGCTTGAACGGCGACTCCCTTCAAACTTTAAGGATGAACTTGATCAGTTAAAAGAACTCTACGGGGACGGTGAAATTACTGACTACACTCCTTCTTTTGGTCCATTCGGGAGCAGCAAAACAACAGATAAGGCGTTCGTCTTTATACAAAAAGACTTTGCACCGCCACCTACAAAGTGAGGATCTTTGACTGTTTTGAACCCTATGTTTCAATACAACAACCTAAAAATAACACTTCCCGGCACAAATACGCCGAGAATAAGGAGAAAAGTATGAAAATTATCAAAAGCACGCTGAAGATAACGCTGATCCTCTACATCTGCACAGCACTCTGTGCCGTTTATGTCTTATCCACCTCGGCACGGATCACCCCACACGACGAGGGAGATCAAAGCACTATACTCATCACCATCAAAAAAGGTGATACGCTTTGGAACCTCTGCCAAGAACATCTCAAAGACCCGCTCCGGTGGCGTGAGCTGAGCAAGTATAACGACTTCACAAATCCGCACTTCATCTACCCCGGCGAGCAGTTGCGTATTCCCGTGGATAGCACGTTAGAAGATACTATAGCAGCTGCTAAGAGAGAGGTCGCCCAGAAGATTTTTAGGGATGTCAAGTCTGTCTTCAATACTCCCCAAAGACAAGGGAAAAACTTCACTGAACTCGCCGAAGATGAGTCAGTTGTAAAAGCAGAGGCAGTTGAAGTGGTCCAACTCGACGAATATGAGTCACTTAAAGCGTTACAAAACGCGTTGGAGCAGTCTAATGCATTAGAACAGCAGCTCGTTAAAGAAAAAGCAAAGTGGAAAAAGGAACGAGAGACTTATGCAGCTGAACTGGCTAAACTCAAGGCAGACCTGGAAGCGGCAGTTCAGTCCGGCAAAATTATAGCTGACTCTTGGGAAATGGTATCTATTGATGGTAAACCTGTTACAGAGCGTTTTTTGAAAATGCCAACACCTGATGGGAAACCTTTAATGGAATACCTGGCGGAAAGGATAACGGTAAATGGGAAACCTTTAGATGGGAAACCTTTAATAGAATACCTTGGTAAAGAATTCTTCTGGGATAGCATAGAGGCCAAGGACATCCAGAATGACCTTATTTTCTTTACGAACGGTTCTTGGGCCCGGATACTTGCGTTTGATATAAAGATCGATTTAGGGGGCGGTATGGCTTTGTTACCAGAAGTAAGTCTGGCAGAAAAAGGTTCCTACAACAGCTCCTTCACATCGACAGAAGGGACCATCATCACGGCTCAAGAGAATCTTGAGATCCGACTTGAACCCGAAGACTTCTGGTTGTCGTCCGGTATCACGGAAGAGGATGTCCAGAAAATAATTCCCCGGAATTGGCTCTTTGGAAACGATAACATAGAAAATTGGGAGGCGAATCTAAACGGAAACACACTCACCTTGACGAACACCAACGGAATGAAGCAGGTTTTAAAACGCAAAGGCACACAGGAAGATTTGGTAGAAGATCTGCAGACGCAGTTGCAAGATATGCGCAGAAGACTTGCTTCTATAGAAACAGCTTCCACGTCCAAACATACTTGGGTGCCGGCAGAGAAAGTAGAAAACACGAAAAATCCTCTTATGGAAGCACTCAAAGCTGACGGATGGCAAGTAGCCAACCCTAACCTAATATCACCCTTCGATGGTACTTACGATAGAAGTGGATTTGTCAGAACAGGCACGGATTACGCACTCCTGTTCGCCACGGACACGTATACGCATTGGGGCGATTCCTACACACCAATAGCGGATGCAAGGGCTATCGGCGCGAAATTGCAAAACCGATATGGGTTTAACGTCGATATTCGCACAAACCTGACGATAAAGCAGATACTTGCCGCACTCGCCGAATACAAAGAAAAGAAATATGATCCCGGCGATCAACTGCTCGTCTATTTCAATGGACATGGACATTTTGACAAAACCTTGCAGGAGGGACACATCGCTGGAACAGAGTCACAGCTTCCAGATGCGGATGCGAATCTTACCACCTACCTCTCATATAGCAGATTAAAATCTGCTCTTAACAATTTTCCGTGCGAACGCATCATGGTGATACTTGATGTCGATTATGGCGGGACGTTTGACCATAACATCGCCCTCGACAAAGGTCCCTCAACAGTTTTCCAGGCAGTAAACGCAATGCCGAACCAACCACAATTAGATCTTGCGGAGACGCTGAAAGTCAAGACACGCTGGTACGTGAGTGCCGGCGGGAAGGAGGAGGTCCAGGCCGGTATTGAACATTCCCCATTTACCTTGGCATTGTTGACGCTGTTAGAAAATAGAGACGACCCCGATGGTGTTCTGACCTTACCTGAGCTTGAGCGGCGACTCCCTTCAAACTTTAAGGATGAACTTGATCAGTTAAAAGAACTCTACGGGGACGGTGAAATTACTGACTACACTCCTTCTTTTGGTCCATTCGGGAGCAGCAAAACAACAGATAAGGCGTTCGTCTTTATACAAAAAGACTTTGCACCGCCACCTACAAAGTGATGATTTTTTGCCTGTTTTCAGCGGTATATTTCGATTGAATAACCTAAAACTAACAATTTGCGGCACAAACACGCCGCGGATAGGGAGAAAATAATGAATCGTTCATTTAGATTTGCTAACGTTTTAGTCTTCTGCTGTGCCGCGTTATCCATGTTCGGACTACATGCCAACGTTGGACAGTGCGGTCTCGAGCGAGTATTGACAATAGCAGCCCACTGGAAGCCGCCACCACAATATAAGAATCTGTCCGATCTCAAACCGGCACACCCTCAGCGGATGCTTGTTGACGAGGCACTTGTATCGCTTTTACCGCCCAGGCACGACAACGTTGTCGGGGACACATGGGCGTTTGATGTGCGGCAGATGCTCCCGCTCCTTCAACAGTTTCATCCTGGGGCAACCGTCTCTCTATCGGGACAGCAAGGTGCTTACGCGTGTTTACGAGCAGTCTCACCAGATTATTACGAGATCATTTTCCAATTTCACGCAGATTTCAACCTTGAGATAAGAGAAGAAACCGAGGCCGTCGCGAAGATGACAGACGAGATGGAACAAGCAACTCTACGGCGGACTATCGGGGAGCTCCAGCAGCGGTTCGAAGAACAGAAAATCAAACAGGAAATCGGAGATCTACAAGAAGCGGTAGAGGATAAACTTAGCTCAGTGAAGAAGAAAGTTGCCTTATTGCCGGCGGACCTTGCCACTGAGACCGAAAAGGACTTAGCTAACCTGAAAAAGGAACTTGCCGAAGTCCTGGCTTCACTGACAGAGGTAACGACTACATTGGAAGGTTTATCGGGAGACCTTAAGACGAGGCTCGCGGAACTTACGACGACAATAACAGCGTTAGAAGAACTGGTGTCAAACTTTGATGCGCGGCTCAATGAATTCAAAAAGGAACTAACCGCTACTTTTGATGCGCGGCTCGATAAACTCGAAAAGGAGCTAACTGAAAACGTTGATGATCTCGAAACAGCGTTGGCTACATACCTTGATGCAGAGTTTAACACGCTAAAGGCGGTATTAAACGCACAAAAGCATACACTCAACACATTAACCCTGGAAATAAAGCACCTCAAAGGATCGCAAGCTTACAACGAAGGTGTCTACCTCACGCCGAAGCAATTCAGGGGACATCTGTTAGTAAGCAAAGACCGCGCGCGGATATCCGAATTTAACATGGAGTGCCCCGCCCACGAAGGAAACGCTACGCTCTTCGTCTTTGGCGACGCGGAAGAAGTTTCTATCCCACGGATGGAACTCATCAGTGGGACTATCGACCACAACAAGGAATTCACCCGCCGCGACATCAGAGGTGAGATCACATGGACAGATACTATTCCGGTAGCGCAAGCACACAAGGCACTGCGTGCGAAGTTCGCCGCCAGAAAGTCTTCCACCAAAAAATCTCATTGAAACACCCGTAGATACGGTGTCTGTTCACCTAATCAACAGCGTGAAGTGTGGTTCGGGCAGGAAAACATCGACCTGCCCGAACAGACAGCATAATTCCTTACCGTTCGTGGCGCCGCTGTCTACGATGTTCTTGGAGTTTATCCCACGGATAGATGAGAGAGCGGTCCGCCCAATCTCGGTAAAGTCCCGAAAGCTCTTCGACTTTTTGCGGATGCTGAGCAGCGAGATCGTTAATTTCTGTCCGCTCCGCCGCCAGATCGTAGAGTTCCCAATCCCCGGGGAACCGACAAACCAGTTTCCAGTTATCTTGACGAACCGCACAATTCCCTTCATGTTCCCAATAGAGTACCTCTTTACCGTTATCCTTGCCATCAAAAATCGGCATCAAGCTTGTTCCCGCTAACGGCAAAATCGGTCTTTCATTGTGTTCTTCAGGATACGTCGCACCTGAAACTTCGAGGCATGTCGCCATAATGTCCGGCAGTTGCCCGGGCTGATGTCGTAATTCTCCGGCGGATTTTATGGCATCTGGCCAATGCGCTATTAACGGCGTAGCGATACCGCCTTCATGGACCCAGTGCTTGTACAATCGGAAGGGTGTATTGGATAAGTTCGCCCACGGAACCCCGTAACTCTGATAGGTCGTTTCGGGCCCCGGCATGATGGTAGGGTCATTGCCCCGATAGACCGGTTTTCCATCGGAGGTGGTCTCGGTACTGATGAGTGAACCGCTGTCGCGTTTTGCCGGCGGTCCTCCGAGTTCTTCAGCACAGCCCCCGTTATCAGCTAAAAACAGGATGAGCGTATTGTCAAGTTGTCCGGTCTCTTCCAACGTGTCGATAATGCGTCCGATGCCTGCATCCATCCGGGTGATTTGTGCTGCGTAGACTTCCATGCGGCGTTGATTCCACGCCTTATATTCTGCCTCACCCCAAGGGAGTTGTGAGGGGTCGCGTGCTGTGAGCTGCCAAGCCTCATCTAAAATTTTCATCTCCCGCATCCGTGCAAGTCGTTCTTCTCGGAGTTCGTCCCACCCGGCGGCAAACCGCCCATTGTAGGGTGCGATGTCCTCTTCGTGGGCATGTAGGGGCCAATGCGGTGCCGTGTAAGCGACATAAGTAAAGAAGGGACGTTCCGGTGTTTTCTCGGTATGGTTTCGGATATACGTCGCCGCTTCATCACTCACAGCATCCGTGAAGAAGTATCCTTCGGGCAGTTCATCGTGCTGGATGCGCGTGTTACCGCGCGTGAGTGTATTCGGTTTCCAGAAGTTTGCAGCACCCGTGATGATACCGTAGTACGCGTCAAACCCGCGTTGACAGGGCCAGCTGTGTTTAGGACCATCGGGCCCGGTGTGGCGAGAGATATGCCATTTACCACTCATATAAGTGCCGTAGCCTTCAGAACGGACGACATCGGCAATCGTAACACAGCGGTCATTGAGGTCCCCGCGATACCCTTCAAGTCCATCGTCGCCCATCATGTGTCCAACGCCGGTTTGATGCGGATGTAGCCCGGTCAGCATAGAGGCACGCGAGGGGCAGCAGCGTGCGGTATTGTAAAACTGCGTAAATCGCAGCCCGCCAGCGGCGAGCCGGTCAAGATTCGGCGTGTAGACTTCGCCACCATAGCAGCCTAAGTCTGAAAAACCCATATCGTCGTTCAGAATGAGGACAATATTCGGTTTTCTGTTTTCGCTCATAGCACAAATCCTTTTTTCGTTTGGAAAATTAATATTGTTTTCAATCGGACAGTATGTTAGTATTAAAGGGAAGACACTCAACTTGAATAAAATTGAAGCACGGAAATCCAGACGCGCAAAGGAGTAAAACATGATTGCGAATTTAATTACGCTCTTCCGCCTGATCCTCGCCTTTGTTGTAATTTCGCTTTTTGGATATCACATATACTTAGACGTTTTGCTTGTCGCGCTCATCGGTTTGATCCTGTTTCTCGATGCGGTCGACGGTTACGTTGCTCGCAAACTGAATCAGACTTCCGATTTTGGGGCGCTATTTGATATAATCGGCGACCGAATTGTCGAATGCATCTTCTGGGTTTACTTCGCCGTCGTCGGATTGATCCCGTTCTGGATTCCTGTCATCGTGATTGCGCGCGGGTTTTTCACAGACGGTTTGCGAAGTGCCGCCTTTGCGCAAGGGAAGACTGCCTTCGGTGAGAACACTATGATGTCTTCCAAATGGACCCGTGCCCTTACCAGTTCACGCATGAGTCGCAGTATCTACGGCATTGCGAAAGCAGTCGCCTTCATCTATCTCGGCGGTATTATCGCTTTCAAGAATTCTGGCATCCATCCCGAATTAGTGGTCGGGCTGGAATTGGCAGGTGTGATCCTCTCCGTCGTGACCGTCGCGATGTGTCTTATTCGCGGTCTTCCTGTTTTAATTGACGGTTGGAAATATGTCAAAGAGTAACGAGGAAGTTGGCACCGCTTATCAAAGGGGAATGCTTAAGGACTAACAGTTATCATCTTCGTGACATCTGATTATCGCCATCTGTATTTAATAACACACGACTGCCATCTTCGCTTGCAAGTGCCGTAAAAAGCGACCTCGCTGCTGAATACGCCTCCGCTGGAAGTATCTGACTTTTAAGCGTAAACATGAGTTGATAAGTGAGAATATTCCCAACCTGTTTGTACTGCCTCACGAGTTCCGCATGCGCTATAGCGTAGTGAATATCTTTCGGGAGCGTAGCTGTCCACCCGTCTGGCATCTGAATACGGATCGCCTTCTCGATTTGCATCGGGTAACCTAAATCCAATGAATAAGTGCGTTGTTCATCCGCAAAAGTTTCAGCGTAATCCGCGAATTCATCAATCGGTAAGGGCAATAGCATCTCATTTCCCACCCACGTCCCGTAATTCTCAACATGGAACCCAAGATCGATTGTCACCGGCACATTTAGATCGCCAAGGTCGGACATCTCCGTCCATGCCACTTGGATGCCCGGAAATTGCTGGCTGAGTTCAGTCGCTAAAGTCGTTTTCAGAGCGTTGGGATGTATCTGCTGATATGCCCATCGGGTATTTAGGTCATACTGTCCATCTGTTTGGATGTAGAGCGTGCCTTCCACACTACCGTCGTTTTCTAACGTCAATTCCGTTGTGCTTACAAAACGATTGGTTTCTGATGGATAAACAGGTGTCTGGACAAACTCGCCGTGTGTATCAGCGATCAAAAATCCTGTACGTCCTTGTGTATTATACGGGAGATCGCCATAACTACAAGTTGCAGCTGTAGGGTCCAGCCATATATAAGCATTTGGCGTGGTAGGAATCGCGGCAATTACATGATTAAACTGGCTGAGCAACGGTAGGGTGGTATCAACGCGTTCGTGCGGTGCGACACTCATTAGGACAGGATAGGCTTTGATACCGATCAGATCGAGCATTGAAATCAGGAGCGTAATTTTATCTTTGCAATCCCCGTATTGCGTCCGAAACACCTCGGTGGCATGCGAAGGTTGGTAAGCACTCTGCCCGAGTTCAATCCCGACGTAACGGATCTTTGTGGTGACAAAATGGTAGATCGCGCGTCCTTTCGCTGCCTCCGTCTTTAGATCGTTGGTTAGTTCCTGGACCTTTGCCTCAATGTTGGCATCCGCGGTATATCTCCCCTTCGCGAGGTCCCTATACCACCTATAGACGCTGCTCCAATCTTTGATTGAGGAATACCGCAAACGTGGCACGATGCCGTTAAGATGCGGCATACCATCTTCCAACGTCAGCGCGGGCGTCTCGCCGTACTTCCATATATAGATAACAGTATCATTTTCTGCGTCGGATACCATAGGTACTTGTGGATTTGGGTCGTTAGCGATTTCCCATTGAAGATGCCACGTCTTCGGCATCTGAAGCGCGTAGCTGGTTTCCAATGTCGCCTCTGTTGTCTGAAAATTATATCCGCCTGTAATCCATGTCTCGCCGCCTGGGACTTTATCTTCAAGCGTTACCTGGTACTCAATGCAGACTCCGGGCGCGAGACCCACCATAGAGATGACTTTCCACATTGCATCGGAATAGAGGTTGTGGGATAACAATCCGGGCGGTGTTACGTCGTTAAACGCTTCATCTGGGGGGTGTAGTACCGTACCATCCGCTGTGATTGTCCTTGCAATGTTCACCTCAATATTCTGCGCCGTGGGTTGGTAGGGAATAGCAATGTCCCCGTACCTCTGGATACCTCTTTCGGTGAGGATCTTAACGACTTGGTGTGTCGTGTACCGCGACTGTCCCGTCGGCAAAACGTCGTGGCTGAAATGGTTGAAGAGCACGAGCGTGTCAGCGTCAGGATAGTCGCTCGCGGCTGGGGCGCTCACAATGATATGTTCAACATCCGGATTCAGGAGCGTGACAGGTGGCACATCGGTAACCTGTACCGCACCGAGATTTAATTGTGCAAGTGCCTGGAGGCGTGTCAAGGCGAGGAGGTTGTCGGGTTCAATTTCCAAAAGGCTTTGGTATAACAGTTGCGCTTCAAAGTAACGCCCTTGATCCTCATAGAGTGCAGCGAGTTGTTCGCCTGCCCAGGTATCCTTCGGAAACAAGCGAATGGATTCCCGTAACTCTGCGATCGCCTCGCCGAGTTTGCCTTGTTCAAGATAGATTAATCCCAAGTAATTGTGCAGATTTTCACTTTCAGGACGTTCACATTTCGGATCAAGCGATAGTGCTTTGTAGAGGACTTCGACCGCTTCATCATAGCGTTCGAGCTGTTTGTAGGCTAAACCGAGATGGTTTAGGGCATACAGGTTATCTCCCGAAACACCGAGAACGCGCTCATAGTATCCCGCGGCGGCGGCATAGTCCATTAATTTTTCAGAAATATATCCGGCATAGTTTAGCGCAGTGATATTTTTCGGTTCAAGTGCCAAAAATACAACGAAGGCATTTCTTGCGTTTTCGTATTCTTCAAGTTGAAGGTATATTTCCGCTATTTTGTGCTGCACTTCACTTGTGTCCGGTCGGATAGCAAGAGCAGTCTCGTAAGCGGCAAGTGCTGCGCGCAGGTCCCCCTGCTTTAGTTCCCTATTGCCTGCCTCAACCTGCCCCTGCCACTGACGGTTGCGCTCAACCAGGGGGTCAATCACGGGCGTAGAAGATGGATTTTTCGGGAAGAACGTGCATCCGGCGATGACAAAAAGGAGACTTAGGAGCCAAAATGTATGGTTTTTATGAAACATCATTGTTCATCTTCCTCAGCGGTTAGATGCTTGCTACTCAGTTTTTCTGGAGTTTCGGGTTTCTCGTGTGGCGTTCTCTATCTCGGCGTGTCTTTTTCTCTATGTTTCTTTTAAAAGCATCTTCAAGTTCAACACCTGTCTGATTCGCAAGACAGATAAGCACAAACAGGATATCTGCCATTTCCTCACCAAGGTCTAAGTCTTTTTCATTTTCCTTGAAGCTCTGCTCGCCATATTGACGCGCCATAAGCCGTGCTAATTCACCTACTTCTTCCATGAGGATGGCAGTATTGGTTAATTCTGAAAAATACCGGATTCCGATGTCGCCGATCCAGTCGTCTACAATCTTTTGGCAATTTTCGAGTGTGTAGTCCATAGTTATCAGTTCATCTCCAGATTTTGCGTGAATCTTAAACTTTCTATATTGTAGCAGCTTATGCAATGAAAGTAAACTTTTTTCTTTTCGTGCCCGTTGAAATAGACAATCAAAACAGAAATTCCTTGATTTTTCTGGAAACGTGGTGTATACTCTTAAATGCACATTTTATTTGGGAGGAAAAATCATAATGGGACTTACGCACGAAGAACAACAGTTTTATGAGGCAAATGGCTATTTCTTAAAAAAAGGACTGGTCTCCTCAGAAGATATTGCGCGCATTCAGGAAGAAATCGAAGATATACACAATCGTATGGCGGCACAACCGACTGACGGGATCGGCATTTCTTGGGAAGTCTACGATTCAGAGGACCATCCGCCGCGTATTAAGCAGCTCATGCACAGTGAGTTGGTAAGCCCAACGCTCGATCGTCTGCTGCGTTGTGATGCCGTATTAGATATATTGGAAGTGATGATGGGTGAAAACATTTCACTGTATCATAGCAAATTGCTCCCGAAAGCGGGCGGAGATGGGACAGCTATCCCGTGGCATCAGGATTACGCTTACTGGAAAAATGATAACAACAAACCTGTTATGATTAACTGCCAGTTGGCTATCAGCGAGGCGAACCTTGAGAACGGCTGTATTCAGTTTGTTCCCGGCAGCCACAATTGGGGCTTGCAAGAACATGAAAGAAAACACCAGACTTTTGGCGTATTCCTACCCGGTCACTACCAAGAACGCGAAGACGCTGTAGCCGTCGAAATGGAACCGGGGGATGGTGTCTTTTTTAACGCGCTGATTATCCACGGTTCCGCACCGAATAATTCGGCAAACGACCGATTGATGAACACCTTCGCTTACAATGTGACAGGAAATGGCACGACGCAATCTCGTGAAGTCTTACGCGGTCAACCTTTTGAGAGCTAAGGAGAAAATATCATGAAAACCCCAAAAATGACAGATGTCTGGAAACTCTTTTGGCTTCCACTGATATGTATCGGGTTCGGTTGCGGCGTCGATGAGCCGGGCAGCTCAAATCGCGCCCCCCAGATTTTAACCTTTGAAGTAGAATCAGATATAGTCGCCCCTGGGACAGAGGTGACAATCCACTTGGTAGCAGGTGACCTTGAGAACGATGTTTTGTCATATACGTGGTCCGTCACAGGCGGCGAACTCACAGAAAACACCTCAGGTGCGGTCTGGCGTGCCCCGGAAACCGAACAGAAGTATCAGGTCACAGTTACAATCAGCGATGGCGAAAAAACGACAACCAGCACGCTGGATATCCAAGTGTGGCAAACTCGACCCGGGAATTATTATCCACTGGCTGTTGGGAACGCCTGGCACTACCGCGACGAAAATGGCAGCCAAATTACTTTCGAAATCATAGATACTATTCAGATTCAACAGGCAGATGGAAAAACCATCGAGAGTTTTGTACTTCAGAAATCCAGCACAGATGAGCGTTTGGAAAACATTGTAAACTACTCTTACCTGGGACCGAGTCTTGATGAAAAAGGTGAGGTAGCAGGTATCGTGCAGCACGCCCAGAATACCACATCCGGGACAGGCGACACAATTTTGTTCGAGCCGTTCCTGCCTTTATATCAATTTCCACTTATCCCGGGCGAGAAATGGGATGTTAGCTTTCAGGCAAAATTGGTGCCGGAACTTTTCCCGCTTGGTGCTGGACTTGACGAATTTGAGGTGCTTTCAGAAGAGACAGTGACTGTGCCAGCTGGGACTTTTGAACATGTTTTTCAGGTTCAAGAATCATTTCGGTGGGGTTTCGATATTGGAAACCAAGATTTCCCACTTGACATCACTGTTGTGAAAAAGTGGATTGCGCCGGATGTCGGTATTGTCAAATTTACACAGTCGCAGACTCGGAATGATGAGACAGTCGACACCGTTTTTGAACTTGAATCGTTTGAGTTGATGAACAATTAAGGGGTTGTACGGGTGAAAAATTTATCCAATAAACCAGAAATCTTAACCACAACTGTCGGCTCTTATCCGGTGCCGGCATGGCTGCTGTCAATGCCGACGGAACAGTCGCTGCTTGACGCGACCCGGGTTGTCGTGGATATTCAGCGGCAGCGTGGCATCGACCTGCCGACAGACGGTGAACTCTACCGTTTTGACCCGAACCATCCAGACACCAACGGAATGATTGATTATTTCATCCGTCCACTTTCAGGTATAAGGGCAGCAGTCGGTAGACAAGAATGGCAGGAATTTCGGCAGCTGCAAACGATGGCTTTTCGGGCGAAACCCGCCGGAGTTGTTGAAGGACCGTTAGCAGAGGGCGCGCTAAATCTCGTTTCCGATTGTGAGCGCGCTGTTGCTGTTGCCGGTAAAAACATTAAATTTACGGTAACAAGTCCATATATGCTGGCACGGACATTATTGGATAGATACTACGGCGACTTCGACGCGCTGCTGACTGCTTTGGCGACAATTTTAGCAGCACAGGTGCAAGACCTTGAGTGCGCTTGTCTCCAAATTGACGAAGCCAATATACCCGGTAACCCACAAGACGCACCGCGTGCCGCCGAGGCTATCAATATTGTCCTTGATGCGTTTGATGGAGAAAAGGCTGTCCATTTCTGCTTCGGCAATTATGGCGGTCAAGTTATCCAAAAAGGGAACTGGAAGGCACTCATCGACTTCTTGAATACGCTCCGATGCGATCATCTCGTTTTGGAGCTGCAGCACCGTCCCAAAGCGGATCTTGAGGCACTTAAGGCGATTACGTCGGATATTGTCCTCGGTATCGGGGTTATTGATGTGAAGGTCAATCCGATTGAGACTCCTGATGCCGTAGCCTCCAGCATAGAAAACGCTGAAAAAGTGTTAGGCGGCGGCCGGATCGGCTGGGTCCACCCGGATTGCGGGTTTTGGATGCTGCAACGCTCCGTGGTAGACCGTAAGATAGAAGCCCTCGTGCAAGGCAGGGATAAATACTTAGGGCGTGCTTAACCAAAATGGTAGTATTGTAGGTTGGGTTGAACGAATACCACCAAAAACGCACAAATCATAGAAAACGAAACTTTTTTAAGAGACGATACATCAACCAGAAACAGAGAGAAACCCAACACCTTTGCGGTTTGCAGAATCCTGACGGTCTAAAAAAGGACACCGATGTTTGAAATCCAACTCCCAGGGTTAAAGAAATTTCAAAATATCGCTGGCATTGCTGCAGGCATAGGTTTCGTCCTCGGTGTACTGATCCCTGCCGTGGCTATTTTCAGTCTACATTGGCACTGTCCGTTTGGGGATGGCATTCTTCAAATTGGTGGTTTTATAGCACTCACGGGGCTCGGTAGTGCCATTATTGTGGGAAACCTTACAGGGCTCATCTTAATTGGGATTGCGAAATCCCGTCGGATGTTATCCGACTCATCAAAAAAAAGGAGACAATAGAAACCTAAAGTGGACTTTAACCTTTTGCACACCCTTTTACTCTTTGGTACAGGTATTTGCGCCGGTTTCATAAATACGGTTGCCGCTGGGGGATCCCTGTTAGCACTTCCGATGCTTATCTTCCTTACCTCCGATCCAATATTAGCAAACGGCACAAACCGGATCGCCATTTTCTTTCAAAACGTCAGTGCCATTATCGGTTTCAGGCGTAAGGGGGTCTCTAATTTTCGGTACGGCATCTTACTCGCTGTCCCTGCAGTTATCGGGGCGGGGATCGGTGCTCAAATTGCGATTGGTACGGGTGCGGCCCTGTTCCAATTCATTCTTGCAGCTGTGATGCTGATTATGCTCGCCCTAACATTGCTGAACCCGACAGCACGGTTAAAGGACAGGATTGAAAGTAGCGGGACAGGTTCTAAAGTCATCGCGATGGTTGTATTCTTCTTTATCGGGATTTATGGGGGCTTCATTCAAGCCGGTGTCGGGTTGCTTGTTATAACGGCTCTGCGCCTTTTGACAGGTATCGATCTCGTTCAGACGAATGCGATTAAAGTTTTGGTTATCCTCGCTTATACGGTGCTCGCGCTCGGTATTTTTATTATGAACAAACAGGTTGATTGGGCCTTAGGTGTGACGTTAGCGTTAGGGAATGCTACGGGGGCATGGATCGGCAGCCATTGGGCAGTTGAAAAAGGCGATAAATGGATTAAAGTGGTTCTCGTTGTAACTGTGCTGGTCTTCGCGACGAACCTTACGCTAAAGCCGTTCAATTTGGATATTATATCGTTGCTTGGGCTCGGTTAACGCTCTAATTCGTGATAGGAGAAAATCAGGCGGTGAACGGCAGTAATATGTGAGGTGAGCGTGAGAATACCGAGCGTACAGAGCAGGATCATGCCAGTGCTTTGGATAATCGGAAATTTGTACCAGAGCCCCCCTTGTATTAGTGTCCCCGTACCGAGTAGGATGATGCGTTCAGGACGTTGCATGAGCCCTACCTTACAGGTAATTTGGAGCCCCTCCGCCCTTGCTCTGACATAACTCACAAGGATTGAACCGAACCACGCTGCAAACGCTAAAATTATCCCCAACAGACTCTCCAAACTGTAAAAATAGATGAGTGCGCCGAGGAAGAGAAAACCTTCCGAGTAGCGATCAATCACAGAATCCAAGAGTGCGCCAGAGGCGCGTAAGTTTCTTTGTGCGCGGGCAACGGCACCGTCCATCATATCAAAACTGCCTCCGAACAGAATAAGGATCCCCCCGGTAATCAGGTGTCCCGTTGCGAAATAAAAGGTCGCGATGAGGTTCACGAGGAACCCGAAAAGCGTTACCATATTCGCTGTAATACCGAATGCGACCATTTTATTGGCAATAGCAGACAGGATCGTCTCAAGGCGGGGTTTTAATTTCGCTTCAAACATTTGCAACGTCTCCTCAAAGTCGCGATTCCTACCGGAAAATTCGTGATAAGGATTCTCGCCGGCTTTTGATCAATTCTGTGGCGGGAATCGCCTCTGCTTGACACAGAAGTTCCAAGATTGCAGGCGCGATGTCTGTCGGGTGCCGTGCGATTCTGATGTTTTGCTGTTCAGAAAATTGAGCGTCAGGTGCTGTGATCAGGACGCTCCCATCATTCCATATCAGTTCGGGAGCCTCCGTCCGATCAAAAACGGTAATGATCGGGTGTGGCAGTTTGAGCAGTTCCAATTCGGTTTTCTGGATTGCTTGTGCGCAAGCCAATGAAGTGCTGCGTTGGACCGCTGCGATCTGTAGGATAGGGAGCTCCCACAAAACGATAGGTTTTTTGAGGCGATGTGCAAGCGCGATTAGGCGGAGTAAACATCGCCATTCAGCAGCACTTTTTAGGCTCTGCACGTCCCCTTGGATAAGGACGACCTTCGTGCGTTGTATCCACGCGAAGCCGGCGAATTTAAAAGTCCCTTTACTGCCGGCTCTATCGCCATAAAGTTCAATCGCTTGGGTGAAGGGAGGTTGCGGGTATTTCGCGGTATTTGATAACATAGACGAAAATACCTTAACGGGTAGCAAATGCTATAAAAAAAACAGGGCAGGGGTTTGAAACACCCACCCTGTTTTTATAGCGAGATACGGGATCAAAAGCAGAGTAGTTACTTCCGCCCACCAATAGCATTCATAGCAAACCAGCCGATGCCAGCGGCGGCTGTCGTCAGAAAGACGAGTGCGCGCTTTGCCTTAGAAGGTTTCTCATGAATGCCTTCGGCTGCAATTATCAGGCTCTTCAGCTCATTAATACCCTGTTGGTTGATCTCAATTTCTTTCAAGAGTTTCGCCATTTCCGCTTGGATTGAGACGAGAAGTTCGCCGTTTGCTTTTAGCTGCGCTTCTATGGCGGAGAGTTCCTTTCCTGTCTCCTCAGATTTCTGTTCGAACTCGTTCTGAAGATCCCCTATGGTTTTGCTAATCTCCTTCTCAACCTCGCTTATCCTCTCTTTAACTTCTTGTTCGAGATCCCCTATAGTTTTGCTGGACTGAGCTGCTGCTTCCAGTTCTGCCTGGAGCTTAGCCAGTTTAGCTGCATAAGCCTCTTCTTCCTTTTTCCGCTCTGCTTGTTCTTCAGCGAGCTTCAGTTGTGCTTCTTCAAGCAGCTCCAACGCGTTTTGCAACTCTTCAAGCTCAGATGTCTTTACAACCGTCTCGTCTTCGGCGAGTTCAACGATATTTTTCACCATATCCACGGGAATACGTAACTTTTCGCCGGGGTAGATGAGGTGCGGGTTCGTGAAGTCGTTATACTTGCTCAGCTCGCGCCAGCGGAGCGGGTCTTTGAGATGTTCTTGGCAGAGGTCCCAAAGCGTATCGCCTTTTTCAATGGTGATGAGTATCGTGCTTTCATCCCCCTCGCCGTGCGGGGTGATCCGTGCTGAGGCGGATAAGACATAAACGCCACTGAGTGCTGCGCAGATGTAGAGAATCAGCGTTAGCTTCAGCGTGCCTTTGATAATTTTCATAATTTCTTTCTCCTTTAAGGGGGCGCGCTTGCGAAGCACGCGCCCTCCAAAAAAATCTGCTAGAAGCTGTAAGAGAGGGAAGCAAAGTGCGTTGATCCGGCACCGTTGATTTCACTCGCCATGCCATCTTGGATAGCATAGTCAATCCGCAGCCCACCTATGTCCACACCAAACCCACCGAAAAGGCTCCGCGTGTCGCGTGAAGCTTTTGCACCGCCACGGATGGATAAGGCAGTAGATTTGTAATTGACAAGCGTGTATTCAGCACCGAGTCGCAGACTCGTAGCACTCTCGTCAAGATTGACGAATTCCTGTTCAAGGTCCGCTGCGAATGTGACGACATTGCCCATATAGAGGTTGTAAGCTAACCCGACATTGACCACCATTGGGACAGTGTCATCACCGATGGATGCGCCGAGGTACTTAGCAGCGATGCCGTAATGGAAAGTCGGAACTTTCTCTTCACCGACATCTATGTGGAGAGCATGTCCCATTAATCCGATATCTACACCGCCGAAACCGCTCTGGTTTTCCACACTGTCTAAGCCGAAATTATCGGATAGCATGCGTCCTGTTAGCCCGAAGCTGAAGTTGCCGATGCCGATGCCGTAAGAGAGGGAGTAGGCGTTCGCGCTGTAGTCGAATTCGCCCCCATAATTTTCATTCTTATCATACTGTGAGATACCACTGACACCGGCGTTCGTAACTGCAAGCCCGATAGACCCAGCGGAACCGAGTGCCTTCGTCACTGCGATGAAGTTGTGGCTTCTATCCAAATCGAGGCGTTGCGTCGAAAAGTTGAGACTTAAATCCGCTGCGGAGCCGAGACCTGCTGGGTTCCAGACAGTTGCGGTAGCATCATCGGCGATCGCTGTGAAGGCACCGCCTAACCCGATTGAGCGTGCACCGGCACCAAGCCGTAAATGCGGCATAGCATCCACTCCGGCAAAACTGACCGGCGACACCGTTAGGATAAGAAATAAAACCGGTATTAAACCGCATAACAATTTCGGGCATTTTCTCAAAGCCCATTTAAAATTGTGTTTCGTCATTAACATTATATCCTCCAAAAGACTGTCCGCGTCGGGAATTGGATAGATGTCCAATTCCCGATATGCGGACTGCCATTTACTTAGCGCGTCAGTGCAAGTTTGAGAACGGCGTATTCTGGCTCGAAACCGTCTGTTACGATAATTTCACAGAAGTAAATGCCTCGAGCTAAATCTTCACCATTGCTTGATTTTCCATCCCAACCGATCGCATCCGAACCGTTATCTTTCAGCGTATACTGACCGGCATCAAATAAGGTGTTATCTACAAGCACGCGAACCGGACGCAACGTCATGTCATAAATGACAATCGAGACTGTTGCTTGCCGTGCCAGCGTGAAGGAGATGCGAGTCTTGTCTTTGAACGGGTTGGGGTAGTTAAGCGGTCGCGCTGCCATTATTGGACCTTCCGCAGCCTCAAGGAAGAAACTGAAGGTGTGGACTGTCCTATTCGCTTCACGTGCGCCTTTGTTCTTCTCAGAGACATTGCCCTCCGAGTGCGCGTTATCCGCCACTTCAAACCGAACGACATACTCGCCCGCCCAAGTTTCAGGCTTCGCTTTTGTATCCACTGAAAGCGGATACATCACTTGGCTCGCTGACTTCTGTTGGGGCGTAAGCGTGATCTTCGTACCACTCGGGGTAGCCTTGTATTGAGAAGCAACACCCTCTATAACCAGAGTGACAGAGTCAGCATTTATGCCAGATTCGGCATCGGCATAACTGATTGAAACTGTCGGTGCCTTATCGCCTGGTTTCAATACGAGACGCGCATTCTGATGCGGTGATGCCATCGTAATAATCGGTGCAGCGGTATCAAAGTCAATCGAGAAGGTCCCTTTTGCAGTGGTAGAATTACCAACCGTATCCGTCGCCCGAACTTCAATCGTGTAAGTTCCCTCGTCAAGAGGTTCTTCAAGGTTGAAATCCAAACGGGTGATACCTTCGACACCTTCTTCGGAATCGTTTTGTGCCTTACCTTTTACCGCTTTACCTGCACTATCCATAACAGCGATAGTCATTTTATCAATACCTGACTCGTCGCTTGCACTCGCGGAGATGACCGGGAGTCCAGCACGGATAGTTCCGCTTGGCGTGATCGAACTGATCGTAGGCTTGGCACCATCAAAGTCCAGACTGAAGGTCCATGAATATTTGGTTGTACCCCCTTGGCTGGTTGCAACGACTTCTGCCGTATAACTCCCTGGCTCAAGCAGATGCGCACTGCTTATTTCACCCGCTTTGATGTGTGCAGCTGACACGGAACGGAAGGGTACATCACCTATAGAGGCACCCACATCCGCCACGCGGAACTTCACGACGGTAATATCGGATTGTTCGTCAGACACAACAGCAGAAAGCGTGATCACAGCACCATGCGTACCGATTTTAATGAGCCCAGACGGAGCCGCTGTAGAGATAACAGGCGGCGACGTGTCTTTTGGTTCTTCTGGTATATCCACCATGAAAGTGAGAGATGTCTGCGTCATATTGCCATCAGCGTCAGTGACTGCGACAACAACCGTGTAATCACCATTGGTCAATGCTTCCTCAGGAGTATAGGAGAATTGATTTCCATCTACCTCTGGGGTTGCTTCAACATCATTGATAGTAAAGGTTGTTACTTCAACATCTCCTACGCCCGTAAACGCACCACTGATCATGGGTTCACCGTGATCTAAGGTTGCGCCTGCAGCCGGTGAATCAATCGCGACTGTCGGGAGCGTACCGTTGATAACGAATTCGCGTGAGGCTGTCCCGACGTTACCGAGGACATCAGCGACTTGAACAGTTATTTTATAGGCACCCCCGGGGAGTTGCTCAGTGCGGGTGTAAACCAACGTACCGTTATCAGTTTCAATAGCGTCCTGATCAACTTCAACATCGGTGTTCCCTTGTTCCGGTTGGAGACGTGTTATATCGACTGTCGGACCGTCAGCGAGTTCCGTAGTTGCCCACGGTAAGACTTCCTGACCGTCACTGTCGGTACCACTGCCGTCACCATCGTTGTAGGTTGCGTGAACAGTCGGCAGGCTATCTACTGTATCACCATCGGTAGGTGATTCAATGTTAACCATCGGACCGGTGTTATCCACCTTCACTTCTGCTACAGGGAATGAAACTGAACCGTTGCGTTTTGTGACCACAGCATGTGGTGTATAGACACCGTCTGCAAGTGCGCCGACCGTTACCATCAGTGAGAAGGTATTTTCGGGGTCTTCAGCACTTTCACTCGGCATTTCACTACCGTCTACTGCGCCACTGAGTTCTTCAGCATCCAATGAACCGTTAGCGACCATGAAACTTGCAGTGACAGATTCGCGAAGTGAAATCGGTTCTGCGGGTGCTTCAACGTCCGTACCATCAACGGCGATGACCGCTTTTTCCGTAACATCATCGAGTCGGAAGTTCAGGACATGCACCGTTATCTGAGGCGACTCATCGGTCTGTACATTACCGAATTCATCAACGGCTAAAGCGTGGAACATATAAGTGCCATTTTCAAGCATCCCGACATCAATCGTAATGTCAAGAACACCGGCTTCGCCTTCGGTAACAGTTTCCGTGCCATCTTCAGTGGTTTGCACCAAGTTGACTGAGGCATAGGTCTTAGCATCAGCAGCCGGTTCAGCGGTAAATATCGCTACCGGTGAAGGAACTGTATCATCAACAATTCCGCCGACAGTGTAACTAAGCATACCATCTTCGCTTTCAGTTGCTGTAATATCACCAGCCACATCAGCAACATTGACGATGTTCGTTGGGCCTATCGGCGGGACATCATCAACATTGTCAACCGAGAACTTAGCCGTAATACCCTCTGCGGATTCAGCATTTTTACTTTCATCTGCTTCAGCGATTGCAACGGCACGTACCATATATTGGTTATCGTCTTTAGAAGCATCGCGTGCTGCAGCGCTTTCAGCAGTAATGGTATCGTCAAGTGTTTTGGTATCTATATCAATCGACCACATTTGGTAAGTCCGATTGATCGAGACTGTCGCTTCACCACCTTCACTCGCTTCGGTTTCACTCACTGCCGTATTGGCTAAGTCACCAATGAAGTCGGTGAGGGTTGCATCCGAAATCTCGGTCGTAGTCGTCGGTTCAGCGGTGGACTCGAACTCCGTCCAGGATTCTGGATCGCTTGGGTCTGTGCCGACTTTAACGATAACCTTTGTCGTGGGCGGAGAGCTTATTTCGTGCGCGTAAACGTTAACAGTGATAGTTCCCTGAGGTGCACCACTATCCGGGTTCGTCTTTGTAATACTTTCGGGATCCACTGCGATCGCCAAAATTTCAGGTTCTGGTCGGTAAGTGTTTTCAACATTTACTGAAACTGAGGGACCAGCCGTTTCGGCTATCTCTGCTTCGTCTTCATCAACAACGACAGCATGGAAGGTATAGGTACCATTTCCCAAGTATGTGGTACCGTCAGCAAGTATACCTGCATCAACTGTTATCTTAAAAACGCCGTTGTCTTCGGTTGCTTCTCCGATAGCAGCCCCTTCAGCATCCGTTACGATCATAACGTTTTCGTAGGATCCCCGATAAGACACCGGGTCGATAGTAAAGGTAACCATTGGGGATTCGACAGAGTCGTCGTATTTATCCACGAGTCCGCCGACAGAATAACTGCCATCTTCGTTTGCTTCAAGTGCGCCACTGGCATCAGCAACAGCCGTAATTTTTGTGGGTCCGATGTTGTCAACCGAGAACTTTGCCTCAACGCCTGGAATCGGTGGGACTTCAGTTCCATCGGTGTTCGCATATCCCATGACCACATACTGAATTTCGTCTGCATCCGCTGTGATAGTATCTGCCAGTGCTGTGGTATCTATAGTAACAACCCATTTCTGATAGTTACTATCAATATTGAGAATTGGTTTGTCAGGTCCTACAGTGTTGACGAGGTCTCCAAGGACATCCGCCAGTGTTTGGCCACCAATATTTTCAACAGCTTCACTGGTTTCAATTGTCCATTCGGCATCTTGGGGACCTTTAGCCACCAAGCGGACAGAATCAATCGGCGTAGAAGTTCGGCTCGGCGTATAGGCATTAAGGGTTAGCATGCCTTGTGGTGCGCCGCTATCCGAATTGGTAGTCGTGGCAGGATCCACTGTAATTGCGATAACCTCAGGATCAAGCGGACAGATACCTGCGTCTAAACTAATAGCACCGGCCATCGGTTCGGGATCGGTGAGTTGTAGCGCGTTAGTGGCTACAGCACGTACCATTACGGAGTCGCCCGCTGCTACTAATGCATCAAAGTCAGCGACGTTCCAAAGGATCGTCGGAATGTCAGCCATGCCTTCATCTAACTTGACTACCTCAATATCTTGCCAGGCACCACTTGCATCCATGTACTGCACCCTAACGTCGACTGGATGTACTGAGCGTTGGTCAAATTTAACGGTTAACATAACATTTTCTGTGGTATTCTTGAAAATCGTCACATCACCGATAGCACCACTCTCAAAGAGGTCGTCCGTATCGCCATCAAGGTTACAATCACCGACTATAGCAAACGTTACACTTGCCTTATCATAATGTTCGGGCATACTTGAATCAACGATTCTGAGTCGCGTTGGTGGCGTATGAGAACTGACATTGAAAAGCGTATCAATCCCTAATGCGCGGATACCGTAGTCGCCTGCAAGCACATCTTCATTCAATTGGGCAAGCATCATCACTTCATTATCCGGATTCGAGTAAGTAATCGGAATGTGATCAATAATGTCTACTGTTGCCCCGAAAATCTGAATGAGCAAGTCCATTACTTTAGGATCCAATAGAGTCACGCCTAAGAATTCTTCCGTGGATTTAATTGCGCCGCCAATCATGGGATCCTTCTCTAGACGGGCAAGTGCGTCCGCTGTCGCAAGAAGCGGCAATACCGTCCTCACAAGGTCCAAACTTTTTAAGGTTTCAGTAGGCACTGGACCTGTCCCTAAATCAATCTCCTCAGGGAGCAGATTTTGATCTAGAAGTTGTGTTATGGTTTGTTCCCATACCGCTGAGGCGAGCATAATTGACTCCGGAGTCAACGGCATCCAAGTGTTGGGGCGTTGCAGCGATGCTTCACCTATGTAAGGTGTTCCATCTGGATTCAACCCAACTATTTGATAAAGGAGATACGCACCTTGATTAAAGTTCTGATCATAAATCGGCAGCCCCACATAATCCTTTGGTACACCCGTGACCTTCAAGGTCGCAGGACCAGAATCTAAAGTAGTCGCAACATAAACGCCCTCGCCATTTCGATAAACGGCTGTGTTGTCGCTGCCTTCATCTATTATAACATCGGCTTCCGGTGCTTTGGTATCAACCGTAACATCGCTCCACATCTGATCCAACGGGTTCCGATCGGCATCATGGACAACAGCACCGACGAAATAGTTGCCATCCTCAATATCTGTCAATTCAGCGACCCAGAGCGATTCGGCTGCTGGATCAATTTTAGGGATACTGAAAACAGAAGACAATTTCGGGTCGAATGCAGTCTCAAATTCCCTCGTCCATTCTTCAGTATTACTCAGAAGTATATTCTGAAGTCTCCTCCGATTTTTTGCAACCGCGTTCCACAGCCGTTCACCTACAGGTATTTGACTATTGCTTTCGGTTGCAAGTACGGGGGTTAAAACATCTGTAAGAGCTGTTCGGAAATCGTCGTCAAATAAAGTCTCAAGAATGCCGCGATCCGCCAATTGAAGATTGCGGGGGTCTGGCATTGACCATTCGGTAATCGGATAAGACCTCGTTGCGTTCAGGATATCTAATGCTGTCGGAAGCACACCACCGGCAGCTGCGTCTGTAGCCATTTTAGCGAGCTTTTCGCGATCCAGAGTCGTTAGCGTTAGCGGATGAGCAAGTTCCACGTGATAATAGTAGTAATAACTATTACCGGGTGTGACATCTATCATAGCTTCCCAAACAACGCCATTTTCCGTGAATGTAGGTAGCATGTCAACGCCAGTCGTATCCCCATTCGGGCCGTCATCTGAGTAGTAAAGCTTAACGCTTTCAAAAAGTTGTTCGAGGCTATCTTCCAAAGCGGGCCATGCCGGCAAGTTTGTCGCAGCCAATGCCTCCTCTAATCGGAAGGTGTAACTAATGAACTCGGAACGGAGGTCAGTGGAATCATAAACTAATCGACCCTCTTTTTGTAGAGTTCCATCACTGGAGCCAAACGTAACACCGCCGATGTTTGCTGATGGTGCCGGCACGCGTACGTAAAGATTCAAACTATCTCGGACTAAATATTTGCGATTCGGATCCGTCCTGTCGCCCATCCCATCATCATAGAGAAGATCAAGCGGCATCGGCGTAATAGCGTTTCCAAAATTCTCTGCATCCAAACCCTCTTCCAAAATCAACTCTGGATCAACTAATTTTCCAGCGAAAATTGGAATATTGTCGCTTTTTAAAAGCCGACGAATCTGCTTATTTGTGATTGGGACTCCATCTGGAATGAAATCAACCGCTATTTCTACCAAGGCATCTTGAGTCCCTCCAGATAAAGTTGCCAAAGTCTCCATAGGCAGTCCTGTGGCTGCCAGGAGAATATCGCCTAAAAATCTTCGTCCAGAGATTTTGTTAACCGAAAGTCCACCCAACCGCGACTTACCTGAAAGGTACGTAGGCGTTATTGGAGCAAACGAAGGTGCCGGTGTGATTGGCTCTGGTTTTGTCGGTGGCGGAACAGGTTCTGTCGGGGGCTCTGTTGGCTCCGTAGGTTCCGTAGGTTCCGTAGGTTCTGTCGGGGGCTCCGTAGGTTCCGTAGGTTCCGTCGGGGGCTCTGTTGGCTCCGTAGGTTCCGT